>NZ_CP041695.1:0-4800000 GCF_007362295.1 Nocardia otitidiscaviarum | reverse complement strand
CGAGCAGTGAGACCGCGATGACACCGATGAAGAACAAGGCGCTCTCGCCACCGAGATCCATGAACTGATCCAGCCAGAGCGCGCTCACCGCGCAGATGAGCCACGGCACCCCGACCGCGGCCAGCCAGGAGGTGAGTGTGCGCTCCCGGGGTGCGAGCGGCCGCCACCGGAACCCACGCTGGGATTCCTCGTGGGTCACCATGTGGACGTCGATCTTTCCGGACCGCTGCACCACGGTCGCTCCGATGCCCTCGTCCAGCATGCGCGCCCAGCGCGAGCGCCGAGACGTGCCCAGCACCAGTTGGGTCGCATTGACCTGGCGGGCGAAGTCCAGCAGGGCCGTGGGCACGTCGTCGCCGGTGACGGTGTGCAGCGACGCGCCGAGACCGGTGGCCAGGTCGCGCAGTCGTCGCAACCGCTGGGTCGAGACCCCCGCCAGGCCGTCGCCGCGCACCACGTGCACGACGATGAGTTCGGCACTGGATTTGGCGGCGATACGGCTGGCCCGTCGCACGATGGTTTCCGACTCCGGTCCGCCGGTCACGGCGACCACGACGCGTTCGCGCGCTTCCCAGGTGGCCGTGATCCGGTGGTCCTCCCGATACTTGGCGAGCGCCGCGTCGACCTGATCGGCCAGCCACAGCAGCGCCAACTCGCGTAGTGCGGTCAGGTTTCCGGGCCGGAAGTAGTTCCGCAGCGCGGCATCCACCTTGTCGGCCGCGTACACATTCCCGTGGGACAGTCTGCGCCGCAGCGCTTCCGGGGTGATATCGACCAGCTCCACCTGGTCGGCTCCGCGAACCACCCAGTCCGGCACGGTTTCTCGCTGCACCACTCCGGTGATCTGCTCGACCACATCGTTGAGGCTCTCCAGGTGTTGCACATTGACCGTGGAGATCACATCGATTCCGGCGTCGAGCAGTTCGTGTACGTCCTGCCAGCGCTTCTCGTGCTCGCTGCCCGGCACATTGGTGTGCGCCAGCTCGTCCACCAGCACCACCGCCGGGGCCCGCCGCAGCACCGCCGCCACATCGAGCTCCGGCAACGTGGTGCCCCGGTACTCGACCAGCCGGGGCGGTACCCGCTCGATCCCCGCCAGCAGTTCGGCGGTCCGCTCGCGCCCGTGCGTCTCGACCACGGCCGCGACCACATCGCGCCCGCGCTCGAGCCGCCGGTGCGCCTCCGCCAGCATCGAATACGTCTTGCCGACCCCCGGGGCCGCCCCCAGGTAAATCCGCAGTTGCCCGCGTTTCACCGCCTCATCATCGCGCGCGGGTCACGGCGCGGGACG
Organism: Nocardia otitidiscaviarum; assembly: GCF_007362295.1. NCBI lineage: Bacteria > Bacillati > Actinomycetota > Actinomycetes > Mycobacteriales > Nocardiaceae > Nocardia > Nocardia otitidiscaviarum. The sequence goes on along the minus strand of NZ_CP041695.1, from coordinate 4,798,709 downwards.
CGCGCCACCCGCACGCGCCGCGCCGCGGTTGCTCCGGTGAGGACGCGCAGGCACAGGGCCAGCGCGAGGAAGCCGAAGACAACCAGCAGGGTGCACGCCATCTCGGGCACTGATTTCTCCTTGGGTAGGTGCGCGGGTCTCGCGCATTCGGATTTCACACTGTTTACCGCCGCGAATACCGATCGGCCGGAGAATAGCGGTTTCTTTACGTCTAGTGCGCGTGCGTTGACGACTTTCGACGACACGCCGTTAGTGACCCGTCAAAGCCGTGACATGGGGCGCTAAGGAAGCGTCAAGGGTGTCGAAATCAGGCGAACTGAGCGCTTGACTCACTCCGGCGCAGCTACGGATGTGCTCGTGAGTAGAGAGGTTCGGATACATGTCCATCGTGGTGTTCACCGTGCTGACCATCGGGGTCTTCGCCTTGATCGGTCTGATCCAGCGGGGGGTGGAGTGGCTGTGACGCAGAACGTCGTCGGACTGGTCCTGGCCGTCGGTATCGCCGCCTATCTCATTGCGGCGCTGCTGTTTCCGGAGAGGTTCTGAGTGAGCACGACTACAGCGGGGATCGTCTTCCTGGCATCCCTGATCATCGCGCTGGCCCTGGTGCACGTACCGCTCGGCGACTACATGTATCGGGTCTACAGCGGTACCGAGCATTCCCGTGTGGAGCGGGCCGTCTATCGGCTCATCGGTGTGAAACCGGGGGTGGAGCACACCTGGGGCGTATACGCGCGCAGTGTGCTCGCGTTCTCGGCGGTGAGCGTGCTGTTCCTGTTCTTCCTGCAACTGCTGCAGGGCAGGCTGCCACTGCATTTGAACGAACAGGGCACCGAGGTGACCGCGGAGCTGGCGTGGAATACCGCGGTCAGTTTCGTCACGAATACGAACTGGCAGAACTACGGCGGTGAGTCCACCTACGGCCACCTCGTGCAGATGAGCGGGCTGGCCGTGCAGAATTTCGTGTCCGCGGCCGTGGGCATGTCGGTGGCGATGGCGGTGGTGCGTGGTTTCGCGCGCCAGCGGACCGGGGATCTGGGCAACTTCTGGGTGGATCTGGTGAGGGGAACCATCCGAATTCTGCTGCCGATCTCCTTCGTGGCGGCACTGGTGCTGGTGGTCGGCGGAGCCGTACAGAACTTTCACGTGTACGACCAGGTGGCGACTACGGTCTCGGGCGCGCAACAGACGCTGCCGGGCGGTCCGGTCGCCAGCCAGGAGGCCATCAAGGACCTGGGCACCAATGGTGGCGGCTTCTACAACGTCAACTCCGCGCACCCGTTCGAGAACCCGACGACCTGGACCAACTGGCTCGAGATCTTCCTGCTGCTGGTGATCAGCTTCTCGTTGCCGCGCACCTTCGGGCGCATGGTCGGCAGTACGAAGCAGGGCTTCGCCATCGCCGCCGTGATGGCCACCATCGCGATGGTCAGCTGGTCGCTGACGATGGTGTTCCAGTTGCGGCACCACGGCACGGTGCCCAGCGCGGTGGGCGCGTCGATGGAAGGCGTGGAACAGCGCTTCGGCGTGGCGAATTCAGCGGTGTTCGCGGCGTCGACAACGCTCACCTCGACCGGTTCGGTCGACTCGTTCCACGACTCCTACACCAGCCTGGGCGGCATGATGCTGCTGTTCAACATGCAGTTGGGTGAGGTCGCGCCGGGCGGTGTCGGCTCCGGGTTGTACGGCATGCTGGTGCTGGCGGTGATCACGGTGTTCGTGGCCGGTCTGATGGTCGGGCGCACACCGGAGTACCTGGGCAAGAAGATCACTCCCAGGGAGATCAAGCTGGCCGCGGCCTACTTCCTGGTCACCCCGCTGCTGGTGCTGACCGGCACGGGGGTGGCGATGGCCATGCCGGGACAGCGCGAGAGCATGGCCAATACCGGTCCGCACGGCCTGTCGGAAGTGTTGTACGCCTTCACATCCGCGGCCAACAACAACGGTTCGGCCTTCGCCGGGCTGGGCGGCAATACCGAGTGGTTCAACACCGCGCTCGGCCTGGCCATGGCCTGCGGCCGTTTCCTGCCCATGATTCTCGTTCTCGCACTGGCCGGTTCGCTGGCCCGGCAGGGTCACACCCCGGAATCGATCGGCACGCTCCCGACCCATCGGCCGCAGTTCGTCGGCATGGTCGTCGGCGTGACCGTCATCCTGGTCGCCCTGACCTTCCTGCCCGCGCTGGCGCTCGGGCCGCTCGCCGAAGGAATCCACTGATATGACTGCTCCTACCATCGAACACACCTCGGCCGAGCAGCCGAACAGGGTGCGGGCGCGGCGGGGGCTGTTCGACCCCGAGCTACTGCTGAAGTCGTTGCCGGACGCCTTCCGCAAGCTCGATCCGCGCACCCTGTGGCGCAACCCCGTCATGCTGATCGTCGAGATCGGCGCGATCTGGGCCACCGTGCTGGCGGTGGCCGATCCGAGCTTCTTCGGCTGGGCCATCGTGCTCTGGCTGTGGGCCACGGTGCTTTTCGCCAATCTGGCCGAGGCCGTCGCCGAGGGGCGGGGCAAGGCGCAGGCCGACACGCTGCGCAAGGCCAAGACCGACACCGTCGCACGGCGGCTGATCGACTGGTCACCCGGTGCGTGCGTCATCGAAGAGAAGGTCGCGGCCCCGGAGTTGCGGCGCGGCGACCACGTCGTGGTCGAGGCGGGGCAGGTGATTCCCGGTGACGGTGATGTGGTGGAAGGCATCGCCTCGGTGGACGAATCGGCCATCACCGGGGAATCCGCGCCGGTGATCCGGGAATCCGGTGGTGACCGCTCGGCGGTGACCGGCGGCACGACGGTGCTGTCCGACCGAATTGTGGTGCGGATCACCCAGGAACCGGGCGGCTCGTTCATCGACAAGATGATCGCGCTGGTCGAGGGCGCGAGTCGGCAGAAGACGCCGAACGAGATCGCGCTGAACATCCTGCTCGCCGCGCTGACCGTCATCTTCGTCTTCGCGGTGGTGACGTTGCAGCCGTTGGCGATCTACGCCAAAGCCGACAATCCGGGTGTGCCCGACAGTCTGGCGTTGAACGGCGACGGCGTCACCGGCATCGTCCTGGTGTCGCTGCTGGTGTGCCTGATTCCCACCACCATCGGTGCGCTGCTGTCGGCCATCGGCATCGCGGGGATGGACCGGCTGGTGCAGCGCAATGTGCTGGCCATGTCCGGCCGTGCCGTGGAGGCCGCCGGTGATGTGAACACGCTGCTGCTGGACAAGACCGGCACCATCACCCTCGGCAACCGGCAGGCGTCGGAGTTCGTGCCCATGCCGGGCGTGACCCATGACGAGATGGCCGATGCCGCACAGCTTTCCAGCCTCGCCGACGAAACCCCCGAGGGACGCTCCATCGTGGTGTACGCCAAACAGGCGTACAACAAGCGCGAGCGGCACGCCGGTGAGCTGACCGGGGCGACCTGGGTGGAGTTCACCGCCCAGACCCGCATGTCGGGCGTGGACCTGCACGACGGGCACCAGCTGCGCAAGGGCGCGGCCAGCGCCGTCACCGAATGGGTTCGGGTCAACGGCGGCGAGGTGCCCGAGGCGGTCGGTCGGACCGTGGACGGCATCTCCGCCTCCGGCGGCACCCCGCTGGTGGTCGCGGAGATCCATAACGGCACGGCCCGGCTGCTCGGCGTCATCCATCTCAAGGATGTGGTCAAGGCAGGCATGCGCGAGCGCTTCGACGAGATGCGCCGCATGGGCATCCGCACCGTCATGATCACCGGTGACAATCCCCTGACCGCCAAGGCCATCGCCGAGGAGGCGGGTGTGGACGATTTCCTCGCCGAGGCCACCCCCGAGGACAAGCTCGCGCTCATCAAATCCGAGCAGGCCGGTGGCCGCCTGGTCGCCATGACCGGTGACGGCACCAATGACGCGCCCGCCCTGGCCCAGGCCGATGTGGGCGTCGCCATGAACACCGGCACCTCCGCGGCCAAGGAGGCCGGGAACATGGTCGATCTGGATTCGGATCCGACCAAGCTCATCGAGATCGTGGAGATCGGCAAACAGTTGCTCATCACCCGCGGTGCACTCACCACGTTCTCCATCGCCAATGACATCGCCAAGTACTTCGCCATCATTCCGGCGCTGTTCGTGGTGCTGTACCCCGGTCTGGACGCGCTGAACATCATGCGCCTGGCCAGCCCGCAGTCGGCGATCCTGTCCGCGGTCGTGTTCAACGCCGTCGTCATCGTGGCGTTGATCCCGCTGGCGCTCCGAGGTGTGGCCTATCGACCGGCCGCGGCGTCGAAGCTGTTGAGCCGCAATCTCGCGGTGTACGGCGTCGGCGGCATCATCGCGCCGTTCCTCGGCATCAAACTCATCGACCTCGTGGTCCGATACCTCCCCGGGATGTCCTGATATGCGTACGTCAACCTGGATTCGGCAACATCTCGCGGCGCTGCGCGCGCTGCTGGTGCTCACCGTGATCACCGGAATCGTCTATCCCGTCGCGGTTTTCGCGGTGGCGCAGCTGCCCGGCCTGCGCGACAAGGCCGATGGGTCACTGGTCGAGCGGGACGGAGCCTTGGTGGGCTCCAGCCTTGTCGGGCAGTCGTTCACCGATGCCGACGGCAACGCTCTGGCGCAGTACTTCCAGAGCCGCCCGTCGGTGGCCGGTGACGGTTACGACCCACTGTCGACCTCGGCGAGCAATCTCGGCCCGGAGGACATCGTCGACACCGCCGACACCACCAGTCTGCTCACCGAGGTGTGCACGCGCAGTAAGGAAGTCGGCGAGCGCGAGGGTGTGGACGGGCGACGCGCCTACTGCACCCCGGCCGGGGTCGGCGCGGTGCTGTCGGTCATCGGCCCACGCTCGGCCGACGGTACGGTCGAGCATCCCACCACGGTGGTCAGTGTCAACGAACTCTGCCCGGCCACACCGTTTCTCGCCACGTATCGGGGCGTGACGGTGGAGTGTGCGGTGGCGGGGGAGGACTACTCGATCGGCCGTCTCGTGCCGATCGCGGGTGACGTCCCGGCCGTTCCGGCCGTGCCCGCCGACGCGGTCACCGCCAGTGGCAGCGGGCTGGACCCGCACATCTCCCCGGCGTACGCCGCGATTCAGGTCGCGCGGGTGGCCAGGGCGCGCGGTGTTCCCGCCGACGCGGTCCGCGCACTGGTGGCGGCCCACACCAGCGGGCGGGACCTCGGCTTCCTGGGCGAGCCGAGGGTGAACGTGCTCGAACTGAACCTGGACCTGGACAGTCGATTCCCGCTGCGCGGCTGAGTCTTTCGGCATCGGTGTCGTGCGGCACCGGCCGTGGAGGGCGAGCCGCCCCGATCGCGCAGGGCGGGCGATCGGGGCGGCTCTGGCGTGCGCGACATGTGGGGCCGCGCACGGGGTTGGGGCGTCAGCGGAAGATGACGCAGGTGGTGGTGGCGTGCGCGACCAGGCGGCCCTGGTCGTCGGTGACGCGGCCCTCGGCGGTGGCGGTGGTGCGGCCGACGTGGACGGTGGTGCCGGTGGCGGTGAGCGTGCGGCCGTCGGTGGGGACCGCGCGAATGTATTTGATCTCCAGTCCGAGCGTGGTGTAGCCGACGCCCGCCGGGAGGGTGGTGTGCACCGCGCAGCCCATGACCGAATCCAGCAGGGTGGCGCAGATACCGCCGTGGGTGGTGCCGAGCGGGTTGGCGAAGTCCGGGCGGGTGCGCAGGCTGAACACGACCTCGCCCTCCTCCAGCGAATCGACCTCGATACCGAGCAGATCGCCGATGTAGGGCGGGCGCTCCGACATGGTCATGGCGGTCCGCAGCAGCTCCAGGCCCGACAGTCCGGCGAAGTCGATCTCGGGGGCGGTCATGAATGGCATCCTTTCGATGAACCGATCGGTTCACATCTGTCATGATTGGACCATGGACCGATCGGTTCACGCAAGACCCGTGCCGCACGACCGTCAGGAGATCGCATGAGCGCCGGACCCCGGGACCGGTTGATCGAGAGCGCCATCGAACTGGTGCGGGAGCAGGGTGTGCACGGTGCGGGACTGTCCGCCCTGCTGGATCGCAGCCGCGCCTCCCGCAACTCGCTCTACCAGCACTTCCCCGAGGGCAAGGGGGAACTCGTGGAGGCCGCCACCCGGGTGGCGGCCGACCGCATGTCCGCGCTCATCGACACGTTCATGTCCACCGGCACCGCGGAGGACTGGCTGGTGTCCCTGCTCGACTGGTGGAAGCGCAATCTGGAACGCAGCGCCTTCGGCGCGGGCTGCCCGGTGGTCAGCGCCGCCCTGGCCGAGGACGAGCCACGCGTGCAGGCCGTCGCGGCACTCGCCTTCGGCGACTGGACCGAACGGCTCGCCGCCGCGCTCACCCGTCAGGGTCTCCCCGAGGAGCGGGCGCGGTCACTGGCCGGATTCATGCTCAGCGCCATCGAGGGGGCCATCATCCAGGCGCGGGCGTTGAAAACGACCCGGCCGCTGGACGAGGTGCGGGAACAGCTGGTGCCGCTGCTGCCGCGCTAGCTCACCACCAACCCAGCAGCGGTTGCAGCTGGCGGCCCAGTTCCGGTGCCAGCGAACGCGAGTAGCTCGCGGTGAGGTGGTGCTCGTCGTGGTAGACGAGGATATTGCCCTCGATCACCGAGCACACGTCCGGACGGCACACCGCGTCGGAGAGATCCAGCGGGAAGACATTCGGGAAGTCCTCGGCGGGCGCGGCGGCCGGATTGACGTTGGACAGCGCATCCTCCCGCTTCATACCGCAGCTCACCCGATCGCCACCGGCGGCCAGACAGTCGATGGCGCGGTAGCGCACCTTGTCGCGGCGCAACCACGGGGTGTCGCGCATCGCGAGCACGTGCAGGCCGCGATCCTCCAGGGCGGTCCACACATCCAGGTAGTCCGTCGGCGTCTCGTCGCCGCCCGCGTCGGCGGGGCGGGTGCCGGTGGTGAACACCCAGTCCGGCTTGTCCTCGCCGAGCCGGTCGATGACCTCCGCGGACCAGTCGCGGCAGTCGGCGATGGGCAGGCCCTTGTACATGGGCTCCGCGGCCACGGTCAGCGGACAGCCCATCTTCAGGAAGACGACCAGCCGGAAACCGTGCTCCTCACCCAGCAGGTGCAGGGCCGGAATCCAGTGCTCGGCATGGGAATTGCCGACCACGGCAATGGTGCGGGTCGCGGAGGTGTCGCCGTATTCGCAGGTGATGACGGCGCGGGTGTCGAAGTCGGAGATGCAGCCGTCCCGGGTGGGATAGGCGTTGTCGGCGGGCGCCTCCGCGATGGTCGGGCGCATCTCGGCATTGGGCACCGGCGCGTGCGCGATGAGCGCCTCCGCCCCCGGGTAGCGCACCGGATCGAGCTCACCCACCGGTTGCAGCTTCGAGCCGTTGATCACCTGCCAGGTGAACGCGCATCCGACCAGCAGAATGCCGACGGTCGCGGTGGCGAAGCCGGTGCGCAGCCGGTAATCGCGGTCGGCGGTGGGTTCACCGCGCACCCGCAGCGGTTCCTCGATGAAGCGGTTGGTGGCGTAGGCGAGCAGCAGAGAGGCGGCGATCACCGCCGAACCGCCGACCAATCCCGCTGTGCGCGACTGCGTTTCGCCGAGCATGAAGATGAGAATCGGCCAGTGCCACAGGTACAGCGAGTACGCGAGCGATCCCAGCCGCACCGCCGGAGCGCTGGCCAGCATCCGGTTCACCCACGGCTGCTGCGCCCCACCGAGATTCGCGCCCGCCGCGATGAGGGCCACGGTCGCGCCCACCGGCAGCAACGCCGCCGGACCGGGGAAGCGGGCGGCACCGTCGATCAGCCAGCCGCAGGCCACGATGGCGGACAGGCCCGCGACCGCCAGCACCGCGCGGGCCAGGCGAGGCAGTGCGATGTGCGGTGCGGCCATCGCCAGCAGCGCACCCACCAGCGGCTCCCAGGCGCGCGCGAAGGTGTCGTAGTAGTTCCAGCCCTGCTGATCGGTAACCCCTTGCGTGGCATGCAGGAGCGAGGCGACGGCCAGCACGCCGAACAACGCGGCCACCCAGGCGGTCACCGACCCGGTTCGGTCGTTGCGGCGACAGACGAGGGTCACCAGGGCGACCAGGGCCAGCAGTGCCACGTACATCTGTCCCTGCACCGACATCGACCACAGATGCTGGAGCGGGCTCACGGCGGGATCGGCCGCCAGGTAGTCGGTCCACGCCGCCGCCAGGTACCAGTTCTGGTAGTAGAACAGCGAGGCCAGCGTCTGCGCGGCCATATCGGACCAGCGGGTGTAGGGCTGGAAGACGACCGTCGCGACTGCCACCGCGGTCAGCACCACCACCATGGCCGGGAGTAGCCGCCGCCCGGTGCGCCGCAGTGTCTGGCGGATACCCACCGAACCCGTCTCGGCCTGCCGCAGCAGCATTCCGGTGAAAAAGAAGCCCGACAGCACCAGGAAGACGTCCACGCCGCCGGATACCCGGCCGAACCAGATGTGGAACACCACCACCAGGGCGATGGCTATTCCGCGTAGACCATCCAGGTCGAGACGGTATTCGCGGCGGCGCGGGGCGGCGTCGCCGGACCCGGTGCCCGGCGTGGTCGACGATGACGTGGAAGAGACAGACATGGCGCGGCAATTCTGGAGTATCGCACGCCTCAGCACGAAATCGCCACGCAGATCGTGACGGTAATGTGCGGATTCTCACCGGTGGGCGGGTCAGGCGAGAACGAAATAGCGCAGCCAGAGGTACGGTGCCGCCACCGCGACGCTCACCGCCGTCACCACCATGCCCTTGCGGGTGAATTCCCAGAACGAGATCGGCGTGTCGGCTCGTCGGGCGATGCCCAGCATGACCACGTTCGCGCTCGCGCCGACGGCGGTGAGATTGCCGCCGAAGTCCGCGCCCAGGGCCAGCGACCACCACAGCGCCTCCGCATGCTGGTCCATACTGCCCGCCAGATCCGCCACCAGTGGACTCATGGTGGCGACATAGGGGATGTTGTCGATGATGCCCGAGAGCACGGCCGAGATCACCAGGATGAGCATGGTGGCGAGCAGGGCATCGCCGCCGGTGACCTCGGTGGCGCGGGCGGCGAGCCGCTCGATGACGCCGGTCTTCACCAGTGCGCCGACCATGATGAACAGGCCGACGAAGAACAGCAGCGTCTCCCATTCCACGGAGGCGAGGTAATCGCGTTGCGGAAGGCCGGAGATCAGGACCAGGACGCCCGCGCCGAGCAGGGCCACCACCGACGGTTCGATCTGGAAGACGGAATGCCCGACAAATCCGGCGAATACGGCGGCGAGCACGATGCCGCATTTCACCAGCAGCCGCGGATCGCGAATTGCCTCGCGCTCGTTGAGCGCCATCACATCGGCCGCCCGCTCCGGATCCACCTCGAACGAACCCCGGAACAGCCGGGGCAGCAGCGCGATGAGCACCAGCAGCACCAGCAGCACGATGGGGGCCATATTCCACAGGAAGTCGTTGAACGACAGATCGGCCCGACTGCCGATGATGATATTGGGCGGATCGCCGATGAGGGTGGCCGCGCCGCCGATATTCGACGCCAGCACCTCGGCGATCAGGAAGGGCGCGGGCGGCACCTCCAGGCGTTCGCACACCAGCAGCGTGACCGGGGCGATGAGCAGCACCGTGGTCACATTGTCGAGGAAGGCCGACGCGAAGGCGGTGATGATGGTCAGCAGGATCATGACGCGCAGCGCGGAGCCGCGCGCGCGTTTGGCCGCCCACACCGCCGTGTACTCGAAGACCCCGGTCTGGCGCAGCACACCGACGATGATCATCATGCCGAGCAGCAGGAAGATGACATTCCAGTCGACGCCGGTCTCGTGCGAGTAGAAGACGTCGTCGGCATCGAGCACGCCCAGCGCCAGCACGACGGCCGCGCCGCCCAGCGCCGCGGTGGTCTTGTGCACCCGCTCGGAGGCGATGAGGGCGTAGGCGATGAGGAAGACCGCCACGGCCACCGCGGTCATCGGGCGCCTCCGCGGGTGCGGACGGCCGTCAGGACTGGAGTGCGGCGGCCAGCAGCCGCGACGAGGTGACCACGCCGAGCAGTCGACTGCCGTCCAGCACCGCGACGATCGGCGAGCGGTGCCGGGCCATGGTCGCCGCCACCTCGACAATGGTGTCGTCGGGTCGGGCGGTCGGAATGCCGCCGGGCTTGTCCGGCATCACGTCGCGGACCTTCTTGCCCCGCAGGCGTTTCACGGTCTTGTCGCACATGGGCTCGTCCAACACCCCGGCCAGCGACGGATCGTCCTGCACGTACTTCGGGATGATGAAGCGCACCACCTGCCAGGCGGCCAGCACGGCCGCCGGCCAGCCATCCGGGCCCATCACCATGATGCCGGGCAGCCGGTGCTCCGCCATGAGTCCGGCCGCCTCCAGCGCATCGGTGTCCAGCGACACCACCGGGAACTCCTCGGCCAACTGTGCGGCATGCATAGGTGCAGGATACGACGCTCCGCCCGGCCATCACGCGAAGAGAATACGTCAAGATCGAATTAGCGAGTGTGACCGAAACTCACTGGTCCCGGGGCTGTGAGCGGAGTCGCGGCGGTCGCGGTCGCGCGACTGATGCGTAAAGGCGTGTCGAAACAGATAATCCGGGCATGATGTCACTCTTGTTGATCATCGGCGCGGCGCTTGCCCCGGTGGTGGTGCTCGCGTTGGTGGCCGCAGTGATTGTGCTGAGGGCCCGCAGTACGGAGCGGCCGGTCGAGCGGTCCGACCCGATGCGCTTCGGCTCGCGGGCGACCGACCCACACGGCTGGTTCGGAGCGCTGCCGGGTCAGCGATCATCCGCATACAGCGGGAGCCCGGCATGGCATCCCGACCTTCCGGGGGGCGGTTCGGACCGGTACGACGACGGCCACCACCCGGGTGGTCATCACGGCCAGCACCACACCGGGTATCACGGGCACGCGAATCACGGCTACGTCCACGGCGACTCCGGCTGGTGGAACGGTAATTCCGGCGACGGCGGATCGGGCGGCGGTGTCGGCGACAGCGGCTACAGCGGCGGCGCCTCCGACAGTTCCGGCGGAGGTTTCAGCGACAGCGGGTCCAGCGGCGGTTCCTCGGATTGAGTTGGGCCGCCGCGTATCGTCGGCACGGCGTGTGCGGGTGGCCGGAATCCAGTGAGAGGGAGCGGGGCATGGCGGTCGAGACGGTCGATGCGGTGGTGGTCGGAATGGGGCCCGGCGGTGAGGACGCCGCGACCCGGCTGGCCGAGGCCGGGCTGTCGGTGGTCGGGGTGGAGGGGCGCCTCGTCGGCGGCGAATGCCCCTACTACGCGTGCATTCCCACCAAGATGATGGTGCGTGCGGCCGGGGCCGTGGCCGAGGGGCGGCGGGTCGACACACTGGCCGGGTCGGCGACCGTGCGGCACGATTGGACTCCTGTCGCGCGCCGCATTCGCGACGAGGCCACCGACGACTGGAACGACGCCGCAGCCGTGCACCGGTTCGAGAAGTCCGGCGGCCGGTTCGTGCGCGGATGGGGTCGGATCAGCGCACCGGGGGAGGTGACCGTCGACACCGCCGACGGGGCGCGGGTGTTCCGGGCCGAACGCGCGATCGTGCTCAATCCCGGTACGGCACCGACGATTCCATCCATTCCCGGCCTCGACCGCACGCCGTTCTGGACCAACCGGGACGCGGTGACCGCCACCGCGGCCCCCGAATCGGTGATCGTGCTCGGCGGCGGGCCCGTGGCCTGCGAGTTCGCACAGATCTTCGCGCGCTTCGGCAGCGCGGTGACCATGCTGGTGCGCAGCCGACTGGTACCCAAGGACGAACCGGAGGCCGCTGCGGTGCTGGCCGAAGCCCTTGCCGCCGAAGGGATTCGGGTGCGCACGGGCACCACGCCGAAACAGGTGGACCACGACGGGTACCGGTTCGTCGTGCACACCGATGACGGCGATGTGCACTACGCGCAGCGGATGCTGGTCGCGACCGGTCGCCATACCGACCTGTCCCGGCTCGGCGTCGGCGCGGTCGGCCTGGACGAGAGCGCGAAGCGCATCGAGGTGGACGAGCGGATGCGGGCCGCCGACGGGGTGTGGGCCATCGGCGATGTCACCGGCAAGGGCGAGTTCACCCATATGTCCATGTACCAGGCGCGGATCGCGGTGCAGGACATCCTCGGCGGCAGTGGCGAATCCGGCGACTACCGGGCGGTGCCCCGGGTCACCTTCACCGATCCGGAGATCGGTGCGGTCGGTCTGACCGAGGCGCAGGCGCGCGATGCCGGGCTGTCGGTGCGCGTCGGCAGCGTCGAGGTACCGGCCTCGACGCGCGGGTGGATTCACAAGGTCGGCAACGCGGGCTTCGTCAAGGTCGTCGAGGATGCCGGGCGCGGCGTGCTGGTGGGCGCCACCTCGGTCGGCCCGTGGGGTGGTGAGGTGCTCAGCGCGCTGTCGGTCGCGGTGCACGCGGAGGTACCCGTCACCACCCTGCGCCGAATGATCCTGGCGTATCCCACGTTTCACCGCGCCATCGAGGCCGCACTGGCGGATCTGTCCTGATCGCCGACTCCCTGCCGGGTGCCCGATGGCACCTGGCAGGGAAGCCTCACGTGGTCGCCATCCGTCATGGTCGCCAGCCGTCGTGGTCGGGGTCCGCGCCCGGTGATCAGTAGCCGCCGGGCTGGAGCCGCAGTGGCACGCCGAGCCGGTTCCACAGGTTGATCTGCGCGGTGATGGCGACCAGGCCGCCGCGTTGGCCCTCGTCGAAGTGCTTTTCGACGGCGGCCCAGATCTCGTCGCTCACGCCGTGCGGGCCGAGTTCGGTCGCCGCCTCGGCATAGTCGAGGGCGGCCTTCTCGGTGTCGGTGAACAGGGTCGATTCCCGCCAGGCGTTCAGGTGGAAGATCCGCTGCTCGCTCTCGCCCTCCTTGCGGGCCTGCGTGGTGTGCATGTCGATGCAGAACAGGCAGCCGTTGATCTGGGAGACGCGAATCTTCACCAGCTCGCGCACCACCGGGTCGAGCGGGCCCTGCCCGATCGCCGTCTCCGCGGCCGCCCAGGCCCGGTAGACCTCGGGGGCCAGCTTCGGCAGATTCAGACGCGACATGTGCTCATCCTTTCGTCGATGCCGAACGGTTCGGCACAACCCTTGGACGAGACAGGGGCACGGCGCGTGATGGGTTCGAATGTGGTGTCCGTCACCGACCGCGCGGCCCGCCCCGGAGCGGACCGCGCGGGTGGCGTCAGGGGCGGGTCAATGCCGCATAGCGGGCGATGTGGTGATCGGCGCTGCCGTACTCGTGCTGAATCGCGGTGAGCCGTTTGAAGAAGTGGCCGATGGCCAGTTCCTCGGTCATGCCCATGGCGCCGTGCAGCTGTACGCCCTCCTGCCCGATGGTGCGGGCGGCGCGGGCGACGGTGGCCTTGGCGGCGGCGACCGCCCGGGCCCGTTCGGCGGGTTCGGCGGTGAGCTTCATGGTCACCAGATAGGTTGCGGCTACGGCCTGTTCGAACTCCAGATGCATATCGACCATCCGGTGTTGCAGGGCCTGGAAGCTGGCGATCGGCACCCCGAACTGCTGGCGCTGCTTGGTGTATTCGACGGTGTCGGTGAGCACCTTGCGCATGGCCCCGACGGCCTCGGCGCAGACCGCGGCGATGGCCTCGTCCCGGGTGGCGGTCACCGCGTCGGCGGCGTCGGTCAGCAGCAGCGCGTCGGCGGGCAGGCGTACGCCGGTGAAGGTGAGGTCGGCGGCGCGGCGCTCGTCGATGGTGCGGTAGCTGTCGACGGTGAGCCCGGCGGGTGGGGCGGCGGCATCGAAATCGAGGACGAACAGGGCGATGCCGCCGTCGACGGTGGCGGTGACCAGCAGGTGGGTGGCCAGGGGAGCGGTGGTGACCACGATCTTGGTGCCATCCAGCACCCAGTCGTCACCCTCGCGGCGCGCGGTGGTGCGCACCTGCCGGAGGTCGTATCCGGCCTGGGGTTCCAGCGCGGCGAAGGCGGTGACCACCTCGCCCGCGGCGATGCCGGCGAGCAGATCCTCGGCGCGTTTGCCGTCCGACCGCCGCAGCAGGCCGCCGCCGACCACCACGGTGTCGACATACGGTTCCACCACGAGTGCGCCGCCGAGCGCTTCGGCGACGATCATCGTCTCGACCGGCCCGCCGCCGATACCGCCCACCGATTCCGGCAGGCTGGCGCCGAGCACGCCGACCTCCTCGGCCAGTCCGCGCCAGATCTCGGGCTGCCAACCCGCGCCCAGACGGGCCGCGGCACGGCTGGTTTCGAGGTCGTAGCGGGCCGCGAGGAATCCGGTGACGGCGTCGCGGAGCAGCTGCTGCTCGGGTGTGAATTCGAAGTCCATGACTACAGTCCCAGGGTGGCTTTGGCGATGATGTTGCGCTGAATCTCGTTGCTACCGGCGTAGATCGAACCGGCGCGGTCGTTGAAGTACCGCAGCGGCGCGACCGCCTGCCATTCCTCGCCGCTGACGAAACCGTCTGCGGGAGCGGTGAAATCGACGACCGGGCCGCCGGGCATGGTGGCGTGCGGTTGATAGGCGCGGCCGCGCGGGCCCGCCGCCTCCAGGGCGAGTTCGGTGAGCACCTGACTCAGCTCGGTGCCGAGGATCTTGATGGTCGACGCCGCCGAACCCGGGTCCTTGCCGCGCGATATGGCCGACAGGGTGCGGTATTCCAGCACTTCGAGCACATCGGCGCGGATCCGCGCGTCGGCGAGCCGGCGGGCGAATCCGGGATCGTCGATGAGCGGCGTGCCGTCCGGGCCGGGCTGGGTGGCGGCGGCCTGCGCGAGTTCCTCGGCCATCACCTGAAGCGCGGGCGCGGCCGCCCCGCCGCCGCGTTCGAAGATCAGCAGATATTTGGCCACGGTCCAGCCGTCGTCGATCTGGCCGAGCACATTCTTCTTGGGCACCCGCACCTGGTCGAAGAAGACCTGATTCTGCACCTGCTCACCGGAAGTCATGACCAGCGGCCGGATCTCGATGCCGGGGGTGCGCATATCGATGAGCAGGAAGGTGATGCCCTGCTGCTTCTTGGCCTGCTTGGAGGTGCGCACCAGGGCGAAGATCCAGTTGGCCTCGGTGGCGTGGGTGGTCCAGATCTTCGAGCCGGTGACGATGAAATCGTCGCCGTCGTCGACCGCGGCCATGGACAGCGAGGCCAGATCCGACCCCGACTCGGGCTCCGAATAGCCCTGGCAGAAGAACACCTCGCCGGTCAGGATGCCCGGCAGGAAGTAGTTCTGCTGTTCCTCGGTGCCGAACGCCATGATGGCGTGCGCGACCATGCGGATGCCCATGGGGGACAAGTTGGGCGCACCGGCGAGCGTGCACTCCCGGCTGAAGATGTAGTGCTGCGTCAGACTCCAGTCGCAGCCACCGTGCCGCACCGGCCACGCGGGCGCCGCCCAGCCGCGTTCGTGCAGGATGTGCTGCCACCGCATGCTCGCTTCGTGATCCGGATAGACGCTCGTCGCCAACTGCCCGGCCCGACGAAGATCAGGGGTTAACTTTTCGTCGAGGAAACTTCGCACCTCATCACGAAACGCCAGATCGGCGGGCGACCAGTCCAGATCCACGATGACTCCTTGCCTGAGAACTGCCCATAACCATCTCATCGAGAATGCCCTGCTGGCAAATGTGCTGGCACCTGCCATCACTTGCGCCGCCGGCAACGCCCTTGACATTCCACTGTGGAGTATTAATATGGGTCTCACCTTCCACAATGGAAGAAACTCGGGAGGATCTGGACATGGACATCGCCTCCGGCACCCGCGCCTCGGACGCCGAGCGCGCGGCCGTCATCGAACAGCTCGGTCGCCACATGGCCGAAGGCCGCATCACCACCACCGAATACGACGAGCGCGCGGCCCAGGTCTACGCCACTCCCACCCGCGAAGGCCTGCACGTGGTCCTCGCCGACCTGCCCGAACTAGCGAAAACAACAGTGCGGCAGCGCACCCCGCGCATCCCCGTCTGGCAGCGCATCGAGGGCAGCGCCTGGTTCGGCGTCGGCCTGCTGTGCCTGGCCATCTGGGCCATGATCTCCATCGCCGCAGGCGAACCCACCTACTTCTGGCCGTTCTGGGTCATCGTGCCGTGGGGCGGAGTACTGGTGTTCCGCATGCTCACCGGTTGGGAATCGTCCAGCTGCGGAGGGCATCCGCGCCCGAGGTAGGCCGGGGTGTGCGGGGTCTTCAGCGAGCGACACGGTGGCCCGGATCGGAAATCGACAACTGAATCTCCGAGTAGGTAGGGGTTTTGCCGACGACAGCCTGTCCGGTCCGAACTGCTCGAAATGCTTCTACTGCCGCGCCCAATGCTCGTCGATACAACAGTGACCCGGTGCTGATCCGGCGCACACCAGCGGCGGCGAGCTCCGAAGTGTTCGGTCCATCGGTGGAATAGAGCACGTTGAGCGGCACGGGCACGGCGCGGGCGAACTGTGCGATCTCGGTGAGATCCGTGACGCCGGGAACGAATACGCCGTCCGCACCGGCCTCGGTGTACTTCCTGGCCCGGGAAATCGTCGAGGTGCGGTCCATCCGCAACCAGTAGGTGTCGACTCTGGCATTGACGAAGATGTCGGGGGTTCGGGTTTTGATCGCGCGGATGATGTCGGCCTGATGGTCCGCGTCCGCGAGTGCGGTTCCGGTGCGACCGTCTTCCACGTTCACGCCCGCCGTGCCGAATTCCGCCAGATCGGCGACGAAAGCCGCGATCTCGGCGGGGTCGGTGTGGAACCCCGCCTCGATATCGACCGTCACCGGAATCGGCAGCCGCGCCAAGCGCCGTGCCAGCGTGCGGGTTTCGGCCGCGGTCGCGCCGATTCCGTCGGGTAGGCCCGCCGCTGCCGCGATGCCGAGGCTGGTGGTGCCGACGGCCGGGAATCCGGCGGCGGCCAGGAGCGCCGCGGAGCCGAAATCCCAGGCGTTGGGCAGCAGGAGGGGTTCGTCGTGGAAGTGCAGATCGCGGAAGGTGTTGGTCATGCGGGGGCTCCTTCGAGGATTCCGGCGGCGAGTGCGATCGCGTGGGTGCGGCCGGGGCAGGCGTGTGGGCCTGCGCCCCAACTGAATTCGGGTTGACGAAGCTCGATCTCGACCTGTTCTCCGTCGATGACCCGTCGGGTCGAGCGCAGCGGTGGGTGCTCGATCATGGTGCGGACGAGCAACTCGTCGGGGGTCCAGGGGCGAGGCGCGCGGCGGGCGAGCAGGGCGCGGGCGTGGGTGACCAGTGTGTCGGTGGCCGCGCAGGCTTGGACCAGGACACAGATCCGGGCGGCCGTGACATCGTCGGCTGTGCCGCCGCATCGGGCGACCAAAGTGTCGACCGCGGTGTCGGCCGCGGGGCTGTCCGGTTCGTGCGGCTGGTAGTGCGCGGCGATCACCGCCACTGTCGCGGGTGGAACGTGATGCAGACCCAGCGCTTTCAGCAGCACCTCGATGTGCGGCAGCGGGTGGTCGGCCACCGCGCGCACCCGGTGGCGCAGGTCGGTGGGGGAGAGGCGGTCGAGTTCCGCGATCACCAGGGCGCGGCGGCGCGCGTGCTCCGGTCCTTCGCTGAAACGAGGCACGTGGGCGCGCAGCCAGGCCATGCCGGTGGCGGCCGTCGCGGTGGGAAAGGTCGGTACGGGCATGGTGCGCAAGGCTTCGCGCACTCGGTTCGGGTCGGTGATCATCGGGCAGGTCCGGCGCATGGGCCGACCGTAGGGCGGGAACGTTTCGGTGCGCGCCGAAGTGTCGGCGCGCGATCATGGTCCGGTGCTCTCCCGAGGAACCGAACTGGCTCGGCTGGCAGCTCTGCTGGCCGACCGCACCCGCGCTGTCATGTGCCTGGCGCTGCTGGACGGTCGCGCCTGGACGGTAGGGGAATTGGCGCGGTACGCCGAGGTGGCCGCGTCGACGGCCACCGAGCAGGTGCACCGACTCGTCGACGGTGGGCTGCTGGCGGAGCATCGGCAGGGGCGGCACCGCTATGTGCGGGTCGCGAATCCCCGGATCGCCGAACTGCTCGAAGCGATGGCGGCCGTGGTCGACGCGCCGGATGAGCCGGTGACCGGGCTGCGGGCCGGTACGGTCGCGGCCACGCTGGCTCGGGGACGCACCTGCTACGACCACCTCGCGGGTCGGCTCGGCGTTGCCGTCACCGATGCCCTCGGTGCGCGCGGACATCTGGAGACCACCACCGGATTCGCGCTCACCGAATCCGGAATGGTGCTGCTGACCGACCGGCTCGGCATCGACCCGGCCGCGCTGCACCGAACCCGCCGCCCCGTGGTGCGTCCCTGCCTCGACTGGACCGAACGCCGCATCCACCTCGGCGGTGCGGCCGGGGCGCAGCTGTGCCGCCGTCTGCTCGAGCTGGGCTGGCTCGAGCGGATAGGGAGGGGGCGGGCCGTGCGAGCCACCGGCGCGGGCGAGTCCGGTTTGTTCGATCTGCTCGGTATCGATCCGGCCCTGCTGCGCTGATCCCACCGCCCGCCGCCGGACTCGGGCACCGGCATACGCATGGCTACCCGAGCCGAGCGGGTAACCTGGCCGACTGTGCACCTGAAGAGTCTGACGCTGAAGGGCTTCAAATCCTTCGCGTCCGCGACGACGCTCCGGTTCGAACCGGGTATCACCTGCGTGGTGGGGCCGAACGGGTCGGGGAAATCGAATGTCGTCGATGCGCTCACCTGGGTGATGGGTGAGCAGGGGGCGAAGGCGCTGCGCGGCGGGAAGATGCAGGACGTCATCTTCGCCGGGACGGCGGGTCGCGCCCCGCTGGGTCGTGCCGAGGTCACACTCACCATCGACAACTCCGACGGGGCGCTGCCCATCGAATACTCCGAGGTCTCCATCACCCGCCGCATGTTCCGCGACGGCGCGGGCGAGTACGAGATCAACGGCAACTCCTGCCGCCTCATGGATGTGCAGGAACTGCTCAGCGACTCCGGCATCGGCCGCGAGATGCACGTCATCGTCGGGCAGGGGCAGCTGTCGGCCATCCTGGAATCGCGGCCGGAGGATCGGCGCGCCTTCATCGAGGAGGCCGCGGGCGTGTTGAAGCATCGCCGCCGCAAGGAGAAGGCGGTGCGCAAGCTCGATGCCATGCAGGCCAATCTGGCCCGCCTCACCGACCTCACCACCGAACTGCGCCGCCAGCTCAAACCGCTCGGGCGGCAGGCCGAGGTCGCGCGGCGGGCGGCGACCGTGCAATCCGAGCTGCGGGACGCGCGGCTGCGACTGGCCGCCGACGATCTGGTGTCGCGCCGCCGCGACCTGGACGGGCAGCAGAGCAAGGAAGCGTACGCGCGCGAACAGCAGATCAACGTGCAAGCCGAACTCGACGCCGCCAATGCGGCGCTCGCGCAGCAGGAGTTCGAGCTGTCCAAGCTCACCCCGGGCGCGGAGGCGGCGGCGCAGAGCTGGTTCCAGCTCTCGGCACTGACCGAGCGGGTCAACGCCACCATCCGCATCGCCCGCGACCGGGCCCGCAACCTCACCATCGAACAGCCCACCGGCAGCGGGCGCGACCCCGAACAGCTGGAGCGCGAAGCGGATCGGGTGGAGGCCGAAGAGGCCGAGCTGGTCGCGGCCGTCGAGATGGCCGCGGAAACGCTGGAAGCTGCCCGGGAACAGCTGCACGAACGGGAGCAGGCCGCCAAGGCCGCCGAGCAGGCGCATCTGGCCGCCGTGCGCGCCATCGCCGACCGGCGCGAGGGTCTCGCCCGCCTGTCCGGGCAGGTGGACTCGCTGCGGATTCGCGCCCAGTCGGTGGACGGCGAGATCCAGCGCCTCTCGACCGCCATCGCCGAGGCACGGCAGCGCGGCGAGGCCGCCGACGCCGAATTCGAGTCCGTCCAAGCCGAATTGAGCGAACTCGATGCGGGCGAGGAAGGGCTCGACGCACAGTACGAGCATGCCGCGCAGGCCCTCGAGCTGGCCGACCAGCGGGTCACCGAACTGCGTGAGCGCGACCGCGAGGCGGGCAAGCGGGTCGCCTCGCTCGCTGCCCGCGTCGAGGCGCTGACCATGGGTTTGCAGCGCCGCGACGGTGCCGCCTGGCTGCTCGAACACCGTGCCGAGGGACTGCTCGGGCCGCTGTCCGGGCAGTTGCGGGTGGACAGCGGTTTCGAAGCGGCCGTGGCCGCCGCGCTCGGGCCGCTCGCCGACGCCGTCACCGCCGACACCGGATCCTCCGCCCACGGTGCGGTGCGAGCGCTCAAGGAGGCCGACGGTGGCCGCGCCGCTGTGGTCTACTCCGATGCCGCACAGGCGAATTCGGGGCCGAGCGGGGAACTGCCCGGTGGCGCGCGCTGGTTGCTGGACGTGATCGACTGCCCCGCATCCCTGCGCGCCGCGGTCGCCGCCCTCACCACGGGCGTCGCCGTTGTCGAGAACCTCTCCGCCGCAAGGGAACTCGTCGTGGTTCGGCCCGAGCTGCGGGTCGTGACCCGCGACGGTGATCTCACCGGCTCCGGCTGGGTGCTCGGCGGCTCCGACCGTGCCCCCAGCCAGCTCGAGGTGCAGGCCGAGATCGATGCCGCCCAGCAGGAATTGGCGTCTTGGCAGCGACAGTCCGAGGAGTTCGAGGCGGCCCTGGCGGGAGCGCTGGCCGAGCAGGCTGACCGCAAGGAGGCCGTCGACCACGCCCTGCTCGCCCTGCACGAATCCGATCAGGCGCTGGTCTCCATCTACGACCGGCTCGGCCGCCTCGGCCAGACCGCCCGCGCCGCCCAGAAGGACTGCGAACGTCTGCTCGCCCAACGTGACGACACCGAGGCGGGCCGCGCGGAAACCCTGGAGAAGCTGGCCGAACTCGAGGACCGGCTGCGCCACGCCGAACTCGAGCAGTCCGATATGGATCCCGAGGCCGCGGGCACCGAGACCGCCGGTTACGCCCGCGAGGAGGCCGCCGCCGCACTGGCCGAGGCCCGCTCCATGGAGGTGGAGGCCCGGCTCGCCGTGCGCACCGCCGAGGAACGCGCCGAATCCGTACGCGGCAAAGCGGATTCGCTGCGCCGCGCCGCCCGCGCCGAACGGGAGAACCGGGCCCGCGCCGAACGTGCCCAGGCCGCCCGCCGTCAGGCCGCCGCGGTGGCCGCCGTGGTCGCCGACTCGGCCGAACGCGTGGCCGCCGAACTGGAACAGGTCGTCGCCCAGGCCGGTGCCCGCCGCGACGACCTGGTGCGTCGTCGCACCGAATGCGCCGCGCAGGTGGATCAGACCAAGGAGCGCGCGCGCGCCCTCACCACCCAGCTCGCCCAGCTCACCGATGCCGTACACCGCGACGAGGTGGCGCGCGCCCAGGCGGCGCTGCGCATCGAACAGTTGGAGACCACCATCTCCGAGCAGTTCGGCATCGCCCTCGACGACCTCATCGACGAGTACGGCCCGGATGTGCCCATGCCGCCGACCGCACTGGAGATGATGGAGTACGAGCAGGCCAAGGAGCGCGGGGAGGCGGTCAGCCCGCCGCAGCCCATGCCCTACGACCGGGCCACCCAGGAGCGCCGCGCCAAGCGCGCCGAGAAGGACCTCACCACCCTCGGCAAGGTGAATCCCCTTGCGCTGGAGGAGTTCGCGGCCCTGGAGGAGCGCTACAACTTCCTCGCCACCCAGCTCGAGGATGTCAAGAAGGCCCGCCAGGACCTGCTCGACGTGGTCGCCGAGGTGGATGCCCGCATCCTGCAGGTCTTCACCGAAGCCTACGAGGACGTGGCGCGCGAATTCGTCGGCGTCTTCAGCCGCCTGTTCCCCGGCGGCGAGGGCCGCCTGCTGCTCACCGACCCCTCCGACATGCTCGCCACCGGCGTCGAGGTGGAGGCCCGCCCGCCGGGCAAGAAGGTCAAGCGGCTGTCCCTGCTCTCCGGCGGCGAGAAGTCCCTCACCGCGGTTGCCCTGCTGGTCGCCATCTTCCGCGCCCGCCCCTCCCCGTTCTACGTCATGGACGAGGTCGAAGCGGCGCTCGACGACACCAACCTGCGCCGCCTCATCGGCCTGTTCGAACAGCTCCGCGAGAAGTCCCAGCTCATCGTCATCACCCACCAGAAGCCCACGATGGAGATCGCCGACGCCCTCTACGGCGTGAGCATGCGCGGCGACGGCATCACCCAGGTGATCTCCCAGCGCATGCGCGGGGAGAATCTGGTGGGCGCGACGACCTGACGGCTGTCGGCGTCACCCGTTCATCAGTGACTTCAACCGCGCCGCACCGGTTTCCGACAGCCAGGTCTCGAAGGTGCGGAGTCCCGGCAGCAGTTCGCGCAGCGCGGGGATATCGGCGTGCCAGCCCCTGCCGGACCGGGACAGTCGCCAGACCGCGGCGATCTCGGGTCCGAGGGCGAGGGCCTCGGATTCACCGATCTCCTCGTAGCGCAACGCCGTGCCGGTCGCGCGGGCGATGGCAGCCGCGGCGGCGGGCATGGTCAGGGCATCACCGGCCAATTCGTAGGTGTGGCCGTGGAATCGGTCCGGATCGGCCAGGACCAGTACCGCGAAAGCGGCGATATCGTCGACCGCGATGACCTGGATGGGACGGTCGGCGGGGAACAGGTGGCGGTGGACGCCGTCCTCGATGCCTTCCACCGCACCCTTCGGAAGGAAATAGTTCTCCATGAACCGCACCGGACGCAGCACCGTCCAGCGCATACCGCTCGCGGCGACGGCCGCCTCGATGCGGCGTTTGCCCTCCGCGCCCCAGCTGCCGGGCTGTTCGAAGGAGGCGACGCCGGTGAAGACGAAATGGTCGACGCCCGCCGCACGGGACGCCTCGACCAACCGCTCACCACGGTGCGCCTCCAGATCGATATCCCAGCCGCCCGCGCCGTATGCGGCCGGGGGGACCGCGAAGACCGCGCGCACGTCCGTGACCGCGGCGGATACGGAGTCCCGGTCGTCGAGATCGCCGACCGCGAGTTCGGCTCCGGCCGAAGCCAATTCCAGTGCGCCGGGGGTCGCGGCGTCACGGACGAGCGCGCGGACCGGCACCCCGGCCGCGAGCAGTCGCCGCGCTGTCGCGCCGCCCTGCTTGCCGGTGGCTCCGGTGACGAGAATGGTGTCATTGGGCATGATCGGTGCATCTCCTGGGTGCGTTCGCCGCTAGGATTCGGGTTGGACAACCCGTATTCGGACCGTATGGGTGTCGAAACCCGGTCCGCCAGGCGTGGAAGGGACCGCGTAACGAAATGCCGCCGCCGCACACCGATCCCGCCGTGCGCGCCGACGCGCGCCGCAATCGCGAACTCGTCCTCGCCGCCGCCCAGCGCGCCTTCGCCGAACGGGGGATGTCGGTGTCGCTGATGGAGATCGCCCGGCGGGCCGGGGTCGGCGCGGGCACCGTGCATCGGCACTTCCCTACCAAGAACGACCTGCTCGCCGCGGTGCTGCGGCAACGCATCGAGCGACTCACCGATCTGGCCGTGCGCAGCCGGGAACGCGCCGACGTGGGGCGGGGGTTCTTCGACTTCTGCCTCGAGGTGGTGACCTCGACACCGGGCAACAAGGCCATGTGCGATGTGCTCGACGGCGACGACGACTGGCCCAGCACCGCACTGGTCGGGGTCGGGGCGCGCTTTCGGCACGCCGTGGCCGAGTTGCTCGGCGCGGCACAGCGGCAGGGTACGGTCCGGTCGGATCTCACCGTGTCGGATGTGCTCACCATTTTCACCGGATGTGTTGCCATGCAGCGTGGTTCGGGAGTGCGGCGGGGGCTGTCGAGGCCCGTGGCGATCATGGTGGAGGCCATGCGTGCGGAGGCGCCGGGCGTAACGAAACGGGGGACCGCCGGGGACGGGAGGGCCGGGACCGTGCGGGACGAAAAAGCGTTTCGTGACGATGCCGAGTCGCGGTGCCCGATCTGTGCCGCCGCCGTGCCGCGAGCGCGGACCGGTCGACCCGCCCGCTACTGTTCCGCCGCGTGCCGACAGAAGGCGCACCGGGATCGGGTACGCGGCGCTGGGTGATCGGGTGCGCGTCGGGTGTGTCGGTGTGCGCCACGGGGGAGTGGTGGCGCGCCGCGCAGCGGTGAGCGTCGTCGTCGCGAGGCGCGTTACCGGTAGCCGAGGCAAGCCGTCAAGGACAGCGGGGCAGCCGTCCCGCTGAGCGGGAATTCGCCGGTGTGGCAATGTGAAACGCCTGCGCGTCCGATCTGTGCCGGTTAGCGTCCCGTGGTCATGAAGCGCTCTATCGCAGGTATAGCACTCGGAATCACCGTCACCCTGGCCGCCCCGCTGCCGTCGGCGCTGGGCGATACCGGCTCGTCCTCCCTGTCGGGCGGGTCCGGATCGTCCTCGCTCTCCGGCGGTTCCGGCTCGTCGTCATTGTCCGGTGGCGGTGAGCTGCCGCCGTACTCCCAGTGGATCTCCGAGGTGCAGACGGTCGCCGCGCAGGCTCGGGACTATCTGACCGGGGCATTGCCCGGGTCGACCAAACCAGCCGTCGTGTTCGACATCGACAACACCGTGCTGGAGACGCAGTACAACCCGAGCGTGATCACCCCGGCCATGGCCCCCATGCTGGCGCTGGCGCAGTGGGCGAAGGGGCAGGGAGCGGCGATCATCTTCGTCACCGGTCGTCCGGCACTGATGAACATCTACACGCAGATCAACCTGTCGGCGGTGGGCTATCCCGTCGACGGCCTGTACGGCAGCCCGTTCACCACGCTGTCGGCGGGGTCGGCCGGATTGCAGGAGTACAAGACCAACGCCCGCATCGATATCGAGGGCGACGGCTACACGATTGTCGCCAATATCGGCAACAGCGCCTCGGATCTGGCGGGCGGGCATGCCCAGCAGACCTTCAAACTGCCCGATTACGACGGTGCGCTCTCCTGACAGCCGGTCGGAGGTCGGTGCGGGTCGGCCGGTCCGGCAACGCCCTGGCGAGGCACTGACGCCGAGCGCCCACCCGGACACCGCCGCACCGCCACCGCGGTGAAGGACGACGGGCCGCCCGGAACCCGGGCGGCCCGTCGTACGCGGCGCAGTAGGCTCACACCGTGTTGTGGGTGTCGGCGGCCGCCTTCGGAGTCGCGTGGTGGCTGGGGTTGTATCTGCTGGCGCGGGATGCGGGAAAGCCGGTGCTGCGCAGGGCCGGAGCCGGACTGCTCGGCTACGCGGTCGCGGTGGCCCTCGGCTGTCTGTTCGGCGGTGACGAACGGTTCGACGGGGTGCGGGCCGTGCTGGTGTGCGTGCCCGCGGTGGCCTGGAGCGGAGTGTTCGTGCGGCTGCTGCCCGAGCCGCCGGGGGAGCGGGTCGATCGATGGTGGCGGCTCGGGCTGGTGCCGGTGTGCGCCGTCGTGGCCCTGCCCGCGGCCGCCGGGGTCGGCGCGGCGGCCTATGCCCTCGGCCTCTGCGCGGTCCTCGCGCTGTTCGGCTCGCTGATCGTGCTGCTGCGCCATCGCTCCTCGCTCGTCGCGGGCTCGGCGCGCGGGACCGTCGCGGGATTGTTCACCGTGGGCGCGGTCATGTTCGGGCTCAGCGCCGCACTCGTCCTGCTCGGCCTCGACCTGGTGCCCGCCACCCTGGTGCTGGCGCTCGTGGTCGTGGACCTGGTGCTGCTGGGTGTCGGCATCGCCGTACTGGACGCCTTCGAGGAGGGGGAGGCGCTGCGCGCGGATATGCTGCGCTCCCTCATGGTCGCCGAGGCGACGGCCTTCGTGTTCGGCGGGCAGGCCGCCGTCGCCATCGTGCTGACCGGGCCACGACTCGCTCTGGAGGTGCTGTTCTTCGGCACGATCGCCGCCGCCATCGCGCTGCAGGTGCTGTACGTCCCCTTGCAGGCCGCGGTCGACCGACTGGTCTTCGCATCCGCGCCGGAGCTGCGCGAGGCGCGCGACGAATTGCGCACCGCCGCGGAGGCCCTGCCGCGGAAGCGGACTCCGGAGCCATCGGACAACGCCGACACGTCCGGTCTGGCGGCGCTCGGCGAGGACGAGTTCGCGCGTCTGACCCGGCGCGCCCTCAGCCACTACGCCGATCTCGGCAAGCTGGTGTCGAGTCCGCTCATCGACCTGCCCGCCATCGACAGCCGCCTCGCCGGACGCGACAGCGCCCCCGGACCGCTCGATCGTGCCGCCGAACTCAAGACACTGCTCACCGACGCCATCGCGGCGCTGAAGCCGCGCACCGGCGAGGAATTCGGCACCAGCGAGGAGTGGCGGCACTACAACGCCGTGTACTTCTACTACGTGGTCGGCATTCGGCCCTACAGCGTGCGCACCAAGCGCACCGATCTGGACCCGGTGTCGCGCAAGGCGCTCGCCTGGTTCGTGGACCAGGTGCCGGAGCGGACCCTGCACAACTGGCAGAACTCGGCAGCGCGCATGATCGCCGCACAACTGCGATCCGGATTCGGCAGTATGTCGAAATAGGGCTCCGACCTGCGGTTGGCAGTATTCGGCAGCGGATGTGGTGGGGTCGGCAGTGGATTTCGGGCGACGGTATCGGCAGTCACCGAAATCCAACGGAAAGGTTCCGAATCCCATGACCGCCACCACCGCCACCGGTACCCGCACCATCGCCGGCATGAGCCCGCTGCGCCTGGCCTACACCTTCGACGGCGTCGCCACCCTGGCCTCCGGAATCCTCGTCGCGGCGCTCGCCGGAGTGCTCGATTCGGCACTGGGCCTGTCCACTCCGCTGCTGCTCGGTGTCGGGGCCTTCTTCATCCTCTACGCGATCGACGTCCTGATCGTGGCCACCCGCCCGGTGATCTCGCGCCGCGCCGCCGCCGTGATCATCGCGGTGAACGCGCTGTGGGCGGTCGACAGCCTGGTGGTGCTGGCCGCCGGCTGGCTCGACCCCACCGCCCTCGGGGTGGCCGCCATCCTGGTGATCGCCGCCTTCACCGCGGCCATGGCCGCCGTGCAGGCCTACACGCTGCGCGCGGATCGCTGAACCGACCGCGACGCGAAGAAGCGATGCCGCCCGGGCCCGGGCGGCATCGCCGTGTGTCCGGGGGGTGATCGGCGGCGACGTGGTCCACGGGGCCGCCGACCGCACCGGGTTGGGTCCGGCCGTGTCGCCGCCCCTACGATTCGGTTCGAGCCGGGCCGGTCGGTCGCGTCAGTCGGGGCTGCCCAGCCGGACCACGGTCGGGGTGAAGGTCCCGGACGACGTGGCGACATCGAGCACCTGCACGCGGTCGGGGTCCAGACGTAGCAGGGTGAACTTCGGATCGTCCGGGCCGCTCACACCGAAGGTGGTGAGGTCGTAGCCCAGGGGTTCCGGCGCTGTCGTGAACAGATCCCAGACGTGCTTCTTCGCCGCGTCGTCCGTCACCCAGGAGGCGACGGCCTCACCGGAGACGGTGTTGTGCGCCGGGCTCCAATAGCTGAACGCCACAGTCGGATTGGCGGACAGATGGCGCGCCTTGATCGGCGAGGGACTGGTGAAGATCCAGCCGACGGGACGGTCACCCTCCATCTCCCAGATCGGGTGCAGAATGCGCGAGCGCGGGCGACCGTCGGCATCGACCGTGGTGATGGTGCACCACACGATCTCGCCGGTGAATCGGAAGAACTCATCCCTGATGGTGTCGAACGTCGTCATCGCGCCTCCCCGGACCGATCGGTTGTGGGCGCATCATCGCACGGGGAGCCGACAGAAATCCGTGATCGCCGAAGTTCATGCGCCGAGCGGCTTTTCGTCGCATCCTCGTAAAGGGCGGGACAGGTGGGACCGCCCCGACGCGGGTGAGGTGGATGTCATGAGCGCCAAGGTGCTGATCTCCGGTGCCGGCATCGCGGGGTCGACGCTGGCCTACTGGCTCGGCAGGTACGGTTTCGCGGTGACCGTGGTCGAGCGGGCGGCGAGCGCGCGGACCAGCGGCAGTCCGGTGGACGTGCGCGGGGCCGCCGTGGACGTGGTCACCGAGATGGGGGTGCTGCCCGAGCTGCGGGCGGGCGCGACCCATGTCGAGCGGGTCACCTTCGTGGACGACACCGGGCGGCGGCGAGCCACGGTGCGCACGTCGGCATTCGGGGAGCGTGAAGACGAAATCGAAGTGGCCCGAGCCGATCTGGCGGGCGTACTGCTCGCTGCCGCGGGCGATCGGGCCGAGATCCGCTGGGGCGATACGATCACCGGGCTGGTTCAGGATGTCTCCGGGGTGCGCGTGACCTTCGCACAGGCCCCGCCGGAGCGTTTCGACTATGTCGTCGGCGCGGACGGCCTGCACTCCACGGTGCGGCGGCTGGTCTTCGGCCCGGAGCGGAACTTCCTGCGGCACAGGGGGATCTATATCGCCACCCTGCCCGTGGAACGCTTGGTCGGTGACGATCGTGAAGTGCTGGTGTACAACACGCCCGGCCGGTCGGTCTCCGTACATCCGGCGGGTGGACGGCCCTTGGCGGCGTTCATGTTCCGACGCGGGGAGATCCCGGGCCTGGACTATCGCGAGACGGCGGCGCACAAGCGCATCATCATCGGCGAATTCACCCACCGCACCGGTATTTTCGCCGATCTGCTCGACCAGGTGCGCACCGGTTCCGACCTCTACTTCGACTCGGTCGGCCAGGTGCGGCTGCCGAGCTGGTCGAACGGCCGGGTCGCGCTGCTCGGCGACGCGGCCTCCTGTGTCTCACTGTTCGGCAACGGCTCCAGTTCGGCCATCATCGGCGCGCACACCCTCGCCGAGGAACTGGCCCGCACTCCCGAACTGCCCCGAGCGGCGCTGTCTCGCTACGAATATCGTCACCGTGCCGTCACCAGCGGTGAACAGCGCGGTCTGCGGCTGGCCGCCGCCCTCCTCGTTCCCGGCTCCCGCCCCGCGATCCTGCTCCGCGATACCGCCATCCGCCTGCTGCCCTCGCGCTGACGCGTGATCACCGGGTCGCGGTGTCCGCGGCGGCATCCCGGCTCGGGATGGCGTGCGTGGTGAACCCGGCGTTCACAGTAGATCGCTGACGTCGTCGGGGACGTCGACCGCGTATTTGCGCAAGGTGTCCATGGGGATCACCTCCAGGGCGTTCTCGTGGGTGGCGGCCAGGATCACGGGGGCGGCGACGCCGTCCTCGTGGGCGTGCAGCCAGCGGACGGCCACCACACACCAGCGGTCGCCGGGTTGCAGGCCGGGGAAGTTGTTCTCGGGACGCGGGGTCAGCAGGTCGTTGCCGATCGACTTCTGGTGGTCCAGGAATTCGGCGGTCACGACGGTGCACACCGTATGACTGCCCAGATCCTCGGGGCCGGTGCTACAGCAGCCGTCCCGGTAGAAGCCGGTGAGAGGATCGGTGCCACACTCCTCCAGCGGTCCCCCAAGCACATTTCGATCGGTCACGTGGCCGATCCTATTGTCTTGGTGTCGGATTCGCCGCTGCTTCGCGGGCTCGGCACGTTGTCGTCCAAACCGGTCGGTAGATGGAGCCTCCGCGCACACTCGTTCCGGCGTGTCCTCCGGTTCGTGGACCGGCCTGTGTGTTATTGCACACGCCGTCGTCCGATTCGGCATGTCGGCAGGGCTCACGGGCCGGTCGGAGTGCCCTCGACGGACAGGTGGGCGAATCGGGCGACGGTGAACTCTCTGAAAGGATGGTGCCGTGACTGCAGACGCCTGGATTCTGATTGCCGCAATCGCCGCGGTGCTGCTGGTGGCCTTCGTCGCCGGTTTCGTGCTGTACAAGCGCCGGCGTATCTCGCTGACCCCCGACACCACCGAGACCAAGGAGGTCACGGACAAGTCGGGCGGTTACACGGCGGCGGGCGGCTTCAGTTTCAGCCAGGGCGGCGGCACGTCCACGCTGCCGAAACCCACCCCGGAACCGGTGCGGCCACCGACGCCGCCGGTCGAGCGCACCGACGACGAGGGGCAGCCGCATATCGGCGACGACGCGGCCGTGCCTCGTGACGCGGCCCGACGCGGTATCACCGACGTGCGTCTGCCGGAGCCCGAGCAGGGTCCGCAGGCTCCCCCCGCGCCCGAGTCCGAGCTCGACACGCCCGAGGCGGCCGGGACTGTCGCACCTGAGACGTCTGACGTGGCTGAGAAGGAGGCCGCGCCGGATCAGGACACCGCGCCCGAGCGGGCCGGTACGCCCGATACCGCCGCCGAGGCCGCGACCAGCGCTTCCGACGTCATCTCCGCACCGGCCGCGGCCGTGGAAACCCCGACCGCCACCCCCGTTCCCGAGGCCCCGGTGCAGTCCGCCCCGGTCCCCGTGGACGTCCCCGAATCCGCCCCCACCGTGGCCGAGGCCCCGGTCGTCCCCGAGATCGAGCCCACCGCGGGCCGGCTGACCCGCCTGCGCGGGCGCCTCTCCCGTTCGCAGAACGCCATGGGCAAGTCCCTACTCGGGCTGCTCGGCGGCGGCGACCTCGACGAGGACTCCTGGGAGGAGATCGAGGACACCCTGGTGATGGCCGATCTGGGCACCGCCTCCACCGTCGCGGTGGTGGAGCGGCTGCGCGAGGAGATGGCCGCCCGCAGCGTGCGCACCACCGAGCAGGCCCGCGCCGTGCTGCGCGATGTCCTCATCGAGGCCCTGCGTCCCGAACTGGACCGGTCCATCCGTGCCCTGCCGCACGACGACCGTCCGTCGGTACTGCTGGTCGTCGGCGTGAACGGCACCGGAAAGACCACCACCACCGGCAAGCTGGCGCGGGTGCTGGTCGCCGACGGCCGCCGGGTACTGCTCGGCGCGGCCGACACCTTCCGCGCCGCCGCCGCCGACCAGCTCCAGACCTGGGGTGAGCGGGTCGGTGCCGAGACCGTGCGCGGCAAGGAGGGCGCGGATCCCGCCGCCGTCGCCTTCGACGCGGTGAGCGCCGGTATCGCGGGCGGGGTGGACGTCGTCCTGGTCGACACCGCGGGCCGTCTGCACACCAAGACCGGTCTGATGGACGAGCTGGGCAAGGTCAAGCGCGTGGTCGAGAAGAAGGCCCCGGTCGACGAGGTGCTGCTGGTGCTCGACGCCACGGTCGGCCAGAACGGGCTGACCCAGGCCCGGGTCTTCCGCGAGGTCGTCGATATCACGGGCGTGGTGCTCACCAAGCTGGACGGCACCGCCAAGGGCGGCATCGTCTTCCAGGTGCAGCACGAATTGGGCGTGCCGGTGAAACTGGTTGGTTTGGGCGAGGGGGCCGATGATCTCGCTCCGTTCGAGCCCGGCGCCTTCGTCGACGCCCTCCTCGGGTAAACCCGACCCGACCTGGCGTGACGCCGGGAACCAACATCATCCTCACAATGTGTTCGTAACAGCCGTGCGAATCGGGAAACACGCTGGCAACAGTGCAATCTCATCCGTTCACCTAGGCGAAACGCCGAAGGATCACGGATGAAACACCGACTGAGGACCCTCGTTGCAGGCTTCGTTAGCAGTACACCGGCGAGGCCCGAGATGAGGAGGACAAGGTGGTGGATCCCGTAATCCTGGCGGGCGCTGAAATCGGCGCGCCCGACACAGGTGACACGGCCTGGATGCTGACAAGCGCGGCCCTCGTGCTGTTGATGACCCCCGGGCTCGCGTTCTTCTACGGCGGCATGGTCCGTAGCAAGAACGTGCTCAACATGATCATGATGAGTATCAGCGCCATGGGCATCGTCACGGTGCTGTGGGTGCTGTACGGCTACTCGGCCGCATTCGGCACGGACAAGGGCAGCCTGCTCGGCGACCCCGCCGAATACTTCGGCCTACGGACCCTGATGTCCGGCTTCGGTGAGGAATCGGCCGGTGTGCCGCTGGTCGGCACCGTGCCCGCGACCGTGTTCGTGGCGTTCCAGCTCATGTTCGCGATCATCACCGTGGCCCTGATCTCGGGTGCGGTCGCCGACCGGATGAAGTTCGGCGCCTGGATCCTTTTCGCCGCGGTCTGGGTGACCGTCGTCTACTTCCCGGTCGCGCACTGGGTCTGGGGTGGCGGCTGGATCATGGAGAAGGTCAAGGCCATCGACTTCGCCGGTGGTACCGCCGTGCACATCAACTCCGGTGCCGCGGCGCTGGCGCTGGCGATCATCCTCGGCAAGCGCAAGGGTTGGCCGCAGACGCCGTTCCGCCCGCACAACCTGCCCTTCGTCATGCTCGGCGCCGGTCTGCTGTGGTTCGGCTGGTTCGGCTTCAACGCCGGTTCTGCGGTCGGGGCCAACGGCGTCGCCGGTGTCACCTTCGTCACCACGGTCGTCGCCACCGCCGCGGCCATGCTGGCCTGGTTGCTGGTGGAGAAGATCCGCGACGGCAAGCCCACCTCGCTGGGCGCGGCCTCCGGCATCGTCGCGGGCCTGGTGGCCATCACCCCGGCCTGTGCCTCGGTGAACATCGTCGGTGCGCTGGTGGTCGGCGCGGTGGCGGGCGCGATTTGCGCGCTGGCCGTCAGCCTCAAGTTCAAGTTCGGCTACGACGACTCCCTCGACGTGGTGGGCATCCACCTGGTCGGCGGTGTGATCGGTACCGTGCTGGTCGGATTCGTCGGCACCGCCGATGCGCCCACCGCCGTCGACGGCCTGTTCTACGGTGGTGGTGTCGACCAGCTGTGGCGGCAGATCGTGGGTGCGGTCGCGGTGCTGGCCTACTCCTTCGTGGTCGCCGCCGTCATCGCCTTCGCGATCAAGGCCACCATCGGCCTGCGGGCCGACGCGGAAGCCGAGTCCGCGGGCATGGACGAGTCGGAGCACGCGGAAACGGCATACGATTTCGCTGCTGTGGGTGGCACGACACGTACCACCGCCGTCAAGGAGGCATGACGCATGAAACTGATCACCGCAATCGTCAAACCGTTCACCCTCGAGGACGTCAAGTCCGGGCTCGAGCAGGCCGGCGTGCTGGGCATGACGGTCAGCGAGGTCCAGGGTTACGGGCGACAGAAGGGCCACACCGAGGTCTACCGCGGTGCGGAGTACTCCGTGGATTTCGTCCCGAAGGTTCGGGTCGAGGTGGTCGTGGACGACGCCTCCGTGGAGAAGGTCGTCGAGGTCATCGTGGAGGCCGCGCGCACCGGCAAGATCGGTGACGGCAAGGTCTGGGTGACCCCCGTCGAGTCGGTCATCCGGGTTCGCACCGGCGAGCGCGGCTCCGACGCGCTGTAAGCGGACAGCAGCTCGAGCGGCGGCCCCGCTCCCGCCGGACCGGTGGGAACGGGGCCGCACTCATGTGACGGGTCGGCACGCCGACGCGCGGCGGCAGGACAACTGAGATGGGTGGTGTGGTCGTGGGTTTCGAGCGAGCGCGAAACGAACAGGTCGCGGGTGGTGTGGTCGCCAACGGGGCGTCGGATCTGGTCCGTGCCCGCGATCAACTGCTCGGGGAGGCGGGCAGGAATGCGGGCGGCGGTGCGCGCACGCCGCGCCTGGACTCCGAGGCGCTGCGCCAGGCGCTGGTCGACCTGTTCGAATTGTGGTTGACCACCAAGGGTTCCGAGGTCGGCATCACTCCCGACAGCGGCCTGGCGGTGGTGGCGGTGGGCGGCCTGGGCCGCCGCGAGATGCTGCCGTACTCGGATCTGGATCTGGTGCTGCTCTACGACGACGTCGATCCGCAGCGCGTCGCCGAGGTGGCCGATCAGCTCTGGTATCCGCTGTGGGACGCCCACATCAAACTCGATCACAGTGTGCGCACCGTCCCGCAGGCGCTGCGGGTGGCCGCCGACGACCTGACCGCCGCGCTCGGCATGCTGGAGGCGCGGCATATCGTCGGCGACCAGGCGCTGAGCGATCTGCTCGTCAACGGGGTGCGCCGAGACTGGCGCAGCGGTATCCGCTCCCGCTTCGACGGTCTGCTCGAGCAGGCCGAAACCCGCTGGCGCCGCAGCGGGGAGATCGCGCACCGCGCCGAACCCGATCTCAAGAACGGCCGCGGCGGACTGCGCGATATCCAACTGCTCGACGCCCTCGCCATCGCCCAGCTGACCGACGCCATGCCGGGGCTCGGTCCGGACGTGCCGGGCGGCGGGCTCGAACTCGCGCACCGGCGGCTGCTGGACGTGCGCACCGAACTGCACCGGGTGGCCGGGCGCGGGCGTGATCAGCTGCGCGCTCAGGACGCCGACGAGATCGGCGCGGCGCTGCGCATCGGCGACCGCTTCGATCTGGCCCGCACCCTGTCGGACGCGGCCCGCACGGTGAGCTACTCCGTCGACGTCGGGCTGCGCACCGCGGCCAACGCCCTGCCGCGGCGCGGACTCGCCCGGCTGCGCCGCATGCCGGTACGGCGACCACTCGATGAGGGGGTGGTCGAACACGCCGGTGAGGTGGTGCTGGCCCGCGATGCTCGCCCGCAACGCGATCCCGGACTGATCCTGCGGGTGGCGGCGGCCGCCGCGCAGACCGGACTGCCCATGTCGGCCACCACGCTCAACCGGTTGTCCGAGGACGCGCCGGAACTGCGCGAACCGTGGCCCAAGGAGGCGCTCAACGACCTGCTGGTCCTGTTGGGCTCGGGGCGCAACGCGGTGGACGCCATCGAGGCGCTGGATCGAACGGGCCTGTGGGGCAGGCTGTTTCCGGAGTGGGGTGTGGTGCGGGATCTGCCGCCGCGCGACGCCATCCACACCTGGACCGTGGACCGGCACCTGGTGGAGGTGGTGGTGCGGGCCAGCGCGCTGTCGACGCGGGTGTCCCGTCCGGACCTGCTGCTGCTCGGCGCGCTGCTGCACGACCTGGGCAAGGGCCGGCCCGAGGACCACAGCGTGGTCGGCGCGGAACTGGCCACCCAGATCGGTCGGCGGCTGGGGCTGTGGCCCTCCGACGTGCGGACGCTGTCGGCCATCGTGCGTCACCACCTGCTGCTGCCCGAGACCGCCACCCGCCGCGATCTCGACGATCCGAACACGGTGCTGACGGTGGTGAAATCCCTCGACGGTGACGCACAGCTGCTGGAGTTGCTGCACGCGCTCGCCGAGGCGGACGCGCTGGCCACCGGACCGGGCGTGTGGAGCGATTGGAAGGCCTCGCTCATCGCGGAGCTGGTGCGCCGCTGCCGCCTGTCCATGGCGGGGGAGGACCTGCCGGAACCGGATCCGATTCCGGCAGAGCTGGTCGCCAAGGCCGAGGCGGGCGGGGTGCACGTGGACCTGCGCGCGGGGGACGGGCGCTACACCCATGTGGTCACGGTCGTGGCCCCCGATACGCCCGGGCTGCTGTCGGATGCGGCGGGCGTGCTGGCCGTGCATTCGCTGCGGGTGCTGTCGGCCTCGCTGGGCGGGGCCGGGGAATCGGCCATCGACACCTTCGTGGTGGCACCGCGATTCGGTGATCCGCCGGATCCCGGTCTGCTGCGACAGGAATTGATCCGGGCGCGCAACGGCGATTTGGATCTGGCGGGCGTGTTGGCGCGTAAGGAACGCGAGGCGGGCGGGGTGCAGCGCAGTCCCTACGCGCAGGCGGCGCCGCGGATCATCTGGTCCGAAACGGCCGATCCGGGACGGGTGCTGCTGGAATTGCGCGCCGAGGACAGAATCGGATTGCTCAGCCGTTTGGCGGGCGCGCTGGCCCGGGTGGGCGCTAATGTGCTCTGGGCGAAAGCGGTGACTCTCGGCGCGGCCGTGGTGGACGTATTCTGCCTGGATCTGGGCGCGGGGGATACGCCGGAGCGGCGGGCGGAGATCGCGGCGGCGCTGCTCGCGGTGGTGCCACCGCAGCAACCGAAGAAATCGCTCGAATCGGACACGGAAATGGGTTCCGGCAGAGTTTTCTGACCAGTCGCCATGTTGTTGGATTAACTGGCAAACCCCGCGTTTGCCAGTTAATCCGATCGTTGCGTGCAATTTGCTGGAATAGGTATGGGTACCCCGTTCCGCGCCTTAATATCCCCCTCTAGAGAAAGCTATCGCGAGCATGAGGGGAGCAGTCGGTGGCAATTGAAGTGGTGTCGGCGTCAATGATGACGTCGGACTTGACCCAGCACATCGCGCGCTGTGTCGGCGGCGACCGCTGGGTCGTTTCCTGGTTGCCCGGACGCACCCTCACCGGACAGCAGGCGGTGACCGCCATGACCATCGCCTCGACCGTCGCCGTCCAGCCGCCCACCGAGGCCGAATGGGCGCTGCTGGACGGGCTCGCCCTCGAACTCGGCCTCACCGCGCGCGAGGCGGTGGGCATGGTGGTGCAGGAGAACCACGACCTGTGCCGGCCCGCCACGGCCGCGCGCCGCAACCTGGAATAACTCTTCTCCGCCGGTCCCACTACCCTGGTACCCGAGTGACGTCCCTCGAGATCAGGAGCGCGATCGGTGTTCGAATCCCTGTCCGACCGGTTGGCCGGTGCCCTCAAGGACCTTCGTGGCAAAGGGCGACTGTCACCGGCCGATATCGACGCGACCGCGCGTGAGATCCGGCTGGCGCTGCTCGAGGCCGACGTCGCGCTGCCTGTCGTGCGCGGTTTCATCGCCAAGATCAAGGAACGCGCCAAGGGCGCGGAGGTCTCCGCGGCGCTGAACCCGGCCCAGCAGGTCGTCAAGATCGTCAACGAGGAACTGGTCAACATCCTCGGCGGCGAGACCCGGCGGCTGCGGTTCGCCAAGAACCCGCCGACCGTCATCATGCTGGCCGGTCTGCAGGGTGCCGGTAAGACCACGCTCGCGGGCAAGCTCGCCAAATGGCTGAAGGGGCAGGGGCATCAGCCGCTGCTGGTGGCCTGCGACCTCCAGCGTCCGGGCGCCGTCACCCAGCTCCAGGTCGTCGGCGAGCGGGCCGGTGTGCCGGTCTTCGCACCGCATCCGGGCACCTCCATCGGCGGTGGCGACAACCCGCTCGGGATCACCGCCGCCGATCCGGTGCAGGTGGCGCAGGCCGGTATCACCGAGGCGAAGCAGAAGCAGTACGACGTGGTCATCGTCGACACCGCGGGCCGCCTCGGCATCGACGCCGAACTCATGGCGCAGGCCGCGGGCATCCGCGACGCGGTGCAGCCCGACGAGACCCTGTTCGTGCTCGACGCCATGATCGGTCAGGACGCGGTCACCACCGCCGAGGCGTTCCGCGACGGCGTCGGATTCACCGGCGTGGTGCTCACCAAACTCGACGGCGACGCCCGCGGCGGTGCGGCGCTGTCGGTGCGCGAGATCACCGGCCAGCCCATCCTTTTCGCCTCCACCGGTGAGAAGCTCGAGGACTTCGACGTCTTCCACCCGGACCGCATGTCCAGCCGCATTCTCGGCATGGGCGATCTGCTCACCCTGATCGAGCAGGCCGAGCAGGTCTACGACCAGAAGCAGGCCGAGGAGGCCGCCCGCAAGATCGGCTCCGGTGAGCTCACCCTCGAGGACTTCCTCGACCAGATGCTCGCCATCCGCAAGATGGGGCCGATCGGCAACCTGCTCGGCATGCTGCCCGGCGCCGGTCAGATGAAGGACGTCCTGGCTCAGGTCGACGACAAGCAGCTCGACCGCGTCCAGGCCATCATCCGCGGTATGACGCCCGCCGAACGCGACAACCCCAAGATCATCAACGCCTCCCGCCGCCTGCGCATCGCCAACGGCTCCGGCGTCTCGGTCTCCGAGGTCAATCAGCTCGTCGACCGTTTCTTCGAGGCCAAGAAGATGATGGGCATGATGAGCCGCCAGTTCGGCCTGCCCGGCTCCCGCGGTGGCGGCGGCAAGGGCAAGAAGGGGAAGAAGGGCAAGAAGGGCGGCCGCGGACCGACCCCGCCGAAGGTCAAGGGCGGCTTCCCCGGCATGCCGGGCCTGCCGGGCGGTATGCCCGCGGGTATGCCCGATGTGTCGAACATGCCCGCCGGGCTGAACGAATTGCCGCCGGGGCTGGAGGGGTTCGATCTGTCGAAGCTGAAGTTCCCGAAGAACTGAGGGCTCTCGACAGGAGGTCGGCATGCGGCTGCGGGGAGCGATACTGCCGGACGGGGACGTCCGCGAGCTGTGGGTGCGCGACGGCCGGATCAGCTTCGAGCCGGTGCCCGGAGCTGAAACCCTGTGTGACAGCGGCTGGATCGTGCCCGGACTGGTGGATGCGCACTGCCACGTGGGCATCCGCTACGGCGGCGGCCACGAGGATCACGCCGGGGCCGTGGCCCAGGCCGAGACCGAACGCGATGCGGGTGCGCTGCTGCTGCGCGACGCCGGTTCCCCCATCGACACCCGCTTTCTCGACGAGCGCGAGGATCTGCCGGAGATCATCCGCGCGGGCCGCCATATCGCCCGTCCCAAGCGCTATATCCGCGAACTCGGCATCGAACTCGACGACGAGCGCGACCTGCCGGAGATCGTCGCCGAACAGGCCCGGCGCGGCGACGGCTGGGTCAAGATCGTGGGTGACTGGATCGACCGCTCCGTCGGTGACCTGCGGCCGCTGTGGAGCGACGCCATCCTGAAGGAGGCCATCGACGCCGCCCATCGGGAGGGGGCCCGGGTCACCGCGCATGTGTTCGGCGAGGACGCCCTCTACGGCTTGCTGGACGCCGGAATCGACTGCATCGAACACGGCACCGGGCTCACCGACGACACCATCGCGTCGATGGCCGCCCACGGCACCGCGCTGGTGCCGACCCTCGTCAATATCGACACCTTCCCCGGAATCGCCGACAGCGCAACCAAATTCCCCACCTACGCCGCCCATATGCGCGACCTGCACCGCCGATCCCGCGACACCGTGGCCAAGGCGCACGACGCCGGAATCCCCATCTACACCGGCACCGACGCGGGCGGTTCCATTCGGCACGGCCGCATCGCCGACGAGATCACCGCCCTCATGCACGCGGGGCTGTCACCGCACGACGCCCTGGGCGCGTCCTCCTGGAATGCCCGTGCCTGGCTCGGTCGTCCCGGTATCGAACCCGGAGCCCCGGCCGACCTCGTCGTCTACGAGCGGGACCCGCGTACCAATCCGGAAGTCCTCACCCACCCGACCTGGGTGGTCCTGCGCGGCCGGGTCTACGCCCGCCACACGCCGGTCACCGGTCACCGCTGAGCCGGAAATCTTCGGAATCCGCCACGAACCAGAAGTGAATCATTCATGCTTCACATGTTTGTGTAGCTCCAACCTGATGAGGTGAACACCGTGGGGTCCGTGGAAAGCCTGCTCACGGCCGTACTGGCCGGTTTGATCGTGAAGTTCCTGACCGGCAGCGCCGACTGACGATGCCGCACCCGCAGCCCATCGCGGTCGCCGACCCGGTGGGCTGCCCGTGGTCACCTCCGTAGTCGACGGCGGGCGGCTGTGCGGACCGCAGGGTGATGCGCGGGGCGCCGGCGAGGCCGATTTCCGCGGCGTCCGCGGTGTCTGGCAGAATGGACGACCGTCCTCATCGAGGACAGTGTCAGCCCGTCTCCGGTTACGTACCGCGCGGCGGTCACAACACTCAACGCAAAACCGGGTCCGCCCTCGGGTGGGCTGCTGAATTGCGGCCGTGACCACTTCAGGCTGTCCTTCGGGGCTGCCGAAAAACGAAAGGCGCAGCACATGGCTGTTCGCATCAAGCTGACCCGTCTGGGCAAGATCCGCAACCCGCAGTACCGCGTCGTCATCGCCGACGCGCGTACCCGCCGTGACGGCCGGGCCATCGAGAACGTCGGCAAGTACCACCCGAAGGAAGAGCCCTCGCTCATCGAGATCGATTCCGAGCGCGTGCAGTACTGGCTGAGCGTCGGCGCGCAGCCGACCGAGCCGGTGAAGCGGCTGCTGGAGATCACCGGCGACTGGCAGAAGTTCAAGGGCCTGCCGGGCGCCGAGGGCACCCTCAAGGTGAAGGCCGCCAAGCCGTCCAAGCTGGACCTGTTCAACGCCGCGCTGGCCGCCGCCGACAACGAGCCGGTCACCGAGGCCGTCACCCCGAAGAAGAAGGCCGCCAAGAAGGACGAGGCCGCCGAGGCCGAGGCCGCCACCGAGGCTGCCGAGTAATGAGTGCCGTTGTCGCCGATGCCGTCGAGCACCTGGTGCGCGGCATCGTCGCCAATCCCGACGACGTCCACGTCGAGCTGATCACCAGCCGACGTGGCCGGACCGTCGAGGTGCACGTGCACCCGGACGATCTGGGCAAGGTGATCGGCCGCGGCGGACGCACCGCGACCGCGCTGCGCACCCTGGTCGCCGGGATCGGCGGTAAGGGCATCCGCGTCGACGTTGTCGACACGGATCAGTAGATGGAACTGGTCGTCGGGCGGGTCGCCAAATCGCACGGGGTGCGTGGCGAACTCGTCGTGGAAGTCCGCACCGACGAACCGGAGCTGCGGTTCGCGCCCGGCAGTGTGCTGAAAGGCCGGCTGCCGCGGGCGACGGCGACCCAGGAGTACGTGGTGGAGTCGGCCCGGGAGCACTCGGGCCGGCTCCTGCTGCGTCTGGTGGGCGTCGACGACCGCACGGCGTCGGATGCGTTGCGCGGCACGCTGTTCGTGGTGGACACCGCCGATCTGCCGCCCTCGGCGGATCCGGACGAGTTCTACGATCACGAACTCGAGGGGCTCACCGCGACCCTCACCGACGGCACCGTCGTCGGCACCGTGGCCGAGGTGCTGCACTCCGCCGCCGGAGAACTACTGTCGATCAAGGCGTCCGAGGCGTTCCCGCCCGCGGGCCGGGAGATCCTGGTGCCGTTCGTCACCGCCATCGTGCCGACGGTGTCGGTGGCCGAGGGCCGGATCGTCCTCGACCCGCCCGAAGGGCTGCTGGACGCGGAGTGAGCGCCATGCGTATCGACGTCGTCACCATCTTCCCCGAATATCTGGAGCCCCTGCGAACGGCCTTGCTGGGCAAGGCGGTCGAGAAGGGCATCCTCGAGGTCGGCGTGCACGATCTGCGCGACTGGACGCACGACGTGCACAAGGCCGTGGACGATTCGCCCTACGGCGGCGGCCCCGGCATGGTCATGAAACCCGTGGTGTGGGGTGACGCGCTGGACGCGGTGTGCCCGGACGACGCGCTGCTCGTGGTCCCCACCCCGGCCGGGGTGCCGTTCACCCAGGCGACCGCCCGAAGATGGTCCGCCGAAAAGCATCTCGTCTTCGCCTGCGGCCGCTACGAGGGCATCGACCAGCGCGTGTTCGACGACGCCGCCCGCCGGGTGCGGGTCGAAGAGGTGAGCATCGGCGACTACGTGCTGATCGGCGGCGAGGCCGCGGTCCTCGTGATGACCGAGGCCGTCGTCCGCCTCGTTCCGGGCGTCCTGGGCAATCAGCAGTCCCACGAACAGGATTCGTTCTCCGACGGTCTGCTCGAAGGGCCCAGCTACACCCGCCCGGTCTCCTGGCGCGGTCTGGACGTCCCGGACGTCCTGCTCTCCGGCAATCACGCCAAGATCGACGCCTGGCGTCGCGAACAATCGTTGCGGCGCACCCGGGAACGCCGCCCCGATCTGCTGCCGCCGGACTGACTCGTCGCCGCGCCGTGCCGTCGGCTCGCGGATTCGGCCCACCGGTTTCGCGTGCCGCCACGGCGCTTCGGGAGTGGCACCTCGACGCGGCGTCACCCGCCGCGGGTAGTGTCTGCGGGCGTGACGACAGCCTCCGAAACCGTCAACGCAGACAGCACCGGAACTCCGAGCACCGTCGGGCTGGCGAGCGTGAGCCGCCGGATCGCCGATGAGCTAGGGGTGCGGGACGAGCAGGTGCGTGCCGCAGTCGAACTACTCGACGGCGGATCGACCGTGCCGTTCGTCGCGCGCTACCGCAAGGAGGTCACCGGCGGACTCGACGACGCCCAGCTGCGGCAGCTCGACGAACGCCTGCACTACCTGCGCGAACTCGACGAGCGCCGGGCGTCGATCATCGAATCCATTCGCGGCCAGGGCAAATTGGACGCCGAGCTGCACGCGCAGCTCATGCTCGCCGAGACCAAGGCGCGGCTCGAGGACATCTACCTGCCGTACAAGCCCAAGCGGCGCACCAAGGCGCAGATCGCCCGCGAGGCCGGGCACGAGCCGGTGGCCGACGCGCTGCTGACCGACCCGACCACCGACCCCGCCCAGTACACCGCCGAACAGCTCGACGGCGCCCGCGCCATCCTGGTGGAACGCTTCGCCGAGGATGCCGACCTGGTCGGTGAACTGCGTGAACTCATGTGGAGCCGGGGACAGATCACCTCCACCGTGCGCGCGGGCAAGGAGGAGGCGGGCGCGAAGTTCGCCGACTACTTCGACTTCAGCGAGCCGTTCGAGAAGCTGCCCTCGCATCGGATCCTGGCGCTGCTGCGCGGGG
This sequence comes from Nocardia otitidiscaviarum, assembly GCF_007362295.1. NCBI lineage: Bacteria > Bacillati > Actinomycetota > Actinomycetes > Mycobacteriales > Nocardiaceae > Nocardia > Nocardia otitidiscaviarum. The sequence goes on along the minus strand of NZ_CP041695.1, from coordinate 4,756,713 downwards.
AGAAGGAAGAGGTGCTCACCCTGCATCTCGAACCCGATGCGGAAGAGCCCGCCCCCGGTGAACGCACCATCTACGAGGGCCGGATCGCGCACAAGTTCGGCATCGCCGATCAGGGGCGCGCCGCCGACTCCTGGCTGCTGGACACCGTGCGGTGGGCGTGGCGCACCAAGCTCCAGGTGAGCCTGGGCATCGACACCCGGATGCGGTTGCGGCAGTCCGCCGAACGCGACGCCGTGGACGTGTTCGCCGCCAACCTGCGCGATCTGCTGCTGGCCGCGCCCGCGGGCACCCGCACCACCATGGGTCTGGATCCGGGCTACCGCACCGGCGTCAAGGTGGCCGTGGTGGACGGCACCGGCAAGGTGGTCGCCACCGAGGTCATCTACCCGCACAAGCCGCAGGGGCAGACCGAGAAGTCCCTGGCGGTGCTGGGCGCACTGGTCGCCCGCTTCGGGGTGGAGCTCATCGCCATCGGCAACGGCACCGCCTCCCGGGAGACCGATGCGCTTGCCGCCGAACTGATCTCGCGCATTCCGGAGAACAAGCCCACCAAGATCGTGGTGTCAGAGGCGGGCGCGTCGGTGTACTCGGCGTCGGCGTACGCCACCCAGGAGCTGCCGGATCTGGATGTGTCGCTGCGCGGTGCGGTCTCCATCGCTCGCCGTCTCCAGGATCCGCTGGCCGAGCTGGTGAAGATCGATCCCAAATCCATCGGCGTCGGTCAGTACCAGCACGACGTGTCCGAAACCCTGCTGGCCCGGTCGCTGGGCGCGGTGGTCGAGGACGCGGTGAACGCGGTCGGGGTGGATGTGAACACGGCGTCGGTGCCGCTGCTGTCGCGGGTCTCCGGTATCGCCGGCTCGCTGGCGGAAAGCATTGTGGCCCATCGCGATCAGAACGGCCCGTTCCGCAGCCGGGCCGCGCTCAAGGAGGTGCCGCGCCTGGGCCCCAAGGCGTTCGAGCAGTGCGCGGGCTTCCTGCGCATCCGCGGCGGCGAGGATCCGCTCGACACCTCCGCGGTGCACCCGGAGGCGTACCCGGTGGTGCGGCGCATCCTCGACTCCACCGGCCGGGGTATGGCCGAGTTGATCGGCAACACCACGGTGCTGCGCGCACTGCGGCCCGCCGAGTTCACCGATGAGAAGTTCGGTGTTCCCACCGTCACCGACATCATCGCCGAACTCGAGAAGCCCGGCCGCGATCCGCGCCCGGAGTTCAAGACCGCCGAATTCGCCGCCGGTATCGAGAAGGTCGCCGATCTGAAGCCGGGCATGGTGCTCGAGGGCGTCGTCACCAATGTCGCCGCCTTCGGCGCATTCGTCGACGTCGGCGTGCATCAGGACGGTCTGGTGCACGTCTCGGCCATGTCGCACAACTTCGTCAAGGATCCGCGCGAGGTCGTCAAATCCGGTGACGTGGTGAAGGTCAAGGTGCTCGAGGTGGATGTGCAGCGTCAGCGCATCGGCCTGTCGCTGCGCCTCGACGACGAGCCGGGTCAGGCCAAGCAGGCCGACGGCGGCCGTCCGCGCGGCCAGGGCCAGCGCGGCTCGAACGGCGGCGGACGTCCGCAGCAGCGCGGCGGCCAGGGCGGCAATCGCGGTGGTCAGGGGCGCGGCGGTCAGGACCGCCGCAACCAGCCCGCGCCGAGCGGGGCCATGGCGGATGCCTTGCGCCGCGCGGGATTCGGCAAGTAGACCACACCGGGTAGACGGTCGGCGGACCGAGGGCCGCGGTTACCGCTCGGATGTCGAACGGCGCCGGAGCGTCGGTCGCCGCGAGTAGCCCTCGTGGCGGCGTCGCGGTTGGCCCGCCACCGTACTGGCGGTGGCGGGCATCGCGCTCGTCGGCAGGACACCCGCCGCTGGCCACCACCCCGCCGCATTCGTGCGGACAGTCGGGACCCGCGGGACCGTCCTACGGCCACACGGGATCACAACCGCAGTCCGGATCCGCCGCGGCGGCTGAGCGGACCGCGCCCGCGTCGTCGGCCGCACCCGCGTTGCTGGCCGGTGGCTCGCGACCCCTGCACAATGGGCAGGGCGGTCCGGTGCTCGGCGGCCGAACGGATCGTGACGACGGCGCGTGCCGTCGGCGGCCGCACAGGTGGGCACGGAGCGGAGAGTCAGCGGGCTGATGGACGAAATGCGGCGGTGGCTCGATGATGTCGTGATCCCGAACGGACGATTGCCGCTGCTGTGCCTGCTGTTCGGCTTCATTCTCGGATTCGTGCTGATCCGCGTCAGCGTCCGGTTGATCCGGGCGAAGGTGCGGTGGTGGCCGGGGAACGTGCGGGCCGGGGACACCCATATCCACCACATGGTGTTCGGTGTGATCATGGTGTTGGCCTCCGGGGTCGGCCTGGTCACCATGTACGAGAGCGGTGTCGGCACCATCAGCGCGCTGGCCGCGGTGTTCGGCGTGGGGGCGGCGCTGGTGCTGGACGAGTTCGCGCTCATCTACTACCTGCGCGACGTGTACTGGGAGGAGCAGGGGCGCACCTCCGTGGACGCGGTCTTCGTGGCCGTGGCGGTGACCGGGCTGCTGCTGCTCGGCTTCCATCCGCTGTGGCTGCTGGATCTCAACAATGTCCGGCACGAGCCGGATACGGCGGCGCGGGTGCTGGTCGGCGTGTTCGCCATCACGAACCTGCTGCTCGCGGCCATCGTCATCGCCAAGGGGAAGATCTGGACCGGTCTGTTCGGCATGTTCTTCCCGCCGCTGCTGGTCATCGGCTGGCTGCGCCTGGCCCGCCCCGGATCACCGTGGGCGCGCTGGCGCTACGGGTCCCGTCCGAGGACCATGCGGCGCGCCATCATTCGCGAGCGGCGATACCGGCGGCCGGTCATCCAGGCCAAGATCTTCGTCCAGGATCTCATCGCCGGGAAGCCGGATCTCGTCCATGTGCGGCAGGCCACCGAGGAGGAGTTGGAGCACACGGTGCTCCCGGCCCCGTCCGCGCCGCCGCCGACGCATCGGCTCGGTAGCCGGAAGGTCGCCGACTGAGCTGCCGGGCCGCGCGGCCGGTGCCGCGCGCCGATATCGGTGACGAAGGCGACCCGATTACCGGGGCGGCCCGGCCATCTGGCACAATGCTCAGGTTGCCTTGGGCGCATCGCGCCCGACGCACCGCCCAATTATCCGGAGTACGAACCGGTCGAGCGCAACCAGTGCCGCCAGGTTCCTCTGCTCGCGCGAACTTCCCAAAGGACGGACATGAACACCCTCGACTTCGTCGACGAAAAGTCGCTGCGCAGCGATATCCCCGAGTTCCGCCCGGGTGACACCGTGAATGTGCACGTGAAGGTCATCGAAGGCAACAAGGAGCGCATCCAGGTCTTCAAGGGCGTCGTCATCCGGCGTCAGAACGGCGGCATCCGCGAGACCTTCACCGTGCGCAAGGTGTCGTTCGGTGTCGGCGTGGAGCGCACCTTCCCGGTGCACAGCCCCAACCTCGACAAGATCGAGGTCGTGACCCGCGGTGACGTGCGTCGCGCCAAGCTGTACTACCTGCGCGACCTGCGCGGCAAGGCCGCCAAGATCAAGGAAAAGCGCTGAAGTAGCTTTCCCGAGCAGCCGCAACGGCGCTCACCGGAACTGCCGAGTAGCCCGGCACCGCACGGTTCGTCGCGGTGCCGGGCTACTCTGTTCCGCGTGGCAGACGAGAGCGACTCGGTGAACCTTTCCTCCGACGACGGCCAGCCCAGGAGCCGGTCGTCGCGGAAGGGAAAGAAGGAGAAGAAGCAGCGGCCGTTCTGGCAGGAACTGCCGCTGCTCATCGGTATCGCGGCCATCATCGCCGCCGTGGTCGTGACCTTCATCGGTCGCCCCTACGTCATTCCCTCGCAGTCCATGGAGCCGACCCTGCACGGCCGCAACGGCACCGGCGACCGCATCTACGTGCAGAAGCTGAGCTACTACTGGAGTGATCCCCAGCCCGGTGACGTGGTGGTCTTCGTCGGGCCGACCGACTCGTGGAACCAGCACTATCGGTCGATCCGCTCCGAGAACACCGTGGTGCGCGGGGTGCAGAACTTCTTCTCCATCTTCGGCCTGGTGCCGCCGGATGAGAACGACCTGGTCAAGCGGGTGATCGCGGTCGGCGGGCAGACCGTGCAGTGCTGTGACGACCAAGGTCGGGTGATCGTGGACGGCAAGCCGCTGGACGAGCCGTACGCGCAGTACCTGTACCCGTATGTGCCCGGTCTGCCGTACGGCCGCCAGAACCCCCAGGGGCGGGAATTCGGACCCGTCACCGTGCCGGAGGGCAACCTGTGGGTCATGGGCGACAACCGCAACGAGTCGGCCGACTCCCGCGCCCATATGGACGACGAACTGGACGGCACCGTGCCGATCGACGATGTGCGCGGCAAGGCGGTGGTCAAGATCTGGCCCCTGAGCCATATCGGACTGATCCGGTCGCAGAACCCCCAGACCAACTGAACACGGAGAGATAATCGACCGGTGGGGACTTCGGGCAATGGCGCGGCCCAGGGTGCCGCGCGCGACGGTATGCGCAGGTCCGCCGCTGCACGGGCCGGTGGCGGGACGACTTCCAAGAACGCGAAGACGCGGAGCGGCAAGAAGATTCGCTGGGAGGGCGGTGACTGGCCGCCGCGGGTGGTGATGCGCCGGGCCGGTGGGCTACGCACCCTCGAATCGGCGTTGATCCGCGGCGGCCTGGGTCCGGTCGCCGGGGTGGACGAGGCCGGGCGCGGCCCCTCCGCCGGACCGCTGGTGGTCGCCGCCTGCCTGCTCCCGCCCAAACCGCTGCCCGCGTTGGCCGGACTCGACGACTCCAAGAAGCTCACCGAAGCGGTGCGGGAGGAGCTGTTCCCGGTCATCCAGCGGGTGGCGCTGGCATGGCGGGTGGTGGTGATCCCGGCCTGGGAGATCGACGCCATCGGCATCCACGTGGCGAATATCGAGGGCATGCGGCGCGCGGTGGCCGGATTGGATCCCGCGCCCGGGTACGTGCTCTCCGACGGGTTCCGGGTCCCCGGCCTGCCCGTACCCTCGCTGCCGGTGATCGGCGGCGACGCCTCGGCGGCCTGTATCGCGGCGGCGAGTGTGCTGGCCAAGGTCACGCGCGACCGCATGATGGTGGAATTGGACGGGCAGTTCCCGGGGTACGGTTTCGCCGCCCACAAGGGCTACAACACCACCGAGCACACCGAGGCGCTGAACCGGCTCGGCCCCACCTCCGAGCACCGTCGATCGTGGCGAAACGTACGAGAGACCGGCCGGGTGGCTACCGATACCGCGTATGCGGGATGATGTTCTGATAAGCCAGTGTGGCCAGTGTGGCGAGAAGGAGGATTTTCCACCCGATGAGCGCCGAGGATCTCGAGAAGTACGAAACCGAGATGGAACTCTCGCTGTACCGCGAGTACAAGGACATCGTCGGCCAGTTCTCGTACGTGGTGGAGACCGAGCGCCGCTTCTACCTCGCCAACTCGGTCGAGCTGCGGCCGCAGAACGCGGACGGCGAGGTGTACTTCGAGGTGCGGATGTCCGATGCGTGGGTCTGGGATATGTACCGGCCCGCCCGCTTCGTGAAGCATGTTCGAGTCATCACCTTCAAGGACGTGAATATCGAAGAGCTGGAGAAACCCGACCTGCGGCTGCCTGAGTAGGCGGTCCGGAGGCCGGGTTGTCCACAACCCGGCCGACTATCCCCAGACTTTCTGTTTTCCCAGCTCGGCGTGGGCGGGACCATCGCGGTCCCGCCCACGCTGGTCGTATGGCACAGAAACCGCTGGCACAGCATCCAGCGCTCGAGGGCGCACATACACCGGTACTGCTCCCGGACGGTGGTCCGCCGGGGGGTGGTGTGCTGGGAGGCGGTGTGCTGAGCAGCGATCCGCCGACCGCCGGTCTGCCGGGTGCGGTCCCGCCGGGTGGCGGGCTGCCAAGGGGTGGTCTGCCGGGTGGCATTCCGCTAGGCGGTGATCTGCCGGGTGCCGTTCCGCCGACCGGTGGGGCGGCAGGGGCTGTGGCGCGCGGTCGGGGTGGTGGTGGCGGGGCGCACGACCGCGTTACCGGTGGTGAGCCGCGTGATCGAGTTCTGGACGGTGGGCCGCACAATCAGGTGCTGGGTGCGCGCGGGGAGGAGCTGGCGGCGCGGTACCTGCGGGCCGCGGGTATGGAGGTGCTCGCTCGCAACTGGCGGTGCCGTTACGGCGAACTCGACCTCATCGTGCGTGATGCGGAGGTCACGGCCTTCGTCGAGGTGAAGACGCGCAGCGGTGTCGGGTTCGGGCTGCCTGCCGAGGCGGTGACCTTCACCAAGCAGCGGCGCATCCGGCAGCTGGCGCTGCTGTGGTTGCGGGAGCAGACCGGGCCATGGCTGCGCATCCGCTTCGACGTGGTCTCCGTGCTGCTGCCGCCCGGCGGGGAGCCGGAGATCACACATCTGCCGGGGGTGTTCTGATGCCGCTGGGGCGGGCGTATTCGGTGGCGGTCGCGGGGGTGGACGGGCAGCTGGTCGAGATCGAGGCCGATATCGGGCAGGGGCTGCCGTCCCTGCACCTGGTGGGGCGGCCGGACACCACCTTGCAGGAGTCACGGGATCGGGTGCGGGCGGCGGTCACCAACTCGGGGGAGCGGTGGCCCGACGGGCGCGTGGTGCTCGCGCTGTCACCGGCGACGCTGCCCAAGGTCGGCAGCGTGTACGACCTGGCACTGGCCACGGCGGTGCTCGATGCGGCGGGCGCGGTGCCGGTCGACCGGCTCGCCAAGGCAGTGCTGCTCGGTGAGCTGGCCCTCGACGGGCGGGTGCGCCGGGTGCGGGGCGTACTGCCCGCCGTACTGGCCGCGCGCACGGCCGGACGGTCCACGGTGGTGGTGCCCATGGCGGCCCTGCCCGAGGCCGGACTGGTGGACGGCATCGAGGTCTTGGGCGCGCCCACCCTGCGCGCGCTGCTGGACTGGCTGCGAGGCGACGGAGATCTGTTCGCCCCCGACCGCGTGCAGCCCGCACCGACCTGGACCGGTGGTGATCTCACCGAGGTGGTCGGTCAGGACGAGGCGCGGTGGGCGCTGGAGGTGGCCGCCGCGGGCGGGCACCATCTGCTGCTCACCGGCCCGCCCGGCATCGGCAAAACCATGCTGGCCCAGCGACTTCCGGGGCTGCTGCCGCCGCTGAGCGAACGTGAGTCGCTCGAGGTGACGGCCATCCACTCGGTGGCGGGCACTCTGTCGGGCAACCATCCGCTGATCACGGTCGCACCTTTCGTCGCGCCGCATCATTCGTCATCGGTGAGCGCCATGGTGGGTGGCGGCTCACCCTCGGCCCGGCCCGGGGCGGTCAGCCGGGCGCACCGCGGCATTCTCTTCCTCGATGAATGCGCGGAGGTTTCCAAGGCTGTATTGGAAGCTCTCCGAACGCCTTTGGAAGAAGGCGAGGTGCGCATCGCGCGGCGCGACGGGGTCGCGCGCTTCCCCGCGCGGTTCCAGCTGATCCTGGCCGCGAACCCGTGTCCGTGCGCACCGGCCCGCGATATCGACTGCATCTGCGCCCCTTTGGCCCGCCGCCGTTACCTGGGCAAACTGTCCGGCCCGCTGATGGACCGCATCGATCTCTGGGTGCAGATGCACGCGCAGGCGGCGGGTGCGTTCAGCGGCGAGAAGGCCGAGAGCAGCGAAACCGTGCGCGCCCGCGTCACCGCCGCCCGCGAGGTCGCGGCCAACCGCTGGAAGGCGGTCGGCTGGTCGCTCAATGCCGAGGTGCCGGGACATGTGCTGCGGCAACGCTTCCGGTTGCCACGCGAGGCGCTGGCCCCGGTGGAGAACGCGCTCAAACACGGCCGGATGTCCGCACGCGGTGCGGACCGCGCCATCCGCGTCGCCTGGACCATCTGCGACCTGCGCGGCGGCGAGGTGCCCACCGCGCAGGATGTATTGCAGGCATTGACCTTTCGGCAGCGGGGAACATCATGAGCGAGCCGCAGCCTGCACCACGTCCCACGCCGTATGCGTTGCCGCTGCCTGCACCACGTCCTACACCGTGTTCGATGCCGTTGCCTGCACCGCCTCCCACACCGTGTCCGACGCCGACGCCGACGCCGACGTCTATACCGATGCCGGATTCCGATGCGTGTGCGTCTGCGTCTGGATGTGCGGCCGCAGGGGTAGGGACGGGCACGGGTGGCACGGATGCGGGTTCGACCGAACCAGATACAGGGTCAGCCGCTTCCGGTTCGGGTACGGCCGACCCAGGCACCGATACGGGTGCGTGGCAGACTCGCGCGCCGGATGGTCGGGATACCGCGCTCCGTCGCCAGCGGGACACCTCCGATACCGACGTGGCCAGTGCGGCAAGCGAGTTCCGCACGAGAGTCACAGCGAGCGCGAGCGGGATGGTGAGCGCGAGCGGCGTGGTGAGCGCGAGCGGTGTGGCGGGTGCGAGCGGCGTGGTGAGCGCGAGCGGTGTGGCGGGTGCGAGCGGCGTGGTGAGCGCGAGCGGTGTGGCGGGTGCGAGCGGCGTGGTGAGCACGAGCGGTGTGGCGGGTGCGAGCGGCGTGGTGAGCATGAGCGGCGTGGCGGGTGCCACGGGAGTGCAGGGTGGGTTGGGCGCGGCGCGGGAGGCGGGGGTGTTGGGTGCGGTGAGCGCACGCGCTGCGGTGGGTGGAACCGACGTTGCCGGCGTGCCGTTGAGCACCGAAACCGTTGTACCTGACGTTGATTCGGAGGCTCGTCGGTTGGCGTGGGTGTACCTGTCTCGGGTTGTCGAAGGGCCGTGCGCGCCGCTCTCGGCGCTGATCGAATCGGTCGGGGTGGTCGAGGCCGCGCGGGCGGTGCGGGAGTGCGCGTTACCGGACACGCTGCGGGGTCCGACCGAGTCGCGGAGGGGAATCGACAGGGCCGAGCGGGATCTGGAGCTCATGGAGCGGATCGGTGGACGGGTGGTGACGCCCGATGACGCCGAATGGCCCGCGTGGCGGGTGCTGGGATTGAGCCAGCTCGATCCGGGTGCGGACGAGGGCGGCGCGGTGCCGCTGGTGCTGTGGGTGCGCGGGCCGCGATCGTTGGCGGAGTGCACGGAGCAGGCGGTGGCAGTGGTCGGCGCGCGGTGCAGCACCGGGTACGGGAACCAGGTCACGGGCGAGATCGCCGGTGAGCTGGCCGCTCGTGGGTGGACGATCGTCTCCGGTGCCGCCTTCGGCATCGACGGCATGGCGCATCGGGCGGCGCTGGCGGCCGGGGGCGTCACGGTCGCGGTCCTGGCATGCGGGGTCGACCGCCCGTACCCCGTACAGCACGACCGGCTGCTCGCCGAGATCGCCGACACCGGGCTGGTGATCAGCGAGTACCCGCCGGGCGTCACCGCGCGCAAGCACTACTTCCTCGCCCGCAACCGGCTCATAGCCGCTTTTGCAGACGGTGTGGTGGTGGTCGAGGCCGGGCTGCGCAGCGGCGCCCGCAACACCGTGAAGTGGGCGCGCCGCCTCAGCCGCCCCGCCCTCGCCGTCCCCGGCCCGGTGACCTCGGCGGCCTCGGTCGGCTGCCATCGCATGATCCGCGAGGGCGAGGCCCTGCTCACCACCGGCGCGGAGGACATCGTCGACGAGGTGGGCCCACTCCGGCTCTCCCTGCCGCGCAGTGTCCCGCCGAACCCGGAGGACAACCTGACCGGCGACGAAGCCGCCGTCTACACGGCCCTGCCGACAACCGGATCCCGCCTGCCCCGCCTGCTGGCCGAGCACGCCGGACTATCCGTACCCGCCGTCCGCGCCGCCCTGTGCGCCCTGGAACTGGCCGGTCTGGTGTCCTGCGACGAGAACGGCTGGTACCGACTCGCCGTCGCCGCGCGCCCGTGAACATGCCGGTCACGCCGTGGTTCGGCGGTCCACTGTCCCTGCCGTCGCGGCTGATCCGATCAACTACGCCCGTGTCGTCCACGGTCGTGTCGCCCGTGTCGCCCACGGTCGTGTTGCCCGCGTGCGCGTGCCCGCCGCGTACGCGTGCTCCACCGCCGTGACGTACCAGTCGCCGATGATCCCCTCGTTAGTCTGCTGTGCTACCGGCGAATACGAAGCCTGGCAGGACACCCTGGAGCCGGACGGGTTCACCCCGGAGGACTTGCGCGACGCCGTCTACGGTGTATTGATCGCGCAGTGGGCCGGATGTTTGGCGGAGTGCGGAGCCGGAAGCCGACGGCGTCGGGACCGGCCGTCGCGCCCGTCGTGCTCGTGGTGCATGATGCCGCCGAACGTGGTGCCGGAGCGGCCCGACAGGAACCGGACAGTTGAGAATCGGCCGCGTCACGGTCGGCCGACGCGGTGCCACGGCACTCGCAGCGTCGCACAGCGGAAGGCCGCCGGCCCCGCGGCTGGTGGTCGGCGTAGCGGTGTGCTGCTTCGCGCCGCCGCGTGGTCCGGTGGCGCGTCGCTTGCGGGAGTGGCCGGGGGAGGGGGAATCATGGGGATATGAGTGGTCTGCCCGAGGATTTGGATGCGTTGCTGGTGGAGTACGGGCGGCATCTGCGGCTGGGGCGGAACCGGTCGGAGCATACGGCGCGGGCCTATGTGGGGGATGCGCGGTCGCTGCTGGAGCATTTGGTGCAGCGGTCGGCCGACTCCGGAGTGGGGGAGGTGGACGTGGCGCTGCTGCGGTCGTGGTTGAGCGCGCAGGCGGCCAAGGGGGCGGCGCGGACCACCATGGCGCGGCGGGCGTCCTCGGCGCGGACGTTCACCGCCTGGCTGACGCATACGGGGCGCTTGGCGGTCGATCCGGGGCCGCGGCTGGGGTCGGCGCGCGCACATCGGGTGCTGCCCGCGGTCTTGGGGCGCGAGCAGGCGCGGTCGGCCATGGATGCGGCGGAATCCGGTGCGGCGCAGGAGGATCCGCTTGCCCTGCGGGACCGGCTGATCGTGGAGTTGCTGTACGCCACCGGAATTCGGGTGGGCGAGCTGTGCGGGCTGGACGTCGACGACGTCGATCGGGAGCGTCGACTGGTGCGGGTGCTGGGAAAGGGCAACAAGGAGCGGTCGGTGCCCTTCGGCGGCCCGGCGGACACCGCCCTGGAGAACTGGTTGCGGCGGGGCCGCCCCGCCCTGGCCACCGCCGATTCCGGCCGTGCCCTGCTGCTCGGCCGCCGTGGCCGCCGCCTCGACCAGCGCCAGGCCAGAACCGTTGTGCACGAGGTGATCTCGGCCATCCCCGGGGCTCCCGACATGGGGCCGCACGGCCTGCGGCACACCGCCGCCACCCATCTGCTGGAGGGCGGCGCGGATCTGCGTGTCGTCCAGGAACTCCTCGGCCACGCGAGTATGGCCACCACGCAGCTCTACACCCACGTCTCCATCGACCGTTTGAAGAAGGTGCACGACCAGGCTCACCCGCGCGCCTGAGGTCGCTGTGATCCATCCCTCACCGTCGTATCGCGACTGTATCGGCGAACTATCGTCAGCCAGGCGTATGGTTTGTTAGGTAATCCTAATACGGAGGTGATTCACTTGGCTCGTCCCGCACGTCCTCGGACGAAACTCGTCGTCCAGAGCACCACCCGGCTCACCGACCACCTGATTCGCGTACACCTCGGCGGTCCCGAATTCGCCACGTTCCAGCCCAACGATTTCACCGACGCCTACGTCAAACTGCTGTTCCCGGGCGAGGACGGCGCGACCATGCGCACCTACACCGTGCGCTCGGTCGACCCCCAGGCCCAGCAGATCGCCATCGACTTCGTCTACCACGGCGATGAGGGTGTGGCCGGACCCTGGGCGGCGACCGCCCGCCCCGGCGACGTCATCGAGATGTTCGGTCCGGGCGGCGCGTACGCTCCGCGCCCCGACGCGGACTGGCATCTGCTGGCCGGTGACGAATCCGCGCTGCCCGCCATCGCGGCGGCCTGTGCGGCCATGCCCGCCGCGGCCGTGGGCCGTGTCTTCGTGGAAATCGCCGGTCCCGCCGACGAACTCGACTTCGAACGCCCCGACGGCGTCCGCCTCACCTGGATCCATCGCGGCACGGCCGCGCCGGGGGAGAAGCTGGTGGCGGCCGTTCGCGCGGAACCGTGGCTCGACGGGCAGGTGCAGGTGTTCATCCACGGTGAGGCCCAGGCGGTCATGCATCAGCTGCGGCCCTATATCCGCAAGGAGCGCGGCATCTCCGCGGAGTGGGCGTCCTCCATCTCCGGCTACTGGCGGCGCGGCCGTACCGAAGAGGGCTTCCGTCAGTGGAAGTCCGATCTGACCGAGCGCGAACAGGTGGAGGCCGCCGCGGCTCGGTAGGGGCGCTCACATCGGTTGCGGTACGTTAGCTGAAGGTAGTGCAGTCGTACCTGACCGGAATGTGTGAACACCGAGTCGAAAGGGTTTGCGATGGCCGACCAACTCGATCCCGTGGTGCGGCGGTTCGTCGACGCGCTCAATGCGGGCGACCGCGATGCCTTCTACGGGGTGCTGACCGCCGACGCGACCATGTCCGACGACGGGTCCGACCGCGATCTACGGCAGTGGACCGCGAGCGAGATCTTCGATACCGCCGGACGGATGGACATCCAGTCGGTGAGTGAAGGCGGGCGGGCACTGGTGGCCGACTACTCCAACAGCCGCTGGGGCGCCATGCGCACCGCCTGGCGGTTCGAGGTGGACGGCGACAAGATCAGTCGATTCGAGACCGGTCAGGCCTGACCGGGGCGGACGGCGTCGATGTACCGACCCGCTATGTAGCGCTGGATGATTCGCACCGCCGGGCCACCCAGCCTGGTGTACCAGGTGCCGGGCCGGGAGAACGCCGCGACCACGCCGTACACCGACTCGTCGGCCGGGTCGTACTCGACGGCGAACAGCTCCTCCCCGCACTCCGGATGCCCGGGCAGGGTGCCGTAGGCGAAGCCGAGCCGGTTCGGTTCCGCCAGTACATAGACGACCTGGCACGGCGCGACGATGGCGACCGGTCCGGCCCCGAGCCGGACCGTGAGCCGCGTCCCCACCTCGGCGACCGGCGTACTCGCCTCCCGGAAGATCCCGGTACCCCGCTGCATGCGATACGCCCGAATGTCCGCACCCGCCCGCTCGAACAGCTCCCGCCCGGACCCGATCCGGCGGCGAATCCGGAAATGGTGGTAGCCGGACGGGAACTCACCCTTGGTCGCACCGACCTCGGGATAGGTGAACGGGGTGGGGGCGGGACGGATCGACATGGCTCCATCCTGCTGTCGGCAATCGCGTCGGGCCAACGCGGCAGGGAAGCTACGGCGGCTCCGTGGCCGAATTCCATAGCTGCCGCGCGCTGCTCCGGTGCCGAGACGGATCGTTGGCCAACACCCCCCATCGGCCACTGCGAACACGTGCACCGGCAGCCGTAGGTCGCTCGCTGCGGGGCACGGTCAGATGCCTGCTCGCAGCGGACTCGCCGACGTGTGCTCCGACATCGGCTCGGCGGCCGGGGGAGACTGGTGCCATGAGTCACCCCACGCCCGTGGACGACGACGAACAAGAGGTGGACTACCGCTTCACGCTCGCCAATGAGCGCACCTTTCTGGCTTGGATACGGACGGCTCTGGGTCTGCTGGCGGGTGGTGTGGCGGTGCACGAGTTGGTGCGGCCGTTCCGGCATCACGGGCTGCGCACGGCGGTGGGGATGAGCTGCATCGTGCTCGCGATCGCCATCGCGGTGGGCGCCTACGGGCGCTGGCGGCAGGTGACGGCCGCCATGCGGCGCGGCGATCCGCTGCCGCGCACGGTCATGGTGCCCATCCTGTCGGCGGGCATCGCCGTCATCTCGGTGCTGTCGGGTATCGGAATGCTGTTGTCGTGAGCGGAGTTCCGACGACCGAACAGGGCCTCCAGGCGGAGCGGACCGCCTTGGCGTGGTGGCGCACCGCCGTGGCCGCCATGGCGAATGTCGTCCTCCTGCTGCACGCGGCCGCGGTCAGCGGTTGGCGGCCCGCGGCCGTCGCCCCGGTAGCCGCGGCCTTCGCGCTCGTCCTGGTGGTGGCGGTCGGGGTGCGCCGCGCACACATCCTGCACACCCGCCCCCGGGCGAACTGGAGCGACGGTCGATTCGCGGTGGTCGTGGTATCCCTCGCCATCATCGCGGTCACCTGCGTGGTAGCGGTGTTCACCCTGGGACTGTCGCGGCTCGAACCGTGACCTGCGTCGCGGCCCTGCGTTCCGCCGGTGATGTCGGCCAGTGGCTTCAAGCGCAGCGGTGTGGGGCTGACCAGCGGCAGCGGGTCCAGGTACGTCCGTCCGCGCCGCAGTCCCCAGTGCAGGCAGACCCCGGGGCAGCCGTGGTCGCCGCGCTCCAGGACGCCGAGCGCGCTCCCGCGCGTCACTCGCCGTCCCGCCGCCGTGGTGGCCCGCACCGGCTCGTAGGTCGTGCGCAGGCCGCCCGCGTGGTCCACCGACACCACGGGCTTGCCCGCCACCGTTCCGGCGAAAGCCACCACTCCGTCGGCCGCGGCGAGCACCGGTTGTCCGGCGGCGCCGGCCAGATCCACCCCGCGATGTCCGGGTAGCCAGTCGTGCTCCGGATTGTCGAAACCCCGCACGACCGCCGGGCGCGGACGCAGCGGCCAGTCGAACGCATCCTTCGGAGCGGCCGATCCGGTGGGCGATGCCGCGGCGGTCAGTACGAGCCAGCTGAGGCCGACCCGGCTCAGCACGTGCCGGTGGAGGGCAACCCGGCTCAGCACGTGCCGGTGGAGGGCAACCCGGCCCAGCTCGAGCCAGTGGAGAGCAACCCGGCTCAGCACGAGCCGGTGCAGAGCGACCCGACCCAGCACGAGCCGGTCGCGGGTGCCCCAGCCCTGGCTGGGCGTTGTGATCCGATGCATGTATCCAGCGTCGTATCAGCAGGTCGACAAGGGAATCCCGGTATCGGCGAGTGTGGATGACACGCGCCGGTGTGAATATCCGTCTCTTCCCTCGCGGGACCCGATTTCTGTCTGACCCGTCACCCCCGTAGACTGGTCCAGCGGTTTGCGTACGCAGACCGACTTCGCGCGCCCGCATCGAGGGTCGCCGGCTGGTCCCATCGCGTTCCGCTGAACATCGATTGTTCAGCAGGTGCGTCGTGGGTTCCGGTGGCCGCGGGCGCCAGGGCAGAGATCGCCGATTTCT
This sequence comes from Nocardia otitidiscaviarum, assembly GCF_007362295.1. NCBI lineage: Bacteria > Bacillati > Actinomycetota > Actinomycetes > Mycobacteriales > Nocardiaceae > Nocardia > Nocardia otitidiscaviarum. Next base: position 4,741,642 of record NZ_CP041695.1, on the reverse strand, counting down.
GCGTCAACCAGCGATAAGAGGAGATACGGGAGCCATGGCTGTCGTAACAATGAAGCAGCTGCTCGACAGCGGCGCGCACTTCGGTCACCAGACCCGTCGGTGGAACCCGAAGATGAAGCGGTTCATCTTCACCGACCGCAACGGCATCTACATCATCGATCTGCAGCAGACGCTGACCTACATCGACAAGGCCTACGAGTTCGTCAAGGAGACCGTGGCGCACGGCGGCACCGTCCTCTTCGTCGGCACCAAGAAGCAGGCCCAGGAGTCGATCGCCTCCGAGGCGACCCGCGTCGGCATGCCCTACGTGAACCAGCGCTGGCTGGGCGGCATGCTCACCAACTTCCAGACCGTGCACAAGCGGCTGCAGCGCCTCAAGGAGCTCGAGGCGATGGAGCAGACCGGCGGTTTCGAGGGTCGCACCAAGAAGGAAATCCTCATGCTGACGCGTGAGAAGAACAAGCTGGAGCGCACCCTCGGCGGCATCCGCGATATGGCCAAGGTGCCCTCGGCCATCTGGGTCGTCGACACCAACAAGGAGCACATCGCCGTCGGCGAGGCGCGCAAGCTGAACATCCCGGTCATCGCGATCCTGGACACCAACTGCGATCCCGACCTGGTCGACTACCCGATCCCGGGCAACGACGACGCCATCCGCTCGGCCGCGCTGCTGACCAAGGTCGTCGCCTCCGCCGTCGCCGAGGGTGTGCAGGCCCGTGCCGCGCGCGCCACCGGCGATGCCAAGCCCGAGGCCGGCGCCGGCGAGCCGCTCGCCGAGTGGGAGCAGGAGCTGTTGGCGGGCGCCACCGCCGAGGCTCCCGCGGAAGCCCCGGCCGCCGAGACCGCCGCCGAGGCGGAGCTGAAGGAGAACCCGGCCACCAAGACCCCGGCCGACTTCTGATTCTCAGCCGCGAGGCTTTGTTCACCTTGCCGACCGTTTCCGTTGGGTAGCGGTCGGCAAGGTGTGACCACCACAGACTTACTCACAACAGGAGGCTCGCCCCAGATGGCGAACTACACCGCCGCCGATGTGAAGCGGCTCCGCGAGCTCACCGGCTCCGGCATGATGGACTGCAAGAAGGCTCTCGAGGAGAACGGCGGCGACTTCGACAAGGCCGTCGAGTTCCTGCGTATCAAGGGCGCCAAGGATGTCGGCAAGCGCGCCGAGCGCGCCACCGCCGAGGGCCTGGTCGCCGCGCAGGACGGCGTCATGATCGAGATCAACTCCGAGACCGACTTCGTCGCCAAGAACCAGGAGTTCCAGGATCTGGCGAACGCGGTCGTGACCGCGGCCGCCAAGGCCCGTCCGGCCGACCTGGACGCCCTCAAGGCCGTCGACCTGGGTGGCAAGACCGCCGACCAGGCCGTGCAGGAGCTGGCCGCCAAGATCGGCGAGAAGCTCGAGCTGCGCCGGGTGGCCGCCTTCGACGGCACCACCACCGTCTACCTGCACAAGCGTGCCACCGACCTGCCGCCCGCCGTCGGCGTGCTGGTCGAGTACCAGGGCGAGGGCGACGCCGCCGCCGAGGTCGCGCGTGCCGCCGCCATGCAGGTCGCCGCGCTCAAGGCCAAGTACGTGAGCCGCGACGAGGTTCCGGCCGACGTGGTCGAGAAGGAGCGCTCCATCGCCGAGGCCACTGCCCGCGAGGAGGGCAAGCCCGAGGCCGCGCTGCCGAAGATCACCGAGGGTCGCGTCAACGGCTTCTACAAGGACGTCGTCCTGCTGGAGCAGCCGTCGGTCACCGACAACAAGAAGACCGTGAAGCAGCTGCTGGACGAGGCCGGTGTCACCATCACCCGCTTCGCCCGCTTCGAGGTCGGCCAGGCGTAATCGCCTGACACAGCGAAACGGCCTCTCGCGCAACGGGATTGCGCGAGGGGCTGTTTTCTTCCTGGGCGTGTTCTTCTTGGGCGCGGCGCGTCGATGGGCGCTGCGAGGCCGGTGGCGGCGAGGATCGGCCGTGCGTGAGTCACGGCGCAGCGGCCACCCATCCCCATCGCGTTCGCGCCCTCATCGCGCCTCCAGCAGTTCCTTCAGCCGCTCGAGATCCTTCCGATTGGCCGAACGCATCGCCGCGACCAGAACCGGTGCGGCGATCTTCGCGAATCCGGTGGGCTCCCCCCGATTGCGCAGCGTCATACGCGTTCCGCCGTCCGCCGTGTCCTCCCACGTGTAGGTCGTCTCCATCGGAAACGGCCCCGCCGCGGTGCTCATGACGAATCGTTCGCCGGGCACCAGTTCCCGCACCTCGTAGGTGTAGGCGAGTTCGCGTCCGAGGAACCGCGCCACGAACGCCATCCGCGAGCCCACGCCCACCGGTTTCGCGGTGAGCCACTGCACGGACCGGATATTCGTGTACCAGCGCGTGGCATTGTCCGGATCGCCCGCGAAGGCCGCGACCTCCGCCCGCGGCCGAGCTATCTCGATGGTGGTCGCGACGTCGACGGACATGGGCCGATGCTACGCCGGGCAGCTGTCATACCGCGTACCGTCGGCGGTACCCGACCCGTCGCCTCCGGCCGCGCTGTCGGACCGCGCGGAAACCGGATAAACTGCCTCGAAATTCTCACCGGGAACGAGGGTCGGGTCACCCTCGCGCCCGCGCGTGAGGCAGGATAGATAAAGCTCGTCGCCGTCCCGTGCAATACGCATATCGGGATGGTCTTTTCATGTGCGTGCGCAGGCTCGCTGCCGAGGGAGAAGGAGACCGATGACGGACCCGGAAACGGCGCCCGACCGCAAGGGCTATCGCCGAGTACTTCTCAAATTGGGTGGTGAGATGTTCGGCGGCGGCAAGGTGGGGCTCGACCCGGATGTCGTGCAGACGGTCGCCGAACAGATCGCCGAGGTGGTCTCCACCGGTGTGCAGGTCGCGGTCGTGATCGGCGGCGGCAACTTCTTCCGCGGCGCCGAACTCGAGGAGCGCGGGATGGAGCGGGCCCGCTCCGACTACATGGGCATGCTCGGCACCGTCATGAATTCCCTTGCGTTGCAGGACTTCCTGCAGAAGCAGGGCATCGACACCCGGGTGCAGACCGCCATCACCATGGGGCAGGTCGCCGAGCCGTACCTGCCGCTGCGCGCCAAGCGGCATCTGGAGAAGGGCCGCGTCGTCATTTTCGGCGCCGGTATGGGTATGCCGTATTTCAGCACCGACACCACCGCCGCGCAGCGCGCGCTGGAGATCGGTGCGGAGGTGGTGCTCATGGCCAAGGCCGTCGACGGCGTCTTCACCGCGGATCCGCGCGAGGACGCCGCCGCCACCATGTTCACCGAGATCACGCACAAGGAAGTCCTGGAGCGTGGTCTCAAGGTGGCCGATGCCACCGCGTTCAGCCTCTGTATGGACAACCAGATGCCCATCCTGGTGTTCAATCTGTTGACCAAGGGCAATATCGCCCGTGCCGTGGCCGGTGAGAAGATCGGCACGTTGGTGCGGACGTGAACCGCACGGACCGCGCCGACCGAAACGAACGATGACGCTGTGGAGGAAACGCCGTGATTGAAGAAGCGCTCTTCGACGCCGAGGAAAAGATGGAGAAAGCCGTCTCGGTGGCGAAGGACGACCTGGGGTCCATTCGGACCGGTCGCGCGAATCCGGGCATGTTCTCCCGGATCGTCATCGACTACTACGGGTCGCCCACCCCGATCACCCAGGTGTCGAGCATCAACGTGCCCGAACCGCGCATGGTCGTGATCAAGCCCTACGAGGCCGCGCAGCTGGGTGCCATCGAAACCGCCATCCGCAACTCGGATCTGGGTGTGAACCCGACCAATGACGGCCACATCATCCGGGTGAGCGTTCCGCAGCTCACCGAGGAGCGCCGTCGCGAGATGGTGAAGCAGGCCAAGTCCAAGGGTGAGGACGCCAAGATCTCCATCCGCAATGTGCGCCGCAAGGCCATGGAGGAGCTGGGCCGCATCCAGAAGGACGGCGAGGCGGGCGAGGACGAGGTCGGCCGCGCCGAGAAGGAACTGGACAAGACCACCCACAAGTACGTCGCGCAGATCGACGAACTGGTCAAGCACAAGGAATCGGAACTGCTCGAGGTCTGAGCCGGTCGGCGGCGCCGGCCGGGGGTAGGGACGAACGGACGACAAGTGAGCGACAGGACAATCGTGGCCGAAGATACTGCCGCCGCAGACAATGCGACGCCGTCGGAGGTGACGGGGGCGGCGCAGCAGCCCGCGACCCCGGGCGCATCCGGCGATCCGGCGCGCACGGGTTCGTCGGCCGCCATACCGGATCCGGTCCCGGCGTCCGACGGCGACAAGGGCGGCAAGTCCAAGGCGGGCCGCAACCTGCCCGCCGCCCTGGTGGTCGGTTTCGGGTTGGGGCTGTCGCTCATCGCGATCCTGCTGTTCGTGCCGAAGGTTCTCATCGGCGTGATCGCGGTCGCCATGGCGGTGGCCACCTGGGAGGTCGCCAAGCGGCTGCGTGAGGCCGATGTGCTGGTGCCGCGCATTCCGCTGCTTGTCGGCGGTCAGGCGGTCATCTGGCTGGCCTGGCCCTTCGGCACCGAGGGGGTGGCGGGGGCCTTCGCGGCGACCGTGCTCGCCCTCATGGTGTGGCGGCTGTTCGACCACGGGTTGCGCGCCACGCCGCGAAACTACCTGCGCGACACCGCGATCAGCATCTTCGTCCTCGCCTGGGTGCCGCTGCTGGCCTCCTTCGCCGTCCTCATGCTGCTCGACGACGACGGCAATCTGCGGGTGCTGACCTTCATGATCCTGGTGGTCTGCTCCGATGTGGGCGGCTATGTCGCCGGCGTGCTCTTCGGCCGCCACCCCATGGTTCCCGCCATCAGTCCGAAGAAGTCCTGGGAGGGCTTCGGCGGCTCCCTGCTGTTCTCGGTGATCGGCGGTCTGCTCACGGTCACCTTGCTCTTGCAGGCGAATTCCATGATCGGCGTGCTGCTGGGTGTGGGCCTGGTGCTGGTGGCCACCACCGGCGATCTGATCGAATCCCAGATCAAGCGGGAGCTGGGCATCAAGGATATGGGCACCCTGCTGCCCGGACACGGCGGCATCATGGACCGGCTGGACTCCATGTTGCCGTCGGCATTCGTGTCCTGGCTGGTGCTGACGGCACTGCTGTGAGGCCGGGGGCTCCGACGGTGGAGCCCCCGCCCGTCAGCCCACTTTCTTCGCGGCGCGCCGGAGCTGGAAGATGCGCCAGCCGCCGACCAGCGCCATCACCAGTGCGCCGATGATCACCGACAGCAGTACCAGTACGCCGATCGGCATCTGGAACCGCCAGGCGAAGAATTCGACGTGGGCCGTCTCCAGGTTCTGCAGGATGAAGACCAGCAGCACGATGCCCAGCAGTGCCGCGATGATCAGGGCCAGCCAGGTGTAGCCGGTGCGGGTTTTCAGCGCCCGGTCGATGGACGGATCGGGCTTTCTCGTGTCGGTCGGCTTGTCGATCTGTTTCTCGGGCTCCGGGTGTTCAGCGTCCCCGGGGTGTACGGCGTCGGCTGTCATATCCCGATCATTGCGGATAGCTATGACCAGTGCACGGATATTGCCCGTTGTCGCAGGTATGTCGGACTTGCCGAGTGTTCGTGGGTGGTGTGATCAGCGCCGCCCGCCCCGGCACCCGCGCGACCGCGCTCGGATGGGACACTGGAGAGGTTATGACTGCCCCCCTGCCGCTCGTCTTCGACGCCCCCCGCCGTGGCATGCCGCCGCGGCACCTCGCCGACCTCGATGCCGAGGAGCGGCGCGCCGCCATGGCGGACCTGGGGCTGCCGAAGTTCCGCGCCGACCAGATCGCGCGCCAGTACTACGGGCGGCTGCAGGCCGATCCCGAGCAGATGACCGATCTGCCCGCCGATATGCGCGCCAAGGTGGGTGAGGCGCTGTTCCCGCCGCTGCTCACCCCCGTCCGGCATATCGCCTGCGATGACGGCAGCACCCGCAAGACACTGTGGAAGGCGGGCGACGGCACCCTGCTCGAGTCGGTGCTCATGCGCTACCCCGACCGGGCCACGCTGTGCATCTCCAGCCAGGCCGGCTGCGGTATGGCCTGCCCCTTCTGCGCCACCGGCCAGGGCGGCCTGAACCGCAACCTCTCCACCGCCGAGATCGTCGACCAGGTGCGCGCCGCCGCCGCGGCACTGCGCGACGGCGAGGTCGCCGGCGGGCCCGGCCGCCTGTCCAATATCGTCTTCATGGGTATGGGCGAGCCCTTGGCCAACTACAAACGCGTGGTCAACGCCGTGCGCCGCATCACGTCTCCGGCTCCGGACGGTCTGGGCATCTCCCAGCGCAATGTGGTGGTCTCCACGGTCGGCCTGGCCCCCGCCATCCGCAAACTCGCCGACGAGGACCTGTCGGTGACCCTCGCCGTCTCCCTGCACACCCCCGACGACGAACTGCGCGACACCCTGGTCCCGGTGAACAACCGCTGGCCGGTCGCCGAAGTCCTCGACGCGGCACGCTATTACGCCGACAAGTCCGGCCGCCGCGTGTCGATCGAGTACGCGTTGATCCGTGACATCAACGACCAGCCGTGGCGCGCCGATATGCTCGGTAAGAAGCTGCACAAGGCCCTGGGCTCCCGCGTGCATGTCAATGTCATCCCCCTGAACCCGACGCCGGGTTCGAAGTGGGACGCCTCCCCGAAACCTGTTGAGCGTGAGTTCGTCCGCCGCGTCGAGGCGCAGGGCGTGCCCTGCACGGTGCGCGATACCCGTGGTCAGGAGATCGCCGCCGCCTGTGGGCAGCTCGCCGCCGAGGGCTAGGTCTCGCGGCGACTCGCGGCGGCCTGCTCGGTGCGGATTCGTCGTATCGGCTGTTCGATTTTCGCGCATTACGACAGTACGCGCGGGCCGGCTTCTGGCCTTCGACTGCCTGCGGTAGGCCGTAGCTGAGATCAGGGTGTTTGAGCTCGTCGGCAGCTACTACGCCTGCCGTGCGCAGCGCTTCTGCGGTACGTGGCGTGATGGTTGTTTCGTAGTAGTAGTCGTCCTCGTCCGGATCGGCGACTGTGCCCTTGTCTATCTGCTGGTTATGTCGGTCTGGTCGAACACAAGCGGTGGGTCGGTGGCAGGCATTCCGGTCGGCAGGACTTGGACGTCACCGATGGGTCAGTCGATACCCATCGCGTCGAGGGACCAGTCCCGGGCGGCGGGCTTGTCGTGCGCGCCGATCGAGCGGGTGTGGTGCAGTGGCGGTGCCCACCGGTGCGAGCGCCATCCGTCGGCGGGCCGCACGGTCCACCCCCACACGGCCTCGTGGCGTAGCGGGTAGCTGCCGACCGAGCGGGGGTGGCGGGTGAGTGCGCGGTCGAGGCGCAGCTGAAGGCGCAGCCACCGCTGTGGCCAGGTGAGCGGGGTCGCTGTCGCGGGCTTCGGGTGCATCGCGTTCCTCAGCAGGTGATGATCGTCTCGGGGGTGTCCCGGACCATCGAGCGGTCTTGGTTGTCCACGGTAAACCACATCGAGGCCACACCACGCCAGAGACCGGGTGTGCAGTTCAGGTCGTAGACGCCCGCGTTCAGGCGCGGGCTCGGGATGCCGGTGAAGTGGTCTGCCGCTCGGACCTGCCAGGAACCACCGCGGGGGTGGAACTCGAGGGTCAGCGACAGCTGGAACGATTCCGGGGTCGGTACGCAGTCAGCCCATCCGGTGACCACGACCGCGCCGGATTCGAGGTAGGGCAGGCCGCAGTTGAAGTGGAAGTCGCAGCTGTAGTACGCGTGGGCCGGTGCCGCCGGTAGCAGCGGTGTGGCGAGGGCGGTCAGGGTAGCGGCGGTGAGGTAGAGGGCTCGCGATTTCATGAGCGTTCCTGGCGGTTCAGTTGTGGGTCTGCGTGATTCGAGGCTGGTTACCGTGCGCCGACGGTGGCGCGTGGTACGGCGTCGCGGAGTCCGGGCCGCTGGTAGGGCCGCCCGTATCCGCTGTAGGCGATGGTGCGGATCGGGTTGGCGAGGGTGACGTCGGCGACGCCGGTCATGGCGCGAAGTTGCCCGTCGAGGTGCTCGGGTACGAGGACGAAGATCGTGGACGCGGCATGCTTGTGGACCGCAGTGAGCAGGCCGTAGATCCACAGGGCGTCGCCTTCGTGCCAGGCCACGAAGGTGGCGAGGGCGTGACCCTCGGTGTCGGCCAGCTTCGCCAGCTCCTGCCGCCAGTGGCTGCCGTCTTCCGGGTAATCCTTGGGGATGCGGTAGACGCCGATGCCGATGCGGGTGAGTTCGGGAGTCATCGTGGCCGGCCCGCCTGTTCGAGCAGGGTGGCCAATGAGTGGGAGCCCTCGCTCAGGTGATGTCTGCCCCTGATGTTGTTGGGTGCGTGCTTGCCGGTCTGCACGGGCGGCAAGAACATCAGGAGCACGGTGAAGCCGACGAGTCCGACGAGCAGCGCGGACAGCAGGAGGTCGGCCCATATGGTGGTCATGACGCGGCTCCCGTCGTGGCTGTACGGTCCTCGATGAAGAACACCCCGCGACTGAGCACGCGTTCGGGGGTGACGGTGGCGAGGACGGCGAGCTCGGCGCGGACCACGCCGTCGATGCCGCCGAGGTGTTCGGTGCCGGGGGTGATGACGCCGAGCGCGATGGATGGTGCGGCGGGATGGGTCGGTGTCTTCGATCCCATGGGCTTCCCCTTGGTGTGTCGAGCACCCACGCGGGGAGGGTCTGCAGCCGGTCGGCCGGGGTCGGTGACCGGTGCGCCGGGTGAGCGCGCTCGGATAGGGCACCCGGCGTCGGCGGCTTTCGCCACCTGCTGCCCGCCCTCCGCGGCCAGTAGATGTGCACTTCACGTGGAGAGGGGGAAGTGACAACCGACGCCGGGTGAGTCGAACGCTAAGAGCCCGACCACACCACGCTCTACAAATGTGCAGAAATGTGCGCAATTGGCTGCGACTGATCTGTCTGACCTGGGAGCCTAGGAGTGCAACTCACACGGATGCTCACCTCATTAGGCGGTGCCCTATGAAAGTTCGATTCATCGGCGGTGAATCGGGTGGTGACGGATCTCCTCGGCTGTACGCCAGTGACCGCGACACCCTCGTTGTCCAGGGATGGAAGACCAGCAGTGCGGACCAGATCGAGATACCGCATCGGCTGCTTGCGTTCGCCGAGCCGGGCACATGCCTGCACGGCCTGCGCGATACCGGTCACGGCACCTTCCTGCTGGACGGTGATCCGCTGACTGATCCTGAAGCGTTGGAGATAATGCAGATCCCTGATCATGAAGCGGCAGTGGAGATCTCGATCGGAGTGGAGGTGCGCCCGGATGCAGTTGCTACTGGGGGCTGAGCAGTTCCGGCCCGTCCTGGCGACCGCGCAGTACCGCGCGTTCCATCTCGAGACCCGCGACGAGTACCTCGCGGAGACCGAGCACGAAAGCTTGACCGCGTTCCGGGCTGATGAGTCCATCGATCCGGGTGGTCCGTGGTTCGACGGCTGGCTGCAGCAGGTTCGCAGCGCGCGTGACCGTGGCGTCGCTATCGAGCGGGCCCGGATCGTGTCGGTGCCGCACACTTTCTACACCCGGTATCTGCTGGCGCTCACCCGTCACAACGTCGCTGCCGGTGAGGATGTGCGGTATCTGCGCCGCGAGGACGCGGACCCCGCCGATGCGGTGGCAGAGGATTTCTGGCTGCTCGACGAACGGCTCGTCGCGTACTCGTTGTTCGACGAGCGCGGCTACTGGGTCGGCGCGGCCGCGTCGACCGACCCGGTGCTCGTCGCGGCCGCGGTGGCGATCCGCGACCGGATCTGGGCGCAGTCGGTTCCCTACGGTGAGTATCTGGTCGCCCGGTGACCGAGGTTGCCCGGATCAGACAAGCACTCGGCGCGCGGCTGCGAGAGCTGCGCAAGGGCGCGCGTCTGACCGGGCAACAACTCGGTGACGCGGCGGGCTGGCATTGGTCGAAGGTCTCGCGCATCGAGAACGGCAAGCAGTTGCCGAGCGAAGCGGACGTCGAGACCTGGTGTCGCCACTGTGATGCTGAGCTGGCGATCCCGGATCTCATCGCGTCGCTACGCAACGTCCAAGCGCAGTGGGCGGAGTGGAAGCGTATCGCCGCCGGTGGGCATGCGCGGCGGCAGCGACGTGGTGTCGAGCTCGACGCCGCCACGACGCTGGTGCGCATCTACTCGGCGAATGTCGTGTCCGGGATCCTGCAGACCGAGGCGTACGCGCGCGCCGTGCTGTCGACCTGCATCGGATTCCTGGGCGCTCTCGATGATCTCGACGCCGCGGTCGCGGCGCGGTTGGAGCGTCAGCGCGCGTTGCACACCGGCGTCACCCGATATGCGATCCTCATCCACGAGTCCGCGTTGTATGTCGACGTCGCCGATCCGGCCGTCCGCGCCGTGCAGTTGCAGTACCTGCTCGATGCGGGGTTCGACAATGTACGCCTGCTGCTCGGGATCGTTCCGACTGCCCACCGATTCATCTATACGACAACGAGTTTCACGATGTACGACGCTCGGATGGCGTTGGTGGAAACGATCTCAGCGGAACTGACGATCAATGCCCCCTCGGAGCTGGCGCTCTACGAGCGTACTTGGACCGCGCTACAGGGGCAGGCGGTGTTCGGCGACAACGCGAAAACGCTCATTGCACAGGCGATCCCGGATGCGTAGTGCGCTGGCTTCTGCCGCCGCGTCAGCACACTCTCGACACGGACGGTCCAGCGGTGCGTCGAGCGCGAACACGTCCTCGTGCGGGCGCCGATCCGTCACCTCGGGCGAACCGGGCGCGCTCACCCGTCACCAAGGCCGTATCTCCTGTGTGAGATCCGAACCGGGCGGAAGGGACGGACGGAGTCGCAGGTGTTCCGACAAGCTTGACTCGAGTTCTCGCGCAACGGTTTCGGCGCCGTTCTGGGCGATGGCTATCGCGGTGCCGAGGAAGGACTCGAATGCCGGTACGAGACCGCCGAGGACGAGGCCGGACACCTTCTGGCGGTTCGAGACATGGAGTAGCACCGCGTCCCCGTCCGGGCTGGTGTCGATACCGAGGAGCTTGTCGAAACGCCATTCGCGGGTCATCTTGAATCCCTTGAAGACGACGCGAGAGGTGGTGAGCACTGCTTGGCCGCTGTCGATGGGTGTCTGTAGTTCCGGGCCGGGGAGATAGCGTCCGCGGGAGCCTCCGACGTGGTAGCGAACACCTCTGGCGATGCGGACACTGACCCCGGAATACCCGCGGCTGTAGGTACCGGGATGTCGACGCGGTTCGATCAACGCAACCGCCTCGGCGGCCCAGAGCGCCGATTCGCTCTTCTTCAGCAGAACACCGTATTCGGCGCCCCCGGTGTGCCAGATGGCGGACTCGGCGGCGTGCAGCAGTGCCGACAACTCGTCGTGCTCGAACTGCCACCGAGCCAACTGGTCGGCGTACTGCTGAGCGGCGAGGGCTTGTGTTTGTCGGCGCTGTTGCTCGAGACGTGCCGACTCACGCTCACGCTGCCGCGAAGCCTTGCGAGCGGCACGGCGCTCGCGCCAAGTCGACCCCGCGGGAAAAGGCTCTGCGGGATCCGTCATGGCCGCTCGCGAGCGATCGGTCCGACCATCTGATTCCCCCTTCACCTGGCCGGTAAAGATCTACCGAGTTTCACGGTACCTGTACACCGGTAGGCCGGGAGAGAAGAACGGTGGAGAGGATGTCGTTGCGGGCGTCCGGGGATGTGGCAGCGATCGACGCTGTGGATACGCTCGCCGTGACGATCGGCTGGAATCAACTCGATCTCGGCGTGGAATGATCCCGACGGGTGGCGGGCCTGAGCGGCTGTTCGGCGCGCGCCTCGGCCGCCATGCCGCGTGAGGTGCCGCGCGAATACCTCGACAGGCATATGCTCGTGGTAACTGGCACGTTTCGTATCGAGGTCGTCGTGGCGCATATCGATCCGCACACCACGCAACGCGACCTGACCGCAGGGTTCGCGGCGGAGCTCGAGGCGGGCGGGTTCAGTGCGGCTCGGGAGATCGGGCGGGGCGGGTTCGGGGTGGTGTATCGGTGTTTCCAGGCCGCGTTGGATCGGACCGTCGCGATCAAGGTGTTGACGGCGGATCTGGACTCCGAGGCGCTCGAACGGTTCGTGCGGGAGCAGCTCGCCATGGGGAAGCTGTCGGGGCATCCGAATATCGTCACCGTGTTCGAGGTGGGGTCCACCGCGACGGGGCGGCCCTACATCGTGATGCCGTACCACGGGCACGGGTCCCTGGATGCGCGGATTCACCAGCACGGACCGCTCGAATGGCCGGATGTGCTGCGCATCGGGGTGAAGATCGCGGGTGCGCTGGAGACCGCGCACCGGCGCGGACTGCTGCACCGGGATGTGAAGCCCGGCAATATCCTGCTCACCGAATACGGCGAGCCGCAACTGGCCGATTTCGGAATCGCCCGGCTGACAGGCGGTTTCGAGACAACGGCGGGCACCATCACGGGATCGCCCGCCTACACCGCGCCCGAGGTGCTACAGGGGCAGGTGCCGGATGCCACGGCCGACGTGTACAGCCTGGCCTCGACCCTGTTCTGCGCGGGTACCGGGCACGCGGTGTTCGAACGCCGCAACGGTGAACAGTTGGTCGCGCAGTTCGTGCGGATCACCCGGCAGCCGCTGCCGGACCTCGGTGACGCCGGCCTACCGCCCGACCTGATCGGCGTGATCGAAACCGCCATGGCCCGCGATCGCGGTGAACGCTACCCCAGCGCAGCGGATTTCGGGGCGGCGCTGCGCGAGGTTCAGCTCCGGCTCGGGCTCGCACCCGACGAGATGCCGCTACCCATCCCCGCCGCGGACTCGATCGCTCCGCGCCCCGCCACCACCCCGACCGGCCGCCGCCGCACCACCACCCGCACGACCCCGCCGGTACCCGCCACCCGGCTGCGTCCGCCGGAACGCACCCGGCCGCTGGTCGAACGCCCCCGTCTGCTCGCACCGCTCCGGCACGGATGCGACCGCAGGCTCGCGGTGATCCACGGCCCCACCGGCTTCGGCAAGACCACCGTGGCCGCGCAGTGGTGCGCGGCCGTGCGTGCCGAGGGCGGGTCGGTGGCGTGGCTGACCGTCGACAGTGACGACGACAATGTGGTGTGGTTCCTCTCGCACCTCATCGAGGCCGTGCGCGCGGTCCGGCCCGCGCTGGCGCGCGAACTCGGCGAACTGCTCGAGGAACACGGCGACGAGGCCGGTCGCTTCGTGCTGACCGAGCTCATCAACGATATCGACCGGCGCGGTGAGCAGCTGACCGTGGTGATCGACGACTGGCACCGCGTCGCCGACCCCGACACCGTTGCCGCACTGCGCTTCCTGATCGAAGGCTCCAGCCCCGTCCTGCACCTCGTGGTGACCAGCCGCAGCCAGACCGGGCTGCCCATGAGCACCATGCGTGCCCGCCACGAACTGGTCGAAATCGGCCCCGCCGCACTACGTTTCGACTCCGATGAAGCCTACGACCTGCTGGTGCGGCTGGGTGGGCTGGACCTGGAGCGCGGCGATGTGGAGGATCTCACCGAATCCACCGGCGGCTGGGTCGCGGCCCTGCAACTGGCGTCGCTGTCGCTGCGCGGCAGCGACGAACCGGGACGTCTCATCGCCCAGCTGACCGGTCGCCACCACGCCATCGGCGCGTTCCTGGCCGAGAACGTGCTCGACACGCTGGAACCCGAGACGCTGGACTTCATGGTGGCGACCTCGATCACCGAACGCGTCTGTGGCGATCTGGCTTCCGCGCTCACCGGGGTTACCGACGGGCACGCGCTGCTGGAGCGGATCGAACAGCAGGACCTGTTCCTGCGCCGTCTCGACGGTGGCCGCTGGTTCCAATACCACCATCTGTTCCGGGATTTCCTGCGGCAGCGGCTCGAACATGATCTGCCCGAACGTATCGACCGGCTGCATCGGATGGCCTCGCGCTGGTTCGCCGACCATCGGCACGTCAGCGAGGCGGTGGATCACGCGCTGCTGGCCGGGGACGAGACCGGCGCCGTCGACATCGTGGAACGCGACGGCATGTCACTGCTCGAGTACGGGCAGATGGCCAGCCTCATCGGGCTGGTGAACAAACTGCCCCCGGCGGTCATCGAATCGCATCCCCGCCTGCAACTGGATCTGGCGTGGGCGAATATCCTGCTGCACCGCGCCGACGCGGCGGAACGCGCACTGCGCCTTGCGGAATCGACCTTCGACCGCGACGGCCTCGACGCCGACGCCACCGCCCTGCTGCGCGCCGAGGCGGGCGTGGTGCACGCGGTGGTGACCGTGCGCGGGGATGTGCTGATCGGGGTGGAGGAGATGCTGGCGCCGTGCTTCGCGCGCGCCGACGAACTCTCGCCCTATGTGGTGGCGATCGGGGCCAATGTGGCCTGTTTCGCGGCGGCCTACCGCTACGACTTCGACGAGGCGGTGCGCATCGAGGACTGGGCGGCACCGTACATGCGCCGGAACAAGGGGTTCTACAACAAGGTGCACGGCCTGTGCTTCCTCGGCCTGGCGGCGAGTCTGCAACTCGATATCGAACGGGCCGAACACTATTTCCGGGCCGCGCTGCAGGTGGCGAAGCAGTCCGGCGGTAGCCACTCCTACGGTGCCCGGCTGGCCGGATCGCTGCTCGGTGAACTGCTGTACGAGCGCGGGGAGATCGGCGAGGCGGAACGGCTGCTGGACGAGGGCTACAAACTGGGACCGGACGCGGGGGTCGTCGACTTCAAACTGGCCCGCTACGTGGTCGGGGCCCGGATCAAGGCGCTGCGCGGTGATCGCGCCGCCGCCATTCGCCGGTTGAACGAGGGCGCGCGCGTGGCGCATTCGATGTCGCTGCCCCGGCTGCGGGCCGAGGTGGAGAACGAACGGCTGCGGCTCGGCCTGCCCGCGCACCCCGACTTCGGCCCGCTGCCCGTGGTCGATTACGCGGCGCGCCGCCGGCCGGTGGACGAGATCGACGAATTCACGGTGCTCTACGAGGAATTCACCGCGATTCGACTGCTCCTGTCCGAATCCTCGCCCGCCCGTGCCGAACTCGCCCATGTCTGGGCGCGAGAGTGGGTGGATCGCCTCGAATCCGTGCACCGGCCCCGGGAACTGCTCAAGGCGCGGCGCATGCTCGTCGCCTGCCTGGCCGCCACCGGACGCACCGAGGCGGCGAAGGCCCTGCTGGCGATGGTGTGCGCACAGTGCGCGGAGCACGGATCGGTGCGCTACATCCTCGACGGCGGGCCGCATGTGGTGGCCACGCTCGCCGCCCTGCACGCGGATCGGCTCGCCGGTCGATGGTGGCCGGAATGGCCCGAGGTGCCGGACGGATTCCTGCGGTCGTTGGTGGAAGCCGAAGCCGCACAGACGATCTAGCCTGAACGTTCGAGTCTCAGGGTGGCGCGGCGGGATGCTCGGCAGCCGGGACGGCCGGGGCCCGTGGCCCCGCCCACCGGTGAGCGCGTTCAGTCGTCGGCGATGCGCACACCGGGATGATTGGCGCGTTGGTTGCGGGCGGCGAGTTCCACCGTGCGCGCGATGCGCCGAGTCCGGGTCTCGGGGCGTTTCGCGCTGGCGATCCATTCCAGGATCAGCCGTTTCGAGGACGGTGGAAAGCGGCGGAAGTTCTCGTCGGCCACGGCGTTTCGCTCCAGCGGGCGTCGCAGGTCGGTGGGGATGGCGGTGGCGGCCGTATCCGGCAGCGGCTGCCAGGTTCCTTCGGTGCGCGCACGCTCGATGACCGCTCGTCCTCGCTCGGTCATCAGTCCCTGCTCGATCAGGCGCACGGCTCGGTCCCGGTTGACCTTGCTCCAGCTGCTGCGCGGGCCCCTCGGGGTGAATCGCAGTATCGAACTGTCCGCGTCGTAGGTGCGGTGCACGCTGTCGATCCAGCCGAAGCACAGCGCCTGCTCCATGGCCTCGTGCATGCGCACACTGGGAATGCCGCAACCTACGTGCCGGATCACCAGCCACGCCTCGGTGGTCGTGTGGCTGTGTTCGGCCAGCCAGGCTCGCCATTCGGCCGCATTGCGTGCGACGACGGTCGTCATCTTCACGCCTCCTTCTCGATCGGTGTCGAGAACCATCCTCCGCGTATAAGTGCTCATCGAGTGAGCACTTATGTGCGGGAACCGGTGCCGTGCCGGATATCGGCGCACATGTGCGGCGCGGGGCTCAGCGCGGTTCGCGGCGGGCCCGGGCCAGGACCTCCTCCTCGGTGAGGGCGCTGGGCGGATGGTGGCTCAGGCACATCGGGGTGGTGATCTTGCGGAAGGCGGAGCCCTCGCCCGCGCCGTAGAAGCGGCCTGCGGGCAGCCGGGCGATGTCGTCCACGCACCCGCCCTTGGCCCGGGCCAGTTCCTGCGCTGCCTGGATCTGCACCGAGGCGTTGAGCAGGCCGATGAACTGGGTCGCGGCATTGCCGGTGACCAGGTTGTGCAGCGCCTTCGGCGCCTGGGTGGCGTAGACCATGCCGAGGCCGTATTTGCGTGCCTGCGTGGCGAGTTGGAGGGTGCTGGCGGTGGAGGCCGTCGTACCGCGAGACGGCGCGAAGGTCTGGGCTTCGTCGAGGACCAGCAGGCCGCCGAGTGGACGGTCGCCCGCCGGATGCCGTTTGATCCAGGCGAACAGGGCCAACTCCAACTGGTTGACGAAGGTCTGGCGCTGCTCGGTGGTGGGCAGGCCGATACAGCTGATCACGGAGATGCGGGCGCGCCGTCCGGGGGCCGGGGTGAGCAGGGTGCCGGGATCGAGCCGTTCACCGTCGCCGCCGAACACCGGATCGTTGATCATGGCGGCGTTGAGTTCGTCGGCCATTCCCGATGCCAGCCGGGCCGCGTTCCGGATGGAACTGACGCCCTCCGGCAGGGCGGCGAGCAGTTCCACGAACGCGTTCAGTTCGGTGCCGTGCTCGCGCGCGAAATGGGTCAGCGCCTCGGTCAGTACCGCGGTGCCGGTGCGCAGCTTCGCCGCCGTCAGTCCGGTGCGGGGGAGCAGCCCCGCGACCGAGGCGTCGATGGCGGTGCGGAACTCGTCGGGGTCGTCCAGCACATCGCCGAAGTCGGGCAGCGGATTCAGGGCGAGTGGTCGTCCCGCTTCCCGCCGGGGCGTCCAGACGATCACCTCGGTATCGTTGAAGTACCGCTCGGCCAGCTCCGCGTCCGCACGCCCCCACGCATCCGGTGCGGCGGGCCAGCTGTCGCCCAGCCGGGCCAGATCGTTGTTGGTGTCGATCAGGATGGAGGACACGCCGTGCAGCGCGGCCTCCTCCACCAGCCGTCGCAGCAGGACGGTCTTGCCCGAACCGCTGCCCGCGAAAACCGCGGTGTGCTTGCGCAATTGGTGCAGCGGAACCTGGAAGGCCGCACCGGTGTCCACCTGGCGGCCCACGGTGAGCATGGGCCGCTCGGCGTCGTCGGGTGCGTTCGGCTCGGTGACCGCCGATGGCGGGGCGGCCTGTTCGACGGTGGCGGGCGGTTCGAGAGTTGCGGGCGGTTCGAGCGCCTCCGTGACGGCATCGCCGAGAACGCGCCTGAACAACCGTGATTCGCTGGCCGGCCGCCGAGTCGTCAACCAGCCGTGGAACTCCGGGCCCGCCTCGCCGTACATGGTGTGCAGCGCACTGAAGGTGCGTAGGTCCTCCTCGTCGATGCTCAACGAGAGCCCCTGTGCCGCTTCCAGTTCGGCCAAGGCGGCCCGGGTGGCCGGACCGGACGAGTACGGGGTGTTCCGCACGATCACGAGATGCCGCTTGCGGGCCCGTGGTCCGATACCGGCCTCCAGACACGCCGAGCGCAGTCGGGTCAGGACCGCGCGCGCGTGCCCGTGGGCGATGGCCCGGAAACTCCAGTGCTCCTCGTCCTCGCTGGCCTCGTCGAGGGTGCGCCGCAGCCGCGCGTGCAGGGCGGGTCGCACCAGGGTGGGCGGATCGACCGTCAGCTGCTGCCCCCCGCCCGGCTGTTCCAGCACGTAGCAGGCCAGCGCCGAATTCAGCAGCGAGAACATCAGGTCGTCCTCGCGTGTGGGGTCCAACGGTCCCGCCACGTTCGCGCCGGCGCGCAGCCGGGCGAAGCGTTCGTCGAGCGTCGTCGAGCCGCCGGCCGCGGGAATCGCCCGGGTGGGGTCGGCCGCCGGTACGGCCAGCCCGAACGAGGCGAGTTCGCCGATGGTGTTCGCGGCCAGGCAGCCGCGCACGTGTTCCTCCACCCGCTGGAGCAGGCGGCGCGGGGTGTACATGGCGACCTCGGGATCATCGAACGCCCGCGGCAGCACCGGCCAGGTCGGATACGGCGGCTCGAATCCGATATCGGCGTACAGGCTGCCGAGATGGCGTTCCACGATGGCGGTGGCAACCGCCTCGGAGGGCATGGCCGTGGAGAGTTCGAGCACCGTGAACCGGTCCGCGGCGGAGTTCACCGCGCGGGCGGTGAGCAGCTCCCAGGATTTGGGGATACAGGCGGCGACGATCAGGGTCCGAACGGTTTCCTCACGCATCCGCATCAGCCCGTCGGCGAGCCGGTTGGCGAGCTGGTCCGCATCGCCCCGCCCGGACTGGGCGATGAGGCTGTCGATCTGATCGATGGCCAGCACGACCGGGCCGGTGAGGGCGAACAGCCGGCACATGTCGCCGAACACCAGCTGCGGCACCCGCTCGCGGCGGCGGAAACCCCAGGCGGCCCGGTCGGATTCGTCGATGCCCTCCGGCAGGGTGAGGAAGCTCAGGCCGATCTCACCGAGATTCCTGCGGGCCTGGTAGAGCACCAGGGCGCGCAGGGTATCGCGGCACTGGGCAGCCACCTGCGGGTCGAGATCCTCGACGCGGTCGAGGAATTCGTCCAGATCGCCACGGCTCACCGGCATGGTGCCGCGCAGCCGCATGCCCAGTTCGGGACCGCAGCCGGTCATTTCGGCCAGTGCGGTCAGCATCCGGCCCAGCTGGCCGCCGTCGGAGCCGCGCAGCTGGGTGACGATCCCGTGCACCGCGCCCGCCCAGAAGGATTCGCCGTCGATGAGCTTGGGCATGAAGAACGCGCCGCCCTGATCCTGCACGTGGCGGCGCAGCCAGCCGAGCATATGGGTCTTGCCGACACCCTTCTCACCGCTGAGGACCAGACCGGTGGGCATGCTGCGAGGCCGGTTCCGGGCGGCGCGCACCGCATGGGTCAGCACCTCGACCGATGCGGAGTGCAGGCCGTCGACGTGGTAGCTCAGCGGGCTCCACACCTGATCGGGTCCGAGTACGCTGCTGAACTGGATCGAGGCCAGGGCGTGCCGCTGTTCCTCGTTCACCGTGCCGCCTCGATGGTGAGCAGATGTCGCGGGGTACCGCCCAGCACCACGGCGGCCGCGTGATCGGCCGCGGTCAGCGTCTTCTGGTCCGCTTCCGCGCGCACGTGCACGTGCGGCCGCCGGGCCAGCAGTTCCAGCGCCCGGTCGACCTCGCCGCGCGGCAGTTCCGCGAGCCGTTCCCGCAGTGCGGCCAGCCGCACCGGCGTGCCGCCGCCCCGGCTCAGCTCGGCGTACGCCGACTCCACCCGACCCGGCACATCGGGCCGGAAGACGTCGGCGAGCACCTGTCCGCTGTCGTCGAGATACCGCCGCAGTCCCGCCAGCACGGCATAGAGCGCCCCACCGGCGCACCCGGACCGGGCGGGTCGCTGCCGCGTCAATTCCTCGGCACACCACACCGCGCCCTTGTCGGTCAGCTCGTGCACGTACGCCCGCCCGACCAGGGCGCTGCTCACCAGACCGAGATCGTTGAGGTGGCGCCGGTAGCGACCGTCGAGCTTGATGCCCGCGACCGACGACAGTTCGGCATTGGTCAGTTCGCGCGCCTCGGCCATCAGCACGAGCAGCACGCATCGCTCACTCAGTGTCAACCGGTCATCGGTCATCGTCGATCCTGTTCTTCTAGGTTCATTACCCGATCGTGGTGCGCGAGTGACCGGTGGCGAACGCGTGGGCGACCGGTGCCGAATTCGAGTGCGGACCGAATCGACTGTGCGCGTGCGGGAACCGTGCGGGCCTCGGTGTGGCCCGGCCGCCGCGCCGACCGCTCGGCGGGACGCGGGTCGGCCGCGCATCGAGCATCGAACCCCTCCCGCGCCACGAGCCTCCCGCACCTTCGAGTACCACACTGTAGCCATCGAGGAGTCGAGCGCAGAAGTTTCCGCGCGAATTGCCCGCATTCGTCGGATCGCCGGCCGAGTCGAAACATACTGGTCTGCTTGAAATTACGCCGACGCGCCGTTGGTCACGGCTGCTAGTCGTGTCGCAGTCCCGCGAGCAGTCGGCTCGCCTCGGCGACGACGAGTGGCAGGGCCGCGGTCGGGTCCTCGGTGCGCGCCAGCATCATTCCGCCCTCGCAGAGCGCGCCGAAGACGAGATGGCGGCGGATCTGGAGGTCGCCGGGGGATAGCTCGCCCTCGGCGGTCGCCAGGGCCAGTCCGCTGGTGAGTACGCGCAGGGTGTGGTCGGATTCGATCTCGCGCACGGTGTCCCAGCCGAGTACGGCGGGGCCGTCGAGTACCACGATGCGGCGGAAGCGTGGCTCCAGACTGCGTTCGAGGAAGGTGCGGCAGCCGGTCAGCAGGGCGGTCCAGGAGTCGGGAGCGGCGGCGGCGACCTGCTCCAGTTCGGCTGCCATCCATTCCTGTTCGGCGATGAACGCGGCGCGGAAGAGAGCCTGCTTATCGGTGAAGTGGTGATAGGCCGCACCCTTGGTGACACCGGCCGCGGTGGCGATGGCGGCAATGGAGGTGGCGGCGTAGCCATTGTGCCCGAACAGGTTTCGGGCGGCTGCGACGAGTTTGCCGGTGGTGGTGTCCGACCGTTCGGCTTGGGTGCGGCGCGTGCTCACGCACTCAATGTATCCGCCGGTGGGTCATTGACTTGCGTACTCGGGGTATGTAAGTCTCGAAATGCGTACCCAGAGTATGGAAGTTGATCACCATGACGATCTACGCCATTTACGGGGCCACCGGCCACACCGGCCGACTGGTCACCGCCGAACTCCTCTCCCGCGGCAAGGACGTCATCGCGTCCGGCCGCGATCCCGATAAACTGGCCGCCCTGGATTCGAGCGGCACGCCGGGCTCGGTCACAACGCACACCGCCGCCGTGGACGACGCCGAATCGCTACGCGCACTTGCCGATACCGCCGATGTGATCATCAACTGCGCGGGCCCGTTCGCCGTCACCGGCATGCCGGTCGCGCGGGCCGCGGCCGAGGCGGGCTGCCACTACATCGACCATTCCGTCGAGGTGCACCCGGTGCGGCAGCTGTACGACACCCTCGCCGAGACCGCGCAGCGCGCCGGGATCACCATGATCCCGAGTCTCAGCTTCTACGGCGGCCTCGGCGACCTGCTCGCCGGTGCGGTGGCGCGCGGGGTCGCCGACATCGACCGCATCACCGTGGCATACGCGGTGACCAACTGGAAGATGACCACGGGAGCGGTGAATACGGCACGGCTGCTGTTCGCCGACACCGAGCGCGTCGGCTTCGAGAACGGGGAATTGCGCATCGGATTCGTGGAACCGCGCAGTGCGGTCTTCGCCTTCCCGCCACCCGTCGGGCCGCGCGCCGTCATCGCGCCGGTCCCGTTCCCGGAGGCGTTCACCGTGCCCCGGCACACCGCCGTGCGTTCGGTGGAGGCGCAGCTCACCGCCCGCACCTTCGAGGAGGAACAGGCGTTCGCCAGCGAACACCTCGACTCCGCCGACCGCGCCGACAGCGAATTCACCATTGCCGCACAGGTTCTCGGCGCATCGGGATCGGCATCCGGCACGCTGCGGGGACGTGATCTCTGGCGGGCGGGTGCGCTCGCCTCCGTGGAGGCCGCGGTCCGCGTCGCCGGGGGCACGGTGAAGAGCGGCGTCGTCAGCCCGGGCGAAGCCTTCGACGCGCCGGAATTCCTCGGCGCACTGGCCGATCGGGACGCGTTCACGGTCGACCTGCCGACCGGATCCTGAGGAGGACGGCATGGAACCGATACTCGTCACCGGCGCGGCCGGCGGCACCCAGGGCTCCACCGGTCGCCGGGTCGTCGCGGCACTGCGTCGTGCCGATCGGCCGGTCCGCGCCTTCGTGCGCACCGACGACGCCCGCGCCGACGGGCTCCGGGAGCTGGGCGCGGAGGTCGCCGTGGGCGATCTCCGCGAGATCACCACCGTGCTGCCCGCCGTGCACGGGGTGCGCCGCGCGTACTTCACCTATCCGGTCACCGCCGGAATGCTCGACGCCACGGCCGCTTTCGCCGCGGCCGCGCATCGCGAACAGCTCGAACGCGTGGTCGCGGTGTCGCAGCTCGGTTCGGACCCGCAGGCGGGCACCCCGCACATGCGCAGGCACTGGGTCGCCGAACAGGTCCTCGACCGCGCCGAGATCGGGGCCGTGCACCTGCGGGCGGCGGTGTTCTTCGAGAATCTGCGGGTGGTGGTCGAGCACAGCGGCGCCCTGGCGCTGCCGCTCGGCTCACCCGATACCGTGCTGCCCCTGATCGCGGCCGAAGACGTCGCGCGGGTGGGCACCGGCCTGCTGCTGCGTGCCGACAAGGCGGACCCGGTGTACTGGCTCACCGGAGAGGTACTGACCGCGGGTGAGGCGGCGGCGGCCTTCGGCGTGCGCTACGTCGACGTCGACCCGCGCGAGTGGGAGCGCACCGCCGCCGCCCTGTACCGGGACGAGGTCGTCGTCGAACACCTCTCCCACCTGTGGCGCATGTTCGCCGCCATCGGATCCGGTCACCAGCTCTACCGCGTCACCGAGGCCATCGCGGATATCGGCGGCCGACCACCGCTCACACTGCGCGAATACCTGGCCCGCCGCCCCGACGCCTGACCGCTCCGCCATCCGACCCGGGATATGCTGCGGCGGACACCGACCGCAGGGGGAGAGCCCGTGACCAGCGAACAATCGCAGCCTGACCAGCACCCGGACCTACGCCCGCCGTATCCGGAGCAGCCGTGGAACTCGGCGGCGGCCGCGGACGATCACGCCGCACCGCAGCCAGACTCCGCCGCGCCGCCGCAGGCCGAATCGAACCCGCAGTCCGTCGATGCGCCGACACAGCAGGTGTCCACGGCACCGCCGCCCGCCGCTGCGGGCCCGGACGCGGCCGCGAACCCGTGGGCGAGTGCGAGTCCGCAGGCCGATGGGAACCGGTTGCCCGTCGACCCGCCCACGCAGTACATGTCCACGCCGCCCGGCGGCGCGTACCCGCCCGGCGACGCCCCCACCCAACACCTGGCGATGCCGCCGTCCTACTCCGCCGCGCCGCCGTCCTCCTCGGCCGGATACGCGGAATACCCCGGCACGCCATCGCCGTATCCGGCCGCGTACCAGCCGTATCCGGACGCCGCGGTCACGTCGCCGGGGCCGCCGCGTCCGGTGCAGAACGCCTACTACCTCATGCTGGCCGGGGCGGTGCTGACCGTTCTCAGTACGCTGATCGGCTTTCTGCAACTGCCGTCGCTGCGCGAGGAGATGGCCGAAACCACGGAGGGCGTGTTCACCCAGAGTGAGCTGGACACGCTGGTTGCCGTCTCGTTCGGGGTCGGCGTGGTGTTCTCGCTGATCTCGGTGGGGCTGTGGGTGTGGATGGCCTTCGCCAACCGGGCCGGGAAGAACTGGGCCCGCGTCACGGCCACGGTCCTCTTCGGCCTCTACACGGCGTCCATGTTGTTCGCCCTGATCGGCATCTTCATGCCGGAGGCGCGCACCACGGTGGTGTCCACCATGTTCAGCGTCGTGCTGTGGTGCGTCGGCCTCGCCGCGGTGATCCTGCTGTGGAACAAGCAGTCCACGGCGTACTTCCGCCCGGCCCCCGCCGGATACGCACCGTACGCCGGTCCAGCGGGGATGCCGTATCCCGGACAGCCGGGAGAGCCGTACCCCGGGCAACCGGCGAATCCGTATCCCGGCCCATCGGGAGCGCCGTACCCGGGCCAGCCGGGAGCGCTGCATCCGGGGCAGCCGGGAGCGCTGCATCCGGGGCAGCCGGGAGCGCCGTATCCCGGACAACCGGGGGCACCGTACGCCGAATCCGGTACCCCGCCCACTGCGGGTAGCCCGTACTCCGGTCCGCCGGGAGCCTGATCGGCCGCACCGGGAACGGGCGTTCTACCAGCCTGTTCCGCGGTCGCGCCGGGGTCGGTTGCCGGTGGTTCGGCGCTCCTCGCGCTGGGCCTTCACCCGCTGCGCCTCGGCGCGCACCTGCTCGGCGTTCGCGCGTTCGCGCACCAGCCAATCCGGCGGATCCGCCAGCAGTTCCGCGATCTCGGCGGCGGTCAGCGCGTCGGCGACCTCTGCGCGGCTCAGGCCGCTGTTGGTGATGCCGAGTTTGCGGGCGGTGATGTCGCGGGGGAACGGGCCGTTGGCGCGCAGGTCGGTCAGCCACTGCGGCGGGTTCTCGCGCAGTTCGTCGAGTTGGGCGCGGGAGATCGGAGTGCCGCGGAACTCCTCCGGCGTGGCGGGGAGGTAGACGCCGAGTTTGTCGGCCGCCGTCAGCGGCTTCATCAGTTGCGAATTCTGGTCCGGGCTCACCGGCCAAGCCTATCGGGCGGGTCGGCGGGGCCGATCCGGCGGTTCAGTACGCTTTCGGGAATGACCAACGACGACGCGTCCGCCGACGCCCCTGCGCTGCGGGTCGGGTTCGTTCCCGGTGTCACGCCCACCAAATGGGAGCGCAAGTGGGGTGAGCGGTTTCCCGGACAGCGCTTGGAACTGGTCGTCGTCGCCCAGGGGGAGCAGGACGAGGCGCTGCGGTCCGGACGCGTCGACATGTGCTTCGTGCGCCTGCCCATCGACCGGGAGGGTATGCACGCCATCCCGCTCTACCGCGAGGTGCCGGTCGTGGTGGTGCCCAAGGACCACCCCATCTCGGTCTACGACGAGGTGAGCACCGCCGACCTGGCCGACGAGCGCGTGCAGGACACCGCCGACCTGGATGCCGCCGCCGGTGCCATCGAACTGGTGGCCGCCAATGTCGGGGTCGCCATCGTGCCGCATTCCATCGCCCGTCTGCATCACCGCCGGGATGTGGTGTTCCGGACGGTCACCGACGCGCCCGACACCCAGATCGCGCTGGCCTGGCCGATCGAGGCGACCTCGGATACCACCGAGGAGTTCGTCGGCATCGTGCGCGGCCGGACCGAGCGCAGCTCCCGGTCGCCGTCCGGACGTGAGGCAACCGGGGAGCAGTCGAAGCGATCGACACAGAAGCCGCAGAAGCAGGGGAGTGGCCACCCGGCTGCCGGGCAGCGCGCGGGAGCCAGACGGGGGCGTGCCGCGGGTGGGCGTAACGGTCGGCGCAGGGGCCGCTAGCTGCGCTTATAGCCTGTGAGCTATACCGCTTTTGTCCGATTCTGAGGGTTCTGTGACGTAGATCATGCCACTTCCCTTGAATGCCGAAAGTTGGCCCACTGCGGGACTTTTCATACCTGAGGTCTGGTTCTGTTGACGCTTTCCTAACATTCAGCACTTTCTAAGTTACTTTTCAGCAACAATCTGCTGGACACTTGACCACGGGTGCTCACCGAGGACCCGCGCTCCAGAAGTTGGATGCGCGAAACGCTGTTTCGAAAGCGACGCACACATATGAAGTTCACGAAGGTCGCCGCAACCTCGGCCCTGGTCATCGCGGCACTCGGCATCGCCACCGGTACCTCCTACGCGCAGCCGGCTCCGGCTCCGGCCCCCGCGCCCGCCCCGGGTGTCATCCCCTCCCTGCTGGACGGCATCAACCAGGGCGTGAATTCGGTGCTGCCCGCCATCAACTGGAGCACCCACCTGGAGGGTGACTCCATCGTGCTGGAGACCTCCGCCGGGTCCCTGACCACCGACAACGGCCAGTTCGCGGTGCGCGACAACGCGGGCAACATCGTCACCGCGTTCCCGCTGAGCTACACGCTCAACGATCTGCAGTACCCGATCGACGCCGCGGTCGACGGCCTGCGCGCCACCCTGACCCCGAGCAAGGACGCCGCCGACGCCCGCCCGGTGGGCATGGTCAAGCCGGTCGTCAAGCAGGAGGCGTTCGACGACGCCGTCTCCGCCGCCGCCACCCAGTTCGGCATCATCACCTCGATCGGCACCCTGGTGGGCACCATCGTCGGCGGCGGCGCGGGCTGCGCCATCGGCGGCATCGGCGGCCTGGTGCTGGGCATCCCGGTGCTGGACCTGGGCGGCGCGACCGGTATCGCCGGGTGCCTCGCGGGTGCGGCCATTGGCATACCGCTGGGCGCTGCCGCCGGGCTGGTGCTGACCGGTGTGCCCGCCGCCATCATCGTGGGCATCGGTTTCCACAACCGCATCAACGCCCCCGAGAACCAGTAGTTCTTCCGGGCAATACCGAGAATCGGGCCGGGTCGCGCATGGCGACCCGGCCCGATTCACCGTGGTGCGTGGCGGATTACCGCGGCTTGCGGGAAATGATCGAGTCGCGAATCAGCACGAACGCGAGCAGCGCGGCGAAGCCGATGGTGAACAGGTAACCGACATTGCCCGAACCCGACGAGGCGCCCTGCGGGCCCTCGAACAGCATGCCGAGCAGAATGACGACGACAACCCAGCCCGCGATGCGGAAGGTGCGCTTCGACTCGCCGCTCCAACCCCAGGCGGCGGAAGGAACCTCGGCCGGATCGACCTTGGTGACGACACCGGCGCTGTGGGTGGGTTCCAGTTCCGTGGCGGCCACTTTCGCTCCTTGATGGCTCGATTGATTGCTGGCCAATATGGTGGCATACGACCATGCGTCGTAGCCAGCAGGGTGGCGGTGACGCGGCCGGGGGATCGGCCGGATTCGATTCGGGAGACAATGAACGCGTGTCCGACGTTGTGAAAGTCCTGCTGCTGGGCAGCACCGGTTCCATTGGCACACAGGCGCTCGAGGTGATCGCCGCCAATCCGGATCGATTCGAAGTGGTGGGCCTGGCCGCGCGCGGCGGCAACACCGAACTGCTGGCCAGCCAGATCGCCGCCACCGGTACCGGCAACGTGGCGGTCGCCGATCCCGCCGCGGCCGCGAAACTCGGTGTGCCGCTGGCCGGTCCGCACGCGGCGGCGCAGCTGGTGCGCGACACCGACGCCGATGTGGTGCTCAACGCGCTGGTCGGCTCGCTCGGACTGGAGCCGACCCTCGCCACCCTCGAATCGGGTCGACGGCTGGCCCTGGCCAATAAGGAATCCCTGGTGGCGGGCGGCTCGCTGGTCACCCGCGCGGCCGCGCCCGGACAGATCGTGCCGGTCGACTCGGAGCATTCCGCCCTGGCCCAGTGCCTGCGCGGCGGCCGGGCCGAGGAGGTGGAGCGGCTGGTGCTCACCGCCTCGGGCGGTCCCTTCCGCGGCTGGACCACCGAGATGCTGGAATCGGTCGATCCCGCCGCGGCCAAGGCGCATCCGACCTGGTCCATGGGGCTGATGAACACCCTGAATTCGGCGAGCCTGGTGAACAAGGGCCTGGAACTCATCGAGACGCATCTGCTGTTCGGCATCGACTACGACCGCATCGACGTGACCGTGCACCCGCAGTCCATCGTGCACTCCATGGTCACCTTCACCGACGGCTCCACCCTGGCCCAGGCCAGCCCGCCGGATATGCGGCTACCCATCGCGCTGGCGCTGGGCTGGCCTGACCGGGTGCCGGGCGCGGCGACGGCCTGCGACTTCTCCCAGGCGGCGACCTGGACCTTCGAGCCCGTGGACAATACGGTGTTCCCGGCGGTCGAACTCGCCCGCCGGGCGGGTAAGGCGGGCGGCTGCGTGACCGCGGTCTACAACGCAGCCAACGAGATCGCGGTCGAGGCGTTCCTCGACGGCGTGATCCGATTCCCCGACATCGTGCGCACGGTGGCGCGGGTCGTCGAGTCCGCCGACCGCTGGTCCGCGGAACCCAGTACCTTGGACGAGGTGCTCGCGGCGGATACGTGGGCGCGTGACTGTGCCCGCGCCTTCGTGCGCAACTAGCTAGGAGGATTCGAGACCGCATGGTGTTCGCGATCGGCTTCGCACTGTTCGCGCTCGGTATCACCTTCTCGGTTGCCCTGCACGAATGCGGCCACATGTGGGCGGCGCAGGCCACCGGGATGAAGGTGCGGCGCTACTTCATCGGCTTCGGCCCCAAGGTGTTCTCCTTCCGCCGCGGCGAGACCGAGTACGGCCTGAAGGCGCTGCCCCTGGGCGGCTTCTGTGATATCGCGGGCATGACCGCCCTCGACGAGCTGGAGCCCGAGGACCTGGACCGGGCCATGTACCGGCAGGCCACCTGGAAGCGCCTGTTCGTCATGTCCGGCGGCATCATGATGAACTTCCTGCTCGGCTACCTCCTCATCGTGGTGCTGGCCGTGGGCTGGGGCCTGCCGCATCTGACGCAGCCGCCGGAGACCCAGCTGGGCGCGATGGGCTGCGTGGCGAGCTACGCGCCCGACGGCACCCGTCAGGAGTGCAGCGGCGACGGCCCCGCCCAGCGCGCCGGATTGCAGCCCGGGGATCTGGTCACCGCGGTCGACGGCACCCCCGTCGACACCTGGAACGACTTCCGCGCCCTGACCGAGAAGCAGACCGGTGAGTTCACCTACACGGTCGAGCGGGACGGTCGGACCCTCACCATTCCCATCACCCCGGAGCGGGTGACGGTCTACGACAAGGACGGCAAGTCCGAGATCGTCTCGAAGGTCGGCGTCGGCCAGGCCACCGCGGGCCCGCCGGTCGAGTACAGCCTGCCCGGCGCTTTCCCCGCCGCCGCGGCCTTCACCGGCGAACTCGGTGTGAAAACCGTGGAATCGCTGGCCAAACTGCCCGCCAAGGTCGGCGCCCTGGTGGACGCCGTCAGCGGCGGCGAGCGCGATCCGGAGACGCCGGTCAGCGTCTACGGCGCCAGCCGCATCGGCGGTGAGACCGCCGAACGTGGCTACTGGGGCATGTTCATCCTGGTGCTGGCCAGCCTGAACTTCTTCCTCGGCGTCTTCAACCTGCTGCCGCTGCTGCCGCTCGACGGCGGCCACATGGCGGTGGTCGTCTACGAGAAGATCCGCAACCTCTTCCGCAATCGCCGCGGCCTCCCCGACGGCGCACCGGTCGACTACCTGAAGCTCATGCCCGCCACCTATGTGGTGGTGGTACTCGGCGGCGCGTACATGCTGCTCACGCTGGCCGCCGACATCGTCAATCCGATCACGCTGTTCCCGTAGCGGAAGCCGACGGGTCGGGCTGGTTACCATCGGGTGTGCGCAGCGGATTCGGAGCGGGCGGTTTCATCCGCGAGGTGGTATCGGCTCCGACGCCGCGGCCGTCGGGGTACCCCTTCGATCTGCCGGTGGTGCGGCATCTCGATCGGGTCGGCGCGCTGGCGCTGTCACCGACGGTGACCTTTCTCGTCGGTGAGAACGGCAGCGGCAAGTCGACGCTGATCGAGGCCATCGCGGTCGCGGCCGGGATGAACGCGGAGGGCGGCAGCCAGAACTACCGGTTCGCCACACGCGCGTCGGAGTCGGAACTCGGTGACCACCTGGTGCTGCGGTGGGGCACCCGGAAACCGCGCAGCAGGTTCTTCCTGCGCGCCGAGTCGTACTACAACGTGGCCACCGAAACCGAACGGCTGGGGCCGGAGCAGCTCGCGGTCATGGGCGGCAGATCACCGCACGAGCGCTCGCACGGCGAATCGTTCGTCGATCTCATCACCCACCGATTCCACCCCGACGGGCTCTATCTGCTGGACGAACCGGAGGCGGCGCTGTCGCCGCGAGGCTGCCTGGCCGTGCTGGCGCTGCTGTCGGACCTGGTCGCGCAGCGGTGTCAGATCGTGGTGGCGACCCATTCGCCGATTCTGCTGGCGCTGCCGGGCGCCACCATCTACGAATTGGACGAGGCCGACGGCATCGAGACCGTCGGCTACGACGACGCGCTGCCGGTACGCATGACCAGGGACTTTCTCGCCGCTCCGGAGCGCTATCTCGAGCACCTGCTGAAGCCGCGGTAGGCCGGGCGGGGGCGCTCACGCTGTTTCGGGGGCCGAGAGTTCGCGCAGCAGGCGGCGGCAGAGGCGGTCGGCGCGGCGGGTGGTCTCGGGTTGCCGGAACTCGGGGGTGAGCGCCAGCACCTGGGCGCAGGCGGTGTCCAGGTCGATGCGGTGACCGACCGAGACGAAGACCGGTTTGACGCCGGTGCGGGTGCGCAGGGCGCGGCCGACCGGTTCGCCGTCGATGGTGATCTCGCCGGTGCCGCCGCGTTCGGGGGCGGGTTCGGCGTAGTCGCCCCAGGCGTTCTTGGCCACCCCGATGGTGGGCAGGTCCGCCAGCAGGCCCAGGTGGCAGGCCAGGCCGAAGCGGCGGGGGTGGGCTAGGCCCTGGCTATCGCAGACGATCAGATCCGGTGTGGTGGAGAGCTTTTCGAGGGCGGCGAGGGTGGTGGGGAGTTCGCGGAAGGCCAACAGGCCCGGGACATAGGGGAAATCGGTGGTCCCGACGGCGGTGGCGGTGTCGACGGTCTCCAGCGTGGCGGCGTCCAGGACCACCGCGACGGCCACCACATTGCCGTCGTCGTCGTAGGCGGAGTCGAGTCCGGCGATCGTCCGGAAGTGCGGTGGCGCAGGGTTTTCCGTGATCACCAGCGGCCGGAGACGGTCTTGGAGGGCGATGGCCTCATCCGGGGTGACCGGCCACGAATCAGGAATCTGCACTTTCACTTCCGCCGGGTTACCTTTCGCCCTCGAGAATCGAATACTTACTGTATGCGGCTGCAAGTGACCGCAGGGCAACACCGCTTCCAGGGCAGGCGTCGGCGCAGGCTACGCTTGTCGCCGCTGTCACAGGGCGGCCGGTAACCCGACGTCGTTAGACTCGGAACCGGAACGGGTGAGGACAAGATCGCAACACGAAAGTAGGCAGCCGATCGTGAGCAGTGCCATCGCATTGGGGATGCCGTCCGCACCGGCGGCGACCCTCGCGCCCCGGCGCAAGACCCGCCAGCTGATGGTGGGCAAAGTGGGGGTGGGTAGCGAATTCCCCGTCTCGGTGCAGTCCATGACCACCACACGGACCCATGACGTCAATGCCACCCTGCAGCAGATCGCGGAGCTGACCGCGTCCGGCTGCGATATCGTGCGCGTGGCATGCCCGCGGCAGGAGGACGCCGACGCCCTCGCCGCCATCGCGAAGAAGTCCCCCATTCCGGTTATCGCCGATATCCACTTCCAGCCGAAGTACATTTTCGCCGCCATCGACGCGGGCTGTGCCGCGGTGCGGGTGAACCCCGGCAACATCAAGGAGTTCGACGGCCGCGTCAAGGAGGTCGCGGCGGCGGCCGGAGCCGCCGGCATCCCCATCCGCATCGGCGTGAACGCGGGCTCGCTCGACAAGCGCATGATGGCCAAGTACGGCAAGGCCACCCCGGAAGCGCTGGTGGAGTCGGCGCTGTGGGAGGCGAGCCTGTTCGAGGAACACGGCTTCGGCGACATCAAGATCTCGGTCAAGCACAACGACCCGGTGATCATGGTGGAGGCATACCGCCAGCTGGCCGCGCAGTGCGACTATCCGCTGCATCTGGGCGTGACCGAGGCCGGTCCCGCCTTCCAGGGCACCATCAAGTCCGCCACCGCCTTCGGCGCACTGCTATCCCAGGGCATCGGGGACACCATCCGCGTCTCCCTGTCCGCCCCGCCGGTGGAGGAGGTGAAGGTCGGCAACCAGATCCTGCAATCGCTGAACCTGCGCCCCCGCAAGCTCGAGATCGTGTCCTGTCCGTCCTGCGGTCGCGCGCAGGTGGACGTCTACACCCTGGCCAACGAGGTCACCGCCGGGCTCGAGGGGATGGAGGTGCCGCTGCGCGTCGCCGTCATGGGCTGCGTCGTCAACGGCCCGGGTGAGGCCCGCGAGGCCGACCTGGGTGTGGCCTCCGGCAACGGCAAGGGGCAGATCTTCGTCAAGGGCGAGGTCATCAAGACGGTGCCCGAACACCTCATCGTCGAAACGCTCATCGAGGAGGCCATGCGGTTGGCCGAACAGATGGGCGATGCCGCCGGTGCGGGCGAGCCGGTGGTCAGCGTCAGCTGAGCGGACCTGGGCAGACGCTGAGGCTTTCGGCATACGTGGGGCGCATTTTCACAACTCGTGGCAGGCTGTGAACGTGCGGAGTGTGCTGGAGCCGACTCGCCGGACCAAGGTCTCCGGTGTCCGTCAACTCGCAAACCGCGATCTGACGCAGGTATTGCGCGTGCTCGACACCGATCCGGTGGCGAGCTGCATGGTGGCTGCCCGGCTCCAGGAATACGGCCTGGATACCCGGGGCGGCTACGGGGAGCTGTGGAGCCGCGGCGGACCGGGGAATTCGCTGTGCTTCTCCGGGGCGAATCTGGTGCCGCTGCGCGGCGCCCCCGATGATCTGCGGGCCTTCGCCGACCGTGCGGTCCGCGGCCCCCGCATCTGTTCGTCCATCGTGGGTCGCCGGGAGCTGGCGCTGCCGCTGTGGGAGTTGCTGGCGCAGCGCTGGGGTCCGGCGCGGGAGCTGCGCGCCGAACAGCCGCTGCTGGCCCTGGATCGCACCGCGAGCGCCGCGCCGGATCTACGGGTGCGGCGGGTGCGACCCGAGGAGCTGGACCGCTACCTGGTGGCCGCCATCGCCATGTTCACCGAGGAGATCGGGGTCGATCCGCGCGCGGGGGACGGCGGCCGCAGCTATCGCCGCCGCGTCGCCGGTCTCATCGAATCCGGACGGGCGTGGGCGCGTTTCGAGGACGGTGAGGTGGTCTACAAGGCCGAGGTGGGTTCGCTGTCCCGGCGCACCGGCCAGATCCAGGGTGTCTGGGTGCATCCGGAGCGGCGGGGCGCGGGCGTCGGCACCGCGGGGACGGCGGCGGTGGCCAATGCGGTGGTGGCCTCGGGGCGGACCGCGAGCCTGTACGTGAACTGCTACAACGAGGTCGCCCGGCGTGCCTACGCCACCGTCGGATTCCGACAAATCGCTACATTCGCGACAGTGCTGCTGGACTGACCGCGCGCCGCGGTGTGACGTCTCCGGCGAAATCCGTTCGGGTGCAGTGTGTCACCGCCGGTTTGCGAGTGGTTACCTCTACCCTCGGTGCCGATGTCGACGCGACTGCTCACCCTGCTCGTCGCCGCGGCGGTGACGCTCGCCGCGGTCGGATGCTCCACCGCCCGACAGCGTCCGGTGACCACCGCCGAGGCGTTCTTCGACGCCTTCGCCCACCAGGATGTGACCGCCGCCGCCGAACTCACCAACCTGCCCGAAAAGGCCGGCCCGGCATTGGCTTCCGCCTGGGAGAAGCTACAGGCCGAGGGGCTCGAGGTGACCACCGGCGACACCCGCGTCTCCGGTGACACCGCCACCGTCGACTACACCTACGCGTGGCGGCTGCCCCGCGACCGCACCTGGACCTACGACGGCCAGTTGCAGCTGGGCCGCAGCGAGGGCCGCTGGACGGTGCGCTGGACCTCGTCGAATATCCATCCGCGCCTGGGCGATACCCAGACCCTGGAATTGCGCTCCATCCCCGCCCCGCAGGCCCGCGTGAACGAACGCTCCGGCAGCGACGTGCTGATCCCCGGGACCGTGCACCGCATCGTCTTCACCCCGGCGCAGGCCCGCGATCCCGCCTACGTCGCCGATGCCATTGCCGCCGCGCTGAATCCGATCCTGCCCAAACTCACCGGCGACGGGATTCTGAAGGCGGCGCGCAAGGCCGACGGCGGGGTGTATCCGGTCGAGGTGCTCACCGAATGGGAGTACAACCTGGTGGGCGCGAATCTGCTCGGTCTGCCCGGGGTCACGATGTCCCGGCAGTGGGATATGGTCGCCACCGATCGCGATTTCGCCCCCGACCTGCTCTCTCAGGTGCGCAAGAGCATTATCGACGATGTGGACGGCCGGGCGGGTTGGAGTGTGGTCACCCGCAATCGCAATGGCGTGGACACCGGCCTGCTCACCGAGGTGCGTCCGCAGCCCGCGCCGTCCTTCTCACTGAGTCTGGACCGTTTCGTGCAGCTCGCCGCGCAGCGTGCCGTGGACGCGCGCCGGGAGCAGGCCATGATGGTGGTGTTGCAGCCGTCCACCGGTGCGATTCTCGCGGTGGCGCAGAACCGGGAGGCCGATCGGGACGGTCCGGTGGCCACCTCCGGTTTCTATCCGCCCGGTTCGACCTTCAAGACGGTCACCGCCGCCGCGGCCATGAACACCGGGCTGGCGACGCCCGATACCGTGCTGCCCTGTCCGAGCCGAATCATCATCGGCGAGCGCACCATTCCGAACTACAACCTCTTCACCGTCGGCGATGTGCCCATGGCCACCGCCTACGAGCGCTCCTGCAACACCTCCTTCGCCAAGCTGGCCAGCCGCCTGCCCGCCGACGCGCTGCGGTCGGCGGCGGCACAGCTGGGTATCGGACCGGACTACACGGTGGTCGGCCTGCCGACGATCTCCGGTCAGGTGCCGGAGTCGCAGGACATGGTGCAGCGCGCGGAGGACGGCATCGGCCAGGGCAAGGTGGTGGTGAGCCCGTTCGGCATGGCCCTCGCCGCCGCCACCATCGCGCACGGTTCGGCCCCGGTGCCGTATCTGATCTCCGGGAACAAGACCACCGTCGACGGGCAGCGGCCACCCATCGATCCGGAAGTGGTGGCGGGATTGCGGCGGATGATGCGCCAGGTGGTGACGGGCGGTACCGCGGAACGCATCGCCGATCAGGGTGAGGTGTACGGGAAGACGGGTGAGGCCGAGGTGGAGGGCGGCTCACATTCGTGGTTCATCGGTTACCGCGGGGATATGGCCTGGGCGACGCTGCTCGTCAAAGCGGGCAGCTCGGACAATGCCGTAGCGGTAACCAGGGAGATGCTGACAGCGCTGCCACCGGGTTATTGACCCGGGAGCGATCAGCGGGTGGACTGCGTCTGAATGGAATATCGGCCCGAGGCGAGCTTCACGCAGGCGGCGGGTCGCACCACGCCCCCGTCGGCCTCGAGTACGACGGGCTGTTGCTGGGACAGGTTGCGCACCGCGGGCGCGGGACTGGATTCGTCACCGAGTAGCTCGCTGGCTCCGGTTCCGGCGAGGATGATCCCCACCGTGGTGATGAGCAGAAAAGCCGAACGTTGCATGTCCTACTCCCTGGATGTGGGGCGAGTGAGGAGACCCGAACGGTCCGTTTCGGTAAACCGGTACTGCTTTAGGATTGGCTGACTGTTTGCCGCCGAAACAAAACGTTAGATCGCTCTCATTGACGGCACAACCCATGAGTGCGCTCCCGCACACCCGTCCAGATGTGGTGACGCAGGTCACATACCTAAAAGTAGGTTCGGAAAATTTTGTCCGAACCGCGAGGATCGCTCGACTCGCGTCTCCGGTGACGCGTCTCAGTTGTCGCGACGCAGCGTCGCGGCGAGATGGTGTTGCAGCGGCTGTCCGACCGCCGCCATGCGCAGCGTGTAGTCCAGGGTGTCGCCCGACAGCGCCAGCGAGCGGCCGAGCGCCGTCACCGATTTGGCGGTGCTGCTGCGTCCGATGCTGGTCGAGTCCAGTTCCATGCGCAGGCCGTCGCCGTCGGCGACCAGGCTGCCCTCGCAGATCTCGGTGATTCCGGTCGGGTGGGCCAGGATGAGTTCGATGCGATCGGGGCCATTGGGCCGCAGGTAGCCGGTTTCGGCGTGCAGGGGCCGGCTGCCGTCGGCGGCGCGGGTGCGCTGCCGATAGGTGAGGAACGGGCGGCCGACATGGCCGAAGTGCACTTCCTCCAGATAATCGAACGAGTCGATGGTCGGGTACTCGCCGTGTCCGCCGCCGCGCCAGGTGCCCAGCAGCGGGGCGAGATGGGCGATATCCGGATGGGGCGCGACGGGGGTCTGGGGATCGAGCACGGCGGTCAGCATAGTGCGCCCGACCGGCGACCGAGTGATCTCGACGCGCGTCGGCGGAAGTAATTCGCGCAAGGGGACTGAATGGGCGAGGCGGCGTTCGCGGGTCAGCGGCGGCTGGCCCGCCGGTAGCCGATGGCGGCGGGCACCGCGAACAGCGCGATCGCGCTCATCGACCAGATCAGGGTGAGGGTGAGCGGCCGGGCGAGCGCCCCGCCCTCGGCGAGGGCGCGCATGGTGTCGACGGCGACCGACATGGGCTGGTTGCGCACCACCGGTTGGATCCACTCCGGATAGGCGGGCAGCGGGACGAAGCCGGTGCTGAAGAACATGAGCAGCGAGGTGATGATGGTGATGCTCTCCACCAGCGTGGCCTTGGCGGTGAAGACGGCGATGGCGATGACCAGTGTGGCGAAGGCCAGCCCGAACAGCACCGGCAGCGCGAAGAACGCCAGCGTCGCCAACGGCCCCTCATGGAACCGGAAGCCCAGCGCCATCCCGAAGCCGATGATCACCACGGTGCCGCCGAAGATGCGGCAGCCCTCGGCGATGATGCGGGCGGCCAGGCCGGAGGCGCGGTGCACGGGCAGCACCCAGAAGCGGGCGAGCAGCCCGGCATTGCGTTCCCGCCCGAGCATGACGCCGCTGGCGATGGTGCCCGACAGCGCACCGACCAGCGCGACCATCGGCACCGAGCCATAGAGGGCACTGCTGCCGGTGAACTTCTCGATCTGGCTGCCCACCACGATGTCGAGCATGAGCAGCAGCAGGCACGGGATGATGAGCGTTTCCAACAGCGTCACCGGATCGCGCAGCCAGCGCAACAGCAGCCGCTGCACCTGAATCCAGGTGTGGCGCACCAGCGCGACAGGGGAGCCCTCGGCCTCGGGGGCGATGGTCGTGGGTTCCGGCATGGAGATGGCCATGTCACGACCTCCGCGTGTTGAGCCGAACGGTGAAGACGAGCGAGACCGCGATGATGGCCAGCGCCCACAGCAGCGGCGGACCCATGACCGACCAGGTCACCGCACCGGCATTGCCCAGGCTGTCACCGCCGAGGGCGCGCAGCCCGTACGCCCACTGCGAGACCGGCTGATTGCGCACGAACGGTTCCACCCAGTCCGGGAACTGGTCGGCCGGGGCCAGACCGGTGGAGAGCATGCCGAGAATCAGCGGCGGCAGCACCAGCAGCTGGGTGGTGGCCTCGGGACTCTTGGCCGCGGTGCCGATGACATCCGCGCCGAAGCAGAAGGCGATGCCGATGAGCAGGCCCAGCGCCAGGAAGCCGACCGTGTGCAGCGGCCCGCCGTGGAAACGGAAGCCGATGGCATGGGTCGCGATCAGCGCCGCGGTCAGGGCGACGAGCAGGCGGAAGATATTGCCGGACATGCGTGCCGCGGTGGGCACCAGCGGGTGCATGGGCATGGCGTCGAAGCGCCGGTCGAGTCCGGACACCGCGTCGGTGGCGGCGCGGAAGGCGGCCGAGATGGCGGCGAAGGATCCGGCCTGCAGGATCACGATCGGTGCCATGAACTGTGCGTAGCTGCTGAATCCGGTGCCCGCGAAGGACATCAGCCGGTTGAGCGGAATATAGAAGCTGATGGTGAACACGATCGGCGCGAACACCATGTTCAGGATGTCGCCGCTCTTGACGGCGGGCACGATGAGCCGCACGCTCAGCACCCACCACTGCTGGAGGGTGGCGGGGGTGGCGCGGACGCTGCTGACGGCGGTCACGATCGGGCCTCCGCGGTGTCGGCCTCGGCGAGATGTCCGGTGAGATTGAGGAATACGTCGTCGAGTGAGGGGCGGCGCAGCGCGATGTCCACCAGTTCGATGCCCGCGCCGTCGAGCCGGCGCAGCGCCTCGGCGAGGGTTTTCGCGCCGTCCGGGGCCGGAATGGCCAGTCGGTCCGAATCACCGGTCAGGGCTTGGCGACTCGACGCGGGCACCAGGCTGTCGAGTGCGTTGACAATGGCCGCGAGATCCTCCATGCGCAGCGGCACGATCTCGCAGTAGCTGCCGCCGGTGCGGGATTTGAGTTCGTCGGCGGTGCCGTCGGCGATGACCACGCCGTGGTCGATGACGATGATGCGGTCGCAGAGGGCGTCGGCCTCCTCCAGGTACTGCGTGGTGAGCAGTGTGGTGATGCCGTGTTTGCGGAAGCCGCCGACGAGATCCCAGACCCCTTGGCGGCTGCGGGGATCCAGTCCGGTGGTGGGTTCGTCGAGGAAGACCACCTCGGGCCGCACCACCAGCCCGCAGGCGATGTCGATGCGCCGGCGCATACCGCCGGAGTAGGTGCCGACGCGGCGACCGGCGGCCGCGGTGAGGTCGAATTCGCCGATCAGTTCGTCGGCGCGGGCGCGGGCGGCGCGTTTGCGCAAGCCCATGAGCCGCCCGAACATGACCAGGTTCTCGTAGCCGGTGAGGGCGTCGTCCAGGGCGGCGAACTGTCCGGTCAGCATGATGCCCCGGCGCACGGCGGCGGCCTCGGCCACCACATCGTGTCCGGCGACCACGGCCCGTCCGGCATCGGGGGCGATGAGGGTGGACAGGATGTTCACCGTGGTGGTCTTGCCCGCGCCATTGGGTCCGAGGATGCCGAGCACCTCGCCGGGCGCGGCCTCGAAGTCGATGCCGCGCAGGGCCCGGACGCTGCCGAACGATTTCTCGACGCCTTCGACGACGACTCCGCCGCTGCTCATGGCCTGCCTCCCAAATGTCGGTCGAGGACGCGGGCGACGGTCGCCAACGCTTCCGGGGTGGTGAGTTCGTCGTGGCTGACCTCGATGTCCACGCGGGTGATGTCGCCGGTGATGTGCGGTCGCCAGCCGTCGGGTCCGAAGATCTCCGAGGTGTCCACGGTGGCGTGGAAATACAGTGCGTCGCCGTGGAATACGGGTCGCCGGTAGCCGGTGCGGGTGCGGGCGGAGGCATTGTAGGAGGCCGCCATGCGTTCCAGGGTGGCGGCGTCGACCAGGTTCACCCCGCCCATGCGGTCGCGGATCAGCTCCGCCGCCTGTTCGGCGCTGGCCTCGGCCGGGATATCGGTCATGCCGAAGACGTGGCCGAAGGTGGCGATGAACGCTCCGGCGCTGAGTTTTTCGATGCTGTCGCCGTCGATATCGGCGGTGTCGGCGTCGAGCAGGGCCAGTACGCCGAGTTCCGCGCCCTCCTGCTGGAGGCGGGTGGCGACGGCGTGCGCGATGAGTCCACCGAAGGACCAGCCGAGCAGGTGGTACGGACCCTCCGGTTGCAGACGGCGGATCTCGCGCACATAGCGGCGCGCGAAGTCGTCGATGTCGGCGGCGGCGGGCTCCCCGGACAGGTCGGGGGCCTGGAGTCCGTAGATGGGTCGCCCGGGGGTCAGGGCGTCGGCCAGCCCGAGGTAGGTCCAGGCGATACCCGAGGACGGGTGGATGCAGAACAGCGCCGGTTCGGTGCCGCCGGGCCGGATCGGCAGCACCACGTCGAGTCCCAGCCCCGGCGTCGAATCGGGTTGGGCGGCAGTGGCTTCGGCCGTGCGGTCGGCGAGATAGCGCGCCTCGTCGGCTGCCGCCTGCCGGGCCGCCGGGGTGTCGGCGAAGGTCGCGGCGGCCGTGAGCGCTTCGCTCCACAGCCGTGCCAGCGTCGTCACTTCATCGCCGCGCAGCAGCGTTTCGGGATAGGAGAAGCTGGCCTGCAACCGGTCGTCGACCACCACCGCATTGATCTCGACCTCGGCCGTGACCGCGACGCCCGGGTCCTCGGTGGCGTGCAGGTCCCCGAATTCGTCGGTGGGCAGCCAGCCGAGACCCTCCAGCCCGGCCGGGATATCCGCGGCGGCGTAGCGGCCCAGGTAGTTGAAACCGATGCGGCCGGGCACCCGCTGCGGAAGGTGCTGTGCGGTATCGGCATTCAGGTAGCGCAGCAGGCCGTAGCCCATGCCCTTGTCGGGCGCGGCCAGCAACTGGTGCTTGACCGCGCGAATGGCCGCGCCCATGGCGGGACCCCCGGTGAGGGCGTCGTCGATATCGATGCCCGGCAGATCCAGCCGCAGCGGGTAGAGACTGGTGAACCAGCCGATGGTGCGGGACAGATCCGCGCCCGGCACGATCTCCTGCTGCCGCCCGTGGCCTTCCATACGGATGAGGACGGACTGCTCCGGCGCGGCCGGTTCGGCGGTGTGTTCGGCAGCGGGTTCACCGGAACGCCACCGCAGCACCGCCAGCGTCAGGGTGGCGAGCAGCGCGTCCTCCACGCCGCCGTCGAACAGTCCGGGCAGGGTGGTGAGCAGGGCGGTGGTGGTCGGTTCCGGCAGTTCGATCTCGACCGTGCGCACGCTGTCCACACGATCGACGGCCGGGTCGAGTTCACGTCCACCCAGCGGCGGGTCGGGGGTGGCGGCGACGGCGCGCCAGTGGTCGAGTTCGGCGACCCGGTCGCCGCTGCGGGCCTCCTCGGCGAGTGCGTGCGCCCAGCGGCGCATGGAGGTGCCCGGTTCGGCCAGCACGGGGGTGGCCCCGCCCGATATCTGCGCCCAGGCCGCCATCAGGTCGGGGACCAGAATGCGCCAGGACACGCCGTCGATCACGAGGTGGTGGGCGACCACGATGAGTCGTCCCGCCCGTTCCGGAGCCTCGGGGTCCAGCCAGACCAGTTGCAGCACGCGGCCCGCCGCCGGGTCGAGCCGGTCGAGGGCGGCATCCACCTCGGTGACCGCGTATTCGCGCAGCTCGACCGAATCGGCGGCGGCGCCGAACTCGATGCGGTGCACCAGCGCGTCGACATCGACCGCGCCCGGCTCGCGGGTGGACAGCCGCCAGTCGTCCCCGTCGCGTTCCAGTCGCGCCCGCAGCATGTCGTGGCGGTCCACCGCGGCCGATACCGTGGCGACGAGCTGTGTCCGGGTGATGCCGACCGGCAGTTCCAGCACGGCGGTCTGGGCGAAGCGGTGGAAACTGCCGCCGCGGTCGGTCATCCACCGCACGATCGGGTTGAGCGGCATGTCGCCGACTCCGCCGCCGGGCAGCTCGGCCAGTACGACCGCCGTGTCGGCGGCGTCGGCGATCTCGGCCAGCGCGGCCACGGTGCGGTGTTCGAACACTTGCAGCGGGGTGAGTTCCAGGCCGTGCAGCCGGGCCCGCGACACCAGTTGGATGGCGAGGATGCTGTCACCGCCGAGGGCGAAGAACGAATCGTGCACGCCGACCCGTTCCCGGCCCAGCAGTTCGGCCACGATCCCGGCCAGCGCCGCCTCGGTGGGCGTGCCGGGTGCTCGGTACTCCGTTTCGGCCTCGAACACCGGGGGCGGCAGGGCTTTTCGGTCGAGCTTGCCGACGGCGGTGAGCGGCACGTGGTCGAGGAGGACGAAGGCCGAGGGCACCATGTAGCCGGGCAGGGCGTCGGCGGCGTGTGCGCGCAGCGCGGCCACATCGAGGTCCGCGCCCGGGGTGGGCAGGAGGTAGGCGGCCAGGGCGGTGGCCCCGCCGGGACCCGGAACACCCAGTGTCACCGCGAATTCCACACCCGTGGCACGTCCCAGTACGGTGTCGATCTCGCCGAGTTCGATGCGCTGGCCGCGCACCTTCACCTGGAAGTCGGTGCGGCCCAGATACTCCAGCCGCGGCGCGGCGGCGGAGCCGACCCAGCGCACCAGATCGCCGGTCCGGTACAGGCGGTCACCCGGCGCGCCGTACGGGTCGGCCACGAACCGCTGCGCGGTCAGCCCGGGCCGGGCGTGATAGCCGCGCGCCAGGGCCGGCCCGGCGAGATACAGCTCACCGGCCACCCCGAGCGGCACCGGGCGCAGCCGGTCGTCGAGCACCAGGGTGCCCGCGCCGCGGATCGGTCGGCCGATGGTGACCGGAGCGTCCACCCGCAGCGGTTCGGAAGCCGTTGCCCAGATGGTGAATTCGGTCGGACCGTACAGGTTCACCAGGGTGCGTCCGGGACCCCAGCGCTCCACCAGTTCGGCGCTGATCGCCTCCCCGGCCACGGCCAGCACCCGCACCGTCGTCACCGCCTCCGGGTCCATGGTGGCCAGCGCGGACGGCGTGATCACCAGGTGGGTCACCCGTTCGGCGGCGATGAGTTCGGCCAGCGCCGTCCCGCCGAAGGTCTCCGGGGCGGCGACCACCGCGGCGCCGCCGAATCCGAAGGCCATCAGCGCCTCGAAGGCGGAGGCGTCGAAACTCGGTGAGGCCACCTGGAGCACGCGGGCGTGCTCGTCCAGGTCGAGCAGTTCACGCTGAGCGGCCACCAGGTCCGCGATCCCGCGGTGTGAGACCGAGACGCCCTTCGGGGTGCCGGTCGAGCCCGAGGTGTAGATGAGCCAGGCGGGATTGTCGGGATGCGTGGCCGCGAGGTATTCGCCCCCGTTCGGGGTGGGGTCGTCGGTCGGGGCGTCCAGCAGCAGCCAGGTGGTGGCGGCGGGCAACAGCGGCCGGTGCGCGGTGGTGGTGAGGCCGAGCGCGCACCCGGAGTCGGCGAGCATGTGCTCGATGCGGTCCACGGGGTGGCGCGGATCGACGGGCAGGAACGCCGCCCCGGTCTTGGCGGTGGCCCAGAGCGCGGTGAGCAGTGCCGCACCGCGTGACAGCGCCAGTGCGACAACCTTTTCCGGACCGGCTCCGCGTTCGGCGAGCCGGGCGGCCAATGCGTCGGAGGCGGCGTTCAGCTCCGCGTAGGTGAGCGTGCGGCCGTCGGCGACGACGGCCGGTCGGTCCGGGTGCGCCGCGGCGGTCGCCACGAGAATCTGTGCGAGGGAGGTGATTCCGACGGTTCGCGGGCCGCGCACCGGCACCAGGGCCGCGCGTTCGGTGTCGTCGAGCAGATCGATGTCCGACAGCCGGATGTCCGGGTCGGCGACGACGGCGGCCAGCACCCGCCGCCAGCGCGACACCAGCAGGGCGGCGGTGGCCGCGTCGAACAGATCGGTGGCGTAGGTCAGCGTGCCGTCGATTCCGGCCGGTTCACCCTCCGCCCTTCGTTCCAGCAACTCGACGGTGAGGTCGAACTGCGAGCCGTCGCGCCGCACCGGTTCGACGGCGACGGTGAGGCCGGGGAATTCCAGTTCCGGCGCGGTGAAGTTCTGCACCGACAGCGATACCTGGAACACCGGTGCGTGCGCCGTGGACCGCGCGGGCGCCAGCACCTGGACGAGGCGTTCGAACGGCACGTCGGCGTGGGCGAAGGCATCGAGATCGGTGTCGCGCACCCCGGTGAGGAAATCCCGGAAGCCGCTGTCCGCGTCCACCCGGGTCCGCAGCGCGACCGTGTTCACGAACATGCCGACGAGTTCGTCGAGGGCCGCCTCCCCGCGACCGGCGACGGCGGTGCCGATCACCACATCGGCGGTTCCGGCCAGTCGGGCCAGCAGCACCGCCAACGCGGCGTGCACCACCATGAACAGGCTGGTCTCGGTCGTGCCCGCCAGCGCCGCGAGCGCGGTGTGCGTTTCGGTGTCCAGGATGAACGGCAGGTCCCGGCTGCGCATGCTCTGCACCGCCGGTCGCGGGCGGTCGGCGGGCAACTCCAGCACATCCGGAATCCCGGCCAGCCGCTCACGCCAGTAGCCGAGCTGGTGGCTGGCCAGCGACTGCGGATCGTCCTCCGCGCCGAGCAGATCCCGTTGCCACAGCGCGTAATCGGCGTACTGCACGCGCGGGGTGGGCAGCGCGGCGTCCGCGCCGGAGATCCGGGACAGGTAGGCGG
Source organism: Nocardia otitidiscaviarum (assembly GCF_007362295.1). NCBI lineage: Bacteria > Bacillati > Actinomycetota > Actinomycetes > Mycobacteriales > Nocardiaceae > Nocardia > Nocardia otitidiscaviarum. The sequence continues at coordinate 4,698,151 of NZ_CP041695.1, read as the reverse complement.
TCACCAGGTCGGCGGCCAGCGGGGCCATGGACGCGCCGTCCGCGCTGATGTGGTGTACGACCAGGACGACGACGTGTGCGGTCGGCACCCGGAACAGGCCCACCCGCACGGGGGCCTCGCGGATCAGATCGAATCCGGTCCCGGCGAGTTCGGCGATCCGATCCCGCAGCGGCGCACCGTCTTCGGTCTCGACCACGGTCAGCTCGGGTGCGGCGCTGTCCACGGTCACCACCACCTGACGCGGTCCGTCGGCGTCGGCCGGATAGATGGTGCGCAGCGTCTCGTGCCGTCCGATCACATCGTGCACGGCCGCGCGCAGCGCCGAGACGTCCAGTTCCCCGGTCAGCCGCAGCGGTGCGACGATGTTGTAGGCCGCCGAGTCGGGATCGAGGCGGTTGAGCACCCACATGCGCTGTTGGGCGGGGGAGAGCGGCACCCGGTCCGGCCGCAGTCGCGGGGCCAGGGCGGGGCGGTCGGGTGCGGTGCCCGCGGCCGGGACGACGCGCGCCGACAGCCGCGCCACCGTCGGCGCGTCGAACAGATCCCGCAGCGCCACCGTGGATCCCAGCGCCGCGTTGACCCGCGCCACCACCCGGGTGGCGCTGAGCGAATTGCCGCCGAGTTCGAAGAAGGAACGGTCGATGCTCACGCGGTCGGCGCCCAGCACCTCCGCGAAGACGGCCGCCACCGCGGTCTCCACCGAGGTGCGCGGGGCCAGATACCGCTGTGCGAGTGTCGCGAAATCCGGTGTCGGCAGGGCGTTTCGGTCCAGCTTGCCCACCGGGGTGAGCGGGACGTCGTCGAGTTCGACGAGGTAGCTCGGCACCATGTAGCCGGGCAGCGCCGCCGCGATGCGGGTGCGCAGCCCCTCCGTGTCCAGCTCCCGCTCGAGCTCGGGCGCGGCCACCACGTACGACACCAGCACGGTGTCACCGGTCGGCCCCGGAAGTCCCACGGTGGCCGCGTATTCCACCTGCTCGTCGGCGGCCAGCACCGCGTCGATCTCACCGAGTTCGATGCGCAGCCCGCGAATCTTCACCTGGAAATCGCTGCGCCCCAAGTACTCCAGCTCCAGGGCCGGACCCTGCGGCCCCTTGACCTCGATCCAGCGCACCATATCGCCGGTGCGGTACATGCGCACCCCGGGGGCGCCGTACGGATTGGCCACGAATCGCGAGGCGGTGAGCGCGAAGCGGTTGAAGTAGCCGCGCGCCAGCTGCGGGCCCGACAGATACAGTTCACCGGTGATACCGAGGGGCACCGGACGCAGCCAGCTGTCGAGCACCATGGCCCCCGCCCCGAGCACCGGCGCGCCGATGGTGATCTGCTCCCCGGCCCGCAGTTCGCCCGGACCGGTCGCCCACACGCTGAATTCGGTGGGCCCGTAGAGGTTCACCATGCGCCGGTCGGCCGACCAGGCCGCCACCAGCTCCGGGCCGACCGCCTCGCCCGCCACCGACAGGCAGCGCAGTGCGGGCAGCTCGCGCGGATCCATGGTGGCCAGCACCGACGGGGTGATGACGGCGTGGGTGACGCCTTCGGTGCGCAGCAGCCGCTCCAGTTCGCCGCCGCCGTACACCTCCGGCGGCGACAGCACCAGCCGCCCGCCCATACCGTGCGCCATGAGCAGTTCGTGCACGGAGGCGTCGAAGCTGGGCGAGGCCACCTGGAGGGCGCTCGCCGTTTCGTCGAGATCCAGGGAGTGCCGCTGGGTGGCGACGAGATTCGCCAGACCCCGGTGGCTCAGCAGCACCGCCTTGGGCTTGCCGGTGGAGCCGGAGGTGTAGATGAGGTACGCGGTCTGGTCCAGGGTGATGGGTCCGCCGCGTTCGGCGTCGGTGACGGGCGCGTCGGAGACCGTCATGGCGCGGCGGATGGTGTTGAGATCGTCGAGCAGCAGCCAGTCGATGGAACCGGGCAGGGTTTCGCCGACCGCGCACACCGTCACGCCGATGGGGGCGCGGGAGTCGGTGAGGATGTGTTCGATGCGTTCCACCGGATAGTTGGGGTCCAGCGGCAGGAACGCCGCGCCGGTCTTGGCCAGCGCCCACACCGCCACCACGGATTCCACCGAGCGGGTCAGCGCCAGCACCACGAAGACCTCGCGGCCCACGCCCCGGCGCAGCAGCACCCGGGCGAACCGGTTGGACCACGCGTCCAGGTCGCGGTAGGTCATGGTGAGGCTGCCCGCGCTCACCGCGACGCCGTCCGGGTCGACGCGTGCGCCCGCGGCGAGGATGTCCGGCAGGGTGCGCATGGGCACCGGATCGCCGCCGCGCACCGGCAGCAGCGCCCGGCGTTCGGCGGCATCGCAGTGCTGGAGCTGGGCGATGCGGCGGTGCGGGTGGGTGGCGATCTGGTCGAGCAGGGCGACGAAGCGGTCGAGCAGCCGCCCCGCCTCGGCCTCGGGCAGCTGGTCGGCCAGGTATTTCACGCAGACGCGCAGGGATTCGGAGCCGTCGCGGTCGCGCTGCGGAATCACCATGAGGTTCAGCGGATACGGCGTGGCATCGGTGCCGGATACGTCCAGGATGCGCATGCCCGCGATATCCAGTGCCCGCGAGAGAGTTTCGCGGTCGATGGGATAGGACTCGAAGACGGTGAGGGTGTCGAACAGTTCGGGCAGCCCGACCGCCTGGTGCAGGGCGGCCAGCCCGATGTGCTGGTGGTCCAGCAGTCGCGCCTGTTCGTCCTGCACGCGCGCCAGCAGATCGGCCACCCGCTCGGCCGGGTCGAGTCGCACCCGCACCGGCAGCGTGTTGATGAACAGTCCGATCATGTCCTCGACGCCGCTCAGCTGCGGGGGACGCCCGGAGACGGTGCCGCCGAACACCACGTCGGTGCGGCCGGTGAGCATGGCGAGCAGCAGCGCCCAGGCGGCCTGGACGGCGGTGTTCACCGTGGCCCCGGCGGCGCGGACGGTGTCCTCCAGCCGGGTCAGCGCCCGCGCGTCGATATCCGCCGCTACCGTGCCGGATTCGGTGGAGGCGATATCCGCGAGGGTGGGCACCGCGCGGGTCGGCCCGTCCACTCCCGCGAGCGCCTCCCGCCAGGCGGCCAGTGAGGCGTCGTCGTCCTGTTCGGCCAGCCAGCCCAGGAAGTCGCGATAGGAGTGCGGCGTGGGCAGCCCGGCCTGCTGCCCGGTGGCGGTGGCGAGGTATCCGGCGAGCAGTTCGCGCACCAGCAGCGGGGTCGACCAGCCGTCCAGGATCAGGTGGTGGTTGGTCATGAGCAGCGTGTACGCCTCGGCGCCGGTGCGCACCAGGGTGAAGCGCAGCAGCGGCGGGCGGGTCAGGTCGAAACGAGTGCCGGCGTCCACCTCGACGATGCGCTCGAGTTCGCGTGGGCGATCGGTCGACTCCGGAAGCTGGGTGAGATCCATTTCCTGCCAGGCGATCTCGGCGGAGCCGAGTACCAGCTGCCGGGGCCCGTCCGGGGTTTCGACGAAGGCGACGCGCAGCACGTCGTGCCGGTCCAGCAGCGTCTGGGCGGCGGCGCGCAGGGCGGGCGCGTCCACCCGGCCCGCCAGCGACAGCCGGGTCTGCACCGTGTAGCCGTCGGCGGTGTCGTTGTCGTAGCGGGCGTGGAACAGCAGCCCGTACTGCAGCGGTGACAGCGGCCAGATATCGGTGAGCGCGGGGTAGTCGCGCTCCCACCCGTCGATCCGGTCCTGGGGCACCTCGACCAGCGGGAAGTCCGAGGGGCTGTGCCCGCCCGCCCCGGTGCCGCGGGCGTGCGCGGTGAGCGCCGCCAGCGCCTGCGACCACAGGTCCGCGAGTTCGCGCACCTGGGCGTCGGTGAGGATGCGCGCGGCGTAGGCCCAGGTGACCTCCAGCCCGGCCGCGGTGTGCAGGGCATTGACATCGACCACGGCGGCCAACGGCGCGTGATCGTCCTGAGTGGCGGTGAAACGTCGTGGCAGCCAAGCGCCTTCGCCACCGGCTCCGGTGCGGCCCAGGTAGTTGAAGCTCAGGTGCGGGGTGGGTGCGTCCGCGAGCGCGGTCGCCGTCTCCGGGGTGAGGTAGCGCAGCATGCCGAAGCCGACACCCTTGTCCGGTATGGTGCGCAGCCGCTCCTTCACGGCCTTGAGCGCCGCGCCCGCCGCGGGTCCGCCGTCGAACGCCTCGGCGATATCGATCGCGCCGAGTTCCAGGGCCACCGGGTAGACGCTGGTGAACCAGCCCACCGTGCGGGAGATGTCCGCGCCGGGCAGGATGACATCCTCCCGCCCGTGCCCCTCCAGGGTGAGCAGCGTATCGGTGCGGTCGCGCCAGCGCGCCCAGGCCAGCGCGAGCGCGGTGAGCAGGGCGTCGTCCACGCCGCAGTGGAAGCGCTCCGGTATGAGTTCCAATGCGGTGGAGGCGGTTTCGGTGTCGACGACGGTGACGACCTGCCCCATGGTCGCGGTCGTGTCGAATTCGAGATCGAGCGCCCGCAACCCCAACTCGCCCTGCGGCGTCGCCGCCATCCGCTGCCACAGCGGCAGTTCCCCGACCCGCTCGGCGGCATGCTCCACCTGCCCGTGCGCCCACCGCCGGAACGAGGTGCCGACCGCCTGCAACGGCACCCCCGCGTACGCCAGCGCCAGATCCGGCAGCAGAATCCGCCAGGACACCCCGTCGACCACCAGATGATGCAGCACCATCCACAGCCGCGGCGCGTCCTCGGCCCGCTCCATGACCACGAACCGCGCCACCGTCCCGGCCGCCGGATCGAGCAGATCGGCGGCCCGCCGCAACGCGGCTTGCTCGTCGTCGGCCTCGGAGTCGGAGTCGGAGTCGGCGGCGACGGTGACGTACTCGACGAGCGCCGCGGCCTCCACCGTCCCGGGCGGCTCCACCAGCCACTCCCACCCGTTCGCCCGGTCCGTTGCCGCCGCGTCGTCGCTCGCGCGGTGAATCAGGGTGCTGCGCAACAGGTCGTGGTGGTCCACCAGGGTGTGGATCGCCGCGGCCAGGCGGGCGCGGTCGAGGTCGGCGGGCAGGTCGATCAGGGCGGCCTGGGCGAAGCGCGGCCAGGTGTCGCCCTGCTCGAGCATGGCGTGCACGATCGGGGTGAGGGGGATCGGGCCGGTGCCGCCGCCGGGGAGTTCGCGCACCTGGAGTGCGGTGACGTCGGTGGCGGCGGCGGCCAGGGCGGCGACGGTCTTGTGCTCGAACACATCCCGGGCTCGCAGCCCCAGACCAGCGGCCTTGGCGCGGGCCACCAGCTGGATGGCGACGATGCTGTCGCCGCCGAGGGCGAAGAAGTTGTCGTCCGCGCCGACCTCGTCCAGTCCGAGCACATCGGCGAAGACGGCGGCGAGGGCGCGCTCACGTGGCGTGTCCGGGGCGCGGCCGGCGCGGGCGCGGGTGCCGAAATCGGGTGCGGGCAGCGCCTTCCGGTCCACCTTGCCCGCCGGGGTGAGCGGCAGGCTGTCCAGCACCATCACCGCCGTCGGCACCATGTAGCCGGGAAGGTGTTGCGCGACGGTGGCTTTCACCGCCTCCGGATCGACCGCCGCGGCGGGGTCGGCGCGGACGTAGGACACCAGCGCCGTCGCTCCGGCCGGGGTGTTCGCGCCGACCGTCACCACCATTTCGACGCCGGGATGCCGCGCCACCGCCGCATCCACCTCGCCCAGTTCGATGCGGAATCCGCGCACCTTCACCTGGGTGTCGCCGCGCCCGGCGTACTCCAGGCTCCACGTTCCGGCGACCGCACGCCAGCGCACCAGATCGCCGGTGCGGTACATGCGTTCACCCGTCGTGAAGGGATTCGCCACGAATCGTTCCGCGGTCAGGCCGATGCGCTGGTGATAGCCGCGCGCCAGACCCGGGCCGCCGAGGTACAGCTCACCGGTCGACCCGGGCGGCACCGGCCGCAGCCAGGGATCCAGCACCACCGCGGTGACACCGCGCGCGGGTCCGCCGATGGTGATCGGGTCACCGGCGGCCAGGGGTGCGCTCAGGGTGGCGGTCACCGTCGTCTCGGTCGGCCCGTACCCGTTGAGCACCCGGCGTCCGGCCCAGCGGGCGACCAGTTCCGGCGGACACGCCTCACCGCCGACCACCACCGTGCGCACCCGGGGCAGCGTCTCCGGTTCGAGTGAACCCGCCACCACCGGGGTCACATTCAGATGGGTGACCTCGTGCGCGCGCAGTACCCGCGCCAACTCCTCACCCGCGTAGGCGGCGGGCGGCACCACGGCCACGGTCGCGCCCGCCGCGAAGGCGACGAGCAGTTCCTCCACGGAGATGTCGAAGCTCGGCGACACCGCGTGCGCCATCACCGCGCCCGCGCCCACACCGAAGGCAGCGCCGGAGCCGGTGGCCAGATTCGCCAGACCGCGATGGGTCACGCCGACACCCTTGGGCAGCCCGGTGGAACCGGAGGTGTAGATGAGGTAGACCAGCTGGTCGATGCGCAGCGGCGAGCGCCGGTCGGCATCGGTCACCGGCGTGAAATCCGCTGCGGCGAGGGCGGATTCGGTGTCCGCGTGGTCCAGCACCAGCCAGCGCACCCGCTCGGGCAGCCCCGCGCGCGCAGCGGCGACGGTCACCCCGGCCACCACGCCGCTGTCGGCGAGCATGTGCTCGATGCGGTCGACGGGATAGTCCGGGTCGACGGGCACGAACGCGGCCCCGGTCAGCGCCACCGCCCACATGGCCAGCACCGACTCCGCCGAGCGCGGAATCGACACCGCCACGGCGCGTTCGGGTTCCGCCCCGGCGGCGATGAGCACCCGGGCCAGCCGCCGGGTGTACTCGCTCACCTCGCGATAGGTGAGCACGGTGTCGTGGGCGCGCAATGCCACGGCCGCGGGATCGAGCGCCGCCCCGGCCTCGAGCAGCTCCGGCAGCGTGCGGGCAGCGGTCCCGGCCGGTCCGCGCGCGGGGACGAGTTCGCGCTCGTCGTCGGCCAGCACGGTGAGCGCCGCCAGCCGCGTATCCGGTCCGGCGGCCAGGAACGAGTGCAGGTAGGCCAGGAACCGCCCGTGCAGCGACACCAGCTCGGCCTCGTCGTAGCGGTTCGGGTTGGCCTGGAAGTCGATGTGGGTGCTCTCGCCGCCGACCCCGGGGTAGACGTTGACGAACAGATCCTCGATGAGCCCGGAGGTGAGCACGTGCAGCCGCCCGGTCACACCGCCGAGCCGGATGCGGCTGTCCACCAGCATGAGATTGACCGTCGGCCCGAACGAGCCCACCTCGTCCATGGACCAGCCGAGGTCGCGGACGATGTCCTCCTGCCGGTACCGCTGCCGCCGCAGCGCCGCCGTCAGCTCGCTCCGGGTGGCGCGAATCAGCTCGTCCACGGTGCGGGTGGGTGACTGCCGCAGCCGCAGCGGCACCACATTGGCCATCATGCCGCCGGAGCGGCGCAGCGTGGCGGTGGTGCGTCCGGAGACCGGCAGGCTGAGCACGATCTCCGGCGCACCGGTCAGCGCTCCCAGGAAGGCCGAGAAGGCGGCGACGATGACGGGTGCGGCGCTGGTGGACAGCCGGGCCACCAGCTCGTCGAGCAGGGCGGCGGTATCCGCGGGCAGGGCGCGGCTGAGCAGCCGCGGATGGGCGTCCACCGCATCGCTGTGACGACCCAGCCGCACCGGTTCGGCCAGCCCCGTCAGATGCTCCCGCCAGTACTCGCGGTCGGCGGCGATGCGGTCCGAATTCCGGTACGCCGCATCGGCGTCCACGATCCCGCGCAGATCCTCGGCCCGGCCGGGCGGGATCTCGCGCCCCGCCGCGGCGGCGTTGTAGATGTCGCCGGTGCGCTGCAGCATGGTGAGCGCGCCGACGCCGTCGAGCGCGATGTGGTGGAAGCGCGAGTACCAGAACCAGCGGTCCTCGCCCAGCCGCAGCATGGTGACCTGGCAGAGCCGGTCGCGCAGCGGGTCCAGCGGCGCGGTGTACTCCGCGCGCATCCAGGCGTGCGCGGCCGCCTCCGGGTCGGGCGCCGAACGCAGGTCGACCGTGTCGATGGCGTCGTCGAGCGTGGTGTCGACGACCTGGTAGGGCAGGTCGTCGAGTTCGAGCAACCGCAGATAGCCGGTGCCGAACTCCTGACCCGCCCGGCGGGCCGCCGCCGCCAGCAGTGCCACGTCCACCGCGCCGACGAACTCGACGTACTGGGCGATGGAGACGGGCGTGTCACCGGCGAGGTGCTGGGCGAACCAGATGCCGCGCTGTGCGGCGGACAGCGGGAAGGGCGCGGCCGGACCGGTGGCGGCGCCGACCGGGGCGGGGGACAGGGCGGAACTCGAAACCATGAACAGTCCTGCGTGCTGGTGAGATATGACGGCTCAGGACGCCTTCCTCGCCGTCTGTCGTTCCGCGTCGGTGATCGGCGCGTCGGAACCGGTCAGGTACTGCACCAGCGTGGAGCGCTCGTCCAGCACCAGCCAGCGGGTGGTGTCGGCCGTGCGCGGCTTGCCCTCCTTGGTGGTCACGCCGAAATCGGCGCGGGTGGAGGAGGTTTCGGTGCCGAGCGGGACCGGGGTGGCACCCGTCTTGGTAATGGCCAGACGTGCGACCACCGATTCGAGTCGCGGGGTTCCCGCGATGGCGACCCGGGTGCCGGGGCGGGCTCCGAGCCGCAGCAGCATCCGCGCCAGGCGGTTGGACCAGCGCTCCAGCTCGCCGTAGGAGAGCGCGCAGTCGGCCGCCGTCACCGCGATGGCAGCCGGGTCGAGCGCGGCGGCGACCGGCTCGGTCGCGCCCGGGCGGAGAGCGACCAGTGTTGCGGACGAATCGACCGGCTTGCACATGAATATCATCCCCTCGGATGTGGTGATCTGTGGCGCTGTTGGGATGTATTCAGACTCGCGGTCGGCGAGTTCATCCGACAGCAACCTCAGTGCGGGGGATCACCTCTCCGAGGGTGCGGGAATCCTCACCCAAGGTGTATTGATCACCCGGGGGAATCGGTGCGTCTACGTGGACTGGCGCAGCTCCTCGATGACCTGGTTGATCACTTCCTCGGAGTTGCGCGGGCTCAGCGCCATGGCGCGCAGCTGATCGAACATCACCCCGTAGCGGCGCACCTCGCTGTGGCCCTCGATGATCTCGTCGCTGGCGATGCCCTCTACGTACACCAGTTCCGGGTCGGCGGGGTTCTGGAAGTCCAGCACCACGAAGGATCCGGACATGCCGGGATGCGCGCCCGCGTCGAAGGGCAGCAGTTGCAAGATGACATTGCGTTGCGCGGCGTCGTTGAGCAGTCGCTGCAACTGCCCGATCATGACCTCCGGTCCGCCGACCATGCGGCGAATCACGGCCTCGTCCAGCACCACCCAGAGTTCGAGGGGCTCCTCCTTGGTGAGCACCTTGGCGCGTTCCACCCGGGCCCGCACCCGCTGACTGCGCACCTCGTCGGAGATCTTGGGCCAGGAGGTCTGCATGACGGCGTCGGCGTACTCCTCGGTCTGTAGCAGTCCGGGGATATAGCTGGCCTGGAAGAAGCGGGCGGACAGGGCCTCCGCCTCGAAGTTGATGTACGCGCCGTACACCTCGCCGACGGCGGCCTCGAAGGGCCGTGCCATACCGGGCTTCAGCGCGTCGGTCAGCAACTGCAAGGCATCTGAACGCTGCGGCTCGCCGATGCCGTACAGATCGAGCATGGCCGTCAGGGTGCGGCGCTGCGGGCGCGCCTGGGCGGTCTCGATCCGATACAGGGTGGTGACATTGATACCGGTACGGCTGCTGACCTCTTCCTTGCTGAGTCCGGAGTTCTCGCGCAGCTCGCCCAGCATCGCCGCGAGTCTGCGCAAACGGACGGTCAACACGGTGCGCTTGCCTGCCATGTCCAACCCTTTCGCCTAGCGCACGAGTTAGAACGCAGTATTGCGTTCTTGCATTTGTAAGAGCATGATCCAGCTAGCCTAGTTCTTGTACGACCGATCCGATGAGCGGTACAGCTGAATCCGGAGACCAATCATGTTGGTGCGAATAGTGATGTTGTCGGGAACGTTCTGGGAGTCGCGATGACCATGTCCATAGCCGGCGGGCTGCCGACCGCCCCGCAATTGCTCTGCGCCTTCCAGGGCCGGCGTTTCCAGGACCGGGTTCTGCTCCGGTCGGCGCACGCGCTCGCGGAACTGCACGAACGCCGCGCGCAAGTGGCCGACCCGCTCCTTGCCGCCGAGATCGATTGTCGGCGCGGCGAACTCGTTGACGATATCAACGAATGGGTGGAACGGGAACTGCCGCAGCATCGCAACGGCGCCGCCCTGCACACCGAGAGTCTGGGCGCGGTGGTGGACCGGATGGCCCGGAGCTGGGTGGAGGCCAACCAGGTCATCGACCACGAGGGCGCGGCCAGCGACAATACCCATAAACACTGGTATCACCTCGCCGAACTCGTTGACGGCTACACTGATCTCGTAATCGACGTGGCCGGAGGCCGTCGCCGTTTACCTGAGCAGTGACTCCCGAAATGCGTTGACACGATTGATTGCATTGCTACAGAGCCATTGTCGTCAGCGGAGACGTCAATAGAGCGGTCTATCCGACCAATAGCTCGCTCGAAACGTTGGACGTCGCCCGCCACAAGACGGCGGGCGCAACGGGGCGCCCCGCCCGGCGTGCCGCGTGGTCGACTGGCGCGGCACGCCCGTACCCGATATCGCGTTGCAATACCCCATATCGCTGTGTTTTTCGGCAAGGCGGCTACCGCAATTGCTCACCGCATAACTACACACCATTCGGTTTCTTATGAATGGATTCATCGGTGCTCGCGAATGGAGTTCGATGGTGAACGAAGCTGATTCGACTGCTGCGGCATTCCGCGGGCAGGCCGCGGCCGGGGCGTTTCGCATGGATACGGACGCGGCGCGGGGATGCGCCGCGAACTTCCTGCGATTCGCGGCGGCGGTGGAACCGCAGCGGTCCCGGGCGGCGCGCACGCACCGCCTCACCGGCTTCGGCGGCTTCGATTCGGCCCGGCAGTTGCGGTGCGGATTCGAGCACAAGGGCGTCGAACTGAGTCGCTCACTGTCGGAGCTGCGCGATGCCGCGGTACGGATGGCGGAGGTGTATCTCCTCGCCGGCGGCCTCATCGAGGAAGCCGATCAATTGCCCGTCGATGCCCTCCGCGCGCTCGCGGAGGGCATCGACGGGTGAACGCGGGGCCCGTTCACCGCAGCGCGGCGCGGCCGCGCAGGCGGCCCAGCACCACCAGCGCGATCAAGGTGACCAGTACCAGTAGCGTGGTGCTGGCGGCGGCGTCGAAGACCTCACCGCGATCGGTGGCCGCGAAGATGGTGACCGGCAGCGTTTTCCAGGTGGCCGGGTAGACCATGATCGTCGCGCCGAGTTCGCCCATGGACAGTGCGATCGACAGTCCCGCCGCCGCGCCGAGCGCGGGCAGCAGCAGCGGCAGGGTGATCCGGAACAGCACCCGGACCGGCCCCGCCCCCAACGATTCGGCGGCCTGCCGGTATCCGGGGTCCAGCCGATCCAGGGCGGCGCTGACGCCGCTGAAGGCGTAGGCCAGCACCAGCACCGTATGGGCCAGGACGACAATCCATTTGGTGCCGCCCAGCAGCAGTGGACGTTCGTTGAAGGCGATCAGGACGCCGAGGCCGATGGCCACCGACGGCACCGCCACCGGCACGTGGAAGACGGCATCGGTGATGCGGCGCAACCATTCCGGTGTTTCCCGGGCGGCCAGCGCCGCCCAGGTGCCCAGGACCAGCGCGGCCGCACCGGCCAACAGCGCGGTCTGCAGGCTCACCGACAGACTGGCCGCCTGCTCCCCGGACAGTGCCCGACCGACATTGCCGAAGCCGAGATCCGAGGGCAGCGGTCCGGTCCAGCGTCCCGCCAGCCCCGCCGCCACCACCGTGGCGATGGGCGCGATGAACACCACCGTCACCACCACCGCGAAGACGGCGAGTACGGCGGCGCGCCCGCGCCGGGTCCACACCAGCATGTCAGCGCTCCTTCCGAGTCCCGGTGAGCCGGGCGAAGATCAGGCGATAGCCGAGGTAGAGGCTCAGCGACAGCAGTACCTGCACGCTGGCCAGCACCGCCGCGCCGGGCAGGTCGAAGGTGACGATGCCCCGGGTGTAGATGAGCGCGGGCAGGGTGATGACGCCCTTGGCCCCGGTGAAGAGCACGATGCCGAATTCGTTGAGCGTCAACAGCAGAACGAGGCTGCCGCCCGCGGCCAAGGCGGGCCAGGCCTCCGGCAGCACCACCCGCCACAGCACCCGCCACGGCGACGCCCCCAGGCTCGAAGCCACATCCAGCTGTTCGCGCGGCAGTTGGGCGAAGGCGGCCAGCAGCGGGCGCACGACGAACGGGGTGAAGAAGGTGACCTCGGCGGCGATCACACCCAGCGGGGTGGTGAGGAAGTTCAGCGCCGGTTCGCCGCGGCCGGTGAGTTCACCGATGAGCGCGTTCACCGCGCCCGCCGTGCCGTAGAGGAAGGTGAAGGCCAGCGTCACCAGGAAGGAGGGCAGGGTGAGCACGGTGTCGATGAGGCGGCCCACCAGACCCGATCCCGGAAACGGCACGAAGGCCAGCACGATCGCGAGGAAGGTACCCAGCACCAGGCAGCCCAGGGTGGAGCACGCCGCGATGGATACGGTGCGCCACAACGCGTTCCGGAACGACTCCGAGCCCAGCACCGTGGTCCAGGTCTCGGTGCCGCGGCCCGCGTCGGTCCGGGTCGACTCCAACAGCACCCGGCCGATCGGATAGACGGCGATACACAACACGACCAGCACCGGCGGCAGTGTCCAGAGCAGCGGCGCGAGCGAACGGCGCGGGCCGGGTGGGGTGGTGGCGGGGGCGGCGGGTGCGGTGCGGGTCGCGATCACGCCCGCACCTCGGATTCGTCCGCCGCGGCGGCGGTTCCGATCCCGGGCGGAATCAGCACGCCGGCCGGATCGGGGAACTTCACGCCCACGACATCGCCGATCTCCAACTCCGCGTGGCCGGGCACATCGGCGGTGAGCTCACCGGGCAGACCGGTGACGTCCAGGTGCAGCCGGGTCGACGCGCCCCGCCACACCGTGCCGGTCACGCTGGCGCGCAGGACGTCCTTCTCGGTGAGCGGCCGAATCGAGACGGTGTGCGGCCGGACGCACAGGTGCGCATCGGCATTCGGCACCCAGTCGGGCCGCCCCACCCCCGGCGCGGGAACCTCCGCGCGCAGCGTGTGCTCGCCGACGGTGACCAGCGCGGCGGTGCCGGTGACGTGATTGACGGTGCAGGGCAGCAGATTCGCGCCGCCCAGGAAGGCGGCGGTGAAATCGGTGGGCGGCCGCTGCCACAGCTTCCGGGCGCTGTCGATATCGACCAGGCGGGCATCGCGCATGACGGCGATCCGGTCCGCCAGCGCCAGCGCCTCGGATTGGTCGTGGGTGACATACAGCATGGCGGTGTCCGGCAGGGCTTTACGCAACTGCTGGAGCTCACCGAGCATGGACTGCCGCAACTGCGCGTCCAGGGCCGCGAGCGGTTCGTCGAGCAGCAGCACCTTGGGGCGGATGGCGAGCGCGCGGGCGATGGCCACCCGCTGCTGCTGTCCGCCGGACAGTTCCCGCGGCAGCCGCTCCGCGTACCCGCCCATGCCCACCATGGTCAGCGCCTCGGCGACGCGTGCGCCGATCTCCCTGCGCGGCACCCGATGTGAGCGCAGTCCGAAGGCCACGTTCTCACGCACCCGCATATGCGGGAACAGCGCGTAGGACTGCACCACCACCCCGATGCCGCGTCGGGCGGGGGAGAGCTGGGTGACGTCGCTGCCCGACAAGCGCACCGCACCCGAGGTGGGCCGGACGAAGCCGGCCAGCGCCTTGAGCGCGGTGGACTTGCCGGAACCGCTGGGCCCGAGCAGCGCGACCGTTTCCCCCGCGGCGACGCGGAGCGTGAAATCGGCCAGTGCGACAGTGCTTTTCCGGCCGCGGCCGTAGGTGACGCCGACCCGGTCGAATACGATGGCCGGCTCGGCGGTCGCGGCGTCGGTCGCCCTGGATGTCGTCAACGCGGTGGTCATGAGTGCGCTCCTCGGGGGTGGGGCGGATTCCTACTGGCCGGTGGCCTGCTGGTAGGCGGCGAGGTCGGCGTCGAGATCGGTCAGCACCTGCGCCCAGTCCGGGTAGATGATCTGGACGTTCTGCAGCAGCACCGCCGGATTGGTCGCGCCGCCGGAGGACATGACGCCACGCAGTTCCTGGCGGGCCGGAATGGCGAAGGAGTTGGGCAGCGCCTGCTGCGCCTCGGCGGAGAGCAGGAACTCCATGAGCTGCTTGGCCTCGGCCTGGTGCGGCGCGCCCTTGGCCAGGCCCATCAGATACGGCACCGGTACGGTGCTGGCCTTGCCGTCGGCGTTCGCCGGGAAGAACACCGTGAACTTGGAGCCCTTCTCCTTGATATTGGCCATATTCATCTGGATGTCGCCGTTGGCGATGAGGATCTCGCCCTTGTCGACCTTGGCCTGGAGCTTGCCGGTGGAGGAGGAGGGACCGACATTGTTCTCCTGGAGCTTGGCCAGGTAGTCGAGCGCGCCCTGCTTGCCGTAGAGCTGCTGCAGCAGGATCAGCACCGCGGTGCCGTCACCGGCCTGGCCCGGGGTGGAGTACTGGATCTTGCCCCGGTACTCCTGCTTCAGCAGGTCGTCCCAGGTCATCCCGGCGACATTGACCGAGGGGTTGGCGATGAAGCAAAGGTAGTTGCCCGCCATCATGACGTACTTGCCATTCGGGTCCTTGTCCGAGTCGGCGACGGCGCTGGTGTCGATGCCGCTGGGCTCGAGCAGACCGGACTTGTCGGCCTTCTGCATGAACGGCGGCAGCGTGACCAGCACATCGGCCTGCGGGTTGGACTGCTCCTTCTCCACCCGGTTGACGACCTCACCGGAACCGGCTTCCACCAGGTTCACCGCGATGCCGGTCTGCTCCTTGAACTTGTCGAACTGGGTCTTGTACCACTCGCCGACGCCGTCGGCGGAGTAGACGGTCACCGTCTTGCCGTCGGCGGATTCGGTGCCGGTGCCGCCGCAGGCGGTCATGCCGAAGACGACGGCGGTGGCGGAGGTGAGGATCAACGCCGTCCTGGCGAGGGAGCGTGCGAGGCGGTTGTTCGGATTGCGCACGGGGGAAGCAACTTTCGGTTTGTCGGAACTGCTGAATCGAAGGGATGGGGGAGGGCCGCCGCCCGGCTCCCTCGGGAGCGGGCGGCGGGGCTTCAGGAGCGCTGCGCCAGCAGCAGCCGGGCGAACTCGGTGACGGAATCCACCACGTGGGTGGCGCCCGCGGCGCGCAACTGCTCCGCGTTGTGTGCGCCGGTCAGCGTGCCCGCCACGATGCGCGCGCCCGCGGCCCGGCCGGTGGCGATATCGCTGGCCGTATCGCCCAGTACCGCAACGCGATCCACGGCGTCGATACCCAGCCGCAGCAGTGCGGTGAGCACCAGGTCCGGATAGGGGCGGCCGCGGCCGGCGTCGGCGGGGGACAGCGTGAGGTCGGCGAGGTCCTGCCAGCCCAGCGCCGCCAGCAGCTTGTCCTGGGTGGCGCGGCTGAATCCGGTGGTGAGCGCCACCTTGATACCGGCCGCGCGCAGTGCCGTGATCGCTTCGGCCGCACCGGGAACGGGCGCGGCCGCGGTGGCGGCGAACCTGTCGTAGGCGGCCTCGAATGCCTGATTGGCATGCTGCGCGCGGTTCTCGTCGCCGAGCAGCGCGCGGAAGACCACGATCTTGGACTGGCCCATGGTGTCGAGGACGTAGCGACGGGCGGCCTCGCGCTCGATACCCTCGGCGGGGATTCCGGCGGCGGTGGCGGCCTCCTCGAAGGCGCGCAGCACCAGCCCGCCGTCGGCGACGGTGGTTCCGGCCATATCGAGGACGGCGAGATCGATCTGTGTGTCGGACATGGGATTTCCTACAGGTTCAGAAGGTCGGCGGTCTCTTCGCCGAGGGCCGGGCCGAGGGTCATGCCGCGTCCGCCCGGACCGGTGACGACCCAGACTGCGTCATCGGCCCGCACCCGGGTGACGATGGCCGCCGGATCGACGGACTGGCTGTACACGCCCGCCCAGCGGCGCACCACCGGCGGGAGTTTGCGGCCGAGCAGCTCCTCCACGACCCCGGTGAGGTATTCGTAGGGGGCCTCGTCCACGTCGAAGGCGAAGGGCTCCTCGTATTCGTGGGTGTCGCCGATGGTGAGGCCGCCGTGCAGGCGCTGCACGCACAGCATCTGCATCCTGTGCCGGGCGGCGACGAAGGACTGCGACTCCTCGGCCTCGAGCCGATCGAGCGCATCGCTCGCGTAGCCGGGGTAGTAGCGGAAGCTGTCACCGTCGGCGATGGCGGTGGTGAGATCCTCGCCCAGCGGGGCGGTCTGCATCATCTGCAACCGCACCCGGCGAACGGGCATGTCGCCCACCAGTTCCCGGGCGAGTCCGCGGTGCGACGCACCCGGGCACACCACCACGAGATCGCCCGTGTGGCGACGGCCGCGGTCGTCGGTCACGGTGCCGCCGGTGACGGCGCGCGCCTCGGTTCCGGCGAAGAACCGATAGCGGCCGGTGGCGTCCAGGTACCGGCGCAGCGCGGGCAGCACCTGTCGGGACTCCACCGCCGCATCGGTCGAACAGTGCAGTCCGGCAAGGAATTTGCCGCGCAACGCGGGATTGAGCGCGCGCACCCGATCGGGTTCGAGCAGTTCGAATCCGCGCTCGGCGGCGGACGCGGCGTTCGCGGCGGCCTCGGCGACCGCGAGTTCGGCCTCGGTGCGCACCAGGGTCAGCGAACCCGCGGGGCGGAAGCCGACGCCCGGCACCCGGCCGCCGATCTCCTCCCACAACTGCCGGGAGCGCAGCGTGATCTCCAGCTCACCGGCGCTGCGTCCGGACACCCACACCAGGCCGAAGTTGCGCACGGTGGCCCCGCGGGCCTCGACCTCGCGCTCTAGCTGGATCACTTCGTGGCCGCGCCGGACGGCGGCCAGGGCGTGGGCGGTGCCGAGGATGCCGCCGCCGATGATGACCAATCGCATGCGCCCTATCGTGGTCACTGGTCTAGACCTAAGAGTGTTTCGTACGCAAACGGCAGGTTAAAAATTGGTATAGACCATTTCGCTGTACGCTGTGGGGCATGGAGAGATCCGACGCGGCGGGGGCGGGCGCTCGTATCCCGAAGGCGTATCGAATCCGCACCGAACTCGACGCCATGCTGGCCGAACTGGCCGTCGGCGATGCCGTCCCCCCGGAACGCGAACTCGCCCTGCGCTTCGGCGTCGCCCGCGAAACCGTCCGACAGGCGCTGCGAGATCTGTTGGTGGAAGGCCGGATTCGGCGCAAGGGGCGCGGGACCGTGGTTTCCCGCCCGAAGATGGTGCAGCCGCTGTCACTGCGCTCCTACACCGAGGGGGCGATCAGCTTCGGCCGCGCCCCCGGCCGCCTGCTCGTCGACTGGGCCGACATCCCCGCCGACGACGACATCGCCCGCGATCTGGCCCTGCCCGCCGGAACGCCCGTCATGCATCTGGAACGCGTCCTGCTCGCCGACGGCGAACGCATCGGCCTGGAGAGCACCTACATGCCCCTGCCCCGCTTCGCCGCCCTGCGCGACAGCTACGACCCGGAGACCTCCCTCTACGCCGCCACCCGCGCTCTCGGCGTCACCTACGCCGCCGCCACCGAACGCATCGAAACCGTGCTCGCCTCCCCCCGCGAGGCCGCCCTCCTGGAATGCACCACGGCACTGCCCATGATCCTGCTCCACCGCCGCAGCCTCGACCCCGACGGCACCCCCATCGAACGCGTCCGCTCCCTCTACCGCGGCGACCGCATCGCCTTCGAAGCGCAGCTGCGCGAATAGCGGAACCGCTCAGGCGCGCAACGCCTTCGGGGCTACGCGGCCAGCTCGGTGGCCCTGGCGGCATGGCTGGTCCGGTTCGCCGCGGACAGGCGGCCAGGTCGACTGCATCGGCACGGTGGCCGGGGCCAGCGGTTGACCGTCGCCGGGTGGCGGGGTCCGTCCGACGTGACGATCCGCGTGCGCCGGGGCGGTGGGGATTTCCGGGCGCGCGGCAGGCTGGCCGCTGTGTGCGTGTCGTGTGCGTGTCCGCATGGTCGGGGTGGTCCGCTCGCCACTCGCCGGTGGCCGGTGGCCGGTGGGCCGTGGGACGTAAGTCCCCGCAACCGGGGGCTTCGTGCGCTACACGTGCGGGTGTCCGCCGGGGGACCGTGGAGCCATGGCGCTCACACTGGCACTGTTTCTCATCGCCTGGGCGTTCATCGGCGTGGTGACCGGCCTGTGGATGATCCGTCGCGGCCACGACCCGATGTGGCTCGTCATCGCTGTCGCGCTGGGGCCGCTGTTCGTCCCGATCGCGTGGGAGCGGGTCGAGCGCCGCCCGCGTCTGGCCGCGTCGGGGCCCGAGGGCATTCTGGGTCGCGCCGAAACTCGTGGGCCTCGGGTGCTGGTGGCCATGGACGGCTCCCCGGAATCCGATCGTGCGCTCGATACGGCGCTCACCCTGTTCGGATCCGGGTGCGGCATGCTCGTACTCGCCGAGGTGGTCTGCTACGACGCCACCGACGACGCCACCCACGCCGCGATCGACGCCGCCGACGCCCGCTTGGCCGCCGCCGCGGAGCGGGCCCGCGCCGCCGGAATGCCGGTGCGCTTCGAGGTGCTGGCAGGTCCCTCGGGTGAGACCCTCCGCCGCTTCGCCACCGACCAGGACATGGACGTACTGATCGTCGGCCGCCGCGGTCGCGGCCTGTCCACCCGCTTGCTCGGCAGCGTGTCCACCGAGCTGGTCCACCACGCCGCCCTCCCGGTCCTGGTCGTCGAGCCCGCGCGACTGCGTGCTCCGGAGTCGAACGAGACGGTTTCGGCACGATCCGGTCGCGGCTGATCCCTGTGGTCGCCAGCTGCTGACCCCGTGGTCGTGCTGGTCGCTGTGGTCTCCAGGGCTGAGCGCCGTGGTCGGCAGAGGCTGATCGCTGTGATTGGCGGGGTGATTGCTGTGGTCGGCAGGGGTGGCGGGGTGGGCTCGCGCGCGCTAATATAAGTGCCAACTTATAGAGGAGGTTTCGTTATGCCCTTGTTGACCGATCCGGCCGCCGTAGCCGGACTCGTGGCCCGTGAACTGCGCAGCGGTGAGCGCGCCGGTGCGCCGACCAAGATCGCTGTCGCACGCCGGACCTACGCGACCGAACAGGCCGATCTGTGGAGCGCGCTGACCGATATCGAGCGCATTCCACGGTGGTTCGCGCCCGTCTCGGGTGACCTGAAGCTCGGCGGGAAGTACCAGATCGAAGGCAATGCCGGTGGCGTCGTCGAGGAATGCGACGAACCGCGACGATTCGCCATCACCTGGGTGTTCAACGATCAGACCTCGTGGGTGCAGGTGACCCTCACCCCGGACGGCGACGGCACGCGGCTGGAACTGGTGCACGAGGCACCCGTCGACCCGGAGTTCTGGGAGCGGTTCGGGCCGGGCGCGGTCGGGGTCGGCTGGGATCTCGCCCTGATGGGACTGGGGGAGCACCTGGCGACCGGGCAGCCGATGGATCCGGCGCTGGCGCAGACCTTCCACGAGACGCCGGAGGGGCGCGACTTCATCGAGCACGCGGCACGCGGCTGGGCCGAGGCCGCCATCGGCGACGGCGAGGACCCGGCCGCCGCCCGGGCGGCCGCGGACCGCACCATCGCGTTCTACACCGGTGCGCCCGAGGACGGCGCGCACTCCTGATGGACCGCTCCCCGGCGAAGATCTTCGAGGCGCTGGGCGATCCGATCCGCCGCCACATCCTCGAACTGTTGGCCGCCACCGGCGAACAGCCCGCGGGCGCGATCGTGACCGCGGTGCAGCGCCACGCGACCATCTCCCAGCCCGGCGTCTCCCAGCACCTCAAGGCGCTGCGCGACGCCGGGCTGGTGCGCACCCGCGCCGACGGCACCCGCCGTCACTACGCCCTCGACCCGGACGGTATCGAGGCGGCGCAGCATTGGCTTGCGGCCCTGCACGATTCGCTCACGCCGTTCGCCCAGCCGCTCGACGCCCTCGCCACCGAGATCGCCCGCGGCAAACGCGCCCGCCGCGACGAGATCAGCCCGGCTGCCCCTGCCGGTCGCGCTCCTGATCCGGATGAGCCCGCAGCGAGCCCGCGTGCGCCTTCGCGGTCGGATCCTGCCGCGTCTTGATCAGGCTGGCCACGGTGACGATCACGAGCACGGCGACGATCACGCCCAGGCTGACCGAGGTCGGAATCTCCGGCACGCGGTCGTCGATGTCGACGTGCGCCCAGTGCAGGATGAGCTTGGCGCCGATGAACGCCAGGATCAGCGACAGGCCGGTCGACAGGTACACCAGCCGGTCCAGCAGGCCCTTGACGAGGAAGAACAGCGCCCGCAACCCCAGCAGCGCGAAAGCGTTGGCGGCGAAGACGATATAGGGCTCGCGGGTGACGCCGAACACCGCCGGAATCGAGTCCAGCGCGAACAGCAGATCGATACTGCCGATGGCCAGCAGCACGATGAACAGCGGCGTCACCATCCAGCGCCCGTCCACGCGGGTCGACAGCTTGCCGCCCACATAGTCGTCGGTAATGGGCAGCAGCCGCCGCGCGGCCCGCACCATCACATTGTCGTCGACCTCGGGATCCTGATCGCGGTGCCGGAACAGCTGCACCGCGGTGTAGATGAGCAGCAGCCCGAACAGCAGGAACATGAAGGAGAACAGCGACAGCAGCGTCGCGCCCAGGGCGATGAAGATGGCCCGCATGATCAACGCCAGCACGATGCCGAAGGTGAGCACCTTGTGCTGATGCTCCTCCGGCACCGCGAAGGTGGTCATGATGATCACGAAGACGAAGAGGTTGTCCACCGACAGGCTCTTCTCCACCACGTATCCGGCGAAGAACTCCGCCCCGAACCCGCTGCCGTACTGCCAGGCGAACCACACCCCGAAAGCGACGGCCACGAGAATGTAGAACACCGACCAGAGGGTGGCCTCCCGGAAGCCCACCCGATGCGGCTTCACCGCCGCCACGATCAGATCCACCGCGAGCAGCGACAGAATCAGACCGATGGTGACAATCCAGGTCAGGGTGCTGATTTCGGCCACGCGCGCATCCTCCGCTGTGTGCTGCCCCGCGCGGCGTCGACGCCACCCGAGAGTGTCCCCGAGATCGTAACGGTAGCCAGTGACCGTGCGGGCCGACCGCGCCGGAACCGGGCCTCCAGGTGCGCATGAATCGGTGTCGGTCACGGCACCGCCGGTAACGGCCGCGAGCCCGTGGTCGGCCGGGCCTCTTGTCGGCCTGCTCACCGCGTCGTGCCGGGCATGACCGCGGATCGGCGATCGACGCGGCTCCGGCCGTCGCCGCTCACCGCACCTGCGGGGCCACCTTGTCGCCGAGCAGCTCGATGTTGCGCAGCACCTTTTCGTGCGGCAGCGTGCCCACGCTGGTGTGCAGCATGAAGCGGTCCAGGCCGAGATCGTCGCGCACGGTGGCGATCTTCTCCGCCACGTGGTCGGGGGTGCCGACGAACAGCGAACCGCTTCGGGAGCGCAGGGCGTCGAAGTGGTCCCGGGTCATGGGGGCCCAGCCGCGTTCGCGTCCGATGGCGCTCATGGCGGCGGCGTAGGGCGCGTAGAAGTCGTTCACGGCCTGCGAATCCGTTTCCGCCACATAGCCGTGCGCGTGCACCGCCACCGGCCGCGGCTCGTGGCCGCCCTCCGCCAGTGCCCGGTGGTACAGGTCCACCAGCGGTCTGAAGCGCGCGGGCTGCCCGCCGATGATGGCGATGGCCAGCGGCAGGCCCAGCAGCCCGGCGCGGGCGACGGATTCCGGGGTGCCGCCCACCGCGATCCACACCGGCAGCGGGCGTTCGGTGCGCGGATACACCACGGTGTCGCTGAGCGGGGCGCGGAACTTCCCGGACCAGGTGACCGGCTCGTCCGCGCGAATCTTCAGCAGCAGCGCCAGTTTCTCGTCGAAGAGTTCGTCGTAGTCGCTCAGGTCGTAGCCGAACAGCGGGAAGGATTCGATGAACGAGCCACGGCCCGCCATCAGTTCGGCGCGCCCGCCGGAGAGCAGGTCCAGGGTGGCGAACTCCTGGTACACGCGCACCGGGTCCGCGGAGCTGAGCACGGTGACCGCGCTGGTGAGCTGGATGCGTTCGGTGCGGGCGGCGATGGCCGACAGCACCACGGTGGGGGCGGAGGCCGCGAAGTCGGCGCGGTGGTGTTCACCGACGCCGTAGACGTCCAGTCCGGCGCGCTCGGTGGCGACGGCCTCGGCCACCACCTCGCGCAAGCGCTGTCCGGCGCCGGGCGCGGGCCGGTCGCCGACGGCGGTCATCTCGGCGAATGTGGTCAGTCCCAATTCCACGGCGGGTGCCTCCTGCAAGTAGTTACCGCGTCAACCAACCTACTAAACGGACCATGGTCCGGAAGTATTCCGGGTAAGAACCACTCCTCGCGGACGGATAGTCTTGTTCCATGTCAGTGCGCACCCGCAAACCTCTCGTTCCCGGCACCCAGTCGCCCATTCGAGAGGTGCCGAAGTCCATCGAGCGGCCGGAGTACGTCTGGAAGAAGACGGTCAACGAGGGACACGAGCCCTGGGTGCAGACGCCGGAGACCATCGAGAAGATGCGGATCGCGAGCAAGATCGCGGCGCAGGCGCTCGCCGAGGCGGGCAAGGCCGTCGCACCCGGCGTCACCACCGATCAGCTCGACGCCATCGCGCACGAGTACCTGTGCGATCACGGCGCGTACCCGTCGACGCTGGGCTACAAGGGATTCCCCAAATCCTGCTGCACCTCGCTCAACGAGGTCATCTGCCACGGCATCCCCGACTCCACCGTGATCGAGGACGGTGACATCGTGAATATCGACGTCACCGCCTACATCCACGGCGTGCACGGCGACACCAACGCCACCTTCCTCGCCGGTGACGTGGACGAGGAGGTGCGCCTGCTGGTCGAGCGCACCGAGGAGGCGACCATGCGGGCCATCAAGGCGGTGCGCCCCGGCCGCGCCCTCAATGTCATCGGCCGCGTCATCGAGTCCTACGCCAACCGCTTCGGCTACGGCGTGGTGCGCGATTTCACCGGCCACGGTGTCGGCCCCACCTTCCACAGCGGCCTGGTGATCCTGCACTACGACCAGCCCGCCGTGGAGGCCGAGATCGAGCCGGGCATGACCTTCACCATCGAGCCCATGATCAATCTGGGCGGCATCGACTACGAGATCTGGGACGACGGCTGGACGGTGGTCACCAAGGACCGCAAGTGGACGGCACAGTTCGAGCACACCCTGGTCGTCACCGACACCGGCGCGGAAATCCTCACCCTGCCGTGAGCGCGCGCCCGTCCGCCGCGAAGGCCAGCCGGTGAAGGGCGCGCTGCTGGTCGCGGGCACCACCTCCGACGCCGGGAAAAGCGTTGTGGTGGCGGGTCTCTGCCGCATGCTGGCGCGGCGCGGGGTGCGCGTCGCGCCGTTCAAGGCGCAGAACATGTCCAACAACTCCGTCGTCACCCCCGACGGCGGGGAGATCGGCCGCGCGCAGGCCCTCCAGGCGCGGGCGTGCGGACTCGAGCCCAGCGTGCGCTTCAATCCGATCCTGCTCAAACCCGGCAGTGACCGGCGCTCCCAGCTGGTGGTGCGCGGGCGGGCCGTCGACACCGTGGGGGCGCGCGACTACTTCCGGCACCGGCAGCACCTGCGGCAGGTGGTGGCGGACGAATTGGCCGCGTTGCGAGCCGAATTCGATGTGGTGATCTGCGAGGGCGCGGGGTCACCGGCCGAAATCAACCTGCGCGCCACCGATTTGGCGAACATGGGCCTGGCGCGCGCGGCCGGGCTGCCGGTGCTGCTGGTCGGCGATATCGACCGCGGCGGGGTGCTGGCGCATCTCTTCGGCACCGTCGCCATTCTGGAACCCGAAGACCAGCAACTGATCTCGGGATTCGTCATCAACAAGTTCCGCGGTGACGTGGAGCTGCTGCGACCCGGTATCGACCAGCTCACCGCGCTCACCGGCCGCCCCACACTCGGTGTCCTCCCCTTCGCCGAGGAGCTGTGGATCGACGCCGAGGATTCGCTCGGCACCGTCGCCGACGCCCCGGTGGGCCGCTCCCTGCCGCCGCGCGGGCCGGAATGGCTGACCGTCGCCGCCATCCGGCTGCCGCGCATCTCCAACTCCACCGATGTGGAGGCGCTGGCCTGCGAACCGGGGGTGGCCGTGCGCTGGGTCACCGATCCCTCCCGGCTGACCGGCGCGGATCTGGTGATCCTGCCCGGCAGCAAGGCCACCGTGAGCGATCTGGAATGGCTGCGCCGCACCGGAATCGCCGATGCCCTGCGCGCCCGCGCCGCCGCGGGCGGGCCGATCCTGGGCATCTGCGGCGGCTACCAGATGCTGGCCCGTGCCATCGAGGACCGCGTGGAATCGGACGCGGGCACGGTCGCGGGCCTCGGCCTGCTGGACCTCGAGATCGAATTCGCCGACCCGAAGGTGCTGCGCCGCGCCACCGGCCACGCCCGCGGCCTGCCCGTGCACGGATACGAGATTCATCACGGTCGGGTCCGTCACAGCGGCGACCGGCCCTGGCTGGAGTTGGACGGCGCTCCCGAAGGGAGTGCGCGCGGCTGCGTCTGGGGCACCCACCTGCACGGCGCCCTGGAGAACGACGCGTTCCGCCGAGCCTGGCTGCGCGAACTCGCCGAGCGCGCCGGGCGTACGGGCTTCGTTGTGGCCGACGATGTTTCGGTGGCGCGGGAGCGCACCGCACAGCTGGACCTGCTCGCCGACCTGATGGAGAAGCACCTCGACGAGGCGGCCCTGGAAGGACTGATCACCGGCGGCGCACCGACCGATCTCGCCATTCTGCGCACCACCCGCTGAGCCCCGATCGAAATCACACCGACACGCGATGCGGTCTCCCCGGTGACGTGTACCG
Organism: Nocardia otitidiscaviarum; assembly: GCF_007362295.1. Taxonomy (NCBI): domain Bacteria; kingdom Bacillati; phylum Actinomycetota; class Actinomycetes; order Mycobacteriales; family Nocardiaceae; genus Nocardia; species Nocardia otitidiscaviarum. The sequence goes on along the minus strand of NZ_CP041695.1, from coordinate 4,673,239 downwards.
TGAATTCACATGGAATCTCGGCAGCTCACGGTCGGTGACAAGACGTGGACCGTGCGAGTCGGGGGCCCCGAATCCCGGCACAGTGTTCTGCTGCTGCCCGATGCGGGCGCTCCCGCGGACGTCTACGACCAGGTCTGTGCCCGCTTGCACAACTCCGATCTGCGCACCTTCGTCGTCGAGCACGCCGACGGCCTCGACACCGCCACCGTGCTCGCCCTGCTCGATCAACTGCGGGTGCCGTGGGCCAACCTGGTCGGCTGCGGCGCCGGGGCCGAGCTGGCCTGGCAGCTGTCCGCCCGGGGTTTCGGCCGGTTCATGAGCCTGGTCGTGGCCGGTCGCGCCCACCCCGCGGTGCCCGTCACCGGCGGCACGGCCCCGGATCCGAGCTGCCCCGCCGTGGAGATACCCACCACCCTGCTGGCCACCAAGGCGCTGCCCCGGGAGGCGGCCGAGGCGTCCGGCCGCCATGTCTACGGGGAATACCGCCTGGTCACCATGGATGTCACCGACGTGGCCACCGAGGCAGACCACGAACTGGCCACCGAGATCGTGCTACGCACCAGCTTCTGGTGAGGTGGCGACGGGCTCGGCCGAGGCGGTGTCGAGCCAGTCCAGCCACGAATCCAGCTCCGCGAACGCCTGTTTACGCGGCGTCTCCGCGGACAGGAACACATCGTGGCGGGCCCCCTCGATGGGCACGATATTGGTGCGCGTGCCCAGGCAGCCCGACCAGCGCTGGATCTGGCGGACATCCAGCACCACATCCGACACATCCGCGGCCGGACCGTACTTGCGCATGAACTTGGTCACCTTCGACCGCATGATGAGCGCGGGCACCCCGATATCCAGGCCCTGATGCAGGCGGGCATGCCCGCGGCGGATCGCGCGCAGCCAGCCCGCGTGCACCGGGAAGCCGGTCAGCGGCTTCCAGTCCAGGTCGTAATCCCATTCCCCGGCGACGGTGTGGTGCAGGCTGTCGCCGTAGGCGCTGCCCTCGGGCAGCGGCAGGCGAGTCATGGCGCTGAAGCGGGCCAGGCCGTGCAGTACCGCCGTACCGACCGACCGGTAGTAGGCAGGTCCCTGCAAGTCGAACCACGGGCTGTTGAGCGCCAGTCCGGTAATGCCCTGCGCCCGCACGCCGCCGGAGCGATTGAGTCGGTTCAGCCACAGCGAGGCGATCAGCCCACCCGTCGAATGCGCCAGGATCAGCGTGGGCAGCCCGGTCTCGGCACGGATGGTCCGCAGCGAGCGATTCAACTCGGCGTCGTAGAGCGTCAGATCGCTGACATAGTGCGCGGTCTGCCCCGACTTCCGGGCCCGGCCGCACTTGCGCAGGTCGAGCGCGTAGAAGCGGTATCCGCGCCCGGCGAAATGCTCGGCCAGATGCTTCTGGAAGAAGTAGTCGGTGAACCCGTGCACATAGAGCACGGCCTTGGTCGCGACCGGCGCCTCGGTGGGCGTGTGGCGGACCAGGACGGCCTCCACCTCACCCTCGCCGTCCGGGTCGGGACCCAGTGGGATGGTCAGTCGTTCGTAGCCCGCACCCAGCACATCCGGTTGCCAGGCGGGAGCCGTCGGATCGGTGACGGTGGAGGTCGCGGCGGGCGTATCGGAGCTCACAGTCCCAATCTATCCCCCGACGTCGCGGCATCACACCCGGGAGGGATCTCTCACAATCGGCCCTGTCGCTGCGTGAATTCCACGTGTTGAGGGGCACAATCGAAACTAGGTGAACGACGGGTAACCTAAGCGCCGCTAGGTTGCCGCATCTAGGACAAGGAAGTCGATCTACCCGTGCCGAACGCTGCCAAGATTGAGAAGACCGATGTAGTACTCATCGGTGCCGGCATCATGAGTGCCACCCTGGGTGCACTGCTTCGCCAGGTGCAGCCGGACTGGTCGATCACCGTGTTCGAGCGGCTCGACGCCGCCGCCGCGGAGAGCAGCGACCCGTGGAACAACGCGGGCACCGGCCACTCGGCGCTGTGCGAGCTCAACTACACGCCGCAGAACGCCGACGGCTCCGTCGAGATCACCAAGGCCATCGACATCAACGAGCGCTTCCAGGTGTCGCGCCAGTTCTGGTCGTACGCCGTGGAGACCGGCATCCTGGCCGAACCCTCGAACTTCATCAACCCCATACCGCACGTGAGCTTCACCCACGGCGAGGCGGATGTGCAGTACCTGCGCAAGCGCTACGAGGCGCTGTCGCGGCATCCGCTGTTCGAGGGGATGGAATTCATCGACAGCCCCGACGAATTCGCGCGTCGGCTGCCGCTCATGGCCCGCGGCCGCGACTTCTCCGACCCGGTCGCGCTGAACTGGACCGACGCCGGCACCGATATCGACTTCGGCGAGCTGACCACCGAACTGCTGGCCTACCTGGGCGCGTCCGGTGCCGATCTCGCCTTCGGGCACGAGGTGCGCAACCTCACCAAGCAGTCCGACGGTTCCTGGCTGGTGAAGGTGCGCAACACCCGCACCGGTAAGGCGCGCGTCGTCAACGCCAAGTTCGTCTTCGTCGGCGCGGGCGGCGGCGCGCTGCCGCTGCTGCAGAAGTCCGGCATCAAGGAGATCTCCGGCTTCGGCGGGTTCCCGGTGTCGGGTCTGTTCCTGCGCTGCACCAATCCGGAACTCATCGCCAAGCACGAGGCCAAGGTGTACGGCAAGGCCGCCGTGGGCGCGCCGCCGATGTCGGTGCCGCACTTGGACACCCGCGTCATCGACGGGGACCGTGGACTGCTGTTCGGCCCCTACGCGGGCTGGACGCCGAAGTTCCTCAAGGACGGCGGCTACACCGACCTGCTCAAGTCGGTGAAACCCAACAACCTGTTCTCCATGCTCGGCGTCGGCGTCACCGAACTCGGCTTGGTCAAGTACCTGGTCTCGGAGCTGCTGAAGTCGCAGGCCGGTCGGGTCGACGCGATGGAGGAGTTCATTCCGCGCGCCGACGGCCACGACTGGGAGCTGATCATCGCTGGCCAGCGCGTGCAGATGATCCGGCGCAAGGGCGCCGGCGGCGTGCTGGAACTGGGCACCGCCGTGGTGGCGGCCGAGGACGGCACCATCGCCGGTCTGCTCGGCGCCTCCCCGGGCGCGTCCACCTGCGTGAGCGCCATGCTCGACGTCATGCAGAAGTGCTTCCCGCACGAATACGCCTCGTGGCAGCCGAAACTCAAGGAAATGGTGCCCTCGCTGGGCGTGAAGCTCTCGGAGAACCAGGCGCTGTTCCGCGAGGTGTGGGACTGGTCCAACAAGGCGCTGCGTCTCGAATCGAACACGCCCGATACCGAAGGGGTCGCGCCGCACGCCGCGGTGTGATAGCAAGACGCGATGATGTCAACGGTTGCTCTCAAACGGTCGTGGGCCCAGGACCTGGATACCGAGACCCTGTACAAGCTGTTGAAACTTCGCGTCGAAGTGTTCGTCGTCGAGCAGAAATGCGCCTACCCGGAACTCGACGGGCTCGACCTGCTGCCGGAGACCCGGCACTTCTGGCTCGACGACGAGGGTGAGGTCATCTGCACCCTGCGGCTGCTCGAGGAGCACCACGACGGCGTGAAGTCCTTCCGCATCGGCCGCCTCTGCACCAGCGTTCCCGCCCGCGGACACGGCTACACCACCCGCGTGCTGCAGGCCGCCCTCGCCGAGGCGGGTTCGGCCACGGTCCGCCTCAACGCCCAGACCTACCTGGTCGACATGTACACCAAGCACGGCTTCAAGCCCGACGGCGACGAGTACATCGAGGACGGCATACCGCACATCCCGATGCGCCGCGGCTGAGCCGCCGCATCTTCCTCGGCCCCCACCGAAACCCGGTGCGGGGCCGAACCTTTGTCCCGGTACGGCGGTCGCGTGCACCCAGCCGCGGCCGTCGGTGAATGCCGATGCGATGGAACCGGCCTGCGACGGGGTTCGGGTTTCACCGTGGCGTCTGTGGCCGGCGGCGTCGAGCGGATGCGGCGGCGACCGGTCACGCTGTCGCCATCGACGCTCAGATCTCAGCTGTGACGGGGGCGTGGTGAGGGCCGGTGTGTGGCGCGCATACAGTGGGGGCGTGTCGGCTTCCCGTGTTGCGCATCCCGAATCCGTACGAGTGGGCGGTTCGTCCGTCGGGGACGATGCCGGGTTCCCGTTCTCGGCCGTGGTCGGTCAGGAGCGGTTACAGCTCGCGCTGATCCTGTGCGCGGTGCATCCCGGTATCGGTGGTGTGCTGGTGCGCGGGGAGAAGGGCACCGCCAAATCGACCGTGGTGCGTGCGCTGGCGCAGTTGCTGCCGCCCATCGTGGACGAGAGCGGGGCGCGGCCCGCCCGGCTGGTGGAGTTGCCGGTGGGCGCGACCGAGGACCGTGTGGTCGGCTCACTGGATCTGGAGCGGGTGCTGCGCGACGGCGAGCAGGCGTTCAAACCCGGTCTGCTGGCGGCCGCCCACCACGGCGTGCTCTACGTCGACGAGGTGAACCTGCTGCACGACCACCTGGTGGACGTGCTGCTCGACGCCGCCGCCATGGGGCGGGTGCATATCGAACGCGATGGCGTCTCGGCCTCGCATCCCGCCCGTTTCGTGCTGGTGGGCACCATGAATCCGGAGGAGGGCGAGCTGCGGCCGCAGCTGCTGGACCGCTTCGGCCTCACCGTCGACGTGGTCGCCTCGCGCGAGGTGGACGTGCGCATGGTGGTGGTGCGCCGCCGCCTCGACTACGAGGCGGACCCGGCCGGATTCGCGGCCCGCTACACCGCCGCTGACCGTGAGGTGGCCGAGCGCATTCTGTCCGCACGCGACCGCCTCGACGAGATCACCCTCGACACCGTGGAACTGCGCCGCATCGCAGCCCTCTGCGCGAGCTTCGACGTGGACGGGATGCGCGCCGATCTGGTGGTGGCACGCACCGCCACCGCACACGCCGCCTGGCGCGGCGGCGGCGCGGTCACCGAGGAAGATGTGCGGGTGGCGGCGGAACTCGCACTGCCGCACCGACGGCGGCGCGACCCGTTCGACGAGCCCGGTATCAGCGAGGAGCAGCTGGACGAGGCCATGCGGCAGGCGGCGGAGGAAGCCGCGCGGGCGCAGGAGGACGATCCGGGAAAAGCGATGGGGTCTCGCCCGACGACGGTGCGGGGCCGCTGACCGACGACACGGAACCCGAAGGCGGAGCGGCTGATTCGCCCGAGCCCGAGGACTCGCGAGGCTGCGCGGATTCTGCCGAGGGCGGTGCCGATACTGCTGAGGGCGGTGCGGATGCTGCCGAGGGCCGTTCGGAGAGCCGGGACGGCCATTCGGACCTTTTCGATGGCCGTTCGGATGAATCAGACAGCCATTCGGGCCAGTCCGAGTCGGCGTTGGATCCGACCCGGGATGGGCCGAATCATCCTGACGCCGAATCGGATTCACGGGTCCGTCCACCAGGCGATGTGAATTCTCCTGATGGCGAGTCGAATTCCGGTCGTCCCGCCCGGGAGAACGATGCGGGACTGCCCGCGCTCTCCCCGGCCAAGCCCCCGCGCTGGGAGGTCCCGGGTATCGGCGAGGGTGCCCCCGGCCGCCGCTCCCGCGCCCGCACCCGGCAGGGCCGGGTGGTGCGCGCCATCGCGGACACCACCGGCGGCCTGCACCTGCTCGGTACCGTTTTCGCCGCCGCGCCGCACCAGCGCGCCCGGGGCCGCGACTCCGGCCCCCTCGCGCTGGCCGTCGACGACCTGCGCGGCGCGTATCGCGAAGGCCGCGAAGGGAATCTGGTGGTCTTCGTGGTCGACGCCTCCGGTTCCATGGCGGCCCGCGACCGCCTGTCCGCCGTCACCGGCGCGGTGGTGACGCTGCTGCGCGATGCCTACCAGCGCCGCGACAAGGTCGCCGTCATCACCGTGCGTGGTCAGGACGCCGACCTGGTGCTGCCGCCGACCTCCTCGGTGGACATCGCCGTCCGTCGCCTGGCGGGCATCCGAACCGGCGGCAAAACCCCACTGGCGCAAGGACTTCTGAAGGCCCGCGAGGTTCTGGCCCGCGAGCGCGTTCGCGACCCCCGGCGCCGCCCGCTGGTCGTGCTGCTCACCGACGGCCGCGCCACCGGCGGCACCGATCCGGTCCCGCGCGCTCGCACCGCCGCCCGCCTGCTGGCCGGTGACGGGGTCACCGCCATGGTGGTGGACTGCGAACGCGGCATGATCCGCCTCGGCTTGGCCCGCGATATCGCCCGCGACCTGCGCGCCGGATATCTGCGGCTGGGTGAGCTCACCGGCGAGTCGGTCGCGGGCGTGGTCCGCGCCGGAGTCGGCGTCGCCTGATCCGGGTCGTCTGATCCGGGTCGCCGGTGCGTCCCCTGCGCTGCGATGCCGGGCGTTCGGTGCCGCCGACCGGCCGCCGCGCGACCGCAGGCGCCGATCGCCCACGGGAACGAATCGTGGCGCCCACACGTCGAAGGTGTATGGGGATATTTCGTCGTCGTGACCGGCGGGCCGACCGGCGCGGCCAGGTGGCCGACAATGGTGCCGATTTCATGGGGGAGGCCGCACCGGCCTTGATCGAGGCCGCCGCACCCGGCCTGTTCCGTGCGATCACCAGCGGTATCGGCCGTCTCTTCTCGGCGGTCCTGCACGCCCTGAACTGACCGACTGCTGCCAATCCGGTGGCTGCTGGCTGGATTGTGCCCGGAATCGTGCTTGAAATAGTAAAGTCCGTAGGAAATATTCAAGCTACTCGGGAGTCCGAGGAGAGAGGGGGCCGCCATGGCCGATATCACCAGGAGTGTGCGGCCCGACTGGGTCGATGACGCCCTGTTTCCGTTCGAGAGCCGATTCATCGATATCGACGGGCACACCGTGCACTACGTCGACGAGGGGTCGGGGCCCACACTGCTTCTGCTGCACGGCAATCCGACCTGGTCGTTTCTCTGGCGCGACGTGATCCGGGGGCTGCGCGACGACTTCCGGTGCGTCGCCCTCGACTATCCGGGCTTCGGGCTGTCGACGCCGAAGCCCGGATACCGCTACCTGCCCGAGGAACACGCCGACGTGGTCACCGCATTCGTCGACGCGCTCGGCCTCGAGGGCGTCACCCTGATCGGGCAGGACTGGGGCGGCACGATCGGCCTGGCCGCGGCGCAGCGGCGGCCGGGCGTCTTCGAGCGCCTGGTACTCGCCAATACCTGGGCGTGGCCGGTCAACGGCGACCTGCACTTCGAGGCGTTCTCGCGCCTCATCGGCGGACTTCCGGGGCGCTTCCTGGTGCGTCGGTTCAACCTGCTCGTCAACACCTTCATCCCCACCGGACATCGCCGGCGCACGCCCACCGCGGCCGAAATGGACCACTACCGCCGCGCGCTGGACACTCCGGAACGCCGCCAGGCCTCGGCCGTCCTGCCCGGCCGGGTCCTCGCCAGCCGGACCTTCTTCGCCGAGGTCGAGGCGGGTCTCGCCGATATCGCGCAGCTGCCGACCCTGATCGTGTGGGGTGACGCCGATATCGCCTTCCGGTCGCGGGAACGTGAGCGTCTGGAAGCGACCTTCCCCGATCACCGGACCGTGATCGTCCAGGGTGCCGGCACCTATGTGGAGTCCGACGCGCCCGAGGAGTTCATCGCCGCGTTCCGCGACTGGGCGGCGAGCCGGAGCGGGTCCGCCGGTCGCGCGGGTGAGGAGCGCCCATAGTCCGCCGGACATCCGGCTGAGCGGACAGCACCGGACGCCCGCGACTTCGACACCGATGCCGCCGCCGCGGACGGGGCATCCTGGAGTGGCGAGTGGCGAGCGGCAGGCGCGGGCGGCCAGCGAGCCAGTTGGCGGCTTCGGTCGCCCGGCCGGGCTCGCGGCGGTCGGTGTGGCGCGTTGCCCGGCGGGCGGTGTGGCGCGCTGCCCGGCGGTCGGCGCGGGGGCGTGGTGTGGCACCGTTGGGGGCGGCGACCGGGGGTCGCCGTCGCGAAAGGAGCCACATTCCATGCCCAAAGGTGTCCCGCTGCCGGAGAGCATTCCCGACGACGGACTGACGACGCGGCAGCGGCGCAATCAGCCGGTGCTCGCGGTGCACACCGGGCCCGGCAAGGGGAAGTCGACCGCGGCGTTCGGGATGGCGTTGCGGGCGTGGAATCAGGGCTTCGACATCGCGGTGTTCCAGTTCGTGAAGAGCGCCAAATGGAAGGTGGGGGAGGAGGCGGCCTTCCGCGCCCTCGGCGGCCTGCACGAGCAGACCGGTGCGGGCGGGGCCGTGGAATGGCACAAGATGGGTGAGGGCTGGTCCTGGACCCGCAAGCACGGCACCGAGCAGGATCATGCCGCCGCCGCCCTGGCGGGCTGGCAGGAGATCGCGCGCCGCCTCGCCGCCGAGCAGCACCGCTTCTACGTCCTCGACGAATTCACCTACCCGCTGAAATGGGGCTGGGTCGATGTGGACGAGGTGGTCGACACCCTCCGCTCCCGTCCCGGCAACCAGCACGTGGTCGTCACCGGCCGCGACGCCCCGCAGGCCCTCGTCGAGGCCGCCGACCTGGTCACCGAGATGACCAAGGTGAAACACCCGATGGACGCGGGCCGCAAGGGCCAGCGGGGGATCGAATGGTGAGTACACCGGCGGTGGTGATCGCCGCACCCGCCTCCGGCAGTGGAAAGACCACGGTCGCAACGGGTTTGATCGGTGCGCTGCGGCGAGCCGGGCATCGGGTGGCCCCCTTCAAGGTCGGCCCCGACTACATCGACCCCGGCTATCACGGACTGGCCGCTGGTCGCCCCGGCCGCAACCTCGACCCCGTCCTGGTCGGCGCGGAACGGATCGCGCCGCTGTATCTCCACGGCAGCCGCGACTGCGATATCGCGGTGGTCGAGGGCGTCATGGGCCTGTTCGACGGTCGCATCGACGAACACCACACCGCACCCGTGGCCGAGGGCTCCACCGCCCAGATCGCCGCCATGCTGGGCGCACCGGTCGTCCTCGTGGTCGACGCTCGCGGCCACAGCCAGAGCCTCGCCGCGCTGCTGCACGGTTTCGCCACCTTCGACAGCGGTATCCGCCTCGGCGGCGTCATCCTCAACCGTGTCGGCAGTGAACGCCACGAACAGGTGTTGCGCGCCGCCTGTGCCCGCGTCGGCCTCCCGGTCCTCGGCGCACTACCCCGCATGGCCGAATTGGCCGTCCCCTCCCGCCATCTCGGCCTCATCCCCGCCGTCGAACACGGTGTCGCGGCCGAATCCGCGGTGGCGGCCATGACCGACCTCATCGCCGCACACATCGACCTGCCCGCCGTGGTGTCCCTGGCAGCCTCCCGGGTCACCGGCCCCGCCTGGGACCCCGCCGCGGAATTGCGGGCCGCGATGGCAGCACACGGCATCTGCTCGGCAGCTACCGCTGCCGCCGATCAGACCCACGAGCCGGGCGCTCCCACCTCGACCGCTCCCGCCGAGGCGGTCGTGGGCGTCGGTGCCGCTGTCGGCGAGGGGCACGAGCCCGTCGGAGCATCCGTCATGCGAGATATCGGCGTCGGCGCTCGGCGGCGGGACGGTTCCGGTGCCACCGGTCCCGCGGCCGCCGCCGTCCCCGACGCGGCCGCGGTGCCTCGTGCCGATCGTGTCGCCGCCGTCACGACAGATATGGGAGACGGCACTCGACGTGGCGATGCGGTAGGAGGAATCGAAGAGCCTGCCTCGTCGGCCGGGGCGACCGGTGGCGGAGTCGGCGGTGCCGGGGTCGGCACCATTGGCGGCAGCGCCGCCGGGTTTGGTGGTGTCGAGGACGGCGATTCGGCCGCGGTCGCGTCGCACGGTGCCGGTGTGGTCGTCGCCGTCGCCGGGGGCGCCGCGTTCACCTTCGGTTACGCCGAGCATCGGGAACTGCTCGAGGCGGCCGGGGCGCGGGTGGTGGTTTTCGATCCGCTGCGTGACGAATTGCCGCCCGGCACAGCGGGTCTGGTGTTGCCCGGCGGGTTCCCCGAGGAGCATGCGGCGGAGCTGTCGGCGAATACCGCGCTGCGCGACGCGGTGGCCGAGAGCGCGCGGCGGGGTATGCCGATCCATGCCGAATGCGCCGGTCTGCTCTACCTGACCCACTCGCTCGACGGCCATCCCATGGCCGGAGTCGTCGACGCTGCGGCCGAATTCGGCCCCCGCCTCACCCTCGGCTATCGGGATGCGGTGGCGCTGTCCGATTCCCCGCTGTGGTCGGCGGGCGAACGGGTACGCGGCCACGAGTTCCACCGCACCCGGCTTACCGCCACGGGTGCGGACCTCCCCGCCTGGGGCTGGCGCTCACCCACCGGCGAAACGGTCAGGGAAGGCGCTCTCCCGCACCGCGTCCACGCCTCCTACCTGCACACCCACCCCGCCGGAAATCCGGCGGCCATTGCCCGCTTCGTCACCGCCGCAGCGGATTTCGCCCGGAGCCGGACAGGTGCCTGACGCACCCGGCGGCGCGATCGACATCGACCGGCACCGCACTCCCGATCGGCTTCAGCCGACCGATCACCGGGTGCGTGACCATCGCCGCAGCGGCCTGGTGCGTTTGGACATACCCCCGGCCGCTGGTGCCGTAGCGCCCGGAGGGAGTGGGTTCTCGTGACGGGTGCTCTCGTGGTCGGCGTGGGCATGCGGACCGGGGCCGATGCCGCTGACATTCTCGATGCGGTGCGCGCGGTGGCCGCCGAGGTCGAGGTCGCCTGCCTGGCCACCGTGGACCGCAGGGCCGAGGAGCCCGGATTGGTCGCGGCGGCGGCCGAACTCGGCGTTCCGGTGGTCGCGTTCACACCGGACGAACTGGCGGCGGTGGCGGTGCCCAACCCCTCGGTGCGCACCGCCGCCGCGCTCGGCACGCCGAGTGTGGCGGAGGCCGCCGCACTGCTCGCGGCGACGGGTGGGCGGTTGGTGGTTCGGAAACGCGTGGTCGGCGGAATCACGGTGGCGACGGCTGTATTCGGCGGACGCTAGCGGATCCACCGCGCCGATCGCATCGCGAGGCGGCCGTTTGGTCAGGGACGCCCCGCGCGGTTAGGGACGTCGCGCGTGGTTAGAGACGCCCCACGTGATTTGGGACGCCACGCGTGGTTAGGGAGGCCCCGCGCCGGGTGTCGGCGCGGGGTCCCGTCGAACCGTGGCATGAAGTACTTCGTCACCACCGGCCCGTCGGATTGCTCAGGGTGCCACCGACGTCCAGTCCGCGAATCCGGTCGGGTCGTGGCGGCCCAGGCTGCCGTGCTCGAACAGCCCCCAACCCTCGGCATCACCGCAGCGGGCCTTGCCCACATGGTCGATGACGCCGAACGGGATGCGGCCCGCGATGGCGGGGTCGGTGAGGTCGTAGCGGCGGCTGTCGACCCAGCGGCGGCCCTTCCACTGGCCGTGCAGCCAGTCGGGGTCGCCGCCGTAGCCGCAGCCCACGTTCAGGGCGATGAAGGTCCCGGCTTCGACCTCCACTTCCAGCGGTTTGCCGTCGGGGGTGGTCAGTTCGAGGCGCAGCGACACCGGAATCCGCGTGCCGGACTTGTAGGTGAGGTGCACCCGCGGCCAGCCGAGCTGTTCGATGCGCCCGTCGTGCCAGATGCGGGTGGCGTCGTTGAGCGTGCGGAATCCGTTGGGTTCCTCCTGCACGATGACGATGATGGAGAAGTCGTCGAAACGCAGCGGCACGTACAGCCACCAGAAGCCCTGTGACGGTTCGTCGGCCGCGCGTCCCGGCGGATCGGATTCGCCGACCGGCCGGATGCCCCAGGACCGGTCCCGGGTCCCGGTCCACACCGCCGGATCGACCGTGAAATCGGTGCCGTCCACGGTGAGCGTCCCCGACCACGATCCCACCTGCGCGAACCGCTGCGCGTCGATGATGGGCCGGTTCAGCCCGGTGATGATGGTGTGCGGCTCCTCCCGCACCACGGGAAACGCGCCCTCCCATGTCATGTCGAAGGACAGATCCTCGTGTTCGCACACCGCGCGGATCTTGTGCAGCGGCTCGATCACCTCCAGCCGGTACCCGCCGACGGCGAGATCCAGGCTGCGCTCGGACAATGCGTCCGAGAAGCGCACCGCCCGTTGCTCGTTCCCGCGTCGCACGGTCGCGAAGGCGTCCACCACACCGAGATTCGGGTACACACCGAACCCGGTGACGAGGAAGGTGCCGCCGTCCCGGTCGGAGGCGTTGAAGTAGCTGCGGTCGTAGAAGTTACGATCGCTGGTACCCACCCGCGCCATGGGCAGCGGCGTCTGGTGGATGGGGTATTCGTCCAATGGACCGATCATGTCGTTTCCTCGGTTCGCGGGGTCAATCCCAGGCGTAGGTGCCGTCGAGCAGGGCCTGCAGCAGTGGCCGGTGCATGACGTAGTCGTCGCGGTCGGCGGTGTCGGTGTCCTCGCCGAAATGGATCATGCGGCGTTTGATGCGCGCCATGACGATGCCGTGTCGCAGCGCCGCGTACATGAGGTACCAGTCCAGGTCGCGCACCCGGTGCCCGGTGAACTCCTCGTACAGCCGCTCGACGTCGCTGCGCCGCATGAAGTCCGGCAGGCCGGGCTGGTCGAATCGGGTGGCGATGTCCTGGAAGAACCGGTGGATGAGCACTGTCCACGCCACATCGAGTTCGCGCGGGCCGATGGCCGCCATCTCCCAGTCCAGCACCGCGACCGGATCGAAGTCGCCGAACATGATGTTCCCGGGCCGGGCGTCGCCCCAGCTGAGCACATCCGGTCCGGGATCGGCGGGCCAGTGTTCCTCCAGCCAGTCGAAGGCCCGCTCCAGGATCGGGATGCGATAGCCGTCGCGTGCGAGCGCCCAGTCGTACCACGCCTTCTGGGCGTCCACGTGTCGCCGCAACGACGATCCGGTCCCGGCCAGCGTCGGAAACCGCTCGGCGGGATCCTCGATGGCGTGGATCTTGGCGATGACCTCGATGGTGTTGCGGGTCACGGCATATCGCTGCTCGGGCGTGGCGTCGAACAGCCAGCCGAGGAAGACGTAGGGCGGATTGTCCTCGGGCACTCGCCCGTCCACGCGCCGCATGACGAAGAACGGCGCGCCCAGCACGCTCGGATCCGGCTCCAGCCAGGCCAGTGGCGGCACCGGCACGTCGGTGGCTTCAGCCACCCCGGCCATCACCGCGAATTGGGTTGCCAGATCGTAGGTTTCGAAAACGGGAAAGGAGCTGTCCTCCGGTGGCAGCCGCGCCACGAACGCGCCGCCGGCCGCCGCGCCGCGCTCGGTCCAGGCGGCGTCGAAGAGCAGGGTGGTGCTCGACATGCCGCCCGCCGTCGGACGGGTGATGGACGTGACCTCGGGCGGGCGGTCCGCCTCGACCTTGGTGGCGAGCCACTGCGCCAGCGCGGCGGCGACCGCGTCGAGGTCGCGTTCGGTGGTGGTCAGTTGCCGCCGCTGGTTGGGATCGGCGTCGGCCGATGTCATGGATCCTCCTGACACAGTGGGACGGTGAGTGGAATGTAACGCGTTCTAGTTGCCGTGCGCCATGAAATCGGCGGATGGAATCCGGTAGTTCCGGTCACCGGGATGATCCCTTGTCTTCCCCGGCTGTACTGGGGAAATACGCCGCGGTGTGGATGGCACGTAAGCCGCGAGGAGTACGTCGGCTCCGGCGGAACCGGGGTGGAAATCAGGGTCAGCCTGGAGGTCGCGCGCGCCCGGAATTCGTAGCGTCGAACTCTCGACAAAGAGAGGGGACACCATGAGCGTGGGGACGGTCGCCGTCGACACCGACCTCGATCAGCCTCCGGCGGCCGCGACGCGGTGGAATCCGTTCACCCGCATCGCCTTCCGTTTCAGCTTCGTCTACTTCGGGCTGTTCTGCGTGCTCTTCCCGCAGATAATGCTGTCGTTTCTGGGACCGCTCGCGCTGCGGCTGCCCGACGACCTGGTCATCAGATACGCGCAGCTGCCCGCACCGGTCATCGAATGGGTGGGCCGCGCGGTCTTCGACGCCGAGGCGGTCGTGCGCACCGATTCGGGCAGCGGCGACCAGGTCTACTTCTTCGTCCTGGTGTTCTGCATCCTGGTGCTGGCGGTCGCGGCCACGGTCGTCTGGACCCTGCTGGATCGCCGGCGCACCGAATACCGTCGCCTGGCGGGCTGGTTCCTGCTCTTCCTCCGCCTGTGCCTGGCCACCCAGATGCTGCTCTACGGCTTCGCCAAGGCCATTCCCACCCAGATGGCGGAACCGTCGCTGGTGACCCTGCTACAGCCGTACGGCGACTTCACCCTCATGTCGGTGCTGTGGAGCCAGGTCGGCGCGTCCCCGGCCTACGAGATCCTGCTCGGCGCGGCCGAGATACTGGGCGGCCTGCTGCTGCTCCTGCCGCGCACCGCGCTGGCGGGCGCGCTGCTGAGCCTGGTGAGCATGGCGCAGGTGTGGGTGCTGAACATGACCTACGACGTGCCGGTGAAACTGCTGTCGTTCCACCTGCTGCTGCTCAGCCTGGTGCTGCTGGCCCCGGAGGCACGCCGCGTGACCGCGGTGCTGCTCGGCGGCGCGGCCGGACCGTCCACGGCTCCGCGTCCCTTCCACGGCCGCGCCGCCCGAATCGCCGCCGTGGCCCAGATCGCGCTGGCCGCGTGGCTGTGCGTCGGCTTCGCACAGATCAATCTGGAGGGCTATCGCGAATGGGGCGGCGGTCGGCCGACCTCCGAGCTGTACGGCATCTGGAACGTGGACGAGTTCACCCGCGACGGTATTCCGCAGCCGCCGGTGCTCACCGATGAAAACCGTTGGCGGCGGGTGGTGTTCGAGGATCTCGAAGTGATCCACTACCAGCGGATGGACGACACGCTGGTGCCCGTGCTCGGCACGGTCGACGCCGCGGCGGGCACGATCGTCATGAAGCCGGATCCGGAGGGGCCCACCTGGGCGGACTTCACCTACGAGCGACCCGCTCCCGACCGGCTGGTGTTGACCGGCACGATCGACGGCCAGCCGGTCACCATGACGTTGATGCGGCAGGACGAGAACGAATTCGCCTTGCGCGGTTCGGGATTCCATCTGGTGCAGGATTATCCGCACCTCAGCGGCGGTGTGCAGTGAGGTAGGGACGCACGGCCGAACGAGTGATCCCGGCGCTCTCCGGCGAGATCGCCGGGGGACCGCCGGGAATGCTCGGCGTAGGGGTTGGCGTTCGCAGCGAATGTGAACGCAGCCACTCTGCCCGAGAGCCTGAAGAACCACATCGACGAGGCGAAGGTGTACGCCACCGTCGCCACGATCGGAGCCGACGGCCAGCCGCACCTGACCGTGGTGTGGCTCGACCGCGACGGCGACGAGCTCATCTACTCCACGACGGTCTCGCGCCAGCAGTACCGGAACATCGTCCGCGACCCGCGTGTCACGGTGATGATCAACCCGCCGGATCGGCCGTACGTCTACGCCGAGGTCCGCGGCGTGGCCAAGGCCGTTCCGGACCCGGAACGCGCCCTGCCCGACCACATGTCGCTGAAATTCACCGGCAAGCCCTACCGCGAGTTCAATCCGGCCTCGGTCGACGATGCCGACCGCGTGGTCGTACGGATCAGCCCCACCAAGGTGCTGGGCCGCTTCTGAACAATCGGGGGCGACAGCCCGGTGCGCCCGTGCCGGATCGGCGCGGGTCCGGGGTTCGAGGGCCGCGTACCCGGTGAGGTATCTATCGTTTGCCACACGGAAGCCGGTCGCATGTCGGGTCCGCTCGGCCACGCCGTAGGCTTGAACCTTGTGCAGAACACGTCAGCCGCATCTCATGACCGCGCCGGCGGCGACCCGAACTTCGCTCCCCGCGCGGGCGGGGATGAGCCGTACCTGGTCGGACTGGATCTGAACGGTCGTCGCGTCGTCGTCGTGGGCGGCGGGACCGTCGCCCAGCGGCGGCTCGGACTGCTCATCGCCTCCGGCGCGGACGTGCACGTGATCACCCGGGCCACCACCCCGGCAGTGGAGGGCATGGCCACCTCCGGGCAGCTCACCCTCACCCTGCGCGACTATGTCGACGGCGACCTGGACGGGGCCTGGTACGCCCTGGCATGTACTGATGAGCCCGACACCAACGCGGCCGTGGTCGCCGAGGCCGAGCGCCGACGCGTCTTCTGCGTGCGTGCCGACGCCGCTCGCTTCGGCACCGCCGTGACCCCGGCCACCGCCCGCTACGACGGTCTGACCCTTGGCGTGCTGGCCGGCGGCGAGCATCGCCGCTCGGCCGCCGTGCGCACCGCACTGCTCGAGGCGCTGCAATCCGGGGTGGTCACCGACGAATCCGAACCGACCGCCCCGGGGGTCGCGCTCATCGGCGGCGGCCCCGGCGATCCCGATCTCATCACGGTGCGCGGCCGCCGCCTGCTGGCGCGCGCCGATCTGGTGGTGGCCGACCGGCTCGCCCCGCCGGAACTGCTCGCCGAACTCGGACCGCACGTCGAGGTGGTCGACGCCGCCAAGATCCCGTACGGCCGCGCCATGGCGCAGGAGGCCATCAACGACGCGCTCATCGACGGGGCGAAGGCGGGCAAATTCGTGGTGCGGCTCAAGGGCGGCGACCCGTACGTGTTCGGGCGCGGCTTCGAGGAATTGGAGGCGTGCGCGGCGGCGGGTGTCCCGGTGACGGTGGTGCCGGGTGTCACCAGTGCCATCTCGGTGCCCGCCCTGGCCGGGATACCGGTCACGCACCGCGGCGTCACCCACGAATTCGTGGTGGTCAGCGGCCATGTCGCCCCCGACCATCCGGATTCGCTGGTGGACTGGCCCGCCCTGGCCCGGCTGCGCGGCACCATTGTGCTGCTCATGGCGGTGGAGCGGATCGAGCAGTTCGCCGCCGCCCTGCTCGCGGGCGGCCGCGCCGCCGACACCCCGGTCACCGTCGTCCAGGAGGGCAGCCTGCGCACCCAGCGCACCCTGCGCGCACAGCTGTCCACGGTGGCCGAGCGCGTACGCGCAGAGGGCATCCGCCCGCCCGCGATCATCGTCATCGGCCCCACCGCCGGATTCACCGCGGGCACGCCGGACGCTGAGGCTGTGTCTATTGACCAGGGCGCGAGCTGAGTTGGCAGGGGGCGTGAGCTGAGTTGACCGGGGCGCGAGAGCTGAGGTGACTGGTGGCGTGAGCCGAGGTGACCGGGGGCGTGAGCTGAGGTGACCGGGGGCGCGAGCCGAAATGGCCGGTGGCGTGAGCCGGGCTGGCTGGTGGCGTGAGCTGAGGTGACCGGGGGCGTGAGCCGAGGTGACCGGGGGCGCGAGCCGAGTTGACCGGGGGCGCGAGTTGAGTTGGCCGGTGGCACGAGGTTGACGGTCGGCGTGGGCTGGTCGTGGGCGTGGTGATGGTCGTGCGAGTTGTTCGGCGTCCTGTCGGGTGCGATCGGAGGCACGCATCCCGCGGGCGAGAACCGACTGGCCGGTCGTTCGTGTGTACGGACCGGTTGTGCTCGGTTGGTGGTGCGAGAGCCCGCGGGGGTGGGCGTTGGTTGAGGTCCCCGACGCGAGCGACGGTCGAACCCGATCGTCGGCGTGTGTCGGTCGCGCCGGTTGCGCGCCTCAGGTCGGGGGCGTGTGGAGGCTACCGGGCGGCCGCTGCGTGGCTCCGACCGCGCGGTGAGATCGGTTGGCCGTGTCCGGCATCCATTACAGTGGCTTGCTGTGCTCGATAAACCCGCTGCGACGATGCAGTATCCGGTGACCACGCGGGCGTTCGGGCTCGCAATCCTCGTCCTGAGCGGGCTGCAGCTGATGGTGGTGCTCGACGGCACCGTCATGATTCTCGCGCTGCCGCGGTTGCAGGAGGAGATGGGCCTGTCCAGTTCGGGCAGCGCCTGGACCGTCACCGCCTACGGCCTGCCGTTCGCGGGACTCATGCTGCTGGGCGGGCGGCTCGGCGACTCGTTCGGCCGTAAACGCATGCTCATCCTCGGCGTCGCGCTGTTCACGGTGGCGTCCGCGCTGTGCGGTACCGCCACCAACGAAGCCTGGCTCATCGCCGCCCGCGCCTTGCAGGGCACCGGCGCCGCCATTGCCGCGCCCACCGCATTCGCGCTCGTGGCAAGCACTTTCGCGCCGGGGCCCGCGCGCAATCAGGCCATCGCCATCTTCGGCTCCATGGTGGGTATCGGCTCGGTCGGCGGTCTGGTGATCGGCGGCGCGCTCACCCAGGTCGACTGGCGCTGGATCTTCTGGATCAATGTCCCCATCGGCATCCTCATCGTGATCGGCGCGATCTATCAGCTGCGCGATACCGAGCACCACCGCATCAGCATGGATGTGCGCGGCGCGATCCTGGGCACGGTGGCGGTGGCGGCCATCGTGTTCGCCGCCACCGAGGGGCCGGTGTACGGCTGGGACAGCGCGGTCATTCTCGGCTCGCTCATCGGCGGCTTCCTGCTGCTGCTCGTCTTCATCTTCGCCGAGCGCACGGTCGCCAATCCGCTGCTGCCGTGGTCGCTGTTCGACAGCCGCGACCGGGTCATCTCCTTCGCCGCCATCTTCCTGGCCTCGGGTGTGCTGGGCGCGACCACCTTCTTCGTGGCGCAATTCCTGCAGAACGTGCTCGGCTACAGCCCGCTGATGGCCGGTCTGGCGAGTATTCCGTTCACCCTCGGCGCGGGCGTCGGCACGGCCGTCGCGTCCAAACTGGCCATGCTGGTGCCGCCGCGCTGGCTGCTGTTCGCCGCCGCCCTGCTGCTGGCCGCCGGGCTCTTCTTCGGCTCGACACTGGATCAGACCGCCGAATACTTCCCGACCCTGCTGATCCTGCTGTCCGTGGTCGGCTTCGCGGTGGGCACGACCATCGTGATCCTGCCGCTGTGCGTGCTGGTGGGCGTGGATATGGCGAATATCGGCCCGCTGTCGGCGGTCGGCCAGATGTTCATGAATATGGGCACCCCGGTCGCGGTCGGCCTGCTCAGCCCGGTCGCGGCCTCCCGCACCCTCTCGCTGGGCGGGCACACCGGCAAGGCCGCCGATATGAGCACCGCCGAAATCGCCGCGCTCGGCAGCGGTTACACCCTCGTCCTGCTGGTCTGCGCCATCGGCACCGCCATCATGGGCCTGCTCGCCCTGACCCTGCGCTACACCCCCGCCCAGCTGGCGCAGGCCCAGCACAATCAGGAGGAAGCCGAACGCTCCTGAGCGCGGTGGTGAAAACCACCGTGCGCCAAGGGTGTTGCGCGGGCCGACGATTCGGCACACTGCGTACATGAGTACCGACGCGACGCTGATGGAACGGTGGGCGGCGCTGGCCGGTCCGCATGCGCGGGCGGTGGGGGAGGATCTCGTCCGGCGGTACCGTGAGCCGCACCGGCGGTACCACACGGTCGAACATCTGGCGGCCATGCTGGCCGTCATCGACGATCTGGCCGCGGCCGCCGACGATCCGGACGCCGTCCGCTACGCGGCGTTCTTCCACGACGCCGTCTACGCGGTCGACCGCGCCGACAACGAGGAGCGCAGCGCGCGTTTGGCGGAAGCGGCACTGCCCGATCTCGGCGTGGATGCGGGCACGGTGGCCGAGGTGGCGCGGCTGGTACGCCTGACCGCCGGGCACGCCCCGCAACCCGACGACCGCAATGGCGCGGTACTCTGCGACGCCGACCTGGCCGTGCTCGCCGCGGACGAAACAGGTTATGCCGCCTACGTATCCGCCGTCCGCGCCGAATACGCCCAGATCCCCGACGACGCGTTCCGCACCGGCCGTCGCGCGGTACTGGAGGGCCTGGCACGGCTACCGCGACTGTTCCACACCGACATCGGCCGCACCCGATACGAGTCCGCCGCACGAGCCAACCTCACCCGCGAACTCGCGGCGCTGTCGACTCAGCGGGTGCCCCACCTGTAGGTCCCTTTCGCGCAGCGTCCCCGTTCACACGGCCAACGGAGCCGGTGCCGAGGCGGCCTGCCGGGGTGGATCATACGAACGCCAGACCCGCGCCAGCCGCCGCACCGCCTCCCGCAGTTCGCCCGGACCGGCGACGAAGCCGATCCGGATCATATAGAGACTGCCGCCGGTGGGGCCCAGTCCGGAATCCGGCAGCACCGCGACGCCGCACCGCAGGGCACCTTGGGCGAAGGCGATGCTGTCACCGTGGGGAGTCGCACCCACAGCGTCCGCCCACCGGCAGTCTCGGGCACCCGCCATTCGGGCAGATGGTGGCCAAGGCGTGGTGCAGGAGACCGTGGCCTTCCTTGCGCTCGTGGGGGCGGGGCGAGACGCGGGCTCATCGAGCTGGCGCTTTCCTGGAATGTATGGGCTTTGAGGTGGCAAGAGATATGAAGTGTGGTGGCGTTGGGTGCCTTTCCTGACTTTCGCTGACGCCGGGTTGGGTGCCGTTGGCTGCTATTCCGGCCTGCGGACTGGCTGCGGTGGCGTTTTACAGATTTGATGGTTCGGGGATTGTTCGACGCTTGAGGTCTGGCGGGGGTTTCGGAGCTTTGGGGATCGCGGCGGTGCGGTTGGGTGCTGGCTGGAAGGTCGGGTGCGTGCTGGGCCTGGTGAATCAGGCCGTTCGTGATGTTGCTTGCGTGCGGCCCGCAGGGTCTGGGTGTGGCCGGAACGCGTGGATGCGGCTGGACGGCGTGAGCGTGGCCGCAATGTGCGTAGGCGCGGCCCGACGGCGGAGGCGGAGCCCGATGACGTGAGTCTCCCCGGATGACGTGGGCGTGGCCGGACGGTGTGGGCGTTGGTGTGGCCGGATGGCGTGGGTGTGGCCCGCGCGGGCAGGTGGTGGCCGTGCGGGTGGTCCTGTATACCAGGTGCCCTGGTGGACGGTTGGTGTCCCGTCCACAAAGGGTGTGGTGGTGGGCTTATTGCCGCAGGGGTGGTGGTGGTAGCCCGGCGTCTTGTTTGACGCGCAGTCGGTGGATGGCGGGG
The DNA here is from genome assembly GCF_007362295.1 of Nocardia otitidiscaviarum. Taxonomy (NCBI): domain Bacteria; kingdom Bacillati; phylum Actinomycetota; class Actinomycetes; order Mycobacteriales; family Nocardiaceae; genus Nocardia; species Nocardia otitidiscaviarum. The sequence continues at coordinate 4,652,458 of NZ_CP041695.1, read as the reverse complement.
CCGAGGAGTTCGTCGCCGTGGTGGCGGTGGTTGACCCGCCGACCCCGTGCCGGATCGTGATGGGCCGGGGGACGCCACCCGGTACGACCCGGATACCCAGTGTGCGCACCCATGCGTTCGGTGGCCCATCCGGTGGGGTCGTCGGTGTCCTCGGCGACCTGGGCGTGGTGCCGGTCGCACACCAGGGTCAGGTTGTCGATATCGGTGCCACCCTGGTGTGCCCACGGGATCAGATGGTGCACCGCGCACATCGTCGCGGGCGCGTCACAACCGGGGAAGGTACAGCCACGGTCACGGGCCACACACGCCAACCGCTGCCACCGCGACGCCAACCGCTGCCCGCGCCCGAGGTAGAGCGGGACTCCGTCGCGGCCGAAGAGCAGCAGCCACGGGTAGCGGCCCTCGGCCAGCCGCAACGCGGCCGGGATCGACATCGTCGTGCCCGCGGCGGTGACCGCGTGCCCGGTACCGCGTTCGAGATCTTCCATCCGCATGGTGAGTACCACCGAGACGGGCATGCCCCGGTGACTGCCGAGGGTTTTCGATCCGCCGGTGGCGGTCAGGAACGCGGCCACAGCATCGTGATTGCGTTGCGCGATGGTGCGGGTGTCGCGTCCGGCGGCGGCCTCGAGGTGTTTCGGGTCGATGGCGCGGGTGGCCAGCGAGGGACTGTCGGGGTCGGCGGGGTTACACATGCCCGGCCGCGATCCCTTGGCCAAGACCGCGTCCAGCAGTGCCCGCAGGTGCGGGGTGAGCAGTCCGCAGATTTCGGTCATGCCGTCGATGCGTTGACGTCCCACCGTGATCCCCCGGACGCGGGCGCGGTCGCGGTCGTCGGTCAGGGTGCCGTCGGGGTCGAGGTGAGCCAGGATCGATTCCCCGACCGTCACGATCGCTTCCGGGGTCAGCTCGCACGCGTGCTGGGCCAACAGCTGTTCGGCCTCTACCCGTAATTCGGTCGGTACGGCGGCGGGGATGCGGTCCATGACCGTCATGATGCGGCGGGCGTGTTCTACCGACAGCAGCCCGGCCGCTTGGTGGGCGGCGGTGTGCGGTAATTCCGGTTCCCGGTCTTCTCCGTGCACGAAATGGAACACGCCGAGTTTCTGTGCTGCGCGTCGTCGTGATCCGGCCTCGGCCATCGATATCCGCAGGGTTTCGCTCAAATACTTGGTCAGGCTCTTGGATCCGGCGCGTTCGGGCAGGTGCCGGTCGCTGGTCTCGATGACCAGGCGATGCGACACCGCGCCCAACCGGGCGCGGAAGGCTTCGACGCGTCGCATCAGTTCCACGAAGTCGGTGTCGGTGTAGCGGGTGAGGTCTTCGTCGAGCAGGGCGGTGGTCGCGGTCGTCAATTCCTCCACGACCGCGAATACCTCTCCTGCCCGGCTCGTATTCATGCCGAAATTCTATCGGGAAAAGCCACTGTGCCAGAAGGAGAAACATCGTTCACGCACCCCTTCCAGCAATGCGATTTGTCCTTTGATTATCGCCCTGTGGCTACCGTGCCCGCGAATACACGAACCCGACGTATCGACCGCCTCCCCCCACCATCGATCGGAGAGACCGACGTGCTGTCGGGTCGGCCTGACGATCTCTCGAACAGCGAGAAGGATGCGAGAATCGCCCGATGGACGACTACACCACCCACAAGCAGCGGGCCGAGGCGCTACTCGAGGAGCTCACCGCCGCAGCGGAAGTCAGCGAAGCGGAGCGACGGAACGTGATCGCGCAGGCGCAGGCGCACGCCGCCCTCGCGCAGGCGGAGGCCCAACGGGAGACCGCGGAGGCAATACGTGCGATCGGGGCGTTGTCGGCGTCGGAGCCGAGCGGTTTGACCGAACCCGGATCGGGCTCGCGTTCGGTCGTCCGTGGGAATTAGATTGTCGGCCAAGCGACTTCGTCGATCGCAAGCCATGGCGCGGTGGCCACGCCGGTGGGGGTCATATCGATGATCGACTTGATTCGGCGGTGAAGATGGGACTGGTCGGCATAGCCGGCCTCGGCGGCCACATCCGCGGGCGGGCGCCCTGCCGCGAGGAGATGGGCGGCATGATCGAAGCGTACGAGTTCGCACGCTCGCTTCGGCGAAACTCCGAGATGAGTCCGGAAACGAGACCATAGGCGCTGGCGCGTCCAGCCGATCTCCATGGCAAGGTCCTCGACGCGGAGCAGCCCTCTGGTGCGGATGGTCTGGTTCCAGGCGTACGCGATCTCGGGCGCGACGCCGAATCTGCGGGCGGCCCGGTCGCGAAGGAACTCTGCGGCGACTGCGAACCGATCGTCCCATGACGGCGTCGCACGCAGCCGCTCGGCAAGGGCGGTAGCGCAGCTGCCCCACAGTTCCCGCAGCGGAGTCACGGTACCGCCGATGACGTCGGTGTCGCGGAGAATTGCTGCGGCGACAACAGGAGACACCCGGATCTGTAGGACGTCGCCGGCGCCTGCCCCGGCGACACGTACGGCACCCGCATCGAGGCCGACGATCGTGTCACCCGTGACCGAGCGCCCGAGCCGATCGTGGACGACCACCTGCTCGCTGAGATCGAACAGGAGCGTAACCATGGGGTACGGGATCATCGTGATGTCGACCGAGGCACCGTAGTTGTATCGGAAACCCGCCATCCAGACTCCCGGAGTCGGTTGTCGGACCGGAACCGCGACATCGACCCGATTCCAATCCAATTGGCCGGCAGCGGTCATGCAGCCAGATTAGTCGGTGTTCCGGATGCTCGGCGAGCGCGCGGACGGCGCGCAGGCGTGACATTCGTTCAATACGGCGGGGCCGCCTGCGACGACGCTGTCGGGTATGACCAAATCGACTCCAGCGCAGGCGCGACGCTCGAGGACGGTGCGCGGGGTGCACGTCGTCATCGACGGGAACTCGGCGGCGCCGCCCGTGCTGCTCATCCACGGTTCGGGCGCCGTCGGTTCCACCTGGGCAGCGGTGGTGCCGACGCTGAGCAGGGAACATCGGCTGATCACGATCGACCTTCCCGGATGCGGCCGGTCCGAGTCGGCCTCGACGTATGCCGTTGCACAGCAAGCGGATCGGATAGCCGCCGTATTGGACGAACTCGGCGTCCGAAACGTGGATGTCGTCGGTCACTCCAGTGGAGGTTACGTCGGCACAGCCCTCGTAGAGCGTCGTCCCGACCTGGTCGGCAAGTTGATCCTGGTCAGCACCGGGCCGAGCCTTACCGCCCTGCGCCCCGAACCGGCCATCATCCGGGTGCTCGTCTCGCCGCCGATCGGGCCGCTCATCTGGTCGATTCGTAGCGACTCGATGATCCGCCGCGGACTAGCGGCGACGGCGGCGGCCCGGATCACGGTGCCCGACGAGGTTGTCGCCGACCTGCGAAGGACTTCCTATCGAGCCTTTCGTGCGATTCTCGCCGCCAACGGCGACTACATTTCCACCCGATCGGTTCCCCAGCGCCTCATCGACGCCGGGAAACCCGTCTTCGTGATCTTCGGAGACTCCGACCCTCGTTGGGACCCGGCGTCGGCGCACCAGTACGCGGCGGTGCCGGGTGCCAAGCTGGAATACCTCCGCGGAGTCGGACATATCGCGATGCTCGAGGACTGCGATGCTCTCGCCCTGAGTCTCGCCCGCGCACTCGAATAGCCAACACGTTGGCCGGAGCATCAGCCGAGGTGCCGAAGACCTGATGAGGGTGAGCCTTCCGGCAGGAGTCAGCCGAGATGGCCGTCCGCGACCGTCAGTGCCTGATCCAGCAGCCCCAGACCCTCCTTGGCCTCGGCCTCCGTGATGGTGCACGGTGGCACCACGTGCAGGCGGTTGAAGTTCACGAACAGCAGCAGCCCGGCGGACTTGGCGGCGGCCACCGTGTCGATCATGGCCTGGCTGGTGCCGCCGTAGGGGGCGAGCGGTTCGCGGGTGCCGCGGTCGCGCACCAGCTCCACCGCCCAGAACACGCCGAGTCCGCGCACCTCGCCGATGCTCGGATGGCGCTCGGCCAGCTCCCGCAGACCCGGCCCGATGACGCGTTCGCCGATATCGGCGGCGTTCTCGACGATCCGCTCCTCGGTCATGGCCTCGATGGTCGCCACCGCGGCCGCCGTCGCCAGCGGGTGCCCCGAATACGTGAGTCCGCCCGGATACGCCCGGTCGTCGAAGGTGGCGGCGATCTCGGGGCTGATGGCCACCCCGCCCAGCGGCACGTATCCGGAGTTCACGCCCTTGGCGAAGGTGATGAGGTCGGGCACCACGCCCTCGAAATGCTGGATGGCGAACCACTTTCCGGTGCGCCCGAAGCCCGCCATCACCTCGTCGGCGATGAGGACGATGCCGTGCCGGTCGCACAGTTCGCGCACCCCGGCCACGTATCCCGGTGGGGGAACCATGATTCCGGCCGTACCGGGAACCGGCTCCAGGATGACGGCCGCGATGGTGGCCGGTCCCTCGAACAGGATCGTCTGCTCGAGATGTTCCAGTGCCCGCTGCGACTCCTCCGCCTCGGTGCTCGCGTGGAACTGGCTGCGGTACAGGAACGGTCCGAAGAAGTGGACCACGCCGCTGCTGCCGGTGTCGTTGGGCCACCGGCGCGGGTCGCCGGTGAGATTGACCGCGGTATCGGTGCCACCGTGATAGGAGCGGTAGCGGGCGAGCACCTTGGGGCGGCCGGTGTGCAGCCGCGCCATCCGCACCGCGTGCTCCACCGCGTCCGCGCCGCCGTTGGTGAAGAAGATGCGGTTCAGCTCACCGGGGGTGCGTTCGGCGATCAGCCGCGCCGCCTCGGAGCGGGCGTCGTTGGCGTGCGGCGGGGCGACGGTGCACAGCTTGCCCGCCTGCTCCTGGATGGCGGCGACCACCTTCGGATGCTGGTGTCCGATATTGGTGTTCACCATCTGCGAGGAGAAGTCCAGCAGTCGGTTGCCGTCGCCGTCCCACACGTACGAACCCTGGGCGGCGGTGATGACCATCGGTTTCAGTGCCGCCTGCGCCGACCAGGAGTGGAAGACGTGCTTGCGGTCCAATGCGTAAGCGCGGGCGGCCTGTTCGCGTGCCGCCTCGGGGGTGAGTCCGTTCGGAAGGGTCATGATGGTCCTTACGCGGCGTCAGTGGTTCTGCGGGAAACCGAGATTCAGGCCGCCGTGGCTGGGGTCGAGCCAGCGGGTGGTGACGGCCTTGGTGCGGGTGAAGAAGTGCACGCCGTCGATGCCGTGCGCGTGGGAGTCGCCGAACAGCGAGTTCTTCCAGCCGCCGAAGCTGTAGTAGGCCATGGGCACCGGAATGGGGACGTTGATGCCGACCATGCCGACCTCGACCTCGTTGTGGAAGCGCCGGGCCGCGCCGCCGTCATTGGTGAACAGGGCGGTGCCGTTGCCGTACGGGTTGGCGTTGAGCAGCGCCATGGCCTCCTCGTAGGACTCGACCCGCAGCACCGACAGCACCGGTCCGAAGATCTCGTCGGTGTACACGCTCATCTCGGGAGTGACGTGGTCGAGAATGGTGGGGCCGAGCCAGAATCCGTCCGCCGCGCCGTCGGCCTCCACCGTGCGACCGTCGAGAACCACTGTCGCACCGGCGGATTCCCCGGCCTCCACATAGGACGCCACCCGGTCCCGATGCGCCCGGGTCACCAGCGGCCCCATATCGGCGTCCCGGGTGCCGTCGCCGGTGCGAATGGTCTTGGCGCGCTCGGCGATCCGCGCCACCAGGTCGTCGGCCACCGGACCGACCGCCACCAGCGCGCTGATGGCCATGCATCGCTCTCCGGCGGAGCCGAAGCCCGCGTTCACGGCGGCGTCGGCGGCCAGATCCAGATCCGCGTCCGGCAGCACCACCATGTGGTTCTTGGCCCCGCCCAGCGCCTGCACCCGTTTGCCGTTGGCGGTGCCGCGTTCGTACACGTACCGGGCGATGGGCGTGGACCCCACGAAGGACACCGCCTTGACGGCCGGATTGTCGAGCAGTTCGTCCACCGCGACCTTGTCGCCCTGCACCACGTTGAACACGCCGTCGGGCAGCCCGGCCTCCTGCCACAGCGCGGCCAGCCACAGTGAGGCCGACGGATCCTTCTCGCTCGGCTTGAGCACCACGGTGTTCCCGGCCGCGATGGCGAGGGGGAAGAACCACATCGGCACCATGGCGGGGAAGTTGAACGGCGAGATGACCGCGACCGGTCCCAGCGGTTGGCGCACCGAGAAGATGTCGACCTTGGTGGAGGCGTTCTCGGTGTACCCGCCCTTGAGTAGATGCGGTATGCCGCAAGCGAATTCGACTACTTCCAGGCCGCGTGTCACCTCGCCGAGCGCATCGGCGAGCACCTTGCCGTGTTCGGCGGTGATGATGGCGGCCAGTTCCTCCTTGCGCTCGTTGAGCAGTTCGCGGAATCGGAACAGCACCTGGGTGCGTTTGGCGAGGGAGGCGTCACGCCAGGCGGGGAAGGCCGCGACCGCCGCGTCCACCACCGCCCGCACATCGGCCTGGTCGGCCAGTGCGACCTGTCCGGTCACCGCGCCCGTGGCGGGATTGGTCACCGGCGCGGTCGCCTCGCTGGATCCGGCGAACGGTTTGCCGTCGAGCCAGTGCGCGATGGTCTGCATAGTTCCTCGATTCGGTGAGCCGCGATCCTGAAAGGGGGGTCCGCTCCCGGTCACCGGCATGACGGGACGGACCCTCCGCGTCCTACTCTGCGCTGTCCATCATCATTCGCACCCCGACGATCTGTATGTGTTTTCGGATTTCGTATTACGATTCGTCGGTGCTGCTCTCCGTCGCTGATGTCCTGGCGATGCCGGTGGTGCGCGCCGGGGAACCCGAGGTGGTCGGCGGCGGATCGCTCGACCGGCCGGTGCGCTGGGTGCACGTGAGCGAACTGCCCGAGGTGGCGGAACTACTGGTGGGCCGCGAACTCATCCTCACCACCGGCCAGGCGCTCACCCACGGTGCCGCCGCCACCGTCGACTATCTGAAAGCCTTGGCCGCGGCCGGTGTTTCGGGACTGGTGGTGGAACTGGGCACCTCCGTGCGGGAACTCTCCCCGCTCGTTGCCGCCACCGCCGACGAACTGGGCATGCCGGTGATCGCGCTGCACCGGGTGGTGCGATTCGTGGAGATCACCGAGGCCGTGCACCGGGTGATCGTGGCCGACCAGTACGCCGAGCTGGAGTTCGCGCGCACCGTGCACGAGACCTTCACCGCCCTGAGCGTGCGCCGCGCATCGCTGGCCGAGATCGTGCAGACCGCCGCCACCATGCTGGACGCCTCGGTGGTGCTGGAGGATCTCACCCACCGCGTGCTGGCGCTGACCGCGCGCCATGCCGCCACCTCGGCCATTCTCGAGCACTGGGAGACCACCTCCCGGCTGCTGCCCGACTCCGACCCCACCGTGGTGCCGGTCGGCCCGCACACCCAGCGCTGGGGGCGGCTCATCCTGCGCTCGCATCGGGTGCCGACGGCTCGCGCGCGCATGGTGCTGGAACGCGCGGCGCAGACGCTCACCCTGCACCGCATGATCGAACGGGATCGGTTCGGTCTGCACCGGCAGGCGCAGACCGGACTCATCGACGACATGGTGACCGGGCGGATCAGCGACGAACGCGACGCCCTCGCCCTGGCCGCCTCCCTCGGACTGGCCCGCCGGGCCCGCTATGTGCCGATGGCCATCGATGTCGACGCCGTCACCGAGGCCGATCCGGTGGCGCGCCAGCGCCGCACGGCCGCCATTCTGGACGCCGCCATGCACGGGGTGGCGCTGGGCCGCGCCACCGCGCTGGCCACCCCGGGGCACGGCAGTCGCGTACATCTCGTCCTCGCCGTGGGCCGTACCGCCGATCCGGACGCGAGCCTCACCACCGTGTGCACGGCCGTGGCCGCCGAGGTGCGCCGGGTGGCGGGCGTGGACCGGGTGGTCATCGGTGTGGGCGCGGATTCGGAATCCCTGCTCGACACCGCCCGGGAGCTGGCGCAGGCCGCGCATATCGCGGAGGTGGCGCTGTCGCTGGAGACCTCGCGCCCGCGGGCGTTCTATCGCAGCGGCGATGTGCGGCTGCGCGGGCTGCTGTCGCTCATCCGTGCGGAACCGGGCGTGCAGCGCTTCGCCGAAACCGAGCTGAGTGCCCTGCTGCGCCACGACATTCGGCACGACACCGAGCTGGTCCGCACCCTGCGCCTGTTCCTGGATCTGGCGGGCAACAAGACCGAACTGGCCCGGCGGTTGACCATCAGCAGGCCCACGCTCTACGACCGGCTGGCGCGGATCGAGCGGATTCTCGACGTCGATCTCGACAACGGGGAGACCCGCACCTCACTGCACACCGCGCTGCTCATTCGCGATCTGGCCCCCGGCGACGGTGCGTGATTCGCGCAGCGCGGTGACCTCGGTGCGCAGTGCCCGCAGTTCCTCGACCAGTTTGCCGATCTCGCGGTCGGTGCGGTCGGCGGACTCCTCCACGGTCTTCAGCTTGTCGATGACCCAGCTGGTGGTGGTGCCGATGGCGAAACTGATCAGGCCGATGCCGAAGGTCATGAGCACCAGCGCCACCAACCGGCCCTCGGTGGTGACCGGGTAGAAGTCGCCGTAGCCGACCGTGGTCACCGAGACCATCGACCACCACAGCGCGTCGCCGAAGTTGTGGATGTTCGAGTCCTCCACCCCGTACTCGGCGTCGTAGATGGCCAGACTGCACAGATACAGCATGAGAATCGAACTGGCGCCGATGAACACCGACAGCCGCGCACGGGTCAGCGTGTGCCGGTGCAGGGTGTCCAGCAGGATCATGGCCGCGCGCAGCAGCCGCAGCGGACGGAACGGCGGTAGCAGCACGAACAGCAGATCCAGCGGATTCTGCTTCACGAACTGCCAGCGGTGCGTGGACAGCCGCAGCCGCACCCCGAAGTCCACCGCGAACACCGCCCACACCAGGACGTCGACGGCGGTGAGCCAGAAGTCCAGCCGCGGTGACGGCCCGGTGTCGAGCACCTGCCAGGAGTAGACGCCCAGGAATACCGCCGCCAGCACCGTCAGGGGGATGTTGGCGGCGCGCTCCCAGCGCTGGAGGCGGTCGGCGGGCGGGGTGGACGTGGCCATCGGTACAACCTGCGGATTCGAGTACACGGACCAGCCGAGGTTACGAGATGACCACCGTCGCGCACGAGCAGACCCCGAAACCTATCGGTAGTAGGGCACGGGGGAGACCCAGTGGACGCCGCGCGAGACCACCGGGAATCGGTCCAGGTCGAGCAGTTCCAGCTGCATCCGCACCGGACGGCCGCCGAGCTGGCCGGTGAGGATCAGCCGGTCCGGCTCCGGCCGCTGATAGCCGAACATGCCGAGCGGCCAGGTGTGCGAGGTGTCCTTGGACAGCGTGATGGTCTGCCGTTCGGTGTCGATGCGGGCCGGGAACGACAGCAGCGAGTCGTCCATGCGCTGTGCGGTCACGCCCTGCGGGATATCGAAGATGATGCGGCGCAAGCGCGCGGCGGGGTCGAGTGCCGAGCCGGTGTCGGGCGCGCCGTCGAAGTCGGTCAGCGCGGGCATGGTCTCGCCCGCCACGGTGTACTCGGTGACATCCCAGATGCCGTACAGCGGTGAGCGGTCGCGGCCGTTTCCGGTGGTGCGCCAGGCGTCGTGGGCTTCGACGGTCGCGGTGAACAGCAGCCAGAGGCCGAGCACCGCCTGCGCGCCCACCAGGATGCGCCGTGCCCGCGGGGTCGAGACCAGCGGTTCGGCCGCGCGGACACCGACGGCGTGGCCGAGCAGCGCTCGCACCAGGCGCACCAGTTCGGGCGCGGCGAGGATCAGCGCCCAGACCAACAGTTGCCCCGCGAAGAGCTTCACCGGCACGTCGAAGGTGAGATTGAGCAAGAGCACCTGCATGGCCACCACGAGCGCCAGCACCGACCCCAGACCGGCCGTGACCGGCAGCACCAGCAGCAGCGCGGCCGCGACTTCCGCCGCGCCCAAGGCCATTTCGTACGGCTCCGATGCCGAGGTCTGCGCCCACAACACCGCCATCGGACTCATCTGCCCGAACGGCTCCACCAGCCGCTCCAGATAGAACGTCATCTGCGAGGGCAGCAGTTTGATCATGCCGTACAGCAGCAGCGCGCTCATCAGCGCCAAGCGCAGCAGCAGCCGGAACCACGCGTACAGCCGCAGGTAGTTGGGCCGGTTCCGGTCCACCAGCGACCACACCGCCGTGGCCACCAGGCTGACCAGCAGCAGCGTGAACTGTGAAATCCAGTGCGCCGCGGTGTCGCCGCTGCCGGTCGGCGTGTAATCGACGGTGACGCCGAAGATTCGCGCACCCACCCAATCGGTGAGCGGAGACAGCGCCAGCCAGGTCGACAGCTCGAGCACCGCATCCTGCGGCACGCCCACCGATCGCACCAGGGTGTGCGCCAGCCAGGTGCCCGCCATGCCGATGCCGACGAAGACGAACCCGAACCGAAAGACCACCCGCGTCAACGGATGCCACCGCACGACGGTCTCCGGCTCGTCCGTGCGAATCGCCTCGACCGCCACTTGCGCAACCACGTCGATCCCTCCACCGCTACCGCGCCCAAATCCTTTGCGGCCGAAACGCTATGGCACCTCGTGACCTAGTCGTATCCACCAAATACTGTGCCCCGACCTTCGGTGCCCCCAGAACGCGGGTGGACCCGCATCCACCCGAGCCGAGGTGATCGGGACTCACCCGCGGCGGGGGCTCGACGCGGGACCTGCCCGCGTCGGGAGGGCGACGACGGCACCCACCCGCGTCGGGAGGGCGAGGACGGCACCCAACCCGTGCCAGGGCGCGGCGACGGAACCCATTCGCGCCGGGCGAGCACCGTTGGATCGCGGCGACCGCTCGCACGCGAACGTCCGGCCCGACCGCCGTGGCGGCCGGACCGGACGCGATGTCGAGCAGCGCCGTACTACCCGTCTACCGTGAGCACCGAGCCCGCGGCCACGGTCCGGCCGCCCTCCCGGACGGCGAAGCCGAGGCCGGGCTCCAACGGCACCGGTTGGCCCAGCTCCACCGTCACCTCGACGGTGTCGCCGGGCATCGCCATCGTCGCGGTGCCGAGGGCGACGTCGCCGACCACATCGCCGGTGCGCAGGTAGAACTGCGGCCGGTAGCCGGTGGTGATCGGCGTCCGCCGCCCGCCCTCGGCCGCCGACAGCAGGTGCAGGCGCGCGGTGAAGCGGGTGCGCACCTCGACACTGCCGGTGGCGGCGACGATCTGACCGCGCCGCACCTGATCGCGCTGGACGCCGCGCAGCAGCAGCGCGACATTGTCGCCCGCCTCCGCGAATTCCATGGTGCGACCGAAGGTTTCCACACCGGTGACCACCGTCTCCAGCTCGCGGCCGTAGCCGAGCACCGCGACGCGGTCGCCCATGCGGACCCGCCCGCGCTCCACCGCACCGGTGACGACGGTGCCGCGGCCGGTGATGGTGAGCACGTTCTCGATCGGCAGCAGGAACGGCGCGTCGGTGTAGCGCACGGGCGTGGGGATGTGGTTGTCCACCGCGTCCAGCAACCGCAGCACCGCCGCCGACCAGTGCGGGTCACCCCGCAGCGCGAGCAGCCCCGAGACCGGCACCACCGGCGTGGCCGCACCGTCGTAGCCGTGCACACTCAGCAGCTCGCGCACCTCGAGGTCGACCAGCTCCAGCAGCTCGGGATCCGCGCCGTCGGCCTTGTTCAGCGCGACGACCAGGTGCTCGACCCCGACCTGCCGGGCCAGCAGCACATGCTCGACGGTCTGCGGCATCACGCCGTCCTGCGCGGACAGCACCAGGATCGCGCCGTCGACCTGCGCCGCCCCGGTGATCATGTTCTTCACGAAGTCGGCGTGCCCCGGCATGTCCACGTGCGCGTAGTGCCGGGCGTCGGTCTCGTACTCGACGTGCGCGATATTGATGGTGATACCGCGGTCGACCTCCTCCGGGGCGCGGTCGATGCGCTCGAACGGTACGTAGGAGCCGCCACCGCGCTCGGCGAGCACCTTGGTGATGGCGGCGGTGAGCGTCGTCTTGCCGTGGTCGACGTGGCCCATGGTGCCGATATTGAGGTGCGGCTTGGTGCGGACGAATGCCTGCTTGGCCATGATGAGATCTTTTCTGGGAGTCGTGGATCGGGACCTCGGCGACGAACCACCTTCCCCATCCGAGGTCCCGGGGACATCCCGGGGAAGGTCAGCGTCGGGCGCCGTCGAACGCGGATGCGACCACCAGGGCAGCCGTCATCGCGCCCGCTGCCGCGGGCGAGACGATGATCAGCTGCCGGAACATGCGGACCATGGTGCCGTCCGCACGGCCGTGTCCGCCACCGAATTTCAGCGGTCGCGCGGCACCACCAGGCCGGATTCGTAGGCGAGCACCACCAGTTGGGCTCGATCCCGGGCCCGCAGTTTGGTCATGGCCCGATTGACATGGGTTTTCGCGGTGAGCGGGCTGATGACCATCTGGTCGGCGATCTCGTCGTTGGACAGCCCCCGGGCGACCAGTGCCACCGCCTCGCGCTCCCGATTGGTGAGGTCGTCCAGGCCGCCGCCCACCGCGAGCGGCAGGCTGACGTAGCGGTCGATCAGGCGACGGGTGATGGATGGGGCCAGCAGGGCGTCACCGCGGGCGGCGACCCGGATGGCGTGCAGAAAGTCCTCCGGCTGAACATCTTTCACCAGGAACCCGGCCGCGCCCGCGCGCAACGCGTGGAATACGTACTCGTCCAGACCGTAATTGGTGAGGATGACGACGTGCACCCCGGCCAGCGCCGGATCCGCGGCAATGCGTCGCGTCGCCTCGATACCGTCCAGCACCGGCATCTGGATGTCGACCAGCGCGATATCGGGCAGCAGCTCCCGGGCCAGTTCCACGCCCGCGTATCCGTCGGCGGCCTCGCCCACCACCTCGATATCGTCCTCCATATCGAGCAGCGCCCGGAATCCACTGCGAATGAGCGGCTGGTCGTCCACCAGCAGGACGCGGATCACGGCTGTCCCACCGGCAATTCGGCGTGCACGCGGAATCCGCCGTCGGCGCGCGGCGCCGCCCGCAGTCGACCGCCGAGCGCGGTGACCCGCTCGCGCATGCCGTGCAGTCCGACCCCCGGCACCGGCTCGCTGTCCGGCATCGCCCGGCCGTCGTCGTCGACCCGGACCACGAGTGCGTCCGGGCGGTAGTCCAGGCGCACCGAAGCCGTCGCGGCGGAGGCGTGCCGGGTGATGTTGGTCAGCGCCTCCTGCACGATTCGGTAGGCGGTCCGGCCGACTGTGGCGGGTAGGTCCCGGGGTTGTCCGGCCACCGTCAGGCTGGCGTCCAGGCCGGTGCTGCGCGCCCGTTCCAGCAGGTCCGCGATGTGGTCCACGCCGGGCGGCGGAGTCCGGTCGTCGTCGCGCAGCGCCTCCAGGGTCGCCCGTAACTCGCGGGTCGCCTCCCGCCCGGCCTCCCGGATGGCCAGCAGCGCCTCCGGCACCTGTTCGCCGCGCTTGTGGGCCAGATGCACGGCGACCTCGGCCTGCACCTTGATGACCGAGATCTGGTGGGTGAGTGAATCGTGCAGTTCCCGCGCGATGTGCAGGCGTTCCTCGTCGGCGCGGCGGCGCGCGGTCTCCTCGCGGGTGCGCTCGGCCTCGTCCGCCCGCCGCTCGGCCTGCCGCAGCGCCTCACCCGCGGCCGCGGCCGCGATCAGCCACGCCAGTTCGAGCGCACCCCGGGCCTGCGCGAACGCCTCGCGCGAATCGTCGAGGGCGACGAAAGCGGCCAGCGGCAGGGCGGCGACCAGCGACACCGCCGCGATGGCGGTGACCACATGGTGTCCGGCCCGCACCGCCGCGTACACCGCGAACAGGAAGGCCACCGCGGGCACATCGAAGCCCACGGCCTGGTACCCCAGTGAGCATGCCCCGGTCACGGCCAGCACGGCGATCGGCGCGCGGCGGCGCACCACCAGCACCAGGCCGCTGGCCGCCAGCAGCGCGTAACCGAGCGGGTCCAGCGCGGTGGGGGAGTGTCCGGCCGAGCGCCCGGCGAGGAGCAGGCTCGCGGCCACGCCGAGGGCGATCGCCCAGTCCACGAGTCGTGCCCTGCTCATGCGCGCACATTAACCGGCCGCCCACGCGACGGAAACCCGCCTACGGATGATTTCCGCCTACCGCGTCCGCGGTATGTGCACGGCGTCGGCGGTAGCGCGAAGTGTCCGCGCTCGCACGACGACTCGCGGCCGGTCCGCCGGACATGCTGCGGGGGAGTGCTCGTTCTCGACGCGAAGGAAGCAGATCATGTCCGCTCGTCACCGGGTCGCCGCCGCGACCGCCGTTCTCGCAAGTTCCGTCCTCACCCCCGCGGTCGCGCACGCCGCGGCGGAACCGGTCGCCGCCGGTGCCTCCGAGCTCAGCGCCGGGCGATTGGGCGGTCTCGTCGCCGCGCTCGTCGGGATCGCCGGGGCGGTGGTCGGCGGGCTGGCTCTCGCCCGGCGCGGTGGCCGTCTCGGCACCGGCGGCGGGGCGATCGTCGCCGCGGCGGCCGGACTGTTCGCGCTCGTGCTCGGCGCGGTGGTCGTGGCGACCGCCGACGGCGGATTGGGCACCGGCAACGGGCTCGGCGGTGGCGTCGTGGCCATGGTCATCGGGTTGATCGCCCTGATCGTCGGCGGGCTCGCCTGCGCCCGCCGCGTCGGCTGATGCGGAAACGCTCCCGCCTCAGGCGGATTCGGCGGGAGCCCAGCGATTGGCGGTGAGGGTGAACCCCGGCAGGGCGTCGAGCGACATGGTGGCCTCGAAGATGCGCTCGTAGCCGGTGTGCGCGATGCGCCAGCGCCCATCGTCGCGGCGGTACCGGTCGCGGTAGTAGGCGGCGCCCCGGATCAGCACCCGATACTCGGGCACGATCACGGTGTCCTCCAGACACCAACTGCCCGCGGCGGTGTCGCCGTCCACCTCGATCTCCGGGTGGGTGGCGACGTGCACCGTGATGATAGTGGCGCTCAACGCCGAGCGCATGTAGTCGACGATCGCGTCGCGGCCGGTGAACCGCAAAGGCATACCGCCGGAGGGGGATCCGTAGTCACCGGTCGCGTCGGGAGTGAAGGTGTCGGCGAATTCGTCCCACTGCTTGAGGTCCAGGGACCGCAGGTAGCGATATTTGAGGGAGCGGATGCTCTCCACGGCTTCCAGGTCCATACCGGACACCTTCCTGAGAACATGTTCTAGTTCGCAGCAGGCTAGAGCACTTGTTAAGCGATCGACAAGGGTTGCCGGTAAGACTGTGGCCCATGTTCAAGAAGTTGCTGGCAGCCGTCGGAGTCGGTGGGGCCGAGGTCGAGACCGAATTGCACACGCCCGGAGTGCAACCCGGCGGGACGGTGCACGGTGTCGTTCGCCTGCGCGGGGGGAGTGTCGAACAGGAGATCAACCGCGTCGCGGTGGAACTGGTGACCCGGGTCGAGATCGAGCACGCCGACGAGGAATACGACGCCTACCGGTCCTTCTGGTCCGCCGACGTGCACGGGCCGTTCACCCTGGCGGCGAACGCGCCCTACGAATTCCCGTTCGCGCTGCACACTCCGATGGAAACCCCGATCACCTTCTACAACGGTCGGCATCTGCCCGGTATGGAGGTCTTCGTTCGCACCGTGGTCGAGGTCAGCGGTGCGGTGGACCCGGGCGACCGCGATCCGCTCGGCATCGGCGCGCTGCCCGCCCAGCATGTCATTCTCGCCACCCTGGAGCAGTTCGGCTTTCCGCTGCATCGCGCCGACGTCGAGGCCGGTCGCCTGCGCGGCATCCAGCAGCAGCTGCCCTTCTATCAGGAGATCGAATTCGGCCGCTCGCACAACTATCCGCGACTGAACCAGCTCGAGGTCACCTTCGTGGCCCGGCACGACGGTATGGACGTGGTGCTCGAGGCGGACAAGAAGGGCGGCTGGATCAGCGAGGGTCGCGATGTGTTCGATGTGATCCACGTCGACTACGGCGCTCTCGACCACACCGACTGGGCGGCGGTGCTGCACGACCGGCTGGCAAAACTGTAACGTGTTCTCGAAATAGCCTCGGGCGGTACCGAGCGGTTGCTACCCTCCCGGCATGATCGCCACCCTGGTCTGGGGAACCGGCAATGTCGGCCGGGCAGCCATCCGCGCCGTCGCCGCGCATCCAGCGCTCGAACTCACCGGCGTCCTCGTGCACGACCCGAAGAAGGTCGGCCGGGACGCCGGTGACCTGGCCGGGCTCGACACCGAACTGGGCGTCGCGGCCACCGACGACATCGACGCCGCGCTGGCGGACGGCCCCCGCGCCATCGTCTACGCCGCGTCCGGGGATATCCGCCCCTTCGAGGCATTCACCGATATCGTGCGCGCCCTGCGCGCCGGAGCCGTGGTCGTCACGCCCGCGCTCTACGCCTTCTACGACCATCGCAGCGCCCCGGCCGATCTGCGTGAGCAGGTGCTGGAAGCGATTGCGGCGGGCGGTGGTTCGCTGTTCGTCTCCGGCATCGATCCGGGCTGGGGCAACGACGTGCTGCCCCTGCTCATGACCGGGCTCGCCAGCACCGTGGAGGTGGTGCGCTGCCAGGAGATCTTCGACTACAGCACCTACGACCAGCCCGATTCGGTGCGCTACCTGGTCGGCATGGGGCAGCCCATGGACTACGAACCGCCCATGCTCGCGGCGGGCGTCCCGACCATGGTGTGGGGCGGGCAGATTCGACTCATGGCGCGCGGACTCGGCGCGGAACTCGACGAGATCCGGGAGACCGTGGAACGCCGCGCCCTGGACGAGACCGTCGGCACCGAACTCATGGGCGAATTCGACGCGGGCACACAGGGTGCCGTGCGTTTCGAGGTGCAGGGCATCGTCGGCGGCGAACCCCGCATCGTCATCGAACACGTCACCCGCATCCACGGCGGTTGCGCCCCCGACTGGCCCACCCCGCCCACCGGCGACGGCGCGCACCGCGTCATCCTCGAGGGCCGTCCCCGGATCGAGGTGAGCGTCGAGGCCACCGACGAGGGCGGCAATCGCTCCGCGGGCGGAAACGCCACGGCCGTGGGCAGATTGGTCGGGGCCATCGACTGGCTGGCTGCCGCCGAACCCGGACTCTACGACGCCCTCGACGTCCCGCTGCGCGCGGGCGTCGGCATTCTCGGAAAGGCACGCTCATGATCATCGACATTCCCGCGGGCAAGGATCCGATCGGCTACGTGTGGGGTGAGATGGTGCCCGGCATCGGCCTGGCCGCCTCCCGGTTCTCCCTGGCCGTCTATGAGCACACCACCCTGGGGCTGCGTGAGTTCGAGGCCGCCCGGCTGCGCATCGCCCAGCTCAACGGCTGTCTGTTCTGTCAGGACTGGCGCACCGAACGCGACGGGCAGAAGGTCGAGGACGGTTTCGACGCCGCGGTCACCGCATGGCGCACCACCTCGTCCTTCGACGAGCGCACCCGCATGGCGGCCGAGTACGCCGAACGCTACGCCCTCGACCATCACAATCTCGACGACGAGTTCTGGGCCCGGATGACCCGGCACTACACGCAGGCCGAGATCGTGGAGCTCAGCATGTGCATCGGCTCATGGCTGGCGTTCGGGCGGCTCAATCACGTGCTGGGACTGGATGCCGTCTGTGTCCTGCCCGGCCACCCGAACTCGCGGTAGGGCCACGGTTCATCACCGTATTCCACCACGCGTCGAGGGGACTGGGATGCGGCCAGACCGCCACCACGTCCTCGCCCTCGATGTCGTCGTCGCCACCGCTGGTATCGATATCGCTCACCGTCCGCGCCCTTCCCGGGACAGGAGGAACCTGTCTCACATCCGTTGTATCCCAAGAAAAGTCGGACCTCGCGGTTTTGGGAAGCGGCTGGCGCTGACGACGGGGCATTCCGGGCGGCCGCGCACGCCGGTTGCTCGATCTGTGCGGCGGTATTGCTCCCGCGCGCGGTCCGGACCGAAATCGGCGCGGTGATGCGCGGCAGCTCCGCCGGCGGTGTCGCGGTGATGTCGCCGAGCAGTCGCTGTATCGGCGTCAGGCTGCCCTGGGGTGCGTGAAAATACCCGTGCCGCAAGGACTTCGAGAAACTGGTCTAGCGGGGTATACAGCGCTGACCGACGTCCGGCTCGCGGATTCCCGCCGCGTCAGGTGATGACGAGCAGTTCGGTGGGCGAGGCGATCTCGACGCGCAGTCCGGCCTTCTCCGCCACCCGCGCCAGTCCCCGCACGTCCGTGGGCTCGGCGCGGGTCAGCACCAGGGCGCGGGCCAGCAGTCCCTTGTGGTGTTTGTTGAAGTGGCTCACCACGGTTCGCGACCCGTCCGGCCGCTCGGTGAGCACGGTGGCCGTCACCGCACCCGGCACCCGGCCCAACTGCTGATAGGTGCCCGAGCGCAGATCCACCACGAGCTCACCCTCGGTCTCGTCGCGCAGCGCCTGCGGCAGCACCTCCTTCCACACCGACTGCAGGGTCGGCAGGCCGGGCAGCTTGGAACCACCCGAGAGCCGATACGCCGGAATCGGATCGCCCGCGCGCACCACCCCGAACAGCGCCGAGCCGATGCCGACCCGCGCCTGCGCCTTGGCCCGCTGCGCCTTGGTGAAGGAGGCGGCGTCGAACGCGTCGTAGAGCACCCCGGTGTAGCGGTCCAACGCGGGCCGGGTGGGGGAGGAGCGCAGCGCCGCATTGCGCGCGATCTCGGCGTCAGCCCCCTTGCCCAGGCCCAGCGCGGCGCGGGCGGTGTCGGGGTCGGCCGCCAGCGCCGTCAACTCGGTGCAGAGCCGGTCGCGCACCTTCGTGAGCTGCGGCAACGACAGGGCGTCCAGGTCCAGCGGACCGCCCGATCCGCCATCGGACTTGGTTTCGGAGGGAGGCAGCAGCACCAGCACGAGCGAACACGGTAATCCCTTACGGAGTTCCCCTGCGCAGCGGCTACGCTGTGGAGCCGTGATCACCCGCCTCTCCCACCTGTTCCTGCGCACGCTGCGCGACGACCCCGCCGACGCCGAGGTGCCCAGCCACAAACTGCTGGTGCGTGCCGGATACGTGCGGCGCATCGCGCCCGGTGTCTACTCGTGGCTGCCGCTCGGCCTGCGCGTGCTGCGCAAGGTCGAGAACGTGGTCCGGGAGGAAATGGACGCCATCGGCGCCCAGGAGATCTCACTGCCGGCGCTGCTGCCGCGCGAACCGTACGAGGCCACCAATCGCTGGACCGAATACGGCGACGCCCTGTTCCGGCTCAAGGACCGCAAGGGGCAGGACTACCTGCTCGGACCCACCCACGAGGAGCTGTTCGCGCTCACCGTGAAGGGCGAGTACAACTCCTACAAGGATCTGCCCGTCACGCTGTACCAGATCCAGACCAAGTACCGCGACGAAGGCCGTCCGCGCGCGGGCATCCTGCGCGGGCGCGAGTTCATCATGAAGGACTCGTACTCCTTCGACCTGGACGAGGACGGGCTGAAGAACAGCTACAACGCCCATCGCGAGGCGTACCAGCGCATCTTCGACCGGCTCGGCGTCAAGTACGTGATCGTGGCCGCCACCTCCGGCGCCATGGGCGGGTCGGCCTCCGAGGAGTTTCTGGCCGACAGCCCCGTCGGCGAGGACACCTACGTCATCTGCCGCGCCTCCGGCTACGCCGCGAACGTGGAGGCGGTGGTCACCCCCGCGCCGCCGGAGATCCCCATCGAAGGCCAGGCCGAGGCCGTCGTGCACGACACCCCGGACACCCCCACCATCGCGACGCTGGTCGACTGGGCCAATGCCGCCGGGATCGCCGAGCGGCTGGGCCGCCCGGTGACCGCGGCCGACACCCTCAAGAACGTCATGGTCAAGCTGCGCTACCCGGACGGCAAGACCGAGATCCTCGGTGTCGGCATCCCCGGCGACCGCGAGGTCGACGACAAGCGCCTGGAAGCCGCGGTCGAACCGGCCGAGGTGGAGATGCTCGACGACGCCGACTTCAAGGCCAACCCGTTCCTGGTGAAGGGTTACATCGGCCCGAAGGCGCTGCTGGCCAACGGCATTCGCTACCTGGTCGATCCGCGCGTGGTGAGCGGCAGTGCCTGGATCACCGGCGCCGACGAGTCCGGCAAGCACTACGTCGGCCTGGTCGCCGGGCGCGACTTCACCCCGGACGGCACCATCGAGGCCGCCGAGGTGCGCGACGGCGACCCCTCACCCGACGGCCGCGGCGTCCTCGAGGCCGCGCGCGGTATCGAGATCGGCCACATCTTCCAGCTCGGCCAGAAGTACACCGACGCCTTCGACGTCGACGTGCTCGGCGAGAACGGCAAGCCGGTGCGCCTCACCATGGGCTCCTACGGCGTCGGCGTCTCTCGCATGGTGGCCGTGGTCGCCGAGCAGATGCACGACGACAAGGGCCTGCGCTGGCCGGGCGAGATCGCCCCCTTCGACGTGCACGTCGTCATCGCCAACAAGGACGCCGGCGCTCGGGCCGGAGCCGAACAGGTCGCGGCGGAACTGAACGCGGCCGGGCTGGAGGTGCTGCTCGACGACCGCACCGCCTCCCCGGGCGTGAAGTTCAAGGACGCCGAACTGCTCGGCATGCCGCTGGTGCTGGTGGTCGGCCGCGGCTGGGCCGACGGCAAGGTGGAACTGCGCGACCGCTTCGCGGGCACCGGCGACGAGATCCCCGCCGAGGACGCGGTGCGGGCCGTACTCGCCAAGGCGCGCGGCTGAGCGAACCGAAGCCCCCCGGGTCCCCGCCGGCGGCCCGGACGGCACAGCGGGTCGGTCGGACCGGCTCGCTGTGCCGACCCACCCGCTCCATCGATGCCGCTTCGAGCGCGTGGCATGCGGGTCTCGGCGCGTGGCGTCCGGGGGCTCAGGTGCGCGGTACGAACCGCACGAAGGGGATGCGCTCGCCGACGGCGCGGAAATCGGCCTGTGAGCCGTCGACCTTGTAGCCCATCAGGCGGGGGAGCAGCTTCTCCGCCGCGCGGCGGTGTTCGACGGCGTAGCGCGCGAACACCTCCGCACCGTCCTGCTGCGGCACGAATTCGGCCGTAACCGGGATGGTGCGGCGACCGACCTGGATGGTGACCTCCGGGGTCTTCTGGAGATTGCGGTACCAGGCGGCGGTGGGGCCCCAGCCGGACGCCACGATGTAGCTGCCGTCCGCCGGGTCGTGATGCACGACCTCAAGCACTACCTCGCGGGGTTTGCCGCTCTTGCGGCCGATGTGATGCAGCAACATCATCCGGCCGCCGAAGATCCAGCCGAGATGCCAGTGGTAGAAGTGGATCGGCAGCCGGAAGAACCAGCGCTTCAGTCCGGTCGGCGGGCCGATGTTCTTCACGATATCCACGGGATACTCCTTCCGTCGGACGGCGCGGCGGCCGTCGGCATCGCGATGGTCGATGAGCGGTGTGCCGCCGCGATGCCTCGGCGGAACACCGGATTGCTATTCCGCCTGCGGATTCGATGTGTCGTCACGCCGGGGCGAGGGCGCGGGGGAGCGGGGCGGTTCCACGAGCCGGTACAGCACGGCGGCGATCGAATCCTCGGTGTGGCGCAGCCGCAGTGCGCGATGGATGACCAGCCCGTCGACAGCGGCCATGACCGCTGCCGCGCCGCGGTGTGGGTCGGTGACGCCGTGTGTGGCGAACCAGTCGCCGAGCCGGGCCACGAATTCGTCCAGCACCGCCGCGACGGCCGCGCGCAGCGTCGCGTCCCGGGTGGCGGCCAGGGCGGTCTCGGTGAAGAGCAGGGTGGCCGGATTGTCGCCGGTGTAGGTGGCCGTGATCGCCAGCAGGGCGTCCACGGCTTCGGTGGGGGTGGTGACGCTGTCGAGCAGATCCCCCATCCGGGCGGTGGCCGCCCGCAGCTCCTGGGTCACGGCGTCGGTCAGCAGCGCCTGGAGCGATGAGTAGTGATAGTGCACGACGCTCGGGTTCACTCCGGCGCGTTCGGCCAGCACCCGGGTGCTGACCGCGGACCAACCCCGTTCGGGGATGAGCGTGACCGCTGTCCGCCGCAGCCGCTCACGCACCTCATGTCCGCGCATCGCCGCTGGTGAAACCATGTACTACACCTCTCGGGAACCGCACCGGCGGCCATGTCGAGCATTCGTCCTGTACGACTGCCCTGTACGAATGACCCGAATCTACCTCGGAAAGATCGATCGGTCCAGACGCGCTCCCGACCGGTGCCCCGCTCGCGCGTGTCACGCCCGGTATCGACGCCGCCCGGCGCGATACCTCGGATGCTCAATGATCAGGCGAATTCCGCATGTGCGGCCGAACCCGGCGAGTCATGGCCGGGCTCGGCGACGCGACTCAGTTGTACGACTGGGCGACCCCGTCGAGCAGGCGCTCCAGCGTCTCGTAACTCGGCAGGTCTGCCACATCGATGAGATCCGCGGTGACGGGCACCCGATTGCGCTCGGCCACGTCGGTGAACAGTTCGGCGTCGCCGGTGCGGAAGCCGTATTCGGCGGCCAGTCGCTGCAATTCCGGGTCGGTGGAAAGCAATTCACCGAGCCGGTCGCCGCTGTCGCTGAGCGGCACCACCGTGTGATGCGACATCACCGTCGGCGACGGGTACAGCATGACCATGTCCGGCTTCAGCTCCCCGTGCACCGCCGCCTCGACGTACTGGGCCTCGTACGCCCACACCAGCGGCGTGGTTCCCATCCCGGTCGACAGGTACTCCCGGAACGGCCCCTCACTGCTGTTCTCGGTGTAGCCCTGCCGGGTGAACAACCGGGCCACCCGGGAGAGCGCGTGCTCCTCGGCGGCGGCGCCGCGCACCACCGAATGCTCGTTCGCCACATGGGATGCCACCGCCAGATACATGGCGGCGGAGTTGGAGGTGCGCGGATCGGTGGTGGAGATCAGCATGTGCTTGCGCACCGGATAGGCGGTATTGCCCGGCAGCTGGTCCCACTGCGTCCCCCGCTCGACCAGTTCCAGGTACTTCGCCATATCCAGCACCGGCGTCGGACCGGGCCGCACCACACCCGCCGCCGTGAGCAGATCCACGATCGGCCGGAAGGTCGCCACGATCATGGGCGAGGAGAACGGCGTGTACTTCGCGCTCACCCCCACCTGTCGCTGAATACGTTCCGCCGCTACGGAACTCGACGGGAACGCGAAGTCGTAGTCCGCCAGGTCCACCGAGGTGGCGATCTGCCGCGACCCCGCCGGATCCACCTCCACCGTCAGCCCGTGCCCCGCCAGCGTCTCGATCACGCGGGCATCACCGAAGAACGCCGCCTTCTCCGACCCGATCACACCGCGCACCGTGGTGAGCGTCGCCGGAGCGGCCGTCACCGGCCCGGATTCCGACCCGCCACCCCCGACCGCCACCGCGACAGCGGCCACCGCCACCACCGCGACCGCCGCTGCCGCCAGTACGCGCTTGTCGCGCACGTTCACGGCGCGCAGCCGCTGCGCGACCCGCCGCAGCGCGCCCGTGGCTCCGCCGACACCGGCCGCCCCCGCCTCGGTCCGCGCATGTCTCGGCGCACCGGCGGCAGGCGTACCGGCGGCGACCACGCCCCGATCGTTCGCGGCGCTGCTCCCGTCGTCCGCGGCCCGGTCTCCACCCTCCACCGCCGCGTCGGGATCGGCGGCGACCAACTCCGCGGCATCCACCTGGTGCGCGGGTTCCAGCTCGCTCCGCACGATCCGCTCCACCAGAATCGGCACGAACTCCCGAATCTTGCGCCCCTCGAACCGTTTTCTCGCCTCCCCCACCGCCGACTCGACGCGCTCCACCGAATGCGCCCGCCCGTACGCATCCACCAGCCGCTCCCGTACCTGCGCCAGCGCCTTCTCCTCGCGGGCGGTATCTCGGGGGGTTTCGACCGTCACCGGCTATCTCCTCAGCCTCGCACCAGATCATCCGCGCGCCAGCCGGATCACCCACCGACACGTCCCGAAGCTGTCTACCCGTTCCGGTGAAACATCCAGCAACACACAGGTGTTCACCGCCTGAACACGGCGCGAGCTTCGTTCGGAAATTCCACCGAGTGCTCCTGATGATCGGCCGGGCCGCGGCGCACCCAGTACTCCGGCAGGTCCGGTCCCGCGGCGGACGATGTGGCGCATCGGCCATGTCACCGAGGTGATGCCCCGCCCGGAGCCGAACGCCTACTGACCCGGGAAGGCGACCGTGGCCGGATCGGTGCCCAGAATCGTCTGCCAGGTCGCCAGTCGCATCGCCGTCTCGGTGAGCGCTTCGATACCGGTGCGGCGAAGGTCGGGGGAGGCGGCACGTTCCACCACCGAACGCCAGGCCGCGGCGGCATCGGATTCGACGGCCACGGCGAGATTCGCTGCCGGAATCGGATCGTCGACCGGGAAGGGGGCGGTGTAAGCGGCATCCGGGGCGGGGACCGGCGCGCCGAGCGACTTCAACAGGTCGGCGGTGGCGTCGCGGCGGGCGCGGTGGGCGGCGGTGAACTCCGAAACCACTTGGAGCCGTTCCGGATTGGCGTAGGCGGCGATGACGCCATAGGCGTAGACGGCCGCGTATTCGGCGCTCAACGCGGCGGTGAGCGCCTGCTGGTCGGCGGTGGTCATGCGAGCAGAACCCCCGCGTGGGTGGCGCAGGCGGCGCTGATGGAGGCGAGCAGGGCGGCGCGGTACCCGGACAGCGTGGCCGCCAACTCGGCCGCGGAGCGCTGGGAATCGGTGAGGGCGGTGCGCAGTTCGGTGAGCGCGGGCGGCGTCACCGGGGCGGTGGGGGTGACCGGCGGCGTGCGGTGCGCGGGCGTGGTGCCGTCTCCGTAAACGCCTATGACACGGTCGATCTCGGTGCGCAGCGCTTCGGCGTGCGCGGTGCGCTGATCCGCGACGGTGCGCAGTGCCGCGGCCCGTTCGGGCAGCGCCGCGATGGCGGCGGTGGCGGCCACCGCGTCGGCGCGGGCCGAGGTTTCCTGGGCCACAAGCGGATCGGGTGCGGCCGGGGTCTCCTGGGCGCAGCCCGCGACCGCGCCCACGGCGGTGACCGCGAGCGCGCCGCCACCGGCCAACCGCAGCAGGCCGCGACGGTCCAGGGTGAACGACGGTGAGCTGGGACACGGTGTCGAGCGGTCGGCGTGGACCGTGAGATCGGCCGCATGACGGCGGAGGCTGCTGGGCACGCAACCATGGTGCCAGTCCGCCGAGCGGACCCGCGCCCCCAGTCCCCTCGGATAGGCTGTGATCTCGATCGATATCGGCCACCACCGGGCGCGTCCGCGCGGAGTCGCACTGGACACGCCGACGGTGCGGCCGGTGCGACAAGGCGAAAGCCGGGGCCGTTGGCTGGTCCTTTACACTCTTTCAGCGCGTTACGCTAGACCTTTGGCAGGGTATTTCGCCGTGGCTGCCCGCCGACACCGCTCGACCCTATCGATACCGGCCCCACCTGTATCGATACCGACAACTCAACCCGCCACAACTGAACCAGGAGCCGCCCCACATGCCGATGCCGACCGAGGAAAGGGTGAGCCAGCTAGTTGCTGGGCTCGTCGAACGCCGAGGATTCGACCTCGAAGGCGTCGTGATCGCGGCTGCGGGAAAAGAGCAGGCGAAGGTCACGGTGATCGTCGACAGCGACGGCACCACCGACCTGGACGCCGTGGCGGAGCTGAGTTCGGATCTCTCGGCGCTGCTCGACGAGGCCGGTGACTTCGGAGAAACCCCCTATCTCCTGGAGGTCACCACCCCCGGCATCGACCGCCCCCTCACCGCGCTCCGGCACTGGCGGCGGGCCCGGGGTCGAAAAGTCGCCGTCACAATGCGCCCCGGCACCGAATCACCGGAGGGCAAGCCGAAGTTCGAGGCCCGCGTCGGGGCAGTCACCGACACCGACGTGGCCCTGGTGCTGGGCGGTAAACGGAATCCGCACCGGGTGACGGTGCCGCTGGCCGATATCGAGCGGGCCGTCGTGCAGGTGGAGTTCAACCCACCGGGTGCGGCCGAGCTGGAGTTGGCGGGGGGAGTCGCACCGGGCCGGCCCCGGCCAGGTGCCCAGGAGGTATCCGAAGTATCCGAAGACACAACAGCAGAGGCAGCAGTGGCAGCGTCCGCTTCACCGACCGAAGGGATCGTGGAATGAACATCGAAATCGAAGCCCTGCGCGCGATTGTCGCCGACAAGGGAATCTCGATGGAGACGGTGATCTCCGCGATCGAGTCCGCGCTGCTCACCGCCTACCGCCACACCGAGGGCCACCAGCCCAACGCCCGCATCGACATCAACCCCAAGACCGGCGTGGTGCGAGTGATGGCGCGCGAGCTGGACGCCGACGGCAATGTCGTCTCCGAATGGGACGACACCCCCGAGGGCTTCGGCCGCATCGCCGCCACCACCGCCCGCCAGGTCGTGCTGCAGCGGTTGCGCGACGCCGAGAACGAGAAGTCCTTCGGTGAGTTCTCCACGCACGAGGGCGATATCGTCGGCGGCGTCGTGCAGCGCGACGCCCGGATGAACGCCCGCGGCACCGTGGTGGTGCGGATCGGCAGCGAGGCGCACGGCGCGGAGGGGCTCATCCCGCCCGCCGAGCAGGTGCCCGGGGAGACCTACGAGCACGGCGACCGCATCAAGTGCTACGTGGTCGGCGTCTCCCGTGGCCCCCGCGGCCCGCAGATCACCCTCTCGCGGACCCACCCGAATCTGGTTCGCCGCCTGTTCGCTCTCGAGGTGCCCGAGATCGCCGACGGCTCGGTCGAGATCGTGGCGGTGGCCCGCGAGGCCGGACACCGCTCCAAGATCGCGGTGCGCTCGACCGTGCCCGGCGTCAACGCCAAGGGCGCGTGCATCGGCCCGATGGGTCAGCGCGTGCGCAATGTGATGAGCGAGCTGGCGGGGGAGAAGATCGACATCATCGACTACGCCGACGATCCGGCCGCGTTCGTCGGGAATGCGCTGTCGCCGTCGAAGGTTGTCTCCGTCACGATCGTCGACCCCGATGCCCGTGCCGCCCGCGTGGTGGTGCCGGACTTCCAGCTGTCGCTGGCGATCGGCAAGGAGGGGCAGAACGCCCGCCTGGCCGCCCGTCTGACCGGCTGGCGTATCGACATCCGCAGTGACGCCGCCCCGGATGTGGCGGGCGCCCCCCGTACGGAGGCGCATCACCGGGGGTGATCACAACGACCCGCGAATAGGCTCTCACCAGCACGGAGATTCGCGGAACAGACCTTCCGGATGACATGTTGGTAACTTCCGAGAAGGACGGATGCGGAGATCGGGACACGGTGGAGGTAGAGTTGACGCAGGCTCAGCGCGAGTCTTCGGCTACTTCGCACTCCGCGCGGGTCCGGGATCAACGACCGGCACCCGTGCGGACATGTGTGGGGTGCCGGAAACGCGAGCTGGCCGCCGATCTGTTGCGGGTCGTGGCGCAGGATGTGGATGGAGAGCATTCGGCTGCGGTCGTTCCCGATCCGCGGCGCAGACTTCCCGGACGGGGTGCCTGGTTGCACCCCCTTTCGGCCTGTCTGAGCACGGCAGTTCGGCGCCGAGCATTCGGCAGAGCACTACGAGTGTCCGGAAATCTGGATATCTCAGCCCTGGAGCAGTACGTAGAGAACAGGCACGAGCACTCATGAGCACACCGTGAAGTCCCAGCGATGATCGGCCATCGGAAATAACCGGAGGTCGTGCGGGTTCCCCATCACCTAACGACGGATGGGTGCCACGCTCGACCTCTCAGTGAGGAGAGCAGTGGCAGGCAAGGCCCGCGTGCACGAGTTGGCGAAAGAACTCGGTGTCACGAGCAAGGAACTACTCGCAACGCTCAAGGAGCAGGGCGAGTTCGTGAAGTCGGCGTCATCGACGGTGGAGGCCCCCGTCGCGCGCCGCCTGCGCGAGTCGTTCGCGTCGAAGAACGCCCCCGCGAACGGCAACGCCGGCAAGGGCGGCGGCAAGCCCGGTCAGTCCCAGGCCCCGCGTCCGGCCGCCAAGCCGGCCGCCCCGGCCGCCGGAGGACCGCGTCCCGGCCCCCGTCCCAGTGCGCCGAGCCCGGCGCAGACCCCCGCGCCCAAGCCCGCGCCGGAGCAGACCGCCCCGGCCGCGCGCACCGAGGCGCCCAGCGTGAAGCCGGGACCGGCCGCCAAGCCCGGTCCCGCCGCCAAGCCCGAACCGCGGGAGACCCCGGCCGCCGCGTCCGGCGCGACCCCGTCGGCTCCGGCCGGTCCGCGTCCGACCCCGGGCGGCCCGCGTCCGGGTCAGCAGTCGGGTGCCCCGAGCCCGGGCGGCCCGCGTCCGGGTGGTCCGAAGCCGGGTCCGCAGGGCGGTCAGCGTCCGGCTCCGGGTCAGGGTGGTCCGCGTCCGGCCGCCGCGCAGGGCGGCCCCCGTCCGGGCGGCCCGCGGCCGAGCCCCGGCTCGATGCCGCCGCGGCCCAACCCGGGTGCCATGCCCCAGCGCGCCCAGCGTCCCGGCCCCGGTGGCGGCGCGGGTCGTCCCGGCCGTCCGGGCGGTGGCCCGGGTGGCGGCGGTCGTCCGGCCGGTGCCGGTGGTCCGTACCGCGGTGGCGGTGGCGGTGGCACGGGTGCCCCGGGTGCCGGTGCCGGCGGTGGCGCCGCGGGTGGTTTCCGCGGTCGTCCCGGTGGTGGCGGCGGTGGCCGTCCCGGTGCCGGTGGTCGCGGTGGCGCGGCCGGTGCCTTCGGTCGTCCCGGTGGGGCTCCGCGTCGTGGTCGCAAGTCGAAGCGGGCGAAGCGCGCCGAGTACGAGTCGATGCAGGCGCCCGCCGTCGGCGGCGTGCGGCTGCCGCGCGGCAACGGTGAGGTCATCCGCCTCGCCCGCGGCGCGTCCCTCTCGGACTTCGCGGAGAAGATCAACGCCAACCCGGCCTCGCTGGTGCAGGCGCTGTTCAACCTCGGTGAGATGGTCACCGCCACCCAGTCGGTGAGCGAGGAGACCCTCGAGCTGCTGGGCGCGGAGATGAACTACGTGGTGCACGTGGTCTCGCCCGAGGACGAGGACCGCGAGCTGCTGGAGAGCTTCGACCTCACCTACGGCGAGGACGAGGGCGACGAGGAGGACCTGCAGGTCCGTCCGCCGGTGGTGACCGTCATGGGTCACGTCGACCACGGTAAGACCCGACTGCTGGACACCATCCGCAAGGCCAACGTCCGCGAGGGCGAGGCCGGCGGCATCACCCAGCACATCGGCGCCTACCAGGTGCTCTCGCACGTCAACGACGCCGACCGGCTCATCACCTTCATCGACACCCCGGGTCACGAGGCGTTCACCGCCATGCGTGCCCGCGGTGCGAAGGCGACCGATATCGCGATCCTGGTGGTCGCCGCCGACGACGGCGTCATGCCGCAGACGGTGGAGGCCATCAACCACGCGCAGGCCGCGGACGTGCCGATCGTGGTGGCGGTCAACAAGATCGACAAGGAAGGCGCGAATCCGCAGAAGATTCGCCAGCAGCTGACCGAATACGGTCTGGTGGCCGAGGAGTACGGCGGCGAGACCATGTTCGTCGACATCTCCGCCAAGCAGGGCACCAATATCGAATCGCTGCTGGAGGCGGTCGTGCTGACCGCCGACGCGGCGCTCGACCTGCGGGCGAACCCGGATATGGACGCCCAGGGCGTGGCCATCGAGGCGCACCTCGACCGCGGTCGCGGTCCGGTCGCCACGGTGCTGGTGCAGCGCGGCACGCTGCGCGTCGGCGACTCCATCGTCGCCGGTGACGCCTACGGCCGCGTGCGCCGCATGGTGGACGAGCACGGCGAGGATGTCAGCGAGGCGCTGCCGTCGCGTCCGGTCCAGGTCATCGGCTTCACGTCGGTGCCCGGAGCGGGTGACAACCTGCTGGTCGTCGAGGAGGATCGCATCGCGCGCCAGATCGCGGACCGGCGCAATGCGCGCAAGCGCAACGCCCTGGCCGCGCGCAGCCGCAAGCGCATCTCCCTGGAAGATCTGGATGCCGCTCTGAAGGAGACCTCGGAGCTGAACCTGATCCTCAAGGGCGACAACTCCGGTACCGTCGAGGCCCTCGAGGAGGCGCTGCTCGGTATCGACGTCGGCGACGAGGTGCGGCTGCGGGTCATCGACCGCGGTGTCGGTGGTGTCACCGAGACCAACGTCAACCTGGCCTCGGCCTCGGACGCGATCATCATCGCGTTCAATGTGCGCGCCGACGGCAAGGCGACCGCGCTGGCCAACCGCGAAGGTGTGGACGTCCGGTACTACTCGGTCATCTACCAGGCCATCGACGAGATCGAGAAGGCCCTCAAGGGCATGCTCAAGCCGATCTACGAAGAGGTCGAGCTGGGTCGGGCGGAGATCCGCCAGATCTTCCGCTCCTCCAAGTTCGGCAATATCGCCGGTTGCATGGTGCTGTCGGGTTCGGTCAAGCGCAATGCCAAGGCGCGCCTGCTCCGCGACAATGTCGTGGTCGCCGAGACCATGACCATCGCCTCGCTGCGACGCGAGAAGGACGACGCCATGGAGGTCCGCGAGGGCTTCGAATGCGGTATGACCGTCACCTTCAACGACATCAAGGAAGGCGACATCATCGAGGCCTACGAGCTGCGGGAGAAGCCGCGCGACTAGGCGAGTGACACCAGCGTCCCGCCGGGCCCACCGGGTCCGGCGGGACGGTGCTCCCGCCGCGATGAGCGACGGGTTCTACTATCCCCGACCGGGTAACTCACGCGCATTTCCCGGGGCGCGTTCATATGACTGAAAAGCTGTTTTTCGGAGCGCTGGAATTCGATATCTTGCTCGGTGACGTGCGTTCACTGAAAGAGAAGCGCTCCGTCATCCGCCCGATCATCGCCGATCTGAAACGGTTCGGCGTGAGTGTCACCGAGGGCGGGGAACACGATCTGTACCGGCGTTCGCTGCTCGGCGTGGCGATAGCCAGCTACGGCATGAATCATCTGACCGAAGTGTTGGACAAGTGTGAACGGCACGTCGCGTACCGACCGGAGTTAGAGTTGCTGTCGGTACGCCGCCGCGTCTTCGGACCCGAAGACTGAAAGACGAGTTAGGAGGGACGTCCCATGGTTGATCAGGCCAGGGCACGCCGACTCGCGAAGCGGATCTCCACGATCGTGGCTACTGCCATCGAATACGAGATCAAGGATCCGCGGCTGCGTTTCGTGACCGTCACCGATACCAAGGTGACCGGAGATCTACGCGAGGCCACCGTCTACTACACGGTGATGGGGGAAACCCTGGACACCGAACCGGATTACGCGGAAGCGGCGGCCGGACTGGAGAAGGCCAAGGGCATTCTGCGTTCCAAGGTGGGTGCGGGCACCGGGGTGAAGTTCACCCCCATCCTGTCCTTCGCCCTCGACACCGTGCCGAACGCGGCGCGGGAGATGGAGGAGCTGCTCGCCCGCGCCCGCGCCGCCGACGCCCAGGTGGCGCAGGTGGCGGCGGGAGCCAAGCACGCGGGTGACGCTGATCCGTACAAGTCCGACCGCGACGACGACGCCGAGGACTGAGACGGGTGACGGCGCGGGCCGGTGGGTACTACCCCGGTAATGAGTATTACCGACCGGTCCGCTATCGGGCGGGAATGGAGCCGTCGTGAGTGAGGCCGTGGACGCCGATAACAGCACCGCCACGAGCGCCGATCCCTCCCCTGTGATGAACGATTCGGGTGTCGCACCCGTGGTGGCCGGGATCGGCGCCGAAGAACCGAGCAGTCCGGTCGATCTGTCCGCCGCCGTCGACGTGCTGGACACCGCGCGATCGGTCACGGTGCTCTGCCACGTCCAACCCGATGCCGACACCATCGGCAGCGGACTGGCGCTGGCGCAGGTATTGCACCGGCGCGGGGTGCCGGTGCGGGTGTCCTTCGCGGAACCGGCGGAGGTGCCGGTCTCCATGCGCTCGCTGCCCGGTATCGAACTCCTGGTGCCGCCGGATCGGGTGCCCGCCGAGGTCGATGTGCTGGTGGCCGTGGACTGCGGCAGCGTGGGGCGCCTGGGAACGTTGCGCGACCGCCTCGCCGGTGCCCGGGTGAGCCTGGTACTCGATCACCACCGCTCCAACACCCGCTTCGGCACCGTCAATGTCATCGACGAATCCGCGGAATCCACAGCGGGTTTAGTGGTTCGGGTGCTGGATGCCTGGGGCGAATCCATCGATCGCCCCATCGCGCACTGTCTCTTCGCGGGACTGGTCACCGATACCGGTTCCTTCAAATGGCCGCGCCCCGGCTCGCACACCCTCGCCGAACGTCTGCTGGCCACCGGTATCGACGGCGCCGCCATCACCCGCACCCTGATGGACACCCATCCCTTCGCCTGGCTGCCCATGCTCTCCAAGGTCCTCGGCTCCGCCCGCCTGGAGCCCGCGGCCGCCGGTGGCGCGGGCCTGGTCTACGCCTTCGTCCGGCGCGACGACACCGCGGGTGTCCGCTCGGAGGAGGTGGAGAGCGTGGTCGATATCGTCCGCACCACCGCCGAGGCCGACATCGCCGCCGTCTTCAAGGAATCCCGCACCACCCCCGACCTCTGGACGGTCTCGCTGCGCTCGCACGCCCGCCCCGACGGCACCCCGGGCGTCGACGTCGCCCGCATCGCCACCACCCTCGGCGGCGGCGGTCACCGCTATGCGGCGGGCTACACCACGTCCGGCACCCCGGACCAACTCGTGGCCACCCTGCTCGCCGAACTCGGCTGATCCACACGACGATCCATGCCGTCGCGCCTGCCCGGTGGCGATGAGCCGGTTTGCCGACAGTGAGGATCGTCACTGCGTGTCGTGCCGCGGTGGCGTCGCGTGGACCTGCCGGGTGGGGAATGTCGCCGGTATCGGGGACGAGCGGCCGACCATCGCATCCGGTGTCCACTGTCGGGGAGCGCGCCGTGCGGCCACGTTGTTACCCGATGGTTCTTGACAGCGGCGGGCGTAAGGCGGACGCTGAGATAGTTACTAAAGCTAAGTTAATTGTGACATGTCCCGTCCGCCACGTGCGGATGTACTGAATCCGGCAATTGTGCAGGAGGTTGGTCATGCTCGATGATGCACGCGCCGAACGGCGTGAACGGCGAATCGCGGACGCACTGGCCGATGATCAGGTGCGCGAGGCGGTGGCGGATGCCGCCGTGAGCGAGTCGGTGCGTCGGGTGGAGGTGCGACTCGCGAGGATCGTCGACGCGGTGATGTCGGGGTACGGGGACCGGGCGGCCCTGGCGTGGCGGCGGTCGGAGCTCGTCGACGGGGCGGTGCGGCTGCTGCCCGAATACTCGACCATGACCTATCGCGAACTGTGGCGACGAGCCGGCGCGGTCGCGGCCGAATGGGGTGCCGATGCCGAATCCCCGGTCCGCGCAGGTGATTTCGTATGCACGCTGGGCTTCACCAGCCCGGACTACACGGTGGTGGATCTGGCGCTGGTCCGGCTGGGCGCGGTGGCGGTGCCGCTCCAGGCCAGCGCCTCGGTGGCCCAGTGGCGGTCGATCATGGCCGAGACCGAGCCGCGGATGCTGGCGACCAGTGCCGAAACGCTCCCGGCCGCGGTCGAAGCCGTCCTCGGCGGATTCGCGCCGCGCCGGGTACTCGTCTTCGACTACCGGCCCGAGCTCGAGGCGCACCGGTCGGCCGTCGACTCGGCGCGCGAGCGGCTGGCCGAGGTGGGCTGCCGGGTCGCCACCGTGGCCGATGCCGTCGACCGCGGGGCGAGTCTCCCCGCACCCCTGTGCATTCCGTCCGACCGTGAACGGCTCGCCCTGCTCATCTACACCTCCGGCAGCACCGGCGCTCCCAAAGGCGCCATGTACACCGACCGGCTCGCGGCCGGTTTGTGGTTGTCGGCGAACGACATTCGAGTACCTGCCCTCACCATGAACTACATGCCGCTCAGCCATGTCGCGGGCCGGATGTCCCTCTACGGCACGCTGATGCGCGGCGGCACGGCCTATTTCGCCGCCGCCAGCGATATGTCCACCCTCCTGGACGATTTCGGTCTGGCGCGGCCTACCGAACTGTTTCTGGTGCCGCGCGTGTGCGAGCTGCTCCACCAGCGCTATCAGAGCGAGTTGGACCGGCGGGTGCTCGCGGGCGACGATGTCGAGACCACCGCCACCGACGTGAAAGCGGAACTGCGGGAACGAGTGCTGGGTGGGCGCTACCTCACGGCGCTGTCGGGGAGTGCGCCGCTGGCCGCCGAGATGAAGACCTTCATGGAATCGTTGCTGGACGATGAGCTGCACGATGGCTACGGCTCCACCGAGGCGGGTGGCAGCGTGCTGCTGGACAACCGCATCAAGCGGCCTCCCGTACTCGACTACCGGCTCGTCGACGTCCCCGAACTGGGCTACTTCCGCACCGACAAGCCCCACCCCCGTGGGGAATTGCTGCTGAAGACCGAAAGCATGTTCCCGGGCTACTACAAGCGCCCGGAGATCACCGCCGAGATGTTCGACGCGGACGGCTTCTACCGCACCGGTGACGTGGTGGCCGAACTCGGCCCGGATCAGCTGGTGTACGTGGACCGCCGCAACAATGTGCTGAAGCTGTCGCAGGGCGAGTTCGTCACCGTGGCCGCCCTGGAGGCCGTGTACGCGACGAGTCCGCTGATCCGGCAGATCTTCGTGTACGGCTCGAGCGAACGCGCGTACCTGCTGGCCGTGGTGGTGCCGACGGACGAGGTGCTGGCGCTGCCGCCCGCCCGGGCGCGTGCGGAGGTGGGGGAGTCGCTGCACCGCATCGCCAAGGAATCCGGCTTGCAGCCGTACGAGATCCCGCGCGAGGTGCTCATCGAATCCGAGCCCTTCACCATCGACAACGGTTTGCTGTCGGGTATCGGAAAACTGCTGCGGCCCAAGCTCAAAGAGCACTACGGCGAGCAATTGGAGCGGCTGTACACCGAACTGGCACAGCAGCGCGAGGACGAGCTGACCACGCTGCGGCGCGGCGCGCACGAACGCCCGGTCCTCGAGACCGTGACCCGTGCGGCCGGTGCCGTGCTCGACCTGGCCGCCGGGGAGGTGTCGCCCGACGCCCACTTCGCGGATCTGGGCGGCGATTCCCTGTCCGCGCTGTCGTTCTCGACCCTGCTGCGGGACATCTTCGGCGTGGAGGTGCCGGTCGGTGTCATCGTCGGCCCGGCCACGGATCTGACGCGGATCGCCGAATACCTGGTGGCCGAACGTGATTCCGGCACCCGGCCGACCGCCGCCACCGTGCACGGCGACGACGGACTGCTGCGCGCCGACGATCTCACGCTGGAGGCATTCCTCGATCCCGGCACGCTGGCCGCGGCCACGCGCCTGTCGGCCCCGACGGACCCGCCGCGCACGGTCCTGCTGACCGGCGCCAACGGCTATCTCGGCCGCTTCCTCGCCCTCGAATGGCTACAGCGCCTGGACGTTTCGGGCGGCACCCTGATCTGCCTGGTCCGCGGCAGCGACGCCGACGCCGCGCGCCGCCGTCTCGACGCGGTGTTCGCCACCGGCGATCCGGAGCTGGAAGCCCACTACCGCGACCTCGCCGGGCGGCGGCTGCGCGTCCTGGCGGGCGATATCGGCGAACCGAATCTCGGCCTGAGCGAACAGGACTGGCGCGACCTCGCCGAATCCGTCGACGTGATCGTCCATCCGGCCGCCCTGGTCAACCACGTCCTGCCCTACGCCCAGCTGTTCGGCCCCAATGTCGTCGGCACCGCCGAGGTCATCCGCCTGGCCCTGACCGCGAGGCTGAAGCCGGTCACCTACCTGTCCACCGTGGCGGTATCCGCCGGTATCGACCCGGAGACGTTCACCGAGGACGGCGACATCCGTGAGATCAGTCCGGTACGCCGCCTCGACGACGGTTACGCCAACGGCTACGGCAACAGCAAATGGGCCGGGGAGGTGCTGCTCCGCGCCGCCCACGACCGTTTCGGGCTCCCGGTGGCGGTCTTCCGCTCCGACATGATCCTGGCCCACAGCCACTACGCCGGACAGCTCAACGTGCCCGATATGTTCACCCGCCTGCTGCTGAGCGTCCTCGCCACCGGCCTGGCGCCCGGCTCCTTCCATGACGCGCACGGTGAGCGCCACCGCGCCCACTACGACGGCCTCCCCGCCGATTTCACCGCCGCGGCCGTCACCACCCTGGGCGCCCAGGCCACCAGCGGCTTCGACACCTACGACGTCCTCAACCCACACGACGACGGCCTGTCCCTGGACACCTTCATCGACTGGCTCATCGACTCCGGCCACCCCATCGACCGCATCGACGACTACGCCGACTGGTTCACCCGCTTCGAAACGGCCGTGCGCGCCCTACCCGAACCCCAACGCCAACACTCCCTGCTCCCCCTCCTGCACGCCTACCGCCACCCCACCCCACCCCTGCGCGGAGCCGCCCTCCCCGCCAAGCACTTCCGTGCCGCCGTACAGCAGGCGAAACTGGGCCCGGACGCCGATATCCCACACCTGACGCGGGAGCTGATCGAGAAATACGTCAGCGACCTGCGCCTACTGGGGTTACTCGGGTGACCGGGGCTTGCCGCGCCCGGTCCGAGTCGCGAGAGCGCGCCGTATCAGGGCTCGGGCGGCCGGGCCTGTCACCGCCTGCCCGGCCAGCACATCGAATGCCCGGCCGTACTGGGCTATCTCCCGGGGCTGGGTGACGGTCAGCTCGGCTGTCACGGTTTCGATCATGACCCGCGCCTGGTCGAACATGGCGAAGTTCGTCATCGACACCCGATACGGCGACTCGGCGGGGATGATCCCGAGCGCGACCCTCGGCATGCCGAGCACGGCGGACAACCGATCGAGCTGGCCGATCATGGTCTGATCGGTGCCCACCGTGGTGTGTAGTGCTTGCTCTGCGATGACGAAGTGGAACCTGTGGTTGCGGCGGTACAGGATCTGCTGGCGTTCCATCCGTTTGGAGACACCTTCGTCGATGTCGTCGGGTGTCTGCTGAAACTCGACAACACTCCGCAGCACCGCCTCGGCATACTCCGCCGTCTGAAGCAGGCCCGGGACCAGGAACGGATGAAAGACCCGAAGGATTTCGGTCTCGGCTTCCAGTCTGATCGAAACCTGCTGTCTGCGTTTGGTTCCGGTGCCGAGAACGCGTCTCCACTCGACCCACGCGGCTTCGATGTTCCGCAGGGTGGCGATCAGGTCCGGTATCTGAGCCTCGGACCCGGTGTGCGCGCACCACACTCGGATATCTTCGTCCGCGGGCTTGGTTTTGCCGTACTCGATCTTCGAGACCTTGGTCTGATGCCATCCGGCCCGGCGGGCGAGTTCGGTGCCGGTGATACCGGCATCCTGGCGAAGCTCCCGGAGCCGAGCCCCGAGCGCTTCCTTTGCCTGTTCCAGCGAACCGGTCACGCGTCGATGTACTCCGACAGGGGAACAGCCAGTGACCAGACCCGTTCCTTGACACCTCGCATGTAGGAGACGATGCGAGGGTCGGTGGTCACGGCCCCACCGACCCAGCGTCCGTTCGTACCAGGTTCGAATACCGTGAACGCCACGACCGAGTCATCGAATAACCACCAATCGTCCGTGGTCAGCTCGGTGGGGGCGATCAGATGCCGAGACAGGTAGCGAACGTCCTCGCCTGCTTCGACATTGAGGCGGGCAACGTGTTTCGCGTATCGGGTGTAATCGTTGTGCGGCACCGTGACCACCCGCGCTCGATGGACGGCCACTCCGCGACGGACAGTCTCCCGGACGTGGCTCAACCATGGCTGGAACCATCCGTAGTCGTCGGGCTCGTCGGCGAGGAACCGGACCAGTGGTGGATAGTCCGCCGGGTAGTAGTCATCCCGCACTTCGAGGTGAAAGGCTTCCCGCTCGGCCTGCTGTCGCAACGCTTCCAGATCGGTGACCGATGTGCCGGACAGTACGAAGGTCCCGCGACCCGTATCGGTCATGGTCGCCCCGATGAACGTGCCCGGCAGCGCGAAGCCCAGCAGCAGATGGGGGATCTCGATCGTGCCCGGTGTGCCGGTCCGCCAACCTTGAACGACGTAGGTGCCCCTGTCCGTCGCATACAACGAGGGGCACCCGCCACCTTCGGTACCACCTTTGCCGAGAAATCGTAATCGCATGGTTCGACCCCCAAATCGGTGCA
Organism: Nocardia otitidiscaviarum; assembly: GCF_007362295.1. NCBI lineage: Bacteria > Bacillati > Actinomycetota > Actinomycetes > Mycobacteriales > Nocardiaceae > Nocardia > Nocardia otitidiscaviarum. The sequence continues at coordinate 4,614,496 of NZ_CP041695.1, read as the reverse complement.
AGCGGATTCATGCTCGTACTTGCTCCATGATCCCCTCATACCGCCCGCTGTGTTGCCGAACAGCCGATATGAGCATTCTCGAGCATAGACATGGACCAGTTCCGCTGGGAGTTCCTAGCGTGCGGTCCAAGCGCTCGGTGGCGGTGCGGTCGTCCCGCCGCCGGGCGTGGACAACCACCAGACGGAGGGGCGCGGGATGGCGAAACGGACCTGGATCGGCGAGTTCCCCGGCGGCGTCCTCGAACTCGACGCCTACGACGATGACCCCGCCTGGGAGCGCGGGCTGTCATAGTGCCGGGCCTCGAACATGTCGAAGGTGGGCAGGTCCCCGGATCTCTGACCGAATGAATCGTCGTCATCACCGTGTGCCCGGAGGCGACCTACGAGAGTCGAGCTGTTCCACCGTTGCCGAATTTGCCACCCAGTAAAGCAAATGGAGCCTAGTGCGTATCGAGGATGCGATCTCAGGAAAAGGGGCATAGAGCACCCGCATCGAGTCGAGGGCGCCGCGGTGCAGTGCGGGTCTGTCGGTGGAGACGGCGTTCTCCGCGACCGCAACCTCGTAGTTGCGCTCCAGTGCCGCGCGCACCGTCGCTTCGACGCAGACGTTCGTCTGCAATCCCGCCACGAGAAGCCGTTGCGCCCCAAAGTTTCTGAGGACCGGGTCCAGTTCGGTATAGGTGAAGAAGCTGATCATCAACACCGCGCGATCCGCCATGATGCCTCGTCTCCTCGCCCAGCAGCGAATCGAATAGGGGACCCACCGATCATCCTCGCCCCGGACACCGGGAGTCCCTGTTTCCGGCCGCGACCGCCCCGCCCGTACCTCCCGGCGCAGGCTCCCACACGGATTGTCGGTGCGCTTCGAGAGGATGCTCCCGAACGTTGTCGGACAAAGGAGATGGGATGACGGACAGCACTTTACGAGCGATCGGCGAGCTCATGGGTTCGGTGCCGTCGGCGGGTTCATTCGCCGCGCAGCACACCGGGTCGGCGGAGAACCTCGTGATCGAGGTGGAGGGGGTGGGGCGACTCGAGTTGCCGGTGACGCCGAACCAGGCGCGGCGACTGTGCGAGGTCGCGCGTCCGGCGCGGTACGGCCTGCGCGAGCAGACCCTGCTGGATGCGAATGTGCGTGACACATGGGAGGTTCCGCGGGAGCGGGTGGCGATCGACGACGGGCAGTGGCACAAGACGTTGCTGCCCCTGCTGGACACCCTGCGGGCCGAGTTGGGCCTGGCCCCGGACTGTGAGTTGTCCGCGGAACTGCATTCGATGCTGGTTTATGAACCGGGGCAGTTCTTTCAGCGTCACCAGGATTCGGAGAAGACGGAGGGCATGATCGGCACATTGGTGGTGACACTGCCTTCGGCGTTCACCGGAGGGGCACTCGTGATCGATCAGCAGGGGGCGCGGGTCATCGACCGAGGTTCGCCGGAGCGATTGTCCTTCGTCGCGTTCTACAGCGACTGTGAGCATGAGGTGCTACCGGTAACCGACGGATTCCGAGTTACGTTGACCTACAACCTGATGGCGAAGGGACGTACCGGACCCGGAAGCGCCGATTTCGCTCGGCATCCGTCGGTCGCGCTGCTAGCCGAGCAATTGCGCGCGCATTTCACCACGCCGATCGAATCGGCGGCGGATTACTTCCATCGGTCGGCGCCACGGCCACCCCGTCAACTCGTCTATCTGATGGACCATCAGTACTCTCAGAACGGTTTCGGGTGGGACCGACTCAAGGGCAGCGACGCGGGCCGAACCGGAATGTTGCTGGCGGCGGCCGAGATCGCGGGGTACGACACAGCGCTGGCGCTGGCGGAGGTCGAGGAATGCTATGAGGAAGAGGACTACACCACCTCGATGTTGATCTATCGGCAGCGCTGGGAACGCGTTGCCGACGGGTGGAAATGCGTCGAAAGTTCCGAGGTGGATTTCGATGACGAGGGGGAAATGATCGACCCGGTGGCAGATGATCCCGCAAGCATCCCGGTTCGTTCCGACCTTCCCTTGCAGCCGAACTCGGACGAGCTCGGTGAACTGCGTTTCTCCGACCTGAGGTTGACGTGGCTGATCGATCGGTCGGGAGCTGCCGGTAAGCCCGAAGTGGCACGGGTCCAGGACGAGGAGTTGTGCACGGGCGCGACCACATCGGCGCTGGAGCCCTTCGCGTCGGAGTTGGAGGGGTACATGGGCAACGAAGGAAACAACGCCAATTTCTGGTATCGGCGCGCGGCGATCGTCGTCCGGCCGCATCAGTAGATTTGCAGAGGGGCGACGCCTCGGATTCACGGTTGAACGGCCGATTTGTGGCTTGTGATACCGTCCTGGACGCTCCGGCCGGGCAGGGCTGGCCTGTAGTTCAGACTGCCGGTGCCCGGTGACGAAGCTGTGGGACCCGGGGCGCCGGAATACCGCCAGGCGGTACGCGGTCTGCCGTTCCGCAAGCAGATGCTGGTGGGGTCGAACTTCATCGCCTTCTTCTTCGGGCCGATCTATTTCTTCGTTCTCGGTCTCTGGAGGAAGAACCTCTCGCTGCTCGGAATCTGGGTCGGGGTCGTTGTCGCGATCATCGCACTGGAAGCGATCATGGAGACAACGGTGCCCGACCTGGTTGCCCGAGGTGTCGGTTTCGGTATGGCCGCGCTGTACATGTCGACCGCGAACTACGCCTATTACCTGCAGCGCACGCGTGGGATCCAGGGGTGGAACCCCTTCGAGGGGATGGGCAAGCGCGCGCCGTAGCCGTTCGTCGGCCCGTCCACGTGCTCTTCACCGGTTGCCGGTGAGACGGCATCAGAACCGCGCCTTGTCATCTCTCACCGGAGGTGCTGTTCTGTGGCAGTCTGGCCGCGTGCGTGAGAGTGAAAAGGCCGGGCATGAAAGCGGAGTCGCTGCGATCATCGAGAGGATCGCGGTCAACAACGGGGGAGCCTTCGGGGTGGAGGTTGCCGTCGGGAGAAGGGTTGAGGTTCGACCTTCGACGCAGCGGATGGCTCAGCCCGCCCGAGTATTCTTCCTCTGTTCGGTGTTCATCGCTGTTCTGCTGGCGGTCCTCCTATGCGTGGGAGTGACTTTCTTCGGGTTCCTGGTCTTCCTCTTCTAGCGGCACGGTTCGCCAGTTCCGGATCGTTACACGGGATACCGTTTCGGTCGGTGAATGGCCACACGGCACATCTCGCCAGGGTGGCTTCGAGCCGGGCCTGCGGGCTTGCCGCGGCCGTGCTCGGAGTGTGTCGGCGGCGTGTGCGATCGTGATCGAATGCGCGAGGGTGATGGCGAAGTGGCCGAGGAGTCGGAGGCCGTGGCGCGGAGTGAGGCGAATACGGTGACGACCGCGTACCCGGATCGGGGCGCGGATGCCGCTGATGCGGGACCGCGGCGGATTCTCGGAATCGCCGTGCCGACGCTCGGGGTGCTGGCGGCGGAACCGCTATACCTGCTGTTCGATATGGCCGTCGTGGGGCGGTTGGGGGCGTTGGCGTTGGCCGGGCTGGCGGTGGGCGGTCTGGTGCTGGCGCAGGTGTCGGCGCAGTTGACGTTTCTGAGTTACGGCACCACGGCGCGGGCGGCGCGGCGGCATGGTGCGGGGGATGAGCGCGGCGCCGTGGGGGAGGGGGTGCAGGCCAGTTGGGTCGCGGTCGGGGTGGGGTTGGCGATCGTCGTGGTCGTGCAGGCGCTGGCGGGGCCGGTGGCTCGCGTCATCGCGGGTGGGTCGGAGATCGCGGACGAGGCGCTGCCGTGGCTGCGCGTGGCCCTGTTCGGGGTGCCGTTGATCCTGCTCTCCATGGCGGGGAACGGATGGATGCGCGGGGTGCAGCAGACGCGGCGGCCGCTGCTGTATGTGGTTGCGGGGCTGGCATTGTCGGCCGTGCTGTGTCCGGTGCTGGTGCACGGGCTGCTGGGTGCGCCGCGCCTGGAGTTGACGGGTTCGGCCGTCGCCAATCTGCTCGGGCAGCTCGTGACCGGCGGGCTGTTCGTGCGCGCGCTGTTGCGTGCCCGGGTGCCGCTGGCCCCGCGGCCCGACATCATGAAGGCACAGCTGGTGCTGGGCCGCGACCTCATCGCCCGCAGCCTGGCCTTCCAAGCCTGCTTCGTCTCCGCGGCGGCGGTGGCGGCCCGGTTCGGCGCGGCCTCGGTGGCCGCGCACCAGCTGGTGCTGCAACTGTGGAATTTCCTGGCGCTGACCTTGGATTCCCTGGCCATCGCGGCACAGACGCTGGTGGGCGCGGCGCTGGGCGCGAACAATGCCCGGGGCGCGCAGGGCCTCGCGCGCCGGATCACCGGCTGGTCCACGATCTTCGCGGTGCTGCTGGCGGTGGTGTTCGCGCTGGGGCACACCGTGATTCCACTGCTGTTCACCGATGATACCGGCGTGCTCGACCGCACCCACGTGGTGTGGTGGTTCTTCGTCGCCATCATTCCGGTGGCGGGCGTGGTCTTCGCCCTGGACGGCGTGCTGTTGGGTGCGGGCGATGCCGCCTTCCTCCGCAATGCCACCCTCGGTTCGGCCCTGCTCGGCTTCCTGCCGGTCATCTGGCTCTCACTCGCCTTCGACTGGGGGATCGCCGGAATCTGGTGGGGCCTGGTCGCTTTCATGGTGCTGCGCCTGATCGCGGTGTCGTGGCGGGCCCTGTCGGGCCGGTGGGCGCGAACTGGCGCGGAGGTTCCGCACCGGTAGACATCCCCGAGCCGACGGCCGGTCAGCTCGGGGGTGCCCACCTGGGCGGGAAACGGCCCTACTGGCCGTCGAGTTGCTTCACTACGTCCCGGTAGGCGTTCGGTACCGTGACTTCGATCAGGTGATTCTGCGCCTGCTCAACCGTCCAGCCGAGCTCGCCGTCTTTCCGCTTGTCTTCCCGAGCGAGATCATTGTCCAGGTTGATGTCGAACATCATCATCAGATCGCGCTTCCTGTCGAGCACGAAGACCGTGATCATCCGACCGGCCACGTAGGCTTTGATGAACGTCGCCTCGTCCCAGGGGCCTTCGATCGTACGATCTTCCACGTCCTCGTCGTCGTCCCTGATCAGATTCCGGCGCAACTGGATCTGCTCGTCGTAGCGTCCGGTAGGGGTTTGGTATTCCCGGTCGGCATAACGTTCGTCGACCTGTGAGGCGGTGGCGAGCCCGAACGAGATGTCGCCGTCGATCTTGCGGGCATACGAGTCGTCCCCCTTGCCGTCGTCGACCCAGATGACCGACCCGGCGCACGGCCTGACGCCACCGGTCAGCTCACCACCGCGGCTGTTGGGTTCCTTTCGGAACCGGTCGTAGTCCAAGAACTCCACGAACTCCTGCAAATGCTCGCCGAGCACCTCACACGGGTCCAGGCTTTTCGGGCTCCGGGACGACGCGGTGCTCGGTCCGCCGCCGGGGATATTCGATCCATCGGCCACGACCTGCCTGTCGCCACAGGCCACCGTCGCCATGATCATGGCGGCAGCGAGCGGCACGACCCTGAGCTGCCGAAGTGTGGTCCGAGTTCCCCGCATGTCTGTCCTCCCATATCTGTGACACGTCGCCTGCGCGTTAGCTGTTCGCGCAGGCGGCGAGATCGTGACATGCGTTCCAGATATAGACAAAATGGACATTGTTGTGTGGGGTGCGGTGTGCCTCCGGTTAATCCCGCTGTTCCAGGTTGGCGGCCACCTCGGCCTGCCAGGCACGGTTGGCGTGCGTGGTGTCGACCTCGAATTCGAAGCGCTGCGTCATTTCCGGCGTCACATCGGCGACATCCACATAGAACTGTTCGTACCAGCGGCGCAGCTGGTACACCGGCCCGTCCTCCTGGGTGAGTAGTGGATTGTCGATGCGGGACTTGTGCTTCCAGATCTCCACGTCCTGGAGGAAGCCCACCCGGAAGCTCTTGGCGAACGCCGCGGCCAGCTTGTCGGCCTTCTCCGGCGGCAGCCCGGGAATCCGCTGCACGCTCACCCCGTACTGGAGGACGAAGGAGTCCTGACTCACCGGATAGTGGCAGTTGATCAGCACCGCCTCGACGGTGTAGTCCTCGAAGTCGTTGTGCAGATAGTTGATCATGTACGCCGGCCCGTAATACGAAGCCTCCGAACGCAAGAGCGCCATCTGCGAGTAGTTCGATCCGGTGGCCATATCGGGCCGCCCCTTGGAACGCAGAAACTGCGTCGCCACATGCCCTTCGAACACGTTCTTGAAGTACACCGGATACGCGTAGTGGATATAGAAGAAGTGCGCCATATCCACGTTGTTGTCCACGATTTCGCGGCAGTGCGAGCCCTCGATGAGCATGGAGTTCCAACTCCAGTCGCTCCACAGGTCGGTCTCGATGCCGTCGATGTGGGGTATGGCGACCTCGGGCGGCGGCGGATTGCCCTCCGGGTCGTTCCACACGAACAGTTGCCCGTTCTCCTCGCAGGTGGTCCACGACCGCGTGCGCGCCAGCGGCGGTACCCGGCGCGCGTAAGGGATTGCGGCACAGCGTCCGTCGCCGCGCCAGCGCCAGTCGTGGAACGGGCAGGCGATATCGTCGCCCTTGACGCTGCCGTAGGAGAGGTCCGCGCCCATATGGCGGCAGTAGCCGTCCAGCACGTGCAGCTCACCCTTGCTGTCCGCCCAGACGACGAGCTTCCCGCCGAACGCCTGGATCGCGTGGGGTTGACCGTCGCGGAAGGTCTCCGCCAGTCCGAGGCAGTGCCATCCGCGCGCGTAGCGGGTCATCGGCTGCCCCACATCGATGGACCGATAGGTCTGGCTTCGAGTGTGCGCCATGAGCCGAGGTTAAGCGCCTCGGCGCAAAATTGCAACCTGTTCTAGTTTTGCGTCGTGGCTCCGGAGCGGTGCCGCCGCACCACCACCCGTGCCGGACGCACCGACCGCTCCGCCACCAGCAGTCCCGGCTGCACCACCGCGTCGACGGTGCGGTCCGCCGCCGGATCGTCGGTGGCCGTCACCTCGGCGGCCTCCATGGTCAGCGCGTCGAACACCGCCCCGGGTTCGGGCGCCACCAGCCGCCCACCGCGCCCGGTGAGCAGCCGCTCCACCCGCCCCGCGAAGGTCTCGAACGCGGCCCGCTCGGTCTCGGATCCCGCCGTGTCCGCGAGCGTCCGAGCGTCGCCGTAGAGCGCGAACAGCTCCACCACCAGCGGCAGATCCGCCCCGGCGCGCTCCCGCTGCGCCCGGGCCTTGGCCTCGTCGACCAATCGCTCGATGGTGCCCGCCTGGCGGGCGATCACCCGGGCGAGATCGTCCACGCGCTCGAGCACCCGCTCGGTCAGGTGGTCGGTCACCGGCGCGGACACGCCCGGTCCGGGTTCGGTATCGGTCGTCGCGTCGGTCTCGGATTGTCCGGCGGCTGCGGCGGATTCGGTCACCGGCAAACTGTATCGCCGCTGTCGGATTTCGGCTGCTACGATCGCCAGCCATGGGGGTCTTCGGCATAGACCTGGGCACGACGAATTCCGCTATCGCACGTATCGACGCGGATGGTCGCCCAGAGGTTCTGGTTGGGTTGAACGGTGAACCGACGGTCCCCTCGGTGGTCCTGTTCGCCTCCGCGCACGACCACGTGGTCGGCGAGGGCGCGCGACGGCAGGCCCGACTGGACCCGGAGCACGTGTGCGCCCTGGTGAAGCGCCGAATGGGCGATGCGGACTGGCGGTTCATGGCGCACGGTCAGGCGTGGTCGGCGCCCGCGGTGTCCTCGCTGATCCTCAAGAGCCTCGCGGCCGACGCGGAATTCGCGGGGGCGCAGCCGGTGCAGCGGGTGGTCGTCACCGTGCCCGCGTACTTCGGCGACGAGGAGCGCCGCGCCACCATGCAGGCCGGAAGTTACGCCGGATTCGACGTGGCTGGTGTGCTCTCCGAGCCCATCGCGGCCGCACTGTCCTACGGTTTCGGACGGCTCGACGGCAGCCTCGATGTCGGCAAGGGCGACACCCGCGAAACCGTCCTCGTCTACGACCTCGGCGGCGGCACCTTCGACGCCACCGTCATCGAACTGGCCGACCGGCGCATCTCCGTGCTCGCGGTGGAGGGCGACCATCAGCTGGGCGGCGCGGACTGGGACGAGCGCATCGCACTGCACCTGTCGCAGCGGTTCTGCGCGGAGCATCCGGAGGCCGAGGATCCGCTGGATGATTCGGCCGGATCGCAGATGCTGGTGCTGGCCGCCGAACGCGCCAAACACGAACTGAGCGAGGCCGAGAGCACCGAAGTGGTGGTCGCCCACGACGGGGTCCGCGCGGTCGTCACGCTCACCCGCGCCGAGATGGAGGCCATGACCGCCTCGCTCATGCGCCGCACCCTCGACCTCACCAAGGCGTGCCTGGCCGCGGCCGGGCAGCGCGGTGTGCACGCCGTGGACCGGGTGCTGTTGGTGGGCGGCTCCTCCCGCATGCCCATGGTGGCGCGGGAATTGCAGCGTGAACTGGGCCTGGTGGGCGAACTGCGCGACCCGGACCTGTCGGTGGCGCGCGGCGCGGCGCTCTACGGCGAGAAGCTGGAGATGGAACGCCTGGTGGTCGCCGATCTGGTGACCCGCGGGCGGCTGCGCGACGGAGCGGAACTGCGCGAGGCGTCCCCGGCCGATCTGGAGCAGTCCATCGCGCGGGTGGCCGACTCCTTCGGACAGCCGGTGGGCCTGGTGCGCCGCATGCTCGAGATCCGGGTGGACACCGTGGTGTCGCGCGGATTCGGCGTGCTGGCGCTGGACCCCTACAGCGGTCTGGCCGCCAGCTGGCTGGTGCACCGCAATCAGACCCTGCCCATTCGGGTGCGCCGCTCCTACGGCACCGTGCGCGCCGATCAGGATCAGATCGAGCTCACCATCGTCGAACAGCAGGGCCAAGCCGCCTCCGTCCGGCCCGAGGATACGAAAGTCTTGGTGGAGGGCCATATTCGCAATATTCCGCCCGGCTATTCGGCGGGCAGCGAAGTGCAGGTCACCTTCGAGATGGGGTTCGACGGGGTCTTGCACGTCACCGCCTATCACGTGGAGGCGCGCATGCCGTTGACCCTGTCGGTGCAGACCGGCGCGACCCTGTCGCAGGCGGATGTGGCGCGCGAACTGGACCAGTTGCAGCGCACCCGCCGCCGCCCCGCCTAGGCGAGAACAGATGCAGCCCTTCAGCCCCAACGACTATCGCAAACGCGTGCTCGCCGCCGTGGAGCGCCGCGGCGGCCTCGAGCATTCGGATGCCTTCGAGCTCTACGACATTCCGCTCGACGAGGCGACCACGCTCACCGACACCGAGGTGGAAGCGCGGATCGAGCAGGTGTGGGGCTTCTGGCAGAAGCAGCGCGACCATCCGAAGTACCGGGTGCTGGTCGGGCTGCTGGTGGACGGCCACGAAGAGCTGTCGTACCCCCTGCTGTCGGCGGCCTCACGGCGGGTGGAGGCCGATCGGGTACGGCAGGTGCGGGCGCGGCGCGAGGGCGAGCGCTACGAGATGCTCGACACCGCCATCGAACGAATGGTGAACCGGCACGGCGGAATTCCCGCCGCGAAGCTCCCCGGCCTCGAGGATATCGGCAAGCTCAGCGGGCTCGACGCCGACGAGATCGCCGCCCGGCTGCGCCGACATCCGATTCTCGACGAAACGCCCGCCGCCGCACCGCCGCCCACGACCGAGGTGACCGCGCAGCGGCGTCAGCAGATCCGCCAGCTGCTCACCGAATACGAGCGCCTGCTCCCCGGCGACCCCGTTCCGACCCTGCTCGTGCTGCTCGGCCTGGACTACGCCCGCGCCCACGAGACCGCCGAGATCCGGTTGCGCGCCGAAGCGCTGCGCGCCCGCACCCGCGAACTGCCCCCCGGTCGCGTCCGCGTGGTCCTGGACGAACTGCTGGTACACGTCCAGGACCTGCTCGAACCCGGCGGCCACACCGTCGACGACTATCTGCGCGCCATCGCCGCCGACGTCGCCGACCAACTGCGCCCCCAGGTCCGCGCCGCCATCCTGGTGGAAGACCAACTGGTGGAGGCGGATTACGACTTCCTGGTGCACGAGGCCATCGCGGGCGGACTGGACCACTCGACGGCGCAGCAGGTGGTCGTCGGGCTCGCGACCGAGCTGGGATCGACCGTGGAGGGCGTCACGGGGGTGTCGGACGCTCGGGGGACGTCCGCACCGGGTCACGGCTCCGACCGCCGCGGTTCGACATCCGGGGGCGGGTACGGCACTACCTCCGCGAGTCCGCACCCACGCGCCTGGGAGGAACCCCTGAAGGCCGCGCGGGCCGCGCTGCGCGCCGGGCATCCGCGCAAGGCCGCCCACCATGTGGAGCGGGCGCGTCGTGCGGTCGACGCCGACGGCACCGGTATGACCTCGGTGCGCCCGGTCGCCGAGGAGGTGGATCGGGTGCTCGCCGAGGCGGTGGTCCGCTGGCGTTCGGCCACCGTCGGCTGCGCGGGCAAGCGTTATGTCGAGGCCCTCGACCACCTGCAGTATCTGGAGCGCCATGCCTCCGACGTCCCCGATCCGCAAGGCGGCCGGGATCTCTCGCAGCTCCTCGCGGAGGCCCGCGCCGCCATCGCCGAGGCGGACCGCCTGCTCGCCGCCGCCCCCACCGGGCCCCTCGATACCCGCATGCGCGCCATGCGCGCCGTCCTCGACCTCTGCGCCGACCACACCGGTGCCCGCGCCGCCCTCGCCGCCGTCCCCATCGACCCGCCCGGCGCGCTCACAGCCATCCGCCAACCCAATGGCACCGTGACCCTCAGCTGGGAACCCTCACCCACCGCGGATGTCGAATACCGCGTCACCCGCCTGCAACCCGACGACTCCTGGCGGGTGGTCGGCCGCACCCGCGCCACCGAACTCGAGGACGGCGGCGCCCCCGACGGCCCGCTCCCGATCTACGCGGTGGTCGCCACCCTGTCCGGCCGCACCTCGGACATGAGCCGCACCGACGCCCCGAGCACCCCACCGCCGACCCCCGCGCCGACCCCACCGACTCCCGGCCGCATCGACATCACCCGCCCGGACCGCCGTGCCGCCCGAGCCGCCGCCCGCGCGAACGCCACGACCGGTGCCGGCGCGGCTGATCCCTCCGGGGGTGCGCGCGCGTCGACCGGTTCGAGCGCCCACCCGGGGGCTGCGCCATCGACCGATCCCGCACCCAGCGGCATCCCCGTGGTCGAGAACCTCGCGATCCGGGGCGATGTGCTGACCTTCGACTGGCCGCTCGGCGTCACCGAGGTCATGGTCGTGGTCCGCACCGATTCGCCGCCGGTCGCCCCCGACGATCCCGACGCCCGCGCCTGGAAGCTCACCAACACCCGCTACCAGATCGACGGCGGCGGTCGTCTGCCCGCCGATATCCCGCGTCCCTGCCATATCGCCATCGCTTCCACCCGGCGCGAGCCCAATGGAATGCTCACGGTGGCGGCCGGATTCGTGTCCTCGGCCCGCATCCGCTGGGAGGCGTGAGCCCGCGCCCACCGTGGGTAGACGATCGGCACGGCGGCAGGCGGGTGATCGGCGTGCGATCGCGCATGGGAATCTGGTGGGAGCCGCCGCTGTTGCCGCAGGGAGTGCGTGCGGCGCGTGGTCGTGAGCAGAGAGGCGGAGCTGGGTGAATCCGAAGCTGATGGCGGTGAGCGACATCCATGTCGGTCATCAGGGCAACAAGCCGGTGGTGGAGCGGATCCGGCCGGACTCGCCCGAGGACTGGCTGATCCTGGCCGGTGACGTGGGCGAGAAGACCGACGACATCCGCTGGGCGCTGGAGACCCTGCGCGGCCGCTTCGCCAAGGTGATCTGGGTGCCCGGCAACCACGAATTGTGGACCACCGCAAAGGATCCCGTACAGATCCACGGCGCTCCCCGCTACGACTACCTGGTCTCGCTGTGCCGCGACCTGGATGTGATCACCCCGGAGGACCCGTTCCCGGTCTGGACCGGCGCGGGTGCGGAGGAGTACGGCGGCGCGGTCACCCTCGCTCCGCTGTTCGTCCTCTACGACTATTCGTGGATGCCCGACGGTGCGCTCACCAAGGCGCAGGGCCTGTCCATCGCTCGGGACCGCAATGTGGTTGCCACCGACGAGTTCCTGCTCTCCCCGCAGCCGTACGCCACCCGCGACGCCTGGTGTCACGCCCGCGTGCAGTACACCCAGCGCCGCCTGGACGCGCTCGCCCCCGATACCCCGCTGGTGCTCATCAACCATTTCCCGCTGCTGCGCGACCCCACCAAAATGCTGTTCTACCCGGAGTTCGCGCTGTGGTGCGGCACCGAGCTCACCGAGGACTGGCACATCCGCTACAACGTCGTGTGCTCGGTCTACGGTCACCTGCACATTCCGCGCACCACCTTCCACGAGGGCGTGCGCCACGAGGAGGTGTCGCTGGGCTACCCGCGTGAATGGCAGCGGCGCGGGCTGCCGGATCAGCTGCTCCGCCAGATCCTGCCGACACCGCAGTACGGCCCGGACGATCTGAATGCCTGGGGTGGGCACTTCAAGATCACACCCGAGATGGAGAAGATGGCTGCGCAGATGCGGGCACAGGCCGACAAGCGGCGCGGACTGGCCTAGCGGAACCGGATTTTCACCGCTCAGAGCGTTGCATCTGGTGCCACTTCGTCGGTAGCTGAATATTCGCCACATCAGCGCTGCGGCGTGCATGCCGACCATCCCACTGTGATGATGGGGGAGTGCGCGAGCTGCTGCCAGAACTGCTCGACCAGGTCCGGCGCGGACCGGTCGCGCTCGCCCGCATTATCGACGTCACCGGCGCGGGACCGCGTGAGGTGGGTGCCGCCATGCTGGTCACCCCGGCGGGCGAGGTTCTCGGTTCCCTGTCCGGCGGCTGTGTCGAATCGGCCGTGGTGGTCTCGGCGGCCACCGTCCTGCGGGGCGCGGATGCGGTGGTCGAACACTTCGGCGTGGCCGACCCCGACGGTATCGCCGTCGGCCTGACCTGCGGCGGCGAGATGGAGATTTTCGTCGAGCGGGTCGACGCCGCACAGCTGCCGCTGCTCGAGGTGCTGCATCGCGACATCTGTGCTGGTCACCCGGTCGCCCTGGTGACCAGCATCGACGCCACCCCGTCCTGGCAGCTGATCCATCCCGGCCCGGCCGATGCCCCGCCCCGAGCTGCCCTGTCCGGTGCTGCGCCGTCCCGCAACGCCCCATTCCGAGACAGACCGGCCCGAGCATCCTCGTCCCGAGGCGGCCCGGCTCCCTCCCGTGATGCCCTCGGCATGGCGCGGGCGGGGCGCACCGGTTCGATCGGCGCCGACGCATGCGAGGGCTCCGACTTCCCATCGCGCGCCTTCGTGCAGAGCTTCGGCCCGCCCGCCCGCATGATCCTGGCCGGAGCCAACGATTTCGTCCGCGCCCTCAGCCGCACGGCCGCCCAGCTCGGCTACCGCGTCACCGTCGTCGACGCCCGGGAAACCTTCACCACCCCAAGCCGTTTCCCCGCCGCCCAGGAGGTGGTCGTGGACTGGCCGCACCGCTACCTGCGGCGCGAACACGACGCGGGCCGCCTCGACTCCCGCACCGTGGTCTGCGTCCTCACCCACGACCCCAAATTCGACGTCCCCCTGCTCACCGAGGCGCTCGCCATTCCCACCCTGGCCTTCGTCGGTGCGCTCGGCTCCCGCCGGACCCACGCCGATCGTCGTACCCGCCTCATCGAGGCGGGCCTCACCACGGAGCACCTGCGCCGCCTGCACAGCCCTCTCGGTCTCGACCTCAACGCTCGTACCCCGGAGGAAACCGCCATCTCCATCGCCGCCCAGATCATCGCCGAGACCGGCCGCGCCTCGGCGCGCCCGCTGTCCAGCTTGGACGGCCCAATCCATCACTGAGGCAGTGGATTTCGCCAGTCCGCTAGCGGCGGACGTCGGCCCTAGCCGATAGCCCGGTCGACGAGTAGCAGGGCGGCGACGATTCCGGCCGCCACCACCAAGGGGTAGTTACCTGCCGCCGTCGTGTAGTCGAGCATCGACGCCGCCAGGAGTATCGCGAGGATCAGGAAAAGAAGCCGCTTCACTGGATGCCCCCTTGACCGGCTTCCAGCGTAGAAGGTGCGGATCCCTCGGTACCACAGGTGAACTCGCTTGTGGCAGCGTCCGGACATACCTGAGGCAGGAGAGGGGCGGACCTGCTCCCCGGAATGGTCGTCCGGCAGCTGAATTACGCTGCCGGACGGCCGGTTTGGTGCGTCAGTTGCGTGTGACGGCGGGCGGGTTCCAGCTACCATCGATAATCGCCTGATCGGGCCAGTAGAGCCGCAGCAGCATATTGAAGTCTCCGCCGGCGGGGGTGGGTAGCCAGTTGGATTCCTTGTCCGCGCCGGGGTTTTCGCGCTGAATATAGATGTCGACCGACCCGTCGGGATTCTTGGTCAGCCGCTCGCCCCGCACGGTGTAGCGGTTGTCCGGATTGTCGACGAAGAACCCTTGTTCGTCGTACATGGTGAGCGACCAGAATCCTTGAACGGGCGGAAGCTGGCTGGCATCGAAGTGCAGCACGTAAGAGTGCTCGGAGGTGAGCTGAGTGTTGCTCGCGTCGACGCGGGTGGCCGGGTAGATCGCGTCCTGCGGCAGGTTCGCGCCCAGGCCGGCGTAGGCGACGACAGCGCGGGCGGCGTAGTTGGTGCCGTAATCGCCGATATCGCTGCGCGCGATCCGCCAGCCGTTGACCTCGTCGTTGCCGAGATCGAGCTCGATGTGCGCCAGCGCCTTCGGCCACGCCTGTTCCCATCGGGTGCGCTCGGTCTCCGCGAGAGTGCTCAGGTCGAGCTTCGTCTCCGGGGACCAGCCGATGGACGCCAGCCGGTCGAGCAGGGCTTCGTCGCCGGGGCGGGTCTGAGAGTGTGACAGGTTCGAGTAGTACAGCTCCCAGTACTGCTGCGGGGTCAAATCGTGTATGTACTGGGCGACCTCCTGATCCCGGGGCCAGTCCGGATGCAGGTCGGGGTTAGCCGGGGGCGTGTAGGGCGTGCCGTATGCGCTGAGCGGGACCGCGGTCATCCGGTCCTGGATGGCGATCACATTCGGTACGTCGTCGGGGCCCTCCACCTGGATGCGACCGATCATCCAGCCGGAATCGGTGGCGAGCCGGTATTCACGCACCCCTTCGGGCAGACTGCCCTGCCAGTCGGGTCCGACCAGCGCGAATTCGTAACCCGTCACGTCGCCGAGGGTCCTCGAACCGGGGGAGACGTCGATATTGGTCCACATATCCATGATCGGGAACAGGTGGTACCGGTCGCCCATATCGGGGACGCTGATGATCAGCGGCTCCTGTGCGACATCGAAGAACATCGACGTGTAGAGGGTGTCGACGTTGGGACGCACGACATTCTTGAACGTCGCGTCCGGGAGGAAGTGCAGGGGCGCCAGCTGATTCATCGGGGCCGCCCCGATCAGTGGGTCCTGGGCCGGGTAGTTGGTCGACTGCCGCCGCGTCACCTCCACCGCCACCAGGGGGTAGGTGTACACGTACGCCTGTACCGCCAGATCATCGGCGGTCGGAGCGGCGGCCCCGGTCGGCTCCGACGATTCCGAGGAACTCGACGAGCAGGCCGCCGCCAGCGCGATCACCGCCACCATCCCCATCGCGACCGCCGCCCTGCCGCGTCCAGATTTCGAACTGCTGATCACCGCATCCTCCTGTGTGGATCCGCCGAGCACAGTTGCGAGTGAGCCAGGTGGCTCACTCCTCGCGAGCGTAGCCGCTTCCTGCGTGCGGAGTTGGAACGACGAGGCCGTCTCGGCATTCCATGGCCTCCAGCCGGTCAGCCGGCACACCTCCAGATGCCGTGCGGCGCATCAGCGATCTCGCCCCACCTCAGTCCGGCCAATCGCGCCATCATCTCGAAGAGATGGTCCTCGTCGAAAGGCCCTGGAGCCGATACTTCTTCCGGCAGGGGTGGCCCGTACTCATCGACGACCGCACCCTCGGCGTGCACAATGCGTCGTACCGGGATCCCGTCGATGTACCAGGCGAACCCATGCACGGTCGAAACGCTGTTGGTCACCCACGCCAGCGCTCTTCCGGTCCGAGAAAGCGACCGCACTGCTTCATCGTCGAACGCCACCCGAAACTGCGGATCGGCAATGCACGTCCATCCGCCGACTGTCGACACCCCGTAGCCGCGCAACTGCCGAAACACTTCGTCGAATTCGATAAGCTCCCGGCCGTCGGACGGTTGCCCGGGAAGATCGGCCGGGTCGACAACTCCTTCGACGAACAGCCCCTGTACTTTCCACCCCATGGTCAAACGCCTCTCCGTGTCCTGGACGCTGCGACCACTGCGTCGCGTCCGTGCGCGAGGCGTTCGAGTCGCTACCGGGTGTCACGGCGATCACCATAGACGTCGGTACCGACTCCGTCCGGGTAACCAGCACGCACAGCCTCGAGCCGATGCCGTCCGCGCGGTTGTCGACGCGGCCGATTACGAGCTGGCCGGTTCCTGATTCCGCTCGTGCCGAATCGGCTGGGGCGTTCAGCTCTCGTCGTCGAAGATCAGGACGACCAGCGGTATCGGTCGGTCGACCTTGGACTGGAAGTCCGCCAGTAGCGGGTTGTGGGCCAGTACCCAGGCCGCGAACTCGTCGTATTCCGCGCCTTCCAGCGCCTTTCCGGTCGCCCGGTAGGTCTTGTCCCGGAGCTCGACGGTGACCTGCGGATTCGCCTTGATGTTGTACCACCAGGCCGGGTACTTGTCCTCGATGAACGAGCTCACGTACATGACGTCGCCCCGGTACAGCGGGCCCAGCGGAGTCGTGTGCCGCTTACCGCTCCTGGCTCCCGTGGTGGTGAGCAGGATGAGATCCCCACCCGCGTAGGCACCGCCCACCTTGCCCGAGTTGTTCCGGAACTCCTCGATCACGTCGGCGTTCCAGTTGGCGATGCCGCCCTCCTGGTCCCACGCCTGGTTCCACGGCGCGTTCGGGTCGTCGTAGTCGGTGATCGCGGGCTGATCCGGTTGTTCCGCAGTCGATTCGAAGTCGCTCATGATTCGATTGTGGCGCAGGAATAGGACAGATACTGTCCTAGTTCGGCGCGGGGCTCGAGATTTCTCGGTCGATGGCAGGAGAAGTACGTCACGCAGGACCGTTCACGGCCAGCAGGAAGCTGACGACCCCCACACCGATCAGCAGTGGAATCGCCAGCACTGGCCATATCAGCAAGGAACGCTTACGCGACCAACTCCGCGCCATCAGCACCAGTGCGACGCACCCGGCGCCAAGCGTTCCGAAAAACATCAGGCCAGCGCCTACGTCCACGTAGGTGCGGCACCGGTCGGCGCACGCGCTGGATTCTCCCCCGGGGGCACCGACGAAGCCGATCATCAGCGTCGCGGTCATTCCGGCGAACACCACGAATGCGAGCAGGGCCACTGCTGCGGTCAGGTCGACGGCACGCAAACCTGGTTTGCTGTCAAACTCCACGGCCGCAGCATAATCCGCAATGCGGGCGGGGGAAGTGCGGATCTTCGGCACCATGGGCGGCCCGAATGTCGGTGACTCAGTATGCGCCCCATGACAATCAACTCGTCGAGATGGAGGTCGTTGCGGCGGTGGTGGATGCTAATGGGGGACAATCGATACCGGGAACATCTGTGGCCGATGGCGGTGACAGCGCAGCTAGGACGGATGACATGACCGATACCTTGGTGTTGGACGACTTTCTTCCCACTTACGACCACGTCGTCTCCGTTTCGCGGGTTTTCCGAGCGCCGCCCGCGGAGGTTTTCGAGGCGGCGGTGACCATCGATCTGTATCGACTTCCGCTCGCGCGATTGCTGATCGCGGCCCGTGGGCTACCGGCGCGGATCTCCGATGTGCGGGCGCGGCGGCGGGGCGAGGCGGTGCCGCCGGAACCGCCGACGTTTCGGGTGCGGGACCTACCGGAGCACGGGTGGATGCTGTTGGGTGAGCGTCCGCATGCCGAACTCGTCTTCGGCACCGTGACCAAACCATGGCGTGCGCTCGGTGGTGAACCCGAGAAGCCTGTTACCGCGGAGAGCTTCGCCGGTTTCGACGAGCCGGGGTTCGCCAAGATGGCCGAGAGCACCAGGGTCAGCCCCTATGGTGCCCACGCGTGCATCCTCACCCTGGAAACCCGCGTGGCGGCGACGGACGAGGACAGTCGGCGGCGATTCCAACGCTATTGGCGGTTGACCGGACCATTCATCGAACTGATCCGCCCGGCCGTGATGCGTGCCCTCGAACGGAAGCTCTCACAGCCTGTCGGCGGGTGAGGATCGATTTCGCGGCACTACGCATCACGAAGATCACGCCGTGAATATCCGGCGGTCATACAGACCGGATCGTCATGGGCATGGTCACCGTCGTCATCGGGCGGATGTATCGCGGACAGTTCCCGCAGCTCAGCGACTTCCGCTGTGCCCGAGTCGTTTCCGGATCGAGGGCGGGGAGCCACGCGGGCGTCGGGATGTCGGGCGGAGCACGCCGATCAGCACGGCGATACCTCCGATCGCGAACAGCAGGCCGAGCACCAGACAGAATCCGCCGATGAAGATGGTGACGATCAGGTTTCTCGCCCAGCCCGCACCACGTTCATACGCCTGATTCACCCGGCTCGCCGAGTTCCAGCTGTCCGGGCTGCCGCGCACGAGTTCGACGGCGACCCGGTCACCCGGTGTGCAGGAGTGGACGTGTACACGGAGCCCGGTGCGGACCGGCCCGGCGTGCTCCGGAGTGAAATCGCCCCAGCAGGTGAATCCGGAGCTGCGCCCGCTCGTACGCGTCTTCCCGGTAATAGTCACCATGCCCGCTCCGTCGCCCCGCCCGGCCCAGGACGCGGCCAGCGCGCGCGTGGTATGTCCGGCCAGATCGACCAGAACGTGCAGGAAGAAGTAGCCGACGGCCAGGCACACCAGCGCGAGTATCAGCGCGGCGCGCCGTTCGGCAGGCGTGCGCACCGTCGCCCGGCTCCGCGCCCGCCAGCGCCTGTTCCGCACGAATCGAACCCTTGTCATCGGCTTGCGCGTCCGGTCTCCGGGTGACATCGATGCACCTCCCGGGCGCTGTGGAGCGTCACGGCATCGTACCGACGTGCCGAATCGTAGGCCAACCCAGGCAGCTCTCCTCGACCGTCTCGACCGAAGCCGTACACGACTGCTGGTCCGACGTGCGACATGATGGCCACATGTCCGAACACATCAGCCTCATCCGCTCCGGCATTCTTTCCGACACGGCCGAATATGCCTACGCCGCGACGGCTCCCGCTGGTGCGCGGTTGATCTTCATGGCCGGAGCCTGCCCGCTCGAGGCCGACGGTTCCACCGCCGCGGTCGGTGACTACGTCGGCCAGGCGCGGAAGGTCATGGCGAACCTGCGCGTCGCCCTTTCCGATGCTGGTGCCTGTCTCGACGACGTGGTCAGTACCCGCGTCTATGTTGCCTCCTCGAACCAAGCCGACCTGGTGGCGGTCTGGGAGATGGTGAGAGACGCCTTCGCCCCTCATGATCCACCGAGTACGTTGCTCGGCGTCACCGTGCTCGGGTACGACGATCAACTCGTCGAGGTGGAGGCTGTTGCGGCGGTGGTGGACGGCTGATCCACGGATCGCTCGGCCGCCGGGCGGACCTACGGCTCGGGCTGCTCTGAGAATGCGGCGATGGCCCGCATCATCGCCTGGATCATCGCGGGACCACCGTGCCCTTCGTCGTCGATCAGGACGAAGCGGGATCCCGGCCATGCCTTGTGCAATTCCCACGCCGTCGCCGCCGGTCCGCTGACGTCGAGCTTGCCCTGGATCAGCACTGCGGGAATGTGATGCAGTGCGGGCAGGCCATCCCACAGCGCTGACGGCGGCAGGAAGGCCGCGTGCTTCCAGTAGTGCACCACGAGCGTGGTGAATACCCGTCGCCACACCGGATCCTGCTCGTCGGCAGCCGGTTTCGCACCGAGCGAGACGTGCGCGTCCTCCCATGCCATCCAGGAGTCCACCGCTCGCGTCCGAACCTGTTCATCGGTGTCGGTGAGCAGGTCGTAGTAGGCGTCGACCAGGCGTTGGCCGGGCCGTGCACCGGCCGCGCTGCGAAAGGCGTCCCATTCGACGGGAAACAGCCGTCCCACCGTTTCGGTAATCCACTCCACCGCATCGGAATCGGTGAACGTGGTGGACATCAGCACCAGCTGGTCGACCCGCCCCGGGTGGGCCTGCGCATACGCCAACGCCAGCGTGGTACCCCAGGAGACACCGTCGACGAGCCACGACCGTATGCCGAGATGCGCACGCAGGACCTCGATGTCGGCGACCAGATGCGCCGTGGTGTTCGTCGCCAGCGCGGCGGCGTCCGGGGTGACGAGCGGTCGGCTACGACCACAACCACGCTGCTCGAACCCGACGATCAGATACTTCTCCGGATCGAACCACCGCCGATAGCCGGACCCGATCCCCCCGCCCGGCCCACCGTGCAGATACAACGCCGGCTTCCCGCGGGGGTTACCGATGCTCTCCCAGTAGATCTCATGCCCATCACCGACCGGCAGCATTCCGCTCGCGTACGGCTCGATCGGCGCGAACAGCGCGGGGGTCGACACGGGTCGACCCTATTCCCCCGGGTATCACCGACTCGTCGCCCCCTCGGACAGACCGCGTGCACGATGGTCCGCTGAAGGAATCTCCATTCGACTCAGAGATCGCGAGTAGCGGTGTCCGCGCGATTGCTTCGCATCGCTACGTACTCGACGGGCTCCCCACCGCTTCCACGCGGCGTCGCAGGAGGCAGAATTCGTTGCCTTCCGGGTCGGCCAGGACGTGCCAGGAGACGTCGGGGCCCTGGCCGATGTCGATGGGGCGGGCGCCGGCGGCCAGTAGGCGGTCGAGTTCGGTGTGTTGGTCGCGGTCGGTGGGGTTGAGGTCGAAGTGCAGGCGGAGTTTGGTGCGTTTCGGTTCGGGGTTGGGGAGGAACATGAGGGTGGGTCGGGGGCCGCCGAATCCGGTGTCGGGCGGGCCTATTTCGAGGGCGCCGTCTTCCCAGCCGAGTTCCACGTAGCCGAGGACCTCGCACCAGAAGTCGCCCAGTCGTTGCGGGTCGGCGCAGTCGATGAGGAGTTGGGTGATTCGGCAGGCCATGGAGGTGACGGTACCTGCGCGGGATTGTCCCGGATAGTCGTTTTCGGTGCTGGTCGGCGCGTTCGGGGGGATGCTTCGTAGCGGGCCACGATCGCGGCGGCGCGGTCGCGCAGCGAGGTGCGCAGCCATTGCGGCGCAAGGACTTCCGCATTGGCGCCGAGCTGCCACAGCGCCCATTCGGCATGTCTCGAATCCTGGAAGGTCACTTCCAGCCGGACCCAGCCGTCCGGGTCGTCGGTCTCGGCGCCGACCGACAGTGCGGTGCCCACCAGTTCCGCCCGCTGCGCCGGATGCACCCGGGCCAGCACGGTGACCTGCTCACCGCCGGTGCGGAAGCGGGTGGCGCGCTCCTCCCAGGCCCGCGCCAAATCGACGCGGTCCGGGCGCTGCGCGGGTTCGGGGAGCGCTTCCGCGGCCCGGATCCGGGACAGCCGATAGGTGCGCTCCGCCCCGGACCGCCTGGCCATCAGATACCCCTGGCCGCGCACGGTGACCAGGCCGATCGGGTCCACCGTCCGCCACTGCGGGGTCTGGTCCACGGCGGCGTAGTGGATGCGCAGCCGATACCCGGCGAATACCGCCCGCCGCACCTCGGCCCCGATCGCGTCGGGTACGTCCTCGGCGATCAGACGGCGCGCGAGCAGGTCGGTCTCCGGTTCGATGAGCAGCCGCTGCGCCGCGCCGGTCGCGGTGGCGCGATTGCTGTCCGGGAGCGCGTCGACCACCTTGCGCATGGCCGAGGACAGCGCCGTGCCGAGGCCGAAAGCCAGTGCGCCGTGCCGTGATCCGGCGACCAGCAGCGCGAGCGCCTCGTCGTGGTTGAGCCCGGTGAGCTCGGTGCGGAAGCCGGGCAGCAGGGCGAAACCACCCCGCCGACCGCGTTCGGCGTACACCGGGACCCCGGCCGCGGACAGCGCCTCGATATCGCGCAGCACCGTGCGGGTGGACACCTCGAGTTCGCGGGCGAGCGCGGTGGCGGACAGCCGACCGTGCTGGCGCAGCAGCAGCACCAGCGAGACCAATCGGTCGGCGCGCATGCCGAGAACTCTATCGGAAATACCTGACAGAGGATGTCGTGTTTCGTTGGCAGGGTTATCGGCATGACAACCAACGACAAGGCCACCGACCCCAACGACCTGGGCAAGTACTTCATCGAACGCGCCAATGCGGGCGACGTCGACGGACTGGTGGCGCTGTACGAGCCGAATGCCGTCCTGGCCTTCCCACCCGGCAGCCTCGCCACCGGGCACGCGGAGATCCGCAAGGTCTACGAGCAGTTCGTCGCGGCCGCGCCGGTGCTCACCCCGGGACGGCAGCATCCGGCGCTGGTGAGCGGCGACCTGGCGCTGACCGCGTCCACCCTCACCACCGGTGAGATCACCGTCGAGATCGCCCGGCGACAACCGGACGGATCCTGGCTGTGGGCCGTCGACCAGCCGGCACTCGAGGCGTAACGCGACGGCGGTGGGCCGGTACGGCTCGGCCCACCGCCGCACGGCGGGCCCGCGAACAACCGACGCGGGCGAACGGCAATCCGAACGAACAGCAATCCGAACGAGCGGTTCGACGGCACCCGACCGGGTATCGACCAATCGTGACCTTCGATCTGACACCGACGGCGGCACAGCACGAACTGGCCGAGCGGGCACACGAGTTCGCTCGCGACCACATCAGACCGGTGGCCGCCCACTACGACCGGACCCAGGAGTTCCCGTGGCCGGTCCTGGAGGAGGCCGCCGCACGCGGGTTCTACAGTCCGCTGTTCTATCGCGACCTCATCGGGGACCCGACCGGACTGTCGCTGCCGATGTTCATGGAGGAGCTGTTCTGGGGCTGCGCCGGAATCGGTTTGGCCATCGTGATGCCTGCCTTGGCGCTGTCGGCGATCGGCCGCGCCGCGACACCCGAGCAGATGATCCACTGGGCGCCGGAATGTTTCGGTACGCCGGGCGACCTGAAGCTCGCGGCACTCGCCATCTCGGAACCCGAAGGCGGCAGTGATGTGCGCAACCTGCGCACGCGGGCCGTCCGCGACGGCGACGACTGGATCATCGACGGCCACAAGATGTGGATCGGCAATGGCGGCATCGCGCACGTGCACGTGGTGAACGCGGTGGTGGACGAACAGTTGGGCCATCGCGGCCAGGCGCTGTTCGTGGTGCCCGGCGGCACCCCGGGATTGCAGCTGGTGCGCAAGCTCGACAAACTGGGCTGCCGCGCCTCGCACACCGCCGAGTTGACGTTCGACGGCGTGCGGGTGCCCATGGAGAATCTGCTCGGCGGGCCGGAACGGCTGGAGCGGATGCTGGCCGAGCGGCGCGAGGCGCGCGGCAACGGCCGCTCCGGTTCGGCGACCCTGGGCACCTTCGAGCAGACGCGTCCGATGGTCGCCGCGCAGGCGCTCGGAATCGCCAGGGCCGCGCTCGAATACATGACGTCCTACGCGAATCGGCGCGAAGCCTTCGGTGCGCCGATCATCGACAATCAGGGCATCTCGTTCCCCATCGCGGACCTGGCCACCCAGATCGACGCCGCGCGGCTGCTGACCTGGCGCGCATCCTGGATGGCCGCGCGCGGAGTCCCCTTCGAACGTGGCGAGGGGTCGATGGCCAAACTGGCGGCCAGCGAAATCGCCGTGCGGGCAACCGAACGCGCGATCCAGACGCTCGGCGGATGGGGGTACATCACCGACCATCCGGTGGAGAAGTGGTATCGAGACGCGAAGCTGTACACCATTTTCGAGGGCACCAGCGAAATTCAGCGCATTGTCGTCGCCCAGGCGATGGGAGCCGCCGCGGGCCGCCTACCCCTGCATATCGACCTCGAACCGTCGGGCGGGCCGCTGAACCGGATGTTCGGCCGCGGCACCCCGGCGCGCGGGCGGGTGGCCGCGGCGGCGCTCGGTATGCGCGACCGCGTGCCCGCTCCGGTCGTGCGGGCCGCGATGAAGGTGCTGCGGCCACCACGCTGAACCGCACCTAGGTGGCGATTCGCTCCACCCTGGGCGGCGACGCCCACCCCTCGGTGGGCTGATGTCGGCGGCCCCTCCGGCGGACAGTGGAACATGTCCCGTCCAGGAACCGGAGCCACCGATGTCGATCACGCGCACCACCGCCAGCACGGCGCACCGCCGTGCCACGGTCCGGACAGCGGACGGCATCGCCCTGGCGGTGCGGGAGTACGGCCCGCGCGACGCGGAGTCGACCGTGGTGCTGCTGCACGGGCACTGCCTGCGCGCCGAGTCCTGGACCTATGTCCGTGACGCCATGGCGCGGTATCCGGGCGCGCGCATCGTCTGCTACGACCATCGCGGGCACGGCGCGTCCGCCGCCGCGCCCCGCCGCACCTACCACCTCGACCAGCTCGGCCGCGATCTGCGCGACGTTCTCGACGCGGTCGCCCCCACCGGACCGGTGGTCCTGGTCGGGCACTCCATGGGCGGTATGACCGTGCTCACCTATGTCAGCCAGCAGCCGCACGAGATCGGCACCCGCATCGTCGGTGTCGGCCTCATCGCCACGGCCGCCAGCGGTCTGGCCGACGCCGGATTCGGCCGCCTGCTGCACAACCCGCTCATCTCCCTGTTCCAGACCGCCGTCCGCTTCGCGCCCACGCTGATGCAGCGGGCGAAACTCCTGGCGTGCAAGGTTTTCGCGCCCATCGTGCGGGCCGCCGAATTCGGTGACCGCAAGGTCAGCCCGCGCGTACTCGCACTCGCCAACGCCATGCACAACCAGACCTCGATCGTCACCATGGCCGGCTTCCTGAGTTCCTTCGCGACCTACGACCAGACCGCCGCCCTCGCCGTGCTGTCGAAGATCCCCACCCTGGTCGTGTGCGGCGCGGCCGACCTGATGACGCCGCCCGCCCACTCCGTCGCCATCGCCGCCGCCGTCGACTACGCCGATCTCGTCCTGATCGACACCGCCGGTCACTCGGTGATCCTCGAACAGCCGGTGCCGGTGGCCGAGGCGATCGGCCGCCTCCTCACCCGCGTGTCCGGCACGCGCACCCACCCGCGCCGACTCTCGCTCGCCGCGTGATTCGTGCCGACGAATCCGTGACGCCGTCACGACAGGATCTCTCCGCCGGAGTGCCGCGGTGGTCGATGAGCTCGTGCACGGGCCGGAGCGCCGCCGGTACGGGGATGTCGTGGCTGTCGGAGTCGATCGCCACGCACGGGTCAGCTGTCGTGGGCGGCCGGGGAGCCGGCATCGCCAGCCGTGCGGGATTGCCGCCAGAGCCGGTAGCCGCGATGGGCGGTGAACGCGCCGAGGATCGCGACCACGCACCAAACCGTGATGGCGGCGACCGCGAGCGGGGCCGACAGGTCGCCGATCGACGCGCCGAGGGCGGTGTAGACGAAGGCGCGCGGGGTCGAGCCGATGAGAGCGCCGACCGCCATCTGCCACAGCGGGATTCCGAGCGCCCCGAACAGATAGGCCGCCATGGCGTCGGAGACACCGGGGATGAAGCGCTGGCCGACGACCGCCCACAGGCCGCGCCGGCGGATCTGCGCGTCCAGCAGGTCGGCGCGTGCGGGGCCGAGCAGTTCGCGGGCGCTCGCATGACCGGCCCGCCGCCCGAGGAAGGCGCACAGGGTGGCCGATCCGGCGGTGCCGCCCAGCGTCACGAACGTCCCGACCAGGGGGCCGAACAGCAGGCCGCTGCCCGCGGCCAGCATCGGCCCCGGCACGAAGGTCGCGCCGAGCAATGCCGCGGCCACCGCATAGGCCAGCGGTGCGGCGGGACCGGTCGCGGCGACCAGGTCGCGCACCCCGTCGACATCGACAACACGCGCGATGGCCACGAGATAGAACATCGTCGACAGGAACACCACGCACAGCGCGAGGCGCAGGATGTGCCGCCGTCGGCTGGTCGGCGGGCCGTCGATCGCTGTCATGGTGCATCACCCTGCCGCATCCGAGGCCGAGCCCGCGACCCGGGCGCTCATCCGATGCCGTCGCCGGCTGCGAGCGGCCGGATCACGCGGGGGCCGGCCGCCACGCTCGGCGGTACCGGACGCAGTCGTGCATCCGGTACCACGTGGCCCCACCCCTGATCAGCGCGCCGCCGGAAGTCGCGCCCGCCGTGTCGGCAGCCGAGTCGGGCGCGAGGAGCGGCGGCGTTCCGGCGTGGCGGGAGCGGGTAGGTCCCCGAGGGCCTCGAACAGCTCGCGCCGCCGGGCCGCGGAGACGCTACGGCGGTCGCGATAGGTGAGCGCGGCCTCGATCGCCCACAGCATGTCGAGGGTCAGACCTTTCACCCGTGCGGCGTGCAGGCGGCGATACGCCTCGACCGGGCCGACGGCCGCCAGCCCGTCGAGGGTGTTCACGTCGGCGTGAACCAGTACCGCCGCGGCCTCGCGGCCGAGTTCCCAGCCGCCGCTGCGCCATTCGCGGATCCTGAGATGGGCTTCGCCCCTGACCGTTTCGGCCTCGCGCCACACCGCGCAGCGCAGGGACTCGGGGTCTGCCGGTGCGTCCTCACGCGAGAGCACCTGGGCGCGGGCCTGGTTGGCCACGCTCACCATCGGGTGGAAGCGTCGGAATATCTGGATCTCGCCGTCGTACCCGTAGTTCCAGGGGCCGAGATAGGTGTAATCGCTGCCGTACCCACCCGTCGTGTCGAGACCGGCCGCGTCCAGCGCCCATGCGCGGGCCTCATCCGGAGTGCGCGGACGAAGGACGAGCAGGCCGCCGCGACGCCTGACGCTGCCCCGGTCCTCGCGTCGGCGAGAGCGGTCCCACCGGGTCTCGCGCACCGCCGGCCGCAGCGTCCGATCGAGGCCGAAGGTGTGCCAGCGCACGGTACCGTCCGGATTCGACAGCGGCAGTCGGTTCTTCAAGCTTCGGGCGATGCGGTCATCGAAGGGCGTGCACCAGCCCGGAACCAGCACGATGGGATCGGCCGGATCCGCGTCGAACGGGTTCGGGCGGAGGAACGGCCGGTCGACGAGCACGACCGTGTGCGGACGCGCCTGATACGACAGGCCCCACAGCAGCCGAGCGAGCAACCGTGCGCCGTGGTCGTCGGACAGCACATGCCAGGTGTCGTGGAATCGGTTCGTGCTGAACCCGGCACGGGTGCCCGGCCGCAGGGTGATCACGGTGTGGACGCGACCGGGCGACCGCACCAGATGCCGGTGCAGTTTGAGGCCGTCGGAAACGGATCGGGCGGTGGCCGGACGTTGCTGCTTCATCGTGATCCATGACGCCACAACGGTGTTCGCCGCACAACCGAATTTCGCCCTACGGTCGTTGCGTGGCCAGCCCGCCGAGCAGCTCGTGCACCAGCCTGGCGCTCAGCGTCCGGGCGTGTGCGGGGTCGTCGGTCTCGGTGATGGTCAGCGGTAGTTCCGTGAGTGCGCCGTAGAAGGCGCTCGCGATGAGTTCGGCCGGATAGGGCCGGATGAGTTCGGCGGCCAGCAGCTCGCGGATCGCCTCCAGGAGCAGACCGCCGAGATGCCGCTGGTCGAGTTCACGCCAGCGCCGCCAGCCCAGCGCGATCGGGCCCTGTTCCAGCACGATCTGCCGGTAGTCGGGTTCGGCGCAGATCTCGAGGAATGCCGCGATGCCGCGGTCGATCCGCTCGAAGGGGTCCGACACCGCGGCGACAGCACGCCGGATGCGTTGTGCCGCTCGGTCTTCGAGCAGTTCGACGACCGCCTCGAACAGGCCGCGCTTGCCGTCGAAGTGGTGGTAGAGCGCCCCTCGGGTGAGGCCCGCGGTGCGCACCAGTTCCTCGGCCGAGAGGTTCGCGTACTCGCGTTCGGCGAACAGGCGCGCGGCGGTGTCGATCAGCGTCTGGCGGGTGTTCTCGGCGTACTTCTCCCGCAGGGATTCCATACGCCATGGATATCACATACAGTGTGCATGTCAGATACATGTTGTATGAGAGCAGGTGGTCATGGACAAGTCGGTAGATGTCGTGGTCGTCGGGGCCGGGATCGCGGGACTGGTCGCCGCCCGCGATCTGGCGCGCGACGGGGCCGAGGTGCTGGTGCTGGAGGCGCGCGATCGGGTCGGTGGGCGACTGCTGAACGGCGAACTGCCCGGCGGGGCGCCCATCGAGGTGGGCGGCCAGTGGGTCGGGCCCGGACAGCATCGCATCCTGGCATTGCTCGCGGAACTGCGCTTGGACACCTATCCGACGCATACCGCCGGGCGGAGTATCGCCGAAATCGGTTCGGCCCGATCGGAGTACACCGGCCGTATCCCGAAGCTGAACCCGCTGGCGCTGGCCGATGTCGCCCAGGCACAGTGGCGGCTGGACCGGATCGCACGTCGCGTCGCGGCGGGGGAGCCCTGGCTCGCGGCCGAGGCCGAAACGCTGGACGGGCAGACCTTCGCGACCTGGTTGCGGCGCACCGCCCGCACCCCGGGCGGCCGATCCTTCTTCCGGATCATCACCGAGGCGGTGTTCTCCGCCGAACCCGAGGACATGTCGGCGCTGTGGGCGGCCTTCTACGTCGGCGCGGCGGGTGGTCTGGACGCCTTGATAAGCACGGCGGGCGGGGCGCAGCAGGACCGTGTCGTCGGCGGTTCGCAGACCATCGCCACGGTGCTGGCCGACGAATTGGGGGAGCGGGTCGTCCTCGGTGCCCCGGTGCGCGATATCGAGTGGGACGCCGCGGGTGCCCGGGTCCGCGCGGGCCGTACCGTGGTGCGGGCCCGGCGTGCGGTGGTGGCGGTGCCGCCGCCACTGGCGGCGCGCATCCGCTTTTCGCCAGGACTGCCCGGTGATCGCGACCAACTCGTACAGCGGATGCCGATGGGCCGGGTGATCAAGGTCAATGTCGCCTATGACGAACCCTTCTGGCGGCGAGCCGGTTTCAGCGGTCAGGCCAACAGTGATCGACGTGCGCTGGGCACCGTCTTCGACAACACCCCGCGCGACGGCGCACCCGGCGTGCTCGTCGGATTCCTGGAGGGACGGCACGCCGATACCGCGGCACGCCTGGATCTCGCCGACCGTCGCGCCCGGGTCGTCGACGACCTCGTCGGCTACTTCGGCCCGCGCGCCCGCACGCCCATCGACTACCTCGAACGTGACTGGGCCGAAGAGGAATTCAGTCGCGGCTGCTACGGCGCCTTCACCCCACCCGGCGCACTCACCCGCTTCGGCCCCGCCCTGCGCGCCCCGATCGGCCCCCTGCACTGGGCGGGCACCGAAACCGCCACCCGCTGGGCCGGATATATGGACGGCGCGGCCGAATCGGGCCACCGGGCCGCACGGGAAGTCGCCGCCGCGTTGGCCGCGGCCTCGCGGGTGACCACCTGAACCACCCGCGAAGCCGCCCGGCTCGGATTCGGTTCAACGCGCGCTGGTGCGGAACGGCGCGGTCGGAGCGCCGAGATTCGGTGTGCCCAACAGGTCCTGGGACGACAGCGCGTAGATGCCGTCATTGGTCAGCAGCCAGACGATCTTGCGGTCGTACTCCACGTACACGCCGTGGGTCGGATTGCTCCGCGCCCAGTCCTCGGTCTCCGGACCGAAGGTGGGCGGTGCGAAGTATCCGGCGATGCGCGGTCGCCGCGGATCGGAGACGTCGAAGAACTGCGCTCCCGCGTTGTAGAAGTCGTAGACGAGCAGCCCGTCCTTCGGGTCGCCGGGCGAGGTGTAGTACCCGCTGCGCTTGGGTCCGAAGCTGCCGCCGCGCTGGCAGAAGTCGGTCACCACGGCCTCTTTCGGCGGTGTCGGGCGGGGCAGCCGCCCGACGATGCGCGGACGCGCCGGATCGCGGGCATCCACCTGGAAGATGTCCTTGTAGGGCTCGTAGCAGTCCTCGGACAGCGGATATCCGCTCAGATAGACCATGCCCGTCCGTTCGAACTGCGAGACGTCGATATTGTCGGCCTCGGTTCCGGCGACCGACATCGGGACGTCGAGATGGCCGATCTCGCGCAGATTCGCCGGATCGGAGATGTCGAGGATCGACATGCCGAGACCGCCCAGGGCCGCGAATCCGTACCTGCCGCCCTCCTCGACCGGTGTGGGAATGTAGAGCGGATTGCGCGAACCCATCCACGAGGTGCGGTTGCCGCAGCGGGGATTGGTCCGGTAGGCGTCCTCCTCACCGCGCACCGTGCCCTCGCGATGCCAGGTGTCGAGCAGTCGGGGCCGGGCGGGGTCGGCCATATCCCACGCCTGGAATCCGTTGGCGTACAGGTACGTCGGATACTCCTGCAACGACCAGTCGTCGCTGGGCGCGGTCGCGATGAACATGTAGCGCCCACCGTCCCACTGCGGGACGTCGAGGGATCCGGAGCCCTGCTGCGGTGCACCGAGATCGGGTGCGAGCGGATCCCGCTGGTGTTCGTCGGTGCTCACCGTCGCCAGCAGCTGCCAGTCCCGTTTCCGGGGGCCGTTCAACTTGTAGACCTTGAATCCCTTGAGTTGGGTGTCGGCCCGGGCGGCGGCCACCCCGGCGGGCGCGGCGTACTTGCTGTGCTCGGGGGTGTCGCCCATCCAGAACGGCACCTGGCGGCGCATCTCGAAGCTCTGCACCATGATGTAGCCGTCGTACCGGTCGCTCCACTGGATGGTGGAAGCGCCCCAGAAATCACCGGCGGCCCAATCCTTTCCGGCGACGGCCTCGGCATTCCCGTCGACACCCGCCACATCGTCGCGCGACAGCGATTCGACCACCCGCACATCGGTGACATCGGTGATGTCGTAGACGCGGGCCTCGCTGCGGTCGTACTGGAACATGTAGCGCCGACCGTCGAAATCGACGATGTTCTGCCAGGAGTGGAAGGGATCCGGGGTGAAGCGCGCGCCCGGATAGTGCGCTTCCACGGTCACATTGTCGCTGCGGTAGGTGTTCGGGTCGTAGCCGCCGGTCTCGGGGAACAGATCCTCGCCGCCGCCCGGGAACGGATGCTGCTCCTCCTCGTTCACGTAGGTCAGCGACGGATGCAGGAACGACCCGTCGTGCTGCATGCCGTAGCTGCCCGGGTCGATCGCCGCCGGACGCCTGTCCTCGCACACCAGCGGGATATCGGGATCCGCCCGGGCGACGCCGGCGCCTTCGTCGTCCACGATCCGGGTGACCAGCACCCCACCCGCCACGGCGACGACCGCCAGCCCGGCGGCCCATCTCATTCGCGATGTCACGGCACCGAGTCTGGTCAGCGTGGGCCTTCGGCGGTTCCTCCGCGCAGGCGGCTCCCGGCCGCCGGATCCCGCCCCGGCGGCTCTTGTGCCAGCGGAAGTGATGTGATAGCTGGTCGGACCGACGCCGCTGCGGCGTGCGGACGACGGTCAGGGCGTCATCGGCTCGGTGAGCAGATGTTCGATGCGGAGCGGGATCTCCCGGATGGTTCGGCCGGTGGCGTGGCGCACCGCATTGACGATCGCCGCCGCCGCGCCGACCATGCCGAGCTCGCCGAGCCCTTTGACCCCCAGGGGATTCACCACGGGATCGGCGACCTCGACGAAGGAGATGTCCACCTCCGGGGCGTCGGCGTTGACCGGCAGCAGGTACTCCAGCAGGGAGGAATTCGCCCAGCGACCGTCGCGGGTATCGGGCAGGCTGGCCTCCATGAGGGCCTGCGACAGTCCCCAGTTCATCCCGCCGAGCACCTGGCTGCGGGCCAGCTTGGCATTGAGGACGCGGCCGGGGGCGAACGCGCCGACCATGCGCCGCACCCGCACCAGGCCCAGATCCGCGTCCACGGCGACCTCGGCGAACTGCGCGCCGAAGCTCATCCGGCCGTAGGGCAGGTCCTGCGCCGGGGGATGCCAGGTGCCGATGGTCTCCACATCGGTGAGATGGTTGCGGGACAGCAGATCCGAATACGCCTCGGCCACACTGGGATCGGACTTCAGGCGCAGCATGCCGCCCCCGCCCTCGATGGCGTGCGCGGGCAGTCCGTGCAGGACCGACTCGGCATCCGCCACGGCCAGCGCGATCAGCTGGGCCAGCAGTTCGGTGCAGGCGGTGTGCACCGCCGCGCTGATCATGCCCGCGCCCATGGAGCCCACGGCCGCCGCGATATTCGGATAGTCGGTATCGCCGATATCGACCCGCACCCGTGCCCAGGGGACGCCGAGCGCATCGCCCGCCACCTGCGCCATGGTGGTCGCCACCCCGGTCCCGAAATCCTGGGTGCCCGCCTGCACGATCAGGGAGCCGTCGGCGAGCAGGCGGGCGTGCGCGCGCTGCGGCTGACCGGGCAGGAAGACCGGGTACCCGGCGGTGGCCACACCCCAGCCGATGAGCCAGTCGCCGTCGCGGCGCATCCTGGCGCGGCGGTCGCTCGCCGACCAGCCGAAGCGTTCGGCGGCCAGGTGCAGGCATTCCGCGTAGCCGTCCGAGGACCACGGATGCCCGCTCTCCGGATCGAGCGCGGCGTGATTGCGCAGCCGCAGTTCCACCGGATCGATCTCGATGGCGTCGGCCAGCTCGTCGATGGCGCACTCCATGGCCACCATGCCGGAGGTCTCCCCGGGCCCGCGCATGAAGGTGGGCGTCATGGTGTTGCCGCGCACCAGCCGATAGCGCCCCTCCCAGTTCGGGATTCCGTACGCCTGCCCGGCCACGCCCAGCGACAGTTCGGCCCAGTCGTCGAACGGGGAGGTGACCGACAGCTTGTGGTGCCGCAGCCCGGTGAACATGCCCTCGTTGTCGCAGACCAGCGTGACCCGCTGCTCCTGCTCCTCGCGTAAACCGGTGCCGTAGAACATCTGCTCGCGGGTGAGCACCAGTTTGACCGGCCGCCCCAGTTCCCGCGCGATCATGGGTGCGAGCGTCACATGCGGCCACATCATGGCCTTGGCACCGAAACCGCCGCCCACGTAGTGCGCGATCACCCGCACATTGCTCGGTGAGATGCCGAGGTAGGCGGCGATGGTGGCCTGGGTGGCGCTCACCCCCTGGGTGGCGTCGTACACCGTGACGGTGTCGCCGTCCCAGACCGCCGCCGTCGCCGAGCATTCGATCGGATTGTGGTGGTTGGCGGCGAAATGGTAGGTGGCGTCGACGGTATGGGCGGCGTCGGCGGCGGCCGCGGCGACATCGCCGCGCGACTGCACGGCGGGCACCAGCCCGCAGAAGACCGTGTCCGGCTGGTACTGCCGATCGCGGCCGTCGTCGAGGCGCATCAGCGCCGGACGCTCGTCGTAGTGGGCGTCCACCAACTCGGCCGCCTGCTGCGCCGCCTCGAAGGTGTCGGCCACGACCACCGCGATGGGCTGGCCGAAGTAGTGAATCACGGTGTCCTGCATGGGGAAGAAGGTCTGCCCGGGTGCGGGGCCGCCGAATCCGGAGGGGAGGACCGGCGGCACGGCCGCCACCCGGGGCAGGTTCTCGTGGGTGAACACCGCGACCGCGCCCGCGGCCATGGCCCGGCGGGTGTCGATGGATCGCACCGCGCCGCTGCCGATCCGGGCTCCGACGATCACCGCGTGCGCCACCCCGGGCAGCGGGATCTCGGCGGTGTAGTGCGCCGCGCCGGTCACCTTGGCGCGGCCGTCGACGCGATCGAACCCCTGTCCGACGAGTCGTCCGGAGACCGTGGCGGTCATCACCGGACTCCCGATGGAAGCACTTGCGGTCGAACTGCTTCCAAGGCTCGCACCAGGGTGCGCGCGCCGAGTTCGATCTTGAAGCGATTCATCGGGTGGGTATCGTCGGCCGCCTCCAGCTCCGCCGCCGCGGCCAGCGCGAAATTCGGTGTGGTGGCGGGCTTGCCGAGGAGCAGCTCCTCGGCGA
Source organism: Nocardia otitidiscaviarum (assembly GCF_007362295.1). NCBI lineage: Bacteria > Bacillati > Actinomycetota > Actinomycetes > Mycobacteriales > Nocardiaceae > Nocardia > Nocardia otitidiscaviarum. The sequence continues at coordinate 4,580,730 of NZ_CP041695.1, read as the reverse complement.
CCCGTGCCCGCCAGGGTTTCGTCGCCACCCCGCCGAGACCGATGCGCACGTCCACCACGGTCCCGTCGGCCACATTCATGGCCACCGCCGCCGAGGCGAGGGCGAATTCGTAGGATTCGCGGTCGCGCACCTTGAGGTAGTGCGAATTCCGCGCGAAGGGCAGTGCGGGCACGTCGACGCGGGTGATGAGTTCGTCGTCGGCCAGCGGGTGTTCGAGGTGAGGGGTCTCACCCGGTTCCGGGAAGAAGTCGTCGAAGGCGATGCTCCGCTCCCCGCGCGGCCCCCACACCGTCACCGTCGCGTCCAGGGCGACCAGCGGAATCGCCGCATCGGAGGGATGGGTGGCGAAGCACAGGGGACTGGTGCCGAGCACCGCGTGCCCCCGGTGGATCCCGTCGACGGCCGCGCAGCCCGAGCCCGGATCGCGCTTGTTGCAGGCGGTTCCGGGTTCGCGGAAGTACGCGCAGCGCACCTTCTGCATGAGGTTGCCGCCCAGGGTGGCCATATTCCGCAGCTGTGCCGACGCGCCCTTCCAGAGCGCCACCGAGAGGAATGGGAAGCGTTCCACCACACCGGGATCCGCGGCGATCTCGCTCAATCTGGCGAGTGCGCCGATCCGCAGCCCGCCCTCGGCGGTGTGCTCGATACCGCCGAGCGGCAGCCAGGTGATGTCGACGACATTGTCCGGTTCCATGGCTCCGGTGCGCAGCAGGTCCACCAGAGTCGTTCCGCCCGCGAGGAATACGGTGTTCGGCCGGGAGGTGACGGTGGTGACGGCCTGCTCCAGGCTGTGCGGGCGGGCATAGGCGATCGGTTTCACCGCGCACCCCCGCGCATGGCGTCGCGGCCGATGCGCACCGCGTCGCGTATGTTCTGGTAGGCCGCGCAGCGGCAGATATTGCCGCTCATCCACTCCGCGATCTCGGTATCGGATTCGGCGTGGCCCTCCTCGATGCACTTGATGGCCGACATGATCTGCCCGGGAGTGCAGTACCCGCACTGGAATCCGTCGGCCGCCAGGAAGGCCCGCTGCACCGGATGCAGGTTCTCGCCGTCGGCGACGCCCTCGATGGTGGTGATCTCGCGGCCCTCCGCCGCCAGGGCCAGGGTGAGGCAGGCCAGCACCCGGCGATTGTCGATCCACACCGTGCACGCCCCGCAGCCGCCCTGATCGCAGCCCTTCTTGGTGCCGGTGAGCTGGAGGTGCTCGCGCAGCGCGTCCAGCAGGCTGGTGCGCGGCTCCAGCACCGCGTAGCAGTCGTGCCCATTGATGTGCAGCGTGGTCATGATGCGGGACGGCCCGATGAATTCGGCCGGTTCCGCGGTGGGCCGGCTGGTCGACGGCTCGACGGTCATACCTCACCCTCCTGCCCCGCGGTCGCGTGGACGCGCCGCGGAAAGTGCTGGACTGCGTGCGGATATGAATCAGCAACATCGTAGCAACCGATGGGTGTCGGTGTGCCGGACGGATCGCCCGGTCGCGTGCCCGGGGCGGCGGGATAGGCTCGTGACGCAACGATCACGAGCAGGAGGCGGTCATCGAACAGCGGGCAGCAGCGACCGAGGGGTCGGCGCGTTTGATCGGCAGAATTCTGCCCACCGGGGTCGCCGCGGCCGAACTGCTGGCGTACCCGCCGGAGTTGAAGGCGCACCCCGGCGAGGAGCATCTCATCGCCAAGGCGGTGGAGAAGCGGCGGCGCGATTTCATCGGCGCCCGCCACTGCGCCCGCCAAGCCCTGGCCGCACTCGGCGAACCCGCCGTCGCCATCGGCAAGGGGGAGATGGGCGCGCCCGTCTGGCCGCGCGGCGTCGTCGGCAGCCTCACCCACTGCGACGGCTACCGCGCCGCGGCGCTCGCGCACAAACTGCGCTTCCGCTCGGTCGGCATCGACGCCGAACCGCACGGCGCACTGCCCGACGGCGTCCTGGACTCGGTCAGCCTGCCCGCGGAACGCTCCTGGCTGGCCGCCGCGCTGCCCGGCACGGACCTGCACCTGGACCGCCTGCTGTTCTGCGCCAAGGAGGCCACCTACAAGGTCTGGTACCCGCTCACCGCGCGCTGGCTGGGCTTCGAGGACGCACACATCACGTTCACCGTGGACGAGGAGTCCGACGGCGGCGGGGCGGGCACCTTCCGCAGTGAACTGCTGGTCCCCGGCCACACCACCGACGGCGGATCGCCGCTGACCTCGTTCGACGGCCGCTGGCTCATCGCCGACGGCCTCATCCTGACCGCGATCGTGGAGGGCTGAGACCGTATGGGTGAGAAGCGAACCCCGGTCGTGGACGCGCTCGGCGGCCTGCTGATCGTGGACAAGGACGGCGGCTGGACCAGTCACGACGTGGTCGCCAAGGCCCGACGGCTGCTGCGCACCAAGAAGGTCGGGCACGCGGGCACCCTCGACCCGATGGCCACCGGGGTGCTGGTGCTCGGCGTGGAGCGGGCCACCAAGATGCTGGGCCTGCTCACCCTGACCACCAAGGCGTACACCGCCACCATCCGGCTCGGGCAGTCCACCGTCACCGACGACGCCGAGGGCGAGGTCACCGCGACCACCGCCGCCGGACATCTCACCGATGCCGAAATCGCCTCCGGCGTGGCGGCATTGACCGGCGACATCCAGCAGGTGCCCGCCACCGTGAGTGCCATCAAGGTCAATGGCGAACGCGCCTACGCCCGCGCCCGCGCGGGGGAGGACGTCCAGTTGGCCGCGCGTCCGGTCACCGTCAGCCGGTTCGACGTGCTGGCGCGCCGGGAGGTCGACGGCGAGGACGGGCGGTTCGTGGACCTGGACGTCGAGGTCGAATGCTCCTCGGGCACCTATGTGCGGGCGCTGGCTCGCGATCTCGGCGCGCGGCTGGGCGTGGGTGGGCATCTGACCGCGCTGCGCCGCACCCGCGTCGGGCCGTTCACCCTCGAACACGCGCGCACCCTGGCGGAATTGACCGCGGCGGCCGAGGCGGCGGAGCCGTTGCTGAGCCTGGATGTCGATGCCGTCGCCCGGACCGCGTTCGCGGTGCGTGCGATCGACGAACGGCAGGCCGAGGATCTGCGCAATGGCCGCTGGCTCGAACCGGTCGGTCTCTCAGGTGTTTACGCCGCCATCGACCCCTCCGGTCGGGCCATCGCCCTGCTTCAGGAAAGCGGCAAACGCGCCTCTTCGGTCATGGTCGTGCGACCGGCTAACCTTTGAATCCGGCCCGCCACCTCGTAGAGGTTTGAGTTCCGCGCATTGGTGGAATGTGCTACGCGGAGTCATTCACCTCAATGAGGAGGCTTGGAATGAGTTTCGAGGAGCCGGAATCCGACGAGGATTATCCCGCCACCATTTTCGATTTCGTACGTTCGGCCAGGGCGGTTTCGCCCGGTTCGGGCACCGGCCCGGACAGGCCGTTGAATATCGTCATGGTGGCTCCGCCGTATTTCGATATCCCACCGGCAGGGTATGGCGGCGTAGAGGCGATAGTGGCGACACTGGCCGATGAACTCGTGGATCGTGGACATCGAGTGACCCTCATCGGCGCAGGTCGGCCAGGTACCAAGGCTCGATTCATCCCGGTTTGGAATGAAATTCAGGCGCATCGGCTCGGCGAGCCGTATCCTGAGATCGTGCATGCCATGAAGGCTTTACGCGTCATCATGGAATTGAACGGAGAAGACTCCGTCGATATCGTGCACGACCACACTTTCGCCGGTCCGCTGAACGCCGCGGCGTATCGCACGCTCGGTATTCCGACGGTGGTCACCGTGCACGGTCCGGTCGACCCGGACATGCACGAGTACTATCGGTCCTTTGACCAGGACGTGCAGTTGGTCGCCATCAGCGACCGGCAGCGCGAATTGGTGCCGGATCTGAATTGGATTGCCCGCGTACACAATGCGATTCGGCCGGAAGAATGGCCGTTCCGCACCGAGAAGCAGGATTACGCGCTGTTCCTCGGCCGGTACGCGCCGTACAAGGGACCGCATCTGGCGCTCGATGCCGCACACGCGGCCGGACTGCGCCTGGTGCTGGCGGGCAAGTGCAACGAGCCGCCCGAGAAGAAGTATTTCGAGGAGGCCGTCCGACCACTGCTCGCCGACGGCGACGACGTCTTCGGTGAGGCGGACGCGGTCGCCAAGCGACATCTGCTGGCGGGCGCGCGCTGCCTGCTCTTCCCGATCCGCTGGGAGGAGCCCTTCGGCATCGTCATGATCGAGGCCATGGTGTGCGGCACCCCCGTCATCGCGCTGCGCGGCGGCGCGGTCGACGAGGTGATCGAACACGGTGTCACCGGCTTCATCTGCGACGATCCGGAGCAGCTGCCCGAATTCATCGCGCGGGCCGACGAAATCGACCCCTACGCCTGCCGGGAGCGGGTGGAGCGGCTGTTCGCCTCCGACCGGCTCGCGTCCGGCTACGAGACGGCCTACCGCCGTGCCGTGGCCGCACGGGTCGCGGCTGAGCGGGTCGCGGCCGGGCGTCGGGTCGAGGCCGAAGCCGTGCCGATCCTGGTACCCGAGCAGCGGTTGGCGACCCCGACCGTGCTGGGTACGGCGGCGGTCAGCGGGGCGGTGCGCAGCCCGCAATGAGTATCTTCAACGCCGGTCAGCCCCCGATCGCCGATGGTCACGGCGGTATCGTGACCATGGTCGAGGCGAGCACCTTCTGTCTGTCGGACCAACTCGGCGATATCCACGCGGGCACTTCGCAGGGCCTGTTCTACCGGGACGCCCGCGTCCTGGCCCGCTGGGAGCTCCGGCTCGACGGCCATGCCCCGGAACAGCTTTCGGTCATGATGCCGGAAGCGTTCCGGGCACGGTTCGTCGCGCGGAAACAGCCGCGGCCCGGCGTGGCCGACGCCACCGTGCTGGTACTGCGCAAGCGGATGATCGGTGACGGCATGCGCGAAAAGATCGTGGTGCACAACCTCGGCGACGAGGACACCGCCATGACCATCACGCTCACCGCCGACTCCGATTTCGCGGATCTGTTCGCGGTCAAGGCGGGGCGGGTCGATGGCGGCGGATGTGAACTCAACATCTCCGACAGCGCCCTGCACCTCACCGATCGCAAGGACTCCGGTCGTGGTCTCACGGTGACCGCGACCGGGGACCCGGTCGTCCAGCTCGGCACCATGAGCTGGCGGATCGTCGTACCCCGCCGCGGCACCTGGCAGACGGTGGTGCTGTGCCAGCCGATCCTGGAACACCGCGCGGTGCCGATGAACCTCACCGCGGACGACGAGGACAGCCCCACCAACAAGATTCGCCAGTGGCGGGCCACCGCCACCCGGCTCACCACCGGTGACGTCGGCCTGACCGCCGTCCTGCAGCGCACCGAGAGCGATCTCGGCGCGCTGCGGATGGACGATCCGGCCGACGGCACCGCGTACGTGGCGGCGGGCGCGCCGTGGTTCATGGCGCTGTTCGGCCGCGACAGTCTGCTCACCTCCTGGATGGCCTTGCTGCTGGACTCCGACCTGGCGCTGGGCACCCTGCGTCAGCTCGCGAAACTGCAAGGCACCCAGGTGGATCCGGTCACCGAGGAGGAGCCCGGCCGCATCATGCACGAGATGCGGCACGGGCCCGGCGGCGACCAGGTGCTCGGCGGCACCGTGTACTTCGGCACCGCCGACGCCACCCCGCTGTTCGTCATGCTGCTCGCCGAATGCTGGCGCTGGGGCGTGGAGGAGTCCGCCATCCGCGAACTGCTGCCCGCCGCCGACGCCGCCCTGGAATGGATCGACCGCTTCGGCGACAGCGACGGCGACGGATTCGTCGAGTACCGCCGCAAAACCGATCGGGGCCTGGCCAATCAGGGCTGGAAGGACAGCTGGGACTCGATCAGTTTCGCCGACGGACACCTCGCCGAGCCGCCCATCGCGCTGTGCGAGGTGCAGGCCTACACCTATGCCGCCAAGCTCGGCCGCGCCGAACTGGCCGAAGCCTTCGGCGAGAAGGGTCGGGCCGCGCGGTTGCGGGCCGAGGCCGAGAAGCTGCGCGAGCGGTTCGACGATGCGTTCTGGCTGCCCCGATCCGGTTGGTACGCCATGGCACTCGACGGCGGCAAACGTCAGGTCGACGCACTCGGCAGCAATGTGGCGCACTGTCTGTGGACCGGAATCGTGCCCGACGAACGCGCCGCGCAGCTCATCGAACATCTCGGAAACGCCGATATGGACAGCGGTTTCGGGCTGCGCACGCTGTCCTCGTCCATGCGGCGGTTCAATCCCATGGGCTACCACAATGGTTCGGTGTGGCCGCACGACACCGCCATCGCCGTCGCGGGACTGCTGCGCTACCGGCACCTGCCCGGAGCCTGGGAGCTGGCCGAGCGGCTGGCGGGCGGACTCACCGAGGCCGTCATGAGCTTCGGCGCGCGGCCGCCGGAGCTGTACTGCGGCTTCGGACGCTCCGAATTCCGTTCTCCGGTGCCCTATCCCACCTCCTGCTCCCCGCAGGCGTGGGCCAGTGCCGCACCGCTGCTGCTCATGCGCTCCTTCCTCGGGCTCACACCCAATGTGCCGCGTCGCACCCTCACCGTCACCCCGCGCCTGCCCGAGCGGGCCGGGCGGGTACGGCTGGCGGATCTGCGCCTGGGCGCGGCGACGGTGACCATCGAGGCCGAGGGAACCTCGGTCACGGTGGAAGGGCTGCCGGGGGACTGGGAACTGATCCAGGACGGGGCCGCTCCCGTCGTGCCCCAGGAAATAGGGGGTGAGCAGCGGTAATCGCTGCCGGTCCGGAGCCGATATCCCCGATGTCGGAATGATGCGACCGGAAGGTGCACGGCTATGCGAACGCGGCGAATCCTACAGGCGGTGCTGCTGGGCGGGGCGATGATGGTGGTGACGGCGTGTGAGAACGGCGCGCCGGAGCCGCCGCCCGGCACCACCGCCCCCACGGTGACGGTGACAGCGCCGTCGTCCGGCGGGCCGACAGTCGTTCCGGGCGTGACGAATCCGAGCGCGCCCGCAGCGCCGCGGACCGATTCGAAGACCACCGTCGCGCCGTCCGAGGATTCGGAGCCGCCGCGCGGCAGCGGCACGGTCGTGATCCGGACCGCCAGCCTCTCCGGTACCGCGATTCCGTATGTTCCGGTGGAACTGGCGCTGTTCCGGCCCTGTGATCCACTCGCCCACGATCTGCCGGAGGGCACACCCGAGGCCGAGCGGTGGCACGCGACCACCGGAATCGACGGGCAGGCCGCCTTCTCGGTTCCGGTGGGCTGCTACCGGTTCGGCATGAATCCACCACCCGGAACCGACCCGGTGCCCGAGGGTATGCATACGCTGTTCGTGGAGTCCGACGGCCAGACCGTGTTCGGCAGCTTGCGATTCCAGGATCCGGCGCCCGAACCCGTCTGCGCCGCACAGACCATCGTGCACGATCTCGGTGCGGGGCCGCCGTTCACCACCGCCACGCCCAGCGTGGCGTACTGTGACCGGTCCTGGGCGGTCATCGCCTGGGATATCCCGGGCGACAGTCAGCGGATGGTGCGCCGGGTGGATGGTGCGCCGTGGACCACCTACGTGTACTTCCCCAACGATGTGTGCCGGGCGCAGGCGCGGGCCGACGGGGTGCCGGTCGGACTCGAGGAGTACTTCCCCGTCTGCTGAGCGGCGGGTGGCATCCGTCACACGACCGCGCGGACCCGCTGCTTGTGGCCTCGGCCCGATTCGTCGCCGGTTCACCTCCGGTGACGGGGTGGCTAGGGTTCGGGTGTGGTGGAGTTGCGGCAGTTACGGTATTTCGTCGCCGTGGCGGAGGAGTTGCATTTTCGGCGGGCGGCGGAGCGGTTGTTCATCTCGACGCCGACGCTGAGCCAGCAGATCCGGGCCATCGAGCGCGAGGTCGGCGGGCTGCTGCTGGTGCGCGGGCCGCAGGGGGTCGAGCTCACCGCCGCCGGGGAGGTGCTGTTGGCCTCGGCGCGCGAGGTACTGGCGGCGGCCGACGGGGCGGTGCGCCGCACCCGCGCGGCCGTGCGGGCGGACGCGGCCTTCCGGCTCGGCGTGGTCAACGGTGCGCCGTTCGGACTGTCGGCTCGCATGGAAGCGCTGCTGCGCGCCCACAAACCCGGCCTGCGAGTGGCATTGACCACGGGGACCTCCGCCGAACAGGTGCGCCTGGTCGATCAGGACGAGGTGGATCTGGCGGTACTGCGCGGCCCGGCGTCGCTGCCCCCGCACCTCACCCAGGCGGACGTCATCGAGGAGGAACTCGGCGTGCTCATGTCCGCCGCGCATCCCCTCACCGCCCACGACGCCATCGACCCCACCGCCCTGTCCGGCCTGGAACTGATCCTGTTCGCCCGCGCCTCCGCTCCCGAACTGCACGACGACCTGCTGCGCCAACTGCGCGAGCGCGGCGCGGACGTGGTGCTCAGCGACAGCGCCCTCAGCCACGCCCAAATGCTGTGCCTGCTCCCACTGCGCCCCGACGCCATCGGCCTCGGCTCCGGCCGCACCGCCGGAACCCCCGGATTGGCCTGGCGCCCATTGCGTTCCGGCCCCCTGCGCATCACCTACCTCGCCGCCTGGCGCACCGCCACCCGCGACCCCCTGGTCCGTGAGATAGCCGACATCCTCACCACCGGCCCCCTCCCGGACCGGCCCCATTAGCCCACCCCTCACACGCCTTCGCCCCCACGACATGGACCCCCACCGCCACCCCTGGTCGGCTGGAATCCATGACAGCGAACAAGAACCCCTCGACCGGTATCCCGACACCCACCTCCGCGTCGGCCCATGACATCGCCACCAGCGGGCAGGCGACCGCTGCGGCGGAGCAGGCTGTGCCGAGCTGGGACGATATCGGGCGGGCGGTGGTGATCGGTGGTGGGTCCGGGATGGGGCGCGCCATTGCCGCGGCTCTGGTCGCGGCGGGGAGCAGGGTGACCATTGTCGGCCGCTCGGAGGAGCGGCTCGCGCGGGCCGTGCGGGAATTGCGCTCGGCCGCGGTCGGTGCCGCGGCTTCGCCCGATGCCGATGCCGATGCCGCGTCCGGTCGCACGGTGGTTCACTCCGCTGCTGCGGTGCCCGCCGGGCCGACAACCGGTGGCGGCGAGGTGGATTGGATGGTCGCCGATATCGGGGACGAGGTGCGGGCGGCGCGGTTGTTCGAGCGGATCGGCCCGGTCGATCATGTGATCAGCACGGCCGCGGATGTGGGTGGGGCGTACGGGCCGATCGGGGAGTTCGACTTCGCGGCGGGGCGTGGTTTTCTCGATACCAAGTTGATCGGGTCCATGCTGGTGGCGAAGTACGCCCGGGTGCGGGCCGGGGGTTCGCTCACCTTCACCTCCGGGATCGCGGCCTACCGCCCGGCGGCCGGGGGAGCCATGGTGGCGGCGGTGAACGGGGCGCTGGAGTCGCTGGCCTACGCGCTGGCCGTGGAGTTGGGGCCGACCCGGGTGAACGTGGTGTCGCCGGGGTGGGTGCGGACCTCGATCTGGGATCGGCTCGGCTGGCCCGACAGGGAGGAGCGGCTGGCCGCCATGGCGGGGCGGCTGCCCGCCGGACGCCTCGGCACACCGGAGGACATCGCGGCGGCCGTGCTCTCGCTGCTGCGCAACCCGTTCGTGACCGGTACGGTCCTGCACGTCGACGGCGGGCACCGGCTGGTCTGAACCCGCCGGGGGACTAGGCCGTCAGCCAGATGGCCTCGGCGGCGATACCGCCCAGGTCGATGGTGCGGTCGTCCACGCGAATGGCGATGGTGCCCGCGAAGTCCCGCCGCTCCACCACCGCGATCGGGGTGTCCAGCGCGATGCCGAGCGAATCGAAGTAGCGCAGCATGGCCGGATCGGAATCGGAGATCCGCGCGACCCGCCCGGATTCGCCGTCGTGGAAATCGGAGAGCTGCCGGGCCGGGGGCGTGGGCACCGCGCCGTCCGCCGAGGGAATCGGATCGCCGTGCGGATCGCGGTCCGGATGCCCCAGCTTGGCGTCGATGCGCGCCATGAGGGTCTCCGAGACCGCGTGCTCGAGCACCTCCGCCTCGTCGTGCACCTCGTCCCACCCGTAGCCGAGTTCCTGCACCAGAAAGGTCTCGATGAGCCGGTGTCGCCGCACCATGGCGACGGCCGCCCGGCGGCCCTCCTCGGTCAGCGTGATGGCCCCGTAGCGGGCGTGCTCGACCAGCCCCTGGTCGGCGAGCTTGCGCACGGCCTCCGACACCGTCGAGGCCGACACCCCGATCCGCTCGGCCAACAGCTTGGTCGACACCTTCTCCTGCGACCACTCCTGCGCGGTCCAGATCACCTTCAGATAGTCCTGCGCGACCGACGACAGCACCGGTGCGACACTCGTGCTCGAACTCACCGCGGCGGTGGCGACATCTCCGAGGGGTGCGGATGCGGACGGATCGGCCAGCTCGCGGCGCGTGGCGATGTCTCGTTTTCCTGGCACGTCCCCGAGCTTAGGCATACCTCGCCCGGTTTCCCACATCGGCGCGCCTGCTGGTCGAGCCGGTGCGCGACTGTTCGAACGGTGTGGTGACGGGTGGTGGCGCGCACCCGGCGCGGGGGTGAATCGGGGGTGGCGGGGGTCGGTCCGGCGGTGAACATCACCACGGCCGAATATTGTCTGTGACGCGCTTTCCGTAAGCTGCGCTTGTGCAGAGATGGCGAAGTCTCGATGAGATGCCCGCGGAGTGGGGCCGGTGCGTGCTCACGATCGGGGTGTTCGACGGCGTGCACCGGGGTCACGCTCAGCTCATCAGCCGCGCGGTGAAATCCGCTGCGGCACGGGGCGTTCCCGCGGTGCTCATGACCTTCGACCCGCATCCGCTCGAGGTGGTGCGGCCCGGCTCGCATCCCGCGCAGCTGACCACGCTGGACCGCCGCGCCGAACTGGTGGCCGAACTCGGCATCGACGTCATGGTGGTGATGCCGTTCACCCAGGAGTTCATGAAGCTGACCCCCGAGCGCTACGTGCAGGAGCTGCTCGTGGACAAGCTGCAGGTGGCCGAGGTGGTGGTGGGCGACAACTTCACCTTCGGCAAGCAGGCCGCGGGCACCGTGGACACCATGCGCGAGCTGGGCGGCCGCTACGGCTTCGACACCGACGGGGTGCAGTTGCTCGGCGAGCACGCGGTGACCTTCTCCTCCACCTACATCCGCTCCTGCGTGGTCGCCGGTGACATGGCCGCCGCCGCGGAGGCGCTGGGCCGCCCGCATCGGGTGGAGGGCATCGTGGTGCGCGGGGACGGGCGCGGCAAGGGCCTCGGTTTCCCGACCGCCAATGTGGCCCCGCACCTGCATGCCGCCGTCCCCGCCGACGGCGTGTACGCGGGCTGGTTCACCGTGCTGGACTCCGGCGATCCGGTTCGGCGCATGGCCGCCGTCTCGGTGGGCACCAACCCCACCTTCGACGGTCGCAACCGCACCGTGGAACCGCACGTGCTGGACTTCGACGGCGACCTCTACGGCAAGCGGGTGGCGGTGGACTTCGTCGAACAGCTGCGCGGAATGCGCAAGTTCGACTCCATCGACGAACTGGTGGAGGCCATCGGCCGCGATGTGAAACAGGCCCGCGAAATCCTCGCCTGACGGTTCGTGTACTCTGGTCCGCTGGGTTTGCTGCGGTCCGCGGCGGCACCCACCCAGGGCGACCTGGCACTTCGAGCGCGGACTGGAAATTACAGGAGAAATTCTGTGGCTCTGACCACCGAGCAGAAGAAGGCGATCCTCGCCGAGTACGGCGTCCACGAGAAGGACACCGGTTCCCCGGAGGCGCAGATCGCGCTGCTGTCGAAGCGGATCGCCGACATCACCGAGCACCTCAAGAAGCACAAGCACGACCACCACACCCGCCACGGTCTGATGGCGCTCATCGGTCGTCGCAAGCGTCTCTCGAAGTACCTGCAGGACAAGGACATCGAGCGCTACCGTGCCCTGATCGAGCGGCTCGGCCTGCGTCGCTGATCATCGCGACACAACTCCGGGTTCCCGGAGCCTGTTGACGAAGCAGCCAACGGGGAGGCTTAGAATCTCCTCGTTGGCTATTCGTGCATGCGGCCAGTGGTGCATGCACGACCAACGCACAGCCGTATGCACCCGTCGCGTGGCGTCGGTCTTCGGTAGTGGCTTTTCGGTGCGCCGCACTCGCGCGGCCCGGAGGGCTTCGATCGATGACCGCCTCCGCGTCGCTGTATCCAAGGGGATATCGGCACGGGTGTGCGCGCTGCCGCCAGGAGGGCTGTGGCGTGTCCACGCCGGGTACGGCTGACGATGCCGGATCGCGCGCTGACCTAGCGCACGCGGGTCCGGCGAGACGAGAGGTTGAGAGAAGAACAATGACAGAGACTGTGACGACCGGTTCCGCCGCCGAGGTCGAGCCCGGCGTTTTCGAATCCGTAGCGCTCATCGACAACGGTGACCTCGGAACCCGCACCATCCGCTTCGAGACCGGCCGCCTGGCCAAGCAGGCCGCCGGCTCCGTCGTCGCCTACCTGGACGACGAGACCATGCTGCTGTCGGCCACCACCGCGGGCAAGCAGCCCAAGGACCAGTTCGACTTCTTCCCGCTGACGGTCGACGTCGAGGAGCGGATGTACGCCGCGGGCCGCATCCCCGGCTCGTTCTTCCGCCGTGAGGGCCGTCCCTCCACCGACGCCATCCTGACCTGCCGCCTGATCGACCGCCCGCTGCGCCCGTCCTTCGTCGACGGTCTGCGCAACGAGATCCAGGTCGTGGTGACCGTCATGTCGCTGGATCCCAAGGATCTGTACGACGTGGTCGCCATCAATGCCGCGTCGGCGTCCACCCAGCTCGCCGGTCTGCCGTTCTCCGGCCCGGTCGGCGGCGTGCGGGTGGCGCTCATCGACGGGCAGTGGGTCGCCTTCCCGACCGTGGAGCAGCTCGAGGACGCCGTCTTCGACATGGTGGTCGCCGGTCGCGTGGTCGACGGTGACGTCGCCATCATGATGGTCGAGGCCGAGGCCACCGAGAAGGTCATCGAACTGGTCGCCGGTGGCGCGCAGGCGCCCACCGAGGCCGTGGTGGCCCAGGGCCTGGAGGCCGCCAAGCCGTTCATCGCCCGCCTGTGCAAGGCGCAGCAGGATCTGGCCACCCTGGCCGCCAAGGAGACCGAGGAGTTCCCGCTCTTCCTGCCCTACCAGCAGGATGTCTTCGAGGCCGTGGAGGGCACCGCCAAGCGTCCGCTGAACGAGGCGCTGTCCATCGCGGGCAAGCAGGAGCGCGAGGAGAAGATCGACGAGATCAAGCTCGAGGTGCTCTCCAGCCTGGCCGAGGATTTCGAGGGCCGCGAGAAGGAGATCGGCGCGGCGTTCCGCTCGGTCACCAAGAAGCTGGTGCGCCAGCGCATCCTGTCCGACGGCTTCCGCATCGACGGTCGCGGTCTGGCCGATATCCGTGCCCTGTCCGCCGAGGTCGCCGTGGTGCCCCGCGCGCACGGTTCGGCGCTGTTCGAGCGCGGCGAGACCCAGATCATGGGTGTCACCACCCTCGACATGGTGAAGATGGCGCAGCAGGTCGACTCGCTCGGCCCGGAGACCTCCAAGCGCTACATGCACCACTACAACTTCCCGCCGTTCTCCACCGGTGAGACCGGTCGCGTGGGTTCGCCCAAGCGCCGCGAGATCGGCCACGGCGCGCTCGCCGAGCGGGCGCTGGTGCCGGTGCTGCCCTCGCAGGAGGACTTCCCGTACGCCATCCGCCAGGTGTCGGAGGCGCTGGGCTCCAACGGCTCCACCTCCATGGGCTCGGTGTGCGCCTCCACCCTGTCGCTGCTGAACGCCGGTGTGCCGCTGAAGGCCCCGGTCGCCGGTATCGCCATGGGTCTGGTGTCGGACACGATCAAGAACGACAAGGGTGAGGACGAGGTCCGCTACGTGGCCCTCACCGACATCCTGGGCGCCGAGGATGCCTTCGGCGACATGGACTTCAAGGTCGCCGGCACCCCCGACTTCGTGACCGCCCTGCAGCTGGACACCAAGCTGGACGGCATCCCGTCGCAGGTGCTGGCCGGTGCGCTGAACCAGGCCAAGGACGCCCGCCTCACCATCCTGGACGTGATGGCCGAGGCCATCGCCACCCCGGACGAGATGAGCCCCTACGCGCCGCGCGTCACCGCCATCAAGATCCCGGTGGACAAGATCGGCGAGGTGATCGGACCCAAGGGCAAGGTCATCAACCAGATCACCGAGGACACCGGCGCCAACATCTCCATCGAGGACGACGGCACCGTGTTCGTCGGCGCGACCGACGGCCCGTCCGCGCAGGCCGCCATCGACGCCATCAACGCGATCGCCAACCCGCAGCTGCCGAAGGTCGGCGAGCGCTTCCTGGGCACGGTCGTGAAGACCACCGCCTTCGGCGCGTTCGTCTCGCTGCTGCCGGGCCGCGACGGTCTGGTGCACATCTCCAAGCTGGGCAACGGCAAGCGGGTCGCGAAGGTCGAGGACGTGGTGAACGTCGGCGACAAGATCCGCGTGGAGATCGCCGATATCGACAACCGCGGCAAGATCTCCCTGGTTCCGGTCGAGGAGGAGTCCGAGGCGGCGGCCCCGGCCGACGCGGAGTAACCTTCGGTCGTCCGTAACGCGCGGTGGCCCCTCACCCCGATAATCGGGTGAGGGGCCACCGGATTTTTCATTGCCGGGTTTCATTGCCTCGGATGCCATCGTGTGGTCAACATGCTGTGTGGGAAACATGGTTCGGAAGAAGGACACTCCACTGTCGGGTAGCAAAGCCCCTTCGTTGAGGCTCTCCACCACCGAAGCGACGCTGGCCGATACCGGTGTGCGCAAGACCGTACTGCCCGGCGGGCTGCGGGTCGTCACCGAACATGTGCCCGGGGTGCGGTCGGCCTCCATCGGTGTGTGGGTCGGCGTCGGCTCGCGCGACGAGGGGCCCACGGTGGCCGGGGCGGCGCACTTCCTCGAACATCTGCTGTTCAAGGCGACGCCGTCACGATCCGCCCTCGATATCGCGCAGGCCATGGATGCGGTCGGCGGCGAACTCAACGCGTTCACCGCCAAGGAGCAGACCTGCTACTACGCGCACGTCATCGACGAGGATCTGCCGCTGGCGGTGGATCTGGTGTCCGATGTGGTGCTGCGCGGGCTGTGCCGGGCCGAGGACGTGGCCGTCGAGCGGCAGGTGGTGCTCGAGGAGATCGCCATGCGCGACGACGATCCCGAGGACATCGTGGGCGACACCTTCCTGTCGGCGCTGTTCGGTGATCATCCCGTGGGCCGTCCGGTCATCGGATCCATCGAGACCATCGAAGCCATGCAGGCGCACCAGCTGCACTCGTTCCACCTGCGCCGCTATCGGCCGGACCGGATGGTGGTCGCGGTGGCGGGCAATGTCGAACACGAGCACACCGTCGAGCTGGTGCACCGCGCCTTCGCCGACCGGCTCGAACCCGGCCGGGAACCGGCCCCGCGCCGCGAGGGCCGATTCCGGCCGCGCGGCGCCCCCGAACTGCACCGCATGTTCCGCGACAGCGAACAGGCGCATCTGGTGTTCGGCACCCGGGCCTTCGGTCGGCACGAGGGTGAGAAGCGCTGGCCGCTGTCGGTGCTCAACACGGTGCTCGGCGGTGGACTGAGTTCGCGGCTGTTCCAGCGCATTCGCGAGGAGCGCGGGCTGGCGTACTCGGTGTATTCGAGCGTGGACACCTTCGCCGACACCGGGGCCTTCTCGGTGTATCTCGGCTGCCAGCCCGAAAACCTCGGCAAGGTGGCGGCTTTGGCGCGCGGCGTGCTCGAGGAGGTGGCCGCCGACGGCATCACCGACGCCGAATGCGCCCGCGCCAAGGGTTCGCTGCGCGGCGGCCTGGTGCTCGGTCTGGAGGACTCCGGCTCGCGCATGAACCGCATCGGCCGCAGCGAACTCAGCTACGGCAATCACCGCAGCGTCTCCGAAACCCTCGCCCGCATAGACGAAGTCACCACCGACGAGGTGTCCGCCATCGCCCGCACCCTGCTCTCCCGCCCGTTCGGGGCGGCGGTGGCGGGGCCCTACCGCCGCACCCGCGATCTGCCCGCGGCGGTGCGCCGCCTGGTCGGCTAGCCCGCCCCGAATCGGTTCGGCTACCTTCCGGCGGCCCGCGTGCGAGACTGTCGGCGGCTGTCGGCCGGGTGCCGCTGCCCGCCGGTCGCTGACAGGCTAGTCTCAGCGTCCGGAGTGTTTTGATCGGGAGAGGGATGAACGACACCTCGCAGGTGCTGGAAAGCGCGCGTGCCGCAAGTGATCTCGGACGGCTGGAAGAGGCTCGGCGGATAGTCGGGGACGCGTTGGAGGACGCACCGCACGATCCGGAACTGTTGAATTCGATGGCCGATATCGCCTATCGGCTGGACCGGGTGGACGAGGCGCTACGGATGGTCGGATTGGCCATCGCGGCCGACCCCGATCGGGTGGAGCCGCATCTGACCGCGGCGCTGGCGTTCGAGGCGTCGGCGCGGTGGGAGGAGGCGATTCGGCATGCGCGGGTTGCCGTTTCGCTCGCGCCGGAGAATCCGAACGCGCTGCTCACCGTGGCGGGGGTGATCGCGCGGAAATTCGGCCCCAGTGAAGCCGAACGTTCCGAGGCGCGCACCGCCGTGGTGCGGGCGCTGCGGATCGCGCCGACCGCCGACACCCATGCCGCGGCGGCCGAGGTGGAACTCGAGTTCTCCGACCGCATCGCGGCGGCGAAACACGTCGAGGACGGGCTCGCGCTGAACTCGCTGCACCCGGAACTGCTTGTGCTGCAAGCGCGCCTGCAGGCGTGGCGCGGGGGACCGGTGGGTGTGCTGCGCGGACTGCTCGCCTCCCGGCCGGACCATCTGCCCGCGCGGCAGACGCTGTCCGCCCGCACCTGGCGGGGACTGCTGCGGCTGGCCGAATGGGTGTGGGCCGGTGCGGGAATCGCCGCGCTGGCGTCGGTGTGGCTGCCCCCGGCGGGCCTGCTCGGCCTGCTGCCCGTGCTGCTCGCGGTGATTCCGGTGGCCTGGTTCGTGGTGTACCGGATGCTGCGGCGACAGCTGCCCGAGGGGTATCTGAAGCGGCGGATCGGCGCCCGGCCCGGAGCGCTCGCCGGACTCGCGACCCTGGTGGTGACCGCGCTCATGGCCGGGTACGGGGCCGTGCTGCTGGCCACCGGCCACGAGGCGGCCGAGGTGCACGGCGCCCAGGTGTTGCTGGTGGCCGCGGCCGTCGGCGCCGGGGTCGGCCATGTGCTGGTCTTCCTGGCGTGGTTGCGGCGCAAGGGCGGCGAGGAAGACGCGCTGGGCAGCTACCCCTACGCGGCCAAGGGTTTCCTCGGCGTGCTCGTGGGCGGCCTGATCGGCGTCGGCGCGGTCGCGGCGCTGGCCCAGTGGGCGCGGCAGCCCGACGCCGCCTGGGCGCTGGCCGCCGTGGTCAGCGCGGTGGCGTTCACCCTCGCCGTGGAAACCCTTGTCACCCTGCTGGTTCAGGCCCGCCGTCGCCGCCTGCGCCGCCTCGCGGCCATGCTGGCGGCCCTCATCGCCCCGGTGATCGTGGCGGCGGGCGCGGCCTTCTGGTGGACCGCCGGACACACCGCCACCGCCGACTACCGCGGCACCGACCCGGACCCGGTCCCGGTCACCCCGGCGGTGACCCCCGCGCCGACGACCACGACCTCGGCCACCCCGACGACGACCACCCCGGCGCCCCCGCCCGCCGAACCCGTGGCCCCACCCGCCCCCGACGCCCCACCCCCCGGCGAACCGGTCTCACCCCCGCCCGGCGAACCGGCCCCACCGCCCCCGGGCGAGCCCGTCCCGCCACCTCCCGCGGAACCGGCACCCCCGGCCCCGGAGCCCGCCCCGCCCGCGGACGTACCACCCCCACCCGCCCCCGTGGAGGGCGAGGCACCCCCACCGCCGCCCCCGGCGTAATCCACCGGCGCCCGGCCGTGCGCCCCGCTGTCGCGGCGTGCACCGGGCGCACCGCGTAGGTGCCCGCGCCCGGTTCCACCTTCGCCTTCGGCGAATGCCCTGCGCTGATGCGGCTTCGGTCACGACCGCGGCCCGATGGTTTCCTCGGTGTGCGCGGTGGCCACGTCGAACCGGCTGGATACCGAGCCGGGCTGGGTGCGAGGCCGGTGGCCGCCCGGCGTCGGTACCCGGGGTGTCGGCCTGTCCCGCCGGACTCGCGGTACCGAGTCGTTCGCACGCACGACCTCGGCCTGCTTTCACGCGCTGTGGGCCGGGGCCTGCCGGGCCTGGAGTTGCCAGGGGTCGTGGGCGTTGAAGAGGGTGACCTCCTGCGGGTGGGTGCGGACGAGTTCGCGGAGGCGGGCCTGGGTGCCCAGGCGAAGGTCGCGGTCGAATTCGGTGGACTGCTGGAGCAGGTCGAGCAGGGGGTGGGGCTGGGGTGGGAGGTCCAGTTCGCGGTGGTAGAAGAAGGCGTCGCCGCAGTGCAGGAGCCAGTGGTCGTCGTGGCGGACCGCGACGCCCGTGTGGCCGGGGGTGTGGCCGCCGAGGGGGACCAGGCGGAAGTCGGGGCTCAGCCCCTGGACGGGGGCCGAGGTGAAGCCGAACCATTCGTCGCCGGGTTCCGGGGCGTAGCTCACCCATGTCGGGCCGTGTGCCCAGTGCGCGGGGCGGTAGCGGCTGGCGGCGGATTCGGCCAGGGCCGTGGCCAATTCGGCGGCGTGGACGTGTACCCGCGCGTGCGGGAAGTCCGGCAGGCCGCCGGAGTGGTCGACGTCGAGGTGGGTGAGGATGATGTGGCCGACATCGCCGGGGGAGTAGCCGAGCCGCTCGATCTGGCGGATGGCGGTCTCCTGCTCGTCGAGCGCCGGTCGGGCGAAGTCGACCCAGTCCGGATCGAGGGTGCCCGCCGGATTCCGCACATTCTCCAGCCCGAGTCCGGTGTCGATGAGCACCAGATCGTCGGCGGTCTCCACCAGCAGGCAGTGGTTGACCGTGGGGGCGGGGGCCACGTCGTAGGTCGCTTCGATCTCGGCCATGGAGCCGCAGTTGAGGTGATGGATCTGCATGGGCGCTAGTCTGTGACTTGAAGCGCGCTTCAAGTCAAGGAGTGATATGTCCCACGCCCTGTTGGATATCGCCGAGGTCGCCGCTCGATCCGGGATGGCGGCCTCCGCCCTGCGCTACTACGAACAGCAGGGGCTCATCGCGTCGGCGGGCCGCAACGGCCTGCGCCGCACCTATGAACCGGAGGTGGTGCCCCGGCTGGCGCTCATCGCCTGCGCCCGCCGTGCCGGTTTCACCATCGCCGAGATTCAGCACTTCCTGCGCGCCACCCCCGACGACACCGCCCTGCGCGCTCAATTGGCCCGGAAGGCGCGGGAGGTCGACGAGGACATCGCCCGGCTCACCCGCATGCGCGACGGTCTGCGGCACGCGGCCGTCTGTACGCACTCCCGGCTCGTCGACTGCCCGGAATTCACGCGCACCTTCGCGCCGCCGGGCGCGAAATCACCCGGCGGCGAGCACTGTTCGAACGATTAGGCCAGCTCGCGCCGCATGGCGATGCGGGGCCAGCGGTCCAGGCCGACCTCGGCCTCGTGGGCGCGAATCTCCCGCAGTTCCGGGGTGAGTTCCGCATCGGGTATCCGGCGGAAGCCGAGCCGTTCGTAATACGGTGCGTTCCAGGGCACTTCGAGAAATGTGGTGAGACTCAGCGCGGGCAGCCCCCGCGCCCGGGCGAAGTCGGCCAATCGTTCGATCATCGTGCGCCCGATGCCGTGATGGGCGAAATCGGGGATGACCGAGACCTGGCAGATGTGTTCGGTGTCGTCCACCTGCCTGCTGACGAGGTACGCGACGGGCATGCCGTCGTCGTCCACGGTGACCCAGGCCCGGCCCGCGCGCAGGTGCGCGTCGAGGGTCTCGATGCTGGGCGGGTCGTCATCGGCGATCTCGAGCATGCCGAGGGTGCGGAAGGGCTCTCCGGCGGCGATCTCGATCTTCTGGAGTGTTGGCAGGTCCTCCGTCGTCGCGACGCGAATACGCATGAGATGACGGTAGCGCGGCCGGGGGTCCGATGGCTGCAGGGTTTATCGTCGGATCTGCACTATTTGTCGGTGGTGTCACTCGACCTGTTGGCAGCCTCGAGCACCGCCTCGAGCAGGCCGGGCAGCGCCGCGCCGATCTCGGCGGTGCGCAGCCGGACGAAGGTTTGCCCGTCCACGGATTCGCGATCGGTGAGGCCGGCCTCGCGCAGGATCTTGAAGTGGTGCGCGGCGGTCGATTTGCTGATGGAGTCGTAGAGCGCGCTGCAGCGCTGTGGTTCGCCCGCGGTGCCGAGACGGCGCACCATCTCCAGGCGAATCGGGTCCTGGAGCGCGCCGAGCACCGTGGACAGCGGCGCCACCGCGGGCTTCACATCGGTGTCGGACATGAGCTACCTCACTCGGAGACTGGTTTGACGATCATCGAACCAGGAGTATGGTCAGGTTCGATCACGATCAAACTTACCTGATGGAGAGTTCGATGTCAGCGGATGTTGCGGTTCGGGCCGAGCCGGGCACACAGACCTGGGCGTACGCGCTCGTACTCGCCGCCAGCGGCGTGGCACTGGGAGTGTCCGGGGTGCCGGCCCCGCTCTACGGCATCTACCAGCAGGAGTGGCATTTCACGCCGCTCACCACCACCTTCGTCTTCGCCGCCTACGCCGTCGCGGCCCTGGGCGCGGTGCTGGTATCGGGCCGGATCTCCGACGCCGTGGGCCGAAAGCCGGTGCTGCTGGGAGCCTTCGGCATCATGGTCGCCGGACTGGTGGTGTTCCTGCTGGCCGACAACGTGGCCATGCTGCTGCTGGCGCGGGCGCTGCACGGCGCGGCGGTCGGCTCGACGGTGGTGGCGGGCGCGGCGGCGCTGCTGGACCTGCGGCCCAAACATGGTGCGCGCTCCGGGCAGCTGACCGGGGTGGCCTTCAATGTCGGCATGGCCGTCGCCATTCTGGGTTCGGCGCTGTTGGCGCAGTACGCGCCGTATCCGCTGCGCACGCCCTACGTGGTGATCACCGTGGTCTGTCTGCTGGTCGGCGTCGGCGTACTGGCGCTGCGCGAACCGCACACGGCCCGGGTGGCCGGTCCCATCCGCATCGCCAAACCGGCGGTGCCGCAGGAGATTCGCGGCGACTTCTGGTTCTCGGCGCTGGGCGTGATGGCGGCCTGGTCGGTGCTGGGCGTGCTGCTGTCGCTGTATCCGTCGCTGGCGGCGGCCAAGACCGGGGTGCACAATCTCGTGTTCGGCGGCGCGGTGGTGGCGGCCACGGCCACCGCCGGTGCGCTGGCGCAGTTCTTCGCCACCGCCATTCCGGCCCGTCGCGCGGCCATCGCCGGGGATATCGGCATGGCGGCGGCGCTGCTGCTCACCCTGCCCGCGCTCGCCACCCACAACGGGGTGTGGGTGCTGGCCTCGGGGGTGCTGCTGGGTGCGACCTTCGGACTCGGCTTCGGCGGTTCGCTGCGCCACCTCTCCGATGTGGTGCCGCAGCACAAGCGCGGCGAGACCATGTCGGCCTACTACCTGCTGGCCTACTCGGCCATGGCGCTGCCGACGGTGCTGGCGGGCTGGGCGGCGACCACCTGGGGGCTGAATACGGTCTTCCCCTGGTTCGTCGGTGCGGTGGCGGTGGCGTGCCTGGTGGCGGCGGGCCTGGGCATGCGACGACGGACGGCATGAGACGGCGACCCGGTTCGGCGCGGCGGGCGGTTCGAGGCGACCGGGCGGCGTGGAGAGTCCGCCCTGCGGTGGGAACCGTCGGGCGGACTTCGCTTTTCGGGCATAGTGCCTGGTCGCGAACCATCCGGTCGGCATCGAATCTCATGGAGCGGAACGGGAATCGGGGCTCCCTGTGCGCTCGCGCGCCGCGGTCGTTACCATCTCGCTATGCGGCGGCGTTGGGGGTGGTTCGGGTCCAAGACCGAGCGACGGACCCGAACGGCGCTCTCGCCGTCGGTGTTCCTGGCGGTCTCGAGCGGCGTGGCGGTGGCGGCACTCACCTGGTGGGTGCTGTGGTTACTGTTCGGCGCGACCGATGCGCGCCCGGATCGGCTCGATCTCGCCGAGATCGCGCTCTGGGTGACCGCAGGGGTCGGCGTCGCGGTGGCGCTGGTGCTCGCCGCCAGACGGCAGCGCGATCACGACCGCGGCCGCTTCTCGGAGCTGTTCGGCGCGGCCGCCCTGCAACTGGGCGCTGCGGACGTCGCCGTGCGGCTCGCCGGCGTGTACGCCATGGCCGGGGTGGCCGACGAATTCCCCGAACGCGCCCGACGTCAGCAGTGCATCGACGTGCTGTGCGCCTACCTGCGGCTGCCGTACGCGGCCAAGGAGGGTGTCAACCACCTCGTCTCCCGCACCGAGCGGCTGGAGGAGGACGGCGCGGGGGTGGAGCGGGTCTACCACTACCGGCAGAACGACCGGCAGGTGCGCGACACCATCGTGCGCGTCATCGCCGAACACCTGCGCGACACCGCCGAGAGTTCGTGGTCGGCATGCGATTTCGACTTCACCGAGGCGGTACTGGAGAACGCCGACTTCCAGAACGCGGTCTTCGCGGGCGACAGCACCCGCTTCACCAACACCGATTTCGTCGCCTCCCGCGTCACCAGCTTCGAGGGCGCGCGCTTCATCGGACGGCGGGTCAGCTTCCAGGGCGCGGCCTTCCGCGGTCGCGGCGTGACCTTCCAGCACGCGCGATTCCAGCCACCGGAGGCGGATCGCGCCGAACCCGACGGCACGGCGGTGAGCTTCGCCGAGGCCAGCTTCTCCTGTCCGACCAGCTTCGAATCCGCCGAATTCTCCGGTGCGCGCACCACCTTCGACCGCGCCACCTTCGCCAACCAGCGCACCAACTTCGGTGAGGTGAACTTCGGCTCCGCACTCACCTCCTTCGGCCGCGTCGTCTTCGACGGCGACCGCATCTCCTTCGACAGCGCCGAATTCTCCGGGACCAAGGTCGCGTTCACCGGTGCTCGCTTCTACGCCGAGGGCACCAGCTTCGACGGCACCCAACTCGGCGCGCGGCAGCGCTGGCGCTCCGGCGGCACCCAGGAGATCGACTTCGCCGACGCCGAATATCACGGCGCGGTGTCCTTCGCGGACGCCGTCTTCGAGGCGCGCTCGGTGTGCTTCACCGGCGGTGACTTCTTCGGCGACATCTCCTTCCGCCGCGCCGCCCTGCACGCCCGCGAGGTGTCCTTCGAGCGGCCCAAGGCGTGGGTGGGGACGCAGTTCGACTGGGACGACGATCCCGGTGCGAAACCGGAGAACGTGAAGCCCGAGCACTGGCCGCCGCGCCCGGTGAGCTCGCAGCTGGAACCGCTGATCTAACGCGCGGGGAAGCGGACGATCCGATCGTCGCCGGCGCGCACGTCGCCGCGGCCGTCGGTATTCGACGTGGTCAGCCAGAGCGCGCCGTCGGGTGCCACCGCCACCGTGCGCAGCCGCCCGATCCGATCGGCCAGGCGCGCGGTCGGCGTGCCGAGCGCGCCGTCGCGCAGCGGCACCGTCCACAGCCGCTCGCCGCGCAGCGCGGCCACGTAGAGGATGTCGCCGGCGATGGCGACACCCGAGGGCGACGCCTCCGAGGTTTCCCAGGTGACCAGCGGATCGACGAATCGGTCACCGCCGCCGACCCCCTCCACCTCCGGCCAGCCGTAATTGCGGCCCGGTTCGATCAGGTTGATCTCGTCGGCGCGGTTGCGGCCGAATTCGGCGGCGAACAGGCGGCCCGCGGAATCCCACGCCAGCCCCTGCACATTGCGGTGGCCCAGGCTGTAGACGGGGGAGCCCGGCGTGGGATTGCCGGGTGCGGGGCCGCCATCGGGTGTGAGGCGCAGGATCTTTCCGTTCGGACTGCTCGGATCCTGCGACAGCGCCGGGCGACTCGCGTCGCCGGTACCGACGTAGAGCATGCCGTCCGGACCGAAGGCGATCCGGCCACCGTCGTGGATGGACGCCGCCGCGATGCCGGAGAAGATCACCGTCGGTGGTTCGCCGAGCCGGAAGCGCACGATGCGGTTCTCGTCGGCGGCGGTGAAATAGGCGTACACGTAACGGTCTTCGGCATAGTTCGGGGAGACGGCGAGGCCGAGCAGCCCACCTTCCCCGGCCGCCGCCACCTCCGGCACCGCGTACACCGGCTCCGCCGCCGTGCCCGGCACCACCCGCAGTATCCGACCGGTATCGCGTTCGGCGACCAGCGCGCTCCCGTCGGGGAGGAAGGCCAGCCCCCAGGGCGCGTCCAGCCCGTGCACCAGATCCTGCCCCGCGTCCAGATCCGGTACTCCGGAGGAACTGCTGGGCGCGAGCGACGTGGCGACGACCCGCGAATCACCGGAGCCGTCCGCACCGTCCCCACAGGCCGTGACCGCGCCCAGCGCGAGGAGACCCGCCGCGATCACGCGCAGCGGAACCGAAGTCCCTGTCCGCCACCGTGACCGGCCGAAGCCCCAGCGCTGTTCGCCGTAGCTGCGGTGCTGTTCGCTGGAGTTGCGGTGCTGTGCGTTGGAGTTGCGGTGCTGTGCGTTGGAGTTGCGGTGTTGCTCGCTGGAGTTGCGGTGTTGCTCGCTGGAGCTGTGGTGCTGTTCGCCGTAGCCCCGGCGCCGGTCGCCGGAGCGGGGTGTCGCAGTCGCGGACACGGTGCCGAACGGGGGGATTCCGCGCATACCCTCCATCCTGCGCCGTCCAGTTCGTTTTGGGCGGAGATCGAGCGGTCGCTGCCCCGAGCCACCGGTCAGCTCCGTGCACGCTCTGTCCCGCCCGCCGTGCTCCGGGTTCCCTACGGTGCCTTCTACCTGCCGCATCCGCGATCCTGGCCGACGCGGTTCCCGCCGCACCGCGCGTAGCGCGGAAGGCGGTGCGGCAACAGGCGTCCGATATCGTGCTCGCGCCGAACACCCCGGTACCGGTGGGCGGCGGGCAGATCGCGCGGGCACCCCGCGATCCGGCCCACCGCGACCCCGCGCAGCTGGCCGTGGCGGCACCGGGGGGTCGCGTCGCCGACTGGCGCGTCCGCACATCCCGCGTCGCCACACCGGCGCATTCGCGCACCCGTGTCGCTGTGCGGCCGTCTGCGTTCGGGTGGGCCGCAACCGTCGCCATGCACGATCGCGGTATCCGACGTACCCGGGCCGTCGCGTCGGACCGCGCGGTGAACACTCGCGGGAGATACCGCCGTCCCCGCTCCGGGCATGGCAGAATGACCTCGCGATCTGTGCCGATCACGCCCGACCCGTTCGCGCCGAAGGAGCATGACCGATGCCTCGCTCAGTGCAGTCCACCGCATCGGCGGTCGGCGCACCTGTTCCGGCGGTCGTGGTCGGTCCGCTCGCCGCACCGGCCGGGAGCGCTCTCGCGTGACGGGCTCTCGCCTGGCGATGATCGCGGGCGGCACGGTGCTGGCCCTGGTCACCCTGCTGCTGGTGATCGTCCTGCCCGCCAGCGACGACGCCTGCGCCCCCGGTATGCCCGCCATCGCCACCACGACACGCGCTGCGACGGAACCGAATTGCCCGGCCACCGGTGCACCGGCCGAGGTCGGCCTGCAGGAGGGAGCGCTGCGCGCGCTGCGCTGCGTGGTGGCCCGGTTCGGCATGATGGATATGCGCGGACGCATGGACGACAGCGCCTATCCCGATCATGCGAGCGGACGCGCGGTGGAATTCATCGTGGGCGCCGATGGCATCGGTCAGGCCAAGGGCGACGCCATCGTCGCCTTCCTCCAGGAGAACGCCGCGAATTTCGGTGTGGAGTACGTGATCTGGAAGCAGCGCAGCTGGACCCCCGACACCGCGGCGGGCGTGCGCTGGACACCGCTCGCGGATCGCGGCAGCGACGAGCTCAACCACATGGACCGGGTGCAGGTCACCGTGAAGGAACAGGCGACCACCCCGGCCCTCGACGATCCGACCGTGTCGCTGGCGGCCATGCCCGGCCCGGTCAACGAGGCGGGCGGCCTGCGCCCCAACAACTCTCGCAGCTTCCCGCTCGCGGCGAACTCCTACACCGTGTCCGACGTCTACGGGTCGCGCGGCGGCGGCCACCACGGCGTCGACCTGGCCGCCCCCTCCGGCACTCCCATCTTCGCCGCGGCCGACGGCCGGGTGGTGGCCGCGGGACCGGCCTCCGGTTTCGGCGGCTGGGTGGTGATCGACCACCTCGACGCGAAGGGGAACCGCTACTCCACCGTCTACGGACATATGTACCTGCCGCAGATCTACGTGAAGGTCGGCGATGTCGTGCGCGCCGGACAGCACATCGCCGATGTCGGCAATGCCGGTGAATCCACCGGACCGCACCTGCATTTCGAACTCGTCCCCGGCGGCCGCATGACCGGTGGGCGGGCGGTGGACCCGATGCCGTGGCTGTCGGGCGGTGCCATGCCGTCGCTCGAGGATCTGGTCTCGGTGTTCTGCGACAACGGTTTCGGCAGCCCGGGCGGCAATCTCGCCAGCGGCAAGGTGCCGCCGGAACTCGAGATCTGGTACCGGCGCGCCGGGTCGCTGTGCCCGCAGATCAGCGCCTCGCTGCTGGCCGCGCAGGGCCAGGCCGAATCCGGCTTCCGGCGCGGCGCCGTATCTCCGGCGGGCGCACAGGGTTTGGCGCAGTTCATGCCCGGTACCGCGGTCTCGGCCGCACCGGACGGCCAGCCCTATGTCATCGACGCCGACGGCAACGGCGTGGCCAGTGTGTGGGACGACGGCGACGCCATCATCGGTCAGGGCCGCTACATGTGCGCGCTGGCGGACAAGGTGCAGGGCTGGGTCGACCAGGGCACGGTGGCCGGTGACGTCACGGCGCTGACGCTGGCCGCCTACAACGCCGGTGAGGGAGCCGTGCTGGCCTCGGGCGGCATGCCCAACCAGTACGCCGCGCACTACACCGAGACCCGCCCCTACGTGGCGCGAATCCTGGCCGCGGAGGCCGGATTCCGCAGTATGGGCAGCGCCGGACGCTTCGTCCCCGATCCGGACGCGGATCTGGGCCCGCAGATCGTGGAGGCCGCGCACGACTGGGTCGGCACCCCCTACGTCTTCGGCGGCGGCGGACCGCAGGGGCCGTCCGCCGGTGGGTTCGACGAGGCGGGCTTCACCGCCGCGGCCGTCTCGGCGGCCAGCGGCGGCAGCATCACCCTGCCGACCACGGTCGAACAGCAGTGGGAGGTGGGCACGGAGGTGCCCGCGAGCAGGGTCGCACCCGGCGACCTGGTCTTCAGTGACTTCCGCACCCGCGGACCGGTGCTGGTCGGTATCTACACCGGCGGCGGTGCCATGGTGTACGCGCAGCCCGACGGCACCGTGCGGGAGGTGCCGGTGCCCGGCGATATGCGAGCGCGCCGCATCGGGTGACCGGTCAGCGGCGGCGGGCGACGGTGATCACATCGGGAATCAGGAAGTCCGGCAGCGGCGGCCGGTGCACCTTGCGCTGATCGGTCACCTCGAAACCGGCTCGCTCCAGCAGGTTTCGCGTCTCCTGCGGAGAGGGCGCGTGCGCCGGGAACTTCGGGCTGCGGGTGAGCCGCTGTAGGGGGCGGCTGGCCGGGGCGGACGGATGCACGGTGGCGATGGCCACCAGACCGCCGGGCGCGAGCACCCGGTGGAATTCGCGCAGCGCCGCCGGATGGTCGAAGAAATGGAAGGCACTGGTGGTGACCACCGCGTCGAGTTCGCCGTCGGCCAGCGGCAACCGCTCGGCCGGGCCGCGTACCCAGCGCACCGCGGTGGAACGCCGCCCGGCCCGGGCGAGCATGCCCGCCGAGGCGTCCACCCCGTACACCACCTCGGGGTGCAGTTCGCGCTCGATGCGATCGGTGAGAATGCCGGTGCCGCAGCCGATATCGGCGATCCGGCGGGAACCGGCGGCGCGCAGTTCGGCCACCACCTGATCCTGCGGCGGCCGGTACACGAGGCGTTGCAGCGTCGCACTGTCGTAGGCGCGGGCGACCTGCCCGAAGAAGTCGGTCACCACATGGTTGAGCGCCCGGCTGGACGTCTGGACTCTGCTCATGGTCGCCTCCTGGTGTCTGGGACAATAGAAGCAGGCTTCGGCTCGTTCCGAAAGGGGGAAAATTGGGTACCGTCTGGCCCATGAGGATTCGTGGTGCAGTACTGGAGCGGATCGGCGCGGAGCCGCCCTACGAGCGGTCCCAGCCGATAACCGTGAGCGAACTCGACCTGGCCGAGCCCGGAGCGGGCGAATTGCTGGTCCGGATCGAGGCCGCCGGACTGTGCCATTCGGACCTGTCGGTGGTGGACGGCAACCGGGTGCGGCCGGTGCCCATGCTGCTCGGCCACGAGGCGGCCGGGCGGATCGAAGCGGTCGGGCCGGGGGAGAGCACGCTGCGCGTCGGCCAGCGGGTGGTCATGACCTTCCTGCCGCGCTGCGGGGAGTGCGCCGGATGCGCCACCGAGGGGCGCACACCGTGCCTGCCGGGCAGCCTCGCCAACAACGCGGGCGAACTGCTCGCGGGTGGGCGGCGGCTGCTGCGCGACGGCGACGAGGTGCACCACCATCTCGGAGTGTCCGGCTTCGCCACCCATGCCGTGGTCGACAGCCGTTCGGTGGTGCCGGTCGACGACGACGTGCCCGCCGACGTGGCGGCGGTGCTGGGCTGCGCCGTGCTGACCGGCGGTGGGGCGCTGCTGAATTCGGCGAAGCCGGGACCGGCCGACCGCATCATGGTGGTCGGGCTCGGCGGGGTCGGCATGGCGGCCGTGCTGGTGGCCGCCGCGCTGCGGGAGGGCACCGGCCGCGATGTCATCGCCGTCGACACCGTGCCCGAGAAACTGAAGCCGGCCACGGAATTCGGCGCGACGGCCGCCTACACCCCGGCCGAGGTCGCCGCCGAGGGCATCCAGGCCGAGATCGTGATCGAAGCGGCGGGCAATGTCCGCGCCTTCGAAACCGCCGTCGCCGCAACGGCTCCCGGTGGTACCACGGTGACCGTCGGCCTGCCCGCACCGGACGCGACCGCCACCATCTCCCCGCTCGGACTGGTCGCCCAGGGCCGCTCCATCGTCGGCAGCTACCTGGGCTCCGCCGTGCCGTCCCGAGACATCCCCGAGTACGTGCGCATGTGGCGAGAGGGCAGCCTCCCGGTGGAACGCCTCATCTCCGCCCGCATCCGCCTCGAGGACGTCAATCAGGGCATGGACGAACTGGCCTCCGGCCACGCCCTGCGCCAGATCATCGTCTTCGACTGACGTCTGGACGCCGAATGTTGATCATTCGGATCGGCTATAGACCGAAGTGACTAGTTTGACTAGCCTGGATGTGGGAGGTGGTCAGATGGTGGACGAGGCTCGACGAACCCGCATGGACGTCGCGTGGCCGCTGGCGGAGGCCAAAGCCAAGCTGTCCGAATTGATCGACAAGGTCGAACGGGAGGGACCGCAGGTGATCAGCAGGCGCGGACGTGAGGTGGCCGTCGTGGTGCCGGTGGACGAGTGGCGTCGGAAAAGTGCGCGCACCGGTAGTCTGGCTCAGTTCTTCGCCGAATCGCCGCTACGTGACTCCGGGGTGGTGATCGAGCGCGAGCGCAGTGATTCCCACCACCGGGACGTCCGGCTGTGAATTTTCTCCTCGACACCAACGCGGTATCGGAATGGGTGAAGCCCCAACCGAATCGAGGGCTGGCCGACTGGTTCGACTCGATCGACGAGGACCGCACATTCCTCAGCGTCGTGACGCTCGGTGAATTGCGTAGGGGCGTCGACAGACTGCCGGACGGCAAACGGCGGGAGCGGCTGTCCGCATGGTTGACGGAGGAGGTGCCGGATCGTTTCGCGGGTCGGCTGCTACCGATCGACGAGGTCGTCGCGCTGGCGTGGGGACGATTGCGGGCCCGGGTGGACGTGCTGGGCCGCTGCGTCGACCCGGTCGACGGACTCATCGCCGCGACCGCCGAATCTCACGGGCTCACGATTGTGACCCGCAATGTGCGGGACTTCGAAGTGACCGGCGTGCCGATCGTCGATCCGTGGACCCGATAGGCGCGCGGGCTGCACGGTGCCGTACTCGGTGACGTGGAGAGGGACGCATCCCACCGGGGGTCCGGCGGTGCTCGGTGGGCGCAGTAGGCTCACTGGCGACTGCCGAACGACGGGTGAGGAGAACAGGTGACCACGAACCGGATCCGGGTGGGTGTGCTCGGGGCGCAGGGCAAGGTCGGGCAGGCGATCTGCGCGGCGGTCGAGGCGGCCGATGATCTGGAGCTGGTCGCGCAGGTGGACAAGGGGGATGCGCTGGACGCGTTCGCCGAGTCCGGGACGCAGGTCGTGGTCGACTTCACCCACCCCGACGTGGTGATGCCGAATCTGCGGTGGCTGGTCGAGCACGGGATCCACGCCGTGGTCGGCACCACCGGCTTCGATGCCGCGCGACTCGACGAGGTGCGCGGGTGGCTGGCGCAGAACCCGGAGGTGGGCGTGCTCATCGCGCCGAACTTCGCCATCGGCGCGGTGCTGTCCATGCGGTTCGCCGAGCAGGCGGCGCGGTTCTTCGACTCCGTCGAGGTCATCGAACTGCACCACCCCAACAAGGCCGACGCGCCGTCGGGCACCGCCTACCGCACGGCGGGGCTGATCGCCGCCGCACGCGAGAAGGCCGGGGTCGGACGCAGCCCCGACGCCACCACCACCGAACTCGAGGGCGCGCGCGGCGCTGATGTGGACGGGGTGCGGGTGCACTCGGTCCGCCTCGCCGGACTGGTCGCCCACCAGGAGGTGCTGTTCGGCACCCAGGGCGAGACCCTCACCATCCGCCACGACTCCATCGACCGCAGCTCCTTCGCACCGGGCGTGCTGCTGGGCGTCCGCAAGACCCCGCACCGCCCCGGCCTGACCGTCGGCATCGATCCGCTGCTGGACCTGTGAGCGAGCGGGCCGATGACACAGGTCGCAGCCTGCGCGGCGGCACCGAGGGTCGTGCGGCAGTGAGCGTGTGTGCGAGTGAGCGGATGACACAGGGCGCAGCATGCGCGGCGCTGTCGAGCGTCGGCCAGGTGCGGCGGTGAGCGGTACCGGCGGCAATCGGTCGCCGCGCATCATCGGGCTGATCGCCTTCCTGGTGGTGGCGCTGGGGTTCTACTTCTTCCTGCTCGGCCGGATCGCGTTCAGCCTGCTCGGATCCGGTGACCTGGCCGCCATCGGCATCGGCATCGGCGTATTGATCCTCCCGATCGTCGGCGTCTGGATCGTCTACAGCTCCGTCCGCGCCGCCCTCGACCATCAGCGCCTGGCTCGGCGCATGGCCGAGGACGGCCAGGAACTGGACGTCTCCGACCTGCCCCGCCGCCCCTCCGGCCGCATCCAGCGCGACGCCGCCGACCAACTCTTCGCCCAGGTCAAATCCGAATGGGAGGCCGACCCGGACAACTGGCGCACCTGCTACCGCGTGGCCCGCGCCTACGACTACGCGGGCGACCGCTCCCGCGCCCGCGAAACCATGCGCCGCGCCGTGGAACTGGAGAAACTGGAGCGCCACGGCGGCTGAGTGCCGACCGGCGGGCGGCGTATGCCCGAGTGCAGGTGACCGGGGCGGCACGCCCGGGACCGTGCCGCTGCGCTTGGGCAGTCTGCGCCAGGGGCGCAGGGTGGGCAAGCGCAGCACCCTCCGCCCGAGCGCCGTTCCCACCACTCAGCGCGGCGGATGCACCGTGCGCCAGTGCTCGGCGATATCGATCCGCCGCGCCAGCCACACCTTCTCGTGCGACTGCACGTAGTCCAGGAACCGCTCCAGCGCCGCCGCCCGCGCGGGCCGCCCCGCCAGCCGGCAGTGCAGTCCGACGGACAGCATCTTCGGTGCCCCCGCCATCCCCTCGGCGTACAGCACGTCAAACGCGTCCCGCAGGTAGGCGTAGAACTCGTCCCCGTTGGCGAATCCGGCCGCCGAGGAGAAGCGCATGTCATTGGCCTCCAACGTGTACGGCAGCACCAGTTGATCGGTGTCGCCGACCTTCACCCAGTACGGCAGGTCGTCGGCGTAGGAGTCGGAGTCGTAGACGAATCCGCCGTGCTCGACGACCAGTTCCCGGGTGTGCGGCGAATCGCGCCCGGTGTACCAGCCGCGCGGCGGTTCACCGAACAGGCGGGTGATGATCTCCACCGCCTCCGCCATATGCTTGCGCTCGGTCTCGCGGTCGACCGTCTGGTAGGAGATCCAGCGCAGCCCGTGGCAGGCGATCTCGTACCCGTTGCGCTGGAACGCCGCCACCGCCTCGGGATTGCGTTCCAGCGCCCGGGCCACCCCGAAGATGGTGAGCGGGATATCGCGTCGTTCGAAGGCACGCAGCACCCGCCAGAGTCCGGCGCGGGAGCCGTACTCGTAGAGCGACTCCATGCTGAGGTGCCGGTCCGGGAACGACTGTGCCGGAACGATATCGGAGAGGAAGGTCTCCGATCCCTCGTCGCCGTCCAGGACGCAGTTCTCGCCGCCCTCCTCGTAGTTGAGCACGAACTGCACCGCGATATTCGCCTCGCCCGGCCACTGCGGATGCGGCGGGTTGGGGCCGTAGCCGACCATGTCGCGCGGGTAGGTGGTGTCGAATTCGGTCACGACAGCTCCTCGTATTCGGCCCGCAGTCGTGCGCGGGCATCCTCGGTCAGGGTGCCCACCAGCCGCAGCCGGGCCAGGCCGCCGTCGGGGTAGGCATCCAGGCGCACCTCGGTCACCGCCGCGTCGGAGTCGATGGCGAAGCGGTGCCGGGTGTCGGGGCGCAGCACCGTGCGCGGCAGCAGCTCGACCTCGCTGCCGTCGGCGCGAATTCCGGTGAGGGAGGCCGCGCCCGGGCTGTTGAACAGGAAGTAGGAGGTGTCGATCTCGGCCATGGTGAGCACGCCCTCACCGGCCAGCCGCACCCGGACCCAGTCGTTGTCCCGGTCGCGGCGGCGCGCGGTCTCCCAGCCGTCACCCATGACCCGCGCCCGGCCGGGCATCAGAATGTTCTGCGGATGCGAGTAGAAGCGGTTGGAGCAGTCGGCCACCAGTCCGCCGTTCTCCAGTGCCGCCAGGTCGAACTGTCCCGAATCCAGCAGTCGCAGATCGGGTTTCGCCTCACCATGCACGCGCAGCCGGGCCACGCCGCCGTCGGGGAACATGCGCAGCCGCACATGCGTCCAGCGCTTGCGCGAATCGACGGAGAACGGGTTGCGGCTGTCGCCCTCGACCTTCGCCCGCTGTACCAGGGTGGTCCAGTCGTCCCTGGCGACCAGCTCGTCGGTGGCCGGATACCCTTCCACCGCAATGGCCTCCATGGTCACCTCGGGCGGGTAGTTGCCCTTGAACCACGCGGTGTCGACCACCACGCCGTGGATGACGCCGGGCACGCCGAGGCGCACGATGGCGGTATCGCAGTCGTCGGTGTCCGGATGCGCGCCCAATTCGCCGCGGCGGCGGCGGGTCTCCCACCCGTCGTACACCTGGCCCTTGTGGCCGAAGGTGGCGGGGGAGTAGGTGGACTCCTCCGGACGGATGAGATTCTCCTTCTCCGCGAAGGATTCGTCATTGGCCCACACCACCGCACCGCCGAGGGTGCGCAGGGCCAGATCCGGGAGCAGCGTGAAATCGGGGGTCGTGCCGGTCATAGGGTCGGCATCTTCCTTTCTCGCAGTTGGTGCAGGACGTCGACGGTGGCGCGGGGGACCAGCGCGGTGACCTCGGCGGCGGTGAACGCGCCGCAGTCCAGTCCGCGCAGCACGACGGTGGCCAGCGCCTGTGCTGTGGCGGGTTCGTCCACCACGGCCCCGCCCTGACGGTCCAGATAGCGGCCGATGCGCGGTGCGGCGACGCCGAGCGCGGTTCGGTAGAAGGCGAAGGTGGCCAGCCAGCGGGTGACCAGATGTCCGGCACCCATATCCCAGCCCTGGTAGTAGCCGCGCTCCAGGGACCGGGTGACGAGCCGGAAGTGCCGCGCGATCGCCTCGCGCACTTCGTCGTCGGTCCCCAGCGGCAGCACCTGCGTGGAGCCGTCGCACACCCACACCCCGGTCTGCGCGGCGGCGGCCTGCATGACCGCCTTGGCGTGATCGGCCACCGGATGCTCCAGCGACTGGAACTGCGGCGCGATACCGCAGGCGGCGCTGTAGTCGTAGGTGCCGTAATGCAATCCGGTGCAGCGCCCATCGGTACGGTGGATCGCCCGGGCCACCGTGGCGGTGCCGTCGGCGGCGATCACCGCCTGCGGGCTCTCGATCTGGAGCTCGAACTTCAGTGCGCCCGAGGGCAGTCCGTGCGCGGATTCGATGGCATCGCAGAGCAGGACGGCGGTGTCCACCTGGTCGGCGTCGCGAATCTTGGGAATGGTGAACACGAAACCCGACGGCACCCCGCCCGCCCCGTCGAGCACTCGCTCCAGGGTGCGCACGGCCCGCGCCCACTCCAGGGTGGTCAGACCCTTGATCCGAATGCCGCGCGAGTACACCTGCGCGGGCAGCTCCCGCAGCATCTTCCCGGCGCGCGACGCGTCCCGATCCTCGATCTCGTCGCCGCGGGTGCCGTAGCCGTCCTCGAAATCCAGGCGCAGATCCTGAATCGGCCGCTCCCGCAGCCGGTCCAGCACCAGTTCCACCACGTCGTGCCCGGCCAGTCCGGTCAGCAGTTCGCGATGCTTCTCACCCAGTTCGATGGCCGCCGCACCCCAGCGGCGCGGCAGATCGACCGTGGCGTCGGCGGCACCGATGTAGGCGGTGTGGATCGGCTGCCCGGGACGCTCGCCCGGGTAGTGCCGAGCCAACCGCGCATCGACCGCCTCGAGTCGGGATTCGATCCCAGCCAGCACATCCGGTGGCAGGGT
Source organism: Nocardia otitidiscaviarum (assembly GCF_007362295.1). Classification (NCBI taxonomy): domain Bacteria; kingdom Bacillati; phylum Actinomycetota; class Actinomycetes; order Mycobacteriales; family Nocardiaceae; genus Nocardia; species Nocardia otitidiscaviarum. The sequence goes on along the minus strand of NZ_CP041695.1, from coordinate 4,546,000 downwards.
CACAGGCGCTTGTCCTTTCCGTCGGTTCCGAATTCGGCGAGCAGGCCGATATAGCGTTTGGGCAGCGGGGCCGCGAACTCGCCGCGGCCGGATTTGCGCAACCCCATGGTGACCAGCGACTGCACGGTCAGCGTCGCCGCGCCGACCCCGTCCACCACCGGTACGCCCACCTCCTCGGTGAGGTACTCGCACAGATCCGCCATCCCGGCGCAGCCGAGCACGATGGCGTCGGACCCGTCGGCGTGCACCGCCTCCCGGCACGCGTCGGCGATCACGGTGCGCGCCTTGGGATCCTCGAGTTCCAGCACCGGGATCTCACAGGCGTGCACGCCGAGGCAGAACCGTTGCATCCCATAGCGTTCCGCCAGATCATGGGCCCGCCCCGCGGTGCGGGCCAGCGTGGTGACCACACTGAACCCGCGCCCGAGATGGCTGGCCGCGTGCATGGCCGCCTCGGCGATACCGATCACCGGTCCGCGCGCCAACTCCCGCGCCGCGTCCAGTCCCGGGTCGCCGAAGCAGGCCAGCACATACCCGTCCACACCCACCTGTTCCCCGCGCGCGATCTCGGCCAGCACGCCGGGCACGGCCAACGCCTCGTCGTAATGCGATTCGATGGAGGCCGGACCCATACTCGGCGTGATCCCCTCCACCACGGTGCCGGGCGCGACCACCGCGCGGGCGGCCTGCTCGATCACCGCCGTCATGGCGGCCGTCGTATTGGGGTTGATCACACGAATACGCATATCCCTCACCGAGTTTCGGGCGCGGGTAGCCGCAGCGGCCCGCGCGTGGCCAGCAGGTGGTAGCAGACGAGCCCGAGTGCGCAGCCGATGAACCAGCTGTACTGGGCGGCGGTGTACATACCCGTGATATCACCGGAGGTGAGCACGGGGAATACGGCCACCGCCGCGCCGATCGCGGTGGCCAGCACGGCGGCCGGGTTGTATCCGCTGCGGTACCAGTAGGTTCCGGTCTTCGCCATGGTGAACAGGTCGTCGACGATCACCCGCTGCTTGCGCACCAGGTAGTAGTCGGCGATGAGCACGCCGAACAGCGGGCCGATGAACGCGCCCAGGGTCTCCAGCGTGTAGTGGATGACCTCCGGGTTGTTGTACAGGTTCCACGGCGTGATGAGCACCGAGCCGACGGCCGCGATCATGCCGCCCGCCCGCCAGCTGATGCGCTGCGGATCGACATTGGAGAAGTCGAAGGCGGGGGAGATGAAGTTGGCGACGATATTGATGCCGATGGTGGCGATGCTGAAGGTGAGCGCGCCCAGCACGATCGCGAAGGTGTTGTCGATGCGGGCCACGGTCGCGACCGGGTCGGTGATGAGTTCGCCGTACACCGGCAGCGTCAACCCGGCGGTGATCACCACGAGCAGCGAGAACACCAGGAAGTTCAGCGGCAGGCCCAGCAGATTGCCGCGCTTGACGGCGGCGAAGCTGCGGCCGTAGCGCGAGAAGTCGCCGAAGTTGAGCATCGGCCCGGAGAAGTACGACACCACCAGCGCGATCGCGCCCAGCATGACCGGCACCGCCTCCCAGCCGGACAGCGTGACCGCGCCCAGGTTCAGGTCGATGGCGCTCCACCCGGCCTTCCAGATGAGGTAACCGCACAGTACGAACATGACCACGTAGACGGCCGGACCGCAGAAGTCGATGAACTTGCGGATGGACTCCATACCGCGCCAGAACACCGCCGCCTGCAAGACCCACAGCAGCAGGAAGCTGCCCCAGCCCAGGGCGGACAGGCCCACGAACCCGTAGTCCTCGACCACCGCGTACGGGGCGAGCCCCGGGAACAGTTTGATCAGCACCACGTCCAGGGCCGCCGAGGCCAGGAAGGTCTGGATGCCGTACCAGGCCACCGCGATCAGACCGCGGATGATGGCCGGGATGTTCGCGCCGAGCACACCGAAGGCGCTGCGACAGATCACCGGGTAGGGCACGCCGGTGATCTGGCTGGGCTTGGCGACCAGATTGCACAGCCCGTACACGATGGTGATGCCGACGACCAGCGCCACCAGCACCTGCCAGCTGTGCAGACCGAGGGCGAACAGGCTGCCCGCGGTGACGTACCCGCCGACGCTGTGCACGTCCGACATCCAGAACGCGAAGATGTTGTAGGTGCCCCAGGTCTGGTTTTTCAGCGGGGCGAGATCCTCGTTGGTGAGCCGGGGATCGTATGCCGGCGCGGTGGTCGCCGGGGCCGCCTCGGTCCCCGGCGACACAACAGTGTCGGTCATGGTCGCACATCCGATCGTGAAGTCCCGCTCACGGCGGGAAAAGGCATTTGCGCGACGCTATCGAGCGGGTATTGCCCGGGTGTTGCGAAAACTATATATCTTTTACGGCGTCCGAATCGGCGGCCAGCAAGCCGCTGGTCGTCGGCAGCTGATCCAGCACCCCGGTCATGTGCGCATGGTGCTGCGCGGTTGCCGCCAGCAACGCCTCGGCATCACGGGCCAGGAAGGCGTCCAGCTGCCGTCGATGATCGGCGTGCAGCACCACCCGATCGGCGGTGGTCACATGCACCATGGGCTGCACCGGTTCGGTGATGTTCCAGGCGTACTCCAACATGTGTACCAGGCGCGGCATCCCCGACGGCCGCACCAGGGCGAGGTGGAATTCCCTGGTCTCGCGGTGGTAGGCGACCGCGTTCTCGGTGAGCACCGCCCGCTCCATGCGGTCGTGCGACTCCCGCGCCGCCCGGTGGTCCGCGGCGGTGGCGCGCGGAACCGCCGCCAGCAGAGCCGTGGACTCCAGACGTTCGCGCACCAGATACAGCTCCCGCAACTCCGCGGCGGTCAACTGGGTGACGCGATAGCCGAGGTTCGGCTTGTGCTCGATGAGCCCCTCACCGATCAGGGTTTGCAGTGATTCGCGCACCGGAATCGCACTGGTTCCGAACTCCCGCGCCAGCTCGCCGAGTGGCATCCCGGTGCCGGGTGGCAGGTTTCCCTCCAGGATCAGCCGGCGCAACTCGTCCAGCACCTCGTGCTGCGCGTAGCCGCGCCGCGCGTCGTGCGGCGGGGTGAGCTGCGGCAATCGGGGTAGGCGGGGACGAGGTGGCACCCCGCTACGGTAGCCGTCGGTGCGGCCGTGCCCGCCGTCGGTCGCGTCACCTGAGCCGACCGGGCGGTTGGGCAGCCGCGCGAGGGCGGGCGTGCTCGCGGATCGTGTCAGCGGGTTGTCGTCGCGGTGAGGTCGTCGAGCAGGATCATGACCTCGCCCTGCTGCTTCACCACGTGCATGAGCCGCACCCGCAGACCCACCAGGCTGGCGTCCGTCATCGGCTGCGGAACCTCGAGCTCCACATGCTGCCATTCGCCACCGGCGGGCACAGTGCCGAACTGCGCCTGCGCGCTGCCCTGCTCGGATTCCAGCCGGGCGTGCACGCGAATGGCGGCGTGCGGGGAACGCACCCACAACCGCAGGGCGGTGAGCTCGCCCGCGATGGTGAACGGCCGACCGGCCTTGGCGACCAGGTCCACCTCGAAGTCGTCGGCGGCCCGGCGGATCAACAGCACCAGCGCCCGGTAGTCGCGTCCGGCCGCACCGTCGGCGAAGGAGGCCACCTCCTTGTTGGGCGCTCCCTCCGCGAAGGTGGTCAGATGCGTCCGCTCCGCGCCCGCACCGCCGAGTTCCCAGTTGCCCTTGTCCTCGAAGTCGTCCAGGAGCACCTCGACCGATGCTTCCGACATCCCCGCCGTCCCTTCGTTATTCGTGCCCGGTGGACCGCTGTGGCCCGCCGAGAACCCTATCGGTCCGCGTCGGCGCCCGCGCAGTGATCGCGTCCTCGACCGCGGGCGGTCACCACCCGTTCACGTCCGGGTCCGATGAATATCGGTGACACGCGCCGTCACTACGGATAATCGTCCGTCCGAACCGGGAGTTACCTGTGAACACCGAACTGATCCAGCGGTGGGTGCGCGACGAGCGCCTGTCCCTCGCGGACTTCCTCGCCGGGCTCAGCGCCGACGACTGGAACCGCGACTCCCTCTGCGACGGCTGGACCGTGCACGACGTCCTCGCCCATGTCGCCCTCTCCAATCGCGACACCTGGCGACGCGTCCTCACCGACATCATCCGGGCCCGAGGCGACTGGAACCGCATGACCGCCGACCAGGCACGCCGATATGCCGCACACGTCACCCCGGCCGAACTCATCGCCCAGTTGCGCGACGGCGCCGATCTCCACCGCCCCGCCCCGGGCGCGAGCCAACTCGACCCCCTGGTGGACATCATCATCCACGGCCAGGACATCGCCCGCCCCCTCGGCCGCCCCCGCCCCGTCCCCACCGCCCCCGGCATCGCCGCCCTCGACCACGTCCTGCGGAGCCGCTTCTACGGCGCCCGCAAACGCCTGCGCGACACCCGCCTGATCGCCACCGACGCCGACTGGACCCACGGCACCGGGAGCACCGAGATCCGCGCCTCGACAGCCGATCTGCTGCTCGCCGCCACCGGCCGCCTGGAACCCCGCACGCTGTCTCGGGCATAGCCGTCGGCTGGCCCGAGATTCGCGGCGTCCGAGCCGCACACTCCGAAGTTCCGCGATGATGTCGTGCGGGTTCCCCGCGGTGGCGAGGCCGGGGTGACTCTGGAACGGCCCGATTTCGGGATCAGGGCAGCGGTGAGCGCATACAGCGCTGCGACTCTCGGCTGGCCGCGAGGCTGTCGTTCCGTCCCGATCAGGTGAGATGCAGCGCCAGCGCGGCCGCCGCGAGTGCGAGAAACGGCAGCGGGTAGCCGACATCGGACCACGCGCGGGCTCGCACCACGGTTGCGAGTGCGAGCACGAAGTAGATCGTCAAACCGGCGGCCGCCGCGAGCGCCAGCGGGTGCGCGGCCAAGCCGATCAGCAGCCCCGCTCCGCCCAGGGCCTTGACGCCCGCCAACCCTGCCAGCCAACCGCGAGGCACGCCGTAGCGGGCCATATTGCCTGCCACCCAGTCGGTCCGGATCACGTCGGCACCGGCCGCGACAAGTGCCGCCAGGGCTGCCAGCACGGACACGATGATGGCTGCGGTAGACATGGATACTCCTTCGATATCGCCACTTCCCCCGTACGGGGTCTCGACAGGTGGACGAACGGGCGGGGGGAAAGGTGACGATGTCCGATCAGGGCGAGTTGGCCAGGCAGTTCGAAGCGCAGCGCTCGCACCTGCACGCCGTCGGCTACCGCATGCTCGGGTCGTGGGCCGCGGCCGAGGACGCCGTGCAGGACACTTGGCTGCGCCTGTACCGCACCGACCCGGCCGAGGTGGCGAACCTGTCCGCCTGGCTCACCACGGTGGTTTCACGAATCTGCCTGGACCGCTTGCGTTCCCGCACAGCCCATCCCGAGCACCCGCTCGACGACGCTGCCCCCGACCTGTGGGACACCACCCACGACCCGGAACAGGCGGCGGTGCAGGCAGACTCGGTCGGCCGCGCCCTGCTGGTGGTGCTGGATCGGCTGTCGCCCGCCGAACGGGTGGCTTTCGTGCTGCACGACGTCTTCGCGGTGCCGTTCGACCAGATCGCCGCGGTCGTCGACCGCACACCGACGGCTGCCAAACAGCTCGCCAGCCGCGCCCGCCGACGCGTCCGGGGCAACCCCGCGGTTTCCCCCGTGGACCTCGCCCGGCACCGCCGCGTGGTCGAGGCGTTCCTGGACGCCGCCCACACCGGCAATGTCGAAGCGCTGCTCGCGATCCTGGCTCCCGACGTCGTCCGCCGCGCCGACGCCGCGGCCGTCCCCACCGGCACCCCGCTCACCGCGCACGGCATCACCCGCGTCACCGAGGACATCGCCCGATTCGGCCGCCGCGCCGCGTTCGCCGAACCCGCCCTCATCGACGGAACGGTCGGCGCCGTGGTCGCCCCGCGAGGTCACCTGACCCTGGTCCTGCGCTTCCAGGTCGAAGGCACTCGCATCACCGAATACGAAGTCATCGCCGACCCCGACCGGTTGCGCACCCTGGCCATCGCCACACTCCCCTGAGCATCCGCCGCGTTTCTCGAACATATGTTCTATCGTGCGGTAGGCTGCGTCGGGTGACCACACATTCGACCGCGCTGGCGCCGAATGCTCCAGCACCAGGATGGCCGGACCTGGCCGATGTCGACCTGCTGCGCACCCTCGTCGAAACCGAACGCCGCCGGAGGCGACTGGACGCCGCCATGCGCGCCGCCGTCGCCGAGGCCGAGCGCCGTGGGCTCGCCGCGGATACCGGCTATCGGGACACCGTGGAGTTGCTGACCGATCTGTTGCGCATCAGTGCGACCGAAGCGCGTCGGCGCATCGAGTACGCGGCCCCGCAGGTTCGCTCGCGTTCCAGAAAGGTGTGGCGGGTGCTGGCGACCGCAGGCTGAGGGAGCCGCCGGGTGCGCGGAATGCCACGTCGGATTCCCGCCGGTGCCGTGTGGTCCTCGCGGGCCATGATCCGAGGGACGTTCTTTCGAGCGGCGTATTCGGAGAGGAATCGGTGTGGCCGAGGTTGCGGTGGTGACGGGCTCGACCCGTGGTATCGGGTTCGAGACGGCGCTGGGGTTGGGCCTGGCGGGGTGCACGGTCCTCGTGACTGGGCGTTCGGAGCAAGCGGCGGTAGCCGCGGCGCGGCGGCTGGGGGAGCGGGGTGTCGACGCACACGGTTACCACCTCGAGGTCACTTCGACCGCATCGGTGCAGCGGCTGGCCGACGACATCGAACGCGACCACGGTCGGCTCGATGTGCTGGTGAACAATGCGGGCATCGCCGCCGAATGGGATGCGCCCGGCCCCAGCCGGTACGTGCACCCGGAAGCGGCGCGGCGCACCGTCGAAACCAATGTGATCGGGGTGTTTCACATGGTGGAGGCAATGCTGCCGCTGCTGCGGCGCGGCGACTCGGGTCGGATCGTGAACGTGTCCTCGTTCATGGGTTCGCTGACCCTGCAGTCCCAGGCCGATCCGGCGGCCCTGGTGGTGCCCGCCTATCAGGCATCCAAGGCGGCCCTCAACAGTCTGACCATCACCCTGTCGAAGGTCCTCGCGGACACCGGCATCACGGTCTACTCTGTCGACCCGGGTTTCGTGCAGACCGACTTCTCACCCATCAACCGCGCCCAAGCGCCCCTCACCGCCGCGCAGGGCGCGGAACCGGTGGTCGCGGCCGCGATGCGGGCAATCGACGCCGCCTCCGGCTCATTCGTGAGCCGTGACGGAGTGGTGCCATGGTGACAACGGCATCGACGAAGCGATCGAGACCCTGTATTCGGGGGCAGCCGAATTCGCCTGCCCGACCATACGATTCAGCCATGAACCGCCCAACCCGAACACTGCGCGTAACTGTCGCCACCCTCGCCGTCGCCACCGGACTTGTCACCGCGGCCGGTTCCGCCACCGCGGAAACCACCGGCACCGGCAGCAGTTCCCTCGGCACCGGTTCCGCCGACGTGATGCAGAACCTGCTCACGTCACTCGCCTGTGCCGTGGGCGCCATGTCCTGTCCCATCGTCATACCGAATTGATCGAGGCGCGCCAGCTACTCCACCGGTCGCCCTCGGTGCGGCCCTCAGCGTCAAGACCGTTGGGTTCAGCGCAAGACAATAGGATCCTGACATGGCCGACGCAGCACAGGGTTTCGTCGAGGGAGACTTGCGACTCGCGCGGGAACCTTTGCCGCACGATCATGGACGCAGTGCATATCGAGAAGCGCTAGCGTCGCCACGCCAACCCAGCGCTGGGGGTCGAGGTCGGAAGCAGGTGGAACAGGACGGGTGCACGAATCCAGATGAGACCGATACCCAGTGGAACGCACTCACTTACCGCTTACATGGTGACTCCGGCCAGCCAGCCCGCAGCCAGCGATCGACCGGCCGAGCCGATCTGAGTTCGGCAGCATCCCCGTAACTGCCGCTCATTTCGTGCCTTGGTCAGTCTGATTGATCCAGTCCAGCGTCTGACCGTGTGCGCCCGCGTAGGCGAGCGGTTGGCCATCGAGACTGACGACGAACCTGCCTCGGGAGCCGCCGAGCGGCTCGGGCAGGCGCGCGGCGACCGACTCGATCACGCCGGTGCCCTCGTTGGCGATCCAGCGACAGTCGAGAACCCGCACTGTCGACTCGAATACGCGTCGAGCATCTGGGGCGAGATAGGACAGCACTGCACTACCGAAGACCACCACGGTGGTGGCCGATGGGGCCGCGTCGACCAGCTCCGCGACTGAATCGAGTAGGTCCCCGACGACCAGTCGGGGCGCGTCGAAACGAGCGATGGCGACTGCGGCGCGTAGTCGCCGCAGTCGGTGGTGCTGCTCCGGCCAAACCAGGCATTCTAGCCAGCGCACATCATCAGGGTCGTTGACGTCGAGCGGATTCACATCGACCCCGACCCGTGAGGTCACTGTGGGTAGGCGGGCGGGCAATGGCGGATTCCCCGAGGTCGTGCACGGCAACACCACCGTGGACACCCCATCGGTCGGATCGATGTTCACTTCGTCGTCGTAGCGATAGCTGTACCGGTCGGGATACAGACACAACCCGGCCGAAGCCCCAACCTCTATCAACGACAGCGGTCCGGGAATCTGCGTCAGGACCGGCAGCAGCACGGCCGTGCGGCCGGGCTCGTTCGTCTGGGTGCGCCGCCGCAGTGCGACCTCGACGACGTGTGTCCAATGGTCTGTCAGCCAGTTCCTGAAACTTCGGTAGTCCGACGGTTCGACACCGAGATAGCGGGCCGCGCCGAGGACGAGATTCGGTTGCCGCTTTTCCGGAGGAAGCTGCTCGATCAGACCGAGAACACCTTTGTCGCAGGCAATTTCGTGGCACCAATTCTCGTAGCACGGCGAATGCCCGCCTGCCTCGTACTCGGCGAAGAACTCATACCGCTGGGCCGTGTCCATCCGTCCCCCTCGACCCGACCGTAAGGCCGGGACCATAATGCTGAGCTACCGAACGATCGGCAAACTGGACGTCCTGACCCGGTCTTCGGTAGCCGCCGACTGCGCAAACCGTACCGGCCAGCGCGGCGCCGCGCACCAACTCCGACGGCTCGCTCGACTTCTACGGCCAGCCCCCAACCACGGTTCCATGCGATGAGATGTCGCTCGTTGCGGCGGCGCGGTCGCGCCTGAGGGGGTGCGCTGCTACCTCGCGTAGTAGGTCGCTAGCATCGTCGCTGTGCCGGACAAGAGACGACTGACGCTGGTGGGTGCCGTGCTGTCGGCGGCGGCCGCGATGTTGCTGCTGCTCGGTTGGTTGGCCTGGGGGCGCGGGTCCGGGTATGGGGTCGACGACAATCCGGGTTATGTGCTGTTGTTCCCGGTGTTCGCGGGGTTCTTCCTGTGGGGGCTGGTCCGGTTCCGGGCGATGGAGCGGGATGCGGCGCTGACCGAAGGGAACCCCTTGTCGGATAGGGAGATTCGGAAGATTCCCGCCGGGCTGCTGCCCGCGCGCGGGGCGGCCGCGAGCGATACCGATCGCGCGATGGACGCGTACAACCGGTATCTGGCCGAACTCAATGCGCGCGAGCTGCAACACCATTTGCGGGCAGCGGGTTTGGACGTCTTCGCGGGTGACCGGAAGTAGGCGTTAGCCGGCGCGTCGGTCGTAGCGGCTTCGGGCGCGGTCGTGGGCGGTGCGGAGCAGTTCACGCACCGTGGTATCGGTGCGCGGGCCCGGGTTCACCACCGCCAGCCACGCGGCGCTCTTGTACACGGGGTGGGGTAGGACCGTATCGGCGACGCTGGCGTCGACCTCGGGGGCTTCGCGTGGGGTATGTTCGGTCGACTGTACGAAGGCGTCCTTTCCGGCGCTGATGTTCAGGCGGAACGTGTTCGGCCGGTACAGCTGTGACGCGGTGTCGTCGGGATAGTCCTTGGTCACGATGGTGGCGAAGGGTTGGGTGGTGGTCGGCACCTGCCCGTCGGGGGCGTAGTAGAAGAACGCGTCGCCCCAGGCGATCTCGGGCGTGCCGTCGCCGGGCTGCGGCTTCAGGGTCAGCACGCCGCCGAGGCTTTCGATGTAGGCGATGATCTCATCGATACTCATGGTTACAGCGTGGCATTGAAGTGCTTGTGTAGGGTTTTCGGTGATGGGCGCAGGTGAGGTCGGAGAAAGTCGCAACTCGTCGGGTTTGCGCACCGCTGCGGTGGCGCGGCTGGCCGGGTACTCCGTGCAGCAGGTGCGCAACCTCGAACGCGACGGGGTGCTGCCGCCCGCGCGGCGCACGCCCACCGGGTACCGGGTCTACGACGACACCCATGTGCGCGCCGCCCGCTCCTACCGGGCGTTGGCCGCGGGTGTGGGTCCGGTCGAGGCCAAGACCATCATGCGGGCGGTGCACGCGGGGCCGCCGTCGCAGCCCCTCGCGCTGCTGGACGCCGCGCACGCGCGCCTCGATCGCGAACGTCGCGATCTCGCGTTGGCGCAGGCGGCGGTTCACGCCATCGCCGACGAGTCCATCGACGACGTGCGCGCCGCCGACGCCATGAGCATCTCGGAGTTGGCCGAGGCGCTCGGCGTGCGGCCGTCGACGCTGCGGCATTGGGAGGCAATGGGTTTGGTGACTCCGGGGCGCAGCTCGACCGGTGCGGCGCGCAGCTACCGGCCCGGTGATGTCCGGGACGCGCGCATCGTGCACCAGCTGCGGCTGGCGGGCTACCGCATCGCCCCGCTCCAGTCGCTCATGCCGCAACTGCGCGGGGCGCGCCGCTGGGCCGAGGTGCTGGCCGGGCTGTCCGCTCGGGACGCGGATATCACGGCGCGCTCCCGCGCCCTGCTCACGGCGGCCGCCGAACTCGACGCACTCCTGCCGCCGATCGGTGCCGTGCCGGACGCTCGGTAGATACGTGCCGTGCACGGCGTGCCGCTGCCAGGAGACCCGGCGTCGGCCATGAGCGCGCTGGACCGGTAGGACCCAGGCTGCCGCCGCCGCAGTCGGCACCGCGAGGACCAGGAGCTCGCAGGCCACCGGCGGGATTGCGCCGGGCGACGTTGCGGCGCGGTAGTTTCTGCGTCGTCGAGCGCGTGATGCGGTTGTTCCGGCCAGTCGACAGCGGTGCACGTCCGCGTCAGCCCCTGCTGGCCTCCTGCCGGCTCTCGCGGGCGAAACGGCCGGGGGCCAACCCTTTCCAGGTGCGGAAGGCGGTGGAGAAGGCCGACATGCTGGAGTACCCCAGCCGCTGCGCCACCGTGTCGACGGTGAACCCCTTGGCGAGCAGTTCCTCGGCGAGCATGCCGGTGGTCTCGTGGCTCAGGGCGCGAAAGCTGGTGCCCTCGTCGGCGAGTCGGCGGCGCAGCGTGCGGACGCTGATGTTCAGGTCGGCCGCCACCTCCGTCTGCCCCGCGAGTCCGCCCCGGTAGACGAGCAGTTCGCGCACCTGCCCGCTGAGGCCGGTGCGCGCGTGCCGCTTCTGGATGGTCTCGACGCAGAGCCGCTCGTATTGCGCGCGCAGCAGCGGATGGGCCTGCGGCATGGGGTGGCGCAGATCGGCGGCGTCGAGGACGAGCACGGTGCGCTCGGCGTCGAATCGGATCTCGGGCACGTTCAGCAGGGTGCCGACCGCCTCGTAGACGGGGGAGTAGCCGAGGATGACATCCAGCCGCTGCACCGGCACATCCCAGCTCAACAGCTCCCGCTGCACCGTGCGGATCAGCGTGAGATCGCGTTCGATCGCGAACTTCCGCACCGGCTCGGGAACATTCGAGGCGTCCATACTCACCAGCACCTGCGCCCCGGACGTCTCCAGCGCGTACCGCACATACGCGAACGACAGATCCGCGAACCGCGTCCACATCTCCACCATCTCCCGCACGGTCGCGCACGCGCTCAAGGCCACCCCGAGATTCCCGATCACCGGCAGATGCACCGCCATTCCGGCGATCAGCCCAAGCCCCGGCTCGTCCCCGGTCACATCCAGAATGTTGCGGATGATCCGGAACTCCTGGTCGAGGTCGATCTCCACCGTCGGATCGGTGAGCTCAGCCTCCTCGATCCCCGTCCCCGCCAACGCGACCGTTCCCGCGATCCTCCGCTCCGCCGCGAAGTCGACCAACAGTGCCGCACTGACCGTCGAGCGCACATACCAAGGGTCCCTGGCCATACCGAGAATCATCGCAACCCGAACCCACCCGCATCCCCCGAATCGAAGACCACGACCTGGTTGCTTCGGTTACGCTGCGGTCGCGGCTCAGGATCGAAGGAGGGCCACCGTGCACATCGTCATCTCCGCCCTCCCGGCCACCGCCGCTACTCCGCACATCGAGATCGCCGTCATCGCAGCCGCGTCGGTACCCGTTGTGGGAGCGATTCTTTCGGCCCCACCCCTGCGCGGCCGCCGTCCCGCCGGTACCGGACGAAGTCACCTGCTCGCACAACTCTTCGCCACCCTGGGCGCCCTCACCTACATCGCCGCCGTCCTCCTCGGCGTCTTCACCGACGACGCCCCGACGGAGGTCATCTTCACCGCCCTGGTCGGCGCCACCTGCGGCGTGGTCGCCCTCCTGGTCGCCCGCCGCACCGGGGTCGACCACCGGTTCCTGCTCGACGCGGCCGCGACCGCCCCGCAATCCGACCTCCCGGCCCGCTACGCCCTCATCGACACCCTGATCGCCGGTATCGCCGACCGGGGCGTCCAAGACCGGGTACGCGCCGACGCCGCCCAACGCCTGGTCGGCTCCATCACCACCGACCCCGAACCACTGGACGCCGCCGCTGCCGTCCCGGTCAGCCCCGCGAAGCCCCTCCCGACATCCGATTCCTGATCGGTTCGCCCCGTCTGCCGCATCCAGACACGAGCGCATCCACATGCCTTCCGTCTGCGATCGCGGGCGGCCTAGCCTGGAGGCATGACCGGTAGGGGCGGGTGTGAGTGTGGTGCGTCGGCACCGTGTGTCGACAGCTGGTACGAGGCGCTCGCGCAGGAGCACGAGGATCCCGAGATGGCGGCGTGGCATGCGCCGTTGGTCTGCACCTTCGTGTTGCAGCACCCGTCCCGGAACGAGGAGCGGTTCGCCGATGTCCAGTTCCGGCTGTTGCAGTTCTTCCTGGACCGAGGAGTGGTGGCGACGAACCGGCTGGCGCGGCATCAGGTGGCGCGCAACAAGAGTGGCGGGCCGGGATACGACATGACGCCACTGGAGCCGTATCACGCACTACCGCAAAGGTTGTCGCTACCACGCTTCGCCCTCGGCGTCGCAGACCTCAGGGATGCCGACGGCGGGTTCGTCGGCGACGGTCACGTGGCCTACGGTGAGCGCATGCGGCAGGTCGCCGATGCGACCGTCGCGGGCTACCTCGCGCCGGACGGCTAGGTCGAGGGCGTCGAAGGCGTCGGCGAGGGTAGCCCGATATCGGCCGATCATGTGGGCTGCCGCAGCTTGCGGCTTGACCTCAACCTTGGTTGAGAATCGAGGCTGGGTCCGACGCCGACAACGGAGGACGACATGGATACTCGACCGACCCTGCACGACCCGAGCGCCCAGGCGACGGCCGAGACGGTCGCTGCCGATCTCGCCGCCGAGCTACAGCGGGCGGGCGAGACCGCCGACGCCGACCGCTACGACAGCTGGTTCGCGGCGGACGTCGTGTGGGGCTCGCCCTTCGGCGCCCTGGTCGTCGGGTATGAGCAGATCAACGCGATCCACCGGCGCATGATGGTGGCGGCGAAACCTGTCGCGCCGCACTCCCGGTTCGAGGTGGTGGTGGCGACCAGTCCTGCTCCGGGGGTGGTCGTGACGCAGATTCGCCGGCAGGCGCTCGAGCCCGGTGGCTTCTCCGAGGTCGCGTTGTACGTGCTGGTGGAGCGCGACGGGAAGTGGTGGCTGTCGGCGGCGCAGAACACCCCCGTCGACGAAGCGAAATCGGTGCTGAAGCGGGGGCGAATCGTGCGTCCTGACCCGGCGGAGTGATACCGCGGCCCGGTGGGAAAGCATCGGCGGGGTTGTGCGGAGCCGGGCGCGTACGACGAGGCGTCCGCCGTACGGTGCGGCGAAATTCGATGGTGTCGAACCGATCGTGACCGTTAGCGTCCGGGCATGGCTTATGAGCATCCGCTGGCGTATGTGCTGGGTGTGGAGGGTGCCGCGCTGCTGCGTGCCTTCGCCGGGGAATACGACCGGGCCTTCACCGAGGCCCGGATCGAGGAGGTGCGGCGCTTGCTGAACGATCCGGTGCTCGCTGCGGGGATAGCGGTGGACCATCTGGATCCTGTTGTGGGATATGGCATCTGGTCGCGAGCATATGACGACCCGGGCAATCCGGCATTCGGTTACGACGAGGGCATCGTTCGAGCCGTGGCGGCGTCGGCAGCGCGCGGGGTCGCACTGGACGCCGCCTGCGGCACCGGGCGGGTGGCGGCCGTGCTGGCCGAGTACGGGCACCGTGTCATCGGCGTGGACAGCTCACCGGAGATGCTGGACATCGCGCGGAAGCGGTTGGCGGAGGTGGATTTTCGGCTGGGGGAGGTGGCCGGCCTGCCGGTGGAGACCGATACGGTGGATATCGTCACGTGCTCGCTCGCATTGACGCACCTGCGCGAACTGGGCGAGGCGTTCGGCGAGTTCGCTCGGGTGCTGCGCCCCGGGGGCCAGCTCGTCATCGCCGACGTTCATCCCGAGTTGGTGGCGCGCACCCACATCCCGACGGTACGGCTGCCCGACGGGACTCCCGCCCGGGTCCGCTCGTATCGTCACCGCACCGGCGACTATCTGCGCGCCGCACTCGCGGCGGGCTTCACCGCCCGCCGCTGCGAGGAACCCCGACCGCGGCGCGTCGCCGCCGATGCGACCCCGACCGCCGAGCCCGGCCCCTGGGACGCCTGGCCCTGGTCGCTGACCGGTCTCGTTCCCGAAGCCGCGCGTGCCGCCGACACCGACGTCCCGGCCATGCTCCTCTGGCACTTCGAACTGACCGGCCCCTAGGCTCGATACCATGCCGCGGTTGCTGATCATCCACCACACGCCGTCCCCCTTCATGCAGGCGATGTTCGAAGCGGTGGTCTCCGGCGCGACCGATCCCGACATCGAGGGCGTGGAGGTCGTGCGCAGGGCAGCGCTGGCCGTATCGCCGACCGATGTGCTGGAGGCCGATGGTTACCTGCTCGGCACCCCCGCGAACCTCGGCTACATGAGCGGAGCCCTCAAGCACGCGTTCGACGTCGTCTACTACCCCTGCCTCGATTCGACCCGAGGCCGCCCCTTCGGCTGTTACCTCCACGGCAACGAGGGCACGGAGGGAGCGGAGAAGGGCGTCACCTCGATCACGACAGGACTCGGATGGACGAAAGCCGCTGAATACGTGGTGGTATCGGGCAAGCCGTCCAAAGATGCGCTCGAAGCGTGCTGGGAACTCGGTGCGACCGTGGCGGCGCAGCTCATGGAGTGAGTGCGACCGGAGCTCACCCCGCCTCGAGGCGGCGCTCCAGTTCGGCCGCGATCAGCTCGTGCGCCGCGTCGCAGAAGAGGGTGATCGCCGAGTTCGGAGCCCGTGCACGGCAAACGTCCGTTCGCCAACCGCACAGCCTCCGCGAGGGCTCGCGCGTCGTCGGGTCGAGGCCCAGTTCGCCCCCCGATTTCTGGTGGCTGACATACCTGGCGGGAATACGGTCATACTGCTCAACGGGGTACATCGGGATTGGGAAGAGGTGAAGGGTCGCCGTGGAGGCGCAGGAGTCGAGGCCACGCCGGATCGGGTTGGTCGAGGATCACGAGTCGGTGGCGATCGGGTTGGCGGCCATGTTGGCGCCCGAGGCCGATCTGGAATTGGTGATCACGGCGGGTACGGTGCCGGAGTTGTTGGCGGCGGCGCCGGAGCTGGATCTGGTGGTGCTGGATCTGCGGTTGGCCGACGGGTCCTCGCCCGAGGACAATGTGCTGGCGCTGCGGGAGAGCGGTGTCGAGGTGCTGGTGTTCACCGGTGCGGACAATGCGTTCCTGGTGCGGGCCGCCGCACGCGCGGGAGTGCTCGGCGTGGTCCGCAAATCCGAGGATGTGCCCACCGTGGTGGCGGCCGTGCGGCGGGCCGCGCACAAGGAGCTGGTGGTGACCACCGACTGGGCCGCCGCCATCGACGGCGACCCCAAACTCCAGGACGTGGGCCTGAGCCCGCGGCAGCAGGAGGTGCTGCAGCTCTACGCCTCCGGTGAGAAGGCGTCGCGCGTGGCCCGGCTGACCGGGCTGTCCGAGCAGACCGTCAACGACTATCTGGGCCGTATCCGGCAGAAGTACGCCGATGCCGGACGTCCCGCGCACACCAAGACCGACCTGTACAAGCGGGCCGTCGAGGACGGCTGGCTGCCCGTGCCGGAACGCGACACGAACGCATGACCGCGTCCAGCGCGCTGGACTCCCCGCCCGCCGAGGCCGCCGCCATGTCCTGGACCGATGCGCTGCGGCGATTGCGGGGAGCGCTCGATACGGCCGACGGCAGGACGACGGCCGCCTCCGACCGGATCATGCGCCGCCTCGGCGTCTCCCTCGGTATCGGCGGGGTCATCATCGGCCTGTTCGAGGTGCCGGAGATCGCCGAGCACGGGCGGTTCGTACCGGTCTGGTGGACGATTACCGCGGCCCTGCTGACCTTCGGATTCTTCCCGATCCTGGCCCTGGTGGCGACGCTGACCGGGCAGCGGCCGATCAAAATCGTCTCCGCGTGCGCCGCCCTGAGTTTCCTGGTGGTGGTCGCCAGCGTGCCCGCCGTCTTCGAGCCGGACACCGTGAACGCCTCCACCATCTGGCCGTTCCGGGTGCTCGTCATCGCGGTGACGGCGGCGGTGCTGGCGTTCCCCACCCGCTGGGCGATCGTCTACATGATCGTCGCGTCGGCGGCGGCAGCCACCGCCAATGTCTATACGCTGACCGATTTCACGGCCGCGCTGTTCATCGAGAACTTCCTGCGCGCGGCCGGACTCGCGGCGCTGTTCGTCTGGTGCGGCACCGCCGCGCGCGGCGCGGCCGAACGGGTGGACCGTGAATCGGCCATCGCCGCGCGCCGGGCCGCCGTGGCCGCCGCCGCGCAGGCCCGCGACCGGGAGCGCGCCCGCTTCGCCGCCCTCATCCACGACGCGGTGCTGTCCACCCTGCTGGAGGCCTCGCGCGCGGGCACCGAATCGGATGTGCTGCGCCGCCAGGCCGAACGCACCCTGGAACAGCTCGAGGAGGTGCGCGGCGGGGAACGCGATCCGGATCTGCTGGACGCCCGCTCGGCGGTGCTGTTCCTGCGTTCGGCCGTGCAGGAGGTGAATCCGAGCATCCGATTCGCCACCCGCACCTGGCCCGGCTTCGACGACCTGCGCATGCCGGTGCCGGCCGCCAGCACCCTGGCCGCCGCCCTCACCGAGGCCGTACGCAACAGCCTGCGCCACGCCTCGGTGCCGGGGCGGGAGGTGCGGCGCACGGTCACCACCACCATCAGCGCGGGCAGTATCCGCATCGTATTCACCGATGACGGAGCGGGTTTCGACCTCGCCGCGGTCTCGGCCGACCGGCTCGGCATCTCCATGAGCATCATGGGCCGCATGCGCCAGCTCGCGGGCGGCTCGGCCTTCGTGGAATCACAGCCGGGGGAGGGGACCACGGTGACACTGGTCTGGGGTGGCGATGGCTCGCTCTGACGTTTCCGACAGCCGCTTCGGCCTCGGCGATCTGCTGGGGCTGCGCGGCGGCGCGGGCTGGTTGTTCCTGGTCATCCTGGAAGCCACCATCGCGCTGTACATGTACAAGAACTTCCACGGGGTGCCGTTCTGGTCGGCGCTGGCGGGGATGGCGCTCATGCTCGCGGCGGGTGCGCTGGTGATGGTGGTGCCCGTCGATCCGCTGCCGGTTCCGGTGGCATTGTTCGCGGCCGCCGCCGGACCCGCCTCGGCGGGGCTGACGGTCATGAGCCTGTCCCCGGGCGGGCAGTCGCATTCGGTGTGGACCGCCTACGCGAGTTCGTACGTGCTGGCGGTGCTGGTGCTGCGGGGGCGGGTGCGCATCGCCTGGGTGGGTGTGGCCGCCATCGCGGCCGTCGTCGCGGTCGCGGGGATGGGTCCGCAGTTGGAGGCCAGCGCGGTGGTCGGCTCCATCGTGCCCATCGGCACGGTCGCGGCGATCACGGTGTTCGCGGCGATCATGCGACCCATGCAGCGGTCGCTGCGGCTGTTGCGCGAGGAGGCCATGCTGCGCGCGGCCGCCGAGGCCACCATGTCGGCCGCCGACAACGAGCGCACCCGCCAGCTCACCCGGCTGGACCGGGTGGCGGGGCCGATCCTGGAGCGCATCGCCGACGGCGTGGAACTCACCGTCTCCGAACGCGAGGAATGCCGCCTGCTGGAGGCCGAGCTCCGCGACGGGCTGCGGGCGCCGCAACTGGTGACCGATGAGCTGAGCTGCGCGGCGCGGGGTGCGCGATCGCGCGGGGTCGAGGTGGTGCTGCTCGACGACGGCGGTTTCACCGGTGTGCCCGAGTGGGTGCGCAAGCGGGTGATCGACGCCGCCACAAGGGAATTGGACGCCGCCAATACGGGCACGGTGACGGTGCGGGTGCTGCCGCTGGGGCGGCGGCTGCTGGCCACGGTGCTGGCGACCGGTCCGGAGCGCGACCAGCGCACCGAGATCGACACCGACGGCAAGGTCACGGTGGGCTGATCCGATCGGCTCGTCGGTGTGTCGGCCGGACGTCGCGGGCGCGACGGCGGGCCGTCACCGCCTCACTCGTCGTAGCGTCCGGTGCCGCCCTTGCGCATCTGGTCCCGCAGCGCGCCCTGCACGGCGGTCGACAGCCACGAGTTCAGCGATTGCCCGCTCTGTGCTGCGGCCTCCTCCGCGCGCGATTTGATCTGCTCGACCAGTCGCAGGGTGACCCGGCTGATATCGCCCGTGACCTCCTCGAAGGAGGGCTGTTCGGCATCGGATGCGGTCTTGCGCACATCCACGTGGGCGTCGGTGCCGTCGACGGAGACGTGCACGGTCCGATCGCCCAGCGTGGTGCTGATCTCGGTGGCCAGATCCGAGAGCGCGGCCAGCAGGGTCAGCCGGGCGGAATTCTCCGTGGCTGCGGCCAGCGCGGCGGCCGTGGCCTGCGTTTTCTCATCGCCGAGCGCGGCCGCGGCAATGAGGTCCTCGCGCAGGCGAGCGGTGTATTTGTTCAGGTCCATGACACCAGTGTGACGTCACGAATGACACCACACAAGGAGTGAAATGATGTCAGGTACAACCCCCATTACACGAATCCGCATCCGACTGGCGGCGCTTCGGCGACAAGGGTGCAAAACCCATTCCTGCCACCGGGTAGCCTTCTGGCTATGACGAACGGTAATTCGACGCGAACCGAGCTGCACGCGTCCGGCACTGTCGGTGTCGCGATGGTGACCCCCTTTACCGCCGAAGGCAAGCTCGACGTCGATACCGGTGTCGCCCTCGCGTCCAGCCTGTGCGATCGAGGCGTCGACCTGCTCGCGATCTCCGGCACCACCGGCGAATCTCCGACCACCACCGAGTCCGAGAAGTTCGACCTGCTGCGTGCCGTCATCGACGCGGTCGGTGACCGCGCCACCGTCATCGCGGGCGCGGGCACCTACGACACCGCGCACAGCATCGAGCTGGCGCGCAACGCACAGCGCGCGGGTGCCCACGGTTTGCTGGTCGTCACCCCGTACTACTCGCGGCCCTCCCAGGACGGGTTGGTCGCACACTTCACCGCCGTCGCCGACGCCACCGATCTGCCGGTGACGCTCTACGACATCCCGCCGCGCTCGATCATCCCCATCGGGCCGGAGGCGCTGCGGCGGCTGGCCGAACATCCGCGCATCGTCGCGGTCAAGGACGCCAAGGGCGATCTCAACGCGGGTGCGGAGATGATCGCAGAGACCGGGCTGGACTACTACTCCGGCGACGACGTGCTCAACCTGCCCTGGCTGTCCATCGGAGCCGTCGGATTCATCAGTGTCATCGGGCATCTGGTGCCCGATCGGCTGCGCGCCATGCACACCGCCTACCAGGCCGGTGACGTCGTCAAGGCGCGCGAGATCAATGCCAGCATGATTCCACTGAACCGGGCCATGGCCCGTCTCGGAGGTGTTGCCATGACCAAGGGTGCCCTGCGCCTGCTCGGCGTCGAGGTCGGCGAACCGCGCCTGCCGCAACTCATCCCGAACGACAGACAACTCGACGACCTGGCCGCGGACCTGCGCGCCGCGGGGGTGCTTGTATGAGCAACCCCATCGGTCGTCGTCCACGCCGTACCGCGAGTCGCGCCGCGGGAGCACCGGAGCCGGTGCGGGAGCGCGACACCCAGCAATCAGCCACACCTATCAAGGAGACCGCCGCGCCGACAACGGAAACCGCCGCACCGGCTTCGACGTCCACTACGACGCCCGAACCCGCTGCCGCGCAACAGGAATCACGAGATCGCAGCCGAAACGAGTCCGAGGGCGGACGTTCCGGCCGGGGCCGCTCGTCCGACCGCAACCGGCGTGGCGGCCGGGGCCGTCAGTCGGGCCGGTCCGATCGCGGCGAGCAGTCCGCACCGCCGGTGCGCGATCCGCACGCCTTCGGCACCCCGCCCGCCGCCCCGCGCGGCGGCCTGCGGGTGTTCGCGCTCGGCGGCATCGGCGAGATCGGTCGGAACATGACCGTCTTCGAACATGACGGCAAACTGCTCATCATCGACTGCGGTGTGCTGTTCCCGGAGGACCAGCAGCCCGGCGTCGACCTGATCCTCCCGGACTTCGGCCCCATCGAGGACCGCATCGACGATGTCGCGGCGGTGGTGCTGACTCACGGTCACGAGGACCACATCGGTGCGGTGCCGTTCCTGCTGCGCCTGCGTCGCGACATCCCGGTGGTGGGCGCGAAGTTCACGCTCGCGCTGGTGGCGGCCAAATGCCGCGAACATCGGTTGCAGCCCAAGCTCATCGAGGTCAGCGAGGGCGAGCACACCCAGCACGGGCCGTTCGACTGCGAGTACTTCGCGGTCAACCACTCCATTCCCGACGCGCTCGCGGTGGCGGTGCGCACGCCCGCGGGCATCGTCCTGCACACCGGCGACATCAAACTCGACCAGCTGCCCCTGGACGGCCGGCTCACCGACCTGGCGGGCTTCTCGCGACTCGGCGACGAGGGCGTGGATCTGTTCCTGGTGGACTCCACCAACGCCGAGGTTCCCGGCTTCGTCACCCCCGAACGCGAGATCGGGCCGGTGCTCGATTCGGTGATCGGCAAGGCGCGCGGCCGGGTCATCGTGGCCTCCTTCGCCTCGCACGTGCACCGCATCCAGCAGGTGGTGGACGTGGCGCAGCGCTACGACCGCCGGGTGTGCTTCGTGGGCCGGTCCATGGTCCGCAATATGCAGATCGCCCAGGATCTCGGCTACCTCGACATCCCCGATGGCCTGGTGGTCGATCTGGATCAGGCGGCGAATCTGCCGGTGCACAAGCTGGTGCTCATCTCCACCGGATCGCAGGGCGAGCCGCTGTCGGCGCTCTCGCGCATGGCGCGCGGCGACCACCGGCAGATCAATATCCGCGCCGACGATCTGGTGGTGCTGGCGTCCTCGCTCATTCCGGGCAACGAGAACGCCGTCTTCACCGTGGTGAACGGGCTGGCGCGGCTCGGGGCCACCGTGGTGACCCAGCAGAACGCGAAAGTCCATGTCTCCGGCCACGCTTCGGCCGGTGAGCTGCTGTACCTCTACAACGCGGTGCGGCCCACCAACGCCATGCCGGTGCACGGCGAATGGCGGCATCTGCGCGCGAACGCGGCACTGGCGGTGGCCACCGGCGTACCCGAGGAGCGGGTGGTGCTGGCGGAGAACGGCGTCGTGGTGGATCTGGTGGACGGTATCGCCAGCATCACCGGCAAGGTGCGGGTCGGCCAGGTGTACGTGGACGGTCTATCCGTCGGCGATGTGGGCGAGTCCACGCTGTCGGACCGGCTGGTGCTGGGCGAGGGTGGCTTCATCTCCATCACCGTCGCCGTCGACGAGACCACCGGAAAGGCCGTCACCACACCGGAACTCAACGGCCGCGGCTTCTCCGACGATCCGGACGCGCTGGCCGACGCGCAGGAACTGGTGGAGGCCGAACTGCGCCGCCTGGCGGGCGAGGGCGTCACCGACACCCACCGCATCGCGCAGGGCGTGCGCCGGGTGGTGGGCCGCTGGGTGGCCGACACCTACCGCCGCCGCCCGATGATCGTCCCGACGGTCATCGGCGTGTAGGCGGCGTCGGCGGACGAATCAGCGCCCCAGCGGAAATCGCTGGGGCGCTGCGTTTTTCGCCGCTACTCTCAGTTGTCCTGGCAGGCGGCGGAATCCAGCTTGGCGGCCTTCACGATGCTGCACGCGAAGCCGTGGTCGACCTTCCACTCGGTGCCCTCGGCGACGAAGGCGACGGTGGCGTTCTCCACCGGGGAACCGTCGATGGTCACATTGGCGTCGGCCTTCAGCTTGCCGTCGACCGGATCCTGCACATTGGTGATCTCGACGGTGACGTTGTTCTGCTTGGCGGCCTCGACCAGCTTGTCGACCAGTTGCGGATCCTGGGCCGCGTCCTCGATCCACGAGATCTTGGTCTTGGCGTCGATGGACGGATCGAACGCTTTATTGATCTTGTCGTTCAGTTCCTGCACGGTCGGCTTCGGCAGATCCGGCACCGCGGTGGTGGACGGCGCGGCGCCGGTCACCTTCGCCTCGTCGTCGGTGGAACCCTCGAACTCGCCCGCGGGGGCGGCGGAGGTAGTGGTCGCGTCGGCGCCGGTGTCGTCACCGGAGCCACAGGCCGCCAGACCGAAAGCCGACGCCGCCAGCGCCACCGCGGCGGCGGCGCGGAAAATGGTGTGCTTCAACGAATTACTCCCTGAATCGGAAAGAAGGATTAGAGCCGGTAACCGCTGGTGCAGTTCCAGTGGATGATGGTGGCGTCGGAGAAGTTGCGATCCAGTGCCTGATTGCGCGCCGCGCTGCGGGAGGCCGCCGCCCCGTAGGTGTAGAAGCCCTGCGGCGAGTAGGCGACCGCGCCGCAGCCGTTGGCGAAGCGCGCGACGATCTTGCAATCCATCCCCCGGCATTCGCTCAGCGCGCCGTCCTGCGCCGCCGCCGACGTGGAGTAGTCGTAGGAGTAGCCGATACTCCCGGTCGACGGTGAGAGCGCGATGGCGCCGTAGTTGTACCCCGCCGCGTTCGCCGGTGCCGCCGTGACGGCCAGCAGGGAACCCGCCGCCGCGATCACAGCGGCCGCGCCGCTGACAATCTTCTTCAAGGTGTTGCCCTTCTTTGCTTATGGGTCCACGACCCGATGGACCGAGGAGTCAAGCTACCGACCCGAATTGGCCGACGCCAACCCGGAAGCAGCGGAAACGAGCGATCGCCGCACGATTCGCGTACCGGACTGCCGTGCCGGTGATGCGGTAATGATCATGTGGAGCGCTTATCGACGGCCGGGTGTTTCCCTTAAGGCCGACCCTTCTGCTGAGCTGTTTGTCCGATTAGGGTGCGCGTATGAGCATGGCCCAACGCGAGCGGCAACATCTGGTGCAGACCATGGCGGCCGCCGGTCCGGACGCCCCCACCCTCTGTGGCGACTGGACGGTGCGGGATCTGGCCGCCCACTT
This sequence comes from Nocardia otitidiscaviarum, assembly GCF_007362295.1. Classification (NCBI taxonomy): domain Bacteria; kingdom Bacillati; phylum Actinomycetota; class Actinomycetes; order Mycobacteriales; family Nocardiaceae; genus Nocardia; species Nocardia otitidiscaviarum. The sequence goes on along the minus strand of NZ_CP041695.1, from coordinate 4,522,439 downwards.
GATCGTTCGTGAGCGCCGTCCGGACGCGGCGCCCGGAATCCTACTGAAACCCCTGGCCGGATATTTGGAACGCGTGCAATCCACAGTGGCGCGGCGGCCGTTCCCGCAACTGCTCGAACAGGTGCGCACCGGCCCGCCCGTCTGGTCGCCCCTGCGGCTGGTGGACTCGGTCGCCAATCTCACCGAGATGTTCGTCCATCACGAGGACGTCCGCCGCGCCGGCACCAGCTGGGAGGCCCGGGAGATGTCACCCGACGACGAGGACCGGCTGTGGAAGGCGCTGCGTCCCGTCGCCAAGATGGCGTATCGCAAGTCGCCGGTGACCGTGGTGCTCGCGACCCCGGACGGCCGCCGCCACACCGCGCACACCGCCGGTGGCCGCACGGTGGTGCTCACCGGACCGCCGTCGGAACTGCTGTTGCACGCCTTCGGACGCGATGAGGTGCGGCTGAGCATGTCCGGCGACCCGGACGATGTGCGGGCGGTGCTGGCCACCGATCGCAGCGTCTGATCCGCCCGATTTCCGGGCACCCGCCGACCACATCCCGGTTCGGCTGGTAATAACCACCGTGGTCGTGCAACGATCACGACGAGCGGTGGCTCACCGTGACGAGCGCCACATCCGGCGGTCGGCGCGGGAGTGTAGGTATTGAGGTGGAATTGCGATGACATGGCGACTGTCGGTACTCGGACCGGTCGAGCTGAGTCACGAGGGCGTGCCAACGGCCGCCATGCCGCCCAAACAGCAGGCCGCCCTGCTCATTCTGGCCGGGGCGCGCGGACGCACCGTCTCGGTCGAGGAGCTGGTGGACGGCATCTGGGGCGAGCGGCGGCCGCCGTCCGCGCTGGGCGCGCTGCGCAATTACGCCTGGGCGCTGCGCAAGCGTTTCGCCGCGGGCACCCATGCGGTGCGGTTGACCTCCGGCACCGGCGGCTACCGGCTCGACGGGGCCGTCGAGCTCGACACCGACCTGGTCGACCGCTTCCGGGTCGAGGTCGAACAGCTGCGCATCGCCGGCGATCTGGACCGCGCCGAATCCGTCCTGGAGGCGGCGCTGGGCCAGTGGCGCGGCGACCCGCTCACCGGGGTGCCCGGTCCGTGGGCCGAGGCCGAACGGGCCCGGCTGCGCCGCCTGCACCGGGTGCTGTGCGAGGACCGGGTCGAACTCGCCGTGGCCGCACAGGACTATCCGCGCGCCATCACCGATCTGGAAGGGCTGATCACCGCCGACCCGCTCAGCGAACGGCTGCGCGGACTCATGATGACCGCGCTCTACCGCGCGGGCCGCCGCACCGAGGCGCTGGAGGAATATCAGCGCATCCGCCGCCTGCTCGTCGCCGACCAGGGCATCGAACCGGGACCGGCGCTCATCGAACTGCATCAGCGCATCCTCACCGACGAACTGCCCACCGTGGCCGCCGGTGCGCCCGCACCGCTGCCGGTGCCCGCCCAATTGCCGCCCGACACCGCGGATTTCACGGGTCGGCGCGAGGCCGTGGAGCGGCTGTGCGACGAATTGCGCGACGATCTGAGCCTGCCCATCGCGGCCGTATCCGGTATGGGCGGGGTCGGTAAGACCACCCTCGCGCTGCATGTGGCGCATCGGATGCGCGCCCGCTTCCCGGACGGGCAGCTCTATGTGGACCTGCACGGCGCGGCCGCGCTGCCCGCCGACCCGGGGCAGGTGCTGGGCGGATTCCTGCGTGCCCTGGGCGTGCCCGATTGGGAGATGCCCGCGGGGGTGGACGAGCGGGCGGCGCTGTTCCGGTCCACGGTGAGCGGTCGGCGGCTGCTGCTGGTGCTCGACGATGCCTTCGACGGCGCCCAGATCGCGCCGCTGCTGCCCGGAACGCCCGGATCCGCGGTGCTGGTGACGGCGCGGCGACCCCTGACCGCGCTGCCCGGGGCACGGCCCACCGCGCTGGGCGTGCTCGCCCGCGACGAGGCCGAGGAGCTGTTCGCGCGGATCGTCGGCGTGGATCGGGCGGCGGCCGAACCCGAGGCGTCCCGGCGGGTGGTCGAGCTGTGCGGGCTGCTGCCCCTGGCGATCCGGATCGTGGCCGCGCGCGTGGCGGCCCGGCCCACCTGGACCATTGCCTCGGAGGCGCGGAGACTGGCCGAGGAACGTGCCGGGCTGCGCTGTTTCCGCACCGGGGAACTAGCCCTGGACGCGGTGTTCCAGGCCGGCTACGACCAGCTCGATCCGGCGGCGGCGCGGGCCTTCCGACTGCTGGCCGGTACCGGTCTGCCGGAGCTGCCGCTGGCCGCCGCCGCGGTGGCGCTGGGATGTGCGGTGGACGAGGCCGAGGAGGTGTGCGAGGGACTGGTCGATCGCGGCATGCTCGAATCCATCGGGCGCGGGCGCTATCGCTACCACGAACTCATGCGGATGTTCGCACTCGGCCACGGCTCTCGGCCCGATGAGACCGATGTGCTGGCGCGGTTGCTCGATCACTACCTGGCGACCATGAAAACCGTGCTGCGGGTGCGGCATCCGGGACTGGTGCTGCCGTCGAGTGCGACCGTGTCGGCGGGGGAGCGGCTGCGCGACCTGGACGACACCCGGCGCTTCCTCGAGCTGGAGCGGCGCAATATCGCCGCACTGTACCGGCTGGCGGCCGCCGCGACCCCGCCACACCGGGTGGTGGCCGCGGATCTGGCGATCACGGTGGCGGTGACCCTGCTGGCCGGTGATGCCACCGCCGACCTCGAACAGGCGCTGGACGGCCTGATCGCGGCGACCGCGGCCGACGGGAACGCGGCCGCATGCCGCCGGGCGCGGCTGGCGCTGGCGTTCGCGCTGCTCGTGGAGTTCGGTGAACCGGAACGGGCGGCGGTCGAACTGCGGCAGATCCTCGACGGCATCGACCCGAGCGCCGAGATCTGGGTCGGCGGCGCCGCCCATCTGCTCACCGGCGCGCTGGCCCTGGGGGAGGGGGAGGCCGACGCCGCGATCGACTCCTTCCGGATGGCGCTGCGGCTGCACCGGCTCGGCAACAGTCCGGAATGCGTGCGCGTCGCCTACGCCATGCTGGCGCGCGCCTACGCGGTCGCGGGTCGCGACCGCGACGCGCTGGCCGCCGCCGCCCGCGCCGTGGTCGGCGACCAGCGCCCCGGCACCCGCCACAACATCATGTGGGCCCTCACCGAGGCGGCCTGGGTCATCTGCCGCGACAACGACCCGGACCTGGGCCAACGCCTCTTCGACGCCGCCCTCACCGCCGCCCGCCGCGCGGGCAGCCCGCGCTTCGAATCCGCCGTCCACACCCGCGCCGCCCTCGCCAATCTGGCCGCGGGCCGCCTCCGCGAAGCCGTCGACGCGGCCGACCGCGCCGAGGCCACCCGCGGCCCCACCCGCACCGCCCATCCGCACAACCAACTCATCCGCTACACCGCCCTGCGCCGCCTCGGCCGCACCCTCGACGCCGCCGAGTGCTACCGCACCGCCGCCAGCCAGATCCCCGACTTCGACACCGCACTGGCCCGCTGGACCGCCACCCCCGCCGCGACCGCCCACCCCCTCCCCAGCGCCAGTTGACCCACCCGCTGCCGAAGCCGGTCCGGCGCGTTCAATGCGGCCGGTATCCCCCGGCCTCATCGGCGCGCTCAGGGCGACCGGTGTGCCTGCGCACTCACTCGCCGCTGCGCTTGGGCAGTCTGCGCCAGGGGCGCAGGGTGGGCAAGCGCAGCACGCTCCGACCACGAGCGTTCCCCCTGCCGCACGTCACCGAAACCCGCACCATCCGGGCAGCGGATCTCCTGCGCACTGGAGGCCGCCCGCACCTGCACCGCCCCGCGGACCATGCGATCGGCCGTCCCCGGCGTCGCTCGCCCGCTGATGGGGCCGCGCGCCCGTGCCCGCGCTGGACCGGGCACGTTGGTGTCGCCACCTCCATGTCGAATTCCCGCAACGCGCTTCCGGCGTGTCGCACGCGAGTGCCCGCGTCGCGTCGGCACGGTGCGGTTCACTGGTACTCAGCCGAGCCGCACGGTGTCATCGCAGCTCGCACGACCGGCTCCGCCCGTGCGGCGGCCTCCGGTCCGCCCGTCGCCCGCCCCGATCTCCGGGGTGTGATGTGCGTGGGGTGGGTGTTGCGGATGGTCCGGATGATGCGCCAGCGGCTAGCCTGAGTGCATGGCAGGTAAGTCCCGCACCACCGCAACGTCCCGTTCGCGGGCGGGATCGACGCGGGGGCAGGCTCCTGCACGGTCTCGTTCCAAGGCCCCGCGTTCGGCCCCCGCCGCCCAGCGCCGGTCGGCGTCGGCGGGCCGGGTGCGGCGTTCCCCGGCGCGCCGCCCCGCCCGCGCCCGCTCGAACACCGCCCCGCTGGCGGTGTTCACCCGCGGGGTGAGCAGCGGCTGGAACATGCTGGCGCGCGGCCTCGGCGCCACCACCCGGGCGCTCGGCCGGGCGGGGGAGATCGAGCACGGCCATCGCCGCGACGGCATCGCCCTGGCCCTGGTCGCCTTCGCCTTCATCATCGCCGCCGCGGTCTGGCTGTCGGCGGGCGGCCCGGTCGGGCGCGGGGTCGATACCGCCATCCGCTGGGTCGCCGGGTCCGCCTCGGCCGCACTGCCTTTCGTGGCGTCGGGGATCGCGGTGATCCTGATGCGCACCGAACCGCATCCGGAGGCCCGCCCCCGCCTGGTGCTCGGCGGCCTGCTGGTCGGCCTCCCGATGCTCGGCCTGTGGCATCTGGCCTCCGGTTCCCCGTCCGATATCGATGGTCGTTCCCGCGGTGCGGGTTTCGTCGGCTACGTGGTCGGCGGCCCGCTCAGCGACGGTCTCAGCGCGTTCCTGGCCGTGCCGCTGCTCATGCTCGCCATCCTCTTCGGCGTGCTGCTGCTGACCGGCACCACGGTGCGCGAGATCCCGGAACGGATGCGCGAACTGTTCGGCACCGGCAGCGGCGGCGACGAATACGACCGCGAGCCCGGCGAATTCGGCCTCTACGATCCGGCCGACTACGACGCCGACGGCTTCCCGATCCATCAGAAGACCAAGCGCCGCCGCGGTAGGTCCCCCTCGGACAACTATCCGACCGACGAATTCTGCGGCTCCGACGCGGTCACCGAGATCATCGGCGAACCCCCGCTGCAGGACGCCAAGGACATCGCCCCGCCCGAACCGCCGAAACCCAAGGCGCGCAAGGCCCCCAAGGTGGTCGATCAGACCCCGCCACCGCAGCAGGCCGAGCAGTTGGAGTTCGTCACCGACCGCGAGGTCGAGGGCGACTACCAGTTGCCGCCCATGACCCTGCTCACCGACGGCGATCCGCCCAAGAAGCGCAGTGCCGCCAACGAATCCATGATCGAGGCGATCACGGAGGTGTTGGTGCAGTTCAAGATCGACGCCGCCGTCACGGGTTTCGTGCGCGGTCCGACGGTCACCCGCTACGAGGTGGAGCTGGGTCCCGGCGTCAAGGTCGAGAAGATCACCGCACTGGCCCGCAATATCGCCTACGCGGTCGCCACCGAGAACGTGCGCCTGCTCGCGCCCATCCCGGGCAAGTCGGCGGTGGGTATCGAGGTGCCCAACTCCGATCGCGAACTGGTCCGGCTCGCGGACGTGCTGAAGGCCCCCTCCACCCGCAACGACCATCACCCGCTGGTGATCGGACTGGGCAAGAACATCGAGGGCGAGTTCGTCTCGGCGAATCTGGCCAAGATGCCGCACCTGCTGGTGGCCGGTTCCACCGGTTCCGGTAAGTCCAGCTTCGTCAACTCGATGCTGGTGTCGCTGTTGCAGCGTGCCACCCCCGATGAGGTGCGCATGATCCTCATCGACCCGAAGATGGTGGAACTCACTCCCTACGAAGGCATTCCGCATCTGATCACGCCCATCATCACCCAGCCCAAGAAGGCCGCGGCGGCGCTGGCCTGGCTGGTGGAGGAGATGGAGCAGCGCTATCAGGACATGCAGGCCAACAAGGTCCGCCACATCGACGACTTCAACCGCAAGGTCAAGTCGGGGCAGATCACCGCCCCGCTGGGCAGCGAGCGAGTGTACCGCCCGTACCCGTACATCCTCGCCATCGTCGACGAGCTCGCCGACCTGATGATGACCGCTCCCCGCGACGTCGAGGACGCCATCGTCCGCATCACCCAGAAGGCCCGCGCCGCCGGGATTCACCTGGTGTTGGCGACCCAGCGGCCGTCGGTGGACGTGGTCACGGGCCTGATCAAGACCAATGTGCCGTCCCGGCTCGCCTTCGCCACGTCGTCGTTGACGGATTCGCGCGTCATCCTCGATCAGCCGGGCGCGGAGAAGCTCATCGGTATGGGTGACGGCCTGTTCCTGCCCATGGGCGCGAACAAGCCCACCCGTTTGCAGGGCGCGTTCATCTCCGACGAGGAGATCCACGCCGTCGTCGAATTCACCAAGGAGCAGAAGGAACCCGAGTACCAGGAGGGTGTCACCGCCGGGAAGTCGGGTGAGAAGAAGGACGTCGATCCGGATATCGGCGACGACCTCGACCTGTTGCTGCAGGCCATCGAACTGGTGGTGACCAGTCAGTTCGGGTCCACGTCGATGTTGCAGCGCAAACTCCGCGTCGGTTTCGCCAAGGCGGGTCGCCTCATGGACCTGATGGAAACCCGCGGGGTGGTCGGCCCCAGCGAGGGCTCCAAGGCCCGCGACGTCCTGATCAAGCCCGATGAGCTGGACGGACTGCTCTACACCATTCGTGGTGGGGGAGAGGCGGATTCGGAGCCCTCCGGCGCGGAGTAAGGGTCACACCTCGAGGTCTTCCTCGATGCCCTTGAGTCGGTGGCGGGCCATGGCCAGATTGGCGCGGTTCTTGTCCAGTGCCACATACAGGAACAGGCCCTTGGATTTTCGGCCCGTCATGGGTCGGATGATGTGGTACTGGCTGGAGAGGGTGATGAGGATGTCCTCGATATCCTCATTGAGCCCCAGCTGTTCGATGGTGCGCATCTTGGCCCGCACCACCTCGGTATTGCCGGCGGCGGCGACCTGCAGGTCCAGTGCCTTCGAGCTGCCGAGCATGCCGAGGGCCATACCGCTGTTGTAGTCGACCACGGCCGCGCCGACCGCGCCGTCGATGACCATCATGTCCTTGAGCGCGATATCCAGATTGGACATAGTTCATTCCTTTCCCACTGTTTTCTTGCGCTGGTCTTTGCGGTGTTGGCCCGTGGTCGGCGACAGATGGTCGGAGATGGCACGGGCCACCGGGCGCGACTCCAGGTGGAGGCGGCCGATATTCACCTCGGGACCGGCCAGCACGGTCAACGAGGTCCAGCCCGCCGCGTAGATGACGACGGACCCGTCGGTGCCGTTGACCACCACCTCGTGGAAGCCGCCACCGTGTGCGGTGGTGGCGAGGCGGTGCGACAGCGACAGATGTGCGGCGGACATGGCCGCCATGCTCGCGGGTTCGATGTGCGGCGGTAGATCGTGTGCGACCAGCAGTCCGTCCGCGGACGCCACCAGCGTGCCGGTCAGCCGGGGTACGCGGGCGCGCAGCGCCTTCAACTCCTCCAGTACCGCCGGATCGGGTTCGGGTCCGGTCATCGCCACCTTGGTCAGCCTTCCCATGAGATCGCCGAGCAGTCTTTTCCGCGGGGTCACGCAAGCTCCTCCAACGCCGCCCGCAGCCGTATGAGCACATCGCGGTCGACGGGCTCCCAGCGATCGGGTACGGAGATCACGGGAGTCTGTCGGACCCGGCGGCGCAACGGTGGTGTGGGGCCACCGATCGCGGGTTCGGCCACCATCGACTCGGCCATGACGAGTGGGGCTCGAACCGGGGCGGCGGGTGGTTCGATGAGGCCGACGGCGCTGAGATCGCGGACCGCCGCGAGGCATCCGTAGGTGGTGCGGCCGAGTTCGCGGGCGATGGCGGTAATGCTGCGGCGGGTATCGGCGGCGGCGAGCACTTCGGCCGCGCCGCTGGTGAGCACCACCCGCCGCTGCCGGAAGTGCCGGGCCGGCACCACGGGCACCCGATCCACCAGATCCGGTGTCCACGGGCCGGATTCGCGGTTCGCGCGCCGGGCGCACTCGTTCACCAGAATGCGGGGCGCGATCCGGCAGACCGGTGCCAGCCAGTGCGGCGGCGCGGGCCGGAAGTCCACCGTGGTGGTGGATTCCAGCAGGAAGTAGGCGGCGTCGAAGACCGACAGCAGCGCCAGCGCTTCCAGGCGCGGCCGCTCCAGCAGCGACCCCGGGTCGCCGATCTCGGCTCGTCGCCATTCGTCGGCGCTGGCCACCCCGGCCTCCACCACGAGCCGGTCCATACCGGTGGTCCGGCGGCAGTCGGCGAAGGCGATCGCACCGCTCACCAGATGGAATATGCCGTCGCCCGCTCGCAGTATGCCGGTATGCCTTTCCGTCTCCAGCCGACGCAATTCCGCGGCAAGATCAACGCTCATGACCACCCTCGGCCAATTCCGCCAGAATGCCCCGTAGCTGGAAGCGCGCCATGGCGAGATTGCCGGTGGTTTCGTCGATGAGCACGTGCACGAACAGTCGCCCGTCGAAGTCGCCGTCCACCAAATTCAGTAGGTGGAATCCGTGCGTGCCGAATACGACGATCTCACTGATGTCGTCGCCGTCGCGACCGCTCGCCAGCGCCGGGCAGGCGAGCACAGCCCGCACCACATCCGTTGTGGCAGCGGCATCTTCATGCTGATCAACCAGTTCGTGCTGCCCCGCCGCCGCTATCGCCAGCCCGCTCGCCCCGTCCACGAGCGTGGCGCAGCGCGCACCGGGAATATCCATGATCGATTGCAGACAACCGTCGATTCCGAGCACCGTGCCACCGCATTTTTCCCGTGAGACATTCGAGCGCTGGCGACGTTACACACTGTTCGCCAGCAATGTGCCGGAACCGCAAGAGGATTGCTGAGATCGGGAAATGTTTGCTGGCTCTTGGAAATGGATACCTAAAGGTATCGAATACCTTTCGGTTGCCGGTAGTGCGAATGCCCGGCGTTGTCTAGAGTCTTTCCGACCTTCCTGTATGACAATTCGTGCCTACCCGGCCCTGAGCCGCGTGCTCATGCCGTGGCGGATCTTCTGGATCGCTGTCCACGCCTCCCAGCGGCCGTGCGCGCCGTGGTGCGCACGGCCGTCCAGGGGCCTATTCGGGAATCGGGTTGTCCAGCGCCACGTTGATCCAGCTGGGTGCGTCGGGGTCCAGGCGCAGGTGTTCGGGCCTGAGTCCGGAGTCGGCGAGGAACATCATGGGCGGCAAGCCTTTCGGGAAGTTGCTCGCGTAGATGTCGATGCGCAGCCGATGTCCTGGTTGCAGGACGGCGTCGATCGGGGTGAGCGCGATGTCCAGGGTGACCGGGACGCCGGGCACGGTCGGTTCGCGTTTGTCGAGGTCGAGGTAGTAGGTAGGTGCGGTGTAATCGCCGTTGGGTGACTTCGTGCTGTTGGCGTCGTCGATCTGGCGCATGGAGGCGACCAGTTGGCCGGTGGCGATCTCGCGTGAGGCGCCGTCGGGCGCGACGTCGTTGACCGTGGCCACCCAGTAGCCGTCGGTGGCGTCGTGGACGACGTTGAGGTGCGCGGTGATCGGGCCGGACAGGGTGGTCGGCATGGTCACCGGACTGCTGGTGAAGCTCAGCCCGTCGTTCTCCCAGATGCGCGAATCGTTGCCGCAGGCTTCGATGATGGAGGTCACGCCCGCAGTGATCTGTGCGACATCGCGACCGCACAGACTCAGCAGGCCCGGCGCCACCGTCAGGTCGCGGATGCCTGCCTGCCGTGGGGTCGCGGACAGGCCGCCGTCGTAGACGGAGTGCGGGCTGGTGCCGGAGGGGAGGTCGTTGAGGTACATGCGCCGATAGGTGACCTCGGAGCGCGGGAATCGCAGTGCATCGTTCCAGCCACCGCCCTGCTGTTTGATGGTCAGCGGACTGTACTTCTCGATGCCGTTGTCGATTCCACGCAGCCAGCGGTCGAACCAGGCGCGCTGCAAGACATCCAGGCGCGGGGGCATGCCGGTGTGGCCGAAACCGGCCACACCCGCGCCCGCATGGTAGCCATCGCCCATGATCAGCTTCTTCTGTTCCAGCGGCAGCGGAATGGCATCGAACGTGGCGGTGGGCGAATTGCCGAAGATATCGAACCACGCGCCGACCATGAAGGTCGGCACCTGGATGCGGGTGACATCGGTTTTCAGGCCCTGCCGCAAGTAGGAATTCGGGTCTACGAGTTGCTTTGTCGCATCGGTCAATTGGTCGGGAGTCATGGCGGTGTAGCCGTTGATGACCATGTCTACCAGGGTCAGCGGGTTGGCGAGGCGATCGCGCAGCCACTGCAATTGCTGTTCGGGATCGAACTTGCCGACGACCAGGGATGTGATGTCCGGCAGCATCTTGAGTGCGTTGACGCCCAGTAGCCAGGGAATCAGGAATCCGACGCCGACCGCACCGCCCGTGCCGGTGATGTCGTTGAAGAGGTCCGCGCTGCCCTCGTAGGCGAAGACGGCCTTCAGCCCCGGCGGCTGACGATCGGTGGCCTCGAGCGCGGTGATCGCGGTGAAGGAGGTTCCCATGGTGCCGACGTTGCCGTCGCTCCACGGCTGGCTGGTGATCCAATCGATGACCTGTGCGATGTCCTGCTTTTCGCGGTCACCGAAAACCTGCCACGCACCCTGTGAACTGCCGGTGCCCCGCAGATCGACCTGGACCAGGGTGTAGCCGGCGTCGACGAGGGCCCAGTCCTGCACCGCGGCTTCTATGGCGCCGGAGTCGGCTTGCCGGGTCAGCTCGAACAGGCCGTCCAGTCCGACTCCCGGAAGATTCAGCGAACCGATCCAATTCTCCAGCGGCGCTTTGATTCCCAGGTCGTCGGCGGCATACAGCAGGGCCTGTCCGATCAGCATCGGTAGTTTGCCGTAGCCCTGCATCTGCAGGATCACCGGTCGCTGACCGTCGGCGATCCGGCCGTCCTCGGCCGGATGAATGATATCGGCCGCGAGTACCGTGCCGTCGTCCATCGTGATCGGTACCGCCAGATCGGGCACGATGCCGTTGTAAGGCTGCGGCCCGTCCACGGCTTCCGTCCACCGGGCGGCGTATTCGCCCCCGTCGATACCGGTGAACCGCTCGTTCTGCTCACCGGACGCCGACGGGGCCACGAACATCGCGCTCACCGCCAGTGCGACCGTCGCGGCCAGTGACCGCGCTGTTGTCCTGCGAATCGATAGTCCAGCCTTCATCGGAACCCCGCTCTCCGCCCATCTTCTTACCGGCGAGTAGGACTGTAACGGGGGACACACCCGGTAAGCAAGATAGCGATAGGTCACCATCTAAATGAGATGTCCTACAGTTGACCGGTGCGCAGGACACAGCAGGAACGCCGGGAAGCCACCATCGCCAAACTGTTCGACGCTGCGATCGCGACTCTCGACGAACTCGGTTACGCCCGAGCCTCGGCCAACACCGTCACCGCCCGCGCCGGCATCTCCTACGGCGCACTGTTCCGTCACTTCCCAACCATGAGCGAGTTCATGGCCGCTGTCGCCCGGGAAGCCGTACGCCGCAACGCCGAACTCGTGACTCGCCGCGTTCAGGAGCTCGCCGACGCGTCGAGCGGGACCGACATCGAGACCCTGCTGCGGGTGCTGCACGAGTTGACCGACAATCCGACCCACCACGCGATCCTGGAACTCACCACGGCGGCGCGAACCGACGAGCAGCTCCGCGACGCGATGCGTCACTCCATGACCGACGTCGGCCCTTTCATGATCGACACCGCCGCTCGCATCGTAGGCCCCGAGTTCGATCTCGACGCACAGGACTTCGCCACCCTCGTCTTCATCCTCGTAGACCTGTTCGACAGTGAAGCCATCCAGCACCCCCTGCGTGCCGCGTATCCCGAGATCTACGAACGCCGTATCCCGCTACTGGTCCACATGCTGAATTCCTTTACGTCCCGGACCGATTCGGTGGCCGATTCACGGTGCCGGTAAGCAGCATCGGCGTAGCCGCACGCGCGGTGCCGCATCGTGATCGGTGGCTGTCCGCGGGGCCGGTAGGTGGTGTCGGGTCTGGCGGTCGTGTGCCCGGGAGGATTCGAACCCCCGGCCTCCTGCTTCGTAGGCAGGCGCTCTTTCCGGCTGAGCTACGGACACGTGGCCCCGCGCGGATGTCGCCGTTGACATCCACTCCGCGCTGAGCTGCGCGGGGCGAGAAAGAATGGGTTCCCTCGGTGAGATTCGAACTCACACTGTCCGGATCCTGAATCCGGTGCCTCCTGCCAATTGGGCTACGAGGGAAGGGGATACGAAAAGGGCCGCTCCGGCAGCGTGTCCTGGAGCGACCCTGTGGTAGAACTCGGGTGAGATCTAGGGAACGCTCCGTACGCCTGCGCGGAGGCGTCGGGGGAAGGTGAGGGCGCGCGCGATGCGACGCTGTGTCGGCTCGGTCACGGTGCCGCCTTTCCCGGTTGTCGGAGGAACGTGTCGAGACCACGGTAGCAATGCGATCGGGCGGCGGTAAAACGATTTTCCGACCTGCCGATCTGCCGCGTCGCCGCGGCCCGTACGCCCCCGTAACTTGTCGGTGGGTGGCCGTAAGGTTGCTTTCATGAGCGTTTCGATGTATCAGCGCGCGGGTCCGGACGAAATCAGTTGCGCGGCTGGGGGTCCGGATATCAGTGTGGGTGTCGTCAGCGTTGTACGCGAGGGTCATGGGGAGTGACTCTCCGGGGGAAGGAATGAATGCCATGAACGGCAATATGATTCGCGGGGAGCGTCGCGGCCCGAAGTTCGCCAAGAGCAGCTTCAGTTACGGTGGCGGTGATTGCGTCGAGGTCGCGTACCACGACGGCCGGATCGCATTGCGTGATTCCAAGGATCGGCACAGTCCGACGCTGTGGTTCACGCGGTCGGAGTGGCGAGCGTTCACCTCGGGTGTGCGGGCCGGTGAATTCGATTTCGGTGACTGATTCGGTGACCGAAGTCGGTCGGTGGTGCCGCAGCGAATTCGCTGCGGCACCACCACCCCCACCCCCAGTTGCGGCCGACCCCTCGTGCGGCCGCTGGAAACAGGTCAATTCATTGCGACGTGGTGTATTTCGGCTCGGAGTTCGGCGAGGAATTCTCGGGCATCGGAGTCGAATACGGCCATGCGAGTCAGTGCCACCCAGTGACGGCGGTGCGCGTCGACGAGTTCGGGTCCGCGCGTGACCAGGCTGCCCGCGATCGGCTCCGCCGAAGCGACGGCGTGGTCGGCGTTCTCGTAGATGACGAAACCGTGCGGGATCGTGGTGCTCGCCTCGATGTCCTGCGGAATCACCCCGATGGTGACCGTATCGAGGGTCTCGATCGAGATGATTCGGTCCAGTTGGGCGAGCAGCACGCGATGCGGACCGGGCCGAAAGCGCAGGGCCGCTTCGGTGATCAGGAATTCGAAGCGCTTCGTCGGGTCGTACAGCACCCGCTGGCGCTCCAGCCGTGCGGCGAGTGCGGCCGCCAGGGCGTCGGGCGCATAGGGCGGATCGAAATTGGCGAACACCCGGCGGGCGTAGTCGGCGGTCTGGAGCAGACCCGGCACCAGTGAGGGCTGGAAGTTGCGCACCGTCTGCGCGTCCTCTTCGAATGCCCGGACGTCGTCCTGTAGATGCGTGCGGTCGGCGAGCGCGGCCGCCCAGTCACTGACCTCGGGTGAGTGCGCCGCCTCGGTGAGCGTACGCAGCGACCGGCGGCAATCCGGTTCCGCACCGACCGCTTCGGCCCAGTCGAGGACCTGCGGCAGCGGGGGAACCACCTGCCCGGCTTCGATCCGCGACAGCGTCGACTGGCTGATGCCGACCCGCTTGGCCAGTTCCCGCCCGGAGATGCCGGCCAGATCCCGCAGCCGACGTAGCTCCACACCCAGCTGCTGACGCGGATGCGTCTGGCGCGCACCGGAATTCGCGACGACTGCCGCCGCAGCCGCCGCGTCCTCCGCAGGGTGATTCAGTGGAACCATGATGATTCGAATCGAATCAGTTTGATTCAGCCGAGTCAAGTCCGACTTGGTCGACGAGAGTTCGCTGCCCGCAGTGGATCTGGCTCTCGCGGACGCGGATGTCCGGATATGGTCGCGATTCGGCGTATCGTGCCGTCGGGTGTGGGGTGCGACACATCTGTAGCGGGCGCGGTCGAGACCCTGCGTGTCGAGCCGGATTCGGCACCCGGCGGACCGCGCGGAACTCGGCATGTCGAGTGTGGGTTACTCCGGCTGGTCCGGCGGTGTGGTGAGCATGGGGGCGAGGTAGTGGCGGGCGAACTCGCGTGCCTGGTCGGTGGTGTCCAGGGCGATGGCGGTGTCGGTGGTCAGCAGTAGTGACAGGGCGATGCGGATGTGGAGTTCGGCCACGGTGCGCAGGTGCTGTTCGGTGTGGTCGGAAATCGGTGTGTCGCCGTAGAGTTCGTGTTTCCACAGGGCGACGCAGAATTCTCGGAACAGGCCGATGATGGGTCCGGCGTCGAGGGTGAGACCGGGCAGGGCGGTGTCGGGTTCGGTGTCCAGCAGTCGCCGCAGCAGGCGGTGTTCGCGCAGGTATTCGGTGGTGTAGGCGGCGCTTTCGGCCAATCGTTCGGCGATATCGGTGCGCCCCGCGACCGCCGCGGTGCTCCCGGCCAGGTATTTGCGCAGTTCATCGTGCAGCACGGCATCGGTGAGCACGGTCTTGTTCGGGAATTTCCGGTAGACGGTCGCGCGTCCGACCTTGGCGCGTTTGGCGACGTCCTCCATGGTCGAGCGGCGCCAGCCCACGGTGGCCATCTGCTCGACGGCGGCGGTCAGGATGCGCGCGGTGACCTCGTCCGGGTCGTCGAGCAAGCGCAGCACCGCCGGGTCCGGATCGGTGAGTCTGTGCGTCCATGTGCTCTCGGTCACTCGCGGTGCGCTCCTTGTTGCCAGGCGAATCAGGGCAACCGTATCGTGTGAGACGGCAAGTCAAATCTTGTCTCAAGCGTATCATCCACTGGATGGATGGAACCGGCACGGAGGCGTCATGGCCCAGATCGCACCGCAGCGACCGTCCCGCACGGTCACCTCGACCGACGGCGTCGAACTCGCCGTCTACGAGCAGGGATCCCCGACCGACCCGGCCGTGGTCCTCATCCACGGCTATCCCGACGATCACGCCATCTGGGACGGGGTCGCCGCGATCCTGCGCGATGACGGGTTCCGCGTCATCGCCTACGACATGCGCGGCGCTGGCCGCTCCGATCACCCGGCATCGACCAGCGCCTACCGGATCGCGCGGCTGGTCGACGACCTGGTCGCGGTGGTCGACGCCGCCGCCCCCGAGGGCGCGCATCTGCTCGCCCACGACTGGGGCTCGATCCAGGCTTGGGACGCGGTGGCCGACCCGCGCCTGACCGACCGCATCGCGACGTTCACCAGCATCTCCGGGCCCTCGCTGGACATGATGGGGACCTGGCTGCGCGGGATCGCCCACCAGCCCCGCGCCGTGCTGTCACAACTGGCGCGCTCCTCCTACGCGCTGGGATTCCAGGTTCCCGCCGTCGCCGAATTCGCTGTCCGTCGCGGTGTCGTCGACCGCGTCGTCGCCGCCTCCAGCACTCGTGGGGAGCCCGCGGGCACCACACCACGCACACCCTCGTCGGCGGCGGATGCGATCGACGGAATCGCCTTGTACCGCGCCAATCTCGGGCGGTTGTTGCGCCCGCGCCCGCGCTCGGTCTCGGTCCCGACGCAGGTTCTCGCCCCGGTGCATGACGTCAACGTCACCGTCGCCTGCCAGACGAGCGCCCCGCGCGCCTTCGTGCCCAACCTGCGCACCTACGTCATCGAGGGAAACCATTGGGCCCCAGCCCAACACCCGGACGCTATCGCCGAACGCTTCCTCGCCTTCGTCCGCGGACTCGACATCTAGCCGACCTGTACCGACGAAAGGGAGCTCTGTCGACGGCAGAGCGCACCATATCGCTGTGCTGGTGGTTGGTCGATGAACTGTGCCGACCAGCGTCAGGGTCCCGGCTGGTCGGCGAACGACTCCGTCGCCGGAGGAGCCGAGCTCGTGACGAGTGCGTTCGACAGGCCGGCGCGATCAGATTCCGCCGTCGGGCCGGGCGGCGCGGAAGTCGGCGGTCCACACCGGTTGCAGCATGTGCCAGTCGGCGGGGTGCGCGGTGATAGCGGCGGCGAAGCGGTCGGCGAGTGTCTGGGTGGTGCGCAGCACTCCGCCGGTGGTGTCGATCGGCTCGTCGATGTGGAAGCCCCAGCCGCCCGGGGTGAACCAGCAGCGCACCGGCAGCAGGGGTGCGCCGGAGGCGATCGCCAGCCGGGCGGGGCCGGTGGGCATGCGGGCCGGTTCGCCGAAGAAGTCGACCGTTACACCCGAGCCGGTCAGGTCGCGTTCACCGAGCAGCCCGACGATGCGTCCCTGTCGCAGTCGTGCGGTCAGCTGCTCGAATGGTGGCATCGTGCCGCCGGTGAGCGGGATGATCTCGAATCCCAGGCCCTCCCGGAAGCGGACGAAACGCTGGTACAGCGCTTCGGGTCGCAGTCGCTCGGCCACCACGGTCGGCGATCCCACCCGCTGCACCACCCAGACTCCCGCCAGATCCCAGTTGCCGCAGTGCGGTAGGGCCAGCACCGCGCCGCGACCGTGCGCGACGGCCGCGTGGATGTGTTCGAGCCCGGTGGCCACCGATTCGATGCGTTCGGCCAGTCGTACCGGATCCATCGAGGGCAGCCGGAACGACTCGCACCAGTACCGCGCGTAGGAGCGCAAGCTCGCGCGCACGAGTTCGTCGGGCACTTGCTCTGGTGTCGTGGACAGCACCCGGGCCAGGTTGCGCCGCAACTGGATCGGCCCGCCATCGCGGGCCGCGCGATCGGCCGCCAGGCCGAACAGGCCGAGCGCCCACCGCTCCGGCAGGGCGCGTACCAGTCGCCAACCCGCCGCGTACCCGAGATCCTGGACCGCGTCCCGCGGATTCACCGCTCACCCTCCCGACCCATCCCTGCAGTCTCCTCCCTCGCACCGACCGAGGGGAAGTGCGGTATCAGGTCAGCCCGCAGCGGCCTGCATCCGCCCCTCCGCCACCGCCCGGTCCTGGGCGGGGTCGCGGCCGGTGCGACGGTCGACGGCGAGGGAGCGCAAGCGCGCGTCGATACGGTCGGTGAACAGCGTCGCACCTCGCCCGGCGGCGATATCGCGGGCGGTCAGCAGATGCTCCCGCGCGGCGCGGTCGTCACCCGCGCGCCGGAGGGCGTCGGAGAGGTCGATCTCGGCGAGAACGAGTTCGGTGACGGTTTCGGAGTGCCGCAGGTGGTCGACCGCTCGGTGCAGAAGTGGAATCGTCTGGGACTCATCGGAAGTCAGGGCCACCGCGCGGTAGGCGCGGCCGAGGGTGTACGGAGTGTTCCAGCGGAGCGCGAGTTCCAGTTCGGCGGTGGCGAGTTCGCGCGCTCGCGCCGTCTCTCCCAGCGAAACGAGTTGCAGCGCGGCGGAACTGCGCCAGGCGATGTGGGCGGGATTGGCCAGACCCTTCGCGGCGGTGCGGCGGCCGCAGTCCAGGAAGAGCGTCGCGGCTTCGCGGGCGCGGCCGCGCGCGGCGCAGACCAGGGCGCGCACGTACTTCACCACGGTCCATTCCCAGGCTTCGGGATTGGCCTGATCGGTGACGCTGTCGAGCCAGTGCTCGGCCTCGTCGGCGCGGCCGAGGCCGAGCAACGCGTGCGCGTACTGGGCGACCAGGGCGGCCGGGCGGCGGGTGACGGGGCGGGCCGGATCGGTTCCGATCAGGTCGCATTGGGCCAGGGCTCGGGTGTAGTGGCCGCCGCGCAGCAGCGCTTCGGTGTAGACGACACGGCGGTAGACGTCGAGATCGCCGAAGGACCGGTCATCGAGTTGCTCGCTGAGTTGGCAGGCCAGGGTCAGATCATCAGCCCACATGGCCACCGACGCGACGATGCCGCCGATCTCCCGGGGCAGGTGATCACCGGAGCCGAACATCGGGAAGCGGGCCAGCGCCTGCTGTGCGCTGCAGCGGACCGCGAAGGCGTCGTCCCAGGAGAGCACCGCGGCGGTAATGGTGTCGCGGACGGGTTCGCGGCGCAGCCGGGCGACGAAGTCGCGCCAGGACTGGTCGGTGAGCGCGGCGATCATCCACATCGACGCGCGCAGCGGGACGGCGGCGGCCGGATCGCGGACGGCGGTCTCGGCGATCACCTCCTCGACCAGCGTCCGGGCGGCGTCGGCTTGGCGGCCCGTGGCGAGCACCCAGGCGAGCGGAATGACGGCCGTCGGGGTGACACCCAGGCTCCGCTGACTGGTCAGGGCTTCGTCGAAGTACTCGCGCGCGGCGGCCGGGTCGGTCCACAACTTCAGCTGACCGAGCCGGATCAGAGTGTGTTCGCGCTGTTCGGATCCGGCGATGCGCAGCGCCGCGGTCAGATGGTCGGCGGCCTCGGTCAGGTCGCGGTGGCGTGCGGCCTCGTCGGCTGCCTCCAGCAGCGCCGGGACCCAACCCGACCACCGCTCGCCGCGCAGCCCGTGCAGGTAGCGCGCGACCGTGCGGGGATCACAGGATTCGCGTCGGGCCTGGCGGGCGGCCGCGAGCCGGATGCGCTCGATCTCCTCGGGCGCGGCCAGCCGCAGCAGGGTGGTGGCGAACAGTGGATGGCACAGCCGCGGTCGCGCCGCATCGTCCAGAATGCCGACGGTCACCAGCAATTCGCAGCGCTCCCGGAATTCCGCCGCGTCCTGTTCGCAGGCGGCGGCCAGCACCGCGAGCGGTGGCTCCCCGTGCTGCAACGCCGCGATCGCGCGCAGCATTCGGCCACCGTCGACGGAATACCGGCTCAGCTGATGGCGCACCGCCCGGGCGTAGCCGCCGCCGGGCAGCCGGGCGGGCACCGTGCGCGGGTCGTCCAGCAGGCGCAGATCGTCGAGCAGCGCGGTGACCAGGACCGGCATTCCGGCGGTGGCGCGGTGGATGTCGGCGGCCAATTCGGCGGGGCAGGGGCGACCCAGTTCGCGGGCGGCGAGCGCCCCGATCGCGGCCGGACCCAGCCCCGCCAACCGGACGGTGGTGATCGCGCCGCGCTCCAGGGCGGCATGCCATTCGGAGGTGACGAGCGGATACCACGGCCGGTCGTCGAAGGCGACCACGATCAGCACCGGCATCGAGCGCAGTGCCGGTGCGAGCGCGGTCAGCAGCCGTAGCGATGGCTCGTCGCCGTCGGTCACGTCGTCGAGCAACAGCACCAGCGGATGCGCGACGGACACCGCGACCAACAGGTCGCGCACCCGGTCGACCAGCGTCGGGAGATCGTGGGTCGGCTCGATCTCCGCGGCTCCGAGGGCGGCGTGGATGATGTCGAGGACGCGCGGTTCACGGCCGCCCGGAGCGGCCAGGCTGGCGCGATACGACGACGGAATCCGCTGCGCCACCGCCTCGAGCAGTGCGGTCTTGCCATATCCCGGATAGCCGGAGATCAGCACGACCCCGCCCGCGCCCGCGATGGTGCGGCGATGGGCGGCGAGAATGCGATCCACCTGTTCACGACGGCCGGGCGGCAGTGGCGCATCGGCGTTCCGCGTGGGTGTCGGCACTTCGTGCGACGGTGTGGCACCGTGCGATGTGAGCGGTGAACCTGCTCGCACGGGTGTG
Organism: Nocardia otitidiscaviarum; assembly: GCF_007362295.1. NCBI lineage: Bacteria > Bacillati > Actinomycetota > Actinomycetes > Mycobacteriales > Nocardiaceae > Nocardia > Nocardia otitidiscaviarum. The sequence continues at coordinate 4,502,819 of NZ_CP041695.1, read as the reverse complement.
GCAGCACCTGGTGTGGGCGGCGAAAGATGCTGTGGCCCAGCGGCGAAGCCCGGCCCCGGTGTCGCTTCGTCCAGTGGCGGTGCGGGGTCCAGCTGTGGCGCGGGGTCCGCCGATACCGGTAGGGGAGTAGCCGCCACCCGGAAGTCCGTGCCGCCGTTCAGGATTCGCGCCTGAAGCGCGCACAGTTCGGCACCCGGCTCCACCCCGAGTTCGTCCACCAGCCGCCGCCGGATCCGCGTGTACGTCGTGAGCGCTTCGGCGCGCCGTCCCCGCTCGGCGAGCGCGCGCATGAGCAGCCCCGCCGCGCGCTCCCGCAGCGGATGGTCGGCCAGCAGTTGCCGCGTGCACTCGATGACATGGTCGGCCTGTTTGAGTGTCAGGTCCACCTCGAGACTGTCCTCCACGACCGCGAGGCGGCGTTCGATCAATGCGATGCGCTGACTCTCGGCATACGGGCCCGGCATTCCGGCCAGCGGTTCGCCCGACCACAGGCCCAGGGCCCGGCGGTAGCGCTGCTGGGCGGACACCGGATCGGCGCGGACCAGTTCGGCGTCGGCGACGAGCCGATCGAAGACACCGAGATCGATCCGGTCGTCGTCGATGCGCAGCTGGTATCCACCGTGGCCGGACAGCAGCACCATGGGTGCGGTGCGCGGCGGCCGGTTGGGTTCCAGCGCGCGGCGCAGGGCCGAGATATGGGTCCGCACCACGCCGATTCCGCTGGCCGGGGCCGCCCCGTCGTAGAGGGCGTCGAGCAGCGTCCGCGCCGACACCCACTGGCGGCGGCGGAAGGCCAGGGCGCACAGCAGTGCCCGCCGCTGCGGCGGTCCCAGCGGCACCGGGATGCCGTCGCGTTCCACCTCGACGCCGTTGAGCACGATGAACCGCAGCCCGGTCCGGGCTCCGGATTCCGCGTCGTGCCGGTCCATGCAACCTCCGCAACCTGGCCTGCGCCCGATCGGCACAGGGAAATTCATCCTATGTGTGACGGTGTGGGCGGCCGCGTCGAGTACCGGGCGCAGCGGGCCGCCGATCGCGCCCACAACAGCGTTTCAGCTGCGCTTTCATCGAGCTTTCACACGGCGTTGAGTCCTCTGCCACACGGTGGTCGCGATCGAGAACCCCGACCGTGCGCGGTGATTCGCGTGCGAACAAGGAGCGGATATGACCGACCACCCCAACGTGCTACTGGTGCACGGCGCCTGGGCCGACGCCTCCAGCTGGGCCCCCGTCATCGAACTGCTGCACCGGGACGGCTTCGGTACGGTCGTGGCCAGCCAGTTGACCCTGCGCACCTTCGCCGACGACGTCGCGACCGTGGCCCGCGACCTCGACCTGCTCGCCGGACCCACCATCGTGGCCGGGCACTCCTACGGCGGCGCGGTCATCAGCCAGGCCGCCGCCGGGCGGGCCGACGTCACCGGCCTGGTGTACGTGGCGGCCTACGCGCCCAAGGCCGGGCAGTCGGCCTTCGCGATCAACCAGGAATTCGGTGCCGCCTCCCAGGGCGCGGCCGACCTGGTGAACATCGGCGCGGACGACGCCCCCGACCTCGTCCTCGACCGCGCCCGCTTCCACGCCGACTTCTGCGCCGACCTGCCCGCCACCCAGGCCGCGGTGCTGGCCGCCGTCCAGAAGCCCACGTCGGTGCTCTCCCTCGCAGGCGCGGGTGCCGCGGTGCCCGCCTGGGAGACCCTGCGCGCCAACACCTGGTACCAGATCTCCGCCGAGGACAAGATGATCCAACCCGAGCTGCAACGGCAGCTGGCCGCCCAGGTCGCCGACGACGAGCGGATCGTCACCCTCCCCGCCGCCCACGCCTCGATGCTGAGCCGCCCCGCCGAGATCGCCGGACTCATCGAGAAGGCCGCCCACAACAGCTGATCTCGGGCCGCCGCCGGAACGCGCACAGCGCTCCGGTCCGGCGGCCGTGGATGGATGCGGCCCGGGTCAATCGCCGAACAGGCGCTGTGCGGTCCAGTCGGGTGCTTCGTCTCGGCTGTGCCGCGCGGCGGCCAGATAGTCCGACGCGTTCCGGTACCGCTGCGTGCGACCCTCGATATCGAAACAGGCTCGGCAGACCTGACGGTAGGAGACGAAGCACTGTTCGGCGTCGGCGCGATCCCGAGCCGAGGCCGCGGTCGCATCGAATGCCGAGCGGCACTCGCGCTCGCATTCGAGATATCGCCTCATACAGTGATCCGCCATGTCGGAAACGGCGACGAGCGATTGTTCCAGGGACAGCCCACCCGTGCGGTGGACGATGCAGACGGCATTGTGCGCCGGGTCGATCTCGAGATCCTTTCGCGCCATGTAGATGTCGTTGTGCAATCCGATCCATTCCGCGAGCCACAGCCGAGCCCGCGAGAATTCCGGCAGGGCGCGCAGCCGCGGATCGACATCCACTCCGACCGAGAGTTCCGCGAGGTCGAAGAACATCGGCATGCCGGACCCATAGCGTCGCCGTCGTCGATACTCCGCGATCGTGGGGCGGTAATCGTGCCGTCGGTCCTCGGCGTCGAGGCGCAGTGAATCCAGCCATTCCCCGGTGCTGGTGCTGAACTGTTCGATCCAACCCCGCGACCGCCGCGCGACGGCGCGCGTCCAAATATCGCGCAGCGCTCGCGCGGGGCGGCTGCGGGCCCGCGTCGGAGTCGTCTCCAGTTGGGCTCGGAGCTCGGTCACGGCGGCGGTCGCCTGTGCGACATCGCGCCCCACCGGACCGTCGTCGAATTGATCGTCGACGATGAAGGCCCAGGCCAGGTGCTGCGTCAGCACGGGCAGGACGTGGGGTGCAGCCTGCGGGTAGAACAGGCTCGCGATCCACGGGGTTTCGGTGCGCTCCAGGTGCTTCCGGCTGCTGTCGGTCGGAGTCAGCTCGAACGAGTCGACCCATGCCCACACCCCGGCCGCGGTGGCGCTCATCGCAGGATTCTCGGTGCACTCGTCGAACGGCATGAACAGTCGCGGCATCGGCAATCCGTCATTGGTCGCCTGTCGGCCTTCCGCTGTCATCGGTCGGCCTTGTCGCCCGCGCGGACCGGGGTGGTGTGTCGGGAGCTGGCCGTCATCAGTAGATTTCGAGGTCGCAGCAGCAGACCCGTCGCCGGGGTCACATCCCGGGTGGTCGACAGCCGTAATCGCCGGCGACTCGCGATGGTCGCCAGCGCGAGGGTCGCCTCGGTCATGCCGAATCTGTCGCCGATGCATTTTCGCGCGCCCCCGCCGAAGGGGATGAAGTGCTCCGGCGGTGGTTGTGCGGAATCGGGATCCCATCGATCCGGATCGAAGATCTCCGGCTCCGGGAAGACGTCCGCCCGGTGGTGGATCAGATAGGGGCTGTAGGCCACTGTCGTGCCGGCGGGCAGCGTGTACCCGCCCAGCGTGGTGGGGCCGGTGACCACCCGCATCGACAGCCAGGCCGGTGAGTAGACGCGCAGCGCTTCGGTGATCACCCGTTCGGTCAGGGTGAGTCGACGCAGATCGGGATAGCGCGCGGTCCGGTCCGGCAGGACCGCGTCGACCTCGGCGTGCAGCCGGTGTTCGACGTCGGGATTGCGGGCCAGCAGGTACAGCGCCCATGCCAGCGTCGTCGCGGTGGTCTCGGTGCCGGCGAGAAAGAACGCGATGATGGTGTCGGTGATCTCCTCGTCGTTCATTCCGCCGCCGTCGTGTTCGACGTCTCTGGCCGACATCAGGGCGGACAGCAGGTCGCCGTGGTCCGCGGGCGCGCGACGTCGTGCCGCGATGATGTCGTCGACGGTGCGGCGCAGGCGCGCGTGCGCGCGGCGGTAGGACAGGTTTCCCGGTGACGGAAAGCGGTCCAGTGGCGGCGGCAGGAAGGTGCGCAGATAGAAGCCGTCGAAAAGGGTTGTGATATCGGTCAGCAGCCGATCGAGCAGTTCGGCGGGGAGGCTGTTCGACAACAGGGTGGAGGCCGTGACGCGCGAGGTGATCGTCATCATCTCCGTCAGCAGGTTCAGCGGCTCGTCGTCGGGCCAGGAATCGATGACGTCGACAATGCATTCCGTCATCGTCTGCGCGTACAGCGGGAGGCGGTCGGAGCGAAAGGCGGGCTGCGCCAGGCGGCGCTGCCGGCGATGTGCCTCGTACGGGCAGGAAGCGAGGCTGTCCCGCAGCACTTCGCGGATTCGGTCGTAGATCGGTCCGCCCTTGTCGAAGGTCCGATCGTCGCGCAGCAGTTGGCGAACCGTCGCGGGATCGCAGGCCAGCACCATCCGGGCGGGGCCGATACGAATCCGGATCAGGCTTTCCGTGGTGGGCAGCGAGGTGAGGAAGCGCGTCGGATCTCGGAGCAGCGGACCCGCGTGCCCGAGCAGCGGCATCGCTTTCGGCGCAGTGGGAATGGAATTCACGGAGCGCATGCGCACCTCTCGCTCGATTCGTCGGATCGTCTGGTGCCGCAGGACTTCTCGCTGACGGGAGCGGAGGCACGGAAAAGAGATCAACGGAACGGTCGAAGATGTGCTTTTCGACGAATACGCCGAAAGGATTGGACATTCGGAATGTGGGCGCGTCGTGATCGAGCCCAGTGGTGTGCGACGATTCGGTGTGCGGTCGAGGCCGGATTGCTCGGAAACGGAAATCCCACTGACAGTTGTGATTTTAGTCTCAGCGACGTGGCGTCGCAAGGTTTTGCCGGACCATCGAAGAACAGATCCAATGCTGCCGAACGCAATTCGGATGCGGCAGTGCTTTCGCGAGACAGCGCTCCGGTGGTGCTGGCATGCTGGGGCCGTGTCACAGATCGCCCTGTACTACCCGTGGATGCGTTTCCGGAACGAGAACTGGCTGAAACTGGCCCTGCTGACGTGGGACCATCTCGCGCGCATTCGGCCGCGATCGGCCACGGAAACCGATTCGGACGCGGTGGCCAGGTTGCGTGCGGAGACCGATTTCCTGCACGACGTGGAGCCGGTTCGGGAGGATCTGCGGCGGCTCACCAATATCTTCGGCGACATCATCACCTTGGGGGAGCCGCGGGTATTGCAGCCGTACGCGTGGCGGGCGGTGGTGGACTCGGCCGGGTCGGCGGCCACGCCGCGCAGGTCCGGTGGGCCGCGCCGGGCGTACCCGGGTCTGGCGTGGGTGCACGTCGGCACCGACGGACCGAAGGCGCACCTCGCGCTGTCCCGGCTGCTGGAGGAGGAGGGGTTGGCGGTGGCCGTCGAGGAGGCGACCGGTCCGTACCTGGGGATGCATCCTCGCCTCGCCGACGTCTACCGGACGGCGCTCGCCGATGTGGTGGCGGCGCGGCAGCGGGTCTCACCCGTGACCGACGACCCCCGTGCGCACGCGGCCGTCGGCACCATCGACCGGCTCTACGCTCTGCTGGTCGACGACGATACGGCCGAGCCGGTGAGCGAGGACGCGCAACACGCCTACATCCATTTCGCCGCGCACGCCGCGCTGCGGCCCGAGCGGTTGCGTGACGTGCCGCTGTCGACGCTGCTGTCGTTTCGCGAGCGCCACGCGGGGCCGCTGCGGGCCTTCCGGGAGCACATCGGATCGCTGTCGAAGGAACTGGAGAGCGTCGTGCTCGTCGCGGGGCCGGAGTCGGCACGGCGCCGACTCCGGGACGTCTACCGGTCGACAACCAAACCCCGGCTCGAGGAGCTGTGCCGAGCGTCGGACGACTTCGGTATCGACGCCGCACCCGGTCTGCTGGGCATCAAGGTCGATCTGCCCGCCGCGAGCACCAGGGCGACGCTTCCCGCGCTCTCCGATCTCGCCGGTTCCGGAACGGGTTTCGCCTTCGCGGTCGTCCCGTACGTCGCGGACCGGATGCGCGCTCGCCGCACCACCATCCAGGAAACGCCGGTCTCCTACCTGCTCACGGCCGACCGCAAGCTGACGGGCAAGGCGCTGCTCGCCGGCATGCGGCGCTGACCGCGCCCGGCTACTCCGCGAACGCGCCCATCACCGGCAGCCACTCCACGAACCGCACCTCCTCGATCAGCCCCAGCTGCGCGAACGGATCCTGCGCCAGCAGCTTCGGCATCTCCTCGGCGTCGGAGACGCGGAAGAGCAGCAGCGCGCCGGAGCCGTCGGGGTACGGGCCGCTGGTCAGCACGATGCCCTGGTCGACCAGTCCGTTGAGGAAGGCGCGGTGCGCGGGGCGGTGTTCGGTGCGGGCCGCGGCGGTGGCATCGGTGTAGGTGTAGTGGACGGCGAAGATCGGCACGGGTGGAGCTTCCTGGTCGGGGGGACGGTTGTCGAAAGGTTCAGAGGTTCAACAGCATTCGGGTATTCCCGAGAGTGTTGGGTTTGACGTAGCTGAGGTCGAGGAATTCGGCGACGCCGGTGTCGTAGGAGCGGCACATCTCGGCGTACACCTCGGCGGTGACCGGGGTGCCGTCGATCTCGGCGAAGCCGTGGCGGCCGAAGAAGTCCACCTCGAAGGTGAGCACGAACAGGCGCTTCAGTTCCAGCTCCCGCGCCACGGTGATGAGCTGGGAGACGAGCATGTGCCCGACTCCCGAGCCCTTCACATCCGGGTGCACGGCCACGGTGCGCACCTCGCCGAGGTCGGCCCACAGCACGTGCAGGGCCCCGCAGCCGACGAGGCGGCCGTCGAGTTCGGCCACCCAGAACTCCTGCACCGCCTCGTAGAGATTGACCAGGTTCTTCTCCAGCAGGATCCGGCCCGCGTAGATATCGACCAGGCCCTTGATCTCGGGCACATCCGAGGCGCGGGCGCGGCGCACGGCGGGAGTGCCCGCCGCCGCGCCGTCTACCGAACCGCTGTGAGGTGCCCGTGTTGTCATGGGGTGCACAGTAGTCGGCCCCCGTACCGATAGTCTGAAGGTGTGTCGCACATCCAGTCCCCCCGCTGCCCGGTCGTCGCCGGGTCCCTTGGCCGAGTCGCCGGCCGGTGGGGGCGCTGGTGACCGTGCAGCGTGAGGAGGGCCGCTGGGCCGGGGCGGGTTCCCCGCATTCCGGGTTCGCGCCCGCACCCCGACCGGAGGTCGGCGCCGTCGAACCGGCCGCCGTACCGCTCATGAACGTGGCCAATGTGCTGACGGTGTTGCGCATCGCCATCGTGCCGCTGTTCCTGGCGGCGCTGTTCGCGGGCGGCGGCCACGACACCGGCTGGCGGTGGGCCGCGGCCGCGCTGTTCGGCATTGCCGCCATCACCGACCGCATCGACGGGCAGCTGGCCCGGAAATACGGTCTGATCACCGATTTCGGCAAGCTCGCCGATCCGATCGCGGACAAGGCGCTGATCGGCGCGGCTCTGGTGGGGCTGTCCATGCTGGGCGATCTGCCCTGGTGGATCACCATCGTCATCGGCGCCCGCGAAATCGGGATCACGCTGCTGCGCCTGGCGGTGGTCCGGCGCGGGGTGATTCCGGCCGGTCGCGGCGGCAAACTCAAGACGCTGGTGCAGTCGGTGGCCATCGCCGTGCTGCTGCTGCCGCTCTCGGACGGCTGGTTCACCGCGGGCATGCTGCTGATGTACGCGGCGGTGGCGCTGACCGTCGCCACCGGCCTCGACTATGTGGTGCAGGCGGCCCGGCTCTGGTTCGGCGCGCCGCGCCGCACGGCCTGACGGGTCCGGCCGTGACCGCCGTCCGGACACCCTCGACCGATCCCCTGACCGCCGAGGCCCCGGCCGCCGAACTGGTGCGCGCTCTGCGCGCGGCGGGGCAGACGGTGGCGACCGCGGAATCGCTCACCGCCGGACTGCTCGCGGCCACCATCGCCGGAGTTCCGGGTGCGAGCGCCGTGCTGCGCGGGGGACTCGTCGTCTACGCCACCGACCTCAAGGCGACCCTCGCCGGGGTGAGCGCCGACACCCTCGACACCGACGGACCGGTGGCCGCCAGCACCGCCGAACAGCTGGCCGTGGGCGCGCGCATCCGGTGCGGAGCCGACTGGGGCGTCGGATTGACGGGGGTCGCCGGACCCGAACCACAGGACGGCCGCCCGGTCGGCACGGTATTCCTGGGATTGGCGGGTCCGGAGGGCACCGAGGTGATTCGGTTGAAACTGTCCGGGGACCGGTGGACGATCAGGGTGACCGCGGTTCGCGCCGCGATCACCGAACTGCTCCGCGGCGTGCGGGGTGGTTGAGGCGTTCGGGAACGCGAGGGCGCCGCTGGGCGTTGTCCAGTCAGGCTCCGGGATTCGATCCATCCGCCCGGCGACGAGTGTGAGGAGAACGAGATGACGCTGCTGCGAGAAGCCATCGGGGAAAGTCTGCGGCGCGCTCGGGTCGCCCAGAGCCGGACGTTGCGCGAGGTCTCCACCTCGGCGCGGGTCAGCCTGGGGTACCTGTCGGAGGTCGAGCGCGGCCGCAAGGAAGCGTCCAGTGAGCTGCTGGCGGCCATCTGCCAGGCGCTGGACGTGCCGCTGTCGCAGGTGCTTTTCGATGTGAGCGCGGCCATGGCCGACGCCGACCGCGAGACCGAGCGCGCGGCCGCCGCACCCGCCGGGGCCGCGACGGCGAGCGCCGCCGCGTCCGCCGCGTCCGGTTCCGGTGTGACGCCGCGCGGCGGGGACGGCGCGTTCGGCCCCCGGTTCGTCATTCCGGCGCCCAAATCGGATCGCCTGGTGCTGGTCGCGGCCGACTGAACACTGTGCGATGGAGCCGAAAGGGATAAATTCTCGGTAGGCTTCGTGCCGGGAGTGTTGTGCGGGGACGGTCCCCTAGGGGGCCGTCCCGGATTTCAACGGCTACCGCGCAGTGGAGGATAGGGACACAACGGGGTGCGTGACGGTCGCGCACTATGTCGCGTGGGCTCGCGCGGCACGTCAGTATGGAGGCGGGATCAATCGATGGCTAATCCGTTCGTCAAGGCCTGGAAGTACCTGATGGCCCTCTTCGACTCGAAGATCGAGGAGCACGCGGATCCGAAGGTTCAGATCCAGCAGGCTATCGAGGAAGCCCAGCGCCAGCATCAGGCCCTGTCGCAGCAGGCCGCGTCGGTCATCGGCAATCAGCGTCAGCTGGAGATGAAGCTCAACCGCCAACTCGACGAGGTGGAGAAGCTCAACGCCAATGCCCGCCAGGCGGTCATGCTCGCCGACCAGGCCACCAACGCCGGGGATACCGAGAAGGCGATCCAGTACACCAATGCCGCCGAGGCTTTCGCGGCGCAGCTGGTGACCGCCGAGCAGTCCGTCGAGGATCTGAAGGTGCTGCACGACCAGTCGCTGCAGGCCGCCGCCCAGGCCAAGAAGGCCGTGGAGCAGAACGCCATGCTGCTGCAGCAGAAGGTGGCCGAGCGCACCAAGCTGCTGTCGCAGCTGGAGCAGGCCAAGATGCAGGAGCAGGTGTCGGCGTCCCTGCAGCGGATGGACTCCACGCTCTCCGCCCCCGGCACCACCCCGAGCCTGGACGCGGTGCGCGAGAAGATCGAACGCCGCTACGCCAATGCGCTCGGCGCCGCCGAACTGGCCCAGAACTCGGTGCAGGGCCGCATGATGGAAGTGCAGCAGGCCAGCATCCAGATGGCGGGCCACAACCGCCTCGAGCAGATCCGCGCCTCCATGCGTGGCGACGCCCTGCCCTCCAGCGGTGCGTCCCCGCAGCTCAACCAGGGCCAGGCCGCCGCCAACCCGGCCCAGCCGCAGCTGGACAAGGACCGCAGCGCACAGCAGCAGTAGTGACCGAGCGCTCCGGCGGGCCCTCGCCGGGAGCGCTGCGCAGCAATCAGGCGAAAGGTTCGACCGATGGGGAGATCGCGGGCAGCGGGTGAGCCCGCGACCCCCCGCGCCCGCTTCCGCCGCAAACCGGTAGCGGAGCGCTCGACCGGATTCCGATTCCCGATCCCGGGCCTGGGGTCCGCAGCCGACCGGGACGCGACGCCCCCGGTTGCCCCGCCGCCGGTCGCGAAGAACTCTTCCGGCTCCTCGTCTCAGGGTGAATACGGCCCCGCCGGTCCCGACGCCGCCGGTCGGACGACATCCGGGTACCCCTCGCCCCCGCGCCCGGCCGCACCGGAACCGCCGGACCCTCTCGACCCTGCGCCGACCGGAACGGCCCATGAATCCAGCAGTGCCACAATCGCTTTCGGCGCGGCTGGCTATCGGTCGGACCACGGGGTCGGGGACTGCCCCGATCCGAGCGCGACAGGTGCGTCTCCGCGTGCGACCGGCGCGTCCACAGGCGCACCGGTACGGCCGTGGAACCCCTTGCCCGGCTTCGATATCGGCGTCGTGCGCGACCGGTGGGCGGCCACCGCCGAACGGGGCATCTCGCGCGACGAGCCCCGGGACCAGCCACGCGGCGTCTACCGGGACTCCGACGCCGGGCGGCAGCGAGCCCGGGAGGACGACGGATCCGTCGATGACGCATGGGATCTCCGCTCCGGCGGCGATGTCTCGAGAGTTCCACGCCGTGATGATGCCGAGCGTGGCACCCGCGGCGATGCGGGGCACGGCGGTTCGCGTGGTGTTGCCGGGCGCGGTGACTCGCGTGGGGATCTGCGGGATGGACGGACTGGTGGCGTGTTCGGTCGGGGAGGCGGTGCTCGTGGGGCGGCCGGTGGCCCAGAATCGACGGTGTTCGGGGTGCGGGGGGCTCGGGAACGGGCTGGCGAGACCGTTCGGGAGATGTTGGCTCCGGCCGGTGTGGAGCCGGAGGAGTTGGCGCAGCGGCTGCCCGAGGCGCTGCGCGGGATGGGGGAGCAGGCGTTCGCCACGGTGCGGCGCTGGGCCGATCCGCGGGAGCGTGAGTTGCGCAAGCGGCGGCGGGTGCGGCGGCGCAGCCTGCGGTTGGGCACCGCCTCCGGGGTGACGACCATCGGCACCATCGGCCTGGTGCTGATCTCCGCGCCCGCCTGGGCCGTGGTGGTGGTCGGCGGCGGTGCGGTGGCCTTGGTGACCGGGGCGGCCGTGACCACCAAGCGGTACCTGCAGATTCGCAACGATCCCCTGCCACCGGCCGCGTTCCAGCCCAGGCGGCTGCCACCGGTGCGGTCGGCCGCGCGGGCGGCGATCGCGCGACTGGTGCGGGCCGAGCGCGCCATGCACGGCCTCGGCAATCAGATCGCCCGCTCCGGGCGGTTGCCCGCCGACGACCTCGCCGACACTCTGGAGACCGCCGGGTCCGGAGCGGCCGCCCTGCATGCCCTGGCCGCCGACATGGTCGCCATGGAACGTGCCGCGAGCGCCCTGTCCCCAACGAATTCTCCTGTGGCCGAACATATTCGGATCGCCGCCGGACGCCTCGACGCCGGTGTCGCCGAATACGAGCGAATCGTGGCCGCCACCGCCCAGGTGCTCGCCGTTCCCGAGAGCGCCGCGCTCGCCGACGACCTCGGCTGGGCCATGGTGGACCTGCGCGACGCCGCCGACCGCCTGGACGGCTGGGCACAAGCCCTCACCGACCTCGCCGACGGCCGCTACCGCGCCACACCGCCCACGGCCTGACCCGCAAATCGTCGCAACCCCACCCGCGCTGTTGGACCGCCGTGCGCGATCGGCTGGAGCCGCTGCTGTGAGCGTGACTGCTTCGCGCCGTTCGTTCACCCGTGGCGCGATCGGCTGGAACTGCCGCCGTGAGCGTGACTGCTTCGCGCCGTTCGGTCACCCGTGGCGCGGCCGGCTGGAACTGCTGCCGTGAGCGTCGCCCTGCCTGATCGCCCCGCGCCGTTCGACCGGCTGTGCTGTTCGGTGCTCGCGGACCGGCTGTGTCGCTCGGGCGCGTTCGCGTGACTGAACTCGGTCCGGCCGTTGCGGCACCCCGTGCTGCCTGCTCGGCTGGGGTATCGGATGGTCGGCCGCGAGCGGTGTCTGCTGTCGATCGGGTGTGTCCGTGCGGGCGCTGCCGGGCGGGTGCACGTCAGGTCGGCCGTGGCGTGGGCTCAGGGGGAACCCTGAACTTTCCCGGATATTGGCGCTGACCTGGTGTTTTTCTCTTGCGGCCCTGCGAGTATGGAGGGTGTCGGATCGCGCGAACGCCGGTTCGGGAAGACTTCGGGAGGTACCAATGCTGTGGAAGATCATCGGCGTCGTCGCGGTGGTGTGGATCGCGCTGGCCATTATCGGCGCGCTGATCAAGGGCCTGTTTCCGATCCTCATGATCAGCCTCGTGGTGTTCGGGCTGTACCTGCTGTACAAGGCGGTGTCGGGCTCGGACAAGTCGACGATCAGCAAGATGTAGACGTACCGGCACAGCCGATCGGGCCGCCCGCGATTTCTCGCGCGGGCGGCCCGATGCCGTGTCGGCAGACCGTGGGATTCGGCCCCGGGGCCGTATACCTCCGGCCCGCGTGCTCGCGTTCCGGCCAGCGCGCCCGCTCTCCGGCCCGTGTGCCCGTGGCTGCCGGAAAGCGTGCCCGCGTCCGCGTGGTGCATGCGGGGGAACAGTCCACGCGACCGAACCGTTGACCGCGCTATGGCTATCGCGATCATCGCCACCGCCTACGGTGGCCCGGAAGTCCTCACTCCCATCGAGATCGACGTACCCGCGCCCGGGCCGGGTGAGGTGACCGTCGAGGTGCGGGCGGCCGGAGTGAACCCCTTCGACTACAAGCGCTACTCCGGAGCGTTCGGCACCGACCCCGATGCCCTGCCGATGCGGCTGGGTGGCGAGGTGTCCGGTGTGGTAACCGCGGTGGGCCCTGACGCCGTCGGCCCGGCCGGTCCGATCCACCTCGGTGACGAGGTGCTGGCCCGGGTGGACGGCGGCTACGCCACCGCGGTCACCGCGCGGGCCGACCGCGTGGTCCCCAAACCGAAGGCGGTGAGCTGGGAGGTCGCGGCCGGAATCCAAGCCGTCGGCGGAACCGCCGTCCACACGCTGGCGGCGACCGCCGTGCGCGCGGGCGACACGGTGCTCGTGCACGGTGCGGCGGGCAGTGTCGGCGCGACCGCCGCACAGTTGGCCGTCGCGCGCGGCGCGCGGGTGATCGGCACCGCGGCCCCCGCCCGCCACGAACGCCTGCGCGGCTACGGCGTCGAACCGGTCGCGTACGGGCCGGGGCTCGCCGATCGCGTGCGCGCGCTCGCTCCCGGTGGCGTGGACGCCGCCATCGACACCGTCGGCACCGACGAGGCCGTCGACGTCTCCCTGGCGTTGGTCGCCGACCGTGCGCGCATCGCCACCATCGCGGCGTTCGGGCGGGTGGCCGAGACCGGTATCAAGGCCCTGGGTGGCGGTCCGGGCGCGGATCCGGGCACCGAGATCCGGGCCGGGGCGTGGCGGGAACTGCTCGAGCTGCTCGGCGCGGACAAACTGGAACTCGTCATCGCCGCGACCTATCCGCTCACCGAGGTCGCCGCCGCGCACGAGTTCGTCATCGCGGGCCATGCGGGCGGAAAGGTCGTACTGCTGCCCTGATTCGGGCAATTCGCCATCGGAGGCGACCGCCGTCGCATATGTTGTTGCCCACAACATTTAGTCGGTGCGCGGTCGCCTACCCGTGACCGCCGCTCGAAAGGTCACCCGATGAGGACGAAAACCCCGCTCCCGCCCCGAAACTCCCGGCGCACCCGCCGCCCGGGGTACGCGCTGTGCGCCCTGGCCATATCCGGGCTCATGGCCCTCACCGCCTGCGGCTCCAACACCACCCGCGACGACGGCCCCACCACCGCGGCGGGCGGCGGTGGCGGCAGCGGCACCGTCGGCGTGATCCTGCCGGAGACCGCCACCTCCGCCCGCTGGGAGTCCTTCGACAAGCCCATGCTCGAACAGGCCCTGCGCGCCGAGGGTTTCGACGCCGACGTGCAGAACGCCCAAGGCGACGTCCAGAAGTTCAGCGCGCTGGCCGACGGCATGATCGCCCAGGGCGTGAAGGTGCTCATCATCGCCGCCATCAACAGCGAGGTGGGCAGCACCGTCGCCGCCAAGGCACAGCGCGCGGGCATCCCCACCATCGACTACGACCGGCTCAGCCTCGGCGGATCCTCCGACTACTACGTGTCCTTCGACAATGTGCGCGTCGGCGAACTCCAGGGCCAGGCCATGGCCGACGCCCTGCGGGACAAGCCGGGCGCGGAGGTCATCGAGATCGAAGGAGCTCCCACCGACAACAACGCGACCCTCTTCCATCAGGGGCAAACGAACATCCTGAAGCCGCTGTACGATTCGGGCGCTTTGAAGCTGGTGCACAGCCAGCCCATCGACGGCTGGGACAACCAGAAGGGCGGCACCGTCTTCGAACAGCTGCTCACCGGCAACGGCGGCAAGGTCGACGGTGTGGTCGCCGCCAACGACGGACTGGCGGGCGCGGTGATCACCGTGCTCAAGAAGAACGGCCTCAACGGGCGGGTGCCGGTCACCGGCCAGGACGCCACCGTGGAGGGCCTCAAGGCCGTGCTGCGCGGCGACCAGTACATGACGGTGTTCAAGCCGATCCAGGCCGAGGCCGAGGCCGCCGCCGCACTGGCCGCCGCCCTGGCCAACGGCGACAAGGCCGCCGCGGACGCGTTGGCCCAGGACGTGAGTCAGGATCCGAAGGGCGATCGCGAGGTGAAATCGGTGCTGCTGGAACCGCAGACGATCCTGAAGGATCAGGTGAAGACGGTCATCGACACCGGCTATGTGCGGGCCGCCGACGTCTGCTCCGGTGACCTGAGCGCCATCTGCGCCGAACTCGGCATCGGCTGATCCGCCATGACCGAGCCATTGCTCGACATCACCGGGCTGAACAAGAGTTTCGGCCCGGTGCGGGTATTGCACGAGGTGGACTTCACCGTACCGGCCGGATCGGTCACCGCCCTGGTGGGCGACAATGGCGCGGGCAAGTCCACGCTGGTGAAATGTATCGCCGGCATCCACGCCGCCGACTCCGGCACGGTGCGCTTCCGTGGCGAGGACGTCCGCATCCACGGCCCCAAAGACGCTGCCGCCCTGGGCATCGAGGTCGTCTACCAGGATCTGGCGCTGGCCGACAATCTCGATATCGTCGCGAATATGTTCCTCGGCCGCGAGCGCGGCCGACCCTGGTTCCTCGACGAGGCGAGTATGGAGGAGGCGGCGCGGCGCACCCTCGCCTCCCTGGGCGTGCGCACCGTGAAATCGGTCCGCACTCCGGTCTCGGCGCTGTCCGGCGGGCAGCGGCAGACGGTGGCCATCGCCAAAGCCGTACTGTGGAACAGCAATCTGGTGCTGCTGGACGAACCCACCGCCGCGCTCGGCGTGGCCCAGACCCGCCAGGTGCTCGACCTGGTGCGCAGGCTCGCCGAACAGGGGCTCGGGGTGGTGCTGATCAGCCACAATCTCGCCGACGTGTTCGAGGTGGCCGATCGCATCGCCGTGCTGTACCTGGGCCGGATGGCGGCGCAGGTGCGGGCGGCCGATGTCACCCACGCCCAGGTGGTGGAGCTGATCACCGCGGGCCGGTCCGGTGAACTCGGGCTGGCGCGACCGGAGGCGGTGGCGCTGTGAAGGTTTCCGAATCCGCCGCCTCGCCGGCCGCCGACACCGCGGTCTCCGATTTCGGGATCGACACCACCGCCAAGTCGACCCGGGATGCGCTGCGCGACTATCTCATTCGCGTGCGATCCGGCGATATCGGTTCGCTGCCGGCCATTTTGGGCCTCATCGCGCTGGTGGTGCTGTTCTCGACGCTGTCGGATGTCTTCCTCTCGCTCAACAACATCGCCAATCTGCTGGCGCAGGGCGCGGGGCAGACCATCATCGCCATCGGCATCGTCTACGTACTGCTGATCGGTGAGATCGACCTGTCCGCGGGCACCGCCTCCGGCGTGGCGGGCGCGGTCCTGGCCATGCACTACGTGGAGAACGGGAATCTGCTCGCGGGCATGGGATCGACGGTCTTCATCGTCTTCGTGGCCATGCTGGTGCTGGCCGCCGCCCTGGCGGCGTTCCTGCGCATCTGGCCGGGTGTGTTCATGTCGCTGCTCGGCGTCGCCATCACCGTCATCGGCTTCGAGGCGAACCCGTGGGTGGAGATGCTGCTCGCGGTGTGCGTGGGCACCGCCATCGGCTGCATCACCGGCTTCCTCATCGCCAAGATCGGGATGCCCTCCTTCGTGGTGACGCTCGCGCTGTTCCTCGCCTGGCAGGGCGTGATCCTGCAACTCATCGGTGAGGGCGGGGTGCTGGGCATCAGCTCTCGCACGTGCTGAACCAGGTAGCCAACGGCAATCTGTCCACGATCGGCAGCTGGGCGCTGTTCGTCATCGCGGCCGGCGGCTACGCGGCGGTCACGCTGGGCGGACATCTGCGGCGGCGCAAGCGCGGCCTGGTGACCCAGCCGACCCCGCTGGTGGTCACGAAGGTGGTGGCGCTCACCGGATTCGCGGCCGTGGTGACCGCGCTGCTCACCGTGAACCGGTCGCCGAGCGATCTCATCGAGATCTCCGGCGTGCCGTACGTGGTGCCGATCGTGCTGGCGCTGCTGGTGGTCGGCACCTATGTGCTCAACCGCACCACCTACGGTCGCCACATCTACGCGGTGGGTGGCAACCGGGAGGCGGCGCGGCGCGCCGGTATCGACGTCACCCGGTTGCGGGCCAGCGTTTTCGTGATCAGCTCGGCGTGCGCGGCGGTCGGGGCCATCGTCTACTCGTCCAAGGTCGGCTCGGTCGACCCGCAGGCCGGCGGGCTCAATACGCTGTTGTTCGCGGTGGGCGCGGCCGTGATCGGCGGCACCTCGCTGTTCGGCGGCAAGGGCCGGGTGGCCGACGCCGTCATCGGCGGCGCGGTGCTGGCGGTGGTGGCGAACGGTCTGGGGCTGCTGCGCCAGCCCGCCGCGGTGGTCTCCATCGTGACCGGACTGGTGCTGCTGCTGGCCGCCACCGTCGACGCCCTGTCCCGCCGTCGCAGCGCCGCGTCGGGACGGTGAGCGCCGCAATGGTATTCCTGATGCCATGACCGTCGCCCGCCCGGACGAGGTGCGCCGCTTCAACCGGTCCAGTCTGCTGCGGCTGCTGCACATCGGCGGACCGGCGACCCGGGCGGCCCTCGCCACCGACCTCGGACTCAACCGGTCCACCATCAAGATGCTGGTGGACGGGTTGGCCGAGGCCGGGATCGTGGAGGAGCGGGTCCCGCGCCAGACGCCCGCTGGTGCCGGGCGCGGGGCCGGGCGGCCGTCGCTGCTGGTGCTGCCGCAACCCCAGGCGGCGGTGGTGCTGGCGGTGGACGTGCAGGTCGAACGCACCGCCATCGCGCTGGTGGGATTCGGCGGGCACATCCTCGGGCGCAACAGCTGGAATCTGCACGGGAGGCAACGCGATCCGATCGAAGTGGTCACCCATGTCGCCGAATCCGCCGCCCTGCTGGCCGGTGATCTCGGCGTGCACCCGGTGGCGGTCGGCATCTCGGTGCCCGGGGTGGTGCGCCGCACCGACGGATACGTCCACACGGCGGCCAACCTGCGGTGGTCGGAAGTGGCGCTGGGGGAGCGTGTGTCGGCGGTGCTGGGGCTGCCCGTGGCGGTCGGCAACGACGCCGAATTCGGTGCTCTCGCCGAACATGTGCGCGGCGCGGGCCGGGGCACGGCCGACGCCGTCTTCGTCTCCGCCGATGTAGGCGTGGGCGGCGGTCTCATCGCACAGGGCGGCATTCTGCGCGGCGCGGCCGGATACCTCGGCGAGATCGGGCATATGACCGTGCGCCCCGACGGGCGGGCCTGCCACTGCGGCAATGTGGGCTGCTGGGAGAGCGAGGTCGGCCAGGCCGCGCTGTGCCGGGCGCTCGGCCTGCCCGAACACGGTCCGCGCGGTGGAATCGTCGCCGAATTGCGCGCCCTGGAACGGGATTCGGACCCGCTGGCGCGGCTGGGGGAGTACCCGGACTGGTTGGTGCTCGGCCTGGTGAACGTGGTGAACGTCCTCGGCCCCGAACTGGTGGTGCTCGGCGACCTGTTCACCGCCCTGCCCGATGTGGTCGTCGCGCGCGTCCGGGACCGGGTGCGTGAGCGCAGCATCGTCAGTCGGGCACTGGGCGGGGTTCGGATCGAGAAGTCCACGCTGGGAGCGGATTTGAAGCTGCTGGGGGCCGCCGAGGCGGCGTTCGAGGGGGTGTTGGGTGCGCTGTGAGACGAGATCCGGGCAGGTCGCGCCCGACTGGGCGCGGCGCCCGAGTGTTCGGGCGCGCGCGGATGTTTGAATACCGCCATGGAGCAGCTACCCGAGGACTGGCAGCGCGGCATCGTCATCGTCGCGCACCCCGATGACATCGAGTACGGCGCGGCCGCTGCCGTGGCGCGCTGGACACGGCAGGGCAAGGATATTCGCTATGTGCTCGTGACCAGCGGTGAGGCCGGAATCGCGGGGTTGCCGCCCGCGGAATCCGGGCGGCTGCGCGAGGCGGAGGAGATCGCCGCCGCCAAGGCCGTGGGGGTCGCGGAGGTGGAGTTTCTCGGGTATCCGGACGGGCGGGTCGAGGAGTCGCTCGCACTGCGCCGGGACCTGGCCGCCGCCATCCGCCGGCACCGGCCGGAGATGGTGATCCTGTTCAACTTCGGCGATACCTGGGCACCCGGATACGCCAACAGCGCCGACCACCGGGCGGTGGGCCGGGCCGGTCTGGACGCCGTCTCCGACGCGGGCAACGAGTGGATCTTCCCCGAGCTGGCGGAGCTGCCCGTCTGGTCGCCGCGCTGGGCGGCGGTCACGGGGCCGAAGGTCACCCACGCCGTGGACGTCACCGATACCATCGAGCCCGCAGTGGAATCCCTTGTCGCTCATGGCCGCTACCTCGCCGCGTTGAGCTCGGACCCGGTGCTGGAGCAGGCGCGCGCCATCGTCGACATGTCGACCGGGCCCATCGAGGGCTTCCCGGCCGCTCGCGCGACGGGGTTCGAGCTGTACTACTTCGGCGGCTGACTGGCTGGGTGCGGCCGTTACGAGCGGCGGCTGCATAGCCGGTGTATGTGGCTGCGCAGCTCGGCGTCTGTGACAGCCCTGCCCGGCGGCTGAGTGCGTAGGCGGCGCAATGGCGTTGCGACGGCACGACTGTGCCGCGTGCCTGGCGGGAGTCGCGCATTGCGCACGCGCGGGGCGCGGGATCCTGGCTGCCCGCGTGCCCGCCCGGCTGGCTCGGGGGCGGGTAACAGGCACAGCGATATCGACACTGAAATATGCGCATTCTGACATCCATTCCGTACCTGTCGTGCGGGTGATCGACCGTGCTCAGTGGTGTGTGCTGAGTTCCACCCGCGGATATGGCACGCTGGGCGCGTGCGAGTAGCGGTGGTGGCCGGGCCGGATCCGGGGCATGCGTTCCCCGCGATCGCCCTGTGTCTGCGATTTCTCGAGGCGGGCGATGAGCCCGTGCTGTTCACCGGGCCGCGGTGGTTCGACGCCGCGAAGCAGGTCGGTATCGGGGTGCGGCGGCTGAAAGGGCTCGCGCCCCGGGCCGAGGACGACGATGCCGACGCCGGGCAGCGGATCCACGAACGCGCGGCCTTCATCTCGACCGAGATCCTGCCCGATATGAGTGCCATGCTGCCCGATCTGGTGGTGTCGGACGTGCTCACCGCGGGCGGCGGGATGGCGGCCGAGCGGATGAAGGTGCCGTGGGTGGAACTCTCCCCGCATCCGCTCTACCTGCCGTCGAAAGGGCTGCCGCCCATCGGAAGTGGGCTCGCGCCGGGGGAGGGGCTGAGCGGCCGGGCCCGCGACGCGGTGCTGCGCGGAATGACTGCCCGCGCCATCCGGCAGGGCGAGGAGCAGCGCGAGCGAGCCCGGGCGGGCATCGGCCTGCCGCCCGAGGATCCCGGTCCCGCGGCGCGGCTGGTCGCGACCCTGCCCGCGTTGGAGGTGCCCCGCCCGGATTGGCCGGACAACGCGCACCTGGTCGGCCCGCTGCTGTGGGAGCCGACGGCGAATGTTCTCGACCTGCCGCCGGGTGACGACCCGCTGGTCATGGTCGCGCCGTCCACCGCGCACACGGGTGTCAGCGGCATGGTGGACACCGTGCTCGAGGCGCTCGACGGCGCCGGGGTGCGGGTGGCGATCTCCATGCTGGACACCCCGCCCGCCGAGCTGCCGCCGTGGGCCACAGCGGGTTTGGGTCGCCAGGACGAGTTGCTGCGGCACGCCTCGGTCGTGATCGGCGGCGGCGGCCACGGGCTGCTGGCGAAATCGCTGCTGGCCGGTGTGCCGGTGGTGACCGTCCCGGGTGGCGGCGATCAATGGGAACTGGCCAATCGCGCGGCCCGCCACGGCAGTTCGCTCCTGGTCCGCCCGCTCACCGCCGAGGCCGTCCGCACCGCGGTGCGCCGGATACTCGACGAGCCGACCTTCGCCGAGCGCGCCCGCAAGGCGTCCGCCGACGCGAGTGTGGTCTCGGACCCCGTGCCGCTGTGCCACGAGGTGGCCGCTGCGGCGCGCACACACCGCTAGCCGAGGTGGCTCGCGACGAGCACACCGGTAGCCGAGGTGGCTCGCGGTGCGAACACACTGACACCGGTAGCCGAGATGGCCCACGGCGAGCACGCCGGTAGCCGAGGTGGCTCGCGGTGCGAACACACTCACATCGCTAGCCGAGATGGCTCGCGGTGCGAACACACTCTCGGCCGGGGTGGCTTCGGTGCTTGGCGGACGCGCGGCCGGCCAGCCGTGGCGTTGTGACGAGCGGTGGCCTCCGACGGCCGCGTGCGTGATGTCGCCCGGCACGCGGCCGAGTGGGCGCGGACCCGGGCTCGTACCGGCGTTCGTGCCCTCGCGTAGGCTCGCGGCCGTGCGGTTGACGGAGTTCCAGGAGCTGTTGTACACCGAGTTCGGTACGGCGCGCGGGGATGCGCTGCTGAGCGACCACGTGCTGCCGTCCATGGGGAAGACCGGGGCGCAAGCCATCGAGGCGGGGATCGATCCCCGCGATGTGTGGCGCGCCCTGTGCGCCGAATTCGATGTGCCCAAGGCGCGGTGGTGAACTCAGCGTGTCAGGCGTTGCGCGCGTAGTGCCGGGCCGCCTTGGCGCGGTTGCCGCAGGTCGCCATGGAGTGCCACCGCCGGGCACCGTTCTTCGAGGTGTCGTAGAACCAGAGCACGCAGTGCGGGTGCGCGCACTGCTTGATGCGGTCGGGCGCCGCCATCAGAGTCAGCAGGTCGTCGGCGGCCAGCCAGCCCGGTAGCCATGCGGGGTCGCGGACCTCCACCTCGTCCCGGGGGCCGTGGTCGGTGAGGATGCGGCGGATCCGCCCGTGCTCGAGGATGCCGTTGAGCGCCTCGATATCGTCGCCGCGCGCCGCGCGCAGGATGGCCTCGCGTGTCCGCACGAGGGCGTGCAGGGTCGCCGCGTCGGCCGGGCAGCGTTCGGCGAGATCGTTGTCGGCCAGCCATTGCCGCAATCCCGCCACGTCGGAGAGCAGATCCTGCAGTCCTTCCCCGCTCATCCAGCGGGTGTTGAGCAGGTCCAGGGCGAGCGGCTCTCCGAGGTGGGGGCGTGGAACGGGCATGCCTGAGGGTAACCAGCTTCCGGTCCGGTTCGGTTGCGGCAGTGCCATTCTAACCACTCAAATCATTTAGGGGGTTGACAGCGGTTCCCCGCTGCTTCTAGATTCTAACCATCAAAACAACACAAACCAGTTAGAGCTTCCTCGGAGGAAATCATGACCGCGGTCACCGCACCCCAGCTCGCCACCGGCCACATCGGCTTGAACGTCACCGACCTCACCCGCTCGGTGGACTTCTACCGCCGCGCCTTCGGCTTCGAGCAGCTCGGCGCGAGCACTGAGGGTGAGCAGCGCTTCGCCTTCCTCGGTGCCGACGGCAAGCTGGTGCTGACCCTGTGGCAGCAGAGCGATGGCGAGTTCTCGGCGAAGACGCCCGGCCTGCACCACCTGTCGTTCCAGGTCGACAGCCTGGAGCAGGTGCGGTCGGTGGAGTCGGTGCTCAAGGATCTGAACGTGAGCTTCGCCCACGACGGCGTCGTCGCCCACGGTGAGGGCGCCTCCTCCGGCGGCATCTTCTTCAGCGACCCCGACGGCATCCGGCTCGAGGTGTACGCGCCGAGCGGTGCCGAGGCCGCCCCCGCGCCCAGCGGCACCGCCCCCACCTGCGGATTCTTCTGACCGACATCGTGATTCACCCGGTGCGGGCATCGAGCCCGCACCGGGGCGGACGCACACCGGAGAACGAGATGACCACCAGCTACCACCCGGGCGAGGTGGCCGTGCAGCAGCGCATGGGCCAGTCCGATATCGCCCAGCACGTCGGACGCATGATCCGCGCCGAGATACCGCACACCGCGGCGGCTTTTCTCGCCGAGCAGCCGCTGGTCGTGATCGCCGCCGCCGATGGCGCGGGCCGACTGTGGGCGAGCCAGTTGATCGGTCCGGCCGGATTCGCCCGCGCCACCGACGAGCGCACCATCGTGGTGGACGCGCTGCCCACCGCCGCCGATCCGCTCGCCGAACCCCTGCGTTCCACCCGGCACATCGGCATGATCGCCCTGCAACCGCAGCGCCGCCGCCGGATGCGCGTCAACGGCGTGACCGAACCGACCGAGCGCGGGCTGCGGATCACCACCGACCAGGTGTACTCCAACTGCCCGAAGTACATCACCCGCCGCACCATCGACGACTGGAGCGGCGCCTCCGCGGTGACCGTGCACCGATCGTCCGAGCTGACCGCCGCGCAGCAGCGGGCGATCACGGCCGCCGACACCTTCTTCATCGCCTCCGCCGATCCGGACGGCAATGCCGACGCCTCCCACCGCGGCGGCAATCCCGGCTTCCTCCAGGTGCTTTCGCCCACGCGCCTGCGGTGGCCGGACTACCGCGGCAACTCCATGTTCATGACGCTGGGCAATATTGCCGCCGACCCGCGCTGCGGACTGCTGATCCCGGACTGGCGCACCGGCTCGACCCTGCAGCTGACCGGAACTGCGGAAATAATCTGGGACGACACCACATTCGCCCCCGGCTCACAGGCCACGGTGGACTTCACCGCCACCGAGGTCGTCGAGATCGCCGGTGCCAGCCCGCTGCGCTGGGGTGCGTCCGAACTGTCTCCCGCGAACCCCTGAAGCCACCCTCCGAAAGGATCCGCCATGCGACCCCCACTGCCCCCGTTCGATCTGGAATCGGCCCAGACCAAGGTCCGCGCCGCCGAGAACGCCTGGAACACCCGCGATCCGGAAACCGTCGCGCAGGCGTACACGGAGGATTCCGTGTGGCGCAATCGCGATGAGTTCATGACCGGCCGCGCCGAGATCGTCGACTTCCTGAAGCGCAAGTGGGCCAAGGAGAACGGCTACGCCCTGCGCAAGGAACTCTGGGGATTCCGGGAGAACCGCATCGCCGTCCGCTTCCAGTACGAATGGCACGACGAGGACGGCCAGTGGTACCGCAGCTACGGGAACGAGCTGTGGGAGTTCTCCCCCGAGGGACTCATGTCACGGCGCGAGGCCAGCATCAACGACACTCCCATCGCCGAAGCCGACCGTCGCATCTTCGGCCCCCGTAGTCCGGAGGAGGAGAACGCACTGCTGCCGATCCGGTGACACCCGTCGAGTCCCCGTCCGCGTCCGCCCCTCGGACGGGGGCTCGGTTGTGCCCCGCCGTGGCCGTGCGGGACCATGGAGTTCGCGGTGCCCGCGTACCGCGATCTCTTCTGAGTGTGTTCGGTGATCTGTTCCCGCTACCCAGGAGGACGACGATCTATGCGCACCATTCGGAACTACCGCCGCTCGGCCCTGCTGACGGCCGCTCTCGGTGCTACAGCCACGGCTCTCGTCGCCACCGCGGCCCCTGCGGTCGCTGCCAACTCCATCGACATCACGGGCGTCGGCCCGGCCAATATCGGCATCGACTACAGCTGCGAGGCCACGGCCGGAGTGGTCGCCGCCAAAGCGCTGGTCGGCGCGCCCGAGGCGGACAGCCCCTCGGCCTCGGGCTCCCATTCCGCCCTCATCTGCGATGGCTCCGCCCGGTCCGCCGTGATCGCGCTGACCGGCGCACCGCTGTCGGCGGGGCAGACCGTGCAGGTGCGGGTCGCGCTCGTCGACCACACCGACACCGTGGTGTCGGGTCGGGCGGAGGTGGTCACGCTCGGCTAGTGGTGTCTAATGACGTATTCGTGACGGACGTCATAGTTGTGTACTAACCTGAGGTGGTCGGCACCGTCTGAGTGGGGACCGCCATGACCTACAGCACCTATCTGGACCTGGAGACGCTGCTCGGTGCGCAGCATCCGGTCAGCAGGCCGCCGCAGCACGATGAAATGCTGTTCATCATCCAGCACCAGACCACGGAACTGTGGCTGAAATTGGTGCTGCACGAGATACGCGCGGCGCGTGCGGCTTTCGACGACGATGCGCCCGATATCGCGCTCAAGGGCATCGCGCGCGTGAAACACATCCAGCAGACGCTGACCGAGCAGTGGTCGGTGCTGGCGACGCTGACGCCCACCGAGTACGCGCGGTTTCGGGGAGCGCTCGGAAACTCCTCGGGGTTTCAGTCGTATCAGTACCGAGCCGTGGAATTCATTCTCGGCAACAAGAATCCCGCGATTCTGGCCGTTTTCGCGGACGAACCGCAGGCCGCCGCGGAGTTGACGGCACTGGTCTCCGAACCCACGCTCTACGACGCCTTCTGGCGGCATCTGGCGCGCACCGGACTGGAGGTGCCGCGGTCGACGCTGGAGCGGGATGTCACCGGACGCTACGCACTCGATCCCGCGCTGCTCCCCTTGGTGAAATCGGTGTATCAAGCCCCGCAGCAGTATTGGTCGGTCTACGAGACCTTCGAGGAACTGGTCGACCTGGAGGAGAACTTCCAGCTGTGGCGGTTCCGGCATCTGCGGACGGTGCTGCGGACCATCGGGTCCGCGCGGGGGACCGGGGGGACCAGCGGCGCGGGCTTCCTGCGCCGCGCTCTCGAGGTCAGCTTCTTTCCGGAACTCTTCGCCGTCCGCACCGAAACGGGAGCCCCATGACCCGCAGCGACACCGACTTCACCGCTCGGGCAACGGCTCTCGACGCCGCCGATCCGCTGGCGGCGTATCCGGGCGAGTTCGTCGGCCACGACGATCCGGAGATCGTCGCCTATCTCGACGGCAACTCCCTCGGCCGCCCCACGCGCCGCACCGCCGAACGCCTGTCCGCGTTCGTGACCGAGGCGTGGGGCCGCAGACTCATTCGAGGCTGGGACGAGGAGTGGTTCGAGCTGCCGCTGATCCTCGGCGACCGGATCGGCGGCACCCTGCTGGGCGCCGCGCCCGGACAGACCACCATGGGCGACTCCACCAGCGTGCTGCTCTACAAGCTCGCGCGCGGCGCGCTGGCCATGCGGCCCGGACGCACCGAGATCGTGCTCGACCGCGACAACTTCCCCACCGACCGCTATCTGATGGAATCCATTGCCGCCGACAGCGATATGACGCTGCGCTGGATCGACGCCGACTTCGACGGTGGCGTCACCGCCGCGGACCTGGCCGCGGTGGTCTCCGAACACACCGCGCTGGTGGTGCTCAGCCATGTCGCCTACCGCTCCGGCTATCTGCTCGACGCGCCCGCCCTCACCGCCGTCACGCACGCCGCCGGGGCCATGCTGCTGCTCGACCTGTGCCATTCCGTCGGCGCGGTGGAGATCGAACTCGACACCTGGGGAGTCGATTTCGCGGCCGGATGCACCTACAAGTACCTCAACGGCGGGCCCGGATCTCCGGCCTTCGCCTATGTGCGCGCCGACCATCTGGCCGATTTCCGGCAGCCGATCTGGGGCTGGATGGGCCGGGAGAATCCCTTCGACATGGCACAGGGTTACGTGCCCGCGCCCGGCATCCGGCGGGTGATCAGCGCCAGTCCCGGCATCGTGGGGATGCTCCCGATCCAGGACATGCTCGACCTCATCGAGGCGGCCGGGATGCCGCGGGTGCGCGCGAAGTCGGTGGCGCTCACCGAATTCGCACTCGAACTCGTGCGGGAATGGCTGCTGCCCCGCGGTGTGACAGTGTCCTCGCCCATCGATCCGGCCCGGCGCGGCGGGCACGTCACCATCGATCACCCCCGGTTCCGGGAGATCACCGCGCGGCTGTGGCAGCGTGGCGTCATGCCCGATTTCCGTCGGCCGCACGGTGTCCGCCTGGGCCTGAGCCCGCTGAGCACCACGTTCGGTGAGGTGCTCGCCGGAGTGGCCGCCATCCGCGACGAGCTCGACGCCGATCCCGATGTCTGAACTCCGCGCCGTCGGCGCCATCCTCGACGACATCGATTCCCGGCCCGGCAGTGTCACCTCGCTGGCGCGAACCGTATTGGGCGCGTACGTGCGCGAACTCGGCGGCTGGATCGCCATCGCCGATTTCGGCGGGCTGCTCGCCGCACTCGGGGTGCCCGAGCAGAGCGCGCGCACGGCGGTCACCCGGTTGAAGGGCAAGGGCGTGCTCGATGCCGAAACACGCGGCGGCCGCAGCGGATACCGTCTCACCCCGGCCGCCGAGGCCATGTACGCACGGGGCGATGCCCGCATCTTCGGCTTCCGGCGGATGGGCGAGGACGATCCCTGGCAGCTGATCTGTTTCGGCATTCCGGAATCGGCGCGCGCGGCGCGACATCAGCTGCGCCGCAGGCTGTCCGCCATCGGCTGCGGGACGGTCGCGCCCGGACTGTGGATCTGCCCGCACTACCTCGCCGACGAGGCCACGGCCATCGTCACCGCACTCGGACTCGACGAGTACGTGACCACCTTCCGCGCCACCGATATCACCGCGCCGACGACGCCGCGCGCCGCCGCGACGCAGTGGTGGGATCTGGACGCCCTCGCCCGGAGATATCGGGCCTTCCTCGCACACCATGGTGGGAGCTTCACCGGCGCTGACGGGGTGGCTGTCGATGGGACCGTGGCCGAGGGGACCGTGGCCATGGCGAGTTCGGCCATGGGGAGGGCGGCAGGTGGGCACACGGTCGAGGGGAATGCGAGTGCGGGCAACGCGACAGGGAGCGCCGGGGCGGATCGGCTCGGTGACGACGAGCGGGCGTTCCGGATCTTCGTCCCGCTGCTGGACGAATGGCGGACCATTCCCTACCTCGATCCCGGACTACCCGAGCGCATGCTGCCCCCGGACTGGCCGGGACCGGCCGGCGTGCGGCTGTTCGCCACCGCTCGGGACCGCTGTCTGGGGCCGAGTCTGCGCTGGGTACGGTCGGTCGTCGACCCTCGGTAGCCGACCGTGCGCGGCGGGTCGCCCGACCGATCCGCGTGTCGAGGGGCGCGTCGCTTGCATCGAACATCTGTTCGTCTAAGCTCGGCGGCGGAACTTGTCGGTGCCGCCCTCTAACGTGGGCGCCAACCACAGATTGAGACTCACCCGTCGAGAAGGGGACCAGACGATGGCACCACAGGCTTTTGACCGCGACAAGGCGCTCGAACTGGCGTTGGCGCAGGTCGAGAAGAGCTTCGGCAAGGGCGCGGTCATGCGCCTGGGCGAAGAGGCGCGCCAGCCCATTTCGGTGATTCCGACCGGCTCCATCGCGCTCGACGTCGCCCTCGGCCTCGGCGGTCTGCCGCGCGGCCGCATCGTCGAGGTCTACGGTCCGGAATCCTCCGGTAAGACCACCGTCGCCCTGCACGCGGTAGCCAACGCGCAGGCACAGGGTGGTGTGGCGGCCTTCATCGACGCCGAGCACGCGCTCGATCCGGAGTACGCCCGCAAGCTGGGTGTCGACACCGACGCGCTGCTGGTCTCCCAGCCCGACACCGGTGAGCAGGCACTGGAGATCGCCGACATGCTGGTGCGCTCCGGCGCCATCGACATCATCGTCATCGACTCGGTGGCCGCCCTGGTGCCGCGCGCCGAGATCGAGGGCGAGATGGGCGACAGCCACGTCGGTCTGCAGGCCCGCCTGATGAGCCAGGCGCTGCGCAAGATGACCTCCGCGCTCAACAACTCCGGCACCACCGCCATCTTCATCAACCAGCTGCGCGAGAAGATCGGCGTCATGTTCGGCTCGCCCGAGACCACCACCGGCGGTAAGGCGCTGAAGTTCTACGCCTCGGTGCGCCTGGACGTGCGCCGTATCGAGACCCTCAAGGACGGCTCCGACGCGGTCGGCAACCGCACCCGCGTCAAGGTCGTCAAGAACAAGGTCAGCCCGCCGTTCAAGCAGGCCGAGTTCGACATCCTCTACGGCGTGGGCATCTCCAAGGAGGGCTCCATCATCGATATGGGTGTCGAGCAGGGCTTCATCCGCAAGTCCGGCTCCTGGTACACCTACGAGGGCGACCAGCTCGGCCAGGGCAAGGAGAACGCCCGCAAGTTCCTGCTGGAGAACACCGACGTGCGCGACGAGATCGAGAAGAAGATCAAGGAGAAGCTCGGCATCGGCGCGGATGTGACCGTGGGCGACGAGGCCCCGGCCGACTTCTGATCCCTCGATGACCGACCGGGACACCCCCGAGCCCCGGCCCGCCTCGCCGGGGCACGGCAACACCCGCCTGGAAGCGGTGGAACGCCTCCGCCGCCAACTCGACGCCATCGAATCCCGTGCCCGCAAGTCCGACAAACCGTCGCACCTCGCCCGCTACGGCACCGGTGTCTACAGCGCCGAAACCTACGGCCGCCGCCCGGACGAGGACGACGCCGGCGAGGGGTACCCGGCGGAGGAGCCCACCGCGCGCCGTGCACCGGCGCGGCGGCGGGCAGCCGCGCCCGGCACGGGGCACGATGTCGAATCCGATGCGGAGGAGCCGTATTCGGTGACGGCGTGGCCGCGTCGCGCATCCGCTGGGGCCCGGTCGTCGCGTGAGTGGGGGCGTGCTGACGCGGCACGGGATGTCGAGCCAGGGCATGCCGCCCACCACGGGATGGCGGGGGACGAGGACGCAGCCGGCGACATCGCGGGCGGCAGCCATGACCGCGGTGCTCGCGGGTCCGACACCTCCGAGGGCTTGCATCGGCGCGGTAGGCGGTATCGGCGCGCGGATATCGGTGCGGAGCCTGATTCCGCTGCCTTGGAGGAGGAGCACAGCGGTGCCGATGGGTCGTCCGGCGGTCGAGGTCGGCGGTATCGGCGTACGGGCTTCGGAGGAGAGCCTGACGGCGCGGCGTTCGAAGGAGAACGAGGCCGGGGCGGTTCGGGTTTCGCTGGACCGGGCGGTGAGCCGGGGGAGTCCGATGGGAGGCGTGGTCGGGGGCGTGGAGCGCGGCGGCGGTCTGCCGGTGGGGGCGAGCCGGGGGAGGGGCTGCCCGGGGGCGGGACCGAGGCGCAGGCGAAGGACGTGTGCCTGCGGTTGTTGACCGATCGGGCCCGGAGCCGGGCGGAGTTGGCGGATCGGCTGGCGGCGAAAGGGTTCTCCGCCGAGGTGGCGGGGCGGGCGCTGGACCGATTGGCCGAGGTGGGATTGATCGACGACGCGGCGTTCGCGGAGCAATGGGTGCATTCGCGGCACACCTTCTCCGGAAAAGGAAAGAAGGCGCTGGCGCAGGAATTGCGGCGCAAGGGGGTCGCGCCCGAGGACGCGGAATCGGCGCTGGCCGGGATCAGCACCGAGGACGAGCACGAGCGCGCCACCGAGTTGGTGCGGCGCAAATTGCGCACCCTGCCGCGAGATCTGGATCGGGAGAAGACCATTCGGCGGTTGGTGGGCATGCTGGCGCGGCGCGGATACAATCAGTCCACCGCCTTCACGGTGGTGAAAGCCGAACTGGCCGACCGGGATCTCGCCGAACCCGACTCCCACTGACGAGCGCCACCGGATTCCCACCGGTGGGCAGCGGAATTAATCGAGCGCGCGGTCGGAATGTCTCGTCTACTATCGCGGAGGACGGCTGCGGCCGGACGATAGCGGGGGTGGGAGAATGGGACCTCGTCTACCGGTTGTGAGATGCGACCGGGATGCCGGGTGGGGGCGACGGATGGAGAACCCGTCGGTGACTATCGGGGTGGTAGCCACGAAATTCGCTGCGCCGTGCGCGTTCACGGGAACCCCGTACGCGTATCGGCTTGACGATACGACCGGTCGACGAAACCGGGCGCTACCGCACACCGGCTTATCGCCGTGCTTCCGCAGCAGCGGAACGGTGCGCCCGTTCCAGCGGTCCGACCACCTTCGATCCGCCTCCCGCGACACGGCCGCCGACTCCCCGGATGCGAGGACCAACCGGTGAGCGGTGAGTCGGACGCCGAGCCGACCCCGCCCCCTCCCGACCCCGCGGCAGCCGATCCGGTAGTGCCCGATGATCCCGCGACGTCCGGCCAGGCGGCACCCGATCCCACAGAGTCCGGCCAGGCAGTGTCGGGCCAGGCAGTCTCGGACCAGGCAGAGTCCGGCCAGGCAGAGTCCGGCCAGGCAGACTCCGGCCAGGCAGACTCCGGCCGGGCAATGCCCGAGGCGGCAATACGCGATCCGCTGGCGTCCGACCCGGCAATCCCCGGCCCCGATCCCGCGTCCCGATCCGCCCCGACCGATGGTCCGTCCGGATCCACACCCGATACCGCTCGGCCCGACCACGCGGCCGCCGAGCACCTTTCCCATTTCACTCAGCCCGACCGCGCCGCGGCCGGGCCCGTCCGCGAGGAAACCGCGCCTGTGACCGATGCACCCATACCCGCCGTCGACGCTCCCGCTGCCGAAGCACCCGCCACTCCCGAGGAAGCGGCCACACCACCGTGCGACGGAACCGAGGCAGCAGTGCCCGGTGCCGCGCCCGATCCCGCGGCGGTGCCCTCGAATCCCGGGTACAGCGTGTCGGGACCTGCGGCAGCGTCCTCGAGTCCCGGGTACGGCGCGTCGGACTCCGGGGCGGTGCCCTCGAGTCCCGGGTACGGCGCGTCGGGATCTGCGGCAGCGTCCTCGAGTCCTGGGCGCGGCGCGTCGGACTCCGGGGCGGTGCCCTCGAGTCCTGGGCACGATGCGTCGGGACCTGCTGCGGTGCCCTCGAGTCCTGGGCACGGTGCGTCGGGACCCGCGACGGATCGGTCCGGCGCGCCGGGCGGGCCACCGCCCCGCATTCGGCGGGTGGCGCTGCCGGACCGGGACCGGCCCGTCGGACCGTGCACCGGATGCCGAGGGGAGAACTACGACCGTGCCGGGCACTGCGCGGGCTGCGGAATGCCGCATCCACGGCAGGATCGGTTCGAGGCCGACCTCGGGACGGTATGCGTCGTCACCGACCGCGGACTCGTGCACGAGCACAATGAGGACTCGGTGGCCGTGGCCGTCCTGGACGGCCCGACCCCCGGCCAGCCCGGCGCGACCGTGATCGTGGTCTGCGACGGTGTGTCCACCTCCGAGGATCCACAGGCCGCATCGGGTGCCGCGGCACGGGCCGGGGTCGCGGCGAGCCTGGCGGCGTTCGGCGCGGGCGCGGTGCTGGAGGAGGTGGCGCTGGCCGGACTGTCGGCGGCCGCCAAAGCGGTCCGCGCCGTCGGAACCCCCGAGGGCCGCGCCCCCTCGTGCACCTACGTCTCCGCCGTACTGGTACCGACGGCGGACGGCACCCACATCACGGTCGCGAACGTCGGTGACAGCCGCGCCTATTGGCTCGCCGCCCCCGCTCCCGCCGCTCCCGGTGCAGCCGCAGGGCGCGCCACGCCGGGCGCGCCCGCGCCATCGGGCGCGACCGGCACAACGACAGGCACCAGCGCGTCCACCGGGCCTGGTGCGTCCGCCGCGCCCGGTGCAGTCGTGGGGGGCACCGCGGCGGGTGCGCCCGCTACCCCCGGCTCATCCGAAGCGACCGACACAGCGGCAGGCACCGGCGCGTCCGCCGGGTCTGGCGCTTCCGCTGCGTCCGGTGCAGCAGCAGGGAGCACCGCGCCAGGTGGGTCCGCTCCGTCCGATGCATCGGGCGCGACCAGCACAACCGCCGGCACGAGTGCGTGGACAGGATCTGGCGCGTCCGCCGAGTCCGGCGCGTCCGCCGGGTCCGGCGCGATGGGTGCAGCCGTGGAAAGCGCTGCGCCGGGTGGGTCCCCCGGGTCCGGTGCGGCAGCCGGGGCCGGGGCACCCGGTCAACTCGGCGTGGGCACAGGCTCACGCCGTCTCACCGATGACGACTCCCTGGCCCAGGACTTCATCAAGATCAGCGGTGTGGACGAGCGCACCGCCATGAGTATGCGCGGGGCGCATACGCTCACCCGCTGGCTCGGCGCGGATATCGGCACCACGCCCTGGGCGGAGGACAGTATCCGCTCGCTGCACGCCACCGGTCCAGGCGCGTTGCTGCTGTGCAGCGATGGCCTGTGGAACTACCTGCCCGAGGCGGAAGCGTTGGGGGACTACACCTTCGGGCCGGCGGGCGCGACCGGTCCGGTCGGGCTGTCGGAGGCTCGCGCCCTGGTCGACTTCGCCATCCGTCAGGGCGGCAGCGACAACATCACCGTCGCGCTGGCTCCCGTCCCGGGTGCCGCCCAGCCGCCTCGGTAATGCGGGCGTACCGGTCTCCAGCAGCGAAAACGGCGTCCCGCCAAGCGTTTCGGTAGCGTGGTCGCCGTCGGATCTCTTCATGGTGGACAGGTGGGGCGCGGCGGTGGGTCGCGGTGGTCAGGAGGATGACATGGTCGACAGCGGTACCACCGAATCGATCGAGGTGGTGGGCGAGGACTTCCACGCCGATCCGCACCGGTACTACGACCGCTGGCGCGCCCACGGTCCGGTGCACCGGGTGCGCTTTCCGGGCGGCTCCCCCTGCTGGGTGATCATCGGCCACGCCGAGGGCCGCGCGGCCCTGGCCGACCCCCGGTTGCGCAAGAACGCCGACGACCTCTACGCCCTGTTCCGCGCCAAGAACGTGCGGACCCTGTCGGATTCGAATGCCCAGGCGCTGGCCGCGCACATGCTCAACAGCGATCCGCCCGAACACACCCGGCTGCGAAAACTGGTGAACAAGGCGTTCCTACCGCGCCGTGTCGCCACCCTGCGCCCGCGCATCGAGGCGATCACCGCCGGTCTGCTCGACGAGATGGCCGCACACGACGAGGTCGATCTCATGCGGGTCTTCGCGAACCCGCTCCCGGTCACGGTGATCTGCGAACTGCTGGGCATACCGTTGGACGCCCGCGCCGACTTCCAGGCGTGGACACGGGTGCTGGTCTCCTCCGGGAATCGGGTGGAGGAGCGGGAGGCCGCCACGCTGGGCATGTCGGAGTACCTGCGTCGGCTCATGGCCGACAAGCGCGCCGATCCGGGTGACGACCTGTTCTCCGATCTGGTGCACGCCGCCGAGGACGGCGACCGGCTCGACGAGCGGGAACTGGTGGCCATGGCGTTCCTGCTGCTGGTCGCCGGGCACGAGACGACCGTCAACCTGATCGGCAACGGCACCTACGCCCTGCTGCGGAACCGATCCCAATGGGAGACGCTGCGCGAACATCCGGACCGGGTGCCCGCCGCCGTGGAGGAGTTCCTGCGCTACGACGGCCCGGTCGGCTGGTCCACCATCCGATACACCGCCGAACCCGTCCGCATTTCCGGAATCGATATTCCCGCAGGGGAATTCGTCTACATCGCCCTGGCCGCCGCCAATCGCGACCCGTCCCGCTACGACTCCGGCCCGGACCTCGATATCGACGGAAACACATCCGGGCACCTGGCCTTCGGCCACGGCATCCACTTCTGCGTCGGCGCGCCGCTGGCCCGGCTGGAGGCCGATATCGCCTTCCGCGCCCTCCTGCGCCGCTTCCCGCACCTGGAATTGGCCGACGCGGCATTCACCCCCGCATGGCAGACCAGCGTGCTGATGCGAGGCATGAACGAGCTTCCGGTGCGGCCCCAGGGGAGCGGGTAGCGCCGCGCGATCGAGCTGTGCTGCACAGCAGTTGACCCGCTGCAGCAGTGAACCCCGCTCCGCGGCCGCGCAGCGGGGTCCATTCGAGGTGCGGGAACGCGGTCGCCGAACCGAATTCAGTCCTTCTTGACTCAGTCCTTCTTGGTGAGCGTGATATCCATTCCGGGCGGTGCGGCGGCGGTGGCGTTGTCCGCGCCGATCGCGGTCCGCCCGCCGCGCTTGCGGGTGCGCAACCACCGCTCGACCCGGGTCGCCACCACGGTCAGCGTGTAGTTGAGCGCGATCATGATGGCCGCGATGACCAGCAGCGCCTGGAAGGTATTGCCCTGCGCCGACCCGAGCTGCTGTCCGGAACGCACGACCTCGACGTAGCCGATGAGGTAGCCCAGCGCCGAATCCTTCAGCGCCACCACCATCTGTGAGATCAGCGCGGGCAGCATGGCGGTGATCGCCTGCGGCAGCAGGATGGCGGTCATCACCTGGGACTTGCGCATGCCGAGCGCCACGGCGGCCTCGGTCTGCCCCTTGGGCAGCGATTTGATGCCGGAGCGCACGATCTCGGCGATGACGGAGCCGTTGTAGATGGTCAGCGCCGTCACCACGGCGGCGAGCGCGAGCCGGTCGTTGGGGAAGACGTTGTACTCGGCGTAGACCGCGAACAGGAAGATCATCAGGATCAGCACCGGGATGGCGCGGGCGATCTCCACCACGGTGCCCGCCACGATGCGCACGCTGCGGTGATCCGACAGCCGCAGAATGCCGAAGAGCATGCCGAGCACGAGTGCGAAGGCGATCGACAGTGCCGCCGCCACCAGGGTGCCCCGAATACCCGGAAGCAGATAGGTTTCCCAGATCTGCGCGTCCAGGAACGGCTCCCATTTGTCGGCGGCCCACTGGCCTTGAGCGTCCAGGCCGCTGTAGACCACCCAGGCGAGTGCCGCCACCGCCGCCACGACCACGGCCGTGTACAGCCAGTAGCGCATGCGCGCCTTGGGGCCGGGGGCGTCGTAGAGAACGGTTCCGGCGCTCATCGGGCCACCTCGAATCGCTTGGCCAGCCAGCCGAACAGCAGACCGGTGGGCAGGGTCAGGACCACGAAGCCGAAGGCGAAGATGGCACCGACGGCCAGCGGCGCGGCCTCCACCTCGATCATCTCGTTCATGAGCAGGGCGGCCTCACCGACGCCGATGGCCGCCGCGACCGTCGAGTTCTTGGTCAGCGCGATGAGCACGCTGCCCAGCGGTGCGATCACCGAGCGAAAAGCCTGCGGCAGCACGATGAGTCGCAGATTCTGCGAGAAGGTGAAGCCCAGTGACCGGCCCGCCTCCGACTGCCCCATGTGCACCGTATTGATTCCCGAGCGCAGCGATTCGCACACGAAAGCCGCCGTGTACACCCCCAATCCGACGACCGCCCAGCGGAAGTTGTTCTCCGCGAGGTCGTTCGGCCCCTCACCGGCGAGTTTGATACCGAGCTGGAAGTACAGGCCCAGCGAGCAGATGACGATGATCAGCGTCAGCGGGGTATTGCGGAAAATCGTCACGTACGCCGTGCCGACCCAGCGTGCCACGGGTACCGGCGCGACCCGCATGGCGGCGATGATCGTGCCGAGGACCAGCGCGAGCACTCCGGAGAAGACCGTCAGTTTGATGGTCACCCAGAACGCGTCGAGCAGCTGGTCGGAATACTCAGAGATCAAATCGAACACGGCGTGCGCATCCCTCCGATCGAAAGACGTCGCGTGCCGGGCGGGGACGCCCCCGCCCGGCACGCACGGTCAACTCAGTAGCGGTCCAGCTGCGGCGGCTCGGGGATCTGGATTCCGGTGGAACCGAAATTCTTCTCCAGCGCGGCCTGCCAGGCGCCGCTGGTGATCATGTCCTCGATCGCGTCGTTGATCTTCTGGCGGGATTCGGTGTCGCCCTTCTTCACACCGATGCCGTACTTCTCGACGGTGAAGGTGTCACCGACGACCTTCAGCGCGCCCGGGTTCTGCGCCGCGTAACCGCGCAGGATGATGTCGTCGGTGGTGACGGCGTCGACGGCACCGGCCTTCAGCGCCTCCACGCACAGCGAGTAGGTGTCGTACTCCTGGAGCTGAACGTCCTTGGCGTAGGTGTCCTTCACGTTCTGCGCGGGGGTGGAGCCCTTGACCGAGCACAGCTTCTTGTTGCCGCTCAGCGACTCCGCGCCGGTGATGTCGGTGTTGTCCGAGCGCACCAGCAGCGACTGGCCGGTTATGAAGTACGGCCCGGCGAAGTCGACCTTCTCCTTGCGCTTGTCGGTGATGGA
This sequence comes from Nocardia otitidiscaviarum, assembly GCF_007362295.1. Lineage (NCBI taxonomy): Bacteria > Bacillati > Actinomycetota > Actinomycetes > Mycobacteriales > Nocardiaceae > Nocardia > Nocardia otitidiscaviarum. The sequence continues at coordinate 4,466,909 of NZ_CP041695.1, read as the reverse complement.
GTAGGTGGCGGCGATGAAGTCCACCTGCCCGTTCTGGATCAGCGTCTCGCGCTGTGCCGACGGTGCTTCCTTGAAGGTGATGTTCTCCGGGGACACGCCCAGCTTCTCGGCCACATAGGTGGCGACGTCGACATCGAAACCGCTGAAGGAGCCGTCCTTCTCGCGCAGTCCCAGGCCCGGCTGGTCGTACTTGATGCCGATGGTGAGCTTGCCGTCGGCGGCGTTCTCCGTGGCGGTCTTGTCGCTGCCGCCGCCGCAGCCGCTGGCGACCACGGTCAGGGCGATGGCCCCGACGGCTAGCCGCAGCGCTTGGGTGATCCTCATCTGAATCCTTCTCTCTCGTGAAGTGGCGGAGTGTTTAGTGGCTGAGAATCTTGCCGAGGAAATCTTTCGCGCGTTCGGATTTGGGCGCGGTGAAGAACGTGTCCGGATCGGTGTCCTCGACGATCTGACCGTCCGCCATGAACAGCACCCGGTTGCCCGCGCGCCGCGCGAAACCCATCTCGTGGGTGACCACCACCATGGTCATACCGTCCTTGGCCAGCTGCACCATGACCTCGAGAACCTCGGACACCATTTCGGGGTCGAGCGCGGAGGTGGGCTCGTCGAACAGCATCACCTTCGGGTCCATGGCCAGCGCGCGAGCGATGGCGACGCGCTGCTGCTGACCGCCCGACAGCTGGGCGGGATACTTGTCGGCCTGATTGGCGATGCCGACCCGTTCGAGCAGTTCCATGGCGCGGGCGCGCGCCTTCGTCTTGTCCATCCGGCGCACCTTCACCGGCGCCAGCATGACGTTCTCGAGAATGGTCTTGTGCGCGAACAGATTGAAGCTCTGGAACACCATGCCCACATCGGCGCGCAGCCGCGCCAGGGCCTTGCCCTCGTCGGGCAACCGCACCCCGTCGATGGCGATGGTGCCGGAGTCGATGGTCTCGAGCCGGTTGATGGTGCGGCACAGCGTGGACTTACCGGAGCCGGACGGTCCCACCACGATGACGACCTGGCCCCTGGGCACTTCGAGGTTGATGTCCTGCAGGACGTGCAGAGCCCCGAAATGCTTGTCCACGGTCTGCATCGAGATCATCGGCGCGTCGGCGGTGACGGGTGTGGCGGCGTCGGTCATGACCAGTGACCTTAGAGGGCCGTTGCCCGAAATGCTCGCCTTTGGCCCCCGCGACGCCACAACCGCCCGGACTCGACACCCCGCCGTAACCGAGGATTGACGCCGCGGTGACGGGAGAGAGACGGATCACGCTGATCCCATGGGGTGGAACGGCCGCGAATCGGAGCCCGTACCCTGGACGGGTGAATTCGTTGGGGCTGGTTTCCGCACGTGACTCGATGGACGTCGATGTCGTGCGCACCTATGAGGTGCGCACCTACGGCTGCCAGATGAACGTGCACGACTCCGAGCGGCTGTCCGGTCTGCTCGAGGACGCCGGGTACGTCAAGGCCACATCCGGTGACACCGCCGATCTCGTCGTGTTCAACACCTGCGCGGTGCGCGAGAACGCCGACAACAAGCTGTACGGCACCCTCGGCCATCTCGCGCCGATCAAGGCCGAACGTCCGGGCATGCAGATCGCCGTCGGCGGCTGCCTGGCCCAGAAGGACCGCGACACCGTCGTGAAGAAGGCCCCCTGGGTGGACGTGGTGTTCGGCACCCACAACATCGGTTCGCTGCCGGTGCTGCTGGAACGCGCCCGCCACAACAGCGAGGCGCAGGTGGAGATCATGGAGGCGCTCGAGGCGTTCCCGTCCTCGCTGCCCGCCAAGCGTGAATCCGCCTACGCGGGCTGGGTGTCGATCTCGGTGGGCTGCAACAACACCTGCACCTTCTGCATCGTGCCGTCGCTGCGCGGCAAGGAGGTGGACCGCCGTCCCGGCGATGTGCTGGCCGAGGTGCAGGCGCTGGTCGACCAGGGCGTCATGGAGGTGACGCTGCTGGGGCAGAACGTCAACTCCTACGGCGTCTCCTTCGCCGACCCGAACGAACCGCGCGATCGCGGCGCCTTCGCCAAACTGCTGCGCGCCTGCGGATCCATCGAGGGCCTGGAGCGGGTGCGCTTCACCTCCCCGCATCCGGCCGAGTTCACCGACGACGTGATCGAGGCAATGGCCGAGACGCCGAACGTGTGCCCGCAGCTGCACATGCCGCTGCAGTCCGGTTCCGATCGCGTGCTCAAGGCCATGCGGCGCTCCTACCGCAAGTCCAAGTACCTGGGCATCATCGAGAAGGTGCGGGCGGCGATGCCGCACGCCGCCATCACCACCGACATCATCGTCGGCTTCCCGGGCGAGACCGAGGAGGATTTCCAGGAGACCCTGGATGTGGTGCGGCAGGCGCGGTTCACCAGCGCCTACACCTTCCAGTACTCCATCCGCCCCGGCACCCCGGCCGCCGAGATGCCCGATCAGCTGCCCAAGGACGTGGTGCAGGAACGCTATATGCGGCTCATCGAGTTGCAGGAGCGGATTTCCCTGGAGGCCAATCAGGCACTGGTCGGCACCGAGGTGGAACTGCTGGTGGCCGAGAGCAGCGCGGGCAAGAAGAACGCCGCCACCGCGCGCATGAGCGGTCGCGCCCGCGACGGCCGCCTGGTGCACTTCCGTCCCCCCGCCGATCCCGCGCCCGGAACGGAGATCCGTCCCGGCGATCTGGTCACCGTCGACATCACCGGCGCGGCTCCGCACCACCTCATCGCCGACAGCGTGGTCCGCGACCATCGCCGCACCCGCGCGGGCGACGCCCACGAGCGCGGCGTCACCCCGAAGACCGCGCCCATCGGCGTCGGCCTGGGACTGCCGCGCATCGGCGCACCCGAACCGCTGCCCGCCGCGTCGTCGGGCTGCGACAGCGGCTGCGGGCTGTGAGCGCGCGATGAGCGATCGGCACGGCGACGAGCCCAACACCCCCGACCCGAACGAGGAGACGATGAAGTCCACCGAGCAGGGCAGCCAGGAGTTCGAGCAGTTCCGCGGCGATCTGGAGGCGGTGGAACGCAAGATCGCCGGTGAGATCGATCCGGGGGTGCGCGCCCTGGTGGTCGCTGGCGCGGTGTTCGTGCTGCTGCTCTCGCTGGTGCTGCCGCACGCCGGGGCCGCCCGCGGCTTCGACGTGCTGCTCTACGATGCGGTCGCCCAGGACGAGCACATCGGCCTGCCCTCCCGGGTCTTCGAGTGGTTCGTGGTGGTGTTCGGCATCGGCTTCTCACTGGCCGCCCTGACCACCCGCCGCTGGGTGCTGGCCTGGATCGCCACCGCGGGCACCGCCATCGCCAGCGTGTTCGGCGTCTTCTCCATCTGGCACCGCCAGACCCCCGGCCTGGGCAACTACGAGGGCTCGGGTCCCGGCATCGGGCTGATCCTGGCGGCCATCGCCGCGATCGTGCTCACCTTCCACTGGATTCGCGTCGTGTGGAGCCGCACCGTCGTGCACCTGGAGGCCGAGGAGCGCCGCCGCCAGGCCGCGGCCGCCGCCGAGCAGCAGGACCGCCGCTGGCTCACCGGCGACGAGGAGTGAGCCGCCGCGGCGCGGGTCAGCTGTCGCTCGCGTCGTCCTCCCGCTCCACCGCGCCCTCCTCGGGCGTCTCGTCGTCCGCCGCCGCTCGCGCGCGCTGGGCGATGGCGAGTTCCAGGCCCGCGAGCAGCGGGTAGACCAGCGCGATGAGGAAGCCCGCGAGCGGCCAGGCGAGGGTGCCGCCGACGAAGCGGGCGACGACCCAGGCCACGCCGATGGTGGCGCCGACCGAGAGGAAGCTCAACGAGACACCCAGCGCCATCACGGTGCTGGGCTCCTTGTCGAGCCGCTGCCGGAATCCGGTCGAGACGACCGCTTCGAGCAGACTGAACGCGGCGACCGCGCCCATGGCGAACAGGAAGATCTGTGCCGCGCCCGCGCGATGCGCCTCGGTATTGAGCAGTGCGGCGCCCGCGGTGATGGAGACGGAGAAGCCGTAGGCCTGCCCGTTGTTGCGCATGGACGCCCGGAGCCCGCGCTTCAGGTGCATGCCTCACTCCCGTCCGGCTCCGGGTGCCCGACGGTGGTGGCGGTGATCAGCGCTGGCTGACCGCGCCCTCGGCGGCCTCGGCCCATTCTCGCCACTGTTTGGCCTGCTCCAGGGCTTTCTCCGCGTCGCGGGTCTTGCCCGCGGCCTGGGCCTTGGCGGCCTGCTCCTCGAATTGGGCGACGCGTTCGCGGAATTGGGCGGCGCGCGCCATGGCCTCCGGGTCGGTGCGCCGCCACTGGGCGTCCACCGCTTCGCGCACCTTCTTCTCGATGGCGCGCAGGCGGCCCTCGAGTTCGTGGATGCGTTCGCGGGGGACCTTGCCGATGGCGTCCCACTTCTCCTGGAGGTCGCGCAGGGCGGCACGGGCGGCGTCGAGTCCGGATTCCGGATCGATGTGCTCGTACTGCTTCAGCAGTTCCTCCTTGGCGGCGGCGTTCTGCTCGAATTCCGCGTCGCGTTCGGAGGCGGCCGCGTTGCGGGCGGCGAAGAAGACGTCCTGGGCGGCCTTGAACCGCCGCCACAGCTGCTCGTCGGCCTCGCGCGGGGCCCGGCCCGCGGCCTTCCATTCGGTGAGCAGGTCACGGAACACCGAGGCGGTGCCCGCCCAGTCGGTGGAGGAGGACAGCTCCTCTGCGCGCACGCACAGTTCTTCCTTGCGGGTCTTGGCGGCGGCCCGCTCCCGGTCCAGTTCGGCGAAGTGCGCACCGCGGCGGCGGTTGAACGCCTCGCGCGCCTTGGAGAAGCGCCGCCACAGTGCGTCGTCGACCTTGCGGTCCACGCCGCGAATGGTCTTCCACTCCTCCAGGATCTCGCGCAGCCGGTCGCCCGCGGCCTTCCACTGGGTGGATTCGGCGGCGATCTGCTCGGCCTCGGCGGCGAGCGCCTCCTTGCGTTCGGTGTGCTCGTGCCGGGTGCGCTCCTTCTCCTCCTTGGCGTGCGCGGCCGCCTCGTCGGAGTGTTCGATGATGGCCTGCAACCGCCGGGCCAGACCGTCGATGTCACCGATCACGGCGGCGGTCGGCAACGATTCGGCAAGCGCGGCGGCATCGGCCTTGATCTTGCGGGCGTCGGCTCCGGCGGCGAGCCGTTCCTCGAGCAGCACCACGTCGGTGGCGAGGTTGTCGAAGCGGCGGCCGAAGTGCGCCAGGCCCTCGGCGGCGTCACCGGCCTGCCAGGAGCCCACCACCCGCTCGCCGTCGGCGGTCTTCACCCAGGCGGTGCCGTCCTCGTCCACGCGCCCCCATTGGCTGGGGTCGCTGACGGTCGGCACCACCACCGCATGCGGGTGGGGGGTGTGCGCCGGGCCGGGCGCGGGTTTGACCGCATGGGGTTTGGGGGTATCAGAGCTGCGGGCACCGGGTTTGCGGGGCCGATTGCCGGCGGCCTCGGCGGCTGGTGACGGTCGTTCGGCGGCGGCCGCGCCAGGCTGGGGCGTCGTGGTCGACTCCGGGTGGGTAGCTTTGTCGTTTCCGTTGTTGTCGGTCATTGCTCCTCGTCCCTGCCGCGCGTCACGGCTGCCTGGTTACGCCCTGGTCATCCCATCTAGCTTGACCCCATTCAACCAGGCTGGGTGGCGAAATGCTGCGTTTGCGGGCCGCGTCACCGCGCGGCGGCGCGGACGGGGTGGGGCTGGTGTGGCGGGTTAGCGCTACGGTTGACGGCGTGTTCAGTGTTGCGGCCCTGGTCCCTTCGCCGCCCGTGCTCGTACCCGAGTTGGGCGGTGCCGCGGGTGTGGCGGACGGTGGCGAGGTGACGGCGCTGCGGGAGGCCACGCTGGATGCGGTGCGGGAGCTGGCCCGGTCGGCGGTGCGGTGGATCGTCATCGGGGTTTCGGAAACCGACCGACAAGTAGCCTCGACGGCGGTGGGCACGTTCCGCGGATTCGGCGTCGATGTCCGGGCGGGCCTCTCGGCCGCCGCGCTGACCGCCGATACGGCCGCCGATCCGGGTTTGCCGCTGCCGGTGCTGATCGGTGGCTGGCTGCGCGCCCGGACCGCCCCGGACACCAGCGCCGAAGTCCGGCTGCTGGCCGCCGACACCCCCGGCGCGCGGGCCCTGAACGTCGGCCGCGAGCTGCGCGCCGAACTCGACGCCGACCCCGAACCCGTCGGCGTGCTGGTGGTCGGCGACGGTGCGGCAACCCTGACCACCGCCGCGCCCCGCTATTTCGATCCGCGCGCCGAAGCCTTCCAGGCCGATCTCGACCGCGCGCTCACGGCGGGGGACCGGGACGGCCTGGCCGCGCTGGACGCGCCGCTGTGCGCCGAACTGTCGGTGGCGGGCAGACCGGGGTTCCAGGCGCTCGCGGGTCTGTTCGTGGACGACCCGAGCCGCCCGCGGGTCGAGACCCGTTACCGCGCGGCACCGTTCGGCGTCGGCTATCACGTCAGCGTCTGGCGGCCCGGGGGCGAGCGGTGATCCGCCCCGTCGCCGTCGTCGGCCCCACCGCCACCGGAAAGTCGGATCTGGCTCTGGAGCTGGCGCTGCGCCTCGGCGGCGAGGTCGTGAACATCGACGCCATGCAGCTGTACCGCGGTATGGATATCGGCACCGCCAAACTGTCCGTCGCCCAGCGGCGCGGGATTGCGCACCATCAGCTCGACGTGCTCGACGTGACCGAGTACGCCACCGTCGCCGCCTACCAGACGGCCGCCCGCGCCGATGTGGAGCAGATCATGGCGCGTGGGCACGTTCCGGTGATCGTGGGTGGCTCCATGATGTACGTGCAAGCGCTACTGGATGATTGGGATTTCCCGGCGACCGATCCGGAGGTCCGCGCCAAGTGGGAGCGGGTGCTCGCGGAGCGGGGCCTCGGCGCGGTGCACGAGGCGCTGCGGGCCGCCGATCCGGTCGCGGCGGCCACCATCCTGCCCACCGACGGCCGCCGCATGGTGCGCGCGCTCGAGGTGGTGGAGCTGACCGGGCAGCCGTTCGCCGCCTCCCAGCCGAGGATCGGCGAACCCCGCTGGGGCACAACCGTCATCGGTGTCGACCGGGAGACCGCCGAACTCGACGCCCGCATCGAGCTGCGCACCGCCCGCATGTTCGAGCAGGGTCTCGTCGAGGAGGTGATCGGGCTGCTCGATCACGGTCTGCGCGAAGGGGTTACGGCGCGGCGCGCGATCGGATACGCACAAGTCCTCGCGTACCTCGACAACGAATACGACCTGAGACACGCACAGGAGCGCACCTTCATCGGCACCCGGCGCTACGTTCGACGGCAGCGTTCGTGGTTCCGGCGGGACCCCCGGGTGCGCTGGGTCGACGGCGCGGATCCGGATCTGGTCGCCACGACGTCGGCCCTCCTCGAGGAACAGGAACGAGTTCGGTAGTGACGCAGCGCGGCAGCACCCGTAACGCCTCGGTTCAGGTGTGGCAGGCATATCTGAACAATCGGACCAAACGGGCGCGCGATGGACGTTTTCTCGTGCTCGGGCAGCGGGCCATCGCGCGCGCGCTCGAAACCGATTGGCCGCTCGAAACGCTGGTGTACCGGCTCGGTACGCCCGCGCCGTCGGTGTGGGCGCGGCAGGTCATCGACAGCAGCGGGGTACCGAGCGTCGGCCTGGTGCCCGAACTCATGGCCGAACTGGCCGAACCCGCGGAGTCGGTACCCGAACTGGTCGCGGTCGCGGTGTCGCGGCACACCGAACTCGAGGACTTCGCACCCGGATCGGTGGCGGATCCGCCCGTGGTGGTGGTCATCGACCGGCCGTCCTCGGCGCTGCGCCTGGGGGCGCTGCTGCGGTCCGCCGCCGCCTACGGAGCCGCCGGGGTCATCGTGACCGGTTCCGGTGCGGACCATTTCGACCCGCAGGCGGTGCGCGCCTCCGACGGGGCGCTGTTCGCCGTGCCGGTCTTCCGGGTGCCCGGCCCCGAGCGGGTGCTCGCCTTCCGGGACGCCCTGGAGGCGCGCGGACTCGACCCCCGTATCGTCGGCAGCGACGATCGCGGCGGGATGGCGCTCGACGAACTCGACTTCGGCGGAGCCACCATCCTGGTGCTCGGCGACGAGCGGGACACCCTCGGCTCGGCCTGGGCGCCGGTGTGCGACGAGCTGGTGAGCATCCCGACCCACGGGACGCTCGGCGCGCCGTCGGCCGCGGCGGTGGCCCTGTACGAAATTTCCCGGCAGCGCCGGGCGTTGCGGTGAGGACTATGAGCGAGAGCGCTGAGATCGAATTCAGCAAGGGGCACGGCACCCAGAACGATTTCGTGGTGCTGCCCGATCCGGACGCGTGGCTGGAGCTGACCGAATCCCGCGTCGCGGCGCTGTGCGACCGGCAGCGCGGACTCGGCGCGGACGGGGTGCTGCGGGTGGCGCGCGCGGGTGCGCTCGTCGACACCGGCGTGCTGGCCGAACTCCCCGCGGGCGTGCGCGCCGCGGACTGGTTCATGGACTACCGCAATGCCGACGGCTCCATCGCCGAGATGTGCGGTAACGGGGTCCGCGTCTTCGCCCACTACCTCGCCGCCACCGGCCTGGAGAGCCGCGACGAGTTCGTGGTCGGCAGCCGCGCCGGAGCCCGGCCCGTCGTCGTGCACCACGCCGACGCCGTGCACGGCGAGGTCACCGTCGACATGGGCCGCGTGCGCCGGCTCGGCACCTCCACCGCCACGCTGTCCGGCCGCACCGTCACCGGCCTCGGCATCGATGTCGGCAACCCCCACCTGGCCTGCGTCGACCCGACGCTCACCGCCGCCGACCTGGCCGCGCTCGACCTCACCGCCGCCCCCACCTTCGACCGCACCGTCTTCCCCAACGGCGTCAATGTCGAAATCCTCACCCCGCTGCACGACGGCGCGGTCGATATGCGCGTCTACGAACGCGGCGTCGGCGAAACCCGTTCCTGCGGCACCGGAACCGTCGCCACCGCGGCCGCCGCCCTGGTCCGCGCGGGCGTCGACATCGACACCGCATCCGGCGAGGTGCACGTCCGCATCCCCGGCGGCGAGGTCACCGTCACCATTGACCACGGCACCGCCACCCTGCGCGGCCCCTCGGTCCTCGTGGCATCCGGTCGCATCGCCGCGAAGTGGTGGCAGGAGCTCTGAGCGCGACGCGCGTGAAATAACCGAATGCGCCTTCTTGTTCCTTCGTGGGACCATGGAGGTGTATGAGCAAACAAGAAACGTACGAGTTCACTCCCGCCGAGGAGATCGCCGAGGCCAGCCGTAACGGCTGGTCCGCTGATCCCACCGTCGGTGAGCTGCAGCTCGAGGACCGCAGCGCGCTGCGCCGCGTGGCCGGGCTGTCCACCGAACTCACCGATATCACCGAGGTCGAGTACCGCCAGCTGCGCCTGGAGCGCGTGGTGCTGGTCGGTGTCTGGACCGAGGGCACGGCGACGCAGGCCGAGGCCAGCATGGCCGAGTTGGCCGCGCTCGCCGAAACCGCCGGATCCGAGGTGCTCGACGCGCTGATCCAGCGCCGCGACAAGCCGGACCCGGCCACCTACATCGGCTCCGGCAAGGCCGAGGAACTGCGCGCCGTGGTGCTCGACACCGGCGCGGACACCGTGATCTGCGACGGTGAACTGACCCCCGCCCAGCTGACCGCGCTGGAGAAGGTCGTCAAGGTCAAGGTGATCGATCGGACCGCCCTGATCCTGGACATCTTCGCCCAGCACGCCACCTCCCGCGAGGGCAAGGCACAGGTCTCGCTGGCCCAGATGGAGTACATGCTGCCGCGGCTGCGCGGTTGGGGTGAGTCCATGTCCCGGCAGGCCGGTGGTCGTGCGGGCAGCAATGGCGGTGTGGGTCTGCGCGGTCCCGGTGAGACCAAGATCGAGACCGACCGTCGCCGGATTCGCGAACGCATGGCCAAGCTGCGCCGTGAGATCCGCGAGATGAAGACCGCCCGCGACACCAAGCGTTCCAAGCGCACCTCGAGCGGCATTCCGCAGGTCGCCATCGTCGGCTACACCAATGCCGGTAAGTCGAGCCTGATGAACGCGCTCACCGGCGCCGGAATCCTGGTGCAGGACGCGCTGTTCGCCACCCTGGATCCGACCACCCGCCGAGCCGCCCTGGAGGACGGTCGCGAAGTGGTGTTCACCGATACCGTCGGCTTCGTGCGGCATCTGCCCACGCAGCTGGTCGAGGCGTTCCGCTCCACCCTGGAGGAGGTGACCGGCGCGGATCTGCTGCTGCATGTGGTGGACGGTTCCGATCCGCTGCCCGATCAGCAGATCAAGGCGGTGCGCGAGGTCGTCACCGAGGTGCTGCGCGAGTCGGATACCCCGGCCCCGCGGGAACTGCTGGTGGTCAACAAGATCGACGCACTGGATCCGCTGGAGCTGACCCAGTTGCGGGCGGCCATGCCCGATGCGGTGTTCGTCTCCGCGCGCACCGGTGCTGGCCTGACCGACCTGCGGGATCGGCTGGCCGAGATTCTCGGTGGCCTGGATGTGGAAGTCGGTGTGCTGCTGCCGTATTCGCGTGGCGATCTGCTCTCGCGAGTGCATGCGGACGGTCGCATCCTCAGTGAGGAGCACGAGGAGTCCGGTACCCGGTTGCGGGCGCGGGTGCCGCGGGCACTGGCCGCGGTGCTCACCGAATTCGCGCACGCCGGGTGAGCTGGGTCACGTTCGGAGTGTGACACCCACAATCGGTGCCTTGCAGTGGTTTTCGTTACCATGACGTAATCGAATTTTCTGCAGGGAGGGAATTTCGTGTCCGACCGAGTCACGTATTTGTCCGATAAGACCGATCGTCCGGCGCTCACCGACGGTGCGCCGCTGCATGTGGAACTGTCCGACCTCGATCGCCGCATGCTCGATGTGCTGGCGGTGCCGGGGCGGGCCTGGTTCAGTCCGCGGTTCTACGGACTGGACCGGCTGCCGACCGACGGGCCGGTGCTGCTGGTGGGCAACCACACCCTCACCGGTGGCCTGGACGCGCCCATGCTGGCGCATGAGATCCTGCGCCGTACCGGACGGCTGGCGCGCGGACTGGCCGAGAACGTGCTCATCGACGTGCCGGGGTTGCGCGATGTGCTGCACCACCTCGGCGTGGTGCGCGGCAACCGGCACAACTGCACCACCCTGCTGCGGCAGGGGGAGATCGTCGCGGTATTCCCGGGCGGGGGCCGGGAAGCCATGAGCGGCAAGCACGAGAAGTACGTCCTGAACTGGAAGGGGCGTACCGGATTCGCGCAGATGGCCATCGAGGCGGGCGCACCCATCGTGCCCATGGGCATGATCGGGGGCGACGATGTGTACGACGTGGTCTTCGACGGCGCGCATCCGGTCATGCGCCCGGTGCGGGGTCTGGTGGAGGCGCTGGGCCTGCGCGCCAGCCTCACCCCGCCGCTGATTCGCGGCCTCGGACCGACCCTGCTGCCCAAGCCCGAGCGCTTCTACTTCTCCCTCGGCGACCCCATCGACACCAGTGCGTGGGCCGACGCCTCCGATCCGGCCGAGGCGGCCCTCGAATTGCAGGGCGTGGTGCGCAAGGCGCTCGAGGAGGAGATCCGTTTCCTTCTCGCCCAGCGTGACGCCGATCGCGGTCGCAGTCTGCTGGGTCGGGTGATGCAGGCCGCGAACCCAGCCTGACTGGACGGTCAGGTTTACGGTCGTTCGTTTGGTGCAAACTGCGACTGGTTCGGATACAGCCGCAGTTCCACCCACTTTTTCGGGGTCGGAAGTAAACGACGATTCGACTTCCGTGTACCGTATGTGACGTAGGCATCAGTGCCGCTGTGGTCACATAGGAGGTCGGCGTGGAGCGCACCCTTTTCGAACCCGAACACGAGCTGTTCCGGGAGTCCTTCCGCAAGTTTCTGGATCAGCACGTCGCCCCGAACCACGAGCGGTGGGAAGAGGCGGGCATCGTGGATCGCGCGGTCTGGCTGGAGGCGGGCAAGCAGGGCTTCCTCGGAATGGCGGTGCCGGAGGAGTTCGGCGGCGGCGGAGTGAAGGACTTCCGCTACAACGCCATCGTCACCGAGGAGACCACCAAGGGCATGTACTCGGGCCTGGGCTTCGGACTGCACAACGACGTCATCGCGCCGTACCTGCTGGAGCTGGCCAACGACGAGCAGAAGGCCCGCTGGCTGCCCGGTTTCTGCACCGGCGAGATCATCACCGCCATCGCCATGACCGAGCCCGGCACCGGCTCCGATCTGCAGGGCATCAAGACCCGCGCCGTCCGCGATGGTGACGACTGGATCCTCAACGGCTCCAAGACCTTCATCACCAACGGCATCAACTCCGATATCGTCATCGTGGTCGCCCAGACCGACCCAGAGAAGGGTGCGATGGGCTTCTCCCTGCTCGTGGTCGAGCGTGATATGCCCGGCTTCACCCGCGGCCGCAATCTCGACAAGATCGGTCTCAAGGCGCAGGACACCGCCGAACTCTCCTTCGACAATGTGCGCGTCCCCGGCAAGAACCTGCTCGGCACCGAGGGCATGGGCTTCATCCACCTCATGCAGAACCTCCCGCAGGAGCGCCTGTCCATCGCCGTCATGGCCGCCGCCGCCATGGAATCCTGTCTGGACCTGACCTGCCAGTACGTCCGTGACCGCAAGGCGTTCGGCAAACCCATCGGCGCACAGCAGAACACCCGCTTCGTCCTCGCCGAACTCGCCACCAAGACCACCGCCGTCCGCGTCTTCGTCGACCACTGCATCACCCTGCTCAACCAGGAGAAGCTGTCCCCCGAGGACGCCGCCAAGGCCAAATGGTGGAGCACCGAGGAACAGATCGACCTCATCACCAAATGCCTGCAACTGCACGGCGGCTACGGCTATATGCGCGAATACCCGATCGCCAAGGCGTACATGGACGCCCGCGTGCAGACCATCTACGGCGGTACGACGGAGATCATGAAGGAGATCATCGGGCGGAGCTTGAAGCTGGCCTGATCACGGTCGGTCTTCCGACTCGGGAGACGGCTGATGTCCCGGCTGCATCCCGTCTCAGCTCTGAGACTTGTTCGTTTCCGTGGGGGTGCGCCCCGGCGTATCCCCTTCGAGACGGCGCTGCCCGCGAACGACGCTGCGACACAGCGGGATCCGTCAGATGTGGACACGGCGTAGTCGAAGGGCGTTGGCGATGACGGACACCGAGCTGAAGGCCATTGCGGCGGCTGCGATCATGGGGGAGAGCAGGATTCCGAAGGCGGGATACAGCACGCCGGCGGCGATGGGGACGCCGACGGCGTTGTAGGCGAAGGCCCAGAACAGGTTTTCGCGCATGTTGCGCATGGTGGCCTCGGACAGGTGGCGGGCGCGGGCGATGCCGCGTAGGTCGCCCTGCACCAGGGTGACGCCCGCGGTCTGCATAGCGATGTCGGTGCCGGTGCCCATGGCGATACCGACCTGGGCCTGGGCCAGGGCCGGGGAGTCGTTGATGCCGTCCCCGGCCATGGCGACGAATCGGCCTTGTTGCTGTAGTTGTCGCACGATTGTGGCCTTCTGGTCGGGCAGCACCCCGGCGACCACATCATCGAGGCCGAGACGGGCGGCGACGGCGTGGGCGGTGGTTTCGTTGTCGCCGGTGAGCATGACGATCCGTATCCGGGCCGCGTGCAGGGCGTCGATGGCTTCCGGGGTGGTCGGGCGGACCGGATCGGCGACCGCGACCATACCGGCGAGTACGCCGTCGGAGGCCAAGTACATGATCGTTTTTCCCTCGGCGCGAAGGCTGTTCGCGTGTGCTGTCGTGGCGGCGGTGTCGATGTGGTGTGCGGCCATGAGTGTGTCGTTGCCCAGCGCGAGGTGCCGGCCGTCGATGCTGCCGGTGACGCCCTTGCCGGGGACAGCCTGGAAATCGCTGACGGGTGACAGTGCGATGCCACGGTCGGATGCGCCCGCGACGATGGCGGCGGCGAGCGGGTGTTCGCTGCCGCGTTCCAGCGAGGCGGCCAGTCGCACCACGTCCGTCTCATCGTGGGTCTCGAGCGCCACGACGTCGTGCAGGCGGGGATGTCCTTCGGTGAGGGTGCCGGTCTTGTCCACCACGAGAGTGTCGACTCGGCGCAGGGTTTCGATGGCGGCGGCGTCGGAGAACAACACCCCGAAGCCCGCTCCTTTCCCGGACGCGACCACGATCGACATGGGCGTGGCCAGGCCGAGTGCGCAGGGGCAGGCGATGATCAGGACGCCGATGGCGTTGAGGATGGCGTAGGCCAGTGCGGGGGCCGGTCCCCAGGTCACCCACACCGCGAAGGTGACGGCCGCGATGATCAGGACTACGGGCACGAAGTATCCGGAGACGATATCGGCGAGGCGTTGGATGGGGGCGCGGCTGCGCCCGGCCTCGCTGACCATGTTCACGATCTGGGCCAGCAGGGTGTCGGCGCCGACGCGGCGGGCCTGGACGATCAGCGAGCCGGTGCCGTTGACCGTGGCGCCGATGACCTTGTCGCCTTCGGTCTTCTCCACCGGGATCGGTTCACCGGTGATCATCGATTCGTCGATCGAGGAGCGGCCTTCGACGACGATCGCGTCCACGGGCACCTTCTCACCGGGTCGTACCCGCAGCCGGTCGCCGACCCGTATCCGGTCGAGTGCCACATCGTGTTCGGTGCCGTCGGGTTCGATCCGGCGTGCCGTCTTGGGAGCCAGTTCCAGCAGTGACCGGATGGCGGCGTTGGTCGAGCCCCGGGCTCGGAGCTCGAGGACCTGCCCGAGCAGTACGAGGGTGGCGATGATCGCCGCGACTTCGAAATACACCGGTGGGCCGGATTCGCCGGTGTGAAGGGACTCGGGGAAGGCCCCGGGCGCGGTCACGGCGACCACGCTGTAGAGGTAGGCGACGCCGATACCGAGTCCGGTCAGGGTGAACATGTTGGGCCGCGGCGGAATCAGCGAGCGCGCGAACCGCACGAAAATCGGCCAAGTCCCCCACAACACGACCGGGGTGGTCAACGCCAGCTGCGCCCAGTGCGAGATCGACGACGGCGCGATGCTCGTCATACCCAGCACCGCGATGGGAACCGACAACGCGGCGCTGACCCAGAACCGCCGTGTCATATCGGCCAGTTCGGCATCGCCGGACGCGTCCGGGTCTGGTTGGCGTGGCTGCAAAGTCATGCCGCAGACCGGGCACTGACCGGGCGCCGACCGGATGATGTCGGGGTGCATGGGACATACCCATTCCCGCGCGGACACCGCTGCGGATGTGTCGATGGTGTGACCGGTCATCGTGTGCCCTGCCCTTCGTCGTTCGGCACCGCCGACCGGTACCGCTGCGGGTCGGCGTCGTATTTGTCCAGGCATATCCGGGAGCAGAAGTACAGGGTGCGGCCGCCCGCGGTGCGGTGGCCGGCGGCGCGTTCGACCATGATCTCCATGCCGCAGACGGGATCCGCGGCGGTGACGAACGCGGTTTCGCGGTCCCGCAGTTGCCCCTCGGCCAACCACAGCAGGCGATCGGCGACAGCGGTGATGCGGTGATCATGGGTCACGATCACGATGGTCTTTCGCTCGTCGGCGGCGATCTCCTGCAGCAGATGCAGTACCTGATAGCCCGAGGCGGCATCCAGATTCGCGGTGGGCTCGTCGGCCAGCAGCAGCGACGGATCGTTGATCAGGGCTCGGGCGATGGCGACGCGCTGTTGCTCCCCGCCGGACAACGCGTCCGGACGGTGTCGGCTCCGATGCGCCAGACCCAGCCGAGCCAGCAGCGCCTCCGCACGATCGCGGCGAGTGCGGTGGGAGGCTCCGGCCAATGCGGCGGGCAGGGCGACATTCTCGAGCGCGCTGAGCGCGCCCAGCAGATTGTACGACTGGAATACGAAACCGAGTTCATGCAACCGCAGCCGGGCCAACTCGGCATGCCCGAGACCCGACAGCGGCCGGTCCTGGATGCGGATCTCCCCTTCGCTGGGTGAGAGCAGCGCACCCATCAGCTGTAACAGGGTGCTCTTGCCCGATCCCGAGGGGCCCATGACGACGATCAGTTCGCCGACCGCGACGGCTAGATCAACCCTGTCGACGGCTCGGACCGCGGTCTCGCCTCGACCGAAGGTCTTGGTGACGTGGTCCAGTCGCAGCACCGTCATGACCGGAACACCTCGGCCGGATCGATGCGCGCGATGCGAGCCAAGGGAATCAGCGAAGCCACCACGGCCATCGCCACCGTCGCGGCCGCGATCCACGCGAGGTCAGCGGCGACGATATCGGAGACGAACGCCGGCACCCACCGTTTCGCGGCGGAACGGGCGGCCACGGCGAGTCCGATACCGGCCGCATAGCCGGCGAGCGCGGCGATCAATGCCTGGGCGGCGACGGTGACGGTGAGCTGTCGGGCGCGGGCCCCGAGCGCTTTGAGCACCCCGTACTCGCGGCGCTTCTCCAGCACGGCCGAATAGATGGTCAGGCCGACGACCGCGACACCGACGGCGAATCCGATGATCAGCAGGACGGTGATCACCGGTAGGAAGCTGCCGGTGATCACCCGTTGGTTGGCTGCGACCACCGACGCGGTGTCACGCACCGACAGCTGCGGTGACAGCGCTTCGATCCGGGCGATCACCGCGGCCCGGTCGGCGTCGGGGGCGAGCCCGACGAGTATGCCGTTGTCGGTGTCGGGCATGGAGAGCACCTGCCGGGCGGTCGCCGTGGTCACGTAGGCGTACTGGAACATCACCATGTCGCCACCGCTGCTGATTCCGGTGACACGCAGGGTGATCCCGTTCAGCACCAGGTCGTCGCCGAGGTGCACACCGTGCTCGGCCGCGAACACCTGATCCACGATGATCCCGCTGTCGTTCGGTGCCGCGGAGCCGGATTCGAGCTGGGCCGGGCCCGCGACCGGTAGCGTCGGGTCGAACCCGACCAGGTAGAGCAGGGCTGGCTCCCCGTGCAGGGTGAAACCGACCTGACGGGCGAGGTACGGGTACGTGAACGTCACCCCGGGTGTGGCCGCGATCTGCTCCCTCTCGCCGTCGGCGACGATCGAGTAGGAGTGGAAGAAGTCCGCGGTGCCCTGTTGCACCACCCACAGCTGGGCCGGGATACGTTCGAAGTACCCGCTGACCTTGTTCTCGTAGGACACATACAACCCACGCAGCAGCACGATCAGCATTACCGCCAGCGCTACCCCACCCACGGAAATGGCCAGGCGCATACGCTCCTTGGCAAGGTTTCTGGCCGCGAAGGCAATCATCGCCGGGCTCCCGGAGGGGTTCGGTTTATCGTTCGAGAATCGACCATCGCATCCGGGCTCGGTGTGCGATAGCGACCTTCGTCCGGAAACCGGGAGGGCGGAGGTCCCTTGCCTCCCCTGCCGTCGGACGGCTCGCGTTGCACTCTCACGGCCCGTGACGCGGTGCTAGGTGGATGTGCTTTCAAACGCTCCCCGACACCCCGCGCCGGGTGCTTGCGACCGGTCCCGATTCCGAGGCGGGGTATCGAGACATGCAGATTCAGGACCAATTCCCCTGTGCGTCTGTTAGCAGGGGTGGCCATCGTGGAAGGACGAGGTTGCTCGTCTGACGGAGGTGACGACATGATGCACGGCTACGACTGGGGCTGGGGTGGGGGTTGGATGATGCTGATGCCGGTGGTCTGGATACTCCTGATCGGTGTGATCGTCTGGGCCGCGGTCACTCTGACCCAGCGGTCGTCGGATCGCACGACCCCGCACCGGGAGACGCCTTCGGAGATCTTGGATCGGCGATTCGCCAGCGGCGAGATCGACGCGAAGACCTACGCCGAGGCACGAGCTCAGCTGACCGGGCGAGGACGGGAGACATGATGGGCCGCAATCGCTCCCGCTGGTTGCTGCTCGCCGTTCTAGTCGCGGCATTCGCCGCACTCGTCGGCTCGATCGCATGGGTGGGTGGCCGGGACGGCTGGCGGACCACACCGGGGCCGATGATGGGATACACCGTCGGCGGAGGAGGGCCCGTCCGTGATCTCGCCGCCGCCGAAGACAGTGCACAGGAGTTCGCGCGGCGGTGGGGACTCGACGTCGGAGAGGTAATGCAGTTCGACAACGGTTTCTACGCCGAACTAGTGGATTCCGACGGCAACGGGGCGACCGAGGTACTGATCGATCCGCGCACCGGCGCCACCCAGCTCGAGTGGGGTCCGGCCATGATGTGGAACACCACCTACGGCATGCATCATCACGGCCGCTCCAGCAGCACCTGCACCGTCGATGCAGACCGAGCGCGCGACATCGCCGGACAATGGCTGCGCGACAACCGATCCGATGAGACACCCGCGGGGCCCGACGCGTTCCCCGGCTATTACACCCTGCACACCCTCCGCGGCGACACGGTGACCGGAATGCTGTCCGTACACTGCTATTCGGGCGAGGTCTGGTATCACGACTGGCACGGACAGTTCGTCTCCATGAGCGAACACCAGGAACCGCGCTGACAGCTCCGAACGGGAGAAACTCGGACCCCGATCTGGCTCGCCGATTTGCCCCTCACGCGCTTTCGGATCGACGAGTCTCGTACATGCGACGGCCACGGCGGCACTGACGAGGGTGGCTGCCCACACTGTGGCGTGCAGATCCAGCAGGTCCGCGACCACGCCACACCGGGTCGGCGACATCGCCGATGACCGCGAGCAGTGTGCGAAGACATGGCGGTGCCCGCGCTGCGCAGCACGGTCCCGGCGGCCCATCCGGTGAATCCGTGGGAGCGGTCTGACGATGCGAATTCGACAGTACCGGTGGCAGTTTGGGGGTTGTCCCTGATGTGGTGAGACGTCAGAGCTGGTTGGGTGTACAGGTATGACAGCCGCATATGGAGCTGGCAAGGTCGAGCGGATATTCGACCGACTCGCCGCCGGCTACGACCGACAGATCACCAGGTCGGAAAGGTTCATGCTCGGCAACGCCCGCACCTGGGCGGTGGCACAGGCATCGGGCACCGTGCTCGAGATCGGCGTCGGCACCGGATTGAATATTCCTCTCTACGGCTCGGACGTCACCAACATCATCGCAGTGGATCTGTCTCGAGAAATGCTGCGCATCGCCCGTGGCCGCGTCTCGGCCGCCGACACGGAACGGTTCAGCTTGCACCACGGCGATGTAGAGCACTTGGACCTGCCCGACGCCTCGATCGACACCGTCGTCTCGACCTACACCTTCTGCACGATCCCCGACCCACTCGCCGCCTCTCGCGAGGCGCACCGGGTGCTGCGCCCAGGCGGACTGTTCGTGCTCGCCGAGCACGGCCCATCCCGAAACCGGCTGGGCGCGAGGGTGATGCGCCTGATCGAGCCGATCACTGTGCGATTCGCGGCCGACTACCTGACCCGCGACCCCGTCCCGTACTTGCGGGACGCGGGATTCGCGGTGGAATCGGTGACACGCACCGGACGTGGCGGGGTGACCTTCCGGGTGCTCGCCCGCAAACCCGGTCTCACGGTCGAAACCAGTTCCTGACGCTCGGCCCGAATACACGATCAATGACCGCGTAGGCTATGACGATGCCGACACCAGAGTGGTGCCGGGCGGCCTACTGCCGATGTGCGCGCCAGGCCAGCAGCATGCCGAGTGCGCCGCCGAAGAGCAGGTGTTCGACGATGAAGGTCGGGTAGCCGACCATGCTGGCCATATCGCTGATCGGATCGCCGCCGCTGAAGATCGCGGCCGCGAGGGGCAGCCCGATCCAGGCGCTCACCGCGAAAACGATCAGGCCCCAGACGATTCCGGCCATGGTGAGCACGGCCAGGCCGTGCGGTTTGGCGACGCGGGCGATGACGGCGAACAGTGCGCCGTACATGGCGCCGACCATCATGTGGATGACCGCGCCGAGGACGGCGGGGCCGAAGGAGAAGTAGAACAGTGATCCGTCGCCCGCGCGTGCCATGGAGGTCATCATGGTGTCGGGAGCGATGAACGTGGTCGCGATGCGGTAGAGCGGGGTGAAGAAGCCGGTGCTCTGGTAGGTGGCGGCGGCGATCATCGCCTAGGCGGCCATCACCATGGCGGCGGCGAAGCCGAGGAGTGCACCCCATCCGGCGGCGACGCCGACGGCCCGCCCGGTGACGGTGCTCGGGGAGAACGAGCTGCTGGAAGCCGAGGTGGCCATGACGGAAATCCTCTCGATCCGAGGTGCGCGGTATCACCTTCAGCCAACCTCGCCCGGCCGGGCTGTCGCGCATCGATTGTCAGGTGCATGACAATGTCGGTGTCCCTGTCGCTTCACCTGTGCGACAGTCGAGGCGATAGCGGGTGAGCTCGGTGGGTTGTCTGTGGATGCGGGGCACGACGCGAATCGAGAGGATCCGATGAGTCGACTGGAACGGCCGTTCACACAGCTGGTGCGGGCGGTCGGAGGTGAGGCGTACTCCGACGATCAGTTGCGTCAGGCGGCGTGGATCGCGCGTTGCGTGGGACGGGGCGAGTCGGCTCCGCTGGGAGCCGACGACCTGACCGCGTTGGCGGATTTTCTGGAGTTGCGGATAGCGCCGCCCGGAACGGTGCTGTTCACCGCTGGCCGTCCCTCCGACGGAGTGTGGGTGATCCGGCACGGACGGGTGGAGTTGTCGGTGGGCTCGGGTCGTCGGCGCGCGATTGTCGATGTGCTGCGGCCGGGCGACGTCGACGGGGATATTCCGCTGCTGCTGGATATGCCGCTCATGTACACCGCACGGGCACTGACGGATACCACCTGTCTGTTCCTGTCGCAGGCGGCGTTCGAGAAGCTGCTCGCCGCGCGTCCGGCCATCACTCGCCGCTGGCTGTCGAGTGTTGCCCAGCGCACCTCCGCGGCCCAGAACCGGTTGTTGAGCATTCTCGGGCGGCCGCTGCCCACCCAGGTGGCGCAGTTGCTGCTGGACGAGTCGGTGGACGGGAAGGTGCCGCTGGCCCAGCGCACCCTCGCCGCCATGATCGGGGTGCAGCGGCCGTCGCTGAACAAGGTGCTCAAGGATTTCGAGCGCGACGGGTTGATCGGCACCGGCTACGCGGCGATCGAGATCAGGAATCCGGACCGATTGCGTGCGATACAGCGACGATCCTGATGGCTAGCTCGAGGTCCTTGCGCTCGGCGGACTTCTCGGGGGTGCCCTCGACGCGTACCCCGTTCCAGAAGGCGACGTGGTTCGCGCGCATCATCGGATTCCATACCTCCTGCAATCGATTCTCCTCCATCGAATCGCGCGCGACCGGACCTGCGCGAGTGAACTGTCAGGGTGCTGACCCGATCGGCGATTCCTTGTCGAAGCGCCGGTCAGTCGATCGGTCGGCTGGCGCGTGGTCTCGGCGAGAGCAGCTCCCGTGCCAGTCGGTCCGCGTCGCGGCCGACGCCGCGCAGGGAGTTCGACGAAGGGCTGCGCTGCCATTCGAGGCCGACGTATCCGAGCCCGATATGCGTGGTGGACAACCCCATTCGGTGCCGGGGCAGGCCGGTGTCGGTGAGGGCGGCGATGTCGGTGAGATAGGGCAGGTGCGGGCGGTAGCCGGTGGCCAGGATGATGGTGTCCACCGGCCTGCGGGTGCCGTCCGGCCAGGTGGCCGTGCCGCCGTCGAGATGGGGGAACAGGCGTGTGCGTGTCGGTGCGCCGGTTGCGAGGGCCGCTCGGTAGCGGCCGGTGTCGAAGTCCGGCTGCGTTGGTGGGTTTCGGATGAAGCGGCCGAGGGGGAGAGTGTCGAATCCGGTTGTGCGCAGCTAGAAATGCACGTCGCGACCGAGTGGACGTTGCGGGAAGAATCGCACCGGTGTGCGGGAGGCGAGGGTGACGGTTGCCGTGGCGGCGAGTTCGGTGGCGATCTGGACGGCGGAGTTGCCCGCACCCACCACGATCACCTGCTGGCCGTCGAAGGCATCGGGTGCTCGATAGTCGCTGGCGTGCAACAGCTTTCCGGCGAAACCGGTCTGGCCGGGCAGCGTCGGCAGGTGTGGTGCGCCGAAGGTGCCGCTGGCGGCGATCAGTCGGGGTGCGCTGAACGTGCCGCCGGTCGCGGTGTGAGCGGTGAAGACGTGATCCCGATGGGTGACCGATTCGACCCGTTCACCGAGGCGGATGTCGGCGTCGAGGGTTGCGGCGTAGCGGCGCAGGTAGGCGACGACCTCGTCGCGGTGCGGGTAGCGATCCGGATCACCCGGGAAGGGCAGGCCCGGTAGCGAGCTGTAGCGGGCGGGGGAGAACAGGGTGAGGCTGTCGTAGTAGCGCGGCCAGGACCCCACCGGCTCCGTCCCGGCCTCCAGGATGGCGACGGACAGGCCACGGCGGGTCAGATGGTGGGCGGCGGCGAGTCCGGACTGGCCGCCGCCGACGATGAGGGCGTCGTATTCGGTGGGCATGGTGCCCCTTTCGTTCAGCGCGAGATTCGAACGGTGCGTGCGGCCAGTACGGAGGCCGGTGCCGCGAGGAGGGCGAGTGCGAGGTAGGCGCGGGCGTAGTCGCCGGTCCAGGCCGAGAGCAGGCTGCCTGCCCAGGGGGCCAACGCCATGACGATGACGACCGGTGCGGCCAGCAGGCCGTTCAGTCGGCCGTAATGGGTTGCGCCCCAACGGTCGGTGATGGCCGTGGCCTGGATGAGGGTGAACAATCCCCTAACCACTCCGGCGCCGATGCCGATGGTGATCAAGACCGGCACCGTGGTGCCGACGCCGAGCAGCGCGGTCGCGAGCGCGGTCGCCGCGACGATAGCCACCGTCCGCGCCGCCACGCTGGTGCGGGCGGCCAACGCCAAGTAGCCGATACGCCCCAGCAGCTGCCCGGCCCCGCCGAGACCGAGTGCCAGCGCCGCCAGTTCCGGGGAGAACCCGCGCTCCTGGAGGAGCGGAACGAGATTGAACAATCCGGCGGAGGTCACGAACGCGGTCACACACAGCGTGATCACCAGGGCGGTGAACGCGCGGCTGCGGGCGATGGCGGTATGGTCGTCGAACGCGGCGGTGACCGGCGCGGGCGGATGCGGCCACGCGCCGCGCAATCCTGCCCAGTGCGCGGGCACCGTCACCACGGCGAGGACGACCGCGAGCGCCAGATAGGTTGTCCGCCAATCGGATCGCTGCGCCAGCACGGCGGTCAGCGGTGCGAACAGGGTGCTGGCCAGTCCGGCGGCCAGCGTCAGGATCATGAGCGCGCGCACCCGCTCCGCACCCCACCAGCGGGTCAGCGCGGCGAAGGCGGGCGGGTACAGCACCGCGCCCATGGCGGTTCCGGCCGCGAACCAACCGGTGAAGAACACCGCGAGATTCGGTGCGGTGGCCACGACGACCAGTGCCGCCGCGCCCACCGCCGATCCGGCGGTCATCACCCCGCGTGGACCGGCGCGATCGAGTACGCGGCCGACCGGGATCCCGATCAAGGCGGCGGTCAGCTGGCTGATCGAGAACGCCGCCGTGATCACCCGCGCCGACCATCCGGTATCGCGGGTGATCGATACGGCCAGCACCGGGAACGCGTAGTAGAGCACGCCCCAGCTGGTGATCTCGGTGAGGCACAGCACGGCCAGGACGCGGCGCAGTCCGGCACGGGTGAGCGCGCCCGTCCGCGGCGCGGTCTCGGAGTCGGGCTCACCCGCCATCCGATCACCGCGCCCGGAGGAGTCGCCGCGCGATGTCGTCGCCATCGATCAGGAATCGGCGCGGACCGACCCCAGGGAGATCAGCTGCGGTGTCGGGGATCCGCAGCAGCCACCGCCGTCGCCGTCCGGCTCGGATTCGTCGACCACGCCCGCTCCGCCGCAGACTCCCGTCTCGGGCAGGGTGAGTTCGACGCGGGCGGCGGACTCACGATCCCCGGCGAGTTCGGCGGCGATGCTGCGGACCTGCTCGTATCCGGTGAGCGCCAGGAAGGTCGGCGCGCGACCGTAACTCTTCATGCCCGCGAGGTAGAACCCGGGCTCCGGATGCGACAGCTCGGCCGCGCCGTGTGGGTACACCGTGCCGCAGGAATGCACGTTCGGGTCGATGAGCGGGGCGAGCCGCACCGGGGCCTGGAGCACCGGGTCCAGGTCGAGGCGGAGCTCCGACAGCCACGACAGCTCCGGCCGGAAGCCGGTCAGCGCCACCACTCGGTCCACGCCTTCGACGCGAGTGCCGGACTCGGCCGTCAGCGTGATCCGTTCGCCGTCGGATTCCACTGCCGCCGTGCGGAACCCGGTGACGAGCCGGAGCAGTCCGGCGTCGACGGCGGCCTTGGCGCGCAGGCCGAGGGCGCCGCGTGCGGGCAGCTGATCGGCCGCGCCGCCGCCAAAGGTGTCGCCGACCTCGCCCCGGCGCAGTACCCAGGTCAACCGGGTGCCCGGGGCGTCCTTCGCCAGTGCCGCCAGGGCCACGATCGCGGTCAGCGCCGAATGACCGCTGCCCGCGATGACGGTGTGCGCACCGGCGTACCGGGCCCGCTCGCGCGCATCGTCCAGGTCGGGTACCCGATATGAGATCGCCGCGGCCGCAGCGGATTCCCCGAGGGCGGGCAGTCCGTCGCCGCCCAGGGGATTCGGTCCGGTCCAGGTGCCCGAGGCGTCGATGACCGCGCCTGCGGTGACCCGCTCTTCGCCGTCGGCGGAGCGCAGCCGCACGATCAGCGGTTCGGTGTCGCGTCCCGCGCCCACCACCCGGTCGCGACCGCGCCGCGTCACCCCGACCACCTCGACACCGAGTCGAACCACTTTGTCGCCCAAGGCATCCGCCAGCGGAAGCAAGTAGTCGTGCGCCCAATCCCGCCCGGTCGGATACGTATTCGGATCCGGTGCGGTCCAGTCGGTGGACTCCAGCAGCCGCCGGGCGGCCGGGGCGATCAGCTCACCCCAGCGGGAGAAGAGCCGCACATGATTCCACTCCGACACCGCCGCGCCCGCCCGCTCGCCGCGTTCGAACACCAGCGGGCGCAGTCCGCGTTCCCCCAGTTCGGCCGCCGCCGCCAAGCCGATCGGCCCGGCTCCCACCACGACCACAGGCAACTCGTTCATCGGAAGATCCTTCCATCGATACTCATCGATTTAGTGCTTCGAACTCTATCGACCACTGTCGATGAAAGCAACCATTGATGTACATCGATATAGTGGAGGGCATGACGTCGCTGGATATGCCGGTCGTGCGGGCCGAATACCGCGTGGACACCCTCCCGGTCGCCGATGCGACCACCTACGCGGGCTGGTTCGCCTGCCTGGCCGACCCGACGCGGGTGCGCCTGCTGCACCACGTCGCCAGTCGACCGGCCGGGATCACGGTGGGGGAGATCGCCGAAGCCCTCGGCATCGGCCAGCCGACCGTCTCCCACCACGTGCGCAAACTCGCCGATGTGGGGTTCGTGCTGGTGCACAAGGAACGCACCAGCACCGTGGTCACCGTCAACCCCGCCTGCTGCACCGGTCTGCCGCATGCCGCCGACGCCGTCATGGGCGTGCTGCCGCCGCAACCGTGCTGCCCCCAGGACATCCCCGACGATGTCACCGTCCGCGCCATGACCGATGCCGACTGGGACGCCGTGCTCCGCATCTACGGTGAGGGAATCGCCACGCGCAATGCGACTTTCGAAACGGAGGTGCCGGAGCGCGCGGACCTCGATGCCACCTGGCTGCCCGGGCATCGCTGGGTCGCCGAGATCGACGGCGCGGTCGTGGGCTGGGCGGCGCTGGCCCCTGTCTCCCGCCGTGACTGCTACCGAGGCGTCGCCGAAACCTCGGTCTACGTGGCCGCGAGCATGCGGGGCCGCGGTGTCGGCAAGGCGCTGCTGCGCACCCAGGTGTGCACCGCCGACGAGGCGGGCCTGTGGACGCTGCAGAACTCGATCTTCCCCGAGAACCGCGCGAGTATCGCCCTGCATCACGCGGCGGGCTTCCGCACCATCGGCGTGCGCGAGCGCATCGCCCGCCTCGACGGCGAATGGCGCGACACCGTCCTGCTCGAACGCCGCGGTCCGGTCGCCTGATCATCGCCGCGCCGACCGGATCACCGGCGATATCGGTCTACGGTGCCCCGTTGCCGGCTCGCACGGCCCGGTCGAGCCGAGCGGTCAGCCGCGTTCGGGTCGCGGGCCAGTCCTCGGCGATGATCGAGAACAGCACGCTGTCACGAACGGTGCCGTCGGCGCGACGGAAGTTGCGGCGCAGCACCCCCTCGTAGCGAGCGCCGAGACGCGCGATGGCCTGCTGTGAACGATGGTTGCGCACATCGGTTTTCAGCTGCACCCGCCCCACGCGCAACTGTTCGAACGCGAATTCGAGGAGCAGCAGCTTGGTTTCGGGATTGACGCTCGTCGCCCATACCGCCGGGTCGTACAGCGTGAACCCGATCTCCATCGCCGCATCACGCGCGGACACCGCGAGATAGGCGGTGACCCCCACCATCGTGTCGGCGTCCACGTCGCCGATGCGCCGCCGAGTCCGCACGGTCCACAGCTGCCAATCCGGTTGCCGGCCGGTGACTTCCAAGTGCTCGCGAAATCGCAGCGGATCCGACGGCCGCCACGGCACGTGCGCCCACACCCGGTCGTGATCGAGCGCCGCGAACAGCGCCGTCGCGTCCGCGGCCGGGTCGAGCGGTGTCAGCCGCACCGTCGCACCGACCAACTCCGTCGTCGCGGGCACCGGCCAGATCATCTCCGGCCACGGTTCGTCGGCCGGACGGGGATCCGGAACGGGTGTGAACCGGTGCGGTTCGTCGATGCTCTCGCTCACGGCAGCACACTAGTGGGGTCGTGCCGCCGCGAGGAATCGAATTCTTGTGGAGCGGCCGGATCAATCGTGCTCGTGGGCGATCGGGCGGTCCGGGCATCGACGGCATTCGAAGATGTAGACGCCTCCGGAGCGGCCGATGTGAACGCCGACCGGTTCGAGTCGATCGGTCGGGTAGTAGGAGTCCGCCCGGATCGCGGGTGCCGTCCGCTCCTCCAGCGGCAGCCAGGTGCGCCAGCTCTCGCCGTCGTATTCCGAACTCGGCACGGTGAGCAGATGCTCCATGCGCTGCCCGCAGGACGCGCAGTCGGGCCAGACCGGATCGGTGGACCAGCCCGGATATCCGCCGAGCTTGATGCCCGGGGCGGTGGACAGGTGGTACTGATACTCCCAGCCGGTGTCCGCCGTGAGCTGCTCGAACCGGGGTCGCAGCGCACCTCTGAGGCGAGGGTGCAGTTCCAGATCCCAGCTGGGGTACTCGGCGACTTGCTCCGGATGCGCCAGGCACGGTGACGGGATGTATTCCGGCTCGGCGGCCGCGGGCAGCGCCGGGGCCGTCCGCATCGTTCCAGCCGTCGCCGAGTCTCGCCAGAACACCTGTGGGCGTGGACATTCGAGCTCTTCGTGATCGAGCGGGCACCACAGCACCTGGAGGAGGTCACGGCCCTCCGGAAACGGGAGTCCGGGAGCGTCCCGCCGCCACACCTGCACGATCGGCACCATGGGCACCTCGTCGTCGACCGCTGTGGCCGAGGCGATCCCGAAATGCGGCTCCTCGCAGACCGGCCACGGTTCATCCTCCGGCCACCGCAGCGGCCCGCCGACCGAACTGTCCGTGGCCGTCGGCCGACCGGGCCTGGGATGCAATCGCACCGTATCCAGGCGCAGCGCGGCCAGTTCCGGAAAAGTCTCCTCGATATCCACCGGCCGGGCCGGTGTGCGAAAGCTCATTCAACATCCCCCGATGTGACGCAACGGATCAACCGCTGTCCGAGCATAGGCCACCCGACAGTGGACTGTCGGGCCGGTCGAACACCGCGTACGGCACGCTGGCGCGGAAGGATTCCCGCACGCCCGAGCTGGGGCAGTGTCCGAAGGGTTGCCCGTCTGCACTGTAATCCGGCCCGTCCGTGGCGGTGTCGTACACTCGGCGGCGTGAGTCTCCGATCCGGTTCGCGTCGACGGGTGGCTTCGCAGCGCCGTCCCGCGCTGGTCGGAGTCGTGGTGACGGCTGTTCTCGGCCTGGTTGTCAGCCTGGTCGCGGCATGTGCGTCCGCTGATCGGTCTCCGACTGCCCAGCGGGTTCCGGAGGTGGCGGCGGTGTCCGCCGGAGCGGCGGCGGAGGCGACCGGTACGGCGGCCGTCGCGGTGAACGCGGACAAGGCACCGGGTTGCCGGAAGATGCCTGAACAGCCCCCGACGCCGCTGCGGGATGCCGCGTCGCATCGGGAGGACATCCGGATACCGGTCGCGATCCGGGAGACGCCGGACCCGGCCGTGGCCGGACGCTCACCTTCCGTGCGGCCGGTGCCGATCGAGACGACGGGCCCGCCGATATCACCACTGGATCTGACTACTGTCCTGCGGATTTAGACGACCCCGGACAGCACCGACTCGCCGTCGGCGGGCGGGCTGTATTCGGCATGTCCTCGAGTCGTAGGTCGCGCGTCCACGCCGGACGTGCGTAGTCAGGAGTCTCCCATGTCCAATCGTTCCCAGCGCCGTGTCCGGAACACCCCGGCCGCACGGCCGTCCGCTCGACCGGCCATCGCGAAAATCGGGGCGGGTCTCGCGGTGTTCGCCGCGGTGGCCTTGCTCGTGATCGCGATCTCGCAGATCGCCCACACACGCACCGAGGAATCCGCACGGGCGGATTCGGCGGCCACGTCGACGGCGGACGACGAGATCATTCGGCAGCTGGCCGCCCTGGCGCGCCGAGACGCCGCCGACCCCATGGCGCGCGGTGCGGTGGACGCACCGGTGGTGATGATCGAATACTCCGATTTCCAATGCCCGTACTGCCAACAGTTCGCCCAGCACACCGAACCGGAACTGGTGCGGCGGTATCTCGACAGCGGGCAGTTGCGCATCGAGTGGCGGAGTATGGCGTTCTTCGGGCCGGAATCCGAGGTGGCGGCGCGGGCCGCCTGGGCGGCGGGGCAGCAGGGCCGCTTCTGGGAGATGCACGATCTGCTGTTCGCCCATTCGCCGGAGAAGAAGAACACCGGTGCGTACACCGATGACACCGTGACCGAGTGGGCGATGCGCGCCGGGGTCGCCGATATCGCCAAGTTCCGGGCGGACCTGAATTCCGATGCGGCGCGCGACGCCGTGGACGCCGATATGAGCGAGGCGATCGGGATCGGAGTCGGCTCCACGCCGGCCTTCCTGATCAATGGGCGGCCGATCCTGGGCGCGCGGCCGGTCGAGCAGATGATCGCGGTGATCGAAGCCGGGCTACGCGACCGGGAGGGCGTCAAGTGAGCTCCGGAATCGGTTATGCCGCAGCGTTTCTCGGTGGAGTGCTGGCTTTGCTGAGCCCGTGCGGCGCACTGCTGCTGCCGAGCTTCTTCGCGTACTCCTTCGGTGCCACCGGGAAATTGATGTCCCGCACCGGCATCTTCTACCTCGGCCTGTGCACCACCCTGGTGCCGCTCGGTGCGGCCGGATCACTGCTCGGGGGCGTGCTGACCCGGCATCGCGAACTCGTGATCGCCATCGGCGGCTGGACCATCATCGCGCTCGGAGTGGTGCAGATGCTCGGTCGCGGTTTCGCTTTCGGTTTCGCCCAACGCGGAATGGCCAAGCACGGCGGATCCGAGAAGTCTGGTGCGGTCTATCTGCTCGGCATGGTCTACGGACTGTCCGGATTCTGCGTCGGCCCGATTCTCGGCTCGATTCTCACGGTGGCGGCCCTGAGTTCCTCGCCGGTGCACGGCGGCACCCTGCTCGCCGTCTACGCGCTGGGCATGGCCCTGCCGCTGTTCGTCCTGGCCCTGCTCTGGGATCGCTTCGACCTCGGTCGCCGCCGCTGGCTGCGCGGCCGCCCGATCACGATCGGGCGTCTCCACCTGCACACCACATCGCTGCTCTCGGGCGTGTTCTTCATCGCCGTCGGCGCACTGTTCCTACTTTCCGACGGCGGCTCGATCATCGCCGGAAATGCCGACGCCAGTGTCGATCTCGAAGACCGGGTGTTGCGTCTCACCGCCGCCCTGTCCGACACCACGGTGCTGCTTCTGCTCGGCGCGGTCGCGCTGCTGCTGGTGGCGTGGCGATTGCTCCGTGCCCCTCGACGCGAGGGGGACAGCGTCGAGGTGTGAACATCCCCGGCGCCGTGTCGGATGGCCGCACCCGTTGCCTTTATATTCCCTCGCGGCTATATTGCCGGTATGGCATATACGTTCGAGGTGGTGGCCGAGCCACGGCGTCGGGAGATACTCGACCTGCTGCGGGATCGCGACCGGCTGGTGGGGGAGCTGGTGGCGGAGTTGCGGCTGGCGCAGCCGACGGTCTCCAAACATCTGAAGGTGCTGCATCGGGCGGGGCTGGTCGAGGTGCGGCGGGATGCGCAGCGCCGGTGGTATCGGCTGCGACCGCAGCCGCTCGCCGAGATCGACCTGTGGCTGGCCCCCTACCGCTCGCTGTGGGAGACCAGTCTGAATGCCCTGGAGCGCCATCTCGACACCATGCCCGACGACACCGCGCCCGATGACGAGGAGGAATGACATGGACGACCGGGCTGAGCTGAATGTCGTTCGCGGCGAACCGATCCTGCGGCTCGAGCGCCGTCTGGCACACCCACCCGAGAAGGTGTGGAAGGCGATCACCGACCCGAAGGAGCTGGTCGCCTGGTTCCCGGCGATGGTGGACTACACCGAGTTGCGGCCCGGTGTGCCGATGCGGTTCACCTTCCCGGGCGAGGCCGTGGTGGACGGCACCTGGGCGGGTGAAGTCCTCGAGGTCGACCGGCCCAAGGTATTCATGTTCCGCTGGAGCCACGATGTGCTGCGCTTCGAACTGATACCCGACGGGGCCGGGTGTCGGCTGGTGTTCACCCAAACCATCGGTGGCGGCGGAATCGGTCGCCTGGGCGCGGCCCGCTCCGCGGTCGGCTGGGAAGACTGCCTGACCGAACTCGTTGCCGCACTCGACGGCGTGGCGGCGAGTCCGAACGGTGAATTCCTGCCCCGGGTCGAGCGGTACATCGCCGCATTCGACTTGGGCACCGGCGTTCTCGCCGAAGCGGGCGATGACCGCGACATCCGGTTCGTCCGCGATCTGGTCTGGAAGCCCGCCGACGAGGTGTGGTCGGTGCTCGTCGAGGACGCCGCCGCGGCCGTCGGCGGGCAGCCGCCGGTGCGTGCGTACAACGAGCACATCCCGATCGGAACCGTCACCGCCGTCGAGCCGCCGCGAATACTCGAGTACAGCTGGCTCCACGACGGTGTGCCGGTCGGCCGGGTTCGCTGGACCGTCGTCACGGACCCGGAGTTCGGCACCCGCGTCGAACTGAGCCAGACCCTGCCACGCCACCTGATCGCGCTGGCTCCCGAATTCCTCGCCGCCTGGCACGTCCACCTCGACCTGTTCTTCGCCGCGGTCCACGGCGAGGTGCGCTGCGGCTGGCCCGCCGACCGCGTCGCGGCCCTGACCGAGCGGTACGCGTCGATCGTGTCGTGAATGCGGCCGGTTGTGGCAGGCCGTGGGCATTCGCCTCGGCGGCAGTGTCATTCGGGCTGAAAGTGCGCGCGGGCCGGAGTGTGCGCGCGGATCAGCGGCCGCTGCCCGGTCGTCGTCTGTGGGACTGGGCGGAGCTGGGCGATGAAAAGTGAGCGCTTGTGTACAGGCGGCGCCGTCTCGAACTGGTCGAAAGTCCGATTCTGTGGACAAGGCGGCTGGTCGTTCGCCGGGTGCGCCGATACCGGGGTCGCGGCGCGAAAGGGGAGTAGAAGGTGAGCGCTTCTTCACTTTAGGCTTCGATCATCGGCCGAAAGGACCGCAGCACCTGGGCGGAAAGGAGTCGACGATGACATCCAACGAGGCACTCCGGGCGGGACTCACCCTCTCGGGAAAACCCATGTCCTCCCCGCTACAGGACGTGCGCGCCGTGTCGAGGCGACTGGTCGGACACTTCGTCGACAACGTGATCCCCTGCGGCACCCTGCCCGGCGACATCATCGCCGGGGATGTCACCACGATCACCAGGTTCTGCCTACGGCTGTCGGTCAGCATGCTGGACGGGCAGGACATTCCGGCGAAGACCGACCGGCTGGCCGCCGCGGCGGCGGGCTGGGCGCGCGAAGGCGTGCCGATCGACACGATCCTGCATGCCATCCACGAGGGATTCAAGGTCGGAATGGATCTGGTGCTGTCGAATGCGACGGCCAACGACTACGACAATCTCGTGGGCGGTGCGAAATTGGTGGTGGAGATGCTGGACACCATGAACGCCACGGTCGCCCGTGCCTACGTGAGCGAACATCGGGCGGCCGTCAGCGAACATCACACCGCCGTGCACACCCTGACCTCGGCCCTGCTGGCGGGCTGCCCGACCTCGACCATGGCCCGGGAGTGCGGGATCGCCATCGCGGAAGCGTATTTCGTACTGGCGCTGGATATTCCGATGCATCCGGACGAACAACATCCGATGCTCGACGGCAAGGTCGTCGCCCGGCGCAAACTCCGGCGGCTACAGACCGAACTCGGCGCCCGCTGCGGTGAGGACGCACTCGCGCTGCTCAGCGTGGACGGCGGCACGATCCTGCTGCCGACGGCGGGCCGCCGCGACGAGCATCTCGACGAACTGCTCGAGCACCTGTCGGCCGCCGCGCGGGTGTCGGTGACCGCCGCCGTGGTCACCGCCGCCGTCGACGATGTGCCTGGTGCGGCCGATCGCGCCCACGAGGTGCTCGACATGGTGCAGCGGCTCCATTGCGTTCCGGGCCTGTACCGATTCACCGATATGGCACTGGAATATCAGCTGACGCGGCCGGGGCCGGGCCGCGAGGCCCTCGGCTCACTGCTGGATCCGCTCGACTCGCATCCCGAACTGCTCGACACCCTGCTGAGCCATATCGCCAACAATCTCAATCGCCAGCGCACCGCCCGCGAGTTGCACATACACACAAATACCGTGGACTATCGACTGCGCCGCATCGGGCAGCTGACCGGATTGGATCCGACGGTGACTTCCGGTCTGTGGCAGTTACGTTCGGCGATCATCGCCCGCTCTTTCACGGAGTGAATTCGAGGGTCGTGTGACGTGCCGCAGGGGGCGGAAAGCGCACCTCCGCACTCGCATAGCCGAAGAGCTTGCGGCCCTGCGATATCGCATTGAGCGAGACGGTGGCGGTGCGGCGGATGCGGTCGCAGGCGACGACCCGCCCGCTGAACTCGATATCGACCGCATCGGCCCGCGGCACCGCCAGATAGTGGACCTGGTTGGCGAATTCGGCGCGGTAGGTGGTCACGGCTGCGGGGTCGCCGGTCCACGAGGTGAGGTACCCGGCGGTGAGCGCCAGCACGAGGATGCCGGGCGCGACGACCACCGGCTGCCCGGCGGAGGCGGCGCACTCCGGCATGTCGACATCCCCGACGGCGCGCGCGTAGGTGGCCAGATCGCGTCGGGTCAGTGTGGTGCCGGCGGTGGGGAGATCGGTGTCGACGGTCAGCCGGTCCAGATCGACGCGTGTCCGCGGTCGCCGGAGGCGTCGCACCGGGGCGAGGGCGGGTTCCCGGTCGAATCCGGCTCGCGTACGCATCGACGAATGCGGACCTTCGGGCGGCGCGGTGCGGGCGAGCAGAGCGGTCGATCCGGTCTGAACCGGCATTCCGTGCTGGTCGGTGAGCACCCCGTTGATGGTGATCACGTCGAAGTCGTGGAACTGCCGGAACGACTCGAAATAGATGTCGCAGGTGAGTACGTCACCCGCGAGCAGGGGACGGCCGATCTCCAGCGTTTGATCCACGTGCACGATCCGGTCGAGCCGATATCCGGTGATCAGCGTCCGCAGGATCTCACGTCGGGCCTGCTGCCAGATCAGCGCCGCGAAGGACGGCGGCGCCACCACGGCGTCGAAACCCAATCGCGCCGCCGCGGCCTCTCGCCAGTGCGCCGGGTGATACGCCTGAACGGCCCGGGCGAACTCCCGAATCCGAGTGCGCTCCACCCGGAACGGTTCCGCGCAGCGGTAGTGATGCCCGACCAGCGCCCTGGCCTGTCCGGCCGCACTGGCCACGGTGTTCGACATGGTGTCTCCCTTTCGAATCGGGCACGGCTACGGCAGCGGGCCGTAGTGCAGGAGGACGGGTAGCTGGTCGGGGGTGAAGGTGTCGGCCAGGTCGATGCCCGCGGCCCGGAAGATCGCGGTGGCCCTGGGCATATGGTCGGCGGAGGTGATCAGCAGTGCGTCACTGCTGCCGACCCGTGTCATCATCTCGGCGGTGTAGGCGGCGTTCTCCACGGTGGATCGCGCGGCCGGTTCGACATGGATGCGCGCGGCCGGAATGCCATGGGCCACAAGCCAGGCCGCCATGGCCTCGGCCTCGGTGACGCCCGACCGCGGGTTGCCGCCGGTGACGATGACGGGGGCGGTCGGCGAGACGAGCGCGCCGAGATAACCGGCGCGCAGCCGATCGATCAGCTCCGGGCGCATGGTGCCGTCCGCACGCAATCCGTAGCCCAGGATGACGATCGCGGTGCCGGGGCCGTGCGCCGTGGGCAGCGGAAGACCGGCGGCGGACGGCAGCGCGGGCGGCGGCGCGGCGGAGCCGGTGCCGACGGCACTATCCGCCCGGGCGGCCGAACCGGTGGTGAGCGCGGCGGCGGTCAGCACCGCCGCCGCCACGACGCTGCCGAAACACCGGAACAATCGATCGACGGGTAAGTCGCGCATGTGGACTCCAGGATCACGCGAGGGCTGTAGGGAATGACGGTCGGTCTGTCGATGATTCGGCCGGATGTCATGGCGATGGGCAATTCGACGCCATTCCTGGAGATCTCACCGAGAGACCGAAATCGGATTGGTGAGGTTTGTCAGAGTTCGTTCCGGTCGCGTCGAACGGAATCTTTTCCGGCCTAGCGTGAACGCGGTTTCGGCGCCCGGCATTTCGTCGCCGGTCGCGGAACCGGAATCACCAGCGGGATACAGGAAGGCGCGAAATGAGACGAAGTACCCGCCGCAGGACGGTCATGGCGGCGGTCATGACCGGAGTCTCGATACTGGCCATCGGATTCGCAGGACCGACCGTGCACGCCGAACCGGAATCCGCCCCGACCGAACAGCAGTTGGCCGACATCATCGGTGCGGGGCTGAAAGATCCAGCGGCACGGCCGATCGTCGACTCGGGCAGTGCGGGCTCCGGGTCGGCGTGCACCTCGGGCAGCGGGGCGGGGTCGGGCAATGGCTCCGGCGACTGCTACGGCGGTTCCGGATCGAGCTCCGGCTCGGCGGGCGGATACGCCTCCGATACCGTGGGGCACGGCCCGGCCATGACCTCCTGGGTCGCGGCCTTCGGCCACGGCCTGCTCAATCCGGATGTCGCGCCGCCGGGCGCGAACGACTGGAACTGCAAGCCCACCGCCGAGCATCCGCGGCCGGTGCTGCTGGTGCACGGCACCTGGATGAACGCCTACAACGGATTCGCGTACATGGGCCAGCCCATCAAGGACGCCGGATTCTGCACCTTCACCTTGAATTACGGGCGCTCGAACCTCGTCGAGGGCGGCGGACTCGGATCGGTGCTGCCCGGCGTCATGGGCACCGGCTACATCCAGGACTCGGCAAAGCAGTTGGCCGCCTTCGTCGATCGGGTGCTGGCGGCCACCGGCGCCGAGCAGGTCGACATCGTGGCGCACTCCCAGGGCGGCTCGATGGCGAACTGGTACACCAAGTTCGAGGGCGGCGCGGCGAAGGTCCACGACCTGATCACCTACGGCGCGACACATCACGGCACCTCGCTGGTCGGGATCGGCGCGCTCGGTCGCGCCATCAACAACCTCGGGATCGATGTGCTCGGCCTCGTCGAGATCTTCGTGGGGCACGCCGGAATCCAGCAGACCATCGGCTCGGATTTCGTGAATCGGCTGAACGCCGACGGCGATACCGTTCCCGGGATCGAGTACACCATCGTGGCCACCCGCTACGACGAGATCACCAATCCGTACGATCTGACCTTCCTGCGGCCGGGACCCGGTGCGCGGGTGGACAATATCCTGCTGCAGGACGGCTGCGAACAGGACCTGTCGGATCACCTCACCATGATGTACTCGCCGCGGTCGCTGTCCATCGCGCTGCGGGCGCTCGACCCGGTGCGGTTCCCGGAGCTGGTGTGCGACTTCAACCCCTGGCTGGTCGGCGGCGGCGGATCGCTCTGACGGACGGCTCGAACAGGCCCACCGGGAGCTGACCCCGCCCGGTGGGCACGCCCCACGCCGATGCCGTCAGTTGGCCGCAGCGACGCCGTCGACCACGGGAGTCGTTGTGGCCGAGACGGTTCGAGCGTCGCGCTGCTCGGACTCCATCCACGCGCTGATCATGCGCGCGGTCGAGGCGATGGCCTCGCGGCGGGCCTCCCCGTCGACATCCAGCGCCGAGGCCCGCAGTACTCCCGCGAACCCGGTGTTGATCAGTACGAAGGTCATGACGTCGTACCGGTGATCGTCACCCGGTCCGAGCAGTTGGATCAGCAGCACCTTGACCAGCAGGCGCAGCCGCGGTTCGAATTCCGGGAGACCGCTGCTGTAGAACTGCACTCCGGCCACCAGGGCGCGCACCAGTTTCGCATTGGCCACCAGCTCCTCGGTGAACACCTCCAGCAGTTCGGTGATCAATTCCGGCAGCGCATCGACGAATGTCGAGTTGACCTGTTCGCGCGATATCTCGGAAACCCACTGGGTGAAGCGACGTTCCGAGCTCTCCAACAGCCGCCCCAGCAACTCGTCCACGATCACGGAGCGATCGGAGAAGTACCGGTACAGGGTGCCGATGCTCACCCCGGCCTCGGCGGCGATCCGATTCGTGGAGGTATCGGCGATTCCGCGTTCACCGAACAGGCGTGCGGCGGTGTCGAGAATGTGTTCCCTGGTCGCCTTCGCGCGCTCCTGGGTCGGACGACGGCGCTGTCTGACGGCTTTCGTCATCCTCGCGATCTCCTGTCGTGCGGTGAAAGTCGAGCTTTGCTCATCTTAGGGTGTTCCAGATCACTGCGGTGCGGTATGTTGATGCGCCACACGTGGCACAGGGAGGTGCGCGCAATGGCCGGTCGAGTGCCTTCGGGGCGGCTGGAGCGGGGAACTCGACTGGGTCGACTGGCCGCGGGGCAGGCGATGCGCGGCATCGGCACCAGGCTGTCCATGATCGGCCGTCCCGACGAGGCGCGACGAATCCTCGCGGAGCGCTCCACATTACAGGCCGCGCAGCAACTGGTCGCCGTGCTCGGCACCATGAAGGGCGCGGCCATGAAATTGGGGCAGATGCTGTCGGTGCTCGATCTGGATCTCGTCCCGGAATCTCATCGGGAACTGTTCCGGCAGAAACTCGCCGAACTCCAGGACCGGGCGCCGGTGGTCGAGTTCGCGCAGATGCGCGCGGTCGTCGAGGACGGACTCGGACCGCTGTCGCGGGTATTCGCCGACTTCGACGAGGAGCCGATCGCCGCGGCCTCGATCGGCCAGGTGTATCGGGCGCGGCTGCGTGACGGCCGCACGGTCGCGGTGAAGGTGAAGTATCCCGATGTGGATCGGGCGGTGGCCGCCGATATGCGCAATCTCGGCATGATCAGCGGGCTGCTGCACGCCGTACTACCCAGTGCGGGTGACGCTTCGGTACTGGACGAGATCAGCCGGAATATCGGCGGGGAACTCGACTATCTGCGGGAGGCGCGCAACCAGCATCGCGTCGCGTCGCGATATCGCGACCACCCGCTCATCACCGTTCCGGACAGCATCGCCGAATACTGCACCCACAATGTGCTCGTCACCGAATTCCTCGACGGAAAGCCCTTCGAGCACATTCGCTCCCTGCCCGCCCGCGACCGGGACCGTATCGGGGAGCTGATCTACCGCTTCTACATCACGTCGCTGTTCTCCGACTACGAGTTCTGCGGTGATCCGCATCCAGGCAATATCCTGCTGCATTCGGACGGTCGGCTCGGATTCGTCGACTTCGGTCTCTACAACCACATGAATCCGGTCGACGTGGAATTCGAGCGCACCGGAATGCGCGCCGCGGCCGAACAGCGCGCCGAGGATCTGTACCGGCACTGGGTCGACCGCGGCATCATCGCCCCGGATGCGGAAGTCAGCGCGCGGGAATGCCTCGACTACGTGTGGGCCGCCGCCGGATGGCATCTGCTCGACGAGGACATCACCATCACCCCGGAGTGCGCCACCGGTGCGGTGGTGTGCGCCATCGACCCCCGAATGTCCGAGTTCCGAGGCATGCGACAGCAATCGCTGCCACGCGAACACGTGTTCTCCCGCCGCACGGATCTGTGGACCTGTGCCGTACTCGGACGCCTGGAGGCGACCAACAATTGGCATCGGCTCGCCCGCGAATGGCTCTACCACGAGCCGCCGCAGACCGAGATCGGACGGACCATCGCGCGCTGGCACCGCGACCGGACGCGACGGGCCGCCCGTTAACGCTCGGCGAGCGCGCGGCGACGGAACTCCCGCATCAGCACCGGGGTGGCGTGGCCGTCCAGATAGGACTCGCCCGCGGCCACGGCCTTCACCGAGTCGGCGAGCGCCAGACCGGTGAGATCCTTGACGATATAACCGGCCGCACCCGCACCGACGGCATCGAGCATGGCGCCCGCGCTGACATCGGAGGTCAGAATGAGGAAGCGGGTGGCGGCGTCGGCCGGGACACTCCGGCACAACTCCAGCCCGTCCCCGTCCGGCAGCTGCGGTTCGAGGATCACGACATCGGGTCGCAGCTCGGCGATGAGCAGCCGGCCCTTGGCCAGGGTGGCGGCCTCACCCGCCACCGATACCGCGGGATCGAGGTCGAGCAGGTCGCGAACCGCACGTCGGACCGCACGCTCCTTGTCGACCAGGAGCACGCGGACCCGTCTCGCGGACGCGGGGCGGGAGCGGCCGGAGCCACAGTGCGAGGTGGTGCTCATGCCTCGACGATCCTCCTGCCGCCCCCGCGGCAACCGGTGAGAAAGCAACCTGCCGCGAGGACTTTCGGCACCGAAATGTCGGGCACGTGATGTCGGCGACCCCGGTTTGTCCCCGTGCCGATCACCGGTAGCGGCGCGGCCCGGCGGAATCACAATTCAAGATCGAAACCCGGCGGAGTGGCGGCGGGCGGAGGTAGGCTCGCGATCGCGGTACCGATCGATTCCACTCCCGGATCACGAGGACGGTACGAGATGATCTTCCATACCCGTCGCTGGATCAAACCGCAGGACCTCAACCCCAACGGCTCGCTGTTCGGCGGCACCCTGCTGGCCTGGCTGGACGAGGAAGCGGCCATCTACGCCGCCGGTCAACTGGACAATTCCCGATTGGTGACCAAGTACATCTCCGAGATCGAGTTCATCAATCCGGTGCGGCTCGGCGACGTGATCGAACTCGGCGTGGTGGTGCGCGACTTCGGCCGCACCTCGATCACGCTGGGCTGCGAGGTCCGCAACAAGGTCACCGGTCAACCGGTGCTCACCATCGAGCGGATCACCTTCGTCAACCTCGACGCCGAGGGGCGGCCGGCGCCGCACGGTCGGCAGGAGGTCACCGAGACCCGCATGGTGTACCGGCGGCCCCCGGTCGAGGTCGACGCGGCCCCGGCGCCCTCGCTCGAGCGATCGTCGTCACCGCCGCGCCCTCCGGTCGCCCGCCCGCGCGAGGTGCCGGTGAGCGGCTCCCCGCGCTGACCCGCGCACGCATCAGCTCGCTGGTTCCCGTTCCTGTTCGGACACGGTGTGCGACCCCGCGCCCCAACCGACGTGTGCCTCCGCGCGGATGCGGTCGACCATGTGCGGGTAGTGCAGTTCGAATGCCGGGCGCTCGGAGCGGATGCGCGGCAGTTCGTGGAAGTTGTGCCGCGGCGGCGGGCAGGTGGTCGCCCATTCCAGGGAATTGCCGTTGCCCCAGGGATCGTCGACGGCGACCACCTCGCCGTAGCGGTAGGACTTGAAGACGTTCCACAGGAACGGCAGCATCGACGCGCCCAGCAGGAAGGCGCCGACGGTCGATATCTGATTGAGCAGGGTGAAGCCGTCACCCGGCAGATAGTCGGCATAGCGCCGCGGCATCCCGGCGTTGCCCAGCCAGTGCTGCGCCAGGAAGGTCAGGTGGAAGCCGAGGAACGTGGTCCAGAAATGCCAGGTGGCCAGGCGCTCGTCCAACATGCGGCCGGTCATCTTCGGGAACCAGAAATAGATGCCGGCGAAGGTGGCGAAAACGACGGTGCCGAACAGGGTGTAGTGGAAGTGCGCCACCACGAAATACGTGTCGGACAGGTGGAAGTCCATGGGCGGGCTGGCCAGGATGACGCCGGACAGGCCACCGAAGAGGAAGGTGACCAGGAATCCCAGTGAGAACAGCATGGGTGATTCGAAGGTCAGCTGCCCTCGCCACATGGTGCCTAGCCAGTTGAAGAACTTCACGCCGGTGGGCACCGCGATGAGGAAGGTCATGAACGAGAAGTACGGCAGCAGTACGGCTCCCGTGGCATACATGTGATGCGCCCACACCGCGATCGAGAGGGCGGCGATGGCCAGGGTCGCGTACACCATGCCGGTGTAGCCGAACAGCGGCTTGCGGCTGAATACGGGCAGGATCTCGGAGACGATGCCGAAGAACGGCAGCGCGATGACATACACCTCGGGGTGGCCGAAGAACCAGAACAGGTGCTGGAACAGCATCACCCCGCCCGAGGCCGGATCGTAGATGTGCCCGCCCAGGTGCCGGTCGTAGTACAGCGCCAGCGCCGCCGCGGTCAGCAGCGGAAAGACCAGCAGGATGAGGAAACTCGCCACCACCACATTCCAGGTGAAGATCGGCAGCCGGAACATGGTCATACCGGGGCAGCGCAGGCAGACCACCGTGGTGAGCATATTGACCGCGCCCAGAATGGTGCCCAGACCCGAAACGCCGACACCCAGAATCCACAGATCCGCGCCGACGCCGGGGGAGTGCACGATATCGGCCAGCGGCACATAGGCCGTCCACCCGAAATCCGCCGCGCCGCCCGGGGTGACGAATCCGGCGGTGGCCATGGTCGCGCCGAACAGGTACAGCCAGTAGCTCAGCGCGTTCAACCGGGGAAACGCCACATCCGGTGCGCCGATCTGCAAGGGCAGCAGGATATTCGCGAAACCGAAGATGATCGCCGTCGCGTAGAACAGCAACATGATGGTGCCGTGCATGGTGAACAGCTGATTGAACTGCTCGGGCGACAGGAACTGCATACCCGGCTCGGCCAGTTCGCCGCGCATGAGCAATGCCATCAGGCCCGCGACGAGGAAGAACGACATCGATGTCACCAGGTACATCTGCCCGAGCACTTTCGGGTCGGTGGTGGTGACCATGCGGTGGATGAAGGACCCGCGCGGTGCGCGGCGCGGTGGGTAGGGACGCGTAACATCCAGCGGTAGGCTGGATTTCGGTGATACTGCGGTCACCAAACTTCTCCTCACTGGACCGGTGGAGACACCTGTTCCCCACCGGAATTCCGTGCGAACGCGATCGAACATGCGCACGGTACGCAGCGGAGGCGGGCCCGGATAATCCCCCGAGCACGGTTCGGTGACCTTCGACCGGCGACTGATGACCTTGGACCCTCCGGCTCGGGGACCTACGCACCGGGACCGGGCCGACACCGTATCGACGCCGGTCGCGAATTCAGGACAGGGTCAAGACCTCCGACAGCGGGCGGCGCGGTGTGACCGCGATCGCCTCGGCGTCCGCGGGGGCCGTGCCGACCCGGATCACGATCTGCGGTGTGCCGTGGTGGGAGATGAGATCCGCCAACAGTTCTCGCCCCGCGGGCAACTCGGTGACATCGGTCAGCGCACAGGTCGCCAGTCCGGCAGCGGTGCAGTGCAGCAGCATCGTCGACAGCGTCTCACCGACCCGCATCCACTGCCGCACCGTGGTGCCCTTGGTGCTCAACACCAGCAGCCGCGATCGGTCCACCAGCCCGGTGCGGCGCGCGGACCGCGGCGCGGCGGGGAACTGCCTGCCCACCCCGACCCGTGCGAACTCCGCCTCGGACGCCAGCGCCGCCCGCGGCACGCCGTCTCGGGTGCCGTAATGACCTGTCCACCAATTCAATTCGGTCTCGTAGAGAACGTCTCGATGGCGCAGCTCGCCGAGTCGTCGCGACGCCGCCGCGAGCCGTGGCCGAACCGAGTCGTCGAGGACGTCGATTCCGACCCGCCGTGCGGCGGCCAATGCCCGCAGTCCGCCCAGGACGTCGTCCCAGCCCTCGGGCTCGCGCAGCGGCAGCCGATCGGTGTGAC
Source organism: Nocardia otitidiscaviarum (assembly GCF_007362295.1). NCBI lineage: Bacteria > Bacillati > Actinomycetota > Actinomycetes > Mycobacteriales > Nocardiaceae > Nocardia > Nocardia otitidiscaviarum. Next base: position 4,424,872 of record NZ_CP041695.1, on the reverse strand, counting down.
GCCGGGGGATCACGTGTGCGCGCCGACGCAGCGCCATCGGCGGATCGGGCCACGGCCGGAACTCGAGCACCGCCAGCCGGTCCGCCCGTCGCGGATCCGGAACCCGCGCGATATCGGTGTGCCACCCGAACTCGGCGAAGGCGGTGCGCGCGTGGTCCAGTGCGGCACCGCAGCTGATGACCAGCTGACGGCCGAGCGGATCGGTGGTCGGCAGCAGCCGATCCGCGTCGGCGGTCAGGACGAGCCGGTCGCCGTCGAAACGCCACAGCCACGGCTGGGTGTTGTGCACCGATGGTGCGCGCGTCGCGAGTTCCAACGCCGCCACGATCGTCTCGTGGTCCGGAACCGTGGGTACGAGTACGTCCGCGTCGACTCTCATCTATCGATGATCGCCGTCGACGGCCGGCGGGACTACAGCCCTTGCTCCCGTGCCGATGGGCCTTTGGTCACCGGCGGGCGGGTAGCCCGCCGGGCTGGCGCGTCGAATCCTCCTGTGGCACCCCGCTCGTGGTCCCGTCGAAGGTGAGAATGCCGTCGTCGATCGGTTCGTCGCGCAGTACGGCGCGATCGGCGAAGTAGTCGTCGAGCACACGCCACGGGGCGCGGGTGCCCTGCCGGGGCATCACCGCGTCAGCGCGTCGGATGTAGCCAGAGGTGAGAACGTCGCCCAGCACGGATGTCTCGGCCCGGTCACCCTCGGCGGCCCGCGCCACCACCGTGGTGTGGCCGTGTGCGCGTAGGTATCGGAGGAGGCGGCAGAGGTACTCGGCGGCGAGATCGGCCTTCAACGTCCAGGACGCGTTCGTGTAGCCGAGCACCACCATCGCATTGGGCACGCCGTCGATCATCGTGCCCTTGTGGAGCAGCCGGTCGTGCATCCGCACGGTTTGGCCGTCCACGACGAGCTGTGCGCCGCCGAACAACTGAATGTCCAGGCCGGTGGCGCTGACGACGATATCCGCGGGCAGTTCCCGCCCGGACGCGAGCCGGATCCCCGTGTCGGTGAAGGTGTCGATGCGGTCGGTGACGACCGATGCCCGACCGCTGCGCAGCGCCGCGAACAGGTCCCCGTCCGGAACCACGCACAGGCGCTGATCCCACGGCTGATAGTCGGGGGTGAAATCGCGCATATCGGCGTCCGGGCCGAGCTGTCGCCGTACCGCGGCGAGCAGCAGGGCGCGGACGAGACCGGGATGGTTGCGTGACAGCCGGTAGACCGCGCGCTGCAACAGGATATTGCGCGCCCGCCCGGCCCGATAGGCAAGCGCCGCAGGGAGTTTCGCCCACCGCAGGGCTACCGCGACCGGATCCTCGGCGGGCAGCGTCGCGATATAGGTGGGGGAGCGCTGCAGCATCGTGATGTGCGCGGTATCGGCGGCCATGGCGGGAATCAGGGTGATGGCGGTCGCGCCGCTGCCGATCACCACGACACGCTTGTCCCGGTAGTCGAGGTCCTCGGGCCAATGCTGGGGGTGCACGATGGGACCTCGAAAATCCTTCTCGCCCGGGAATTCCGGCCGATATCCGTGGTCGTAGTCGTAGTAGCCGGTGCAGCCGACGAGGAAGTCGGCGGTGTAGGTCTCGGTCGCGCCGGTCGCCTCGTCGACCGCCGTCACCGTCCAGCGCCGGTCGGTGCCGGACCAGGCGGCGGTGGTCACCCGGCGGCCGAAGCGGATGTGCGGGACGACGCCGTACTCGACGGCGGTGTCCTCGATGTAGCGGCGGATCTCCGGGCCCTCGGCGAGCACCTTCGTGCCGGTCCAAGGGCGGAATTCGTAGCCGTAGGTGCACACGTCCGAGTCGGAGCGGATGCCGGGGTAGCGGAACAGATCCCAGGTGCCGCCGATGGCGGTGCGGCGTTCCAGGACGAGGTAGCTGTGCCCGGTGCGTTCGCGGGTGAGATGGCAGGCCACTCCGATTCCGGACAAGCCCGCGCCGATGATCAGTACGTCGACGTGCCGTGTCATTGACATCCCATTTCGTCGGTGGTGCCGGGGCCTTTCGGTCCCGGATGGCCCCGTGGACGTTATATGTGACCTGAGGTTACGGATAGTGACCTATGGCCCTATTTCCGATGCCCTGCCCGGTGGACGCTGTGATCATGAACCCTGTCACCACCACCGATGCCGACCCCGTCGTCGCCGAGGCGCGGGAGTACGCGCGCGCCCTGCTACTGCTGTCCGAGGGCTCGGTGCACAAGCACTTCGATCCGTTCGTCGACATCGATTGGGAGAACCCGGATTTCGATGTCGATGCCGATCCGCGACGCTGGATCCTGCCGGAATCGGCCGATCCGCTCGGCCGCCATCCCTGGTATCGGTCGCTGCCCGAGGCCGAGCAGATCGCCATCGGGAAGTACCGGCAGGCCAATATCGCCAAGGTCGGGTTGCAGTTCGAATCCATCCTGATCAGCGGCATGCAGCAGTACGTATTCGGGCTGCCCAACGGCTCGCCGGAATTCCGCTACTGCTCGCACGAGATGATCGAGGAGCACAACCACACCCTGATGTTCCAGGAGATGGTCAACCGCATCGGCGTCGACGTGCCCGGTATGGGACCGCTGGTGCGGCAGCTGCGACACCTGGGCGTACCGGTCGCCATCGCCTTCCCGAGCCTGTTCTTCATGGCGGTGCTGGCCGGTGAGGAGCCCATCGACCACATCCAGAAGGCGGTGCTGCGTTCGGGCGAAGAGGTGCACCCGATCATGCGCGGCGTCATGGCCATCCACATCGCCGAGGAGGCGCGGCACATCTCCTTCGCCCACGAGTTCCTGAAACATCATGTACCGCAGCGGAATCCGGTTAGCCGCATGGCACTGTCCATTGCCATGCCGATCGTGATGTTCATCCTGGGCCGTTCCATCGCCACACCGCCCAAGGCGTTCTTCACCGAATTCGGCATTCCCGACCGCGTGCGCAAGGAACTGTTCTACGGTTCGAAGGAGGCTCGGCAGGTCTTCGCCGACTATTTCGTCGACGTACGCGCGCTGGCAACCGAACTCGGCCTGATGAACCCCGTCGCCGCGCGCGTCTGGAAGCTGCTGGGCATCGACGGCCCGGTCAGCCGGTACCGCTCCGAGCCGATCCGCGCGACACCGGGCGAGCGGTGAGCCACCGCCCCCGCCGCCCGCTAGGCTGGGCACGGATCTCGATCAGGAGGGCGCATGAATCCGAAAGCAGTCGCGCGACGGATGGTCGGCGGGGTCAACGGCGCGGTGGTCGCACTGCTGCGCATGCCGGTGATCGGGTCGGTCATGGCTCGGGGTTTCGCCGAGATCACCTATGTGGGCCGCCGCTCGGGCAAGACCTTCAGCACCCCGGTCAACTACTGGCGCTCGGGTGACGTCCTGAAGATCGGCGTGGCCATGCCGGACAAGAAATCCTGGTGGCGCAACTTCCAGGGCGAGGGCGGCCCCATCACCATGCGCCTGGCCGGGGAGGATCGCGGCGGGCACGCCATCGCGCGCCGCGACGAGCGCGGCCGGGTGACGGTCGAGGTCCGGCTCGACTAGCGTGCCCGTCGGTCACGCCCGCCGGCGTTCCCGGGGTGCGAGGGCCGCCAACAATGCGATGAGCAGGCCGCCGCCGAACAGGTACAGACCCCAGGTGCCGGAGAGCAGGTCGCGGGCGCTGTCGCGCAATTGATCGTCGAACCGCTCGTTCAACCGCCAGGTCAGTGTCGCGAGACCGGCCAACCCGGCGAGGATGCCGAGCCAGGCGAGCCCGCGCGACCCGGTCAGCGCGGCCACCAGCACCGCGGCGGCCGAACCGAGCAACACGATGGCGAGTGAGGACCACAGCGTCGCGTTCTGCTCGGCGAGCTGGTCGAGCGTGACACCCGGCGCGAAGCCCTCGCGCAGATCCTCGAATCGCACGTCACGCGCCTGAACCGACCCGATGAGGGGCCCGACCGCCCCGACGCCCATCGCGATGGCGACCACGAACAACAGCAGGTGGACCGAAGTGCGCATAACTCCACGGTATGCCCGAAAAGGTGTTTTCGGGGGCATTGCGGCGGCGGGCACGTCATCCCGTCGGCATCGGCGCGGGGCCTGGGACCTCACCGGCGGCGACGATCGGACCTGCCCGCCCCCGCACACCGCCGACACGGGTCGGGCTGTGTAGGGCGGGCAGCGCAACCGACAGGGTCAGGACAGGCGTACCAGCATCTTGCCGGTGTTGGCGCCGCGCATCATGGCGAGGAAGGCGTCTACGGCGTTGTCGATGCCGTCGACCACGGTCTCCTCGGTGGCCAGGGTGCCCTCGGCGAGCCAGGTGGCGGCCTGGGGGATGAAGTCCGGGGCCAGGTGCAGGTGGTCGCTGACGTTCATGCCGCGCAGGGTAATCCGCTTGCCGATGGCGAGGGGGAGATGCTTGGGGCCGGGGCGCAGTTCGGTGTCGTTGTAGACCGAGATCGCGCCGCAGAGGGCGATGCGGCCGTAGCGGTTCATGGTGACCAGGGCGGCGTCGAGATGGTCGCCGCCGACATTGTCGAAGTAGACGTCGATGCCGTCGGGGGCGGCCTTGCGCAGCTGCTCGACGAGATCACCAGCGCGGTAGTCGATTCCGACGTCGTAACCGAACTCCTCGGTGAGACGGCGCACCTTCTCCGGTCCGCCCGCCGAGCCGATCACCCTGCTGGCACCCAGCTGTCGAGCCAGCTGACCGGCGACGGAGCCGACCGCACCCGCCGCACCCGAGATGAAGACCACATTACCCTCGCGTACCGGGGCGACCTCTTTCAACCCACCCCACGCGGTGAGCCCGGTGGTACCCAATACCCCCAGGTATGCCTGTGCCGGAGCGAGATTCGCGTCGACAACCTGCGCCTGCGCGGCGTCGAGCAGTGCGTACTCCCGCCAGCCCTGGAAGTGCGACACGGTCGCGCCGACCGGGACGTCGTCCGACTTCGAGGCCACCACGGTGCCGACCGCCGAACCGGTCATCGCCTCACCCAGCTCGAACTGCGGGATGTAGGACTCGCCCTCGTTCATCCGGCCACGCATATAGGGGTCCACGGAGACGAAGTCGTTGCGCACCACGATCTGGCCCGGGCCCGGATCGGGCACGGTGGTGGTGACGAGGGAGAAGTCGGTGGGTACCGGCTCGCCGACGGGACGGGCGACGAGATGCCATTCACGGCTGGAAAAAGACATGACAAAGCTCCAAAAGTGTTGGGGGTGAGAGTGTTCAGAGTGTTCAGGTGGCGAGCAGTCCGGCGAGCAGTGCGGTGACACCGGTGTCGAACAGTCGCCGCGCCTGCTGCGGCATCTGCTCGAGTCCGACTACGAGCGCGATACTCAGATCGGCGGCCGCCTCGGGCGACACCGAGGATGCGGTCCCCGCCTCGGCGAACAGACGCACCAGCAGGGCACGCAGTTCGGCGGTGTAGTCGACACAGATGTCGCCGAACAGCCGCGCCTTCTCGTCGATCAGCTCGGTCGCGTGCGGTGAATCCTCGATCAACCGCAGCACCAGGTCGAGTTTGGCCGCGAGCACCCCGCGAATGCGTTGTGCGGCAGGCGCATCCGAATCCGCCGCCGCCTGCGCCCGCGTCAGGGCCCGCGCGTGCAGCCGCCGCGCGAGCTGGCGCACGGCATCGTCCTTGCCGCGCACGTACTGGTAGACCGCCGACCGCGAGACGCCCATGGTGCGGGCGATGTCATCGACGGTGGTGCGTTTGACGCCGTAGCGCCCCAGGCACTCGTAGGTCGCGTCGAGGACCTCGTCGAGGCGGTCGGTGGGCATGATTCAGACCAACTTCCTCGATAGTTCCTCGGCGACACCGGCGGACGACGCCGGATTCTGTCCGGTGATCAGATTACGATCGACCACCACATTGGGTGCCCACGGGTCACCCGCGCGGAAGTCCGCGCCGATCTCGATCAGCCGATCCTGCAGCAGCCAGTGCGCCTGGTCGGCGAACCCGGCCTGCGTCTCCTCCGCATTGGTGAACCCGGTCAGGGCGTACCCCGCGAAAGCATTGGCACCCGTGGCCGTGGTGGCGGCCAGCAGTGCGGCGGGCGCGTGACAGACCACGGCCAACGGCATGCCGGACGTCAGGGCGGCGACGAGCAGCCGACCGGAGTCGGCATTCACCGCGAGGTCCTCCATGGGCCCGTGCCCACCGGGATAGAACACCGCGTCGAACTCGGCCAGCTCGACATCCGCGAGCCGGACCGGATGGTTCAACTCGGCGCTGTCCCGAATCACCCCGGCCCGATGCTCCGCGACCTCCTGTCCACCGTTGGCGTCGGGTGCGAGACTGCCCCGGTCGACCGGCGGCACCACACCGTCGGGCGTGGCGACCACGATCTCGTGGCCGGCGGACTTCAGCGCCTCGAACGGCACCACGAACTCCTCGGCCCAGAACCCCGTCGGATGCTTGCTGCCATCCGCGAGCGTCCAGTGGTCCGACCCGGTCATCACGAAGAGAATCTTGGACATGACGTCCTTTCCACAATCTGACATTCTGTGCAGATTTCGTCAGTAACGACAGTTACGACACTAGACCCACGCCGAGTATTCCCGCATGGTGACGCTTGCCACGGGATTGCTGGCAAACGAATGGCGAACTAGCATGGCGGATGGGTCGGGGTTGACCCTCTGGAGGCTGCCATGCTCAGGTCTCTCGTTCTCGCAGGTATAACGGTCACACTGATGCTCAGCCCAATAGCAGTACCCGCCGCCCACGCCGACACCGACTACGGCGGCGGTTGCGTACTGTTCGCCAATGACCGTGCGGCCACCGTGGATTCGCTGCGCTTCCGCTGTAATCCGGAACAGCAGGACGCCATCTTCCGCGACGCCCCCCGCGGCGCCGTGCCCATGGGAGTCAAGAACGGCTGGGTGGTGCGCCCCGTGGACATGCAGTGGTGGACCCCCGCCGTGTGGATCGGCAAGACCTTCTACACCGGCCCCGACGGCGGCTACCTCATGAACCGGATCACCGGCGCGGGCATCGAAGGCTGGCCCGCCAACGTCTACACCGCCCCGGCCATCCTGGACGGCCAGCCGACCTGGGCGCTCGACTACGCACCCTCGCCCACCCCTCAGGTCTACGACGAGATCCGCGAGGTAACCCCCGGCGTATGGTTCGGCTACTCCTGGTGGCGCGAGGGCGGCCAGAACTCACTCATGCTCACCTTCGCCCTGGCCTGAAAGCCGCGAATCCCAGCTTCTCCCAGCCGCGGTGTCGAAGTGCTTCAGGATCGCCTCGGGGCCGAGCGGGTGACTGCCTTCGACTTCGACCCCGCGATGGTCGACCTGGCTCGGGATCGGCTGTCCGGGCGGGATAACGTCGTCGTCTCCGAGGGTGATGTCTGTGAAATCCAGGAGCCTGCGGCGAGTTTCGATATCGTTGCCGACTTCGGAATCATCCATCACGTGCCTGAATGGCAACTGGGTATCGCCGAGATCGCCCGGGTGCTGCGACCAGGCGGTACCGTTCTGTTCGAGGAGGTGCCGCGCCATATTCTCGATACCTGGATAATGCGGACATTCACCGTACATCCGCGCGAAAACCGCTTCGAAGCAGAAGAATTCGCTGCCGAACTCGCGCGCAATGGTCTGCACGGCAGAGGTCGAATCGAACAGCACTTCAGTGGAATGCTGTTTGTGGGCGCCGCGACGAAAATGTGATTTGCCATCTGAAGATTTCGATATCACATAGCTATTGCTGTTCTGCTGCAATGGGATTCGCGATAGAATAAATGCATGATTCCGGAGGGGGAAACGCGAGGCGGTGATACCGCAGCCGGTCTGTCGGCGGCGATGGACACCCTGCTCGCGACCGATCTCACCGGACTGTCCGACACCGCTCTCGTGGACGTGATGCGGGAGGTGGAGTCGGTGCGTTGTCGGATGGCGGCACTGTCGCATCGTATGATCGCCGAAGTCGAGGCGCGGCATCTGTGGGAGCGTGCCGGGGCCAAGGGGATGCGCGGCTATCTGATCGATGTGTTGCGGTTGTCGGCGGCCGAGGCAGGGGCGCGGGTGCGAGCGTCGGCGTCGTTGCGGCCGCGTGCGTTCTGCGGGGAACCGACCCCGGCGTTGTTGCCGACCACGGCGGCGTCGCAGGCCGAGGGTGTGGTGTCCCCGGAGCACGCGCGGGTGATCATGCGGGTGATGGACCGCATCCCCAACGCGGTGCCCGCCGAGACGCAGGCCGAGGCCGAACAGCAGCTCGCCCACGCGGCGAGCCAGATGCCGCCGGAGTACGTGACCAAGGTCGGGCACGTGCTGCTCACCTGTCTGGACCCGGACGGGGGCCTCACCAACGACGACGACCGCGCCCGCCGCCGCGAGCTCTGGCTCGGCAAACAACGCGTCGACGGTATGAGCGAGATCAAAGGCGTGCTCGATCCGCAGCTGCGTGCCCTGTTGGATGTCGTCTTGGCCAAGTGGGCGCGTCCGGGCATGTGCAACCCCGAAGATCCCGACAGTCCCCGCATGGGACCCGCAGCCGTCGACAAGGATGCGGTGGAGGCGGCGGCGCGGCGGGATCGGCGTAGTGCCGGGCAGCGTAACCACGACGCGCTCAAAGCGTTCCTCGCCGCCGGGGGCGGTCCGGAGAGCCTGGGATCGCATCGGGGTGTGCCGGTGTCGGTGGTGTTGACGATGAGTGTGACCGACCTGCACTCGGGCACCGGGTACGCGCATACCGCGTCGGGATCGGTGATGTCGATCCCCGACGCGTTGCGGATGGCCGAGGGCAGCTACCCGTTGTTGATGTTGTTCGACGGCAAGGGTTTGCCCCTGCATTTGGGTCGGGGGAAGTATCGGTTGGCGTCGCCGTGGCAGCGGTTGGCGTGTATCGCCGCTGATCGGGGTTGTACGCGTCCGGGCTGTGAGGCTCCGGCGACGATGTGCGCGGTGCATCATATGGTGCCGTGGTTGCGGGGTGGTCGTACCGATATCGAGAACCTGACGTTGGTGTGCGACCGCTGCCACGCTCAGATCCCGGAGGATGTCGAGGATCCGACGGGGTGGGCCACCCTCGGACGCGGCGGCTACAGCCACGGCATCGCCGGTGGCAACAGCAGCAGCGGCGGCAGCAGCAGCGGCAACCGCGGCGGCAACAGCAGCGGCAGCGACGGCAGCGGCCGCAGCCGCGGCGGCAATATCGGCGGCGGCAGCATCGGCGGCCTCGGTGGCGGCCTCGGTGGCGGTATCGGCGGCGGCCTCGGTGGCGGCGGCAACCGTGGCGGTGGTGTCGGTAGTGGCCGGTATCCGGGTCGTGTCGTGTGGGCTCCGCCGACGCGGATCGATCCGGCACGGGTTCCCCGGGTGAATCTGCATCATCATCCCGAGCAGTGGCTCACCGATGCCCCGGGCGGGCAGTCGCCGCCGACGCTCAGCCAATCGGCATCCCCAACCCTCGTCCAGCCGACGCCCCCGACGCTCGGTCAGCCAACACTGCCGCTGCCCGGTCAGTCGACGCTTCCGCCAGTCGGTCGACGGGCTGCAGGCGCGTGTGATCGCCCGTCCCCGCGACGGATCGACCGAAACGCCACCGACCACCACAACCACTCAGATCCTCACGCCCGCACGGTGCCCCCGCAAAACGCCCAGCGGCCGGACCCGACCCGAGGCGACCACTTACGCCAATAGCCACACCTGCACAAGGGCCCGTCTCGGGAACGCAACCCCAGCCAGTCCGTCGGCTGGGGTAGAAGGGTGCGGCACCCAACCCGGCGTCAGCGCAAGCCAGGTAAGGCACCCACCGCCACCACACTCATCTCTTCACATCTCTGCAGCAACACCCCGAACCCGGCACGACCGCCGAAACCTCAACACATGGACAAGGCCGAAACTCACCGCCGAACAATCACTCCCCAACCCGCACCACAACCTTCCCCATATTCTTCCCGCTCAGCAACCCCTGAAACGCCCCCACCACACTCCCCAACCCCTCGACCACATCCTCGAGATAGGCAACCCGCCCCTCCCGAACCCACCCCGAAACCTCGGAATAGAACTCCCCGAACTGCCCTGAGAACTCCGTCTGAATAAACCCCCGCACCGTCAACGACTTCCGCAACACCAGCGACATCAGCAGCCCCATCCGATCCGGCCCCGGCGGCAGCGACGACGCGTTGTACTGAGCGATCAACCCACACACCGGAATTCGGGCGAACCCGTTGAGGCGCGGCAGGACGGCATCGAATACCGCACCACCGACATTCTCGAAGTAGACGTCGATACCGTCCGGGGTAGCGGCGGCCAACTGCTCCACGAAATCGGGTGCCCGATGATCGATCGCGGCGTCGAAACCGAAATGGTCACGTAGAAGCGCAACCTTCCGCGGCCCGCCCGCGATCCCGACCGCTCGCGCCCCCTTGATCTTGGCGATCTGCCCGACCGTGGCCCCGACCGGCCCGGTGGCGGCGGCGACCACCACCGTCTCACCCGGTTGGGGACGGCCGATGGTGAGCAACCCCGAATAGGCGGTGAATCCGGGCATGCCCAGGACGCCGAGCGCGGTGGTGAGCGGTGCGGCTTCCGGGTCGAGCTTGCGCAGGTGCTTCACCCGCTCCACCGAATGCGTCTGCCAGCCACCGTATCCGAGCACGTAGTCACCGGATCGCACTGCGGGATCGGCGGATTCGAGCACCCGCGACACCGTCGCACCGACCATGGTCTCGCCGATACCCACCGGTGGCGCGTACGAGGGTGCGTCGCTCATGCGCCCCCGCATGTACGGGTCGAGCGAGAGATACAGCGTCTGAAGCAGGGCTTCGCCCGCCCCGGGCGGATCCAACTCCACCGTCTCGGTGCGGAAGTTCTCTTCGGTGGGCATGCCGGTGGGCCGGGAGGCCAGGACGATCCGAGTGCTCTTCATTCCGCGATACACCTTTCGCCGGGGGAACGATCCCACGGTACGACGGAACACCCGCGATACCCAGGCGACGGGCCGCCACCGAGACGGCGGCCCGCCAGCGAGGGTCAGCTCACGTGGACCGGGAAGAACGCCAGATCGTTCTGGGTGAGCACGGGCAGATTGCCGATCTCCTCCACCGGCACCGCCAGCCGCAGCTCGGGGAACCGCTCGAACAGCGCGGGTAGTGCGATGGCGGCCTCCATGCGGGCCAAGGCCGCGCCGGGGCAGATGTGCGGACCGTAGCCGAAGGAGATATTGCGGTGGGCGGTCGGCCGGGTGATGTCGAATTCGTCGGCGTCCGCACCGTGCACGGCGGTGTCGCGGCCGATGGCTCGATACGACATGACGACGCCCTCGCCCTTCTCGATCACCGTGTCACCGACGGTGATGTCCTCGGTGGCGAAGCGCATCAGCAGATGGATGACCGGCCCGTCCCAGCGCAGGGTTTCCTCGATGGCGTTGCGCCATTCGTAGTCGCCCGAGCGGATCTTGTCGAGCTGTTCCGGCCGGGTGAGCAGCGCGCGCACGGCGGCGAGAATCAGGCTGACGGTGGTTTCGTGGCCCGCGGCGACCAGGGCCTTGAGATTGCCCACCACCTCTTCCTCGGTGAGCGGTTCACCGCCCTCGTCGGCCTGGATGAAGGCGCTGGTGAGATCGTCGGTCGGGTCGGCCGTCTTGGCGCGCACCATCTTCAGGTAGTAGACGTCCAGTTCTTCGAGCAGCCGTAGTCGCTCCTCGTGCGGTGTCAGCATGGAGAAGAACGCCTTGTACGACTCCAGCAGATACCCGTGGTCTGCCTTGTCGACGCCCATGAGCTCGCTGACCACCCGCATGGGCAGCGGATACGCGAAGATCTGCTTGAGATCCACGACCGCGCCGTCCTTGCCCGCCGCCTCCAGATCGTCGAGCAGTTCGGCGACGAACCGTTCGATCATGGGCCGCAGGGCCTCCAGCCGCCGCGGGCTCAGCGCCTGGGTGGTCTTGATGCGCAGGCGGCGGTGCTCCGCGCCGTCGGCGGTGAACATGGAGCGTCCCGCGTCGATCATGCCGATCAGCGGCCACTGCCGGGTGACGACACCGGAATTCCACAGTCCCCAGGCATTGATGTCCTTGACCAGGCGGTTGTCGACCAGCAGTTGGCGGGCGACGCTGTGATCGGTGACCGTCCAGGCGGTGGCGCCCAGCAGGTCGATGCGGGCCAGCGGCCCGGCCGCGCGCAACCGGTCGGTCTCCCCGGCCAGATCACCGATCATGGGGTCGATGGCGATGGGGCATTGACTACTCACGAGAAACCTCCGACAGCACGAACTGGAGTGAAAACCACGGGAAGAGAAGTCATCCCGCGCAGAAACGGCGAGGGTCGCCGCATCAGGTTCTGCGGCGGCACCGCCAAGTCGACATCGGGCAACCGATCGAGCAGTACCTCGATTCCGGTGCGCGCGATGACCTCGGCGATCTGCTGCGCCGGATACGGGCACCGGTATTCGCCGTAACTGAACGCGAAGTGCGCGCTGTTGCCGAGATACGCCGATTCCGGCCCGTCCGAAATCCCTTGTCGCACATGGGGGTCGGTATTGGCCGCGCCGAGCCCGAGCAGCAGCAGATCCCCGGACCGCACCGTCTTGTCCGCGAGCCGGGTGTCCCGGGCCGCCCAGCGTCCGGCGAGGATCTGTGTCGGGGTGTCCTCCCACAGCGCCTCGTTCATGGCCTGGCCGACACTGCTGCGTCCGCCGCCGAACGCCGCCGCGAACCGGTCGTCGGTGAGCATGAGTCGCAGCGAGTTCACCAGCCAGTCGGCGGTGGTCAGATGCCCGGCGGCCAGAATGGCCTGGAGATCGAGGGTGTACTCCTCGGCGGTGAAGGGCTCGGGGTGAGCCAGCATCATCGACACCAGGTCACTGCCCGGATGCCGCTGCTTGGCCGCCACCAGATTCGCCATGGCCTGGTTGAAGCGCCCGTACGCCGCCTGCGCCTCCGCCCCGCTGTCGGCGATGTGCTTCATGATCGTCGCGAGTTCCGGGGCCTCACTGTCCGGGAACCCCATGATGCGCGCCAAGGCCAGCACCGGCAGTGGTTCGGCGAAGTCGGCGACCATGTCGGCCTCTCCGCGCCCGCAGAACGAGTCGATCAGCCGATCCGCCAATTCCTCACAGGTGGCGCGCAATTCGAACGGATTGACCGCCTCCAGCGCGGGCTCCACCATGGCGACGTGCCGCCGGTGCTCGGCCCCGGCGGTGAAGTAGATGGACGGCATGGGCGAGCCGACCATGGGCAGCAGCGGCCAGTCCGGCGGGATGTTCGGCCACTGGTTCCACCGGGCGACATCGCGCGGGAACAACTCGGCATCGCTGGTCACCTGATGCAGTTCGCGGTAGCCGATCACCAGCCAGGCCGGAATGCCGCCCGGCAGTTCGACCGCCACCACCGGCCCGTGCTCGCGACGCATCTCCGCGTACAGCCGGAACGGATCGGTGTGGAAGCGCGGTCCGCTCAGCGGCACGGCGGAATCACGGTGCACCGGGCACCCGCCGGAACGCTCCGGCACGAGGTCGGGCGAGGTCATGAGGCGGTCTCCGGGGTGAGGACGTGGTGTCGAGCGGCCTCGGCGTAGAGGTGCTCGACGAGGGTGATCAGCACCCGCTTGCTGGACTCGCGCGAGCGGGCGTCGCAATTCAACAGCGGCACAGCGGGATCCAGGTCGAGTGCATCGCGCACATCGCCGGGCATATGGGGATGACCGCCGAAATCGTTGCACGCCACCACGAAGGGGGTGCGCTGATGTTCCAGCCGGTCGATGGCGTACCAGCAGTCGGCGATCCGGCGCGGGTCCACCAGCACGATGGCTCCGAGCGCGCCGGTGAACAGCCGGTCCCACAGGAACCAGAACCGTTCCTGACCGGGCGCGCCGAACAGGTACAGCACGTTCTCCGCGTCGATGGTGATGCGGCCGAAGTCGAAGGCGACGGTGGTGGTCGACTTCCCCGGCACGCTACCGGGATCGTCCACGCCGACACCGACATCGGTCATGGTGGCCTCGGTGTCCAGCGGGCGGATCTCGCTGACCGAGCGCACCAGCGTGGTCTTGCCGACCCCGAAACCGCCGACGATGACGATCTTCAGCCCTTGTCGGGCGGTGTTGTGCAAGGGGGCGTCGGCGCGGGCGGGTCGGGGGTCAAAGCTTGCGGAGTCCAACGAGTACCTTCTCGAGGGTGGTGGCATCCGGCACCGCGGTCCACGGCGAGCCGGGGGTGGCCGTGCCGGTGTGCGGGTGGCGAACGGTGATCCGGCCCGCGTGCAGCAGGTCCGACAGCAGGATGGTGGCGATTCCAACCGGGATGCGCAGCTCCGCCGCGATTTCCACCACGGCCGTCGGGGCCGTGCACATCCGGAGGATGGCCGCGTGCTCGGACTGCATTCCCGGCGTCGGATCGCATTCGCTCACAACGAGAGTCACGAGATCGAAGGCATCGGAGTCGGGTCTGCTCCGGCCCCCCGTCAGCGTGTAGAGCCGATCGGGGGAGTCGTCGCGGCCGGGTCTGCTCACGGCAGGCTCGTTCCCCCGCGCGGTGCCGCCGCGAGATGTTCGCCGAGTTGTTCGACCAGTTCGCGCATGTTGTGGCCGACCAGCCCGGCATCGGCGTCCTCGGCCGCGATCACCGCGATGTGCGCGCCCATACCGGCTTCCACGATGAACAGGATGCCGCCGTAGAACTCGGTCATGGACTGGCGCACGCCGCTGTGCCCCGCGCCGAATTCCACCGAGGCCCCGTGCGAGAGGCTCTGGATGCCCGCCGCGATGGCGGCCAGCTGGTCGGCCTTGTCGACGGTGAGTTCCGGGGTGTGACAGATTTTCAGCCCGTCGCTGGACAGCAGCAGTGCGTGCCTGGCGCGCGGGGTGCGGCCGAGCAGCTGTTCGAGCAGCCAGCCGAGTTGTGCGGGCGCGGACGTTGTCATCGATCGGCCTCCACGGCAGGGGAAGTGGTTGCGGTATCACCGTTCTCGCGCCCGGTCACGGCGCGCTGGAAGGCTCCCAGCGACGACGGTGACGACGGGGCGGGCGGAACCGCGGCGGATGTCGGAGCGGACAGACCCTCGGGGTGCACCGCGGCCAGGGTGCTGCCCCGGCGGCGTTTGGGGAGCGCCGGTTCGGGGGCGGCCGGTGCGAGCGCGGGGTGCTCGCCGGTGCTGTCGGACCGCCCGGGGAGTTCCCGCGGTGTCTCGGCGATGGCCGCGGCGATGGTGGACAGCGTGCGGGGCGCCGGTTCCACCCGTGTGGTGAGGTCACGCGGCACCACCACGACCACCGCGGTACCGCCGATGGCCGACGGCCGGTACGAGACGGTGAGCCCGTGCTTGCGCGCGAGATGGCCCACCACCGCGAGCCCGAGGCGAGTGCCGGTGAGCGAGGACAGATCCGCGCGCGCATCGCGCCCGTCGGTCCCCGATACCGCCGCCTCGGCGCGGCGCAGTGCGGATTCGCTCATCACGAGTCCGCTGTCCTCGATGGTGATCACCACGCCCGCGGGCACCTCGGCGGCGTAGACGTGCACCTCCGTGGTGGGCGGGGAGAAGTTGCAGGCGTTGTCGAGCAGTTCGGCGAGTGCGTGCATGACGCCCTCGGCCGCGTGCCCGGCGACGGCGATCTCGGCGATGGCGCGCAGCCGGACCCGCTGATACCCCGCGACACGCCCCATGGCCCCGCGCAGAATCGATTCCATGGCAATGGGTTTGGCCCAGCGCCGCCCCGAGCGCGCCCCGCTGAGCACCGCGATGCTGTCGGCCAGCCGTCCGGCCTGGGCGGTGCGGTGATCCAGGTGCAGCAGGTCGGCCAGCACGGTGGGGTCGGCGTGCCGATGCTCCATCTCGCGCAGTTCCGCCAGCATGCTGGTGGTCATGGCCTGCATGCGCCCCGCCGCCCCGGCGAAGGCGGCCAGCGCCGCGGCCCGGCGCGCCTCGGCGCTTCTGGCCTGCTCCAGGAGTCCGGTCGCGGCCTCGGTGGCCGCGTCGGCGCGCCCGGCGGCCTCGGCGGCGGTGGTCGCGGCGACCCGCCGGACCGCTGCGGCCTCAGCACGCGCCCGGTCGGCCTCCACACGGTAGTGGAATGCCGCTGTCACACTGGCGCACAACGTGATCGCCGCCACCAGCACACCGATGGTTATCGGTAGTCGGGCGGCGGTGGGTGCGAAGAACACCGCGGCGGCGCCGAGTGCGGTGGTCAGGATCGCGCAGACCAGTAGCGCCAGATAGGGCTGACGCGTACCGCGAATGCTGGGTGGGGTCGGTTCGCCGTCCGGGGGACTGGATGATTCTGACAAGTTCCGCACTTCCGCACTCGCGTCGACCACGGGAAACGCATACGGTCTCCGGGCTCTGTACCCCCCTGCCGCAACCATTCAAAAAACATGGCCGACAAGCGGTTTCGAAGGTCGCCAGGATTGTAGCCCCGGATTTCAGCAACCGCTACTCGAGTCTTGCTGGACGGTTGTCCGGGGGTGCGGCGTGCGGATCTACCTGGTCGATCGCGGCGTGCGGGCTGGTCGCCATGTCTCGAGATGACAACTACTCATGAGACAGTTACCTTATGGTTACCTAATTCGACTAGAAGTGATCCACAAGAAATCACTGCGAGTATCGGACGATCGAAGACGCATGACAGACGAGGGAGGTTCCAATGGCAATCAAACAGCTAGCCATCGTTCCGCTGGTGGAGGCCGAAGATCCGGCGTGGCGTGAACTGGCACTGTGCTCCCAGACCGATCCGGACGTCTTCTTCCCGGAGAAGGGCGGCTCCACCCGCGAGGCCAAATTGGTCTGCGGCCGTTGCGAAGTGCAGGGGGAGTGCCTGGAGTACGCGCTCGCCCACGACGAGCGCTTCGGCATCTGGGGTGGCCTGTCCGAGCGGGAACGCCGCAAGCGCAAGGACGAATTCCGCCGTCGCGGCCATCTGCGCGCCGTCAGCTAGGCGCGCGCACCGCGTCACTTGTGCGCGTACTCCCAGTCGATGTCCGCATCGAGGGCCACGCGGATACGCTGCGCGAGTTCCGGTGTCCAGTCCGGTGGCCGGGTGATCGCGGCCCAGCCGTCCAGGACCAGGGTGCCGTACTTGTGGCCGTGCCCGGCCGGAACCTTCTGGGCATTGGCCAGATCGGCGCTGATCTGCCAGAAGGTGACGATCGGCCACCAGCGCACCGACCGCGAGACATCCGCACCGCGTGGTTCGGCGAGCCAATCCGGGCGGGAGAACAGCAGATCCGGCGACCACCAGACGATCGGGTCCGAGGCGTGCTGGAGATACACCACGCGCGGATCGAGCCACTGGGCGTTCGGCCGGTTCAAATCCTCCGCGCTTCCGGCGAATCGAACGACCAACCCATCGGCGTAGACGGGCAGGATCTCGGGGGTGCCGGGATCGCGCCGCGCCTCGAGCGCGCTCCAGATGCGATTGGAATTCGGGGGACCCACCCACATCACCCCGTCCACCAGGGTGCGGATGTCATCGAGCCCGGTGAACGCTCCCTCGGATCCCTGTGAGCCCAGACTCTCGCCGTAGACGAGCAGCTTCGGCCGCGCCTCCGGCGGCAGCGTCGCCCAGCGCGCGTGGACGGCGTGCACGAGCAGTCGCCCGGCCTCGGTGGCCTTGTCGCGGTCGGACAGGAACGACAGCACGCTCGGCAGATACGAGTACTGCGTCGCCGCGATGGCGGTGTCGCCGCCGTACATGTACTCGATGGCCGCGGCCGTGGTGGAGTCCACCCACCCGGTGCCGGTGGTGGTGACCACGACCAGCACCCGCCGGTCGAAAGCGCCGGTGCGGTCGAGTTCGCGGACCACCAGATCGGCCACGGCCTCGGGTGTCGGCGCCGACTCCAGCCCGGCGTAGACCCGAATCGGCTCGCGCGCGGGTTTTCCCGTGACGGCCGTGATGCGCTCGGCCGACGGTGCGTAGGAGACGAACCAGCGCCCCTCGGAACCGAGCGTGTCCCACGGCGCCAGCGACGTCGGACTGCCCGACCGTTCCGGCAGGACGGGCTGCTGGGCGGCCGCGGAGGTGTGGCCGTTGCGCAGGCTGAAGGCCGAGTTCGCCACCGAGAAGAAGGCTTTCACCAGCACGCCCTGCCACAGCAGTACGCAGAACACCGCGACCAGCACCACCGCGCCGGGCAGGGCGATCGGGCGCGGGACGCGCAGATCGATATTGAGCGCCCGGGTGAGGCGGCGCACCGCCCAGCGCAGCAGCCGGAACACCAGGATGATCAGCGCGACGGTGGCGAAGGCCAGCAGTTCGGTGCGCAGATAGCTCGAGGTGGTGGTCGGCTCCATACCCATCATCGTCTGGAGGTTGCGCTGCCAGCGGGCCGAGCGCACCAGGATGAGCGCCGCCCCGACGACCACCGCCACCACCGTGCCCGCCTTGAGCAGATCCTGCACGCGCTGTGGTGGATTCATGAGCGTGGCGATCCACGCGCGCTCCGGCAGCCGCGGCCGCACCCAGCGCGTGAACGCCCACTCCAGCACGCATCCGACGGCATAGCCGATCACGGCGCTCACCCCGCTGACGAGTCCCTGGAACAGCCAGGTGCGCGGGAGCAGCGACGGTGATACCGACCAGGCGAAGAAGATGGCCGCGACCACGACACCGGGGTAGTTCGGCCGGATGGCGCGTTCCGCCGCCAGCAGCGCCGCCATGCCGCGCTCCAGGATCGTCATCCCCCGAGTGTTACCCGCCGATTGCCGTGACCTGGGGCAGCGACACGGATGAGAGGTCGGTCACGCCGTCGCTCCCGCTGTGCGATAGGCCATCGATCATCGCCAAGTTCTGGACGTCTGACTACTTTCGACATGGTTCATGTAGTCCAGTTCAGAGGGAACAGCCATGCCCATTATCGATCTCGGTTCCGCCGCCTTGAATCTCGCCAACGTCGTCACCAATATCGCCGCGAACATCACCTACATCCTGCACGCCTGGGGTCTGGCCTGATCCTGATCGGGTGAATCCCGGCGCGCGCGGTTGACGAACAGTGCTATTCGCAAGTCGCCGGAGCGTGTGACAGACTACACACCGCAGGGAACAGTGGGCGGTGGGTGAATGGTGAGTGGCAGGCAGACTTCGGGGCGGGTGATTCCGTTTCCGGGGCGGCACCGCAAGGATGCGGGACCGGCGCCGACGGGGCGATTGCGGCGCGATGCGAAATTGGCGGCCGTGCCCGTCGCGTATGCGGGACGGCGCGCGGCCGGCCTGGGTCGGCGCATGCTCGGGCGCACCGCGGCGGAGATCGATCACGATATCCAGGTGCGCACCGCCGAGCATCTGGTCGACGTCCTCGGCGAACTGCGCGGATGTGCGGCCAAACTCGGCCAGATGGCGTCGGTGTACCGGTCGGCCGTACCGCTGGTCCCCCTGGAGTTCGGGGAGATAGCGGGCACTGCCCTCGCCCGATTGCAGGATTCCGCGCCACCGATGCTGCCCGCGCTCGTCCATCAGGTGCTGGCCGAGGATTTCGGCCCCGGGTGGCGGGAGCGATTCCGCGACTTCTCGGATCGACCGGCCGCGGCGGCCTCACTCGGGCAGGTGCACCGCGCCGTCTGGCACGACGGCCGCGAGGTCGCGGTCAAGGTCATGTACCCGGGCGCACAGCAGGCGGTGGCGTCGGATCTGAGCCAATTGCGCAGCGTGACCGGAATCATCGGCGCGGTCATGCCGGGCGCGGATGTGCACGCGGTGGTCGACATGGTGTGCTCCATGGTCGGCGACGAACTGGACTACCACCGGGAGGCGGCGAATCAGCAGCGCTGTGCCGACGCCTTCGCCGGAGACCCCGACTTCCTGGTGCCCGCGGTTGTCGAACACACCGAACACGTGCTGGTCAGCGACTGGGTCGAGGGTATCGCGCTGACCCGACTCATCTCCGGCGGTGTCGCGGTCGACGAGCGAAGCCGGTGGGGACGGCGGGTGTTCCGCTTCCTGGAGATGTCCTATCGGCGCTGCGGTCTGCTCTACAGCGACGTGCATCCCGGGAACTTCCTGATGCTGCCGGACGGGCGACTCGCCGTGGTCGACTTCGGCGCCTGCGCCGGATACCCGCGCGACTTCCGTGCCATCGTCGCCGACATCAGCGAGGTGCTGTTCAACGGTACGCCCGCGGAACTGGACGCCGCCGTGCGCAGGCACGGATTCGTCCGTCCGGGAACCGATTTCGACGCCGAGGAACTGCTGCGCGTGGCCGCGCCGTTCCTCGAGGTGCTGCTGCGCGACGACTTCCGGATGTCGGTCGAGTGGCTGCGCGAGCAGGTGAACGACATCGTGGCCATCCGGCTGTCCAATGTGTTCCGGCAGATGACCCTGCCGCCCGAACTCACCCCGTTGGCGCGCAAGGTCGGCACCACCGTCGGCACCCTGTGCGTGCTGGGTACCGACGGGATGCGCGAGGACTTCCTGACCTGGTGGCCCGAGGTGGCCGCCGCGGTCGCCCGCTACGAGCAGCGTGTCACGGCGGCGCGTTCGGGCGACGGCGACTGAGTTCGGTCATCCCGCCATCATGGCGGCGGTGAACAGCGCGCCGATTATGGCGATCGCCATGAGCGCGACGATCACGCGATTGCCGCGCGTCGGTGGTTCCGCTCCCTGGATCTCGGGGTTCTCGCTCATCGTCCTCATTTCCTCTGCGGGTCGGCGGTGGTACCGGGTGCTCGTACTCCCGTGGCTCCCAACCGGTTTGCAGACCACGAGGTACGGGGTGACCACGCCGATACGGCATGATCTCATCCGCCGCCCGGTCGATGCCGGGGACCCCGAAAATGTTCGCCGTCGTATCCGTGATCAGTAGCGTCCGAACAGTACGGCGGCATTATGCCCGCCGAAGCCGAACGAATTGTTGAGGGCGAACTCCACATTCGTGTGCCGCGGAGTGGAATGAACTACGTCCAGTTCGATTTCGGGATCCTGATTGTCCAGATTGAGCGTGGGCGGCACCACCTGATCGCGCAGCGTGAGCACCGAGATGACGGCCTCCAGCGCGCCGACCGCGCCCACCGAATGACCCAGCGCCGATTTCGGCGCGTACACCGACGGATGGCGGCCGATGGCCGCCGCGATCCCTCGGGCCTCGGCCAGGTCGCCCATGGTGGTGCCGGTGGCGTGGGCATTGACATGGTCGACCTCGCTCGGGCTGACCCCGGCCGTCGCGACCGCGCGGCGCATCGCGCGGGCGCAGCCCTGCCCCTCTGGATCGGGGGCCACCAGGTGGTAGCCATCGGCGGTGAGCCCCACCCCGAGCAGCCGGGCCAGCGGGGTGGCGCCGCGCGCCCGCGCGTGGTCCTCCGATTCCACGATCAGCAGCGCCGCCGCCTCTCCGAAGACGAAACCGTCGCGATCGCGGTCGAAGGGGCGCGAGGCCCGCGCCGGATCGTCGACACGGGAGCTGAGCGCCCGCGCCATCGAGAATCCGGCGATGGTCACGGGATTGATATAGCCCTCGACGCCACCGGCGATGATCATGTCCGCCTCGCCGAGCACGATGGAACGCCACGCGTGCACCAGCGCCTCGCAGCCGGAGGCGCACGCCGATACCGGCGTGACGAGACCGGCACGGGCGCCGACCTCCAGACCCACCACGCCGGATACGCCATTGGGCATGGACATGGGCACCGCGAACGGCGACACCTTCCGGTAACCGTGTTCCCGCATGGCCGCGTCGGCCGCCACGATGGTGTCCGCGCCGCCGAGGCCGGTGCCGATGCAGACGCCCAGCCGGTCGGCGTCCACCTCGGGTTTTCCGGCGTTCTCCCACAAGCGTTTTCCCATGGCATACGCCATCTGCTGCACGTAGCACATGCGGCGTTTGCGGACCCGGTCCAGACCGGCGGTGGGGTCGTCGACCAGGGTGCCGCCGATGGCATGGGGTAGCTCGTGGCGGGTGATCTCCGGATCGGTCAGGGTGCTGATTCCGCTCGCCCCGGCCAGCAGGCCCTGCCAGGTGCCCTCGGTATCGGCGGCGATCGAGGTGGTCATCTCCACCGCCGTCACCACGACGTCGCGGAAGCCGCCGTTGCGGGTGGAGAAGGTGTCGAGTGTGTGCACGTGTCCCAGTCCCAACTGTCGATCCCACAGGCTCGAGCACGGCAGGTTCGTCAGGTCGGTGGAGACGTCGTTGTCCGGGATTCCGTGCGGCGTGGGCGACCAATTATTCAGGGCGGCAACGAGATTGCGCGCCGGGGCCAGCGTAGCCGGAAAGTCGGGGAACCGGCAGGGGCGGTGGGTTTCCGGCGGTCAGGCCAGCGCCGCGTCGACGACCACCGCGGCCAGATACGCCTGTCCCGCGACATTGGCGTGCAGCGGCACGGTCGGCGTCTCCGGGCGCGGACCATTGACCCGGCGGACCTCGACCGGTGCGCAGATGTCGTGTCCGGTCGCGGCGTAGTTGTCGGCGAACCGGGCGCCGTGGGCGCGGGCCAGCTCGCGCAGGGTGTCGGTGAGACGCTGTCCGCCACCGTGGTCGAGCACGCCGAAACACGGTCCGCTCGTGGGCAGATACCGCAGATAGGTGGTGAGCACGACGGTGGCGTGCGGGGAGCGCCGACGGATCTCGGTGAGTATCGCCCCGATGCGCTCGGTGAGCACGGTGAGCTGGGCGGCGGTGATGACATTGACGTCGAAGACACCGATGTCGTTGCCCCCGATGGTGAGTGTGACCAGGTCGGTGTCGGGCGTGAGCGCGGCGAGCTGCGGTGGGTTCACCGCTCCGCCGCGGCCGATCTGCGGCGCGGTCATATTCGCGGTCTTCGCTCCACTGCAGCTGACATCGACGAACTCGCGCACCCGCAGCGTGCGCGCCACGACCGACGGATAGTTGTCGGCGGCGCGGTCGCAGAACCGGGGACTGCCCGGCTGGATTCTGTCGAGCGACCCCACCGCCGCCGCGGAATCGCCGAGTGCGACATAGGTGTCGAACGGGGGAGCCGCCGGTGTGGCCGCAGCCGCGGTGAACGCCGCCGCGATGCAGATCGACACCGGCGTGATGACTAGGCGACGCAATCGGGCTGCGTGCATATGTCCTCTCTACCGCACCCGCCGGTCGGGTGCGACCACCGTGCGCCCCGGATGTGAACAGCGCGCGGATCATCCCCAGCGAACGTTCTCACCCGGCCGGGATCTCGGCTGGCTGCTAGATTTCCCGGCAGAAAGGGGATTTCCAATGGGGGAGATGCTGCGAACCGATATCGAGGCCCTGCGCGTCATGGCGGCGGGGGTGCGTGGGGAGGCCGATGCCATCGGTGGTATCGATCCGGTCGGACTGATCGCGACGGTGGGGCGGGCTATGCCGAATTCGGCCATCGGTTCCGCCGCCGTCGAATTGAGTGAACCGCTACGGATGGCGCTGCGCGATATGGCTCGGCAGGTGCGGGGCTTCGCCGATGCGGCCGACCACGGCGCCACCACCTACGAGGCGCTGGATCAGGCGCTCACCGAGCGGCTGGACGGATACCTGCACGGCACCTCGTAGCGGGGGAGTGCCGCCGTGTCGCGAGCGAGCCTGTCCCGGATGCGCGGCTGGGATCCCGCGACCGTGGCCGTCACCGCCGATCCGCTGGCGGCGATGAATCTGCGCATGGCCGAGGCCGTGCGCCGGGTCGGCCGGCATGTCGACGAGGCAGTGGGGCGGTGGCGCGGCGACGCCGCCGCCGCGGCCGCGCTGCGGGCGCTGGAGTCGCGGCTGGCGGCCGGCCAGCTCGCGGCGGCCGTACTCGATATCGCCGACGCCTGCGCGGACGCCGGGAATCTCGCGGAGATCCGCGCCGCGGTACTCGGCCTCGAGGACGACGCCCACGCTCACGGCTGCGTGGTCGCCGACGACGGTACGGTCACCGCACCCGTGGCGGACACGGGCAATCCCGCCCTGGATCTCGCACTCCAGGCATGTCTCGACACCAAGGCCGCGGCACTTCAGGCGCGGCTGGTGCCGCTGTTGGCGGCCGCCGACGGGCTGGACCGCGAGGTGGCCGCCCGACTCGACGATGCCCGTGCCGAACTGCTCGCCCTGGCGGCGAATCCCCAGGGCGCACGGCCGGATTCGCGGGTCATCGACATCCTGGACGGCGCCGCGTTGTTCCCCGACGACCCGTACGCCGTGCACGAGCTGTGGGAATCCCTCACGCCCGCCGATCGCGACGCGCTCGTCGCCTACGACCCGGCCATCGGGAATCGCGACGGCATTCCGGCGGTGGCGCGGGACTTCTACAACCGGCGGTATCTGGCGCGGCTGGAGTCGGCCGCCCACGCCGAACTCGCCTACCTCGACGGGCTGCATCCGGACTGGGCGGCCGGGCGGAACCCGCCCAGTACACCGGCGGAGTGGATACGTCTGCGGGAGTGGGACGCCGCCCGGCAGGAGGCGCACACCCGGCTGGCCGACTATCGGGTGGTTCGCCGGCAGCTCGACGGTGGCGATGACCCGCCCCGCTATCTGCTGGCGGTCGACGACAGCGGGCGGGGCGCGATCGCCCTCGGCAATCCGGACTCCGCCCGCAATATCGCGACCTTCCTCCCCGGCACCGGCGCGCGGCTGGGCACCATCGGCGCTGGCGTCGACCGCTCGCGTGCGCTGCTGGACGCGGCCACACGCGCGAATCCGGCCGAGCGCAGCGCGGTGATCACCTGGTACGGCTACCACGCGCCGCCCGACCTGATGGCCGCGCTGCGTCCCGACTACGCCACCGCCGCCGCTCCCGCGCTCGACCGCTTCCTGGACGGGCTGCGCGCCACCCACTCCGGCCCACACGCGCACACCACGCTCGTAGGCCACAGTTACGGCAGTACCGTGATCGGTGTCGCGGCCACCGGAGGACGGTCGCTCGCGGCCGATAGTGTGATTTTCGTCGGCAGTCCGGGGGTGCGGACCGATCATGTCACCGAGCTCCGGCTCGACGGCGTGCCGCCCGCGGACAACCCCCGGCACATCTTCGCCACCGCGGCCGCCGCCGATCCGGTCGCCGTCTTCGGTTCCGTGGCGCACGGTATCAGTCCGATCGAACGGGCGTTCGGCGCAACGGTTTTCGAGTCCGCGCCGGGCACCCGGCTGCAATTGCCGTTCCTCACGGTGTTCCCGGGAGAGCCGTGGGCGCATCACGGTTACTGGGATGCGGGCAATCCCGGATTGGTCACCCAGGGCGAGATCGTCGGCGGTGCATACCCCCGATGACCACGGGTTAAACGTTTACCGACGGATCGCCGCGAGTGTTATTCGTACGATTGACCATGTTATGGTGCGTGTGATCCGGGGCACATCGCCCGTAATGGGCAGAACGTCGCGGGTCGCGATGAGGGAAATTGGAAGGTTCGACGATGTTGGTTACCGCTGGCGAGATTCCGGCGCAAGCGGATTCGTGTGGTGCTGAGCGCGTCGACGTGAACGGTTCGGCGAGGACGTAGATGCGCAGCGACAGCATTCGACGCAAGTTCAAGCTCCACGAGGATCAGCGGCGCGCGAGTGAACTACCCCGGCTCCTGGAGGGGCTGGAGGTCCTCGGTTTCGTGCGCGCCGACGAGCTGCCCCAGCAGCTGCTGGACACCCTCGCCGATTTCGGCACCGCCAACCCGGCGCCGAACCAGCGCATCTACGCCGGGACCGCCAAGCCCCGCGTCGACGAGTGGCATGGGGAGCTGCTGCGCCGCGCGGGCATCGGTGAACGGTTCTTCCTGCGCACCGGGCTCGAGTACTTCCCCTGGGCGGACTGCCGGGTGACCGACGGACGCTGGCTCGACACCGTGCGCTCCGTGCTCGGTCCCGGTCTCGCGTTCATCGCCCACGACCGTCATTCGGCGGCGCTCACCGTTCCGGTGCGATACGAACTGCTCGGCTATCTGACCGTGCCGCTGGTCGGCCCGACCGACGCCAAACCCGCCGAACCGGCCGAGGACAACGAGGCGACCGTCCTCATGTCCCGGATCGAGCCCGCCGAGACCGTGCGGACGGAAGTCGCGGGCGGCTGACACCCGAACCGTGGCGCGCCGGGATACGTTGTTCCCGGTATCCGCGCGACGGAACGGAGGCGCTGCCATGACGACCCTCGACGGACTGCCCGCGCACGTGCTACTGGTGCACGCACTGGTGGTGCTGGTGCTGCTCACCGCGGCGCTGCTCATCCTCTGCGCACTGTGGGTGGCCGCGCGCCGGCGACTCGTCTGGCCGACCGCGGTCCTGGCGGTGGTGGTGGTCGCGCTGACACCGCTCACCATCGACGCGGGCGAGTGGCTGTACACCAGGGTGGGCAGCACGCCCGCCGTCGACGAACACGTCGAACTCGGCCGCGCCACCCTCTACTACGTGATCCCACTGCTGGTGGTGGCGCTCCTGCTGCTGCTCTGGCACTGGCGCGAGGAGCGCGGCGCGACCATCGGCCGTCCCGTGGTGAGTGTCCTCATCGTGCTCGCGATCGTCGCCGGGGTCGCGGCGGGTGTGCAGATCTACCGCGTCGGTGAGAGCGGTTCACGCGCGGTGTGGGGAGGCATCACGGCGACGTAGCGGCGAAAGGCCGTCGAGACGAAAAAACCGCCGTGGCCCGGCGCCCGGTCTGCGGGGCGGGCGCCCGGCCACGGCGGCTCGGCACGGTCAGATCTTGCGGATCACCGTGACAACCTTGCCGAGAATCTGTGCGTCATTGCCCGGGATGGGCTCGAACAACGGGTTGTGCGGCATCAGCCACACCTGGGAGCCGGTGCGCTTGAAGGTCTTGACCGTGGCCTCGCCGTCGATCATGGCGGCCACGATATCGCCGTTGTCGGCCACGTTCTGCTGGCGCACGACCACCCAGTCACCGTCGCAGATGGCGGCGTCGACCATGGACTGGCCGACCACCTTCAACAGGAACAGCGAACCCTCGCCGACCAACTCGCGCGGCAGCGGGAAGACATCCTCCACCGCCTGCTCGGCCAGGATCGGACCACCGGCGGCGATCCGGCCCAGCACGGGCACGTAGGTCGGGATGGGCTGATCGCCGGAATCGGCGGGCTCCGCGCCGACCGGACGCAGCTGGGTCACGCCGGTGGCGCGCACGGCCGTCTCGTCCAGGCCCCGGACATCCACGGCGCGTGGCCGATTGGGATCGCGCCGCAGGTAGCCCTTGCGCTCCAGGGCGCGCAACTGATGGGCGACCGAGGAGGTGGAGGTGAGGCCGACGGCGTCGCCGATCTCGCGGATGCTCGGCGGATAGCCGCGGTCGCTCACCGAGGTGCGGATGACCTCCAGCACCTTGCGCTGCCGGACGGTGAGATCCGCCCCGGTGCCGGACGCTTCGGTGCTGTCGTCGCCGACCGGTTCGTTGTCACCGTCCACGCCGCCGTGTTCGCTCACCGCCGTCGTCCTCCGTTCCCTGCTGTGTCTCACCGGAATGCTGCTGCACCGGAATTGTGGGTGGCTACCCGGAATTCGTGCTTCGACTGTAGTCCGAGGGCCGCGCTGGATCAAACATCTGTTCGACGCATGTCGCGGAAATACTGGATTCTATCGGTGGGGCGTGGTAGAAATTCGAACATCAGTTCTTCGAACACATGAGCGAACATGTTCGGCACATCCACCATAAGCCCACTTCGGAGGTTTGTTCGATGCGCACTGTGGTCAGCGAATTCGACACCCTGGGAAGCGATCTCGGCTTCGACACCATCCCGCGCGCCATCCGCGCCAGCTTCGCGCCCGCGCGTGTCGTGAATGCCGCGTCGCGCCCGGTCGCGGAACGGCGGCCGTGTCGGAATCGGCCACGCCCCGGTGTCGTGTCCTACGGCCGGGCGCGGATGCGTCGCGACCATGTCGTGATGCGCACCGAACCCGAGGCGATGCGCCGCCGCCCCTCGTTCAGTCGGGTGCAGCGCGCACAGGCCGGGCTCGCGGCGCTGGCCATCGCGGCACTGGTGAGCGCCATGGCGGTGGCGGGTCTGATCGCGCTGGCGCAGCTGCGTGCCGGTGAGTTCGGCTCGCAGACCGTGCCCGCCGAGATCATGCCCGCCGAGATCATGTCCAGCGAGATTGCGCCCGCCCAGGTGCCGCCCGCCGTTCCGCGCTAGGCGCTCGGCTTCCGCGGCGACTGGGGAAGGTCGCCGCGGGAGTTGGGTCGAATGGGCCACCGGGTGTGGCCGGAATTGTTGATCGCAAACTGAAACGTGTTGCTACGTTCCTCGGGGATGTGACCGCGGCAACAGGGGAATGTGCGATCGATGAGCGGACGTAGCAAGGGAAATCGGCGAACCGGGGCCGTGGTTCGACTGCTGGGCATGGCGAGCTGCCTGGCACTGGGCATGGTCGCGGTACCGGCCACACTCGTCACGGCACCGGCGGCCCATGCCGACTCGGCCTATGCCGCCTACCTGGACCTGCCGCCGGTGAACGGCGACGGGGCCGGTGGTGGCGGGCTGCATCCGGCGCTGCCGCTGGACCCGGAGTCGCTGCGCCTGGCACTCGACGAGGTTCGCGCGGCGGGTGTGGCACCGCGCCGCTATGCCACGCTGCTGCATCAGTACTGGCTCACGGTCGCCACCCGCCATGCCGATATCGACCTGGCGGCCTGGGACCCCACCCTCGGCGTCGACGCCAATACCCGCACCTTCACCCAGGTGTATGTGAACTATCTGCGGCTCAACAACGAGCATCCGGACTTCTACTGGGTGGGCCTGGCCGGGCTGGCGGGCGGCTCGTTCGCCTCCGGCTTCTTCGATATGAGCGATATGGGTGCGATCGTGAGCGTGCCCGGCGTGCATCAGCTCGGCAATGCCGTGGCCGACCTGCTGCGCACCACACCGCCGGAGCTGCTCGACATCCTGCCCTCGGATATCCGGCTGCTCGCCAGCGCGGGCGCACGGCTCACCGCCGCGGATCTGACCTGGTATCAGACCCGGCTGATGATCATGCAGAAGCACATCTTCATCGACCAGGTGCCGATGCACGAGGCGTACGTGGCCGGCGGCCTGGCCGCGGTGGAGGAGATGTACCGGGCCGGGGTCCTGGACGAGAACGCCATCCTGGCCTGGCGCGGAATCGCGGGCGGCACCCCGGCCGGTCTGGCGGACGCGGCGGTGCGGATGACCGACCGGGAACAGAATCAGATCATCGCCGACCAGTGGGACGTGACCTCCCGGGGGCGGGGAGCCATGGGCCGGGTCATGACCTACGTGAGCACCGTCGCCGGGAAGGCGGCCGTACCCGGCGTGCGCGCCCCCGGCGTTTTCGCGCCCACCACCCTCACCGCCGAGGCGGGCGGGCGCACCATCTCACTGCGCACGCCGCTGCCCGATTTCAACTGGGCGGATCGGGACACGCGCTGGCACTACATCGTCAACGATCTGCTGCCCAGCTATCTGGCCATGGTCGCCGATCCCGTGGTCGCGAGACCGGTTCTGGCCGAGCCTTTCCCGGCCAAGCTGGCGAACGGCCGCCTCCTGGTCAGATTGCCGGATCTGCTCGCCGACGTGACCTCGCAGTGGCAGCTGACGGCCTGATGTCAAGACCGGGCGCACGGTAATTGCGTCCCGCCGGGTATCCTCGGGGTTGCTGAGGACCCCAGGCATCGACGAAGGATCCGGAATGCATTGCCCGTACTGTCGTCACCCGGATTCCCGGGTGGTCGACTCGCGTGAGGCCGAGGAAGGCACCGCCATCAGGAGGCGACGTGCCTGCCCGCAGTGTGGGCGGCGGTTCAGCACGGTCGAAACCGCGATTCTCTCGGTGGTGAAGCGCAGCGGCGTGAGCGAGGCGTTCAGCCGCGAAAAGGTGATCCGCGGCGTGCGACGCGCCTGCCAAGGCCGCGAGGTCGACGACGACGCCCTCAACCTGCTCGCCCAGCAGGTGGAGGATGCGGTGCGCGCCAAGGGCTCCCCGGAGGTGCCCAGCCACGAGGTCGGCCTCGCCATCCTCGGCCCGCTGCGCGACCTCGACGAGGTCGCCTACCTCCGCTTCGCCTCCGTCTACCGATCCTTCAGCTCCGCAGAGGATTTCGAACGCGAGATCGCCGAACTACGCAAACACCGCGAGGAACAGTCCGTCGGCGCGACCGCGGACTGACGAGGGCTCGCCGCCCTGCGGCCGAACGGCACGGGTGCGCTTGGGCAGTCTGCGCCAGGGGCGCGGGGTGGGCAAGCGCTGCGCACTCCGAACCGCAGCCTTCGCTCCTAGCGCCGAGTCCCGGCCGCGGCACCCTCACCGCCGGGCAGGGGCCTTCCGCACCGCGTCGATCGCCTTCTCGATCCGCTTGACCGACACCGGATACGGCGTACCCAACTGCTGCGCGAACAGACTCACCCGCAATTCCTCGATCATCCACCAGATCTCGACCACATCGCGCCCGCCACGCCGCCCCTCGGGCAGTGCGTCGACCAGCCGATCGTAGGCGGCGTGCACGCGGTCCAGTTCGATCATCCCCTGCCGGTCCCGTCCGGCGGCAGCGGGCAGCGCCTCCAACCGCAGCCGCGCGGCCTCGAGATAGCGGGGCAGCTCGCGCAGCCGCGCGCTGCCCCACTCGGAGA
The DNA here is from genome assembly GCF_007362295.1 of Nocardia otitidiscaviarum. Classification (NCBI taxonomy): domain Bacteria; kingdom Bacillati; phylum Actinomycetota; class Actinomycetes; order Mycobacteriales; family Nocardiaceae; genus Nocardia; species Nocardia otitidiscaviarum. Next base: position 4,394,487 of record NZ_CP041695.1, on the reverse strand, counting down.
TGAATCCGGGGAACACCAGATCGTCGAGCTGATGGCGCACATCCTCGACCGCCTCGCGATCACGGGTGTCGACCAGCGCCGACCGCACCCGGTGCGCCTCGGCCAACACCGGCACCACCAGACGCACGATCCGCGCCACCGCGGTGCCGAACTCCGGTCGCACCCGCTCCACGAGTGCCTGGAACTGCTCGGGACCGCGCACCGGACCACCCGCGGCGGCGATGAGCTCATCGGCGGCGCAGGCGCGGCAGTCCTCCAGCAGCGCATCCAGCGAGCCGTACGGATTCTGGCTCAGCGCAAGCCGATCCGCGGGCGGCAGCCCCGCGGTGACCGCGCGCGGCGACGTCGGCAGCGCACCGAGCAGCAGGGTGCGCGTACCGACCCGCATGGCCGCGGCCTGTTCGCCCGGTGAGCTGAGCACCCGGACCGCCACACCCTCCGGTTCGGCCACCAGGGCCGGATAGCCGGTGATGGTCTGACCCCCCACCTGGCGCTTGACCGAGGTCGGCAGCTCACCGAGCGATTCCGAGGTCCACACCGTGGCGGGTGCGCGTTCGGCGGCGTTGTTGGCCCGCGCCACCGATTTCGAGACCTGCTCGGCCAGCCCGTTCTTCAGCTCCGCCAGGCTCTTGCTGCGCGCCACGATCGCCCCGGACTGGTCGACCGCGGCGAAGGTCATGCGCAGATGATCGGGCAGGCCCGCCGGATCCAGCTGTCCGGGCGCGATGGTGACCGATCCGAGCCGCGACAGCTCCCGCGCCAGTCCGGTGCGCAGTGGTTCGGCGCGCGGCGTGAGCGTCTCCAGCGCCGCGCGCGCGTAGTCCGGTGCCGGAACCACCATGCGCCGCAACTGCTTCGGCAGCGTCTTGATGAGCGCGGTGACCAGTTCCTCGCGCATGCCCGGCACCAGCCAGTCGAAGCCCACCGCGCGCACGTGCGCCAGTTGGGCCACCGGAATGTGCACGGTGACACCGTCATCGGCCTGGCCGGGTTCGAATTGATAGGTGAGCGGGAAGGTCAGCTCGCCCTGCCGCCAGCTGTCCGGGTACGCGGTCGGATCCAGCAGTGCCGCATCCTCGTTGACGATGGTGGAGGCGGTGAAGTCCAGCAGGTCCGGATTCTTGCGCTGCTCCTTCTTCCACCAGCTGTCGAAATGCCGCACCGACACCACGTCGGCGGGGATCCGCTGGTCGTAGAAGTCGAACAGCACCTGGTCGTCGACCAGGATGTCGCGTCGCCGGGCCCGGTGCTCCAGATCGGCGACATCCTCGAGCAGATCCCGATTGCGTTGGAAGAAGGCGTGTCTGGTCTGCCACTCACCCTGCACCAGGGCATGCCGGATGAACAGCTCGCGGGACAGCTGCTGGTCGATGCGCCCGAAGTCCACCCGCCGCTGCGTCACCAGCGGCACCCCGTAGAGCGTGACGCGCTCGTAGGCCATGGCCGCGCCGCGCTTGGACGACCAATGCGGTTCGGAGTAGGTGCGTTTGACCAGGTCCCCGGCCAGGCGCTCGGCCCATTCCGGTTCGATCCGCGCGGCCATGCGGCCCCACAGCCTGGAGGTCTCCACCAGTTCGGCGGCCATCACCCAGCGCGGCGGCTTCTTGGCCAGCGAGGAGCCCGGAAAGATCATGAACTTGGCATTGCGGGCACCCAGGAACTCCCGCGATTCCGCTTCGCGCACACCGAGATGCGAGAGCATGCCGGACAGCAGCGCCTGGTGGATCGAGGTGGTGTCCCATGGCAGGGCGTCGTCGCCGAGCACCGATCGCTCGGTGCGCTCCTCGACCGTCCAGCCGAGCCCGCGGGTGATGGTGCGCAGCTGCCCGTGCAGGTCCTGCCACTCCCGAATGCGCAGGTAGTGCAGGAACTCGTCGCGGCACAGCCGCCGGAACTGGTTGGACGACAGTGCTTTCCGCTGATCCGCGAGGTAGTCCCAGAGGTGTAGGTAGGCCAGGAAGTCCGAACCCTCCACGGTGAACCGCGCATGTTTGGTGTCGGCCGCCTGCTGATGCTCCACCGGCCGTTCGCGCACATCCTGAATCGACAGCGCCGCGACGATGCGCAGCACTTCGGGCAGGGTGCCGTTGCGGTGTGCCTCCACCAGCATGCGAGCCATGCGCGGATCGACCGGCAGCTGGGACATATCGCGGCCGACCGGGGTCAGCACCAGTCCGGCGTCCGCAATGCCGGGCCGCGCGGCCGATTCGGATTCGGAGCGGCGGCCGAGCGCGCCCAACTCCTCGAGCAGCGCGATGCCGTCGCGGATGGCGCGGCTGTCGGGTGCCTCCACGAACGGGAAGCTCTCGATATCGCCGAGTCCCAGCGCCGTCATCTGGAGAATGACCGCGGCCAGATTGGTGCGCAGGATCTCCGGTTCGGTGAAGGTGGGGCGCGAGTCGAAATCGTCCTCGGAGTACAGGCGGATCGCGATGCCGTCCGCCACGCGGCCGCAGCGGCCGGAGCGCTGCCGCGCTGACGCCTGGGAGATCGGCTCGATGGGCAGTCGCTGCACCTTGGTGCGCATGGAGTACCGCGAGATGCGTGCGGTGCCCGGGTCGATGACGTAGCGGATACCGGGCACGGTGAGCGAGGTCTCGGCCACATTGGTGGCCAGCACCACGCGGCGGCCGGTATGCGGCGCGAACACCTTGTGCTGTTCGGCCGCCGAGAGCCGCGCGTACAGCGGCAGGATCTCGGTGCGCGGCAGCTTCAGATCGCGCAACGAGTCGGCGGTATCCCGGATTTCGCGTTCGCCGGACAGGAAGACCAGGATGTCGCCGTCACCCTCGCGCTGGAGTTCGCGCACCGCGTCGGCGATGGCGTCGGTGGGATCGCGGTCCACGATCTCGGTGTCCTCGTCGTCGGGATCGTCCGAGGTGAGCGGAATCTCCAGCGACAGTGGGCGATAGCGGATCTCGACCGGATACGAGCGCCCCGACACCTCGACGATCGGTGCGGGCGTACCCTTCTCGTCCGCGAAATGTCTCGCGAACAGCTCCGGGTCGATGGTGGCCGAGGTGATGACGATCTTGAGGTCGGGCCGCTTGGGCAGCAGCTGCTCGAGATAGCCGAGCAGGAAGTCGATATTGAGGCTGCGTTCGTGCGCCTCGTCGATGATGATGGTGTCGTAGCGGCGCAGCAGCCGGTCGCGCTGGATCTCGGCCAGCAGAATGCCGTCGGTCATGAGTTTGACCAGCGTGCGATCCGACGCCTGATCGGTGAAGCGGACCGTGTAGCCCACCACATCGCCCAGTTCGGTGTCGAGTTCGGACGCGATGCGCTCGGCCACCGTCCGTGCGGCCAGTCGCCGCGGCTGGGTGTGGCCGATGGTGCCGCGGATGCCGCGACCCAGTTCCAGGCAGATCTTCGGCAGCTGGGTGGTCTTACCCGAGCCGGTCTCACCGGCCACGATCACGACCTGGTTCTCGGCGATGGCCTTCGCGATATCGTCGCGTCGCGCCGAGACCGGCAGCTGTTCCGGATAGCGGATGGTCGGCACCGCGGCGCGGCGGGCGGCGACGCGCTGGGCGGCGGCGTCGATATCGGCTTCGAGTTGGCTGAGATCGCCGCCGCGGACCTTGTCGAGCCGCCGACGCAAACGGTGTTCGTCGCGGATCGAGAGATCGGCCAGGCGGGAACGAAGCTCGCGGAAGGTGGCGGCGGTCCTGGTCATTGCGTCAACCAGCGTAGCGAAGCCTTTGCCCGGTTTGCGCGGCGGCGGTGGGCCGGCGGCCGGTCAGGGCTAGCGGGAGGATTGCCACACCCGCCGAATGTCGCTGTTCCGCACTCGTGCTGTGGGACGATCGTACCCATGGTGACCAGTTCAGCGACACCGCTCTGGATTCGCTCGGCCCGGATCGCTTTCGGTGTGCTCGGTGTGGTGGCGCTGCTGTGGATTCCGCTGCGCAATCTCGATGTGGAGACCTTCTCCACCGCCAACTACTTCAGCTACTTCACCATCGAATCCAATGTGCTGGGCGTCGTCGTGCTGCTGGTCGGCGGCGTGCTGGATCCGAGGTCGCGGCGGTGGCAGCTGGTGCGCGGCGCGGCGACGCTGTACCTGGTGATCACCGGCGTGGTGTACGCGGTGCTGCTGGCCGATATCGATGTCATGCTGACCGACCGGTGGATCAACGACGTCCTGCACCGGGTGCTGCCGATCGTGCTGCTGGTGGACTGGCTGCTGGTGCCCGCGGGGTTGATCGCGGGTCTGCGCCTGGTCGGGCTGTGGCTGATCTATCCCGTGGTCTACGGCGCGTACACGCTGGTGCGAGGGCCGATCGTGGACTGGTACCCGTACCCGTTCATCGACCCGCGCGGCCAGGGCTATGTGTCGATGGCGCTCGGGCTGGTGGTGCTGGTCGTGGTGTTCGCGCTGCTGGCCGTCGCGGTGGCGGCGCTGGGCGGACTGCTGGGCGGCTGGATCGGATTGTCGCGCAACCAGGACGGGAAGGCCGTCAGCTCCGACAACACCGCGTCCGCACCGTAGTCCCGCAGCGCCGCGGCGCTGTATCCGCCCGTCGCCACGGTCAGGCTGAACGCTCCGGCAGCCCGTGCCGCGTCGACGTCGCCCGGATGATCACCCACATACAGCCCCGCCCCGTGCTCCCGCAGCGCGATCCCCTTCTCCGCGGCCCACAGCCCACCCCGCACCACATCCACCGGCAACCCCAGGAACGCCACCGTCGCCACCGTGTCCCGATGATTCTTGGCCGACACCACCATGGTCCGCCCACCCCTGGCACGCACTGCCTCGATGGCATCCCACGCCCCCGGCATGGTCACACTCGCCGGCACCGCGATCCCCGGATACAACTCCCGATACCGCGCCACCATGGCATCGACCTCCCCGGCCGGAAACCAGTTCGCCAACTCCACCGCCAACGGCGGCCCCAACCGCGAGGTCACCAACTCCACATCGATAGCCACGCCCGTCTCGGCCGCCAACCGCTCGTACACGGCCCCGATCCCCGCCCGCGTATCCGCCAGGGTCATATCGAGGTCGAAGCCCACCATCATGGCCATCAGGCTAGACGCAACGAATCTGTGCCCGAAATCGGGCAGGAAATTCCACCATCGGCGCGTGGAGTGGCTAGGGTGGTCGCCGTGCCTGCTACCGAAGCTCCGCCGCGTGATCTGGTTCGGCATGTCGCCGGGTCCACCGGGCTGCCGTTGGCGGTGGCGGCCCGGGTGGTCGCCGATGTGGTCGCCTATTTCGGGGAGACGACCGAGGAGTATGTGCGGCGGCGGCATGCGGAGTTGCGTGGGCGTGGGCGCAAGAACGCGGAGATCTGGGTGGAGTTGGCCGGGGAACTGGCCAACCGGCCGGTTCGGGCGGGGGAGCTGACCGAACGGCAGCTGCGCCGCATTGTGTACGGCTGAGCGTCCGCGCCCCTATTTGTCCGATATCCGAAGGAAAGAGCGAGCGTATGTGTGGAATCGTCGGCTACGTCGGCCACAAGGCGGCGACACCGATCCTGTTGGAGGGGCTGCGGCGGCTGGAGTACCGCGGCTACGACTCCGCGGGGATCGCGGTGCTGCACCGGGGCCGGATGAAGGTCACCAAGGCCGCCGTGCGCGTCGACGAACTGCGGGACCTGGTCGGGGACGGCGGGCTGGGCACCATCGGCATCGGGCACACCCGCTGGGCCACCCACGGTGAACCGTCCGAGGCCAATGCCCACCCGCACTTCGACACCGCCAAGCGGATCGCGGTGGTGCACAACGGCATCATCGAGAACGCCGACGTGCTGCGCGCCAAGCTCACCAGCGCCGGGGTGAAGTTCGTCTCCGAGACCGACACCGAATGCATCGCACACCTGGTGGCGGCGCGGATGGACGCCGGTGCGGCGACTCTGGAGGATGCGGTGCGGGCCGCGCTCACCGAGGTCGACGGCGCGTACGGTCTGGTCGTGCTCGACCTGCGCACCCCCACCGAACTGGTGGTTGCCCGCAACGGCAGCCCCATCGTGCTCGGCATCGGCGAGGGCGAGATGTACGTGGCCTCCGATGTGGCCGCCCTGGTCCGGCACACCCAGCGCGTGGTGTTCCTCGACGACGGCGAACTGGCCACCGTCACCGCCGACGACTTCCACACCAGCACCCTGCAGGCGGTGCGCACCGCCAAGACGGCCACCACCGTGGCGGTCGACGACGCCGACTACCGGCTGGGCGGGCACGACGACTTCATGCACAAGGAGATGAGCGAGCAGCCCGACGCCATCCGCCGCGCCCTGCTGGGCCGCCTCGACGAGCGCTTCGCCACCTCCCGCCTCGACGGCCTGCGCCTGGATGCCCGCGAGCTGCGGGCGATCCGGCGGGTCAAGTTCCTCGGCTGCGGGTCGGCCTACTACGCCGGTCAGCTGGGCGCGAGCCTGGTGGAGGAGCTGTCCCGGCTGCCCGCGGACGCCGAACCCGCCTCGGAGTTCCGCTACCGCAATCCGGTGGTCGAACACGACACCCTGTACGTCGCGGTCAGCCAGTCCGGGGAAACCGCCGACACCCTCGCCGCGGTGCAGGAACTCAAGCGCAAGGGCGGTCAGGTGATCGGCGTGGTGAACGGCGTCGGCAGCGCCATCGCCCGCGAATGCGGCCGCGGCGTCTTCCTGCACGCCGGTCCGGAGGTGTCGGTGGCCTCCACCAAGGCCGTGACCAATATGAGCGTCTGCTTCGCCCTGCTGGCCACCCTGCTCGGCCGGGTGCGCGACCTCGGTGTCGCCGACGGCTCCCGCATCGTGTCGGCCCTGAGCGAACTGCCCGACCGGGTGGCCGAGGTACTGGCCATGGACGCCGAGATCGCCGCCGTGGCAGAGCAGTTCAAGGACGCCACCCGCATGTTCTTCATCGGCCGGGTGCGCTGCTGGCCGGTGGCCCGCGAGGGCGCGCAGAAGCTCAAGGAGATCTCCTACGTCCACGCCGAGGCGTATCAGGCCTCCGAGCTCAAGCACGGCCCGCTGGCCCTGATCGACCCGGATATGCCGTCGGTGGTGCTGGTGCCGGACGACGAACTGCTCACCAAGAACATCGCCACCATCGAGCAGATCAAGGCCCGCGGCGGCCCGGTCATCGCCGTCACCAACGCCGACCTTCCGGAGGGCTTGGCGGACGCGGTGATTCGCGCCCCGCACACCACCCGCGAACTGGACCCCATCCTGCTGACGGTGCCGTTGCAGCTGTTCGCCTACCACCTGGCCCGCGCCCTGGGCCGCGATATCGACAAGCCGCGCAACCTCGCCAAGAGCGTGACCGTGGAGTAGCGGATCAGCGCAGGGCCAGCGCCAGGAAGAAGTCGACGCGGTCCTCGAGCCGGGACAGATCGCGCTGGGTGAGCTCCTCGATGCGCTGGATGCGGTAGCGCAGCGTGTTCACGTGCACGTGCAGCACCTCCGAGCAGCGGGCCCACGAACCCGACAGTTCGAGGAAGGTCTCCAGCGTGTTCACCAGATCGGCGCGATTGTCCTTGTCGTAGTTGATGAGCGGGTCCAGCAGCCGGACGCGGAACATGCGGCGCACCTCGTCCGGCACGCTGGCCAGCAGCAGCATGTGGGTGGCCAGTTCGTCGTGGCGCACCACACTGGTCGGCTGCGGGCGTTCGGCGGCCATGCGGCGCGCGTAGCGGGCCTCCTCGATCGCGCCGCGCAGGCCCTCGCCCTCCACCGCGCCGCTGATGCCGACCGACAGCCGACTGCCCTGGAGTCCGGGGCCGAGCGCTTCCACGGCGCGGTGGATGCGGTCGTCGAGCGAGGTGTCGCCGCCGAGGGCCACCAGCACGATCGCCTCGCCGTCGACCACCCCGGCGGCGGGGCTGCGATCGTGCAGGATCTCCCGCAGCAGCGCGCGCAGTTCGCGCGGGCGCACCGCCCCGGAGTCGGCGGTGGCGGCCACCGCGAGGTAGCGGTCGGAGAGTGCGAGCCCGGTGAGTTCCAGCCGCGACACGATGTCGGCCGTCTTGGCGTCGGAGACGATGAGTTCGATGAGCTCCTGCGCGAGTCGCCCCTCGGAGCTCTGCCGATCGTCCAGCCGCGCCCGTTCCAGCGACACCACGGCGGCCAGTTCCCCGATCAGGGTGCGGCGCTCCTCGTGCCAGTCCTTGTAGTCGCCCGCGAAGACCAGGAACCAGTCGGCGACCCGCGAGGTGCCGTCGGGGTCCACCGCGAACAGCGAATAGCGGGTGCCGTCGACGGTCGACACGTGCGGCAGTCGCCGGGCGGCCAGGAAGGCGGTGCGCAGCGCGGCGGGCGGCGGTGCCGCGGGTCCGGCGATCACCCGCCCGGTGGACGACACCACCCAGCAGGGCATGCCCAGATTGCGTTCCACGAGTTCCAGCACCGAATCCAGGCCCTCGCCCGAGACCAGGCGGCGGTGCCGGTCCAGGATGGCCGACAGGTCGGCGGCGCGGCCGGTGGACAGATGCCGGTTGACCTGTTCGGTGACCGTGGCGAAGGCGATGTGTTCGGGCACCCGGAACAGCGGGATGCGGTGCTGTTCGCAGGCCGCGACCAGATCGGCGGGCACCTCGCCGTAGAGCGCGTCCCCGGCGGCCAGTCCCGCCACCTTGGCGCGCGCCAGCGCCGAGACGAACGCCTCGCTGTCGGCGGGTTCGCGCCACCACTGCAGGCCGGTGAGCACCAGTTCGCCGCCGGAGAGATATCGGCTCGGGTCGAGCATGTCGGTGGTGACGACCCAGCGCACGAACCGTTCCAACTCGCCCTCGCCGGTGACGAGTCGCAGGCCGAGATCGGTCATGGCCAGCAGGGAATGCAACCGCATGATTGCCGAGGCTAACAGCCAGTGACATCGAGGTTACGGAACTTGGATGTATCTACAAACCGACCGCTGTGAAGCAGGCCACATCTTCGGAGATCTCGTCCCTGCCGCTGGTCACGGCCGCCCTGTGTACTTACCGGCGTAGCTGGTCAAGGGATGGAGGTCGGATGTCGAGTCGCCTGGAATGGCTCGGTTCGCTGCCCCTCGAAGAGGCCGAAGCGCAGCTGCTCAGTTGCTGTGCCTCGCGCCAGTGGGTGCGCAAGATGGTGGCCAACCGGCCCTACGCCGACGAGGCGAGTCTGCTCGCCGCAGCGGTGGACGGGGTGCGGGAACTCGCGTGGTCCGATGTGGAGGAGGCGCTGTCGGCGCATCCGCGTATCGGGGAGCGGGCCGAGGCCGCCCATCGCGCGGGGATGTCCGCCGAGGACGCGCGGCGTGAGACGCAGTGGTCGCGACAGGAGCAGTCCGACGCCGCCACCGCCGACGACGCCGTCAAGGCCGAACTGGTCGCCCGCAATCTGGCCTACGAGGAGCGCTTCGGCCACGTCTTCCTGATCCGCGCCACCGGCCGCGGCGTGACCGAGATCCTGACCGCCCTGCACCGACGGCTGCACAACTCGGTCGAGGAGGAGCGCGTCGAGGTGCGCGCCGAACTCGCCGACATCACCGTCCTGCGTATCCGAAAACTGTTGGGGCTGCTGTGAGTCTGTCCACCCATGTACTCGACGCGGCCACCGGCCGCCCGGCGGCGGGACTGCCGGTGCGACTGGAGGCCGCCGACGGAACGGTGCTCGCCGAGCACCGCACCGACGCCGACGGTCGGATCAAGGATCTGCCCGCGCCCGGTGCCGGGACGCATCGGCTGGTCTTCGACACCGGCGATATCAGTCCGTTCTATCCGTCGGTGACCATCGCTTTCACGGTCACCGACCCGGCGGAGCACTATCACGTGCCCCTGCTGCTCAGTCCGTACTCCTTCTCCACCTATCGAGGTAGCTGAACAATGTCGATCACGCTCGGTCCCAACCGATACGGCAAGGCGGAAACGCGCGTCGTCCGGGTCACCAAGAACGGCAACAAGCACGATCTGCGCGATCTGAACGTCAGCGTGGCGCTGTCCGGCGACATGGAGGACGTGCACCTGACCGGCGACAACGGCGCGGTGCTGCCGACCGACACCCAGAAGAACACCGTCTTCGCCTTCGCCAAGCAGTACGGCATCGCCTCGCCGGAGGAGTTCGGCCTGCGTCTGGCCCGGCATTTCGTGGACTCCCAGCCCACCATCGACCACGCCCGCGTGGAGATCGAGGAGTACGCCTGGGAGCGGAATGTGGTGGGGCTCAACGCCCATCCGCACTCGTTCGTGCGCTCGGGCCGCGAAACCCGCACCGCCCGTATCCATTACGACGGCAACAAGGCGTGGGTGGTGTCGGGCCTGAAGGACCTGACCGTGCTGAACTCCACCGGCTCGGAGTTCCACGGCTACATCCGCGACCAGTACACCACCCTGCGCGAGACCCGTGACCGCGTGCTGGCCACCGAGGTGGAGGCGCAGTGGCGGCACTCCGGTGACACCGCCGAGTGGGACAAGTCCTACGAGATCGTGCGTCGCTGCCTGCTGCAGGCGTTCGCCGACACGCACAGCCTGTCGTTGCAGCAGACGCTGTACGCCATGGGGGAGCGGGTGCTGGAAACCGTCTCCGACATCGTGGAAGTCAAGCTGGCACTGCCCAACAAGCACCACTTCGAGGTGGATCTGACCCCGTTCGGCCAGGTCAACGACAACGAGGTGTTCTGGGCCGCGGATCGTCCGTACGGTCTCATCGAGGGCACGGTGGTGCGCTCGGTCCCTACCGCCGGTCCCGCCTGGGATTGAGAGTACTAGCGGCGCAATGGATCTCCTACGTCCTGAGGATCGGTACGCGACACCATGAGCACACTGATCATCGAAAACGCTTACATCGCACCGGTCGTGGGCGATGAGATCCCGCACGGCCACCTGGTGATCGAGGGTGGCCGTATTCGAAGCCTCGGCGCCGGACCGGCGCCGACGGTGGTGGGCGCGCAACGCCTCTCCGCCACCGGCTGCCTGGTGACCCCGGGCCTGGTGAACACCCACCACCATCTCTACCAATGGGCCACCCAGGGCCTGTTCCAGGACGCGACGCTGTTCGAATGGCTGACCGGCCTGTACCGCACCTGGGCGCGTATGGACGCCGACGTCGTGTACGGCGCGGCCACCGCGGCGCTGAGCTGGCTGGCGCTGACCGGCTGCACCACCTCCAGCGATCACCACTACCTGTTCCCGAAGGGGCGCGGCGACCTGTTCGCCGCGGAGGTGCGCGCCGCCCAGGAGGTGGGGCTGCGCTTCCATCCGTGTCGCGGTTCCATGGATCGCGGCCGGTCCGACGGCGGCCTACCGCCCGACGAGGTGGTCGAGAGCCGTGACGACATCCTGGCCAGCACGGCCGAACTCATCGACACCTACCACGATCCGTCGTTCGACTCCATGCTGCGGGTGGCCGTGGCCCCGTGCTCACCGTTCTCGGTGACCGAGGGCCTCATGCTCGACGCCGCCGCGCTGGCCCGCACCAAGGGTGTGCGGCTGCACACCCATCTCGCCGAGACCCTCGACGAGGAGCAGCACTGCCGCGAGCAGATGGGCTGCTCCCCGGTCGAATACATGGCGAAGCTGGGCTGGCTCGGCGACGACGTGTGGTTCGCCCACGCCGTGCACCTGCACGACGCCGATATCCGCCGCTTCGCCGAGACCGGCACCGGCACCGCGCACTGCCCGAGCTCCAATGCCCGGCTCGGTGCGGGTATCGCGCGGGTGTCCGAACTGCTCGCCGCCGGCGCGCCGGTCGGACTCGGCGTGGACGGCGCCGCCTCCAGCGAACTCACCTCCCTGGCCGGAGAGATGCGCCAGGCCATGCTGTTCCAGCGCGCCGTGCACGGCCCCACCGCGCTCACCGCCCGCCAGGCTCTCGAGCTCGGCACCCTCGGCGGTGCGCGCAATCTGGGCCGCCAGCACGAGATCGGTTCGCTGGAGCCGGGCAAGCTCGCCGATATCGCCGTCTGGCGGGTGGACGGCTTCCGGGCCGCGGTCGAGGATCCGATCTGCGCCCTGGTGTTCGGCCCCACTCCGCCGCTGACGCGGCTGCTGGTCGGCGGTCGCACCGTGGTCGAGAACGACGAACTGCGCACGCTGCCGCACGACATGGTCGGACAGGCCGGTGTCCTGGCCCGGCAACGGCTGCTGCGGCAGCAGTCCCGATGACCCACTCCCGATGACCCCACCCGAGCGCACGGAAGGAAACACAGGCCACCGGAGCCTTACTCCGGAGCAGTTGATCAACAGGGGCAGACCGCATCCCACGCGGTAGAGACCCCACAACAGCAACGACCGAATCTCGGTCCGGCACATTCGGGTCGGACCGCAGGTCGGCTATGCCCTGAGGAGGGCAGCCATGACCCAGCTCCAGTCCCCGTCCGGCCGATCACAGCCGGATACCGTCGCCGTCCGGTCGCCGCTCGACCGGTTCTTCAAACTGAGCGAACGGCGGACCACCGTTTCCCGCGAAATCCGCGGCGGCATCACCACATTCGTGGCGATGGCCTATGTCATCCTGCTGGTGCCGCTGATTCTCGGCGGTGTCACCGACATCAACGGCGACAAGCTCAGCATTCCCCAGCTGACCACCGCCACGGCGCTCGCCGCCGGACTCTCCACCGTGCTCATGGGTCTGGTCGGCAATGTGCCGCTCGCCCTGGCCGCGGGCCTGGGTCTGGTCCCGGTGGTCGCCTACCAGGCGGCTCCGCACATGACCTGGCCGCAGGCCATGGGACTGGTGGTGCTCATGGGCGCGGTGATCGTGGTGCTGGCCGCCACCGGCCTGCGCACCATGATCATCAACGCGATTCCGCTGGCGCTCAAGAACGCCATCGGCGTGGGCATCGGCATGTTCATCGCCATGATCGGCCTGGTGTCCTCCGGGGTGGTGGGCAATGGCGCGGCGGGCGGACCGCCGGTCACGCTCGGCGTGGACGGACATCTCGAGGGCTGGCCGGTGGTGGTGTTCGCGGTCGGACTGCTGCTCATGCTGGCGCTGTTCGCCCGCAAGGTGCCCGGCGCCATGCTGATCAGCATCGCGGTGGCGACGGTACTCGCGATCATCATCAACTCCGTGGCCACCATCGATCCCATGGCCTGGGGCACCGTCGTTCCGGAAGCGCCCGAATCGTTGTTCGCCGCACCGGATTTCGGACTCATGTTCAATGTCGACCTGTTCGGCGGCTTCGCCGAGGCGGGTGCGCTGGTCGCCAGCGTGGTGCTGTTCACCCTGGTGCTGACCGGCTTCTTCGACGCCATGGGCACCGTCTTCGGCGTCTGCGACGAGGCCGGACTGCTGGACGAGAAGGGCAGCATGCCCGGCTTCGGCAAGATCCTGACCACCGACGGTGTCGCGCAGATCATCGGCGGGGCCACCGGCGGCGCGGGCAGCACGGTGTACGTGGAATCCGCTACGGGCGTCGGTGAGGGGGCCCGTACCGGACTCACGAGTGTGGTCACCGGTGGACTGTTCTGCGCGGCCATCTTCTTCACGCCGCTGGCGGCGGTGGTGCCGATTCAGGCCGCCGCACCCGCCCTGGTGCTGGTGGGCGCGCTCATGATGACCCAGGCCCGCAAGATCGACTGGTCGGATCTGGAAGTGGCCATCCCGGCCTTCGTGACCATCGTGCTCATGCCGTTCACCTACTCCATCACCAATGGCGTCGGTGCCGGCCTGATCGCCTACGTGGTGATCAAGGCGGCGCGCGGCAAGTTCGGGGAGATCCACGGGCTGGTGTGGATCGTGAGCGCGGTCTTCGCCGCGTACTTCGCCATCTCCGGTATCGAACTCGTCCTGGGTGGTTAGTGTTTCACCGCAGGTCGGCCGCCAACGCGCGGCCGACCTGCGCGAGCAGGGGCACCGCCCGCGCCACCAGCTCATCGCTCATCCGCCCGGCCGGTCCCGAGATCGAGATGGCCAGCCGTGCGGGGGCTTCGGGCACCGCGACGGCGACGCAGCGCACTCCCACCTCCTGCTCTCCGTCGTCCATGGCGTAGCCGTTCTCGGCGGCGCGCTCCAACTGCCGTGTGAATTCCCGGGCGTCGGTGACGGTGTGGTCGGTGTAGCGCGGCATGCCGGTGCGCTGCAACAGCTCTCGTACCCGTTCCGGCGGCATTCCGGCCAGAATGGCCTTGCCCACCGCGGTGCAGTGCGGCAGCACCCGGCGGCCCACCTCGGTGAACATGCGCACCGAATGTCGCGAGGGCACCTGGGCGACGTAGACGATCCGATCCCCGTCCAGCATGGCCATATTGGCCGATTCCCCGAGTTCGTCCACCAGCCGCGCCAGATGCGGTCGCGCCTGCGAGCTGAGCATGCGCGCCGAACTCTCGCCCAGTTTGATCAGCTTCGGCCCCAGCACGTACTGCCGCGACGGATCCTGGTGCAGATACCCCAGATCGACGAGGGTGCGCACCAGCCGGTGGATCGTGGGTAGCGGCAGGCCGGACGCCTCGGCCAACTGCGATAGTCCCATCGTGCCGCCCTGGTCGGCCATGGTCTCCAGCAGGCCGAACGCCCGCTCCACCGACTGCACGCCGCCGGAGCGCCCGCTGGTTGAATTCGCCACTGAACCGCCTCGTCGAAGTTTCCGGATGGCGGAAGTTTACCGGGGGAGTGGTGGCGGTAGCCTGAGGGCCATGCGGCTGCGCGCGGAGTTCACCACCGAACCCTTCCACGGCGAAGGGCAGCCGCCGCCGCACGCCACCGAGACCCTCGATGTCCTGCAAAGTGCCGGTCTGGCTTGTGAATTCGGCCCCCTGGGCACGTCGGTATCGGGTTCCGACGAGACCCTGCTGCCCGCGCTGCGCGATATGCTCGCCGCCGCCTTCGCGCACGGTGCGACCCGGGTGACCCTGCAGGTCGAGCGTGTCGATGAGTGAGCGCGCGACGCTGGACACGAGCCATCCGGTGCTGGTGACGGTGGCTCCGTTGCTGGAGCGGATCGGCGGCAGGCTGGTGCCACCGCAGGAGTGCGCCCCCGATGACGTCCCGCTGGTGTGGGAGGGCGCGACCCTCGCCGGGGTGCGACTGGCCGCACCGGGCGCGGAGACCGATCAGGGTATCGACCGTCTGCTCAGCGATGTCGCGGCCGAATTCGGTGGTCGGCTGGCCGATCTGCCGAGAGACGAAAAGCAGCGGGCGGTGCGGTTGCTGGAGGAGCGGGGCGCGTTCAGCTACCGCAAATCCGCCGAGAAGGTCGCCGAGGCGCTGGGCGTCACCCGGTTCACCGTCTACAACTATCTCAACCGCACCCGGTCCTGACCCGGTTCATAGCTTCCTGAATCCCGCTGCACGGCAGCGGGATTCGTCGTTTTCCGGGTAGGTGCGTCGCGCCTGGGCGCAGACTGTCAGCACAGAATTTCAACAAACTGTTGACGCCAATGCGTGATCCGTGCCACTATTTCGTTAGTCGGAATTCAACTTCCGCAATACGAGAAAGTGCAGCTCATGGTCGTGCTCGACGAGTTCAACAGTATGGAGGCCGCCTGGCTGCGCCCGGCCCTGCTCGACTGCTGCGATGTGCCCGAATGGGCCGACGCGCTGCTCGATGCCCGGCCCTACCCGGATCTCGACAGCCTGCTGGGTACCGCCGAACAACTGGCCGGAGCGCTGCGCCCCGAGGCCGTGGAGCGCGCGCTCGCCGCCCACCCGCGCATCGGCGAGCGCGCTCCCGGCTCCGGCCGCGGCGCCTCCTGGTCCCGCGAGGAGCAGTCCCGCATCGATGCCGACGTGGAGACCGCCGCCGCCCTGCATTCGGCGAACCGCCTGTACGAGAAGCGCTTCGGTCGCGTCTTCCTCATCTGCGCCACCGGGCTGACCAGTTCCGAGGTGCTCGCGGCCCTGCTGCTGCGGCTGGGCAACGACCCGGAGACCGAGGCCGCGGTGGTGGCGGTGGAGTTGCGCAAGATCGCGCTGCTGCGCCTGCGCCGGGTGGTGGTGCCCGCATGAGCGCCGTCACCACCCATGTCCTCGACACCGCCCTGGGGCGGCCCGCCGTCGGCGTGCCCGTGCGGCTGGAACGCGTCGACGGCGATACCGCCGAAGTCCTCGCCATCGCGGTCACCGACTCCGACGGCCGTATCCGCGATTTCGGGCTCGACCGGCTGGACCCCGGCGGCTACCGGCTGGTCTTCGGGGTCGCCTACTACGCCGCGACCACCGGGCAGGACTACTTCCTCTCCGCCGTCGACATCACCTTCACCCCCGCCGACAGCGGCCACCACCATGTGCCGCTGCTGCTGAGCCCCTTCGCCTGTTCCGTCTACAGAGGGAGTTGATCACCGTGGCCATTCAGCTGGGCCCCAACCAATACGGGAAGGCCGAGAACCGGATCGTGCGCGTCTACCGCGACACCGACCGGCACCGGATCCGGGACCTCAACGTCTCCACCTCGCTGCGGGGCAGGTTCGACGACGCGCACATCACCGGCGACCAGAAGGATGTGCTGCCCACCGACACTCAGAAGAACACCGCCTTCGCCTTCGCCAAGGAGAAGGGGGTGGAGGCGGTCGAGGACTTCGCGCTGGTACTGGCCGACCACTTCATCTCCCGCACCCCCGGTGCGGACGGGGCGCGTATCGAGATCGAGGAGTACGCCTGGAACCGCATACCGGTGGACGGCGCGGAGCACGATCATGCTTTCGTGCGCGGCAGCTCCGAGGTGCGCACCACCGTGGTCAATATGGACGGCTACGGCCCGGACCGACGCACCCACGTGGTGTCCGGGCTGCGGGACCTGGTGCTGTTCAAGTCCACGGGGTCGGAGTTCCACGGCTTCTTCGAGGACAAGTACACCACCCTGCGGCCCACCAAGGACCGCATCATGGCCACCTCGCTGGTGGCCCGGTGGCGCTACGACCACCTGGACGTGAACTGGGACAAGTCCTTCGACGCCATCCGTTCGATTCTGCTGCGGCAGTTCGCGGCGGTGCACTCGCTCGCCCTGCAACAGACCCTCTACAGCATGGGACGCGCTGTGCTGGAACAGCTTCCGGAGGTCGCCGAGATCAAGTTCTCCGCGCCCAACAAGCACCACTTCCTGGTGGACCTGAGCCCGTTCCACGTGGAGAACCCGGGTGAGGTGTTCATCGCCGCCGATCGCCCCTACGGGCTGATCGAGGCCAGCGTGCACCGCGACGACGCCTCCGATCCCGGGGCCGCGTGGTTCGCCGTACCCGGATTCTGTTGAGGGAGTGATGCTTCCGTGAAGCTCTTCAACAAGAATCGGACCCCGGGGCCCGAGGACGAGACCTATCCACCGCTGGCCACCCTCGCCTACGGCACCCAGCACATCCTCACCATGTACGGCGGGGTGATCGCGCCGCCGCTCATCGTGGGCGGTGCGGCCGGGCTGTCGCCGGCGGAGATGGCGCTGCTGGTCACCGCGGGCCTGTTCGTGTCCGGACTGGCCACCATGCTCCAGGCGCTGGGCATCGGTCCGGTCGGCAGCCGATTGCCCATCGTGCAGGGCGTGTCGTTCGTGAGCGTCTCCACCATGGTGGCCATCTCCGAGAGCGGCGGCCTGAGCGCGGTCTACGGATCCATCATCGTGGCCGGTGTGATCGGCCTGGTGCTGTCGTCGGTGTTCGCGCATCTGGTGCGGCTTTTCCCGGCGGTGGTGACCGGCACCATCATCACGGTGATCGGGCTGTCGCTGCTGCCGGTCGCCCTGCGCTGGGCGATGGGCGGTGATCCGGGACAACCCGACTACGGGTCCATGTCCAATATCGGTTTCGCGGGCCTGACCCTGCTGGTGATCCTGGTGATCAGCCGGGTCTTCCAGGGCGCGATATCCCGGCTGTCGATCCTCATCGGCCTGGTGCTGGGCACCGTGGTGGCCGTGGTCCTCGGTCGCGCCGACTTCTCCGACGTCGGCGACAGTCCGCTGGTGGCGCTGCCGCCGCTGTTCCCCTTCGGTCCGCCGACCTTCGAGGTCGGGGCCATCGTGGCCATGACCATCGTGATTCTGGTGATCATGACCGAGGCGACCGCGGACATCCTCGCGATCGGCGAGATCGTCGATACCGAGGTCGACACCAAGCGGGTGGCGGCCGGACTGCGCGCCGATATGGCCTCCTCGGCCTTCGCGCCGCTGTTCGGCAGCTTCCCGTGCAGCGCGTTCGCACAGAATGTGGGGTTGGTGGCGCTGACCGGCATCAAGAGCCGGTTCGTGGTCGCCACCGGCGGCCTGGTGCTCATGCTGCTGGGTCTGGTGCCCGTCATCGGCGCGGTGGTGGCCGCCATCCCGGACGCGGTGCTCGGCGGTGCCGCCGTGGTGCTGTTCGGATCCGTTGCGGCCAGCGGCATTCGGATGCTGGCGCGGGTGCGCTACGAGGACAACCTGAACATGGTGATCGTGGCCGTATCGCTCGCCTTCGGCGTCATACCCATTGCGGCCCCGACGTTCTGGGACGCGTTCCCGGAATGGATCGGTGTGGTGATGCACTCCGGTATCAGCGCCACTGCCATCGTCGCCGTGCTGCTCAATCTCTTGTTCAACGAGATCACCATCGGCAATCGTTCGGGCGCGTCCGTGTTCGCCGCCGCGGCGGACGAACGCGACGGATTCGGCGAGCGAATCGACGACGACATCCGGGACTGAATGCCCGGCTGGACGAATCTACGAAAACAGCCCCGAATCGATTCGGATGTTTGGTGCTCATCGGCCTATCGCGGGCGGTGTGACTCCGGACATACTTTCGGTCACCGGGGGAGGAAGGACTCACGATGCCTCTCATTTTCCTGAATGGCGGAGCCATGCGTGGTGGGCCGCTGAATCATCTGCTCGCGGGCGCACCGTTCGCGGGTGAGGTGAAAACCGCGCCGCACTACCGGTTCTATTCGGTCGGCGACCGGTTCCCGGGCCTGCATCCCGTGTCCGATGGGGGCGCTCCGATTGTCGGGGAATTGTTCGACGCACCGATGGAAGTGCTGCGTACCAGCCTGCTTCCGGCGGAACCGCCGGAACTGGAGCTCGGCGTGATCGAACTCGAGGACGGCCGTTCGGTGCTGTCCATGGTGCTGCGCCGTCCGCCGGTTTCCTATCCGCAGCTGATCGACATCACCGAATTCGGCAGCTGGACGACTTATCGCGAGGGAAAGAAATGAAATACGGACCCGGAGGCTCGCCTCGGAAATTCGACGTCAACTGTTCGATTCTCTTCACCGACCTGCCGCTGCTGGAACGGCCCGCCGCGGCCAAGGCGGCCGGATTCGACGGCGTCGAATTCTGGTGGCCGTTCGGAGAGAATCCGACCCCGGGCGACAAGGAGATCGACGCCTTCGTGCGCGCCATCGGCGACGCCGGGGTGGAATTGGTCGGCCTGAACTTCATCGACCTCATTCCCGCGGGCCGCGGCCTGGTCTCGGTGCCGGGGGAGGAGACCCGATTCCGCGACAATATCGACGTGGCGCTCGGCATCGCCGAGCGCACCGGCTGCACGGCGCTGAACGCCCTGTACGGCAATCGGATTCCCGGCGAGGACGCGGAGAAGCAGGACGAACTGGCCCTGGAGAACCTCGGCCTGGCCGCCCGCGCCGCCCAGCGCATCGGGGCGACCGTGCTGCTCGAGGCGCTCAACTCCTATGAGTCGCAGTCGTATCCGATCGTCTCCGCGGCCCAGGCGGTGCGGGTCATCGAACAGGTCGGCGAGCCCAATGTGCGCTTCCTCTGCGACCTCTACCACCTGGCCCGCATGGGCGAGAACCTGACCTCCGTCATCGACACCTGGGGCCGCTACATCGGCCACGTGCAGATCGCCGACTCGCCGGGGCGCGGGCGGCCGGGCAGCGGCGTCCTCGACTTCGACGGACTGTTCGCCGCCCTGGACGCCAGCGGCTACGACGGCTGGATCGGCCTGGAATACAAAGACCCCGAACTGGATTGGGAGTGGATCAAATGACAACAGCATCGCGTAGCGACTCCGTGGGGGGCGGCGGCCGGGTGACGGGTGGGCGCAAGATCGGATTCGTCGGACTGGGCATCATGGGCGGCCCGATGGCCGGGCATCTGGTGAAGGCCGGTCACGATGTCACCGTCTACGACGTCAACCCCACCGCCATCGACAAGCTGACCACCGTCGGCGCGACCGGTGGCGGCGATATCGCGGAGACGGTGCGCGACAAGGACATCGTCATCACCATGCTGCCGCAGGACGAGCACGTGGAGGCGGTGTTCGCCGAGGTCCTGGCGCACGCCGCCGAGGGCACCCTCTACATCGACTTCTCCACCATCACCCCGCGCACCGCCGAGTGGACCTACACCGAGGGCGCCAAGCGTGGTCTGCGGGTGCTCGACGCCCCGGTCTCCGGCGGTGAGCCCGGTGCGGTGAACGCCACGCTGTCCATCATGGTCGGCGGCAACGAGGACGACTTCGCCACCGCCACACCGATCTTCGAGACGGTGGGCAAGACCTTCGAACTGGTCGGCCCGAACGGATCCGGGCAGGTCGTGAAGGCGGCCAACCAGCTGGTGGTGGGCGGCACCTACGCCCTGATCGCCGAGGCCATCCTGCTCATGGAGTCGCTGGGCGCGAATGCCGAGAAGGGCCTCGACGTGCTCGCGGGTGGGCTGGCTGGCAGCCGCATCCTCGAACTCAAGCGCAAGACCATGCTGGAGCGCAGCTTCCAGCCGGGCTTCCGCATCGACCTGCACCACAAGGATATGGGCATCATCCTGGCCGCCGCCCGCCAGGCCGAGGTGCCGATCCCGATGGGCGCGCAGACCGCGCAGCTCATCGCCGCCGCCCGCGCCATGGGCCACGGCTCCCTGGACCACTCCGCGCTGCTGCTGGTGGCCGAGGCGCTGGCCGGGAAGGGGCGGGCGTGACACGGATGCGCACCGTGGACGCGGCCGTCCTGATCCTGGAGAAGGAAGGCGCGACACAGGCTTTCGGGCTGCCCGGCGCGGCCATCAACCCCTTCTACAGCGCCATGCGGGCGCACGGCGGCATCCGCCACGTGCTCGCCCGGCACGTGGAGGCGGCCTCGCACATGGCCGAGGGCTACACCCGCGCCCAGGCCGGGAACATCGGCATCTGCGTCGGCACCTCGGGCCCGGCCGGAACCGATATGATCACCGGACTGTATTCCGCCAGTGCGGATTCCATTCCGATCCTGTGCATCACCGGCCAGGCGCCGGTGGCGAAACTGCACAAGGAGGACTTCCAGGCCGTCGATATCGCCTCGATCGCCGCCCCGGTGTGCAAGTGGGCCGTGACGGTGCTGGAGCCCGCCCAGGTGCCCGGCTCCTTTCAGAAGGCGTTCCAGCTGATGCGCTCCGGGCGGCCCGGCCCGGTGCTCATCGACCTGCCCCTGGACGTGCAGCTGGCCGAGATCGAATTCGATATCGACACCTACGAACCGCTCGCCGTGCACCATCCCGCCGCCACCCGGGCGCAGGCGGAGAAGGCGCTCACCATGCTGGCCGCCGCCGAGAAGCCGCTGCTGGTGGCGGGCGGCGGCGTGGTGAACGCCGATTCCGCCGATCTGCTCGTCGAATTCGCCGAGCTGACCGGCGTTCCCGTGGTGCCGACGCTCATGGGCTGGGGCACCATCCCGGACGACCACCCGCTGCACGCGGGCATGGTGGGCTTGCAGACCTCGCATCGCTACGCCAATGCCACACTGCTGGAATCGGATTTCGTGCTGGGCATCGGCAACCGATGGGCCAACCGGCACACCGGCGGTGTCGACACCTACACGCGCGGACGCACCTTCGTGCACGTCGATATCGAGCCGACGCAGATCGGGCGGGTGTTCGCCCCCGACTACGGCATCGTCTCCGACGCCGGTGCGGCGCTGACGGTGTTCCTGGAGGTGGCGCGGGAGATGGCCGCCGACGGGCGGCTGCCGGACCGGTCTAACTGGGCGGCGCAGTGCCGGGAGCGCAAGCGCACCCTGCTGCGCAAGACCCATTTCGACGCGGTGCCGATCAAGCCGCAGCGGGTGTACCAGGAGATGAACCGGGCCTTCGGCTCGGACGTCCGCTACGTCACCACCATCGGCCTGTCGCAGATCCAGGCGGCGCAGCTGCTGCACGTGTACAAGCCGCGGCACTGGATCAACGCGGGCCAGGCCGGACCGCTGGGCTGGACCCTGCCCGCCGCGCTCGGCGTGGCGACGGCCGATCCGGACACCCCCGTGGTCGCGCTGTCGGGTGACTACGACTTCCAGTTCCTCATCGAGGAATTGGCGGTCGGCGCGCAGTTCAACATCCCGTACATCCACGTGGTGGTGAACAACTCCTACCTCGGTCTCATCCGGCAGGCGCAGCGGCAGTTCGACATGGACTACTACGTGCAGCTGTCCTTCGACAACATCAACAGCCCCGAGGTGGGCGGCTACGGCGTCGATCACCTGAAGGTGGCGGAGGGTCTGGGCTGCAAGGCCATTCGCGTCTCCGAGCCCGACCGCATCGGGCAGGCGCTCGAGGACGCCAAGAAGTTGATGGCCGAGCATCGGGTGCCGGTGCTGGTGGAGGTCATCCTCGAACGGATCACCAATGTGTCCATGGGCCTCGAGATCGACAGCATCAACGAGTTCGAGGAACTGGCCGGCTCGGTGGCCGACGCGCCCACCTCCATCGCCGCTCTGGAGTACGAAGCGAGCGGGAGCACGGTGTGATTCAACCGCGCGGTGGGGTGAGGAAGGGATGGCAGGAGGGCCACGTGCTGCTGGCCCCCGACAAGTTCAAGGGGTCGTTGACCGCCCCGCAGGTCGCCGCGCACCTCGCGGCCGGACTCCGGGCCGTGCGCCCGGATGTCCCGGTCGTGAGCGCACCGGTGGCCGACGGCGGCGACGGCACCGTGGACGCCATGGTGGCCGCGGGTTTCGCTCGTCTGCAGACGGGCGTCACCGGGCCGGTCGGAGATCAGGTGGCCGCCTCGTTCGCGATGAGGGGCGAGACGGCCGTGGTGGAGCTCGCCGAGGCGTCCGGGCTGCGGCGGCTCCCCGACCGGCCCACGGCCGCCACCAGCCTCACCGCCACCAGCGCGGGCACCGGTGAGCTCATGCGCATCGCCGCCGAACGCGGCGCGCGGCGCATCGTGCTCGGTCTCGGCGGCAGCGCCTGCACCGACGGCGGTGCGGGCATGCTCACCGCGCTCGGGGCCCGGCTGCTCGACGAGGACGGGCAGCCGGTGCCGCCGGGCGGCGCGGGTCTGCTGCGGTTGGCGCGCATAGACATCACGGACATGATCCGGGTGCCGGTGGTGGTCGCCTCCGACGTGGACAATCCACTGCTCGGCCCGCGTGGCGCCGCCGAGGTGTACGGGCCGCAGAAGGGTGCGGGCCCGGCGGAAGTATCCCAGCTGGCAGCCGGTTTGGCGCGGCTGGCCGAAATCGTCCGTCGCGATGTTGGCGTCAACGCGGCGGAGCGCCCGGGAGCGGGCGCAGCGGGCGGCGTGGGTTTCACGGCCCTCGCCGTCCTCGGCGCCACCCTGCGCCCCGGTATCGAGATCATGTTGGAGCAGCTGGATTTCGACGCCCTGCTCGCCGGTGCGCGGCTGGTGATCACCGGCGAGGGCTCGCTGGACGAACAGACCCTGCACGGCAAGGCCCCCATGGGCGTCGCGCGGGCGGCCGCGCGCGCCGAAGTGCCGGTGCTGGCGGTGTCCGGTCAACGGCTGGTGTCCCGGGAACAGTTGCGCCGCCACGGATTCGAGGACGCGTTCGCGCTCACCGATATCGAATCCGATCCGCAGGTCTGCATGACGCAGGCGGGCGCACTGCTGGAGCGGCTGGCCACCCGGATCGCCGAAGCCCGTCTGGAGCGCCCCCTGACCCGAAACCCCCTGTAGGAGAACCATGTCGGATTTCACCACCCTGCCGGATCTGGCCCTGCGCAGCTACCGCGCCGGTGTCGTCGCCGCCAGCGACGAATCCTTCGAGGAGCGCGAGAATCTCATCAACCCGTGGGAGCCGCGCTTCTCCGCGGAAACCTTCGGCCCCAAGGGGCAGGAGTACGACGGCTGGGAAACCCGCCGCCGTCGCAGCCCCGGCCACGACTGGGCGATCATCCGCCTCGGCATGCCCGGCATCATTCGCGGCGTCGTCGTCGACACCGCCTGGTTCAAGGGCAACTACCCGCCCTTCGCCTCCGTCGAAGCCTGCCGCGTGTCGGGCTATCCTTCGGCGGCACAGTTGAATTCCACCGCCGACTGGGTGGAGATCGTTCCCCGTACCGCGCTGGGCGGTGATGCCAAACACGAGATCCCGGTCTCCGACGACCGCATCTTCACCCACGTTCGCCTGAACATCCACCCCGACGGCGGCGTGGCCCGACTGCGCGTGCACGGCGAGGTCGTCCCCGATCCCGACCTGCTCGCGGGCCTCACCATCGACCTGGCGGCGTTGGAGAACGGCGCTCGCGCCCTGTCCTGCTCCAACCTGTTCTATTCGGCGGCCGACAATATGCTGGCCCCCGGCCTGGCCCGCAACCAGGCCGAAGGCTGGGAAACCGCTCGCCGCCGCGATGACGGCAACGACTGGGCTGTCATTCGTCTGGCCGCCCAGGGCACGCCCGAGCTCATCGAGTTGGACACCACCAACCTGATGTTCAACGCTCCCGGCGAGGTGCGGCTGCTCGGCATCGACCACTCCGGCGACGAGCCGCTGCCCCCCGCCGAATCCGCCGACTGGTTCGAATTGCTGCCCCGAACAGCCGTGCAGCCCGACACCCCGCACCGTTTCCGGGTGGCAGCCGAGGCCAAACGGCCCGCCACGCACGCCAGGCTGGACATCTACCCGGACGGCGGCATCGCTCGCCTGCGCATTCTCGGTTCGCTCACACAGTCCGGAACGGATGCACTGACCGCCCGCTGGTCCGGCACTCCGGCGTGACAACCACGGTCGGCCCGCAGCGGTCGACCGCACCATCGTGCCGCCCGCCATCGCCTACCCGGCGGGTCCCGGCGATCCGAACAGCCACAGTGCACCCCTGAACGGATCGCGGTACGGCCGCCCGGCCCCCTTCGTACCGGTTACTTCGAGCAGGACCGATGAGGAGGGGGCCGGTGCGTGCGCACGTCATCGGACGGGCGGTGCGGCGGGTACGGCGTGTCGCTTCGCCCATTCCCGCCACGTGGTGAGTTCGTCCCCGCTCCGGGCTGACATCGCGACGGTGCCTTCCACGGCCCGAATGAGATCGGCCGCGGCCAGCGGGCGACGGCCGGAGTAGGCATCGAAAAGCCCAGTGAGGACGCACTGTTCGATCTGTTGGCCGGAGAAGCCCTCGGATGCTTCGGAGAGGTCGTGGAGCAGGGGAGGGGAGAGCGACAGCCCTGCGGCGGGGCCGGTGAGACGACGTTCGAGATGAATGCGCCAGATGGATTCGCGTGCGGCAGAATTCGGGAGGTCGACGAAGAAGGTCTGGTCGAAGCGGCTCCCGCAGAGGAGCTCCTGGGGTAGACCATCGATTCTGTCGGCAGTGGCGATCACGAACACCGGGCGAGTCTTCTCGCTCAACCACGCGAGGAATGCGCCGAAAACCGCCGTGCGAGCACCGTTCTCGCCGGTGATCATCCGATCGATACCGCTCACCCAGAGTACGCAGGGCGCGGTGCCCTCGACCGTGGACAGGGTCGCGCGCACATCGCGGTCACCCACTGATCCATCGCACACCCGGCCGAAGTCCCAGCGGATGAGTGGCAGCCCCCATTCGCCGGCCGTCGCCTTGGCGATCGAGGATTTCCCGCACCCGGACACACCGGCGAGGAACACTCCTTTGGGCGCGGGCAGCCCGTAATCGGCGGCCTCGGCGCGCCAACAGTCGCGACGACTCAGCAGCCACGCCTCGAGGTTCGCGAGCCCACCGACGTGCTCGAACCGCATATCGGTCCGAATCAGCTCCAGCCCACCGGATCTGCGCACAGCCTGTGCTTTCCCCTCCAGCACGACGTCCACCGCCGACTCCGCGAAACCACCGTCCACCATGGCCAGCGTGAACGCCCGTTCGGCCTCGATGAGCGTCATTCCGACCGCCGCCGTGGCGAGCCGGTCGCGCAATGTCTCATCGAGAACGGCGGTTCCGTCTGCCCCCATGCTGTCCAGCAACTCACCGATCTCCGCCGCCGTCGGCAGCGGGAAATCCACCACGGTGACATCCCGCTGCAACTCCGCCGGTATCCGCAGCATCGGAGCCACCACGATCACTGTTCGTGCCGCTTCACCGGAACTGAAGTCCCGCACCAGATCTCGTAGCGCTCGCACCACCTGAGGATCGGCCGGACGCTCATCATCGCCGAGAAAGGCATGCAGATCAGTACAGACGAACACGGCAGACTCCACCACCCGCCGAATCCCTTGCAACATCTGCGCTGGTTCCCGGGTATTGCGTTCGGTCAGCCCACCCGACCGCCGCATCCCCTCCGTAGTCGTCCAGTGCCACAGCGCCCGAGACGGCTCCAATTCCTCCACGGCGGACCGGATCTCGCCGAGAACCCGCTGTTCCTCGAACGTTTCGATATAGAGAAGTGGAAAACGACCCTCGAGGAGGCGCGTCAGGGTGCGGCGAAACGGGTGCACACCCGCCGATGGTAGTGCCGCCGGGAAACGCTGGCCGCGTATTCGCGACGGCAGTCGTAAAAGCGGTCGGCACCGAACCCTAAACGGACAATTCGTATGTGAAGATGTGCAGGTCAGATACTGTTTTCGCTTCTGCTGCAATAGATTTAGCGGTAGAATTAATGCATGATTCCGGAGGGGGAAACGCGAGGCGGTGATACCGCAGCCGGTCTGTCGGCGGCGATGGACACCCTGCTCGCGACCGACCTCACCGGACTGTCCGACACCGCTCTCGTGGACGTGATGCGGGAGGTGGAGTCGGTGCGGTGTCGGATGGCGGCACTGTCGCATCGCATGATCGCCGAGGTGGAGTCCCGGCATCTGTGGGAGCGTGCCGGGGCCAAGGGGATGCGCGGCTATCTGATCGATGTGTTGCGCCTGTCGGCGGCCGAGGCAGGGGCGCGGGTACGAGCGTCGGCGTCGTTGCGGCCGCGTGCGTTCTGCGGGGAACCCGCTCCGGCGTTGTTGCCGACCACCGCGGCGTTGCAGGCCGAGGGCACGATCTCGCCCGAGCATGCGCGGGTGATCATGCGGGTGATGGACCGCATCCCCAACGCGGTGCCCGTCGAGACGCAGGCAGAGGCCGAACAGCACCTCGCGCACGCCGCGAGCCAGATGCCGCCGGAGTACGTGAGCAAGGTCGGTCACGTGCTGCTCACCTGTCTGGACCCGGACGGGGGCCTCACCAACGACGACGACCGCGCCCGCCGCCGCGAGCTCTGGCTCGGCAAGCAACGCGTCGACGGTATGAGCGAGATCAAAGGCGTGCTCGATCCGCAGCTGCGTGCCCTGTTGGATGTCGTCTTGGCCAAGTGGGCGCGTCCGGGCATGTGCAACCCCGAAGATCCCGCCAGTCCCCGCATGGGGTCGGGCGCGGTCGACAAGGATGTGGTGGAGGCGGCGGCGCGGCGGGATCGGCGTAGTGCCGGGCAGCGTAACCACGACGCGCTCAAAGCGTTCCTGGCCGCCGGGGGTGGTCCGGAGAACCTGGGGAGTCATCGGGGTGTGCCGGTGTCGGTGGTGTTGACGATGAGTGTGACCGACCTGCACGCCGGAACCGGGTACGCGCATACCGCGTCGGGATCGGTGATGTCGGTTCGGGATGCGTTGCGGATGGCCGAGGGCAGCTATCCGTTGTTGATGTTGTTCGACGGCAAGGGTTTGCCCCTGCATTTGGGTCGGGGGAAGTATCGGTTGGCGTCGCCGTGGCAGCGGTTGGCGTGTATCGCCGCTGATCGGGGGTGTACGCGTCCGGGGTGTGAGGCTCCGGCGACGATGTGTGCGGTGCATCATATGGTGCCGTGGTTGCGGGGTGGTCGTACCGATATCGACAACCTGACGTTGGTGTGCGATCGCTGCCATGCCCAGATCCCGGAGGATGTCGAGGATCCGACCGGGTGGGCCACCCTCGGACGCGGCTACAGCCACGGCATCGCCGGTGGCAACAGCAGCAGCAGCGGCAACCGCGGCGGCGGCAACAGCAACATCGGCGGCGTCGGCGGTATCGGCGGCGGCCTCGGTGGCGGCGGCAACCGTGGCGGTGGTGTCGGCAGTGGCCGGTATCCGGGTCGTGTCGTGTGGGCGCCGCCGACGCGGATCGATCCGGCACGGGTTCTCCGGGTGAATCTGCATCATCATCCGGAGCAGTGGCTCACCGGTGCCCCGGGCGGGCAGTCGCCGCCGACGCTCAGCCAATCGGCATCCCCAACGCTCGGCCAGCCGATGTCCCGTGCGCTCGCACGGTCGACGCCCCCGGTGGTCGGCCAATCGACACCTCCACCACTGAGTCAGCCGACGTCGGGTCAGCCGTCGCCTTCGGTGGTGTGTCAGCCGTCGTCGCCGATGTCGGGTCAGTCGTCGCCTTCGGTGGTGGGTCAGCCGCCGATGTCGGGTCAGCCGTCGCGTCCGGTGATCGGCGAGCCGACGCCTCCGTCGTTGGGTCACCAGGCGCCCCCAGTGAGCGGCCAGCCGACGCCTCGAACGAAGGGCCAGCCGACGCCTCGAACGAAGGGGCAGCAGACGCCCTCGACGCTTGGCCAGCCGAAGCCCTCGGTCGTCGGTCGGCCGATGCCTCTGCCGTTGGGTCGGCAGGGTGCGGGTGCGTGTGATCGCCCGTCCCCGCGACGGATCGACCGAAACGCCACCGACCACCACAACCACTCAGATCCTCACGCCCGCACGGTGCCCCCGCAAAACGCCCAGCGGCCGGACCCGACCCGAGGCGATCACTTACGCCAATAACAACCACCCCGGTAACAACCATCTCGAGAACGCAACCCCAGCCAGTCCGTCGGCTGGGGTAGAAGGCTGCGGCACCCAACCCGGCGTCAGCGAAAGCCAGGTAAGGCACCCAACGCCACCACACTCATCTTTTCAGATCTCTGCAGCAACACCCCGAACCCGACACGACCCCCGACACCTCAACACATGGACAAGGCCGAAACCACTCCACACCGAGCAACTACTCCATATCGATAACGAAATCCCCCTCCACCCAGCCCCCCGAAGTGCGATCATGGAAAAGCCTGCGTCGCCGCTGAAAGGTGGTGTGCTGTGACCCAATTCGTCCAACAGTACGAACCCCTACGATGGCTGGCCCTCCTATCCTTCATAGCCGCAGCCGCAATAGTCACAACCCGCCTGGCCACCCCCACCCCCGCCCTGGAAACAGACCAGGAGTCCGACGCCGCACACCTGATGATGTGCCTGGTCATGCTCGCAATGATCGGCTTCCCCACCGCCATAGACCCCCACGCCATGAACGGCGTCCTCACCGCCATGACAGTGGTCTACGCCCTCCTGTTCCTGGCCCGCATAATCCAGTGGCACGGTAACTCGCTGGCCCCCGCCGCCCGAGTCATCCCCTTCGCCTACCACCTCACGGCGGCAGCAGCCATGCTCTACGCCATGAGCGGTCACACCGGCGGACACCACGGCGGAGCCCCCGCCGCCCCCATGCTCGCCCTGGCGACCCTGTTCACCATCGACGCCGCCGCCATGGCCCTACCGATGTCGAGAAAGGCTCTGCGCCACATCGTTCCGCACCACGTCGGTACCGCAGGCCCCGCCACGGTGGTGCCACACATCGTCATGGACCTGGGCACCGCCTACATGCTCGTAGCCGCCATCGGCTGATCCCGCGGCGGCGCCTGGAGGTCTGGTCAGCGGATGGAGGTCCGGGACCCCACCGACGCGGTGACGCCTATCGACGCAGCATGGTCGCCGATGGGGTGTCTGCCGACTGTGAGCCGGTGCGTGAAGTCTCCGATCCGAACCACCGTGCGAGCGCTGCTCGCAGCGTGGGTGCCGCGGAATCGGCGGATTCCTCGTCGCTCGCTGCCCAGGCGATATGCGCGTCCGGGCGGATCAGCAGGGCATCGGCCGGTTGGTCCTCGGTCTCGGCGGTGACGATCTCGACGCGCGGCAGCCACTCCCGGACGATCGCGCGCAGGTCCGCGCGGTCGGCCAGATCGAGGAAGACCGGGCGGGCGGCGCGCATGAGTTCCGCGATGCTCGTGACGCCCACGTCGGTACGCAGGGTGCGGTCGGCGGCGAAGGTGCCCGCCAGCGCGTGCTGGTCGGAGCCGGGCAGAGGGTAGCGGATGTCGGTGCCGCCGACCAAGGCTCCCAAACGCCGTTGCGTCGCCTCGTCGGTGAGCAGTTCCTCGAAGACCGTTCGCAGCGCGTCGGCGGCCGGATCACCGCCACGACGCAGTGCCATCTGGGCTCGGGTCTGGAGCCGGGCGCGGGCACCGGCGAAATGGCGTTCGTCGTGGTAGGTGTCGAGCAAGCCCTCCGGAGCCCAGCCCTCGATCGCGGCGGCTAGTTTCCAGGCCAGATTGGTGGCGTCGGACATACCCGCATTGAGGGCCGTACCGGTGGCCGGGAACAGGTGGGCCGCGTCACCGGCGACGAGAATCCGGCCCGCGCGATACCGCTCGGCCTGACGATCCTGAAAGACGTAGCGCGACAACCGCATAGGTTCTCCCAGTGGCAGATCCACACCGAGTACACGGCGGATGCTTTCCCGCACTTCGGGCAGGGTCAGCGGTTCGTCACTGTCGTAATCGGCGCCCTCGTCCTCGGAGGTTTGCAGGAACAGGATTTCGGGGGTGGCATGAATCGCGAACTGGCCGTGCTCGGTTCGGGTGTAACCGGCCGCGATTCTGCCTACGCCGGGCACGTCGAGATCGCCATTGTCGTGCACGGTCAGCATCTCGGGCGTGGTGACCTGGGCCAGTCGGTTGACCTCGATCAAGGTGGTGCCGGAGAACTCGATACCGGCCATTCCACGGATCGGGCTGCGCCCGCCGTCGCAGCCCACCAGGTAGCGGGCCGTCACCTGGTAGGGCCCGTCGGGCCCGTGCACGTCGGCGGTCACCGTGTCGTCGTCCTGGCCGACCCCGACCACCGTGTGCCCGCGTCGGATTTCGGAACCGAGTTCCTCGGCGCGCTGGCCGAGCACCTGTTCGATCGCCAGCTGCGGGATCGCCAGCGCCCGCATCGGCGGGTCCGCCAGCTGAGTGAGGTCGAGATACACACCGCCGAACGGGAATCGGGGCGGCGGGTAGGAGCCGCCCGCAGCTTCGAGTCGCTCCAGCAGGCCGCGGTAACGCAGCAGGTCGAGAATTCGGCCGCCGATACCGCTGGCCTTCGGGGTCTCCCGAGGCTGCGGGTACTTCTCCAGCACCAGCGCCCGCACTCCGGCCAGACGCGATTCATTGGCCAGCATCAGGCCGGTCGGGCCAGCGCCCACAATGATTACGTCTGTTTCCACAACTCGCATGTATCGCAACTTCCATATGCACGGATTCTGGCGTCGGAGAGCAATTCTGCGGCATACCCGGTGTCGTGCAGCAAGGGGGCGGTTGCGTTGTCGACCGGACGCCGAGCACGATCTTCACTCGCGCAGGGCCCTGGCCGCTCGATGTCAGTGGCCTCCGCGCACCTCGCGCATGGTCACCGGCCGCTGCTCGCGACGCGACAGCTCGCACGCCTCGGCGACGTAGAACGCCGCGAGCGCCTCGGTCGGCGGGCACGGGTTGGCGAGTGTTCCGTCGACCACCGCCACGAAGGCTGACAGCTCCTCGGTGTAGGCGCGCCGGAACCGATCCATGAACCCTGGGTAGGCGGGCAGCGGTGACGCCGGGAAATCCGGTTCCACCGAGTGCAGTGGCGCTCGATCGTCCAGTCCCACAATGGCATTGCCCACCGAGCCCAACAGTTCCAGCCGTACGTCGTAACCGGCCCCGTTGTAGCGGGTGAGGGAGACGGTCGCCAACGCGCCGTCGTCCATGCGCAGCACCACCGCGGCGGTATCCACGTCGCCCGCGTCCACGAAGAACTGCTCGCCCCGGTTGGCGCCGACGGCGTAGACCTCGGTGATCTCGCGTCCGGTCACCCAGCGGATGATGTCGAAATCGTGGACGCCGCAGTCCCGGAACAGGCCGCCGGAGCGCGGAATGTATTCGGCGGGAGGGGGAGTCGGGTCCAGTGTGGTGGCGCGCAGGGTGTGTAGCCAGCCGAGCTCCCCGTTGGCGACGGCGGCGCGGGCGGCCCGGTAGCCCGCGTCGAAGCGCCGCTGGAAGCCGATCTGCACCGGTACCGACGATCCGGTGAGCCGTTCGATCACCGCGAGTGTCCCCGAGATGTCGGCCGCGATGGGCTTCTCGCAGAAGACCGGCAGTCCGCGTGCCACGGCCGCGAGGATGAGTTCGGGATGGGAGTCGGTGGCCGTGGTGATCACCAGCCCCGCGAGGTCGGCGGCGAGCAGCGCGTCGATATCGGGTGCGAAGTCGACGCCGAGCTTGCGGGCGGTCTCGCGTGCCCGTTCGGTGTCGACGTCGGCGACGACCACCGATTCCACGTCCGGCAGCGCTTTCAGGGTCTCGGCGTGGGAGGTTCCGATGCGGCCGGTCCCGGCCAGGCCGATGCGAAGGGAAGACATGATTCTCCTGATTGGCTCAGATGCGAGGTGGGGCCGTCGTCGAGCGGACGACCAGGGCGGGTTCGACGCGGCTGCGTAGTGGTTCGGTGCGTCCGTCGCGCAGCCGCTGGGTGAGTGCTGCCACGGCCAGTTGACCGATGCGGGTGCGCGGCTGGTCGATGGTGGTGAGTGAGACGTAGCGCAGGGCCGCGAGCGAGGTGTTGTCGTAGCCGACCACCGACACGTCCTCCGGCACCCGCAGTCCGGCCTCGTCGAGGGCGGACATGGCGCCGAAGGCGTTGAAATCGTTGCCGCAGACCAGTGCGGTGGGAAAGGTGCTGGGGGAGAAGACGTTCAACAGTTTCCGCACCGCGGCGGCGCCCGCGGCGTCGGTGTGTTCGCTCGGGATCACCATCGGTTCGAGCCCGTGCCGCTCCATCGCCGCGGTGTATCCCTTGCGCCGCGGCCCGGCGGCGAAGGCGGCCCCGCCGTCGAAGTGCACGATGCGCCGATGTCCCAGTGACACCAGGTGATCCACGGCCTGTCCCGCACCGGTCTCACCGTCGTCGTTGACCGTGTCGACCCCCGCGATATTCGAGGTCCGCGACACCAACACCACCGGACACCGCTGGGCCGCTTCCCGTATGGCCGCGGCCGGTAGGACCGGCGACAGCAGGATGATCCCACCGGGCCGGAACGACAGCAGACTTTCCAGCGCCGCCCGTTCCCGTGCCGCACTGCGCCGCCCGGTATTGAGGATCAGTTCCAGCCCGGCTTCCTGCGCCGCCGCGTCCATACCCTCCACCACTTCGGCGAAGTAGGCATTGCGCAGGTCCGACACCATGACGCCGACGAGATTGGATGTTCGGCTGGCCAGTGACCGGGCCAGGAAATGCGGTTGGTACCCCAGTTCCTTGGCGGCGTCGAGCACCGCCCGCCGGCGGTGTTCGCTCACCTTGGGGGAGCCCCGCATGACGAGCGAGACCAGGGCGCGGGAGACGCCCGCCCGAGCGGCGACGTCCTCCATCGTCGGTCGCGTCACAAATCCCTCCGTGTCGGTGCTGGTGTGTGTGGCACGTTACTGCCCGGACGCGAACCAATCAATAGAGCGCTCTAATCGGACATTTTCCGGCAACCCGGTATCCCTGTTCACGCAGTAAAACCCATCATTTCAAGGGGTTTCGCGATCATGAAACCCGCTGAGGGTTCTTGACACACGAGTGACCCAGATTACATAGTTGGAGCGCTCCAACGCATGGAGCCACAACCGTGTGACTACGACAGGTCGAGGAAGTTCCGATGACCGCACCGCTGCACCCGCTGCGCATCGCCGCCGCACCGATCTCCTGGGGAGTCTGCGAAGTCCCCGGCTGGGGACACGTTCTCGACGCGCACACCGTCCTGGCCGAAATGGCCGCGCTCGGCATCACCGCCACCGAATTCGGGCCACCGGACTATCTGCCCGCCGACCCTCTCGCGCTGCGCGCACAGCTCGGCGAACACGGCCTGACCGCGATCGGCGGCTTCCTCGCCCTTCCGCTGCACCGGGAGTCCGACACGGCGCTCACCTTCGCCCGCGATACGGCCGCCCGCTACGCGCGGGCGGGTGCGGAGGTGCTCATCCTGGCGGCCGCCACCGGCCTCGACGGCTACGACGAACGCCCCGCGCTCACCGACACCGAATGGGACACCCTGGTCGACACCGCCGCCGCCATCGCGGCCATCGCCGCCGAGGTGGGCCTGCGCACAACCCTGCACCCGCACGTCGGCACGCACGTGGAGTCCGAGGCCGAGGTGGAGCGCTTCCTAGCCGACTCCGACCTGCCGCTGTGCCTGGACACCGGCCACCTGCTCATCGGCGGCACCGACCCGGTCGGACTGGCGCGCCGCTACGCGGACCGCATCGGCCACATCCATCTCAAGGATGTTCGTCTCGATCTCGCCGATCAGGTGCGCGACGGCGCGCTGGAGTACAGCGAGGCGGTGCGGCAGGGCATCTACGCCCCGCTGGGCGCGGGCGATATCGATATCGACACGCTGGTGCGGGAGGTTTACCGCGCCGGTTATACCGGCTGGTATGTGATCGAGCAGGACACGGCATTGCGGCCGGGCGATACCGCGAGGACGCCGACCCGCGACGCCGAACGCAGTCTGCGGCATCTGGCGGCCATCGGCTCGGCGCTCGCCGCAGCACGGATTTAGCTGGAAGTGAGGACGACGATGTCTCAGCAGACCAGACCGCGACGGTGGCGGTGGCTACTACCACTGTCGGCCGTCGCGGTGGCCGTACTGGCGGCGTGTACCGGCCCCGGGGCGGAGGTGGGAACGCAGACTCGCGCACCGGTCGAGGTCGGCACCCTGGAATCGGTCGCGTTCGTCACGCACGGCTCACCCGGCGACGCCTTCTGGAACGTGGTGAAGAACGGGGCCGAGGCCGCGGGCGACACGTTCGGCGTGCGCGTCGAATACAACTCCTCCGGCGATCCGAGCCAGCAGGCCAAGCTCATCGACAATGCCGTGGCCCAGCGCGTGGACGGCCTGGTGGTCTCCATGGCCAACCCCGACGCCCTGCGCGAATCGGTGGAAAAGGCGGTGACGGCGGGCATTCCGGTGGTCACCATCAATTCCGGTGAGTCCGAGAGCGCCGAGTTCGGCGCCATCGGCCATGTCGGCCAGAGCGAACGGCTCGCGGGCGAAGCAGCCGGGGCGCGGCTGAAGGATGCCGGAAAGACCAAGATGCTCTGCGTCATTCACGAGGCGGGCAATATCGGCGCGAACGAGCGCTGCGCGGGTGCGACGCAGGGTTTCGGCAATGCCGCCACCCTCCAGGTCGATATCAACAATCCCACCGACGCCCAGGCCCGGATTCGCGGCGCACTGGAGGCGGACCGCTCCATCGACGCCGTGCTGACCCTGAACTCGCAGATCGCCGCCCGCGCGGTGGACGGCGCCCGGGAGGCACGCTCGGAGGCCGCCATCGCCACCTTCGATCTGAATACCGATGTGGTGGAGGCGATTCGGGCGGGCAGCCTGCTCTTCGCCGTCGACCAGCAGCAGTACGAGCAGGGCTATCTGCCGGTGGTGCTGCTGGAGCTGTACAAAACCAATCTCGATACCGTCGGAGGCGGACGTCCGGTGCAGACCGGCCCGGCCTTCGTGGACGAATCCAATGTCGACGCCATCGGCGGCCTGGTCGCCCAGGGCACGCGGTGAGCACCGGTCGGGAGAACGAAATGGCTGTTGTGACAAAGGAACCCGCTGGACCCGCCGATCGGCGAGAGAACAGCCCGCCGCCGCTGCTACAGCGGCTGATCGTGCGGCCCGAGATCGGTGCGGCGATCGGCGCGATGGTGGTGTTCTTCTTCTTTTCGGTGATCACCGACGAATTCCTCAGCCCGGGCGGGGTGGCGAACTGGCTCGACGACGCCTCCACCCTCGGCATCATGGCGGTGGCGGTGGCGCTGCTCATGATCGGCGGTGAGTTCGACCTGTCCGCCGGTGTGATGACCGCGTCCACGGCGCTGGTGACCGCGCTGCTGGCGGTGGAGCTCGGCTGGAACGTGTGGTTCGCCCTCGCCGCCTCGCTGGTCTTCGCGTTGGCCGTGGGCGCGCTCAACGGCTGGGTGGTGATGCGCACCGGCCTGCCGAGCTTCATCGTCACCCTGGGCACCTTCCTGGCGCTACAGGGTCTGAATCTCGGCGTGACCCGGCTGGCCACCGGCACCGTGCAGGTGTCGGGCATTCGCGGCGCCGACGGCTACGAGTCGGCGGGCTGGGTATTCGCCTCCACCACCGATATCGGCGACGCCCACATCCAGGCGTCGGTGGTGTGGTGGATCGTGCTGACCCTGCTGGCCGCCCTGCTGCTGGTGCGCACCCGCTTCGGCAACTGGATCTTCGCGGTCGGCGGCGCGCTGCCCAGCGCCCGTGCCGTCGGCGTGCCCGCGGTGCGCACCAAGATCCTGCTGTTCATGGGCACCGCGTTCGCGGCCTGGGTGGTGGGCGCGTGCAATCTGCTGCGCTTCACCAGTGTGCAGGCGAATCAGGGTGTGGGACTGGAGTTCCAGTACATCATCGCCGCGGTGGTGGGCGGCTGCCTGCTGACCGGCGGCTTCGGTTCGGTGGTCGGCGCGGCCATCGGCGCGCTCATCTTCGGCATGGCTCGGCAGGGCATCGTCTACGCCAATTGGAACAGCGACTGGTTCATGCTCTTCCTCGGTGTGCTGCTGCTGTCGGCCGTCCTGGTCAACAATGCTTTCAAGAAGCAGGCGGAAAGGGTACGGCGATGACCACCCCACTCATCGAGACCGTCGACATCGGCAAGAGCTACGGTGGCGTGGTGGCGCTGCGGGAGGTGTCCACCGTGGTCCGGGCGGGTGAGGTCACCTGCGTGCTCGGTGACAACGGCGCGGGCAAGTCCACCCTCATCAAGATCCTGTCCGGGGTGCATCAGCACGATCGGGGTGAGCTGCGGATCGAGGGCACCGCGACCCGATTCTCCTCCCCGCGTGAGGCTTTGGACCGCGGTATCGCCACCGTGTACCAGGACCTCGCGGTGGTGCCGCTCATGAGCGTGTGGCGCAATTTCGTGCTGGGCTCCGAGCCGACCAGGAACTACGGCCCGATCCGGCTGCTGGACCGGCGCAAGGGTATGGAGATCACCCGGCACGCACTGGACGATATGGGTATCGACATTCGCGATCTGGAGCAGCCCGTCGGTACGCTGTCGGGCGGTCAGCGGCAGTGCATCGCCATCGCCCGCGCCGTGCACTACGGCGCGAAGGTGCTGATCCTCGACGAGCCCACCGCCGCACTGGGCGTCAAACAGGCGGGCATCGTGCTCAAGTATGTGGTGCAGGCGCGTGACCGCGGTCTGGGCGTCGTACTGATCACCCACAATCCGCATCACGCCTACCCGGTGGGTGACCGGTTCCTGCTGCTCAAGCGCGGCACCATGCTCGGCTCGTACGAGAAGAACGAGATCGAGCTCTCCGAACTCACCCGCCAGATGGCCGGTGGCGCGGAACTCGAGGCGCTGCAACACGAATTGGCGCGGGTGGTGTCGGAGTGACGGATCTGGAGGTGTTGACCGTCGGCCGGGTCGGGGTCGATCTGTATCCCGAGCAGAGCGGGGTGCCGCTGGCCCAGGTGCGGACGTTCGCGAAGTTCCTCGGCGGCACCGCCACCAATGTCTCGGTCGCGGCGGCGCGGCTGGGGCGGCGCGCGGCGGTGCTCACCAAGGTGGGGCCGGACGGCTTCGGTGACTACGTGCGCACCGCGCTGGAGGGTTTCGGGGTGTCGGCCCGCTATGTGTCGACCGCGCCGGATCTGCTCACCCCGGTGGTGTTCTGCGAGCTGAATCCGCCCGCCGATCCGCCGCTGCTGTTCTACCGGCTGCCCACCGCCCCGGACCTCACCCTGACCGAGGACGAGATTCCCTGGGACACGGTCGCTTCCGTGCCGCTGCTGTGGGTGACCGGTACCGGGGTCAGCGCCGAGCCCGGCCGCTCGACCCAGCGGGAGATACTGCGGCGGCGCGGCAGGCGCGGCCACACCGTGCTCGATCTCGACTACCGGCCCATGTTCTGGCCCGACGAACACACCGCCCACACCGAGATCGACTGGATGCTCGACCACGTGAACGTGGTGGTGGGCAATCGCACCGAGGCCAAGGTGGCGGTCGGCACCGACGATCCGGACACGGCCGCCGATCGGCTGCTGGCCCGGGGCGTCGAGCTGGCCGTGATCAAACGCGGAGCCGAGGGCGTGCTGGTGGCGACCGCGGACGACCGCGCCACCGTGCCGCCCTGCCGGGTGGAGGTCGTCTGCGGTCTCGGCGCGGGCGACGCGTTCGGCGGGGCGCTGGCCCACGGGCTGCTGGCGGGCTGGGACCCGCACCGCATCGCCACCTACGCGAATGCCGCCGGTGCGCTGGTGGCCGCCCGGCTGGCCTGCGCCGACGCCATGCCCACCGCGACCGAGATCGAGGAGTTGCTGTGCACCTGACCGATGAGCGCTGGCAGGAACTGCTGCGGGTGCGCGCCACCGACCCGGACGCGGTGCCGCGCGCCTACGCCGACCGCCGTCGCCGCGAGCGGCTGCTGTCCGAGCGCGGCACCCTGTTCCTGGTGGCCGCCGACCATCCGGCGCGCGGCGCGCTGGGTGTCGGCCCGGACCGCACCGCCATGGCGGATCGGCGCACGCTGCTGGAGCGGTTGCTCATCGCCCTGGAGCATCCGGCCGTGGACGGTGTGCTCGGCTCACCCGATATCGTCGAGGAACTGCTGCTGTTGGACGCCCTGCACGACAAGGTGGTGGTCGGCTCCATGAACCGGGGCGGTCTGGCCGGGGCGGACTGGGAGATCGACGACCGCTTCACCGGATACGACGCCGAATCGCTGGTGAAGTTCGGGCTCGACGGCGGCAAAATGCTGCTGCGCCTGGTGGATTCGGACCGGTCGACCGCGCCGACGCTACACGCGTGTGCCCGCGCGGTATCGGCCCTGGCCGCGCACGGGCTGATGGCCATGGTGGAACCGCTGCCCTACCGACGTGACGAGTCCGGGGCGCTGGTCATGTGCAAGGACGCGGCCTCACTGCAACGGGCCATCACGGTGGCGGCCGGGCTGGGGATCACCTCCGCCCACACCTGGCTGAAAATTCCAGCACCGGAGGATATTTCGGTGCTGGAGGCGACCACGCTGCCGGTGGTCGTACTGGGCGGCGTGCCCTCGGGTGATCCGGCCGCCGATCTCGAATCCTGGGGCACCGCACTGCGTCACGAGGTGGTGCGCGGGCTGGTGGTCGGCCGCAGTCTGCTGTACCCGCCCGACGGTGACGTGGCTGCCGCCGTGGACGCGGCCGCCCGCACGCTGGGGGCCGCGAAATGAGCGCACTACACCGCCCCGCCGGAACCCTCACCGCGGGTGCGGATCCCGTCCTGCTCACCCCCGAGGCGGCGGGCTGGACCTACACGGGTCTGCGGGTGCTGCGACTCGCGCCCGGAGCCCGGAGCACGGTGCACACCGGGGAGTTCGAGGCGTTCGTGCTGCCGCTGGCCGGTTCCTGCACGGTACGGGTGGACGGCGAGGTCTTCGCGTTGGAGGGGCGGGACTCGGTGTTCACGCGGGTCACCGATTTCGCCTACGTGCCCCGCGACGCCGAGGTGGAGCTGGCCACCGACTCCGGGGTGGAGGTGGCGCTGCCGATGGCCCGCTGCACCCGCCGACTCACCCCGAAATACGGCCCGGCCGAAGAGGTTCCGGTCGAGGTGCGGGGTGCGGGCCGCGCCACCCGGCAGGTCGTCAACTTCGGCACCCCCGGCGTCTGGGAGCACGCCGACAAACTCAATGCCTGCGAACTGCTCACCCCCGACGGCAACTGGTCCTCCTACCCGCCGCACAAGCACGACGAGTCCACCGAATGCGAGGTCGCCAACGAGGAGATCTACTACTTCCGCATCGCCGGTCCCGACGGAATCACGCCGTCGCCCACCGGTTTCGGCATGCACCGCACCTACACCGCCGACGGCACGCTGGACGAGAACGTGGCGGTGCGCGACGGTGACGTCTTCCTGATTCCGCACGGGTATCACGGTCCGTGTATCGCCGCGCCCGGTTACCCCATGTACTACCTGAATGTGCTGGCCGGTCCCGCGGCGGAGCGGTCGATGGCCTTCTGCGACGATCCCGCCCATGCCTGGGTGCGGGACCAGTGGCACCACGAGACACTCGACCCGCGCTGCCCGCTCACCGACCACAAAGGTCGCATCGAATGAGGTTGTCCGCATGAAACTCACCACCGCGCAGGCGCTGGTCGCCTGGCTCATCGCACAGCATTCGGAAACTCTCGACGGGCGTGAAGTGCCCATGTTCCCGGCGGTTTTCGCCATCTTCGGGCACGGCAACGTCTTGGGGCTGGGCACCGCGCTGGAGGAGCGGCGCGATGTGATCCCGGTCTGGCGCGGGCACACCGAGCAGGGGATGGCGCTGGCCGCGGTCGGGCTGGCCAAGGCCACGCATCGACGGCAGATCGGCGTCGCCACCTCCTCCATCGGGCCGGGGGCGCTCAATATGGTGACCGCCGCCGGGGTGGCGCACGCCAATCGACTACCGCTGCTGTTGCTGCCGGGGGACACCTTCACCGGCCGCGCACCCGATCCGGTCCTGCAGCAGGTGGAGCATTTCGGCGATCCGACCGTCACCGTCAATGACGCGTTCCGGGCGGTGAGCCGCTGGTTCGACCGCATCACCCGGCCCGAACAGCTGCTCGCCACCCTGCCGCAGGTGGCGCGGGTGCTCACCGATCCGGCCGAGGCGGGACCGGTGACGCTGGCACTGCCGCAGGATGTGCAGGCCGAGACCTTCGACTTCCCGGAGCGGCTGTTCGAACCCGTGGTGCACCGGGTGCCGCGGCCGCGCGCGGACCGGCGCAGTCTGGAGGAGGCGGCCGCGGCGCTGCGGCGGTCGAAGCGCCCGCTGCTGGTGCTCGGTGGCGGGGTGCGCTATTCGGGTGCCGCGGCGCGGGCGCTGGAATTCGCACGGCGGCACCGGATTCCGGTGACCGAGACGACCGCGGGGCGCACGCTCGTCGCGCACGACGATCCGCTCTACGCCGGACCGCTCGGCATCACCGGTTCGGCGTCGGCCAATGCCTTGGCCGGCCAGGCCGACGCGGTGTTGGCGGTCGGCACCCGGCTTCAGGACTTCACCACCGCGTCGTGGACGCTGTTCGATCCGGACGTGCGGCTCATCCATGTCAACGCGGCCCGCTTCGACGCGGTCAAACACGGTGCGCTGGAGGTGGTCGCCGACGCCGATACCGCGCTGGAGGACCTGGCCGCGCATATGACCGGCTGGAATGCCGATCCGGCCTGGAGTGCGCGGGCGGCGGCGGTGCGGTCGGAATGGGATACCCATGTCGACAAACTGCGCGCCCCGACGCCCGGCCCGCCCAGTTACGCCCAGATCGTGGGGGTGGTGAACGAGCTCAGCACCGCCGACGACTACGTCATGACGGCCTCGGGCGGGCTGCCCGGCGAACTCATCGGCGGCTGGCGTGCCTCCGGCGGTGAACCCACCATGGATGTCGAATACGGGTTCTCCTGTATGGGCTACGAGCTCGCGGGTGCGTGGGGCGCGGCCATGTCGCATTTCCGCGGCCTGGTCACCACCCTGCTCGGTGACGGCTCCTACCTGATGCTCAACTCGGACCTGTTCTCCGCCGCCTTCGCCGGACATCCGCTGGTGGCCGTGGTCTGCGACAACGACGGGTACGCGGTGATCGGCCGCCTCCAGGAGGGGCAGGGCGGCGAGCCGTACAACAACTTCTACGCCGACTGCCGCAGCAACCATCCGCGTCCGCCGCGGGTGGACTTCGCCCAGCACGCCCACGCCATGGGTTGCCTGGTGTTCACCGCGGGTGATCTGGTGCAGTTCCGGGTGGCCTACAAGAACGCCCGCACCGCCGCGCTGGCCGAGCGGCGGCCGGCCGTGGTGGTGATCCGCACCCAGGCGCGCTCCTGGACCGAATCCGGGGCCTGGTGGGAAGTCGGTGTGCCCGAACATCTCTCCGGCCGCGACGCCTATGAGCAGGCCAAGCCCGGCCAGCTGCGCCTTGCCCGCCGCCCCTGACCGTCCGGTCCGGTGGCGGGCCCACCTCACTCGGCGGCTACCGTAGTCGTGAAGTGAAATGCGCCGTGTGCGAAGTGTGGGCGGCGGGTGGTCCAGGGAGGTGCTTGTGGGTTCGCTGTGGCACGGCTTCGCCGATATGGGTGCGGTGGAGCGCGACGGAGCGTTCGTGGTGGCGCGCGGTGCGGGCGCGTACGTCTGGGACGAGGCCGGGAACCGGTATCTGGATGCCACCGCCGGGCTGTGGTTCACCAATGTCGGCCACGGTCGCCGCGAGATCGCCGACGCCGTGGCCGCCCAGCTGGGCGATATCGCGCACTACTCCAACTTCGGCGACCTGGCCTCCCCGGTGCTGCGGGAGTTGGCCGAGCGGCTCGCCGCCATCGCACCGGTGCCCGGCAGCAAGATCTTCTTCACCTCCGGGGGTTCCGACGGCATCGACACCGCCGCCAAACTGGCCCGCCGCTACTGGCATGCGCAGGGCAAGCCCGAGAAGACCGTCATCGTGGGCCGCCAGAAGGCGTACCACGGCATGCACGTGGCGGGCACCGCGCTCGCGGGCATCCCGGTCAACCGCGAGGGCTACGGCGAGTTCATGTCCGACGCCCGCACCGTCGGCTGGGACGATCCGGCCGCCCTGTCCGCGCTCATCACCGAGGTCGGCGCGGACCGCATCGCCGCCTTCTTCGTCGAACCCGTCATCGGCGCGGGCGGCGTCTACCCGCCGCCGCCGGGCTACCTCACCGAGGTCCGCCGCATCTGCCGCGAGCACGACATCCTCTTCATCGCCGACGAGGTGGTCACCGGCTTCGGCCGCATCGGCGGATCCTGGTTCGCCTCGTCCCGCTTCGACCTCCAGCCCGACCTGATGACCACCGCCAAAGGTCTCACCTCCGGCTACCTGCCCATGGGCGCGGTGTTCATCGCCCCGCACATCGCCGCCCCCTTCTTCGGCGGCGGCGTCTGGTTCCGCCACGGCTACACCTACGGTGGCCACGCCGCCTCGGCCGCCGCGGCCATGGCCAACCTCGACATCATCGAGCGTGAACACCTCCTCGACGCCAGCAAGAACCTGGAAGCGCTGCTGCACGAACACTTCTCGCCGCTGGCGGCGCACCCGCGGGTCGCCGAGGTCCGCAGCGGTGTCGGCGCGGTGGCGGCCG
Source organism: Nocardia otitidiscaviarum (assembly GCF_007362295.1). Classification (NCBI taxonomy): domain Bacteria; kingdom Bacillati; phylum Actinomycetota; class Actinomycetes; order Mycobacteriales; family Nocardiaceae; genus Nocardia; species Nocardia otitidiscaviarum. Next base: position 4,351,322 of record NZ_CP041695.1, on the reverse strand, counting down.
TGCAGCTCGCCGACCCCGCCGAAGCGCTCGCCATGGTGAAAACCCTGCGCGCGCACGGCGTCTCGACCCGCGCGGCGGGCCAGGGCGCCTTGCAGATCTCGCCCACCTTCGTCATCACCGAACAGCAGGTCGCGGATATGGCGGCGGCCTTCGGCCGCGCCCTCGACGCCTAGCCGCGGTCCGGTGAAACGCCCGGGGTCGTCGCGATCCCGGGCGTTGTCGTGTGTCCGGATACCTCCTCGGACCGGCCCGGTGGTCTCGATATTCGAACGAAACGCGCTCGGATGTGATCGCGCCCGCGCGGTGACAGCGAATCATGGTGAGGACACCCGGGCATTCCACGGGCCGTACGACGAAGGGACGCATGCCATGGTCAGGTTTCGCCGCGCGTTGGTCGCCCTCGCGGGTTCGGTTCTCGCGGCCGTGAGTGGCGGCGGCGTCGCCGGGGCCGCACCCGCACCCGCCGTGCTCGGCGGTGGTTCCGGGATCGTGTTGGCGAGCGAGCCCTGTTCGCTCACCATGATCGGATACGACGGCGGGGGCCGGTTGGTCGGCCTGACGGCGGGGCACTGCACCCATGCCGGTGCGCCGGTGCGCGCGGAGCGGTCGCCCGAGGCCGGTGTGCTCGGCACCGTGGTGTTCTCCGACCGGGGGCAGGGGCTCGATTACGCGGTGATCGAATTCGATCCGGCCCGGGTGAACGCGGTGCGCACGGTGGGGGCGACCACGATCGCCGGGATCGGGACGGCACCGGGTTTCGGGACGACCGTGTGCGCCGACGGGCGGTCCAGTGGGTTCGACTGCGGGATGGTGTGGGCGTCGGTGGATGGGCGGGTCTACAACCAGTCCTGTTCCATTCCCGGGGACTCCGGGGGACCGGTCACCGTGGGGGACCGCCTCGTCGGCATGAATCAGGGGCATCTGAAGCCGTGGGGGATCGACCTGCCGTGCGTCAGCGCGGCGTTTCCGCTGTACGGACCCGCCTACTTCCGTCCGATCACGGAAATCCTGCACGCGCTCGATGTCGCGGGTGGGGTCGGGGCAGGTGTGCGGCCGGTGTGACCACCGAAGCCCAATGATAGCTGTCTAATAGCTGATGCCCTGGAAGTAGAGGATATCGCCGCCGCAACAGGTCACGGGCGCTCGGTGGCGAGGATTACATCCGCTGCTCGGCGACGACGTTGCAGCGGCGTTGTGCAGGGATTTGCTGGTGTACGGAAGGTGAACGGCGGATCACACGCGCTCCGAAGTGACACCCGTGGATTGCCAGAAATTTGCTGACCATGTTCACTCTGAGCACTCCATTCGGACGGTTGTCCGGTGTCGATCGAGAAAGAGCGGGATCATGCGTATTCGAGTCATCTCCCTGGGTTTCGTCGCGGCGGCCGGCGGTGCCGCCGCTGTGCTGGTGGGTTCGGGCACGGCGTCGGCCGTCACCCCGTTCGTGGGACCGGACGAGGTCGGAGTCGTGCTCACGCCGGGTGAGACCGCCGCCTTCGCGACCGGTCCGATTCCGGGTGGAATCGACGCGCTGGTGCCGTTCGGAGCGCAGCGGGTGGATCTGGAGCCGGAATCGCAACTGGCCGAGCCGGATGGCAGCACCTACGCCAGCACCGCCGCGATCGCCGCCGAGGCCGCCGCGCATCCCGGTGGCGGGGCCTATGTGTCGGTGGTGAATCCTCTCGACCCGCGTGATCCGGGCGCGCTACTCGTCGTCGGTCAGTACTGGTGACGGCGGGGCGACGGGATCACGGCTACGAGAGGAATTCAGGTATGAGAAGGCGTTTCGCGGTCGCGGCCGTGGTCGGCGCGGCACTTGTTTCCATCGCCGGGGTCGGTGCTGCCGCGGCCGATCCGGCTCCGGCCGTGCTGGGCGGCAGTTCGGGGATCATCTTGAACACCCATGAGGCGTGTTCGCTGACGGCCATCGGCTACGACGCCGCCGGTCGGCTGGTCGGCCTCACTGCCGGGCACTGTGCGGCGGCCGGGTCGCCGGTGCGGGCCGAGCGGTCCCTGGCGACCGGTGTGCTCGGCACGGTGGTGTTCTCCGATCAGGGCCAGGATCTGGACTATGCGGTCATCGAATTCGATCCGGCCAAGGTGACGCCGGTGCGCACGGTCGGTCAGACCACCATCGCCGGAGTCGGGGCACCGCCCGCTCCCGGCGCGCCCGTCTGCTCCAGCGGTCGTTCCAGTGGTTTCGACTGCGGCGTCGTCTGGGGTGCGGCGAGCAACATCATTGTCAACCAGTCCTGTTCCATTCCGGGCGATTCCGGTGGGCCGGTCACCGTGGGCGATCAACTCGTCGGCATGAACCAGGGGCACGTCACCCCCTTCGGAATCGATATGCCGTGCGTGACAGGGGCATTCCCGATCCACTCGCCCGCGTACTTCCGCCCCATCGGCGACATTCTGCACGCCGTGAACGCCAACGGCGGCGTGGGAGCCGGACTGCGACCGGTGTGATCCGCCGGTCACAGTCCTTGCGCGCGACGGCAGGGAACTAGTACGTTCGCTCCATATAGAGCAGTCGCCCTATATGGAGCGGTACCAGTTCGCTTGCGGCAGGACAGAGGATCGGCATGAAACTCCCCCCGGGTCAGCGCGCCGTCGATGGATTTCCACGGTTCGGAACACATCTGCACCACCCGCCACCGCCGATCCCCGACGATCCGGTCATCGGGGTCGGCGGTGCCCTGACCGAGGGCTTCACCCTGCCGGTCGCGGGACTCACCGAACTGCCGCGACGTGAGATCGAAGCCGACTTCCACTGTGTCGCGGGATGGTCCGCGACCGGTCTGCGGTGGGAGGGGATCGCGTTCGAGACCCTCTACCGCACCCGGGTGGTGCCACGGCTGCGGCCGGGCGCGGTGATCAGCCACGTCGTCTTCGACGGTCTCGACGGCTACCGATCGATCACGCTGCTCGAGGATGTCCTGCACGCCGATGTGCTGATCGCCGACCGGCTCGACGGGCGACCGCTCGACGGTGATCACGGCGCACCGGTGCGGCTGGTCAGTCCCGCGCAGTACGGCTTCGTCAATACGAAGCACCTGTGCCGCATCGGATTCCGCACCTCCCAGCCCCAGGACCCCGATCGGTGGTCGCCGCTCGCGGCGCACCACAGGGCCCGGGTCTGGGAGGAGGAACGCCATCGCCATCTGCCCGGGCGTATCGTCCGGCCGGTCTACCGTTCACTGATCGGACCCATTCGCAGGCTGAGCGCCCGCGGCGGATCGTCGAGCTGACCGCTCTACTCGTGCCCGTTCAGCTCACCCGCCGGGATGTGCCGCAGCTTGATCACGGAGATGACCGCCAGCACGGCCGCGGCCACGGTCACGATGCCCGCGGTCAAGTGCACGCCGTGCAGGAACGCCTCGCGGGCCGCGGTCAGGACGGCGGTCCCGATCTGCTCGGGTAGCGACTCCGCCACCGCCACCGCCGCCCCGAGGGTGTCGCGGACGGATTCGCTCGTCTCGGCGGGCAATCCGGCGGGCAGGGTGGTGAGATCGCCGCGGTAGATGGCCACGCTCAGGCTGCCGAGTATCGAGATACCCAGGGCCCCACCCAGTTCCGCGCCGGTCTCGGAGAGGCCCGACGCCGCGCCCGCCTGCTCGGGCGGGGCCGAGCCGACGATCAGTTCGGTGGTGATGCCGAAGACCGGGGCCAGGCCGAGGGAGATCAGCAGGGAGGCCACGATGGCGAGCATCGGGCCGCTGTCCGCCGACGCCTGGGTGAGCAGCGCGAGCCCGACGGCCGCCACGCTCATCCCGCCGCCGATCAGATACGCCGGTCGCAGCACCCGCACGATGCGCGGGGCGAGCTGCGAACCGATGATGAATCCCAGCCCCGAGGGCGCCATGGCGATACCCGCCCGCAACGGTGACATGCCCAGCACCAGCTGGAAGTACTGCCCGATGAACAGGAAGTACCCGAAGGCCACGAAGACGCCGATCACATTGACGGTCAACGCGGTACGGAATTCGCCGAGTTTGAACAGGCGCAGGTCCAGCATGGGGTCCGGCCGCGACAGCTGCCGCCGCACGAACAGCACGCCCGCCGCGACGCCGACGGCCAGTGCCGCCAGCGCGCCGACGCCGATGCCGTCCTGCGCGATCTGCTTCATGGCGAAGACCAGCGCGATCATGGTGACCACGGACTGCGCCGCGCCGATCAGGTCGAGTCGACCCGCCTCCGGATCCTTGAACTCCGGCAGCACCTTCGGCCCGAGCACCAGCAGCAGCACCATGACCGGCACCGCGAGCAGGAACACCGAACCCCACCAGAAGTGTTCCAGCAGTACGCCTCCCGCCAGCGGTCCGATCGCGCCGCCGGCGGAGAACGCGCCCACCCACACGCCGACCGCCACCGACCGCTGCCGCGAGTCGCGGAACATGTTGAAGATCAGCGACAGCGTGGAGGGGGCCAGGGTCGCCCCCGCGATGCCGAGCAGCGCCCGGCACAGGATCAATGCCTCCGCCGTCGGTGCGAAGGCCGCGATCACCGACGCCAGGCCGAAGGCCGCCGCACCTGCCAGCAGGATGCGTCGCCGCCCTATCCGGTCGCCGAGCGTGCCCATGGTGATGAGCAGGCCCGCGACCATGAATCCGTAGACGTCGATGATCCACAGCAGCTGCGCGCTGGTCGGCTGGAGGACCGCGCTGATCTGCGGTACCGCCAGATGCAGCACGGTCAGGTCCATGGCGTAGACCAGGCAGGCCAGCGCGAGCACGCCGAGGCCGACCCACTCGCGCCGCCCGGCCCGATTATCGGCGAGCCCGGCGGGCTGCGAACTGACGGCGGTATCCACGGCGGGAGTCCTTCGATCGGGGGAGGTGTCGCCGGTAGTGACGGCGTGATCCCTACGATCTCATCGGCCACCGACAGATTCGGCAACCGAATTTCCCCGCGATGAATTCCGGGTCGGTGACCGGATCGCCGATCACACCACCGCGGGCATGCGCACGACCTGGCCCGCGTAGGCCAGGCCCGCTCCGAAGCCGAGCAGCAGCGTGACGTCGCCGGGCCGGGCCGCGCCCGAGCGCAGCAACTGCTCCATGGCCATCGGGATGGAGGCGGCGCTGGTATTGCCGGTCTCGGCGATATCCCGTGCGATGGCGACGGTTTCGGGCAATCCGAGGGTCCGGACCAGTGCGTCGGTGATGCGGCTGTTGGCCTGGTGCGGTACGAAGGCGTTCAGCTCCTCGGCCGCCACCCCCGCCCGTTCCAGCGCGTCGCGGCACGCCTTCTCCAGGAAGGTGACCGCCCAGCGGAAGACGGCCTGCCCGTTCATCCGGATGTAGGGCCGCTCCGAGCTGCCCCCGGCGGCCTCCGCGGCGGCGACCTCGGCGAAGTACTGCTGGAAGTCCTTGTCCTGCTTGATCGCCGAGGTCTGGCTGCCGTCCGAGCCCCAGGCCACCGGGCCGATGCCCTCGGCTTCGGCCGGACCCACCACGGCCGCGCCCGCGCCGTCGGCGAAGATGAACGCGCAGGTGCGGTCGGTGGGGTCGAGCAGGTCCGACAGCCGCTCCACGCCGATCACCAGCACGTACCGAGCCTCGCCGGAGCGCACCAGGCTCGCGGCATTGGCGAGCGCGTAGCAGAATCCGGCGCATCCGGCGGAGACGTCGAAGGCCGCGGTGTCGTGCATGCCGAGTTCGGTGGCCACCACCGCGCCCGCCGACGGTCCGAGCACCATTTGCGAGGAGGTCGCCAGCACGACGGCGTCGATCTGCTCGGCATCGATTCCCGCCGCCGCCAAGGCGTCCCGGGACGCGGCGGTGCTCATGGAGACGATGGTCTCGTCCGGTTCGGCCCAGCGGCGGGCGGCTATTCCGGAGCGCGTTCGGATCCACTCGTCGGAGGAGTTGATCCGGTCCACGATCTCGGCATTGGGGACGATTCGGCGGGGGCGGTACGCCCCGAGTCCCAACATGGCGGCATGCGCCACCTGCGGCATCGACTTGATCTGCACAAACTCCGACCCTATTGGGGAGGTGCGCGCCGCGCTACCCGAACACCCGCAGAGTTGCCGACCCGAATTTGGAGATTCCACCAGTAACGAAATCAGGGGTGCCAGGTGATGCGGCCGCCCTGGAAATCCTGGGCCTTACCGCCCTCGTAGTCGTACTCGTCGCTGGTGGGGAAGCCGTAGACGCCGTTCTCCGCGCCGCGGCCGACCCACTGGTCGCGAATGGCTCCCCAGACCACGTGCGCCCCGGTGCGCGCGGACCAGTAGACGGCTCCGCCGGGGAAGAGGTTGTAACGCCCGTTGTCCTTGCCCGCCGCGGATTCGTCGGTGATGGGGAAGCCCAGCGCGCCGCTCTCCCAGCCGTAGGCGGCCCACTTGTCCCGGATCGCGCCGCCGATCTGGTGTGCGCCGGTGCCGACGGACCAGTAGATCGAACCACCCTGGAAGTGGTTGTAGCGGCCGGGGTTCACCGGCGTGCCGTACTCACGGGTGACCGGATAGCCGAGAGTTCCCGTCTCCCACCCGAGGTCGCGCCACTTGTCGCGCACGGCCCCGCCGACCTGATGCGCTCCCGTCGCCGGATGCCAGTAGATCGAGGACCCGCGCTGGAACACCTGGAACCGCCCACCTCCGGCGGCGTCCAGTTCCGGTGTGGTGGGATCGCCGAAGAATCCGCCCCCGCCCGCCTGGTCGTATTCGACCTCGATCGCCCCGCCCACATCGAACGGCCCGATCGGCCGTGCCCCGGCCGCGCCGGGATCCAGGGCCGCCAGCACGGCGGCGGCAGCGCCGACGGTCAGCAGACGGCTGGCGGCGCGGCGGATGGGACGGTTGCTCGGACGTCGTGACAGCAAAGGGGCTCTCCGTTCGCAGGCAATCGATACGCCCCTTCATCGGGGCATCCGCACCGCACATTAGCCAGCCTGTTGCTCACCTCACATCGGGCGCGGCGTCAGTCGCGGGGTTCGAGGACGACCACCGCGGTCTCGGTGGAGCGCCGCGCGGCGAAAGCATCGAGGTCACGGTCGATCTCGCGCCACCGGTCCCACAGCCGGGCGCGCTCGTCACCCGCCGCCGCGCGCCCGCGCACCGCGCGGGTGCCGCCCTTCAGCTCGGCGGTGGCCTCCGGATGCGCGCGCAGATTGAGCCACCACGCCGGTTCGCCCTCGCCCCAGCCGTTCATGGCGAGGGTGACCAGATTCGGCCCGTCCTCGAAATAGCCGAGCATGACGCCGCGTTCACGCCCGGTGCGCCGCCCGATCGTGGTGAGCCGCAGGGTGCCCCAGTGCTCGCGGTCCTTGGGTGGCCACAGCCCGACGCGCCCGCCGCTGACCCGATGGAGCGCCCGGTGGGTGTGCCAGGCCAGATGGATGAACCAGCGCGGCGGCAGCCACGGCTGGCGACGAGACGCGGACGACATGCCGCCTCCTCTGGTTCGGCCGGACTCGGACCGGCGAATCACGCTGTCCCTCATAGGATCAGCGCCGCGCTGGGCCGTGTCCAGCCCAGCGGATACCGTCCTGCCGCCACGACCGACCGTCGCCCGCGCCGGGGCGCGGGCGACGTCGCCTCAGGCCGTCTGTCGCTTGGGCAGCTTCCAGTTCGGCCGCGGGTAGTGGCAGGTGTAGCCGTCCGGGTAGCGCTCCAGGTAGTCCTGGTGCTCCGGTTCGGCCTCCCAGAACTCGCTCGCGGGCGTCACCTCGGTGACCACCTTGCCGGGCCACAGACCCGAGGCGTCCACGTCGGCGATGGTGTCCAGGGCGATGCGCCGCTGCTCGTCATCGAGGTAGAAGATGGCCGAGCGGTAGCTGCTGCCGATGTCGTTGCCCTGGCGGTCCTTGGTCGTCGGATCGTGGATCTGGAACAGGAACTCCAGCAGCGTCCGGTAGTCCGTCCGCGCCGGGTCGTAGACGATCTCGACGGCCTCGGCGTGGCCCGGATGGTTGCGGTAGGTCGGATGGTCGTTGACGCCGCCGGTGTAGCCGACCCGGGTGGACAGCACGCCGGGCTGCTTGCGGATGAGGTCCTGCATCCCCCAGAAACAGCCACCGGCCAGAATCGCCTTGCGGGTATCGGTCACGCTTCCTCCTTCGTGAACAGGGTCCGGTACCGCCCGTACAACCCGCGGCCCGCGTCGGAAAGTTCCGGTGCGAGGCGACGTCATACTTCGTTCATCACCGGTCGCGCTAGACGACCACCGGATGGTCGGCGACCGTGCGCCCGCCCAGACGCACCCACCCGTCGGAGTCCCATTCGGTGAACATCTGCGAGCCCCGGCCCTGGGTGATGTTGAGGCTACGCCGCAGCAGCGCGGTGAGCGCGATGGCCGCGGCACCGGTGGCCTCGTCCTCGGCGATACCCATGGCGGGGGCGAACATCCGCGCGCGCAACGCACCGCGGTTCTCATCGGTCCAGGTCCACACGTAGTGCGCGCCGGAGGTGAAGTCGGCCGGGTCCAGCGTGGCCATCTCCTCGGCGCTGCCGAACTGGTGGAATTCGAACTTGGGCGCCCATTCGGCGCGGGCGCGCACCCAGGTGATGCCGTCGGTCCCGGACACCTCGACCGGTCCGGCGGGCACCTCGATGACCGTGACCGGGGTGCGCTGATCGCTCAGCCACCAGCCGGTGCCCACGGTGGGGTGCCCGGCGAAGGGCAGTTCCACCGCCGGGGTGTAGATCCGCATGCGGGTGCGGTCGCCGGTCGGCGCGTCCACCACCACGGTTTCGGCGTATCCGGCCCGCGCGGCCAACGCCTGGTGGTCGACCCCGGCGACATCGGCGGCGCGGGCGATGCCGAGGCGATTGCCGAAACGTCCCGCTTGGTCGGTGAAGACCCGAACCACGTCGATCTGGGTGCCATCGCTTTCCGGAACGGTCATGAATGCCAGGCTACGACGTGATCGGGCCGGTGGGGGGAGGTAGGTGGTGAGCGTCTCGCACGGAAAGGGCCGCGCACCGTGGCGGTGCGCGGCCCGTCCGGTATGCCGGTTGCTAGACGGTGGCCGTGGCCAGCGCCTCGGTGGACGCCACGGCCTGACCCACGCCCGCGACGATCGCGGCCACGCGCAGCGACTCGAAGATCACCTCACGCGACACGCCCGCCTCACGCAGCGTGTTCTCGTGCGCCTCCAGGCAGTGGGCGCAGCCGTTGATCGACGACACGGCGAACGACCACAGTTCGAAGTCGGCCTTGTCGACGCCCGGGTTGCCGATGATCTGCATGCGCAGACCGGCGCGCAGGTCGTCGTAGCGACCGCCCAGGAAAGCCTTGCCCCGGTAGAACACATTGTTCATACCCATGATGGAGGCGGCCCCGAGCGCGGCGTTGTACGCCTCGGCCGACAGCGTGTCCGCGGCCTCCTCGGCGATCTCACGCAGCGTGGTGGCCGACCGGGTGGCGGCGGCCGACGCCAGCAGGGTGCCCCACAGCTGCTGCTCGTTCAGCACGGTGGTGCGTGCGATCGAGGACAGGTTGAGCTTGAGGTCCTTGGCGTACTCGGGCAGGGAGTTCTTCAGGTTCTCGATGGTCACAGCGCGAAATCCTTACTCGGACGGCAGAGTTGCTCAGACGGAAGCGGTCATGAGCTCGCCCGCCTTGATGGTGGGATCGCCCTTCTTCCAGTTGCAGGCGCACAGCTCGTCGGACTGCAGCGCGTCGAGCACGCGCAGCACCTCGTCGACATTGCGGCCCACGGAACCCGCGGTGACCGAGACGAACTGGACCTCGTTGTTGGGGTCGATGATGAAGGTGGCGCGGTCGGCGACACCCTCGGCGTTGAGCACACCGGTGGCGGCGGACAGCTCGCGCTTGAGGTCCGACAGCATCGGGAAGGGGAGGGTCTTCAGATCCTCGTGCTGGGCCCGCCACTGGAAGTGCACGAACTCGTTGTCGACGGAGACGCCGAGTACCTGCGCGTCCCGGTCGGCGAACTCCTCGTTCAGCTTGCCGAAGGCGGCGATCTCGGTGGGGCAGACGAAGGTGAAGTCCTTCGGCCAGAAGAAGACGATGCGCCACTTGCCCGCGTAGTCGTCGCTCGAGACCTGGGTGAAGTAGTCGTCGGGCTGCTGCGCGTTCACCTGCGACAGGTCGCCGCCGATCACAGCCTTGAGGTTGTAGGCGGGGAACTGGTCGCCGATGGTCAGCAGGGCCATGCTTGCTCCTCTTTCGTAGTCGGATCGATCGTGTCGTGACTGCCGCGAACGATCTTGCCCAAACCGCTGTGAAAGGTAAAGGTGATCGGTCGCACTATACTGATAGGCGTGTCTGATCAAACTTATCAGCCGACCCTCTCGCAGCTGCGTGCGTTCGTGGCAATCGCGGAGTATCGCCATTTCGGCACCGCCGCGAATCGGCTGAGTGTGAGCCAGCCAACGTTATCGCAGGCACTGGCATCACTGGAAAACGGACTGGGGCTCAAGCTCATCGAGCGCAGCACCCGGCGGGTACTCGTGACAACGGCCGGCAAACGCCTGCTGCCGCAAGCCATCGCCACCCTGGAGGCCGCGGACCGGTTCGTGGCCTCGGCGGCCGGGTCCGGCCTCGGCGGCACCCTGCGCCTGGGCATCATTCCCACCGTCGCGCCCTACGTGCTGCCGACGCTGCTGCCCGAACTGCGCCGCCAGCTCCCGGCGCTGGCGCCGTACGTGATCGAGGATCAGACCGCGCGGCTGCTGGACGGGCTGCGCTCGGGCGTCCTGGACGTGGCCCTGCTGGCGCTGCCCACCGAGGCCACGGGGCTGGTCGAGATTCCGCTGTACACGGAGGAATTCGTGCTGGTGGTGCCGCGCGGACACACCCTGGCCGGACGCACCGATCTGGTGCCGGGCGATCTGCACGCACTGCCGCTGCTGCTGCTGGACGAGGGGCACTGCCTGCGCGATCAGACCATCGACCTGTGCCGCTCCCACGACGCCCATCCGGGGACCGTGGGCGATACCCGGGCGGCGTCACTGGCCACGGTGGTGCAGTGCGTGGCCGGGGACCTCGGGGTGACGCTCATCCCGGAGATGGCGGTCTCGGCCGAAACCGAGCGCGGCACACTGGATATCGCCCGTTTCGCCCCGCCCGCGCCGGGACGCACCATCGGGCTGGCCTTCCGGTCCTCCACCGCGCGCACCGAGGACTACGAGATCCTGGCCGAGGTGATCCGGTCCCAACAGCCCCATTGACCGATCGGTTCGTGCGTTCCGATTGACCCGAAAGATGCCGTCTGGGACTCTCGGGCACGTGCGGATTCATCACCTCGACTGCGGGACCATGTCCATGGGCATGGTCGACCATTGTCTGCTCATCGAAACCAAGCGTGACGGGCTCGTTCTCGTCGACACCGGCTACGGGTTGGACTGCGTGCGGTACCCCGAGCGGATGATCGGTCCCACGCGGTTCATGCTGGGTGTGAAGCTGCGGCAGGAGGCGACGGCCATCCGCCAGATCCAGCGGTTGGGGTACGACCCGCGCGACGTGCGGCACATCATCCTCACGCACCTGGATCTCGACCACGCGGGCGGATTGTCGGACTTCCCGGAGGCGACGGTGCATGTGCACGGTCCGGAGTTCCGTGCCGCGACCACCCGGCGGGCGATGGGTGAGCGCCTGCGGTACCGGGCGGCGCAGTGGGCGCACGGCCCGAAATGGATGGTGAACGAGATCGAGGGCGGGCAGCCGTGGTTCGGCTTCCAGACGGTGCGGGATCTGCCCGGCCTGCCGCCGGAGATCCTGGTGGTGCCGCTGCACGGGCACACCCGCGGCCATGTCGGCGTGGCGGTCGACTCCGGTCGCGGCTGGCTGCTGCACGCCGGGGACGCGTTCTTCGTCGGCAGCTCCATCGACCCGGTGAAACCGAACACCCCGGCGCTGTGGCGGGCGTACGAGCTGGGATCGATCCTCGGCGGTGCGTATCGCGAGAACCAACGCCGGCTGCGGGAACTGCGGCGCGACCACGGGCACGAGATCACCATCGTGAACTCGCACGATCCGGCGCTGTTCGCGCCCTTCGCGAATCAGCGGTGAATCGGTGAGTGCGCCCCGGGCCCGGCGGCTGCCGGTGCCGAGCGACCCGCTGTTCGTCTACGGCACCTTGACGTTTCCGGAGGTGCTGGTCGAATTGCTGGGCCGCACACCGCGGCTCGACGCGGCCCGGGTGTCGGGGCGGCGGGCGGCCCGGCTGCCCGGCCGGGTCTATCCGGGACTCGTCACCGCCGCCGGTGCGGTGACCCGCGGTGCGGTGCTGCGGGGACTCACCGCCGCCGAGTGGCGGGTGCTGGACGACTTCGAGGACGACGAATACGACCTGCGGCCGGTCTTCGTCCACGCGGGCGTGTCCGCACACGCCGCGTGGACCTATGTGTGGACGGCCGAGGTGCTGGCGGCGGACTGGTCGGCCACCGCGTTCGCCAGCGACCACCTGCCGCGCTACGCGGGCCGCTGCGTGCGCTGGCGGACCGGACCGGCGGTCTGAAGGTCCTGCTCAGCGAGACTGTATGGCGTGGGCCACAATCCGGTGGTAAACCGTGGTCGCATGGACACCACAGGCATCGTCGCCGAGGCGCGCAGTCAGACACTGGGGGATCTGTTGCGGCGCAGCGCCGCCCGGCATCCGGACAAGACCGCACTGGTGTGGCGGGGGCGGCGGGAGAGCTTCGCCGAACTCGACGCCGCCGTGAACCGGGTGGCGCACAGTCTGGCCGATCGCGGTGTCGGGCAGGGGGATCGGGTCGCCCTCTACACGCACAACTGCCGTGAGTTCGTGCTGCTGTACTTCGCGCTGGCACGGCTGGGCGCGATCTCGGTGCCGATCAACTTCATGCTCACAGGTGAAGAGGTGGCCTACATCCTGGAGCATTCCGGCGCGGTCGGGCTCATCATCGAGGACGCCCTCGGCGCGGAGGCCGAGGCGGCGGTGAAGCTGGTGGGCGACAACGAGATCCGGTTGTTCGGCTGGATCGGGTCGGGCGGCCTGCCGGTGCCCGGCGGCTGGGAGGACGTGGCGGCGTGGGAGGGCCACGCCGACGCCACCGAGCCCGGGGTGCGGATCGGTGACGACGATCCGGTGCAGCTCATGTACACCTCGGGGACCGAATCGCGGCCCAAGGGCGCGATCATGACCAGCCGCGGGCTCATCGCCCAGTACGTGAGCGCTGTCGTCGACGGGCGGATGAGCGTCGACGATGTGGAGGTGCACGCGCTGCCGCTGTACCACTGCGCGCAGCTGCACTGCTTCCTCACGCCCGATATCTACCTGGGGGCCACCAGTATCCTGCTGCCCGGCCCGGACCCGGCGACGGTGTTGCGCACCATCGAGACCGAGCGCGCCACCAAGCTCTTCTGCCCGCCCACCGTGTGGGTGTCGCTGCTGCGGCATCCGGAGTTCGACTCCTACGACCTGTCCTCGCTGCGCAAGGGCTACTACGGGGCCAGCATCATGCCGGTGGAGGTGCTGCACGAACTCGCCGATCGGCTGCCCGGCGTGCGGCTGGCCAACTTCTACGGCCAGACCGAACTCGCGCCGCTGGCAACGGTATTGGCTCCGGAGGACCAGCTCACCAAACCCGGGTCGGCGGGACGTCCGGCCCTGAACGTGGAGACCCGGGTGGTCGACGACGACGGGGTGCCCGTCGGCCCGGGGGTGGTCGGCGAGATCGTGCACCGCTCCCCGCAGGCCATGCTCGGCTATTGGAACGATCCGGAGAAGACCGCGGACGCGTTCCGCGACGGGTGGTTCCACAGCGGTGATCTCGGTGTCGTGGACGCCGACGGCTATCTGAGCGTGGTCGACCGCAAGAAGGACATGATCAAGACCGGTGGCGAGAACGTCGCCAGCCGAGAGGTGGAGGAGGTGCTCTACCAGCACCCGGACGTCTCCGAGGCCGCCGTGGTCGGCATCGCGCATCCGCACTGGATCGAGGCGGTCGCGGCGGTCGTCGTCCCCCGCGTCGGGTCCCGGCCGATCGCCGAGGACCTGATCGCACACTGTAGGCAGCGCCTGGCCGGGTACAAGGTGCCCAAATACGTCGTGCTCGCCGACGCCCTGCCCAAGAATCCGAGCGGCAAGATCCTCAAGCGCGAATTGCGTTCCACCTACGGGGATCTGGCCGTCGGCGGATAGTCACTCGATGGCGTCCACGTGCGCGATATTGGCCCGGTCGCCGGGGTCGGCACTGGCCGCTCCGGCGAACCAGGCGTCCAGGATCTCGTCGAGTTGTGCCCGCGAGGTCAGCCGCAGGCTCAATGCCAGCACATTCGCGTCGTTCCACGTGCGCGCCCCGTCGGCGGAGTAGGCGTCCACACACAGTGCCGCCCGCACCCCCGGCACCTTGTTCGCGGCGATCGAGGCCCCGGTGCCCGTCCAGCAGCAGACCACGCCCTGCTCGGCTCGCCCCTCGGCCACATCCCGCGCCGCCGCCTCACTGGCCCACGCCCAGTCGTCGCGCTCCTCGGGTGCCAGTGCCCCGTGCGCGATCACCTCGTGCCCGCGCCGCCGCAACTCCTCGACCACCGCCGCGGCCACCCCGGTGTTCTCATCCGCCGCCACCGAAATCCGCATCGCAGTCCCTCCATCCGATCGCGCCCTGACTCCGCACATTCTGCCCGACGTACGGCTCGGCGCGAGCGCCGTCACCTCGTCGGCGGCGGCCCGCATCGCGTTTCGCATGTGCCACCGCGACGACGGCCGACCGCACGGCCCAACCGGCTACGCCGAAGATCATGCTCAGGGCCGTATCAAGGCAGGGGCCGCGGACCGGGTCCCAGCAGGTGCGGGGACCGACATCACCGGGAATCGAGGTGCGCTCCGGGCGCGACTCCATCGACACGACCTACACCAAACGCGCTCAGCAGCGGTATCCGAGGTGGATCGTGCCACGGCACCCTATCGGTCGGCGTCGCGCTAGAGCCGTTCCGCGGTGACCAGGAGCCGCAGGTGGGTGTCGGCCCACTGGTCGAGGGCGGCGTGGCCGGGGTGGGTGAGGGTGCGGCTCAGGCGATCCAGGGCGGCGGCCGCACCGGACAGACCGAGGCGGCGGAGGGTGGCGGCGGTGTCGGCGGCGCGGGCGGACCAGGTCGGGGGCAGGTGTCGCAGGCCGCGGTGGGGGATTTCGGCGGACAGGGCGAGGGCGGTGGTGAGGGCGGCGGCGAGTGGATCTGGTTGGGGCAGTGCGGCTCCCGACGGCGTCGGGTGGTCGGTGGTGGCGAAGGCGGGGACCACGACCGCCGCTGCGGCGACGACGGCGGTGGGGTCCAGGGTGAGGCGGCCGTGGTGGCGTTCCAGGGTTCCGGCGAGAAAGCGAATCGGACCCGCGTCGCCGGAGAGCGTGCGGGCGAGATCGTCCAGTGCGCCGGGGGCGGCGGCGGTGTGAGTGAAGGTGACGGTGGCCCTGCCCGCCGGGGCGTGCACGGTCGCCTCCAGGCGTTGTTCGTCCGGGAGGTAGTGGATGGCGTCGATGCGTTCGACCGCGACGGCACGTACCGATTCGCCGCGGACGCGGGGGCGGATGACGGTAGGCGGGAGGGCGGCCAGGCGTGCGGCCTCGGCGTCGAGGTCGGTGACGAGAAGGTCGGGCGGCAGTGTGTCCCAGTCGCCGGTGGCGGGCAGCACCGAGGTCCGCGCCACGCGGCCGGTGGCCAGGCGCACGCCGCGGTTCGCCGAGCGGACGGCGGATTCGGTGACGATATGGCCCGCGGCCAGCTCGCGCAGGCGGGACGTGCCCGCCCGGCGCGCGCCGAGGGCGGCGGCGGTCGGCGGGACGGCGCCCTCCCGGACGGCGATCGTATGCCGGAGGGTGAGTACGATGCGCGCCTCGGGGTGGGCGAGATAGACCTCCACACAGCGGGATTCGTCATCACCGTGGACGCGCGCGCCCAAACCGGTGAGGCGGAGGTGGCGCAGCGGGGTCCGCGCGGCCTCCTCGGTGCCGAGGACCGCGACCGGGTCGCGGGTACCGGCGCGTTGTCGCGCCACCAATTCCGCGATCAGCGCGGCGGTGCGCAGGGGATCGTGGCGAGCGGCGCGGTCGCGGTAGGCGGCGAGCTGGTCGAGCAGTTCGGTGAGCGCGTCGTGCGGCCAGCGCGCCCCGGCGGCGTCGAGGGCGCGATGCGCGCCGGCGAACACCTGCGGGAGCGCCGGACCGGCATGGGCGACACCGTCTTCCAGCAGTTCGGCCAGGGGCGTCAGCACCGCCGCGGCCGCACTCGCCGCCGCTCCCGCCGCAGTGCCGTCGGCGTGGTCACCGACGGTGACCTCCACGGTCTCGTCAACCGTATCGACCGCGTCCGCGGCCCGGAATGCCCACACCGCCAGGACGATCGCATCGGCACGCGCCCCGCGGGCGGCATCGGTGCGGGCGTACCCCAGGTCGCCGGGGACGAGGAATCGCACGGTGACAGCGGACAATTCGGCCGACGGCACCGGATCGTGCGCGGTGGCCCGGCGCACCCGGGCGCGGTACCCGGCGCGGCGGGCACGACCGGCGGCCGCGAAGGCGCGCGCACCCACCAGGTCGCGCAGCTGTTCGTCGGTGAACTCCGCCGGGGACCACGAGACGGCGGCCTCCGGTGTGTCGGCACGGGCGGCTTCCGCGGTGGGCTCGGAGGTTTCGGCGTACGCGCGATAGGCGAGCACCGCGCGCACCCGGTGCCGGCACACCGTCGTCGCCGCACAGGTGCAGGACGACAGCTCCAGGGTCGTATCGGGCGGCAGGATGGTGCGCACGCCGTCGGCGAAGGTGACCGCCACGGTGCCGTCGCCGGATTCGGTGAGTTCCGGAGGCGCGGCTGCGTTCTCCTTGGCCGCGCGCTTGAGAAGCCCCCGGTTGGCGAGGCTGATCAGGGAGTCGTCGGTGAGGGCCAGCAGGTCCGCGCGCATGGACTATCCGATCGTTTCCGCGATGAAGGCGGCCAGTTCACCGGGCGTCATCGCCCCCACGTGCACGCCCACATCGGCCAGCCGCTGCCCCAGCTCCCGGTCGAAGACCGGATCGGCCTGTTCGTCGAGGGCCGCCAGCCCCAGCACCGTCGTCCCCTCCGCGACGAGGGCGGCCGCCGTGCGCACCAGCCACGCCGCATTGCCGCCCTCGTAGAAGTCACTGATCACCGCGATGACGGCGCGGCGCGGGTGCTCGACCAGCTGGGCCGCGTAGCCGAGCGCGCGGGCGATGTCCGTGCCGCCGCCGAGCTGCACCTTCATCAGCAGTTCGACCGGATCGTCCACATCGCGGGTGAGGTCGACGACCTCGGTGTCGAAGGCGATCAGGTGGGTCTCGAGGCCGGGCAGCCCCCACAGACAGGCCGCCGTGACCGCCGAGTGGATGACATTGCCGACCATGGAACCGGACTGGTCCACCAGCAGGATGACCTGCCAGTTGTCCGTATGGCGGCGGGTGCGTGCCCGGAAGTGCGCGGTCTCCACATAGAGCTGTCGCTGTTCGGGCCGGTAGTGGGCGAGGTTGGCGCGCACCGTGGTCGGGAAGTCGAAGTCGGCGGCGCGGGGGATGCGGCCGCGGCGGCGCGAGCGGGCGCCGTGCATCGTGGTGCGCACCTCGGTGGCGAGCCGTTCCATGAGCTCGCGCACCACCTGCTCGACAATGCGCCGCGCCATGCGCAGCACCTCCGGATTCATGAGGTGTTTGGTGCGCAGCACCGCGCCCAGCAGCTCGGCATTGGGCTCCAGCCGACCGAGCACCTCGGGATCGGTGAGCACGTCGTGTAAACCGTAGCGCTGCACCGCGTCCCGCTCCAGGCGCTCGACGGTGGCCTTGGGGAAGAGCCGGTGGATGTCGTCGAGCCAGTCCACGGCGTGCACGATGGCGGGGCCGTCACCGCCCTGGCGACGGATACCGCGCCGATCGAGTTCCTCGTCGCGGTCGTAGAGCCAGGCCAGCGCCGCGTCCTGGCCGGCGGCCGCGGCGCTGAGCGCGGCATCGCGGACGAGACCCGCCGCCGCCTCGCCCAGAATGAGCCGCCAGCGTTCCAGTGTCGGATCGAGTTCAGTCATGGCCGCTCCCCAGCGGATTCGCGAGCAGTGCGTGCTCGGTCAGCAGTTCGTCCACCCGCGCCTCCAGCGCCCGCGCTCGCGCCAGCAGTCCCGCATCGGCGTCGAGGCGCAGCAGCGTCGCCGGGGCCGCGTCCGCGCCCCGTGCCGCCAGCAGCCGGGTGGCGATGCGGGCGCGTTCGCGGGGCGGGAACCAGGCGAAGGCCAGGCGCAGTGCGGGCAGGGCGGTGAGGAAGTCGGGCGATGCGAACCGGTCGACGAGTTCGTCGAGCACCGCGAGCAGCGGCGCGTCGGTGTCGAGGAGTTGTTCGCGGGCCAGTGCGAACAGCCCGGCCAGGAAGTCGCCCAGGACTTCCGGCTGCCCGGCCAGCCGGACGGCCCGCGCCACGTCGAGGGTGTCGTCCGGTGCCAGCGCCGCGACCAGGCCGACCGCCGCGCCGCGCAGTGCGGGCGGCCGATCGGGTGCGGCACCGCGCCGGAAGACCCCGACGATATCCGCGCGGTCGACGCTCAGCACGGTCGGTGCGTGCTGGGCCGTGTCACGAATGGCGATGAGGGCGTGCAGCATCCGGTCGTCGGCGGGTGCCGGACCGCCCCGTATCGCCTCGATCAGCCACAGCAGTCGCAGCACGGCGGCGTCGATGAGCGCGGCCAGGGTGGGGGAGTGCGCGGTGCCGAAGATCCGGTCGTGCCGCCACAGGCTCAGCGTGACCGCCAGCAGCTGTCCGAGACCGGCGGTGTCACTGGCGGATTCGATGAGGCCGCGGATACGGTCCACCACCGTGTCGCCGAGTTCCGCGAGCCCGCACAGGGTGGCGTCGAACAGCACCTCGGCGAGGCCGCCGGTATCGGACCCGGCCGCGTCGAACCGTTCACCCAGCCGGGTGGCGGCGGCCTCGGCGCAGGTCGCGCCGAGCGAACCGGCTTCGATGAGCATCGGCAGCCGCAGCGGTGATGCGGTGACGCGCCATACCTCGCGCGGGTCCGGCGGCCGCCCGACCAGTGGCCCGCTCGTACGCCGGTACCCGGGAATGTCGAGTACGCGCAGCCGGTGCAGCACTCGGCTGGCCGCGAGGCCGGAGTCGGTGGCGAGATCGAGTTCGTGCTCGCCCCGCTCGGGTATGCCGTGGCGGGCGAGTTCGCTGTCGGCGTCGTGCACGAGGGGCGGATGCGGGGTGTCCCGGTGCAGCCGCCCGGTCCGGGAACCCGACAGTGCGGCCACCATCTCGACCACCACCGGATCGGTGCCCGGACGCAGCTGTCCGCGACCGGTCCACGGCAGCGGGCGGTCGAGCGCCTCGGTGACCAGCGCCCCGGCGAGGCCGTCGAGAACATCCGTGCGCGACGGCGATCGGTGTCCGCGCAGGCGGCTCAGACCGCCGGTGAGGGTGCGCGCGCCGATCAGGGCGGCGGTCGACACCGGCTGGCCCCGCTCCCGCAGCCGCCGCACCACGGCGCGGGTGATGCCCTCGGCGGCCTGTTCCGGCCCGCCTTCCCAGAGCCGCTGGTAGTACTCCGGCGACGGCATGCCGGACTGATAGCCGTCGAAGGCGTCCAGTCGGCGAAAGCTGTAGGGCACCAGGTAACTGCCGCCGACACCGTCCCCGGGAAAGGGTGGTACGTGCGGCCAGGGAGAGTCGGATGGAGCGGTGCGCGCGGAAAGCAGGTGCTCGTCCAGGCGGCGCACGAGTGCGGGCCGGTGGAAGCCGCCGGTGACCACCACGATGGGTGCGGGTCGCGTTCCGGCCGCGCGGTTCGCGGCGTCCACGGCGGCGTGGATCCAGCGGGCCATGTACTCCTCGCGCTGCACGTCGCCCGCGCCCGCCTCGTCGTCGCCTCGAACCAGATCGAAGTACGCGGCCAGCCGTTCGGCGAGGGTGGCGTCGTCCCCGATTTCGACGAGGTGATCCCACAGCGTGTCGATATTGTCCACCGCGAACTCCCGGCACAGCCGCGTCACCGCGTGGTCGTAGCGGCGTTCGGCGTCGGCGTACCGGTTCTCGGTGTCGGCGAAGGCGCTGTGCCAGGCGGGCAGATCGATGAACCGCACCACGGACCCGGCGGACCGACCCTCGGTGAGCGCCACCCACTCGGGGGAGTAGTCGCACAGCGGAGCCCAGGACACGTGCCGGGTGGTCCGGTCCCGGTAGCTGGAGAACACCGCGATGGGCAGTTGGTGCCCGAGCAGCAGTTCGTCGAGTCGGTCGTTCATATCGACCGGCCCCTCGATGAGCACATACGCCGGGCGCAGGGCGCGCACGGTGTCGCGCACCAGCCGCGCGCAGGCCGGACTGTGGTGGCGCACACCGATGAAGGTGACCCGCGCCGCATCCCCCGTCATCCGGCTCAGCCCGGTAGCTGGAATCGCGCGTCGTGCAGGGACTTCCACGCCTTTCCGGATTTGCGTGGGGGCTGCTGCTCCAGATAGCGGCGCAGCCGGGCCAGGTCGTCCGGGTCGTCCTTGGCCGCGGTTCCGGCCAGGCAGTGCACGATATCGGCGGCGTCTCCGGCCTCACCGCGCAGGAACCAGCCGCGCAGGCCGACGGCATGGGCCACCGACACCGCCTCGGCGGTACTCATGACCGCGGACATGCGGTCCAGGGCGTCACCGGCATCGGTCGCGCCGCGGCGCAGTTCCCGGAAGGTGGTGACCAGCACCGCGAGTACGTCGCGCGGTGGGGCCTGCGGTACCCCGGAACGGTGCAGCAGCGCTTGCGCCTCCGCCTCCACCAGCGCCAGTTCGGCGTCGAAATCGGTGATGGGGAAGACGGTTTCGAAGTTGAACCGCCGTTTCAGCGCGGCGCTCATCTCGTTGACGCCGCGGTCGCGGGTATTGGCGGTGGCGATCACATTGAATCCCGCGACCGCGTACACCATCTCGCCGAGTTCCGGCACCGCCAGCACCCGATCGGACAGTAGCGACAGCATCGAGTCCTGCACCTCCAGGGGGCAGCGGGTGATCTCCTCGAAGCGCACGATCTTGCCCTCCCGCATGCCGCGCAGCATGGGCGCGGGCACCAGGGACCGCTCGGACGGACCCTCGGAGACGAGCAGCGCGTAGTTCCATCCGTAGCGAATCTGGTCCTCGGTGGTGGCCGCCCCGCCCTGGACGGTGAGTGTGGAATCACCCGAGATGGCGGCCGAAAGTAGTTCCGAGAGCAGCGATTTGGCGGTTCCCGGCTCGCCGGTGAGCAACAGTCCGCGGGTGGTGGCGAGGGAGACCAGCGCCCGGTCCACCAGGGAGGCGTCGCCGACGAACTTGCGGGCGATGCCGAGCGTCGGGTCGCCCACGATGAACCGCTTGGCGGCGTCGACGCTCAACTGCCAGCCCGGTGGCCGCGGCGCGGTGTCCTGTTCGCGCAGCCGGGTCAGGTCGTCGGCCCAGCGGAGTTCCGCGGCCGGGCGTTGTAGATGCTGGGTGGAACCGGTGGTCACGGCACGCACACTAACGCGGCTCGGTGACACGTTCGTTCGGATGCGATCGGTCGGCCCGGTCCCCTCATCGCAACCGGGCCGACCGATCCGGCGATCACCGGCGTGCGATCGCCTCGAACACGGTGGGGTCCACCAGGGTGGAGGTGTCGCCGAGTTCGCGGCCCTCGGCGACATCGCGCAGCAGCCGGCGCATGATCTTGCCGGAGCGGGTCTTGGGCAGCTCGGGCACGATGTGGATCTCGCGGGGTTTGGCGATGGGCGAGATCTCCAGGGACACGGTCGCTTTGAGTTCGGTGACCAGATCGGCGCCGGTGTCGGTGGCTTCGGCGGTGAGGATGACGAAGGCCACGATGCCCTGACCGGTGGTGGCGTCGGAGGCCCCGACGACCGCGGCCTCGGCGACGGCGGGGTGGCCGACGAGGGCGGATTCGACCTCGGCGGTGGAGATGCGGTGGCCGGAGACGTTCATGACGTCGTCGACGCGGCCGAGTACCCACAGGTCGCCGTCGGTGTCGAGCTTCGCGCCGTCCCCGGCGAAATACCAACCCCGGCTGCCGAACCGCGCCCAATAGGTGTCGCGGTAGCGGTCGTTGTCGCCCCAGATGCCGCGCAGCATGGACGGCCAGGGCTGGTCGAGGACCAGATATCCGTTGGCTTCGGATTCGCCGAGTTCGACCGCGTTCCCGTCCTCGTCGACGACGGTGGCGGAGATGCCGGGCAGGGGTCGCATGGCGGCGCCGGGTTTGGTGGCGGTGACGCCGGGCAGGGGGGAGATCATGATGGCGCCGGTTTCGGTTTGCCACCAGGTGTCGACGATGGGGGTGGTGTCGCCGCCGATGACCTCGCGGTACCAGCGCCAGGCTTCGGGGTTGATGGGTTCGCCGACCGAGCCGAGCAGGCGCAGGCTGGACAGGTTGTGGGCGTCGGGGATCTCGCGGCCCCACTTCATGAAGGTCCGCACCAGCGTCGGGGCGGTGTAGTAGATCGTCACCCCGTACTTCTCGATGATCTCGAAATGCCGATGCTCGTTCGGGAAGTTCGGGGTGCCCTCGTAGACGACCTGGGTGGCCCGATTCGCCAAGGGGCCGTACACGATGTAGGAGTGCCCGGTGACCCAGCCGATGTCGGCGGTGCACCAGTACACGTCCTGGCCGGGCTTGTGGTCGAAGACGTAGTGGTGGGTGTACGCGGCCTGCGTCAAATAGCCGCCGCTGGTGTGCAGGATGCCTTTGGGTTTTCCGGTGGTGCCGGAGGTGTAGAGGATGAACAGCGGGTGTTCGGCGTCGAAGGGCTGCGCCTCGTGTTCGGGGGACGCCTGGGCCACGGTGTCGTGCCACCACAGGTCGCGGCCGTCGGTCCAGGGGACCTCGATGCCGGTGCGGCGGACGACGAGGACGTGGTCGACGCTGGTCGCGCCGCCGTCGGCGGCGAGGGCTTCGTCGACGGCGGCTTTGAGCGGGGCGGCGGTGCCGCGTCGCCACTGTCCGTCGGTGGTGATGACGAGTTTGGCTTGGGCGTCGTCGACGCGGGAGCGTAGTGCGGTGGGGGAGAAGCCGGCGAAGACCACGGAGTGGGTCAGTCCGAGTCGGGCGCAGGCCAGCATGGACACGATGGCCTCGGGCACCATCGGCATGTAGATGGCCACCCGATCCCCGGCTCGCAGCCCGAGCCCGGCCAGTGTGTTCGCGGCCCTGGACACCTCGGCCAGCAGCTCGCCGTAGGTGATGTCGCGGGAGTCCCCGGGCTCGCCCTCCCAATGGACGGCGATCTGATCGCCGTGTCCGGAGTGCACGTGGCGGTCCACGCAGTTGTAGGCGACGTTCAGCTTGCCGTCGGCGAACCACTTCGCGAACGGCGCGTCATCCCAATCCAGTACGCGGCCGAACGGCTGATCCCAGTGCAGTCGCCGCGCCTGCTCCGCCCAGAAGCCGAGCCGATCGGCGTCGGCCCGCTCGTAGAGCGAGGCGTCGGCATGGGCTGCCCCGGCGAACTCGGCGCTGGGCGGGTAGACCTCGGAATGGGTGACACTGCTGGACAATTCGATACTCCTTGACATGACGAGAGAGCGAGCCCGGGGAGGGGCGGTCAGTGCACGACGGCCTTCTCGGCGCCGACACCGGTGAGCGAGCGCACCTCCATTTCGGCGGCCTTGACCGGATCCTCCTTGTCGCGGCCCACGAAGGTGCCGACGATGCCGAGCGCGAAGGCGAGCGGGATCGACACGATGCCCGGGTTGGACAGCGGGAACCAGTCGAAGCTCATCGACGGCAGCATGGCCGACTTGGAGCCGGAGACGGCGGGGGAGAACACGATCAGCACGATGGTGGAGAGCAGGCCGCCGTACATGCTCCACAGCGCGCCGGTGGTGTTGAAGCGCTTCCAGAACAGCGAGTACAGGATGGTCGGCAGATTCGCCGAGGCCGCCACCGCGAAGGCCAGCGCCACCAGGAATGCGATGTTCTGACCGTTGGCGAGAATGCCGAGCCCGATGGCGAGCAGACCGATGATCACCGCCGTGATCCGCGATACCCGAACCTGTTTCGTCTCATCGACATTGCCGCGCTTGATGACACCGGCGTAGATGTCGTGGGCGAAGGACGCGGACGCGGTGATGGTCAGGCCCGCGACCACCGCCAGAATGGTGGCGAAGGCGACCGCGGAGATGATGCCCAGCAGCAGCACGCCGCCGAGTTCGAAGGCGAGCAGCGGGGCCGCCGAGTTCTGACCGCCCGCCGCGCCGAGTATCTTGTCCGGGCCGACGATCGCCGCCGCGCCGTAGCCGAGGACCAGGGTGAACAGGTAGAACGCGCCGATCAGGGCGATAGCCCAGACCACCGAGCGCCGCGCCTCCTTGGCGGTCGGCACCGTGTAGAAGCGCATGAGCACATGCGGCAGACCGGCGGTGCCCAGCACCAGCGCCAGACCCAGCGACAGGAAGTTCAGCTTGGACAGCTCGCTGCCGCCGTACTGCGCGCCCGGGGCGAGCACATCGCGCGCCGCCACACCCGCATTGGTGGATTCGGAGACGGTGCGCTGCGCGGAACCCAGGATCTCGGAGAGGTTGAAGCCGAACTTGGCGAACACCAGCACGGTCATGAACGCCGCACCGGTGATGAGCAGCACCGCCTTGATGATCTGCACCCAGGTGGTGCCCTTCATGCCGCCGACCAGCACGTACACGATCATGAGAATGCCGACCACGGCGATCACCAGGGCCTGGCCCGCCTCGGAGGTGACATCCAGCAGCAGCGCCACCAGGCCACCCGCGCCGGCCATCTGCGCCAGCAGGTAGAACAGCGACACGGTCAGGGTGGTCAGCGCCGCGGCGGTGCGTACCGGCCCCTGCTTGAGCCGGAAGCTCAACACGTCGGCCATGGTGAATTTGCCGGTGTTCCTGAGCATTTCGGCCACCAGCAGCAGGGCGACCAGCCACGCCACCAGGAATCCGATGGAGTAGAGGAAGCCGTCGTAGCCGTAGACGGCGATGGCGCCCGCGATACCGAGGAAGCTGGCCGCCGACAGATAGTCACCGGCGATGGCGATGCCGTTCTGCGGGCCGGAGAAGCCGCGGCCGCCGGTGAAATAGTCGGCGGCGCTGGCATTGTTGCGGCTGGCGCGGATCACCACGACCATGGTCACGGCCACGAACAGGCCGAAGATCGCGATATTGGCGGCCGGATTGCCGACCGTCGTGGCGGCGAAATAGCTGGTCACGCCGGGCCTCCCTCGAGTTCGTTGCGGATGGCGGCGGCGCGCGGGTCGAGTTCGCGGTTGGCGAACCGCACGTACAGGCCGGTGATCAGGAAGGTCGACACGAACTGGCCGAGGCCGAGCAGCAGACCGAGATTGACATTGCCGAACACCTCGGTGGCCATGAAGTCGTGTGCGTACGCGCCCAGCAGCACGTACATCAGGTACCAGGCGAGGAACAGCGCCGTCATGGGAAAGACATAGCGCCGCAGTCGAGTTCGCAGCTCCTGGAATTCGGGGCTGGCCTGGGCGGCGACGAAGTCCTCGGCGGTGGGTACGCGGCCGGGCCGCGTGCCGTCGTCGAGATCGGTACTGCTCATGGGAGAGTCCTAGCGTGTGATGTGGCTTACTTCGCCAGAACCGTAACGAGCGGTCGGGGGCTGGAACACGGTGTGGCCTGGGTCACTCGGTGAACCCGCGCGATCGTGCGGTGAGCGGTCGCTGCGTCACGACGAACGGTCGCCGCCGCGGGCCGCTCAGCGGCGCGCGGCGATCATGCCGAGTGCAGGCCGCGCTCGCGGTCCGCGCCCATGCCGAGGCGTTCGGGAGCGTGCATGCGGACGAAGATGCGGGCCACCTCGCGCGCCGACTGGCCGCGAGTCAGCCTGCTGCCCAGCATCATCGTGAGGAAGGCGAGCGGAACGCTCACGGCCGCCGGATATCCCAGGATGGCGGCGGGCCAGCCGTTCGCCGCGGTGTCGCTGATCCCGCCCAGCACCGAGACCGCGGTCGCGCCGCCCGCGGTGAGCCCGCCGACGACCAGTCCGGCCGCCGCGCCCGTCGCGGTGAGTCCGCGCCACCAGATGCCCAGCACCAGCAGCGGGCACAGCGTCGACGCCGCCAGGGAGAAGGCCAGGCCCACGGTGCGGGAGACATCGAGGGTCGCGACACCGAACGACAGGCCCAGCGGCACCGCACCGCCGATGAGCGCGGCCACCCGGAAATCCCGGATGCGCCCGCGCAGCACATCGGTGCTGAGCACGCCCGCGATACTCACCAGCAGCCCGGACGACGTCGACAGGAAGGCCGCCACCGCGCCGGCGGCGGCCAAGGCGGCCAACAGCTTTCCGGGCAGTCCGGACAGCACCGCGCCGGGCAGCAGCAGCACCGCCGCGTCGGAGGTGCCGGTGAGCAGCAGTTGCGGCACGTACAGCCGTGCCAGCGCGCCGAGCAGCACCGGGAACAGATAGAACACGCCGACCAGGGCGATGACGGCGAGCGCGGTGGCGCGGGCGGCGCGACCGTCGGGATTGGTGTAGAAGCGCACCAGTACGTGCGGTAATCCCATGGCCCCCAGGAACAGCGCGATGATCAGCGAGTACACCGCGTACAGCGGATGCGGCCCGCCGAAGCCGCCGCCCGCCCGCACCCAGTCCGCACCGTCGGCGGGTGCGCCGACCACGACCGGCACGGTGTCGCCGGGCTCGAGCACGACCGTGGTGTCCGCGCCGAGGATGTGTTCACCCGGGGTGAGGGTGACCAGGCCGTGCACGGCGCGCCCGTCCAGGGTGCCCTGGATCGAGGTCACCTGCGGTGCGTCGGTGGGCATGCGCACGGTGACCGCCGTGGTGACGTCCACGGTGGTGCGCTGGCTGACCGTGGGCGGTGCGGGCGTGCCGAATTCGCGGTGGTCGCCGAGGAAGTGCACCAGCAGGACCAGCGCGGGCAGGGCTACCGCGGTGAGTTTGAGCCAGTACTGGAACGCCTGGACGAAGGTGATCGAGCGCATCCCGCCCGCGGTCACATTGGCGATGACGATCACGCCGACCGCGGCCGCGCCCACCCATCCCGGCACGCCGAGCAGGATGCGCAGCGTCAGTCCCGCGCCCTGGAATTGGGGAATCAGATAGAGCGCGCACACCAGCACCACGATCAGCGCCGCCAACCGTCGCAGGCGCAGTGAGCCGAGCCGGAACTCGGCGAAGTCGGGCACCGTGTAGGAGCCGGAGCGGCGCAGCGGCGCGGCCACGAACAGCAGCAGCCCCAGATATCCGGCGGTGAATCCCACCGGATACCACAGGGCATCGGCCCCGAATTTGGCGATCAGTCCCGCGACGCCGAGAAATGATGCGGCGGACAGGTATTCACCGGAGATGGCGGCGGCGTTGAGCCGTGATCCCACACCGCGCGAGGCGACCAGGAAGTCGGAGGTGGTGCGGGCCAGCCGGACGCCGAGCGCGCCGATGGCGACGGTGGCGACCGCCACCAGCACCAGTGCCGCGAGGGTGAGCCCGGAGGCCGGGGCGGTGTCCACCCTCAGTCCTCGGCCAGTTCGGCGAAGTCCTGATCATTGCGATCGGCCAGCCGCAGATACACCCGGCCCGCCGCGTACAGCAGCGGAGTGGACAGCACACCCAGCAGCAGCCACGGCAGCCGGATGCCCAGCACCACGGTCGACCCCACGCCGAGGGCGAACAGCACGGGCAGCGCGCCCAGCACCGCGACCACGACCAGGCCCGTCCGCACCGCGAGCCCGAACTGCGCCCGAATCAGCCCGTCGATCATGGCCGCACCGATCTCGGTCTGCTCGGCCACCTCCACCCGCGTTCGCACCATGCGTGCCCCGCGCCGCTGCGCCAGCACCACCCGCTGCCGCACCGGCCGCTGCGGGCCGGTCATCGGGCGGGCTTTCGCGGGCGGATGAGCCGCTGCTTGAGATCGCGCACCTGGCGGCGGCTCACCGGCAGCTCCACGGCCGGGGCGGAACCCTCCGCGCGCAGGCACACCACGGTGCCGGTGCCGACCGTGCGCAGGCCGGTCACCATGCGCAGCGCGATCAGATACGAGCGGTGAATCCGTACGAAACCGGCTTCCCGCCAGCGTGCTTCGAGTTCCGAGAGCGGAATCCGGATCAGATGCGATCCGCTGGCGGTGTGCAGCCGCGCATAGTCGCCCTCGGCCTCCACCCAGCTCACGGTGGACCGCTCCACCAGCCGGGTGACCCCGCCGAGTTCCACCGGCAGCACCTCGTCCGGATCGGCGTGCGTGGGCCGATCCGCCCGCGCGGCCGCGATACGACGCACCGCCTCGCCGAGCCGCGCCTCCCGCAGCGGTTTGAGCAGGTAGTCCGTCGCCCCGATATCGAACGCGGCCACCGCGCGGTCGTCGTGCGCGGTCACGAACACCACCGCGGGCGGGTCGGCGAAGGCCGACAGGATGCCCGCCAACTCCATCCCGTCCAGTCCGGGCATATTGATGTCGAGGAAGACCGCGTCCACCGGATGCGCACGCAGCAGCCGCAGCGCCGTGGTGGCATCGCCCGCCCGATGGATCTCGCCCACATCCGGCTGGGCGCGCAGCAGATAGACCAGCTCATCCAGGGCCGGTTGCTCATCGTCGACGGCCAGCACGCGTAGCGCGCCCGGTCCGCTGTCGCTGGTCGGGGTCACAATCGGGTCATCGTAGGCCACCGACCGGACATCACGGGCGAAGCTCACGAATCCGCCCGCACCGGGCGGGGGTCAGTCCCGAGCCAGCACCGCGTCGGGCCGGTCCACCGGTGGTTCGACCGCGGCGAGATAGCGGTAGGCGTAATCGTCGCGGTCGAAGCGGGTGGCCCTGCGGTAGGTCTTCCACAGTGACCAGGGCCGGATATAGGGGGATCTGCCCTGGGAGTTGACGAAGTAGCTGTTGGAGCCTGCACAGCGGTTCTCCAGGTAGTAGGCCAGATTACGGCCACTGCGCAGCATGTCCTGATGGAACCGCTCCTGGGCCTCGGCGCGCACCTCGACCGCCGTGGCGCCCCGGCGACGGGTCTCGTCGATGACCGCGGCGATATGGCGCATGGAATTCTCCACGAAGTAGTGGAAGGCGGTGCCGGTCCAGGAGTAGGGCCCGATCATGATGAATCGGTTCGGGATTCCGGCGACCGACGTGCTGTAGTACGCCTTGAGTTCCTCGGTGTTGTAGAAGACGCCCAGGTCGAAGCCGTCCCGGCCGATGACGGTGCCGGGCCGGTAGCTCTCCGGATCGGAGAACACCTCGTAACCGGTCGCCAGCACCAGGGCGTCGATCTCCCGCTCGACCCCGTCGACGGTGCGGATGGCGGCGGGCTCGACGGCCGCGATGCCGCTGGTGATCAGCTCGACATTCGGCCGGTTCAGCGTGGGGAGGTAGTCGCCGCCCAGACCGCCGCGAATGCAGACGATGCCGAACCCGGGTCGCAGCTGTCGGCGGATCGTCTTGTCCTTCACCTTGATTCGCACCCACCCCGCGTAGGCACGACGTCCGGCGAAGTCGACCAGGCGAGCGCCGAGCCGCCACAGCGGCGCGGGCGTGAATACCGCCACGCGCAACAGGGAGTCGATCACGACCTGCGCGATGCCGTTGGCCACGGCGGAGCCGCCGGGCAGCGCGAGGACGCGTTGCATCCACGGACGCAGCACGAAATCCGGCTTGGGCAGATAGACCTGGGGTGTGCGCTGGTAGATGTCGAGTCGTTCCACCAGTGGTGCCAGTCGCGGGGCGATCTGCATGGTGCTCGCGCCCACGCCGATGACGGCCACGCGCTTGCCGGTGAAGTCGTAGTCGTTGTTCCACTCCGACGGGTGCATCCACACGCCGGTGTAGTTGTCCAGCCCGGGGATGTTCGGGTTCTTCTTCGGATTGATGTACGCGCCCACGGCGCTGATCACGAAGCGTGCCGTGATCACCTCGCCGGACGCCAGGGACAGTCGCCACAGCAGGTTGGCGTCGTCCCATTCCTCGCGGACGATCTCGGTGCCGAACCGCATGCGGCGGGGCAGATCGTGATCGGCGGCGACCTGCTCCAGGTATTCGAGGATCTGGTCGCGTTTGGCGAACAGCCGGTCCCAGTCGGGTTTGCGGGCGAAGGAGAACTGGTAGGTGGTGCTCGGGATGTCGCAGCCCGCGTCGGGATAGTCGTGGGTGTACCAGGTGCCGCCGAGACCACCGACCCGGTCGACGATGAGGAAGTCGTCGATCCCGATCTCCCGTAGCTTCACCCCGGCGCAGATGCCGCCGATGCCCGCGCCGATGACGACGACTTCGTACTGTGGTTGCTCGGTACTCATCTCATGACACCCTTCGCGATCTCGTGAACTCGGCGTTCGAACAGCGGCCCCACCCCCGCGACGCGATAGGCCAGTCGCCACAGCGGCGGGAACCAGGTCGCGAAGCGCAGCGGCAGCCGGGGCGTGACCGCCACGGTCCAGGCCACGGCGGTGCGGTCGCCGCCGAGATCCTCGAAGGTCATGTCCTCGGCGTACTGGCGCACCAGCAGGTACTGCATCCAGGTGCCGCTCACCACGCCGAAGGTGATGCGGCGTTGCGGCTCGTAGCGCCAGAAGCGTTCGCGCTCGACCCACAGCACGCGCAGCGGGTCGAATACCGAACCCATCTCACGTATCACGCCGACGCCGCGGGCCGGTGAGTCGTAGCGCACGCCGGTGCGGGGGATCGGCAGCCAACTCCAGGCGCGGTCGTCGTCGAACGCGGTCCACACCGCCCGCAGCGGTGCGTCGATGGTGCGATCGACGGTGAAAACCAGTGCGGCGGTGTCGAAGACGGAATCGTCGACCGGTTCCGCCGCCGGGTACTGGGTAAGCAATCTCGTGGTGACAGGCATAGGTCTCTTCCTGATCAAGGATGGGCGGGCAGCGCCTCGGCGGTGGTCCGCGCCGCGTCGCCGGTGTCCGGGGTGAGGTCCCGACGAGCGGTGTAGCGGTAGTGGTCGAGCGGGAAATGCCGGTTGCTCCAGTACATTCCGAGTTGCGTGGTGGCCCGGAACGCCGGTCCGTCGCCCTGGTAGTTGATGTAGTAGGTGCGCGACTCCGCGCAACCCTGCTGGAACAGATAGGTGTTGCGGTTGCGGGCGTACATGCGCGCGAAGTACTCGTCGTGGGGTTCGCTGCGGATCTCCGCCCGGGTCGCGCCGCGGTGCAGGGCCTCGGCGATGACCCGTGCGCTGTGCGCGGAGGTGGCCTCGATCAGGGGGATGACCGAACCGGGCGCGTAGCCGTAGGGGCCGAAGATGTGGAACATATTCGGATAGCCGGGGACCGAGACTCCCTCATACGCCTGGTACTTGTGGGAATCCCAGAACTCGCCCAATTCCGTTCCGCCGCAGCCGTACACCGGATACGGCGGGGTGGCCCCGCGGTCCATGACCCGGAAGCCGGTGGCGGTGACCACCAGGTCGAACTGCCGATGCGCGCCGTCGGCGGTGACGATCCCGGTCTCGTCGAAACGCTCGATCGGGGTGGTGACGAGATCGACGTGCGGCCGGGTGAAGGTCCTGAGGTAGCTGTTCGAGATCGAGGGCCGTTTGCAGCCGAGCCGATAGGTCGGGGTGAGGGAACGCCGCAGCGCGCGGTCGCGGATCTGCGTGAACAGATACGCCTTCAGGAACGCCTCACCGGCCCCCAGGACGGCGGAGGTCGCGCGGGGACGGCCGGAGAGCGCGAACCCGATGCCGAGGAAGGCGTTGACGGCCGCGTTCCCGACCAGCCGCACCGCCTGCTGCGCGGGCGGGAAGTCGAGCACCCGATTGCTCACCGTCCCCATCGGGAAATCGGGTTTGGGTGCGACCCAGATGGCGGTGCGCTGGAATACCGTCAGCCGCTCGACCCGCGCCGCCAACTCGGGTATCACCTGGAGTGCGGTCGCACCGGTGCCGATTACGGCGACCCGCTTACCGCGGTAGTCGTAGGAGTGATCCCAGCGGGCGGTATGCATGAGTGTGCCCGCGTACTCGTCGATCCCCGCGATCTCCGTCGGTTTCGGCTGCTCCAGGACGCCGACGGCGCTGATCAGGAATCGGGCGGTGATCTCGTCACCGTCCGTGGTCGTCACCCGCCACAGGTCGGCGGCCTCGTCGAAGCGGGCCGCGGTGGCCCCGCAGTTCAACCGGAGTTTGTTCCGCAACCCCTGCCGGTCCACCACTTCCTCGGCGTAGCGCTGTATCTCGTGACCGGGGGCGAAGAATCGCGACCAGCGGGAGCGCTGCTGAAAGGAGAAGTTGTAGATCGGGGACGGAACATCCACGGCGACACCGGGATAGGTGTTGGCGTTCCAGGTGCCGCCGACCGTCGGCCACTTGTCGATGATGAGGAAGTTCTCGATGCCGCGGCGACGCAGCGCGGTACCGGCCCCGATACCGCCGAAACCCGCGCCGACCACGAGCACTTCGTAGCTGGGAATGGTGCTGGAGTGCATACGTTCTCGCTTGTCGTAGTTCGCGGTCACGCCGCGGTGGTCCGGTCGATGTCGCCTGCGACCGCGCCGGAATCGAGCGCCCGCCGCACGAAGTCGGCGAGGTCGGCGATGGCGGCGCGAGCGTCGGGCAGCACATCCGCGCCCGCGTGGAAGACATGGATGGCGTTGTTCCAGATCTGCAGGGTGTGCGGCACCCCGGCCTCGGCGCAGCGCCGAGCCAGCGCCTCCGCATCCGGCAGCAGCACTTCGCTGTCGCTGACCTGGATGAGAGTCGGTGGCATTCCGGCGAAGTCGTGATTGACCGGCGACCACATCGGATCGAGGATGCCGTCGCGGGCGAAGCCGATCAGCGCCGGAACCGCGAGCGACCGCGCCGACAGCAGCGGGTACGCCGCCAGGTCGGCGGCATTGGCGATCCGGAACGCCGGGTCGCCGCGCAGCGGGGTGCGCTCGGCGAGGACACTCAGCGCGTCGACGGCGGGTCGCAGGGTGGCCCGCAGCAGCGCGTGCGCGATGCGCAGCCGGAGGCTGGCGCGGCCGCGGAACTCGACCTCGACGCGGCCGGGCGTCCGGACGGTGGCAGCGACCGGCGCGCTCATGCCGACACCGCCGCCGGTGCGCATGTGCCGTAGCGGTAGTCGTCGAGCGGAAAGCGCCGATTGCCGCGCCGTGCGGCGAAGAATCCCGACGGCCGCACATAGGTGGTGTCACCCTGCGAATTCCGGTAGTAGGTCGGCACATGCCCGTTGAGTTCGGCGAGGTAGTAGCGCAGCGGCGCGCCCCGGCGGTGGATGGTGCGGTGATAGGCGTCGGCGACCTCCTTGCGCACCTCACACCAGACCGCGTCGCGGCGGCGGGTCTCGGTGATGGCGCGGACCGCGTGATCGGCGGTCATCTCCACGAAGGCGTGCCAGCCCGAGCCCGTCCACGAGTACGGGCCGACGAGCGTCCAACGGTTGGGCAGACCGGGCACCGACACGCTCTGGTATGCCTGCAATCCCTGCTCGGCGTAGAACTTCGCCAGATCGAACCCATTGCGGCCCACCACGGTTCCGGGTCGGTAGGTCTCCGGGTCGGAGAACACCTCGTACCCGGTCGCCATGATCAGCGCGTCGAACCGGTGCAGGCTGCCGTCGGCGGTGCGTACGCCGGTGGCGGTGATCTTCTCGATCGGATCGGTCACCAGCGCGACATTGTCCCGGTTGTAGGTCCGCAGGTAGCTGTTGGACAGCGTCGGCCGCTTGGCGAGCAGACCGAAATTCGGGGTCAGCCGGTCCCTGGTGGCGGTCTCGGTGATCACGCGCGCCAGATAGCGGCGATACAGGGCCTGGCAGGTGGCGTCGAAGCGATCCATGGTCGGTCGCGACACCGCGCCCGGCATGCCGACGATGGTGCGCAAGACGAGATCGACCGCCACCAGCGCGGTCCCGTGCAGCAGCGGCTGCACCCCCGGGACCGCCAGTACCCGGCGCAGCGGGGCGGGAATCGGGAAATCGGGTTTGGGCAGCGCCCACACCGGAGTGCGTTGGAAGACGGTCAGCCGCCCGACCTCGGGGGCGATCGACGGAATGATCTGCACCGCACTGGCACCGGTGCCGATGATGCCGACTCGCTTGCCGGACAGGTCGTAGTCGTGATCCCAGCTGCTCGGGCGCAGCAGCTTCCCCCGGAACGACCGCGCCCCCGCGATGCCGACATCGGCCTTGGGACGGACGAAAGCGCCCACCGCGCTGATGACGAAACGCGCCGTGACCGTGGAGCCGTCCGCGAGGTGCAGCACCCAGTACCCGGCCGCGTCGTCCCATTCCTCGCGCTGTACCTCCGCGCCGAATCGGACCCGCTCGTGGACGCCGAACCGGTGGGCGACCTCGACGTGGTAGCGCTTGACCTCATCGCCCAGCGGGAACACCCGGCTCCAGGTGGCCTTGCGGGCGAACGAGTACTGGTAGGCCAGCGCCGGAATATCCACTCCCAGACCGGGATAGTGGTTCTCGTGCCAGCTGCCGCCGACCTCGTCGGCGCGTTCGAGCACCACGAAGTCGTCGATGCCCGCGCGGCGCAGTTTCACCCCGGCCGCTATCCCACCGGGACCCGCACCGATCACCGCGACCTCGTACTGCGGCTGTGCTGTGTCGTTCATGGTTGTCTCACTTCGCAATTCGATCGAGCAGCGGCCGCAGGCGGAGCAGCAGCGCATCGGCGACCTCCAGGGACCCGACGCCGCCGATGCCCCGCATGAGGGCGGGGGACAGGCGCAGCCCCGCGTAGGCGAGCCAGGCCTCGACGTTCACCGGCACCACCGCGCGATTCCGGTGCACCGCGGTGTCGATGACGCGGGCGACCTTCTCCGGGCCCGCGAAGGCCAGCCCCTGAACCCGACCGGCCTCCGCACGCCAGGCGGCCTGCCGTTCCGCATCGAGTCCGGCGCGTTCACCGTGGGCGACGAGATCGGTGCGGATGGCACCCGGACAGATCGCGGTGACGCCGATTCCCCTGGGGCGCAACTCAACCCGCAGGCATTGGCTCGCCATCAGCACCGCGGCCTTGGCGGTCGCGTAGGCGGGGACGTACCGGGCGGGCAGGAAGGCCGCCGCCGAGGACAGATTGACGATATGTCCCCGGATTCCGGCGTCGATCATCTGCCGCGCGAACACCCGCGATCCGTAGATCACGCTCATCAGGTCCACGTCGACGGTGCGCTGCCACTGTGCGGCGCTCATCTCGGTGAAGCCGCCGGTGTCCATGATCCCGGCGTTGTTGACCAGCAGCCGCGCCGGTCCGTATTCGCCGCGCACCCATGCGGCGCAGTCGTCCCACTGCGATTCGCTCGACGCGTCCAGCCGGTAGGGACGCGCGCTCCCGCCCGCGGCGGTGATCTCCTCGGCCACCGCGCCCGCGCTGGCCTCGTCGATATCGGCCACCACCACGCGGTAGCCCTTGGACGCGAAGCGGCGCGCGGTCTCCCGGCCGATACCCGCGCCCGCGCCGGTCACCACGGCGGTGCTCATCGAGCCGCTCCCAGCACCCGATCGGAGAGGTGAACGACCCTCTCCGCCAACGGCATCCGCACCAGTTGCGCCAGGCCGCGCAGCAGCCCCGGCGACAACCGCGACAGATACCACCCCGCCCAGCCCTCGATGCCCACCGGAACGGTCGACAGGTTCCAGCGCACGGCGCGCTCGACGGCCGCCGCGCCGCGATCCGGTGAGCGGCCCAGCAGATGTTGTCCGCGGGCGAGTTTCGCCGCCCACTCGGCGGTGCCGAGGTCGTCGGCTCCGGCGCGGGTGCCGTTGGCGGACAGGCCGGTGTCGATCAGCCCGGGACAGACGGCGCTCACCCGGATGCCGCGTCCGGCGAATTCGGTGCGCAACGCCTGGGTGCCCATCCAGGCGCCCGCCTTGGCGGTGACGTAGGAGGGGGCCAGGGAGTTCGGCAGGAACGCGCCGACCGAGCACACGTTCACGATCGCGCCGCGCACACCCGCGTCCACCATCTGCTGGACGAACACCCGGGAACCCCACAGCGGTCCCATCATGTTGACCGCGATCATGCGCCGCCAGTCGTCGCCGGTCTGCTCCAGGAAGCCGCCGGAGATCAGGATTCCCGCATTGTTGACGACCAGTTCGGGCACGCCGTGGTCCTGGCGCACCCGGACGGCGAACAGCTCCCAGGCGTCGGCGTCGGCGATATCCAGGTAGCGGAACTCCGCCCGGCCGCCCGCCGCCCGCACCAACCCGACCGTTTCGTTGCCGCCGTGCCGATCGATATCGGCGACGATCACGGTCATTCCACGTTTCGCGAGCCGCAGCGCGGTCGCCCGGCCGATCCCGCTCGCGGCCCCGGTCACGACTGCCGGTGTCATAGTTCGTCCACCCGTCGTTCGATCATGACGCGACTCCTTTGTCGTCACTCCGTCGAAGATCCACAAGAGCGCCACCACCAGGTGGTAATTAGCGGATGTGGATGTCATCAAAATAAACTGTCCCAGACGATCGCACAAGGGGGTCGCGTGCAGCGGTACGCGGGGCCGCGGTCGGTGGGGCGGCGCATACGATGTGCTGGATGACCGAATCAGCCAAGCGTGGACGGGGTCCCGGGCGTCCGCGCGACGAGCGGAACGCCGAGCGCCGCCGCCGCGAACTCATCGCCGCCGCCTACCGCGTATTCACCACCAAGGGGTACGCCGCGGCCTCCGCGGCGGATATCGCCGCCGAGATCGGCGTCGGCTACGGCACCTTCTACCGCTACTTCGACAGCAAGCGCGCGATCCTCGACGACGTCGTCGACTACGGTCTGGATCGCATCCTCACCGAGATCGCCGGTGATGTGTTCGAACCCGCCCTGGACCGCGACGAGATCACCCTCGAACAACTCGCCGCGACCTGGACCACCGCCGTCGAGCGCATGTGCCGGATCGCCGAATCCGATCCGGCGCTCATGCAGGCGCTGCTGTTCGAACTGCCCGGTATCGACGAGGAACTCAACACCCGGATCATCGGGCTCGGCGGGATGCTGGCCGCCACGGTCGGGCGATTCCTGGCCCGCGCCGTCGACGCCGGGGTGTTCCGCGACGACGTGGACACCACCGAGGTCGCCTGGATGCTGATGGCACTGACCATCCCGCCGGTGATGCGCACCCTGCAGGGGGAGGGGGAGCCGAGTCGGCGCGCGTACACCGACACCGTGCGCGCGGTACTGGCCCCGGGTCTGTGGACGGCCCACCCCGCACCGCATTAGTCGACGTCGACGTCTGCTAATCTCGGGCCACTGGCCGAGGGAAGAGGTCGTGAGATGACCGAGCCGATACCCACCTCGCGGCTCGTGCGCGGAGCGAAACTGGGAAAGCTGGTGGCGGACCAGGCTTTTCGCGGCGCGGGTGTCACCCTGGCGACCATGCGCGGCACCGAGGAGCAGCGCCTCGCCCGGACCGAACGCGCGCTGGCGGATGCCGCCGAGGACATCGTCACCGTGCTGGGCAGCATGAAGGGGCTGGCCATGAAGGCCGGACAGCTGCTGTCGATGTTCGATCCGCTGGCCGCGCTCGACGCCGCCAACGTCCCGTCGCACCAGCGCGAGCGGTTTCGGCGTCGGCTCGCCGCACTCTACGATCAAGCGCCCCAGCTGCCCTTCGCCCGCATGCGTGCGGTGATCGAGCGTGACCACGGGTGTCCGATCGGCGAGATCTTCTCGGATTTCGACGAGCACCCCATCGGCGCGGCCTCGATCGGACAGGTCTACCGGGCCCGGCTCCGCGACGGCCGCGCCGTCGCGGTGAAGGTGCAGTACCCGGGCGTCGACGTGGCCATCCGCGCCGACCTGAAGAATCTCGCGCTCGTCATGCGCATGATGCGCACGGTGGCCCCGGCGCTG
This sequence comes from Nocardia otitidiscaviarum, assembly GCF_007362295.1. Classification (NCBI taxonomy): domain Bacteria; kingdom Bacillati; phylum Actinomycetota; class Actinomycetes; order Mycobacteriales; family Nocardiaceae; genus Nocardia; species Nocardia otitidiscaviarum. The sequence goes on along the minus strand of NZ_CP041695.1, from coordinate 4,313,636 downwards.
GCCGAGCATGCCATGTTCCGCGAGCTCACCACGCATTTCGCCGAGGAGACCGACTACCGCGCGGAGGCCGAACACCATCGGATGGTCGGCGAGATGTACCGCGGTCATCCGTTCATCCGGATTCCGGAGGTGGTCACCGAGCTGTGCACCGGGCGGGTGTTGGTCACCGAACTGGTCGAGGGGCTGGGATTCGACGAGATCTGCGCGCTGCCCGCCGCCGACCGAGATCGCGTCGGGGAGGTCCTGTTCCGCTTCTACATGGGGACCATGGCCCGCGAGCATCGGTTCACCGGTGACCCGCACCCGGGCAATATCCTGCTCGCACCGGACGGCGCGGTGGTATTCCTCGATTTCGGGCTGTTCAAGCATATGAACGACGCCGCGGTGGAATTCGAGCTGTCCTGCGTGCGCGCGGCCGTGGAGTACCGCGCTGCGGATCTACGCGAGCTGCTGGTGGATTACGGTGTGCTGGAGCCGGATTCGGCGGCCACCGCCGAACAGTGCCTACGCCTGCTGTACGAGGTGTCCGGCTGGCTGTTCACCGACGCCGAGATCCGGGTCGGCGCGGACGCGGTGTCGAAGGCCCTGCTGGCCCTGGTCGACCCGCGTCGCGGCTATTTCGAGCACTGGCGGCGCGAGTACGCGCCCGCCGAACACGCGTTCGCCCGTCGCGTCGAGTACGGCACCCTCGCGTTGCTGGGCAAGCTGCGTGCCAGCGGCAACTGGCACCGCATCGGCCGGGAATGGTGCTACGGTGACCCGCCGCGGACGGAACTCGGTGTGCTGGAGCATGATTGGCTGACCGGCCGGACACGGTGACGGCGTCACGCGCGGATGCCCGCGCGGAACTTCGGCACCCGCATGCTCACCTTGGTGCCCGCACCCGGCGCGGTCTCCACGACCAATCCGTAGTCGTTGCCGAAGGCGGCGCGCAGCCGGTCGTCCACATTGGCCAGGCCGACGTGAGCGGCCTCGGAACCGGCGGTGCGGGAACCGGATTCGACGGCGTCCAGAGCACCGGAGCGCAGCAGCTCCGGATCCATGCCGACACCGTCGTCCTCCACGCTGATCACACAGTCGGTGCCCTCGTCGAGGGCGACGATGCTGACCGTACCGCCACCGGGCCGCGGCGCGAGACCGTGCCGGACGGCATTCTCGACCAGGGGTTGCAGGGCCAGGAACGGCAGGACCACCCCGAGCACCTCGGGGGCGATCCGGAGGCGTACCTGGAGGGCGTCGCCGAAACGGGCGCGTTCGAGGGCGAGATAGCGGTCGATATTGCTCAACTCGTCCGACAGCACCGTGAATTCTCCTGCTGCCCGGAAGGAATAGCGGGTGAAGTCGGCGAAGTCGAGAATGAGTTCGCGGGCGCGGGCGGGGTCGGTGCGCACGAACGAGGCGATGGTGTTGAGCGCGTTGTAGATGAAGTGCGGGCTGATCTGGGCGCGCAGGGCCCGGACCTCGGCGCGGTCGAGGCGGGCGCGGGAGGCGTCCAGTTCGGCCAACTCCAGCTGTCCGCACACATAGCGGGCCACCTCGGCGAGCGCGCCGAGCATACCGGGCTCGGGTTGTACGGTGGTGACGACGCCGAGCACCCCGACCGGGCCGGTGCTGTCGATCAGCAGCGGCTGCGCGATGAGGATGCGGCGCGGATAGGCCCCGTTCTCGGGTCCGGCATCCAGCACCCGGCGTTCCCCGTCCACCGCGCGCCGGGCCGCCTCGGTGAACCGGTCGGCGAGGTCGGCGTGCCCGCCGTCCCACGCCAGCAGTTGCCCCTCCGGATCGGCGATACCGAGCCCGTCGGCCGCGGTGAGGGTGCGCAGGTGCGGCGCGGCTTCGCTGGCCGACTCCTCGGTGAGCCCCCGCCGCAGCGCGTTCGCGGCCAGGGAGGCGGTGTGCAGGGTGCTGTGCACCGCGCGTTCGGCGGAGGTGGTCACGGTGCGGCGGGTGCGCGGCCACGCCACGATGGCCGCCGCGATCAGTACGCCAGCGACCAGCACCGCCACCGCCGTCGCCGTCACCGGACGCGCCTCGGGTCACCCATGCAGGGATTATGACCGTTCGCTAGTGGCGCTCATGCCGTAGCCATGCGATATCGCGCAGGATTTCCGACACGGTGACGGTGTCCAGGTCGCCGAAGGTGATGCCGCCGGAGGTCGAGCGGGTCGGATGCAGTCGCACCTCGATGGACTGTTTCGGCGATCCGTTCAGATCCCAGGTCGGCAGGCCCGGGTCGCAGCTCAGGTGGAGGACGCGGCCGTGCGGCAGCGGTTTCTCGAAGCTGTCGATGTAGCCGCCGTCGCCGGTCTCCGGGGGCAGCCAGCCGCGTGACGCCAGCCCCAGCAGGCGCTGCCCCTCGACCGTCGCACCCGCGTCGCCGAGCACGTCGCGGTCGCGGAGGTCCGTGGGGAGCGTGTGGGTCTCCCGGTCGAGCTGGGGGAAGGGTTGCAGGAGTTCGTAGTCGGCGAAGATCTCCCGCCAGGACGTGAGCTCACCCGGAAACCGGAGCGGATGGGCGACGCCCAGCACCGCATCGTCGGTGAGGGTGACCCCGTCGTCGGCGCTGTCGGCGAAGCCGCGATCCTCGGCGATACGGAAGGTGGTCGTCAGCGCATCACCCTTGTAGACGCCCCAGACCAAGCGGCGGGTCACCTGCCAGCGCAGGGGATGGCCGATGAACAGGGTGCGCAGTTCGTCGACGGTGAAGCGGCGCTGGACCACCATGGCCCGCTCCAGGCGGCGGATCTGATCGGTGGCGATCGTCCGTGCGTTCTTCTTGAGCGCGCGAAAATCCTTGTGGGCCTGCGCTGCTCGCTCCGGGTCGTCGTGGACTCCGGGCTTGGGCAGCGAGCGGACCGGGGTGCCGTCGGCGGTGGCGACGGTCGGGCGCAACTGTTCGTCGAAGCCGACCACGAACCGTCGCGGTCCGAAATCCAGGACGGCGGTGCCGTCCGCGCGCAGCCCCAGATCCGGTACCAGGCGATCGGCCAGTTGATCGGCGGTGAGCCCGAGCCGCTCCGCCACCGCCTCGATGCGCTCCTTCGCGCCCTCGCGCACGCGAGTGGTCTTGACCTTCTCGCTGATATGCCGCAATGCCAGCAACGCGGCATCGGAACCGATGGCGACGAAGGCGTCCAGCGCCGATACCGAGCGCGGATCGGAACGATGGGCGCGGACGTGGTCGAGCAGCGCGGCCACCGTGTCGTCATCGCCGAAGGAGCCGAGGGCGTCGTACACCCAGCTGTGCCGGGTGGGCGCACCTGCCCGCTGCCACTGTGCGAACAACTCCCATGCCAGGTCGGCCAGCGATGCCGGATCGCAGTCCCGAGACACCTGTGCCACACCGGAATACGGCTCGAACGGGTCGGCCAGCATGAGCATGACGAGCAGATTCTCCACCGCGGCGGCGGGGAGGGTCGCGCCGTCGGCGGTGCGCACCGGAGGAAGTGCGGCCGTATTGATCCAGGCCGGAACCGCCGGGATCCGGGCGGGCAGCAGAGTGAGGGGATCGGCCGCCAGCAGCGCCGCGACCGCCGCCGTGGCCTTGTCGCCGTATTCCGCTGCGGCGCCGTGTATGTCGCCGTCGTGGCCGTGTGCGGCCAGTAGTCGCAGAACCCGGGTGGCGAGGCGGCGGTCCTTTGCCGCCGACCCGACGGCACGAGGGATCAGCACGCGGGCGACGTGGTGGGCATGGCGGCGGAGATAGCGCAGTGCCCCGGGGCGCAGGGTGCGCCGGTCCAGGCGGGTGATCGCGAGGTCGATCAGTTCCGTGCCCGCGTAGGGAACGATCGCGTCCTCCATATCGCGGGGATACTCGCGCACCGCGGCCACGACCATCGGGTAGGCGGCGGTTTCGAACGCCGCGATGGCGGCCTTGACCTGTTTCGACGGTCCGTAGAGCCAGCGCAGCCGGGAGGCGGCAAGTATCGGCAGGGCGCGCTCAGGGCCCGCGAGCACCAGCGCGCCCAGAACCTGCTCGGTGAGCGTGCCGTCGGTGCGGCGCTCGAGGGTCTTGTCGAGATCCGCGTAGTCGTCGGGCCGTACCAGGTTCCGCCATTCCTCGCGTTCACCCGGCAGCCATGCACAGTACGGTTCGGTGGGCGCTGCGAGTTCCGGCACCACCGCGGCGGCCTTGCCGCGTTTCCGATTCTGCCAGGGCGGATTCCGCAGTATTCCAGGAATCTCGACCTCGTCGGCGGTGGGTTGAGAAGCCATCCGGCCCAGTTCGCCGGTGATGAGTTCGGCTGTGGCGGTGGGTAGTTCGGGCTTCAGTCGCCGTGCCAGCTCGGGGTGGCCGTGAATGTGCTCACGCAGGATGTCGCCGTGGGTGCCGGGGTCGAGCAGGCGCAGGGCCCGCATCGGGAAACGCACGGCCGCACCGCGAACGGCGGCCAGCGCGGGCGGACGGAAAATGCGGGCGGCCAGCGCCGCGAACGCGGTATCCGTAGGTATCACGCCGAGCGCGTCCGCGATCGGAACGCGCAGCGCCTGCGTGGTATCCGGGTGGTCGAACCAGTGCGTCAGCATCTCCACCACCTCGAACCCCACCCCGTCGACCACGGTGATCGCCATCCCGGGCGTATCGATGGCCAACCCCTCGGTGCCGTGCCAATACCCGGTGAACAGCGAATTCAAGCGCCGCAACTGCGCCACGGACCAGGCCGCGTCGACGAGCAGCCGCGCATCCCCCGTGGACCCGGCCGCCACCACCTCCTCGATATCCGCCGCCACCCACTCCCGCCGCGACGGTAACAACACCGACGTGACCACGCGCGCCCACCGCGACGTCCCTCGATACCGCTCCAGTACGTCGACCGCCGCCGCCAGCTCCTCTTCCGAACACCCCGCGAGGCGGTTACGCAAGGCCCCCGACACCGCCCGCATCTCCCGCACCTCGCCCCGTGCGTCCCACTGCGGCGGACGCACCCACGACGGCTCGGTGACCGCCCGCATCAACACCTCGGCCGTGAACCCCAACCCCCGCACCGAACTCCAGGAGTCGAGCAGCGCACGCACATCCGTCACCGCCCGCCGCCGCTCCCCACCGCTCAGGTGATACAGCAGCTCCACATGCCTACGCAGCAACGTCGCAGCGGATTCCACCCCCAGCGCCCCCACCTCCCCCGGCACCGCACCCACGCCCACCGCACCCCGGGGCGCCCGCAGCAACCCATCCCGTCGAAACAACAGTTGCTTCAACTGCTTTGCCGTCGGCTCGAAAACCGACTCGCCACCCACCCGGTCTCTTCCCTCGGTCGAACTCTGCGTGCGTACGGTCATCGATATCCCCGCGTAGTACCCGGTGCTTCATGACCGACTCTAGCTATCGCGATCATCTACGCGGTTCGTGCCTCCACAGCGCGGCGGATGAGCCTTCTGGCGTGGTCGCCGATGACGGACTGCGCGGCGAGGATGTCGAAGGCGCGACCGTAGATGGCGATTTCACGAGGTTGTGTGATGGTCAGTTCAGCGGTTGTGCCTTCGACCTTGACTATTCGATTGTCGAACATGACGAAGTTCTCGACGGCTGCCTTGGCCTCGGCGGCGGCGGGCACGATGCCCACCGTGATCCGGTGCATGCCGATGATCGAGAACAGCCGGTCCAATTGGCCCTGCATTACGTGGTCGTCGCCGACCGTCGTGTAGAGCGCCTGCTCAGCGATCAGAAAGTGGAAGCGGCGACCGCGCCGGTAAAGAATGCGCTGCCGTTCCATGCGTTTGGAGACACCCGCGTCCACGTCATCTGGAACGCGATACAACTCGACGCCGTACCGGAGGATCGCCTCGGCGTAGTCGGCCGTCTGCAACAGGCCGGGGATGACCTGCGGTTGCCAGTTCCGAATCTGCTCGGCTTCCGATTCGAGCCGGATCGACTGGTGCTGGCGATGCCTGGTTCCGGCGGCGAGGATCCTGCGCCACTCGATATAGGCGGCGTCCAGATTGCGCAGTGTGGCAACCAGATCAGGGAGTTGGCCCTCGTTTCCCGTATGTGCGCAGTAAGCCCGCAGATCTGACTCCGAAGGCGCGATCTTCCCGTACTCGATCTTGGAGACCTTGGACTCGTGCCAGCCTTCTCGCCGCGCCAGCTCTCTGCCTGTGACTCCGGCTGACCGACGGATCTCCCGAAGTCGCTGTCCGAGCGCTTCGCGTTGCTGCTGTACCGCATTGGTCACCGTGTGTCGGCCGCCACGATGTAGTCATGGAACGGTACTGCCAACGCCCACAGTCGGATCCGAGCATCGCGGGAGTAACCGACGATACCTGGGTCGGTCGTAATGCCCGCTCCCGCTGGCCTGCCGTACTCGTCGACCAGATTGAACGCGACCTTCGCGTCATCGAAGATCCAGAAGTCGTCCCCGGGCACCAGCTCCGGGTCGACCAAATGTCTTGGTAGATAACGGATATCCTCTCCAGCCTCGATATTGTCGGCCGTCTCCGTGAGTAGCCATCGCTGGTAGTCACTGTGCGGGACGCTGATGACGCGTACGCGACTGACGGTCACGCCTCGACCGGTGACCTCCTCGACCAGGGAACTCCACTCGCTCCACGCGTCGTCCGGTGCATCGGAGCGTGGCTCACCGGCCAGGAATCGCCGCAGGGGTTCCGATTCGCTCGGTACGGCATAGGTGTCACGGACCTCGAGGTGAAACGCCGACCGCTGGGCTGCACGGAAGAGGTCCGGCCAAGGCTCATGAACCCTCAGTTCCACCGTAATAGGCCCTCCGACTCATGGGGACTTCGACAGCCGACTCGAAATCCGCGATTGTGAGCCGCGCGAGTATCTCCGGCTCGGATATCGGCCGACCCGACACTGTGAACGTCCCGCGCCCGGTATCGATCATGGCGGCTCCGATGAACGTATCAGGTTCCGCAAAGCCCAGGAGGAGATGCGGAATCTCGACCGTCTCCGGTGTATTCGTCCGCCATCCCTGCACGAGGTAGGTTCCTCGATCGGTGGCGTACAAGGTGGGACAGTCCCCTACTTTGGACCCACCTCGTCCGAGAAAACGTAACCGCATCCCCGTCCTCCCTCCTGCGATATGCATTGGTTTGCCTCCTGTCGTCTGATGGTCCTCCGCTTGTGTGCTGTTCGCAGCGGTTCGAACGAGTTGGTGCAAGGGTGTGCAAGTTCATGGTTCGGCCGGTGCCTGAACTTCTACGGTGAGCCGACAACCCGTAACCGAGGAGAACGCCCATGTCACCGGAGTGCGGCACCCACATCTGGATCCACGACGGCTGCGAGCAGGGCGGAATCTGGCCCATCAACCGGCAGCGCGCCGAGGGAATCCTGTCCATCCACGCTTCCTGCGAACCGCCGTGCCCGCGCAAGCAGCGGGCGGCCCGGTATCTCGAGGATCTGGACGCGGGCCGGGAGGAGGACACCACCTTGTCCAGCCACGACTGGCGGGCCGCCCGCTAGCACGTCATCGGGACGATGCGGTGTGGAATGGCAGTCGACTGCGGCCCGGCGGCGTGGAAATGCTGTGCCATGGTGGGTATTTGGGCTGGTATCCCCTTGCGTGATCCGAGTGACGACGTGGCGTGGGCCGGGTACGGTCCGCTAGCGGCGGTTTCGGCTCGGCTGGATGGGTACGGCTACCGGTGACAGCTCATCCGGCGGTCGCCGGGCAGTCGATCGGATGGCGCCATGACCGAACCACGTTCCGCTCAGCCGGGAGGTGGCGGCGGCGCCGATCAGGAGCGGCAGGAGTGGGCCGAAGGGCTGGTCGCGCGCTTGGACGGCCCGATGAGCGCCCTCGGCGTGCTGTTCCTGTTCGTCGTCCTGGGACAGACGCTGGCGCGGTCGCCGGTCCTGATCACCTTTTTGGCGGTCCTGGCCTGGGGGCTGTGGTTGATCTTCGCGGGCGAGTTCCTGCTGCGGCTCTACGTGGCCCCGCGGCGCGGTCGCTTCCTGCGAAAACACTGGTGGCAGGTGCTGTTTCTGGCGTTGCCGTTCCTGCGGTTCCTGCGTTTGGTGCGGCTGGTGCGATTCGTGCGCGCGGGCGGTGTGGTGTCGTCGGCGGTGCGGGGCAGTCGCTCGGCGGGGCGGCTGCTGTCGAGCCGCGTGGGCTGGCTGGCCGCGCTCACCGCCGTGGTGGTGCTCGCCGGTAGCCAGCTCGTGGTGGTGACCGGTGACTATCGCGACTACGCCACCGCGCTGCACGATGTGGGTTTCGCGACCGTCACCGGCGAACCGATGACGGGTGGCGGCGCGCTGGTACGGGTCCTCGAGATGGTGCTGGCCGCCTACTCGGTCGTCGTCTTCGCCACCCTCGCCGCCAGCCTGGGCGCGTACTTCCTGCGTCGTGACACGGACGCGCACCCCGGCCCGGCCGCTCCCGACGGGGTGGGGGAGTTCACTCCGGGTACCCGGGTTTCGGGCCGGGCAGTACGGGCATCCGGCCTGCATGAACGGAAACCAGGACCCGGCCGACGAAATGGGCCCCGGCGACACGCTGAGTTCGACGGAGAGCCTGGACCCTGATGACGTACGCAACGCCGACGACGACACCGTGGTCGCACCACCGGAGGACTGGCGCGCCGCGGACAAATACGGCATGACCGAGCGGGAACAGCGCATCGGCGAACCCCACGCCGCCCGCCTCGACGCCGAGGAACCGGACGTCAGCCCGGACCGGCGCAACCCCGACGCGGGCCCGCCCACGGAGGAATTCTCCCCACTGGACGCATCCGCCGTCGTCACCGACGAGAACGCCGAGGACACCGACCCCCGCCCCACCCGCCAGCATCGCGGGCAGGTCGACGACACCCCGGAAGACGGGGAGTCCTACTTCCCGATCGTGGAATAGCCGACCCGACTCCTGTCCGAGGTCCGATCCGAGTCGTGAACCCGCGGGCTGTACTTCGCTGCCGCCGTGCCGCATTCGCCGTGGAAGCTGTAACCACCTCGGCCGGGCCGGTGGATGTCGGCTGGGGCGGCGATGGTCCTCGGTGACTGCGGGTCACCACGTCCGGTACTGTCGAGCTACCCCGCGATCCACTGTTGGAAGGGTGCTTTTGTCGAGGTGGTCCCACGTCCGGGGCGAGGTCCTCCAGCGAGTGAGTGCCGTCATCGCCCTTGTGGCAGGTGTCCGCCGCCGACCGCTGGAGGAATCGGCCGAGCACCTACGAGCTACGACGAATGACTGTGAACGCGGCGACGCAGTCGGCGGAAGAGCAACCGCTGCACTCGATTTCGGTGACTTGCGGCACGGCCATGATGAACCGGCCGGGCCCGGCGGCGCACCGGATCCGGCAGATCGTGCTATGCGTGACGACGCCCTCGATGTTCGTCGACTGTCCGCCGAGGATTGGAAATGCCAGCGAGAATTAGCTCTTCGTTCCATCGCGGACACACCGTGGGCGTTCAAGACGACCCTCGAGCAGGCGGCGGCGCGGACGGAGCAGGAGTGGCGCGCGCTGGTCGAGTCGGCGAGGAGCAGGTTTGTCGCGACGCGGGATGGCAAGCCGGTCGGCAGTATCGGCACGGTTGCCGATCCCGAGCGATCCGACACGTTGGAGATTGTCGCTGTGTGGGTTGCCCCCGAGGCGCGCGGAAGTGGGGCAAGTGACCGGCTGCTGCACGCTCAGCTGCAGTGGGTGCACGACAATGGCTACCGTCGAGCGGTGCTGTGGGCTCGGCAGGACAACGCTCCGATGCGACAGCTGGCCGAGCGGCACGGCTTCGCTCCCACCGGTCGTACCAGAGACAGCCCGGGCGGCAACGCCATTCCGACAGTGGAAATGAGCCGGGACCTGTCCTGACGGCCGAACTGACCTGAGCCGCTGCGCCGCCGCGCGGCCACATACGCATTCGCCAGCACCATCGCCACTTGCGGAGCGACCGCAAGCGCCGCCGCGAACGGTGACAGCACCGGAGTCAGGAGCATTCCCGGTGCCGATGGTTCGTGGGTACTCGGATTCTCGAATCCATAGTTACGAGTCCGTAGTTACGTTACCGTATCAAACGTCGGAAGCGAGCGGGCAGGACAAGGGGAACCGTCGATGAGTGCGAACTGTGTGGTGGTGGGGGCTGGGCCGGTGGGGTTGGTCGGGGCGCTGGCGTTGGCGCGGCGGGGTGTGGCAGTGACGGTGGTGGAGGCCGAGGGGGTGGGGCGGGTGCGGCCGGGGAGTCGGGCTATCGGGTTGTTCGCGCCGACCGTGCGTCGGTTCGATGCCGTGCTGCCGGGGCTGGGGGAAGCTGTTGCGGCGGCGGGGATTCGGGTTCGGGGTTATGACGCGTACTACGGGGAGCGTCGGGTGTTCGGGTACCGCTCCCGGCGCGGCGTGCTGGGGCGGGTGATGCCCAGTGAACTGCTGGGTGTCAGTCTGCCGCAGACGGTTACCGAGAACCACCTGTACGAGGCGTGCGTGGCGCACGGCGTGCGGTTTCGGTGGGCGTCGCCACTGATGCGGTTGACCAGCGGTCCGGACGGAGTCGAGATCGAGCTCGGCACGGGGGAAACCCTCTCTGCCGCATACGTTATCGGGGCCGATGGGGCGCGGTCGCGGGTGCGGGACCAGATCGGCGCGACCCTGCGGGGTACACCGGACGACACCCGATTCGTCATCGTCGACGTCGCCGACCACCCGGACGGCACGACACCGCACATGCCGGGCTTCTTCCAATACAACTGTCCCCGCCTGGGCGGGCGCAATGTCATGCACATGCCGTTCCAGGGCGGGATGCGCATCGATCTGCAATGCCTGCCCGGCGACGACATCGACTACTGGTCCGGTCTCGACGGCATCCGGCGGTGGACCGCCGAGGTCGTCGACCCCTGGTACGGGGAACATGTGACCTGGGTGTCGAGCTACCGCTTCCACCAATCGGTCGCCGACACCTACACCGACCCGCACCGGCGGGTCCTGCTGGCCGGGGAAGCCGCACACCTGTTCGCGCCGTGGGGTGGAAGAGGGCTCAACTCAGGGGTTTTCGACGCCACCGATGCCGCCACCGCCATCGCGCACGCCCTCCGCACCCCCGATCCGCGCCGCGCCCGCCGCGCGATCGAGCGGGTCGCTTGCCACCGGCGCGCCTGGGGCATCCGCAATCGCGACCTATCGTCGCGCGCCCTGCGGATCATGCGCGCCGCCGAGCCCGACACCCTGCGCGTCCGTGATCGGGCGGCGCGTCTCGCGCCCGTATGCTGGCCGGCCGGAGCCTGGCTGGCCAACGCGCCGCTGCAAGTGGCGCCGCCACCGGTCGGGTTGCGCGGCCTGTACTGAGCACCGCATACGGTGAACCGTATGCCCGCTCCCCTCGAGTCGCCGCGGAAACGTCAACCGCGCATGGACCTGGAAGTTCGTCGCGTCCAGGTCCTGGACGCCGCCCTGCGGCTGGTTGTCCGTGACGGCTACGCGGCCGCCACCATGGAGGCGATCGCCCGCGAGGCCCAACTCGCCAAACCCCGTGTGTACGCCGCCTATCCGGGCCGCGGCCCGCTCCTGCTGGCACTGCTGGAACGCGAACAGCGACGCACCATCGACACCCTCGCGACGGCCATGCCCCCCTTCGACGACGACAGCGACTTCGAAACCATCCTCACCACCGCCGCCACCAACCTACTGCACGCCGTCGTCGAACATCCGGCATCCGCCCTCCTGCTGACCGCCCCCGCCGACGACGCCCCCGCCGAAGTCCGCGAACACGCCGCCCGCGCTCGCGCATTCGCCCGCGACAACCTGCGCGCCCTCATCGAATGGGCTCGCCCGCGCCGCCCCGACCTCAGCCGCCTGGACCCCGAACTGCTGTCCATCGCACTGCTGGCGGTCGGCGAACAACTCGTCCGTCTGGCCGTCACCGATCCCTACCGCTACCCCCCGGTCCACCTCGCCGAATTCGTCACCACCGCCGTCGACCATCTCAGCCGCCCGGCCGGGACCTGATCGCGCTGCTGTCAGCCGCGGGATGTCCACGCCAGCAACTCGTCCACCGGCCAGGTATTGACGATGCGCTCGATCGGGATGCCGCTGTCCACCGCGCGTTGGGCGCCGTAGCCGAGGAAGTCGAGTTGGCCGGGGGCGTGCGCGTCGGTGTCGATGGAGAACTGGCAGCCCAGGTCGCGAGCGAGGCGGAGCAGGCGGGTCGGTGGGTCGCGGCGTTCGGGGCGGGAGTTGATCTCGACGGCGGTGCCGTGATCGCGGCAGGCGGTGAAGACCGCTTCGGCGTCGAAGGTGGATTCGGGGCGGCGGCCGCGAGAGCCTTCGACCAGGCGGCCGGTGCAGTGGCCGAGCACGTCGACGCGGTGGTTCGAGACGGCGCGAATCATCCGCCTGGTCATGGCGGCGGATTCCATTCTGAGCTTGGAGTGGACGCTGGCCACGACGATATCGAGGCGATCGAGTAGAGCCGGGTCCTGATCGAGGGAGCCGTCGTCCAGAATGTCCACTTCGATGCCGGTGAGAACGCGCATGGGGGCGAACCGTTCACGCAACTCGTCGATGACGTCGAGCTGTTCGCGCAGCCGCTGCGCCGACAGGCCGTTGGCGACGGTCAGGCGCGGCGAATGATCGGTGAGCGCGCAGTACTCGTGACCCAGGGTGCGGGCGGTGTCCATCATCTCCGCGATGGGCGCCGAACCGTCGGACCAGTTCGAGTGCAGGTGCAGATCACCCCGCAGTGCCGCGCGCACCGCACCGCCGCCCAGATCCTGTGCCGCCGAGCGCAATTCGATCAGTGCGTCGGGTTCGCGACCGGACCACGCCTGGGCGATGACCGCAGCCGTCTTCGGTCCGATGCCGGGCAGCGACTGCCAGGCGTTGGTGCGGCCCAGCACCTCGCGCTGGGCCGTGTCCAGCCGTTCGACGATATCGGCGGCCCTGCGGTAGGCCATGACCCGTCGGGTGTCCTCGCGGGCGCGGTCCTTCCAGTACGCGATCTGGCGTAGTGCGACGACGGGGTCCATGCCTCCAGTGTGCCCGGGGGCGTCACGCGGGGTCGGTCAGTCCGGTCGCGGTGAGCGTGAGGTGCCGGGTCAGTACGGCGGCGGCGGTATCGGCGTCGCGCGACAGCGCCGCCTCCTCCAGGCGGCGGTGTTCCGCGGCTCCGTCCCGATCGGGATTGCGGTGTGCCGACCAGCGGCGGGCCAGCTCACTGGCGGTCCACAGGCGGTCGAAGGTCTCCAGGAGCACGGGGTTGCCGCACCCCTCCAGCAGGGTGCGGTGGAACCGGCGGTGCACCTCGGACCAGGCGTCGGTGTAGTACGCGCCCTCCTCCGGAGCGAAGGCCGGGGTGCGGGCCAGCCGGTGGTGGGCGGCGCGCACCCGGGCCTCCCAGTCGACGTCGCCGCGCTCGATGGACAGCCGCAGCAGCACCGGTTCGACGGTGCGTCGCGCTTCCGCGATCTCCTGCCAGCGGCGATCGGAGTACTCCGGGACGGCGAAGCCGCGGTTGGGCAGCCGGTCGGCCAGACCTTCGCCGACCAGGCGCACCAGCGCTTCGCGGACGACAGCCAGACTCACGCCCTGGTCCCGGGCGAGATCCTGCGGTTTGAGGGCGGTGCCGGGAGGGTGGTCGCCGCGCATGATCGCCGTGCGCAGGTGGGTGTAGACCTGCTCGGACAGCATCTGCTTACCCGTGGACAGCGGAGTGGAGGGCACAGGGGCAGCATAGACAGTGCGCAAGATAATCGATTATTCGTGTTATCGTCGATCACATGTCCAATCATGCGAACGCCCCCGTCGAAACGCCCTCCACGGCAGATGTCATCGAACGGATCGAGGTCTCGAGGCTCATCCCCGCGCCCGCCGCCGCCATCTTCTCGGTGCTGACCGACCCGAAGGGGCACGTCGATATCGACGCGTCGGGAACGCTCCTCGACGCGGAGGGTGCGACGGTCGAGCGGACCGGCGACCGGTTCGTCGTCCATATGGATCGAGAGGCGTTGGGCGATCTTCCGCTGGGGCGATACGACGTCGAAGTCGTCATCACCGAACTGGTTCCGGATACCGAGATCGCGTGGACCGTGGAGGCCCACATCAAGCCGCACGCCCGCCACATCTACGGCTACCGGCTCGAACCGGTCGCGGACGGCACCCGCGTCACCTCGTATTACGACTGGTCGGAGGTCGACGAGCACTGGCGGCGGCGCGTCGACTTCCCGGTGGTCCCCGCATCGGCGCTCAGGGCGACGCTCGGAATTCTCGAGCGCACCGTCCGGCGGCGCGCCGCCTGAACCGATCAGTCCGCGCGCAGCAGCGGTTGGGTCGAGCAGCGGAATGCCCCACCGAACAGCCGCGACACACTGAAGTCGATGTATTCGACGGTGATACCGCGAGCCTTCAATTCCGTGCCCACCCGCTCGAATTCGGGATCGGTGAGGTAGGTGTCCGCATCGATGGGCAGGCCGTTGGTCGCCATGGCCGCGGCCTCGTCCTCGCTGACCTCGATACTGTCCCAGTCGCGCAACGGCTCCGGCAGGCCGTCGGGCAGACGGTCGGGGCAGGCGATGAGCAGATCGTCGCGGACCAGGCTCAGCGCACAGTCCAGGTGCAGGACGTGCGCGGGCAGGCGCACCGGGATGGCGGTGAAGCCGAACGGCTCCAGATATCTTGCCAGCCAGCGGAATCCGAGGTCATTGGTGGCCACGCCGGACAGACCGACGAAGACCTGATCACCCAGCACCAGCACATCTCCACCCTCCAGGAACGGTCCCGGTCCGGGGTCGCCCAGCGGTGCGATACCGGGTCGGGGGAGTGCGACATACCGTGCGGCGGAGGGGAGGACGCGGTCGAGCAGCAGTTGCCGACTGGGCAGCACCTCCATGCGCCGGTGCGGGAACTGCAGCGTTCCCTCGATCACGTGATCACCCACCGTGAACCAGGGATCGCGGACAAAGAAATTGGCGTAGCCCGCCGGCCCGGCCGCTGCCTTCTCGGCCTCGTCGAACAGGCGCGGACGCAACACCTCCACTCCGTGGCGGCGTAGCACGGCGGCGAGTTCGTCGCGCTCGGCCTCCCACGCGGATTGCTGCTCGGGGTACACCTCGCCGAACTCCCGGCCCCACACCGCCTCCAGGATGTCGGCCGCACCGGGCTCGACCGGCATCGAGTGTCCGAAGACCTCCGCATTGGCTGGAGCCCGGAACTCGCACCGCGCGACGACCATGGTTCGCAGCGGCGCGAACTCGCTGTCCACCCGTACCCGCAACGATTCAGCGACCATGAAATCGACTATACGCAGGGATCCCGCCCGCGGCGTCGAGCTGCGGGACCGTCACCAGCCACCGGCGAGGAACGCCGACGGATTCGACAGCGGGATTCACCACAGGTCACGTTTTCGCGGGCGTGCCGACAGTCACCACCCGGCGTACGAGACAGGTGGCAATGGTTCGGCTAATGCGTCCCGGGGCGATACGCTCAGCGCCGCTCGGAGTGGAGGGCGGGCTCGAGTAGTCGTTGGCGAGCCAGTCGCTCACCGAGTTCGGGCATGGCGCCGGGGGGATTGCCGGTCAGATCGTCGAGACTCCACCGGAGCACCAACTCCACCCGCTGTCGTGACACGCTGCCCGCGAGTTCGGCGGACAGCCGCTCGACCGTCTGGTCGTACACCGCCGGGTCGATGGTTCGCGTCGGCCCGGGCGTTCCAGTAGTGGGAATCACAGGTACAGGCTGCTGGGTGGGTAGCCGCCGCGGCAGAGCCGAAAGACCCTTTCTGAGATGGCCTTCACACCGAACGGGACGGCCCGGAGCGTCGTGGCACGGCTGCGCGGACGACGCTAACCTCGGTTTCGGGACAATCGCGACGCTCTTCGTCTGGGACGGCGGGCGGGGCGTTGCTCGTCTCACCCGTGTCAGCGCTGACTCGCGTGTGAAAGGTATTGGCAAACAACTACTTTGGAGTTCGATCGGCTATGGTTTCGCACACCGCACCCGCAATGAGACCGCACCGGCGGGCCGAGATGGTTCCGGTCGGCACGAGCGCATGGCATGACGGATCGCTGTGGTGGGATGCGAAATCCGTGCTGGTGACGCGTCCGGTCGCACCGGGAAGTATCGCCACCGCACCGCATCTGGTGCTCCCCGCCGAACAGGGGCGACTGGCCTTCGTCCTCTCCTCCTATGGGGAGGAAGCGCAGCAGCTCGCCTACGACGGCCGGGTCGTGATCCAGATCGGCGACTGGCGCGGCCGCCCCGCACTGGGATCCCGCCAGCACTACGGGACCGCGCACATCGTCAACGATCCCCGGGTGACCGAACGGGTACACGAGGGGATGCGCATCAAATACGGAGCCAAGATCGCACTGGCGCGCATGGCGCATCGATTCGCGCACGGGGCGGTGCCCTACGGTGACCTGGTCGCCATTGTCGAACTGCATCCGCAGGGTCCGCTGATGATCTCGCGCTGAGTCGTTCGCCTCGGTCAGGTGGTGAGCTGTTCCAGCTCCCGCAACACCTCCGAGACCGTGACCTGATCCAGGTCGGCGAAGGAGTGCTCGGTCCGGTTCCGATGACCCCACGCGGATTCCTGCCCGCTGGCGGTGATGTGCACGCTGATCGTCTGGTCGCCCAGTTCCAGGGCCATACCGGCCACGAAGCCGGGGTCCAGATCGAGGACCACGGACCGATCGTCGCCGAGCGGCCGGAAGATCTCGCCCGAGATACCGGCGTCCATGGGCGTACCGCGCTCCCAGCCGAGGCGGGTCAAGCCGAGCACCTTGCCCGCCGGAACGACCGTGCCGTCGAAGCGGGCGAAGGCGGCGTCCCGGTCGGTGGGCAGGTGGATCTCCCGTTGCAGCTGTGGAAACGGCTGCAGGATCTCGTAATCGGCGAAGACCTCCGCCCATGCGGCGCGGGTGTCCCCGAGATGCAGCGGATGGGCGATGCCGACCAGCATGTCATCGGGCAGGGTGACGGTATCGTCGTCGACGTCGGCGAGGCTGCGATCCTCGGCCACCCGGAAGGAACCGGTCGGCGCGCCGTCGGCGTCGAAGGTGGCCCACACCAGGCGGCGGGTGGGATGCCACAGCAGTGGATGCTCCACGAACAGCCGCCGATGGATCGCGGCGGTCCAGCGCCGGTTGCGGACCATCGCGCGCTCCATGCGGAGCAGCTGCTCGGCGGCAACGGATTTCACATCCTTCTTCAGGTTGTTGAACCGTGTGTATGCTGCCGGTGCGAGTTCCGGATCGTCCTTCACGCCCGGTTTGGGCAATGCCTTGCGGGGTGTCCCGGCCACGTCGCGAACCGTCGGGCGCAGCTGCTCGTCGAAGCCGACGAGGAAGGCGCGCGGTCCGTAGTCCAGCAGCAGCGTCCCGTCCTCGGCCAACCCGAAGCTCGGTACCAGTCGATCGGCCAGTTCCTCCGCCGACATTCCCGCCTCCGCGGCGAGCTGGCGGATCTTCTCCCTCGCTGTGGCCTTGATGCCCTTGAACTTGACCTTCTCGGCAATGCTGTTGAGTTGCATGAGCGCGACGTCGCTGCCGATGGCGGTCAAGACGTCCAGTGCGGCCACCGCGCGCGCGTGTGCGTTCTCGCCGGGCCAGGCGCGGATCAGCGGCGTGAGGGCGCGGGCCGTGTCGTCGGTACCGAGCAGGCCCAGGGCGTGCAGGACCCAGTTCTCGTCGGCGGAGTACCCGGTGAAGCCCCATAGTTCGAACAGCGCCCAGCAGAACTCGGCCAGCGAATCCCGCTCGGCGAGCTCGAGCATCCGGGTGACGCCCGCGTAGTCGCCGGTGGGGCCGCTCATCGCCAACATGGTGCATACCGCCGCCACGGCGTCGGGCGGTAGGGCGCGCGGTCCGTCGGGCCTGGTCAGGACCTCGCGGCGCAGCACGATGGGCGGGAGTGCCGCCGGCACGAGCCAGGTGGGCAGTGTCGGAACGGTTTTCGGCAGGATGTCGAGCGGATCGGTGGACAATGCCGCCACCAGGGCCTCCGCGGCCGACTCGCCGAGCGTGTGCGCGGCCGTGACCAGTGCCTCCCGGTGGCCGCGGCCGTCCAGGGCGCGTAGCGCCTTCCATGCCAGGGTGCGCTGTCTGCCCGTTTTGTCGAAGGCGGCGGTGAGGAGATCCGGTGCCGCCGTGGGCAGGTGACGCTCGAACCAGGACAGGGTCACGGCGCGATTGCGCCGCGAGTCGAGCTGACGGGTCATCAATTCCGTGACCGGGGTCCCCGTGGCCGGGAGCAGGACCGAGATCGTCGTGGCCGCGTTGTGTCGCACGGCGTCGACGATCGTCGCGAGGGCGGAATCGCCGCAGCGGCCCAGGATGCGGCGGAGCGGGTCGACGGCGTCCCACAGCTCGGTCGGCTCGATCAGGTCCAGGTTCGCCAGTGCCAGCGGCGGGGGCGCGGTGGCGATCAGGCGCAGCGTCCACCAGGAGCTGTGCCATTTCCGATCGCGGACGCGCTGGAACTCGTCCTCCCAGTCGCAGTCCGGATCCGTCTGCGCCACAAAGGTATTCGACCAACAATCCTGCTCGCCGGGAAGCCACGACAGAGCGAGCGGCCGCGGTGAGCCGAGACCGGTCAGCACGGTCGGCGGCGCGGGCGCGACGCCGCGTTCCCACGGCGGCACGCGCAGCAACTCCGGCAGGTCATCGCGGGGAACGCACTCCACGGCCGGTTGCGGCGCGTGCGTCCCCGCGTTCAGACCGGGGTACACGCGGGTCAGCAGATCACGCAGCCCGACGGTGAACGGATCGTCGGGCAGGTCGGCGAGCACGCGCGCGGCCCGTCGAGGGAAGCGATACGTCGCCTCGACGGCGGCCGCGCGAACCCCGGGCCGGTCGGTGCGGTGCAGCAGCGCGAGGAGCGCGGCATCGGTGGGCAACTGCGCGAGGAGCTCCGCGATACCGCGCTGGTCATCGGCGGACAAGCCGTACACGTCCAGCAGCTGGGTCAGATACGGCGTCGCGTCGGGGCCGACCTCGATCACCGCGCGCAGGATGTCGGCCCTGCCGGTGAGCCGCCACAGGTATCCGGGGGTGTCCAGGAGTGCGAGTTGTTCGGCCGATGTCACGGTCGCGGCGAGCATGGTCTCGGCGCTATCAGGGTGGGACGCGCAGCGCGCCAGTGCCAGATCGCGGTTCACCCAATCCTGTTCGGTGGGTGCGAGATACGAGGTCGCGGTGTGCACGGCCAGCGCCCGCGATTCGGCGCGCACCCGCCCCAGGCCCGCCACCGCCGCGTGGTACTCGGTATCGCTCAGCGCCGCGAGATGCGTGCGCAGCCGGGGGAGTAGCGTCGCGGCCGGTTCGTCGAACACGTGCGGGCGTTCCGGGCGGCGCGCGACACACCGGGTGAGATCGGCGCCGATATGGCCGACGGACAGTCCGGCCAGCAGCGCACCCGCCGCCGCGGCTGTGCCCGCCCCGTGCGCGGCCACCCATGCGTCGACCAGTCGACCGGTCAGATTGGGCTTGGGGCGGGTGGCATCGGCGACCCGTGCGGCGAGCGCGCCCGCGACCGCGATACCCAGCGGTGTGGCGTCCCCGGGATGTTCGATCGCATGCTCGGCCGCTTCGGCGAGGTCGCGGTATCCGCCTCGGGACGTCAGTTCGATCGCGAGGCGAACACGCTTGTCGTCCAGCCATTTCCGATACAGCCCGAGCGCCTTGGGGTCGGTTCGCACGGCCCGCACGGGACCTCGGCCGCGGAACGGCGTGGCTTTGGCGTGCCATGCGTCGGGCACCACCCACTGGTCCTCGTCGGCGCGGCGCAGGTGTGTCATATTCCCCTCCGTAGTCCCAGCGGCACGGCCGATGGGGTGGCCGGCGTCCGATCGCCACGACTGTAAACGCGGAGTCCGACATATCGGTGGGAGCGCGCTGTGGCTTCTCCGTTTGGACCGGTCGAATGCTCTGTGGGAGAGGGTATTTCGAAGCGAATCGGCGGTCGGCTACGACAGCGCCCCGCACGGTGCTCCGTGCGGGGCGCGGTGCCGAGTCGCCTCGACTCAGACGCTGACGCCGACGCGCAGCGCGTGCGGCTCGATGGCGCCGCGGACGATCGCCCGCTCGTCGATGGTCTCCGCCCGGTACGGCAGCCGCGACAGGGTGGTGGTCATCTTGGCGACCGGGTCGGCGATCGCCTTCGGGGTGCCGAAGATGAAGGTCCACTCGTGCTCGTCGCTGACGTAGGGCACGACGGTGTCGAACAGGCTGTGGAAGCGGGTCCACGAGCGCTTCAGGGTTTCGTTGCGCCACATGGTCTGACAGCCCGCCTGTGCGGCCAGCACGCCGCCCTCGGACAGCAGCGCCTTACAGCGGAGCAGGAACTCGTCCTCGTAGAGGCGGTTGTGCTGGGCGTCCTCGACCCGCTCGTCGGGCAGGTCGATGACGATCATGTCGTAGCGCACGCCCGCGGCCTCGGCCTGGGCCAGGAAGTCCCAGCCGTCGGCGTAGTGCATCTTGATCGGGCCGGTCTGCGCGACCGCCGCGGCCAGATCCGCCTGCGTGTAGCCGTAGGGGAGGTGCTCGGCGCACAGCTCCACCTCGAGCTGGTCGATATCGACGTGGTCGACGAGCGACGCGCCCGCGGCCACCGACATCTGCGAGGCCACGCCCTCACCGGACCCGATGATCAGCACCCGGTCCAGCTTCTCGGCCAGCGCGTACCCCGGGACCAGCATGGCCTCGTGGTAGGTGAGCTGCGAGAACTCGGTGGACTGGCGGTCGTCGTCGGAGAACAGGCTGATGCCCTGCTCGGTCTTGGCGATCACCATGTGCTGGTACGGGGTGTTCGTGTCCACGATCACCTCGGACATGTTCCACACCCGGGTCAGGCCCTCGCCGACCGGCTCGTGGATGCGGCGCGAGGTGTGGCCGCGCTGGATGACCTCCATGTTGACCGATCCGGGCGACAGCTCCTCCTTCAGCAGCTCGACCGCCTTGGTGGCACCGGAACCGATACTGCCGCAGGTGAATACGTCGACGAAGATGTCCCCGGACTCCGGATACGTGTGGATGGAGGCGTGCGACTCCGACAGCAGGGCGAGAATGGTGACCCCCTGCGGCTCGAACTGCTTGTGCACCACATCGCAAATGGTCACCCCCGCGGCGACCAACGATTTTCGGAGCGCACTCTCGAGTCGTTCGAGGTCGTCGCACAGCTGCGGGTCGACACCACCGAACTCGGCCAGCACATGCCAGCCGGTGAATTCTGCCGTCATAAGCGAACTCACTCTCGCTCAGCGCCGATGACATGAACAGTCAAAGGCGGAAAACCGTTGAAGGACACCGACGAATAGCTCGCCGTATAAGCGCCGGTATCGAGGATCCGAACGGGATCACCGGCTCGCAACGTGGTCGGAAGGAGGACACGCGTGCGTTGATAGAGTACATCGTCGCCATCGCAGGTCGGTCCGGCGACCACCGCCTCGTCCATCGGGTCATCGTCCCGATCGGTTTCGAAACGGTAGGCGATGTACTCGTTCTCGGTCTCGGCCATACCGTTGTAGCGGCCGATATCGAGGTATATCCAGCGCCGCCCGTCCGGCGCCTGGCGAACATTCACCACCTCGGCGTGAATCACACCGGTATTGCCCACCAGGGCGCGACCGGGCTCCACCACCAGTTCGGTGTGTTCCGGGAAATGGGCCGCGAACGCCTCGGCGATCACCGCACCCAGCTCGGACAACTCCGGCGCGGCATCGGCGTACGAAATCGGCAGTCCACCACCGACATTCACCGACGGAACCGGAATGTCCTTGACGGCCAACGCTTCCGCGATGGCACCAGCCTGCTCGATGCCGATGCGCCAGGCGATCGGATCGGTCTGCTGCGAGCCCACGTGGAAGTACGGGCCGGCCACCCGCAGGCCCAGGTCACGCGCCCGCACCAGCAGGCGCTTGGCCTCACCGGGATCGCAGCCGAACTTGGTGCCGAACGGCGTCTGCGACTGCGGAGCGGAGGACAGGAACCGGCACTCCACCTCCGCGCCGGGGGCGTGCTCGGCGATGCGAGCCAGATCGTCCTCGGTGTCGAAGGCGTAGCGGCGCACCCCGGCCGCGTGAGCGGCGGCGATATGGGCGGCTTTCTTGATCGGATTCCCGTAACACATGACGGCCGGATCGACACCCTGCGCGATGCAGAGTTCGATCTCACCGATACTGGCGACGTCGAACTCGGCGCCCTCGTCGTTCAGGAGCCGGATGATCTCCGGCACGGGACTCGCCTTGACGGCGAAGCGAATTCGTGCCGCTGGTAGAGCGGCTCGCAGTGCTTGGTAGTTCGCACGGACCCGGTGCAGGTCGATGACCAGACGGGGGGATTCGAGCAGGTTTCGGTTGGTCAATCTAAGGGAACTCTTTTCGATCGGGCGCTGTGGCGGGATGTGGGCAACAGTGCGCGACGATACACGCGATCAGCC
This sequence comes from Nocardia otitidiscaviarum, assembly GCF_007362295.1. Taxonomy (NCBI): domain Bacteria; kingdom Bacillati; phylum Actinomycetota; class Actinomycetes; order Mycobacteriales; family Nocardiaceae; genus Nocardia; species Nocardia otitidiscaviarum. The sequence continues at coordinate 4,291,325 of NZ_CP041695.1, read as the reverse complement.
TGGAAAAACGAACCGGCCAGCGGTCGTCTTCGTCACCGTACCGCCGGGACGGTTGAACAAACCGGACCGGGCATCTTACGGAACTATGAAGAAATCGGGGCGCGAACGTGGCGGCGGTCAGCCCGCCGACACCGTGACCTCGTCGAATACCACTTCACCGGCGGCATCCGACTCCGCCAGATCGACCACCGCCGCCACGGCCCATCCGTGGTCACCGGACGGATCGTCCAGCACCTGACGCACATGCCAGAAACCCGGCCGCTGCTCGATCTGGAACAGTTTCGGGCCGCGCGCGTTCGGCCCGATACCGATCTCGCCGTATTCGTCGTAGTAGGGCGCGAGTTCGCCTTCCCAGTCCAGGCCGTCGCCCAACTCGTCGAGAGCGTCCCAGCGGCGCAGCGCGGCCATCTCCACCCGCCGGAACATGGCATTGCGCACCAGCACCCGGAAGGACCGCTCGTTCGCGGAGATCGGCCGGGGCGCCTCCGCGCCGAACGCCACCTCCTCGGTATCGCTCTCCGCGCCCGGATTGGTGAGCTGCTCCCATTCGTCGAGCAGGCTGGAGTCGACCTGGCGCACCAGCTCGCCCAGCCACTCGGTGATGTCGTCGAGCTCATCGGTGCGGGCCTGCTCGGGCACCGTGCGGCGCAGCGCCCGGTAGGCGTCGGCGAGATAGCGCAGCACCACCCCCTCGGAGCGCGCCAACTCGTAGGTGGACACCAGCTCGGCGAAGGTCATGGAGCGTTCGATCATCTCCCGCACCACCGACTTCGGCGACGGCTCGAACTCCGACACCCACGGGTGCCCGCCCTTATAGGTCTCGAAGGCGGGCTCGATCAGGTCGGCGAGCGGTTTGGGCCAGGTCACCTCCTCGAGCAGCTCCATGCGCTCCTCGTATTCGATGCCGTCGGCCTTCATCTCCGCCACCGCCGCACCGCGGGCCTTGTGCTGCTGGGCCATGAGCAGCTGGCGCGGATCCTCCAGGGTCGCCTCGATGAGCGAGATGACATCGAGGGTGTAGGTGGGGGAGTCTTTGTCGAGCAGCTCCAGCGCGGCCAGCGCGAACGGCGACAGCGGCTGATCGAGGGCGAAATCGCGTTGCAGGTCCACGGTGAGCCGGGCGCGGCGGCCGAACTCGTCGGGTGTGTCGAGCTGCTGCACCACGCCCGCGTCCCGCAGCGCGCGGTAGAGCCGGATGGCGCGCAGGATGTGCCGCCGCTGCGCCGGACGCGGCTCGTGGTTCCGCTCCAGCAGATGCCGCATGGCGTCGAAGCAGTTGCCCTTGCGGGCGATCACGTTCAGAAGCATGGAATTGGTGACATGGAAACGCGACACCATCGGTTCCGGGGTGGCCCCGACCAGCCGGTCGAAGGTGTCCTCCGACCAGGACACGAAACCCTCCGGCGGTTTGCGCTTCTGGACCTTCTTGAGCTTCTTGGGATCGTCACCGGCCTTGGCGATGAGGCGGGCGTTCTCCACCTCGTGCTCGGGCGCCTGCACCACCACGGTGCCCATGGTGTCGTAGCCGGCCCGGCCCGCGCGGCCCGCGATCTGATGGAACTCGCGGGCATTGAGGCGGCGGGTGCGCACACCGTCGTACTTGGTGAGACCGGTCAGCAGCACGGTGCGAATCGGCACATTGATGCCGACGCCCAGGGTGTCGGTGCCGCAGACCACCTTCAGCAGGCCGTCCTGGGCCAACTTCTCCACCAGCCGCCGGTACTTGGGCAGCATGCCCGCGTGATGGACGCCGATACCGTGGCGGATGAAGCGCGACAGCGATTTGCCGAAGCCGGTGGCGAAGCGGAAGTCACCCAAAGCCGCGGCGATGGCCTCCTTCTCCGCCTTGCTGGCGAAATTCACGCTCATCAGGGCCTGTGCCCGCTCGATCGCCGCTGCCTGGGTGAAGTGCACGACGTACACCGGGGCGAGGCTGGTGGTCACCAGATCCTCGAGAGTTTCGGTGATCGGGGTGCGCACATAGGAAAAGCTCAGCGGCACCGGGCGTTCCGAACCGGAGACGACGGCGGTGTCACGGCCCGTTCGGTCTTTCAGATCCCGGGCGAAGAAGTCGACCTCGCCCAGCGTGGCCGACATGAGCAGGAACTGCACTCCCGGCAGTTCGATCAGCGGCACCTGCCACGCCCACCCGCGATCCGGATCGGCGTAGTAGTGGAACTCGTCCATGACGACCTGACCCACCGGGGCGTCCGCACCCTCGCGCAATGCCAGGTTGGCCAGGATCTCCGCCGTCGCGCAGATGATCGGCGCATCCGGATTCACCGCCGCGTCACCGGTCACCATGCCGACCCGGTCCGCGCCGAACACCTCGCACAGCGCGAAGAACTTCTCGCTGACCAGGGCCTTGATCGGGGCGGTGTAGTAGCTGCGCTGGCCGCGGTTGAGCGCGGCGAAGTGCGCGCCCAGCGCGACCATCGACTTACCCGAGCCGGTCGGGGTCGCCAGAATCACGTTCGAGCCGGTGAACAGCTCGAGCAGCGCCTCCTCCTGCGCCGGATACAGCGTCAGGCCCTGCTCGAGGGTCCAGTCGACGAAGGTCTCATACAGCCACTCGGCATCGACGTCGGGTACGGCACGGTCGGGGACGAGTTCGGAGAGCTGCACGCCCACCTACGTTACTGGTGTGGTCAGGACCGCCGGTCGCCGCCGTCGTTCGCGTCGCCGTCGCCGAATCCGGACTGTTCGGCGAGGAAGCGTTCGAATTCCGCGCCCAGTTCCTCGCCGGTGGGCAGGTCGCTCTCGCTGGCCAGCAGGCTGGACTGGCGTTCCTGGGCGGTGACGAAGCTGTCGTACTGGCGTTCCAGGGCCGCCACTACGGTCTCCACCTCGGAATTGCCCGCGATGTGCTCGTTGACCTGCTCCCGCACCCGGGCCGCCTGCTCGGTGAGCGCCGCCAGGGGCAGCTCCAGCCCGGCGTTCTCGGCGACGCTCTCCAGCAGCGTCTGCGCGGCCTCCGGATAGGCGGTCTGGGTCAGATAGTGCGGGACGTGCACGGAGAAGCCGACCGATTCGTGGCCGTGCTGGGCCATGCGGTACTCCAGCAGCGAGGAGGCGCTGCCCGGCACCTGCAACTCACCCGGCCAGCGCTGGTGATCGCCGATGAGGTCGCGGTCGCTGGCGTGCGCGGTCATTCCGAGCGGTCGGGTGTGCGGGATCGCCATGGGGATCGCGCTCAGGCCGATGGTGCGGCGCACACCCAACTGCTCGGCCAGCAGCCGCACGGCGGTCACGAACTTCTCCCACCGCAGATCCGGCTCCAAACCGGCCAGCAGCAGGAACGGTGTGCCCTGAGTGTCCTTGAGCGCCCACAGGTTCAGCTCCGGCTCGGTGTAGTCGGAGAAGTGGTCGGTCTTGAACATCATGAGCGGGCGGCGCGAGCGGTAGTCGAGGAGTTCGTCCATATCGAACGAGGCGACCAACTCCGCCTCCAGGCTCTCCCGCAGATGCGTGGTGGCCAGGCGGACGGCGTGACCGGCGTCGGTGAAACCCTCCAGCCCGTGCACCAGCACCGGACCCGCGCCGTCAGCGGAGGACAACTGCGGCGCGGGGAACTCCAACTCGTACATGCTCGACTCGTAGTCCATCGCTTCATCCCTTCTGCATGGTCTCCAGCGGTCCGGTCCGGCGGAACTCGGCGGCGCGTGCCGCGGTTCATTCGCCTGACGGGCGATACTGGGACCACCACCATTGTCCCTCATGCCCTCGCGTGCCCGCGCCCCGTGGGTGCGAGCCCGCATCTGGTGTGCAACACGCCCGACGGTGGAACGCATTCCCACACCGCTCGCGGTCACACCTGTTTCCGGCGTGGCATCCCGGATGAACAGCGGAAATTCGGCATAGTGGACGGGTGATCGTGCCGGATTCGCCGTGCCCGCGGCAGCCTCCAGTGTCCGTGGTGCGGCGCCGCCGCACATCGACCGTACGGCGGATATCCGCACTGCTGGGTGTCGCGGCCCTGGGCTGCGCGCTCACCGCCTGCGGAACCACGGTCTCCGGGCACCCCCGGTCCTCGTCCGGGCCGAACTCGACGGCCGCGGCATCGGAACTGGCACGGCTGCTGCCGAATCCATCGCAGTTCCCCGAGCCGTACGCGGCGGTGGAACTGCCGCCGGACACCGCCGAGCAGGCCGCGCACGATCTCGACGGGATTCTGCCGGGCGCGCGGGTCGATCCGGAGGACTGCGCGCCGATGCCGCCGGTGTCCGTACCCGCGGTCTCGGTCGGCACCGACGACGCCACCCGCGCCACCCTCACGGTGGAACTGGTGCGCACCGATCACTCCCTGGCCACCCTGCAACGGCAGCTCGAACGCTGCGGCACCGTGCGCGCCACGCAGAACGGCACGACGGCCACCGTCACCACCGAACTGCTGCCGCCGCCACCGCTGGATGCCGACGAGACGGTGGCGCTGCGGCGCACCGTCCGGTCGGAGGCGGGCGATCCGGAGACCACCCGCAACATGCGCACCCTGCTCGGTCAGGTCGGCGATGTGCGAATCACCGTGACCTACATGACCTTCGGTGCCGACAGCCTCGACGGCGAGGCCCTCGACTCGCTGTTCACCACCGCGGTGAGCAAGGTGCGCAGGGGCTGACGGGTCAGCAGGCCGAGCCGCTCGCCGAGCCGCTGCCCGCGGAACCCGAACCGGCGGAACCGCTTCCGGCCGAGCCGGTATCGGCGGATCCGGAAGCCGAACCGGTGCCCGCGGACCCGGAGGCCGAACCGGTGGGGAACCAGCCGCAGCCGGAGGCGTGCTGGGTGACGGTGTAGACGATGGTCGACGTGTTCTGCGCCTGTCGCGCGCCCACCGTGTACGTGCCCGAGGCTTCCGGCCGCCACTGCAGCGTGGCGGTGATCAGGCCGGAGCTGGTGCGCTGCGGCGTGGCGGTGCCGACGGCGGTGTTGTTGATCAGGAAGTCCACCGCCTCGAACTGGGTCACGGTCACCTGGATGAGGCAGCCAGCCGCGACCGAGCACGGCCGCTCGTCGATACCGGTGATGCTGATGTCCTCGATAGCCGCGGACGCGGAGCCCGCCAGGACGACCGGTGCGGTCAGGGCGAACAGCGCGGCGGTCGCGCCCAGCCCGGTACGTGTTCTCGTCATGTGATCACTCTTCTGGCGAATCAGCCCGCCGAACCGGACGGGAGCAGGCCCCCGAAGGATCCGGTGCCGCCTGGGCTCTGGATGTCGTAGGTGATGACGCCCGAGGAGACGCCCTGCTTGGCGACGATGTGGAAGCTGCCGGATTCGCTGGGGTTCCAGACCACTTCGGCCGAACCGCGGTTGGGGTCCCACTGATCCTGCACCGGCCAGGCGTAGCCCACTACGGTGCCGTTCACGGTGACGGCGACCTCGTCGAGACGGTTCTTGCCGACGGTCCGAATGCGGATGACGCAGCCACCCGACGTGCCGCAGGTCTCACCGGATACGCGGGCGTCGACGCGGATGTTCTCGGTATCCGCCGACGCCGTCGGGGCCAGCAGCACCGGCGCGGCGGCGCTCGCCAGGGCGACCGCGAGACCGCCGAAAGTACTTCTCTTCATTGCTGATGCGTTCTTCCTTCCGACACCGAGCCGATGGTGTCGAGGCGGACTGTAACAGCGCGACGGTGGCGGTTCGGGCAAAATGAAACGCTACGCATTCAGATTTTTCGCCGGGTAGGTCACCGATCGCCCATCACGCGACCTGCCGGAATCGGACGGTAGCAGGGGGCACCGACGAAAAGCCCTCGGCGCGAGCCGATTCGCACCCATTCCGCACAGCCGCGGCGACTACTCACAGACTTGTCCGACGCCCAGGTCGGCACTCCGGCGCGGTCGGCGCCATCGCGCACCGTGAGGACATGACGAATTCCACCGAACCCCTGCCCGCACCGCCACCGGGTGACGCCCCGCGTTACCGGTACTGCGAACCCGCGCGCATCCCGCGCCACCGCGGCCGCCGCACCTGCTCGGGCGGGAACACCTTCCCACCGGACGACTTCGGCACCGAACGCTGGCTGCCACCATCGCCGGATCCGCTGGCGGACGACGACCCGCCGCCGGTCGAGGGCAGCGAAACATCCGACACCCGTGCGGCGTACACCGAGCCACCCGGGCGCGGTGCGGACTCCGCAGTAGGCGCAACGGCATCGGCCGGGCCTGCGCGGTCACGGGAGCATGCGGAGTCGTTGGAGCATGCGGAGTCGCGGGACCATGCGGTGTTGCCGGAGCATGCGGTGTCGCCGGAGCATACGGAATCGTTGGAGCAGACCCAGCCGCGGCAGCATGCGGAGTCGCGGGAGCATGCGGTGTCGCGGGAGCATGCGGAGTCGCCGGAGCATGCGGTGTCACCTGGGCAGGCGGGGTCGCCCGGGAATGCGCTGTCGCCCGAGCGTGCCGCGTCTGCCGAGGCTGCTGGGTCTGTCGAGCGTGCCGCGTCTGCGGAGCGTGCTAGGACTGTCGACAGCGCTGCGTCTACCAAGCGCGCCGCGTCGGTCGAGAGCGCTGCGTCTACCAAGCGCGCCGCGTCGGTCGAGAGCGCTGGGTCTATCGAGAGCGCTGCATCGGTCGAGAGCGCTGGGTCTGTCGACAGCGCCGCGCCCACCGAGAGCACGCTGTCTGCCGCGAGCGCTCAGTCTGCGGAGGACGCAGTACCGGTCGACGACGTGGTGACCGCCGAGAGGGCCGTCCGGGCCGACAGGGCGGCGACGGACGCGGATGCCGCGTCGTTCGGGAATGCCGCTGTGCCGCAGCAGCATCTGCGCGAGCCGGGGGAGTTCATCGCGGCGGTGCCCGCCATGCTCGGATTCGTGCCCGCGCGGTCGCTGGTGCTGGCGGTGCTGCGGGCGGAGGAGGGGCGGTCGGATTCCGCGGCGGTGGATGTGGTGGTGCGGGTGGACACCGACGTGACGGGGCGGGCGGCGGTGCGGGCCATGATGGACCAACTCGCCGATATCTGCGTGCGGCAGCGGGCCGTCGCGGCGCTGGCCCTGATCGTGGACGACCGCGCCACCGTGCCGGATGCGCGCCACCGGGGAGTGCGCACACGACGGCACCGGGAACTGACCGACCTGCTCGCCGCTCGGCTCGCGGCCGCCGATGTCACGCTGACCGGCGCGTGGGCCGTCGCCGGATTCGACGCCGGGCGGCCGTGGTGGAGCGTGCTGGACCCGGCGAACACCGGCGCGCAACGGGCTCCGGCGGACTCACCGGTGACGTTCCGGCAGGTCCTCGACGGTCGCCCGCTGCGCGGATCGCGAGCCGAACTGGCCGCCGTGGTGGCGGTCGACGCCGACGCCCGCGCCGCGGTCGCGGCGGTGCTGGAGTCGGTGGTCACCGCGGCGCAGGCCCGGCTGGCCGCGGCCGTGCGACGCGGCGAAGCGGAGGTCTACACGCGCGCCGCGCTGCGCAAGGTGCTCTGGCAGCTCGCGAACGTCGAATCCGGAGCGCGGCTGCATCCGGCCGAACTCGCGGAACTGGCGGTGGCCCTGCGGAATCCGGTGGTGCGGGATGTCATGTTCGCGCTCGCCCCGGGTGATCACGCCGCGGCCGCGGAGGCGCTGTGGATCCACCTCACCCGCGTTCTACCCGACCCGGACCGGGCCGAGGCGGCGGCACTGCTCGGCTACTGCGCCTATGTGCGCGGCGACGGTCCCCTGGCCGGAGTCGCGCTGGACGCGGCCCTGGCCTCCGACCCGGACCACACCATGGCCCGCCTGCTGGAGACGGCGCTGCGGAACGGTCTGCGCCCGGCCCAACTGCGCCGCATCGCCGAGACCGGCCGCGAAGCCGCCGCGATCCTCGGCGTCGACCTCGGCCCGGAGCTGTCGTGACCGCCCCGGCCGGCCCACTTCCGCGCACCGGTCATCCGGTCGATGCCGGGGGAAGCACGCCGAAACCCCGTCCGCGCCCGGCCAGGCCGAGGCCGGGGCGAACGGGGCTGGGCCGAATGAGTCCGGGGCGACCGGGGCTCGGGCGAACGAGTCCGGGGCGACCGGGGCTCGGCCGAACGAGTCCGGGGCGAATGAGTCCGGGGCGACCGGGGCTGCGCGAACGTGTCCGAGGCGGACGGGACTGCGGCCGAAGGGACTGGGGCGGACGGGACTGGGACGGACGGGGTTGGCGAAGGAGCGGGTCAGCGGCGGGCGCTGTGCGCCCGGTCGCCGAGTGTCTGCAGGAACGACCAGGCATCGGCCACGATGGTGTCCAGTTCGGTGTGTCGCGGACGCCAGCCGAGTTCGGTGACGGCCCGCTCGCTGGAGGCGATGAGCACCGCCGGATCGCCCGCGCGCCGAGGGGCATCGATCGCGCGGATGGGCAGGCCGGTGACGCGTTCGCAGGCCGAAATCACCTCGCGCACCGAGAAACCGGTACCGCTGCCGAGATTGAAGATGCGGTGCGCACCGGGGCGCGACTGCGCCAGGGCCAGCAGATGCGCCTGGGCGAGATCGCGGATGTGGATGTAGTCGCGCACCGCGGTGCCGTCGGCGGTGGGGTAGTCGGTGCCGAAGACCGAGATGGACTCGCGGTGGCCCAGCGCCGTCTGCAGGACGAGGGGAATGAGATGGGTTTCCACGACGCGGTTCTCACCCAGGCCCGCGTACGCGCCCGCCACATTGAAGTAGCGCAGGCTGGTCGCCGCCAGACCGTGCGCAGCCGCGTAGGAGGTGATGGCGTAGTCGATGGACAGCTTCGACGCCCCGTAGGGGTTCGTCGGCCGGGTCGGCGCGTCCTCCACGATCGGCACCTGTTCCGGCTCGCCGTACACGGCGGCGGTGGAGGAGAACACCAGGCGCGGCGTACCGGCGGCCCGCATGGCCTCCAGCAGGGCGAGGGTCTTCACCACATTGCCGTGCCAGTACTTCTCCGGCTGCTGCACCGATTCCCCGACCAGCGACTGCGCCGCGAAATGCAACACGCCGTCGAAGTTCTCGGCGGCGACGAGCTCCACGCCCACCGTGGCGATATCGCCCTCCACGAACTTGGCGCCGGTGGGCACCCCGTCGGCATTGCCGGTCGAGACATCGTCCACCACGACCACCTCGTGGCCGTCCTCGAGCAGCACCTGCGCGCAGACGCCGCCGACATAGCCCGCACCGCCCGTGACCAGAAGTTTCACGCCTCAGACCAACTTCACCTGGACGGCGTGGGCCATCTCGTCGGAGAGTTCGAAACCGGCGTGGCCGGGCACCAGAATGACCACCGCGCCCGGCTTGGTCTCGACATTCACGCGGGCGTCGGGCACCACGCCCGCCTCCCGCAACTGGTTGATGATCTCCGGATCGGTCTGGATGTGCTCGGAGAGCCGTCGCACCACCACCGCCGCGGACTGCCCGGAGGGCAGGTCCGAGAGCCGGACCAGCTTCTCCTCGGCATTCGAGGTGCCGGTGACACCCAGCTCGTCCAGGCCCGGGATCGGGTTGCCGTACGGCGAGGTCGTGGGGTGGTTGAGCACCTCGACCAGGCGGCGCTCCACCTCCTCGCTCATCACGTGCTCCCAGCGACACGCCTCGGCGTGTACGTTCTGCCAGTCCAGGCCGATGATGTCGACCAGCAGCCGCTCGGCCAGCCGGTGCTTGCGCATCACCGCGACCGCCATGGCCCGGCCCTTCTCCGTCAATTCGAGATGGCGATCACCCGCGACGGTCAGCAGTCCGTCGCGTTCCATACGCGCCACCGTCTGACTGACCGTGGGCCCGCTCTGCTCGAGGCGTTCGGCGATGCGCGCACGCAAGGGCGTGACGCCCTCCTCCTCGAGGTCGTAGATGGTACGGAGGTACATCTCCGTGGTGTCGACCAGATCCTTCACCTGTTTAACCCCTTCGTCGTGCACGAATTCTACCCATGCGCGGCGGCTGCACCGGGCGACAGCTTATTTCGCGAACGCACTGTCAACACCCAGGGCGCGCTGCGTGTTCCCTGCGGGTTCGGTGCTGCGCGGTGTCCAGAGCCTACGAAGCGCCGTGACGCATTAGCGTGGCAGGTATGCCTGGCCCACCGCGCAGCGACGGCACCGTCGTCTGGACCGACCGTTTCCTGGACTACAAGTGGACGCCGGAGCATCCGATGCGCCCCGTGCGGCTGCGCTTCACCATGGCGCTGGCCGAGAGTCTCGGGCTGTTCGACGGGGTGGAGGCGCTCTCGCCGACGGCAGCCACCGAGGGTGATCTGCTGCGCGTGCACACCCACGACTACATCGAAGCGGTCAAGCACGCTCGACAACCGGACGGCCAGCCGCCGCTGGCACCGCCCTACGGACTCGGTTCCCCCGACAACCCGGTGTTCCCGCAGATGCACGAGGCGGCCTCGGTCATCGTCGGCGGGACCCTTGCGGCGGCCCGGGAGATCGCCGCCGGACGCACCCGCCGCGCGGTGAGCATCGGCGGCGGCATGCACCACGCCATGCCGGATTCGGCGGCCGGATTCTGCGTGTACAACGATGCGGCGGTGGCGATTTCGTGGCTGCTGGACAACGGTTTCGACCGCATCGCCTACCTGGACGTGGACGTCCACCACGGGGACGGGGTGCAGCGGGCCTTCTACGACGACCCGCGCGTGCTGACCGTCTCCATCCACCAGCATCCGGCGACGCTGTGGCCGAATACCGGCTGGTCCGAGGAGACCGGCGCGGGTAAGGCGGAGGGCACCGCGGTGAACCTGGCCATCATGCCCGGCACCCGGGACGCGTTGTGGCTGCGGGGCTTCCACGCGGTGGTGCCCGGCGCGCTGGCCGCGTTCCGGCCGCAGATCGTGGTGAGCCAGTGCGGCGTCGACACCCACCGCGAGGATCCGCTCGCCGACCTGGAGCTGTCGGTGGACGGGCAGCGCGCGGCCTTCCTGGCCATGCGCGATCTGGCCGACCGCTACGCCGAGGGCCGCTGGCTGGCCATCGGCGGTGGCGGCTACGGGCTGATCCGGGTGGTGCCACGCGCCTGGACGCATCTGCTGGCCGCCGCCCTGGACCGCGATATCGACCCGGCCACCCCCATTCCCGCGGAGTGGGCCGCGGCCGCCGCCGAGTACGCGCCGAATATCGCGCCGCCCGCCACCATGGGCGACGGCGGCGACATCGCCTTCGAACGCTGGGACGGCCCCGGCGGCGGCCGGGAGACCGGTGACGAACGCGCCGACCGGGCCCGCCGGGCCCTCGACACATCCGTATTGGCAACACGCCGAGCGACTTTCGGACTGCTCGGCCTGGATCCGGAGGATCCCCGTGACTGAACCCACCGACCCGGCGACACCGCCGCCGGGCGACCCCGCCGCACGCGACAGACCCGGCGTCGGTGAGCCGTCGGCCGCCCCGGCTGGAGCACCGTCCGCCACCGCACCCTCGTTTCCGGACAGTCCGGGGACCCCGGCGACGCCCCCGCCCCCGCCGGAACACTGGTTCGCCGACGTGCTCGCCTCCGACGGCGGCGTGGTGCGGCTGCGACCCATCACCCCCGAGGACGCGGAGCCCATGCAGCGGTTCCACGCGGGGCTCTCGGATCGCACGCGGTATCTGCGCTACTTCGGGCCGTACCCGCGGATGACGCCGAAGGATCTGTACCGAACGACCCACGTGGACTACCACGACCGGGTCGGGCTGGTGATCGAGCTGGGCGACGAGATCATCGCCGTGGGACGGTACGAGTATCTGGCCGAACGGGGTGAGCCCCGGGCCGCCGAGGTGGCGTTCGTGGTGGCCGACGGGCATCAGGGGCGCGGGCTCGGGTCGATACTGCTCGAACATCTGGCGGGCGCGGCGGCGGAGAACGACATCGACACCTTCGTGGCCGAGGTGCTGGCCGAGAACAACGCCATGGTGCAGGTGTTCCGGGATGCCGGGTACCAGGTGCAGCGCAGTCGCGACGGGTCGGTCCTGCACCTGGAATTCGCCATCGACCCCACCGAGGCGCTGCTGTCGGTGCGGGACTCGCGCGAACGTGCCTCCGAGGCGCGCAGTGTGGGAAATCTGCTGTCGCCCAAGTCCGTTGCCGTCATCGGCGCGACGCCCTCCACCGGGCGGGTGGGCGGCGCGGTGCTGGCGAATCTGTTGTCGGGCACCTTCCAGGGGCCGGTTTTCCCGGTCAACCGCAATCGCGCCGCCGTTCGCGGGGTGCGGGCGTACGCGACCGTCCGCGATATTCCCGACGAGGTCGACCTGGCGGTGATCGCCGTCCCCGCCACCGAGATCGATTCCGTGCTCGACGACTGCATGGCCAAGGGCGTCAAGGGGCTGGTGGTGCTGACCGCCGGATTCTCCGAGACCGGCCCGCGCGGCTACGCCGCCGAACGCAGCCTGGTCGACGCGGCCCGCGCGCACGGTATGCGGGTGGTGGGCCCGAGCGCGCTCGGCATCGCCAATACCGATCCGGCCATCGCACTCAACGCCACCCTCGCCCCGGTCCTGCCCGGCCGCGGGCGGATCGGCTTCTTCTGCCAGTCCGGCCCTCTCGGCGGGGCCATTCTGGCCGAGGCCGCGGCCCGGCAGCTGGGCCTGTCCACCTTCGTCTCCGCCGGCAATCGTGCCGATGTCTCCGGCAACGATCTGCTCCAGTACTGGGACAGCGACCCGGATACCGATGTGGTGCTGCTGTATCTGGAGACCTTCGGCAATCCGCGCAAGTTCTCCCGCATCGCCCGCCGGGTGGCCCGCAGTAAACCCGTGGTCGCGGTGAACAGCGGCCGCAATGTGGCGCAGGCGGAGGGGGAGCGGGATCTGGACCGGTCGCTGGTGCGCAATCTGTTCGCGCAGGCGGGCATCATCCAGGTCGACTCCATCGCCGAACTGTTCGATTGCGCCATGCTGGTCGGTTATCAGCCGCTGCCCGCGGGCAAACGACTCGCGGTGATCGGCAACAGCGCCGCCCTCGCCTGGCTGGCCGTCGACGCCGCCCGCGGCGAGGGCCTCGACGTCGGCGAACCCATCGACCTGGGACCGCAGGCTAGTCCGGCCGACTATCTCACCGCCGTGGCCGCCGCGGTCAGCGACAGCGAGGTGGACGCGGTCATCGTCGTGTACTCACCGCCGGTCGCCACCGGTGTGGCCGCCTTCGCCGAGGCCATCCGTTCCGGTGCGCAATCCGATCCGGACACACCGGTGCTCACCACTTTCGTCGCTGATCAGGGCATGCCCAATCTGCTCGCCACGCGCGGTGCGGGCGGTTCGGTGGAACGCGGCTCCATCCCGTCCTACGCCGATCCGGAGCGCGCGGCGCGGGCCCTGGCCCGGGTGCGGCGCTACGCCGACTGGGTCGCCCGCCCGATCTCCCCGGTGGCGCGGCCGGACGGACTCGACACCACCCGCGCCCGTGACCTGGTGGCCGGGTGGATGGCGGCGGACGAGGGCCGCTGGCTCACCGATCTGGAAGCCGTGGACCTGCTGGCCTGCTATGGCATTCGCATCGTCGAATTCCGGGAGGTGCTCGACGCCGATGCCGCCGTGGCCGCGGCCGAGGAACTCGGCTACCCGGTGGCGGCCAAGGCGACCGGTGAACTGTGGCGCAACCGGCCCGATCTCACCGGGGTGCGGCTGGACCTGTGGCGCTCCGACGCGGTGCGGCGCGGCTACACCGACCTCGCGGAGGTCTCCGGCAATCCGGTGGTGCACATCCAGCGCATGGCGACCAAGGGCGTCGGCTGCACCTTCCGCGTGCAGGACGACCCGTCCTTCGGCTCGGTCATCAGCTTCGGCCTGTCCGGCACCATCATCGACCTGCTCGGTGACCGCGTGTACCGGGCGCTGCCGCTCACCGAGGCCGAATCCGCGGAACTCATCGACGCGCCGCGCGCCGCCCCGCTGCTGTCGGGCACCGTCGGCGGGCGCACCCTCGACAAGCCGGTGGACCGTGGCGCACTCGCCGAGATCGCCCAGCGCATCTCCGCGCTGTGCGACGACCTACCGGAGGTGCGGGAGCTGCTGTGCGAACCGATCCTCGCCTCCCCGGAGGGCGCGGCGGTGCTCTACGGCCGGGTCCGCATCGGTCCGGAACCGAGTCGATTCGATATCGGTCCCCGTCGTTTGGCGTAAACGACCGGTGGGTCGGCGGCGATACTTCCGACATGTCCGCTCTGCTCTCGGCTCGCCGTCGATCCGCCCGTGCGCTGTCCGCTTCCGCATTCGTTCTCGGCGTCGCGCTCGCCGCCACCGCGTGTTCGGTCTCGATCGGCGGCGGTCCCGTCGTCGAGGAGGCCGAACTCGAGAATTCGATCAAGCAGACGCTCACCGACCAGGTGGGTGTCGCCCCCGACGCCATCGACTGCCCCGGCGATCTGCGCGGGAAGGAGGGCACCACCATGCGCTGCACCCTTACCGCGGGCGCCGACACGCTCGGGTTGACGGTGACCGTGACCGGCACCGACGGCGATACGGTCAACTACGACGTGCAGGTCGACGAGTCGTGAGGCTGCGCGCCGTGCGATAGCCGCGGGTGTGCCCGGTCCGCCTCCCACGGCGAAAGCGGGCAGAATTCATCCCATGCGGGAAGATCGGATCGAAACAGCCACCGCGCCGCTGCGCGACGACATCCGGTTCCTCGGCGGGATCCTCGGCGACACCATCCACGATCACGAGGGGTCGGACGTCTTCGACCTCATCGAACGGGTGCGGGTGGAGGCGTTCCGGGTCCGGCGTTCGGAGGTGGAGCGCCGCGCCGTCGCCGACATGGTCCGCGATGTGGACATTCACACCGCCATACCGCTCATACGCGCCTTCAGCCATTTCCTGCTGCTGGCCAACCTCGCCGAGGACCTCCAGCGCGACCGCCGCCGCGCCGTGCACCTGGCGGCCGGGGAGCCGCCGCAGGACTCCAGCCTCGCCGCCACCTACCGCAAACTCGACGCCGCCCGGCCCGACGCCGATATGGCCGCCGAACTGCTGCGCGACGCCCTGGTCTCGCCGGTCATCACCGCGCACCCCACCGAGACGCGGCGTCGCACCGTCTTCGACGTGCAGTCACGCATCACCGAACTCATGCGGCGGCGGCAGCGGTACGCCGAGACCGAACCCGAGTACGCCGCGCTCGAGAACGATATCCGCCGCCAGGTGCTGCTGCTCTGGCGTACCGCGCTGATTCGGCTGGCGCGCTTGCGGATTCAGGACGAGATCGAGGTCGGCCTGCGGTACTACGATCTCACCCTCTTCGACGTCATCCCACGCATCAACGCCGAACTGCGTCAGGCGCTGCGGACGCGCTGGCCCGAACAGGAGCTGCTGACCCGGCCCATCCTGCGGCCGGGCTCCTGGATCGGCGGCGACCGGGACGGCAATCCGAACGTCACCGCCGAGGTGGTGCACCGGGCCACCCACCGCGCGGGGGCGGTGGCCTTCGGCAACTACCTCACCGCGCTGGTGGATCTGGAGAAGCAGCTCTCGCAATCGGCGCGGCTGGTGCCGGTCACCCCCGCGCTCGCGGCACTCACCGACGAGGGGTACGACGATTCGCCGCAGCGCGCCGACGAGCCCTACCGGCGTGCCCTGCGCGGCATCCGCGCCCGGCTCAGCGCCACCGCGAAGCGATCGCTCGGCGAAATCCCCACCGATGGCATCGATGTCGGTGCGCGCCCCTACAGCGGACCGCGCGAGTTCCTCGACGAGCTGTGCGTGGTGGACGCCTCCATGCGCGCCTCCGGTGACGGGCTGCTCGCCGACGACCGTCTCGCCGCGCTGCGAAACGCGGTGGAGACCTTCGGATTCCATCTGCAGGGCCTGGACATGCGGCAGAACTCGGAAGTGCACGAGCAGGTGGTGGCCGAGCTGTTCGCCTGGGCCGGAGTGCATTCCGACTACGCGTCGCTCGACGAGGCGCAGCGGGTGGAACTGTTGGCCGCCGAGCTCACCACCCGCCGTCCGCTGGTCGGCCCGAACGCACGGCTCAGCGAGTTGGCCACCAAGGAACTGGGCGTGGTGCGGGCGGCCCGCACGGCACTCGACGACCTGGGCGCGGATACCGTGCCGAACTACATCATCTCCATGTGCACCTCGGTCAGCGACATGCTGGAGGCGGCGTTGCTGCTGAAGGAGGCGGGGATCCTGGACCCGGGCGACGCGCAGACGCCGCCGTCGAGTCCGGTGGGCGTGGTGCCGCTGTTCGAAACCATCGACGATCTGCGTCACGGCGCGGACATCCTGGTGGCCGCGCTGGAGGTGCCCGCCTATCAGCGGCTGGTCGCGGCGCGCGGCATGCGACAGGAGGTCATGCTCGGCTACTCGGACTCCAACAAGGACGGTGGGTATCTCGCCGCCAACTGGGCGCTGTACCGGGCCGAACTCGATCTGGTGGAGGCGGCGCGCAAGACCGGAATTCGCTTGCGGCTCTTCCACGGTCGCGGCGGCACGGTCGGTCGCGGCGGCGGGCGCAGCTACGACGCCATCCTTGCGCAACCCGCCGGAGCGGTGCGCGGTTCGCTGCGGCTCACCGAGCAGGGCGAGGTCATCTCCACCAAGTACGCCGATCCCGGCACCGCGTACCGCAATCTGGAGGCGCTGGTGGCGGGCACCCTGGAATCCACGCTGCTGGATGTGGAGGGTCTCGGCGCGGATGCCGAACCGGCCTACGAACTGCTCGACGAACTGGCCGAACTCGCGCGCCGGGCCTATGCCCGGCTGGTGCACGACACCCCCGGTTTCGTGGAGTACTTCCGTGCCTCCACCCCCATCGCGGAGGTCGCCGACCTCAATCTGGGCAGCCGCCCCGCCTCCCGCAAGCCCACCAATTCGGTCTCGGATCTGCGGGCCATTCCGTGGGTGATGGCCTGGAGTCAGTCGCGGGTCATGCTGCCCGGCTGGTACGGCACCGGTTCGGCCTTCGAACAGTGGATCGGCGACGACCCGGACCGGCTGGCCACCCTGTCGGACCTGTATCGGCGGTGGCCCTTCTTCCGCACGGTGCTGTCGAATCTCGCCCAGGTGATGGCCAAGGCCGATATGGACATCGCCGCCACCTATGCCGAACTGGTGCCCGATGAGGCGTTGCGCGACACCGTGTTCGGGATGATCCGGGACGAGTACGCCCGCACCGTGCGCGTGCACGCCGCCATCACCGGCAGCGACGAACTGCTCGCCGACAACCCGGCGCTGGCCGAATCCATCCGCAACCGCTTCCCGTATCTGGAGCCGCTGAACCAGATGCAGGTGGAGCTGTTGCGCCGCCGCCGTGCCGGGGACGATTCCGAACTCGTGGAGCGCGGCATCCTGCTCACCATGAATGGCCTGGCGACCGCGCTGCGCAACTCCGGATAGCGGTCCGGCTCCACGCTGCGCGTCGAACCCTGCCGTAGGCGGTCACCGCGAACGAAAGTGCCGGTCGGTCCACGCTGTCCCGAGGGGTTGATGGGCAGCGGGAACCGACCGGCGTTGGTGTCGGACCGGCGCCTCGAGACGGCCCGACGATCGGGGGTCTAGCTCGCGTAGGCGCGCAGGCGGTCGGCGCGCTCGCCCTTGCGGAGCTTCGACATGACCTCACGCTCTATCTGGCGAACCCGCTCGCGGGACAGGCCGAAGAGCTTGCCGATCTGGTCCAGGGTGCGCGGCTGGCCGTCGTCGAGGCCGTAGCGCAGGCGGATGACCTGCTGTTCGCGTTCGTCCAGGGTGGCCAGCACGGTGCGCACGTCGCGGTGCAGCAGACCCGCGATGACGGCGCTCTCGGCGGAGGTGGCCTCGGAGTCCTCGATGAAGTCGCCCAGCGGGGCTTCCTCGTCATTGCCGACCGGCATGTCCAGGCTGACCGGATCGCGGCTGTGGTCCAGCAGATCGGCGATCTTCTCGACCGGAATGCCCGACTCTCGCGCCAGCTCGGCGTCGGTGGCCTCGCGTCCCAGCTGCTGATGCAGTTCGCGCTTGATCCGGGCCAGCTTGTTCACCTGCTCGACCAGGTGCACGGGGAGCCGGATGGTGCGGCTCTGATCGGCCATACCGCGGGTGATGGCCTGCCGGATCCACCAGGTGGCGTAGGTGGAGAACTTGAAGCCCTTGGTGTAGTCGAACTTCTCCATGGCTCGGATCAGGCCGAGATTGCCCTCCTGGATCAGGTCCAGCAGCGGCATACCGCGACCGGTGTAGCGCTTGGCAAGCGACACCACGAGACGCAGGTTGGCTTCGAGCAGATGCTGGCGCGCGGCCTGACCTTCGCGAACCAGGATCGCGAGATCCTTCTTCTTCGCGGCCGACAGCCGTTTGCCGGTCTCCAGCAAATGCTGAGCGTAGAGGCCCGCCTCGATGCGCTTGGCCAGCTCGACCTCGTCGGCCGCCGTCAGCAGCGCCGTCTTGCCGATCCCGTTCAGGTACACACGTACCAGGTCGGCGGCGGGGCTCTGGGCGTCGAGGTCCTGTTCGCTGGTGCGCACGTCAGTGGTGGCGGGGCTTGTCATGACTTGCCTCCTGTCGGTGGTGTCTCACTCCGATCAACGGACCCGACATTGGGAAAGTTCCCCGCCGTAAGCCTGATAAACCGCATCTGAGCTGCGGTTTCATCACGCTTCGGCTGAGAAGTTCCTGAGAAGGGTCCGCCCGGGGAACGCGGCCCCGCGCGGGTCCGCGCCGATTTCCGGATGGTTGCCGTAACCGGAACCCAACTTCCGCATACGCCCCTCGGATAGGCGTTTTCGGCGAGAAGTAACCCCGCCGTCGGACGTTGTGTGGTGTGGGTCTCGTGGGAGCAGCTCAACCGATAGGTGAAACGGCGGGTGGTCACCGGGCATTCCCTGGGGAATGCGTGGGACCACCCGCCGTGACGTGTGCGTTTCGCCGAACTACCGAACCGGTCGGATCAGGCCGTGCCGGACCAGGTCCAGCACCACCCGCAGGGCGGCTGTCCGGAACTCCGGGGTTGCCGTGTCGCCGGACTCACCGAAGGCGAGCAGTTCGACCAGATCGGCCAGCGGCAGCCCGTCGGGCCGCATCCCGGCCAGCAGGGCGGCGATGGCGTCGTCGATCTCGTGCTGCCAGCGCGGGCCGTCACCGCGATGCAGGCGCGCCACCCGTTGCTCCCAGCCGTGCGTGCCCGGCAGCGAGACCCGCTCCAGCGCCGTCGCGGCATCCACCTCGAAGCGTGCCGACCACGCCACCTCGGGATCGGCGGCCACCGCCCGCAGCCACGCCGAGCGCTCGAAGTAGCGGGTGGCCTCCGGCCCCAGCGGATCGTCGAAACCGTGCGTGAGGTCCTCGGCCAGCAGCTCGGTCGGGCCGTCGATGGCACGCAGATAGACGAAGCCGAATCCGACGCCCTCCACCTCGGCCGCCGCGAACGCGTCCAACCAGGCCTCGGCGCGGGCCTGCGCGGCCGGATCGCGCGGATCGAGTCCGGCGTCGCGCAGCCAGGTGCCGACATAGAGGGCGGGATCGGCCACATCGCGCTGCACGATCCAGGCGTCCACCCCGTGATCGGGCAGCCAGCGCGCTACCCGGGCGCGCCAGTCCTCGCCCTCGACATGGACCCAGGAGGCCAGCATGGCGGCCGTACCGCCCGGATTCAGCAGGGCGGGGGCACCCGACACGACGAGTTCGCTGGCCCCGTCCAACGCCAGCCCGGAATCACGGTAGGTGTGCTCGACCCGGGCCGGGCCGACGACGAACGGGGGATTGGCGACCACCTGGTCGAAGCGGCGTCCCGCCACGGGTTCGAACCAGGAACCCTCGAGCAGTTCGAAGGTCAGGTCGTTGAGGGCGGCATTGGCCTCGGCCAGCCACAGGGCGCGCTGGTTCACGTCGGTGCCGGTGACGCTGCGGCCGTAACCGCTGGCGTGGACGGCCTGCACACCGCAGCCGGTGCCCAGATCGAGGACGGTGCCGACCGGTTCGGTCGGGGTGGCGCGCAGCAGCGACAGCGACGCCTGCCCGACCCCGAGCACATGATCGGTGTCCAGCGCCCGCCGCCGCATGGAGTCGTCCAGATCGGACAGGATCCAGCGGGTGCCGTGGCCCAGGTCCAGGGGCCGCAGATCCAGCGCCGCCCACACCTCGCCGCCCTCGCGGTCGAGCAGACCGGCGGCGACGGCGGCCTCGATATCGACCGGCCGCAGCGCCGCGGCCGCCTCCCGTTCGGGCACCGGGTCACCGAGCAGCAGCAGCCGGATGAGAACGCCGAGTTCCCCGGCGGACCGGGCGGCGCGGCGCACCGGCACCGGCTCGGAGCGCCCGAGGGCCGAATGCGCCGCATCGCCGAGCACGTCCAGGAGAGTGTCGGCGTCGTAGCCGACGCGGGTGAGGGCGGCGCGCAGGTCCGGGGCCAGTGCGGCGAGCAGAGACGAGGTGGTCGTCGGATTCGTCGGCATGACCGAAACTCTGCCACCGCAACCTTCGGGCATCGCGCAGCGGCCCCGGAACGTCACTACCTGGGCGACCGTCCGGTGACGCAGTAGGGCTGGCCGCTCGGATCGGCCATGACGATCCATTCCTTGCCGATGCCCAGGCGTCGGGCGCCGAGCGATTCGTGCCAGGCCGCGATGGCCTCGGTGTCGGAGCTGGCCAGATCCACGTGCGCGGAGGTGGGACGGTCCTCGTCGAGGCGTTGCAGCAGGAACTGCACGAGTGGGCCGTCCGGCGGGCGGAGTCGCTCGAATTCCGGCCGCGCGGACGGCGTTCGATCCCAGCCGGTGAGTTCGACCCAAAATCGGCTCTCGGCCTCGTAGTCCGCGGCTCCGATATCCAGGCACACCTGATCGAGCCGGGAACGGCTGCCATCCGGGGCGACGACCACCGGTGTGTCGTCGGTGCCCGCGGAGCGGTCGAACGGTGTGAGGCAGAACGTCATGCCGTGCGGGGATTTCAGCACCGTGTAGTCGGGATGCTCCAGAACCGGTGTCGCGCCCAACTCCCGGGCCCGCTTCACCGCGGCGGGGACATCGTCGACATCGAGGTCCACGTGCACACGCGGATGGCTTGCCACCGCTTGCATCTTCACGCTGGGCGTGCCGGATTCGGGGAGCAGCGTCACGAATTCCGCGTTGTCGCCGCGGGTGTCCGACAGGCGACTGCCGGTGACGGTGGTCCAGAAGTCGGCCGCGGTGTCGAAATCGGCGGCGGGACGGTCCAGGAACACCCAGAGCCATCGAATCATCATGCGGTTCTCTCCTCATCGGCTGCCGACGATGGTCCGTCGGAAGGTGCGGCGGTAGGCGAGCGGTGCGACACCGAGTTCGGTGCGCATGTGGTGGCGCAGCGAGGCGGCGGTGCCCAGGCCCGCCCGCCGCGCCACCTCGTCGACCGCGAGGTCCGTGGTCTCCAGCAGGTGACGGGCGTGGCGGAGCCGCTGCTGGAGTACCCAGGTGCCCGGAGCCACACCGGTTTCGGCCTTGAATCGCCGGGTGAAGGTGCGCACGCTCATGCACGCGTGCGCGGCGAGGGTGGCCAGGCCCAGATCGTGGTCGAGATGTCGCAATGCCCAGGCTCGCGTCGGCGCGGTGCCCTCGGTGCCAGGTTCGGGCACTTGCCGGTCGATGAATTGTGACTGCCCGCCCTCGCGCCACGGCGGCACCACGCAGTAGCGGGCGGCCTGATTGGCGGCTGCGCTGCCGTGATCGGTGCGCAGCAGATGCAGGCAGAGGTCGATGCCCGCGGCGAGACCGGCCGCGGTGCAGACGTTCCCGTCCTCCACGAACAGCAGATTCTCGTCGAGCCGTACCCGCGGGTAGAGGGTGCGGAAGGCATCGGCGAAGGCCCAGTGAGTGGTGGCGCGGCGGCCGTCGAGCAGGCCGGCCGCGGCGAGGACGAACGCACCCGTGCAGATGGAGACGATGCGGGTGTTCGGGCGGATGGTGGTCAGGGCGGCGGCCAGTTCGGGTGGCAGGGTGCCGTGCTGGCGCGGGCCGTCCAGGCGATTGCCCGGCACGATCACGGTATCGGCGCGGGCCAGCAGGTCGGGTCCGTGCGCGGGCAGGATCGAATAGCCCGTGGTGGTGGCGACGGGGCCACCCAGGCCGCAGATTCGCACGTCGTAGAGCGGAACGCCGACGGGATCGGTGGCCGAGCCGAGCACCGTGCCGGGGATGGTCATGTCGAATCCGACGACGTGTTCGAGGGCGAGCACCGCCACCAGATGCGGGGTGGTCATGGGTTCCTCTCGCGGCGAGTGGCGTGATCTTTACGTATTGTGTCATTCCGGCCACTCGTTCGGTAGGCGTATTTCCGGCACGCTCGGTCGGTGACCGACACCCAGCTACCCGAGACCACGCGATCACCGCATGTCACAGGCGAATTCCGCAGCCGACGTCCGCACCCGGCCTGGATCGTGGCGGCGGTCGCCTTCCTGACCCTGTTGGGCGCGGCCGGATTCCGCTCCGTCCCCGGCGTGCTCATGAATCCGCTGCACGAGGAGTTCGGCTGGTCACACGGCACCATCGGCTTGGCCGTTTCGGTGAATGTGCTGCTCTACGGGCTGATCTCACCCTTCGCGGCGGCCCTCATGGACCGCTTCGGCATTCGCCGGGTGGTGGCGGGCGCGCTGGTGCTCATCGCCGCGGGCAGCGGGCTCACGGTCTTCATGACCCAGGCGTGGCAGTTGGTGGGGACCTGGGGGTTGTTGGTCGGCATCGGCGTGGGGTCGATGTCCATGCCGTTCGTGGCGACCATCACCGGCCGTTGGTTCGTGCGTCAGCGTGGCCTGGTCACGGGGGTGCTGACCGCCGCCGGGGCCACCGGACAGCTGATCTTCCTGCCGCTGGTGTCGACGCTGGCCGTCGAGTACGGCTGGCGGCTGCCCGCCCTCATCGTGGCGGTCACCGCGCTGGCGGTGGTGCCGCTGGTGCTGCTGTTCATCCGGGACTTCCCGAGCGATCTGGGTGTCACCGCCTACGGCGCGACCCCCGGCGACGACCCGGGCGTGCGGTCCGCGGCGTCCGGCGGGGCCGTACGGGCGCTGACCGTACTCGGCACCATTGCCCGCAAACCCGTGTTCTGGCTGTTGGCAGGTGGTTTCGCCATCTGCGGGGCCTCCACCAACGGGCTGATCGGTACCCACTTCGTCAGTGCCGCCCACGATCACGGGATGCCCGCCACCACGGCGGCCGGGTTGCTGGCGCTGGTCGGCATCTTCGATGTGGCGGGCACCATCGCGTCGGGGTGGCTCACCGATCGGGTCGATTCGCGCTATCTGCTGGTCGCCTACTACTCGCTGCGCGGGCTGTCGCTGCTCATCCTGCCCGCGCTGTTCGCGCCGGATGTGGAGCCGAGTATGTGGGCGTTCGTCATCTTCTACGGCTTGGACTGGATCGCCACCGTGCCGCCCACCGTCGCGTTGTGCCGCGTGCACTTCGGTGCGGACGGACCGGTCGCCTTCGGCTGGGTCTTCGCCTCACATCAGATCGGCGCGGCCGCGGCCGCCTTCGGGGCGGGCTTCATTCGCGATATCCAGGGCAGCTACGACCTGGCGTGGTGGATCGCGGGCGGGCTCTGCGGTCTCGCTGCGCTCATGTCCGCGGGCATCCGGCGGCCGTCAACCGTCGATCGCGCGGTGTTGACCTGACTCCAGGGCGATCTGCCGACGGCGCTCGTCCCAGCGGCTCGGCTCGTCCTTGCGGCGCGGCGGCCGGTCGTTGGCGACGAGCACCGCGATCCACGGCAGCGGTATGGAGATGCCGATGATCAGCAGCGAGATCACCCAGTTCTCCCACATGCTGTAGGCCACCGCCGCCAGGATCAGGCACGGGATCCGGAAGCCCATGAGGATGGTGTACCGACGCACCCGATTCCGATGCTGCTGCTCCAGCGAGGTCTGCGCCTCGGTGATGAGCACCGGCTTCTCCGGCTCACCCTTGAAGAAGCCCTGCGAAGGCCGGGGCGGCATGGGTATGGAACCGGCCGGACGGAACTCGAACTCGGGGCGAACCGCGTCGCCATCGTGCTCGGCATCGGGGGTCTCGCCGTCACGCTGCATACCCCCGAGTCTTCCACCCTCGCCACACGAATGCACACGGCGGTGGTCCCGGGCACGGTTCCTGGCATCATGGAGGGCGTGAGCGCAGACACCCTGGTACGCCCCGATGAGACCACCGACGAGTCCACCGACAGCGACATCCCCAAGTACTTCCACTACGTGAAGAAGGACAAGATCGCCGAGAGCGCGGTCATGGGCACCCACGTCGTGGCCCTCTGCGGCGAGGTCTTCCCGGTCACTCGTTCCGCCAAGCCGGGCTCCCCGGTGTGCCCGGAGTGCAAGCGGATTTACGAGATGATGAAGAAGGATTGACCGTTTCCGCTGGTCAGCGGGGTGTAGATGGTTCAGCTAGGCGGTGGAGTGCCATTTTGGTGCCATTTTGAACGGGTTCAGCAATTCCAGGACGTCGGCGTTGTCCACTGCGACCATGCGGCGAATGCCCTGGTGGATGTAGTGGCGTTGGGCCATCGATCTACCGCCGTCCATGTGCCCTAGCTGGGCGCTGGCCCGTTCGTCGTCGCCTGTGACCATGGCGATGTGGGTGGCCACCGTGTCCCGTAGATCAGACAGGCGAAAAGTGTCGAACGGGCTTCCGTTTCGCATGGCGTACACCGCCATGCGAGCGTTGGTCACGCTGATCCATGAGCCTTCGCCGCTGCGTGGGCCGCGGAGTATCGGCAGCTGTTCAGAGGCGGGGGATGCCCGGAGCCGCTCGTCGGCCAAGACTTCCCTGAGCCAAGCAGGTAGCACCACCCGGTACTCGTTGCCGCTCTTACGCCGAGGGTGTCGATACGGCCCTGTCACGGATTTGCATCTGACTGTGGCGCCGACGTACAGCACGGACCGAATTACTCCGTCGAACTCTTGCTCTGTGATGTCGCACCATCGGACTGCCAGCCCCTCGCCGGGCCGTATGCCGGTGCCGAGCAGCAGCAGAAACAATGTCCGCAGGTAGTGGCTTTCACCACGCTCATCGTTCAGCCAGGTATCGATGCGCTCGAGGACACCGGTTTGCTCATCAGGAGCGAGCGGTCGAGGTTCAGCACGGTCACCGGTTGGCCGCGGGACATACGGCATCGGGTTGGCGCTCGGCTCGATTCCTTTGCCCAGCACGGCGAGCTTGAAGGCCGAGCACAGTTGGCGGTGCTGGTGGTAGGCCGTGCTGTAGGCGCTGTCGGCCACCTCGTCCAAATAGTCGGCTATCCAAGCGGCATCAGCAGCCTCAGCGATACTAAGACTACCCATCTCGATGTCAAGCTTGAAGGCGTCGGGCTTGTTGCTACGCTTCGCGTTCTTGGCTGGCGGATAGATAAAGCAGCGATAGTTGTCGTAAGTCCCATCGGACATTTTCCCCGCCGCTACTTTCGCCTTGTATTGGGCATCGAGCTCGGCGAAAACCTTGCTCATCTTGTCGGTGGGGGAGAACTGCGGTCGTCTGCTGGTCCGTTTGCGCTTAGAACCTTTGAGAACATTCCTTTTAAAACTTCTTTCCCACTCGTCGAGGCACTCGCGGCGAGTTCGACCGATGGCGCTCGTCTTGATGTATTCGCCGCTGAAAGCGCGGTGGCGTATCCGTGTGAGCCTCCACAGGCCGTCCGCCCCTTTCGTTGGTGTGAGTTTATCTTTCGGGGGCATAGCGCCGGGTGCAAGTGCCACTTGGGCCATGCTTCACTCTCCTATCATGCATGTTGCGTGCAGTTCAGGCTGCATTTCTCTGATCACTCAGAGGGAATTGCGAATCGCTTCCTCGGTATGGCAGCGTTTGCTCCCATCTCTTTAGGTCGCTCACCTTGTAGCGTCGGAACCGGCCAATTTTTGCGAATCTTGGCCCTTTTCCTAATGACGCCCAATTGGCAAGAGTTTTGGCCGGAACTTGCCAGTAGCTCGCAACTTCTTCGGTGCTGAGCCAGTGATCGGCGTGTTCCTCCATGAGTCCGGCTCCTTTGCCTTGTTGTCATTTACTGAATTCTGTCTCTATGAATCACCCCGGTTTCGATGTAATCATTGGCACTAATAGACGGTCGTCGTTTGCAGAACGTCAAGACGTGCGGCTGCGTCCGAGCGTCTTTGAGAAATTCTCCGAGTCGTAGAGCCTGGCACTCTGTAACTGGCGAAAGAATTGCTTTACTACCCTCTTTGGTCGGTCACAATCAGGTATCTATCGCGAGAGTCGAAACTGACCTGGTAACGAGGCTGGTGATCTGACCATCGACTGTGGCCATTCCCTGAGGGGTCGCTCGGACCTTCGGATCATCGGGTTGGGCTCGGGCCGAGTGGCGTACCGAGCCGCCGAACACTCCGGTGGTCAGCGAGCCGGCGACCGCCGCGCTGAAGGATCGCGCGGGAAGGCTGAGCGGTACCCTCGTCTCCCCGCGCAGATTCGTCGAAACTGACTGATCCCGATGTCCTGGGGATGGACAGGTGCGGCTCAGCCGAATAGATCTGGGTTAGCCAGCCCCGCAGCCGTGCGACCGCACAGGTCGCAAGTCCGGTTATTGGGTCTTGGCGAGGTTCGGTGCGTACATTCTTGGCGAACGCCGATTGGAGGAGGTTCGGTTGAGTTCCCTGCGGTCATCCCCACAGGGGTACAGCGAGTCCTTGGCAATGAAGATGGATCGAATGGCCGAGGCGATGAGCAACGGGCATGTCGCGCTGCGGGTGGAGGGGGTGTATGTCGATGTGTACGCCAGTGGGCAGGTTCGTGCGGTCGCTGTCGATGAGGAGCTCGCTCCGCGTGGTGCTCGGCTCGGCACTTTGATCGCCGATCTGATCAACAAGGCGCGTGAGCAGGCGCAGGCGCAGGTTGCGGAGTCCGTGCGCGCGGTGCAGGCGGATCCGCGCATTGCGGGCATTATCGAGCAGGTTGGTGACGCACCGGAACGATCCCTGCCCGCACCGGCTGCCGTAGATGACCCCTGGGACGATGACGATGACCCGTTTCGGCGCAGGTCGCGAATCGCTGCGCCGGACTGGTAGGCCGCCGCTGCCTTCGGTGGTGCTCGCCGATCGTGGTCGACGTGCAGGTCCCGTAGAGTGTCGATCGGTAACCAAGATCGGCACTGACCTGTGAGGGGGCTCGCTCGGTGGGTGATGAGGACTTCCTATACGTCGATCGCGAGCGCGTGCGTGGCCTGATCACCGCCGTGAACGCCAGCGCGGACACGCTCGGAACGATCGATGTGGATCAGCAGGCGGCTGCGCTGATGACCGCGGTCGCGGGCACAGGAGTTGGTACGGCGTGTTCGACGGGGGCGCTGTCGGCGGCCGCCGCGATCGAGTCGACGCTACAGAAGGTCCGGAGGATGGCCGCGGCCACCGATACGGGCCTGTCCACGGTGGTAGCGATGGATCGGCACAACGCCGACCAGATGCCGCAGGGTAACTGAGCCGATGGGCGAGGCCGCGACCCCGACTGTGTCCCAGGTGAGCAGCTGGCAACTCGACACCCTCGACACGCAGGCCAGCGCCTGGAAACAGCAGGCCACCACACTCAAGGCCGAGCTCGACGGCATGTACACCACCGTCGGCAACTCGGTGGACTACCTGGTCGGCAAATTCGGCAACGGACTACGCGACAAGGGACTGGCTGTCCGGGACGACGGCTACAAAACCGTGGGCGCGCTCGAGGCGGCCGGTACCGCCATCACGGTGGGTTCACCCGGAATGCGATTCGCCCAGCAGACGGTGAAACAGACCGTAGCTACCCTCGCCGCCGAGGGATATGTGTGGGGTGAGGACGGCACGGTGACGTTGTCGCTGGCGCAGACAGCGAACGCGCTGTCGGACAAGGACAAAGACAGCGCGGTGCTCAAGCTCGCGGTGCTGCAGCGCCAAGCCGACCTGTACTCGACAACCCTGAAGGGCGCACTCCACGCTGCCGGGGTAGCCGCTCAAGGTGTCGCCGACGGGGTGACCGCAGCGTTCAACGAGCTACCCGAGGCCGCTCAAGGCGCGAAACCCGGCTCGCTGACCGACCGCGGAATCGCGAAAGATCAGGGTGTCAGTGACGGCAACCTGGTTGCGGGCGGCGAGGCCAGCGACGACGACCTGGAGAGGATCGCGGCTCGGCTGGAGGCGGCGGGTATCACCCCCGCCGATGTCGAGGCCATCAACGCCGGCAAACAGGTCGAACTATCCGAGACGCAGTGGAACTATCTGCACGCCTTCTACAACACCGCCGGTCTCGACGGTCTGACCTCGATGACCGACCGACTCACCGCCGCCGGGGATACCCAGGCCGCAGCCACAGTCGTCAACCAGCTCAACACCCTGGCCAACCCGAACGTGCACTCCGCCGGACCGGATCCGTTGCTGGGCAGCCAGTTCCACCCTCAGGGCGGACTATCACAGGTGCCGTCGGATCTGCGCAGTGCGGTGACCAAGGACTACGACATCCATCAGGGCAGGCCGTACCGCAATCTGGCGGCCACCGAGCTGTCGCAGGTCACGCAGTTGATGGACAAGGCTGATGCCCGGTCCGCGCCGGGCAGTGACATCAACCGGGCGCTGCTGGCGCAGGCGGGCACGATCGCGGGCGAGCTGAACTCCTCACCCGGCAGCCGGGTCAACATCGACACCGACCACCGCAACGGCACCGCGGGGGAGCTGTTGCAGCAGCTGGTTTCGGTCGGCGGTGAGGACAAGATCGCCGTCCACGACGTCCTGACCGGTACTAATCTCCCGACCGGCGTCGACATCGAGCCGGGGGAGGCGCTCGATGCGTTCTCGCACCGGCATTGGGCAGACGATGGCGCCGCGGTGCAGAAGATGCTGTCGTGGGTGGAAGCCGACGCCACCAACCCGGATCCCGCGATCGCAACACGCGCGGGGGAAACGGCCTCGCAGGTCGCCGACTATCTCGCGTCGCACAAGAGCGACCTGCTCAACCTCGACGGCGGTAGCTCGGCGTCGCTGGGCGAGGTCAACCCGTTGGCGGTGCAAGGGTTCGCCTCCGCGCTCAGCCCCTACATCCCCGAGCTGGCCGGAGTCCCCGACAAGTTCCTCAACACCGAGGGGTTCACCCCGCCGGGGAACGACGCGCTGAGCCCCGACCGTGACGGTGCTCGAGCGATCTTCTCGGTCATCGACTCGGACAAGGACGCGGCTGTCGCGTTCAATACCAAGGCATTGTCGGTGGCCCAGCAGCTGCAGAGCAGCTGGGTGCAGTCGGTGCTGGCGGATCCGGCCAACCCGCACGACGAGCTGGCGATCAAGTCGGGAACGATCCTCGGCCTGGTCGACCAAGGCCTCACCGGCGAACTCGATGCCCGCAAAGCAGCCGAGATCCGCACCGCGATCAGAGATTTCGCCATGGACGGGGCCAACTGGGACTCCGGCAAGGGAATCGTGAGCACCGGCGTCAAGTACATCCCGGTCGTCAAGGACGTCTTCGGACCGATGATCGACATCTCCAACTCCTACGCGAAGATGAACATCATCGGATACGCCTACGAGATGCCCGACCCCTCCCAAGCCCACTTCGACAACACCCGCGACTACGCGCCCGCGCGAGCGCTCTACCAGGTCGCCCAGGTGCTACAGGCCCAGGATGGGATGTTGGCGCACGACCCGCGCTACAGCCACCTGTTCGCTGACGGCCAGCTGAAAAGCTACGACGACGCCGTCCGCGTCGCCGGCGATCCGCACGTCCTGGACTCCGAGCTGGGCAATATCCTCAACGCCTACCAAGGAGGAGTTCTGCGCGACAACCTCCAGGACCTCGTCACCAAGATCCGAGAAGGCAGGGATGCTGTCCGATGAGCAGCCACAACCACCGCGCCGGTCTCACTCATGCACGGCAAGTCGTCGTCTCCGCCCTGCTGATCGTCGTCGCGGCCGCGACCGGATGTGCGACGACACCCGAGGACAGCCAGCCGGTCCACACGGCCCAAGACTTCTGCACACCATTCCTGGATTACTTCCGCACCGACTTCCCGATCGACCGCGTCGAACTCGACTACCAAGGCGGTACCGGAAAGCCCGACCAACCCCTGGACCGCGCTATCACCTGCCGCTTCACCCAGGGCAGCGACCCACAGGTCAGCGCCACTGTCACACTCCGGCCTACGAAAGTCGATGAGGACGAGAACGGCCTCGCCACCTACGTGAAACACAACGGTCTCGTTCCGCTCCCGGGGCATGAGAAGGAGATCTGGATCGACGACGCACGTGTCAAGAACGGCCAGTTCCAGACCAAGAGCGCTGTGGAACTCGCCACCCGCGTCGACCCATGGGTCAGCGGCATGACCATCACTGATGCCAAAGGCTCCCTAGAAATTACTGATGAACAGATCGGGGAAGCTGCGGACCTCCTCATTACGACAACTGAAGCAATGAGTCAGTGAGCCCTTTCATCTTCTGCGCATGCCGTCGTGAGAGTTGTTGTGCCGCATAGTGTGCCGACGTGACACGTGTGAAGCCACTGGTAGATCAGTTATCGACCAAAGCGGCCGTTCCGCCAAAGGCTTCGATGCTGTTCTACCGCACCGCGATGGGCGTTGCCTCGTTCGACCCTGACCTGGTTGGCCGGTGTGGTCCGCTGCCACCCGTCACGCCATCAGCTCGGCGTGGCGAATTCTCAACCGGGGTCGGCGAGCGCTGCTCGTTCTGGCTCACCTGTGCACCGCCGTCGACCGCCCATTCGGACTCGTACACATTCCCGCGCGTGCTGACCTTCTGGAACCACCACCGGTCGTCGACCGCGTGCAGCAGAACTCGGCGGCACTTGACCTCGACCGCCCAGACCCCGTCGGGACCGATCAACACGCTGTCGGTCTCACCGCGCCGGTTCCGGTGGCCGCGCAGCATCACCCACTCGTCGGACAGGGCCGACAGGCTCCAGGCCAGCAGGTCCTCACCGCAGGCACCCGACAGGTGCTGCTGCACCCGGCCGTATGCCTGCTGCACGCTGTAGTCCCACCCACGCCACCTGCTGAGCGGCTTGGCCGACATGGTGCCGCGCGGCTTCTTCGGCCTCGGTGGGGACGGCCAGTATCCGCTTCCAGAAGGGTTTGGCGCGTCTGGCGGCCTCCCACTCGGTCAGCACCTGCGCGTAATAGCTGTGCCAGGCAGCCTGATTCGCTGCGGTCTCGTCGAGTTGCTGCTCGGAGACCTGCAACTGCTCGCCGATGTGATCGGAGAGAACTTTGATTCGCATCGTGACCAGCCCCCTGCGCACGGCTACCGCATCCAGCATGACCGATCCGCCGAACACCGGCGCGGCGAACGCGCCGGATTCTAGTATTCGAACAAGTAGCGGCGGGTCCGTGGAGATTCGGACCAGCTGGTCCGGGATTCTGCTCGTGCCGTCACATAGCTTCCAGATCCGATGGGCGACTCCATAAACGACCGGGCGCGACTGGCTGAGCGTTGGAGGGCCGAGCGGTATCGTTGGTATCCGATCGGAGCGAGGGGTGCGCGTTGATGATGGATGAGGGGCAGCCGAGGTTCTCGAAGGGCTCTGACCGGGTGTCGGCCACGAGCGAGGGGACTTCGCAGGCTGGTTTTCGATCGATTGGTCGAGGGCTATGAGCTGGCGTATTCGGACCGGCCCGAGCAGGTTCGCGCAGCTGCTTGGCTCGTTGAGTGTGTGGGTGTAGGCGCAAGAGTCCTGGATGTCGGTTGCGGTAGTGGTGTTCCGATCGCCCGCCAGTTGGTTGATGCCGGGATACAGGTTGTGGGCATTGATATTTCACCCGCGATGATTTCGGCCGCCGCAGCAGCGGTACCGAGGCCATGTTCCATACCTGTGATGTTTTGGAGTTCACCGAAGTCGAATTCGATGGCGCGGTCGCATTCTTCTCCTTGCTGATGCTGCCCCGATCCGATATCCAGCTGGCGCTTTCGGTTCTGCACGATGCCATCAAGCCCGGCGGATACTTACTGGTCGGCATGGTCGAGGCCGATTTCGGCGACGAGGCGGTCACCTTCCTGGATACGGACGTCCGGGTCAGCGGCTATCTGCGCGGCGATCTTCATCGAGTGGTGGAGCAGGCTGGCTTCACATGCCTCGACATGCGGGTCGTGTCGTACACGCCCGCCCTCGCTGAGGCAGATCCCGAAACTCACCTCTACGCCTATGCTCAGCGGCCTCGACTCGGCGGGGAACCTTCGTAGCCGAGCGAACCCGCGGCCTTCGGTACAGTTCGGGCTATGGCGGAGGCGGACCTGCGCGGTGCGACGCGTGATTTCGGTGGCCTTGTCAGCCGAACTCCGCGCCTGGTCGTGCGTCCTGGCTGTGCGGAGGAGATCGCCGCGCTCGTCCGGAACGAGGAGACGAGGGTTCGGGTGGATGTGGTTGCTCGCGGTTGCTGGCACTCTTGCCGCGGTGAGTCGTTGACCGAGGGCATCGCCGTTGATATGCGCGGCATGGCGTGTGTACACGAAGTGAGAGAAGACCGCGTCATCGTGGATGCAGGGGCGACCTGGCGGGAGGTCCTGGAAGCCACGCTGCCGCGCGGGTTAGTGCCGCCGGTGCTCACGGACTACCTCGATCTGACCGTGGGCGGAACGCTCTCGGCCGCCAGGCCAATGCGCTTTTCGTGGAAATGGCTTACGCTGCAATCTCATGGCAGGGGAGACTGCGCACGCCAAGGGGGCGGACGGGACCTGGCGGGCGAAGCGGTGGCTCGAACGCACGACCCGCGCCGACGTGCGGTGGATGCAGCCGGATCCCGCTGCCATTCCGAAGCTGACTTTCCCTAAACCGAATGGTTCGTTTTCATTCGATCTCGGTGGTCTCCTGCGCGGCGGCGAGGTGCACAACCAGGAGTTCTTCGCCGAGGTGAAGAACTACAAGGACGCGAGCGATCAGCCTGCCCACTATCGGGATTTTCTCGCGAAGTGCTTCCGCGCGTATTCCATGCGCCCTGAACGCTGCGACCATTTTATGTGGATTACGTGGTCGCCGTTCAACGCGACCGAGTGGTCCAAGCTCGACAGCGCCGACAAGGTGAAGCTGTGCGTGCGGGAGCGTTGGCAGTTCAACTTCGCCAGCGAGCAGGAAGCCGCCGGTTCGACTCTGGATTCACGCATGATCAAGGAGGTCGCCGAACGGATCTGGGTGCTCGTCCTGTCCGACAAGCAGATCAACCACCTGTCCATGAGCGATGAGAATCTGGCAGTGATCGCCATGCACGAGGTCTTGGAGGGGGCGAGGAAATGACCTCGGAAACCGAAGTAGAACTGGAAGATGCCCTGCAGGTCGAGGACAGTGCCGAATCCGTGCGGCGTGTGAAGGACATCGTCAGTGCCGCGTTGCTGGTAGCCGATCCCAGCGTGCGGGTTACACGAACGGAGTATTTCAACCACACCTATGTGCCGGATCTGGTGGTCGAGTGGCCGTCGCGGGGCGTTGATTGCCTGCGTCGGGTCTATCTGAGGGCAACCCAGGACCCTGAACAAATCGAG
This sequence comes from Nocardia otitidiscaviarum, assembly GCF_007362295.1. Classification (NCBI taxonomy): domain Bacteria; kingdom Bacillati; phylum Actinomycetota; class Actinomycetes; order Mycobacteriales; family Nocardiaceae; genus Nocardia; species Nocardia otitidiscaviarum. Next base: position 4,258,061 of record NZ_CP041695.1, on the reverse strand, counting down.
ATCGACGTCAAGATGCACGAGTCGTCGAGCTCGGTGTTCGTGCATCTTTCGGCGCTGCTGCCGACGCCGGGCGTCGCGGTCGCGGGCTTGGCAGATTTGTCGGACACTGCTAAGTCGACGCAATCGTTGGTAACGCAGGTCGGTTCGTTCGAACAACTGGCCAAGTATTCGCTCGCTCCCGGCGCGCGACTTCTTCCGCCGTCGGTGCTGCGCGGAGGCTGTGGACTGCTCGAGGCTGACCACGCGGCGGCCACCGCCCAGACTGTCAGCCGCGGATTTGCGGGGGCGATTGAGGCCGACAGGGAGACGACTCAGTCGGCGCTCGAGGCGATTGAGAGCGTTCTCGCGCCGGCTGCGGCTACCGAGGTGACTTCCGTGCTCGAGACGATGTGGGTGGCATCGGGCGCCCCCATACACAGCTTTCCCAGGCGAAACGACCGTGACTGGAACGACCGCTACTGGGACGACCCGCACCTGAGCCCCGACAGGCTCCGGTCGCTGCTGCGTGCGGTCCCGCCGGGCCTGTCCGATTTCTGGCAGAAGGTCGGACATCGGATCACACTCGAATCCTTCGACGGACTCAACATCGTCGGCGAGGATCGTACTGCCCTGCAGTCGATCATGCAGTCGGCGCTCAGGAACATCACGGCGCGAACCTGTCGCATCGTTGACCTGCAGCGAACCGAAAAGGATTCAGGTGATCTGATCTGGCGAGTCGAACACGGGCAGTTGTCGCTGCAGGGATTCGGGCACCGATCGTGGATCGGGCAAAGGAGCGATGACTTCCCAACCCCGGACAAGTCTGTCGATCGCCGCCCGTCGCCTCAGAAGCTGGCGAACAAATCACTTCGGTCGGGCATCCCGATCACTTCGGTGAGCCTCATCGGCGGTGGTCGTACGCTGTCCTACGGGTCGCAGGAAGGGGTCGACATCATCGGTGACGACTTCGCAGCGCCATTCGCGGAGAACCTGGGTTCGGGCGCGGTAGTCGAACGCGCAGTCGCTCTGGTCGAGAGCAGCAAGCCGGTTACCATCGATTTCTCTACCGGCACGGCGTTCGGTCGTCCGAGCGCTCGTCTCGAGGCGCCGCGTTTGTTGTGGACGACCTGGACCATGCTCGGTGAACTCGACAGCAGCGAATGGGCGTCGTTCACCCGTGTAGTTCGTCCGAAGGAGCGCGCACTTGGTGAGGATGAATTCCTGGATATCCGCACTCCGCGGCGTGCGATCTCTGGTCCCGGACCTGTAGAAGCGGTGACTACGCGTCTGCGCAGTCTTCGACACCAGCTCGCCGATGCCGAGACCGAATACCGAAGCGCCGCTCGTTCCGGCGACTTGTACGCGATGCTGCTGCTCGGAATGTTGTTGGAACACAAAGGCGAGCTCACCGAAGCCGAGATCTGGTTTCGCAGCGCCATCGATCCGGGCAAGGGTGAGGCCATGGTCGCATTGGGATCCTTGCTGGAGGAGCAGGGCGAGATCGCCGAGGCGGTGAAGTGGTACCGGTTGGCAGCGAAAGTCGTTGAACCATGATTGCTGGGCTGCGTTGGTCTATCCCGGGTGGGTGCGGCTCGTGTCAACGGAACGTCAATCCTATTCACGTGCTGTCGACGCAAGCGGTGGCTCAGGCGTGAACCGTCACCAGTTCCTGCAGCGGCCCCCGGTGTCGGTCACTGCCCATTATCGGTAGTCTCCGACGTGGTTGCGTCGCTTGGCTGCGGGGCGCCCAGGATCGTCCGGAAAGTGCTGACTCGTTCAGCGGGGTGTCCTTGCCGCCCGTTGGCTGGCAGACGTCTTGTGATGCGCAGCTCTCGCCGGAGTGATGGCCACTCCGCGACGATGTCGGTGTAACCGGCGTTGCTGAGTTGGACTTGCCATGTTTCGGTGCAGATTGCGTCGCTGCGGGGCTGATGGGTGAGCTCTCCCTGCACAAGCAGGACCGATCTCGCCCGCCACTGTCCATCGGTGCCGTTCCAGGTGAAGAGCTTCTGATCGTCGTGTCGCCACCCGAGTCGCGCGCCCACGGCCGGATGTAAGGCCAGCCATGTCATATGTACTGCGTCGCTGAAGGTCTCGTATCCATGCACGACGAACTCCTCGTCGGTCCATTCGAGATCATGTAACAACGGGTACCGCTGAGCGCCGTCGTAGCTCTCTTCCCATGGATGCAGTGTGGGTAGGAGCAGAGGGCCGTCCGAGGAGCCGTGATGAGCGTGCAGAAAGCGGTTCTCCTCGGGCAGGCTCCAGTCCAGGATCCGCCAGCGGCCATATTCGGCGAGTATGTACGGTGTGCTGTCGGTGTAGGCGTCCGTGTATCGCGCCAATGCCTGCTGGGTCTCCGAACACCAGTCTCGGAAGTCGTATGTCGGCGCTGTGTCGGGCCACCAGGGTGGCGGCATCGTGCCCGGAATAGGGGTCGGTTCGATTCCTGCTAGTCGCTCGTCGACCAGCCCGAGGCGATACGTTCGTGGGAACGGAATGCTGTCGAGCAGCCCGGCGTCGGCTAGGTCGGCCAGAACGGTACCCAGTGCACGCCGGCCCGCCATATAGGCCCAGGGTCGGTAGCCGAGTAGCTGTCTGCGCTTGTTCAGCAGGTCTGCTTGTCCCTGATGGCCGTGGGCGATCCATCGATCGCCGCCGGAATCCGTGAGGCGCGACGCGTGGTGCATCACCGCCGATGCCGACAGCGACGACAGGTCGGCTAGCAGCTTCAACGGTTCGTCGAAGGGAGCGAGGAGCTGCTGCGGATCATGTGGGTCGAGGTGCGGGACGCCGCGACGATCCAACTCAGGCAGTGTTCGCGACGGCAAAGTCGGGAGAACCAATTCGTAGCCAACCGGCAGCGTCCGTGGCTCGGGATCGGGGGTGCCGACCCGGTAAAGGTTGCCGACTCGGGCAGCGAGTTCGCGGCAGATACCGTCGGCACCGACTGCGGTCGTGCGCAACGCTGCGATCAACGTCACCGACAACTCGGTTACTCGCTCGTCCGGTGGTGTGGTGATCAGTGCCAGGAGGGCAGCTTCACATCTCCACCCGCCGTTGTCGATCGCCTCAGCCAGGATCTGCTGGATGCTGTCTGGGTGGCGGCTGTGGAGTAGTTGCAGTGCTCGTCGGGCCCCGAAGTCGAGAGGGCGAATCGGATGACCGAGATGTTGCGTCACCCACTGCGCGAGTACGGCAACCGGATTGGTTGTGGTGGCTGAAGTGGGGTTCGGGATGGAATCCGCCGGATCAGACCCCGTCGCGATGATCTCGTCGAGATGGGTCTCGATCTGGGGCCATGCCGCGGCGATCGTGTCCGCGCCTGCGATCACGGTAATGATGCGACGGATATCGTCGGGAGACAGATTTCCTGCCAGCGAACCGGTAGCCAGTGAGTTGGTGAAATCGTGTCGGGCCAGTCGCACTAGTGCCGGGTGGCGGTCGGAGAGTGCAGCGCCGAGCAGGGTCAGGCGGGATCCTCCATCGCCATGGCGGAGCCATCCGGAGCCTCGGGTGCGGCTCAGTTCATCGGTAAGCACGGCAGTTGCGGTCGCGACTTCACCTGATCGCGCCGCGAGTGCGATCAGGCCGCCGAGCGCCGGCCCGCTCAGGCCCACACGTGTGGCGCTCTCGATGAGCGCTCGGGCCATCGGCTGCGGCACCGGCCCTATCGACGCCAGCCGTTGAACCGTCTCGTCCCAGCCTCCCAGTGGAGCATCTGCAATCGAGGCAGCGTTGCGCAGTCGCGCGAGAAGCGCCCCTATCGTGTCGATACGGGTGTTATCCGCGAAAGCGATTTGCGGTGAAGACGGGCTGCGAGTGCTGTGTGAGGTGGGCGCAGGCTGGTGCTCCGGCATAGGTAACGGACAGGCCGCCTGGGCGTTCCGCAATGTTGTCAGTGCCGATCCGTCGGGCGCATCGCGTAGCCGTACAGCCTTCTCGATTCGCGAAGGAGGTTCGAGCGCAATCGGATACAACAGATGAGCGGCCACAGTGACGGCGTCGGTGATGGGAATGTCCGGATGTCCACACGCGGCCAATACGATGGACTGGATCATGGCAGTCTCGCTGAAAACGCCTGCGTTGCAAAGCCATTCGGCTATGGTGCAGCCCAGTGCTGGGTTGTGTGCGAACACGAGCTCAGTGAGCTGTTCAGCGGCGCTCCATGCTTGGTTTGTCGCGACGGGGGCCGCTGCCGCGAGACGCGCAGCATATCGGCGTGCGGCGGTATCGAAGTGGGTCGGCGACAGTTGTCCCGCTGCGTTCGCTGCCGCCAGCCAGTCGATCCATTCGATAAGTTGCTGGTCGTGGTCGCTGGCACCGATGCTCATCGACGCACGCACCCCAAGTTGCACACAGCGGCGCGCAGCGTCCGGTTTCTGGGCGGCGGCCCAGGCTTGGGCCTGGCTGAGATAGCGGTTCGCTCGGCCGTACGGCTCGTCGTGCAAGGTGTCAATATCAGCGTCGAGTTGCTCGAGCCTCTCCAGTGCCCAAAGACGAGCCAGCGGGTGGGCGTTCACTGCGGCAGTGATGATTGTTTGTCGCTGTTCCGGTGGCCAGTATCGGCTGCGGTGAGGATCGGTCCATGCGGTGTCGAATTGTTCGAGAAGCCGCATTAACCCGTCACCGCCGCCAGCCTTCACGGCCAGATCGATGATCCGGACATGCAGGTCGCGGGCGATGCTCGACAACCGTCCCCACGTCATCGAACTGTGGCTGTGGCTCGACGGTATTTCACGGAGTCGGATGATGATTCGCGCGAGTGCCGCGACGGGTGGGGGCTCGTTCAGCCCGAGTTCGGCTGTGAGTTGTTGGCCTTCGAGTTCGGCGAGCGTTCGGAGAGCTCGTCGCAGCCGCTTCCGGTAGGGATCGCTGGACATCGGATTCTCCGATACCGCCAGGGCCTCTAGCGCCGGGTCTCGTTTCACTTGGCGGAGGCGGTGGAAGGCAATCCACGTAGCGAACGGTGCTAGGCCCTCGCGCCTGTCGGTGCCGGAGGGCCAGGCCGGTGTGGTGCCCGGCGGAACGAGTTGGTCGATCTCGGGCCGCTCGGTGAAGCCGTGGCGGGCGAGGAGTTCGGCACTGGCAACGCGGATACTCAGTGCGACTGCATGATTGGAGGTGCCGTCGGCGAGGTCTTTGTCCTCTTCCTCTTCGGCGTCGGATTCGGTGTTGATGGCGATAATCTCGAGGACCAGTTCCAGTACTCGTGCGGGCATTTGATCGTCCGATGCTGCTCGGGCGCGCGCCAATCGAGCGCGGGCGCGCCAGGACGGTCCGGCTTCGGCGTCGATCAGACCCGTGAGGCGGTCGAGTTCGCTGTCGTCGCGGTTTTCGATGACGCGGTCGAAGCAGACTGTGTGAACAACATTGCGGTGAAAGGCATGGTCGATCTGCGAGTCATCCTGCTCGGGCGGAATGTCGTCCCGCGCGGATGTGTCCGCATCAAGTGATGGAACGGTGCGCGCCGGTGGCAAGTGGTAGTCGAGTTCGGCCAGAACGGCGTCGGTGCCGGACAGTAACCAGGTCACCCTGGCCCAGTCTGAGAACACCGTGTCCGATCGATGTGAGCTGTCGAGCAGACCTGGCAGGCCTCCGCAGGCGTGGACGATCTGCCGGGCGGCGTCGAAGTCGCCTGCTGTGGCGAATTCGACCGCGAGGTGCATCGCGTCGTGAGGCTCAACGCGCAGGCTATTTGCGCGAACGACGTGCTCCAGGGCAATCCGGCGGTCGCACAGCAGCAGCGTCTGCGCGAGATCCGCTGTTTCGAGTACGTACTCGCGTCCCCATAGCTCGTTGAGAAATATCAACACCGAGACGAGCGTCGGCGAGTTATCGACGGTGGCAGCGGAACGCACAGCGAGCAGGGCGTGGTCGCGAACCGTCTCTAGCGGACGCAGGTTAACCAGCGACTGCAGCAACCTCACTGGTGACGCGAGCGCCAGTACATGGTCGTGCTGGTTTGCCAGGTAGCGATGTGCGATCTCTTCTTCGCCATACAAGCGCCACTCGTCGTTCGCGCGAGCGCAGATCTCGGCGAGCTGCCGATGGAAATGCTGATCGATGTTCTGGTCGAACCGGTCGCCGACACGTGCAGTCTCCTCGACCAGAAACCGCCGGAAGCTGTTATGGATGAATTGCAGGTCATCGCCAGCTCTCCGGAAGAATGCGGCAGTCTGCTCGGCGAACGAGGACACGATATGCGGATCTGCCCAGGTCGCCAGCCATGCCAGATTCACCGGCACGCGCAGCCGCGCGACCATACCCAGTAGATTGCGGACCTGCGGATCGGACGCGACGGCCCGAAAATAGCCGCGATAGCGGGCTTCTATGTCCCGGCCGTAACCCGCGGCTTCAACGAGTAGCCTCGACGCGGATTCGCGGCGGGCCTGTAGGTCGGCCACTCGCTCCTGCAACGCTGTCAGTTCCTGCAGCAGGTAGGTCAGCGCCAGCGGGTGTCCCTCGCCCGCTTCCGCTGCCTTCTGGATTTGGCCCGGGTACATCCAGGAACCGACTCCGCTGAGTTCGACAACCCGCTCGGACTCCTGTGAGGACAGCGGCGGGAGGACAACTGTGCGGTTGTGCTGTTGCAATACCGCGCGCACCTCAGCACCCAACATCGCGACACTCTGCGTGCCCAGCACGACGAAAACCCCAGCAGGCAGAGCGGTAGGCGCCGGGAGTTCCTCAATGAAGGACCGCGTCGGATTCTGTTCCCGGGGTACGTGATCGAGCCCGTCGACGATCACGATGGTCCGCTCTCCCCGTTCGGACCAGTGGCGTCCGGCTTGATCGAGTTGGTCGAGCATGACGGCCCGGCGACTGCGCAAGTCGTTACCGATCCCGCGGCGCGGCAATCCGTTTGCCTCCAATGCCAGCGAAACGTCATGCAGGTAGCTTTCGGCCTCCCCACGGCTGCTCAGTGGATTCGGGGAGTCGGGTACGAAGGCGTAATAGTGAACGACTCGGCCGGATAGTTTCAGGCTGGCCAGAAGGGTTGATTTGCCCGATCCCGCGGGTCCGATCAACGCGAGGTAGCCACCGTCGGGTTCGTTGAGTCGCTGCTCCAGGGCCGTCCGGGCCGCGTTGTTGGCGGTGTAGACCTCCGGGATCGGGAACTGGTGTGGGTGCCGGTACGCAAGCCGGTCCGTCCACCCGAGCCTGGCCAGCAGATCCTCCCGACTCAACTGCTCTGGACGTACGGGGTCGCGGACGATCTTCTGCAGCGTTGCCGAGAGGTGCTCCACGTCGCCGTCCGCACAGTCCTGGTCGGGCAGGAGCAGCGGATCGGTCGTCTGGATACCGAACCTCAATTCCAGTGCCTGGATGAAACCGACGAACTCTTCGTCGGTTAGTGGCGCCAGCTCCCGCAGTGCGTCCCAGACCGAAGCCCAGTCCGCGACCGCCGGCAGCACCGCGAGGTCACTCCATCGGGTGCATCCCGCGTCGATAGCCTCCCGCGCGGGGGTGAAGGAGTGGATCACGAAGCGCGCCAAACTTCGAGGTTTCGGTGCGCCAGCCCGATCAAGCGGTGATCCAGCAGGCGCCGGACCGTCCGAAGCGATGTTGTTACTGCACAGATAGATTGTGAGTGGATCCGGGGACGCCGCTCGAAGTCTCCGCCATGCGAGAGACAGTTGCGTGAACAGCCCTGGCTTCGCGGGCAGGTCGCCTTTCGCCTTCTTGCCGGCTGTGAGATCACTCCAGGAGAACGTCCCAGGTACCTGGGACCATTTAACCTGCAGTGCATGGCGACGGCCCGCAGATTTGAACTGGAAGTCGTCGGCGATACCGGCATGCAGGTCGGCGACCCGAATCCATTCCAGGGTAGCGAGTTTCGCTATTACGATGCGCGCCGCCAGCTCGAACTGGCCGCCGAAGCCGACCAGCGCAGACACTTCGCCCTTGCTCGGTTCCACGACGCCCTCTCACTTACCGTTGCCGAGGAGAGAATCCTCTCAGAGTGCAGGTTGCGAGCGCTAGTAAGGTCGGAAGATTGTCCAGGACGCAGAGAGGAACTGATAGAGCGCCTTCAAGAAAGCACGCTGCTGCCTCTTCAACTCCGGCGTCGGTTCGGCATCCGCAGGTAACCCGACCATCAACTTCGGCACCGCATACACCATGGTGGTGAGATCGGGCAGCGTCCAGTTCTCGCCCATCCGATCTACGAGCAGCGCGACACCGTCACGAGTGGAGGCATCGAGCGCACTCCACGCATCGGCATTGAAGTCCATTCGAACGATGGTCCGCTCGCCCTCGGGCAAGGACTCGGTGTAGCGGATCGCGTTCGTTGCCTAAGCGAGGCTCGAAGCGGTGGGATGTGGTGGGAATTCCAGTGTCATTTTGAGTGCCATTTTGCGGCCGAAACGGTGGGAATCCTTGGGTTTCGGCTGGAACGAACGGGATGCGTTGGGATAGCGAAATGCCAGGTCAGGATAGGTAGAACCCCCAAGATCGCCACGTCAGCGCGTGTTTGAGCGGTTTCCTCAGCTCGAGCGGCCTGAGCAGCGGCCGTAGCGCCGCTGCGCCGTCGACCGGTTGCCGTCGCGCGCCGCCATCGAGGGGGTGATGAGGAAGGACAGTCAGCTCGATCGGGTTCAGCTTGACGTAATAATTGCGTCAAATTATCATGGTGTCATGCTGTTCCCGACGCCTGAATTGACTGCTGTCGACGCTCGTGTCCTTGCCGATGTGGACCGGATGCGCGTCGATCTGCGTCACGAACTTCAGGGCAAGCCTGGCAAGTGGGCAAGTGGGCTGCGCAAGTTCCTGACGGCGGACGCTGTCGCCGCGTCGAACTCCATCGAAGGGTTCAAGGTCTCCACTGTCGATGTGGAGGATTTGATCGCCGGTGAGCGAGATGTCGAGGTTTCGGAGGAAAACAAGGCCGAGACGCTCGCCTACGAGCGGATGATGACTTACATCCAAACGTTGCATGATGTCGTCGATTTCGGCTACAGCAAGGGATTTCTGAACGCTCTGCACTGGATGCTGCAAGGGCATCGGCATACCGAGCGTCGCCCGGCCGGGCAGTGGCGTCCAGGCCCCGTGTACGTGACCGATGCTCGCGACCCGAGTATCGCTGCGTACACCGCCCCTGACGCGGACACGGTGCCGGCATTGATGGAAGAGCTTGTTGACTGGCTCAATATCGAGGACGGCACGCACCCGCTCGTGCGGGCGGCGATGGCGCACCTGCATCTGGTGTCCATCCATCCGTGGGCCGATGGCAACGGACGCATGTCGCGATCGCTGCAAACATTGATGATCGCCCGTGAAGGTGTTCTCGCACCGGAATTCTCGTCCATCGAGGCATGGCTCGGCAGGCCTGGTAACACGTGGGAGTACTACCAGGTGCTCGGCCGACGGGGCAGTACCTATCGGCCGAATCAGGATGTGTCCGAATGGATTCGGTTCAACTTGACCGCCTATCACCAGCAGGCGCAAACCGTGCATGCGCGCTGGGTTCGGTCCGGCACGGTGTGGGCGATGCTCGAAGAATACGTCAGGGGTATCCGCCTCGACGAAAGGGTTGTCAGCGCATTGCACGATGTCGCGATGTCCGGTCGTGCTCGCCGAACTCGATACGAACAAGCCGAAGGGCTGAGTCTGCAACAGGCGCAACGCGATCTGCGTGACCTCGTCACACTCGAGGTGCTCGAGCCGGTCGGTCGCACTCGAGCACGTTTCTACACTGCGGGACCGCGCTACCCCGTAGATGTGTTGGAGGTCGCGGGCACCCCCATGACCCTCGAGAATCCGTACGCCGAATAGCGCACGCGGGCGGAGTAAATCATCGAGCCCGTTGTCGGAACCAGCCGGACCTCTGTGGGGATGTCGCGGATGGCCGCGCGAAATAGGGAGGAATGATCGACGGGTTCGCGCTATGGTCACCATCGGTGACCGGCGGCGACGTGCCGGGGAGGGGTGGACGACTGTGATGATCGACGAGTTGGTCGTTCGCCGTACCTTGCGGGTGCCTGCGCCCGCGGGCGTGGCGGGTGATGGGTCCGTCGCGACTCGGCAGTTCGACGCCGTGTTGATGTCGGTGGGGTTCAAGCTGTCCGAAGAGCTTTTCGACCGGTTGTCGGCGCTGTCGGCGGGGGTGGTGATCGATACCGCGGTCAGCGTGCTCGCGGCTGTGCGCGGGATGGTCGGCGATCATGTCCAGCACAATGTCTACTTCCGGGACTTTCCCCGCAATGTGCCCGACACGGTGGAGTTCTGGGCCGAGTGCTTGGTCGAGGCGTTGGCGGAGCCGGAGGTGGCGGAGCGGATCGGTGGCGATGTGCTGCTCGGTTCGCTGAATCTGCTGGATCTGCCGAAGTACGGACGCTACCAACACGATTACGCCGATATGCTGGCCGCGCACGCCGAGTTCATCGCGGGTGCGGGTGACCGGGTGACCGTGCTGCACGCCGGTAGGGACGTGGCCGACGAAGCCGCCGGGTTGTACCGCGCGCTGGCGGGCGCGGCCACCCCGGGCAATGACGACGACCGGGAGGCGCTGCGCACGCTCGCCCGGTACTGCGCGACCGATCCCCGTCAGCCGCACGACATTCCGGTGCGCGAGAACCGGGCGCTGATCAATGCGGTTCGCCTCGATCTGGGGCAGGAACCCTTGCTGGGCACGGTGACCGATGCGTTGCGGCTGGCGTGCGCGATCTCGGGTGGTGACGTCACGCTCGTCGAGCCGACGCGGTTCCGCACCTTGCCGCGCTCGTATCGCAGGGCGCTGCTGGCTGGGCTGCATCGACTCGTGGGCGACAACCCGAGTGTGCTCGGGGATGTGTCGCGCCATCGCGAACAGTGGAAACGGCTCGGTGAGCGCCTGCATCCGCACGAGTACCCGAAATGGCCGCGCGCGGCAGCGGTTTTCGCGGTGGCGCGCGGCGAGCTGGACGCCGAATCGACCGTTTCGCGCTTCGAGCGGCTGATGCGCTCGGGGCGTGTCGACGACGCGGCCGCTGTGCTGCGAACCCGGGCGCCGGGACTGCTGTTTCGGTCAGCGGACCGGGTGCTGCGCGCCAGCCCGACATCCGATCAGGACGCGATGGTCACCCGCATCGCCGACGCCGCTCCCGAGGTGTCGGGCCGGGTGCTGCTGTCGCTGCGGGAGCACCTGGAGAACCGGGACGCGGAGCGCGGTCGGCGGCGGGTGTTCATCAATCGGTCGGCCCGCGGCCACGCGATCGACGATGAGCGGCCGCCGATTTCGCGTGCGGCACTCGAGCGGTTGCGGGATGTGCTCGACGGCGAGATTCGCCGTCGCCATGCGGCGCTACCGCGCTGGGTGGTCGATCCGGACATGCTGAATGTCGCGCTGCCGATCAGCGGGAAGTCGATCGCGGGTGGATTCGGTACCCTGCCGCGCGGCTCGGTGTCAGCCGTGGACGGACGGCTGCTGCGCTTCTTCGTGTACTGGCGAGAGCGCCAGCGGCGCACCGACTTCGATCTGTCCGCGCTGATGCTCGACGGTCGCTACCGCAACCCGACGTGGCTGTCCTACACGAATCTGACCGCAGCCGGTGGATGCCATTCGGGCGACATCACCGAGGCACCGTTCGGCGCGTCGGAGTTCATCGAAGTCGACCTGGCCAAAGTTCCCGCGCGGATTGTGATTCCCCAGGTGAACATCTACTCCGGCGAGGGATTCGACGAGGTCGCCGAATCGTTCTTCGGCTTCATGCTCCGCGAGGGCGAGCAGCGGGGCGCACCGTTCGAACCGCGGACGGTGCGCATGAAGTCGGATCTCCGTGGCGTTGGTCGCGTGGCCCTGCCCCTGGCGTTCGTCCGCGGCGGAGGTAAGCGCTGGCGGGCGGTGTGGACCCACCTGCACCTGTCGGGTCGAACCTTCAATCAGATTGAGAACAACCGCCTCTCGACCGTCGACCTGATCCGCAGCGTGGTCGAACGCCGGTATCTGACCGTCGGCTACCTCGCCGGATTGCTGGGCGCGGACATCGGCGATCTCAGCCCGGTGGCGGGCCGACCGATCACTTATGTCGGACGCGAAGACCCCGGGCAGCTGCCCGACGGTTCGATCGTGATCACACCGAAAAATCTCGCGGAGCTCGTTCCGGTGTAGTGCTAGAGTCGGTGACGGCGAGGCCATGGGGACGCTTCCTTCTCACACTTCACATGTTCCAGCATCTCCGCTTTCCTCGCCTTTACCTTTCGGTGCCGTCGCGGTTTCCGTTGCCCGGGAAGCGGTTCCCAGCCGAGTCGCGAGGATCTCGACGCCCGGTCCGGTGGTGTGTGCGAAACCCGCTGGGCGGCCGGTGATCACGAGCAGTAGGGCCAGCGTCGGGCCGTGGATCTCGAGTCCGTCGCCGTGCTCCCAGGTGGAATCGGTGGCGCGCAGTCGCACGCCGTCGAGGCGGTGGCGGTCCCAGACCGGCCAGCCGACCTCCACCGCGCGGTCGGCGGCGGCAGCGGCGGCTTCGGGGGAGACGGTGATGGTGTGGCCCAGGGGGATTGCCATGTCCTGGGCGTGCACCATGGTGTCGAAGAGGATGTTCCGGTAGTTGGTGAGCTTGGGCAGGTCGCGTGAGGCGGCGTGGGTGCGCAGCGCGGCGACCGGATCGAAGTCGGGGTCCGCGGCGTAGCGGCGGGTGATGATGTCGATGAAGCGGTTGTAGTTGCCGCGGGCGCGGAGCCCGGTGGACAGCATGAGCGGGAATGCGGGCGGAGTCGGGGTGAGGGCCACGTGGGCGGCGACCTCGCGCACGCTCCAACCGGTGCACAGGGAGGGCGTCCGCCACTGTTCGGGGGAGAGGCCGCTCAGCATGTCGGCGATGGCGAGCCGTTGTTCCTCGATGATCCGCCAACTGGCTTCGCGGTCCATGGCCCTCTCCCTTCAGTCTGCATTTAGTCAGCCTATCTGTCTAATATAGTCAGAGAGGCGAACTGAAACAAGGAGTGCGATGGCCGACGACCAGATGAATGTGGGGCTACTGATGGCCATAGCCCACCGATCCATGGAAACCCGCGTCTACGCCGAGTTGGCGGCCGCCGGGCACGCCGACATCACGGTCGCGCAGGGCAAACTGGCCGCGCAGATCGCCGCGGACGGCAGTCGGCTCACCGAACTGGCCGAGCGGGCCCAGGTCACCAAGCAGACGGCGAGCTTCCTGGTGGACCAGTTGGAGAAGGCCGGATACGTGGAGCGGATACCGGATCCGAGCGACGGCCGCGCCCGACTGGTGCGGCTGTCCGCGCGTGGGCGGGAGATGGCGGATGTCGCCAATGGTGTTGCCGCGCGGGTGGAGAGCGAGTGGGCCGCCCATCTCGGGGTCCGGCGCATGCGGCAGTTGCGGGACAGTCTCGAACGGCTGCGGGAGATCACCGACCCGTACGCGTGAGCGCGCGGGGGTGTCGGTGAGTGCCGGGGCTCCCGGCGGATCGGCCGCGCGTGGGACCACTGGACAACGTCTGTACGATGCTTAGCCTGCCCTAATTTGTGGTGCCGCTCGCTACCGCCGAGCGATCCTGATGAAAGGTTTCCGATGCGCCCGAGCCCCCGCCGACTACTCGTCTCGGCCGTTGTCGCCATGCTGTCCGCCGGTGTGCTCGCCGGTTGCGGTGCCTCGGAACCGATCGACGACACGGCGGCGGCATCCGACACCGAGGGCGTGGTGAACTACCCGCTGACGCTCGAGAACTGCGGTCTGTCACAGACTTTCGACCAGGCACCCGCCCGGGTGGTGTCCCTGGACCAGGGGTCCACCGAGATCCTGCTCTCGCTCGGACTGGCGGACAGGATCGTGGGCACCGCGTCCTGGACCGATCCGGTCCGGGAGAATCTGGCCGAGGCCAATGCCGCTGTTCCCCGGCTGGCCGACAACGCCCCCTCCTACGAGGCCGTGCTCGACACCGACCCGGATCTGATCACGGCATCGTTCGGGCGGCACTTCAAACGGGAGGGCGGCGTCGCCACCCGGGAGCGGTTCGCCGAGACCGGCACCGAGACCTACCTGTCGCCCACCGACTGCGAGGACGGCCGGTCCATCAACGCCGGCGGCAAACGCACCCGGCCGCTGACCATGGACGCCCTCTATCAGGAGATCACCGAGCTCGCGCAGATCTTCGACGTGCCCGGACGGGGCGCGCGGCTGGTGGCGGAACTGAAGCAGCGCACCGATGCCGCCGTCGAGAAGGTGCGGGCCAGCGGGCAGACCGTCGGCTTCTGGTTCGCCGACACCAGGAGCCCGTACTTCGCCGGGGGGACGGGATCGGCGAACCTGCTGGCCACCACGGTGGGGCTGACGAATATCTTCGCCGAGGTGGCCGACGACTGGCCGGCCGTGAGCTGGGAGGCCGTGGTGGACCGCAATCCGGACATCCTGGTGCTCGGCGATCTGGCCCGCACCCGCTTCCCGGGCGATCGTCTGGACGACAAGAAGGATTTCCTGGCGTCCGATCCGGTGGCGGGTGCGATGGCGGCGGTACAGGGCAAGCGGTACATCGCACTGCACGGTGCCGAGCTGAATCCGTCGATCCGCGCCGTGGACGGCATCGAGAAGCTCGTCGACGGCCTCGCCCAGCTGCCACCGCGGTGACCGCGCTCGATCGCGGCGGTCGCGTCGCCACCCGCAACCGCGCCACCGGTCCCGCCCTGATACTGATCGGCCTCACACTGCTGGTGCTGTCGGTGATGGTCGCCGTGACCCTGGGCACCGCGGACATCTCCCTGGTGAATGTGCGCGACATCCTGACCAACCACCTGCGTCTGACCGATATCCCGGTCCGGCGCACCGAGGACGCCATCGTCTGGGAGGACCGGCTGCCCCGCTCCCTGGTCGCCGCGGCATGCGGTGCCGGGCTGGCGGTGTGCGGTGTGGTGCTGCAATCGCTGCTGCGCAACCCGTTGGCCGACCCGTTTCTGCTGGGCATCTCCTCCGGCGCTTCCACCGGCGCGGTGATCATCGGAGTGCTCGGCCTGGGCGGCGCGGTGATCGGCATGTCCGGTGGCGCGTTCGTCGGTGCACTGCTCGCCTTCGCCCTGGTGCTGCTGCTGGCGCGCGGGTCGGGCGGCAGCAATGAACGGGTGATCCTGGCTGGAGTGGCCATGACCCAGCTGTTCTCCGCCCTGACCTCCTTCGTGATCTTCGCCTTCGCCGACTCCGACGAGACCCGGGGCGTGATGTTCTGGCTGCTCGGCTCGCTGGAGGGAGTGCGCTGGGACGATGTGTGGGTGACCGGCACGGTGGCGGTCGCGGGCGTGCTCGTCTGCGTCGTGCTGGCTTTCGTACTGGACGCCTTCACCTTCGGTGACGAGGTGGCCGCCTCGCTCGGCATGCCGGTGCCGTGGGTGCGGGGCGGGCTGCTGGTGCTCACCTCGCTGATCACCGCCGCACTGGTGAGCGTGGCGGGCGCGATCGGCTTCGTGGGGCTGGTGCTGCCGCACGCGGCCCGGTTCCTGGTCGGTCCCGGCCACGCCCGGCTGGTGCCGGTCGCCGCGATCTTCGGCGCCGTATTCCTGGTGTGGGTCGACGCGCTGTCCCGGGTGGCCTTCGCTCCCACGCCGCTGCCGGTGGGCGTCGGCACCGCCCTGATCGGCGTCCCGGTGTTCGTACTCATCATGTTCCGACGGAGGGCGGCCGCATGACACTCCACGCGGACAGCGTGACCTGGGATCGCGGTGGGGCGATCGTCGTCGACTCGGTCAGCGTGCATCCGGAGCCGGGGCAGACCGTGGGTCTGCTGGGACCCAACGGTTCTGGCAAGTCCTCGCTGTTGCGGTTACTCGCCGGGCTGGCGGCGCCGACCGCCGGCACCGTTGAACTGGACGGGCGTGACCTGCGCCGGATCGGGCGGCGGGAGGTGGCGCGGGCGGTGGCCGTGGTCTCGCAGCACGCGGACACCAATGTCGACGTCACCGTGCGGGAAGTGGTGCGGCTGGGCCGGATTCCGCATCGTGGCCTGTTCGACAGCGATCGCGCGGCCGACGATGCCGCGGTCGCCGCCGCGCTGGCGCACACCGGTCTGGAGGACAAGGCCGACCGCCTGTGGCATCGGTTGTCCGGCGGCGAGCGGCAACGGGTGCAGATCGCCCGGGCGCTGGCCCAACAGCCACGGGAACTGTTGCTCGACGAACCCACCAACCACCTGGACATCCACCATCAACTGGAGTTGATGGCGCTGGTGGCACGGCTGCCGGTGACCTCGATCGTCGCCCTGCACGATCTGAACCTGGCCGCCATGTTCTGCGATCACCTGATCGTCTTGCGCAACGGCCGGGTCATGGCGGCCGGGCCGGTCCGGGAGGTGCTCACCACCGACCTGATCGCCGAGGTGTACCAGGTGCGCGCCGAGGTCACCGACACCGCCGACGGCGGGCTGCACATCCGCTTCCTGCCCACGGCGGTCGCGGTGGAAGCGCGGTGACCGGTCGGCTGCCCGGTGGGGACCGCCGCGTGACCGCGGTGAGTGGGTTCCGGGCAGCCGGTCCGGTGGTGCGCCTGCTGGTGCTGACCCAGTTGGCGTTCAATGTCGGATTCTTCATGGTGCTGCCGTACCTGGCGGTGCACCTGAGCGACGATCTCGCGCAGGGCTCGGCCGTGATCGGCGCGGTGCTGGGGTTGCGGACGGTCTCGCAACAGGGTTTGTTCATCGTCGGCGGGATACTGTCCGACCGTATCGGGGTGCGGCCGGTGGTGTTGCTGGGCTGCGCCTGCCGGGTGCTCGGATTCCTCGGATTGGGTCTGTCCACCGGTCTGGCGGGGATCGCCGTGGGAGCGGTGCTCACCGGTTTCGCCGGGGCGCTGTTCTCCCCGGCCGTGGAGGCCGCGCTCGCCCGCGCGGTCGCACCGGCGACCACATCGACGGAACTCGACCGCGCCGGTGCTCGAGGCGACAGTGCGCGTTCCGCGCGGCTCGGCGCGTTCGCCCTGTTCACCGCCTTCGGTCAGCTGGGCACCTTCCTCGGCCCGCTGGTCGGAGCCGCCCTGCTGCTGGTCGACTTCACCGCCGCCTGTCTGGTCGCCGCCGCCCTGTTCGCGGTGATCGGCTGCGCCCAATTGCGCTGGCTGCCCGGCGAACCCGGCGATTGCTCTCGTGGCGGTGCGGGATCGGTGCCCGGTTGGCGTGTGGCGCTGGCCAACCGCCCGTTCCTGGCCTTCGCCGCGGTGATGAGCGTGCAGCTCGTCGGTTACAACCAGCTCTACCTGCTGCTGCCATTGCAGGTGGACCGGGCGTGGGGATCGGCGGCACCCCTGAGCGTGCTGTTCGCGGTGGCGTCGCTGCTGGTGGTCTTCGGGCAGCTGCCGGTCACCGCTGTCGTCGCGGATCTGCGGCCCGCGACCTGCCTGGCGGTCGGCCTGGCGTCGATGGCCGCCGCGTTCGCCGTCGGAGCGGCCGGTGTCGCGGCGAACCTGCGCGGTGCGGCGGCGCTGACCGTACTGGTCGGATTCATCCTGCTGTTCACGGTGGGCCAGATGATCGCCACCCCCACCGCCCGGGCGATGATTCCCGGCCTCGCCGGGGACCGCTGGCTGGGCACCTACTACGGGTTGTTCGCTTCGATCGGGGGACTGGCGGTACTGCCCGCGGCGATGGCCACCGGACTGCTGTCCGATCTGCTACCCACCACCGGAATCGGTGCCGCCGGCCCGTGGCTGCTCATGACCGGAGCCTTCGCCCTCGCCATCGTGCCCATCCTGCGCGGTGCCTCCTCGGCGACGAGGGTGCGCGCGGGCGAGGACATGGCGAGCCGCTGATCAGCCAGCCCGCTCAGGGCGTCGGTCGGAGCATGGCCCAGTGCATCGGGCCGTCGTCGGGCAGCCGGACTTCGCCGACGACCTTGAATCCCAGCGATTCGTAGAACGGCAGATTCGCCGCGTCCTGCGTCTCCAGAAACGCCTGCACGCCTTCGGCATCCGCGGCGGCCAGGCCCGGGGCGATGACCGCCCGCCCCAGACCCCGGCCGCGCTGGTCCGGGTCCACGCCGACCACGGCCAGACCCCAGACGGGTTCCGCGGGCCGGTGCGCCTCGATCACCGGACCGTCCATCGCGACAACGTCGGCGCGGCTGCCGCTGATGTCCTCGAATTCCGCGGCGAGCTCCGCGAAGACGCTGAGCGGGGTGCACGGGGTCAGCCAGACCGAGACGGCGCTGTGGTCGTCGGTTACCCACACCCGACCGTGGGGCAGGCCGATGCCGCTGAGGAACAGGCGCTGGTAGCGGGCCAGGCGGGTGAGGTAGTCGTCCGGGGCCAGGCTGCGCCGGGTCATCGGATAGTGCTCGAAAGCGCGGGTGAGGGTGCGGACGGCGGGGTCGATATCGGCGGCGGTGGCGGAACGGACGTCGGCTCGATCGAATGGGTCACCCATACCCGCAAGATACCTGCGTGGCGCAGGGGATGACGGAAACGTCCATGCGATGGCAAGTACCGCAACCGTTTTCGGCCAGCGCCTCGGTGAGTGCAGGGATCCGTGACCGACGGAAACCCGGTGGTCGGGTCCTGCGCGCCTCACCACGGCCGTTGTGATCCGGGTGGCCGACGGTCGGCCCTGCGACGCTCAGACCGTGCGTACCGGCTGCGGGTCCGCGGGCGGCAGCGGGGGCGGGAGGTCGGTGTCCGGGTCGCCCTCGTCGGGGCCGATGTCCTCGGACAGCCGTCGGCGGCGGCGCTGTGCCAGCCACTGCTGGAACTGGGTCCAGCGGGTCTGCCGGGCGGGCCAGAACTCCTGCACGCTGGCATTGAACTCCGCGCCCAGGATCACCGCGAAGCCGAGAAAGAAGGTGAACAGCAGGAAGGCGATGGGGGTGGCGAGCGCGCCGTAGCTGATGCCGGTGCGGGTGACCCAGGTCAGATAGCGGCGCAGGCCCTCACTGGCGGCCATGAAGAACACACCGGCCACCAGCGCGCCGCCGAACAGCCGGTGCCAGGGCAGGGTGCGGTGCAGGGCCAGTTTGTACAGGGTGGTCAAGCCCACGATGAGCAGCAGCGCCGTGCCCGGGTAATAGAAGCTGTCCACCAGCCGCAGGCCGGGTTCACGCCAGCTCTCCGGCAGCGCGCGGCCCACCAGCGCCGGTCCCAGCGCGACCAACGGCAGGATGAGCACCGAGGCCACCAGGAAGCCCACGTACAGCAGCAGCGCGAACAGTCGTTGCCACACCGGATGTCGGGCATCGGCCTGACCGTGCGCGGCGGTGATGGCGTCCACGAAGGTGGCCATGGCCGAGGAGCCCGCCCACAGCGAGAGCACGAAGCCGAAGGACACCACACCGCCGTGCCCGCGCAACAGCACGTCGTTGACCGTCGGCGCGATGAGATCGTCGACCACGCTGGGGCTGAACAGCTTCCGGCTGAAGCTGATCACCTTGGATTCCACGATCTGGACGGTGTCGGGACCGAACCAGCCGCCCACGTAGCCGAGGCTGCCGAGCAGGCCCAGCAGCAGCGGTGCCAGCGACAGCGTCTGCCAGAACGCGGCCGCGGCGGACTTGGCGAATATCGAATCGTCCCACGCCTTCACGGCCACATGGGCGACGAGTTCCCAGCCGCGGCGCACGGCGGCGGCGACACGCGCGAGCGCGCCGCTCGGTGCGGCGGATGTCGCAGAAGGGCCAGCGTGCTCGTTCATGGTGGTTACAGCATCGCCCACCTGGGTTGCGGTTGGCTTGCGACCTGCCAATGTGTCGGGAACCACCCAACTGTGATGTGTCGAATTGGTGCGGTGTCGGTCGCGGTCGCTAATCTCTTCCGAGTGACTTCGGGTGGTGGCGGTTCGCTTCGTGCATGGCAGCGTAGGGCTCTCACCAAGTATCTGACGTCGAAGCCACGGGACTTCCTCGCGGTGGCCACGCCCGGTGCCGGTAAGACCACGTTCGCGCTGCGTATAGCCGCCGAACTGCTCACCGACCGCACCGTCGACCAGGTGACCGTGGTCGCGCCGACCGAACACCTCAAACACCAGTGGGCGGCCTCGGCGCAGCGCAGCGGACTCCAGCTCGACTCCAACTTCTCCAACTCCACGGGCTCCACATCGTCGGATTACCACGGTGTGGTCGTCACCTACGCGCAGGTGGCCTCGCATCCGTTCAAACACCGGGTGCGCACCGAGAACCGGCGCACGCTGGTGATCTTCGACGAGATCCACCACGCCGGTGACGCCAAGAGCTGGGGTGAGGCGGTCGAGGAGGCATTCGGCGACGCCACCAGACGCCTGGCGCTGACCGGTACGCCGTTCCGCAGCGACGACTCGAAGATTCCGTTCGTGAGCTACGAGCCCGACGAGTCGGGTTTCGAGAAGTCGCGCGCCGATCACACCTACGGCTATTCCGAGGCCCTCGCGGACGGCGTCGTGCGTCCCGTGGTCTTCCTCGCCTACAGCGGTGACGCGCACTGGCGCGACAGCGCGGGCGAGGAGTATCAGGCCCGGCTCGGGGAACCGCTGAGCGCCGAGCACACCGCCCGCGCCTGGCGCACCGCGCTCGACCCCGCCGGTGACTGGATGTCGAAGGTGCTCACCGCCGCCGACACCCGCCTGCGGCAGCTGCGCGCCACCGGGATGCCGGACGCGGGCGGCCTGATCATCGCCACCGATCAGGAGAAGGCCCGCGACTACGCCGAACTGATCGAGCACATCTCCGGCAGCAAGCCGACCGTGGTGCTCTCCGACGATCCGGGCTCCTCCGAGCGCATCGACCAATTCAGCCGGAGCACCGACCCGTGGATGGTGGCCGTCCGCATGGTGTCCGAGGGCGTCGACGTGCCGCGGCTGGCCGTGGGCGTGTACGCCACGTCCGCGTCGACGCCGCTGTACTTCGCGCAGGCCATCGGGCGTTTCGTGCGTGCGCGCAGACCCGGGGAGACCGCGAGCGTCTTCCTACCCTCGGTGCCGGTGCTGCTCGACCTGGCGGCGCAGCTGGAGATCCAGCGCGACCACGTGATCGGCAAACCGCACCGCGAGGCCAGCGCCCTCGAGGACGAACTGCTCATCGACGCCAACCGGCAGAAGGACGAGCCGGGGGAGGAGGAGCGCAAGTTCGTCGCCCTCGCCGCCGACGCCGAACTCGACCAGGTCATCTATGACGGCGACTCCTTCGGCACCGCGACCTTCGCGGGCAGTGACGAAGAGGCCGACTACCTCGGCATTCCGGGTCTGCTCGACGCCGACCAGATGCGGGCGCTGCTGCGTGACCGGCAGACCCGGCAGTTGCAGGAGCGCAGCGCGGCGGTGGACACCGCGGTGCGACCGGAATCGGGGGCCGGAATCACCGCGGCCACCGAGCGGGCGGCGACCGCCGACCGGCTCGGGGAACTGCGTCGGGAGCTGAACAGCCTGGTGGCCATGCATCACCATCGGACCGGAAAGCCGCACGGGGTGATCCACGGAGAATTGCGGCGGGAGTGCGGGGGACCGCCCACGGCTTTGGCGACCGCCGATCAGCTCGAGCAGCGGATCGCCGCACTGCGCCGGATGTAGGACGGCGGCACCCGGGAAGCCGCGCCGCTGTCCCTGCGGCTCGAGCGCGGACCTACGTGGCTCGGATGCGGCCCCGCCGTTCGGGTGCGGCCCCCGCTCGGGTGTGCTCCGCTCGGATGCGGCCTCGGATTCCTGATTGCGGGAGTGTTGCCATTAACCTTGTTCGGTGACTTCTCCGAGCACCCTGCGGTCGGGTGCGCTTTCCCTGGCGTCCAGCGTCGTCATCGGTGTGGCCTCCGCCGGGCCCGCGTACAGCATCACCGCCACCCTCGGCCTGGTGGTCGCGGCCGTGGGATTGCAGGCCCCGATCATCGTGCTGCTGGCGTTCGTGCCGATGCTGCTGGTGGCCATCGGATATCGGAATCTCAATGCGGTGGAACCGGATCCGGGGACCAGCTTCGTGTGGGCGACGCGGGCGTTCGGACCGTTCACGGGGTGGATGGCCGGGTGGGCGATCGTGGTGTCGGATCTGCTGGTGATGGCGAGTCTGGCCCAGATCAGCGCGCAGTACACCTTCCTGCTGGTGGGTGCCGACGGGATCGGATCGGACGCCACCAGCTGGTGGGTGTTGTTGCTGGGCATTGTCTATCTGGTGGTCATGACCGCGGTGGCGGTGGCCGGGATCGATGTGTCGGCGCGGTTGCAGTCCTGGCTGCTGGCCGTCGAGTTCGTGATCCTGGTGCTGTTCGCGGTGGTCGCGCTGGTGCGGGTGTTCCTCGGGCACGCCGCCGTGGGTGCGGCGACGCCGAGTTGGGAGTGGTTCGACCCGTTCGCGATCGGCTCGTTCAACGATTTCGTGACCGCGCTGCTGCTCATGGTGTTCATCTACTGGGGGTGGGATTCGGCGGTCTCGGTGAACCAGGAGACGGTGGACCCGCGCCGCACGCCGGGCCGGTCGGCGGTGCTGTCCACCATCACTCTCGTCGCGCTGTACCTGCTGGTGACGGTGGCGGCGCAGGCGTTCGCGGGCAGCGGCACCGAGGGGCTGGGCCTGGCCAACCCGGATCATGTCGACGATGTGCTCGGCGCGCTCGGCACCGCGGTGTTCGGCGCGGGCCCGGTCGGCTCGTTCCTGGTGCACCTGCTGTTCCTCATGGTGCTCACCTCGGCGGCGGCCTCCACCCAGACCACGATCCTGCCGACCGCCCGCACCACCTACTCCATGGCGCTGCATCGCGCACTGCCGGAGGCGTTCGGCCGCGTCCATCCGCGCTTCCGCACCCCGATCGTCTCGACGGTGGTGTTCGGCGCGCTGTCGGTGCTGCTCTATGTGGCGCTGAACTTCGCCTCCGGCGGGCGGCTCATCGCCGACGCGGTGACGGCCATCGGCATCTCCATCGGCGTCTACTACGGTCTCACCGGCGTCAGCTGCGCCTGGCTGTACCGGCACGAATTCGCTTCGGACCGAAGGGCTCTGGTCATGAAGGGCGTGCTGCCCGCGCTCGGCGGCGGCATGCTGCTGTTCGCGGCGGGCTGGACGGCCGTCACCTCCTGGCAGGCCGATTACGGCGATTCCGCCTGGACGCTGCCCTTCCCGCCGCACTGGCAGATCGGCGGGGTCTTCCTGCTCGGCGTGGGCACCCTGCTGCTCGGGGTGCCGCTGTATCTGCTGCTCGCCCGCTCCATGCCGGAGTTCTTCCGGGGTGCGGTGCTGGCGCGACGGTTGCCCGCGCCGACGGAGCGGATCGTCGAATCCGATGTGACGCCGCGCGTCTGAGGTCGGCAAGCGCTGGGCGGCAAGGGATCAGCGCGTCGGTACCGGCCAGGCCGCCATGGCGGTGTCGATGGAGCGTTGCAGTTCGCGGTCGTCCACGCCGTCGCGGGCCTGGATGGACAGTCCGTACAGCACGGTCGCGTAGAAGGCGGCGAGGGCGTCGATATCGGTGTCCGGCGGCAGATCCCCGTCGGCGACACCGCGTTCCAGCCGCCGCCGGATGTCTTCGGTTGTGCACCTGCGCATGTCGATGAGGAAGTCGCGAACGGCGGTATTGCGGGTGGTGTAGGTGGAGCCCGCCAGGACCACCATGCAGCCGCGCGGGGAGCCGGGGGTGGTGTAGGAGCGGGCGTTGTCGCGCAGCATGGCCTCGATGGCGGCGCGGGCGGTGGGCTCCTCGCGCAGGGCGCGTTCGGTCAGGCCGCCCTCGGTGCGGCCGTAGAGCGCGACGGCCTCGCGGAACAGCGCCTCCTTGCCGCCGAAGGCCGCGTAGAGGCTGGGGGAGTTGATGCCCATGGCGGTGGTGAGGTCGGTCATGGACGCGCCCTCGTAGCCGTGCTCCCAGAACACCTCCATGGCGCGCCGCAGCGCGATGTCGCGGTCGAACGCCCGTGGCCGTCCGCGTTCCGCCATGGCGGACTCCTTTCTGTGTCGATCGTTAAATATACCCCTTGACGCGACCGCCGGGCCTCTGCTTGGGTATTTATGTACTGATCGACACAAAAAGTGATGGAGGGTTCCGATGTCGGATCTGACGGGCAAGGTGGCGCTGGTGACCGGTGGCAGCCGGGGGATCGGCGCGGCGATCGCCCGCGCGCTCGCCGCCGCGGGCGCGGATGTGGCGCTGACGTATCAGGCCAATGAGGTGCTGGCGAAGAACATGGTGGCCGAACTCGAGGCGCTGGGTCGTCGGGCCGTGGCCATTCGGGCCGACAGCGCCGACGCCACCGCGGTGGCCGCCGCCGTCGACCGCGCCGCCGCCGAACTCGGCCGGCTCGACGTGCTGGTCAACAACGCGGGCATCTTCCCGGCCAAGCCGTTCGAGGAGTTCACCGTCGACGAGATCGACAACGCCCTGCACATCCACGCCCGCGCCCCGTTCGTCGCCGCGCAGGCCGCACTGAAATACCTGACCGAGGGGGGCCGCATCATCAGCATCGGCACCAATCTGGTCGAGCACGCGCCCTTCGGCGGACTGGCGCTCTACAACCTGAGCAAATCGGCCCTCAACGGTTTCACCAAAGCCCTTGCCCGCGAACTCGGCCCGCGCGGCATCACCGTCAATCTCATCCAGCCCGGCTCCACCGACACCGATATGAACCCGGCCGACAGCGATCACGCCGAGGGGCAGGTCCAGCTCACTGCCCTGGGCCGCTTCGGTGCGGCGACCGATATCGCCGCCGCCGTCACCTATCTCGCGAGCGATTCCGCCCGCAGCGTCACCGGCGCGTTCCTCACGGTCGACAGCGGAACGAACGCCTGACCCGCGGCCGGTCGCGACTCGGCCCAGCGGCTGGGAGAAGCGGGGATCGTCGCACCACGGGGCGAAGTCGCCGTCGCGCACGCCGTGCTCCTGGGAGATGCGGGGATGCTCGACGGTGACTTCCACGGCCGCCCAGCCGCGCCGACCGTAGTCAGGCGAGATCGAAGAACCGGGCGGGATCCAGACTGTCGATGGGGGTCCAGCGGGCCGGGGCGGGCTCCGGACCCTCCTCGGTCGCGCCGCCCGTGCGGTAGCCCTGGAGGTCCAGGGCCAGCCAGGGGTTCTCGTCCACCATGCGAGCGAGGGTGTAGCAGGTGGCGAGCATGTGGACGCAGCGCGTGGTGCGGGCGCGGCAGGAGCAGTCCGCGCTGGTGAGGGTGGGTGCCAGGGTGATGCCCGCGGCGCGGATCGCGGCGTGCATCTCGTCGGTCGGGGTCAGCGCACCGGCGGGGACGAGTTCGGCGATGGTGCGGATGGCGGCCCCGGTCAGCGGCGCGAACTCCAGGTAGGTGACCGAAGCCTCGGAACCGCGGTGGATGGTGGCGCGCACCACGGTGTGCTCGATCTCCGTCCGCACCCCGCCGTGCCGGGCGATACTGCGGGCGCGGGGCAGCAGCGGTTCGGGTTTGGTCACCGAGAGCGGTTCGGCCAGGCGCACCCAGTCCATACCCCAGGGCGTGAAACCGAATTCGTTGTCGGGCATATCAGTTGCCTCGCTTCCGGCGCAGCAGTTCCATGAGTCGGTCGTCGTCGAGGCGGGCCAGGGTCGCCACTCCGGCGGCATCGGAGAGATCGGTGAGCGCCGATTTGCGGTCGTGCATGCCCGCGATGTGCTCCTCGATGGTGGTGCCCGAGGTCAGCGTGGTGACGGTGACCGTGCGGGTCTGCCCGATGCGGTGCGCGCGATCGGAGGCCTGCGCCTCCACCGCCGGATTCCACCAGCGGTCGAAATGCACCACATCCGCCGCCCGGGTCAGCGTCAGCCCCGTCCCGGCCGCCTTCAGGCTCAGCACGAGAACCGGTGGGCCGTCGGCGGATTGGAACCGCCGCACGATCTCGGCGCGCTCCTGCTGGTTCAGCCCGCCGTGGAAGAACGGTGCCGTCACCCCGAACCGTTCGGCGCACAGCCGTACCAGCAGCTCCCCGGTGCGCCGGTACTGCGTGAACACCAGTGTGGGCGCGCCCACCTCCACATTGTTGGCGAGAATATCGGCGCATACGTCGAACTTGCCCGAGCGCCCGAACAATTCGTCCAGCTCACCGGTGACGAGACCGGGATGGTTGCACACCTGTTTCAGCTCGGTGAGCACCGCCAGCACGCGCGTGTGCCGCTGCGCGCCGGACCCGAAGCCTTCCGCCTCGGCGCGGTCGAGCAGCTGGTCGTAGAGCGTCTCCTGTTCGGCGGTCAGATCGCAGACCAGGTCGCTGTGGATCTTGGGCGGCAGGCTCGCCGCCACCTGGGCCTTGCGCCGCGCCAGCACCACCGGTTCGATGGCGTCGCGCAGCCGCAGCACCGCCTCGGCCGACCCCTCGTGCACCGGCCGCACGAATCGCCGCCGGAACTGCGACCGGTGCGTGAACTCCCCGGGCGCCACCAGGTTGAGCAGCGCCCACAGCTCGTCGAGATGGTTCTCCACCGGGGTTCCGGTGAGCGCCACCCGCACCGCCGCGTCGATGGCCCGCGCCGCCTTGGCCACCTGTGTGCGCGGATTCTTCAGGACCTGCGCCTCGTCGAACACCACCGCGGCCCAGTGTGTTTCGGCCAGGACGGGGCCGTGCCCGCGCAGGGTGGGATAGCCGGTGACCACCACCGTGCCCGCCGTGGCGTGCGGCGGCTGCCCGCCCCGCCAGGCCACGGCGCGCAGGCCGGGTGCGAATCGTTCGATCTCGTGCACCCAGTTGCCGACCAGGGAGGTCGGGCACACCACCAGTTGCGGTCCCTCGGCGGCCCGCCCCAGCAGGAAGCCGATGGCCTGCACCGTCTTCCCGAGGCCCATCTCATCGGCCAGCACCGCGCCACCGTGCGCGGTGGTCGTCTCCCGCAGCCAGGTGATGCCGCGGGCCTGGTAGGGCCGCAGCTCCGCCTTCAGGCCCGAGCGCAGTTCGCCGGCGAGGGCCACCGTCTCCCGTAGGGTCCGCAGCGCCCGCTCGGCGGACACCACGGCCGTTCCCGCCGCATTGGGCACCGCGTGCGCGGCGGCGGGCAGCGGGCCGGGTGTGTCGGTGAGCGCGGAGAGCCACGCCCGGCCGGAGGTCGCGAGGTCGGGCAGTGTCAGTGTCGGGAGTCGCTCGGGTTCCACCAGGGCGCATTCGACGTCGGCGATCTCGATCCGCCGCCCGGACGGCACGGCCAGCGCGACGGTCTCCCGCTCCCCGATAGCGCGCGGGGCGGCGCCGGGGCCGGTTCCGGCCCAGGTCCAGAGGGCGAACATGTGCCGGTCCGGCAGGTAGGTGACGTGGATGGCGGACAGGGGACACCTCGATTCGGTTCGTGTCAAATCGGCGGGCTGAGAGCGCGACAGCGGGCGACCGTGTGGTCGCCCGCTGTCGGGTTTTCTGTTGGGAAGATTCAGTTGTCGAGCGGACCCCTCGCGTTCACATACCGCGAGGCGGAGGAGCTGATTACAGCGCCGGTGCCGACTCCGTGTCGATCACGGCTTCGAGCTCACGAAGACGATCCATGTGCTCATTGGCGTGATGCTGGCAGAAGAGCAACTCTCCACCACCGGGAAGGGTCGCACGCACGCGCGCGCCTGCCCCGCAGCGGTCGCAACGGTCGACCGCGGTCAGTGGGGTGCTAGTCAGGGTTCCTGGCATGACTCCTCCGTCCTGGCTCCGGGTGCTCACACACCGTTCGCCTGGTGTGGGGCTCACGGACCTCTCCGTGAGCTCGCTACCGCTACTTCCCAGCAGTGGCTATGACTACTTTGTCAGACGTTCGGGACGGGGGCTTTGTTCCCGAGAATGTTTCTTTGTGTTTTCGATAACACGACCTGCGGTTTCGCTAGAAGCGAACAGCCCGCGGCCGCATTCGCGAAACGCCGATATCACCCTCCGGAACAGGCCGATCCATTTGTCTTATCGGGAGACTACCCGGGGGCACCGACACTCACACTCCGATTGGATATCGGCACGGACTCGGTAGCAAACGCGAGTAGGACTCGTTTCAGAACCAGGACTCGTCCAGGTCCAGGGTGGTCCGGTCGCGCGAGACCAGCAGGTCGAACAGCGGACCGGTACGCGGCAGCTCCCAGCGGAAGAAGTAGCGCGCCGCCGCGCGCTTGCCGAGCGCGAAGGCGTCGCCGCCGCTGGCAACCAGGGACTGCTGCAACCAGATCCAGGCCAGCACCACATGCCCGACCGCCTCCAGATACGCCGCGGAGTTGGCCAGCGCCGTCTCCGGTTCGAGGTCCTGCCACAGCGTGGCGGTGGTGGTGGCGACCCGGCCCGCCGCCAGGTCCAGGGCGTCGGCGAAGGCGGTGAGCTCCGTATCGCCGGTGTCGCGCGCGGCGGTCACCGTGGTCGCGATGGCGTCGAGCAGGGCGGTGAGCGCGCTGCCCCCGTCGGCGGTGACGGCCCGGCCCAGCAGGTCCAGGCTCTGAATGCCGTGCGTCCCCTCGTGAATGGGATTGAGCCGGTTGTCGCGGTAGTGCTGTTCGACGTCGTAGTCGCGGGTGTAGCCGGCGCCGCCGAGCACCTGGATGGCGAGATCGTTGGCGGTCAGGCACCACTGGGACGGCCAGCTCTTGGCGACCGGAGTGAGGATGCGCAGCAGCACGGCGGCGCGCTCGGCGTCGGTACCGGTGCGCAGATCGTCGACCAGCTTGGCGCAGTACAGCTGGAGCGCGAGCGCGCCCTCGGCGTACGCCTTCTGCGCCAACAGCATCCGCCGCACATCCGGATGCCGCACGATGGGCACCTGCGCGCCGTCGCGCACCCCCTGCGGGCGGCCCTGCGGCCGAGTGCGGGCGTAGTCCAGGGATTTCAGGTATCCGGTGTAGCCCAGGGCGGTGGCGGCCAGGCCGACGCCCAGACGCGCCTCGTTCATCATCGAGAACATGTACGCCAGACCGCGATTGGGCTCGCCGACCAGGTAGCCGACGGCACCGGTGGCTCCACCCGGGGTGTAGCGGCCGTCGCCGAAGACCGGCGCGGTATTGACCGTGCCGCGCCATCCCATCTTGTGGTTGATGCCCGCCAGCGCCACGTCGTTGTGTTCGCCCGGCGTGCCGTCGGCGGCGGGCAGGTACTTGGGCACGATGAACAGCGAGATGCCGCGGGTGCCCGCCGGTGCGTCGGGGATCCGGGCCAGCACCAAATGCACGATATTGTCCGAGAGTTCGTGATCCCCGCCGGAAATCCACATCTTGCGGCCGAACAGCCGGTAGGTGCCGTCCTGCTGGGGAACCGCCCGGGTGGTGATGTCGGCGAGATTGGATCCGGCGTGCGGCTCCGACAGCGCCATGGTGCCGAAGCTGCGGCCGTCGAGCATGGGGCGCAGGAATCGGTCGACCTGCTCCGGGCTGCCGTGCGTGGCAAGCAGATTGGCATTGCCGACGGTGAGCAGCGCGTATCCGGTGGTGCCCACATTGGCGGCGTGGAACCAGGACATGCAGGCGGTGAACACGCTGTAGGGCAGCTGCATGCCACCGACCTCGTAATCCATGGCCGCGCCGATCATCCCGGCATCGGCGAAGGCCCGCAGTGCCTCGCCGACCGCGGGGATGATGTGCACCTTCTCCCCGTCGAAGGTGGGCTCGTGCAGGTCGCTGTCGCGGTTGTGCGGCGCGAAGTAGCGGGCGGCGAGATCCTGGCTCAGTCGCAGCACCTGGTCGAAGGTCTCGCGCGAGTGGTCGCCGTAGCGGTCCCGCGTCGTCAGCGACTCCACGTCCAGCCAGTCGTAGAGCAGGAATTCGATATCGCGGGCGGACATGATGAGCGACGGGTTCATGGCCACCGGTCTATCAGAGACCGCGTGTCGTGCACACCGCTAGCGTGGCGGCATGGCACTCGACGCATCCGGGGCGGTATCGGAGTACACCGGCCCGCTCCTGCACATCTGTTCGCGGGCGGAATGGGAGGCGGCGCGCGCGGCCGGGGAATTGCGCGCCCCCTCGTTGGCCGAGGTCGGCTTCATCCATCTGTCCGCACCGCGGCAGGTGCATCTGCCCGCCGATCGCCTGTTCGCGGGCCGCCGCGACCTGGTGCTGCTGTGGCTGGACCCGGCCCGCCTGACCGATCCGGTGCGCTGGGAGCCGGGTGTGCCGACCGATCCGGAATCCATGCGGTTTCCGCATCTCTACGGGCCGCTGCCGGTGGCGGCGGTCGTCGAGGTCACCGAGTTCCGGCCCGGTCCGGACGGTCGCTTCGTGCCGGTGGAGCTGCCGCGGGGGGATCTGTCCTAATCTGGACGTCGTGAACGTCGACGTTACTGCGCTGCCCGGCATCGGTGTGCGGAAAGATTTCGAGTCCCGCGGCGGTCGCCGGATCGGGGTGGTGGTGCACCGCGACGGGGGTATCGACCTGATCGTCGCGCAGCGTGACGATCCCGATGCCTGCCTGGCCCAGGTGCCGCTGACCACCGACGAGGCGGCGGTACTGGCCAATCTGCTCGGCGCGCCGCAGCTGGTGGAGAGCCTCAAGGAAGACCATCGGGATCTGCCCGGCATCACCACCCGGCAGCTCCCGATCAACAACAATTCGCCGTACCGGGGGCGGATGCTGGGGGAGACCGGGATGCGCACCCGCACCAAGGCATCCATCGTGGCGATCATGCGGGCCGGACAGCTGCATCCCTCGCCCGGCCCGGACTTCGTGCTCGATTCCGGTGATCTGCTCGTCGTGGTCGGCACACCGCAGGGTCTGGACGCGGCCGCGCGTATCCTCGCCGACGGCTGAGCGGCGTGGATCCGACGGCGCTAGGACTCGTCGAACTCGGCGCGATCTTGTTCGTGCTCGGCATGATGGGCCGGGTCGCCGGACGGTTCGGCATGTCGCCCATTCCGCTGTACCTGCTGGGCGGGCTCGCCTTCGGCACCGGCGGGATCGTGGAGATGCACGCCGCGGCCGAATTCGGCCATCTCGCCGGGGAAATCGGCGTGGTACTGCTGCTGCTCCTGCTCGGGTTGGAGTACACGGCCGCGGAACTGGTGACCGGACTGCGGCGGTCCTGGCTGGCCGGTCTGCTCGATATCGTCGCCAACGCCACCCCCGGCGTGCTGGTGGCGTTGCTGCTCGGCTGGGGCACGGTCGGCGCGATCACCATGGGCGGGGTCACCTACATCTCGTCCTCGGGCATCGTGGCCAAGGTCCTCAACGATCTCGGCCGACTCGGCAACCGCGAGACGCCGGTGATCCTGTCCATCCTGGTCTTCGAAGACCTGGCCATGGCGGTGTACCTGCCCATCCTCACTGTCATGCTGGCCGGTCTGGGTTTCGCCGCCGGGGTGAAGACACTCGGCATCGCCATGCTGGCCATCACCGTGGTGCTGGTGGTCGCGCTGCGCTACGGCAGGTACGTCTCGGCCGTCGTGGACAGCGAGGACCGGGAGGTGTTCCTGCTCAAGCTGCTGGGTGCGGCGCTGCTGGTCGCCGGGGTGGCGTCGGCGCTGAACGTCTCGGCCGCGGTCGGCGCGTTCCTGCTCGGCATCGCCATCTCGGGATCGACCGCGCAGCAGGCGGCGAAACTGCTGGAGCCGCTGCGGGATCTGTTCGCGGCCATCTTCTTCGTGGCCTTCGGTCTCAATACCGACCCCCGCGCCATTCCGCCGGTGCTCGGCTGGGCGGTCGCGCTGGTCGTGGTCACCACCGTGACGAAGGTGGGCACCGGGTGGTGGGCGGCCAAACGGCAGGGCATCCGGCGGATGGGCCGGGCCCGTGCCGGCGCGGCGCTGGTGGCGCGCGGCGAATTCTCGATCGTCATCGCGGGATTGGCGGTGACCATGGGCGGGGTCGACGGTGAACTCGCCGCGCTGGCCTCGGCCTACGTACTACTGATGGCGATACTCGGGCCGATCGCCGCCCGGCTGGTCGAACCCGCCGTCGGCTTCATCAAGCAGGACCGGCCCCGGGCCGAGCCCGTGGGCCGCTGACTCGCGTTCCAGCCGCCGGGTGGTGAAGACCGCCGATCCGGCGATGAGGAAGCCGATGGTCATGGCCAGGACGTGGCCGTAGTCGGTGAAGGTGCGCCCGCGCACCGCCGCCCCGACGTAGACGACGATCAGCAGGCCCGCCCACAGCAGTCGCGGCACCCCGCGCAGTCGGAAGGTGAGCGCCGCCAGCACGGCCGACATGCCGTAGCTGGGGCCGACATCCGAGGCCAGCGCCACCCGCAGCGGAATCAGGCGATGCTCCACGGCGTAGGCGATTCCGGTGACGGTGCCGAGTGTGGCCCCGACGTGCCCGATGGCGAACACACCGATCCAGCGCAGGGTGCCCAGCCAGCGTTCGGCGGCGGCCATCACCGTCAGGAAGGTGATGATGAACTCCCACGGGAAGTCGCCGTCCACCCAGAACGCCGAGGCCACCAGCACCTGAACGGGGTCGCGGCGCATATTCGCGAGGTTGGTGGAGGCCGAGAAGATGATGTGGCGGTCGGTGATCTCGTTCGCACCCCGCAGCGTCCAGTAGGTGACGAAGAGCGTGAACGCGTAGCAAACGCTGGCCGGTGCCGCCGCCAGGTGGTCGCGCACGGTCTGCACGGCCCGCCGCGGGCGGTGTGGTCGCCGCCACCAGCTACACCACCGGCGTAGCTCGTCGGCGAGATCGAGGGTCCGGGTCCACGGGGACCGGTACCGGTGCGGTACGGGCGGCATAGCTGCGATTGTGCTCGGTCCGCGGCGGATCGGCACGCACGCGGGTCCGTAACGAGGCGTCATGCCGCCACAAACTCGTAGTTACACGTCAGCAATATAGGTCCGGAGGATCTACAGGTCAGCCCTCTGGGCATGTGACCAACCGAGTACGAGGGGTACGGGCAACCTGCATGACGACTGCTTCGAGGCCGACGGCGGACACCGCCGAGGATTATCTGGCCAAGCGGACCCTGCGCTCCGGATCGGCGGGCTGGCTGCTGCTGGCCGGGCTCGGCGTGAGCTATGTGATCTCCGGTGACTATTCCGGATGGAATTTCGGCCTGGCCGAGGGCGGATTCGGTGGGCTCCTGATCGCCACCGTCCTCATCGCGGGCATGTACCTGGCCATGGTGCTGGGGATGGCGGAACTGTCGGCGGCGCTGCCCGCGGCGGGCGGCGGCTACACCTTCGCCCGCCGGGCGCTCGGGCCGTGGGGCGGATTCGCCACGGGCACCGCGGTTCTCATCGAGTACGCCATCGCACCGGCGGCCATCGCCACCTTCATCGGCGCGTATGTGGAGTCGCTGAACCTGTTCGGGATCACCGACGGCTGGTGGGTGTATCTGGCGGTGTACGCGCTGTTCATCGGCATTCACCTGGCCGGGGCGGGGGAGGCGCTCAAGGTGATGTGCGCGATCACGGTGATCGCGCTGATCGGGCTGGCGGTGTTCGCGGTGGCGGCCTGGGGCCGTTTCGATCTGGGCAATCTCACCGATATTCCCGTAGATACGGGGGCGGCGGGGGCCTCGGAGTTCCTGCCGTTCGGCGCTTTCGGCGTCTGGGCGGCGATTCCGTTCGCGATCTGGTTCTTCCTGGCCGTCGAAGGGGTGCCGCTGGCCGCGGAGGAGGCGCGCGAGCCGGAGAAGAACGTGCCCAAGGGCATTATCGCGGCCATGCTGGTGCTGCTGGTGACCGGCGGCAGCGTACTGGTGCTGTCCACGGGAGCGATTGGCGCGCAAACGCTCTCGACCTCCGGCAATCCGCTGGTCGAGGCGCTGGGCACTGGTGGCGCGGCCACGGCGGTGAACTACATCGGCCTGGCCGGGCTGGTGGCCAGCTTCTTCTCCATCGTCTACGCCTACTCCCGGCAGACCTTCGCGCTGTCGCGGGCCGGATATCTGCCGACCAGCCTGTCTGTCACCAACTCCCGCAAGGCCCCGGTGTGGGCGCTGATCGTGCCGGGTGTGATCGGCTTCGGGCTGTCGCTGACCGGCGAAGGCGCGATGCTGTTGAACATGGCCGTCTTCGGGGCGGCGGTCAGCTACGTGCTCATGATGGTGAGCCATATCGTGCTGCGGGTGCGCGA
Source organism: Nocardia otitidiscaviarum (assembly GCF_007362295.1). Lineage (NCBI taxonomy): Bacteria > Bacillati > Actinomycetota > Actinomycetes > Mycobacteriales > Nocardiaceae > Nocardia > Nocardia otitidiscaviarum. The sequence continues at coordinate 4,224,288 of NZ_CP041695.1, read as the reverse complement.
ACCGGGTATGCGGCGGCCGTACCGCACCCCGGGCGGCGTGGTGACCACCGGATTCGCACTCGTGATCGCGTGTGTGTCCGTGGTGGCGACCTTCCTGGTGGATCCGGTGGCCGCGGGCTGGACGTTCGCCGCGTTCTGCGCCTTCATGCTCTATTTCGCCCTCTACAGTCGCCATCGGCTGGTCGCGGCCTCGCCCGATGAGGAGTTCGCGATCCTGGCCCGCGCCGAGAAGGAGCTCGAATGACGGTGTACCAGCAGCGCATCGGCGGCGTGAGTTACCGGTTCGACGGGTTGGTCGAGCTGTTGGCCAAGGCGACGCCGCGCCGCAGCGGTGACGAATTGGCCGGGTGCGCGGCGCATTCCGACGCCGAACGGGCGGCCGCGCAGTGGGCGCTGGCGGAGGTGCCACTGCTCACCTTCCTGAACGACGTGGTGGTGCCGTACGAGAGCGACGAGGTCGCCCGGCTCATTGTCGACACCCACGATCGCGTCGCGTTCCAGCAGATCTCGCACCTGACCGTGGGCGGGCTGCGGGATTGGCTGCTGGCGGTGGCCGCCACCGAACACGCGGCCGCCACGCTCGCGGCCGTATCCCGTGGGCTCACACCGGAAATGGTGGCCGCGGTCAGCAAACTCATGCGCAATCAGGACCTCATCGCGGTCGCTGCGGCCACCGAGGTGCGGGCCGGATTCCGTACCACCGTGGGACTTCCGGGCACCCTGTCCACCCGCTTGCAGCCCAACCATCCGACCGACGATCCGCGCGGTATCGCCGCCGCCGTACTCGACGGGCTGCTGCTCGGTTGCGGCGACGCCGTGATCGGCATCAATCCGGCCACCGACTCGCCACGGGCCACCGCGGATCTGCTGCACCTGCTCGACGAGGTGCGGCAGCGGTTCGACATTCCGACGCAGTCGTGTGTGCTCTCGCACGTCACCACCACGCTCGGGCTGATCGAGGCGGGTGCCCCGGTGGATCTGGTGTTCCAGTCCGTGGCCGGCACCGAGGGCGCGAATTCCGGGTTCGGCGTGAACATCTCGCTGCTGCGGGAGGCGAATGCGGCTGGGCGCGCACTGGGGCGCGGCACGGTCGGCGACAATGTCATGTACCTGGAGACCGGGCAGGGGTCGGCGCTCTCGGCGGGCGCGCACCTCGGCACCGGCGGGAAGCCGGTGGACCAGCAGACCCTCGAGGCCCGCGCCTACGCGGTCTGCCGGGATCTCGATCCGCTGCTGGTGAATACGGTGGTCGGGTTCATCGGTCCCGAGTACCTCTACGACGGCAAGCAGATCATCCGCGCCGGGCTCGAGGACCACTTCTGCGGCAAACTGCTGGGCCTGCCCATGGGCGTGGATGTCTGCTACACCAACCACGCCGAGGCCGACCAGGACGATATGGACACCCTGCTCACCCTGCTCGGTGCGGCCGGTGTCGCCTTCGTCATCGCGGTGCCCGGGGCCGATGACGTCATGCTCGGGTACCAGAGCCTCGCCTACCACGATGCCCTGTACGTGCGAAAGGTGCTGGGGCTGCGGCCCGCTCCCGAATTCGCGGGCTGGCTGGACCGGCTGGGCATGCTGGACGCCGACGGCCGGGTGCGACCGGTCGAGCCGCTCACCTCGCCGCTGCGCGCCCTGGCGAGTGCGTCATGAGGCCCGTGCGCGGCGATAGCCTCCGTACCGATACTGCCCGTACGGGTACCTCGGAGGAGTTCTGGGCCGAGCTGCGGCGCACCACCCAGGCGCGCATCGGGTTGGGCCGCACCGGGGACGCGCTGCCCACCGAACGGGTGCTGGACTTCCGGGCCGCGCACGCGGCGGCGCGGGACGCGGTGCACACGCCACTCGCGGTGGACGACCTGGCCGCGCGGGTGGCGGAGCTCGGTCTGGGGCGACCGACGCACGTGCGCAGTCGCGCGGCGGACCGATCGGAGTATCTGCGCCGCCCGGACCTCGGACGACTGCCCGCGATCGCGGCGGGTGCGGTCGAGCGGAAGCGCACGAGCGCGCCGGAAGCCGCCGCATACGCCGTCGAGCCGCATTCCGTCGCGTCGAATGCCGTCGCGTCGAATGCCGTCGCGACGGATCCCACCGCGACGGATGCGCCAGGGAGGGATGCACCAGGGACGGCACGTACGCCCTCTGCGCGCCCCGTGGTCGGGGAGACGCTGTCGTCCTCGGCGGGTGGGCGCACCGGTCCGGGCATCGAGATGGATCCGAGTAGTCATGTCGGGCAGAGGGTTTCGGCGTCACCCGGAACCGGGGCCGATATCGGTTTCGTGCTCGCCGACGGTTTGTCGCCCCGGGCGCTCGCCGAACACGGTGTGCCCATGCTGCGGGCACTGGTAGCGGTGCTGGGGGAGCGCTACACCCTCGCTCCGCCGGTCATCGCCACTCAGGCGCGGGTGGCGCTGGGTGATCACATCGGTGAAAGCCTCGGTGTCGCAACCGTTCTGGTACTCATCGGGGAGCGTCCCGGACTGTCGGTCGCCGACAGCCTCGGCATCTACCTCACCCACCTGCCGCGTCCGGGGCGGGCCGACTCCGAGCGCAATTGCATCTCCAATATTCACCCGCCGGAAGGGCTCGGCTACGAGCGGGCGGCGCGGGTGGCGGCGGGGCTGGTCGAGGGCGCCCGCGGACTCGGGCGCTCCGGTGTGGATCTGAAGGACACCTCGGTGAGTGCGCTGGTTCCCGGTGCCGACGCGTTCGTCCTCGAGGCGGGTGGCGCGCAGGTGTGAGCCGACAGGCGATCGCCCCCCGCATTCGTGCGGGGGGCGCCCGGTGCGCCTGGCGGATTCCGTCAGAATGCGGCCAGTACGCAGGCGGCGAGGAAGACGCCCTGCACCACCGTGCGGGCGGGCAGCGGCATCGTCTTGACCCCGCCGCCGGTCCGCGCGGCTCGGATATTGGCCGGGAACATGACGATCAGCAGCGCCGCAAGGCACGCGGCGGCAACCGGGGCGACCGGCGGCAGCAGTAGGCCCACCGCACCGGCCGCCTCCAGGACACCGGTGAGGGTGATCATGGCCGCCGCGTTGGGGAAGGCGGGCGGGACCATGGCGATCAGGGCGTCACGCTTGGGCTGGGTGAAATGCGCGCTCGCGGTGAGCAGGAACATGGCGGCCAGACCGACGCGTGTGGCGTGTGGCCAGGAGTCGAGCCAGTCGACACCGAGCAGGCCGATGAGGCGAGACAGTCCGGTGACGACGATGAGGGCGATGAGTGGCGCCATGGGGCACTCCTGAGGGGCGAGCAGTGAATCTTGACAATGACTAGATTAGAAGCCGTGGCGAGAACTTGTCAATGACAAGATTTGGCGTCAGGATCGAGAGATGACCAAGAGCGCCTACCATCACGGCGACCTGCGCGCCGCGCTGCTGCGGGCCGCGGCCGACCAGATCGCTCAGGACGGCGTGGACGCGGTATCACTGCGCGCCCTCGCCCAGCGGGCCGGAGTCTCCCATGCCGCGCCCGCCCATCACTTCGGCAACAAACAGGGGCTGCTCACGGAACTCGCCATCGAGGGATTCGAGCTGCTGGCGGCGCAATTGCATGGCGCGGCAGGCGATTTCCGAGCCGTTGCGCTCGCCTACATCGGTTTCGCCCGGCGCTGGCCCGGCCATTTCGATGTCATGTTCCGACGCGACCTGCTGTGTGTCGACGATGAACGGCTGATCGCGGCGCGCCGTCGCTCCGGGGCGGAATTACGTTCCGGCATAGCGGAATTGGGTATCGAACCGGAGGATCGCCGGGCCGGTCAGCTCGCGGCCTGGTCGCTGGTGCACGGTTTCGCGCATCTGTGGCGCGAGGGCGCGCTGGTGGGATCGGATCTCGGGGGCGACGACCCCGAGGCGTTGGCGCTGGCCATGGTGTCGGCCGTCCGATTCGAGAGTGGTACCGCCGACTGACCGGGCGGCCGAGATCAGGGCATGGGGTTGGACCGCAGGTCCAGGCGGCGCATCACCCGGTCCACCACATCCGGTGGGATACCCGGTTCGCGGCGGGCCGTCAGGGCTTCGGTGCGGCCCGCCTCCATCACCTCGTGGGTGATCCGGCGCATCTCGGTGGTGAACCTCAGGGTCTTGTCGGTGGCGAGGCGGGCCTTGTCGTCGGCCGCCTCCGGATCGGCCTGGGCCAGGCGGCGTTCGAAGGATTCGCGCAGTCGAACGTAGACGTCCTCCGGCAGATCCTCGGTGGTCGAAATCTGTTTCAGGCGGGCCAGTTCCGCATTGAGGACCCGGGTCCACAGTTGGCGTTCCAGGGTGCGCTCGAGTTCTGTGTCGGCGTGCACACCGGTCGCGCGCACCACGGCGGGCAGTGTCGGGCCCTGGAGCAGCAGGGTGAACAGCACGACGGCGAAGGCGGTGAACAGGATCTCGGTGCGTCCGGGGAAGGGCTCGCCGTCGGCGGTGGTGAACGGCACGGCGAGGGCCAGCGCGACCGTCGCCACACCGCGCATCCCCGCCCACCAGGTGACCAGGGTTTCCCGCCAGGTGTACGGCTCATCCTTGTCCCGGGTGCGCCACCAGCCCTGGAAGACCGCGGTCGTGCCCAGCAGCCACAGCAGGCGCAGCCCGACCACCACCGCCACCACGGCGGCCGCGCCGGTGAGGAAGCGCGGCCAGTCCGGGCCGGTGGTGCGCAACACGGTGCTCAATTCCAGGCCGATGAGGCCGAAAGCGAAACCGGTGACCAGCATTTCGGTGATCTCCCAGAAGGAGTCGCCCACCGTCCGATAGGCGCTGTCGCTGAAATCCGTTGCCGCGTCGGTCAGATACAGTGCGCTCACCAGCACCGCCAGCACTCCCGAACCGCCGCGGGCGTCGGCGATGCCGTAGGCCGCGAAGGGCAGCAGCAGGCCCAGCGCCACCTGCCACGGCGCTTCGCTCAACCGCTTCATGAGCATGGTGCCCAGCCAGCCCAGCGCCAACCCCACACCCACCGCGACCAGCGCCGACAGCACGAACTCCCAGGCTGCGCTCCACGCCGAGAACGTCCCGGTCAGCACCGCCTGAACGGCCACCGTGTAGATGACGATGGCGGTGACGTCGTTGAACAGCCCCTCACCCTCGAGCACCGACACCAGGCGGCGCGGCAGCCCCAGCTTGCCCGCCAGCGCCGAGACCGCCACCGGATCCGGTGGCGCCACCAGCGCGCCCAATGCCACCGCCGCGGCGATCGGCACCGTCGGGAACATCTCGTGGAACACCCAGGCCGTGGCCGCCGTGGTCACGATGACCAGCACCACCGCCCGCATGACGATGGCACTCCAGTTGTCGGCGAACTGCCGCCACGAGGTGCGCCGCGCCTGGGCGTAGAGCAGCGGCGGCAGCACCATCGGCAGGATCAGCTCCGGATCGATGTGGATCTCCGGCACCGAGGGAATGAGGGCAAGCACACACCCGAAGGCCGTCATGAGCACGGCCGGAGCCTGTCCTATCCGCTTGCCCAGCGGCTGCGCCAGGATCGTCGCGAACAGGACCAGAAAGATCAACTCCAACTGGTGGTGCACCCCCGCCAGTTTGCTGTCGATGCGCTGGATTGTCGAACCGGCTCGCTGGGCCCGCTAGGGTCGGGCCTATGCGTCGCCTCCTGTTCGCGCTGTGCGTGCTGCCCGCCGGGCTGGCCGCGCTGCTGGAGTTGAATGCCACGGGGTCGCTGTCGTGGACGGGCGTGGACGCGGGCGGGGCGGCGCTGGGGAGTTGGGCCTGCTGGACGGCGGCGCGGGAGGACGCGGTGCCGCTCACCCGACGCGCCGGGGTGGTGGCCGCCCTGGCGGGGCTGGTGCTCGTGATCGTCGCGGTGAGCCTGTGGTCGCCGGGCGGGCACGGTTGGGCGGTGGCCTCGGCGTGGGTGGCCGTGGTCGCCAGCGGGGTGACCGCGTCGCGGATCGCCGGCATCGCCGACGCCGGGCTCACCGGTGCGCTGGCCGTCGCGGCGGTCGGCTCGGCCTTCGCCCTGCGGACCGCCGACGCGCCGACGGCGGTGTTGATCGTCACCGTTCCGACGGTCACCGCGCTGGGCATCGGGTTGCTCGTGCGGGCCCAGCGCCAGCGGCTGGTGGCCGAGCGCAGTGCGGCCGTCGCGGGCGAACGTGCCCAGATGGCAAGGGAACTACACGATGTCATCGCGCACGAGGTAATGGGGATGGTGGTGCTGGCGCAGGCCGCACAGGCGGGAGCGGGGGAGCGGACCCGGCCGCTGCTGGAACGCATCGAACAGTCGGGGCGGCGGGCACTGGGCGATATCCGTTCGCTGGTCGACACCCTGGGCGACGGTGCGGGCTCACGCGGCACCTACGACCTCGACGATCTGGTCTCGCGTTTCGCCGATACCGTCGCCGCCGAGGTGGTGTCGGACATCGACCCGGACCTGCGTGACGCCGGAGTGGCCGATGCGGTGCTGCTGGCGGCGCACCGGGTGCTGGCGGAGGCGTTCAACAACATTCGGCGCTATGCCGCCGACGCGAGCCGCATCGATACGGTGGTGCGGCTTCGTGGTGCCGAGTTGATCGTCGAGGTGTGTGACAACGGTTCCGGGACAGCGGGATTGGGTGGCGGCGGTGGCACCGGGCTGACCGGGCTGACCGCGCGGACGGCGGCGGTGGGCGGCAGCGTCACCGCGGGCCGCCGGCCCGACGGCCGCTGGCTGGTGTCCGCGCGGCTCCCGGTCGATGGAAAGGCTGGCGGGATATGACGATTCGGGTACTGGTGGCCGACGACCAGGAGATGGTGCGCATGGGCTTCGCGCTGATCCTCGACAGCGCGCCCGATATCGAGGTGGTGGCCCAGTGCGGCGACGGTGTCGCGGCGGTGGCGGCCGTGCGCGAGCATCGGCCCGATGTGGCGCTGCTGGATATCCGGATGCCGCGGCTGGACGGACTCCAGGTGTGCCGCCAGATCAGCGGTGAGACGCGTGTGGTCGTGGTGACCACCTTCAACGACGACGACTATGTCGACACCGCGCTCGCCCACGGGGCGACCGGATTCCTGCTCAAGGACTCCGGTCCGGACCTGTTGCTCGCCGCCGTGCGTGCGGCCGTCGCCGGTGACGCCCTGATCGGCCCGGAACTCACCACCGGGCTGCTGCGCCGCACCCACGCCCGCGCGGGCCGCCGGGTGCCGCCCGAACTGGCGGCCGCGATCGCCGCCCTCAGCCCACGCGAACTGGAGGTGACCCGGCTGGTGGGGGAGGGTGCCACCAATGCGGAGATCGGGGAGCGGCTACACCTGTCGCTCGGCACGGTGAAAACCCATATCGCGAGCGTGCAGCGGCGGCTGTCGGCGCGGAACCGGGTGGAGGTGGCGGCCCGCGCCTGGCGGGCCGGGCTCATGGACTGAGATCGGCCGATCGGCCGAGGCGGGCGGGCGGATACCGGCCGTTCGGCCGATGCCGGACGGATGCCACGGCGGCCAGCATGAGGGTATGCGACGACTGCCGAGCCTCGATGTCCTGCGTGGATTCGCGCTGTGCGGAATCCTTTTCGCCAACGCGCCCGCCATCCTGCGGCTCGATCCGGTGCGCGACGGTGTGCTCGATCCCGTTCCGCCGGTGCTGGAACTCGCCGTGTACGGGCGGTTCTTCCCGCTGTTCTCGCTGCTGTTCGGGATCGGCTTCGCGCTCATGTGGCGCTCGGCCCGCGGCCGGGCGGCGGCGCCGCGCGTGGTGCTGTTGCGGCGGATTCTCGCCTTGGCGGCGCTGGGTGCGCTCCATCAACTGCTGCAACCGGGGGAAGCGCTGCTGCCGTACGCCATCGCGGGGCTCACGGTGTTGCTGCCGTCGACGTTCCTGCCGCAGCGGTGGGCGATCCCGGTGACCGGTGCGGCGGGTGCGCTGCTCACCGTCGCCGGGGTCGCGCAGGGTGGTGGCCTGGTGCTGGTGCCCGGGCTGTTCCTGCTGGGGTTCGCGGCGGGCCTGGCCGATCTGCCGCGACGATGGGAAGCCGTTGCGGGTCCGGCACTGCCGACAGCCGCGCTGGTGTTGGTATCGGCCAGCGCCGCCGGAATCCTGTGGCAGTGGGGGCATCCGGAGGCCGGTGCGGCCGTCGGGCTGTTCATGGCGGCGACCTATGCCTGCCTCGTGTCGATGCTCACTCGCACAAAGGGTTTCGCGGTGATCACCCCGGTGCTGGCGGCGCTGGGCCGCACGGCGCTCACCAACTATGTGGCGGCCACCCTCATCGTGGTCGGCCTGCGCTTCGCCGCGCGGCCCCTCGGCATCGTTCCGGACGCGCCGCGGGCCTGGTCGCATACGGTCGCGCTGTGTCTGCTGATCCTCGCGGTTCAGGGGGTGGTCTCCCGGTGGTGGCTGAGCCGCTTCGACCAGGGGCCACTGGAGTGGTTGCTGCGCAAGGCATCGTGGGCCGGGGCGGCCCCGGCGGTCAGGGTCGGTAGCGCGGCGGCTGCGTAGTCGTGGTCCGGGGTGCGGCCGGGTTGCTGCCGGCCAGCGACCACGGTTCGGGCGCCGGCGTCCGCGGCGGCGTCTCGCGGCGGCTGCGCTCGTCCACCTCGGTCAGTCCCACGTGGATGAGCAGGACCAGGGTCACCATGCTCACCGAGATCATCAGCGGCGCAAGCAACTCCATGGCTCCCGCGCCGGAGGGCGTGGTCGGGTTCGCCGCGTGGTGCGCGCTCATGGCCGCCATGCCGGTGTAGTGCATGCCGCACACTGCCACACCCATGATCAGGGCCGCCCCGATGGTGGCGAGGATTCCGTTGATGTGCAGCGTGAACCACAGCGCCACCGTCGCCGCCACCACCGCGATCACCATGGACAGCGTGACCAGGCCCGGGTCGTACCGGACGATCGCATCCGATTTCATGGCGTACATTCCGGCGTAGTGCATCGCACCCACGCCCGTTCCGGTGATCGCGCCACCCACCGGAAGCTCCCAGCGCCCCCGCCGTTCCCGCGTCACGATGGACAGTCCCAGCCACACCACCACCATGGCGATCCCGGCGCTCAACAGCGTGATGGGTATGTCGTAGCGAATCGTGGCCCCGTGAATCGAGAATCCGAGCATGGCGATGAAGTGCATCACCCAGATCCCGGTGCCCCCGATGGCCACCGCCGCCGCGATCAACCACCCGCGCCGTCCACCACCGGCCCGTGCCCGCGCCGTACACCGCAATCCGAGCAGCGAGCCCGTGACGGACATGACATAGGCCAGTACGGGCGTCACCCACCCGTAGCTGAAGTGATGAATTTCGAGCACACGAACTCCATTGCCGGAACAGGGCTTTGGCGCTTCACCGCCGCGATCGAGCGCGAACCTTACCGCCCGGTAGCGGCTTTGTGAAATTGAAAGGCCATTTTTCCTCGAAACTCGTTCCAGGTGGTGATAGCTCGAAGTTTCCGCAGGTGGCGAGCTATTCCCCCGCGAACGTGGGAATCGTCCGAGCCGTGGTTGACGGTCTCGATTTGCTGGAACTGCAAAGTCGCGTGCCAAACGGCGGTCGGTGCGGCGACACTGGGCGCGTTCTCGCCGCCGGTCCGGCTCGGCCCGGCGACGGCGGTCCGGGCGGCCGCCTGCTGCTCCGCCCTGAAAGGCGCATATGGTCAACGCAACTCGGCCCGCCACGGCCCGCTCGGCTCGCATGACGGCGTCCGTCCTGTTCACCTTCCTGCTCGGTGTCGGAGCGTGTGCCCCGACCGCCGCCGACATCGCCCCATACGCGGCCGTCACTCACGAGGATCCCGCGTTCGCGAACGTTTTCCGCCACGAGTTCGCCGATGTCGACGGCGTCCGCATGCACTACGTGACCGGCGGCAGCGGCACCCCGGTCGTCCTCATCCACGGCTGGCCGCAGACCTGGTACGGCTGGTGGCCGATCATGCCCGCTCTCGCCGAGAATCACACCGTCTACGCCATCGACCTCCCCGGACTGGGGGACAGCGTTGGCTCGCCCACCGGCTACGACAAGGCCACCCTCGCGCGGTACGTGCACACACTGATCGCCGATCGGCTCGGGGTGCACGACGCGAACGTCGTAGGGCACGACTTCGGTGCGGCGGTCGCCTTCCAGTACGCGGCCCAGTTCCCTTCCGACACTGCACGTCTCGGCTACTTCGACCTTCCGCTTCCTGGCCCCGCGATCGATGCGTCCACCTATCGATCGATGAGCTGGCATATCGCCTTCCATGCCCAACGGCGGGTTCCGGAGGTGGTGGTCGGCGACGATGTCCGTGCGTACCTGGCGCTGTTCTATCCGCAGGTTTCCTTCGGCGGCACCGCATTCGGCGGCACATCGGACCGGTCCCCGTTCACCGATGCCGAAATAGATGAATTCGCACGCACTTACGGACGTCCCGATGCGCTGTCCGGTGGTTTCGAGCTCTACCGCGCTCTCGACCAGGATGTCCGCGACACCACCGCCGCATCGCCGACTTCCGTTCCGACGCTGCTCCTGACCGCTCAGGGGCAGCTGGACGCCGTGCGAGCCACCGTGGCCCCGCGCATCACCGATATCGTGCGGGCGGCGGATGTGCCGCACGCCGGACACTGGCTGGTCGAGGAGAACCCCGAGTTCGTCAGCGCGGAACTGCGGCGGTTCCTCGGCTGAGGGCCACCGGTGCGGATCAGACGGGGCAGTGTCCGGCGAGGGCGTCGCGGGCTACGGCGAGGAATGTCGAATCGGCGGGCTCCACAGCGGGAGTCTCGGCGCGGCTATTTGGTGTCGATCCGGCCGATCGGTTCCGCGGCCTGCGCCAGGTCGGTCCGCAGCTGTTTCCAGTCCGTGTCGTCGATGCCGAGCACGTCGCGGAGAAAGGCTCGGGCGGCGCGCCGGATGAGCGCTACCCGCTCGGGGCTCTCGTCGGTGGTGTCGCGGGCGTTGTAGCCGTGGATGCCGCCGAGGGAGTGCTCACCGCCGTGGATGGTGAGCAGGCTCTGCGCGCCCGGACTGTGGGTGTAGGCGTCGGTGAACCAGTCCGGCCCGCGTGTCGAGAGGTGGGATTGGTCGTGGTCGCCCGCGACCACCAGTGTCGGGGTGGTCAGGGCGGCGAAGTCGGGACTCATGAAGGGGAAGTGCTCGGCGGCGAACGGTGTCAGGCTGTCGCCGCCGATGCCGGTGGTGGCAAGCAGCACACCGGCTTTCACGCGTGGATCGGTCAGGTCGGGTCCGGGTCGCCCGTCCGCGTCGAGTGCGCGCGCGCCGAGCAGCATGCCGACCGTCTGGCCGCCCCAGGAATGCCCCGCCACCGTGATGCTGTCGTGGTCGACGCGGTTGCCGAGTCCGGGGATCGCGGTGACGATGTGGTCGAGTTCGTCGAGCACCCGCGTGATGTCGGCGACGCGGATCCGCCAGATATCCGGGTAGCGCGGGTCGGCCATGGTCAGGCCCAGGGTTCGGGAATCGAGGAAGGTCGGCTGCACGACGACGAAACCGTTGCCCGCCCAGTAGTCGACCAACGGGTCGTAGGCGGACATCGATTCGCCGAAACCGTGCGCGAACACGATGACCGGCAGGCCGGTCCCGACGGCGGGTGCGGACACGCGCACCTGGAGGTCGTGGCCGCGTTCGGGTGCGGGCAGCACAACCGGTTTGACGCTGATGACGGGCGTGGACAGTGCGGGTACGGCGCTGGGGGCCGCCAGATCTGGTCCGGGCATGGCTTTTCCTTCGATAGCGGTGAACGCCCCACTGCGACGGTGCGGCCGATGACCGCGCGAACCGCCGATATACTCATAACCGGAGCGCTGTTCCGAATATACGGAGCAGTGTTCCGCTTAGCAAGTGCTGTCATCGGAAAGGGACGTCACATGGACGCAGGCGACCGGACTCCACCCGCCGCCACCTCGGCCAAACGTGCCGACGCGCAGCGGAACGAGCGCGCCCTGCTCGACGCCGCCGCCTCGGTCTTCCTCACCCACGGCGTGGACGCACCGGTCCGCCGCATCGCCGCCGCCGCGGGCGTCGGCATGGGCACCATCTACCGCCATTTCCCCACCCGAGCCGACCTCATCGCCGCCGTCTACCGCCACCAGATAGCAGCCTGCGCCGAAGCCGCCCCCACCCTCCTCGCCACCGAACCCACCCCCTTCACCGCCCTCACCCGCTGGATCGACCTGTTCGTAGACTTCCTCGTCACCAAACACGGCCTGGCCGCCGCCATGCGCACCGACCCCGAAGGCTTCACCTCCCTGCACACCCTCTTCCTCGACCGCCTCCTCCCGGTCCTCGACACCCTCCTCACCGCCGCCCGCGCCGCCGGCGACATCACCACCGACATCCCCGCCTACCAACTGATGCGCGCGGTCGGCGACATCTGCGCGGGCGCGGAAACCGCCGACCCGGATTACGACGTGCGGTTCACGATTCGGCTACTGCTGGAAGGGTGTCGGCGGGTGGGGGAGTGAGTGTGTCCGACAAGAGGTCTGCGATGGTGACCGCCTCCGGCAGGGTCCACGTCGCGGCCTCCGCGGCGAGTAGCTGTTCCCACGACGGTGCTCCGGCTTGTGCACGGGTTGCGGCGTCGGAGCGGACTCTCAGTGCGAGCATGCCGATCCGCATGAGCACGGGAAGATTGAGATGTCGTGCGGCGACGACGGTTTCACCGGCGATGGCTGCTGCGGCGGTCTTCGACACGCTGATCGCTCCGGCTGCGGCGTGCGCGGCCAGCAGCAGTTCGGTGCGGTTGGCTGTTGCCGAGGTGGTCAGGCGTGCCGTGCCTGTGGAGCGATAGGCGCGCAGGTGGGTGTGGGTTCGAATGATGGCCTCGGTGGCGAGCATTCCCAGTCCGGGAGTCAGCATGCCGGAGCGGAGATTCAGCCCGTCACCGGAATTCGTGCCGGCGTAGGCGTCATTGGCGAACTTCCGCAGGTCGTGGTTCGGCATCTCGCAGAGGAGCGTCCAGCCCGGCAGCGGCAGGTTCATCGGGGTGACGAAGTCGGCTGCCCAGTGCTTCAGCAACAGCGCGACCGCGAGATGGGGTTCGGGTGCTTGCGCAAACGGCAGTCCAGAGCGCGTCGCCGTGACGTGTTCGACCATCCGCTGCCCGTCGTTCCACCAGGTTCCTTCGAATGTTCCGGTGCGGATTTGCTCTAGTGCGGTGAAGAAGCGGCCGATGTCGTGGCCCGCGGACCGGGCGCGATGCGCCGGACCACCGAATTTCGGGCCGGTGTAGTCGATGGGAAGTCGGGCGGTCTCCCTCTCCCAGCGGCGCACCAGGTCGCTCTTCTTCAACACGGACAGGCCATTGAGGACTGCGGCGTCCACATGGTTGTCGTAGAGGTTGCCGAGTGCGCCGATGAGCCCGGAGATTCCGACGACCACCAGATCACTTCGTTCCCATGGAATCCGCTGGGCCGCCCGCCATGCATCGAGCTGTGCGAGCGCGATCGGGTCGAGCATGTCGGACAGTTCGGGCTCACCCCATCCTTCGGCCGCTCGACGGTCCTCGTGACGGGCCGTGAGTTCGGGATAGGTGAGCTCGGTCGGAGTATTCGCTACGCGCTCCCTCGCCGCATGGTCGGTCGGCTGGTTGGAAAGCGCTGACGCGGCGATCATTTCGATGTCGTCGAGGTCGCGCGTGAGTGCGTCCAGGTTGCCGAGGTAGGCGTCGTCGATCGGCGAGATCCGGTCGCTGGAATCGCGGTCGGCGCTCATGCGGCGTCCTCGAGGTCGTCTGCGAGGTTGGCGACCCCCTGGGCGAGGTTCTCGACGGTCTTCTTCTCGCCCTCGAGATCGTAGAGTTCGGCGAGCAGAGCCTGGAGTTCGTCGTTCTCTGGTCCGGTGACGCGCTCCTTGAGCCGGTCGGCGACGACCCGGAAGCGGGCGACGCGATCCTCGGCCGCGAGGCGCTGCCCCCGCTCCGCGTTCAGCTCCGCCTGCTTGATCTCGAGCTGCGCACGGAGGGCGTCGATTCGCTCGGCGAGAGCCACGACGGTCTTGCCGAGGTTGGTGACCCGTTCTCGGAGGCTGACGATGACCGCCTTCGCCGCTTCCTCGTTGCCGTCGACATCGCGAAGTACGAGTTGGGTCACGACGTGGAGTCGGATGGCGTCGGCTGCGATGCGAGCCGCCGTGAGCCCGGATGCCTTACCCGCGAGCGTGACCGCTCCGGCTCCCACCGCGCCACTGAATCCGGTGATCAGGGCCGCCCCACCGGCCATACCGAGACCACCGGCGGCAATGGAACCGCCGCCGATCGCGGCCAGGCCCGCAGACGTCGCGGCCGCGCCCGAATAGCCGAGAACGAGCGCTCCGTACGCTCCTCCGATCGCTGGTGCGGCGAGACCGCCGGTCAGGATGCCGAGACCGAGACCGGCCCCGGCGAGGAGCGCGTACTTGCCCCAGCTACCCGCCTTCGACAGCGTCTTGATCGCGTCCCTGTATGCGGTTTCCACCGCGTGCAGATCTTCGGGATGCAGCGGGTCCAGGGATCGATGAGCGGCGATGAGAGCCTCGGCACGAACGGTCTTCTCCCACTTGCCCTCGACCCACGGCTCGAAGCCGTACAGGTCGATGAGCAGCAGCAGGGCTCGTGACCTTCGCGTTACGACCGAGAAGATATCCGGCCCAGCGGATTCGAGCGCTTCGAGGTTGGGAGATTCGCCCTCCACCACGATCTGGTCGACGGCCTCGGCGACAGCGGGCGACCAGTCCTCCCGATTGCGCTGCATGATGGCCGCAACCGCGTTGTCGCGGAACGAATTGCGGATCTCGCGCTTGGATGGTAGGTGCTTGCCCTTCGATGCGGCGATGTCGCGCTGCATCATCCGGTATTGCCACACCGTGAGGACGAAGTCCTCATCGGGCGTGAGCTCGAGCTTCTTCTGCACCAGCACCGCGTCCATGCGCTCGACAGTAGCGAGACGATCCGACCGGAAACGGCAGTTCCGAGCGACGGATTGCGAATTACGTTACAGACTGGCCGAAATCGATGCAGTCGCGCCACGGATGGTGCTCACCTAGCTCGGCAAGGACCTTCGCTTCGTCGCGTATGCACTGGATGTCGGGTGCGGTCGCGGCGAACCACATCGACGCTCCTGGCAGCCCAGTCGTGGCGATCTGTTGTTCGTTCAAGCCCCCGCCCCTGCCGCGTTGCGCTGGTTCGCGATGAAGCGCGCCTTCTTCTGCCGGTTCCCGCAGGTATTCATATCGCACCATCGGCGGGTGCGGCTTCGGCTGGTGTCGAAGAAGGCGGCTCGGCAGGTGGGGGAGGCGCACAGGGCCAGTTTTCCGTCTCGTTCGCCTGCCAGGATGCCGATGGCGTCAGCGGCGATCACGCCCAGGGCGTCTTCTATGCAGGACGGTGAGCTGAGTCGCCATTGCCGGGTCCCCTCGGGGGTCAGGATCGGTGCGGCTCGGCCCTGCATGCTGCGGTCATTGATGATGTGGACCGCTGCTACCGGGAGGGGGGCGTTGGTGGCGGCCGCGGTTGCCGCGGCGTGGATGGATTCCCTGAGTTCCCAGGCGAGTTCGAGTTGGGCGGCGGTGCAGGAATCCACGGCCAGTCCGCTCACCACCAGCCAGTCGACGAGTCGCTGCGGGGTGGGAATGCGCTCCACGGCGTTGCCGTGACGTTCCGACAGAGTCCCCGTGAAGCTGGTCGCCAGCACAGTGCCGAGACGGAATTCAGGGAACCGGGCAGCCATGGAACCACCATAGCCGGTTGCGCGTCGAGATTCCGCCGTGTTAGAACCGGCATAGCCGGTTCCACGATGGCCAGGAGGTCTCATGTCCCGACCGACCAGCGATGTGCGGGTATTCGAAGCCCACGCACCCGACGCCGAGCTCGACGAACTGCGCGCGCGTTTGGCCGCGGCGCGACTACCCGAAGCCGAGACGGTCCGCCGCCCCGCACCCGAACCTCGCCGCTGGGACCAGGGCGTGCCCCTCGCGGATCTCGTCGATCTCGTGGAGTACTGGCGCACCGGATACGACTGGCGCTCGTTCGAAGCGCGCCTCAACCGGATCGGCCAGTTCCGCACGACCATCGACGGCGTGGGGATCCATTTCCTGCACCGCCGATCCACGCGCACGGACGCCACCCCGCTGCTCATCACACACGGCTGGCCGGGCAGCATCGCCGAGTTCGTCGATGTGGTGGACGAGCTGGCGGAACCGAAAGACCTTGCGGCTCCGGCATTTCACGTCGTAGTACCGTCGCTACCGGGATTCGGCTACAGCGACAAGCCCGCCACCACCGGATGGGGCATCGAAAAGATCGCTGCCGCATGGGTGGAACTGATGGGCAGACTCGGCTACCGCGAATTCCTGGCCCACGGCGGCGACTGGGGCGGAGTGATCACCACGGTTCTCGGCGGCAGATTCCCCGACCACGTTCTCGGCATCCACACCGTGACCCCGCAGGCCCCGCCCGGACTGACCACGGACGGGCTGACCGCGACCGAGCGCGCCTGGACCGAGGAAACCCGCGAATTCTGGGGCAGTCGCCGCGCGGCCTACGCGAAGCAACAGGCGGCCCGCCCGCAGACCATCGGCTACTCACTCGTCGACTCCCCGGTCGGCCTGCTCGCCTGGATCCTCGACAAATTCGCCGAGTGGACCGATACCGAGGACAGCCCCTTCGAGGCGATCTCCCGCGACAGAATCCTCGACGACGTCACCCTCTACTGGCTGACCCGAACCGGCGCCTCGGCGGCCCGCATCTACTACGAGAGCCACAACTCACTCGACCCCGAACTGCGCGTCGACGTCCCCTCGGCGATCACGGTGTATCCCCGCGATATCGAGAAGTGCCCGCGCCCCTGGGCGCAGCAGCGGTTCCGGCAGATCGTTCGATGGACCGAACCCGACACCGGGGGACACTTCCCGTCGCTGGAGGTACCCGAGTATTTCGTCGAGGATCTGCGAGAAGGTCTCGCGGCCGTACTGGCCGCTGGTCGGTGAACGCGGCTCGGGGCGAGACAAGGTGCCGGGCCTCCACTATTGGCCGAGGCGGAGCGGCCGGATACGCCTGCGGGCCGCTGAGCTCGGCTCAGTGGCTCCCAAGCACGTGATCGCTGATCCAGGTACTCGCACACTAGGATCGGTTGGACGATCTGCTATGCGGAGACCGTTGAGGTGACCCGGTGGACGCCAACTCGCCCGATACCCTTGACTGACGATTGCAGATCGCTCCGTGCGAACGGCCACACGCTATGCGCGGGGTGCATGCTGTTTTCGCGTTGTCATGCGGGACAATCCGCATGTGGCGGGTGTTGATGACGAGACCGACGCTTTTCTGACGACCCGACTGGCCGATTCGGCCCTCATAGGTCAGGATCACTTCCTACTCACCCCCGAGGAGAGCGGAGCAATCCGCGCTTACGCCTACAACTTCTTCGAACAGATCAATAGCGCACTCTGGGACGGCGGCGAGAGGTCGCCACTGGTGGCGCGCTACATCGACCTGATCAGGTCGGGTCTTGCGAAGTACCCGCTTCCCGAGCAGGTGCGTGTCACCCGCGAAGCTGTCGCTGCCGACTTCGGCATCGTCGATGAGGAATCAGCCTACGCGCTGGTTGAGGAGGAGATCAGGCACCGAGGGTTCATGTCGACGTGCGGCCTGGCATATCCGCCGCGCTCGGTCCGTCACCGCCCAGCGGTGATCGTGGACTTGATCGTGCCTGCGGGTACCCCCGCGCTACGGTTGGGCGATCTCGCCACCGTGAAGGAAGAGCGGGAGGTGCTGCTCATCGACGCGCGTAGTTACTTCATCAGTGGTGTCGAGTGGGATGAGGCGCGTAGCATGTGGCGTATCCAAGGATTCGTGAGGGAGGCGTGACATGGGAGCCTTGACGCAGGAGACTATGCGCGTCGAGCGTGTGCAGCTGACGCCTGAACAGCGCGAAGAACGGCGCCGTGAGGCCGAGAAATTGGGTATCAAGATCCGTAAGCGCAGCGGGACCGGCAAAGCCGGCAAGTAGCCAGGATCCGAAAACTGTCGCGAACCCGCGGAGCAGGAGTCTCCAAGTAACCGTCTGAACCGACTACGAATCGGCAGCGACTACGGCGCGGAACAACGAGGGCCTGTAGTAGTGCGCGAGCTACTCGCGGAACCCACGTCGACTCTCTGTCCCGTACGCGCTTGGCACCGTTCCCTTGGAGATGAGAAGTCCTGGGGCGCAGGGCATTCTGTATGTCGCAGGATGTAACGCTGTACTCCGCGTCGAATACGGCTCGGGCCGCAGAACTACTGTTCTGCGGCCCGACTCGTGCGGAACTAATCCAGATAATCCCGCAAGACCTGGGAGCGGCTCGGGTGGCGGAGCTTGCTCATGGTCTTGGATTCGATCTGGCGGATGCGTTCGCGGGTGACGCCGTAGACCTGGCCGATTTCGTCCAGGGTGCGGGGCTGGCCGTCGGTGAGGCCGAAGCGGAGTCGGACTACGCCTGCTTCGCGCTCGGAGAGGGTTTCCAGGACGGACTGGAGTTGGTCCTGGAGGAGCGTGAAGCTGACGGCGTCCACCGCGACGACGGCTTCGGAGTCTTCGATGAAGTCGCCGAGCTGGCTGTCGCCCTCGTCGCCGATGGTCTGGTCCAGGGAGATGGGTTCACGCGCGTACTGCTGGATCTCGAGGACCTTCTCGGGCGTGAT
This sequence comes from Nocardia otitidiscaviarum, assembly GCF_007362295.1. Classification (NCBI taxonomy): domain Bacteria; kingdom Bacillati; phylum Actinomycetota; class Actinomycetes; order Mycobacteriales; family Nocardiaceae; genus Nocardia; species Nocardia otitidiscaviarum. The sequence continues at coordinate 4,205,739 of NZ_CP041695.1, read as the reverse complement.
GTCCATTTCCTTGGCGAGTTCCTCGGGGGTGGGCTCGCGGCCCAGGTCCTGGAGGAGTTCGCGCTGGATGCGACCGAGCTTGTTGATGACCTCGACCATGTGCACCGGGATGCGGATGGTGCGGGCCTGGTCGGCCATGGCGCGGGTGATGGCCTGCCGGATCCACCAGGTGGCGTACGTGGAGAACTTGTAGCCCTTGGTGTAGTCGAACTTCTCGACGGCGCGGATCAGACCCAGGTTGCCTTCCTGGATCAGGTCCAGGAACGCCATGCCGCGGCCGGTGTAGCGCTTGGCCAGCGAGACGACCAGTCGGAGGTTGGCCTCCAGCAGGTGGTTCTTGGCGCGGTTGCCGTCGCGCATGATCCAGTTCAGATCGCGGCGCAGCTGGACGTTGAGCTTCTCACCCTTGTCGGCGTACTCCCGGATCTTCTCCGTGGCGTACAGACCGGCCTCGATGCGCTTGGCGAGTTCGACCTCCTCCTCGGCATTGAGGAGGGCGACCTTGCCGATCTGCTTGAGGTAGGCGCGGACCGAGTCGGCGGAGGCGGTGAGTTCGGCGTCCTTGCGGGCCTGCCGCAGCGCCTCGGACTCCTCCTCGTCCCAGACGAAGTCGCCGGACGCCTTGTCCTTGGCGGTCGGCTCGTCGGCCTCCTCCTCGGTTTCGGCTTCGGCCTCCTCGGCCTCGTCCTCGGCCTCGTCGTCCTCGACTTCGAGCTCCTCGTCGCCGAGGTCCTCCTCGTCGACCTCGAGGTCGCCCAGGTCGTCGATTTCCAACGACTCGTCGTCGAGGTTCTCGGTTTCGGCGCCGTCGGCGCCCTCACCGGCCTTCTTGGGGGCCGCCTTCTTCGCGGCCTTGGTGGCCTTGGTCGCCTTGGCGGTCTTCTTCGCGGCGGTCTTCTTGGCCGCCGTCTTCTTGGCAGCGGCCTTCTTGGCCGGAGCCTTCTTAGCGGCAGCCTTCTTGACCGGCCGTGCTGCGGTGGTGTCTGCGGAGTCGGCAGCGTCGGCCGATTCGGCGGTCTCTCGGGTATTCGTGGCTACCACGTACGCCCTTTCGTGACGGTTTCGTGCGGCGTCACGCCAGAGTGGTCATCCGGCGGAGCGGTTCGGTCGGGGGTTCCGGCAATCGCCGGGTTGGCTTTCCGGCTCACCGCCGGGCTTGTTCCATTGTAACGATCGAACCTGGCTGCTTACGGTGCGATACCGGCATCGACGGCCATGGCGGCTCCGACGATGCCCGCGGTGTTCTTCAAATCGGCCGCCACCACGGGGGTTCTGTTGGTCAGCAACGGGATCCACTGCTCATAATCCCGACTGATCCCGCCGCCCGCCACGAAGACATTCGGCCAGAACAGATTCTCCAGGGTGACCAGCACCTTGCTCACCTCCTCGGCCCACTGCGGGTAGGTCAGGCCGAGCCGATCCTTGATCGACGCGGCGGCGAGATGCTCGGCCTCTTGGCCGCCGACCTCGACGTGTCCGAGTTCGGAGTTGGGCATCAACACGCCGTTGTACATCACCGCCGATCCGATACCGGTGCCGAAGGTGAGCAGCACCACCAGACCGGTCAGTTCCTTCGCTGCGCCGTAGCGGTCCTCGGCGAGTCCGGCGGCGTCGGCGTCGTTGAGCACGGTGACCTCACGGCCACCCAGTGCCGCGGAGAACAGGGCGCGGGCGTCGGTGCCGATCCAGTTCGGGTCGATATTGGCGGCGGTGCGGGCGATGCCGCCGATCACCACGCTCGGCAGGGTGATGCCGACCGGTCCCTCCCATCCGGCCTGGGCGACCAGCTTCGCCACCGCCTCGGCGACGGCGTTCGGGGTGGACGGCTGCGGCGTCGGAATCTTGATGCGCTCGTGGACCAGTTCGCCGTCGGCGAGATCCACCGCGGCTCCCTTCACCCCACTGCCACCGATATCGATGCCGAACGCGTGCCCCCGAGCGGACATGACGACTCTCCTCGTTCTCTCCTGATAGGCCGGTACATCATCGTGGTCGCCCGCCACATCGCGTCCCGCACCGGCGTATGAGCTGTGTCGTGCCCGACAAGCCTAATGCGCGTTTCGCCGGATCTGTGCTGCGATGGATGCGTGCCGGACTCCGATTTCACTTCGACTTCCACTTCGACCTTCACTTCGACCGCATCGAACACCACCGACGACCCCGATGGGACCGATATCGCCGAACTGCGCCGTGTAGCGGTACTTCTGGCCGAGACCGCCGCCGCGCACGTGCGCTCCCGCCGCCCCGAGGTCTTCGGACCGCACGCCCGCGAATCGGACGCCGTGCAGGCCAAGAGCACGCCGACCGATCCGGTCACCGTCGTGGATACCGAGACCGAACAGTTGGTTCGCAAACTGCTGGCCGAACTGCGCCCACACGATCGCGTGGTGGGGGAGGAGGGCGGCGGCTCACTCGACGGCGACGCCGTGCACTGGGTGGTGGACCCCATCGACGGCACCGTGAACTTCCTCTACGGCATCCCGGCCTACGCCGTCTCGGTGGCGGCCATGCGGGACGGGCGTTCGCTGGCGGGAGCGGTGGCCGACGTGGCGCACGAGGTGATCTACAGCGCGGGGCTGGGGCAGGGCGCGCACCGGCTCGAACCCGGTGCGGACCCGATCCCCTTGCGCTGCAATGCCGTGGACAGCGCCGCCATGTCGCTGGTGGCCACCGGCTTCGCCTACGCGCGCCACCGCCGCACCCGGCAGGGGCGGCTGATCGCCGAACTGCTGCCGCATATTCGCGACATTCGACGTGTCGGGGCGGCCGCGCTGGATCTGTGCATGGTCGCCGAGGGGCGCGTGGACGCCCACTACGAACACGGTTTGAATCTCTGGGACTGGGCCGCGGGAGCGCTCATCGCGGCGGAAGCCGGTGCGCGCCTGCGCCTTCCGGCTCCCGAGGCGTCCGGTGCCGAGGGCGCGCTGACGGTCGCCGCCGCGCCGGGCATCGCCGACGAGCTGTTCGGGCTGCTGGAGGAGCTGGGCGCGACCGAGGCCATTCCGGAGAGCTGAGGCATACCGGGCGGCTGACGGCGGTACGGGGACGGCTGGGGCGCTGTATCGCACGGCTGGGGCGCCGGACAGGCGTGGGGCCGTGAACCACGGTTCACGGCCCCACGTCGATCGGGCTGGACAACCCACCGGGCGGCAGGTTCGGAGAACTCAGGTCAGCACTTGGCCGTCCGTGCGGCGTCGAGCAGGGCCGGGTCGATGGCCGGTTCGCTGCCGGGTGCCGGATTCTTCAGCGAACGCAGCACCTCCTCGGCGTCGGTGCTGGGCCGCACGTCGCGGAACAGCGAGCCGAGCACCAGGTCCACGCTCTCGTCGGTGCGCTGGTCCTCGATGAGTTCGGCGCAGGGCGCCACCAACTGCACGGAGGCGGCGGCCGCGCGGCCGTTCACGCCGTAGCGGATCTGCCCGCTGCACTCCAGATCGCCGTTCACGTACACCGTATCGTTACCGAAAGCCTCTGCCGCGGGCGCGAATCCGAGATCGCTGAGCTGCGAGGCCACATGGGTGGCCTGGCCGCGCTGGCCGTTGGCGTTGAGTACGCGGACCTTGGTCTGGGCCAGTGCCGCCGGTTCCACATCTCGCAGCCGCGAGGGGGACACCCGCTGACCCAGTTCGGTCGCCGCGGGGGCGTCGGTGCTCTGCGCGGGGCTGGGGGAGTTGCAGCTCATGGCGCCGGAGTCGCGCGCGTCCCGGGTGAGCGCGCCCCACCAGACGAGCAGGCAGATCACGGCGAGCGCACCCACCAGCGCCGCCCACGGTTCCCAGCGGCGTCGGATGAAGGGTCGGCCCTCGGAATCGGTCGCGGTGCCTCGAGTGATCAGTGAAACCACCCTCACACTCTACGAAAAGGTCTCGCTCACGGTGCGGAAGGTCTCGGCGAGTTTCAGCAACGGTGACGATTGCCCCTCAGTTTCGACTCGTGTGTGTTTTGATTGCGACTTTTGTCGTGGGGTCCGCTATTGTCTGGCGGCCAGATCGGATCATCCGAGGTGAATCGGGGGTGCGATTTCGGGAACAACAAGGGCATGTCCTGCGTTGACCGAGCGCGATCAGGGACGGATCCACCGGGTCCGGACCGGTCAGTGACCGGTGTGCGTCGTGACGTACACCACGGGCGGGGCGGTGCACCCCGATCCGATTCCCCTCCAGGGGGTCGGTGAGATGTGCGTCGGTCCGGGATATACGGAGTAAGGACGAGGGGAAGACGACATGGCAACCGACTATGACGCACCGCGGCGCAGCGAGACCGACGAAGTGTCGGAGGACTCGCTGGAAGAGCTGAAGGCTCGCCGCAACGAGGCCGCGTCCGCTGTCGTGGATATCGACGAGTCCGACACCGCGGAGTCGTTCGAGCTTCCCGGCGCGGACCTGTCCGAGGAAGTGCTCTCGGTCCGGGTGATCCCGAAGCAGGCCGACGAGTTCACCTGCTCGAGCTGTTTCCTGGTGCACCACCGCAGCCGACTGGCCGAGGAGCACGGTGGCCAGCTGATCTGCATGGATTGCGCGGCCTGAGAGCCGGACACTGTTCGGCGAGGGGAATTGGAGTCCGCGCTCGGACGGCCGAGCGCGGTCAGGACCGTGTCGAGTTCCGCAGCGCGGCTCGACCAGCCCAGGTCCACCGTGACCAGCGCTGCACGACCTTGTCGGGCCCACTCGGCGTGTCCCGACGCGGCAGGGGTTCGACCGAGCCCCGCACGACCTGCCGGGTCCACCAGCGCGGCCCGGCCGACGGGGGTCATTTACCGAGCGCTGCCAAGACCTTGTCGGGCCGACGCGTACTGACCAACCAGTACGGCGTCGGGTCGTCGGGGTCGTCCAGCACCAGCAGCACCATGGGGCCGATCCAGGCCCGATGCTGGACATAGGCGGCCGGGTCGAGTTGCCGGCCCAGTGCCGCGCTCTTCGCGCTGGCGGGCACCGCCGCCGCCCGCGCCACGAACGACGCGGGCAGATGCGCCCGGTCCGCGCGTAGTTCCGGCACTCCGGCCGCGTCGCGCGTCACCTCCACGCGGTGTCGCGAAAACCACAGCAGCACCCACACCACTATCGGGAACAGCACCGCGTAGGGCAGCCATGCCCGCAATCCCGGTGCGCCCATGTGGATTTCGGCGGCCAGCAGCCCGGCCACGAGGAAGCCGGCCGGCCACCACCACAGCGGCACCCAGAGGCGCTCGCGGTAGAGGGTCGCGGTCTGCTGCTGTTCCATGGTCACCTGTGACGGGAGCTGGTCGGACACGACCCCAGACTAGGTCAAGGGGTGCGGCTCGGAACGCGTAGGCTCGGCATACGTGACCGGTATTCCACCTATTCCGTTGCTGCGGCTCGATCCCGGCATCCCCGTACCCACGCGTGCCCACGCCGGCGACGCGGGTGTGGACCTGTGCACCACAGAGGACGTCATCATCGAACCCGGGGAGCGGGTGCTCGTCGGCACCGGGATCGCCGTCGCTCTCCCGATGGGCACCGTGGGGCTCATCCATCCGCGGTCCGGACTGGCCGCCAAGCACGGCCTCTCCGTTGTCAACACCCCCGGCACGGTCGACGCCGGGTACCGCGGCGAGATCAAGGTGTGCCTCATCAATCATGATGTGCGTACCCCCATCGAGCTCCGGCGCGGTGACCGCATCGCCCAGTTGCTGGTGCAGCGGGTGGAGCTGGTCGACTTCGTCGAGGTGGAGCAGCTCGACGACACCGCTCGGGGCGCGGGAGGATACGGATCGAGCGGAGGGCACGCGAGCCTGTCCGAGGGGTCCGGTGGGGCGGGCGTGGCGACCGGCAAGGAGGCATGACGATGGTGTTCGGACGGAAGAGAAAGCGCTCCGACAGAGAACCGGAGGAGCGGTTCGACGACGAGTACGTCGACTACGACGAGTCCGAGTATCGGGACACCGATTACCAGGACGCCGACTATCGGGACGCCGACTACGACGACGAGTACGCGGACGAGGCCGACAGCGGCTACGACGATGCCGCGGCCCACTTCGCCGAGCGCACCGGGCCCTACGACTACGACGACGTGTCCGAGTTGCTGGCGAAGGTCGCCGATCAACGCCTCGATCTCGGCTCGGTGATCGTGCCGGTGCCGCCGGGCGGCCAGCTCCAGGTGGAGATGACCCCCGAGGGCAGCCCGCAGGCGGTGCACCTGGCCACCCAGCACGGTCGTATCACCGTCGCCGCCTACGCGGCGCCCAAGTCGCCGGGGCAGTGGCGGTCGGTGGCGGCCGATCTGGCGGACACGCTGCGCAAGGACGGCGCGCAGGTATCCGTGCAGCAGGGCCCCTGGGGTCGCGAGCTGCACGCGGTGACCCAGGGCGCGGATCTGCGCTTCATCGGCGTGGACGGCCACCGCTGGATGGTCCGCCTGGTCGCGGCCGGTCCCTCCGGCGCGGCCGACGAGGGCCAGCCCCTGGTGGCGGCGGCGCGGGCGATTCTGGGCGAGACGATCGTCCGGCGCGGCGACGAGCCGCTGCCGGTGCGCGAACCGCTGCCTGTGGTGCTGCCGCAGGAGCTCGCGGATCAGCTCGCCGCCGCCCACCAGCAGCAGCTGGCGGCGCAGCAGCAGGCGGTGGCGGCGCAGATGGCGGCCATGAACACCGGGCAGCATCCGGTGATCGCGCCGACCGAGCCGGACCAGCCGCGCCGCGGTGCCGAGGGTTCGGCCATGCAGCAGCTGGGGTTGAACGGCTGAACGGCCCCGAACAAGTAACGGACACTGTGTGATACGGCCCGCTCACCGACGGTGAGCGGGCCGATTGCGATATCGGGCACAGTGACCGTGGGATGGGTTACGCCGATGTGGTGGGGCGCACGGTGGTTCGCAGCAGCGCCGGGATGCCGCGGCGGCCCAGCACGCTCGGGTCGGCGCCGAGTTCTTCCAGGGTGATGCGGTGCAGTTCGGCGTGGGGCAGCAGGGCGGTCCACCGCTGCGCCACCGCGATCGGATGCACCGGATCGTCGACCGCGCCGATCACCGCCACCGGCGCGGTCACGTGCGCCAGCAGGTCCGGTTCGGGCCAGCCGTAGGCGGCGGCCTCGTCGAGGAAGCGCGGCAGTTCCGGCCACTGGGCGCGCCAGGAGCGGGTGAGGGCGTCGGCCAGCCAGGCCGGGCTGGAGGCGCGCATGCGGGCGGTCACGGCGTCGATGCCGTCGGCACGCAACTGGACGGCGGTGGCGGCGGCGGAGCGGGCGGCGGGACAGTCGATGGTGTCGGCTCCCGTCCACGCGGGCAGGGCGGCCACCACACCGGCGGTGCGGTCCGGATGGCGTGCGGCCCAGTCGACCGCGACGGCCGCGCCGAGTGAGATTCCGGCGATCAGCACCGGCCCGGAGCGGGCGGCGGTGTCCAGGGCGGCACGGTAGCTCGCGACCACGCCGCGGGCATCCGGATCGACCGCGTGCAACGGCAGATCGACTGCGGCGCAGGCGGTTTCGAATGCACGCCGGGCGAAGTGGGCGTCGGATCCGGTTCCGGGCAGAGCGACGGCGATCGCCGGACGGGGTAGCTCGGGCACCCGGATGAGGCTACTCACGTCGGGCGCGCGTGGCGGGGGCAGGCCCACACCTCTACAGTGGCGGTGTACGGCCGAAGCCGGTCGTGTGGGAAACCCGACGACGTGAGACCCACGCCGTCTTGCTCTACAGGGAAGTGCGAGATGCCATCCTCGGGTGGGAAGGACACACCCTCCGGTTATTTCCGGCGGTTGAGCCGCCGGCTGACCGAGGACCTGGATCGATTGGACGCCGAGGAGCTCGCCGAGACGTCGGAGGCGTCGGGGGCCTGTCGGGCGTCGGAGTGTCGACGGGGTGAAGAGGTCACCATGCTGGGTCGGCTGCGCAGTGTCGAAGCCTGCCCCAAGGCGGCCGGTGCGGAGGTCGAGGCGGAGTTCTTCGACGGCACCGACAGCATCGCCCTGGTGTGGATCGGGCGTCGCCGCATCCCCGGCATCGAACCGGGACGTAGGATTCTGGTCCGCGGCCGGATCGGTGAACGCGCCGGCGGCAAGGTGATCTACAACCCCTACTACGAACTCCACGAGAAATCCTGAGGCATGCCGATACCGAGCAGCGACGACAAGGGTACGAACTTCCGGACCGCCGGGCAGCCGGGCAGCGTCGACGACGCGGCGCTCGCCGCCGCCGAGCGGTCCATTCTCGATGACGCGGACCAAGCCCTGCTCGCCGCTGCCGGCCGCGAGGCCGCCGCGGAGGAGGCCCGCGAGGAGCGGGTCGAACAGTCGCTGCTCGAGCAGATGGGCGGTTTCAGCGGCCTGATCTACTCGTCACTGCCCGTTGTGGTGTTCGTGCCGGTGAATACCTGGCGCGGCCTCACGACTGCCATCTGGGCGGCCCTGGGGGTCGCTACGGCCATTCTGATCTGGCGGATCGTGCGTCGCGATCCGGTCCAGCCCGCCATCTCCGGATTCCTCGGGGTGGGCGTGTGTGCCTTCATCGCCTACCGGATGGGTGAGGCCAAGGGCTTCTTCCTGTTCGGCATCTACGCCAGCCTGGTGTACGCGGGCGCGTTCGTGCTGTCGCTGCTGGTGCGCTGGCCGCTGGCCGGTGTCATCTGGGGGTTTCTGAACGGCCACGGCAGCGACTGGCGGTCCGACCGCCGGGCCATGCGCCTCTACGACCTGGCCACCGCGGTGTGGGCGGTGGTGTTCAGTGCCCGCTACGTGGTGCAGAACCACTTCTACGACGCCGACTCCACGGGTCTGCTCGCCGCGGCCCGCATCGCCATGGGCTGGCCGTTGACGGCGGTCGCCCTGCTGGTGACCGTCTGGGCGGTGCGCCGCGCCGGGCACCTGCCCGCGCGCAAGCCCTGATGTGCGAGCCCTGGTTTCCGGGGGCACTTATCGCGCGAAGCGCACCAGACGCAACACCTTTGGGGGCATCGGTGGCATAAAGGTGGATCCCAACCCACCCCTGGGGTGCCTATTTCGGCGCTCCGGTTCGCAGCAACATCGTTTGTGACAGGAAACGATGAAAGGACCGGAGTTGGTTACCGAGGGCAAGGCAGCGGCGACGTCGGACATCCGCGACGAGGGGCGCGGGTCGGCGGCGCAGGGCGCCTCGCGCCGGCATCTGGCGGGGCGGGGTTCCAAGAACAGTGCGGCGACGTCGGAGAGTCGCCGGGCGGCAGCCGAATTGGAGAAACTGATCGGACCGGCCGCCAACGGTGACAAGCACGCGGTATCGGACATGCTGCGGATCGTGTATCCGCTGGTGCGCCGCTACTGTGCGGCCCGCATGAGCGGCGCGGCCCATCTGCACGTCACCACCGACGATGTGGCGCAGGAGATCTGCCTGGCGACCGTGCAGGCGATTCCGCGCTACCGCGACCAGGGCAAGTCGTTCCTGGCCTTCGTCTACGGCATCTCGGCCAACAAGGTGGCCGACGCCTACCGCCGGGCGCAGGTGCACCCGGCCTATCCGGTGGCGGAGTTCCCGGACGAGCCGAATACCGAGGCGGGGCCGGAGGAGCGGGCGCTGGCGTCGGAGGCCAGGGCCGCCACCCGGGAACTCATGAAGGTGCTGGCACCCACCCATCGTGAGGTGCTGGTCATGCGCATCGTGCTGGGGTGGACGGCCGCGGAGACCGCGGAGGCGATCGGCACCAGTCCGGGCGTGGTGCGGGTCATGCAGCATCGCGCGCTGAACAAGCTGCGCGCCGAGTTGCGGGCCGCGTCCTGAGCGCCGGGCCGGATCGAACGCCCGCGGCGGATCCGGTCCGGGGCCTGTCAGGAGGCGAAGTCGGCTCCGGTGGAGAACTCCGCCGGGGTCGCGGCCGTGCCGGGGCCGAAACCGTTGACGCCGAGGGCCTTCCGTAGCTCGTCCTCGGCTTCCACGGAGGTGACGAACAGCAGTTCGTCCTCCCCTTCGAGCGGGTCGTCGCCCTGCGGCACGATCACCCGGCCGCCGCGCAGAATGGTCACCAGCGCGACGTCGCGGGGGATGGCGAGGGTGCGAACGGCCTTGCCCGCCAGCGGCGTATCGGTCGGCAGTGTGATCTCCACCAGATTGGCCTGACCCTGGCGCAGGGTCATCAGCCGCACCAGATCGCCCACCGACACCGCCTCCTCCACCAGGGAGGCCAGCAGGCGCGGTGTCGAGACGGCCACGTCCACGCCCCAGGACGTATCGAACAGCCACTCGTTGCGCGGATCGTTGACGCGCGCCACCACCCGCCGCACCCCGAACTCGGTCTTGGCGAGCAGGCTGAACACCAGGTTCACCTTGTCGTCGCCGGTGGCGGCGATGACCACCTCGTAGGTCTCGAGGTCCGCTTCCTCGAGCAGTTCCAGTTCGCACGCGTCGGCGTGCACCCAGACGGCGGTGGGGGCGACGGTGGGGTCGATGTGGTCGAGGCGGCGTTCGAGCAGCATCACCTCGTGGCCGCCGCGCAGTAGTTCCTGGGCGATGCTGCGGCCGACGGCTCCGGCCCCGGCAATGGCTACCTTCATGATCAGTCCTCGTGGGCGGGTGCGGTGGTGGCCAGGGCGACGGCCTCGCCGACGGTGCCCGAGGTCGCGGCGATGTAGACGGCGTCGTCCGCCTGCAGCACGGTTTTGCCGGTGGGCAGGACGCCCTGTCCGAAGCGGATGATGAACGCGACGCGCGCGCCGATCGTGCCCTCCAGATCGGTGACGGTGCGGCCGTACCAGTCCTCGTGCAGGGTGAGTTCGGTGACCGCGACGGTGCCGGTGGGGTCGCGCCAGGAGGTGGTGGCCTGGTCGGAGACGAGGGTGCGCAGGAAGCGGTCGGTGGTCCAGGGCACGGTGGCGATGGTCGGGATGCCCAGCCGTTCGTAGACGGCGGCGCGTTTGGCGTCGTAGATGCGGGCGACCACGCGTTCCACGCCGAAGGTTTCGCGCGCTACCCGCGCCGAGATGATGTTGGAGTTGTCGCCGGAGGATACGGCGGCGAATGCGCCTGCCCGTTCGATTCCCGCGCGAGTCAGGACATCTCGGTCAAATCCGACACCGGTGACGCACATTCCGGGAAAATCACGGCCCAGGCGCAGGAAGGCGCTCGAGTTCTGGTCGATCACCGCGACCTCGTGACCGATGCGGACCAGGGCCCGCGCGAGGGAGGAGCCCACGCGCCCGCACCCCATGATCACTACGTACACCGTTCGAACCCCATTCCCGAAAACCGTGGTGTGCGGTCTGGTTGCTTGTCCGGGGGGCAACCGTACCGCCCATGTTCCTCCGAGGCCACGTTCCCCCTCCTGAATGCTTTCAAACCGGAACGAGAATTTCTCACATCGAAGAGGTGCATATCGGCCGCCCGGCCGCGCCGCGAATAACGCATGCCCCGGGCTGCCTTATGCTGCCTCGAGTGTCGAAGTTGACGACGGCCGCCAAACGCATGGTGGTGGGCCGCCCCTTCCGTAGCGATTCGCTGGGGCACACGCTGCTACCCAAACGGATCGCCCTGCCGGTGTTCGCCTCCGATGCGCTGTCGTCGGTGGCGTACGCGCCGGAGGAGATCTTCCTGGTGCTGTCGGTGGCCGGGCTGTCGGCGTACGTGTACGCGCCCTGGATCGGCCTCGCCGTCGCGGTGGTGATGGCCGTCGTGGTGGCCAGCTACCGGCAGAACGTGCACGCCTACCCGTCCGGCGGCGGCGACTACGAGGTGGCGACCAAGAACCTCGGGCCCACGGCGGGCCTCACCGTCGGCAGTGCGCTGCTGGTGGACTACGTGCTCACGGTGGCGGTGTCGATCTCCTCGGCGGCCTCCAACATCGGCTCGGCGGTGCCGTTCGTGGCCACGCACAAGGTGCTGTTCGCGGTGGTGGCCATCGCGCTGCTGACCGCCATGAACCTGCGCGGGGTGCGCGAATCCGGCACCATGTTCGCCATCCCCACCTACGCCTTCATGTTCGGCATGTTCGCCATGCTGATCTGGGGATTCTTCCGCACCGACGTGCTGGGTGAGACGGTGCACGCCGAGTCCTACGGCTTCGAGCTGCAATCCGACGAGGACCATCTGCTCGGCATCGCGCTGGTGTTCCTCATCGCGCGCGCCTTCTCCTCCGGCTGCGCGGCCCTGACCGGTGTGGAGGCCATCAGCAACGGGGTGCCCGCCTTCCGGAAGCCCAAGTCTCGCAATGCCGCCACCACCCTGCTGCTGCTCGGCGTCATCGCCGTCACACTATTCATGAGCATGATCGTGCTCGCCCAGCGGGTCGGCATCGTGTACGCGGAGAATGTGAAGGACCTGGTCGGCGCGCCCGCGGGCTATGAGCAGAAGACCCTGATCGCGCAGCTGGCGCACGCGGTGTTCTCCGAATTCCCGATCGGGTTCTACTTCATCACCATCGTCACCGCGCTGATCCTGGTGCTGGCGGCCAATACCGCCTTCAACGGATTCCCGGTGCTGGCGTCGGTGCTGGCGCAGGACCGGTTCCTGCCCCGGCAGCTGCACACCCGCGGCGACCGGCTGGCCTTCAGCAACGGCATCATCTTCCTGGCGGGTGGGGCCATCGCCTTCGTGGTGCTGTTCGGCGCGGAGGTGACGCACCTCATCCAGCTCTACATCGTCGGAGTGTTCGTCTCGTTCGTACTGAGCCAGACGGGCATGCTGCGGCACTGGACGCGGCTGCTGCGCACCGAGACCGATCCGGAGCAGCGGGCGCGGATGAAACGCTCACGGGTGATCAACGCCATCGGTCTCACCATGACCGCCGCGGTGCTCATCATCGTGCTGGTCACCAAGTTCCTGGCGGGGGCATGGATCGCCATCGTCACCATGGCGTCCATCTTCGGGCTCATGAAACTCATTCGCCGCCACTACGACACGGTCGCGCGCGAACTCGACGAGACCGAATGGGACGGCGTGCTGCCCAGCCGCACCCACTCCATCGTGCTGGTGTCCAAACTGCATCTGCCGACCAAACGCGCCATCGCCTACGCCCGCGCCACCCGGCCCGACACCCTCGAGGCCATCACCGTGAACGTCGACGAACCCGATACCCGCGCGCTCGTGCGGGAATGGGAGCGCAGCGATATCTCGGTGCCGCTCAAGGTGATCGAATCGCCCTACCGCGAAATCACCAAGCCGGTGGTGGATTACGTGAAGCGGCTGCGCAAGGATTCCCCGCGCGACGTGGTCACCGTATTCATTCCCGAATACGTGGTGGGCCGCTGGTGGGAACAGTTGCTGCACAACCAGAGCGCGTTGCGGCTCAAGGGCCGCCTGCTGTTCGAACCCGGCGTCATGGTGACCAGCGTGCCGTGGCAGCTCAGCTCCTCGGCCAAGGCCCGCCGCGAGGGCGAGGTCAGCGCACCGGGCGCGATCCGGCGTGGATTCGGGGACGGGCGTGGCTGATTGGCGCGGAGCCGAACTGGAGGTACGCCTCGGCCCACCTGGGCACGGCGGTTTCTGCGTGGCCCGGCACGAGGGGCGGGTGCTGTTCGTCCGCCACGGCCTGCCCGGGGAACTGGTCCGGGTCCGGGTGACCGAGGACCGTGGCGGGTCCTTCTGCCGCGCGGAGGCATTCGAGATCCTGGAAGCGTCACCGGATCGGGTACCGGCCTTGTGCCCGGTCTCCGGCGTCGGCGGCGCGGGCTGCTGTGATTTCTCCTACGCCACCCCCGACGCGCAGCGCCGCCTGAAGGCGATGGTGGTCACCGAGCAGCTGCGGCGGTTGGCCGGGTGGGAGACCGAGGTCGTCGTCGAATCGATTCCGGTGGACCTCGGGCTGCTACGCCGTGGCCCGAATGCACCGTTCTCCGGACCGGTGCCGAGCGGAGATACCGGCGGCACGTCGGCCTCGACAGTGCGGGCGGACGGCGCGTCGATGCCCGGTGGGGGGACGGGAGACGCGCCGGGGAAGGGCGCGACGTCGGGCAAGAGGGCATCCACCGGCAGCGAGCGGTCCGGGTTGACGCGATCGGCCGACGAGATGACCGGCGGTACGGCACCCGGCGGTTCGGCACCGGGAACCGCCGCGATTTCGGGTGGGGGGCGGCCCGGCGATCACGCGGCCGGGGCCGAGGGGCTGGTCCGGGGCTGGCGCAGCCGGGTGCGGTTGGCCGTGGATGCCGAGGGGCGGGCCGGGGTGCACCGGTATCGCGGGACCGAGGTGATCACCGATCTGCGCTGCCCGCAGCCGGTGGCCGGTGCGATGACGGGGATCGCGGAGCGCAGCTGGACGCCCGGGTCGGATCTCGTGGTGGCGGTGGACGGGGATGGGCAGCGTCATATCGTCGAACTGGCACCACCGGAGGCCGGGGAGGCGAGGAGTCGTCGCGCCGGGCGTGGCGATCGGGGCTCCGGTGCGCGGCGGGGCGGTGGTGGACAGGATGCTTTCGGCCACGACGGCGGCCGACCCGAACGTGCGGACGGTCGTCGACGTGGTGGCGCGGAACGCGATCGTCGGGGCGGGCCGGACAGCCGGAGTCGGGGTGGCTCCCAGCATCACCGGGGCGGTTCGGGCGGCACTCGTCGCGGCTCGAACGAGGACCTACGTGGCGGCGTGAACAACGATCGCCGGGGTGCCGCCGCGCGGCGGGCGGCGGCGCACGCGCCGCGCGCCGAGACCGTGATCGAGGGCACCGGCCGGGCGGTTCAGTATGTCGCGGGGCGGCGTTGGGAGCTGTCCGCCACCGGGTTCTGGCAGCCGCATATCGGTGCGGCGCAGTGCTATTCGGATGTGGTGGCGGAATGGGCGTACGCCTCGCCCGGTGCCCTGGCCTGGGATCTGTATTGCGGGGTGGGCGTTTTCGCGGCGCGGGTGGCCGAACAGGTCGGGTCCGCCGGGGCGGTGTCGGGTGTCGAATACGCGCGGACGGCCGTCGCCGACGGCACCGCGTCCCTGCGTGACCTGCCGTGGGTGGACCTGCGCGCCGAACGGGTCGAGCGTTGGATTTCCGAACAGCCCGCGGCCGCACCGGAAGTCGTGGTGCTCGATCCGCCGCGCGCGGGTGCGGGCAAGGAGGTGGTCGCGGCGCTCACCGCGCGCTCACCCCGCCGCATCGTGCACATCGGCTGTGACCCGGCCGCCTTCGCCCGTGACATCGGCCTCTACCGGGCCGCGGGCTACCTGGTCACCGAACTGCGCGCCTTCGACGCCTTCCCGGGCACCCATCACGTGGAATGCCTTGCGCTGCTGGAACTGTGAGGACGGCTTCGGCGCGGCTCGCCTCGGCGATCAGTGCGGCCGTTGCCGACGGTAGGCCGTACAGCAGCTGCCGCACCGCACTCGCGATCCGAGGCAATGCGCGGTCTGTGCGATGTCCGACCGGCCGAACCCTCGGAAGTCCGAGGCCGCGTGCACGATCGTGTCCACACCGGGCACCGCCTCGGCCACCCGGCGGCCGGTGCGCCGATCACCGGTGCGCGCGTACTGGACGATGTCGGGTCGAAGCTGGTACGGGTGTGTCGTCGATGACGGGGCAGAACGTGGTCAACGCCGCATCCTCGGATCGTGAGCTGGATCGGGATACATGGGGACGCAACCACCATGAATGGCCTCGGGGCGCAGTTCGAAATGCCAGGGCTCGTTGGCGTAGATCTGGCACAGGCCGTAGGCGGCGCCGTGAACAGCCAGCCACTTCGCGGCATCCGGGGCGAGGTCGACGGCGTCGCCCGACACGTGAGCCGACGTTTCCGCGCTGGCGACCCAGCGGGCGGCCGCTTGGCGCGAACCGTACTTCACGACTGCCTCGCGTAGCAGACGATCCTGGTGGTCCGGGGAACGCCAGCCGCTGTTGACGGTGAACGTGACCCCGTCAGCGGCGGCGTCGGCCGCCGCCTGCCGCAGTGCGCGGAGTAGATCGGGGGCCAGGTTCGCGACACCGGGATACCGGTCGTCGAAGACCGTCGCATCGCGGGGGAGGCCACCGTCGGCCTCGGTGGATTCTCCGCACGCCACGGTGATCGATGTGAGGGCGGCGAGCAGTCCCAGGACAGCGCGTCTACGGGTGACAGGTCTTGGTCTCATGCTGCCAGTCAAGGCAGCAGGGTGTTGCCGGCCCGTAAGCCGTTTCGCATACGTCGGCGAAATACGCCTCGACTTAGCATCGAGAGCATGCGTGTACTGGTGGTAGAGGACGAGTCGTACCTGGCGGAGGCCATTCGCGACGGGTTGCGCCTGGCCGCGATCGCCGCCGACATCGCCGGTGACGGTGACACCGCGATGGAACTGTTGACCATCAACAGCTATGACATCGCCGTCCTCGATCGCGACATCCCCGGGCCCTCCGGCGACGTGATCGCCGAACATATCGTCGCGTCCGGTAGTGGCATGCCGATTCTGATGTTGACCGCCGCCGACCGGCTCGACGACAAGGCGTCGGGATTCGAGCTCGGCGCCGACGACTATCTCACCAAGCCTTTCGAACTGCGTGAACTCGTGCTTCGGCTCCGCGCGCTGGACCGTCGGCGTGCGCACAGCCGGCCGCCGGTGCGGGAGATCGCCGGATTGCGTGTGGATCCGTTTCGTCGCGAGGTCTATCGGGACGGCCGCTATATCGCGCTCACGCGCAAGCAATTCGCCGTGCTCGAGGTGCTCGTCGCCGCGGAAGGCGGTGTGATCAGCGCCGAGGAATTGCTGGAGCGAGCATGGGACGAGAACGCCGACCCGTTCACGAACGCGGTGCGAATCACCGTGTCGGCCCTACGCAAACGGCTCGGTGAACCCGGTCTCATCGCCACCGTGCCCGGTGTCGGCTACCGGATCGACGAATCCGCGCATGAATAGGGCACCCGGGTTGAGCGTTCGCCTCAAGCTCGCGCTCAGCTACACCGGGTTCCTCATGCTCGCGGGTGTGCTGCTGCTTACCGCCGTATGGGTGTTTCTGCTGCGTGACCTGCCGGTCGGGAATGTCGTGCCCGACCCCGCCAATCTCCCGCTCATTGTCGACCCGTCCAACTTCGGTCCGGGTGTGTTCGGCACGGCCGCGGCCGTCGTGCTGGTGTTCCTGCTGGTGTTCGGTCTGGTCGGCGGCTGGCTTCTGGCCGGACGCATGCTCGCGCCACTGGACAGCATCACCGCGGCCACCAGGGCCGCCGCGAATGGCTCACTCGCACACCGAATTCGACTTCCGGGCCGCCAGGACGAGTTCCGCGAACTCGCCGACGCTTTCGACGGCATGCTCGCGCGACTCGAATCCCATGTCGCCGAACAACGGAGGTTCGCCGCGAATGCCTCGCATGAACTGCGGACGCCGTTGGCGATCACCCGGACCCTGCTGGATGTCGCCCGCGACGATCCGGATCGCCGCACCGGCGAACTCGTCGAACGGCTCCATGCCGTCAATGCCCGGGCGATCGAGTTGACCGAAGCGTTGCTCCTGCTCAGCCGCGCCGATCAGCGTTCCTTCACGCGGGAACCGGTCGATCTTTCGCTGCTGGCCGAGGAAGCCGCCGAAACGCTGCTCCCGTTCGCCGAAGCGCGCGGGCTCACCATGGAAACCTCAGGCGACATCACCCCGACCGTCGGGTCGTACGCACTGCTGCTGCAACTGACCACGAATCTCGTGCACAACGCGATCGTGCACAACGTCGCCGACCAAGGCACCGTATGGGTGACGACCGCGATTCACCCCGGCACGGTCACCCTCACGGTCGAGAACACCGGCGAAATACTGTCGGCTCAACTGGTGTCGACGCTTGCCGAGCCCTTCCGGCGCGGTACCGAACGCATCCGCACCGATCACGCGGGCGTGGGGCTCGGGCTGGCCATCGTCGACACCATTACTCGAGCTCACGACGGAACGCTCACGCTCACACCGCGTGTCGGCGGCGGGCTGCGTGTCACGGTGCGACTACCGCGGGCCTGACGCGAGGTCCGGCATATCGTCGGTGTATCGAATAATCCATACGCGCTGACCACACCGCACCGTCTTCGCTGAAGGCGTGAATCACAGCCTTTCAACACAGTCCACGACCGCGGCAGGTTGGCGCTGGGCCGTCTTTCGTTTCTGCTTCGTCTACTTCAGCCTGTTCTGCCTGTTCACCACCGTGATCCCGTTCGCGCTGCTGGGATTGCTCGGACGTTGGGTCCACCGCCTCGGCGGGGAATGGGCGGTTGCGCCGGCCGACCCGATCACCGGGTGGGTGGGCCGGACGGTCTTCGGCGTCGACGCCGTGCTGCACCGGGACTCCGGAGCCGGTGACCAGACCGCCAATTGGGTACTGGTGTTCTGCATCCTGGTGGTCGCGGTCGTGGCCGCCGCGGTGTGGACGGTCGTCGATCGCCGGACCGCGCACCCTCGTTCGTGGGCGTGGTTCACCCTCTTCCTGCGCCTGTGCCTGGGCGCGGTGATGGTCGGTTTCGGAGTCGCCAAGCTGATCCCCACCCAGATGCCCGGACCGACGCTGGCGCAACTGTTGCAGCCGTACGGAGATCTGAGTCCGGCCTCGGTGCTGTGGCTACAGGTCGGTGGCTCGCACCCGTACGAGATGGCCCTCGGTGCGGCGGAAGTCGTGGCAGGGCTGCTGTTGTTCGTACCGCGGACAGCGGTACTGGGTGCCCTGTCGAGTGTGCTCTGCATGGCTCAGGTGCTGCTGTTGAACTTGACGTTCGACATACCGGAGAAGCTGCTCTCGGGGCATCTGCTGCTGATCGGCCTGATCCTGCTCGCTCCATACTGTGCGCGACTGATCGATCTGTTCGTACGGCAACGCCCATGCCGACCGCTGACACCGCCGCCGCTGTTCACCGACGTTCGGAAGAACCGCAAGGCCGTGTGGTTTCAACTCGCCGTCGCCTTCTGGGTGGTGCTGGGTGGCTACGACCGTTGGCTGGTCTGGCAGGAGCAGTACGGTCCCGACAGCCCGAAGTCCGAACTGTACGGAATCTGGGAGGTGCGCGAGTTCACCCTCGACGGGCAACCGACACCACCGCTGACGACCGACGAGAATCGATGGCAGCGACTGGTTTTCGACGACCCCGCGGAGGCGACCTATCAACGGATGAACGGAGAACTGGTGGCGGTGCGCGCCGAGTTCCGACCGGATGGCCGGGTGATATTCAGCGATGACACAATACAACCGTTCGCGACGTTGTCCGTCGAGCGACCGGTGCCGGACCGGCTGTCATTGCGCGGGACACTGCGGGGTCGCCCGATCACCGTCACTCTGGAACGGGTCGACCTGAACAGCTTCACCCTCAACAGTCGCGGATTCCATTGGGTGCAGGACTACCCGTACTTCCGATAGATGGCGCATCGTTCTCGCCCGCGAATCGCACGATCGGCGCGGCCGGTCGATCACGACCCGGCGACCTCGGGCTCGCTCAGCGCAGCTGCCAGGTGACGCGCAGGCTCGCGGACAGTTCGCTCTCGCCGAGTTCGACGGGGATCTCCGGGGATCCGCCCATTCCGGCGGATTTGGCGGCGACGGCGTAGGCGCGGGGGACCGGGGTGGGCATCGAGGTGTTCTCGGTGATCTCCACCACCGGGCCCAGGGTGCGTCCGGCGCGGGTGGCGTACTGGGTGGCCTTGGCGAGGGCGTTGTCCCAGGCGGCGTCGCGGGCCCGCGCCAGGAGTGCCTCCTCGTCGGAGACGGTGAGGTTCAGGCCGCCGAGGCGGACGTCGTCGCCGCCCGCGTCCACGGCGTGCGCGATGACGGTGGCCGGGGCGATTCCGGATTGCGTTGCGGCACTGCTGGATCCGACATCGCGCAACACCACGGTCAGCGCGGTGGTGGCGATGTAGCCGGTGATGCGTTCGCGATTCTCGGCCCACACGGTGTCGGTGCGCACCGACAGCCCGCTGGTGGCGATATCGGCGGCTCGCACCCCGTCGCCGCGCAGGGTGGTGACCACCGCGTCGCTGCGCTCCCCGGCGCGGGCATACGCCGCCGACACGGTCTCCGCCCGCGACTCGATGGAGATGGTGACCCGCATGAGATCCGGCGTGGCGCGCGCGGCCCCGCTGCCGAAGGTGGTGACGGTGCCGGTCTCGGTGCTGGTCACGGGCATTCCTCCGGGTAGGCGGACGGGTCACGGCCGATGCTACCGACGCCCCGGCCGGGACCGGGCCACGCCGACACGGGAGTTCGATAGGCGGCCACGGCGCGCGGGGCGCGGCGGCTCGGCGGTGCGACACCGCTTCGCCGTATCCATCGCTTCGCCGTATCCGTGGCCTGGCCGGAATCCGGGAGGTCGAACAGGCGTGCCCCACCGCCGCCCGTTGTCCGCTCCGACCCGGCCGACGGCCCGCGCGAACCCGAGTATCGTGTGTAACCTCACATTCGAAGCCGATGTCGCAGGTGGGGTTTCATTCCCGGCATCGGGGGCCGGTAGGGGCTCCGTAGACTGTGGCAAACACAGGAGTTTTCCGGAGGGAGCAATAGCCGTGGGAGTGCTTTCCCGGGTCGATACGCCCGAGGACCTGCGTCGGCTGTCGGTACCGGAGCTGGGCGAGTTGGCCGAGGAGATTCGCGAGTTCCTGGTGCGGAAAGTCGCCGCGACGGGCGGTCACCTGGGGCCGAACCTCGGCGTCGTGGAGCTGACCATCGCGCTGCACCGCATCTTCGACTCGCCGGCCGATCCGATCATCTTCGACACCGGTCACCAGGCGTACGTGCACAAGATCCTGACCGGCCGCAAGGACGGCTTCGACACGCTGCGCAAACAGGGCGGGCTGTCCGGTTACCCGTGCCGCGCCGAGAGCGAGCACGACTGGGTGGAGTCCTCGCACGCCTCGGCCGCGCTGTCCTACGCCGACGGACTGGCCAAGGCGTTCGCGCTGACCCGGCAGAAGCGGCACGTGGTCGCGGTGGTCGGCGACGGTGCGCTCACCGGCGGCATGTGCTGGGAGGCGCTGAACAATATCGCCGCCGGGCAGGACCGCTCGGTCGTCATCGTGGTGAACGACAACGGCCGCTCCTACGCGCCCACCATCGGCGGCCTGGCCGACCGGCTCACCGCGCTGCGCATGCAGCCCGCCTACGAGCACGCCCTCGACGCCACCAAACGCATCGTGCAGTCCATTCCCCGGGTGGGCGAACCGGCCTACTCGATGCTGCACGCGCTCAAGACCGGCATCAAGGACGCGGTCGCGCCGCAGGAGCTGTTCGGCGACATCGGGCTGAAGTACGTGGGCCCGGTGGACGGGCACGACCCGGTGGCCCTGGAAGCGGCGCTGCGGCGTGCCAAGGACTTCGGCGGCCCGGTGGTGGTGCACGCGGTCACCCAGAAGGGGCGCGGTTTCAAACCGGCCGAGGACCATGTGGCCGATCAGATGCACGCCGTGGGCCGCATCGATCCCGAGACCGGCGAGCCGGTCGGCAAATCCGGGGCGCAGAGCTGGACCGCGGTGTTCTCCGAGGAACTCATCGCCCAGGCCGAGCAGCGCGACGACATCGTGGCCATCACCGCCGCCATGCCCGGACCGACCGGGCTGAGCGC
Organism: Nocardia otitidiscaviarum; assembly: GCF_007362295.1. Lineage (NCBI taxonomy): Bacteria > Bacillati > Actinomycetota > Actinomycetes > Mycobacteriales > Nocardiaceae > Nocardia > Nocardia otitidiscaviarum. The sequence goes on along the minus strand of NZ_CP041695.1, from coordinate 4,184,361 downwards.
GTTCGGGAACCGCTTCCCGGAGCGCATGTTCGACGTCGGCATCGCCGAACAGCACGGTATCGCCTCGGCGGCCGGGCTGGCGCTGGGCGGTATGCATCCGGTGGTCGCCATCTACTCCACCTTCCTCAACCGCGCCTTCGACCAGCTGCTCATGGATGTGGCGCTGCTGAAGCTGCCCGTGACGCTGGTGCTCGACCGTGCCGGCCTCACCGGCGACGACGGCGCCTCGCACAACGGCATGTGGGATATGTCGGTGCTGGGCATCGTGCCCGGAATGCGCGTGGCCGCCCCGCGCGACGCGGCCACCCTGCGTGAGGAACTGGGCGAGGCGCTGCTGATCAACGACGGCCCGACCGCCATCCGCTTCCCGAAAGGCACAGTGTGCGAGGAGATCTCGGCCATCGAGCGGCATGACGGCATCGACGTGCTGCACCTGCCCGACGGTCGGGAATCGGTGCGGTCGGTGCACGGCGATGTGCTGCTGGTCGGCGTCGGCTGTTTCGCGGAACTGGCCATGCGCACGGCGGAACTGCTGGAGGCGGAAGGGATTTCGGTCACCGTCATCGATCCGCGCTGGGTGCTGCCCGTCAACGAGGGCATCGTGAAACTGGCCGAGCACTACCGCATGGTGGTGACGCTCGAGGACAGCGGCCTGCACGGCGGTATCGGCTCCTCGGTCTCGGCGCGGATCCGCGCCGCCGGGCTGGACGTGCCGACCCGGGAGATCGGTGTGCCGCAACGCTTCCTGGATCACGCTTCGATCGCGCAGCTGCGTCAGGAGCTCGGGCTCACCCCGCCCGATGTGGCCCAGCGGGTGACCGCCTGGTTGCGCGGGGGCGCGCTGACCGTCGACGCGGACGTGGTGGCGGAGCAGGCCGTCTCGTAGGGCGCGGAGTCCGCGCGATTTTCGGATGCGGGGCGCGGCTGCTCGCGTAGATTCTAGAACCGGTTACAGTTTATCGGGAACAGCCGGTTCAGGAGTTCGCATGTCCTTCGTGCTCGTCGAGAAGCCGCGTCCGCAGGTCGCGCTCATCACACTCAACCGCCCCGAGCGCATGAACGCCATGGCCTTCGACGTCATGGTGCCGCTGCGGGAGACCCTGCAGGCGGTCGCCGCCGACAACGAGGTGCGCGCGGTGGTGCTCACCGGGGCCGGGGAGGGCTTCTGCTCCGGGGCGGACCTCCAGCACTCGGGCAGCGTCCCCGGCGTCGCGGGGCTGACCCGGACCAGTATCGCCCGCCGCTCCATGGACCTGTTCAACGACGTCATGCTGGCGCTGCGCCGCATGCATCAGCCGGTGATCGCCGCCGTCAACGGCGCGGCCATCGGCGGCGGGTTCTGCCTCAGCGTGGGCGCGGACATCCGCATCGCCGCCGAGGGCGCCTACTTCCGGGCGGCGGGCATCAACAACGGCCTCACCTCCGCGGAGCTCGGCTTCAGCTATCTGCTGCCGCGCGCCATCGGTTCCTCCCGCGCCTTCGACATCATGCTCACCGGTCGCGACGTGGACGCCGCCGAAGCCGAACGCATCGGCCTGGTCTCCCGCGTCGTCCCCGCCGAGAAACTGCTCGACACTTGCTACGACCTGGCCGAGCAGATCCTGCGCTACAGCCGCGTCGGCACCGAGCTCACCAAGCGCATGCTGTGGAGCGGCATGGAGGCGGGCAGCTTCGAATCGCATATGCAGCAGGAGGGCATGGCGCAGCTCTACGTGCGGCTCACCACCGAGAACTTCGACGAGGCCATGCGGGCTCGCAAGGACCGCCGTCCGCCGGTCTACGAGGACTGACATCCGGCCGGTCATCCTCTGCCACTGGAGGACGACAGCCAGCCGGTCGGGGTGCACGATGGGCCTGTCGCCCGGGACGGCACCCGTCGCCTGGGCTGTGCCTGTCGCCGTGGGCCGCACCCGTCGCTGGTGCCGTGCCCGTTGCCGACCGGGGCCTTGCCCGCACCCGTCGCTGGGGGCCGTGCCCGTTGCCGGGGGCCGGGCCCGTTCTCGTCGCTGGAACTGTGCCCGTTGCTGGTGCCGCACCTGTAGCTGGTGCCGCACCTGTCGCGGGTGGCGGGCCTGTCGCTGCTGCCGCATCCGTCGCGGGTGCTGCGACCGTCCTCGCGCGGCGCGGGGTTATGTCTGCTGTGCGGGCGCGAAGAGCGCGGTGGCGAGGCGCGGCACCGTGAGTTCCCGCTGCCACGGGCGCGCGCCCCCGGCGCTGAGGTAGTCGTCGATCACGGCCGCACCGTCGCCATTGGCGGCGGTGCGCGGCAGACCGTCCCAGCACATGCGGCGCAGCAGGTCGGGCGTCAGCAGGTTCTCGACCGGAATCGACACCTCACCGGACAGATCGGTCATGGCGGCGCGGGCGCGCTGCAGTCGCGCGGCGGCGGCCGGGTCGCGGCGCTCCCACCGGTTCACCGGCGGGGGACCGTCGAAGGGCTGCGCCAGCGGGGGCAGTTCGCTGTCGGGCAGCGCGCGGGCCCGCTCCACCGCGCCCAGCCATTCGCGCGAGTACCGCCGTTGCCGCGGGCCGCCGAAGATCGGCAGGGCGCGCAACTGGGCGATGGTCTTGGGCTCGTTGGCGGCGGCGGCGATGATGGCCGAATCCGGCAGGATGCGGGCGGGGGCGACATCGCGCAGCCGGGCGAGCTTGTCGCGGGTGGTCCACAGTTCCCGGACGATGGCGAGCTGACGGGTGCGGCGCAGGGTGTGGATGCCGGAGGTGCGCCGCCAGCGGTCGGCCTTGGGTGGTGCGGGTTCGGCAGTGCGCACATGTTCGAATTCCTGCGCGGCCCAACCGGTCTTGCCCTGCTCGTCCAGTTCCACGGCGACCGCGTCGCGCAATTCCAGCAGCAGCTCCACATCGAGGGCCGCGTAGTTGAGCCATTCGTCCGGCAGCGGCCGCGTGGACCAGTCCGCCGCACCGTGCCCCTTGCGCAGTTCCCGCCCGAGCAGTCGCTCCACCATGGCGGCCAGGCCCACGCGCTCGAATCCGGCCAGCCGTCCACCCAGTTCGGTGTCGAACAGGCGGGCGGGGTACAGGCCGAGTTCGGCCAGTCCGGGCAGATCCTGGTCGGCGGAGTGCAGCACCCACTCCAGATCGTTGACGGCGGCGGCCAGTGGCTCCAGGTCCTGATCCACCGGAATCGGGTCGATGAGGAAGGTGCCCGATCCGGCGCGGCGCAACTGGATGAGGTAGGCACGGCTGGAGTAGCGGAAGCCGGACGCGCGTTCGGCATCCACGGCGAGCGGTCCGGAACCGGCGGCGATGCTGCGGGCGGCGGCGGCTATCTCGGCGGCGGTGTCCAGTACCGGTGGTACGCCGTCCACTGGCGCGAGCAGGGGGACCGCGGCAGTGGCTTCGGAATCGTCTGGTACGGACATGGTCTTGAACTCTACGGGTTGGGCGCGGCCGGGTCCGCGTCCCATTCGGATTCGGGCGGCTGCGGAGACTGCGCCGGACTGATCGGTATCGTACGTGGCCGCCGCTGATTTCGTTGCGGTACAGAAAGTTTGATGTTCAGTCAGCTGGACACCGGCCGGTCGCGGCTGTGACGAGGGTGATAGCGGAGTGATTACTGTTGCGTGTCGTCCGCGCCGCCCGGCCGCACCTCGAGGCGCGTCACCCCCGCGGGCGGCAGCCCGGCGGCGTAGGCGAGCACCTCGCCGAACGCCTCCACATGCGGCCGCATCAGGGTGTCGCCGACCGTCCAGGAGGCCCGCAGCTCCAGTTGCTGCGCGCGCGGAGGACCGGCGATATCACCGAAGCGCACCGAACTGGTCGCGGTCACGGTGCCGCCGAGCGCGGTGAACGGGACCCGCGATTCCAGGGCGTCCACCAGCCAGCTCCACGCCACCTCCGGCAGCAGCGGGTCGGCGGCCAGGGCGGCGTCGATATCGGCCTGGATGTAGGCGACCAGCCGGAACACCCCGTGCCAGGCCTCCTGGCCGTCGGGGTCGTGCAGCAGGATGAGTCGGCCGAAGGCGTCACCGTCGGAGTCCACGGGCACCACGGTGGTGTCGCCCTGCGTGACTTCCGCCCCGATGGCGTACGAGTAGGGGGCCAGGCGCTGCGGCGGGCGGATCGGTGCGAGCTCGATCCGAGGATGCACGGTTGCGGTGCCCATCGCCTCGACCGCGGCGCGGAACCGGGCGGGTTCATCGGGTTCCGGGGTCGGTGCGGCGCCGTCGCGGAAGTCGAGCGGTGTCACGCTCAAAAGGTAAACCTCCCGGGGCCGGTGTCGTCGGAGGCGCGCCGCCGGTCACCTCTACGATGAGCGGTGATGAGCACTCACACGCGCCGCCGCTTGACCGATGCCCCGTTCCTCGCCGCCGCCACCGGCGCGACGCCGCATCGGCGTCCGGTGTGGTTCATGCGCCAGGCCGGGCGGTCGCTGCCGGAGTATCGGGAGCTGCGCGCCGGGATCGGCATGCTGGAATCCTGCTTCAATCCGGAGCTCGTGTGCGAGATCACCATGCAGCCCATCCGCCGCCACCGGGTGGACGCGGCAATCCTGTTCTCCGACATCGTGGTTCCGCTCAAGGCCGCCGGTATCGACCTGGATATCGTGGCCGGTGTCGGCCCCGTGGTCGCGAATCCGGTACGCACCCTCGCCGATATCCGCGCGCTGCCGCGGTTGCGCGCCGAGGAGGTCGGGGCCGTCACCGCCGGTATCCGGCTGCTGCTCGACGAACTCGGCGACACCCCGCTCATCGGTTTCGCCGGCGCCCCCTTCACGCTGGCCTCCTACCTGGTCGAGGGCGGCCCCAGCAAGCATCACGAGCGCACCAAGGCCATGATGCTCGCCGATCCGGACGCCTGGCATCAGCTCATGGGCGTGCTCACCGACATCACCATCGAATTCCTGCGCGCCCAGCTGGACACCGGCGTGGACGCCATGCAGCTGTTCGACTCCTGGGCGGGCGCGCTGCCGCTGGCGCAGTACCGCGAGTTCGTACTCCCGCATTCCGAGCGCGTCTTCGCCGAGCTGGCCGAATACGGCGTCCCCCGAATCCATTTCGGCGTCGGCACCGGCGAACTGCTGGGCGCGATGGCCGAGGCGGGCGCGGATGTGGTCGGCGTCGACTGGCGCGTCCCGCTGACCGACGCCGTCCGCCGCATCGGCCCCGGCAAAGCCCTCCAGGGCAACCTCGACCCCGCGGTCCTCTTCGCCGGACCCACGGCCGTCGAATCCGAGATCCGCCGCATCGCCCACGAGGCCGACCAGGCCATCGCCCTCGGCGCCACCGGCCACATCTTCAACCTCGGCCACGGCGTCCTCCCCGACACCGACCCGGGCGCCATCACCGCCGCCGTGGAACTCATCCACAGCCTCCCCACCCCACTCTGACCGGCTGCCGCTACCAGGACCCGACGGGCTTCGGACGCTACGACGGTCATGTCGGTGGCCAGGGGCGGCGTGGGTCACAGCCGGTGCAGGAGTAGGTTCCGAAGGGCAGTGGCTCGCCGGTGGGATGGGGTGTCGCTGTCGCCTCGCTCGTGCGGTCGGGTGCGGTGATTCCGAGTGGCTGAGGAGTGGTCGATGCGGGTCGCGGTGGTCGGTGGCGGGATCAGCGGGTTGGTGGCGGCGTATCGGTTGCGGGGGGCGTTGGGGGAGCGGGTCGAGCTGGTGCTGGTGGAGGGGGGTGAGCGGGTCGGGGGGATTCTGCGGACCGTCGATATCGCGGGGGAGCCGGTGGATCTGGGGGCCGAGGCGTTCGTGGGGCGGCGGCCCGAGATCCCGGCGCTGATGCGGGAATTGGGGATCGCCGAGCAGTTGGTGCACCCGGCGGGCAAGCGACCGCTGATCTGGTCGGGCGGGGCCGCGCATCCGCTGCCCGAACGCACTCTCATGGGGATTCCCGCCGAGGCGGAAGCGGTTGCGGGGCTGGTCGACGCGGAGACCATGGGGCGGATCGCGGCCGAGCCGGAATGGCCGCTGCGCTGGGAACGCGGCGCGGATGTCGCGGTGGGCGCGCTGGTGGCGGAGCGTTTCGGGGCGCAGGTGGTGCGGCGCAGCGTGGATCCGCTGCTGGGCGGGGTGTACGCCGGAACCGCCGACACCATCGGAGTGCGCGCGGCCCTGCCGACCCTCGCGGCGGCGCTGGACGCCGGAGCCGCCAGTCTCACCGAGGCCGTGCGCAAGGCACTTCCGCCGCAATCGGATACACCGGTCTTCGGCGGCATTCGCGACGGCTATCGGGTCCTGTTGGACGCCTTGCGCGCCGCCGCCGCCGTGCGGGTCGAAACCGACACCGCCGCAACCCGTCTCACCCGCACCGGTGCGCGCTGGCAACTGGACCCGATCGGCCCGGTGGACGCCGTGGTGCTGGCCACCCCGGCCCCCGTCACGGCCACCCTGCTGCGCGAGATCGCCCCGGCCGCCGCCGATCTCGCCGGTGGCATCGAACTGGCCTCCTCCGCCGTGGTGGCGCTGGCCCTGCCGCGCGACACCCCGCTGCCGGACAACTCCGGAATTCTCGTCGCCACCGGAGAACCGCTGCGCGCCAAGGCGTTCACGCTCTCCAGCCGCAAATGGCCGCATCTGGCCGCCCGCGAGGTGGCGCTGGTCCGCGCCTCCTTCGGCCGCTTCGGCGATCCGGCCCCGCTGTCCTGGTCGGACGAGGACCTCACCGCCGCCGCCGTGGACGACCTCACCACCGTCATCGGCACCCCGGTCCGACCCGTCACGACGGTGGTGCAGCGCTGGCCCGGCGGCCTCCCGCAGTACGCCCCCGGCCACACCGAACGCATTGCCGCCCTGCGCGATACCGTCGCCGACCTTCCCGGCCTGGCCTTGGCGGGTGCCTACCTCGATGGTGTCGGAGTCCCCGCGTGCGCGGCTTCCGGCACCGCTGCCGCCACCCGTATCGTGGACCATCTGGCCAGCGTCCGGTAGCTCGATTCGGTGGACGGGGTGCGTGGCGAACGGCTCGGGCAGGAACGTGGCGCATGCGTTCTCTCCGATCGTGATGTCGGCAGCGGCGCGAATCCTCCCACCCGTCCCGGTTCGGGTATCCGTTGGCTCGGTGCTCGGTGCTCGGTGCTCGGTGCTCGGTGCTCGGTGCTCGGTGCTCGGTGCCCGGTGCGAGGCCGCCCCTCACGCCCGCGCGGGGTTGTCCCGCGGGTGCTCGCGGCACGGTGCCGATCCGGCGCGACGGCGGTGGCATCGTGCGACCGGCTGGCCAAGTGCGCGGGTGTGCGCTGAAACTCGCCGGTGGTGGATGTGTTCGACATCTATCCCGAACAGCGCGCCCGGCGTGCCGATACGATCCGGGCGAATGGCACGATGGGGGTATGGCGCGACTCGACTACAAGGCCCTCAACGACACCATCCGCTACCTCATGTTCTCGGTGTTCCAGGTGGAGCCCGGGGCGCTGGGGGACGAGCGCGAGGCGATCGTCAAGGAGGCGAGGGCCTTCTTCGATTCGCTGGAGGAGCGCGGGGTGGTGGTGCGCGGCCTCTACGACGTGGCCGGGATGCGCGCCGACGCCGATTTCATGATCTGGTGGCATGCCGAGCAGATCGAGGAGTTGCAGGCCGCCTACGCCGATTTCCGCCGCACCACCGAACTGGGCCGCGCCAGCGCCCCGGTGTGGAGCAATGCCGCCCTGCACCGCCCGGCCGAGTTCAACAAGAGCCACATCCCGGCCTTCCTCGCCGGTGAGGAGCCGGGCAAGTACATCTGCGTGTACCCCTTCGTTCGCTCCTACGAGTGGTACCTGCTCCCCGATGAGGAGCGCCGCAAGATGCTGGCCGACCACGGCAAGGCCGCCCGCGGCTACCCGGACGTACGCGCCAACACCGTCGCCTCCTTCGCCCTCGGCGACTACGAGTGGCTGCTCGCCTTCGAGGCCCCCGAACTGCACCGCATCGTCGACCTCATGCGCGACCTGCGCGCCACCGAGGCCCGCCTGCACGTCCGCGAGGAGATCCCGTTCTTCACCGGCCCGCGCGTCGAGGTGGAGCAACTGGTCAACGCACTGCCCTGAGCGCGATAGCCAACCGTTAGCCACCCGACTGCCCCAGGAATTCGGGGCATGCGGGGAATCCCTCGCTCTCCGTAGGGTTTCTGCGACTCGTTCGTCTGCGGAGTCCGAGGGGTGCGACCGCAGGAAGACTGGTTGTTCGTTCGGACCGCGACCACCGAGGTGTCACATGGGCGGTGACACCGACGTGTCGTGGGTCCGTTCGTCGTCCTCCCCGCTGCCCGCGCTACCGCTCGGTGGGCGTCAGCCGCAGCGAGATCGAATTGATGCAGTAGCGCTTGTCGGTGGGCGTCGGATAGCCCTCACCTTCGAAGACATGCCCCAGATGGCTGTGGCAGGTGGCGCACAGCACCTCGACCCGGCGCATACCCAGTGAATCGTCCGGGCGCAGGATGACCGCGTCGGAGTTCGCCGGATCGAAGAATGACGGCCAGCCGCAGTGCGAGTGGAATTTCTCGCCGCTGCGGAACAATTCGGCCCCGCAGGCTCGGCAGGAGTACACGCCTTCGGTCTCGGTGTCGGTGTATTCGCCGGTGAAGGCCCGTTCGGTGCCGGCCTCCCGCAGCACCCGGTACTCCTCGGGGGAGAGTTTGGCCCGCCACTCCTGCGGCGTCAGCTGAATGCGCGGTGCCGGAAGCGAGGTATCAGCATCGGAACTCATGCCCCCACGCTAATACGTCGCTTCGGCGCTCGCAGCGTCCTACGGCTTGGCGGTTTCGACGGCCTCGCGAGGCCGCCCGTTCAACCGCTCGCGCGTCACCGCGGTCTCCGGATGCATCCACGGCGGATCGAGGGTGAGGCCGACGCGCAGCCGACCCTCGCGCCTGGCGGCCAGATAGCGGTCACCCAGGACACAGAACACCACGATGAGCAGCAAACCCCAGCCGAAGGTGGTGCGCAGGTACTCCAGGGTGCGACCGGCGCTCTGCCAGCGGTCCGACAGCCACTTGTCGTAGGTCATGAAGCCGAAGATGGCCAGCCAGGCGGGCCAGTTCCGCAGCACCGAATTGCGCAGCACCACCGTCATGAGGAACGGGAACAGCAGCATGGAGTAGTACATCTGCCCGAGCGGCCCCAGCACGAAGACCGCGGTGAGCAGCACGCCGGAGCTGGTGCAGATGAAGAACAGCTCGTCCTGGCGGTAGTAGCGGTACAGCAGCCACAGCGAGAGCAGCACCAGTACGCCGATGCTGAGCCGGATGATCCAGGTCAGCCAGTCCGCGACACCGTAGTACATGCCGTTGCCGACGATGGAGCTGTTGAAGTAGTCCCGCGCCTCCGACAGGTACGGATAGGTGTGGGTCCAGAAATCCATCCAGTCCACGATGAGCGGCCAGGCCGCCAGGTTGAGCACCACCGGGACGCTGATCGCCGGGACGAGCGTCTTCCACTGGCCGCGTGCCACCGCGACGAGCAGCAGCGGCGCGAGGATCGGCCCCTTCACCGCGATCGCCAGCCCCATGGCCACACCCGCCCACAGATCCCGCCGTTGCAGCAGCAGGTGGATGAACACCACTTCGATCAGCAGAATGCAGCCGTTGATATTGGTGAAAACCAGTGTGTTGATCACGGTCTCGGACATGAACATGGCCAGCAGCAGCGCGGGCGCGGCCACCGAGGAGAGCGTGAACTTGAACAGCCGCAGCAGCAGATACCAGGCGAGCAGAATCGCGACCGCGTTGAGCAGGATGAAGCACCAGCGCGACTTCTCCGGATCGAGAATCGCCAGCGGCGCGATGAGCAGTGTCCCGCTCGGCGGGTACAGGTAGTGCGGGTCGGTGGAGCCGAAGTTCGCGGTGTAGATCGGCTGGTGGTTCAAGAACGCCAGCGACGCGTTGTAGACCGGTCGGAAGTCGTCGGTGATGAATCCGTTGACGGCCTTGATGAACACTCGGTTCAGTACGGTCAGGATCGCGAAGGGCCACAGTGCGAAGTTCAGGACCTCGGCGGTGGTACGAGCTGTTCGGGGCTCGAGCTGGCGAAGGAACACTGGGGCACGGTACACCGGAAGGTACCGTCATGGGTGCGCGGACCCGCCGAAAGCGTGCGATAGCGCACAATCTCCCGGGGCATCGGCGTGGCCGCGCTGACCGGCGCGACTCCCGCCTACCGGTCATCCGACCGACCGATCGGGCTCAGGCCGGGCAGGCGGTGCCGTTCTCGGGCAGGGTGCCCTGCCGCAGGTAGTCCACGACGGCCCGCTGCGCACAGCCGGAATGCGACACCACCGGATGCCCCCACCCCTGCCATTCCACGGTGGAGGTGCGCGCCCCCGCCGCGGCCAGCGCCCCGGTCACCGTGGGCCGTCCCTCATCACCCACCACCGGGTCGGCCTTCGCGCCCAGCACCAGCGTGTCGAGTTCGAACTTCTCCGGCATGGCCTGCGGTGCGGCGACCGGCCAGGCCGAACACACCATGAGGTCGATGGCCGCCACCCGCCCGAACACCGGGTATTCGCCGCCCCAGGTGCCCATCAGCTCCCGGGCCTGCACCGGGGTGGCGGGCAGCTGGCTGTCGCTGCACCGGTTCACGAACGCGCCGTCGTTGGCGATGGCAGCGGCGGCCCGCTGCACCCGCGGCGTGATGGGTCCGCGATCGCCGCGGCCGAGTGCGGCCAGGGCGTCGGCGAATTCGGTGACGACCGGATTCGGCAGTCCGCGCGGATCGCCGAGGAAGTCGCTGAGCGTGGTCACCAGCGCCGCCGCCGACAGCTCCCCGAACTCCCCGCGCTCGGCCCGCGCCACCAGATCGGCGATGGCGGTGCGCGGATCGTCACCCAGGGCGCAGTTCAGGGCCCGGCAGCGCTGCGCGAAGGCGGTGAGCGCGGCCTCGGCGCCCTTGACCCGCTGTTCGGCCCGTCCGACGGCATCGGTGTCGACCGGTTCGGGTGAGTCGAGCACCAGGCGGGCGAGGTGGTCGCCGTACTTGCGGGCGTAGGCCAGCGCGATATTCGACCCGCTGCCACTGCCGAGCAGTGCGATGTGCTCGACCTGCCACTGCCGTCGCAACTGCTCGATGTCGTCGGCGGCGTGCGCGGCGTCGAAGGTGCCCTGTCCGGGTTGCAGGTAGTCCTGGCAGGAGATGGTGGCGTCCTGGCTCAGCCCGGCCACCGCCGCCACCGGATCGCTTGCCCCGGGACCGAATTGGGCCTGGTCGAGCAGTCGCTGCCGGATATCGCCGCCCACGCAGTCGATGGGTTCGGAGCTGCCGATGCCGCGCCGATCCACGGCCACCACGGGCCGCTCGCTCAGCAGCGCTCCCGCTCCGCCCGCCGCGAAGGCCGCCAGCGTGGCGGTGGAGGCCCGGTCCGAACCCGACGTCAGCACCAGCGGTGCGGCGTCGGCGGGGGTGCGGTCGTAGCGGGCGCGCAGGGCCGCGGTCTGGAAGTTGCCGCCCACGCCGCCGGTGGCGTCCACCTGCGTGGTGTATTCGGCGCACTCCAGGACGAGACCGGCGGGCGGCGTGCCCAGTGACAGCAGATTGAAGGTGGGGACGGTGCAATCCCGCCATGCCAGCTCGGTTTTCGGCACCTCGGGAGCCGGGGGCGGGGTGGGTTCGGTGGAGGTCTGCACCTCCCCGGCCTGGCGCGGCCGTTCGACGGCGACGTCGGGGCGGTCCGACGGTCCGGCCCCGCAGCCGGTGGTCACCAGGATCGAAAGTGTCGACGCCAGCAGAGCGGCCCGAGTCCAGCGCATGCGCTACAGCCTGCCAGGTCCGGCGGCCGGTTTCAGCAATGGGTGGGGCGGCCGGTGCGCCGCCGACGCCGGGGACGAGGTCGCGAGGGTGGCGTCAGCCGTGCGGGTGGGCGCGTTCCCAGCGGGTGAGCATGGTGCCGTCGTCCGCGAGCAGCAGGTGCCGACAGCACATGGGGGTCGGCATGGCATTGGGGGACAACGCGATCCGCCGTCCGGTTCCGCCCACCAGCAGGGGTGTCACGGTGAGGCAGAGGTCGTCGACGGCCTCGGCCTCGATGAGGTCGCCGAACAGTGCGGGGCCGCCCTCGCACAGCACCCGGCGGAAGCCGCGTTCGCCCAGGGCGGTGCGGATTCCGTCTGCGGTGCAGGCGGTCTCGCCCGCTTCGACGATCTCGGCTCCGGCGTCGGTGAGCGCCTTCTTGCGGTCGGCGGGCGCGTCGGCGGTGGTGAGGATGAGCGGATGCGCGCCGGTATCGGTGAACAGGCGGCTGGTGGGATCGAGTGCCGCACTGGCGGTGACCACCGCGATGCGGGGTGGTGCGCCGTCCGGGTGGCCGCCGAACCCGTGGTGGTGCAGCCGGATTCGCAGGCGCTCGTCGGTGTGGGCGGCTCCGTAGTTCTCGGCGCGGGCGGTGCCCGCACCGACGAGCACCACGTCGGCGAGGTCACGCAGCAGATGGAAGACCCTCTTGTCGGCGGGGGTGGCGAGTCCGCCGGATCGTCCGTCCAGGGTGGCCGTCCCGTCGATGCTGGTGACGAAGTTGACGCGTATCCACGGCCGATCCGGTCGCGCCGGATAGGCGTACATCCCAACCAGGTGGTCCGCACCGATGGCTGCGAGCTGGGTCACATTGGGGATACGCTGCATGACTGTCCATCACACCACGTCAGTACGCTACGCGGGTGCAACAACGCCTCGTCGATCGCCACCCGGAGGTTCCGGCAGATCAGCTCGTCGCCCAGATGGTGCCGCCGCCCACCTTCGACGAGGTGAGCTTCGCCTCCTACATCCCCGATCCCAAGGAGCCGACCCAGGCCGCCGCCGTGCGCACGGCCGAGGAGTTCGCCGCCCAGGTCACCAAGGTGCGCAAGGCCGCCGACAAGAAGGGCCTGTTCGGCAAGAAGAAGCCGGTGCAGGGCGTGGGCCTGTACCTGGACGGCGGCTTCGGTGTCGGCAAGACCCACCTGCTGGCCTCGATCTTCCACAGCGTGCCCGCTCCGAAGTCCTTCGGCACCTTCGGCGAGGTCACCAACCTGGTCGGCGCGCTCGGCTTCAACAACGCCGTGGAGCGGCTCGCCGCCAACAGCGTGCTGTGCATCGACGAGTTCGAACTCGACGATCCGGGCGACACCATGCTGGTCTCGCGCCTGCTGACCGAGCTGACCGCGCGCGGTGTCTCGGTGGCCGCCACCTCCAACACCCTGCCGGGGCAGTTGGGCGAGGGCCGCTTCGCCGCCCAGGACTTCCTGCGCGAGATCAAGAAGCTGGGTTCGCTGTTCGAGGCCGTGCGCGTGGACGGACCCGACTACCGGCACCGCGACCTGCCGCCCGCCCCCGAACCCACCGCGCCCGAGCTGCTGGCCGAGAAGGCCGCCGCCACACCGGATTCCACCCTCGACGAGTTCGACCAGCTGTGCAAGCACCTGAGCACCCTGCACCCGTCGCGGTACGGCGCGCTGATCCACGGCATCTCGGCGGTCTACATCTCCGGTGTGCACACGGTGACCGATCAGGCGGTGGCGCTGCGCATCGTGGTGCTGGCCGACCGGCTCTACGACGCCGGTATCCCGGTGACCGTCTCCGGCGCCAAACTGGACCGGATCTTCTCCCAGGAGATGTTGGACGGCGGCTACCGAAAGAAGTACCTGCGCGCCATTTCGCGCCTGCTGGCGCTGTCGCGTTTCGAGGCCCCGGCCGCGTCCTGAGGCGGGCGGGCCCCGGCCGCGATACTTCCGTCCGGTAATTTGCCGGGGGATCGCCGGACCGTGGAGTCCGGCCGACGGAAAGAGGTACTCATGGTGCGCGACCGCGCTGTCCGGGCCGTCGTGACGGCCGCCCTCTGTTTCGCCCCCGTCGTCGGCGCGGCGGGCACCGCCGCGGCGGCCGATCCGTCCGCCGCGACCACCGCCGTGGTGGTGAGCACCGACGATCGGTCCCTCGGGTTGCGGGGCGTCGCCAACGCCCGTGACGCGGGCGGCTACCGCACCACGGACGGGCATACCGTGCGCACCGGTCTGGTGTTCCGCAGCGGGGATCTGAGCAAGGCCACCGACGCCGATCTGGCCGCGCTCACCGCCCGTGGCCTGACCGTCGTCGACGACCTGCGCACCTCCTTCGAGCGCGCCGCCGCCCCCGATCGGGTGCCGGTCGGCGCGACGCTGAACCACGATGACGTCATCGGCCAGGCCCCGCCGCAGGTGCTGGTCTCCACGCTGTCGGCGGGCGCGGATCTCTACCGCGCCTTCATCACCGCCCCCGGCGCGAACGAGGGCTTCGCGAGTGTCTTGCGCGATATCGCCCACGCCGACGGTTCGGTGCTGTTCCACTGCACCGCGGGCAAGGACCGCACCGGGTGGACCGCCGCGGTGCTGCTCACCCTTCTCGGCGTGGACCGCGACACCGTCACCTACGACTACCTGCTGTCGAACCACTATCGCGGGGCGGCGGAGAACGACGCCCTCAACGGTGTGGTCCCGGCGGCGCTGGACGCGGCATTCGACCAGGTCGACCGGAGCTACGGCAGCTTCGACGGCTACGTCCGCGACGGCCTGCGGCTGACCGATGCCGACATCGCGGCTCTGAAGGCGAAACTGCTCGCCTGAGACAAGCGAAACCGCTCGCCTGAGACAAGCGAAACCGCTCGCCTGATACCCGGTGCCGTGCCCGGACGCGGGAATCCCGGGCCGGCGGCTGTCACCGGTGCCTAACCGGCGTCTGCCACCGCGCGCATCCGATCTCCGCGCGAGCTGTACAGCTCCCGCGCGCGGGCCGGGGTGATGGTCTCCGGTGTGGTCGGCGGTTCGTATTTCACGTGCTGGGCCAGGATCTGTCCGGCCATCGGCGCGATGAGCGGGGCGGCCTTGATCAGGCCGAACGAATTGAACAGCGCGAACAGCCAGACCAGGATCTTCGCGGCGGGACGGACGGCCAGATCCACCAGCACCGGGTAGTCGTACCCGCCGAGGCGGCGCATCCACTGCGGGGTGATGGGCGCGGAGGCGAGCGACAGCAGCCTGCTGCCCAGCGCGTAGGTGATCCCCGCGCCGTTCTTCCGGGATGTCCACAGCAGATGCCGCATTCCCTCGGCGGCGGCCTCGGAGACGCACAGCCGCGGGCGCACCCGCGCGTAGTACTCGCGCACCTCGGCGCGGTTGCGCGGGACGTCCTCCGGCTTGCAGGTCTGGAGTTCGGCCGCGATGGCGCATTCGGCCCAGTACCGTTCGTCCTCCTCGGGGGTGAGCGGGCCGGGACCGTACACCTCGTAGGCCTTGAGCACCGAATGCCAGCCGGTGATGTGGATCCACAGCTGGGTCTCGGGACTGTTGGCGCTGTAGCGCTGCCCGCTGATCGGTTCGATGCCGGTCATGGGCGCGTGCACCCGCATGAGGTGTTCGGACGCCTGGATGGCGGTGCGTCCGTCCCCGATGGCCGCGATGAGGAAGTACGAGAACGTGTTGTCCAGCCGACTGCGCGGATCGGTGTAGATGCCCCGGGCGTCGGCTACGGCCGCGGTCAGGAACGGATCGAAGTGTTCCAGAACGACCGCCCGCTGGAAGCCGATGACCGCGGTGGGAGCGGTCCAGATCTTCCAGCTCAGCGAATCGGGGCCGAAGAACCCGTAATCGTCCCTGCGGAGGGTGGTCGGATCGAAGGCCATGGGGGCTGCTCCCTCGGTGCGTGCTGCGCCGGACGGCGAATACAACGCCACCGTAGCAATTGCGGATGACGAATACAACGGTGCCGTAGCATTTGGCTGGTCGATCGTTTTCCCATTCCAGGCCGGGACTGACACGATGGTCGAATGGAGGTGAGCTGGCCGTGACGAAATCCCGCACCGGGACCGACCGCCCGCGCCGCCGCTACGCGCCGCGCCTGCCTCCCGAGCAACGTCGCGCCCAACTGCTCGACGCCGCCTACGCGGTCCTCGGCCGAGCCGAACTGCACGAACTCAGCATGGAGGCCGTCGCGCAGCAGGCGGGCGTGGCCAAACCGGTGCTCTACACGGTCTTCAAGACCCGCGCCGAACTGGTGGCGGCCCTGCTGGAGCGGGAGCGCGAACGCGGCCTCGAACAGGTCGCCGACACCCTGCCCACCGATCTGGTCGGTGCGGATCCGGTGCTGGCTGCCTCCTCGACGGTGGCCGCCTTCATCGGCGTGGTGCTGGAGGATCCGACCCGCTGGCGGCTGATCCTCACCTCCCCGGGGAGCGCGCCCGAGGAATACCGTGCGGCCCTGCGCAGTTCGCGCACGGGGATCTTCGATCAGGCGGAGGCGCTTATCCGCATGGGTGCGGCACTCGACTCCCGCTGGGCGGCAATCGATTCCGGACTGCTCGCCAATTCCCTGCTCACCATCGCCGAAATGCTGGGTCGCCTCGCGGTGAGCGAACCGGCCGAGTATCCGAGGGAGCGCCTCGACGAGTTCGTACGCTCCATCGTCGGTCTGCTCAGCGGCGGGGCGTGAGCGGCTCGCGCCGAATCATCGTGCGCCGCCGCCGTGTTCGGCCTCCCACCGGTCGATCAGCGCGGGCAGCTCCTTGCCCATCCACGCGAAGAAACCATGGGTATCCCGTATCCGAGCCGCGTCCCCGCCCTCGGGATCGTCGAACAAGGCGAGACCGCGTGCGGTGACGGCCGTGAGGCTGTCGTAGATGCCGGACTGCTGCCGTGTCAGCTCGGGCAGGATGCCCGGTCGGATGTAGTAGTAGTCTCGGCGGTCGCCGGGCTTGCTGGTCTTGTCCACCCACCGCATCGTCGTCAGTGTCTTGAGCGCGCCGGAGATGGAACCCTTGGACGCTTGCAGCGCCTCGGTGATCTGATTGAACGTCTGCTCCGGAGGGTCGCAGACCAACAACCAGCCGACGGTCCGGCCGACCATACGGACGAGCCCCATCTGTTCGAGGACGAGCGCGTAATCCTCCACGAAGGCCAGCTGGGCGTCGGTGGGGGCGGTGTTCGATTCGGCTGCGCTAGTCATGGGATGAGTATTCCTTCCGTAGGACGCGGCTGTGCGGGGTGGGTTCGCCGAACCCACCCCGCGTTCGGCGGGTCAGACCGCGAGGTCGCGGCGATCGAAGGCGGCCAGCGACAGTCCCACCGCGATGGCGACGAGCACCGCCAGAATTGCGAGATATCCGATGTTCCAGCCGTTCACCAGCGGCGAGTCACCGCCCGCGTAGTAGAAGGGCGACAGCCGGCGCAGCCACTGCGCGCCGTCGATCATCCCGCCCAGATTGTTGGCGAGATATCCGAGCACCGCGACCAGCGCCGCGACCGCGAGCGCGGTCCCGCGGTGGCCGGTGGCGGCTCCGGCGAGCAGCGTGATGGCGCCCACCGTCAGGGTCAGCAGCCCGAGTCCGGCGACGGCGGCGAGGATATTGCCCGCCGGAATCCCCATGTCGGCGCTGGCCGCCCCGGCCAGGACCGCGAGGCCGAAGACGGTGACCACCACGGCGGTCTGCGCCGCGAACGCCGCGCACCGCTGCAGCAGCAGGTTGGCGCGGCCGATCGGCTGGGCCAACAGCAGGTCCAGGGTTCCGCTGTCCTCCTGGGCGGCCGTGCGGGTCGCGAAGGTGATCGCGAAGATGAGCAGCAGCAGCGGCCCCATCAGCGCGAACATGGTCGACTCCAGATAGCCGGTGGCCGTGCCGAAGTCGCCCATGCCGAGGGCGTCGTAGAAGCCGCCGCCCTCGATGTCGAGCGCGCCCTGCTCCTTGAAGGTGGAGTAGGAGGGCACGTAGATCATCGGCACCGCGAACAGCGCGATCGACCAGCCGATCAGGCCGCGCCGCTGCTCCGTGAGGGTCTGGGTGAACACCGAGCGGGTCATGTCGAATTCCTTTGTGTGAGAACGTGCGTGGAGAGTTCAGCGGCCGTACAGGCTGAAGAACATCTGCTCCAGGTCGGGTTCGGTGGACAGCACACTGACCAGCGGATACTTGGCGGCGGTCTTGAACAGCGCGTCCACCTCGCCCTCGGTGGTGCAGCGCAGGCTGCGGCCGGAGATCTCGAGGTCGCGCACCCCCGGCAGTCGCTCGAAGTCGTCGGCGAAAACATCGGCGGCGAAGACCATTTCGACGCTGCGCGGGGCGCGGCGGCGCAGCTCCTCCACATTCTCGGTGCCGAGCAGCTGTCCGGCGCGCATGATGACGGCGCGATCGGCGGTCTGCTGCACCTCGCTGAGGATGTGCGAGGACATGAACACCGTCTGCCCGTTGCGCTTGGCCTCGCCGACCAGGTCCAGGAACCGTTGCTGCAGCAGCGGATCCAGTCCCGAGGTGGGCTCGTCGAGGATCAGCAGATCGGGGGAGTGCATGAAGGCGGCGATGATGCCGACCTTCTGCTTGTTGCCCTTGCTCATCGAGCCCACCCGCTTGGACAGGTCCAGATCCAGCAGTCCGGCCAGCTCCTCGATCCGCCCCGCGGGCACGGTGCCGCGCTGATCGGCGAAGAACGCCAGCAGCTCGCGCGCGGTATTGCGGCCCTCCAGGGCGAGTTCGCCGGGCAGGTAGCCGATGCGCCGCCGCAGCTCCGCGCCACCGGCGCGGGGGTCGGTGCCGAAGATCTCGACGTGTCCCGCGGTGGGTCGGATCAGGTCGAGCAAGATGCGGATGGTGGTGGATTTGCCCGCGCCGTTGGGGCCGAGGAACCCGAACACCTCGCCCGGTGCGACATCGAGCGTCAGGTCGGTGAGGGCGACATGCTTGCCGTAGTGCTTGATCAGCCCGGCGACGCGAATGGCGGGGACGGTCATTTTCACTCCTTGGTTGCCGCTCTACATCATGTTCTGCATGTGCGGTGAGTTCAGTAAACACTGAACACTATGAACATGTCAACGGTCGGGGTTCGCAAACTGGGCGTTGACGACCGTTCGGCCCGGCGATATCTTGGTGAGCCTCATGGGTTTCCTCTTCCTGTAATCACCCGGCCGCGTTGAGCTCCGCTCCGCGGCGATCCCACTCGAACCACTTCGAACCGGCCGTTCGCGGCCAGAACAGGGGATACCTGTGCGCACTGCCCAACTCACGCTCTCCGACGTCACCAAGCGCTATGACGAGCGCGTCATCCTCGACCGCGTGAGCGTTACCATTCGGCCCGGTGAGAAGGTCGGCGTGGTCGGCGACAACGGAAGCGGCAAATCGACGCTGCTGCGGCTGCTGGCCGGGCGCGAATCGCCGGACAACGGCGAGGTGACCGTGCACTTTCCGGGTGGAGTCGGATATCTCGCGCAGGTCCTGGACCTGCCCGACAGCGCCACCGTGGCCGATGCGATCGATCTGGCCCTGGCCGGGCTGCGGGAGCTGGAGGCCGAGATGCGCGCGGCCGAACGAGCCATGGTCGCGCCCGGTCCGCTCGGCCGCCGGCTCGACGCGTACACCGACCTGGTGGCCCGGTTCGAGGCGCGCGGTGGTTATCAGGCCGACGCCCGGGTGGCGGCCGCGCTGCACGGTCTCGGTCTGCCGGAGCTGGACCGCGACCGTCCGCTGGGAACGCTCTCCGGTGGTGAGCGCCGCCGCCTCGCCCTGGCGGGAACCCTCGCCGCCGCACCGGAACTGCTGCTACTGGATGAGCCGACCAACGATCTGGACGATGCCGCCATCGCCTGGCTGGAGCAGCGGTTGCGCGACCATCGCGGCACCGTCGTCGCGGTCACCCACGACCGGGTGTTCCTGGAGCACATCACCTCGATCGTGCTCGAGGTGGACGCGGGCGCGGTGCGCCGCCATGGCGACGGCTACGACGGCTACCTGGCGGCCGTGGCGGCCGCCCGTCGCCGTCAGCGGCGCGAATTCGAACAGTGGCAGCGGGAGCTGGCCCGCAATCAGCGCCTGGCCGACTCGAATGTCGCACGGCTGGAGGCTATTCCGCGCAAGCTGCCGCTCGCGGTCTTCGCGGCCGGACCGTTCCGGTCGCGCGGGCGCGGGCACGGTGCCATGTCCCGCATTCGCAATGCCAAGGAGCGGGTGGCCCGGCTGACCGCCGATCCGCTCGCCCCGCCACCGGATCCGCTGCGCTTCGCCGCCGCGTTCTCGACGGCCGGTGCGGCGGACGGCGGTCCGATCGCGACGCTGTCGGAGGTGGTCGTGGCCGACCGCCTCCGGGTGGACGAGCTGCGCATCGCGGCGGGCGAGCGGGTGCTGATCACCGGGCCCAATGGCGCGGGAAAGACCACACTGCTGAAACTGCTTGCCGCCGAACATCGTCCCGATGCGGGCACGGTCACGGTACCCGCCCGAGTCGGCCATCTGCGACAGCGGGAATCGCCCTGGCCGCCCCGCATGACGGTGCTCGACGCCTACGCCGCGAACCGGCCCGGCCACCCGGACGAGCACGCCGAATCACTGCTGTCCCTGGGGCTTTTCCGTCCATCGGAATTGCGACTGCGCATCGGCGAACTCTCCTACGGCCAGCGTCGCCGCGTCGAAGTGGCCCGGCTGGCCACCGATCCCGCCGACCTGTTGCTGCTGGACGAGCCCACCAATCACCTCTCGCCGGCGCTGGTGGAGGATCTGGAACAGGCGTTGACGGACTATCCGGGCGCGGTCGTCTTGGTCACCCACGACCGCCGCATGCGCGACCGCTTCACCGGCCGTCACCTCGAGCTGCGCTCCGGCGCCGTCCATACCCCGGCGGTCGCTGCCTGACCAGGAGAAGACCGCGACGCGCCGCCGCTCGAAGCCGACCGCTGCGAGCGACGACACTGCCGGACGGCCGGGCTGGGCCGGAGTGGGGTCCGGCCCGCCGCCAGCTCGTGCCGGACGCGGGTGGCGCACTGCTGTGGACCCGTGCGAGCCCGATTCCGGAGACGCTGCTGACGCGGCGTCGAGAACGGTCAGAACGTCCGCTGCATGACGAAATCGCTGTGCAGCTGCGCGCCGACCAGGAAGGTCTTGGTGCCGACCACCTGGAAGCCGTGCTTGGCGTAGAAGCTCTGGGCACGCTGGTTCTCCTGGTTGACTCCCAGCCAGACACCCGCGCTGTCGGCGGTGCGGGCCCGGTCGAGGGAGGCGGCCATGAGGGCGGCGGCGACACCGTTGCCGTGGTGGCCGGGCAGCACGTACATCTTGCTCAGCTCGGTCACCGGCCGCAGGGTGACCGCGGCCGCCACATCCGGATCAGTGGGTTCGGCGGCGACGAGCAGGCTGTAGCCGATGATGCGGTCGTCCGCGACCGCCTTGAGGACGGTGCGCGCCGGATCGGCGAGATAGTCGGTGAACCGCCGCGGGGACAGCACGTCGGCGATGAAGGCCGCGATATCGGCGGCACCCGCACCCGGCGGGCAGGCCAGCGGGAAGGTGACGGCGGCGACCTCGCCGAGCGCGGCGGCGTCCGCGGCGGCGGCGAGTTCGACGGTCACGGTGGGATTGCTGCTCACCCGACCAGTGAAGCACGGGTGCGAGCGGCGCGGCGGCGCGCCCGGGGGTGTCGCGAAAGGGATTTGTACGCAGGCGATGTCGGGCATCGGCCCCGGGTGTTACTTTTCGGGCCTTCGATGATCACGTACTCCTAGCGGTTGGGTAACGAATGCGGTCACTGTCCTGGGTAGTCCCCTGCTGCCTGCGGCACTCTGGAAGTAGACGGCGTGGGCTGGTGGTTTCCCGTACCGATGGGAAGCGGCTCACGGCGCAGTGGTTTGGGGCGGTGATCGTGTGAGCACGAGGCGAGTAGAGGTTCCGCACGGGCGGTCGGTGGTCTTGGCCGACCCCGTGCTCCCCGAACCGGTCGCACCACGAAGAACCGAACCCGACGCACGGGGTCATCGTCCGGGGGAGGCGTGCTTCACCCCGGGCTGCGCGGACTGCCGCTGGGACGAACAGCGGCTCAAGTACTGGCTGCGCGGTCGCCTGCTGGCCGCCGGGGCCGAGACCGCCCATGTGGACGGCACGGTCGGCCCGTTGGACCCGGATGTGCTGTGGCGGCAGGGGGATCGGGTGTGCGCGATCCAGGTGTGCGGCGCCGTGCCGGACCTCACCCGCGCTCGCCACCGCACCGCCGCGCTGAAGGCGGCGGGCTGCACCGAGGTGCTGTGGCTGTGCCCGCCCGGTTGGCAGATCGCACATCTGCCCGCCCTGGCGCTGTCGGACTTCGCGCCCGCGGACTGCGACTACCGCGCGGTAGGCGGACAGCTGACGCCCGGACCGGGCGGCTTGGTGACTCCGGGTGACAAGCCCTGGGAGATACGGGATTTCATCGAGAACTGGGTCGCGGGCGAGGTGGCCTACGGCTACCGCGACGAACATACGGGAGGGTGGGCCACGGTGGCCGATTGGGAACGTCACACGCGCACACAGGCGGCGGTCATCGCGCGCCAGCGCCGCGAGCTGATGAATCAGCGCACCGCGCTGGCACTGTCCCGCAAGGCCGCCCGCGACAGGTCCAAGCTGCTGTCCAAACTCACCCACCGGCTGGAACGCGCCGAGTCGTCCGCACAGCAGCACGCCGACGAGCTGGCCCTGGCGCAGCGCCGCATCGCCGACCACGACCGCGTGGACGCCACCCTGCGGCTGACCGTGCGCAGTCAGCGGCAGGCCCTGGTGCACTGGCAGCTGATCTCCTGGTTCGCGCTCATGGTGATCATGACGTTCCTGGTGGCGGCCTTCGTGGTGCTGGACTGACCGGACCGACCGGGCGGGCCGGTCAGCGCAGTGAGCGGCCCGTGTACGCCGCGCCGACGGTTCCGGCGACAGCGCATCCGGCGACGATGGTCCACGCCAGCGGCCCCAGCGGGGTGCAGCCGAAGAAGTAGTTCACCCCGGGCGTCATGATGATGGCGGCCAGCAGCGCGGTGCTGCCCGCGGCCGTGGCCCAGACCAGCGGGCTGTCCCGGCCGATCATGAGGGTCTGGCCGAGCTGGGTGGTGACCAGGGCGGCCAGTGCCATGGTGGCGGCGCGCTTCGGCCGACCGGTGGCGCGGCCCAGTATCCACGCCGCGCCCGCCCCCGCCGTGGTGTACGCGCCGCGCACCGCGACGGCGCGCAGGAAGTCGCCGCCCAGTTCGGGTTTCGGCAGCTGGCGCAGTTCGTGTCCGGCGTCGTCGGGTTCCAGGCGGTCGGTGGCGGTCCGGGTGCCCGAGAGCGCCACCGCCATGGCCGGGCCGAGATCGGTCAGCAGGTTGACCAGCAGGAACTGTCGGGTGCCGATCGGCGCGCGCCCGGACAGCAGGGTGCCCAGCATGGTGAAGGTCACCTCACCGGCATTGCCGCCGACCAGCACGCCGATGGCGTCGCGGACCCGCTGCCACATGCCGCGTCCCTCCACCAGGGCGGTGAGCAGGACCGTGAGGTCGATGCCGCGCGATCGCTCGTCGTCGCGGACCTCGTCGGAGCCGGTGATGATGAGGTCGGCGGCCTCGCGGGCCGCGACCGAGCCGCGGGCGGCGAGCCCGATGCCGATATCGGCGGTGCGGATGGCGGCGGCGTCATTGCTGCCGTCCCCGGTCATGGCCACCACATGATCGCGCCGCTGCAGCGCGGTCACGATGCGCACCTTGTGTTCCGGGCTCACCCGGGCGAAGACGGTGGCGCGGTCGATGAGTTCGGCTTGGGCGTCCTCGTCCAGCTGGTCGAGGTCGGCCCCGGTGGCCACGGTCTCGGCGGGAATGCCGAGCTGTGTGGCCACGGCGCGGGCGGTGACCGGGTGGTCGCCGGTGATCATGCGCACGCTGATGCCGGTGCGGTCCAACTGCCGCACCAGGTCACGGGTTTGCGGGCGCGGGGTGTCGGCCAGTCCGATGAAGCCGAGCAGGGTCAGCTGTTCGATCTCGTCGGCCACATCGTCGGGGGTACGCGGGAAGTCGCGCCGCGCCACCACCAGGACGCGCAGGCCGCGTTCGGCGAGCTGCTGGATGCGGGCCTCGGCGGCGGACCGTTCGTCGGCGGTGAATTCGACCCGCCGCCGCCCGCCGCTGCTGCCGTTGGCGCGCAGCACCTGGGTGCAGCGCGGCAGCAGCACTTCGGGCGCACCCTTGACCGAGAGCCGGATGTGGTGGGCGGTGTGCCCGACCGCCGCCGCGTAGCCGCGATTGCTCTCGAACGGGATCTCCTCGATGGGATCCCAGGTGTGCGCCGCGTCCGGCCCGAGGGTGGCATCCGCGGCCGCCACCACCGCGCGGTCGGTGGCGTGCACCAGCGGGCCGTCCTCGGTGTGCGGGCAGGCGCGGGCCGCCGCGCGCAGCAGCCGCCGGGCCTGCGGGGTGTCCCCGGCCTGGTCGGTCTCCCACGACTCCTCGAGATCGGCGAGCGCGGCCAGATGCAGTTTCCCGGCGGTGAGGGTGCCGGTCTTGTCGAAGCAGACGGTGTCCAGCCGACCCAGCGCCTCGATGGTGCGGCTGGAGCGCACCAGCACGCCGCGCCGCGACAGCCGGCGCGTGGCCGACAGCTGGGCGACGGTGGCGACCAGCGGCAGCCCCTCCGGCACCGCCGCCACCGCCACCGCGAGCCCGTCGGCGAGCGCGGGCCGCAGCGGCAGGCCGCGCAGGAAGCTGGTCGCGGTGACCAGACTGCCGCCGCCCAGGGTGAGCGGCAGCACCCGCTCGGACAGGGAGCGCAGATGCGCCTGCACCCCGGCGGTGCGCGGCGGCCCCGCCACGGCGAGGGCGCGGCCGGATTCGGTGGCGGAGCCGACCGCCACCACCACCGCGCGGGCGCGGCCGTTCACCACGACGCCGCCCTCGAACACCATGCAGGACCGATCACCCAGGGCCGCACCGGGAGTCGCGCCGACCTGCTTGTCCACCGTCACCGATTCGCCAGTGAGCCCGGACTCGTCCATTTCCAGCCCGTCGGTCTCCAGCAGGCGCGCGTCGGCGGGCACCACATCGCCCGAGTGCAGCGCGATCACGTCACCGGGCCGCAGTTCGTCGGCGGGAGTGCTGGTTTCACCGTCCTCGGTGACGACGCGGGCGAGCAGGCGTTCACCGACCAGCAGCCGGTGCAGGGATTGCCCGGCGCGGCGGCGCTGCAACGCCGACACCACGGCATTGAGGCCGAGCACCGACCCCACCAGCACCGCGTCGGTCGGCGAGCCCAGCAGGGCGGAGGCGACCGCGCCCACGGCGAGCAGCGGCGTCAGCGGGTCCGCGAGTTCTCGGCGCACCTGCTGCGCCAGATCGGCGACGGTCTCCGTGGGACGCGCCAGCCAGCGCGCCGCCTTCAGCGCCTCGGTGGTGACGGCTCCGTGCCGCGGCTGTCGGGGTTCGGGTGCGGGCAGCCGGGCCAGCACCTCATCGGGTTCCAGGGCGTGCCAGGGCACCAGCGGTACCGGCGTGATCTGGTCGGTGCGCCCGGCGCGGCGGCCCGAGAGCAGTCCGGTGGCGAAGCCGAGCAGGGCCGCCGACGAAATCGGTGCGGTGGCCGCCACCGGGCGCGTCCGGGTGGGGCCGGAGGCGAGCAGCAGGCCGCTGAGGGTGGAGGCGGACAGGGTCAGCACGCGCCCGCGTTCGCTGGCGGCGCGTGCGGGTCCGGCCGCGGCGATGATCCGCCGCGCACACGCCAGATTCGGGCACACCACTCCGGCCTGCCAAGGCACCCGCGACCGGGTGCCGTTCCCGTGCGCCAGTCCGATCCCGAGATCCGCCGCGGCCAACGCCTTGTGCGCATTGCCGCTCAGCATGGCGACCACGTGACCCTGCCGCTGCAACCGCCGCACCAGGGCGGTGGTCGAGCCGCCCGCGGTCACGAATTCGTCCGCGCTGCGCCGTAATTCGGAGGTCGACTCGTCGCCGACGAGCACCACCCGCAATCCGGCCTTGCGTGCGGCGGCCAGCAGTCCGATCGCCTCGGGATGCAGTTCCCAGCCGACCAGCACCCGGCCCGCGACGCCGTCCCCGTCGCGCAACTCGTACCAGACCGGTTCGCCCTCATCGGTGTCCGCGTGCTTCCCGATCGGCCCCGCGTCGGGGTCTTCGCCCGGCGCCTCCTGCTCCGGCACGAGGGTGAGCTGTTCGCGATGGCGCGAGCGCGGCGGGGGAATGGGCAGGTCGGGGCCGTCGCGCCAGAGCAGCCGCTGCGCGGCGCTCCAGACATGCTCGGTGGACCAGTCGGGGTTGCCGGTATCGGCCGACAGCACGACCGGCCGGTCACCGCGCACCGCATGGCGGTCCACCACCAGGGCGGAGGCTCGGTCGAGCCGCCGCCAGAGCACCGGGTCGATGGTCAGCACCCCCTGCACGGCCATGACCGTGGCCAGGGTGCCCGCGAAGGTCTCGCGGCTGGCCCGCGCCGCCTTGGGCACACCCGCGGCGAGCGCGTCCGCCGCGTCCGACATGCCCCGGCTTCCGGCGAGGGAGGTGAAGGACACCAGGGCCGACCCCGTCGACACCTGCTCGGTGCAGCGCTCGACGGGACCGGGCGGCAGCGGCACCGGCCGGAGTTCGGGCGGTCGATAGTGGTGGACGCCGGGTTGGTCCGGCCCGGCGATCAGATCGTCCCAGCGCTGCCACTGCGCGTACCGCGCGGCGGCTTCGACCAGCCGCACGGTGCGTTGCAGGCTGTCGGCGACGAGGCTGGCGAGGTGCCCGTCCAGCGCCTGCCCGAGCGCGCTGCCGGTGGTGAGCAGGGTGTCGGTGCGGTCGCGGCCGAGGTGTCGTTCCAGCAGCGCGCGTGCCGACGGCTGGCCGTCGGCGAGCGAGACGCCCGCGCGCAGCAGTTGCGCCGGGGTGGAGCCGGGCAGCGCCGAGCGCGCCACCGCCACCCCGATGCCGACGAGATCACCGGCCAACTGGACCGCCGCGGCCAGTACGGGTTCGCGTTCGGAGGTGTCGTCGACGACCTGGCTCCAGGCCGTGGTATCGGTTCCGGCGGCGCGTTCGGCGTCGACGAGGATCTCCTCCAGCCGCGCCGTGGTGAGTTTTTCCCGGTCCGCGGCGACCGTCACCCGCCCGAGCGCCTCGTTCACCCGGTGCCAGTGCACCCCGTCGGTGCGGTCGAGACGTTCGGACACCGCCTTCGCGACCCGGTCGGCCTGCTCGGAGTGCAGCCCCCGGACCTCGGCGTGTATCCGGTTGTCCCGGATGGCCACATGTCGTTGCCGCTGCCGTGGGCGCGGGTCGAACAGGGCCTCGAACTCCCGGGTGACATCGTCGGTGAACTCGTTCACCGCGTCGGGCAGTATCGGTTCCAGCAGGTGGCGGGTCCCCCGGGCCGCCGCGGCGGCGGGACGGCCCACCAGGGTGACCGCGGCGGCGGCGCCGAGCATGGGAATCCGCAGCGGTGCGGTGGCGATCGAGCGCAGTCCGGGCATCAGCGTGCGGTCTCCGTCGTGGACTTGCGGGTGGTGGACTTGCCGGCGGTGGACTTGCTGGTCGTGGAACGCTTGCGCGGCGTCGGTGTCGTGGATGACTTCCGGCGCGTGCCTTCGGCACCGGCGGACCGATTCGCCGCTCCCTCGGGCTTACTCGCCGCGGCCGCGCTGCCCTCCGCATCCGCGCCTTCGTCCAGCGCCGCCGCGTCGTCCCGCCGGGTGTGCTTGGTGCCGGTGGTTCGCGTGCTGGTGCCGGTCTTGCTCTTGCGCGTACCCGACTTGCGCCGGGTACCGGCGGTCTGGTCGGTTTCACTAGCGGCCGTTGCCTCGCGCTCGGACGTTGTCTCCGCGGCGGACGGGATCGTGTGTCGGCGGGCAGTCGTCGTGCCGGTCATGACTTCGTCCGAGGAGTTGCCGCCACTGCCCTTCTCCGTGCCGGTCGACGTGCGGCGTCGGGTCGAGGCGGCGCTGTCGTGTTGCCTGCCGGTGGTCGGGCCAGCGTGCTCGCGGTGCTGCGGTCGACCCGAATCGTCGTGCCGCCGGGCGCGGTTCACCAGGTAGACAGCGCCCGCGACGGTGCTCGCGCCGAGGGCCAGCGGCCATTCGACGAGTCCGATCACGCCCGCGGCGGTCGCTCCGAGGGCGACCGCGGTGGGCGTGCTGACGCCTGACTTCGCGCCGGAGTACGCCCCCTGGACCGCGCCGCGCGCCGCGCCGGTGGTGGCTCCCACCACCGCGCCGCCGACCGTACCGACCGTGGCGGTCACCGCGGAGGTGGCCGCGGCGGCCGTGTTGCTCACTACCTTCGCCGTACCCGATGCAATACCCATGACTGATCCCGAGGATGGTTGGTGACGATGTCATGGACGTAGCCCGGGAACGGGAAGGCAAACGTGCCCGCGGAAGATCAGGATTCGCGGCTCAGCCGGAACGGCCCACGGTCCCAACGCCATCCGTGCTTCAGCACCAGGGCGGCGAAATCCAGGAGTTCCATGCCGGTTTCCTCCCGGATCCGGCGTAGTTCCACCCAGTCGACCGGTCCGTCGGCGAGCCGGTTGCGGAGAATGTTCTCGGTGCGCGCGTCGACCTGCCGCCGCATGAGGTCGGCGACCCCGGATTGACTGCCCGTCCACACCAGCCAACCCCAGCCGCGCGCGTGCGCGTACCCGCGCCCGGCCGTCGCCTTGGCCCGGTTGGCGTGTACCGCCGCGTGCCCGAGCGGAATCACGTCGATGAGCACCACCCGCCCGTCGGCGAAGCGCACCGCCACACTCGGGTGGTGCACCCGCTGGGCTCCGTCGAGTTCGTACTCGACCGCGCCGGGATACTCCTGGAACTCCTCGACGCGTTCACTCCCGTCCAGCATGCGCAGCAGCCGCGCCTGCAGGCCGGTATCGAAGGTCACCTCGCGTCCGAGTTTCTCGGCGAACATGGTCCCGCGTCCGTCGTCGTCGAAGTCCAGGCGCCGCGCCGGGCCGTCGGGTAGCTCCTCGGGCGTGCCGTCGGCCCACTCCACGCGCCGCAGCCACGGATTCCAGATCCCGGCCGGCACCTCCTCGGGTTTGGCGGCGGGCAGCAGATGCCAGCGCCCCTTCTGCTGCCAGCCCGCGATGCGCTGAAAGACGAATCCGGCCAGCCGTTTCGAATCCTGGAGATCGTGCCCGGCCAGCCGCAGCTTCAGATACGCCCAGTCCTGCGCGGCGATATCGCTGTCGGTGGCATAGGTTTCGGCCAGCAGGGTGCGCACCAGCCGCTCGTCACCCAGGCCCACCGGATACCGTTCGGCGAAGACGGCCGTATCCGGATGTCCGGTGCCCTGCACCCGCCGCACCATCTGCCCGACGGCGCGGGTGTACAACTGCCGCGCCCGATCCCGCGACACCCCGAGCCGCGCGCCCAACAGGGTCAGCGTTTCCGGGCTCTCCCCGTCGAGTCCCAGCCGACAGGTGACGAGTTCCCGGTCGCGCGGCCGTTCCTCGGCCTGTTCGTCCACCATGACGGCGACGACCTCGTTGACGTCCTCGAGCCCGAAGGTCACGCTGTCCCGGCTGTCGAGCAGTCCGCTCGCACTCCTCACACTTCTCGTCACCGCGGCCCCACTGTCCGTGCTGTCGACACCTGTTCGCCAGTCTGTTCGACGAGATTAGCGTCGGGCACCGACAATCCGTGCCGACCGGGGACCGTGTCCGGTCATTCGTCCCGGATCAGCCGATGGCGGCGTTCATGATGGTGCCCGCACTGGTGGCGATGATGCCGCCGATCATGGCTCCGGCCACCATCTTCGGCGACGCCAGTCCGCCACCGGTCCATTTCTCCCAGGCGAACCGACCGCCCGCGTAGGTGATGCCCAGTACGCCGGACAGCAGCACGAACCAGGTGAAGTACCGCACCAGCTTCATGAGTTTGTCCGCCGCGGGCGGCGTCTCGGGAGTCGGATTCCCGATCTGGGCGAGCACGGTGTCGGCCAGGGCGCTGATGATCGTCACCCTCCGAAGGTACCGCGAATCCGCCGCGAAGTGGCTGTGAATGTGCCCGAGATCTACTGTGCGCGACCGGCTTTCACGGGGTGTCGGGATGTCCGAAATGTCGGATCCGGGGATCATGACGAAAGCCCCGGCACGAGTGATCGTGTCGGGGCTCTCGGAGGAGCGGATGACGGGATTCGAACCCGCGACCCTCACCTTGGCAAGGTGATGCGCTACCAGCTGCGCTACATCCGCATCTCGCTCACCGGGGCGTTTGCCCTGCGGCGTGCGAGAGAGAACATTAGCCCACACCCGGGCGAAACTCCAAAACGCCCGGATCGGAGCGCCCCCGGCGCGTGTGCGCAGCCCTCAGCGTGGCGTGGCGTCGTCGGGGAGCGGGATGATGGCGTTGATGACCGTGCGGTCCGCATCCGTGGTGGTCATGACCAGTTGCGGACTCCAGATCCGCCGGGAGTCGTCCGGCCGGAACTCGGTGACGATCACGATGTACTGGCCGGCGAACGCACCCGGTGCGATCTGCACGCAGTGCGTGGTCAGCGGCGGAATGGTGTCGATCCCGGCCTGGATGTCGGCCGCCGACGGCACCGCCGCATCGGCCGCCACCAGTTCCCGGGCCAGCGCCCCCGACCGCGCCACGTAGTAGGCGTGCTGCAACGCCAGAATCGCGTCAGGACCCGTCCGGGTGCCACCCGGACCGTTCCCGCGCACATGCTCACCCTTGACCTCCGCCGGACATTCGGGCGTGGCCGCGCCCACCGGCGCGGTCGCACCGTTCCCCGCCGCCGGTGATTCGGGAGCCGCCGAGTCATCCGGAGCCGCCGATGTCGCGGGCACCACGGTCGGCGCCGCCGCGGCAGGCGTCGGCTCACCCGACTTGTTCACCTGCACCAGCACCGCCGCCACCACCGCACACACCCCCAGCAACCCGAGCAACGGCGCGGCCCACCGCTCCCGCGCATCCCACATCCGCTCCCGCACCGACCACGGCTCCCGATCCGCCCCCACCCGCCGCCGCGTGCCCCCGGAGCTCCGGTGCAGCCGAGCCAGTGCCGCCGCCGCCTCCGCCCGCGACCGCGCGGCGACCTCGGCCCGCGTACTCGGCCCGTACCCCGACCGGGCGCTCGGCCCGTACCCCGACCGGGCGCTCGGCCCGTACCCCGACCGGGCGCTCGGTCCATACGCCGACCGGGCGCTCGGTCCATACGCCGACCGGGTGTCCGGGCGGTACGTCGAGTGCGTCCCCTCGTCGTTCGTCGACGGAGTGCCCGCGTCGTATCCCGGTGCGTCCGTTCCGTCTTCCGGATATGCGTCCGCGCCGTATCCCGACCGCGCATCCGGATCATCTCCCGGGCGAGGGACTGAGCCTCTTCCCGACCGGGTGCCCGGACCGTATGTCGAGTGCGTCGCCTCGTCGTGTTCCGGCGGAGTGTCCGCGTCGTATCCCCGTGTGTGCGTTCCGTCTTCCGGATATGCGTCCGCGCCGTATCCCGACCGTGTATCCGGATCATCTCCCGGTCGACGGTTCGAGCCGACTGCCGACGAGGTTTGCGCGTCGTGGTCCCGTGGCGTGCCCGTGGTGTATCCGGCTCCAGTGCCCGGGGCGTGGTCCGGGGTTCCATGCTCCGGAGGACCGCCCGCATCGTGCCCCGGCCGAGCGTCTGTGCCGTGTGCCGACCCAGCGGCGATGTCGTCGGCCGATCGCGCGACCCTGTCGGCCCTGTCGTGGTCCGATAGTGCGGCCCTGTCGTGGTCTCGTCGGGTGGCCCTGTCGTGGTCCGGTAGTGCGGTGTCGTTGTGGTCTCCGCCGTGGTCTGATCGCGTGGGTCCGTCGCGATCCGAAGCGGCGGCCCCTTGACGGGTCGATCGTGTGCTCAACTCGTGGCTCGATCGCCGTTCCGCGGTGTGGTCCGAGCGCGGGGTGGAGCCGTGACCGGACCGCGGTGTCGCGCCGCGGGCGGGGTCAGCGCCCGGAGTATCGCGTGCGGGTGACCCGGCGTCCTGGTCCGCCCTGGCGTCCTTCCGGAATGTCCCGGTCGCGTGCCCGGCTGTCCGGGAGCCGGTGTCGGTCCCCCGGTCGGCCGAATCCCAGTGCGTCCGTGCGGCACCGCCGGACCGCGCGTGCGCCACGGCGGGAGGTGCGGTCGGTGGTTCGGGCATCCAGTGGGGGTCCGATGAGGGGAACGGGTGCGGCCGGGCCGTCCGATCTCGCCGCCACGCCGCGGATCCCGCCGCGGCGGCGGGACCCGCGCCGGACCGGCGACCGCTCGCCGACCGCGTGTTCGGGGTACCACCGCCGTCGCGGTCATCCTCGTCATCATGCTCGCCGCGCGTGCTCGCGTGCTCGCCATGGCTGCCCGGGTGCGCGTCCGGGGCCGCGTAATCATCGGTACCGCCGGTGGATTCGCGCGGTCCATCGGTCGTCTCCGCGTCGTCGCCGCCCGCCGCCCTCGATACGCGATCCCGGAATGCGGTGTCGGGCCGGCGTGTGCTCGCGGCGGTGGGCCCGTGCGTGCTCGTGTCGGGCCAGTCGGCAGTGGGGTCGGCACCGTCGCCGGGATCAGGCTCGAGGTCGTCGTCCTCGACGTCTACGAGGCGGGCGCGCTGTCGTGCCAGGCCCGCCAGGCGGTCGTCCCAGCCGGGTAGGTCGGCGTAGTCGTCCTCGTCGTCGAAGTCGTATTCGTCGTCCGGCCGGATGTAGCGGTCGGCCGCGGGTTCGCCGTCCTCGGCCGCGGCTGCGTCGAACCCGTCATCGCCGTATCCGCCCCGCGCGTCCGCGAATTCGGCGGCCTGGCTGTCGCGTCGACGGCGGCGTGCGGACGCGCCGCGCTCGCGGCGGGGGCCGTGGCGGTCCGGAGGTGGTGGCGCGCCGAGGCTTTCGCCGATCCAGTCGGCCCAGCTGCCGGAATACCCGCCGTCGGTGGGGGAGGTGTCGGTGGTGCTCATGGGATGACCTGTGGTTGCGCGGGGGAGGCGAGGGGGAAGCCGCCGGAGCCGGCGGGATTCGTGGTCGGTGCGGTGGTGGGTGCGAAGAGCGGCGCGGGGCTGGTGCTCGGCGGCGTGGTCGCGTCGCTCGGACCGCCGAGCGGGAACTGGCCGTCGGGGGCGGTGGACGGCGCGCTCGTGGTGCTGGGCGCGAAGTCGAAACCGCCGTCGGGCCGGTCGCTGCCGCCCTTGGGGGCGCTGCCGTAGTCGTGTACTCCGGCGAGGTCGTGGGCGAGCGCCGCGAACCACTGGCCCACGAATTGCGCCGGGCTGTCGCCGAAGTCGCTGCCCTGCGGGTTGGAGTAGTCGTGCTTCTGCGCGGTCTGCCAGTACCGCACCCAGGTGTTGGCGTCGAACAGGTCCTTGTTGTCCTGCAGGTTCTCCACCACCGCCTCGAACGCCTCGGTGACCAGGTTGTCGATGGTGGTCGGCGGCACCAGCTGGGTGACCGCGCCGACCACCTTGGTGCCCAGCACCGCCAGCCCCGCCAGCGGATTGGCCAGTCCGGCGGTGGCGATCTCGGCGATATTGCCCGGCGTCAGCACGGTGCGCACCACGGTCACCACGGTGTTGATGGCGATGGTCCCGAGTTTCAGCAGTGCCTGGAACGCGTCCGGGATGTTCACCTGATTGCGCGGATCGGACGCCTCGGCCAGCCGCTGGGAAATGGACTTCTGCGGGGAGATCCGCAGATTGCTCAGCGAGGTGCCCGAAATATCGTTGTTCACCACATTGGTCACGGTCTTGATGGAGGTGAACGCCAGCGCCTGCCCGATGGACATGAGCGACCCGATCGGATCACCGCCCGAAAGCTTCACCTGGCCGGCGATATTGGCGACCACCTTCAGCAGCGCCGCGTCCTCGGGCACATCGCAGGCGAGATCACCGGCGGTGCAGAAGCTCGCCACCCGTCCGGTGAGTGCGCCGAAATTGGCCGCCACATCCCGCTCCGGCCCGATCCCGCCGCCGTAGGCCACCTGCGCGGGCTGCGCGGTGATCCGCGACAGCGCCTCCCCACCCGTGCCGGGCACCGCGTCGGGCGTCACCTTGCCCGGCGATCCGGGGAACAGCGGCGCACCCGGATTGCGGGTGGGGTCGCCGAACAGCGCCACCGCCGCCACCTTGTCCGCCGGGATCGCGCCCCGCCCCGCGCCCACCTCCTGGGCGAACAGCGAGGCCACATGCGCCCCTTGGGAATACCCGGTGACGGCGATGCGGGTGTGCTCGCAGCGGTCGAGTACCGAGCGCGCCATGGATTTCAGGGTGCCGAGCCCGCCGCTCACCGATTGCGCGTACGGCGTCTCGTTGGCCGAGGTGGCGCCGCCGAACGACGAGTCGTAGGGCACGTACGCGCGGGCGACCAGACCGTCGTCGGGTGCGGCGGCCAGCATGGGCCGGAAGACGGTGGACAGCATGCCGGTATCGGTGGTCACCGCGGCGTCGGGAGACGACTGCCCGGTGCCTTGAATGCCGAGCGCGAACAGCGCCGGGCAGGTCTCGATGGGTGGTTGTTGGTCCGTCGGGGCGGCGGACGCGCCGCCGATCCCCACCGCCGCGATGACGCTGACGGCGGTCGCGAGGACAGCCGAGTGTCGAATTCTTGCCCAGGACAGCAATGTTCGATCCTCCTCGTATTCGGCGGTGGGTGCCGCACCGGTGTTCAGCCGGTGTCGCGGTGTCCGGTCTGCTGCGCCTCGGGCGCGGTGAGAGCTATTCCCGCCGCGCGCGCGGCCAGGAAGATCTGTTCGGCGAGATGCCGAACCGGTTGCGGGGGAGTGCGTGTCGCGTCGCCCTCGTCCACCGGATTGCGCACGGCGGCCGGATCCCAGACCGGCATGCGGTGCGGTTCGAGTTCGCGCCACGGCTCGATCCAGTTCAGCCGCCACGCCCGCGCGCCCATATCGACCGCGCGCGCCTCCACCACCTGCCGTCGGCGTGCCACCGACTCCGGCAGCGGGCGAGCGGAATCGGCCACCGTGACCACTCCGACGAGTCGGCTGCCCGCCGGTGTCGCCTCGTTCTGATGCGAGAGCAGCGCGTATTCGAGAGCGTTGACACCGCTCATATGGGTGCGCGCGACGAGCACCACCAGCGGCGAATCCATATCGTGCAGCAGCCCGATGCGGCCCGGCCAGCGCCGCCCCGCATCACCGGCCCAGCTCATACTGGCGGCCAGGCTGGTCACCCCGGCGCCGCCGTGCACGCCGACCAGCCACACCAGCGGGGGACGTCCCGGCGGGACCGGCACCGAGCGGTGCCACATGGGTACGGGCGGCCAGTCGTTCACCGCAGCACCCCCAGCAGTCGCAGATACGCGTCGCGCGTCGGGGCCGCCAGCCGGTGCCACGAGATCACGTCGCCCGCGGCCAGATGGCCGTCGAACGGCACGGTCACCACTTCCCGCACCCACTTGCCGAGATAGGTGCGCACGTGGTCGATGGACGCTTTTCCCGCGCCCTGCACCTGTTCGGTCAGCACGATCACCGCGTCGCCGATGAGGAATTCGCTGTACTGCTCGTCGAGCCAGCGCAGCGCCGGTCGCAGCCGGTTCACCGCGTCGGGCCGGGCGGCGACGGTGATCACCAGCCCCACCCGGGGGTCGGAGAGCAGCGGTGCGGCCAGGCGGCTGGTGACCGGCGCGCCCGCGTCCAGCACCGCGAGCAGTCCGGCCGTCTCGAGATGGCGTGTCACCGACACCAGGGTTTCCCGGCGCGGCAGCGGGTCCGGGCCGCGGGGCAGCACCCGCACGCCGGTGGCGGTGTGGCCGGTGCAGGCGAGCACGGTGGAGGCGAGTTCGGGATGCGGGGTGTTCAGCCAATCCTGCAGGGTGCTCACGGGTGTGGCGGCGTCGCAGCCGCGCAGACCCACATCACCGCCGCCGAGGGTGGTGTCGACCACGATCGGCCACACCTGTCCGTCGCTCTCGGCCACCGCCGCGGCGGCCAGTCCGAGCGCGGTGGTGGACGCGCCGGAGGAGCCCGTCGTGCCGAGTACCAGCACCGACGGCAGGGCGGCGCGCATCAGGCGCCCCTGCCCGCCGCGCAGTGGAACCGGGTCGGTCGGCGCGCCGGGCGTCGCCGTGACCGACAGCTCCACCGCCTCGGAGGTCATGGGGCACTACCCTTCCGCGGCGACGATCGCGGTGATGAGCACTCGTCCGTCGCGGTGCGCGGTGGTGACGATCTGCTGCCAGGACGCCTGCTCGCCATCGGGATGCCGCTCGTCCACGCCGACCAGCCAGCGCCCGGCGGGCAGCGGGGAGACGGTGACGCAGTGCCGGGTGCCGGCCGGGACCGCGGCGATGGCCTCGCGGGTGGCGCTCTCCGGGGCCACCCGGGCGTCCGGGGCAAGGAGGGCGCGCACGGCGGCGGGGTCCCGCTGTACGTACCACGCGTATTCGAGACGCAGGATGACACCGGGCGCGGTGGTGGCATCGCCCGCACCCGCGCCCACCACCCGCTCGGGGGTGACCGACGGTTGACACCAGGTGTCGGTGGCGTCGGCGGCCGGTGCCGCCGCTGGCGGTTCCGGGGGTGTGGACGGCGGTGCGGCCGTAGGCGTTTCGTCTCCGGTGACCAGCCAGGCTCCGGCCGCGACCACGGTGACCAGGGCCAGCGCCGCGGCCGCCAGGGCCGAGCGCATGATCATCCGCTGTCGGCGGCGGGTGGCGAGGCTGCGCCGTCGCGCCTCCTCGACGAGCGGGGCCATCGGGTCCTCGGCCCGCAGATCCGACGACAGATCCTCGCCGTCGTAGTCGTCCGGGTCCGGTGCGCGGCGCACGCCGCCGCGGACACCGTCATCGGTCTCGAGCCACCGGGACCACGGGGCCGCTTCCGGACTCGCCGGGTGATCCGCTCCCGCGTTCTCCGGGGACAGGGCGGGCATCGTGGCCCGCGGCATCGAGGGGTCACGCCGCTCGGACACCGACATCACTCCAATCGGTCGTCGTCACTCAGCGCGGCGCGTGGAAGGCCGACACCACACCATTGATGACATCGGCGGCGGGCCCGAGCTCCGGAGCCAGCGGCGGCATGCCCGCCACCGCATCCCGCAACCCACCGACCACCGCCGCGCCCACCGGCCCGGACTCCTCCACCGCCGCGGCCGTTTCCACCACCTGCGCGGTCACCTGCGCGACGGGCTCCGCGTACTGGGGAGCCGCGGCCGGCGCGGGCTCCCACACGGGAGCTGGCTCCGCGACCGGCGCGGGCTCCGCGACCGGCGCGGGCTCCGCGACCGGCGCGGGTGCCGGTGCGGGCGCGGCGGCGGGCGTGATGCCGGGGATGACCGGCGCGGTGATCGTCGCGACGCCGGGGATGTCGATGAGCGGAGCGGGTGCTGGCTGTGCGCCCGGCGTGGCGGCGGGTGCGGCCGCGGAGATGACCGGCGCGGCGATTGACCCGACGCCGGGGATGTCGATGAGCGGGGCCGCGTCCGTGCCCGGCGCCGGTGCGGCGGCGGGGGTGATGCCGGGGATGACCGGTGCGGCGACGGTCAGCACGCCGGGGATGTGGATGAGGGGTGCCGGGGTGGGGGCCGCGACCTGGGTCGCCACCGGCTGGTCGATGGGCAGCGGGGGCTGTGGTTTGGTCGAGTCGCCGCCGCTCAGGGCGCCACCCGCGAGGGCCGCCAGCGCACCGCCGCCGACCACCAGGGGGACGCTCACCATGCCACCGAGCGATCCGCCGCCGACGCATCCCGCGATACCGCCGACGATCGCACCGGCCGGGGCGCCGACTCCAGCGGTGGGGATGCCGCCGATCGCGGCACCGGCCAGGGCGCCGACGGCCGCGCCGACACCGCAGCCGATCGGCACCAGCACGGCCGGGGCGAGTGCGCCCGCCGTACCGGCCCCGAGCAGTGCGCCCATCGAGCTGGTGGCGGCCATGCGGTCGGATTCCTCACGCGAGAAACCCATGCCGTCGTAGGCGGCGGCGATCTGCCATTCCGCCCAGTCCGCGTACGCCTGCGCCTTGTCGCGCGTCCGCACGTCCACCCATTCGGGCAGGTCGACGATGCCGGTGCCGAGTCGCAACTGGTGCGGATTCTCCGGAATGTACGGCGTTTCCGGTGCGGGCTGTGCGGGCTCGGCCTCGGGTTCGGAGGGCTGTTCGCGCTGGCTCGGCGGCTGCACCAGGGTGTCGATATTCGGCTGCACCTGCTGCTGCGGCCGGGGTCGGGCCGGAGGTGGGGGCGGGTCCGGAATCCAGTCGGCCGGGCTGGGTGTCGGCGGTGTCGCGGGGGCCTGGGGCGGCTGGGTCAGTCCCGGTTGTCCCTCACCGGGCACCGCGAGCCCGGGTTGTCCCGGCGCCGCCCCGGCCACGCCGTGTCCCGCGGCGAGGACCACGGGTAGGACGGAGAGAGCGGTCAACGTGCGTCTAGCGGTCATTCCGGATCCCCTTGTTCGCGGCGGGTGTCGCACCGACCGCACATCCCACACCAAACCCTCTGGACGCCCACTGCGGTCGGCCGTCACCACCCCGGGTGACATATCGGGTTCCCGCCGCAATTACCCCGCGATGAGTCCCCGTCACCTGCGATGATGTTTTGCCGGGATGATGGTACCCGAAACTGAGGTCCGGCAACTGAATACGGACGAGTCGGTATGAATTCCCTTGAATAGCCGACATCCTCCGAATCCGCCACAATAAGATCGGCGGGTGTGCGCGGCAGCCGTGCCCCGCAACACCTTTCATCAGCGCCCCGATCCGCGAAGGGGAGGCTCATGCGCCTATCAGCAATCCGCCAGCGAACGGCGCTGCTCCTGCTGACACTGGTCACCGCCGCCGCCTGCGGCCTCTCCGACACCCCATCCTCCGCACCCACCTCGGCGCCCCCCGACCCGAACCGGCCACCGGCCGACATCCACTGGGAGACCTGGCAGGGTGTGCGACTTCCCTTCGGCGGCAAGGACGGTCCCACCCGCGTGGCCGAGGCCGCCCTGGGGTACTCGCACACCCCGCAGGGTGCGGCGTTGGCCGCCATCCACCACACCGTCCGCATCTCTCTGGCTCCCGACGCCACCTGGTCGAAGATCGCCGCGCAGACCCTCGTACCCGGCCCCGGCAAGGACGAATGGGTGCTGGCCCGCGCCCGGATCTCGGTCACCCAACCCGCCTCCGCGGAACTGGCTCCCCGCATCGCCGCCTACAAGTTCACCGCCTACGCCGAGGATCGCGCGCAGTTGCTCGTGTACAGCATCTACTCGGACAACAGCATTGCGGCAAACTCTCAGACAGTCGTCTGGTCACACGACGACTGGCGTTTACTCCTGCCTGACCCGGCCCTGAAATCCGTGGTGGTGGAAGCGGTCCCGGACATCCCCGCCGATGCCGTGCGATTGCCGCAACCCGACTAGTCGGCTGTCCCATTTGCGCCGCCCAAACCTTGGTGGCCCACCTGCGCACCGGCAGCCCCGCACGCACTTCTCACGTCCGGCCCGCAACCCGACCCCCGCGCGCGGAGCGTCCGGACCGGAACCCGACCACCATGCGCAGAGCGTCCGGACCGGAACCCCCATGCGCGAGGGGGGAACTGGTGGCGGCATCGCCCGGGTGCGGCTCGCCAAGAGTTCCCCCTCGCGGGTCGGACGCGCGCGGCCATCAGACGCGCGCGGCCACCGCCTCGCGGACTTCTTCGGCCACCAGGTCGGCATTGATCTGCGCACCGGCCATGGCGCCCGCGGCGGCGGCGCTGCCGACCTGAGCGGACAGGTCGGTGACATTGCCCGCGGCCCAGACGCCCGGCACCTCGGTGCGGCCGGTCGGGTCGGCGGGGATGTGCTCGCCCATACCGGAGGGGTGGGCGACCGCGGTCAGGCCCAGGCCCGCGAGGAACTCGGTGCGCGCCACCATGCGCGAGGCGACCGCCACCGTGGTGCGGGGGATGAGCGTGCCATCGGCCAGCCGCACACCGGTCAGCCGGTCCTGGGTGATCTCGAGTGCGGCCACCGCCCCCTCGACGACCTCGATTCCCCGCGCCGCCAACTCCTCCCGCTGGGCCGCGCTCAACGGCAGATCGTTGGCGAGGAACACCACATCGGCGCTCAACTGCCGGAACAGCAGTGCGCCGTGCACCGACATCGGCCCGGTGGCGATGACGCCGATGGGTTGATCGCGCACCTCCCAGCCGTGGCAGTAGGGGCAGTGCACCACCTCGCGCCCCCAGCGTTCGCGCAGTCCCGCGATCTCGGGTAGTTCGTCGACCAGTCCGGTGGTCACCAGCAGTCGCCGCGCCCGCACCGTCCCGCCGTCGCGCAGCGTCACCGCGAAACCGTCGTCGGTGCGCGCCACCGCCGTGACCTCATCGTCGACGATCTCGCCGCCGTAGCCGCGTACCTCGTCGCGGCCGCGCCGCAGCAGCTCCCGCGGCGGCACGCCGTCGCGCGCGAACAGCCCGTGCACCGCGTGGGCGGGGGCATTGCGCGGCGCTCCCGAGTCGATCACCAGCACCGACCGCCGCGAGCGCGCCAGCATGAGCGCCCCGTTCAGTCCCGCGGCCCCGCCGCCGATCACCACCGCGTCATAGTTTTCGGTCCATTCGGTCATCCAGACCACCTCCTCGCCGACGACCATGCGCCCGAACCCGCGATTTCGGCAAGCTCCTTTGCCGTTATGGCAAACTGAAGGCATGGACGACCTGGATCAGGCCCTGGAAGCGGTCGGCCCCCGCCTGCGCGCCCTGCGCAAACAGCGCGATGTCACCCTCACCGATCTCTCCGCCACCACCGGCATCTCGGTGAGCACCCTGTCCCGCCTGGAATCCGGTGCCCGCCGCCCCACACTCGAACTGCTGCTGCCCTTGGCCAAGGCCCACCGCGTCACCCTGGACGAACTGGTCGGCGCCCCGCCCACCGGCGATCCGCGCGTCCACCTGCGCCCGGTCACCCAGCACGGCATGACCATGATCCCGCTGACCCGCCGCCCCGGCGGCGTGCAGGCGTACAAGCTGGTGCTCGCCCCCGATGCTCACCGCGGCGATCCGGATCCCAAGACCCACGAGGGCTATGAATGGCTCTACGTGCTCAACGGCCGCCTGCGCGTCATCCTCGCCGAACACGATTTCGTCATGCTCCCCGGTGAAGCGGCCGAATTCGACACCCGCATCCCGCACTGGTTCGGTCCGGCCGACGACAATCCGGTCGAATTCCTCAGCCTCTTCGGCAAACAGGGCGAACGCGCGCACCTGCGCGTGAGTCCGAAAGCGGAGTCGAAGTAGGCCGGTCCGGCCCGTATTCCGGGAGTCGCGCCACGCGGAGTCGCCCTCTGGGAGGGCCGTGAAAACCGCGTATAAACTACCTCGCGGCCAACCGCATCCGGCGAGGCCGGATACGCCAGAGGAGGCCCGTGTGGAGATGAGCGTCTATTCGCCGCCAGGTGCGGTGCGCTGATCTCATGGGACGGACGGCATTGCCGGTGGTGCGGCGATTGGGGCCGCTGGGGCATCCGGCCCGGCTGACGGTGGCCGGGTTCACCGCGGTGAATTTGCTCGGCATGCTGTTGCTGACGCTGCCTGTCTCCTCGGAATCCGGTACCTGGACCGACCCGGTGACCGCGTTGTTCACCTCCACCTCGGCGGTCTGCGTGACCGGCCTGGTGGTGGTCGACACCGCCACTTACTGGTCCGCGTTCGGTGAGGCCGTGGTGCTCGCTCTCATCCAGATCGGCGGGCTCGGCATCATGACCGCGGCCTCGCTGCTCGGGCTGCTCGTCGCCCGCCGGATGGGCTTGCGGATGCAGCTCATCGCACAGGCTGAGACCAAGACCCTGCGGCTGGGCGAGACGAAACGCGTTGTGGTCGGCGTCCTCGCCATGAGCCTGACCATCGAAGTGATCGTCGCCGCGGTGCTCACCACGCGGCGATTGGCGACCACCACCGATTCCTTCGCCTCCGCGCTGTACTGGGGTGTCTTCCACGCGATCTCGGCCTACAACAACGCCGGATTCGCGCTACAGGCCGACAGTCTCGTCGGCCATGCCACCGACGCCTGGATCGTCCTGCCGATCATGATCGCCTTCATCCTCGGCGGCATCGGCTTCCCGGTGGTCTTCGAGGTCTCGCGCGCGATCCGCACCCGGCTGCGTGGGGCGCGGATCGCGGGCTGGTCGCTGCACACCAAGATCACGGTGATCACCTACTTCGGGCTCATGATCCTCGGAATCATCTTGGTGACCGCGCTGGAATGGACCAACCAGCAGACCCTCGGCCCACTCGGGCTGCCAGGGAAACTGCTGACCGGGGTGTTCCACGGCGCGACCCCGCGCACGGCCGGATTCAATTCGCTCGACGTCGGCGCGCTGCATCCCACCACACTGCTGGTCAACGACGCGCTGATGTTCATCGGCGGCGGCAGCGCGGGCACGGCGGGTGGTATCAAGGTGACGACCTTCGCGCTGCTGGCGTTCGTGATCTACGCCGAGGTCCGCGGCCAGCCCACCGTGCACGTGATGGGTCGTCGCCTGGCCGCCACCGTGCAGCGGCAGGCGATCACCGTCACGCTGCTGAGCCTCGGCGTCGTGCTGATCTCGACCATGACCCTGCTGCGGCTGTCGCACCTGCCCCTCGACGATGTGCTGTTCGAGGTGACCTCGGCCTTCGGCACCGTAGGCTTGTCCACCGGCATCACCGCCGACCTACCGCACACGGGCCATCTGTTGCTGATCGCCGTCATGTTCATCGGCCGCGTCGGACCGATCACCCTGGCGTCCGCGCTCGCACTGCGCGAGCACGAACGCCGCTACGAGCTACCGGAGGAGCGACCCATCGTTGGCTAGGACACCATTCACCAAGGCTCCCAAACACCCCGGCACACGGGTAGTCGTCATCGGCCTGGGACGGTTCGGTAGTTCGCTCGCCCGCGAACTGGTCGTGCACGGCTCGGAGGTACTGGCCATCGACTCCGACCCGCGCCTCGTCCAGGGCTACTCCGACGAGCTCACCCACGTCGCGGTCGCCGACACCACCGACATCGGCGCGCTGGAACAACTCGGCGTCCCGGACTTCCCGCACGCCGTGGTCGGCATCGGCACCGATCTGGAAGCCAGCATCCTCACCACCTCCCTGCTCGTCGATTTCAAGATTCCGCGTATCTGGGCCAAGGCCACCAGCCGCCAGCATGGCCGCATCCTCGAGCGCATCGGCGCCCACCGCGTGGTGTTGCCGGAATTCGATATGGGTGAACGCATCGCACACCTGGTGACCGGGCGCATGCTCGATTACATCGAGTTCGACGACGACTACGCCATGGTGCGCACCACCGCTCCCCGTGCGGTGATCGGTACGACGCTCACCGACAGCGGGCTGCGCGAGCAGTTCAATGTCACCGTCGTCGCCATCAAACGACGCGGCGGCGAGTTCACCTATGCCACACCGGAAACCATCGTGATGGATGGTGACCAGCTGATCGTCTCCGGCAGCATCGCCTGTGTCGAATCCTTCGCCGACCTGGTCTGAGTCGGTTCGGGGCCGCGACTGGCGGTCGGCTGTCGGTGCCCGGCGCTAGGGTACGGCCCATGGGATACGAATTTCAGGTGGTCGTCGACTGCGTCGATCCGCACACCCAGGCCGACTGGTGGGCGGAGGCGCTGGGGTGGGAGGTCGAACCCCAGGACGAGGACTTCATTCGCACCATGGTCGCCCAGGGGCACGCCTCGGAGGACGACACCACGACGCATCGGGGAAAGCTGGTCTGGAAGATCGGGACGGCCATCCGGCATCCGGAGCGGCCCCGGGTGCTGTTCCAGCTCGTGCCCGAGGCCAAGACGGTGAAGAACCGACTACATCTGGATATCCGGGTGGGGGACGAGCGGCGGGCGGCCGAGGTGGAGCGGCTGACCGAACTCGGCGCGAAGCCGCTGCACGAAGGGCGGCAGGGGCCGTTCTCCTGGGTCACCATGGCCGACCCCGAGGGCAACGAGTTCTGCGTGGCCTGAACTCCGCGGCGCGGGTCTCCGGGGCCTGAATTCCGGGCTGCCCGACCGATGTCGGAAGGCCCGACCGAGACCCGCCCGTTCACCTATCGGTTCTGTGCGCCCGGTGTGCCCGACGCTGGCGTGTGGAAGCGAAACAGATTGTCCCAGCGATGATCCAACCGCTGTTTCGCCTCCGGAAGTGACACCACCCCGAGGGCTCCACCCTCGCCCTCGGTGAGCAACTCCAGCTCCCGCAGTTTGCGCAACCCGTCGGAGACCTCGTAGTCGAAGGTGGTCCGCCAGTGCGTGCGGAACCACTCCTCGATGCGCCGATCCAGTTCCGCCGCGGTCAGCGGGTGCTCGGCGGTGCGCAGGAAGTGATAGGCGAGCAGCGCCTCCTTGACCTCCGATTCCTCCGCCGCCCCCAGCAGGTGGTGGAAGACGCCCGCGTCATTGTCCAGATTGCGGAAGTAGAGGTGCTCCGACAGCGTCTTCATGAGCTTGATCTTGCGGT
The DNA here is from genome assembly GCF_007362295.1 of Nocardia otitidiscaviarum. Taxonomy (NCBI): domain Bacteria; kingdom Bacillati; phylum Actinomycetota; class Actinomycetes; order Mycobacteriales; family Nocardiaceae; genus Nocardia; species Nocardia otitidiscaviarum. The sequence goes on along the minus strand of NZ_CP041695.1, from coordinate 4,140,326 downwards.
TCTTGAACTTCGAGAACTGGCGCACCAGATACCCGCCGAAGGCCGCCAGTCCGGCCCCGAGCGTGACCAGCGCGGTCTGATCCAGCGTGACCGATTCGTCGCGGAGTCCGAGCCAGAACGCCAGCAGCAGCACCAGCAGCCCCATCGAAGCGATCAGCTTGGTGACCACGACGATGATCCCGGAGACCACCGCGGGCACCCCGATGAGCAGTTTGTCCAGCGGCCGCATACGCACGCGCACGCTCGGATACAGCATCTCCAGATCATTGCGCGGCACATCCTGGAACAGCTTCAACAGCACACCGCCGGCGGGCTGCCCGTCGTCGGCCTGCTCGCGCTCGGTGAACGCGATATACACCAGCACCTTGGCGTAGCTGGTGAATTCGACCGTGCGCCGCCGCAACCCGTACAGCGACTTCACCCGTTCGGTTTTGCGTGTCTCGCCGCGCCGGAAGAACAGCACCGTGTCGATATTCTCGTCCTCCACCTCCAGCCGCACCTTCACCAGCGACTGTTCGGCGAAGGCCCGCTCGATCTCGGCCTCGTCGATGCGCGTGAAATTGGCCGCCTCCGCCAGTGCGATGAGCTCCCGCTCCACTCGCTGCCGCGCCGCCACCCGCTCCGGCGGGGTCGCGGTCCGGATCACCCGCATGTCCTCGGCCGGATCGACCAGCTGATACGCGTCCAGCACCGCATCGCCGCGCTCGTGGAACGAGTAGTGGACCAGGGCCGCCAGTAATCGGGCGAACTCCAGGAAGGACTCCCGCTCGGTCTCGGGCACCTCGTCGGCGCACAGCGAGATGACCGCGCTCTTGCGAAACGGCAGAAAGTGTTCCATCGGCAACTCCTCTCGGCGGGCGCACCCGTCGGCTTCAACCCTAGGGGGCGGCCGCCACCGCCCGCGCGGGACCGGTGACCGCGAAACGGCTTCGAGCGCACCGGGTGTGCGCACCGGTCGGGTCCGTCTGGGGTGCGGGCGGTGTGCCGCGTCGCCGCCCGTTTCGCGGAATCACGGCCCGTCTCCGGCGCGCCGGTGCCCGAACAGCTGTCGTTGACGCCCGCGGGTGCCCGTTCTTGGCGGCGAACCCGCTCGGCTCGCGCCCGATCCCGCGCCGCGACGGCGGTGACGACCTGCGCCGCGACCGCCGCCGCAATCGGTCAGGAATCGAGAAGCATCGCTCGCCGGGCCGTAGCTAGCGTCGACTCCGGAACATCCGCCCGCGAGTGCCGCGGCGGCGTGGCTCGAACGGAGAGGAGACCACCATGACCAGGAATATCCGGATCAGGCAGATGCACCGGTGGCTGGCCGTCACCTTCGTGGCGACCACCGTCGTCACCGTGGTCGGATTGGCGGTTGGCGGCCCCGAATGGCTGTCCTACCTGCCGCTGGCGCCGCTCGCCGTACTGGCGTTCTCCGGTCTGTACCTGCTGGTGTCGTCGTATACGAGCGCCCGTCACGGTGCCGCGCCGCGCCCGGTCGGCTGGGTGCGGGGACAGCGGGTGCGGCAGGCGCACCGCTGGTCGGCGGTCGCTTTCACGGTGACGGTGCTCGCCACCTTCGTCGCCCTCGCCCCGGAGGACCCCATCGTCTGGGTCTCCTACCTGCCGCTGATCCCGCTGGCAGCCCTGCTCGTCACCGGATCCACCATGCTGGTGCGATGGTGGCGCGCCCGCTCGGTCCCGCTCCAGAACGCGGAACGACAGTCGTAGCACGACCTCCCGGAGATCGAATCCGAGTTCGGCGGCGCGCAGCGCGGCCGTCTCCATGGCGAGCTCGGCGTCCACCGCCGTGGGATCGCTGAGTGTCTCGTCGAGAACCATGGCACTGATCGCCTGTTCGCGTGACAGGGCGAAGCCTGGCAGCCAACTCACCGTCCACCGACCCGGCTCGGTCTCCCGGGCGAACTCGGGCGTGCGGTCACTGCTTATCAGCGGCCTGATTATCCGGAGTGTCATCGTATTTCACCTCTCGCGTAGGTGCTCGATTCGACGGTACGAGCGATGAATTACCCCGATCAATCGAAATGACCGCTGTCACTTGCCATTTGCCTGACCAGTTCGACCCCGCCCGGGCATCGGTGTGAATCATGGGATGTCTGGTGGCATTTCGTGGCACGAACTAGGCTGACATGACACACCCTGGGCGGCACGGGCAGGGGAGGGGCGCGATGCTGGCGAATCCCGAGGGCGACGCCATCGGCGACGTGGTCCGCCGTCTGCGCAAGGACCGGGGTTTCACCCAGGCGACCCTGGCGGCCAAGGTCGGATGTTCACGCAGCCTCATCCAGCAGATCGAGATCGGTTCCCGGATACCGCAGCTGTCGCTGCGCGAACGGCTCAGCCTGGCGCTGGGTGCGGTGCTGCCCGCACCCGGACGCGCAGCCACCGCCCGGGCCGTCGACAATCGGCACGACGCGCTGCGTATGCGCTTCAACGTGCTCCTCGGTGAGGATGTCGAAGCCGTCGAACGGGGTCTGCGCCTGACTCGGAGCCTGATCGAGGCCGCTCGCGCGGGGGCGGCCTGTCAGCCCCTGCGCGAGATCGCCGAACGTCAACTCGAACGCGCGGAAGACGTGCTCGCACAGGTGCCCTCGCACAGCGCCATGGTGTGGGAGTGGAATACGGTGAGCGACTGGAGCGCCATCGTCACCCACGCCACCCGTTCGGTGCGTATCATCCACTCCGCGACACTCGGTTCCATCGGCGGTGACGTCGGCGAGGACTACCACGACGTCCTGCTGCACCTGGCGAGCCGCACCGGTTCCGCCCGGGTGGACATCCGGCGCATGTACGTCCTGGACGATATCGCCGACGTCTGGCCCTACGCGGACAAGCTCTGGCGGCTGGTGCGCGCCGGGGTCGAGAATGTCGTGGTCAAGCGCGAGCACGCCAGCAATGCTTCCGGCCTGCTGCTGGTCGACGACCGCTATGTGGTGGCGGGCGAATACGACTACGCCCGCGAAACCCGGGTCGCCAGCCGCATTTCGGGCCTCGAACACGATGTGCGCTTCGCCGAGCGCCGGTTCGAACGGCTCTACCGGCTCAAGGGCACCCGCTCGGCCTTCGTGGTGAACGCGCTGATGCTGCGACCACCGCTCGCCGACTTCGAGGACCTCGACGACGGGAACTGTCGCACCCTGTTCCGTGAGGTCCTCGAAGCGGCATGGGAGCAGCTGCCCTGACGGGGTCAGGCCCCCACGTACTCAGCGAGGTGCTGACCGGTCAGTGTGGAGCGGTCGGCTACCAGATCGGCGGGCTTGCCCTCGAAGACGATCGTGCCGCCGTCGTGGCCCGCGCCCGGTCCGAGGTCGATGATCCAGTCGGCGTGCGCCATCACCGCTTGATGATGCTCGATGACGATCACCGACTTACCGGATTCCACCAGCTTGTCGAGCAGTCCGAGCAGCTGCTCCACATCGGCGAGATGCAGGCCGGTGGTGGGCTCGTCGAGGACGTACACCCCGCCCTTGTCGGCCATGTGGGTGGCCAGTTTGAGGCGCTGCCGCTCACCGCCGGACAGTGTGGTCAGCGGCTGCCCGATGGTCAGATAGCCGAGCCCGACATCGGCGAGTCGTCGCAGGATCGCATGCGCGGCAGGGGTTTTGGCCTCGCCGTCACCGAAGAACTCCACGGCCTCGGTCACCGGCATGGCCAGCACCTCGCTGATGTCCTTGCCGCCCAGGGTATATTCCAGCACCTCCGCCATGAACCGCTTGCCCTCGCACACCTCACAGGTGGTGGCGACCCCGGCCATGATGCCCAGATCGGAGTAGACGACGCCCGCGCCGTTGCAATTCGGGCACGCGCCTTCGGAATTAGAGCTGAACAGCGCGGGTTTGACCCCGTTGGCCTTCGCGAACGCCTTGCGGATCGGCTCGAGCAGCCCGGTGTAGGTGGCCGGATTGCTGCGCCGCGAGCCGCGAATGGGCGTCTGGTCCACCGCCACCACGCCGTCGGAACCGGGTATGGAGCCGTGGATCAGCGAACTCTTGCCGGATCCGGCCACGCCGGTGACCACGCACAGCACGCCGAGCGGGACATCGACGGAGACATCGCGCAGATTGTTGGTCTTGGCATGGCGAATCTTCCACGCCCCGTTCGGTTCCCGTACCTCGCTCTTGAGCGTGGCGCGGTCGTCGAAGTGCCGCCCGGTGATGGTCCCGCTGGTGCGCAGCTTGTCGACGGTGCCCTCGAAGCAGATGGCGCCGCCCGCCGCGCCCGCGCCCGGACCGAGGTCCACCACATGGTCGCCGATGGCGATGGTCTCCGGCTTGTGCTCGACGACCAGGACCGTATTGCCCTTGTCCCGCAGTCGCAGCAGCAGATCGTTCATGCGCTGGATATCGTGCGGATGTAGTCCGGCGGTGGGCTCGTCGAACACATAGGTGACATCGGTGAGCGAGGAGCCGAGGTGGCGAATCATCTTGACGCGCTGCGCCTCACCGCCCGACAGCGTGCCCGAGGGCCGGTTCAGCGACAGATAGCCGAGCCCGATCTCCACGAACGAGTCGAGCGTGTGCCGCAGCGCGTCCAGCAGCGGCTGCACTGACGGTTCCCGCAGTCCGCCGACCCACTCGGCCAGATCGCTGATCTGCATGGCGCACGCGTCGGCGATATTGACCTTGCCGATCTTCGACGAGCGCGCCTCGGCGCTGAGCCGGGTGCCGTCGCAGTCCGGACAGGTCTGGAAGGTCACCGCTCGTTCCACAAACGCGCGCACATGCGACTGCAAGGAGTCGACGTCCTTGGCCAGCATGGTCTTGCGCATCTTGGTGATGATGCCCTCGTAGGTGAGGTTGATGCCCTCGACCTTGATTTTGGTGGGCTCCTTGTAGAGCAGATCGTTGAGTTCACGTTTGGTGAACTTCTTGATCGGCTTGTCCATATCGAAGAATCCGGAGCCGCTGAAGATGCGGCCGTACCAGCCGTCCATGCTGTAGCCCGGCACGGTCAGCGCGCCCCCGTTGAGCGATTTGCTGTCGTCGTAGAGCTGGGTCAGGTCGATGTCGTTGACCGACCCGCGCCCCTCACAGCGCGGGCACATCCCGCCGGTGATGCTGAAGCTGCGCCGCTCCCGGACCTTCTGGCCGCCCTTCTCCACCGTGACCGCGCCCGCCCCGCTGATGGAGGCCACATTGAAGGAGAACGCCTGCGGGGAACCGATATGCGGTGTGCCGAGTCGGCTGAACAGAATGCGCAGCATGGCATTGGCGTCGGTGGCGGTGCCGACCGTGGAGCGGGGGTCGGAGCCCATTCGCTCCTGGTCGACGATGATGGCGGTGGTCAGACCGTCCAGCACGTCCACGTCGGGTCGCGCCTGGGTCGGCATGAAGCCCTGGATGAAGGTGCTGTAGGTCTCGTTGATGAGCCGCCGCGACTCCGCGGCGATGGTGTCGAACACCAGCGAGCTCTTGCCCGAGCCCGATACGCCGGTGAACACGGTCAACCGGCGCTTGGGGATCTCGACGCTGACGTCCTTCAGGTTGTTCTCCCGCGCGCCGACCACCCGGATCAGATCGTGGGTGTCGGCCGCGTGCGCGGGCGACCGCGTGTCCGTCTTCTTGGCCATAGCTCGTGGTGTCTTCCTCTTGTTCGGTCGGACGGCTCTCAATCCAGCTGCTTGATGCGGACCATATTGCCCGCGGGATCGCGGAAGGCGCAGTCCCGAACCCCGTACGGCTGGTCGGTCGGTTCTTGCACCACCTCGGCTGCGTCGCTGGCCTGCACCTTCTCGAAGACGCCGTCGAGGTCGCGGGTGGCCAGATTGATCCCGGCATAGGTGCCCTTGGCCATCATCTCGGCGATGACGCGCCGCTCGTCGTCGGTGATACCGGGATCGGCGGCCGGGGGATGCAGCACGATGGAGACATCGGGCTGGCCGACCGGCCCGACGGTGATCCAGCGCATGCCCTCGTAGCCGACGTCGTTGCGGACCTCGAAGCCGAGGGTGTCCCGGTAGAACGCCAGCGCGGCGTCCGGGTCGTCCTGGGGCAGATAGGAGGCATTGATGCTGATGTCCATGCTGATCACGGTAGTTACCGGCCGCCGGTCGAGGCTTCTCGATTCCTGATCGGTCTGGTGATCTGCTTGGCCACGCAGGCCGGGATGCCGGCCGCCTCGTTCGCGGCCTCCCGCTTGTACACGCTGGGCGGCATTCCGACCAGTTCGGTGAACCGGGTGCTGAACGTGCCCAGCGAGGAGCACCCCACCTCGAAGCAGACCTCGGTGACACTCAGATCGCCGCGCCGCAGCAGCGCCATGGCGCGTTCGATCCGCCGCGTCATCAGATACGAGTAGGGCGACTCGCCGTAGGCGGCCCGGAACTGGCGGCTGAGATGTCCCGCCGACATGTGCGCGTCCCGGGCGAGCCGTTCGACATCCAGGGGTTGGGCGTACTCCCGGTCGATCCGGTCCCGGACGCGCCGCAATACCGCGAGGTCGCGTAGCCGCTGCTGCTCGGGTCTGCTGGTCACTTCGCAGATCGTCCCATATCGCCGGATCGGCGGGGTGCGCTCGCGTGGCGCGTGTTGCGGCAGCGACGTACGTGACCACTTCGGTGCGCGATACTGGGATTGAACCAGTGACCTCTTCCGTGTCAGGGAAGCGCTCTCCCGCTGAGCTAATCGCGCGGGACCCCCACAGAGCGGATGACGGGATTCGAACCCGCGACCCTCACCTTGGCAAGGTGATGCGCTACCAGCTGCGCTACATCCGCACGTCCGGTGGCGTTTCGGCTCCGGCTCGCGAGGAAGAACCATAGCCACAACACCGTGCAGACTCCAAATCGGGCTGGTCTACGGCCCCTCGACCGGGTATTTCGTGCGTTTGTGCCCGTTTGTCCGTTGTGGCACAGTCGGTTCCCGAAGCAGGGTGGTGTGAAGGGAGGGGCGGCTCGGGGATGGCATCGGACCCGTCGCAGCCAACAGGGCAGGGATTCTTCTCGGTGACCGGCACGTCCGGTGACGTCTACTTCGTCGCGGGTGACCCGTACGGCACGGCGGGCGGGCGGTCGCGGCTGTTCCGGTGCCGCGACCGACACGGCCGCGAACGCGTCTACAAGCTCTACGGCACGGCCGTCACCGATGCGCACGCCATCGGATGGGCGGCCCGCGCAGCGCATTTCGGCCGCGAGATCGTGCTCCCGGCGGAACGGCGCGGGGGAGTGGCGGCCACCCCCGAGAGCTCGATCGGCTGGCCGCTCGACCTGGTCCGACGCGACGAGGACCTGCTGGGCGCGATCCTGCCGCTGACCCCGGGCGAATTCCTCGAACCCGACGGGTCGCCGCTGACCCTGCACCGACTGTGCCTGGCCGGACAACAGCCGCCCGACGCGTATTACCGTGTCGCCGTGGCGATTCGGATCTGCGAGATCGCCACCGCGCTCGAGGAGCGCGATCTCGTCCACGGTGCGCTGTTCCCGCGAAACCTGCTCTGGAGCCGTTTCCAGCCGCACGTCTACCTGCTCGAATGCGATGGCCTGCGGTACGGGCGGGTGGCCGCACCCGAGGGCATCCTGCTCGAGAAGTGGTGCGATCCAAGACTTCTCACCGGCGCTGTCCCCGGGCCCGACCGCTTCAGCGACCGCTTCGGCGTGGCCGCCCTGCTGTACCGCTGCCTGTTCCTCGCCACCGAGGTTCCCGCTCGGGCCCGCGGCGGCTGGCGGGGGCCGTCGCGCTTCCCGTCCGAACTCGATGCCCGCCTGCGCGTCCTGTTCGACCGCGCCTTCTCCGATCCCACCGCCACCGACGACCGCCCCCGCGCCAGCGAGTGGCTGGACGCGCTCCAGGACGCCTACCTGCTGGGCGACGGCTCGTTCTACAACCAGGCCGCGGTGGCCGTGCTCGACCGGCACACCCAGCGCTTCCGTGCGGAGGGCGCGGTGGGGCCGACCGACGCGGGATTCTCCGCAGCGGGGGACGCCGATCCAACCGCTCGTACCGGGTGCGTCGACGGGGCGGGGTCCGCCGCTCCCGGTGCGGGCGCGGCGGCTGGCCAGACGGCCGATACGACCGCCGCCGCTGCCGTCACCACGGCCGCGCGGGGGCAGACACCTGCGGGCGGAACCGCGACCACCACCCGGGTCCTGGATCCCCCGAGGACCGACGCGACGCACGATCCGGTCGATGCCGACGAGCCGCACGGTCCCTTCCCGGCGCGGTCGCCGCTCGAGCCCGCCTGGCCGGTGGATTCCCATCGACATGTGCCGACACCCGCTGTGGCCCCGATGGATACCGGCTCCCACTTCGCGGCGGTCCTGGCCGTGGTCGCACTGGCCGTCGCGGGCATCGCTCTGGTCGCCGTCACCCTGCGCGAAACGACCGCGCCCGATCTCACGTCATCGGCCACCAGTCAGCAGGCGCTGGCACCCGAGGCTCGCGCTCCGGTCAGCACGGCTCCGGCCTTCGACTGGGGCACGCTGCACTCGGCCACCACCGATACCACCCCGTTCACATCGGAAGCGCTGCTGCCGCACTCGTTCCGCGACGCCATGAACGTCGAGTACACGCTGCGCGCTGGCGGCGTCCGGGACTGCATCACCACGGAGATGTCGCAGAATGTCAAAGACATTCTGGCGCAGTACAACTGCACGCACATGGTCGCGGGCTCCTACGTCGACCACTCCAACCAGATCCTGGTCTCGGTGAACGTGCTCGCCCTGCCCACCAGCTCCGACGCCGACAGCCTCTACGAGACCATGAAGGGTCAGGTCCAGGACTGGGCGGTGTGGTGTCCGCAGCAGGGCCCCGGCGCATCGGTCTGCGACAGCTACATCGGCGCCGCCACCCGCAGTGGCTGGGGCTCCAAGAGCTACCGCTACGTCTACAAATCCACGGCCCTCTACATCAACCTGACCGAGGACACCGATATCACCGACTGGCTCGACGCCGCCGCCGAGGCCGCTGTCTCCGAGGCGGGGCCGGAGAACTACTGGCCCCGCTGACCCGAGCGCACCGAATTGGCCGACGGTCCGCCCGCCTGACAGGGTGGGGCCATGGTGAACGAGAGTCGTGGCGTGTTGGTGACGGGTGCTTCGCGGGGGATCGGCCGGGCGGTGGCGTCGGCCTTCGCCGCGCAGGGCGACCGGGTGGCGGTGCACTACTCCTCGCGTCGCGAGGACGCGGAGGTGACGGTGCGGCACCTGTCCGGGGACGGGCACACGCTGATCGGCGGTGACCTCGGCGCGGCCGACGGCGCCGAGGCGATCGTGACGGCGGCGGTCGAGGCGCTCGGCACGGTGCACGTGCTGGTCAACAATGCGGCCGTGAATATCGCCCACCCGCTGGCGGAGACGGATTACGCGGACTGGCAGCGAATCTGGCGGCAGACCGTGGACGTGAACCTGCTCGGCACCGCGAATGTGTCGTACCAGGTGGCTCGGCACATGATCGATCGCGGTATCGCCGGGACCATTGTGAACATCGGTTCCCGCGGGGCCTTCCGCGGCGAACCCGACCACCCGGCCTACGGTGCCAGCAAGGCGGCCGTGCACGCGCTCGGACAGTCGCTGGCGGTGTCACTGGCCCCGCACGGTATCCGCGTGGCCTCGGTCGCTCCGGGTTTCGTCGCCACCGAGCGCGTCGCCGACCGGGTCACCGACGCGGTACGGGCGCAGAGCCCCTTCGGACGCGTCGGCACCCCGGAGGAGATCGCCTCCGCTGTCCGCTATCTCGCCTCGCCGGATGCCGCGTGGACCTCCGGCGCGGTACTGGACGTCAACGGAGCGTCCTACCTGCGCTGAGTCAGCGCTTGTCCCGCAGTCCCAGGTCATGCGCCTTCGCCCGCACCGCCCCGAGGACGAGATGCCCGCTCTCGGTGAGCAGTTCCTGCACCTCGGCGGCGGTCCGACTGGCGGCGTCGGCCCCGACCCTGGACAGCCGCCGACCGCTGCGCCGCCCCACCCGGGACAGCTCCCGCGCCAACTCCCCGAACCCGCTCATCGAATCCGCACCTCCATTATCGAGCTGGTGAACGAGTGTTCCCTCACGGCTGACGGCCGCATGATCGAACAACCTCCACCAGTAGAAACATTCGCCATGTCAACGCAGGTTGAGAGTACGTCTGTTCACTGCCCGGTGCCAACCAGGCGATGAGTGGCGGGGCAGCCGGAGTCGCGTGGGCAGCCGGAGCGGCGGCCGGTCATTCGTGCGACGGGTCCGCCGGAATCAGTTCGCGGCCTCGCGGTGTCGTATCAGCGGCACTCCCGACAGGCCCTGTGCGCACAGTTTCGCCGTCAGGTCGATCGCGTGGGTCTTGGGAATCGGCCGGTCGGTGTCGAGCCACTGCCGCGCGGTGAACCGGCAGATTCCCACCAGGCCGGCCGCCAACACGCGGACCCGAGCCACATCCGCCCCGAGGTCGCGGGTCAACAGCCCCGCGACCGCCATGACGCAGTTGTCGATGGCGTGGTCGACGCGCACGCGCACCTCCGGCTCGCTCGGCACCTCGGTTTCGAACACCATGCGGAACCCGTCGGGATCGCTGTCGATGAAATCGAAGTAGACCGCGACCGCGGACCGGGTGCGGGTCCGATTGTCGCCGGGAGCGGTCAGCGCGGAGCGAATGTCGTCGACCAACCGGTCCAGTCGCGACTGGATCACCGCGAGGTACAGCTCGATCTTGCTCGGAAAGTGTTTGTACACGGTGGGTTTGCTTATCCCCGCGCCGTCGGCGATTTCGTCCATCTGGGCCGCGTGGTACCCGCGACGGCCGAAGATCCCGGACGCCGCCGTGAGCACCCGCAGGCGCTGCGCCGCCCGCTCCGCCCGCTGATCCGCACCGAGGCGCGGACGGTCCTGCACGTGCGGCGGCCCAGCGCACTCCCTGCTCACCGACTGTGTCATCTCACCTCCGCAAACGCGCCGACCTCGCCTATCGGCATCTGTGAGAGCCTGGCGGCATTGTTGGCGACATGTCAACAAGATGTGAGCAATCTGTCGCAGCGTGCTAGACATGCACCTGGGACGCCGAACGGAAAGCAGGTGGCAGCCGATGCCGAAGATCGTCGTGTTCGGGGCGACCGGGTACACCGGACGCCTGACCGCCGAAGCCCTTATCGCACAGGGTGATTCACCGGTGCTGGCCGGACGTGACGCTGCCGCGCTGGCGACGCTCGCCGCCGAACTCGGCGGCGCCGCGACCGCCGTCGCCGATGTCGCCGACCCCGCCTCGGTGACCGCCCTGCTCGAGCGTGGCGACGTGCTCGTGACGACGGTCGGGCCCTTCCTGCGCTACGGCGGTCCGGCCCTGGCCGCCGCGCTGGCCGGCGGAGCCCACTACCTCGACTCCACCGGCGAGGGCCCGTTCGTCCGCACCGTGTTCGACCACGACGAGCAGGCCCGCGCCGCCGGGGTGGCGCTGCTGACCGCGCTCGGATTCGATTACGTCCCAGGCAATCTGGCCGCCGGGCTGGCGCTGCGCGAGGCGCCCTCGGCGGTCCGCGTCGACGTCGGCTATTTCATGGACGGCCCCGCCACCAGTGGTGGCACTCGCGCCTCGGTGGCCGGGATGCTCTTCGAGCGCGGCTTCGCCCTGCGTGACGGCAAGGTCGTCACCGAACCCGCCGCCGCGCACCTGCGCGACTTCGACGTCGCCGGAAAACCCCGCACCGCCGTCTCCATTCCCGGCTCCGAGCACTTCGCCCTGCCGCGCACCCACCCGAACCTGCGCTCGATCGACGTGTTCCTCGGTCTGCCGTCGGTCGCCGCCCACGGTATGCGGCTCGGTTCGAGACTCGCCGCCACCGCGGCGCAACTCCCGCCGCTGAAACACGGACTCGAAGCCGCACTGGCGCGAATCGTCAAGGGCTCCACCGGCGGCCCCGACGCCCGCACCCGCGCCCGCACCCGCGGCTGGGCCGTCGCCGAAGCCTACGACGCCTCCGACCACCTCCTGGCCTCGGTCACCCTCACCGGCGGCGACCCCTACGACTTCACCGCCCACCTGCTGGCCTGGGCCGCACACACGGCCCTGAACGACGGCCTGCTCACCACCGGTGCGCTGGGCCCGGTCGCGGCATTCGGCCTGGACGCCCTGCACGCCGCCGTCGACGAAGCCGGTTGGACCCGTATGGGCTGAAGGGTGCACGACAGCAGAAAGGCCCGGTGAAAACCGGGCCTGATCTGGTACTTCTTGGTGCGCGATACTGGGATTGAACCAGTGACCTCTTCCGTGTCAGGGAAGCGCTCTCCCGCTGAGCTAATCGCGCGAGTCTTGTCTCTTCATAGAAGAAGAGGCGGCGACGGGAATCGAACCCGTGTGCACGGCTTTGCAGGCCGTTGCCTCACCACTCGGCCACACCGCCAAGCAGGCCGTGTTGGCCTCTCGAGCGGATGACGGGATTCGAACCCGCGACCCTCACCTTGGCAAGGTGATGCGCTACCAGCTGCGCTACATCCGCATGTCACCTCGGGCGCCTCTCGGCTGTCCCGCTGACGAGAGAGAACATTAGCCGACAATCGGCGTCGGCAACAAATCGCCTGGTAGGAGGGGGTGAAACCGAACTACACGGGTGTAGTTCACGCACCCGCAAACGTGTCGCCACACGGAGCTCGCCCACCCGGTGTCCAGCGGTCACCGAACCATGCGAGGCTCCCCCCATCGCACCGTCGGCCGCCTCACCGGCGACACCCCCGGGCGAGTCCCCTGCCGCCCCGGTCGAACCCACCTTTTGTGCCCATATGCACGCGATTTGGTGTGACGCCGGGGGAGCGTGTTAATGTTCTGTCTCGTTCGGAGCGGCACGAAAGAGCCGAGACGAACAGCCGCTCCGGCGGCGAGCTACGGTTCTATAGCTCAGTGGGAGAGCACTCGCCTCACACGCGAGGGGTCGCTGGTTCGAACCCAGCTAGAACCACTCAGAAAGAAGCCGCAGGTCTACCACCTGCGGCTTCTTTGCTGTGAACCGTCCCGGGTTTGAGCCGTTTCCATGCTGGCGGTTGAGCGGTGCTCCCGTCAGGAGTGGAAGACCTGGGTGACGTATTTGAACGTGGCGGACTGGCCCGCATTCTTTTCGCCCGCTGGGATCGTGCCCGGGCCGGTGGCGATGCCGACGCCGGTCAGGGCGAATCCGAAATCGAGCAGCGTTCGCTTGTGGTCGGGGCTGTTCCACCAGGAATCGAACGCGGCCTGCGGGCCCGGTGGGGTGGCGTTGCCGAACCACCATGCCACGTAGACGTTTTCGCTGCCCGGTGAACCCATCGCGTTCTGGATGCGCTGCGACGGTGTGCTGCCGTCGGAACCGATGTGGCCGCGGTAGCCGTTCAACCGCTGCTCCCAGAGGCCGGGATGATCGGCGAGGTCCTGACTGTGTCGCTGGGCGACGGTGGTCAGCCGGTTGTCGAGGATCAAGCGTGGGGCACGGCAGCCGTTCTGCGCGGAATTGTGCCGGGCACGAGCGAAATTGACGATGTCGACGACCTGTTCCGTCTCCGGTGAACCGTGGGTGGTGAAGCCGTTCGCCACGCGGAAGGTGGCGTCGCGGCGGCCCAGGTCGTCGCTGATCGGCTCCAGATGGAGGCTGAAGCAGCGGTGTCTGATGTAGTGCTCGCGCAGATTCGAGTTGTAGGCCGAGAACGACGACGCCCCGGTATCGGCCAGCCCGGGGCGCATTCGGAACGTCGCATCCTGGCGCATCAGGGTGTCGTTGCTCAGCTCGTCGAGCTGCAGGCGGAAGTTCCGATGGCGCAGATAGCGATTCGGATAGTTCTTCGATCGGAAGGAAACCCACGACGAATCCGCCAGCCCGGCCACCATGTCGAAGGTCGCGTCGGCGCGATCGAGATCCGTCGACACCCGTGTCAGTTCGCCCTGGAAGAAGGCATGACGGATGTACATGTCGGGAATGTTGTAGGACTGCAGTGCACGGTTCGCGACCGGTTGTGCCCAACCGGTGCCCTCGGCCAGACGACTGCCGACGGTGAGTCCGGTGAGCGCCGCCGCGCCCCCGAGTAGGAAGGATCTGCGAGATGCCATGGCGTTCGGTTTCCTGCCTGGAATTGCGATACGCAGTTGACATCGCACCAGGTGAGCCGCCTGTTAACCATCCGATGCGGGCCGGGCGCCGCTCCGGGAACGATGACCGAGAGGAACGTATCGCGCGCCGCGATCTTGACCGCTTTGATTCACGCTCAGGCGGTCTGAAGTTGTGAACTAGTCGAAAAGGGTTGAGAGCCAACATGATAGGTACCCACCCGCGCCGAAAGTCGCGCAAGCAGCCGCAGGTCGTTGACCTGCGGCTGCTTGTTTTCTCCAGCGGCGATACGAAGCCGGTGTCCTCGAGCCGGACCGCACCCGCGTGGCGGAAGCGGGTCGTCGAGATCGGTTGAGCTACTTGGCGTAATCGCTCGCGCCCCACCAGTCGACGAGGATCACCTCCTCGTCGCCGACCACCCAGGCGTCGTGTCCGGAGGGCAGTGCGGTGACCTGTCCGGGCCCGGCGTCGAATTCGGTGCCGTCGGCCATCTGAATGTGGATCGTGCCCGCCACGTGGTATTGGAAGTGCGGGGCCAGGCACCAGTCCGTGCCCGCGACGGGCTTGACGTGCTCGGACCACCGCCAGCCGGGTCGCAGGACGAGCCTGCCGATCTCCCGCCCGCCGACCTTCAGGATCTCGGCCCGGCCGTATTCGAAGGCGCGCACCTCGTCGGGTGCGGCGAAATCACGATGTTCGGTGTTCATCGCGCTCACTGATCCCATGCTTGGACGCCGGTCTCCCGGATGATGCGGCCGTCGGCGAGATCCAGGGTGGCCGCGCACAGCACCCGGGTGCCGTCCGGGTACCGGCAGGACTCGAAGAAGTTCACCGTCACCCCGTCGGTGACGGCGTGCTGGATCTCATGTGTCATCTCCCGCCCGCACACATCGTCCAGATAGGCCCCGATCTGGTCGCGGCCGCGCAGGACGAGCGGGTGGCTCGGCGGGTTGTTCTGGTCGATGAGCCGGATCTCCGCGTCCTCGGCGTAGAGCGCGCGCAATCCCGCCGCATCGCGCTCCTCGGTGCTGCGGCGGAATTCGTCGAGATCGAATCCCCGGGCGGCTTCGGTGCTGCTCATGATGCCTCTCTTCTTGGTGTTTTCGCTGGCGGAGGAAGTGTGCGCGGCTTCCGTCAAATGCCCGTCAACCCCGATCCGGCAGCACGTCGGGGGTTGCCAGCACGGTGCCGGGGGCAGAGACTGAAGTCTCGCGGAGAGGGTGCGCGATGCTGCGGATACAGGTTCTCGGCCCACTGCGGGTCGAACTCGACGGAAGATCGGTGGAACTGCCGGATCGGCGGCAACGCGTGTGTGCCCTGCTGGCCTGGCTCGCCGTTCACCCCGGCCCGCATCACCGTTCGCGCCTGGCGGGCGAGTTCTGGCCGGAGGTCCCGGAAGCCAATGCGCGAGCCAGCCTCCGCAGCGCGGTGTGGGCGTTGCGAGCCGCGCTGGGCCCGGCGGGCGTTTGCCTCGAAGCGGACCGCGATACCGTGCGCCTCGGCGGCGACCCATGGGTTGACCTCGCGGAGTTCGATCGTTTGGCCACCTCCGGCGATTGCGTCGCGGCTGTGGACCTGTGCCGTGGCGAACTGCTGGCCGGGTGGCACGAGGACTGGGTTCTCGAGCTACGCACCGAGCACGCTCGTCGGCTGGCCGCGGCGCTGGGCGACTTGGCCGCTCGCGCCGAGGCCGGTATCAGGACCGGGCCTGTGACCGGGGCCAGGGATGAATCCGGGACCGAGACAGAGCCCGGGGCCGAGGGAAATGTGCGAGCCGCCATCGGCTGGGCCCGTCGGCGCGTCGACCTCGACCCGGCGAACGAATGCGCCGGACGGGAGCTGATCCGGCTGCTCTGCCTCGCCGGGGACGAGCAGGGTGCGATAGCGGCCTACGCACGTCTGCGACGGGCATTGAGCACGGAACTGGACTTGCGCCCCTCCGCCGAGACGACAGCCCTCATCCACCGGCTCCGCCCACACGAACCGGTGCTCGCCCCGTGGACCCCGCCTGTGCAGCCCCGTCCGGAGTTCATCGGCCGCGCTCGTGAACTGGAGCAACTGCGAAAGTGCCTGGCACGCACCGACACCGGCCTCGGCCTGGTCGCCACCATCACGGGCGAGGGCGGCATAGGCAAGACAGCGCTGACCGAGGAGATACTGGACGCCGCAGCACATCACGGCGCCCGGACCGCGGGCGGTGCGGCCGGCGGCCCCGGCGGAATGCCCTTCGAGGTGTGGTCGGCACTGTTGACCGACCTGCTCGCCGCTACCGACCCGCTACCCCCGGAAGCGCCCTGGGTCGCCGATCTCGCCCGCTTGGTCCCCGCCGTAGCGCCCCGAGCCCCCGCCGTCGGACCGGAGCACGATCGCATCCGCCTGTTCGAAGCGGTGATCGCCCTGCTGGGCACCCTGTGCGCGCGCCACCCGCTGGCGCTCGCCCTGGAGGACCTGCACCTCGCCGACCCCTCCAGCCTGGACCTCCTGGGCTACGTGACCCGTCGAATCACTCGCCTGCCAATCCTTTTCGTCCTCACCCGCCGCCGTCTCCCACCGAGCCCGCGCGCCGAGGCAGTACTGGGCGCACTCCGCGCCAAGGGCGCCCTGGCGGCCGAAATAGAGCTGAAACCAATGGATTCCGCTGAGATCCGCGCCCTCGCACAGCTCACCGCGGCCCAGACCGCGACCGGGATGCCCGCTGCCCACGCTCGGGTCGAACCGATCACCGCGACGGGCCCCGCCGAGACGACGGCCTACCGGACTGCCACCGAGCCGTCCACGGTAGTCGCTGTGGCTGAGCTGTCCTCCGCACCTGATCCGGCTGAGCGGGGTGGCACGCTGAGCCCGGCGCAGCTGGCGGGTGTCGTCGCGGTGGCGGGTGGCAGCCCGCTGCTCGCGGTGGCTGCCGCGCGGCAGTTCGCCCTCGGCAACGAAGGTTTCGCCACGGATCTGCGTGCTGCGACTCGGGCGGAGTTGGCGCGATTGAGCGGGTCCGCTCGGCTGTTCGTGGAGCTGGTGGCGGTGGCCGGGCACGATGTGGGTCGCGCGGAGATCGTGCGCCTGCCCGCGCTGGGCGATGCGGATCGCGCGGCCACCGAGGCCCTGGGGTCGGGGCTGTTACGAATTCGGGAGGGAGCCATCGGGTTTCGGCATGAGCGGCTGCGAGTGGCGGTGTACGAGGATATCGCCGAACCGCTACGGGCCCGGATGCACGAGGATCTGGCCGCTGTGTTGCGGGCGCGGGGCGTGCCGGGCACACGGCGGGCCGCCGAGATCGCGGGACATCTGCGCAGGGCCGGTCGCGATGATCTGGCGGTCGGCCACCTTGTTCACGCGGCCGCCGAAGCCCGTGCGATGGCGGCGCTCGCCGAGGCTGCCGGCTTCCTTCGTGAGGCACTCGAGGTGGAGCCGGACAACCCTGACGCGTTGCTCGAATTGGGTGAGGTGGAGGCGTGGCGCGGGCGATTGGATGCCTCCGATGCCGCGTTCGACCGGGCGCAGCGGCTGCTCTCGCCGCAGGACACCGGCGCGCTGGTCGCCGCCTGGCTACGGCGCGGAATGTGGTTGCGCGGCGGTATCTGTCATCCGCGCGAGTCGCGGCGTTCCTACCGCGCGGCACTGGATCTGCTCGAACGCGAAACGGATTCGGATCCCACCATCCGGGCCGCGGTGCTGGCGGGACTGGCGTGGGCCGAATCGGTGGCGGGTGACCCGGGTGCGGTCGCCGAACTGCTCAGTGCGGTGGGCGAACTCATGGACGGCAGAGCTATCGGTGACCTGCTCTCCCATGACGTGGAGATCGCACGCGCGCACGCCCTGCTGCGTGCCGGTCGGTTCACCGAGAGTTTCGGCCCGCTGCTCGACGCGGCGGCAGCGGCGGACCGGGCGGGGCGACCCGATCTGGCGTACAGCTGCCTGATCAATGCGGCGGGTGCGGCGGCGTGCGCCGGAAAGTTCGAGCGGGCGCTGGATTTCGCCGATCGGTGCCTGTCGCTGGTGGTGCCGAACGATCTGCTGCGACTGGTCGTCTATACCCAGTCCGGTCGTTGCGCGCTGCTGCTGCGGCTCGACCGGGTGCCCGAAGCCCGTGCGGCGCTGGACGGCGCGGCGGCGGCAGCGGAACGGCTCGGTAGCGCGGATCTGGCGGGACTCGTGCGGCACGATCGAGGTCTGCTGGCTCGGGCGTGCGGGGATCCGGACGAGGCCATCGCCCAGTTCCGGCGGGCGCTGAATTCCGACGCGCCGATCAGCCGAGCGCTGACCAGACTGCACTGCGCCGAAATGCTGACCCGCACGGGAGATCTCACGGCGGCGGAGGAAGAGCTCCGCGAGGTCGCCCTGGAACCCGTGACGGCGGGCGACTTTCCCGACATCCTGGTGGCGCGGATGCAGCGCATCCAGGGCCTGATCGCCCTCGCCCGCGATGATCGGGGGCTGGCCGTGATGCGCCTGCGGCAGGCGGAGCGTGCCTGGCGGCGGCGCGTGGACGCGGGAAGCCTTACCGGGGAACGCTATTCGGCGGCCATCGTCGATCTGGGCCGTCCACCGCTGGCCGCCTTCGTGGAGCCCGAACGTGAACTCGCTCTCGTGCTCGCGGATCTGTCATCCTTCGACGCCGCCGGGAGCGACCATGCCGAGCTTCGATGACCACGCGCACAGCGCCGCCGCTCCTGAGGATGTCTGGCAGCTGCTCTACGACCCCGGCCGGTTCCCCGAATGGTGGGCGGGCATCGGATCCGTCGATCCCGCACCGGATGCCCAGCCGGACCGATACACCATGTACCCCGACGGCTATCCCGACTTCCCGATGCCCCAGACGCTGCGCACCGACCGGCACGACCGCCGCGTGATCATATCCTGTTTGATCTCAGACCTGCGCTTCGACTGGCGTCTGGTGCCCGCACCTTCCGGCACCGACATACACGTCCACGTCGAGCTGCCGGACGCCGAGGCCGCCCGGCTGGAGACCCAGCGAAGGATCGTCCGGGATTCGGTGTCCGCCCTGGCCGCGCTCGCGGCAGGCGGACACCACTCCGCAGGGTCTGCCTCGCCGCGCGCCTAGCATGGCGTTCGGGTACGGCCCACACCGTCGTTCGCCCAGTTCAGTCGGTGGCGCGGTACAGATCGTGTTCGTAGGCGAAGGCGGCGGCCGCGGTCCGGGAGGTCACGTCGATCTTGGTGAAGATGTTGGAAAGGTGCCGTGCCACGGTCTTCTCGCTGAGGACCAGGGTGGCCGCGATCTCCGGATTGGTGTGTCCGGCGGCCACCAGCCGCAGCACTTCCAGCTCGCGCGCGGTCAGTCCGCAGGGGTTGGTCGGGCGCAGGAATTCGTCGGCCGCCTGTTCCGCCGGGGCGGCGCCGAGTTCGGTGAAGACGCGGCGGGCGGCGGTCAGCTCGGAGCGGGCGGATTCCTCGTCGCCGAGTGCGCGCAGCGCGCGGCCGATCGCCACTCGACACCGCGCTGTCTCGTAGGGCGCTCCCAGCTCGGACCAGATCCGCGCCGCGTGGCGCAGTTCGGTGATGGCGGCGGGGTAGTCGTCGCGTACCGTCGCGATACAACCTCGGGCGTGACCGGCCATCGCCCGCAGCGCGGCACAGCCGAAGCTCGCGCCGATCCGGGTCAACTCGACGCCGAGTTCGGCGGCCTCCTCGGATTCGCCGACGGCGAGCAGGATTTCGATCGCGGCGGGCAGCAACCGGGACCGATGCACCGGATTGTCCGCTTCGGCGAGCAGGCGGCGTGCGGCACCGAGGGCGGCCGCTTGTCGGCCGCGGGCCAGCCAGAGCAGCGCCAGTCCGGGCTGTGGCTCGTGACCGAAGGCCAGCGCGTCATGGTAGGCGTGGTCGGCCTCGTCGTACGCGCCCCGAATGCGCAGCACATCCGCTCGTTCGGCCATGGCCAAACCCGCGGCGGCAGGAGCCTCGGTGTCGGTGTAGCGGCGTATCGCGAGCTCGAACTCCTCGAGCGCCGCGTCGTAGGCGCCGTGCATGCGCATCAGCTGGCCACGGTGCACGGCGCACTGGCCGGTGAACATCACCAGGCCGGGTTGATCGGCACACCAGGTGGTCAATGCGATCGTCCACGTCTCGGCCCGGCTGAAGTCCGAGATCTCTTGGCAGGCCTCGATCATGGCGCAATAGATGTGGCCGACGAACATCGTCGACACGCTGCCGGTCGTAATGCAGGTCATCGCCTCGTCCAGCAGCGCCAGCCCCTCCCGAACGTGACCGGAGTACAGCGCCAATCTGCCCTGGGCGCACAGTCCCATCGCGGTCAGATCCGGTTCGGCGAAGCGGTGTCCGTAGTCGGTGACCTCGTCGGCGCATCGGGCGGCGGCGGGGAACTCGCCCGCGAAGATATGGCGGAACATCACCGCGACCAGGACGTAACCGCCCTCCACCACATCGTCCGGCACCTCCTCCAGCAGCCGCCGCGCTCTGGTCACCCAACCGCCCCCGATTACGGACTCCCCGGTGAACAGCAGGGTTTGTGCCAGCCAGAATGCGGAGCGGACCGCCGCCAGCCGATCGCCCGAATCCAGATTCAGCTGGTAGGCGCGCTGCAACGCGTGGACGCAGTCATTGGTGCGTCCCGTCAGGTAGGCCGCTGTCGCCAGGCGTGCGAAATCGTCGCCATCGAGGGTGTCCGCATCCAGGTCGGACAGGGCGCCGAAGGCGGCCAGCCACTCCCGCCGCTCGTATGCCTCCCGAGCCCGCAGCAGGTTGTCGACCACGCCCATCGCGCATCACTCCTGGTAGGAAGGATACGCGCCGGGCGTGACGACGGTCGGCTCATGCCGCCTCTCGGTGGGCCGTCCGGTCCTTCGCCCGGGCGGCGATCCGGCGCGCGACGTACTCCGCGTCTCGCCCCACTCCGGGGAACACCATGGAGGAGAACGCGTACTGGAAGCTGAGGCCGCAGAAGAACAATCCGGGCGCCTCGTCAACCACGCCCCGGTACTCCCGCGGCCAGCCGTCGTCACCGATGACGGGCACCTCGATCCAGTCGAACACCTGTCGAAAACCGGTCGCCCAGATGATGTTTCGCACATCGAGCACGGTGCCGTCGTCCAGTTCCGGCATGCCGTCGCGCACCCCGGCCACCCGGGCGGTCGACCGTCGTACGCCGCGCGCGGCCAGATCGGCGCGTTTGACCCGCAGCATCGGTCCGCCGTGGAACCGCACCTCTCGCATCTCCTTGCGGCCCATGGGTGTGCGGCGGGTGAGGATGTGGCGCCACAGGAACACCAGTACCGGTAGTGCGACCTTGATTCGGCGCGAGTCCCAGCGCAAGGGAATCTGCCCGCAATCGCGCCCACACAGGATCGTCGGGCGCGTGGCGGCCAGCTCATACGCGATATCGGTTCCCGAATGCGAGGCGCCGACAACCAGAGCCGGACCTTCCTGGAGCTGGTCCGGGCGCCGGTATTCGCTGGAATGCAGTTGGGTGATGCCAGGATCCAGTTCCGCCGCGAACTCCGGCCGATACGGGGTGCGACCGAAGGTGCCCGTCGCGACGACCACGTTGTCGCAGGTGATCGTGTCCGAGCCGATCCGGGCGCGGTAGCCGCCTCCCGGGCGGGCCGTCAGCTGGTCCACACCGGTGCTCATGCGCACGGGAAGCTCCTGGTGCAGCGCATACCGCTCCAGGAAGTCGGCCACCTCGTCCTTGCTCGGATAGCTCCACCGGTCGGCCGCCGGGAACGCCATGCCGGGCAGGGTCGTGTACTTGGCCGGGGTGTAGAGCTGCAACGAGTCGTAGTGCCTGCGCCAGTTGTCGCCGATCCGCTTGTCGCGGTCGACGATCAGAAACGGTCGCCCGAGCTGCCGCAGGTGGTATCCGGTCGACAGTCCGGCCTGCCCGGCCCCGATGATGAGCGTCTCGATATGTTGCGTGGCCATGGCGTCCTCCCTGACGTGCTGGTGAGGACTCCGACGCTATGGGTGCACCGTCCCGTCGCACATCGGCCGATCCACCCATTCCCGTCCAACTCGGCATGGGTGGATTTGCGCAGGTGACGTGCTCAGTGGGCCGCGCTACCGGTCCAACCAGGCGGTCAGGTCCGGTAGGTCGGTGGCGGCGACCCCGGTGAATCGGGGTGGGCGCTTCTCCAGGAAGGAGGAGATGCCTTCGGCCAGATCGGGACTGGTGGAGGCGTGCGGGATCGTCTTCTTGTCGAGGGCGAAGGCCGCTTCGGGGCTGCCGTGGGCGGCCATGGCCACCAGGGCTCGGCGGATGACGGCGGCGGAGTGCGGAGCGATGGCGTCGGCCATATCGAGTTCTCCCGCCGTAGTTGAGTAGATGAAGCTCAAAGATTCTCAATCCGTCACGGCGGGGTCAATACGTGGTCTTGGGCTCCGCTGGACCCGTGTATCGGATGCCCTGATGAGTCGTTCGCGCCTGTCCACGGTGCACGGCATTGGATATCGTGTTGCGGACTGGTTAGCCGTTGGGTTGCTGACCCGGTGCTGCAGTGGGATCTTCACGGCGGCGTGGTGAGGATTCGCGAGACGTACTCGAGATGAGGGATTGTGCGTTACGGGGGACGAGTGGTGGCGGCCGTTATCGGTGCGCTGGGCGGTGCCTGGACGGGGTACGGCGTGCAGCGCACGGTGGGTGCCGACTGGAGATCGATTGCGGGCGGTCAGGGGAGTGCCGCGATGACCGTGGCGGTGGTCTGCGCCCTGACCGCGTTGGGTGCCGTGTGGTTGTTCGAGTGGGGGCGGGTCCGGTACGCGGTGGTGTTCGGGACCGGGCTGGGCGGGGTCGCCGTGCTGTGCGCCGTGGCGGCGTTGCCGGCTCCGGACGAGTGGGACGAGTTTCCGATCGCGTTCGGGGTGGGACTCGGGGCGCTGATCGTGCCGGCGGTAGTGCTCGGGTCGGCGCGGATCTGGTTCTTCGGTGCCCTGATCGCGGCCGTGGTGCTGGGATACCAGGTGGACAATCTCCTCGATTCCGAACGCTATCGGTACCGCGATTTTCCGTCGGCGGTGGGCGCGAACGGACAGTCGTGGCAGTTGCTGGTGGCGCTCGTGCTGGTCGGTGCGTTGCTGGCGGCGATGTGGTGGTGGCGTGGTGAACGCGTCGAACCACAGGTTTCGGGTCCGTCGGTGGCGGTAGGCGTCGGACTGGCGGTCGCGACGTCATTGGTCGTGCGGTGGTGGGCTGGAACGGGATGGCTGCCATGGGCGGCGGCCGCGCTGGCGGTGGCGGTGTGCGTGGCGGGTACCCGATGGCTGCCGGAGCGGTCGGCCGCGGCGCTGGCGGCCATGACGGCCGCGGCGGCATTGGTGGTCGTCGATCCCGGATGGGATCGGGAGCCGTCGGCCGCCGGGTTCGCCGTGGGCTGCGCCGCAGTGGTCGTCGGCCTCACCGCAGGCTGGCGAGTGGGGCGACCGGCGCTCGCGGTCGGGGTGTGTGCCGTAGCGGCCGTGGGGGCCGCACTGTCCCAGCTCTCCGACCTCGGCTGGGTGCGGCTCGGCGCTGGTGCGTTGGTGCTGTTCGCCATCGCGATGGCTGGTGCGTCCGTCCTCCCTGTGGAACCCGCACTGCTCGCGGGCTGGACCGTGCTGCCGATGCTGGCAGCGCTGACGGCGCGTGAACTGTCGTCGCGAGCAGACGCTGATTCGATTCCCACGGTGACCGACTGGGCGTACCGGCCGGATGTCTACCCGCCGTCGGGGACCGTGGCGGACTCGTCGCATACCCTCATCGCTTGGGCGGTTATGCCACCCCCGCCGTTCGTCCCGCGTCCGGGCCTGGTCGTCCCCGGCCTGATCGTCGCGGCCGCATGTGCGGCGTGTGCGGTCTGGCTGGCGCGTCGCGCCAGCACGTCATGAGGCAGTGACCGGTCCCGCCCTACGGTGCGCCGTCTCCGCTCCTGTTCGCCTCGAAATGCTCGACCAGTAGCCGAGTCACGGCCTCGGGTGCCTCGTCGGGGATCCAATGGGAGACCCCGGGCAGCACCTCGAGGCGGAAGGGGCCATCCACGTAGCGGCTGGACAGTTTCGGGCCGGTGGCGAGGACGGCGGTGTCGCCGTCGCTCCAGATCTGGAGGGTGGGGATGGTGACGCGGGCGCGGAGGCGTCCGGGGGCGGAGAAGGGCATGCCGCGGTACCAGTGCAGGCCGCCGCGGGCGATTGTCCTGTCGCGCAGGCGGTTTCCGTCGCGCCGGGCGACATCGGCCGGTTGGCCGGTGCGTTCCAGCATACGGCGGAACAGCGGGGTGCGGACCATCAGTTCCGGGAGCAGGGGGAGTTGGAAGACGTACATGTACCAGGAGGCCAGGGCTTGGCGGCTGGTGAGCATAGCGCGCAGGAACGCGGTCGGGTGCGGGACGGAAAGGGCGGTGAGAGAACGCATTCGGTGCTGCCCGTCGGTGGCTGCGGCCCAGGCGGCGGCCGCGCCCCAGTCGTGGCCGACCACGTGCACCGGCCGTCCGATCGCGTCGGCCATGGCCAGCACGTCCCGGGCCAGTTCGTCGAGTCGATAGGACCAGCGCCAGCGGGGTGCTGCGGTGGGGCTGGCGCCGCGCATGTTCGGCGAGAAGGTGCGGTAGCCATGCTGATTCAGGGCGGCGGCCACCGCGTCCCAGCTGCGGGAGTCCTGCGGCCAGCCGTGCAGCAGCAGGACCGGCTCGCCGTCGAGCGGACCGGAATCGGTGACGGGAAAGGTCAGGCCGTCGCGGTGGAAGGCGGTGATGCGGCGCGGGCTGTCGTCCTGGTCGCGTGCGGATGGGTCGGCGGCGGTCGACACGTGCACCTCCTTGTGCTCACGGTATTGACGTAACAGCGTGTCACATCAATCGAGATCGCACTACCCGTACCCCGATTGCGCGCCGGATCGTCGCTGCCTAATCTCGAATCAGACGATGTTGAAGCCGCTCTTGTTCGATCAACGATGATCTCCAGAGAGGTGTGGGACATGTCGACTCTTCGAGGTTCGCTCATCGCCGCGGTGGCGGCGGGTTTCTCGGTCGCCGGGGTGTGCGCCGGCGGCATCGCATCGGCCCAACCGGAACTCGACAGCGGCGGCTGCACGGCGGGCTCGATCGCCTGGCAGGCGAATGGACCGGGGATCACGGGCAGCTCCCAGGCGCCGGTGGCCAGCAATATCGGCGGCCACCTGGTGGGCTGCTACGGAGCTCCCGACGATATCGGGGTCGGAACCATCATCGGCACCACCTTCGAACCGGCCGCGACCTGTTACGGCAGTCGCGGTGGACGTGCCGATCTGCTCGTCATCTGGGACAACGGCGTGAACAGCCATGTGATCGGCTCCTGGGAGTGGACGCTTGGCCAGCAGGCGACCAATCATCTGAAAATCGTCGGCGGCCTGGGGTCGGGCAAGATGCTGCAGGTCGTGACCGCGCCTCCGGAGGTGAGTCCGGCGGCCGTCACCGGCTGCATCATGGGCGGCTATCGCGGCGGCAGCTACCAGGTGCTCAGCGTGAAGGTGCTCTGAACCGACGCGCCGCCGAGCCCGTCCCACGGTGGACGGGCGAAGGATGTCCGTGCCCGGTGCGAGACTCTGACCATGCGATGGGCGGTGGCGGAGTCCGGTGACGGCGGGGCGCGTCTGTGTCCGCTGGGTCCGGACGGCCGACCCGCGGGTCCGGTGGTGCACGAGCCCGCACTGGCCGATGCGGTGCGCTCGCGCCCGGAGGTGCAGCGCTGGGTCTGGCGATCCACCGGCGAGATCTATCGGCGTCTGCTCGCGGCGGGCGTGCGTGTCGAACGCTGCTACGACGTGGAAGCCGCCGAAGCGCTGCTGATCGGGCACGAGGAGGGGCAGTCGGGGCAGGCGCGCTCGCTGGCGGCCGCCTGGGCGCGGTTGCACGGGCTGCCGGTGCCGCCGGACGCGCCCGCCCGCGCCGCCGACACCGAGCCGACCCTGTTCGACTCGGGTCCGGTGCCGCTCCCGCCCGGCACCGACGAGTTGACGGCGTTGCTGGAGGTCTACGCGGGGCAGGTGGCCCGGGTGGCGCGGACCGAACACCCGGAACGGATGTGGCTGCTGCTCGCCGCCGAATCGGCGGGCATGCTGGTGGCCGCGGAGATGTCCCGCGCGGGCATACCGTGGCGGGCCGATATCCACCGTGAACTACTCGATTCGATGCTGGGCGAACGTATCTCGGGTGGGACGGAACCGCGGCGCATGGCCGAGCTGGCCGACGCCGTGTCGCGGGCCTTCGGCGCGCGGGTCCGGCCGGACCTGCCCCAGGACATCATCCGCGCCTTCGGCCGTGCCGGAATCTCACTGTCGTCCACCAGGAAATGGGAGCTCCAGGAGATCGACCATCCGGCGGTCGCGCCGCTGCTGGCCTACAAATCGCTGTATCGCCTGCACACCGCGCACGGCTGGTCCTGGATCGACCAGTGGGTGCGCGACGGCCGCTTCCGGCCCGAATATCTGCCGGGCGGCACGGTGACCGGTCGCTGGACCACCAATGGTGGTGGCGCGCTGCAGATTCCGAAGGTGATCCGGCCCGCCATCCGCGCCGATCCGGGCTGGCGACTGGTGGTCGCCGACGTGGATCAGATGGAACCGCGGGTGCTCGCCGCGATCTCGCGCGATCCGGGACTGATGGAGGTGGCCGGTCGCGACGAGGACATGTACGCGGATCTGGCGGCCCGCGCCTTCGGCGGCGACCGCGCCCAGGCGAAACTCGCCATGCTGGGCGCGCTCTACGGCCAGACCTCCGGCGACGCCCTCACCCATATCGCCGAACTCCGCCGCCGCTATCCGGCCGCCATGGCGTACGTCGACAATGCGGCCCATGCCGGTGTGGAGGGTCGCCTGGTGCGCACCTGGCTCGGCCGCACCTGTCCGCCCGCCGCCGCCATCGACCACGAGACCGACGCCGAGCGGGACCGGTCCGGCGGATACGGCGGTAGCGCCGCCCGCGCCCGCGGCCGCTTCACTCGCAATTTCGTCGTCCAGGGCAGTGCCGCCGACTGGACGCTGCTCGTACTCGCGGGCCTGCGGCACACCCTGCACCGCGCGGGGCTGCGCGCGGAACTGGTCTTCTTCCAGCACGACGAGGTGATCGTGCACTGTCCGGAGGAGGAGGCGGCGACGGTCGCCACGGCGATCACCGAGGCGGCGGACACCGCGGGCCGGATCGCGTTCGGCCGCACCCCGGTGCGCTTTCCGTTCACCACGGCGGTGGTGGAGTGCTACGGCGACGCCAAATGAGGGGGAGGGACCTCGGGTGCGCGGATGCCCCACCGAGAGCGGGTGCGTCATCGGTCCGTGACAGACCGCGGCGACATCGCGGGTCGGCCGAGGCCCAGCACGGTCGGGGGAGTCCGTCGACAGGGGCGGTGTCGTGTCGGCAGCACTCCATGGTGCCGGGGCGATGAGCGCGTCGCGTCGGTGGAACTCCATGGTGTCGTCGGCGATGGGCGGTGTCGCGTCGGTGGAACTCCGTGGTGCCGGGGGCGATGAGCGCGTCGCGTCGGCGGCACTCCGTGGTGCCGTGGGCGATGGCCGACGTCGCCGCGTCAGTGGTACTCCACGGGGTCGGGGGCGATGAGCGGCCGGATCGTATATGTTGACTGCCGTGGGGATGATGAAGGGGGCCAATGTGGCGGTCCCGGCGAACGCGGTGCGGGTCGAACTGGGATGGCAAGCGGGCCAGGGTGTTCCGGATGCCGACGCGTCGGCGCTGCTGCTGGTGGGCGGAAAGGTCCGTTCCGATGCCGATTTCGTGTTCTACAACCAGCCCGCGCATCCGTCCGGCGCGGTCAGTCACGAGGGCAAGCAGCACGGGCCGACGGTGCTGGATGTGCTGTCGGTGCGGCTGGCGCAAGTCGAGCCGCAGATCGAGACCATCGTGCTCGCGGCCTCCACGACCGGCGGGACCTTCCGGCAGTTCCGGGGCCTGTACGTGCGGGTGCTCGATGCCGCGAACGGCGCGGAACTGGCGCGTTTCGACAGCGCGGACGCCACCACCGAGACCGCCTTCGTACTCGGTGAGCTGTACCGGCGGCAGGGTGCCTGGAAATTCCGGGCGGTCGGCCAGGGGTACGACTCCGGATTGGCGGGACTGGCAACGGATTTCGGCATCTCCGTCGACGACGAACCCGCCCCCGCACAGCCGCATACGCCGCAGTGGCACACGCCGCCGCAGCCTCAGCAGCAGTACGCGCCACCGCCGCCCCAGCAGCACACGTCGCCGCCCACGCTGCCGCCCCAGCAGCAGCCCGCACCGCCGCCTCAGCAGCAGCCCGCACCGCCCCCACGGCAACACACCCCGCCACCGGCTCCGGTCAACCTCACCAAAATCTCCCTGACCAAGGAAGCCCCCACCGTCTCGCTCACCAAATCGGGCGTCACCGGCGGCACCATGCGGGTCAACCTGAACTGGACCACCGCCCGGGGCGCGGGTCTGTTCGGCCGCAAACGCAACAGCCTGGACCTGGATCTGTGCTGCTTCTACGAATTGATCAACGGCGCGATCGGTTCCGTGCGCGCCCTGGACCGACGCTTCGGCGACCTGCACAACCCGCCGTTCATCCGATTGGACCAGGACGACCGCACCGGCTCCAGCGCCACCGGTGAAAACCTCGACATCAACCTGGATTTCACCAAATTCTTCCGCCGCATCCTGGTGTTCACCTCGATCTACGAGGGCGCCAGGGACTTTCGGGGCGTGCAGGCGACCGCGACCCTGTACCCGGTCAACAGCGCCCCGATCGAGATGACCTTGGACGGCTGCGTCGACGATTCCCGCGACGCGGTCCTCGCGGTCATCGAGAACATCAACGGTGAACTGGTGGTCCGTCGCGAGTGCACCTTCATCCGGCCGCCGGCCGGGCAGCCGGGGGCGGGTGTCGCCGAGATCGCCCGACTCTACAACTGGGGCTTCGACATTCGGGCCGGTCGCGGCAAGGACTGAACGACCGTCACGGGGTGTCGAGCACGCTGGCGGGCACCCCGTAGGGCAGGAAGCGCACCCGGCGGCGAGCGTCGGTGTTGTCGCGGTGTGCGCGCAGGGCCTCGAGTTCATTGGGGAACACCTGGTCCACCCGCGCCCCGCCGTCCTCCTCGATGGTGTAGATGGCCCACACTCCGCTGCCGGTCTCGCCGGTGGTCTCGCCCTCCGGCTTCGGCGGCCGGGGCCGCTGTGGCGCGACGAACTGGCCGAGCAGGGATGTCAGCGGATTCGCGCTGGTGCGGTCGAGGTATTCCGACGCCTTGTCGAGCAGGTCACGGATTTCGATGCCCGCCTCCCGCAGGGCGCGTTCGAAGTCTTCCGGATCGACCCCGAAGGGCCCGTTGTTCGCCATCGCATCTACTCCTGGGGGACGAATTCGGCGCTACGCCCTCAGTGTCCTCGCGCGGCGCGGTCCGCGCCAGGGAGCCCGGCCCGGAAAATGTCCGGCAAGTCCGGACCCGGATGGGGCCGTCGGCCCGCGACATCGCGTAATGGCATCGGAGCGCACGGCCTGTGTAACCGTTGTGCCAGGAATCAAGAACACCAGCAATTTCCGGGTACCCGGGGCTGAAGCCGGGCCGGACCCGGAGACCTGACAATTTCAGAAAGTTACGACCATGCGTAGAGCAACGGCGCTCTTCGCCGCATTACTGCTGGCATTTTTCCTTTCCATCGCACACCCGATGAGCCCGACCGCGCACGCCGATCCCTGCGGCGGCGACTGGGCCATCGGAATCGGCGGCCTCGGGGACAACACATCGTCGGTGTTCGTCCCGTTCGTGAATCAGCCCGTCGGTTACAACTCGCTCGACCCGATGTCGGGGTTGAACGAACTCGACCGGCTGTTCTGGTCGCATCGCAATCAGTGCCCGGGTGACCACATCCGGCTCATCGGACACAGTGAGGGCGCGGGCATCCTGCATGCCTGGGTCACCGCGCATCAGGATGTCGGCAATGCCAACGCCATTCTGTTGTCCGATCCGAAACGGGCTCCCGGCCCCGGGTGGGGCGGATTGTCGTCGACTCCCGGCAGTGGCATCGTCGGATATCCGCTGGCCGGTGTCGACGATTGGTTCGGCGGCTTTCCGGTGCTGACGGTGTGCAACCGTGACGATCAGATCTGCGATACCTCCGCGGGCTGGTGGGGCTACCTCTTCGGTGGTGCGCACAGTCGTTACGATTTCAACGTGTGGAATTACGGCCCTTGGGATTCCGGCGTCTGGTACCGGTAACCGGTAGCGGTCATGGGGATCAGTAGCCATGCGGCACCGGTCCCCATTGACTGAATCCATGCCCCATCGAGGTGCACACGGCCGCACCCGTGAAAGTGATTTGGCAGGTCGCCCCGGCATGGGTGACCGACATCCTCGGGTCGTGAAAGTTCACCGCCGCGAGTCGCGGCAGCGGCGGATTACCGCCGGGCAGGGTATGACTGCCATGGGAGTTCCATTGGGGATGCGCGGGCCACATGACGGAATCGATGACGATGGCGGGCACATGGGGCAGCGGAATCTGCATACCGGCGAAGAGCACGTTCATCGACGCGGCCGGAACCTGCAGGTCACAGCCCACGGCGCCGGTCGAGCGGATCGAACAGTTCCACCCGCCCATGGCGAAATACGCGGTGTCCCCGACCAGTATCGGGCCGGGGGCGCGCTCGGCGTGGGCCGCGCCCGCGCCGAACACGCAGACGACGAGTCCGAGAATTACTCCGCACATTCGTGCGGCGGCAACCTTCGCAGCCGTGCACACCGGCTTCTCCCTGTGATGCGCAGTGGGTATCAGGCCCGTTGGGCCATAGCCAGAAACTATCACTATACGGCGGAAAGGCGGGTTTTCCGCCTAGGGGGCTTGCACGAAAAATCCTCGCCGATTTCGGCACATTCGGGCAACCGCGTCGGTAGGGTGACCCCGGTCCGCGTCCGGGATATGCGGTGTTCGGCAGCGGTGACGTGCCGTGCACCGCGGGGAGTCACTTGTCGATGTCAGATTCGCTGCCCGTCCATCCGTCGCATACCGCGCCGTTCGAGGTGGTCGGCCCGCGTGTACCGCTGTATGCTCCGGAATTCGCCGCCGACCCGCATCGGGCCTACCGGGAGATGAGACAGCAGTTCGGGGCGATGGCCCCGGTGGAATTGGCCCCGGGCATACCCGCCACCCTGGTGCTCGGATATCGCACGGCGGTGCGGATTTTCAATGATCCGGACCGTTTTCCGGCCGATCCGCGGATATGGCAGGAGAGCGTGCCCGCCGACTGCCCGGTGCTGCCGATGATGCAGTGGCGGCCCAATGCCCTGCGCAATGCCGGTACCGCGCACGCGCGCTACCGGCAGGCCAATACCGCGGGCTTGGCCGGTATCGACCAGTTCGCACTGCCGGGGATCGTGGAGCAGATCGCGGTACCGCTCATCAACGAGATCTGCGTGGCCGGTGCGGCGGATCTGGTGCGCGACTACGCCTTCCCGCTGGCATTCGACGTGCTCAATCATCTGCTCGGCTGTCCGGTCGATATCGCCGCGCAGGCGGCCGAGGGTCTGCGCGCCATCTTCGAGGGCATCGGCGCGGACCGCGGCAACGGCCTGCTCGTGGACGCCCTGTCGCGCTTGGCCCGGCAGAAGCGGGCGCAGCCCGGCGACGACATCACCACCCGGCTGCTGCGCCACCCGGCCGACCTCAGCGATATCGAGATGGTGCATCAACTGGCCACGCTCTACGGCGCGGGCATCGAGCCGCAGCAGAATCTGATCGTCAACGCGCTCTTGCTGATTCTGCTCGACGGCCGATTCGGCGGGGACGTGCTGGGCGGCAGCCTGTCCACCCGCGACGCCCTGGACGAGGTGCTGTTCGACGATCCGCCGATGGCCAACTTCTGCATCAGCTTTCCGCGGCAGCCCGTCGTGCTCGACAATGTCTGGCTGCCCGCACATCAGCCGGTCGTCATCAGCATGGCGGCCTGCAACACCGATCCGGAGATCCGCTCCGGGCAGCTCGCGGGCAACCGCTCCCATCTGGCCTTCGGTGCGGGTCCGCACGCCTGCCCCGCCAGTTCGCTGGCGTACCTCATCGCCCAGGAGGCCATCGACCAGCTCCTCGACGCCCTACCGGATATCCGGCTGGCGGTGCCGTCGGATGAACTGTCCTGGCGGCCCGGACCGTTCCACCGCGCCCTGACCGCCCTCCCGGTCACCTTCACACCCGCCCCACCGCTGCCGGAGCCCTGGTAGTCGGGCACCACCGAGCGCACAACCGCTGTTGGCCTCGTGATCACCCGGTCGCCACCTGTCGCTGACACCGTGAACGGGTGCGGATCGACATCCCGGCGGCGCGGCCCAGTGACTCGGCCCCGGTGCGGTGGTTTCACCGGGTGAGCTGGGGTGTAGCCGCCCGCCTGCCGTTCGGACTGGCCCGCGTGGTGCCCCCGACCTTCGTCGGCTACCTGCTGGTGAGCGCCTGCACCTTCACCCTCGACCTGCTGCTGATCACCGCCCTGCACACGGGCTGGGGCCTGCCGCTGCCGGTCTCGGTCACCCTCGGGTACGTCACGGCGTTCGCCACCAGCTTCCTGTTGAACCGGGTGCTCAACTTCTCCTCGCACGCCCCCGTCGGCCCCCAGCTGGCCGTCTACATCGTGGTGGTCACGGTGAACTACCTGGTCTTCATCCTGGGCGTGACCAGCGGTCTGGCGGCGCTCGGCGTGGAATACCACCTGGCCCGCGTGGTCGGCGGCCTCGGCGAGGGCCTCTACCTGTACGCCTGCATGCGCTGGCTGGTCTTTCGCCGGTGACGCGGCTACTGGGCGCGTTCGCGCACGACGCGGGCGACGTCGATGCCGCGGACCATGCGGGTACCCGGTAGCTGCGACAGGGCCGCCGCGGCCAGCACCGCAGCGATCGCGAGCAGGGGAGCGAGCCACCCCAGGGCTAGTTCGATATCGAACATGTCGCTGTCGAAGGAGTTCAGGAAGGCCCAGGCGGACAGCAGGCCGGCGGCCAGGCCGAGGGGGACGGCGAGGGCCGTGGCGGCCAGGTTCTCCAGGGCGAGCATGGCGGTGATGCGGCGCGCGGGGACGCCGGTGGCGCGCAGGGTGGCGAGTTCGGTGGTGCGCTCGGTGAAGCTGACCGTCATGGTCACGTAGATGACGGTGAAGGCCAGCACGGCACCCAGGACCAGCATGACGATGACGAAAATCCAGAACAGGCCCAGGAATTGGTCGAACTGGGCTTGCAGGGCGTGGGTGTCGGTATAGGCGGTGACGCCGGGCATGCCGGTGACGGCCGCGCGCACCGCGTCGCGATCGGCGTCGGGGGCGAAGCGCAGCAGATACCCCCGCATGCCGGTGCCGCCGATCCGTTCCGCGGTGTCGGTGCCGGCATAGGCGAAGGTGCCCAGCGGCTCGTCGACCAGCCCGGCCAGCCGAATGTCCTGTGGTACGCCGAAAGCCGGTGTGACGGTGAGGGTGTCGCCCACCGCGACATCCAGTCGGTCGGCGAGCGCACTCCCGGCCACCAGGCCGTCGGCGGGCAGGCCGGGGGCACCCGCGGCGGTGCGGAAGCCGTGCATGGTGGTTTCGGGCGGCAGACCGTTGAGTGCGGTCGAGTACGAATTCCCGTGGGCCGCCAACGTTACCGGCGTGACGCTGCCCGCCTCCACCGCGACGACGCCGGGTACCGCCGCCAGTTCGTCCGACAGCCGCGGGTCGCGGCCGTCCACCAGCACGGTGGCGTCCTGCAATTCGATGACATCGAATTGCAGGTGCAGCACATTGCGCATGCTGGTGATCATCCCGACGGAGGTCAGGATCAGGACCAGCGCCAGCACGGTGCCGGTCATGGTGGCCAGGGTGCGGCGGCGGCCACGCGCCATGGAGCGCACGGCCATCCGGACGACCACGGGTATCCGGGTCCATCGGGCCGACAGTCGCGCGACCGCCCCCGGGCGCGTGGGCACGCCGCCGTCACCGCGCATGGCCTGCGCGGGAGCGGTGCGCGCCGCCGCGACGGCGGGTGCGAGCGCCGCGAGCAGCCCGGCCAGCAACCCCAGCGCCAATCCGATGGCGGCCGTGTCGATCCGGTGCTCGACCACGGTGTCCGGAATGCCGATGGTGGAGGTGTAGGCCGAGGTCACCGCCGAGGTGGCCACGAATCCGCCGAGCACGCCGAGCACCGCGCCCGCGACCGTGATGGCGACGCCGTAGGTGACGTAGTGGCCGACGACCGTGCGCCGCCTCGCGCCCATGGCCAGCATGGTGCCGATGATCGGGCGCTCGGTCTGCACCAGCCGGGTGATGAGGATGTACTCGGCGATGGCGGCGGCGGTCAGGAACAGCGCCGGAAAGCCGACGGCGATACTGGAGAAGCCGGAAAGATCCTCGCGCAGAGCGGCATTGGAGGGCTGCTCCGACTGTGGTTCGATCGCCGTCGCCCCGGCCGAACGCAATGCGGAGGTGACCCGGTCCCGCTCGGCATCGGTCGCGGTATCCGACATCTCGATCAGGGTCTGATTCGGACCGGGCCGCCCGGTCAGTGCGCGGGCCCGGGACTGCGGTGCGAAGGCGACCGCGAAGGAGTGCGGATCGGCCAGCACCTCCTGGCGGCTGCGCGCGGGCCACAGGTACTCCGCCGAGCGGGCGACCCCGGTAACGGTGACCGACTGCCAGGAGTCGCCGTCGAAGATCCGGAAGCTGTCGCCCGCACCGAGTCCGAAGGTGTCGGCGGCGTGGTGTTCGAGGACCACCTCGGGACGGTCGGGGTTCGGCAGGGCGCCGCTGGTCAGGTCGATCTCGTCGACCGCCGGTGCGCCGGGTGCGGCCAGGCCGGTGACGCGGCCGAGCAGTTTGGTGTCGCCGATGGTGAACGGCACATCGGCCTGGGTGCGGACCATCACCCGGTCGACGCCGTCCAGGCCGCGCACGGCCGCCGCCAGCGCCTCCGGATCACCCCCGCTGGCGGTGTGATCGGCCAGGTGCAGCCGGTCGTAGGTGTGGTTGTAGGAGGTTTCGAGGTTGCGGAACGAGTCGTAGCTGGCGATGAACAGCAGCACCCCCAGCAGCACCGTGACGGCGATGGCGACGACCTGCGCGGGCCGCCGCCGCAACTCGCGACGAATCTTTCTGAACAGCACCGGATGTCGCAGCATGAGTGCTCACCACCGAATCGTCGCGGCGTCGGCGGGCTCGGGATTGGGGTCGCTGGCGACCACCCGCCCGTCCCGCATGCGCACGATCCGGTCCGCGATGGCGGCGGCGGCCTCGTTGTGCGTCACCATGACCACGCCCCGGCCCGCTCGGCTGGTCTCCTGCAGGACCGCCAGCACCTCGCGGCCGGTGGCGACATCCAGTGCGCCCGTGGGCTCGTCGGCCAGCAGCAGGTCCGGGTCGGTGGCCAGGGCGCGAGCGACGGAGACCCGCTGCTGCTGCCCGCCCGACAGCTGCGCCGGGAAGTGGTCGGCACGCTCGCCCAGCCCGACCGACGCCAGCAGGTCCGGCACCGCACGGCGGTTGCCGCGACCGGTCAGTTCGATGATGACTTCGACGTTCTCGCGGGCGGTGAGGCTCGGGATGAGGTTGAAGAACTGGAATACGAATCCGATGTGGTCGCGCCGGAATTCGCCCAGCGAGGCGGGGTGGCGTCGCGAGATGTCCTGTCCGGCAACCTCGATGGTGCCGGTATCGGCGGTCTCGATACCGCCCGCGATATTGAGCAGGGTGGTCTTGCCGGAACCGCTGGCCCCGAGTACGGCGACCAGTTCGCCGGGCGCGATATCGAGGTCGACGTCGGTGAGGGCGTGCACGGCGGCCTCGCCGGTGCCGTAGGTCTTGCCGACCCCGCGCAGGCGGATTCCGCCGCGCGGAGCATCAGTCGCCGGGTGCGCTGTCGTGTTGTCGGACATGGGAATTCCCCTCGTCGTCGGTGAGTCCCGCGGCGCGCAGCAGCGGACCCGTCACATCCACGGCGGCCAGCGTGGGGTCGATCAGGCGGTGCAGCACCAAGCCGTCGAGCAGTGCCAGCACCGCGGCGGCGGTGGCCTCCGGATCGGCGTCGCCGGGCTGGGCGCGGAACCAGTCGGTGAGCCCGGCGCGGGCCTGGGCGACGAAGCGGCCGAGTTCGTCGCGCAGCCGCTGGTGCCGGGTGGCGGCGAGCATCATCTCGCTCAGGGCCACCATCGAGGGATCGGTGGCGGAGTAGGAGCCGACCGTGGCGAGCACGCGACGCATCCCCTCCGGGCCGTCCACCTCGGTCAATCGCGCCATCACGGCGTCGAATTCGGCGCGGGCCACGTCCAGGGCGGATTCGATCAGCAGGTCGGTGACCGACGGGAAGTGGTAGTGCACCAGTCCGGGCCGCACGCCCGCGCGGTCGGCCACCATGCGGGTGGTCACCGCACCCCAGCCGCGTTCGACGATCAGTTCCACCGCGGCCGCCATCAGCCGGGCGCGTGTCTGTCTGCCCTGTTCGATCGCCGTTGCCATGGGTCTCTCGATGCGTCCCAATGCTTGATATGTGCCGGTGCGTGATGTGTACCGGTGCTTGGGCATTTGCCTTGGGCGTTCGCCTAAATTACCACATCCCGCGACGTTCGGGAACTACCCGATCGTCGCGCTGGAATACCGGGCGGCCGTGTTTTGACACGCGTGGGGGCGATTCGCCCGTTATGGTCGGACGGGTGGCCAGCAAGTCGGCACCTGCCGTGGAGTTGACGGTCGGCGAGCACGCGGTGCGCGTATCCAATCCGGACCGGGTGTACTTCCCCGAGACCGGGGCGACCAAGCTCGATCTCGTGCGGTACTACCTGAGCGTGGGTGACGGCATCGTCAACGCGCTGCGGGACCGGCCGTGCATGCTGCACCGCTTTCCCAAGGGCCTGCCCGGCGGAAAGGTGCACCAGAAGCGACTGCCGGGCGGCGCCCCGGACTGGATACCCACGGTGCGGCTGTACTTCCCGCGCTACGGCCGCACCGCCGACGAACTGTGCGTCGAGAAACTGGCCGACGTGATCTGGGCGGTGCAGATGTCGACCGTGGAGTTCCATCCCTGGAACTCCCGGCGCTTCGACACCGAACTGCCCGACGAATGGCGGATCGACCTGGATCCCATGCCGGACTGCCCGTGGTCGCGGGTGCGCCGGGTGGCCGGTGTCGTGCACGAGATACTCGACGAACTCGGCGCGGTCGGCTGGCCGAAGACCTCCGGCGGCAAGGGATTACACGTCTACGTGCGTATCGAGCCGCGCTACGGATTCCAGGAGGTGCGCCGGGCCGCGCTCGCCTTCGCACGGGAGGTGGAACGCCGCGCCCCCGACGATGTGACCACCGCGTGGTGGCGGCGCGACCGCGATCCGGCCATGCTGTTCGTCGACTACAACCAGAACGCGCGCGACCACACCATCGCGGCCGCGTACTCGGTGCGCGGCGTGGCGGCGGCGACGGTCTCCACGCCGGTGCGCTGGGCGGAGATCCCGGAGATCGATCCGCGCGATTTCACCATGGCCACGGTGCCCGCCCGCTACGCGGAACTCGGCGATCTGCACGCCGGTATCGACGAGGCGGTCTTCGATATCGCGCCGCTGCTGGAGTGGGCCGACCGCGACCGGGTCGAGGTGGACCTCGACGAGGACGCCGACGGATGAGCCGGGTCCGTATCCCGGGTCCCGCCCGCTAGCGCTGGTCGCGCAGCCGGTCGCGTTCGGCGGTGAGGGCGGAGTTGGCGTCCTCCAGGTCGAGGATGCGTCCGATCCCCGCCAGGTTGATGCCCTCCCCGGCCAAGGCGATGATGCGGGCCAGCCGGGCGAGATCGTCACCGCTGTAGCGCCGCGTGCCCCCGGCGCTGCGGGCGGGGGTGATCAGCCCGTGCTGCTCGTACAGGCGCAAGGTCTGCACTCCGACGCCGGAGAGTTCGGCGGCCACCGAGATCGCGTACACCGCCTGTCCCGACGGCGGAAAGTGGCCCTGCTCGCGCCCCAGCATCCTGTTCGTCTCCCCGTTCTCCCGCATGATCACCTGCCTCGAGATTACCTCTCCGCCCGTCTTGCACTCTCATGGCCAGAGTGCTAAATAATATCTCTGTCAGATGACAGAGATTATCTGATGAATCTTCGATCGAGAATGGAGTGAGTTGGAGGTGGCGACCATGCTTATGCGTACCGATCCCTTCCGTGACCTGGATCGACTGACGCAGCAGGTATTCGGCACATCAGCCCGACCGGCCGTGATGCCGATGGATGCCTGGCGCGACGGTGACGAGTTCTTCGTGGAGTTCGACCTGCCCGGCATCGACCCGGACTCCCTCGACCTGGACGTCGAGCGCAATGTGATCACCGTGCGCGCCTCCCGCCCGGAACTGGACGCGGGCCGCTCGATGATCGCCGCCGAACGCACCCGCGGCGTCTTCAGCCGCCAGCTGTTCCTGGGGGAGAACCTCGACACCGACCGCATCCAGGCCGACTACCGCGACGGCGTGCTGCGGCTGACCATCCCGGTCGCCGAACAGGCCAAGCCCCGCAAGATCGAGGTCACCCGCCACGATCGCGAGCACCAGGCCATCAACGCCTGACCCGCGACCGCGCCATGACAGCGATGCCTCGCGCCCACGGCCGTCTCGACCACTCGCCCCGGACCCCGGCCCTGCGCCGAAGAGACACGGCCGCAACAGAGTCCGGGGACGTGCCGGTGGTGCACTGGCCCGAACCCAGCCCGCTGGCGTCATGGTGGGACGCCGTCATGACACCCGCCCGCCGCCGGGTGAGCGACTCGGCGGACGGGCGGGTCAGAGCTGCCGGGGCAGTTCCCTGCGGGAAGTGACATCCAGTTTTCGGAAGACCTTGCGGAGGTGGTATTCGACGGTGGCGGTACTCAGGAACAGTTCGGCGGCGATCTGCTGATTGGTGATGCCGGTGGCGGCCAAGTGGGCTATCTGGAGCTCCCGGGGCGTGAGCCGCCGGGCGGAGCCGGGGCTGCGCTCGCGGGCGGTCTCGCCGGTGCCCGCCAATTCGGTGCGGGCTCGTTCGGCGAAGCCGCTCGCACCCATATCGAGGAAAAGCTCATGGGCGCCGTGCAATTGATCGCGGGCATCGCGGCGGCGACGGCGGCGGCGCAGCCATTCACCGTAGAGCAGCCGGGTGCGCGCGACCTCGGTGGTCAGCGGCGTGGAGCCGAGCAGCTCGAGGGCCTCGCGGTAGTACCGCTCCGCCTCGGCGTCGTCGGCGAGCAGGGCGCGCCCGCGAGCGAGAACACCCAGCGCCCACGGGGTTCCACTCGCGCTCGCGCGCCGGGCCAAGCGGTCCAGGGCTTGTGCGGCGGTCGCGGTGTCACCGCAGCGCACGGCCGCCTCGATCAGGTCGGGGAGCACCGTGTTGCCGAAATGCGGTGGGTCCTCGTCGAATACGGTGAGCGCCGCCTGCCGGGCGGCAGGGTAGTCGCACCGGCCCAGATGCAGCACCACCAGCGCGCCGCGGGCGAGCTGAACTTGGAGGCCACCGGGGGTTTCGGCCTCCGGCCCGGCCTGGACGGCGACCGCGGCCAGAGTAGCCTCCGCGTCACCGCGCCAGCCGTGCAGCAGGGCGTCACTGGTCTCGGCGAAGCGCAGATCCGCGCCGATGGTGGCGGCGACATCCTTGAACTCGGCGAAATGCGCGGTGGCGGCGGACAATCGGCCACACAGCAGTGCGTGCGTGGCCAGCCCGTGGGTCGCGGCCTGGAGCATGCGCAGCGCGCCGTGCCGGCGGGCGGTCGCGGCGTAGCGGCGTGAGCACGCGCCCAGGGCGTCGATATCCCAGAGTTCGATCGCGAGCAGCACACCCAGCAGGAACCAGCGGGCGGCATCGCCGTCCTCCGCGCCCTCGGCCAGCATGGCCGCCAACCCGCGCCGCATGAGCGGCACCGCCGCCGCGTAGTCGCGGCCCACCAGTTCGGCGTGGGCGTCGAGCAGCAGGTCCGCGATGATCGGTGCGCCGGGAGCGGGCGGCAGGGTGAGCGCGGCCTCGGCGATGCGCCGCGCGCTCACCCCCGGACCGATCCGGGCGACCACGATGACCGCGTCGAACGCCTCCAGCAACGTATCGCGCGCGGCGCGGGAATCGGTGGCGGCGAAGACGGTGGCGGCGGCGAAGAGCAGCGGCACCGCACCCTCCCGGCCCAGCATCACATGCATGAAACCGCGCAGCCGCATGGCGTAGGCGTCGAGCGCGGCGATGCCGAGATCCGGGGTGAGCCGGTCGAGCAGCTGTTCGGCCAGTCGCGGCGCACCGGCCGTGAGGGCGGCTCCGGCCGCCGCCAGCAATCTTCCGTCACGCTGCGGGCCGGGAGCGGTGAGTTCGGCGGCGCGGCGCAGCAGCGCGGCCTGCGCCAGATGGCCGCCGCGTTCGCGCGCCCCGGCCGCGGCCGATTCCAGTGCGGCGGCAACGGTTTCATCGGGCGCGGGGGCCGCCGCGGCTCGGTGCCAGGCATACCGGGCGGCATCGCGGGACGGGTCGGTGGCGGCGGCCAATGCGGCGTGGGCCGCGCGCCGCCGATCCGCCGCCGCGCCGTTGTAGACGGCAGAACGAATCAGTGGATGCCGGAAAACCGGTAGGGCCGTGCCTGTGTCGGCGATGATCAGCTCCGCGCGCTGCGCGTGGTGCAGGGCGGTGTCGATGGCGACCGGATCCGCCCCGGTCAGCGTGCGCGTCGCACGGCGGAAGGCGGTGCGATCACCGGCGTCGGCCGCGAGCACCAGCAGCAGGTCTTGGCCGGTGGCATCGAGTCGTCGAACCAACTGGAGGAAACGCGTTTCCAGTCGCCGATCCAACGGCAGATGGTCACCCAGGCCGGGCTCCACCGGGGTGCCCCCGCCCAGACCGCGCGCCAATTCCAGGATAGCCAAGGGGTTTCCAGCGGTTTCCCGGAGCAGGCGAGCGGTGATCACCCCGTCCACCGCGGTGCGCAGTTCGGCATCCAGGAGTTCGGCCGCGTCGCTGTGGGCCAGACCGTCGAGTCGCAGGGTGGGCAGGCCGGCCAGGGCGGCCTCACCCGTGGTGTGCTCGCGCACACCGAACAACAGCACCACGCCCTCCGCATCGAGCCGCCGGGCCACGAATCCCAAGACCCGCAAGGATTCTCGATCCAACCAGTGGGCGTCATCGCAGACCGCCAGCAACGGTCGAGTGGCGGCGGCGTCGGCGAGCAGGGACAGCGCGGCCAGCCCCACCAGGAACAGATCCGGCGGTGCGGCGGCGGTCAACATGCCGAAGGCGGTCTCCAGCGCGTCGCGCTGCGGTCCGGGCAGCCGTCCGCGCTCGCCGAGGAACGGCAGCAGCAGGCGGTGCAGTCCCGCGAAGCCCATATCCTGTTCGGCCTCGACCCCGGCCACCCGGGTGACGCGCACCGTGGTCGCGATGGTGACGGCGTGCTCGAGCAGCGCTGTCTTGCCGATACCGGCCGGGCCCTCCAGCACCAGCACACCGCTGAGCCTGGATTCGGCGCGGCTCAGCAACCCCTCCAGCTCACCGAGCTCGGCCTTCCGGCCACGCAGCACCATGGTCACAACATAGCTGCGGGTGCCGGGGGCCGCTCACGACTAGGGTTCGCCAAGGATTCGAACGCGGTCGCGGCGGCGGATCGTGGAGTGCGCAGGAGCACTACGAGTCCGGAGGACAACCGTGAGCAAGCCCGTATTGGAACCGGCGGCGCAGGCATTCGTCGAGGCCACCGCCAACCCGCCGTATCTGTTCGACCTGGGGCCGATCGAGGGCCGCAAGACCGTGGACGAGGTGCAGTCACCCCAGGTGCCGGTGCCCGGCACCGAGCGGGAGGTGGTCACCGCGCCGGATCTGACCATCTTCCGGCCCACGGACGTGCCCGGCCCGCTGCCGGTGATCCTCTACATCCACGGGGCCGGTTGGGTTTTCGGCAACGACCACACCCACGACCGGCTCGCGCGCGAGCTGGCGAAGGGGGTCGGCGCGGCGGTGGTGTTCGTGAACTACAGCCGCTCGCCGGAGGCCCGCTACCCGATCGCCGTGCACGAGAACTTCGACGCGCTGCGCTGGGTCGTCGAGCACGGCGCCGAACGCGGCCTCGACACCGGCCGCATCGCCGTCGCGGGTGATTCGGTGGGCGGCAATATGAGTGCCGCCCTGACCCTGATGGTCAAGGAGCGTGGCGGACCCGAGCTGGCCGCGCAGGTGCTGTTCTACCCGGTGACCGATGCCTCCTTCGACACCGGCTCCTACCGGCAGTTCGCCACCGGCTACTTCCTGCGCCGCGATGCCATGGAGTGGTTCTGGGACCAGTACCTCGCCGATCCGGCGCAGCGCTCGGAGATCACCGCCTCCCCGCTGCGCGCCACCCGTGAACAGCTGGCCGGGCTGCCGCCCGCGTTGGTCATCACCGCCGAGGCCGATGTATTGCGCGATGAGGGCGAGGCATACGCCGACAAGCTGCGCGAGGCGGGCGTACCCGTCACCGCGGTGCGCTACGGCGGGATCATCCACGACTTCGTCATGCTCAACGCCCTGCGCGACACCCATGCCGCCGTGGCCGCCATCGGTCAGGCCATCGCCTTCCTGCGTGCCGCGTTGCGCGGAAAGGACGCCGAATAATGTTCAGCGAGCACGATATCCAGCAGCTGGAGCGGGCCGACGCGACCGGACGCGTACCGGCGGTGTTCGTGCACGGGCTGTGGCTGCTGCCGTCGAGCTGGGACCGGTGGGCCGAGGTGTTCCGCGCCGCCGGGTACGCGCCGGTGCTGCCGGGCTGGCCCGACGACCCCGAGACCGTGGCGGAGGCCAACGCGCATCCGGAGACCTTCGCGGGCAAGACCGTCGGGCACGTCGCCGACCACCTCGCCGCCCTGATCGGGGAGCTGCGGCGCACCCCGGTGGTGATCGGACATTCCTTCGGCGGCCTGCTGGCCCAGATACTCGCGGGGCGCGGGCTGTCGGCGGCGACGGTGGCCATCGACCCCGCGCCGTTCCAAGGCGTGCTGCCGCTGCCGATCTCGTCGCTGCGCGCCGCCGCGCCGGTGCTGACCAATCCGGCCAACCGGCATCGTGCGGTGCCGCTGACCTTCGACCAGTTCCGGTACTCCTTCGCCAATGCCGTCGACGAGATGGAGGCGAAGCAGTTGTACGAGACTTTCGCCGTACCCGCCCCGGGCGCACCGCTGTTCCAGGCGGCCGCCGCCAACCTCAATCCGTGGACCGAGGCCAAGGTCGACAGCACCGGTCCCGAACGCGGTCCGCTGCTGCTGATCTCGGGGGAGAAGGACAATACGGTGCCGTGGGCGATCACGCACGCGGCCTACAAACGGCAGGTGCGCAATGCGCACGCCGTCACCGAGATCGTGGAGATACCCGGCCGCGGCCATTCGCTCACCATCGACGCCGGATGGCGCGAAGTCTGCGATACCGCACTGCGTTTCGTGCAGCGCTTCGTCTGAATCCGCTTCGTCCGAATCGAGGAGATCATGAGAAAGCCGACCCGTACCTCGCGCGCACCGCTGCTCGCCCTCGCTCTCGCCCTCGCGCCGGTGGCGGCCGCCGGACCCGCCACCGCCGCACCCGCGCCGACCTTCGTGCTGGTGCACGGGGCGTTCGCCGACACCACCAGTTGGGACGCCGTCGCCGCGGAACTGCGGGCGGACGGCCATCGCGTGGTGGTGCCGGACAATCCGCTGCGCGGACCGGCCCACGATGCCGCCGCGATCCAGCGGACCCTGGACACCGTCGACGGGCCCGTGGTGCTGGTCGGGCATTCCTACGGTGGCTCGGTCATCACCCAGATCCACGATGCCGAGGTGACCGCGCTGGTCTACATCGCGGCCTTCGCCCCGGCGTCGGGCGAGGTCAACCAGCTCGCCCTGGACCCGATCCGGTTCCCCGGCAGCCGGCTGCTGCCGCCGGTGCTCCAGGTGGGGGTGGTCGACGACGGAAACGGCGTGGCCGGGAAGAACATCGACGCCACCATCGCGGCCGACAGCTTCCACGAGGTGTTCGCCCAGGACGTGGACCCGGCCACGGCGGCGCGGATGCTCGCGCACCAGCGGTCGTTGGCCGTCGCGGCGAATCTGGAACCCTCCGGCACGCCCGCCTGGTCGAGCACCCCGACCCGATACTTGATCTCGACCGCGGATCGGGCGATTCCACCCGCCTCCCAACGCTTCATGGCCGACCGCATGGGTGCGCACGCCGCCGAGATCGACGCCTCGCACGCGGCCCTGGTGTCCAGGCCGCGCGAGGTCGCCGCGTTCGTGGCCGCGGCGGCGGGGTAGCGTTCAGGCGCTCGCGCCGCCACGCAGCCAGTGTGGCCACGGGATGGTCCAGTCGCCGCCCTGCCAGATGTCGAGGGGGTCGCCGCCGGTGTTGCGGACCTCCACGACATCGCCGGGGACGACGAAGTCGTAGAACCAGGCGGCGTCGGCGGGGGAGAGGTTCAGGCAGCCGTGGGAGACATTGGTATTGCCCTGTGCCCACATGCTGTCGGCGAGGGCGTGGACGAAGATGCCGTCGTGGCTGATGCGGACCGCGTGGTCGATGGTCGAGCGGTAGCCGAGGCGGGAGTTGACGGGCAGGCCGTAGCTGGAGGAGTCCATGGTCACCGGGTGGTGGCGGTCCAGCACGGTGTAGGTGCCGGGGCGGGTCCAGAAGGACAGCACGGTGCCGCCGACCACCGCGGTGCCGCCCATGCCCATGGAGGTCGGCATGGTACGCACGAGGGTGCCGTTGTCGAAGACCTCTATCTGTTTGGTGACGTCGTCGGCGATGGCGACGTGGGCGGGGCCGATGTGCACCGACACCCGCTGATCGCGCAGGCCGTACGCGCCGTCGCCGAGCGGGGCGCCGAAGAGGTCGGCGGCGACGGTGATCCGGGTGCCGGGCGCGTGGTAGTGCTCGGGCCGCCAGTGCGCGTTGCGGTCGTCGAGCCAGTACCAGGCGCCGGTGACGGCCGGTTCGGTGACCACGCGCAGGTGGCGTTCGGCGGCCGCACGGTCCACGGGCTCGTCGAAACGGGCGGCGAGGACGAAACCGACACCGTAGACGTCGTTC
The DNA here is from genome assembly GCF_007362295.1 of Nocardia otitidiscaviarum. Taxonomy (NCBI): domain Bacteria; kingdom Bacillati; phylum Actinomycetota; class Actinomycetes; order Mycobacteriales; family Nocardiaceae; genus Nocardia; species Nocardia otitidiscaviarum. The sequence continues at coordinate 4,095,401 of NZ_CP041695.1, read as the reverse complement.
TCGGCGAGCTCGACCAGATTCCCGGAGCGCAGCGAGACGTCCACCAGTCGATCGGGTACCACCGTGGCGCAGGTCGCGGTGGCGGTGACCGCGCCGGTCGCGCCATCGGCCACCGCCCGCACGGTGTAGGTGTGGCCGTAGCCGAGCGGTTCCGTGCTCGTCCAGGAACGGTTGTCGGGTGCCGGTGCGCCCGGCAGCGGGCGGCCCGTCTCGTCGATCCACTCCACCGAGCGCACGGTGCCGTCGGTGACCGTGACCCGGCCGGGGGAGCGGGCGTCGACATCGCGGGCATCCGGTGGCGGATCGAAGCCGATGGCGGCGGGCACCGGCGGCGGCGCCGGTTCCGGCGGTCGGGCACACCCCGCGAGGGCCAGCCCGCCCGCACCGGCCAGCCCGACCAGCAGCTCACGCCGTCGCACTCCCACCGCGCACCTCCCCATCGTCGGGTCCGTCTCCGCGCCAGCATTGAGCACGGCGCGCCCGCCGACGCGCCGACGTGCGGTGACTCCACCGTTCCGTCGCGCAACCGACACCGTTCCTCGACCGCCAGGTCACCTGACCCACGCGACTCCACCCGAACCGAGGCGGCACGGCGGTTCCTCCCCGGTCGCGGCCGGTCCATGCCGTAGGTTGCCAGCGGGACGGTTCGAACACTGCTGCTCGGGGGTGAGGAGGCACGTTGGCGCGAGCCGATGGAGATGTGGAGCTGTCACGGTCCGCCGTGGCGACACCCCGGGTCGCGCCGACCGACCTGCCGCTGTCGGTGGCCCAATTGCGCTGGTGGGTGGCACAGCAGCTGTATCCGGAGGTGCCCAATACCGTCGCCATGTACCTGGAGCTGCGCGGACCGCTGCGCGAACAGCGGCTGCGCGAGTGCGCGGCGCGGGCGGCGTGGGAGTTGCAGTCCCCGCACGTGCGGTTCCGGATCGTGGACGGTCATCCCCGGCAGTTCCTGGATCCGGACGTTTTCGCGCCGATGGGCTACGCGGACCTCACCGCGGACGCCGACCCGGTCGCGGTCGCCCGGGAGCGGATGGAGCGCGACCACACCGCGCCGCTGAATCTGCAGACCGATGCGCTGACCGTCGCCACGCTGCTGCGGGTGGAGCCCGATGCGCATCTGCTGTATCTGCGCAGCCATCACATCGTGCTGGACGGTATCGGCGCGGCGGTGCTGCTGCGCCGGACGGTCGAGCTGTACGCCGCCGCCGACGATGCCGAGGACGTGTCCGCGCCGTCGGCGCATGCGCCGCACGGCCCGCTGACCATCGCCGAGCTACTGGAAGCGGAGCGGTCCTACGCGGATTCCCCCCGCGCCCGCGCCGACCGGGAGTACTGGTCCGAACAGGTGGCGGGCCTGGGCGAACCGGTGCGGCTGGCGGGCCGCGCGGCCACCCGGCCGCGACCGCCGCACCGGGTGGCGGCCACGCTGCCACCGTCCACGGCGGATCGGCTCACCGTCTTCCGGGAGGGCGGTGACACCTTCCCCGAACTGGCCATCGCGGCCTTCGCCTGCTACCTGGCCGCCATGACCGGGTCGGACCAGGTGCTGCTCTCGCTGCCGGTGGCGGCCCGGCCGACCGCGGCGCTGCGCCGGTCGGCCGGATCGGTATCCAATGTGGTTCCGCTGCGAGTCGGCGACTTCCGCGACGCCACTGTGGCGGAGGCGGTCGAGCGGGTGCGGGCGCGGCTGGTGGGGGCGCTGCGGCATCAGCGCTACCGGTACGAGGACATCCAGCGGGACCGCGGCGAGAACCACACCGTACGAGGCGGTTTCGGCCCCGTGGTGAACATGCTCGGCGCCACCGAACCCCTGCGCATGGGCGCGCTCACCGCGCACGTGCACCTGCTGGCGCTCGGGCCGGTGGAGGACCTGCTGGTCAACGGCTACCAGCTCGGCCCCGACGATCGCTCCATCACCGTTGGCATGCAGGGTAATCCGGAGCTCTACTCCGCCGATGCCCTGGCCGCGCACCATCGGGGGTTCCTGGAGTATCTCGACCGCTTCCTCACCGACCCGGAACGGCCGGTGCGGAGCCTGGATCCGGAGCCCGTGCTCCCGCCGCCGGAGGCGATTCGCGCCGATCGTCTGCTTCCGGATCTCCTGCGCGCCGGTCTGATCGATGACGAGGCGGGAGGGGACGCGGTTCCCGGCGCAGCCGCGTCGGGGGATGCTCGGGGTGCCGAGGACGTGCGCGGCTCCGTCGGGGGTGGCGAGCGCGGTCCGGCCGGGGGCGGTGAGGACGTGCGCGGCTCCGTCGGGGGCGGCGAGGGCGAGCGCGGTCCGGCCGGGGGCGGAGGGTATGGGCGGAGCCTTGTGAGCGGCGCGGTGGCGCTCGGGCCGGTCGGAGATGACCGGGATGCGCGGGGTTTCCTCGGTGCTGAAGGAGCGGCGTGCGTCCCCGCCGACGGTGCTGGGGAAATGCCGGGCCGGGCCGGTGGCACCGCGGCCCACGAGGCCAGGTCTCCGCGGTGCGATCGGGTCGCGGTCGAGGACGGTGACCGTGCGTGGACATATCGCGAGTTGGACCGGCTGTCGTCGTGCTGGGCGCGGGAACTCATCGAATCCGGCGCGGGGCCGGGCACGGTCGTCGTCGTGGCGATTCCGCGATCGGCCGAGTCGGTGCTCGCCCTGTGGGCGGTGGCGAAGACCGGAGCGGCGTTCGCACCCGTCGACCCGAACGATCCGGCGCGGCGGCTGGCGACCGTAGTGGCGGATTCCGGTGCGCGCCAAGGGCTGACGGTGGCATCCGCGCGCGATGTGCTGCCGTCGGGACCGGCTTGGCTGGTTCTCGACGATTCGGATACGGTCGCGCGGGCGCGGCGGCGATCGGGCGCGCCCATCACCGACGCCGACCGGATCCGGCCGCTGCGCCGGGATCATCCGGCGTACCTCATCTACACCTCGGGCACCACCGGCACCCCGAAAGGAGTGGTCGTCACCCACCGCGGGCTCGGTCCACTCACCGACCATATTGTCGAACACTATGGGGTGGAACGGGCTTCGCGCGTTCTGCATGCGCATGCCCCGTCGTTCGACGCGCATCTGCTGGAATTGCTGGCCGCCTTCGCCGCCGGTGCCCGGCTTGTGATCGAACCGCCCGCCGTGGTGGCCGGGGCCGATCTGGCCGCACTGTTGCACCGGGCCGCCATCACCCACTTCCTCACCACCCCGGCGGTTTTGGCGACCATCACTCCCGAACAGGTTCCGCTACTGCGGGTGGCGGTGGTGGGCGGTGAAGCCTGCCCGGCCGAGCTGGTGCGGCGCTGGGGTCCGGCGCTGCGACTGTTCAACGGCTACGGCCCCACCGAAACCACGGTCATGGCAACCCAATCGGGGGCGCTCACCGCCGACGGTCCGGTGCCGATCGGGCCGCCGCTGCCGGGAGTGCGGGCACTGATTCTCGACCAGCGGGTGCGTCCGGCACCGCCGTGCGGGCACGGTGAGCTGTACCTGGGCGGACCCGGCGTGGCGCAGGGGTATCTCGGCCGTCCGGGAGCGACGGCCGAGCGTTTCGTCGCCGATCCGTTCGGCGACGGGGACCGCGTCTACCGCACCGGCGACCTGGTGCGGGTGGCGGCCGACGGTGCGCTCGAATTCCTCGGTCGCGCCGACGATCAGCTGAGTGTGCGCGGCCGCCGCGCGGAACCGGCGGAGGTGGCGGCCGCGCTCACCGCCCTGCCCGACATCGCGCAGGCGGCGGTCACCGCGCACGACGGGCCGGGCGGTATCCGGCTGATCGGCTATATCGTGGCCGCCCCCGGACTCCGGCTCGACCACGCCGACATTCTCGGGCGGCTGCGCGAACTGCTGCCCGCCGCACTGATTCCCGCGCAACTGGTCGAACTCGACGAGCTGCCGGTGACCGCGCACGGCAAGGTGGACCGCTCGGCGCTGCCCCCACCGCCGACGCCGCAGCGGCCCTATCGCACGCCGGAATCGGAGTCCCAGCGACTCGTCGCCGAACGGTTCGCGGCGATCACCGGAGCCGCGCGCGTCGGTCTCGACGACGACTTCTTCGAGCTGGGCGGCGATTCCCTGCTGGGCGTGGCACTCTCGGCCGATCTGGCCGCCGCCACCGGCCTGCCGGTCACCGTGCGCTGGCTCTACACCGCCCCCACCGTACGGGAACTGGCCGCCCGCCTGGACGCGCACGAGGGCGGCACCGCCACCGACGACGCGCTCGGCGCGGTGCTCACCCTGCGTCGCGGCGGCACCCGGCCGCCGCTGTTCTGCGTGCATTCCGCGGTCCCGCTGGCCTGGTGCTATTCCGGCCTGGCCCGGCAGCTTCCCGACCGCCCCGTCTACGGGTTGCAGGCGCTGACCCTGGCGGGTGAACCGCGCGCCGGAGCGACCGTCGACGAACTGGCCGACGGGTATGCGGCCGAGATCGTGCGGGTGTCGCCGGACGGCCCCTATCACCTGCTGGGCTGGTCGCTGGGTGGGCAGATCGCGCACGCGGTCGCCGTGCGGCTGCGGGCGCGCGGGGCGGACGTCGCCACCCTCGCCATGCTCGACAGCATCGACTTCCCCGACGACATGCCGCCACCGCCGGTGCCGCGCATGCGCGATCTGCTCACCCATCTGCTCGGCGACGAACCCGAGGACGCCGACGAACTCCCCGATCTCACCGCCGCCGAAGCGGCTGCCGAATTAGCCTCCGCCGCTGCTTCTTTCGGCACCGGCCTGACCGCCGACCAGCTGACCCGCCTGCATCGCGGCTATGTCGACGGCGTCCGCCTGTCGCACGGCTACCGTCCCGGGGTCTTCGACGGCGACCTGCTGTACTTCTCGGCGACCCGCGGCATGACCGCCGGACTCGACGCGCGGATGTGGCGTCCGCACGTCACCGGCGCGCTCGTCGAACACCCCGTGGACGCCACCCACGCGCAACTGTGCAATGCCGACGTCGTCGCCGCCATCGGTCCGATACTGGCCGCTCACCTCGACGGTGCGGACTCCCGATGAGGAGCGGGCCACGCTCGGGCGTGCACTGGTGGAATGTGTACGCCGATCCCGAGGCGTGGGAGCGGCAGGGTCCGGCCGCCGCCGCGCTGGTCGGCTGGATGGCCGATCATCTGGCCCAGCCGCATCCGGAACTGGGTCGTCCCGGACCGGTGTGCCCCTTCGTGCGGCACAGTGCCGATCGGCAGGTGGTGTGGGCCGGTTGCGCATCCGGCGGGGACGGGCTGACCGAGGAGCGGATGCACAGTGTGCTCGACGACGCCTTCGAGGTGTATGCCGCGCTGCGGCAGGAGAATCCGTCCGAGCCGGCGCGTTCGACCCTCATCACGCTCTTTCCGGGCCTGACCCGCTACGACCTGATCGACGCCGTGCACGCGGCGCGCAAGACCGAGATCGTCGGGCAGGGGCTGATGCTGGGACAGTTCTATCCCGGCTGCCCGGTACCGGGACTGTGGAATCGCGATTTCCGTCCACTCGACGCCCCGGTGCCCATGCTGGTGCTGCGGCCGATGATGAGCACCGACTTCCCCTTCCTGGTGGCCCGAACCGACTGGCTCTACGCGTACTTCACCCGATTTGCCCCGGATCTGCCGCGCACACTGCGGTGGGCGGTCGCTGAGCGAATGCTGGTGTCCGGCCAGGCGGCGGGCGATATCACCGATCTGCGCGTGCATTCCGCCGACGAACATGCCCGTTGATCACACACAATCGGTCTCGAACAAGGGATACTCCCAGTCATGCACCGGCTCACGCGCTGTCTGGTTGTCCTGTTCGCCGTATTCGCTGTGCTATTGCCGATACCCGCTACCGCGGATCCCGGATCCGTGATCGTCGAGGTGCGTCCCCTCGGCGGGCGGCAATTCGAAGTCGTCGTCTATTCGGCCGCCATGAATCGGACCATTCCGGTATGGGTATCGCATCCGGGTCATCCCGCGCCCGCGCTGTATCTGCTCAATGCCGTCGACGGCGGCGAAACGGGCGGTCCGTGGACCAATCGCACCGATGTCGCGCAGTTCTTCGCCGACAAACCGGTCAATGTGATTCAGCCGATCGGCGGACACGCCTCCTACTATTCGGATTGGGTCGCCGACGACCCGGTCCTGGGCCGCAACAAGTGGTCCACCTTCCTCATCGACGAACTGCCGCCGCTGCTGGAGAACCACTTCGACATGACCGGCCGCAATGCCGTCGCGGGCACCTCCATGTCGGCGACCTCGGCGCTGAACCTGGCCATCGAGGCCCCGGGCCGGTACCAGGCCGTGGGTTCCTACAGCGGATGCCCGCGCACCAGTGACCCGCTGGCCCGCGCGTACGTGCACTCGCAGCTGCGGCTGTTCGGCGCGAACGCCGACAATATGTGGGGTGGCGGCGACCATCCGGCCTGGGCGGCGCACGATCCGGTGGTCAATGCCGAGCGGTTGCGCGGTGTGGCGCTCTACATCTCGTCGGGTAATGGCGGGGCCGGGGTGCACGACACCCTGACCGATCCGTCCATCGGCGGCGACGCCGGTCGGCTCGCGGACCGGCTGCTGGTCGGCGGCGGCATGGAATCGGTGGTGCGCAGCTGCACCAACTCCTTGACCGATCGCCTGGCCGCCCTGGGCATTCCGGCCACCGTGGTGCGCCGCAACGGCACCCACGCCTGGCCGTACTGGCAGGACGACCTGCACGATTCCTGGCCGCTGTTCGCCGCGGCGCTCGGCGTGTAGCGGGCGTGGCGGCCTAGCGTCGGTCCGGAGGTTCGGGCAGCGCGAGGGTCGCCACCCCCGTGGCCACCGCCACCACCGCGATGGCGGTGAACATGGTGACACTGCCCGACAGCGTGTGCGCGCGGAAGAACACCGCGCTCAGCAGCGCGAGCCCGAGCGCATTGCCGATCTGCTCGATGGTCGGCAGCAGACCCGAGGCCGAATCCAGCTGCCGCTGCGCCAGCCGGGCCAGCATGACCGGTTGCAGCGGTACACAGAACACGCCCACGCCCAAGCCCGCCAGCAGGACCGGGCCGATCACCAGCGGGACGGAGACCGCCCCGGCGGTCAGCCACAGGTAGACCGCACCGACCGCCACGCACACCCCGAAGCCGATGATCCCCGCCGCCAGCACGCGAACTCCCCAGCGCCGCACCAGCATCGGCGAGGCCAGCGCGCCCGCGCAGGCGCCCACCGCGAACGGCATCATCAGCACCCCGGTGCGCCACGGCGTGAACCGCAGCACTTCCTGCAGCGTGATCGACACCGCGAAGACGAAGGCCGTGAACAGGCCGAAGAACACGGTCACCAGTCCGGAACCCAGGCGGAAGCCGCGATCGGCGAACAGGTCGAAGCGCACCAGCGGATTCCCGCGTGCGGCCGCCCGCCGCTGCTGTAAGAGGAAGGCGGCCACACCGCCCACGGCCACCGCGATCAGCGCCAGCGGCGCGGGCCGCCACCCGTGCTGCTGGATATCGGTGAGCGCCCAGAGCAGTGCGAACAGGCTCGCGGTGGACAGCGCCGCCCCGACCGGGTCGAGCCGTTCGCGCCGCGGTGCGCGGCCCAGCCGCAGATAGCGCAGCGCCAGCGCGAAGGTGACGAGCCCCAGCGGCAGGTTGATCAGGAAGATGGCATGCCAGCCCAGTCCGAACGGATCGGCGGTGACCAGCGCCCCGCCCAGTATCGGCCCGATCATTCCGGCGGATCCGGCCACCGCGCCGTATACGGCGAAGACCTGCGGAAGCCGGGCCCGCGGGAAGCTGGCCGTGGCGATGGCGATGGTCTGGGCCGCCATCCCGGCCGCGGCGATGCCCTGCACCACCCGGGCCGCGACGAGTTCGGCCGCGCTGCCCGAGATTCCGCACCACACCGAGGCCGCCGTGAACGCCGCCGTGGCGGCGAGGAACAGCCTGCGCCGTCCCAGCAGCTCACCCAGTCGCGCGGCGGTGAGCAGGGTGCATGCGAAGGCCAGCGCGTACCCCGATACCACCAGCAGCTGCGCCCGCGGTGAGGCCGACAGGTCCGCGGTGATGCTGGGCAGGGCGGTGGTGACGATGGTGCCGTCGACCATCTGCATGAACACCGCGATCAGGCAGCCGGTGAAGGCCAGCCATGCCGCGGTGTCGCCGTCAGCCCGCTCGCCGATGGCGAATTTCTGGTAACCCTGCGGAGTGTCGATGGGGCCAGCATAGTGGCAGCCAGGTCTGTTATCTGTGCGCCGGAGTCGAATTGCGGGCAGGTAGCTGATTTTCGTGGTCCCGGGCTTCACAGGTTCGGGTGGTAGGGTCTCGCACCCGAATCAAGGTCAGGCGTGACCGGTGGCGGGAAGGGGCGGGGGCGCAGCGGTAACGCCTGCGTGGAGCGGGTCGGGTAGGAGGGTTCGGTTTCGTTGCGGGACAGCGCTTTCAGGGATTCCCAGGACCATGCCCGAACGCCGCGGCGGCCGGGTCGACATCGCAAACCCTCGCCCATCGGCGCGCTGAAGGGCCGGGCCGTGGTGGTGGCGGTGGCGCTCGGTGCGGCGGTCGCGGCCGCGCAGGCCGGTATGCAGGAGGCCGCCGCCCGCGAACGCCTCGACACCGGCGTGCACGCCCAGGAGATCGCCGGACTGCCGCCCGCCCAGCACACCGGCACCGATGCGCACTTCCCCGAAGTCCTGAACGACCCGCCGGTGGAAGACCTCTCGCAATTCCAGGCGATTCTGGAGCACGGGCGGCACTTCGCCGCCGACGCCGAAGCGCGGGCGACGGCGGGTCTGCGGCCGCTGTTCGTGAAATTCGCCGACGGCGTGTTCACCTCGGGCTTCGGGATGCGCTGGGGCGCACAGCACCTGGGCGTGGATGTGGCCGCGCCGATCGGAACGCCCATCTACGCCGTCGAGGACGGGGTGGTGATCAGCGCCGGACCCGCCTCCGGTTTCGGCATGTGGGTGCGGCTGCTGCACGACGACGGCACCATCACCGTCTACGGCCACGTCGATACGACCACCGTGTCGGTAGGACAGCCGGTGCTGGCCGGTGACCAGATCGCCACGGTCGGCAACCGCGGCTTCTCCACCGGACCGCACTGCCATTTCGAGGTGTGGCTCAACGGCTCCGACAAGGTGGACCCCCTGCCGTGGCTGGCCAGTCGCGGCATCTCCCTCGGACCCGAGCGCGACTGAGCCGCGTACCGGGCCGGGCCCGCATGGGTTAGGCTCGGACCCGTGTCCATTGCCGTCCGCCTCGCCCCCGGATGCCGCCCGCGCGGCTGCCGGGCGCCCGCGCGGCGGGTGCACGGACGGCGGGTGCGGTTCGTGATCGGCGCCGAGCCCGGCCAGGTCGACGGGATGCGATGGCTCGGCGCGCCGCGCATCGGACGGGGTATCTGAGGGCAGCGATCCGCTGCCCGGCCCCGTCGGCTCTCCCCATGTCATCGGGTGTGCTTTCGCCGTGCGCGGCGCGTTCTCGTGACCCTTCCGCCACGGACACCGGGACGCCGCTCCCGGCTCAGGAGCATGCCGATATGGACAGCCACTACTTCTTTCCGGCACCGCCGGACCAATTACCCGGCCCCACAGGGTATTTCGGTGCGTACGGAGGCATTTTCATTCCGGAGGCGCTGGTCGCCGCCGTCGACGAGGTCGCCGTCGAATACGACAAGGCCAAGGCCGACCCCGCCTTCGTCGACGAACTGGAGCGCCTGCTCGCCGACTACGCGGGACGACCAACGGCCCTCACCGAGGCGCGCCGATTCGCCGAATACGCGGGCGGGGCACGGATTTTCCTCAAACGCGAGGACCTCAACCACACCGGTTCGCACAAGGTGAACAATGTGCTCGGGCAGGCGCTGCTCGCGCGCCGCATGGGCAAGACCCGCGTCATCGCCGAGACCGGGGCCGGATCGCACGGGGTGGCCACCGCCACCGCCGGTGCGCTGTTCGGCCTCGACTGCACCGTCTACATGGGTGAGGTCGACATGCGACGGCAGGCGCTCAATGTGGCGCGGATGCGCATGCTGGGCGCGCGGGTGGTCCCGGTCGCCACCGGATCGCGCACCTTGAAGGACGCCATCAACGAGACCTTCCGGGACTGGGTCGCGAACGTCGACAGCACGCACTACATCTTCGGCACGGTCGCCGGGCCGCATCCCTTCCCCGCCATGATCCGCGACTTCCAGCGGGTGATCGGGGTGGAGGCGCGGCGTCAGCTGCTCCAGCGGACCGGACGGCTGCCCGACGCGGCCGTCGCGTGCGTGGGCGGCGGCTCCAACGCGATCGGGCTCTTCCATCCATTCCTCGCCGACGATGTGCGCCTGATCGGTTGTGAGGCAGCGGGTCACGGTGTCGATACCGGGCGACACGCGGCCACGCTGACGGTCGGCGAGCCGGGTGTGCTGCACGGCTCCCGCTCCTATGTGCTCCAGGATGACGAAGGGCAGATCGCCGAGGCGCATTCCATCTCCGCCGGACTCGACTATCCGGGCGTTGGCCCCGAACACGCGCACCTGCACGACAGTGGCCGTGTCGAATATCGCCCGATCACCGACGCCGCCGCCATGCACGCGTTCCGGCTGCTGTCGGCGACCGAGGGCATCATTCCGGCGATCGAGAGTGCGCACGGCCTCGCCGGAGCGCTCGAGGTGGGTCGGGAACTCGGTCCGGACAGGGTGCTGCTGGTGAACCTGTCCGGGCGCGGTGACAAGGACATGGACAGCGCCGCAAGTTATTTCGGCTTGCGCGAGGCGGGGGAGGAGGGGCGATGAGCGGGAACATCCAGCTGTTGACCGATACGCTCGCCCGGGCGAAACGGGAGCGCCGGGCCGCGCTCGTCACCTACCTGCCCGCCGGATTCCCGACCGTCGACGGTGGCATCGCCGCGATCACGGCGGCCTTGGACAGCGGGGCCGACATCATGGAAATCGGCCTGCCGCACAGTGTTCCGGTGCTGGACGGCCCGACCATCCAGACCGCCGCCGAGATCGCCCGGCGCGGCGGTACCCGCATCGGCGACGTATTGCGCACGGTGCGCGAGACCCATCGGGCCACCGGCAAACCCGTGCTGGTGATGTCCTACTGGAATCCGATCTCCCGCTATGGGATCGAGCGCTTCGCCGCCGAACTGGCCGCGGCGGGCGGTGCGGGCTGCGTGCTGCCCGACCTGCCCGTCCAGGAATCCGCCCGGTGGCGTGCCCACGCGGCCGCCCACGACCTCGCCACCGTCTTCATGGTCGCACCCAGCACCACCACCGAGCGGTTGCACGAGATCACGGCCGCGGGAACGGGTTTCGTCTACGCCGCCGCGCTCATGGGCGTCACCGGCTCCGGCGGGCCTCTCGGTGACACCGCCGCCGACCTGGTGCGCCGCATCAGAACCACCACCGACCTCCCCGTCTGCGTCGGCATCGGCATCACGAACGCCGCCCGCGCCACCGCGGTCGCGTCCTACGCCGACGGTGTGGTCGTCGGAGCCGCCCTGGTGCGCGCCGCCCTCGACGCGCCCGACGCGAGCGCCGGATGCGCGGCGGTCCGGGAGCTCGTGCGCGACCTCGCGGAGGGGGTGCGCGGTTGACCACATCGCCTCCGTGCACGGTGCCGCAACCGTGCGCGGAGGCGATGCCCCAGGACGTGCGTCCACCACCGGCCGGGCGGAGACGCGGCGGGCCGAGAAGCATGTGGCGGAGGCGTCGGTACAGCGCCGCGTGGGAGGTGGCACCGAGCGACGTGTGGGTGTGGTGGCGGTTGAGCGGTGTGTGGGTGTGGTGGCGATGCGGGTGACGTGTGGGTGTGGTGGCGGTCGAACGACGCGCGGGTGTGTACTTGCGGCGCGCGGGGGAGGTGGCGGCCAGGGCCGGGCGCAGGCGCGAGATGAGGATGAACGGGGCCACCGAGTTGCACAGCTGCACCTCGAGCAGTTCGGTGGCGTCGACCTCGCGAGGCGAGCGGCTTGTGGCGGCGGGGCGAGCGTGTGGGCGCGGTGGCGTGCCTCGCGACGAGTGCGGTCGGGAAACGATGCGGTCAGCGGCAGAGCAGTACCGGGCAGGCGGAGTGGTGCAGGAGGTCGCGGCTGGTCGATCCGAACAGGGCGGCGGCGGTGGTGGAGCGGGCTCGGGTGCCCAGGACCAGGAGTTGGGCGTTGTGGCTCAGTTCGGTGAGGGCGGGGCCGGGGACGGCGGGCAGGGCCAGTTCGGTGACCGGCACCTCGGGGTGGGTCAGGCGGGGTGCGGCCAGCGCCTGGGTCAGGACGGCGCGTTCGGCGGGGGCACGATCGGGTGCGGTCCCGAGCGGTGCGATGCGCTCGGGCGGCCAGCAGTGGACGGCGGTGAGCGGTACGTGGAAGGCGGCGGCCAGGTCGAAGCCGAGTGCGACGGCGGCGGCGCTGAGCGCGGTGCCGCCCACGCCCAGCGCGACCGGTTTGTTCCGTGGGATGGGGCGACCGGCGACGCCGCGCCAGATCGCGACGGGGCAGTGCGCGTGCCGGGCCACCGCCATGGTGGTCGAGCCGACCACATGGTCGTCCCAGGCGGTTTGCGCGCCCACCACCAGCATTCGCGCACCGCGACTGCGGTCGACCAGGACCCGGTGCGCGGTGTCCGCGCTGACCTCGGTGGTGATCGGCAGATCCGGATCGCAGCGGCGGACCAGGCGCAGCGCGTACTCGGCGGCGCCGCGCGCCTGCTCGGTACCGTTCGGGGATCCGTGTCGATGCGGACCCGCGGCGGCGATCACGAGCGGTGCGTCCAGCGCCTCGGCGAGGTAGGCCGCCCACCGCGCGGCATTGAGTGCGGTGCCGGAGCCGTCGACACCGACGACGATGCTTCCGGACTCGCCATGGGTATCCATCGGGCCTCGATTCCCGCTCGACCGGTTTGGGCGAACGCTGGTGCGGCACTACCAGGATGACCGTTGGGCTGCGGTCCGGCGTGATGCGTGAGACCTCGAAACAGGTGACCTTCGTCGATGCGGCGGGGACCGGATTCCACTGCCGCGCGGTATCGGCGGCGGCGCACACTCACCGCATCACGACCGCGATCGACGGTTGGGAGGAGTGAGGATGATTGTCACAGGCATCGCACTGGTCGCCGTCAGCGCACTCGTGGTGGCGTTCGGGTGGTGGAAATGGGTGGAACCCCGGTGGAGACGGTACTCGGGTGCCGACGATCGCCGCTCCACGACGCGAATCGCCCGCTCTCCGTTCTCCGACAATTCTTCGACGCTGGAGCAGGTCATGGAAATCCCCCCGGAACTCACCGCCGACTGGGCCGATCGCGGGCAGGTCTGGCCCGCCCTCAAGGTCGAGAACGCCCTCCTCGCCGAGCGTTTGGCCGGTCGCCTCGGCGCGGCGGACTACCGCCGCCGCCTCGCCGAACTGGCCTGGCGCTGCGAACCCGCCTCCGACGAACCCGCCTCCGACGACCGTCGCTAGCTCTCGCGGCGGATGTCCCGGTCACCGATGAGGCGACCGGGACATCCGTCTGCCGTCGCGCCCGCAGGCCCGCCGGTCGTGTTCCGCGACAATCCCATTACGTGGTTTCGCGCGCGCCCTGGTCGAGGCGGAACGGGGGATACTCGTCGCGCATGAGCGCCGCGTACGCCAGCACACGGTAGAACCAGCGGTTCACGCCCATGATGAAGTCGAACAGGCCGCGCGGGTAGCGGGCGGTGAACAGCAGGGCGATGGCGGCGATCAGGACGAGGACGCCGATGAGGGGGATGACGGTGGTGCCGTTGCCGTTCTCGGCGGCGGTGTCGCCCAGCGTGACGCCGCCGCCGTACAGGGCGGCGATCACCAGGTAGTGGGGGATGGCGAGCAGCCACCACTTCACCAGAACCAGTCCGCGAGAAAGGTTTTCGGGGTACTCGACCTCGAGTTCGGCCGGATAGCCGGTGGGGCGCAGGGTGAACGGGGGATAGCGGTCGGTGCCGAGGGCGGCGTAGGTGTAGAACTGGACGCGCCAGGACCAGCGCATGACGCCGACCGTGAAGTCGAACAGCGGGCGCGGATAGCGGCCGGTGAACAGGATGGCGAACCCTGCCACCACGGTGACCAGCCAGAACGCGATCCACAGGAACAGCAGAACGATGTAGTGCGGGATGGCCAGCAGCCATTTCACCAGCCACAGCCACCGGGAGAGCGGTTCGTCGAGGTCGCCGCGTAGGTGGACGGGATAGGTGGACGCACCGTCCGGGGGCGCGGCGGTGGGACGATCCGGCACGGTCTGTTCGGGATTCATCGGGACTTCTCCTTCATCGATGGCGGATGGGAAGATCGGGGGCTCACCGGTGCGCGGCCAGTTCGGCCAGCGGTCGGTCCTGGTGCAGGCGTGCGATGGCGTCGGCCAGCAGCGGGCCGACCGAGCACACGTCCAGCGGGGCGGCGCTATCGCGGTGCGCCACCGTGTCGGTGACCAGCACCCGGCGCAGGCCCAGGGCCCGCAGCCGTTCGGTGGCGGCGGGCAGCAGCGGGCCGTGCGTGGCGGCCACGACCACATCGCGGGCGTGATAGTGCAGGATGTGCAGCGACGCCTCGATGGTCGCGCCGGTGGCGATCATGTCGTCCACGATCACCGTGGGCCGACCCTCGATATCGCCGATGAGTTCCACGGCGCTGACCTCGGTGCCGCTCTGCCGGAACTTGCGCACGATGGCGACCGAGGTGCCGAGTGCGGCCGCGTACCGTTCGGCCAGCGGACCGGCCCCCAGATCCGGGGCGACGACGACCGTGCGGTCGGTGCGGCCCGCGGTGAGCCGCGACGCCAGCAGCGGTACCGCCGACAGCGTCTCGACCGGAATCGGGGACATGGCCTCCAGCGTCGGCGTATGCGGATCGACCACCACCAGCCGTTCCGCTCCCGCCTGGGCGATGGCCTCGCACACCAGCCGCGCGCCGAGCGACTCCCCGGTGTGGGTGCGCCGGTCCTGCCGCACGTAGCCGAGGTAGGGGACCACCGCCGTCACCCGCCGTGCCCGCGCCCGCCGACACGCGTCCAGCAACAGCAGCAGTTCCATGAGCGAGTCGTTGGCGGGCGGCGCGGTCGGCTGCACGACGTACACGTCGTGGCCGCCGACATGCTCCACCCGGGGCCGCAACTCCCCGTCGGGGAATCGCTCCACCGCCGATGCCTCGGAGGTGACGTCGAGAGCGTCGGCGATCGATTCGGCCAATCGCGGGTTGGCACTACCGGAAACAATGCGCAGCGAGGACATGGGTCCGCCTCCTAATCACCGGATGCGCGCCGGGTGCGTGGAGCCGCGCCCGTCGTCTCACTGTCCGTCCCGGCCGGTGCCGTGGAGCAGTGCCGATCGCCACCGGATGCGATGACCTAGGCCATGTGTGCGCGCCGCGGAAACTCGGAACCGGGTCCTGGCCGCAGTCCGCTTGATGGTGGCGCAGGTCACAGTTTGATAGCGGTTTGGGCAAAGCCTTTTCGCCGTCTTTGCTCAGTCTTTACGATTAGCGCGACCTTCGATCGGGCTGCGTTTCCAGCGGCCCACGATCGGTCGGCTCTACAGCTTCGCCCGCCCGCGCTCGATGCCAGTACATGTTGACCGATGAACCGGATCGGCCGAGCCGATTCGGCGAAGGAGAGATATGTCGACCGACACCGAACCAGCCGTCCGGACGTCGCTACCCGGTTTCGCCGCCGTACTCCGCCACGATGTGCCCGCTTCCCTCGTGGTGTTCCTGGTCTCCCTGCCGCTGTCCATCGGGATCGCCGTCGCCGCGGGCGCGCCGGTGGCCGCCGGACTCATCGCCGCCGTGGTGGGCGGCGTCGTCGCGGGCATGCTGGGCCGGTCGGCGTTGCAGGTGAGCGGGCCGACGGCGGCGCTCACCGTGGTGGTCGCCGAGTCGATCAACCAATTCGGTTGGGCGGCAACCTGTTTCATTACCATGCTGGCGGGGCTGCTGCAGATCGGCTTCGGGTTGAGCCGGATCGCGCGCGCCGCGCTGGCCATCGCGCCGGTGGTGGTGCACGCCATGCTGGCGGGCATCGGCGTGGTGATCGCACTCCAGCAGGTGCACGTACTACTCGGCGGCGGCTCGCTCAGCTCCTCCTGGGACAGCATCACCGGACTGCCGCACCAGCTGCGCACCGCCGACGGCGGCGACCTGTTCATCGGCGTGCTCGTGATCGCCATCCTGATCGGCTGGAAGTACATGCCCCGGCCGCTGCGTCCCGTCCCGGGTCCGCTGGTGGCGGTCCTGGTGGCCGTGCTGCTGGCCGCCGTGCTGCCGATCGACGTCGAGCGCATCGTGCTGAACGGCTCACTGCTCGACGAGATGCGCATACCCGAACTGCCGCAGGGCAATTGGACCGCCATCGCCTTCACCGCCGTGAGCGTCGCGCTCATCGCCAGCGTGGAGACCCTGCTCTCCGCGGTCGCCGTGGACCGCATGCGGCCCAACCATCGCACCGATCTGGACCGGGAACTGATCGGGCAGGGCGGCGCCAACATGGTGTCCGGACTCATCGGCGGCCTGCCCATCGCCGCCGTCATCGTCCGCAGCATCACCAATGTGAAAGCCGGTGCGCGCACCAAGGTTTCGACCATGCTGCACGGGCTGTGGATCCTGATCTTCTCGGTGCTGCTGGTCGGGGTGGTGCAGCAGATCCCCAAGGCGGCACTGGCCGGGCTGCTCATCGTGGTCGGCGTGCAGCTCATCAAGCTCGCGCACATCCGCCGCGCACAGCGCACCGGCGATCTGGTGGTCTACGCGGCCACCGTGGTGGGGGTGGTCTTCTGGAATCTGTTGCTGGGCATGGTCGTCGGCCTGGTGCTCGCCTTCGCGCTGCTGCTGGTGCGGGTGGTGCGGGTGAGCGTCACCGCCGCACCCGACGACGGCGGCCGGTGGCGGGTGGTGGTGGACGGCACCTGCACCTTCCTGGCGCTGCCCAAGCTCACCAGTGAGCTGGCCAAGGTGCCCGCCGGTGTGGGCGTGACGGTGGAATCGACCGTCGACTTCCTCGACCACGCCGCCTACGACGCCATCGAGGAATGGGCGAAGCAGCATCGAAGTGGCGGCGGCACCGTGGAATTCGTCGATATCGGAACGGTGCGGATGGCCGCCGCCGTGGACGGGCCGCCGGCGCGTGGCCAGTCCCGGCTGCTGCTGGACGAGGTGCTCGGCCCGTGGCGGCGCACCGCGGTGTCGGCCGATCCGATCGTCGCGGGCGTGGCCGCCTATCACCGGCGCAACGCGCACGTCATGCGCACGCACCTGGATGTGCTGCGCAACAGCCAGGAACCGGACTCGCTCTTCCTGGCCTGCGCGGATTCGCGGATCGTGCCGAATGTGATCACCAACAGTGGTCCGGGCGACCTGTTCACCGTGCGCAATGTCGGAAATCTGGTGCCCGCCGACGGCTGTGACGCGTCCATGGAGGCGGCGCTCATCTACGCGCTGGACAAACTCGACGTGCGCTCGGTGGTGGTGTGCGGACACTCCGGCTGCGGGGCCATGGAGGCGCTGTGTGCCGAATCGGTCACCGGCTCCGGGCTGGACGACTGGCTGGCGCACGCGCGGCCGAGCCTGCTGCGCTACCGACTCGGGCATCCGGTGGGCGCGGCCGCCGCGGCGGCGGGGTTCGGTCCGGTCGATCAGTTGGGGATGGTGAATGTGGCGGTGCAGCTCGAGACGCTGCACGCGCACCCGGTGGTGCGGCGCGGGGTGGAGGAGCGCGGCGTGGTCGTCTCGGGCTTGTTCTTCGATATCGCCACCGCGCGCGTGGTGGAGATCACGGTCGATGGGATCGCCGAGATCGACGACGTCGGACGTCGGGTTTCGGCACAGCCGGTGTGAGCGGGGCGGGCGTGGATACAGGGCGTTCACGCACCATTCCCATTGGTGGACAGTTTTTCTCAGGCTTTGCTAAGTCTTTACCCTTAGCCTTGCCTTCACTTCCCGGCGATCTTGTGGTCAACGTCGCCCGCAAACCGCTTTCCTCGATGCCCTTGTTCGACATCGTCCGGGTCACCTCGTCAGACCTGGTGAAGGAGAAGTATGTCCCTCGACACCGCCTCGCAGCAGAGCTCCGGTGAATCACGCTGGCAAACCCTGCTGCGCCACGATCTGCCCGCGTCACTCGTGGTATTCCTCGTCGCCCTACCCCTCTCGCTCGGCATCGCCGTCGCCTCCGACGCGCCCATCGCCGCCGGACTCATCGCCGCCGTGGTCGGCGGCGTGGTGGTGGGCCTGTTCGGTGGTTCCCCGCTACAGGTGAGCGGCCCGGCCGCGGGCCTGACCGTGGTGGTCGCCGAAACCATCAACCAATTCGGCTGGAAGACAGCCTGTTTCATCACCGCCGCGGCGGGCGTGCTGCAAATCCTGTTCGGCCTCAGCCGGATCGCCCGCGCTGCCCTCGCCATCGCGCCCGTGGTGGTGCACGCCATGCTCGCCGGAATCGGCATCACCATCGCCCTCCAGCAGGTGCACGTGCTGCTGGGCGGCTCGTCGCAGAGTTCGGCCCTGGCCAATATCACCGAACTCCCTACCCAGCTGCTCAACCTGCACGGCGTCGACGTCCTGATCGGCGGCGTGGTCATCGCCATCATGCTGGGCTGGAAGTACCTACCCGCCAAGATCCGCGTGGTGCCCGGACCGCTGGTGGCCGTGCTGGTCGGCACCCTGCTGTCGCTGGTGGTGCCCGCCGATGTGGAGCGCATCGCGCTGAGCGGCTCGCTGTTCGACGCCATCGGCCTGCCCGAGATGCCCAACGGGAACTGGGGTGCGGTGGTGCTCGCCGTGCTGACCATCGCGCTCATCGCGAGCGTGGAGAGTCTGCTGTGCGCGGTGGCCGTGGACAAGATGCACACCGGCCCGCGCACCAATTTCGACCGTGAACTCGTGGCCCAGGGCATGGCCAACACCACCTCCGGCCTGCTCGGCGGGCTGCCGGTGACCGGTGTGATCGTGCGCTCGGCCAGCAATGTGCAGGCCGGAGCGCGCACCCGGGCCTCGGCTCTGCTGCACGGCATCTGGGTGCTGGTCTTCTCGGTGGCCCTGGTCGGCGTCGTGGAGCAGATCCCCAAATCCGTGCTGGCGGGCCTGCTCATCGTGGTCGGCATCCAGCTCGTCAAACTCGCGCACATCCGACTCGCCAAGCGCACCGGTGACCTGCTGGTCTACCTCGTCACCGTCACGGGCGTGGTGTTCCTGAACCTGCTCGAGGGCGTGCTGATCGGTCTGGGCCTGGCCTTCGCACTGCTGCTGTGGCGCGTGGTGCGGGTCGTGGTGTCGGCCGAACACGTGGACGCCGACCGCTGGGTGGTCCGGGTCGAGGGCACCTGCACCTTCCTGGCGCTGCCCCGACTCTCCTCGGAGCTGGCCAAGGTGCCCGCCGGAGCCGACGTACTGCTGGAACTCAGCGTCGACTTCCTCGACCACGCCGCCTACGAAGCCATCCACGACTGGGCGCGCCAACACGAAAGCACCGGCGGCGCCGTGGAATTCGTGGAACTGGGCACCGTGGACATGTCCCGCGCCCTGGCCGGTCCGCCCGAACGCGGACATGCGCGCGGCCTGCTGAACGATGTGCTGCGGCCGTGGCGCGACACCGAAGGCAACCCCATCACCGCGGGCGTCGCCGCCTACCACCGTCGCAACGCCCACGTGGTGCGCCCGCACCTGGACGAGCTGCGCGACGGCCAGGCGCCGCATTCGCTCTTCCTCACCTGCGCCGACTCGCGCATCGTCCCGAACGTCATCACCAACACCGGTCCGGGTGACCTGTTCACCGTCCGCAATGTCGGCAACCTGGTGCCCGGCCACGGCCGCGACACCTCCCTGGAGGCCGCCCTCACCTTCGCCCTCCAGGAACTGCGCGTCGAACACCTGGTGGTGTGCGGTCACTCCGGCTGCGGTGCCATGAAGGCGCTGCGCGCGGGCGTACCCGACGGCCCCGGCCTCGGCGACTGGCTCCGCCACGCCCTGCCCAGCCTGGACCGCTACCGCCTCGGCCACCCCGTCGCCCGCGCGGCGGCGAACGCCGGTTTCGACGAGACCGACCAGCTGAGCATGGTGAATGTCGCGGTCCAGGTGGAAACCCTGCTCACCCACCCGGAAGTCCGCCGCGCCGTCCTCGAGCGCGGTATCACGGTGTCGGGCCTGTTCTTCGACATCGCCACCGCCCGCGTCCTCCAGGTCACCGCCGAGGACATCGCCGATATCGACGACCCTGAACTAGCGGAGCTAGCCGGGGTGTAGACGACAATCGCACAGCGGTCGCCAGGGCGCGGATTCGAACCGAATCCGCGCCCTCGGCGTGCGAGCCGCACCGCCATGAGTCCCGGAACAGCGGGCCCGGCGACGGTCGCGGGTCTCGGCACCGCGGATCAGGCGGTGGCCGCGAATCCCGCGACGGTTGCGAATCCCGCCACCGCGAACCCGACGGTGCCCGCGCATCCCGCCACGGCGAACTTGGCGGTGACGGCGAGTCCCGCTACCGCGAATCCGGTGACGGCCGCGATTCTTATCGTCCTCGCGAACCCAACCGCGCGCGAATAGCGCTGCCCCAGTACGGCCCCGGTTCTGCAATCACTCACCAGCAGCGAAACGCACGGCTAAATCCCTTGCCGCGCAAGGTATCCGCCGTGACCTGAGCGGCTTTACGTTCGCGCGGCATTCGCCTCGTGGAGACAGCTTCCCCACGGCCGTTCGAATCGACACCGTGCGGGTTCGGTGAGGGGCAGGCGGTGGTCTCACGGCACGGCCGCGCCGTTCCGTGGTGCGGAGTCGAGTGTCCTCATCTCGTGTGCCGGACCCGTGAGGGGGTCGGCGCGCGAGGTGTCCTTCAGGTCGACGCCGGAGCGGCCGAGGCGGTGGGCTCCGGCGACTAGGCCGGCGACCACGCGGGCCGCTTGTTCGTAGCCGAGGCCCTCCGGGGGGTGGATGTTGGAGACGCAGTTGCGGTCGGCGTCGGTGCGGCCCGGGCGGGGGTGGTGGGTGAGGTATATGCCGAGGCTGTCGGCTACCGAGAGGCCGGGGCGTTCACCGATGAGGACGATCAGGGTGCGGACACCCTGGGCCGAGGCGATGTGGTCGCCGAGGGCCACGCGGGCCTGGGTGGCGATGACCGGTGGGGCGAGCGAATAGTGTTCGGCGAGTTCGGAAGCCAGGGCGGCCAGCAGGGGAGCGCCGTGGTCCATGAGGGCGCGGGGAGACAGGCCGTCGGCGAGGACGAAGCCGATATCGGCATCGCTGTGCGGGACGGGGGTCAGGTCGTGCGGAAGCCGGCCCAGGTCGGGGCGGCGCAGGTACTCGGGGCGGTCGGCGGCGCGACTGCGCACCACGGCCGGGGTGCCGAGGCCGACCGCTTCGATGTGGGGCACCAGGGCCGAAATATCCATGGGCAGGTGGACCGCGTCGCGAGCCGCGGCATGGGCCGCCCGGAATTCCAGCACGCGGGCGGTCGGCAGCGCGTCACCCGCGCGGCCGAGACCGATTCGGGACTGAGTCGCCGAGCGCAAGGTGTTCCAGAAGTCCTGCGCCCCTTGTGTATTGCTCGTCGATTGTGCGGTGCCCACCGTGCGCTCGGTGGCTGCTGTGAGTTCGGTTCCTGCCGCGTGCTTGGTGTCAGCTGTGCGTTCGGTGCCGACCGCGTGCTCGGTGCCGACCGCGTGCTCGGTGCTCGCCGTGCGTTCGATGTTTGCCGTGTGCTCGACGTTGGCCGTGTGTTCGACGCTCATAGTGCTCCCGTGAGGGCGCGCAGTGGGGAGGCGGTGATCTCCACCGGCAGCACCCGACCGGAGTCGTCGGCCATGCCGAGCTCCCGCAACCACGTCTCGAATTCCGGTGCGGCGCGCAACCCCAGCACTCGGCGGGCGTACAGCGCGTCGTGGAAGCTGAGACTCTGATAGCCGAGCATGACGTCGTCGGCCCCGGGCACTGCGATGACGAAGGCCGCACCGGCCGCGCCGAGCAGGGTGAGCAGGGTGTCCATATCGTCCTGGTCGGCCTCGGCGTGGTTGGTGTAGCAGACGTCCACGCCCATGGGCAGGCCCAGCAGTTTGCCGCAGAAGTGGTCCTCGAGTCCGGCGCGGATGATCTGCTTGCCGTCGTAGAGGTATTCGGGACCGATGAACCCGACCACCGTATTCACCAGCAGCGGCCGCAGTTCCCGCGCCACCGCGTAGGCCCGCGTCTCCAGGGTCTGCTGGTCCACCGGCTTCCCGCCGGTGCCGAGGTGCGCGCCCGCCGACAGCGCCGAGCCCTGCCCGGTCTCCAGGTACATGACATTGTCGCCGACCGTCCCGCGCCGCAGCGACCGTGCCGCCTCCTCGGCCTCCCGCAACAGCGAGATGTTCACGCCGAACCCGGAATTCGCGCCCTCGGTGCCCGCGATGGACTGGAACACCAGATCCACCGGCACACCCTGCTCGATCAATTCGATGGTCGTGGTGACATGGGACAGCACACACGACTGGGTGGGGATGGCGAACCGCTGCCGGATGTCGTCGAGCAGGTAGAGCAGTTCGGCCGTGGCGTGCGGCGAGTCGGTGGCCGGGTTGATGCCGATCACCGCGTCCCCGCAGCCGAGCAGAAGCCCGTCCAGCGTCGCGGCGGCGATCCCGCGCACGTCATCGGTGGGATGGTTGGGTTGCAGCCGGGTGCTCAGCCGCCCCGGCAGCCCGATGGTGGTGCGGAAGGCCGCCGTCACCTCGATGGCGCGGGCGACCGCGATGAGGTCCTGATTGCGCATGAGCTTGCTGACCGCCGCCACCATCTCCGGCGTGAGCCCGGGGGAGATCGCCGCCAGGCGCGCGGCGGCGTCCGGGCGTGCGGCGGTCTCCAACAGCCAGTCCCGCAGCCCGCCCACGGTGAGATGCGAGATCGCTTGGAAGGCAAGCCGATCGTGGCTGTCGATGATCAGCCGGGTGACCTCGTCGGTCTCGTAGGGCACCAGCGGTTCGAGTAGGAACCGCTCCAACGGCACCTCGGCGAGCGCCCACTGCGCGGCGGCCCGCTCGGCATCGGATTCCGCCGCGCACCCGGCCAATTCGTCGCCTCCGCGGCGCGGCGTCGCCTTGGCCATCAGCTCGACCAGTCCGTCGAAGCTGTAGCCGACACCGCGAATTCGCTGGTGGTAGCGCGTCACCGCAATTCCTCCTCGGCCTCGGCCAGGGCCGCGAACTCCTCATCGGGTGAGTTGGCGACCAGGTGATGGCGGCTGTAGAGCCCGAAGTAGGCCATGAAGCCCGCGAAGGCGACCAGGGTCCAGGCCGCCGCGGTACGGTCGACCAGGAAGGTGGCGATCACCGCGGCACAGGCGACGACCAGGGCGAATCCGGTGGTCACCACGCCGCCCGGGGTGCGATACGGCCGCCGCATACCCGGCTCGCGCACCCGCAGCACGATATGGCTCACCATCATGAGCACGTAGCTGACCGCCGCCCCGAAGACGGCCATGTTCAACAGCATCGCGCCTTCGCCGGTCAGCGACAGCCCGAAGCCGATCACGCCGGGCACGATGAGCGCGAGCATCGGCGCTTTGCGGGAGTTGGTGACCGACAGGCTGGTCGGCAGGTATCCGGCCCGTGACAGCGCGAAGGTCTGCCGGGAGTAGGCGTAGACGATGGAGAAGAAGCTGGCCACCAGTCCGGCCAGGCCGATGTAGTTGACCACCCGCGCCGTCGAGGAATCGCCGAGCGCCTCGACGAGCGGATTGCCCGAGGCCGACAGTGCGTCCGCCCCCTGGGCTCCGGTGGCCAGGAACAGCACCGACGCGCCGGTGACGATGAGCACCAGCATGCTGATGATGATGCCCTTGGGCACGTTCTTCTCCGGCTCGCGCGCCTCCTCCGCGGCGAGCGGCACACCCTCCACCGCCAGGAAGAACCAGATGGCGAACGGCACCGCCGCCCAGATGCCGAAGTACCCGAACGGCAGGAACGACGAACTGCCCACGGCGTCCGGATCGGCTGGGATATCGGTCAGATTGGCGGTGTCGAACATGCCCCACGCCGACACCGCGAACACCAGCAGACCGACCAGCGCGATGGCGGTGATGACGAACATGGCCTTGAGCGCCTCACCCGCCCCGGTCAGGTGGATGCCGATGAACAGCGCGTACACCGCGAGATACACCCACCAGCCGTCGGTGATCCCGAACAGGTTGAGCGACTCCACGTACGCGCCGATGAAGGTGGCGATGGCCGCGGGCGCGATGGCGTATTCGATGAGAATGGCTGTGCCGGTGGCGAATCCGCCCCACGGCCCGAGCGCCCGGCGGGCGAAGGTGTAGCCGCCGCCCGCCGCGGGCAGGGCCGAGGACAGTTCCGCCATACCGAGCACCATGGCCAGGTACATGCCCGCGATCACCACGGTCGCGATGAGCAATCCGCCGAATCCGCCCTGGGCCAGACCGTTGTTCCACCCGGCGTAGTCGCCGGAGATCACATAGCTGACGCCGAGGCCCGCGAGCAGCACCCAGCCGGCGCTCCCGGATTTCAGGGAGCGCTTGGCGAGATAGGCGCTGTCCTCGAGATGAGTCTCCACATGCCGGTGATGGTGGGGCTCATTGGTGGGGATCGCCATCGCGACCTCCTTCATGCTGAACGAAACACAATGATTTCTAGACTGTTCCGCGACCGGGAACAGGGCAGGCGTCGGCCGCCTCGGCGACCACCTGCGGTTGGGTGGGAGTGGGCGGGCGTTCGCCACGGTCCCAGCCCGCGCCGGTCACCGGCGCGGAATCGGCCAGGGCGGCCAGTTCGTCGGTATCGAAAACCCGTCCACGACTGAGGAATCGGAAGCCCTCCGGCGATTCGAGGCTGAAACCCGAACCGCGCCCGGGCACCACGTCGAGGACGAGTTGGGTGTGCTGCCAGGCGGCGAACTGCGGACCCGAAATCCACACGGCGGCGGTGTCTTCCGGCTCGGGCGCGGTGGTCGGCAGCTCGTCCACGCCGAGCCGCAGGTCGAGCAGTCCGAGCAGCACATCGTGATCGCCGACCACGAATTCGCCCGCCGGATAACACATCGGAGCCGAGCCGTCGCAGCACCCGCCGGACTGGTGCAGCATGAGCGGGCCGTGCCGCCCGCGGAGGCGACGGAGCAGATCCATCGCCGCCGCGGTGGCGCGCACCCGTGCGGGGCGCGCGGACATCAGAAGAAGCCCTGGGCCTTCGGCGCGTAGCTCACCAGCAGGTTCTTGGTCTGCTGGTAGTGCTCGAGCATCATGTGGTGGTTCTCGCGGCCGATACCGGACTGCTTGTAGCCGCCGAACGCCGCGTGCGCCGGGTACTGGTGGTAGGTGTTGGTCCACACCCGCCCGGCCTGGATGTCGCGTCCGGCCCGGTAGGCCACGCCGCCGTCGCGGGACCACACGCCCGCGCCGAGCCCGTACAGGGTGTCGTTCGCGGTCTTGATGGCATCGTCGTAGTCCGCGAACCGGGTCACCGATACCACCGGACCGAAGATCTCCTCCTGGAAGATGCGCATGGCGTTGTCGCCCGCGAACACGGTCGGCTGCACGTAGTAGCCGCCGGACAGATCGCCGCCGAGGTCGGCGCGCTCGCCGCCGGTGAGCAGGGTCGCGCCCTCGCCCTTGCCGATCTCGATGTAGGACAGGATCTTCTCCAGCTGGTCGTTGCTGGCCTGCGCGCCGATCATGGTGTCGGTGTCGAGCGGATCGCCCTGACGCACCGCCTTGGTGCGCACCACCGCGGCGGCCAGGAACTCGTCGTAGATATCGGACTGGATGAGCGCGCGCGACGGACAGGTGCAGACCTCGCCCTGGTTCAGCGCGAACATGGTGAAGCCCTCCAGGGCCTTGTCCTGGAAGTCGTCGTTGGCGGCGAGTACGTCGGAGAAGAAGATGTTCGGGCTCTTGCCGCCGAGTTCGAGGGTGACCGGGATCAGGTTCTGCGAGGCGTACTGCATGATCAGTCGGCCGGTGGTGGTCTCACCGGTGAAGGCGATCTTCTTGATGCGCGGGCTGGATGCGAGAGGCTTGCCCGCCTCCACGCCGAAGCCGTTGACGATATTGACCACGCCGGGCGGCAGCAGATCGCCGATGACGCTGATCAGGAACATGATCGAGGCGGGGGTCTGCTCGGCGGGCTTGAGCACCACCGCATTGCCCGCGGCCAGGGCGGGGGCGAGCTTCCAGGTGGCCATGAGGATGGGGAAGTTCCACGGAATGATCTGACCGACCACGCCGAGCGGTTCGTGGAAGTGATAGGCCACGGTGTCGGCGTCGATCTCCGACAGCGAACCCTCCTGGGCGCGAATGGCTCCGGCGAAGTACCGGAAGTGGTCGATGGCCAGCGGGATGTCGGCATTGAGGGTTTCCCGGATGGGTTTGCCGTTGTCCCAGCTCTCGGCGAGCGCGATGGCCTCGAGGTTCTCCTCGATCCGGTCGGCGATCTTGTTGAGCAGGACCGCGCGTTCGGCCGCGGAGGTCTTGCCCCAGGCGGGGGCGGCGGCGTGGGCGGCGTCGAGGGCGAGTTCGATATCCTCGGCGGTGCCGCGGGCCACCTCGCAGAAGGTCTGGCCCGTCACGGGGGTGGGGTTCTCGAAGTACTGGCCCTTGACGGGGGCCACCCATTCGCCGCCGATCCAGTTGTCGTAGCGAGCCTGGAACGACATGGCGGCATCGGGGGTGCCGGGGCGGGCGAAGACGGTCATCGAATGCTCCTCGGTCGGCTGACAGTTCGTGCGTCAGGGTGTGATCCGGAACACTAGGAGCGGCCATGTTGCATTACGGTTGCAAGTAACTGGTCAAATGCCCAGCTTCTGGTCGAGAACTCCCAACTGCGCCTTGACCTGCGTGTACATCGGCGATTGCCGGTCCAGCACGGCCAGGTAGGCGGTCCACGCCGCCACATCCTCGCGGCCGTCCACCGACCCGGTCCAGCGGGCGAGCAGGCGGCGATCACCGGACCGCAGCAGGGCCGCGCGCAGCCGCTCCCGCAACTCGACCCGCAACTCGTCGATGCCGGGAGCCAGCGAGCGCGGCAGGATCGGTCCGGGATAGGCGCGCAGCGCCGCCGCCGTCTCACCCCGGGCGAGTGCGGCGCGCACCTCGTCCACATCGGTGGTGAGGTCGATGAGCAGCCGATACGGCCGCGAGCCGAGGCCGCCCCCACCCAGCAGTTTGCGCACCCGCGACAGCTCCGCGCGCACCGTCACCGGATCGAGTTCGGCCTCGTCGAGCAGGATGGCCAGATGGTCGGCGCTGAGCCCCTCCGGATTCTCGGCCAACAGCAGCAGGATCTCGGCGTGGCGCTGGCTCAGGCGGACGCGCTCGCCGCCGCGGGTCAGCGTCGGGCGGTGAGGACCCAGCACCTCGAGCCGTGCGGCCGTGGCTGCCAAGGGTTTCCGCGATTCCAGCAACAGCAGCCGCAGTTCGGATTCGGCCGCCGCCACCGTGGCCCGCACCAGCGACAGCACCTCGGGCGCGGCCACCCGGGGCCCGCCGGTGATATCGATGGCCCCGATGATCGCGCCGCTGAGCGGATCGTGCACCGGGGCGGCCGAACAGCTCCACTCGTGCACCGCGCGATTGAAATGCTCCGCCCCGAAGATCTGCACATGATGGTCGAGGGCGAGTGCGGTCCCCGGGGCGTTGGTGCCCACCCGGTCCTCGCTCCAATCCGCGCCCTCCACGAAATTCATGGCCAGCGCGCGATCCTTGACCCGGGAATCGCCCTCCACCCACAGCAGCCGCCCCTGGGCGTCGCTGACGGCCACCAGCAGACCGGATTCGGCGGCGTCCTCCACCAACAGTTTTCGCACCACGGGCTGGATGAGCGCGGTCGGATGATCGGCCCGGTACTGCCGCAGCTCGGACCCGTGCAGGTCCACCACATCGCCGAAGCCGTCCGGATCGACACCGCTGCTGCGGCTGCGCCGCCAGGAATCCAGCACCACCGAGCGCACGGACTCGCCCTCGGGACGGATCACCGGCAGCGATTCGGCTCCCGCCAGGAACGAACTGTGCGCCGACGACATCCGTCGCGCCAACTGTCCGAGATCATCCCCCGGCCGGAACGCGACCCATGGATTCGCCTGCGCTGCTCTGTTCAATCGGTGTCCTTCGTGCTCTCCCACAAGCACTGTAACACCGGTCACACCCTGGTCAGGGCGGCATCGGCACCGACCCCGGGATCGGGTGGGCGAGGGTCTGCGCCCACCGCGCCACCGGTCGCGTCCCGGCATCCCGGACAGTGCCCGCCCGGTGACTCCACCCGGTGAGCGCGGCTCGTCCGGGCTCGCCGCCGCCCGGGTCCGTACCCTGGCGGTGTGGTAACCGCACCGGAATCGACGCCGCCCACGCCGACTCGCTGGCGCGCCTGGCGCGCGGGCGTGGCGCGACGTCCTACGCTGAACCTCGCCTACCGGATCGTGGTGGGCGTGCTGGGTGTCGTGGTCCTGGCGGTGGGGATCCTGGCGATCCCGTACCCGGGTCCGGGCTGGCTGATCGTCTTCGCGGGGCTGGGTATCCTCGCCACCGAATTCGCTTGGGCGCAGCGGGCTCTGCTCTGGACGCGTCGGCGATATCAGTGGGCCATGGGGTGGTACGCCGCCCGCGGGCCGCTGCTGCGCGGACTGGCCGCGATCGCCACGGTGGCGCTGGTGCTGGCGACGCTGTGGCTGCTCGGCACCTTCGGGATGCTCGGCGGCGTGATCGGAGTCGAATGGGAATTCTTGAACAGTCCGCTGTTCCGGTGAACGCGGCCATAGTCCCCGGTGGGGAACTGCTGCGCCGGGAGTGGTTGGCCGAGCGCATCGGCGACATGGGGATCTCCTGGGGCACCGCGGATTCCCGGGTGGCCGGGACGCTGTGGTGGTGTATGGCGGCCTCGTCGCTGGTCACACCCATCGTCGCCGCCTACGCCGACGGCCGCCCGGCCATGAGTCCGGCGCTGGACCGGATCGCCTGCGAGATCCGCCCCGACGGCGGCGTGGAGCGGGTGCTGTCCATCCCGACGGTGAGCGAGGACCAAACCGCGACCGGGGTTGGTGACCGCCGGAGCGCCACGGCGTTCCCCGACTCCCACCCCGCGCCCGGCAACGCTTCGCCCGATGCCGCGGGCCTCGACACCACGGGCCTCGACACCACGGGCCTCGACATCGCCGATCTCGGCACTGCCGATCTCGGCACTGCCGATCTCGGCACTGTGGGCATCGAGACCGCCGACCTCGACACCACGGCGGCCGGTGGCACGGCACGCGATGGCGCGCCCGCAGAGCCGTGGTCCGCCACGTCCACCGGCCCGGCCCTGCGCAACACCCTCTCGCGGCTGATTCCGCTGGTCGCCGAGGTCTCGGGCGCGAGTCCGGCCGCGCTGTGGGCGATCGTCGCCGACGCCATCGGCAATCGCGCCCTGGACATCGGCGCGCACGAGGCCGGAGCCCGGCTGGCGCGCGAGGTCGCCGGACGGCTGCCGGTGCCGCGCTTCACCGATATCGGCTCGCGCACCTTCGTCCGCCGCATCTCCTGCTGCCTGGTCTTCGAGGTGCCCGGCTGCGAGATGTGCACGAGTTGCCCGAAACGCCCTGCGGCCCAACGGGAAGCGCTGCTGTCGGAGCTGGCCGCACGCGGCTGAGATACCGACTCCGGCGGACGGGACGCCCAGGTGAGTCGCTCGCTGCCACTCCGGCGCACCCACTAGCTGACTACACCGCCATATCGCGGCCCGGCTTGCTGTATGCGGGACATGTTCAGGCATGCACCCGAGGTCGCACCGCTCTGGAGGTCGCGGCGCTGTGGACGACGCCGGGTTCGGAAGGCGCAGCGCTCGGGAGATGGGAGCAGGGCTTACCGGTGCCGCCGTGCTCGCGGTCGAAACAGCACGGATCACGCGCCCGGCCGGGTCCATCGGCGCGGGGCCGGGGTCGTCCCGATAGCATGGTCGCGCCGGAGGAAGTGTCTCGTGCGGGCGCACGGACGCGTCCGGTCGTGGTTGCCGGGGAATCCGTCCCGGGCGACCGAACACCGCGGGGGGTACCCCGCACCGTACGGCGGGCAAACCACCCGCCTCGACAATGCCAAGGAGTGCGCAGCCGTGACCACCTCAGCCCCGAAGAACCCAGCGGCCCTCGTCCGGGTGCCCGCGGGGACTACCGCGGGCGCGGCGGTGCGGGAGGCGGAACTGCCGGGCAAGGGACCCAACGCCGTCATCGTCGTCCGCGACCCGGAGGGCAACCTCAAGGATCTGTCCTGGATTCCGGACACCGACGTCGAGGTGGAGGCGGTCACCGCCGACACCGAGGACGGCCGCAGCGTGATCCGGCATTCGGCCGCGCACGTGCTGGCCCAGGCGGTGCAGCAGGAGTTCCCCGAGGCCAAGCTGGGCATCGGTCCGCCCATCAAGGACGGCTTCTACTACGACTTCCAGGTGGACCGCCCCTTCACCCCGGAGGATCTGGCCAAGCTGGAATCCCGGATGAAGAAGATCATCAAAGGCGCGCAGCGGTTTTCGCGCCGGGTGGTCGAGGTGGAGGACGCCCGCGTCGAACTGGCCAAGGAGCCGTTCAAGCTGGAACTCATCTCCGACAAGTCCGGAATCGACGATCCGGAGGTCATGGAGGTCGGCGGCAAGGAGCTGACCATCTACGACAACCTGGACCCGCGCTCGGGGGAGAAGGTGTGGGGCGACCTGTGCCGCGGCCCGCACATCCCCACCACCAAATACATTCCGGCCTTCAAGCTGACCCGCAGCTCCGCCGCCTACTGGCGCGGTGACCAGAGCCGCGAGGACCTGCAGCGCATCTACGGCACCGCCTGGGAGTCCAGCGAGGCCCAGGACGAGTACCTGCGCCTGCTGGCGGAGGCCGAGAAACGCGACCACCGCAAGCTGGGCCTGGAACTGGACCTGTTCTCCTTCCCGGACGAGCTGGGCTCGGGCCTGCCGGTGTTCCACCCCAAGGGCGGCATCATCCGCAAGGAGCTCGAGGACTACTCGCGTCGCCGCCACATCGCGGCGGGTTACGAGTTCGTCAACACCCCGCACATCACCAAGGGTCATCTGTTCGAGGTCTCCGGCCACCTGGACTGGTACCGCGACGGCATGTTCCCGGCCATGCACCTGGACGCCGAACTCGACGAGGACGGCACCGTCCGCAAGCCCGGCCAGGACTACTACGTCAAGCCGATGAACTGCCCGATGCACAACCTGATCTTCCGGTCGCGCGGCCGGTCGTACCGGGAACTGCCGCTGCGCATGTTCGAGTTCGGCTCGGTGTACCGCTACGAGAAGTCCGGTGTCATCCACGGCCTGACCCGGGTTCGCGGCATGACCCAGGACGACGCGCACATCTACTGCACCAAGGAGCAGATGCACGCGGAGCTGACCACCACGCTCCAGTTCGTGCTGTCGCTGCTGCGCGACTACGGCCTCGACGACTTCTACCTGGAGCTGTCCACCAAGGACCCCAAGAAGTTCGTCGGCTCCGACGAGCTGTGGGAGGAGGCCACCGAAACCCTGCGCAAGGTGGCCACCGACTCCGGCCTGGACCTGGTGCCGGATCCGGGCGGCGCGGCCTTCTACGGCCCCAAGATCTCCGTGCAGGCCAAGGACGCGCTCGGGCGCACCTGGCAGATGTCCACCATCCAGCTGGACTTCAACCTGCCCGAACGCTTCGAACTGGAGTACACCGGCCGCGACGGGGCCAAGCATCGCCCGGTCATGATCCACCGCGCGCTGTTCGGCTCCATCGAGCGCTTCTTCGGCGTGCTCACCGAGCATTACGCGGGCGCGTTCCCGGCCTGGCTGTCGCCGGTGCAGGTGGTGGGAATCCCGGTCGCGGAGAACTTCGCCGAACACCTCGACGGGGTGGTCGAGGAACTGGCGGCGCAGGGCATTCGCGCCGAGGTCGACCGCGGCGACGACCGCATGCAGAAGAAGATCTTCAACCACACCGCGCAGAAGGTGCCGTTCATGCTGCTCGCGGGTGCGCGGGATGTGGAGGCGGGCGCGGTGAGCTTCCGCTTCCGCGACGGCACCCAGGTGAACGGCGTGCCGGTCGCCGACGCGATCGCCACCATCGTGGACTGGGTCCAGCGCCGCGAGAACACCTCTCCGACCGCGGAGGGGTTCGAAATCCGCGAGGGTGAGCAATGAGCGAACGTACGGCGTCCGACGGTCTCATGGATGAGGCTGCCGGACAGCAGGATTCAGCACCACGCGAGGTGATCATGGATACCGGCGCGGGCGATCCGGACCGCCTGCAGCGGCTGTGGACCCCGTACCGGATGTCCTACATCACCGGTGCGGCCGCCGAGCGTGCGGAGCGGGAAGCCGACGCGCCCAAGAAGTCCGGGCACCCCTTCACCGATATCCCGGAGATGTCGGACGAGGACGGTCTGGTCATCGCCCGCGGGCAGTGGGTGTACGCGGTGCTGAACCTCTACCCGTACAACCCCGGCCACATGATGGTGGTGCCGTACCGCCGGGTGGCGAATCTGGAGGACCTGACGCCCGAGGAGAGCCTCGAGCTGATGTCGTTCACCCAGCAGGCGATTCGCACCATGAAGAAGGTGTCGCGGCCCGAGGGTTTCAACGTGGGCCTGAATCTCGGTGGCGTGGCGGGTGGTTCGCTCGCCGACCACCTGCATCAGCACATCGTGCCGCGCTGGAGCGGCGACGCGAACTTCATCACCGTCGTCGGCGGAGTCAAGGTCATGCCGCAGCTGTTGCGGGAGACCCGCGCACTGCTGGCGGAGGCATGGAAGGCGGCATAGCGTGCTGAGCTTCTTCGGTCGCGATACGTTCGCCAAGGCGACCGCCCCGCTGGGCAAGGCGCTGGTGAGCACCGGACTCACGCCGGACGCGATGACGCTCATCGGCACCACCGCGTCGATCGCGGCCGCGGTCACCCTGTTCCCCACCGGACATCTGTTCTGGGGAACCATGGTGATCTGGCTGTTCGTCATGTTCGACATGCTCGACGGCGCGATGGCACGCGCCCGCGGCGGCGGCACGAAATACGGTGCGGTACTGGACGCCACCTGTGACCGGGTGGCGGACGGTGCCATCTTCGGCGGCCTGGCGTGGTGGGCGGTCTACCACGAGAACAGCAGGCACCTGTTCGCCGCCACCCTGGTGGTGCTGGTGACCTCCCAGGTCATCTCGTACGCCAAGGCGCGCGCCGAGGCCAGTGGCCTATCCGCCGACGGCGGTCTCATCGAGCGGCCGGATCGTCTGGTCATCGTGCTG
Source organism: Nocardia otitidiscaviarum (assembly GCF_007362295.1). NCBI lineage: Bacteria > Bacillati > Actinomycetota > Actinomycetes > Mycobacteriales > Nocardiaceae > Nocardia > Nocardia otitidiscaviarum. Next base: position 4,062,325 of record NZ_CP041695.1, on the reverse strand, counting down.
GTCGGGGCCGGATTCACCGGTATCGGCGGGCATTACGGCATCGAATGGCTGAGTTACGCGGTGTACGCGGCCATGTACGCGCTGGCGGTGCTGAGCATCGTCACCGTCTTCCAGCGGGTGCTGGCGGTGCGCAATTCACCCGGTGCGCGCGACGTCATCGCGCTCGCTGCCAAGTCCCCGGAGGAACCACAGCGGTGACGGCCTCCGATTTCACCTCCGCGCTCAGCGACAAGGCGTACGCGGCGGGGTGGCGACTGGTGCGCGCCCTGCCCGAGCGCACGGTGCGCCGCGCGTTCGACGCGGGAGCCGACGCGGCGGCGCGGCGAGCCAACCGGGCCGCGCGTGCCGGACAGCCGAATCAGTTGCGGCGCAACCTGGCTCGCGTGCTGGGCGTACCGCCGGAGCAGGTGCCGGATCAGCTCATCCACAAGAGCATGCGCTCCTACGCCCGCTATTGGCGCGAGGCGTTCCGGCTGCCGTCCATGGATCACGCGGCGCTGGGGTCACGCCTGTCGGTGCAGCAGGTCGAGAACCTGGAGGTCGCGCTCGCCCGGGGCAAGGGCGTGATCCTGGTGCTGCCGCATTCCGGGAACTGGGATATGGCGGGGGTGTGGCTGGTGCAGAACAACGGCCGCTTCGCCACCGTCGCCGAACGCCTGAAGCCGGAATCGCTGTTCGAGCGGTTCGTCGCCTACCGGGAGAGCCTCGGCTTCGAGGTCTTCCCGCTCACCGGCGGTGAACAGCCGCCCTTCCCGCAACTCGCGCAGCGGCTGCGCGCGGGCGGCGTCATCTGCCTGATGGGGGAGCGCGACCTCACCGGTAAGGGGGTGCCGGTCACGTTCTTCGGGGAGCGCACCTGGATGCCCGCGGGCGCGGCCAAACTCGCGGTCGAAACCGGGGCGGCGCTGATCCCGGTGCACTGCTGGTTCACCGAGGACGCGGCGGGCAATGAGGGGTGGGGCTTCAAGACCGAACCGGCCCTCGACGTTTCGGGCGGCGTGGCGGCGGCAACCCAGGCATTGGCGGACCGCTTCGCGGCCAATATCGCCGCCCATCCCGCCGATTGGCACATGCTGCAACCGCTGTGGGAGAGCGATCTGTCGGAGGCCCGACTGGACCGTATCGCGGCGGCGCAGCGTGAACTCGGCTACACCCGAGACGAGACGCCGACGGCGAGCGCCCCGACGGCCGCGGATATCGGCGCGCGTGGTGTCGGCGTCGCGGATGTCGACGCCACCGAACACAAGGGGGAAGGCGCGCTATGAGAATCGGCATGGTCTGCCCGTACTCGTTCGACGTTCCCGGTGGAGTGCAGGCGCATGTCGTGGAACTGGCGCAGGTGCTCATCGAACGCGGGCACAAGGTGAGCGTGCTCGCGCCCGCCGCCGACGACACCCCGCTGCCCGATTTCGTGGTGTCGGCTGGCCGCGCGGTCGCCATCCCCTACAACGGGTCGGTGGCGCGACTGTCCTTCGGGCCCACCGCGTACACCCGCATCCGGCGCTGGATCGCCGAGAACGACTTCGACGTACTGCACATCCACGAGCCCAACGCGCCGAGCCTGTCCATGCTGGCACTCAAGATCGCCGAGGGGCCGATCGTCGCCACCTTCCACACCTCGACCACGAAATCGTTGGTGCTCAGCACTTTTCAGGGCGTGCTGCGGCCGTATCACGAGAAGATCAGCGGTCGTATCGCGGTGAGCGAGCTGGCGCGGCGCTGGCAGGTGGAGGCGCTCGGCGGCGATGCGGTGGAGATCCCCAATGGCGTCGACGTGCCCGCCTTCGCGCACGCGCCGCTGCTGGACGGTTATCCGCGCCCGGGCGGCACCGTGCTGTTCCTGGGCCGCTACGACGAACCGCGTAAGGGGATGGAGGTGCTGCTGGGCGCGCTGCCCGAGCTGGTGCGCCGCCACCCCGACGTGCAGGTGCTGATCGTCGGGCGCGGTGACGAGGAGCGGCTGCGGCGCGAGGCCGGGCGCAACGCCGGTCATCTGCGCTTCCTCGGGCAGGTCAGCGATGCGGAGAAGGCGTCGGCCATGCGCAGCGCCGATGTGTACTGCGCGCCGAATCTCGGCGGCGAGAGCTTCGGCATCGTGCTGGTGGAGGCCATGGCCGCCGGGACCGCCGTGGTGGCCAGCGAACTGGACGCCTTCCGCCGGGTGCTGCGTGACGGCACCGCCGGAATGCTGGTGCCCGTCGGCGATTCGGACCGCCTGGCCACCGCCCTGGACACCATGCTCACCGACACCCGGCGCCGCGAGGAATACATCCGCACCGCCAATCAGGTTGTCGGCGAATACGATTGGCCGGTGGTGGCCGAACAGATCCTGCGCGTCTACGAGACCGTCACCGTCGGCGACACCCGGGTCAGGACCGCCGGATGATCACCTTCTCCGCGACAACCATCCTGGTTCTCGCGCTGGTGACGGCGCTGATCCTGGCCGTCGGCGTGTGGGCCTACACCACCGCCAACCGGCTCGACCGGCTGCACGTGCGCGGCGACCAGGCCCGGCACGCCCTCGATGCCGCCCTGGCGCGGCGTGCCGTGGTGGCGCGGTCGGTGGCCACCACCATCGGCCGCCCGGAGGCCGATACCGAGGTCGTAGACCAGGCCCGCCGCCTCGCCTCCCTGGCCGACCGTGCCGAACGGGCCAACTGGCGCGACCGGGAAACCGTCGAGAACCAGCTGGCGGCAGCGCTGTCCGCCGTCGACATCACGAATCTGCCGCCGCAGCTGGTGGCCGAGCTCGCCGACGCCGAGGCCCGGGTGCTCATCGCGCGCCGCTTCCACAACGACGCCGTCCGCGACACCCTGGCGCTGCGCACCCGCCGCCTGGTCCGGCTGCTGCATCTCGGCGGCACCGCGCCGCTGCCCACCTACTTCGAGATCGCCGAACGGGTGACCCCCGCCGCCTCGACCGGTCTGGACGTCGACACGGTGCGCACCTCGGCCCGCGTGGTGCTGTTCGACGAACAGGATCGGGTGCTGCTGTTACGCGGCAACGACCCCAAGGCCCCCGATATCCCGTTCTGGTTCACCATCGGCGGCGGCGTCGACCCCGGCGAATCCCTGCGCGCGGCCGCGGTGCGCGAACTCTACGAGGAAACCGGCTACACCGCCGACTCCTCCCAGCTGCGTGGCCCGCTCTGGCGGCGCGTGGCGGTTTTCCCGTTCAACGGCGAGCTCATCCGCTCCGAGGAGCTGTTCTTCGTCCTGCGCGTGCGCAACTTCACCCCCGAACCGGCGAACCTGACCTTCGTCGAGCGCCGCTGCATCTCCGGCAACAAATGGTGCACCCCCGCCGACATCGTCGACCTGGACCGCATGGGCGAAACCGTCTACCCCTACCACCTGGACCAACTCCTCCCCGAAGCCCTCGCGGCCGCATCCACCGACACCGACCCCGAGGTCCGCTCCATCCGCTGACCGCCGAGGGGGAACTGGTGGCGGGAGCCACTCGGGCGATGCCGCCACCAGTTCCCCCTCGCGGTTTCAGCCGAAGTGGTTGCTGCGGACGGGGCCGGGGGAGTCGACGGCGAAGCGGGGGCCGGTGAGCCAGGCGGGGTGGGTGGTGGTGACGAAGGCCGTCAGGGCGGTGTCCGGATCGGCGGGCGTGTCGCCGTCGCCGGGGTCGGGGGTGCCGTCGGCGGCGACGATGTCGGCGGCGATCTCCGCTTCCGGGCGGTCGTCGGCGGGTACGTCGTCGCGGACGCCGTCGGGGGTGAAGCGCAACTGTGACTCCCACGGCGGCACCACGCGCTGGCCCAGCAGCCCGGTGATATCCGCGCTGAGCGGGGGCGGGGAGGTCCAGCAGGAGGCGTGTTCGACGAGGATGCGGCCGTCGGCGCGGTCCCGCAGCGTCGGCTCCAGTTCGCCGTCCAGCTCCCGGAGGTCGTAGGCGACGACCAGGGTGTCGGTGGCGTCCGGGGTGTAGGGCCGCGTCGGGAGGCCGAGCAGTTCGGCCGCCGCCAAGCCCAGAATGCGGTCGCCGCGGCCGGGAAGCAGTGCGACCGCGCGCGGTCGGCGTTCGGCCGCCGCGAGCACCAGCGCCACCCGATCGAGGGTCTGCCGACACTGGCCGTGGCTGTCCTGCGTATACGCCCACCGGCCGGTCATCCCGGCGGCGAAACCGAACGGCGACATGGTCGCCAGGTAGCCGCCGGTGATGACGAAATGCCAGCCGCGCAGGTCCTGCCCGTCCAGCGGACCGGCCGTCGCCGCGATCTCCGCGCGCCGCAGCATATTTCGCAGCCGATCGTAGGCGGGCCACCAGTCCCGGTCCTCGGGTGCGGGCAGACGCGCGAACTGCTCGCGCGCCAGCGGCAGATCGCCGGCCAGCACGGCATTGAACACCAGCAGATAGCGGTGCGGCCACGCGCTGAGCACCGCATCGTGTGCGGCGAGCAGCGCCGCCGCCTCACCGTGGCGGTATTCCCGCTCGAAAGCATCGGAGAGCCCTGCGATGGCGAGCTGGCCGGGTGCGTAGCGCAGGGCGGCCCGCAGCGCCGGAATCGCCAGGAACGCGATACCCCGCTCGGTGCAACCGATTCCGAAGTGGAACAGCGCCACCGGATCCTCCGGCGCCGCGGCCGCCGCACGGGCCACCTCGGTCAGGTCGTCGAAACCGATGGCGGCCGCGGCCTGCGCCACCACCTCGGCGAGTTCGGGCAGGGGAGCGGTCTCGGCCGCCGGACGCAATGCGCGCACGGCACCGGGCACATCGCCCGCGGCCAACAGGCCGCGAGCCTCCTCGAGAGGTTGTGTCATGGTGAACCATCCTGGGGGAAGGGGAGTACGGGGACGATGGGCTCAGACGTGGCAGTCCACATTGACGAGCCAGGTGTCCGGTGGGAGAGCGGCGAGGACCGAGCGGTAGGTGGCACGCCACGCGGCGTCGCCGACGTCACGGGAAACACTGGCCAACCAACCCATTTCCCCGCGTTCGTGCCAGACACCGTCGAGATCGAGGAGTGCGAAGCCGGGTTCGAGGGATTCGGGAGCGATGACCTTCAGCCGAGCCATATCGGTGCGTACGGGTTCGACGCCGTTCCAGTTGTCGGTGTGCATCTCCGCGCCGAGCACCTCGGCCCACGCTTCCACCCGGACGACCCAGTAGCCGGACCAGCGACCGCCGATCACCCACCAGTCCCATTTGCCCTCGGGATTCCAGGTGCTGTACACCTCGCCCCCTGGGCCGATGTTTTCGGCGGCGTAGTGTCTCGTCTCGTAGGCGTAGACCTGTTCGTCGCTCCACGACAACCTGGCGGGAAAGCCGCCATCACCGTCGGTTCCGGCCAGGTACCGCAGATGCGCGCTGTTGTGCGCGTTGCGCGCCTCGTAGGCCGGCGTATCCGCCAGGTAGGTGGCGTAGCGAGTGTCGCGGAATTGCTCGATATCCCCGCGCCCCTTCGCGATCAGCTCCTGCCTCGTGTACTCGAGATAGCGCGGCACGTCGCGGTTCTCGTCGAAACGTGCGAGGGCGCTGTCCAACGCGGGTTCCACGGCATCGCGGGTGAGATGGCCGGGCAGGCAGACGGTCAGTACGAAGTGCGACATGGGAGATCCTGGGGGAGAAGCGGACAGCGCACGGTACCGCGCCCGGAATACCGTGTTCCACGGATTTTTTTGGGTGCTCGTCCGGTAGCCGGGACGGTGACGCTATTGCGGGCACCGGTGGGTAATCGGGCGATTAGGGTGGCCCCGGTCACGAGAGAGCCGCGAGAGACGAGACGATATGAAGCTGATGTACGCCCTGTGGGGTAGCGGGCTGGACGAGCGGTTGCACCGGGTGGAACTCCGGCGGCGGCTGGCGGATATCGGAGCCACCGAGCTTCAGATCAACACGCGTGACGCCCATGTGGCGGCAGCGCAGGTGCGGCACAGCACGTACGCCGAACCCATTGCGGCGATCGTCACGGTGCGCACCGAGGGTGGGCACGAATCCGTCACCGCCGCACTGCGTTCCGTGGCCGACGAGGTGAACGGGTGGATCGTGGACGAGCGGGTGCCCATCGTCGCGCCGGCGACCGGTGACGGGGTGCGGGCCGAGGCGCTGGCCAATGTCGCCCTGCTGCGCATTCCCGCCGACCTCACCCGGGAGGAGTGGTTGCGGCACTGGCACGGTACGCACACCACGGTCGCCATCGAAACGCAGGCCACGTTCGGGTATGTCCAGAACACCGTCGTCGAGCCGATCACCGACGGTAAACGGGTCGACGCGCTGGTCGAGGAACTGTTTCCGATGGCGGCCATGACCGACCCGCACGCCTTCTACGGCACCGGCGGCGACGAGGCCGAGTTGCAGCGCCGCATAACCCGCATGATGGAGAGCGTGGTGGCCTTCGGGGCGCATCTGGATCTCGATGTGGTGCCCACCAGCCGCTACGTGTACGCGCTGAGCCCGGTACCGGGAGCGGCTGTGCCGGGCGGCGATCTCCACTAGGGTCGGACGCGGCGCGCCGTGACGGATGCGGCGCGCTCGTTGGAGGTGAATGGTTTCGTGTCTTATCTGCTCTACGACTTCCTGTTGCCCTATATGGGCCCGTCGGCGGCCGAATACTGGGCGACGCTACTCGTCATCGGACCCATCGCGGGGTAGCGCCGCGGGGTAACGCCGCAGATCCCGCGGTATTTTCCGCGCGGACACGCCGATAGCGAATACCGGCATTTCGGATAACTAGTGGTTTGCTCTCCGGAATGCGATATGTCGCGAAATTCATCGTGGCCGCGCTGGCGGCCGGTGCGATGACGATCGGCAGCGCAGCGACGGCGAAGGCGGAGTGCACGGCGCACTGCGCGGAGGACGCCGCGCCCGTGGCCGGTGGCCTGGTGCCGAATCTGCTGGGTCTGGGCCTGAGCGCGGGCGCGGCCCTGTACGGGCTCACGCCCAAGGCCATCGCCCTGATCATCGTTCCGGCGCACGAGTTTCCGGCCTTCGACAACATCATCACCCGCGAAAGCGGTTGGGATATCTTCGCGCTCAACCCGACCAGCGGCGCCTACGGTCTGCCGCAGGCGCTTCCGGCGCACAAGATGGCCAGCCACGGGCCGGACTGGATGTTCAACCCGGTCACCCAGATCCGGTGGGCCTACGACTATATGAACGCGCGCTACGGCAGCCCCACCGCCGCCTGGGCGTTCTGGCAGGCCAACGGCTGGTACTGAGCGCAATGGTCCGGCCGTCAACATCGTCGCAGCGCCTGGTCCGGGGCCGCACCTATGCTGCCACCGACCCGTCAGCTACCCATCGCACGGCTACCCCAGCGGTCCGCGGCCGAGCAGCACGTTGCCGCTGAACCGCAGCTGCTTGGCGCGCGGCAGCGGGTGGAACAGGCAGCCGTGGATATCCCGGTACCACATTTCGAGCGGGCTGGTGCGTGAATAGCCCACGCCGCCAACGGTTTCGATGGCCAGCCGCACCGTCGCGACGAGATTGTCGGCGGCCACCGTCTTGCGGCTGAGCGTACGGGCCGCGTGCTCGTCGGTATTGGCGAAGGCCAGATCGTCGGCGGCGGTGAACATGGCGTCGATGAGATCGGCGGCCGTGGTGTGGGCATTCGCCATCTCGCCCACCAGCGCCACGGTGTGCTCCTCGGCGCGTCGCGCCATCAGTCCGGTCGCGAATTCCACCGCCCGGTCCGCGATGCCGAGATAGGCCGACAGCACCAGCGGCATGGCCGCTCCGGCGACCATGTTCAGAATCGGCGGCCACACGCCCGCCGGGCGCACCAGCGAGATCGCCGCATCCGGGACGAAGACTTCCTCGAAAACGATGGTGTGCGAGCCGCTGGCGCGCAAACCCATAGTGTCCCAGGTCTTCTCGATCCGCACCCCGGGCGCGGACAGCGGGATGGCGCAGTGCAGCACCTGCGGCCCCTCGGGTGCGTCGTCCCAGCGGACGCTGGTCACCGCGATGGTGCCCACCTCGCATCCGCTGGCGGGCAGCTTGTGGGCGCTCACCCGGTAGCCGCCGTCCACCCGCCGGGCACGGCCATTGGATTCCACCCAGTCCGACGCGCCGGTGCTGACCAGGATCGCCCCGGCCGCCACCTTCTCGAAGACGGCGGCGGCGTCCATGCCGTGCTTGTGCCGCCACACCTGGGCGGCCACCAGGTGGGTATGCATGGCGAAGGCCACGGCGGTGGACGGATCGTGGCGGCCCAACTCGCGCAGGACCGCGCCCAGATCGCGGTGGGTGGCCCCGCCACCGCCGAATTCGACGGGGACGAGCGCCCGGGACAGGCCGGAGGAACGGAGCAGATCGACCGCGTCGGTGGCGATCTCGCCGCTGCGGTCACGGTCGGCGACACCGTCGCGCAGGGCGGTGCCGACGCCGGTCGCCGCGGCGACCCAGGTGGCGGTGGAGGTGGGGAGGTGCACGTCGGTAGAGGTCATGTTTCGAAAGTTAGGGACGCCCGCGATAACCGGATAGTCCAGAAAGTGGACTCCCCGATCGCACCCCCGGCGAGGTCTCCATGCGCGCACCCGGCGAAGGCTCACCCAGTGAAAGCTACGGCCAGTACTGTCCGATTTCCCGTGCCCTGGATGTGCTCGGCGAACGCTGGTCGCTGCTCATCCTGCGCGATCTGCTCACCGGCACCACCCGGTTCAACGATCTCGCCCGCGGGCTGCCCGGCCTGTCGCGCAGTCTGCTCGCCAAACGGCTGCGGCAGTTCGAACGCTCCGGACTGGTCGTGAAGTCCGAACAGCACTACCGGCTCACCGCCGCCGGGCGGGACCTCGAACCCATCCTGTTCGGGCTCGGCCACTGGGGTGCGCGCTGGACCTTCGGTGAGCCGCAGCCGGAGGAACTCGATGCCGATCTGCTGGTGTGGTGGATGCACACCCGCCTGGACACCTCGTCGTTCCCGGGCAGGCGTCAGGTGCTCGGCGTGCGGTTCACCGATGATCCGCGCCGCTACTGGATCGTGGTGGAGGCGGGCGTGCCGTCGGTGTGCGTGACCGATCCGGGTTTCGCGGTGGATGTGACCATCACCTCGGACGTGAGTTCGCTGTACCAGGTGTGGCTGCGTCGCCTGCCCATCGACCATGCCATCCGCACCGGTCGCCTGGAATTCACCGGTCCGCGCATGCTGACCCGCCGGATGCCGTCGGTGCTGCGGTTGACCCCGCTGCCGCCCGTAGCGGCGGGATAGCCGGTAAACGTGATCTGCGCTACTGGGCTGGCGGGTAGGCGGTCCAGTCGTACTCAACTGGCTATCTAGTGGCCTGGGGGAGGGGCCTAGAATCGGGGTGTTCGATTCCGAGCGAGATCCGATAGGCCCAGATGACACAGGAGTTTGCCGTGACCACGTCCGACACCACCACCATCGGCACCGCCCGCGTGAAGCGCGGCATGGCCGAGATGCTGAAGGGCGGTGTGATCATGGATGTCGTCACGCCGGAGCAGGCCAAGATCGCCGAGGACGCGGGCGCCGTCGCCGTCATGGCGCTCGAGCGCGTGCCCGCCGATATCCGCGCCCAGGGCGGTGTCTCCCGCATGAGCGATCCGGACATGATCGACGGCATCATCAACGCCGTTTCCATCCCGGTCATGGCCAAGGCCCGGATCGGCCACTTCGTGGAGGCCCAGATCCTGCAGTCTCTCGGCGTCGACTACATCGACGAGTCCGAGGTGCTGACCCCGGCGGACTACTCCAACCACATCGACAAGTTCGCCTTCACCGTGCCGTTCGTCTGCGGTGCGACCAACCTGGGCGAGGCGCTGCGCCGAATCACCGAGGGCGCGGCCATGATTCGCTCCAAGGGTGAGGCCGGCACCGGTGACGTCTCCAACGCCACCACCCACATGCGCAAGATCCGCGACGAGATCCGCCGCCTGACCTCGCTGCCCGAGGACGAGCTGTACGTGGCCGCCAAGGAGCTCCAGGCCCCCTACGAGCTGGTGCGCGAGGTGGCCCAGACCGGCAAGCTGCCGGTGGTGCTGTTCACCGCCGGTGGTATCGCCACCCCGGCCGACGCCGCCATGATGATGCAGCTCGGGGCCGAGGGCGTCTTCGTCGGTTCCGGCATCTTCAAGTCCGGCAATCCGGAGCAGCGCGCCGCCGCCATCGTCAAGGCCACCACCTTCTACGACGATCCGGACGTGCTCGCCAAGGTGTCGCGTGGCCTGGGTGAGGCCATGGTCGGCATCAACGTGGAGGAGATCCCGCAGCCGCACCGCCTCGCCGAGCGCGGCTGGTAAGCCACCGGCGGTAGCGGGCCGTGCGCTGACGTCAAGGCCGGGAGACAGGAATCCGTCGTCCCGGCTCGACCCGGCCGCGCGTCCGCTACCAGCGCGCATACCCTCCAGCAAACGCGGCAACATTTCGCGGATTGTGCTGCGGCAAATTTACGACCTGCTGATTCCTCGCTAGCCTTCGAGCCAGTCACCGGTGAACTGTCGACATGAAGCATCCTGGCAAGGAGTCCGCATGCTGGAGATCGATCAATTCACCTATGGCTGGCTGACGCCGGTCCTCGCCTACGTCATGTCGGTCACCGGCTCGTTGCTGGCGCTGCGCTGCATGGTGCGGGCCCGCGCGCGGGGTGGGCACGGCGGGTGGGTGGCCATCGGGGCCGTCGCCCTCGGCGGCACCGGCATCTGGGTCATGCACTTCATCGCCATGCTCGGATTCTCGGTGCGGGACACCACCATTCGCTACGACGTACCGGTCACGCTGTTCAGTGCCGCCGTCGCCATGGGGGTGGTGTGGGTCGGACTGTCCATCGTGGTGCATCAGCACGCCGAGGCGTTCGCCCTGATCACCGGCGGCGCGATCACCGGGCTCGGGGTGGGGGCCATGCACTATTCGGGCATGTACGCCATGAAGACCGACGCGGTGGTGCGCTACGACCCCTGGATCGTCCTGCTGTCCCTGGTGATCGCCATTGTCGCCGCCACCGCCGCACTGTGGTTCACCCTGCACGTGCGCGGGTTCGGGTCCACGGTCGCCGCGGCCCTCATCATGGGGGTGGCGGTATCCGGAATGCACTACACCGGAATGTTCTCCATGAGCGCGCATGTCGCCGAGCACGTGCACCCGCCGTCGGGCGCGCAGGCGGGCCAACTGCTCGCACCGCTCATCGTGGCCGTCAGCATGGTGACCATGCTGACCCTGCTCCAGGTGGGTATCACTGAGATCTACGAACCCGACCTGAGCCGGATCCGCGGGCAGCGCGCGAGTCGGTTCTGGCCCAGCCGAGACGGAGGGGACGCGGTGGCCGATCCCGCCGACGACTTCCCCACCCAGTCGCTGCGGTCACGGCACCGCCGCTATTGAGTTCTCCGTTGTCGAGTCCTACGAACTACTGGACGAACTGCTCGACGAACTGCTTGGTGAACTGCTCGGTGAGCTGCTCGGTGAGCTGCTCGACGAACTCGACGATGTGGCCCCGGACCCCGGCTCGGCGGGGGAGAAGTGGAAGTACATGTTGAGCGCGGCGTCGAGCTCGATGGCGGAGATTCCCGTGATGCCCAGCTCCCGAGCCCAGTCGATGACCAGAAACGCGGGGGCCGTGCCGTTCATGGTGCCGAGCAGGGCGTAGTACTTCGCCGTACCGGCCGCGTAGACGGCCGCGGGCAGGGCGCCGTCCCCGGCGGGGTCGTGGAGGTAACGCAGGTAGTCGTAGACGGGCTGCGTCGTAAGCGCGTACGCCTGCTGTCTGCGCACGTAGCGCAGCGGCGGCAGGGGGTGTGTGGTGGAGGCGCGGTAGTACTGGAAGTAGTAGATGTCGGAGTTGCGCAACGGCTCCCGCGCCGAGCACCGCTGATTCTGCCAGGACAGAATGCGTCCCGCGCTGGGCTGCGGCGTGTTCTCGTAATAGGACGTGCTGTCGGTCGCCGCCCGCCACGTGGTGCGCAACGCCCAGCCGAGCTTGGTGTACGTATCGCTGTGGCCGACCCGCTGGGTGCGATAGGCGGTATCGAAGACGGCGAGTTTGTCGTCCTTGATTCGCTCCTGCTGGGTGGTGTCCGGCGTGGAGAGTGCGTCCGCGGCGGCCCGCATCAGCTTCTCCCGCTTCATCCCCGCCGTTCGGCACTCCTCGTAGGCCGCCGCCCAGGATTTCGAGTGCGTTGTCGCGGCCGCGGCGAAGGCGGATACCGCGTCGTCCGCGTCGAGCGGCGGTGCCTCCGGCACATCGAGACGATCCGTGGCGAGATGGTCTTCGGCGGAGGTCATGCCACTCACCGTCCTTCATGAGTCGTGCGCATGCCGAGCGCCCACCCGTGCTGTCCAGTGTGCGCCGGAACCGCCGCACGAACCGCCGGGTCTGGTGAGGTTGGCACCGGAAGTCAGCCGCGCCGGTCTGCTTCGACCCGGGGCTCGGCCAGCGCGCGCAGTGCCGCCGCGGTGGCATCGTCGAGGGGGTAGAACAACTCGACGGCCAGTTCGGCGAGTGTCACGTCGGCGGGCGCGCCGAAGGTGACCATGGTGCTGAACAGGCGCAGTTCGCCGTGCGGGGTGCGAATGCGCAGCGGTACCGAGAACGGGCTCGAAGGCAGTGCGGCGCTGTCGGATTCGTCCTCGGGCTGCATCGGGTAGGCGGACACCTCGTCGTAGAGGTCGCGCAGTACCGGGTCGCCCGTCGCGCGGACCTGCCGCAGCAGCCGGTCCAGCAGGTACTCCCGGACCTGTGCGTAGTTCACCATGTAGACGGTGGACGGGTCGCCGGGATACAGGGCGAGTCGGTACACGTTCAATGGCTCGGTGGCCAGGTGGGCGGGGATCTCGTCCTCGAACAGGCCCATGGTGCGATTGGTGGCGACCACATTCCAATAGCGGTCCACCGCGACGGCCGGATATGGCTCGTGGGTGGTCAGCACGGCCGACAGGGCCGCCCGCGCGGCGGCCATATCCGCGTCCCCGAGATCGCGCTCCCGGTACTCAGGAGCGAAACCGCCTGCCAACAGCACCGTATTGCGTTCGCGCAGCGGTACATCCAGTGCCTCGCACAGGATGAGCACCATGGCCCGACTGGGGCGTGCCCGGCCGGTCTCGATACAGGACAGATGCCGCGCGGAGGAGCCCGCGGCGAGCGCCAGGTCCAGCTGGCTCAGTCGTCGTCGCTGCCGCCACTCCCGCAGCAGCGTGCCGACCGGGGAGTGCTGCGCGGGACGGGTCACGCGACCAGGCTAACCGGGCGCGGATGCGGTCCGCGATGACCTGTGAGGTCATTGAGCGCATGACCCGACCGCTGGCAGCGTGACGGGCATGACGACACCCACCGACGCAACACCCGCCGACACCGTGGCCGCACGCGCCGCCGTGCTCGACCTCCTGCACGCCCAGATGGACGCCTGGGCAGCCGGGGACGGCACCGCCTTCGCGGCGACGTTCACCGACGACGCCGTGTTCATCTCCGTGCTCGGCGAATACATCTGCGGCCGTGCCGAACTCGCGGCCGTCATGCAGCAGGGATTCGACGGTTTCATGCGTGGCACCCGCATGTCGGAGCCCACCACGCTCACCATCGACTTCCCCGTCCCCGACCTCGCCGTCATGGTCACCATCACCCCGCGCCCGTCCCCACCCGGCGTGCACGCCGCCGAAGAGTCGATCCAGACCCGAATCGCGGTGCGCGCACACGGTGCGTGGCGGTTCACGAACTTCCACAACACGCACCGGCAGGCGCAGGCGGTATAAGACATCGCCTCCCAACGGATTTCAAAGCGAGAAAGGCTGTCGCACATGGTGATGACGACACGCGCCGAGACAGATCACGGACCCAGGTTCCTGCGGGGCGCGCTGTATGTGGACGGGTGGAGTACGGGTGTTTTCGGTGCACTCCTGCTGGCTACCGCGCCGATACTGCGGAAACCGTTGGGACTGCCGGTCAGCTGGTCGATTCCCTTCGGCGTGGTCATGCTGGTCGGCGCGGCGGCACTGCTGCTGCTGGCCGGGCGCGCCGAGGTGCCCGTGCGCGCCGTGCGCGCGGTGGTGACGGTCAATGCGCTGTCGGCGATAGGCATGGTCGGTCTCACCGGCACCGCTCTGCTCCCGCTTACGGAGTGGGGACGTGTGTTCCTGTACAGCGGAGCTCTCTTCGTGGCGGTGTTCGCCGGACTCGAGTACGTCGGCCTGCGTTGGATGCGGCGGTGACGGCGATCTCGCCCGGTCAGCGCTCGAGCGCGGTCGCGAGATCGCCGACCGCGCCGAGGAATACCGCGGGTCGCTCGAAATGAACATTGTGGCCCGAGTCGACCTCGACCAGTGTCGCGGCGGGTAGGTGGCTCAGCGTCCTGGCGACATCCTTGTCGTCCATGGCCGCCATGAGCACACCGTGCTTGTCGTAGTAGGACTTGCGGTGGCGGAACCAGTAATTGGTGTGGATCAGCACGGCCGGTGCGGTGATCGCGGACAGGCTCGTATCGGTGTCGAATCCGCGGTACCAGGAGTTGTCGTACCAGGCCGCGCCGAATACCGGATCGTAGTCGGCGATTCCACGGAAGTAGATGTTCAGGACCGGGGGCAGGAAGAAGACCTCCAGGGGCCGGCCGGGACGGGTGCGGAGGTAGTGGACGCAATACCGGGTGATCGGTCCGGCGAGCGGACCGAAGAACGAGAATATGCGACTGTGCTCGACGTAGTAGCGGGTGAAGTCGCGCTCGCTGTCCTGGGCCAGGAATTCGCGGGTCACCCGGGCCATATCGCCGCCGGTGGTCAGTGCCGCCCGGGGCATGATCGACGAGTAGTACGGCGGGTCCTCCAGCACCACGCCGCGCACCAGGTCCGGCCGCTCGGCGGCCAGCCAGGTGGTGAGCAGTCCCCCGGAGGAATGGCCCGAGACGAGCGCGGGTGCGCCGATGATCTCCTCGATGAACCGGGCTATCCGGGCGCCGACACCGGCATTGGTGTACTCGTCGGCGGGCAGTCGCGCCGAACCGCCGTGACCGGGGACATCGATGACGTACACATGGTGGTGCTCGGCGAGTTCCGGCAGCACCCGCTGGTAGTCCTGCCAGCGGGAGCCCTGTCCGTGGATCAGCAGTAGTGGTCGCCCGGCGGCGGGGCCCTCGGCGTAGTTGATTCGGTATCCGTCGATCTCGGCCTGTTTCTCGAGGAATCCCGCATCCCGGACCCGAGTCATCCCGCGCCGGTAGTAGCCCAGGGCCGCATCCGCATTCGACCGTTTCCGCTGCCATCGCACGGCAGTGACTGTATCCGCTCGTTCCGGTCGGTGCTCGGGCGTCAGGGCAGGTGGGCGACCACCGCGAACATGGTCACCGAGCAGTGGTAGTCGCCCACCTCGGCGCCGCGGGTGAGGTCGGACAGGAAACGGTCGCGCTGGTCGGGGGTGACGGCACCGGCGGCCACGGCCTGGTCCAGGCCCGCGGTCAGCATGGTGTCGATGAAGGAGCGGTCCCAGACCACGGCATCGGCCCCGATGTCGTCGACGGTCAGGCCCGCCGCGGTGAGCAGCCCGGGCAGGTGCCGGCCGGAATGGCGGTTCGCGGTGTGGGAAAGCCATGACTCCAGCAGTGCCGCAACGACATCCGGATCACCCGGGTGGATGATGGCGGTCGACCAGTCACTGTCGACCAGGGCCACCCGGCCACCGGGCCGCAGCACCCGGGCGATCTCCGCGGTGGCCCGCTCCGGATGGTCGAGATGCTGGAAGACCCGCTCGCATCGCACGGCATCGAAGCTGTCGTCGGGAAACGGCAGCGCATACCCGTTGCCCTCGACGAACTCCGCCGCGATCCCCGCTGCCGCGGCTCGCGCCCGCGCTTCCGCCAGCATGCCGGGATTCGGATCCACCCCGACGGCCGCGCCGCCGGGCCCCGACGGCCGCGCCATGGCCAGCACCTCCGACCCGGTCCCCGATCCGATATCCAGGGTCCGATCCCCGGCCGCGATCCGCAGGGCAGCCCTCGTCCACTCCCGTAACCGCCGCACCCCCGGCAGCGCGGCCTGCGCGTCGAGGACCTCCACGAGAAATTCCTGCTGCTCGTCGTCCCCGATCCGATCGGCGTGGAATGACGGCCCGGCGGTGTGCTCGGTCATGATGCCGTTGTACCCGAAGTTCGGCGGGCGAGGGCCGCGAACGCCGCCTTGGGTTCCCAGCGCCGAGCCGCGGTGCGCCGCGCCGGGTCGTGCACCTTCACCACACCGTTGCTGGCCAGGTCCAGGTCGGTGCGGGGATCGTCGCGGTGGGGCAGATGGTACGACGCGAACGTGTACCAGAAAGCGATGTCCACGCCCTCGGCATCGAAGATGTCGAGCAATTCCAGAAGGTGTGCGGCCTGGCCGGCTTCATCACGCGTGTGGTCGCCGTCGAGTGCCAGGGGATGGGCGGTTTCCGGATCCCACACGACGATATCGCCGCCGCGCGGTCCGGCATCGGGCGCGCCACGGTAAGTGGCACAACCGAATTCGGTGATCGCCAGCGGTGTGGGTCCGGTGGCCGCGGCGCGGATGCGGGTGCGGTAGCCCTCGGCCAGTTCGGCGGAACGGTATCCGGCGTCGGTGGCGACATAGTCGAAAGGTGTCCAGTCCACGCCTTCGAACGGGAGCGAGCAGTAGGTGAGGGGGCCGGTGAAGGACCGTCGCGCCACCGCCACGGCGCGCGTCAGGAATGCGTTGATCCGGGCGGAGAGTTCGGGGAGCAGTTCGGCCAGTCGTGGTGTGGACAGCAGCGCGGCGCGCTCGGTGAACGTGTCGCCGGGAAGGAAACCGGGGACGAACAGGCTGAGTTCGGAGCCCAGTGCCAGCACCACCCGCGCGCCTTCCGATCGCAGGCTCTCGGCGTAATCGGCGCAGTCGCGGAGGAATTCGAGCAGATCGTCGGCGGCGACCTCATTGGTGAACGGGCAGAGCCAGACCTCCAACCCGGCGTCGGCGGCGCAGCGCGCGGCCAGTCGCAGGCGATGGCGGTCGCCGCCGGTCACGCGCACCGCATCGCAACCCAGCTCCTCGCGAATCGCCCGCATATCCTTCCGCACCCCCTCCGGGGTGAAGGGCTCGTGCGTGCAGTGGCCGCGGTGGAAGAAGCCGGTGTCGTAGGTGATGCCGATCGCTCGCATGGTCACTCCTGTTTATTAGGGTACGTGACGTACCTTAGCTTCGCTAGATCATGTGCTGCAAGCCCAGTTGTTCGGTACGATCCGTACTCAAATGGACAGCACACAGGTCGAAGACCGTCCCCGGCGGCGGCGCGGAGCGGAACTGGAACAGGCCATCCTGCGAGCGGCCGTCGACGAACTCCTCGCTTCCGGCTACGCGGGCATGACCATGGACGCCGTCGCTACCCGGGCGGGCACCAACAAGAACGCCATCTACCGCCGCTGGCCCAACCGCGCCGCGCTGGGCATCGCCGCCTACCGGCAGCTGGCACTCACCGAAACCCGGATCCCCGATACCGGCAACCTGCGCGACGACGCTCTGGAACTGCTGCGCCGCGCCAACCGGCACCTCGCCTCACCCCTCGGCGATATCCTGCGCAGCCTGCTGTCCCACGCCGCCGACGAGCCGGAACTTCTGGCGCAGTTGCGCGAACACGGTGGGGATGCCGGATCGCAGATGTGGCTGACCGTCCTGGAGCGCGCGGTGGCGCGCGGCGAAGCGCCACCGGAAGCCCTGCACCCCAGGGTGGCGACGACAGCCGTGGTGCTGCTGCGCAACGAGTTCGTCACCCGGGGCGTCACCACGGTGTCCGAGCAGGTGATCGTCGATATCGTCGACGAGATCTACCTACCGCTCATCCACGGGCGCGCGAGGCGCGGACTCCGCTGAAACGAAGCGGGGCTCCAGGTGGACGTCCACCGCCGGAGCGCCAAGCGGGAAAGGCCACCTGCTGCCGGAGATTCTGCTGCGCGTCGTTCGGGTCGGGCTATCGCAGCCGGAGGGCGGGTCGGGCTATCGCAGCCGGAGGGCGGGGCGGGTGGGGTGGTCCCAGGCGACGATGATGTCGGGTTCCTCGTGGTGGCCGCGGTCGTGTTCGTGCAGGGCGGCGATCGTGAACGTGTCGGCTTCGGGGGTGGTGCGGTGGAGGGCGGCGTCGGACATGTGCAGGGCTACCGTCAGATCGAAGGGGAGGTTGCGGCCGAGCAGCATCGGGCCCGCGACGAGCAGGACGGTGTTCGGTGGGGTTTCGCGGGTGGCGGCGCGGGCGGAGCGGTCGGTGCGTTCGTCCCACAGGGCGGGGAGGTAGCGGTGGTGGGTGCGGAGTGGTTGCAGGACTTCGCGATTCAGGGCCGAATAGTCGAACCAGGCGGTGCGGTAGGACAGTTCGTCGGTGCGGCCGAATTCGTAGCGCAGGGAGGCGGGGCGGACGAAGTCGTGCAGGGCGATAACGGCGGCGGTGCGGCCGTGGCCGACGGCCCGGTCGGCGACGGTGCGGGCGAAGCGCACGGGATCGGCGGCGTCCGCGCCGTCCACGGCCACCACGGCGGGTTCGGGGAGGACGAAGGCACGGTCGGCGATGCGGTCGGCGAGAGCTTCCGGGGTGAGGGCGGCGAACTCGGGCACCCCACCATCTATACCCGGCACCATTCGCTCGAACGTCGCCGCCAGGTTGTTAGCCTGAGCCGGACAATCCGGAAAGGGACGGTGCATGGCGACGATCGAAGAGGCCCTCGAGATAGAGCACATCGAGCGCGACATCTTCCGCGGCGCGTCCACCAAGACGCAGCTGCCGCGCACATTCGGTGGGCAGGTCGCCGGGCAGGCGCTGGTCGCGGCGGTGCGCACCGTGGAACCGCGCTTCCAGGTGCATTCGCTGCACGGTTACTTCCTGCGCCCCGGCAATCCGGTGGAGCCGACCGTGTACCTGGTCGACCGGATTCGCGACGGACGCTCCTTCTGCACCCGCCGGGTGACCGGCGTGCAGAACGGCGAGGCCATCTTCACCATGTCGGCGTCGTTCCATGTGGGCGACGAAGGGCCGCAGCACCAGGACACCATGCCCGTCGTGCCGCCGCCGCACGACATGCCCGACGCCAAGACCACCATGAGCCCGGAGCGGCTGTGGGCCATGCGCGAATGGGAGCACTGGGATATCCGCACCATCCCGCAGGAGCAGGTGTCGCGCCGCGACGGACTGGCCGCCCAGCAGCAGGTGTGGTTCCGCTACCGGCACCCGCTGCCCGACGATCCGCTGTTCCACGTGTGCACGCTGGCCTACATGAGCGATATGACGCTGCTGGGGTCCTCGAAGGTCATCCACCCCGACGAACCCACCCAGAACGCGTCGCTCGACCACGCCATGTGGTTCCTGCGCCCGTTCCGCGCCGACGACTGGCTGCTCTACGACCAGCAGTCGCCGTCCGCCGGGCTGGGCCGGGCACTGACCGCCGGGCGGATCTGGAATCAGCGCGGCGAGCTGGTGGCGGTCGTGCTGCAGGAGGGGCTCATCCGCACCCTGCGCGAGCCGGGCGCGTCGTTCCCGCCCGGCACCAACTGATCCGCGCCGCCCGTGGGTGTGCCGGGTCACCAGGACCGCGGTCCGTATGCTCGAAGCCGTGAATCCGACCATTGGTGTGCTGGCTCTGCAGGGCGACGTCCGCGAACATATGCGCGCGCTCGCCGAATGCGGGGCCGAGCCGGTCCCGGTGCGGCGGGCCGCCGAACTCGCCGCGGTGGACGCGCTGGTGCTGCCCGGCGGGGAATCGACCACCATCAGCAAGCTGCTCGAGGTCTTCGACCTGCTGGAGCCGCTGCGGCAGCGGCTGCGCGACGGGATGCCCGCGTACGGCTCCTGTGCGGGCATGATCCTGCTGGCCTCGGAGGTGCTCGACACCCGGCCGGATATGCAGCCGCTGTACGGTATCGATATGACGG
Source organism: Nocardia otitidiscaviarum (assembly GCF_007362295.1). Classification (NCBI taxonomy): domain Bacteria; kingdom Bacillati; phylum Actinomycetota; class Actinomycetes; order Mycobacteriales; family Nocardiaceae; genus Nocardia; species Nocardia otitidiscaviarum. Next base: position 4,042,541 of record NZ_CP041695.1, on the reverse strand, counting down.
TGCGGCGCAACGCTTTCGGCCGTCAGGTGGATAGTTTCGAAACCGATCTCGACTACACCGGACTCGACGACGGCCAGGTGCGCGCGGTGTTCATCCGCGCCCCGTGGGTGGAGAAGATCGGCGACGGGGTCGAGGTGCTGGCGACCGTGCCCTCCGGTCCCGCGGCGGGCCGGATGGTGGCCGTTCGGCAGGGCAATGTCATGGCGACCTCGTTCCATCCGGAGGTCACCGGCGATCTGCGAGTTCACCGGCTGTTCGTCGACACCATGGTGCGCCCACGCGCCGGTGTGTGAACGCGCGATAGTCTCTATCGGGAAAACACGTCCCCTGAAAAGAGGAAGTAGGGAATGAGCGGCCACTCCAAATGGGCCACCACCAAGCACAAGAAGGCTGCCCTCGACGCCAAGCGGGGCAAGCTCTTCGCGAAGCTGATCAAGAACATCGAGGTGGCGGCGCGGACCGGTGGTGGTGACCCGGATGGCAACCCGACGCTCTACGACGCCATCCAGAAGGCCCGCAAGAACTCGGTGCCGCTGGACAATATCGAGCGCGCCCGCAAGCGCGGCGGCGGCGAAGAGGCCGGCGGTGCCGACTGGCAGACCATCATGTACGAGGGCTACGGCCCCAGCGGTGTCGCGGTGCTGGTGGAATGCCTCACCGACAACCGCAACCGCGCCGCGGGCGAGGTCCGCGTGGCGGTGACCCGCAACGGCGGCAATATGGCCGACCCGGGCTCGGTGTCGTACCTGTTCTCCCGCAAGGGCGTCGTGACCCTGGAGAAGAACGGCCTGTCCGAGGACGACGTCCTGATGGCCGTGCTCGACGCCGGCGCCGAAGAGGTCAACGACCTGGGCGAGGAGTTCGAGATCATCTCCGAACCGAGCGATCTGGTGGCGGTCCGCAGCGCCCTGCAGGGCGCGGGCATCGACTACAACTCGGCCGAATCCGGCTTCCAGCCGTCGGTGTCGGTCCCCGCCGACGCCGACCTGGCCAAGAAGGTGTTCAAGCTCGTCGACGCCCTCGAGGACTGCGACGACGTGCAGAACGTGTACACCAATATCGACGTCTCGGACGAGGTGCTGGCGCAGCTCGACGCGGAATAGCGCGATACGCGACGACCCCCGGCAGCCACGCTGCCGGGGGTCGTCCGTGTTCCGGGTAAATCGGGATCGATCGTCAGGTCCGTGCCACGGTCTGAGTGGCGAGGCGTGGGAGCAGCAGGCCCAGCAGGACCATGCCGACGCCGAGGCCGAAGTGTAGCCAGTCGTCGGCGGTGTTGAGGGGGACGAAGTTGGCGTCGGACGTCTTGTCGATCACCAGGCCGTAGATCCAGAGGGCCAGGTAGATCACGCCGCCGCCGATCAGGAAGCCGCGTGCGGCCGATATGGTGCGCGCCGCCAGCAGGCCCGCGACGCCGAAGAGCAGATGGACGATATTGTGCAGGATCGACACCTGGAAGATGCCGAGCAGTTCGGCCCCGGACTCGTGGCCCGCGAACTCCATGGTGTCGAAGTCGGTCGTGACGCCTGGAATGAATCCGAGCACGCCTACCAGCAGGAATACCGCGCCGCCGGCGGCGGAGGCGAGCTGTACCGGAGTCCATCGTCTGGTGCTGGTGTTGTAGGTCGCCATATCCTCATCGCCTTTCTACGATCCGGCACTCGGAACACCGCGGATCGCGCTGCCCGAAATGCCGGGCCTGTCGGCGACTTACCCTGGGGTGCGGACGACAAACAGCGGTCTCGGACGGAGACCGCCCGTCGGCGAGCATCGGCAGAGCGTGCTGGGTGTCACCGTGGGTCGAAGCGGCCCGCGTCGACAGCCGAGGTGAACGCGTCCCAGGCGGGGCCGTCGAACAGCAGGACGGGACTCTCCTCGCCCAAGGTGGAATCTCGCACGCCGACCGAGCCGCCCGGTAGGTGCGCGGCCTCTACGCACTCCCCGCCGGATGTGCTGTAGCTGGACTTGAACCATGTCGCCTGTGCCGGATCGAACATCACCCTGTGTGCTCCTTCGCTATCGACAGGATCAGCTGTCTGGTCGCGTCCTCATCCAGCGCGGCTCGGCTGATCTCAGTGAACGCACTGTGGTAGCGCTGCACTTCGGCCTCACGTTCCAGGTAGAGGTCTCCCGCGTATTCTTCCACGAACACCATCGGCGGTCCGGTCAATCCGGTCGCTGACAGTTTCGGGAATTCCAGCAGCACAAAGGATCCCACACAGGAGCCGAGATGGCGTGGGGTGCTGAAGGGGACGGCACGCACCGATACGTTCGGCAGTTGCGAAACCTCCCAGAGCCTGCGGAGCTGATCCGCCATCACGCTCGGTCCGCCGATCTGGTCGCGAAGGACGGCTTCCCACAATATGGCGTCGACGGCGAAGCCGGTCTCGGCGAGCCGAGTTTGCCTTCGTATGGCGATCTCGATGCGCTTCTCGACCTGTGCGGGCGGCATATCCGGATGCTCGGTCCATTCGATCGAACGGCGGTATTCGGCGGTTTGGAGGAGACCCGGAACGACGGCTGTCTTCCAGATGCTGAGCTTTCGTGCCGATTCTTCCAAGCTCATGTAGTGGTCGAAGCCGACGCGCATTTCATCGACGTACGCCCGCCACCAGCCACCACCGGACTTGCGGGTGGTCCGAACCTCGTAGGCCAGCTCCAACAGCGTCGTCCGTTCGGTCGCGGTTGCCTCGTACGCGTCGCACAGGGCGTTCATGTACAGGTCCGACACCTTCGTCGGTAGTCCGTCCTCCATACGCCCGATGGTCTGCGGCGACACTCCGATCACCCGCCCGGCGGCGGACTGGTTCATGCCGTGGGCCTCGCGCAGGCGCTTGAGTTCGCGCCCCAGCGCGCGGCGGGCGAGTGTTGATCCGGTCAGCATCTCGTTTGCCTAACTATCGGATGAACCCAATTCTGGAAAGCTCTGCCGTGGAAACGCGCTGGGTGGAAATGCCGCGCTTTCTCGGCCGAAACGCGTGTCCGGGGGTGCGCAGTCCCGGTGATTCGGAGTGTACTGACGGCATTCCCCGAGGTCAGGGGATTCTCCACAGCCCTAACGCATTCCAGAGTTCCGAGGAGGTGGCCGACCATGCACGAACTTCCCCCGGTGGCGCACAGCGCGGTACCGGATTCCACGCTCACGCCGTCGCGCGCGCATCGAATCATGCAGGACCACAGAGGATGTCCGGTTTCGGTGTGTCCGGCGAAGGCACAGGCGAAGCGGCTGCTGATCGAGGCGGGCAAGCTGGTGCCCGCCGATGCCCCGCATATGGGGAGCTGACGACATGGGCGACAATCCGATCTTTCACCGGGTTCCGGATCATCCGATCCTGAATCTCGAGGTGGCGCAACGCGCGCTGGCGCGACACCGGGACTGCGGGGACGACTGTGCCGCGCGGCGCTACTTCCTCGCATTGGTTCCCGCGCTGAGCCAAGGACAGCGCCCGATGGACGGCGGCGACTCCGATGATTCGAGGTGGGCGAGATGATCGGCGCGATCGCGTATCTGGCACTCGGCGCGGCACTGGGCATCCTGGTCGGTTGGCGACTGGCGACCGCGCACCGGGCCGAGCACGCCGTCCGTCGTGGAGCCGGGCGTACCGTCGCGGAGATCCGAGCCCGGCTCGACCGCGAGGCCCACGGACGGTCGCCGAACCGGTCGCGGCCCATGGTCCTTGCCGCGTAGGGCGGGAGTGCGCACCGGGTAGCGGTGCGGGAGTTCACGCCGGGTAGCGGTACGGGGGTTCACGCCGGGTAGCGGTACGGGGGTTCACGCCGGGTAGCGGTACGGGGGTTCAGGCCGGGTAGCGGTAGCGGGTACGTGCTGCGTAGCGGTGCGGGAACTGTGGTCGCCAGCCGTGCGGGAATTCCGGCCGCGTAGCGGTGCGGCCGCGTGGAAGAATCGCCCGCATGGTCGATCTGCTGATCGTGCGCGGCGACATCACCGAGCAGGAGGTGGATGCGGTGGTGAACGCGGCCAATTCGTCGCTGTTGGGCGGTGGCGGGGTCGACGGGGCCATTCATCGCAAGGGTGGGCCGGAGATTCTGGCCGAGTGCCGGGCATTGCGGGCGGCGCGGTACGGGCGGGGGCTGCCGCAGGGGCGGGCGGTGGCGACGACGGCGGGAAAGTTGCCCGCGCGGTGGGTGATTCACACCGTGGGGCCGGTGTGGTCGGCGAGTGAGGATCGGTCGGCGGTGCTGGCGTCCTGCTATCGCGAATCGCTGCGGGTCGCGGATGAGCTGGGCGCGGAGTCGGTGGCCTTTCCGGCGGTGTCGACCGGGATATTCCGGTGGCCCATGGACGACGGCGCGCGCATCGCGGTGCAGACCGTGCGCGCGGCCGGAACGTCCGTGCGGGAGGTGCGGTTCGTGCTGTTCAGCGAGGATGCGTATCGGGCGTTCGACGCGGCAGTGAGCGGTGCTGCCTGAGCTACTGAGCGGCACGGCTCGCGTTGCCGAGCGGTGCGGCTTGCGTTGCCGGGCGGCATGGCCCGCGTTGCCGAGCGGCGCGGGCTGAGTTGCCGCGGCCGTGCTGGGCGCGTGCCCGTGTCGGTCGGCGGGTGGGCCGCGCCGGTCCGTTAGACTCTCGAACAGTTGTTCGTGTGCGGTGAGTGGATGGGGGTGGCGCGTATCCTCGGGCTGGCCGCGCGGCGGCTGTACAGGGACAGGCTGGACCGGCAACGGAAGGCGGTATCCGGGTGATCGCGTCGGTACGCGGTGAGGTGCTCGAGATCGGGCTCGACCATGTGGTGCTGGAGGCCGCGGGGGTCGGGTACCGGCTCAATGCCACGCCCGCCACGCTGGCCACGCTCACCCGTGGGGAGGAGTCGCGGCTCTATACGGCCATGATCGTGCGTGAGGACTCCATGACGCTGTTCGGCTTCGCCGATACCGAGGCGCGCGAACTGTTCGGCCTGTTGCAGACCGTGTCCGGCGTGGGACCGAAACTCGCCATGGCGGTGCTGGCCGTGCTGGAACCCGAGGCGCTGCGCAAGGCATTGGCCGAATCCAATGTCGCCGCGCTCACCCGGGTGCCCGGTATCGGCAAGCGCGGGGCCGAGCGCATGGTGGTGGAACTGCGTGACAAGGTGAATCTCGTTCCGGTGCAATCGGGTCCGCCCGGATCGGGCCCCGCGCCGGCGGTCACGCCGGTGCGCGAGCAGGTCGTCGAGGCGCTCGTCGGGCTGGGTTTCGGAGTCAAACAGGCCGAACCCGCCGTGGACGCCATTCTGGCCGAGCAGCCCGATCTCGGCACCTCGCAGACGCTGCGCGCGGCGCTGAGTGTGCTGGGCAAGAACCGATAGGACGCCCGAATGTTCGACGACTCCGACGAATTCGACGACAGCGACTCCCCGGTCAGCGCGAGCTATCAGCAGACCGACGGTGAGGTCGAGGCCAGCCTGCGCCCGAAAGCGCTGGACGACTTCATCGGTCAGCCCCGGGTGCGTGAGCAGTTGGCCCTGGTGCTGCGCGGCGCGAAACGGCGCGGCGGCACCCCGGATCACGTATTGCTCTCCGGCCCACCGGGTTTGGGTAAGACCTCGATGGCGATGATCATCGCCGGGGAACTGGGTTCGGCACTGCGCATCACCTCCGGCCCGGCCCTGGAACGCGCGGGCGACCTGGCGGCCATGCTCAGCAATCTCGGCGAGGGCGACGTGCTGTTCATCGACGAGATCCACCGCATCGCCCGACCGGCCGAGGAGATGCTCTACCTCGCCATGGAGGACTTCCGGGTCGACGTCGTGGTCGGCAAAGGCCCGGGAGCGACGTCGATTCCGTTGGATATCGCCCCGTTCACCCTGGTCGGCGCGACCACGCGATCGGGTGCGCTCACCGGCCCGCTGCGCGACCGCTTCGGCTTCACCGGCCATATGGATTTCTACGAACCCGAAGAGCTGCAACGGATTCTGCTGCGCTCGGCGCAGATTCTCGGCGTGCGCATCGACACGGATGCCGCCGCCGAGATCGCGGGCCGCTCCCGGGGCACGCCCCGGATCGCCAACCGCCTGCTGCGCCGGGTGCGCGACTACGCCGAGGTCAAGGCCGACGGTCTGGTCACCCGCGAGATCGCCCATGCCGCCCTCGCGGTCTACGACGTGGACGTGCTCGGCCTGGACCGCCTCGACCGGGCGGTGCTCGGCGCGCTGGTCCGCAGCTTCAACGGCGGGCCGGTCGGCGTCTCCACGCTCGCGGTCGCGGTGGGTGAGGAGGCCGCCACCGTGGAGGAGGTCTGCGAACCCTTCCTGGTGCGTGCCGGTCTGGTGGCGCGCACCCCGCGCGGCCGCGTCGCCACCGCTGCCGCCTGGGAGCATCTCGGCCTGGTGCCGCCGCCCGATCTGGTCTTCGGCTCCATCGAGGTGCGCGCCCGCGAAGATCAGCCGACCCTGGACCTCTTCGACTAGTTCGCCACATGGTCGCGCGGGCGACCAGCGGGTATGTCGTGCGGACCGTCCAGCCGTGGCGACACCTCATGCGATACTGCGGAGCGACCGGGGCGCTTAGGATGGACGGTGAGTCCGACTGTGATGGGGGGCGCCGATCTTGAAGGGCAGGAAGGCGATTCCTTATCTAGCCGCGCTGTCGGGGCTGGTGGTCGTCACCACTGTCCTCTGGCCGCTGCGCGACCTGATCCGGGACAATCCGGGGACGTCGGCACTCGTCTATGTGCTCGTCGTCCTGTTGGTCGCGCTGCGGTGGGGGCGAACTCCCGCACTGGCGACCTCGGTCGCCGCGATCCTCGTCTGGAATTCGGTATTCCTCTCACCGTATCTGGGGTGGTTCGAAGCTCCGGCATATCTCGACGACTGGATTCTGTTGGCGGTCTTCGTCATTACGGCCGGTACGGTCGGTTCGCTCGCGGCCACCACCAAGCGGCGCGCCGAACAGACCGAGGCCGTGCGGGCCCAGGTGGAGCAGCTCTACATCGAATTGCGGCAGGAGAGCGGCGAACGACGCCAGGCGGAGGAGGCGCTGCGGTCGAGCGAGTCGAGATTGCGCGGTCTGTTCGAATCCGCTCCCGACAGCGTCGTCGTCCTGGACGCCGCGGGCCGCATCGTCCAGGCCAATTCGCGCACCGAGCTCATGTTCGGCTATCCGGCCGGGGAGCTGGTGGGCCGTTCGGTGGAATCGCTGATCGCCGAGGGGCTTCGTGAGCGGCACCGCGCGCACCGGGGCAACTTCACCGATCCCCCCGACGGCCGCTCACCCGACGCCGAGTTCCGCGCCCGCCGCCGGGACGGCTCCGAATTCCCCATCGACGTCGTGCTGAACTCGATGGGAGCCGGTGCCGACGCCCTGACCATCGAGGTGTTCCGGGATATCACCGACCGCAAGCACTCCGACGATCGAATCAGGGCGGCGCTCGAGGAGAAGGCGACCCTGCTCGACGAGATCCACCACCGCGTCAAGAACAATCTCCAGATCATCACCAGCCTGCTCAGCCTGCAAACCCGCCGCCTGACCGATCGCCGGGTGCAGGACGCGTTCACCGCCAGCCAGGACCGCATCCGCTCGATGTCGCTCATTCACGAAAAGCTGTACCAGTCCGAGGGTTCGGCGCAGATCGACGCCGGGGACTACATTCACACCCTGACCGGCAACCTCATTCGTTCCTACGGTCTCGACCAGCAGCGGATCCAGCTCCGCGCGAAGGTCGAGAACGTCCGGCTGGGCGTCGACATCGCGGTACCGTGCGGCCTGCTGGTCAGCGAACTGGTCACCAACGCCCTCAAGCACGCCTTTCCCGGCGATCGCGCCGGAGAGATCCTGGTCGAGCTCTGCCCGCTCGACGGCGGCGTCCTACGCCTGCTGGTCAGCGACGACGGCGTGGGCATGCCGCCCGAACTGGACTTCCGCACCACCAAATCCCTTGGGCTGCGCCTGGTTACGGCATTGGCGGCGCAATTGAACGGCGTCGTCCGACGGCTGGACGCCACCGGTACGGCGATCGAGGTCAGATTCGCCGTCGACCGCTGACCCCGACGCGACGCGCCGAACCCACGCTGTCGATGCTGATTGATCCCGCCACCGGCGGGTATCCGCCCGGCGAACACAGGAGGTACTCATGCTCGCCATCGCCGCCGCCGTATCCTTCGGGCTCGCGCTCATCTTCGACCTGGTCGATGCCACGCTCGGGGATACCGTCACCTCGGGCACGCTTGTCATCGTCGGGCTCCTGCTCGTTGCACTGCACCTCGCCGGGTACGGCAACGGCAGCCGGTCGGGTCTGGGCGGACGGTCCTGGAGCTGGCGCCGGGCGCGCCGTTGACCGGAGCCGCCACGGCCGTTGACCGAGTCATCGTGTCTCACTAAAGTGAGTGGGACATCAAGTCCCACTCACTTCACCCGGTGAGGAAGCCGCCATGGCCGAGGCTGTCGATTCGAGATTGCACCCACCGCCCTGGACGCCGACCTTCATCCGATGGCACGGCACGCCGGTGCGCTGGCGTGAGTCCATCCGTCTGGCGCTCGGCATCCTGCCGCGGGTGCGCGACCACACCGTGCTCGACTACGTCACCCGGCTGCCGGGCGAGGACGACGTCATGGTGGCGCGGGTGCCGTTCAAGAAGTTCGTCATCGTGCGCAGTCCGGAACTGGCGCGGCACGTGCTGGTGACCAATCAGAACAACTACACCAAGAGCCCCGAATACGACATGCTTGCCGTGGCCTTCGGGCGCGGACTGGTCACGGATCTGAACGACGCTCGCTGGCAACGGAATCGGCGTCTGGTGCAGCCGATCTTCGGTAAGCGCAATGTGGACGGGTTCGCACCGCTCATGGTGGCGGCGGCCCAGGACGCCGTCGCGCGCATCCGTGAACTGTCCACGTTCGGTGACACCGTGGATGTGAACGCCGAGATGAACCGGCTCACCCTGGACGTCACCTCGCGCACCATGTTCGGCACCGACATCACCGGCCCCATGTCCGAAGTGGTGCTGGCCCGGCTGCTGCGCTTCTTCGGGCGCGGGTTCATGACCAATGCCAGCCATCCGCTGCACAATGTCGCCACCTGGCTGCACCGGCGCACCGGCAGCGCGGGCGAGGCCGCCAACTCCCGCTGGCCCATGCGGGCGATGCGGGCCGCGGGCTGGGTGGTCGAGCCGCGCGCCATGCGGGATCTGCGCCACGCCGAACGCGTGGTCGACGGCCTGATCGCCGATCACCGCGCCGGTCGCATCGACCGCAAGGACAACCTGCTCGCCCTGCTCATGGACGCCACCGATCCCGAAACCGGCTACCGGTACAGCGATCAGGAGATCCACGACGAACTCATGACCTTCATCGGCGCCGGAATGGAGACCACCGCGACGGCGCTGGCGTGGGTGTGGCAGCTGCTCGCGGAGAATCCGCGGGCCCGCGACCGCCTCTACGACGAGGTGCGCACGGTCCTCGGCGACCGGCCCGCCACCGCCGCCGACCTGGACCGGCTGCTCTGGACCCAGGCCGTCGTCGCCGAGACCATGCGGCTGCTGCCGCCGGTCATCGGCCTCGCTCGCACGGCCAAGCAGGCCGATGTGCTGGGCGGCTACCCCATTCGGCCCGGCACCACGGTGGCGGTCATCCTGCACGGCGTCCACCATCACGCGCGGGTGTGGGAGCGGCCCGAGGAGTTCGATCCCGGTCGCTATCTGCCGGAAAACCTGCAGCGCCAGCAGAAACGGGCCTCCATCCCGTTCGGTGCGGGCAAGCGCATGTGCGTCGCCTCGGGGTTCGCGAGTATGGAGGCCGCGCTGGTGGTCGCCACCTTCGCCCAGCACCTGCGGTTCGACGCGGTCTCGGATCGGCGTGTGCGCCGCCAGATCTCGTTCACCGGCGGCCCCGACGGGCCGCTGCCCATGCGGCCGCGCTTCCTCGACGACGCTCGGCCGCTCGGCACCGCCGTGGAGTTCACCGGGTGAAGCCGCCGCCCGATCCGCGCCACCATCGTCGCCGCGGCGGACACCGGCGCTGGCAGGAACACAATACGGAGCGGCAGCACGCCATTCTGGCGGCCGCGGTCGACCTCATCGAGGAACGGGATGCGGGACAGGAGGTTTCGGTACGGGAGATCGCGGAGCGGGCCGGGGTGGCGCGCTCGGTGGTCTACCGGCAGTTCGAGAACCGCGACGACCTCGACGCGCGGATCCGCGCGTTCATCCTGCGCCGATTCGTCGCGGAGTTCGAATCCGGACTGGTGCTCGATCCCGGAAAGTCCGCCGACGACGTCATTCTCGCGGTCATGCGCTCGGTGGTGCGCTGGGCGGGGGAGCATCCCCGGTTGTACCGGTTCGGGCAGAGCGGGCCGGTGCACGGTCATGACGGCGCGGAGACCAGCCTGAGCATCGCGCGGAATCGGATCGCCGAAATCCTCTGGCAGCGCTTCTCGTCGTGGGCAGCGGTACTGGGTATCGAGGTCGAGTCGTTCCGGCCGCTCGTATACGGCGTGGTCGGCCTCGTCCAGGGTGTGGTGACGCGCGGGGTCGACACCCCCGACGATCCCGCCTTCGCCGATCCGGAGGCCATCGCCCGCCTGCTCGCCTCGTCGGTCTGGCACCTGTTCGCCGGCCACGCGGCCGACCTCGGATACCGCTTCGACCGGACGGACAACCTGGCGGCGGTGCTCGGCGAACTGTTCGCCGACGCCGCGCGGACACCCGCGGCGACGCCCGGCCAACGAGAGCACCCGACCGGCGAGAGCGCTCGACCGGCGAGAACACCCGAATAGCCGTACCCTCCAGGGGCTTCGGGTCAGCGCTGTCGGTCGAGTTGGCGGACGACCAGGTCCAGGAAGGCGTCCACCTCATCGCGGTGATAGGCGGGGTAGCCGTGGGCGGCGGTGTGGAACTCGGTGTGGCGCACCTCGTCCGCGGTGAGCCGACTGGGGCCGTCGTGGGCCAGGGTGGCCGCGAGGCGGTCCAGGAACGCGCCCACCTCCGCGGCCGCGTAGCCGGGCAGGCCGTACGGGGGAGCGGAGAACTGGATGCGCAGCACGTCGTCGTGGGTGAGGGCCGGTGCGACGTTCGCGGTGGGCACCCGGCGGCGGCCCCGGCGGAGGTATTCCAGCTCGATGCACACGTGGTCGAGGAAGTCGTCGACCTGTTCCTGATCGTAGCCGCGGTGCCCGAACGGCGGTGCTCCGAACTGGACCTGGCGGATATCGGCGGCCGTGAGGTGGTCGCGGCCGAGGATGGTGTCGGCTATGCGCGCGCAGAAGGCATCCACCTCGGCCGGGTTGTAGCCGTGGTGGCGGGTTTTGCCGAATCGCTTGCGGCGGACTTCCTCGGGAGTCACGCGGGTCATTGTGCACGGCGGGCCGGAGCCGGTCGCGAGCGAGGTCCGATCAGGTGGGATGGCCTGCCTCGCAGGGTGATTCCGCGCGGTGATGATCGGATCTATCGGTCTTTCGGGGCGGCGCGGTCCATTCCGGACGGCTCAGTCCTTCCGGACAGCTCAGTCTTTTCGGACGGCTCAGTCTTTTCGGACGCCGTCGATGAGCAGGCGGCGGATCGCCTGGGTCATCTCCGACATATCGGTCTCCTCGCCGTCGCGGGTATCGCGCAGCCCGTGCAGGATGGCGGCCAGGATCATGCCGGTCACGGCGCGGGCCGTATTGCGGGTGTCCAGATCCTCACGCAGATAGCCCAGTTCCACGCCGTGCTCCAGGTATCCCGCGGTGAGCATGTCGGCGGTGTCGAGCAACCCGTAGAGCCGCATGGTCAGTTCGGAGTCGATACCGGTGGCCTGGAACAGCAGCAGCTGCGCCACCCGGCGGTCCTCCAGGAAGATGCGGTTCAGCGCCGCCCCGATGCGCTCGGTCTGCTCCCGGTACTCCTGCAGGCTGGTGGGAGCGTCCGGGGCGTTCTCGGTGCCCAGCGCCTCCACGATGCGGGTGGCCAGATCGTCGATGACGTGATCGATGATGTCGCGCTTGTTGGCGAAGTAGCGGTAGAAGGTGCCGTGGCCGATGCCCAGCTCGGCGGCGATATCGGCGATGCCGGTGGCGTGATAGCCCCGCTCGGCGAAACAGGCGAACGCGGTGTCGATGATCTCCTGCCGGAGTTCGGCCTTGCGGCGTTCGATTCTCGAGGATGGCTTCGTCACGCCCCCGATGATACGGTGTTCACAAACGGAATGAGATGTCATTCCGTGATACGTGAATCATTTTCAATGGGAGGTTCGGCGTGGCACCTCAGTACGACGCCATCGTGGTCGGCGCGGGATTCGGCGGAATGGGCGCGGGCATCGAATTGGATCGGCTCGGGCTGAGCGATTTCGTGATCCTGGAGCGCGAGAACGATCTCGGCGGCACCTGGCACGTCAACCGCTACCCGGGACTGGCCGTGGATATCGCCTCGGTGACCTACTCGTACTCCTTCGAACCCAATCCGCACTGGTCCCGGCTGTTCGCGCCGGGCGCGGAGCTGAAGAAGTACGCCGAGCACGTCGCCGACAAGTACGACCTGCGTCGCCGCATGCGCTTCGACACGGTGGTCGGGGGCGCGCGCTGGGACGGCGAACAGCAGCACTGGGTGGTGTCGATCGAGAACGGCGAAACCCTCACCGCGCGTTACCTGCTCGCCGCCACCGGATTCCTGTCCCAGCCCTACACCCCGCCGTTCCCGGGGATCGACAGCTTCGCGGGCAAGATCATCCACACCACGGCGTGGGAGGACGACTACGACCTCACCGGCCGCAAGGCCGCCATCATCGGCACCGGCGCGACCGCCGTGCAGCTCATTCCCGAACTGGCCAAGCGGGTTTCGGCGCTCACCGTCTTCCAGCGCACTCCGATCTGGGTGGTGCCCAAGGTCGACGCCCCCATTCCCGCGCCGGTGCGGCAGCTGTTCGAGCGCTTCCCGGTGACCCAGCAGGGTGCGCGGCTGGTGAACACCACCATGCTGGAAGCCCTCATGGTGGTCGGGGTGCTGCACTTCAAGCAGGCCAAGCCGCTGAACAAGGCCGCCGCCGCCCTCGCCAAGGCACATCTGCGGGCGCAGGTGCGCGACAAGGAAACCCGCGCGAAGCTGACCCCCGACTACGACTTCGGCTGCAAGCGGCCCACCTTCTCCAACCACTACTTCAAGACCTTCAACGAACCGCATGTGCGCCTGGAGACGAACTCCATCGACCACATCGAACCCGACGGCATCGTCACCGCGGACGGGCACAAGACCGAGATCGACACCCTGGTGCTGGCCACCGGATTCAATCTGTGGGACGTGAACTTCCCGGCCATCGAGATCATCGGCCGCGACGGGGTGAACCTCGGAAAATACTGGCGCGACAATCGCTTCCAGGCTTACGAGGGCATCTCGATCCCGAAGTTCCCCAACTTCGTCTCGCTCAACAGCCCGTACTCCTACAGCGGCCTGTCGTACTTCACCACCATCGAGGCGCAGATGAAGCATATGGGCCGCCTGTTCGGTGAGATGTTCCGCCGCGGCGCCCAGGTCTTCGAGGTCACCGAGGCGGCCAACGCCGCCTTCCTGGAGTCCGTCACCGACAAGCTGGGCTCCTCGGTGTTCTACGGCGGCCAGTGCTCGACCGCCCGCAGCTACTACTTCAACCAGCACGGCGAAGCGGCGCTGCTGCGCCCCAACAGCACGTTGACCACGCACCGCCACGCGGTGAGCTTCCCGCTGGACGACTACACCTACGAGCGGATCCCCGCCTAAAGGTGGTGCCGATGTGGCAGTGGCTCCGACAGCTGGCAGACTGTGGGGGATACGCACCCATCCGACCATGACTAGGGGCTGACTTCGAGAATGGACCTTCTGCTTCCGCTGCTGTTGGTTGCCTTGCTCGTCCCGATGTTCCTCGGCGTTCGTCGCCAGAAGCGTGAGATGGCCAAGGTCACCGAGATGCAGGACTCCCTGAAGGTCGGCGATCGGGTCACCACCACTTCGGGTCTGTACGGCACCGTCGTCGATCTGGACGACCTCACCGTCGATCTGGAGATCGCCGAGGACGTCGTCACGACCTGGCTACGGCAGTCGATTCGCGAGGTTCGCGCGGACGAGGTGGAGACCACCGAATCCACCGAGCTCACCGAGGCCGCGACCGTCGAGGAGACCCCGGCGCAGACCGCCGAGCGCATCGAGTCGACGCCGTCCGACGAGACCACCCGCCTGACCAAGGACTGATCGCCCCGAGCCCCGCTGCCCGCCCGCCAGGGGTGGGCAGTGGGGCCGAGGTGTGTCCGCCCACCCCCGCAACTCTTCCCGCCTAGGAGATACGAACCGTGCCACCTTCCCAGGGATCGGCGCATCCATGGCGCCTGCTCGGCGTCTGGGCCGCGCTGGTGGCCGTGATCTACCTGCTGATCTTCTTCACCGGAGACAAGGCCGCCACCCCGAAACTGGGTATCGACCTGCAGGGTGGTACCCGGGTCACGCTGACCCCGCGCACCCCCGACGGCGGCAAGCCCAGCCAGGACAGCCTGCGCCAGGCGCAGAGCATCATCGAGCAGCGCGTCAACGGTCTCGGTGTCTCCGGGTCCGAGGTCGTCATCGACGGTGACAATCTGGTCATCACGGTGCCGGGTGACAGCGGCTCCCAGGCGAAGACCCTCGCCACCACCGCCAAGCTGTACGTGCGCCCGGTGGTCGGCCAGCCGATTCCGGCGCAGCAGCCGGGCCAGCAGCTCCCGGGCGAGCAGGCACCGCCGCAGGACACGCCCGCACCGGGCGAGACCCCGGCGACCGACGCCCCCGCCGACACCCCGGTGTCGCCGGACGCGCCCGTGACCACCGACGCTCCCGCGCCGGACGGCGCGGAGGCACCTGCACCGCAGAACCGGGTGTTCCCGGCGCAGGCCCCGACCGACGAGCCGACGCCGACGGAGGAGCCCGCGCCGACGCAGGAACCCGCGCCGACCACCGAGCCCGCCCCCACTCCGGAGCCGAGCGGCACCCCGCAGGACGTGCAGCAGGAGATCGCCGCCGCGAAGGCCCTGCGGCAGAGCACCGATCCGCAGACCCAGCAGCTGGCCATGCTGTCCATGGACTGCAGCAAGCCGGACCCGCTGGCCGGTAACGACGATCCGAACCTGCCGCTGGTCACGTGCAGCACCGACGGCCAGTACGTGTACACGCTCGGCCCGAGCCGCCTGGACGGCCAGGAGATCAAGGACGCCTCCGCGGTACTGGATCCGCAGCAGTCGCGCTGGGTGGTGAACGTCGAGTTCAAGTCCGGCGGCGCCGACACCTGGGGCAAGCTGACCAACGAGTTCTACCAGCAGCAGTTGGCCTTCACCCTCGATACGCAGGTCGTGAGCGCCCCGGTCGTGCAGGCCGCCAACCAGTTCGGCGGTAGCACCCAGATCTCCGGCAACTTCACCGGCGAAACCTCCAAGGAGCTGGCCAACCAGCTGAAGTACGGTTCGCTGCCGCTGTCGTTCACCACATCCGAGGCCGAATCCGTCTCGGCGACGCTGGGCCTGTACTCGCTCAAGGCCAGTCTGATCGCGGGCGCGATCGGCATGGTGCTGGTGCTGCTGTACTGCCTGCTCGTCTATCGACTGCTCGGTCTGCTGGCGGGGTTCTCGCTGCTCATGGCCGGTGCGGCCGTCTACGGTCTGATCGTGCTGCTGGGCCGGTGGATCGGCTTCACCCTCGATCTGGCCGGTATCGCCGGTCTGATCATCGGTATCGGTCTGACCGCCGACTCCTTCGTGGTGTTCTTCGAACGCATCAAGGACGAGATGCGCGAGGGCCGCACCTTCCGCTCGGCGGTGCCGCGCGGCTGGCAGCGCGCCCAGCGCACCAACCTCTCCGGTAAGACGGTCAGCCTCATCGCCTCCGTCGTGCTGTACATCCTGGCCGCCGGTCAGGTGAAGGGCTTCGCGTTCACCCTCGGTGTCACCACCGTGCTGGACGTGATCGTGCTGTACCTGGTGACCGCGCCGCTGATGATGATGGCGTCCAAGTCACCGTTCTGGGCCAAGCCCTCGGTCAACGGTCTCGGCGTGGTGTCGCAGATCGCCCGTGAGCGCAAGGCCGCCGCTGCCGCCGTCGCGGCCAGGGAGGCGTGAGGATGAGCAACTCGGTGATGGACTCCGACATCGACTACGTGGAACCGACCGACGCGCCGCGTCACGGATTCTTCGAACGGCTCTACACCGGCACCGGCGGATTCGAGATCGTCGGCCGCCGGAAGTTCTTCTACGCGCTGAGCGCCACCTTCGTGCTCATCTCGCTGCTGAGCATCGCGGTGCGCGGCTTCACCCTCGGCATCGACTTCGCCGGTGGTTCGCGCATCCAGCTGCCCGCCGAGGGGACCAGCGTGGAGCAGGTGGAGCAGGTGTACCGCGATACGCTCGGCCACGATCCGGTGACCGTGCAGCGGGTGGGCTCCGGGGAGACCGCCACCATCCAGCTGCGATCCGACACGCTGGACGCCGCCGACTCCGCGCAATTGCAGAACGCGCTGTTCGAGGCGTTCCAGCCCAAGGACACCTCGGGCAATCCCAGCCCGGCGGCCATCAGCATCGCCGAGATCAGTGAGACCTGGGGTGGTCAGGTCACCCGGCAGGCGGTGATCGCGCTGCTGGTGTTCGTGGCCCTGACCATGATCTATATCGCGATCCGCTTCGAACGCGATATGTCCGTCGCGGCCATCACCTCGCTGTTCTTCAACCTCATCGTGACCGCGGGCATCTACTCGCTGGTCGGCTTCGAGGTGACCCCGGCGGCGGTGATCGGCCTGCTCACCATTCTGGGCTTCGTGCTCTACGACAATGTCGTCGTCTTCGACAAGGTCGAGGAGAACACCCGCGGCGTTCTGCACCTGACCCGGCGCACCTATGCCGAACAGGCCAACCTGGCGGCCAACCAGACGCTGATGCGCTCGATCTCCACCACCGTCATCGGCATCCTGCCGATCATCGGCCTGCTGGTGATCGCGGTGTGGATGCTCGGCGTCGGCACCCTCAAGGATCTCGCGCTGGTGCAGCTGGTCGGCATGATCGTCGGCACCTACTCGTCGATCTTCTTCGCGGTGCCGCTGCTGGTGAGCATCAAGGAACGCTTCGGGCCGGTGGCCGCGCACACCAGGAAGGTGCTCGCCAAGCGCTCCGGCGCGACGACCAGCCGGGTGGGTTCCGCCGCCGCCCAGCGCGCGGGCTCGGCCAGCCGCCCCGTCGCGGCGCGCGAAGCATCGGCCCCGCGCTCGCGGACGTCGGAGGGACCGCGCCCTGGCGCCCGGCCGAGCGGAAAACGACACAAGCGACGGCACTGAGCGCAGGGGGTAACAGGAGTGGGACGGCGCGAAACCGAAGCGGCGGAACACGAGTCAGGCACGGGCGCGCACCGGCTTCCCGAACCGGTGCCGGCCAGGGCGGATACCGCCGCGCACGCGACCGAGTCCGCAACGGGTGCGACGGAATCCGCCGCGTGCGGCACCGCGTCCGGAGCGCCGGAGCACGTGGCCGACACCGCCCCGACCGACGACATCGCGGCACCACTGTCCGGCGGGCGCGCGTGGCGAGTCGGACGTCCGGCGCGGGCGCGGCGGTCGGTGCGCGGTGCGGCCGTGGTGGCCGCGGGCGCGGTGGCGGCCGGGGCGCTGGTGGGCTGCGCCGGGAAGAACCAGGTGCCGTCCATCGGTTACGGCGTCGACGCGGTGGTGGCCTCGTACAACGGTGGTTCCACCCTGGGGGCCAACAGTGGTACGGCGGCGGTGTTCTCGCGCGTACTGACCGGCTTCTTCTACACCGGTCCGGACGGGCAGCAGGTCGCCGACACCGATACCGGCACCGCCAAGGAGGTGCCGGGGGAGACGCAGACCATCCAGTACCGGCTCAATCCGGACGGCGTCTGGTCCGACGGCACCCCGACCTCCTGCGACGATCTGGTGCTGGCCTGGTCGGCGCGGGGCGGCCGCTTCACGAAACCCGGTCCGGGCGGGCCGGTTCCGCTCTTCGACGCCGCCAGCACGCTCGGCTACTCCGATATCGAGCGGGTGGAATGCCAGCCCGGCTCCAAGGACGCCACCGTGACCTTCCGGCCGGGCCGCACCTACGCCGACTGGAAGACGCTGTTCAGCGCCGGTGAACTCATGCCCGCCCATGTGGCGGCGCAGGCGGCGAACGTGCCGAACGCGGCCACCGCCCTGCTCTCCGGGGATACCGCGGCGGCCGAGCGGATCGCCGAGTTCTGGAATACCGGTTGGACACTTACCCCCGGGAAGATCGACGCCACCCTGCTCCCGTCGTCGGGACCGTATCGGATCGAATCGTTCACCGCCGACGACGGCCTGGTGCTGGTGAAGAACGAGAAGTGGTGGGGCAATGCCGCCAAGACGCCGCGGATCGTGGTGTGGCCCAAGAACTTCGACCTGAAGTCCAAGGTCGCCGACAAGGAGGTCGGCGTACTCGACATCGGTGCCGGCTCGCTGGGTGACGCGGACCTGAGCGGCTTCACGGTGGGGAACATGCCCAGCCGCGGCGCCGAACAGCTGGTGCTGTCGACCGGCGGCGTCCTCACCTCGCCGGAGGCGCGGCGCGCACTGGCGCTGTGCACCCCGCGCCAGGAGCTCTACAACCAGCTCGGCCATCCGGATTTCGAGGTGAATTCGGGGCTGGGTGCCGGACCGCTGGATTCGCGCACCCTGCAACAGGATTCGCTGTACTACTCGGCGGTGACCGGCGCGGCGGACCGGTACGAGAATCCCGATGTCGCCGCGGCGAAGAAGGCCCTGGGCGCGGCGAACCTCCAGAATCCGACCATTCGCGTCGGTTACTCGGCGCCCGACGAGCGGCGCGCGCGGACCATCCAGCTCATCGCCGAGTCGTGCAAGGCCGCCGGCATCACGGTGGTTGACGCCTCGGCGCCGGACTTCACGGCGGCCAAGCTGCGCGAGGGCGCGGTGGACGCCGTACTGGCCGGGACCGCCGCCGCACCGGGACCGTCGGGGTCGCTGCCGGGCGTGGCCGCCGTCGCGGCGCTGCACAGCGGCCAGGGCCTCGATTTCGGGGGTTTCGTCAACCCCCGCTACGATGCCATCGCGGATCAGCTTGCGGCGGAGCGAAACTCGACGGTAGTGCTGAATCTGTTGACCGAGCAGGAGAACCTGCTGTGGAACGAGATGCCGTCGATTCCGCTGTTCGCCACACCGCGCACCATCGCCTTCGGTGACGGTATGGAGAACGGAATCGCCAACCCCACCCGGGCCGGTGCGGGCTGGAACATGGACCGCTGGGTACTGAAGCGGTGAGGCTGCGGCGTGGTGACGAGGAGTGGGTGTAGATGAGCAAGCACGAACTGGTGGAGACGCCCGAGCGGGTCGGTGAGCGGGCGGCGCGGGCCGAGGCGGCGGTGCAGCGGCTGACCCGCTGGCACGACGATTTCCCGACCCCGGGTGTGCGGTTCGCGGATCTGACGCCGGTATTCGCCGATGCCGAGGGCTACCGGGCGGTTCTGGACTGTCTGGCGGCGTGCGCGCCGGACGCCGATCTGGTGGCGGGCGTGGACGCGCGCGGCTTCCTGCTGGGTGCGGGTGTGGCGGCGCTGCTGGGTACCGGTGTGATCGCGGTGCGCAAGGCGGGCAAGCTGCCGCCGCCGGTGTTCTCCCGCGAGTACTCGCTCGAATACGGTTCCGCCGCACTGGAGATTCCCGCCGACGGCGTCGAACTGCGGGGGCGCAAGGTGCTGCTGCTCGATGACGTGCTCGCCACCGGTGGCACGCTCGCGGCCGCCGCGGACATCTTCACCGAGGCCGGGGCGCAGGTGGTCGCCGCCGCGGTGGTCCTCGAACTGGGCTTCCTCGGCGGGCGGGATCGTCAGGGCGACTATCCGCTGACCTCCGTGGTCAAGCTCTGACGGTCGGAAATCGGCGTCACCTGGTGCCGGAGACCAGCCGGGCCAGGATGCCGGTGACGACGAGCCAGAAGACGGCGGCCAGTCCGTAGTCCAGCACGATGTCGAGATTGGCGTTCCCGGTCTCGAACAGCCCCGGGAAGAACAGCGCCAGCGGTTCGGCCAGGTTCTCGATGAATCGATAGAACGGATTGGACTGGTCGGCATCGAACACCCGCAGCAGGATGTAGATGCCCTCGATCAGTGCGAAGACCGCACCGACCGTACTGATGATCCGAGCGGCGGTGCTCTCGCGGTAGTACGTGTACGGCATACGTTCGAAATTCCCCGCTCGCGCCGGTCGAAACAGCCCCTGACGGGCATCGAGACCGAAACGTTCTGATCAGTCGGCCGCACCCGTCGATTCGCCGCCACGTCGTGAGCTGGGTCTCGAAATAATCCCTTGCACGGTCGGGTTGGCCCGGATAGCTTGGGAACGTCTCATTGCCGCATGATCGGAGTTATGCACGTTGATCTTCTGAGGTAGCGCTCCGGTGGCCCGCATTCGCGCGCCGCGTTCTCTTTCGCCTACCTCGAGGAGTGTGCATGTCCAGTACGTTTGTCGTTTCCATTTCCGATCTCACCTTCACCTGGCCCGACGGCACACCGGTATTCGACGGCCTCGACGCCGCTCTCGGACCGGGGCATATCGGTCTGGTCGGGAGCAACGGCGCGGGCAAGTCCACACTGTTGCGTCTGATCGCCGGAGAGTTGCGGCCCCAGCGTGGCTCGATCACCCCGCCCGAACGGCTCGGGTATCTGCGGCAGGATCTCGGCCTGTCCGCCGGACAGCGGGTGGACGAGGTGCTCGGCATCGCACCGATCCGGAATGCGCTGCACCGCATCGAATCCGGTGCGGGCACCGACGCCGATTTCGAGCTGATCGGTACCCGCTGGGATGTCGAGGAGCAGGCCGTGGCATTGCTGGGCAAACTCGGATTGCACTATGTCGCCGGGGATGTCGGGCAGTTGGACCGCCGCCTCGACACCCTCTCCGGCGGGGAGACGGTGCTGCTCGGCCTGGTCGCCGAACTGCTGCGCGAACCCGAGGTGCTGGTGCTCGACGAGCCCACCAACAACCTGGACCAGGTTGCGCGCCAACGCCTCTACGAGGTGATCGGGCAGTTCGCGGGCACGGTGCTCACGGTCAGCCACGACCGCGAACTGCTGGAGGGCGTGGACGGCATTGCCGAACTGCGCCACGGCGAGATCCGGTGTTTCGGCGGGAATTTCAGCGAGTACGAGCGCATTGTCGCGGTCGAGCAGGCGGCGGCCCGGGCGGCCGTCCGCGACGCCCGCGGCGATGTGCGCAAGCAGGCGCGGGAACTGGTCGAGGCGCGGATCAAACTCGACCGCCGCCTGCGCTACGGCCAGAAGATGTGGGATACCAAGCGGGAACCCAAGATCGTGATGGCCGAACGCAAACGCCAGGCCCAGGTGTCGGCGGGCAAGTTGCGCAACAACCACATCGGCAAGCTCGAGGAGGCGAAGGATCAGCTCACCCAGGCACAGGAACTGCTGCGCGACGACCGGGAGATTCGTGTCGATCTGCCCGCCACCCTGCTCTACCCCGGACAGGATGTCATCGACCTGGAGGAGGTGACCCTCGCCAACGGCCCGGTGGTGACCCTGAAGGTCTCCGGACCGGAGCGGATCGCCCTTACCGGCCGCAACGGTTCCGGCAAAACCACGCTCCTGCACCGCATCCGAGACGAATCGCCGAAGGTGCCCTGGCGCATGCTGCCGCAGCGCCTCGATATCTTCGACGAGTCGAAGACGGTGTTCGAGAATGTGGCCGCCGCCGCGCCGCACGCGTCCGCGGAACGGATTCGAGCCCAACTGGCCCGCTTCCTGTTCCGGGGCACGGACGCCGATGTGGCCGCCGAGGCACTGTCGGGTGGGGAGCGGCTGCGGGCGGCGCTGGCCATGCTGCTGCTGGCCGAACCCGCGCCGAAGCTGCTGCTGCTCGACGAGCCCACCAACAACCTGGACCTGCCCAGCCTGCGGCATCTCACCGAGGCCCTCGCCGCATTCCAGGGTGCGCTCATCGTGGTCAGCCACGATCCGCGCTTTCTCGACGAGATCGGGGTCACCCGCCGCATGGAGCTGTCGGCACACGGATTGGCCGAAATCCCGTCCGAGTAGCGAGGTTTGGCCGGGTGCCGCGGCCCCGGGGAGAGGGGCGGCGTCGGGTGCGGAGCAATCCGTACGCAACGCCGCCCCGAACACGGTAGAAAGGGGGGTGATCACGTCGGTATGGGCACGTCCGGACGGGCGGTAGTCACCGTCGGCGACCCCGAGACGAAACCCGGACTAAAGTTGGTGGTCCGGGTGGTTGCACGGTCCGATATGGTGTTCCGATCGCGGCCGGGAGAGGTGGTGTGGCATGACTCAGCATTTGGAACAGGCGAATGCCGGGCAATCGAACAATGACGCATCGGCCACCCCGCCCACCCCTAATTCCATGCCCCAGCGCCAGGGCGATCCGACATCACAGCGCCAGGGCGATCCGGCGGCTCAGCGCCAGGGAGATGCAACGGCGGCACGGCGGCCGGGCGATACAACCGCACAGCGCCCAAGCCTCCCCGTGGCGCAACGCCAGGGCGGCGCGCCCGCCGCGGTGCCGACCTCCGCCTCCCGGCGCGTGCGCGCCCGCCTGGCCCGCCGCATGACCGGCCAGCGCGGCATCGCCGCCGTCAAACCGGTGCTCGAACCCCTCGCGACCGTCCATCGCGAGCTGTATCCGAAGGCCAACCTGCAGCTGTTGCAGCGGGCCTTCGACGTGGCCGACGAGAAGCACGCGCATCAGTTCCGCAAATCCGGCGATCCGTACATCACCCATCCGCTGGCGGTGGCCAACATCCTGGCCGAGCTGGGCATGGACACCACCACGCTGGTGGCCGCGCTGCTGCACGACACCGTCGAGGACACCGGCTACTCGCTCGACGAGCTGACCAATGAATTCGGTCAGGAGGTCGCGCACCTGGTCGACGGCGTCACCAAGCTGGACAAGGTGAACCTGGGTGCGGCCGCCGAGGCCGAGACCATTCGCAAGATGATCATCGCCATGGCCCGCGACCCGCGCGTGCTGGTGATCAAGGTGGCCGACCGGCTGCACAATATGCGCACCATGCGGTTCCTGCCGCCGGAGAAGCAGGCCAAGAAGGCCCGCGAAACCCTCGAGGTCATCGCGCCGCTGGCGCACCGGCTCGGTATGGCGACCGTCAAATGGGAGCTGGAGGATCTCGCCTTCGCGATCCTGCACCCCAAGAAGTACGACGAGATCGTGCGCCTGGTCGCCGACCGCGCGCCCTCCCGCGACACCTACCTGGCCAAGGTGCGCGCCGAGATCGTCAACACCCTCGCCGCCAGCCGGATCAATGCCATCGTCGAGGGCCGCCCCAAGCACTACTGGTCGATCTACCAGAAGATGATCGTCAAGGGTAAGGACTTCGACGACATCCACGACCTGGTCGGCATCCGCATCCTCTGCGACGAGGTGCGCGACTGCTATGCCGCGGTCGGCGTGGTGCACTCGCTGTGGCAGCCCATGGCGGGCCGGTTCAAGGACTACATCGCCCAGCCGCGCTACGGCGTCTACCAGTCGCTGCACACCACCGTGGTGGGCCCGGACGGCAAACCCCTGGAGGTGCAGATCCGCACCCAGGACATGCACCGGACCGCCGAGTTCGGCATCGCCGCGCACTGGCGGTACAAGGAGACCAAGGGCAAACACTCCAATGATTCGACCGAGGTCGATGACATGGCGTGGATGCGGCAGCTGCTGGACTGGCAGCGGGAGGCCGCCGACCCGGCCGAGTTCCTGGAGTCACTGCGCTTCGATCTGAAATCGCCCGAGATCTTCGTGTTCACCCCCAAGGGCGATGTGATCACGCTGCCGCAGAAGTCCACCCCGGTGGATTTCGCCTACGCCGTGCACACCGAGGTCGGCCACCGCTGTATCGGTGCCCGCGTGAACGGCCGCCTGGTCGCGCTGGAACGTCAGCTGGAGAACGGTGAGGTCGTCGAGATCTTCACCTCCAAGGCACAGAACGCCGGACCCAGCCGCGACTGGCAGAACTTCGTGGTCTCCCCGCGCGCCAAGGCCAAGATCCGGCAGTGGTTCGCCAAGGAGCGCCGCGAAGAGGCGCTCGAGGCGGGCAAGGAGGCCATCAGCAAGGAGGTCCGGCGTTCGGGCCTGCCATTGCAGCGCCTGATGAGCGCCGACGCCATGTCGGCGCTGGCCCACGAACTGCACTACCCGGATATCTCGGCGCTCTACGCCGCGGTCGGCGAGAGCCAGGTGTCGGCGCACCATGTGGTGCAGCGACTCATGGCCCAACTCGGCGGCGTCGGCGATGTGGAGAACGAACTCGCCGAACGGTCCACGCCCTCCACGGTTCCGGCGCGCCAGCGCGGCACCGGTGACGCGGGCGTGGAGATTCCGGGCGCGTCCGGCACCGTGGCCAAGCTGGCCAAGTGCTGCACCCCGGTGCCGGGCGACGAGATCATGGGCTTCGTGACCCGCGGCGGTGCGGTGTCGGTACACCGCACCGACTGCACCAATGCCGACTCGCTGCGCAGCGAGCCGGAACGCATCATCGAGGTGAAATGGGCTCCGTCCCCGTCCTCGGTCTTCCTGGTCGCCATCCAGATCGAGGCCCTGGATCGCACCCGGCTGCTCTCCGACGTCACCAAGGTGCTCGCCGACGAGAAGGTCAATATCCTCTCCGCCTCGGTCATGACCTCCGGTGACCGGGTGGCCATCTCCAAGTTCACCTTCGAGATGGGCGACCCCAAACATCTCGGCCACCTGCTCAACGTGGTCCGCAATGTGGAGGGCGTCTACGACGTCTACCGCGTGACCTCCGCGGCCTGACCTCCCCGAGGTTCCCGGGGGCGGCGCCAGCTAGGCTGGCTCGTCCCCCGGAACGAGGAGAGTTCATGACGACGTTCGAGAATGTCACCGTCACCAAGAAGGCCAATGTCTACTTCGACGGCAAATGCCTCAGCCACGACATCGAGCTGGCCGACGGCACCCGCAAGTCCGTGGGGACGATCCTCCCGGCCACGCTGACATTCGACACCGGCGCGCCCGAGGTCATGGAGCTGCTGGACGGGGAGTGCCGGATCACCCTCGCCGGGGCGAGCGAGGCCGTCACCTACCGGGGTGGGCAGTCCTTCGACGTGCCCGCGAACAGCTCCTTCCAGATCGAGGTGCTCTCGCCGGTGCACTACGTCTGCCACTACGGCTGACCGTCGAACTCACCCCGGTCGGTGCGGGACGGGACACATTGTCCGCCCCGAGCGGCCGGGGTGAGCTATAGTGCTGGAGTCGAGTACTGATCTTGTACTCCTTTCCGTCGTGGATGTCTTTCTTTCGTGCACCGCTGCGGTCACCCCAGATGCTCGAAAGGCACCCCGAATACCCATGACGACTCGTTCATCGAGCCCTGCCCCGACCTTCGCCGCGCTCGGCCTGCGCACCGACCTGATCGACGCGCTGACCGCGAACGGGATCACCGCGCCCTTTCCGATTCAGGCGGCCACGCTGCCCGACACCCTCGTGGGTCGCGACGTGCTGGCGCGCGGTAAGACCGGCAGCGGCAAAACCCTCGCCTTCTCCATTCCGATGGTGCACCGGCTCGCCGGTGTGGCGGTCACGCCCGCCCGTCCGGCCGGGCTGATCCTGGCCCCCACGCGCGAGCTGGCGACCCAGATCGCCGCCACCCTGGAACCCATGGCCACCGCGTGCGGGCTGCGGGTGACGACCATCTTCGGTGGCGTCCCGCAGAATCGGCAGGCGCGCGCGCTGAAGACCGCGCAGATCGTGGTGGCCTGCCCCGGCCGCCTCGAGGACCTCATGAAGCAGGGCCTGGTCTCGCTGGACGCGGTGCGCATCACCGTGCTCGACGAGGCCGACCATATGGCCGATCTCGGCTTCCTACCCGGCGTGACCCGTATTCTCGCGGCCACTCCGGATACCGGTCAGCGGCTGCTGTTCTCCGCCACCCTGGACAACGGCGTGAACAAACTGGTTAAACGCTTCCTGCGAAATCCGCTGTCGCACAGCGTGGATGAGGCGCATTCGCCGGTTCCGGCCATGACCCACCACATCTTCGAGGTCTCCGATGCCGGCGCCAAACGCGATCTGGTGCAGGTGCTGGCCTCCGGCACCGGCCGCCGCATCCTGTTCATGCGCACCAAACACCACGCCCGCCGCCTGGCCAAACAGCTGACGGCCGTTGGCATTCCCGCCACCGACCTGCACGGCAACCTCTCCCAGGCGGTGCGCGACCGCAACCTCGCCGCCTTCGCCGCGGGTACCGCGCGCGTGCTGGTCGCCACCGATATCGCCGCCCGCGGTGTGCACGTGGACGACGTGGAACTGGTCGTCCACGTGGACCCGCCCGCCGAACACAAGGCGTACCTGCACCGTTCCGGTCGCACCGCCCGCGCGGGCAGCTCCGGCGATGTGGTGACCGTGGTCCTGCCCGAGCAGCGCCGGGACGTCGCCGCCCTGCTCCGCAAGGCGGCCATCACCGCCACCCCGCAACGGGTGACCGGGAATTCGGCCGAGGTGACCACCCTGGTCGGCCCCATCGCCCCGCTGGTGACCGCCCGCCCCGAGCCCGCCGCGACATCGCCGGAACGCGATCGGCGTCCCGCCGCCCGCAAGGCCACGGTGTCCGATGCCCGCCGCTCCCGCTCGCAGGCCCCGGCCCGCACCGCCCGCCCGCAGCGCGTACGCCACGCCGACCGATCCGCCACCCACGCCGCCGAGCCGATCGGCACTCGCTCGGACGCTTCCGCTCGCGCCGCCCGCCCGCAGCGCGTGCGTCACGCCGACCGGTCGGCCACGCGCGCTGTCGAGTCGACCGGTACCCGCTCGGACGCTCCGGGTCGTGCGGCCCGGCCGCAGCGCACGCGCGGCGGCGGTCAGCCCGCCGCCCGCCAGACCGGCCGCCGCTGATTCGAGAGCGGTTCGTAGCTCACCGGACCGGCCGCCGCTGATCGGATCCGCCGGATTGCTCCGCCGTTCGTATGGGCGGTGACCGGGCGGCTCATCGCTGCCGCCGGTCCGGCCGCCCCACCGCCCGGACCGGTACCGAAACGGCCACCCGCACTGCCGAATCGAGCGGCCCTCGCTCGGATGCTCCTGGTCGTGCGGCCCGGCCGCAGCGCACGCGCGGCGGCGGTCAGCCCGCCGCCCGCCAGACCGGCCGCCGCTGATTCGACAGGCGCTCGCTCGGATGCTCCGGCTCGCGCCGACCTGCCCGGCAGCGGACGTGCCATGCGTACCGCGCCGTGACCCGCGCAACCGAGTCGAGTCGTACGTGGGCACAGTCTTCGGCCCGCCCGCAGCGGACGCCATGCCGATCGATCCGCCCACGCGTGCTGTCGAGTCGTTCGGCACTCGCTCGGATGCTCCGGCTCGTGCGGCCCGGCCACAGCCCACGTGCGGCGGCGGTCAGGCCGCCGGCCGGATCGGCCGCCGCTGATCGATCCCGTGTTTCGGTCCGCCGCACGGGGTTTGGCCGGGGTAGTTGACGGCCGTCGGTTCGGCGAGGGGAACTCGGGATCGGCCGTCAGTACAGAATGCCCTGGGGCTGAACGCCGTTCGGGCAGGCGAAGGCGCCGACCGCGCCCGCGCCGTGCGGGGGGATGAGGCCCGATACGGCGTATTGGGGGCCGTTCGGGCATACCTCGGTGCCGGTGACGGTCTGCGGTTGGTCGGTGGTGTTGTAGCAGAACGTTCCGGCGCAGTAGACGCCCGCGGGGATGCCCGCGTTGGCGGTCGCGGTGGAGAGTGTTATCGCCGAGACGGTGGCCGCGGCGGCGAGCAGGCCGTATCCGAGTCGTCTCATGACCCGGCCTGCTGCTGCATCTCGGCCTCGGCGGCGGGGCGGGAGACCGATACCTGGGTCGGCATCTGGATGGGGCCGTGCAGGGTGATGCGCATCCAGCCGCCGGGCATCGACCCCGCGACGGCGGCGTCGCTGCTGATCGTATTGCCGACCTCGTTCTTTCCGGCCGGAGACCAGCCCGGGAGGGCGACCTGGGCGAGGGCGGGGCCCAGGTTCATGGACGCGACGGCGGCGGCTTCGCCCTGGTTGAGGGTCACCGATGCCGCGCCGGGCTGCGGGTCCACCGTGAGTGCCGAGGCCGTTCCGCTGCCGATGGCGGTCGCGATGCCCGCCGTGCCGAGTAGGACGAGTACTGCGGATTTCTTGTGCATTCGAACTCTCCTGTGCGAGTCGATGAGATCGCCGCCTCGAATGTACGGTAGCTAGATGTTTGCTGACGTTCGTCGTCCGGGCTAGGTGTCGACCTCGTTTCATGAGCCTTCTCACAGTCGCGGACGACTCACTACTTGGTGGTATGTGCATACCAAATACGTGGTACGTTGATACCATCAACGATGATGAAGGGGTGGTCATGGCCAAGATCGGGCGATTCGCCAATGACGCGGCACGGGCGGAGTATCTGGCGATGTGCGAGGCGGCGGAGGGGTTGTGGCCGCTGCCGGTGACGCAGGCCGATATCGCGACGTCATTCGGTTCGACGCACGTGCGGTGGTCGGGGGAGGGGGACGGGATTCCGATCGTGCTGCTGCACGGTGTCGGATCCAACGGCCTGGCCTGGCATTACGTGATCGAGGATCTGGCTCGCGATCGGGTGGTCTACGCGCTGGACACCATCGGCACCGCGGGCCGGAGCGTGCAGACGGCGCCGCTGACCCGGGAAGCCGACTTCGCGGTGTGGGTGAACGAGGTGCTGGCGGGGCTGGGGCTGGAACGCGTGCACCTGGTGGGCTATTCGCACGGAGCCTGGCACGCGAGCCTGGTGGCGCTGCACGACGCGGGACGGCTGGCCAGCGTGACGCTCGTCGAGCCGGGTGGGATGTTCACCAAGCCGCCGTGGCGTGTGCTGCTGAAGATGATCCGCTTCGGAATGGGAGGACGCTCGGACGCGAATATGCGCAAGATGATGGCGTGGCTCAGCCCCGGGGTCGAGGTGACCGAGCCGGAGTTCGCGATCGCCAAGGCGGCCCTGCGCTACCGCATGCGGATCGGCTGGGCGCGCGTACTGAAAGACGCCGAGCTGCGGGCGATCACGGTGCCGACCCTGGTCGTCTTCGGCGGCGACTCCCTGGTCACCGATGCCGAGGTGGCCACCCGCAGGATCGTCGAGAACATTCCGAACGCTGAGACCCAGGTGTATCCCGGCCGGGGACACGGGGTGTTCTACGAGATTCCGCAGCGGGTCGCGGCGCGGATACTCGCCTTCGCCGCCCGCCATGAAGCGTCGAACAGCGCTGTCCCGGAGTAGTTCTCCGTCGCGCGGTGCGCACGTCGGACGCGGCGCGCGCCGCGTGGCTCACCGCACCGGCGGCTCACTTCGACGGCAGCTCACTTCAACGGCAGCGCGCCCTCCATGCCGCCCACATCGGTGACCTTCCAGTCGGCGTTGCGGTCGACGGTGACGTTGTAGGTCACCGTCGTCTGCGCCCCGTCGGGGTTCTGGGCATTGGTGGAGCTGACATTGACGAAGACGTTGACCTTGTAGATGCCACCGGATTCCGACACCACCTTGGCCGTGATGGGCATGGCGGTGGAGGTCCACCGCAGCGGCGCGATGATCTCCTGCAAGGCCGGGGCGCTGGCGTCGAACTTGTTGGCCAGCGCGGGTGCCGTGTTGTGCTTGAGCCGCACCACCCAGGCATCGAAGTCGGCGAAGTTCACCGTGGACGCCCCCACGGCGTAGTCGGTGGCCACCTGTTCGGCGCGGACGGTGGCGGCGGCGACCGCGTCGCGGTCGGCGATGTCGTTGCGCGCCACCAGGAGCAGCACCCCGAGCGCGGCCGCCACCACCGTGACCACCGCGACCGCCGCGGACCAGCGCAGTGTGGTCAGCGGAATGGCCACCGAACGCGGAACCGGTCGCGCCCCGGCGGATTCACGCCGGCGTCGCGGGGTGGTGCGCTTGGTCAGATCGACGGTCATGACGGACTCCTGTCGGTCAGTTGACGGTGATTCGCAGGCGCAGCGTGCCGTCGGGCGTGGTGGCGTGCAGCGCCTGGGCGATGAGGCTGCCGAGATCGAGTTGGCTCACCAGTGGCGGAACCAGGGCCAGCACCGGTTCCAACAGCGGAATCAGCGGCGCCAGTTCGGGTCCCATCCGGTCGACGCGGACGGTGAGCTCCCGCAGGAAGGGAGCGAGACCGATGGCGTCGGGAGTGTGTACCAGGAAGGATTCGGGCAGATTGCCCGCGCGGATGACGCGGGCGATGGAGTCGGCCACATCGATCACCCGGGGCCCGAATTCGGCCCACGGCTCCGATGCCTGGATGAGCGCCGGGCCCGACCATGCCATATCGCTCGCATTGGCCTGTAGCGCGATGAGCAACTGCCGGATCACGTCGGTGCGGGCCAGCAGCGTCGCCGCCAGCAGATCGGTGGCCCGGGACAGCTGCGGAATCACCGCCTCGGTGTTCTCGGTCGCCGCGGTAAAGGTCTCGACAATGGAGGCGAGCGCCGTCGGATCCAGCTGCCGCAGCAGTTCGGTGGTGGTGCGGGCGATATCCGGAATCGACACCGGCGCACTGATCTTCGTCGCCCGCACCACCTGGCCGTCGCTCAGGTACGGTCCCTCGGCCGAGGGCGGGTCGAACAGCAGATACGACTCGCCGAGTCCGGACAGCCCCTCGATCCGCACGGCGCTGGCGGTGGGAATCGGGTAGTCCGCGTCGACGCGGAAGCGCACCTCCACCGCACCCGGCACATGCTCGACCGCGGTGATCCGGCCGACCTCCACTCCCGACAGCAGCACCTTCGAACGCGGCAGCAGCCCACCGGATTCCGGCACGTACATGGTGGCGTGCATCTGCTCGGAGAACCAGGTCACCCGCACCACGCCGAACGCCAGGTAGGCACTGCCCACCACCAGGATGGTGAGGATACTCGCCAGTGAGAGCAGGGTCTTCGTCTTCATCGAACCATTCCGATCATGCGCAGCGCCCGGACGATCCCATCGATCCGCTCCTCGGCGGGCAGGGTCGCGCCCTCCACCTGTATCCCGGTGACATTCACCTTCGGTCCGCGCTCCACGAAGGGAATGATCTTCTCGCGCAGCAGCGCCACCAGGCGGTTCAGATTGGACGGTGCGCTGAGGTCGAGCGGATTGCCGCCCAGCAGCAGCGGCACGAAAGCCTTGGCGGCGGCGTCTCCGGCGCGCAGCAGCGGCGCGGTCCACTGCAACGACTGCCCGATCACCCCGAGTGAGCTGAGGATGCCGAGGGTGTACACCAGCGACTGCACATCCGCGGGCAATTCCCTGGAGCCCCGTTCACTCAGCAGCGTCCCGAGTTCGCGCGGATTGGCCAGCACCGCTTCGAGATTGCGTTCGAAACCGTCCAGGAACCGGTCGACGGCATCCAGATTGTCGGCGATATCGCGCACGTCGGTGCCCAGCCGGTCGGCGATGCGCGCCGTCTCCTCGCGTGCGGCGGGCAGCACCGCATTGGCCTGTTCGATGATGTCCTGAATCCGCTGCGGCGCACCGCCGCCCACGAAGGCGGACAGTGCCGCGAGCAGATCCTCCACCTGGAGGGCGGGTTGGGTCCGCTCCAGCGGGATGGTGCCGCCGGGCGGAATGGTCGCGCCGGTCTCGCCGGGTGGCGTGGTCAGTCCGATGTACACATCACCGAGCAGCGTGTTCTGTCGCAGCTGCGCGGTGGTGCGCACCGGTAGCCGTACCGCACTGGAGATCTCGACCACGGCGTCGATCCGCCCCGGTCCCGCCGCCGACGGGTCGACGACGGCGACCGAGCGCAGACTGCCGACCTTCGCGCCATTGGCGATCACCTTGGCCTGGGCGGGCAGATTCAGCGCATTGGCGAATTCGATGTGGATCTCGTAGGTCGGTCCGGCCACGGACGCGCCGGGCACGGGCACGGCGGCCGGGTCGACACCGCACGCGCCCGACAGGGCGGCGACCACCGCGCAGGCCATGGCGGCGACCGCGCGTCGCCGACGGGAAGGTGGTGTGTTCACCGTGCACCTGCCAATCCGAGGACGAGTGGCACCAGGTCCACCGTCGCCATCCCGTGCTCGGCGTCGCGGCAGCGTCCGGGTGCGACCGCGTTGACGGCCCCGCACACCTGGTCGGCCAACTGCTGCGGGAGGGCGACGCGCGGTGGGGCATAGGTGATCCGGACCTGACCGGTCTCCGGATCGAGGGTGTCGCGGAAGGCTCCGACCAGGGCCGGGATCAGCTCCAGCAGCTGGCGCAGCGATCCGATGTGCGCCGAGAGCAGTCGCAGTTTCGGCACCAGTGCGTCGAGGCCGCGCAGCACGGGCTGCCCGTACGCGAGGGTCATGCGGTTGAGCCACGGCAGGATCACCAGCAGGGAGTCGACGATCTGCACCGTGCGGTCCCACATCTGGTTGACGAAGTCGAAGCCCTCCCCGGCCTGGGTGAGCGCCAGTTTGATGTCGCCCCAGTTGAGCGCGATGCTGCGGGCGATGGAGCTGAAGGCGTCGATCAGATCGCCGATATGTCCGATGGCGGCGTCGGGCTGCCGCAGTGCCGTGGCGAGTTCCCGGATGACGCGGTTGAGCCGTTCCCCCATGCCGTCGGTGGCCCGGTCGAAGGCGATCACGCTGTCGCGCAGTCGTTCCCGTTCGGCTGGGTCGCCGTGTCCGGTCAGCTCGTCGGCGAGGGTGGAGAACGCCTCCAGGGTGCGGCTGATGCTCTTGGGCGTGAAGGTCTCGGTAATGCAGGTGTCGGCGTCCCAGAGCTGCTCGGAGGTGTTGTCGCCCAACACTTCCAGCTCCCGGTCGGCGAGCACGGTATCGGAGACGGTGGTGGCGGTGACCGCGCCGCGCAGCGGATGCCCGGCGTCCACCCGGAAGCTCACGCGCACCGAATCACCGTGCGGGTGAACCGTATCGACGACGCCGACCGGCAGCCCCCGCATGGTCACGTCATTGCCCGGGTACAGGCCGATGGCGTCGGGCATGAGGGCGCAGTAGCTGAGCATCCGCTTCCCGGGTTGGAAGGCGACGAGGTAGCCGACCACGGCGATCAGCACCACCAGGGCGACGCCGACCACGGTCGTGAAACCCGGTGAGCCGAGGAAGCGTTTCATTCAGCACCGCCTTCCCGGCACCGGGACACACACCGGCGGGGCCTCGACCGTGATGGCGGACTGGTCGACGCTCAGTCCGTGCTCGGGGGTGATCGCCGCCCGCAGCCGGGTGCGCAGCAGTCCGAGGCCGTGCAGCGACGCGTCGATGCGCCGTCCCAGCTCCTCCAAGTGAGGTACGGCCCGCACGAGTTGGTCTGCGAGGGGTTCCAGCACCTCGCGCCAGGCGGGTTCGACGGCCGCGATTCGCGAGAGCAGCTGGCCGGTCACCAGCAGCGCCTCCGCGATCTCGGCCTTCTTCGCCAGCCCGCGGGTTTCGATGTCCCCGAGCTTGCGGACGAAGGTGCCCAGCAGGGCGGTGTTGGCGTCGATGACGGTGAGGTACTCGTCCATCACGGTCAGCGCCCGCGAGATCTCCGCGTTCTGCCGTTCGAGCACGCCCACGATGCTCTCCACGGCGATACCCATGCGCCGCAGCGCGTCCGGGCTATCCTCCAGGGCCTGTCCCAGGGCGGCGAAGGTGGCCCGCAGCGTATCGCCGTCCACCTCGGCGACCGGTGCGGCGGCGTCCTGGAGAACGCGGATCAGACTGTAGGGCAGGCGTACCCGCTCCGGCGGAATGACCTGGTCGCCGAGCGGTTCGTCGCCCGCGGGGAAGGCGGCGATGTAGTGCCCGCCCACCACGGTCAGCATGCGCACCTCGAGGGCGGTGCGGTCGCCGAGCCGGACGTCGTCGTCCACGGTGAAGGTCATGCGGACCCGATCCGGCAGCAGTTCCAGGGATCTCACCGCGCCGACCCCGATTCCGGCGATCCGCACCTCGTCACCCACATCCACCGACCGGGCCTCGGTGAGTTCGGCCGTGTAGACGCGCTTGCCGATCGGCAGCACGTAGACGATGCCGGTGGCGACGAGCAGCACGACCAGCGCCACGGCCCCGTACAGGCCGAGCCGCAGCTCCCGCGCGGGCGTCAGTTCCGACATATCGCGATCCTCTGTCCGGCGATCAGCACGGCGAACGGCGCGGGCACCGGGGCCGGTCCGCGCGAGCAGGTGAGGTCGGCCCGGCCGGGTGTCCCGTCGGCCGGTGGCAGCAGGTCGGCCAGGGTCTGCAACAGGCCGGGCAGGCGGCCGAGCACGTCGAGGGCCTGGTCCGGATCCGGGAACAGCAGCCGCAGGTCCCGCACCAGCAGCGGATTGCTGCGCTCGGTGAATCCCAGCGTCGCCATGAGACTGTTCAGCGGGCCCAGGGCCGAGGGCGCGGTGTCGGCGAACAGCAGCAGCCCGTCGAGTTCGATGTTCAGGGCGGTGAACACGTCGGCGATCCCGCGCAGCAGGGTGACCAGATGGGGGGACTTGCCGCCGATCTGATCGGAGATGTGCTGCAGATTGGACACGATGAGCGACAGCACGGCCTGCCGGTCGCTGACATAGCGGCTGAGTCGTTCGAAGGCGTCCAGGGCGGGCCCGATGCCGGACCCGTCGCCCTGGATCACCGCCAGCACGCTCTCCGCGAAGTGATTGAGCGCGCCGGGGGAGAATTCCTCCAGCACCGGCCGCAGGCCGTTGAACAGCTGGGTGATATCGAACGACGGGATGGTCTTGTCGAGCCCGATGGTGGCACCGGCCCCGAGTCGCGCGCCGGGCCGATCCGGTTGCCGCACATCCACATACCGCTGCCCGGTGAGCGTCTGATACCGGATGGCCAGCCCGCTGCTCTCGTAGACGGGCCTATCGGTGCGCACCGTGAACCGGACGACGGCCGTCGCGCCGCTGAGTTCGATCGCGGTCACCTCGCCGACCTGCACCCCGTACATGCGCACGTCGTCACCGCGCCTCAGGCCGCTCACATCGGTGAATTCCGCGCGGTATCCGACGGTGTCGCCGGATACCGGCCGCAGGATGGCGGTGATCACCACCAACAGCAGCGCCAGCATGGCGGCGGTGAACACGCCGAGCCGCACCAGCACCCCGACCGTGGTGGATCTCGTCGTCGCCCCTCTCGTCATCGCACCCCCTCTGGCTGTGTGAGAGCCGTGAACGCCTGCTGCCCGAGCAGGGGTACGCCCACCGCCGGGACGCCGCGCAGAGTCACCTCGAGCGACACCACGGGACCGTCGGGCGTGTCGGCGAAGACGCGGTCCAGGCGCTCGATGAGTTCGGTGAGTTGCGCCCGCGAGGTCGCCGGGTCGGGCACCGTGCCCGCCAGCGCCTCGACGGTGGGCGTGAGCGCGCCGATCAGTCCGCCGAGGTGGGTGCGCAGGGTGTTCAGCGTATCGGCCAGACCGAGCAGCACCCCGTCGCGGATGACGGTGATGGAGGTGTCGTAACGCTCCCGTTCGGTCCGGAAGATCTCGATATCCATCAGAGCCGCCGCCAGCCGGAAGGTGGCGGAGGTGAACGCGCCGAACCCGTTCAGGAACGACCCGTACTGGTCGATCAGGAACGACGACGGGTACACCTGGGTGTCGGCGACGATCCGGCCCAACTCGACGACCGCCTCGATGATCGGCGTGAAGGCCCGCAGATCGGTGTCGATGCGGGTGAGCAGTTCGGTGAGTTCGGGAGTGAGCACCTCGGTGACGGTGCCGGTGAGGGTGCGCAGCAGCGCGCCCATGGTCACGTCCTCGACGCGTCCGCCCACATCGATCAGCTGCCCGTCGCGCAGCGGCGCGCCGCCCGGTTCGGCGCGCAGCGCCAGCGTGCTGATGCCGAAGAGGTTCTCCGGCGCGTAGTCGACGCCGAAGGTGTCGGTGAGGCCGGCGGTCTGGGACCGGTCCAGTTCCAGGGTGAGCAGTTGCCGCCCCCGTTCGACGGGCCGCACCGCCGCGATCCGGCCGACCGCCACCCCGTCCAACCGCACCGCCGTGCCGACGCCGATGCCCGCCCCGATCTGCTCGGTGCGCAACTGGATTCGCAGTGTGTCCGTGGGCGCGCGCCGCTGGTAGGCGTTCCAGGTCAGCACCGCCGCCACCGTGCACAGCACCAGCAGCACGCCGAGCCCGCGGGCCATGGGCCGTGTGGTCCGCACCCCGGGAATCGCGTAGTTCGGCATGGCTACCCCGGGAACTCGATGGCCGAGTCGACGCCCCACAGCAGCAGCGTCAGCACCATGTCCAAGCCGACGATGGCGACGAAGCTGGCGCGCACCGCCCGCCCCGAGGCGATGCCGACACCCTCCGGTCCGCCGGAGGCGAAGAAGCCGTAGTAGCAGTGGATGAGAATGACCGCGACGCCGAACACCAGGATCTTCACCACCGCCGCGACGATGTCGTAGCCGCTGGTGAACTGGAAGAAGTAGTGGTCGTAGACGCCGCCCGCCTGGCCGTGCAGCAGCACGATCACGGTATCGCAGGCCAGATACGACAAAATGAGCGCGATCAGGAAGGTCGGCACGATCGCCACCGCCCCCGCGATCACCCGCGTGGTGACCACGAACGGGACCGAGCGCAGGCCGAAGGATTCGATGGCGTCGATCTCCTCGGAGATGCGCATGGAGCCGATCTCGGCGGTCATCCGGCAGCCCGCCTGCGCGGCGAACCCGACGGCCGCGGCGATGGGGGCGAGTTCGCGCGTATTCGCGAAGGCCGACACCACGCCGGTGACCGAGCCCAGCCCGAGCAGGTCCAGGGCGGCGAAGGACTGGATGCCGACCCCCGCGCCGATGGCGATGCCGAGCACCACCAGCATCGGCACCGTGCCGCCGCCGACGATGAACGAGCCGCGGCCCCAGGTCATATCGGTGATGGTGCGCATGGTCTGGGCGCGATACCGCGCCAGCGTCACCGGGATCCCGGCGAGTGCCTGCCACACGAAGCCGACCGCGAATCCGGCGTTCTCCAGTGGACGCATCATGCCACCCGCATCGGCAGGAACATGGTGACCACCTGCGTGATGGCGAGATTCACCACGATGATGGCCGCCACCGACAGCACCACCGCGGCATTGACGCCGTCGGCGACGCCGCGCGGCCCACCCCGGGCCTCCAGCCCGCGCTGACAGGCCACGATCACCACGATGAATCCGAAAAGCATTGCCTTGCCGAGGGAAATCCAGACGTCCGCGAGAACGGTGAACGCGCCGAATGTCGCCCAGTAACTTCCGGGCGTCACATTCTGCGCGCCGATCGCCACCCCGTATCCGGCCAGAATGCCCACGAATACGATCAGGATATTGAGCAGCGGTGCCACGAAAAGCATGGCCGCCACCCGTGGTGCGACGAGTCGGTGCACCGGGTCGATACCCATGACGCGCAGGGCGTCGATCTCCTCGCGCACCGTGCGCGCCCCCAGATCGGAGGCGATGGCCGAGGCCCCCGCACCACCGAGCAGCAGTCCGGTGGCAATCGGCGCGCCCTGCTGGATGACGCCCAGACCGCCTGCCGCGCCGAGCAGTGAATCCGCGCCGAGCTGGTGGATCAGATTGCCCACCTGCACCGAGACCACCACGCCGAAGGGAATCGCCATGAGGATGGCGGGCAATGCCGTGACGGTGATGAGATACCAAGCCTGATGCAGCATTTCGCGCCAGGGGAAGGTGCGCGCCACCATATCGGTGACCGCGCCGCGCACCGATTCGACGGCCAGGTCCACCGTGCGGCCGAAGGTGCGCAGACTCGATATCGCGGTGGCGGAGAAGTTCTTTCGGATGATGCGCAGGGCCGAGGCGGTCTCGCCGCGCGGGGATGCGGACTCGGGCTGCACGGCCGCTCCCTCCCTCGGTTCCCGTGCCGAGGCGGTGTGACTCCCTCGACACCCGCTCGCTGGGCAGGCGTCGGCGAGGAGGCAGGATGGCGACACGGCCGACGCAGGCGCGGACCCGTCATGCGCCGGTGCTCCGGCGGGCCGCGCGGGGTATCCGCTTTCGAGGCTAACGGAGAGGTTCGGGGCTTATTGCCGTAATGCGCGGCGCAATTCGACACTGTTACCGGAATGGCGGTTTCTGTCGGCGTGCCGTCGCGCCGGGCGCGGCGCGGCATGGATTAATAGCGCGCATGATCGTTCGCTGGCTATTCGCCTTCGTGGCGGTACTGATCGCGGCGGTAATGGGAACGAGCACCTATGTCATCGTCCGCTACCCGATATCCGATCCGCTGGTGCGGCTGTCGGCGGTGGTCAGCAATTACGGGCTGTTCCTGATTCCGCTCGGCATCGCGGGCGCGGGGCTGGCGCTGCTGGCCCGGCTGCGCGGGCACGCCGTGGTTCGCTGGCTGGGTGCGCTCACCGCGCTGGTGTGTGTGGTGGGTGCGGCGGCGGCCGTCGTGCCGCTGGTGGCGTCTTGGCGGGAGGCGCAGCGGCAGGGGGCGAGCCTGTCGTTCGGTGAGTACATCACGGCGGGATCGAATACCGGATCGCTGGATCCGCGGTTCGGGGTCGGCTACAACGTCGTCGACGGCCGGGAGTTGCTGCTCGATGTGAAACTGCCGTCGGGAACCTCGGATTCGCCGCGTCCGGCCGTGGTGTGGGTGCACGGCGGCGGCTGGGCCGAGGGTGATCGCGCGCAGTCACCGCGCTGGCACGAGTGGCTCAACGAGCGCGGCTACGCCGTCTTCGCCATCGACTACCGGCTGAGTCCGCCGCCGCGCTGGGATCAGGCGCCCGCCGATGTGAAGTGCGCGATCGGCTGGGTGAAACAGCACGCCGAACGCTACGGTCTCGATCCGGAGCGGGTGGTGGTGGCGGGCGCTTCGGCGGGTGGGAATCTGGCTCTCGTGGCGGCGTACTCCGACGACCGTGTCCAGCCCAGCTGCGCGGTCACCGATACCGCGGTGCGGGCGGTCGCCGCCCTCTACCCGGCCACCGACCTGCGGGCGGGCTGGCACGATCCGGACCTGGTCGCGGGAACGCGGGAACTGTTGCGCGACTACACCGGTGGCACCCCGGAGCAGGTGCCCGAGCGTTACGCGGCGGCCGCGCCGGTGAGCTATGTGCGGCCCGGGCTGCCGCCGACCCTGCTCATGCACGGCACGCGCGATCACGTGGTGCCGCACGCCCAGTCGGCCCAGCTGGCCCGGCTGCTCGCGGCGGCCGGTGTGGCACACGAGCTGCTGTCGATTCCGTACGGCGAGCACGCCTACGACATCAACTGGGGTGACTGGGGTACGCAGCTGTCCCGGCACGCGTTCGACCGGTTCCTGGACCGGCACGCGCGGCCGAATTGAGTCCCGGGCCGGGTCAGCGCTTCAGGCCGTAGGCGGCGGCGATGGCCTTCTCCATGACCGTGCGCGGCAGCAGCCGCCGCACCGCGAACAGCAGCGGGGCGTTGCTGCCCACGGCGTACAGCGGTTTCGGGCGGTCCGCCGCGACGGCCCGGACGATGGTCTCCGCGACCCGCTCGGGCGTGATGCCCTCGGCCTGCTTGCGATCCAGCGCGGTCATGAAGCGCGTGAAATCCGCGGTGTGTGCGGAACCTTCGTCGAGGTATTTGGTGCGGCGCTCGCGCAGGCCGGTATCGATCTGCCCCGGTTCGACCGTGGTGATCCAGACGTCGAAGGGTGACTCCTCGAATCGCGCGGCGGTCGCGAAGCCGCGCAGCGCCGCCTTGGTCGCCACGTACGAGGAGCGGTACGGCATCGGGAAACTCGCGAGCATGGAGCCGACCATGATCACCCGGCCGCGGCGTCGCTCGCGCATTCCGGGCAGCACGGCCTGGGTGAGGGCGACGGGGCCGAGCACATTGAGCCGGAACAACCGCGCCACCGCGTCGCCGGGGAGTTCGGCCAGCGGCCCGGCCTGGCTCTCCCCGGCATTGTTGATCAGCACGTCGACCGGGCCGAGTCCGCGCGCGAACTCCGCGATGGACGCGTCGTCGGTGAGGTCGAGGGCCCGGTACTCCACGCCCGGCACCCGATCGGCGTCCGCAATGCCCTCCGGGCTGCGGCTGGTGCCGATCACCCGGTAGCCGCGGGCGGCCAGCGCCGCCGCGGTGGCCTTCCCGATTCCGGACGATGCGCCGGTGACGACGGCGGTTTCCTGCACCGCGACCTCCTCGTGCTCTGGTGTGCGCCCCACCCTACTGGGCGCGGCGGCGCAGCTCTTCCGGGAACGAGGTGACTGAGACAGCAGGTTCCGATTGTCGCGCCATATCCCCTGTTCGGGGGGATTTCACCGGTTCTGTCCGGTATCACTGGCGGTCTAGCGGTCTGGGTCAGTTGGCGTTCGGTCTTGTGTACACCACCGTTCATTTTGTAGGTTTCGTCACAGGGAACGGTTGGTGTTGATATCTGTCGCCAACCCGCTGGGACAGTTCGACGGCGATGAGGGAACGGGTACATGTGTGACTGGGATCTGCTGCGGAATACCTCCGGGGTGCGCGTTCTGACACGACTGGCGGAGGAACGGGGGATGCCCGCGGCGGACTGCCTGGCGGGTACCGGGCTGCCGACGACGGCGCTGGTCGATCCGAGCGCCGAGATCACGGCGGGCCAGGAACTCACGGTCATGCGCGCTCTGCTCGCGCGCTTCGGTCGGGAACCGGGACTGGGGGTGGCGGCGGGCGCTCTCGACCACGTCGGCCTGCACGGCCCGTGGGGTCTGAGCCTGATCGGCAGTCGCACCCCGCGCGATGCGGTGGACGTGGCGCTGCGCTACGTGGACCTGTCCTTCGTGGGCGGCGGGCTGTCCTTCGAGGAGTCCGAGGGTGAGGCGCGGCTGCGGTTCGACGGTGACGAGGTGCCCGCCGACGTGCGATCCTTCCTCGTCGAACGGGTCATGACGGGTGTGCTGCTGCTCGGGCGCGAACTGTTCACCACGGGGGTTCCCGTCCGCCGCATCGGATTCCGGCACCGCCGCCCCGCCGACACCACCCGCTACCGCGACATCCTGGGCATCGAACCGACCTTCGACCATCCGGTCGACGAAATCGCCTTCGACAGCGCGTGTCTGGACAGCGCGCC
The DNA here is from genome assembly GCF_007362295.1 of Nocardia otitidiscaviarum. Classification (NCBI taxonomy): domain Bacteria; kingdom Bacillati; phylum Actinomycetota; class Actinomycetes; order Mycobacteriales; family Nocardiaceae; genus Nocardia; species Nocardia otitidiscaviarum. Next base: position 4,001,659 of record NZ_CP041695.1, on the reverse strand, counting down.
GCCGCGGGCCAACGAATGGGCGCGCAGCACCTGCGAGCAGCTGTGTCGTGAACTGCTGTCTCGCCGCCAGGCCCGCACCGGGGTCGCGGGCGCGGTGCGGGATCTGCTGGTGCGTGACCCGGCCGAGATCCCGGACCAGACCGCCGTGGCCGCCCAGCTGTACATGAGCCAGCGCACGCTGTCGCGGCGACTGCACGAGGAGGGCACCTCCTTCCGGGCGCTGCTGGACGAGGTCCGCCAGACGCTCTCGGAGGAACTGCTCGACCACACCGATATGACCACCGAACAGGTCGCCGCCCGCCTCGGCTACGCGGAGGCCGCCTCGTTCATCCGCGCCTTCCGGCGCTGGAAGGGCTGTCCGCCACAGGAATACCGCGCTCGCGGCCCGCGCGCCTCCGCTCGGACACCGGCCCTGGTGTAGCGCGTTCAGGCGAGGCCGTGGATGCGGTCGTTCCACGCGTCGGCGAGGGTCGCCAGGCGATGCCACGCGGTGTGGACCCGTTCGTCGGAGGCGCTGGCGGCGGTGCGCAGCACGGTACTGGCGTGCACCTGGGCCGCGGCCATGCGATCGACGGCGGTGCCGAAGGACCCGCGGCGCTGCGCGGCGCGCGGGACATTGCGCCGCACCCACTCGTCGATATCGGCGATGAGTTCGGCACGGACACCGTCGATCTCACCGGCGTGCTGGGGATGACCCTGCGATACCAGGTGCAGCTGCGCCAGCGCGAAGGCGCAGCGGGTGACGGGGTGGGTACCGGGCTGCTCACCGATATGGCCGCAGAAGGCCGCCAGTAGCTCATGCCAATCCGGAATGACGGTGCGGCGCAGCGTGACTCTGGCGAGCATGGCGAACTCCTGTCCGGTACCGCGGCCCCTGCGGGGGGAGTAAGTGATCCAAGTCATCCGGAGTGAATTCGCGGTGTATCCCTGGTGCACCCGACACGGCGGCTGGCCGAATCTCGCGCCGCCCCAGCATAATGCGGGCGGTCAGCGCTCGGTGCGGGCCGTGGGGAAGGACAGCCGGAATTCCGCGCCGTGGCCGAGTTCGGAGGCGACGGTGAGCTGGGCGTCGTGTGCGGCGGCGACCTGGGCCACGATGGCCAGGCCCAGACCGTGGCCGGGTGTCGAGCGGGCGGTGGGGGAGCGGTAGAAGCGGTCGAAGACATGCGGCAGGTCCTGTGCTGCGATACCGGGGCCGCCGTCGCGCACCGACAGGCACCGGCCGGTCAGCTCCACCCGGACCGTGCCGTGCGGCGGACTGAATTTGGCGGCATTGTCGAGCAGATTGGTGACGGCGCGGGTGAGCCGCTCGGGGTTGCCGTACACGGTGGTCGGTTCCAGCTCGGTGTCGAAAGCGATAGCGGGCCAATGCCTTCGAGCCTGGTCCAGGCAGTCCCGCACCAGCGTGTCCGCGCGCAGGTCCTCGAACGGCACCCGGGGTGCGGTCGGATCGTCGTCCCGGGCGAGGTCGATGAGGTCGGTGACCAGGCCGGACAGTTCCTCCGCCCGCACGCGCAGCGCGGCCGCCGTCTCGTCGAGGTGTTCGGGGGACAGCCGCCGGGCGCGGCGCAGCAGATCGATATCGGTGCGCAGCGCGGTGAGCGGGGTGCGCAGCTCGTGGGAGGCGTCGGCGACCAGACGCCGTTGTGCCGCACGGGCATCCCGTTCCGCGGTGAGGGCCGCGTCGAGTTCGTCGAGCATGGTGTTGACACTGGCGGCCAACCGGGCCAGTTCATCGGATCCGGTGATCGCGATGTGCCGGTCCGGGTTTCGGGTGCGCGCCACCTCCTCGGCGGCCCGGGTGAGCGTTTCCACGGGGGCGAGTGCGCGGCGCGCCAGCGTGGTCCCGATGACGGCGGCCAGCAGGGTGCCCACCCCCGCCGCCGCGAGCAGGGCGAGACCGACCCGGCGCTGTCCGGTGGAGACGGTATCGGCGCGCTGCGCCACCTGGACGGCACTGCCCGGCCGCAGCGGCGCGGTGTACATGCGCATGGGGAGGCCGTCGGTCGTGAAATCGCTGAAGTACGCCGCCGCGGAACCGTTCGCGACCGCACGGGTGCGGTCGTCCACCGGCAGCGTGTCCTCGGGCCGGGTATCCGATTCGACGATGCCGTCGGCCGTCACCACCTGGACACAGCTCGGGGCGGCGAGGTAGCGGCAGGGTCCGGAGAGGGCGGCCACCGCGGGCTCGGTCGCGAACTGCCGCGTGATCCGGGTGGCCTCCCGGCGCAGACCGGTGTCCAGGGCGCTGTGCAACTGGTGGCCCACCACCAGATAAGCCGCCGCCGCCATGCCCGCCAGCGCCCCGGCCATGGCGAGCACGAAGAACGCGGCGATCCGGCCGCGCAGCCCGAGCCGCCTCACATCCGCCCCAGGCGGTAGCCGATACCGCGCACCGTGTGCACGAGTGGCGGCAGCTCGTCGATATCGAGTTTGCGCCGCAGATAGCGGATGTAGACCTCGAGCGAATTCGAGGTGGCCGCCCGTCCCCACACCCGCTCGACCAGCATTTCGCGGGGCAGCGCCTGTCCGGCATTGCGCAGCAGGACCTCCAGCAGCGCGAATTCGGTTCGGCTGAGCTCGATGACGCGTCCGCCGCGGCGCACCGTATGGGCGGTGGTGTCCATGACCAGATCGGCGCAGCACAGCACCGCACCGTCCGCGGGCTGGGTGCGCCGCACCAGCGCCCGCACCCGCGCCAGCAACTCATCCAGATCGAAGGGTTTGACCAGGTAGTCGTCGGCGCCGGCATCCAATCCGGCAATGCGGTCGGCGACGGCGTCGCGGGCGGTGAGCATGAGGATCGGGGTGCGGTCGCCGCGCGCCCGCAGCGTGCGGCAGGCGGTCAGGCCGTCCAGGAACGGCATGACCATATCCAGCACCACCACTCCCGGCTGCCAGTCGGCAATCGCAGTGAGAGCGGTCGCGCCATCGCCCACCCCGCGCGTGTCGTAGCCCTCTGCGGCCAGGGCCCGCACCAGGGCGTCGCGCACCGCGGCCTCGTCGTCCACCACCAGCACCCGCATGCCACGGCATCATACGGACGGCCCCGAACTGGGCGTTCTCATCCAACTCTCATCGGAGACCGTGAGCGTGGCGGGTATGAGATGGCGGAAACCTCGACGCATATGGGTGCTGCTGATGCTGTCCGGACTGGTCGTGACCGGATCCGCGGCCTGCTCGCGCCCGCCGGAGACGAACGCGCCGCGCGTAGATGGCAATCGGGTGGCTATCACGGTGGACGGCGGAACGGCCGAGATCGACACGGCCTCGCTGGCTGTCAGCGCCGAGACGGGCGGGCAGCGTGTGGAGCTGTCCGGCCCCGCCGCCGGACTGGGGACGGCGGGCGCCGTGCGGACGGACGGCGAGAGCGCGCAGTGGACCTACCCCGACCGAGGCTGGACGGTCACCGCCAGCGGACAGGACGGCCGCCTGCGCGTCACCGTGCACAGTGCGCGCCCGGGTCGCCTGATCTGGCCGATCACCGGCGGTGACCCCGCCGCGCGCTCCCTGCAGATCCCGCGCGGCGAGGGCCTGTCGTTGCCGGTGCGGGATCCGTTCTGGAACGGGCCGGACGCGGGGCTGGTGGACAGCCCGCTCACGCTCACCTCCGGGCTCACCATGCCGTTCTGGGGGTATCGGCTGGACGGGCGCGGTGTCAGCTACCTGGTGCCCACCGATATCGGCAGCACGCTCACGGTGCGGTCGGTAGACGGCAGCCTGACAGCCGCTGCCGCACACGATTTCGACGATCGCGGCGACACCGCCGATTACACGGTCACCTTCGCGCTCACCGACGATTCCCCCGTGGCCGCCGCGCGGGACTATCGCGACTGGCTGCTGCGGCACGGCGAATTCCGCTCGCTGCGTGCGAAGATCGCGCGCAATCCGGAGGTGGTCCGGCTGCTCGGCGCGTTCCACGCCTACGTGTGGGGTGAGGCGCGCACGCCCGAGGCCGTCGAGCGCTTGCGGCAGCTGGGCATCACCCGGATGTGGCTCGGCTACGACTCCGATGATTCGCCCATGAGCGCGGCGGCCGTCGCGGCCGCGAAGAACGCCGGATACCTTGCCGGGCCCTATGATTCGTGGGCCAACGGGCAGGATCCGGCGACCGCCGACAATCCCGGCTCGCGCTGGCCGGGCTCCACCTGGCCGGACGGCTGCGTCCGCGCGACCGACGGCACCCCAGAAACGGGCTTCGGCGGCCGGGGCTGCTACCTGAGTTCTCAAGCGTTGCACCAGGTTCCGGACCTGTACCGGGACCGCTACGCGCAGGTCACCGGCAATGGCGCGAACACCTATTTCCTCGATGTGGACGCGGCCGGAGAATTCTTCGACGACCACAGCGTCGATCACCCGATGACCGCGCGCCGGGACCGGGACAATCGGCTCGCCCGCCTGCGCTGGCTCGCCGAGGACCGCGGCCAGGTGCTCGGCTCGGAATCCGCGGGTGCGTGGGCGGCGCCGGTGCTCGACTTCGACCATGGCGCGCAGACCCCGGTCTCGGACCGGCTGTGGGCATTCCAGCGCGATCGCGCGGTCTGGGGCGGCTACGCCCCCGCGAACGCGCCGCGGACCTACTTCCAGCCGGTCGTGCTGCCCGACCAGCTGGCGCGGGCCATGTTCGATCCGGCCTACCGGGTGCCCCTGTACGAAACCGTGCTGCACGACTCGATCGTCAACACCGACCGCTGGGAGTTGTCCTACGACAAACTGCCGCAACAGCAGACGATGCGGGCCCTGACCGCCATCCTGAACAACACCCCGCTGAACTTCGTGCTCGACGGCGACACCCTGGCCGAGCGCGGCCCCGACATCGCCCGCCTGCAACGCTTCTTCGCACCCCTGCACGAGGCCGCGGCCACCCTCCCCATGACGGACTTCCGCTGGCTCACCGACGACCACCTGGTGCAGCGCACCGTCTTCGGCAACGGCACCCTCACCGTCACGGCCAATTTCGGCACCGCCGAGCACGACGGGCTGCCGGGTGGTTGCGTGGACGCCGCGCTCGCGGTCGACACCACCGCGCGTCGCCTGTGCCCGGCCGCATGAGCGACGACGATCGGGAACGCCACTGCGGCCCGTCGGGACGACCGGGGCTCGGACCCATTTTGGACTGGTCCATACAAAACGTGCTAGCGTCGGTCGCATGGCGCGACCCAAGCAGTTCGACGAGGAGAGGGCGGTGGACGCCGCCATGCGGGCCTTCTGGCGTGCGGGGTACGACGGCACGTCCACCCAGGAACTCTGTGCCGCTACCGGATTGGGGCGGAGCAGTATCTACAACACCTTCAGCAGTAAGCACGATCTGTTCCAGCGGGCGCTGCGGCGGTATATGGCGGACAAGAACGCCGATACGTTCGCGGTGCTCGACGGGCCGGGGCCGGTGCGGGACCGGATCGCGCGGCTGCTGGAGTTCATCATCGATGCCCCGGAGGGGGATCCGCTGGGGTGTCTGGTGGTGAACGCGACCGTCGAACTGGGGGAGCGGGATCCGGAGATCGCGCGGTTGCTGCGTGCCGACGAGGAGCGGCGGCTGCTCGCCCTCGCCACCGCCATCGCCGAGGGGCAGCGCGCGGGGGAGATCAGCGGCGACCGGGACCCCCGCGATCTGGCCCGGTTCATCGTCGCCACCATCGGCGGTATGCGGGTGGCCGCCCGGGGCGGTGCGGACCGGGCGGCGCTGGCCGCCATCGCCGAGGTGGCGTTGGGCTGCCTGTGAATCGGCGCTCGGTGCTGTGCGTCGGCGAAGCCGTATTAACCGTGAAGCCGGGTCGCTGGTGAAGCCGGGTCGCCGGTGAAGCCGAGTCGCTGGTGGCGCGGGCTGGCTGGTGAACCAGCTCTGATTGTCGCTCCGCTCCGGGGCGACAGGGCGGCTCATCGCCCCGATTCGACGGAGATGTCACTCGATCCGACGTAGCGCCTGGCGCGGTTCGCCCAGCGGCGACCCGCGCGGATCGCGCCGTCCTCATTTTGAACCAATCGATCCAAAACATGCTGTCCGACAACCGAAGGGAATTCCGATGCCAGTGGCCGTCTACATCCTGGGCCTGTCCATATTCGCCCAGGGCACATCCGAACTCATGATCGCCGGGCTGCTCACCGAAATGGCAAGTGACCTCGGTGTTTCCGTGCCTCAGGTCGGACTGCTCATCTCCGCCTTCGCAGTGGGCATGCTCATCGGCGCGCCGATCCTGGCCGTCGCCACCCTGCGCTGGCCGCGCCGAACCGCACTGCTGGCCTTCCTCGCCGTTTTCGCCGCCGCGCACGTCCTGGGCGCGCTCACCTCCGACTACGGGGTGCTGTTCGCGACGCGCGTGGTCGCGGCCTTCGTCTACGCCGGTTTCTGGTCGGTGGCCGTGGCGACCGCGGTCGGTCTGGTGGCGGAGAACGCACGCGGGCGCGCGCTGAGCGTGGTGGCCGGCGGTCTCACCGTGGCGACCGTCGTCGGACTGCCCGCGGGCACGGTCATCGGACAGCATCTCGGGTGGCGGGCCGCGTTCTGGGCGGTGGCGGTGCTGTCGATCGCGGCCATGGCGGGGGTGATCGCCAAGGTTCCGGACGTGCGTCCGGCGGTCGCGCCGCGCGTGCGCACCGAGGTGCGTGCCCTGGCCACCCTGCCGGTCTGGCTGCTCTACCTCACCACCGCGCTGGCCATCTCCGCGCTGATGGTCACCTTCGGCTACCTCGCCGCCTTCCTCACCGAGACCACCGGGATGTCCGAAAGTTGGGTGCCCGTCGTCCTGGCCGTCTACGGGATCGGCAGTTGCCTGGGAATCATGGTGGGCGGTCGTACGGCCGACGCCCATCCGCTGCGCAGCCTCACGGTCGGGATCACCGGACTGACCGTCACCTCGGCACTGCTGGCGCTCGCCGCGCACCACGTCGTGCCGGTGGTGCTGCTGGTATTCCTGTTGGGCGCGTTCGGTTTCGGCGTCAACCCGGTGCTCAACAGCCGCGTCTTCACCCTCGCCCCGGGCGCGTCCACCCTGGGTGCGGCCGGAAATGTGGCGGCGTTCAATATCGGCATCACCGTCGGCCCGTGGCTGGGCGGCGTGGCGCTGGGCGCGCACTGGGACTACCCGGCACTCGCCTGGATCGGCGTGGCCCTGGGCGCTACCGCGCTGGCCGTAGTCGGTTGGTCGAGCGCACTGGCCGCACATGCGGTGCCCACCGATGGCGACGCCGTGCTCGGCGCGGAGCCGATATCGGTGCGCGCGTAGCGGGATTGCGGTCGAGCCGAATCCGGTCGATGCTCCGTTTCGAGTCGTGCCGTCGCGCCGGATCGAATCCGACTGCCGGATCCGGCCCGAGGTCGGTCGATGGAACCGCTCGAGGTCGGTCGACGGAACGGCTCGACGTCGGTCGACGGGACGGATCGAGTTCGGTCGATTGCACCGGATCGGTCCGATCGACGCGTGACTGGTCCAGGGGCCATTGTCGTGGACGGCCTCGGCGTGGCGGCCTCTCGACGCGGGCGCGGCCGACGCGCTGATTCGGGACTCGCCGGGCGAGACTCCGGAGGGGGGCGCGCGGCCGTGGGCGCGGTGAGAGCCGGTCGGCCCCGGGATCTCGGAACCGGGGCCGACCGGCGGCGGATCAGCGCGGCGCCATCCGGATGGCGCCGTCGAGGCGAATGGTCTCGCCGTTGAGCATGGGGTTCTCCACGATGTGGCGCACCAGGGCGGCGAATTCGGTGGGGTTGCCCAGCCGCGAGGGGTGCGGCACCTGTGCCTCCAGCGAGGCGATGGCCTCATCGGAGAGCGTCGCGAACAGCGGGGTGCGGAACAGGCCGGGCGCGATGGTGTTCACCCGGATCTTGTAGCCCGACAGGTCGCGCGCGATCGGCAGGGTCATGCCGACGATTCCACCCTTGGAGGCCGAGTAGGCGGCTTGACCGATCTGGCCGTCGTAGGCGGCCACGGAGGCGGTGTTGACGATGACGCCCCGTTCGCCCTCGGCCTCCTCGGTGGCGGCCATGCGCTCGGCCGCCAGACGGATCACATTGAACGACCCGATCAGGTTGACGTTGACCACCTTGGTGAAGGCGTCGAGCGGGAACGCGCCCTTCTTGCTCACCGTGCGGATGGCATTGCCGATTCCCGCGCAGTTCACCGCGATTCGCAGCGTGCCGAGTCCGGCGGCGGCGTCCAGCGCGGCGGTGACGTCCGCTTCGCTGGTCACATCGCCCGGTGCGAAGGTCGCGCGCTCGCCGAGTTCCTCGGCCACGGCCTTGCCGTCGGACGACGGAAGATCGAGGATGACGACCGAGGCGCCGGCGCCGTGCAGCTCACGCACGGTGGCCAGGCCGAGTCCGGAAGCGCCGCCGGTCACCACCGCGACGGTATCTGCTGTCTTCACAAAACCTCCTGTTACTAGGTCTTGTTAATGTAGATTCTCGGCTTCTGGTGTGGAAGGGGGGTACCCCACAACCCCTTTCACGGCGGTAGTTACCGGTGAGTATCAAGCCGGGGGTGAAGCATGGTACCGGTCGGTTCACGAGTTCCGTCGAATTTCTGAGGGTGATTTCCGGCGCGTCGGGAGGTGGGAATCCGCCTGATACGAGAGAATTTCCAGTCGGGACCGTGCCCGAGGACGGCGCGCCCCGCCGCGACCACACCGAAGCTTCACCGACCGCCGAGAGGGTACGACGATGCCGCACGACGCGCCTCGCTCCGCGGAAATGTTGAAGTCGTACAAAAAGATGTCGCGCTGGTATCCGGCGCTGCCCCCCGAAGACGGGGCCGGCGCCGAGGACGCGCACGTCGCACCGGTATTCGGCGACGACGGCGGAACGGGCGGATTCCCGCACTACATCCGCGACGACGATGTCGAGGTCGTACCCCCCGTCGACGAGTCGCTGTTCCGGCGCAGTCACTACACGGGGCGCTGGTCGGACTGGGTGACCGATCGCGCTCCGGCCTTCCGGCTGCGCGAACGTCCGGCCGATCTACTGCCCTTCCCGGCCGACCTCGACGGCGGGCACGACGACAGCGGGAACGAGGAGTTCGACGACGCGGCGCTATCGCGGGCGGCGTCGGACTCCGCCGAGGCGCGCGGCGCGAAAGCCGCTGCCGCATCGGCGAAGTTCCGGCGTCGCCGCCTCGTCGCCCTGGCCGCCGTCCTGATAGCCGTTCTGTTGCTGGCCCTCGCGGGCGGCGTTGCGCTCTATGTGCTCCATTCCCGTGGCGCCACAGCGCAATCCGTGGGCACCATGGTTGTCGGCGGTCGCACCACCACGCCGGTGATCCCGGCGGGATAAGAGGGAGCACGGACATGGATCAGGACTGGAGCCGCTGGCTCGACGAGACCCCCGAGGAGGGTGAGCCGTCGGGTCGGCCCGCGCGCGCTCCGGTGGTACGCCTGCGCAAGCGGCGCGAACACTCCGGCGACGGCGAACCCGACCCGCGCCCGATCCTGGTGGTCGGCGGCTGCGGTGGGGCCGGAACCACCACCACCGCACTCGGGCTGGCCGGGGAGTTGAGTTCGGCCGGAGCGCAGGCGGCGGCCGTGGACGCCACCTCGGCCGGCAGTGATCTGGCCCTGCGGGGCGCGGACGAACACCTGAGCCCGATCAGTCTGCAGGCGTGGCTGTACGGCCGCGGGGACGGTGAACCCGCGCCGCTGAAGGAATGTCTGTCGCGCGCCACCTCCGGCATCGGACTGCTCTGGCGCGACGCCGCCCCGCTGCGCCGCCGCGCCACCTACCTGACCGTGGCGCGCGGCATCCACGACTCCGGCTACACCGGGGTGTACGACGGCGGCAATCCCATTGCCAGCCGCCATCTGCGGCCGTTGCTCGAGGACGCCGATATCGCGCTGGTGCTCGCCATTCCGGCGCGCGCCGACGCCGCCAACCGGCTGCGCCTGACCCTGGAGTGGCTCGACGACAACTTCAGCGGACAGGGCGAGGGGCAGGGCGACGGCATCGTCGGCGACACCGTGGTGGCCGTGTCCCATCAGCTGCCCCACGGTGACTCGCGGGTCGCTGATCATTTGCGGGAACATCTCACCGGCTGGGTGCGGGATATCCGTGAGATTCCCTACGATCCGCACCTCGCGCGGGGTGAACTGGTGCGGCACAGCGACCTCGCGCCGGAGACACGCCGTGCGTATCGCCGCCTGCTTGCTGGAGTGGCATCATGACCGCAGCCATGAAGGAACGCCGATCCGAACCCGCCATGGCGGCAGGTGTCGTGCCGCCGCCCGAACCACTTCGTGCACCCATCTGGGACCGACCGGTCCCCGGCGCCGGACGTGCTCCGCTGGTCTGGCTGCTGGGTGTGCACGGCGGGGCGGGCACGTCCACGCTCGCGCATGTGCTTGCGCCCGCGGCGGATTCGCATCGCCGCTGGCCCGGAGGTTTCGACCGCGAATCACCGTTCGTCGTACTCGTCGCCCGCGAAACGATCTCCGGCCTGAGCCGCGCCCACGACCTGCTGCGCCAGCACCTCGCGGACCTCGCCGGTCCCTGTGAGGTGCTCGGCCTGGTGACCGTGGCGGCGCGCCCGGGCCGCATCCCCGCGGAGATCCGGCGCTACCGCGATCTGGTGGGTTCGCTGGCCGGTCAGGTGTGGCAGGTGCCGTGGCACGAGGAGTGGACGCTGGTCGAAGCCGACCAGTTGCCGGTCTGGTCGCCCGGTGACCCCCTGCCGCAGCAGCGGAAGCGCAAATCCGATCCGCTGCACGAGGTTCCGCTCGATATCCGCGAGCTCGGTGCGGGCATCGTGGCGGCGGTCCGGGAGGCGCTCGCCGAACCGGACCCGGAATCGGACGACGACGACTAGACCCCGGGAGAGCGATATGCGCCGAACACTCGATCTTTCGCCCCGCCCGGGGTCATGGGATGCTGTAACCCGCAGCGTCCCTTCGCATTTGGATAAGACCATCGGGTCGGTCGCTGCCGGGGCCGCGCGGGCCACGGTACGCGACAGTGTGATCGACGATGTGCTAGTGGAGAAGGACAGATCATGAGCATGCTCCTCGCCGTGCACGACGCGTACGGTGCCGTCCTCGCGCAGGTCGGGAATCCGACCCCGGAGGCCCCGCCCGCGTCGGACAAACTATTGAAACTTGTTCGGTATTTCACCTGGTTCGTGCTGTTGTCCGGAATCCTCGGAATCACCTACGCGGGCGGCAAGTTCGCGTGGGAGAAGTGGACAGGAGGCGGTTTGGAATCCCCGAAGATGGTGGCTGGCGCCATGATCGGCGGCATCATCGCCACCAGTGCCGGCACGATCATGAATGCGGCGATCGGCTGATGTCCGCCTCCGCGGTGGTCACCGTGCTGGCCTACAAGCAGATGCCGGCGGACGTGATCCGGCCGATCATGCAGCTGATCGACTGGCTGCTGTGGTGCGTACTGCTGTTCTGCATGGCGTGGATGATCCTGTCCGCGGGCAAGCTGTGGTACGCGTTCCGCGGCGATATGGCCGCCAACGAGGCGACGCACGGGGTGGTGATGAGTCTGATCGGCGCCATCATGGCGAGTTCGGCCAGCGGCATCGCCCTCGCGTTGCTGCCGACCTAGGGACGCAACGGATTCCGATGGCTCCCACCCACGCCCCCGCCCGCCTGCGCCGTGCCGTCGGCGTCCTCGGCGTCGCCGTGCTGGCCACCGCCGGCTGCGACGGCGAGGTGGCGGACCCGTCCGCGCCCTCCGGGGTGCGCTGGCAGGTGTACCAGGGGGTGTCGCTGCCGCATACCGACCAGGGTCCGAGCAGCGACTCCGGCGGCGCCGCAACGGGTTTCGAACGATCCCGAGCCGGTGCCGCCGTCGCGGCGATCACCCACACCATCCGACTGCTGGTGGCCACCGACACACAGTGGCCGACCGTGCTCGACGCCGCGGCGGTACCCGGCCCGGCCCGGGACGGCTGGGCGGTCACCAGAACACAACTGTCCATCGCCGGGCCTGCCGCACCGGAGTACGCGCCGCGGCTGCTCGGCTTCCGCATCACCGGCTACACCGAGGACAGATCCACCGTCGATGTCTACACCGAATACGCCGACAGCTCCCGGGCGGTGAGCCACACCACCGTGGAATGGTTCCGAGACGATTGGCGGCTGCGGCTGCCAGAGCCCGACTCGACCGCCCCGACGGTCGAGGCCATCGATGAATTGCCCACCGACATAGTGACCGTGGAGGCACCGAAATGAGCGAGAAGGAGCCGTCCGAGCGCGGCGGCGTCTCGTTCGGTGTCATCGCGTCCGCTGCCCTGCTCGCCCTGATCCTGATCGCGGGCGTGGTCATGTGGGTGGGCCGCGACGACGACCCCGGCGAACCCGCGGCGACGGGCGACGCGCCCCCGGCCGTGGCGGGCGACACCGGGGCCACCGGATTCGCCCAGCCGGAGGTCGACATCTTCGGACGGCGCGTGGACGTGCCGAACAATCCGGCGGGGCAACCACTGACGCAGGACACCTCCGCCCGGCGGGAGCCCTCCGATCCGGACTGGCTGACCGCCGCGCCGCGCGGCACCACCGGGCCCGGTGGCTGGCAGCGGGTATTCGGGGCGTCGGTGCCCTTCTCCACCTCCGACGGCCCGACCCGCCTGGAAGACGGTCTGGCCGTGGGGTACTCGCACACACCGCAGGGCGCGGTGCTGGCGGCGGCGCAGATCACCTATCGGCTCAACGCCCGCCCCGCCGACCGCACCCTGTACGTGCGCCAGGTGCGGGTGTCGGCCCAGCAGGTCGCCGCCTACGACCAGGCGCTGGCCGACGAACGGCTGCCGAAACAGCAGCCGGAGAAGGTGACCCGCTACCTGGTGGCGCCGGATGCCTTCCAGGTGGAGAACTACGCCGACGACATGGCGATCGTGCGGCTGGCGGCGCGCGGTCCCGTGGTGGACGGCAGACAGCTGTGGGCGGCGGTACGCCTGATCATGGTATGGGACGCGGGGGACTGGCGGCTCAAACCGGCGACGGCGCGCGGCTCGCAGACCGAATACGTGGATTCGCTTGCGGGGTGGACGAAATGGTGAATGACCTGGCAGCAGATCAGGAGAGGTGGATCACATGCTGAGGCGCATCGTCACGATCCTCGCGGTCGTGTTCACCGTCATGATCGCGACTCCGACGGTATCGCACGCTCAGTACGGTTTCGACCAGGCCTGCAACGAATTACACGACTCCCTCGACGGCCTCGGCATCCCCGGCATCTCCCTCGGTGACGCCGCGTCGGCGGCGTGCAAGGCCGGCAATGTGGCCACGCACCCGGGCGACGCCGCCGCGGCCGTCCGGGACAAGGCGTGGGACTCCACCTTCGGCAAGGTGGTGGACTCGCTCATGAACGGTTTGGGCGAGGCGTTGATCCTGGCGTTGACCTTCTGGATGAAGGTGCCCAACGAACGGGTCTCGGACTCCGGGGCGCTGTTCACGAAGATCAACGACTACACCTATCAGGCCCAGATACTCCTACTCATGGTGTCGGTGATCATCTCCGGGGCCAGACTCGCGGAAGCCAAACGCGGGGCGGCCATGAGCGAGGCCGCCGAATCCTTCCGCATGTTCGCTCGCGTGATCTTCAGCTCCTGGATGCTGGGGGCGGTGATCGTCGCGGGCACCCAGGCGTCGGATCGCTTCTCCGAGTGGGTGATCAACGACGCTACCGACGGCAACGCGCAGAACCTCGCCGAACTCATGGTGAAAACCGCCAAGCTGCAAGCGTTCTCGCCGGGCTTGGTGCTGATCATCGCCATCGTCGGCCTGCTCGGGGCGCTCGCGCAGATCGTGCTCGCCATCGTGCGACAGGGGTTGCTCGTGGTGGCGGCGGGCGTCCTGCCGCTGGCCGCGGCCTCCTCCGGGACCAATACCGGCAAACAGGCGTATCCGCGCCTGATCGCGTGGATCATCGCCTTCATGCTCTACAAACCGGTGGCGGCCATCGTCTACATGATCGCCTTCACCACCGCCGGGCACGTGGACGAACTCACCACCACCGCGGGGCTGCCGGACGCCGACCAGGCGCAGCGCATGCTGGTCGCCATCGTGCTGCTGTGCAGTGCCGCGTTCGTGCTGCCGGTGCTCATGCGGCTGGTGACCCCGGCGGTGTCCATCGTCGGCAGCGGCGGTTCGGGTCTGACCGCCACCACCGGCACCCTGGTCGGCGTCGCCGCCCTGGGCGCGGTCGGCACCCGTGCGGTGGCGGTGAAGTCCACCGCCGCACCCGGCACCGCCGGATACGTGAACCGCGGCGGCAAGCCGCCGGGCGGAACCGGAGGTGGCGGACCGCGACCCGGAGGCGGCGGGGGCGGACCGCGGCCGACACCGCCGCCGCGCGGTGGTGGCGGGGCCGCGGCGGGCAATCCCCAGGGCGGCGGGCAGGCAGGCGTACCGTCCGGTGCGTCCCGAGTGGCGGGCCGGGTCGCGTCCATGCGGTCCGCGACCGCCGGAGCCAACCGCGCCGAAACCGCCATGGGCGATATGGCCGGTGACCGCTGGACCAACCGTTCACCCGACCTCGGCAGGAGCACCATTCCGCGATGACCACCACCGAGAGCTACGAGCGCCGCGCCTACGGGCTGTGGCAGAAGCCGCGCAGCGCGGGCCTGTTCGGCCTGCGCTGGGGCGAGACCGTGGTCGGCTTCGCCGTCGTGATCACCGCGCTGCTGACCGCGCTCGTCGCCGGGCCGAAACCCGCGTTCGTGGTGGCGGGATTCGGTCTGGTCGTGATGGTTCCACTGGTCTGGCGGACGGGGGGCCGCTCCGGATACGAGAACGGATTGATGATGTTCCATTGGTTGCGTGGCCGCAGCAAGGGTGAGCATGTGTACCGCGGCGGTCGGTTCTCCCGGATTCCGGGCGGCGTCACCCGCCTGCCGGGCCTGATGGCCCCGTCGCGGCTCTACGAGGGCATCGACGCGGGCGGGTACAGCTTCGGCATGATCCACCTACCGCAATTCGGGCAGTACACGGTGGTGTTGCGCGCCTGGCCGCAGGGGCACGAGGCGGTCGACCAGCCGGTCATCGACCGCTGGGTGTCGGCGTGGGGCACCTTCCTGGCCTCACTGGGGCAGACCTCCGACATCGTCGCGGTGGTGCCCGTCATCGACACCGTCCCCGAGACCGGAAACCGTTTGCTCACCGAGGTTTCCGCCATCACCCGGCCCGAAGCGCCCGATCTGGCGCAGCAGGTCATGTACGAGCTGGCCACCGAACTGCCGCAGGAGCGGGTGCAGCTGCTGCCGCGCGTGGCCATCACGTTCAAGGCCACCACGGCGGAGCGGCGCAAGAATCCTGCGGAGGAGGCCGTCGAGATCGGCCGCCGCCTGCCCGGCATCTGCGCGGCGCTGGCCGAGGCCGGGGTGCGCGCGCAACCCATGTCGGCCGACGAGGTGATCTCCTTCATCCGGCGCAGCTACGATCCGGCCGCGCAGGCGGATCTGGAGGTGGCGGCGGGCGAACCCGGTGGGCACGGGCTGGATTGGGCCGATGCCGGGCCGGTGTCGCACGAGGAGCGCTGGGATCACTTCATCCACGACGGCGGCCGGTCGGTCACCTGGGAGATGGACACCGCGCCCGAGGGTGCGGTGGACGAGCGGGTGCTGCAACGGCTGCTCGCACCGAATCCCGAGGTGCCGCGCAAGCGGATCGCCATCGTGTACCGGCCGCACTCCGCCGGTGACGCCGCCCAGATCGTGGACGACGACTACAAGAACGCGCTGGTCGCCCAGCAGAGCGAGCGCGGTGTGGTGTCGGCGGCGGCCACGCTGCGGGTCGGCGCGACGCAGCAGGCGCGCGAGGAGCAGGCGCGTGGACACGGTGTCACCCGATTCGGCGCGCTGGTCACCATCACCGAGCCGCTGCGCGGTGATCTGCCGCGGATCGAGGCCATCACCCGTGACCTGTCCACCCAGGCCCGACTGAAGACCCGGCGCTGCTACCGCTACCAGGCGGCCGCGTTCGCGGCCTCGCTCGGCTGCGGCGTCATCCTGCCGGAGCACGCCACCATCCCGAAAGCGCTTGTGGGGTAATCCACCATGGCCCGTGACGTCGAACCACCCGTCCGCGAACGCGATGCCGCGCCCACCCGGCGCGGCGGTCGCCGCGACATCCCCAGCCTCCCCGTGGAACCCGCGGAGACGCCCCGGGACCGCGCGCCGTCGGAACCCGCCGACCTCCGCCAGGGCCAGCCCCGCCGCCGCGACCACGAACGCCCCCGCCGCGGCACCCTGCCCGACCGCCGCCTGCTCCGCCGCGAGCCCCCCGCCGACCCCGAGGCCCTGGAACGCGAACGCGCCCGCGAAGCCGCCGCGGGCGCCCGCGCCGTCCCCCGCGACCCGGCCCGCCGCGAATCCACCAGCGCCCCAGCCACTTCGAACTCGGCCCCTGCGGATCCCGCCGCTTCGAACCGAACCGCGGACGCCGCCGCTTCGCGCCGAACCGCGGATCCTGCCGCTTCGCGCCGAACTGCAGACTCCACCAGTTCGCGCCGAACTACAGATCCCGCCGCTTCCAGCCGAGCCGCCGCGGACCCTGGTGCGCCGAAGTCCCGAGACCGCCGCACCCCTGATTCCGGCCGCCCCGCACGGAGTCCCGCCGACCCCGACCGCCGAACCGAACCCGCCGCCGACCCCACGCGCGCCACGAGGTCCGCTGCGCCCGACACGCGGTCCGCTCCGCGCGCCTCGAGGTCCGCTGCGCCTGACGCGAACTCCGCTCCGCGCGACGTGGCGGGTGCCCCGCGAGCCGCTGGCCCCAAGCGCGGAAGAACGGCCAGCGCCGCCCCACCGGAGCGCTCCCCACGAGACGGCTCGGCCCCTACGCGCGGAGCGCGCGACGATGCGACGGCCGCGCGAGGAAGGCGTGACCGCGCGAACCCCCCATCGCCGCGGACCGACGCGACATCCGCGCGTTCAGCCCGTGACGCTGCGCGTGGCGACGTGACCGCTGGACGAACGCGCCGCGATGATGCGACTGCCGACGGTGACCCGGGAGGCGTGGAGACTTCCGCGCGGCCTGCGGCGAGTCCGGCGCGGCCGCTGAGTGATTCGTCCGAAACATCCGCGGCACGTCCCGAATCACGTCTGGCGCGCGTGCGGCGCGCCCTGTTGCCGAGGCGTTCCGCCCGCAAGTCCGAGCCGCAGGACCCGGCACTGTATCCGTCTCCAGCGACGGGCGAGTCCAGCACGGCCGCCGAAGAATTCGCCCCGCTCTACACGGACCGACCCGGGCACGCCGGTGCCGATGCGACAGCACTCGGTGACGCGACCCGACCGGCCACGCGGGAACACACCCGGAACACCGCCGATATCGGCCCCGGGCAGGCGCGCCCGAGCAAACGGGGGCACACCATCGGCGACGTGCCCGCCGCGACGGACGCGGCGGACGGGCACGAGCGACACGTCGCGGCCGGTGAGCATGACCACGCGGCAACGGAACCGGCGGACCTCCACGCAGCGGGCGGTACGGACAAGCCTGCATCGGTAGATCGGCTCCCGGCCGAGCACGAACACGGCGCGGACGTCGGCGCAGCCGGGGACGGCCATACTGCGGAGGCGGAAGCCGCCGCCGATACCGCGGGTCGGCGGGCCGCGGCGGCTCCGGCTTCCCGGCGAGAGCGCAGCCCTTCCGAAAACCCGGCGCGAGCGCCGCACGATGAGCTGAAATCCGATGTGGCCGTACCGAATTCGACCGGCGCAGCGGATCTCGACAGCACCCACGCCCCGGCAACCCCGGCCACCGGCCGCAAGCGCGCCGACAGCACCCGAACGGAGCGCAAGCACACCGCCCCCGATTCGATGGCACCGAGCGGCGCGGACACCTCCGAGCCGGCACCGTCGCACCGCCCCGCGAAGAGCGCGCGAGCAGCGTCGAACCCCGCCGCCGGTGCCCCCGACGCAACGGTCACCCCACCCCGGCGTGGAAAGCTGAGCCCACCGACCCTCTGGGACGACGACGAACCCGCTGCGGGCGGCGAAACCGATATGCGCCCATGGTCGGAAACCGACGGGGGAGCGGCACCCTCCTCCGGAGCCACACCGGACAGCGCGGCGCTCTCCGACGGCCCCACCCGACGCGGAGTGGTCTCACCCGGCAGGGAGCGCGGCCGCGACGGCACCGGACGTACCCATGCTGCGGACACTGCCAGCGCTGTGAACGCCGCCAGCACCACGAACCAGGCGAGCGCCCCGCGTGACACCCGCGGCGGTGACGACGCACAGCCCCGTCGGCGCGAGGAACTCGCGACGGGCGGTGCGGGAGCGAATCTCGCAGCCCACGGCGAGGCGCATGCGCGCGGCACGGGCGCACGACCGAATGCGACCCAAGCGGAAGCGTCGGGCGTGCGGTCGGAACGTCGGCGTACTCCCGACGCGGAATCCGCCGGTGCCGCAAGGGCTTCGGCTGGCGCGGCGGTGACATCCACAGCGGCACCGGACGAGAGTGCGGGCGGTGCGAATCCGGGGCACGCGCACGGTACGGCTGCGCGCGGTACCGCGGTTACCGGCTCCGGCGTTGACGAGCATGACGCTGCGGTACCCGATATGGAACCGGCGGCGAGTGGCACATCCCGTGAGGGCGTGGTTACCCCGGAACCGAGGGCACGCGACAGCCACCGTGATGCTGCACGTGCCGGTCGCCCGCGTGATGCCGAGCCTGCCGGTCCCGAACGTCGTGATGCCGAGCCTGCCGGTCCCGAACGTCGTGATGCCGAGCCTGCCTGTGGCGAGCGCGGTGATACCGAGCCTGCCGATCGTGAGCGTGCTGATGCTGAATCTGCCGGTCGCGAGCGCCACGATGCGGAGTCGGTGCGCCGTGGTCGTGACGGGCAGGAGTTCAGTTCATCTGGCGCGGACCTCGCGGACCGCGCGGACACACGCGCCGTTCGGCGACCGCGCGATGGTGAGTCGGCGGGTGGGGCGGAGGTCTCCGTCCGAGAGTGCCGGGAGTCCGGGATGATTCGGCGTGGACAGGGCGAATTCGCCTCCGATTCCGAGCGTGCGGCCGACGCGTCCCAGACCGGTGCGCGTGGGGCGGTCGGTGACGTGGCCGGTTCCGAGGTGCGGGCGGCCGTGGCTGTCGGGGGCGAGGGGCTGGGGGATGAAGGCTCGGGGCGGGTGGGGGAGCGTCGTGGGCATCGAGAGGTGGAGGCCGCTGTGCGTGATCGGCGTGTGAGTGAGCAGTCCGGACGGGAGCGTCGGGAGGAGGAGGCCGCGCGGCGGGAGGGGCGGCGGGGCGGTACCTCGGGGCGGGAGCGTCGGGAGGCGGAGGTCTCGGGTCGGGAGCGGCGGCGCGGGGAGGACGACGCCCCGGAGCGGCGCCGGGGCGACGACGGTACTCGCGAGCGGCGGGACGGGGAGGCTCGGCAGCGGCCGCGCGCCGAACATCCGGTGCGTGAGCGCGCGCGGGGAACGGATCTGCCGGAAGGGGAGCGGATGCGCAAGGCGGAGCCGGGGCGGGAGCGGGCCAGGGACGCCGGTGGGCGACGGCCCGTCGAGGGGGATCGACGCGGCCGGGAGAACGCACGCGGGCGGGCCGTCGACGGCGACCGCGTGCACCTGGGTGGGCGCGCCGCCACACCCGGGCGACCCCGGCGGCCACGCCACGAAACCGAACCGGTCGAGCGGACCGGGCGGGGACGTCGCACCGGCCGCAACGCGGACAAGCCGGACCGGGCCGCCCTGGCGGCCGCACGGGCCGAGCAGCGGGCCAAGGCGCGCAAGGGCAAGGGCGGCAAACCGAAGCAGTCCGGTCCGAAACTGCTCGACGATTCCACCCGCGCCCGGCTCGAGGCCGTCGCCCGTGAGAAGAACGGTCTCGGCGCGGCCTGGGCGGCGTTCCGGCTGCACACCGACGATCTGCGCCGCCGCAACTTCGCCGCCCGCGTGGAGCGCATGGAGTACGGCAGCCACGACGAATTCGACCGCACCACAGCCCAACTCACCGACCGCGGCTATATCGGCGAGGGCGGCGGCCGGATGAACGTGATCGGCCGCCCGGTCGAATACCGCGCCACCACCGCCCAGGTCGCGGGCCTGTGGCCGTGGTCGGTCGGCGCGGGCGCGCCACTGATCGGCACCCCGCTGGGTTCGCACCTGCACACCGGCGCACCGGTCTGCTTCGACCCCATGAACTGGTTCATGCGCGGCAGCTTCATCACCGCACCGAGCCTGTTCGTGCTGGGCCTCAACGGTTTCGGCAAATCCTCGCTGGTGCGCCGCATCGTGCTGGGCGGTGTCGCACAGGGCATCACCCCGCTGATCCTGGCCGACGTCAAGCCCGACTACCGCAAACTGGTGGAGTTGGTCGGCGGCCAGGTCATCGACCTCGGCTACGGGCACGGCAAACTCAATCCCCTGGCCGCGGGCGTGCTCGGCTCCATCGTCCCCCGCCTGTCCGAACTGCCCGCTCTGCAAACGCAGGTGGTGCAGGAGATGCGCGCCCGCCAGGTCACGCTCATCGCCGGTCTGGTCGAACTGGTGCGCGGCGCCCGGGTGCGCGACTACGAGGAAACCCTCATCTCCACCGGCCTGCGCATCCTCTACCGCGAGGGCAGCGGTTTCACCCCGGACCAGCCGCCCATCCTGGAGAACCTGCTCGAGGTCATCGTGGCGGGCGGCGACGAGCTGAAACTCGATGCGGGCGCGGACGACGACACCGAGTACCAGAACGCCATCAAGGGGCTGCGCCGCTCGCTGCGCGCGCTCACCCAGGGTCCCTTCGGCGCGGTCTTCAACGGTCACACCACCACGCCGATCGACACCGCGGCCACCGCCGTCTGCATCGACGTCTCGCATATCCCCAACGGGGACAAGAAGCTCAAGGCCGCCGTCATGCTGGCCTGCTGGGCCGACGGTTTCGCCTCCGTGGAGGCGGCCCATGTGCTGGCCGACGCGGATATGGGACCGCAGCGCTACTTCCAGGTGGTGATGGACGAGCTGTGGCAGGTGCTCGGCCTGGGCGACTTCATGGTCGACCGCGTGGACGAGCTGACCCGTCTGCAACGCAGTATCGCCACCGCGCTCATCATGATCAGCCACACCATCAAGGATCTGCAGGCGCTGGGCTCGGAGGCGGCCATCGCCAAGGCGCTCGGCTTCCTGGAGCGGGCGCGCGCCAAGATATTCGGCGCGTTGCCCGCGGAGGAGATCGCGCGACTGGATTCGACGGTGCCGTTCACTGCTGCCGAGGAGGAGATGGTGACCAGTTGGTCCGCGCCGCAGGCGCTGACGGGTGAGGCGCTCAAACCGGGCCAGCACCGCCCGTCCGCGCCCGGTACCGGCAAGTTCCTGCTGAAGATCGGTGAGGACCGGCGACCCGGCATCCCGTTCCACATGGAGTTCACGCCCTCGGAGCGGGAGAG
Organism: Nocardia otitidiscaviarum; assembly: GCF_007362295.1. Taxonomy (NCBI): domain Bacteria; kingdom Bacillati; phylum Actinomycetota; class Actinomycetes; order Mycobacteriales; family Nocardiaceae; genus Nocardia; species Nocardia otitidiscaviarum. Next base: position 3,980,352 of record NZ_CP041695.1, on the reverse strand, counting down.
CGGAATCCACGACACCAACCAGCGTTTCAGCGAGTTCACCGAATCCACCTCGCACCGCGGCTCGGACGAGGAGGGTGCCGCATGATGCCGCATCGGTCGTACCGAAGAGTCTCCCCGGAGGTCCGGCAGGCCGCCGTCGAACAGGTCATCGCGCTGACGGGCAAGCTACGCAGCGAATCCGAGGCGTGCCGGGTGGTGGCCGATCAGATCGGCGTGCACACCAATTCGGTGCGCAACTGGGTCCGCGCCGCCGAGGGACCGGGCCTGGAGCGCATGGACGCCACCGCGCTGCGCCGCAAAGTGGCGCTGCTGCAACAGCAGTTGGCCGCCGCCGCCGAGATGAACCGGACCCTGGTCGAAACCCTCAACGACGCCAAGCGCGGCATATGACGGCATCCGACACCGGACACGCCGACTCGGGAAAACCGCAGGTATCGCCCCGCGACCGGCGGGGACGACTAGCCTGGAACGGTAGTCCGGTGAAACGCGCGAACCTGGTGGTGATGCTGGTGGCGAGCGTCGCGGTGTTGGTCGTGTCCTGTGGTTCCGACGGCGACGATCCCGGATCCGCGCCGGGCTGGAGTCCGCCCACGTCCACCACCAGGTTGTTGGAGGAGGCCCCGGCTCCCGATCCGTCGACTCCGGAGGGTGTCGCGGTGACGGCGCTGCACGAGATATTCACCTGGCATCCCGCCACCGAGGGTGAGGGCGCGGCGCTGGCGCGGGCGCGGGAATGGCTCGGTCCCAGCTTGATCCGTACCCTGGACAGCACAGCGACCGCGGTCGAGACGCCGAAGGCGAGCGTGCGGTGGGCCGAGTGGAGCAGCGCCGGCGCCACCGTCGAGGCATTCACCTTCGCCTCCGGCGTGGCGGCACCGGGCACCGACACGAACCGGCAGCAGTACAAGATCGGAATCGAACAGACCGTCGTGTACCCGGACGGGCGGCGCGAACCGCTGCCGCCGACGACGGTCGTCGCCACTGTCGTCCGCACCGCGGACGGCTGGCGGCTCGACGAGTTCCGTTGAGCGGCAACGACTGACAGGTCATCCCAGGAGGCAGAGATGGCGAAGAAGAAAGTGCAGGATCCGGCCGTACCCGGTCCGGATGCGACCCTGTATCTGATCTACGCGGGCTTCGCGCTGTTCGGAACCCTGTGGGTGGCCCTGCAACTGGGCAATCAGCTCTCCACGCCCCCGCAGGATCTCCCGATCAACCCGATCGCCCTCGGCTTCGGGTTGGGCCGCGGCGAACTGACCTGGCCCACCGCGTCCACGGTCATCGTGGTGCTGGTGGTGCTCGCCGCCGTGACCTATGTGCTGGTCAAGCGGAAGCTGAAGGCGCGCAAGTCCGTCGGCCGACTGGCGGTCGACGACAAGGCCGACCACATGGGCAGCGGCAGCGCCATCGGCCCGCTCACCGAGGCCGGGGTGCGGGACAAGGCCAAGCAGCTGGGCATGCGACTGGGGCGTGACGACACGCCGGGTGTCCCGATCGGCGTGGCCGTCGCGGACGGCCAGATGGTGTACGGCTCCTACGAGGACCTGCACGTCGACATCTGGGGTCCGCGCCAGGGCAAGACGACCTCCCGGGTCATTCCGGCCATTCTCACCGCTATCGGTCCGGTGCTCACCACCTCCAACAAACGGGACGTGGTGGACGCAACCCGGGATGTGCGCGAGGGCAAGGGCAGTCGTACGTTCGTCTTCGACCCGCAGGGCGTCGCGGACGAGGAACCGACCTGGTACTGGGACCCGCTGGCCTGGGTGGACGCGCACAGCCCCGGGTGCGAGGTGCGCGCGGTGCGGTTGGCCGGTCACTTCGCCGACGGCGACGACAGTTCCGGGCCGCAGGTCACCACCGACTCCTACTTCGACCAAGAGGCCGAGGACCTGCTCGCCGGTCTGTTCCTGGCCGCCGCCGTGGACAATCGCCCTATCATCCAGGTGTGGGACTGGGTCAACAACTGGCGTGACACCGAACCGGTGGAGTTGCTGCGGCGCGCGGGTCAGCACTTCATGGCCTCCGGTCTGGCGCAGCAGTTCAACGTCGACGACCGCACCCGCAGCGGCATCTTCGGTTCCGCCAAGAAGATGGTGCGCTGTCTGAAGCTGTCGAATGTGCACCCGTGGATCACGCCGGGTGACACCCGTACCCGGGACGGCCGCACCGTCAACCGGATCCAGTTCGACGAACTCGAGTTCATCGAGGGCAACGGCACGCTCTACAGCCTCTCCCTGGAGGGACGTGGGTCGGCGGCGCCGCTGGTCAGCGCCCTCACCGAGGCCGTGATCGACGTGGCCACGCACAAGGCGTCGCGCTCGCCGGGCGGTCGCCTGCCCATTCCCATGCTGGCCGTGCTCGACGAGGCCGCGAACGTGGTGCGCTGGAAGGATCTGCCGAAGCAGTACTCGCACTTCGGATCTCGCGGCATCGTGGTGATGACGGTGTTGCAGTCCTGGGCGCAGGGTGCGCGCTGCTGGGGCGTCGACGGCATGGAGGCACTGTGGGCCGCGGCCAATATCAAGGTGCTGGGCAGCGGCGTGGACGACAACAAGTTCCTGCAGGAGCGCTCCGAGCAGATCGGCGAGTACGAGACCATCTCGGCCTCGGTCTCGGAATCCAAGGGCGGCAAGAGCTATTCCCGCTCGCTGGGCTCGTCCAAGACCTTCAATGTGCACGCCCTGGCCACTCTGCCACGCGGGCGCGCCATCGTATTCTCCTCCGGCACACCGCCGGTACTCGTTCGGACCGTGCCGTGGTGGGAGGGCGAGTACGCTGCCGAAGTGAAGAAGTCGATCGCTCACCACGATCCGTCTCCGCACAAGAAGACCGAGATCGCCGACCTCATCGGCGCTCCCTCGCTGATCAAAGCGCCTCCGGGGCAAGACGCCGGACAGATTGAGGAGGTCAAGCCGCTGTGAGCGAACAGCAGCAACAGCCGATGGTCTACTCCAGCGTGGTGGAGTTCGTGGAGAACTACCTATCCCTGGTGTACCGGCGGCAGGTGACCGATATCAGCGATACGGTCTGGTGCCCGGAGTGGTGGAAGCACGCGGAGGCGGTGGCCCGGCTCGACGCCATGTGGCGGGCATGGGAGCACTACCGCCTGGACGGCAAAACCGGTCTGTCGGTGTGGTTTCTGGATCACGCGGACCCGCATATGGCGAAGCTGTTCGACCCCAAGGGGCCGTTCAAGTATTGCAGTGTGCGCAACGGGCACAAGGACATGTTGACGCCGCTACCGCTGAAGTCGCCGCAGCAGGGCCTGTTCAGCGATCCGACCATGGGAGATTTCCGGATCTGAGCCGAGATGGTGCGACCGAGCGCCGTCGCCGGCTGGCGGATCGTCTGTCGAGAACGGATCCGATCCGCCTGAGCGCTCCGTCGCACTCCCCGACCAGTAACCGAAGAAGGAAGTAACCGAAGAAGGATTCAGCGCCGTGTCAGGAACGTACGCGCTGTAGTCCCCGAGCTTCCTGTTCGCGAGCCCGCCGCTGTACCGCCGCGGCCTCCTCCTGTCGAGCCCGTACCGCGTCGGCCGCCGACTGCGCCTGCCCAACCTCGAGCAGCATCCGCACGGCGGCGAGCTCGGGTGCGATGCCCATGCGAGTCAGGTGCTGCGCCAAGGCGGCACGCCGCTCCACGGAGTCGTATCGAACCAACGGTTTGGACATCGCTGCCTGCGTGGCGGCCATGCGGGTGGCCTCGGCCTGCGCGGCGAAACGGTCCTTCTCCAGCGAAACGCCCTTGTCCAGCGGTGGCTTCTCGATCATGCGAGCGAGTTCCACATTGCGCGGATCCTTGGCCTTGGAGTCAGCGGCCTCCCGGAGCTGACGCTCACGGGCTTCCTTCTGACGGGCCTCGGTCATCTTGACGCGGGCTTCCGCTTCCTTCTGGCCACGTTCCCGGGTGCGCAGCGCGACAAGTGTCGCGAGCTGCAACATTTGCCTCATCATCGCCGCGGTTTCGCGGCCGATGTCGTCGAGTTCCTCGGCCATTGCCTGCTCCCCGATGCTGCAGTGATCACTATGGATGATTGTGGTGCTTCGTCACGGACATCGCCACACGAACGGTGGTTCGGGTAGCGGTGTCCCGCCTGCAAACGTGGACACCGGGAGCACTCGAGGCGCGGCACTTGCCCGGTGGGGGTCGCCCGATGGGATTACTACGCCGCTTCGTACTCCGTTCTATGAGGTTACCAGCGAGAACTCGGATACCGCCGTACGCGCGCGTCGCGATCCAGCATATATCGCACAATTCCGACATGAACCGGAAAACTTCGGATTTTCTTTGGTTAGGAAACCCTTACGCCGAAGGTTCGATCATGGGTTTCGGGCCGGTCACCGGAAAAGAACCGGCCCCGGCGCACCAGGTGCGCCGGGGCCGAATGTCGCTGGTGGTCAGTCGATTCCGCAGTACCCACCGGGCCGTTCGATTAAACCCGTGAGCGGTACCGATCTGTCGGATCAGTCGATCTGCACCGATTCCAGGGTGACCTGTAGGTTCGGCTTACCGCCACCCGGGCTGGGCTCCATCGAGCCGTCGTCGCCGGCGGCAGCGATCTTGTCCAGGGTTTCCAGGCCGGTCTCGTCGATGGTGCCGAAGATGGTGTACTGCGGCGGCAACTGCGAATCGCCGAAGACCAGGAAGAACTGGCTGCCGTTGGTGCCGGTGCCGTCCGGGCTGGGGCCGCTGTTGGCCATGGCGATGACGCCGCGCTGGTACTTCACCGGCACCGACTGGGCGGTCGGGTCGCCGGGGGCGTACTGGTCCGTCGGGTACTCGTTGTCGAAGGCGTAGCCCGGACCGCCCATACCGGTGCCGGTCGGGTCGCCGCACTGCAGGATCTTCAGTCCCGACGTGCTCAGCCGGTGGCAGCTGGTGCCGTCGAAGTACTTCTGGCTGGCCAGACTCGCGAAACTATTGGTGGTGCAGGGGGATTCGGCATTGTTGAGGGTGAGGCCGATGGGGCCCTGACTGGTCTGCATGCTCACGCTCAGCGTGGCGTCGTCGCCGGTGGTCCGGATGCCCTCGGCGCGGGGCTTGTCCACCGGACGGGCCGCCTCGCCCGAATCCCGATACGTGCAGTTCACCAGTTCCGGCTTGGGCTTGGCCGACGGGGGCGCGGAGGCCAGCGACGCCTCCGGGGTCTCCGACGTGGTAGCGGTGGTGGCCGTATCGTCGTCACCACGGGTCAGGTAGTAGATGCCGACACCCGCCGCCACCGCCACCACGACACCCAAGGCCGATGCCGCGATGGTGAGCTGCTTGCGCTTGCGGGCCCGCGCGGCCCGATTGGCCAGTTGACGCTCCAGCTTGCGTTTCGCCGCAGCGCGTCGCTGTTCATTGCTCGGCACTAGGTGGTCCCTCCGTGGTCGGTTGTATCGGCATAAGAGTGTGCCATCCCTTGCTGAGGCGATCCTGTACAACCGCTGGGTGGCACTCGTCGGTTCGCGGCGCGTCTCGGTTCTGGACTGACCGGAGCGGGGGAGCGAAGCGGAGGAGCGGAGGGAGGGAAGAACCGAGACTTTCAGCGCCGCGAACTCGCCCGGAGCGCAGCGGAGGGCAGATTGAACACAGCTTAGACTGGACGCCGTGACCGATACCAGCAGCTTCAAGGCCCCGAAGGGTGTCCCCGATTACCTGCCGCCGACCTCGGCGGAGTTCGTCGCCGTGCGCGACGGGCTGATCCGTGCCGCGCGACTGGCCGGGTACGGGCATATCGAGCTGCCGGTGTTCGAGGAGACCGCCCTATTCGCCCGGGGTGTGGGCGAGTCCACCGACGTGGTCAGCAAGGAGATGTGGACCTTCGCCGACCGCAAGGGGCAGAGCTACACGCTGCGTCCCGAGGGGACGGCCGGGGTGATGCGCGCGGTCATCGAGCACAATCTCGACCGTGGGCAGCTGCCGGTGAAGCTCTGCTACGCCGGGCCCTTCTTCCGCTACGAGCGGCCGCAGGCCGGTCGGTACCGTCAGTTGCAGCAGGTCGGCGTGGAGGCCATCGGGGTGGACGACCCGGCCCTCGACGCCGAGGTCATCGCCATCGCCGATGCCGGATTCCGCGCGCTCGGACTGACCGGGTTCCGACTGGATATCACCTCGCTCGGTGACGAGACCTGTCGTCCGCAGTACCGGGAGCTGTTGCAGGAGTTCCTGTTCAGGCTGCCACTGGACGAGGAGACCCGCCGCCGGGCCGAGATCAACCCGCTGCGCGTGCTCGACGACAAGCGGCCGCAGGTGCAGGAACTGGTGGCCGACGCGCCGCTCATGATCGACCACCTGTCCGAATCGGCGAAGGCGCACTTCGACCAGGTGCTCGGCCTGCTCGACGCGCTCGGAGTGCCGTACGTGGTGAATCCGCGCATGGTGCGCGGACTCGACTACTACACCAAGACCACCTTCGAATTCGTGCACGACGGGCTGGGCGCGCAGTCCGGCATCGGCGGTGGCGGCCGCTACGACGGGCTGATGGCCCAGCTCGGCGGGCAGCCGCTCTCCGGTATCGGCTTCGGTCTGGGCGTCGACCGCACGGTGCTGGCCCTGCGGGCCGAGGGCAAGTCGGCCGGTGACGCTGCCAGCTGCGACGTCTACGGCGTCCCGCTCGGCGATATCGCCACACAGCATCTGGTGGTGCTGGCCGCGCGACTGCGCGCGGCCGGAATCCGCACCGACCTGGCCTACGGCGGCCGCAGCATGAAGAGCGCCATCAAAGCGGCCGACAAGTCCGGCGCCCGCCTGGCGCTCGTGCTCGGCGACCGTGAGGTGGCCGACGGCGAGATCGGCCTCAAGGACCTGCGCACCGGCGAGCAGCGCCAGGTCGCCCTGGACGATGTGGTGGCGGAGGTGACGGCGGCGCTGGCCACCGAGTGATATTCCGGCAGTCGGAACCGCCGGTGTCCGGCTCACGCGACCGTCGGTGCCCAGCTCACGCGGTTCGCGTGGAGTCGGGCGGCCCGCCCACTGGCATGCCACCAACGCGTCCAGGGCGACAGCCGCCCGGCCAGTGCGTCCAGGGGCAACAGCCGCCCAACCAGCGCGATGACCGGTGGTGACGGTCGTGCCGCCCGCCTCCGCACGAGGTGTGCGGGGCGGGGTGATCCCGCGCCACTCGTCCGGCTCACCCCACCGGCGCGTGCCGGGGCACGGCCGTGCCAGCGCGCTGGCCAAGGTGTCGTTGGACGCCTCCATCCAGGACGATCTGCCGCCGGAGTTTCATGGCGCGATGACCTTGGCGTCGGCTCGCCGTCCGCGTCGCGCGCGAGGTTCGGGGCGGGGTGATCGCGGGCTGCTTGCCCGGCTCACGCCATCGGCGCGTGCCGGGGCATGGCCGTTCACGGCGGGATGACCTTGGCGTCGGCTCGCCGTCCGCGCAACGCGCGAGCCGGTGCCACTGGCAGCGATCCCGCCTCCCCGGGGCGTTTCGTGCCGCTTGTGCGGGCTAGCGTCACCTCCGCGCCCGTCGGCGCGCCGCTGGACGCGGGCGCGCGCCGTGTCCGTGGCGACGGACGGGTACTCGGCCGCCATATCGGTGCCGCCGAGCGGTTCGGTGGGCGTGGGGGTTTCATGGCGTCGGTGTGGAAGTGGGCGTGGGGGTTTCCGTGTGCTGAGTGGTGCGGTCGGTGTGGGAGTTTTCCTGGAGCCGGGGTGACGCGGGCGTTGGGTTTCGTGGTGTCGGGGTGGCGCGGGCGTTGGGTTTCGTGGTGTCGGGGTGAAGGTGGGCGCGGGCGGTGGGGATGCTGGTAGCGTCCCGGTCGGTGTGCGGGCCGCTGTGTCCGTGCGGACGTACACCCACCCTCACCTGGACGAATGCGCACCCGTGACTGAACAACCGAATGTCGAGCCCACCCCGGCGGTGGGGCTGGACCTCATCGCTCCCGAGATGTACGCCCCCGCACTGCGCCGTTTGGCGCTCGCCGCGCTGGGGGTGGGGATAGGCGTCGGCCTGCTGTCGGCTCTCTTCGTGAGCTGGCCGATCGCGCTGGCGGTGGCGCTGGTGCTGGGGCTGCCGACCGCCCTGTACGCGCTTGCCGCGCAGCGCCGCCGAATGTCGCTGGCGGGCACCGTGATCCATGCCCAGACCTGGCGTGGGGAACATACGCTCGATATCGCGGCCGCCACCGGTGTGGAGGTGCTGGTCTACTCCGGCCGCCTCAGCCGGGTGGTGCTGCGCGTCACCGCCGCGCCCGACACCCGCATCATCCCGCTGGCCATGTACACCGATGCCGGGGGTGGCCGCGAACTCCACCTGCTCGGGCTGCGCCGCCTGGCCGACGCCCTGGCGGCCTGCCCGCTGGCCGCCGCGCTGGCCGTATCGGGCGTGCTGGTGCACCAGCTGCGCGCCGAGGCCCGCGACGCGGTGGCCGAGGAACGGCCCCTCTACCGTGCCGCCCGCATGGTCCGTGACCGCGACGCGGTGCAGCCGGTGGTACTCAGCGATCGCGATATCGCCGAACTCGTCAAGTAGTCGAACAGCCCAGCCGTAGATACCGAACCAAGCCCAGCCGCCGTGGCGCGATCAGACTCGGTGCCGGATCAGGGTCGGGTCAGGGTGGAGATCATCCGGCAGCCCGATCCCACCGCGACCCGCCGTCCCTACTGTCGTGAATATGACTGGGCGCGACAGAGTTTCGGGAGAGCATCCGCACAGACCCTGCCGGTTGGACCGGCGTCGGTTCCTCGGCACGGCCGCGGCGGTACCGCTGCTGGTGGCCTTGGCCTCATGTTCGTCGGCCGCACCGCGCCGTTCGACCGGACCGGATCTGACCGGAATGGACCCGGCCGTCCGACCACAGGATGACCTGTACCGGCATGTGAACGGTGCGTGGCTGCGTGACTTCGAACTGCCTCCCGACAAACCGACCTACGGCGCGTTCGAGGAACTCATCGACAGCACCGAGGATCGGCTGCGGGAACTGCTGGAGGAGCTGTCGGGGTCGCGGCGGGGTACCGACGAGCAGCGGCTGCACCACCTCTACCGCGGCTTCCTCGACACCGCCGCCCGCGATCGTGCCGGTATCGAACCCCTCGCCGACTTGCTGTCGGAGATCGAGAAGGCCACGGACAAAACCGATCTCGCGCGGATCGCGGGCAATCTCACCACCCTCGGCGTACCCGGACCGATCGGCGTCCGCATCCAGCCCGATCGCAAGGATCCGAGTCGCCACCGCGCCTACCTCGTACAGTCCGGACTCGGCATGCCGGACCGCTCCTTCTACCTCGACGCCGAATACGACGCCCAGCGCGGCGCGTACCGCACCTATCTCGAACGCATCGCCACCGCGGCGGGTATGGCGGCCCCGGCCGAGATCGCCGCCAGCACCCTCGCGTTGGAGACCGAGATCGCCCGCGGCCATGTGGAACTGGTGGAGCTCATCGCGTCGCTGTCCTCCTACCAACCGTATGCGTGGCGGCAATTGCCGGAACTGGCACCGGGTTTCGACTGGGACGCCTGGCTGGCCGGAGTGACCGACGCACCGGCGGCGTTCGACACGATCGTGGCCGATCAGCCCGGTCACCTCACCGCGATGGCTCGCCTCTGGGCCGCTACCGATCCGGCCACGCTGCGCGACTACCTGCGGCTGCTGGTCGTCACCCGCTACGCGCCCACCCTGTCCACCCCGTTCACCGAGGCGCACTTCGAGTTCTTCGACCGCGCCCTGCAAGGCACCCGGCAACCTCGGGAGCAATGGCGAACCGCTCTGCGAGTGATCCGGGAGCGGCTCGGCGACGCCCTCGGCCGCCGGTACGCCGAACGGTATTTCCCGGCCGAATCCCGCGCACTCGTCGAGGAATTGGTCACCGACCTGCTCAGCGCCTACCGCACCGCGTTGTCGGAGACCACGTGGATGTCCGACGCCACCCGCCGCGAGGCGCTCGCCAAGGTGGACCGGGTCGTCCCGCTGGTCGGCTACCCGGAGAACTGGCGCGACTACAGTGGTCTCGACCTCCCCGACGGCCCGCTGATCGCCGCCCTGCGCGCCGCCGACGCCTTCGAATTCCGCTGGCAGCTGGCCAAACTCGGCCGACCGGTGGATCGTGCCGAGTGGAGTATGCTGACCCCCGCCGACGTGAACGCCAGCTACAGCTGGGAACTGAACCACATCTGCCTCCCGGCGGCCATCCTGCAGCCCCCGTTCTTCGACCCGGACGCCGACGCGGCCGTGAACTACGGCGGCATCGGCATGGTGATCGCCCACGAAATGGGCCACGGATTCGACAGCGGCGGCTCGAAATTCGACGCCGGCGGCAGTCTGCGCGACTGGTGGACCGCAGCGGACAAGGCCGCGTTCGAGGCCAAGACCCGGCTGGTGATCGAGCAGTACGATCCGCTGGTTCCGGCGGGGCTCGCCCCGGAACACCATGTCGACGGGGCGCTCACCGTGATCGAGAATCTGGCCGATCTGCGCGGTATGGCCACGGCGCTGGCCGCCTTCCGACTGGCCGAACGGCGGCGCGGCACTGCGACCCCCGACTACCGGCCGGTCTTTCTCGCCTACGCCCGCATGTGGCGGGAAGCGGCGAGCCCGGAGTACACGGCCACCATGCTCGCCCTCGACTCGCACTCACCCGCCGAATTCCGGGTGAACCAGGTGGTCCGCAATATGCCGGAGTTCTACACCGCGTTCGCGGTGCGGTCGTCGGATCGCCTGTATCTGGCGGAGTCCACGCGGGTCGCCATGTGACACTCCGCGGGGTGATTGGCCGATCGTGTCGCAGGCGTGGGGGAGAATCGGCACATCACCGCCCGTCGAAAGGATCGCCCGTGCGCAGCCACCCGCCGAGTCCCGCCCGCCGCACCCGCGAGTCGGAGGCGTAGGCGACGGTGGCGGTGTTCGACGCGCAGGCGCTCATCGATTCCGGCCGGCGCCGCATCTGCGAAGGGTGCGGTTTCCTGGTCGGGACGAATACGCCCCGCTGTCCGCGCTGTGGGCATACGGCCGCCGCCCCGCCGACGTCGGACCAGCCGACCACACCGGCCCGGTCGACGAGGACCCAGCCGAGGACGAGCGCCCAGCCGACGGGAGCGTCCCAGCCCACGGCCCCCACCGGTCGGGTGCCCCGCCAGCGCTCCACGGCTGCTCGCAAGCGGGCGGCCCGGTTCGACGCCGCCGTCGGGGACGGCGAGGTCACCGAGTACGGGCTCGGCGGTATGGCCGGGGTGCCGGACCGCACCATATGGATCGTCTCCCACGGCATTCCGAAGACCCAGGGCTCCATGGTCGCGATCGGCCCCGGTCAGCTCCGGGCCGCCGACAAGGATATGTACGTCTGGCGCGACACCATCGCCGCGGACGCCCTGCTCCGAGTGGGTATCCGCTGGCAGCCCATCGACGCACCGGTCCATATCGACGTGTGCTTCACCCTGCCGTTCCCGCAGCGCTTCGAGGACCAGTCGGAGCGGATCGCCGGACTCGACCCCGAGTGCCCGCCCCGCATCCCCGCCATGCAGACTCCCGACCGCGACAAACTGCTGCGCGCGGTGCAGGACGCGCTCTCCCTACCGAATCCAGGCAATCGCAGCGAGGCCGAATCCCAGGGCATGGCCAGCCGCTTCAAACTGGTCACCGACGATTCCCGCTTCGTCTACGGCTCGGAGGCGAAAACCTATCCGCGCCCGGGACATACGCATTCCTGGGCGCTGGACCGGCCCGGCGCCGTGATCCGCCTGACCATGATCGACGCCGACGTCGCCCCCATGCCCCGGCCCACCCTGCGCGACCCCGGCGCGCTCCCACCCCGGGTGGCGGCCCTGCACGAGGAGGTCGTGCGCCGCAATCGCCTGTCGAACCTGAGCGGTTAGCGCACGTTCGGCTGCGGATTGTCGCGGGTCTGCGTTCTCCGACCTGATCGAGTCTCAGCGCGACAGCGACAAGCCGCCGCCAGGCACGGAGGACCTCTACCAGCCAAGGTCGCAGGTTGCGACCGCGGCGGGGGATCCGGATGGGTGAGATCGATTCCACATGATCACATTCCGGGCGGTGTAGCGGATCGCTCCCGACAGTGCTCGAGCGTACCGAGGGCCTCGGCTACGACACCGCTTCCGGGCTCGCGGGAGTCATCGGCGTTACCTTCCGGCGCGTGCCGGCCTGGTCGCCCTGGCCTGCGGCGGATTCTCCGGTGCGATACCCAACCTCACCGCGGTCTCGCCCGATGTGGTCCCCCGTCCGCCGCGGCCTGGGATTCGCCCTGCTCACCCTTCTCGTCACCCTCGGTGGAGGAGACGGAGCCTGCCGGTGGGAACTAAACCGCCCACGGATCCCAGGGCTCGGGTACGACGATCTCAGCGGCGACCGGGTCGTCGAGTTCATAGCTCGCATCCGCACGTTCGCCGAGCAATCCGGCTAGAACGGTGTCGAGTACTTCCAGATGTTGCTGCCGCAGTGTGCGGGCGGGGCTCTGCATGCGAGCACAGCCGTCGGTGACCGCGTCCGCGATGCCGGCGTCTTCCATGGCCCGCACCAGCAAGCTGGCTTCCATGTACCCGTCGAGTGGCGTTCCGATCGCGCGATACGACCGGGCCGCCTTCAGCAGAAGCGTCAGCAGCACACGCCGGCGCATGTCGCCGGAACCCGACATGGGGTCGGGCAGTCCGAGATCGACGCCGAACAGCTTCTCGAGACCGGCGAGGTAGGCCAGATGAGCCTTCGAACGGATGACCGCGTCGGGGGACCAACTCGCATACGCGGCCTCGGCCTCCACTCCGGTCTTGCCTCCGAGTGTCGAGAACTCTCCTACCGCATCCAGGTAGGCACCCAGCAGTACGGATCGGTCGTAGCGGGCTGGAGAAGTGCCAGTCATGGGGCGAGCTTGCCTGGCCAGGTCCCGTAGCGCGAGTTGATTCTGGCGTGTCGACAACCGCTCTTCGATTCCGAACCGCGGGGTCTCCGGCAGTGCGGAATGCTCCGCGGCCGAAGGAGTCCCCCGCATGAGCGCTGAACACCTGTTGCTGCACGTGCTGTGCGAGCCGGCCTGCGCAACCCCTACCGCGTACAGCTGAACTTGCCGAGCACTAACGGCAGGGAGCCTACGCGGTCCGGCACGAGAGCTCGAACCACGCGGGGTGGTGCCCCGGGGCTGAGGGCAGTAGGTCTGACTATTCGTGCCAGATGCTGGCCGGTCGCTGGCGTGGCATCACTCTGACGAGGATTATTTCCCGCACCGCTGCTCCCGTGCGGTGGAGGTAGCGATCACTCCGTACCGGTTCCTCTGGGGGTAACTTGACCGATCCGAACATGTCGCAACAGAACTGGCTTGCCCCGCATCAGCCGAGCCAGCCGCAAATCCCGATGGCCGGGCCACAGTACGGTCCACCGATGGGGCCGCTCGCGGAGATGCCGCTCGATCAGCGGCGCCAGACGCTGGCGATGGCGGTCGCCAGCGAGGTTGCGCGCGGTGGGCGCGTCGAATCCCAGACCGATACCTCCGCGATCATCGTCACCGGGTCGAAGCCGAATCATGTTCTGCACCTGCTCCTGACGATCCTGACCTGCTTCCTCTGGGCCATTGTGTGGATCGCCGTCGCGATCGGGCAGAAGGAGCATCGCGCCAGCATCTCCGTGGACCCTTACGGTCAGGTTCTCCGACAGCAACTGAGCTGATTTCGGATACACGCGCACGCCCGGCCCTGGAATCCCCGGACTCGGGCACAGGGTTCAGGCGATGTGGAGCACCGCGTCCGTGCCTTCCAGGATGGACTGATCGAGGGGGAAATAGCCCTGCGGTTGGGTGACGTCTGTGCGGACGCGGGCGGAGGGGAGGTCGCGGGTGGGTAGGAGGCCCCAGGTGGGGAAGCGGTGCTGGAGGAAGCCCTCGAAGGTGTCGGCCGCGGGATCGTGCAGTTCGATGGCGTCGCTGTGGCCCAGGCTGCCCGCGATGAAGGTGTAGTGGTCGCCGAGGAACTGGGCGGCGATGGCACCGGTGGGGAACCAGGTGACATCCAGTTCGCCCATGGGCATATGGGTCTGCGTGCGCTGCAGGTGACTGTTGTGGGCGAAGACCAGGGTGGGGCCGCGGTCGGCTTCGATATCGCGGATCTCGAGCAGGTTCTGCGCCATGAGCACGTCCCGGGTGCTGCTGAGCAGGGAGATGCGGGCCTCGGGCTGGAGTGGGCGGGCGGCTTGGCGGTGGTAGCGGAGCAGTCCGAGCGCGGCGGTGAGGTGGGCTCGGGCGCGCAGCCACCGGGCGCGTGAGGTCTTCGCGATCAATGCGGGGGAGCGGCCGTACAACTGGCTGAGCATGTCGTCACCGATCGCCGCCAGCTTCGCGGCCTCGGCGGTCGCGCCCGGCGACACCGTCGGATCCAAGACCGCCTCCGTGCGGCTCCACCGTTCGTCCTCGCCGAGCAGATCCGTCAGCTCGAGATCGAGTTCCAGGTAGTCCCGGGCGAATTCGAGGTAGCGGCGGGGGCTGGGGGCGCTCATCTTCTCCAGCGGGGCGTCGATGCCGTGGAAGGCCACCCGCTGCTCGGGCGGTCGGCCCTCGTTGTACTGGCGCAGCCAGACGACCAGCTCGCGATTGGCCTCCAGCTCGCCGAAGCCGTGCGAGATGCCCTCGCGCAGCACCGTATCGAGATCGCCGACGCCCTCCTGGACGAAGTCGTCCACGGCGAAACCGGCGACGCGATCGGATTCCAGTGCAACGGAGCGGAAGCCGCACTCCACCAGTCGGGCGAACAGGTCGTTGCGCAGCCGCGCGAAGGCGGGTTCGAAATGCGTGGGTTCACCCAGGCCCACGAGTTCACATGACGGGGTGAGGAAGTCTCGAATGTCCTGGCTCATGTATTTCAATCGTATCGTTGAAACCTCTGTGGAAACTTGCCCACCGGTTACCCCGTATTCGGCAGGTAAACTCTCAAACCGATGGTCACTCTGCGCCCCGCCGACCTCGCACGTGAGCACGGCATCTCGACCCAGGCCGTCCGCAACTACGAGCGGGACGGTTTTCTGCCGCCCGCGCGGCGCACCCCCAGCGGCTACCGGGTCTACACCGAGACGCACGCGGCGGCGTTGCGCGCCTACCTGGCGCTGATTCCCGCCTTCGGGCACGCGGCGAGCGGGCGCATCATGAATGCGATCCACGACGGCGCGCTCGACGACGCGCTGACGGTCATCGACGGCGGCCACGGACAGTTGCGGCGCGACCGCGAGACGCTGGTGTCGGTGCGGGCGGCGGTCGAGCAACTCGCCGCAGCGCCGCGCGAGGCCATGGGGCGGACCGGTACCCGGACCATCGGCGAGCTGGCCCGAATGCTCGGACTCACCCCGGCGACCCTGCGCACCTGGGAGGAGGCGGGCATTCTGGCTCCGGATCGCGAACCGGTCACCGACTATCGGCTGTACCGCCCGGCCGATGTACGCGATGCCGAACTGGCCCATCTGCTCCGGCGCGGCGGATACCCGTTGGCGTACATCGCGACGGTGGTCCAGCAGATTCGCGCGGCGGGCGGCACGGACCGGCTGGCCGCGGCCCTGGCGGGGTGGCAGCGGCAGCTCACCGCGCGCGGCGTCGCCATGCTCGAGGCGGCCGGGCAGCTCGGAAGCTATCTCCGCGCCTCGGGCGTCGATACCGGGCCGCACGGCTGAGCGGGGCGGTTACGGTACCAGGGTGATTCGTCGACACCTCCCGTACGGCAGGCGGGCCGCCGCCCTGATCGCCGCGTTCGTCGCGCTAGCCGGAATCGGACTCGTGACGCCCACCGCCGCGGCGGGCGATCCGGTCATGGACTCGCGACAGCTGCTGGCCGATCCGGTCACGCCGAACGGTTCGCGAATCATGAAGGTGACCTTCACCGACGACCGCACGCTCCGACTGTTCGTGTACTCGGCCGCGATGGAGCAGTACTTCCCGGTCGATGTGCAGCGCCCCGCCGACGCCTCGGTGCCGCGACCGACCCTGTATCTGCTCAATGGCGCGGACGGCGGTGAGGGTACGGCGAATTGGCAGACCAAAACCGATATCGTCACCGGCTTCCTCGCCGACAAGAACGTGAACGTGGTGCAGCCGATCGGTGGTGCGTTCACCTACTACACCGACTGGATCGCACCCGACCCGGAGCGCGGAAAGATCAAGTGGCGCACCTTCTTCACCGAGGAGCTGCCCCCGCTCATCGATGCCGCACTGGGCACCAACGGCGTCAATGCCGTTGCCGGACTGTCGACTTCGGGTACCGCAGTGCTCAATCTTCCCATCCACAAGCCCGGCCTGTACCGCGCGGTCGCCGCCTATTCCGGCTGCGCGCAGTCCGCCGACCCGGTCGGACGCGAGTTCATCAAGCTGGCCGTGGAGGTCTGGGGCGGCGGTGATGTCGAGAATATGTACGGCCCCGTCGGCGCCCCCGCCTGGACCGAGAACGACCCGGTCGTCCATGCCGACGGGCTCCGCGGCCTCGACCTGTACCTGTCCACCGGCAACGGTCTCCCCGGCATCCACGACGTCCTGGACAGCGAATACTCCGCCGGCAGCGGCCCCCGCGTCCTCGCCAACCAACTGCTCGTCGGTGGCGTCATCGAGGGCGCGGCCAACTACTGCACCCACAATCTCAAAACCCGCCTGGACGCCCTGAACATCCCCGCCACCTACAACTTTCGTCCCTCCGGCACCCACTCCTGGGGTTACTGGCACGACGACTTCATCGACTCCTGGCCGGTCCTGGCCCGCGGCCTGGGCCTGTAGTCACGACCGGTCGCGAGACGCGGCTTCGGGTGGGCGGGGTCCCGTGTCGGGGCGCCGCGTGGCGTCATGGTCGGATTCGGTTCGCGTGGCCGATCTCCACGAGTGCGGCGATGAGCCGTGTGGTCATCGTCGACCTGCGCGGACCGGCGCGGTCGTGGCCGTGGTGATCACACCCCGCCGACGCGGCTCCGCGCGGCGACCCGGCCGCCCATACCGCGCCCGAGTCGGAGGTGGCGGCATTCGGTGGCGATGGCGGCCGCCAGGGCCGCGGGTTGGTCGCGGGCCACCAGATGTCCGGCCTGCGGGATCTCGGTCACCGTGGCGTGGGGGGCCGTGTGCCGGAAGCGGGCGATGTCGTCGTCGGACAGCGGTGTGTCGGTGCCCGCGCGGACCAGCCGGAGGGGAAGGTCGAGGGTGGCGGTGAGCTGCCGCAGGCGCGGCAATTGGGCGAGGATGTCGTCGACGAGTTCGGTGTAGCCGTCGAGTACACCGGCGTCGGCGAGGAAGCGGCGGGCGCGGGCGGGGTCGATATCGGGGACGACGTCCACCAGGACCAACCGCGCCACCCGGTCGCGCACCGCGGGATCCGCGAGGGCGGCGAGGGTGGCGAGTCCGCCCAGGGACGCGCCGACCACCAGACAGCCCGGGGGTTCGGCGAGCACCATCGCGCCGACATCGGCAGCGCAGGGCGCCAACGTCTTTCGCTCGCCGCCGGATTCGCCGTGGCCGCGCTGGTCGTAGGCCACGCACCGGAATCCCGCCGCCGAGAGCAGCGTCGTCACCGGGGTCCATACCTGTCGCTGTTCGCCACCGGCGTGCAGCAGCAGGACGGACGGTCCGGTGCCGATCTCCTCGCCGTGCAGCACGACCGAGTCGGGGCGGGTGAGGCGTCGGGGTCGGGAAGTGGCTGGGTCGGTCATGGCCGTTCCTCCTACCTTGCGGTGTCAAGGTAGACCGTAGGCGGGTTGCTTTGGCGCGTCAAGGTAAGGTGGCGGCGTGACCGCATCACGTGTACGCCGCGCTCCCGACGAAGCGCGTCGGCTGATCCTGGACGCCGCCGAGCGGCTGCTCGCCGAGGGCGGGGTGGCCGCGGTCCAGGTCCGTGCCGTCGCGGCCGCGGTCGGCATGACCGACGCGGGGGTCAACCACCACTTCGGAAATCGGGACCGGCTACTGGAGGCCCTGCTGCGCCACGGCGGCCGCAAGATCCGGGCCGGACTGCGGCAGGTGCTGGACTCGTGGCTCGACCGCGGCGCCGACCTCGGTGAACTGGTCGAGGCGCTGGCGGGCTTCTATCGACAGGGGTACGGCGAACTGGCCGTCGCCCTGCACGCCGCCGGTTGGCGGGATACGGAATCGGGCATGCTCGCTCCGGTCGTCGACGCCCTGCACGCGCTGCGACCCGATGCCGCCGACATTCCGATCGACGACACCCGGCTGGCCGTCGCCGCCCTGCATCAGGCACTCGCCACCGAACCACTGTACGGCGCACCGTTCCGCCGCAGCGCCGGTCTCACCGGCCGGGCGGCCGATACTTCGGACCGTCAAATACGCTGGTGGACAGAGCATCTCGCCCGATCGCTGGGACTGGATCCGCGCTAGCGCAGATCTGTCCCGGTGTCGTTCCCGGCGACGATTCGCGTGCGCCAGCCTGTCGCGGCGCGATGGCCAGGTGTCGCGATGGCCGTGTGTTCAGCCCGCGATGGCGGTGTAGGTGACCGTGTGTCGACGGCGTGGGTCACCGCGCGGGCGACGGTGTGCGCGGCCGCGTGATGGCGGTGTTCCCGGCCGCGCGGCGACAGCGCGCTCGGCCGCGCGACGGCGGCACGCTGTGGCGTCGCCCATATTCCGGCGTTCCCGGGAGCGGCGGCGTGCCGGTCGACGCGAGCTCGCGGCCGCCGGCGACGCCGCGGTGCCGACCGGGACGCTGCCGTCGTGTTTCAGGGGACCAGGGGGCGCACCCGGTCGGCGACGAAGCGAATGAACCCTTCCGGATCGGGCTCGTCGGCGGTGGGTTCGACGATGACGCTGGTGGCACCCGCCTCGGACCAGCGGATGACGGCGTCGGCGACGGCGTGGGCGTCCCCGGCCACACCGATGCCCGCGATGGCATCGCGTCCCTGGGCGCGGAGTTCGGCGGCCACCCGGTCGGCGGCGTTCGGGCCGGTCGCGGCCAGGAGGTACACGACGATCGGGAAGGGTTGGCCGGTAACGGATTCGGGGCGAGCGGCGGCGACGATCCGGCTGGCTTCGCGAATGCCGTCGGCGGGAGTGGAACTGGTGAGGATGACGCCGTCGGCCGCCGCGCCGACCAGCTGGAGGGTGCGGGGTCCGGTAGCGGCGGCCAGCATCGGCGGTGCGGCGGCGGGCGGCCAATCCAGGCCGACATCGTCGAGCCGCACGTAGCGACCCTTGACGGTCAATCGGTCACCACGCAGCAGCCCCCGCAGCGCGTCGAGATACTCGCGCAGCAGGGTCAGCGGGGAGGCGGCGCGTGCGCCCACCTGCCCCATCCAGTCCTGGACCCCGTGCCCGACACCCCAGATCCCGCGCCCGGGAAACAGGCGTTCCAGCGTGGCGATCTCCATGGCGGTCGCGGCGACATTGCGCAGCGGCACCGGCAGCACGCCGACGCCGACCCGCACCCGCTCCGACCAGGCCAGTGCCGCCGCGGCGGTCGAAATGCCGCCCTCGAGGAAGCAGTCCTCCCACAGCCACAGCTCCTCGAGGCCCGAATCATCCGCTGCCCGAACCGCATTGCGCAGCCGTTCGGGGGGAAGCTGGGGCCGGAACACCACGCCGAGACTCGTCATGGTCCCTGCCTACCAGAATCCGGTATTCGCGTCCGGTGGATTTCGGGAGGGTTCAGGCCCGTGCGGGCTCGTGTGCGCGCACGAATTCCAGGAAGCGGGGGATCGCCCGGTCGGGGATCGCCCAGATCATGTCGTGTCCGACGCCGGGGTAGGTCTCGATATCGGCATCCGGCCGCAGTCGACGGACGTGGTCGGCCGCCCATCCGGGATCGTGCACGACGGTGTCACCGCCGAAGAGGACCAGCAGCGGGGCGGATATCGCGGCGAAGCGTTCCTCGGGCAGCGGACGCGCCCACGGCATTCCCTGCCGAAAATCGAAGCTCGCCAACAGCATTGCCCAACCCGACTCGGTGAGCCGGGTGCGTGGAGCGATCCACTGGTTGAACTTCTCCATCTTCGCCCGCGTAGGGCGGAATCCGGCGACCATGAAGCGCCACAGCACTCGCCAGCTCGGCCGCGCGAAGGTGGCCGGAGCCGGTTCCAGCAGGCTCAGACTGGCCACCCGGTCGGGGCGGTGGGCCGCGACCACGGCTGCCAGCCATCCGCCCAGGGAATAGCCCGCCACATGGACGTGATCGGCCCCGAGTCCGGCGATCGTCTCGGCTGCCCACTCGGCGATCTCGTTTTCGTCGCGCAGGGGAGAGGTCTGCACGCAGCGCCCGGCCCAGCCCATGACGTCGGGCGTGTACACCGTGCGGTCGTGTGCCAGCTCGGTGATGAACTGGCTCCAGAACAATCCGTTGCCCTGCATCCCGGGGAAGAGGAACAGCGGCGTTCCTTCCCCCGCCCCCGATCGGCGGACACGTGTTGTGCCGAAGGAGGTTTCGACGTCGATATCGGTCCACGGCACCGGCCACGCCGCCGCCACGGCATCGTAGGCGCGCAGATAGGCGGCCCGCGCCGCGTCATCGGTGAACCGTCCGAGCTTGGTCATGATCTCCCCTTTCTGCTTGATGATACGAACATATCACGAAGATGGTATGTGCGTATCATCAAGCGTGGGACATCGAAGGGAGTGCGTGCATGACGCAGCCGCGCGTGATCCTTCCGGGCGACCCGACCAGTCCGGTGGTGCTGCACGTGCCGCATGCGGGACGCGAGATTCCGCCCGACGTGCGCGCCGGAATCGCCCTGTCCGAGTCGGCGCTCGCGGCCGAGCTCGCCGAATCCACCGATACCGCAACCGATTCGATCGCCGCGACGGCGACCGAGCGGGCGGCGCGGCGGCCGTGGCGGGCGGTGCACCGCTACTCGCGCCTGGTGGTGGATCCCGAGCGCTTCCCCGACGCGAGCGAACCGATGCTGCGGCACGGGCGCGGCGCGGTGTACGAACGCACCTGCGGCGGAGCGGCTTTGCGCACGGGTACGGGGCCGACGGCCGATGAACTCCTGGCGCGATACTTCCATCCCTACGCCGCCGCCGTCACCGCCCTGGTGTCCGAGCGGCTGGCGGCCACCGGCGCTGCCGCGGTGGTCGACGTGCACTCCTATCCGGCGCGTCCCTCGGCATTCGAGAATGCCGCCCGGCCGCGCCCGCCGATCTGCGTCGGCACCGACGCGACGCACACCCCGCCCTGGCTCGCGGAGGCCGCGCGGCGGGTATTCGAGGCGGCGGGCGCGGTCGAGTTCGACACCCCGTACGCCGGTTGCTATGTCCCGCTGGCCCACTATCGTCGCGACCTCCGGGTCGCCGCCGTCATGATCGAGATCCGTCGCGACCTGTACCTCGACGCATACGGGGAACCCCGGCCCGCGGCCGTCGCCGATCTTGGTTCGATGCTCGCCGAACTGGCCGACGCCGCCACTGTCTACTCGCTCACGTCCGGCTCACCAACCGGGACCGGGCAGGGTGAGCGTGATTAGGGTGAACAGCGGAGTGTCCGACAAGCGCTAGGAGTTCGTCGTGAGCAGTGCCGCCCGACCCGTGACCGTCACCGTGACCGGTGCCGCCGGACAGATCGCCTACGGTCTGCTGTTCCGGATCGCCTCCGGGGCCATGCTCGGACCGGACACTCCGGTGCGGCTGCGACTGCTCGAGATCCCGGCCGCGGTGGGCTCCCTCGAAGGGGTGGCCATGGAACTCGAGGACGGCGCGTTCCCGCTGCTGTCGTCGATCGACATCTCCGATGACCCGTGGATCGGCTTCGACGGGGCGAATATCGCGCTGCTCGTCGGCGCGCGTCCCCGCACCGCCGGTATGGAACGCGCCGATCTGCTCGCCGCCAACGGTCCGATCTTCACCGATCAGGGCGCGGCCATCAATGCCAGTGCGGCCGACGACGTCAAGGTGCTGGTGATCGGAAACCCGGCCAATACCAACGCCTTCATCGCCGCGAGCAACGCACCCGATGTGCCCGCCGCGCGATTCACCGCGCTGACCCGGCTGGACCACAATCGAGCCATCGCCCAGGTGGCGAAGAAGACCGGCGTGCCCGCCGCCGATATCCACCGTATCGCGGTGTGGGGCAACCACTCCGCCACCCAGTATCCGGATATCAGCCACGCCACCGTGGCCGGACGGCCCGCACCGGAGGTGATCGACGATCGCGACTGGATCGAGCACGACTTCATTCCCACCGTGCAGCAACGGGGTACGGCCATCATCCAGGCGCGCGGCGCGTCGTCGGCGGCGAGTGCGGCCAGCGCCGCCATCGATCACGTCCACGACTGGGTGCTGGGCAGCGCGGCCGGGGACTGGGTGTCGATGGCGGTGCCGTCGGACGGTTCCTACGGGGTGCCGGAAGGGCTGATCAGCTCGTTCCCGGTCACCTGCGCGGACGGCGCGTACACCATCGTTCCCGACCTCGCCATCGACGAATTCTCCCGGGCGCGTATCGATCTCAGCGTGGCCGAGCTGGCGAGCGAACGCGACGCCGTCATCGAGCTCGGCTTCGCCAAGCGGTCCTGAGCCGGGTGTTCCCGGTCAGCTCAACTTGGCGATCACATTGTCGCCGTACCACTTCAGCTTGGTGATCTTGTCCGCCAGCGATTCGGTGTCGTGCTCCATGGCATAGGAGTTGCGGAAGCCGACGATCAGATCGGTGATGCCCTTCTCCTCGAGGCGCTTCACCCCGTCGGGGGTGTAACCGTCGCGGGAGACGGCATGGATCTCGAACGGGGTGGTCAGGTCGCGCTCGGCGCGCAGCTCTTCGATGCGCGCCAGGTACTTGTCCAGATCCTCGGCGCTGCCGCCGGCGTGCATCCAGCCGTCGGACAGGCGCACCGCGCGCTTCAACGCGGCGTCGGAGTGGCCGCCGATCAGAATGGGCAGCGGCTCGGTGGGGGCGGGGGTGAGCTTGATGCGCGGAATGTCGTAGAACTCGCCGTGGTACTCGAAGTACTCGCCGGTGGAGAGGCCGCGCACGATCTCGATGCACTCGTCGAGCCGCTTGCCGCGCTTCTCGAACGGCACGCCCATGATTTGGAAGTCCTCCGGCCACGGGCTGATGCCCACGCCCAGGGCGAAGCGGTTGTTGCTCAGGCGAGCGAGGGAACTGGCCTGCTTGGCCACCAGTACCGGCGGGCGGATGGGCAGCTTCAGTACGAACGGGGTCAGTCGCAGCGTGGTGGTGGCCGCCGCGATGGCGGCCGACAGCACGAAGGTCTCGATGAACGGTTTGCCGTCGAGGAATTCCCGATTGCCGTCCTTGGTGTAGGGATATTTCGAGTCCGACTCCGCGGGGTAGGCGATGCTGTCGGCGACGGTCATGCTGTGGAATCCGGCGGCCTCCGCGGCCTGGGCCAGCGGGACGTAGTAGTCCGGATCGGTCATCGCCTCCGCATAGGTGAAGCGCATCGGGTCGTCCTCTCGACAGTGGGCGGGCGAAAACTAGAACAGATTCTATTTCTTGCGCTGATGCTAGTCCGGCACCGCGGTGGTCCGCGACCGAACCGGCGATCCGAATCCGGACGGCGGACACGCCCAGGGGTGCATGGTCAGTCGTAGCGGGTGCGCCCGGGGTGCGGCGACCGCGGTCCCGGTGTCCGAGATCGGATCCGTCGGGCATTGCCCGGTGAATCTGCATCCTGTTCTAATCACAGCCATGACGATCGCCATCACCGGCTCCGCCTCGGGCATCGGCGCGGCCACCGCCGCCGTCCTGCGCGCCGCCGGGCACGACATCATCGGCATCGACCTGGCCGCCGCCGACCTCACCGGCGACCTCACAGACGCGGACGTGCGAGCGGGAATCGTCGACCAGGTGCTCGAACGCGGCGGGGGAGTGCTCGACGGACTCGTACTGTGCGCGGGCGTCGGGCCGCAGGTCCCCGACCCGATGCGCATTGTCGAGATCAACTACCGCAGTACCATCGCCCTGCTCGATGCCCTGCTGCCCGCGCTGCGCAAGGGGGAATCACCCGCGGCCGTGGTCGTGTCGTCGGTGGCGTCGACCCACCTGGCCTGGGCGCAGAACCCCATCGCCACCGGCACCGAGGCGGAGGCGTTCGCCTCCGCCGGGGACTACGCGGGCAGCTACGCCTACGCCGCCTCCAAGAACGCCGTCACCGTCGCGGTCCGCCGCCGCGCCGCCGAGTGGGGCGCGGCCGGGGTGCGGCTCAATGCCGTGGCGCCCGGCAGCGTCGAAACCCCGCTGCTGCAAGCGGGTCTGGACGACCCCCGCTACGGCGAGGCCATCCGCAACTTCACCTCACCCGTCGGCCGCAACGGCCGCCCCGAGGAGATCGCCGACCTGATCGCCTACCTGCTGAGCCCGCGCGCCGGATTCATCCACGGCGCGCAATTCGTCATCGACGGCGGCACCGACGCCCAGGCCCGACCGGAAGCCGTGTGAGCGTTGCCGCTCGGCCGCCGCGAACGTTCCCGCGAGCGGGCCGGTCGGTTGATCCGCTCACGGTCGGCAGGTCCGCGACCGCCGGGAAGGACGCGGAGTGGCGCTCCTGCTGCGGTGGGTCAGGATGTGGCGTCGTGGTCGCCGGAACCGTCCGCGGTGGCGGTGTCGCCGATGACTTCGGGGCTGGCCGGGCCGAGATTGCCGGTGAGTTCGGCTTCGCCGGAGTGGTTGTGGTGAGGTTGGACGGTGCGGGTGTGGTTGTCGTCGGTGCCACGCTGGCCCGCCGCGCCGCCGTAGGGCGCGCCCATGTAGCCGCCCGGGGGCATGCCGCCGACGCCGGGAGCACCGGGGGCGCCGGAACCGAACGGGGAGCCCGCGGCGGGGGCGAGTTTGCCGCCTGGGATGGAGGAGCCGGGTCCGCCCGGCTTGGCGGCGAGTCCACCGAGTCCGCCGATACCGTCCGCGCCGCCGCCACCTCCGGCTCCGCCGCCGAGACCGGCGGCCTTGGTGTCGAGATCGCCCGAGGTGGCCGGGATCGGGCCGGTACCGGCGGGTGTGGTGGCCTGGTCGATACCGGACTTCAGCAGTTCCTGAGCCTGCGACAGGATCGGCTGGCCGACATTCTGCGCCAGGGACTGGGCGACCTCGGCGGGGTTGGGTCCGCCGCCCCGGCCGAGCAGCGGACCCAGTACGCCGCTCAACTGCGCTGTGTAGGTGCTCAATTCGCCGCGGGTGGCGTTGACCACGGCCACCGCCGCGCCGAGATGCTCGGTGGCCGAGGCGATCAGAGCGGCCTGACCGGGCGGGGTGAGTGCCACGGGGGCCATGGCGGTCGCCTGGGCCGCGAAGGATTGCGCGATGGCGGTGAGCTGTAGATTGCCGCGCTGGACCACCGCGGCGGCCTGTTCGGTGAGCGCGGAGATGTCGAAGCCGCGCTGGGCGGTCTCCGCGCCGTGGCTCTGTGCCTCCTGCCCGGCCGCCTGGGCGGCGGTGCCGGATGTGCCCTGCCACAACGTCTCGACCGTCTTCAGCGCACCGGTGCCGATCTGAACGGCCCCCTCGATGAACTTCGAGGACTGACTCAGCAGGGTGGTCGGGTTCACCGCGCTCAACACCCCGGTGCCGAAGCCGTTCAGCAGGTCGAGGAACGGTGTGAACAGTGCGTCGAGACCCGGGATCGCGGGCAGTGCCATCCCATTCAGCAGCGCTTGGACCGGATCGGCGGGCAGTGGCGGCAGCGCGCCCGGCGCGAGCCCCGCCCGCGCGAGCGCGGTCTGCGCGTCGGCGAGGGTGCCGGAGGGATCGTTCAGGGCGGACCGGGCGCTGTCGAGCACCCTCTGTGCGGAATCGAGGGCGGTTCGTCCGCCGTCGAGCACACCTTGGGTGGCGTCGAGTCCGGAAGTCCCCCCGAGCATCCCGGAAGCGTCGTCGGGGCCGGGGTGTCCGCCGAGTACCGCCGTCGGCTCGGTGGCGGCCGTACCCGATATTCCGGCCGGTATCCCGCCCGGAACCGGTGTCGCGCCCTGCTCGAATTCCTTGCGCGCCGCCAGATACGCGGGCGGCTCGAACGGTGCGATATCGGCGGGCAGCTGGAACAGCGGCACATCGGGAAGCGGCCCGCGCGGGCCGGTTCCGGCGGCGGGCATCGTCACCAGCGACTCCCCGGCGGCCGAGGCGGGGCCGATCACGCCCGAGGGATCGACGGGGCTCATCCCTGTCCTCCGATCGCCGTGTCCATCCGGTCCAGACCGCCCGCGAACTCGCCGTCGGTGGTCTGGATGGCCGTCGCGGTTCCGGCGGCCACCTGCCCAAGGTGCGCGTAGCGCGCCGAGAGCGCGTTGACGTCCTTGCCGTGCAGCAGCTCCGCCACCGCGAACATGGCCAGATAGTCGGCGCCGATGAGCCCGAAGACGGGCGTCATGGCGGCGACATTGGCTACAGTGTCCAGGTTGCCCGCAGCAGCGATATCGCCCGCGACACCGTGCTGGGTCGTGGCGAAGGCGCGGACCGCTTCCGGATCCACCGAGAGTTCGGTCATGACTCGCCCCCCGATCGTCGTGGACAGATAGCGGTTCCGAATATATCGGACCGCGCTGACGAGCGCGCGTGGCCTATCCACAGGCAGGATGACTAGAACTTGTTGCAATTTAGAACAGGTTCTATATTCATTGTTCATGAAGGTCGCAGTCACCGGCGCCGCCGGGTTCCTTGGCACCAATTTGCTTCGCCTGCTTACCGATCGCGGACACGAGGTGACCGCCATCGATCGGGTCCGGCCCACCGGCGTCGCGGAACCGGGTGTCACCTGGGTGACCGGAGACGTGCTCGACCCCGCCTCCATGCGCACCGCGCTCGAGGGGGCCGAGGTGGTGTACCACCTGGTCGCGGTCATCACTCTGGCCCAGAAGAACGACCTCGCCTGGCGCATCAACACCGAGGGAGTGCGCGTGGTCGCCGAGGCCGCGCTCGCCGTCGGCGCGCGCCGGTTCGTGCACGCCAGCTCCATTCACGCGTTCAACCAGTACCAGTGCGGCGGCCGCATCGACGAGCGCACCGCGCGGTCCATCAGCCCGGATCTGCCGGTCTACGACCGGTCCAAATGGCAGGGCGAGGTCGAACTGCGCAAGGTCGTCGACAAGGGCCTCGACGCCGTGCTGTGCAACCCCACCGGTGTCTACGGCCCGGTCGACTACACCCGCTCGCGCATCAACGGCACCCTGCTCGACGCGTCCAAGGGTCGCGTCCCGGTCATGATCGGCGGCAGCTTCGATCTGGTCGACGTGCGCGATGTGGCCCTCGGCCTGGTGCTGGCCGGGGAGCGCGGCCGGACCGGGGAGAACTACCTGATCACCGGCCATATGCAGACCATGTGGGATGTCACCCGGCTGGCCGCGGCCATCAATGGCAAGAAGGGGCCGCGCTTCCTGATTCCGGCGCAGGCCGTCTCGGCCGTCATGCCGGTGCTGGAACCGATGGGCAAGCTCTTCGGCAGCGACATCCTGTCCAAGGCCGCCATGGGCGCGCTCATCTCCGCGCCCGTCGTGGACGGCACCAAGGCCAGGACCGAACTCGGCTATCAGCCGCGTCCGACCGAGGAGACGGTGCGCGATCTGATCGCCTTCGCCGATAACGAGCTCGGCAAGGTCGACACGCGGCAGATCGCTTGACAGTATCTAGAACACATGTTCGACTGGGAACGTGCGGTGGCAGAACCAGACCCTGGACGCCGATGACGGCGCGCTGCCGGGACTCGAGCGGGCTGGTCTCGTGCGCAGCGTACAGACTCCCGAGTTCGAGGGCATCACTTTCCACGAGGTGCTCTGCAAAAGCGCGCTGAACAAGCTCCCGGAGGGCGGCAGCATGCCGTTCAACTGGACCATCAATCCCATGCGCGGGTGTTCGCACGCGTGCCGCTACTGCTTCGCGCGCGGCTCGCACGAGTACCTGGACCTGGACGCGGGGCGGGATTTCGACAGCCAGATCGTCGTCAAGACGAATGTGGTGCCCGTCCTGCGCCGGGAGGTGCGCAAGCGCTCCTGGCGGCGGGAAACCGTTGCGCTGGGCTCGAATACGGACCCCTACCAGCGTGCCGAGGGCCGCTACCGGCTGATGCCGGGCATCATCTCCGCGCTCACCGAATCGGGCACGCCCTTCTCGATTCTCACCAAGGGCACGCTCATGCGGCGGGACCTGCCGCTGCTCACCCAGGCGGCGCAGCAGGTTCCCATCGATCTGGCGGTGTCGCTCGCCATCCTCGACGAGGATCTGCACCGCAGCCTGGAACCGGGCACGCCGTCGCCGCGGGCCCGCCTGGACCTCATCCGCGCGCTCGCCGACTCCGGATTCGCCGTGAATGTCATGGTGGCACCGGTGATTCCGTACCTCACCGACGGCAAGGCGCATCTGGACGCGCTGTTCGAGGCCATCGCAGACGCGGGCGCGGCCGGGGTTACCGCCTTCCCCATGCATCTGCGCGGCTCCACCCGCGACTGGTTCCTGGAATGGCTGGCCGCGGAGCATCCCGCGCTCATCCGACGCTACCGACAGCTGTACGGTCGCGGAAGTTCGGTGACACCCGAGTATTCTGCTTGGCTGCGCGGCCGCATCGAGCCGCTGCTGGAGAAACACCGTTTGAACCGTGCACGTCCGGCCGGGCCCGAGCTACGGGCCGTCGCCGAATCCGCATCGCGGCCCGCCGCGGAGCGGACGCCCGACCGGCAACTGGCGCTGTTCGCCTGATCCGGCTGAGATTCACCAGAACAACCGCTCGATTTCGCGGGTGTGTCGCGAATACAGCGGAGTAGTTTGGCGTTGATACCTCACAGCGACGAGGAAGTGATGCAGGCGCATGGTTTCGCAGCACGACGATGAACCCCTGGCACCCGCCGGATCTCCGATGCCCGCGTCCGGAAACGGCGGCGTCACAGAGAAATTGGAAAGGGTGGTTATTCGCTTCGCGGGTGACTCCGGTGACGGCGTGCAGCTCACCGGTGACCGGTTCACCCACGAGGCCGCCGCCTTCGGCAACGATCTCGCCACCCAGCCCAACTTTCCCGCCGAGATCCGAGCGCCGCAGGGCACGCTGCCGGGTGTTTCGTCGTTCCAGATCCAGATCGCCGACTACGACATCCTGACCGCCGGTGACCAGCCCGATGTGCTGGTGGCGATGAATCCCGCGGCGCTCAAGGCGAATCTGGAGGAGTTGGCGCGCGGCGCCACCGTCATCGTCAATACCGACGAGTTCACCAAGCGGAATCTGGCCAAGGTCGGCTACAGCGGCGATCCGCTCGCCGATGACACGCTGTCGGATTTCGTGGTGCACCGGGTACCCATGACCTCGCTGACGCTCGGCGCGACCGAACCGACCGGTATTGGAAAGAAGGACGGGCAGCGCGCCAAGAATATGTTCGCGCTCGGTTTGCTGTCCTGGATGTACGGACGGCCGATCAGCGGAACCGAACAGTTCATCCGGGAGAAATTCGCCGCCAAACCCGAGGTGGCGGAAGCAAATATTCTCGCAATTCGGGCGGGCTGGAATTACGGCGAAACCACCGAGGCATTCGCGAGCACCTACGAGGTTGCCCCGGCGACGCTGCCGCCCGGCACCTACCGGCAGATCACCGGCAATACCGCCCTGGCCTACGGCATCGTGGCGGCGGGGCAACTGGCCGGTTTACCGGTCTTCCTGGGCACCTACCCCATCACCCCGGCCTCCGACATCCTGCACGAACTGAGCAAGCACAAGAACTTCGGCGTCACCACCTTCCAGGCCGAGGACGAGATCGCCGGAATCGGTGCGGCGCTGGGCGCTTCGATCGGCGGCGCGCTGGGGGTGACCAGCACCTCCGGCCCCGGACTGGCGCTCAAGAGCGAAACCGTCGGACTGGCCGTCATGACCGAGGTGCCGCTGCTCATCGTGGACGTGCAACGCGGTGGACCGTCCACCGGCCTGCCGACCAAGACCGAGCAGGCCGATCTGCTCCAGGCGCTCTACGGGCGCAATGGCGAATCGCCGGTGGCGGTGCTGGCGCCACGCTCACCCGCCGACTGCTTCGATACCGCCGTGCAGGCGGCGCGCATCGCGCTGACCTACCGCACCCCGGTGCTGCTGCTGTCCGACGGTGCCATTGCCAATGGGTCGGAGCCGTGGGCGATTCCGCGGGTGTCGGATCTGCCGCGCATCGATCCCGGATTCGAACCCGATGCCGAGGACGAGGGCGGGTTCCAGCCCTACGCCCGCGATCCCGAAACCCTGGCCCGTCCGTTCGCCGTCCCGGGCACCAGCGGCCGGGCGCACCGCATCGGCGGTCTCGAAAAGGCCGACGGCAGCGGCAATATCTCCTACGATCCGGCCAATCACGAGTTGATGGTCCGGTTGCGGCAAGCCAAGATCGACGGCATCACCGTGCCCGATCTCGAGGTCGACGACCCGGACGGGCGCGCCGAACTGCTGCTCATCGGATGGGGCAGTTCCTACGGACCGATCGGCGAGGCGTGCCGCCGGGCACGGCGCCGCGGCGTACCGGTGGCGCAGGCGCATCTGCGGTATCTGAATCCCTTCCCCGCCAATCTCGGTGAGGTGCTGGGCCGCTATCGCACAGTGGTCGCGCCGGAGATGAACGGCGGTCAGCTCGCCCTGCTGCTGCGGGCGAAATACCTGGTGGACGTGCAGCCCTGGACCAAGATCGCCGGAACCGCGTTCTCGGCGCAGGAACTGGTCGGCGTGATCGACGCGGCACTGGACGGATCCATCGCGGAGATGGAACAGGACAAGGCTTTCGCCGCACGGGCGCGGGCCACCTACCGCACCCCAGGGGGTAAGTGATGACCATTGTCGAGAATCCGTTCGTCGGAACCGATCTGGGGCTCACCGGCCTGTCCGGCGTGCCCGCCGCCGACCGACCGCAGAAGGTCAAGGAGTTCACCTCCGATCAGGAGGTGCGCTGGTGCCCCGGCTGCGGCGACTACGTGATCCTGGCGACCGTGCGCGGTTTCCTGGCCGAACTCGGGTTGCGGCGCGAGAACCTCATGTTCGTCTCGGGGATCGGCTGCTCCAGCCGCTTCCCGTACTACCTGGAAGCCTATGGGCTGCACTCGATCCACGGCCGCGCCCCGGCCATCGCCACCGGACTGGCGGTGACGCGACCCGATCTGTCGGTCTGGGTGGTCACCGGTGACGGCGACGCGCTCTCCATCGGCGGCAATCACCTCATCCACGCGCTGCGGCGCAATGTGAACATGACGATCCTGCTGTTCAACAATCGGATCTACGGGCTCACCAAGGGGCAGTACTCGCCGACCTCGGAAACCGGCAAGATCACCAAGTCCACCCCGATGGGCTCGGTCGACCACCCCTTCAACACGCTGTCGGTGGCGCTGGGCGCCGAGGCCACCTTCGCCGCCCGCGCCCTGGACTCCGACCGCGCCGGACTCACCGAGGTGCTGCGCGCGGCGGCCGAACACCGGGGCACCTCCTTCGTGGAGATCCTCCAGGACTGCCCGATCTTCAACGACGGCTCCTTCGACGATCTGCGCAAGGAGAACGCCGCCGCCCACCTCGTTCCACTGCGCCACGGCGAACCGATCCGCTTCGGCGCCGACGGTGAGATGGCGGTGGTGCGCAATGGTTTCGGGCTGCGCGTCGCCCGCGCCGACAGTGTCGCCGAGGCCGATATCGTCGTCCACGACGCCTACACCGACAGCCCCGAATACGCCTACGCCCTCTCCCGGCTGTCCGATCAGGACCTCTCGCACGTGGTCACCGGCGTATTCCGCAGCGTCTCCCGCCCGACCTACGACGACGGCGTGCGCGCCCAGGCCGAGACGGCCCGGGAACGCAAACCGGTGGACGACGACGCCCTGCAGGGTCTGCTCACCGGTCGCGAAACCTGGACCGTCGGATAGCGTTTCAGCGTTCGGACAGCGGTTTCAGCGGTCGGCGACGAAGGCGTCGAGGAGTTTCTCCGACAGTGTGGCGAACCGGGTGCGGTTCGCCCGCTGCTCCTCGGTGAGGCCGTCGGTGGTCTCCGGGTCGTAGACGATGACGTGCGCGTCCTGATCCGGCTGCTGCGGGGTGTAGTCGAGAATCATGCTGCTCTGGTTGGAGACGCCCGCATTCCCCATATCCAGGGTGGTCAGCGCCCGCGTCTCGGTGATCGCGGCGGTGACCACCTCCTGCGGAATGGTGCCGGTGATCTCCTGCGGTGGGGTATTCGCGCTCCGATCCGGATCGGCGGCATCGGGACGCCGAATGGCCCGCCCGTCGGCCTGCACCTCGAGCAGCGGCCGCAGATCGGTGCGCCCGATGAGCCAGCCGTTCGGGATCGACGTGAGCGTGAACAACATCGGACCCGTGACGGGCGCCGGTGCCGCCGGAGCCACGGGCGACGCCGGCGCCGGTTCCTGCGCACCGCCCACCCCACCGCTAACGGTGAGCGAAGCGGCGGTCACCACGACCGCCGCCACCGACCGCAACACGTTCCGCCGCCCGAAAAGTCCTGTAGCACCGCGTATTCCCATGAACCAATCCCTCCGTACCGGCGAACCTCCCGCCCGCCGACGGTGATTGTCCACCGAAGGGCCGCCGCTGCGCGACCCGCGCACGACCGGCCCCGCTCAGAACGCCGCAGACTCACTAACCTTCCCGATCACAACGTGACAACTGATCTCGCACCGCTCGGGGTAACTCACCGCGTACGCCCGAAATCGGATCGGCATACGACCGTTGGCACGTGCATGAGTGTCGACGGCAAGCAGACGACCATCAGCACGCACGGGTCTCGACGGCTCAGCCGTGCATTGAGGTCGATAGTCGCGGCGTGGCGGGCGAACGCGCTGACGTCGCGTGCGGGCGGCAGGTGGGCACACGACCGCTCGCACGCGCGTGCACGTGTCGCAACGGCTCAGTCGCGTGCCGAAGTCACGGAGACGTGGGCGAGCGCGTTGATGTCGTGGTGCGGGTGTGCGTGCTGAGGTCGCGGGGGAGTCCGGCCCGCTAGCGCAGTGCGGGTGGGTTGCGCAGGTCGCGGGCCGAATAGGTGTCGCAGGCCGCGACTTGGCCGGTCTTGTAGCCCGCCAGGAACCACTTCTGGCGTTCCTCGGCCGAACCGTGCGTCCACGCTTCGGGATTCACGCGGCCGGTGGCCTGCTCCTGGATGCGGTCGTCGCCGACGGCGGCCGCGGCGGAGAGGGCGTCGTCGATGTCCTGGTCGGTGAGTGGTTTCAGGAAGGGCTGGGTGCTGCCGGGCGCGTTCTGCTTGTCGGCGTAGTAGGCCCAGACGCCGGCGTAGCAGTCGGCCTGGAGTTCGGTGCGCACGGCGCCCGATTCGGGGCCGCGGGGGTCGCGCTGGGCGCGGCCGAGGTCGCCGAGCAGATTCTGGATGTGGTGTCCGAACTCGTGGGCGACCACGTACTCCTGGGCGAGCGGGCCGGTGCTCGCGCCGAAGCGAGTGCTGAGTTCCTGGAAGAACGCGGTGTCGAAGTAGGCGGTCTGGTCGGCGGGGCAGTAGAACGGGCCGACGGCGGAGGACGCCTGCCCGCAGCCGGTGTTCACCACGCCGGAGAACAGCCGCACCGCGGGTTCGGTGTAGCGGCGGCCGGTCTGCTGGCCCAGTTCGTCGTCCCACACCGCGTCCAGGCTCTGCACGGTCAGCACCACCCGGCAGTCGACGTACTTGTTGGCGTCCGCGCCGGTGCGGCAGTGTTCCGGCGTCCCCGCCACACCCTGGTCGGTCTGCCCGTTCTCCGCGCCGGTGAACTGGCCGAGCACCGATCCCGGATCGCCGCCGAGCAGCAGCGTCACCACCAGTGCGATGAGACCCACCGCACCACCGCCCAGGACCAGCCCGCCGCCCATGCCGGGACCGCCGCCGGAGGAGACCCGGTCCGGGTCGATCTGCATACCTTCGTTGAAGGTCATCGTGCTAGCTCCCGTCTGCGGTCGCCTCGATACTGCGGCAGGACATCAGGATTGAGCGGATCGGAAATCCGCCGTCTTACAGCTTGGCACGGGGAGGTGGATATCGGTTTCCACTCCGGCGACGTGTCTCTCTACGATGGACCCGGCGCCTGTCACTCTCCGGCGCCTCGAATCCGTCGAAAGGACTCCCGTGCTGCGCACCCACTTGGCTGGTTCGCTGCGAAGCGAGCACGCCGGTCAGACCGTCACCCTCACCGGTTGGGTGGCCCGGCGGCGAGACCACGGTGGCGTGATCTTCATCGATCTGCGCGACGCGTCGGGTGTCTCGCAGGCGGTGTTCCGGGAGGGCGAGCCCGCCGAGCAGGCGCACAGGCTGCGCAACGAGTACTGCGTGCGGATCACCGGCGTGGTCGAGGACCGGCCCGAGGGCAGCGGCAACCCGAACCTGCCGACCGGGCAGATCGAGGTGAACGTCAGCGAACTCGAGGTGCTCAACGAGGCCGCGCCGCTGCCGTTCCAGCTCGACGAGACCCCCGGTGAGGAGGCCCGGCTCAAGTACCGCTACCTGGATCTGCGCCGCGAAGGGCCCGGACACGCCATCCGGCTGCGGTCCAAGGTCAACGCCGCCGCCCGCGACGTGCTGGCCAAGCATGCCTTCGTCGAGGTCGAGACGCCGACCATGACCCGGTCCACCCCGGAGGGCGCGCGCGACTTCCTGGTGCCCGCCCGCTTGCAGCCGGGCAAGTTCTACGCGCTGCCGCAGAGCCCGCAGCTGTTCAAGCAGCTGCTCATGGTGGCCGGTGTCGAGCGGTACTACCAGATCGCGCGCTGCTACCGCGACGAGGACTTCCGCGCCGACCGGCAGCCGGAGTTCACCCAGCTCGACATCGAGATGAGCTTCGTCACCCAGGAGGATGTGATCCTGCTGGCCGAGGACATCCTGGTGGCGCTGTGGAAGCTCATCGGCCACGAGATCGCGACGCCGATCCCGCACATGACCTACGCCGAGGCCATGCGCCGCTTCGGCACCGACAAGCCGGACCTGCGCTTCGGCGTCGAGATCACCGAGATGGCGGAGTACTTCAAGGACACGCCGTTCCGGGTGTTCCAGTCGCCGTACGTGGGCGCGGTGGTCATGCCCGGCGGCGCGAGCCAGCCGCGTCGCCAGCTCGACGCCTGGCAGGAGTGGGCCAAGCAGCGCGGTGCGAAGGGCCTGGCCTATGTGCTGATCGGCGAGGACGGCGAACTCAGCGGTCCGGTGGCCAAGAACCTGAGCGAGGCCGAGCGCGAGGGCCTGGCCAAGTTCGTGGGCGCGAACCCGGGCGACTGCGTGTTCTTCGCCGCCGGTGAGGCCAAGTCCAGCCGGGCACTGCTGGGTGCGGCGCGCGGGGAGATCGCCCGCAAGTGCGGTCTCATCGACGAGAACGAGTGGGCCTTCGTCTGGGTGGTGGACGCGCCCATGTTCGAGCCCGCCGCCGACGCCACCGCCAGCGGCGATGTGGCGCTGGGGCATTCGGCCTGGACCGCGGTGCACCATGCCTTCACCTCGCCCAAGCCGGAGTTCCTGGACACCTTCGACACCGATCCGGGCGCGGCGCTGGCCTACGCCTACGACATCGTCTGCAACGGCAACGAGATCGGCGGCGGCTCCATCCGCATCCACCGCGGTGACGTGCAGGAGCGGGTGTTCAAGGTGATGGGCATCAGCCATGAGGAGGCGCAGGAGAAGTTCGGCTTCCTGCTCGACGCCTTCCAGTACGGCGCCCCGCCGCACGGCGGCATCGCTTTCGGCTGGGACCGCATCACCGCCCTGCTCGCCGGCGTCGACTCCATCCGCGAGGTCATCGCCTTCCCCAAGTCCGGCGGCGGCGTCGACCCCCTCACCGACGCCCCCACCCCGATCACCCCGCAGCAGCGCAAGGAAGCGGGCCTGGACGTGAAAGTCGACGAGAACGGCGTCCCGATCGTCGAGGGCAAGAAGTAGCCGCTGCTCGCGGCCGAGAACGTGCGGTGGGTGCCCGGCACCCACCGCGCGTTTTCTACAGCGGGGCGACCAGGCCGCCGGTCAGGGTGCGGTAGGCGTAGGTGACGGCGATGGCCGATACCGGGCCGGCGACCAGTAGGCCCAGGCCGCAGAGGAGGGCGCCGATGGTGGTCATGACCGCGACGACCAGGGCCAGGAGCACGGTGGGGACCGGGTTGCGGATGACCAGCTGGGCGCTGGACTTGATCGCCTCGATGGGGCTCATGTCCTCGTCGATGACGAAGTTCAGAGCGAACATGCACAGCACGCCGACGATGACCGCGGGGAAAACACAGGCCAGCGAGGCGATGAAGCAGCCCACGAGGACGATCAGGGCGGTGAGCAGGACGTTGCCCGCGTTGACGAAGCCGAAGAAGGAGGGGAAATCGGTTGGGGTGCCGTCCGTTTCGTAAAGCGCGCCGCGGATCATGGCGGCCTGGAGCAGCCAGACCATGAGCGAGGCGATGGCGAAGACCAGCAGCACCACCGACAGCGATTGCACGTCGGCGATATTCACCAGCAGCACGACCACCAGGTAGGCGATCAGCCCGACCATGACGATGCCGAGCCACGGAACGGGATTGAGGCGGAACCGATCCCAGCCGTAGGCGATGGCGCGGCCGACGTCGAGCTTCTCGCCGGTGGCGTGGTGCGGTCCGCCCGGCTGGGCGGAACCGACGGAACCCGGAGCACCCGGCGGCGGACCCGACGGGGTCGTGCCGGGCGGCATCGCGCCCGACTGTGCGGCGGCACCCGGTTGGGTCGGGGCACCGTAGGGCTGGCCCGCCCCGTACTGCTGGCCCGGGGCCTGGCTCGACCCGTAAGGCTGTCCCGCGGGTTGGCCCGTGCCGTACGGCTGCTCCGCGCCGGGCTGGGGCGCAGCGCCGTAGGGCTGTCCGGTGCCGGGCTGCGGTGGCTGTCCCTGCGACGCGCCCGACTGCGGGGGTTGGCCGTAGCCGGGTGGCGGCGGCATACCGGTATCACTCGAGCTGCCCTGCGGCGGCATGGGTGGCGGCGGCTCCACGGGCTCGCTGCCGTACTGCGCCGCGCCCGGCCCCTCGAACTGGGGGTAGCCGCGCGGGCCCGGCATTTCGTGGCGGCCGTGCTCGGGACCGTTGCCCGAACCCGCCGAATGCGGTGTCGGCTCGGTGTTTTGATGGTGGCCGGAACGGGTGGGTTGCCGCTCATCGCCCTTCTGTGAGGGTGTTTCGTCCGATTCGTTCGGTGTGGCGGGCGGTGTGCCGGTCATCGTCACGGACCTTTCACATTTACCGGTTTACGGTGTGGCGCACAGCAGTTGAAGATGAGACAACCGGACCGTAATGGTTGTGTCAAGCAACCAGCGCCGTGTGGGCAAACCCTTGACGCGGACACGCCGAACGACGCGCGAAAGGTTGCGCAACCGCTCGCTGAAAGTGACCTGGAGCGAGTAACTTGGGACGCGATGACCGCACTATTGGCCGAACGCGCCGCCGAAGTCGTGTCCGCGGTACAACAGTTGCTCACAAAGCGAATGGGTGCTCCGGTAAAGCTGAGTGATCCTATGGAGCTCAGCGGTAGTGGTAGGACGACAGTCCTACGCGTGCGTGTTGCGGAGAACGCATTTTCACTTCCGCGAACCCTGATCATCAAGCAGGTTCGCGGTGCCGCGCAGGAGCGACGCACCGGAGGTATGGCCCCCGGTGTCGCCAGTATCGACTCGGCATTCCTCCGGGAGGCGGTGTCGTACCAGTTCACCACCGCACTCGGACGCGACCACCGGCCCGGGGCGTACCTACTCGGCTACAGCCTGCCCGACCGCCTGCTCATCCTGAGCGACCTCGGGGAGAACTCTCCGCTCACCGCGGTGCTCCAGGCCGGGCAGGAGCCCGCCGGGCGCAATGCCCTCATGGCATTCGCGCAGGCGCTGGGCCGCATGCACGCCGCGACCGTGGGCCGCGAGGCCGATTTCGTCGCCCTGCTACGCCGTGTCGACGTGGTGCACCGTGTCGACGGCATCGCCCAGCAGGCCGAATCCGCCGTCGCCGAGGTGCCGCTCATGCTGCAGCGCGAACTCGGCATCGACGTGCCGGGTGAGATCGCCGAGCGCATCGTGCGCGGTAACCGGCTGTTCTCCGCGGGCCGCTACCGCGCGTTCAGCCCCTCCGACCTGTGCCCGGACAATGTGATCCTCAACGAGGAGGGCGCCCGGTTCCTCGACTACGAGTGGGGCGGCTTCCGCGACGCCACCCTCGATATCGCCTACGCCCTGGTCTCCTTCCCCGGCTGCCTGTGCGATGTCGAACTGTCCCGCGAACGCGCGCGGCAGATGGTGGAGGCGTGGCGCTCCGAGGTGGTGGCGGTCTGGCCCTCGCTCGCCGACGACGAGGTGCTGGCCGAGCGCATTCTCGAGGCCCGGCTCATCTGGGTGTGGCTGTCGACCTACTGGTTCCTGCCCGCCGACCACACCCGCATCGCCGCCGCGCGCGAACACGGACTCTCGATACCGCGCTCCGCCGCCCTGATCAACCGCTGGGCCGCCCTGGCCGAGGACGCCCGCTGCATCGGCGACGACACCCTCGGCGACTTCGCCGAACATGTGTCGGCGACCCTCGAGGAGCACTGGGAGGAGTAGGGCGTTCGGATCGCCCGCCGCCCGGCGGGCTCCGCCCAGCTCGTCCCCGCTGCGCGCGGCGGGCGGGCCGCACGGCGTCAGTCGAGCAGCGGCGCGGTGCGTGGCTCGATACGCCCGCCTCGACGGACGGCGAACGAAGCACCGTGGCGCACACCGGTACTCGGGTCGGCCACATCGCCGACGTAGAACCAATCCATCTGTGCCTGCTCGGCGTCCACATGCAGCACGCCGTATCCGTGTGAATCCACCTCGACGTAGCGCAGGTGCCGGTTCACCGATTGCAACGCGCCCTCGGCGGCCACCGAGACGGTGCGCGGCGGGGTCCGCATGATGTCGCCGACACTCTGCGAGGTCACCGACGGTACGACGAACTCCGCGCCCGCCGTGGGGCTCGCCGGGTAGGTGGCCGCGTCCAGCGGCAGGTCGGCGGCCCAGGAGGAATGGATATCGCCGGTCAGGAAGACCACATCGCCGACCTGGTTGTCGGTGATCGCGGTGAGCAGGCGCTTGCGGTCGGCGGTGTAGCCGTCCCACTGGTCCAGGTTGGCGGGAATGCCGCCCTCCGGAATGCCGATCAGCTGGGTGAGCGCGGCGGTGGTGGCCGGATCCAGCGGCGGGAAGACCAGCGGCGCGATCATGACCGGATTGCCGACCAGCTTCCAGGTCACCGGCGCGGACACCAAACCATTGGTGACCCAATCCATTTGGGCCGGGCCGGTGATGCTGCGGTCGGGAGCGTCCACCTGTCGCCAGCCGGGGCCCGCCGTCACCTGCTGGGTGCGGTAGCTGCGCAGATCCAGCATGGACAGTTCGGCCAGCGTGCCGAATCGCAGCCGCCGGTAGAGGCGGCCGTCGGCGCCCGCGCGCACCGGCATCCATTCCAGATACGCCTGGAGCGCGGCCGCCCGCCGCTGCTGCCAGTCGCCCTCCGCACCCGGTGTGTGGTTCTCGGCCCCACCCGCCCACGCGTCGTTGGCGGTCTCGTGGTCGTCCCAGATGCAGATGAACGGCAATGCGGCGTGCAGGTTCGTCAGATCGGGGTCGGTCTTGTACTGGGCGTGGCGAATGCGATAGTCGGCCAGCGAGACGATTTCGTGTGCGGGCTCGTGCAGCCGCGCGGAGCCGAGTCGGCCACCGTACTTGCCCGCCGCGTATTCGTAGAGATAGTCGCCGAGATGGACGATGGCGTCCAGATCGGTGCGGGCGGTCAGATGCCGGTAGGCGCTGAAGAAACCGGCCTCCCAGTTGGCGCAGGAGACGACGCCGAAGCGCAGCCGGTCGGGGGTGTCGCCGGTGGCGGGGGCGGTGCGGGTGCGGCCGACCGGCGAGGTCTGACCCAGCGCGGTGAAGCGGTAGTGGTAGTCGCGACCCGCGGCCAGGCCCGAGACGTCCACCTTCACGGTGTGATCGGAATCGGCGGTGGCCGTGTGGGTTCCGGAGGCGACGACGGTACCGAACCCCTCGTCGGTGGCCACCTCCCAGCGGACCCGCACCGGCTCGCCCACCCCGGAACCGGGCGTGGCCGCGGCCGACGGGGTGACGCGGGTCCACAGGATCACCCGGTCCGGCAGCGGATCCCCGGAGGCCAGACCGTGCTGGAACACCGGATGTTCGGCGCGGGCCGTGGCCCTGGTGAGCAGGGTGGCCGCGACCGCCGCGGTGCTGCCGGTGAGTACGGTGCGTCGGTCGAGCCGGGCGGAGTTGATCTCGGGGAGAGGCACGGCAACGATCACACCCGATCGCTATGCCCGAGGCAAACTTGGACACGTGAACAGTCGGTGACGGGCCGCGGACCTGCGCGTGGCGGATGTGTCGGGGTGCCTCGGTAGGGTTTCGCCTGTGAGTGAAGGGCTGTTCGACGCGCCAGGGGCCGAGCCGGTGTCCGACGAGTACACGTCGTCCTCGCCCACCGCCGACCGCTTCGCACCCCTGGCCGTGCGCATGCGGCCGCGGAGTCTGGACGAAGTGGTCGGGCAGCGGCATCTGCTCGGCGCGGGCTCACCGCTGCGCCGGCTCATCGAGGGATCCGGTGCGGCCTCGGTCCTGCTGTTCGGCCCGCCCGGCACCGGCAAGACCACCCTCGCCTCGCTCATCTCGCAGGCCACCGGGCGGCGCTTCGAGGCGCTGTCCGCGCTGTCGGCGGGGGTCAAGGAGGTACGCGCGGTCATCGATGTGGCGCGGCGGCGGCTGCTGCACGGCGAGCAGACCGTGCTGTTCATCGACGAGGTGCACCGGTTCTCCAAGACCCAGCAGGACGCCCTGCTCGCCGCCGTCGAGAACCGCATCGTGCTGCTGGTCGGCGCGACCACCGAGAATCCGTCGTTCTCCGTGGTGTCACCGCTGCTGTCGCGCTCACTGGTGCTGCAACTGCAATCCCTCACCGCCGACGAGGTGCGCGAGGTGCTGCGCCGGGCGGCCGCCGATCCGCGCGGTCTGGCGGGGGAGTACACCGTCACCGACGCGGCGCTCGACCACATCGTGCGCATCGCGGGCGGCGACGCGCGGCGCGCGCTCACCGCCCTGGAAGCCTCCGCCGAATCCTCGCTGGACGGAACCGTCGACGTGGACCTGGTGGAGGCCAGCGTCGACAAGGCCGCCGTGCGCTACGACCGCGCCGGTGACCAGCACTACGACGTGATCAGTGCCTTCATCAAATCGCTGCGTGGCTCCGATGTGGACGCGGCCCTGCACTATCTGGCCCGCATGATCACCGCGGGCGAGGATCCGCGATTCATCGCCCGCCGCTTGATGATCCAGGCCAGCGAGGAGGTCGGCATGGCCGACCCCACCGCCCTCCAGACCGCGGTGGCGGCGGCCCAGGTCGTCCAACTCGTCGGCATGCCGGAAGCGCAACTCGCGCTCACCCAGGCCACCATCCACATCGCCACCGCCCCCAAATCCGGCGGCGTGGTCAAGGCCATCGGCAAGGCCATGTCCGACATCTCCGCGGGCAAGGCGGGCGCGGTGCCCCCGCACCTGCGCGACGGCCACTACTCCGGGGCCAAGGCTCTCGGAAACGCCCAGGGCTACAAGTACCCCCACGACCACCCCGACGGCGTCCTCACCCAGCAGTACCCACCCGACGAACTGATCGGCGTCGACTACTACGAACCCACCGACCACGGCTACGAACGCGAGATCGGCCCCCGCGTCACCAAACTCCGCCGCATCGTCCGCGGCAGGTGACCGAGTCGCGTGTCCATCGTGTCGCCGTGGCGAGCCGTTGTGAAAGACTGTCTTCGCAGCACACTGGGGCATACGGTGGCCGTGTCGACAATCCGATGCGGCCGACGGAATGGAGGGTTTCGGTGACCGCCATGGCTGACCGACCGCAGATGCTCGTCGAGGATTTCGAAGAACTTGCGCGACTCGCCCAGCAAGCGGGTGAGGGGATCAGGCTCGAATTCATCTACGGCAAGCTGGGGGTCAAGCCGGTGCCCGACGGCGATCATGTCGAGATAGTCCAGTGGCTGATGGAACACGTCTTCCAGCAGCGGCCCGATCTGTCGATCTATCCGGGAAACGAGTTGAAGGTCGAGGCGTATCGAGGAGGCCGGGCAATTCCCGACGCGGTCATCGCGCCGAAGCGTTCGTTCGCAGGTCAACCGCTCTGGAAGAATCCGGATCCAGTTCTGTTGGCTGCGGAGGTAACGTCATTTGATTCGGATACCGACCGTCGTGACCGCGTGCAGAAGCCGCGTGCCTACGCGGAAACGGGAATCCCGGTGTACCTCTTGATCGACCGTGACGCTGCGGAAGTCGTGGTGTACAGCCGACCGGTCCGGTCGGTGTACTCCTCGATCATTCGTCTCCCGTTCGGTGAGCGAGTCGAACTGCCGGAGCCGATCGGAATCACGCTGGATACCGAGCCGTTGAAGGATTTCGTCCGCTGAGGCGATGCGTGTCCGATGCCCGTACACGGAGCGTGGGTAGGCATCGGCGGCATCGCTGGCGCGTGTGTTACGGCGTGATCAGCCCGTTCTCGACCGCGATCTTCTCGATGTCACGCGGGGTGCCCGCCATGATGGCGCGCACGTGCGTCGTGATGAGTTCGACCGGCCAGTTCCACCAGGCCGCGCGGAGCAGGCGGGCGACGTCCTCGTCGGGGTAGCGCTGTTTGACCGGTTGGGCCGGGTTGCCGCCGACGATGGTGTAGGGCGGAACGTCGGTGGTGACGACCGCGCCGGTGGCGATGACGGCACCGTCGCCGATGCGGACGCCGGGCATGATCAGAGTGTTGTAGCCGAACCAGACGTCATTGCCGACGACGGTGTCGCCCTTGCTGGGGATGGACGTGATGATGTCCATGGTCTCATCGGCCCAGGTGCCGCCGAAGATGGTGAAGGGGAAGGTGGATACGCCCTGGGTGGGGTGGTTGGCCCCGGCCATGATGAAGCGGGTGCCGGTGGCGATCGCGCAGAATTTGCCGATCACCAGTTTCTCCGGGCCGAAGGCGTACAGCACATTGCGGTTCTCGAAGTCGGTGGCCGCGTCCGGATCATCGAAGTAGGTGTACTCGCCGACCTCGATCTTGTCGGATTCGACGTGCGGCTTCAGGAAGACGGTCCGGTCGGTATGCGGCAGTGGAAAGGGCGCTGATGGGTCCGGGATCACAGTCACCCCGGCGATGGTAGCCATCCGGCGGTGGTCGCCGAAAACCCGCTGGACCGGCAACGGTAGGCTGGATAGTTGTGCAGACCCACGAGATTCGACGGCGCTTCCTGGAGCATTTCGTTCGTGCCGGACACACCGAGGTACCCAGTGCCTCGCTGGTCCTGCCCGACCCCAACCTGCTGTTCGTCAACGCAGGCATGGTCCAGTTCAAGCCGTATTTCCTGAGCCAGGAGGCACCGCCGTACACCCGGGCGACCAGCGTGCAGAAGTGCGTGCGCACCGGTGACATCGAAGAGGTGGGCGTCACCACCCGGCACAACACGTTCTTCCAGATGGCCGGAAACTTCTCCTTCGGCGACTACTTCAAGGAGGGGGCCATCACCCTCGCCTGGGAGCTGATCACCAAGTCCCAGGAAGAAGGTGGCTTCGGCTTCGACCCCGAGCGCATCTGGGTCACCGCCTACGAATCCGATCCGGAGGCGGCCGAGATCTGGCACCGCGTCGCCGGTATCCCCACCGAGCGCATCCAGTTCCGCGACGGCAAGGACAACTACTGGGATATGGGCGTGCCCGGTCCCGGCGGCCCCTGCTCGGAGATCTACTACGACCGCGGTCCGGAATACGGTGCGGAAGGCGGCCCGGTCGCCGACGAGGACCGCTACCTCGAGATCTGGAACCTGGTGTTCATGCAGGACATCCGTGGTGAGCAGAGCCCCAAGCAGGGCTTCCCGCCGGTCGGTTCGCTGCCCAAGAAGAACATCGACACCGGTATGGGCGTCGAGCGCGTCGCCATGCTGCTGCAGGGCGTGGAGAACGTCTACGAAACCGACCTGCTGCGCCCCATCATCGACAAGGCCGAGCAGCTGACCGGCCGCTCCTACGGCGTGGAGCACGCCGACGACGTGCGCTTCCGCGTCATCGCCGACCACGTGCGCAGCTCCGCCATGCTCATCGCCGACGGCGTGAACCCGGGCAATGACGGTCGTGGCTACGTGCTGCGCCGCCTGCTGCGCCGCATCG
This sequence comes from Nocardia otitidiscaviarum, assembly GCF_007362295.1. Classification (NCBI taxonomy): domain Bacteria; kingdom Bacillati; phylum Actinomycetota; class Actinomycetes; order Mycobacteriales; family Nocardiaceae; genus Nocardia; species Nocardia otitidiscaviarum. The sequence continues at coordinate 3,936,383 of NZ_CP041695.1, read as the reverse complement.
TGCGCTCGGCCCGCCTGCTCGGCGCGGAGAAGCCGGTGATGGCCGAATTCATGAAGGTCGTCAGCGATCTCATGGCGCCGTCGTATCCGGAGCTGTCCACCGACTACAAGCGCATCGAGACGGTGGCCGTCGGCGAGGAGACCGCCTTCCTCAAGACGCTGAACACCGGCTCCAAGCTGTTCGACGAGACCGTCGAACAGCTGAAGGCCCAGGGCGGCCGGAAGATCGCCGGTTCGGACGCCTTCACCCTGCACGATACCTACGGTTTCCCGATCGATCTGACCCTGGAGATGGCGTCGGAGGCCGGGCTCGAGGTGGACGAGGCGGGCTTCCGCTCGCTCATGGCCGAGCAGCGCCAGCGCGCCAAGGAGGACGCCGCCGCACGCAAGCACGCCCACGCGGATCTGTCCATCTACAAGGAACTGGTCGACCGCGGCGCGACCGAGTTCACCGGGTTCGACGAACTGACCTCGGAGGCAACGGTTCTGGCGCTCATCGCCGACGGCGTGCGGGTGCCGGTGGCCGAGGCGGGCACCGATGTCGAGGTGATCCTGGACCGCAGCCCGCTCTATGCCGAGTCCGGCGGTCAGATCGCCGACCGCGGCACCATCACCTCCTCGCACGGGTTGAGGGTGCGCGTCAACGATGTGCAGAAGATCGCCAAGAAGCTGTGGGTGCACAAGACCACCGTTGAGGCCGGGCAGCTCACCGAGGGCGATACCGTGCTGGCCCAGGCCGATCCGGCGTGGCGGCGCGGCGCGACCCAGGGCCACTCGGGCACCCACATGGTGCACGCCGCGCTGCGGCAGGTGCTCGGCCCCAACGCGGTGCAGGCCGGTTCGCTCAACAAGCCCGGCTATCTGCGGTTCGACTTCAACTGGCAGGGTCAGCTGACCGAGCAGCAGAAGGCCGATATCGAGGCCGTGTCCAATGACGCGGTGGGCGCGGACTACGCGGTGAACACCTTCGTCACCGATCTGCCCAAGGCCAAGCAGATGGGCGCGCTGGCCCTGTTCGGCGAGAACTACGGCGACGAGGTGCGCGTGGTGGAGATCGGCGGACCGTTCTCCATGGAGCTGTGCGGTGGTACGCACGTGGCGCATTCCTCGCAGATCGGCCCGATCACCGTGCTCGGCGAGTCCTCGGTCGGCTCCGGTATCCGCCGCGTGGAAGCGTTCGTCGGCTTGGACTCCTACAAGTACCTGGCCAAGGAGCGGGCGCTGCTGGCCGGTGTGGCCTCCTCGCTGAAGGTGCCCTCCGACGAGGTGCCTGCGCGGGTGGAGCAGTTGGTGGAGCGGCTCAAGGTTGCCGAGAAGGAACTCGAGCGCACCAAGATGGCCGCCGTGCTGTCGAGCGCGGGCACGTTCGTCGACGCCGCGCAGCGCGTGGGTGAGGTGCTGTTGGTCGCCGAGGCCGCGCCCGAGGGTGTGGGCGCGGGTGATCTGCGCACCCTGGTCTCCGATATCAAGGGCCGCTTCGGCACCCAGCCCGCCGTGGTGGTGCTGCTCGGCAATGCCGACGGCAAGGTGCCGTTCGTGGTCGCGGTGACCAAGGCCGCCCAGGAACTCGGCATTGCCGCCGGTGACCTGGTCGACTCGTTCGGTCCGTCCATCGCCGGACGCGGCGGCGGCAAGCCGGAGATGGCGCAGGGCGCGGGCTCGGACCCGTCGGGAATCGCGGCCGGGCTGGCCGCGGTGCGGGCACGGGTGGCCGAGCTCGCGGGCTGATGGCCGAATCCGATTCACCACGGTCGGGCGTCCACGGCGACGCCCGACCCGTACCGGGCGCGGCTGCGCCGGGGGTCGTGCCGGGCGCGGATCCGGGCCGGGACGCGCCGGGCGTGCCGCATCGTGAACCGGCGTCCGGATCGACATCCGGATCGGCGTCGGCAACAGCGCCGTCACGTCCCGACCTCGCCCGGGATCCGGGTCGAGGGCGGCGGATCGGCATCGATGTCGGCACCGTGCGCATCGGCGTCGCGGCCTCGGATCCCGACGGCATCCTCGCCACGCCCGTGGAGACCGTGCAGCGGGCGAAACAGATACCCAAGGGTGCGATTGCCCCCGAACTCACCCGCATTGCGGATATTGTGCGGGAGTACGAGGCCGTCGAGGTGATCGTCGGTCTGCCACGCACGCTGCGCGGAGAGAACGGATCGTCGGCCAAGCTCGCCACCGTATTCGCTGAGCGTTTGCGGAGACTGATAGCTCCCGTCCCGGTGCGGCTTTCCGACGAACGTTTGACTACGGTGTCTGCTGCACGCGCCTTGCGGGACAGTGGAGTTCGCGCGCGCGGGCAGCGGCGGGTCATCGATCAGGCGGCCGCCGTATCGATCCTGCAAGGCTGGTTGGACGAACGGAGTGCGCTTGTGAAGTCGGTCGACCGCGGGGATGATGCATGACGGACCGCTGGACTCGAGCCGAGGAACGCTACCGGCAGGACGCCGAGCGTCGATACCGCCGCGACGATCTCGACTGGGACGAGGTGGCCGACGACTACGAGGACGACACCACCGTCATCCCGCGCTACACGGATGCGGACGAGCCGCCGCGGCGAAACACCATGCGCCGCGCCGGAGACCGCTCCCGGCGCGCCGAAACCGGCTCGGAGACAGGGACTTCCGGACGGCGCGTGGGAGCGCGCGCCGGTGGCGCGGGTGGCCGCTCCGGCTCCCGCTCGGGCACGCAGCGCGGCCGTCGCTCCTCGCGGGTGGCCTCGCGCAAGGCGGCCGAGCGCAAGCGGCGGCGGCGCAATATCTGGATCTTCACCTTCGTCTTCGCCGTACTGTTCGCCGGCGCCGCCGGATTCGCGCTGCTGAAGGTGATGAACCGGTACACCCCGCCGGAGGACTTCGCCGGTCCGGCCGGTCCGGTCGCGGTGGTGCGCGTGCAGCCGGGCGAAACGGCCAACGAGATCGCCGAAACCATGTACGACAAGGGTGTCGTCGCCAGCACGGCCGCCTTCTACGAGGCCGCGGTCAAGAACGACGGCATGAACTCGCTGCAACCCGGCTACTACGCCATCCCGACCCACAGCCCGGCCGCCGACGCCGTGGCCGCCCTGGTCGACAACTCGTCGCGGGTCGGGAATGTGGTGCTGTCCGAGGGGCGGCAGCTGCACGACTCCACCGATGTGCACACCGGCGCGCGCAAGGACGGCATCTACCGCAAGATCGCCGACGCCAGCTGCGTATCCGGCAAATGCGTCAGCTACGAGCAGTTGGAGGCGGCCGGCGCGAGCGATCCGGTCGCGCTCGGCGTGCCGGAGTGGGCCCTGGAACGGGTGCGCACCGTACCCGACCGCAGCCGTCAGCTGGAGGGGCTGATCGCCGCGGGCACCCTGGACTTCGATCCCAGCGGCACTCCCGAGCAGATCCTGAAACAGCTGGTGTCGGAGAGTGCCGCGCGGTACGAGGAGACCGGCCTGCTGCAATCCGGCGGCGCCAACGGCCTCACCCCGTACGAAACCCTGGTCGCCGCCTCGCTGGTGGAGCGGGAAGCCCTGCCCAACGATATGTCGAAGGTGGCGCGGGTCATCGTGAACCGCCTGGAGGTCGGGCAGCCGCTGCAATTCGACTCCACGGTCAACTACACCCTGGACAAGACCGAGGTGGCCACCACCGACGCCGACCGGGCCCGCGAGACACCGTGGAACACCTACGCCATGTCCGGCCTGCCCGCCACACCGATCTCCGCGCCGTCGCTGGATGCCTTGCGCGCCATGGAGAATCCCGAACCGGGGCCGTGGCTGTACTTCGTGACCATCGACAAGCAGGGGACCACCCTGTTCACCGAAAGCTACGGTGAGCACCTGCGCAATATCACCAAGGCCCAAGAAAGTGGAATTCTCGACAGTGGACGGTGAGGTTCGCCGGGCGGCCGTACTGGGCAGCCCGATATCGCATTCGCGTTCGCCGCAGCTGCACCTGGCGGCATACCGCGCACTCGGCCTGGACTGGACCTACGAACGCGTCGAATGCACCGCGGAACAGCTGCCCGGCTTCGTCGACGGACTCGGACCGGAATGGGTGGGCCTGTCGGTGACCATGCCCGGCAAGGTCGCGGCCCTCGACTACGCCACCGAGCGCACCGACCGGGCCGAACTCGTCGGCTCCGCGAACACCCTGGTGCGCACCGACACCGGGTGGCGCGCGGACTGCACCGATGTGGACGGCGTGCGCGGCGCGCTCGAAGGCGGCGGCGTCGTGGAGGTGGCGCGGGCGGTGGTGCTCGGCGCGGGCGGTACCGCGCGACCCGCCCTGCTGGCGCTGGCCGAGCTGGGCGCGCACACCGTCACCATTGTCGCCCGGGACCGGGGGCGGGCGGCCGACACCCTGGATCTGGCGGCGCGACTCGGCATGTCGGCCGAGGTCATCGGCTTCGATCCAGAGGCACTGGGATTCGTGTGCTCCGATGTCGACGCCGTGGTCAGCACGGTGCCCGCGGCCGCGGCGGCGACCGTGGCGGATGCCGTCGCGCAGGCGCCGGTGGTGCTCGACGCCATCTACGATCCGTGGCCGACGCCGCTCGCCGACGCCGTGGCGCGCGCCGGGCACACCGTGGTGAGCGGGCTGCAGATGCTGCTGAACCAGGCATACGGTCAGGTGGAGCAGTTCACCGGGAAGCCGGCTCCGCGCGCGGCCATGGCGGCCACCCTGGAAGCGTGAGCGGCACCGTCACGGCCGCGACGCTGCGTGAATGAGCGAGATTCTGTAACGGGTTCCAGTTCAGTGTCGGGGCCGGACAGGCTAGGGTGATCGACATGAATGCGTGGGTGTTGCGCGCCGTGGGTCTCGGAGCGCTGACCGTGGTGCTGCGTACCGTGCTCGGCTTCGCCATGGTGTACTGGCCGACCAACGGCTCCTGGATGCGCCCGCTGGGGCTACTCGTCCTCATCGCCGCCGTCATCGCCTGGGGCCACCTCGACGGCCGCGCCGACGCCACCTCCGGGACCGGCGACGACCTCACCATGCGCTGGCTGAAGGCGGGTCTGGCGGGCGGCATCGGCGGCGGGGCGGTCGCCTGGCTGCTCGACTTCCTGCCCGAATTCGACCTCGGCGATCAGGGCCTGCTGTTCGAGCTCACCTTCGGGGCGTCGTTCATCGTCCTGCTGATCTTCATCCCCGGTGTGCTCGGCGTGGCGCTCGGCCGCTACCTGGTGCGGCGCAAGGAGAACACCGGCGGTTCCGCCACCGGCACCGGTGCCGATGCCGACGCCGGTGCCGATGCCGACACCGTCGCGCTGACCAAGGACTCCGCCAACGCCTGAGTGGCGGAACACCCGTCGGCCGCCCCACGCTCGCGTGCGGGCGACCGATTCGTTTCCGGCGGGCGGTGCCGCAACCGGTGGTTCCGCGGCGTGGAACCGGCCGCGGAACCCATCCCGCTCAGAGCAGAATCGCGCTGCCGCCCGGATTCTCGTTGCGGGCGACCGCGGAGTAGGCGGCGGCCATGAGCGAGGGGTCCGGACCCTCCAGGCGGCCCGGCTTGGCGAGGCCGTCCAGGACCACGAAGCGGATGACGCCGGAGCGGGTCTTCTTATCGGTCTGCATGGACTTCAGCAGTTCGGGCAGCGCGTCGGCGTCGTAGCTGATCGGCAGGCCGATGCTGGACAGGATGGCCGCGTGGCGGTCGGCGGTGGCGTCGTCGAGCCGGCCCGCCAGGCGGCCCAGTTCGGCGGCGAAGACCAGGCCGACCGAGACGGCCGCACCGTGACGCCACCGGTAGCGCTCCCGGCGTTCGATGGCGTGGCCCAGCGTATGTCCGTAGTTGAGGATCTCGCGCAGGTCGGATTCCTTCAGGTCGGCGGCCACCACATCGGCCTTGACCTGGATGGCGCGCCGGATCAGTTCGGGCAGCACCTCGCCGGTCGGGTCCAGCGCGGCCTGCGGATCACGCTCCACCAGATCGAGAATGACCGGATCGGCGATGAAACCGGCCTTGATGATCTCGGCCATGCCCGCGACGATCTCATTGCGCGGCACGGTTTCCAGCGTCGCCAGATCGACCATGACGGCGGACGGTTCGTGGAAGGAGCCGACCAGATTCTTGCCCGCCTCGGTATTGATGCCGGTCTTGCCGCCGACCGCCGCGTCCACCATGGCCAGCAGCGTGGTCGGCACGTGGATGATGCGCACGCCGCGCATCCAGGTGGCCGCCACGAATCCGGCCAGATCGGTGGCCGCGCCGCCGCCCAGGCTGATCACGACATCCTTGCGGGTCAGGCCGATCCGGCCCAGCACCTCCCAGCAGAATCCGGCCACCGCCAGATCCTTACCGGCCTCCGCATCCGGAATCTCCACCCGGTGCGCGTCGATCCCCTTGTCGGCGAGGGCCTGTCGCACCACCTCGGCGGTCTCGGCCAGCGGCGGCTGATAGAAGATGGCCACCGTCCGCACCCCGGACTTCCCGGTCACCTGCTCGACCAGATCCCCCAGCAGCCCCCGCCCGATGATCACCGGATACGGGTCGGCCGTGCGGACGTCGATACGGGTCGGCTCGCTCATCAGTGCTCCGATTCTTCTCGTGCGAATTGTGCTGGGCTCTCACCCGTTTCCCGCTGCTCGGCCCGAGCCTCCCGGGCCCGCCGCGCCCGCGCCCTGCGCGCCCGCGCCCGCCGGGACCGCCCCGGGGGAGCGGCGTCGGCAGCGCCGCTGGCGTCGTGCTCCGGGACGCCTGCCGAGGTGCGTCCTGTTGTCGGCTCGCCCGCACTGTCCGACCGTAGCCGGGTACGCGGTTCCGCCACAGCGGGACCGGGCGTCGAGCCCTCGTGTGCTGTGATCGGATCACCGCCGACCGAGTCGGTGCCGGGGGACCCCTCGTGGCTGCGGAGTCGGTGGCGACTGTAGGTCGAATCCCGGTCACCACCAGGCGCATTCACCGTGGTTCGACCGGAACTGTCGGCTGTGCGGGCGGGTGTGTTCGGGCTGTCGGGGGCGTCCGCTGTCCCAGCCGACGCCTGCGACATGCCGAACGGGCGATCGGCCCTGGACTCGATATCGGAGGCACCGATCTGTTCCGGCCGTCCGCTCCGTGGCTCGGGCGATGTCGGCTGTGCCTGCGTCGTGCTGGGACGGTGTGCAGAACGTGCGGACTGGGAACCCGGGGCTGGGCCGGATGCCGCTGCGGGGGTGGGTATTCCGGTGGCGGCCGGGCCGGTGGGGCGGGTCGCGCGGCGTGATCGACGGCGGTGACCGGTGGGGCGCGACGACGTCGCGGTGCTGTCGCCCGGTCGGTTCGCTGTGTCGCTCGTGCCCACAGTGGGCGTGGCGGCCGGGGTGGGGGTGCGGCCACTGTCCCGGCCGTGGTCGGGCGTGGTGGCCGGGCCGCTCGAGTCGGTCGCGGCACCGGTTCCCGGGGTCACCTCGGGGGTGCGGCGGCGGCGCGAGCGGCGGTTGCGGCGTTTGCGCTTCGGCGCGGCGGCGTCGGCACCTTGGCCGGACGGTTGGTCGCGGTGCTGGGCGGTCCCGGGGGTTGCGGGGGAGGAACCCGAATCCGTTACGGCGGCAGGTGGAGTCGTGCCGGGCGAAGCAGCGGTGGCTGAGTCTGTGCGGGCAGGCGTGGCGTGGGTCGCACCCGAGGTGGCCGGGTCGGAACTGTCAGGGGCCGCGGTGACTGGATCCGCGGTGCTGTGGGCCGAGGCGGCGTCGGTGGTGGGTGCGGTGGTCTGTGCTTCGCTTCGGCCGCGTCCGCGGCGGCGTCGGCGGCGGGCGCGGGAGCGGCCGCTCGGGGTGGGAGTGGGTCCGGTGGGTTCGGTGGGGTCCGGCTTCTCGGTGGGTTCGATGCCGAGTTTGGCCAGGATCATACGGACGACGCGGCCGGGGCTGCGGCCGTCGGTGCGGACGCGGATGGTCGCCACCTCGCGGTAGAGCGGGCGGCGGATCTTCATCAGCTCGCGGTACTTCCCGGCCGGATCGTCGCCGGTGAGCAGGGGGCGGTTGGTGCTGGCACCGGTGCGCCGGAGTCCTTCGCCCACACTGATTTCCAGGTAGATGACGGTGCGGCCGCGCAGCACTTCGCGAGTGGCGGCGGACAGCACCGACCCGCCGCCGAGGGAGATGACGCCGTGCCCGGCGAGGACGGCCTCGCGGACCACCTCTTCCTCGATCCGGCGGAACTCGGGTTCACCGTCGGCGGCGAAGATCTCCGGGATGGTGCGTCCGGTGCGCTCCTCGATACCGGCGTCGGTGTCGTAGAGTTCCAGCCCGAGTTCGCGGGCCAGCTTGCGGCCGATGGTCGATTTGCCCGCACCGGGCGGACCCACCAGCACCACCGAGAGTGCGTGCGCTGCCGTCCCGGTCGTCGATTCCGTCTCCGTCGGGGCCGCGGCGGCGGCCTCCGACGGATCGGTCGCATCGGTCACTGCGGTGTATTGCCCGGAATGTGCGGCCGGGCGTTGATGCGCTTCAGGTAGCTGTTGAGGTTGTCGACGGTCTCGGCCAGCGAGTCGCCACCGAACTTCTCCAGCGCGGCCTGCGCGACCACCAGGGCGACCATGGCCTCGGCCACCACACCCGCGGCGGGCACGGCGCACACATCGGAGCGCTGGTGAATGGCCACGGCCTCGCCGCCGGTGGACATGTCGACGGTGGACAGCGCCCGCGGCACCGTGGAGATGGGCTTCATGGCCGCCCGCACCCGCAGCGCCTCGCCATTGGTCATCCCGCCCTCGAGTCCGCCCGCGCGGTTGGTCGAGCGCAGCACGCCGTCGGGGCCGGGCTTCATCTCGTCGTGCGCCTGGCTGCCGCGGCGGCGCGCGGTCTCGAAACCGTCACCCACCTCGACACCCTTGATGGCCTGAATCCCCATGAGGGCGGCCGCGAGTCGCGCGTCGAGACGATCCTGGCCGCTGATGAACGATCCCAGACCGATGGGCAGGCCCTCGATCACGACCTCCACCACACCGCCGAGGGTGTCGCCGTCCTTCTTGGCGGCCTCGATCTCGGCGATCATGGCGGCCTCGGCGTCGGCGTCGAACGCGCGCACCGGGCTGGCGTCGATGGCGTCGAGATCGGCGGCGGAGGGCACCACGCCGGTGGTGTTGGCCGCGGTGCCGATGGACACCACATGTGAGATCACCTCGACCCCGAGGGCCTGGCGCAGGAAGTTCTTGGCCACGGTGCCCGCGGCGACGCGGGCGGCGGTCTCACGGGCGCTGGCGCGCTCGAGCACGTTGCGAGCGTCGTCGAAGCCGTACTTGAGCATGCCCGAGTAGTCGGCGTGCCCGGGCCGCGGCCGGGTGAGCGGGGCATTGCGCGCCAGCTCGGCCAGTTCGGCCTCGTCCACCGGGTCGGCGGACATGACCTGGGTCCACTTGGGCCACTCGGAGTTGGCCACCTCGATGGCGACCGGGCCGCCCATGGTCTTGCCGTGGCGCACCCCGCCGACCATGGTGACCACATCGGCCTCGAACTTCATGCGCGCGCCGCGGCCGTAGCCGAGGCGGCGTCGGGCCAGCTGCGCGGCCACATCGGCGGAGGTCACCTCGACACCGGCCACCATCCCCTCGAGGATCGTGACGAGAGCAGGGCCATGGGATTCTCCGGCAGTTATCCAGCGCAACACGGGCACCATCTTTCCATGGGAATACCGTCGCACCGACATGCGGTCCGGCATACGGCGACGTCAGCGTGTCAGCATGATCGCCGCCACACTCGCCGCGCACATGGCGGCACCGTGCGCGAGGGTTGCTGGCGGTACGGCGACGACAGGCGACATCGGCCGCGGAAGGCCGCGCTCCGCTAGCTCCGCACGCGGGCCGATCAGGCTGTCCCCGGGTGCTGCCCGGCGCGGACCGCCGACCGGTGGCCCGCCCGTGCGGCGCGGATGTGCCACGGGATCGACCGTCGCCCACGTCCACGCCGGTGCGCCCACGCGTCCGCACCGGCCGCCGGGGCGTGCCCGGGCGGCCAGCAGGGTGCCCGCGCCCGCGAGGGCGGTGAGCAGCGGTGCGGTGATGGCCGCCCACACCCACGCCTGTGCGCCCGCGAGCGCGCTGGCGCCGCCCAGGCCGAGGGCGAGTTTCACATCCCCGGCACCGAGTGCGGACGGCATCGTCAGATGAATCAGTAGGTAGGGGGCCGCCAGCAGCACAGCGCCGACCAGTGCGACCGCCCACCGGCCGCCGAGCCAGGCGTAGCCGAACACCACCGCGGCGCCCGGCAGCGTCAGCAGGTTCGGCAGCCGCCGGTGGCGTAGATCCGCGGTGCTGAGTGCCACACACCAGGTGAGAAGTCCGAGCAGCGGGATCGGGTGCATGTCTACGAGACTGCCGCGCCGCATGCCCGCGCGGGCGCCCCGAACGCGAATTGTGGACAACCACCTCGGATGTGGACAACCTCTGTTCCCCTCGGCGACCCCCGTCGTGACCGGGTGGGTCCACGTGTTGCGGGTCGGTGTCGCGGCGTGTCGGCTGTAGCTTGGACGCATGGCTGATCACGATCCCGGCCCGCGCCCCAACTACGCACTGCGGCGGGCCGCGCTGCGGGACCTGCTGGTGGAGAACCGGGTCGACGCGCTCCTGGTGACCGACCTGATCAATATCCGCTACCTGACCGGATTCACCGGGTCCAATGCCGCGCTGCTGGTGTACGCCTGGGACACCACCGAGGACCGCACCGTCATCTGCACCGACGGCCGCTACCGCACCCAGGTGGCCGAGCAGTCGCCGGATCTGCGAGCGGAGATCAACCGGGCCAGCGCGCGTCGCGTCGTCGAGATCGCGGGGGAGTGGCAGACCGGCCGCGTCGGCTTCGAGAGCCACATCGTCACCGTCGAGCAGCATCGCGCCTTCCTGGCCCAGGCCACCGGCCTGGATCTGGTTCCGGTCTCGGGCCTGGTCGAACAGCTGCGGATGGTCAAGGACGCCTTCGAGGTGCACCAGCTCGCGGCCGCCTGCACCGCCGCCGACACGGCGCTGGCCGCCTTATTGGAACGCGGCGGCCTGCGTCCCGGTCGCACCGAACGCCAGGTGGCCCGCGAACTGGAATGGCTCATGTTCGAACATGGCGCGGAGGCCGTGGCCTTCGAGACCATCGTGGCCACCGGCGTGAATTCGGCTGTCCCGCATCACCGCCCGACCGGAGCGGAACTGGCCACCGGCGATTTCGTGAAGATCGACTTCGGGGCGGTGGTGGGCGGCTACCACTCCGATATGACCCGCACCTTCGTGCTCGGCCACGCCTCGGACTGGCAGCGCGAGATCTACGACCTGGTGCTGCGCGCCCAGCGGGCCGGCCGCGAGGCGCTGGCGCCGGGAGTGGCGACGAAGGCGGTGGATGCCGCCTCCCGCGCGGTCATAGAGGAAGCCGGCTACGGCGAGCTGTTCGTGCACGGCCTCGGACACGGCGTCGGCCTGCGGATCCACGAAGCACCCGGAATCGCCAAAACGGGCACAGGTACACTGCTGGATGGCGTGGCGGTGACCGTCGAGCCAGGTGTGTATTTCCCCGGCCGCGGCGGCGTCCGGATCGAGGATACGCTCGTGGTTCGCAAGGGGGGCCCCGAACTGCTCACCCACACCAGCAAGGACCTGACCGTCGTCGACTGACGCGGTTGCCCGACTATGAGGAGATCCGAAGACAGTGGCGGACACCAGCGACTTCAAGAACGGCCTCGTGCTGAAGATCGACAATCAGCTCCAGCAGATCGTCGAATTCCAGCACGTCAAGCCGGGTAAGGGTCCCGCCTTCGTGCGCACCAAGCTGAAGAACGTCGTCTCCGGCAAGGTTGTCGACAAGACCTTCAACGCCGGTGTGAAGGTCGAGACCGCGACCGTCGACCGTCGCGATATGACCTACCTCTACCACGACGGCTCGGACTACATCTTCATGGACGGCGAGACCTTCGACCAGATCCACCTGGGCGAGAACATCGTCGGCAAGGCGGGCGGCTTCCTGCTGGAGAACATGGGCGTGCAGATCGCCATGTACGAGGGTGAGGCGCTGTTCATCGAGCTCCCCGTCTCCATCGAGGTCGAGGTCACCCACACCGAGCCGGGCCTGCAGGGCGACCGCTCCAGCGCGGGCACCAAGCCCGCCACCATCGAGACCGGGGCCGAGGTGCAGGTGCCGCTGTTCATCAATGTCGGCGACAAGCTGAAGGTCGACACCCGCGACGGCAGCTACATCAGCCGCGTCAACTCCTGACGCGCGGATAATGGTGACCGTGGCCGATCAGCCCGTGGACAAGAAGTCGAACTACAAGAAGCTGGGTGCGCGGCACAAGGCGCGCCGCCGCGCGGTGGACCTGCTGTTCGAGGCCGAGGCGCGCGACATCGACCCGGCGGAGCTCACCGCCGAGCGGGTGACGCTGGCCCTGCGCGATGACGCGGTCGCGCCCGTGAACCCCTACACCCGGGTGCTGGTCGAAGGCGTGGCCGACGATCTGGACCGGGTGGACGCCACCATCGAGTCCTACCTGCAGGATTGGACGCTGTCGCGGCTGCCCGCCGTGGACCGCGCCATTCTGCGGGTGGCGGTGTGGGAGCTGTTCCACGCCAACGACGTTCCGCCGGTGGTGGCCGTCGACGAGGCGGTGGAACTGGCCAAGGAGCTGTCCACCGACGACTCCCCGTCCTTCATCAACGGTGTGCTCGGCCGCGTGGTGGAGGTGGCGCCGCAGGTGCGCGCCGCCGCCGCGGCCACCCGCGCCAGCGCCCCCGCCGACCCGTCCGACGAGGCGTAAGTGCGCAAATATCTCGTACTGGCCATGCGCACCCCGCGCTTCGACCGGTCCGTCGTCGAACCGCATCGAGCCTGGCTCGATGCGGTTCGTTCGCGTGGACAGCTCGTGGAGACCGGCGCGTTCACCGACGGCTCCGGCGGCGCCTACGTGATCACCGCCGAAAACCTGGACGCCGCACGCGAACTCGTCCACACCGATCCCATCCACACCACCGGGTCCTCGGAACTGACCGTCTACGAGTGGGAGATCACCGGCTGACCGCGGCCCGAATCCCGGTCTGCGCCGCTATTCTTCGCGGGCGTCGGGTCTGAGCACGATCGTGCCCAGTGGACGGCGTTCGGCGATGAGCCGGTGTGCGTCCGCGGCGCGGTCGAGTGGCAGGACCCGATCGGTCAGTGCCGACAACGACCCCGAGGCTGCTCGGTGGAGGACGGCCGGGCGGGCCGCACCGACCCGGGCCAGCCACTCGGGTCCGGCGCAGCCGATGAGGGTGAGGCCGCGCGAGAGCAGGTCGGCGGCGTGCACCTGCGCCGGCGCGCCGGAGAGCCAACCGTAACTGAGCATGCGCCCGCGCAGCGGGGTCATGAGATCCAGCAGGGCGGTCGCGGATTCGCCGCCGATCGCGTCGAATACGACATCCACCGTGGTCTCGCCCACCACCTCGCGCAGGTGGCGCGTCCACTCGGGATCGCTGTGGTCGACGACCTCGTCCGCGCCGAGTTCCCGGGCGCGCGCCAGCTTGACGGGACCGCCGGCGGTGGCGATGACGCGGGCCGCACCGAACTCCTTCGCGAGCTGGGTGAGGTAGCCGCCGACGCCGGTCGCGGCGGCCTCGATCAGCACGGTTTCGGTCCCGGTCAAGCGCGCCGTCTCGAGGAGCGGAAGGGCGACCGAACCGCTCATGCCCACCGCGGCGGCGTCGGTGGCGGACAGGTTCTCGGGTAGCTCGACGATGGAATCGGCTGGGGCGCATACCAGTTCGGCGTATGTGCCGAAGCCTTCGCAGGCCGCCAGCACTCGCCGTCCGACCAGTGCGGTGTCGAGGTCCGCACCGGCTTCGACGACCACTCCCGCGGCCTGCGTACCGAAGATCAACGGTGGTGCGGCGGGCATCGGGAAGACGCCGGCGCGCAGCAGGGTCTCGGGGAACAGCACCGGAATCGCCTCGGTGCGAATCAGTACCTCGCTTCGGCGGGGGCGGGGTGCGGGCAGCTCCCGCGCCACCAGGACCTCGGGCCCACCCGTCGCGGTCATTACGATTGCCTGCATTGCGAACTCCATAACTTGACTATCGGTCCAGATTGCTGCCGCAACGATATGGACCGGCGGTCAACTTGTCAATGAAAGCAGAGGCCATGGCGGTTGAACAGCGCAAAGAGCGGGCGGACGCGGCACGGAACCGCCGCGCCATCCTGGACGCCACCCGGGCGCTGCTGGCCGAGCACGGGGCCGAGGCGGTCACCATGGACCGGGTCGCGGCCGCGGCCGGAGTGGGGAAGGGGACCATCTTCCACCGCTTCGGCAGCCGCGCCGGCCTGCTCTATGAACTGCTCGCCGAACCCGCCGAGACACTCATGGCCGCCATCGCCGACGGCCCGCCGCCGCTGGGCCCCGGCGCGCCCGCCGGGGAGCGACTGCTCGCGTTCTTCGACGCCATGACCGTCGTGATGGCCGAGAACGTCGAACTGACCGCGGCGTCCGCGCATATGCCGCCGCATCCGCGCGTGGCGGAGTTCCATGGCACCTGGGACCGGCACATCACCGCACTGCTGCGCGAGGTGCGCCCCGACATCGACGCGGACTCCGTGGCCCGCCTGTTGTTCAGCGCCGTGGGCAGCGATGTGGCCCGCGCGATGGTTCGCAACGGCGAGACCGACCGGCTGCGGGCGGCCGTACGCGATATGGTGACCGCCGTACTGCGTCAACCGTGACTGTTGTGTCCCGTACCGTGCCTGCCGTGGGTGCTGCGTCGTGATCTGCGACAACCGTGTTCGCGCTCGCTGAATTCGCCACCGAACGCGCCCTGGCACGGATGCGGTGTGCGCTGGCTACCGTTCGCGCCTGGCCTTCAGCGCGGTGGGCAGTGAGGTGGCCCCGCACCATGGCCCGGGGCGGCGCGACCGATCGCCTGCGCGCTGCCATCCGCGACCTGGTCGAATCGATGCTGCGACAGCCGTAGTCGCGCGGGTCGCGGTGCGGGTGTCCCGACTCAGGCGGATCGGTCGAAGGCCCAGACGGCGGCCGGGCGGCCGGTCGTCTTGACCCGCACCCGTTCCCCGGTGCGGGTCAGGCCGGGCAGTGCCGCCAGGGTGCGGTTCAGGTTGCCGGGGTCCGGACGGGTGCCGTCGAGGGCGGTGGTGAGTTCGACGGCGCGGGTGGCGGGGAACTGCTCTCCCACCAGGGCTCTGGTGAAGACGAGGTCCTTCCAGAGCATGGCGGCGAGGAGGGTGCGGGCGGTGTCGACGATGCCGTTGTGGTCGAAGGCCAGCGGTGGCACCCGGTCGAACGGTACCCACTCGGTATCCGGGTCGCCCCGGTCGGTGACCACCGCCCACATGGCGATGGACAGGGTCGGTCCGCGCGGGTCGCGGTTGGGTTCGTCGAAGGTGACGAGTTGGCCGACCGCGGCGATGGCGTCCTCGGGGACACCGAGTTTGGTGTGGACGGCCCGGCGGGCGGCGGTGGCCAGCCGTTCACCGCGATGCAGCAGCACCCCGGGCAGGGCGAGCGCACCGGCGAACGGATCCCATTGCCGGGCCGCGATGCCGAGCGTGACGGTGCTGTCGTCACGCCCGTAGCGCAGCGCGACGACGTCGAGTGATACGGCCGATTGCTGCTCCACGGCGATCCATCATGCCGCAGTCCGCGTGCGGAGCGTACGAGCGGTGCGGTCGGGCCCGTCGGCGGTGAGCACCACGGGCACGCCGAGTCGATGCTCGAGGTGGTCGGGGATCGAGCCGGGCGGCTCCACCAGCACCGGCACGGCGGCGGTGAGCGTGTCGGTGAGCCGCCGCTGATAGCCGAGATCCCGCCAGGGGCCGCACTCGATGCGGTCGACGACGCCGTCGACGGTGAGATAGCCGGTGGCCGTGCGGATATCGCCCACGGCGTCGAGATGGTTCACGGCGAGTCCGTCGACCCCGCCGCAGGCGTCCACGGCATAGCGCAGCAGGATCGGATCGAGATGCCCGCGCCGGAACGCGCCCTGATACCGCCCGAATCCGTTGTGTGGTTCGGGAAATGTCAGCGCCGGATCCTCGGTGGGGAACGGTCCCGCGCCGTGGCGCGTCTGATAGGCGCGGGTCACGCCGAGTACGTAGCCGGGCACGCCGAGGCGGGCGAGCATGGCGCGGGCATTCCGCGGCTCCACCGTTGACCAGGTGGTGTACGGGTGCAGGCCGCGCCATTCGTCGAGCAGCACACCCTGCGCGCCCTCGAAGACCAGACGGCCCGCGGCCGCGAATCCGGCGAGTCGATCACCGGGCACGATGGCGACAGTGCGGGCGAACTCGGTGTAGACCGCCATCAGCGCGTCCACCGGTTCGTGGTGGTGCGTCCCACCCGCGAGCAGCGGCCGGTAGTGCTCCTCCAGTGCGATGAGTTTGCGGCGCAACACATCCGGGCGCAGGCAGTCGACCACACGCGGCGCGTCGTGGGTGAGCGCGTAATGTGCCGTCTCCCCGATGCCGATACCGCAGGAACCGTGCCGGGAGGCACCCCTCGCATCCTCCCGGCAGCGGTTGACGGCCCCGTGCACGGGCGTGGTCAGCAGTGCCCGCCCGTCCACCGACAGCAGCGACAGCGGGTCGGCGACGCCGAGTGCCGCGAGTGCGCGGGCCTCGGTGGCGAGGGCGATCGGCTCCACCAGCATGTGCCGCGACAGCAGGGTCGGGACGCCGGAGAACGTCCCGGATCCGAACTGCCGGAAGGTGTGCCGCCGTCCGCCCGCGACCACGGTGTGCGCGGCCTGCGCGCCACCGTTGAAACGCACCACGGCCGCCACGTCCAAGCCCGTCTCGGGTGCGCACAGCCAGTCCACGGTGGCGCCCTTCCCGGCATCGCCGAAGCCGAGATCGACCACGATGAGGTGCTTGTCACCGAACACCGCTGTCTCCCTTCAGCTTCCGAGCGTTTCGTCGCTCGGCGAGGGTCCGGCGCCGCGGCCGCGCGGGAGGGCGGCCGTCGGCGCGAGCGCCGCGTGGACGGCGGCGGCCTCGGTGTCGGAGCCGATATCGCGCAGATCCGCCAGGCCCGCGTCCAGATCCACGCGGTCCTCGCCGATGCCGATGGTGAGTGCGATGAGTTCGCACACGGCCGCCGGATCGTCGAGGCGCAGGAACCGTTCGCCCAGCAGGTCCCGCCAATGCTCGGCGATCTGCGGATCACGGTAGTAGCAGGACTGATTCGGCAGGATGTAGTGCACGTGCCAGCGCTCGGCGAGCTCCCGATAGACCGATCGCACCGAGATGTCCTGGTGTACGGCGTCACCGATGACACCGCGAATATGGCGGGCCGCCAGCCGGGGCTTGTTCAGTTCGTCGCCGACGATGAAGAGATACCCCTGCTCGCCGCGCTTGTCCCACGCGTCGGTCGCGGTGTGCTTGGCCATGAAATACGCGGCCAATTCATAGCTTTCGGACTTCTGCCCGCCACCGCCGCCCTCCAGCAGGATGAGGCGCAACTGCTCGTCCATCCGATTGTCGGATTCGAACTGCCCGACCTGTAGCGGCACCCGATCGCAATCGGCGTCGCCGATGGCCCCGAACAGGATCTGCGGATCCTCCGCGTACCCCTTGCGCCGCAACAGGCCGTGCAATCTGCCGAGCTTCTCCTGCATGATGCGCGGCACCACCCGCATCGATCCGGTGACATCGAAGAGCACCGCGATGGGCAGTGACCGCGCGTGATCCGCGGAATCGCGCGACTCCCGCACCGTGACGCCGAAGGGGTCCAATTCCGGATGCGCGGTCCACCGCTCCCACGGTTGGGTGCGCATGGCGGCGGTGTAGCCGAAATCGTCGAGTCCGCGCGCGGCGCGGAAGGTGCGGGCGGCGGCGTACGCGCTGTCGTCCCAGTGGCCGTAACCCATGGTGATCACTGTCCTTTCGAGTGAGGCACGTGTTTTAGGCTATATGACTAAAACCGTGCGCACCAGAGGTGGCGCCCCGTTTTTGTCAGATCGACAAAATTAAGCCCCCGGCCGGGGGTGTACGAGGACCGGCCGGGGGCTCACCGGAGCCGAACTACTCGGCCCGGGGGACCAGGGTGTTCTGCCGCGCCACCGCCCACCAGCGGCCGCTCTCCTTGACCAGCACATACACGGCGACCATGGCGTGATCGGCATCGATCAGCGTTCCGGAGGCATCCGTCGCGCGCGCCCCCTTGTGCGCGATCGCGACATCCGGGCGGGGGAAGGCGATATCGAGCACGTCGTAGCGCACGTACTGGTCCCGCAGGAATCCGGCCAGCCCCGCCCGGCTCGCCTCCAGTACCGCGTCCCGCCCGTGTTGCAGGATGCCGACAGCATTGCCCACCACGGCATTCTGCGCGAGATCGGCCACCATCAACTCGGCGTCATTGGTGTTGTACGCGGTCTCGACCCGCTTGATGATCGCGGTGATGGCCGCGCGATCCGCCGTGTGATCCACGCTGGTGTCGGCTATGACCGGTGCCGCCTGACTCGTTGTGTCGCTCATGGCTCGAGTCAACGTCCTCAACCGCACTCGAGGTCAATCCCGCCCGCCGAGGCGATGATCACAACGAGATATTGTGAGGCGAATTCTTTCATTCATTCGGTGTGGAGGCTGATGGTGACGGGGCGATTGGGCATCGATGGAGCGGAGCGGCTGCGAGAACTGCGGGGCGGGTGTACGCCGGAGCAGGCGTGGCAACTGTTCGACACCTTGCCCACCGTGCGGGTGGAGGAGATCACCGACGGGCTGTGGCGCGGGGACGAGCTGGATACCGGGCATCCGTGGCGGGGCGTACTGGTCGAATCCGGCTGGTACGGCAAGCGGTTCGACAGCGCGGACGCGGTGCAGCCGCTGGTGTTCAGCACCCCTGACGGGCAGTTGTTCCCGGTGGATCCGCGGCGGGTTCCGCTGTTCCTGGCGGGCAAGGTGCCCGCCGCGACGCTGCGGCCGGTGCGCCGGTCGCTCGGTGTGCTGCGTCCGCTGCTGCGCGCCGGCACGCCGCGCGCTCGACTGCGTGACCTGGAATTCCGTGGCAGGTCCAGCGCCGCCATGATCTACGATCACCTGCCGATCATCGATATCTTCCGGCGCGTCGACGACCACACGCTGCTCGGCGTCATGGATATGCGCGGACTGGCACAGCCGTACTTCTTCGTGCTCTTCCGGGACTCGGCCGACCGCTAGCACCACTACCATCGGCGGAGACGGTGCGATTTCCGACTCGGGAGGTGCGGCGATGGAACGCACGACCTGTCTCGTCGCCGGAGGTGGTCCGGCGGGAATGGTGTTGGGGCTGTTGCTGGCTCGCGGCGGCGTCGAGGTCACGGTACTGGAGAAGCACGGTGACTTCCTGCGCGACTTCCGCGGCGACACCGTGCATCCCACCACCCTGGAACTGCTCGACGAACTCGGGCTCATGGACGAATTCGCGAAACTGCCGCAGCGGCGGCTGCGTTCGGTGCAGCTGCCGATCGGCGGCACGATGCGGACCGTCGCCACGTTCGACCGCATTCCGGGGCGATACACGTACATCGCCATGGTTCCGCAGTGGGATCTGCTGGATCTGCTGGCACGCGCCGGGGATGCCGAACCCACCTTCCGGCTGCGGATGAACACCGAGGCCACGGATCTGCTGCGGGCGGACGGCCGGGTGGCGGGTGTTCGCTACCGCACGAAAGATGGTGCGGAGGGCGAGATTCGGGCCGATCTCACGGTCGCCTGCGACGGCCGTGACTCGACGCTGCGGCGGGCGGCCGGTCTCGGGTCGCGCCGCTGGGCCACTCCGTTCGACGTGTGGTGGTTCCGGTTGCCGCGCAACGACACGGATCCGGCGGGTGCGGTCCCGGTGCTCGCCGCCGACCGGGTGGCCGTCCTGCTCGATCGCGGCGACTACTGGCAGGCGGCGACCTTGATCGGCAAGGGCGCCGATGCGGCCCTGCGCGCGGGACCGGTCGGCGAGATCATGGACAGCATGGTCGAGGTGGTGCCCTGGCTGGCCGACCGCCGCGACGCCCTCACCGGCTGGGACGAGGTGAAGCTGCTCGACGTGCAGCTGGACCGCCTGGACCGGTGGTACACCGACGGCCTGCTCTGCATCGGCGACGCCGCGCACGCCATGTCCCCGGTCGGCGGTGTCGGGATCAATCTCGCCGTCCAGGACGCGGTGGCGGCGGCGCGCATCCTCGCGCCGTCCTTGCGCGCGGGCGGCGTGACGACCGCGGACCTGCGCCGGGTGCAGCGCAGACGCATCCTGCCGACCGCGGTCACCCAGGCCATGCAGCGCTTCGCCCACGCCAAGGTCATCGGACCGGCTGTGCGTGGCCGGGTGAACCTGTCGAATGCCGAACGACCGCCGCTGGCCCTGCGCGTCTTCCGCCGCATTCCGATCGTCCGCAGTATCCCGCCGTTCCTGGTGGGCCGGGGCGTACTACCCGAACACGCCCCGGGGTTCGCGAGGCGGCCCTGAAAGTCCGCGCTGCCCAGCGGCTTACGCCGCGACCACGGGCGGCGCGACCGCCGAGAGTCGCTCGAACTGCTCGTCGTTCAGCGTCACCCGCGCCGCCGCGAGGTTCTCCTCGAGATGTGCCAGTGAGGTGGTACCCGGAATCGGCAGGACGGTGGGGGAGCGGCGCAGCAGCCAGGCCAGCGCCGTCTGCGCCGGAGTCGCCCCGATCTCCGTGGCCACGGCCGCCACCGGACCATCCGGTGCGGCATGCGCGCCCATGGCCACCGGGAAGAACGGAATGAACGCGATCCCCTGTGCGGCAGCGTAATCCACCACATCCTCATGGTGCCGGTCGCCGAGGTTGTACAGATTCTGCACACTCGCGATCGGGGTGATGGCCGCCGCCTCGCGCAGCTGCGCCACACTCGCCTCCGACAGCCCGATATGGCGAACCTTGCCCTCGTCGACCAGTTGCTTCAGCGCGCCGATCTGCTCGGCGAGCGGGAAGCCCGGGTCGATGCGGTGCAGCTGGAGCAGGTCGATACGGTCGAGTCCCAAACGGCGCAAACTCAATTCGGCCTGCTGGCGCAGATAGGCCGGATGCCCCAGCGGCACCCACTCCAGCGGCCCGGGCCGCACCACGCCGACCTTGGTCGCGACCACCACATCCTCGCGATAGGGCCGCAGCGCCGCCGCGACCAGCTCCTCGGTCTCGCCGAGGGCGTACGAGTCCGCGGTATCGATGAGATTCGCGCCCAACTCCACCGCCCGTCGCAGCACGGTGAACGCCGCCTCGCGATCCACGGGACCCCGCCAGATATGCCCCATGCCGGGATCCACACCCGGCTCCGGCGGCGCCGCCAGCCGCATGGTCCCGAATCCGATCCGGTTGACCCGGAGATCGCCACCCAGTGCGAACGTGGACATTCTCATCACTCCCAGTGCGTCGTACGGTTACGCCGGGGTGGAACCCTGCCCGGCGGCGGCTCATTCCCGCCCGGCCCCGCCCCTCTCATCGCGTTCGGCGAACACCGCACGCGCGGCGGTGATCCCGTTGAGCGCCGCGGGGAATCCGGCGTACACCGCCATCTGCATGATCACTTCGACGGCTTCGGCGCGGGTGCCGCCGACATTGAGCAGCCCGTGCAGATGCACCTTCAGCTGCGGTGCGGCGGTTCCCAGTGCGGTGCACATCGCCACCGTGGCCAGTTCGCGTGACCGCAGATCCAGCCCGGGGCGGGAGTAGATGTCGCCGAAGCCGAATTCGATGATGTAGCGACCCAGATCCGGTGCGATATCGGCCAGTGCCGCGATGACCTGTTCGCCGGCGTGACCGTCGACGGCGGACAGGGTGGTGCGCCCGCGGTCGAAGCGATCGGCGGCGGCGGGCACGGTCGTCGGCGTGAAGTCGATGTCGGGCCGGGCCCGGAACGCTTCCCGCGCCACCGTGAGCGCGTTGAGCGCCGCCGGGAATCCCGCGTACAGCGAGACGTGGATGAGCACCTCGACGATCTCGCCGGGCGCGCAGCCCACGTTCAGCGCGCCGTCGATGTGGAATCGCAACTGCGGCATCGCGTTTCCGAGCGCGGCCAGCGCCGCCACGGTCGCCAGCTGTCGTTGCGGCAGCGTCGGACCGGGACGGGCGTTGATATCGCCGTAGGCGAACTCGACGGTGAGGCGGGCCAGATCGGGCGCGATATCGGCGAGGCTGTCGAGGGCCTCCGGATGCTCGGTGCCGGAGACGGCGCGCAGCACCGCCGCACCTCGCTCGAAGCGATCGGCGGCGGCGAGGGTGGATGGGACGCTGTTCATGCGACGAACCTAGGAGCTGGAGCGCGCTCCAACGCAAGATCGCCTGCTCAGCGCACCCCGCGCGGACGGAACTGGATGCTGATGCGGGGGCCGACCGGGCGGCGGGTCTTCGGCACGGCATGCTCCCAGGTGCGCTGGCAGGAGCCGCCCATGACGATCAAATCGCCGTGTCCGAGCGAATAGCGCAGGCTCGCGCCACCGCCGCGCGGACGCAACAGCAGGGGGCGTGCCGCGCCGACCGACACGATGGCGACCATGGTGTCGTGGGCGGCCCCGCGGCCGATGGTGTCGCCGTGCCAGGCGACGCTGTCGTCACCATGCCGGTAGTAGCACAGGCCCGCGGTGCGGAACGGCTCCCCGAGCTCCCGCCGGTAGTGCGCGGTCAAGGCGTCGCGGGCCCGGTCCAGTATCGGATCCGGTAGGGCGCGGCCTTCCGCGTAGAAGCATTGCAGCCGGGGCACGTCCACCACGCGCTCGTACATGGGTCGCCGGTCCGCGCGCCACGGCACCTCGGCGGCCAGCCGCTCGAACAGCGTGTCCGCACCGGTGAGCCAGCCGGGCAGCACATCGACCCAGGCCCCCTCGGTCAGCACGGTGCGCCGCAGGCCGGACAGCGAACCCAGGGCCGGCTCGCCGTCGAAGCCGTCGAGCAGCGAGCCCTGCAATGGAGTGGACATGTCATCGAATCTACGTTCGATCGAACGTATGTTCAAGCGGGTGTGTCGGGCGCGTCAGGACGCGATGCCGACGGGTGCCGTGGCGACGATCGGCCGGCTCGACCGCACCGGCAGCCACCAGCGGTCGTCCTCGATGGTGTCGCCCGCCCCTGACGAGTCCGCAGGTTCCAGCAGATCGGCGCGCCGCAGGCCGGGGAGTACGCGGTAGGCGATCGAGCCCGGCACGCAGACGAGCGCGAGAACGCCCCACAGCGTGCGGGCGTACGATTCGGCCGCCGCCGGATCGTCCCACTCGTACAGTCCGCGATACCGCCCCCGCTGGTCGTGCGCGAGCCACAGCTTGGTGATCAGCCCCGGGAATCCGGCGAAGAGCAGGGTGTTGAGCAGGCTCTCCCGGCGGAACAGCGCATGGCCCGCACCGTGCACCGCGCGCAGCTGGAACTCGACGGCCAGCACACATGGATCCTGTGCGGCGGCGCGGTCGATCACGGTCTCCCGGAAGACGTGCGCCGCGGTCCCGTCCGCGAAGTCGATGCGCGCCCCGCGATTGACCGCCGGAAGGTGGATGCGACGGCGTGCCAGCAGTTCGAGGGTCCGGATCAGACAGCGGGCCATGGCCCGGACCGTCCGCCCGACGGAGAGCCGCGCCTGCACGGAAGAATGCATTGATTCCACTCGATTCCACTGGAACCCGTTGGCGGTGCGCGACGACCTCGCACCGCCATTGCCGTGTTCCAGTGTGTGCCACGGAAAGTCGCCGCCACAGCGGCGTCGGTCATCGATGTGGAGACCTCGGACCCTTGCGCTCGCCGCGCGGCCGCGGTCGATCAGACGGTCGCGGTGGCTGCGCGGATCAGCACGGCCGCACCGCACGCGGCCGCGGCCGGGATGAAGAGCTCACCGGTGGCGGCGGTGCGCAGCGGGACGTCCCGGTCGCGCAGCAGCCGTTCCGCGGCGGCCAGGTCGGTCACCTCGATGGTGTAGGCGGACAGCGCCGGGGTCCTCGGCCGTTCACCCGGCAGTCGCGCCGCGACCGCGTGCGGTGTGGTGAGGGTGAGTCGATGCGTGCCGAGCGAGAAACCGTAGGAGGAGCTTTCGTGGTGCGCGGCGACACCGAGATAGCGTTCGTAACGTGCGGCGGTGGCGTCGAGCTCCTCGTCGTCGACGCAGAGGACGCATTCGACGAGGCCGACCGCGCCATTGGGATGGTCGAGCCCGGTCTGGGCGTCGAGGACGGCGGCCGGGACGTCCTCGGCGACGCCTACCCGGCCCTCGGGCAGGATGGCCGCTTTCGTTGCGGGGTCGTGGATCTCTAGGTAGGAGATCGGCTGGGGGCTGGTGCCCTCCGCGGTGGTGATCGGCCGCTGCGCCACGACGACGCCTCCGTGTGCCACCCCTTCGGCCGCGATTCTGGCGGCGGTCTTCTCGGCGTCGGCGGTGGCGAAGATCAGAATGTGGGCTCCCTCGAAACGCTCCAGCCGTTCGGTGAGGCCCGCGACGGTATGCCGGATCGCCGTTCTGGTCGCGTCCAGCCGATCCGCCGGGATGCGCAAGGGCACGAGTGTGGCGTCGGCGGGAATGCGAGCCCCGTCCGCGGTCGTGACCGCGAGCAGTTCGAGGAAGCCGCGGGGGAAGTCGGCGTGGGTATTGCCCGCTCCGACGGGCTCCGGCGCCGCGCCGGGGGTCGGCGGCAAGGCCGGATAGGTCGGTGCGGCGATATGGAAGCCGAAGCGGCGGAACGTGTCGAGCGCGTCGCTCAGATCGTGCAGGA
This sequence comes from Nocardia otitidiscaviarum, assembly GCF_007362295.1. NCBI lineage: Bacteria > Bacillati > Actinomycetota > Actinomycetes > Mycobacteriales > Nocardiaceae > Nocardia > Nocardia otitidiscaviarum. The sequence continues at coordinate 3,911,802 of NZ_CP041695.1, read as the reverse complement.
CGAGGCCGACGTGGTGCAGTCCGGTGATCTCGCTGGTGGTCATGGGGCGGAACTCTCTCTCGGGCAGGTGATTCAGTCGGCGGCGGCGCCGTAGGCGGTGCGGCGGAACTCGTTTCGAAGGCGTTCGAAGGCGTCGACGACCCGCGGTGCGGCGGCGGCGTAGCGTTCGGGTGCGGGCGGGCGGGCGGGTTCGAAGGATCGGCGGATGACGTCGGCGAGCTGATCCGCCCGATGGTCGAGGGTGAAGCGCGCGTCGCCGGACAGCAGTGGCGTGGCGGCGAAGAACCCGTAGGCGACGGCTTGCGCGCTGAAGTCGACGTCGACCGGATGCAGGCCGGGGCGCAGCAGCCGATGCTCCCGCAGTGCGGCCAGATGGTCGTGTGCGGCACGAAGTTTGGCCTCGGCCAGCCGGGTGCGGGCCGGGTGGTCGGCGAGTGCGCCGAGCCGGGTGTGGTCGGTGACGAACAGGCTGTGCAGGATGGGTCGCCGCATGGCCTCGAGAAAGTGGCGACGCAGGTAGCGGTGCAGGGCCACCTCGACCGGTTCCGCGCGCATCGCGGCGATGACGGTGGCGAGCATGGCGACCGCTTCGCGGGCGCCGACGGCGAGCATCAACTCCTCACGGCTGGCCCAGTGCAGGTAGACCGTCCCCTTGCCGACGCCGGCCCGCCTCGCGACCTCCTCGATGCGGAGGTCGCGCGCAGCGGTCGTCAACATCAGTTCGGTGGCGGCGTCCAGGATCGCGTCGGCGCGCTCATGGAGGTCCGCTCGCTGCGTTCGGGCCACGATCACCTCCGGACATCGGCCGAACTCGTGACCAGAATGCTATCCCAGTCACGAGTTCTGTGTCGGGCGAATCGTGAGATGCCGATGCGCCGGGCTCGCGACTCAGTCGACGTCGACGTGTGCGCGGACGAAATCGACTACCGCGTCGGTGAATTCGTCGTTGGCGTCGGAGGCCGCGGTGTGGGCGGCGGTGCCGATCTCGGTGTAGTCGGCGTGCGGGACCAGTGCGCGGAAGGCGGCCACCCCCTCCTCGCTCACCACGTCGGAGAGCGCGCCGCGCACCAGCAGCACCGGGATCGTCAGGTCGCGGGCGGCGGATTCCAGTATCTCGCTGTGCAATTCGATATCCTCACCCGCACCGCGGCGGGACATCATGGCCGGATCCCAGTGCCAGTACCAGCGCCCGTCCGCGCGCTGGCGCAGATTGCGCAGCAGCCCTTCGGGATTGCGCGGTCGGCGGCGATGGGGGAGATACTCGGCCACCGCGTCGGCGGCCTCCTCCAGAGTCGCGAAACCTTCGCGGTGACCGCCCAGGAAATTGAGTACGCGCTCCACGCCCGCGCGTTCGGGGCGCGGCACCACGTCGACGAGCACCAGTCCGGTGATGCGCTCCCGTTCCGGGTGCGCGGTGGCGAGCAGTCCGGTGAGCCCGCCCATGCTCGCGCCCACCACGAACGCGGGCTTGCCGAGTTGCGCCAGCACCGCCATCAGGTCGCCGACCATGGCGTCGCGTCGATAGTCGCCGTCGGCCGCCCAGTCGCTGTCGCCGTGCCCGCGGGCGTCGAGCAGTACCGCGTGCAGTCCGGCCTTGGCCAGCGCGAGTCCGGAGTCCTTCCAGGAATGCCGTGTCTGGCCGCCGCCGTGCAGGAAGACGACGAGGGGCGCGTCGGTCGGGCCCCAGCTGTCACCGGCGATATCGATGCCGCCGTAGCCGCGGAAGGTCATGCGGGTCGGTTCGGTGTGGTCAGCTTCGTTGCTCACCCCACGAGCATCGCACACTCCGGTTTACGGTGTACGAAGAGCGGTCTCGAGCGGTGAGGGATCGACGAGCGGTACCGTGTGCGGCTCGGTGATCGGGGCGGTGTGGAGTACGCGAATGGGGTAGGGGATGACGATGCCCTCCATCCGGAAGCGTCGGTGCAGCGCTTTGATGAACTCACTGACGAGCAGGTATTGGTCCTCGTACTGTCGGGTGCGCAGCACCACCCGGAATCCGATACCCGAGTCGCCGAAGGTGTGGAATCGCACCCGCGGTTCGGCGTCGGGCACGCCCACATCGAGTTCGCACATCACCTGCCGCGCCACCTCCAGTGTCACCCGCTCGACCTGGTCCAGATCGCTGTCGTAGCTGGTGCTGACCTCGACGGCGATCGCCATGTCCTGGGCGGGGTGGTTGAAGTTGGTGAGGATGGCGTCGGCGAACTTGCGGTTCGGTACGATGACGACATTGCCCGGAATCTCGCGAATGCTGGTCGTGCGCCAGTTGACGTCGGTGATCCACCCGACCTCACCGGTGTCGAGGCGGACGAAATCGCCCGGCTGCACCGTTCGTGAGGCGAGGATGTGCACACCCGCGAACAGGTTGGCGAGCGTGCCCTCCAGGGCGAGAGCGATGGCCAGCGCGCCGACGCCGAGCGCGCCCAGCAGTGGTGTCACGCGAATGCCCACGCTGTCCAGGGTGATCAGTGCGCCGACGGCATAGATCAGGACGCGCGTGATGGTGGCGAACAGGCTCACCGATCCGGAGATGCCGCTGATCCGTCGAATCACCGAGGTGACCACGTCGGCGGCGAGCCGTGCGATCGCGAAGGTGATCGCGACCATCAGGGCGCCCTTCAGGACCTGGTGGATGATCTCCATCGGGAAGGGGATGCCGCCCGGCAGGTCGAGTGCGACGGCGAGGGCCACCAGCGCGCACACCGGCACGGCCAGGTCGTGTGCCAGTCCGAGTACGAGTCGACGCGCGGTCTGACTGCCCGGCGTGGTGGAGGCGACGAGGGTCTTGGCGGCGATGCGATCGACGACCCGGCGCAGTGCGATACCGATCAGCGGTCCGGCGATGATGAGGGTCAGACCCAAGATCCAGGCCACGGGTTTGCTCATACGAGATTCCTTCCAGCATCCGGTGATGACGGCGGACCTCTGCAAAGACCAAACGGTCTGATCATAGTCCGGTGTGGCCTCCGTGGATCCGTATCCGCCGCGGAGTCGGATCACGATCGCCGCGCCTCAGGGATATCGCGATGGAAATATGCGCATTGGGGCATGTATTGTGGGCGATTCGAACCGTGCCGGCACGTGAACCTGACCACAGCCGCCGAAGCGCCCGTAACTGGGCACTTGCTGTCCAGACCGGCGCTTTTCCGATTCGCGCTGGTCGTAGCCGTGTCGCGGCACCTGGCGACCCGAGGTTGCCGAGGGGGTGCGGCGGATTCGGCGGCGCGCGGCGCTGTTAGGCTCTTGCTCCGAAAGACATCCTTTAACGGACCGTCCAGTGAGGCGGGGAAGGAGGTCGGCATGGCCGTGCCCGAAAACCGGGCCGCCAAGTCGAGCGCTGCCGAGCATTCCCAGCGGCACGATCCCGAGCGGATTCAGACCGGGCGTGAACTGCTGTCGGATTCGGATGTCGGCCGCACCATCGCGCGCATGGCGCATCAGATCATCGAGAAGACCGCGCTCGATTCCGCCGACCCCGCCGCCGCGCGCGTCGTGTTGATCGGAATTCCCACGCGCGGAACGACTCTCGCCAACCGGCTGGCACTCAAGATCGAGGAGTTCGCCGGCGTGCGCCCCGCGCTCGGCTCCCTCGACATCACCCTCTACCGCGACGATCTGCGCAGTCGTCCGCACCGTCCGCTGGAACGCACCTCGGTGCCCGAGGGCGGTATCGAGGACGCGCTGGTCGTGCTGGTCGACGATGTGCTGTTCTCGGGCCGGACCGTGCGCTCGGCCCTGGACGGGCTGCGCGACCTGGGCCGTCCGCGGGCCGTGCAGCTCGCGGTGCTCATCGATCGCGGCCATCGGGAACTGCCCATTCGCGCCGACTACGTCGGCAAGAACGTGCCCACCGCGCGCACCGAGGACATCTCGGTGCTGCTGCGCGAACACGACGGCCGCGACGGTGTGTACCTGGCCCAGGAGGGTGACAAGTGAGGCATCTGCTGTCGGTCACCGACCTGGACCGCGAGACCGCCACCGGTTTGCTGGACGAGGCCGAGCGGTTCGAGCAGGCGCTGCTGGGCCGCGAGGTCAAGAAGCTGCCGACGCTGCGCGGGCGCACGGTCATGACGGTGTTCTTCGAGAACTCCACCCGCACCCGGGTCTCCTTCGAGGTGGCGGGCAAGTGGATGAGCGCCGACGTGATCAATGTGAGCGCGTCGAGTTCCTCGGTCTCCAAGGGCGAGTCGCTGCGCGATACCGCGCTGACCCTGCACGCGGCGGGCGCGGACGCGCTCATCGTCCGGCATCCCGCCTCGGGCGCGGCGCATCAGATCGCCCGCTGGTTCACCGAGATGCAGGACGCCGCGAGCGGTTACAGCGGTCCCGGCCCGGCGATCATCAATGCCGGTGACGGTATGCACGAACACCCCACCCAGGCCCTGCTGGACGCCCTGACACTGCGGCAGCGGCTCGGTGACCTGGCGGGTAAGCGGGTCGTCATCGTGGGCGACATCCTGCACAGCCGGGTGGCGCGCTCGAACGCCTTCCTGCTCGACACGCTCGGCGCGGAGGTGGTGCTGGTCGCGCCGCGCACCCTGCTGCCGGTGGGCGTGGAGGCGTGGCCGGTGCGGATCTCGCACTCGCTCGACGCCGAACTCCCGGGCGCGGACGCGGTCATGATGCTGCGGGTGCAGGCCGAGCGGATGAACGGCGGCTTCTTCCCGTCGGCCCGCGAGTATTCGATCGCCTACGGGCTCAACCAGCGGCGGCTGGACATGCTCGACGAGCACGCGGTGGTGCTGCACCCCGGGCCGATGCTGCGCGGTATGGAGATCGCCGCGTCGGTCGCGGATTCCCCGAAAGCCGCTGTGCTGCAACAGGTCAACAACGGAGTGCATATGCGGATGGCGGTGCTGTTCCGCCTGCTGGTCGGAACGGACGAGGTGGTGGCATGAACGGCGGCAACGTGCTGATCAAGAGCGTTCGGCTGTACGGCGAGGGCGAACCGGTGGACGTGTTGCTCGCCGACGGTGAGATCCGGCAGATCGGCACCGATCTGGGGATCACCGACGCCGAGATCGTCGACGGCGCCGGGCAGTACCTGCTGCCGGGCTTCGTGGACCTGCACACGCATCTGCGCGAGCCGGGCCGCGAGGACACCGAGACCATCGAAACCGGTTCCGCCGCCGCGGCATTGGGCGGCTACACCGCGGTGTTCGCCATGGCGAACACCAATCCGGTGGCCGACACCCAGGTCATCACCGACCATGTGTGGCGGCGCGGTCAGGAGGTCGGCCTGGTGGACGTGCATCCGGTGGGTGCGGTCACGGTCGGCCTGAAGGGTGAGCAGCTCGCCGAGATGGGCACCATGGCCGCCGGTGAGGCCAAGGTGCGCATGTTCTCCGACGACGGCCACTGCGTGTACGACCCGCTGATCATGCGCCGCGCCCTGGAGTACGCGAACTCCCTGGGCGTGCTCATCGCCCAGCACGCGGAGGAGCCGCGGCTCACCGAGGGCGCGGTGGCGCACGAGGGCCCGAACGCGGCCCGGCTGGGCCTGGCCGGCTGGCCGCGCGCCGCCGAGGAGTCCATCGTGGCCCGCGACGCGCTGCTGGCCCGCGATGCCGGTGCGCGCGTGCACATCTGCCACGCCTCCACCGCCGGAACCGTGGAACTGCTGAAATGGGCCAAGGCGCAGGGGATCTCGATCACGGCCGAGGTGACCCCGCACCACCTACTGCTGGACGACTCGCGGCTGGAGACCTACGACGCGGTGAACCGGGTGAACCCGCCGCTGCGCGAGGTCTCCGATGTGGAGGCGCTGCGCCGGGCGCTGGCCGACGGCGTCATCGACTGCGTCGCCACCGATCACGCCCCGCACGCCGAACAGGACAAGTGCTGCGAGTTCGCGGCCGCCCGCCCCGGCATGCTCGGCCTGGAGACGGCGCTGTCCATCATCGTGGCGACCATGGTGCGCACCGGTCTGCTGGACTGGCGCGGCGTGGCCGCGGTGATGAGCGAGAACCCGGCCCGCATCGCGGGCCTGGCCGATCAGGGTCGGCCGCTCGAGGTGGGTGAACCGGCCAATCTGGTGCTGGTCGATCCGGAGACGTCGTGGACGGTGCGGGCGAAGGATCTCGCCAGCATCTCCGACAACACGCCGTTCGAGGCGATGACGCTGCCGGGACTGGTGACCGCCACCTTCCTGCGCGGCCGCAATACCGCGCGCGACGCGGCCCGGATCGCCGGGGGAGCCCGGCGGGCGGGGAACCGAGGAGGACCGTAATGGAGCGAACGCTGTGGGTGGTCGGATGCCTGGCGGTGTTCCTGCTCGGCCTGTGGCTGATGTACCGGGCGTGGACGGGCCGGGCCCGACGCCAGGCCGGTGCGATCGGCAACCTCCCGACGGTGCCCGCCGATTGCGGCGCGCAACTGCTGGAGCCGACCACGGGCCTGTACCTGGGCAGCACCCTGGCCCCCAGCTGGATTCAGCGGATCACGGTGGGTGATCTGGGTTTCCGCGCCACCGCGGAGATGACCCGCTTCGAGCGCGGCATCCTGCTGGAGCGCGACGGCAACGCGCCGATCTGGATTCCGGCGGAGTCCATCACCGCGGTGCGCGCCGAGCGGGGCCATGCGGGCAAGGTGATGACCGAAGATGGTGTGCTGGTCATTCGCTGGACGCTGCCGACCGGAACCGAGGTGGATACCGGATTCCGGGGTGACGACAAGACGGTGTACCCGGCGTGGACGACGGCGGGTGCGATGAACGGAGACGAGGCATGAGCGGCGTAAGGGTTGGGTTCGGGGCAGACACTGCCGTAATGGTGCTGGAGGACGGCCGGGTGTTCCGGGGCTCGACCTTCGGTGCCGTGGGACAGACGTTGGGTGAGGCGGTGTTCTGCACCGCCATGACGGGGTACCAGGAGACGCTCACCGACCCCAGCTACGACCGCCAGATCGTGGTGGCCACCGCGCCCCAGATCGGCAATACCGGCTGGAACGACGAGGACGACGAGTCCGCGAAGATCTGGGTGGCGGGCTACGCGGTGCGCGACCCCGCGCGCCGCGCCTCCAACTGGCGCGCCAACCGCACCCTGGCCGACGAGCTGGAGAACCAGAACATCGTCGGCATCGCGGGGATCGACACCCGCGCCCTGGTGCGCCACCTGCGCACCCGCGGCTCCATGAAGGCGGGCATCTTCTCCGGCGACGCCCTCGCCGACTACGAGGAGCTGGTGGATCGCGTCACCGGCCAGCCGTCCATGCTGGGCGCGGACCTGGCGGGCGAGGTGTCCACCGACGAGATGTACACCATCGAGCCGGTCGGCGAGCACCGCTTCACGGTGGTCGCGGTGGATCTGGGCATCAAGTCCAACACGCCGCGCATGTTCGCCCAGCGCGGGATGCGGGTGCACGTGGTGCCGTCGAACGTCACCCTGGACCAGATCAAGGAGCTGAACCCGAACGGGGTGTTCCTGTCCAACGGTCCGGGCGACCCGGCCACCCAGGACGACGCCGTCGCGCTCACCCAGGGGGTGCTGGGCGAGGGCATGCCGCTGTTCGGCATCTGCTTCGGCAACCAGATCCTGGGCCGGGCGCTGGGCCGCACGACCTACAAGATGAAGTTCGGCCACCGCGGCATCAACATCCCGGTCGTCGAACACCACTCGGGCCGGATCTCGATCACCGCGCAGAACCACGGCTTCGCCCTGGAGGGTGAGCGCGGCGAGGTCTTCGACACCCCGTTCGGCAAGGCCGAGATCGACCACGTGTGCGCCAACGACGGCACCGTCGAGGGCCTGCGCCTCGTGGACGGCAAGGCGTTCTCCGTCCAGTACCACCCGGAAGCGGCCGCCGGTCCCCATGACGCCGCCTACCTGTTCGACCGCTTCGCAACGCTGATGGAAGGAGCCTGATGCCTCGCCGCACCGATCTCAACCACATCCTGGTGATCGGCTCGGGCCCGATCGTCATCGGCCAGGCTTGCGAGTTCGACTACTCCGGCACCCAGGCGTGCCGGGTGCTGCGGTCCGAGGGGCTGCGGGTGTCGCTGGTGAACTCCAACCCGGCGACCATCATGACCGACCCGGAGTTCGCCGACTCGACCTACGTGGAACCGATCACCCCGGAGTTCGTGGAGAAGGTCATCGCCAAGGAGCGCCCCGACGCGATTCTGGCGACCCTGGGCGGTCAGACCGCGCTGAACACCGCGGTCGCCCTGCACGAGAACGGCGTGCTGGAGAAGTACAACGTCGAGCTCATCGGCGCGGACTTCGAGGCCATCCAGCGTGGTGAGGACCGGCAGAAGTTCAAGGACATCGTCGCCAAGGTGGGCGGCGAATCGGCCCGCTCCAAGGTCTGCTACACCATGGCCGAGGTGCGCGAAACCGTTGCGGAACTGGGTTTCCCGGTGGTCGTGCGCCCGTCGTTCACCATGGGCGGCCTGGGTTCGGGCATGGCCTACGACGACGAGGATCTGGACCGCATCGCCGGCGGCGGCCTGGCCGCCTCACCGACCGCGAACGTGCTCATCGAGGAATCCATCCTGGGCTGGAAGGAATTCGAGCTCGAGCTGATGCGCGACGGCAAGGACAATGTCGTCATCGTCTGCTCCATCGAGAACGTGGACCCGATGGGCGTGCACACCGGTGACTCGATGACCGTCGCCCCGGCCATGACCCTGACCGACCGCGAGTACCAGAAGATGCGCGATCTCGGCATCGCGATTCTGCGCGAGGTCGGCGTGGACACCGGCGGCTGCAATATCCAGTTCGCGGTGAATCCGCGCGACGGCCGCCTCATCGTCATCGAGATGAACCCGCGCGTCTCGCGCTCGTCGGCGCTGGCCTCCAAGGCGACGGGATTCCCGATCGCCAAGATCGCCGCCAAGCTGGCCATCGGCTACACCCTGGACGAGATCGTCAACGACATCACCAAGGAGACCCCGGCCTGTTTCGAGCCCACGCTCGACTACGTGGTCGTCAAGGCGCCGCGCTTCGCCTTCGAGAAGTTCCCGGGCGCCGACCCCACCCTGACCACCACCATGAAGTCGGTCGGTGAGGCGATGTCGCTGGGCCGCAACTTCTCCGAGGCGCTGGGCAAGGTGCTGCGTTCGCTGGAGACCAAGGCCACCGGCTTCTGGACTCAGCCGGACGGCGAGTGGACCGATGTGCAGGCGATTCTCGACGATCTGAAGGTGCCCACCGAGGGCCGCATCTACCAGGTGGAGCGGGCGCTGCGGCTGGGCGCGAGCGTCGAGGACGTGGCGGCCGCCTCGGGTGTCGACCCGTGGTTCGTGGCCGAGGTCGCCGGGCTGGTGGAGCTGCGCCAGGAGATCATCGACGCGCCGGTGCTGGACGAGCCGCTGCTGCGCCGCGCCAAGCACTACGGTCTGTCCGACCGCCAGATCGCTTCGCTGCGACCGGAACTCGCCGGTGAGGACGGGGTGCGCGAGCTGCGGCACCGGCTCGGCATCCGCCCGGTGTTCAAGACCGTCGACACCTGCGCGGCGGAGTTCGAGGCCAAGACGCCGTACCACTACTCGGCCTACGAACTCGATCCGGCCGCCGAGTCGGAGGTCGCGCCGCAGCGTGAGCGCGACAAGGTGATCATCCTGGGTTCGGGTCCCAACCGCATCGGCCAGGGCATCGAATTCGACTACAGCTGCGTGCATGCCGCGCAGACGCTGTCGGAGGCCGGGTTCGAGACCGTCATGGTCAACTGCAACCCGGAGACGGTGTCCACCGACTACGACACCGCCGACCGGCTGTACTTCGAGCCGCTCACCTTCGAGGACGTGCTCGAGGTGTACCACGCGGAAACCGAGTCGGGCACGGTCGCGGGCGTCATCTGCCAGCTGGGCGGTCAGACGCCGCTGGGCCTGGCGCAGCGGCTGACCGATGCCGGGGTGCCGGTGGTCGGCACCTCCGCCGCCGCCATCGACCTGGCCGAGGACCGCGCCGAATTCGGTGACGTGCTGGTCGCGGCCGGGCTCCCGGCCCCGAAGTACGGCACCGCCACCACCTTCGAGCAGGCCAAGAAGATCGCCGCCGAGATCGGCTACCCGGTGCTGGTGCGGCCGTCCTACGTGCTGGGCGGTCGCGGTATGGAGATCGTCTACGACGAGCAGACGCTCGAGGGCTACATCTCCCGCGCCACCGATATCAGCCCGGATCGCCCGGTGCTCATCGACCGGTTCCTGGAGGACGCCATCGAGATCGACGTCGACGCCCTGTGCGACGGCGACGAGGTGTACCTGGGCGGCGTCATGGAGCACATCGAGGAGGCCGGTATCCACTCCGGCGACTCCGCGTGCGCCCTGCCGCCGATCACCCTGGGGCGCAGCGATATCGAGGCCGTGCGCCGCTCCACCGCCGCGTTGGCCAAGGGCATCGGCGTCAAGGGTCTGCTGAACGTGCAGTACGCGCTCAAGGACGATGTGCTCTACGTGCTCGAGGCCAATCCGCGCGCCAGCCGCACGGTGCCGTTCGTGTCCAAGGCCACCGCGGTGTCGCTGGCCAAGGCCGCGGCGCGGATCGCGCTCGGGGCCAGCATCGCCGACCTGCGCAAGGAGGGCATCCTGCCGCCCGAGGGCGACGGCGGCCACGCGCCGTTCGACGCCCCGGTGGCGGTCAAGGAGGCGGTGCTGCCGTTCCACCGCTTCCGCCGCCCGGACGGCAGCGGTATCGACTCGCTGCTCTCGCCGGAGATGAAGTCCACCGGTGAGGTGATGGGCATCGACGCCGATTTCGGCACCGCCTTCGCCAAATCGCAGGCGGCGGCCTACGGTTCGCTGCCGACCGAGGGCACCGCGTTCGTCTCCATCGCCAACCGTGACAAGCGGGCCATGGTGTTCCCGGTGAAGCGCCTGCACGACCTGGGATTCCGCATCCTGGCCACCGACGGCACCGCGGAGATGCTGCGCCGCAACGGCATTCCGTGCGAGCGGGTGCGCAAGCACTCGGACCCGGAGCCCGCTCAGGGGCGTTCGGGTACGGCGGACGCCGCGACGCTCGCGCCCAGCATCGTGGACATGATCAAGGACGGGGACGTCGACATCGTCTTCAACACCCCGTACGGCAACAACGGTCCGCGCGTGGACGGCTACGAGATCCGCACCGCCGCGGTGGGCGCGAACATCCCGTGCATCACCACGGTGCAGGGTGCGGCGGCCGCGGTGCAGGGCATCGAGGCCACCATCAACGGCGGTATCGGCGTGCGGTCCCTGCAGGAACTCCACACCACCCTGCGGGGCTGACCCGATGACGACATTCGGGGTGCGGTTGCGGGAGGCGATGCGTGCGCACGGTCCGCTGTGCGTGGGCATCGACCCGCATCCACCGCTGCTGCGGGCCTGGGGGCTGAGTGAGGACGTGACCGGGCTCAAGGCGTTCACCGACGCCTGCGTGGAAGCCTTCGCCGGTCGCGTCGCCCTGGTCAAACCCCAGGTGGCCTTCTTCGAGGCGTACGGCTCCGGCGGCATCATGGTGCTGGAGGAGGCCATCGGCGAGCTGCGGGAGGCGGGCACGCTGGTGCTCGCCGACGCCAAGCGCGGCGATATCGGTTCCACCATGGACGCCTACGCCCGCGCCTGGCTGGGCGACGGTCCGCTCGGCAGTGACGCGGTGACCGTCTCGCCGTACCTCGGATTCGGTTCGCTCGCACCGGCACTGGAGTTGGCGCGCGTCAACGACCGGGGCGTGTTCGTGCTGGCGGCGACCTCCAATCCGGAAGCGGCCGAGCTGCAACGCATTACCGGCCCGGACGGCCGCAGCATCGCCCAGCGCATGGTCGACGACGCCGCCGCCCACAATGCCGGGGCCGAATTCGGTTCCGTGGGTGTGGTGGTCGGCGCGACCCTCACCGAGGCGCCCGACCTGAGCGCGCTCAACGGCCCGATTCTCATGCCGGGCGTGGGCGCGCAGGGCGGGGGAGCGGACTCCATCCGGAAACTGGTGCGCGACAGCGATCTCGGCGCGGTGGTGCCGAACGTCTCGCGTGAGGTGCTGAAGGCCGGTCCGTCGGTGGGCGCGCTGCAGGTGCGCGTGCATCGGCTCACCGACGAATTCGAGTTCCTGCGAGACTGATTCGACCGGGTGAACCTGTGCCGTTCGACACCGCTGTTCGACACCGTGGCCGCCGCGTACGCTGAGCCGGTGATGTCGACGGCACAGGTTCTCGCACTCGCCGGGGTGATTCTGCTCGGATCCATGACACCCGGCCCCGATTTCGTCATCGTCGTGCGCAACAGCGCCGTCTCGGGTCGCCGCGCCGGAATCGCCAGCGCGGCGGGCGTCGCCGTGGGCGTGTTCGTCTGGTCGTTGGTCACCGCCGTCGGCATCGCCGGTCTGCTGGCCGCCTCGGCCGTGGCCTACACCGTGGTGAAGCTGGTCGGCGCGGCCTACCTCGGCTATCTCGGGGTGCGCGCCCTCCTGGCGGCGCGGCGCGGGGACTACGCACTCGACGCCGAGGTGGGGCCGCGGCGGCACGGCCTGCGCGTGGCCTTCCGGCAGGGTTTGCTCAACAACCTGCTCAATCCCAAGGCCGCGGTGTTCTTCATCGCCCTGGTGCCGCAGTTCCTGCCCGCCGATCCGTCGGCGCTGAGCACCCTGGAGTTGAGCCTGGTCTGCACGGCGGTGAACCTGTCCTGGTTCGTGACCCTGGCCGTGGCCATCGGCGCGTTGCGTCACGTCTTCACCCGCCAGCGGGTGCGGCGGGCCATCGATGCGGCCATGGGCACGCTCATGGTGGCGCTCGGCCTCCGGATCGCCGTGCAGAGCAGCTGACCGCTGTTACCGCGCGTCCGATCGGGGCGCGAGAGCAGCTGAGCGCCGTATCGCGCGTCCGATCGGGGCGCGCAGGGGTGTGACCAGCCGAGATCGGTCCGATATGTCCGGTTTCGCTGTGGGCGAAACGGTGCCGGCCGGGCGGCCCTCGGTGCCGTTCTGACGCGTGATCGCACCCGTGCCGCACCCGAGAACTACACCGATGTGTTTTCGCCCGTCTACGGCCCCTTCAGGCCGTGTTCAGCGGGGTTCGGGCGGACTCGGGACCGGGCGGTGCACGCCTCGCGGTGGTAGCGTGTGATGCGCGACACGCGGTGCGGTTTTTGCGCGACACGCCGAGAAATCCGAGAAAATTCCAGGTCGCGTGATCACAGCTCGGTTACGAGGTGACCCGGCGGTAGGGCCTGTCCCCGGCTCACCTGGTGAAAGCGTGAAAACGCCCTGGCTGCAACGGGGTTCGCGATTCTGTGGTTAGTATCGTCGCAGCCGGGCGGAGTCACCCCTCGCGGATGCCCGCTCGGCGCGGCCGTGCCCGGAATCACGCGCTGACCTGGGGGGCGGGTTCGCAATCGCCAGGCGACGTGGGTACGGTCGCTGAGACCGCCGGGGTTCTCCCCGGCGGGAGTAGATGCAATGAACGATGAGACGGAGGAACCGTGGCCCTTCCCCAGCTGACTGACGAGCAGCGCGCCGCTGCTTTGGAGAAGGCGGCTGCCGCTCGCCGCGCTCGGGCGGAGCTCAAGGAGCGCTTGAAGCGTGGCGGCACCGACCTGAAGACGGTCCTTCAGGACGCCGAGAAGGACGAAGTGCTCGGCAAGATGAAGGTTTCGGCTCTGCTGGAAGCCCTGCCGAAGGTGGGCAAGGTCAAGGCTGCTGAGATCATGAGCGAACTGGAGATCGCTCCGACCCGCCGTCTGCGTGGTCTGGGCGACCGGCAGCGCAAGGCGCTGCTGGCCCGGTTCGACTTCAGCGCCGAATAATCCGAGGGTGGTCGAACACACTCGGAAGGGTCGGCTGGTAGTCCTGGTCGGCCCCTCGGCCGTAGGAAAGTCAACCGTCGTGCGCTGTGTGCGCGAACGGTTGCCGGAACTGGTGTTCAGTGTGTCGGCCACCACCCGGGCTCCCCGGCCCGGTGAGGTCGACGGTCGTGACTATCGCTTCGTCACCAGGGAACAATTCGACGCCATGATCGCGGCGGACGAACTCCTGGAATGGGCCGATATCCACGGCGGGTTGCAGCGGTCGGGCACCCCGGCCGCGCCGGTGCGGGAGGCCCTGGCGGCCGGTCGCTCGGTACTGCTCGAAGTCGATCTCGAAGGGGCGCGCTCGGTCCGCCGGGCGATGCCGGAGGCCCTGCTGGTCTTCCTGGCACCGCCCAGCTGGGACGAGCTGGTATCCCGGCTCACCTCCCGGGGCACCGAATCGCCCGAGGTGATCGAGCGGCGCCTGCAGACCGCGAAAACCGAATTGGCGGCCTGTGACGAGTTCGACATCGTCATAGTGAACGACGAGGTGACCGCCGCCTGTGAGCGGTTGGTATCGTTGTTCGTTAGCACAAATTCGAGGTCTGCCTCGAAGCACGGCTCGTCGGCCCCCTGAAGTCCGCCCGCGGACCTCGCGGCCGACCGGGCCGGACGCCCACCCCGTTGACCATCAACCCCGCAGGAGCCTCCCCAGTGAGTACGGACATGAAGGCCGCCCCCGCCTACGACACTCCGGTCGGCCTGACCAACCCGCCGATCGACGAGCTGCTGGAGCGCACCTCGTCCAAGTACGCGCTGGTCATCTACGCGGCCAAGCGGGCGCGGCAGATCAACGACTACTACAACCAGCTCGGCGACGGCATTCTGGAGTACGTCGGCCCGCTGGTCGAGCCGGGTCTGCAGGAGAAGCCGCTCTCGGTGGCCATGCGTGAGATCCACGCCGATCTGCTCGAGCACTCCGAAGGCGAGTAGGCCGAGCCATTCGGATACACGCCGAGCATGCGGAACGCCCGGCGTGACAACCAACGACGGCGCTGGAGGCACACGGTGACCACTCCCATCACGCCCGCGAGCGTGCCAACCGTCCGGGGCGTGCGGTGACCCGGATCGTCGTCGGCGTCGGCGGCGGCATCGCCGCCTACAAGAGTTGCGCCCTCGTGCGCCGGTTCACCGAGACCGGCCACGAGGTTCGCGTCATTCCCACGCAGTCGGCGCTCGAATTCGTCGGCAAGGCCACGTTCGAGGCGCTGTCCGGCAACCCGGTCAATACCGGTGTGTTCGCCGACGTGCCCGAGGTGCCGCACGTGCGGCTCGGCCAGGAGGCCGACCTCGTCGTCATCGCGCCCGCCACCGCCGACCTCATGGCGCGGGCCGCGCAGGGGCGCGCCGACGACCTGCTCACCGCCACGCTGCTGACCGCCCGATGTCCCGTGCTGTTCGCCCCGGCCATGCACACCGAGATGTGGGAGCATCCGGCCACCCAGGAGAACGTCGCCACGCTGCGCCGCCACGGGGCCATCGTGATGGAACCCGCGCACGGCCGCCTCACCGGCGCCGACACCGGTGCGGGCCGCCTGCCCGAACCCGAGGAGATCTTCGCGCTCGCCTCGCTGCTGCGGGAGCGCGCCGACGCGATTCCGCGTGATCTCGAGGGTCGCCGGATCGTGGTGACCGCCGGTGGCACCCGGGAACCCCTGGATCCGGTGCGCTTCCTGGGCAACCGCAGCTCCGGCAAACAGGGGTACGCGCTGGCCCGGGTGGCCGCGCAGCGCGGGGCGCAGGTGACGCTCATCGCGGGCAACACCATCGGCATGGCGGCTCCGGCCGCGGTCGAGGTCGTCGACATCACCACCGCCGAACAGCTGAAGACCGCGGTCGACAAGCACGCTCTCGGCGCGGACGCGGTGATCATGGCGGCCGCGGTGGCCGACTTCCGGCCGGTGAACGTGGCCGCGGCGAAAATCAAAAAGGGTGCGGGAGAACCGAATTCGATCGAACTCGCCAAGACTCCCGATATCCTGGCGGGGCTGGTGCAAGCCCGTCGGGACGGGCAGCTGCCGGGGACCGCGATCGTCGGTTTCGCCGCCGAGACCGGGGACGAGCACGGTGACGTGCTCACCCACGCCCGCGCCAAACTGGCCCGCAAGGGCTGCGACCTGCTGGTGGTGAACGCCGTCGGCGAGGGCAAGGCGTTCGAGGTGGACCACAACGACGGCTGGCTGCTCGGCGCCGACGGCACCGAGATCGCTCTGGACCACGGGTCCAAGGCGCTGCTCGCCAGCCGCGTGTTGGACGCGCTCGGCCCGCTGCTGCGCTGATCGCGATCGCCACGCCGACGCAACGTACCAATCGGGCGGCAAACTGTCTGGGTCGGTATTGTTTCGTCACCTGGGCGCGGCATCCCGGCCACCCGGTCGTGGCCCACGCGCCCGCAGCTTTGGAATAACCTACAGACACAGGGTTGTGCAGACGGGGGAGCCCGCTACTGTCGCAAGCCGAACGAGAAACCCGTTGAGGGAGAGGGAAGAACTGTGCGCACGTCTGGCAGCCGCCTATTCACCAGTGAGTCCGTGACCGAGGGTCATCCGGACAAGATCTGTGACGCCATCAGCGATTCCATCCTCGACGCATTGCTCGCGGCCGATCCGCGCAGCCGGGTCGCGGTGGAGACCATGGTGACCACCGGTCAGGTGCACGTGGCCGGTGAGGTCACCACCTCGGCCTACGCCGACATCCCGACCATCGTCCGCGAGAAGGTCCTGGAGATCGGATACGACTCGTCGGCAAAGGGATTCGACGGCGCCTCCTGCGGCGTGAACGTCGCCATCGGCGCGCAGTCGCCCGATATCGCCCAGGGCGTGGACACCTCGCACGAGGCTCGCGTCGGCGGCGAGGACGACGCCATCGCGCGCCAGGGCGCGGGCGACCAGGGCCTGATGTTCGGCTACGCGACCCGGGAGACCCCGGAGCTGATGCCGCTGCCGATCTCCTTGGCGCACAAGCTGTCCCGGCGTCTCACCGAGGTCCGCAAGTCCGGCGTGCTGCCGTACCTGCGCCCCGACGGCAAGACCCAGGTCACCATCGAATACGACGGCGCGACCCCGGTCCGGCTGGACACCGTGGTCATCTCCACCCAGCACGCCGCCGATATCGACCTGGACAACCTGCTCGCCCCCGATATCCGCGAGAAGGTCGTGGACGCGGTGCTGGGCGAACTGCGGCTGCCGAACCCCCTGGACACCTCCGAGGTGCGACTGCTGGTCAACCCGACCGGCAAGTTCGTGCTCGGCGGCCCCATGGGTGACGCGGGCCTGACCGGTCGCAAGATCATCGTCGACACCTACGGCGGTATGGCCCGCCACGGCGGCGGCGCCTTCTCCGGCAAGGATCCGTCGAAGGTCGACCGCTCCGCCGCCTACGCCATGCGCTGGGTCGCCAAGAACGTCGTCGCGGCCGGCCTGTCCGAGCGCGTCGAGGTGCAGGTCGCCTACGCCATCGGCAAGGCCGCCCCGGTGGGCCTGTTCGTGGAGACCTTCGGCACCGAGCAGATCGATCCGGCCAAGATCTCCGCCGCCATCGCCGAGGTCTTCGACCTGCGTCCCGGCGCGATCATCCGCGATCTGGACCTGCTGCGCCCGATCTACGCGCCGACCGCCGCCTACGGCCACTTCGGCCGTACCGATGTCGATCTGCCGTGGGAGCGCACCGATCGCGCGGAGAAGCTGCGCGCGGCCGCCGGACTGTAATTGGCCGACACCGACGCGACGGCGGGAGCGCCGGGCCCGGAGGACGCGACGCGTACCTCGCAGGGCTCCGCTCCCGCCGTCGCCGGTTCGGTGGAACGCCCCATCGCGCGGGTGCTTCCACTGCTGGAACCGGTGCATCTCGACCGGGACTTCGACTACCGGGTCCCGCCCGAGATGGATGCGCTCGCCCAGCCCGGCGTGCGGGTGCGGGTGCGCTTCTCCGGCCGCCTGATCGACGGGTTCGTGTTGGAACGGCTGGCACGCAGCGAGCACACCGGCAAGATCGTCTCCCTGGACCGGGTGGTGTCGGGCGAGCGGGTGCTGACGCCCGAGATACTGCGCCTGGTCGAGGCCGTGGCCGCGCGCTACGCGGGCACCCGCGCCGACGTGCTGCGGCTCGCCATCCCGCCCCGGCACGCGCGGACCGAGGCCGAGGAACCCAAACCCGTTGAACTGCCCGAGATTCCGGAGTCGTTTCCGGATTGGGAGCGCTACGCGCACGCCGGCAGCTTCCTCGCCGCCCTGCGCGCGGGGCGCGGTCCGCGCGCCGCGTGGCAGGCGCTGCCGGGGGAGGACTGGGCGCGTCGGCTGGCCGAACTCGCCGCCGTGGTGGTGGCCGGGGGTCGCAGCGCCGTCCTGCTCGTCCCCGACCAGCGCGATCTCGACCGGGTGCTCACCGCATGTACCGCGCTGGTCGGCGATGCCGCGGTCGGGCTGGCCGCCGGGCTCGGTCCCACCGCCCGCTACCGGCGGTGGCTGGCCGCGCTGCGGGGCAGCGCGCGGGTGGTGGTCGGCACCCGCAGCACCGTCTTCGCGCCCGCCCGGGAGTTGGGGCTCATCGCCATCTGGGACGACGGCGACGACACCTACGCCGAACCACGCGCGCCGTATCCGCATGCCCGCGAGGTGGCCATGCTGCGCTCGCACGAGACCGGCGCGGCGTTCCTGGCCGGTGGCTTCGCCCGCACGGCCGAGATCCAGGCCGTGGTCGAATCCGGGTGGGCACACGATCTGCTGGCGGAGCGGTCCACGGTGCGCCAGGCCATGCCGCGCATCAGCGCGCCCGGCGATACCGACACGGCCATGGAACGCGACCCCATCGCCCGCGCCGTCCGCATTCCCGCGACCGCGTTTGCCGCCGCCCGCCGTGCGCTGGCCGCGGGTGATCCGGTACTGGTCCAGGTGCCGCGCCGGGGCTACATTCCGGCGCTGGCCTGTGCGAAATGCCGGACGCCCGCGCGCTGTCGGCACTGCAACGGCCCACTCGCCCTGCCCGACAGCGCATCCGGTGGTCGCGGACCGCGCACCGGTTCGCGGGAACTCGGTGTCGCGGCGGTGCGCACCGCATCCGGCGAGACCGCGCACAGTCCGAGCTGCCGGTGGTGCGGTATCACCGAGGCGGCGTTCCGGTGTGGCTCCTGCGGTTCCCGGGCACTGCGGGCGGTGGTGATCGGCGCCGTGCGCACCGCCGAGGAACTGGGCCGGGCCTTTCCCGGCGTGCCCATTCGGGGATCGGGCGGCACATCGGTGCTGACCTCGGTGCCGGAGGGGCCGCAGGTGGTGGTCTCCACCATCGGAGCCGAGCCGACCGTCCAGGGTGGGTACGGGGTGGCGCTGCTGCTGGACGGCTGGGCGCTGCTGGGCCGCGCCGATCTGCGGGCCGCCGAGGACGCGTTGCGCCGCTGGATGTCCGCCGCCGCGTTGGTGCGGTCGAACGGTCAGGTGCTGGTCATGGCCGAACCGTCCATACCGACCGTGCAGGCGCTGGTGCGCTGGGACCCGGTGGGACACGCGCATGTCGAGCTGTCCGGGCGCACCGAGGTGCGGTTCCCGCCCGCGGTGCGCTTCGTCGCCGTCGACGGCACCACCGACACCATCGCCGAACTGCTGGGCGATGCGCGGCTGCCCGCCGAGGTGGAGGTGCTGGGGCCGGTGCCGCTGCCCTTCGGCGCCCGCAAACCGTTCAGCGGGGACACTCCCGCCGAGGTGGAGCGCATGATCTTGCGGGTCGACCGGTCGCAGGGCGCGGCGCTGTCGCGGGCGCTGCTTGCGGCCCAGGCGGTGCGCAGCAGCCACCGCTCGGACGGGCCGCTGCGCGTGCAGATCGATCCCGTCGACATCGGCTGAGCTGCCGCGCGCGGATCGGGCAAGAACGGTCAAGCGCGGGGCGTAGCCGCGGATTTACCGTTGATCCATGACACCCTGGACCGACTTCGCCGCCGCCGCGCCCCGCATCGCGACCATCTTTCGGCGGCGTCACTCCGCGACCGGCAAACTCTGCATGCTCGCGACCCTGCGCTCGGACGGCGCACCGCGCATCAGCCCGATGGAACCACTGTTCTTCGAGGACCGGCTCTGGCTGATCGGCATGCCCGACACCACCAAATTCCGTGATCTGCAACGTGATCCGCGGTTCTGCCTGCACACCGCCACCGTCGACACCATGGTCGGCGACGGGGACGCCAAGCTCTGGGGGACGGTGGAGAACATCCAGGACGAGGCCCTGCACGCGCGTTTCGCCGAGCACCTCTACCAGGACAGCGGCATGGATCTGCGCGGCGAGAAGTTCGATCCGTTCTTCGGCGTCGAGATCACCGGCGCGTCCGCGGTCGAGCTGATCGACGGACAGCTGGAGATCGTGGTGTGGAAGCCGGGCGGGCAGGAGTACGCGATCCGCAAGGAGTGAGCGGGCTCAGGGCCGCACCAGGGTCCGCTCCACCAGCGCGGTGTCGCAGTGCTCCACGATCTCGGTGATCAGTCCGTCGGCCAGGCGCAGGATGAGGCAGTACGTCTGCTCGTAGGCGTCGCCGCGCACGGTGGTGCCGTGCCCGCGCGCCTGCACCACCACGCGATCGCCGTCGGCGAGGACGAGATCGGCCGTCATCCGGTAGTCGGTGAACTGAGCCAGCAACGGCCGCAACAGCTCTCGCAGCACCACGGTCTTCGGTGACCAGGTGCCCGACCACGACCAGTCGCCCGGGAAGGTCCAGGCGACATCATCGGCCATGGCCTCGGTCAACGCCCGGGTGTCGCCCGCCGCCATGCGCGCGAAGACGCGTTGCACGAGTTCGCGGTTGGTCTGCTGCTGCGCTGTCATACCGGCCACGCTAGGTCGGACCCGGCCATGCGACCAGCGGGGCTTTCGCATATCTGGTATCACCTTTCCGCATGGGTGAGTTCACCGTCGTCGGTCTGCGCGTGCTGCGGGAGGTGGTGCGCGGCGGTTCGTTCTCGGTCGCCGCGGATCGCCTGGGCTACACCCAGTCCGCGGTGTCGCGCCAGATCCAGTCGATGGAGCGGGCGGCGGGCCGGGCATTGTTCGAGCGGCGGGCGCGTGGGGTGCGGCCCACCGCGGCGGGCCGCGTGGTCGCCCGGCACGCCGAGATCGTGCTCGGCGATCTGGACGCCGCCCGGCAGGAACTTCTCGACCTCGAGGCGCGGCCGCGCGGACGGCTGCGCGTCGGCGGCTTCGCCAGCGCCATGGCCGCGCTGGTGCCACGGGCCATGGCCGAATTCGCCCGGCGGCATCCGCACATCACCCTGGTGCCGCGCGAGGGCACGAGTCCCGCGCTGCTCAACTCCGTCGCGCGCCGCCGCGCGGACGTGGTGGTCGTCGCGGCACCGGAGACCGCTCCCGACGACCTGCGGGTGGTGCCGCTGCTGGACGATCCGCTGTTCGTCGCCGTCCCCGCGACGCATCGGCTGGCGGGGCGCAGCACGGTATCGGCCGCCCTGCTGCGGGACGAGCGCTGGATCGTGGGCAGCCTCGAACCGGGCACCCCGCTGCTGGGGGCGTGGCTGGGCGGGTCCGCGCCCGCACACCCGTACGTGGTCAAGGACTGGACGGCCAAGCTGGGCCTGGTCGCCGCCGGGCTCGGCGTCACGGTCGTTCCCGGCCTGGCCGTCACCGCCCTCCCGGACGCGGTGACGGCCCTGCGCATCGATCACGAAGAGGCCGTGCGGCCCACGGTGGCCGTACTCCGGCGGGAATCGACTCCGGGCACGGAGGAGTGGGCTTCCGGTGCAGCACCTTCGGCCTCAGGCGCGCTGGAACCGCTTTCCGGTACAGCGACTTCGGCCTCGGGCGCGCTGGAACCGGCATCCGGTGCAGCGGCTTCGGCTTCGGGCGCGCTGGAACCGCCTTCCGGTGCAGCGGGTTCGGCCTCGGGCGCGCTGGAACCGGCTTCCGGTGCAGCGGGTTCGGCCTCGGGCGTGCTGGAACAGCCTTCCGGTGCAGCGGAATTCCTCGACGCGCTGCGTACGGCCATCGTGGACGTTCAGCGGAAGGCCGCGACCGTGCGCTGAGCCCAGGCGGCGAACGGCCGGGGTGCACGCCCGAGCACGCGTTCGACATCGGGGCTGATGCGCCGTTCGGCGTCGGTGGGCGCACCCAGGATGGCGAGGGTCGTATCGGCCACATCCGACGGCATGATCGCGAGCAGCTCGGTCCGCGCCTGCGCGGGGGACTGGTCCAGGAAGCGCACCGGCTCCCCGAGTGCCTCGCTCAAGGCTCGGACCCGTTCGCGCGGGGATTCCGCGACCGGGCCGGTGAGCACGTAGATCTGCCCGTCGTGCCCGTCCTCGCGCAGGGCGGCCGCCGCGACCGCGGCGATGTCCTCCGGATCGACGAACGGGATGGCCACCTCGCCGAACGGTGCGCTGACCTCGCGTTCGGCCCGCACCCGTGCGGCCCAGGCCAGGGCGTTGGACTGGAACCCGCCGGGGCGCAGGATGGTCCAGGACAGCCCCGAGGCCCGCACCGCGTCCTCGATCGCCTTGCCCAGCTGTCCGTGCGAGGGGGATTCCGGCCGGGTGGCCACGCCTTGCGAGGACTGGAGCACCACGCGCCGCACGCCCGCCGCGGCGGCGGCCGCGAGCAGACCCCGCACATCCGCGTGGAACGAGCCCGGTGCGAAGAGCAGGTAGAGCGCGTCGGCGCCCGCGAAGGCGGGGGCCAGGCTGTCGGTATCGGTGAGGTCCGCGGCCACGTGGCGCACACCCGCGGGCAGCTCGGCGGCCGCCGAGCGGGACACCGCCGTCACCTCCTCGCCCGCCGCCGCGAGCATGCGCACCAGTGGGCGTCCGACATTTCCGGTCGCACCGGTCACCACGATCATCGAAACTCCTAAGTAAGTTGACTGACTAAGAATGAACCGTAGCCGATGCGGGGCGGTCGTGTCTATAGTTAGTTGCGTGACTAACTCAGTCGGGAGGCGGCGGATGGCGCAGGGTAAACGCGAGCGGTTGGCCGCGGCCGCCGCCGACGTGTTCTATCGGCAGGGCGTGGAGAAGACGACCATCGCCCATATCGCGCAGGCGGCCGACGTTCCCGTCGGCAATGTCTACTACTACTTCAAGACCAAGGATCAACTCGTGCAGGCGGCGATCGGCTCGCACGCGCGCGTGCTCGACGCGCTGATCGCTGACCTGAACGCCCTCGACACCCCGGCCGAGCGGTTGAAGGCCCTGATTCACGGCTGGGTCGAACAGCGCGATGCCGCCGCCCGGTACGGCTGCCCGACCGGCACGCTCGCCACCGAACTCGACAAGCGCGCCGACGGTCTGGACCGTGAACTGGCCGCCGTCATGGGGCTGCTCATCGACTGGGCCGAAACGCAGTTCGCCGCCATGGGTCGCGCCGACGCGCGCGAACTGGCGGTGGCACTGCTGGCCGCCTATCAGGGAATCTCGTTGCTCACCAACACTTTTCGTGATCCCGAGCTCATGGTGACCGAGGGGCGCCGCTTGGCGGCGTGGATCGACTCCCTCGCGCACTAGGTCGCGACCGGACGGTTTGTGTCGTCTTTCACTCTTGTCGTGGATAGATTGCCGATATATCGTCGACATCGGAAAGAGTAACGACAAGCCTTGAAGGAGGCAGCGCCATGGAACACATGGACAACACACACGGGGCCCGCGGGCCCTGGCGTCGCATGCGACGCGATCAGCAGCGCGGTCCCGACCATCCCCGGATGGGGCGCGGTCCGCACGGTGGCCCCGGCGGTCCGCACCGCCACGGTCACGGCCGCGGCTTCGGCGACTTCGGTCCCGGCTTCGGCCCGGGTGGTTTCGGCCCCGGTTTCGGGCCCGGTCCACACTTCGGTCGCGGTCGTGGCCGCGGTGGCCGCGGTCGGCGCGGTGATGTGCGCGCGGCCATCCTCCTGCTGCTGCAGGAGCGGCCCATGCACGGCTACGAGCTGATCCAGCAGATTCGCGAACGCAGCGAGGACGTCTGGCGGCCCAGCCCCGGATCCATCTACCCCGCGCTCGCGCAGCTCGAGGACGAGGGTCTGGTGATCATCGAGAAGGTGTCGGGTCGCAAGACGGCCAAACTGACCGAAGCCGGTACCGCCTACGTGGAGGAGCACCGCTCCGACCTCGGCGACCCCTGGCAGGAGGTCAAGGACGGCGTCGGCGATCAGACCCTGGACCTGCGCGGGCTGGTCGGCCAGCTCATGGGCGCGGTCGCCCAGGTGGCCGCCGTCGGCACCCCGGCGCAGGCGGCCAAGGCGGCCGAGGTGCTCACCGAGGCGCGCAAATCGCTCTACCGCATCCTCGCCGAGGACGACACACCCGAAAAGTAATGGCAGCGAAACGCCCTTGCCCGATGCGCTTTTCGGCCGCCCGCCGGGGAAAATCATGGCATGGCACAAATGGGCCCCGTGTTGCATTGGGACATGGGACAAAAGAGGAGCCGCTGGCGCTGGATCGCCGCGGCGGGGGTAATGATGTGGGCGGTCGCCGCGGGCATGACGCCGATCGGCGCGGCGACCGCCACCGCACAACCGGTGGGGGACGGCATCGTGGTCCCCGTCCAGGCGGGACCGCCGCAGACCGACCATCTCGGCGCGGCCCGCTATCTGAAGGATCATCCGAACGCCGCGCCGCAGGGCGCGAACGATTTCGACTGTGAACCCGGCGCCGCGCACCCGCGCCCGGTGATTCTCGCGCACGGCACCGACTCGTCGGCGTACTCCGACTGGGCGGCCATCGCGCCGCTGCTGGCCGCGGCGGGCTACTGCGTGTTCGCGCTGAACTACGGCGGCGCGCCCGACGCGGAGACCTACGGTACCGAGGACATCTGGGTGAGCTCCGCGCAGATCGGCGTCTTCGTCGACCGGGTGCTGGCCGCGACCGGCGCGCAACAGGTGGATCTGGTGGGATTCTCCCAGGGCGCCAACGTGACCCGCTACTGGGTCAATCAGCTCGGGGGAGCGCCGAAGGTCGGGCACTGGATCGGCCTGGCCTCACCCAGCTACGGCGGCGTCATGTACGGCATCGTGCCGGTGGCGAAGTACATGCCGGTACTGTTCCCGGTCTTCGAACTGGCCAGCTCCAAGGCCGCCGTGCAGCAGGCCGCCGGATCGGAGTTCATCGTGGCGCTCAACGCGGGCGGGGACACCGTGCCCGGTGTGCGTTACACCACCATCGGCAGCCGGGTGGATGAGATGATCCAGCCCTTCGAGAACATCGCGCTGCGCGGTCCGGGAGCGACGAACCTGGTCGTCCAGGACCTCTGCGCGGACAATCTGACCGGCCATTTCCACACGGTGTACGAACCGTACGTGCATCGGCTGCTGTTGAACGCGCTCGATCCGGCCACCGCGCGGACACCGGTCTGCGAACCGGTCGCCATGGGCACCGGAATCGCCGAAGTAGTCCTGGCGGCGCATTCCTGATCAGGGTGGCTCCCGGTATCCGTAAAATGAGACGACCGTATTCATTCGCTACCGGGAGCCGCCCGTGACCATCCAGCCCGTCCGCCTGTTCGGCGATCCGATTCTGCGCGCTCGCGCGGCGGAGGTGGAGACGTTCGACCAGCAGGTGCGCCAGCTGGTCACCGACCTCACCGACACCATGTACGAAAGTGGCGGCGTCGGCATGGCGGCTCCGCAGATCGGGGTCGGGCTGCGCGTCTTCGTCTACGACACCGGGGACGCCCGCGGGCATCTGATCAATCCGGTGTTCGAGGTCGACGGCGACGAGACCCAGACCGGGCCGGAGGGCTGCCTGTCCATTCCGGGGGTGCGCGAGGACGTCACCCGGGCGATGGCGGTGCGCGCCCGCGGGGTCGACATGACCGGCGCGCCGGTGGAATTCCGGGCCGAGGGTCTGCTGGCCCGCTGCGTCCAGCACGAGACCGACCATCTGGACGGCGTGCTGTTCCTGCAACGCCTGGAACCCGCCCTGCGCAAGGAGGCGATGCGGACCATCCGCGAATCCTCCTGGTTCACAGCGGGCATCACGGTGGTGCCCGCCGCCGAGATCGGTGGCCGCAAGCGCGCCGACGCGTCGGGACGGGGTCGCTGATGCGCGTGGTCTTCGCGGGAACGCCGGAACCGGCGGTGCCGTCGCTGCGGCGGCTCATCGCATCGTCGCGTCACGAGGTGGTCGCGGTGGTGACCCGGCCGGACGCCGTCGCCGGGCGCGGGCGCAAGGTGACCCGTTCACCCATCGGGCGGCTGGCCGACGAGCACGGGATTCCGGTGCTCACGCCGCGCAAACCGTCCGAACCCGAATTCATCGAGCGATTGCGGGAATTGGCGCCCGACTGCTGTCCGGTGGTGGCCTACGGGGCGCTGCTGCCGCAGCGGGTGCTCGACATTCCGCGCCATGGCTGGATCAATCTGCACTTCTCGCTGCTGCCCGCCTGGCGCGGCGCGGCTCCGGTGCAGGCGGCCATTCTGGCCGGGGACGAGATCACCGGCGCCTCCACCTTCCAGATCGAGGCGGGCCTGGACACCGGTCCCGTCTTCGGCATGGTGACCGAGAAGATCCGGGTCACCGATACCGCGGGCGTGCTGTTGGAGCGGCTCGCCGACAGCGGTGCGCACCTGCTCGAAACCACCCTCGACGGGGTGGAGGACGGCACCGTGCACGCGGTCCCGCAATCCACCGACGGCATCTCCTACGCCCCCAAGGTGGAAGCCGAGGCCGGGCACATCCGTTGGGACCAACCGGCTCTCGCCATCTCCCGCCGCATCCGCGCGGTCACCCCGGCCCCCGGCGCGTGGACCGTGGTCGACGGCAAACGCCTCAAACTCGGCCCCGTCGACATGGTGGAGGAGGCCCTGCCCGAGCGTGCCATCGAGGTCCGCAAATCCGGTGTCTACATCGGCACCGCCACCACCGCGATCCGCCTCGACCAGGTGCAGCCCCAGGGCAAGAAGATGATGGCCGCCCTCGACTGGGCCCGCGGCGCCCGCCTGCAACCGGGCGCGGTGGTCGAGTGACCCGGCCCGAGCGCGGACGCGACGACGACCGCCGGTCCGGAGGGCGGCACACGGGGGCCTCGGACCCCCGCGGCTCGCGCGAGGGTGGCATGTCGGGCGATCGGAACGGCGCGGAAGACCGGCCCGCGGGTCGGCGGAATGCCGTGTCCCGCAGCGAAGGATACGGTCGCGGCGGAGGTCGGCCGCACGACGACCGCCAAGGGCGACGAGGCGGAACCGGCGGCCCGCGGGACGGCGGCTTCGCCGAGGGGCAGCGCGGTGCGGAGGATCGCCCGCCAGGTCGGCGAAAGAGTCTGTCCCGCAGTGAAGTTCACGGTCGAGGTCAAGGCGCGGGCGCGCCCGGCGGGGGTGATCTCGAGCGGACGGCCGACGACGCACGCCGTCGGCGGCAGGATGACCGGCCGCGTGGTGATCGATCGCAGGATGACCGGCCGCGTGGTGATCGATCGAGTGATGACCGGCCACGTGGTGACCGATCGCAGGATGACCGGCCGCGTGGTGACCGATCGCGTGATGATCGCAACGGCCGCCGGCGTGGCGCGGCTACCGGAGCCGGTGTCTCGCGAGCTGATGAGCGGGAGGGCCGCTCGGGCGCTCCGGCCGCGCGGGACGGGTCCGCCGATGTCCGGCGCCGCGATCCGCGGGACGGTGGTTTTGGCAGTACCGGTAGCGAGGACGGTCGTGATCGGCGCGGTCGGAGTGGCGGCGCTGGGCGCGGCGGCGGTGTTCGTCGTCGCGATGACGGTTCGGGCGGCGGTGGCGGCCGGGACCGGTCGCGGGGTGACGGCGATCGTGGCGCGCGGAAATCCGGGCGCGGCGGCGAGTACGGGCAGGCCGATCCGGTGCGGGTGGTGGCGCGGGATGTGCTGCGGGCCGTGCGGGAGCGGGACGCGTACGCGAATCTCGTGCTGCCGGGGCTGCTGCGGGAGCGGAAGCTGTCCGGGCGGGACGCGGCGCTGGCCACCGAGTTGACCTATGGCGCGTGCCGGTCGCAGGGGCTGCTGGACGCGGTGATCGCGGACTGCGCCGGGCGGCCGGTCACCGAGATCGACGGGGCGCTGCTGGATGTGCTGCGGTTGGGGGTGTATCAGCTGTTGCGGACCCGGATCGGGGCACACGCGGCGGTGGACACCTCGGTGGCGCTGGTGCGATCCGAATTCGGCGGCGGCAAGGCCGGATTCGTCAATGCCGTGCTGCGGCGGGCGGCCGAGCGGACGTCGGAGGAGTGGGTGGACCGGCTGGCTCCCGCGGATCCGCTGGGACATCTGGCCTTCGAGTACGCCCATCCCACCTGGATCGCGCAGGCGTTCGCGGACGCGCTCGGCGCGCGGGCCGGGGAGTTGCGCGATGTGCTCGCCGCCGACGACGCCCGCCCGGCGGTCCACCTGGTGGCGCGGCCGGGGGAGATCAGCGCCGAGGAACTGGCACTGGTGACCGGTGGCGAGGAGGGCCGCTGGTCGCCGTACGCGGTGTACCTCGACGGCGGCGATCCGGCCAAGCTGGAACCGGTGCGCGAGGGTATGGCGGCCGTCCAGGACGAGGGCAGCCAACTGGTGGCGCTCGCGCTGACCCGGGCCCCGCTCGACGGCCCCGACGGCGGCCGCTGGCTGGACCTGTGCGCGGGTCCGGGCGGCAAGACCGCCCTGCTCGGTGCCATCGCCGATATCGACGGCTTCCACGTCGACGCCGTGGAACCGGCCGAGCACCGTGCCGACCTGGTCCGCCAGGCCACCCGCTCGATGCCGGTCACCGTCCACGTCGCCGACGGCCGCGACACCGGCCTGACCCCCGGCTACGACCGCATCCTGGTGGACGCCCCCTGCACCGGCCTGGGCGCGCTGCGCAGACGTCCCGAGGCGCGCTGGCGTCGCCGCCCCTCCGACGTCCGCGACCTGGTCACCCTGCAACGCGAATTGCTCACCGCCGCATGGGATCTGCTGCGTCCGGGCGGCGTGGTCGTCTACTCCACCTGCTCCCCGCACCTACCGGAGACAGTCTCGGTGGTGGCCGATATCGCCCGCCGCACCGGCGCGACCCAACTCGACACCCGAGACCTGCTCCCCGGCGTCCCCGATACCGGCGACGGACCGGGCGCCCAACTGTGGCCGCACCGCCACGGCACCGACGCCATGTTCCTCGCGGCCCTGCGCAAACCCTGACCTGACCGGTCGCGCGGCTCGCCCCGCGGCCGGGGGTGAGCCGCACGGCCACCGGATATGCGATCGTTGGTCGCGGACCGCCCGGCCGCCGGTGATGTGGTCATCGGCTGCGAGCCGTTCGGCCAGCGGATGCGTCATCGTCCGCCGCGAGCAATGATGTCGGCATGATCATCAGCGCAGCGCAGTTCACTTCCCGGCCGCTCGACATCGCCGTGAACGCGGCGGCTGTGGCGGAGCTGGTTCGCGCGGCGGGCCGTGCCGGTGCGGAGCTGGTCGTCTTTCCCGAACTCGCGCTGAGCGGCTATGAACTGGGGTCGCCGACGATCCGGACCGGTTCGCGCTCACCTCGGACGACGAACGGCTGACGGTGATTCGCGAGACGTGCCGGGACGTGCGGGCGGCGGCACTCGTCGGCGGTCCGGGACGCACACCACAGGGCACCGCCATCAGCGCCTTCGTCTACGGCCCCGACGGCGAGCCGCTGACGCGCTACCGGGTGTGGGCCTGTGTGCCGCCCTTCAGGGCGGTGGTGAAGGTCCACGCGGGAGGGCCGCCGAGGCCCGAGTGTGCTCTAGACCGGACGGTCCTGCTGTTCGATGTACTGCCGCACGATCGACAGCGGCGCACCGCCGACTGATCCGGCGAAGTAGGAACCCGACCACAACCGGTTTGCGCGCCAGTAATGGCGCTCGAGGTCGGGGAACTCTTGGCGCAGCCGTCGAGAAGACACCCCCTTGAGCGAGTTCACGAGCTTGGACACAGCGACCTTTGGGGGGAAGTTCACCAGCAGGTGCACATGGTTGGCCTCGCCGTTGAACTCGACCAGCTCGACCTCGAAGTCGGAGCACACCGCCCGCATGATCTCCTCGGCCCGTTTCAGGTGCCGGTCGGTGAAGACCGGATGCCGGTACTTCGTCACGAAAACCAAATGCGCGTGAAGTACGAAAACACAATGCCTGCCTGTGCGTATGTCACTGTACTCGCCCACAAACCAATACGGTACAGTGTGAATTGTGCAGCTCCGGTACAACTTCCGCGTCTACCCGACGCCCGGCCAGCGGATCGCGCTGGGACAGGCGTTCGGGTGCGCGCGGGTCGTGTACAACGACGGACTGCGTGCCCGGCGGGAGGCATTCGAGTCCGGACAGCGGATCGGCGACGCCGAACTGTCCACACGGTTGACCGAGGCGAAGAACACTCCGGAACGTGCGTGGCTGTCGGAGGTTTCGTCGGTGGTGTTGCAGCAGGCGTTAGCCGACTTGAACAGCGCCTACCGGAATTTCTTCGCCTCGGTCACCGGGAAACGCAAGGGCGGCAAGGTCGCCCCGCCACGGTTCCGGTCCCGCAAGGACAACCGGCAAGCGATCCGGTTCACGCGCAACGCCCGGTTCGTTGTGACGGCGGCGGGGAAGCTGCGCCTGCCGAAGATCGGCGACGTCCCGGTCCGCTGGTCGCGGGAGCTGCCGTCGGCCCCGTCGTCGGTGACGATCATCCGGGACGCGGCGGGCCGGTACTTCGCGTCGTTCGTGGTCGACGTGAACCCGCGACCGTTGCCGTCGGTCGATTCCGAGCTCGGTATCGACCTGGGCCTGTCGACGTTCGCGGTCGGGTCGGACGGGAAGATGATCACCTCCCCGCGTTTCCTGCGCCACGCCGAACGCCGCCTACGGAAGGCGCAGAAAGCGTTGTCCCGCAAGGACAAGGGCTCCAAGAACCGGGCGAAGGCCCGGCGCAAGGTCGCTCGCGCTCACGCGAAGGTGGCCGACACCCGGCGGGATTGGGCACACAAGCAGTCCACGATGATCATCCGCGATAACCAAGCGGTGTACGTCGAGGACCTGTGCATCAATGGATTGGCTCGTACCCGCCTGGCGAAGTCGGTGCACGATGCCGGGTGGGGCATGTTCGTTCGCATGCTGGAGGAGAAAGCCGCCCGGTACGGGCGGCAGTTCTCCAAGGTGGATCGCTGGTTCCCGTCCACCCGAATGTGTTCGGTGTGCGGGGCGATCGGGGAGAAACAACCGCTGCACGTCCGCGAGTGGACGTGCACGTGTGGAACGGCCCACGACCGCGATCTCAACGCGGCCATCAACATACTCGCGGCCGGACGGGCCGAGAGTTCAACGCCTGTGGAGCTGGTGTCAGTCTCGACTCCGGTCGAGCGACGGCGGTGAAGCAGGAACCCGCCGGGAGCGCGGTCTAGCCGCAGCAGACCGGAATCTCCCGCCCTCAGGCGGGAAAGGACGTCAAGACAAGCGGCACGTCACCGCCGCAACCGCGACCGAGCGGCCGCTGGGTCCGTTCCCAGCATCGTCGACGGCCGATTCAGGCTGGGCGACACCGCTTTCGGAATCGCGATCTGCTATGACGCCTGCTTCCCGGAACTGGCCGAGCGCTGCCACGCCCTGCTCGCCAGCTCCCTCTACGGCAGCGGCCCGGGCCAGCGGGAGCGCGCCGCGATCATGCCCGCACTGGCCGAGCGGAACGGCCTGCACGTCGTGCTGGCCAATCATCTCGGCCCCGCCGGTGCCTACGATGCCTGCGGCGGCAGCGCGATCTGGGCTCCGGACGGCACCCGCGTCGCCGAATGCGCCCGCGTCGGCCCGGGATTCGTCACGGCCGAGCTGTGATCCGCTGATCGCCGACCCGGACCGTCATTCCCGTGCCGACTGCTCCCGCAGGCGGGCAAGCGTTTTGGCGAGGATGCGGGAGACGTGCATCTGCGAGATGCCCATCTGCTGCGCGATCTGGGTCTGGGTCATGGATTCGAAGAACCGCATGGTGAGAATGCGGCGCTCGCGTTCGGGCAGGCCCGCGAGCAGCGGCCGGATGGCGACGTACTCCTCGACCCGGTCGAACTGCGACTCCTCCTCACCCAGGGTGTCGAGCAAGGACGCCTCGGTGTCGCGGCCCACCGAGACGGCGTCGATGGAGCTGGGCTGGTAGGCGTTTCCGGCGATCACGGCCTGGGTCACCTCATCGGCGTCGATCCCGAGTTCGGCGGCGATCTCCTTGGCCGTGGGGGAGCGGCCCAGCTGCTGGGAGAGGGCGTCGATGGCGGAGCCGATGCGCAGATGGGTTTCCTTGATCCGGCGCGGAACCCGCATGGCCCAGGTGTTGTCGCGGAAATAGCGACGCACCTCGCCCATGATGGTCGGCACGGCGAAGGACAGGAAGTTGGAGCCGCGGGTGATGTCGAACCGGTCCACCGCGTGCACCAGGCCGACCCGCGCCACCTGGGTGAGATCGTCGAACGGTTCACCGCGGCCGCTGAATTTGCGGGCGATGTGGTCGGCCAGCGGGATGCAGCGGTTGATGAGTTCGGCCCGCAGGTCGGCGCGCCGCGTGGACTTCTCGGGTGCCGCCGCCATCGCCTCGAACAGCGCCGAGACGTCGTCGTAGCCGGAGACGCTGCGCGCGACCTCCTCCGCCTCGCCGGCATCGAGATCCTCGGCGGTTTCCTCGTTCTCGGTGCTGTCGCTGTTCTCGCTGCCGTCGCCCACCCGCTCCTCGGTGGGCTCGGGCTGCGGAGATTCCTGGGATTCGAACACGGTGTCCTCGCCGACCACTACGCCTTCCCCCGGACCCGCCGGAACTCCACGGTGGTCGGGTATCCGGCGAGCGCCGGATCGAACTCGCCCTGCGTCGCGGTCACCGAGTCCGACAGGGTGCGCAGCACATGCCAGCCGAAGCCGCTCTCGTCCGGCATACCCTGCTTCTCCGCCACGCCGTCGACCGCCACCACCAGATCGGTGTCGCCGACGGTGAACCGGCAGCGCAGGGTGGAGTCGGGTTTGGCGAGCGCGATGAGAGTGGAGGCCGCCTCGTCCACGGCCAGCCGGATGTCGGCGACCTCGTCCAGGGTGAAATCACTGAGCAGCACCAGTGTTTCGGCGAGTCCGCGCACGATGGGCAACTGGGAGACCGATGCGGCGACGCCGATCTCGACCGGGGTCGCGCGCAGCCCTTGTTCCGCCGAAATATTGATCACCTGCACTAGGCTACCCATTCCGTCGCGCGGCAATCAGCGCAATGCCCTGTTCGGGCGTGCCGGGGCGGTCGGGGCCGGGCCGATAGACTGCGCCCTGTGTGCACCTCCTCCACTTCCTTCCATCGGCCCACGCCGATGATCGCCCCCTCCATCCTGTCCGCCGATTTCGCGAATCTCGCCGCCGAGCTGAAGGCCATCGAAGGCTCGGACTGGGTGCATGTCGATGTGATGGACAACCACTTCGTGCCCAATCTGACCCTGGGTCTGCCGGTGGTGCAGAGCATTCTGAAGGTGACCGACATTCCGGTGGACTGCCACCTCATGATCGAGAATCCGGAGCGGTGGGCCCCGGGGTACGCGGAGGCCGGCGCCTACAACGTCACCTTCCACGCCGAGACCACCGACAATCCGGTCGCGGTGGCGCGCGATATCCGCGCGGCGGGGGCCAAGGCGGGACTGTCGGTGAAGCCGAACACCCCGATCGAGCCCTACCTCGAGGTGCTGAAGGAATTCGACACGCTGCTCGTGATGAGTGTCGAACCGGGTTTCGGCGGCCAGTCGTTCATTCCGCACGTCTTGGACAAGGCGCGCGTCGTCCGTGATCTGGTGGACGCGGGCGAACTGCGTCTGGTGGTGGAGATCGACGGCGGCATCAATATGGACACCATCGAACAGGCCGCCGAGGCGGGTGTGGATTGTTTCGTCGCGGGGTCGGCGGTGTACGGCACCGCCGATCCGGCCGAGACCGTCGAGAAACTGCGGCAGAAAGTCGTCGCGGTCGAGGCGTCGGCCGAATAGCGATACCGGGTCAGCGCCCGAGCAGCGCCTCGAGCACCGATTCCAGCGGCGGGACCGTGCGCGCGGTCCCGGGCGCTCGCACCCAGGTGCGATATCCCGTCCGTTCGTCGTCGGCGGACGGGAGGACGACCTGTGCGCCCGTGCACGCGACGGTGGCGTACATGCGGAACAGCGTCGCCGATACCGCGGGGGTGATCGATTCCGGCCGGGCGGGACCGGTGATGAAGGTCCAGCGTCGGGCGCGGGGGTGGTGTACGACGGGGCCGGCGAGTTCCGCCTGTTCCAGTCGCCGCTGGACGCGCTCGCCGAGTTCGGCGGGCATGGTGACGGCCCCGTACCGATTGCCTATTTCGAGCAGGATGTGTCGTGACGTGGGATCGATCGATGACGGCAGGTGAAACTCGCGGCGGTAACGAACGCAGCGGGCTTCGAGTGTCGAATCGAGAAACGTGGTCACGCCGCACTCCCAAATGTGTTGTTGTCCACCTGGATCCGACCCGCTCGGGGTCCAACCTTCCTTCGGTCTAGTCTGGGGATCAGCTACATAACAATCTTGCGTCCATTTTCCGTTCTCCGCAAGATTTTGGTGTAAGCGAGTTGCGAACTGGGTAGAAATTTCCGTTTGCCTTGTGGTTGATAATTCGAGAAGACGGGAAATCCTGGCATTTCAATTGGAAAAGCCTGGGTAATTCGGACAATTCGATCTCGATCAGTCGGATTTCGCGTCATATCGCTGACCTTCGGTATCGAACGCTCCTGTGAACAAGGCCGCGTGTCGACTACGACTCCGCGTCGTTACCCTGAGTGGGTACATCCCACCGCCGGGAATCCCCCGGTGGCCCGGGCTGTTGGCGCAAGCGGATGACCCGGCACGCGGGCATCGGGCCAGAGGAGAGTGAAGGGCATGTTCACAGGCATCGTCGAGGAACTCGGCGAGATCGTGGCCGTCGAGGAGCGCGGCGACGCCTCCCGCATCACGGTGCGCGGTCCGGTGGTGACCTCCGATGCCGGGCACGGCGATTCGATCGCGGTCAACGGTGTCTGTCTCACGGTCGTCGACAAGGTCGTCGAGGGTGACACCTTCACCGTGGACGTCATGGGGGAGACGCTGAACCGGTCCAGTATCGGCGGTCTGACCGTGGGCTCGCGGGTGAACCTGGAGCGGGCCGCCGCGGTGGACAGCCGCCTGGGCGGACATATCGTGCAGGGCCATGTGGACGGCACCGGCACCGTCGTCTCCCGCGACCCCCAGGAGAACTGGGAGGTGGTGCGACTCTCGCTGCCCGACAGCCTGGCTCGCTACGTGGTGGAGAAGGGTTCCATCACCGTGGACGGTATCTCGCTGACGGTGTCGGCCCTCGGTGTCGCCGCCGCCCCCGCCGCCGATGGCAATACCGACTGGTTCGAAGTCTCGCTGATCCCGACCACCCGCGAACTCACCACCCTCGGCACCGCCCCCGTCGGCACCACGGTGAACCTCGAGGTCGACATCATCGCCAAGTACGTCGAACGTCTCGTCGCGCGCGGCTGAGCGCGGCGTGCCGCCGATCGAGAGGCGGCGCAAATCGGACACAGCCGCTGCCTTACTGTAATGAGGCACCTAATTCGAGATGGAGCACAGCAGACGTGACCAGGTTCGACACCATCGAGCGCGCAGTCGCCGATATCGCCGCCGGTAAGGCGGTCGTCGTCGTCGACGACGAGGGCCGGGAGAACGAGGGCGACCTCATTTTCGCCGCGGAGAAGGCCACCCCCGAACTCGTGGCCTTCATGATCCGCTACACCTCCGGTTACATCTGCGTCCCCCTCACCGGCGAGGACTGCGACCGCCTGGGTCTGCCGCCCATGTACGCGGTCAACCAGGACAAGCACGGCACCGCCTACACCGTGTCGGTGGACGCGCGCGAGGGCATCAGCACCGGCATCTCGGCCGCCGACCGCGCCACCACCATGCGGGTGCTGGCCGATCCGCAGGCCAGGGCCGAGGACCTCACCCGCCCCGGACACGTGGTCCCCCTGCGCGCGAAGGACGGTGGCGTACTGCGCCGCCCCGGCCACACCGAGGCCGCCGTGGATCTGGCGCGCATGGCCGGACTGGGCCCCGCCGGCGTGATCTGCGAGATCGTCTCGCAGAAGAACGAGGGCGATATGGCCCGTACCGAGGAACTGCGCATCTTCGCCGACGAGCACGACCTCGCGCTCATCTCCATCGCCGACATGATCGCCTGGCGGCGCCGCCACGAGAAGCATGTGGAGCGCGTGGCCGAGGCCCGCATTCCGACCGAGTTCGGTGACTTCCGCGCCATCGGGTACAAGAGCGAATACGACAACACCGAACACGTCGCGCTGGTCATGGGCGATATCCCGGGCCCGAACGGGCTGGGCGAGGACGTGCTGGTGCGCGTGCACTCCGAATGCCTCACCGGCGACGTGTTCGGCTCGCTGCGCTGCGACTGCGGTCCGCAGCTCCATGCCGCCCTCGGGATCGTGGCCGAGGAGGGCCGCGGCGTGGTGCTGTACATGCGCGGGCACGAGGGCCGCGGCATCGGACTCATGCACAAGCTGCAGGCGTACCAGATCCAGGACGAGAAGCAGCTCGACACCGTCGACGCCAATCTGGACCAGGGCCTACCCGCCGACGCCCGCGACTACGGCACCGGCGCGCAGATCCTCGCCGACCTCGGCATCAGCTCCATGCGACTGCTGACCAACAATCCGACCAAGCGCGCCGGGCTGGAGGGGTACGGTCTGTCCATCACCGAGCGGGTGGCCATGCCGGTGCGCGCGAATCAGCACAATCTGCGGTACCTGCGCACCAAGCGCGACCGCATGGGCCACGACCTGATCGGCCTGGACGATCTGGATCTCGGCGAAACCGCGCAGTAGGCGCGACCTTTCGATACAGCGGCTTCGACAAGAAGCTTCGACGAGAAGAGGTGGAGAACCGTTGAGTGGAGGCGGGGTTCCGACGTTCGAACTCTCGGACGCCAAGGACCTGAAGCTGGCCATCGTCGCGTCGCGCTGGCACACCGAGATCTGCGACGCCCTGGTCGCCAACGCGGAACGGACCGCGCGCGAGGCCGGGACCGCCGAGATCACCGTGGTGCGCTGCGCGGGCGCGATGGAACTGCCGGTGGTGGCGCAGGCGCTGGCCCGCTCCCATGACGCGGTGGTCGCGCTCGGTGTCGTGATCCGTGGGGAGACACCGCATTTCGAGTACGTGTGCGATGCGGTGACCGCCGGGCTGACCCGGGTGTCGCTGGACGAGAGCACCCCGGTCACCAATGGCGTGCTCACGGTGAACACCGAACAGCAGGCCCTCGACCGGGCGGGGCTGCCCGGGGCCAGCGAGAACAAGGGCGAACAGGCCGCGGCCGCGGCCCTCGACGCCGCGCTCACCCTGCGCGCCCTGCGCCAGACCGTCTAGTCCGATGCCTGTCGTACGGATCTGGCGGCGGGGCGGCGAGGAGCCGCCGCGCCGACCCGAGCGCGAGGATCGTTCCGCGACAGGCGAACCGGCGGCCGCGTCGCGACGCGGGTCCGAGGCGGCGACCGATGGTTCCGCGCCCGACACGGAGTCGCCAGGGCCTGAAACCGCGCCGCCCGCACCTGACGCCGCGTCGTCCGCACCTGACGCCGCGCCGCCCGCACCTGACGCCGCGTCGGCGGGGTCCGGTGCCACGTCACCTGCGGACGCCGCGTCGGCGGGACCCGGTGCCGCACCATCCGAATCCGAATCCGGCTCCGTGTCACCGCGATCCGAGACGAGCTCCGAGGAGTCGGCACCCGTGCCCACGACATCCGACATCGCCGCCCCTGCCGCTGCCGACTCCGAGTGGGATCTCGAGGTGCGGCCCCGCCGGTCGACCCGCAACGCGCGGATCGTGGCGGCCGTCCTGGTCGTCGTATTCGGCGTCGCGGGCGTCTTTCTGCGCAACGGCTCCACCGGCGTGAACTTCCGGGTGGTGGACCAGGTCGCCGTCGTGGCCATCGGACTGCTGCTCGGCGGCGGCGTGCTGCTGTTGACCCGGCCGCGGCTGCGCGTCGGAGCGCGCGGAGTGGTGGTGCGCAATATCGTGGGCGACAGCGAATTCCGGTGGCAGGACATTCGCGGGGTGTCGTTCCCGGACAAGAAGGCGTGGCCGCGCCTGGAGCTGGTCGACGACGACTACGTGCCGATTCTCGCCATCCGCGCCAATGACGGCGAGCGCGCGGTCGCGGCCATGGATCGCTTCCGGGAGCTGGGGGCGAAGTACTCGGCCGCGCCACCCGCCTGATCCGCTGCTTCAGCTGTTTGCTAAACTCTGCAAGCAGCAGGTCGGTCGTCCGCGCCGATACCGCCACCAGCGGAAGGATTGGTTCGGAAGTGCCAGGACTGAAAAGGCCGCTGTACCAGATGAAAGCGGACTTCTTCAAAACGCTCGGTCACCCCGTGCGCATCCGCGTGCTCGAACTGCTCAGCGAGCGTGAACACGCGGTCTCCGAAATGCTGCCCGAGGTCGGGGTGGAACCCGCCAACCTCTCCCAGCAGTTGTCGATCCTGCGCCGGGCCGGTCTGGTCACCGCCCGACGCGAGGGCCTGTCGGTCACCTACTCCCTGACCTCGCCCGAGGTCGCCCAACTCCTCGCTACCGCCAGGGCCATCCTGACCGGTGTGGTGGCGGGTCAAGCCGAACTGCTCGAGCCACCCGCCTAGTCGCTGTCCCGGTCGTCCCGATGCGCACTCCCGTGTCCACTGATTGCATAGTTTCGCAACTATCTACCTAGTCACATTCGAAGGAGATCCCGTTGACCGTCTTACCCGCCTTCGTGTCGGCCGCGCCGACCACGCACCGCGGCATCCTCGACTGGGTGGGCGAGGTCGTCGCGCTCACCGCGCCCGATCACGTGGTCTGGTGTGACGGCTCCGCGGCGGAATGGGATCGGCTCACCGCCGAACTGGTGCGGCGCGGCACCTTCGTACCGCTGCCGGCCACCCCCAACTCCTTCTGGTGCGCCTCCGACCCCGAGGACGTCGCCCGCGTGGAGGATCGCACCTTCATCTGCTCCGAGCGCGAATCCGATGCCGGTCCCACCAACAACTGGATGGACCCGGTGGATATGCGCACCGTCATGACCGAGCACTACCGGGGCGCGATGGCCGGACGGACCCTGTACGTGATCGCCTTCTGCATGGGGCCGCTCGACGCCGCCGAGCCGAAATACGGTGTGCAGATCACCGATTCGGCCTACGTCGCGGTCTCCATGCGCATCATGACCCGCTCCGGCACGCCGGTCTGGGAGCGGCTCACCGACACCCGGGACTTCGTGAAATGTCTGCACTCGGTCGGCGCTCCGCTGGCCGCCGGGGAGCCGGATGTGCCGTGGCCGTGCGACCGGACCAAATACATCGCGCACTTCCCGGAGACGCGCACCATCTGGAGCTACGGCTCCGGCTACGGCGGCAACGCCCTGCTGGGCAAGAAATGCTTCGCGCTGCGCATCGCCTCGGTCCTGGGTCGCGACGAGGGCTGGCTCGCCGAACACATGCTCATCCTCAAACTCACCTCGCCGCAGGGGAAGACGCACTACATCGCGGCGGCCTTCCCGTCCTCCTGCGGCAAGACCAACCTCGCCATGCTGGAACCCGCGCTGCCGGGCTGGCGGGCCGAAACCGTCGGCGACGACATCGCGTGGCTCCGGTTCGGGGCCGACGGTCGGCTGTACGCGGTGAATCCCGAGGCCGGATTCTTCGGTGTCGCACCGGGAACCGGCGCGCGCACCAACCCCAACGCCATGGCCACCATCGCGCGCGGCAACACCATCTTCACCAATGTGGCGCGCACCGACGACGGGGAGGTGTGGTGGGAGGGCATGACCGACGAGCCGCCCGCCCATCTCGTCGACTGGCGCGGGCGGGACTGGACCCCGGAGAGCGAAACCCCGGCGGCCCATCCCAATTCGCGCTACTGCACGCCGATCGAACAGTGCCCCACGGTGGCACCCGAGTGGGACGATCCGGCGGGGGTGCCCATCTCGGCCATCTTCTTCGGCGGGCGGCGCGCGAGCACCGTGCCGCTGGTGACCGAATCGTTCGACTGGACGCACGGGGTCTTCCTCGCCTCGGTGCTGTCGTCGGAGACCACCGCGGCGGCCACCGGCGCCATCGGCGTGGTGCGCCGCGACCCCATGGCCATGCTGCCGTTCCTCGGCTACCACGTGGGCGACTACTTCGCGCACTGGCTGTCGCTGGCGCAGCGGGAGGGGGCGCGGCTGCCGAAGATCTTCCAGGTCAACTGGTTCCGGCGCAGCGACGAAGGAGCCTTCCTCTGGCCGGGGTTCGGCGACAACGTGCGGGTGTTGCAGTGGGCGCTGGAACGTCTCGACGGCACCGCCGAGGCGGTGACCACGCCCATCGGCTACGTGCCCACCGCCGACGCGCTGAACCTGGACGGCCTCGACGCGGTGCACCGCGACCGGGTGCCCGCCGCGCTGGCCGTCGACAAGCGGGAGTGGGTGGCCGAGCTACGGCTGATCGACGAGTGGTACGCGACTATCGGCGGCAACCGGCTGCCCGAGCCGTTGCGTGCACAGCTCGCGGCGCTGAAGCTGCGCCTGGCCGACTATCGCGGCGACGACGCCACGGTGAACTGACCGTGCGGTCGCTGCTCCCGGTCCGATCGGATTGGGCTCCGGCCGTGAAAGCTCCCGGTGCGGACCTGCTGGCGGGATTGATCGTCGCGCTGGTGGCATTGCCGTTGGCGCTGGGTTTCGGGATCAGCTCCGGACTCGGCGCGGCGGCGGGGCTGGCCACCGCGGTCATCGCGGGCGCACTCGCCGCGGTGTTCGGCGGCTCCCGCTTCCAGGTATCGGGTCCCACCGGGGCCATGACCGTCGTGCTGGTGCCCATCGCGCACCAGCACGGCGCGTCGGGCGTTCTCATGGTCGGCCTGCTGGCGGGCCTGCTGTTGGTCGCCATGGCCGCGGCCGGGGTCGGCCGGGCGGTGCGCTTCGTCCCGGCACCGGTGATCGAGGGCTTCACCGCCGGAATCGCGGTGGTGATCGCATTGCAGCAGGTGCCCTCCGCACTCGGCGTCGGCGAACTCGACGGTGAGCGGGTGTGGCAGGTCGCCGTCGCGGCGGTGCGCGCGTACGCCGCGCATCCGGTGGCGGCCGCGCCGGTGACGGCGGTGGTGGTCGCGGCGGTGATCCTGTTGGGCGGCCGGTATCTACCCAAGCTGCCGTTCGCGCTGGCCGCGGTCGGCGCGGCGACGCTGGTAGCCGAGTGGACGCACCTGGACATCGTCCGCATCGGTGCGCTGCCCACCGGGTTGCCCGCTCCCACGCTCGAATTCGTCGATCCGGATCGGCTCGGCGCACTGCTCGCGCCCGCCTTGGCGGTCGCCGCGCTCGCGGCGCTGGAATCGCTGCTGTCGGCGACGGCCGCCGACGCCATGGCGGTCGGCACCCGGCACGATCCGGATCGCGAACTGCTCGGGCAGGGGCTCGCCAATATCGCGGCCCCGCTGTTCGGCGGCGTCCCGGCCACCGGGGCCATCGCCCGGACGGCGGTGAACGTGCGCTCCGGGGCGCGGACCCGGCTGGCCGCGCTCACCCACGCCCTCATCCTGGCGGGCATCGTGTACGCCGCCGCGCCGCTGGTGGAGCGAATTCCGGTGGCGGCCTTGGCCGGAGTGCTGCTGGCCACCACCGTGCGCATGGTGGAGACCGCCTCGCTGGCCGCGATCGCCCGCGCCTCGCGCGGCGACGCGGTCATCATGGCGGCCACCTTCGCGGTGACGGTCGCACTCGATCTGATCACCGCCGTGGCGGTCGGCGTCGGTATCGCCGCGATACTGGCACTGCGGTCGATCGCCCGCGAGGCCCGGCTGTCGCAGGTGCCGCTGGACGACTCCGACCACCTCGCGGAGGAGCACGCGCTGCTGCACGACCACATCGTCGCCTACCGCCTGGAGGGGCCGCTGTTCTTCGCGACCGCGCACCGCTTCCTGCTGGAACTGGCCGAGGTCGCCGACGTCCAGGTGGTGGTGCTCCGGATGGCGCATCTGACCTCGCTGGACAGCACCGGCGCGCTGGTGCTCGCCGATGCCGTCGGGAAGCTCGAGCATCGCGGCATCACCGTACTGCTGTCGGGGCTGCGCCCCGATCACCGGCGTCGGCTGGCGGCGGTGGGGGCGCTGCCCGCCGATGAACGGATCTTCGACACCACCACGGCCGCCATCGATTGCGCCCGAGCGCGGGTGACGGCGTGACCGGTGTGCCGCGACCGGGTCAGCGGTTGTCGCCCATGACCGCGCCCTCGCGGCGGGGGTCGGCGCCGCCGATCCAGCCGTCGCCGTCGCGGGTCAGCGCGGACAGGCCGCTGGTCTGCGGTGCCACCGAGACGGTGTGGCCGAGTTCGCGCAGGCGTTGGACGAGCGGGTCGTTGTCGCCGTCGGCGTCGACGGCCGGATGCTCGCCGCCGACATTGGTGGTGGGAGTGTTGCCCGCGCCGAAATCGACCGCCGAGACGGCCTGCTGCGGATCCAGGCCCCAATCCAGCATGGCCACCAGGGTTTTCACCACGAACTGGATGATGAGGGAGCCGCCGGGAGAGCCGGTGACGTGGGTGAGCCGTCCGCGCTCGCCGTCGGCGGCGCGGTCGAAGACCAGGGTGGGGGCCATGGAGCTGCGGGGGCGCTTCCCGGCGTCGATGCCGTTGGCCACCGGGAGACCGTCCTCGCCGAGCGGGTCGGCGGCGAAGTCGGTGAGCTGGTTGTTGAGGATGAAGCCGTCGACGAGATGGAAAGAGCCGAAAGCGGATTCGACCGTGGTGGTCATGGACGCGGCATTGCCGTAGCTGTCGATGACGGAGATGTGGCTGGTGCCGTGCTCGGGCGGCTGGGGGCCGGTGCCGAGCGGGACCGGTCCGAAATCGCCGGGCTGCGCGGTGCCCATGCTGCGGCCCGGATCGATGAGACCGGCCCGCTGCCGCAGATAGTCCGGATTCACCAGGGTCTGCGGGGTGTTGCCGGGCAGCGGCACGAAATCCGAATCCGCGATGTACTTGTTCCGGTCGGCGTAGGCGAGCCGTTCGGCCTCGGAGATCAGGTGCACCGCTTCGGCTTTCGGCTTGCCGC
This sequence comes from Nocardia otitidiscaviarum, assembly GCF_007362295.1. Taxonomy (NCBI): domain Bacteria; kingdom Bacillati; phylum Actinomycetota; class Actinomycetes; order Mycobacteriales; family Nocardiaceae; genus Nocardia; species Nocardia otitidiscaviarum. The sequence continues at coordinate 3,869,039 of NZ_CP041695.1, read as the reverse complement.
CGTCGAGCGCGGCATTCCCGCCGTCGAGCTGGTCGGGCCGCAGGGCGGGCAGTTCGAAATTCGACAGGATGCCCAGGGTGGCGGCCACGGTGATGCCGCCCGAGGACGGATTGGGGAAACCGCACACGATGTGCTCGCGATAGGGCGTGCACAGGACGGTGCGCTTCTTCGGCTGATATCCGGCCAGATCCGCCAGCGACATCAGACCCGGGGTGCGGCCGCCGTCGGTCGAGGCCACCGCGTCGACGATATCGGCGGCGATGGCACCGGTGTAGAACGCTTCCGCGCCGTCGGCGGCAATCGCGTTGAGCGTCTTGGACATCGCGGGATTGGTGAGGTTGGTGCCCGCGGGTTTGGGGCTGCCGTCGGGCTGCAGGAAATATGCGCGGGCATTCTCGTCGCGGGCCAGATCGTCCGCCGACTCCGCGATCTGGCCCGCCAACCGGGGGCTGATGGCGAAGCCCTGATCGGCCAGGGCGATGGCGGGATCGAACAGCTCCCGCCACGACTGTTTGCCGTGCTCGCGGTGGGCGAGCTCCAACATGCGCAGCACGCCCGGGGTACCGATGGAACGCCCGCTGGCGCGGGTGGACGGCTGCGGTTCGGTGCGATCGGTGTCGCTGATCCACCGCAGATAGTTCTCGGTGGCCGCCGCGGGCGCGGTCTCACGCCCGTCGTAGGCGTCCACGGTCCCGGTGGCGGCGTCGTAGTAGAGCAGGAACGCCCCGCCGCCGATCCCCGACGCCTGCGGTTCCACCAGCCCCAGCACGGTCTGCGCCGCGATCAGGGCGTCGGCCGCGGTGCCGCCGTCACGCAGCACCCGGCAGGCCGCGTCGGTGGCGAGCGGATTGGCGGTGGAGACGGAGAACGTCGCCGTGCGCACCGGCGTCATCCCGGTGCGATAGCCGGAGGCGATCTCGGGATTGGTGCTCAGATTCGTGGTGGTCGTGCCGGGTGCGGCGCGGGCGGTCAGCGGGGTGCCGTTGGCACTCGTCACACAGGTGCCGTCGGCCTCGTTCTCCGGGCCGGTCGTACAGGCCGTGACCAATCCGAGCAGGAGCAACAGGGCGGCGGCCGCGCCGCTCCAGTTCCGCGTACGCCTCATGATCGGACTCTAACGCCGGGCGGCGCGGTGGACGGGGCTTTCGCGGCGGATGGCGAATAAGCGTGCCCCGTCGGGGGAGGCCAAAGTTGAGCGTCCTCGAAGCAACCTGTAAGACAGGTAGGTGGCGAACCGTGGAAATGCCGCTGGAAACCATAATCCGCCCCGGTCGGGACGGCGATGTGGTTCTCGGTAAATGGCAAGGTATCGTCACAACGCCTCACTACACGATTGCGGAGGGTTAACCGGCGTATGACCGAGATCCGGACACAGGCCACCAACCTCACGGCGGAGGACTCCGGCTATCACAAGAGCCTCAAGCCGCGGCAGTTGCAGATGATCGCCATCGGCGGCGCCATCGGCACCGGCCTGTTCCTCGGCGCGGGCGGTCGCCTGCACAGCGCCGGACCGTCGCTGTTCCTGGTCTACCTGGTCTGCGGCATTTTCGTCTTCTTCATTCTGCGGGCGCTCGGCGAACTGGTGCTGCACCGACCGTCGTCGGGCTCCTTCGTCTCCTACGCGCGGGAATTCTTCGGCGAGAAGGCGGCTTTCGTCGCCGGGTGGATGTATTTCCTGAACTGGTCCATGACCGGCATCGTCGACACCACCGCCATCGCGACCTATCTGCACTACTGGGGGCCGTTCCAGCCCGTCGCGCAGTGGGTGCTGGCGCTGGGCTCGCTGCTCATCGTGCTGGGCATCAATCTGGTGTCGGTGAAGTGGTTCGGCGAGATGGAGTTCTGGGCCGCCATGATCAAGGTGGCCGCCCTGGTCAGCTTCCTGGTGGTGGGCACCATCTTCTTCGCGGGTCGCTTCGAGGTCGACGGCCAGCCCACCGGGTTCGGCATGGTCGATGCCGCGGGCGGCTGGTTCCCGACCGGCGTGCTGCCGCTCATCACGGTCACCTCCGGCGTCGTATTCGCCTACGCCGCCGTGGAAATGGTGGGCATCGCCGCCGGTGAGACCGAGAATCCGGCCAAGATCATGCCGCGCGCCATCAATTCGGTCATCATGCGCATCGCGGTGTTCTACTGCGGTTCGGTGATTCTGCTGGCCCTGCTGCTGCCGTATACCGCATACCAGGCGGGCGAGAGTCCGTTCGTCACGTTCTTCGGCAAACTCGGTGTGGCGCACATGGGTTCGATCATGAACTTCGTGGTGCTCACCGCCGCGCTGTCCTCGCTCAATGCCGGACTCTATTCGACCGGGCGCATTCTGCGTTCCATGGCCATGAACGGCAGTGCGCCGACTTTTACCGCGCGCATGTCCCGCAGCGGTGTGCCCTACGGCGGTATTCTGCTCACCAGTTGTATCGCGCTGTTCGGCATCTGGCTGAATTACGTCGTGCCGTCGCAGGCATTCGAAATCGTGCTGAATGTGGCGTCGCTGGGAATTCTGGCGTCGTGGGCCACCATCGTGCTGTGTCAGCTGAAGCTGTACCGCTGGTCGCAGGAGGGGCGCGCCGAGCGCCCGGCGTTCCGGATGATCGGCGCGCCCTGGACCGGCATCCTCACCCTGGTCTTCCTGGTCGGTGTGCTGGTGCTCATGGCCTTCGACTACCCGGTCGGCACCTGGACCGTCGCCAGTCTCGCCATTATCGTCCCGGCGCTCGCCGTCGGCTGGCTCGTCGCTCGCAAGCGGGTGCTGGCCATCGCCGCGGAGCGGGCCGGGTACACCGGTGAATATCCGGTGCTGCCACCGATTCCGCTGGACGACAAGTAATCTCGCCGATTTCCGGCAGGCCGGGCGAAAACAGCTCGGGACCAGTGCTTTTCGCGGCCGCGCACGATAATCGTGCGCGGCCGCGCTGTGTGCTGGGACACAGTGGGGGCGGGCTGTGGCCATGGTCATAACTTGGCCGCCGCGATTGTCGGATATCGAAACGGTTGGTTAGCGTCGGATTGCGCGTTCGCAGGGGGCGCGCAATGGATGGATGCTCGATGAGGAGTAGCTGTGACTGCGCATTCGGCTGTCGTCGATGAGGTGGAAGCCGATTCGACCGATGCGGACAAGGGTACTCCCGCAGCGTTTTTCGAACGTGTCTCCGGCGCACTGGGGATCGCGCTCCGTGATCGTTCCGAGATCGGCGACGCATTGCGCGCCGAAGTGCCCGCGAAGGTGCGTGAGGCCCGCTACGCGGCCTGGGCCACGGCCGGTTTCGCCGTGCTGCACTGCCTGCTCGCCATTCCCGACGGCGTGCTCTCGGTACTCGGCAGCGGCGGGCACTTCTTCGCCGCCTGGCTGACCGGGGCGATGGCGGTGCTGTTCGGCATTCGCTCGCGCTGGGTCTGGATCGGTGCGCTGGCGGTATCGAGCCTGCAGACCTTCCTGGGGGTGTTCACGCTGTTCTCGACCGAATTGCCCACGGGGGTAGGGCCGTTCATCGTGCTTGCCGGCATCATGGCCTCGGGCGTCGTACTCGCGCTGCTGCTGCGGCGCGACGTCTACGCCTGGTTCGCCGCCACATCCTGAGTCGACCCCGGTGCGCCGGACGGCGCGCCCGAGGATGATCGGGTCGCGCCGTCGCTCGATCGGCTGTGCGGCGGCCGATTCGGGGCATCGGCCGCGACGATCAGGACAGGGTGCGGGCCAGTGCCCGCCCGGCGGCGCGGCCCGAGAAGATGCAGCCGCCGAGGAAGGTGCCCTCCAGGGCGTTGTATCCGTGCACGCCGCCGCCTCCGAAGCCCGCCACCTCACCGGCTGCGTACAGTCCGGGGAACGGGGTGCCGTCCGGGCGCACGACCTGTGAGTCGAGATTGGTCTGCAAGCCGCCCAACGTCTTTCGGGTGAGGATGTTCAACCGCACCGCGATGAGCGGGCCGTGTGCGGGATCGAGGATGCGGTGCGGGGTCGCCACTCGACCCAGTTTGTCGCCGAGGTAGCGCCGCGCATTGCCGATCGCCATCAGCTGGGCGTCCTTGCTGAACTTGTGCTCCACATCCCGGTCGCGGGCGACGATCTGGCGTTCCAGGTCGGCGAGATCGAGCTGCGGTCCCCGGGCGATCTTGTTCATACCCTGCACGAGTTCGGCCAGGGTGTCGGCGACCACGAAGTCCGCGCCGTGTCGTTTGAACGCCTCCACCGGCCCCGGTGCGCCCTTGGCGACCCGGCTCTTGAGGGTGAGTTTGAGATCCTTGCCGGTGATATCGGGGTTCTGCTCGGAGCCGGAGAGCGCGAACTCCTTCTCGATGATCGACTGGGTGAGGATGAACCAGGAGTAGTCGTAGCCGGTGGACAGGATCTCCTTCATGGTGGCATTGGTGTCGAAACCGGGGAAACACGGTGCGGGCAGCCGCTTTCCGGTGGCGTCGAACCACAGCGAGGAGGGGCCGGGGATGATGCGGATGGCGTGATCGGGCCAGACCGGATCCCAGTTGTGGATGCCCTCGGTGTAGTGCCACATGCGATCCCGGTTCACGATGCGGCCGCCCGCGGCCTCGGTGATGGCCAGCATGCGACCGTCCACATGCGCCGGGACGCCGGAGATCATGTGCTCCGGGCAGGGTCCGAGCCGATCGGTGGGCCAGTTGCGGCGGATCAGTTCGTGATTGTGGCCGATGCCGCCGGAGGTGACGACCACCGCCTTGGCGTGGAACTCGAACTCGCCCACCACCTCTCGTGACGAGGCCACGCCGCGCTCGGCATCGCTCGGGGCGAGCAGGCTGCCGCGCACGCCGGTGACGGCGTCGTCGCTCAGCACGAGATCGTCCACCCGGTGCCGGAAGGCGAATCCCACCTGGCCGCGGCGCTCGGCCGCCAGCACCGGTTCGGCGAAGACACGCACCACTTCGGGGCCGGTGCCCCAGGTGAGATGGAAGCGCGGCACCGAATTGCCGTGGCCGTCGGCGGTCGCGCCGCCGCGTTCGGCCCAGCCCACCAGCGGGGTCACCCGCAGGCCGAGGTCGTGCAGGTACTGGCGTTTCTCGGTGGCCGCGAACTCGACGTAGGCGCGCGCCCACTGCCGGGCCCAGTGGTCCTCGTCCTCGCGGTCGAATCCGGCCGCGCCCTGCCAGTCCTGCCAGGCCAGTTCGAGTGAATCCTTGACCCCGAGCCGTCGCTGCTCGGGGGTGTCCACCAGGAACAGTCCGCCCAGCGACCAGAACGCCTGTCCGCCCAGATTGGCTCGGTTCTCCTGGTCCAGCACCAGCACCCGGCGGCCCGCCTGGACCAGCTCGTAGGTGGCCACGAGGCCGGCCAGCCCGGCGCCGACCACGATCACATCCGGATTCTCGATCATGCCCTGTCCTCGGTCGTAGAAGTTCGATACACGACTGTATCGAACCAGGTTAGCCCCGGTGGTAGGGATGCGGGTAGGGATTGCCGGAGCGAAGATGTCGGTGGGGCGTGGCAAGGTGGCGATCTGTGCCCATGACCGTCGCCACCGCTCGCCGCATCGCCCTCGCCGCACAGGGTTTCGCCGCCGCCCGGCCCACCGGCGCGCCCACCCGCCGTGCCGTGCTGCGCGCCATGGAACACACGCGACTGCTGCAACTGGATTCGGTGTCGGCGGCCGTGCGCGCCCACTACGCCCCGGTGTTCAGCCGGATCGGCGGCTACGACCGGGACCTGTTGGACGCGACGGCGTGGAGCCACACCGCCCGCAGGCCGCGGCGGCTGGTCGAGTACTGGGCGCACGAGGCCGCGCTGCTGCCGGTCGAGGACTGGCCGCTCCTGCGGTGGCGGATGGAGCAGTACCGCAACGGCCGCTGGGGCGGGGCGCAGCAGGTGTTCGCACGCAATCCGACCCTGGCCGACGACGTGCTCGGGGTCCTGCGCGAATTCGGGGCGTGCACGGCCGGTGAGGTGGAGAAGCATCTGGAGCTGGATCGTCCACGGGCCAAGGATCATTGGGGCTGGAATTACAGCGACACCAAGGTGGTCTGCGAGGCGCTGTTCGCCTCCGGCGAGGTGTCGGTGGACAAGCGCGTCGGCTTCCAGCGCTACTACGATCTCACCGAACGCGTCCTCCCCGCCGATGTGCTGGCCCGGCGGATCGACGAGGCCGACGCGGTGCGCGAACTCGTGCGCCGGGCCGCCGCCGCACACGGCATCGGCACCGAAACCGACCTACGCGACTACTACCGCCTCACCCGCCGCCAGACCGAACCCGCCATCGCCGATCTCCTCGACGCGGGCGAACTCGAACAGGTCACGGTCGCGGGGTGGGACAAACCCGCCTACCTGCACCACGCCGCCCGCACCCCGCGCCGCGTGACCGGCGCGGCCCTGCTGTGCCCCTTCGACCCGCTCATCTTCTTCCGCCCCCGCACCGAACGCCTCTTCGACTTCCACTACCGCATCGAGATCTACACCCCGGCCCACAAACGCGTACACGGCTACTACGTCTTCCCCTTCCTCCTGGACGGCGAACTCGTCGGCCGCGTCGACCTGCGCGCCGAGCGCGCCACCGGCCGCCTCCTGGCCCCCGGCGCCTTCACCGAACCCGGCCGTGACACCGCGCGCATCGCGGCCGAACTCGCCAAATCACTGCGCGAGATGGCCGACTGGCTCGACCTCGACACGGTCGAGGTGGGGGAGCGCGGCGACCTCGCACCCGCACTGGCCGCGGCCGTGCGCTAGGTCGGTGGCGCGGCCGTCGACGTCGGGCGGCCGCGGCCGGTGCCGTCGTCTTCCGGATCGCCGACCGCCGCGGCCGCACCCGCCCCGGCCGTCGGCTGATTCGGCGCGGTCGCGATGGGCGGGAACGGGCGAGCGTCTGTCGCCGGGGCGGCGTGCGGCGGTCAGACGCCGTCGGTCCAGGCGTCGAGGGCGATGCCGCGCTTGGATTCGCCGTTGCAGGTGAGGGTCATGGGGGCGAACGGGCGGGCGGAATCGCTGACGATGAAGGTGGGTGCCTGCTGTCCGTGGCCGACGGCGCGGGAACCGAGGCAGCGCACGATGCCCACGTACCAGACATCGTCCGGGCAGGTGAAGGTGACGCTGTCGATACTCGGCCGGTCGATCCGGCAGCCCACGCCCGCGGCCGAGGCGGGTGCCGCCATGGCGGCCAGTCCCGCGGCGGTGAGCAGGACCGCGGAGCCGATGGACAGCGTCCGACGGTGCGGGCGAAGACGGTTCATCATGGTGAAACTCCCTCGAATCGACCGGTGGTGCTCTGGAACTCCCACCCCATACTGACGTCGGTCGGTACTTCGGAGTGGGAGCCACGGCGGATGCGTCACTCGGCGCGCCGCGCTCACTCGGCGCGCTCACCCACCTTGCGCACCCGGGTGGTCGCCGCGGACACCGGGACGCCCGCCGCGTTCTCGGCCCGCAGCGGCGCGACCGCCCCACCGTCGAGGTCCACCAGTGTCGAGTGAGCTTCCCCGCTGTCGAAGGCATGCCGCTCGCCCCACTGCCGCAGCGCCACCACGACGGTGAACAGATCCTGTCCAGCGGAGGTGAGCGCATAGCTGTGCCGCTTGCCGCCGGGTGCGGTGCTCGTGGTGAGAACGCCGTGGTCGACGAGTCTGCGCAGGCGGTCGGTGAGGATGTTGCGGGCGATGCCGAGGCGTCGCTGGAACTCGGTGAAGGTCGCGGCGCCGTCCATGGCGTCGCGCACGATCAGCAGGCTCCACCGATCACCCACCAGATCGACGGTCCGGGCGACGGGGCAGGTGGGATCGGTCCACCGGTGGTCGGAACGCGGCGTCGCGGTCATGAACCCTCCCAATCGGTTGCAATGTGAAACCGATACTACCTATGCTCAAACGGTTTCATATTGCTACTAATCGAGGAGGCGTAGTGGCCGTGGGAGGAGCGACGAGAGAGCGGCGTTTCGTCCTGGCCCTGGTGTGCGCGGTGGCCGTATCCACCGTCTACGCGATACAGCCGGTGCTGGAGTCGGCGGGCGCCGACCTCGGCATGTCGCACGAGTCGGTGGGTGCGCTGGTCGCGGCCGGGCAGATCGGCTACTTCGTCGGCCTCGTCCTACTGGTTCCGCTCGGCGACATGATGAATCGTCGTCGGCTCATCGCCGGTCAGCTGCTGCTCACCGCGGTCGGGACCGCCGTCGTGGCCGTCGCGCCGACCGGCGTCGTCGCACTGGCGGGGCTGGCGTTCGCGGGTCTGTTCGCGGTGGTGGTGCAGGTGACCGTCGCGTACGCCGCGGCGGTCTCCGCGCCGGGCGAGCGCGGCCGCACCATCGGGGCGGTCACCTCGGGCGTGGTGATCGGCATCCTCGGCGTCCGCGTCCTCGCGGGCGCGCTGGGCGACACCGTCGGCTGGCGGGCCGTCTACGCGGTGCTCGCCGTCCTGTGCGTGACGCTGGCGATCGTCGTCCGCGCCACGCTCGACGCCGATCGCCCCGCCTTCGCGGCGCGCTACGGGCAGGTGCTGGCCTCGATGGGACGGCTCGCCCGCACCGATCGGCTGTTCCTGAGCCGGGGGCTCATCGCGCTGTTCCTCTTCGCCTCCTTCGGCACCCTGTGGAGCGGGCTGGCGCTGCCGCTGGGCGCGGCGCCCTGGCACCTCGGCACCACCCAGATCGGTCTGTTCGGGCTGGCCGGACTGGCCGGTGCGCTCGGTGCCGCCCGCGCGGGCCGGTGGGCCGATTCCGGTCACGCGCACGCGATCACCGGAGCGGCGCTGGTGCTGCTGGCCGCCTCCTGGCTGCTCATCGCCCGTACCGAGGCGACGCTGTGGCCGCTCGTCATCGGTGTGGTCGTACTCGACTTCGCCGTGCAGGTCGTCCATGTCGGCAACCAGCACCTGCTGACCGCGGCGCGGCCGGATCGGACCGGCGTCGTCATCGGCGGCTACATGGCCTGCTATTCCCTGGGCTCCGCGCTGGGGGCGGTCACGACCACCTGGGCGTACGGCACCTGGGGCTGGTCCGCTTCCTGCGGTCTCGGAGCGGCCTACGCGCTGGGCGCGCTGCTCGTCTGGGCGCTGGCCCGGCCGGTGGCGGGGTCGGGCGCTGTCGCGACCGCCCCGGTTCGGGCCGAGGCGTCGTGTGCTGTCGGACCGGATCAGTAACCTTGGTGCCGTGGCAGATCCCGCGACGTACCGGCCCGCCCCGGGCACCATTCCTGTCGAACCCGGCGTGTACAAGTTCCGGGACGCGCACAAGCGGGTCATCTACGTCGGCAAGGCGAAGAGCCTGCGCAGTCGGCTCAACTCCTATTTCGCCGATGTGGCGTCACTGCATCCGCGCACCCGGCAGATGGTCACCACCGCCGCCAGCGTGGAGTGGACGGTGGTGTCCACGGAGGTGGAAGCCCTTCAGCTGGAATACAACTGGATCAAGGAGTTCGATCCGCGCTTCAATGTGCGCTACCGGGACGACAAGTCGTATCCGGTGCTGGCGGTCAGCCTCGACGAGGAATATCCGCGGGTCTTCGTGTACCGGGGCGCGCGCAAGAAGGGGGTGCGCTATTTCGGGCCGTACGCGCACGCCTGGGCCATTCGCGAGACGCTGGATCTGCTGCTGCGGGTGTTCCCGGTGCGCACCTGCTCGAATGGAGTCTTCAAGCGGCACAACCAGATCGGGCGACCCTGCCTGCTCGGCTACATCGACAAGTGCTCCGCGCCGTGTATCGGCCGGGTGAATGCGGCCGAGCACCGGCAGATCGTGGAGGACTTCTGCGACTTCCTCTCCGGCAAGACCGACAAACTCCTCAAGGACCTCGAGAAGCGCATGCACGCCGCGGCCGAGGAACTCGACTTCGAGACCGCCGCGCGGCTGCGCGACGACGTGCAGGCGCTGCGGCGGGCACTGGAGAAGCAGGCCGTGGTGCTCGGCACCGGCACCGACGCCGACGTCGTCAACTTCGCCCTCGACGAACTCGAGGTCGCGGTGCAGATCTTCCACGTGCGCGACGGGCGGGTGCGCGGGCAGCGCGGCTGGGTGGTGGACAAATCGGGTGACGCCCTCGACCTGAGCTGGTCGGGCCCGGAGGCGGCAGGCCGCGCAACCACGGAGGGCTCCGACTCGGGTCGTCGCGGACACGGCGGTGTGGCGGCCGGGGGAGAGCTGCCGGCGCTGGTCGAGCAGTTCCTCACCCAGTTCTACGGGGAGCAGTCGGCGGTGGCCGCCCAGTCCGGTGACGAGCATCCCGGTGCCGTGGTCCCGCGCGAGGTGCTGGTTCCGGCCCTGCCCGGCGACGCCGAACAGGTGCAGCAGTGGCTGTCGGGCCTGCGCGGTTCGGCGGTGCAGCTGCGGGTGCCCCAGCGTGGCGACAAGAAGGCCCTCGCGGAGACCGTGCAGCGCAATGCCATGGAAGCGCTGGCCCAGCACAAGCTCAAGCGCGCCGGCGACCTGACCGCCCGGTCGGCGGCATTGCAGGGCATTCAGGACGCCCTCGATCTGGACAGCGCCCCGCTGCGCATCGAGTGCGTGGACATCTCCCATGTGCAGGGCACCGATGTGGTGGCCTCGCTGGTGGTGTTCGAGGACGGGCTTCCCCGTAAGTCGGAGTACCGCCACTACGCCATCAAGGAGGCGGCCGGGGAGGGGCGCTCCGACGATGTGGCCAGCATCGCCGAGGTGACCCGGCGGCGTTTCGCCAAACTGCGCCGGGACCTCGATGCCGCCGCCGCGTCGGAACTCGAATCCGGCACCGAGACAATCGATTCCAGTCTGCCCGGCATCGACCCGAAGACCGGTAGGCCGCGCCGCTTCGCCTACCCGCCCAACCTGTACGTGGTCGACGGCGGCGCCCCCCAGGTCAACGCCGCCGCCGAGGTGCTCGACGAACTCGGCATCACCGACGTCGCGGTGATCGGTCTGGCCAAACGCCTCGAGGAGGTATGGGTGCCGAACGAGCCCGACCCGGTGATCATGCCGCGCACCAGTGAGTCGCTGTACCTGCTGCAGCGGGTGCGCGACGAGGCGCACCGCTTCGCCATCACCTTTCACCGCAGCAAGCGCTCCCGCCGCATGACCGAGTCCGCCCTCGACGCGGTGCCGGGTCTCGGTTCGACCCGCAAAACGGCGCTGGTGACCCACTTCGGATCGGTCGCCAAACTGAAGCAGGCTACGGTGGAGGAGATCATCGAGGTCCCGGGCATCGGCGTGGCGACGGCCACGGCGGTGCTGTCCGCCCTGCGCGGCGACCGCGACCAGGAAGTCGGCGACCAGGAAGGGGCCGACCGGGAACGGTCCGGCAGGGAACGGTCCGGCAGGGAACGGCGTGACCAGGAAATACGTGTCGGCGACGCGGAATAGCCCACCCGAAAGGGACACGCCCGGCGTGACGGCCGCCGCACATCGGCGTGTCGCAATGCCCGATCGGTGATCGGTGCAGCATGATCGAGGCAACGCCCAGACACGAACCCCGGTAGGACATGACGCGCGTCGAATCCAGTAGTACAGCGGACAGTGCCCCGACGACAGCAACCCCCGACGATGTTCCCGCCGCGCCCGTCGAGGTCGTCATCGTCACCGGACTATCCGGTGCGGGCCGCGGCACCGCGGCCCGCGTGCTCGAGGACCTCGGCTGGTACGTGGCCGACAATCTGCCTCCCGAGCTGATCGCCCGGCTGGTCGAACTCGGTGCCTCGGCCGAACCACCCATTCGCAAGCTGGCCCTGGTCATGGATGTGCGCAGCCGGTTCTTCACCGGTGACCTCTCGGCCGTGACCGAGCAGTTGCGCGGCGCGGGCGTGCGCACCCGCATCCTGTTCCTCGAGGCGTCCGATGATGTGCTGATTCGACGTTTCGGCTTCGCCCGCCGGCGGCATCCTCTACAGAGTGAGAGCGCTGACGGCACGCTGTCCGAGGGCATCGCCGCGGAACGGCGTCGGCTGGCCTCGGTCAAGACCGCCGCCGACGTGGTCATCGACACCACCGCGCTGTCGGTGCACCAGTTGCACCGGCGGCTCGAGGAGGTCTACGGCGGCGGTACGCCCACCGCCCTGCAACTGACCGTCCAATCGTTCGGTTTCAAGTACGGAGTTCCCCTGGACGCGGACATGGTGTTGGATGTGCGTTTTCTGCCCAATCCACATTGGGTGCCGGAACTCCGCGAACAGACCGGACAGGACGCCGAGGTGAGCGAGTATGTGTTGGCGCAGCGGGGCGCGCGGGACTACCTGAGCACCTGCCGGCACCTCATCGACCTCACCACCGACGGCTACCGTCAAGAGGGGAAGCGATACATGACCGTGGCAGTGGGCTGCACCGGCGGCAAGCACCGCAGCGTGGCGATAGCGGAGGCGCTGGGCGGACTGCTCGGTGACGACGTCGACAACGGTTCGGTGGACGTGGTCCGCGTGGTGCATCGGGACCTGGGGCGAGAATGAGCGGGCGGGAGACGAACCCGGCGATCGCCGCGCTGGGTGGTGGACACGGGCTGTACGCGACCCTGACGGCGGTCCGTCGGCTCACCCGCAAGATCACGGCGGTGGTGACGGTCTCCGACGACGGTGGCTCATCGGGCCGGCTGCGCGCCGAGTTGGGCATGCTGCCCCCGGGGGATCTGCGCATGGCCCTCGCGGCGCTGGCCGAGGAGCCCGACGGCGTCTGGGCGCGCACCGTGCAGCACCGCTTCGGCGGGACGGGCGCGCTGGCCGGGCATTCGGTGGGCAATCTGATCCTGGCGGGCCTCACCGAGGAGCTCGGTGATCCGGTCGCGGCGCTCGACGAGGCGGGAAGAATTCTGCGCATCACAGGCAGGGTGCTACCGATGTCGCCGCTCGCGCTCACCATCGAGGCGGATGTGGCGGGGTTGGAGGCCGATCCGCGCGTGAGTCGCTGCATCCGCGGTCAGGTGGCGGTGGCGACCACGCCGGGCAAGGTGCGACGTGTCCGATTGATCCCGTCCGACCCGCCCGCGTGCCCGGAGGCGACCTCCGCGATCGAGCACGCGGATGTCGTCGTTCTGGGCCCCGGCAGCTGGTTCACCAGCGTGATTCCGCATGTGCTGGTGCCGGAACTGCACGATGCGCTGGTGCACACGCGGGGTCGGAAGATCTTGGTACTCAACCTCGCCGCCGAACCGGGCGAAACGGCCGGATTCTCCGCGGAGCGGCACCTGCATGTATTGTCCCAGCACGCACCGGATTTCACGGTCGACGATATTGTGGTCGATTCCGGCTCCGTACCGGAGGGTAGGGAACGCGAACATGTGGCAAGAGCTGCCGAACAGCTGCGAGCACGAGTAACCTTCGCTGATGTCGCCGAGGCGGGGACGGACCGGCACCACCCCGGAAAGCTTGCCGCCGCATTGGATCAGGTGATCCGGCAGCCTCGGCCGGAACTGGCAGGGCTTCGAAGCGAAGGACGGCGTATGGGCCAGCACGTGCGGTCCGGGTTGGGTGGAAAGGAGCGCGTCTCGTGGCGATGACAGCGGAAGTGAAGGACGAGCTGAGCCGACTCACCGTGTCACAGGTGAGTTCGCGCAAGGCCGAGTTGTCCGCACTACTCCGGTTCGCCGGTGGACTGCACATCGTGGGCGGTCGGGTGATCGTCGAAGCGGAGGTGGACATGGGTTCCATCGCGCGTCGGCTGCGCCGCGAGATCTTCGAGCTGTACGGCTACGGCTCGGATGTGCACGTGCTCGGCGCGGGCGGACTGCGCAAAACCTCCCGGTATGTAGTACGAGTTTCCAAGGAGGGCGAGGCGCTCGCCCGGCAGACCGGATTGCTGGATGTGCGCGGTCGGCCGGTGCGGGGTTTGCCCGCGCAGGTGGTCGGCGGCAGCATCTCCGATGCCGAAGCGGCCTGGCGCGGAGCGTTTCTCGCGCACGGGTCGCTCACCGAACCGGGGCGCTCCTCGGCCCTCGAGGTGAGCTGCCCGGGACCGGAGGCGGCGCTGGCGCTGGTGGGCGCGGCCCGGCGGATGGGCATCTCCGCCAAGGCGCGCGAGGTGCGCGGCACCGATCGCGTGGTGGTGCGCGACGGTGAGGCCATCGGCGCGCTGCTCACCCGGATGGGCGCACAGGACACCCGATTGACCTGGGAGGAGCGGCGGATGCGCCGCGAGGTCCGGGCCACCGCCAATCGCCTGGCGAATTTCGACGACGCCAATCTGCGCCGCTCGGCCCGCGCCGCCGTGGCCGCCGCGGCGCGGGTGGAACGCGCGCTGGAGATCCTCGGCGACGACGTGCCGGACCATCTGGCCGCCGCGGGCAAGCTGCGCGTACTGCACCGGCAGGCGTCGCTGGAGGAGTTGGGTCAGCTCGCCGATCCGCCCATGACGAAAGACGCTGTGGCGGGACGGATTCGCCGACTGCTGTCGATGGCCGACCGCCGCGCCAAGGAGCTGGGCGTCCCCGATACCGAATCCGCCGTCACCGCCGAACTGCTCGAGGACGCGTGAGACGGACCGTTCGGTAGCCGGTGCGTTCGCCGAACACCCCCGGTCGGGATGGGAGTTCACATCCCCGGGGGTGTTTCTGTGATGTTCCCCGCCGGGTTTAGGGTTAGTAGGCAACGGAAAAGATTCCGCGACACAACTGAGGAGCGATAACGTGACTGTCCGGGTAGGCATCAACGGCTTCGGCCGCATCGGACGTAACTTCTTCAGGGCGGTCGAAGCGCAGAAGGCGCTCGGCACCACCGACATCGAAATCGTCGCGGTCAACGACCTCACCGACAATGCGACGCTGGCCACCCTGCTGAAGTACGACTCGATCCTCGGCCGGCTGCCGCAGGACGTCTCGCTCGACGGCGATGACACCATCGTGGTGGGCGACCAGCGCATCAAGGCGCTGGCCATCAAGGAGGGCCCGGCGGCGCTGCCGTGGGGCGACCTGGGCGTCGACGTGGTCGTGGAGTCCACCGGCATCTTCACCGACGCCACCAAGGCCAAGGGGCACCTGGCCGCGGGCGCGAAGAAGGTCATCATCTCCGCCCCGGCCAAGGGCGAGGACATCACCATCGTCATGGGCGTCAACGACGACAAGTACGACGGTTCGCAGAACATCATCTCCAACGCGTCCTGCACCACCAACTGCCTCGGTCCGCTGGCCAAGGTGCTGCACGACTCGTTCGGCATCGAGCGTGGCCTGATGACCACCATCCACGCCTACACCCAGGACCAGAACCTGCAGGACGGCCCGCACAGCGATCTGCGCCGTGCCCGCGCCGCCGCCCTGAACATCGTGCCCACCGGCACCGGCGCCGCCAAGGCCATCGGCCTGGTGCTGCCCGAGCTGCAGGGCAAGCTGGACGGCTACGCGCTGCGCGTGCCGGTCCCGACCGGTTCCATCACCGACCTGACCGCCGATCTGCGCACCGCCGCCTCGATCGACGAGATCAACGCCGCCATGAAGGAGGCCGCCGAGGGGCCGCTGAAGGGCATCCTGAAGTACAACACCGATCCGATCGTCTCCTCCGACATCGTGACCGATCCGCACTCCTCCATCTACGACGCGCCGCTGACCAAGGTCATCGACGGCCAGGTCAAGGTCACCTCGTGGTACGACAACGAGTGGGGCTACTCCAACCGTCTGGCCGACCTGATCGGCCTCGTCGGCAAGTCGCTGTAAACCTATGGCGATCAAGACACTCCAGGATCTGCTGAACGAGGGTGTCGAGGGTCGGGGCGTGCTGGTGCGCTCCGACCTGAACGTTCCCCTCGACAACGGCGTCATTACCGATCCCGGCCGCATCATCGCGTCGGCACCGACCATCGCCGCGCTCGCCGAGGCGGGCGCGAAGGTGGTCGTCACCGCGCATCTGGGTCGCCCGAAGGGTGAGCCGGACCCGAAGTTCTCCCTCGCCCCGGTCGCCGAGCGGCTGGCGCGGGAGCTGGGCCGCAATGTGCAGCTCGCCGGTGACGTGGTGGGCCAGGACGCCCTCGCGCGCTCCGAGGGCCTCACCGACGGCGATGTGCTGCTGCTGGAGAACGTGCGCTTCGACGCCCGCGAGACCAGCAAGGACGACGCGCAGCGGGCCAAGCTGGCGGCGGCACTGGTCGAGTTGGTCGGCGACGACGGTGCTTTCGTCTCCGACGGTTTCGGCGTGGTGCACCGCAAGCAGGCGTCGGTGTACGACGTGGCGAAGCTGCTGCCGCACTACGCCGGTGGCCTGGTCGCGGCCGAGACCGAGGTGCTGAAGAAGCTCACGGAGAACGCCGAGCGGCCGTACGCGGTCGTGCTGGGCGGCTCCAAGGTCTCCGACAAGCTGGCGGTCATCGAGGCGCTCGCGCCCAAGGTCGACACCCTGGTGATCGGCGGCGGCATGTGCTTCACCTTCCTTGCCGCCCAGGGCCTCCCGGTGGGCTCCTCGCTGCTGCAGGAGGAGATGGTCGACACCTGCAAGAAGCTGCTGGAGACCTACGCCGACGTCATCCACCTGCCGATGGATATCGTCGTCGCGGACTCCTTCGCGGCCGACGCCGAGTCGAAGGTGGTGCCCGCCAACGAGATTCCCGACGGCTGGATGGGCCTGGACATCGGTCCGGAGTCGGTGAACCGCTTCGCGGCGCTGCTCACCGAGGCCAAGACGGTGTTCTGGAACGGTCCCATGGGCGTCTTCGAGTTCGAGAAGTTCGCCGCGGGTACGCGCGGAGTTGCCGAGGCGATTGCCACGGCGACCGGCAAGGGCGCGTTCACCGTGGTCGGCGGTGGCGATTCGGCCGCGGCCGTGCGCACCCTGGGGCTGCCGGACGACGGTTTCTCGCACATCTCCACCGGCGGCGGCGCGTCGCTGGAATACCTGGAGGGCAAGGAACTTCCCGGTATCGCCGTGCTCGACGACGCGGCGGAGGGCTGAGCCATGGCGCGTAAACCGCTCATCGCGGGCAACTGGAAGATGAACCTCAACCACCTCGAGGCCATCGCCCTGGTGCAGAAGATCGCCTTCGCCCTGCCGGAGAAGTACTTCGCCAAGGTCGACGTGACGGTGATCCCGCCGTTCACCGACATCCGCAGCGTGCAGACGCTGGTGGAGGGCGACAAGCTGCTCGTCACCTACGGCGCGCAGGATGTCTCCACCCACGAGTCGGGCGCGTACACCGGCGAGATCAGCGCGGCCATGCTGGCCAAGCTGGGCTGCACCTACGTGGTGGTCGGCCACTCCGAGCGGCGTCAGTACCACCTGGAGGACGACGCCACCGTGCTCGCCAAGGCCAAGAAGGCCCTGGAGCACGGCCTGACTCCGATCGTCTGCATCGGTGAGGGCCTGGGTGTGCGGGAGGCGCAGACGCACGTCGAGTACAACCTCGAGCAGTTGCGCGGTTCGCTGAAGGGGCTGTCGGCCGAGGACATCGCCAAGGTCGTCATCGCCTACGAGCCGGTGTGGGCCATCGGCACCGGTAAGGTCGCCACTCCCGCCGACGCCCAGGAGGTGTGCGGGGCCATCCGCGCCGAACTGGCCGAACTGGCGAATCCGGAGGTCGCGGCGTCGGTGCGCGTCCTCTACGGCGGTTCGGTGAACGCCAAGAACGTCGGCGAGTTGGTCTCCCAGACCGATATCGACGGCGCGCTGGTCGGCGGTGCCTCGCTCAAGGGTGACGAATTCGCCACCCTGTCGGCCATCGCCGCGGGCGGCCCGCTGCCGTAAGGCACGTCCGCCGAGACGAGCAGGGCCGGACATCCGATGGATGTCCGGCCCTTGCCGTTGGATCGCGGGTGACTAGATGAGGATGTTGTACAGCACCAGCGCGACGATGAACACCACCGTGAACGCCAGGTCGATCTGGAGACCGCCCGCCCGGATCGGCGGCAGCACCTTGCGGACCGGAGCCAGCACCGGTTCGGAGAAGCGGTGGGTGAACTCGCGGGCCTTGTAGATTCCCGGCGACGGGCTCTGCGAGAGGGTGACAATCCAATCCAGCACCAGGCGGGCCAGTAGGAGCAGCAGGAACACCCCTACGACCAGGCCGAGCAGGGTTCCGATGGCGCCCATGGCGTAACTCCCTTCCTGACGGCCGACTCGGCCGTTCTACTCGATCAACGCGCGGATAGCGATCAGAGTGCCGGATTTGCCGTGCTTTCAGGTGATTATCAGGTGAGCGTCCCGCGTGTCGGGTGCCGGAATGCTCACATTCCGTTGGGACTGGTCGGCACGTAGGCTCGGGCTGTGCGAGATTCGGTCACGGTCCAGATGGCGGCTCCCCCCGAACGAATCTGGGAGGTGATCAGCGATGTCACCGATGTCGGGCGGTTCAGCCCCGAAACCTACGGCGCGGAATGGCTCGGCGGGGCGACCGGCCCCGCGGTGGGTGCGAAGTTCCGCGGTCGCGTCAATCGCAACGGCTGGGGGCTGAAGTACTCCACCGTCTGCCGCATCATCGACTGCGAACCCGGACGGGAATTCGCCTTCACCGTGCTCGGTCCCGGCAGTATGCCGATCAATACTTGGCGCTATCACCTGGAGCCCGTCGACGGCGGCACCGCGGTCACGGAATCCTTCCAGTTGCACGACTCACCGGTGCTGCGACTGTACTGGCTGCTGGCGGGCCGGGCCCGCGGCAAGACCAACCGCGACGGCATGCTCGAGACGCTGACCCGGATCAAGCAGTACGTCGAGACCGCGAACCGATAGCGAAAACCCCAGGCCCGCAGGGGCGTTCAGCGCGGCCCGGCGGCGTCGGCGTCCGGTCCCGCGGCGGTATCGGGTTCGGCCGGGTCCGGAGCATCGGGCCGCCACGCCTCGACGACTCCGGGCAGGCCGTTCTGCACGACGTAGGTGGCTCGCGTGTGGATGGGGGCGTCCGGGCGGTGAACGTAGGGGAGTACGCGAAAGTCGGTGCGCCACAGGTCATGATTCAGGTCGACGCGGACGTAGCCGCGCTGGGAGTTGCTGAACTTCAGATCCGGATTGGCCGCCATCAGGCGGCGAACCGCCGGACTCAGATCGGTGCCGTCGCCACCGCTGGTGATCGAGGTGCCGATGAATTCCGAGGCCACCACCGGTGATTCCGGATCGCCGTGGTCGCGGCGCAGATCGGAGGCGCAGTGCTGGTGGCGGTCGCCGGTGATGACGACCAGATTGCCGGCCCCGCGCGCGGCGGCCGCGCCCAGCACCGCGGCGCGGTCGGCGAGATAGCCGTCCCAGGCATCGGTGCCCATGGCGACCTCCGGACCCGGATCGGTGTCGGTGCGGCTCATGGACACCTGATTGCCCAGTACCTGCCAGCGGGCCCGGGTGCCGGACAGCCCGTCCAGTAGCCAATCACGTTGCCGTGCACCGAGTATGGTGCGGTCTGGGGCAGCGCGCTCATCGCATCCGACGACCACGTCGCCGTCGCCGCATGCCAGCGGCGTCCGATACGAACGGGTATCCAGCATGGTGATATCCGCCAGATCCCCGTAGTGGAACCGCCTGTGCAGCAGGATGTTCGGACCACTCGGCAGCTGTTCGATACGCAGCGGCTGGTGTTCGTACATGGCCTGGAACGCGGCGGCCTTGCGGCGGCGGAACAGGAACGGCAGCCGGTAGATGTCGAATCCGAGGCCGGGGGAGTCGCCCGCCCAATTGTTGTCGACCTCGTGATCGTCCATGGTGGTCAGCCACGGGAAGGCGGCGTGCGCGGCGCGCAGCGGCACCTCGGTCTTGACCTGGGCGTAGCGCAGCCGGTAGTCGGTCAGATCGACGGCTTCGGTCCGGAACACCGCACTGGCCGGCACTCCGTCGCGACCGTTGGTCCAACTGCGCTCGTAGATGTAGTCGCCGAGATGGACGACCAGGTCCAGATCCTCCCGGCTCATGTGGTCGTAGGCGGTGAAGTAGCCGGAACTCCAGGACTGGCACGAGGCGAAGGCGAACCGCAGGCGCGCGGTGGCCCGCCCGAACGGGGGCGCGGTGCGGGTGCGGCCGACCGGTGACAGGGCCGACCCGGCGCGAAATCGGTAGTAGTACCAGCGATCCGGCTCCAGCCCCCGCACTTCCGGGTGCACGCTGTGCGCGAGTTCGCGGGTCGCGACGGCACTGCCGCGCGCCACCACCTGCCGGAATCCTTCGTCGTGCGCGACCTCGTAGTCTACGGTCACCGGATCGAACGCCATCCCGCCGTGGCCGTCCGGTGCCAGCGGGGCGGGTGCCAGCCGCGTCCACAGCACCACACCGTCCGGTGTCGGATCACCCGAGGCCACCCCCAACGCGAACGGATCGCCGCCGATCCAGCGCGGCGCGCGCAGCCGCCCGCTGCTCACCGCCGAGGTTCCCACCAGTACGGCGGCCGAACCCGCGGCCCCGATCCGCAACAACCGCCGACGAGACACGCTCATAAGACACGGTAATCACTTCCCGGTTCGTCCGTCGTTAACGGCCGCCCTGACCTGGCGAAACATTCGATGACGGTTCGGCGTCGGCGGCCGCGAACCGGGCGGTGAAGGCCGCCCGATTGGCCGAGTCCGGCGTGCGATCCCACACCGCGAAGACCACCCGCTCGAAGGCGGCCCCGTGACACGTCAGCGCGCCTTCGAACGCCGCCGCGACCTCGGCGGGATCATTGCGGAACACTCCGCATCCCCACGCCCCGAGCACCAGATCGCGCACCTCGTGCCGAGCCGCGACCGCGAGCACACGTGTCGCGCGCTCCATCAGGATCGCGCGGACCGGCACCGCCGCGCCGGACCGCCGCGCCAGCTCACCCGCGTTCGGCGCGGGCGAGGTCAGGAACGACACCGGGTACGGGGTGGCGAGCAGGTCGCCGCGATCGTCGCGCACGACGGGAACATCCGGCGAGAAGATCACCCGGTGGCTGTAGCGCAGATCGTTCGAGGCCCGGTGTGCCGCATAGTAATCCGGTGCCTCGAGCAGGCAGCGGTACAGCAGCGCGCTGCGGCACAGATCCTCCTCCTGTGCCCGTGCGCCTCGCAGATATCCGCCGCCCGGATTGCGCGCCGACGCGAAGTTCAGCACCCCCACCGCTGTGCGCCCGGAATCCCGCAATCGTCGCGCCGCCGTCATGCTGCCCTCCGCGGTGACTTCGACCGTGCCCGTGAACGGTCCGCGCACCACACCGGATACGTCGTCCTCGGGCGCGTAGGAGACGGTTCCACGCCGCGCCGCCGCGAGCAGTGCGCCGATCTCGACCGCCACGCCGTCGGGGGTTCGATAGCCACCGAGGTCGGCGATCCGCTCGTTCTCGGCCGCCGTATGCCTTGGATTGGTACTCATTCCCCAGACCGTACGGCTCGCCGCGGCACCCGTCACGCGAATTTTGGTCAAAACTACTAAATCTCGATGCGTGTCCGGATCTCCGGTCCCGCCTACGATGTCGCCATGACCGGCAGCCAGCGCCTGAGCGTCGTACCCTCCCAGTTCGTCATCGAGCACCTGCCGAACTCCACCTTCCCCGAGGACGACGAATGGATCGCGCTGGTTCGGGCACCCGAGGGCCTCACCGTGATTCGTGAGGCCCCGCCCTGGGCGGAGGGCGAGATCTGGAAGGGCATCTACGGCGACGGCTCCCACACCCTCGACACCCCCGGCATGCTCGCCGCCCTCGTCACCCCGCTCGCGGACGCCGCCGTCCCGGTCTTCGTGGCCTCCACCTACCACGCCGACCTGGTCCTGGTCCCGTCCCGCCGCCTGCCCGATGCCACGGCGGCGCTGCGCGACGCCGGTCACCGCATCGCCGAGTGAGCGAGGCGTCAGTCCACGTACGACAGCTCCGCCATCATGCCCGCCTCACCGTGATAGATGTTGTGGCAGTGGGTCATCCAGCGGCCTGGGTTGTTCGCGTCGAAATCCACCTCGACGGTGCGCATGGGAAGGACGAGTGAGGTGTCCTTGCGGGGGCCCGTGCCGGTCGCGGTCACCACCTGGTAGGTGTGGCCGTGCAGGTGCATGGGGTGGGCCATCATGGTGCGGTTGACGAAGCGCAGTCGGACCCGTTCTCCCTCGGTCACGTCCAAGGGGTCGGTGTCGGGGAAGGCCTTGCCGTTGACGGTCCAGGTGTAGTCGCGCATATCGGAGCCGAGTACGACGTCCAGGATGCGGTCGGGAGTGCGGCGCGCCGGTCGGACCGCCTCGGCCGCGCTCAGCGCGTCGGCGGTGAGTGGTGGTGAATTCAGTTCCGCGGGGCGGACGTTCGGCGGGGGAGCGCTGCCGCCGCCGGTGCGGATCAGGGCGAAGGCCTGACCCGTCTTGCCCTCCGCGCCGGCGACGAGGGGGAAGACGCCGTCGGCCAGGTCGATGATCGCGTCGTAGCGTTCCCCCATGCCGACGAGCACACTGTCGGTGGTGACGGGCTGTACCCGGAAGCCGTCGCTGTGGGTGATCCGCAGCCGGTGGCCGCCGACCGCGACGCGAAACGCGGTGTCGGAGCCCGCGTTCACGATGCGCAGCCGCATGCGCTGTCCGGGCTTGCCGGTGAAGGTCACCGGATCGTCGCCGACTCGCCCGTTGAGCAGATAGTACGGATACTCGATATCCCCGGCGTCGGCGCCGAGCGGGAGGTTCGGGTCACCGCCCATACCCATTCCGTCCATGCTCGTTTCACCCATGCCCCCGTGTCCGCCGCCGCCCATGTGCATTCCGGCCATGCCGCCCTCGCGGAGTCGTCTCAGCTCCTGGTCCGGATCGCGGCCGTCCACGCCGTCCAACCAGTCGTCCAGCACCACAACGGCTTCCAGGTCGTAATCGCTGCCGTCGGCGGGGTCCTCGACGATGAGCGGCCCGTAGAGCCCGCGATCGAGCTGGACGCCGACGTGTGGGTGGAAGAAGTAGGTCCCGGCATCGGGCACGGTGAACTCGTAGCGGAACGAGGAGCCCGGGGCGATGGGAGCCTGGGTCATGTCCGGCACCCCGTCCATATCGTTGCGCAGGGCGACACCGTGCCAGTGCACGGTGGTGGGCGCGGGCAGTTGGTTGATCACCTCGGCGCGCAACACCTCACCCTGGCGTACCCGGATCTCGGCGGCGGGGAGCGGTCCGTAGCTCCAGGTCCGCGCGCGTACCCCGGCGAGGTCGATCGTCTGTGGCTCGGCGCGCAGCGTCACCTCCCGCACGGGTGCGCCCGCGACGCGCCGCCGGCCCTCCGCCGCCCGCACGGCGTCGGAATCGGGTTGCACGACGGTGCGGCTGGTCGCTGTCTCCCGGGTGCACGCGGCGAGGGTGAGCGCGCTGCCCAGGACGAGGAATCCGCGTCTGCTGAGTGCGGGATTCGGGAGGTGGCTGGATGACATCTGGTTTCTCCTGGTTTCGGCCACGCGAGGGCGGCCCATCATGAGAGTCTACTAAGTACGTACGTAGATCGTATGAATACCATGTTTCCGCTCGCCGGTTCCGGTTGAGGGGGTTTCCCGCGCCCCTTACGATCGAGATCTACGCAACTGGGCAGTAGGTTGAGGTTTCGGCGGACGCCGTGACGTGAGGAGGTGTCGGCACCATGGCTGGGCGAGGCTTCGGGGATTTGGAAGCGGTCGTCATGGACCGTGTCTGGACGCGCACCGAGCGGACGAGCGTTCGCGAGGTGTACGACGAGCTCGCCGCCACGCGTGACATCGCCTACACGACGGTCATGTCCACCATGGACAACCTGCACCGCAAGGGGTGGCTGGACCGAGTGCGGGTGGGCAAGGCGTATCACTACTGGGCCACCCTGAGCCGTGAGCAGTACAGTGCCCGGCTCATGCGTGACGCGCTGGGTGCGGGTGGGCGATCGGAATTGGTGCTCGCGCACTTCGTGGAGCAGATGAGCCCGGAGGAGTCGGAGGGGCTGCGGGCCGCCCTGCGCAAGTTCACCCGCGGTAAGCGCGCCTGAAGCAGCGGATTCCCGCATCGGAGATCGATTGTGTCTACTATCTACGTACGTAGCTAGTAGATAGTTGGTTCCGGTAAGGAAAGGCGTCGATAGCCGGTGAGGTCGAGCGGGCGGCTGCGCTCTCGTGGGCATCTGCCTGCGGTATTGGCCATCCTGCTGCTGATCGTGCCGTTGATCGATTGCGCACTCGTCGAGACGACCGGGCACGCGCATTCACCCGCCGATACCGCGGTTGTGCTGGCGGCGGAGATCCCCGGCGGCGCGCTCGCGCCCCTCGATCACCGTGCGGCACGGTGCCTTCCCGATACCGAGCACTGTGAGAAGGCGCTGCCGCCCCTGCTCGCGGCGGGCGTCCCGCAGCTTCCGGCGCTCCCGCACGGGGTGGCGGTCGAGCTGTCGGCCGTCGGGGCGCTGTATTCGGGCGGGGGAGTGCGCGGTCCGCCCCCGCCCCCCGCACGCGCCGGTCGCTCCCTGTTGACCCGCTTCTGTATCTCCCGACGCTGATCGGTCAGCGCCAGGCCGATCACCGCATCGGCCGGTGTCCGCTGCCCGCATCAGTCTCGCCGCCCCCGGGCGGATACAGAAAGCGACAGTCATGGACAAGGTTGTGCTCGACCGGTCGGCCGCGGCTCCCGGAGCCGCCCGCCAACCGCGCGCCCTGGTGGGCAATACGCCCGTGCTCTGGGTGGGGGAGCCGCTGGCTCCCGCCGGGCGCGGATTCTGGGCGAAGTTGGAGGGATGCAATCCCGGCGGGATGAAGGACCGACCGGCGCTGCATATGGTGTGCCGGGCGCGCGAGCGCGGTGACCTCGCCCCGGGCGCGCGGATCATCGAATCCACCAGCGGCACTCTCGGTTTGGGGTTGGCGCTGGCGGGAATGGTGTATCGGCACCCGGTGACGGTGGTCACCGATCCGGGTTTGGAGCCGATCGTGGCGAATATGCTCGCCGCGTACGGAGCCCGGGTGGAACTCGTCCCGGACCCGCATCCGGTGGGCGGTTGGCAGCAGGCGCGGCGCGATCGGGTGGCGGAGCTGCTCGCCCGCGAGCCGGGAGCCTGGTGCCCGGACCAGTACGGCAACCCCGACAATGTTGATGGATACCGTTCCCTGGCAATGGAACTGGCCGATCAACTGGGCCGGATCGACGTGCTGGTGTGCGCGGTCGGCACCGGTGGGCACTCGGCAGGGGTGGCGCGGGTGCTGCGGCGGTTCAATCCGGACCTGACCCTCATCGGCGTGGATACGGTGTCCTCCACCATCTTCGGCCAACCCGCCGGGCCGCGGCTCATGCGCGGCCTCGGCTCCAGCATCCACCCGCGCAATGTGGACTACGCCGCCTTCGACGAAATCCATTGGGTGGCACCGGCCGAGGCCGTGTGGGCCTGCCGCGCACTGGCCGCCACCTACCACGCCAGCGGCGGCTGGAGTGTCGGCGCGGCGGCCCTGGTCGCGGGCTGGGCGGCCCGCACCCGACCGCGGGGGACCCGGATCGCGGCGGTCTTCCCCGACGGTCCGCACCGCTACTTCGACACGGTCTACAACGACAGCTATTGCGAGGAGCACGGTTTGCTCGACACTCCACCCACCGAGCCGCGGACCATCGACCATCCGAGCCGGTGCGTGGTGCGGTCGTGGACCCGCTGCACCACCGTGGTCGATCCGCGGGAGGCGCTGTCGTGAGCGCCGTGGCGACCTTCCGCGGCTTCGACGCCGCGGCCCGACTGTTGATGGTCAACCAGTTCGGTATCAATCTGGGCTTCTACATGCTCATGCCGTATCTGGCCGGATACCTGGCCGGCCCACTGGGTTTGGCGGCGTGGGCGGTGGGCCTGGTGCTCGGGGTGCGCAACTTCTCCCAGCAGGGCATGTTCCTGCTCGGCGGCACCCTCGCCGACCGGCTCGGATACAAACCGCTCATCGTGGCCGGATGTCTGCTGCGCACCGTGGGATTCGCCCTGCTGGTCTTCGCGACCTCGCTGCCCGCCCTGTTGATCGCCTCGGCGGCGACCGGGTTCGCGGGCGCGCTGTTCAATCCGGCGGTGCGCGCCTATCTCGCGGCGGAGGCCGGTGAGCGGCGCGTGGAGGCGTTCGCGGTGTTCAATATTTTCTATCAGGCGGGCATTCTGGCCGGACCGCTGGTCGGACTCGCGCTGTTGGCCTTGGACTTCCGCCTGGTCGCGGGCGCTTCGGCGGTGGTGTTCGCGGTGTTGACGGTGGCGCAGCTGTTCGCGCTGCCCGCCCGCGCGGCGGTGCGCACCGAGCGCTCCTCCGTACTCGAGGACTGGCGGCTGGTGGTGCGCAACCGCCGGTTCCTGGCCTTCGCGCTGGCCATGATCGGCTCCTACGTGCTGTCGTTCCAGGTGTACCTGGCGCTTCCGCTGCAGGCGGAATTCGTGGCGGGAGACCGGGCGCAGACCCTCACCTCGGCCGTCTTCGTGATCTCGGGTGTGGTCGCGGTGGCGGGCCAACTGCGTATCACGGCCTGGTTCCGGACCCGCTGGGGCACCGGTCGCGGCCTGGTGGTGGGTATGGGTCTGCTGGCGGCGGCCTTTCTGCCGTTGGCGCTGGTGCCCGGTCCCGGCCGGCTCGGCTCGGTGGCCGCCGTGGCGGCCCTGCTGGTCGCGGCCGCGGTGCTCGCCGTCGGCACCGCGGCGGTCTTTCCCTTCGAAATGGATACCGTCGTATCGCTGTCGGGAGATCGTCTGGTGGCCACCCACTACGGCTTCTACAACACGGTGGTCGGCGTGGGCATTCTGGTCGGCAATCTGGCCACCGGCGCGGTGGTGGGTGCGGCCCGCGCGGCGGACGTGGACTGGGCGGTCTGGGTCGGACTCATGGTGATCGGCGCGCTGTCGGCCCTGGCGCTGTATCGACTGGACCGCGGCGCGGTGCGGGTGGCGGCGCGTGACGGCGCGGAACCGGCGACTCAGGCGGTGCGGCGCGGCGCGGTGAGCTGAGCCAGGAATTCGGCGTTGGTCTGCGTCTGCCGCAGCCCCTCGAGCAGCAGTTCCGTGGGCTGCGTATCAACCGCGGCCAGGGTACGGCGCAGCAGATCGGTGGCGGTCAGCTCATCGGCGGTGAGCAGGAGTTCGTCTCGGCGCGTGGACGATCGGGCGATGTCGATGGCCGGGAACACGCGGCGGTCGGCGGTGGCGCGGTCGAGTTTGAGTTCGGCGTTGCCGGTGCCCTTGTACTCCTCGAAGATCACCGAATCGGCGGTGGAACCGGTTTCGACGAGGGCGGTGGCGACAATGGTGAGCGACCCGCCCTCCTCGAAGTTGCGGGCCGCGCCCAGGAAGCGCTTGGGATGCGCCAGGGCGGCGGCGTCCACACCGCCGGACAGCACCCGGCCCGAGGACGGCGCGGCCAGGTTGTAGGCGCGGGCCAGCCGGGTCAGGGAGTCGAGCAGGACCACCACGTCGCGACCGGTTTCGGCCAGTCGCTTCGCATGTTCGATGGCGAGCTCGGCCAGTGCCACATGCTCGCGCGGCGCGCGATCGAAGGTGGCGGCGGCGATATCGGCGGGCACCGAACGGGCCAGGTCGGTGACCTCCTCGGGTCGTTCGCCGACCAGGACGAGCATGAGCTCGCACTCCGGGTGGTTCTTGGCGATACCGTGCGCGATCGATTGCAGCACAGAGGTTTTGCCCGCTTTGGGTGGTGCGACGACCAGTGCGCGCTGGCCCTTGCCGATGGGCATGAACAGATCGGTGACGCGCGTGGTGAGTTCGTGCGGTTCGGTTTCCAGGCGTAGGCGCTGATTCGGGTGGATCGGGGTCAGGTCCGCGAAACGTGGCCGGTGCGCGGTCTGGCGCGGGTCCTGCCCGTTCACCGCCGTCACCGCGGTGAGGCGGTCGTATTTGCCGTTGCCGCTCGGCGGCGCGGCGATACCGGTGACGAAATCGCCACGCCGAAGCTGTGTTTCGCGAATCAGTCGGTTCGGCACGTGGATATCGGCGGCGTCGGGGAGATATCCCCGCACCCGCAGTCCGGCGTGCTGGTCGGTGCTGTCGAGGATTCCGGATACGGTGCGTCCGGTCTCGCTCGGTTGCTGAGATGTGTTGTTGTTCATGGGGTTTCCTCACAGGGAGTACGGGAGACGAGCCGGCGGCGCGTGCGATGCGGCGCTACGACAGAGATGTCGCCGAAGGTCTCCGGAGAAGGGATGTCGACCGCCGGTGGGAGAAATTCCTACAACCACCCGGAGCGGATATGGGTCAGGGTACGCCCCCTGTCCCGGATCATGCAACGGTGGGCGCGGTCACCGTATTCCGCTCAGTCGCCGAATCCGGCGGTCGAGCCCGGTGTCGGCGGCTCCCGCGGCACCCTCCGGACCGTCCTCGGTCTCGGCGAGGGCGAGCAGTGCGCGCAGCACGGTGCCGCGCCCGTGACTGCGGACCGCCGCGTCGTCGGCGATCAGTTCGAGCAGTCGAGCCACCTCCCGCGCACCCGTCGTGAACAGGCCGATGCGGGGCAGTGCCGTCGCCAGTCCGCGGGTCACCGCGAGCAGCAGGTGGTGGTGTCCGTCCAGATGGGCCCGCTCGTGCGCCAGCACCGCCTCGACCTGGCGATCGTCCAGCGCGCTGAGCGCGCCGCGGGTCACCACCACCGTATGCGGCTTGCCCGCCACGCAGTACGCCGCGGGCTCGTCCACATCCAGGACCACCGCGTCGAGTTCACGGCTGTGCCGGCCCGCGATCCGTGCCATGCGCGCGTGGGTGAAGGTGGTGCGCCGCGCCTCCCACAGCGACCGGCCCAGTCGGACCGTCAGGACCGTACCCGCCAGCACCGTGAGCGCCGCGAGGGTGAACGCTCCGACCCGCACCGCATCGCCGTAGCCGCCGACGGCGGCATCGTGCAGCTGGCTGATGCAGGCGTCCATCATCGGCTGGTTCAGCGGGAACAGGCGGTGGTGGAGGAAATCCACGATCAGGGCGATCACGGCGGCGGCCCAGGACAGCGCCGTGAGTCCGATGGCGACGAGCCACGCCATCAGGGCCACGCGCGGTGACGCCGCCGTGTGGGTGATCCGGAGCAGTAGCGGCGGGGCCAGGACGGCGATGACGAAGCCGAACACGATCGAACAGACCGCGGCGCTCACCCACACCTCCCATCCACCGTCTCGAGTGTACGTGCGCTCGCGGAGTACGTGGTTGCGCGTTCCGCCGCGATCTGTTTACTATCTACGTACGTACTACGTAGATAGTGCACTGCGAAGTACGTAGAGCTTGTGCCGCCCCCTCATCGGCACAGGGGACGCCGTCCGGCAAGCGGCGTCGACGATCGGCGGGCGTGGGCCACCCCCTCATCGGCCTACTCCCGCCGATTCGGGACGACTGCTATCGGGCCAACAGTGCGGTGGCCGCCTCCTCGATTCGAATCTCGTCCAGCAGAACGAGATTCGCTGCGGGGCCGAGCGGTATGAAACTGTCCGCACTGGTGACGCGGGCGATGGGTCCGTCGAAGCCGCCGTCGAGCAGGGCCGCGCACACCGCCTCGGAAATGCCGCCGCTGCGCCGGGTTTCGTCGGCGATGAGCACCCGCCCGCTGGCGCGGGCATGGTCGAGCAGATCGTCCACGGGCAGCGGTGCGAGCCAGCGCAGATCCACGACCCGGGCATGGATACCGCGCTCGGACAGGCGGCGCGCCACGCGCAGACTCATGGGCACGCCATTGGCGAAACTGACGATGGTCAGATGCGTTCCGGTGCCGTGCGCCCGCGCCCGCCCGATCTCCGCGTGCCGCGGATTCGTGATCGCGGCCGCCCAGCCGCCGTCGCCGTCCCGGTAGAGGTCGCGGGTGTGGTAGAGCGCGATGGGTTCCAGGAAGACGCAGACGCGGCCGTCCACCCGCGCGGCCGAGACGCACGTGCGCAGCATGGCGGCCGCGTCGTCGGCGCGCGCCGGCGACGCGATGACGACGCCGGGGATATCGCGCAGTGCCGCAATGGAATTGTCATTGTGGAAATGTCCGCCGAAGCCCTTCTGATAGGCGTATCCGGCGATGCGGACCACGAGCGGATTGCGGTAGCGGCCCGCGGAGAAGAACGACAGCGTCGCCGCCTCGCCACGCAGCTGGTCGGCGGCATTGTGGACGTAGGCGAGGTACTGGATCTCCGGGATCGGCACGAATCCGGCCAGGCCCGCGCCGAGCGCGGTGCCGAGTACGGACTGCTCGTCGAGCAGCGTGTCGAAAACCCGACGCGCGCCGAAGGTCTGCTGCAAACCCTTGGTCACGCCGTACACACCGCCCTTGCGGCCCACGTCCTCGCCGAATACCAGGATGTCCGGATCGCGGGCCAGCAGATCGGCGAGCGTACGATTCACCGCCTGCGCCAAGGTCATCGGGTGCCCGCCGTCGGCCGCGGCCGGTGGCGCGGGCCGCGAGGCCGGGCGCGCGACCCCGGTGCGCGGGCGGGCTCCGGGGGTCGACGGGGCGGCCGTACGCAGCGCATCGGTGCGGACCACGGTGGGGCGGGCGGGAGCCAGCGGCTCCATGACCATCTCCGCGGTCAGCAGTTTCGGTTCGTGCCGGACCTTGTCGGCGGTCTCGGCCACCCGCGCGCCGATCTCGTCGTAGCGGCGCATTACCTCGTTCGCCGTGGCCACGCCCGCGGCCACCAGCAGTCGCCCGGTCGCCGTCACGGGGTCGCGTCGCAGCTCGGCCGCCAGTTCGGCGGGCCGCCGATAGGCCGTCTCCACATCCGATCCGGCGTGCCCGAGCAGCCGCACCGTGCGCAGGTGCAGGAAGGCGGGCCGCCGTCGCTCCCGCACCCAGTCCACGGCCGCGGTCGCGGTGTCCAGGGCCTGCGGCAGATCCGAGCCGTCGGCGGCGAAATACCGCAGCCCGGGCCGGGATCCGTAGGCGTGCTCGATCCACCGGCCGGGGGTCGGGACGCTGATGCCGATGCCGTTGTCCTCGCACAGGAACAGGATGGGCATGGCGATGCCCTGCTGGGCGGTGTGCACGGCGGCATTGACGGCACCCGTCGCCGTGGAGTGATTGGCCGAGGCGTCGCCGAAGCTGCACAGCACCACCGCGTCCGCCGGCCACTCGCACGCCACCCCCAGTTTGGCCGCCCGCTCGAGGGCGAAGGCCAACCCCACCGCGCGCGGCAGCTGGGAGGCGATGGTCGAGGTCTGCGGGATCACCGCGGCGGCCTTGCTGCCGAAAACCTTGTGCCGCCCACCGGAAATCGGATCGGCCGCCGCGGCCACGACACCGAGCAGCACATCGCGGACGGGATCGGTCCCCGCCACCTGTCCGGCCCGGTGCACGAAGAAGGCCCCCGATCGGTAGTGCAGCAGCGCCGGATCGTCGACCCGTGTCGCCGCCGCCAGCACCACATTGCCCTCGTGCCCGGCGGACCCGATGCTGTAGTACCCGTTGCCGTCCCGGCCGAGTCGGCGCGCCGCCAGGTCCAGGTGGCGACTGGTCGCCTGGGCGTCGAACAGCTCCAGACACCGTGCGCCGCTGAGGGTTCCGGTCGGCGTCAGCGGTTCGTCGCGGGCTCGGGTCGCCCCCGGCGTCGTCGCGGTGACCTCCGCGCGAAACCACTGGTCCAACTCCGCTTCCCGCTCGCCGATGACCCGCCCGCCTCTCTCTGATTCTGCGGTATTTGTCCCGTTCTGCGGTGTTTCAGATTAGTGGTGTGCCGCGTTCCCCGGGGAGAATCACGGTACGCGCCCGCGAGTCACGCGGGCCAGGAATCGCGCTGCATCATGTCGATCACGAGTGCGGCGATGTTCCAGGCGTCGTCGCCACCACGATGATGGGTGCCCTCCAGGGCGATCCCCGCCAGCCGCAGCGCACCCGCCATTCCGTAGCGCCGCGAGGTGTCCCGGGACGCGGAGAAGGCGAGCTTGGCATTGGTGTGCCGAGCGCCGAACGGGTACGGCACCCCGGTGGCCCCGCACTGCCGCTGGAACTGCACGCGGTCGTAGTCGCCCCAACTGGCCCACGGCCGCGCATCGGTGTGGAACCGCTCCCGCAGCAGCGCGCACGCCTCGGCGAAGGGGATGCCCGTCGCCACCTGTTCCGGCGTGAGAGTGGTGAGCCGGGTGCAGAACTCGCTCACCGTGGAGCGCTCCGGCCGTACCAGGATGCTGTGCTTCGCCACCCGCTCCCGGGTCTCGGTGTCGAGGACGCACAGGCCGATCTCGATGATCTCGCTCGGCTGGCCGGGCGGAGTGTCCCCCTCCCAACAGGTGGCCTCGACGTCCACCACATTGAGGAATCGTTCGTTCATGGCGGCGGACGCTACCGGCGGTTCCCGGTGGGCGACACCGATTTTCGTCCGCGTGCTACTCGGCGCGCAGCTTCAATCCGCTGCCGTCGGCCTGGTTGCGCAGCGTGAGCGTGTCGGCCTCGACGGTGGCGGTCACCGTGCCGTTCAGCGCGCTGAGCACCTGCTGCTCCAACTCCATGACCTGCGGATCGCACAGCTTCTTGGTGGTGCCGATCTGGAAGGTGACATCGGTGCCGGAGATCTCGGCGGTGCCGATCATCCCATTGCATCCGGCGCTGCCCGAGACCGCGCCGTCGGCGGCGATGAGCAGTGTCGGCCGCACCTCGTCGATGGTCTGCGAACGGATCTCCGCCTCGGGTGTCAGCACGGCGGTCACCACCCAGGTGGTGCCGGTGAGCGGCTTGTCCGGATGCGCGACCTCGCGATCCAGCAGGGTGACGGTACTGCCGTTGCCGCTGACGACCAGCGTGTCGCCATCCAGCTTCCAGGTCGGCTCGGACTTCAGCAGGCCCTCCTGCCAGGCGTCGGCCTGCGCGCGGTCGTCCGGGCAGCCCATGAGCGTGGTGGCGAGTTGACCGGCGTTGAGCACGCCGCCGTCGAGATTCACCGGGCCGGTGGCGGTATTGCAGCCCGCGTTGGCCGTCACCCGACCTTCCCGGAAACTGAGCGTCAAGGGCCCGCCGCCCGGAATCGGCAGGCCCTCGACCTCGGTGGAGACGAAGTCGCGGCCCATCGGAGTGGCCGCCGGGGTGGCGCCGTCGTCGCTGCCGGAGGAACATCCGGCGACGACGATCGCGGCGGCCGCGACGAGGAGCCCGCCCCATAGTCGAGTAGCTGGCATGGGGCCGATCGTACGGAGATCAGACGGGCATGCCCAGTGCCGACGCGAGTGTCTGCCCGATCGCATTGGCGAAGGCGGCGAGCGCGCCGGGGTCCAGCAGCTGGGTGACGACATCGCGGTTCGAGCATCCGGCCGGAGCCGGAACGCCGTTGAGCCGGTCGTTGAGCCACAGCGCCGCGCTGGCGGTCCCGCTCACCGCGGCGACGCCGTGTTCGCTGAGCAGATCGCGCGTGTAGAAGACCCGGGCGTCCGGATCGGTGCAGTAGGTGTCGTAGAGGCGGTTGACCGCGTTGATCGGCATCACCTCGTCCAGCGGCGCCTGGTAGATGTGCAGCGGCGCGGTCGGCGTGCCGCGCCGCCCGAGTGCGAGTTCGTCGAGCAGCGGCTGTATTTCCGGTGCGAGCATGGGGTCGCCCGGGTAGTCGAACAAGCCCTTGATGTTCACGAACGGGAATCCCGCGAACTGCAGCACCACGCATTGACCCTCGTGCACCACCCGCACGGCCTTGCCGAGTGGATTCATGTACCGGTCGATGAACTGGTTCAGTTCCGGGTACTCGCGGGCGACGCCGAACAGCCCACCGAGCACCGCACCGCCGAAGGTCGAGGTGCCGTTGTTGTAGTTGATGGCGTCGCGGATGTCGGCCATGAGCCCGCCCGTCGAGGAGCCCACCAGGTTGATCTCCGGGGCGTACTCGGGCTGCAGTTCGGCGGCGTGGGCGGTGGGGATGGCACCGCCGGAGTAGCCCCACATCGCGACCCGGGTGTCCGTGCCGGGCAGCCCGGCGGGTTCGAAGCGCTCGGCGGCGCGAATACCGTCCAGGGTGATGCGTCCGCCCAGTGGACCGGCGGCGTAGGCGGCGTTCGGCCCCTGGTGGTCGGGTACCACCACGGCGTGCCCGAGTTGCAGCATGGCCTGCACCTCGATGAACTCCGCCTCGATCACCGCATTGAGCGGATTCGGCAGCGACCCCATCTGGAGGGAGTAGGACGGCGCGCAATTGATCGACAGCGAATCCTCCGCCATCTGGAACGACAGCAGTGCGCGCTGTCCGGTCGGCGCGGGTCGGTGCGGCACGATGACCGTGGCCACCGCGGGGATCGCCTCGCCGCGGGTGTTGGTGCTGCGATACGACAGCTGCCATGCCTTGACGTTCAGCGGAATCAGCCAGAAGTTCGCGAGATTGACCTGTCGCGCGGACAGGATCTCGCCGGGTTGCGCGGCTGCCACCCGCGCCGGATCCGGATGGTAGAAGCCCGGATCCAGATACGGGGGCGCGGGCGGAACGGGGAAGGGGAGTGCCGGGCTCACCGGTACCTCGTCGGCTCCGGCCGTTGTCGTCGCCACCGGGCACACCGCCACGGTCAGTCCCGCCGCCACCGCCATGCACGCCTTGGCCACCGCCCGTGTCCGCGCTGTCATCTCGCTGCCTCCACACCCCGCGCCCTGGGGCGCGCGCCTCTACCAAGATAGAGAGCGATTGTTATCTAAGTCGCGCAAACTGTATGGGACAGTTCAAGCGGGTGTCAACGGTCACGTGTGGCCCGGGTCGGCCGACCCGATCGGGAAGGCGGGATGATCGGACCGTGAGCGAAGTCCCCCCTCCGCGCCGGACCCAGGAGCAGCGCCGTGCCGCCACGGTGGCCAAACTCGTCGATGCCACCATCGCCGCCATCGGTGAGGTGGGCTATCAGCGCGCCACCGTGCAGGAGATCTGCGGTCGCGCCGGATTGTCGGCCGGGGCCATGTTCCGGCAGTTCGACACCCGCCTCGATCTCATCGTGCGCACCGCCGACGAGGTGTTCGGTCGGCAGCTCGCGGGCTTTCGGGCGGTCATGGATCATCTGAGCGCGCAGGAGAACGCGATCGACGTGGCGCTGCGATTTCTGCGGCAGGCGCAGCAGTCGAATCCCACCCATGCCCTGCGCGAGATCTATCTGGCCGCACGGTCGGATGCCGAACTGCGCGAACGTATTTCACCCATCGCGGACAACTACTATCGCGAGATCGTGGCGGAACTGAATCGGGCGCGGTTGCTCGACGACTTCCCGGCCGAGGTGCGCGAGCCGCTGTTCTTCATGATGCTGCACATGTTCTCCGGTGAAGCGGTGGTGCGCGGCGTCTACTCGCGCCCCGATCTCGATGCCGCCATTCTCACCCTGGTGGAGGACATGTTGGCGGCCTATGCCGCTCGGGTGGCGGCCTCGCCGGAGGGTTGATCGGCGTCGCGGCGGTGTGAGTCGGGCCGCTTCGGGCGTCCCCGCTGCCGTCGCGTATGGCCTGCTGGATACCCCCTGGGGTATCCTCGCTCGGGTAGATACCCCCGGGGGTATAGAAGGAGTGAGAGTATGCCGAATCGCGACAGTCGCACCGCCACGGAGGTGCCCCGGTGACGGACACGATGATCACGACCGAAACCGAGCAGATCGACACGCGCACGGGCGGGCCGCTGGCGCGGCTCGGCGCGGCCATGGCCGGGCACACCCGCTGGGTGTTCGGCGCGTGGTTGGTGGTGCTGATCGCGCTGGGCGCCGCCGCGCCGAGCGTGTTCACCTCCCTCGCCGGCGCGGGCTGGCAGGCGAACGGATCGGAGTCGGTGCGAGTCCGCGAGTTGGCGCAGCAGCACTTCGGCGGCAATTCCTCGGCGGCCGTGCAGGTGGTGGTGCACTCCGACACCGAGACCGTCGACAGCCCCGCCGTACAGCGGGTGATCGGTGCGGTCACCGCACGGCTGGCCGGGGACGACCGGTTCGGCGCGGTGATCGCGCCGCAGCCGGGCATGACGATCAGTCCCGACAACCACACCGGAATCCTGATCGCGGGCGCCGATGCCTCGACCGATGACATGGTGCGCGCCGTGGACGAGCACAAGCAGGCGCTGACCGCGCTCTCCGGCGACGGCATCGAGGTCTACCCGACCGGGGCCTCGGCCCTCTGGAGCGACTTCAACAAGGCCAATCACGACGCCATGATCAAGGCCGAATTGTTCTCCTGGCCGGTCACTCTGGCGATCATGGTGCTGGCCTTCGGATCACTGGTGGCGGCCGGGCTGCCGCTGCTGCTGACGGTCGCCGGGCTGGTGGCGTCCGCGGGCGGGCTGGTGCTGTTGAACCAGGTCACGCCGATCTCGGTGTGGGCCATGAACTTCGCCATGATGTTCGCCCTGGCGCTGGGCATCGACTACGCGCTGTTCATCGTCGCGCGTTTCCGCGACGCACTGGCCAAGGCCGGCGACACGCGCGCCGCGGTGGCCGAGACCATGGACACCGCGGGCAAGGCGGTCGTGCTGTCCGGGCTCACCGTGCTGGTGAGTCTGTCGGCGGTGCTGTTGGTTCCCGCACCGGCGGTGCGCACCATGGCGGTCGGCATCATGCTGGCGGTGGTCTTCGTGCTCGCGGCGACCCTGACGCTGCTGCCCGCCGCACTGGGTGCGCTCGGCAGCCGGATCAATGCCGGCGCGCTGCCGTACGCCACGCGGCAGCGGCATCGGTCACCGCGGTTCGCGCGGTGGGGCGAGCTGCTGCACGCGCATCCCGTGCCCTTCGCGGTCGCCGGTCTGGCGGTGCTGATCGGATTGTCGATTCCGGTGCTCGGGCTGCGGGTCGCGATGCCCTCGATCCAGGTCGTCCCGGCCGACGCGCCGGTGCGGCAGGGGTATGAACTCGTGCAACGGCAGTTGGGCGCCGGTGCGCCGGGGGCTTTGCAGATCGTCGTCCCCGCCGAGGCGGCCGCCGAGACCGCGCGCCTGGCCGCCGACACCGAGGGCATCGCCATGGTCACGCCCGCACAGCCGGCCGGGGACGGATCCGGTCTGGCCATGCTGCAGGCGCTGCCTGACGTCGACCCCTCCGACGCACGGCTGGGGGAGACCCTGGATCGGCTGCGCGACCGGCTGCCGGAAGCGGCGCTGGTGGGTGGCGCGCCCGCGGAGAATCTGGATCTGCAGCAGGCACTGGACGACTATCTGCCGATCATCGTCGGCGTGATTCTCGTGCTCGGATTCCTCCTGCTGCTGGTCGCCCTGCAGGCCCCGCTCATCGCGGCGCTGGGCACGCTGGTCAGCCTGCTGTCGACCGCGGCGGCGTTCGGGGTGGCGAAGCTGATCTTCCAGGACGGTCACGGTGCGAGTCTGCTCGGCTTCACCCCGCAGGGGTTCCTGGACGGGTGGGGTCCGGTGTTCTTCTTCGCCATGATCTTCGCGATCGCCATGGACTACACCGTGTTCCTGCTCGCCACCGCCAAGGAGCACTACGAGCGGTCCGGAGACGCCAGGGTCGCGCAGGTGGACGGCCTGGCCCACTCCGGGCGGGTGATTCTCGCCGCCGCGGCGGTCATGGTGGCGGTGTTCTTCACCTTCGCGCTGGCCGAGCCGCTGCCACCGAAGGAGATGGGCATCATTCTCGGTGTCGCGGTGCTGCTCGACGCCGTCGTGGTGCGCCTGGTGCTGCTGCCGGTCACGCTGCGGCTGACCGGGCACGGCGCGTGGTGGTCGCCGCGCTGGCTGCGCGCGGTGCTGCCCACCATCACTTTCGTCCACCACTGAGGGTGGGCGGCAGCCCGTCCCGCGATACCCCGGCGGGTATCGTGGGACGGGGTTCGATCGAGGAGGAGACATCATGGTCGGCGACGAGAACAGCATCGCACCGGTGCTCAACCGGTTGCGTCGTGCGCACGGACAGCTGGCGGGGGTGATCTCCATGATCGAACAGGGGCGCGACTGCAAGGAAGTCGTCACCCAGCTCGCGGCGGTGTCCCGCGCCCTGGACCGGGCCGGGTTCAAGATCGTCGCCACCGGGTTGCGAGAGTGCCTGACCGAGGAGCGGGCCGAGGGTTCCGATCCGATGACCGTGGACGAGCTGGAGAAGTTGTTCCTGGCGCTGGCCTGACTCCCGGACAGCGTGGCGTTCGCACCGACCGGTAGGTGGGAAATACGCTCGTGCCAGTGAGCGAGGTTGTTGCGAAACGCGGTGATTCGGCCTGGGCGCCGCTGGCGTCCAAGGTCTTCCGGGCGCTCTGGATCGCGCAGTTGGTCTCCAATCTGGGCACCTGGATGCAGACGGTCGGCGCGCAGTGGGTGCTGGTCGACAATCCGAATGCCGCCACCCTGGTGTCGCTGGTACAGACGGCCACCACGCTGCCGGTCATGCTGTTGGCCGTCCCCTCGGGGGTATTGGCCGATCTGGTGGACCGGCGGCGGCTGCTCATCGCCGCGCAGTCGGCCATGGCCGGATTCGCGGCCCTGCTGGCCGTGCTCACCGCGACCGGGCACACCACGCCCGCGGTGCTGCTGCTCCTGCTGTTCGTGCTCGGCTGCGGACAGGCGCTCACCGGTCCGGCCTGGCAGGCCATCCAGCCGGATCTGGTGCCGCGCAATCAGATTCCGGCCGCGGCGGCATTGGGCAGCATGGGCATGAATATCGGTCGCGCGGTCGGCCCGGCACTGGCCGGAGCGCTGGTGGCGGTGTCCGGGCCGAGTTGGGTCTTCGCCCTCAACGCCCTGTCGTTCACCGGGATTCTGGTGGTGCTGGTGCGCTGGCGGCGACCGACGGCCGACCGGGATCTGCCGACCGAGCGGCCGATCGCCGCCCTGCAGGCCGGGCTGCGCTACATCCAGGCGTCGCCCGCCGTGCGCCGGGTGCTGGTGCGCTGCCTGCTCTTCGTCGGTCCCGGCAGCGCGCTGTGGGCGCTGCTGCCGGTGGTCGCGCACGACCGGCTGGGGCTGTCGTCCTCCGGTTACGGACTGCTGCTCGGCGCGCTCGGCCTGGGTGCGATCATCGGCGCCACTCAGCTCGCGCGGCTGCGAAAGTCCATGCGGCCCACCGGATTGCTGGCTGTGGGTGCGATCGCCTTCGGCCTCGCCACGCTCGCCGCCGCCCAGCTGCGCAACGAGGTCGTCGTCCTCGTGCTGCTGGTGCTCGGCGGGTTCGGCTGGATCACCGCCATGTCCACCCTGAACGCCACCATGCAGTTGCTGCTGCCGGGGTGGGTGCGGGCGCGCGGCCTGTCGGTCTATCTGTTGGTGTTCATGGGCGGCCAAGCTCTCGGCTCGCTGCTGTGGGGCCTGGTCGCGGGCTGGTTCGGGATGGAGTCCGCCCTACTCGCGGCCGCCGCGCTGCTGGCACTGTGCGCGGTGAGTACCCGCTGGCTGCCGGTCAAGGTGGCCTCGGTGGACACCACGCCGTCCGCCCATTGGCCCGAACCGACATTGGTCTTCGAACCCGCACCCACCGACGGTCCCGTGCTGGTCCTGGAAACGTACAAGGTCCCCGAGGAACTCGCCCCCGACTTCGTCCGGGCCATGTCGCGGGTGGGACGCTCGCGGCAGCGCACCGGCGCGATGGAATGGCGGCTCTTCCGCGATGTGGGCTCGACCGATCGCTATATCGAGGCGTTCGTGGTCCGCTCCTGGGCGGAGCACATGCTCCAGCACCAACTCCGTCTCACCGCCCAGGACCAGGCCGCCGAGGCCCGTGTCGCCCAGTTCACCATCGGTGAGAGCCATACCCTGCACCTGGTCGCGGTGCCGCCGCCGATCCCGCCACGGGCATGAGGAATCGCCGCCGTCGGTCACGACAGCGACTCGGTCGTGTCGCCGCGGGTTTACCCACCGGTGAGTGGGCATACCTCCACCATTCCGGCTATTAAC
Organism: Nocardia otitidiscaviarum; assembly: GCF_007362295.1. NCBI lineage: Bacteria > Bacillati > Actinomycetota > Actinomycetes > Mycobacteriales > Nocardiaceae > Nocardia > Nocardia otitidiscaviarum. The sequence continues at coordinate 3,829,597 of NZ_CP041695.1, read as the reverse complement.
CGGCAACCGAGAATCGAGGCAGTCATGTCAGGGAAGTTCGAGATCTTCTGCGACGCCTCCGGCAAGTTCCGGTGGCGGCTCAAGGCGGGCAACGGCGAGATCGTCGCCCAAAGTCAGGCGTACGCGAGCAAGGACGCCGCGAAGAAGGGCATCGCGTCGGTGCAGAGCACGGCGGCGGCGGCCCCGGTGGTCGACCTGGTCGCGGCATCCTGACGCGGTGCGACACAACCGAACGGATTGCTAACAGCGGCCCGGCATTTCCGACAAACCTATCGAGGCCCCGGTCACTCCCTTCGCGCCGGGGCCTCGCACCTGCCCACCGGGGCCGATGTCCAGGGCCGATGTTTCGGCGAATCCTGCACGCGCGTGGGCGGACAGGCGCATACTGATGCGAGAAGCCCCGACGTGACCCCCTGTGCGTCGGGGCTTCGCGATGGTCGGACCAGGCTCGGCGGGTGGCACATTCGCCGTCGTCGTCGACCCGCCGATTCGCGTGCCGAGTGGTGACCGTCCGGCGGAACTCGCACACGTCCCCACCGGGGGACCGACGAACAGAGTCGGAATGTCGCGCAATTCTCGGCGCGGCGCACCACCGCCGAATATGTGATCTCCAGCCGATCTCGCGGCCGCTGTTCACAATTCGCCGTCCACAGGACCGGCCATCGGTCGCATGGCGCACAGCCGCGGTTCACCTGCCGTCTGCCCGTCCTTTACGCAGGTACGCGACGGTCGGCACCGGCCGTGCGATCCGGTTCGACCGGTCGGTCGGGGGTACCCCATCCGTCGGACCACGCGACCGGTCGGTTGGGAATAGCGGCTATCCTCAGCAACTTGATCTACACGACAAAAACGTGCAGAAGGGGGCATGTAGTGAAACGAACCGTGGGTACGGCAATCGCCGCGACCGCTGTTCTACTGTTCAACGTGGGATCGACGGGAGGGGCGAACGCCACGACCGACGAGTTCGACCGTACCGAATTGGGTGCGAATTGGATAACCGCCGGCGGTGGCATCCTGCATATCGCCGAGGGGCGGCTCTCGGCCGACGGGACTCCCAGCGAACCGGTGTCGATGGCGTTCCACGCGGTGCCGGCCGCGGGCGAGACGCAAGAGGTCCAGGCCACCATTCGCTGGAACGGCCGCAACCCCGAACATTCCGCGATGTCGATCGCCTTGCGCGCGGACCCCGCCACCCAGCACGCGGGCGTGCATTTCTGGTTCACCGCCACCTCGATGGGCCTCTCGCTGCTGAGCTGGGACGGAACGACGTTCACCCCCGCCGCGGGCACCGACAAATACATCCCGGTGTGGTTCAAGTGGCCCGACGGGACCACGGTCCGCCTCCGCGCCGAGGGCGACACCTACGCGGCATACCTGGGCGATTCCCCGCGCCCGATATTGTCCGGAACCTTCACCGAAGAGCAGGTCCCGCACACCAACCGCTACGGCGGCGTGCACGGCCAGGACGATTCCGAGGCCCCCGGCGGCGGCGAGCCCCCGGCCGTCCTGGACGACTTCCGCTTCTCCACCCCGGCAATCGACTGACCGACCCCGTCGCCGATCCCGGCCGCCGCGACGCGGTCGGGGTCGCGGCGGGCGACCACGCGTGGAACCGCAAGGAATCGGTGTGTCGCAATCTGTCTGGGAGTAGGTTGCCCGTCCGTGACCGACTCGCCGTCGAACCCACACGACGCCTACTTCCGGCACGTGATGTCGCGCCCCGCCGACGTCGCCGGTGAGCTACGGGCGATGCTGCCGGCATCGGTGGTGACCCGATTGGATTGGGACGCGCTGGTATTACAGCCGTGCAGTTTCGTCTCTCAGCGGTTGCGTTCGCGCTACAGCGATCTGCTGTTCAGGACTCGGCTGGACGGTCATGAGGCGTTGGTGTATCTGCTGGTCGAGCATCAGAGCCGTCCGGATCCGCTGATGCCGATGCGGATGCTGGAGTATCTGGTGGCGATCTGGAATCGGTATCTGGGCGACCATTCGCAGGCCAGGATGCTGCCGGTGGTGATCCCGTTGGTCGTGCACGCCAGTCCGGACGGCCGTCGCTGGGAGGTTCCGACGGAGCTGTCGGAGGTGATCGACATCGATCCCGCCACCCGTGACGCGCTCGGTGCGTGCCTGCCACGGTTTCGGTTCCTGCTCGACGACCTCACCGCGCAGTCGGTGCCGACGTACATTCTTACTGTCGGCAATACCAGTGATTCCGATCTGGGGCCGGTGGTCGACCGGCTCGGTCCCGAGGTCAAGGAGGTCATCGTGACGGCTGCGGAACAGCTTCGCGCGGAGGGTGAAGCCCGCGGAGCGGCGCGGGGGCGTGCCGAGCTGCTGTTCGAGCAGCTTACGTTGAAGTTCGGGCCGCTGGCGGCGGAGGTCGAGTCGACCGTGCGGGGTGCGGACTCCGCTCGGTTGCGGGTGTGGGCGGCGCGGGTGCTGACCGCTGACAGCATCGACGCGGTATTCGAGTAATCCCTTGACCGGTGTGATGCCTGGCCGCGGTTCGCTGCGGGCAGGATGGTTCTGCCTTGGGATCCGCAGGGCGGTGAAAATCGGTTGTGGTCGCGCGGGCTTTCCTGCGAATCTGGTTATACCGCACGCTCGATCGGGTGGTCGGGGAAGGAAAGTTCCGGCCTGTGGAGGCCAGCCGGTCTTGAAAACCGGAGGCGGGCATTGTGTCCCGGGGGTTCGACTCCTCAGCTTTCCGCGAGGAAGACAAATCGGCCATGGAGGTCGAGCCGCGTTGCTAGCGCGGTCGTGCCCGTCGGGTATGGGGTTCGAGTCCTCTGTCTTCCGCACGGGCCGCCTGAAACGGGCGACCTCACTACCGGTTGAGCACATGGAGTGCACGGAGGCTGTAACCCTCCTGCCCGCGGGCACAGGTGGTTCGATTCCATCCAGCCGGACGCATGGCGTAGTTGCTCTGTCGGTATGGGCAGCCTGACTTTCAATCAGGACCCTCGTCGGTTCGACTCCGATCTACGTCATTGATGGCCTCGTGCTGTGCTGGTTCGGCACCCTGACTCTCACTCAGGGCGACGTGGGTTCGATTCCCGTCGAGGTCACGACTCCCCGGTAGCCGCATCGCACCACCCCGGCGCACCAGGGCCGGTTGGAACGTACCGGTGACATGCGCATATACTCCGTGAAATGCGCATGTTCCTCGACATCCTGCTGATCATCACCAGCGTGCTGCTGGTGCTGCTCGTGCTGCTGCACCGGGCCAAGGGTGGCGGTCTGTCCAGCCTGTTCGGTGGCGGCGTGCAGTCCAGCCTTTCGGGGTCGACCGTGGTCGAGAAGAACCTGGATCGCATCACCATCTTCACGGGCATCGTCTGGTTGATCGCCATTCTCGGGATCGGCCTGGAGATCAAGTTCTCCTGAACTGATCGGGCTTCGGATAACCCGGGTACCGCCGCGGCGGCACCCGGGTTATCCGTGCTGGGCGGACCCGTTCGTGGTGGTTGTGTGTAGAGACTGTGGGGTCTCTGAGAGCGGCGGCCGATCGGGCCGATCCGTGGGCAAGATGAGCGCATGGATATTGTCGATGCGGTCGGGCCCAGCCTGACGGGGGTGCTGCACCGAAACCTGTTCTGGATGGGGTGGAACACGGTATTGGCTTGGATCCCAGTGGGTTTGGCGCTGCTGGTGTTCCGGATGGCGAAACCGCGGGAGCGGCGGCTGCCGGTGTCGCCGGTGTGGTGGGCGGGAGCGGTGCTGTTGCTGCTGTTCCTGCCGAACGCGCCGTATGTGGTGACCGATCTGGTGCATCTGCGCGATGACATCCGGTGGGCGGGGGACGGGCCGGTCGTGACCACCGTACTGCCGGTGTACGCGGCCTTCATCGCCTCCGGGTTCGTGGCCTACTACCTGGTGCTCGGTGAGATGAACCGCTTCCTGGAGCGGTCCGGTCTCGGGGCCTGGCGGACGCCGGTGACGCTGCTGACGCATCTGCTGTGCGCGGTCGGCGTCTTTCTGGGGCGCTGGGTGCGGCTCAATTCGTGGGAGCCGGTGGTGCAGCCGCGCGACACGTTCGAGCGCATGCTGCTGGCGCTCGGCTGGGAATGGGCTCCGCTCCTCATTTCCGCCGTCTTCGTGGCAACAGCGGTGGGGCACTTCGTGACTCGTGCGGTGGTCGAGGCGGCGACCGACAGTGTGCGCAGGGGAGCGCTGTCGCTGCGCACACTGGGGGCCGCGCGCCCGACCACCGGCCGCGCCTAGGGACTCAGGCGGCCGGGCCCGATCACGAAATGCCCAGTCGCTCTTGGGCGATCACCCGTACCGCCTTCTTGTCGGGCTTGCCGAGCCCGGTCAGCGGCAGCTTGTCGATGACCACGACGTTCTTCGGCACCTGCACCGAACCCTTGCGCTGCTTGACCGTGGCCTGGATCTCGGCGGTCACCGTGTCCACCGCGGCGGCATCGGCGGCCGTGGCGGCGTCGAGCACCACGACCGCGGTCACCGCCTCGCCCCACTGCGGATCCGGCACGCCGACCACCGCGACATCGAGGACGGCGGGATGTTCGGACACCACGTCCTCCACCTCGCGCGGGAACACATTGAACCCGCCGGTCACGACCATGTCCTTGCTGCGTCCGACGATGTGCAGGAAGCCGTCCTCGTCCTCGCGGGCGAGGTCGCCGGTGTGCAGCCAGCCGTTCTTGAACGTCTCGGCCGTCACCTCGGGCAGGTTCAGGTAACCGGCCGCCAGCAGCGGCCCGGATACGCAGATCTCGCCCACCTCGCCCTGCGGCACGACCTCGCCCTTGTCGTCGATGAGAGCGACACGCAGCGCGACCGAGGGTCGTCCGCAGGAGCTCAGCCGCGCCGTGTCGTGCTCGTCCTTGGCCAGGTAGCTGATGGCCATGGGCGCCTCGGACTGTCCGAAGTACTGCGCGAAGATCGGCCCGAACCGTTCGATGGCCTGGGTCAGTCGGTTCGGGTCGATGGCGGAGGCCCCGTAGTAGACGGTTTCCAGCGACGAGAGGTCCCGTGTCTTGGCATCCGGGTGGTCGAGCAGCGCGTAGATCATGGACGGCACCAGCATGGTGGCGCTGATCCGGTGTTCCTCGATGGCCTTCAGCACCTCACCGGCGTCGAAGCGCGGCAGCACGATGCATTCGCCGCCCAGCAGCACCACCGGCACGAAGAAGGCCGCGCCCGCATGGGAGAGCGGCGTGCAGATGAGGAATTTCGGGCGCTTCGGCCACTCCCATTCCGACAGCTGGATCTGCGTCATGGTGGCCATGGTGAGCGCGGTGCCGACCACGCCCTTGGGTTTGCCGGTGGTGCCGCCGGTGTAGCTCACCGAGATGACATCGTCGGGCCGCAGTTCGGTGGCCTCGATCGGTTCGGGTTCGAACTTCTCCACCTCGGCGAGGAAGTCCACACCGACATCGGCCAGCTCGTCCGGTACGGGGCCGAGGACGAGCACCTTGGTCAGGTTCGGTACCCGGTCGACCAGTGCGCGGGCGCGCTGCACGAAGGCGGGCACCGGATCCAGGATCAGGGTGGTGATGCCGGCGTCGGCGAGGACGTACGCGTGATCGTCGAGTCCGCCGATGGGGTGCAGCGCGGTCCGCCGCTGCCCGCGGACCTGCCCGGCCGCGATGGTGAACAGCACCTCGGGACGGTTGAGCGCGAGAATGCCGACCGGCGTTCCGGTGCTCACGCCATTGGCTTCGAACGCGGCCACGTACCGGCTGATGGCGTTCAGCACGTCCGCGCCGGTGAGCACGGTATCGCCCAGTGTCACAACGGGATTGCGCTTATGGCGGCGCAGTCCGGCGAGCAGGCTGTGGCCGTTGTGCACCGGCATCCGCAGGCGGGTGTCGGGATCGATGGCAGTCATGGGTAATTCAACTCCCGTTCCGGTCAGGCGCTGGGCGCGGCGTAGAGGGTGACGACGGTGGCACCGCCGAGTCCGAGGTTGTGGGCGAGGGCGATCCGGGCATCGGGTACCTGCCGCTCACCGGCGAGACCCCGCAGCTGCCAGGACAATTCGGTGGCCTGCGCCAGTCCGGTGGCGCCCAGCGGGTGGCCCTTGGAGATGAGGCCGCCGGAGGGGTTCACCACCCAGGTGCCGCCGTAGGTGGTGGCCCCGGATTCGGCCAGCGCACCGGATTCGCCTTCGCCACAGAGTCCGAGGGCTTCGTAGGTGATGAGTTCGTTGATGGAGAAGCAGTCGTGCAGTTCGATCACGTCGACATCGCCGATGCCGATTCCGGCGCTGTCGAATACCCGCTGTGCGGCGCGACGGGTCATACCCGAGCCCACCACATCGATCATCGATCCGGAGGCGAAAGCGGCGGAATCGTCGGTGGCCAGCTCCTGGGCGAGGATCTCCACGGCCTGCGCCTCGAGCCCGTGCTCCCGCACGAACTCCTCGCTCACCACCACCGCGGCCGCCGCCCCGTCGGACATGGGGGAGCACTGCGAGCGGGTGAGCGGTCCGTGCACCGGCTTGTCCGTCAGCACCTCGTCGAGGGTGTACGCGTTCTGGAACTGCGCCAGCGGATTCCGGGTCGAATGCTCGTGATTCTTCACCGCCACCCGCGCCAGCTGCTCGGGCGTGGTGCCGTACCGCTTCATGTGCTCGATGGCGGCATTGCCGAAGAACTGCGTGGTGATGGGCGCGTTCCCGAAGTCGAACTGCCCGCGCATGACGGCCAGGTGGTGGTCGACGGTGGTCGCCTTGGGCTTGCTGGCCGGTCCGGCCATGGCCTCCTTGGTCATCTGCTCGAACCCGACCGCCAGCGCCACGTCGGCGAGGCCGGCGCCGACCCATTCCCGGGCCAGCATGAGCGCGGTGGAGCCGGTGGCGCAGTTGTTGTTGACGTTCACCATCGGAATGCCGGTGAGTCCGATGTCGTAGAGGGCGCGCTGCCCCGCCGCGGACGGCTGGAAGACGTAGCCGACGGCGGCGCGCTGGATCCGGTCGTAGCCGATGCCCGCGTCGCCGAGCGCCCCGCGTACCGCCTCCGCGACCATCTCCGGATAGGTCCATTCGCGGGAGCCGATCTTGACGAACGGCGTCATGGCGACACCCACGATGAATACGCGTCGCATTACTTGGCACTCCTTCTGTCGGAAACTGCTGCGAATTGGTGCGGTGCGTTAGTCGGCGCGCGGAATACGGCCGTCGATATCGGTGAATCCGTACTCGTCCGCGAGATCGGCCACCCGCCAGGCTTTTCCGGTCCGCTTGCGGCGTTCGGGATCGGCGGCCAGTGCGACCACGGCACGGCCCGGGAAGCGCGGCGACTCGGCGGCGTCGAGGTCGAAGGTGCCCTCACCGGGCAGCGTGACCATTCGGCGGCCGTGTTCGTCGGCCGGAACCATCTGCAGCAGTTCGGTATTCACGATGCCGGGCCAGATGGACACCGCCGTGACCTCGGTGTCGGCGAGATCGTGCGCGAAGTCGGCGGTCATCCGGTCCAGGGCGGTCTTGCCGACGCCGTAGACGGCATTGTGCATGTGCCGCTGCGCGCCGGGCGAGGACACGTTCACGATCAGTCCGCCCGCCTCGATGAGCAGGGGCGCGGCGAAAACGCTTGCCACGTAATGGGATCGCACCCCGATATCGAAGGTCTCGTCCCAGGCTTTCGGCGGCACGTCCCAGAACTTGCGTCCGAGCCAGCGCGCCGCCGACGGCGAGTTATAGACGTTGTTCACCAGCACGTCGAGTCGCCCGTGGTCGGCGCGCACCTGGGCGAAGAGCCGTTCCACCGCCGCGTCGTCGTGGTGATCGCACGCCACCGCGACTCCCGCGCCGCCGAGTTCGGTGATCTCGGCGGCGGTGGCGTGCACGGTGCCGGGCAGCTGTCCGGCCGTGGTGCTGCGGCCGGTGACGTACACGGTGGCACCCGCCGCGCCCAGCTCCAGGGCGATGCCCTTGCCGATACCGCGACTCGCGCCGGTGACCACCGCGACCCGGCCGTCGAGAATCTTGGGTATTTCGCTCACAACCGCTGGACACTACCTTGAAATAAGAACGTGTTCTAGAAGTTGGAGGCGGTAGTGGAGAACAGCCATCGCACGGTGCGGACCAGCGGCATCGATATGCATGTCACCGAGCGGGGGCAGGGGCACCCGGTGGTGTTCTGTCACGGGTTCCCGCACACCGGCTTGGTGTGGCACCACCAGGTCGAGGCGCTGGCCGCGGCGGGCTACCGGGCATTGGCCCCCGACCTGCGCGGATACGGCCGCACCGACGCTCCCGCCGATCCCGAGGCGTACACCAACGCGGCCGTCATCGGGGATCTGCTCGCCCTGCTCGACGACATCGGCGCCGAGCGGGCCGTCTTCGTCGGCCTGGATTTCGGGGCGCAGCTGGTGTGGGAGCTGGCGTTGCGCGCCCCCGAGCGGGTGGACGGCGTCATGGTGTTGAACAATCCGTTCGCCCCGCGCCCGCCCAAGCCGCCGTCGGCGTTCTGGACCAAGGCCGCGCAGCGGCACTTCCTGCACCTGTCGTACTTCCAGGAGCCGGGTGTGGCCGATGCCGAACTCGCCGCCCGCCCACGGGAATTCCTGGCCCGGGTGTACTACTCGCTCAGCGGCGCCTACCACTACCTCGACACCTGGAAGAATCCGCCCGGCCTCGGCTACCTGGACGTACTGCCGGAGGCCCCCGCACTGCCGTGGTCCTGGCTCACCCAGGAGGAATTCGACACTCTCGCCGCCGATTTCGAGCGCACCGGATTCACCGGCGGCCTCAACTGGTACCGCAATCTGGACCGCAACTGGGAACTGACCGCCGACTTCGCCGACGCGACGGTGAGCGTGCCCGCCTACTTCCTCTACGGCGAGCACGATCCCGATATGGAGGGCTTCAGCGGCCGCGATCCGCTGGCCACCATGCGGGCCGCGGTCCCGGACCTGCGCGCGGTGGTGGAGGTGCCCGGCGCGGGTCACCTGGTGCAGCTCGAGAACCCCACCGCGGTGAACGACTTCCTGCTCGCCAGCCTCGACAGCCTCGGAGTGAAACCCGCCGCGACATCGGCTTGACGGCCGGCTCACGGGGCCGATCCGCGTCCCGGTGCTGCGGTCACGGCGTCGCCGTCGATGCGCGGGGGTGATGCGGCTCGCCCTCGTCGCTGCCGGGCAGGTCGGTGACACGCGGATACGGTGACCGCATGGCAATCGAACAGGGGAGCCGACTCGGCTTTCCGGGCGGCCCCACCGCGCTGGTGCTGCTCAGCGCCGGGGCCGGGGCCATGGACGCGCTGGTGTTCACCGAGCTGGGCAAGGTGTTCGCCAGCGTCCTGACCGGCAATCTGGTGCTGCTGGGCGTGGCCGTGGCACTGCCGTGGACGGATGTCGCGGGCCCGCTCACCGTGCTGGGCGGCTATGCGGTGGGAATCGTGGTGGCGGCCTGTTGGTGTCGTGCCGAGCGCGGGCGCCGCGAGCGCCGCGTACTCGAATGTCTCGTCGCCGAAGCCGTTCTCGTCGGCGCGCTCGCCGCACTGGCCGTGGTCTACGGCGACGGGTTCGGCCGGGCGCCGCTGCTGGTGCTGGCTTCGCTGGCCATGGGCATGCAGTCCGCGACGGTGATGGCGGCCGATCCGAATTCCCCCACCACCTATCTGACGAGCACCTTCACCCGCTGCTGTAGCGATCTCGCCGCGACCGGCAAAGCGGACCCGTGGTCACTGGCCCGCATCGCCGGACTGGTGGTCGGCGCGGGAGGCGCTGTGGCGCTGGGTAGGGCGACGGGCTGGTGGGCATTCCTGGTACCCGCGGCATTGATCGTCGCGGCACTGGGCTGCGTCGGGCGCGGAGTCCGCGCCGCAGTGTCGACGTAGCCGGTGCCGCGCCCACCGACCGCTCGGTTCCGTGGCGGGATCGGTGGGCGCGGACTCCCTAGCGCTCGCGGTTCGGATCGTCCTCGACGCCTTCGGTTTCGAAGCGCTCCTTGCGGACGGTCCCGGAGACCGTCCTGTTGTCCTCGACCTCGTCGACGGCCAAGCGGGCGCGCTCGACCGGGACGGCCTCCTTGTCGACGGTCAACCGGTCCTCGTGCAGGGTGACCTCACGCTCCTCGTCGCCGATATCCGCGTGCTCCGCCGCGTGCGGATCGGTGATCGGCTCGCGTTCGATACGGACTTCCTCGTGGGTGGTCGGCACCGTGACGGTCTGCTCCTCTGTCACCACGTACTTGCGCAACCTGGCGCGGCCCGTGGTGGCTCGCTCCCTGTCGATCTCGAGGCGTTCCTCGGAGCGGATCATCTCGTCGTCGGCTCGGCGGTCGTAACCGGGTCCGCCGCCGGCGTCCCAGCCCGCACCGCGCGGGTCCAGGTGGTAGTGGGTGAACAGTTCGCGCTCGTCGTCGACGCTGATCTCGGGTTCGAGGTCGACGTGCGGGGCGGATTTCACCTCGTCCTTGGCGACCTGCACCTGGAGGGCGTCGGAGCCGGGTTCGTGCCGGGCCCCGGCCAGCGGCACCAGGGAGTCGTCATGGAAGAAGCCGGTGGAGACCGCCGCCCAGGTGGGCGCGCCCGAGGTGTTGTCGATGTAGATCTGCTTGACCTTGCCGATCTTGTCGCCACCGCGGTCGTACACGGAATTGCCGATGATCTCGTCGAGCAGTCCAGTCATGGTAGTGCTCCTCGAATTCTCGGAATCGAATGACCTTGGTTCAGCTATGTTTCGGCAACTACCCGGCTCGCTCGAGGGCAAACATGATCGCGGAGGTGAATCGAACCCGTGCCGAGCGAGCGGGCAACCCGTGGTCTCACCACGGAGTGTTCCATTCCTTCGACACGGCGGGCGGGTCCACGGCCGGTGCCAGTGGTGCGGGCGTGCGCGTGACCGGCCAGCCCGCGGCGCGCGCGAATGCGGCGAAGCGAACGGCATTGTGGATCGCCGCACCGCCCGGATCGTTGTTGAAGTACACGTACACGTCTCGGTCGGTGTCCCAGGTATCGCCGATCCGCCGCACCCAGGCGGCCAGCACCTCGTCCGAATAGCACGGCCACGGCTCGGCCGTACCCTCGTGGAAGCGGACGTACGCCCAGTCGGTGGTCCGCCACAGCGGCGTGACCGGCTCGTTCAGTCGATCGGCCCAGCACAGTGCCGCCCGATGCGCCGCCAGTACGGCGCGCACCTCATCGCTCCACCAACTCTCGTGGCGCGGCTCCACGACCACCCGCAGGGCGGTGGGAATCAGCCGCAGCACCGCATCCAGCCGATTCGGTGCCGCGGTCAGGTTCGGCGGCAGTTGCAGCAGGATCGGACCCAGTTTGTCGCCCAGTCCGGATGCCGCCGCGAGTGACCGCTCCAGCGGAAGGTCGACATCGACCAGCCGCCGATAGTGGGTGACCACCCGGCTGGCCTTCACCGCCATGACGAAGTCGGCCGGGGTGCGCTCCCGCCAGCCCTCGAAGGTCGATCGGGTCACCGGCCGATAGAACGCGGCATTCAATTCCACGGTGGCGAACGAGGCGGCATAGTGCTCGAGCCACCGCCGTTGCGCGACGCCCCTCGGGTAGAACACCGCACGCCAATCCGCGTACTGCCAGCCCGAGGTGCCGACGATCATCGTCATAACCGTGGTGGTTCCCGCGCATCGCGACGGCAATCACACGGTGGGGGCGCGGGTGCGCCCGCCATGGATCAGCGCTTCCCGGGTTGGGGTTCGGGACGAATCGTGTCGAGGCGGTCCGCGCAGCGGGTGAGCAGGTCCAGCAGGGTTTGCCGTTCGGCGGCGGTGAACTCCTCGGCCAGGGCGCGTTCGACGCGGACGGCGCGGGCGTCGGCATCGTGCATCACCTGCTCGCCCTGTTCGGTCAGGCGGGTTTCCAAGACGTTTCGATGCCAGGCGTGCGGGGTGCGCTCGATGAGCCCGCGGTCCTGGAGGTTGGTGAGGATCGTATTCATGGTCGGCGGGGTGACGCCGCACAGCCGGGCCAGGGCGGCGGCGGAGATGCCGGGATTCTCGGTGAGGAAGAGCAGGGCGGCGTACTGCGCGACCGTCACCCCGGCCGGTTTGAGGGCGGCGTTCTTGGCCGCGTTCAGAGCCTGCTCGGCGCGTTTGACATAGGAGCCGATGCGCTCGGCGGCAGGCATGGCGGTCATGCAGGCATGGTATCCGGTCGTCCCATGGTTAGGGTCTTGACGAGGATTAGAACTCTAATCTACATTCGTGACCGCTCAATGATGAGTAGTCACTCATTCGCGCTGTCGAGAAGAGAAACCCATGCTCACCGCACCCCGCCGCGTGCCGACGTTCATCGCGACCCTGGCGGCGGCACTCGTCCTCACCGCCTGCGGGCAGTCCGACGAACCGGCCGCTAGCTCGAACGAACCCGAGACGCGGGTCGTCACCGCCTACACGCTGCCGGATGACCGCGCCTATCCCGAGGGCATCGCCCTCGACGCCCGCACCGGCGACACCTACGTAGGCTCCTACACCAATGGCGCGGTCTACCGGGCCGCCGCCGGTGCGACCGCGGCGGAGGTCTTCCTGCCCGCCGGAACCGACGGCCGGGCCACGGCCAACGGCATGAAGGTCGACGACCGCGGTCGGCTGTGGGTCACCGATTCCACCGCCGGGGTAGCCGTCTACGACATCGCCACCCGGGCGCTGGTCGCGCGCTTCGACGTGCTGGGCGATGCGCCGCGTTTCGTCAACGATCTCGACTTCGCGCCCGACGGCACCGCCTACCTGACCGACAGCATCCGCTCGGTCGTCTACCGCGTGACCCCCGAGCAAGTCGCCGCCGGCGGAAATGCCGAACTCGCACCGGTATTCGACCTCGCGCCGCATCTCGAACCACTCCCGGAGGATGCCTTCGGCATCAACGGCATCGTGGTCGATTCGACGGGCCGGTATCTGCTGATCGTCGATATGACCGGCGGGGACCTGTACCGCATCGCCACCGCGCCCGGCGCGGCGGAGCCGGTGCGCAAGGTGGTCCTGAACGGTGGCGACGTGGCCCACGGTGACGGCCTGGACCTGGTGGATCACACGCTGCGGGTCGCCCACAACACCACCAACACGCTGAGCCGCTGGACCATGTCCGACGACTACGCCACCGCCACTCTCACCGAGCAGTTCACCGACGAATCCCTCGCCATCCCAACGACTCTGGTGCGTGTGGGAGATCGAACGCTGGTCGTGGCCTCCCAGTTCGACAAGGGCGGGCCGATGGCTCCGGGGACGCCCACGACGCCTTTCCGGATTGTCGCTGTACGTATCTGACGGGATCGGGCCCCGCACACCCCCTAGTGCATCAAATCAGTTTGATGTATTTTCGAGACATGGTGGTCGATCGGGTCCCACTCCTCATGCGGATGGCCTCGCACCCGTTGCGCTGGGCGCTGCTCACCGAGTTGGCGGGCAGTGACCGGCGCGTGCGGGAACTGGTCACCGCGACCGGGGAGCCGCAGAATCTGGTCTCCTACCATTTGCGACTGCTGCGCTCGGCCGGTCTGGTGACGGTGCGGCGCAGTAGTTTCGACGGCCGCGACAGCTACTACCACCTCGACCTGGACCGCTGCGGCACGGCCTTCGCCGCGGCATCGGCGGCGCTGCATCCCGCCCTGGCTCCCACCGTCGACGCCGCCGGGGAGCCGTCCGGCGCGGTGCTGTTCCTGTGCACCGGAAACAGTGCGCGCTCACCGATGGCGGAGGCGCTGTTGCGCCGGCGGGGTGGCGGTGCCCTCGAGGTGGCCAGTGCGGGCAGTCATCCCAAGCCCGCACTGCATCCGAACACCGTGCGTGTCATGCGGGAGCGGTACGGCATCGACCTCAGCGGCCACGGCACCGTGGGGCTGTCGGCCGTCGCCGACCGCCACTTCGACTACGTGATCACGTTATGCGACAAGGTCCGTGAGGTACCCCGTGACCACGGGGCGGCCGTCAGCATGCACTGGAGCATGCCGGACCCGGCGGCCGCCGGGTCCACTCCGCAGGCCGAATACGCCGAGTTCTGCCGTGTCGCGGCTGAACTCGACACCCGTATCCGATTCCTGTCGACCACTATGTATCCCACATTCACTCCCAGGAGTGTCGACTATGTCGAACACCGCAACTGACCAGATCAGCGTCCGCTATATGGTCGACGATGTCGCCGCCGCGCTCGCCTTCTACACCGACCACTTCGGCTTCAGCGTCGATCTCGACGCCGCCCCGGTATTCGCCGGAATCAGCCGTGGCCCACTGCGACTGCTGCTCTCCGGGCCGAAGAGTTCCGCCGGCCGCCCCATGCCCGACGGCGAGGTCCCGCACCCGGGTGGATGGAACCGCGTCCAGCTCATCGTCGACGATATCGCCGCCGAGGTCGAGCGACTGCGTGCCGCCGGGGTGCCGTTCCGCAACGACATCGTGAAAGGCCCCGGCGGACAACAGATCCTGCTGCTCGATCCGGCGGGTAATGTCGTCGAACTCTTCCAACCGGCGGCAGGCTGACCCGCGCGGAGCTACTCGCTTTCGGCGAGGGCGGCCAGACGGTCGATCGAGGCCAGTAGCTTGTCCGAGGTCGTCGCACGGGCTCGGGGGAGGCGCTTCTCGTCGGTCAGGTTCGACCAGTCGTAGGTGTGGGTGACCCGAGTCCGGTTGTCGCCCAGGGGCTCCAGTTCCCAGCGCCACAGGTGGCCGGGGGAGTCCTCGCCGGGCTCCGAGGGCAGCCAGGCGATGCGGCGGCCCTCCTCGAACTCGACGATGTGGTTCTCGCGGACATGGCCGTTGGTGAGCGTCATCGTGAACACCGCACCCGCCGCGCGCACGCGCTGCCCGTCCGGTGCGCGATCGAGATTCTCGTTGCCGTCCCAGCGCGGCTGCTCTGCCGGATCGGCGATCAGGTCGAAGATCCGCTCCGCGTTGGCGGCGACCTCCCGGCTGGCGCTCACGACCCGAGCGACATCAATGCTGTCCGTCATGTCTCGATCGAAGCATATGACCGGTGCACAACCAATGCCGCCGCCGCGGCGGCGAGCAGGACGGCGGTGGCGATACCGAAGGCCGCGGTGTACCCGCTCCCGAGCACCGGTGCGACGACCAGCGGGCCGAGCATCTGCCCGAAACCGTAGCCCGCGGTCAGGGTGGCGGCCGCCGGGCCGTCGACCAGATCGTCACCGATCTCCATGGCCAGCATGACGATGCCCATGAACGTCGCGCCGAACAGGACGGCCGAGACCAGCGCGGCGGCGGTGCCGGACGATACGGCGGGCATGGCGGCCGAGATCGCCTGCAGTATCAGGGCGAGGACGAGCATGCGGGAGGCCGACCACCGGCGCGCGCCCGCACCCCACAGCACCGTCGACGGAGCCGCCGCCGATCCCACCAGAATCCACATCAGCGTGCCCTCGGCCTGTCGGCCCGGCCCAGCGACGGCCGCGACGAGGAAGGTGCCGATCACGATATAGCCGAGTCCCTCCAGGAGGTACGACACACGCAGCGCCAGCCAGACGCGCCCCGGGCGGGGCGGGCCGAGTTCGCTGTGCCCCGTTCGGGATGCCGTGAACTCGCCGTGCTCCGTTCGGGATGCCGTGAACTCGCCGTGCTCCGTTCGGGGTGCCGTGAACTCGCTGTGCTCCGTTCGGGATGCCGTGAACTCGCTCTGCTCCGTTCGGGATGCCGTGAACTCGCTGTGCCCCGCTCGGGATGCCCTGAGCTTGCCGTGCCCCACCCGAGACGCGGTGATCTCGCCCTGGCCCACCACCCGGTATGCGGCCTCCTCGGTGGCAACCCGCGGCCGGATTCGTGCGGCCTTCGTGCGGCTCACCACGCGGTGCCCGGCCGTATCGGCCGTATCGGCCGGATTGCCATCGGGCGGTGCGGCGCTCGCACCGGCCCGTGCCCCCGTGCCCCGCCGGGTGCCCGGTCGGATGTCGAGGCGTCGCGTAGGCGCGAGCAGCGCGGCGGTGACCGCGGCCGACACCAGCCACAGCGCCTGCCAGGACAGCACGTGCTGGGTGAGGAGCACCAGCAGCCCGGCCGCGGCGATGCCGGCACCGACACCGGAGAAGACGATCCCGGCCGCCCGCCTGCGGTTCTCGTGCCGGGCCGCGACGGCGGCGCAGCCGATGAACAGTGCCGCACTGGCGATCCCGGCCACGAACCGCAGCACCGCCGCAACGGCCGGTGCGGCCGGGATCGCCATGAGCAGGTCACTGACGATCAGGGCCATGGCGGCGAGCCGAAAGGTCGAGCGCCCGTTCCATTCCGGACGCCGAGCCAGCGCCACCGCGCCGAGCAGATAGCCCGCGTAGTTCGCGGCGGCCACCAGCGCGCCGCTGTGCGCGTCGAGCCGACCGGCATCGACCATGGTCGGCAGCAGCGGCGTGTAGACGAACCGCCCGACCCCGACGGCGGCCGCCAAGCCCGCGGCCGCCGCGACGGCCGTGCCCAGTCCCAGTCGTCGAGTCGCCACGATAGTCACGCCCGCCGACGCTACGGACCGTGAAAGCACCTGGGAAATGCTTCTCACGCGGTATGTATACGCTGGACGCATGGATCTGGAGCTTCGCCACCTGCGCGCCTATCTCGCCCTGTGCGACGAGGCCAACTACACGCGGGCGGCCCGGCGACTGCACGTCACCCAGCCCTCACTCACCCGCACCATCCAGCAGTTGGAGCGCATACTCGACACCCGCCTCATCGAGCGCACCTCGCGGCGCTTCGACCTCACCGAGGACGGCGCGGCCTTCCTCGCGCACACCCGCCGCATCCTCGCCGACCTGGACACCGTGTGCGCCGACCTGCAACTGCGTGCGGCGGTGGCCCTCGGCTTCTCCTGGCTGCTGCCCGACACCTGGTTCGCGGCCGCACGCACCCGCTTCGAGGCGGTCGGCGGGCATATCGAGATCCACCGCGTGGACGACCCGCTCGCGGCGCTGACCGCACGCACCATCGATATCGCGCTGTACCGCAAACAGATTCGCCTGCCGCGAGGATTCGCTTCGAAGCAGATCGCCACCGAACGGCGCGTGCTGGCCGTCGCGGCCACCTCGCCACTGGCTCAGGGCGATGCGCCGAGCTGGCGTGATCTCGCCGATCTCCCGTTGGTGGTCAACACCATCTCCGGCACCACCGACGAGAACTCCTGGCCCGCACCCAACGCGGAGCGTCAGGTCATCACCTGCGCCAATTTCGACGAGTGGATCGAGCTGGTGGCGGCCGACCGGGGGATCGGCGCGGTCCCCGAACTGGCCCGAACTCGCGCGCCCCACCCCGGCGTGGTCTACCGCGATGTCCCGGACGCCCCGCCATCGCACCTGTATCTGGTCTGGCGCACCGGCCCGGCCCCGTCGCGCTCGGTACAGCGGTTCCTCGAAACCGCCTGAGCGACTCCGGCGTTCGATCGTCAGCTCGGTTGTCGCGCGGCTGATCGCTCTCAGCGCTGCATCACGCGTTGGGCGTGAGCGGCCCTCGCCCGATACGGCGACCCGCGCGATACGGCGACCCGCCTGGTGCGCAACCTGCTTGGTGCAGCGGCACGGCAGGCACGACGGGAGGGCTTGTGCGGCGAGTCCCTAGCGACATTCACGGCCCCGATCGACACCGCCAATGGTATCGACCGACCGCCGAGTGGTCCGGGCAAGCGTGGGCGGCAACCCGCACCGCCCTACATCAGCCGGATGCGGTCAGCGTGGCAGATCGGCGGCGGCCGACTCGTCGAGCAGCCAGGTGGTGGACTCCGCTCCGACCGCACCGGCGGATGGGACGTCCAAGGGCGACGCGCCATTGAGGGCGGCGGCCACCGCAGCGGCCTTGGCCTCGCCGGAGACCACCAGCACCACGTGGCGGGACTGCCGCACGGCGGGCAGCGTCAGCGTCACCCGCACCGGCGGCGGCTTCGGCGAATCCGTCACCGCCACCACGAGTTCGTGCTCCTCGCGCACCGCGTCGGTATGCGGGAACAGGGAATTGATATGGCCCTCTCCGCCCATACCGAGCAGGTGCAGGTCGAAGAAGCCGCTCTCGCCGAGGTGGCTGCGCACGGTGCGCAAGTACGCTGCCGCCGCCTCGACCGGATCCGGGTACTCGCTGTCGGAGGTGGCCACCGGGTACACGCGGGAGGGGTCCACCGGAACATGATCCAGCAGCGCCCGCCGGGCTTGCAGATCATTGCGTTCCGGATCGTCGGCGGGCAGGAATCGCTCGTCACCCCAGAAGATGTCGATGCGTGACCAGTCGATCTCCCCGGGGGCCCGCCGCACCACCTCGAGCAGGCCGATGCCGGTGCCGCCGCCGGTCAGCACCACCGACGCCGACCCGCGCAGCCGCTGGGCCTCGACCACCTGGGCGACGAACCGCGCGGCGGCGGCCTCGACCAGATCCTCGGTGCCGGTGAAGGTTTCGACGGCGGGCTTACTCATAGGTCACCCTTTCGATGCCGGTGAGGGCTTCGGCGTAGATGTCGTCGGCTTCCAGATGCCGCAGCTCCTCCGCCAGACAGTCCCGGGTCTCCCGGCGCGCCAGTGCGAAGCGCTGCGACGGCTCCCCGGTGCGGGCCAGGGTCGCGGTCCGACCCTCCTGCGGGCGCGAGATCGCGATCGACACCGTGGGCCTGCGGATCTCGACCTTCAGATCACCGGACCGGCGCACCACCGGGCAGGACAGCCGCGCGGCCAACCAGCCCGCCAGCATGTCCAGGGCCGGTTCGTCACGCAGACCCGACACGGTCACGGATTCCACGGGTTCGAACGGGGCCTCGTCGAGCGCGGCGGCCAGCAGCGCCCGCCAGTAGGTGACCCGGCTCCACGCCAGATCGGTGTCGCCGGGAGCGTAGGCGTTGCGCCGCTTCTTGATCGTGGCCTGCGGATCCGGTGCGAAGGTGGCGTCGGTGATGCGGCGGGTCGCCAGGCGGCCCACCGCGTCCTTGGACGGGAACTCGGGTGCGCCGCGCGGCCACCACGCCACCACCGGGGTGTCCGGCAGCAGGAACGGGGTGACCACGCTGGCCTCGTGGGAGACCAGATCGCCCTGCAACCGCAGCACTATCACCTCGGCCGCGCCCGCGTCACCGCCGACTCGGATCTGCGCGTCCAGCCGGGTCGCCGCGGTGCGATCCCCGCGCGCCAGCACGATGACGCGGCAGGGGTGTTCGCGGCTGGCGTCGTTGGCGGCCTCGATGGCGTCCTCGGCCTCGGAGCTGTCCAGGGTGCACACCACCAGGGTGAGCACCCGGCCCACGGTGATCACGCCATTGGCCTCGCGCAGCGAGATGAGGCGCTTGGATACCTCGCGGGTATCCGTATCCGGCATGTCGATGATCACGGCCGCCGCCATTCCCGCCCGCTGCGCGCGAGCATCTCGTCGGCCGATTCCGGACCCCAGGTGCCCGCCTCGTACGGTTCGGGTCGCCCGTCGGCCGCCCAGCGTTCGAGTACGGGATCGAGGATGCGCCAGGACAATTCGACCTCCTCGTTGACCGGGAACAGCGACGGCACCCCGAGCAGCACGTCGAGGATGAGCCGCTCGTACGCCTCGGGGGAGTCCTCGGTGAACGCCTCGCCGTAGGAGAAGTCCATGTTCACGTCCCGGACCTCCATGCTGGAGCCGGGCACCTTGGACCCGAACCGCATGGTGATGCCCTCATCCGGCTGCACCCGGATGACCAGCGCGTTCTGGCCGAGCTCCTCGGTCATGGTCTGGTCGAAGGGCAGGTGCGGAGCCCGTTTGAACACCACGGCGATCTCGGTCACCCTGCGGCCCAGGCGTTTTCCGGTGCGCAGATAGAACGGCACACCGGCCCAGCGGCGGGTCTCCACGGCGAGGGTGATGGCGGCGTAGGTCTCGGTGGTGGAGTCGGGGTCGAAGCCCTCCTCCTGCAGCAGTCCGGCCACGGGCTCACTGCCCTGCCAGCCCGCCGTGTACTGCCCGCGCGCGGTCGTCTCGTCCAGGGGTTCGACGAGTTTGGTCGCCGAGAGCACCTTGATCTTCTCGATCTGCAGCTGCTTGGGCTGGAAGCTCACCGGTTCCTCCATGGCGGTGAGCGCCAGCAGTTGCAGCAGATGGTTCTGGATGACGTCGCGGGCGGCCCCGATACCGTCGTAATACCCGGCGCGACCGCCCAATCCGATGTCCTCGGCCATGGTGATCTGCACATGGTCGACGTAGTTGGCATTCCAGATCGGATCGAACAGCTGGTTCGCGAAGCGCAACGCCAGGATGTTCTGCACCGTCTCCTTGCCGAGATAGTGGTCGATGCGGAAGACCGTCTGCTCCGGGAACACCCGGTTCACCAGGGCGTTGAGCTCCTGCGCGCTGTCCAGGTCGTGTCCGAACGGCTTCTCGATCACCACCCGTCGCCAGGGTGCGGGATCGCCCGCCCCAGGGGCCGGTTGGGCCAGCCCGTTCTTCGACAGCTGATCCAGTACGACCGGGAACTCGGTCGGCGGAATCGCCAGGTAGAAGGCGTGATTGCCGCCCGTCCCGCGATCCCGGTCGAGATCCTTGAGGGTGGTGGCCAGCCGGTGGAAGGCGCCGTCGTCCTCGAAAGTGCCTTGGACGAACCGCAATCCCTCGCGCAGCTGCTGCCACACCTCCTCGCGGAAGGTGGTGCGAGCGGAGGATTTGATCGATTCGTGGACGAGATCGGCGAATTCGTCGTCGCTCATATCCCGTCGGGCGAACCCGACCAGGGCGAACCCGGGTGGCAGCAGCCCCCGGTTCGCCAGGTCGTAGATGGCCGGCAGCAACTTGCGCCGCGACAGGTCACCGGTCACCCCGAAGATCACCATGCTGCACGGTCCAGCGATCCGGGGAACCCGGCTGTCCCGCTCGTCGCGGAGCGGATTCCCCGTCGTGACCGTCGTCGGCGCGCCGGTCACCGTCAGTTGCCCCCGGCCGCCGTGAGCTGTTCGGTTGTCGCCGTGAGCAGTTCGTTCCACGAGGTGACGAACTTGTCCACGCCCTCGGTCTCCAGCACCCGGAACACGTCGTCGAGATCGATGCCCACGGCCGCGAGCTCGTCGAAGACCTGCGCCGCGTCGGCGGCGGTGCCGGAGACGGTGTCGCCCCGGATCTCCGCGTGGTCGGCCACGGCCTCGAGGGTCTTCTCCGGCAGCGTGTTCACCGTGTTGGGGGCCACCAGTTCGGTGACGTACATGGTGTCGGAGTACTCCGGGTTCTTCACGCCGGTCGACGCCCACAGCGCGCGCTGCTTGTTCGCGCCCGCCGAGGCCAGATGGTTGTAGGTCGAGGTGTGCTTACCGCCGTCGAACACGTCCTGGTAGGCGGCATAGGCCAAGCGCGCGTTGGCGATTCCCGCCTTGCCGCGCAGGGCGAGGGCCTCCGGGGTGCCGATGGCCTCGAGCCGCTTGTCGATCTCGGTGTCCACGCGGGAGACGAAGAACGAGGCGACGGACTGGATCTTGGCCAGATCCCGGCCCTGCACCTGCGCGTTGCGCAGACCGTCCAGGTACGCGCCCATGACGGACTTGTACCGCGCCACCGAGAAGATGAGGGTGACGTTCACGCTGATGCCCTCGCCGATCACGCGCGTGATGGCGGGCAGCCCCGCTTCGGTGGCCGGAATCTTGATGAACAGATTGGGCCGGTCCACGATCTTCCACAGCTCCATGGCCTGCGCCACGGTGCCGTCGGTGTCGAAGGCCAGCCGCGGGTCGACCTCGATGGAGACGCGGCCGTCGAGCCCGCCGGTCTGCTCGTACACCTCGGCCAGCACGTCGCAGGCGGCGCGCACGTCGTCGGTGGTGATGACGCGCACGGCCTGATCGGCGTCCGCGCGCTGGGCGGCGAGCTCGCGCACCTGGGCGTCGTAGGCGTGGCCCTTGCTGAGCGCGCCCTGGAAGATGGTCGGGTTGGTGGTGACGCCGACGACGCTGCGGGTCGCGATCAGCTCGGCGAGATTGCCGGACTGGATGCGGTCGCGCGACAGATCGTCGAGCCACACCGACACACCCGCGGCGTACAGCGCCGCGGTGTTCGGGTTCTGGGTCATGGTCTTATCCCTTCACCTTGTCGAGGGAACGGGTTGCGGCTGCGACTACGGCCTCGGGTGTGATGCCGAACTCGCGGAACAGTGTCTTGTAGTCGGCCGACGCGCCGAAGTGCTCGATGGAGACGATCTCCCCGGCCTCGCCGACGAAGCGGTACCACGGCATCGCGATTCCGGCCTCCACGACCACCCGCGCCCGCACCGAGGGCGGCAGCACGGAGTCGCGGTACGCCTGATCCTGCGCGTCGAACCATTCCACGCACGGCATGGACACCACGCGGGTGCCGATGCCCTGCGCCTCCAGCGTAGTGCGCGCCTCGACCGCGAGGTGCAGCTCGGAGCCGGTGGCGATGAGGATCACCTGCGGTGTGCCGGTGGAGGATTCGGCCAGGATGTAGCCGCCCTTGGCGACACCCTCGTAGGAGGTGCCCTCCAGGACCGGCAGGTTCTGGCGGGTCAGCGCCAGCGCGGACGGGCCGTCCTGGTGTGCGGGCTCGGACACCAGGAAGTGCGAGTCGCGCTCGGCGGAATCGCGCTCCAGGATGGTGCGCCAGGCGTAGGTGGTCTCGTTGGCGTCACCCGGGCGCACCACGTTCAGGCCCGGAATGGCGCGCAGCGCGGCCAGGTGTTCGATCGGCTGGTGGGTGGGGCCGTCCTCGCCGAGGCCGATGGAGTCGTGGGTCCACACGTAGGTGACCGGGGTGCGCATGAGCGCGCCCAGGCGCACGGCGGGCCGCATGTAGTCGGAGAACACCAGGAAGGTGCCGCCGTACGGACGGGTCGGTCCGTGCAGGGCGATGCCGTTCAGGATCGAGCCCATGGCGTGCTCGCGCACACCGAAGTGCAGGGTGCGGCCGTACGGATCGGCCTTCCACATCCCGGTGGAGATGGACTCCGGGCCGAAGGACGGCACATCCGGCATGGTCGTGTTGTTGGATTCGGCGAGGTCGGCCGAACCGCCCCACAGCTCCGGCAGCACCGGCGCGAGCGCCGCGAGGACCTTGCCGGACGCCTTGCGGGTGGCCATACCGCTCGGATCGGGCGCGTGCACCGGCAGCACATCGGTCCAGCCCGCGGGCAGGCGACGCTCCTGGAGCCGGTCGAACAGCGCCTTGTTCTCCGGATTGGCGGCGGCCCAGGCGTCGAACCGCTCCTGCCAGGCGGCCTTGGCCGTCTTGGCGCGGTCGGCGGCATTGCCGCGGGTGTGCGCGATCACGGCCGCGTCGACGTCGAAGGTCTTGTCCGGATCGAAGCCGAGCACCTTCTTGGTGGCCGCGACCTCGTCCGCGCCCAGCGCCGCGCCGTGCGAAGCGCCGGTGTTCATCTTGTTCGGGGCCGGGTAGCCGATGATGGTGCGCAGCAGGACGATCGACGGCTTGTCGGTCACGCTCTGGGCGTGCGCCACGGCCGCCTCCAGGGCGACCACGTCTTCGCCGCCCTCGACCACCTGCACGTCCCAGCCGTAGGCGCGGTAGCGCGCGGCGACGTCCTCGGTGAAGGCGATCCGGGTGTCGTCCTCGATGGAGATGCGGTTGTCGTCGTAGAAGACGATGAGGTTGCC
Organism: Nocardia otitidiscaviarum; assembly: GCF_007362295.1. Classification (NCBI taxonomy): domain Bacteria; kingdom Bacillati; phylum Actinomycetota; class Actinomycetes; order Mycobacteriales; family Nocardiaceae; genus Nocardia; species Nocardia otitidiscaviarum. Next base: position 3,806,125 of record NZ_CP041695.1, on the reverse strand, counting down.
CAGCTGCTGGGTGCCCGCCAGCGAGGACGCCTCGGAGGTGACGCCCTCCTCCATGTCGCCGTCCGAGGCCACCACGTAGATGTAGTGGTCGAAGGCGCTCTCACCCTGCGCGGCGGACGGATCGAACAGGCCGCGCTCGCGCCGGGCCGCCATGGCCATGCCCACGGCGGAGGCCAGGCCCTGGCCGAGCGGGCCGGTGGTGATCTCGACGCCGTCGGTGTGCCGGTACTCCGGGTGGCCCGGGGTGAGCGAACCCCACTTGCGCAGGTTGACCAGATCGTCCAGCTCCAGGCCGAAACCGGCCAGGTACAGCTGGATGTAGAGGGTCAGGCTGGAATGCCCGCAGGACAGGACGAAACGGTCGCGCCCCACCCACTTCGGATCGCTCGGATCGTGCCGCATCACACGCTGGAACAGCGTGTACGCCAGCGGGGCGAGGCTCATCGCGGTGCCGGGATGGCCGTTGCCCGCGTTCTGCACCGCGTCGGCGGCGAGGACCCGGGCGGTGTCGACGGCCCTGGTGTCGACGTCGGTCCAGTCGGCGGGGTGGCGGGGCTGGGTGAGGGCGCGGATGTCGTCTGTGACTGACACGACCGAGGTTCTCCTGACCTTTTCGTCAACGATGCGGTTGTGGGTTCGCTGCGGGGTGCTGCGGTGCGAAGCTCCGCACCGACACCCACCACCCTAAGGGTGACCGTTTCGGCGCCGTACAAGAACCCGCGTTCACCGGCCGCCGTGTCGTATGTTCGTTGCTTCGCGCGGACCCGTTCGTGACCGCTCGGGACCCGAGTCGCGATGCGGTCTCGGGCAACCCACGCCCATACCTGGGCGAGAGTGCTGTCGCCCACGGTCTACCATGCTGTGTAGTAGTGGCCGCGCCGCACTGGGCTCCAGTCGTCGTCGATGTTCGAGCGCGCTGCTAGTTCCACGACCGGATCAACATGCACGTTGTGCGAGGAGAAACAGTGCGGATTGGGCAACAACCGGGTGGGGCGCACGGCTCCTCCGGCACGGTGCTGGCCGACCGCGTGACGGGCAGTGGCCCGCTGTCGGCGGCGGCGCGGCGTGTACTCGCCTACATCGCGCTGACCAAGCCGCGCGTGATCGAGCTGCTGCTTGTCGCCACCATTCCCACCATGCTGCTGGCCGACCGCGGTCACGTCGACATCCGCCTCATTCTGGCCACGCTGTTCGGTGGCTGGATGGGTGCGGCGAGCGCGAACACCCTCAACTGTGTCGCCGACGCCGATATCGACAAGGTGATGAAGCGGACCTCCAAGCGGCCGCTGGCGCGCGAGGCGGTACCGACCCGCAATGCCGCGATCTTCGGCATCACGCTGGGGTTGGCGTCCTTCGCGTGGCTGTGGTGGCAGGCGAATCTGCTCAGCGGTGCGCTGGTGGTGGCGACGATCCTGTTCTACGTCTTCGTCTACACCCTCGGCCTCAAGCGTCGGACCTCGCAGAATGTGGTGTGGGGCGGTGCGGCCGGCTGTATGCCCGCGCTGGTCGGCTGGTCCGCGGTCACGGGTTCGGTGGGGTGGCCGGCCATCGTGCTGTTCTTGGTGATCTTCTTCTGGACGCCGCCGCACACCTGGGCGCTGGCCATGCGCTACAAGGAGGACTACCGGGCGGCCGGGGTGCCCATGCTGCCGGTGGTGGCCACCGAGCAGGCGGTCACCAAGCAGATCGTCATCTACACCTGGCTCACGGTGCTGGCCACCTTCGCGCTGGTGCCCGCCGCCGGTGTGATCTACGCCGCGACCGCGCTGGTGGCGGGCGCGTGGTTCCTGCTCATGGCACATCAGCTGTATTCCGGTGTGCGGCGCGGGGAATCGGTCAAACCGCTGCGACTGTTCTTGCAGTCCAACAACTATCTGGCCGTGGTGTTCTGCGGGCTGGCGGTGGACTCGGTGCTGGGGTGGACCACCCTCGGCGAGACCCTGTTCGGCTGAGCCGGATTCCGAACGTCCCGAGCCCGTCGCGCGAGCGGCGGGCTCGTCTCGTTCCCGATCGGAATTGCCCCGCCCCCGCGCCCTGTTCTACTATCACGACGCGATCTTCATCGCCGTAAGCGTTAACGCCAATCAACGCACCCGCTCCGTCCCATGCGGAGCGATCGCTATTGGTATTCCTACGCTTTCGGAGGACATGATGAATTCTTCGGCATCGCACACCCCGTCCCGCAAACTCCCCGCACGCTACGCGTCGCTCGTCCTGCCGCTCCTGCTGTCGATCCTGATGACGCTGGTGGTGTCGTTCATCAGCACCGTGAACGGCCGCGGCTTCGACGCCGGTTTCCTCGGTATCTGGCTGCGCGCCTGGGGAGTGTCCTGGCTCATCGCCTTCCCGACCCTGCTGCTGGTACTGCCCCTGGTCCGCCGCGTCACGGCCGCGGTGGTGCAGATGGGCTGAGTGCGCGACCGCGCAGGCGACCGTGTATGCCGTTGCCTGCGCGGACTCGAGGGCGGACCGGCTCGTTCGTAGTTCGGTCCCGCCCCGCCCGTACGGGTTCGCCCGGGACGGGCACAGGGGGGAGACACAGGGATGTGGTTCGTTCGGGGGGAGCCGGGCGAACGGCCGCGTCGTGGACGGTCTCACGCGCCGGATTCAGCCTGCTCGAGCCGGCCCGGACCGATACGTCGGACCGGCGCGCGGGCCGCGCCGGGAGCGGTCGCCGTGCGGCCCGTGCGCATGGGGGTCCGCCGTCGGCGCTGCCCGGCGGTCGATCGGATCGCGACGTCGCGCTGTCAGCAGCCGGGTTGGAACGGGAAGCAGGCCGGGCCGACGGTGGTGGCCGGGATGGTCGGATCGGTGCTGGTCGGGGTGGTGGTGCGGACCGTGGTCGTTCGTTCGGGGGTGCGGTCCTCGCCGGTGCTGCTGCCGATGCTGCCCGTGCACATGACGGCCACGGACAGGATCAGGAAGACCAGGACCAGGGCCGCCACCGTGGGCAGATCCCGCCGTCGTCGGCGCGATGCCGTGGGCTGCGAGTTCTCCCACAGCGGGAAGCCCTGGCCCGAGGGCGGGGGACCGGAGGGGGCGCGACCGGGCTCCCCGGAACGCGCGCCCTGCGCGCCCACGGGCATCGGGCTGCCCGGCGGCGGTTGCCCGCCCGGGCTCGACGTCTGTCCCGCTCGGCCACGGCTCGCGGCGGCGGCACCCGCCGCACCGGTCAGCAGAGCCCCCGCCGCACCCATCGGTGCGGTACCGGATCGGCCCGACCCCGACGCGCCACCACCGGCGTGGCCGGAACCTGCGGCGGTGCTGCCGGCGTGGCCGGAACCCGCAGCGGTGCTGCCGGGTTGGCCGGAGCCCGAGGCGGTACCGGGTTGGCCGGAACCCGAGGCGGTACCGGGTTGGCCGGAACCCGCAGCGGTACCGCCAGGGTGGCCGGAGCCCGAGGCGGTGCCACCGGGGCGGTCGAAGCCTTGGGTGGCACTGCCCGGTTGATCGAAACCTGGTGCAGCGCCACCGGGTTGGTGGTATCCGCTGGGATCGTGGCCTGTGGTTCCTGCCGGGCCGCGATCCAGGTCTCCGGTGGCCGGGCGGCCCTGCCCGGATCGGCCGGGATCGCCCGCCGCCGATCGTCCACCCATGGACTCGGCACCGTGGGCGGCTGTCTCGGACCGCGCGTAGTCGGAGGATTCGGTGGAAGATCCCATACCGCCCCCGGGCCCGTATGGGTCACTTCCGGTGCGGCCGGGTGGCTGGGAAGTTCCCGACCGGCCGTATGTTTCGGCTGCCGCGTCCGGACTCGACGCGCCCGTGGTGGAATCGCCTGCGGCGGTGCCCGAATCCCGTGATCCCGCACCGGCCGTGTCCGCGTCGTTTCCCCGGTCGCGCGAGCCGCGCAGCGCGGCGGCGGCCGCTCCAGCGGCGGCGGCTGCCGCGGCGGCACCGCTCGCGATCTTCCCCTTCTTGCCGGAGCCGGATCCGCGGCGCGGACCCTGCTGCCCTTCCGCCGCCTCCCTCGCGGTGCCGGATTCGCGTCGAGGGTCCCCGTGGTCCGCCGGCGCGTTGCCTGTCGCGCCGGGTTCATGCCCCCGACCGCGTTCGCTGTCCGGCGCATCGCCCGCCGAGCCGGATTCGCGCGGTGCGCCACCGCGTCCTTCCGGAGCCATGCCGGTCGCGCTGGATGCGCCGTGCGGCCCTGGGCGACCTCCCGGCATGCCCACGGTTCCGGACCCCTGCCACGAGCCCTGCTGCCCGCCCGCTGCGGTGCCGGGGATGGGGTGTTGTCCGCCCGGCGCGGTGCCGGGGGCGGATTGCTGTCCGCCCGGCGCGGTGCTGGGGGCGGGGTGTTGTCCGCCCGATGCGGTGCCGGGGAGTGGGTGTTGTCCGCTCGACGTGGTGCCGGGGATGGGTTGCTGTTCGCCCGACGTGGTCCCGGGGAGTGGGTGTTGTCCGCCCGGCGTGGTGCCGGGGATGGGGTTGCGCACCGGTACGGCCGCCGGGCCGGGTACGACTCCGGTCGCGGTGCCTGCACCGTGTGGTGGCTCCGGGGGTTCGGGCGCGGCGACGGGCACGGATGGCACGGAGCGGGCGGGCGCCGAGGTGGGTGGTGGCGGGGTGCGGTTGGCGGCCGGGGGATCGAAGCCCTCGAGGACCAGGTCCGAGTGGGTGGCCGCGGCGGCGAAACCGAGCGCGCCCAGGGCCTGCCCGACCTGGGCGGCATCCCAGGCCGGGTCCGCGCCGTCGGCCAGGCCGGTGAAGTAGGCGCGCAGCGAGGACGGGCCGTCGCCGAGCAGCACGTCGATACCGGGCGGCATGGCGCCCTTGGTCAGCTTCAGCCGGCTGCCCAGCTGCGGCACCAGCAGCACCAGTCCGCTGACCGGCACATGTTCGCGTCCGGGGGCGGCGCGCAGCTGCCGGGCGAGTTCGGTGGTCTGCCGTCGCACCCGTTCCAGCGGGTTGCCGTCACCGTCGACCGGGGCGGGGTCGTCGTCCACCGTCCACGGTTCGTCCTCGGCGCAGTGCAGGGTGCCGTTCACGCGTTCGGTGAACCCGTGCACCGCGATCACCACGCAGGTCTGCGGCGTCCACACCACCACGTCGGCGTCCTGGCACTGCACCACCGCGATCCCGGGTACGGCATGCGGCCCGCTCCACGATTTGAGCCAGTTGACGACGGTCCGTTCGGTGCTCGAAAGGCGCGACGGATCGTCGTTCCGGACCTTCACCAACAATGCAGACTCACCTCTGACCGATGCCTCATCCCGTGTCGGCCGCACCCACGGTCGCCGTGACCCACCATACGGGCTCGTCCGAATGGTCGCGGCGAATCGTCTTGTGCGGCAGCAAGATCATCCAGCATGTCGCCGGCCTTGTCGCGCGCGGGAGGTGATCACGGGCGAACCGCCCGGGATGTCCGGCTCGGGAGGTGACCGCGGCTGGGGTGGCCGAGGCGGCATTTCAGACGAACCGGTCGGTCGAGGATGTGGTTGCCGAGGCGTGCGCGCAGCGTTCAACCCACGCGTTCGGCGACATACCCGTCGGGACGGACGAGCACCCGGGTCCCGTCCACGGCATCGTAAGCGCGGAACGCGTCCCCGTCGGGGTCGCCGAGCGCGTCGCCGACCCCGTGCTCGCGCACGATGGGCACGACCCGCACCCCCGCCTCGGCGGCCGGAGCCCGGTCCGCCCCGAACAGCAGCAGCGTCGAGTGCGGACCCCGGAAGAGTTCGAACAGCCGAACCCGTCGCCGCGCCGCGTCCACCAGCGGAGCGTCGGGCGCGCGATCGCCCGCCCGCAGTGCGCGATCGGTCGAGTTGTGTGCCATCAGGTCTCGATAGGAGATATCGAGCTGATGAGTTTCCTCGCCCCGGTTCATGGCGTCCGCGGCCCCGTCCATGGTCTTGTCGAGCAGTTCGGTGCTCACCCCCAGCACCCGCGCGGCCACCGCACGCCGCTCGGTCTGGTAGCTGTCCAGCAGCGCCTCCGCCTCGGCGCCCGGACCGCGCAGCGCCGCCGCGAGCTTCCAGCCCAGGTTGTAGGCGTCCTGGACGCCGGTGTTCAACCCCTGCCCACCGGTCGGCGGGTGCACGTGGGCGGCATCGCCCGCGAGGAACACCCGTCCCTCCCGGAACCGCTGGGCGAGACGGATATTCGGCCGCCACACCGTCGCCCAGGCGAGGTCGCTCAGCACCACCTCGGGCCGGTGGGCGAGTCGGTCGACGTAGCCCTGCAAGACCTCCAGGCTCGGTGCGGCGTCACCGCGCAGCCGCGTCCCGAACTGGAAGTGCCGCCCACCGGGCAAGGGGGACAGCACGATTCCGTCCATGGGCGCGTCCGCTTCGGCGAACCAGTAGCCGAAGTCGTGGTCGAGGGCATCGGCGCGCACGTCGCCGAGCAGCATGCGCACCGATTCGTCGGTGCTGCCCTCGAAGGGGATGCCGAGCCGCTTGCGTACCGTGCTGCGTCCGCCGTCCGCGCCGACCAGATAGTCCGCCCGCACGGTTTCGGTCCCGGCCGGAGCCGACAGCGTGGCGGTCACGCCGTCTCCGTCCTGGGTGACATCGACCAGCGCCGTGGACAGTTCGACCGTCACCCCGAGCCGTGTCAGCCGCTCCCGCAGGATGCCTTGGGTATCGGACTGCCCGAGCACCCACGGATTCGGGTAGGGCACAGCGGAACTCGGCTCCCGCCACTCGCTCATCCGCCGCTCGGCCACCAGTTCCCCGCCGAAGTAGGCGCGTACGAGCGGCTGCGGCATCCCGGCGGCGAGGACGGCGTCCAGGACACCGAGGTCGTCGAACACCTCGAGGGTGCGCGGCTGGATGCCGTCGCCACGGGAACCGGCGAAGAACCGCTCGGCCTGCTCGACCACCCGCACGGCGATGCCGCGCCGGGCCAGGTCGATGGCGAGGGTGAGGCCGGTCGGACCGGCTCCGGCGATCAATACCTGTGCTGACATGCTGACTCCGTATAATGAACTGAAATTCACTGAATGTGAATTCAGTATTGATCCTGGTACGTTCCGCTGTCAAGGAGGTGGTGCGAATGGGTGGCAAACGCCAGGAGAAGGCGGCCGAGACCGAACAGGCGCTCAAGGCCGCCGCCCGCAAACTCTTCGCCGAGCGCGGCTATCTCAACACCAAGATCACCGACATCACCGCGGTGGCCGGACGCGCGGCGGGCTCGTTCTACAACCACTTCGCCAGCAAGGAGGAGCTGCTCCAGTCCTTGCTGAAAGACCTTGCCGACGAAGGTGATTCACGCGCGGAAGGTCCGGACCACAAGCCGGACTTCACCGACCCGGAGGCGGTGCGCTACCACATTCGGGGCTACTGGACCGCCGCGCGCGAGCATTGGCCGGTCTTCCGGGCCGTGAGTCAGGCCGCCCTGGTGAACGAGGACTTCGCCCGCATGATGGGTCGCTTCTCCGCCGACCAGCGCGAGGACGTGCTCGACCACCTCGACGGGTTTCCCGCCGCGGGCCTGCGCCTGCCCAGCACCCCCGACGCCAGCCTCACCATGATGTTCCTGGTGGCCTCCGGCCTGCTCCAGGCCATCGAGGACGGCACCGTCGACCTCACCGACGAACAGGCGGTGGAGGGCATCACCCGTTTCGTCTACCGGGGACTCACCGGCCGCGACTACTGAGCGACCGCGGCTACTGCGGCCGGGACTACTGAGCGGCCGGGACTGTTCGAGCACGCGCGACTGTCGGGCTCCGTCGCGACACCGGCGGTGCCGCGCCGCCGGTCGGGCCCGCGTCAGCGCGGCAGCAGCACGATCGAACCGGTTGTCTTGCGCCCCTCCAGATCCCGGTGGGCTCGCTCGGCCTCGGCCAGCGGGTAGGTCGCGCCGACGCGGATACGCAGCGTCCCGTCGGCGATCGCGTTCATGACATCGCGGGCGCGCCAGAGCAGTTCGGCCCGGTCGCGGGTGTAGTGGGCCAGCGTCGGCCGGGTGACGAACAGGGAGCCGAGGGCATTGAGGCGTTGCAGGTCGAACGGTGGCACCGGCCCGCTGGCCGCGCCGAACAGCGCGAGCATGCCGCGCACGCGCAGCGAGGCCAGACTGGCCTCGAACGTGCTCGCGCCGACGCCGTCGTACACCGCGGCCACGCCCACGCCGCCGGTGAGTTCCCGCACCCGCGAGGCCAGTTCGCCGTCGTAGCGCAGCACCTCGGCGGCCCCGGCCTCGCGCGAGAGCTTCTCCTTCTCATCGGAGGAGACCGTGGTGATGACCCGCACTCCGCGCTTGGCCAGCAGCTGCGTGATGATCAGCCCGACGCCGCCCGCCCCGGCGTGCACGAGCACCGCCTCGCCCGGTTCGGGCTTGTAGATCGACTCGACCAGGTAGTGCGCCGTCATACCCTGCAGCAGCGCCGAGGCCGCGACCGGTGCGTCGATGCCCTCGGGCACCGGAATCGCCACCGCCTCGTCCACCGCGACCCGCTCGGCATAGCTGCCCGGGGCGGCCGCCCACGCTACCCGGTCACCGGCCGAGAACTCGGTGACCTCGGCCCCCACCGCCGCCACCACGCCGGTGCCCTCCGCACCCGGAACGTACGGCACGTTCTGCGGATACCGCCCGGTGCGAATGTAGGTGTCGATGAAGTTGATCCCGATGGCCTCGGTGTCGACCAGCAGCTGTTTCGGCCCGATGACCGGGTCCGGCACCTCCGTGTACCGCAGGACCTCGGGACCCCCGTGCTCGGAAACCTGGATGGCGCGCATGGTTACCAGTTGTACACCCGCGCGGCCGTGCAGTGGGCAGTGGCACATCAACTCGGTCTTACCGATGGGTAAACTGCTCGGCATGAGCGCTACCGCCGCCCCGGCTTCCGTCAAACTGTCGCCGTCCGTCGTCGATTCGGTGAAGGGATTCGTCGCCGACAACGGCGGCTCCGCCACGGCGGTGTTGCAGCCGCTCGGGCGCATCGGCGTCCGTGTCACGCTGGTCGGTGACGACGGTGTGCTCGGTGACCGCGTGGTGCCCGATATGGCCGCCGCCAAGGCGCTCGTCGAGGCCGTGAACGGACTCTCGGAGGCCGAGGAGTGGGAGCGTGAGCTCGTCGCCAAGGTGACCCCGGCCAAGGGGCACTGGGCGCGCATGGCGGGCTGGGTCGCCAAGCAGAAGCGATTCCCCAAGGCCCGCAACGAGAAGTAAGAGGAGCGCATGAGCCCGGCGGACCAGGCGCACCCGGGGACCACGTGGCCGGGCGCGTAACCAAACAGGCCCAGCTGCGGTCCGCGCTGACCGCCCTGTGCGCGACGTTGCGCCCGGGGGAGATGCTGCCCAGCGAGCGGCAGCTGTGCGACGACTATCGCGTGAGCCGGATGACGGTGCGAGAGGTGTTGAGCCAACTCGAATCCGAGGGCGTCATCACCCGTATTCCCGGCAAGGGCACCTTCGTCGCCGAACGGGTGGCGCGCTCGCGGCTGCACATGGCCTCGTTCAGTGACGACATGCGCCGCCTCGGCCGCACCCCGAGCACGGTGGTGCTGCACAGCGATTACGCGGTGCCGCCGCCCGCCTCCGTCACGGCACTGGGTCTGACCGCCACCGCGAAGGCGTTCCATCTGGTGCGGTTGCGGCTGGCCGACGGGCTGCCCATGTCCATCGACGACGGCTGGTACCGCGCCGATCTGCTGCCCGGCCTGCTGGAGCACGACCTCACCCAGTCGCTGTACGCGCTGCTGGCCAAGGAGTACGACTGCCCGATCGACCGCGCCGAGCAGAGCGTGCGCGCGGTGGCCGCCGATGAGCGGCACGCGGGCTGGCTCGGCACCGAACTCGGTTCTCCGCTACTGGCTTTCGACCGCATGTCCTACTCGCGGGATCGCTGTGTGGAGCATGCGCAGTCCTGGTATCGCGCCGATCGGTACCAGGTCTATATGACGGTGTCGGCCGAGGACAACGGGAATCAGACGTCGGGCTGAGACGCCCGGAAAAGCGGTTCGCGGGCACTCGATTCGAGTGCCCGCGAGCGAATTGCCCTGTGGGCGGTTGGTTCTCAGATGGAGAACAGTACCGCGCCCGCCGCGATCGGGCCGCTGGCCGGTTCGAGTGCGGAGCCCGGGGCGGTATCCATCACCACCACGGGGACGGCGGCGCTCAGGTCCAGGCGGCGGATGGCGTTGGGGGAGAAGGTGATCAGGGCATCGCCCTGGTTCACCGCCGCCCCCTCCTCGACATGCACCTGGAACAGGTCGGTCTTGCCGACGGTGTCGATGCCGACGTGCAGCAGCACGCCCGCGCCCGAGTCGGAGACGATGACCGCGGCATGCGGGTGCAGTTTCACCAGGGTGCCGGAGACGGGTGCGACCACGGTGGTCGGCTCATCGGTGTCGAGGGGTTCCACCGCCACCCCGGCTCCCACCATCTCGGCGGAGAACACCGGGTCGGGGACCTCGGACAGCGGCATGGCGGTGCCCGCGAGGGGCGAGAGGATTTGAGTGCTCATGTGATTCAGAGCAGATCGTTGATGTCTTCGGCCAGTGCGTCGGCGGTGGGTCCGACCACGACCTGAACCGCGGCGCCCGCCTTGACGACACCGTGCGCGCCGGCGGCCTTGAGCGCCTTCTCGTCGACCTTGGTGGCGTCCTTGATCTCGACGCGCAACCGCGTGATGCAGCCTTCGACCTCGACGATGTTGTCGGTGCCGCCTAGCCCGGCGACGATCTGATCGGCCTTGGACATTCTTCCTCCGTGCGTGTCGGGGTGGACAAAACTGGTTATAACCAGTATATCTCTGGTTATAACCAGTCACCGTCACCATACACGCGTGTGACTCGATTCACGGACTGAAGGACCCCGCTATGGCCGACGTCGCCGCAAGCGAGCGTAAGAAGCTGGATCTATCCGGCCTGCAGAAACTGGGTCGGAGCTTGATGCTGCCGATCGCCACCCTTCCCGCGGCGGGTCTGCTGCTGCGGCTCGGCCAAGACGATATGCTCGGCCGCTTCTCACCACTGGAATCGGTGGCCGCCGTCCTCGCGGGGGCGGGCGGCGCGCTGCTCGACAATCTCCCGCTGCTGTTCGCGGTCGGTATCGCCATCGGCTGGGCCAAGAAGGCCGACGGCTCGACCGCACTCGCGGGCGTTGTCGGCTATCTGGCCTTCCAGGGTGTGGAGAAGGCCATGTCTCCGGTCGTGCTGGAGGGTAAGACCACTGCCGACGGGGATCAGGCACTGGTGAACTTCGGTGTCCTCGGCGGCATCGTCATGGGCATCACCGCCGCCGTGCTGTGGCAGCGCTACCACCGCACCCAACTGCCCGACTACCTGGGCTTCTTCTCCGGCCGCCGCCTGGTGCCGATCCTCACCGCCTGTGCCGCCGTGCTCATCGGCGTGGCCATGTCCTTCATCTACCCGGCGTTCAACGCGGGCCTGACCTGGCTCGGCGAGGCGGTCGCGGACAACGACGTCGCCGGTGGCGGCATCTTCGGCTTCGCCAACCGGCTGCTGATCCCGCTGGGCCTGCACCACATCCTGAACTCGGTGGTGTGGTTCGTGATCGGCGACTACGACGGCGCACACGGCGACATCCCGCGCTTCCTGGCCGGTGACCCGACCGCGGGCACCTTCATGACCGGCTTCTTCCCGATCATGATGTTCGGTCTGCCCGCCGCGGCGCTGGCCATCTGGCGCAATGCCAAGCCCGAGAACCGCAAGCTGGTCGGCGGCATCATGCTCTCGACCGGTCTGACCGCCTTCCTCACCGGCATCACCGAACCGCTGGAGTTCGCCTTCATCTTCGTGGCGTGGCCGCTGCTGCTCATCCACGCGCTGTTCACCGGTTCGGCGCTGGCACTGACGAATGCGCTCGGTATCCACGACGGCTTCACCTTCTCGGCGGGAGCCATCGACTACCTGCTCAACTTCGGCAAGGCGACCCATCCGCTGCTGCTGATTCCGATCGGTCTCGGCTACGCGGTGCTGTACTACGTCACCTTCAGCTTCATCATCCGGCGCTGGAACCTGCCGACCCCCGGACGCGAACCCGACGAGGCAGACATCGAGAAGGAGAACACCGCCCAATGATCAACCGCACCGCCGTCGTTGCGTCGAAGTCCGGCTTACACGCCCGTCCGGCCGCCCTTTTCGTCAAGGCCGCCGCGGAATCCGCGGTGCCGGTGATGATCTCGGTGGACGGCAAGGCCCCGGTGGCCGCGGCCTCCATGCTCCAGGTCATGACCCTGGGCGTGAAACAGGGTGACACCGTCGTCCTGAGCGCCGAGGATGGAGCCGAGACGAGTCTGGACGCGCTCGTCGAGCTGCTGGAGACCGATCTTGACGCGTGAGATTCACGGTGTCGCGGCCGCGCCGGGGGTGGCCGTCGGGCCGGTGCTGTGGTTGGCGTCCGCGCCGACCACCAGCGCCACCGACGCCCCCGGCGCGGACATCGATGCCGAAATCGCGCGGATGGAGGCCGCTTTCGACACCGTCGCAGCGCGCTACGCCGCCCAGGCGGAGACCGCTCGGGGTACGGCGGCCGACATCTTGACCATGACGGCGGCGCTGGCCGCCGATCCGGCGCTGCTGGATCAGGTGCGTGCCGGGATCCGAGCGGGCGGCCCCACCGCACATGCGGTGACCGAGGCGGTCGACCACTTCGCCGAGCAGTTGACCGCGCTCGGCGGCATGATGGCCGAGCGCGCCGCCGACCTGCGTGATGTGGGGCAACGCGTCGTCGCCGAACTGCTCGGCGTCGACCCGCCCGGCATCCCGGACAGCGCGGTGCCGTTCATTCTCGCGGCGCGTGACCTCGCGCCCGCCGATACCGCGACACTCGATCCGGACACGGTGGTCGGGCTGCTCACGGTGGCCGGTGGACCGACCTCGCACACCGCGATTCTGGCCAAGGCGCTGGGTATTCCGGCCGTGGTCGCCTGTCCGGGCGCGGTCGAGATCGCCGAGGGTACCGAGGTGGTGGTCGACGGGACGGCGGGCACGGTCGAGATCGCGCCCGCACCGGGGCGGCGCACGGAGGTGCTGGCGGCTCGGGCGCGACAGCAGGACGCGCCGACCGGACCGGGGCGCACGGCCGACGGGTACGCGGTACCGCTGCTGGCGAATGTGGGCAGCGCGGCCGACGCCCGGCTCGCGGTGGAACTCGGCGCCGAGGGTGTCGGACTTTTCCGCACCGAATTCCTGTTCCTGGGACGGCACTCCGCACCGACCATCGACGAGCAGACGGCCCGGTACCGGGAGATCTTCGAGATCCTGGGGGAGCGTCCGGTCACCGTGCGCACCCTGGACGCCGGATCGGACAAGCCGCTGCCGTTTCTGAAGCTGTCCGAGGAGGAGAATCCGGCTCTCGGCGTGCGCGGTATCCGGTTGGCCAGTGTCGATGAGGGGACATTGGACGACCAGCTCACCGCCATCGAGGCCGCCCGTGCCGCCACCGGAACGCCGGTGAAGGTGATGGCCCCCATGGTGGCCACCGTGGAGGAGGCGCGGGCCTTCGCCGCTCGCGCCCGGGAACTGGGCGTGACCAGCCGCGGCATCATGGTCGAGGTTCCGGCCGCGGCGCTGCGCGCCGAGCGGCTCGGCGCGGAGGTGGACTTCTTCTCCATCGGCACCAACGACCTGTCGCAGTATCTGTTCGGGGCCGATCGCATGTCCTCGGCCCTGGCGGAGCTGCACAATCCCTGGCAGCCCGCGCTGGCGGAGACGATCGCGGCCGTGGTGGCGGGCGCGCGACGGCACGAGGTGGCGGTCGGCGTCTGCGGCGAGGCCGCGTCCCATCCCGAATTCGCCTGCGTGCTGGTGGGTCTGGGCGTGGAGACGCTGTCGATGGCGCCTCGGTCGCTGGCCGGGGTGCGGGCCGCGCTGGCGGCGGTCACCCGCGAGCAATGCGAGCAGGCGGCCTCGGCGGTGCTGGCCGCCGCCACCGCCGAGGAGGCCGCGCGGGCGGCGCGGTCGGTGTTGCGGGGAGGGGACCGATGAGCCGGGGGCGGGCGGGTTGAGGACGACACTGCGCGGGCGGGTCGTCACCCTCACGGAGGCGGGCGAACTCGCCGACGGCGTGGTGTCGTTCGACGGTCCGCTCCTCGACTTCGTCGGCCCGGCGGCCGAATTCGACGGTGAGATGCCCACACTCGGGGATGAGCCGCCGATCGTGCTGCCGGGGCTCATCGATGTGCACTGCCACGGCGGCGGCGGATTCGGTTTCCCGGAAACGGATTTCGACGGCGTCGTGAGCGCCGTCGGCTTCCACCGCGGCCGCGGCACGACGACGCTGGTCGCCTCCCTGGTCTCGGCCACCGAGGACGAACTGCTGGAGCGGATCGACCTGCTCGGCAAGGCCGTCGATGCCGGACTGCTCGCTGGCATTCACCTGGAGGGGCCGTTCATCAGCGAACACCGCTGTGGCGCACACGATCCGGCGCGCATCGTGCCCGGTGACCCGGCCATGCTGCGGCGGCTGCTGCGGCACGGCGACGGGCGCATCGTCTCGGTCACCGTCGCCCCCGAGACCGCGCATTTCGACGAACTCGCGGATCTGCTGAACGAGGCGGGCGTGCTGCTGTCGCTCGGACACACCGTGGCCGACTACGAGCGCTCGGTGCGTGCCATGCGCCGCGGTGAACGAGTGTCCATCACTCATCTGTTCAACGCCATGCCCGCGCTGGCGCACCGCGACGCCAATTTCCTGACGGCGGCGATGGCGGCGGCCGGGCGCGGTGACGTGGTGGCCGAACTCATCGCCGACGGTGTGCATCTGGCCGACGGGACCGTGCGCATGGTGTTCGACACCCTCGGCGCGGACAATCTCGCGCTCATCACCGACGCCATGGCGGCGGCCGGAATGCCGGACGGTCGCTACCACCTCGGCATCCTGGACGTGATCGTGGCGGACGGGGTGTCGCGGCTCTACGACCCGCACGGGCCGGGCACCATCGCGGGCGGCACCGCCTGCGCCTCGGATGTGCTGCGGCGCACCGTCTTCCACGCTGGGGTGGATCTCACCAGCGCCGCCACCGCGGCCTGTGCCACCCCGGCCCGCCTACTCGGCATCGACGATCGCGTCGGCGCGCTGCGCGCGGGGATGCGCGCCGACGTGCTCGTCACCGATAGCCAACTGACCCCTGTGACCGTGTACAAGGACGGACTGCCATGGAACTCGTGATCACCGACAACGCGACCGAAGCCGGTGTGCTCGCCGGCCGCATCATGGCCGACCATGTGCGGCGCGGTGCGCGCGCCATCGGCCTGGCCACCGGCTCCTCGCCGCTCGGCGCCTATCAGGAACTCATTCGCCAGCATCGGGAGGAGGGCTTGAGTTTCGCCGGGGTGCAGGCGTTCCTGCTCGACGAGTACATCGGGCTGCCCGCCGGGCACCCGCAGTCCTACGCCCAGTTCATCCGGGACGAGTTCACCGCGCAGGTGGACTTCGCGGACGCCGACGTGCACAGCCCCGACGGCCGCGCCGACGACATTCCGGCCGCCGCGGCCGATTACGAGCGCATGATCGCGCTGAGCGGACCGGTCTCGGTGCAGATTCTCGGTATCGGCGCGAACGGGCACCTGGGCTTCAACGAGCCCGGCTCCTCGCTACGCTCACGCACCCGCGTGAAGACGCTGACGCCGAAGACCCGCGAGGACAACGCCCGGTTCTTCGATGGTGACCTGTCGCAGGTGCCCACCCATGTGCTCACCCAGGGGCTCGGAACCATCAGTGACGCCGACCATCTCGTCATGATCGCCACCGGCGAGGGTAAGGCCGATGCCGTGGCCGCCGCCGTGGAGGGGCCGGTGTCGGCCTTCTGCCCGGCCTCCATCCTCCAGATGCACCCGCACGTCACGGTCATCGTCGACCCGGCCGCGGCCGTCAACCTGAAGGCCGTGGACTACTACCGGTTCGCCGTGGAGAACAAGCCGTCGTGGCAGCGCTTCTGACCGCTCACGCCGTCAGGTATTCGGCGTAGAACAGCATCAGTCCGATGGCGGCGGATATGCCGCCCAGCAACCAGAATCGGATGATGACGGTGGTCTCGGCCCATCCGGCGAGTTCGAAGTGGTGGTGGAACGGAGCCATCTTGAACAGGCGCTGGCGGGTCGTCTTGAACACGATGATCTGTAGCAGCACCGACAGGATCTCCACGAAGAACAGCGCGCCGACGACGACCATGAGCAGTTCGGTGCGGGTGGTGACGGCGAGTCCGGCGAGCAGGCCGCCCAGTGTCATGGAGCCGGTGTCGCCCATGAATATCTTGGCGGGGGCGGCATTCCACCACAGGAAGCCGATACAGGCGGCGGCTCCGGCGGCGCACACCAGCGCCAGGTCCAGCGGGTCGCGCACGTGGTAGCAGCCCGCGCTGGGGCGCGGCGTGCACGCGTTCGAGTACTGCCAGAACGTGATCAGCATGTACGCGCCCAGCGCCCAACTCATCGCGCCCGCCGCCAGCCCGTCCAGGCCGTCGGTGAAGTTCACGGCATTGGACCAGGCCACCACGAGAAAACAGACCCAGACCAGAAAGAAGACGGTGCCCAGGGTGATGATCGACGTATCGCGCACATAGGACAGCGCCCGGCTGCCCGGCGTCAACCCGGTGCTGTTCGGAAATCGCAGTACCAGCACCCCGAAGATGATCGCGGCGGTGAGCTGCCCGATGTACTTCCCGGTCGCCGTCAAGCCCAGGTTCCGCCGCTGCCGCAACTTGATGTAGTCGTCGAGGAAGCCCACCACGCCGAGGGCGGTGGCCAATCCGAGCACCAGCAGCGCCGAGGCCGAAACGCCTTCGGCCCCATACCCGATGCCGATCAGATGGGATCCCAGATATCCCGTCCACATCCCGACCAGAATGGCGATTCCGCCCATGGTCGGCGTGCCCCGCTTCTGCTGATGGCTGGCCGGACCCTCGACCCGGATCTCCTGCCCCCAGTGCCGCCGCGAGAACACCTTGATCAACACCGGTGTCAGCGAGATCGACACCACCAGCGCGATCAACGCCGCCACGAGAATCTGCCGCACAACGCCCCCACTTCACCGAATTCGTCCGGCCCGACTTGCTGTTCCGGCGCGACACACCAAGCTCAGATGTTAGCCAACATGACCCGATTCCGCTGCCCTCGGACACGGTCCGGAAACACCCGCCGCGGACCGGTGGGCGGCCCGTCCGAGCCGCGTACAGCTGCGGCAAGACCGCAGTTCTGCGGGCATCCGTCGTCGCGGAAACCGCCACGAAGGCTACGGCAATCTGGGTAGGGTGCGTTTCGCAATTTCGTTCGCACACAAGGAGTTTCTGTGGCGATCTCTGTTTCCCAGCGTGTGGCCGCCGTGATCGGCGCGTGCTGCACGGCATTATCGCTCGTGGTTTCCACCGCGGGTGCCGCCGCTGCCGACGAAGAACTGTACGAGGATCCCGACGGGCTGGCCGTCGCGTGTTCTACGACGCCGACCACCAAACGGGTCGACTTCGGCGGAAGGTACTACCGCGTCCATGTTCCGGCCGGAATCCCCAGCGGCGGGGCGCCGTTGGTGGTCGCACTGCATGGCGGCCGGGGCACGCCCGAGAGTATGGAAGGGGGATCGGGCTGGAACGCGGTCGCCGATCGGACCAAATCCATTGTCGTCTATCCACGCGGTAGCAAACCGGAGGGATCGGGGTGGGGCTGGGAAGCCGGTGACAACCCCGTGGACCTCAACCATATCCGTAGTGTGGTTGCGAACGTGCGCGCGCAGTGGTGTGTGAACCCGAAACGCATCCACCTGTTGGGCCACTCCAACGGTGGGCAGATGGCATCCCGGGTCGGATGCGTGGATTCGACCTTCTACGCCTCCGGGGCTGTATACGCTCCCGCGCCCCCTCCGGCGGGCTGCGACCCGGCCCGCGCGATCTCCTGGGCGGTCTTCGCGTCCGCCAACGACACCACGGTGCCCGAGCCCATCGCCTACAGCCATGTCATGTACTGGAGCTGGGAGAACCGACCGTGTCAGAACGAGCGGCCCGACGGTGGTACGGATGTGAAGGATTCCAAGCGCTGGGACTGCGCCTCCGGCACACAGGTGGTGTGGCGGGTGTACAACGGCGGTAGCCATTCGTGGCCGACCGGCGTCCGCCGCACCGAGATCCAGAACCGGATGTGGCAGCTGTTCCAGGCGTACCCGCGCCCATAGCGGAGCCGATACGACCCGGTCGCTGTCGAACCCGGATCCCGCCGCTTCGGATACGGCCCGGAACACCGGCAGAAGCGATCGGTGGGCGGCCCGTTCGAGCCGCCCACCGATCCGCGATACCTGTTCGCGAATTACTTGTCCTGATATCCGGACTCACGCGCCTTCGCGACCTCGGCCTCGGCCCGAGCCTTCTCCGCGGCCGCCTCCTTGGTGGCCACCTCCCGCTGCGCCTCGGCCTTATCCTGCTGGGCACGGCCCTCACCCTTGAGGTCCTCATCCCCGGTGATCACACCCGCGACCTCCTTGGCCTTACCCTTGGCGTCCTCGATGACGCCCTCGATACCCTGGCGCGCGCTCTCTTCCTTGTCGGACATGAGTACCTCCCGTAGTCGTTTGGGCTCACTGCTGCCGACATACCCGGCACCGTCCGACCGAATCCGGCCAGGTCGCTGTCATGGCGAGAGTCACATTCATGGCAGGCTGAGCTCTGGACAGTGGAGCGGAGGATGCGATGGCCGAGGTGACGGTGACCGAGGTGATGGCCGAGTTGGCCGCGCTCGAGGATCCCCGGGTGCGTGCGGTGAACGAGAAGCACGGCGACGATCACGGCGTGAACCTGACCGCACTGCGCGCGGTCGCGAAGCGGCTGAAAGCGCAGCCGGAGCTGGCACGACAGCTCTGGGAGACCGACGACACGGCGGCGAAGCTGCTGGCAACGCTGATCTGTCGGCCGAAGGCGTTCGATCGTGGCGAACTGGACCGCATGCTGCGTACCGCGCGTACCCCCAAGACGCACGACTGGCTGGTGAACTACGTGGTGCGGAAGAGTCCTCACGCCGAGGAGCTCCGCACAGCCTGGATGGCAGACCCCGATCCGGTGGTGGCGAGCGCCGGCTGGGCGCTGACCACCGAGCGCGTAGCGAAGCGACCCGACGGCCTCGACCTCCCCGGCCTGCTCGACACCATCGAGTCGGAGATGAAGGACGCCCCCGACCGTCTGCAATGGGCGATGAACCACTGCTTGGCGCAGATCGGCATCGAACACGTCACCCACCGCGCTCGCGCCCTCGACATCGGCGAACGCCTCGGGGTCCTCGCGGACTACCCGACCCCACCCGGCTGCACCTCCCCCTACGCACCCACCTGGATCACCGAGATGGTCCGTCGACAGCAGGGCGGATAGGGGCTCGTCCCCACGACCGGGAGTTCGAGCGAGTCACGACACGCGTGGGCGCCGGTCCACATGCCCCAGGAGGCGTGGCGTGGAGGACTCATCGACGTCGGCGAACGACCGGACGCATCGTCACACCGGATGCGGCGGCTGTCCGGTTGCGTACCAATATGATCGCGGGCACGGCGGCGAGGAGGAAGAGCGCTCCCGCCATCGCGATGTAGAGGTACACGCCGGTCGACGTGCTCACCGGTGCGCCGTCGGCGAAGGTTCCGGGTATCCGCGTCGCTTTGAGTATTTCGCCCCCGGCGACGTTGACGATGACCGAGCCGAGGGCGAGCACGACCGAGACCAGACCGGCGATGGTGCCCTGCCGTTCGGGAGCTTCGAGACCGGTCGCGAGGTTGTATCCGGACGCCCCGATCGCGCCGGCCGCCATTCCGACGAGGGCACCGCAGGCGATGGCCAGCGGCAGTGTCGATACCCCCGCCAGCATCGCGAAGCTCGCCACGACGCCGACCGCGATGCCGCCGAGCAGGGGTACCGCGGGACCGAACCGTCCCGCGATCCATCCGGCGCACACGCCGCCGACCACAATCCCGAGGTTGGGCGCCGCGAGCAGCACCGCGATCGCCTCGCCGTCGCCCAGCCCGTACCCGAGCCCCAGTTCGGGCGGCACCTGGGCGACGATGCTCGTCAGTTGCAGCATGCTCCGGAAGGAGCCCGCCGCCAGCACCAGCGCCAACAGCGTCAACAGGATCGGGCGACGCAGCGCCCGGATGTCGATGATGGGTTCGTCCACCCGCAGCGCGCGGAGTGCCCAACCGGCAAGCGCGGCGACTCCGGCCGTCACCAGCACGAGCATCTCCCCGGATCCCCACCCGAAATTCCTGCCGAGACTGATGTAGGCGAGCAGCGCACCCAGGCCGCCACCGAGCAGGAGTGCACCGCCGACGTCGATACGACCGTGGCCGAGAACAGGCGACTCCGGAATGAATGCCCGTACGCAGAGCGCGGCCGCCGCCGCGAGCAGCGCCGCCGCCACGAACACGCTGCGATAGCCGAACAGATCGATGATCGGTTTCATCAGGAACGGTTCGACGATGCCGACCACCGACGACCCGGACGTGACCATCCCGACCACCGCCATCGCCACTGTGGGCGAGGCGATCTGACGAGTGAGCGCGACCGTGAGGAAGACCGCGGCGAAGGCGGCGCCCTGAAAGAATCGGCCCACCAGGAAGATCCAGAGGTTCGGGGCGAGCAGGCAGACTGTCGCCCCGGCGCAGGCGAGCAGCAGGGTGCCGATGAGGATCCGGCGCTTGCCGAAGATATCGGAGCTCTTCGCGAGCAATGGTGACCAGATGGCTCCGGCCAGCATCGCGCTCGCATTGAGCCAGGCGGCCTGGTCGGTGTCGAAATGGTCCAGCAGTTGGGGCAGCACCATCATGGGCGAGCCGATGACGACGTCGGCCAGGACATTGGCGAGGGTGAGGACGGCCGCCCAGAGGATGAGCCGACTGCTCCAGCGGTACTCCCGGACGATGGGGGAGTGTTCTTCCAGCCTGTGTGTCACTGTGCATTCTCTTCAGCGCGTAGGGATTTCGGCACGAGGTGCGGAGGCGGCCGCGCCGGTGTGGCGGATGGTGGTGGCGCACGGCTTCAGCGCACGGTGTCCGGCGATCGCAGTGCCGCGTTGCGGGTGGCGATGTCGGCCCAGGTGCGCGGCACGATGCGGTCGAGACCGCCGATGGCACGACCCTGTGCGAATGTCACGTAGGGGCGTTGCCGGGCCTCGTATTCCGCGAACGCCTCGGCTCGGGCGCCGTGCCGCTCGAGTGCCTCGGCGAGGAAACGGGCGCCGGTGAGTGCGAGCGAGGTGCCCCGCCCGGACAGGTAGGCGGGGCAGTAGCCCGCGTCGCCGACCAGGACGACTCGACCGCAGTGCCAGGAGGGAAGCCGAGTCTGGCGCGCCGCGGTGAAGTAGAAGTCGGGATCGGCGCGGGCCGCGTCGAGGAGTTCCGGAATACGCCACGATCGGTAGCCCGCGAACGCGTCGACGAGTATCCGCTTCTGCGCGTCCAGGTTCCGGTGGTCGTAATCGATGGTCGCCGAACGGAACTGGAAGTTGGCGACGGTTTTGCCGCCGAACCGGAAGACGCCCGCCATCCGACCGGGGACGTTGTAGATCGAGTTGATGCCCGGCACAACCGCGTCGGGGAGTTCGGCCAGGGCGAAATAGACCCCTAGGTGTCGTGCGTAACGTTCCTCGGGACCGAACAACAGTCCGCGTACCGCGGAATGTTCTCCGTCGGCCCCGATCACCAGGTCGTACCGATCGGCGCGGCCCGAGCTGAACCGCACGTCGACGCCGGTGTCGTCACCGGTCAGAGCTGCGATCGAGTCGTCGAAGCGGACCACCGTGGAATCCGGGAGCGCCTCGGCGAGGATGCGCACGAGGTCCGCGCGGAGGAGTTCGATGTCGTCGTCGGAATCGCTGACCTCCGCCAATGGGATTCGGGCCACCGGTTCGCCCGCACTGTCGACGAACTGGGTGAGTTCGGACATCCGAACACGGTGCCGACGGATCCGCGGGAGCAGTCCCATCCCGCCCACGGCCGCGATCGCGTCACCCCGGATATCGATGGGGGTGCCGGTGAGCCGCAGTTGGCGGGCGTATTCGACAACGGTCACCGCGTGGCCACGGCGGCCGAGCTCGAGGGCGGAGGCGAGTCCGGCGATACCGGCTCCGGAGACGAGGACCTGCACGCGTGTGCTCCCAGCTGGCGAGTAAAAGCAACTATCTGTCGCTTTTGTGGAGCATACTGGTGGCTGGTTTGCGCCGCAACGTCGCGGCTGACGAGAATCGGCACCCGGAGCAGGAGGTGAGCACGCAATGACCGACGGGACCGCGGATCGGCCACCCGCACGGCGACCCGGCGGCCGCAACGCACGGGTGCGCGCCCAGATCCTTGCCGCGACCGCCGAACTCGTCGCACGGGACGGCATCGCGGGCTTCCGCTACGAGGAGGTCGCCGAACTCGCCGGCGTGAACAAGACCAGCGTCTACCGCAACTGGCCCGACCGCGAAGAACTGGTGGTCGAAGCGCTGCTCCGCTACGCCGAGGATCTCGCGTCGGTCGCCGACACCGGCGACATCCACCGAGACCTGGTGGACTATCTGCTGGCACTCGCCGCTGCCCTGGACACGCCGTTCGGTCGCACTCTCGCCCACGCCATTCAGCCCGCCCGTCACCACCACACCGTCCAGATGCTGACCAAGGTGCTCGACCAGCGCGTCGCCGCCCTGCGACGACGGGTCGACACCGCTGTCGCCCGCGGTGAACTCCCCCCGATCGACAGCGCCTTCCTCGGCGAGATGATCTCGGGCCCCGTGCATCTCGTCGTCGACCGTGGCATCCGCCCGTTCACCCGCACGGACGCCGAACGCATCGTCGGCGTCGTGCTCGCCGGTCTCCGAGCCACGGCCCCGCCCAGCTGACTCCTCAGCGGCGGCAACGGAATTCACTCGCCCCGACGCGATCGCGAATCTACGCTGCTCCCATGTGCATATACCCGAACCGGACACATCTGGTGTGCCTGCGCTGCCGGGTGTCCTTCAAATACCCGACCAAGCACGGCCCCGTCCCGTGCCCGCACTGCCGGGCGGATCTCATCGACGCGGGCCCGCACCTCGCGGTACCCAGAAAGCTGGACAAGGCCGGTTGGCGCACCCTGACAGCAGTTCTCGACTCCGGCCTCACCTTCCACGGCGGCTGCTGCGGCACCGGCCCCGGCTACCGCCCCCGCACACCCCGCGAGGTACGCGAACGGATACTCCTCGCCGAACGCACGGGCATGCCGCTCGCTGAGGCCCTGGCCACGGCCGATCCGACAGTCATCGCGGGATCGCGGCTCGATGTGCGGGTGTAGCAGTTCGTGATGCGGCGCAGCCCCCACATCGGGACGCCCCTTTGGGGGAGGTCGTCATGCGCACCCTGGCACGCAGGGCCGAACAGCAGATGAACCTCTAAGCCAACTCGACTTCCTCGAAGCTCACGATCAGCCCATGCCGCCGCTCACGCAGCACATTGCCTTCACGCCGCGCCATCCCCTCACCGAAGTCGATACGCAGCTTGGCATTCCGTGCGTCCACCTCCCGCACCACCCCGCAGATCCCACTGAACGGACCTTCTGGAAACCACACGACGTCACCCGGTGCGTATTCGCTGAAACCCACGGAGCCACAGTAATTCGCGGTGCCGACATGTGCGCTCGGCCGACCCGATGTCCCATCCGCCCCGTAGCTGTGTTCATGCCTCTGTGAGCGGGGCATGGCTGGAACCGGCGGGACACCCGCGGTGTCTCGCCGGGCAAATATCGGCCCCTGTCGGTCGATGGCGGCAGACTTGTGGCATGGAGATCACAGCGGCCGTCGCGGCGGTGCTCGGTGCGTTCGGGCTGTCGGGGGCGGCGGGGCTGAACGCGTGGTTGCCCCTGTTGGCGGTGGGTATCGCCGACCGGATGGGCTGGATCGATCTGGGCAGTTCGTACGGGTGGTTGTCCTCGACGCCCGTGCTGATCGGGATCGCGGTGGTGTTCGTTCTCGATCTCGTCGGCGACAAGATTCCGGCGATCGATTCGGTGGTGCACGGTATCGGGGTGCTCGTGGCTCCGGCGTCCGGGGCGATCCTCTTCGCCGCCGAGACCAGCCTGTCCTCGAACCTGCCGCCCGCGGTCGCCGCCGTGCTCGGCGCGATCACCGCGGGCAGTGTGCACGCCGGTCGCACGGCGGCGCGACCGTTCGTCACGGGAACGACCGCGGGTGTGGGCAATCCGGTCGTCTCCACCGCCGAGGACGGCACTTCGCTGGCGCTCACCATTCTGGCGTTGGCCGTCCCGGTCGTGGCGTTCATCGCGGTGGTGCTGCTGCTGATCGGTCTGGGCTGGCTGGCCGTGCGGGCCGGTCGGTGGCTTCGCCGGGGGCGCAGGCGAGAGCGGCCCGGGCCGGGTGGAGAGCGACGATGATCCCGGTAGTCTGCGATGGCGAGGCGGCGGAAGAGGGACCTGTGAGCACATTCGTTCTGGTGCACGGGGCGGGGGACGGCGGCTGGAGTTGGCATCTGGTGGCGGCGGAATTGCGACGCCGCGGGCATGATGTCGTCGCTCCCGACCTCCCGGCCGACGACGATGCGGTGGGGTTGGATCGGTACACCGAGGTAGTGGTGGAGGCGGTCGGCGATCGCACGGACCTGGTGGTGGTCGGTCATTCCTTCGGGGCGTTCACCGCGCCGCTCGCGGCCGCCCGACTCTCGGCAGATCTGCTGATCCTGGTCGCGGGGATGGTGCCGAAGCCGGGGGAGCGGCCGGACGAGTGGTGGGATGCCACCGGTTACCGATCCAGCACGGAGTACGTCGACGACGACGCGATCTACTACCACGACGTACCCCACGAACTAGCCGCCGAGGCGCGCCGCCGCGAACGCAACCACCCCTCCACCGCGGCCGGTGCGACACCCTGGCCCTTGCCCAACTGGCCGGACATCCCCACCAAGTTCGTCCTGTGCACCGAGGACCGCTTGTTCCCGGCTGATTTCCAGCGTCGCGTGGTGGCCGACAGACTCGCCATCACGCCCGACGAACTCGCGGCAGGCCACTACGCCGCCCTGGCCCGCCCCACCGAACTGGCCGATCTGCTCGACAGCTACCTCCCGGGCCGGTAGATGGCAGGTCGGCGAGCCTGGCCGCTGCCGCGCATGCCCGCGGGCGCGAGCAGCCCGATGTCGTTGTAATGGCGCAATATTCGCATCGTGACTCCCGACATGCGGACCGCCTTCGCGATCGACCACGCCAAGTTCGCACCTCCTGGGGAACTCCACCGGTATCGCCGGTACTCGGATGCCGAACGTTCACACAGCATCAACGTCAAAGCCCGTGTCCCCGGAAGGAATGGGCTGCGGCGCTACCGGCAACCCGTACGGCCCCACTCATCCGGTGTTTGCCGAGGCGTCGAAGTAGTGGCCCTGGCCGAGGTCCTCGATGAGGCCGGGCTGGGCGGGCTTCCAGCCGAGGAGGTCCTGGGTCAGCGTGCTCGAGGCCGGGTTGTCGGCCTGGGCGTGTGCGCTCAGGAAGCCGAAGTGGGCTTCGGCTTCCGTCGCCGGGATGCTGACCACGGGCAGGTTCAGACCGCGGCCGATGCCCTCGGCGATCTGGCGGAAGGTGACCCCCTCGTCGCCGACGGCGTGCAGCCGTGACCCCGCCGGCGCGGATTCCAGCGCAAGCCGGTACAGGCGTGCCGCATCCAGTGTGTGTACGGCGGGCCAGCGGTTGGTCCCGTCGCCGACATAGGCGGCGACGCCCTTCGACCGGGCGATGGAGATAAGGGTCGGGATGAAGCCGTTGTGGTCGAGCGTGCTGTGCACGGTCGGAGTGAGCCGGACGACGGACGAACGGATGCCGCGTTCAGCGAGCGCGACCACCGTGTTCTCGGCGTCGATCCGCGGGCCTGCGTCGAGCGCGTCGGCCTCGGTGACGGCGTTCTCGAGTCCAGCGAAGGCGAACATCACGGTTCCCGACGTGGCCACCAGAGGCTTGCCGGTACCGGTGAGCGCGTCCCCGAGCGCTTCGATGGCACGCAGATCCGCTGCGACCGCACCTTCGAAGTCGCCGGCGAACATGGCGTCGTGTTTGAAGGCCAGGTGGATGACACCGTCGGCTGCTGCGGCGGCTGCGGCGAGGCCGACGAGATCGTCGAGGTCGCCTCGGTACACCTCGGCACCGGCAGCCGTCGACGCGGCGGCGGACTTGTCCGAACGGGCCAGGCTCACGACCTGGTGTCCCGCTGCGATGAGCTCGGGAACGACCGCTGAGCCAAGGTGTCCCGAGGCTCCGGTGACGAATACGCGCATGTCGTGCGCCTTCCTGCTGCGGGCTCCCGTCGGGGCGGGAACCATGATGTCAGTCCGTGACATCACCGTAGCACCCATGTCAGACCCTGTCATCACATTGATGTCAGGGTCTGTCATCGCAGGGTAGGATCGCAGCATGAGCCGATGGAAACCCGACGCACGAGGCCGCCTGGAGAAGGCAGCGCTGGAGCTCTACAACCAGCAGGGCTTCGACGCCACCACCGTCGCGGAGATCGCGGCCCGCGCCGGGCTCACCGAACGGACGTTCTACCGGTACTTCGCCGACAAACGGGAAGTCCTCTTCCCCGGCGACAACCCCCTCGCCGCCATCCTCGTGGACGCCACGGCCACCGCCCCCGACTCGTTCCCGCCGCTGGAGGTGGTCACTCACGCCCTGATCGAAGCCGCTCCCGTCTTCAAAGGGCGCGAGGACCTGGTGCGACAACGCCAGACCGTCATTGCCGCCAACCCCGAACTCCAGGAACGCGAACTGGCCAAACTCGCCGCACTCGCCGCCGCACTCACCCGGGTGCTGCGCGAACGCGGTCTGGACATCACCACCGCATCACTTGCCGCGGAAATCGGGATCGCCGCATTCAAGATCGCCTATGAACACTGGGTCAACGACCCCGACGGGCGCCCCCTCACCCAGCACATTCGGGAAACGCTCGACACGGCCGGGCGCCTGACCACGCCGGAACATGCCGCCGCGACCGACAACGTGAGTTTTACGGGTCAGGAGGGAGCGGCATGAATGCGGTGGCAGTCACTTCACACGGTAGTTCCCCGCGCTAACTAGCCTCGGTGGCAATGGGTTCGGCCTCTTCCGGTCGATCGTCGCGTGAATCACCCTGCGGCACGGTGAAAATGGCGACGGCGGCCGCGACGGCGATCACGAAGCAGGCGATCGTGTACCAGAGGTTGCCGATGGGGTCGCCGTTGGCGGTGACGCCGTCCTCCGCGGCGAGGAAGTCGGGGAGGGCGGTGATCCAGAGCAGCGCCATGACGGCCAGATAGATCACGGCGTACGACTGCACGAAGCGGTTTCGGTAGCCGGGTGGTGTGGCGGTGCCGTTGCGCAGCGCGGACCACTGGCGGGCCAATAGCACCACCGCCACCACCGACAGCACGAAAAGCTCCGCGGCGTAGAGGAATCCGCGCACGGCGTCGCTGCCCATCCCGAAAATCGTCGCGGGCAGTGGCAGGACGAAGGTGCCGACCGACGCCAGCAGACCGATAACCACTGTGCGCCAGACCAATTGGGGGCCGCTGAAGTGCTGCCCGGAATCGACGTGGCGGCCGACGAAGTACTGCACGCACAGTGCCAGCGACATCGGCCACAGCGCCGCGAAGACGACCACGCTGGGCAGCGGCACCGAATCGAACATCGGTTGGTTGATCGGATTGTCGACCGCCCACTCCCACCAGCGCAGCTGCGGGCCGATCTGATCGAAGAGCTCGTAGTAGGCATGGTGGACGAACCCCACGCAGGCCGCGCCGAGGAAAACCCCGTAGCGCCGGAAAACGCCCAGCATCCGGACGGTTTCGTAGGCGAGCGTGGCCATCAGCGGATAGATCGCGATGATGTAGAGCGGCAGCCGCCCCCACAGGAATTCCACCGTGAACAGGTTGTGCGCGAACATCGTATCGACGTGTTCGGCGATGCCGAAGGCCGACGGGAAGTACAGCGGCGGTTCGATGATGAACAGGTAGGCGGTCGCACCGAACCAGAGCACCAGGTTGGTGGGGTCACCGTGCCTGCGTAGCCGGATGATCGCGTACACGAGCGCGAGCACCGAGCCGAGCACGATGGTCAGCTCGAGCACCGGCAGCGTCCAGTTCTCCAGCGCGGCGGGATTACGGAATTCGACCAGCCCGCCGGTCTCGTCGCAGGAGAAGCCCATCCGCGCGGCGAGATCGGCGAAGGTGGGTGTGCACAGGTCTGCCATCAGTTCACCTCCGAAGCGGTCAGCGCGTCGGCGGTGTACCAGCGGGTGCAGTCGTACCCGGCGTCGTAGCGCTCGAACCAGCGATCGGCCAGCTCGGGCAGCTTCTCGTGTGCCGGATCATGTTTGGGCAACTGGCTGCGGACCACACCGGCGAGGGCGGTGAGCTGCTCCCGCCGCGACAGACCGTCGAAGGCACGCGGCATCGGACCCTTGGTCAGATACGGCGCGAAGTACTCCAGCACCCGCTGCTTGGCGCGGTGCCGGGCGAACATGGACAGCGAGTCGACCTGCCGGTCGGCCAGCGGGACGTGCTGGTTGAAACCGGCGCACGCGATCCGGATCACCTTCATCACATGCGCGAAGATCGACGGCGCCATCCGCATCCGATAGAGCTCGTCGCCGACGAGGGCGTTGAACAGGATCAGCGCGGAGCTGCGATGTTCGACCTCCTCGACGAAATGCCAGATGAACAGCGAGGCGACCCGGTCGTCACCCGGCCGGAACAGTGTGTCCTCGTTGTCGAGCATGAGCTTGAACACCGGTGTGAAGGTCGCCTCCAGGTCGGCGGTGTAGGCCAGTCGATAGTTGTGCGAGGTGGCCTCGGTGAGCAGATCGAATTCGCCGATCACCGCGTCGAGGGTGTTCTGCAGCCCGGGATACCGCTTGATGAGCGCCTTGACGTGCTGCCGGTGCGCGGTCGAGTGGTGGCCTTCCTGTCGCATGAACGCGTTGGCCTCGGCGGCCACTTCCGGATCGGTGAGCACCGGCTTGAGCTGCATGATCAGCTTCACGATCATCTTCTCGAAGCCGACGGCCAGGAACGAGACCGCGTTGGACATGCTCGACCAGGCCGGATTCTGCGGATTCCACAGGAAGGGGACGTCGGCGTCTTCGAAGCCGAAATCCATTTTTCGGGGTTGCACATGGGTCACAGGGCGTACCTCGCCTCGGGATATGGGGGTCGATCGGGGTGTCGCGCCCGGTAGGCGCGATACGACAACCATACAAGTACGTGTCTCACTGTATGATCACTTTGTCGGGAATCCGCTACTCCTGCGCGGAGGCGGAGCGGTGCTGTGATACTGTCCGCCCGGTGGCGCGCAGACGCGGATGGGGCGGGAGTCCGCCCGCGAATGACCAAGAGGCGCATAGTCGTATCGTCGCCACCGCGGTCGAATTGATCGGGGAGACCGGCGCGGCGATCGGCATCGCCGACGTGGCGGAGGCGCTCGGCATCATCCGACAGACCGTGTACCGGTACTTTCCCAGCGCCGACGCCTTGATGACGGCGGCGGCCATCGCCTCGGTCGACGGCTTTCTGGACCGGCTGACCGCGCACGTCGCGGGCCTGGACGACCCCGTCGAAGCCATGACCGAGGGCGTGATCTACACCCTCGCCGAGGTCCGCCGCACCCCGCACCTGGGCATTCTGCTATCCAACTCCTACTCCAACGTCGACCCCGACAGCCTCACCTCCGAACAGGCCAAAGCCTTCGGCATGTCGATGATCCGGCGCTTCGACGTGGACTGGGAGAAGTACGGCTACGACGACGCGGCGCTGCTGGAACTGGTCGAGTACGTGCTGCGCACCATGCACTCGTTCTTCGTGTCCCCGGGCAGTCCGCCGCGCACCGAGGAGCAGTTGCGCGCCTATCTGCGCCGCTGGATGGGTTCCGCGATCGCCGCCCAGCGCGCATACGCGCAGGGCGGACTCTGACGCACTGACATCGTGAGACGCGTGTCCGCGTGGAATCGCGCGGCGGGCGCGAGCGGCAAACAGGGCGGAAACCGGGCCGTGTCGGCCGGCGCCGAGTTTGCGGAATGTTCGACTGTCCGCGCGTGAGCACGTATCGTTGTCGGTGTTCCCCCTGGAGTCCTGAAGCGTGGCCGGGGATGTGTCCACGCTGACAGGAGGAGTGTCGTGGTATTCGCAGCAGTGGCATCGGCAAGCGCCGCACGAACTTCCGCCGCCATCGCGGAATCGCTGCTATCACCTGTTCTGCTGGATCACCCGCACATCCTGCTCTGTGAACGCTGGTGGGCGTCCTGCGCCGATGCCGATCGCCTGCGCGCCGGGGACGATCGCCGACGGTATCGGACCTAGCACATTCAGAGCATGGTCGCTCGCGGTTCGTTCCTGTCATAGCTGTGCCCCGGCCGAAGCCGTAGCCGCGGAACCGCTTCGTACGCTCGCCGAGTGAGATGCCTTGCCCTGGCGGGCCTTACGATGGCTCGATCGGCACGATGGCGGTCGCGGCCGAGAGGTCGATTCGTCAGGTCTCCTCGGTAAGAATCCGCAAGCTCTCGGAGAGTTTTGCGGCGAGGTGTTCGAGCTGGTCGGGTGTGATGCTCTTGCCGAAGGCCGCGGCATCAAGCAGTTGGCGCCGTACATTGTCGATCTGCGTCTGGGCAAACGAGATTCGAGATAGTCCGAGCACTCGGGAAGAATACATCACGGCAGGATCCGTTCTGGTGCTGTGTGTTATCGACAACTGGCGGTTGGGAATTAGGTGTGTTGTTTGTTGGACAAGGAAGTGAGGATCTAGTCGAATCTTTTCGCAGGGCATGCTCGCAGCAGAGAGAGGCGGCGAAGTGATCGAGACCGGGGACGGGCGAGTGAGCGACTCGCCGGGACTGGAATGCGAATTCCTGCTGGTGGAAGATCTTCCGTGTCACAGGTGTGGCGATTCGTTGATTTGTGCGGTGCGGACACGGAGTTCGTTTCTGCGCGAGGATGGTCTGGAGGTGCGAGGATTCCGGACCGTGGGTCTCTGTTCGAACTGCGACAGGTTGAATCCGGCGGCTCGAGCGGTCATCGACTACGTCGCGGGCCGTGGTGGAATGACCGATTCGTCACTGCTGGAGTTCGCCACGGTACTGAGCGACTGGCTGAGCGAGGTCGTACCCTCCCGAATCGACGAGGCTCAACTCGCAGTTTTCCGTGAAGGCGGCCCCGCTTCCGCCTGATCAGGGTGCGAATTGTGAACACCGTTGTCATGACATCACTTTCACGCCTCTAACCGCTCGCAACTCACCCAGCAGGGCGGATGTCACAGTCACCGGGAAGTCGTCGACCGCGAGTGTGGTCCGGCGTTCCCGGTAGCACAGGACGAGACGTACTGGAGTTCCCCCACGGTGGGATCGCAGAGCGGACTTGAGTTCGAGTACGCTGTCCCGATCGGTGGTCTCGGCATTGATCTCGAGCATCAGCGGGGGTGTCTGCTCGCCACGTTCCACGGAACCGACGTCGAGTGGTGCGAGGTGAGTGCCGAAAACCCCCAGCTTCTCTTCGCGCCAATTGACCCGTCCCTCTACGACCACAACCGAGTCGACGACGAGATCGGCCGAGAATACGCTGTAGCTCTTGGGGAAGAACAAAACCTCGACCGAAGCATCCAGATCTTCGATAACGGCGATCGCCCAGCTTTCACCCTTCTTGTTGACTCGGCGTTCCAGCGCGGAGATAATTCCCGAGATCGTGATCGTCCCTTCGCGCGGAGCGTTCGCCAACACAGTCGCGATCGGCTTTGGAGCTGCCTTTCGGAGAATATGGCTTGTGCCATCGAGGGGGTGACCGGATACGTACAGCCCCAACATTTCTCTCTCGATGCCGAGTAGTACTTTGCGAGGCCACTCTTCGCCGTCGAAGCTCAGGTGGCTCAGTGGCGAGGAGTTGCTGGAGTCTTCCTCCGCACCACCCTCGATACCGAACAGATCGAACTGCCCCATCGCCTCTTGACGCTTGAGGCCCGTAACAGCATCCACGGCTTCCTCGTGGACGTCTATGAGCGCCTTGCGCGGATGGCCGAACGAGTCGAACGCACCAGCCTTGATCAGGGATTCCAGGACGCGCTTGTTGCAGCAGACCAGTTCCGACTTCTCGACGAAATCGGCAAAGGACGTGTACTTGCCCTTCTTGTTGCGGGTGTCGATGATCGACTCGACCACGTTGGCGCCGACGTTGCGAATGCCGCCGAGCCCGAACCGGATGTCGTTGCCGACGGCGGAGAACCGCAGCGAGGACTCGTTGACGTCGGGCGGCAGCACCTTCAGGCCCAGCTGTCGGCACTCGGCCAGGTAGATCGCCGACTTGTCCTTGTTGTCTGCGACCGAGGTCAGCAATGCCGCCATATACTCGGCCTGGTAGTTGGCCTTGAGATAGGCCGTCCAGTAGCCGACCAGTGCGTAGCCCGCAGCGTGTGACTTGTTGAACGCGTACCCGGCGAACGGCAGAACCGTGTCCCACAGGGCCTGCACCGCCTCGTCGGAGAATCCGTTCTCGCGCATGCCCGCCCGGAAGCCTTCGAATTCCTTCTCCAGAACCTCGAGCTTCTTCTTGCCCATCGCCCGGCGCAGGACGTCGGCGCGGCCCATCGAGAAGCCGGCCACCCGTTGAGCGATCTGCATGATCTGTTCCTGGTACACGACCAGGCCGTAGGTCTCGGCCAGAATGTCGCGCAGCGGCTCGGCCAGTTCCTCGTGGATCGGCTCGATCGCCTGCCGGCCGTTCTTGCGGTCGGCGTAGTTGTTGTGCGTGTTCATCGCCATCGGTCCCGGCCGATACAGTGCGTTGACGGCGATGATGTCCTCGAAGCCGGTGGGCCCCAACCGGCGCAGCAGGTCGCGCATCGCGTTGCCATCGAGCTGGAACACCCCGAGGCTGTCGCCGCGGCCGAGCAGCTGGTATGTCTTCGGGTCATCGGTCCCGAGCGAATCGAGCTCCACCTTCTCGCCGCGGTTGGCCTCGATGTTGTCGATCGCGTCGCCGATCACGGTGAGGTTGCGCAGGCCGAGGAAGTCCATCTTCAGCAGGCCGATGGCCTCACAGGACGGGTAGTCCCAACCCGTGATGACCGCGCCGTCGTCGCGCTGCCACAGCGGGATCACATCTGCCAGAGGTTCCGAGGACATGATCACCGCGCAGGCGTGCACGCCCGCGTTTCGGATCAAACCTTCCAGCCCGCGGGCGGTCTCGAAGATGGTGGAGACGTCTTTGTCGGTCTCGATCAGTGAACGGACCTCGGCGGCTTCGGGATACCGCTCGTGCTTCGGATCGACGATGCCCGCCAGCGGGATGTCTTTCGCGGCGACGGGCGGCGGAAGGGCTTTGGAGATCCGGTCGGCGATGGAGAACCCCGGCTGGCCGAAGTGGACCCGGGCGGCATCCTTGATCGCCGCCTTGGTCTTGATCTTGCCGAAGGTGATCACCTGCGCGACGCGATCGGTGCCGTACTTTTCGGTGGCATAGCGCACCATTTCCCCGCGGCGACGATCGTCGAAGTCCATATCGATATCAGGCATGGACACGCGCTCGGGGTTGAGGAACCGCTCGAACAGCAGGCCGTGCTCGATGGGGTCGAGATTGGTGATGCCCAGCGCGTAGGAGACGAGCGACCCGGCCGCCGACCCGCGACCCGGGCCGACCCGAATGCCTTGCCTGCGTGCATGATTCATCAGGTCGGCGGTGATGAGGAAGTACGCCGGAAATCCCTTCTGCACGATGATGTCGATTTCGAACTCGGCGCGGCGGATGTACTCGTCGGGTACGCCGGCGGGCAACCGCCACTCCAGGCCGCGCATGACCTGTTCGCGAAACCACGAGGTCACGTCGTAACCCGTGGGCGCCTCGTAGATCGGCATCCGATCGGTGTGCTGCCACACCTCGGAGTAGGACTCGACCCGTTCGGCGATCAACAGGGTGCTGTCGGCCGCACCCGGGACCTGGGTGTCCCAGTACGCCCGCATCTCCTCGGCCGACTGTAGGAAGTAGCCGTCGCCGTCGAACTTGAACCGAGTCGGATCGCTGAGCGTCTTGCCGGCCTGGACGCACAGCAGCGCGGCGTGGGCGTCGGCCTGATCCTTGGTGACGTAGTGAGAGTCGTTGGTGGCCACCGGGGGCAGGTCGAGTTTCGCGCTGATCTCGAGCAGGCCCTCGCGGACCGACCGTTCGATGGGCAGGCCGTGGTCCATCAATTCGACGAAGAAATTGTCCTTGCCGAAGATGTCCCGGTAGTCGGAGGCGGCCTGGAGGGCCTCGGCATGCTGGCCGAGCCGCAGCCGGGTCTGCACCTCGCCGGAGGGGCAGCCGGTGGTGGCAATGATTCCCTCGGAGTGCGCGGCGATCAGTTCGCGGTCCATGCGGGGCTTGCGGTAGTAGCCCTCCATGCTCGCCAGCGAGGACAGCTTGAACAGGTTGCGTAGCCCTCGGGCGTTCTGCGCCAGCATGGTCATGTGTGTGTAGGCACCGCCGCCGGAGACGTCGCCGCCGACGCCCTCCCCGTTGGAGCCGCGCTGGTTGGCCTGGCCCCAGAACACCGGCTTCTTGTGGAAGCGGCTCCCGGGAGCGACGTAGGCCTCGATGCCGATGATGGGTTTGATGCCCATCTTCGTGGCGACCTGGTAGAACTCGTCCGCGCCGAACATGTTTCCGTGGTCGGTCATGCCCACCGCGGTCATACCGAGTCGACCGGCCTCCTCGAACAGTGGCTTGATCTTCGCCGCACCGTCCAGCATCGAGTATTCGGTGTGAACATGCAGGTGAACGAACGAGGACAACGGACGCCTCCAGACGCGACTCAGGCTCGGATCGACCTATTCGAGCCGAGCCGACGATCGAGGGTCAAACAATCGACACGCACACTGTGACAACCACTGGTTGTCTTGGCTGGCCCTGTGCCGCAAGCTATTCCGCGCGCGGACCGGACACGCTGAGCAAGGTTTTCGTGATCGTGTCGAGGACGGCGGTCCGGTGGGTGGTCAGGTAGAAATGCCCGCCGGAGAAGATCAGGGTCTCGCACGACGCGGTGGTGTGCCGCGCCCAGTCGCGCGCCTCGTCCACGGTCGTCTTCGCGTCGTCGTCACCGACGAGCACCGTGATCGGGGATCGGACGGTGGCCCCGGGGGCGCACCGGTAGGTTTCGATCGCCTTGTAGTCGCTGCGGATCGCGGGCAGGATCATGCGCAGTATCTCCTCGTCGCCGAGCAGCGTGCTGTCGGTGCCGCTGAGGGATCGAAGCTCCGCGACGATCGCGTTGTCGTCGCCGGTGTGCACGTGCTCGTCGCGATGCCGGGAGGGTGCGCGGCGGCCGGAGGCGAACAGCATGGCCAGCACGACCCCGTCCCGCTCCTCGAGCAGCCGCGCGACCTCGAAGGCCAGGATCGCGCCCATGCTGTGGCCGAAGAAGGCCAGCGGGATATCGGTCCACGGTGTCAGCGCGGCGTAGATCTGTTCGGCGAGTGCGCCGATATCGTCGATACACGGGTCCAGGCGCCGGTCCTGCCGCCCCGGGTATTGCACGGCCAGTACTTCCACCGCACGCGAATCCGCACCGGACAGCGCCGCCGAAACC
This sequence comes from Nocardia otitidiscaviarum, assembly GCF_007362295.1. NCBI lineage: Bacteria > Bacillati > Actinomycetota > Actinomycetes > Mycobacteriales > Nocardiaceae > Nocardia > Nocardia otitidiscaviarum. Next base: position 3,770,673 of record NZ_CP041695.1, on the reverse strand, counting down.
GGGAAGAAGAAGCTCGCCGAACCCCCGGCGTGCGGGAAGCAGACCAGCCGGATCGCCGGTGCGGATGCCGGATGGGGTCGTCGGATCCAGAGCGCGTTGTCCGCCGTCGGTTCGGCCATGCGTTGGGTACTCATGTGTTCTCTCGGTCGAAATTCCCGCTCCGCCAACCGGTAATCGGCCGGCGGAGCGGGGGGGGGATGGGCTCGCGGTGGTCAGTAGCGGCGCTCGCCGTCGCCGCTCAACGGCGACCACCACTGGGTGTAGTTCGTGGCGCCGTCACCGAAGATCCCGCCGGCGCCCTCGACGACCTTTCCGTTCTCCCACTTGAGCATCTGCACGCCGGAGATGTCGAGCACGTCGAACGGGGAGGTGCTGCCCTCCGGCGCGCCCTTGCGCACGGCGTGGATATGGTTGGCGTCGATGGAATAGCCGTCCTCATTGTTGATGAGCAGCGTGACGGGCCGCATGCTCCAGGTGCCGCCGGAAGCCTCCAGCATGCCCTGCACGTAGTCCATGAAGTCGTCGATGCCGATTCGCCAACCCGCCTGCGCGTGGCTGCCCGGCGCGAGGAAGCGCAGGTTCTCCGACCAGTATTGCGCGGTCTTCTCGCGGTCTCCGGAGCTGACCGCCTCGTAGGCGGCGGCGACCAGTTCGGGGGTGATCTCGGTCATGTGTTCCTCTCTTGTTCGGTTGTCACCGGCAGTGCGGTGAGCCACGAATCCACCGCTCGCGCAGCGTCTTCGACATGCTCTCCCACGATCGTGAAGTGGTCGCCCGCGACCGTGAGATCGGCGTCGCAGAGCTTCCAGGACGGTCCCCAGTCGGCGTCGGCCAGCGGGGTTTCGTCGGTGTCGGGCAGCGCGTCGGCGGCGCGCAGGAACAGCGTCGGTACGCCGATGCGCTGCGGCTCCCAGGCGCCGAAGACCTCGAAGTAGCGGCCCATCGCGGTCAGCGACACGTGGTCCATCGACACCAATTCGCTGCGCCGCGCGAACAACCCGTGTGTGAACGCCCTGCTGAGCCTGGGATTCATCTCCAGGGGCAGATAGGTGTCGACGAGCACGACGGCCGTCGGCGGCGAATCGGTCTGTTCCAGGCGGGCGGCCACCTCGTGGGCGATCCATCCGCCCGACGAGTAGCCCAGCAGTGCGTAGGGCTCGCCCGCCGCGTGCTCGAGCACCGCCTGCGCCTGCGCCTCGGCCAGGGCGGCCACGGTGGCCGGGAGCCGCTCTCCGGCGCCGAATCCCGGCTCCGGCAGCACGACGGTGTCACGGCGGTCGCGCAGGGTCGCCGCGAACCGCGCGTATTGGTGCGCGCCGGACATCGCCACCACCGCGGGGAAACAGATCAACCGCGGTCGATGCGGCCCACGGGCCAGCGGTACCGGATTCGGCCGCCGGTCGAGTTCGTCCGGCCCGTGGAACACCGGGCGCAGGCGCGCCGCCACACGCGCCAGCTCCATGCCCGCATCGATCCGGTCCTCGACGCAGGCGAGGCGGAACAGGGCGCCGAGCGTGTCGTCGGCCGCGGACGGCGTCGGCGCGGCCGTCTGTGCCAGTTCGTCGGACAGGAATCGGATCAGCGCGGGTGGCGTCGGGTGATCGAACACCAGGCTCGCGGGCAGGCGCAGCCCGGTCGCGCGTTCCAATCGGTTACGCAGATCGACGGCGGTCAGCGAGTCGAAGCCGAGCTCGGTGAACGCCCGCCCGGCGTCCAGTTCGTCCGGCGAGGCGTGGCCGAGCACGAGGGCGACCTCGCGCCGGACCAGGTCGAGCAGCGCCAGTTCGCGCTCCTCGTCGGACAATTCGGCCAGCCGCGCGGACAGATCCTGTTGCGCCACCGCGGGCGTGCCCGTCCGGGTGGGGCGGATCAGCCCGTGCCAGATCGGTGGCAGCGGCTCCCGGGCGGCCGTGGCCCGGAGCCCGGCGGTATCCGCATGGACCGGCACGAGCAGGGGTTCCGGCCGGGTCAGCGCCGCGTCGAACAGTGCCAGACCCTCCTCGACCCGCAGCGGGACGAGCCCGCCGCGGACGAGCCGGCGTTGCTCGGTCGCCATGCCGTCCTCGATGTCCCAGGGGCCCCACGCCAGCGAAACCGCCGGGAGTCCGTTCGCGGCGCGGTGGGCGGCGAGGGCGTCGAGGAATGCGTTGCCTGCCGCGTACGCGGCCTGGCCCGCCGAGCCGAGGATGCCCGCCACCGACGAGAAGAGCACGAATGCCGTGGGATTCCCGGCCAATTCGTGCAGGTGCCAGGCCGCGTCCACCTTCGGGCGCAGCACGCGCGCGAGTTGTTCGGCGGTCAGCGACTCGACCACGCCGTCGTCGAGCACACCGGCGGCATGCACCACCGCGTGCACCGAACGGCCCGCGAGCAGGGCGGCGACCTGGTCGCGCTCGGCGATATCGCAGGCGGCCACCTCGACGCGTGCGCCCAGATCCGCTAATTCCGTACGCAGGGTGTCCATTCCGCCGCTCCGGCTGACCAGAAGCAGGTCGCGGACGCCGTGTGCGGTGACGAGGTGGCGGGCCAGCAACTGCCCGAGGGCCCCGGACGCACCGGTGACGAGGACGGTGCCGCCGCTCAAATCCACCGGGGCCGACGCGGTCCCGGTGAGCTGCGCGAGCCGGGGCACGTGCACGCCGCCGTCGCGGATCACGGCCTCGGGTTCGCCGGAGGCCAGCACCGCGGCCAGCTGTCGCTCACCGGGTCGATCCGCGCCGGATGCGATATCGACCGTGGTCACCCGGCCGGGATGCTCGGCCTGGGCGGCGCGCAACAGACCGGTGAGTGCGGCCATGATCGGGTTCGTCGCGGCGTCTCGGGTCACCACGACCAGCCGGCTCGCCGAGAAGCGCGAGTCGGCCAGCCACGCCTGCAGGAGCGCGAGGACGCGCGAGGTCAGCCGCGTGGTGGCCGCGGGCAGGTCGCCGCCGGGTGCGGTCGGTGCGAGGAAGACCGCCTCGGGGACGGCGCCGGAAGTCGTTGCCGCCGAGGCCAGCTCGGCCAGATCGGCATACGGCTCCACGCGGGCGCCGCTGTCGCGCACCATCGACGTCAGCCACCGCTGCTCGTCGTCGAGGACGACCCACCACGACGGGGCGGCGGCCTGTTGCGGGGGCAACTCGTGCCAGCGCACGCCGAGCAGCGCCCTGGGGGGCTCGGTCCGCACCTGGTCGATGGCCAGCCGGCGCAGGGTCAACGCTTCCACGCTGCCCACCTCGCGGCCGTCGGAATCGGAAAGATGAAGTGCCACGGTGTCGTTGCCGGTCGACCGGAGCCGCACGCGCACAGCGGTGGCGCCGGAGGACACGACACGGACACCGCGCCAGGCGAAAGGCAAGCTCGGGGCGGAGTCGGAGGCGTCGACGAGGTCACCGAGCCCGATGGCGTGCAGTGCCGCGTCCAGCAGGGCAGGGTGGACGACGTGTCCGGTGAGGTCGGTTCCCTCCGGCAGGGCCACCTCGGCGAACACCTCGTCGGACGTCCGCCACGCGGCACGCAGACCGCGGAACGCGGGGCCGTAGTGCAAACCGTTGTCCGCCAACCGATCGTAGATCGTGTCGAGGTCCAGACTCTGCGCGTCCTGAGGCGGCCACGGCGGCACGGCCTCGGTGGCTCGAGACGAGCTCGGTTCGGTGAGCACGGCGGTGGCGTGACGGTTCCAGGTGTTCTCCGTGCCGGATTCGCGGCTGTGCACGCGGGCGGTCCTGCGGCCCGCGGCATCGGGCGGCTCGACGGTCACCCTGATGTCCAACGCCGCATCGGCGGGGAGCACGAGCGGTGCCTCCAGGATCAGATCGTCGAGCTCGCCGAGACCGCATTCGAGGCCCGCGTGCAGGAGGAGGTCGACGTGCGCGGTGCCAGGGAGCACGACCCGATCCCCGACGGCGTGATCGGCGAGCCAGGGATGCGTGCCGAGGCCGATGCGGCCGCAGAACATCAGCGCATCCGACTCCGGGTCGGCGACCACCGCCGTCAGCAGGGCGTGCCCGGCCCCGTCGACACCGGCCGCTTGGAGATCCGCCGGGCCGGATGCCCGATGGTCGAGCCAGTAGCGCTGGTGTTGGAACGGGTACGTCGGCAGCGCCGTGACGCTCGCACCGGAGCCCGCGAAGCAGTTGTGCCAGTTGGGAGTCGCGCCACCCGCGACCAAGCGGGCGAGAGCCGTGGTGAGGGCGTGGGGTTCTGGTGCATCGGTGCGGAGACTGGCGACGGCTCCGGCGGGAAGGTGGGGGACGAGGGCGGATTTGGGGCCGATCTCGAGGTAGGTGTCGGTGGTGATGTGTGCGAGGGCGTCGGCGAAGCGGACGGTGTTGCGGGCGTGGTGGACCCAGTAGTCCGGGTCGGCGAGGGTGGTCGCGTCGACGGGGCCGCCGGTCACGGTGGAGATGATCGGCAGGGTCGGTGGCGAGAATGTCAGTTGCGCGACGACTTCGCGGAATTCGTCGAGGATGGGGTCCATCAGTGGTGAGTGGAAGGCGTGGGAGACCCGCAGCCAGCGGGTGCGGGTTTCGTGCAATCGGCTCGTGATTGCGGTGAGTGCGGCGCGGTCTCCGGACAGGACGAGGGATGTGGGTCCGTTGACGGCGGCGATGCCGATCTCGTTCTCGTATCCGTCGAGCAGTGGCCGGATCTTGTGTTCGGTCGCCTCGATGGCGATCATGGCGCCGCCCTCGGGCAGGGATTGCATGAGTCTGCCGCGGACGCTCACGAGGGTGGCGGCGTCCGTGAGGGTGAGCACGCCCGCGATGTGGGCGGCGGCGATCTCGCCGATGGAGTGCCCGGTCACGACGGTGGGGGTGATGCCCCACGATTCCCAGAGTCGGTAGAGCGCGACGTGGACGGCGAACAGGGCGGGTTGGGCGTACCGGGTTTGGTTGAGCAGGTCGGGGTTGTCGCCGAAGACGATGTCGCGCAGGGGTTGGGGCAGGTTGGGGTCGAGTTCGGTGCAGGCGGCGTCGAAGGCTTCGGCGTAGACCGGATAGGTGTCGTAGAGTTCGCGGCCCATGCCGGGGCGTTGGGTGCCCTGGCCGGAGAACACCATCGCCACCCCGCCCCGAAACGCGCGGCCGACGACGACGTCCGGATGCGAGCCGCCCCGCGCGAAGGCGAGCAGCGCCTGGGCGCCGCGAGCCGGATTGTTCGCGACCACCACGGCGCGTTCGTCCAGCGCGGCCCGGCCCACGGCCAGCGAGTAGCCGACATCCGCGAGGGCCTTGTCGTCCAGGGCGTCGGCCAGCCGAGCTGCCTGGGCGCGCAGGGCCGTTGGCGTGTGCGCGGACAGTACCAAGGGTACGGCGGTGCCGTTATCGGGTCGTGGTGTGGCGGGGTCGGCCGCGTGCGGTGGTTGCTCGAGGATGACGTGGGCGTTGGTGCCGCTGATGCCGAACGACGACACGCCCGCGCGGCGCGGTCGATCGTGGTCGGGCCACGGCTGGTTCTCGGTGAGCAGTGCGACCGCGCCACTGGTCCAGTCGGCGTGGGGTGTGGGCTCGTCGATGTGGAGGGTGCGGGGCAGGGTGCCGTGTCGCATGGCCATGATCATTTTGATGATTCCGGCGGCGCCGGCGGCGGCTTGGGTGTGGCCGATGTTGGATTTGATCGAGCCGAGCCAGAGGGGTGTCTCGCGGTGTTGTCCGTAGGTGGCCAGGAGTGCTTGGGCTTCGATGGGGTCGCCGAGCCGGGTGCCGGTGCCATGGGCCTCGACAGCATCGATGTCGGACGGTCGCAGACCCGCGTTGGCTAGGGCCTGGCGGATCACCCGCTGCTGCGAGGGACCGTTGGGCGCGGTGAGGCCATTGGACGCACCGTCCTGGTTGATCGCCGAACCACGGACCATCGCCAGTATCGGGTGACCGTTGCGTTGCGCATTGGAGAGTCGTTCGAGCAGAAGCAGACCCACACCCTCCCCCCAGCCGGTGCCATCGGCATCGCTGGAGAATGCCTTGCAGCGGCCGTCGGGTGAAAGTCCGCCCTGCCGACTGAATTCGGTGAATGTGGTCGGGGTGGCCATGACGGTGACGCCGCCCGCCAGTGCCATCGCGCATTCACCGTTGCGCAGTGCCTGGGCGGCCAGATGCACGGCAACCAGCGACGACGAGCACGCGGTGTCGATGGTGACCGCGGGGCCTTCGAGCCCGAAGGTGTAGGAGATGCGACCCGAGGCGATGCTGCCCGCGCTGCCGTTGCCCAGGTATCCGGCGACCTCCTCGGGTGCCCGGTCGAAACGGGCGGCGTAGTCGTTGTACATGACACCGGTGAAGACGCCGGTCTTGCTGCCGCGCAGCGACATCGGGTCGATACCCGCGCGTTCGAATGCCTCCCAGGTGATCTCCAGCAGCAGCCGCTGCTGCGGATCCATCGCGAGCGCCTCGCGCGGGGAGACCCCGAACAGCGCGGCGTCGAATTCGGCGGCCTCGTGCAGAAATCCGCCCTCGCGGGTGACGGACCCGCCCGCAGTGTCCGGGCCGTAGATCCTCGCCTCGTCCCAGCCACGGTCGGTGGGAAAGGCGGTGACCGCGTCCTGGCCGGAGGCCAGCAGCTGCCACATCTCCTCCGGGCTGTCGATGCCGCCCGGGTACCGGCAGGCCATGCCCACGATGACGATCGGATCGTCCTGGGAGGCAACGGCAATCGCCGGTGCGGCGTCGACCGTGGCCGTGCCGAGCAGCTCGCCGTGCAGGTGGTCGACGAGCGCGGCCGCGTTCGGGTGATCGAAGACGAGCGTGGCCGGAAGTTCGAGCCCGGTCGCCGCATTCATGCCGTTGCGGAACTCGACGGCGGTGAGCGAGTCGAAGCCGAGGTCGTGGAAGGCACGCTCGGGCGCGATCGCGGACGTGTCGGCATGGCCGAGCACGGCAGCGACCCGCTCGCGGACGAGGGCGAGCAGGGCGGTGTCGCGATCCGCGGGGGACATCCGACGAAGCCGCTCGCGCAACGAATCCGCCTCGCCCGCAACGGCCCTGCGAGGCGCGGTGGACACGAGTGCACGCAGCAGAGCGGGCACCGACCCCGTGGCGGCGGCGACCGCGTGCGGGTCCAGATGCATCGGGACGATGACGGGGGCACCCGACGTCAGTGCCGCGTCGAACAGCCGAAGACCCTCGTGTTCGGCCAGCGGCCGCATGCCGCGCCTCGTGGCCGCGGCGTTCGCCATGCCGGTGTTCCAGAGTCCCCAGGCGATGCTGGTGGTGGGGTGTCCGTTGGTGGTGCGGTGGTGGGCGAGGGCGTCGAGGTAGGCGTTGGCGGCGGCGTAGTTGGCTTGGCCGGGTGAGCCGAGTGTGGCTGCGGCGGAGGAGAACAGGATGAGGGTGGTGTTGTGGTCGCGGGTGAGTTCGTGCAGATGCCACGCCGCGAGGGCCTTCGGCGCGAACGCGCGGTGCAGGTGCTCGGGTGTCTGGTTGGTGAGGACCGCATCGTCGAGGATGCCCGCGCAGTGGACGACCGCGGCGAGGTCGCGGCCGTGCAGGACGGCGGCGAGCTCCGCACGGTCGGTCAGATCACACGCGATCGACGCCACGTGAGCTCCGGTGGCGCTCAACTCCGTCAGCAGTTCCGCCGGGACCGGGCGGCGTGCCAGCAACAGGAGGTCGCGGGCGCCGTGCGTGTGCACGAGGTGGCGGGCCACCGAACCGCCGAGCGCGCCCGTGGCTCCGGTGATCAGCACCGTACCGGCCGCCCAGTCCGGGCCCGCGGTCGTGTCCGGCACCGCGCGCACCAGCCGGGGCGCGTACACCTCGCCGCGCCGGACCGCGAGCTGGGTTTCCCCCGCGGCCACCGCGGCGACGACCTGCTCGCGCCACGATGCGTCGAGATCGTCCACGTCCACCAGCACGAACCGGTCGGGGTGCTCGGACTGCGCCGATTTCGTCAGACCCCATACCGCCGCATTCGCCAGGGCCGCCCGCACATCGGTCGGTTCGTCGTCGTCGAGCAGATGGGAGCCGGTGGTGACCACCGCGAGGAGCGCGGACGAGCCGCGCTCGTCCGTCAGCCAGTCCTGCAGGATCGACAGCGCTTGTGCCGCAGTGCCTTCGGCGTCGTCGGCCGGTGGTAACGGGAGGAAGACCACCTCCGGTTCCGTGGCGGGCCGCGCCTGCGGCAGTGACACCCAGGTTGTCCGGAACAGCGAGCGGTCGAGCCGACCTGTGGTGCGCGACTGCGGCAGCGGCCGCAGCGTGAGTCGGGCGACGTCCAGCACCGGGCGGCCCGAGGCGTCGGCAAGCAGCAGGGCCACGGTGTCCCGTCCGGCCGAGGAGATGCGCACCCGCAGATGCCGGGCGTTGACGGCGTGCAACGCGAGTCCGCTCCACGAGAACGGCACGATGGGTGTGTCGGCGGCGTCGAGGAACGGCGTGAGCCCGATGGGGTGCAGCGCGGCGTCGAGCAGGGCCGGATGCACCGCGAAACGGTCCGCGTCGGCGTGTTGTGCCTCGTCCAGTTCGACCTCGGCGAATACCTCGCCCTCGCGCAGCCAGGCCCGGCGCACTCCCTGGAATGCGGGGCCGTACCGCAGGTCGGGCCGATCACCGTACAGCGCACCGGTATTCAGCGGCGTGGCGCCTGCGGGCGGCCACGCCGTGAGATCCTCGACCGGACGTGCGATCTCGGCGGTCAGCCGTCCCTCGGCATGTTTGGTCCACGGCTCGCCCGGCTCGGCGTCGGCTGCGCGCGAGAAGACGGTGACCGTTCGCCCGGCGGCATCCGGTTCGTCCACCAGAATCTGCAGATGGACGTTGGTGTCTCGGGGGAGGACGAGGGGAGCGCCGAGGGTGAGCTCGGCCAGCTGGGGATGGTTCACGTGTTGACCGGCGTGCAGAGCGAATTCGACGAACGCGGTGCCGGGCAGCAGTGCGTCACCGTGCACGGTGTGATCCGCCAGCCACGGGTGCGCGGCCAGGGACAGCGTGCCGGTGAGGAGCGCTCGGTCGCCGTCGGCGAGGCCGACCACGGTGTGCAGCAGTGGGTGTGCCGAATGTCCGCCGACCTCGGCCGATTCCAGCCAGTACCGTGCGTGCTGGAAGGGATAGGTCGGCAGCGGCACTTGCTGCGCGCCGCTGTCGGCGAAGTAGTTGTGCCAGTCCGGATTCAGTCCGCCGGTCACGAGGTGGGTGAGAGCAGTGGTGAGCGCGTGCGGCTCCGGCTGTCCGGGGCGCAAGCTGGCGACTGCACCGGCGGGCAGGTGCGGGATGAGCCCGCTGCCGGGGCCGATCTCGAGGTGGGCGGCCGGTTCTCGGGCCGCGACGGCGGCCATGGCGTCGGCGAAACGGACGGTGTCGCGGGCGTGGCGAATCCAGTGCTCGGGGTCGGCGAGGGTGCCGTCGTCGACCGGCGCCCCGGTGACGGTGGAGATGAGCGGGCAGGTGGGTGAGCGGAAGCCCAGACCGGCTACGACGTCGCGGAAGCGGTCGAGGATCGGGTCCATCAGCGGGGAGTGGAAGGCGTGCGAGACGCGCAGCCACTTGGTCCGATGCCCGTCGAGGTGACCGACGATCTCGGCGAGTGCGGCGCGATCACCGGACAGGACAAGAGAATTCGGGCCGTTGACGGCCGCGATGCCAACCCTGCCCTCATATCCGGACAGCCGGGGAAGGATGTCGTCCTCGGTGCAGTCGACCGCGACCATCGCGCCGCCCTCGGGCAGCGACTGCATCAACCTGCCGCGGTGGGCGACCAGGGTGGCGGCGTCGCCGAGGGTGAGGACGCCCGCGACGTGTGCGGCGGCGATCTCGCCGATGGAGTGCCCGGCGAGAACGGCGGGTGCGACGCCCCAGCGCTCCCAGAGCCGAAACAGGGCGACCTGCACGGCGAACAGCGCCGGTTGGGCGTATTGCGTGCGGTCGAGGAGTTCGGCGTCGGACCCGAAGACGATCTCGCGCAACGGATTCGGCAGATGCGGGTCGAGTGCCGCGCAGGCGGCGTCGAAGGCCTCGGCGTAGACGGGGTGGGCGTCGTAGAGTTCACGGCCCATCCCCGGGCGTTGGGTGCCCTGTCCGGAGAACACCATGGCCACACCGCCCTTGGCTGCCCGGCCCGTGACCGCCGCGGCGGGATGGTCGCCCGCGGCCACCGCGAGCAGTGCCTGCCGGTACTCGTCGCGGTCGCCACCCAGCACCACGGCACGTTCCTCGAACTGGGCGCGCGTGGTTGCCAGCGAGTAACCGATGTCGAGCACCGCGGCCTCGGTGTCGACGCGGTCGGCCAGCCGGGCAGCCTGGGCGCGCAGAGCCTCGGGTGTCTTGGCCGACAGCAGCCAGGGCACGACCGGCGGGGGAGTTCCTCTGTCCGCCGGTGCTTCCGGTCCCGGCGCCTGTTCGAGAATGACGTGGGCGTTGGTCCCGCTGAAGCCGAACGAGGACACGCCCGCGCGGCGGGTGCCGTCGCGCTCGTCCCAGGCGACGGGGTCGGTGAGCAGTTCGACCGCGCCGGAACTCCAGTCGACCTCGGGGGTGGGTTCGTCGACGTGCAGCGTGCGCGGCAGGGTGGCGTGCCGCATGGCCATCACCATCTTGATCACGCCCGCGATGCCCGCGGCGGCCTGGGTGTGGCCGATATTGGATTTGATGGAGCCCAGCCGCAGCGGCCGGTCGCGGTCCTGTCCGTAGGTGGCGAGCAGGGCTTGGGCCTCGATGGGGTCGCCGAGCCGTGTTCCGGTGCCGTGTGCCTCGACCGCGTCGACCTGCTCGGCGCGCAATCCGGCGTCGATGAGGGCGTCGCGGATGACGCGCTGCTGCGACGGCCCGTTCGGCGCGGTGAGACCGTTGGATCGGCCGTCCTGATTCACCGCGGTGCCGCGCACGATCGCCAGGATCGGATGGTGGTTGCGGACGGCGTCGGAGAGCCGCTCGACCACCAGCATGCCCGCGCCCTCGGCCCAGCCCGTGCCATCGGCGGTGCGGGAGAACGACTTGCACCGGCCGTCCGATGCCAGGCCCTGCTGCCTGCTGAAGTCGATGAACGGCGCCGGGCTGGCCATCACGGTGACACCGCCGACCAGGGCGAGCGAGCATTCCGAGCGACGCAGCGCCTGACCCGCCAGATGCAGTGCCACCAGCGACGACGAGCAGGCGGTGTCGATCGTGACCGCGGGCCCCTCCAGCCCCAGCGTGTACGCGAGCCGACCCGAGGCGATGCTGCCCGAGTTGCCGGTGCCGAGAAACCCCTCGACCACATCCGGGATCTCGGCCAGGCGCGAGGCGTAGTCGTGGTACATGACGCCGACGAACACGCCGGTGCGGCTGCCGCGCAGCGCATCGGGAACGATGCGCGCGCTTTCCACCGCCTCCCAGGCGGTTTCCAGCAGCAGCCGTTGCTGCGGGTCCATGGCGAGGGCCTCGCGCGGGGAGATGCCGAAGAACCCCGCGTCGAATTCCGCCGCGTCGTACAGGAATCCACCCTGCAGGGTGTCGCTGCTGCCCGCTTCGCCGGGGCGCGCACCCCGCAGTCGGTCGATATCCCAGCCGCGGTCGTCGGGGAATCCGCCGATCGCGTCCCGCCCGGACGCCACCAGCTGCCACAGCTGTTCGGGCGTGGTCACCCCACCCGGATACCGGCACGCCATGCCCACCACGGCGAGTGGTTCCCGGCCGCTCTCCTCGGCCGCGCGCAGCCGCTGGCGGGTGTCGCGCAGCTCGGCGGTGAGGCGCTTGAGGTACTGAAGGGTCTTTTCCTCGTTCACGTCACGTCACTCTCGTCAGGACAGGCCGAGCTCGTCGTCGATGATGTCGAAGACCTCGTCCAGGTTTGCGTTCGCCAATTCGTCGCCGCCGTTGTCGTCGCCGGTCGCGGTGTCCTCCCAGGCACCGAGCAGGGTCCGCAGCCGACCGCGCACCCGGGCCGCGTGTTGCGGCTCGATGTGGGCGAGGCCGGCCTCCAGGCGGTCGATCTGGGCGAAAATCGAGTCGGCCGTGGTCGATTCGCCGGACAGCAGCGCGGCCTGCAGGTGCTCGTGCAGCGCGGCGGGCGTGGGATGGTCGAAGACCAGCGTCGCGGGCAGGCGCAATCCGGTGGCCGCGTCCAGCGCGCCGCGCAGTTCGACGGCCATCAGCGAGTCGAATCCGAGGTCGGTGAAGGGCCGATCCATCGAGATCGCCTCGGCCCAGCCGTGACCCATCACCGCGGCGATGCGACTGCGGATCAGCTGCGCGAGCCGCTCGCGTTGCTCGTGTGGTGGCAGTCCGCGCAGGGTCTCGGCCAATGCCTGCTCGGGCGCGGCCGACGCCGCGGCCACGCGGGCCGGGCGCGGGACCAGATCGCGCAACACCGCCGGGAGCGGGCCGTCCACGGCGCGACGGCGCAGCACCGCCCGGTTCACCGGCAGCGGCACGACGACCGGTTCGCCGCCGGCCACGGCCGCATCGAACAGGGCGAGCCCGTCGGCCTCATCGATCGGAGCCAGACCGGTGGCGGCCAGCCGCCGCTGATCGGCGTCGCTCAGCCTGCTTGCCATGCCGGTGTTCCAGAGTCCCCAGGCGATGCTGGTGGTGGGGTGTCCGTTGGTGGCGCGGTGGTGGGCGAGGGCGTCGAGGTAGGCGTTGGCGGCGGCGTAGTTGGCTTGGCCGGGTGAGCCGAGTGTGGCTGCGGCGGAGGAGAACAGGATGAGGGTGGTGTCGTGGTCGCGGGTGAGTTCGTGCAGATGCCACGCCGCGGCCGCCTTGGCGCCGAAGGCCACCCGCAGGTGTGCGGGTGTCTGGTGCTCGATCGTCGCGTCGTCCAGCGCGCCCGCGGCGTGGACGAGGGTGAGCGGGCGATCACGGGGGATCGCGTCGAGCGCGGCGGCGATCTGCCGCGGATCGGTGACATCGCACGCGATCCGGGTGACGGTGGCACCGTCGGGTTCCGGTGCGTCGCCGGTGCGGCTGAGCAGCACCAGATCTCGGGCACCGTGCGCGTCGACGAGATGTTGGGCGATGAGGGTGCCCAGCGCGCCGGACGCACCGGTGATCACGGCGGTGCCCGAGCCCCAGTTCGGGGCGGCCGAGGCCGGAGCGGGTGCGGGAACGAGACGGGGCACGCGAATCTCGCCCCCGCGCAGCGCCATTTGCGGTTCGTCGCAGGACAGCGCATGAGGCAGGGCCGCCCACGACCGCTCGTCGTCATCGATATCCACCAGCAGCACGCGTCCGGGCCGCTCGACCTGTGCCGCGCGGACCAGCCCCCACACCGCCGCACCCGCGGGCGCGGGTTCGCCGTCCACCGCGACCGCGTTCTCGGTCACGACCACGAGGGCTCGATCCTCGGTGCAGGATTGGATCGTGCTCAGCACCGCCGTCACCGCCGCCAGCGCGGCATCGGGGTGGAGGTCGTCGCCGTGATTCGCGCGCAGCAGCACGTGCGTGGCGTCCGCGGGCCCCGGCTCGTCGCCGAGCGTCGTGAACACCGTTGCCGCCGTTGGAAGTTCCCGGGGCAGCCAGGCCGGTACGAACATCGACCGCTGCGTGCTCGCGAACTGTTCCGGCGCGATCTTGCGCATCGTGAGGCGATCGACCTCGGCGACGGGCCTGCCCATGACATCGGAGACCAGCAGCGCCACCGCGTCCTCGCCCTTCGGCGACAGCCGGGCGCGCAGTACCGACGAACCGGCGCCGTACAGGGTCACTCCGGACCACGAGAACGGCAGCCGGGCTTGGCCGTCCTCGCCGAACATCCGCCCGATGCCGACGCCGTGCAGCACGGCGTCCAGCAGTGCCGGGTGCAGGTCGAAACCGGCGGCGCGATGGTCCTCGCCCGGGGGAAGCGCCACCTCGACCGCGACGTCCTCACCGATCCGCCACGCGGACCGCAGGCCCTGGAACAGCGGGCCGTAATCGATGCCGGCGGAGGCGAATTCGGCGTAGACGTCCTCGACGGGCAGTGCGACCGCGCCCCGTGGCGGCCAGGTGTCCAGCGACCACGACGGTTCGGAGACGGGTGCGGCGTCGAGGACGCCGGTGGCATGCGGCTGCCACCCCTCGCCCTGCCCGTCGTGCCGGGAGTGGACCGTGACCGCACGGCGGCCCTCGCTGTCCGGTTCGCCCACGGCGATCTGTACGTCGGTCGCGCCGTTCTCCGGCAGCGTCAACGGGTTCTCCAAGGTGAGCTCTCGCAGGCTCCGCAGTCCCGCCGCCCGGGCGGCCTGCAGAGCCAGCTCCACGAACCCGGTGCCGGGGAACACCACCGCGCCCGCGACGTTGTGGTCGGCCAGCCAGGGGTGGGATGCGAGGGACAACCGGCCGGTGAGCACGACACCAGTGGTGTGGGCGAGTTCCACGCTGGCGGTGAGCAGCGGATGATCGGAACCGTCTCGATTCGGTGCGGCGGTCGCGTCCGGCCAATAGCGGGCGTGCTGGAAGGCATAGGTGGGCAACGGGATTCGATGCGCTCCGGTTCCGGCGAAGTAGCCGTGCCAATCGGGGTCGATGCCGCCCGCGACGAGCCGCGCGAGGGCGGCGGTGATCGCCGCGGTGTCACCCTGCTTGCGGTGCAACGACGGGATCGCCGTGCCAGGAACGTGCGGGACCAGTGCGGCGTCGGGACCGATCTCGAGGTGGACCGACGCCGCGGTGTGTGCCATGGCGTCGGCGAAGCGGACGGTGTTGCGGGCGTGGTGGGCCCAGTAGTCCGGGTCGGCGAGGGTGTCCGCGTCGACGGGGGCGCCGGTGACGGTGGAGATGATCGGCAGGGTCGGTGGCGAGAATGTCAGTTGCGCGACGGCTTCGCGGAATTCGTCGAGGATGGGGTCCATCAGTGGTGAGTGGAAGGCGTGGGAGACCCGCAGCCAGCGGGTGCGGGTTTCGTGCAATCGGCTCGTGATTGCGGTGAGTGCGGCGCGGTCTCCGGACAGGACGAGGGATGTGGGTCCGTTGACGGCGGCGATGCCGATCTCGTACTCGTATCCGTCGAGCAGTGGCCGGATCTTGTGTTCGGTCGTCTCGATGGCGATCATGGCGCCGCCCTCGGGCAGGGATTGCATGAGTTTGCCGCGGACGCTCACGAGGGTGGCGGCGTCGGTGAGGGTGAGCACGCCCGCGATGTGGGCGGCGGCGATTTCGCCGATGGAGTGCCCGGTCACGACGGTGGGGGTGATGCCCCAGTATTCCCAGAGCCGGTAGAGGGCGACCTGCACCGCGAACAGGGCGGGCTGGGTGTACTGCGTCCGATCGAGGAGCGCCTCATCGACGCCGAACACCGCATCGCGCAACGGATGTGGCAGATCCACTGCGGCACAGGCGGCGTCGAAGGCCTCGGCGTAGACCGGATAGGTGTCGTAGAGTTCGCGGCCCATGCCGAGGCGTTGGGAGCCCTGGCCGGAGAACACCATCGCCACGCCGTCGCCGGTGGCGCGACCGGTGAATACCCCGGGCACGACCTCTCCGGCGGCCAAGGCGGTCAACGCTCGCAGGCGTTCACCGACATCGCCTGCGACCAGGACCGCGCGGTGTTCGAATGCATGGCGGGTGGTGGCGAGCGAGTAGGCGACGTCCAGCATCGAAGCATCGCCGTCGAGCCGATGCGCCAGGCGTTCGGCCTGCGCGCGCATCGAGGCCTCGTCCCGTCCGGACAGGACCCACGGTACGGTGACCGGCGCGGATTGTGGCTCCTCGGATTCGTCGGTGGGGGGTGCCTGTTCGAGGATGATGTGGGCGTTGGTGCCGCTGACGCCGAAGGAGGAGACGGCGGCGCGCCGGGGCCGGTGGTGGCCGGGCCAGGTCTGGTTCTCGGTGAGGAGGGCGACTTTGCCGGTGTCCCAGTCGACTTCGGGGGTGGGTTGGTCGATGTGGAGGGTGCGGGGCAGGGTGCCGTGTCGCATGGCCATGATCATTTTGATGATTCCGGCAGCGCCGGCGGCGGCTTGGGTGTGGCCGATGTTGGATTTGATCGAGCCGAGCCAGAGGGGTGTCTCGCGGTGTTGTCCGTAGGTGGCCAGGAGTGCTTGGGCTTCGATGGGGTCGCCGAGTCGGGTGCCGGTGCCGTGGGCCTCGACGGCGTCCACCTCGGATGGCTGCAGGCCCGCGTTGGCCAGGGCTTGGCGGATGACGCGTTGTTGGGCGGGGCCGTTGGGTGCGGTGAGCCCGTTGGAGGCGCCGTCCTGGTTGATCGCCGAACCACGGACGATCGCGAGGATCGGGTGATTGTTGCGCCGCGCGTCGGAGAGGCGTTCGACGAGCAGCAGGCCCACGCCCTCGGCCCAGCCGGTGCCGTCGGCGTCGCTGGAGAATGCCTTGCAGCGGCCGTCGGGTGAGAGTCCGCCCTGTCGGCTGAATTCCACGAAAGTGGTGGGGGTGGCCATGAGGGTGACGCCACCGGCCAGTGCCATCGTGCATTCGCCGTTGCGCAGTGCCTGCGCCGCGAGATGAAGTGCGACCAGCGACGACGAGCACGCCGTGTCGATGGTGACCGCAGGGCCTTCGAGACCGAAGGTATAGGAGATGCGTCCCGACGCCACGCTGGTGGTGTTGCCGGTGAGGAGATAGCCCTCGGTGCCCTGGATCCCGTTGTGCAGCAACGACACGTAGTCCTGGCTGTTCCCGCCGACGAAGATGCCGGTCCTGCTGCCGCGCAACGCCATCGGGTCGATGCCCACGCGTTCGAAGGTCTCCCACGCGGTCTCGAGCAGCAGGCGCTGCTGCGGATCCATGGCGAGCGCCTCCCGCGGCGAGATTCCGAAGAACTCCGCATCGAAATCCGCGGCGCCGTCGAGGAATCCCCCCGCGGTCGCCGTGCTGCTGCCGCGTTCACCGGAGGCGGTTTCCAGCAGCGAGCCGAGGTCCCACCCGCGATCGGTGGGGAACGCGGACACCGCGTCGCGGCCCGACAGCACGAGCTCCCACAGATCCTCGGGGCCGCGCACACCGCCGGGGAAGCGGCAGCCCACCGCGACGATGGCCAGCGGCTCGTCGGACTCCGCGCGTGTCGTGACGGGCTCGTGCTGCGGCTCGTCGCCGAACAATGCGGTGAGGTGAGCGACCAGTCGCTCCGGGCTCGGGTGATCGAACACCGTGGTGGCCGGGAGCGTGACGCCGATGGCCGCTCCCAGGCGGTCGCGCAGCTCGACCGCGGTCAACGAGTCGAATCCGAGGTCACGGAACGCGCGGTCGGGATCGACCTCGCCGGTCTCGGTGTGCCCCAGCACGGTTGCCACCTCGGCCAGGACGACCTCTAGCAGGTGTGACCGCCGTTCCGCGACACCGAGTGTGGAAAGCCGGTGCCGCACAGCCGTTTCGGGCACCGCGGGCGTGCCGAGAATCGCGCGCGCCTCCGACAGGTCCAACAGCAGCGCACTGGGCCGGGCGGAGACGAACAGCGGCAGGAAATCCTCCCAGCGCACGTCCGAGACGGTCGAACAGGGTTCGTCGTCGTGCAGTGCCTGCTCCAGCGCCGCGATCGCCATGGTCGGCGGCAGCGGGACCAGGCCGCGGCGGCGCATGTGCGTACCAGACTCACCCTGCGCCATCCCGCCTTCGGCCCACGGGCCCCACGCCACCGACGTCGCGACGAGCCCGCGATCGCGGCGATGCCGCGCGAGCGCGTCGAGGTAGGCGTTGGCGGCGCCGTAGGCGGCCTGTCCACCGGTGCCCCACACGCCGGACACGGAGGAGAACAGGACGAAAGCGTCCAGCGCGCGGTCACCGATGAGCGCGTCCAGATGTGCCGCCCCGGCCGTCTTCGCCCGCACGATATCGGCGAACTCGTCGATCCCGGTGTCGGCCAGCGGCGTCAGCTGACCCACACCGGCGGTGTGCACGACGGCGCTCAATGGCCGGTGGTCCGGCACGGCCGCAAGCAGATTCGCGACCGAGGCTCGATCGGAGACGTCGCACGCGGTGATGGTCACCTCCGCGCCCAGCGCGGACAGTTCGGCCTCCAATTCGGCCGCGCCCGGTGCCGCCGGGCCGCTCCGGCTGACGAGCAGCAGATGTTCCGCCCCGCGCCGGGCCAGCAGGCGGGCGACATGCGCGCCCAGTGCCCCGGTACCGCCGGTGATCAGGACGGTGCCCCGCGGGTTCCACTGCGCGGCGGCCGATGCGGCGTAGGGAGCGCGCGCGAGACGCCGCCCGAACATGCCCGAGGCACGCAGGGCGAGCTGGTCCTCGCCGTGCGGATCGGCCAGCAGTGCGGGCACTCGAGCAAGGGTGCGGTCGTCGAGCGTCGCGGGCAGATCGACCAGCCCGCCCCAGCCCTGCGGCCACTCGAGCGCGACGGCGCGCCCCATGCCCCAGAACTGGGCCTGAGCGGGCGAGCGCAACTGCTCGGAGCGACCGATGGCCACGGCGCCGCGGGTCAGACACCACAGCGGTGCGCCGACGTCGTTGCGCTGCAACGTCTGAATCAACGCGACGGTCGCGGTCAGTCCGCGCGGCAGCGCCGGATGCGTATCGTCGGGCTCCTCGTCGAAGGCCAGTAGCGACACCACCCCGGTGAGTTCGGAGCCGTCGCCGATGTCGGCGACGTGTCCGATTCGCACGTCCGCGCCGCTGTCGCGGAGGGCGGTGAGTACGGCGCTCACGTCCGCGTCCTCGCGATGAGACGGGGGCATGACAGCGAACCAGGTGCCCGAGAGTTCGTGTGCGGTCGTGGTCAGGGGTGCCCAGGTGACGCGATAGCGCCACGAATCCACCACGGACTGGTCGCGTTTGCGCTGCCGCCAGCCCGCGAGCACGGGCAGCGCGGCCGCGAGCGCCTCCTGATCCTGACTGCCCAGTTCCCGCGCCAGCGCCGGAAGATCCGCCCGCTCGACCGCATCCCAGAACCGGGACTCGGCCGCGTCCGACGTCGCCTCACCGCTGCGCGCCTGCTCCTCCCGCCCGAGCCAGTAGTGCTTGTGCTGGAACGGGTAGGTTGGCAGGGGGGCGGTGCGGGCGCCGGAGCCCGCGAAGTAGTTGTGCCAGTCGGGATTCGCGCCGCCGACCACGAGGTGGGCGAGGGCGGTGGCGAGTGCCTGCGGCTCGGAGGTGTTGTGCCGCAGGCTCGGGACGGCCGTGCCGGGGAGGTGGGCGGTCAGCGCGGCATTGGGGCCGATCTCGAGACAGGTGCCCTCGGTGACGTGTGCGAGGGCGTCGGCGAAGCGAACGGTGTTGCGGGCGTGGCGGACCCAGTAGTCCGGGTCGGCGAGAGTGGTGTCGTCGACCCGTTCGCCGGTGACGGTGGAGATCATCGGCAGGGTGGGCGGGGAGAAGGACAGGCCCGCCACGGTTCGGCGGAACTCGCTGAGGATGGGGTCCATCAGCGGTGAGTGGAAGGCATGCGAGACCCGTAGCCAGGTGATGCGGTGACCGTGCAGGGCGTCGGTGATTGCGGTGAGCGCCGCGCGATCTCCGGACAGGACAACCGATTTGGGTCCGTTGACGGCGGCGATGTCGACGGTGTCGCTGTGGTCGCTCAGGTGCGGGAGCACTTCGTCCGCGGTGGCGTCGATCGCCACCATCGCGCCACCTTCGGGGAGCGACTGCATGAGCCTGCCCCGGACGCTCACGAGGGTGGCGGCGTCGGTGAGGGTGAGCACGCCCGCGATGTGGGCGGCGGCGATCTCGCCGATGGAGTGCCCGGCTACCACGTCGGGGGTGATGCCCCACGACTCCCACAGTCGGTAGAGCGCGACCTGCAGGGCGAACAGTGCGGGTTGGGCGTACCGGGTTTGGTTGAGCAGGTCGGGGTCGTCGCCGAAGACGATCTCGCGCAACGGTTGGGGCAGGTTGGGGTCGAGTTCGGTGCAGGCGGCGTCGAAGGCTTCGGCGTAGACCGGATAGGTGTCGTAGAGTTCGCGGCCCATGCCGGGGCGTTGGGTGCCCTGGCCGGAGAACACCATCGCCACCCCGCCCTCCACGGCGCGACCGGAGATCACGTCCGGCACGGCCTGCCCGTTCGCGAACGACCGCAGCGCGTGCGCGCGTTCGGCCGCATCACCACCGGTCAGCACCGCCCGCTCCTCCAGCAGGGCGCGCGAAGTGGCGAGGGAGTAGCCGATGTCGAGCACGCTGGTCTCGTCACCGACATGGTCGGCGAGCCGGGCGGCCAGGGTCGACAGCGCGCCTTTGTCACGCGCCGACACCACCCACGGAACCACCGGGGGAGGTGCCGGGATGGTGACGACCGGCTCTTGTTCGGGCGCCTGTTCGATGATCACGTGCGCGTTGGTTCCGCTGACACCGAACGCGGAGACACCCACCCGGCGCGGCCGGTCGACCTGCGGCCAGCTCCGGTCCTCGGTGAGCAGCGAGACCGCACCCATGGCCCAGTCGACGTGCGGCGTGGGCTCGTCGACGTGCAGGGTGCGGGGCAGGATGCCGTGCCGCATGGCCATGACCATCTTGATGACACCCGCGGCGCCGGCGGCGGATTGGGTGTGACCGATATTCGACTTGATCGTTCCCAGCCACAGGGGCTCGTCGCGGTCCTGTCCGTAGGTGGCCAGCAGCGCCTGGGCCTCGATGGGATCGCCGAGCCGTGTGCCGGTGCCGTGTGCCTCGATCGCGTCCACCTCGACCGGCTCCAGGCTCGCATTCGCCAGGGCCTGGCGGATGACGCGTTGCTGCGCGGGTCCGTTCGGTGCGCTGAGGCCGTTGGAGGCGCCGTCCTGGTTGACCGCCGAACCGCGCAGCACGGCCAGCACCGGATGGCCGTTGCGCCGAGCGTCCGACAACCGTTCCAGGAGAACGACTCCGGCACCCTCGCCCCAGCCGGTGCCGTCGGCGGCCGCCGCGAACGCCTTGCACCGGCCGTCGGCGGCCAAACCCCGCTGGCGGCTGAATTCCACGAAGGCCGCGGGCGTGGACATCACCGTCACGCCGCCGGCGAGCGCGAGGGAACACTCCCCGGCGCGCAGCGCCTGCGCGGCGAGGTGCAGCGCGACCAGCGACGACGAACAGGCGGTGTCGATGGTGACGGCCGGACCCTCGAGACCGAATGTGTAGGAGATACGGCCCGAGACCACGGCAGTCGCCGTGCCGGTGATGAGATAGCCCTCCGCGCTCTGCCCGGCATCACCGGTGGCGTAGTGCGAGGTGGCGGCGCCGATGAACACACCGGTTCGGCTCTCCCGCAGGGCATCCACCGCGATGCCCGCTCGTTCGAACGCCTCCCAGGAGGTCTCCAGCAGCAGTCGCTGCTGCGGATCCATCGCGACCGCTTCCCGCGGCGAGATCCCGAACAGCGCGGCATCGAACTCCGCGGCCGAGACGAACGCGCCTTCGCGGGCGTAGGAGGTGCCCGGCCTGGACAGGTCCGGATCGTAGATGCCCTCGACGTCCCAGCCGCGATCGGCGGGGAATTCGGAGACCGCGTCGCCGCCGCGCGTCACCAGCTCCCACAGTGCCTCGGGTGAATTCACGTCACCGGGGAATCGGCAGCTCATAGCAACGATCACCACGGGATCGTCGTCCCGGGGTGCCGCCTCGACCGTCGGCGCAGTCCGGGCGTCGTCACCGGACAGCTGCTGCTCCAGGTGCGTCACCAGCGCGGCGGGCGACGGGTGGTCGAATACGAGCGTCGCGGGCAGCGCCAAGCCGGTGGCGGTCCGCAGCCGGTTGCGCAGCTGGACGGCGGTGAGGGAGTCGACACCGAGGTCCCGGAACGCCGCACGCGGCGATACCGCCTCGGGCGAGGCGTGCCCGAGCACGGCGGCCGCCTCCGCGCGCACCAGGTCGAGCAGGACGCGGCGGCGCTCGGTGGCGGTGAGCCCGGCGACCCGCTGCCGCTGCGGGCTGTCTCCCGAATCGGCTGCGGCAGAACGGGGTTCGTCGAGGACGGCGCGCGCTTCGTCGAGGTCGTCGATCAGCGGGCGGCGGCGCGCGGCACTCAGCGTCGGCGCGAAGGTGTCCCACACGATGTTCGCGACCGTGACGGTGGTGTCGTCGCCGTCGAGCGCCTGCCGCAGCGCCTCGACGGCGAGTTCGGGCGCCATGGCGGGTAAACCCGTGCGGCGCAGGGCCGCTGCGGCCGAACCCTGTGCGGCCATACCGTCGCCGCCCCACGTCCCCCACGCGACGGCCAGGGCATGGATCCCGCGGTCTCGGCGGGCCTGCGCCACCGCGTCCAGGTAGGCATTGGCGGCGGCGTAGGCGCCCTGCCCGCTGCCGCCCCACACGCCCGCGCCCGAGGAGAACAGCACGAACGCATCGAGTTCGGTGTCGGAGAACGCATCATCGAGGTTGCGGGCGCCCAGCGCCTTGCCCTCCCATGCCTGCGCCAGCAGCCCGGGGTCGGTGTCTCGCAGCGACGCGGCGGTGCCGATGCCCGCGGTGTGGAACACGGCGGTTATCGGGTTCCCCACCGAGCGCAGCAGTCCGTCGAGCGCCGCGCGGTCGGCGACGTCGCATGCCTCGATGTCCACGCGGACCCCGGGAGCGATCTGCTCCAGGTCGGCCCGCAACTCCCGGGCACCGGGGGCGTCGATTCCTCGCCGACTGGTGAGCACGAGATGCCGCACCCCCGAGCGGGCCAGCCACCGCGCGACATGACCGCCGAGGGCGCCGGTGCCGCCGGTGACGAGCGCGGGACCCGTGGTGGACCACGAGCGTCCCGCGGTCGCGCTCGAGGCGCGGGTCAGTCGGCGGGCGAACACGCCCGAGGCGCGCACGGCGAGTTGGTCCTCGTCCCAGCCGCCCGCCATGATCGTGGCGAACCGGGCGGCGGCGCGGTCGTCGACCTGCTCGGGCAGGTCGATGAGACCGCCCCACCAGCGCGGGAATTCGAGGCCGGCCACCTGACCCAGGCCCCACACCGACGCCTGCTCCGGGTCGCGGAGCCGGTCCCCACGGCCGAGGGATACCGCACCGGACGTCACGCACCACAGCGAGCCGTCCAGGTCGGCGTCCGCGCAGGCCTGCAGCAGCGTCAGGGTCGCGGCCGCAGGGTCGGCGGCGAACGCGAGGAACGAGAGCACCTGCCGCGGTCGGTGTTCGGTGAGCAACGCGGCGATCGAATCGCGAGTCAGCGTGTTGTCGAACGGGATTCGGACAACGTCGGGAAGCGCGTCGAGAGTGCCCGTGATCGCGGGATGCTCGGCGTGTTCGGCCGGAACGAAGGCGATCAGGTGCCCACCGATCTCGGCCGCGGCGCGCGACGCCGGAAGTGGGCGCCAGGTGATCTGGTATCGCCACGTTCCGACGGTCTCCCGAGTGGCGCGCTTACGGCGCCAATCCGACAGCAGCGGCAGCGCCGGGCGCAGCACATCCTGCGAGTCCTGGTCGCCGACCGCCAGCATCGCCGCCAACGCTTCGAGGTCCTCGTGCTCGACCGCACGCCAGAAGTCCGCATCGGCTGCATCGTCGGCCGCAACGGCCCGGGCCGGAGTGTCGAGCCAATAGCGGGTGCGCTGAAAGGCGTAGGTGGGCAGAGGGATTCGGCGTGCGCCGGAGAAGTGCCCGGACCAGTCGATGTCGACGCCGCGTGTCCATGCCTCGGCCGCGGAGACGAGCAGCTGGGTGAGGGTACCGTCGTCGCGGCGCAGCGTGCCGATAGCGACGACCGTGTCGGCGGTGTCCTGGATGGCCGCGGTGAGGACGGGGTGTGGGCTGGGTTCGATGAAGGTGGTGTGGGTGGGTAGGAGGGATTGGACGACGGGGTGGAACAGGACGGTGTGGCGGAGGTTGCGGAACCAGTAGTCGGGGGTGAGTTGGGTGCCGTCGAGTCGGGTGCCGGTGACGGTGGAATGGAAGGGGATGCGTCCGGCGCGCGGTGTGATCGGTGCCAGGGCCGCGGCCATTTCGGGTTCGAGGGCGTCGACGTGGGCCGAGTGTGAGGCGTAGTCGACGGGGATGCGGCGCACTCGCACGCCCTGCTGTTCCAGTGTGGCGAGCAGGTTTTCGATCGCGTCGGCGGAGCCGCTGACGACGGTGGATTGGGGGCCGTTGAGTGCGGCGATGTCGAGGTCGGGGTGGTGGGTGAGGTGGTTGCGGAGGGTGTCGGCGGGCAGGGCGATGGAGGCCATGGCGCCGTGTCCGGCGAGGTGGTCGGCGATGATGGTGCTGCGGAGGGCGACGATGCGGGCGGCGTCGTGGAGGGTGAGGATGTCGGCGATGGTGGCGGCGGCGATTTCGCCTTGGGAGTGGCCGATGACGGCGGTGGGTTCGATGCCGAGGGAGCGCCAGGTGTGGGCGAGGGCGACCATGGTGGCCCAGAGGGCGGGTTGGACGATGTCGACTCGGTCGAGTGCGGTGTGGTCGTGGCGCAGGACGTCGGTGAGTGACCAGTCCACGAACGGTGCTAGTGCTTGTTCGCAGCGGTGGATCCAGTCGGCGAATATGGGTGTGGTGTCGAGGAGTTCGGTGCCCATCCCGGCCCATTGCGAACCCTGACCGGGAAAGACGAACACAACCTTGCCCGCGGAGTCGGCCGTGCCCTCGACCACGGCCGGGTGCGGAATCCCGTCCGCCAGCGCCTGCAACCCGTCGACAAACTCGGCGTGATCACCGCCGACCACGACCGCCCGGTGGGCCAGCGCCGCGCGCGAGGAGACCAGTGACCAGCCGACGTCGGCCGGGTGAGAGCCGGTCAGCGTCATCAGCCGCCGGGCCTGATCGCGCAGTGCCGCACCGGTGGTGGCCGACACCGCCCATGGCACCGCGACCGGCGCGGGTCGTGGCGCGTCGGATTCGTCGGTGGCGGGTGCCTGTTCGAGGATGACGTGGGCGTTGGTGCCGCTGATGCCGAAGGACGACACGCTCGCGCGACGCGGCCGGCCGTTGTCCGGCCAGGTCTGGTTCTCGGTGAGAACGGCGACTTTGCCCGTGTTCCAGTCGACTTCGGTCGTGGTCCGGTCGACATGCAGGGTGCGCGGCAGGGTGCCGTGCCGCATGGCCATGATCATCTTGATCACGCCCGCGACCCCGGCAGCGGCCTGGGTGTGGCCGATATTGGATTTGATCGATCCGAGCCAGAGCGGGTGCTGACGGTCCTTGCCGTAGGTGGCGAGCAGGGCCTGGGCCTCGATGGGGTCGCCGAGTCGTGTTCCGGTGCCGTGGGCCTCGACGGCGTCCACGTCGGCGGGTCGCAGTCCGGCGTTGGTGAGTGCCTGCCGGATGACCCGCTGCTGGGCGGGGCCGTTGGGTGCGGTGAGCCCATTGGAGGCACCGTCCTGATTGACGGCCGAGCCGCGCACGACCGCCAGCACGGGATGGCCGTTGCGCTGCGCGTCGGAGAGGCGTTCGAGCAGCAGCAGGCCCACGCCCTCACCCCAGCCGGTGCCGTCGGCGCCGTCGGCGAACGCCTTGCAGCGTCCATCGGGCGACAACCCGCCCTGCCGACTGAACTCCACGAACGTTCTCGGCGTGGACATCACGGTCACACCGCCGGCCAGGGCCAGGGTGCATTCGCCGTTGCGCAACGCTTGCGCGGCCAGATGCAGCGCGACAAGTGAGGACGAGCACGCCGTATCGATGGTGACCGCCGGACCCTCGAGTCCGAAGGTGTAGGAGATGCGGCCAGAGGCGATGCTGCCCGCACTGCCGTTGCCGAGATGCCCCGCAACCTCGTCGGGGACCCGCTCGAAACGTCCCGCGTAGTCGTTGTACATCACGCCGGTGAAGACGCCGGCCTTGCTGCCGCGCAACGACATCGGGTCCAGGCCCGCGTGTTCGAAGGTCTCCCAGGCGGTTTCCAGGAGCAGCCGCTGCTGCGGGTCCATCGCCAGCGCCTCGCGCGGCGAGATCCCGAACGGAGCCGGGTCGAAATCGGCCGCGTCGTGCAGGAATCCGCCCTCGCGCACGGCGGAGGCGCCGGGCGCGTCCGGGTCGTCGCCGAACAGCTCGTCCAGCGGCCAGCCGCGATCCTGCGGGAACGCCGAAATGGCGTCCCCACCCGAGGACACCAAGCTCCACAGCGCTTCCGGGGTGTCGGCACCGCCGGGGAATCGGCATGCCATCGCCACGACCGCGATGGGCTCGCGGTCCCGGCTCTCCACCTCCGACAGGCGTTCCCTCGCCTGCTGGAGATCAGCGGTGACCCGCTTGAGATAGCCGAAGAGCTTTTCCTCCTGCGCCATGCGTACAACCACCTGTCGATTCGAGCGGATTTCGGGACGGGACTGTGTCAGAGGTTGCGGTCGATGAACTCCATCAACTCTTCCGGCGTGGTGGTGTCGGCAAGGTCCGTGCCGTGGTGTCCGTTCCCGTTGCCGGAGCCGCGCAGGTTCCAGACGGTGAGCAGGCTCGTGATGCGCTGGGCGACCTGCTCGTGGTCGGCGGCCGACTCGGCGCGCAGCAACGCCTCCAGACGATCGAGCTCCGCGACCAGAGTGTCGGTGGCGCTGGGCAATTCGTCGTCGAGGAACGCGGCGAGCGCCTCCGGCGACGGGTGGTCGAACGCGAGAGTGGCCGGGAGCGGCACTCCGGTGACGGCGGTGAGCCGGTTGCGCAACTCGACCGCGGTGAGCGAATCGAAGCCCAACTCGGTGAAGCTCCTGCGGGCGTCGAGGGCGGCGGGGGAGGCGTGCCCGAGCGTCGCGGCCACCTCGGTACGCACGGCGTCGAGCAGCAGGCTCCTCCGCTCCTCGCCGACGAGACCGCCGATCCGATCCCGCAGCGATTCGACGGCCCGCTCGGCAAATTCGGATTGCCGAGTCGCGGCCGGTGCGAATCCGCGCAATACGGCGGGAATCTCGGCCGCCTCCCGCAGCGCCGCACGGTTCAGCAGCACTGGGACGACGAGCGCGTCCTCGGATCCGAGCGCGTCGTCGAACATCGCCAGGCCCTGGTCCTCCCGGATAGGTACCACACCCGTGCGCGCCAGGCGGCGACGATCGGCGTTCGCGAGTTCGCCGGCCATGCCGTCCGCGGCGCCCCACAGGCCCCACGCCAGCGAGAGCGCGGGAAGTCCCTGTTCCCTTCGGATGTCGGCGAGCGCGTCCAGGACCGCGTTCGCCGCGGCGTAATTCGCCTGTCCGGCCGAACCCAGCACCCCGGCGGCGGAGGAGAACAGCACGAACGCCGACAGATTCAAATCGCGGGTCAGCTCGTGCAGATGCCACGCGGCATCGGCCTTGGGCGCGAAGACGGTCCGCAGGCGTTCGCCCGACTGGCCCGCCAGCGTCGCATCGTCGACCACTCCGGCGCAGTGCACGACCGCCGACAGCGGCCACTGCCCGGGCACCGTGGCCAACAGCCGCGTGAGCGCCTGCCGGTCCGCGACGTCGCAGGACGCGAATTCCACCTCGGCGCCGAACTCACGCAACCGGGCGGCCAGATCGTCGGCCCCCGGAGCTTCGGCGCCCCGGCGGCTGACCAGCAGCAGCCGTCGAACCCCGTGTGATTGGACCAGATGCCGGGCGACCACGCGGCCCAGCGCTCCGCTCGCCCCGGTCACCAGCACGGTGCCGTCCCAGGAAACGTCGACGGCGGACGGAATCCCGCGTACGAGCCTCGGAACGAAGGCGTGACCCCAGCGCAGTGCGATCTGTGCTTCGCCGGACGCCACGGCGGCGGCGAGTAGGTCGGTGCCGCCGTCGGCGTCGACCAGCACCACCCGGCCGGGATGTTCGACCTGCACCGATCGCACCAGACCCCACACCGCGGCGGCGGGTAGACGGCGGTCTGGATCGCCGGATCGGATGCCGTCGGTCACGACGATCAGCCGGGTGGCGATGGTGGGTTGCCGCGCGAGCCAGTCCCGGACGGAATTCAGCACATGCTCGGCCGTGAGCCGGGCGGATTCGGCGAGATCCCCCCGAGCCGACTGTCGCACAACGACTTCGAGAGTCGCGGTGCCGGCCGGAAGCTCCGTCGCGGGCGGCAGCGCGATCGGCTGCCAGTCCATCCGCAGCGACGATGCCCGCGCCGTGCGCAGCCGGTCGTCGGAGATCGGCCGCCCCACGAGCGAGGAAACCGAGACGAGCGGAGCGCCGGACTCGTCGGCCAGGTCGAGCGAGACCTCGTCGGGACCGCGGCGGACGAGCCTGACCCGGAGCTCCCGGCCCACACGACCGTGCAGCGCGACACCGGACCAGTGGAACGGAAGGTTCGCCTGCGCATCGGCGTCGACCGCGGTGATGTGCAATGCGGCGTCGAACAATGCCGGGTGCACGGCGAAACCGTCGGCCGCGTCGTCCAACTGGACCGAGGCGAACATCTGGTTGCCGCTGCGCCACGCCGCCCGCAGACCGCGGAACGACGGACCGTACGCGATGCCGGTCTCGGCCATTCGCACGTAGAAGTCGGTGACGGCGACCGGGGTGGCGTCCGCGGGACACTGGATGGGCTCGGGCCGCGCGATGGGTGCGGCATCGAGCACACCGTCGCAGTGCCGCGTCCACGGCTCGTCGGGATCCGCGCCCTCCGGTTGGGAGAACACCGCGACCGCCCGGCGGCCGTCCACCGGCTCGTCGACCTCGACGCGAATCCGGACGCCCTCGGTCTCGGCGAGGACCAGCGGCACACCCGAGGTGAGCTCCGCCACCCGCGGGTGGCCGCTGCGGCGTCCGGCATACAGCACCAGATCGACTAATGCGGTCCCGGGGAACAGCACCGCGTCGCCCACGGTGTGGTCGGCCAGCCACGGGTGCGCCTGGAGTGACACGCGGCCGGTGAACAGCATCCGATCCGACGACGCGAATGTCACCGACGCCTTGAGGATCGGGTGGTCCGCGCCGTCCAGACCCGCCACCCCGAGATCGACCACCCCGGAGGGCTGGTTGTCGAGCCAGAGGCGCCGATGCTGGAACGCATAGGTCGGCAACGGTATCGCGCGGGCGTTCGTGTTCGCGAAGTAGTTGTGCCAGTTCGGGTTCTGGCCCGCGACGACGAGGTGCGCCAGTGCGATAGCGAGCGCCTGCGGCTCGGGCCGGTCGTGACGCAGCGACGCGACGGCGGTGCCGGTGACGTGTGCGGTCAGCGCGGCGGTCGCGCCGATCTCCAGATGCACGGCGGGGGTGTGCGCCGCGATCGCGGCGAGGGCGTCGGCGAAGCGCACCGTCAGGCGCGCATGCCGGACCCAGTGATCGGGATCGGCGAGGGTGGTGTCGTCGATCGGCGCCCCGGTGACGGTCGAGACCATCGGAAGCTTCGGCGCCGAGAACGTCAAATCGGTGACGGTGCTGCGGAATTCGTCGAGGATAGGCTCCATCAACGGGGAGTGGAAGGCGTGGGAGACGCGCAGCCAGCGCGTGCGATGCCCGTCGAGGCGTGCGGTGATGTCGACGAGTGCGTTGCGATCGCCGGACAGAACAAGGGAATTCGGTCCGTTGATCGCGCCGATGCCGACCCGGTCGCGGTATCCGTCCAGCAAGGGCAGGACGTCGCTCTCGGAGATGTCCACGGCCACCATCGCCCCACCCTCGGGCAAGGACTGCATCAACCGGCCGCGGACCGCGATCAGTTCGGCCGCGTCGGCGAGGGTCAGTACTCCGGCGATGTGGGCCGCGGCGACCTCGCCGATGGAGTGCCCGGCCACGACGGTGGGGGTGATGCCCCACGATTCCCAGAGCCGATAGAGGGCCACCTGCAGGGCGAACAGCGCGGGCTGGGCGTAGCGGGTCTGGTTGAGCAGATCCACGTCGTCGCCGAACACGACGTCCCGCAACGGTTTCGGAAGGTGCGGGTCGAGATGGGCGCATACCGCGTCGAACGTCTGCGCGTACACCGGGTGGGCGTCGTAGAGGCCGCGGCCCATGCCGAGCCGCTGGGAACCCTGGCCGGAGAACATCATCGCCACCCCGCCCTCGGTGGCACGTCCGGTGATCACCGCCGGGTGCGTGACACCCTCGGCGAGTGCGCGCAGCGCGGCTGTCCGGTCGGCCTCGTCCGTCGCGAGGACGACGGCGCGGTCCTCCAGCGCGGCACGGGTGGTGGCGAGCGACCAGCCGACGTCGAGCGTCGAATCGGCCTCCGTCACCGCGTCCGCGAGCCGAATCGCCTGGGCCCGCAGGGCGGCCGGGCCGCGAGCCGACAGCACCCACGGCACGACGGGCAGCGCGCGCGGGTCGTCCGCATCGGGCTCGATCGCCGGTGCCTGTTCGAGGATGATGTGGGCGTTGGTGCCGCTGACGCCGAAGGAGGAGACGGCAGCGCGGCGTGGGCGATCGTGGTCGGGCCAGGTCTGATTCTCGGTGAGGAGGGCGACTTTGCCTGCGTCCCAGTCTACTTCGGTCGTCGGCTGATCGACGTGCAGCGTGCGGGGTAGGGTGCCGTGTTGCATGGCCATGATCATTTTGATGATTCCGGCGGCGCCGGCGGCGGCTTGGGTGTGGCCGATGTTGGATTTCACCGAGCCCAACCACAGAGGTGTCTCGCGGTGTTGTCCGTAGGTGGCCAGGAGTGCTTGGGCTTCGATGGGGTCGCCGAGTCGGGTTCCGGTGCCGTGGGCCTCGACGGCGTCGATGTCGGAGGGTTGTAGGTCCGCGTTGGCGAGGGCTTGGCGGATGACGCGTTGTTGGGCGGGGCCGTTGGGTGCGGTGAGCCCGTTGGAGGCGCCGTCCTGGTTGATCGCCGAACCACGCACGACCGCCAGGACCGGGTGTCCGTTGCGTCGAGCGTCGGAAAGCCGTTCCAGCAGCGCCATTCCGGCCCCTTCGCCCCAGCCGGTGCCGTCGGCGTCGCTGGAGAATGCCTTGCACCGGCCGTCGTGCGACAGGCCGCCCTGCCGACCGAACTCCACGAACGGGGCGGGCGTCGCCATGATCGTCACACCACCGGCCAGTGCCATGCCGCATTCGCCGGAGCGCAGCGCCTGCGCCGCGAGATGCAGCGCGACCAGCGACGACGAGCACGCGGTGTCGATGGTGACCGCGGGCCCCTCCAGACCGAAGACGTAGGCGACCCGGCCGGAGGCGACACTGCCCGCGCTGCCGTTGATCAGATATCCCTCGACGTCGGCGGGCACATCGGTCAGGCGCGCGCCGTAGTCGTGGTACATCACGCCCGAGAAGACGCCGGTTCGGCTGCCCCGCAACGACATCGGATCGATACCCGCGCGTTCGAACAGTTCCCAGGAGGTCTCCAGCAGCAGCCGCTGCTGCGGATCCATCGCGAGCGCCTCGCGCGGGGAGATCCCGAACAGGTCCGGGTCGAACTCGGCCGCGTCGTAGAGGAATGCGCCCTCGCGCGGTGCGCCCGGATCCCATCCGCGGTCGGACGGCATGGTCGATACGGCATCGCCGGCCTCGGAAACGAACTGCCAGAACGCTTCCGGGGTCGTGCCGCCGCCGGGAAACCGGCAGCTCATCGCGACGATGACCACCGGATCGTCGTCGATCTGCCCGGCGGGCAGGGCCTCCGGCGGCGCGTCCGCGCATCCGTGCAGCGCCTGTTCGATGTGCTCGGCCAGCGCGATCGGGTTCGGGTGGTCGAAGACGATGGTGGCGGGCAGGCGCAGGCCGGTCGCTACATTGAGACGGTTGCGCAGTTCGACGGCGGCGAGTGAATCGAACCCGAGGTCGCGGAACGCGCGACTGGACGGAACCCCGTCGGCGGAGCCGTGCCCCAACACCGCCGCGGCCCGGGTCCGGACGAGGTCGAGCAGGACGCTCGCCCGTCGATCGGCGGGGATGCCTGCCAGCGGTCGTGCGTCGTCGTCCGGACGTGCGGCCGCACGCCGAACCGGCACGCGAACCAGGTCCCGCAGCAGCGGGGGGATCGGACCGCCGGATTCGATCAGCGCATGGGCGTCCACCCGTACCGGAACCAGCGCGGCGTCGTCGTGCTCGCCGTTCCAGGCCGCGTCGAACAGCGACAGCGCGGACTCGGTCGGCATCGCGCCGATACCCAGTTCGGACAGGCGGCGCAGGTCCGTCTCGGTCAGGTCGGCGGTCAGCCCGCTGCGCTCGTCCCACAATCCCCACGCCAACGATACCGCCGGTGCGCCGTGCCGCCTGCGGTAGCGGGCGAGCGCGTCGAGGAATGCGTTCGCCGCGGCATATCCCGCCTGACCGGCGGGACCGAGAACCCCTGCGGCCGAGGAGAACAGGATGAACCGGCGCACGCCGTGCTCGCGGGTCAGGTCGTGCAGGTGCATCGCGGCATCGACCTTCGGCCGCAGCACCGCGTCGAGCAGCTCGGGGGTGAGCGAGTCGACGACTCCGTCCGCGAGTGCGCCCGCGGCGTGGATCACGGCGGTCACCGGGTGGGTGTCGCGCAGATCGTCGAACAGGCGCGTCAGCTCGGGCCGGTCGGCGACATCGCACGCGACGATCTCCGCCTGCGCGCCGGCGCCCCGCAGGTCGGCGAGCAACTCGGCGGCGCCGTCGGCACTGCCGCCGTGCCTGCTGAGGAGCAGCAGGCGGCGCACCCCGTGTTTCTCGACCAGATGCCGAGCGACGAGTCTGCCGAGAGTTCCTGTGCCGCCGGTGATCAAGACGGTGTCGTCGGGACCGACGGGCGCGTCCGCCCGGGCACCCTCGCCGACGCGCACCAGCCGGGGGAACAGGGGCCGGCCCTGGCGCACGGCGATTCGCGGCTCGCCGCTGGCGACCGCGATGGGCAGCCTCGGATACGAGGCGTCGGCGCCGTCCACGTCGGCGAGGACGAATCGGTCCGGATGCTCGGTCTGGGCCGAGGCCACCATGCCCCAGACGGTCGCGAACCGGGTGGACACCGGATCGTCCGGGAGCACCGCGACGGCGTGCCGGGTGACCAGCACGAGCTGCGACTCGTCGAACAGCGGCTCGGCGAGCCAGTACTGCAGCAGTTCCGACGCCCGCACGGCCTCGGCGCGCGCGACCGAGGCCGACGGCTCCGCGCCCTCGTCGAGCCCGAGGTCGAGACGGGCGAACACCAGGCTCGGCAGCTCGGCGTCGTCGTCTTCGAATGCGGCGGCCAGCGCGGCCAGCTCGGCCGCATCCGACACGTCGACACGCGAGACGACATCCGCGGGCACCACCGAGGCCGGGGTGAACTCGCTCCACTCGACGCGCAACAGCGCGTCACTGCGCCCGACGCCGAGGCGGGTCAGCCCGGCGAGATCCACCGGGCGCAGCAGCAATGCCTCGGCCTCGGCGACCGGCACGCCCGCGGGGTCGGTGATCGACAGCCTCGCCTCGGTCGGGGAGACGGTGTGCAGATGCGCCCGCGCCGCCACGGCGCCGGTCGTGTGCACGGTGAAGCCGCGCCACTCGAACGGCAGCACCGAGGGCGCGCCGTCCCGCAGCGGTGCAGCGAGCAGGACGGTCTGCGCGGCCGCGTCGAGCAGTGCCGGGTGCAGGGTGAACCGTTCCGCGGCCGCGCGCAGCTCTTCGGGCAACGCGATCTCCGCGAATACGTCACGGCCCGAACGCCGTACGGCCCGCAGCCCCTGGAACGCGGGGCCGTAGGAGTAGCCGTGCTCGGCGAGGCGTCGGTACACCGCGTCCACGGATACGACCTCGGCGTCGGGGGCCGGGCGGGCGGCGGACCTCGCAGGTGCCGTGCGGCGCGAGCGCGTCAGCGTGCCGCTCGCGTGCAGCGTCCACCCGTCACCCTCGAGCACATCCTCCGGTCGCGCGTAGACGCTGACCGTGTGGCGGCCATCGCCCGTTGACGACACCCGCACGCGCAGGTGGATTCCGCCGCGCTCGGGCACCGCCAGTGGCGTGGTGAGCGTCAGCTCTTCGACGAGATCGCAGCCGACCTCGTCGCCCGCCCGCACCGCCATCTCCAGCACGGCCGTCCCCGGCAGCAGGAGCACGTCCGCCACGGCGTGATCGGCGAGCCACGGATGGGTGTCGACCGAGATCCGGCCCGTGAGCAGAATCTCGCGCCCGTCCGGCTGGTCTACGCGTGCCGAGAGCAACGGATGGTTCAGCGCCGTCTGCCCGGCCGCCGCGAGATTCGCCGCGCCGGTCGTCTGTCCCTCCAGCCAGTAGCGGGTGCGCTGGAACGGATAGGTGGGCAAGGGAATCGGTCGTGCACCGGGGAATTGCGCGGCCCAGTCGACGTCGATGCCGTGGGCCCACGCCGTCGCCGCGGAGGTGAGCAGGCGGGTGAGGCCGCCGTCATTGCGGCGCAGGGTGCCGATGGCGGTGACGGTGTCGACGGATTCCTCGAGGGACGGGAGGAGGACCGGATGCGGGCTGGGTTCGATGAACGTGACGCGGTGGCCGGAGACGAGGGTTTCGACCGTGGGGTGGAACAGCACCGGCTGCCGCAAGTTGCGGAACCAGTAGTCGGCCGTGAGTTCCGTGCCGTCGAGCGGGGTTCCGGTGACGGTGGAATAGAAGGTGATGTCGCCCGGCCGCGGAGTCACCGGTGCCAGCGCCGCGTCGAGCTCGGCTCGGATCGCTTCGACACCCGGTGTGTGGGAGGCGTAGTCGACCGGGATGCGCCGCAGCCGGACGTCGCGCTGTTCCAAGGTCGACAGCAGATATTCCAGTGGCTCTCGAGGTCCGGCGACGACGGTGGACTGCGGTCCGTTGAGGGCGGCGATGCTGAGTTCGGGATGGTCCGCGAGCAGGTGCTCGAGGTCCTCGGCGGGCAGGGCGATGGAGGCCATGCCGCCATGGCCGGCGAGATGGTGGCCGATGATATGGCTGCGCAGGGTGACGATGCGCGCGGCGTCCTCGAGGGTGATGATCCTGGCGATGTAGGCGGCGGCGATCTCGCCCTGCGAGTGGCCGATGACCGCGTCGGGTTCGACACCGAAACAGCGCCACGTCTCGGCGAGGGCGACCATTACCGCCCACAGCGCCGGTTGCACCACGTCGACGCGGTCGAGCACGGAGTCGTCGTCGGTGCGCAACACCTGGGTGAGCGACCAGTCGACGAACGGCGCCAGCGCTCGTTCGCAGCGTGCGATGGATTCGGCGAATACCGGTGCAGTGTCGAGCAATTCGGCACCCATACCCAGCCATTGGGAGCCCTGTCCGGGAAAGACGAACACGATCTTGCCGGCGGAATCCGCCGTGCCCTCGACGACCGTCTCGGCCTGCGCCCCCTCGGCGAGGGCGGTCAGCCCCGCCAGCAGTTGGTCGCGGTCACCACCGACGACGACCGCGCGATGGTCGAGCGCGGCACGGGTGGCGGCCAGCGACCATCCGATATCCGCCAGGTCCCCGTCGGCGCCCGCCAGCAGTCGCCGGGCCTGAACACGCAGTGCCTCGGGAGTTTTCGCCGACAGCACCCAGGGCACGGCGCCGGGGGCGGGCCTCGGGGTGTCGGGCTCGTCGGCGACGGGAGGCTGTTCGAGGACGACGTGGGCGTTGGTGCCGCTCACGCCGAAGGACGAGACCGCCGCGCGGCGTGGGCGGTCGTGATCGGGCCACTGTTGCTGCTCGGTCAGCAGTCGAACCGCGCCGGAGTCCCAGTCGATCTCGGGAGTCGGCTCGAGGACGTGCAGCGTCTGCGGCAGGATCCCGTGCCGCAAGGCCATGATCATCTTGATGACACCGGCGGCGCCCGCCGCGGCCTGGGTATGGCCGATATTGGATTTCACCGAGCCCAGCCACAGCGGCTCCGCGCGGTCGCGCCCGTAGGTGGCCTGCAGCGCCTGCGCCTCGATGGGGTCGCCGAGACGTGTTCCGGTGCCGTGAGCTTCGATGGCATCCACGTCGGTGGGTTGCATTCCGGCGTTGGCGAGGGCCTGGCGGATGACCCGTTGCTGCGAAGGACCATTCGGGGCCGTGAGCCCGTTGGACGCGCCGTCCTGGTTCACCGCCGACCCGCGCACGACGGCGAGCACCGGATGGCCGCGCCGCCGGGCCTCGGACAGCCGTTCCACGAGCAGCAGGCCCACGCCCTCCGCGGAGCCGAACCCGTCGGCGTCGCTGGAGAATGCCTTGCACCGGCCGTCCGGCGAAAGTCCTTGCTGGCGGCTGAATTCGGTGAACATGTGCGGCGTCGCCATGACCGCGACACCGCCGGCCAGGGCGAGGGAACATTCGCCCCGCCGCACCGCCTCGGCGGCGAGGTGCAATGCCACCAGCGACGACGAGCACGCGGTATCGATGGTGACGGCCGGGCCTTCGAGGCCGAAGGTGTAGGAGATACGGCCCGAGGCGACACTGGGTGTCGCACCCGTCAGCAGGTACCCCTCCAGATCCTGCGGCGGCTCGGCGACCCGGGTCTGATAGTCGTGATAGGACATGCCGACGAACACGCCGGTAGCGCTGCCGCGCAACGACATCGGATCGATGCCGCCGCGCTCGAAGGCCTCCCAGGCGGTCTCCAGCAGCAACCGCTGCTGCGGGTCCATCGCGAGCGCCTCGCGCGGCGAGATCCCGAACAATGCCGCGTCGAAATCCGCCGCATCGTGGAGGAACCCACCGCGACCGGTGACCGAGGTCCCCGGCCCGCCCGGCACCTCCGGCAGCAGCCGCGCGAGATCCCAGCCGCGGTCGGCAGGGAAGTCGCCGATGGCATCGCCGCCGTCGACGACCAGCCGCCACAGCGCCTCCGGCGAGTCGATCCCACCCGGATAGCGGCACGCCGCCGCGACGATCACCACCGGGTCGTCGTCGCTCGCCGCCGCGATCGTGGGGCGCGCCTCGGTCTCGTCCGCGCCCAGGATGACGGATTCGAGATGGCGGGCCACCGCGGTGGTTGTCGGGTGGTCGAACACCAGGCCCGACGGCAGCCGCACGCCGGCCTCGGCGCCGAGCCGGTTGCGCAGTTCCACGCCGGTGAGCGAGTCGAATCCGAGGTCGTGGAAGGGCTTGTCGACATCGACGGCGGCCGGGTCGGCATATCCCAGCACCGCGGCCGCCTGCGCCCGCACCACCTCGAGCACCGCCGCCGACCGCTGCTTCGCGGGCAGCGTGCGCACCCGCGTCGCCAGCCCCGAACCGGACTCGCCGCTCCGAGTAGCCGCGCCCGTGTCGAGCTGCGCGCGAACCTCAGGCAGGTCCTCGATGAGCGGCCGGCGGCGGGCCTCGGTGTAGGCGAGGAAGAAACGGTCCCAACGGAAGTCGGCCACCATGACGGTCGCCCGGTCCTCGGGCTCGTCGCGGGTGAGAATCGCCAGCGCGCGGTCGGGCGCGAGGGGCGGCACGCCGTGGCGGCGCAGCCGGTCCTCTACGCTGCCGATCGCGGCCATGCCGTCACCCGCCCACGGACCCCACGCGTAGGAGGTGGCCGGAAGGCCGCGCCCGCGGCGGTGCTCGGCGAGCGCGTCCAGATAGGCGTTGCCGGGGGCGTAGCCGCCCTGTCCGGGGATGCCGAGAACACCGGATATCGAGGAGAACAGGACGAATTCGTCCAGTTCCGTGTGCGCGGTGAGTTCGTGCAGATGCCGCGCACCCTCGACCTTCACCCGCAGCACCCGGTCGAGCTGCTCGACGGTGAGGGAGTCGACCACGGCATCGTCGAGCATGCCCGCGGCGTGGATCACCGAGGTCACCGGGAACCGAGCCAGCAGCCGCCCCACGGCCTCCCGGTCGCCCATATCGCATGCCACGACGTTGACCTCGGCGCCGAGGGCCCGCAATTCGGCGGCGAGCTCGTCCGCGCCGGGCGCCTGCGGTCCGCGGCGACCGGCGAGCACGAGGTGGCGCGCCCCCTCCAGGGCGAAGCGCCGAGCGACCTGAGCGCCGAGCGCGCCCGTGCCGCCGGTGATGAGCACCGTGTCTCGGGCCGCGCGCTTCTCCGGGGCCGGGGCGGCGGCGGTGGCGTGCACCAATCGGCGTGCGAATACACCGTTTTCGCGGATGGCGACCTGGTCCTCGGTCCGCTGAGCCAGCACCGCGAGCAGCCGTTCGATCCCCCGATCGTCGGGCTCGGCGGTGACGTCGACGAGCCCGCCCCAGTGTTCGGGCTGTTCCAGCGCCACTACGCGACCGAGTCCCCACACCTGGCTCTGCACGGGACTGCGCAGGTCGTCGGCGCGGTTCACCGCGATCGCGCCGGAGGTGAGGATCCACAGCGGGACCTCGAGCTCGGCATCGGCGAGCGCGTGGACCATCGTCAGCGTCGTCGCGATACCGGCCGGGACCGCGGGGCTGCCCGGATACGGCGACTCGTCCAATGCGAGCAGGGACAGCACCCCGTCGACGGTGTGGGGAAGACGATCGCGCAGTGTGACGCGGTCGGCGGTGCCGAGCCGCAGCTCGACGACCTCCGCGCCGCCCACGCGCAGCGCGGTGCGCACCGCCGGTGCCCAGGCGGTCTCGTGCGCGGTGTCCGGCACGACCACGAGCCACGTACCGGCCGGCGCTGCATCGCTGATCGTGGTCGACGGCGTCCACTCGACCGAGTACCGCAGGGCATCGAGTTCGGTGTTCGCGCGCCGCGATTCGCGCCAGTGCGCCAGCGCGGGTGTCGCCTGCGCGAGCCAGTCCGGCCGGTCCTCGCGCAGACCCAGCACCGACGCCACCGCGTCGGCGTCGTGGGATTCCACCGCCGCCCAGAATCCGTCGTCGCCCGCTTCGGCGGCGACCGGATCCACGGCGGTGTCCAGCCAGTAGCGGGCGCGCTGGAACGGATAGGTGGGCAACGGGATTCGAGGTGCGTCGGGGAACTGCGTGTGCCAGTCGACGGGGACACCGTGCGCCCAGGCGTGGGCGGCGGAGGTGAGCAGGTCGGCGCCGGTGCCCTGGTCGCGGCGAAGGGTGCCGACGGTGGTGACGGCGGTGTCGGCGGTGTCGGCGGTGTCCTGGATGGCCGCGGTGAGGACGGGGTGTGGGCTGGGTTCGATGAAGGTGGTGTGGGTGGGTAGGAGGGATTGGACGACGGGGTGGAACAGGACGGTGTGGCGGAGGTTGCGGAACCAGTAGTCGGGGGTGAGTTGGGTGCCGTCGAGTCGGGTGCCGGTGACGGTGGAGTAGAACGCGATTCGGCCCTGTCGCGGGGCGATGTTCGCCAGTGCCGCGTCCAGCTCGGCTCGAATGCCGTCGACGTGCGCGGTGTGTGAGGCGTAGTCGACGGGGATGCGGCGCACCCGGATCTCGCGCTGTTCGAGAGTGGACAGCAGTTCTTCCAGCGGCTGCGGTGATCCGGCCACGACGGTGGATTGGGGGCCGTTGAGTGCGGCGATGTCGAGGTCGGGGTGGTGGGTGAGGTGGTTGCGGAGGGTGTCGGCGGGCAGGGCGATGGAGGCCATGGCGCCGTGTCCGGCGAGGTGGTCGGCGATGATGGTGCTGCGGAGGGCGACGATGCGGGCGGCGTCGTGGAGGGTGAGGATGTCGGCGATGGTGGCGGCGGCGATTTCGCCTTGGGAGTGGCCGATGACGGCGGTGGGTTCGATGCCGAGGGAGCGCCAGGTGTGGGCGAGGGCGACCATGGTGGCCCAGAGGGCGGGTTGGACGATGTCGACTCGGTCGAGTGCGGTGTGGTCGTGGCGCAGGACGTCGGTGAGTGACCAGTCCACGAACGGTGCTAGTGCTTGTTCGCAGCGGTGGATCCAGTCGGCGAATATGGGTGTGGTGTCGAGGAGTTCGGTGCCCATCCCGGCCCATTGCGAACCCTGACCGGGAAAGACGAACACAACCTTGCCCGCGGAGTCGGCCGCACCGCGGACGAGTCCCGGATGCGCCTGTCCCACGCTCAGCGCGGCCAGCGCCTCGGCGCGCTCGGCGGAACTCGCGCCGATAACCGCGGCCCGCAGCCCGAAGACGGGACGTGCGGTCGCGAGCGTGGCACCGACCGCGACCGGATCGATCTCCTCCCGCTCCTGCAGGTGTTCGCGCAGACGCCGCGCCTGGGCGCGCACCGCGGTCTCGTCGACAGCCGACAGCAGCCACGGCGCGTCGAGCTCGCGATCGGCCGTGCCGTCCCGCGGACCGGACGCGAGGACCTCGGCGTCCGGCGACTCCTCCAGCACCACATGGGCATTGGTGCCGCTGATGCCGAACGACGAGACACCGGCGCGGCGCGGTCGATCGTATTCGGGCCAGGCCTGCTGTTCGGTCAGCAGCCGGACGGCGCCCGCGGACCAGTCGACGTGTGTGGTGGGACCGTCGACGTGCAGGGTGCGGGGCAGGACGCCGTGCCGCATGGCCATGACCATCTTGATCACGCCCGCGACGCCCGAGGCGGCCTGGGCGTGGCCGATATTGGACTTGATCGACCCCAGCCACAGCGGTTGCGGGCGGTGCTGTCCGTAGGTGGCGAGCAGGGCCTGGGCCTCGATGGGGTCGCCGAGTCGTGTTCCGGTGCCGTGGGCCTCGACGGCGTCCACGTCGGCGGGTCGCAGCCCGGCGTCGGCGAGGGCCTGCCGGATGACCCGCTGCTGCGACGGGCCGTTGGGCGCGGTGAGCCCGTTGGACGCGCCGTCCTGGTTGATCGCGGAGCCACGCACGATCGCGAGGACGGAGTGGCCGTTGCGCCGGGCGTCGGAAAGGCGTTCGACGAGAAGCAGACCCACACCCTCGGCCCAGCCGGTGCCGTCGGCGCTGTCGGAGAACGCCTTGCAACGACCGTCCGGTGACAACCCACCCTGCCGGCTGAACTCGACGAAGATGCCGGGGGAGGACATGACCGTCACGCCACCGGTCAACGCCATCGAACACTCGCCGCGCCGCACCGCCTCCGCGGCGAGGTGCAGGGCGACCAGAGACGACGAGCATGCGGTGTCGACGGTGACGGCCGGCCCTTCCAGGCCCAGCGCATAGGCCACCCGGCCCGAGGCCACGCTGCCCGTGGTGCCCGTCAAGCGGTAACCGTCGGTGCCGTCCGATGGTTCGTGCAGCCGTGGGCCGTAATCCTGCGCCATCGCACCGATGAACACGCCGGTGTCGCTGCCCCGCAGTGTCTGCGGGTTGACGCCGGCGCGTTCGAGGGCCTCCCAGGCGGTTTCGAGCAGCAGCCGCTGCTGCGGGTCCATCGCCAGGGCCTCGCGCGGGGAGATGCCGAAGAACGCCGCGTCGAACTCGGTCGCGTCGTAGAGGAATCCGCCGCGGGAGGTGATCGAGGCACCCATGCCGTCGAGGTCCCAGCCGCGGTCGGCGGGGAAGGCGCTGATCACGTCGCGGTCGGCGGCGACCAGCCGCCACAGCTCCTCCGGCGTGGACACCCCGCCCGGATAGCGGCAGGCCATCCCCACGATCACCACTGGATCGTCGTCACGGGCCGTCGTCCGTG
Organism: Nocardia otitidiscaviarum; assembly: GCF_007362295.1. NCBI lineage: Bacteria > Bacillati > Actinomycetota > Actinomycetes > Mycobacteriales > Nocardiaceae > Nocardia > Nocardia otitidiscaviarum. Next base: position 3,729,787 of record NZ_CP041695.1, on the reverse strand, counting down.
TCGGGGCGACCGGGACGGCGGCGGCAGTGGCGCCCCGCACGCGCTCTTCGAGATGGGCGGCCAGGGCCAGCGGCGTCGGATAGTCGAAGACCGCCGTCGGTGGCAGGCCCACCCCGGTCGCCTTGGCGAGGCCGGTGCACAGCGTCGCCCCGACGATCGAGGTCAACCCCTGCGACCGGAACGGCGTCGCGTCCTCGACCGCACCGGGCGTGTCGAAGCCCAGCGCCACCGCCGTATGCCTGCGCACCATGTCGAGCAGGACATCGCGCAGATTCTCGGTGCCCGCCTCCCGCAGGCGTAGCGCCAGCGCCGACATGTCCTCCGCGACCACGGCGTCGACGGTGTCGAGCCAGTGGCGCGTGCGCTGGAACGGGTAGGTGGGCAACGGAACTCGGCGTGCGCCGGTGCCGTCGAGCACCGCGGTCCAGTCGATCGCGACCCCGGCGGTCCAAGCCTCGGCGGCCGAGTTCAGCAGCCGCGTGTGCGTGCCCCCGTCACGACGCAGTGTCCCGATCGCCGCGACCGTCGCACCGGCCGCCTCGGCGGTCTCCTGGACGCGGACCGTGAGTACCGGGTGCGGGCTCGGTTCGATGAACGCGGTGTGCCGCTGCGACAACGCCGCCACAACGGGCTCGAACAGAACGGTCTCGCGCAGGTTGCGGCACCAGTAGGCCGCGGTGAGCTCGGTACCGTCGAGCTCACCGCCGGTGACGGTGGAATGGAAGGCGATATCGCCGGCCCCGGGCGCGATCGGGCCGAGGGCGTCGAGCAACTCCTCGGTGACGGCGTCGACGTAGGCCGAATGCGAAGCGTAGTCGACAGGGACGCGCCGCACCCGAACCGCACGGCTGTCCAGCAGCTCGAGTAGTCGTTCGAGCTGTTCGGACGCGCCGCTGACCACGATCGACCGCGGCCCGTTGAGCGCCGCCAGACCGACCTCGGGATAGTCGGCGAGGATCTCGCGCAGCTCGTCGGCGGGCAGCGCGACCGTCGCCATTCCGCCCCGGCCCGCGAGGTGACGCGCAATGATCCTGCTGCGCAACGCGACCACACGCGCACCGTCGGACAGCGAGAGCACGCCCGCCACGCACGCGGCGGCGATCTCACCCTGCGAGTGACCGACGACGGCGGCGGGCCGCACACCCAGCGATCGCCACACGTCCGACAGCGCGACCATCACCGCCCACAGCGCGGGCTGCACCACGTCGACACGGTCGAGGGCCGCGGCGGATCCGTGGCCGCGCAGCACCTCGGTGAGCGACCAATCCACGAACGGCGCAAGGGCGTTCGCGCACCGGTCGATCGATGCGGCGAAAGCGGCCGAGGAGTCGAGCAATTCGGCCGCCATGCCGACCCACTGCGACCCCTGACCGGGAAATACGAATACCGGGCCGACCTCGTCGACCGCCCGCCCGACCACTACCGCGGGATCGGGCTCGCCGGACGCGACCGCCGCGAGCCCCTCGAGCGCCGAGCCGACGGTATCGCGATCGGGTGCGAGCACCACGGCGCGGTGCTCGAACTCCGAACGCGTGGTGATCAGCGACCACCCCACATCGCGCAGGCCCGAACCGTTTTCGAGCGCGGTGGCGAGTTGGCTCGCCTGTGCCCGCAGGGCCGCCGCACCGGCGGCCGACAGCACCAGCGGCACCGGTGCCGCCGCGGCGGGCGAGCCTTCCGCTCGGCGCGGTGACGGCGGCGGCGCGGACACCGCGACGTGGCAATTGGTTCCACCGATGCCGAAGGAGCTGACGCCGAGAACCGCCGAGTCGCCGGGAATCGGCTCGACGTCGGTCTGGACACGCAGGTTCAGCTCGTCCAGCGGGATGTCGGGGTTGGGTGTGCGGAAATCCGCGGTGGGAACGAGAGTTCCGGCGCGTACGCACAACGCGGTCTTGATGAAACCGGCGATACCGGCCGCAGCTTCGAGATGACCGATGTTCGACTTGATCGACCCGACGTGCAGGGGATTTTCCGCCTCGCGCGGCGCGCCGAGCACCGTGCCGAGCGCGGCGGCCTCGACCGGATCACCGGTCGGCGTGCCGGTCCCGTGCAGCTCGATATGCGCGACCGTGGTGAGGTCGATGTCGGCCTGCCGGTACGCGGAACGGATCGCCTCGGCCTGACCCTCGACGGTCGGCGTCGAAAGCTGCTCGCCGCCACCGTCATTGGTCACGGCGCTGCCGCGAATGACGCAGTAGATGTCGTCGCCGTCGGCGAGCGCGGCGGCCAGCGGCTTCAGCACGACGGCGCCGCCGCCCTCACCCTGCGCGAAACCGTTGGCGCGTGCGTCGAACACATGGCACCGCCCGTCCGGGGACAACGCGCCGATCCGGTGGGCGGCGAGGGCATGATGCGGCGTGAGCCGCAGGGTCACCCCGCCCGCGATGGCGAGGGAGCATTCGCCCCGGCGCAGGCTCTCCGCGGCGAGGTGGACGGCGACCAGTGAGGATGCCTGTCCGGCATCGACGACGAGGCTGGGGCCCTTGGCCTCCAGGAAATACGACACGCGATTGGCGACGATGGAGCGCTGGGATCCGGTGAAGGTGTGCGCGGTGATCGCGTCGGCGCCCCGGTCGCGCACGAGCGTGGCGTAGTCGTCACCAGCGACGCCGACGAATACACCGGCGCGGGTGGCCGGCACCGATCGACCCGCGATTCCCGCGTCCTCCAATGCCTCCCAGCTCAGTTCCAGCATCAGCCGCTGCTGGGGATCCATCGTCGCGGCCTCCCGGGGCGACACCCGGAAGAACTCGGCATCGAACCCGGCGACGTCGTCGAGGAAGGCGCCGCGCCGGATGATGTCGGCCTCGGCATCGGACACGCCCGCCAGTGCGTCGGGCGCCCAGCGACCGTCCGGAACCGGTGAGTCGACGGCGGTTCCGGACGTCAGCAGCGACCACAACGCCTCCGGGCCCGCGGCGCCGGGAAACCGGCAGGCGAGTCCGACCACCGCGATGTCACCATCCATACGCAGCGGCATCTACTTCCCCCTTCGTGGGTTCGTGTTCACTGGAGACCGATCGTGTCGTCTCGCGGTCGGCGGCGCGGCGGTGTAAATCGGACGACGAATACACGTGCTCGAGTCGAAAACGGAGATTCGGTGCGGGGGCGCATCGAAGACCGGCGAGAGTAATCTCTGACGAATAATTTCTACGTAATACCGACCCGGAGGTAAAGTGGACCTTTGTACACGCAAAATGGGGCTGTGTACAAAAGTTCAATTCCCGGTACGAAGGTTCGATTCGCGGGTAATTCCGGTGCGGGCGCGTGCGGTCACTGCAGCAGACGCGACCGCAGGGCGGCGCCGAACTCGCCGTAGGGATAGCCGCTCGGGCACGGATCGCTCGCCTCGGTCAACCGTGCCATCTCCTCGTCGTCGAGGGTGAGATCGCGGGCCGCCAGATTATCGGCCACCTGCTCGCCATTGCGGGCGCCGAGCACCACGCAGCTGACCCCGGGCCGGGCGGCGACCCAGGCCAGGGCGACACCGGCGGGCGTCACGTTCCTCGCGGCGGCGATCTCGTGCAGGATCTTCAGCACTTCCCAGGTGCGATCCCGCGCGACATGGGAGCTGTAGAGGGCCGCGACGTAGTTGTCGTGCATCATCCCGCGCTCCAGGTGCTCGCCGAAGCGGGAGCCCTCGGGGCGGGTGTGCGGGGAGTACTTGCCGGTGAGCAACCCGCCGGAGAGCGGGGACCAGGCCAGCAGGCCCAGGTTGTTGGCCATGCCCGCCGGGATGATCTCCCATTCCACCTCGCGGCACAGCAGGCTGTACTGCGCCTGGTACACCACCGGTCCGATCAGGCCGAGCGCCTTGGCGAGGTCGACGGCCTTCTGCAGCTGCCATCCGGTGAAGTTGGACAGCCCGATGTACTGAATCTTGCCCTGGCGCATGGCGTTGTCCAGGAACGACAGCGTCTCCTCCAGGGGAGTCAGGGGATCCCATGCGTGCACCTGGTAGAGGGGTATGGAATCGACCCCGAGTTTGGTGAGCGAGGTGTCGAGCGCCCGGGTGAGGTTGTGCCTGGTGTTTCCCCATTCGTTCATCGCGGCGGTCGTGGTGTACCCGCCGCCCTTGGTCGCGATCAGGACGCGCCCGCGGATCTCGGCGGACTGTCTGCTCAGCCAGCGGCCGACGATCTCCTCGGCGCGCCCGCCGGTGTAGCCGTCCGCGGTGTCCACCAGCAGTCCTCCGGAGTCCACGAACACATCCAGCGCGCGGCCCGCTTCGGCTTCGTCCGTGGAATCGCCGAATGTCGCGGTGCCGAGCGCGAACACCGACGTGCCGATGCCACTGGCGCCGAGTAATACCTGCTTCATCTAATTGCCACCTCGCTGGCCTGTGGTCACGAGCAACGTTTTCATCCTGCCTACCGGTGCGGCGCAGTTGAATTGAACTTTCGTACAGGAACGTTCGAAAATGCACCAAGGTTCAATTCACATGCGGGTTTCGGTGCGGTACGAACGAATTGATGTGCAGCGCACCTTCCACGGGATTCGAGGATGAGAATGTCCGATAAAGTGCCGGAAGTCGACTACGACCACCATTCGGCCGAGTACGCCCGTGATCCATGGGCCGCAAACATTGCACTGAATCGCCATACGCCGGTGGCCTACAGCAGGCATCACCGCGGTTTCTGGCTGGTGACCGGCTACCAGTAGGTGTCGCACGTCGCACACCAGCCGCAGCTGTTCTCCTCGGCGCACGAACTGCCCAACACCCCCGGGCGCCCGCAGGGGACCGTCGTGCCGGCCTCGTCCTTCCGCGGGCTGCCACTCGAGATCGACCCGCCCGAATTCCTGGAGTGGCGCAAGGCGTTGAACACCTTCTTCTCGCCGCAGGCGGCACGGCGGCTGCGCCCCCGTATCGAGCAGTTCGCCACCTGGTGCGTGGACCAGCACATCGAAAGCGGCGAGATCGATCTCGTCCTGGATCTGGCGAATCCGGTGCCCGCGCTGGTCACGCTCGACATCGTGGGGCTGCCGATGGACGACTGGCGGCTCTACGCCGACGTCGTGCACGCACTGGTCTACACACCGCCGGGCACACCGGAATTCGCGCGGGTCGAGGCAGGCTTCGCCCAGCTCATCGAGACCGTGGCGGAGTTGATTCCCAAGCGGCGTGCCCAGCCCGGAGACGATCTGCTCAGCTTCCTGACCCAGCTCGAGATCGACGGGGCCACGATCTCCGACGAGGACATCATCGCCGTGTGCAACGCGGTCATCCCCGGCGGAGTGGACACCACGACGGCGCTGCTCGCCTCCACCCTGGACTATCTGGATCACAACCGGGAAGCCCGCCGGCGGCTGATCGACTCGCCGGAGCTGATCGCCTCGTCCTGCGACGAGTTCCTGCGGTACTACACCCCTGTCATGGGGGTCGGCCGCACCGCGATGGAGGACACCGAGATCGACGGCTGCCCGGTGGGCAAGGGCGAGCGGATCCTGTTGTCCTGGGCCGCGGCGAATCTGGACGAGAAGGTCTTCCCCAACCCGGACGTCATCGACCTGGATCGCGACGCACGCAAGCAGGCCGCCTTCGGCATCGGGATCCACCGCTGCATCGGACGCCATATCGCCCGAATGGATTTCGAGGTCGTCCTCACCGAGGTGCTGCGACGCATGCCCGACTACCGGATCACCGGGGCCGAGAAGTACCCCACCGTCGGGCAGATCAACGGCTTCGTCAGGATGCCCGCTCACTTCACCCCGGGGCCCCGGATCGGCACGCCCGCCGCCGACACCTCCGCGCTGCCGATCCTGTCGGACTGACCGAGACGAGGAAAACCATGACACAGCAGCACAGAACGCTGCGCCTGGGCGCCTGCATCGATGGCCCCGGCGGCCACATCGCGTCCTGGCGACATCCGCAGACCCCCGCCGATGCGCAACTGGATTTCGCGTTCCATCGGCGCAACGCCCAGACGCTCGAACGTGCCGTATTCGATTGCATTTTCGTCGCGGATGTCGTCGCGCTGTGGGGCACGGATGTGGAACACCTGAGCAGGACCGCCCGCAACGAGCACCTCGAGCCGCTCGCCCTGCTGTCGGCCTACGCCGCGACGACCGAGCACATCGGGCTCGTCGCGACCGCCACCACCACCTACAACGAACCCTACGACCTCGCGCGGAAATTCGCCTCCCTCGACCACCTCAGCGGTGGCCGGGCGGGCTGGAACGTGGTGACCTCCGCCGCGCCGTGGGAATCTCGCAACTTCGGGTTCCCGGAGCATATGGAGCACGATCTGCGCTATACCCGCGCGGATGAGTTCGTCTCGGTGGCGAACCGGCTGTGGACATCGGGTGCCGTGCCGATCGAGCACAGCGGCCGGTTCTTAAGCGTGCGCGGCCCGCTCAATGTGGCGCCCCCTCCGCAGGGACGGCCGGTCATCTTCCAGGCCGGTGCGTCCCCGGTCGGCCGCGCGTTCGCGGCCCGGCACGGCGAGGTGCTCTTCACCCGGCACACCCAGCTGTCCGACGCCCAGGAGTTCTACGCCGATATGAAGTCGCGCGCCGCCGCGAACGGCCGGGCCCCCGACACGATCCAGATCTGGCCCGGATTGCAGCCGATCGTGGCCGGCACCGAGGCCGAGGCGAAGGATCGGCTGCGGCAGTTACAGGAGCTGATGCCGGACATCGTCGCGCTGCGCGCGCTGCAGGCCCAGCTCGGTGATATCGACCTGACCGAGTATCCGCTGGACGGACCGGTACCGGACCTGCCGGTCACGAACAACTCGCGCAGCACCGCCCAGCGCTGGATCGACCTCGCCCGCAGGGAGAATCTGACGCTGCGCCAGCTGTCGTTGCGGACGGCGGGAGACATCGTCGCGGGCACCCCCGAACAGCTCGCCGACCATATGGAGACAATGTTCACCCAGGGCGCCGCGGACGGATTCCTCGTCGACTTCCCCTGCCTTCCAAGTTCATTGGACGACTTCGTCGAGCACGTCGTGCCGGAGCTGCGTCGACGGGGGCTGCTGCGCACGTCCTATGTCGACGGCACGCTGCGGGACAATCTCGGCCTCGCCGAGTCGGCTCTGGCAGGTGTGCGATGACCATCGTGCTCTTCGCGCAGTTGACCACCGCGGGTGGCGGTGGCGGCAACGGCCGTGCCACCTTCGCCCACGTCTGCGAGTGGGCCCGCGCCGCGCACCGCGCCGGAATCGACGCCCTGCTGTTCGACGACCGCCAAAGCCTCCAGCCGGAGGGAGCAGGGGCTTTCGAGGCCGGAACCCTCACGGCCGCACTAGCCGCCGCGACCGACGGCATCGGCCTGGTGCCGTCGATCTCGACCGAGCATCTCGCGCCGTACCACGTGGCCCGGCTGCTTGCGACGATCGACTACCTCAGCGGCGGCCGCGTAGGGTGGGAGATGAGGACTCCTGGCGACGGCGGCGAAACCGCCAACTACCGCGCGGACGGCATGGCGGCGATCGATCGGCAGCTCGCCCGCGCCGAGGAATTCGCGCAGGTCGTCGGCGGGCTGTGGGACAGCTTCGATGACGATGCGTTCCTGCGTGACCGTGAATCCGGCGTCTACTTCCTGCCGGAGCGGCTGCACACGCTCGATCACGAGGGCGAACACTTCGAGGTGGCGGGACCGCTCAACATCGCCCGCCCGCCGCAGGGACATCCGGTCTCGGTGCGTCGCGTCGACAGCGACGAGGCCGCCGCGCTCGCGGGCCGGGTCGCCGATGTCGCCATCGTGCCGATCGATCGGGCCGACGAGGTGCGCGAGATCGGGGACGCGGTGACCGAAGCGGCGCTGGGAGCCGGCCGGCGACGCGGCGACGTCCTGATCCTGTTGGAGCGGTCGGCATCCACACCCGTCGAACACCTGCTCCGATTGGCCGGTACGGGCGTGGTCAATGGCTTCAGTCTGCTTGCCTCGCAGCACGATTCCCCCGAAAAGGCGTACGCCGACATGCTGGAGACCGCCACCGCCGTACGCAGCCTGTCGGCGGCGGCGTCGGGCGCAACACTGCGGGCACGACTGGGGCTTCGCCGCCCGCCCAGCAGATGGACCGCGGCATGACACCCGCTCGACCACACCAGACAGGAGCGAATCACACATGAGCGCATACCCGGACCTGCACGGAAAGGTCGCCGTGGTCACCGGTGGCGCCTCCGGCATCGGCAAGGGCACCGCCCGGCGGCTCATCGCCGAGGGGATGCAGGTGATCATCGCCGATATCGAGCCCGATGCCCTGGAGCAGACCGCGGCCGAGATCGGTGCGGTCGGCATCCGGACCGACGTCAGCGATCTGGACAGCGTGCGGTCACTCGCCCGAGCGGCGACCGATCGGTTCGGCACCGTGCACGTCGTTGTCAACAATGCCGGTGTCGGGCCGATCGGACGGATCGCCGACCTCACGATCGAGGATTGGCAGTGGATGCTCGGCGTGAATCTCTTCGGCGTCATCCACGGCGTGCAGACCTTCCTGCCGATCCTGAAGGCCAACGAGGACGGCGGCCATATCGTCAACACCGCATCGATCTTCGGCCTGTTCTCCCAGCCGCCGCTGGCGGCCTACGCGGTCAGCAAGTACGGGGTGGTGGCGCTCACGGAGGCATTGGCCGGTGAGCTCGAACAGGATGGCTCGAAGGTGGGGGCGACCGTATTGTGTTCGGCCACGGTGCAAACCAATGTCGCAACCAGCACCCGCAACCGGCCGGAGCGTTATGCGGGCGGTGGACTGACCGACTTCACGATGACCGAGGAGGAGTATCGGTCCCAGCGGTGGCTGGAGCCCGAGGAGGTCGGGGCGATCGTCGTCGACGCCATCAAGAGTGGTGAGCTCTACGCCGTCACCCACGCGGAGTGGTACGCCCCGATCGAGCAGCGTCACCGGGACATCGCCGCCGCCTTCGACCGGGCGGCCGCTCATGCCCCGAAGGCCGATTCGGCGACCTAGGGGATAGACGAGAGGGGCGCGGCTTCCCTGGAAGTCGCGCCCCTCTCGTCTATTCGCCGGACGTCAGCGGCGCGTGGCGCTGATGAACAGATAACCGTTCTCCGGTGTGGCGGCCGCGCGGCGCATGAAGTCGGTGAATGCGTCGATCTCCTGTTCGGTGGCATGCGCCAGGAATTCGGCACGCTTCTTTTCGACGGTGTCGGCGAGCACGATTCCGGTGCGATTGACCTTGTCGGTGATATCGGTGATCTCGACATCGACGAAACCGTTCGCGGCCAAGTGCTCCCGGTACTCCTCGGCGGTGCCGAGTGAGCCGATCTTGTAGGTGGTGCGGATGTGGTCGAGCACCACCTTCCCCTCGGGGCTGACCGGTCCGCGCTCGACGACATCGGCGATCGCCAGCCGTCCACCGGGGCGCAGCACGCGGGCGGCCTCGGCCAGCACCTGTCCGCGGTCGGGCATGTGCAGCATCGACTCCAGCGCCCAGGCGAGATCGAAGGAGTCGTCGGGGAACGGCATGTCCATCGCGTCGGCCAACCGGAATTCGGCGCGCTCGGCCAGACCGAGTTCGGCGACCCGGGCCTGGGCCTGTTCGGCCTGCAGCCGGCTGATGGTGATGCCGACGACGGACACGTCCTTGGTGAGTGCCAGACGCAGCGTCGGATTGCCGTTGCCGCAACCGATGTCGAGCATGCGCTGACCGGGCTGCGCGTGCAGGCCCGAAATCATCAGGTCGGTGAGCCGATCCGTGGCGGCCTCGATGGGGCAGTCCTCGTCGGACTCGCTGTCCCAGTAGCCGTAGTGCAGATTGGCCCCCCACAGCTCATCGATCTTGCCGGCCAGACTGAACTTGTCGGTTCCGTCGTAGAAGCTGGCCACATCATCCGTGCTGACTGTCATCAGTCTCTTCCCGTTCGGTTGCGGATTTCTCTCGAGGGTCTTCTCGAAGTGCGATGGCGGCATTGGGGCAGAGCCGGACGACCTTTCGCACGGTGTCGGCTCGTGTCGGATCGGGTTCGGGATCGAGGACGACGACCCGCCCGTCCTCGCCGGAGTCGAACAGGTCCGGGGCCGTGCGAAGGCAGTGCCCGACGCCGATGCAGCGGTCCCGGTCCGCGGAGATACGCATGCGGTCTCCTACCAGGTGACGGGGAACTCGTCCAAGCCGAAGATCGCGGCGTCGTATTTGAACGACAGGTCCTCGACCTCCGCATTCAGCCGGAGCGTGGGAACGCGTCGGAACAGTGTCTCGTAGGAGCTCTCCAGCCAGGCGCGGGCCAGATTCTGGCCGATGCATTGATGGACGCCGTATCCGAATGCCAGGTGATTGCCGGCGCTGCGGTGGATGTCGAACTCACCGGCCCGGGCGAAGGCCCGCTCGTCGTGATTGGCCGAGGCGCACAGCGCGAAGACCGCGTCGCCCGCACGAATGACCTGATCGCCGATCTCGATGTCGCCGAGGGCGATACGGGCGAACGTCGGCCCGTCCGCGACCGAGTGGTACCGCAGCAACTCGTCCACCGCACCGGGCCACAGCGCCGGGTCGGCCCGCAGCTCGGTGAGCTGGTCGGGGTGCCGCAGCAGGGTGAGGGTGCCGAGCATGATCATGTTCGACGTGGTCTCGTGCGCGGCGATCAGCAGCTGCAGGACCATGCCGACGGCCGCGTTGTGGGTGATCTCGCCGGTCAGGACCCGCTGGGTGACCAGCCGGCCGATGAGGTTGTCGCCGGGCTCGCGCTCGGCCCGGGTGATCACGTCATCGGTATAGCCCCGCAGCTCCGCGACCGGGGCCAGCATGTCCTCGGATGCCTCGATCTTGCGGGTCCGCACCCGGGACTGGAAGAACCTGTGGTCCTCGTAGGGGATGCCGAGGAGCTGGCAGATGCCCAGCGATGCGACCGGTAGGGCGAACGCCTCGGCGAGATCGGCCGGGGGACCGGCGGCGAGCATGGTGTCGAGCAGCTCATCGATCATGGCTTGAATGCGCGCGCGCAGTGCCTTGATGCGCTTGAAGCTGAACTCCGGGATCAGCATTCGCCGATAGATGTCGTGCTCGGGTGAATCCATGTTGAAGAACTCGCCCTCGAACAACTGATACCGTTCGGCATCCGGGGCCGAGGTCAGCTCGGGAAAGCCCGGGCGGGTGATGTCGGTGCTGATCTGCGGGTGAGCCAGGACCCGCTGCACCTCGTCGTATCGGGTCACCACCCACGCCTGCTGCCCGCTGGGCAGCAGGACGCGGGCGAGCGATCCCTGCTCGCGGAGTTCGGCGTATTCCGCTGCTGGAGCGAACGGACACTGACGTCGCATCGGAAAGTTGTGGACTGCGGCCTGATTTTCGTCGAGCGCCGTCATCGTGCTGACTCTCGTGGCTCTGCAACGGATATCGACATGATCGCAGTCTTGCTCAGGTCGGCGGCGAACAAGAAGTGGACCTTCGTACATCAAACCTTGGTGCGATGCACGAAGGTTCACTTTACGTAGGGACTCGGGCGCGCTTAGAAATAGTTCGTTCACACCCAGGAAAGACGGGAGAGTCGACGTGACCGAAACGAGTGACGAGACGCGATCGGACGTCGTTGACCAGCAATTTGTTACGCAGTTCAGAGAGGACGGTTTCACGCATATTCCGAATGTGCTCACCCCGGAGGAGGTAGCGCACTACCGGGAGGCCGCGCTGGAAGCGATCGAGCGTGAGGGCATGGTGGCCGGCATGGGTATGAAGGTGGGCCGGACTGCGGTTCGGACGACCAAGGACGCCTTCCGCAACAACGAGGTGCTGCGCAGCCTCGCTCGTCATCCGCGGATCGGCGCGATCGCCGAGCAACTATCCGGTATTTCGTTGCGGGTATGGGGCGGTGAGACACTCGTCAAGTCCCCCGGCGACGAGCTGCCCACCATGTGGCACGACGATCTCACGCTCGCACCACTGGATGGGCGGCTGTTGCTAAATGCGTGGATTGCGCTGGTGGACGTGCCGGTCGAGCGCGGATGTATGACATTTCTCCCCGGCTCGCATCGACGGCCGGAACCGTTTCGCGCGCCGCTGTCGGCCGCCCAGCTGAAGCCGGATTCCTATCTGTTCGACACTTATCCGCAGCTTGCTTGGGGTCGACGAGTGACCGTTCCCTTGCGTGCCGGCGACGCTACGTTCCATCAGTGGCGGACCGGACACACCGCCGGGGGCAACTTCTCGGAGGCCGATCGTATCGCCTTTATCACCACCTACACCGATGCGGAAGCGACGTACCGCCCGCATCCGGGACACCAGTGGGCGGATTTGGAGACCGGCCAGCGTCCGCCCGACGACATCTATCCGCGCGTTGCCGATTTCGTGTAGGACAGCTCGGATCGGACGAGGGAGGGCAGTGGAGCACGCGGTTGTGACGGGGGCGACCAATGGGATCGGGGAAGCCATCGCCCGTCGCCTCGCAGGACCAGGACGAACGGTAACACTGGTGGGGCGCAGCAGTTCCCGGTTGGTGGCAGCCCGGGATCGGATCTCGACGGCTGTTCCTGGCGCCGACCTCGTTCTGGAGCAGGCCGATCTCGCAGAGCTGGACCAGGTACGCGATCTGGCGGACAGGCTGTCGGCCGGGCCGAGCCCGGATGTGGTCGTCAGCAACGCTGCTGTGGTCGCGCCGGTGGATCGAAGGACCTCCGCCGGTCTACCGCGGATGTTGACCATCAATTACCTGGCACCGTATCTGCTGTTACGCACTATCTCGACGGCGGTGAAGCGCTCGAGGCTGATCATCATCGCCTCCGACCCGGTCCTTCTTGCGCACGAGCCGGTAGATCTGGACGACATAACGCACTCCAACCCGAAAAGCTTGGGCTTGCGAGCGGATCTGTGGCCGTATTACGGCTACGTTCGCAGCAAGAACATGAACACGATGTTCGCCTATGCTCTCGCCCGGCGCATGGCTGGGACGGAGGTCACGGTCAACGCGTGTCACCCGGGCACGATCGCCGGCACCGGGCTCGGGGGAGAGGTGCCCGGGCTCGGTCCGATCATCGTGCAGGCTCACCGTGACGGAGTCCTGCCGCAGCCCGGCCCCCAACCGGGTGTCGGGCGGTGGGAGCATGGCCGATCCGATCCCGCACAGTTGCCCGGCCCCGATGTCGGGGCGCGCACTCCGGTGTGGTTGGCTACCTCATCCGAGATGGCGGGCGTGACCGGCCGCTTCTTTGTTGGGCACTGCTCCGTCGAAACCGCTCCTCACACCACCGATCCCGAACGTTGCGAAGAACTGTGGCGCCGCACGGCTGCATTGGTTGGACTCGCTCCGTGAAACATCTTGTCGCTCAAATGGATCGCACCCAACGTCCGCTGCTGATCTCGGTCGGCGGGAGCCAGTGACGTCCGGGGTCGAATGAGCGGAAGTCGGCGGTGATGTGGCTGATGAGTTGGGGTAGGGCGCGGTGCCGGTTGCGTCGATGCCACAGCATGGAGTGCGGATAGCAGGGGGTCGGATCTACGATCGGAATCTGGCAGATGTCAGGATGCCAGGGGACGCGCAGTCGTTCGCCGGAGAACATGTAGCTGTCACGTGATTCCGCGATCTCGTCGAGCATGTGATCCAGGCCGAAGTTGGGTCCCTCGATATCGATGACGAGCCCGAAGTTCTGGGCTAGATCGTCGTAGTACTGAGCCCATTCGCTGCCGGGTGCGTTTCCCGGCATCCGGGCCACCGAACGTCTGAGATCGGCGAGGCGGACCCGACGGCGGTCGGCGAGAGGGTGTTTGCGGCCGACCAGAATGTGCAGGGGCTCGAGATATGCCGGCATGTGTTCGATGGCAGGATCGAGCGCGCCGACAACTCGTGCGAAGGCGACGTCGATCGTACCGTTGACGAGAGCCGCTCGACCGCTGCGCAGCCCGCTGGATGTCACGATGTCGATCTCCACGCGGGGATGAGTCTCGTGGAACGTCCTGATCAGCTCGGTGGCCGCGAGACGGGTGCCGAGTACGTCCACACGCAGCGGGCGGTTGCTACCTCGCAACGACGCGGTGGCCTGATCAGCGAGTGCGATCAGCGCCCTGGCATGAGGGAGGAAAGCCACGCCGTCCTCGGTGAGAGCGCTTCCCTGCCGTGAACGGTGAAACAGTGTCGTGCCGAGCGCGGCTTCCAGCTTCGCTATTCGCTTGGAGACCGCTTGCTGAGTCAGTCTCAGCTGGTCCGCCGCCTCGCCGAAGTGCTGATGGTCGGCGATGACGATGAATGCGCGGACCGCACCGAGGTCCAGTTCCAAACCATCTCCCCTCACAACAGCTGGCTGTGGGCCGGGCGTGCCGGTTGTTGGACAGAGGACTGTCCTGTCTAGTGAAATGTTTCCAACCGGGACGACAGTACAAGAAGTGTGCCTGCAGTCAGAACCCAGGCTCCATACGGTCCCGCCGAGGAGGTGAGAATTTACATTCAGGCGTGAATGGATTCCTGCTTGCCATCAGAGATCTCACCTTGTTGGTCGGCCTCGTCTGGAAGCTGCCAAGCAGTGCTGTGACTTGGTCGTAGGGCCGAGAACTGTTGCTGGACAAAGACGTCACGTACATCGGTCTCTAGTTGTCAGAGCTGGGATCGCAAACCGACTGTGGCGCAACAGGAGCTGCTAGGTGTAGTAGTGGAAGATCTCGCTGGTAGACGAATGTTGTTGTGCCAGTAGGCATCTTGCATGGCATGTGGCGGTGAGTCGGGGGTCACGAGCCATCCTCATGTGTATGTTCCGGTTGGAAGTAAGTTCCGGGTACGCTATCATTCCGATAGGTAGGATGACTTTGATTGGAGCGCCTGGTAAAAAGGGGGATACGCGAGTCCGGTTTGACTGAGGGCGTCCAACGGTAGTTTCGTGCAAGCATGTGCATCCGCTGTATCCGGGCGGATTGCGTTGTGTATGCGAAAGCTACTGTTGCCGCGAGGGAAATGGTCGCCTGCTTCTCTCGAACGGTGCGAAAAATCGGAACGGGTATTGTGAACCCGCAGGGTCATGGGAAGAAAGTTTCTATGTCTGAAGAGCTTGGTCCGGGAGAACTTGTTCGGCAAGATTGCTTGATCGATACTACCCATTCGAGATGGCAGAACGAGACGGCGCGCGCAGCATTGTTGTCGTCACGGGAGATTCAAGTGTTCTGGCTGCTTGGTAATGGTCGATCCAACCGTGCCATTGCCGGTCAGTTGCAGATCACCGAACGCACGGTGAAGGCGCATGTGGCGCGAATCATGGCAAAGCTCGGTGTCGAATCACGGCTGCAGGCCGGGTTGGTCTCGTATGCTTATCAGCTCGCGCAACACGGCCGGAACGCGTGCAACACAATAGGACGTCGATGTTCATGCACCTACATGCCGAACCACGCGGACGCGGCAACCTGCTGAACGCGACTGCATCGGCGGGGGTGTCCTCCGGATGGCGACCCCGCCGATGCACAGTCTCACGCCGACTGGCCCCGGCCGGTCATGGTCGTCTCGAGGATCAGAGTGGCGATACTGTTCGCGTTGCGAAAGTTGCGCACGTTGACGCTGGACTGGTGGAGGGTGCAGTCGAACTCCGAACGGACGAATCCGATCAGCTCAGCGGTATTGACCGAGTTTAGGATTCCCCAGTCGAGTAGCGGTGTTTCGCCGTCCAGACGGCTGGCCGGATCGTCATCGAGAAACCGTTTCCGGATGAAGGTTAGCAGACGTTCGGCAAGCTCGGCCTGTGTCATGTTGTACTCCTTGCAATTTCAGATGGGGTCAGTATTCCGTGCTTGCGTGCGGACACTGCCGCGAGCAGAGCAGCACGGTCAGCCTTGCCGGTGCGGGTTCTCGGCAGCTCTGACGCGAGATGAACCTCGTCCGGGATCATGTATCGAGGCAACCGTTCGGCGTTGTGCCGCTTGATTTCCAGCACACTGAGACGGTGATCACGAAGGGGGACCACGAATGCGACGAGACGGGCATCGATTCCAGTCCCCCGTACTGCCGCAACAGCTTCGGCGACGGCAGGATGCGCGGCTAGAGTAGCCTCCACCTCGCCGAGTTCGACGCGGTGGCCACGGATCTTGAGTAGATGATCCCGCCGCCCGAGGTAGTCGAAGGTCCGGTCGTCGAGGACCCGCACCATATCTCCGGTGCGATAGACCCCATGCTGCGGACCCCGCCCCCAGTAGCCCAGCATTACCGTCGGCCCTGCGACGACGAGCTCTCCGTCCTCCCCAGGTCCGGCCTCCACTCCGTCGAGCCGCTCGGCCCATACTTTGTTCCCGCAGGTGGCCTGTCCGATCGGCACCGGCCGATCGCGCAACAGGTCGGCGTCTGTCACCTCTCGCCCGGTGCACACATTGGTTTCGGTCGGCCCGTACAGGTTCAACAGCCGCGCTCCGGTCCATCCGCGCAAGTCACGAACATGCCCAATGGGAAACGGCTCTCCCGCGAACAGAACGGCACGCAGCGACGCGGGGGGCGGGGCGTCGAGCAGTCCGCCATCACGCATCATCAGCGTGAGGGCCGACGGAACCGAATACCAGACCGTGATCCGCTGGTCGCACAGAAATTCGACGAGTTGAACCGGCGCATAGGCAAGTTCGGCGGGAATCGGATGGACCGAGGCGCCGACGGCGAATGCCGCGTAGAGATCGAGTACCGACAGGTCGAAGGTCAGTGGGGCATGATTGGCGAATCTGTCATCCGGCCCGGCGCCCAACATGGTAACGGCCCAATCCACGAAAGCACACGCATTTCCGTGACTGACGCAGACGCCCTTGGGGGCCCCTGTCGAGCCCGACGTGTAGAGGATATAGGCCAGAGCCGAGGGGACGACGTCGACGACTGCGCCGGTCGGTTCGTCGGAGGCGGTAGGTGTGGTCGACGGATCAAGCCACGCCACGCCCGAAGGGATGCCCGCGACGCGTGGGCGCGTGGAACTCACCGCAGTCGCCCCGCAGTCGTCGGCGAGCGCAGCCACTCGGCTCGGCGGAGTGGAACCGTCGATCGGTACATAAGCCGCGCCCACGCGCAGAACGGCCTGCATTGCTGCAATCGTTGTGGGGGACTTGTCATCCCAGACGATCACCCGATGACCGTGACCGATGCCCTGGCGCGTCAGCTCATGCGCCAGCCCGGCCGCGAGCCGGTCGAGTTCGGTGTAGGTCATCTCACCCAACGGGCCCGCGATCGCCAACCGATCCGGATATCGCGCTGCCGAGAGCGAGAGCAATTCGTGAAGCCTCACAGGCCCATCTCCCGGGCGATGATGTCCCGCTGGATCTCGGTGGTTCCCGAGAACAGCCGCGTGGGTACCGAGTCTCGGAGGTATCGCTCGATCCCTCCCTCGATCAGATATCCTTCCGCTCCGAAGATCTGAATGGCGTCGAGGCTGTTGGCGACTGCGGCCTCGGAGACCGCCACCTTGGACAGCGCGGCTGCCGCGGTTTGTTCGCCAGCGCCCTGATCGATCAGCCAGCATGCGCGATACACCATGAGCCGAGCGCTCTCCAGGCGCTGCTTCATCACGGCAATGCGATGCGATACGGCCTGGAATCTGGCGATGGGACGGCCGAACTGGCGGCGTCGGCGCGCGTGAGCGACACAGCGGTCCAGTTGGTCGTCCATCATGCCGATATAGGCGGCGAACAGACAGGCACGTTCCCACGTCATGGCGTGGGCAAAGATCACCGAACCCTGTCCCTCGTCGCCGAGCAGATAGTCTTCGGGCACACGACAGTCGTGGAATCTCACCCGCCCCGCCGGGCAGCCCTCCAGTCCCATTTTGGTGAAGGGCCGACCACGGTGGACGCCGGGAAGATCGGACGGAACGGCGAACGCCGAGTTACCGAGGAACCCGCCGTCGGGTGCCGTGGCCGCATATGTGACGAGAACGTCGGCGGTGGGACCGTTGCTGACGAAGGATTTCTCCCCCTCGATTACATACGTGTTGTCGCTCCGGTGTGCGGTGACCGCAAGGCGACTGGTATCAGAGCCCGCATCGTCTTCGGTGATGGCGTTGGCCGCTATCAGATCTCCGGTGGACATGCTGGGCAACAGGTCGCGACGTAAGCGCTCGCTGCCGAAATCGCGAACGGCGACGGCGCCTGCGAGAAGGTGTGCAGAGATCGCGAAGACGAGTCCGGTGTCGGGGCAACCGCGACCGAATGCTTCCAGGCACAGTGCGGTGTCCAGAGCGCCGAAACCGCTACCGCCGTACTCGGTTGGGACGCACAAGCCGGTGAGACCAAGGGCGGCAGCGGTTTTCCACCTGTCTGCGGTGGGTGTGTCGCTGTCGGTCAGCCGATCCCGTGTCTCGTCCAGCAAGGTCGCGTATCGCTCGAGCTGCGCGGCAGTCAGTGCAAAATCCATCTATTTCCTCGCAACGAGATGTGGAAACTGGCGTCCGGCACGAAGTCCGCATGGCGGCCACAAGGTATGCCGCCATGCGTTTCACTGGATGAACTTTGATCCCGTCGATGTCGGCCTGCTTGCATCCTTGCTCAGCCGCGATCTTGCATTCAATAGAACCTTCGGACATGAACCTTTGGTCAAGTGCAATGGTTCAATTTACGCGCGCCTGCACAAAGCCTAGAACTTGACTGGAGTCACCTACGAGCATCGTCTGCGGGCGAGCTCGGTAAGAAAGTAGGAGCGTTCATCGTGGATGATGTATTTCTCGCCGGAGTGGGTTGCGTCCTGCCGCCGGCTGTATCGGTGGCCGAAGCTGTGGCGGCCGGGGCATGGACGAAACGAGACGCAGCCGATACGCAACAACTCGCCGTCACCGTTGCAGCGGAAGAACAGTATTCCCCCGATCTGGCGGTGGATGCGGCGAGACTGGCACTTGAACGATCCCGGCTCTCGCCAGAAAAAATCGCGCTCGTGCTGCATTGCATGATGCTCACCCCCGGCGGTCGGCTCTGGCACGGGGCGCCTTATGTGCACCGGCAGTTGGGCGCACCGACCGGCCGGTGCCTTGCCAGTGATCTGGATGCCGGATGCGATGGCGCTTTGGTGGCCCTGGAGTTGGCTTCAGCGTATCTCGCCGCACGCAATGGGGACGATCTCGCGCTCGTTACCGCGGGCGACTGCTGGCGTGAGCACGAGGTGGATCGCTGGCGGACGTCCAGCAACCCATTTGGTGACGGGGCAGCGGCGGTGATTGTATCCCGAGAGGCGGGCTTCGCGCGGATCGCGGGTATCGCATCGCACAGTGACCCCGAACTGGAGCCGATCGGGCGAGGGCTGAACCCTTTCTCTCCCGAGCGCGAGAATCTCATCGGTCCGGTATACCTGCGGACCCGTCATGAAGAGGTGGTGGATGGCGAGCGGATTTGGCAGGTCATCGCCGACGACGTCCGGGCGGTGGTTCGTTCCGCGACCGAACAGGCTGGTATCTCGATTCCCGAGATCGATCATGTCGTATGCCCGTTCCTGGGTCTGCAACTGACGGCGCAGCAATTTTTAGCACCGTTGTCGATCCGTCTCGATATCACACCGTGGGAATTCTCGCGGCGCGTGGGGCATATCGGTCCGGCGGATCCCCTCGCGGGACTGGACTATCTCGTCAACGTCGAGCGTGTCGATTGGCGGTACATCCTGCTACTCGCCCACGGGCTCGGTGGGACCACAACCGCGGTGGTTCTAGAATCCGTCAGCGCCTGATCGAATCGGTGCTGAAGTGTCGTTGTGCCCTCGGACTCGGGCTGCGAACGTTCTCGCCCAGTTCCGGTGGCCGCCTGTACGGCGACGAGTACTTCATCCCGGCATACGTCGGCCACGTCACCGACCGAACCCACCCCGACATCTCACCGCTGTTCGGCGACCTCCGCGACCTGACGCCGACCCTCCTGGTCGTCGGAGCCTCGGACATCCTGCTCGAAGACAACCTGGCCCTGGCGGCCCGCCTCTGCGTCGCCGGCAACGACCTCGACGTGCGCGTGTACCCCGAATCAGTGCACGGCTTCACATCATCGCCGACGACCATGGCGGCCAAGGCGATTGAGCATGTGGGAGCCTGGCTCACGAAGCGGTTGGGTCAAGACTGGACAGGTGGTGTCGCGGGCATTCCGGGGTTGGACTCGAGTCGGGCACATTCGCTACCGGATCGCTGCCTGGATGCAGTCGCAGGAAGGCAAGTATCAAGACGCCGAGTACTTTTCGCAAGGTGATTCGACAATCACCGCGGACAATCTGCTCATTCTGCTGTCCTGGGCATTTCTCCTCGTCGCGGGACTATCGGGCAGCGGTTCGGTACTTCTATTGCGTGGCAAGGGGACTGGAGTGCCTTTGGTGCTGACCGGCGCAGTGGTGGTTGTTCTCGGGCAGATATTCGCGGCGATACTCGCGGGGATCCCGATCGATGCGTTCCGATACTCGACACCACCGCACGTCGTGTTCGCGACGCCGTTGGTGATCTTTCCGCTGATGACGATCCTCTGCATGGCCGAGTACACGTGGTCGGTGGAATCGAGGCGATACCGCACGCAGGGCACAAGTCAGTACCGCGGTCGACTGAGGGCTGTCGATAGTACTGCGCCGACCGGGGTGGTGGGGCGGCGCAGCAGGTATGCGAGAGCGCCTGCGGTAGTGGAGAATTCACCGCGTCGTGCCGCCCGGAACATGCCCAGCAGCAGTTCGGCGCGTTCGGGAGGAACGCCGCTGGCTACCAGTGTCTCGGTCCACTCGCAGTCCTCGATGACAACGCGCCGGATCGTTCGGCCGGTGAGATCGGTGAGGAGCGTGGCGATGTCATCGAGATCGAGTGCGTGTGGGGCGGTGAGCGGTGCGGTCGGTCCATCGAATCGGCTCTCGTCGGCGAGGATGATCGCGGCCGCTTCGGCGAGGTCGGCGTGGGCGGTCCAGGACACGGGACCGTCCGCCGGTGCGCGCAGTTCGCCGGTCTCCAGCGCCGAGCCCAGCAGGAGTGGGATGGTGCTGGCGTAAAAGCCGTTTCGCAAGGCGGTGAATGGTGCGCCGGTGCTGGCCAGGTAGTGCTCCGTGGCGGCGTGATCGGGCATCGGCGCGAACACCGAATCCGCCGCGGCGGCTTGGTGACTCGTGTAGAGAATTCGCTCGGCCCCGGCCATGCGAGCGGCGTCGACGGCCGCCCGATGTGCGGCGGCTGCCGCCTCGCCGGTCTGGTTGGTCGAGACGATCAGCACCTGCGTCGCGCCGTCGAAGGAGGCGCGCAGGGACCGCGGGTCGGTGAAGTCGCCGCGCCGTACCCGGATGCCGCGCTCGGCCCATCCGGTGGCGCGATCGGGATCCCGAACGCTGATTCCGACTCGGTCGGCGGGCACTCGCTTCAGTAACTGCTCGACGATCTGGGATCCGAGTAGGCCGGTACCGCCGGTGACGATGATCATCACAACTCCTTATCAATGGAAATAACGGTGATAGCAACGGCGATACTAGCATCGGTTACGATGTCCGCATGGCGGAGGCGAAATCGAGCAGGCACGAGACCCGGGAGCGCATCGTCGAGGTGGCGGCACGGCTGCTGCGTGACAAGGGCACGCATGCCGTCACCACCCGCGCCGTGGCGCAGGCGGCTGGAATGCAGGCGCCGACCATCTACCGGTTCTTCGAAGACAAGGACGCGCTGCTCGACGCCGTCGCCGAACACGTCTTCGCCGCCTACGTGGCCGACAAGGAACGCGTCGATCACGAGGACGACCCGGTGGCGGATTTGCGCGCCGGGTGGGAGATGCATCTCGACTTCGCCCTGGCCAATCCAGCGGTCTTCTCGTTGCTCACCGACCCGCATCGGGGGGTCGCATCGCCAGCCGCGGCGGCGGGGTTGAGGGTGCTGCGCGAGCGGGTGCACCGCGTCGCGGCGACGGGCCGGCTTCGGGTCGATGAAAGCCGGGCCGTCGAACTCATCCATGCCGCCGGCACTGGTGTCGCCCTGTCGCTGCTGTCCGTCCCGCAGCAGCAGCGCGACCCCGGCCTGGCAGCGTCGATGTTCGAGGCGGTGACGCGTGCGATCCTCACCGACGCGCAGGGTGCGACACTGCGAGACGCCCGGGTCGCACTGCTGGCAGCGGTGCCGGAACTACCGCTCACCGACAGCGAACGGGCACTGCTGCTGGAATGGCTGCGGCGAACCGAAGAGAATCGCACCGACACCAGTTCGAAGCGGACCTCGAATCCCCTGTGATGTCCCCGCACCTTCGTTCGAAGGTTCTGTCGTGCTGAGTTCGATTCTTCGCGGAAAAGTCTCCACCGAGTGTTCAACGATACGGTTGAATGCTATGGCTACGACGGACAGCGATCTGACGATCGAACTCAGCATGGCCGAGCTTCGCGAGGTCACGGCCTATGCGGTGGCCTGCGCGGAGCGCGTGCAGGCGATCTTCGAACGGGATCGCCCGGACGACAGGCGTCCGCGGATCGTTCTCGACGAGGCACGCCGTTTCGTCGACGGCGGTCGGCGCACACAGGCGTTGCGCGTGGCCGCTCTCGACGCTCACCGGGCCGCGCGAGACGCCGGGGAGTTGCGGGCTGCGGCCGAGGCGGCGCGCGCGGCCGCCCATGCAGGTGGTGCCGCGTATCTGCACCCGCTGGCGAAGGCGACCCAGGGTGGGCACATCCTCATGTCGGCCGCATGCGCAGCCCATGCCTTGGAACTCGACGCCGGTGACGGTCACGCCGTCGGTGCCGCTCACGTCGCCGAGACGGTAGCGCTGGCGGGTCCGACCGTGGTCAGGGTGCTGCGACGGTATCCGCCCGCCCCGAGCGGGCGTGGGCGCGTCGGCGAATTGTGGCGAGAGCTGGACGCGTCGCTGCGGCGGGCAGCGGTGAACGAGTGAGATTCAGTTCGTGGACAGGGCGGGATCGGGTGGCTTCGAGGTGGGATCGGTGGAGATACGGAGCAGCGTGCGGGTGGCCAGGTGCGCGGCGAGGCGGTAGGCCAGGATCGCCGGGACGACGACCAGCAGGACCATGCGCAAGCACACCAGCATGCTGGTGACGGCCAGGTAGGCGATGCCGATGCCATCGGGTGAGCCGAACCCGTGCCGTGCCGACAATGCCGCCGCGATCGGATGCAGGGCGAGGTACAGCGCGATCAGGATCAGCGGTATGCGCAGCGGTTTCCACACGGCGCGGAGTCGCGAACCGTCGGGGGCGCTCATGACGCGAGCTCCGGGCCGGAGGTGAGGAAGGCAAGCAGTAGGGCATTGCCGATCGCGCCGCCGGTGGCGAAGCGCAGGCGGGAGCCGCTGCGCAGCGGCAGGCCGAAGAGGTTCGCGGTGCGGTACAGGCGGGTGAAGGTATCGCGGTGGCCGAACGCGCGGGCCGGGGCGAGCGCGAAACCGGTTGCCGAGATGGAGGTTCCGAGGATCAGGGGGCCGCTGTCCATATCGCCGGGACCGTCGTAGCCGTCGCCGTACTCGTCGATTGCACTGAAGCCCAGTATGGTTCGCTCCTGGCGGAACAGCGCCGTTGTCAGTTCCGCGGCGAGTGCCCGGTCCGCGAATCCGGCGAAGTAGGCCGCCAAACCGGTTCCGGATGCGCGCGGGGCGTCATGGGGCCGGCCGTCGACCCCCATGCGCTGCACGATCAGGCCGGTGGTTCGATCGATCTGCACCTCGCGTACCCGCTGCGCCCAATGCGACAGCACCTCGGTGTGATCGGTACCGGTCGCACGCCCGTGCACCGCGATCGCGGCGGCCACTGCGGCCACGTCGGTGGTGTACGCCTCGCCGGGAAACGTATCCAGTAGGCCGGTAGGGGAGGCGAGCAGTCGGCGCGCGAGCGCGGCGACCACCGCGTCGTGTCGGACCGCGAGGTCGGCCGGGAACGCCGGATCGACCACGCGCGCCATACCGAGCGCGAGAGCGGGATAGGACAGGTAGGCGTGTCCGTCCGTGCTGTCGAGCTCGGCCATCCCGTCCCGGCCGTGCCAGGCCGCGGTGAACTCCGCGCGCATCTCGGGCAGCAGACTCTTGGCCGCCGCGCGAGTCGCTATGGGCGCGTAGCGTTCCCGCCACTCCGGATACTCCAGACACACCTGTGCCAGCCCCAACGCGGTCATCTGATGAACGAGCAACCCCCACATCTCGGCGAGCCCCGCCAACCCGGCGGCCCGCCCCGCATCGTCATCGGCCTCGAAAGCCACCAGCTCTTCGGCGAGCCCACGCGCCCGCCCCACATCCCCGCGATACCACTCGTCGGCATCTCGCCCACGCCACCAACCCGGCAGCACGCCCGCGACGGCCACCGCCACCACGAGGCCGATCGCGATCGCGAGTGGACGGTGGAATCTGTTCGGCAGACGCAGGATTGAGATCGGTCTCCCCATGACCCGAACCTACCGGCGGCGCCGGGGCGCTAGGTTCGGGTCCGTGAGCGTGTACAACGAACAGCTACAACATCTCGGACAGCGGGCAGCGCAAATCCTCGACAGCCCTGGGGATCTCGATGAAACGATTCGTGACCTGGCCTACCTCGCCGTCATGGCGGCGGATTTCGACTATCAGGTGAAGAACGGTGGGTTTGGGCAACTGATCTACAACTGGGGGCGGGAGCGATTGGAGCAATGCGACGACATGTTGCAGACGGTAGGCGCACCCATTGCGTTGTCGTTCTATCGACGGGCTGTGACGCGGTGCGCGGAGGATCTGGCGGACTTCGACGCGTTCATGGCCGATTTCACCGTGCCGACCAGCGTCGGCCAGGATCTGACGCTCCTCAGTGTCGAATATCTCCGCGGTGATGCCAGCTTCGACGACGAGATAGCCGGATTTCTCGACTATGCGAACGCGGGTTTGTAGTCCTCCGGGCTTGGTTCATCGCCGGATTCAGCGCTCGTCGACAGTATGGCCTCTCGAGGCATAACGGAGCGCTGTATTCGACGCCTCGCTCGCGCTCGGGTGACGGTCTCCTGGTCGCGCTGGTTGGATCGGGCTGGTGCCCACCGCGAACGCTCGCGTTGCTACGCGCTGATGAGCGGCGTACGGGCCAGGTTCGAAGAAGCGATTCGAAGAAGCGATTCGGAGAGCCGGTCGTGTTCGCGACTCCGATGGTCGAGTAGCGGCCCGAGATGTCTCCGGGACACGCCGACTTCCCGCAGGACGGGTAGATCGCTGTGGGGGCGTATGCGTTTCGAATCAGGGCTGGGAACGGGCGCCCTATTCCCGCGCGCGGTGGGGCTCCCGACTGCGGAATCCGTGGCGATACCGATCGTCCTGGCGCTGGGCGCCGCGGTGGGACTCGTGGCCGTCGCGGCCCGTGCGGTCGGCGCCGTGGTGGGATGCGCCCGCGCCCGTGCCCGTGCGGTCGGTTAGCAGTCGGGCGCGGCGGCGTTTCACACTCTCGGCTAGCACTTGTTCGGGGTGATGGAACCGATTCACCCGCGGCCGGCGGTACGGATCCACCGAGGTCGGCGGACAGAACGCCGTCCTTCCGGCATCCGCGCTCCCCGCCGGGAGGCGGTGGGTGGCCCACCCGCTCGGATCCTCGGGGTCGGCGGTGATCTGCGCATGATGGGCATCGCAGACCAGGGTGAGGTTGTCGATATCGGTCGGTCCGTGCGCGGCCCACGGAATCAGGTGATGCATCGCGCACATGGTCGCGGGTGCCGAGCAGTCGGGGTGGGTGCAGCCCCGGTCGCGGGCGATGGCGGCCAACCGCTGCCATGGCGACGCGATCCTTGCACCCTCCCCCAAATACAGGGGCTTGCCTTGGGTTTCGTCGAAGAGCAGCAACAGCGGGATCGAGCCCTGCGCCATCCGCCATGCCTCCCGCACCGGGATTGTCGTCCCCGACGCCGCCCGCGCTACCCCCGCACCCCGGGCCAGGTCGGTGATCGACATCGTGAGCACGATCGACACCGGCAGGCCGCGATGCGCACCGAGGTTGTCCGGGCCGCTGGCGGACAGGAACGCTTTCAACGCGTCGTGGCGCCGCTGCGCGGGATTCCGCGTGTCGCGCCCGACGGCGGCTGCCCACCGGTTCGGGTCGAACCCGTCGGGATCATGCACGCCGAGTTGGGGGCTGTCGGGGTCGTCGGGCATGCACATGCCCGGGCGCGCCCACTTCGCGAACACGGTATCGACCATGGCCCGCAGTTCGGGATCGAAACAGCCCTGGAACGGGCTCATCCCGTCCAGGCGTTGTTCCCCGAAGGTGGCCGCCCGCAGGCGGGCGCGGTCCTTGGCGGTGGTGAGTGTCCCGTCGGGGTCGAGGTAACCCAGGATGCGGTCACCGACCTTGCCCACCATCTCCGGCGTCCCGGCGCGGGCGGCGTCGGCGAGGTGTTCCTCGGCGATCGCGCGGTGTTCGGTGTCGACCGCGTCGGGGATGCGGTCCATCACCCGCATCACCGCCCGCGCGTGATCCCCCGAGATCGCCCCCGCGGCCTGCGCGGTCGCCGTGGCGGGCAAACGGGGTTCGCACGGCTCGCCGTAGGCGCTGGTCATCACTCCCAGCTGCGCGGCGCCCTTCACCCGTGCGACGGCGTCGGCTTTGGCCAGCCGCAGGGTTTGCACCAGGTACCGGTACAACCCCACTGATCCGGTGGTGGTCCACAACTGTCGGTCGTTGATCTCGATCACGTGTCGATGCCCGACCGTTTCGAGGCGACGGCGACACGCTTCCAGTCCTTGCACGCGGGCGGCGAATGCGGTGTCGGTGAATCCGGTCAGGTCCTCGGCCAACAGCGCGTCGATCGCCGCCGCCAGTGCGGCGAGCGCGGGATCGCACTGCTGGATTTCCCCCTCCGAATTCATGTCCTTATTCTACCGCGAAATTGGTTGCGGCAGAATAAAAAAGAGAATGTGAACTGAATATCCTCAGTTAAGTCGGGAAGCGGATTGATTTGCGCCGTCCTGGTTTCGCCCGTGAGTTCGTTCGAGCGTCGCGGGGGCGTCAGCTCATGCGCGTCAGGCCACCGACGTCCCGACAGTCGGCAACCGGCCGCCGCGTCCTCGGTCCGTTCGGTCGGGTGGGTCTAATCCGCGCGGGCGTAGCGGACGGCGGAAATCACCGCTTCCATGTCGATCTGGAGTTCGGGGTTCTGTTGTTGGACCTCGCGGAGTTCGAGGACCACGTCGTCGATCGAGGTGCGGCGGGCGAGGGTGAGGAGTTCTCGGTGGATGTAGTCGGGGAGGGGGATGCCGGTGGCGTTCGCGCGGCGGGTGAGGACCTGCACGGTTTCCGGAGGGAGGTTGTATTCGGCGCTCAATGCTGTTGTGGTGGCATCGAATTCGGCGGAATCGCTGGGCGGATTGTCCGATTCGAGGAAATCGACGATGGCGTCTACCGGCACGCGGGTGCGGGCGAGGCGGGTCAGTTCCGCGCGGAGGTAGTCGGGGAGGGGCTGGCCGGCCGCTCGAGCTCGTCGGCGCAGGACATTCGCGGCCGGGGCGGGCAGATCGTCGATTGCGAGCGTTGCCATGGGGGATACCGTAGGTGGGATGGGCTGAAGCGACAAAGTTCGGACGTTCGTTGCGGTTTGGGCAAAGCTGCGTGTGCAACCCGGGTTACATGAACGGAGAGCTTCGTCTCGCGGTGCTCGACAGCACGAATGCGTCCGCACCAGCGAACATTCCCGGCGGCAGCGTTGGATCGCGGGCGGCGTTGAAGCCGCGGCACCGAAGTCTCGACGTGGGGGGAATCGAGGTCTTCTATCGGGAGGTCGCGGCGGTGGCGGAGCCGTGTGTGCTTTTGCTGCACGGGTTTCCGAGTTCGTCGCACACCTTCCGGGATGTGCTCGCGCCGCTGGGCGAGGTGAGTCGGGTTGTCGCACCGGACCTGCCGGGCTTCGGATTCTCGGCTGCGCCCGGGGTCGACGACTACGAATACACGTTCGCCCATCTGGCCGATACCGTCGAAGCGTTTCTCGAACGGATCGGTGTCGAGAAGTTCTTCGTCTACCTGCACGATTTCGGCGCACCGGTCGGCTACCACCTCGCCACCAGGCATCCGGAACGCATCCTCGGGCTGATCGTGCAGAACGGAAATGCGCACCACGACGGGCTGGGCAGCCAATGGGACACCGCGAAGGACTTCTGGGCCGATCCGTCGGACGCCAACCGCGCGCGGCTACCCGAATGGTTGAACTTCGAGGGCACCCGGTACCAGTACCTGGGTGCCCTGCCGGAACGGGTGCGCGAGTTGCATCCACCCGAGTCGTGGCATCTGGATTGGGCGCGAATGATGCGGCCGGGCAATGTGGAAGCGCAATTCCGGCTGTTCCGGGACTACGCGAATCACGTCGCCCGATTCGACGAGCTGGCGGAGTACCACCGGACGTATCAGCCGCCGTGCCTGCTGCTGTGGGGGCGCCACGACGCGTTCTACGAGCTGGACGAGATCATGGCGTACGCGCGTGAGCTCGATCGGCTCGACATGCACGTCTACGACGGGGGACACCTGGTGCTGGAGACACATGCCGGGGAATGCGCCACCGCCATGCGAGAATTCGTTGCCGAAATCACCGCGGAACGAAGCCGTCTCCGGTGAGTGTGTATGTCCGCGAATTGGTTTCGCATACCGTCATTGGCCCACCCGGAACTCGAGCAGACAGCGCTGCTCGGTGAGATCGCGGACCGTGCGGGGGAGCGGTGAGGATGGCGGCCAACAGCGTGCCGGTACCGCCGCCGACATCGATGATGGTGGCGAAGCGCGACCATTCGAAACCCGCGACCATGCGCGGGATTTGAGCATGCAGACGGTGGACCATCTGGCGGTCGAACGACTCGCGTAGCGCTGCGTGGTCGGCCAGGTCGGACCAGAAGTCCCGGCCGTATCGGCGGGGGTAGGCGGCGCGGCCGGTGGTGATGCTGTGGGCGAGTTCGACGAAGGCCAGTTCGGCGCGGCCGCCTGCGGTGTCGAGGTGGAGAAGGTCGACGAGGCCGTTGTCGGCGGTGGCGGAAAGGTTCGCGCCGTAGGCGGTGGTGCGGTAGCCGGTGGCGGTTCGTTCCATGACGCCGAGCGTGGTGAGGTGGGCGAGTAGCAGGTCGAGTGCGATCGGGGAGACGGCGAGGTCGGCCGCGAGGGTGGTGACGGATGCGCCGTCGCCCAGTAGCCGATCGGGCAGCTCCAGAGTCACCGCGACACGGAGTGCCATGGGTGTGGCCAGACCGGCCAGGCGGTGCAGCGTCTTCGTATCGTCGTCGTGTTCCACGGATATCCACTGTGCCCCGCGTCGCATCGGCGGCGGTAACTATGTCGGCCGATTTCCGCCGGATGTGGGGTGATGCGATTTCTAGCGTCGAGGCATGGAAATCGATGTCATGCGGACAACCCGTGCCGCGACGCTGCCGATCGCGGTGGTGTGGTTCATGGCGCTCGCGGCGGCGCTGGGTACCGCGAGTA
The DNA here is from genome assembly GCF_007362295.1 of Nocardia otitidiscaviarum. Classification (NCBI taxonomy): domain Bacteria; kingdom Bacillati; phylum Actinomycetota; class Actinomycetes; order Mycobacteriales; family Nocardiaceae; genus Nocardia; species Nocardia otitidiscaviarum. The sequence continues at coordinate 3,700,578 of NZ_CP041695.1, read as the reverse complement.
TCTATCCGCTGCAACCGGCCATCGCGGAGGTCGCCGGGACGCTGCAGGTTTCGGTGGCGGTCGTCGGGACGGCCCTGGCCTGCGGGCCGATCGGATACCTGGTGGGGCTGGCGTTGCTGGTTCCGTTGGTCGACCAGTATTCGCCACGCAGCGTGGTGTCTGTGCAATTCGCCGCTCTCGCGGTGACTTTGGCGGCGAATGCGGTGGCCGGATCGGCGTGGCTGCTCGGACTGGTCGTAGGGGTGATCGGGGCCGGGTCCGCGGTGGGGGCGCAATTGAGTTCGGTGGCAGGGCGATTCACGCGACCGGAGCGGCGAGCGACCGTACTGGGAATCGTCACCGCCGGTATTTCGGGTGGGATCATCGCGGGACGGTTCGTGGGCGGGTGGTTGGCGGACGGCATGGGATGGCGGGGAATGCTGCTCGTCTTCGCGGGAGCGTGTGCGGTCGTCGCGGTCATCGCTCACTTCGTGCTGCCCGCAGCGGCCGGGACGGCGACCGCGGGCTACCTCACGACATTGCGCGGGCTCCCCACGCTCTACGTCCGGTACCCGCTGCTGCGGCTGGCGGCGGGCCGGGGAGCGCTGTGGTTCTTCGCGTTCTGTGCGATCTGGGCCGGGCTCGCGGTGGCGCTGTCGCAGCCGCCGTTCTCGTACTCGCCCGAACGGATCGGCTGGTACGCGGTCGCGGGACTGCTCGGTGTCGCCGCCACCCGGATCGCCGGAGTATGGACCGATAGGATCGGCGCGCGGCGGGTGATCCTGGTCGGGCTGGTCTTGGCGGTCGTCAGTGCGGTGGGACTGGCCGCCTTCCTGTCCAATACCGTTGTGACTTTTGTCTGTCTGGGGCTTTTCGACGCCGGACTGTTCGCGGCCCAGGTCGCCAACCAGAGCACGGTGCTCGCGATCGACCCGGATGCGCCCGCGCGGTTCAACAGCGCCTACATGATCGTCTACTTCATCGGGGGCAGTCTCGGCACCGCCTTCGGAGCCGCCGCCGTCGGCTGGTTCGGGTGGGCCGCGACCGCCGCGCTCGCCGCCGCCGCGACGACACTGGCCGCCGCCATGACCGCTCTGCGCGGGGAGACAGGCCGGGCGTAGCGAGGGGCCGCGCGCCCACCCCGATCATCGGTTCAGTACGAGGGCGGCGCGGATCGGGTTGGCGGCGCGGCGGTCTGGATCGCGGCGGCCCGACTTGCCGTCGTGCAGATCGCCGGGTCGCAATCGCGGTGCAGGGCTTGGGCCTCGCGGGCTTCCAGGGGGTTCATGGGGCCGGTGAAGTCGCAGCCCGCCAGTTGCAGGGCACGCGGAGAGATGTACTCGGTCATGGTTATCGGGCCTCGGGGTGGGCGGGGCTGGCGAGTCGGACTCGCACGCCGGGCAGGTAGGAGTTGGGGCGGGTGAAGGTCACCTGATGCGGATCGGCGGCGGGGCACAGGGAGTCGCGAAGGTACTTCTTGCCGCACCAGAGTTCGATATGGGTGGGGGTGATGTTGCGGATCTTGGTGTGGGTCAGAACGATTCCGCGGGTGGCGGACAACTCGACGACCGGGTGGTCGACTCGCACCCAGCTGGGAAGCGGGTCGGTCGGGAGGTGGTCGAGTTGTGGGGCGGTGGTGCTCATCGGCATCTCCGATCGTCGGACTCCCTCGAGTACACACCCGATCGCACCGTTCTGGAGTATCCAGAGCTGGTAATCCGGCACGATTGAGCCGGAACTTCTCGACGGGCCGCCCCGTGACGGGGCGCCCCAAAATCCGCATCGTCCGATAGTGAGGCTAACGAGATGGTGATTGGATCGACGCTCGCCCGGCGAGCCCTGGGGCGGGAGATGAAAAGACTTCGGGAACTGGCCGGGATGAGCCAATCGGCGGCCGGACGGGTGATCGGGGTGTCGCAACAGACGATCGGCCGTATGGAGGAAGGTCAGCCCACCAAGGTGTCCGACCTCTACGTCAACACCCTCTGCGACTCGTACCGGGCGACGGATGAAGAGCGCGTAACCATGCTGGATCTGGCGGGGGAGGTCAGGACCTCGCAGAAGTCCGGGGGCGGCTGGTGGCGGGCGTATGCCGACGAGATGCGCGTCGGCTTCGACCACTACATGAGCCTGGAAGCCGCTGCGGCCGGACTCATCTCGTGGAAGGTGACGATCATTCCCGGGCTGTTGCAGACCGCCGAGTACCGACGCGCGGTCGCCTGGGCCGAAACTCCGTCCGCGTCGACGGAGAATATCGAACGACGCCTCGAAGTGATGGCGAGACGGCAGGCACGCCTGTATGAGGACCTGACCGTCGATGTCATTCTGTGGGAGGCCGTACTTCGCGATCCGATCGGTGGCCCGGCGGTCATGGCCGACCAGCTGCGTCATCTGGTGACTGTGGGTAGGCGGGCCAATGTGACCGTACGAGTGGTGCCGTTCGACGGAACCAGGCGGCGCGGATTCGGGTCGTTGGTGGGATCGTTTGTACTGCTGGAGTTTCCGAAGCTTCCGGCGTCGGGATTGATCGAGCCGCCAGTGGTGTACGTCGAGGAATGGGCCGGTGATCTCTATCTCGAGCGGGAATCCGAGGTACGGCGTTATCGGGATGCCTTCGCCGAGATCGGTCGCGTAGCGTTGGATCCTGATGAGTCAACGGAATTCATAGTGGCGGCGGCGAAGGAGTACAGCGCGTGAACACCGACCTATCCGGAGCCCTCTGGTTCAAGTCGAGCCGCAGCCATTCCACCGGCGAATGCGTGGAGGCCGCGCATCTTCCAAAAGGGCACGTCGGCGTGCGCGACTCCAAGAACGTGCCCGGCCCCGCGCTGGTTTTCGAGGGCGCCGCGTGGGACGCCTTCACCGCCGCGGTGCGGGCCGGACACTTCGACCTGCCCGGGTGGTAGGTTTCAGGCCGCGTTGGCGGCGGGTTCGCGCAGGTCGGCGGGGAGGGGTTCGCGGGTGCGCATGGCGGCCCAGAGGGCGGCGGTGGCGGCTACCGAGGCGGCCGCGCCGCCGACGTGCAGGGCTACCAGGGCGGCGGGGACGTCGGTGAGGTATTGGACGATGCCGACCAGGGCCTGGGCGCAGACGATGGCGATGACCACGGTCAGGCGCAGGCGGATGGCGCGGGTCATGCCGACCGCCGCCAAACCGAAGCCGAGACCCACCAGCAGGGCGAGGTAGGCGACCAGCAGTTCCGCGTGCAGGTGGACCAGCGGGACGATCTCGACCTCCAGGCGCTCGACCGGACGTTCCAGGCTCTTGTCACCCGCGTGCGGACCCGCACCGGTGACCAGGGTTCCGGCGACCAGCGTGCCGGACATGAGCACGGCGCTCAACGCCGTGAGCATCCGCAGCGGGCGCGGGGCCTGGACGGTGGCGACACCCTCGTCGGGTTCGCCGATCTTGGCGTACAGCAGCACCGCCAGCCACACCATCACCATGGACGCCAGCAGATGCACCGCGACCGTCCACCACAGCAGACCGGTCAACACGGTGACGCCGCCGATCACGGCCTGCACCACCGTGCCCGCGGGCATGAGCCACGCGTACACCAGCACCTCACGCCGCCGCCGGGCGCGCGTCACCGCCAACACCACCGCACCGGCGAACAGGCACACCACGAAGGTGAGCAGCCGGTTGCCGAACTCCACCGCCTGGTGGATCACCGGCACCTCGGCCACGGTGACCGGCACGAAGCTGCCCGGGAAGCACTGCGGCCAGGTGGGGCAGCCCAGACCGGACGCGGTGACGCGGACGATGGCGCCGGTGACGGAGATACCGGCCTGGGAGAGGATCACCGCGAAGGCGATGATGCGCTGCACCCGCAGGGAGGGCAGCGGGAACAGGTCGGCTAGTCGCTGGAATGCGCGTGAGAGCACGCACCGATGGTAGCGGGAGCGAATTCCGGCCCGTCAACCGGTCTACTACGAATTGTCGTTAGCGGTGGAGGAGGCGTAGCGGGCCGTGAGTTCGGCACCGAGGCGCGCCAGCTCGGCGCGGACCTCCGGCGGGTCGAGCACTTCGATGTCGGCACCCCAACCGGCCAGGTGGCGGGCGATGTCCAGGGCGGTGGGCGCACCCACGCGGACGCGGCTGCGGCCGTCGTCGCGATCGGCCTCGGTCTCGCAGTGTCGCCCGAACTGGTCGTGCAGCACGTACGCCAGCCGGGTGTCCACCAGTAGGGTCGCCTGGACCCGGGCGCGGATGCGCTCCATCTCGCCGACGACCTCGTCCCACGCGGCGGTGAGGGTGAAATCGTCGGGGCGCTCGAAGGTTTCGTCGGTGGGTTCGGCAGCCACGATGCGGTCGACGCGAAAGGTGCGCTGCCCCTTGTCGGTTCCGGCGATGAGATACCAGGTGTCGTCCTTGTCGACCAGGCCCCACGGGTCGACCGTGCGCTCCGAACGCCGCCCGGTGGCGCTCGCGTAGGTGAGCCGCACCCGGCGGCGGCGCACCACCGAGGCTTGCAGCCGAGTCACCGGTTCCGGGCGCTCGCGCACCGGCTCACCCCACCGCGCGGAGTCGATGAAGGTGGCGTCGGCGGCGGCCTGCGCCTCCGCGCGGAAGGTCTGGGGGAGCGCCCGAACCAGTTTGCGCAGTGCGGCTTTCGCCTCACCGGAGACGGTCGCGGCGGGGCCGACCAGCAGGAACAGCGCCTGCGCCTCGGTGGCGGACAGTCCGCTGAGATCGGTGCGCGCACCACCCAGCAGCGACCAGCCGCCGCCGCGTCCGGCCTGCGGGTACACCGGGATGCCCGCGGTGGAGAGGGCCTCCAGATCGCGGCGGGCCGTGGCCACCGACACTTCCAGTTCCTCGGCCAGTTCGGCGGCGGTCACCCGGCCCCGCGCTTGCATGAGCAGCAGGGTGGCAACGAGACGGTCGGCGCGCATGAATCCAGAATTCCAGAAAAAGTGCTCAATCGGTGAGCACTTTACGGCGGAGACTTGTTCTCATCACCACCGAGAGCGGTACCACCGAGAGAAGGAAGAACCCCATGTTGCGCGGACTCACCACCGTCAATCACTTCGCCGCCGACGTCCCGGCCGCCGTGCGCTGGTACACCAAGGTCTTCGGCGTGCAGCCGTACTTCGAGAAGGACTTCGCCGGGCAGCTGGCCTACGTCGAATTCCGCATCGGCGACTACCAGCACGAATTCGGCATCCTCGACAGCTGCTACGCACCGCACCCGATCTCGGACCAGCCGTCGGGCACTATGACCTACTGGGCCGTCGACGATGTGGAGGACGCGTTCACCCGCCTGCTCGCCCTCGGCGCGACCGAACACGCCAAGCCGACCGAACACGGCCCCGGCTTCGTCACCGCCTCGGTGGTCGACCCCTTCGGCAATGTGCTCGGCGTGATGTTCAACCAGCACTACCTGGACATGCTGAAGGAGATCAAGGGGGAGTGATCCGCCACCGCCGCGCCCCGGCGACCGCGATCGGTCCCGGGGGCGCGCCGGTGCGTCCCGGTCTCTTTCCTCGGCGGGACGCGGGCGGTCAGCCCGCGCTGGGCGTGGCGAACTCCTCGATCAGCACCGCGTACTGTTCGCCGCCGTGTCCTGCGGCGATCGCGCGGGCGGCGAACGACTTGATCAGTTCGGGCAGCTCGGTGCTGATCCCCGCCGCCCGGCTCTCCTCGATCAGATGCGTCATGGACCGCGCGTGGGTCTCGAGGGCAGCCACCTCGGTGGCGAACGACCCACTGTCGACCGCTGTCGCCTGTTCGGGTAGCCATTCCGCCACCCCCGCCGCCATCCGCTGCGCGAACGGCGCGAAGGTCGCGGCGTCCACACCGGCCGCCCGCACCAGCGCGGTGCCCTGCAACCACGCGTTCAGGACGCTCCACATCATGGCCAACCCGGCCACGTCGTACAGCGACGCCAAACCGGGGTCCGTGCCGAGGTACGTGGCGGTGCCGAGTGCCTCGAGCGGTGAGCCGTGCGCCTCGAACACCTCCCGCGTACCGCTGTACAGGACCACGGCGTCGGCGGTCCCGATCGCGGGCGGTATGGCCATGATCGCGCCGTCCAGGTAGTGCGCACCATGGTGTGCCGCCCAGTCCGCCGCTGCCCGGGCCTGCGCCGAATCACCCGAGGTGAGGTTGATCAGCGTCCGGCCCGCGAGCCCGCGCTCACTCGCGCCGAGCAGTTCGTGGACGGCCGCGTAGTCGGTGAGACAGATGATCGTCACGGTCCCCGCCGCGAGTGCGTCATCGACGGTGGCCGCCACCCGGGCTCCCTCGGCTACCAGCTCGGCTGCCTTGGCGGCGGTGCGATTCCAGACGGTGGTGGGATGTCCGGCCTTCAGGAACGCGCGGGCGAGCGCCCGGCCCATGAGTCCGAGACCGATGATCGTTACGGGCGTTTCGGTGTTGTCCATGGCAGCATCGTCAACGTTGATACCGGTGTGAAGGTCAAGTGAGGGTTTCGAATGCTGATCGGCGAACTGAGTCGGCTGACGGGTGTCAATGCCCACCAGCTGCGCTATTACGAGGCGCAGGGCCTGCTCACGGCGGACCGCGGCGCGAACGGGTACCGCGAGTACGACGACAGCGCCGTGCTGCGGGTGAAGCAGATCCGGCATCTGCTCGCGGCGGGACTGTCCTCCGAGGACATCGCGTACTTGCTGCCGTGCGCGGTCGGCGAGACCCCGGAGTTGCCCGGCTGCGCGGAAATGCTGGACGCCATGCGATCTCGGCTGCGGCGTATCGACGATCAGATGAGCAAGCTCGCGCGGTCCCGCACCGCCCTCACCGACTACATCGACGCGGCGGAACGCAGCGGTCGCGACAGCTATCCGGACTTCGACCGCGTCGATCCGGTCGCCAGCTAGTCGAAGCGGAAGAACCGGGTGGCGAGCCAGCCGCTCACGCCACCCCACACCGCCAGCACCGCGACCCCGTACCAGTCGATCCCGCCCGCCAAGGCCCGCGTCAGGGCCTCCGAGAGCGCCCCCGACGGCACCGCGCGCGCCAGCAGGCTCACCGCCGACGGCAGATCGTCGGACATGAGCACCAGGCTCGCGACGCCCAGCATGACGAACCAGAGGATATTGGCCAGGGCCAGCACGATCTCGGCCTTGAGGGTGCCGCCGAGCAGCAGCCCCAAACCGCCGAAGGTCGCCGTACCCAGCCCGATGACGATCGCGCCCAGCACCAGTCCGAGCGGGGTGGGTCGCCAGCCCAGCGCGAATCCGATGGCCCCCAGCAGAATCGACTGCAGCACCACCACGATGAGCACCGCCGCGCACTTGCCCGCCACGATGCCCCAGCGCGGTAACGGCGTCGCCCCGAGGCGTTTCAGCGCACCGTAGCGCCGGTCGAAGCCGACGGCGATGGCCTGTCCGGTGAAGGCGGTGGACATGACCGCCACCATCATGACGGCGGGCACCACGCGGTCGACCCGGGTGTCGCCCAGACCGTTCAGCGGCAGCAGCGTCAACCCGATCAGCAGCGTGATCGGAATGAACATGGTCAGCAACAGCTGTTCGCCGTTGCGCAGCAACAGGATCAGCTCGAGCCGGGTCTGCGCCGCCAGCATGGCGCCCCGGGTGGTGGGCCTAGGGGCGGGCGCGAAGGTCCCGGGCGCGAAACGATTGGCGGTGTCGATCATCCCCGTAGGTCCCGTCCGGTCAGTTCGAGGAATACGTCTTCCAGGCGGCGCTGGTCGATGCGGATATCGGTGGGTAGCACGTCGATGCGGGCGCACCAGGCGGTCAGCGTGGCCAGCACCTGCGGGGTGATGTCGCCCTGGAGCAGATAGGAGCCGGGGGACATCTCGCGCGGCGAGAAGCCTTCGGGCAGGGCCGCTTCCAGCAGTTTCAGGTTGAGATTCGGTGGGGCGGTGAAGCACAGCCGACCCTCGGCCCCGTGCGAGGTGACCTCGCTGGGGGTGCCCTGGGCGACGATGCGGCCGTGGTCGATGATGACCAGCTGATCGGCGAGCTGTTCGGCCTCGTCCATGAGATGGGTGGTGAGCAGCACGCTCACCCCGTCGCGGCGCAGCGCGTCGATGAGCTCCCACACCAGGTGTCGCGCCTGCGCGTCCAATCCGGCGGTGGGCTCGTCGAGGAATACGATCTCGGGCCGCCCCACCAGCGCGCACGCCAGCGAAAGCCGTTGCTGCTGACCGCCGGACAGCCGCCGGTAGGGTGTGCGCCGCGCGTCCTGGAGGCCGAGGGTGCGCAGCAGCCAGTCGGGGTCGAGCGGATCGGCGGAATAGGAGGCCACCAGGTCCAGCATCTCCCCGGCCCGCGAACCCGGATACGCGCCGCCGCCCTGGAGCATGACGCCGATGCGCGGCCGCAGCTGGTCGGAGTCGGCGATGGGATCCAGGCCCAGCGCCCGCACCCGTCCGGCGTCGGGGACGACGAAGCCCTCGCACATCTCGGTGGTCGTGGTCTTGCCCGCGCCGTTGGGTCCGAGCAGCGCCAGCACCTGCGCCCGTTCGAGCTCGAAGCTGATGCCGTCGACCGCGGTGGTGTCGCCGTAGCGCTTCACGACGCCGTCGACGCGCACGGCGGGTCCGGAGGGGGCTGCGGTCACGATCTGACACCGTATGCCGTGGCCTCCTGTGACGGAGCCGACACCCCCGGCTGATTGCGCCACGGCAGCGCGTTGCGGGTGAGGAAGATGAACGCCAGCCCCACGATGACGGTGGCGATGGCGGACTGCACGATCTGGAAGACGTAGAAGTCCGCGCCGCGCGGCATGACCAACAGGCTCACCACGACCGAGAGGGCGATGGCGGGTACCCGGAAGGCCGGTCGGTTCGCCCAGGCTGCCAGCGGCACGATGGCCCACAGCAGATACCACGGCTGCACCACCGGGAACAGCAGCACCAGCGCGCCGAGGGAGACACCGAGCGCGCCGACCGCGTGCAGGCGGCCGGTCCAGGTCGCGAAGAGCATGCGCACGATCACGACGGCCGCCAGCGTGGCCGCGATGGGCCGGGTGATGCTGAGCACCGCGGTGGTGTGATCGCCCAATCCGAGCAGGACCCCGCCGAAACCGGTGGCGATACCGATGGCGGTCGGCAGCGACAGGTAGCTGCGCACGGCGCTGGCGGTGTTCAGCGTGTACAGCCAGCCGAATCCGAGTCCGCTGGCGGTGGTGACGAACAGGATGGTCACACCGGCGACCACACCCAGTACCAACCCGACCTTGACGACCATCCGGAAGCCGCCGCCCAGCCTGCGGGCCAGCGCCATGCCGACGAAACCCAGCGCCAGCAGCGAGACGATCTTGATCGTGGACGACAGCGCGATCAGCCCCGCGCCGCCCAGCAGTATCGCCCAGGCCCGCTGATCGAACGGATACGCGTCCTCGATGGCGCGCAGGCAGATCTCCAGACCGGCCAGCATGAGCCCGAGCATGAGCGCGTCATTGTGCACGCCGCCGACCAGATGCAGCAGTACGAGCGGATTGGCCGCACCCAACCAGAGCGCGCTCACCGCCGCCACCCCGCAGCGGCGGGCCAGCCGCGGCAGCGCCCACACGATCAACGCCAGCGCCCCGAGCACCAGCAGCCGGTGCAGCCACACCCCGGCGATGATGTTGTCCCCGGTGACGACGGCGATACCCTTGCCCATCCACAGGAACAGCGGCCCATACGGCGCGGGCGTCTCCCGCCAGATGTTCGGGACATTGTTGGTGAGCACATTGTTGAGCCCGAGCCCGTCGGCCGGACCCACCTCGTACGGATCCAGGCCCCGTACCGCGATCTCGCTCTGCGCCAGATACGAGTACACGTCATTGCTGAACATGGGCGGCGCGACGCTGAGCGGGATGATCCACAGCAGCAGCGTGCGATCCATCTGCGAGCGGCTCAGCCGATGTCGCGGATTGCCGCCCCAGCCGCCGATGGCGAAGCGGCCGAGCAGCAGCCACGCCATCACCACCAGCACCGTGCCGATCATGCACATGGCCAGGGTGGAGGTGTGCGCGCGAGCGAAGAAACCGATGATGCGCAGCCCGGAGGTGGGATTCTGGCGCACCGGCTGCGCGCCCACCCCCAGCGCCGAAATGGCCATGATGACCGCGCCGGTGGCACCGAGCAGCCGGATGCGGGCCAGCTGCAGCGTCTCCCGCTTGTCCAGACCCGGCACATCGGTTTCGACGGAGTGCAGGGCGGCGGCGGTGTGGTCCGACGGCGGGACGTCCAGGCCCAGTGCCCGGCGTCCCCACTCGATGATCCTGCGCCGCGCGCTTTCCGATACCGCCACGATCGGTAGCCTAATTCGCCGTGCCGTCGAGCACCGCCACGGGCATATTCGTGCCGTGCCCGGCGGTGTGGCGCGCGAGCCTCGCCGCCGCCGCGCGGAATCGGTTGCCACTCGCCGAACACGAGGTGAATCCCCAGATCAGGTAGCGCGCTACTCGTGCCGGACGTCGCGCGCCGGGTGATGATCGACGGACGGTAACCGGTCGGGGCGGCGCGGCGGTCGCGTCGACAGCGCTTTGTCGGAGGGCGTCATGGCGAAAGCAGTGGAGCAGACCAGGGCCGGGTTCATCATCGCCCACGCCGGTCTCGGCTTGGGGTCCGACGGCACCGCGATGAGCGTGGCGCGGGCCGTGCACGACGGTGACACCGTCACCGTGCACCCCAAGGGCAATATCAGTACACGATTCCTCGGGATGGACACCCCGGAGGTCAGTTTCACGCTGCCCGCCGATCCGGATCGGTTCCATTCCATCGGGTCTCCCGCGTGGGAGGGGTTTCTCACCGATCCGTTCGCGGCCGGACTGCCGCCCTTCGATCCACCGCTGCCCGCGGCGCTGGAGGCCGGATTGCGGGCGCGCACCGGACCGGACTGCGCCGCCAACCACATTCGGCACGCCCGCGCCGCCACCAAGGCGCTGGAGGGCCTCATCGAGACCGACCGCACCGCCAGCGGGGCGAACACGGCGGACTTCCGATTCTTCCTCGCCTTCGCCGCGGACATCTTCGACCGGTACGGACGGTTCCTCACCTATCTCAATATGGATGTGCCGAATCCGCCGCGGCCACCGAGCTACAACGAGCGCATGCTCGCGGGCGGCTGGGCGGTGCCGTATTTCATCTGGCCCAATACCAATCCCTTCCGGAAGCAGCCGAGCACGGTCGCGGCGGTGCCCGAGCCGGGACAGCCGATCACGGACCCCGGCCTGGACCGGGCGCGGCAGGCGGTGGCCGCCGCCCGCGCGGCACGGCTCGGGATATTCCAGGAGGCGGATCCGTTGGCGCTCTTGCCATCGGAGCTGCGGTTCCTGGGCCGCAGCGTGGTGGGTCCGACGGGGTTGTCCCGGCCGGGCCCGGATCGCTGGGTCATCGACCTGCGCGCCGGAGACGATCGGCTGCTCGCGCCCGCGCGCTATCACGAGATCCCGTTCGCGGAGGACCGGCTGTTCGTTCCGGTCGAGTTCGTGCCGATGTTCGTCGAGCGGGGGTGGGTGCGCGACTGACCGCGCCATCCCGTGCGATTTCGGGCGGGCAGGCGGCGGCCCGTGGTGTGAGGCGGTAGCGTCGAGGGACGAATACCGCGTACGCCGTTCCCGAGGAGGCCCGATGACCGCCGCGGACAGCCTGCCGCTCGACACCGGGTACAACCGGTCGTCCTTCTCCGACTATCTGCGCAGACACGCACCGGAGCTGCTGCCCGGCAACGGTTTCGGCGGCGAGCCGCTCGGGCGGGAGATCGCCGTGCACGGGACGACGATCGTGGCCGTGTCGTTCCACGGCGGGGTGCTGATCGCTGGGGACCGGCGCGGCACCATGGGAAATCTGCTGGCCACCCGGGATATGGAGAAGGTCTTCATCACCGACACCTATTCGGCCGCCGGATTCGCGGGCACGGTCGGGGTGGCGCTGGAGATGATCCGGCTGTTCGCCGTCGAATTGGAGCATTACGAGAAGATCGAGGGCGTGGCCCTGACCTTCGACGGCAAGGCCACCAAACTGTCGAAGATGGTGCGGGACAACCTGCCCGCCGCCCTCCAGGATCTGGCGGTGGTGCCGGTACTGGTCGGCTACGACCCGTCGATCGCCGACCCGGACCGGGCCGGGCGCATCGTGTCCTACGACGTGGCGGGCGGGCGCAGTGAGGAGCGGTTCGGGTACGCCGCCGTCGGATCCGGTTCGATCTTCGCGAAATCCTCGCTGAAGAAGACCTACAGCGCCGGACTGGACGAGGAGCGGGCGCTGCGCATCGCCGTGGAAGCGTTGTTCGACGCGGCCGACGACGACACCGCGACCGGCGGACCGGACGTGGTGCGCGGGATCTACCCCACCTCGGTGGTGGTGAATGCCGAAGGGGCGCGGGAGATTCCCGACGATCGGCTGATGGGCATCGCCCGCGACCTGGTGGACGAGCGCGTGGTCGCCAACGGGGGCTGAGAGCTCGCGTCGGCCGATCGCCTCCGCGGACGCCCGCATCTGCCACGGGACCATCGACCTCCACCCCGGCAACCCGCCCGCCGCCCGCCAGCCGGGCGACGAAGCGGATCGTGGTGGGAATCAGCCCGCCGAACCGGTGCTCGGCGCGGTGGCGAGGGGAGCCGACGGGGCGATCGCACCCGGCAGCGCGGGGACGACTGCGCCGGGGACGGTTGCGCCGGGGGCGGCGGGCAGCGCCGGGACGCCGACGATATCCGGCGCGCCCCGACGCTTGATGATCACCTTGTCGCCGTCGCGCTGAACGGTCACACCCTCACCGTCGACGGGCAGCGTGACGGTATTGCCGTCACGGTCGGTGGTCACCAGTTCACCGCCGCGGTGCACGGTCACATCCGGACCCGGAGACAGCTCGGCCGGATGCGCGGCCGCCACCGCCATCCCGCCCAGACCGGCGGTGAGCAGGGCCGCCGCACCCACGGTCACGGCGGCGGCACGGGTGGAAAGCTTGGAACGCATATCGTCTCCTCGAATCGTCGCTCCGGACCATCCGGAACGTTGACGACTCTGGCCGGGCACGGCTGAGGACTTCCTGAAGGAAGCTGAAGACGTCTTCAGGTTGGCCTGTCAGGATCGCCGCGTGCGAGTACTGGTGGTGGAGGACGAGACGCGACTGGCCGGAGCCCTGCGCTCCGGGCTGGAGGCCGAGGGGTGGGCGGTCGACCTGGCCGGGGACGGCCGGGTGGGGCTGGAGATGGCCCAGACCGCCGACTACGACGTGATCGTGCTCGACATCATGCTGCCGGAACTCAACGGCTACCGCGTGTGCGCGCTGCTGCGCGAAGCGGGGGACTGGACGCCCATCCTCATGCTCACCGCCAAGGACGGCGAACACGACGAGGCCGAGGCGCTGGACTCCGGCGCGGACGACTACGTGACCAAACCGTTCTCGTTCGTGGTGCTGCTGGCCCGGCTGCGCAACCTGGTGCGCCGCCGCCCCGCACCCCGGCCGACACTGCTGCGCGTCGGTGACCTCACCCTCGACCCGGCCACCCGCATCTGTACACGCGCGGGCAGCGATATCGCCCTCACCAGCAAGGAATTCTCGGTGCTGGAAATCCTGGCGCGCCGACCCGGCCAACTGGTGTCCAAACGTGAACTGCTCAGCAGCGGCTGGGATTTCGCCTTCGACGGCGATTCCAACGTGGTCGAAGTGCATATCAGCGCGCTGCGCCGCAAGATCGACGCGCCGTTCGGGCGCAACAGCATTCGCACCGTGCGCGGGCACGGATACCGACTCGTCGCGGAAGGCGGCACCCATGATCGACCGTGATTCCGTGACCGACCGCAACGCCGGGGCCGACGGTGACTCCGTGACCGACCGCAACGCCGGGGCTGTCGGCGATTTCGGGGCCGACCTCGACCCCGGGACCGACGGCGACTCGGTCATGGATCGTGCTTCTGGGCGCGGCGGTAGGTCTGGGATGGGTCGTGGCTCTGAGGAGGACCGCAGGTTGCGCTGGCGACCGGTATCGGTGCGCGCCCGCACCACCGCGGCGGCGACACTGGTGGTGGCCATCGCCCTGCTGGCCGCGGGCTGGGCGACCGTGCACTACGTGGAAACCAGCCTCACCGCCCGGGTCGACGACATGCTGCACCGCCAGTTGGGGGTGGCCGCCATGGCATTGCGCGACGGTGCCCCCCTACCGCTGGTGGATCGGGCCGTCACCATCCGCGTCGCCGCACCGGACGGCGAAGTGCTGGCAGCCCCGGCCATGACCTCGCCCGGATCTGAGCCGTCCCAGTCCGAGCCGGGTGTGACTGCGTCGGGTGCGACGTCGGACTCGGCCTCGCAGGGTGCGGCGATACTGGGTACAGCCGAGCCGGGTGCGACCGTATGGGGTCCGGTCGGGCCGAGTGCACCGCCCGGGGACGAGAAGATGCGTCGGATCGTCGTCGTCGGGCCCGCCCCGATGGCGACGCGCGCTCAGTCGGCGACGGTCGCCATGCGTGGGGAGGGCGACGTCACCGTCACCGCGGACGCGTCGACGCAGTCCATTCGGGAGGCGACCACCGCCACCACGCGGCTGCTGCTGGTGGCCGCACCGCTGCTGTTACTGCTGGTGGCCGTGTCGACCTGGTTCGCCACCGGGCGGGCGTTGCGGCCCGTCGAGGCCATTCGCGGGGAGTTCGCACGGCTCACCGCGCAGAATCTCGGCCGCCGGGTGCCGGTGCCGCGCACCGGTGACGAGATCGCGCGCCTCGCGGCCACCCTCAACGACACCCTGAGTCGGCTCGAGCAGGCCACCCGGCGGGAGCGGCAGTTCGTCGCCGATGCCTCGCACGAACTGCGCAGTCCGCTGGCCAATGTGCGGACGCCGTTGGAGGTGGCGGCCCGCTATCCGGACCGCGCCGACTGGCCCGACGTGGCGGCCGGGGCGCTCGAGGATCTGGATCGGCTGGAAGCGCTCATCACCGATCTGCTCACCCTGGCGCGGCTCGACACCGGCCCCGAGATCCCGCTGACCCCACTGGATCTCGGTGAACTCGTCCGCGAGGTCACCGAGCGTCGACCACCCGGCCCGACCGCCTGGACGGTGGCGGTCGACGACGACACCGTGGTGGCGGGCCACCGCACCCACCTCGCCCGACTGCTCACCAACCTGCTCGACAATGCCGACGCCCACGCCGCATCGAGCGCCACCCTGCGCCTGCACACGGCCGATGGGCACGCGGTGCTCGACGTCCGCGACGACGGCCCCGGCATACCGCCCGCCGAGCGCGAGCGCGTATTCGAACGCTTCGCCCGCCTCGACACCGCCCGCACCCGAGCGGCCGGCGGCACCGGCCTCGGCCTGGCCCTCGCACGGGATATCGCCACCCTGCACGGCGGCACCCTCACCGTCGCCGACTCCGAACGCGGCGCACACATCCGCCTCCGGCTGCCATTGTCTGCACCGGACCCGGCGTCCGGTCCGCGCGGTCAGTTCTCGCGCGGGTAGACCTTCACGACGGTGCCGTCCAGATCGGCGGCGAGATAGGCGGAGCCGCCGTAGTCGTCGCTCAGATAGACCATGATCGTCGGGCGGTCGCTGTTGAAGGTCCAGGCCGGATCGATGATCAGATAGCGCGAGGTCGGGTCGGCCACACCGAGTTGCGCATCGGCGGCGCGCAGCAGATCCGGAAGGATGTCCCAGTTGATCGAATTCAGCCGCACCGTGGTCTCGGTGCCGGTGAGGGTTCCGCCCGGACCCTGACGGCTGGCCACGCCGTCACGGTAGGTGTAGGCGTCGTAGCGTCTGGACTGGTCGCCCAGCAGAATGCCGGTGCTGGCGTAGGTCGGGTAGAAGGTGGCCTCGGTGAATTCCTCTCCGCCGCTGGCCTGTTCGAATGCGGCGATGGCCTGACGAATGCCGTCGGGGGTCAGCAGGTCCACCGACGGCCCCGGCTGCGACGGCTGCGGTTCGGTGGCGAGCGGCTCCGTGGCGGGAATCGAAGGCACGGGCGTACCCGGGGCATCCGCGCCGGGTGTGGAAGATCCGGGTCGCACCACGAGCGCGGCGACCACTAGCGCGACGACCGCCGCCGCACCGAGGCCGACTCGGCTCCAGCGGCCGCCGCGCCGAGGTGCCGGGGCAGCGCCGGCACCGTTGGTCTGGAGCGTGGCCGTCCCCGCGGCCGCAGGGGAGCTGTGCCCGGGCGCGATCGGCGGCGAATGATGCTGCCGGGGAACCGATCCCCGTGCGAAGTGCGGTGGGTTCGCATGCTGTGGTGGGGAGTCGGATCCCGATGCGAACGGCGGATCGGGCGTGACCGGGGTTGGATACGAACCGGGCCGCCCCGCGTGCGAGCCGAAGAACTGTGGGCTCGGTCCGGCTGCTCGAGCGTGCGGGTCGGACGGCTGCGGATATGGCCCCGGTGGTTGTGCGTGCGGGCCGGACGGCTGCGGGTATGGCCCTGGAGATTCTGCGTGCGGACCGGACGTCTGTGAGTGTGGGTCGGACGGCTGCGCGGGCTGGCCGGTGCGCGATGCGTTCGGTGCGGCCGGCGGTGCCTGCGTCGCGGATCTGGCTGTGGTCGGCGGTAGGTGTGTTGCGGCGGGCGGCGGGTACGGCAGCGAGTCCGAGCTCGCGGCCTGGGCCAGCAGCCAGTCCAGCTGTTCGGCGCTCGGCCGCCGGTGCGGGTCGGGGACGAGCAGGGCGGCCAGGGCCGTGGTGAGCGCCCCCGCCCGTTGCGGCGGCGGCACTTCGCCTTTCAGCACGGCCGCGAGCGTGCCGACCGTGCTCTCCCGCCGCAGCGGGTGATAGCCCTCCACGGCCACGTAGAGCAGCAGGCCCAGCGACCACAGATCGGAAGCGGGATACCCCTCCTGACCATCCAGGCGTTCCGGGGCGACGTAATCCAGCGAGCCGACCACATTGCCGGTGGCGGTGAGCCCGTCCAGTCCGTCGATGGCCGCGATGCCGAAATCCGTGAGCACCGGTGAACCGTCTTCGCGCAGCAGCACATTCGCGGGTTTGATATCGCGGTGCAGGACGCCGACGGCATGCGCGGCCCGCAGCGCCGCGAGAATTCCGCGCCCCAGCCGCGCCGCCTGCTCGGGACTCATCGTCCCCTGGGCGAGTCGATCGGCCAGACTGCGGCCGCGCACCAGCTCCATCACGATCCACGGATGCGCGCCCGGGGCATCCACGATGTGATGGATCGCCACCACGTTCGGATGCCCGATGCGGGCCAGCGCCCGCGCCTCGCGCAACACCCGCTCTCGTTGCGCGCCGCCGGAACTCGCGGTGCCGTCGGACGCGTCGGTGCGCACCTCCTTCAGTGCCACCTCACGATGCAGCGCGATGTCGTAGGCCCGCCACACGGTGCCCATCCCGCCGCTGCCGAGCGGCTCGAGCAACTCGAATCGCCCGTCGACCACTGTCCGCCCGGAATTCACCGCGACAGCCTACGACCACCGTCCGCGCGCCGCGCCCCGGGGACGGCGATTCCCGAAACAGGTTCAGCGTTTGCGGCTCCCACGGTGTCGACGCCGCTCGATGGCCGTACCGAGACCGGTGACGACCGCGAGGGTGGTCACCGCCAGCCCCGCCACCATCCAGCCGTGGGCATCGGCATCGGAGGCGGTGAGCGTCCAGGCGAGACCGATGACACCCATCAGCAGCAGTGCCAGTCTCGAACCGTCGACATTGTCGATGAGAACGTGTTCGTCGGGACGCGCGCGGGTAGGGATCGTGCGGGTCATCGAATACTCCTCGATCCTGCGTGGGGAGGTATGTCCCAGCGATTCCCTTGTGCTCAGAATTTCAAACGCGCCACACCCGTCCATCCTGTAACACGGGCGTGTCGCAAGATCGATGAACCATCCGAATGAGTTTCGCGTAGAACTGTCGCGGCCGCCCGATTCGTGTAGTATCTGGCGGCATTGAAAGGCGTTGCACTGCAATTCTTTTGGTATGTGTTTCGACAGTGGGGGTGCACGGGCGCGGAACCGCAGGACTGCATCGAGAACTCGTAGCGCAGGGGATCTCGTCGACACGGTGTGGGTGTCGACCGGGGGGACGAGTCGACCGACGCTGAAATGCCCATTCTTCGCGTGCTCACACGCGCCGCGGATCGTTCACGCGATGGATGTCACCGCTCTCATCGGCGAGGCGGTGACCATGCCGATTCCGCAGAACCGGATGTCGCTCGCACAAAGGAATCCCGAGTGTTCGACCAATTCCCCGACCAACCCGCCGATCTGTCCTCCGCCCCAACGGATTTGTCGCTGCTGCTGCGACCGGCCCCGCCCGGATCGCCCACCGACCTGGTGCGCGTGCACGGCGGAGACGGATTCCTGCTGTGGGCCACCATCCCCGCCGTGCTCGTCATGGGCAGTTCCGGCGGTGCCGGAACCACCACCACCGCCATCGGACTCGCGGCCGCCGCGGCCTCCGACTACGGCGAACGCTCACCCATCGTGGTCGACGCCACGCCCACCGGCGGCGACCTCGCCCGGCGCGGATGCGACACCATCGATCCGGCGGGCACCGTGCAGACCTGGCTCAATATGAGCCCGCGCGGCCTCGCGCCGTCGGTGCTCGACAGTTCGGGGGAGAACAGCGCCCGCTTCGGGGTGCTGCCCCGGGGGCCGGAACCGCTACCCCGGCGGGAGAGTTACGCCTCGGTGCACCGCGATCTGTGCTCGGCCGGATGTCTGCCCGTCTACGACGGCGGATCGCCGGTCAGCAATCGCATGCTCGCGCCGCTGCTCTCCGATTCCCGGATCGCGCTGGTCATCACGCTGGCCGCGCGGGCCGACGCGGTGAATCGGCTCAAACCCGCGCTGATCTGGCTCGACGACAATTACAGCCAGTACCACCTGGCCGAATCCGTCATCGTCGTCACCCGGCAGCATCCGCACGACGGACCCTCGGTGGCCGAGCACGCCCGCCGCTATCTGGGCAAATTCGTGCGGGCGGTCACCGAGATCCCGTACGACACCCATCTGGCCACCGGCGGACCCGTCACCTGGTCGCGGCTGTCACCGCAGACCCGCGCCGCCTACCGGAAGATCATCAATCTGCTGCGCTGAGTCGCGGTGCTGTGCCGATGGAGTGCTGTGTGACGGGCTGTGCGGTGTGACGGTGTCGAGTCGATCGGCGATGCCGCGCTGTGTCACCGTGTGGTGCCGAGTTCGAGAGTGATTGCGCCGCTGAGCAGTTCGCGGGCGCGGTCGAGGGTGAGCGAGCCGCTGTGCCAGCGTTCGCTGAGCCCCTCCGTGAGGGCGGTCAGGCGTTCGGCCGCGGCGGCGGCGTCGATTCCGGCGTGCAGGTCGCCGGAGTCCTGGGCGTCGCGGATGAGGGTTTCGATATCGGCGTTCCAGGAGTCCGTGGTGGCGTGCAGGGGATCGCGCAGGTCGGAGTTGAATACCGCGCTGGCGCGCAATTCACCCCAGGCGACACTGGTTTCGCGGACCTCGTCGGTGTCCTGGAGTTCGAGCAGGAGTACCTGTTCCAGTCGGCGGCGTGGATCGGTTTCGGCGAGTGCGCGTTCGGTGTAATCCACGGCGCGGTGGTTGATGTGTTCGAGAGCGGCATGCAGGATGCCAGCACGATCGGTGAAATGGTAGTAGATCAGTGCCGTCGAGACGCCCGCCGCGGCGGCGAGTTTTTCAACGCGCAATCCTCGCACGCCATCCTGTGCGATTACGCGTACCGCGGCTTCCAGAATCTGAATTCGGCGCTCCGACACGGGTCCTCACTGTAGGGGTAGGGGAGTGGTAGACCGCTCAGGCGGGTTCCTGCTGGGTGGTGCAGTGGATGCCGCCGCCGCTCGCGGCGACGGCGTCGATGGCGATCTGGACCACCTCACGGTCCGGATACAGCCGTCGTAGTGTCGAACGGGCGGCCGAATCCGTGCGTGGGTCACCGAATTCCGGTGCGATCACCGCGCCGTTGCAGACATAGAAGTTGATGTACCCGGCCGCGAAATCGTCGTCCGCCCACTTCTCGCGGATGGTCGAAGGGCCTTCCAGCACTTCGACTTCCAGCGGGCGGCCGTGCGCATCGGTGGCCGTGCGGAGGATCTCCAGGTGGCGGCGGGTGACGTCGTGGTCGAAGGAGTCCGGGTCGTTGTCGAGTCCGGCGACCACCACGCCCGGCCGGGCGAAGCGCGCGTAGAAGTCGGTGTGCCCGTCGGTGATGTCCGCGCCCGCGATCCCCGGCAGCCAGATCACCTTCGTGATCCCGAGCACGGCGGCCAGCTCCTGCTCGACATCCTGCTTCGTCCATCCCGGATTCCGGTTGTCGTTGAGCACGCAGCTCTCGGTGATGATCGCCGTTCCCTCCCCGTCGACCTCCAGCCCGCCGCCCTCGAGCACGAGCTCACTACGCAGCGTCGCCACCCCGGCATGCTCCGCTACGGCCCCGGCCACCCGCGCGTCCCGCCGATGTTCCTGCTTTCCGCCCCATCCGTTGAAGTTGAAGTCGACGCCCGCCCGCCCCCGATCTCCCGACACGAACACGGGCCCCGTATCCCGCATCCAGAGATCATCCAGCTCCGCCTCGATCAGCTCGATATCCGCCCCGCCCAGCAAACCCCGCGCCAGCCCCATCTCCTCGGCCCGCACCAGCATCGACACCGGCTCGAACCGGGCGATGGTGGTGGCGATGGTCGCCAGATCCCGCCGCACCAGCGGCAACAACTCCGCCCCGTACACCCGCTCATCGGCACCGAACGACATCCACGTCCGAACATGCCGCCGCCCCTCCTCGGGCATCATCCACCCACCGCCCGCCTCGGACCCCACGTCGTTCCCGCCCATTGCACAACCTCCTACCGCGAATCCGCCGACCGTGCCCATGACCGCCCGCAGGAACGCACGCCGCCGCATCGCCATCTCCTCGACCAGGGTTTTCTCATCCGATATCGGCCCACTCTATGCCCTGACTGAAATTTCAGTCAAAGCCTGAGTCGTCGCGATCGACCAGCAGTTGCCGCCACCGCCGCAGCACCAACTCGGTGTACAGGTCGGCGTCGATGGCATAGGCACCTAACGCGTAGCCGTCATTGGCCTCCACCAGCGCGGTCTCGCCGCTGCCCAGTACGCCGAAATCGATGCCGTAGGCACTCGGCGCCGACCCGGACCGGCGATGAGCCGCCACCGCGGCCTCGACCACCCCGAGATCGAGCGGTACCGCTCCGTCACCGTCGTAGTGATCGACCGCGATGATCCGACCGTCTATGACGTAGACGCGGTACTCCGTCAGCCAGCGAACCAGTTCGGAGCACCACACGCGCTGTCGGCGGCTGACCTTGCCCAGCGCGGCGAAATCCCGCTCCGAATAGCAGGCGGCTCCGGTGAAGCTCTTCCGGCGCTGCGCGGGTTTCACGAAAACCGGTGGAGCGGACCCGTTCTCCACCGCACGCTCGATTTCGCCCAGGGTCGATGCCCACACGCGGCGGTGGAGGAACCCGCTCAGACAGTCCGGGTAGTCGTCGGGTTCCGGTATCGGAATTCCCAACTGGCGCATGGCCCCGTGCATCGCGTCCATATCGCCCGCGATGAAAGTGCGCGGCCCCAGCGGCAGTTGTCGGCGGTGGATGCGCTTGACGGTGTAGTACTCGACCGGGATCCCGCGCCGCCGCAGCCCTGTCTCCAGTAGTGACTCCTCGTGGCGGAGTGGGCCTTTGCCGGAATGCTGGAGGAATGCGGTGGTGAACATTCCGCCATCGTGGCCGAGTGCGAGCGAGATGTGTGGCTAGGTTCCGAGGAATTCGTCGATGAGGGGCCAGGTGGTGGTGGCGGCTTGGGGGCCGGCGACGAGGGCCAGGTGGTTGAGGCCGGGGAGGTCGGCGAAGCGGGCTTCGGCGGCTCCGGTGAGGACGCCCAAACCGGGTTCGATGGTGGCGGCGGGGGCGAGGGTGTCGGAGCGGCTGCCCAGGAGCAGGACGCGGCAGGTGAGTTTGGCCAGGTCGATGACGCGGTCGGAGGTCAGGTGGACGCGGCCGTGGGCGAGCTGGTTGCCGACGATGATGCGGCGGTACAGCTGGCGGTAGAGGCGCCCGGGGTAGCCGGGCATGGCGGCGATGAAGCGGTCGATGGCCTCCATGCGGGCCAGGGCCTCGGTGTGCCCGGCATTGCGGGCGATGAACAGCGGGCGGGTGATCTCCCTGCCTAGGGACATGCCGCGGAATCCGGCCTGGACGAAGAACGCCGGGATGCCGTCGAGAAGGTGAGTGGCATAGGCGATCTCCCGCCCGCCGGTCAGCTTCGCGACCATGCGTACCGGTGCCAGCAGGCGGTTGCGGCCGAAGTCCATGGGCGAGCCCAGGGTGGTGACCGAGCCGATCGGCAGATCGGCGTGGTCGGCGGCGGTGAGCAGGCTGATGATGCCGCCCAGCGACCAGCCGATCAGGTCGACGTCCGCGCCGTCGTGCAGCTCGCTGATATGGGCGATGGCGGTGGGGACGATATCGTCCACCCACTCCTCCAACCCGAGGTCGCGGTCCGCGGCGGTGATGCGGCCGTAGTCGATCACGTACGGCTGCCGGCCGCTGTCGCGCAGGAAGCGCGCGAGGCTCTGGCCCGGCCGCAGGTCGTAACAGGAGGCGTCCACGGCCAGCGGCGGTACCAGCAGCACTGGATTCCCGTGGGCGGGGGTGTCGCGGTCGAAGCGGCGCAGCTGCCGGTGCGGCAGGTCGTAGAGCACGGTCGAGGGCGTGCGCGCGGGGGCTTCGATGCCGTCGCCGAAGGTCAGGGCCCAGCCGTTGCGCAGTGCGACGGGCAGGTTCGTGGTGATCACCGGATTCATGGCGCGGGTGTGGATCCCTCTCGATCGGCGGAGGTCGTACCGCCCGGAAAAGATGTAACTAACGATAACAGGCAACTGTTCGGGTCGTAGAACCCCCTGCCGGACGTGCTATCGCATTGTCCGCCACTGTAATTCACCGCACGCGGGCGTGCGGGCCGACGGCGTCGAACCCGCGCAGGGGCTGAACCCACGTGGGCGTGAACCCGCGCCGGGGGTGTGAACCCACGCGCGCTGAACCCATGCGGGCTGAATCCGCACGAGGTGAATCCGCGCGGGGTCGATTTTCTCGGCGTCGATCCGCTCGCGGTGACGGGCTCGCGGCGGGAGCGGCGGTCGCGGGCGAATTGCTCGCAATCTTGGTCTATGCGCGGTCGGCTGAGCGTGGCCGCGATTCCCGGCCGGATCGCCCCCTTTTCCCGTGTGCGAAGGTTCACACGCCCAACCCCCTCCAAGTCAGGTGACCCTTACTAGAACCCGGGAAGGAATTCCGTCACACTGGTGTTGTGAAAACCATGGGTTTGCGGAATGCGGAAGCAGGCACCGGGCGCCAGCAGGGCGCCCGGTCTGCTGCGGTGTCCGAACCCGCAGGCGAAGGACACACCCGCGAAGCCGTCGTGAAACTGCTGCTCGAGGAAGGACCGATCACCGCGACTGCCATCGGCAAGCGGCTCGGTCTCACCCCGGCGGGGGTGCGCAGGCACCTCGATGCCCTCATCGAGTCGGGGGAGGCGCGTGCCGCCCGCTCCGCGCCGTGGCAGCAGAAGGGGCGTGGCCGTCCGGCCAAGCAGTTCCAGCTGACGGCCCAGGGCCGAGGCCGGTTGGGACATGCCTACGATGACCTCGCCGGTGCCGCGATGCGTCAGCTGCGGGAGATCGGCGGCGACAAGGCCATCGTCGACTTCGCGCGCAAGCGGGTCGGCACCATCGTCGCCGGTATCGACCGTCTGGCCCGGCACACGCCGGAGGAGACGGCCGCCAAGGCCGACGAGATCGCGGAGGCGTTCACCGCCGCCGGATTCGCGGCGTCCACCCGGGAGGTCGGCGCGGGCGTGCAGATCTGCCAGCACCACTGCCCGGTATCGCACGTGGCCGAGGAGTTCCCGGAGCTGTGCGCCGCCGAACTGGAGGCGTTCCGCGAACTGCTGGGCACCCATGTGCAGCGGCTGGCCACCATCGCCAACGGCGACTGCGCCTGCACCACCCACGTACCCCTCACCGTGCTGACTCCCGGCACCGCCGGGGCGCTGACTCCCGGCACCGCCGGAGCCACACCGAATACCGCTGGAAAACCCGTCGCACAGCCCGCGACGACATCGACGAACGACTCCGGAAGGAGTGCCGAATGACGACGACCACCGACCAGGTGCAGCCGCTGTCCCAGGAGGAGACCATCGCCTCCCTGGGCAAGTACGGCTACGGCTGGGCCGATACGGATGTCGCCGGTGCCAGTGCCAAGCGCGGCCTGTCCGAGGAGGTCGTGCGCGACATCTCGGCGAAGAAGAACGAGCCCGAATGGATGCTCGACTTCCGGCTCAAGGCCCTGCGCATCTTCGACAAGAAGCCCATGCCGAACTGGGGCTCCAACCTCGAGGGCATCGACTTCGACAACATCAAGTACTTCGTGCGGTCCAGCGAGAAGCAGGCCGCGTCCTGGGAAGACCTGCCCGAGGACATCAAGAACACCTACGACAAGCTCGGCATCCCGGAGGCGGAGAAGCAGCGTCTCGTCGCCGGTGTCGCCGCGCAGTACGAGTCCGAGGTCGTCTACCACTCCATCCGTGAGGATCTGGAGTCCCAGGGCGTCATCTTCCTCGACACCGACACCGGCCTGCGCGAGCACCCGGAGATCTTCCAGCAGTACTTCGGCTCGGTGATCCCCTCCGGTGACAACAAGTTCTCCGCGCTGAACTCGGCCGTGTGGTCGGGCGGCTCGTTCATCTACGTGCCGCCGGGCGTGCACGTCGACATTCCGCTGCAGGCCTACTTCCGGATCAACACCGAGAACATGGGCCAGTTCGAGCGCACGCTGATCATCGTCGACGAGGATGCCTACGTGCACTACGTCGAGGGCTGCACCGCGCCGATCTACAGCTCGGATTCGCTGCACTCCGCGGTCGTGGAGATCATCGTGAAGAAGGGCGGCCGCTGCCGCTACACCACCATCCAGAACTGGTCGAACAACGTCTACAACCTGGTCACCAAGCGGGCCAAGGCCGAGGCGGGCGCGACCATGGAGTGGGTCGACGGCAATATCGGCTCCAAGGTCACCATGAAGTACCCGGCGGTGTGGATGACCGGTGAGCACGCCAAGGGCGAGGTGCTCTCCATCGCCTTCGCGGGCGAGGGCCAGCACCAGGACACCGGCGCGAAGATGCTGCACCTGGCGCCGCACACCTCCTCCAACATCATCTCCAAGTCGGTGGCGCGTGGCGGCGGTCGCGCCTCCTACCGCGGGCTGGTGCAGGTGAACAAGGGCGCGTACGCGTCCAAGTCGACCGTGAAGTGCGATGCGCTGCTGGTGGACAACGTCTCCCGCTCCGACACCTACCCCTACGTCGACATCCGCGAGGACGACGTGACCATGGGCCACGAGGCCACGGTCTCCAAGGTGTCCGAGGATCAGCTGTTCTACCTGATGAGCCGCGGTCTGACCGAGGACGAGGCGATGGCCATGGTGGTGCGCGGCTTCGTGGAGCCCATCGCCAAGGAACTCCCCATGGAGTACGCCCTGGAACTGAACCGCCTGATCGAGCTGCAGATGGAAGGAGCCGTCGGCTGATGGCCGTCGAGAACGTTGCGGAGGCCGCGGAAGTACGGCCCCCCGCCGTCAACAAGGGTGAGGTGTTCGCCTCCTTCGACGTGGACGCCTTCGAGGTGCCCTCGGCCAAGGACGAGGCGTGGCGCTTCACCCCACTGCGCCGCCTGGGCGGTCTGCACGACGGCAGCGCGGTGCGCGACGGCGCGGCCACCGTCGAGGTGAGCGAGGTCGCCGGTGTCACGGTGGAGACCGTGGACCGCACCGACGGCCGCCTCGGCCAGGGCGGCGTGCCCACCGATCGGGTCGCCGCGCAGGCGTACTCGGGCTTCGACCAGGCCACCGTCGTGTCGGTCGGCGCGGAAACCGAAGTGGCCGAACCGGTCACCGTGACCGTCACCGGTCCGGGCGCGGGCAAGACCGACTTCGGGCACGTGCAGATCCGGCTCGGCAACTTCGCCGCCGCCACCGTGGTGCTCGACTACCGGGGCAGCGGAACCTACGCCGACAACGTGGAATTCGTGCTCGGCGACAGCGCCCGGCTGACCGTGGTCGCGGTCCAGGACTGGGCCGACGACGCCATCCACGCGACCGCGCACCACCCCCGGCTGGGTCGCGACGCCACCCTGCGCCACACCGATGTCACCCTCGGCGGCGACCTGGTGCGGCTCACCGCGAATGTGCGCTACGACGGTCCCGGCGGCGACGCCGAACTGCTCGGCCTGTACTTCGCCGACGACGGCCAGCACTTCGAACAGCGCCTGCTGGTCGACCACTCGCAGCCCAACTGCAAGTCGAATGTGCAGTACAAGGGTGCGCTGCAAGGCGATCCGGCCTCGTCCAAGCCCGACGCGCACACCGTGTGGGTGGGCGATGTGCTCATCCGCGCCGCCGCCGAGGGCACCGACACCTACGAGGTGAACCGCAACCTGGTGCTCACCGACGGCGCGCGCGCCGACTCGGTGCCGAACCTGGAGATCGAGACCGGCGAGATCGTCGGCGCCGGACACGCCTCGGCCACCGGCCGTTTCGACGACGAGCAGCTGTTCTACCTGCGCGCTCGCGGCATTCCGGAGGAGACGGCGCGACGCCTGGTGGTGCGCGGCTTCTTCCACGAGATCATCCAGAAGATCGCGGTCCCCGAGGTCCGGGAGCGGCTGGAGGCGGCCATCGAGGCCGAACTCGCCGCTGTCGGCGTATAAGACGAACTTCCCACCCCCGCAAAGGAATCCGAATTCGATGACCACCCTGGAAATCAAGGACCTGCACGTCGAGGTCACCACCCCCGAGGGCGAGGCCAAGACGATCCTCAACGGCGTCAACCTGACCGTCCGCTCGGGTGAGACCCACGCCATCATGGGCCCCAACGGCTCCGGCAAGTCGACGCTGTCCTACGCCATCGCCGGTCACCCCAAGTACACGGTGACCTCCGGCTCCATCACCCTCGACGGTGAGGACGTGCTGGAGATGTCGGTGGACGAGCGGGCGCGCGCGGGCCTGTTCCTGGCCATGCAGTACCCGGTCGAGGTTCCGGGTGTGTCCATGTCGAACTTCCTGCGCACCGCCGCCACCGCCGTGCGCGGCGAGGCCCCGAAGCTGCGCACCTGGGTCAAGGAAGTCAAGGAGAACATGGCCGAGCTGGAGATCGATCCGGCCTTCGGCGAGCGTTCGGTGAACGAGGGCTTCTCCGGCGGTGAGAAGAAGCGCCACGAGATCCTGCAGCTGGGCCTGCTCAAGCCGAAGATCGCCATCCTGGACGAGACCGACTCCGGTCTGGACGTGGACGCGCTGCGCATCGTCTCCGAGGGCGTGAACCGCTACAAGGAGCGCGAGGACGGCGGCGTCCTGCTGATCACCCACTACACCCGCATCCTGCGCTACATCAAGCCGGACTTCGTGCACGTGTTCGTGAACGGCCGCATCGTCGCCGAGGGCGGTCCGGAACTGGCCGAGGAACTCGACGCCAACGGCTACGTGCGCTTCACCTCCGCTGCTGTAGGAGCCTGATACCCATGACCGCCACGGGGCACGATTCCCGGCTCGCCGGGCCGCACGATTCCCCGCTCGCCGAGGTGGCGGCCCTGGACGTCGCCCGCATCCGGGCCGACTTCCCGATCCTGAGCCGCACGGTGCGCGACGGCAAACCCCTGGTCTACCTGGACTCGGGCGCGACCGCGCAGCGGCCGACGGCGGTTCTGGACGCGGAGCGTGACTTCCTGGTCCAGCGCAATGCGGCCGTGCATCGTGGCGCTCATCAGCTGGCGGAGGAGGCCACCGACGCCTACGAGGGCGCCCGCGCCGATATCGCCCGCTTCGTGGGCGTGGACGCCGACGAGATCGTGTTCACCAAGAACGCGACCGAATCGCTGAACCTGGTCACCTACTCCTTCGCCGACAACCGCTTCCCCTACCGGGTGGGGCCGGGCGACGAGATCGTCATCACCGAACTCGAGCACCACGCGAACCTGGTGCCGTGGCAGGAGTTGGCGCGGCGCACCGGGGCGACGCTGAAGTGGTACGGGGTCACCGACGACGGGCGCATCGACCTCGATTCGCTGGAGCTGTCGCCCGCCACCAAGGTGGTCGCCTTCACCCACCAGTCCAATGTGACCGGTGCGGTCGCGCCCGTCGAGGAGCTGGTGCGCCGGGCCAAGGCGGTCGGCGCGCTGGTGGTGCTCGACGCCTGCCAGTCGGTGCCGCACATGCCGGTGAACTTCCGCGAGTTGGGCATCGACTACGCGGCTTTCTCCGGGCACAAGATGCTCGGCCCGTCGGGCGTGGGCGTGCTGTACGGGCGGCGCGAGATCCTCGCCGACACACCGCCGTTCATCACCGGCGGCTCCATGATCGAGACCGTCTTCATGGAGGAGAGCACCTACGCGCCGCCGCCGCAGCGCTTCGAGGCGGGCGTGCCGATGACCTCGCAGGTCGTCGGATTGGGTGCGGCCGTGCGGTATCTCGACGCGGTCGGCATGGAAGCCGTTGCGGCGCACGAGCACGCGCTCACCGAGGCGGCCCTGCTCGGACTGGGTAAGCTGGACGGCGTCCGCATCATCGGACCGACCGAGAACGTGAACCGCGGTGGCGCGGTGGCCTTCGTGGTGGACGGTGTCCACGCCCACGACGTCGGCCAGATTCTGGACGACGAGGGTGTCGCCATCCGCGTCGGCCATCACTGCGCCTGGCCGCTGCACCGCCGCTTCGGCGTGGCCGCCACCGCGCGGGCCTCCTTCGCCGTCTACAACACTCTCGACGAGGTGGACACGCTGGTGGCCGCGGTGCGGAAGGCCCAGACCTTCTTCGGAGTTGCATAAACCATGCGCATGGAGCAGATGTACCAGGAAGTCATCCTGGACCACTACAAGCACCCGCACCACCGCGGCCTTCGCGAGCCGTTCGGTGCGGAGGTGCACCACGTCAACCCCACCTGCGGTGACGAGGTGACGCTGCGCGTACACATCGACGAGAAGGGCGACGTCGCCGACGTCTCCTACGACGGCCAGGGCTGCTCCATCAGCCAGGCGTCGACCTCGGTGCTGGCCGACCAGGTCATCGGCCTGCCCGTGCAGCAGGCGCTGAAGGTGGTCGGATCCTTCGACGAGATGATCACCAGTCGCGGCACCGTCGAGGGCGATGAGGACGTGATCGGCGACGGCATCGCCTTCGCGGGCGTCGCCAAGTACCCGGCGCGGGTGAAATGCGCATTGCTGGGCTGGATGGCGTTCAAGGACGCGGTGGTGCGGATATCCTCCGCACAGGAGGCCACGAAGTCGATGGGTAACGGGGAGTAGAGATGAGCGACACCGAACAGCAGGCCCCGACCGCCGAGGCGGAGGTTCAGCTGACCCCCGAGGAAGTACAGCACCTCGAGGACCTCGAGGAGGCCATGCGCGATGTGGTCGACCCCGAACTCGGCATCAATGTGGTCGATCTCGGCCTGGTGTATGGCCTGACGGTCGAAGAGTCCATCGCCAAGATCGACATGACGCTGACGTCCCCGGCGTGCCCGCTCACCGATGTGATCGAGGACCAGGCCCGCAATGCCCTGGTCCGCAGCGGCCTGGTGGAGGATCTCCAGATCAATTGGGTCTGGATGCCGCCGTGGGGTCCGGACAAGATCACCGATGACGGCCGGGAGCAGTTGCGCGCCTTGGGTTTCACCGTCTAGGACTGAGTTCGACCGAACGCGGCCTGCCGACGACATCACGTCATCGGCGGGCCGTTGTCGTCGGTGCCCCGCCGTACCGCTCGGCCCATGGGCCATGATGGGCGAGTGACAGAGCGCGTCGACACCCCGCTGATCCCGTTGCTGGCCGTCATGCTGTGGGGTGCGCTCGCCGCCGTTCTCACCGCACCGTTCACGGCCGCGCTGACGGCGCTGGCCTTCCGCTTCCCCATCCCGTTCGACGGCTACGCCGAAGGCGGCGGCGAGGCCCTCAACGCGGCCTTCGCGAGCGTCTTCTACCTCGTCTCCGGCGGCGGCTTCGTGCTGGCCGCCTGCGGAGCCGGAGCCGGATACCTGCTCGCCCGACGCACCACCGCGGGCCTGTGGCCGCTGCTCCCACTGACCCTGCTGTCGGCCGGAGGATGCGCGCTGATCGGGACGCTGCTGCTGGCCCTGTTCTGACCCGCCGGGTCAGGCCAGGGGTGCGGCCCAGCGCAGGACCGTGCCCCGGTCACCCGCCGGACCGATGTCGAAGCGGCCGTTGGTGCGATCGGCGCGCACATCCAGATTGGACAGGCCGCTGCGGCGGGGCAGATCCGACGGCAGTCCGACGCCGTCGTCGGTCACCTCGATGCTGATCTCGTCGTCGATGGCGATATTGATGTGCACGCTGTGGGCTTCGGCGTGCCGCACCACATTGCTGAGTGCTTCGCGCAGTACCGATTCCACATCGTCGGCCAGGGGGATCGGCAGCACCGACAGCGGTCCGGAGACGTGCACCGTGGTGCGCAGGTCGGCCTCGGCGGTCATCTCGGCGATGAGATCGTGCAGGCGCTGATGCAGGCGCGCCGAACCGGTTTCGGGCTCGTGCAGGTCGAAGATGGATTGCCGGATGTCCTGCACGATGGATTGCAGATCGTCGAGGGTGCGGCCGAGGCGGGTGCGGATCTCGGGGGTGCGGATGCGCTGCGCGGTGCCCTGTAGGACCAGGCCGGTGGCGAACAGCCGTTGGATCACCCGGTCGTGCAGGCTGCGGGCGATGCGGTCGCGTTCGGAGAGCACGTCCAGCTCCCGCATACGGAACTGGGTGTCGGCCAAACGCAGTGCCAAGGCGGCTTGACCGGCGAACACCGCCATCATCGCCTGGGTGGGCGTATCGAATTCCGGCGCTTCGGGGCTCCGGCAGACCGCCAGCACGCCCAGCATCGATTTGCGGGCTTGCAATGGCAGCAGCAGCACCGGGCCGAATGCGGGCAGGATATCGGTGAACGCGTTGAAGGCCAGCCCCTGTGTCACCTTCGACTCCGCGGTGCGGAACACCGAGCCCGTGTGCGAGCCCTCCACCGGAATTCGACGGCCCAGAATGCCTGCCGCGGTGGTACCGGTACCCGCCGCCACGATCAGCTCTTCCACCTCCTGATCGGGCGATTCCAGGTCCTCGGGCAGCGCCAGGAAGGCGCACACCGCTCCGGCGAGGGTCATGGCCCGTTCCGCGATCAGCTCCAGCACCTCGGCCGGTTCGCCGCCGCCCAGCAGTTCGGTCGCCACGTCGCGGATGGATTCCAACCAGGTTTGGCGGATGCGGGATTCCTCGTAGAGGCGGGCGTTCTCGACCGCGATCCCCGCGGCGGCGGCCAGCGCCCGCACCACCACCTCGTCGTCCTCGGTGAATTCCAGCCCACCGGCCTTCTCGGTGAGGTAGAGGCTGCCGAACACCTCGTCGCGCACCTTCACCGGAACGCCGAGGAAGGTTCGCATCGGCGGGTGGTGTTCCGGGAAGCCGATCGACGCCGGATGGTCCGAGAGATCGGCCAGCCGTATCGGTTCGGGCTGTTCGATGAGCAGGCCCAGGACGCCGCCGCCGTGTGGCAGGTCGCCGATGAGCACCCGGGTGCGATCGTCGATGCCCTCGTAGACGAATTCCGAGAGGGGATGGGTGTATCCGCGTGTCTCGCGCACGCCGAGCGCGCCGTAGCGGGCGTCCACGAGTTCGATGGCGGTGTGGACGATGGAGCGGAGGGTGTCGTCGAGATCGAGTCCTGCGGTGATGACGAGCATGGCGTCGATGAGTCGGTCCATCCGCTCGTGCACACCGACCAGTTGGGTTATCCTGTCCTGCACACCCGCCAGGAGTTCGCGTAATCGCAACTGGGACAGGGCTTCGAGGACGCGCGTGCGATCGCCGCCGACCGCGTCCGGGTCGTGTGACATGCGGCATATTGTCCTCCCGCGTTCGGGATCTGTCAGTAGCTCGGTCGATGCCGGATCACCTGCGCGTGTCGGATTTCGCTGGCGTGGCGCGGTATTCGATCTTGTGACCGGATCCGCCGTGCGCGTCGCGAGAAAGGACCGGAGGGGACCTTCGGCCCTAGGAGCCACGATGCCGCGGTGGTGGCATGGGTACGCCCAACCGGTTCACAGCTCAGGGGAAGGTGGTCGTCGTCCAGTGGAGGCACACGCAGTGGTGGTCGGGGATGCGCAGGTGGTGGTGAGTGCGGTGGGGGAGGTGTCGCTCGCCGAGATCGTCCGGGCGGAGCGGATGATCGGACAGGTTCTGCGGCGGCACCATGTTCACGAAACGGCGCGGGTGCGGATGGTCGAACGGCCGGGTGCCGGTGTGACGACCGTGCAGACGAATGTGCGCACCGGGCACGGTGAGGTGCGCACCCAGATCGACGGGTCCGGTGGCTGGGCGCTGACCTTCGCCGCCGAGCGGTTGGATCTGCAACTGCGGCGGGCCGAGCGGTCGGTGGCGCGCCATATGCCGGATCGGCGGCGGGCCGTGCTCGCGGGCGTCACCGGCGACCGGCCGGTCACCCGGCGTAAGACGGTCGATGTGCGGACCTGCGACGCGGCCGCGGCGATCGCGACCATGGACGCCATGGACTACGACGCCCACCTGTTCACCGACGCCGAAACCGGTGAGGACGCGATCGTGTACTGGGCCGGGCCGCGCGGCGTGCGCTTCGCCCGGCAGTGGCGGCTGCGGCCGCCGCGCGGCATGGACGAGCTGCCCCTGACCATGAATCCGCATCGGGTGCCGGTGCTCGCCGAGCATCAGGCGGCGGCGCGGCTGTGCCGCTACGGGCTGCCGTTCCTGTTCTGCACCGATATCGCCGATCGGCGCGGGCGGCTGCTCTACCGCCGCTACGACGGGGATGTGGGCGTGGTGATCGCCCGGTAGCGCGGTGGCGGGCCATTAGGATGCCCCGGTGACCGGATACGACTACTCCGACGCGTTCGAGCATCTCGACACCTCGACGCTACCGCCGCGCCAGCACCACATCCTCGCCGTGATCCGGGACTGGGTGGTGCGGCACGGGTATCCGCCCAATACCCGCCAGATCGGCGACGAGGTCGGGCTGAAGTCCTCCTCCACGGTGTCCAAGCATCTGAACGCGCTGGAGGAGAAGGGGTTCCTGCGCCGCAGCGACACCATGTCGCGGCCCATCGACGTGCGCATGTTCCTGCACGCCGCGCCGCAGCGCCGCGCGGAGTCCGAACAGCAGGTGCCGGTGCCGGTGGTCGGAGACATCGCCGCGGGTACGCCGATCCTGGCCGAGGAGCACAC
Source organism: Nocardia otitidiscaviarum (assembly GCF_007362295.1). NCBI lineage: Bacteria > Bacillati > Actinomycetota > Actinomycetes > Mycobacteriales > Nocardiaceae > Nocardia > Nocardia otitidiscaviarum. Next base: position 3,667,431 of record NZ_CP041695.1, on the reverse strand, counting down.
CGACGACGTGCTCTCGCTGCCGCGTGAACTGGTCGGGCGCGGAACCGTGTTCGGGCTGCGCGTGCGCGGCGATTCCATGGTCGACGCCGCCATCTGCGACGGCGATATCGTCGTGGTCCGTAAACAGCACGAGGCGCACAATGGCGAGATCGTGGCGGCGATGATCGACGGTGAGGCCACTGTCAAGGTGTATCGACGCACCGGCGGGCACGTCTATCTGGAACCCCGTAATCCGGCCTACCAGGTGATCGACGGCGACGAGGCCGTGATCCTGGGTAAGGTCGTCTCGGTAATGCGGCGGGTTTGACCCTGCTGTTCGCACTACCAGCCAACTGGACATAACGGTTGGTCTCGGCAAAGATTCCACCCGTTATTGCCTTTCTTCACGGGGAGAAGTGAATGTCGTTGCTGCGCAAGACCTGTTTGGGTCTCGCTGTCTCGTCGATGGCGACGCTCGGCGTCGTCGCCGCGGGTCCCGCGTCGGCGGTCGATGGCGGTTTCACCGCCACCGCCGGTGATCTGTACGGCGCCCTGGCGCTGTCCAAGAGCACCGGAAACGTCGCCTACGCGGTGAACTACGGCAGTTACGGTGCCGCGGACACGGCCGCGATCGCCGAATGCGGCGGTGGCGACTGCGAGGTCGTCGTGCACTTCGCCAATGCCTGCGGTGCGGTGTCCCAGGGCGCCGACACCCGTTTCGGCTGGGCGTGGGCGGCGACCAAGGTGGAGGCCGAGCAGGCCGCCATCGATGTGCTCGGTCAAAGTGCGCCGTCGTTCCCGGATGCGGGTTCGGCGTCGCCGCGGCAGGCGAAGGTGATCCTCTCCGCCTGCACCGATAACGCCAGGTGAGACAGCAATAACAAGCGAACGCCGCGGTCTTCCGGATCTTTCGGAAGGGCGCGGCGTTTCGCTTTCCCGGGCGGAATCGGGGGAGGGCAACCGGCAGTGATCGGCGTGTCCGCCGGCCGAATTCCCCGCCTCACCCACGGTGCCCCGGCGATGATTTCGAGGTGGACGACATCACCTACGAGGACACCCGATTCGCGTTGCACGCGGCCGCGGAACTGCTGATCGCGGGACCGCAGTATCGGCGCTTCGGCACCATTCGAATGCGCATCGTGCTGGGTGGGTTCACCGGAATCAAATGGCCGGTCTCGGTGACGGGCACCGATCTGGTCTGGCCGCGGGGCCGCGCCGCGCTGCACGGCACCTACCGCGAATTGGCCGCGGCCGCCGGATTCGAACCGGACGGGCCGCCGGACGGTCTCTACAGCGACGGCACCAATATGGACCCCGACGAGCCGTTCAGTCTCGATTCCGGCGCGGCCGCGACCGTGCACGACTGGTTCGCCATCGGCGATACCGCACTACGCCGCTTCGCCGCCGAACAGCCGGTGCTGTGGCCGGAACACTTCGATCTGTCCGTCGCCATCGACGAGGTGAACTACGGGGTGTCACCGGGCGACTGGGACAACCCCTGGCCCTACGCGTATGTCGGACCGTGGACCCGCCGCCGGGGCGAATTCTGGAACGCGCCCTTCGGCGCCATGCGCCCGCGCGACGAGGTCGGCACCGTGGCGGGGCTGCTCGACTTCTTCCACGAGGGCCGGGCGCGCGCGGCGGAGAACTGAGCCGCCGCGACCGGTCGTGCCCGTGCCAGGCGAGCGCGCCTGTATCCGCCGCGCCCCGCACCGATCGCGCCGCCACAGCCGTGCCGGTACCCGGGTCGCGCCTGCACCGGTCACGCGGTAAACGGCCACGCCGCACCGGTCACGTCAACTACGGCCCACTCGCGCCGCCCCGGTCGGCCGGATATATCGGCCGTGAGGCGAGTCGTCGGTGTCAGTGTGTGGGTAGGCGTTCGGTGGATCCCTCGGCCAGGGCGGTCTCCACATGGGAGATGCCCGCGCGTACCCCCGCGCCGTAACCGTCGTCGTCCAGGGCGTCGAGGCGGGCGCGGGCCGCGTCCAGGTGGGTGTGCGCGGTGTCGAATGCGCCCAGGCGGCGGTAGTTGTCGGCGAGGTTCAGGTGCAGCGACGGGTAGAAGCCGCGCACGGTGAGGGCCGAGTGCTCCTGTTGGGCGCGTTCGTCGGTGAGCGAGGCGGCCGCGTCCAGGGCGCGTACGTCCCAGGTGAGCGCGTCGGCGGCGTGCTCGTGCAGATCGGCCAGGTAGTGGGCGATGGTGCAGCGGTGCAGGGCGTCGCCGGTGACGCCCACCGTCTCCCAGAGTGCGGTGAGCGCCTCCCGGGCGCGGGCGGTATCCCCTTGACGCCCAAGGGTTACCGCGTCGGTGATGGCGAGCATGGTCGGGTCCGCGACGGTCATGCCGACACCGTAGGGGAGGGGGCCGACAGATTCGGACGATCGACGAAGGCACCCTCGTGCGAGACACCGCTCGCGGAGGTCCGCGCGGTCGACCGCGACGCGCTGGATGTCGACCCGGTCAGCCCTTCGGACGGCCGTGCCTGCCGTCGCCGGTGATGCGGCCGCGCCGGATGAGGTCGCGTTTGGTTCCGGGGCCCAGCGTGATCTGGTCGTCGCCCGCGTCGTCGTCCGGATTGGGGCGGACGAACAGGGTGACCGTGGTGCCCTCGGTGAAGCCGTTCTTGCGCATCATGTTCGCCGAGGCGGTGTTGTGGTTCTCCACATCGGTGACGATGCGCCGCGCGCCGTGCTTGAACAGCGTGTCGCAGCAGGCGGTCATGAGCCGTCCCGCCACCCCGCGCCCCTGCATGTCCGGCGCGACCGCGATCCACTCCAGGTAGGCCCAGTCGTCGCGTAGCTCGAACTCCATGGAGGCCAGCACGAATCCGACCACCCGATCCGAATCCACCGCCACCCAGCAGGAGCGCCCCGCGCTGTCGAGATGCTCGGCCACCGAGGTGAGCGACCAGGAGGTGTAGGGCTTGGCGGAGGTGTCGAACACCTGGTAGCCGAGGTCGATGACCTGGCGCAGATGGCCGAGTCCCATCGGGACGATGGCTATGTCGGATTCCATACCGCTAGTTTGCCAGGGGTGTGCCGGTGAGTATCGAATCGCGCTGGTAGACGCGGGCGAGCGGCGCGGGGCCGGGTCACGCGCCCTTGCGCGTCTGCTTGCTCGCGGTCTTCTTGGCGGCCTTGGCGGGGGCCTTCTTCGCGGGCTTCTTCTCGGCCTTGGCGGCCGTCTTCTTGGCGGGCGTGGCCTTCTTGGCGGGCTTCTGCCCGGACGCCTCGAGGCTGCGTTGCAGCGCCGCCACCAGATCGACCACCTCGGCGTCCATCTCCGGCTCGGCCGGTTCCGGAGCGCGGGTGACCTTGCTGCTGCCGCTGGCGATGGCCTCGTCCAGCATGCGCTTCAATTCGATCTGGTATTCGTCGGTGTAGAGGCTCGGATCGAAATCGTCGGACATGGTGTCCACCAGCGTCTCCGCCATGGACAGTTCCTGTTTCTTCGGTTCGGCCACCCCGTCGAGGGATTCGAATTCCACCGAACGCACCTCGTCGGGCCACAGCAGCGTTTGCAGCAGCAGCACGCCGTCGTGCACGCGCAGCGCGGCCAGGCGGGTCTTCTGCCGCAGCGTGAAGTGCACCAGCGCGACCCGATTCACGTCCTCCAGGGTCTTGGCCAGCAGCACATAGGCTTTCGGCGTACTGGAATCGGGTTCGAGATAGTAGCTCTTCTCGTACAGGATCGGATCGATCTGTTCGGACGGCACGAATTGCAGGACCGGAATCTCGTGCTTCTCGGCCACCGGCAGTTTCGCGAAGTCCTCGTCGGTGAGAATCACGCGATCGCCCTCGGGCGATTCATACGCCTTGTCGATATCGGCGAAGGCCACCGATTTCCCGCACACGGTGCACACCCGGTCGTACTTGATTCGCCCACCGTCGGCCGCGTGGACCTGGTGGAACCGAATATCGTGGTCCTCGGTCGCGGTGTAGACCTTCACCGGTACATTGACCAGTCCGAACGCGATCGAGCCCTTCCAGATAGACCGCATGGCCTCCACTGTACGTTCGGTCCGATTCGCTGTCTCAGCGAATCGCCGCCGACCTGGGGAGACGGCAGGTCGGCGGGTTGCGCTCGGCCGCATCAGCACAGCGGGCGCGCCGCACCGGCACAGCCGGGTGCGCACGGCATCAGCGTGGCGGACGAGTGCCGATCGTCGCGCTCACCAGGGTGCGCCGCAGCCGCCACGGAAGGTTGGCGAACAACCATGACATGGCCGCGGTTGTGCCGGGCAGGTCGTCGCGACCGGAGAGGTACGCGCGCCGCAGGTGTGGCGGCAGCGCGAAGAAGGCATCGAAGAATACGGGCACATCCTGCGCGGGGAGGGCGAGCAGGGCGCGCAGGCCCGCCAGCCGCAGGGCATGGACCGCCCGCGCCGATGGCGACCAGAGCGAGTGCCCAACGGCCAGGTCGTCGGCGGTACGCAGGGCGGTGGCGACGCTGTACCCGGTGGCGGGGTGGATGAGCGCACCGGCCGCGCCGAAGCCACGGCGGCTCGGTCTACCCCCCTGAACGGGAAACCGGACCCGCTCGACCGGCACGTCCACGCCGACGGTGATGCCCCGCGAACGCAAGCGGTGGTGCAGCCGGGTGCGGAGTTCGGCGGTGTCGAGGGCGGGGCGGCCCGCCAGGCAGGTTTCCTCGAGCAGCATGCTGTGCTCGTTCAGCGGGATCGCGTAGAGGAACGACCGCGGTGCCGCCGCATCCGCGCCATTGTCCGGACGCCAGTCCATGAACAGGGTGTCGAATTCCGGATCGCGTTCGACCACCACGCCGAAGGCGGTCTGCTCGGCGCGAGCGGGGGAGCGGGTGAGCCCGCGGGCGTCGATGACGCGTCCGGCGGTGCGGACCGAGCCCGAGGCGAGCCGGACGCCCTCGGGCCGATCACGATGGGCGGGAAGGATTTCCACGACGCTGTCGGCGACGATCTCCGCCCCGGTCAGGTCCAGGCAGTGTTGCAGGGCCGTCGTGTCGAACACGGTGTAGGCGCGGTGCAGGTCGACGCGGCGCAGCGCCCAGGCGGCTGGGTTCGCGACCGTCGCCGCGACGGCCGCGGACGGCAGCCAGGGCGGCAGCTCGTCGGCCCAGGCGGCGTAGGTGGCCGTCCATCGCCGGTCCGGATGCGGATCGACCACGGTGACCGACAGCCCGTGGGTCAGTGCCCGGTGGGCGAGGGCTCGCCCGGCGGGGCCGAGCCCGCAGACGAGGAGATCGCAGCTCACCCGGTGATTGCATCACGGTCCGCACGGAGCGTTCGGTGCGGGCGCGTTTTGTCTGATTCGGTAGGGTCACGAGGTCAGCAGTGATCGGGGAGGAGCAACGCGATGACATACCCACCTGGGCAGGACCCGTACGGGTACGGCCAGCAACCGCAACAGGACCCGGCCGGGTGGGGGCAGCCGGTGCCGCCGACCGGACCCCAGGCGAGTCAGCCGGGCTGGGAGCAGCAGGGGTGGCAGCAGCCGGATTACCAGCAACCGGGTTACCAGCAGCCGGGCTATCAACAACCGGGATACCAGCAGCCCGATCCGCATGCCGGGTACCAGCAGCCCGACTTCCAGCAGGGCTACCAGCCGCCCGGCTATCAGCCGATGCCGCCCAAGAAGAACAACGGCCTGCTCATCACCCTCGCGGTGGTCGTGGTGGCCGCGCTGGGCTTGGTCATCGGCGCGGTCGTGGTCGTCACCGGCAAGGACGACGACAAGCAGGCCGCCGCCACCACGACCACCGCCACGGCGACGACCTCCGCCGCCCCCACCACCACGACCCGCACCACCACGACCGCCGCCCCCACCACGAAACCGGCGGCGGGCGCGAAACTCAGCTACACCGAGTACGGCGGCGACTGGAACTTCCGGCTCGGCGAGGTGGCCTTGCAGGCGCAGTGGGTGCAGGGCAAGGACGACACCAGTTGCGCTCCCATCGAGGAGAACGGCACGCTCACCAATCTCGGCTGCGAGTACGCGGCGGAGCTGACCTGGTCGGCCGAGGGCGGCGACCTCATCCTCACGCAGCTGATCCTGGGCATGGGTGATGCGGCCACCGCGACCGCGGCGGTCGACCAGTTCGACGACGGCGATGTGCGGCTCGGTCCGGGCATGTACGTCGAGCACTGGGAGACGGGTAAGTGGCGCAATGGCAGTGAGAAGGAGTTCCTGGTGATCACCTTCGCCACCGCGACCGCCGCCGTGCCGACCGAGACCGTGGAGAAGTACCTGCGCTACCGCCACAGCGACACCACCGCCGCGCTGCTCTGGCGCTAGCCGCTCCGCACGCGTTTCAATCAATGATTGAAACGACGAATGGAACGTGTTTCACTTCTTCCATGGTCGAGAAGACATCCGCGCGGGCGGCTACCCGCGACCGGCTGCTGGCCGCCGCCGAGAAACTGCTGTTGACCGAGCGCTACGAGGATGTCTCGGTGCGCGGGATCTGCACGGCGGCGGGGGCCAATCCCGCTGCCGTGCACTACCACTTCGGTTCGAAGGAAAACCTGGTCGCCGCGCTCATCGAGGATCGTCTCGGCCCGCTGTGGGCCGACCGGCTCACCGCTCTGGACACCGAGCACGCCTCGGTGCCGACGGTGGTGGACGCGGTCATCGCGCCGTTCGTGGAGTTGTCGGGCGATCCGGTCGGGCGGCTGCACCTGCGGCTGCTCGCGCAGCTGGTACTGGGCCGGTATCCGATGACGTGGACTCGCCATTGGTTCCACATGGATTCGTGGGTCGGCCTGCTACCCGAAATCCCCCCGGCCGACAGTCGCCGTCGCTGGAAACTGGCCTTCGATCTCATCATCAGCCGCTTCGGCACCGACACCACCGTATCGCCGGAATCCGTGGCGGCCCTGCGCGCTTTCGTCGTCGCCGGGCTGACATCACCGGGCGGCCGGGCATGACCGAGATCTTCGCACCCGCCCGGCTCGGCCCGATCACCCTGCGCAACCGGGTAATCAAGGCCGCGACCTTCGAGGGCCGCACCCCCGACGCACTCGTCACCGATGAACTCATCGCCTTTCACCGCGAAATGGCCGCGGGCGGAGTCGGACTCACCACCGTCGCCTACTGCGCCACCGCACCCGGCGGCCGTACCGACCGGCATCAGATCTGGATGCGGCCCGAGGCGGTACCGGGGCTGCGGCGGCTCACCGACGCCGTGCACGCCGCCGGTGCCCTGGCCAGCGCCCAGATCGGCCACGCCGGGCCGGTCGCCAACGCCGCCTCCAATCGCGCGCCCGCACTCGCGCCCAGCCGCCTGTTCAGTCCGCTCGGCATGCGTCCCATGCACGTCCCGGACGACACCGAGATCCGGGGCATCATCGCCGAACACGCCACCGCGGCCCGGATCGCCGAGGAGGCCGGATTCGACGCGATCGAAATCCATTTCGGCCACAACTATCTGGTGAGCTCCTTCCTCAGCCCACTGCTCAACCGGCGCCGGGACGGCTACGGCGGCTCCCTCGTCAATCGGGCTCGGCTCGCGCGCGAGATCGCCCGCGCGGTACGGGACGCCGTGGGCGACCGGCTCGCCGTCATCGCCAAACTGAATATGGAGGACGGGGTGCGCGCCGGTCTCCGGCTGCCCGAGTCCCTGCGGGTCGCGGCCTGGCTGGAACAGGACGGCGCGCTCGACGCCCTGGAGTTGACCGCGGGCAGCTCCCTGCTCAACCCCATGCTGTACTTCCACGGCGACGCACCGCGCCACGAGTTCGCCCAGGTGCTGCCGCCCCCGGCACGCTGGGGATTCCGGCTCATCGGCCGAGGGTTCCTGCGGGAATACCCGTACCGGGAGGCGTATCTGCTCGACCGCGCCCGTCAGTTCCGGCGGGAGCTGACCATGCCGCTGATCCTGCTCGGCGGCATCACCAACCACGACACCATGCGGTTGGCCATGGCGGAGGGCTTCGACTTCGTCGCCATGGGCCGGGCGCTGCTGCGGGAACCCGATCTGGTGCGCCGCATCGAGGCCGATCGGACGCGGCGGTCGGCCTGTATCCACTGCAATCAGTGCATGCCGACCATCTACTCAGGCACCCGCTGCGTGCTGCGGTTGGACAGCCCGGCAGCGCTGTAGAAAAAATTCGCGAGAAAAATTCGCGGCCGTGTCGATTCGATGTCGCGCCCGTTCGACCTAGGGATGAGAGGGTTCGAGAGGGACCCGCGACACCGAGGAGACAACCATGAAGTACATGCTCATCATGCGCGCCACCGACGAAGGCTTCGCCCGGTTCGCCGACGTCGACTTCAACGAGATGCTCGAGACCATGGGCCGCTTCAACGACGAGCTCATCCGGGCGGGCGTTCTGGTCGCCGCCGAAGGGCTCGACGATCCGGCGGAGAGCGTGGTCGTGGACTACTCGTCGGAGACCCCCGTGGTCACCGACGGGCCGTACGGCGAGACCAAGGAGCTGTTCGGCGGCTACTACATCCTGAACGTGACCTCCAAGCAGGAGGCCGTCGAATGGGCCAAGCGGATGCCCATGACCGGTCCGGGCATCAAGACCGAGATCCGCCGCGTGCCCAGCATCGACGAATTCCCGCAGGACAACGAGTGGGTCAAGCGGGAGCGGGCCTGGCGCGAAGAGACCGGTCAGCTCTGACGTCCGAGCGCATGAGTGAGGTCGCGAGCCGGGAGAGCGTCGCCGCGGTCTGGCGGATCGAATCCGCCCGGATCGTCGGCGCGCTCGCCCGCTACACCGGGGATTTCGCGCTGGCCGAGGATCTCGCGCAGGAGGCGCTGGCCGAGGCGCTGGTGAGCTGGCCGCGCGACGGGGCACCACGCAATCCGGCAGGCTGGCTGCTCACCGTCGGCCGTCGGCGCGCGATCGACACCTTCCGCCGCCGCGCTGCCCTCGACGATCGATACGCCGACCTCGCCCACGGGCTCGGGGAGGGCGGGATCGTCGCGGGCGCGACCCCCGTGGACTCGGAACCGGATATGCCGTGGGATCCCGATCAGATCGACGACGACGTGCTGGCGCTCATGTTCACCGCCTGTCATCCGGTGCTGTCGGCGGAAGCCCGGGTGGCCCTCACGCTGCGGGTGGTCGGCGGGCTCACCAGCGACGAGATCGCGAAGGCGTTCCTGGTCCCCACCGCCACCGTGCAGGCACGCATCACCCGCGCCAAGAAAACCCTTGCGGCGGCGCGGGTTCCGTTCGAGGTGCCGCCCGCCGACAAACGGGCGGAACGCCTCGTCTCGGTGCTATCGGTGGTCTACGTGATCTTCACCGAGGGCTCGTCGGCCAGCTCCGGTGACGACCTCATCCGACTCGATCTGGCCAGTGAGGCACGGCGTCTCGCACGGGTGCTGGCCCGGCTGGTACCCACCGAACCCGAAACCCACGGCCTGCTGGCCCTGCTCGAACTCACCGCGGCGCGCTTCCCGGCCCGCACCGGACCCGACGGCGAACCGATCCTGCTCGAACACCAGGACCGCCGCCGCTGGGACCGGTCAGCCATCCGCCGCGGCCAGGCCGCCCTGGCCCGCGCCGCCGAGATCGGCAGGGGCCTGGGCGCTTTCGGCCTGCAAGCCGCCATCGCCGAATGCCACGCCGTCGCCCCCTCGGTCGAGGAGACCGACTGGGAGCGCATCGTGGTGCTCTACGAGGCGCTGGGCCGCCTGCGCCCGGCCCCCATCGTCGACCTCAACCGCGCGGTCGCGGTATCCATGGCGCACGGCCCCGCCGCCGCCCTCCCGATCGTCGATCGATTGGCTTCGAGCGGAAGTCTTTCCGCCTCGCACCTGTTGCCGACCGTGCGCGCCGAACTCCTCGCCCGCCTGGGCCGCACCGCCGAAGCGCGCACCGAGTACAAGGACGCGATTCGACTGTGCGGCAACGACCGTGAGCGGGCGGTGCTGGAACGCAAACTCGCCGAACTGGTTTGATCCGCCGCCCTGCTGGGGGGAGGCGAACCCTCAGATCCCGCCCGTGGACAGCAGCCCGCCGTCCACGCGCACGGTCTCACCGGTGATCCACGACGCCTGATCCGACACCAGGAACGCCACCAGCGCCGCCACATCCTCCGGCTTACCGAGCCGCTTCATCGGGTACACGTTGGCGGCAGCCTCCTCATCGGCCGAGTAGAGCGCGTCCGCGAACTTCGTCTTCACCACCCCCGGCGCGACCGCGTTCACCCGAATACGCGGCCCCAACTGCCACGCCAACTCCTCGGTGAGCCGGATGAGCGCCGCCTTGGACGCACCGTAGGCCGCGATCACCCCGGTGGAGCGAATCCCGGCCACACTGGCCAGGTTCACCACCGCGCCACCGTTGTCCCGCATCCACGCCCTGTACGCCTCCTGGACATAACCCAGCGCCGCCACGACATTCACGTCGAAGATCTTGCGCACGGCATCCAGATCGGCATCCATGAGCGCGCCGTACACCGGATTGATCCCCGTGTTGTTGACCAGAATGTCCAACGACCCGAACTCGGCCACCGCCGCGGCCACCTGCTCCGCCCGCGCCCCCGCATCCCCGGAATTCCCCGCCACCGCGAGCACCTTCCCCGGATGTCCCAACGCCCGCAACTGCTCGGCGGCCTGCTCGAGCGGTTCCGGCTTACGTGCGGTGATCAGCACACTGGCCCCCCGCGACAACAACTCCGCCGCCACCGCATGCCCGATACCCCGGCTCGCCCCACTGACCAGCGCGCCTTTGCCCTTCAGATCATCACTCATGTGACGGCACGCTACTTCAGTCACAGATACGCGTCGAGTCTGCCCTGACTCTGACGCACTTGTCGGGAGCACCACAGTGTCAGGAGAGGGGAGCCCATGCGGTGGCCAATTGCAGGTGTTGACCGCTGGCGGCGATGTCCGACCATTCGGCGTAGTCGCCGAACGGCAGGTTCTGCTCCGCGTCGTCGGTGATCGTGGTGTACCAGTCTCCGTCGGGTCGCCCGTCGGTGCGGATGTTGATGGCTGCGATGTACTGTCGGTGGATCGTGAATCGGACGACAGCCAGGTATTCGCGTGTGCGGTGGTCGCCGTGGGGTTTGATCGGTTCCCATGCTGTCGCGATCTCGAATTCGCGGACGCGTGCGGCCAGGCGGGGCCACGACATGACCTCGTCGATCACGCCCCAATCTTGTGTGGCGGTGGTTTCCCACCGGTTGCCGCGGCGGACCGCGATGTAGTTGTAGCGGCGTCCCTTGGTGAAGCGAACGACCGATCCGTCGGCGGGTTCTGCCGGGATGGGTGGCGGCGGTGGTGGCGGGATGGGTGGCAGTGGCTGGAGTTTCGGTCGTAGCGCGGTGAGGTCGTAGTCGTACGGATCCGGCATGGTGGCTCGGAGGATCGGGATGGTGGCCGGAGGCCCGTTCAGCACATCGTCGGTCGCTTCGTTGGCTTTGACGGCATCGATCCGGACTTTGGCCGCCACCGCCGAGCCGGTGATGTCGGCCCAGCAGGCCGCGACCAGAGCCCGTTGGTTCAGATGTCGAAGCATCGGCAGGAAGCGCTGGCTCATCTGCGGGGTCAGCTGACCGATCCGTTTCTCGTCGAGACGAACCTCGACATGGGGTTTGGCTTTGTTCGTGGCGGCCGTGTTCTCGTGGAGGGTGGCGAACAGCAGGCCGTATCCCTTGTCCGGGACGTACTTTCGGAGGACATCGAAGTGGTCGTCTTCCTTGGTGACCTGAATGATCGACGATCGGGGCAGCATCGTGTACGGCACCGCGGGCGGCTCGTTGAGAGGTAGCGCCTCGTCCGGGTCTCCCAGCGCGATGTGCATGTAGGCGCTGAACTCGATGCCATCGAATCCGTCGTATTCTCGGGCCCAAATCCGGCTGGTGGTGGTCGGCACGAAACCCGAGGAGACGATACGTCTCAGCACACCTGCCCAACGTGGAGCATCCTCGTCGTTCAGGTACCCGACCGTGCGGCCGTCCGCCCGAACCGATACCGCCCATTCGCCTCGGTCGCCGTCGGGCTCGGGAACGAGCTCGACGATCGGTCGCAGCTCTTCGCCGTCTGTCAGGAAGTCCTGTGGGAACAGGCTACGAAGAGCGGGCAGAAGCGGGGGCTCGATGGTGAGTTCGTAATCGCAGAATGTCCTGGCCTGGGTCCACAGCCGGTATCGATCACCGACCTCGTGTCGCACGGTCTCGTCGGTACGCTCGTGGTCGATGTCGTCGTCGATGTTCACGCCGAAATCCGTTGCCAGACCGGCGAGCCCGGAGTCCCAGCCCTGCCCGACCGCACGGATCTTCCAGCCGTCGCCACGGCGGTAGACCTCGCCGCAGAACAGGGCTGTCTCGGTGGTCGCATCGCTGGTGATGTACTCGGCCAGCACGCGGTTGTGTTCATCGGCGAAGGTGAGGGTCAGATCGCCGAGTTCGGTGAAACGACGGGATTCGAGGCTGGCGACCACGGCGATGGAGGCAACGGAGTCCGACAGCCTCGCCAGGTCGATCGAGATTCGTGCCTGCACACTGTCGTCGTCGGTAGGGGTGATGCCGAGGAAACGCACCGTACCGTCCGGCGAGGCGGGCTGGTTGAAGAAGATGAAATCGCTGTCGGCACCGACTTTCCCGCCACTGCCGAGCAGCAGGGCCGAGGCATCGACATCGATGTGCGGATCGGTCCATCCGATAGCGACCGTGATGCGGCGCGTATGCGGTGGCAACGGCTGATTCTGTCCCTTGCCCAGCCTCGGAGCGGACACAGCGATCCAACCTTTCTCTCGTGTGAACACACCAACTGCGCAGCGATCACGTGTGTCGGTCGGGTGGGGCGAAGATATTGCACCGGGGCGCCTCGAGCCCTCGTATCTGCCTGACGTGGCTCGATTTGTCACCGATCCCGTGCAACAGCCCCCCTTGTCGGTGCGCTGGCTGATGATGGTGGTGGCATCTCGCTCATATTCCTTTGGTCACCACAGGAATACGGCGTGCTGTGCACCGCCGGAATCGGCACGATGCCTACGACGAATGTGAGGGGATTCGATGACTGTCACCGACCGCCCAGCCCGCCAAGGCCAACCCTGGACGCCGCGAGCGCGGATCTGCCCGATCGGCGCAGTCGGCGCGGCGCGGATGACGCCGGGCTGTCCTACCGCGTGATCCGGAAGACCGGGTAATCCGCGGCGATGCGCTGCCAGTCCGTGAGAGGCGCGTCGCGCCCGACCGGGATGTGCGGGCGCGCGCCCGGCGCTATCTGGACATAGCGCCGCAGGATGGGAGGTCTGTGCGCCGGTTCCACTTCCGTCAGTCGGACGTCCTCGCGGCGGCCGTGGCGCAGTACCGCCCGGCCGTGGGCCGCGGCCAGATTGCGCACCCAGTTGACGTTCGGACCGAGCATCGACACCACATACCGTTCGCCGTCGACCTCGGTCAGGACGATCGGAAACCAGATAAGCCGTCCGCTGCGCCGTCCCACGATGCCGAGCGCGGCTACCCTGCGCGGGGCGATGCCGAGCGCGAACACCCACGCCGAGGCTCGGTTCTGTACTCGGGCAAACCAATTCGGTCGGCCGGTTCGGTACAACCAACGCAGATAATCGCTGTAGCTTCGCATCGCAACCCCGTACGGCGGACTCGTCGCCACGGTAGCACGGTGCGGCGTACTCGACTCCGGAGTGATCACGGACGCGGCGGGCTGCCGTCTCGTCGGACGACAACCCGGCGAACGTCCTTGAACACTTAGCGTTCGTGCGCTCTGGCGATGCGCGCACCGATGATCATCGCGACGGCGATGACGAATCCGGCGACGGTGATCACCCGATTGACGTCGACGGCAGGTTGCCAGCGCAACTGACCGTCCTGCAGCACGAACGCGCCGACCGGTTTGGCTCCGATGCCGTAGCCGCCGCCGGAGCCTTCCTGCCCCTCCTTGTCGTGGCCGCCACCGCCGCCTGCGCCGCCGGAGACCGCGGCGGCCGCGATCACCGTGATTCCGTCCCGCTCGACCGGTTCGGCGTAGACGCGCTTCACCGTGGCGTTGTCCTTCGCGGCCGCGAGGAGTTCTTCGACCTTCATGATGTTGCCTCCGTGATAGGTGTCGGGCACCTCCCAGTCTCGGCCGGTCCGGTATCCGGAACAGGGGCCGATGGACCCGCAAAGGTGCGCGAAAGACCCCAGCGTGGTCATCCGGAGCCTCGCCCGATCGAGACGGTGGAAGTGAGAATCGTTCCGTCCCAGGGCTTACCGCTGAGCGTGACCCGATCTCGAGGCCGCCGAACCGGGTGGGCCGATTGGCGACCAGCTGGCCGAAAGACCGCGCGGAGCCACCGGTATCGCTACTGTTCTCGCTGTGCTGGTGATCTCGGTGCAGGCCATCCTGGAGGAGGCGACCTCCGACGCCCGCTTCGACGGAGGGAATGTCCGACAGCTGTCCAGTCTGCTGGAAGCGGAGAACCTGGCGCGGCTGCGCAGGGACTACTCGACCGTGTGCTTCCTGGCATTCGATCCGGCTGCGGACCGGCCGGTCGCCGATTATGTACAGGGGTGCACGCTCGCCGACGACAGCGGGCCGGACATTCTGGTCATGTTCACCTGGCACCAGCCCGCGCCGATCGTGGTTCCGGTCTCGGGCAGCGTCACCGGTGGGTGGGGAGAGATCCAGCGCGGGGTGAATCCATCGTACGAGTTGCTGCGGACGCTGTTCGACGGCGGGCGACGCGTGCCGCGCCCACCGGGGCTGGTCGTGTTCGGCGACTTCGCCGAATCGACCGATGGCGTGTTTCTGCCCCTGCCCCAGGAGGACTCGGACGCGGTCCGCAGCCATCTGCGCACGGTTTTCGCCGATATCGAGGAGATGGCCCAACACACCAAGCCGCGAAAGTTCCTGGACGCTCTCGGTGTGCACTGGACCCAAGCGGGACTGGAGTACGAGCGCACCAGCGCGCGCCCCATTCGGGAATGGCTGCTCAAGGGATTTCAGGCGGCACGGCGAAACGGTGGTGACATCGTCGGGGTGGTCGGCGGGCTCGGGGTGCTGTGATGATCCCGATCGGGTTCACGGTCGATCGCGGTGTCCGGGGGTTGGACACCCTCGCGGAGGTTCTCGCCTTTCTGATGAAAGAGGCATTGCTCGTCAGTGCGTTCGAGGCGGTGACGCCGAACGCCGCCGACAGGGTGACGGCGCGGCGCTCGCGGCACAGTGTCGTCTATTCCTTCGCCCAGGGCCTCGAGCAGGCGACCGGTCTGCGGTTCACCGCTATGTGGACACCGTTCCTGCACCACGCGGTCGGCGGTTCATCCGACATCGAACTGAGTGGCTACCTGTCCGAGCGCCCGCAGTACCCGCCGTCGGACTGGCTTCTCGACCTTTTCGTGCGCTGGGAGGCACACACCGAGGTGCGCCGGAACTCGGGGTCGAGCCGGCAGTCCGACGGCGACAGCTATGTGTTGGAGTCGGCGCGCTTACAGCGAGCCGCGCTGCATCATGCTTGGAAGTGCGGAAGTCTCACCACCGCAACGGATTATGTTGTCGACCTGGTGGAGAGCGGCTTGTGCCGCGACGCTCGCGGGGCGGCGCGAGCGCTCACGTTGCTGCTGTGGGCGATACGTGATACCGACACTCCGGAGGATCTGGTTCGCCGCTACTTCGGCGGTCAGGTGCCGGCGACCAGGAACGACTGGGCGCACTCGCCGCTCACCGAGCCCGACCGGCCCGCCCGCGTCTCCAGATCGGCATCGGCGGCACTGACCGGCCTCATCCAGCGTCCATGGTTGCGACTGGCGGACGCGCGCGGGGCCTCCGATATCGACGGGTGGTTCATTGCCCTGACCCGGTCGGTTGGCGTCATTCAGTGCACACTGTATGTGCTGCAATGGATTTCCGATCGTATTCCGCTCGGCGCACGTGCCGTTCGCGGTCAACTCGCCGAACTCGACGCCGACTACGCCGTCCTCTGCGCGATGCTGCGGCTCGACGGCACAGTGGACATGTCCCGAGTCGTCGCGCACCAACGCTCGAAGGCGGAGGTGTTCCGTCGTAAGGGCGACAGCACCGGCGACCGATTCGCGCACGAGCGCATGGTGGTGCCACGGTTGCTGCTGGAACATGACGGTGAGCTGCCGCCGTCCTGGCGGTATCCCGGATGGCGCACCGCCACACTGCTGAATCCGCCGCAGGCTGTGCTGGCACACCTGTCACCTACACAGGCTCTCGTCGTCGACCCCCTCGATCCCGGCCGCTGGCGAGTACTGGCACGACGATTCGAACAAGAGGGTGCGCCGTGGGCGGCGGCGATGTCGGAGCGCGTCGCCAAAGCCGCCGAGAACCCCCGATAGCCGGAGCGACGTGGCGCCGCTCGCCGGGACGCGGTTCTGGAGTTGGGGGCGGTGTCGGGTCGAGCACGGGTCTGCGCCACAGGACTCCGTACGTACCGTCCGAGGGGGTTGCTCAGAATGCGGCCTGCACCGCCGCGAGCAGGTCGTTGGCTGGCTGGGTCAGAGGACCCAGCGTGTCGGGGGCGAGCGGTGGCATCGCGTCGAGCGCGGCGTCGAGCGAGGTGATGGCGGCGTTGTCGGGGCTGACCGCGGCGAAGGCGTCCACCGGCGCGGCAATCGGCGAATCAGCTTGGGGCACTGGATCGTTGGCGATGGTGGTGGGCGCATGTGTGGGAGGAATCGGTTCGGTGCCGGAGCCCAACGCGCCACCGATGGTTCCGCCGATAACGGCCCCGCCGACCAGGCCGAGCACATCCACCGGGATGGCCACCGCCAGTCCGCCGAGCAGGCAGCCCGCCAAGCCGCCCACCGCCGCGCCGACCGGGACGCCCGCACCCACGGTCGGAAGTCCGCCGATGACGCCACCGGCGATCGCGCCGACCGTCGCGCCGACTCCGCACCCCACGATCTCCAAGGGAAAGACGACGACCTTGCCGACCGCGGCGCCGATGACGGCACCGGCCACGGTGGACGCGGTGCGGCGGTCGGATTCGTTGCGGGGGAAGCCGATATCGTCGTAGGCGGTGGCGATTCGCCGTTGCGCGTCGTCCACGGAGTTCTGCGCTTGTTCCCGGAGATCGGGGTCGATCCCCTCGGGCAGGGGAATCGTCTGGGAACCGATCCGCAGGTGGTTGAGATCCTGCGCCGCGGTCCGCGTCTCGGCCGCGTCGAAGTTGCCCGCGACGGGCCGGGGGAGATCAGGGTGTTGCGGTGCCGCGGTAGCGGTACCGGAGCCGAATGCGAAAAGCGCGGGCACTGCGATCAAAACCGTGTAAGCGCGCGGGTCTGACATCGGCACATCCCCTCGATCCGGCGAACCACCATCGGGCCTCTCGGGGTGGACCCGAATCTGAGACGGCTACGCCGACCGTGATCCTACTCCGAACGCGGTGCCTTCCAGATTGATTCGCGATGCCGCGTCACGCCCCGTCGCATGCGCGACCTTGACGGCAGTGTTACGAGTTGACGACGGTGTGCAGCACCGGGCGTTCGGTTCGGCTGTCGTGACTAGCATCTCCGGTACGCATTGATCGGAATCGAATGAGCTCTGGAGCGGGTGGGGATGGCGATGGATCCACCGCGGCTGTCGGGCACCCGCCCCTTCACCGGGTGGTTTCTCGAACATCTGCTCGCCCGGCCGCGGGGGCACGATGTGGATTCTCCGATCGTGGTCGCGGTCGGCCCGCGAGGTACCGGAAAGACGGCGCTGCTGAGCGAGATTCGGTATCGGTGCCGGGAGATACCGCACGTGTATGTGGATTTCGAGCATCGAGAGGCGGAGCCGAGTGAAGTGCTCGGTGAATTGGCGTTCGGGCTGAGCCGCCGTCGGTCGCAGTTCGGTCGGCTGGCTTTTCCGCGACTGTGGCTGTGCCTGTTGGTCGTCGGCAGTTCGATCCACACCGACGCCGACGATCGTCGGCGCGCCCTCGACGGGTTGCGACGAGTCGTTGCCGGCAGCCAGCCGATCGAACGCAACCACGGCGCCATCACAGACCTGGTGGAATTCGCTGACGGGGTGGTAGCGGGCGGATCGGGTCTGCCGCCTTGGATTTCGTCGGCCACGGGGTTGCTGCTGCGAGGTCTGGGTTGGTTCGACCGGCGGAGGCTGCTACGGCACATCGGTCGGCTTGCCGCCGTCGAGGGCGGTCCCGAGGACGCACTGATCGATCTGGCCCGGTGGTCGCACGGCGAGGGCGAAGCCGAGCGAAGCGAGGTCGACACCATCTTCTGCGAGGCGTTCCTCGGAGATCTGCGGCACGCCTACTCCGGGTTCAACCGGAGCAGGAGGACCCTCAATTGCGTTGTCCTGCTGGACAATGTGCACACATCCGCGGGCCGGAACTTTCTGTCCGCACTAGAGCGCAGCCGGTACCGGTCGGATGCGGAGAACGATCCGATGGTGGTGTTCGCTACCAGCCGGACCTGGATGCCGCGGTGGAGCGAGGGCTGGCACCATCCGGGCAGTCAGCTGCCCCGCGGCCCTCGGCATCCATCGACACAGCTCACCGGTGGCCTGAACATGCCCGCACCACGCATGCTCACCGATATCGCCGCGGACTGGCATGAGCACCGCGAATCGGCCCCCTGCCCGTGGCTGCCCTGGTACCTCGTCGATCTCGGACGCTTGGCACCCGAGCAGATCGCCGATGTGGCGGCCGCCCGTGGCATGCGTCCGGACGCGACCCTCGTCGGCTTCGTGCATCGACTGACCGACGGCCATCCCGGCGGTGCGATCGATGTGCTCGGCGCCGCGTCGAATTGCGGCTACCAGGAGAGGCCGACGCGGCTGCGGCAGGTCATGACCCTGCGTGTGCCGCCCTCGACCCTGCCCGGTCATATCTCCGAGCAGCCGCCGACGGTTTCGGAGAAGGCGCGCGAACATCTGCTGCGGGATTTCGACCACGCCGCCGAACGTCGCGACCTCGTCACGGCGAGCGCGGCCCACACCATCGACATGCTGTACGAACCCGAATTGCTGGACTCCGCCCGCCCGGACGCGGCCGCGCTGGTGGAGAAGTTGCGTAACCACCTGTGGATCCGGGAACAGTCCGGTGTCGGCTTTCGCGTCAATCCGTGGCTGCGTCGAATCCTGTTGTCCGAGTTGTCCGAGCGAGCAGCGGACGATCCGCGGGACTGGGTCGCCACGCACTCGATCTGCCGCGACAGCCTCGTGCGGCGGGAGCGGACAGCGGAGGCGTGCTACCACGACCTGGCGTTGGAGAACGTGGCCGCCGTGATCGGCTACCTGCGTCGGCCGTTCGACGCGCCGGGCACCGAATTCGATGTCGCGGCCGCCACGGCGTGGCTGGCGGACCTGGACCTCATCACCTCCGCGCCGAACCGGCTCGCGACCGATGTCGCGCCCATCGACCAGATCCAGCCGATTGTCGGTGAGCCGGAGGACGAATTGGGCAGCAGCCTGGGCTGGTTGACCGCCGCACTCTGGGTCACGAACGATCCGCTCGGCGATCCGGATTCGACGTTGCACGCCATGATCCGCAGCGAGCTCCAGCATCTGGCGATCGGGCGGGGCAGCGGGTCCATGGTGCTGTACGAGCGTGCGGAGAGGTATCGATGAGCGGTCGAAGCGAGCCGATAGCGCCACCGCGACCGCCGTGGCACCGGTGGGCGTGGATCGTCGGTGGCACCGTGCTGGTGGTGATCGCACTGGTCGCGGCGTTCGTCGTGGTTCCGTCGGTGCGGGACGCGCTGCGCGCGTGCGGGGCGGGCGTGACCCGCACCGGCGAATCCGGTGAATGTACGGGCATTACCGACGGCAGCTACGTCTTCGCTCCGGAACTCGACGACGTGCAGCGACTGATCCACGCGGAGAACCAGGACGTCGCACGCCGGGACGAGAACTACGTCAGCGTTGCGGTCCTGCTGCCGATGACGCTGCGGCCGGGGGATCAGGTGACGATGCCCTGGGTGCGCCATCAACTGCAGGGCGCCTACCTCGCCCAGCACGCCGCGAACCATGACGTCACCGCGAGCGGCGGTAGGCCGCTCATCCGGCTGCTGCTCGCCAATCCCGGTAGCGGACTGCGGGATTGGCCGCGGGTGGTCGACGAATTGCGTCGGCGCGCGGACAGCGATCGCATCGTCGCCGTCACCGGAATCGGGCTCAGCACCGAGAATGCCCGGGAGGCGATGGAACAGCTGTCCGAATCGCGGCTGCCCGTGTTCGCCTCCACCCTCACCGCGGACGACCTGACGGGTATCGGCGGTTTCGTCCGGGTGTCGCCGACCAACTCCGCCCAGGCGCGCGCCGTCGCGGACTATCTGAAACCACAGCACCGCACGGCTCTACTGGTACAGGACCGGAACCCCCGCGACCACTACCCGGAGACGCTCGCTACCGCGTTCTCGGAGGGCTTCGTCGATGCCGATCATCGACTCGCCGCCCCGACGGAGTGGTATCTGTCCGACGCCGGCAGTGTGGCCAACGCGTTCTCCCTCATGCTGCCCAATATCTGCGCGGCCCGGCCCGACGTGCTGTATTTCGCTGGTCGCGGAGCCCACGCGACCTTGCTGATCAAGGCACTGGCGGAGCGTCAGTGCACGGATTGGCCGATCACCGTGGCCACCGCCGACGATCTGTCGCAGTACGCCGCCCAGGACGATGCGGTCAACCGCACGCTGGACAGCGGTGTGCGGGTGGTCTTCACCGGGCTGGCGCATCCGCAGGCGTGGCAGGTTCGGCCGGAAGCCTTCAGCGCGGGCTCGATCGCCAAGTTCACCGACTCCTGCGATACGTGCTACCCCACGCTGTTTCCGGGGGATTCGCTCGACGACGGAGTCGCCATCATCGCCTACGACGCGGTGCAGGCGGCCGCGTGGTCGATCCGGAGCGCGGCGGGCGACACCGTCGCCGACGTCGGCGCGACCGATGTGCTGCAGGTCATGAACAGGTTGCACGGCCGGTCCGCGATCAGCGGTGCCAGCGGTTCGATCGCCTTCGACGAGATGGGAAACCCGATAGGCAAGCCGATTCCCGTGCTCGAACTCCGATCGGATGCGGTTCCGGGGTTCGCGGGGCTGAGCTGGCCCGACAGTTGAGCCGGGCGACGTGTTCGCACGGACGGGATGACCGCGTCGATCAGAGTCTCATTGATACTGCGCGCCAGTGGAATTCGCTTGGGTAGCCGCATCGTGTCGCGGTGTATGCTGCTGAGGTTCGTCAGCTCGAAGGGAACTTCTGTGCAGTTCGTCGCCACGCTCGGCGTATCCGCGATCACCGCTCTCGGATTTGTTTTGGTCGCACCCGCCACCGCATCGGCCGCCCCCGCGCGTGCCTCGCAATGCCACGCCTCCTACGACCCATGCCTGCCCATCACCAGTGATGTCGACTGCGAGGGCGGCAGTGGCAACGGTCCGGTCTACACCGGCCGGGTTCGCGTCATCGGTCCGGACGAGTACGGACTCGACCGTGACGGCGACGGCATCGGCTGCGAATAGCGCTCGCCCCCGTCGGGCGTCTGCTTTCGCCGCACAGTGCGGTCGGCGGAGTGGGAGGGATGGTCCGTGCACGACGACTACGTCGTTCCGCCGAAGGGGTACGTGCCGATCCGGGCTTGGCCGCACTCGATGCGCCTGAGCGCCTGGTACGCGCTCCTCGGCGTGGTGTTGCTGGTCGTGGGCAGCCTCGCCGACAAGCCGCCGGGCACGATGCTCGCGGCGGTCGGGATCATGATGGTGTTGGGCTGGGTGTTTCCGCGTCGAACGACAGTGGAGAGCCGTTCGGCCCCACCGGTTCTGCACGCGCAGCGGCTACGCGACCCGCAGCTGATCGCGGTGCTGTCCGGCGTCGGACTCGGGGCCGCGGCCCTCAGTGACGGGCTGCACGGCGGGGGTCGTTCTTCGCGATCCTGGGAGTCGCGGTCATCGCGCTCACCGCGTATGTGATCGCGCAACGGTTGGTGGTGCTGCGCGCCTACACGATGACCTTCTCCCCGGTGAGCTTGACCATTACCGGCGGAACCCTGGTACACGAATTCCCTTGGGACGACATCGAAGACGTGGAACTGGTCCCGCGCCCGTGGGCGTCACGGGAAGCATCACTGAAATTCAGCTGTTGCTTGCCGATGAACTCGTTCACGCCGGCTGGGGCTACTGCCTCGCACTCGCCCGCTTCGGTACGCCCGCCGACGCGGACGTCCTCGTAACCTACCTCACCTGCCAGCCGGCCCGGCGAAGTCCGGCTACAGCCGCGTGCGGGCACTCGGTGCGCTGTGCGCCCTGGACCGAACCCTCGGTACCGCCCATGCGACCCGTTTCCTGAACGCAGCAGTTGAGAGCGCTCAGCCGCCATCGGGAGACTCCCGACAATCGCCCGCCGACAGCGGGGTGATCACGCGACTGTGCGCACGCTCGGACCGAATCATGACATGCACCAGCTGAGCTGAAGGCGGCTCAGCGTGGCGAGTTCCGTTCTCCCAGAGAGATATGCGGCGTTCCGTCGCCACCAGCGTAGGTCTCCACTGGCGGATTCGGTGTGGGGGATTCGCCGTGATCGGTCAGCAGCCGACAGATATCTGGTTCCGCCGATCCGATTCAACGTCGCTGCGGCCTACCGGTAGGGGTCACAGCTGGGTCCAGTGATGTAGAGCCGCGCACCTCTACGGCCGGTCTTATCGAGTTCGCGCGTCATTCAGATCGAGTGCGGAGGCTGCCGTCCCGTGGCACAACAGCAAGCGGCGGCCGACGGCTGTCAACATAGCGTCAAGTTGGTCGACTGCCCCTGCCTTGATGAAGAGAAGCTCGTACATGTCATCGTCATCCGACGACTTGAACTCGGTTAACTCGATGAGAGCGAAACCTATTCGGAGGCACCGATCTCCGACCTCACCGACCAGCTTGGTTACGACGTCGCCTCCGGTCGATCCGGCTTCACGAAGACGAGATACGAAGTCCGGAAACCATTCCCAGCTCAAAGATTCCGGGTGGGAGCTCAATGCCAGGAGGTTATGCCGGAAGTCCTGGGGATCGCTGCACCAATCGAGGCAAGCCGCCACCGCTGGCCCATCGTCGAATGGATTCGGGTCGGTCAACAAATGGTTCAACTCATGCCGAGCTAGCGACTCCCATTCCGACGCGGGAATATCGAAACCCTCTCCCGGCAGCCCTGCCGCAGCTCGGTGTACCGCGTTGATCAGCTCAGGCCGACCATGCAGCAGCACTTCGGCAGCGGTGACGATTTCCTTCAGAACCAGTTCCATGATGCCTCCTCGCAGCACCAACGAGCCTAGAGTGCCCTGTGGCGCGGGCGGCCGGCAGACACCCGGGTCTAGGCCACCACCGTCGATGGTCGATCCGAGCAGATCGCCGGATTCGCGGACAATCCTGCGCCTGGGCTCAACTCCGCCGGAAGAGCGCTGGATCGCCCGCTACGTGAATCGCTCGAAGCCGTCTTCTACAGCCAGCCAGAACAGCGCGATCCTTCACGCTGAGCGGCATGCCGCTGGCGGCGGGCTTTCGGTCCCGGTGTTCGGTTCCAAGGTTCGGTGAAAGGGTCTGCGTTCACTGGTCGCCCTCGAGCAGTGCCAGTACGCGCCCACTGGCCGCGTCTCCGTCAGCGGGGGCGCGTCGGCGAAGTTCCTCGCGATCGACCCCCGCGCAGGCCTGGCGAAGTGCTTCTGAGGCGTTCAATCCAATGAGGTTCTGGACTATGTCGGCGATCATGACGGCGTCGTGGACAACCACCGCGTCGGCTGTGATCAACGGACCCAGCCACGACAGTCCACCGTCGCTGCTCCCCGCAGCCAGCGCCGATGCGACCAACACCCACCGGGCTGTCCGGTCATCGGGTGTGGCTTCGAGGCGTTCAACGGCATGGTTGCCCAGCTTGTAGAGCGTGGCGACGGCGTTGGTACCCCGCCAGAACGGTTCGTCACGTGGGAGGCTGTCCAGAACCCGCAGGCCGTCGATCAGTATCGATGCCAGGCGATCGGTGAATTCGGGGCAGTTGGCTTCCCTCCCGGTGTCTTTCAGGGATTCGACCGCCCTGATGGCGTCCTGTCCGTAATGGCCCGAGCTCAGCAAGTCGTGTGGGGACAACTCCTCTGTCATTCCCACCATGATGCCGGGATCCCGCATGCACGGCATTCGGCGTCGCAGTGCGCCATATGTCGGCTGCGATCGCTACAGTCGCACCGTGGTTGAGATCGCTGTTCTGCGTGCACGTCCGGCGTCCGGCGAACTGCGGCACAGCTCCCGCGTACAGGCGCTGCTAGTTTGAGTCCGTGCGTGCGCTCGATGTCTTTGCCGCCTATGTGGACTGGCTCCGCAACAATGTCCCATTGGCGTTCGAGAACCTGGCAGGTCCCGTGACCCCGGGCGAGCTGGCCGCACTCGAGAACACCATCGGTCGTGAACTACCACCCGAGGTGAAGGCCGTGCTCGGCATGCACAACGGTCAATTGGTTCCCTCCCTCGGCTACTACGATCACGGCGTCCCCTGCATTCCGACACTGACACTGCTGTCGGCCAACGAGATCGAGCAGATCTGGCGGTCTTGGGATGATGCGCGCGATCACCCGGCGACGGTGTCTCTGCAACGCAGCGGTGCCGTCTATCCCGGTGCCGAAGGACTGATCAAGCCGCTCTACACCTCGCCCGGCTGGATTCCGCTGTGGGCAGACGCCGAAAGGCCGGACTACATCGGTCTCGATTTCGACCCCGGCCCGCGAGGCACGCCGGGCCAGATCATCAACTTCGGCAGTAACGAGGAACACCACTACCTGTGTGCACCCGACTTCACCGACCTGCTCGAGTTCTTGCTCGAGCAGGTCGCCATCGGTGCCTGGCCGGCTTCCGTCATCACCCACGACGATGAGGAAGAGGACGATCGCGAACCCACCCCGTGGTTCGGCGATCCGAGGGAGTCCTTCTTCAACGCGCTCTATGACCGTTTCGAGACCCGACCACGTCACTGAATCAAGCCAGCAGTCTTATCCCCCGATGGTGACAGCACCGACATCGGGATGTCAGTGCCTCGGACAAGCGTCGGGGACGGCCACTACGCCGGTATGGACAGCGCCCGCACGATCGACCGCACATTCTGGAGATTGCGTCCGTAGTCGATGGTCGTGATCGGAAGGCGCGGACGACTGGAGATGTCCACCGTGCTGCCCTCGGGCCGCTCCGCCACCACCACCCGCAGGTTCTCACCCCAGCTCATCCACGACACCTTCGTTCGCGCGGTGAGTACGCCAGTGGCGGGGTCGCGCTGCGTGATGGTCGCCGGTACCTCGGCCAGGACCCGTTCGGCCACGGCGAACGCCTCCTCGGCGGGCCGCTCCGCCTCTATCGAGACCTGCTGGCGCACAGCGGCTCCGAGCTCGTGGCCGGTGCCATCGCGCCGTGCCCGCATGATGGACAACCCGGTGATGACCGCACCGAACAGCAGCCCGCCGGTCAATCCGGCGATCACCCCGGCCCACACGGAGCCGGAGGTCAATCCCAGATAGAGCGCCATGACTATGCCGAAGATCAGGCCGCTGCGCAGAAATATCAGGGTTGCCCCGCGCCAGAGAGGACTCATGGTCGGCAGCCTACTGACTCGTCGTGGCCATGTCGTCTTGTCGCACGTCATCAGGTCTGTGGCCGACGCTTCTGCTCGGCCTCATGTCAGGTGCCGGACGAAGAATCGGTTCGCCTCATCCGCCGCGTATCGGGGGACGCCGGTGTGCCCACCCATATTGGCGTGGAGTGTCTTCTCTTCGGAGCCGAAGGCGTCGAACAGGTCCAGGGCCGTCTGTCTGTCGTTTCCCGCGTCGTCCCACTGCAACAGGACGTGCAGCGGGATGGTGACCTGGCGGGCCTCCTCGATGATCGCGCGGGGTATGAAGCTTCCCGCGTACAGGACGGCGGCCTGGATGCGTGGTTCGACTGCCGCCAGGCGGGTGCCGATGGAGATCAATCCGCCCGAACATCCGACCGCGCCGTTGAGTTCGGGGAGTTCGAGTAGGGCGTCGAGTGCGGTTCGCCATTCCGGGACCGACTGGTCGACCAGGGGGAGGATTAGGCGGTCGATGATGTCGTCGGTGATCGGTGCGCCTGCGCGCTGTGCATCCTGCATATCGGTGCGGGCCCGGTCGACGGCGGCGGAGCGGGGGCGTGCGCCGCTGCCGGGGAGTTCGATGGTGGCGGTGGCGAAGCCCGCCGCCGCGGCGTGCCGGGCGCGGGTCAGTAGTCGCGGGTACATCCGGTGCAGGCCGAGGGGAGGATGGCCGAGCAGGAGCAGCGGCATCGGTTCGGTCGTGCTGTCGGGTGCCCACAGGATGCCGGGGATCTCGCCGAGGGTGAATCCGCGCTCGAGGAAGTTGTCGTCGAGGCGCTCGGTGGAAGTGAATTGCACGGTCGTGCCTTTCGGGAGTGCTGTTGAACGGCGCTCCCGAACGACCTATCGTCCGACCGTGACCCCGGAGGGGAGCACCCACGTCGATACTGCGTTCACGGGTACCACCTCCTCGTTCTCCGGCACGGCCGCTGGCAGATTAACAGTGATGATCGTGGTGCGCCAAAGGGTTTTCGCGGCGCACGTCCCGACTATTTCCCGGAGAGTTCGGCGACGATCGGAGCGAACCGTTCGGCGACGTCCGCGCCGAAGACGAAGTAGGAGAAGCCGAGTTCCTCGCGTCGTCGCTGAATCTCCTCGGCGGCGGCCGCCGGGTCGTCCGGGAGGACGGTCATCGCATCGGCCGCGTGCAGGGCGGCGGTGTCGGTGTCGGGTGGTGCCATATGCGGTGCGACGGTGTCGCCGACGACCGGTACGGCGACCGCGAGTTCGATGCCGTTGTCGGAGCGGAACTCTCGTGTCATCCGCTCGACCTCCCCGCGCGGCTGATCGCCCAGCACCAGGGTGACCGTATCCGCGACCTCCGCCGCCAATGCGCGGGCCTTCGGGCCGTAGACCGCCATCGCCACCGGCGTGTGACGGTCGGGTCCGTCGAGTTCCCGCAGCCTGGTGACGGTTTCGCGGATCTGGGTCAGCCGCTCGCGCGGCGGTGGGACGTCGGGTATGCCCTTGTCGCGCAGCTCGTCTTCGATTCCGGGCCTGCCGGTGCCGATACCCATCTCGAAGCGGCCCTCGGTCAGCAGCGTCAGCGAGTGCGCCTCCCACGCGGTCAGCCAGGCGGGGCGGAACGGGGAGGCGTACACCCAGCTGCCCACGCGCAGGTCGGTCAGCGCCGCGGCGGTGGCGAGCAGGGGAGCGGGCGCCGGTTGCAGCTGCGGGAAGTCGGGTACCAGCAGCGTCGAATAGCCGCTGTCGGCGATGCGGCGCACCCGATCTCGCCAGGTCGGCACGTCGCTGCGGAGCGGGGCGACGACCCCGAATCGGAATGGTCTCGGCATGGGTGCAACTCCTTGTTTCTCGGATCTAGCTCGGGCAGCGAGCGCGCAGGGTGGGCACGCCGGGGCCGGTGAGTTCGTCGCAGTAGCCGGATCGACCGGCCATCGCCATGGTCAGCGCGAGCGTCGTACCGGTGACCAGGGGGCCGGTACCGGTGGCGAACGGTCCGTCGGTGGCCTCCAGCCGGAGTCCCTTGATCGCGCTGCTGCTGGTGACCGTGAAGTCCCGGCCCGCGTAGAAGCGCGCGACCTCGGTAGCGGCGTCGACGGCGGGCTCGCGAGACAAACCCAGCGGGCGTCGGATGTCCTGCGCGTGCACGACCACCTCACCCAGCCAGGCCGCCGTGTGCCCCGACGCGGCCGTGGTGCTGGTGACGACCGCGCGAAACCGCTCCAGGGTCTGCGCGGGAGTCGCGCCCCGGTGCTCCGCCAGCCGCCGCGCATTGTGCTCGTCGAAATCGAAGCGGACACCGACGACACTGCGCAGCCAGCGGAACCTGCCGATACTCGCCGCCGCGGTGAGATGGGCGACAACCTCCTCCACCGTCCAGTCCCCGCACAGCGACCGCTCGGTCCACTGCGTGTCCTCCAGTCCGGCGAGATCGTCGGCCAACGCCGCACGCTCGGCGTGGGCCATGGCCCACAGTTCGTCACGGGAAGCGGGCGTCGTCACGCGAGGCAACCTCCTGGTTCAGCGCTGCCGCGGACGACAGCACGGACGGGACCCGTCGACCGCAGCGGCGATCGCAGGTTATTGCTGTACCGACGACAGCGGCCGCGAAAACTCATCGGTCGCCCCGGACGGCCCCGCTCGAGATACCCGAGGCGGGGGCGGAGGGTGCGTCGTCGGTGTCGGGTCAGCGTGGGCGATCGGGGCGGCCGAGACGGGCCGCGACTCCGGGGGAGTAGAGCACGCTGATCGGGGGGTGGTCGGGTTGCGCCAGGCCCGCCGCCTCGAGGAGGGTTTCCTCGCAGTCGAGGAGTTCGGCGCGGTGCAGGGGCCAGCGGGGATGGGCGTTGGGGAGGTAGAGAAGGCGGTCGTGCCGGGCGGTGTGCAGCCCCCAGCGGGCGGTGAGGAAGTGGTCGAGTTCGGTGGGCCGGGCGATCGGTTCGCCGACGCGGATGGTGATCCGGCTGCGCGCGTCACGGGGGCCGGGCCAGCGGCGGGTACTGGCGTAGGTGCGGAGGTCGCCATCGGTTCGTATCGCCATGCGCGACCACCGGTACGGGAGCTGAAATACGGTGCGCGCCAGAGCGACCGGCAGCAGACGGGCGGCGTCCAGGGAGCGGAAGACCACGCCGCGCCGTCCACGCGCGTCCACGGAGTAGAGGCGGACGTTCGTCTGGGGAAAGGTGCCCAGATAGGGCAGGCCCGGCAGCCGCCGCCACCCGATGCGGTGCATCCGGAACGCCACCAATCCGACATAGGTGACTCCGGCCAGCGTGTCGGGCGCGACCCCGGTCGGCAGCAGCGGGGCGATATCGGCCGGATCGGCGGCCCAGTGCAGGAAGGTGAGGTCGAGCCACGACTGGGTCAGCAGTGGACGGTCGATCCGCCCCGGGGCGTCGGACGTGATCGGCTCCGGGGGCACGCTGCCGTGCGGTTCGGGCGACAGTGCCACGCCGCCAGTATTCCAGGTCCCCTCCGGTCGGCCGCCGTGGTGGTCCGAGTGCGACCGCCGATCCCGGCAATGGTCGCCACCGCGCTCACCGTCGAAATCCTGCCCGATGGGCGATTCCCGGCGCAGCGGGATCGGATTCGATTTTCCGAACACGGCGCGTATCCCTCGGGATAGCATGTCGCACCGACCCGACTGGCAGCGACCGGCGTGGAGGTTTGTGTGGGGACCGATCAGACGCTGTTGCACCGCTTCGTGCTGAATCAGCTCGAGCGGGCCGGACTGGATCGGGCGCGGATGATCCGGGAGTGCGGGGTGCCCGAGTGGGCGTTGTCCGGAGACGGCGTGCACGTATCCAGCGAGACGTTCTGGCGGCTGTGGGAGATCGGGTCACGCTGGCTGGACGATCCGGATGTGGCATTGCGGGTGGCGAGTCGCTACGAGTTGAAGGCAACCCGGCTGTACGACTACCTGTTCGTCAGTGCGCCGACGGTCGGAGCCGGACTGGCGACGTGCGGCCCGTACGTCGCCGCGGTGACCACCAATCACCGCTTCGATCTCGTCGATGGTGATCGCGGCCCGATGCTGCGACTCGATATGGTCGACGGCGGGGGCCGCGCGCGTGATCACACGCATCTATGGGGATTGACCGCCGTGTTGACCCGAGCCCGACGCGTCGTCGCGGCACCGCTGGATCCGATCGTGGTGTCGCTGCGGCAGCGCGCACCTCGGCGACTGGACCTCTATCGCGAGGTGTTCGGCGACGCCCGATTCGAATTCGGTGCGGACGTCGACGCACTGACATTTCGCGCGGCCGATCTGGAATTGCCGCTCACCACCGCCGATCCCGACCTGGCCGCGGTGCTGCGACCGCTGGCCGAGGCGCTGCCGCCGCCCCCGGCGCTGGCGGCGGCCTGGCCGGAGCGGGTCGCGGTGGCGATCGCCGAAGCGCTCGACGGCGGCGACATTTCCCTGGCGGAGGTGTCGCGCCGCTTGGCCACCAGCCCGCGCACCCTGCAACGTCGCCTGGCCGAAGCGGGGACGACGTGGCGTCGAGAGTTGGATCGCGCCCGCCACGCCCGCCTCACCGCCGCGGGCCCCCTGGGCCGCAACCGGCAGGCCCGCCTGCTCGGCTATGCCGACGCCGCCTCCATGCGCCGCGCGACGCTGCGCTGGGCGGTGGCGAGCCGGACGCCGGTGGTCGCCGGGCCGGATCCCGAGCCGCTAAACCCTGAGGTGACTGGCGGCGAGGGTCCAGAACAGCGATGGCGGCATCCCTTCGAGGTCCCAGCTCCCAGCGATCGCGCGTGAGGTGGCGACCAGCCCCGGCACATCGAAATCATCGCGTGTCGCAGTACCTTTGGCCTCCAGAGCCGTGATCACGTAGGCGACAGCGCTCTCTCGGGTGTGGGGCACGGTATCTCCAATCACATGTCGACAGGCACGGTGAACCGCGAATGAAAATGCTCTACAACTGATTTCGCTCCAAGATCAGAACGGCGCGACGCCATGCCGCGCATACCGACTGTCACTGTCGCAGGCGCTCCCGGCGGGCGGCCAGGACGGAACGCGCCAATCTCGGGCAAACGCGCCAGCCCGTCGGTGGGGACGGTATCGATACGTTCGGGCCTGTGCAGGGCGACCAGTCTGTAGCACAAACCTCGCTATCCGGGTCGAAGCCCGCGCGTCCCCCCGTCCTTGGGTACGATTCTGCCGCAACCGATTCCAAGGAGGCTTCGTGTATCCGCAGCACACGCATCAGGGTGCTAGCTCCAGCTCGCTGCCACCGATCGAGGCCTTAGGTCCGCGGATTCCGATCTACGATCCCGCGTTCGCGGCCGATCCACACGGAGCCTACCGGCGGATGCGCAGCGAATATGGATCGCTGGTGCCGGTGGAGATGTGGCCGGGACTACCGGCGACCTTGGTCATCAACTATGCCACCGCGGTGCGAATTCTCGGCGATTCCGACCGCTTCCCCGCCGATCCGAGTATCTGGCAGCGCACCGCGCCCTCCGGCTGCCCGATCATGCCGATGGTCGAGGCCCGGCCCAATGCCATCCGCACCACCGGCGCGGCACACGCGCGGTACCGCGCGGCCCTCAACGACGCCCTGGCCGGAATCGATCTGTACGCGGTGCGTTCCATGGTGGAGCGCTCGGCCATCCCGCTGGTCAACACCTTCTGTGCCGACGGCAGAGCCGACGTGCTGAGCCAGTACGCCCTCCCGCTGGTCTTCTCGGTTTTCTGCGAGATACTCGGCTGCCCACCGGAAATCGGCACCCGGGTCGCGGCGGCCTCGGCCGCCATGTTCGACGGCGTGGACACGGCCACCGTGAACGCGCAGATGGGCGAGGCGCTGTTCGACCTCACCGCGCTCAAGCGCGCCCACCCGGGCGACGATGTCACCACGAGACTGGTCCGGCATCCGGCCGCGCTGACCGATGAGGAGATGGTCCATCAGCTGGTGCTGCTGTTCGCCGCCGGGGTCGAACCACCGCTGAACCTCGTCGCCAACACGCTGCTGTTGATGATGACCGATGATCGTTTCACCAGTGGCGGACAAGGGATTCCGCTGACGACGCGGAGCGCTATCGACGAGCGGCTGGCGACCGACCCGCCCATGGCGAACTACTGCATCACCTATCCGCGCCAGCCCACCCTGATCGACGGCGTGTGGCTGCCGGCGCACGAGCCGGTCATCATCAGTATGGCCGCCTGCAACACCGATCCGGAATTGAACACCGGCACCTTCGTGGACAATGGCTGGAACCTGGCGTTCAGCAGCGGTGATCACGCGTGCCCCGATCATGCTCGGCCGTACGGGATTCTGCTGGCCCAAGACATCATCGATCAACTGCTCGACCTCCTGCCCGACATCACATTGGCGGTTCGTGAAGAGGATCTCGTCTGGCGGCCCGGTCCGTTTCACCGGGCCTTGACGGAGCTGCCGGTGGTGTTCCCGCCCGCGCACCCGTTTGCCGTCGTGTAGCTTTCCGAGGAGCTGACCCGCGCCTCGCCGGTCGAGGTGCGGGTGCGAGCGCGCCGTGGTTTGTGAGCGTTCACTATGAGGCGCGAGAGAATCTGTGTAACAATACAATTCGTGACTTGTTCGACACTGCCGGAAGCTCGGCCGGGCGGTGCCGACGAGCTGCCGCACCACTTCGACACACAGCTGTCCGCCCACCGACCGGACCGGCCGCAGCAACCGTAGCTCGGCGATATCGCCTCGAGCTATTCCCGCCGAACGGCATTCATGTGAAGGTGTGTGGTGCAACGAACTTTTGACAGGTGACTCGCCCCGTCCCCCAAACTGTCGGTTGCTGCCGTACCCGCGTGCGCGCGGTGCGACAGGTGACCGGTGTGTCGAGGTTCGGCAGCGATCGCCTCATGCCCAGCGGTGGACGAGTGTCCGCTGGGATCGTTGAGTAGGAGGCCGAAAATGAACACGCACGGGTACCAGGAAGGGACGACGCTGGCCGAGTTGCTTCGGCACGGCAGCCTGGACTTCCACCGGAAGCTCCAACACGTTCTGACCAACCCGCACTACTTCGTCAACGAGAGAATGAGCCAGGCCCAGCGCCGGGAGAACGCTTACGACCAGCTGCGGTACCTGGTCAAGGAAATCGGCAGCACCCAGGCCGTGGCTACGAACCTGCCACAGCTGTTCGCGGTCTTCGACTGGTCGGCGGTGCTGGCGACGGATCTCATCCCGCTGATCTCCGGGCACTACAACCTGGCCTCCGGCAGCCTGGCCAC
Organism: Nocardia otitidiscaviarum; assembly: GCF_007362295.1. Lineage (NCBI taxonomy): Bacteria > Bacillati > Actinomycetota > Actinomycetes > Mycobacteriales > Nocardiaceae > Nocardia > Nocardia otitidiscaviarum. Next base: position 3,634,810 of record NZ_CP041695.1, on the reverse strand, counting down.
GCTCACCGACTCCGACTCGGCGGCACCGTATCTGGAGGATCTGGACGACGCCGCCAGTATCGGAGTCATGCTGCTGACCGAGTACGGGTGCGGTTCGAACATCCAGTTCATGCAGACCACCGCCACCTGGGACGGTGACGGGTTCGTGATCAACACCCCGAACCCGCGGGCCCGGAAGTTCATGCCCAGCGTCGGTATTCCGGTCTCCCGGGTCTGTGTCGTGGGCGCGCGCTACATCGATTCGGCGGGTGTCGACCAGGGCGTGCACCTGTTCGCGGCGCGACTACGCGGCCCCGACGGCGCACCGGCCCCTGGAGTGACGATCACCCAGCTCGACCACCAGCCGCTGGTGATCATGGACAACTCTGTCATCAGTTTCGACGGTCTGCGGGTGGAGCGCAGTGCCTGGCTGAGCAACGACCTCGCCACGATCGACGACCAGGGCGTGCTGACCTGGCGCGACGAGAACAGTCGCAAGCGGTCGTTCGCTTCGGCGATCAGTCAGCTGACCGTGGGGCGCCTGGCGCTGTCGTCCTGCCTTAACGCGGCGGCCCGCGCCTCGCTCTACATCGCGTTGCGCTATGCCGCCAAGCGGACGGTGCCGCTGACACCCAACGACACCCCCCCGATGCTGGATCTCCCGCATGTGCGAGACACTCTGCTCACCGACCTGGCCGGCACCGTGGCGCGCACGATCTACGGCAACGCGGTCAAGACGTCGTTGGCGAACAGCGACCTCACCGACCGCGACACCGTCGTATCGGTGATGCTGGCCAAGCACTTCATCCAGCTGCACGCGCTGTCCACGGTGACGAACAGTCGTCTGAAGATGGCCGCGCAGGGCATGTTCAGCGCGAATCGCGTCGCCGACTACCTCGGCGTCTGCCACGCCGCCATCACCGGTGAGGGCGACTGCCACGTGCTCGGGTCCGTGGCCGGCCGGGTGCTGGCCAAACATCTGGCCGGAAAGCCGGTTCCCGAACCCGGCCTGCACGATGCCGCCGATCCCGCCGATCGCCTGGGCCTGCTCAACGCGCGCACCCTCACGATCGTGCAGGAGGCGCAGCGGCATTTGGCGACACCGGATCTCACGGACCGGTTGGCGGTCATCCCGGAAGCGCTGAGCCTGGCCGAGGCGTACTGCGCCGAAGAGGCGTTGCAACTTCTGCACCAGTACGCCGATCTGCCCGAGATCGCCGCGGTGCGTGATGTTTTCGCACTGCACTATCTCAATCAGCATGCCGCGTGGTACCTCACGCGCGGTCTGCTCGACGCCACCGCCGTGCGGTCGATCGAGCAGGCGCTCCGCCGTGCTATCGACACCCTCGCCGACCACCTGCCTCAGGTGTTGGAGGCGTTCGAGTTCGATGACGAGGCTCTCGGTGCGCCGGTGCTTTCCTCGGATATTCCGGCCGCCTGGGAATCTCGGTGCCGACAGCCCATGGCGGGGTGAGTCCGGGATAACCGGGCCGTGAACGGCTCTGTCCGGCAGCGTGGCCAGCCGTCGCGTCCGGATGGATCCGGTGGGGAGGGGTAGCACCCCGGTCTTCGTCGACCGAGGTGCTGTGGTCGGCACTCGCCGACGCCCTTCGAGCGTGTACTGATGCCCCCTTCGCATCAGTACACGCTGGTCCGAACGAGTCTGTCGCCCACGATGTGGTCGTTCGTGGCCATCATCGGCCCCCTCCCTACTCATCCGCGTTCGGCGTAGTGCCGGGTACGCTCACCCGAAGCTATGAGGGCAACGGCAGTCCGCGCGCCTCGATGCGCGACAGGATCTGCCTCGCTTTGCGACAGTCGTGGACGTTTGTACAGGGGGCTGCCAGTGGACGAGGTGCGGTACGAGCCGGTCACCGGCTCCACGCGAGAAGTCTCGACGGCCGACAGGCGCGACTTCTGGACCGAACATGTGCGCGCGAACCACGGCGCGCTCGACTTTCGATTCGACAGCAGCGCAACCGATTTCCTCGGCAACACCCATGTGCTGCGATTGGCGCCGTACCAGCCGACCCGATTCCAGATCATCGACTTCACCTCCGGGCCGGTGCGATACGTGAGGGACGCCGCGCAACTGCGGCGGGATCCGGTGTGCAGTGCACGGCTGCTGATTCCACGAACCGGTGAACTCGCGGTCGCACAGAGTGGCGAGGCGGTGCGGCTCCGGCCGGGTCAGCTGGGCCTGATGTCGTGGGGACGCCCGATGCGACTTGAGCACGGCGACGGTGCTCGCGCGTGGATAGTGACCATCCCCGAGGAGGTGCTGCCGCCCAAGATCAAGGACCGTCCGCCACTGCGTCTGCGCGGCCACTCCGCGATGCTGGGCACGGTGGCGGCGATGACCAAGGAGATGACGTCTAATCGCGAGACGCTGACGGCATGGGAGTTCGGCCAGCTCAGCTCACACCTCATCGATATCGTGGTGAAAGCCCTGATCGGCGAGACGATGTCGCAGGACCGACAGTACGACGAGATCGCCGCCGCCGCTCGGGCTCTCGTCGCCGCATGCGCCGACGATCCCACCGTGACCCCCAGCTACCTGGCGGAGCGGCTCGGATGCTCCCGCCGACAACTCGAGCGGGCGCTGGCGAGCCAACAGACCAGCCCGGCGGCGCTGTTGCGGGCGATCAGGCTGCAACGCGCACGCGAGCGACTCACCCGTGAGCCGTACCGGACCGTCGCCGACGTCGCCTTCGCGTCGGGTTTTCTCTCCCGCGGGGCGTTCGAACGAGCATGGGCGAGCGAATTCACCGAATCGCCCGGTCGATACCGCCGCCGGACTCGCACTCCGGGACAGCTGGAACGCTGACGCGCCGGGTGTCGGTTTCGGCCGCGCCCGCGGTGGGGTGTCCGCTCCACGATGGCGATCAGAACACCAGTCCCCAGGTGTCGGTTGTCGCTCTGATCACGCCGTGGCCAGGTGATCGGCCTCTCGCCGTAGGCGGGAGAGACCGATCGGGCCGAACCTGTGGAGCTTCGTCGGGGCACGACGGGCCGACGCGGCTCCTAGAGGTGGGGCAGCGACGGGGACGTGTGGACGTAGGACAGTGGGGGAGAGGGTGGGAAACGGGTCGGGACGGCGGCGGGTGCGCGGTGGAAGGCGCTCGCGCGCCAGTGCACCTCCTCCAGCGGCACCGCGAGTTCGATATCCGGGAGCGCGTCGAGCAGCTGATCCAACGCTTCCTGCACGATGACCATGGCCAGCGAGCGGGCCGGGCACTGATGTGGGCCCGCGCCCCATGCCAGATGGGAGCGGTTGCCGGTGCGGTCACCGCCCACGGCGGGGTCGCTGTTGCCGGCGGCCAGGCTGACCAGCACCGGCTGATGTTCGGGCAGAATCGCCTCACCGATGATCTGCATCTGCCGTGGGAAGCGCGGACAGGCGTTGGCCAGCGGCGGGTCGGCGAAGAGCACCTCGTCGATGGCATCGCGGGCGGTCAACGCCCCCGCGAGCAGTTCCTCGCCGAAGCGGTCGTCGGTCATCAGCAGCAGCAGGGTGTTGGCGATGAGATTCCAGGTTGGTTCGCACCCGGTCACGTACAACATGACCAGTTGGTACGTCACCTCGGTATCGTCCAGTCCGGCAGGATGATTCAGCAGCCAGGACGCCACATCACCGGCAGGGGCGGCATGTTTGGCGGACACCGTCTCCCGCATGGCCGCGAGCAGCATCCGATCGCCGTGGTCGACGGCGGCCGCGTCGGTGGCCTCACGCATCAGGGCGAGGGCGTCGAACGCGGCCTGCGCCGCCGCCGGGGCGAGTCCGAGGATACGGTTGAACGCCTGGACCGTGAGCGGAATCGCGAAGCGGCTCAGCAGATCCGCGGAGCCGGACTCGCAGAATCCGTCGATCAGCCGGGCGGCGGCATGCTCGACCGTCATGGATAGTGCGAACGGGTCCACGCGGTCGAGGCAGTCGGTGACGGCGCGCCGGTACCGGGCGTGGTCGTTGCCCGCGCTGCGCATCGCGTCGGGTCGCCACTGCAGCATGGGCAGGGCCGGGCAGTCGCCGGTGACGCGTTGCTGCCACTGCCGCGGATCCGCCGGGAAACGCGACGGATCGGTCAGTACGTCCAGGGCCGCCCGATATCCGGTCACGAGCGTGACGGGTACCCCGGGGGCGACCTCCGCCGGTGCCAGCGCACCGTAGCGGTAGCGCAGATCCTGGTATGCGGCACCGGGATCGGCCGCGAATTCCGACGAGTACAGCCTCACGGGCGCACACCGCCGTCGCTGTCGTGTCCACGGGTGCCGAGGTGGTGCGGATGAGATTGCGTCGGCAAGAACATCTCCTCACTGCGAGTAGGGGCGACGAGATCGCAGCGATGCCGGTGGCTTTCCCGGGCCGACACCGCCGCGGCCATGCCGCTGTCGATGGGGATCGACCGGATCAGATCGATGGTGCGGGTAACGAAACAGCCGTCGACGCGCTCCGCTCGCGCCGTGAGACAAGGAGCGTGAGTAGTATGAGGCTCGAGTGCCGATCCGACCTCGCCACAATGAACTCCCTGTTTCATGCGGTCGGGGGGCCAGCGCAGGGCTCGACTCGACATCCTGCACCGGCGCGCCAAATACGTTCGACCGCAGCGTATTCAGATACCGCCGCTTGATATTACCGGCTGGAATCGCCGCGCGCAGCGCTAACGGTCCAGGAGCAACATCGCCGCGTATCGCCAGGCATCCGACCAGTTTTCCGTGTGCCCATACGCCGAACGCCGCATACTGCCTGCATACCGGATGCTGCGCCGTTAACCGCACCGAAAGGTCTGGTACATCTCCGTGAAATGCGGGCAATTGCCATAGCATTTCGATCGCTCATCCGGTGATCCGGTTGCGCCCGCCGGGCTGTGAAGTAGGTCTCGCAACCGGACTGGATAGACGATGAATACTGACCGGTCGTATTTGTTAATTCGGATCTGTCCATTCGGCCGACGGCGGATCGCACGGATTCGCCGGACTACGCAATCGGTAATCGCATCTTCGAAAGCCGTTGGACCCGCCGCTGGAATCGGCATCCGAGGTGTGGTCAGCGAGCGGACCCGCCGCGCGCGGGCCGGAACAGGCGATCGAGGTGATAGCGGACCACCGCGATGGCGTCGTCGACGCTGCGCTGGCCGACCAAGACGGTGGTCCCCAAGCCGTTGGTGAGGGTGACCAGGCGTGTCGCCTCGATGTCGACATCGACGTCGTCGGCCAGCTCGCCCCCGGCCCGGGCGGTGGCGAGGGTGTCGGCGAGTTGTCGTTCGAGGCGGCCCACCCCACCGATGAAGGGCTGCCCGGCGATGCGAGGATCGGTCATGGCGAGCACGGCGTAGGAGGTGCCGACCAGATGGAACACCCGGCTCGCATCGTCGGTCGGCAGTGCCTCGAGCAGGAACGCCTCGATGACGGCGCGTGGCGGCGGGGGATCGGGGAGTGCTGCCAGGCGCTGCGCCCAACGTCGGTGGCTTCGCTGTTCGAGATGTTCCAGCGCGCCGATCAGCAGATGTTCCTTGTCGTGAAAGTAGTACTGCACCAGGCGCAGTGAGACCTCCGCCTCGGCCGCGACCGATCGCATGGTGACCGCGTGCAGACCGTCGCGGCTCGCCACCCGGACCAGGGCGTCGGCGATCTGTGCGCGGCGAGCCGCGTGGTCGGGAGTGCGGGGCACGGCCCTTCCTTTCGCTCAGCGAAACTTCGTGATACAAGTGTATATGATACAAGCGTATAAGCCGGGAGGTGGGATGGCCGAATACGCAGCCCAGGCGAACCGCGTCGACGAGCAGCGGAGCGGCGCCGGAGCGATCGTGCTGGCGGTGGCGTGCGCCGCCCAGTTCGCGGTGGTGCTGGACATCTCGGTGGTGAATGTGGCGCTCCCGTCGATTCGGGCGGCACTCGGCTTCGGTGAGACCGGACAGCAGTGGGTGGTCACCGCCTACGCGCTGACGTTCGCGGGGTTGCTGCTGCTGGGTGGTCGCCTCGCCGACCTGTACGGTCGCCGCCGCGTCTTCCTTGCTGGACTGCTGCTGTTCTCGGGTGCGAGTCTGGTTGGCGGTCTTGCTGATTCGGCCGGAATGCTGGTGGCGGCGCGCGCGGTGCAGGGGTTGGGCGCCGCAGTGCTCGCGCCCGCCACCTTGACCATGCTCACGGCCACCTTCCCCGAGGGGTCCGCTCGCACCCGCGCATTGGCGATCTGGACCGCGGTGGGGACAGCGGGCGGCACCGCTGGCAATCTGGTGGGCGGCCTCCTCACCGAGTATCTGTCCTGGCGGTCCACCCTTCTGGTCAACGTGCCGCTCGGCATGGCGGCGGTGGTGCTCACGGTGCGCTACATCGCCGCCGATCGGCCGGACGGCGCGCGGCCACGGCTGGATGTGGTCGGTGCCGTGCTGGCGACGGCGGGCATGGGCGCTCTCGCCGCCGGGATCGCGGAGGCGGCGAGATCGGGATGGGCCGCGATGCCGACGATCATCGGCATCGCACTGGGTCTCGGCCTGCTCGGCCTGTTCATCGCTGTCGAGGCGCGGGTGGCGGTGGTTCCGCTGATCCCCCTGCGCCTGTTCGGCATGCGTTCGGTCGCGGTGGGCAATGCGGCCATGCTGCTGGCGGGTGCCTGCCTGAATCCGATGTGGTTCTTCCTCACGCTGTCCATGCAGAACGTCCTCGGCTACAGCCCGCTGCTGACCGGTCTGGCCTTCCTGCCGCACACCGTGGTCGCCATCCTGGTGGGTGCGCGTGCGACGCCGTGGCTGCTGCGCCGCGTCGACGGCCGCGTCCTCATCGCGGTTGGCGCGCTGCTCGCCGCGGCCGGATTCTGGTGGCAGGCGCAACTCGCCGTCGACAGCGGGTACCTGCTCGGAATACTGGGCCCCGCGGTCGTTTTCAGTATCGGCAGCGGCCTGCTCAACACCCCGATCACCACGACGGTCACCTTCGGCGTCCCCGCCGATGACGCCGGAGCCGCCTCCGGCCTGATGAACACCACCAAACAGGTCGGCGGTGCACTCGGGCTGGCCGCGCTGATCACCGTGGCGGGTGTGTCCGGCAGTGCCCCGGCGGCACTGCTCGACGCCTACGATCGCGCCTTCTACGCCATGGCGGTCCTGATGCTCGCGGTTGCCGTCATCGCGGTCGCCCTGCCCGCCGGGCGCGACGGCGACTGACCGTCTCGACCGCATCGTTTCGAATGCCGGATCGCGTCGGCTGGTTCAGGTCTCCAGATACGCGACGATGCTGCCGATGAGGCCGTCCAGTGCGTCATCGAGGTTGCCGTAGGTGCCCAGGGTCCGTTCGGAGGTGATGCCGCGCATGGCCGCCGGGAGGAGCGCGGCCACCTGCCGCACCCTGACCGGGTCCACGTTCAGGTCGGCGAAGGTGCGTTCACACGCCTGATCCCACCGCGGCTTCCAGGACGACAGTTCGGCGGCGGTGCGGGGGTAGTCGCGTTCCAGTTCGGCATGGTCGCGGGGCAGGGCGGCGCGCAGCGTCTCGATCGCCAGGGATTCGGGGGTGCGCAGTCCCGCGGCCATGGTGTGGATCAGGTTCGACACCCGTTCCCGTAGGGTGCCACCGGGTTTCGTGCCCGCGGGCAGATCGCCGCGCTTGTCGGCGGTATGGCGCAGCACCGCCGCCCACAGCCCGTCGATATCGCCGAACTGGTACTTGATCACGCCCCAGGTCGCGCCGATGTCACGCGCGATCCGATTGCCGGAGACCGCGGCGGGGTCGCCGGTGGCCAGTGAGGTGATGGCCGCTTCGAGCATGCTCTCGCGAGAGGCGATGCCGCGCCTGTTCGCCCGTCGTCCGCCGATCGCCGCCTCCGTCACGGAGGCGAAGTCTACCGATCTCGCGCTAGTCGAACCAGTTTCGTAGCAAGCTCTTTCATTCTTTCACAGAGGGTTCTATTCTTATGGTCGCCGCGTGACCGGGCTTCGGAGGATCGAGATGGCGAAACCACCACTGCCGATGGAGCCGACGGGCTGGTTCCAAGTCGCGTGGGGCGCGGAGATTCCGGTCGGCTCCGTGCACCGAATGACGTACTTCGGCCGCGACCTGGTCGCCTGGCGGGCGGTGTCCGGCCGGATCTCGGTATTCGACGCCTATTGCGAACATCTCGGCGCCCACCTCGGCTACGGCGGGCACGTCGAGGGCGAGAACCTGGTCTGTCCGTTCCACGGCTGGCACTGGGACCGGGACGGCCGCAATGTGTGCATACCGTATGAGACCCATCCGAATCGAGGACGGCGGATTCGCACCTACCCCGTCGTCGAACGCAACGAGGCGGTCTGGATCTGGTTCGACACCGCGGGGCGACCACCGTACTTCGAGGTCCCGGATCTGTTCTCCGCCTTCGGCGACGACAAGACCGCCGCCGACTACTACCCGCCGTTCCCCGCCGCGACGCTGTACCGGCGGCGGCTGGAACTGCATCCGCAGTACGTGCTGGAGAACGGTGTCGACTTCGCGCACTTCACGTTCGTGCACAAGACGCCGTTCGTCCCCGAGTTGACCCGCCACGACTTCTCCGGGCCGGTCTCCTACGTGGACTTCACCATCGCCTTCGACGCCGGAACCACCGCCGCCGAGGCGCGCAGCGGCGTCGAGTCCGTCAATGCCGGGCTGGGTTGCTCGCTCACCAAGAGCTGGGGCATGGTCGACAACCGCACCATGCCCGCGGTGACCCCGGTCGACGACAGCACCTGCGATGTGCGGTTCACCGTGTGGATCGGCCGCAAACCCGGGGAGGACGGTCCCGACATCACCGAATACGGCAGGGCCATGGCGGGTTTCGTCATCGAGCAGTTCGAGGCCGATATCGAGATCTGGGCGCATCAGCGGTATTCGGACCCACCGGCGCTGTCGCGCAAGGAATTCCAGGGGTTCACCGCACTGCGGGAGTGGGCGGTGCAGTTCTATCCCGCCATCGCACGGCAGAAAGGTCCGTCAGCATGAGCACCGGCACGATTCGGGTGTTCCAGGTCGCCACCGGCAACCTCGGCACCGAGATGATCGGACGCGTCCGCGCACACCCCGACCTCGAACTGGTCGGATTGCACTGCTACACACCGGAGAAGATCGGGCGCGACGTCGGTGAGATCGTCGGCATCGGACCGATCGGCCTGCGCGCCACCGGATCGGTCGAGGAGATCATCGCGGCCCGGCCCGATGTGCTCACCTTCCACGGGGTGTTCCCGGACGAGGATCTGTACGAGCGGGTGCTCGAGGCGGGTATCGACGTGGTGACCACCGCCGACTGGATCACCGGCTACCACCGTGATCGCAACCATCCGCACCCCTCGGGCCGAAAGGTCAGCGAGATCATCCAGGCCGCCTGCGAGCGCGGGAACTCGACCTTCTACGGAACCGGCATTAACCCGGGGCTGTGCCAGATCCTCGGCATCGTGCACAGCGCCGACGTCGCCGAGATCGAGAATGTCACCGTGACCGAATCGGTCGACGTCTCCTGCCACCACTCCGTCGACACCTGGCGGGCGGTGGGCTACGGACGCCCCGTCGACGATCCGACAATCGCGGATTCGCTCTACACCTACACCGCCGTCTTCGCCGACGCGGTCCACCTCATGGCCGACGCCTTCGAGCTCGAGCTGGACGAGGTGGCGTTCGGCTACGAACTCGGCGCGTGCACCGAGGACGTCGACCTCGGCTGGTACCACCTGCCCAAGGGCTCCCTGGGCGCGAGCTACCTCAGATATCAGGGCATGGTGGACGGCGTGCCGCGGGTGGAAACCCATCTCGAATGGCAGATGACTCCGCATACCGACCCCGCATGGGATATCAAGGGCTGCTACATCACCCAGATCACCGGTGACCCGAACATCTACAGCAAGCACATGATCTTCCCGCGCAAGGGATTCGACCTGTCCGACCCCGCGAACTTCGCCGCCATCGGCATGACCGTCACCGGATTGCCCGCGTTGAACGCCATCCGTGCCGTGCACGCCGCGCCGCCCGGGATCATCACCAGCGCCGACCTGCCCCTGCGCTCGTTCGCGGGCCGGTTCGCACGCTGAGCCGATCGCGCCGCTCCGGCGAGCGGCACCCGGCACGCCGGCGATTGCCGCGTCTATGCTCGCACCATGACGCGCGACGCTCGGGATTCGGGTGTTTCGCTGGCAGCGTTGCTGGCCGCGTTCTCCTTCGCGATGGACCTCGGCCTGGGCCAGCCGATGGCGCATGTGCTGCGCTCCTGGCGGCTGGCCGCCCGGCTCGGCGAGCAGGTGGGGCTCAGTGCCGAGGAGCGGTCGGAGCTGTACTACATCGCGGTGCTGGCCTGGGCGGGCTGCGTGGCGGACGCGCCCGAGGTGGCCGCGTGGTTCGGTGACGACATCGCCTTCCGCGCCGACAGCTACCGGGTGGATCTGCGCGGCGTGGGCGGGGCGATGTTCTTCCTGTCGCACGCCGGATCGTCGGGGCCGCTGCCGCAGCGGGTGCGCAAGACGGTGACGATCGCGGCCAGGGGCGGCCGCGATATCGAGCGGGGGCTCATCTCGCACTGTCTCACCACCTCGACCATGGCCGAGCGGCTCGGGCTCGGACCGGCCGTGGGCGACTCGCTGCGGCAGTTCTTCGCGCGATGGGACGGCAAGGGCGTGCCGGTCGGTGTGGGCGGTGACCGCATCGGACTCGGTGTACGGCTGTTCCATCTCGCCGACGTCGTCGAGGTGGTGTACCGGACGGCCGGGATGGACGCCGCGCTCGACGTCGTCCGCTCCCGGCGCGGCACCCAGTTCGATCCGGCCGTGGTGGACGCCTTTCGCGCGGCGGCCGCGGAGTTGCTCTCCGAACTGGATGCCGATCCCGATTACGGCGAGATCATCGCCGACGACCCGGCGCTGCGGCGGCACCTCACCGACCTGGAACTCGACACCGCGCTCGAGGTGATCGCCGACTTCACCGACCTGCGCTCGCCCTACCGGGCGGGACATTCGCGCGGCGTGGCCGATCTCGCCGATCGGGCCGCGGCCGTCGCGGGGCTCGCCGCATCCGATGCCACCGTGCTGCGCCGCGCGGCACTGCTGCACGACATCGGACTGCACGGTGTTCCGGCCACCATCCTGGACAAGCCGGGCGCGCTCACGGTGGCCGAGCGTGAACGGCTCCGTTTGAGTTCGTACTACACCGAACGGGTGCTGGCCCGCCCGGCGGCGCTGGCGCGCATCGGCGCCGTCGCCGCCCTGGCCCACGAACGTCTCGACGGTTCCGGTTCGCACCGCGGGCTGACCGGACCGGCGCTACCGGTGGCGGCGCGCATACTCGCCGCCGCCGACATCTATCGGGCCATGAGTGAACCGCGGGCGTACCGGGATGCGCTGCCGCCCAGTCGAATCGTGGCCGAATTGCGGGCCGGGGTGCGTGGCGGCCGTCTGGACGCGACGGCGGTGGACGCCGTGCTCACCGCGGCGGGGCAGCAACGCCACCGTCGCCGCCGGGGACCGGACGGCCTGACGCCGCGTGAGCTCGAGGTGCTGGTGCTGATCGCGCGGGGCGCGTCCACCCGGCAGGTCGCCCGCGCCCTGGGCATCACCCCGAAGACCGCCGGTACGCATATCGAGCGTATCTACGCCAAGACCGGATCGTCGAGCCGATCGACCGTCACCCTCTACGCCGTCGCGCACGGACTGCTGGACACCGTCGCCGATTCGTAGGGTGAACACCCGACGACACGCGGTCGCACCGTGCCTAGCGTTGGTGGTCCGATTCACGTCGCCACGGTACCCGCCGCCGCGTCGTGGATGGATCGCACGGAGGTGAGGACCATGCTCGACCTGGCGACCCGGTTGCGGGACCTGCCGGAACGCCGCGGTGAAGCGCCGTGGCCCGGCCACGAATACGTCCGGGGGTGGGGTGTTTTCGGTTTGCCGTTCGACAGCGGCCACATCCTCGCCCTGCGCGTCTTCCCCGACAACAGCTTCGGTCCGTATCGCAGTGTGTGGCATCGCGATCCGGACGGCCGCTGGTCGATCTTCGTCGACGGCGACCGCGTGGACACCGCCTGTCCGCGCTACTTCGGCGCGGCGTGCGGATACACCGGTCTCGCCGCCATCGAGGTGACCTGGACCGGACCGGCGTCGGTGCGTGTCACGGTCGACGACCCCGCGCTGGAGTGGACGTTCACCGCCACCGAGACGCCGGCGCTGCGGCTCCCGAACGCGCTGGGACCGCGGCTGCCGCTGCGCACCTGGCGTTCGCGATCGCTGTTGCGTGCCCGTGAAATCGCCGCCGCCGCATTGGGTATGGGCTCCCTGCGGATGTCCGGCACGATGCCGAGCGGCCACTACGGGACCCTGATGCCCGAGCAGATGTACCTGATCACGGCGGCATCGGCCGTGCTCGACGGCCAGGATCTCGGCAATCCCGTGCGCCTGGCCGAGAACCCGGTCATCGGTGCGGTCGCCCTGCCCGCCCGGGGCGTACTCGCCATCGGCGGCGGCATGTGGCGGATCCGCACACCGGACGTCAGTGCCCGATAGCCGGGCGGATGCCGCGCCCGATGCACCCACAGCGGATACCCGGACTCGCTGCGCGGCCCCCGAACGCGGTCTACGGTTGTCGAGTATGGCGAGCAAAGACATAGTGGTGACCGTGAGCGAGGGGGACTGGCTCACGTTGCGCGATGCCGCCGAGTGCGCGGGGATGAGTGTTCCGGCCTACGTCCGCTGGGGTGTGCGGCTGCTGGCCCTCCAGGCCGGTCCGGGCGGCTCCGAGCGCCGCGATATCCCCGTGCCTCCCAGAGCGAGCCACCGCACCCCCATCACCCCCGACGAACCCGAGTCCACCGCGTGGACGGAGACCTTCGCCGAACGGCTGTCGCACCGCGCGGACACCTTCCACATCGACTGAACTCGAGGGCCGCTGTGCGACGGTCGGCCCCCCCGGAATCGCCGGCTGTGGCGGTGGCCGACACCCTCGCCGGACCGGTTGGTCGCAGCGCCGCCTAGCTGAAGTCGTAGTCCAGCGGGATGTGCCAGTTCTGGTCGATGACCTCGCGGATGGCGGCGGCGTCCCGGTTCAGGTAGTACGGTTTGGCGTCGAGTTCCCGGGACAGGTTCGGCGCATCCAGGCCGCAGTCCTGGCCGATGAGCCCGTAGCGGTGGCCGACCGCCCAGACGCAGGCTCGTGCCCAGCGGACGGGCTTGCCCCGGCGGATGAGATCGGGGGCTTGCCTGCCTAGGCGTTCGACCAGTGTGAAGGACTCCAGTGCGTAATTGGTGCCGAGACAGTCGCCCGCGTAGCGCCAGGCTTGCGGTGCCGCCTCGATGACGACCCGGGCGGCGGGCCGGGACAGGCCCTCCACACCGGGACGCGGTGGCATGCCGAGTTCCGGCAGCCAGAAGAACGCGGCCGCGATCGGATCGACCGGGCCATCGCGCCGCGACGAAATGCCCATGGGGCGAGACTAGCGCCGTTCACCGACAGTCGGGTCGGAGCGGGCGAATCATCCGGTGGTGCAGGCGGAATCGCCGCGGGTATCCGCACCGATTCGGGAGTGTCGGGCTATTTGCCCGGGTTCCAGTACATCTGGCCGTCGTGGTAGTAGTAGCCGGCGCGGTCGGGGTGCTGGACCCAGTGGTGTTCGTAGCCGTTCTCGCCGAACTGGAGCACGTAGCCGTAGCCCCGCTCGTCGCCGTCGTCCGCGGCGGCCGTACCGGCCGCCCACGCGGCGGGTGCGGCCAGGAACGCGGCGGCGAGCAGGGCGACGCCGAGCGAGCGGGTCCCGCCGCCGCGGGGGCGCGGGGCGGGTGTGGAGTCGGTCGGGGCGATCGGTGTACGCGGGGTGGCATCGTTGGTCGTCACACTGTCGAGTGTCCTCGCCCGCCGAATCGGGCGCATCGGTGAATTCCCCGAGTGGCACCCTGATCCGCGTCGGGTCACCCCCGCTCGACGGGGCGGCGACCGGTGACGGTGAGAAGGATGTCCTTGGCGGGCATGGCGACCGGGGTTCCGGAGCCGATCGTGCAGTCCGCGTCGGTCGCCCGCAGTTGCACGCCGGTGAGGTCGACGCCGAAGTAGGCGAGGGTCTTCGGATCACCGTCACCGAGGACCAGCGCGATGCGGTCGGCCGGGGCCGCGGGCAGGCCCAGCGGTTCGGTGATGTCGAGACCGTGGATGACGTCGTGGCTCAGCGCGCCCGCGGGGCCGCCGCCCGGCGGCTGCCACGGATGGTTCACATTGTCGCGCAGGCAGGTCAGGAGTTCGGCGTCGCTCAGACGTCGCGTATCGGCGCGGGCCGCGCGGTCGGCATAGCGGTTGAACGAGAAGCGGGCCGCGGCCAAGCCGATGGCGAATCGCGGCAACGAGATGCGGTAGGCCATGGTCATGTGGGCGACGACCTCACGGACCCGCCAGCCGGTGCAGAGCGAGGGCGCGGCCCACTGGTCGGGGGTGAGGGTGGCGAGCAGGTCGGCGAGGCGTTCCCGCTCGGCGGTGGTGTGGGCGCGCAGGTCGATGGTGTCGGTCACGGGCTCTCCGAAGCGTCGTAGCGATGGGGTCACTACTGCTACGACGCGGGTGGCCGAAATTCATCGGTCGTCGCGGAATCGAATGTCTCGGGCAATCCGAATCGTGCGAATCGAGCGTGCGTCCCCAGGAAGGTCAGCTGTCGCGCGATGCGACCGCCGCGCTGCTCGAGCGCGAGCAGGGCGAACGGGCGCAGCACGCCGTGCTCGTCCGGGCGGTACTGGCCGAATCCGGTGGAACCATTGATCCGGACGGGCACCAGCCGATCACGCGTACAGTCGTCGGCCGCGGCGAAGATCCGGAGCTGGGCGTCGCGTCCGTCGATGCGCCAGGGGAAGGGCGGCATACTCGATTCGGCGTCCTCGCACAGCAGCGCGGCCAAGGCGTCGACATCGTGTGCCTCGAAGGCGACCAGATACCGCCGCAACAGGTCGCGATCCCGCTCGGCGTCGAGGTCGAGCGCGTGCCCGCGATCGGTCCGCACCGTGTCGAGCGTCGCCCGCGCCCGCTGTAGGGCACTGTTCGCCGCCGCCGCGCTGACCCCGAGCATCCCGGCGGTCTCGGCCGCCGAGAACGCCAGCACATCGCGCAGCACCAGCACGGCCCGCTGTCGCGGCGGCAGATGCTGAAGCGCCGCCACGAACGCCAACCGCACCGATTCGCGCCGCACGACCACCTCGGCCGGGTCGGTCGCGTCGACGAGTTCGGCGTCGGGCATCGGCTCGATCCACCGGTCGGCGGGCAGCACCGAGCCGGCGTCGAACCCGTCGGGAACCGGCCCCTCCCACACCAGCATCCGCCGCCGCGCCGACCGCAGCATGTCCAGGCACACATTGGTGGCGATGGCGTGCACCCACGTGGACAGCCGCCCCTTGCCGGGGTCGAACCCGTCGCGTCGGGTGTAGGCGCGGATCAGCGTCTCCTGCACCGCGTCGTCGGTGTCGGCGGCGGAGCCGAGCAGGCGGTAGCAGTAACCGGTCAACGGCATCCGCAGCGCCTCCAGTGCGCGGGGATCCAGTTCTTCGGTATCGACGGCCACCGCCCCATGCTCGCAGCCCGGGCGCGCGGGGGCCACCACGGTCGCGTCGGCGTGGTGGCGCCCGCGGGCGAATCCGGCGCGCTAGGTCGCGGGTGCGGAGTCTCTCGCCGCGCTGCGATCGGACAGCAGGGCGGCGAACTCCTCGGCGTAGGCGAGTTGGCGGCGCAGCGTCGCGCAGCTCGCCTCGGCCTTGTCGTGGCAGTCGCGCAGGACCTCGGCGGCTCGGCGACGCCGGTCGGCGTCGGCGGTGGCATCGTCGAGGACGGCCAGGGACTCCAGCAGTTCCTTCATCTCGGCGAGGGTGAAGCCCAGCGGCTTCATCCGGCGGATGACCATGAGGCGGCGCACGTCGGCCTCGGTGTAGAGGCGGAAGCCGCCGGTCGAACGCGCCGAGGGGGTGACCAGGCCGACCTCGTCGTAGTGGCGAATCGTCTTGATCGACAACTCGGTTCGCTCGGCGACCTGACCGATCTGCAGGGTGGCGCGGTCGGCCATGTCAGTGCGCTCCGGCGAGGTGGCCACTGAGGCGTTCGCGGCGCAGCTCGGAGGCGGGGTTGAGTCCGATGATCTCGACGTGCTTGCCCTTGGACGCGTACTTGGTGGTGATGGCGTCGAGGGTGGCGACGGTGGAGGCGTCCCAGATGTGGGCGTCGGACATGTCGATGATCACGTTGTGCGGGTCGCCGGTGTAGTCGAACTGGTAGACCAGGTCATTGCTGGAGGCGAAGAACAGTTCGCCGCGCACCGTGTAGACGCGGGTGTCGATGTCGCCGTCCTGGTCGGTGTCGGCCTCGTGCACCTTGGTCACCTCGGTGAAGTGGGCGACGCGGTGGGCGAAGGCGACCATGGCGGTGAGCACGCCGACGATGACGCCGTAGGCGAGATTGTGGGTGAACACGGTGACCGCGACGGTGACCAGCATGACGGTGGTCTCGGCGATCGGCATGCGCCGCAACGTCTTCGGGGCGATGGAATGCCAGTCCATGGTGCCGACCGACACCATGATCATGACCGCGACCAGGGCCGCCATGGGGATCAGCGCGACCACATCGCCCAGGCCAACCACCAGGATGAGCAGGAAGACACCGGCGAGGAAGGTGGAGATGCGGGTGCGCGCGCCGGACACCTTCACATTGATCATGGTCTGGCCGATCATGGCGCAGCCGCCCATACCGCCGAAGAAGCCGGTGACCACGTTGGCGATGCCTTGGCCCCAGCCCTCGCGGGTCTTGTCGGAGTGGGTGTCGGTGATGTCGTCGACCAGTTTGGCGGTCATGAGGGATTCGAGCAGGCCGACCAGCGCCATGGCCAGGGCGTAGGGCGCGATGATCTTCAGGGTGTCCAGGTTCAGCGGCACGTTCGGCAGCAGCAGCGACGGCAGGCTCGACGGCAACTCACCCTCGTCGCCGACATTCGGCACATTCAGCGCGAACGCGACGGTGACCGCGGTGAGCGCGACGATGGCCACCAGCGGAGCCGGGACGACGGTGGTGAGCTTGGGCAGGAACACCATGATCAGCAGGCCGATCGCGACCATCGGGTACACCAGCCACGGCACGCCCAGCAGGTGCGGGATCTGGGCCAGGAAGATGAGGATGGCCAGGGCGTTGACGAAGCCGACCATGACGCTGCGCGGAATGAAGCGCATCAGCTTGGCCACGCCGAGCACACTCAGCACGATCTGGAGCACACCCGCCAGGATCACGGTGGCGATGAGATAGTCGAGCCCGTGCTCGGCCACCACCGGTGCGACGACCAGCGCCACCGCACCGGTCGCCGCCGAGATCATGGCCCGGCGACCGCCCACGATGGCGATGGTGACGGCCATGGTGAAGGACGCGAACAGGCCGACGCGCGGATCCACGCCCGCGATGATCGAGAAGGAGATCGCCTCGGGGATGAGGGCCAGCGCGACGACGAGACCGGCCAGCACCTCGGTGCGCAATCGGGTGGGATGGCGCAGGGCGTGAAGTACCGACCCTTCGGTATCGCGGGTGGGCGCGGCGGTCACCATCGGCGGCTCCAATCATCACTGCGCACGCGTCACCGGAGTGCGGAAACGCGTGGGCATGAACAGAATTCATTCCGGATGCGAGCGGCCGACGATGCGGAATCACTGCTGATCGGCATCGGCCACACTGCCTGATGCGGAATCTCAGCTAACGCTCAGCGATGGGAACTCTACCCTCCCGTGCGGGTAGAGTCGCAAGCTCGGCGGGGCGGACGTGGCCGAGATCTCATTCCGGCTCGCCCAGTCGAACGAGGGTGAGCATGGCCTCGCGCTCGATGCGGGCGACCTCGCCGAGCAGCGTGCCCGCCTGGGCGAGATGCTGTGCGGCGCTTGCCGTTCCGGCCTGCGTGAGGAGTGCGGCCACCTCGGTCCAGTGGGTGGCCGCACGGGTGTACAGGCGGTGGCCGGTGCGGAGTTCGCTGGCGTCGCGCAGCTCCATCGCCTCGGCGAGGAAGTCGCGGTAGAGATTGCGGAACAGGGCGCCGCCGGTCCCGGCCCGCTCCATGAGCAGCGCGGCCTGCGGCAGGTCACGGCCCGGGTCGTCGGTGCGTTCGAACCAGGTGGGCACCAGTCGAGCGGCCTTCTCGATGCCGCGGTAGCCGACATTGGCGATGGGTGGCTCGAGGAAGGCACGGGCGCAGGCGGTGACGGCGGGAACGATCCGGCCGCGTGGGTCGGGTGGGGGAGTGGGCGGCGTGAGCGTGAACGAGCGGTTCCTGGCCGTCATCGGGCCGCGTGCGGCGCGGGCCGCGGCGAGGCTGGCCAGGCTGGTGGTGACCGCGCCGCCCTGCTGTGCGGTGTCGACCAGGAGGGCATTGTGCTCGTCGTAGCCGTACATGGCGACGATATGGCCGCCGAAGTGCACCTTCGAGCCGAAGTAGTCCAGGTGGTAGCTGTCGAGCTGAAGGCCCACCGGCTGGCCGTCGTCGAGGGCGGAGGCCACGTTCTCCCACGCCTTGCGCGGTGACGTGGTCTCGTGCACGCGCAGGTTCAGTCCGAGGGTGGCGGCGAGGTTGCGGGTGAGGTCGAACGGTTTGACGCGTCCGCCGAGGAAGGGGAAGTCCATGGCCTTGCTGTCCCAGTAGAGGAAGGACAGCCCGCCGCCGAGCCCGAAGAGCATGGGCTCGGACAGCTCGAGGCCCCGCTGTCGCAGCAGTACGCCCAGCGCCGTCGTCTCGCAGTGCTGCGCGCCGCGCGCGTCGACGTCTACCACCGTGGCCATCGTCAACCTTCCTGGACGGGAGCGGAGAACCACCGTCCATGGTGGACTCTCCCGCCGGAGGAGAGTCCAGGTGCCGCCGGGGCCGATGCGCGCGGATGGCCCGCCGATGTGATCGACGGGCCATCCGCGGTCGGGTATCTACCAGTTCTGGACGACGATCAGTCCGTCGGCGGGGCTCACCAGGACGGCCACATTCCCGCCGGGATGTGCCGCGGCCTCACCGATGATGTCGCGCAGCGGGGCGAACCGCCACGCGTCGTTCTCGGCCAGCTGCGATCCCGGCGCGAGCGCCACCGAGGTGGCGTTGTACGGCACCACCTGATCGACCAGTGCGGGTACCGGACCATTGGCCAGCGCCGCCGTCTCGCCGGGCGTCAGTTCCAATCCGACCGCCCCCGGTCCGGCGACCGGGGTGGCCGCGGCGGCCGATCCGGCGCCGATCACGGCGGCGGCGACGATTCCGCTCGCGGCGGTCAGCAGGGTGAAAGCGGTGGTCCGAGTACGCATGGTGTCCTCCGTGGGGAGCCGATGAGAAACCTTCCGAATGGTGCGACGCGCCGGGCCCGGCGACGACTGCGACCATGACACGCCGGTCATGCGACCAGGAAGTGGAATGCGATGGTGGTCACTTCCCGGCCGCTGCGGCGACCCACCTCACACGAACGAGGCATCTCCGCCGAAAGATGCTGCGGCGCTGAAGTATTCGTTCTCCACATCACGCTGCGAACCGCCTCCGGCGCAGTGTCCGTATCTGGATCGTTACCGAGGAACGGCCCCACTGTCGCGCCGTGTCGAGGGACGATCGACGAAAGGTGGCAACTGATTGGCTACTCCGCGGTCGGTAGTCAGAGCAGGCAGGAGTCGGGGCGGCTCGGCTTGTGCTCGCGCATGGGTTCAGTCCACCTGTTCGCCCTGTTGGCGGCGGAATTCGAGGTCGCGCTGCCGGGCTTCCTCCTGGCGTTTGGCCTCGGCGCGCTGCTGTTCGGCGCGGGCGCGGAGGGCGCGGAGGAACTCCTCGTCGTCGTCGGGGTTGCGGGGGATGTAGCGGCCGGGGCGGTCGTATTCGGGGTAGGCGGTGGTGGAGCGGGGGCGCGGGGGTTCGTAGGGGCGGCCGAGGATGAGCCAGAGCAGGGCGCCGACGGTGGGGACGAAGAGGATGATCAGGAGCCAGGCGCCCTTGGGGAGGTGGCGGATGCCGGACTCGGGGGCGGTGATCACGTCGATCAGGCAGAACACCCACAGGGCCAGGGTGATGAGTCCGACGATCAGGTAGGGCATGGCGTTCTCCTCGAACACGTTCGGGGTACTCGACCGGTTCGGCGGTGATACTTCGCGAATCCCCCAAGGATCTTTCGAAGGGTGAACAGTACCTCGAGTCGACCTGTGGCAACCAGTTGGCAAATGGCCGATGTGTCGGCGGCGTGACATCGAGACGGTCGGCGGAGCGACAGACGGCCGGTGGGCGCGGGGTTCAGACTCGGCCGAGCAATGTTCAGGCGGTGGTGTGGTGAGCGCCACCACCCCGACTACCGAGGAGTGCCGATGACCCACAGCACGACAGCCGTCGCCCCCGCGCCCCGAGGTGCGACCGATCCGCGAGAGGTGTTCGCGGACAGGCTGATCGAAGATGCGACGCGCGCACTGGAACTGATGAGCGTGCAGCTCGGCTTGGTGCTGGGGCTGTACGGGGCCTTGGCGGAGCGGGCGGCTACCGGTGCGGAACTCGCCGAGCGGGCCGGTATCGCGGCCCGCTACGCGCGGGAGTGGCTGGAGCAGCAGGCCACCGCCGGTTACCTGCACTGCCCGAATCCGGGCGATGCGGCGGAGCTGCGCCGCTTCGAACTGCCCGCCGCACACGCGGAAGTGCTGCTGGCGCATGAGAGCCCGTACTTCGTGGCACCGACCGCGCCCATGATCGCCGGGGTCGCGGGCGTCCTGCCCGAGCTGGCCACCGCCTACCGCACCGGCGGCGGAGTGCCCTTCTCCGCCTACGGAGCCGAAATCCGCCACGGCATACGGGATCTCAACGGGGCCCTGTTCCATCACGAACTCGCCGACTGGCTCACCGCGGTCCCGGACGTGGACGCGCGCCTGCGCACCGAGCCCGGCACCCGGATTCTGGACCTCGGCTGCGGCTGCGGACGCTCCACCACCGCCCTGGCGACCACCTACCCGCACGCGAGCGTGCACGGCGTGGACCTGGACGCCGCCTCGATCGAGGAGGCGCGTGCCGCGGCCGTAGCGGCCGGACTGGCGGACCGGGTGCGCTACACCGCGGCCGACGCCGCCGCGCTCGCCGAAACCGATGCGTACCAACTGATCACACTGTTCGAAACCCTGCACGACATGGGCGATCCGGTGGGCACCCTGCGCGCCGCCCGCCGTGCCCTCACGGCCGACGGCGCGGTCCTCATCGGTGACGATCGGGTCGAGGACGAGCTGACCACCCCCGGACCCGTGCTGGAACGCTTCCAATTCGGTTGCAGCGTGCTGCACTGCCTGCCCGCCACCATGGCCGAGAACCCGGTGGAGGCCAACGGCACCATGCTCCGCACGCCGACCCTGCTGCGCTGGGCACGGGAGGCCGGATTCACCGAGGCCCGCGTGCTGCCCATCGAGAACGCCTTCTGGCGGTTCTTCCTGCTGCGTCCGTAGCGCAACCGCTCAGGCGCTCGCTTCCCTGGCGGCGGGACGCGCGATCCCGTCCAGGATCGTGCCCGCCACCCGGTCCGGATCGTCGGATATGAGCACATGCCCACAGCCGGGCAGGCGCACCCAGCGGGTGTGGCGGGCAAATGATCTCGGCGCCGGCTGACGCCCGGCGGCAGCATGAGATCGCGGGTGCCGAAGGCGACCGTCACCGGGACGTGTTCCCGTACTCCCGCCATGGGCACGGTGTCGAAGGGTGCGCGAGCGGTTTGTGCAGGTCGACAGATCGGGCCGGTCGGCCGTGCACCCCGGATACCATGAGCCATGCGGTGGCGGCCCATGCGTGTCCTGGCTCGAGTGAACCGTCGGATCACCAATCCGGCCTTTCTCGGGGCGGCCGCCCGTCTACCCGGATACGCGAATGTCGTCCACGTCGGTCGCCGGACCGGCAAGCGCTACCGGACTCCGGTCGGAATCACCTGGCGCGGTACGCAACTGCGGATCGCGCTGAGCTACGGCCGGGGCAGCGACTGGGTGCGCAATACGCTGGCGGCCGGACGATTCGAGCTCGAGCATCGCGGGCGGGTGCTCGCGATGACCGAGCCCGAGATCGTCGTCGAGGCGGGTCGGCCGTTCCTGTCGGCGCGGGTGGACGCGCGGACGAGCTGACCGTCGACCTCGCCCGGCTCAGGACGCGGGCACCGTGCCGAGCAGGACGCGCTTCAGGTGTTCGGGGGCGATCAGGGTGCAGTAGTGCTGCCCCTTGAAGGCGTCGGGGATGCCCGGCGTATCCAGCGGCACGTGCAGGGATTTCGAGGGCAGGTGCAGCGTGCCGTCGGAATCGACCGTGGCCGTGGGGAAGTCGGCCAGCCAGTCCTGACCGGTGGCCGCCGGGGTGTCGGGATCGATGGTCACCTGGTACGGGCGGTAGACCAGGGCGTCCCGTTCCGCCCGGGTCAGATCCCGGGCCACCCGCCACAGCGTCCTCCGGTTGGTGTCGCCGCAGGTGCCGTCCGCCCCGGCCGTGCGGTCGCCGTACTCCTGGTTGATGTGATCGGCCGATTTGCCCTTGCAGCGCACCTGGCGCGGTACACCGGTGTCGTCGTAGGTGATGTAGCTGGTGACCGTGAGCGGGCGCACCTGGGGTTTCGACGCCGCGAACGCGGCGAGGTCGGTGTAGGGCACCTCGGCGAATTCGCCACCGGCTCGGTGGAATCTGACCAATCGCAGCGAGGCCGTGTTCACCTGGGCGCGCTGGCACAGTGACAGACCCGACAGGCCCTGCTCCTCGGCGGGTTCGGCGGTGGCGGGCGTATCGGCCACACCGATCACGGCGGCGGCGAGGGCGGCGGTGAGGACACCGGAGGCGAGCGAGGATCGAATACGCATGGGGTACCGGACTTTCGACGTGGAACAGGTGAGGAGGCGACCGCGAGACGCGGTCAGTAGCCGGTGAGGATGTGAGCCGCGGGCGCGGCGGGCACCGTGCCGTGCGGCGCGGCGGGATAGAAGTCGGGAGTTCGCGTTCCGGCGACGAAGTCACCCATCCAGCCGAGGGCGAGTCGGCGCAGCGTGGACGAGTTGACCGATTCCGAGATGCCGCAGAGCATTTCGCCCATCGCGTCCGAGCTGGTGCCCTCGGCGTCGGTGTGCACCCCCGAGGGCAGCAGCACGCCGAGGAAGGGGCGGTCCAGACGAGTTCGTACGGCCAGGGTGCCGATGCCGAAGCTGTTGCAGGGCGACGGCGGGGCCGAGATCGTCAATGTCGGCAGGTCGGTACCGGAGATGCCGTCGAGAGCGCGGTCGATATTGTTGCCGATGAACGAGCGCACCGGGTCGAGCAGGACTACGCCGCGCAGCGTGTTCCAGGTCTCCAGATGATGGGTGCGCAGCCGCTCGGCGACGTAGGCGACGGCCTCGGCCCCCGCCGAATGCCCGACGAACACCAGTCGTTCGGGAATGGCGGGAACGGCGCGGCCCGCGCGGTGAGCGGCGTCGGCGAGACTGGTCGACAGCGCGCCGCCCGGTGCGGAGGCGGTGCCGAACAGGGCGGCCACATCGTGCAGGAATGCCGTGTTGTCGCCGATGTTCTGCAGCGTGCAGCCCGAGAGGTTCATGAACGGCATGTTCGGCGCGAAAACCAGGTATCCGGCGTCGGCGAAGGTCGAGGCGAGCGCGCCGACATGTCCGCTGGAGCGGGCGAAGCCGTGCTGCACCCACACCAGGGCCCGGGGTGGTCCGGCGGGCAGGTACCAGTCCGCGCCCTGTTCGAGAACCGTGGCGGCACAGGGGATGTCGATGGTTCCTGGCAGCCGGTCGGCGGCCTGGGCTTCGGGTGCGGCCAGCAGCGCGGCGAGTACGGCGATGGTGGCCAGACCTGGGCCTCTGAGATGCATGGCTACTCCCACGGCGGGCGCCTGTTTCCTCTAGCGGAATGGCGTTTCTTCTTTTGGCTGACCATTAAGGGTGATGGCGGCGCTGCTGTCAAGCGGTCGGCGTGAGCCTATTGCGGCTGGACAGGGCGGGTGGTGACCATTATGTTTCGTTATGGGAAACCATGTTTCACTCAAACGTGGTGTGCCGATATGTTGCCGTTGAGTGAGGGGGAGTGGATGCGATCGGCGTTGTACGTGCCGGGCAATCGACCGGAACTGTTCGACAAGGCGGTGTCCGGTCCCGCCGACGTGGTTCTGCTGGATCTGGAGGACGCGGTGCCGCCGCGGGACAAGGAGGGGGCGCGCGCCGAGGTGGCCGCCTGGTTGCGCGCCGCCACCCCGTCGGCTCGGCGGATATGGGTGCGCGTCAACCCGGGTGAACACGGCATCGAGGACATCCGTGCGGTCGCCCCGGCCGGAGTGGAAGCCGTATGCCTGGCGAAAACGGAGTCAGCGCAACAGATTCGGGAGGTGGGCGAGGTGTTGGCGGCGGTCGAACCGGCGGTGCGGCCCATTCGCCTCTGCCCGCTGCTGGAGAGCGCGGCCGCGATCTACGCGGCGCGCGAGATCGCCGCCGCGCCCCGGGTGTGGCGCCTGATGATCGGAGAGTCGGACCTGTGCGCGGAACTGGGAATCGAACCCGGGCGAGACGGCTACGAAATGCTCGCCCTGCGCACCCGGATCGTGCTGGCCAGTGCGGCCGCGGACATCGCGGCCCCGCTCGCGCCGACCAGCACCGACTTTCGCGACCTCGACGGTCTGCGCACATCGACCGAAGCCCTGCGCCGCTTGGGTTTTCGCGGCCGCACCTGCATCCACCCAGCCCAGGTCCCCGTCGTCAACGAGGTGTTCACCCCCAGCCCCGCCGACCTGGCCGCGGCCCGCGCGCTGGTGCGCCGCTTCGAGGCCGCCGCGGGCGGTGTCGTTCTCGACGACGCGGGCCGCATGGTGGACCGCGCCGTTGTCCGCCGCGCTCGCGCCCTGGTCGACGACGCGTTCGAATAGGCCGGCGTGATCGCGCCCGCTGCTCTCGGTCGATCGCCGGGCCGGGTCTGGCTGGCGGGTACGGGGTGACCCTGTCATGCACCCCGTACCCGGTTACCCGCGCACGCCGTGCCGCGTCGGAAGCCGATGGGGCCGCGGCGAACTCGGGTCGTCCGCGTGGCCGCCGCTATTGGTAGCCGGGATCGGCCCAGGCTCCGATGGAGCGGGAGCGGACCGGTTCGATGTAGCGCGGGGCGAGGCTGTGCGGGTAGTCGTCACCCCAGTTGGTGGCGTCGCCGGACATGGTCACCCGGGCGTTGTCGGTGTACCAGTCCACGAGATCGGCGTCCGAGCGCACGATCCACGTGCAGCCCTGCTGTGCGTCGGCGGTGAAATCGCCGTGTCGGATGAGCGCGGGCCGCCAGAAATAGGTGCCGGGCCACATCGTGCCGAAGTTGTACTCGAAACCGCCGTCGAGGCAGTACGCCTCCTCCGAGCACGGGTGGTGGGCCAGGGGCTCCTCGCGCCAGCCCGGCTTGGCCTTGATGAGGCGGGTGTAGAAGCCCGTCTTCTCGTCCCGGTGCAGCAGTTTGATGTACAGGCCGGGTACCGGTGTGCCGCCCAGATCGAAACGCATCGGACTGCCGTCCTTGACGTCGATCCAGGGCATCTCGGCCGAATTCAGCACCACGAGCTTCTGGTCGGGGCGCACGAAGTCGCGGTCGGCGTCGGCGAGGTCGAAACGCCAGTCGCCCTGTTCGCGGAACAGCAGGATCTCGGTGCCCGCGGTGACGGAGATCGGCGGGGTGCGGACGCCGGTCGGTGCCATCCAATAACCCTCGGGGCCGAGCACGGTATCGCCGATGGTCACCTCGCCCGACAGCACGTACCACTCCGTTTCGGCGTGGTGCACCCCGGCGGGCCGGGACCAGTCGCTGGTGAAAGTGACCTCCAGCGAGGCGGATCCGTCCTCTTCGTCGTAACTGAGATTGCGCTGCACGGCGCTGCCGGTGGCGTGCTCGAACTCGGCGATATGGGTGATCAGGTCGCGTGCGTCGATGAGTTCTACGTGTGGACGCATCGGTCCTCCTCGGGAAGCGGTATTTCCGATACGAAATGTACTGGTTATGAATAACCAAAACAAGGTGTATCGTAAATTCTCGTGACTCGACCCGGACGTCCCGCGGGCCCCGCCGCCGATACCGAAGCCGTCGTGCTGACCGCGGCGCTGGACCTGCTGCTCACCGAGGGGGCCGGGGCGCTCACCCCGCAGCGCCTGCACGCGGTGACCGGCGTCGCCCGCACCACCATCTACCGGCATTGGCCGACACCGCGCGATGTCCTCGCCGCGCTCATCGCCGTCGCCCCGCACGAACCCCTCACGCCCAGCGGTGATCCCGTCGCCGATCTGCACACCGAGGTGGATCTGCTGTGTGATCGTCTGCGCGACAAGCCCGTCGCCGCCTTCCTGCGCGCACTGGTGACCGCCTCGTCGGCCGACCCGTCCTGCACCGAACTGCGCCACCGGTATGTGGCGGACCTGCTCGAGCCGTTCCGGGCGGCGTTGCGCGCACTCGCATTCGGCGACGAGGCCGCCGTCGAGGAGGCGGCGTCGGCGATCGTCGCGCCGCTGCTCGTGGACGCGCTGCTGCTGGACCGCCCGGTGGACCGGGAGCGGGCGCACCGCGCGGCCGCCGACGTGCTAGCCCGCGTCACCACCTGAACCGAAACACCCGAATCCAGCAGTACCAGGGAGCGTCATGACCAATGCCGTCGGCACCCGCGCCGTCTTCGGCGTCGTCGTACCGAGTACGAATACCGTTGTGGAGCACGACTACTGGCGGGCGGGGCTGCCGGGTATCGCATTCCGCGCCGGTTCCATGTACATCCCGAATCCGGTGATGGGCGACGACGCGGACTTCCAGGCGCTGCTGGTGCAGATCCGCGCCTCCATCGACACCGCCGTGCGCGACGTGCTCACCGCCGAACCCGAACGCATGGTCATGGGTATGTCCGCGGAGACGTTCTGGGGCGGTGTGGCCGGGAACGCGGCCTTCGAACAGCGCCTGCGCGACCGCACCGGACTCCCGGTCACCACCGGGGCGAGTTCGTGCCGGGCCGCCCTGCACGAACTGGGCTGCCGCCGCATCGCGGTCTTCTCGCCGTACCAACCCATCGCCGACCGCGAGGTGGGGCGGTTCTTCACCGAGGCGGGGTTCGATGTCGCCGCCATCACCGGGTTGCGCTGCCCGAGCGCCATGGCCATCGCACGCGTCGGCGACGACCGCCTACGCGAGGTCGTCACGGCCCTCGACGGCCCGGATGTCCAGGCGATCGTGCAGGTCGGCACCAACCTGTCCTTCGTCGCACTCGCCGATCGCCTCGAAGCGGAACTGGGCAAACCCGTGATCGCCATCAATGCCGCCACCCTGTGGTACGCCCTGCGCGACCACGGTTTCGACGATCGCATCGAGGGCGCGGGAGCCCTCCTGCGCGAACACTGAATCGCTCCTGCGAGCCCCTCGTTCCGGCCGAGATCGACGCGGTGTCGACCGGTAGCGCGTCGCCGACTCGGTGATCTCGGCCGGTACGCCCTCGGTTGTCTGCGGGTTGCGGTGAACAGCCGACACCGGCACGCCCCCGGGATGGTCGAGTGACCCGGGGCTTTCAAACCTCCAGGTACGGGCCGACTTCGGCGCGGAGCCAAAACTCTGCACGGCGGCACAGGCGGTGTCCGATGCTCGTGATAGATGTGAGAGGTGTTCGGGCGATCATGGTTGGTATTGGCAGTCTTGGTGTTCGCGGCGGGGTGCGCTCAGCCTCAGGAGCTCGGGTACTCGAAACGGTTCGCGTCGCTTCCCTCGTCGTGTGCAGACGTGTCTGCGGCGGTCGAGGATTCGCTGCGCGGGTACGCGGGGGACATCTATGCCCCACGAGACCTGCATACGCTCGACTACTCTGTAGGTGACAGCTGGCAGCGGCTCGCCTGCACCATCACCTACGACGACGACCCGATACCCGACGGCGACGGTATGCCCGCCGCCGGCCCGATGTCGCGCACGGTCACCGTCGATCTGCGCCTTACCGGTTTCGGCAGCCTCCCCGGCAGCACCACGACCGCTCTGGCTACAGAATGGCGCCGGCCCAGCGATGCCGGGCCGCCGACACCGTTGCCCGGTGTCGGCGAGGACGCCATCACCTGGACGTCCGAGCCCGGTGACCGGGTGCGAGCCCATGTCCTTGCGCGGATCGGCAATCTGAGAATCGAGGTCGTCACCGACGGCCGTGACTGGACGGGTGACGAGCGGTTCCCGCTGGCCGACACCCACCGGTTGCGCACTGCTCTGCGTTCCGGGGGCGAGGCGATCACTGCCGCGCTCGCCCACTACCTCCCCGACCAGCTCCCCCAGGTCTCGACCCCGCAGACGCGCCCGAGCCCGACCACCTACAGCAGTCCGCCGCCTCAGCTGACCCACTTCGATCCCTGCGCCATTCCCGACACCGCGCTCGCGCCGGTGGGTTTGACCCCGCACCCGAGCCGAAACTGCGTGTGGAACGGCGGTGCGCGGTACGACGTCGAAGTCGAGTTGTCCGATCAGGCTTTCGCCGACGTCATCTACCGGTCCGAGCGCTACGCCCACCCGGTGCCGGTCACGGTGAACGGACGGCGGGCGCTTCAGGTGTATTGGGCCAGCGACAGTCGGTGGTTCTGTGATCTGGCCTTCGACACGCCCCGTGGAGACGACCAGGGCAGGATTGTCGGCACGACCGTGCTCGAGGCGGTAGCCAACGCCACCCGGAACCCGATCAGCCGCGACACGCTGTGCGACGAATTGATCCGCGTCGCTGCCGCTTTCGAACCGCATCTGCCGCCGGGGCGGTCGATGCGCTGAGATCGCGCTCGGCCGCCTGGACGCGCCCGCGCGTGGAGAACATGCGCCCGTGCGCGGGGGACGCGTCCCGGCCTGTCACACGTGGGCGTGCGGCGGGGCGTGTGGCGTCGGCGGTCCGGACCCGGCGACGGATGCGTCGGGGCCGGCGGTCAGTGGTCGCGCAGCAGCGCCCCGGCTCCCTCCACGCGGTCGGGGATGTCGTTGTCGCGCAGTGCCATCCACCAGGTGGCGGCATTGATGGCGATTACCGGTTTGCCGAGCCAGCATTCCGCCTCGTCGGCCAAACGCACCATGGACAGGTTGGTGCCGCATTGCACCAGTGCGTCCACTCCGGCGTCGTCCACCTCGCGCAGCGCGGTGCGCAGTTCGTCCTCCGTCACGTGGGCGATGGATACGGCGGTCGGGCAGCGCAGTCCGCGAATGGCTTTGACGTCGAAGCCGAGTTCGCCGAAGAAGCGGACGACGTTCTCGTCGCCGACGGGCTGGTAGGGGGTGACCACGCCGATGCGTTCCGCACCGTACAGGTGCAGGGCCCGTCGGCACGCCTCCGCGCCGGTGGCCACCCGCAGGCCGGTGATGTCGTGAATCTGTTGCACGAATTGCCGATTGCCCTCCACCCCGCCCCAGAAGGTCTCCGCGGACATGCCCATGACCATGTAGTCGGGTTCGCAGGTCAGCACGCGTTCGCAGGCGGCCCCGATCTCGGCGCGGATCTGCTCGAGCAGCCGACCCATACCGGCGTCGTCGTTCATGTTCTGGTCGCGAATGTGGATGCGGCTGAAATGGGCGGTGACCCCCGGCACGCCCATGCGGTAGAAGTCGGGTTCCACAATGGTGTTGGTCGACGGCGCGATCACCCCGAATTTGCGCCGCCAGCCCAGTGCGTCGGTCATGGGTTCCTCTCTGTGGTGAACAGGTCGCGGCGACGTACCGGCGCGAGGGCGAACCGCCCGATGATCTTGCGGGTGGTCAGCCAGCGCACGTGCGCGCCGTTGCGCCGCTTGTCGACCGCCCGCGCGGCCAGCCAGGGCGCGACCGTCTCCACCGGATCGGCCAGGATGTTGAAGATGCGGCGCGCCGTGGCCAACTCGGCCGGATCGTCGTAGCCGTGGGTGAGCAGGTCGGTGACGACCATGCCCGGACTGAGCAGCCCGACCGACACCCTCGACGGGACCTCGGCGGCGAGTGCGGTGGTCAGATAGGTGACCGCGCGCTTGCTCGCCCCGTAGACCCCCAGCCCGGCCACTGTGCGTCCGTCACTGCCCAGGCCCTCCATGTTCCAGATGTGGCCGCCGCCGTTCGCGGCCATACCCGCCACGGCCACGGCGCACCCGTTGAGCACGCCCAGCAGATTGGTGTCCAGGACGGTGCGGGCGGCACCGACGGGCAACTCCCACAGCGGTTTCCGGTCGTGCGAGACGCCCGCGTTGTTGATCCAGATGTCCACGCCGCCGCACCGTTCCACCGCGGTGTCCCACAGCCGACGCACCTGCTCCCGGTCGGTGACGTCGGCGGTGACCACCACCGCGTGATCGGGGAGTTCGGCGCTGATCTTCGCCACCCGCTCGGCGTCGCTGCCGCACAGTACGACCCGGTGACCGCGGTCGAGCAGGGCGCGTGCCATACCCAGCCCGATGCCACGGGTGCCGCCGGTGATCACCACGGTGCTCATGTGCGCTCCAGTACGCCGTGCATGACCGCGGCCAGGCTGTTGTGCTCGAACATCTGGTACACGACGGCCATCCGGGTGCCCGCGCCCATACCCGGTTCGGCGTCCATCATGAACTCGCGGCCGATCAGCCGACGGCCGTCGACGGTGTGCAGCCGCACGAAATTCGCTCTGCCGTAGGAGTTTCCGTTGCCCCACACATCCGGGCCCTCGTGGAAGGACCGCACGCCGTCGCGGCGCACCGTGATCCGGGAGTCGGAGGCGACCGGGCCCGACATGACCAGGCGGTGTTCGGCCACCAGCAGGGTCACCGGGTCGATCTCGAGTTCCATCCGCAGCGCGCCCAGCGGCTGCTGGGTGGCCGACCACAGTTCCAGCTCACCGGCGTAGCGGCTCTTCTCCTTGGTCGGCACGGTGAAGACGACCGGCCCACAGCGGGTTTCGGTCTCGACCCGCTGCTCGACCAGCTCCGGATCGCGGGTGTAGAGACCGGTGAACACCCCGACCAGCGCCGGCCCCTGGTACAGCACCGAGGAGTACACCTGGGTGTCGCCGAGGGTCTGGTTCCAGGTGTTCAGTCCGACCTGCCAGCCCGGACCGTAGTAGTTGGCGTCCACGAACCCGCCGTAGGGCTGCCCCGATCCGAAGAAGTCCGGGCCGGTGTAGATCCGGTCGGCGTCGGAGTCGCGGACGCCGAAGGCGAACGGCGCGCCGAGGGCGAAGCGGCCCGCCAGCGTGCCGCCGCCGGTGAGGCCGCCGTCCATGTAGTAGGTGGTGGTGCCGTTCTCGTGCACCGACGCGCGTCGGATGTCCTCGAAACCGCACCAGGTGCCGCCCGCGTCGAACAGGGAGGGGCGGCCCACCCATTCACCCGCGATGCGCTGCTGGAAATTGCTCGGAGCGTCGATGGCGCTACCTTCTCTCACTCGTCACCGTCTCTCACCGGGCGGCGAGCAGTTCGCCGCGCACCCGCTCGGCCTGTTCGGCGCCGAGCAGGTGAGCGACCCGCCCCCACACCGGATCGACCTCGGGGCTGAACAGGTTGGCGCGCTGGCGACGGTCGCGCACCGCCAGCTCGGCGTCCACGGCCGCAACGCCGTTGTCCACCAGCGTCAGCCAATGCTCGAGATACCGGTCCACGGTGGCGTCGAGGGCCTTGAACGCGGCCTCGGTGGCCCGGCACACCACCATCCACGGCGACATCATGGCCCGTTGCCGGGGTCCGATGGCGGCGGCGGAGAGCCCGTCGATGCGCCACGCCTCCGCCAGCGGATCGGTGAGCGGTCCGAAGGCGGCATCGAGATAGTCCAGGTGCACCGCCAGGTCCACACGCGGGATGAGATCCAGGTGCATGGCGTGGTAGTCGCCCGCGTACACCGCGTCCAGGGTGAAATGCGGTATGGCGGAATCGCTTCCGGTGAAGGCGAACACCATGTGGCTGTCGAGTCCGATGGGCGGCACCACCAGATCCACCACCACCGCCTTGTCGATGGGGCCGCCGCGCAGCACCCGCAGTCTGCCCACCGGATCGGGCGACATGGCGCTGGTCAGCGGCAGATCCTCGGCGACGGTGAGACCGAGCGCGGTGCTCAACGCCGACAGGGTGCGCTCGCAGAGCGCGGTGGGCAGGCTCATTCGGGATTACCTCCGGTGCGGGCCTTGTGCACCCAGGCACTGGCCAGTTCGGGATTGTCGCGGCGGGCGGGGGAGGCGATGACGGTCGCCGTCCGGCGCGGCGAGTCGCCGGTGATGATGTCGTCGTCGCCGACCCACCACCCCTGCTTGCGCAGTTCCAACCGTCGCCGCCGGTAGGCCACCTGCAGGCCGTCGCTGCGCACGTGCAGCTCGTCGGACAGGTCGAAGGGCAGCAGTTCGGGCCGCTGCGATTCCACCACCGGCCGGTCCTGCAGCAGGATCTTCTCGATGCGCTTGCGCGCGTTGCCGTCCGCCCACGCCCCGGTGAAGAAATTGCGGTAGCCCAGGATCTTGACCAGTGTGCGTTCCTGGGAGAGCGGAATATTGAAGTCGTAGAGCAGCATGTCGCCGATCGGCAGCCGGATGTGCAGCTTCACGATGTTCGGCAGATACCAGGCGTTGGTCACGGTGACCGATTCCGGGCGGGGTCGCCGCCGGGCCAGCAGTCCCCACAAGCCTTTGGGCAGTGGCGGGCTGAGCTGGATATCGGCCTCGGCGGACCAATCCGTTTGGCGGATGCGAAAATCCGGGATCTCGGGCTTGTCCGGATTGCCGAAGCTGGTGCCGTGCACGAACGGCGTATGCGCGGCGTCGACCACGTTCTCCAGTGCCCGTTCGTAATTGGCGTCGATCTCCATCTCGAACTGCACCACCCGGAACTCCGGGTCGTCGTGTTCGGGAATGACCGGGATGGGCGGGCGTTCCGCCTCCGGGAGATCGCCCAGGAACGCCCAGACCATGCCGTAGCGTTCCACGGTCGGGTAGGCGTCGATCCGCGCCTTGCGGGGGATCTTGCGCTCCTCGGCATTGGCCGGGATCTTCACGCAGACACCCTCGCTGTTGTACTGCCAGCCGTGGTACGGGCAGGCGATGCAGTCGTCGGTGACCGTGCCCATGGACAGTGCCCCGCCTCGATGCACACACAGATCCGACAGGCAGGTGACCGTGCCGGAGCGGGTGCGGAACAGCACGAAATCCTGCCCGAGACAGGTCACCTTCCGGGGGCGCCGCCCGACGCGGTCGGCGAATTCCAGGGCGTACCAGAAGTTCTTCAGCATGGTGGTTCCTATCGCCGGGTCAGACGCAGTGCGGCATCGTCGAATTCGGCCAGTTCGGTCTTGGCCACGGCATCGCCGCGTAGATGCGTCCGCAGGAAGATCGAGACCAGCCGCGCGAACGACGGCAGCGCGTCGGTGTCACCGAGGCCGTCGAGGAAGGCGCGTGCGGCGGTGGGGTCGGCGTCGGCGATCCCGAAGTGATTGGCTCCCGGCACCTCCGCCAGCAGGTGATCGCCGTCGGGCAGCGCCTCGGTGAAGGTGCGCCGCACCGGATCGGGCCGCTCGTCCCCCTCCTCGCCGTAGCGGTCGGCGCTGCCCTGGATCACCCCGTCGCGTGACCCCACACCCAGCAGCACCGGGCAGGCGGTCTGGGCGGGCAGCACGGTGCCCGGCGCCCAGCCCAGCATGGTGGCGACGAGCGTGTGTGCGCCCCAGGCGAATACCGCCGCGATCTCGGGGAAGAAGCGCGCGGACTGGAGGGCCACGGTGCCGCCCGCCGAATGTCCGCCCAGGGCGACTCGTTCCAGATCGAGAGCGCCGCGCAAGGGCGGCTGGTCGTTCAGTTCGGCCAGGGCGGCCAGCACCGCGCCGATGGTCGGGCAGGTCGGCCGGGTGCCGTAGGCGTCCGGGCGGGCAGCGTCCAGATCCACGCCCGGAGTGAGCCCACGCTGCCCGCCGAACAGTTCGGCGACCCGATCCAGGGTGACCACCACGAATCCGCTCGCGGCGACCGCGGTGGCGAAGCGGCGGTAGGACTCCTGCCCGACATTGACCCCGGACAGGAACACCACCACCGGATAGGGCGCGCCCGCCGGATCGGGCGGAAACACGCCGGTGAGCCGTTCGGCGTCGGAACCGGTGGCGACGGCCGGGTAGTAGACCTTCAGGTGGGCGGTGTCGAACGGTGCGGTGCCGTCGGTGCGCGCCGACCACCACAGGGAGCGAATGAGTGTCATGCGGTCGGCCTCGGCAGTTCACGGTCGCCGCCCCAGAGCGCGCGCACCAGCCGCTGGGTGAGTTCGGGCCCGAAGAACCGCTCTCCCATGACATTGGCCGGATCCCGCTCGGCGATATTGCGGCGGATGGCCAGATCTCGCTCGGCCAGTGTGGGGCGTTCCGCGGCGGGCACAGGTTCGGCCGCGTCCACCCAGGTCAGCCACTGCTCCACCCGGGAGGTCAGCACCTGCGCCACGGTGTCGAGATTCGGTCGCGTGGGCGGAAAGGAATAGCAGTACGCGGTGGGGGAGAGGCTGCCGCGAATGAAGCCGGTGCGGCTGGTGAACCAGGTGAAATCCGGGTGGTCGCGCTTGAAGTCCAGCCAGGGTTCGTCATTGGGGGCGTAGAAGTCGTCGAAGTACGCGACGTCGCCGACGAGGTCACCGCGTGGGATGGCGTCCACGTAGAACCAGCCCTCCGGCCACAGCAGCAGCGCCGATCCGAGGTGCGGCACCCGGACGTGCGGGCCCAGCCACGCGGTGAGATGCAGGTTCACGAAACCGGTTCGGGGATCGCCGATCCAGGAGTGCACCAGCCAGTCGATCTCCGGTCCGGAGTAGGCGGCGAGGCTGCCGGAGGGGCCACCGTCCGGGTCGCCGTAGGTCTCCAGATCGGCGGTCGAGGGGTCGCGGGTGAGCGTGAAGCGTTCGGCGATACAGGATTTCAATCCGGTCAGCAGCGCCCGCCACTCCTCGAAGGTCTCGGTCACATCGGCGCGCGGGGTCTGGTCGACCAGCTGCTCGACGTGTTGCAGGGTTTCGCTCATGGCTGCTCCGGAGTCGTCGATACGGTTGTCACACGGCTGCTTTCGTCAGGGCACGGGTAGGGAATCGAAGGGTTGACGCGGGCGATCGGCCACCAGGTCGGTGCCCCGGGATACGAGGCGGTTGGCGGCCTGGGCCGGTCGGATGCGGGCGCGAACGCTGGTGGCCCCGGCCGGAACCGGGGTGATGTCGGGATGGCTGATCACCCCCGCGAACGGGCCCTCCCAGACCGTCCAGAGGGTGAAATCGGGGCTGAGCGCGTAGATCCCGCCGGTGAGCGCACCGCTGTCGTCGAGTCCGGCGGCCACCACATTGAGCCGATTCTCGGCCGCGCGTTCGGGCAGTCCGAGGCGCGCCTCCCACGGTTCGGCGGGGGTGTGGCACACCGCGACCACATCGGCGTCCTGGACGGCCGCCAGCCGGAAGGTCTCGGGAAACAGCGCGTCGTCGCCGACCACCAGAGCCAGTCGGCCCCAGGGCAGTTCGATCACGGTGAGGGCGGAGCCGGGCGCGGTCAGCCAGGGGTGGCGCGCGGTCGCATGCAGCTGCGGCTGGCGCGCCACCACCCCGTCGGCGTTCACCAGCAGACCGTGGTGAGCGACGCCCTCGCGGACGGTGGTGACCGCGTGCGCGGTGGTGTCGCGCAGGGCGTCCACGAGTGCGGGGACCGGCAGGGCGGCCAGTTCCGGCAGCACGATCAGCTGGGCGTCGGCGGTGGCCAGCGCCCGCACGGTGTCGTGATCGGGCCGGGCGACCGCCGCGGTCACCGCCGCCGCGCCGGTCGGGGCCTGTCGGGCGGCGGGTGCGGTGAGCAGCGGCCGGTAGAGGTCGGGCCGCCGGGCGGCGAGCACATCGGTGCCGTCCGGCCGTCGTTTGTCGTCGGCGCGGGCGATCTCGATATCGGCGACGATCACGGCCTCCCCGCGCGGCGGAGCCTTGGCCACGCAGGTGCCGTCGGGGGCCACGATCTGGGACTCCCCGGCCCCGTCGAGTCGATCCGGCGGTACGCCGAGCCGGGCGGCGATCTCGGGCAGCCGGTCCACCGGCAGCAGCGGGCCGACCTTGTTGGCGGCGATCACCCACACCTTGTTCTCGGCGGCGCGCACCGGAATATGCAGTGCCGCCTCGTCGACGGCGAAGGAGTTGAGGCTGTTGAGCAGTACCCGCGCGCCGCGCACCGCCAGCGACCGGGTGACCTCGTTGACGACGCCCTCCATGCAGGCGTACATGCCGAGGCAGCCGAGCGCGGTCTCGATGACCGGCGAATCCTCCCGGCCCACCTCGAGATAGTCGTTCTCGGCACCCATGAGGATCTGCTTGTCGGCGCGGCCGAGCAGCTCGCCCGCGGGGCCGAAGAGCAGCGAGGCTCCGGTGGTCCGGCCGTCGGGGTGCGCCAGCGTGACGCCGATCTTGACGAATATGCCGTGGCGGGCGGCGCGGTCGGCGGTGGTGGTGAGAAAGGAATCTCCGAGCCGGCACGCCATTCGGTACGCATGGGCGCGGTCGTCGTACCAGGATAGGTGGTTACAGAACTCGGGGAGGACCACCAGTTCCGCGCCCGTATCGGCGGCGGCGTCGATCATGCGGACGCAGGTGGCGAGGTTGTCCGCGACATCGGTTCCGACCGCGAACTGCGCGGCCGCGACTCGGGTCATAGGGTGAGGCCCTTCCACTCCGGATCGCGTTTCCTTCATCGAAACGCTGTTTCCATAGGTCTGATTCTGTACCCGGTGTTCGGATCTGTCCAGCCGCGTTCGCGGATTTCATGCCGTGGTAATCGGCGGTGCCGCGATCGGCTGTTTCCCTTGCGGCCGGGTTCGTTTCGCCTTGACACCCGGTGGAGCTGCGGGTTCAATATGGCAATTCCGAAACTGCGTTTCCTTCAGAGAAACGCTCGCAGGAGGTAAGGATGACGACCTGCGAATCGCACCGATCCCCGTTTCCGTCCGCCGCGCCCGGCAGCGCTGGTCCGCGACGCAGGTCGGAGGGGTGATATGCGTTCCGATCGACTCGGGCTCGCCGCCCTGGTGCTCGCCGGTGCCTGGGCGGGTCCGGTGGCGGGCGGGCAGCTGGTGCTGCTGAGCAAACCGTTCGGCGGGGTGGTCGGCGTGCCCGGCGCGGCGGTCGGCTATATCGCGATCACCGCGCTGGTCACCGGTTCGGTGGCGGCGGCGGTGGCGGTGTGGCGGCGGCTGTCGCCGTCCTGGGCGGCGGGGGTGGGGATCGTGGCCGGGCTGGCGTTCATCGTCGCCGGGATGGTCACCGGGCCCGTACCTTTCGTCGCGGCGATGCTGGTCGCGAGCGCGGCCTGCGGCCCGCTCATCGCGATCGGACGCGTCGTGGTCTGGCGACAGCCGCGCGCCCTGGCCGGATGGCAGGTGGCGATGACCGTGGGTGTGGCGGTCGCGGCGGGCACGAGTGCCATCTGGATCGAGACACCCGGCACCGCGCTGATCGTCGCTGGCATCGCCGTCGGACTGCACAGTGTGCTCGCGCTGGGAGTGACACATGCTGCGGAAGAACCGATTCCGATCAGTGCCGATGCCGATGCCGGTGCCGATGCCGGAGCCGGGGCCAGGGCCGGTGCCGATGCCGATGCCGATGCCAGGGCCGATGCCGATGCCGATGCCAGGGCCGATGCCGGTGCCGATGCCAGGGCCGGTGGTGATGGTTCCGACGCCGGAGTCGGTTCCGGTGCGGGTGTCGGAGCGGGCGCGGGGGCGTCCGTCTCGATCCGGTCGCTCCTGTTCGGGTATGCCACTGCGGGATTCGTGCTGGGCGGCACCGTACTGCCCGCACTGCATCTGCTGCTCTTCCGCTGGGAAGCCTTCGGGGCCGACCAGGTGGGGTTGCTGCTGCTGGCCGCGGTGCCCGCGGGTGTCGCGGTGGCACTGCCCGGCCCGCAGGTCGGCGCCGTACCGGTGCTGCTGATCCTCGCCGCGGGCGGTCCGGTCCTGGTGGCCACCGCGCCGGGCACCGCCGGTGCGGCGGTCGGCATCGCGGTCACGCTGGCCGCGGCCACGCGGGCGGCCCGCGGTCTGGACCGCACGGCCGCGACCGTGCCGGGACACCCGTGGCTCCCGATCCTCACCCTGCTCGCCGTCCTGGCGGCCGGGGTGCTGGGGCTGGGTGCGGTGACACTGCTCGACGCGCGCTTCGGCACGGGTACCGCGCTCACCGCGCTCGCCCTGCCCGTCCTGATCGCCGCCGCGCTGTACGCGCGCTCGGCGCGTCCTCGACCGGCGCGAACCAGCGCCGCCCACCCGGTGCTCGAAGGAGGGCTGTCATGATCCGCCCGGCCGCGGTCTGTTCCATCACGCTGGCGGCGCTGGCCGTCACCGCACCCGCGTACGCGGCACCGGAAGACCCGCCCGCGCTGTCGGTGAGCGCGAGTTCGGGTCTCACCGAGGGGCAGCGGATCACGGTGGACGGCAGCGGCTTCCGGCCCGGCCTGGCCGCCGTCGCCGTGGGGCTGTGCACGCAGGGCTTCGCCAACGGGCTGCGGGACTGCGACCTGGAAGGCGGGGCCACCTTCGTCAATATCGCCGCCGACGGCACCATCCCGACCGTAACCCTCACCGCGCGAGCACGTTTCGGCGATATCGACTGCACGCAGCGGCAGTGCGTGATCGCCGCCGCGCCGCTGCCCGGTACCGAACCGCAATCGGTGATCGACGCGAACTCCGCGCAGATTCCGGTCGATTTCGCCGGTTCCCGGCCACCTGTCACCCCCACGACCACCACGTCGGCCACCCGGGTCGACTCCGAGACCGCCGGTCCGTCGATGGCGCTGTGGTCGATCACCGCCGCCCTGTTGTCCGCCGTAGCTCTCGCCGCGCTCG
Organism: Nocardia otitidiscaviarum; assembly: GCF_007362295.1. Classification (NCBI taxonomy): domain Bacteria; kingdom Bacillati; phylum Actinomycetota; class Actinomycetes; order Mycobacteriales; family Nocardiaceae; genus Nocardia; species Nocardia otitidiscaviarum. Next base: position 3,596,099 of record NZ_CP041695.1, on the reverse strand, counting down.
CCGAGCGTCGGCGCTTGTGACCATCCCCCGAGGAGGAAATATGAAGTCCACCGTCCTGCGCACCGCCGTACCGGCGACCGCCGCCACCCTGGCACTGCTCGTCGGCAGTCCGGCCGCATCCGCCGCGCCGACGCTGGAGGTGAGCGAGAGTTCCGGAGTCGCACCCGGACAGATGATCACGGTGAATCTGGCGGGCCTGCCGCCGAATCTGCCCACGGTGGCCGTGGGCCAGTGCAAACCACAGATCACGCTGCCGACCGACTGCCAGCTCAGTGGCTCGCTCATGGGCCGCGCCGACGAACAGGGCGTCTGGCAGCCGACCGGCGGCCGCGAGTTGGCGCTGGTGGAGGCGGTCGGCGGCACCGACTGCACCGCCGCCCCCGGAGCCTGCACCGTCGCGGTCACCAGTCTGACCGACCCGTCCAAGATCCTGGCATCCGTCCCGCTCACCTTCGGCACGCCGGAGACCACACCACCGCCCGCACCGATGGCCGACGCCGACACGACCGAAGCGGCCGAGGAGGACAGCGATACCGGCATGATCGTCGCCATCGTGGCCGGTGGCGTAATACTCGCGGCCTTGGCCGCCGGACTGCTGGTGATGCGTCGCCGCGGCAGCCGATGACCGCCGACGCGATCAGCACCGACGGGGCGCTCACCCACGTGGTGCTCATGAAGTTCGCCGATCGCGCCGACAGCGAGCGCGCGGCGGAGCTGCTACGCGGCCTGGCGGGCGAGGTGCCGCACGTGCGGTCGCTGACGGTCGAGCTGGACGAGCTCGGCACCGACGTCTCCTACGACCTGTGCCTGGTGACCACCCACGACTCCGGCGCGGAACTCTTGGCCTACCAGGGGCATCCGGCGCACCGCGAGGTGGCGGCCTGGCTGGTGCCGCGCCTGGCGGCGCGGGCGGTGGTGGACTATCACTCCTGAGCGGGGGCGGCGGGTCCTGGCTCACGCCCCTTCACCATGCGGTGGCACACCTCGATGAGCGCGGTCCGCAGGTCCTCGTCGGGTATTCCCGCCAGGGGGCCGTCGTCGAGGCGAAGGGGATGCACGGCGATGGTGGTCATGATCATGGTGCGGATGCGCAGCGCCCGCAGCGCGCGGACCGCCGCGGCGGCGCGCGGAGTGGCGGGTACCGGATCGGCCCCGAAGTAGTCGTGGGCGCGCCGTTCGTGGCGGGCCGCGTACTCCGCTGCCAGCGTGCGTGATCCGGGCGTCGCACCGCCGTGCGACTGACCGGAGAGCAGGCGGAAGGCGTCGGGGTCGCGGACAGTCCAGTCCCAGACGGCGGTGACGATCCGGTCCAGGGTGCGCTCGTCGGCCGGTGCGTCCCGCGGCCATGCCGCCTCGGCTGCGGCGGAACTGGCGTCCATGGCCTGGCGGAGGGCGGCGTCGAACAGCTCCTCCTTACCGGAGAAGTGGTAGTAGACCGCCGCCGACCCCATCCCGGCCTCGTCGGCGATGTCCTGAATCGCGGTGTCGGCGAAGCCTTTACGTGCGAATACCCGGACCGCTGCCGCGACGACGAGGTGGCGGCGTGACGGCCGATGCGCGGGCGGGCGGACATCCTCGAGGGGGCGATCGGTCATCCTCGCTGCTCCGGTTCACTGTGCGCCGACGGTGGGTGCGCTCAGGATGGCACAAGCGCCGCTACGGCGAGGCACAGCGTTTCGCGCGACGAGGGCACAGCGTTTCGCGCAGCGACGCCAGACCGTTTGTGTGGTGATGGCCGAGTGCTCGTAGCAATCGCAGAGCACCGGTTCGGCGCGTTCGCCGAGCACTGTTGTGCGATGGCAGAGCCACTGGTTCGGCGCGATGGCACTGTGCTCGTATGGCGATGGCGCGGTGCTCGCATGGTGTCGCGCCTGTCATCATCGTGCGATGGCAGATCGACCCGGCGCGCGTCGCGCCCCCCACCGTCCGTCCCGACAGGACGCGGTTCTGGATGCCGCGGTGGCGCTGTGCGCGGCACGGCCGATCGAGCAGGTGACCGTGGCCGAGATCGCCACCGCGGCGGGTATGACCCCGGCCGCGGTGTACTACCACTATCGGTCCAAGGACGAGGTGCTGTTGGCCGCCGTGCGTCGGTTCGCGCGGGCGCTGACGAGCCGACTGTGCGACGAGTTCGAGCGGAGCCCGGACGTGCCGATCGGCGATGTCCTGGACGCGATGCTGCACTGGTGCTCGCACCGACGCGATGCCGCGCTGGTGTACTTCGTTCGCTCGCCCGGCTGGAATTCGGCCGTCGAAGCGTTGCGCGGCGCGCACCGGGCCGAGGTCGTGGTCGTCCTCGAAGCCGAATTGGCCCGGCGGCACGGGAAGTCGTCACCGGCGCGCTGCGGCGTGGCGGCGACCGCGCTGTCGAGCCTGCTCGAGGTGGCGGCCGTCGCGTGGCTCACCGAGGACGCCGTGCTGGCCAATCTGGGCCGCCGGCGCTTCGGCGCGGAGGTGCGTGCGATCGCGGAGGATATCGGCGCGCTGTGATCCGCGCGGTGCCGCGCCGACTGGTTCGGGCGTGCGCATCGGAAATCCGCTGTGTGGGTGTCGAGTCCTGCTGTGCCCGTCGCGCGGTCAGTGTGCCCCCGGCGACTGTTGCTGTGCCCGGGAGACTTTCGTCCGCGAATTCGGCGAAGTTTCTATAGATGGTCTCTAGTTTGTGTTTCACTGAAATCGGCAGCGTGCCGAGAGCCGCTCCCACACAGCGCATTCCGGCGTGACAGCATCCGCCGACCGGAAGGAACACTCCCATGGACCTGGATCTCAAAGGCAAGCGCGCCCTCATCACGGGCGCGAGCCGCGGCATCGGCCTCACCACCGCACGGTCCCTGCTCGCCGAAGGTGCGGCGGTGGGCGTCTGCGCCCGCGACGCGGACGCGCTCGCCGCCGCGGCGGCGCAACTGGGGGAGCAGGGCACGGTATTCCACCGGGCCGCGGACGTCTCGGACCCGGACGCCATCACCGAGCTGGTCGAGGCCGTCGCGGGCGCGCTGGGCGGTCTGGACATCGTGGTGGTCAATGCCTCCGCCTCGGTGGGAGAGGGACCCGAGGCGTGGGAGAACAACTTCCGCACCGATCTGATGAGCCTGGTGCGCCTGCTGGAGGCGGCCGCACCGCATCTGGAGCGCAGCGACGCGGCGGCCGTGGTCGCCATCGCCAGCACCTCCGCACTGGAGGCCGGGGTGCTGCCGACCGCCAACAGTTTCGGCGCGCTCAAGGCCGCCATGATCCAGCACGTCGGTGCGCAGGCACGGGCGTTGGGGCCCAAGGGCATTCGGGTCAATGCCGTCTCACCCGGGCCGGTGTACTTCGACGGTGGGGCGTGGGATCACATCAAGAATCAGCTGCCCGCGCTCTACGACGGCGCGGTGGCCGCCACCGCCCTGGGGCGGCTGGCCGGCCCCGAGGACGTGGCCCGCACGGTCACCTTCCTCGCCTCCCCGGCGGCACGGCACATCACCGGGGTCAACCTGGTGGTGGATGGCGGCTTCACCAATCGATTCGATTTCTGAGGCGGCGTGATGTCCGGACCCACCGGCTGGATCGAGGCGGTGCTGGTGTGCGGTGGACGCTGGCACGACTTCGACTACGCCCGGCTGCGGTTGCTGCGCGAACTCGGCGTCTACGAACTGGTCCGCACCCGGGTATTCGAGGACTACGACTGCCGCGACGCCCTGGATACCGCCGACCTGCTCGTCACCTACACCTGCGCCACCGTGCCCACCGAGCAGCAGCGGAAACGGTTGGCGGACTTCGTCTCCCGGGGTGGGCGCTGGCTGGCGCTGCACGGCACCAATGCCGCCATCGAACCCCTGGGGCCGGAGGCCGACGCCCTGTTCGCCACGCCCCGCGACTTCGGTGAGCTCGCGGAGGTCCTCGGCAGCCAGTTCCTCGGCCATCCGGATATCGCGCCCTACCGGGTGGTGCCGACCGAACCCGAGCATCCGCTGCTGCGGGGGATCGGGGAGTTCGAGGTGACCGACGAGCTGTACATCAGCGAACTGCATCCGCCGCTGCGCGTGCTCGCCCACACCCGATTCGTCGGCGACTGCCCGGGTTTCGCGGAGGGGCACACCCGCACCGACGAGATCCGCCCGGTGCTGTATTTGAAGGATCACGGGGCCGGTGTGGTCTGCTATCTCACCCTCGGCCACTGCCGTGGCCGCTACGATCTGCGCGACCTCGGCATCGCGGATCTGGGGCGCACCGACCGGGGCAGCTGGGAGTCCGCGGCGTTCCGGACCATTCTGCGCCGCTGCGTGCACTGGGCGGTGACCGGTCGGATGAACGCGGACGTGGACGGCCGCCGCGAGCTGGACGGCTACCGCGACGCCGCGTCCGGATAGGCGCGCGCGGGCATGCCCGCGCCGCCCGGCCGGAACGCGGCCGGGGCGTGGATCACGGTGCTCTGCACGTACTCTCGCAGGCCCTCCTCGGCGTACTCACGACCGAAGCCGCTGCGTTTGACACCGCCGAACGGCGCGCGCAGCGACATGCCGGTGCGGTTGTGGGTGTTGACGAAGGTGAAGCCCGCCTCGAGCCGGGCGGCCACCGCGAGGGCGCGGTCCTCGTCGGCCGACCAGACCGAGGCGGCGAGACCGAAGTCGGAGTCGTTGGCCCGGGCCAGCGCCTCGTCCTCGGTCTCGTAGGTGAGCACGGGAACCAGCGGGCCGAACTGTTCCTCCCGCACCAGGGCGGCGTCGTCGGGGAGGTCGAGGGCCAGCGTGGGTGCGACGTAGTACCCGTCGGCGGTGTCCGTCGGCAGATCCGCGAGCGGGATGAGCCAGCCGCCGCGATTCCAGGCGTCGGCGATGAAGTGGTTCATGCGCTCGACGGCGGCGCGATCGACCACCGGACCCATGGTCACCCGTTCGTCCAGCGGATCACCCACGATCAGGACGCGGCGCGCCGCGGCGAGATAGGACTCGACGAACTCGTCGAGGCGGCGCCGCGGCACATACAGGCGCTTGGCCGCCATGCACACCTGCCCGGAGGTGGCGAAGGAGGCGAGCACCAGACGCTCGTAATCGGCCGGGGTGAGCGCGAAATCGTCGAGCAGCACCGCCGGATCGTTGCCGCCGAGCTCCAACACCACCGGGGTGAGCGCCGTACCGGCCGCCGCGGCGATGTGGCGGCCCGCCTCGGCCCCGCCGGTGAAGGCCACCTTGCCGACACTCGGATGCGCGATGAGCGCGCGCACGGTCTCCGGGCCACCGTGGATCACGTGGGTGGCGGGCAGCAACGCCGCGAGCTTCGTCACCGCGAGAGGTGCGAGCGGAGACGGCTTGAGCACCACCGCGTTTCCGGCGGCGAGCGCGGGACCGAGTTTGAGCGCGGCGAGAATGACGGGTGCGTTCCACGGGGTGATCGCGGCGACCACCCCGAAGGGAGCGGGTGTGCATTCGATTCGGCCGTGCTCGTCGTCGATGACCGAACCGTCGAGCACACGCGGTGCGTTCGCGCATACCCACCGCAGATAGGTTGCCGCGAAACCGATCTCGCCCCGGCAATCGGCCACCGGTTTCCCTGTCTCCCTGGCGAGCAGCACACTCAGCCGCGCGGTCGCGGCCGCGACCGCGTCGGCGGCGGTGCCCAGCACCGTCAGGCGGCGTTCCAACGGCAGCGCCGACCACCCCAGGAAATCCCGATGCGCCTCGCGGACCACCGGATCCACCCCCTCGGCCGGTGTGACCGGTACCGTTCCGACGATCTCGCTCGGCCGGGCCGGATTCTCCCGCGAGATTCTCATCGGTGCGCTCCGTCCGGCTTCGCGCCGCCGCGAGGCGCATACGCGCCCGACACCGCAGCGCCGTGCGCTCGGTCGCCAACGTGACCCATGCGGGCGGCCCCGGTTGTCGCCGTGGTCGCGGGTGGGGGGAACCCGCCGCGAACGCCGACCCGGCGCGAGTGGCCGCGTCGGCGGACGATGCCGCCCTCCGGAGTGGGCAGACCCGTACCCCGCCGCGCGAAACCGTCACGGCCGCAGCGTGTTCGGACCAGACTGCCGGCGGTATGCGGGGATCGAGGAACGACGGCGGTGGTGGGTGCGTGTACCGCGGTATATGCCGCGGTCGGCATGGTCGTGCGGCGAATCACCGTGGTGCCTCCAAGGAGTCGAGCAGGCAGGCGCGGCGCAGGTGGGCGCGGGCGGCGATGGGATCGGCCGCCAGTTCACGCAGGTGCGCGCGGTAGGTCTCGTCCTCGCCGCGCAGTCGCCGCCAGTTGTCGTGGCTGGTGCGCTGTACGTGCTCGACGGCGACCGTGCGCCGCCGGGCGGCCACCGTGTCCAGTTCCGCTTCGGTGCCGCCGTCGAGCACATCGGCGAGTGCGGTGGCGAGTTGGACGGCGTCGTGGATGCCGCTGTTCATACCCATGCCACCGAGCGGATTGTTCACATGCGCCGCGTCGCCCATGAGCAGCACCCGGCCGCTGCGGAACGACGGGGCGACGCGCTGGTGCACCCGGTACAGCGAGGTGTGCCGGATGCGCCACGGGCGGCCCAGATCCGCGACGGCCGCCAAACGCTGTGGCAGTCGGGACCATTCGAGGTCGTCGTCGGTACCGGCGGGGGTGGGCAGCAGCACCCGCCAGTGCTCGGGGGTGCGCAGCAGCACCAGCCATTCGTCCGGGTCGAAGACGTAGTTGATCGGTGCGAGATCGGGCAGCGCCGTCGCGAGATCCTCGTCGACCGACGCGACCAGGAACCGTTCCGGATAGGTGCTGCCGTCGAAACCGGCCCCGATACCGTGGCGGACCGCCGAATGCGCGCCGTCCGCGCCGATCACCCAGTCGGCGCGCACCGGCCCGCGCGAGGTGTGCAGTACGGCCCCGTCGTCGCCGGCGTACAGTCCGCGCACCTCATGGCCGAAGCGCACGTCGGCGTGCGCGGGCAGCGCACCGCGCAGGATGGGCGTGAGTTTGCTCTGCTCGCACTGCACCCGGAACGGGTAGTCGGTGTCGTCGGCGAGCACCCCCAGGTCGAGGGTGGCGATCGGGCCGCCCCCACGCTCCCGATACTGGAAGGTGGCCGCGATGATGCCCTGGGCCAACAGTGGTTTCAGCACCCCCAGATCCGCGAGCATCGCCAGGGTGGGCGGATGGAAGGTAGAGGCACGGGATTCGGCGGCCAGGCCGTCACCCTGTTCGAGCACGGTGACCGCGACGCCACGGCGGGCGAGGGTGAGCGCGGCGGTCAAGCCGACCGGGCCCGCCCCCACCACCACGACGGCGGTCACGACGTGTGGAGGGCGAAGCGGCCCTCGACGCCGACCACCCGGGCTCCGGTGAAGAAGCGCAGGGTTTCGGTGGTGCCCTCCTCGCCCAGCCCGGACAGCCCCCACGCCGGGCGCGGCGTCATGAGGTGCAGGCTCATGATCGACGAGCCGTTGACCTTGACCTCACCGGCGCGTATCCGGTGCGCCACGCTGACGGCCAGATCCTCGTCGCTGCCGCACACATAGCCCTCCAACCCGTAGGGGACGGCATTGGCCAGCCGCACCGCTTCCTCGACGGAGTCGTAGGTGACGGTTCCGGCGACCGGCCCGAACACCTCGTCGGTGAGATCGTCGGCGAGCAGCGTGGGCTCCAGATAGTTGCCGCCGCCGGGCAGCGTGCCGTAGGCGTGGAACCGGCGTCCGGTCAGCGCCGCCCGCACCCGGTGGGCATGGCGGGAGTGGATCAGCGGACCGAATTCCGTCTCCGGATCCAGTGGTGGCCCGATGCGCAAGGCCGCCAAGCGTTTTCCGGTGGCGTCCAGGATCTCGGCGGCGCGGTCGGCAGGCAGGATCAACCGGCCCAGCGCCCGGCACCACTGACCGTTGAGGGTGGTGAGCAGTTCGGCCGCCATGCGGGCGGCGGTGTCGAGATCGGCGTCGGGCAGCACCACGAGGGGATTGTTGCCGCCCAGCTCGAGCTGGCACGGTCGCAGCAGGGGAGCCGACACGGTGGCGATGGAGCGGCCCCCGGGCAGCCCGCCGGTGAAGGAGACGGCCTTGACACGCGGGTCCGCGACCAGCTGCGCACCGGTCGCCGGCCCGCCCTGCACCAGCTGGAACATTCCGGCGGGCACACGGTCGGCGATCACCTCGGCCAGCGAAATCGTGCTGTAGGGCGCGAATTCACTGACCTTCAGAATGACCGGGCACCCCGCCGCCAGGGCGTTGGCCACCTTGTGCGCGGCCATCGGGGCGGGTGCGTTCCACGGCACCAGGCACAGTGCCGGACCCAGCGGCAGCCGCCGCACCCGCACCCCCGCCACGTCGGCTCGGAGTGCGCCCGACCGAAGCTGTTCGGCGGCAAGGCGAAACGCGCCCGATACGATCGCGCCGAGGGGTTCGGTCTGCCGGATCGGCACGCCGGTGGCGCGCGCGTCGAGTTCGGTGATGCGGGGCAGCAGCGGCTCCAGGCCGTCGGCGACGGCGTCGAGCAGGTCCGGGGTGATGGCTCCGGACGCGTTGTCCGCCACCGTGAGTGCGCGATCGACACGCTCGGGGGCGGTGGCGACGGCCCGGGCCACCGGGGCTCCGGTCACCGGATCCTCCAGTGCCAGACCGAGATCCACGCTCGGCGTGCCCCACTCGCCGTCGATCAGATCGAGGATCTCGGGCAGCGCCGCGCTCATCGCGCGGCCTCCGGCGCGGTGGTGAACAGCTCATTGGCCTCGGCGTCGGTGACGATGCGCGCCACCTCGAGCATGCCCCGCTCGGCCGGGAACGTCATGACCAGTCCCATGGCGAGATCGCGCAGCGCGCGCCCGGCCGGACCGCCCATGGACGCCGCCGAGGTGCCGCCCGCCTTGAGTGCGCCGAGGGCCACCTGGAAGCAGGCTTCGGTGACCGCGCCTTTGCCGAGCCGCCACTGGGTGAACACCTCCGACTTCGGTGTGATCGGCGGCTCCGCGGTCTCGATGCTCAGCTGATAGCGCAGCCACAGGTAGGCGGTGCGCAACTGGCGGGTCATCTCGCCGATCAGCACCTGGTGCACGGGTGAGGAGGCGATGGGCTCCCCGGTGTCGGCGAAGGTCTTGCGCGTGGTCGCGGTCAGGGTCTCGTCGTAGGCGCGTTGCGCGCAGCCGGTGTACACCGCCGCGATGGCGAGCTGATTGCCGACGAAACTGCCTCTGCTCATGGTGAGCATCTTGGTGAACGCGCCCGGAACCGCAAGGGCCTCGTCCTCCGGGATGAACACCTCGTCGAGTCGGATGCCGTTGTTGGCGGTGGCCCGCATACCGAGTCCGTCCCAGGGAGCGCGCACGCTCACCCCGGGTGCGTCGCGCGGTACGAAGAAGGTCGCCAACCCCTCGGCGGTCTCGTAGCCCTCCAGCTTGGCCGAGGTCAGGTAGTAGTCGGCCACCCCGGTCGCGCAGCCGAAGGACTTCTCGCCCTGGAGGATCCAACCGCCCTCCACCTTGCGCGCGGTGGTGGCGATGGTGATGTTGGCCTTGGCGGTCTTCACCGACTCGGAGGCGAAGTTGGCCAGCCACACGCCGTCGGCCATGCGGGTCAGCACCTTCTCGGCGAAGGCGCGCACCACCGGGATCTCCTCGGCGGCGAAGAGTCCGGCGTCGATCGCCTCCAGCGGCAGCAGGCCGCGCGAGGCGCTGGTGTTGTGGAAGAAGTACGCCAGCGCCGTGGACGGGCAGGCCGTGCCCATGGCGAAGGTGGCGGCGGCCAGATCGCGCAGGGTGCCGCCGAGGCCGCCGAACTTCTCCGGCACCACCAGGCCGAGCAGTCCGGCATCGCGCAGCAGGCCGATGTGCGAGGCCGGGAAGGTGGCGGTGCGATCGGCCTCCTCGGCGGCGGCCCGCAGGGCGGGCAGCACGGCGTCGACGCGTTCGGCGCGCTGCCGTTCCGCATCGGTCATATTTTCGACGAGCCGTTGGCCGGTCGGTCGTTCGGCGGTCATCGGGCAATCCCCTCGTGGTAGGTGCGGTCGTGGTAGATCAGCGGGGGTGCGGGCCGGGGCCGGGCCGCGTCCTGGACCAGGCCGAGGACGATGGTGTGGTCCCCGGCCGGATGGCAGGCGGCGACCGCGCAGTCGAGCCAGGCCACCGCGTCGGTGAGGATCGCCGCTCCGCTGGGTGCGGTATCCCAGTCGCCGAGTGCGAAGCGGGCGGTGGGATCGCCGCTCGCGGTGGCGAAGCGCCGCCCTATCTCCTCGTGGTCGTGGCCGAGCACATTGATCGCGAACACCCCGCTGCGGCGGATGAGTCGGCAGGTGGTGCTGGCCGTGGTCAGACTGATGGAGACCAGTGGCGGATCCAGGGCCACACTGGTGAAGGAACTGGCCGTCATGCCGTGCCGCCCGCCGTCGTCGCGGATGGTCGTCACCACGACGACGCCGGTGGCCCACTGTGCCAGTACCGCACGGAGATTCGTCGAACTCACAGGGTTTCCGTTTCGATAGTGGAAACGTTGTTACGCACAAGGTAACGCCCTGGATGAGTGGGGTGCAAGCGGTGCGGCGAAAATGGCCAGTACTCGCGGGATTCGGCGGGGCGTTTCCCAATGGGAAATGGTGTGCCCTAGGCTGTAGACGTGTCGGACACCGAGGCCGAGAATCAAAGTCGTTCCATCGCCGCCGTCGAGCGCGCCATGGATGTATTGCTACTGTTCGGCCGGACCGGACGACCCGATCTGGGGGTCACCGAGATCGCCAACGAACTGGGGCTGACCAAGGCGGCGGTGCACCGCATCCTGACGGCGCTGCGCAATCGCGAACTGATCACCCTGGAGCCCACCACCCGCCGCTACGCGCTCGGTCACGCCGCCATCGCGCTGGGGCGTGCCTATCTCGCGCGCACCGACCTGCGGGTCATGGCGGCACCGGAACTGCGCCGGCTGGCCTCGCAGACCGGGGAGACCGCCACCCTGTCCATTCGGCGCGGTGACACCCGCATGTACGTGGATCAGGTGGTGCCGGATCAGGAACTGCGGATGGAGGTCGCCCTCGGCGTGCCGTATCCGCTGCACGCGGGCAGCTCCTCCAAGGCCATCCTGGCCTTCCTGCGCAAGGAGGAGATCGACGAATACCTGGACCGCCACGAATTGACCCCTTTCACCGACGCCACCATCACCACCCCGCGCAAGCTGCGCACCGAATTGGCCGAGGTGCGCAAGCGCGGATACGCGATCTCGTTGGGGGAACGGCAGATCGGCGCGGCCTCGGTCGCGGCCCCGGTGCTCGACCACGACGGCGGTGTGGTGGCCGCGATCAGTGTGTGCGGGCCGCTGTCGCGCTTCGAGCCGCGGCTGAAGGAATACGTGCCGATGTTGCAGAAGGCGGCGGGCGCGGTGTCGGCGCAACTGGGGTACGCGGGCTGACGACGTCGGGGTGGGTTGTTCGGGATGACCGCGCCGCCTCACAGATCCGCGCCGGGCTTGAGCACGCCCAGCGCGGCCGCCGCGAGCACGCTGCCCCAGATCGTCCATACATAGGGCAGGCAGCCGTCCACGCTGCGTCGCAGCGTGCGCTCCACCGGCTCGCTGGAGCCTGAGGACATCAGGGTCGCGAAGGCGGGGCCGAAGGGGCGCAACGTCATTCGGATGCCCAGTCCCGCCGCGATGGCGAGGCCGTAGAGCAGGATCTTGCCGCCCAGCCAGCGCGGATCGGTGGTGACGCCGAACGGCTCGGCGGCCACCAGCGCGTAGCCACCCGACGCCAGCGCCCCTGCGATGACAGCCACCCTGATGGCCAGATCGGCGCGATGGATGCCCGCGATGCGTCCGTGCGTGCGATGCGCGATGACGGCCAGTGCCAACCACACCGCGGCGAACAGCCAGACCGCCACCACGAACCACCAGGGGAAGAAGTCGATTCCGAACAGCGACGCCCCGTGCGGTTCGAGGGCCATCAAGGTGACGCCGCTGGGCAGGAACAGCACCAGGCAGATTTTCGGGCCCAGATCGAGTCCGCTCATGATGGCCAGTGTGGAGGACCGGGCGGCCGGGGTGAGCCGCGGATCGATCACGAATCTGCTGGAGTAGTACACGCCCAGATCGCCGCCCAGCCAGAACACGAACAGCACCAGGTGCAGCAGGATCCACCAGCCGTTCGGATGCGCTCCCATACATTGCCTCTGTTCTCTTGTGCGAAACGCAGTTTCGTACTCGGATACCGCCGATAGTGTCACATCGAAACGGTGTTTCCACAAACAAGGCGTTGTGCTACCGTCCGGTTTGAATCGGTTGTGCATCGATTCAGGCGTATGCTGGTGGTATGGCTGCCTCCATCGCATTGTTCACCCGCGACCTGCGCATGCGTGACAATCCGGCGCTCGCCGCCGCCTGTCGCGAGGGGACGGAGGTGGTGCCCCTCTTCGTCGTCGACGAGGCCATCCTGTCGAGAACGGCCGCGCCCAACCGGTTGCGATTCCTACGGGCCGCACTCACCGAACTGGATACCGAACTGCGGTCCCGGGGCGGTCGGCTGATCGTGCGGCACGGCCGCGTGGTCGACGAGGTCGAACGGGTGGCGGCCGAGGTCGGCGCGCGCACCGTGCATATCGCCGAGGATGTGAGCCGCTACAGCCGCGACCGCGAGAACGCGCTGTGGGAGCGACTCTCGGCCGGTGGCCGCCGGTTGCGCACGCACGCGGCGTCGATCACCGCGGTGGATCCCGCCGAGGTGAAACCCGATACCGGTCGCGGCCACTACGCGGTGTTCACGCCCTACTTCCGCCGCTGGCTGGAAACGCCCATGCGGGCACCGCTGCCCGCCCCCGACACATTGACCGTGCCCGATATCGCCAGCGATCCGATACCCGATCCGGCCGACCTGTGTGAGCAGCCGGGTTCGCCGGAACTGCGGGTGGGCGGTGAGATCACCGGCCGTGAGTTGCTGGCGCACTGGTTGTCCGGACCGGTCGAGCGGTACGCGGACAGCAAGGATCTGCTGGCCGTCGAGGGCACCTCGGGTCTGTCGCCCTATCTGCACTTCGGCTGTCTCTCGGCCGCGGAGGTGGTGTACCGCACCGATGCCTCGACCCCGGGCGGCCACGCCTTCGTGCGACAGGTGGCCTGGCGGGACTTCCATCACCAGGTGCTGGCCGACCGGACCGAGGTCGCGCACGTGGACTACCGGTCCGAGAGCCGGACCTGGGTCGACGACCGCACGGGTCTCGCGGCATGGCGGGCCGGACGCACCGGCTACCCGGTCGTGGACGCGGCCATGCGCCAGTTGCTCGCCCAGGGGTGGATGCCGGGGCGTGCCCGCCTGATCGTGGCCAGTTTCCTGAGCAAGACGCTGCGCGTGGACTGGCGGGCGGGCGCCGCGCACTTCGAGCGCTGGCTGGTCGACGCCGACCTCGCCAACAACCGGCTGAACTGGCAGTGGGCCGCCGGAACCGGTACCGACACCCGGTCCAGCCGGGTGCTCAACCCGCTGTTGCAGTCCGAACGCTACGACCCCGACGGCGACTACGTGCGTCGCTGGCTGCCCGAGCTCGCGGACCTGCCGGGCGGCGAGGTGCACCGGCCGTGGCGCGCCGGTGTGCCCGCATCGGTGTATCCGGCCCCCATCGTCGAATTCCGCGGCATGTGAGCGACTCTCGTCCGCCGACCGCCGACCGCCAACCGACTGCCAACCCACCGGCGTCGGTCGGGCTGGCCGTTCTCAGTCGACAGGTCGGTCTCGGTTGACAGGCTGGTGTCGGTCGGCGGGGCGGCTGTCCGGATCGATCCCGGCCGCCGCCGCGCAGTATCGCCACACGCGTTCCCGGTCGCCCGGTAGTTCCCGGGTGCGGCGCAGGTAGTGCGTGGGCCGGGAGCGCCGGTCGTGCCAGAACAGGCCGGACGGCACATCGGCGGTCGCCAGCCATACGGCGGTGTCGGCACCCTCCGCGGCGGTGCGCAGTAGTGGGCGCAGTGCGCGCCGGAAGCCGGGCAGGGCAGCGGTGATGCCCGGGGTGTCCACCCAGCCCGGATGCATGGCATGCACCGAGATACCCTGCGCGGCATAGCGTTCGGCGAGGATCGGAGTCAGTGCGACCTGTACTCGCTTGCTGCGCGCGTACGCCGCCGCGCCCCGGTAGCGGCCGGTGCGGTACTCGATATCCACCACCGGCAGCGGCTGCGTGTACATCCCGCCCGAGGACATGAGGATCACCTGGGCCGAGTCCGACCGGGCGAGAGCGGGGGCGAGCAGTTCGGTCATCAGCAGCGGGCCGAGCACGTGGGTCGCCAGGGACAGTTCGCGGCCATCGGGGCTCTCGGTCCGGCTCGACGGCAGTACCCCCGCATTGTGCACCACGATATCGAGGGGTTCCGCGGCGGCGGCGCGGGCCTCGGCGTAGGCGCGCACGCGCAGCAGATTCGACACGTCGCACTCGTCGACGCGCGGCGCGCTGCCGGGAACCGTGGCGGCGATCGCGGCGGCCGCCCGGCGGCCGCGCTCGACATCGCGCACCAGCAGCGTCACCCGTGCCCCGAGCCGGGCCAGACCGGTGGCGGTGGCCTGGCCGATTCCGGAGTTCGCACCGGTGACCAGTGCGGTCCTGCCGCGTAACGCGTCCGCCGGGATCGGCTGCCACGACCGGCGTCGCAGCCGCAGCCCGAGGCGGGTGTAGCCGAGTACGACGGTGCGGTCGAGTAGGTCGTCGAGCCGATCGGCGGGCCGTGCGGGCATAGCGGAGGCGCCTTCCTGCTAGCGATGCGATTTCCGATGATGCATCGTTTTTGCATCGTTTCTACGATACGCTGTCGGCACCAGCACGTCGACCGAGTCCAGCGACTCGTGCGGAGGAGTGGAGAACGATGAAGGAACATCGACAGCACCGGAGGATGTCGGCGGTACTCGCCACCGCGGCGGCGGCACTCGCCGCGGGGGCGCTGCTGCCGGCGTCCGCGTCCGCGGCGCCCGTGACCCCGGTGCCCCGGCTCGACGTCGAGCGGTACCTGGGTACGTGGCAGCAGCTGGCCGCCATTCCGCAGCCGTTCAACCTCGCCTGCGCCCGCGACACCCGCGCCGACTACAGCCTGATGCCGGACGGCGACATCACCGTCCGCAACCGCTGCACCACCTGGTTCGGCAACACCGACGAGATCGTCGGCAGGGCTCGGGTGAACGACCCGGTGACCAATGCGCAATTGGGCGTCACCTTCTGGAATCAGCCCGACCCGCCCACCAACTACGTGGTGACGGCGATCGATCCGGACTACTCCTGGGCACTGGTCGTGAATCCGGAGCGCACCTCCGGATTCGTGCTCTCGCGCACCCCGGCGCGCAGCGCGGACGAGTGGGCGGCCATCCGGGCCGCCATCGACGCGGCGGGCCTGAACACCTGCCTGTTCCTGACCTCGCCCACCACCGGTGGCGACGAGCGGATCGTGCCGCTGTGCGAGCGTTGACCGGAGCCAACCGCCGCGTGGCGGTGATCGGCAGCGGCGTCTCGGGCCTGACCGCCGCCTGGGTGCTGGCCCGCGATGCCGATGTGGTGCTGTACGAGGCCGACGGCCGGTTGGGCGGGCACGCCCACACACACCGGGTGGCGGCCCGCCGCGACGGTTCGGGTGACACCCTCGGAGTCGACTCCGGCTTCCTGGTGCACAACGACCGCACCTATCCGACACTGCTGCGGCTGTTCGGCGAATTGGGTGTTCGCACACAGGAATCCGACATGTCGATGTCGGTGCGCTGCGACGGTTGCGGCCTCGAGTACGCGGGCGCGAAGGGACCGCGCGGACTGTTCCCGGAAGCGGGCGCCCTGCGGCGCGGCCGGTATCTGGCCATGCTCGGTGAGATCCTGCGCTTCCACCGGCTCGCCCGCGACGAACTCGCCGCCCACGGTGGCGACGAGGAGCGCACGCTCGGGGAATTCCTCGCGGCGGGCCGGTTCTCGCCGTACTTCACCTCCCATTTCATGGTGCCGCTGGTGGCCGCGGTGTGGTCGTGTCCGCCGCAGCGGGCGCTGGAGTATCCGGCGCGCTATCTGCTGACCTTCCTCGACCACCACGGCATGCTCACCGTGTTCGGGTCGCCGACCTGGCGCACCGTCACCGGCGGGTCGGCCACCTATGTGCGGGCCATCGCAGCGCGGATGCACGCGGTGCGGTCCGGGACGCCGGTGCGCGCCGTGCACCGCGGCGCGCGGACGGTCGCGGTGCGCGACGACGCCGACCGGGTGGACTTCTTCGACGCCGCCGTCATCGCCACCCATCCCGATCAGGCGCTGCGACTGCTGGAATCCCCGACGACGGCCGAGGCCGAAATCCTGGGGGCACTGCCGTATTCGGTGAACCACACCATCCTGCACACCGACGAATCGGTGCTGCCGCGCCGCTCCGGCGCGCGGGCCTCCTGGAACTACCGGCTGCCGGATTGCGCCGCCGCCCCCGACCGCGTGCTGGTCAGCTACGACGTCTCCCGATTGCAGCGGCTGACCGCATCCGCCGACCGGCGCTTCCTGGTCACCCTCGGTGACGGCGATCGGGTCGCACCCGAGACCGTGCTCGCCACCATGACCTACGAACATCCGCAGTACACGCCGAAATCCATGGCGGCGCGCCACCGCCTGCGCGAGATCGGCGATCACACGGTCGCTTTCGCGGGCGCTTACCACGGGTGGGGCTTCCACGAGGACGGCGCGCTGTCGGGACTGCGCGCCGCCGAACGCATCGGCGGCCGGTGGCCGCGGCACCCGTCCGCGGTGGCGGTGGCCGCCGGGGATCCGTCGTGACCGCGCCCCGGCTGGTGCGGACCGTCATCCGGCACACTCGCACCGAGCCGGTCCGGCACCGGTTCACCTATCGCAGCTACAGCTGGCTGGTCGATCTGGACGAACCGCCGCGGCTGCCGTGGTATCTGCGGCCGTTCGCGCGCCTCGACGACGGACGCGACGTGCGGGCCGTGGTGGAACGCTGCCTGGCCGACAACGGGATCGACGCGGGCGGCGGACAGGTCCTCATGCTCACCAACGCCCGCGTGCTCGGCTACGTGTTCAATCCGCTGACCGTCTACTGGTGCCACGACCGCGCCGGAGCGGTGCGCGCGGTGGTCGCCGAGGTACACAACACCTACGGCGGCATGCACCGCTACGTGGTGGAACCCGATGCGCGCGCGGAATCGACCGTGGCCAAACGGTTCCACGTCTCGCCGTTCAATCCGGTGGCCGGGCGCTACCGGCTGCGCGCCCCGGTGCCGACCGACCGGCTGCGCCTGGCGATCGTGCTGGACCGGCCGGACGGACGAACCTTCTTCGCCGCCAGCATGTCCGGGCGCGTGCTGCCCGCGGACCCGCACACCCTGCTGCGGGTACTGCTCACCCACCCGCTGGAGACCTGGCGGGTGACGGCGCGCATCCGCTGGCAGGGGCTGCGGCTGTGGGCGCGCGGCCTGCCGGTACTGCCGCGACCACAACACATCTCGTAGGAGGCTGTCGTGACCACATCCCACTGCCCCCGGGCAAGCGCTCCGATCGAGCCGCACGCCGCGGATGCGCACGCGCCCGACGCGAGCGACATTGATGCGCACGCTCTCGACGTACGCGATGCCGACGCGCACGCTCTCGACGCGAGTGACGCTGACGCGCAGGCGCTCGACGCACACGCCGCCGACACGCACGACGCTGATGCGCACGATGTCGATGTGCGCCACGTCGATGCGCGCGACAGCGCGCCGCGCGACGCCGAATCCCGGGACGACCGCTGGGCCGAACTGCACCGGGCGCCGCGCGGCTGGCGGGCCGCCCTGGGGCGGCCGGTGGCGGCCGCACTGTTCCGCAATGCCGTGCGCGGGCTGCCGCTGCGGGTCGAATTCCCCGACGGCCGTGTCCTGGGCAGCGCCGAGGATCCGACCGCACCCCGCATGCTGATCCACGACCCGGGCGGTTTCGCGGGGCGGATCGCGGACGGTGGACTCATCGGCTTCGGCGAGTCGTACATGGCCGGGGAGTGGTCCGCACCCGATCTGCCCGGCGTGCTCACCGTCCTGGCCGCGCATATCGACCGGCTGATCCCGCAGTCGCTGCAAACCCTGCGGACGCTGTGCCTGCCGCGGCTGCCGCGCGGGATGCGTGCCACCGCATCGGGCGCGGCGCGCAACGCGGCACATCACTACGACCTGTCCAACGACTTCTTCGCGCTGTGGTTGGACGAGACCATGACCTATTCGGCGGCGGACTTCGACCGGCTGGACCCACCACCGGTGTGGGGCGACCTCGCCGCCGCCCAGTGCCGCAAGATCGACCGGCTGCTCGACGCCGCCGGTGTCGGCCCGGGCACCTCGGTACTCGAAATCGGCACCGGCTGGGGTGAATTGGCCATCCGGGCGGCGGCGCGCGGGGCCACGGTGCGTTCCGTCACGCTCTCCCGGGAACAGCGCCGACTGGCCCGGGAACGGGTCGCCGCGGCCGGGCTGGCGGACCGGGTGACCATCGACCTGCTCGACTACCGTGCCGTGGACGGCCGGTACGACGCCGTGGTCTCGGTGGAGATGATCGAGGCGGTCGGCTACGACTACCTGCCCGACTACCTGACCACCCTGGAACGGGTGCTGGCCCCCGGCGGCCGGATCGCCCTCCAGGCCATCACCATGCCGCACGACCGGATGCTGGCCAGCCGACGCACCTACACCTGGGTGCACAAGTACATCTTCCCCGGCGGCTTCTTGCCCTCGGAAAGGCTGCTGTCCCAGCGGCTTTCGGAGCACACCGGACTGCGGGTGGTGCAGCGGCAGGAGATCGGCCCGCACTACGCGCACACCCTGCGGCTGTGGCGGGAGCGCTTCACCGCCGAGACCGAGCGGGTGGCCGCACAGGGTTTCGACCGCATCTTCCGCCGGATGTGGCGGCTCTACCTGGCCTACTCGGAGGCGGGCTTCCGATCCGGCTACCTGAATGTGGTGCAACTCGTCCTCGAACGCCCGGAGGTGACCCGATGAACCCCGCTACCCCGACCCGACTGCTGGGCCTCGCGACGGCGGGCTACGGCCTCGCGGTGGCCGTCCGGCCCGAAATCATGCTGCACCCGGCCGGATTGGGCACCGACGAGGAACCGGAGCTGCGCCCGCTGGCTCGCCTGATCGGGTTGCGAGATCTGGCCTCCGGACTGGTCATGGCGGGTGCGGCCGATCCGCGCGCCCGGCGAGCCGCCACCCTGATCCGGGTGGCGTCCGATACCGCCGACACCGTGGTGCTCGCCCGAGCGCTACGCGGCCGTCCCGAGCGGCCGAAAACCCTGATGGTGACCTCCGGCTGGGGCCTGCTGTGCGCCCTCAGCGCCGGATACGAACGGTGGGGTGCGGGTCGGCGCGCGTCGGTCGGGAACGACGCGGTGCGCTGATGCGCCCCGATCCGGCGCGGACCGAGCCCACCGGGCCAACCGAGCCCAGCGAGGCGACCGAGGTTCCCGTTGCGACCGAGCCGACGGAGGTGCCCGTCGTGACCGAGTACACGGTCGGTTCGGTGGCGAAGCTGCTCGGCCTTCCCGTCGCTACGCTGCGCAGTTGGAATCAGCGCTACGGGCTCGGTCCGCAGCGGCACCGGCCCGGCCGGCACCGCCACTACACCACCGAGGACCTCGCCGTGGTGACCCGCATGGTGGAACTGGTGCGTGCCGGGGCGAGTCCGGTCAGTGCGGCGCGGGCGGCGAAAACCGTGCTGGGACCCGCACCCCCGCTCGGCGACGTCGAACCGGTGGTGGCCGCCGCCGAACGCATGGATGTCTCCGCGCTGCTCTCCCTGGTCACCGCTCATCTGGCGCACCACGGGGTGGTGGAGACGTGGAATCGACTGTGCCGCCCCGCCTTCGGCGCGATCGTGGAGCGGCAGCGCCGCGGCGACGGCTATATCGATGTGGAGCACGTGCTGTCGTGGGCGTTGACCACCGGCCTGCATCGCACCGTGCCCGCCCTGACCGGCACCGCACGGCAACGACCGATCGTACTGGCCTGCGCGGCCGCTGAACAGCACGTGCTGCCGCTCGAGGTGCTGCGCGCCGCCCTGGCCGAACGGGGGCGGGGAACCCTGATGCTCGGGGCGGCCGTCCCCGCCGACGCCCTGCTCGACGCGCTCGCCCGCCGGGCCGGCCCGGCCGTCGTGGTGCTGTGGTCGCAGACCTCGGAGACGGCTCGCCCGGAATCGATGTCGAACGCCGACAACCCGGCGGTCGACCTGGTGCTGGCCGGACCGGGCTGGGCGGGAAAGGAATTCGCGCACGGTGTCCGCCATGTCGACTCGCTCGAGGCGGCCTTGGCCGTGCTGGACGAACTCAGCCCAGCCGATCGACCGCGGCGCTGAGACTGTCCAGCCGGCTGGCGGACTCGGGCAGGATGAGCGTGTCCCATCCGGGGCCGCCGAGGTAGACGGTCGCATCGGCGTCCGCGCATACGCGGATGGCCGAGGTGAGGGCCGTGGACTCCTGCTGTGACCACAGCAGCACGGTGGCCGGGGACGGCAGCCGCGCCAGGGTGTCGGCCAGGGCGGCGGTCGGCACGTCCGGGCCGAGCATATGCGCGCCCGTGCCGCGTTCGGCCAGGGCGGCGCGTAGCACTTCCAGTGGCAGCGAATGGGTTTCGCCGCTGGTGCAGGCCAGCACCACCGGTCCGGGCGGTGTGTCGGGCGGCGGCGCGGCGCGGTGCAGGGTGGCGATGATGCACCAGGACAACAGATGTTCCACGTCGACGCAGCCCTCCCCGTCGAGCTGGCGCGCCACGATATCGGCGAAAGCGGGGCGGCACAGCCGATCCCAGGTGTCGATGACCCCGTAATCGCGCAGGTGGGTGTCCAGCAGCGCGCAGACCGCGCGGCTCTCCAACGCGAACGCGGCGGTGAGCAGCGCGGCCTTGTCGCCGAGCGACAGGGCGGGACCGCGGGCGGTAGCGGCCGCTCCGGCCGGGGTCGCACCGGCCCGGATGAGATCCACCATCCGGGTGAGCACCGCGATATCGGCCTCGGTGTACAGGCGGTGCCGACCCGGCCGGTCCTGCTGCGGTCCGATGCCGTAGCGCCGGTTCCAACTGCGCAGGGTGGCGGTGGGGACCCCGATCCGCTCGGCCACCGTGCGCACGGAGTATCCGGCGTGCTCGGAGGTGGGCTTGGGACCGTCTGGCATGTCCTGATTGTGCCTGCCGCGTCCGACCGATCCGATCACACCCGGCGCGAGTGTCCGCCACGCGTGCCCGGGCCGCGCCCGGAGATCCCGGGTGCGCGCCTGGTCAGGGCAGCAGGCGCAGTGCCGCGTCCAGGCTCACGACATCGGCGTACTTCGCGTCCAGGTCGTAGAGATTGGCATCGTGCAGGCGCGGGTCGCGGTCGCCGCAGGCATCGGCGACGACCATGGGCCGGAAGCCGTGTTGCAGCGCGTCGGTGGCGGTGGCGCGCACACAGCCGCTGGTGGTGAGACCGGTGACGAGCAGGGTGTCGATACCGGCCGCCGTCAGGTTGGCGGCCAGCGCGGTGCCGTGAAATGCGCTGGGATACTGCTTGACCACCACGCATTCCCCGGGTAGCGGGGCCGGGTCGTCGAGGAAGTCGGCGAGCGGGTTGCCCTCCTCGAAGACCGCCAGGGTGGGCACCTTGCGCCGGAACAGTCCGCCCTCCGCGGTGCCGGGCCGATAGCTGACCCGGGTGAACAGCACCGGATGGCCGCCCGCGCGGGCCCGGTGCACCACGGCGGCGGCCGCTGTCACCGCGTCCTCCACCGGCGCCCGCAGCGGCGAACCGTCGGTCAGATAGGCGGCGCAGATATCGACCACCAGCACGGCGGGCCGCCGTCCGGGCCCGAGGCGCTGCCCGTAGCCGGCATTGCGCGCATCCTCGGCGAGATCCTTCACGGGTGTTCCCCTCAGATGACGCCGCTGTCGGCGAGTGCGGCGATGCGGTCGGGGGACAGTTCGAGCACGCCGCCGTACACGTCGGCATTGTGCTCGCCGAGTTCCGGACCGCAGTGCCGGATGGTGCCGGGGGTGGCGCTGAGTTTGGGCACCACATTGTGCATGGGCAGTTCGCCGAACTCCGGATGCGCGATCCGCACGATGGCCTCGCGCGCCGCGAAGTGCGGATCGGCGAACATATCCCGGGCGGTGTAGATCCGGCCCGCCGGAACGCCCGCGCCGTGCAGTCGCTCCAGCAGTTCGTCGGCGCTGGCGGTGACGGTCCACGCGGCGATGACATCGTCGAGTTCGGCCATCCGCGCGCCCCGGCCGGTATGGGTGGAATACCGCTCGTCGGTCGCCAATTCGGGACGGCCCATGAGCTCGGCCAGTCGCGCGAACACCGTGTCCTGGTTGGCCGCGATGAGGATCATCTCGCCCGCCGCGGTCGGATATACGTTGCTGGGCGCGACATTCGGCAGCACCGATCCGGTGCGCTCGCGCTGATAGCCGGTGACCGCGTATTCGGGCAGCAGGGATTCCATCATGGCCAGCACCGCCTCGTAGATGGCGGAGTCCACCAGCTGACCCTGTCCGGTGCGCTCCCGGTGATGCAGCGCGGTCAGGGTGCCGATGGTCGCGAAGACGGCGGCCAGCGAATCGCCGAGGGAGATCCCGGTGCGCGCGGGCGGATGATCGGGATCGCCGGTGGTGTACCGGATTCCGCCCATCGCCTCGCCGATGGAGCCGTATCCGGCGCGCGGCGCGTACGGCCCGGTCTGGCCGTATCCGGTGACCCGCACCATGATCAGGCCGGGATTGTCGGCCCGCAGGCGGTCGTAGTCGAGTCCCCAGCGTTCCATGGTGCCGGGGCGGAAGTTCTCGATGACGATGTCGGCGCGGGCGATGAGTTCGCGTGCCAGCCGCTGGCCCTGCTCCTGGCGCAGATCGCAGGTGACCGACTTCTTGTTGCGCGCCACCACCGGCCACCACAGCGATTTGCCCTGGGACTGTTCCCGGCCCCACTGGCGCATGGGATCGCCACTGCCGGGCGCTTCGAGTTTGATCACCTCCGCTCCGAAGTCGCCGAGCAACTGTCCGCAGAACGGCCCGGCCAACAGCTGGCCCATCTCGATCACGCGCAGATCGGCCAGCGGCCCGGGAGTCGGGTGTGGTGCGGCGGCCATGCGTCGCCTCCCTTTCGGTACAGTGTGGGAAAGTGGTAACACTGTATCCCTGAGAGAAACAGGGCGGCAAGGCGAGTGAATACTGGAGGTTGGGCATGGAAGTCACCGTGCTGGAGGTCGCCCCGCGCGACGGATTGCAGAACGAGCGCGCGATCGTCGCGACCGCCGACAAGATCCGCCTGATCGAACGATCGGTCGAGGCCGGGCTGCGCCGCATCGAAGCCGTGAGTTTCGTGAATCCGCACCGGGTTCCGCAAATGGCGGACGCGGAGGCGGTGATGGCGGGCGTCCCCCGGGTGCCCAGCGTCTCGTACGCGGGTCTGGTGTTCAACGACCGGGGTCTGGACCGCGCCCTGGCGACCGATGTCGACGAGATCAATGTGGTTGTGGTGGCGACGGATGCGTTCAGTCGGCGCAATCAGAACTGCACCACCGCCGAGGGGGTGGGACGCTGGTCGGCGCTGGCCCGGCGCGCCGCGGCACACGGCGTCCGGCGCACCGTCACCATCGCCGCCGCTTTCGGCTGCCCCTTCGAGGGGGAGGTGTCCGCCGCCGCCGTGCTGGATCTGGTGCGCCGGGTCGCCGCCGCCGAACCCGACGAGATCGCCCTGGCCGACACCATCGGCGTCGGCACCCCCGATCGCGTGCGCACACTGGTGGCGGGCACCGCCGCGCTGGCTCCGGGCATTCCCGTCCGCTGCCACTTCCACAACACCCGGAACACCGGCTACGTCAATGCCGTTGCCGCACTGGAGGCGGGTGCGCGCATCCTGGATGCCAGCACCGGCGGGGTCGGCGGCTGCCCGTTCGCACCCGCCGCCACCGGCAATATCGCCACCGAGGATCTGCTGTATCTGCTGCACCGCATGGATATCGGCACCGGGGTGCGCGCGGAGGCGGTGAGCGCGACCGGTACCTGGCTGGGGGAGGTGCTGGGCAGCCCCGTCCCCGCGCTGCTCGGCCGCGCCGGAGGTTTCCCTCCGGCGCGGCGGGGGTCGCAGTGATGCCGATTCAGGACAGGGGCTCGAGGATTCCGGCGCTCACCAGGCTCTGGAAGTACGCGCCGCCGGGGTAGTAGTCGGCCGTGGTCGAGCCGCTCACGAAATCACCGGCCCACGCCACCGAAAGTCGTTGCAGCGCATCCACGTTCTTGCTCTGGGGAGTGCCGCAGGCGAACTTGTCCGGCCCGGATGCACTGGACGCCTCCACGTCGATGTGGGAGGCGGTGGTGACCAGGACGCCCAGGAATGGCCGGGGCAGCTGTTCGAGCACCTCTTCGGTGCCCGAGCCGTTCCGGTTGCAGCTGTACGGTGGCGCGGAGACCGCGACCACGGGCAGGGTGCTGTTGCTCAGATGGTTGAGCGAACTGCTCAGGTTGTTGCCGATGATGCTCTTGACCGGATCGAAGAGAATGACACCGCGCAGCTTGGCGAAGGCGGACGGGTAATCGGCGCGCAGTTCCTGCGCCACGAACGGCACCGCCTCGCCGCCCGCCGAATGCCCGGCGAAGACCCAGGAGGTCGGCAGGGTGAGTTCCGGCCGTCCCGCCTTGGCCTTGGCGTCGGCGAAGCTGCGGCCGAGCTTGTCCGAGGGATCGGCGGCCTTGCCGAACAGGTCGGCCACATTGCGCAGGAAGTCGGTGTTGTTGCCGAGGTTGGCGATGGTGCAGCCGAGCAGGCTGGAGGTCGGCAGGGTGGGCGCGAACACCAGGAAGCCCTGGGCGGCGAACTTGCGGGCGGTGTCGTCCATGGCATCGTTGGCGGCGGAGAAGCCGTGTTGCAGCCACAGCAGACCCTTGGGGTTTCCGGCCGGGAAGTACCAGTCGCTGCTCTGCTTCAGAATGCGGAAAGCGCAACGGATTTCGACCTTGTTCTCGACCTTGGTCACCGTGGTGTCGGCGGTGGCGACGGGGGCGAGGGTGGTGGCGAGCGCGGCCACGGCGATCCAGACGGAGGACAGCGCGGCCGACAGGGTTCTGATTCTCAAGGTGACTCCTTTGTCTCTCAGAGAGAAACAGTGTTTCTTCGAGTAGCGTCAATTAATGGTCTGAAACACTTGTGAGTCAATAGCTCGAGCCGACAATTTCACCGCTGTGACCAGCAGTTTTCCTGAGCGCCCGGCGTGTTGCGGACGTGCGAAAGCAGCCCGGCGGCTGAGGGGGCCGGGCTGCTTTCGTACGCGCAGGTGCGGGCTAGGTGGGGGAGCGCAGCAGGGTTGTCAGCTTTCCTGGATCGTCGAGATCGGCCAGGCCGTAGACGATCTCGGTGATGTCGTCGGCGCGGGCGGGGGACAGCGCCTCGGCGGTGTTGAGATGGAACTTGGCGGCCAGTTCGTCGGGGGACAGCGGGTTGCCCGGGCCGCCGCGGTTGACCGCCACATGTTCGGTGAGGGTGCGGCCGTCGCGGAGTTCGGCGGTCAGGGTGGCCGGGAACTGGTGGGGGAAGATCTCGTCGCAGCGGGGGTCGGGGACGCAGACCACCTTGGCGGCGAGGGCGAGGCGGGCCGGGTCGTGGGCGGCGACGTCGGTGAAGTCCTCGTGGAAGACGCCGAGTCCGCCGCCGCCGAGCAGGGCCGCGGCCACCGTGTAGGGGCCGGAGAAGGCCGCGTGGTAGCCGGATTCGGGTCGCTGTTTGGCGGTGCGGGGTTCGCCGATGGTGCGCAGCACCGGGGTGGGCGCGCCCAGGGTGAGGTGGACGATCTCGGCGGCGGTGACACCGCGATCGCGCAGGCGGCGGGCGGCGTCGATACCGGCGTGGGTGAAGTGATTGCACGGATACGGCTTGAAGAACACCCCGGGCAGTTCCCAGTGCTCGCCGAGCCCGTCCAGCAGCTGGTCCGGATGCGCCCGTTCGCCGCAGAAGGCGTGCAGCAGACCGAATCTACCCTCCAGCACCGTCGGCGGGCCGGTGAGGCCGTGTCGGGCCAGACCGGCGGCGGTGACCGCGGCGTGCGCGGCCCAGCCGCAGTGCACCCGCTTGACGGTGCCGCCGGTGCGATTGGCCTCGAGCAGGCCCGAACCCATACTGGCGGCAATGCCGAGCGCGTGCGCGATTCCGGCGGCGTCCAGCCCGTACAGCATGGCCGCGGCCACCGCGCCGCCGACCGCGCCACAGATGGCGGTGGCATGCAGTCCGCGCTCGAAGAACACCGAATTACCTAGTGCGGCATCATATCCGGCCATCCCTACGCGTACCGTGAGCTCGATGCCGACCGCGATGGCGTCCAGCAGCGCGGCCCCGGTGGCTCCGGTGGCCTCGGCGACGGCCAGCGCGGTGGGCACCACCGTGGCCGACGGATGCAGCACCGACGGGAGGTGGGTGTCGTCGAAGTCCAGGGCGTGTGCCAGGGTGCCGCCGAGCAGAGCCGCCGCGGCTTCCGGATAGCGGCCCGGCAGCCCCAGCGCGGTCGCCCGCGCGGCCCCGCCCCACTCGGCCACCAGGGCGCGCACCGTAGCCGCGGCCGGAACCCGCTGCGCCGCAATGCTGTTGCCGAGCGCATCGAGCACGCGCCGCGTGGCGTCGGCACGCAACTCCGCTCCGACCCCCCTGTCCCGCACCGCCGCGGCGAACTCCGCCAGCTGAGAGGCCACCGGAGGACCGGTCGGCGCGGTCGACTCGGTGGGGGCGGTCGATTCGGCGGGTGCCGTCGGCCCGGTCGTCCCCGTCGGCCCGGTGGGTCCCGTCGATTCGCGGGGCTCGGTCGCTTCGGTCGTGCCGGGTGTCTCGGTCATCGGCTCACCGCCGCGAGTGGGCGTACCGGGGAGCCGGTGCCGCCGACGATGCGCAGGGGAGCGAGCATGAAGACGAATTCGGTCAGTTCGGCTGCCGCGAGTTCCTCGAGTGCGAGGTGTTCGAGGATGTAGATTCCGGAGTCGACCAGCAGCCCCCGGTGTACGGGCAGCACGCTGTGTCCCGCGCCGGGGGCGATGCACTCGTAGGCGGTGGTGTCGGCGCCGGTGGCGGCCACGCCGTGCGCGGCGAGCCAGCGTGCGGCGGGCACGCCCACGCCCGGAACCCCGGTCGTGCCACCGAGATACGTGGGCGGGTCGTCGAAGTGCCGCGCCCAGCCGGTGCGGATGAGCGCCACGTCACCGGGTTCCGGCGCGAACCCGGCGTCGTGCGCCGCGCCCTCGAGGTCGGCCACGGTCACCTCGTATCCGCCCGGCAGGGTGTCGGTATCGTGCCGGCGCGCGATGTCGAACAGCAGGCCGCGCCGCAGGAACCCGGGCAACAGTTCCGCGCCGTGGGCGCTGAACGCGCCGCCCCGCTGAGCGGCCGCGGCGTCGACGCCACCGTGCAGCAGTCCGTCGTGGCTGACGTGACTGAGCGCGTCGATGTGGGTGCCGACGTGCCCGCCGGTCACGATGACCTCATTGGCGGCGGACCCGCCGTCGGGCCGCACCATATCGCCGTGGCGTCGGGCCAGGGTCATGCGGAAGCCGGGATGGTTGGGGGAGCACGGCATACCGGTGAAGAAGGGCTGGCCGAGTTCGAGCAGCCGGACGCCGCCGCGCACCGCCTCCAGCAGGGGATCGCGCGTGATGACGGGTCGGGCCGGGCGGTCCGGGGAATGCGCCGGATACGTCATGCGACCACCCCCGCGTCCCGCAGCGCCGTCAGTCCCGCGGCGTCGACGCCGTACTCGCCCAGCACCTCCGCGGTGTGCGCGCCCAGCGGTGGTCCCGCCCAGCGGATTCGGCCGGGTGTCTCGGAGAGTCGGAACAGCACGTTCTGCATGCGCAGTGTCCCCAGTTCGGTGTCGGGCACCTCGGCGATGGTGCCCAGTGCCCGATACTGCGGATCGGTGAGCACGTCGGCGGCGGTGTAGACCGGCGCGATGGCGGCCTCGGCCTTCTCGAAGGCGCGTACCACCTCGTCGGTGGGGCGGTCGGCGATCCAAGCCCCGACCGCGGCGTCCAGCTCGTCGGCGTGCCGGGCGCGTTCGGCACCGGAGGCGAACCAGGGTTCGTCGATGAACTCCGGCCGCCCGACCAGTCGCATCACCCGCTCGGCCACCGATTGCGCGCTGGTGGACACCGCCACCCATCCGCCGTCGGCGGTCCGGTACACATTGCGCGGCGCGTTGTTCGACGACCGATTGCCCATGCGCGGCTGGAGTTCGCCCAGTTGGTCGTAGGCGATGAGCTGCGGACCGAGCAGGGTGAGAATCGGTTCGATGATGGCGAGGTCGATCTGCTGGCCGTGTCCGTCGCGATCGCGGGCGCGCAGCGCGGTCATGACGGCGAAAGCGGTCGCCTGCGCCGCGATCCCGTCGGCCAGGCCGAAGGGCGGCAGCGTGGGCGGGCCGTCCGGTTCTCCGGTGACGGCGGCGAATCCGCTCATCGCCTCGGCCAGCGTGCCGAAACCGGGACGACGGGCATAGGGCCCCACCTGCCCGAATCCGGTCACCCGGGCCAGCACCAGTCCCGGATTGATCTCGCGCAGTTCGGGATAGCCCAATCCCCAGCGCTCCAGGGTTCCGGGGCGGAAGTTCTCGATCACCACGTCGGCGTCGGCCACCATCCGGCGGAAGATCTCCTGCCCTTGCGGGGCGCCGAGATACAGCGTCACCGATTTCTTGTTGCGGCCCAGCATCTTCCACCAGAGGCCGACCCCGTCGCGCTGTGCCCCGTGTCCGCGCACGGGGTCGCCGCCGGGATGCTCGAGCTTCACCACCTCGGCCCCGAAATCCGCCAGCAGCGTCGCCGCCAGCGGTCCGGCGAACAGTGTCGCCACCTCCAGTACCCGAATTCCCGACAGCGGTCCATCCATCACTCGACTCCTCACCCGCCACCATGTGTTTCCCAGTACGAAACAGTTCCGGACGTTGTGGCGTTGACTGTCAGCGCATCCTACTGCGATGATCGCCGGGTTGGAAAAGATGTTTCGCACAGAGAAACTGGAGCAGTCGTGGCGACCGACCTGTTGATCCGGAACGCCCGCGTGGTGCGACCGGGTGATCCGACCACCGACCATCCCGAACCGGTCGATATCGCCGTGCACGACGGCGTCGTCACCGCCGTGGGACCGAATCAGACGGTCACCGACGCGAATCGGGTGGTCGACGCGCAGGGCCTGCTGGCCTTTCCGGGCGTGGTGGACGCCCACCAGCACTGGGGTATCTACCGCGAGCTGTCGCAGGACACCGAGACCGAGAGCCGCGCCTGCGCCCAGGGTGGCGTCACCACCTCGCTCACCTATATGCGCACCGGCCGCTACTACCTGAACCGGGGCGGTGCGTACCGCGATTTCGTCCCCGAGGTGCTGGAACGGATGGCGGGGCGCTCGTTCGTGGACCACGCCCTGCACCTGGCCCCCATGAGCGCCGAGCACATCGCCGAGATCCCGTCGCTGGTCACCGATTTCGGCATCACCGCGTTCAAGATCTTCATGTTCTACGGCGGCCACGGACTGCACGGCCGTTCGTCCGATCAGGCCGACTTCCTCATGCTGGGGCCGCACGAGCGTTACGACCTGGCCCATTTCGAATTCGTCATGCGCGCCGTCCAGCGGGCGCGCGCCGAGTTGGGTCCGCACATCTCGCTGTCGCTGCACTGCGAGACCGCCGAGATCATGGCCGCCTACACCGCACTGGTGGAGCGCGAGGGCGCCCTCACCGGGCTGCGCGCCTACAGCGCGTCGCGCCCGCCGCACTCCGAGGGCCTGGCCATCACCATGGCCTCCTATCTCGCCCACGAGACCGGACTGGCGAATATCAATCTGCTGCACCTGTCCTCGGCCAAGGCGGTCGCGGCGGCGCTCACCATGGCCGCGGCCTTCCCGCACGTGGACTTCCGCCGCGAGGTCACGATCGGCCACCTGCTGGCCGATGTCGACACCGCGCACGGTATCGGCGGCAAGGTGAATCCACCGCTGCGCGAGCGCGCCGATGTCGAGGCGCTGTGGCGGCATCTGCTGGCCGGTGAGATCGACTGGGTGGTCAGCGATCACGCCTGCTGTCGCGACGAGCAGAAGTTCGGCGACGACCGCGACGACGTCTTCACCGCCAAATCCGGATTCGGCGGTGCGGAGTACCTGCTGCCGGGTCTGGTGGGGGAGGGCGTGAAGCGGGGGCTGCCGCTGTCCCGTATCGCCGAACTGACCTCCGGCAATCCCGCGCGCCGGTACGGGCTGTCCGGTAAGGGCGATATCGCGGCGGGCCATGACGCCGATATCGTGCTGATCGATCCGGACGCCCGCTGGACGGTGCGCGCCGCCGACTCCGAATCCGCCCAGGAGTACACGCCTTTCGAGGGCTTCGAGATGAACGCACGCGTCACCGATGTCTTTCTGCGCGGTCGGCGGATCTTCGGCGACGGCCGGGTACAGGGCGATCCGTACGGGACCTATCTGCGCCGGAACCCGGCCTGAGCGCGGCCCGAGCCGGGCGGCGGTCACCGACCCGGCGGAGCCGCCGATATCGTGGCCGTTCGAGGGAAGCGGGTGGTAGCGGATGGTTTCGGTGGTACTGGTGCTGCTGGCGGTGGCACAGCTGGGATGCGTCGCGGCGCTGTGGGCCGGTTCGGGAGCGCCGTCCGCGCCCCGCTGGCCCCTGACCCTGCTGGGTCTCGGACTCGCCTACGACGCGGCGATCTTCGGTCTCGGCTCCACTCTCGGTGCGGGCGCGACGCTGCACGCACTGAGCGTCGGCAGGTTCGTCGGGCACGCGGTGCTGACCCCGCTGCTGCTGGTGTGGGCGGCCGAACGCGTGCTCGGCCTGCGTCACCGCTGGGCCTGGATGCTCGCCGTACTGCTGATGGCCTGGGGCGCGCTGCGCGATCTGGTGGCGTTGCGGCTGGTTCCCCGCGAGTTCGCCGACACCCTTCGCTATACCCCGGCGGAACCGCACGGGCCGCCCTGGCCCGTGCTGGTCGTGATCGCCGTGGTGCTGGCCGCCGGAATCGTCCTGTGGCGCAGGGAGAAACGGCCCGCGCTGGTGGTCGCGGCGGTGGTCCTGGTGGCGGCGTCCGCGGCGGCCTTCGACCTGCCGCCGCTCGGCAATGCCGGTGAGGCCGTCCTGTTCGCGGCCGTCGTGGCCGTCGAGCGGGCCGGAACAGGGCGGGGCCACCGCGCGGGCCCGGATCGGGAACGTCAGACGGCCGCGGGTGCGTGACCGAACTCGTACTCGGTGAAATCCACCGTGCGGGTGGCCCGCGCGTACCCGATATGCGATCCGGGCCAGACGGCGATGACCTTGCCCTCCTCGGTGTGGTACCAGCCCGGACAGCCGGTGGTGAACACGGTGTGGCGCAACCGTTTCAGGAGCCGCTCGTTGTAGGCGTCCTGGACCTCGCGGCGCACGTCGAGCCAGCCGCCGCGCGCGGCGATCCGCTCGATGGCGATGCGCGCGTAGCGGGCCTGCTTCTCGAGCATGAACGTGATGGTGTTGGTGATCGAGCCGGTGTTCGGCCCGAACATGAGAAACAGATTCGGGTAGCCGGATACGGTGATCCCCAGATGCGCGTACGGCCCGGACTTCCACTCCGCGTGCAGTTTTCGGCCGTCGCGGCCGGTGATGTCGACGGGGGCGAGGTACTCGCTCGCCGTGAATCCGGTGCACCAGACGATCACATCCGCCGCGACCTCGCTGCCGTCGGACAGCCGCAGTCCCCGTTCGGTGACCTCCTCCACCCCGTGCGGGTGCAGGGTGGCATGCTCGCGGTCCAGCGCCGGATACCAGTCGTTGGACAGCAGTACGCGGTTGCAGCCGAAGCGGTAGGTCGGCAGGACGGCGGCCCGCAGTTCCGGATCGCGGATCTCGCGGCGCATCTTGACCTTCAGCCACAGTTCGAACAGCCGCTGCACCGGTGCGGCCCAGCGGGCGATGAACGGCGCTCGCGACTCGTACCACAGCCATTCGATATTGTGCTGGAGCCGAGCCAGTCCCGGCACCGAACCGAGGACCGCGCGCATCGCGCGGGTGGTGCGATGGTCCCACTTGTTGCCCACCCAGTACGCGGACCGCTGGACGACGTGCAACTCCCCGACCCGGTCCACGATGGCGGGCACCACCTGCACCGCGCTCGCGCCGCTGCCCACCACCGCGACCCGCTGACCGGTGAGATCGACGTCGTGATCCCACTGCGCGGAATGGAACTGGGCACCGCCGAAGCTCGCCATGCCCGGCAGCTCTGGCAGTCGGGGGCGGGAGAGTTGGCCGGTGGCGCAGATGAGCGCGTCGAATCGCAGCACCTCGCCGGCCGCGGTCTCCACCCGCCAGCGGCCGCTGTCCTCCTCGAAGGCGGCGGCGGTGACCTCGGTACCGAATCGAATGCGCGGGGTGACACCGAATCTGTCGGCGGTGCGCCGCAGGTAGTCGTGGATCTCCGGCTGCGTGCCGAACCGGCGCGACCAGTTCGTCTCCAGGGCGTAGGAGAGCGAGTAGATGGGGGAGGGCACATCGCACGCCGCACCGGGATAGGAGTTGGCCCGCCACACCCCGCCCACCGAATCGCCCCGCTCGAAGATCGTGTAATCGCCGATACCGTGGCGGTCCAATTCGATGGCCGCCGCCACACCGCCGAAACCCGCGCCGATGATCCCGACCGACACCGTCCTGCTCGTCATGGTTCGACGCTAGGAGCCGACCCCGAATCGCCGCGATGTCCGCTCCGGGTGTCCTATTGTCATTTACGGACATGAGCGTTTCGATCACACCACCGCCGCGCGCCTGGGACCATCCGCGCGGACCGGCCGCCGCCCGCATCCTCGTCGAGCTGGGTGGCGAGTACGGGATGAGCGCGGGCGAATGCCTGTCCGGCACCGGGCTGTGCCCCGCGGACCTGACCCGGCCCGATACCGTGGTCGAGGCCGGACAGGAACTCGCCATCGCCCGCGCCCTGCTGGACCGGATCGGTGACCGGCCCGGTCTCGGAATCGCGGCCGGGCTGCGCTACACCGTCGGCACCCTCGGCGTCTGGGGTTACGCCATGCTGTCCGCCGCGACCGTGCGCGAGGCGATCCGGCTCGGGGTGCGGTACGCCGAATTGTCCTTCGCCTTCATCGAACCGGTGCTCGCCGCCGACGGGCCGGATCTGACCGTCACCTTCGGCGACAGTGCCATTCCGGCCGATGTGCGCGCCTTCTTCGTGGAGCGGGAGCTCACCAAGATCGCCGTCCTGGCTCCGGCCGCCATCGGCGCGGGGAGCGGGATGCGCATCGAGACCGCTTTCACCGGAACCCGCGCGGCCCGGCTGCGGGAGCGGCTGCCCGGCGTCGACCTGCGCACCGATGCCGCCCGGCATCGCCTGGTGTTCAGCGCCCGACTACTGGATCATCCGCTCACCCAATCCGATTCGACCACCGCGCTGCTGCTGGAACAGCAGTGCCGACGGCTGCTCGAAATCCGGCGGGCACGGCGCGGCACGGCGGGCCGCGTCCGGTCGCTGATCCTGACCGAACTCGCCGACGGGCCGACCGCCGCCACCGTCGCGGCCCGGCTGCACCTGGACGAACGCACGCTGCGCCGCCGCCTGCACGCCGAAGGCACCACATTCCGCGAACTGCTCGACGAGGTGCGCCACACCCTCGCCACCGAACTGCTGGCCCTGGATCGCCTCACCCTGGCCGATATCGCGCGACGGCTCGGCTACCACGACGCCGCCAATTTCAGCCGCGCCCACCGCCGATGGACCGGCCGGGCGCCACGCACCGCCACCACCCCTTCGCGCCGGTACGACGCCGCCGATACGCGATAATGGGCAGGTGACTCAGAGCAAGCGGGGTAAACCGGGTCCGGGCCGTCCGGCCGGGATCGACAGCGTCGACACGCGACAGCGGGTTGTCGACGCCGCCATTCGCTGCTTCGCTCAGCACGGCTACGGACCGGCGACCAACAGCGTCATCGCCGGTATCGCGGGGGTCACCGCCGGGGCGGTCTACTACCACTTCGGCACCAAGAGCCAGTTGTTCGAAACCGTCTGCGCCGAGGTGTACGGCCGCATCCAGGACCGCGCGGCGGCCGCCATCGACGGTGCGCTCTCGGTGCGCGAACTGCTGCAAGCCCTGCTGGCGGTCTCCATGCGGATCAACCACGAGCACCCGGAACTGGCCGGGTTCGTCGCGACCGCACCGATCGACGCCCGACGGCACACCGAACTCTCGGAAGCCTTCGCCGCCGTGAGCAAGGGCATGGTCGAAGGCGTGGCCGAGGCGGTGACCCGGGGGCAGGCGGCCGGACGAATCCCGGCCGACCTCGACCCGGTGCAGATCGCCCGGCTCATCCTCGCCGTCGTGGACGGTTTCGCGCACGCCGCCGCGGCCTCCGACCCCATCGAAATGGATATCCTGGACAACCTGTTCGAGCGCCTGCTGCTCGACGCCACCACCTAGGCGGGCGATGCGGGCGCGCACCGCCCGCCGGGTGTTCAGGCGGGCCGGGCGACCCGGTCGGTGAAGGTGCCGTGGAAGGTGAGCGGCATATGGTGGCGCAGGGTGCCGCGGTAGAGCGGGTCCGCCAGGAGGTCGCGGGCGTCCAGTACGAGCACGCTGGCCAGTTCGGTGGTGCGGTCCTGGGTCAGGGCCACCAGCCAGCCGTCGTCCTCGGCGCTCGCGCCGGGGCGGGGGACGAACAGGGCCTCGTGGGCCAGGGTGTCGTCCGGCAGCCGGTGCACCGACTCCTTGCCGGTGTCGGTGTCCAGCTTGGCGATCGAACTCGGATAGGGGGTGCCGTCGGCGCTGGCGGCCAGGTACACGTAGCGGTTGCGGCGGCTGGTGCGGCCCAGGTTGTAGGTGGGGAAGTCGCCTTGCAGGTCGGAGAGGATCTCGTGGATCACCCGGCCGGTGGGGGTGACGCGCAGCCGGGTGAGCCTGCCGCCGTAGGGTTTTCCGGCACCGACCATGCCGTCGCGCACAGTGCTGAGCTGGCCGTTGAGTTCCGCCCAGGAGGCGTCGTAGTCCACCAGCTCCACCACGGTGTCCGAGCCGTCCTCGTAGGTGTTGGCCAGATGCAGGTGCATGAGCGGATCGGTGTGCAGCACCCGGGGTTTGCCGCCGTCGCGGGGCACCAGGCCGATCATGGTGCCGCGCCGGGCGTCGTAGTCGATGGCCTCGATGAAATTGCGCATGCCCAGGCCCGCACCGAGGAATTTGCCGATCGGGAACACCAGGGGCGGGATGGCGAACACCAGGTGGCGTTCGGTCAGGCCCATATCGTGATTGAACATCGGGGTGGGCAGCCCGAGCGAACCCAGCGCGTGCAGCGTGCCGCCGCGATCGACCCGGTAGCAGGCGAGTTGGGGGCGCGGGAACATGGACAGGCCGAAATTGAACATCTCGCCGGTGCGGGGATCCCAGCGCGGATGCGCGGAGAACGCGCCGATCCAGGTGAGCCCGCCGTCGAAATCGTGTACGCCCACGGTGGCGAGGGTGTCGGGGTCGATCTCGGTGGGGCGCCCGCCCTCCCACAGCGCCAGCAGCTTCCCGGCGTGCACGGCCACACTGGTATTGGCCACATTGGCCGGGAATCGCAGTGCGTTGGTGAGGATTCCGCCGGAGCGCAGGGTACCCAGCGCGCGATACGGCGCGCCGTGCGCGGTGAGCGACCGCCGATAGTGCTTGGTGCGGACGAACCGGTTGCGGAAGTGCAGCCGCCCGTCGTCGAAGGCGTACAAGGACAGCATGCCGTCACCGTCGAACAGATGGCCCAGCGGTTGACCCCCGGCGTCCATCTTCCCCGGTCCGTTGCGATACATGGTGCCGCGCAGGCCCTCCGGGACGGCTCCGGTGAACTCGTCCACGGTGTAGTCGAATTCGTCGTGCAGCGGCAGATAGTCGCGACTGGTCGCGGTCTGGTCGGATGTCGTGGTCGGGCTGGACATGGCCCCTCCTGGATCATGAGAGCGCGGGACGCACGCGCAGCGTGCAGGACAATTCGGGCAGATGGGGTTCGAATTCCAGCGGCATCGCCGAGGTGGCGTCGAAGACGCGCTCACAGGCCGCCTTGCAGCCCATGAGACAGGAATTCGTCTGTGCGGCGGGCGCGGACACCGAGGCGTGCATGGCGCATTCGGGGATCTCGTACACCAGGGTGCCGTCGGCCTCGACCGCCGTGCGGTGGATGGGTCCGACCAGGAAGGTCGCGAAGCCGACCCCCGCGTCCATGACCGACGGGTACATGCCCCGGGGAATGAGCCGCACCGAGGCGAAGGCCGGGAGCAGGTAGCGCAGCCAGCGGCGCAGCCGGATCGACACCGCCGTGGCGACCAGGTCGGTGACGTCCTCGACCGGCATGACCTTCGTCAATTCGGTGGTGGCCCATTCGAGTTCGGTGACGAACTGGCCGTAGCGGCGCTTCCAGGACCAGCGCGGTCCTTCCAGGAACCGGTTGCCGGTGCGCTTGGCGGTGACGGCTGCCCAGCCCGCGTCCACCGCGGCGCGGTCGTCGGCGACCACCCGCAGCACGGGCAGCAGGACGGCTTCGGGCACGTCACCGACGCGGGCCAGCATGGACCGCATGATCAGGTCGTCGCGCAGCGCGGTGAGCGTGCCGGTGGGTTGGGGACTGTTCATATTTCCACCTCTCGTCGACGGCGAGCGCCGTCAGGGAATGTCGACCCGCGCGGCCTTCCACTGCCCGTCGACCAGCCGCATGGTCATGACGATGCGGCTGCGGTCCACCCGCGGGTCCGGCATCTCGGTATTGGTCACCGTCTGGTCGACGAACAGCAGCACCACCACCTCGTCCCGGGTGGCGGATTGGACGGCCGACTGCAGCACCACGCCCTTGCCCGCCGCCCGATGGTCGATCAGCAGCTGCCGCAGCTGACTGCTGGACTGGGTGTAGGCGTCGCGGAACTCGCCGGTGGAGCCGTCCAGGACGGCCTGGAAATTGGCGTCCAGATCGGCGCTGTCCACCGAGGTCAGGGTGACGGCGTAGGTCTCGGCGGCGCGCAGCGCGGCGGCACTCGCCTGCTCGGTGGCCCGCAGCTCGCGGTACTGCCAGCCGAAGTACACGGCGGCGGCGCCCAGGCCGATGATGAGCAGCAGCGCGATCGCCGGGGCGAGGCGGCGCGCACCGGCCGTGGGGCGCCACCGGATACGGATGGACTTGGCCACGCGGGAATGTGCCGGAGTCGTAGGATCTGTCGCGTCCGGCGATTCCGCCGTGTCGGCGCTGCCTGCTGATGCCGCCGACGCCACCGGTGCCGCTTTGTCCGAGAGGGCTCCGTCGTCCGCTGGTGTCGCTTCGCCTGCCGCGGTGGCGGTGAAAGTCGCGGTCTCGGGCGGTGTCGAGGTGGGGGCGTCGGCGTCCTGATCGAGGACGTCGATGGTGTTGTCGGGCATGGCGTTTCCTAGGGGTCGAGCTACTTGCCCTGCCGGTGGGGCTCGGATTCGGGCGGCATGACGGGGCCGCCGTAGGGCAGCGGGATGGTGTGCGGTCCGATCGGTGTCGGGTCGGTGCGGCGCATGGGGTCGTATCCGGGCGGCGGACCGGCGGTGTCGTCACCGGGGGGCACCGGTGCGTTGCGGGCTCCCCGGACCAGCAGCGCCGGATCGGGATTGGCGCAGTAGGTGTACATGTAGGGCTCCGGATAGCTGGGGTCGAACGGCACGTCGCGCGGATGCGGGTAGTCGCAGTAGTGGCGGAAGTACAGGTTGGCCACCGCCCACACCCCGCCGTCGTGCATTGTGGAGGCGACCGCGTCGAGGACCGAGCCGCGGTCGTCGCGCAGCAGGTGGGTCAACGCGGGCACCCGGATATAGGACAGCTGGGCGACGGTGGCGAGATTGCCGAGCAGCTGCACCATGGTGGGTGAGTTGTCGGCGATCAGGGTGTCGAGTGCCGCCAGGGTGCGCGGGCTGTGCTCGATGAGCTGCCGCAGCCCGGCGTCCTTGGCCCCGGCGGCGGTCAGCGTGGCGGTGAGATTCGCGGTGGCCGTGCGCATTCCGTCGCCCTTGTCGATCATGAGCTGGAAGACCGGTCGACTGTCGCGCAGCAGCGCCGTGGTCTGCGGCAGCACGCCGTCCAGGCTGGAGACCAGAAGTTCCATGCCGCCCAGCAGGTTCCGCAGTTTGTGCGGTCCCTCCGGTCCGACGCCGAGCTCGTCCACGATGGCCCGCAGCCGCTCCGGATCGGTCTGCGCCAGCAGGCCGTCGATATTGCCGAGCACCCGCCACAGCGGCACCGGAACGACGGTGCGGTCCTGGGTGATCAGGCTGCCGTCGGCCAGCAGCGGCCCGCCCTGCGAGCTGGGCTCGAAGTTCAGGTACTGCTCACCGGCGGGGGAGAGCCCCGACACCCGCACCGCCGTGCCGTCGCGCGGAATGCGCGCGGTCGCATCGACCCGGGCCACCGCCCGCACACCGTCGGCGGTCAGCTCCACCGACTCCACCCGCCCGATGGGCACGCCGCGCAGGGTGACGTCCTGTCCGGTCAGCAGCCCGCCGGATTCGCTGAGCTGCACCCGAATTCGCATCTGAGTGGCGAACGGATCGGTGCGCAGCGCGCCGAACATGATGTAGGCCCCGGCCAGGGCCAGCAGCGCCACCTGCGCGACCGCCGACAGTGCGAGCCGGTGCGCCGCCGCGGCGCGGGCGGCGCGCACCAGCAGGCGCGCCGGTGGTTCCAGCATGCTCATCGCCACGCCCCCGTCACGCGATTGCCCAGCTGGGTGAGCACGAAGGCCAGCGATCCGACGAAGTTCGCCAGATCGGCCTGCTCCGGGAACCGGAACGCCGAATCGGCCAGGTGGCCGGGATCGTCCACCGGACCGATCACCACCTGTCGCAGTTCCACATCGGCGTGGGCGGCGTTGGAGCTGAAGAACTTCAGTGTCGGCGGCAGGATGCGCAGCAGGTTGGCCATGGTGACGCGCGGATCCACGGCGGATTCGTTGAAGGCCGCCGACAGCATGTTCAGGTCGTGCACGATGCTGCGGGTATCGGTGCCCTGAATCGCCGGGAACTTCTCCAGATGCCGGGTCAGCGCGGCGATCTGGTCGGCGAGGGTGACCATGCGCGCGGTGTTGTCGGCGATCACGGCGAGGGCGGGTCCGGCCGCGCCGAGAATCTCGTCGATGGCGGTGCGCCGCGCGTCCAGGGCGTCGGCCAGTGCCGCGGTGCGGGCCAGCACACCGCGCAGTTCCTCGGAGCGGGCCGCCATGGTGGCCAGCAGATCCCGCGACTGCGCGATGACGGCGGTCAGGCGCGCACCCCCGTCGTTCATGGCGTCACCCATACCGTTGAGCACCCGGGTGAGATTGCGGATCACGCCGCCGTTCACCAGGAGGGTGGTGGAGGCGAGGACATCCTCGACGGTGGCGGCGGCCGCGGTGGACGGCAGCGGGATGGTGTCACCGTCGCGCAGCACGGTGTCGCCGCCACCTCCGGCGGGCGGCACCAGGGAGACGAAGATATCGCCCAGCGGTGTGGCCGAACGCAATTCGGCCCGGGTGCCGGTGGGCAGTGCCACGGTGTCGAGAATGCGCATCGACACCACCGCCGTGTAGTCGCGTGCGGTCATGGACACCACCTCGCCGACATCCGCGCCGCCGACCCGGACCTTGGCGCGATCGGGCAGGTTGAGAGCATTGGAGAACACCGCGTTGAGGTGATAGCTGGGGCCGTTCACCCCGGGCGCGGGCAGCGGCAGTTCCTCCACACTGACCGAGCAGCCCGCGAGCAGGGCCGCGGTGGCGCAGACGGTGACCGGCAGCGGTCGACGGCGGCTCACGGGTGCATCCTCGTCATCGCCTCGAGTACCGACGTGACGCCGAAATCCGGCCCCATATCGCTGAAATTGCCGGTGCTGCACCCCAGTTGGCGTAGTCCGAGAATATTGCACACCTCCTTGGTCATGGAGCTGTCGAAGAACACCGAATCGAAGTGCGCGCCGACCCGCAGATAGCCGTTGCGCTGGTCGATGGCGTTCACCACGTTGTCCACCGCCAGCGGGGCGAGATTGAAGACCTCGGCGAGTTCGCGCCGGTAGTCCACCAGCGCGCGGGCGAAGGAATCGCTGCTGGCCACGGTGGCGCGCAGATCGTCGCGATGCTCGGTGAGCAGGGCGGTGATCCGGTCGAGCACCTCGTTGAGCAGTCGCCCCGTCTCACCCTGCCCCAGCTGTTCCCGCACCAGCAGATCGCTGAGTTGCCCGACGCCGGAACCGAACTGGTCGAGCAGCTGCTGATTGCGGGCGGCGGCGTCGGTGAGCGCGGCGAGTTCGGTGACGATGGTGGTGATGGCCTGGCGGGTGCCCTCGCCGTCGTCGGCCCCGGTGCGCAGCGCCTCCGACAGTGTGCCGAGCGCCGAGCGCAGTTGCTCACCACTACCCGCCGCCATGGCCGCGGTGCTGTCGAGGATCTCGGCGACGGGGCCGCCGCCGCGACCGTCGCCGCCCAGCGCGGTGCCCAGCTTGTCCACCATGTTCAGGATGCGGTCGAACTCGATGGGCGTTCTGGTGCGGGTCAGGCCGAGCACCGCGCCGTCGGGCAGGGTCGGGCCGTCGGTGTAGGGCGGGGTGAGTTCGATATGTCGTTCGGTGAGAATCGAGGTGCCGACGGTGACGGCTTGCACGGTGTCGGGCAGGCGCACGCCGCTGTCGATGCGCAGTTCGATCTCGACGTATTCGCCCTTGGCGGTGATGTTCTCGACCGTGCCGACCGGCATGCCGAGCACCGCCACGGCATTGCCCCGGTAGAGGCCGATGGCATTGTCGAACTGGGCGATGATGGTGCGGGGCGCGGCCCCGGTGCCGGGCAGTACCGCGAATCCGGCGGCGACCAGGGCCGCGACCAGGGCCGGAAGCACGCCGATACGGAGGGCGCGGTGGCGGAGGACTGGGTATCTCATCGGCAGTCCTCGAAGTACCGGAAGTGTTCGGGCCACTGGTGCTGCTCGGCATTGGCGCTGATCGCGCACATCCAGGAATCCACCATGAGCCCGCCGGGCAGCAGGAAGTCCAGGAACGGGCCGGTGCCGGTGGCATTGGTGATATTGCGGACGGCGATCGGCATGGCCTGGAACATATTGCGCAGCAACTCGTCGTGGTCGCCGATCATGCCGGTGAGGGTGCGGATGTCGACCAGCAGCGAGTCGATGTGCTCCCGATTGCCGACCGCCACCGTATGCGCGGTGGTGACCAGTTGGGTCGCGGCATCCAGCAGGCGCACCACACCGGCCCGGCGGGCGAGGATTTCCCGCACCATGACGTCGCCCTGTCCGATGAGGGCGGCCATATCGCCGCGCTGGTCGCCGAGGATGGTGGCCAGTCGGGCGGTATTGCGCAGCAGTGCGCCGATCTGATCGCGGCGTTCGGCGATCATCCGCGACAGGTTCTCCACATTGGCCAGTGCCTCGGGCAGGATCGCGGGCGTATCGCGCAGCTGTGCCGCCAGCAGGCCCATGGATCGCGCGAAACGATCGGCGTCGACCTGTTCGAAGGTGGCGGTCGAATCCTGAAGCAGCTTCTGCAGATCGTAGGGAACCGTGGTGTGCGTCAGGGGAATTCGTCCGTCCGGCAGTGATCCGTCACCGGCGGGCATGAGTGCGATCGAGCGAGCGCCGAGCACGGTGGTGAGGACGATCTCGGCGCGGGTCTGCGCGCCGAGGGTGACGTCGCCGTCGATCTTCATGCGGACGAGCACCCGGTCACCGGCGAGTTCGGTGCCGTCCACGGTTCCCACCGGCACCCCCGCGACCGTCACCTGATCGCCCGGCCGGATGCCCGCCGCCTGTCCGAACTCGGCGGTGTAGGTGGCCTGGCCGATGTGCAGCGTGGTCACCAGGGTGGTGGCGGCGACCGCCAAGACGAGCGCGGCCAGCGACAGCGCGCCGAGCCAGGTCCGGCCGAGCGATTCCAGGGGTTGGTCGCGCAGTCGCCGTCCGCTACCGGCGGAGCGTGGAATGAGGCTGCGTGGCTTGCTGTTTCGCGCTGTCGCTGTCATGGCATATCACCTGCACTGTGCCGAGTACCTGCGCTGCCCACCGGGGGTCGCGCTGTCGACGATCGCGGGAACGACCGGGGCGATCAGGTCGAGAATCGTGAAGTTGAAGTCGCACGCCTGCGCGCTCATGGCGGTGCTGTCCCCGGTCACCCGGGCCAGCCCCTTGAACACCGCGGGCAGGTTCGCCCCCAGGGTGGCGACGCCGTCCGGATTGCCGACGATGGTCGCCAGCCACCCCGGCTCCCGGGCCAGCAACTGCTCCAGATCCGGTGCCACGCCGGCGATCACCGCCGCGAGCCTGCCTACCGTTCCGGAGATCGCGCCGAGCGAGGAGACCAGCTCACCGCGCTGCTCGGCGAGCCCGTCCACCACCGTGCGCACCTGGGTGAGGGTGGTCTGCAACCGGGTGCCCTGCGCGGCGAGGGTGGCCACCACCCCGTTCAGGCTGGTGATCACCTTGCCGAGCAGCTCGTCGGGTCCGGCCACC
The DNA here is from genome assembly GCF_007362295.1 of Nocardia otitidiscaviarum. Lineage (NCBI taxonomy): Bacteria > Bacillati > Actinomycetota > Actinomycetes > Mycobacteriales > Nocardiaceae > Nocardia > Nocardia otitidiscaviarum. Next base: position 3,553,735 of record NZ_CP041695.1, on the reverse strand, counting down.
ACCTGCGCCAGTCGGGATGTCTCGGTGATGAGCGTGGTGAGTGCGTGCACATCGCCCTGGAGCGCCTCGATGAGGGCGGTGGACAGGTTGCCGCGGTCGGCCGGGTCGAGCAGCGTGAACAGCGGTTCGAAACCATTGAGCAGACCGGTGAGGTCGAAGGAGGGCTCGGTGTGCTCGACCGGGATGGTGGCGCCGTCGGGCAGCCGTGCGGGTTGGCCGAAGTCGGCCAGGGTGAGGCCGAGATAGCGCTGCCCGGCGATATTCTGGTAGACGATCGAGGCGCGGGTATCGCCGTAGACCGGCTGGTCGCGCTGCACCCGGAACCGCACCCGGGCGCGGGTGCCGTCGAGTTCCACGGCGTCGACCCTGCCCACCCGCACCCCGGCGATCCGCACGTCCGAGCCCTTGCGCAGGCCCGAGGCATCGGTGAACATCGCGGTGTAGGAATGCGTGGGACCCTGCACATCCCGCCGTAACGTGACGAGTATCGTCCAGGTCAGCGACAGGCTCACCACGAGAAAAGCGGCCAGCCACAGCAGGTTTCGTCGGTGCGCTGTCATCGTTGGCCCTCCGTCGACCGCCCGGTCTGCGGAACCGGGGTGAATACCGCCGGTGCGGGCGGAGTTCCGAGCGGGGCGAGCAGAATGCGGGCCGCCGCGGAATCCGCGTCCGGCAGCGTCACCCCGGGCGGCGGGGTGTAAGCGCGCGCGTCGGGCAGACCCATGGTGTCGATGATCGGTGTGGTCTCGGGAGCGGTATCGCAACTGGGACCACGCAATGCGCCGTACACCGGGCAGTCGGCCCGCACATAGAGCCGCAGCGGGGTCAGCGACACCACCAGTTTGAAGGTGAAGGTCAGCTTTTCGCCGGTGCGCGTCCACAGTTCCCGGAAGAAGGTGTCGACCACATTGTTCAACCGCAGCATGATCGCCGGGAACTCTCCGGCGTCGTCGGCCAGCACCCCCACCACCGGGGTGAGCTGGGTGGTGATGTTCACCAGCTGGTCGGCGTGATTGTCCATGGCGGTGCCGACGGTGCCGAGGGTGTCGCCGGTGCCCAGCAGCAGCGTTGCCAGTTCCTCCTGCTTCTCGGCGACGGTCCGCAGCGGGGCGACCGTGCTGTGCAGCGCGTCCACCAGATCCGGTGCGGTCTCCGCCAAGGTCGCGATGGCCCGCTCCCAGGTGCGCAGGGTGCTCGGGCCGGTGTCGGCGGTGCTGAGCCGGTTCATCTCGTCGACCACCCGATTGAGCCCGTCCACGGTGGCGGTCAATGTCGCGCCCTTGCCGGCCGTGGCATCGGCGAGGGTGCGGATGAGGCCGAGAGTCCGGTCGCTGTCGTCGCGGCCGACGGCGCGCAGCAGTTCCCGCACCTTGACCAGGGTGGTCTGGAACAGTTGCGTCGGCAGCGTGCGGTCCTCGGGGATGGTCGCCCCCGCGGCGAGCGGCCGCACACCACCGTTTCCAACCGACAGCCCGCCGCCGGTGTCCTGAGGCGGCCCGCCGCTGTTCTGCTGTGGTGGCCCGCCGCCGCCGTCGTCCGGTGGTGGCCCGCCGTCGTTGTCGACCAGTTGCACCGAGGAGACGGCGAAGGCGTTGCTGGGCACGATGCGCGCCGAGACGGTGCTCGGAATCCGCTGCGCGTGTTCGGGTTTCAGGTCGATTGTCACGATATTGGGCGAATCGCCGCGTGCCGGGGTGACGCCTCGGACCATGCCGACCAGCACCCCTCGGAACTTCACATCGGATTTCTCCGGCAGACCGTCGCCGACACTCCCGAGCAGTGCGGTCACCGTGACCCTGCGATCCAGATCGCCCCGGGATTTCGCCAGCAGCAGCTGGGTCGCGACCATGCAGATCACCAGGAAGACCACCCCGGTCACCAGCAGCAGCCGGGTGGACGGCCCCCGGCCGTCCAGTTCGAACGCATTGCCCCGTGCCCTGTTTCCCATGTCGTACCTAACCCCCGAGTCGTCCGCCCGCGTCGATGCCCCAGAACGCCATGGTCAGCAGCATGTTCAGCACGGCCATGATGGTGATGCTGGCGCGCATGGCCCGCCCCGCCGCGATGCCGACCCCGCGCGGGCCACCGGTGGCGTAGAAGCCGTAGTAGCACTGGATGGTGGACATGGCCGCCACGAAGACGCACACCTTGATCACCGCGAAGACGATGTCGCGCCCGCTGAGCATGAGCGAGAAGTAGTGCAGGTAGGTGCCGGTGCCCTGCCCGCTGGCGAGGAAGACGACGAGTTGGCAGGCCAGGAAGTTCAGCGCCAGGCAGGCGACGAACAGCGGCAGGATGGCCAGCGCCGAGGCCAGTACGCGCGTGGTCACCAGATACGGAATCGGGCGAATGGCCACCGATTCCAGGGCGTCGATCTCCTCGGCGATCCGCATGGCCCCCAACTGCGCGGTGAAGCGGCAGCCCGCCTGGATGCCGAAGGCCAGCGCCGCCATGAGCGGGGCCAGTTCCCGCACCGCGGCGAGGGAGGTGATGAGCCCGGTGGCCGGACCCAGGCCGAGCAGTTGCAGCGCGTTGTAGCCCTCGATGCCCACGATCGCGCCCGCCGCGCCACCCACCACCAGCACCACGCCCGCGGTGCCGCCGCCCACCACGATGGAACCGTTGCCCCAGGTCACATCGGAGAGCAGTCGCAGGAACTCACGCGAATACCGTTGCAACACAATCGGTATGCCCGCGATAGCGCGGAAGAAGAAGGCCACCATGTGGCCGACGCGCGCCAGGTGGTGACGGCCGAGATCGGCCCCCGCCACCAGCGGGCGCGTTCCGGCGATGGTGTAGCCGGTCGCCATGATCAGAATCCCGCCCGCGGGAACAGGATCAGATACATCTGGCTCATCAGCACGTTGACCAGCATGAGCAGCAGAATCGACTGCACCACGGCGGCATTGACCGAGTTCGCCACCCCCGATGCGCCGTGCCGGGCGTCGAGCCCCTTGTAGCACGACACCACCGCCACGATCACTCCGAACACCATCGCCTTGAGCAGGGTCAGCACCAGATCGTCGACCGTGGCGAAGGAGGCGAATGTCGCGGTGTAGCTGCCCGGGGTGCCGCCCTGGAGGGTGACCGTGAAGGCGTATCCGGCCAGAAAGCCGATGAAACAGGTGAATCCGGTCAGTGCGATGGCCACCACCACCGCGGCGGCCAGGCGCGGCACCACCAGCCGCCGGATCACCGACACCCCCATGACCTCCATGGCCGCGGTCTCCTCGCGAATGGTCCGCGACCCCAGATCGGCGCTGATGGCCGACCCCACGGCCGCCGCCATCAGAATGGCGGCGACCATCGGCGCGCCCTGTCGGATGACCGCCAGCCCATTGGCGGCCCCGGCCAGCGAGGTCGCCCCGAGCTGCCCGGCCAGCAAACCGAATTGGATGGACAGCGTCACCGCGATGGGCACCGTGACGAACAGGGTCGGCACCACCGCCGTGCGTGCCATGAAGGTCGCCTGCTCGACGAACTCGCCGAATGGGAACCGGCGACGCGCGATATCGGACATCAGATATTGGCAGGCGCGCACCCCGAGCACGAACTGCCCGCCGACCGTGCGCAGCGCGGCGAGGGGATGGCGGTTCGCATAACCCCGGGACCACCGCACCACCTCGGCACGCGCCGAGGCCGCATCGGGTGGGGGTGGGGGAGCGGTGGTGGTCATCGCCGGGCCTACCGTTCGGCCGTGGCGGACACCGGGCGGTCGGCGGCGGCTGTGCCCTGCGCCCGGAAGATCAGCGAGAGGCGCTTCAGGCCGCGCAGCATGAAGCTGGGCTCGTACTCGAAATCGTTGTCCGGGCCGAAGTCCACCGCGCCGAAGCGCGCCGCCAGCTCCTCGACCATGATCCGGGATTCCAGCCGGGCCAGCGGCGCGCCCAGACAGGCGTGGATACCGGCGCCGAAGGCCAGGTGCGACCTGACATCCGGCCGTTCGGGATCGAACTCTTCGGGCCGCTCGAACGCGGCCTCGTCCCGACTGGCCGAGCCGAAACCGAGCACCACCAGCTGCCCGGCCGGGATGGTGTAGCCGCCCAGCGTGGCCTCGGTCGTGGTGATGCGGAACATGCTCTGCACGGGGGCGAGGAAGCGCAGCCCCTCCTCGATGAGGGGTGCGGCGTGCGCGGTGGTGTCCGCGCGCAGCCACTCCCACCACCGGGGCGCGTGCGCGATCTGTTCGAACACTCCGGTCAGCAGTTTGGTCGAGGTCTCGTTCCCGGCGATGAGCAGCTGCTGGATGATGCTCAGGCAGGCGGCCGTGCTCAGCGGTTCGTCGCCGTCGGCGGCGCTGGGCGCGTGGACCAGTCCGCTCAGCAGGTCGTCGCGCGGATGTGCGCGCCGGTCGTCGAGTTCGGCGGCGAAGAAGCGCTGATACTCCAGCAGTCCACGAGCCTGCTCCAGACGTCCGCTGTCGTCGAGTTCCGCGCCCACCGTCGCGGTGAACTGATCCGACCAGCGTTTGAAATCGTCGATCCGGTCGTCGGGCACATTCAGCACATGGGCGATGACCCGCAGGGGCAGTGGTGCCGCAACGGCTTTCACGAACTCCACCGGCGCGCCGTCCGGTATGCCCTCGGTCAGCTCGCGGGCGATCTCGCGGATGCGCGGCTCCAGGCGTGCGATGAAACGGGGCGTGAACGCCTTGGCCAGCATGCGTCGGTAGTAGTGATGCTCCGGCGGATCGGCGGTGAGCAGCGTCGGCACCGCTGGCCACCCCTGCGCCTGGATCCGCTCGAGTTCCTCCTTGATGGACTCGGGCGGGGGCAGCTGCGGCAGACCGAAATTCGACGAGAACACCTCGTGATCGGCCAGCGCCGTGGCGACCAGCTCGCGCGAGGTCACGAACCACATGCCCCGGCTCGCCACGAAGTGCACGGGCGCCTCTCGGCGCAGGGCGCGGTGCCAGGGATACGGGCATTGCAGTGTCCGCGGATCCAGGGGATCGAACGCGGGAGCGGAGCAGGGCGAGGTATCGGTCAAAGCCGCCTCCAAAGATGTTGCCCCCCACAGAAAACAGGCGGGTGGGCCGGGTCTTGACTAATTAATTGGCCAATATAATAGTGATCCGTGTCATAGACAAGCGGGGGTCGCGCAGCGCGGTCACCGAGAACGGAGGTGGGGCATGTCGAAGGCCCTGGTGACGGGTGCGGGCAACGGAATCGGTCGCGCCATTGCGAAACAGCTGGCGGACAATGGATTCCAGGTTGTCGCCGTCGACCTCGACAAGGCCGCGGCGGCGGCCACCGCCGCCGAGATCGGCGGGACGGCGCTCGACTGCGATATCTCCGACGAGCAGGCGGTGGGGGAGCTGGCCGCCACCGTCGGTCCGCTGGACGTGCTGGTCAACAATGCCGGCATCTGGCGCTCGCACACCCTCGACGACTCCACCCTGACCGATGTCGACGCGGTGCTGCGCACCAATGTGATCGGTAGCTGGTTGGTGGCCCGAGCCTGCGTGACGAACTTCCCGGAGCACGGCGGGGCGATCGTGAACCTCACCTCCGTACTGGCCGAGATGTCGGGACCGGGCCGGGGCATGTACCCCGCGTCCAAGGCCGCCATCGTCGCCCTCACCAAGCAGATGGCCACCGAGTACGCACCGCGCGGGATCCGGGTGAACGCGGTGGGGCCGGGACTGGTTCTCACCGAGGGCACCCGGGCGGAATTCGGCGATCCCGGTCTGCAACGGGCCATCGGTGCGGCCATGCCGCTGGGTCGGCTCGGCACGCCGGAGGACATCGCCGCCGCGGTCGGCTTCCTGGTCTCCCCGGCCGCGAGCTACATCACCGGGCAGGTGCTCTACGTCGACGGCGGCTGGACCAGCAATGGGTCGGCCTTCATCGGCATGGCCGCGCAGCGCTATGTCGAACAGCTGACGGCGGCACCATGAGCGCCACCCGTCACCTTCTCTCCCGCAACGCAATTCACTCTGGTTGGAGGATGTCATGACCGACCTTCGCGACGGCCGCGAGCTCGCACCGGGCGAGGCCCGCTCACCCGGGCCCAGCGTGCAGAGCCTGTTGTCCGGTGACACCCGGGAGGTGCCGCCCCCGCTGCTCGAGGAGTCCTACGAGTATCTGGGGTCGGCGGACATCGACAAGGAGCGCTACCTCTCCGCGGACTTCCACCGGCTCGAGGTGGAGAAGATGTGGAAGAAGGTCTGGCAGCTGGCCTGCCGGGAGGAGGACATTCCCGCGCCCGGCGACTACATCGTCTACGACATCGCCGATATCTCCCTCATCGTGGTGCGCACCCGGGACGGCGAGATCCGGGCGTATCACAACGCGTGCCTGCACCGGGGCACCCGGCTGTGCGACGACAACGGTCACGCGGAACAGCTGCGCTGTCCGTTCCACGGTTTCACCTGGGGGCTGGACGGGGCGCTCGCCGAGGTGCCGAGCCGCTGGGACTTCCCCCACGTGGAGGATGCGAAATTCGCACTGCCGCAGGCGAAGACCGGAGTGTGGGCGGGATACGTCTTCGTCAATCCGGACCCCGACGCCGTCTCGCTGCACACCTATCTGGGCGAGGTCGAGAAACACTTCGCGTATTTCAAGCTGGAGGAGCGGTTCAAGGCGGTGCACGTCGCCAAGGTGATCGACTGCAACTGGAAGGTCGCCCTGGAAGCGTTCATCGAGTCCTACCACGTCATCTCGACCCATCCGCAGCTGCTGGAATACCTGGGCGACAGCAATACCCAGTACGACGTCTATCGTGGATCCGACGGGCAGCCCGGCTTCAATCGGATGATCACCCCGCAGGCCACCACCAGTCCGCATCTGGAACCGCTGGAGCCCCAGGACGTGCTGGAGGCCATGTTCCGTGACTTCTACCCCGAGGGCATCGGGGCCATTCACGTCCCCGAAGGCCAGTCGGCGCGGCCGATCGTGGCCGAGGCGCTGCGGCAACGCCTGGTGGAGCGCTCCGGGGCGGATCTGTCCGGCGTCAGCGACAGCGAGATCGTGGACGCCATCCAGTATTTCGTCTTCCCGAACATGTGCCCCTGGGCGGGCCTCGGCGCACCGCTGACCTACCGCTTCCGGCCCTACGGCAATGATCCGGATCGCTGCGTGTTCGAGATCATGCTGCTCGCACCACTGCCGGCGGGTGTGCCCAAACCCAAGGCCGGACCGATCCACTGGCTGGGCCCGGACGAGGACTTCAGTGCCGCACCGGAACTGGGCGGCCTGGCCCCGGTGCTCAATCAGGACCTGTCGAATCTGCCGCTGGTGCAACGCGGTCTGAAGGCCATGACCAAACCCGGTGTGACCCTGGCGGATTACCAGGAGGTCCGGATTCGGCAGTTCCACCAGGATCTGGACGCGTACCTGGCGAAATGACCCGGATCGGCACTGGACGGGCGATCGTGCCCCGTGCTACCAATTAATTATCGGACCAACTAATAGATAGGTCGATGTGTTGGACACCGACATTCCCGCCGAGATCGGTCGAGACGAACTGATCCGGATCTTCCGCAAGGCCACCCGTATCAAACTGTGCGACGAGAAGTTCCGGTCGCTGGTGCTGGCCGGACAGGTCAGCGCGCAGTACTACTCGCCGCGCGGCCAGGAGATCGTCTCCGCGTCCGTGGGCACACTGCTGCGGCCGGACGACTATGTCGTCACCACCTACCGGGGGCTGCACGATCAGCTCGCCAAAGGTGTTCCGCTGCGCGAACTCTGGGCCGAGTTCATGGGCAAGGCCACCGGGACGTGCAAGGGCAAGGGCGGGCCGATGCACATCACGCACCCGGAGTCCGGGCTCATGGTCACCACCGGCATCGTGGGCGGCGGACTGCCCATCGGCGCGGGGCTGGCCCTGGCGGCGCAGCTGCGCGGCACCGACCAGGTGACCGTGGTGAACTTCGGCGACGGGGCCAGCAATATCGGCGCGTTCCACGAAGCCTGCAATCTCGCCGGGATCTGGAAGCTGCCGGTGGTCTTCTGCTGCCACAACAATCTCTACGCCGAACACACCGCCTACGAGGACGGCACCAGCGTGGCGCGCATCGCCGACCGCGCCGCCTCCTACTCCTTCCCCGGCGTGCGGGTGGACGGCAACGACCCCGTCGCCATGTACTCCGCCGCGCGCGAGGCCATCGCCCGCGCGCGGGCCGGGGAGGGGCCGACCCTGCTCGAGGCCATGACCTTCCGCTTCCACGGGCATCAGATGTCGGATCGCAACCAGTACATGAAACCCGGTGAGCTGGACGCGGCGCGCGCCGCCGATCCCGTGCCGCGTTTCCGCGCGTGGCTGCTCGACCGCGGTATCGCCGACGAGGCGGTGCTGTCGGGCATCGAGAACGAGGAGAAGGCGGCGGTCGAGGACGCCGTGGTTTTCGCCGAGCAGAGTCCGCCGCCGGATCTCGCGGAGGCGGTCACCGACGTGTACGAGGAGGCGCTGGTATGAGCGAGGCACAGCCGCGAGAGGCGGCCGACACCCAGCCGATGACCGGATTCCAGGCGCTGGGCAGCGCCTTGGACGATGCCCTCGCCCGCGACCCCTCGGTCTTCCTGCTGGGTGAGGATATCGCCGACCCGGGCGGCGGCGTGTTCATGGTGACGCGCGGGCTGTCCACCAAGTATGGCGACCACCGGGTGCGCGCCACCCCGATCAGCGAGCAGGCCATCATGGGCGCGGCGATCGGCGCGGCCGTGGCGGGAATGCGGCCGGTCGCGGAGATCATGCTCATGGACTTCCTGGCCGTGTGCATGGACCAGCTGTCGAATCACGCCGCCAAACTGCGCTACATGTCCGGTGGGCAGACCACCGTCCCGCTCACCGTGCGGTGTGCCGCCGGAGCCGGAATGCAGTTCGGCGCACAGCATTCGGAGATGCTGGAGGCCTGGTTGACCCATATCCCCGGACTCAAGGTGGTGGTGCCGAGCACCCCGGCCGACGCCAAGGGACTGCTCACCGCCTGTATCGAGGATCCCGATCCGTGCGTGGTGGTGGAGCAGAGCCTGCTGTACTTCACCCCGCCGCAACCGGTTCCGGTGGGACGACACTATGTGCCGCTCGGGGTGGCGGCCACACGGCGCCCAGGACGCGACATCACGCTCATCTCCTACGGCCGCCAGGTCTACGACGCCCTGGCCGCGGCGCAACAGCTCGCCGCCGACGGCATCGAGGCCGAGGTGATCGACCTGCGATCGCTGGTGCCGCTCGACGAGGAGACGGTGCTGGAGTCGGTGGCCCGCACCCGGCATGCCGTCATCGTGCACGAGGCGGTGCGGCGCAACGGCTTCGGCGCGGAGCTGGCCGCCATGATCTCCGAACGGCTCTTCGACGAACTGGCCGCGCCGGTGGCCCGGGTCGCGGGGGCCGACACGCCCATCCCGTACGCCAAACCGCTCGAGGACGCGTTCGTGCCCAACGCGGAATCCGTGCTCGCGGCGGTGCGCACCACCCTGGCGCGCTCGCGCCCCCGGGTCGGGAGCTGATCGTGGCGTACGGAGTGGCGGCGGTCGCGCGTCGTGATCCGGACGGGGTCGCCGTCACCGACGGCGACCTCGAATGGTCGTGGTCGCAGTTGAATTCGATGATCAACCGCACGGTCGGCTGGCTGCTGTCCCTCGAGGTGGGGAAAGGACAGCGCGTGGCGATCATGGCGGAGAACGGGCTGTACACGGCGCTGGCCCATCTGGCCACCACCTACGCGGGGCTGTCGGTGGTGCCGGTGAACTTCCAGCTCACCGCGGCCGAGGTGCGGCACATCCTCGACGACGCGGGGGTGCATGCGGTGCTGTGCTCGGCGCGCTGCGCGGCGACGGTACGGGCGGCGAGCGAGACGGTGCGCGTCATCGCCTGGGAGACGGCGGAAGTCGCCGGACTCGAGGCAGGGGAGGCGCCGGAGGGTGCCACCTCCCCGGGTCGGATGACACGTGGGGCTTCCGACGCCCCGGCGCGGGTAACACGTAGGGGTTCCGGTGACGTGGGGTGGGTAACACGCGCGGGTTCCGGCGACGCGCGGCGGGCAATGCGCGGGGGTTCCGTGGAGGTGGGCGAGACGGTCGATGCGGGGCGTGCCGCTGGGGGCGGGGGGAGCGCCGCCGTGGAGTGCTTCGAGCGGCTCGTCGCGGGATTCCCCGATGACGAACCGTCGGAGCTGATCGTCCCGGCCGCACCGCTGTACTACACCTCCGGCACCACCGGACTGCCCAAGGGGGTGCGGCTGCCGGAGCAGATGTATCCCACCGGCGCGAATATGGTCGAGCACGTCCGCCGCATCGACCAATCGCCGGTGCGGCCCAGGGGCCGCCACCTCATCGTCGGACCCATGCACCACACCGGCCCCATCGGCGGCGTGCGCGGGCTGGCGGTCGGCAACCCGCTGGTCATCCTGCGGCGCTTCGACGCCGAACGGGTGCTGCGGTTCATCGACCGCTACCGCATCGAATCCTCGATGATGGTGCCCACGCACTTCTCCCGGCTGCTCGCGCTGCCCGCCGCGATCCGCCAGCGCTACGACGTGGGCAGCGTGCGCTCGATCGTGCACACCGGCGCGAGCTGTCCGGTGCACGTCAAGCGCGCCATGATCGACTGGTTCGGTCCGGTCCTGTTCGAGGCCTACGGGTCCACCGAGGTGGGGACGGTGACCTTCATCGACTCCGCGGAATGGCTGGCACACCCCGGCTCGGTCGGGCGCGCGATGCCCGGATACGAGTTGAGCATCCGCGCCGAGGACGGCAGCGAACTGGGCCCGGGCACACCGGGACTGGTGTGTGCGCGCTCCACCCACGGGGTGCGCCCGGAATACCACAACGACCCGGAGAAGACCGCCCGCAGCTATCTCGACGGGGACGTGTTCGTCATCGGCGAGATCGGCTACCTCGACGCCGACGGCTACCTGTATCTCACCGACCGCGCCTCCGACATGGTGGTCAGCGGCGGCGTGAACGTGTACCCGGCCGAGTCCGAGGCGGTACTGCGCACCCATCCCGGCGTATTCGACGTCGCCGTCATCGGCATCCCGCATCCGGATATGGGCGAGCAACTGTGCGCCCTGGTGGTACCGACCGAGCAACCCCCGACCGCCGCCGAACTCGTCACCTGGTGCCGAGAACGCCTGGCGCACTACAAATGTCCCGCCCTGGTCGAATTCGTCGACACCGAACTGCGCACCGTCATGGGCAAGATCGACAAGCGAACCCTGCGCGACCGCTACCTGACCGGACGCGTGGCCGCCGCCGTCCCCGGGAGCGCGTCATGAGCGCGCCCGAGGCCGAGACGGCCCCGGCGACGCTCCCACCCCTGTTCGCGTTCACGGCCGAGCATGCGGCGTTGCGTGAGGTGCTGCGGCAGTTCTTCGTCAGCCGGGAGGGCACCGACGACGTCGTCACCTGGCGAGCGCTGCTCGGCGATATCGGCGTGGACGACATGCTGTTCGACCACGACGGTGCGGCATCGGGGAGTACGCCGGTCGATCTCGCCATTCTCGCCGAGGAAGCCGGTGCCGCACTGTACGGCGGCCCGCTGCTCCCGGCCGCACTGTTGGGCGGGCTGCTCGGCCATCTCCGGGACGAGCAGCCCGCCTTGGCCGCCCGTCTGCTGCGGCACCCGAGGGCGGCCCTGGATCCGGCGGTGCTCGACTCGCTGGTGCTGGACGCGGCGACGCTCGGCTCTGCGGCGCTTGATCCGGCGGCGCTCGACCCCGCCGTTCTCGACCCAGCGGCGCTGGACCTCGAGGGGCCGGGGGATCGCCCGAACCAGCTCACGGTTCGTCGCGGCGCGTCGGGGCCGCTGGTCGACGGCACGGTGGCACCGGTGTGGGATCTCGCGGGTGCGGAGGCGATCATGTGCGCGGCGTCGGTCGATGGCGTGCCGGGCGTGGTCGTCCTGACGGGCGGCACCGGCGGTGTCGGCGTCGGTGCGCTCACGGCGTTCGACCCGTCCCGGCCGCTGGGGCGACTCGAATGTCAGGGGGCCGCAGTGGAACTCGTGGTCACCGAGCAGGCGGTGGTCACTGCGCTGCGGCGGCGGGGCAGGCTGCTGGTGGCCGCCGAACTCCTCGGCGTCGCGCAGCGGGCCTTCGACCGGACCGTGGAGCACGTCGCGCGGCGCGTTCAGTTCGGGCGGACCATCGGGTCGTTCCAAGCGGTGAAACACCGGCTCGCCGATCTGCTCACCCAGGTCGAACTCACCCGGTCGGCGGTGTACGGGGCGGCTTGGCGGCTCGGGGCGGCACGCGAGGACCCGCACGTCGACGGCGATCTCGCGGTGGCAGCCGCCCTGGCCGCCGATACGGCCACCACCGTCACCAAGGCGGCGGTGCAGCTGCACGGCGGTATCGCCATCACGTGGGAGCACTGGGCGCACCGGTATCTGCGGCGGGCACACGCCATGGTCGCGCTCACCGGCAGCGCGAGCGACCATCGGCGGCGGCTCGCCGAACTCGTGGATCTCGAGGACGGTGCGTATGACCACTGAGACAACCGATCTCGACACCCTGCGGCAGGAGACGGAAGCCTGGGTCCGCGCCCGGCTGCCCGAACCCTGGGTGCGCACCATCGATTCCGGCGCGACCGGAACCGATCCGGCGCTCGCCGATCCGACGGCCGCCCGGGAGTGGTACACCGCCCTGTGCGAGCGCGGCTGGGCGGTGCCGCACTGGCCGGTCGAATACGGTGGCGCGGGACTGTCTGACGCCGAGGCCGCCGTGGTGGCCGCGGTGATCGCCCGCTACCGGGCCGATCTGCCCGGCCCGTACTTCGTGTCCCGCACCCTGATCGGACCCACCGTCATGGCCTGGAGCAGCCCGGAACAGCGGCGGCACTACCTGCCCGGCATCGCCGCCGGCACCGACGTGTGGTGCCAGCTGTTCAGCGAACCCGGCGCGGGCTCGGATCTGGCCGGACTGGCCACCCGCGCCACCCCCGACGGCGACCGCTGGATCGTGCGCGGGCAGAAGGTGTGGAGTTCCTTCGCCGACCAGGCCCGCTACGGCATGCTGCTCGCGCGCACCCATCCCGAACGGCCCAAACACGCCGGTATCAGCTGCTTTCTGCTCGATATGCACACACCCGGCGTCACTGTGCGCCCGCTGCGCCAGCTCACCGGGGAACAGCACTTCTGCGAGGTGTTCCTCGACGAGGTGGTGGTGCCCGATACGGCCCGGCTCGGCGGTGTGGGGGAGGGCTGGCGGGTCGCGCGGTCCACCCTGAGCGCCGAAAGATCCGGCCTCTCCGACAGTTCCGAGGCGAGCGGGGTGCCCCTGGCTCCGGTGCTGGCGCTGGCCCGCGCCGCGGGCGGTTGGCGCGATCCGGTGCTGCGCGATCGGCTCACCGCCCTGCTGGTCGCCGAACGCGGACTGCACCTGACCAATCTGCGGAATCGGGCGAGTGCGGCCGACGGGGCGCGTGGCTCCATCACCAAACTCGCGCAATCGGAGCTCTCCCAACGCATTTCCGAGATCGGTTACGAGATCGCGGGCGCGCGGGCCGCCTACTCCGACGACGCGGCCCTCACCCCCGAGGCGTACGCACTGCTGGACAGCCGACGGCTCACCATCGCGGGCGGCACCTCGGAGATCCAGCGCACCATCATCGCCGAACGCGTGCTCGGCCTGGACCGGGAACCCGACCCCGATCGAGGCAGGCCCTGGAACGAAACGCGGCACGGATGAGCGGGACCGACACCGACCGCGGCCCGACGGTGACGGTGCGCCCGTCCGGCCTGCGATTCACCGCCGCGACCGGACAATCCGTGATGGCCGCCGCCCAGGCGGCCGGATACCGCTGGCCCACCATCTGCGGCGGCCTCGGCGACTGCCTGGTCTGCCATATCGAGGTGCTCGACCAGCCCGAGCATCTGTCCGAACCGGCCGACACCGAAACCCAGGCGGTGCGCCAGCTGCGGGCGCGCGGCGGCGGGCCGGTGCGCCTGGCCTGTCAGGCGCGCGTGCACGGCGATGTGGTGGTGCTCAAACGCGGGGTGCGTGGCCGTCCCCGGGCAACGGATCAGGAGATGAGCGATCGTGACCGATGAACTGATCGACCCCCAGCTGATGGTGTCGGCCGGGGGCCGCTATCGCCTGCGGGGCGGGCGCTGCGCGGGCTGCGGCGACCACCACTTCCCGCTGGGCGCCACCTGCCCGCGCTGCGGCGGCGCGGAGATCGCGGAGACCGTACTCGCCGACGAGGGCGTGCTGTGGAGCTGGACGGTGCAACGCTTCCCGCCGCCGAGCCCGCCCTATGCGCGTCGGCCCGACGACTTCGTGCCCTTCGGACTCGGCTATGTGGAACTGCCCGGCCAGTTGATCGTGGAGACATTGCTCACCGACAGCGATCCGGCACGCCTGCGCATTGGTATGCCGATGCGGCTGACCACCCTGCCGGTGCTCGTCGAATCCGGGCGAACGGCAACTACTTTCGCGTTCGCGCCCATCGAGGAAGGGCAACGGTGATGTCCGCGACCGCCGTCATCGGTGTCGGCTGCCGACCCTTCGGCCGCTTCCGCGACACCACCGCCCGGGAGCAGGCCGTGCTCGCGGCACGGCAGGCACTCGACGACGCGGGGGTGGACTGGTCGGATATCGACTACGCGGTGGGCGGCAGCCTGTCCGGTGGATCGGCCGACAGCCTGGTCACCGAACTCGGACTCACCGGGGTGCCGTTCGTCAATGTCCTCAACGGGTGCGCCACCGGCAGCAGTGCGCTGCTGGCCGCCGTGCACGCCATCGACTCCGGGGCGGCCGAACTCGCGCTGGTGGTCGGCTTCGACGCCCACCCGCGCGGCGCGTTCACCATCTCCACAGCGCACCTGGGACTCGGAATCTGGTACGGCAGTACCGGAATGGCGGTCACCGCGCAGTTCTTCGCCCTGAAGATTCAGCGTTACCTGTACGAGCACCGGCTGCCGCCGCGACTGCTCGGCCGGGTGGCGGCCAAGGCGTTCCACAACGGATCGCTGAATCCGAATGCCTGGCGGCGCAAGGCGCTGTCGGTGGACGACATCGAGGGCTCACCCATGCTGGTGGACCCGCTGCGGCAGTACATGCTGTGCTCACCCGGCGACGGCGCGACCGCACTCGTACTGTCGAGTGCCAAGGCGGCCAAGAGCTTTCGCGCCGATCCGGTGTACGTGGCGGGGGTCGCGGTGCGCACCCGCACGCCGGGCTCGTTCGAGGTGCTCAGCCCGTCGCTGTCCATCCGGCGCGGGGACAGCCCGACCGTGGACGCCGCCCGGGCGGTCTACGAACAGGCCGCAATCGGGCCCGCGGACATCGACATCGCCCAGGTGCAGGACACCGACGCGGGCGCGGAGATCATCCATCTGGCCGAGACCGGCCTGTGCGAGCACGGCGAGCAGACCGCGCTGATCGAGGGCGGGGCCACCGGCCTGGGCGGTCGCCTGCCCGTCAACACCGACGGCGGCTGCCTGGCCAATGGGGAACCGATCGGGGCGTCCGGCCTGCGGCAGTTGCACGAGAACGTCCTGCAATTGCGCGGCGCGGCCGGTGCGCGACAGGTGGCCCGGCCGGTGCGCACCGCGCTGTCCCATGTCTACGGTGCGCCCGGATTGAGCGGCTGCACCGTGCTGACCCGGTGAGGGGGAGTCGTGAAGGTAGTGGTGAGCCGGGACCTGTGTGTCGGGCACGGACTGTGCGAGGCGGTCTCGGACGAACTGTTCGCCGTCGGCGACGACGGCGTGACGCGGGTGCTGCTCGCCGAATTATCCGATGCGCAAGGCGAACTCGCGGCGCAGGCGGTGGCCGCCTGTCCCAGCCGCGCCCTGCGCCTGGAGCAGTAGAACGGTGCGGACCTCGGGTCCGGTGAATGAAAGCGGAAGTCGTATGGAGATCAGGATGCCCAAACTCGACGTGTCGATGACTGACGGCACCTTTCTCGGCTGGCTGGTGCCCGACGGCACCGCCGTGACCGAGGGGGAGCCGCTGTACACGGTGGGCACCGACAAGGTGGAGACCGAGATCCCCGCCCCCGTCGGCGGCGTACTGCGCTACGGCGCGGTCGAGGTGGACGCCGACTATCCGGTGGGCACCCCGCTGGGCGTGCTGGAACGGGAGAGCTGAACACCATGGTGGGCACCGGATATCGCGAAAGCCCCTTCCTCACCGGCCATCACCGGCCCACCCGGATGGAGGTGGACGCCCCCGACCTGTTCGTCGAGGGCGAGCTGCCCGACGATCTGGCCGGGGTCTTCTACCGCAACGGCGCGGAGCCGCTGTATCCGCCCACCGACGAGGACTACCACTGGTTCGACGGCGACGGCATGGTGTACGCCTTCTTCTTCGACGGCCGCCGGGTCTCGATGCGCAACCGCTGGGTGCGCACCGACAAGCTGCTGCTGGAAATGAAGGAGGGCAGAAGGCTTTTCGGCGTGCACGGCAACCCGGCCAGCACCGACCCGCTGGCCGTCGGCACCCGGTACAGCACCGCCAACACCAATGTCGTCCTGCACGGCGGCAAGCTGCTCGCGCTCATGGAGGGCGCGCCGCCGGTCGAACTCGACCCGCGCAGCCTCGACACCATCGGCGAGGAACACTACGGCGGCGTGGTCACCACGACCTTCGGCGCGCACCCGACCGTGGACCATGCCACCGGCGAGCTGATCAATATCGGCTCCATCGCGCGCCGCGGCGGCACCGCCCCCGAATTGCGCTACGACATCATCGATTCCGGCGGCACCCCGATCGTCACCGAAACCGTGCCGCTGCCGCATCAGAGCATGCTGCACACCTTCTTCGTCACCGCGAACCACGTGGTGTTCCCGGTGACGCCGCTGGACGTCAGCCTGCCACGGGCCATGGCGGGCGGGCCGATGGTGGCGTGGGATCCCGACCGCCCCACCAAACTCGGGGTCATGCCCCGGCGCGGCGGGGCGGACGACGTGCGCTGGTTCGAGGCCGCGCCCCGGCACATGATGCACCAGGCCAATGTGTGGGAGGAGGACGGCCGCATCGTCGCCGATGTGGCGGCCGCCGAGGGCACCGCGCTGTTCCCGGACGTCGACGGCCGCCGCCGCACCCACCGGGAGACGCGACAGAGCCTGCGGCGCTGGGTGATCGACCCGGCCGCACACACCGACGTGGTGCGCGAGGAGATCCTCAACGACCGCGACATCCAGTTCCCCCGGCCCGACGACCGCCTCATGACGCGACCCAGCCGCTACGCCTTCGCCAACAGCAACCTGCACTCGGTGGACGGCCGCGCCGACGGCATGGACTCGGCGGTGCGGGTGGACACCCGCACCGGGGCCGAGGACATCTACCACTTCGGGGACGGGGCCGCCGCCGGTGAACTCATCTTCGCCCCCCGCGTCGGAGCCACCGACGAAGTGGACGGATACGCACTGACTCTCGTCCACGCGGCCGGTGCCGCCGACACCGAGCTGGCGGTGTTCGCGGCCGGTGATCTGGCATCCGGACCGTTGGCCCGGGTGCGGATACCGTTCGCGATTCCGAGCGGGTTCCACTGCAACTACTACAGCGTCGACAGTCCGCTGTATCGGCAGGCGCTGGGGGCACGATGACACGGTCACGGGAATGGCGGCTGATCGCCCGCCCGCAGGGCGAGCCGACACCGCGCGACTTCGAACTCGCCGACGTCACGCTGGACGAACCGGGGCCGGGGCAGATACTCGTGGCCAACGAGTGGCTGTCGGTGGACCCGTACATGCGCGGTCGCATGAACGCGGGCCGATCGTATATGCCGCCCTTCGAACTGGGCCGGGCCATGTCGGGCGGGGCCGTCGGCACCGTCACCGCCTCGCGCGCGGCGTCGATTCCGGTGGGGGCGAGCGTGATCCACTTCGCGGGCTGGCGGGAATACGCCGTCCTCGACGCGGGCGACGCGCAGCCGGTGGATGTGCGGCGCTCCCCGGCACAGGCGTATCTGGGCGTACTGGGCGCGACCGGGCTGACCGCGTATGTGGGGCTGACCGATATCGCGGGGGTGCGGACGGGCGATACCGTCTTCGTCTCCGGAGCGGCGGGCGCGGTCGGCTCGGTGGCCGGACAGATCGCCCGCAATCTGGGGGCCGCCCGGGTGATCGGCTCGGCGGGCGGGCCGGACAAGTGCGCGCGCCTGCTCGACGACTTCGGCTTCGACGCCGCCATCGACTACCGCCGCGGCGATCTCGCGGCCCAGTTGGCCGCCGCCGCACCCGACGGCATCGACGTCTACTTCGACAATGTCGGCGGCGAACACCTCCAGGCGGCGCTGACCGTCCTGAACGACTTCGGGCGGGTGGCGCTGTGCGGTGCGGTCTCGGTGTACAACGACACCGACCCGGCTCCGGGGCCGAGCAATCTGCATTTGGCCACCCGCAAGCGAATCACCTTGCGCGGCTTCCTGGTCGGCGACCACACCGCACGAGCGGGGGAGTGGGTGCGCACCGCCGCGGGCTGGCTGGCCGACGGCACCCTCCGCGCGGAGGAGACCGTCGTCGAGGGCATCGACCACGCCGTGGACGCCTTCCTGGCCATGATGCGCGGGGCCAATACCGGCAAGATGCTGGTGCGGCTGCCCCGCGCGTGACGAACCGGCAGATCCTGCCGGACGAACCGATCGAGGGGATTCCCGTGTCTGATACCGCCACACCCGACACCACCGGCCGCGCGCCCGGCACCACCGCTATCGACGTGCGCGATCCGGCGACCGGCCGCGTCGTCGGACGGGTCACCGACCACTCGGCGGCCGCGGTCGCCGAGGCCGTGCGGCGGCTGCGCGCGCGGCAGCCGGAATGGGAGGCCATCGGGGTGCGCGAGCGTGCGAAATGGCTGCGCGCATTCCAGGACTGGTTGCTGGACAACGGTTCCCGGCTCACCGAGGTGGTGCGGTCGGAGACCGGTAAGACCCGGTTCGACGCGGAGATCGAGGTGCCCGCCGCCGTCGATCTCGCGAAGTACTGGGCCGACCGCGCCGAGGGCTTCCTCGCCGACGAGCGGCCCCGGCCGCACAGTCCGATCGGCCTCACCAAACGACTGGTCTCGACCGTGCGGCCGTATCCGGTGGTCGGCATCGTCACGCCGTGGAATCTGCCGCTGCTCAACCCCTGCTTCGACGCCTTCGCCGCACTGCTGGCCGGTGCCGCCGTGCTCGTGAAGCCATCCGAGGTGACACCGCTGAGCGCGGTGGAGCTGGCGCGCGGCTGGGCCGAGATCGGGGCGCCGCCGGTGTTCACCGTGCTGACCGGTGGTGGCGACACCGGCCGCGCGGTGGTGGACACCGTGGATTTCGTGCAGTTCACCGGGTCCACCCGCACCGGCCGCGCCATCGCGGCCGCCTGCGCGCAGCGGCTCATCCCCTACAGCCTGGAGCTGGGAGGGAAGGATCCGGCCATCGTGCTGGCCGACGCCGATATCGACCGTGCCGCCGCCGGAATCGCCTACGGGGCGCTGTTCAACGCGGGACAGGTGTGCATTTCGGTGGAGCGGGTGTACGTCGAGGCCGCCGTCTACGACCGCTTCGTGGAGCGGCTGGTCGGCGAGGTGCGGGCGCTGCGGCAGGGCCGCGACGGCCGGTCGTTCACCCACGATATCGGTGCGATGGCGACCGCCGCGCAATGCGAAATCGTCACCCGGCACGTCGCCGACGCCGTCGCCAAGGGCGCGCGAATCCTATGCGGCGGCAACGCGTTCGGCGGCGGGCGCTATTTCGAGCCGACCGTACTGGCCGATGTCGACCACACCATGCTCTGCCTCACCGAGGAGACCTTCGGACCGCTGATTCCGGTCGTCGCGGTGGCCGACGAGGACGAGGCGGTGCGGCTGGCCAACGATTCGGTATACGGCCTGTCCGCCACGGTGTGGACCGGTGACCGCCGCCGCGGCGAACGCGTCGCCCGCCGCCTCGAGGTGGGGGCGGTGAATGTCGACGACGCCTTCGCCAATCTCATGAGCTTCGCCCTACCCATGGGCGGCTGGAAGGATTCGGGTATCGGCGCGCGCTGGGGCGGCGCGGCGGGAATCCGCAAATACTGCCGCCAACAGGCCATCACCGTCCCGCGCGGCCCCGCCCTACCCCGCGAGCCACTGTGGTACCCGGCCTCCCGGCTACGCTCCCGCCTGGTCACCACGCTGATGCGCGCCGTGGACGCCCGCGGTCGGCGCAGATTACCGATCCCCGCACGCCGAACCCGTCAGACCCTGACCGACGACATCGCGCGGTCGCAGCCATGACATCGCACTCATGGGTGGTTATCGCTGATATCGTGCGCCCTTGCGCATGGCCGCCGCCACCGCGTGCCCGAGTGTGCGGTGTGCCGACCGATCCGCGTGGTGCCGGGATGGTCAGCGGCCCCCTGGAACCGCATGGACGGTGATACCTGGTCTGCCGCGACTTCGGGTGGGCTGGAAGGACTTCGCCGCGCTCGCGCCCTGCGCGGTGCCGGGGTTGGCTACCGGTCCGGGTCGGGGAGTTGGGTGAGCGCCCACTGTGCCCACTCCCGGTTCATGGCGTGGAAGCGCTCGCCCCACTCCATGGCGATGCGGCCGTAGCGGGACAGGTCGCTGTCACTCCATGCGGTGGTCTCCCGCAGCGCGGACAGGTCGGCCTGCGCCGCGGCGGCGGTGGTCGCGATCTCGGTCAGATAGTCCCGGGCATGCTCGGGCACGATGCCGAGAAAGAAGACGCGCAGCAGCATGTCGTTGCGGTTGCGGCGCTTGGGTTCGGTGGTGGTGAGCCAGGTGCGCAGCTCGTCGCGTCCGGTCTCGGTGAGCGTGTACTCCTTGCGCCCGCGCGGTCCCTCGTCCGAGACGGCGATCAGGCCCGCCTCGGCCAGGTTGGCGAGTTCGGTGTAGATCTGGCTCTGCGTCGCGGGCCAGACATTGGCCAGGGATTCCCGGAAGCTGCCCAGCAGGTCGTAGCCGCTGGCCGGGCGTTCGGCCAATAGTCCGAGCAAAGCGTGGCGGAGGCTCATACCCCCACCTTACATTCCAGAGTTGACATGTCGAATCTGGAATATCATGCTGACCGGGTGGCCTACCTACGCACCTTCGCGCCCTGGATCGTCTACGCCGCCGTCCCGACGCAGTATTGGCGGTGGTCCGCACTGCTCGCCACGGGGATCGCGCTCGCGGGTATCGCCCACCAGCGCCGGGCCGGGCGCGGCTGGGACGCGCTGGTGCTCGAGCTGGGCTCGGCGGCGTTCTTCGCCGTGATCACCGTCGTCGCCTTCGCCGGCCCGGGCGCGGGCCTGCACGACTACACGCCGGCCCTCGCCAATGCGGTCTTGGCGGCCATCGCGGGCGTTTCGCTCGCGCTGCGCGCGCCGTTCACCCTGTCGATCGCCAAACAGTCGACGCCACGCGAATTCTGGGAGCAGGCGCTGTTCGTTCGCACCGGATACGTGCTCACCTCGGTGTGGACGGCGAGTTTCGCCCTCGGCGCGATCGCACTCGCGGCGCTCGCCCACGCGCCGGCGCCGCGCATCGTCGTGCAGGTGCTCAGCTTCGCCATCCCGATGGTGTTCACCGTGCGCTACGTCGCGCGCGTCCGGAATCGTGCGCGAACGCTCGCCGCCGGACCCGGCCCCCGCGCGTAAATCCGTTGAACCGGACCGCCGCCGTCGGATACGAAGAGCGCGTGACGGAATCAGACGCCGGGTCGGCGGTCGAACTGCGGAAACTCTGTGCGGACACGGTGTACGAGGTCTGCAAGCTCAGTACGACGCTGTCGGCGGAGCAGCGGAAGATGGTCGCGGACAACGGGATATCCATCGCGGAGGCGCACTTCTCGGAGACGGCGTGGTTTCGCGGCATCTACGTCGGCGACGAGCCGGTCGGCTTCCTCATGCTGGATCTCGGCATGGATAGCGAGGAGCCGGGAGTGTCGCTGTGGCGGTTCATGATCGCTGGGCCGCATCAAGGCAAGGGTTACGGCCGCCGTGCGCTCGAGATCGTCTTCGAGCAGTTGCGGGCGCGCGGGACCACGCGGTTCTTCACCAGCTACCGGGTCGGTCCGGGCAGTCCGGAGGGGTTCTACCGGGCGCTCGGCTTCGAGCCCACCGGCGAACTGGTCGATGACGAGATCGAGGCCGTGCTGCGCTGGTGAACGGCGTCAGCTCGGCAGGATCAGGGTGAGATAGGTACGGGCGAAGGCGGCCAGTTCCGCTTCGGAGCCGAGGTCGGTGGGTCCCACCGGTTGCAGGATGAGCGAGTGCACCACGCGGCACCCGACCTCCACCCGGGTGGTGAGGTCGGGTGGTTCGGGTAGCTCCCTGTCCCGCAACGCGTTGCGGAGTATCTCGGTGGTGGCGGCCACCGAGATGGTGAAGAAGGCGCCGCCCTCGGTGGTGAGTTGCGGCAGCAGTCGATCCGGTTCGACGGTGAGCAGCCGCTCCACCAGCGGGTGGGCGCGCCAGCGCGTGACCACCGTGACGAAGAGGTCGACGATGATATCGGCCATCTCCCGGTGCCGCGCCGGGATCTCGTGCAGTTCGGTGAGCAGCCGCTGGATCTCCCGGCCCGTCACCGCGCGGACCACATCGTCGCGGGAGCCCACGCGGCGGTACACCGTGACCCGGTCCACCTCGGCCTGCCGGGCGATGTCCTCGATCGTGGTCTTCTTGACCCCGACCCGGCCGAACTGCACGAGAGCGGCGTCGAGAATGCGCTCTTCGATGGAATCGGCCTTGTTTCCCGAGGTGGCGGCGGTGGAGGACATGGTACGACGCTAGCAGCGATCGACCCGTTTGCAACAATCGCGACCAATTTGTGGCTGCAACATTGCCATGAAGAATGTTGCACTGTACGGTCGGCTCATGGCTGATGACAGTGCAACGAGGCGCTCCTATCAGGAAGAAGCCCACGCCATCCACGCGCGTGACGTCCACTTCGATTTCTCGTCGGTGCCCATGCACTACATCCCGGGCGAGGTGCTGGCCACCCACGTCACCAATGTCATGCATCTGGTGCTGCCCGAGGGGGAGCGGGCCATGGCCGCCTGCCTCGCCGAGGCGCTACCCCATATCGACGACGAGCGGTTGCGCGAGGAGGTGGCCGGCTTCATCGGCCAGGAATCCATGCACGCCAGCAGTCACGAGGGCGCGCGCACCCACCTCCAGTCCATCGGCCTCGACGTGGAGTCCTTCGTGGCGAAGGTGGCGTGGCTGGTCGATCGCGTCCTGGGCGATCAGGGGCTCAGCGGCAGGGCCAAGGAGGAATGGCTCAAGGAACGGCTCGGAATCTTCGCCGGGATGGAGCATTTCACCGCCGTGATCGGCGAATGGCTGCTCGAGTCGACAGCCCTGGAGGCCGCGGGCATGCATCCGACCATGCTGGATCTGGTGCGCTGGCACGGCGCGGAGGAGGTCGAGCACCGCAGCGTGGTGTTCGACGCCTACATGCACGTCGACGGCGGTTACGGGCGACGGGCGCGCACCGGGCTGCTGGCGACCGGAATGCTGTTGCCGCTGTTCGTGATCTCGACCGCCTACCTGTACGGCAAGGATCCCAGCCCGGACAAGGGCGGCTTCTGGGGACGGCAGTTCGTGAGCGCGACCGTGCGGGGGGTGATCCCCAGCTTCACCACCTTCTTCACCGAGCTGCCGCGCTACCTGCGGCCGGGATTCCATCCCTCGCAGCTGGGGTCGATGGACAATGCCCTGCGCTACCTGGCGCATTCCCCGGCGGCCCGGACATGACCCGGGGCGATGTCGTCGCCACGCCGAGCCTGCGCCTGCTCGGCGTGGCCGTGGACGTCTACAAGCGGATCTTCACCACCCCCGCCATCTCACCGCCGAACCCGGTGCGGCACAGCGGGTTCGACCTCGATGTCGTGGTCGAGTCGGTGTGCATCGAGGCGGTGGACGTGGAGAGCTTCACCCTGGTGGCCGCCACGGGCGATCCGCTGCCCGCCTGGCGACCCGGATCGCATCTGGACGTCTTCCTCCCCTCGGGGCGACAGCGACAGTACTCGCTGTGCGGCGATCCGAGCGATCGCGACCGCTACCGCATCGCCGTGCGCCGCATCGCGGACGGCGACGGTGGGTCGCGGGAGATGCACACCCTGCGGCCGGGTGACGCCCTGCGCATCAGGGGCCCGCGCAACGCGTTCACCTTCGTCGAGACCGCGCCGTCGTATCTGTTCCTCGCCGCCGGAATCGGGATCACGCCGATCCTGCCCATGGTGCGGGCGGCCGGTCGGCGCGGACATCTGGTGTACACCGGGCGCTCGCGTGCCACCATGCCGTTTCTGGACGAACTGCCGCTCCACGCCGATATCCGGCCCGACGACGAATACGGGCCGCCCGATGTGCCCGCCGTCCTCGCCACCGCCGCACCCGGCGCGGCCGTATACGTCTGCGGCCCGCCGCCCGTGCTCGCCGCCGCGCAGCGCAGCTTCTTCTCGCTCGACCCGACGGGATCGCTGCACACCGAACGTTTCTCGGCGCTGCCGGTCACCGACGGCCGCGCCTTCCCGCTGCGCCTGGCGCGCACCGGAACCCAGGTCACGGTCGGCAGCCGAGAGACCGTGCTGGACGCCGTCCGGCGGGTCAAACCCGATGCCGTCTACTCGTGCCGCCAGGGTTTCTGCGGTACCTGCCGCACCCGGGTGCTGGCCGGGGAGATCGAGCACCGGGATCGGCTGCTGACTCCGGGCGAGCGCGCCGATCACATGCTGACCTGCGTCTCCCGGTCCACCGGCGGGCCGCTCGTTCTCGACCTCTGACCGCGAAAGGCATACGGTCTCATGACCACACACACCGAACACCGGCAGATCGCCGTGCTGGGGGCGGGTTTCGGCGGTATCGGACTCGCGATCAAGCTGCGCGAAGCCGGTTTCGACGACCTCGTACTGCTCGAGCGCGCCGATGAGCTGGGCGGGACCTGGCAGGCGAACACCTATCCCGGTTGCGCCTGCGATGTGCCGTCCCAGCTGTACAGCTACTCGTTCGCGCCCAATCCGAACTGGTCGCGCACCTACGGGCGACAGCGCGAGATCCTGGACTATCTGCGCTCGGTCGCCGAGCGACACGATGTGGTACGCCATCTCCGGCTGAACACCGAACTGCTCGACGCCCGCTGGGACGACACGGCATCGCGCTGGCGCATCGAGACCTCGCGGGGGCCGCTGACGGCCGACTACTTCATCTCGGCGGCGGGCATTTTCGCCGAGGCCAAATATCCCGCGATTCCCGGGCTGGAGAGTTTCGAGGGCACCACCTTCCATTCGCTGCACTGGAGGCACGACCACGATCTGACCGGGGAACGGGTCGCGGTGATCGGCACCGGTGCGTCGGCGGTGCAGTTCATCCCCGAGATCCAGCCGAAGGTGCGGTCGCTGACCGTATTCCAGCGCTCCGCGCCGTGGATCGTGCCCCGCCTGGATCGACCCACCCTCGGCCTGGAACGGCTGCTGCTGCGGCAGTTCCCGCTGGCACGCAGGGCTGTCCGCGGCACCTGGTACACGCTGATCGAAAGCTTCGGTCTGGTCGGCTTCGTGGACAATCGCTTCCGACATCCGTACGAACTGCTGGGGCGATGGCAGCTGCGCCGCCAGATCAGCGATCCCGAGCTGCGCGAGCGAGTGACACCCGACTATGTGATCGGGTGCAAGCGGGCCATCTTCTCCGACGCCTACCTCCCCGCGCTCGATCGGGACAATGTGGAGGTGGTGACCGACGGGATCGCCGAGATCCGGCCGCGATCGATCCTGACCCGGGCGGGGGCGGAGATCGAGGTGGACACCATCATCCACGGCACCGGATTCGAACCCATCCCGACCGCGTTCGACCGCATCACCGGGCGCGACGGCATCTCCATCGCGCAGCTGTACCACCAGCAGCCGCGCACCTATCTCGGCACGGCCGTGGCGGGATTCCCGAACTTCTTCTGCACCCTGGGGCCGTTCGGGGCCGCGGGCAATCAATCCGCCATCTACATGATCGAATCGCAGCTCGCCTACATCGTCGACGCGCTGGTCACCCTGCGCGCGCGGGGCGCGCGGCGGGTGGAGGTGCGGGCCGCCGCGCAGGACGCCTTCGTCGACGAAATGCGCAGGCGCAGCGACGATACCGTCTGGTTGACCGGAGGATGCCAGAGCTACTACACCACCCCCGAGGGCGGCAACGCGGGGCTGTACCCCAGTTGGAGTTTCGAATACCGCAGGCGCACGCGGCGATTCGACGTCGACGCCTACGAGGTGGCGTGATGCTCGAGCTGTTCGGACGAGTCGGCGCACCGCGGTTCGACGTGGCGGGCAAGGTCGTGCTCATCACCGGTGCGGGGCAGGGCATCGGGCGGGAACTGGCCGACATCCTGCATGCCCGGGGCGCGATCGTGGTCCTGGTGGACATCGACGAGGCCGCCGCCCACGAGGCGGCCTGCGCGCTGTCCGCGCGCGCCCTCGCGATCGGGGCCGACGTCGCCGACCGCGCGCGGATGAACCAGGTGGTGGCCACGGTGGTCGAGCGGCTGGGCCGCCTCGATGTGGTCGTCGCCAACGCGGGCGTCACCCCGGTGCCCGCCACCGTCCGCACCATGGACCCGGCCGATTTCGACCGGGTGCTGAGCATCAATCTCACCGGGGTCTTCAATACCGTGCACCCCGCGCTGGACCACATCGTGCGGGCGAAAGGCCATGTCGTGGTGGTGTCCTCGTGTGCCGCCTTCGCACCCGGCATGGGCGGATCGCCGTACATGGTGAGCAAGGCCGGAGTCGAACAGTTCGGTCGGGCGCTGCGGGTCGAACTCGCGGCATCCGGTGCCAGCGCCGGAGTCGCCTACTTCGGAATCGTGGAAACCGCCATGACCCACGACATGCTCGACGCCGACGACCTCGGCCGTGAACTCGACGAACTGCTGCCGTGGCCGCTCGGCGTACGGATCACCGCGGCGCGGGCCGCACGCGCCATCGCCGACGCCATCGCCCGCCGCGCCGCCCGCACCATCGCACCCGCCGGGTGGGAGCCGTACGCGCTGCTGCGCGGTGCGGTCAATGTCGTACTCGACAGCAGGCTCGCCGCGAGTTCGGCCGTGCACGAACTCGTTCGCGCCATCGAGCGCCGCTGACACCCTCGCGCGCACCGCCGTCGCGTACCTCTCCGAAAGGCCCCCAGTGAGCATCCCCCGTTTCGACACGCTGCCCGCGGCGTTCCAGCACACCGCCTCGATCGACCCGGACGCGGTCGCACTCCGCACCCCCGGCGACACCCGCACCATGACCTGGGGCGAGTACGCGCGCCGGGTGCGTGCGGTGGCCGCGGGACTGGCGGGTCTCGGCATCGGCCGCGGCGACACCGTCGCCCTGATGCTGACCAACCGCATCGAGTTCTATCCGCTCGAAGTCGGCGCACAGCATCTCGGCGCGACCTCGTTCTCGGTCTACAACACCCTGGCCCCCGAACAACTCGCCTACGTGCTCGGCAATGCCGGAGCGCGCGTGGTGATCTGCGAACCGCAATTCCTGCCGCGCCTGTGGGACAGCGGCATCGAACTCGACCATGTGATCTGCGTCGACGACGCACCGGTGGGCACCCTGTCGGTGGAACAGCTGATCGCCTACGGCACACCGGAATTCGACTTCGAGGCGGCCTGGCGGGCGGTCCGGCCGGAGGATGTCGCCACGCTCATCTACACCTCGGGGACCACCGGCAACCCGAAGGGGGTGGAGACGACCCACGCCAACCTCCTCTTCCAGGTCTACGGCATCGACGATGTGCTGGGCTTCCGTTTCGGCGACACCATCACCTCCTTCCTGCCCACCGCTCATATCGCCGATCGGCTCACCGCCCTCTACGTGCAGGAGGTGCTCGGCACCCAGGTGACCTGTGTCGCGGACCCCGCACGGATCGCGCCCGCGCTGGCCGAGCTGCGCCCCACGGTATGGGGTGCCGTCCCGCGTGTCTGGGAGAAACTGAAGGCGGCCATCGAATCGAAGGTCGCCAACGAGCCGGACGACCGCCGCCGCGGCGCCATGGAGTGGGCGCTGGGTGTGGCCGCCGCGCGCAGCGCCCACCAGCTGGCCGGAACGCCGATCCCCGCCGAACTCGCGGCCGAATGGGAGCGCGCCGACGAGCTGGTGCTGGGCGGCCTGCGGACCGCACTCGGCTTCGACCGGCTGCGCTGGGCGCTCTCGGGCGCCGCCCCCATCCCGCCCCAGACCCTCGGCTTCTTCGCCGGACTCGGCATTCCCATCGCCGAGATCTGGGGCATGTCCGAGCTGTCCTGCATCTGCAGCGTCAGCCACCCGCGTGACGCCAGGCTCGGCACGGTCGGAAAACTGCTGTCGGGCATGGAATCTCGCCACGCACCGGACGGTGAGCTACTCGTCCGCGGACCGCTGGTCATGCGCGGTTACCGCGGCCTGCCGGAGGAGACCCGGGCGGCCGTGGACGCCGACGGCTGGCTGCATACCGGCGATATCGTGACCGTGGACGCCGACGGCTACCTCACGGTGGTGGACCGCAAGAAGGAGTTGATCATCAACGCCGCCGGGAAGAACATGTCGCCCGCCACCATCGAGAACGCCGTGAAGGCCGCCACCCCGCTCATCGGCGCCATGGCCGTCATCGGCGACGCCCGCCCCTACAACACCGCACTGATCGTGCTCGACGCCGAATCGGCCGAACCGTACGCCCGCCGCCACGGCCTGCCCGACGCGTCGGCGGCCACCCTGGCCGCGGATCCCGGTGTGGTACAGGCGATCACGACCGGTATCGCGGCCGGGAACCAGCGGTTGTCGCGGGTGGAACAGATCAAGCGCTTCCGCATCCTCCCGCTGTTCTGGGAAGCGGACGGCGACGAGATCACCCTCACCCTCAAACTCCGGCGGCGGGCAGTCACCGCCAAGTACGCGACGGAGATCGACGAACTGTACGCACCCGAGCTCGCTCCGCATGTGCACGAACCGACCCGCTGATCCCCGTTTCCCGCCGCATGCCGTGGGTAGGACGACCGTAGGACGTGTCAGCGACAGAGGAGTATCGGATATGAGCAAGACCGAAGAGACGGGCACCATCACCGGCACCAAGGACAAGGACTACAACCTGATCTGGTTCGTGGAGGCGTCCCTGGACAATGCGCTGCGGTTGGAGACCTACATCAGCGATGCCGAACGCGACGGTGACACCGAGCTCGTCGAGTTCTTCCGCAAGGCGCAGAACGAGAGCCGCAAGGGCGCGCGGATGGGCAAGGAACTGCTCGCCTCGCGACTGTCGGACTCTTCCATCGGGTAGTTCGCCGGGTCGCGCCGCGGGGTCACGCACCAACGCACCGCCCCACGGGGTGGGGCGGTGCGTCGACGCCGGTCACACGCGTTGGATGGTGGCGGACGGCAGTGCGGTGGCCGGTCGTTGCGCGGTGAGGGCGGTGAGGAGTTCGCCGGTGTACTCCGGCGGCATGGCGTGCACGCTCAGGCGGTCCCAGATCACGTGGTAGGCGTCCAGATCGGCGCGGTCGTCGAGGCACTGGGTGCCGGTCGCATGGTGCAGGTGTACGACATCGCCCACATCCGGGCGCTCGAACCGGAAGATGGTGAACGGGACCGTGCTGATGGCCGGGCCGCCCACGTGATCCGGGACGATCTGCACGGTCACGTTGTCGCGGCGCGCCATGCGGGTCAGATGGCCCAGCTGGTCGCGCCACACCTCCGTGCCGCCGAATGGGCGTCGCAGCACCGCCTCCTCGATCGCCACCCACAATTTGAGGGGGGCGGGCCGATCGAGCAGATGCTGACGCCGCATGAGCAGTTCCACCTGCTGCTGGATCTGCGCCGTCGACGCGGGGCGGGCGATGGCGGCGACGGCATGGGCGTAACCGGCGGTCTGCAACAGCTCCGGCACCACCCCCGGCGCGTAGGAGCGCACCACCGATGCCGCCTGCTCGAGGGCGAGGTGGGAATCCGTGCGTGCGAGCCCGGGACGGCCGACCTTCACCCCCAATCGGTGCACCGGTGCGGGCTTCTCCTGCGGCCCGTTCCCCCCGACGGTGTGACCCCCCACGGCCTCGGCTTTGATGACGACTCCCTCCTGACATTTGGTGGATCGCGTAGGCGATTGTGCCACAAGGACTTTCAAGATTGCTGAGTCGAAGAATTCTGCAATTGCACGTGCAAGCCCGGGGGTAAGCACATTCCCGCCCGAGCTGACGGCGATAGGCTGTGCGGGTGAAAAAGGCAGGTGAGCACGCTCGACTGTGGACCGCCGCGGCCAGCCCCCGGGTGGAATTGCTCGCCGCGCGATTCGAGACCTTCGCCTTCGATCGGCACAGTCACGAACAGCTTTCCGTCGGCGTCATCGAACAGGGCGCGGAAGGGCTGCACATGGCGGGCGGGAAAGTGGTGATACCCGCCGGACAATTGGTGATCATCAATCCCGGACAGGTGCATACCGGATTCGCCGCCGCGGAATCCGGCTGGCGTTACCGGATGTTCTATTTCGACACCGAGTTGGTCGAGGAGTTGGCCGGTGAACTGCTCGGCCGGTCCGACGTCTGGTTTCCCGAGACGGCCGTGCGCGATGACGAGTTGTTCGCCCGGCTGCGCGGCGTCCACCGCGAACAGGAGCTGACCGGTGATCCGCTGACCGCCGAATCCCTGCTGCTGGCGGGATTGGGCGCGGTGCTGCGTCGGCACGCCCGCCCCGGTCGGGCGGGTGCGGCCGGGACACCGCCGCGCCGGGGTCTGGACGTGGCCAGGCAGGTCCTGCACGACCGGTGGGCCGAGTCGGTCACCATCGCCGAACTCGGTGCCGCCGCGGGGATTCCGCGAGCGACCCTCATCACCGCCTTCCGGGAGGCGTACGGGCTGCCGCCGCACGCCTACCTGCTGCGATTGCGCGCCAATCGTGCGCGTCGACTGCTGCTGGCCGGGCGGCCACCGGCCGAGGTGGCGGCGGCGACCGGATTCGCCGACCAAGCGCATCTGACCCGGATCTGCAAGCGCTACTTCGGGGTGACACCGGGCGCGATCCGGCCCTGATGCCCTGCGGCCCTCGCGGGCCGAGATTTTCGTTCAAGACCGCCGACCGTCGCCGCCGTCAGGCTGGGTGCGCATTCGGTACGCGAGGAGAGAGCGGAGGCGGCAATGGTGTTGGTTGCGGCGGTGATCCCGCTGGTGGTGGTGTTGGGAATGATCACCGGGCTGCGCCGTCCGGCGCACTGGGCCGCGGTCGCGGGGGTGGGGGCGGCGGTGCTGCTCATCGGATGGCGGCCGGAGTTCGCGCTGCCTCGGGCCGCGCTCGGCACCGGGGCGGCGGGCGCGGGCCTGCTGGTCCTGAACGCGGCGGCGGTCATGCTGCCCGGCGTCTACCTCAGCCAGGTGCTTACCCGCCGGGGTGTGCACGAGTCGCTTCAGGAATGGGTGCGCGGGCTGCCGCTGTCGGGGCCCGCCAAGGTCGCGCTGGTGGTCGCGGGCATCGCGCCCATGGTGGAGGCGCTCACCGGCTTCGGGGTGTCGCTGCTGGTCACCGTGCCCGTCCTGCTGGCGCTGGCCCCGCCCGCCACGGCACTGCGCCAGGCCATGCTGGGCATGAACATCATGCCGTGGGGCACGCTCGGCCTGGCCACCGTGATCGGCGCGGCGCTCACCGACCTGCCGCTGCCGACCCTGGGCACCGCCACGGCGGTCACCAGCGCCCTGGTCTTTCCCCTGGTGACGGTCTGGGCGGCGCTGCTGGCCCGACCGGAGCACCGGCTGCGCACCACGGTGCAGGCGGCGGGGGCGGGCGGACTGCTCGCACTCACTCTGCTGATCTGCAACCACCTGGGCGTGGTGTCGCCCGCGGGTGTGCTGGCCGGGTTGTTCACCACGGCCGTCGGCCTGCTGCTGTGCGCCGCCCGGCGGCCGTCGGAAGCCGCGCCGACGGCCGAAGCGACCGGCGAGGCCACCGCGGCGGGAACTGCGGGCCGGAATCGGGCCCACCCGCGGCAGAAGACGGGTTCGCGAGATATGAAGGCCCGCCGGACATTACCCGCCGCGCACCCCACCGCCCGAGATGGAGTGTGGAATGCGGGTGTGTCGCGGTTCGCGCGGGGCGGGACCGGACGTGGTGCGCCGAATCGGAGTGCCTCGAGCTTCTCGGGTGGTGCGACCGGGGGCGGCGGCGAGGGTGGGTGCGCGTCGCGCAGCTCGCGTGCCGTGGCGGTGGGCGATGCGGATCGGGGATGGCTGCGACGATTGTCGCGAGGCGCGGGCACGGGTGGCGGGGTGATACCTCGGCGGGGTGGAATGGCTCGGGGTGGGGGCGTGGGCGCTGGTGAACGCCGACCCGCGTTCGGGCTCGGCGACGGGTCCGTGCGTCCCGGGCGGTTGGCTCCGCCGGGGACGGTGCTGTACGCCTACGGGCTGGTGCTGGGTGGTATCGCGACGTTGCGCGCGGCCACCGCGGTGGGTGTGCCGTCCGTGGCGCTGCACGCGGGCGGTGCGAGTTTCGCGCTGCTGGCGTCGCCGGGTCTGCCGCTGCTGGTGGCGGCGCTGGTGTTGGACCGGGGGCGGGTGCGGTGGGCGGAAGTGCGGGCCGCGCTGGTGCGCGTGGGGCGGCCGCTGCTGGCGCTCACCGGATTCGTCGTGCTCGGGCGGCTCATGGTCGACAGCGGCATGATCGAACGGGTGGGCGGGGCGGTGGCGGCGGCCCCGCCGCTGGTGATCGCGCTGGCGGCACCGGCGCTCGGCATGCTCGGCGGTTTCGTCACCGGATCGAATGTGGGCGGCAACGTGTTGACGATGCCGTTGCAGCAGCAGCTCGCGCCGTCCGGGCTGGACGTCTGGTTCGCGGCCGTGCAGAACAGCGGTGCGGGCCACGCCGTCTTCACCTCGCTGCCGATGATCATGCTGATCCTGACGGTCGCGGGTGACCGAGCCAGCGGTGCCGGGGTCTCGGAGAATACGCTGCTGCGCTTCGGGTTACGGGTGGCGTTGGCGATCTACGCGGCGCTGGCGGCGATGATCGTGGCTCTATCGCTGGTGTGACAGCGGCCTTCGTACCGACGATCACCTTCGTACCGACGATCAGGAGATGCGCCGCGCGCCGGGGGAGGGGAGCGCCACGAACCACTTCGGTGCGGCGAAACCGCAAGCGCGGAAACGCTTCTCGACCTCCTCGGCGATCGGCTCGGCGGCGCCGCGTTCGGTGAGCGCCACCATGCTGCCGCCGAATCCGCCGCCGACCATGCGCGCGCCGAGCGCGCCCGCCGCCAGCGCGGTGGTGACGGCGGTGTCGAGCTGCGGCGTGGACACCTCGAAGTCGTCGCGCAGGGAGGCGTGCGCCACCGTGAGAACCGGTCCTATGGTGCGCGGATCCGCCCCGGTGTGCAGCGCGTCGGCCACCGCCAGCACCCGGGCGTTCTCGGTGACCACGTGGCGGGCCCGACGGCGCAGCAGGGGATCGACGAGGGTGTCGACCGCGCGCGGGTCGGCGACCTCGCGCAGGGTGGTGACCCCGAGCGCGGTGGCCGCGGCCTCGCACTGCTGGCGGCGGCGCGCGTATTCGCCGTCCACCAGCCGGTGCGGGGTATCGGTGTCGACGACCAGCAGCTCCAGTCCCGCCCCGGCCAGATCGAAGGCGACCTGCTCGTGGTCGCCCTTGCCGAAGTCCAGGAAGAGGGCGTGCCCGGCGGTGCAGAGCATGGCGGCGGATTGGTCGAGAGTGCCGGTGGGCGCACCCACGTAATCGTTCTCGGCGGTGCGGGCGATATCGATCAGCTCGGGCACCCGCACCGGAAGGTCGAACAGATCCC
Source organism: Nocardia otitidiscaviarum (assembly GCF_007362295.1). Taxonomy (NCBI): domain Bacteria; kingdom Bacillati; phylum Actinomycetota; class Actinomycetes; order Mycobacteriales; family Nocardiaceae; genus Nocardia; species Nocardia otitidiscaviarum. The sequence goes on along the minus strand of NZ_CP041695.1, from coordinate 3,520,089 downwards.
GCAGCGCGAGCGCCACCGCACACTCGACGGCGGCCGACGACGACAGGCCGGCGCCGATCGGCACGGCACCGTCGAGCTCGAGGGTGACACCGGGGATGCCGTGCCCGCGGCGCTGGAACTCGTACACCACGCCGAGCGGGTAGCGCGCCCACCCGGCGACCGATGCCCGCCCGAGCTCCGCGACCGCGACGTCGATCCGCTCACCCGGGTGCTGCCGGGAGGTAACCCGCACGCGCCCATCGGTTTCCGTCGCCGCCGCGCACCGCACCACCTGCGGTAGCGCGATCGGCAGGGCGTAGCCGCCGTTGTAGTCGGTGTGCTCACCGATGATGTTCACCCGACCCGGCGCGGCCCACACACCCCGCGTCATCGCACCTCCCACTGATCGCGCCACCGCTGGCGGTTCCCGGTCCCGGTTCCTTGTCCGTCCGATGCAGCGATAGCCGCTGCGTTCTTTCCTACACCCCGGCACCGTCGATCGTGGCGATCTCGGATCGACGCCCGCCGTGGCGGTCGGATTCCAACGTGGAAACTGACTGGTCGGCCACCTGCGATGGGTCGCGGCACACCGGTCGCTCGAGGCTCGCGTCGTGGCCGGTTCGGGCGTGCGTCAGCCGCCCGCCAGCAGGACCGGGCGGCCGTTGCGGGGCTGGGTGGGGCGGTTGCTGTGCGGGAACAGGGCACGGTAGCGGTCGGCCTCCCGGGCCGTCACCCGGACGGGTTCGCGCAGCACCGTCCATGCCACGCCCTCGGTACAGGGCGGGGTGGTGAGCGATCCGCCGTAGCGGAACTGGGCGTGATCGGTGGGGAGCAGGGTACGCAGGTCGAATGGGCCGGTGGTGTGGGAGCCGCCCGGGGGCGGCAACTCGGCGAACAGGGGTGTGAACGCCGAGGGTGCTGGTCCGGTCTCCATGAGCACCGCGACCACCGCCAGGTTGCCCCGGGCATCGGTGTGTACGAGGTGCAGCTCCATGACGGTGCCCACGCCGTCGACGGTGTGCTCGCTCGGCGTGTGGAAGTGGAACTGGGTCAGCGTGTACCGGCGGCCGTCCAGAACGATGTGGTGGCCGCCGGCGGCGGGCACGGCCGCCTGCAGGGTGTGCCCGTTGTCGGTCAGGGCGACCGCGGGCAGCGGGCCGTAGGCGAAGGTCAGATGGTCGGCGGGATCGAGCGGGGTGTGGCGGGGCAGATCGATGGGGGACTGCTGGTGGCCCACCCGGCAGGCCAGGAAGCGGTGGTCCAGATCGGCCCAGTGCTCGGGACCGTCGGCCGCGTAATCCCAATGCGGGCGGGCGGGCTCGCCCTCGGCGGCCGAGCGCGCCCCGAGGGCGGCGGGCAGTGCGAAGAGGGTCAGCGCGGCGAGGGCGCGACGGCGGGTGAGCGGAACGTGCGGACGGGAAGCAACCGGCACCGGCACAACTCCTTGCGACAATGCGCCTGACGGCGTGGTCGGGAACCGGCACGAGGTGCGACGGAATACGGCAATCCTGTGGTCGATTGTCCTATTTGCTACGAATGTTCTTTTGGAACAAGGGATTTCGCGTTCGTGCCGTCGTGAGCGTATGCCTCGGCGGCCCGGTAGCGCCAGCCCCGCGAGCGGCGACCTGCGTCACAGCGGATCCGCCGCGCCCGCGCGGCGTGGTGCGGACCGGCCGATGCGATCCCGAACATTCGGTACGGTAGGCCGGTGAGCAGGAAGGATTCGCCCGCGCGTCCACCCGTACCGCCGACCTCCGGGCGTGGCCCGGTCGCGATCGACGCCATCGATCGAGTCCTACTGGATCACCTGGCACGCGACGGGCGAATGACCAACAACGCCCTGGCCGAGGCGGCCGGTATCGCGCCGTCGACCTGCCTGGGCCGGGTGCGTTCGCTGGTGGAGCGGGGCGTCATTCGCGGCTTCCATGCCGATATCGACCCCGCCGCGCTCGGGCGCGGCCTGCAGGCGATGATCGCGGTTCGGCTGCACGGCAATTCGCGCAAATACCTCGCCGAATTCGGGCGGCAGCTGGCGGCGCTCCCGGAGGTCCTCAACGTCTACTTCATCGCGGGGGCGGACGACTACCTTATCCATGTCGCCACCGCCGACACCGACGGGCTGCGCGGTTTCGTCGTCGAACATCTGAGCGCGCACCCCGCGGTATCCGCGACCGAGACCATCCTCATCTTCGAACATCTGCGCCCGGCGGGTACCGAGCGCGACCGAACCTAGACGCCGACCAGTTCGTGCGCGGCGTAGCCGTGCGCCGCCGCCACGGACTCCGACAGCAGTCGGCCGCGGTCGGTGCTGAGCCCGGCGGCCAGGCCCGGATCGGCCGCCACCGCATCCCGCCAGCCGCGGTCGGCCAGCGCCGTGACGTAGGGCAGGGTGGCGTTGGTGAGCGCGATGGTGGACGTATTCGGCACCGCCCCGGGCATATTGGCCACGCAGTAGAAGATGGAGTCGTGCACCCGGTAGGTGGGTTCGGCGTGGGTGGTCGGCCGCGAATCGGCGAAGCAGCCGCCCTGGTCGATGGCGATGTCGACCAGCACCGAGCCCGGCTTCATCTGGGCGACAAGGTCATTGGAGACCAGGGTGGGCGCCTTGGCCCCGGGCACCAGCACCGCGCCGATCACCAGATCGGCCTCGCGCACGGCATCGGCGACCTCGTAGGCGTTGGAGGCGACGGTCCGCACCCGGCCGTCGTACTGCTCGTCGACGGCGCGCAGGCGCGCGATGTTCAGGTCCAGCACGGTGACCTCGGCGTGCAGGCCGACCGCCATGGCGATGGCATTGCCGCCCGCCACGCCCGCGCCGATCACGGTCACCTTGGCCGGGCGCACCCCCGGCACCCCGCCCAGCAGCGCACCGCGCCCGCCCTGACTGCGCATGAGGTGGTACGCGCCCGCCTGCGGGGCCAGCCGCCCGGCGACCTCGCTCATCGGGGCCAGCAGGGGCAGTGAGCCCTCCGGACCGGTGACCGTCTCGTAAGCGATGGCGGTGATGCCGGAGTCCAGCAGTGCGTCCGTGCACTCCTGCGACGCCGCCAGGTGCAGGTAGGTGAACAGCACCTGATCGGCGCGCATCCGGGAGAACTCCTCGGCCACCGGCTCTTTCACCTTGAGCACCAGGTCGGCCCGGTCCCAGACCTCGTCGGCGGTGTCGAGGACGCGCGCGCCCACCGCCGCGTAGGCGTCGTCGGCGAAGGCCGAGCCCACCCCGGCTCCGGCCTCGATGAACACCTCGTGCCCGCGCGTGACGAGTTCGTGCACACCGGCGGGTGTGCAGGCCACGCGGTATTCGTGGTTCTTGACCTCGCGGGGGATTCCGATCTGCACCGGCACTCCTGACTGTCGTATTGGTCTCGGTGAGCAGCTTCGGAGTGAAAGTATGAAAATAATGCGAGATCAGGTCCAGTGAACTGAAGATGATTCGTGAATCCAGGGGACTCACGATGAAGTGTGCGAAATCTAGCGCACGCTGAGCGCCGATCTCGAATCATCTTCGGCGGGTTCCGGGTCCGCCAGCGCCTCATCCCGCAGCCGGGTCAGCGTGCGCGACAGAATGCGGGACACCTGCATCTGGGAGATGCCGAGTCGATCGGCGATCTGGCTCTGGGTCATGGCGCCGAAATAGCGCCAGATCAGGATCTGCCGCTCCCGCTGCGGCAGCCGCGCGATGAGCGGCCGCACCGCCATGGCGTCCTCCAGCAGCCGGTAGCAGGGCTCCTCGGTGCTCAGGCGCTCCACGGCCGGAGTCGAGCTGTCGCCGTCCTGGTCTCGAACGGTCATGTCCAGCGAATCGGTGGTGTAGCAGTTGGCCGCGATCATGGCCCGGCTGATCTCGGTCACCTCCACCTCGAGTTCCACGGCGAGTTCGCGCGCGGTGGGTATCCGCCCCAGCCGGTGGGCCAGGACCTCGGTGGCCGATCCGATCCGGCCGTGGATCTCCTTGGTGTGCCGGGACACCCGCACCGACCAGGTGTGGTCGCGGAAATGGCGGCGCACCTCGCCCATGATGGTCGGCACCGCGAAGGACAGGAAGGCCGCGCCGCGCGTGTGGTCGAAGCGATCGACCGCCTGCACCAAGCCCACCCGGGCGGTCTGCAACAGATCGTCGAACGGTTCGCCGCGGTTCGCGAAGCGGCGGGCGATGTGCTCGGCCAGGGGCAGGCCGAGGCGCACGATCTCCGAACGCACCCGCTCGCGGCGCGGGTCGTCCGATTCGAAGGCGGCGAGCCGGGCGAACAACGGCTCGAGGTGTTCATAGCTGTCACCGCGGCTGCCACGTCGCCGGGCCGACGCGGAAGCGTCGGCGGCGGTGGTGCGCGCAGGGGTCGACTCAGCCATCGGGTTCTCCTCGTTCCCTCCGACTTCGTCGAACCGGCGGCTTTCTTCACCGAGTCGACGTACTTTCCGGGGGTGCCCACTTCCGGCATCCGTCAAACCTCCCCGCCCCGCGCGCGGAGAGCGATCCGGACCCCTGTCAGAGCATATGCCGCACAGCACTTTTGAGCGGATCCGGCGAGCCGCTCGTACGGGAGTTCGAGGGGTGGGATACTCCGTGGAGTGAAGGGGCCAGTGCAGATTCCGGAGAGCGGTCCGGACGCGTACGAGATCACCGCGACCGGGCAGCAGCGGCAGGTCGTGGGCACATTCCGCTTCTGGTTCGTCGGGCAGCGCTGGGAATGGTCCGACGAGGTGGCGCGGATGCACGGATACGCACCCGGCACCGTCGAACCGACGACGGAGCTGCTGCTGTCGCACAAGCACCCCGACGACCGGGCGCACGTCCAGGACATCCTGGACTACGCCCTGCACTCCGGGGAGTCGTTCTCGAGCCGACACCGCTTCGTCGACACCGCCGGGCGCATCCACAATGTGATCGTGGTGGCCGACCGCATGTTCGACGACGCGGGCGCGGTGGTCGGCACCTCGGGGTATTACATCGACCTCACCGACACCATCGCCGAGACGGCGCAGACCATGCTCGACGAGACGCTGCCCGGCCTCTTCGAGAATCGCGCCGTCATCGAGCAGGCCAAGGGTGTGCTCATGCGCATCTACCGGATCACCGCCGAGCAGGCGTTCCAGGTGCTGCGGTGGCGGTCCCAGGAGACGAATACGAAGCTGCGCGATCTGGCCGCGCAACTGATCGCGGAACTGGATTCCGTACCGCCTGCCCCGCCGAATGTGCAGAGCCGCTTCGATCATCTGCTGCTCACGGTGCACGAACGCATCCCGCCGCACTCCGGTCCACACGGTAGCGCCGCGCCGGAGGACCGACGCCCGTAATCTCGACGGCGGTATACGACGGTTGGAACTGGGACGGCGGATGAATCGGTTGCGGGTCGACCACGAGGTGGACCACGATGCGGTGACGGTGCGAGCCGAGGGCGATGTGGACATCAGCAGCGTCCACACCCTCACCGAGGGGCTGCGAGCCGCCCTGGAGTCGGCCCTGGAACATCCGGCCCGGCTGCTCGTCGTCGACCTCGACGGTGTGACGTACTTCGGCAGCGCCGGACTGAACGCCCTGCTCGACTGCCACGAACACGGAATCGACGCCGGGATATCCGTGCGGCTGGTGGCCTCCGACCTGCGGGTGGTCCGGCCGCTACAGGTGACGAACCTCGACAGCGTGCTGGCCGTCTATCCGACATCGGCGCAGGCCAGGAAGCACTGAGGATCGTCAGGAGGCACCCATGACCGCACCCCCGCCGTCCGGCCCCGCGATCCCGCCCGACCTGCGCGCCGCGATCGCGCTGGGTGGTGAGATGGGGCGGCGGTTCGCCGAATTCGATTGGGCCGCACACCCGCTCGGTGTGCCGGCGGACTGGCCCGCGGAGCTGCGCACCAGTGTGGCCGTGGCGCTGACGTCGCGGTTCCCCATTCTGCTGTGGCTGGACGCGCGGGAGCTGTTCCTGGTCTACAACGACGCCTACCTGCCGATCCTGGGCGATCGGCACCCGGCCGCCCTGGGGCGAGCCGGACGCGAGGTGTGGTGGGATATCTGGGAGTCGATCGGCCCCATGCTGACCAGCGTGGTCGACACCGGGGCCGCCACCTGGTCGGACGATCTGATGCTGCCGCTGCTGACCGAGGGGCGTCCGCAGGAACGGTATTTCACCTTCAGCTACAGCCCGCTCGTCGCCGCCACGGGCACGGTGTGCGGGGTGTTCTGCGCCGTCACCGAGACGACCGAGCGGGTGCTCGGCGAACGACGACTGCACGCCCTCAATGCCGTCAGCGCGGCGGTCATGGAATCGCGCACCGTGCACGACGCGGTGCGTGCGGCGGTGACGGTGTGCACTCAGCAGGCCGCCGATCTGCCCTTCATCGCGGTGTACGCGGAAGACGCCGACGGTCGCGATCTCACACTGCACGGGGCGAGTGCGGCGGTGGCACCGCTGCTGCCGCCGTCGCTGTCGGACCTGGCTCCCGGGTCGCCCGCGCGGCCCACCCGGGCCGACAGCCGGGAGATCGCCGATCTGCCCGCGGTCGTTCCCGGCCTGGCGGAGGCTTTTCCGGACGGTGCTCCGGAACGGGCCCTGGTGCTGCCGCTGGGGGAGGGCACGATCATCGGGGCGCTGGTCGTCGGCATCAGTCCGCGTCGGCCGCTCGACGAGCAGTATCGCGGGTTCTGCCGCCTGCTCGCCGACCAGCTGGCCTCCGCGCTGGCCGCGGCGGTGTCCTATGAGCAGCAGTGCCGCCGCGCCGACGCGCTCGCCGAGATCGACCGGGCCAAAACGGCTTTCCTCACCAATGTCAGCCACGAGTTCCGCACTCCACTGACCCTGCTGCTCGGCCCGCTCGACGATGCGCTGGCGGAGGCCGACGCCGCGGACGCGGTCCTGGGCGACCGGCTGCACACCGCCCGCCGCAATGCGGGACGGCTCCTGCGACTGGTGGATTCGCTGCTCGACTTCTCCCGCGTCGAGGCCGGGCGAGCCACCGCCCGGCCGCGCTGCCTGGACGTGGGCGTGCTGACCGCCCATATCGCCGCCTCCTTCGCGGAGCTGTGCCAGCGCGCCGGGCTGACTCTCGAGCTGGACTGCGACACCGTGGCGGCCGATATCGACCCCGATATGTGGGAGACCGTCGTCCTGAACCTGCTGTCGAACGCGGTGAAGTTCACCTTCGACGGCTCGATCCGGGTCGAGGTGCGCGCCGAGGAACCGGACCTGTGTCGAATCACGGTGCGCGACACCGGTATCGGCATCGACCCGAACGACCTGGACCGGCTCTTCGATCGGTTCTATCGGGCCGACAACGCACGTGGGCGCAGCGTCGAGGGCAGTGGGATCGGGTTGTCGCTGGTGCGCGGCCTGGTGGAATTGCAGCACGGCACGGTGGCGGTGGAGAGCACACCGGGTCGCGGTACCGCGGTGATCATCCGGCTGCCGCGCTCGGACGCGACGCGGACCGTCGAATCCGGCATGCTGCCCAGCCTGGCGAACAATCCCTATGTCACCGAGGCCGGGCAGTGGCTCAGTCTCCCGGCCGAGCGGCGACCGCGTGGCGGCCGCCGGGAACTGGTGCTCATCGCCGACGACAACGCCGATATGCGAAACCACCTGGATCGCGTGCTGTCGGTCCGATGGGACACCATGGTCGTGGGCGACGGTGAGTCGGCCCTGCGCGCGGTCCGCGAGCATCGCCCGGACGCGGTCGTCGCCGATGTGATGATGCCGGGGCTGGACGGCTTCGAACTGTTGGCCGCGGTTCGCGCCGAACCGGAGTTGGCGTCGACGCCGGTGTTGCTGCTCTCCGCCCGCGCGGGCCGGGAGGCCGCGCGCGAGGGTTTCGCCGGTGGCGCGGACGACTACGTGGCGAAACCTTTCACCTCGCAGGAGCTGGTCGACCGGGTCGCGGCGCGGCTGGCCGCCGCGGCGCGGGAGCGGGCCGGACGGCTGCGCGGCGACGCGCTGGCGGTCGCCCTGGCGGCGGTGACCGGACTCGATACCGTGCTGCGCACGGCCGACACCGTCACGGCCGTCCTGGCCGCGCTGCTGGAATCATTGTCCGGTGCGGGCGTGCGGGGTGCGGCCATCGCCCTGCTGGACGCCGAAACAGATTGTGTGCGAACCGAATACATCAACACCGCGGATACTCCGGTGCGGGCGAGGCAGCAGGTGCTGGCACTGGACTCGCCGCTGCCCATCGTCGAGGTCATCCGCACCGGGCGGCTCGTCGTGGTCGGCGATGCCCACTCCGGCCACGGCACCGACGTGATCGGGGGTGTGGCCGACCACCGGTCCAGTGTCGCCTACCCGCTGCGCGATGGCGCTGATCGCGTGGTCGGCGCGGTCGCGCTGCTGTGGGCCGAATCGCGCACCTTCGCCGCCGAGGACCTGGATGTGCTGGCCCGCACCGCCACCGTCACCCAGACCGCGTTGAGCCGGGTGCGGACCATGCAGCGCGAGCATCGGATAGCCGTCGAATTCCAGGATCAGCTGTTGGATCTGGATCGGCGTTCGACCGCGGCGGCGGTGGCGGCGGTGTACCAGCCGGCGGGTGAGGCCATGCGCGTCGGCGGGGACTGGTACCTGGTGGTGCCGTTCCACGGCTCCGATCGGCTCGGCATCTCGGTGGGCGATGTGGTCGGGCACGGTCTGCCCGCCGCGGTGGTCATGAGCAAACTGCGTGCCGGGGTGGCGGCGGGCGCGATCACGGCGGCCGATCCGACCACGGTGCTGGAGTTGATGGATCGGTACGCGGCCGTGGTGCCCGGCAGCCGTTGCGCGACCGTCACCTACGCGGTGGTCGACAGCCGCGCGCGGACACTGGAGTACACCTGCGCCGGACATCCCTATCCACTGGTACTCGGCCCGGACGGTGCGGCGGGATTCCTGACCGGTGGCCGCCGGACGCCGGTCGCGGTGCCGCCGCCGGAGCGCGGCGGCACCGGTCGCGCGGATATCGCACCCGGCAGTGTCATCCTGCTGTACACCGACGGTGTGATCGAGCGGCCCGGGGAGAACCTCGACCAGGGTTTCGCGCGTTTGCGCGCGGCCCTCGCCGAATGCGCCGACCTGCCGGTCGCCGAGATCTGCTCGGAACTGCTGCGGCGCCTGGCGCCACCGCACGGATACACCGACGACGTGGTGCTGCTGGCGGTGCGTCCGGTGCACGCCACGGCGCGCAGCTTCGCCGCCGTGCTGCCCGCCGCGCCGGCGCAGGTGCCCGGTATTCGAGATCGGTTGCGGCGCTGGCTGACCGCGCACGACGTGGCCCCGGATCGCGAGTACGACATCCTGCTGGCGGTCGGCGAGGCGCTGGCCAATGCCATCGAGCACGGCGGCGGGTTCGATCCCCGTGCCACCGTGACACTCGAGGCATTCCGGCACGGGAAGTCGTTGGTCGCCACGATCAGCGATGCGGGCCTGTGGATTCCGGCCCCCACCACGCAGATCGACAGTGAGCGCGGCCGCGGGTTCACCCTCATGAACGGGTTGGCCGATGAGATCGACACCGTGCGCACCCCGAACGGGACCCGGGTGACCCTGCGGTTCGAGAACTGCGGGGCGTGATCGCTACAGCGGGCGGAATCCGGCGCCCACCACCCCGAGTCGGTCGATCTCGGCCAGTACCGCGGTGATCTGGTTGGAGACGTCCGGATCGTGGAACGGGTTTCCGGGCCCGGTGCAGGGCAGTTCGGAGGAGCCCGGCAGGCCGACGCCGGCGTTGATCATGCCCACCAGCTGGTCGCCGCGTAGCACCGGTCCGCCCGAGTCGCCGTGGTTCGCGCAGACCTGGCTGAGGAATTCGTCGGGGTAGGCATCCCACACCACCCCGCAGGTGAACCCGGTGGTGCGGCCGTTCTTGCACACCGTCTCCATCGCCTGGGCGGGAGCGCCGACCGCCGCGACCACGGAGGGGCCGACCTGGCGGACCGGGGTGACGCGGGCGGGGTCGAGTTCGATGACCGCCCAGTCGTGGTCGACGTCCTTGACCGCGGCGAAGCCGATCGGCCCGGCATGCGGATCGGCCTCCGCCCAGACCGCCACCCCCGCGTCCTCGGCGCAATGTCCGGCGGTGATGCCGACGAGACGGTTCTCGCGGTCGTAGCCCACCGCCGTCATGGTGCACAGCGCGACCATGCGCGGATTGCTGGTCTGCAGGGCGATACCCGAGCCGCCGCCGACCACCGGCCCGCCGTCGGCGTGTGCCGCCCCGGCACCCGGCCCGGCCAGCGCCAGCATGGTCATGACCGTTCCGGTCGCGACTTTGACGGTTGTACCCACTGTGTGAACCACGCCCACTCCCTTCCGATCCGACGACTGCGAGGTAATCCGTGCGAGCCTATGCCCGGGCGCGCAGATCAAGATCGAAAACCTGTCGTCGTTACGCGGTCTTGACCGCAGGTCGACCCGAAGTGAGATATTCCGGTTCGGCATACAGCACGGACAGGGGAGTGCGTCCTGGCGGACGCGGCGGTGCCGGGATCGGTGGGTGCTCAGCCGTCCTTGCGGGCGTGTCGGCCACCGCCGCCGGTGGGGACGGGGCGGATGGGCCATTCGGATGGGTCGGCCCACGGGGAGGTGACGGGCTCCGTCACGCGGGGGAGTTCCTCGGTGGGCCCGTCGAGTTCGCGTTGCAGTTGGTCGAAGAAGGCTTGCATGCTGCCGTAGCGGGTCAGGATTTCCGCCAGCAGCCGTTGTGCGTCGGTGTTCGCCGTGATCACCTCCGTCATCGTCCTCCACGCTTGCGGGGGAGTCCCGGTGCCCGGCCTCGGCCGTACACGCGACCGCACCGGCGGGGGCAGGGAGTCACGGGAGCACTGCCGCCCGCCGGTGTCGGCGTATTCGTGTACCGCGTCGGCCCCACAACGGGACGGGGCCGGGGGCCGCTTTGGGCGAGCAACCCCCAAACACTCCGAGCACGAGGCTGCTGGAAGGTAGCGGCAGATCGGCCGGGAGTCCGCCTGCCGCGCCTCGTGATCGGAATGCCCGTCGATACGGTAATGGGGCCGCCGCCCCGGGCACGGCATTGCACGCCCGATGGCACGGAATGTCAGAGGTTTCCGGCACGCACGGTCATAGGTTTCCGAGAATTCGCTCATCCGGCACGCGACCGGTCGGATGCCCCGCGGTTTTCGGGGCATGTCCGAGATCATCTGCTTAGGTAACCTAATCATCCGTGGACAAAGTGCGATCGCCGGAGGTGCCGCACTCCGCCCGAACGCTTCTCCTGCTCTCGGTGAGCGCGGTGGTCGCGGTATCGCTGCTGTTCACCACCGTCGACCCCTGGTTGGACAGGGTCGGGATCCTGGTCGGCGGTCTGGACGCGCACATCTATCGCGATGGCGCGCTGCGCATCCTGCGGGGGCAGCCGCTCTACACCGAGACCACGCTGTACGGGTTGCTGTACACCTACACGCCGTTCTCGACCCTGGTGTTCCTGCCGGTCGTGGCGGTGCCGTGGGCCTATGTGACCGATACCTGGCTGGCGCTCAATCTGATCACACTCCTCGGCTGTGTCGTGATGTGCTGGCGCATTCTCGGCTACCGGATCGGTCGCCGTCTGGTCGGCCTCAGCGCACTGCTGGCGACCATCTGCGTCTTCCTCGAGCCCGTCCGCACCACGCTGTACTACGGGCAGATCAATCTGATTCTCATGCTGCTCGTGCTGTGGGGTGTGTCGCGGCCGGAGCACGCCCGACTCCGCGGCCTCGGTGTCGGGCTGGCCGCCGGTATCAAACTCGTACCCGGCTTCTTCATTCTCTACTTTCTCGCGCTGCGCCAATGGCGTTCGGCCATGACCGCCGCGGCGGCCTTCGCCGCCACCGTCGTGCTGGCCTGGATCGTGCTGCCCGACGACTCCCGGCAGTACTGGGGCTCGACCTTCCTGCGCTCGGATCGCATCGCGCCCGACGGACATCCGGCCAATCAGTCGATTCGGGGCACACTCGCCCATCTGGCCGACGGTGCCGTGCCCACGTGGCTGTGGTTGCTGCTCGCGACGGGCGTTGTCGCCGTGGCCCTCACCGTCGTGGCGGCGCTGGACCGCGGCGGTGAACGCCTGCTCGCGGTCACTCTCGCGGGAGCGACCGCGAGTGCGGTCTCGCCGTTCTCGTGGAGTCACCACTGGGTCTGGTTCGTTCCGTTGTTCGTCTACTGTGTCCACCGCGCCCAGCGGGACGCTCGCTGGTGGGTCGCGGCGGGGGCACTGTGGCTGTGGACCGCGGCCTGGGCGTACCACTGGAACGACACCTGGGTAACGGTGGGGCTGTTCCTGTTTCCGCCGTCGTGGCCGGTCGCCCCGCTGCTCATGAACGGGTACGTGATCGCCTACGTCGTCCTGCTGATCGCGGCCGCGACGACGGTGTGGCGGGTTCGCTCGGTGCCGGGCGCGACCCAATAGGCAACCAACGGTTGCGCAATTCGCCGTCCGCCTCTAGGGTGATGTGCAACTAATGGTTGCGTATGGAGGTGGTCGTGGAATACGGCAGCATCGAACGTGAGATACATGTCGACGCCACACTCGAGGTGGTGTACGAGGTGGTGAGCGCCCCGCGGCACATGGCCCAGTGGTGGAGCGACGAGGCGGAATTCGAGGCGACCCCGGGCGCGGTCGGCGAACTCGCCTGGGGGAATCGGGAGCATGTGGAGGCCATGACGGTCGTTCGCGCCGACCCGCCGCGCCTGTTCGCCTTCCGCTGGTCCTATCCGGACGGCACCGCCGACGAGATCGCGGATTCGCTGCTGGTCACCTTCGAACTCGTGCCGTCCGGCTCCGGCACCCTGATCCGGCTCACCGAGACCGGATTCCGGGAGATGGGCTGGGCGGAAGCGAAATTGGCGCAGGAGTACGGCGAACACGTCACCGGCTGGGACTTCTACCTCCCCCGGCTCGGGGAGTACGTCACCCGCTTGGTGTCCGCGCCGTGACCGTCATCGACGACGAACTGTGGTCGGCCATCGGCGATCCCACCCGGCGGCGCATGCTCGATCTGCTGCTGGCCGCGGGCGAAGGCACGGCCACCGGACTCAGCGAGGAACTGCCCGTGACCCGGCAGGCCGTCGCCAAACATCTCGGCGTTCTCGACCGCGTCGGCCTGGTGCACGCCAGCGCTGCCGGACGGGAGCGTCGATACCGGGTGGACGAGGAACGGCTGGCCCGCGCGGTGGCACAGCTGTCCTCGGTCGGAGCGGCCTGGGACGCCCGGCTCCGGCGCATCAAACGTATCGCCGAAACAATCCAGCACGCCGAAACAATCCAGCAGACGAAGGACGCGAAGAAATGGTAGACATCCTGCATCGGGTCGGCATCCGCGCGCCGGAGGCCGAGGTGTACACCGCCCTCACCACCACCGAGGGCTTGGCCGGATGGTGGACGACCGACACCACCGGAGACGGTGACGAGATCGGCGGCCTGCTCCAATTCCGGTTCGGGGCCGGCGGTTTCGATATGCGGGTGCGCGATCTGGACCCGGACCGCCACGTGCTGTGGGAGGTCGTCGAGGGGCCGGAGGAATGGGTCGGCACCCATGTGCGCTGGAATCTGAAACCGGCCGGGGACTACACCATCGTGCTGTTCGCCCACGAGGGCTGGCAGGAGCCGGTGGAGTTCATGCACCACTGCAGCACCAAGTGGGCGGTCTTCCTGCTCAGTCTGAAGTCGCTGGTCGAAACCGGCAAGGGCGCACCGGATCCGCACGACGTCAAGATCGACGACTGGAACTGAGCGGTACCGTTCAACCTCCGTGCGGCGGCAGTTGGGGGAGCGGCTCGTCGTGGAGCCAGCTCTCCCAGAGCGGACGCAGCGGCACCGTGCTGTAATGCCCGGCCAGATCGGTGAATTCGTCGGTGGTGACCGAGGCGTGCCGGTAGCGGGCGGTCCACTCGCGCAACAGGTCGAAGAAGGCTCGCTCACCCAGCTCGAGGCGCAGGGCGTGCAGGGTGAGCGCGCCGCGCTTGTAGACGCGATCGTCGAACATGCGGGTGGGGCCGGGATCGCCGACGCGAATGTCCTGCGGTTCGCGGGCCAGATTGTGGCGGGCGGCGCGGGCGAGCTGATCGGCCGTGGGTCCGTCGGCGGCCTCGGACCAGATCCATTCGGCGTAACAGGCGAAGCCCTCGTGCAGCCAGATGTCGCGCCATCGGCGAATGGTGAGGCTGTTGCCGAACCACTGGTGGGCCAGTTCGTGCGCGACGAGGCGCTCGGAGCCACGCCGCCCGTCGCAGTGGTTGGCCCCGAATACCGAGATGCCCTGGGCCTCGATGGGAATCTCCAGTTCGTCATCGGTGACGACGACGGTGTAGCCCTCGAACGGGTACGGCCCGAACTTCTCGGTGAACACTTCCATCATGCGGGGCTGGCGCGCGAAATCGTGGTCGAAATCCACCCGCAGGCGCGGTGGCAGCACCGCCTGCATGGGCACGGACCCGTGCGGGGCGTCGATGCGCTGTTTGCGGTAGTGCCCGATCTGAATGGTGGCCAGATAGCTGGACATGGGCTCGGGCTGTTCGTACACCCAGGTGGTCTGGCTGGCCTTGGTCAGCTTGCGCACCAGGGTGCCGTTGGCCAGGGCGTAGTACGGCGAATCCGTGGTGATCGAAATCCGGTAGCTGGCTTTGGAACTCGGATGATCGTCACACGGAAACCAGGACGCCGCGCCATTGGGTTGGCTGGCGACCAGTGAACCCTCCGACAGTTCCTCCCAGCCGACCTCACCCCACGGACCGCGCACCGGTTTCGGTACCCCCGCGTACTGGACCACCAGGTGCAGCGCCCCGCCCGAGGGGATCTTCTGCTGCGGCGTGATCACCAGCTTGCCGCGCTGGTGGCTGTACTTCGCCGCCTTCGAGCCGTTGACGAACACCTTGGACACATTCAGCGCCTGGGACAGGTCCAGCGCGAACCGGTCCCGCACCCCGGTGGTGACGGCGGTGATGGCCGCGCGCCCCGCCAGCCGGTTGCTGGCGACCTTGTACACCAGTTCCAGTTCGTAGCGCGACACCCGGTAACCGCGATTGCCGTTCTGCGGCAGGTAGTCGTCGATCGGATCCTCGTAGAACTTGTCGCGGATCATCGCGCCGCTTCCGCGCCCGGCCACGGCGCGATCGGATTGCCCCACCACCGGGTGGACGGCGGCACGCTGTCGCCGCGCATGACCAGCGAGGCCGGGCCGATGGTCGCGCCCGCGCCGATGACGGCGGCGGGCAGGGCGACGCAGTGCGGGCCGAGAGTCGCGCCGGCGTGCAGGGTCACGGTGTCCATGGCCATGATGCGGTCGTGGAACAGGTGGGTCTGCACCACGCAGCCCCGTTCCACCGTCGCGCCGTCACCGAGTGTCACCAGATCCGCCTCCGGGAGCCAATAGGACTCGCACCATACCCCGCGCCCGATGGTCGCGCCGAGTCCGCGCAACCAGAGATTGAGTACGGGCGTACCGGTCGCCGCGCGGGCGAACCAGGGCGCGGCGACATGTTCGACGAAGGTGTCGGCGACCTCGTTGCGCCACACGAACGAACTCCACAGCGGATGCTCCTCGGCCCGAATCCGTCCCACCAGCAGCCATTTCGCCACCACGGAGGCGACTCCGGCGACCGCGCCCGCCGCCATCAGCACCAGTCCGCTCAGCAGCGCGGCGGGCAGATGGCCCAGGGTGCGGGCCAGCCACGCCAGGGTGAACAACACGCCGAGACCGATGGCGAAGGTCACCAGCACCGGGATCAGGCGGCAGGACTCCACCACCGCGCGGGCCAGGCGCAGGCGCGGCGGGGGATCGAAAGTGCGTGCGGTATCGGCGTTCTCGGCGGCCCGGCGCAACCGCACCGGCGGACTGCCCAGCCACGACGATCCCGCCTTGGCCTTGGAGGGTGCGGCCGAGAGCACCGCGACCAGGCCGTTCTTGGGCACCCGCCGGCCGGGCGCGGTCATCCCGGAGTTGCCGAGGAAGGCGCGCTTGCCGACCTTGGCCTCGCCGATGCGCAGCCAGCCGCCGCCGAGTTCGTAACTGGCGATCATGGTGTCGTCGGCCAGGAACGCGCCGTCGGCGACGGTGGTGAACTTGGGCAGCAGCAGCACCGTGGACGCCTCCACCCGTTTGCCGACCTTGGCGCCGAGCAGGCGCAGCCAGATCGGGGTCAGCAGGCTGGCATAGAGCGGGAACAGGAAGGTGCGGGCGGAGTCCAGCAGGCGTTCGGTGGCCCACGCCTGCCAGCCGATCCGGCTGCGCACCGGGTGGTAGCCCTCCCGCAGCCCGATGCCGAACAGGCGGACCGCGAGGATGGTCACCGCCGCGTACACGCCCAGACTCAGCAGGGTGGCGACCGGAAGCACGGCGACAGCGCGGCCGAGCCCGGCGGTCAGGGTGGCGGTGTCGCGAATGCACCAGGCGATGAACGCGCCGCCCGTGGCCAGCCCGAGGATCGGCACCGCCGCCAGCACCATGGAGGTGATGCCGAAGATCGCCACCCAGTGCGCGGCACGGGCGGGGGCGTGGTCGGGCCAGCGGTGTCGCGCCTTGCCGACCTTCACCGCGGGGGAGCCCGCCCACTCCTGTTCGGCCTTCACCTTGCCCGACACCGCCGAACCCGGCGCGATCTCGGCCCGCTTGCCGATCCTGCTTCCCGGCAACAGGATCGAGCGCGCGCCCACCACCGCACCCGGCCCGATGACGATCGGGCCGATATGCACCACATCGCCGTCGATCCAGTAGCCGGACAGATCCACCTCGGGTTCGACGCTGCATCCGTCGCCGAGTTCCAGCATGCCGGTCACCGGCGGCAGGGTGTGCAGGTCGACGCCCGTGCCGATCTTCGCGCCCAGGGCGCGCGCGAACGGCACCATCCACGGTGCGCCGGACAGGTTCTCCGCACCGCTGGCCTCGGACAGCCGCACCGCGGTCCACAGCCGCAGATGGACGCCGCCACCGCGCGGATAGCTGCCCGGCGCGACGCCGCGCAGCAGCAGCCGGGAACCGGCCACGCACAGCAGCATGCGGCCGGGCGGGGAGATGAACAGGAGGAAGGCGACCAGGGCCCACCACCACGACAGGTGCGGCAGCCACGGCAGTGAGCCGGACCAGGCGGCGATATTGCCGACGATGCCCAGCCAGGTGAGCCACTGCAGGCCGGTGAGCGTGGTGAGCGGAACGGTGGCCAGCACCTGGAACAGCTGGGCGGGCAGCGGCACCGGGCGCACGACTCGCTCCCGCACCGCGTCGGCGGGGGCGCTGTCGTCGAGGAAGGCGGCCAGCGCGCCCAGGCGGGGATGGTCGTAGAGGTCGGCGACGGTGACGCGCGGGTGGCGTTCGCGCAGGGCGGCCACCAGTTGTGCGGCGGCCAGTGAGCCGCCGCCCAGGTCGAAGAAGTCGGAGGTGTGGTCGCTGACCTCGGCTCCGAGGATGGAGTCCCAGAGACCGGCCACCCATCGCTCGGTCGCGGACAGCCCCGAATCGGCCGGATCGGCGGCGGCCTTGGGCAGCGGCCAGGGCAGTGCGTCGCGGTCCACCTTGCCGGAGGTACGGGTGGGCATATCGGCGACCACGGCCAGGCGGGGGACCAGCGGGGCCGGAAGTCGCTCGGCCAGTTGGGCTCTGGCGGCGGCCATATCGTAGTCGGCGGTCGGTCCGGTCAGATAGCCGACGAGGATCTTGTTGCCCGCCTTGGTGGTACGGATGGCGGCGGCCGCGCCCGTCACCCCGGGCAGATGCTGTAGGGCATTGTCGATCTCGCCCAGTTCGATCCGGCGGCCGCCGAGTTTGATCTGATCGTCCGCGCGCCCCAGGAAGACCAGGCCCGCGCGGTCGTTGCGCACCAGATCGCCGCTGCGGTAGGCGCGTTCCCAACCGAGCGAGGGGAGCGGCGCGTACTTCTCCGCGTCCTTGGCCGGATCCAGATAGCGCGCCAGCCCGACACCGCCGATGACGAGCTCCCCGGATTCGCCCTCGCCCACCGGATTTCCGTCCCCGTCCACGACGGTCAGATCCCAGCCGTCCAGCGGCAGGCCGATGCGCACCGGGAAGGAACCGTCGAGCAGGGCGCCGCAGGCCACCACGGTGGCCTCGGTGGGGCCGTAGGTGTTCCACACCTCGCGGGTCGTATCGCGCTCCCCGGACCCGTTCCCGGCCAGCCGTTCCGCCAGCTCCGGCGGCACCGCCTCGCCGCCGAAGATGAGCAGCCGCACCGAATCCAGCGCCTCCGCGGGCCAGGTGGCCGCCAGCGTCGGGACGGTGGACACGATGCTGATCTCGCGGCGCACCAGCCACGGCCCCAGATCCGCGCCGGTGCGCACCAGCGCGCGCGGTGCGGGCACCAGGCACGCGCCGTGCCGCCACGCCAGCCACATCTCCTCGCACGAGGCATCGAAGGCGACCGACAGTCCGGCCAGCACCCGATCACCCGGCCCGATCGGCGCGTCCCGCAGGAACATCCGCGCCTCGGCGTCCACGAACGCGGCCGCGTTGCGATGCGTCACCGCGACCCCCTTCGGCGTTCCCGTGGACCCCGAGGTGAAGATGATCCAGGCGTCGTCCTCGGGTTGGGGCGCCGCGACCGAGCGGCCCGAACGGGCGTCGCCAACGGCGGTTGTGCCCGCCGCTCGAGCCGGGATGCTGCCGACCCCGGCCGGAACGGTCGCTGCGTCGGTAGCCACCGGCTGCTTCCACGTCGAGTGTGTGGATGTGGATGTGGTGCTCGTGGCGCCCGTGCCGGGCGACGCAGTGGGTACCGTTCCGGCGGTGGTCCGTGCTGTGCCCGCCGAACCTGTGCCCGGTGTCCCAGTGCTGGGCGAGACCGCGGTCGCCGACTCGGCAGCCCCCGACTTCTCGCCCGCGGAGTCCGCTGCCACCGCGGCCACGGCCGGACTCACGGTGGCCGACCGTTCTCGCCGTGTCGAGGCAGTGAGCGGTGCGGCCGCAGGCGAATCCGCTGCCGTGCCGGTGCTTTCGATTCCGGCGGCGGTGACGATCGCGCTGACCCGGGCCTCGCCGAAGACCAGGCGGGCTCGCTCGTCCGGATCGTCGGCGTCGACCGGGACGTAGGCGGCGCCGGCGTGCAGGACGGCCAGGATGGTGATGTAGAGGTCGCGGGTGCCCGAGGGCATGCGCACGCCGACGCGATCACCGGCGCACACGCCCGCCGCCGCCAGCCGCGCCACGGTGGCGTCGACCTCGGCCAGCAGTTCGGCGTAGCTGAGCACCGCCTCGCCGTCGTCGACGGCGGGGGCGTCGGGGTGGGCCAGGGCGGTGGCGGCCAGGATGTCGACCAGGGTGCGAGCCGGCGGTGCGAGCGTGGCCCGCAGCATCGGGTTCACACCCGCCGCGGTATCCGTATCCGGCTGCGGCATCACGCCCTGACCACCTCTCACAGCACTCCCCAACGTTTCGGCATTCGTTGTTTCACACTTGGGTTACCAATGAGCGAACTCTGCGGTGACCAAATGTCCAGACTACCCGGCATGCCGGTCGCCGGGCGTTCACCGAAACCGGGGGCGGGTGTGTGCCGCGGCACGATGCGCGCGGGCAATCGGGCGGAAGACCGCCGGTTATCGATCAGTCGCCGATGCGGGCGATGGTGTCGGCCACCCGTTCCAGGTGCTCGGTCATGGCGGCGCGGGCGGCGTCGGCGGAGCGGGCCTCGATGGCGCGGACGATGGCCTCGTGTTCGCGATCGGAGTCGGTGCGCCGGTCCTGGGTGAGGTTGAGGAATTCCGATTGCAGGTCCAGGGCGCTGCGGGTGTCGGCCACGAAGGTGGTGAGCATGGTGTTCCCGCTGGCGGCGGCGATGGCGGTGTGCAGTTCGCCGTCGTAGCGCACCCATTCGCGGTCGTCGGTGGCGTTCGCCAGGTGGTCGAGGATGTCGAACAGGTGGCGCAGCTGTTCCTCGGTGCGGCGCTGCGCGGCGTACCCGGCGGTGGGGATCTCCACCAGCCGTCGCGCCTCGATCAGGTCCTCGGCGTCGACGCCCGCGAAGGTCAGGCGCGGATTCTCCTTCTTGGAGATGACGAATGTGCCGCGCCCCGTATGGGTTTCGGTCAGGCCCAGGGTCGCGCACGCGTGCAGTGCCTCGCGCACCACCGGGCGGCTCACCCCGAACTCCTTGGCGAGGGCGAGTTCTCCGGGCAGCCGGTCGCCGACGGCGTACTCGTCACCCTGGATGAGGCTCTTGAGTCGTCGAAAGACCGCTTCGGTAGCGCCGATGCGCTGCACCTGTCCTTCTTCGACCGTCACGCGATCAGTATGGGTACCGGGCCGGGGAGGGTCAAAACGTGAACGGCGAGTGTCGCCGACATGGACAGCCGACATTGACAGCGCGATGTGACCGCCATTACTGTCAGCCTGTCTTACAGCCTGACAGCTTGGCATGTTCCGCTCGCCGGTCGCCGCACAGGCTGGGTCCGCCCGAGGAAGGTTTCCATGCACGACGAACCGTCGGCACGCACGGCCACCGCGCCCGCGCCCACGACCGCGCCCACGCTCGATATCGGCGATGTCGGCTATCAGAAACAGCTGCGCAAGCGGCATATGCAGATGATCGCCATCGGCGGCTCCATCGGCACCGGCCTGTTCCTCGGCGCCAGCGGCCGGATGGCCCTGGCCGGACCGTCGCTGGCCATCGTCTACATCGTGTGCGGCCTGTTCACCTTCATGGTGGTGCGCGCACTCGGCGAACTGGTCATGTACCGGCCCTCCTCCGGAGCCTTCGTCTCCTACGCTCGCGAGTTCATGGGCGAACGCGGGGCCTACACCGTGGGCTGGCTGTACTTCCTGAACTGGTCGACCACGCTGGTCGCCGATATCACCGCCGTGGCGCTCTACGCCCACTTCTGGTCCATGTTCACCTCGATTCCGCAGTGGGTGCTGGCACTCATCGCCCTGGCCGTGGTGGTCGCGCTGAATGTCGTGTCGGTGCGCCTGTTCGGCGAGATGGAATTCTGGTTCGCGCTGATCAAGGTCGGCACCATCGTCATCTTCATGCTGGTGTCGGTCGGGCTCATCGTCACCGGCACCCCGATCGACGGCAACGTGCCGGGCATCGCCACCATCACCGACAACGGCGGACTCTTCCCACAGGGGCTGGCCCCCATGCTCACCATCGCCCTGGGCGTGGTGTTCGCCTTCGGCGGTACCGAGATGATCGGCGTGGCGGCGGGCGAATCCGATGATCCGCGGGGCGTGGTGCCGCGCGCGGTGAACTCCATCATGTGGCGGATCATCCTGTTCTACGCCGGATCGGTCATCCTGTTCACGCTGCTGCTGCCGTGGACGGCCTACTCGGCCAGCGAGAGCCCGTTCGTCACGGTCATGAGCAAGGTCGGCATCCCGCACGCCGGGGACGTCATGAACCTGGTGGTGCTCACCGCCGCCATGTCCAGCCTGAACGCGGGCCTCTACGCGACCGGACGCACCCTGCGATCCATGGCCGTGGCCGGTACCGCACCGAGGTTCGCCGCGCGCATGAACCGGCAGGGGGTGCCCTACGGCGGCATCCTCATCACCAGCGCGGTGGGGATCGCCGGGGTGGTGCTCAACCTCGTGATGCCGCACAAGGCGTTCGAGATCGTGCTGAACCTGGCCGGGCTCGGCATCGTCGGCACCTGGGCGTCGATCATGATCTGTCACTGGATCTTCGTGCGCCGCGCCGAACGCGGCGACTACACCCGGCCCGACTTCCGCCTGCCGCTGGCCCCCGTCCTCAATATCGCGACACTGGCCTTCCTGGTGGGAGTGGTGGTGCTCATGATCTTCGACGAAGAGATCGGGCGCATCACCGTGGTCGCCTTCCTGGCCGTGGCCGTCGCCATGGTGGTGGGCTGGTACCGCGTGCGCGATCGGCTCGACCACGACGTGCTGGCACCGGTGGAGCGGCCGTGATCGACATCCTCTACACCGGCGGCACCTTCGGCATGGTCGACCAGGGGGCGGGTATGCGCCCCCGGGCGGGCATCGGGGCCGACATCGCCGAGATCGTCGCCGAATTCGAAGCCGCGGCGGGGCTGTCGGTGGGCTACCGGTACAGCGAACTCGACCCGGTCATCGACAGCGCGCAGGCCGACGCGGGCACCGGCCGCCGCATCGCCGAACGCGTGCGCGCCGGGATCGCCTCGGGACGGCCCAAGGGCGTCATCGTCATCCACGGCACCGACACCATGGCCTACGTCGGAGCGCGGATCGCGTTCGAACTGCGCGGCTGCGCGATCCCGATCCTGTTGACCGGTGCGCAGATCCCGCTCGGACAGCCCGGCAGCGATGCCCGCGACAATCTGCGCCTGGCGCTGAAATCGATTGTGGCGCGCACCGATCCGGGCACCTACCTGGCCTTCGGTGCGGGCCTGCACCCGGCGGTGCGGGCCTCCAAGCGCGCCGTCGAGGACTACGAGGGCTTCACCACCATCCGGGCGCTGACGCCGCCCCCGGTACCCGCCGTCCTGCCCGAGGCGTCGCGACCGCGGGAGGCGCGCGGGCCGGTCGGCCTGCTGACGGTATTCCCCGGTCTGCACGCCGCCCTGCTCGACGCCGCCGTCGATCACTATCGCGGCGGCCTGGTGCTGGAGTGCTACGGCTCCGGCACCGCGCCACTACACGGCACGGACATGATGGATTCGCTGCGCCGCGCCATCCTGCGCGGAACGCCGGTCGTGGTCATCACCCAATGCGACAGCGGGGGTGTGGATCTCGCTCGCTATCAGCCCGGACGCGCACTGCTGGACGCGGGCGTGATCAGCGGTGGCGACATGTCCCGGGAGGCCGCACTGGCCAAACTGTCCCATCTGGTGGACAGCGGGTTCTGCGGTGCGCGGCTGCGGCACGCCATGGAGACCAATCTGCTCGGCGAACTCTCGAATCCGCCTCCGGCGGCGCGCGATTCGAGCTTGCACCACGCCTATGCCGCGCACTGAGAGGATCTGGAGCGAACCATGACCGACGACACCCGTATCGACAGCGACTCCCTCGGCTCCCTGTCGGTGCCGCGGGACGCCTACTGGGGCGTGCACACCGCGCGCGCCCTGGAGAACTTCACCGTCACCGGCGACGCCATCGGCAACTATCCGGCGCTCATCGGCTCCCTCGCAGCCGTCAAACAGGCCGCCTGCCGGGCCAATCGGGAGTTGGGCGTGCTCGACGCGCGCCGCGCCGACGCCATCGACCGGGCCTGCGCGGAGATCCGCGACGGTCGGCTGCACGACCAGTTCCCCATCGACCCCATCCAGGGCGGTGCGGGCACCTCCACGAATATGAACGCCAACGAGGTCATCGCCAATCGGGCGCTGGAGATCCTCGGTTTCGAGCGCGGCCACTACGCCGAACTCGACCCGCTGGACCATGTGAACCTCGGGCAGTCCACCAACGACGTCTACCCGACCGCGGTGAATCTGGCCGTGGTGCAGCACATTCGGAAGCTCTCGGCGGCGCTGGCCGGGCTCGCCGACGCCTTCGACGCCAAATCGGTGGAGTTCGCCGACGTCATCAAGATGGGCCGCACCCAGCTCCAGGACGCGGTCCCCATGACCCTCGGCCAGGAGTTCGCCACCTTCGCGGTCATGGTGCGCGAGGACTGCCAGCGGCTCGACGAGGGCCGGGCGCTGCTGTGCGAGAGCAATCTCGGCGGCACCGCCATCGGGACCGGGATCAACGGCCATCCGCGGTACTCCGCGCTGGTCTGCGCGCACCTGAGTGAGATCACCGGGGAGACGGTGACACCCGCGGAGAACCTCATCGAGGCCACCCAGGACGCGGGGGCGTTCGTGCAGGTGTCCGGAATTCTGAAGCGGGTCGCGGTGAAACTGTCCAAGACCTGCAACGACCTGCGGTTGATGTCCTCCGGGCCGGCCACCGGTTTCGGGGAGATTCGGCTGCCCGCCCGGCAGGCCGGGTCGTCGATCATGCCGGGCAAGGTGAATCCGGTCATTCCGGAGTTGGTCAATCAGATCGCCTTCGAGGCCATCGGTAATGACCTGACCGTCACCATGGCCGCCGAGGCCGGGCAGTTGCAGCTCAACGCCTTCGAGCCGATCATCGCCTACAGCCTGCTGAAGACGACCACCCACCTCATCGCGGCGGCGGACGCGTTGGCCACCAGGTGCGTTCCCGGAATCACCGCCAATCGCGACCATCTGGAGACCGGGGTGCGCCGCTCGGTCGGCATCGTCACCGCGCTGGCACCCCGTATCGGCTACGCCGCCAGCGCCGCCATCGCCAAGCAGGCATTGATGACCGGGCGGTATGTGGGCGATATCGCGACCGAACTCGGCCTGCTGTCCCCGGAGGCCGTGGCCGAACTGCTCGCGCCGCACCGGTTGGCGGGGCTGGCGGCGCCGGTCGAACCCTCCTCGGCGTAGCGAGGATGCCGGGGACCGGATTCGCCGGTCCCCGAACGGGCCTCGGGCGCTGTGACATCCGATAGTGCTGACCTCGGTCTTTTGTATTCTCGACGAAAATTTGCCCGGTGATTTGGGCAAAACGCCCAATTGGAAGTAGTTTTCGCCCGTGATCAGAGCCGCGACCAAGCTGATGATCTTGGTGATGACTGTCCTGTCGATCGGCGCGTTGGCCTCGCCCTCCGGTGCCTCGCCGCTGTACCCGACGCCCGACCCGGACCCCTTCTACCACGCTCCCGACGACCTGGCCGACAAGCAGCCCGGTGACGTGGTGCGGATCCGGCGCATCGACTCCGGGCCCTACGTCGGTACCGACATGTGGCAGGTGGCCTTCCGTTCCACCAACTCCGGTGGCGACCCCATCATGGGCGTCACCACGGTCCTGCTGCCGCGCGGAGTGGCGAATCCGCCGCTGGTCTCCTACCAGGCCCTGATCAATTCCCTGGGCGCGCAGTGCAATCCGTCGCGGTCGCTGTTCAACGGTGAACTCCAGGACGCGGTGGGCGCGATGCTGCCGATCGGGCGCGGCTGGGCCATCTCCCTACCCGACTACCTGGGGCCGCATGTCGCCTACGGCGCGGCGAAACTCGGCGGCATGGTGACCCTCGACAGCGTCAAGGCCGTCCGGCAGGCCACCGAACTCGGCCTCGGTTCGGTGCCGGTGGTGCTGGCCGGATACTCCGGCGGCGGGATGGCCACGGCGTGGGCGGGCGCACTGCAACCCACCTACGCCCCGGATCTGCAGCTGGCCGCGGTCGTCGCGGGCGGGATTCCGGCCGATCTGCGGGAGATGGCCCTCGCCCTGGGATTCGACCCGCATCCCGGATTCGGCCTGGCCTTCGCGGCCGCCATGGGACTGGAGCGTGAATACCCGAAGCGCCTGCCGGTTTCGGATCAGCTCAATGAGAACGGCCTGTGGTTCCGGGATTTCACCAAGGACGCCTGCCGTCGTTTCCTGCTCTTCCACGGCGTCTCCCGCAATGCCGAACAGCTCGCCGCGTCCAAGGACATGATGAACAGCCCCGAGGCGCATGCGGTGCTGCGCGAGAACAGCCTGCGCTACCACGACGGGATTCCCACCGTGCCGACCTTCTTCTGGCAGGGCCGGTTCGACACCATGACGCATTTCGGTCCGGTGGCCGAGGTCGCCGAGCGCTACTGCGCGGCCGGGGTGCCGCTGGTGTTCCGCCCGTACGACATCGCCGAGCACCTGACCACCGCCGTCGCCGGATTCCCGGAGGCGTGGGATTACGTGGAGGCCCGATTCCGCGGCGATCCGGTGCCGACCACCTGCTGATCTCGCTCGCCCGCCGCTCCCCGGAGTGACCCTTGCCACAGCTGGTACGTAAGCGTACCGTGCGAGTGGTACATGGGAGTACCACGGGGAGAGGTGGCGTATGTCCACTCCGACACTGCCTTCCGGGCCGTCCACGCCCGGATTCGTCCACGGGATACAGATACTCGGCGGCCGCACGCGCGCCTGGCGGCGCTGGCATCGGCGATACGGTTCGGCTTTCACGGTCCAGATGCCACGCTTCGGATCGACGGTGGTGCTGTCGGATCCGGCGGAGGTGAAGGCGCTGTTCACCGCGAGCACGGATCAGGTGGACACCGTCGACGTCAATCTCGGCCAGGTGCTCGGGCCGGGCTCGCTCTTCTCGCTCGAGGGCGAGGAGCACCGGAAACAGCGCAAACTCCTGACGCCGCCCTTCCACGGGCGGCGTCTTGCCGTCTACGAGCAGCTCATCGAGGACGAGGCCGTCCGCGAGATGGCGAACTGGCCCGAAGGGGTCGAATTCGCCACCATGGATTCGATGATGCGGATCACGCTGAATGTGATCCTGCGTGCGGTCTTCGGTGCGGAGGGCTCCGAATTCGACGAATTGCGTTCCCTGCTACCGAAATTGGTGCTGGTCGGCTCGGCGCTGGCGGCGTTGCCGATACCGCGCGGCTTCCTGGGGAACTACGGCCCGTGGGCCCGCTTCGCCGCGCACCGGCGCGCCTACGACGATATCGTCGGCCGGCTCATCGACCGCGCCACCCGCGATCCCGAGCTGTCGGACCGCAACGACGTACTCGCCATGCTGGTGCAGACCCGCTACGACGACGGCTCGGCCATGAGCCGCGGCGATATCGCCGACGAACTGCTGACCCTGCTCACCGCGGGACATGAGACCACCGCCACCACCCTGGCGTGGACGGTCGAGCGACTGCGGCGCCATCCCGACATCCTGCGCCGGCTGGTCGAGGAGGCCGACGCGGGTGGTTCGGAACTGCGCGAGGCCACCCTGGTGGAGGTGCAGCGGGTACGGCCGGTGATCGACGCGACGCCGCGCCAGATCCGCACCGAATCGTTCCAGCTCGGGCGCTGGACACTGCCGCGCGGTCAGAAGGTACTGGTCAATATCCGCCTGGTGCACGACAACGAGGAACTGTTCCCCAACGCCCGCACCTTCGATCCGGACAGGTTCCTCGGCGTGCGGCCCAATACCTGGACCTGGATTCCCTTCGGCGGCGGAGCGCGCCGCTGCATCGGCGCGTCCTTCGCCAGCCTGGAACTGAATATCGTGCTGCGCACGCTGCTGCGCGACTTCACCCTCGAGACCACCGCCGCTCCCGACGAACGCCCGCACTTCCGCGGCGTGGCACTGGTGCCCGCGAAGAAGGGTCGCGCCGTGGTGCGCAGGCGCCTGCGACCGGAGCGTGAACGTGTGGTGGAACTGCCCGAACCGGCGCCGAACTCCGAGGTCACGGCATGAATGCGCGATCGGTGGCCGCCGCCGATGACGTCATCGCCGTGCTGGAGCGGCGGCTGCGGGCGCGGGGACACCGGGGGGACAGCGTATGAGCGAACACGTCGATGTCCTCATCGTCGGTGCCGGACTGTCGGGAATCGGTGCGGCGCATCACATTCAGCACGCGTTCCCGAACCGGAGCTACACCGTTCTGGAGGCGCGCGACGCGATCGGTGGCACCTGGGATCTGTTCCGGTACCCCGGCGTGCGCTCGGATTCGGATATGCACACCCTCGGGTATCGGTTCCGGCCGTGGACCGAGGCCGCCGCCATCGCCGACGGCCCGTCCATCCTGCGGTACGTGCGCGACACGGCGGCCGAGGCCGGGATCGACCGGCGAATCCGCTACGGGCACAGGGTGATCGGTGCCTCCTGGTGCAGCGACGAGGCGCGGTGGACGGTGCGCGCCGAACACGCCGGGACCATGGTGACCCTCACCTGCGGGTTCCTGTACGTGTGCGGCGGCTACTACCGTTACGACCGCGGCTACACCCCGGAATTCGAGGGCATGGACGAATTCCGCGGTCGCACCGTACATCCGCAGCACTGGCCCGAGGATCTGGACTGCACCGGCCGGCGGGTGGTGGTGATCGGCAGCGGCGCCACCGCCGTGACACTCGTTCCGGCGCTGGCGAAAACGGCCGCGCGGGTCACCATGCTGCAACGCTCGCCGACCTACATCATGTCCGTGCCCACCGAGGACGCCCTGGCCAACCGGTTGCGCTCGCTGCTCGGGCCGCGCCGCGCCTACACCGTCACGCGGTGGAAGAACGTGGCCGTCGGCACGCTCATCTACCAGTTGAGCCGGCGGCGGCCGGATCTGATGCGCGGATTCATCCGCAAACAGAATGTCGCGCAGCTGCCCGCGGACTACGCCGTGGACATCCACTTCAACCCGAGCTACGGGCCCTGGGACCAGCGGCTGTGCCTGGTGCCCGACGCGGACCTGTTCCGCGCCATCCGATCCGGGACCGCGCAGGTGGTCACCGACCGCATCGAACGCTTCACCGAGCGCGGATTGCGGCTGGCATCGGGTACCGAACTGGAGGCCGATATCGTGGTGACCGCCACCGGTCTGGACCTGCTCGCCCTCGGCGGGATCGACTTCGAGATCGACGGGCGACCCGCCGCGCTCGCGGACACCATGGCCTACAAGGGCATGATGCTCGCCGGATTCCCGAACTTCGCCTTCACCATCGGCTACACCAACGCGTCCTGGACGCTCAAGGCGGATCTGGTCGGCGAATTCGTCTGCCGCGTGCTCCGGCACATGGACGCCCACGGTTACGACCACTGTGTTCCGGAGCCCGATGGTGGCGTCGCGGCCCGGCCGCTGCTCGACTTCCAGGCCGGATACGTGCTGCGGGCGCTGGACCGCTTCCCGAAAGCCGGATCGCGGGCGCCCTGGCGGCTCGGCATGAACTACGCCCAGGACGTGCTCACCCTCCGGCACGGTCGCATCGAGGACGGCACCATGCGGTTCGCCCGATCGGCGATCCGCGGCAAACAACTACGCTGAGCCTCGTGACCCGTGCCGAGCCTGCCACCTCGAATGTCAGCGCGGCGACGCCGGAATCCGGATTCCGGCGTCGCCTCCTCGACGGCATGGTGGAGTCGGTGCGCGAACGGGGCTACAAGGACACCACGGTCGCCGATGTGGTGCGCTGCGCCCGCACCTCGCGACGCACCTTCTACGAGCACTTCACCGGTAAGGAGGACTGCTTCATCGCGGTCCTCGAGGAGTGGAACCAGCGCACCATCGCGCGGATCTACGCGGCCGTGGACGTCGCCGCCCCGTGGCGGGTGCAGATCCGGCAGGCCGTGCGAGCCTGGATCGACGCCACCGAGGAGGACCTGGCCATCAGCCTGGTCTGGATCCGGGAGTCGCCCGCACTCGGCGAGGGCGCGCACCGACAGCATCAGATCGAGGCCGAAGCCTTCATCACCCTCATCCAGAACCTCACCGCCTCACCGGAATTCCAGGCCGCCGACCTGCATCCGCCCACCCGGCAGATGGCCACCATCCTCTACGGCGGTTTCCGGGAGCTGATCGCCACCACCATCGAGGCAGGGGAGCCGGTCACCGGCGTCATCGACGTGGCGGTGGACACCGCCCTCGCCGTCATCGGCCCGCGCGTCCACCCGCCGGACTGATCGCCAGGTCACAGCGGGCGGCGAAATATCGCGGGTCCCTCGCGGCGTTGCCCCTCCTATGCCCTTCGCACTGTCGATCCTCGATCTCGCGACCATCGCGCGCGGCCAGTCGGCCCGCGACAGCTTCGACAACAGCGTCGCCCTGGCCAGGGCCGCCGAACGCAGCGGGTATCGCCGGGTCTGGTACGCCGAGCACCACAATATGAAGTCCATCGCCTCCAGCGCGACCAGTGTGCTCATCGGCCATGTGGCGTCCAAGACCGAGACCATTCGGGTCGGCGCGGGTGGCATCATGCTGCCGAACCAT
Source organism: Nocardia otitidiscaviarum (assembly GCF_007362295.1). Taxonomy (NCBI): domain Bacteria; kingdom Bacillati; phylum Actinomycetota; class Actinomycetes; order Mycobacteriales; family Nocardiaceae; genus Nocardia; species Nocardia otitidiscaviarum. The sequence continues at coordinate 3,490,524 of NZ_CP041695.1, read as the reverse complement.
TCGCCGCTGGTGATCGCCGAACAGTTCGGCACCCTGGAAACCCTCTACCCGGGCCGGATCGATCTCGGACTGGGCCGGGCGCCCGGCAGTGACCAGACCACCATGCGCGCCCTGCGCCGCGACCACTCCTCCGCGGATTCCTTCCCCCAGGACGTGCTGGAACTCCAGGGCTACCTGAGCGGCGACTCCCGCATCCCCGGCGTCCAGGCGGTTCCCCGCGCCGAAGGCATTGTCCCCCTCTACATCCTGGGCTCCTCCCTTTTCGGCGCCCAATTGGCCGCCCACTTGGGCCTGCCCTACGCGTTCGCCTCCCATTTCGCCCCCGACGCCCTGCATCAGGCGGTCACCGTCTACCGCGACACCTTCCGCCCCTCCGAGCAGCAGCCCGAACCGTACGTCATGGCCGGGGTGAACGTCTTCGCGGCCGAGGACCACGACGCGGCGGTCGAGCAGAAGACCATCGCCTACCGCGCCCGCACCCGCGCGATGATCAAACGCGGCGCCGCCGGCCACGACTTCACCGACGCCGAGATCGACGCCTTTCTCACCTCCCCGAACGGCCGCCACCTCGCGGCCATGACCCGGTACACCGCCGTCGGCACCCCTGCCGAGGTGCAGTCGTACCTGGAGGAATTCGCCGCCGACATCCAGGCCGACGAACTCATCCTCGCCCACCACGCCACGGAGATCGAAGATCGTATCCGGTCGGTGGAGCTGACCGGACGGACGAATGCGGAATCGCCCGCTGCGGTGGCCTCCTCCTGAAACGGCTCACCGTCGGATCATGCGTTCGCGGGAGTGACCGGACGGCTGTGCGGCGATCCAGCGCCCGGTTGATCTCATGGCGGCCAGAAACACCGCGAGTAGCGACGGAACGCCGTATACCGCAAGTGCCATCAGGTAGTACTCGCCGATCGCCGTGACGCTGATATGGACGATCCCGACCACGGAGCTGACGATGAGGACCGCTCGACCCAGTCGAGTGCGGGCGAACAGCAGAATCGCGCCCGCCAGGTATGCGACGGCCAAGCCCCCGCACATGTAGGTCGCCTGCCGTAGTTCGCGGACCGTGTCGATGGAACTCGGCGACGTGTTTGCCGCGTCGTACATGGCAGCGCCTTCCGCCGCACTTCCCGCGGCGAGTGCCCAGCAGACGCCGCCCACAATTCCCAGCATCGCGGCCCCGAGCGCGGTGCCGCCGCCGGCGAACGTGGACTTCAATTTGACCAGCACTTCTTCAGACAGTCCTCATCGTGTCTCTCCGCGTTTCTCGCTGTCGGCGGCGAGTTGGAGTTCCAACAGGAGTCGGTCCGCCGGATCGTCGAGATCCATGTGGAGGATATGTGCGGCTCGGCGTAGGCGGTAGCGCAGGGTGTTCGGGTGGATTCGCAGCAGGCGTGCCGCGGTGCGTACATCACCGTGGCAGCGGAGATACTGTTCGACGCTGTCGCGTAGTTCGGCGGAATAGCGGGTGTCGTAGTCGATGACGGTGTCCAGGCGCGGGTCGCGCAGTTGCGGATTATTCGTTATGAGGGTGAGGATTTCGCCGAGGAGGACGGTGGTGCGGGAGCGGGCGAGGGTGGTCACCTGTTCGGTGTGGGGGAGGGCGGCGGTGCGGTCGAGAACGCGGTCCACCTCGGCACGGGCGCGGGCGACGTCGGCGAGTCCGGCGACGGGGGCGCTGATGGCGGCGCGCAGGGGCGAGCCCGATTGCTCCTCCAGGCGCAGGATGATCTGGCGGGTCCACGACTCGACGCTGTCGATCGAATGGTGTTCGGGGAACAGCACATAGGGGCGGCTGTCGATCACCGTGGTGATGCAGTCCTGTCGGAAGCTGCTGGCATGTAGACGCAGGGTGACGGCGGCGCGGCGGATGGCGGCGTCGTCGGGGCGGGCGCGATCGGCGCAGCCGAAGCCGACCACCGCGCCGCTGCCCTCGGCGGCGATGCCGAAAGTAGCCGCCACGGAGGGGATGTCGACATCGCCGCCGTGCTCGCCGAAGAGCCGCTGGATGAGCAGGGTGTCCGTGCTGGGCGCGTGCCGGGCCCGCCACAGCACCCGGGCCGCGATGGCGGCCGCCCCGCGCAGGACGTCGGCGCAGTCGGCGGGCAGCGCCTCGGCGGCCTCCTGCACCCAGATGGTGCCCAGCGGCTCCGGTCGATCGCCCGGACGTCCGTGGGCGCGGATACCGATGGCCAGGCGGCCCCGGGTCTCCCACTCGCCGTTGGCCGGCACCTCCACCACGTCGCCGGAACTGTGCAGCCGTTCGAAGACGTGCGTGCGCTGCAACCAGCGCAGGTAGCCCGGCGGCCCCTGCCTGCCGAGGACCGAGAGTCGCCGCACCGGGTCGGCGTCATCGGTGCTGTCGGCGGAATAGGCCAGCACCCGGGACTGCTCGTCCTCGATCGAGACCAGTCCACCCGTTGATTCCGCGACCGTCTGCGCGAGCCCGAAGAGATCGGTGTCGGGCGTCAGCGCGCCGGGCGCACCGGCCGAATGGGGCGTGCCGCCCGCGCGAATGATGCGGTTGACCAGCGCATGCACCATCTCCCAGCGCGCCTGCGGGTTGACGCTGACCAGTGCCACACCGGCCGCGCGGGCGGCGGCGCGCACATCGGGCAGGGTGTCGGCGTCCTTGATGAAGACCGCGCGCGGCCGCAGCTCGGCGGGGCAGCCGTCGGCGAGCAGCTCGAGCCAGCGGACGGCGTCCTCGATGCTCACGCTGACCTGGAGAAACAGGTGCGGCAGCGCACGGGCGGGTGGGGGTTCGGCGGTCAAATCGCCGGTATCCAGGAAGGCGACCGAACCGATGCCGACCGCGGTGCCCGCGGGGGCGTCCACGAGTTCGGCGACGGCATCGGTCAGCGCGGACAGCAGCTCGGCCAAGGGAATGGAACTACGCACGGCTGCCATCCAGCGATAGTCGCATGCTCATCCTCGTCATCGCATCGAACGAAATCCTCTGTCTCATTTCATCCGATCGGCCAATCACAGGGGGGCGGTTTTCGGGTTTATTGCTCGACATGGACGCGATCACCACGGTGCCCGCACCGACCAACGAACCGGTCAATCAGTACGCGCCGAGCAGCCCCGAACGGGCCCGCCTGCGCACGGCGCTCGACACACTGTCGGCCGAGCCCACCGATATTCGGCACGTCATCGACGGCGTGCATCGGACCGGAGGCGGAGAGCGCGTCGATGTGGTGCAACCCCATCGGCACGCCGCCGTACTCGGTACGCTGACCACGGCGAACGCGGCCGATGCGCGGGCCGCCGTCGAGGCGGCCACGACCGCCGCACCCGCGTGGCGGGAACTGCCCTTCGACGAACGCGCGGCGGTCTTCCTGCGCGCCGCCGACCTGCTGGCCGGTCCCTGGCGCGAAACCATCGCCGCCGCAACCATGTTGGGTCAATCCAAGACCGCATACCAGGCCGAGATCGACGCACCCTGCGAACTGGTGGACTTCTGGCGGTTCAATGTGCACTTCGCGCGACAGATCCTGGCGGAGCAGCCCGATTCCGCGCCGGGGGTGTGGAACCGGATGGACCACCGCCCCCTGGAAGGGTTCGTCTACGCCGTGACGCCGTTCAACTTCACGGCCATCGCGGGCAATCTGCCGACCGCCCCCGCGCTCATGGGCAACACCGTGGTGTGGAAGCCCTCCGTCACCCAGGCCGTGGCCGCCTACCACACCATGCGCCTGCTCGAGGCCGCCGGACTGCCGCCGGGCGTGATCAATCTCGTGCACGGGTACGGCCCCGAGGTCTCCGAGGTGACGCTGCACGATCCACGGCTCGCCGGCATCCACTTCACCGGCTCCACCAGCACCTTCCAGCACCTGTGGCGCGAGGTCGGCAGCCGCATCGAGCGCTACCACGGCTACCCGAGACTGGTCGGCGAGACCGGCGGCAAGGATTTCGTGCTCGCCCATCCCTCCGCCGACCCGGAGGCCCTGATCACCGCGCTGATCCGCGGCGCGTACGAATACCAGGGGCAGAAGTGCTCGGCCGCCTCGCGCGCCTTCGTCCCCCGTTCGCTGTGGGCACGCATGGGTGACGAGCTGATCGGCCGGATCGGTTCGCTGACCTACGGCGATATCACGGACTTCACGAATTTCGGTGGGGCCGTGATCGATCGCCGTGCCTTCGACCGCAATGCCGCCGCCATCGAGCGGGCCAAGGCCACCGCCGGACTGACCATCGCGGCGGGCGGCACCTACGACGACAGCGTCGGCTACTTCATCGCGCCGACCCTGCTGCTCGGTGACGATCCCACCGACGCGGCCTTCGCCACCGAGTACTTCGGACCGATTCTCGCCCTGCACGTCTACGACGACGGCCGCGCCGACGCCTTCGACGAGGTACTGCGGATGGTCGACTCCGGCAGCGGGTACGCGCTCACCGGGGCGATCCTCGCCCAGGACCGCCACGCCATCGACAAGGCCGGCGCGGCGTTGCGTTTCGCGGCCGGGAACTTCTACGTCAACGACAAGCCCACCGGTGCGGTGGTGGGGCAGCAGCCGTTCGGCGGCGCACGCGCGTCGGGCACCAACGACAAGGCCGGATCGCCGCTGAACCTGCTGCGCTGGACCTCGCCGCGCTCGATCAAAGAGACGTTCGTCCCCGCCCGATCGCACGAATATCCGCACCAGCGAACGGAATCCGAGGAGGGACGATGAGCATGTCGCGCAATCCGCTGCGACCGGCGCTGCTGACCGCCGCGCGTTCGGCGCGCCTCGAGCGGGCCGTCACCCGCATGCCGGTGACCCGTGGCCTCGTCGACCGCTTCGTCGCGGGCGACACCACCGCCGCCGTGCTGGCGGTGGTGCGGGCACTGCGGCAGCAGCACCGCTCGGTCACCGTCGACTATCTCGGCGAGGACATCACCCGCCCCGAACAGGCCCGGCAGGTGGTGCGTGAATACGAGACGCTGCTGCGCGCCCTGTCGGAACTCGGGTCCGATACGCCGGACGACCGTCCGCGGCCACTCGAGGTGTCGGTCAAGCTGTCGGCCCTCGGCCGGTCGCTGCCCGGTACCGGGCAGGACACCGCCCTCGCCCACGCCCGCACGATTGTCGAGGCCGCCGCCGCGCGGGACATCTGGGTGACCTTCGACGCCGAGGACCACACCACCACCGATTCCACCCTGGCCATCGTGCGCGAACTGCGCCGCGACCACCCGGACACGGTGGGTACGGTGCTCCAGGCGTATCTGCGCCGCACCGAGGCCGACTGCGAGGAGTTCGCCGACGCGGGCGCGCGCATCCGGCTGTGCAAGGGCGCCTACGACGAACCCGCGACCGTCGCCCACCGCGGCCGCCGCGACGTGGACGCGGCCTACCTGCGCTGCCTGCGCATCCTCATGGCGGGCAAGGGGTATCCCATGGTCGCCACCCACGATCCGGCCCTGATCGGGTCGGCCGGGCTGTTGGCCACCACCGCGCGGCGAGGCACCGACGACTTCGAATACCAGATGCTCTACGGCGTGCGCGCGGACGAACAGGCCCGGCTGACGGGACTGGGACAGCGGCTGCGGGTGTACGTGCCCTTCGGCGACCAGTGGTACGCCTACTTCGTGCGGCGCCTGGCCGAGCGGCCCGCCAACCTCATGTTCTTCCTGCGGGCGGCGGCACCGCGGAAGTGAACCGACCCGGCGCGGTGCCGCGTGACCCGACGCCAAGACCGCCGCACCCACCGGGATCGGCGACCGCGCGCGGGGCGAAGGATGCCTCGCGCGCGGTCTTCGCCTATGCTGACCGCCACAACCGCATATCGGGCCGCGACGAGTCGTAGCGGGAGAGTCCCCGGCAGCGGGGCGCCGAAGGAGCAAACTCCCCGGAATCTCTCAGGTACAGGTACCGCATCGACCAGGCCACTCTGGAAAGCAGGCGCACCGAGCGCCTCACCCACGGTGCAAACCGCCTGCGGCGGTGAAGCTCTCAGGTCCCATGACAGAGGGGGAGTTCCGGACACCGGGTTGCGTCCCGGTCGACTCGAGGACCTCCCATGACTGTCGCTCGCGACGGCGTGCCCACCCGCACGTCGTCACCCTTGGAAGCCGTCCACGCCGAGCACGGCGCCGTCTTCATCGACTTCGCCGGATGGCGCATGCCCGTGCGCTACGGCAGCGAACTCGCCGAGCACCGCGCGGTGCGGGAGGCCGCCGGGATCTTCGACCTCTCGCATATGGGCGAGATCGAGGTGTCCGGGCCGGAGGCCGCGCGCATGCTGGACTTCGCACTGGTCGGGCGGCTGTCGGCGGTGCCGGTCGGTCGCGCCCGCTACACCATGCTCTGCCACGACAACGGTGGCGTCCTCGACGATCTGGTGGTGTACCGGCTGGCCGAGCAGCGGTTCCTGGTGGTCGCCAATGCCGCCAATGCCGAGATCGTCTACATCCTGCTGCGTGATCGGGCGCACGGCTTCGCCGCCGAGGTGGCGAACCGTTCGACCGACTACGCCCTCATCGCGGTGCAGGGGCCGCGCTCGGCGGCGATCGTCGGCGCCGTGACCGATGTCGATCCGAGTCCGCTGAAGTACTACGCCGGCATGCCCGCCCGGATCGCCGGAGTCGATGTGCTGCTGGCACGCACCGGCTACACCGGTGAGGACGGTTTCGAGGTGTACTGCGCGCCCGAGCGGGCCGCCGACGTCTGGCGGGCGCTGAGCGCGGCCGGGGCAGCGCACGGCCTGCTGCCCGCGGGTCTGGCCTGCCGCGACACCCTGCGGTTGGAGGCGGGAATGCCGTTGTACGGCAATGAACTCCATGTCGGTGTGACGCCGTTCGAGGTCGGCCTCGGCCGGGTCGTGAAGTTCGACAAGCCGGGCACTTTCGTCGGGCGCACCGCCCTGGCCGCCCGCGAGCAGGCGGGCGGCGGCCGAACGCTGGTGGGGCTCATCGGATCCGGCCGCCGCGCCGGACGCCACGGCTACGAGATCTACGCCGACGACCGAGCGGTCGGCGTGGTCACCAGCGGTGCGCTTTCTCCCACCCTGGGCGTGCCCATCGCCATGGCCATGGTGGACAGCGACCACGCGGCCCCCGGCACCGCCTTGACCATCGACGTGCGCGGCCGTCGCGAACCGGTCGAGACCACCGCCCTGCCCTTCTACTCCCGCTCCTGAAAGAGGTCGTCCATCATGGGTTTTCCCGAACATCTGAGCTACACCGAAGAGCATGAGTGGCTGCATGTCGTCGACGGCACCGCCACCGTGGGCGTCACCGACTTCGCCGCCTCGTCGCTCGGTGACGTGGTCTTCGTGCAACTGCCCGCCGTCGGCGACCGCGTCGCGCAGGGGGAGGTCTGCGGTGAGATCGAGTCCACCAAATCCGTCAGCGACCTGTACTCGCCGGTGACGGGCGAGGTGGTGGAGATCAATGCCGCGGTCGTCGACGATCCGGATACGGTCAACTCCGACCCGTACGGTGCGGGCTGGCTGTTCCGGGTGCGGGTCGAATCCACCGGTGCGCTGCTGGACGCCACCGCCTACGCCGCCCTGACCGGCGACTGACCACCCACCACGAACGTTCGCTCCAGGTGTGCTGCTAGCGTCGGATGAGTGCCGACCGACGCGCCGAAACCGGTCCCACCCCGCCGAGAACACCAGCTCTGGGCGGTTCCACTGCTGGTCGCGATGGGGTTGCTGAGTCTGCTGGCGCTGTCGTATCTGGCCAGCATTCTCGATCCGCAGCGCAATCTGCACGACTTCCCGCTGCTGCTGGTGAACGAGGATCGGGGCGAGTACGGCGCCGCCGTGGCCGATACGGTGACCGCCGGGCTGCGGGGGGATCAGGTCAGCCTCCGGGCGACCGACGCCGCGACCGCGGAATCGGTGCTGTCGGCGGGAAAGGCGTACGCCGCCATCGTGATTCCCGCCGACTTCAGCACCCGGATGTCCGCCCTCGAACAGCCCACCGGCGTGGGCGCGGCGCCGGTGGTCGAGATCCGGACCAATCCGCGCACCGGTGCCACGGCGGTCTCGTTGGCGGCGCGGCTCGTGCATCCGGTGCTGGAGCGGGCCAACCGTGAACTCGGCGCGGACGTGCTGAACCGGGCGCGGGCGAACGGGGTGCCGCTGACCGATGCCGCCCGGATCACCCTCGCCGAACCGATCCGGGTGTCGGTCGTCGAATTCCATCCGCTGCCCGCGGGCAGCGCCAATGGCATCTCGGCCTTCTACTACACGCTGCTGGTGGTCTTCGCCGGATTCACCGGCAGCCTGCTCATCAATGGCGGCGTGGACGCGGCCGTAGCGCACGACACCGGGACCTCGCGCTGGCGGGTGCTGCTCTACAAGTGGGGGCTCGCGGCCGTGGTGGCGGTGGTGATGGCCGGTGTCTACCAGCTCATCGCCGCGGCCCTGGGCATGCCGATGGACCACCGCGCGGCGCTCTACCTGTTCAGCGCCTACGCCGCACTCGCCATCGGCATGACCGCCATGACCATTCTGACGATGGTCGCCACCGCCGCGACGGCACTGCGGCTGCCGGTGCTCAACACCCTCGGCATGCCCATCAATATGCTGCTGTTCCTGGCCCTGGGGCTGCCGTCGTCCGGCGGCATCGTGCCCATCGAGGCCACGCCGCCGGCATACGGGGTGCTGTCGCGATTCGAGCCGATGCACCAGGTCTATCTCGGCATCCGTTCGATCCTGTACTTCGACGCCCGCGCCGACGCGGGCCTGACGCGCGCGGTGGGGATGTGCACGCTCGGCGTCGCGATCGCGGTCGGGCTGGGCGTCGCGACCACCCTCGGCTACGACCGTCTGCGGGCGCGCACATCCGCCGCCGCGGGGTGACCGCTCAGTCGGCCACGGCCACGTCGGCCAGCCAGTTGTGCAGCCAGTGCGTGGCGGTCGCACCGCTCCCGTCCACCACATAGCGCGGATAGGACTGGTGCACACCGGAGACCAGGAATTCCTGCACCTGGCGCACCCACTGCTCACCGGCCGGATCCTCGGCCGGAGCGGCCAGAATGGCGGTGCCGCCCGGAATGAGCGCCTCGGCCAGAATCGATTGCAGCGTGTAGGCGTAATTGCCGACCTGCAGCGGATCCGGCGCGGACAGCTGGGTGGCGAAGCCCGCGAAGCGCCCGGCGAGGTCGTCATTGGGCACCGAACAGTACAGATCACCCTCCGCGCAGAAGGTGCGCACCTTGTCCGACAGCCAGCCGAAGCCGCCGACACGCGCCCCGCCCGCACCCGCGCCGGGCACCGGCGGGCCCACCAGCGCGTCGGCGGGGGAGCGGCGCGGATCCGACATCAGGCCGACCGCCGCGATCCGGTCCGGCGGCACCACACCGAATCCGGTGCCGATCTCGGCGGCCAGATCACCGGCCGCATCGGCGCCCTGGCTGTAGCCGATGAGCGCGAAACGCGTTGCGTCGCAACGGGCCGCGGTGGCGGAGAGCAGACCGCGCGCGGTGTCGACGGCCTCCTTCTTGGACCGCCCGTAGACCGCGCCCTCCCACGGCAGGGCGGTGGCCGGATAGGTCACGTAGTCGGTGCGCACATTGCCCGGCAAGCCCTGGGTGACCTGGGCCAGCATGCCCTGGCCCGGGTCCTCCCGGGATGTCTCCCAGGTGCCGGGCACGGCGATCACATTGAGGTCGGGGCAGGCGTTCGGCGCGGCGGCGGCCGGTGGCGCGTCCGCGGTGTACAGCGCCGCGGACGCGGCCAGCACGGCGGCCGCGGCCAGGCCCCACGCTGTCGAGGACGATCGGGTAGTTCGAAAAGACAAGGCGCACACTCCTTGTTCGGAACGTTCGGACTGACTCCTCCAGATCGCGCGACAGCGCCGCGATATCCACGCCCCGAGCTCCAAGCCCGGTGGACGGCGGCGCTCCGGGCAGAAGATACCAAGAACCGGGTGGTCCGGTTGTTGTTTGATCGCAAGTGTCGGCGACCGATCGGCAAACCGTCCGAAACGGGTGGATCACCACGGGCCGTCCAGCACCGCGCGGACGGTGGATCGGTCGCGCCGAGGTGCGGACGGTCGGGCCGAGGTGCCGATCGGGCACCGGGTCGTTCGCGGCCCGGTGCTCCGGGGCCGGAATCAGTTGGTCGGGGCGTCGCCGACCGTGCGCGTGGTGTCGATGAGTCCGAACACCTCACCCTGCCGCCCCTGAACGATGCCCATGCGCCCGAACGCACTGTCCTCCGGGCCCATCAGCACGTTCGCGCCCAGTTCGCGCGCCGTGGCGAGGCTGGTGTCGGCATCGGCGGTCTGGAACCAGGTCAGCCAGTAGGACGGCGTCTCGCCGGGCATGGTGGTGGAGTCCATGAGGCCGCCCACCTCGGCGGCGGAACCCGGGGTGGAGAAGGTGGCGTAGCGGAACCGGTCGGTATCGCTCACGGTGTGGTACGACCATCCGAAGACGCTCAGGTAGAACTGCTTCGCCTGCGCGAACCGGTTGGTGTGCAGCTCGTTCCAGCAGTACGCGCCCGGTTCGTTGCAGATCTCGGCCCCAGTGTGCGCCTTGGCCTGCCAGACCCCGAAGACGGCGCCGTCGGTGTCCGCGGCCACGCACATGCGCCCCACATCCATCACGTCGAACGGCGGCGCGTACACGGTGCCGCCCGCCGCGCTGACCGCCGCCGCGACGGCGTCCACGTCGTCGGCGGCGAAGTAGGTGGTCCACACAGACGGCATGGGCCCGTCGCCCATCTTCGGACCGATTCCGGCCGCGGCGCGTCCGTTCAGCGTCGCCATCAGGTATCCGCCCGCCTCGGGCGGGCTGTCGAGCACCTCCCACCCCAGCAGGCGCGAATAGAACTCGCGGGCGGCGGCCGGGTCGTCCACCGAGCAGTCGACCCAGCACGGTGTGCCCTGCGGCCACGCGGAATCACGGGTGGGCATGATCGGACCTCCTGAGTTCATGCGGGCGGGTTATTTGTCCGACTTACAGCACATGATCAGCTAACCACACCGTGCCCGTAGCGACCGGGCGAAAGTGCGGCGAATTCGACGCCGGTCGGGCCGGGCGCGGCAGCACCGGAACGCGATCATGGCGGTGAGATGTGTCACTGTCGGACGCCGGGGGCCGTGGGCGGCGGTCCTCGCGCGCGGATCGCGCAGGTGAGCGGCCCGGGCGTCCGGTTGCGGGCGATACGCTCGATTCGGCCCAACCGGGGTGTCGGCGGTAAAATCGGTGGTTCTTGTGTGTCGAGGGGACGCACAATCGACACGTTTGCCATCCGCCGCGTACCGAGGAGACCTGTGTGATCACCGCGACCGATCTGGAGGTCCGGGCCGGAGTCCGCACCCTGCTGACCGCACCCGGGTCGGCGCTGCGGGTGCAGGCCGGTGACCGGATCGGTCTCGTCGGGCGCAACGGCGCGGGCAAGACCACCACCCTGCGGATTCTCGCGGGCGAGGGGGAACCCTACGCGGGCAAGGTGATTCGCTCCGGCGATATCGGCTATCTGCCGCAGGATCCGCGCGAGGGCGATCTCGACGTGCTGGCCAAGGACCGGGTGCTGTCGGCGCGCGGTCTGGACAAGCTGCTGCGCGATATGGAGAAGCAGCAGGCGCTCATGGCCGAGGTGGTCGACGACGGCGAGCGGGAGAAGGCCATCCGCAAGTACGGTCGCCTGGAGGAGCGCTTCTCGGCCCTGGGTGGCTATGTCGCCGAGAGCGAGGCGGCGCGCATCTGTCACAGCCTGGGCCTGCCCGACCGGGTGCTGGCCCAGGCGCTGCGCACCCTCTCCGGCGGTCAGCGCCGGCGAATCGAGTTGGCGCGCATCCTGTTCGCCGCCTCGGACGGCTCCGGCGGCAAATCCGACACCACGCTGCTGCTCGACGAGCCCACCAACCACCTCGACGCCGACTCCATCACCTGGCTGCGCGGCTTCCTGCAGAATCACGACGGCGGCCTCATCGTCATCTCCCACGATGTGGAGCTGCTGGCCGATGTGGTGAACAAGGTGTGGTTCCTCGATGCCGTGCGCGGTGAGGCCGATATCTACAACATGGGCTGGAAGAAGTACCTCGACGCCCGCGCCACCGATGAGCAGCGCCGCCGCCGCGAACGCGCCAATGCCGAGAAGAAGGCGTCCGCGCTCAAGCAGCAGGCCGCGAAGATGGGCGCGAAGGCCACCAAAGCCGTTGCCGCGCAGAACATGCTGAAGCGCGCCGAGCGCATGCTGGCGGAGGCGGACGAGGTGCGCGTGGCCGACAAGGTGGCGCGGATCAAGTTCCCCGAACCCGCGGCCTGCGGCAAGACGCCGCTCATGGCCAAGAACCTCACCAAACTGTATGGCTCACTGGAGATCTTCACCGGCGTGGACCTGGCCATCGACCGCGGCAGCCGGGTGGTGATCCTCGGCCTCAACGGTGCGGGTAAGACCACGCTGCTGCGGCTGCTCGCGGGCGTGGAGACCCCCACCGCGGGTGAGCTCGAACCCGGGCACGGTTTGAAGGTCGGCTATTTCGCCCAGGAGCACGACACCCTGGACGATCGGGCCAGCGTCTGGGAGAACATCCGGCACGCCGCCCCCGACGCGGGCGAACAGGACCTGCGCGGCCTGCTGGGCGCGTTCATGTTCTCCGGCCCGCAGCTGGAGCAGCCCGCGGGCACGCTGTCCGGCGGTGAGAAGACCCGACTGGCGCTCGCGGGTCTGGTGTCCTCGGCGGCCAACGTGCTGCTGCTCGACGAGCCGACCAACAACCTCGACCCGGTGTCGCGCGAACAGGTGCTCGACGCGCTGCGCAGTTATGCGGGCGCGGTGGTGCTGGTGACCCACGACCCGGGCGCCGCCGAGGCGCTGAATCCCGAGCGTGTGATCATGCTTCCGGACGGCACCGAGGACCACTGGTCGCAGGATTATCTGGAACTCATTCAGCTGGCGTGATTCTCATCACAGGAATCCGTTGATCACAGCTCTCCGAGTGTCTAGCCTGGAAAGAGGCTGCAGGGCGACTCGGAGGAAGCCATGAGTGACAGGCCCGCACAGGGTAAAGCCGGATTGGGTAAAGGCACGCGCGTCACCGGAAAGTCGCGAGATCGCCTGCAAACCCAGCTCAAGAAGCAGTACGAGGCTGGGGCGAGCATCCGCTCGCTGGCGCGGGAGACCGGGCGGTCGTACGGTTTCATCCACAATGTGCTCGTGGAGTCGCATGTGCAACTCCGCAGCCGGGGTGGGGCGAACCGGCGCAAGTCCAGCGCCAAATCCGCCAGCAAGTAGGCGATTTCGGCGACGTGCGGCGCCACGGCGAGTGGTGCCGCACGACGGTGTCGCGTGTGCCGCTCAGTGGTTGGGCACGGTGCCGTCGCCGAACACCAGGAGATTGGCCAGGCTCCGGAAGATCGGGAGCCCGGTCTTGATCTCCAGGTACGCGAACTGGCCCTGCGGGTTGACCTCGAGGAAGTAGAACTCGCCGTCGAGGCCCACCCGCAGGTCGAGCACGCCGAAACTGAGCCCCAGCGCGCCCATCAGGGTGGTCAGCGATTTGCTCACCGCGGCGGGCAGGCGTTCCGGGGTGAAGGCGACCGAGGTGTCCAGGCGCGAATCGACCTGGCCCACACCGGATTGCGAGTCGATGCGCACCGCCCACTCCAGCCCGTCGACCCACACCACCCGCAGGTCGTAGGCGGCGACGATGTAGTCCTGGAACGTGGTGGGGGAGTGGCGGATCGAGGGCAGCCGCGTCAGCTCGCCCGGTGTGACGACGCGGGTCTCGGTGAACGGGCCGCGTCCGGTGCCGGTGCGCTTGTACACCACCGGGCCGGGGCGGGACTCGACGAAGGCGCGCGCCTCCTCGGCGTCATTGGTGATCAGGGTTTCCGGAATGGCGAATCCGGCGCGATAGGCCGTCTCCAACTGCACGATCTTGCGGGTGGCGGTGCGGTCGGCCCCCGGATCGTTCACCCACAGCGCCGGTATGGACCAGAGCATGCCCTGCAGGAAGCCGTCGCATTCGGCCTGCCGGTACGCGTCGTCGCCGTGCTGTGCGCTGCCGGGCACCAGGCAGGGGTGCGGGCGACGCCACCACACCGAGACCACGTCATCGAGTCCGAGCACATGGGACAGACTGCGGGCGGTGCCGTCACGGGCCAGGCGGAAAGTCCCGTTCTCGCGCGGAAAGTCGCGCATATCGAGCCGAATCGGGGTGAGCCCGTGATGCTTTCGCAGGGTCACGGCGAGGGCGTCGCCATGGAGATCGTCGGACTCGGTCACTATGAGCACCGAACCCGTTGTGCGGGCTGTCATATCGGTGAGCCTCGATCGGCTCGTCAGTCGAGACTGTCGCAGGCCGCGCCGTCGTCGCTACCGGAATGCGAACGGGTCTGGCAGCAGGTCATGGTCGCGCCGCCGATGCCGGGGCCGGTGGTGAGTTCCAGGCGGCGAGCCCAGCTTTCGGTGAGCCGCGCCAGTTCGTCGTCCCCGCGGGTGGGCGTGTGGTCCTGCGGCAGGGTCAGCGGGCGCTCGGTGAGCTCGATCCGCCGCCGCTGGGTGAAGTCGGCGGTCGCGCCCGCGCGCACGCGCACCAGTACGGGGCGGGCGTCGCCGAGGCGCGGACCCTGGGCCCCGAACTCACAGTCGGTCAGCGCCAGGACGTCGGCCCAGCGGAAGGTCCAGGTGCCGTCGGTGACCCGCACGCGGATATGGCGTTCGGTGGCATCGACGAGGTAGCCCGGTAGCGGTGGCGAGGCGGTAGCGGTGGGTGGGGCTGCGGTGCCCGGTGGCGCGGAAACACGTGGACGAAGGGCGCCAGTCATACTGAACTCCGATCTGCTCGGGATTTGCTGTAGAGCCGAGCGTGATCCAGATCATATCCCGCGACATGGCCTGTTCGGTTCGCAACGAAAGATTTCAGGCGTACCGGCAAACCGGCGTCGACGCTGCGGAAACCGCTACCGCCGAAAGATTTTCGGTGTTCGCAATCGGGCTCAGAGGCCCAGCGTCTCCGGGAACTCCGCGACCTCCCGCAGCGCGGCCGCGGGATCGGCGACGAGCTTGCGCAGCCGCAGATCCATGATGCCGCACACCACGTCGATGGTGGCCGATACGGTGTCGTCCAGTTTGCGGATCTCCTGGTGCATGCGGAACGCCTTACCGCCGCTCCAGCGGAATTCGCAGCTCACGGTCACTTCATCGCCGAGATGCAGTTCGCGCTGGTATTTCAGGGTCTGTTCCAGCACCACGGGGCCGATCCCCGATCCGACCATCTTCTCGCCCGGGATGCCGGCCGCCTTCATGAGCTCCCAGCGAGCGTGCTCGGCGTACTGCAGGTACACGGCCTGATTCAGATGACCGTTGATATCGAGTTCGTAACCGCGCACGGTGACGGGCACAGAGAAAGCCATAACCGGACAAACCCTCCCACGATGGGCCGCATTCCCGGCGGCGCGGTGGTCTTCGGCACATCGGCGACCGCCCGGCTACCACCGCGATCGCCAGCGGGCGAACGCATTGCGCGGGGTTGGCGCGCCCGCCCGGCTCGCGTCGCGGCCACGGCGTGTCAGCGTCGACCGGCCGTGCGCTCGGCCCACCACTCGGGGGCGTCGACGAACCAGTTGTCGAACTCCTCCTGGGATGCCGCGAGGTCTTCGACGGTGGCGGTGCCGTGTGCCAGTCGTTCCAGCAGCCGGAAGTACTCGAAACGCTCGATCCCCGGCATGAGGGCGATCAGAATGCGAGCGCCGCTGGTCGGGGCGGCGCCGAAGGCGTGCGGCATCAGCCGGGGGACGATCAGCGAGCCGCCCGCGCCGACGGTCGTGATGTGGTCACCGGCCAGGACCTGGAGTTCACCGTCGGCCACGTAGAACAGCTCGTCGGACCGGGTGTGGTAGTGCGGTGCCGCGCCGTCCGCGCCCGGCGCCATGGTGACCTCGACGGTGCTGGCGGCCTGGTTCGCCTCGGGCGCGTCGATGAGCAGGCGCACGGTGACATCGGTGGTACGGAGGGTCTCCGCATCGCCAGGGTAGCGGATGGCGGGCCGCGGGTCGGTGGTGTTCATGACGGACTCCAAAGGTAGTTCGGCAATAAATAGTTCGGTACCGAACTATAAACCGTCGAATAGAATCGTGTCCATGGGTGAGAAGACATCGGACCCGGTGGATGCCATCGCCGAGCAGTGGCGGCGGGAACGGCCCGATCTAGACCTGACCGCCATGGCGATCCTGGGGCGCCTCGGTCGGCTCATGGTGGTGGGCGAAGGGCTGATCAACGCCGTATTCGCAGGTTACGGCCTACAGCGCGGCGAATTCGATGTGCTTGCGGCGCTGCGGCGTTCGGGCGAACCCTTCGAGCTGAACCCCTCGGTGCTCGCGGATACGCTCATGCTGTCGCGGGCGGGCATGACCGGTCGGCTGGACCGCCTGGAATCGGCCGGCCTGGTGCGCCGCGGCGCCGATGCCGGGGACCGGCGCGCGATCCGGGTGGCGCTCACCGAGGCTGGGCGCGTACTGGTCGACGAGGTGGTGACCGCGCATCTCGAGAACGAGACGCGCATGCTGGCGCCGCTGACCGATGCGGAGCGCGCGGAACTCGACCGGATCGGCCGTATCCTGCTGCGCGCCTGGGAGTCCGGCACGGTGCCCTGAGCCGCTTCCCATTCGTCCAAGCCGCCGCCGAATCCGGGCCGCTATTCTCCGCTCATGAGCGACCCACTGGAATCCCTGCGGGCGCTGTGCCTGGCGCTGCCGGAGGTGAGCGAGCGCGTCAGCCACGGCGAGCCGTGCTGGTTCGTGCGCGGCAAGAAGTTGTTCGTGATGTTCGCCGACCACCATCACGATGATCGGCTCGGATTCTGGTGCGCGGCCCCGCCCGGCGTCCAGGAGGAGCTGATCGCGGCCGCGCCCACCCGCTTCTTCCGTCCGCCCTACGTGGGGCATCGGGGCTGGCTCGGGATGTACCTGGATGTGCCCGTCGACTGGGCCGAAGTGGCCGAGATCGTCGAGGACGCGTATCGGGCCGTCGCGCCGAAGCGGCTGGTCGCGGAGCTGGACTCGCGGTAGTCGGTGTCCGCTTCCCGACGTGGCGGTCAGTTCTTGCGGCGGACCGAGGCCTCCACCAGATCCAGGACGGCCGAGAGATTGTCTCCGGCGTGTCCGGAGGCGATGCGGGCGATGAGTCCGTCCAGCACCAGGTCGAGGTAGCCGAGCAGCACCTCGGTGGGAACGTCGTCGCGCAGCGCCCCTTCGGATTTGCGGCGTTCCAGGCGGGCCACGGTGGCGGCGGTGAGTTCCTCGGAGCGCTGCTCCCAGTGGCCGCGGAATTCGGGATCGTTGCGCAGCCGCCGCGCGATCTCCAAACGTGTTCCGAGCCAGTCGAAGTCCTCGGGGTGGGCGAGCATATCGCGCATCACCTGCACCAGGCCCTGGGTGGCGGCGACCTCGGCCATACGGGCGGTGTCCTCCTGCGCCAGGGCGAGGAAGAGCGCGTCCTTGTCACGGAAGTGATGGAAGATCGCGCCGCGCGACAGACCGGTCGCCTCTTCCAGGCGGCGCACGGTGGCACCCTCGTAGCCGTACTCGGCGAAGCATCGACGGGCCCCGTCGAGAATCTGGCCGCGCCGGGCGGCGAGGTGGTCGTCACTGACCTTGGGCATGGACTCCTCCGAAACCATCTGTGCGGGGCGCGTGCGCCGGAAGTGGCGCACACACCCCGCACGAGCGACGAGCGAAGCGACCCGGACAGGTCGCGCGGTAGGTGACGGCGTGACCCGTCACCTACCACCGATACCGGACGCGAGTCCCCGGCACGAATGCCGGGGAGTTCGCTATTCGGTTGTGCCGCAACACGGCTCGTCCCCGCGGGCGGGGACGGCGGCGAATCAGCCGCGGATCATGTTCCGCAGCACGAACTGCAGGATGCCGCCGTTGCGGTAGTAGTCCGCCTCACCGGGGGTGTCGATGCGGACGACCGCGTCGAAGACGATCTTCTCGCCGTTCTCCTTGGTGGCGGTCACCTTCAAGGTCTTCGGAGTCACACCCTCGTTCAGCTTGGTGATGCCCTCGATATCGAAGGTCTCCGTGCCGTCCAGACCCAGCGACTTGGCGCTCTCACCGGCCGGGAACTGCAGCGGAACGACGCCCATACCGATGAGGTTGGAGCGGTGGATGCGCTCGAACGACTCGGTGATGACGGCCTTCACGCCCAGCAGGCGGGTGCCCTTCGCGGCCCAGTCGCGCGAGGAACCGGAGCCGTACTCCTTGCCGCCCAGCACGACCAGCGGGATACTGGCCTTCTGGTAGTTCTGCGAGGCGTCGTAGATGAACGCCTGCGGGCCGCCCTCCTGGGTGAAGTCGCGGGTGTAACCACCCGAGACATCGTCGAGCAGCTGGTTGCGCAGCCGGATGTTGGCGAAGGTGCCGCGGATCATGACCTCGTGGTTACCGCGACGCGAGCCCAGGGAGTTGTAGTCCTTGCGCTCCACGCCGTGCGAGTCGAGGTACTGCGCGGCCGGGGTGCCCGGCTTGATCGGACCGGCCGGGGAGATGTGGTCGGTGGTGACCGAATCGCCCAGCAGCGCCAGCACGCGCGCGCCCTTGATGTCCTCGACCGGGGCGGGCTCGAGCTCCATACCGTCGAAGTACGGCGCCTTGCGCACGTAGGTCGAGTTCTCGTCCCACGCGAAGGTGTCGCCCTCCGGGGTGCTCAGGTTCTGCCAGCGCTCGTCGCCCTTGAAGACGTCGGCGTAGGACTTGGTGAACATGTCGCGGTTGATCGCCGACTTGATGGTGTCGTCGATCTCCTGCGGGGACGGCCAGATGTCCTTCAGGAAGACGTCGTTGCCGTCCTTGTCCTTGCCCAGCGAGTCGTGCTCGAAGTCGAAGTCCATGGTGCCCGCGAGCGCGTACGCGATGACCAGCGGCGGCGAGGCCAGGTAGTTCATCTTCACGTCGGGGGAGATGCGACCCTCGAAGTTGCGGTTGCCGGACAGCACCGCGGTGACCGACAGGTCGTTGTCGTTGATCGCCTTGGAGATCTCATCCGGCAGCGGGCCGGTGTTGCCGATGCAGGTGGTGCAGCCGAAGCCGCCCACGTAGAAGCCGAGCTTCTCGAGGTACGGCCACAGCCCGGCCTTCTCGTAGTAGTCGGCGACGACCTGCGAGCCCGGGGCCATATTGGTCTTGACCCACGGCTTGGAGCTCAGGCCCTTCTCCACCGCGTTGCGGGCGAGCAGGGCGGCGCCCAGCATGACCGACGGGTTGGAGGTGTTGGTGCAGGAGGTGATGCCCGCGACCACGACCGCGCCGTGGTCGAGCACGAAGTCACCGCGCTCCGGATCGGAGACCTTGACCGGCTTGGTGGGGCGACCCTCGGAGCCGTTGGCGGCGGTCGGCAGCACCGCGTCGTCCTCGGCGAAGGACAGCACGGCCGGATCGCTGGCCGGGAAGGACTCCTCGACGGCCTCGTCCAGCTGGGTGTGCGGGGTGGAGTCGCCCTCGGTGACGTAGTTGTAGATGTCCTTGCGGAAGGCGATCTTGCTCTCCGACAGCAGGATACGGTCCTGCGGACGCTTCGGACCGGCGATGGACGGCACCACGGTGCTCAGGTCCAGCTCCAGGTACTCCGAGTAGGCGGGCTCGTGGTCCGGGTCGTGCCACATGCCCTGCTCCTTGGCGTACGCCTCGACGAGCGCGAGCTGCTCGTCGGTGCGGCCGGTGAGACGCAGGTAGCTGATGGTCTCCGCGTCGATCGGGAAGATCGCCGCGGTGGAACCGAACTCGGGGCTCATATTGCCCAGGGTGGCGCGGTTGGCGAGGGGCACCTCGGCGACGCCCTTGCCGTAGAACTCGACGAACTTGCCGACCACACCGTGCTTGCGCAGCATGTCGGTGACGGTGAGCACGACGTCGGTGGCGGTCACGCCGGGCTGGATCTCACCGGTCAGCTTGAAGCCGACGACGCGCGGGATCAGCATGGAGACCGGCTGGCCGAGCATGGCGGCCTCGGCCTCGATACCGCCGACGCCCCAGCCCAGCACGCCCAGGCCGTTGACCATGGTGGTGTGCGAGTCGGTGCCGACGCAGGTGTCGGGGTAGGCCTGACCGTTGCGGACCATGACGGTCGGGGCCAGGTACTCGATGTTGACCTGGTGCACGATGCCCATGCCCGGCGGGACGACGCGGAAGTCGTCGAAAGCGCCCTGGCCCCAGCGCAGGAACTGGTAGCGCTCGGAGTTGCGCTGGTACTCCAGGTCGACATTGCGCTCGAGGGCGTCGGCGCGGCCGAAGACGTCGAGGATGACCGAGTGGTCGATGACCATGTCGGCGGGGGAGAGCGGGTTCACCTTGTTCGGGTCGCCGCCCAGGGCGGTGACGGCCTCACGCATGGTGGCGAGGTCGACGACACAGGGCACGCCGGTGAAGTCCTGCATGATCACGCGGGCCGGGGTGAACTGGATCTCGGTGTCGGGGTCCGCGCTCGGATCCCAGTTGGCGATGGCGCGGATGTGGTCGGCGGTGATGTTGGCGCCGTCCTCGGTACGGAGCAGGTTCTCCGCGAGGACCTTCAGTGCGTAGGGCAGCTTCTCGGTGCCGGGCACGGCCGAGAGGCGGAAGATCTCGTAGGAGTTGCTTCCGACCTCTAGGGTGCCCTTGGCGCCGAAAGTATCGATACTCGTCACGTTTCAGCTCCACTCGTCTGTGAATGGGGGCCACCGGCGGGGCTGTGCCGATGGCTCGTCGAGGCGCGCGGCCTCGTCCGGGTGCAACCCTAACAGTACGCTTGTCCTGTGAACGCGCGGGGGAGGGGTCCCGGGCGCATCCGGACCGGTGTGACCGACCGTTCGGCGCGCCGTGGTGAGGTGCTGTGACAACCGGTCCCGTACTCTGCACCCCGTGACCGTCTCGCACACCCAGGCTTTCACCCCCGCGCTCGCCGAGCTACCACCGGACACCGATCTGGATGCCATTCTCCGCGATCTCGCCGACAACCATGTCGCCGCACCCGAGGGGCGCAAGCAGGACGGCCTCGCCGATATCGCCGCCGATGCGCGTGAACACGGCATCGACCTGAACATCATCGTCATACCCGGCAATCCGGGCATCGAAGCCAAGCTCCGCGATTTGGCCACGGAAGTGGGCGAGCAGGAGCAGGGCACCGTGGTCGTCTTCAGTGACGACTGGGTGGGCACCTGGAGTGACACCTACAGCCGCGCGCGGCTGGAATGGGCCGAGGACAAGGCCAAATACCGCGGACCGGCGCACACCGAGGAAGCGGCTCGCATCTTCGTGGACCGCATGAAGTCCGAAGAGGGTCTGTCATGGACCCTGATCACGGCCGTGCTGGTCGCCGGTCTGGTGGCGATCATCGCGGGGCTGTACGTGGTGAAGTCGCGACGCGCGGCGGGGGCGTCGGATACCGCGAAGGACCGCGAACCGGTCGCCTGATTTCTCCGAATCCGGTGCGTTCCGACGCTCGGGTCTCGTTCACTCGTTGGTTGCTCGCGGTCGGGTGTTGACCGGCCGCGAGTTCGCCGTCCTCGATGCCTGATGCGTCATGTAGATCGGGCTAATGACCGGCAACGAGTGAATTGAATGGTGGTCATTGTGGCGTGCCTCCCCGATCCCGGGACTCGGGTGTCGTACCGTGGCGCCACGCCACTCTTGGGGAAGAAGTGTCGTGCGGGCCTCGGGAGTCCGGTGTTTCGGATGGTGTTGATGAGGCTCATGGGGCAGTTGTTCGCTCCCTTTCCCCGGGGCCGAGCGGGATCCAGGGAGGTGCGATGCGATTACCGGCGAGGTGGCGGGGACGCCCGGTGCGGGTCGCTGCGGGATTGCTCGTTGTGGCAACGGTTTTCGCGGTGGGCGTGAGTACCGGCCATGCGGTGCCGCCGCCCCCGCCCAATCCGAGTGACAGCGAGATCGCCGACGCGGGCGCGCAGGTCGATGCCGGGGTCGGTGAGGTGGGCGCGCTGATCAATCAGGTCGCCTCGATCGAACAGCAGCTGCGCCATCTCGACGACGCGGTGGCCGCGCGCCGCGAGGCCGTCAACAAGGCGCTGGTGGATCTGCAGCAGGCCCGCGCCGTCGCCGATGCCGCCGCTGCCGCGGTCGCGACGAGCAAGCAGGAACTCACCGAGGCGGGCACTCGCGTCGACGCCGCACACCGGGAGTTCAACAAGTTCGTCGCCCAGATCTACATGCGGCCCGGCTCCACCTCGCTGGTGACTTATCTGTCCGCTCCCGATCCGGAGACCGCGCTGGCCCGCGCCCAGGTGCTGACCATCGCCTCGAAGAATCAGCGGCAGGTGGTGGACGGCCTGCGCCGCGCCCAGGTGGATCAGGCCAACAAGAACGCCGAGGCCCGCCGCGCCCAGCAGATCGCCGACGCCGCCGCGGCCGACGCCGAACGCAAGAAGGTCGAGGCCGAGAACGCGGTAGCCGCCGCCCAGGCCGAGCTGAACCAGCAGACGGCCGTCCGCAACGGCCTGGTGGCGCAACGGGACTCGGCGCAGCAGCGCCTCGACGATGCCCGCGCCCGGGTCGAGGGCCTACAGAGCCAGCGCGACGCCTTCCTCGCCTGGGATCAGCAGCGCCGAGCCGAGGAGGCCGCCGTCCGCGCCGCCGCCGCGGCCGCCGCCGCCCGGGTCGCGGCCGATCGCGCCGCCGCCGAACGCGCCGCCGGGGCCGCCACCACTCACCGTCCGCACACCCAGCTCGGCGACTCCCCACCGCCGCAG
The DNA here is from genome assembly GCF_007362295.1 of Nocardia otitidiscaviarum. NCBI lineage: Bacteria > Bacillati > Actinomycetota > Actinomycetes > Mycobacteriales > Nocardiaceae > Nocardia > Nocardia otitidiscaviarum. Next base: position 3,467,888 of record NZ_CP041695.1, on the reverse strand, counting down.
CGCTCCGGCACGCTCCCCGGCATCCCCTCCGGCAGCCGGGCCGAACTCATCGAAACGGTGGTCGACCGCGCCATGTCCCAGATCGGCGTCGACTACGCCTGGGGCGGCGGCAATGAGAACGGCCCCACCCTCGGCATCCGCGACGGCGGCGTGGCTGACAGCTACGGCGACTACAACAAGGTCGGTTTCGACTGCTCCGGCCTCATGATCTACGCCTTCGCCGGAGTGGGCGTCTCCCTCCCGCACTACAGCGGCTACCAATACACCATGGGCACCCGCGTGAACGTCTCCGACCGAGAACGCGGCGACATGCTGTTCTGGGGCCCCGGCGGCAGCCAACACGTGGCTCTCTACCTCGGCGGCGGAAAAATGGTCGAAGCCCCCCAATCCGGCGACGTCGTCCGCGTCTCCCCGGTCCGCGAGGAGGGCATCATGCCCTACGCGGTCCGCATCGTCTGAACGCGGTTCGCGCGCCGCGTCGTGCGAAGCCGCCACACCCATCGAGCGTCACGGCTGCGGCAGCGGTCGCGAGTTCACCGGTCGTTTCAACGCCGTGAGCAGTTTCGCGCGGTCCGCGGGCGAACCGTTCCACTGCTCGTCGTCCTCGATCATGTCGACGAGGCCGCGGAACACCACGTCCAGCAGCCCGGGGAAGCGGGCCTGCAAATCCTCGTAGCGTCATGGCGGTACCGCACGGCATCGGCACGGTGGAAGCGCTCATGCTGTACTCGGGTTCCGAACGTGGCTAGCTACCAGACAGCCGAATCATCGCTTCGGCGTCGCCCAGCCCGCGTCGTCCAGCTGCCGCGCCAATGAGTCCGCCTGACGTACTCCTTGGCGGAAGGCTTCGGGCCAGCTCGCGAGCGGGTTGGTGGCGTAGGTTCGGAACACGTCGATCATGGCGGCGTCGGGACCGAACCGCACCACCGTGCCGGATGTGTGGGCGAGTTCGCTATGCAGCCGATCGCGCGAAACCATGTGTGCCAGTGGCTCGATGATCACGACAACGTCGGCGTCCGCGGCGACGTCGGCGTTGGTCGCCGACCCCACCCCGCCGTCGATGTAGTAGCGGCCGTCGACGACGACCGGCGGAAAAGCGCCGGGAAGGGCGTGGCTGGCGGATACCGCCGTCGCCAGTGGCACCCCACTTCCGCTGGTCCAGATCTGGCGCTCACCGCTCTCGGCCTCGACGACGACAACCCGCAGCCGGTCCGGCCAGACGCTTCCACCGACGAGCCGTTCCATTGGTTCGAGGTGCCTCGACTGCGCGGGGTCCTCGGCCATCGCCAGCTGACCCACCTTGCGCCGCACCACATTCCGATCCAGGCTCGGGTCGAACAGCAGGGAGAACACCGATGCGAGCAGCTCAGGCTTCGGCGCGGGTCGCGCGTCCGCGCCGGGACCCTGATGGTCGGCGAACGATTCGAGATCACGGCCGGTCGCCAGCGCCGCACCGACAACCGCGCCCGCGGAGGTGCCGACTATCGAATCGGCCGAGCTGAGATCGATTCCGCGGCGACGCAACTCGGCGGCCAATCCGGTCATCCACGCGGTCCCGGGGATTCCGCCGCCGCCCAACACCACCGCGCGTCGAACAGTCCCCCCGGGCTTTCGATCACGACCACTGTCCATGCGGGCCATCGTAGGCACACCGGTCGTCCGGCGCGGGTGAAGGCGAACCGTGGTGGGGGACCGGCACTTCCGCTATCGCCGATTCGATGATAGCTCGGCACCCGAATCGTAAGTTACTGGCCAGTAACATAACTGTCGTTGCTGCTCAGTGGAATTCGTACCGGGGGGTCAGCGCTGTGAGTACCGCGACGATCGCATTGGGCAGCATCGGTGCCGTCATCACCGTGATCTGCTGGGGAACCTTGTTCGCCGGGTTGGCGCGCATGGTGCGCGTCCTCCGTGCGGGGCAGCCGGATCGGACGCGGTTGCGTCCGGTCCTGCCGCGCCTGCGCACCGTTGTCATCGAGGTGGTCGCGCACACGCGGATGAACAAGTTCCGGACCGTGGGCTGGGCGCACTGGCTGGTGATGGTGGGCTTTCTGCTCGGCATGGTGTTCTACTTCGAGTCCTATGGCCAGACCTACGATCCCGAGTTCGGCTGGCCGCTCATCGGTGATACCGCCGGCTACCACCTGATGGAGGAAATCCTCGCCGTCGGAACCATTCTCGGCATCGTGGCGCTGATCGGCATTCGCCAGCTGAACCACCCGCGCCACCCCGAGCGGCTGTCACGATTCAGCGGGTCCAACCTCGGTGCCGCGTACACCATCGAGGCGATCGTGCTCACCCACGGTCTGGGGGATGTGCTGGTCAAGGCCGGAAAGATCGCCACCTACGGCGGCGGCCACCTGTCCACGGATCCGATCACCATGCAGGTCGCCCGGTTGCTTCCGGCCAGTCCGCTGATGATCTCGGCGTTCGCATTCGTCAAGATGCTCGCCGGCGCGGCGTTTCTGTACCTGATCGGCCGCTACCTCACGTGGGGCGTTGCGTGGCATCGGATTTCGGCCTTCTTCAACATCTATTTCAAGCGTGAGGGTGATGGTGGTGTCGCGCTGGGTGCGGCCAAACCCATGATGTCCGCAGGCAAGGTCCTGGATATGGAGACCGCCGATCCCGATGTCGATTCTTTCGGCGCGGGGCGGGTCGAGGACTTCACCTGGAAGGCCCTGCTCGATTTCACCACCTGCACCGAATGCGGTCGCTGCCAGTCCCAGTGCCCGGCCTGGAATACCGGAAAACCGTTGTCTCCCAAGCTGCTGATCATGTCGCTGCGTGATCACACCTATGCCAAGGCTCCCTATCTGCTGGCCGGTGGCGACGACTCCGCGCTGGGCAGGCTATCCGAATCGGATCGCGCCGAAGGTGAGCGCCCGCTGGTCGCGCCGTTGGAGGGCGGTGACTCCGGCGGCGTCATCGATCCGGAGGTGTTGTGGTCGTGCACGACCTGTGGTGCGTGTGTGGAGCAGTGCCCGGTCGATATCGAGCATGTGGACCACATCATCGATATGCGCCGCTACCAGGTGCTCATCGAGTCGGAGTTCCCGTCGGAGCTGGCCGGGTTGTTCAAGAATCTGGAGAACAAGGGCAATCCGTGGGGTCAGAACGCCAAGGACCGTCTCAACTGGATCAATGAGATGGACTTCGACATCCCGGTCTTCGGGCAGGACGCGGACTCCTTCGACGGCTATGAGTACCTGTTCTGGGTCGGGTGTGCGGGTGCGTACGAGGATCGGGCGAAGAAGACGACCAAGGCCGTCGCCGAGTTGCTGGCCACTGCCGGGGTGAAGTTCATGGTGTTGGGGCAGGAGGAGACCTGCACCGGTGACTCGGCGCGGCGTGCGGGTAACGAGTTCCTGTTCCAGCAGTTGGCCATGCAGAACATCGAGGTGTTGAACTCGGTGTTCGAGGGTGTGGAGCAGGCCCGCAAGAAGATCGTGGTCACGTGTGCGCACTGTTTCAACGCGCTCAACAACGAGTATCCGCAGGTGGGTGGCACCTATGAGGTGGTGCACCATACGCAGTTGCTGAACCGGTTGGTGCGGGGCAAGCAGTTGATTCCGGTGTCGCCGGTGGCGCAGAACGTGACCTATCACGATCCGTGTTATCTGGGGCGGCACAACAAGATCTACAACGCGCCGCGGGAGTTGATGGAGGCGTCGGGGTCGTCGTTGGTGGAGATGCCGCGTCATGGTGAGCGGTCGATGTGCTGTGGTGCCGGTGGTGCGCGGATGTGGATGGAGGAGCAGCTCGGTAAGCGGATCAATATCGATCGCGTCGACGAGGCCCTGGACACGCTGTCCGGCGGTAATGAGCCGTCGATGATCGCGACCGGGTGTCCGTTCTGTCGGGTGATGCTGACCGATGGGGTGACCGCGCGTAAGGATGGTGGCGAGGTCGGTCAGGGTGTCGAGGTGGTGGATGTGGCGCAGTTGATGCTGCAGGCCATCGACCGGGTCGAGCCCGCGACGTTGTCGGAGAATCTGAAGGTGGTGCAGGAGCCCAAGTCCGCGCCCGCGCCCGAGCCGGTCGCCGAGCCCGAGCCCGAGCCGGTTACGGCCGAGGCGGCGGCCCCGGCTGCGCCTGCGGTGAAGCCTGCCGGTGGCGGGTTGGGGATGAAGGGTGGTGCGAAGGCGTGGTAGCGGTTGATCAGCGCTCGAGCATGAGCTCGGGGTCGGTGACAGGTCGATCGAGGGCGGTGTCGTCGAGATGTCGGAGGAATTTGTCGAACACCGCGGCGACGTAAGTGTGTACCAGCGCAGCCGCACGATCGGCGCCGATCGGACCAACGAAGTTCACCGATGGGCGTGCCTGCACCGGGACGAGGGCACTCAGGTCGGTGAAATCGTAATGAGCCGAGTCCTTCACGATCAGGCGGCGCTTCCAACCGGATGAATTGCGCCAGAATGCCTCCAGGGACGGTTCAGCGTCTCCGACCTGTTCGATCTGCTGGCTTGTCATGATCAGCACCGGCCGATCGACCCCTTCGCTGGCCGCTCGCCCGAGGTCGTCGTCGACGCCTAGTTGGCCGTCGAGGTCGACCGCGGCGTCGATGCGGCGGTCCCCGTGCATCGCCTCGACCGCGACGAAGCCACCCGAGGAATGCCCGACCATGCCGATACGCCCGAGATCGAGAACCTGATTCAGCCCCACGGGCAAGGGCCGTTGTTCGGCATCGGGATTGGCACCATGATTCAGCGCGGTCAGCGAATCCACGACGAAGCTCGTGTCGGCGAGCCTGGCGTTGATGTACCGGGTTCGGAGTTCAGGAGTGAACCCGTCGGCCTTCTGGTGGAAAACGATGCGAGGACCGGGAAATTCGACAGCGGATGCTTCATAGGGATGATCGATCGTCACCACCACGTAGCCGCGACTGGCCAAATCCTCTGCCAGCCCCGTGCCGTACAGTCTGGAATCGCCAGCTCCTGGGGAGTAGAGCAGTACCGGGTATCGTGCCCCCTCCATTGCGGGCGCATCAGTGAAAGAGCTGGTCAGCATGCCTGGTAGCTGGATCCCGAACTGCTTCTCCAGACTGGGGATCAGTTCTTTGGACAGGTAGTGAGCCTGTGGATACCCGGCGACCTCCGCGGCAGGGTAGAACACCGACACCATGAGTTCTCGACGCCGTTCGGGCTGGAACGGGTCAGCTCTGGCTTCATCGACCAAGTGCAGGGCCGTCTGCCCGATCTCGAAATCTCCGCCGGGTCGTGACAGCACCGTCGCGACCCGCGGCTCGGCGTGGGTGACCGCACAGCCGCTCACGACTATGGCGACCGCCGCCATGATCACACTCGAGAACCGGACGACCATCGTTTCCCCCAAAGATGATGTAACTCGGCAACCGCGATGTGCGGCCGTCGGGCCCCCGACCCTCTGCCGATCATGCCTGCCTGCGCATGTTCAGGCTAGCGGTGTGCTGCCTCGCGGGTGATACCGTCGTAGGCGCGGCGGTAGTAGCGCACCCGTGCGGGCAGTAGGGGCCAGGTGTGGCGGATGGTGGCGGCGACGGCGCGGAACATCCGTTCGTCGGTGCTGCTCCACCTCAATCCCAGCGTGCGGCGGGCGCGTTCGGGCATCAGCGCGTTGAGCAGCCACAGGTTCGCCCCCATGACCGGGCGCTGGAGCACCGACCATGCGATAGTCGGAAGCCCCGGTGGCGGCGGGATTTTCACTGCGAGAACATCCAGCGCCCAGGCGGTGGTGGCGTTGTGCTCGAGTTCCTCGTCGAGCATGCGGTTCCAGTACGCCTGGAAAGACGCGTAGTCGTCGACGACCGGGCGCGTCGACAGCCCGTAGCTCTGCCACCAACTCACGCCCTCCCGCACGACCTGATCCTTCTGCCGCGTGGTCAGCGGTGTGCCGAAGAAGTCGTTCATCGCGATGACCGTCTCGACGAAGGTGACGTGGGTCCACCAGTACACGTCCGGGTTCAGTGCGTGGTAGCGGCGGCCCTGTGAGTCGGTGCCCTTGAGATCCCTGTGATAGTCGCGTACGTGCGCGGCGGTGGTGCGGGCATCGGTGTCGTAGACCGTGCCGAGGATCTGCGGGATCGAGCGGAAGATGCGGTCCCAGGGGTTGGCGAAGAAGGTCGAATGCTGTTGCAAGGCGGCCCCCACCGCGGGATGCATGTTCTGCAGGGTTCCCGTGCGTCCCGCGAACAGGATCAGGCGTCGATCACCGAGAGATGTCCAGATCAGTGACCCGGGGCCCAGAGGGGCGGACCGCGGGAGCGAGGCGACGCTCGCTGTCTGCGGTGATGTCATGGCCGACCTCCTTGTCGAATACGCATCGAGATAATGCGACTTAATCAGTCGAATAGTCGCACAGGTGTGGGTTCGGTGCAACGGTCCACTAGGTTCGAACCATGCCCGCCGACGCACCGGCCCCCACCGCGCCGGATACCGACGCCCGGATTCTCGATGCCGCACTCGACCTGTTCGCCGACCTCGGCATCAAACGCGTCACCATCGACGACATCGCCCGGGCCGCGAAGGTCAACCGCGCGACCCTGTTCCGTCGCCTGGGGTCCAAGGACGGCATCGTGCGCGCCGCCATCCTGCGTGAGACCACTCGGGTCCTGGACGGCATCAGCGCGCGGGTCGACCCGATCGACGATCCCGCCGAACGTGTCGTGACCGGCTTCGCGATCACCGTGATCGCCCTGCGCACCAACAAGATTCTCGTCAAAACGCTGACGGTCGATGCCGTGGACACACTGCCCGCACTCACCCTGGCCGCCGGTGGCGTACTGGACCTCGCCACCGATTTCGTGGCCGAACGCATCCTCACCGCCGCCCCCGCACACGCCGCCCCCGCCGACCTCGCAGGCATGATCGTCCGCTTGGTCCACTCCCTGGTCCTCACCCCCGACGCGGCACCCCGCCTGGACACCGAGCAGCAACTCCGCGAGTTCGCCATCCGCCTCCTGGTCCCGCTCGTCCTCAATCGCTACTAGCCTTGTCAGGTGTCATCGCTCGCCGATGAGTTCGGTCCCGAGGTTCTGTTCACCGCCCTGAAGGATGCGGGGGTGCAGTTCGTCTTCGTCGGGTTCATCACCCACTATGCGGCTCAACGCTACGAACGGCGGCATCTCACCGGCGGACCGGCGCGGTCACCGACGCTCTCACACGGCGATAGCCTCGATCGCCTCGCTGGTGCGTTGCGATCGGTCGATGCGTCGATCCGAGGCCGGACCGGCGAGCCGATCCCATTCATCGGTTGTGGTGCCGACCTCGCCGGTGTCAACGAGATATTCGAAACGCCGTATGGAACCGTCCACGTCGTCACGGAGCCGAGCGGATTCGACCTCGAGCCGCACGGATCGCCGGAGAGTGGCCGCATCCGAATCGCCATCGGCTGCCCTACCGACCACATACGCGCCTGCGCCGCGAGTCGACGATTCGATGCCGAACTGAATCAGCTTCTGGAGATCATCGAGCTGTTCGAGCAGTTCGAGTGACAATTGGACGTTTGTCGGCCCGGCGCGGTACGCAGGTAGGGCAGCTTTCTTCTGATCTCCTCGGAAACGTTCAGTCGCGATGCAGGAACACGACCAGTATGGAGATATCCATCTTATTGTGCGAAGCGGAATTTTATGTCCTCTCCGGCAGGTCGATAACGTCGAATTCATGGAATGGAGTTTTCTTTCGGCGGAAGAACTTTCGGCTGCCCTGCGTGCCGGCGCGGTGACTTCGGTGGAGCTCGCCGAGGAGGCGATCGCCCGTATCGAGCGCGAGGACAAGGGGATCAATGCGATCTGTGTGCCGGACTTCGATCGTGCGCGGGCTGCCGCAGAGCGTGCCGACGAGGCGCTCGCCCGCGGCGAGGACCGGTCGCTGCTCGGTATTCCGGTGACGGTCAAGGAGTCCTACGACATGGCCGGTCTGCCCACGACCTGGGGCATGCCGATGTACCGCGACCATGTGCCGACCGAAGACGCGCTGCAGGTGTCGCGGTTGAAGGCCGCGGGTGCCGTGCTGCTGGGCAAGACCAATGTGCCGTTGGTGCTGCGAGATATCCAGAGCTTCAACGAGATCTACGGCACCACCAACAATCCGTGGGATCACACCCGCACCTCCGGCGGGTCGTCCGGCGGGTCGGCGGCGGCCCTGGCGGCCGGGTTCGGTGCGCTGTCCATCGGCTCCGATCTCGCCGGTTCGTTGCGTACCCCCGCGCATTTCTGCGGTGTCTACGCGCACAAGCCGACGCTCGGGTTGGCGCCCACCCGCGGCATGGTCGCGCCGCCCGCACCGGCGCTGCCGGTCGACCTCGATCTCGCCGTGGTCGGTCCGATGGCGCGCACCGCCCGCGATCTCACGCTGTTGCTCGACGTGATGGTCGGACCCGACCCGCTGACCCACGGCATCGCCTACGACATCGCACTGCCGCCCGCGCGCCACGAACGGCTGTCGGACTTCCGCGTCCTGATCCTCGAGGAGCATCCGCTCATCCCGACCGGTTCGGCGGTGCGGGCGGCCGTCAACCGAGTCGCCGAGGCGCTCGCCGACGAAGGCGCTCACGTCGAACGGCACAGTCCGCTGCTGCCCGATCCGGTCGAAGCCGCGACGACTTACATGCAGCTGATGCTGTCGAACGCCGCCGCGAACCTCCCGATAGGCGTCTACGACCGGCTGCGGACCCACGCCGCCACCCTGCGCGCCGACGACCGCGGCCTCGATGCGGCGCGGCTGCGCGGCATGGTGCTCAGTCACCGCGACTGGGTCGAGGCGAACCACCGCCGCGAACTCCACCGCCACGGCTGGCGTCAGCTCTTCGCCGAATTCGATGCCGTGGTCTGCCCCATCACACCCACGCCCGCCTTCCCGCACAACCACAAGGGAGGTCTGGAGGACCGGCACATCGACATCGACGGCGTCGAATACCCCTACTTCGATCAGTTGGTCTGGGCAGGCGTGGCCACCATGCCCGGCCTGCCCGCCACGGCCATACCCGCCGGTCGGTCCGCCGAGGGATTGCCGGTAGGTGTGCAGCTCATCGGCCCTATGTTCGAGGACAGCACCCCACTACGGCTGGCCGAGCTGTTGGATCGCAAGATCGGTGGCTTCCGGGCGCCGGAGTAGCACACCGTCGGATGTCCCTCCGGCTAGGACAGCTACCACGGCATTCAGGGACTGGCCGGTCCGTCCAGTAGGCGCCGGATTGTGTGGTCGGGATACGGGGTACCGCGGTTCTCCTGCTGGAACGCTCGCATGAATTCGGACATCGTCGCGGCGACGGGAGCGTGCCGAGTGAGGACTGCGGCCGCCTCCTCGGTGACGCCCTCCGGCGGTTTGCCCTCGGCGAGGGCGCGGACTATCGCGGCGCGTTCCTCCCCTCGGAGCCGGTACACGGCGGTGACCAGCCAGTTGACCAAGTAGGCGGAGGTGTATCCGCGGTCGTAGCTCTGGTTCCGGTGGAAGAACGCGACCTCCTGCGGCGAGAGGTCGAACCCGGAGGAGAGCGCGAGGCCGTAGTCGCCGAAGTAGAGGCGGTGACCATCGGTCAGGATGTTTCCGAAGTGCGCGTCGAGGTGCAGCAGCCCGCGGCTGTTCATGAATCCGGTGCCGACGGCCAGCTCCCGCTCCACCATGGCGTAGGCCCGACCGGCATGCTGCGCGCCCGCGTCGATCTGGGTGCTGAGCCACTGGTGCAGGTTGTGCGGGATGTACTCCAGGAACAACGCGATGCTCGCGGTGGAGTCCCGGAGCGCCTCGATCCGGTGGCGTACCTGCGGCCGTCCCTCCCAGTACGCGACGGCGCGATCGATGTCGGAGAGTTCCTCCGGCAGCGGCGTCGTATCCGGCAGCACCCGCCAGTGGTACATCAGCGGGAACGCCTCGTACTCGGCCGCGAGTACCCAGTTCGCCGTCATGGTGTGCACGGCGAGCTCACGCCATGCCCCGAAACCCGGCCCACCGATGAGGCCGACGCCGTACTGGCAGCAGAGCGGCATATCGAACAGGTTGGCCGTGGACCGGAGGTGCTCCGGCCGCCGTTCCAGGTCGGTGAGGGGAATCCGCTTCACGAAGACCGGGTTTCCGGCGACCTCCAGTAGTGCCGACTTCCCGCCGATACCGGCGCCGATCGGCGCGGCCGTGTCCAGGAGTTCGAGCAACCCGTGATCGCTGTACAGCGCCAGGGCCGTGGCTACGGCACTGTGGGCGAGCAGCCGCGCCGGGCGCGACATATCAGGGGTGGGAGCAGTGTGAGGCGGATCGGACGTCACCGCATGGAACGTAGTCCAACCCAGCCCTGGTCCACCGCCCGCGCCACCTCGTTGATCTTGTAGGTTCGGTTGATGTCCGACAGCGTGTGGGATATCAAAGCACTGTTCGGTTCCCTGCTGGCATGCCCTAACGGATGGGGAGCCAGCGAGTTCGCGCCGTGGTTCGAGCAGCGACCACAGCTGCGCGCCGCACTGCACGAATGTGGCGCTCCGGACGCCCACCGCTCGCAGATTTCCCCGGAACGACGGTGGCAGCTGTACGGCGTGAGTCGACTCGTGGACATCCTGCTCGTGCCGCATCAGCCGCACTACATGGAAAGCGCCTATCTGGGCGCGGCACCCACCGCATGGTCGGAGTTCACCGCGATGATCGGTGCAGTCCCCATCTCCGAGAACGAATTCCATCCGTTCTTCCACGAGATCGTCGACGTTATCGTTGCCGACGATCCCCGAGAACCGGTCACGATCGCCGAGCAGCACTGGCCTGGAGCGCTCCTAGGCAATCTGTTACTGGTCCGCTCGGGAGTCACCGTCCGCGCCGGTTCGTCGATCCTCGACCCGCACGCCGCCGCACGGTCCAGCATGTACTGGACATTCTGGCGCTGCTATCGCAAAGTGCAGGACCTGTCCAACGGCTGGGGTTCGAATTCGCAGTGGCGCACGAGCTTTCGCCGCGACTACTGCATCGACGGTGAACTGCACTACAACATCGACGCCCAGTGGGAGGACGATTCTTCACCTCCCGACGAAGATCTCACCGACCGAGAACGGCTGGACCTGTTGCGCTTTCGTCATGGCGTCCTTCGAGACCTCGGAACCGAACGCTGGCCCTACGACGATCATCACGTCGAGCGCTGGCGACCGTGACGGCCATACGCACTGATTCGATGGTCACGACGGTTTCGGGTGACACCCCGGATTCCCCGCCCGCTTCGCCAGCGTCCACCCGTTCTTCTGCTCCAGGTCAGTGGCCGGCCCCGATACATTCTCACGTGCCCTGGCGCGCGGGTCGGGCCGACAAAATCTGGTCGCGGCCCGTGTCACCAACGAATCCAGTTCGGCCACCAGCCGATCCAACATCACCGGACAGGTCTACCAGCACTGATTCCAGTGCGTGCCGTTGCAGGATCAGCCCAGATCAGGGCGACGAGTACAAGGGCTTCTTCAGGAAGCCGATACGGGTCACGAGATCCTCATCCATTTGAAGGCAGCCAGCAGATCAGCAATGCCCGAATAATTCGGCTGCACACGCCGGGGTCATGCCAGGAAACGGAACGCGCGGATCGGCTTGCTGGAAGGGGTGCGTGAATTGGTTTTCTCATTCTGCCGCAACCCTTTCCGCGATAGAATTACGGCATGAATACGAGCCGGGCAGGTGAGGTATTCGCGGTCGTGGAGGAATTGACGACCGCGACCACCGCCCTGCTCGACGAAGACCTCACCCGCTACACCGACACCGACTTCGTGGAACTGATGCGACGCGTCGAAGCCGTCCGCGCCCGGTTGGGCGCGGTGTCGCATCGCCTGGTCATCGAGACCAGCGACCGGCACCTGCCCGAACGCGCCGGATCCAAGAGCCTCGCCAAGTATTTGAGCGAAACCCTGCGGATATCGATGGCCGAGGCCGGAGCACGACGCCGCGCAGCGGAGAAACTCGGCGTGTTCCATTTCGTGCACGGAGAAGACCGGGAACCGGAATTACCGCACACCGCCGCCCACCAAGCCGCCGGACGGCTGTCGGTCGAACACGCGCGGCGCATCATGACGGTCATGGACCGCATCCCCGCCGCCGTACCGACCGAATTACGGGTAGAGGCCGAACAATTGCTGGCCGAACACGCCTGCACGCTGACCCCCGAAGCAGTGGTCACGGTCGGGGAATCGATCCTGGCCCACCTCGACCCCGACGGCACCCTGACCGACGACCGCGACCGCGCCCGCGTCCGCGGAATCACCCTCGGACGCCAACGCATCGACGGCATGACCGAAATCAGCGGACTGCTCACCCCGCACCTGCGCGCCCTGCTGGACGCGGTGCTGGCCAAAGGCGCCCGGCCGGGCATGTGTAACCCCACCGACCCCGACAGTCCCTCGCTGGCCACCCGCGCCATCGACCCGAAACACCTCGAGGCCGCCGCCGGACGCGACACCCGCACCATCGCGCAACGCAACCATGATGCTGTGGCGGCGTTCCTGACCGCCACCGGCGGATCGAAAACCCTCGGCAGCCACCGCGGCATGCCCGTCTCGGTCGTACTCACCATGCGTGTCGAGGACCTCGAACGCGGTACCGGGCACGCGGTCACCGCCGCGGGCACGACCATGTCGATCCCGGCCGCGCTGCGGCTGGCCGAGGGCCGCTACCCGTGGCTGCTGCTCTTCGGCCGCGACGGAGTCCCGCTCTACCTCGGGCGCGGGCAGCGGTTGGCGTCGCGGTGGCAGCGGTTGGCGTGTGTGGCCCGCGACCGTGGCTGTACCTTCCCCGGCTGTGACGCGCCCGCGACGATGTGCGCGGTGCACCACCTGATCCCGTGGGCACACCACGGCGGCACCGATATCGACAACCTGACCCTGGTGTGCGACCGGCACCACGCCCAGGTCGCCGAGGACACCGACGACCCCACCGGATGGGCCACCGAACGCCTCGACGCGCACACTGGGTATCCGGGTCGTACCGGATGGCGTCCCCCGACCCACCACGACCCGGCACGGGGTCGGCGGGTCAACCACCGCCACCACGGCGACGAACTCCTCGGCCCCGCCATCCACCGACTGCGCGTCAGGCAGGACGCCGGGCTACCACCACCACCCCTGCGGCAATAAGCCCCCGGCACGGCGACGAACTCCTCGGCGCTGCCGTCCACCGGCTCCGCGTCAGGCAGGACGCCCGGGCTACCACCGCCGCCCCTACGGCGATAAGGCCCCGGCACGGCGACAAGCCCCATTTTTACGGCGGTAAGCCCCAGTCGCTTCACGCCGACACAGCGGCCGCCGCAGCCGGTATCACGACCAGAGCGAGGGGTCGGCCGACCTCACGGTTAGGGCGAGAGAGCACCGCTGACGTCGCGGGATCAGAGCAGGCCGACAATGTGATAGGGGCCCGCGCGGAAACCCATTCCGTGCGGGGTATATCCACGCCTACAGGATCAAAGCCCGCTGCGAGACGGAGGCATCACGGCTGACGGTCGGCTTCGGTGTGTCGTCGCAACCTCGGAACCGAACGCTGGCCCTACGGCGACCAACACGTCGAGCGGTGACCGAGATCGCCCCACGGATAGTGCCCGCGTGGGCTAAACATTGGCCCGGACGCCGAACATCCGCTCCTGCCGATTTCAGGCGGTCGCACTGACGCGGCCAGCCAGTCGCGGCAGCCCGGCCGTTGGGCAGAATCCGCATCATGCGCGTTACCCGATTCGACTCCCACGGACCTGCCACCCGAGACCGATACAGCACCAACACGATTGCTCGTCTCGACGGCGTGGAGACCTTCGCCGAAGTGCTGGGAGCTCTCGCCGAGTTCCGTCCCGCACATCCAACGGCGAGACTTCTGTGCACTCTCGATGACTTGAGCCAATGCCTCTACACGAGCATGCACGCCTCCATGGACGACAGGCTCGGCGACGAGGAGGGCTACGACGAGAACGACCCCGTGGCAACTCATGACGCCGACAACGCACGGGTCGCCCGTACGGCCGCGGCGCTCGAGAATCGGACACTTCGTGTGGAGTGGGACAGCCTCGCTCCCAAGACATTCGCAGATGACACGAAGGTCGCGGCGATTGTCGGCGCCAACCGGAATCTCGACGGTATTCTCGACAACTCCGTACTGATTGAGCGCGTGCCGGTCTCTCGCGACGATCTGGCCATCGCCGGGATCCCCAACGGCTACTTCTCCGACGACTGGGACATCTTCCACAATCACGCGATCATCGAACGCATGGCGGGCCACGGCTACCGGCACATCGGTGTCGGTGCGTCATTTCTCGCGTTCGACCGACCGGAACCCTTGCCTACCGCGCAGGTAGAAGGGGTAATCGTAGACCTGACCCATCTCTACGGATCCGCAGACTCATCGCTGTGGAAGGAGCTGGCCAGTCTGCTGATCGAGCAGAACCTGCTGGTAATCGGGTACACCGAGGACTTCGAGGCCCGGATAGTCCAGGCGCGGTAGACGCCCGAAGCTCCGCTGAGTGCTCCATCGTGTCTCGAACCGGCCGCCGCAGCGGGTGTACCCCGGTGCCAGGTATCGCGCATCCTCCGATCCGCCAACGGGTTCTCGGGTCGATAAGGTATTGCCGTGGAACCGATCTTGGGTAAAGGCGATGGGTGTGAACTGCCCGCCAGCGCCGTTTGTTGGCTTACCGACCATCCGCAACCGGGTATCGTTCTGGTCGAATTCGTGGACACGCACGGCCGACCTCACCAATTGGTCGGCAAGAGTGCATACTTCGGCGGGGAACTGGTACCGACATCGACTTATCCTCGCCCGACCACCATCCAGTGCACGATCGAGGACATCAACGACGACATAGCGACCGTCAGCACCTGGTGGTTGACTGGCGGCCCCGACCGCACGCCTTTCATCTTCGAAGTACGACGGGACATCCTCGGTTCGACCGATCGTCACCCACCGAGCATCTGATACTGGTCCGCCGGGAACGCGTACAGGTGCCTGACGAGAATCACCACATTGCCGCTACCGACAGTTTGGGATTGCGCCGGCGCATGCGTCGCTCTAGGTGCAGCCATCGCTCAGGTGCGGCGGCGAAATGGTGCGATCAATGCGCGGATGAGGTCCGCGGCACCCCAGGTGTCGATACCGTGCGCGACCACGCTGAACAAGTCCGAAATGCGCAGTAACTGTGCCTGATCGCGCCAGCCGGGAAAAGGGCGGGCGATTTCTTCGTAGACCGCGAAGAACCGCTTCGAAGCCGCAGGGTGGGGCGGACACCTGCCGCAGTCGGCCATGTCGGCCGTCGCGATGCCAGCTGAAACGGTCGGTGCTGGTTGAGCTGTGCAGCCCGGCGACCATGTGGGCGAACCGCTTCCAGAACAACACTCCCGCCCCGCACGGTCGGAGTGCCTTGAGCACGAGTAGCTGCGGTGACGCGTAAACTACGCTCGGGACGCGCACGCCGCCGAGTTCGCGCAACGCTGACAGCCCCTCGACCTCGACCGAGAACATATCCGACTCAGGCTCCGCCAGCGTCTTCGCGAGTACCTGACTGCCGTCGCGCAAAGCCGCCACTCCGGACACACAGATGCACCCGCCCGTCATCGCCTCGAGCGAGGCGATTTCGAAACCTGCCTGTGCAAGCCGATGGGCGAGCAGCTCTACTCCTGTCACAGGAAGTGAAGATCAACCAGGCGGAGCTCGGCCGGCCGACCGTCACTGCTCAATGTGACTACCTCATACGTGCCGATTCGACAACCGATCCTGAATTCGGACCGCGATCCGAGAGTGTTTATTGCATAACCGGGTTGGCCTGCAAGCGGTCCGTCGAGATGGATCGCCTGGCAGAAGGCGATCTTGTCCGCACGTATGAGTCGGTCCAGGCGGAAGCGTGCGGCCAGTTCTTCGTCGGTCGGTCCTGGTCGGATCAGTTCGATGGTCGTATGCGGGCCCTCGGAGATGAGAATCCTTACCCGTCCCTGGTCGTCGACCGGATGGTTCGTCACGACGCCTACCCGATCAGTCATGCGTCGATTCTCTCATCGCGCCCACCTGTGCGGGCGAGGAGGTCGCCGCGGTCTCCGTGTCGACGGCGGCGAACGATTGAACCGCCTTTGGGGTGTGGCAAGTGACGTGAATGCAAGAATGTTTCATGTGGACCACAACCGACAGTGTTATCTCGGCCGACGGCACTCGTATCGTCTTCCACACTCTCGGTGACGGGCCGCCGCTGGTAGTCATGCACGGTGCGCTGGTCACGGTGGAGACCTACTATCCGATGGCCGAGCTGCTGGCCACCGACTATCGAGTCGTAGTCGTCTGTCGACGGGGCTACAGACCGAGCGGAAGCGGTACACAACCACGCATCTTCGCCCGGCAGGTCGAGGATCTCGCCGCTGTGCTCGAATGTCAGCACGGTCCGAGTTTCGTTTTCGGACACTCTGCCGGTGGCCTGGTCACTCTGGAGGCGCTCGCTGCGGGCGTTTCGAGCATTCGGCGATTCGCGCTGTACGAAGCGCCGCTTACATTGGCGGGTGGTCCGCTCCGGCCGATACTGGAGCGAGCCCGCGAGCTCGTCGCCGACAGTCCCGCCGCCTCGGTGATCGAATTTTTCCGAGCCATACTCGATTTGCCAGTTCCCGAGGGCGTCCTTCGTTCGATGGGAGCTGCCATGGCCGATCGCGCGCCCGGCCTGATCGCTGACCTGGAATGCCTTACCGCGATGGATCCAGACGTGAATCGCTGGTCCGCCGTGGACATTCCCGCATTATTGTTGGCAGGTGCCGCGAGTGATCGGTATGGGGCGGAAGGCATGAGGAAGCTCGATGCGGTATTGCCGGATTCACGATTGACGGTGCTGGCCGGGCTGACCCACAATCCCGACGATTTCACGTCGGTTGCGGCTGGCCTGCGTGAATTCTTCCACTGAGCGCGGCCGCTCACCCGCTTCACGGGGGGTTAGCCGGCTGTGTCATGCAACGTGCAGGTGGATCTGCGCTGTTGGTTCGGCCGTCGACGGGCGGGAGCGGTAGGGTGCGTATTGGTTTGGGAGAGTGCATTTTTGAGTAAGTGTCCAGAAGTCTCGGGAGTGATCGAGCAAGCCCGGCAGGGGCTTTCGCAGTGGAGTTCGGACTGTCTGGCCAATGCGGCGGAGATGAGTGACATCTTGGGTGCGGACGCTGATGATTATGTTCGTGATCCCGTGACGGCGTTTGGCGCGTGGCAAACGTACGTAGACGATTTGCCGTTCGAAGAGTTCGAGCGCAGTGATTGGGTCACACTGCGCACGGATCTGGTTTCCTATCTCGCCGACATCCTTGTCCGGAGGTTCGGTGCCGAATGGGACGTCATCGCGGATGACCTTGCGCCGCGCGGCTTCCGGTACGTGATCGTTGTGCGGGACGAGCACAGTCGGATCAGGTCCGTCGATCTCTTTGTTCTCGTCAACCAGATGGTCGCAAGTGCGGGTAGTGAACTGCTGAGCGTTCTGTCCGCAGCGCTCCGGCAGCTCGGTATCGCGGCAATCCTGCGTCTGAATACCAGGTAGCCGGGTTCCTCATCGGAGCCGCGCGGGCAGCGGTACCTGTCGGATCGATGACATCACGGTTGGGATCGATCACTGCCCGCGAACCGGTACATGCAGGCCCGGGGTGTTGCTGAGGATTTGCCGTGAGATAGTCGGTGCGTATGAATGAACCCACGGACTACTCCTCGGCCACTGTGCGCGGACGAGTGTTCTCCCTGCTGACCAGGGCGGCTCGGCTGCGCGGGTTCACGCTGTATCTCCTGCTGGTCACCGTAGGCAGCGCGATCTCGCTGACCGTCGAGCTGGTCTCCGGCCGGTACTCGTGGTCGATGCTGGGTGGTGTCGCGTTTGTGGCGACCATGCGGTTTCTCGCCTGGCCTGGTGTGGTGCGGGCATGGGGGCGCACCGACACTGTGGCTCGGGAGCCGCGGTGATGGGAGTGAAGACGGTGCGAGGCGGCCGTGAGCGGCTGTGGGAGCTGCGATTCGCCCCGCTGTGGGTGGTCGTTCCGGTGGTGTGTGCGGTGCTGTTGGGATTCGCGGCACTGACCGGATTCGACGAATTCGGCGCTGCTCTGGCGGTGGGTTGTCTACCGGGTACCGTGTTGGCCATCGTGTTGGAGCGCGGACGCTATGGGGGTCGCGCGCGGATGCGGCAGTTCTACGGCGCCCTGCGCGCTCGGCAATTGCCCACTCTGGCCACGGCGGATGAGGCCGTCCGCTGGCACCGTTTGATCGTCGACGAACGCACCCGTCGGCGCGCCGGACTCGCGATGTCCTGGCTGCTCCCTGCCATCAGCGCTTTCTGCGTGATCTACTACATCATCATTGCCGCCGAGGGGCCGTACAGCGGTGGCCTCACCTTGCCCGTCCTGGCAGTGCTTCTGCTCGCCGTTTTCGCCTGGACCAGGTACTTCACTCCCCGCATCCTCGTCGCCCTCGACGTGCTGGCCCAGCAGGGGACCGAACGCGGTTACGGCTACTGGCTCACCACCACCTGGCCCGCCGCGCATTGACGGGTTCCGGTAGTAATCGCCGAAAAGACAACACATATGGCTGGACCAGCGGTGATGCCGACGTTCCTCGGGTTCGGAGCGTGTGTGGTCGTTGTCACTATCCACACCGGCAGGGTGGAACGGAGCTCTGGTGTGCTGCCAAAGTGGTTCGATTGCGCAACGCCTGAATTATGGTGCTGCGCAATGTGTTACGACAGGACGTTGCCGAGGGCTCAGTCCCGAATCTCGGTGTCGTCACGCGACTCGTGCAGTGGCCCCTGCGCGCAGGTAGGTGTAGACGGTCTCTCGGCTGATCCCGTATTCCTTCGCCAGGAAGGACTTTCGTTCCCCGGCCGCGGCACGCTCGCACAGCCGGCGGGCCTGCTCGGGAGCGAGGGCAGGTTTGCGGCCTTTGTAGACGCCGCGGGCGCGGGCGGCGGCGATGCCTTCGCGTTGGCGTTCGAGGATCAGGGCGCGTTCGAACTCGGCGAACGCGCCCATCACCGACAACAGCAGGGTTGCCATCGGGGTGTCCTCCCCGGTGAAGATCAGCTGTTCCTTCGCGAACTCCACCCGCACTCCTTTGCCGGTGAACTCGCGGACCAGCCGCCGCAGGTCGTCGAGGTTGCGGGCGAGGCGATCCATGGAGTGCACGAGCACGGTGTCGCCGTCGCCGACGAAGGCGATCAGTTCGTCGAGTTGGGGGCGGGTAGTGTCCTTGCCGGAGGCGGTGTCGGTGAAGGTGCGTTCGACGGTGATGCCGTCGAGTTGGCGGACGGTGTTCTGGTCGCCGGTGCTGACTCGGATGTAGCCGACACGCATGTGGATGCCCTTCCCGTACGCGGAGTGTCAGGCTGAGATCGCTGAAGTTGTCGGACAGCTGTCAGGAAATGCCGTATCGAATTTTATTCTGACGCCTTCTCGGCCGGTCGCGGGTGTGATGTTGGGGTCTACCCCAACTGAGTTGGGCAAGGCCGGCCGAGATTACGGCGACTCGGAACGGTCAAAAGTCACCGACGGGGTCTTGGATGTTGAGGGTGTAGACCTGGCCGTCGTACCAGGTCAGCATCACCATCGCAGTCTCGGGCGGGTCGACCCTGCAGTAGTGCAGTCCGGTCAGCGGTACTTCCGAGTCGGAGATGCATCGCCAGTCCGGTTTGTCGGTACGAGAGAACGGACCTTTCATCTCGTATCGGTTTCCGTGGAGGTAGAGCGTGTCGGGGCCGTTGCTGAACCAGGTTGGGGTACCGAACAGCCACCAGTAGTAGCCGAAGGCGGCTCCACCTGCGAGTACCACAAAGACTGACAAAACCGTAGCGAACCTCTTCCAACTTCTGCTCATGCTCTAGACCTCACCTGGATAGACGACGTGCATGAACCGGTAGTCGAGCGGAAAGCTTGAATCGGTGTACGCGGGCAGCCACCATGCCTCGTGCTGGCGGTTGGTGGTGTGCATGTCGACGACATCACCCCATACCCGGCTGCCGTCCGGCATGGTGATCCAGTCCTTCCCGACGTAGACGGCCACGCGTGGTCGGCACGTCCGTCCGGGTTGGCGCCGTCTCCATGGTCGTAGAAGATCAGATCGCCTGGCTTCAGGCCCATCTTGGAGGGCAGGTTCGGATCGACTGGCGTGTTGATGCTGTCGCGCCGGAACTCACCGGACAGCCGTCCGGTGGGTCCTCCTGCACTGCCATCGTGGGTGATCAGGTACTTCAAGAGGGCCGGAGCGTACGTCCAAGTCCGCGAATCCTCCCACTGACGGCCGAACAGATTCTCGTCCGGAGCCGAGAACCACGCATTGGGATCGTTGTCGTTGGGGTCGTTGAAGGTATCCCGCGACATGAGTTGCGAGAAGCCTCCCGCCAACAGCACCTGAGAAGCGTAGTTCGCACAGTCGCTCTGGGTATCGGATTCGTAGAACGGAAAGTCCGGGTTCGGGTTCAGGGCGAACTGTTCGGCATAGTCGACCGCGGCCTGCCTCGAGTCGGACAGTTCCCCTCTGACCGGCGTCACGGGGAGGCCAGCATGTCCGAGCGACGCAGCCGAAGGTACCCGGCTGAAACGTGCGCCTGCGACGAATGCTGCCGCTCCAGCGAGCGCGAGAACCGCGAGCCGAGGATCCTGCCCGTTACCTCCGTCTGGACCAGATGCCGACGGATGAGGCTCGGCGCCAGGGGCCTGTGCGGGCGAAACTGTGGTGGCCGGCGGGACCATCGAGGGCGGCGGCAGTTCCGTAACTGGTGATGGCAGTTGCTGTTCTTGGGTAGCCGGTGGCGGCAATTCTCCCGGTGGCATAGGTGAGTCGGGGACCGGGTGCGGCTGAGCAGGCGCGGCTGGCTGATTGCCGGGAAGGACCGGCGTTTCAGCTCCAGGTACTGGCACTATCGGTGTCCCGTTACCAGGGGCGATGGGCGGTGGGGTGAGCGCGCCCGCGCCGATGCCGCCGCCGTTGCCTTGTTGGGAGGGCAGGCCGGGGGTTTGCGAGGGCAGCGGCGGTGGGGTGGAGACCGTCGGCGGGCCGCCCGGCGGTGGTTGCGGTGTGTCGATGCAAGGCCAGCCCGGGTGCATGGCTTGCCATTCCGCACACGGGATATACCCCTGCGCGGTCGCGACCGGTGCGCCGGACAGGGCCATGGCCCCGACACCGAGCGCGCCTGCGGCCAGGATGAGCGCGGCATGGCGGGCGAGGCGGGCTCTCATCGGCGCTCCCGGCGGCTGGTGGACTGCTCGCGCAGGGTATCGATGGCCCACCAGGTGAGCCGCCCGGCGATGGACATGTAGAGGAAGAACGCCAGGTAGACCAGGATCGCGCTGTAGTCGTCGGCCCAGCCGGGCATCTCGTTCAGGTTCGCGAATGCCACGATCAGCAGCAGCAACCCGAGCGCGAGCCCGCCGACCGCGACGAGGGTGGGGTTCACCGGTTGCGGTGCGGTGTCTACATGCGGTGAGGTGAGGGGTTCGGCAGCGGAGGTGGTGTCGGTCATCGGTGTCTACCTTCCTGAGCTCGCACCGCGCTAGGATCGGCGGCAAAGACATTGGGGTACAGGGTGTTTCACAGCCAGATAGGGTCGCCGTACACCGAGATGTTGTTGTCGGCGGCCGGGGTGGAGATCGCAGCAGTCGCGAAACTCCTGATCGTCACCGGCCCGGCGCACGCATCGACCTTGATCTCGACCTGTTCGGCGGTGATCGACGCCCGCGGCCCCGCGAGGGGTTTCGACCCGAAGGCGATGGTGGCGATGGCGCCGGGCTTGAGCGTGGTGGAGATGTTCGGATTGACCGACGCCTGGCCGCCGATGTTCACGCCCGGGAACTGGGAGATGGTGACCGAGGCGTTCGGGCCGATCGACAACCCCAATCCCAAAGTGACGCCGTTGGAGACGTCCACCGCGCACCCGATCTGGTAACCGAGGGTTACGGTGCCGGCAGTGATCGGCGCACCGCCGGTGCCGGTGACCTCGGCGACGGCCTTGAGACTGACGAACCCTTCGCGGCTGACCGGGGAGGCGGCCAGGTTGGGCCAGCGGTCGAGGTTCTCGCTGGTCTTGGTCACGGCCAGGGTCCATCCGTCGTCGGTGACGGTTTGCCGGTACTTGTCGGCCACCGGGTCGGCACCGGCCGATCCTGCCGCCTACACACTCGCCAGCAACACGGTAGCCAGCAGCCCGGTACCGGCCGTGAGCGTTGGTCGCATCGTTCCCACGCAATCCCCTCCATGTTCAGTCAACTTTCAGCAAACTTGCGTTAGGTTGACACGCTCGCCATGCCTGACACCAGGTGAATGAGACGGCCGACACCGGAGTGCGCGCGGCGGGCGTGGGTCACAGTCGACGGAGAGGCCGCGCGAAACATGTTCCGGGGCAGCATGATTCGCCACAAGCGAACTGCCGGGAATCGGTAATGGGTATGGTCGCGTGTCCAGATCGTTATAGGTGCGGAGGGGCCGGTCACAGGCCCCTCAGCTGCCTCGTCCCCGTGGTGGGAGTGTCAGAAGAGGGTGTCGCGCATCCGCAAGGGCCGGTATCCGGTCGGGCCGAGCTGCGCCAGTTCGGTGTCGATGTCGACCTCGATGGCGCCGAAGAAGTTGATGTTCTCGCTGTGCGCCGGGGACACGTGAGCGAGTACCTCGTCGTCCACTCGGCGGCCCTGCCGTCGCATCTGCTCGACTGCGAGACCGAAGTACTCCGTCGTCCAGGCGATGACCGCGTTCGTGGCGAGGGTCAGGCACCACATTTGTCCGGCCTGGTCCTCGAGATGCCGGGCCCGGATCGTGCCCTCGTGGGCGTAGAGCAGGTCGCGTTTGAGCGCGTGCACGGACTCGCCCCGGTTCAGCTGGCGAGCGATCTTGCGTCGATAGTCCGGGTCGGACAAATAGCGGGCCGAGAAGATCGTACGGCGAAGCACCCCATACTCTTTCAACGCCGCCGCCAGGGAGTTCTGCCGACCTGATGCCGACAGCTTGCCGACCAGCAGCGACGCGGTCGCGTGCCCTAACTTCAGCGACCCGCTCAACCGAAGCAGATCGTCGTAGTGCTCGGCGATCAGGTCGAGGTTCAGTTTGCGGGTCAGTAGCGGCCCGGCGTGCGGGAACCGGGCCTCGATGTCGGCCCGCGACCCCGGCCGATACAGGGTGATCTTGCCCAGGTCCCGGATACGGGGTGAGAGCTGCATGCCGAGTAGGTCGAACAGTGCGAAGTTGACCAGGGTCACGCGCGCGTTCGGCGAAGACGCTCAGGGCGGTGCGCTCGGCGGGGGTGCGGAGGCCCGCATGCGTGCGCGCCCACGTCAAGGCGAGTGGGGTGTGTAACGTGCGCAGGGATCTGCGCAGGGTGACGTGATCGGCGGCGGGGGTATCCGTGCTGTCGAGTAGATCCGCTGCCAGGGTCAGAAGGGTTGGCTCCCAACCCTCCTCGGTGAGAGCGCGGGCTGCGGTCGGGTCGATGAGTCTCCGGTCGACGGCCGCCGCGAGCAGGCGTTGCCGGTCTCGCGCTGCGCGGGCGGTGCGGTCGGGTGCGGGGGTTCGGTGTGCTGTCCGCGTGCGTTCGGCCAGCGCAATCGCCTCCGCTACACGGGTATTCGTACGACACCAGTCCGGCCAAGGCGGTGCGGACAGGTCGCCGAATGGCCCGAACGGAGAGAGGGCGGCGGCGAGTTGCTCGTCGTCGGCGACCGCCAGGACGTCATCGAGCAGCCCGTCGGCCTCGGGGTGCTCGGCGAATGGGAGCAACGCCGCCAGCGCCCGATCGAGATCGCGGCCGGTACGTAGGTAGTGGCGCAACTCGGTGACGGCTCCCTCGACGCCACGCCGGGCGAGCAGCGCCAGGACGGCGGTGGCGAGCCAGGCATCGGAGTCGCCGTGCGGCTCCGGTGGACGGGTACAGGCCGCGCGGCATCGGGTGAGATCGATTCCGAGGTCCGCGATGAGGGCCGCGTAGAGCCACGCACGCTCCTCCACCTGGTGATCCCAGCGAGGGTCGCGAACGATGCAGGCGATTACGTACTCGCTGGCCCGTGCACGGTTCGCGAGTGCTTCGGGGTAGCACGCACCGCGGCCCCGTTGGATCATGCCGAGCAGGGTGTCGGGCTCGGCCCAAGGGGGTTCGGTGGACGGTGGTCTGCTCGGATCGTCTGGCGGCGGCACGGCGCGACTGTAGAGGCGCCCCGTCGTGGCGGCTACTCGATTTCGGCCGGTTGCGACGAATCCAATCCCAATGCGGTGCGCGCCACGGCGCGGGCTTCTGTCGGGTTGCTGGTGGCCAGGACGGATTGGGCTGCGCGGCGGCAGGTTTCGAGGGGGATGGTGGCGAGGGTGGCGCCGACGGGGGAGATGGCGGGGGCGGCGGCGGAGAGGGAGGTGATGCCCAGGCCGGTGAGGATGCAGGCGAGGAGGGGGTCGGCGGCGGCTTCGCCGCAGACGCCGATGGGTTTGGCGAGGGCGTGGCCGGCGGCGGCGGTGCGGGCGACCAGGTGGAGAACGGCGGGCTGCCAGGGATCGGTCAGGGTGGCGAGGTGGGGGGACATGCGATCGGCGGCCATGGTGTACTGGGCCAGGTCGTTGGTTCCGATGGAGGCGAAATCGACGTGGGACAGCAGGGTTTCGGCGAGCAGGGCGGCGGCGGGGACCTCGATCATGATGCCGGGGGTCAGGGCGCGGGCGCGGGCCTTGGCGGCGAAGGATTCGGCTTCGGCGGCGGTGGAGATCATGGGGGCCATCACCCAGGGGGCGGTATCGCGGTCGGCGGCGGCCAGTGCGATGGCGTCGAGTTGGCGGTCGAGCAGGCCGTCGTCCAGGAGAGCGGTGCGGATGCCGCGCACGCCGAGGGCGGGGTTGGCCTCGTCCGGATGCGGGGCGAAGCGCAATGGCTTGTCGGAACCGGCGTCGAGGGTGCGGATCACCACCTTCGCGTCCGGATAGGCGTCGAGGACTTCGCGGTAGGCGGCGGCCTGTTCCTCGATGCTCGGCTCGGATTCGCGGTCCAGGAAACACAATTCGGTGCGGAAGAGGCCGATGCCCGCGGCGGGGGCGCGGCGGGCGGCGCGGGCGCTCGCGCCGTCCTGCACATTGGCGAGGATGTCGACGCGGTGGCCGTCGGCGGTGGCGCCGGGGCCGGACCAGGCGGCGGCACGGGCCGCTGCGGCGCGGTGGTCGGCGGCCGCGGTGGCGGCGGCGTCCGGGTCCGGGTCCACGGTGACCCGGCCCGTGGTGGCGTCGAGCAGCACCTGCGCGCCGACCGGCACCTCGTCGAGTCCGGTGACCGCGACCAGGCACGGGATGCCGAGTTGGCGGGCGATGATCGCGGTGTGACTGGTCGGGCCGCCGAGTGAAGTCGCCAGGCCGACAATGAGATTCGGGTCGAGTCCGGCGGTGTCGGCGGGTGCGAGATCGGTGGCGAGCAGGATCGACGGCCGGTCGGGGAGTGTGATGCCCGGTTCCGGCGCGCCGGTCAGTTCGGCCACCACCCGATCGCGGATGTCGTAGAGGTCGGTCACGCGTTCGGCCATGCGGCCGCCGAGCCGGGTGAACAGGGCGGCGAACTGCTCGATGGCGGCCGTCGTCGCCGCGGGCGCGGGCGTACCGGTGGCGATGGACCCTTCGGCCACGCCGAGCCAGCCGCGATCGACGGCCATGGCCGCATTCGCGGAAAGGACCTCCGCCGCCGCACCGTCGGCCCGCGTCGCGCGGTCGCGCAAACGCTGCGCGACGGTCGCCGCCGCGACACGGAGCCGCTCCGCCTCCGGTGCCCGATCGGACTCGCAGATACTGTCGGATGCGGTCTCGATCCGAACTCGTTCTACAGGCCGAACCACCGGCGCCGCGACCACGCCGGCCACCGCCGGTATGCCCGTGAGCACCATAGATCCGGCTCGTTCCGGCAGTGATACAGACATGAGTTCCTCCTCCACGCTGTGATCCAGACTACGGCATACGCTTGACAAAACAACACATACAGGCATAAAACAACAGAAAGCAACATCGAGTCTGGAGGTCGGATGTACGCCGAGGAGCGGCAGCAGGCCATTGCCGCGCTGGTCGGGGAACGCGGGCGCGTCTCGGTCACGGAGCTGGCCGAGCGGTACGGCGTCACCACCGAAACCGTGCGCCGCGACCTCGCGGTACTCGACCGCATGGGACTGCTGCGCCGGGTGCACGGCGGCGCGGTCCCGGCGGCGGCGCTCACCGCCATCGAACTGGGCACTGGCGAGCGCGAGCACAGCCGCGCGGCCGAGAAGGACCGAATCGCCAAGGCGGCCTTGGACTTCCTGCCCCGCTCCGGTGGCAGCGTGCTCTTCGACGCGGGCACCACCACCGCGCGGGTGGCGGCGTTGCTGCCCGCCGACCGCGACCTCGTCGCGGTGACCAACTCGGTGCCGATCGCCGCCCGCCTGTCCGGCTACACCGCGGTGCGCCTGCAACTGCTGGGCGGCCGGGTCCGCGGCCTCACCCAGGCGGCGGTCGGCCCGGAGACCCTGCGCATGCTCGGCGATCTGCGCGTCGATGTGGCGTTCATCGGCACCAACGCGCTCACCGGCGGGCACGGCCTGTCCACCCCGGATCCGGATGAGGCCGCCGTCAAGCGCGCCATGGTCGCCGCCGCGCACCGCGTGGTGGTCGTGGCCGATTCCAGCAAGATCGGGCGGGAGGACTTCGTGCGCTTCGCGGCGATCGAGGAGATCGACGCCCTGGTGACCGATGACGAACTGCTGCCCTCGGTGCGCAACGAGTTGTCCGAGTACGGCATCGAGGTGGTGACGGCATGATCGTGACACTCACCGCCAATCCGAGTGTGGACCGCACCGTCACCCTGGCCGAACCGCTGCGGCGCGGGGGAGTGCAGCGGGCGCTGGGCGCGACCGTGCAGGCGGGCGGCAAGGGCGTCAACGTCTCCCGGGTGATCGCCACGGCGGGGGCGGCGACCGTCGCCGTGCTGCCCGGCAGCGAAGGCGATCCCGTATCGCGCGATTTGGCCGCGGCGGGTATCGACCATCGCGTGGTGCCCGGCGGCGGGCCGATCCGCACCAATGTCGCCATCACCGAAATCGACGGCACCACAACGAAGATCAACGAACCGGGCGCACCCCTGGACGAGGAGCGCCGCCGCGCGCTGACCGAACTGCTGGTCGAACTGTCCGCCGCCGCGAGCTGGATCGTCCTGTCGGGTTCGCTGCCGCCCGGCGTTCCCGCGGACTGGTACGTGGAACTGGTGCGGCGGCTGCGCGGTCCCAGGATCGCGGTCGACACCTCGGACGCGCCACTGATCGCCCTGGCGCGTCGCTTCGATGCGGCCGCACCGGCCTTGATCAAACCCAACAGCGAGGAACTGGCCCAGCTCACCGGAGCCGATCCGGAGCGGTTGCACGACCCGGTCGAGGCGGTCCGCGCGGCCGCGCGGCTGGTCGACCGCGGCGTCGGCGCGGTGCTGGCCACCCTCGGCGCGGCGGGTGCCGTGCTGGTGACCGGCGACGGCGCCTGGCACGCCACCGCGCCGGATGTCACCCCGTGCAGCACCGTCGGCGCGGGTGATTCCGCCCTCGCCGGATACCTGCTGGCCGATCTGGACGGTGCCGCCCCCGCCGACCGGCTGCGCCGCGCGGTCGCCTACGGGACCGCCGCCGTCACCCTCCCCGGCACCGGTCTGCCCGGCCCGGACCATGTCCAGATCGATGCCGTCACCGTGACGGCCCTGGACTCCCTGCCCCATCCCTGAAGGACACCGCGATGGCCGAACCGATCATCACCGCCGAGCTGATCACCCTGGACGCCGACCTGGGCGCGACCAAGGACGACGTGATCGCCGCCCTGGCGCAGCGCCTCGCCGACGCGGGCCGCACACCCGACGCCGCCGCCCTGCGGGACGCGGCCCTGGAGCGCGAAAGTCAGTCCGCCACCGGACTTCCCGGCGGCATCGCGATCCCGCACTGCAAGTCCGCGTCCGTGCGGCGCGCCTCGCTCGGATTCGCCCGAGTGCGCCCCGCGGTCGACTTCGGCGCCCCGGACGGCCCCGCGGACCTGGTCTTCCTCATCGCCGCCCCGGCGGACGGGGGAGCCGAGCACATGAAGGTGCTGTCCACCCTCGCGCGTGCACTGGTGCGGCCCGAGTTCGTTGCCGCGTTGCGTGCCGCCCCCACCGCCGCCGACGTGCTCGAACTCGTCGACGGTGTGCTCGCGCCGGTTGATGCGTCTGCGAAGCCCGGCGCGTCTGCGAAGTCCGGTGTCCCGGCGAAAACCGATGCCCCTGCACCGGACGCAACGGTGTCGCAGAACGCGACTGCTCCGGAGGCCGCGACAGCGACGGTCGCCGGGACGATGCCCGAACACGAGCCAGACTCGGTTCCGGCATCCGCCGAGCGGTCGGACGATGCGGCGGTGCGCACCATCGTGGCCGTCACCGCCTGCCCGACGGGTATCGCCCACACCTACATGGCCGCTGACTCGCTGGTGGCCGCCGGGGAACGCGCCGGGATCACCGTGCACGTGGAGACCCAGGGCTCGTCCGGCAGCACGCCCCTGGATGCCGCGACCATCGCCGCCGCGGACGCCGTCATCTTCGCCACCGATGTCGGCGTGCGTGGTCGGGAGCGTTTCGCGGGTAAGCCGCTCGTCGCCTCCGGCGTGAAACGCGCCATCAACGAACCCGACGCCATGGTGACCGAGGCCCAGCGGGCCGCGCTCGACCCCGCCGCGCCCCGGGTGTCCGGGTCGGACGCCGAATCCGAGCCCGCCACAGCGGATTCCGCTGGGCTCGGCTGGGGCACCCGGTTGCGGCAGATCCTGCTCACCGGGGTCAGCTACATGATCCCGTTCGTCGCGGCGGGCGGTCTGCTCATCGCGCTCGGATTCCTGTTCGGCGGGTACGAGATCTCCGACAACGCCCAGACGATCGTGCTGGACAATTCGCTGACCGCGCTGCCCGAGGGCGGTCTGGCGACCTATATCGGCGCGGTGCTGTTCCAGTTGGGCGCGTTGGCATTCGGATTCCTGGTGCCCGCGCTCGCGGGCTACATCGCTTTCGCCATCGCCGACCGACCCGGCCTCGCGCCGGGTTTCACCGCGGGCGCGGTGGCGGTCTTCGTCGGGGCCGGTTTCCTCGGCGGCCTGGTCGGCGGTCTGATCGCCGGATTCGCGGCGCTGTGGATCTCGAAGCTCGCGGTGCCGCAGTGGGCTCGGGGCCTCATGCCGGTGGTGGTCATCCCGCTGTTCGCCTCGCTCATCGTGGGCGCGCTCATGTTCGTGGTGCTGGGCAAACCCCTCGCCGCGGTCACCAGCGGGCTCACCGACTGGCTCAACGGGCTGTCCGGAACCTCGGTCATCGTGCTCGGCGTGATCCTGGGCCTGATGATGTGCTTCGACCTCGGTGGCCCGGTGAACAAGGCGGCCTACGCCTTCGCCGTCGCGGGCCTGAGTGTCGACGATCCGGCGTCGCTGCGCATCATGGCCGCGGTCATGGCGGCCGGTATGGTGCCGCCGCTGGCCATGGCGCTGGCCACCGTGCTGCGGCCTCGGCTTTTCACCCCCGCCGAACGCGAGAACGGCCGGGCGGCCTGGCTGCTCGGCGCGTCGTTCATCTCCGAGGGCGCGATTCCCTTCGCCGCCGCCGATCCGCTGCGCGTCATCCCGTCCATGATGGTGGGCGGTGCGGTGACCGGGGCGCTCATCATGGCGTCGGGCGCGACCCTCAGCGCACCGCACGGCGGCGTCTTCGTCTTCTTCGCCATCGGCCATCTCGCGTGGTTCCTGATCGCGCTGGCCGCGGGCGTGCTCGCCGCCGCGCTGTGCGTCCTCGCGGCCAAAACCTTCGGTCGCACCACCGCGCCCGTCGGCCCGTCCGTCCCCGCCACCGTGTAACCACCTCACCACCAGGGAGATTCACCATGCCTCAGGTCACCGTCACCGTCGGTTCCGCCGAGGGTCTGCACGCCCGCCCGGCCGCGCTCATCGTGGAGGCCGTCCAGGCCGCGGGCGTCCCCGTCACCATCTCCGTGCCCGGCGGCGCGCCCGTCGACGCCGGATCCGCGCTCATGCTCATGACCCTCGGTGCCGCCGCGGGCACCGAGGTCATCGTCGCCTGTGAGGACGAGGCCACGCTCGACAAGATCGCCGGAATGGTCGCCGCCGACCTCGACGCCTGAGCGCTCGCCTCAGACCTCGAGCTCCTCCTCGATGTCCTTGAGGCGGTGCCGGGCCAGGGCCAGATTGCCGCGGTTGCGGTCCAGGGCGAGGTAGAGGAACAGCCCCTTGGATCGGCGGCCGCGGGTCGGGCGAATGAGGTGGTACTGGGCACCGAGGGTGATGAGCACATCCTCGATATCCTCTTTGAGACCGAGCTGTTCGATCGTGCGCATCTTGGCGCGGACGAGTTCGGTATTGCCCGCGGCGGCGACCTCGAGATCCAGGTTCTTCGAACCGCCCAGCACTCCGAGCGCCATGCCGCTGCCGTAGTCGACGACGGCAGCGCCGATCGCGCCGTCCAACATCATCATGTCCTTCAATGCGACATCCATGTCCGCCATGGTTTTTCGTTCCTCTCTGCCACGTGTCCGGAAGGAGCTCCGCGCGCCGAGACGCTACTCACGCCGTTGCTGCCGCGGTCGAGATTCACTGAAAATTCCGCAAGGTAGGCAATTTACAAACTCTGCAATCAGTAACCTTTCACGCAGGTCACGGTCCCGCGTCGGCGTTACCGCGTCGAGATCCGGACCTGTGAAGACCCCTGGACGTTCGGCGGCCGACAGCCCTGTCGATTCGGCATCGCATCCGGTGACATTGCGCAAGTCCGGTCGGTGACCTTGGTCCCTGTCTGTGGGAGTGGTCAGGCGAGATGCTCTGAGCACAAACACACTCAGGAGGCGTCATGGCCGACAACAGCGTCCCCGCGACCGATCGGGGCGCCGCCCCGATCATCGTCGCGGTGGACGGATCGGAGATCTCGTACCAGGCGGTCAAGTGGGCGGCCGTGGAAGCCGATCTGCGCCGGGCCCCGCTGCACATCATCACCTCGTACGCCGTCCCCACGGGGCGCGGTTCCCGCACCGGGTTGGGCGCGGCGGAGACCGCGTGGCTGCGCAGCGACGGCGCTCGCGTGCTCGGCGAGGCGAGCACGGTCGCGGATGCCACCGTGCCGGGCGAATCCATCACCGTCAGCACGGAATTCACCCTCGAACCGATCATCCCCACCCTGATGCGGATGTCGGCCGACGCCGCCATGATCGTGGTGGGCAACCGTGGCCGGGGTGCGGTACGGCGCGCCCTGCTGGGGTCGGTCAGCACCGCCATCAGCCGGCGGGCGCAGTGCCCGGTGGCGGTCGTGCACGGCGTATCGGAGACCGACGCGGACGCCGCACGGCTCCCGGTGGTGGTGGGTGTGGACGGCACCGAGAACAGCCAACCCGCCATCGAGATCGCCTGCGAGGAGGCATCGCGCCGCAAGGTGGGCCTGCTCGCCGTGCACGCCTGGGGCGAGACCAACGGCTACGACCTGCCGGTGGTCGGCTGGACCGCCATTCACGAGACCGAAGCGGTGCTGCTGGGACAGGGGATGGCCGGTTTCGCGGAGCGGTACCCCGAGGTGCCCATGGAACGCGTGGTCGTCTGCGACACCCCGGTGCGCGCACTGCTGAACCATGCCGACAAGGCCCAGTTGCTGGTCGTCGGCACCCATGGCCGCGGCGGCTTCCCGGGCATGCTCATCGGATCGACCAGCACCGCGCTGCTCCAGCACGCGCAATGTCCGGTGCTCGTGGTGCGGCACGACACGAAAATGCCCGACGACCCGGGCGTTCGGTGACCTTCGGCCCGTCAGCGCGGGGGGTGCGACGCGAGATGCTGAAGCGGAACGCTGCCGCGGCAGTCTCCCGAACCAGAACGAAAGGCTTTCGCCATGAACGACTTCCAGGGTAGAAGCGCCATCGTCACCGGCGGCGCACGCGGTATCGGAGCCGCCGTGGTGACGACGCTCGCCAAGGAGGGTATCGGCGTCGTCGCCGCCGACCTGCTCGATCGCGAGGGCGAGGCCCTGGCGGACGCGCTGGGATCGCGGGTGGTCTTCCGGCACCTCGACGTCACCGACGCCCAGGGCTGGGAACGGGTGATCGCGGATGCCGAAGCGACCTTCGGCCCGCTGGCCATCCTGATCAACAATGCGGGCATTCTCGATTTCGGCACCGTCGACACCGAGTCGCCCTCGATGTTCCGCCATGTCGTCGACGTCAACCTGTACGGCTCCTGGTTGGGCATGCATCTGGCGGCTCCGCGACTGCGGGCGGCCGAGGGCGGCGTGATCGTGAATGTCTCCTCCACCGCGGGACTCATCGGCTACGCCGGGATCAGCGGCTACGTGGCCAGCAAGTGGGGCCTGCGCGGCGTCACCAAGGCCGCCGCCCTGGAACTCGGACACGACGATATCCGGGTCTGCTCGGTGCATCCGGGCCCCATCCGCACTCCGATGACCGAACCGCTGCCCGAATCCGTCGCCGCCGCACAGCCGTTGCCCCGATTCGGCGAGCCGGAGGAGGTCGCCGCCATGGTGCGCTTCCTGGTCACCGAGGCCACCTTCTCGACCGGTTCGGAGTTCGTACTCGACGGCGGCGCCACCGCCGGACAGAACCTGGCGCTGGGCGAATCCTGAAGGAGCAGAAGCTATGTCGAGCAACCACCCCGATCACGCCACCATGCGGGCGGCGCTGACCCTGGCGCTGCGGGCCCCCTCGGTGCACAACAGCCAACCCTGGCTCTGGCGCATCGGCGACCGCACTCTGCACCTGTACGCCGACCACAGCAGGCAGTTGCCCTACACCGACCCGGACGGGCGCGATCTGCTGGTGAGTTGTGGTGCGGCACTGCATCATCTACGCGTCGCCATGCGGGTGTTCGGGTGGGAGTCGACGGTGCACCGCTTCCCGAATCCGGCCGACACCCGGCATCTGGCCGCGGTCGAATTCCATGCCGCCACCCCGACTCCCGAGGATGTCCGGCTGTCGCGGGCGATTTCGCGGCGGCACAGCGACCGACGGCAGTTCACCTCCTGGGAGGTGCCCGCCACGCAGGTCGCGACGGTGACCGCGGCGGGCACCAGCAGCGGTGTGCAGGTCCGCGCCATCGACGCCCCCGATGAACTCGCGGCACTGCGACGCGGTTTCGAGGGCGCGGCGACCGAGCATTCCCGCGATCCCGCCTACCGCGCCGAACTGGCGGTGTGGAGCGGGCATCACGCCATGCCGCACGGTGTTCCGGGCCGCAATGCCGTCACCGCGCGGGATGCGACGACCCGACCGTTCGGCGATCCCGGATTGGCCGAGACGGCGGTGCACGATACCGATGAGTCGGCGCGCATGCTGTTGCTGTGCACCGGAACCGACGACGCACAAGCGCGGCTGCGGGCGGGTGAGGCGGCCAGTGCGGTCCTGCTCACCGCCACCGCGCTCGGGCTGGCTACCTGTCCGCTCAGCGAACCGCTGGAGCTGCCGGAGTTCCGAGACCGCATCCGCCACGACATCCTGGGCGACTTCGGTTATCCGCAGTTGATCATTCGCATGGGCTGGGCGGCAACCAGCGGCGCGGCGGTGCCGACCACGCCCCGGCTACCGCTGGACGAGGTCCTGCATCCCCTGGACGAGCCACTGGGATCGGTGGACTCGACCACCCGGTGACCGCTGCACGCGGTAGCACCCGAGTTCCGAGAGAGGTGATCGGCAATGTCCACCAATCCGGCACTGCCGCTTCGCATATGGCGGCTGCGGCCGTGGGCGACCAACCCGCTCATGCGGTTCTCCGACCGCTGTGAGAGTTCGGTCCGGATCGTGGCCGTCGCCATCGCCCTGGCCGCCGTCCCGCTGGCGGGTGCCGCGGGCACCGTGAGCTATACCGAGACGGCCGAACGGCTCGCCGTGGAGAACGCGGGCAAGATCGAGGTCCCGGCGACCCTCGTGGGCGACCCGCACCCGGCGGCGGCCGCCAGTCGCGCCGATACCGGCCGCTTCGAGGCGACGGTGCGCTGGGAGTACGACGGCCGGTCCGGAACCACGACGGTCCCGGTGACGGGCGGTCTGCGGGCCGGGGAGCGCACCAGCGCCTGGCTCACCGCGGACGGCAGGCCCACCGACTCGC
The DNA here is from genome assembly GCF_007362295.1 of Nocardia otitidiscaviarum. NCBI lineage: Bacteria > Bacillati > Actinomycetota > Actinomycetes > Mycobacteriales > Nocardiaceae > Nocardia > Nocardia otitidiscaviarum. Next base: position 3,433,854 of record NZ_CP041695.1, on the reverse strand, counting down.
CGCAGCGGGCCGGCACCGCCGCCGAGGCGGGGATCGGCACCGGGGCGGCGGTGCTGCTGATCACCTGGAGTGCGGCCGCCGCCCTGGCCGCCGGAACCGGCTATGCCCTGGATGCCCGCCGCCGGGCCGCCTGGGAGGCCGAATGGCGCGGCATGACCCGCCCCATCGGACGAGACCTGGAATAACACCCCGGTTCGGATCGACACTGGAATCGGACGACCTGGCACACGGCGAACTGCCGCCGGACGACCCCTCGAGGAGAAGCTCATGACCGACAACTCCGAAACCCCGGGCGGGGAACTGAACCCGCCTGTCATCGCGGCCGTGGACGGTTCGGCGGTGTCGTATCACGCCGCCGCGTGGGCGGCGGTGGACGCCGCCCTGCACGGCTGCCCGCTGCATCTGGTCACGTCCGTGTCGGTGCCGACCGCGTTCGGTCCCGGCGCGCAGTTGACCGAATCCGATACCCGCTGGCTGCACGAGGACGGCGAGCGTGTGGTGGCCGAAGCCAAGCGCATCGCCCGCAATGCCGCACCCGGGGAAGCACTCGAGATCACCACCGAGGTGACGCTGCACCCCGTCATCCCCGATCTCATCGACCGCTCGCAGCGGGCGCGCACCCTGGTGGTCGGCACTCGCGGCCTGGGCGCCTTCCGACGCGGCCTGCTCGGTTCGGTGAGCACCGCGGTCACCCGGCACGCGCACTGCCCCGTCGCGGTGATCCCCGGCCCGGCCGTGGATCCGATCTCGGCGGAGAAGCCCGTGCTGGTCGGCGTGGACGGGACGCCGGTCGGCGATCCCGCGCTGGCCTTCGCCTTCGAGGAGGCGTCACGGCGCAAGGTCGGCCTCACCGCACTGCACGCCTGGAGCGACTACACGGGCCCGTACCTCCCGGCCCCGGGCTGGGATATGGTGCGCGATCAGGAGGAGGCGCTGCTCGCCGAACGCCTGGCCGGATACGGTGAGCGCTACCCGGACGTGCCAGTGCGCCGCATTCTGGTGATGGACCGCCCGGTGCGCGCACTGCTCGACGAATCGGAGAACGCGCAACTGGTGGTGGTCGGCAGCCACGGGCGCGGCGGATTTACCGGCATGCTCTTGGGCTCCACCAGTTCCGCGCTGCTGCACAGCGTGGACTGCCCGGCCGTGGTGGTGCGGTCGCGCTGATCGCCGTTGTCGCGGCTCAGTCGAGCGGCACCGACCAGCGCAGCCGCGTGCCGGTGCCGTTCTCGCCCGCGCCGATCTCGAAGGCGCCGCCCGCCTGTTCGGCACGGTGTGCCATATTGCGCAGACCGCTCGGGGTGATGTTCTCGGGTATGCCGCGGCCGTCGTCGGTCACGGTGATGGTGAGGTCGTCGTCGACCTCGACGGCGACGGTGAGCGTATCGGCCGCGGCATGGCGCACCGCATTGCTGACCGCCTCGCGCACCACGGCCTCGGCATGATCGGCGAGTGCGGCGTCCACCACCGACAGCGGGCCGGATATTCGCACCGAGGTGCGGATATCGATATCGGTGGTGTGCTTGGCGACGACCTGTTCGATGCGCTGGCGCAGTCGATGCGCCGGACCCGTGCCGCCGCTGTGCAGATCGAAGATGGAGGTGCGGATCTCCTGGACGACGTCCTGGAGGTCGTCGATGACGTCGGTGAGCCGTTTTCGCACCTCCGGCGTGCGGGCGCGGGCCACGGTGCCCTGCAGGCTCAGCCCGGCCGCGAACAGCCGCTGAATGACGTGGTCGTGCAGATCTCGGGCAATACGGTCGCGATCGGTGAGCACATCCAGGGCCCGCATCCGCTGCTGCGCCTCCGCCAGCTGAATGGCCAGTGCGGCCTGATCGGTGAACGCCGCCGCCAGGGAGAGCTGTTCCTCCGTGAACGGGGCCGCGCCGCGCGGACGCACCACGACGAGCACGCCGAAGGACGAATCGTGCGCGCGCAGCGGCAGAATCATGGCGGGACCGCGATTCGCGATCGTTTTGCCGAACTCAGCGGGTGCCTGCGCGTCCGGGGCGTCGTCGGGGCCCTCGAAACGCCGAGGGGCGCGCTCGACGAACACATCGCCGATGGTGGTGCCGCCGATGCGGACATACGGGTCGGCGGGGCTGTCGCCGTTGCCGGACCAGTGCGCGATTCGCAGCTCGGTGATCTCCTCCGGCGGCGTCTCCGGATCCTCCGACAGGGCGAGGAAACCGCAGTCGGACAGGGTCAGCGCACGCGCCTGATCGACCACCTGGGGGAGTACCTCGCTGGCGTCGGTGCCCGCCAGGAACTCGGTGGCGATATCGCGGGTGGCCTCGATCCACGCCTGCCGGGTCCGCGCGGACTCGTAGAGGCGGGCATTGTCGATGGCGGTGCCCGCCGCGGCGGCCAGGGCGCGGACGATGACCTCGTCGTCCTCGGTGAACAGCTGCCCACCCGCCTTCTCGGTCAGGTAGAGGTTGCCGTAGATCTCGTCGCGAATGCGTACCGGCACACCGAGGAAGGTGCGCATGGGCGGATGGTTGGGCGGGAAACCGACCGATGACGGATGGTGGGCCAGATTCTCCAGCCGAATCGGCTTGGGCTGGCTGAACAGCATGCCCAGGACGCCGCGGCCCTCGGGCAGGTCACCGATGAGGGCGCGGGTCTCCTCGTCGATGCCCTCGTAGATGAACTGTTCCAGGTGGTGGTCGTGCCCGCGCACGCCGAGCGCGCCGTAGCGCGCGTCGACGAGACTGATGGCGGTGTGCACGATGGTGCGCAGGGTCTGGTCCAGGTCCAGGCCCGAGGTGACCACGAGCATGGCCTCGACCAGGCCGTCCATGCGGTCGCGGGCATCGAGGATCTGTTCGACGCGGTCTTTGACCTCGGTGAGCAGCTCTCGTAGCCGCAGCTGCGACAGGGTCTCGCGAACCGAGTAGGAGCCGCTCTGCGGATCGACGGTCATATATCGGCTGTCCTGTGTCTCGTTCGACCGCGCGTGGTTACGCGATTTCAGGGACACATTCTATTACCGGACCACCGGGCGGCCGTGTGAAAGACGGGCGAACCAGACCTGTCGACCGCTCGAACTCAGTCGCGCCGGGCGCGTTCGAGCAGTACCCGCCGTTCCGCGGCTCCGATCGAGCGCCGGGCGCGCGTCACCGCGTCCGGCGTCACCGACACCGAGGTGATGCCCATGCGCACCAGATGCTCGGCGAATTCGGGCCGGGTGGAGGGCGCTTGCCCGCACAGCGACGAGGTGATGCCCAACCGGCGCGCCGTGCCGACGATTCGGTCGATGGCATCGAGCACCGCGGCATCGGCCTCGTCGAACAGCTCGGCGCATTCCTCGGAATCGCGGTCCACCCCGAGCATGAGCTGGGTGAGGTCGTTGCTGCCGATGGACACGCCGTCGATGCCCGCGCCCACGTACTCGGGCAGCCTGTACACCACCGACGGCACCTCCGCCATCACCCAGCGGTGCAGGCCGCGCTGGCGTCCGAGCGGACTCGCGTCCACCAGTTCCAGGCACGCCTCCAACTCCCAGCGGGTGCGCACGAACGGGATCATCAGGTGCAGATTGGGATACTGCTCGCGGACCCGTGCCAGCGCCCGCAGTTCCAAGCCGAACATCTCCGGCTCACGCACGTAGCGGTAGCAGCCGCGGAAGCCGATCATCGGATTGCGTTCCTCGGGTTCGTAGGCGGTGCCGCCCTCGAGGGCGCGAAACTCGTTGCTGCGCATATCGGTAGCGCGATAGATCACCGGTCTGGGCGCGAACGCCGCCGCGATGCGCTGCAACGGGTCGGCCAGATCGGTCACGAACCGTTCGCCTTCACCGCGGGCGATGAGGTCGTGCGGATGCCGCCCCGCGAGCGCGCGGGTCAGCAGTGTCTCGGCGCGCAGCAGACCGATTCCGTCGATATCGTCGCGGGCGGCGACGCGTTCGGCCACCTCGGGCAGGGCGAGATTGACGTATACGCGGGTGGCCAGCGGTTCGACGACCGGTGCCGCGATCGGCTCGGATGCGCTGCCGACCACCGTGGCCGTCATGCGCCCGGCGCGCACCAGCCCGGCGCCGCCGTCGACGGTGACCTCGGTGCCGGTGCGCAGCTCCCGGGTCGCGGTGCGCGCGCCGACCACGCACGGCACCCCGAGTTCCCGGGCCACGATGGCGGCATGGCAGGTCATACCGCCGCTGTCGGTGACCACCGCCGCGGCCCGCGAGATGGTGGGCAGCCAGTCCGGATTGGTCATGGGGGCCACCAGGATCTCACCGTCGCGCAGTTGCTCGCCCTCACTGGGGGCGTGCAGTACGCGCACCGCGCCCGCCGCGCGTCCGGGGGAGGCGGCCAGCCCGCGCACCAGCACCTCGTGCGGATCCGACTCCGTCCGCCGGTCCGCTGGCGGCCGGGTCGCCGCGGTGGGATGGTCGGGCAGCATGGTGATCGGTCGGGCCTGCACCAGCCACAGCGTGTCGGCGTCGTAGGCCCATTCGACATCCTGCGGTCGGCCGCCGTGATGTGCCTGCACCCGCAGTGCCAACGCGGCCACCTCGATCGCCTGCTCCTCGGTGAGCGTCGGCGCGTCCTGGTCCGCCGCCGACAGTTCCACCCGCTGGTCGGCGTCGGTCCCGGCCACGATGGCGAAGCTCTGGTGTCCGGTACGGGTGGCGAGCAGGGTGGGACCGGCGGCGTCGAGCAGATACGTGTCGGGTTCGGTGGCCCCCGAGACCACCACCTCGCCCTGGCCGCGGGCGGCGTCGATGACGACGCGGTCGCGACGCCCGTCGGAGGGGTCGGCGGTGAATGCCACGCCCGCGCTGCTCGCGCTCACCATGCACTGCACGACGACCGCCATGACCGGGCGATCGCGCATGTCGCGGTGGGCGCGGTAGGTGAGCACGCGCGGGGTGAACAGCGACGCCCAGCATTCGACCACGGCGGTCAGCAGTCGGTCGTCACCGCGAATATTGGTGAGCGAGAGGTTCATTCCGGCGAACGAGGTCTTGGCGCCGTCCTCGCCGATGGCCGAGGAGCGCACCGCCACCCGGGGTGTGTCGCCGAGCCGGTGGTAGGCCGTGATCACCGCCTCGCGCACCGCGGCCGGGATCGGGGTGTCGAGCACCCGCTCCCGCATGGTCCGGCACAGTTCGTCCAACCGCTGCCCGTCGGCGGCGGTAGCGCCCAGGGCGGCGTCGAGTGCCTGCTTGTGCAGCGCGTCGAGTTCGGCACCGTGCGGGCCGCCGGTGACGACCTCCTCGTAACAGGATTTCAGGATCACGAATCCCGGTGGCACCGGCAGCCGGGCGGCCACCAGCTCACCGAGGTTCGCCCCCTTGCCACCGGCCCGGTCGGCATCGCTCAGGCGCAGTTCCGCCAGACCCGCCACATAGTCACCCATTACGGCTCCGATCCCTCGAATGTCGTGTGCTGTCAGCGTCTCCCGTGCCGACGACGGTCGGCTACGGCCGAAGGTCCCGCGTCGCGTGGCGAATGGTCTCCGGGCGCAGCGGTTCCAGGGCCGTGGTGTGGTCGATGTGGATCACGGCGTCGTAGCGGTCGGCCGGACGCGCGTGGAAGTAGTGGCTCTGGCGTTCGGTGCGCGGCTGGTAGATGACGCCGATGGCGCGTTCGAGCCGGGTGTCGGCCAGGACCTCGGCGGCCTCGGGGTGGTCGGTGCGCAGGAACAGGGCCGGCATGCCGGTGTCGTGCAACAGTTCTTCGATACTGCTGGCCAGGGCCGGACGCACGATCTTGTGCTCGCTCGGGCCGTCCCAGTGGCTGGCGGCCGTCACCGTACCCCGCGAGGTGGTGAAACCGATGGTGCGACAGGCGCTTCCGTGCCGCTCCCGGATCAGCTGGCCGAGGGTGAGCTGACCGTCGGCGGCCATCTCGGTGGCGCGGGCATCACCGATATGGGAGTTGTGCGCCCACACCACGATCCGCGCGGGCACGCCGGGGCGGTCGAGATGGCGGGCCAGGGCGTCCAGGGTGTCTGCCATATGCTCGTCGCGCAGGTTCCACGAACTCACCCGGTCGCCGAACATGGCGCGGTAGTACGCCTCGGCGTTACGCACGGTCCACGCGTTGCGCAGTGCGTCGAAGTAGGCGTCGCCGTCGTAGACGTCCATGAGCGCGGCGGCATTGCGTTGCAGGTCCACCAGTTCGCGCACCACTTCGGCCTGGCAGGACTCGCCGGAACCGAAGGCCGCCGCGAAGCCGTAGGACTGGCCGTCCTCGCCGGAGCCGCGGTCGAAGCAGCCGTAGCGGCGTTTGGCGCGTTCGGCGGCGACCGGGTCGGCCTGTTCGAGGTAGTCGATCACCCGCCGCATGGAGCGGTGCATGCTGTAGAGGTCGAGCCCGTAGAACCCGGCCTCGGCTCCCTGCGCCGAGAGGTCGTTGTAGCGGCGCAGCCAGTCGACGAAGTCGCGGACCACCACATTGCGCCACATCCACGAGGGGAATCGCTCGAAGCCGCCGAGCGCCTCGGTGGCGGAGCCGTCGGTGCCGTGTCCGCGCACGTAGCGGTCGACGCGGTAGGCGTCGGGCCAATCCGCTTCGGCCGCGACGGCGCGGAAGCCGTGGTCCACGATCAGGCGGCGGGTGATCTCGGCGCGCGCGGAGTAGAACTCGTGGGTGCCGTGCGAACTCTCGCCGATCAGCACGAACCGGGCGTCGCCGATGAGATCGCGCAAATCGTCGTCGGGCGGAACGCCGGCGGGCGCGGCCACGGCGGCGGCGCGCAGCAGCGCGACCGGATCGGTCACCCGCGGTGGGACGTCGGTGGTCGGGGTGGCGAGCAGCAGCCGTACCTCGTCATCGGTGACCTGGGTGAAGTTCCAGAACGAATCGCCGACCGCGAGGAAGGGGGACGGCATGGTCGCGCAGACCAGATCGTCGACCATGCCGCGCATTTCGTGACAGGTCGACTCCGGCGCGGCCGGAACCGCCACCACCACCTGCTTGGGTTCACCGGCCCGCACGGCCTCGATGGCGGCGAACATGCTCGCGCCCGTGGCCAGGCCGTCGTCGACGAGGATGACGGTGCGCCCGGCCACGTCCAGCGGTGGGCGTTCGCCGCGGTAGGCGGATTCCCGGCGACGCAGCTCGCGGGCCTCCTCGCGGGCGATGGTGCGCACCTGCTCGGCGGTGAGCCGCAGACCGCGCACGATGTCGTCGTTGAGCACCAGCCGGCCGCCGCCCGCGAGCGCGCCGATGGCGAATTCGGGATTTCCGGGTGCGCCGAGTTTGCGCACGATGAGGGTGTCCAGCGGCGCGCCGAGCGCGGCCGCCACCTCCCAGGCGACCGGAACGCCGCCCCGCGCCAGCCCGAGCACGATCACGTCGGGATCGTGGCGGTAGTGCTCGAGCAGCCGCGCGAGTACCCGCCCCGCTTCACGGCGGTCGTGGAAGATCTGCTGCGGTTCGTCGCGCAGCACCGGTACCGAGGTCATGGGAGCCTCCTGCGATGGGTGGGGACGGGCAGACCGAGTGCGGAACGCTGGCAGGCGAGCACCATGTCGGTGGCGGTGACCAGGCCGGTCAGTCTGCCATCGGCGTCGACCACCGCGACCGCGTCGAGGTTGGGCCGCAGGACCGTATGCGACGCCACGTCGGCGAGCCGTGCGTCCGGACGAACGATCGCCGTGGACGGCAGTTCACGGGCGAGATCGCGCAGGTGCGTGCCGTCGCGCGTCCGCTCGGGCGCGGCGACCAGATCGGCCCAGGCCAGCACGCCTACCGGCCGACCACCGGGTTCGACCACCGGGAACACCCGGTGCCCGGTGTGTGGTGCGTCGGAACGCAGCAGTTCGGCGACGGTCCACTCGGCGGGTACGGCCATCGGTGCGGAGGTCATGACATCGCCGACCAGGCTGTCGCCCAGACGATGTCGCAGACCCGCGATGGCGAGTTCGGCGTTGGCGGCGGAATTGAGGAACCAGCCCAGCAGGATGAGCCAGAGGCCGCCGAGATGGCCGAACAGCAGTAGTTCGGCGACACCGACCAGCATCAGGACGGTGCCGAGCGTCTGACCGCTGCGCGCCGCGGCGGTCGCGGCCCGCAGCCGGTCACCGCTTCGCCACCACAGGACGGCGCGCAGCACCCGGCCGCCGTCGAGCGGTGCGCCGGGCAACAGATTGAAGACGCCGAGCACGGCGTTGACCGAGGCGAGCCAGACGAGGGCGGCGGTCACCGGTCCGTCCGGGGCGATGAGGGCGCTGACGGTGGCTCCGGCGAAGGCCACCACGGCCAGCCCCAGACTGGTGAGCGGCCCGGCGAGGGCGACGCGCAGATCGGTGCGCGCGTCGCCGGGTTCGTCACCGAGTTCGGAGACCCCGCCGAGCAGCCACAGCACGATGCCCTCGACCCGGATTCCGCTGCGGCGGGCGACGATCGAATGGGCGAGTTCGTGCGCGAGCAGGCAGGCGATGAGGGCGAGCGCGCCGAGCACGGCCACGGTCCAGACCACGGCCGTGCTCGCGGTGTCGGTGAGGAAGCCGCCGAGTACCCAGGTGAACAGGGCGATAGTGACGAGAACCGACCAGTTCGCGCCGATCCGGATACCCGCGACCTGGCCCAGGGGAATGGTGGAACGCACTGTGCACCAACAACCTTCAGTTCGGCCCGGATTCACCCGGCACCGGCCGGCGGCGGATATCGGCGGGCATGAGCAGCAGCATCAGCACCGGCGCGGCGAGCAGCAGCAGTGCGAGCCAGAGAATCGAGGCGGGCATGCCCGCCAGTTGCAGCCCCGCCACCACGACGGGCAGGGCGATGACGAACAGCGGTGCGTGGCGGATGGTCATGGCGGTCCTTCCGGGCCGGTCGCCCCGTCAGGGGTGCATGGAGGTGGACTGTGCCGCCGGGAGGCCGAGCGTGCGCGCGATGGAGTCGGTCCACACCCGGATCGCGGTCCAGTCGCGCAGATCGCCGTAGCGTCCGCCGCCCAGGACCCGGTACAGGATGCGCGCCCACAGCGAGACCCCGACGCGTTCGTAATGCCCCGCGAACGCCCGGTAATCACGCGGCGCGATGGAATCGCGGACAGCGGCGATCCGCTGGGGCACCAGACGGCCGTACCGCCGCCCGATCGGACCGCTCAGCGCCGGTCCCAGCCCCACGCTGAACAGCCAGACGTCACGGACGTTCAGCTCGTCCCGATGCGACCGCACGTACTCCTCGAGCGCGGGCAGCAGCGCCATATTGTGCACGGCACTGCCCAGCACCACCGCGTCGAAGCGCGACAGCTCGGGTGCGTGCTCGACCTCGGCGATCTCCACGACCGCCCCGCGGCTCTCCAGTTCGGTACCGATGAATTCGGCGATATCGCGGGTCGACCCCTGCGCGGTGGCGAAGACGACCGAAATGCGAGGTGAGTTCGTAGTCATACCTCGAGCCTGCCCAGTGGCGGCCGATTCGATGAGGGGCCTGATACCCCGTTCCGGCGGGACCATGGTCACCGATCGACCGCGCCGGGGTGAGAGGCGACCGAGGTCCCCGCGGCGATGGTCTTTGCGCCCTGCCGGAGGTGGCGGCGGCAGTCGTTCACTGACTGCGGGAGGTTCGACAATGACCGAGAACCGGAATGGCGTCCCGGAGGCCGCGTCCGTGCGGTGGGAGCCCATCGAGAAGTCGGCGCGGGAGCGGGCCGACGCCACTATGACCGACTACGACCTGTCGCGCCGGGAATTCTCCTGGGAGGCTGCTCGATTCGATCTCGATACGATGGCGCAGGGGTGGGTCAACATCGCCCATGAGGCCGTGGACCGGCATCTGGGCACGCCGCTCGCCGACGCCGTCGCACTGCGCTGCCGGGATGTGGCCGGGAATGTCAGTGTGCTGAGCTATCGCGACCTGGCCGGGTTGAGCAACAGGTTCGCGAATGTGCTGCGCAGTCAAGGGGTGCGGCGCGGTGACCGGGTGTGCGTGCTGTTGAACCGCACGCCCGAGCTGTATATCGCGATTCTGGGCGCGTGGAAGGCGGGGTGCGTGGTGTCGCCGCTGTTCTCGGCCTTCGGGCCGGAGCCGGTGCGGCAGCGGCTGGCGATCTCGGGGGCGAGCACGCTGGTCACCACGGTGGAGCTCTATCACCGCAAGGTCGCTCCCATTCGCGCCGAGGTGCCCGCGCTGCGCCACGTGCTGGTCACCGACGCCGCCGATATCGAGGCGCCGCAGGAGGACGACACCCTCGATCTGTCGCTGGCCATGTTCGCGGCCTCCGACGAATTCGAGGTGGTGCGAACCGATTCCGAGGATCCGGCGCTGCTGCACTTCACCAGCGGCACCACCGGAAAACCCAAGGGCGCGGTGCATGTGCACGGGGCGGTGCTCGCCCACCGCGTCACCGCGCGCTACGCGCTGGACCTGCGGGCGGGCGACATCTTCTGGTGCACCGCCGATCCGGGCTGGGTGACCGGCATGTCCTACGGGGTGATCGCGCCGCTCAGCCTGGGCGTCACCCTGGTCTGCGATGAGGCCGAGTTCGATCCGCAGCGTTGGTTCGGCGTTCTCACCGACGAGCGGGTGACGGTGTGGTACACCGCGCCCACCGCTTTGCGCATGCTCATGCGCCGCGGCGACGATCTGCCGCCCGGCACCGATCTGTCGCGCCTGCGGTTCATCGCCAGTGTCGGGGAGCCGCTCAATCCCGAGGTCGTGGTGTGGAGCGCTCGCGTGTTCGGCCGGCCCGCGCACGACAACTGGTGGCAGACCGAGACCGGCGCGATCATAATCGCGAATCTGGCCGCCGCGCAGGTGCGGCCCGGCTCGATGGGACGTCCACTGCCCGGAATCGAGGTCACCGTGCTGCGCCGGGGCGGCGACGGCCGGGCCGCGGTCACCGACGGCGCCGTCACCCTCGCCGACACCGAGGAGGTGGGAGAGCTGGCGCTACGGGCCGGGTGGCCCTCGATGTTCCGCGGGTACTGGAACGATCCCGAGCGCTACGCCAAGGCGTTCGCGGACGGCTGGTACCTCACCGGCGATCTCGCGCGCCGCGATGCCGACGGCTACTACTGGTTCGTGGGCCGCGCCGACGACGTGATCAAGTCGGCCGGACATCTGGTGGGGCCGTTCGAGGTGGAGAGCGCGCTCATGTCGCATCCGGCGGTGGCCGAGGTCGGCGTGATCGGCACCCCCGACCCGGTCGCCGGTGAGCTGGTGAAGGCATTCGTGCTGCTGCGCCCGGGCTTCCGTCCCGACGACGACCTGCGGGCCGAGATCACCGCCTTCGGGCGGCGCGCACTCGGAGCGGTCGCGCCCAAACGCATCGAATTCACCGAGAGCCTGCCGCACACCCGCAGCGGCAAGGTCATGCGACGGCTGCTCAAGGCTCGCGAACTGGGCCTGCCCGAGGGTGACGTGTCGACCCTGGAGGGCGTGTCGTGACCGCGCTCGACGCCACCGGGAGCCTCTCCGTCCAAGAACGGATCGACTTGCTGCGCAACATGATTCGCATCCGCCGCTTCGAGGAACGCTGTGTGCGGCTCTACAGCGCCGAGGAGATCCGCGGCTTCCTGCACCTCTACATCGGCGAGGAGGCGGTGGCCGCCGGACTGCTGCGCGAGATCGGCCCCGACGACGCGGTGGTGTCCACCTACCGCGAACACGGGCACGCCATCGCCCGCGGCATTCCGATGCCGACGCTCATGGCCGAGATGTTCGGCCGTTCCACCGGATGCAGCCGGGGCCGGGGCGGCTCCATGCATTTGTTCGACGCCGAGCGGCGCTTCTACGGCGGCAATGCCATTGTCGGCGGCGGACTTCCGGTCGCGGTGGGGTTGGGGCTCGCCGACGCGATGCGCGAGCGGCCACGGGTGACCGTATGCCTGTTCGGTGAGGGCGCGATGGCCGAGGGCGAATTCCACGAGTCGCTGAATCTGGCCGCGCTGTGGCGGCTTCCGGTGCTGTTCGCGTGCGAGAACAACCGCTACGCCATGGGCACCGCGCTGGCCCGGGAGCACGCCGCGACCGATCTGGCGCTGCGAGCCGCTTCCTACGGACTGATGTCGTGGCCGGTCGACGGAATGGACGCGGAGGCCGTGGCCGCGGCGACCCGGCGCGCGGTGACCTCGATACGCGGCGGAGCGGGGCCGTGCTTCCTGGAACTGCGCACCTACCGGTTTCGGGCGCACTCGCTGTACGACGCCGACCGCTATCGGGACAAGGCCGAGATCGAGGAATGGAAAGCGCGCGACCCGATTCCGCGACTGCGGACACGTCTGCTCGCCGAAGGCGTGGTGGACGAGGCGGCGCTGCGAGAGCTCGAGGCGACCGTGGCGGCCGAACTCGAGGACGCCGTCACCACCGGCCGCTCCGGACCACTGGAACCGGTCGCCGACCTGACCCGCTACGTCTACGGGGAGCCGACATCATGATCACCTATCGGGAGGCGATGCGACAGGCGTTGCGGGAGGCCCTCGATCACGACGACCGCGTCTTCCTCATGGGGGAGGACGTCGGCGCGTACGGTGGCTGCTTCGGCGTCAGCCGCGGCCTGCTGGAGGAATACGGGCCGGAACGGATTCGGGACACGCCGCTGAGCGAATCCGGATTCGTGGGCGCGGGAATCGGTGCGGCGCTGGGCGGTATGCGGCCCATCGTCGAGATCATGACCGGCAATTTCAGCCTGCTCGCCCTCGACCAGATCCTCAACAACGCCGCCACCCTGCGGCACATGTCGGGCGGGCAGCTGGGGGTGCCGCTGGTGATCCGCCTGGCCACCGGTGCGGGACGGCAACTGGCGGCGCAGCATTCGCACAGCCTGGAGGCGTTCTACGCGCATATCCCGGGGCTGCGGGTGGTGTCACCGGCGACCGTCGCCGACGCTCGCGGCATGCTCTGGACGGCGCTGCGGGATCCCGATCCGGTGCTCATCTTCGAACCCATCGCGCTCTACAACATCGAGGACGAGCTGCCCGCCGACGCCGGAGCGGTGAATATCGACCGGGCGGCCATCCGCCGCCCCGGCACCGACGCCACCGTCGTCGCCTACGGCGGCACCCTGCGCACCGCGCTGGCCGCCGCCGAGGAACTGGCGGCCGAGGGCATCGCGGCGGAGGTGCTCGATCTGCGCACCCTGCGCCCGCTGGACGAGACCACCCTGCTGGAGTCGGTGTCACGCACCCACCGTCTGATCGTGGTCGACGAGGGCTGGCGCAGCGTCGGCATCGCCGCCGAGATCGTCGCCCGCGCCGCCGAACACGCCTACTGGGATCTCGACAGCCCCGCCGCACGGGTGTGCACCGCCGAGGTGCCCATCCCGTACGCCCGGCACCTGGAGGAGGCGGCGCTGCCCCGGGTGGACGCGGTGGTCGACGCCGTCCGGAAAGCGGTGAGATGAATGCCCGAATTCCGCATGCCCTCCCTCGGAGCCGACATGACCGAGGGCACCCTGCTGCACTGGATGGTGCACCCCGGCGAGACGGTGCACGCAGGCGATGTCATCGCCGAGGTGGACACCACCAAGGCCGCCATCGAGATCGAATGCTTCGACGACGGTGTCATCGGGACGATCCTGGTCCCCGAAGGGGAAACCGTCCCGGTCGGCGCGGTCCTGGCCACCATCGAACCGGCGACCGGTTCCACGCCGCCCCCGCCCGACGCGGCGGGCGCTGTGAACTCACCGCCGGGCGCTGTGGACTCACCGGCGAGCGCGGTGAACCCATCGGCGAGCACCGGGGAACCCGAACCCCGGCGGGGCGCGACCGCTGCGGCCGAAACCGGGTTGCAGTCCCGCGCTCGTGGGGCGGTGGCATCCGCCCCCGGGTCGCGGCCGCCCGCCGACGACACCGGAAACGGTATGGTGCTCCACGAGATTCGCGTGACGCCGCTGGTGCGCAGATTGGCTGCGGAGGCCGGAATCGATCTCGCGACCGTCGCCGGGTCGGGCCCCGACGGTCGTATCGTGCGCGCCGATATCGAGCGGGTCGCGGCGGAACGCACCGGTACGTCGCCAGCCGCTGGACTCGACAACGCCGTGGATCGCGCGGGCGATGCGGGAGCCTCGCCGCAGGCGGAGACAGGGCAGTCGTATCCCGCGCGATCGGCCACATCTCGACCGGAGCACGTCGCGGGGCGGGGCGAGAGCGACCTGATCCGCCGCGACGCGGGACCGGCCGCTCCTTCCGAGCCAGGCGTGGACGTCGTAGCGGCGGAGCGTGGCAGTGGGCAGGCGGAGGCCGCCGAAACGGGTCGCGCGGTCTACCGACTTCATGTGCGGGCATCGGGCTATGCCCGGCGTGTCGCACGTGAACTGGCCGTCGATCTCGCCGAGGTGACCGGCACCGGTCCCGGCGGGGCCCGGCGTGCCGCCGATATCCGTGCGGCACATCGGGAGTCGAGACGCCATGTCGGTATTCCGGGCGACGCCGCAGGGTTCGCCAGTATTCCGGGTGGTTCCGTGGGAATCACGAGTACGTCGGATGGCGCTGGTGTGGGGGTTCGGGGCGGCGGTGTGGGCGACGCGGCTGCGGGGCCGGGGGCTGCCGGGCATACGCGTGACGTGGGGGCGGTGCGGGCGATGATCGCGGCGGCTATGACGCGGTCGAAACAGACTGTGCCGCACTATTATCTGTCGAGCACCATCGATATGGCGGCCGCCGTGGGGTGGTTGCGGGAGACGAATCGGCGGCTGGCCGTGAGCGAGCGGGTGCTGCCCGCGGCGCTGCTGTTGCGCGCTACCGCGCTGGCGGCGCGGAAGGTGCCGGATGTCAACGGGATCTGGGTCGACGGCCGGTTCGAACCCGCCGAGCGGGTGGATCTGGGGGTGGTGGTGTCGCTGCGGGGCGGGGGCATCATCGTGCCCACCGTGCCGCGTGCCGACACCCTCTCGGTGCCCGCGACCATGGCGGCGGTGCGCGGCATCGTCGCCCGGTCCCGTGACGGTCAGCTGCGTGCGGCCGATGCCACCCCCGCCACCCTCACCGTCACGAATCTCGGTGATCTGGGCGTGGATTCGGTCTTCGGCGTCATCCCGCCGCCCCAGGTCGCCATTGTCGGCTTCGGCGCGGTCACCGAGCGCCCGTGCGCCGTGGACGGCCTGCTCGGCGTCCGACCCCAGGTGACCGCCACCCTCTCCGCCGACCACCGCGCCTCCGACGGCGCGGTCGGCGCTCGCTTCCTGCACACCCTGTCCGAACTTCTCCAGCATCCCGAGGAGCTGTGATCCCATGACCACCGCCATGTCCCGCGACACCGCCGAGACCACGGTCCGCACCGCACTGCGCGGCTTCGCCCCCGAGTCCTACCTGCGGGCCGTGTCCGAGGACGACTCCCTGCGCGCCACCCTCGAACTCGACTCCATCGACTACCTGACCTTCATCGAACGCCTGTCCGCCGCACGCGGCGCCCGCATCGAGGAGGACGACTACCCGCGGCTGGCCACCGTCCGCTCCTGCGTGGACTTCCTCACCGAACGGTAGGCGCGGCGACCGCGGGCCGACCGCCGCCCTCCTCGGGTGATCGCGGCGCGGAGTGCGCCGGAACGACATACGGTGCGACGCTGGCCAGCTTCTCGCGGGTCTCCTCGTGTTCACGCTCGGGTGTGGACGCCGCGACGATCCCCGCGCCGGCGCGCAACCAGGCCCGTCCCGCGCGCTGATAGACCGCGCGCAGGACGAGGGCGGCGTCGAGCGCGCCGGTGCTGTCGGCGAGCAGCACCGCACCGCTGTAGAGCCCGCGCGGCTCGGGTTCGAGCGCGTCGATCACCGCGCACGCCGCCGCCTTCGGGATGCCGGAGGCGGTGATGGCCGGAAAGACCGTGGTGAGCGCGTCCCAGGCCGTCCGCGAGTGTGCCAGTGAGGTTTCCACGCGCGAGCCCAGATGTTGCACGCTGCCACGATCCTTGACGCTGAGGAATTCGCTCACCCGGGTCGAGCCGGGCCGCCCGACTCCCGCCATCTCCTCGAAGGCCAGTTTCACCGAGATGGCATGTTCGAACACCTCTTTCGGATCGCCCAGCAGTTCCGTGCGCAGCAGCTCATCGGACCGGTGCGCGCCGGTGCGGGCCCGGGTGCCCGCGAGCGGTTGGGTGGCCGCGCGTCCGGAGGCATCCGCCTCCAGCACGGTTTCCGGACTGAATCCGGCGGCCTGCCACCCGCCGAGGTCCAGCAGGAAGGAGCGGGCAGGCGTGTTGGCCCGGCGACCCGCGGCGTAGGTCGCGGGCATATCCACCGGGAAGGGCACATCCACGGTCCGCGACAGGATCACCTTCTCCAGCTCACCGCCGCGGATGCGCGCCACCGCCCGCTCGACCCGGTGCAGATAGTCCGGGTCGAGCGCGTCGACGGCGATCGGGGTCGTCGCAGCGTCGGGCAGGCCCGCGACCAGATCCGCGAGCATCGGTTCCGGTGACCCGTCCCGGGTGTGGACGCGTACCGCGTCCGCGGTCACCTCGATCTCGATGCCGGGCACCATCACATGGGCCAGCACCTCGGCGGTATCGGCCGTGGTCGGATGCGCCAGTTCGAAACTGGCCCAGCCGAGCGCGCGCCACCGTGGATGCGGGCAGCGGCGCAGGGCGGCGTGGACCCGCGGCCACGGAGATCCGGTCCAACTCTCGGTGAACTCGCCGCCCACCGTCGAGTACAGCCAGCCGGGGCCGAGCGTGACCGCTCCGACGGGATTGCCGCCGATGAGCCAGCGTCCCGCGCGCTCGTAGACCACATAGTCGCGCAGCAGCCCGGATCCGGCGACGGCCGCCGCGACCGCCACCGGATCGAAGCGTCCCCGGATATGGCCGTGTGCACTGCCGGTGCGCGTCATCACGCGAACGACTCTCTGATCCGGTGCGGCGCTTCGGTGCGTGACCAGTGCATCACCCGCATCGCCAGCTCCTGGTTCATATCGAAGAACTTGATCTCGGGTTTGCCGTGTGGCATGTAGTCGGGCCAGAAGCGTTCCGCGTTGAGGTGATCGATGAGTTTGCCCGCGGCGACGCCGGCGTCGAGTTCACCGCGCTCGACCGCGCCGCAGATCGTCCGCGCCGTCACCAGCAGCTCCCGCAGCCCCCGCGCGAGCGCGGAGTCGCCGCCCTCGCGACCACGGAACAGGCTGTCGTCCCGGCTGCTCACGTACTTGCCGAGGATGTGCTCCAGGCTGGCGGCCGCGTAGAAGCTGTAGGTGTCCCACACCCGGATCATGGCGTTCCACAGCTCGTAGTCGCGGAAGGCCACGTACGAGGCGTAGACGAGATCGTCGTGGGCATCGAACAGGCGCTGCTGCATGCTGTCGATGTCGGCGAATCGTGCCGTGGCCCAGTCGTTCTCGGTGGCGGCGTCGATGATCCGACGAGCGAGTGCGTTCACGATCTCGAACGAGTTGGCGATACCGCGGGAGAACAGGGCGTCGACGGTGCCGGCGGCGGTCGCGGTCAGGCAGTAGCGGTCGCCCACCGTGCGTGACACCGAATTCTGCAGGCGCCCGGTGCTCACCCACGGCCGAACGGTCCGGGCGTCGCGGAACTGCCGCGCCACGGCGGGGAAGCGGTGCAGGAAGTCCTCGAACTCCCGCTCGGGCGCCGGGCGTTGTTCGGGGTCGGTGCGGTCGAGCAGCGTCAGCCCCACACTGCACAGCGGATTCCGGGACCGATCGTGGTTGTCGAACGGGATGACCCACAGCCAGCCGCCCTCGAAGACGTGGTGCAGGGTGCCGTTGTGCCACGGATTGGGTTGTCCGTAGCGGATGTCGGAGACCTCGTCGAACGGGGCGACGCCGACCATATGGGTGAACAGGGTGCGGGAATGGGTGCGCGCCCGCGTCGGCTGCTCGCGCAGTCCGAAGCGCTCGGCGACCAGCGAATTGAACCCGCTGGCGTCTACCAGGTATCGCGCCCGGAACCGCTGTCCGGTGGTGGATTCGAGGGTGACGCCGTCGGCGGCGTCGATCTGGATGTCGGCGACGCGGGTGTTCAACCGGTGGGTGGCACCGTAGCGGACGGCGGTGGTGAACAGGTAGGCGTCGATATCCTGCCGGAACCAGTGGGATTCGTTGCGGAACCAGGTCGGCAGCACGATCTGGTTGGCCAGTGCCGGATCCGGTCGCCGGTCGTGGCGGTGGTAGACGAATCCGAAGTTCTGCTTCTGTCCGCACATGGTGCTGACCCGGTCGGTGGTGTCGCGGAAGTTCGACAGCGCCGCCAGTTCGGGCACGTCGTAGCGTTCCGCCAGCACCTTCATCATGACCGAGGCGTAGGGGATGACCGATTCGCCGAGGACGAAGCGGGGGTGCGTGCCCGCGTCGAGGATCAGCACCGCCAGACCGTGGCGGGCCAGGATCGCACCGAGCGTGCTGCCCGCGACCCCCGCGCCCACAATGGCGACGTCGTAGCGTGAATCGTCGTGTGGTGACATGGTTTACGACTCCTGTTCCACCAGTGCGGCACCGGTGTCCGACGGGGTGGGGGGTTCCGGGGCCAGACGCCATCCCTGGGCGCGGTCGCGGTCTCGCCAGAACCGCGCGTACCGCCCGCCCGCCGCGAGTAGTTCCCGGTGGCCGCCGGATTCGGTGACGGTGCCGCCGTACAGGAACAGCACCTGGTCGGCGCGGGCGAGGGTGGCGGGCCGATGGGCGATGACCAGCACGGTGCGGTGTTCGGCGAGTGCGAGCAGACCGTCGCGGATAGCGGCCTCGTTCTCCGGGTCGAGCGCGGAGGCCGGCTCGTCGGCGAGCACGATCGGTGCGTCCTTGAGCACCGCGCGGGCGATCGAAACCCGCTGCCGCTCACCGCCGGAGAGGATCGCGCCGCCCTCACCGACGCGGGTGTCCCAGCCCTGCGGCAGCCGGGCGACGATCTCGTCCACGCGCGCCACCGCGGCGGCCGCCCGCACCTGCTCGTCGGTGGCGTCGGGGCGGGCGAGTCGGATGTTGTCGGCGATGGTGCCGTCGAAGAGATACACGTCCTGGAACACCAGCGACAGCATGGACATCAGGGTGTCGGTGGGGATGTCGCGCACATCGTGCCCGCCGATCCGCACCGCGCCCGCGTCGGTGTCGAAGAAGCGGGCGATGAGCCGGGTGACGGTGGTTTTACCGGCACCGGAGGGACCGGCCAACGCGGTGAGCTTCCCGGCCGGGATGGTGAACGAGACATCGTCGAGCACCGGCGGATTCGTGCCCGCGTCGCCGTATCCGAAACTGACGCCGTCGAAGTCGATATCGGTGCGCTCCGGACGCAGCGGTTCGACCGGTTCGGGCAGCGGTCGGGTGTCGAGTACCTCGCGAATGCGCAGCAGGTGGTTGCGGGCCACCTTCAACGCGCTGCCGAGTTCGGCGGCGGCGATCATCGGTTCCACGAAGCGGACCGCGAGCACCAGCAGGGCCAGCAGTGTCGGCGTGTCCAGGGTTCCGCCCACGGCCAGGTAGGTGCCGTACCAGAGCACCACCGTGAACACCGCCTGCACTACGAGGGTGAAGCTCACCAGTCCGGGGACGGCGGCGGTGACCAGGCGGCGGCCCGCATCGCGTTGGGCGGTGAGCGCGTCGTCGAGCGCCGAGAACCCGCGGACGGTCTGACCGCACGACCGCAGCACCCGTTGTGCCTGCGCGTATTCCACCACGCGTGTGCCCGCGGCGGCGGTGGCGGCGTGCGCGCCGTTCTCGGCACGCTCCACCAGTCGGCCGGTGAGCCGGTACGCCAGCACGATCAGCGGGGTCATGGCGAGGACCGCGAGCGCGATCCGCCAGTCGAAGACGAACATGAGCAGGACCACCGTGGCGGGGGTGACGACCGCGGCCACGAGCGGCCGGACCAGGTTGGCGGTGGCGTTGGCCACCTGGAGTACGCCCTCGCTGGCCAGGGTGCCGAGTTCACCGACACGCTGTGCACCGAACCAACCCAGCGGCAGCGTGGCGAGGTGGTCGCCGAGTCGGTGGTGCAGGGTCCGCAGCACCGATCCGCCCAGTTCGTAACCGGATCGCGCGCCGTACAGGAACAGCACGCCGTACCCGACGGCCGTGATCGCGAAGGCCACCAACCAGGGGCGGGCGTCGCCGGGCTCCGGTCCGAGCAGTGCGCGCAGCACCGGCACCAGCAGGGCGAAGGCGATGCCCTGGGCGACCGCGGTGAGCACGGTGGTGATCAGGGTGCGGCGCAGCAGCGTCAGGCTCACCGCCGGTGTGCTGTCGGTGCCCCGCTCGGACATGGTCTTCACCAGTAGGCCGATCATGCGTCGGCTCCCTTCCACGTCGCCCACATGGCCGCGTACCGACCATCTCGTTGCAGCAGTTCGGCATGGGTGCCGCGCTCGGCGACCCGGCCGCGGTCGAGCACGACGATCTGATCGGCCTCGGTGATGGTGCCCAGCCGGTGGGCCACGACCAGGACGGTGTGCCCGGCGGCGAGCCGGGACAGGCCCTGCTGGATGGCGGTCTCCGATTCGGGGTCGACCGCCGCCGTGGCCTCGTCGAGCACCAGGATCGGGGCATCGGCCAGTAGTGCGCGGGCGATGGAAACACGCTGCGCCTCACCGCCGGAGAACGCCGCGTCCCGGGTGTCGTAACCGTCGGGCAGGGCGCGGATGCGTTCGTCGATGGCCGCCGCTTGCGCCGCGTCGGCGACTTCGGCGAGCGTGGCCGTCGGCCGGGGCAGGGCGATATTGTCGCGCACGCTCATGCGCAGCAATCGCACCTCCTGGAAGACGAAACCCACGCTGCGGTAGAGCGTTTCCTCGGAGAGCTCACGGATATCCGTGCCGTCGAGCGTTATTCGCCCCGTATCCGGATCGTGGAATCGCGGAATCAGCCCGGCCAGTGTGCTCTTGCCCGACCCCGAGGCCCCCACGACGGCGGTGACGGTGCCGGGCCGCAGTTCGAGGTCGATATCCGACAGTGCCGCGGTCTCGCCGTCGTAGCTGAAGCCGACGTTCTCGAACCGGAGAACGCCACCGGTGCCGTTGCGGTGCGCGGACGGGGCGGCGGTGCCGTAGGGCAGCGTGGGCGTCGCCAGCAGCGCCCGGATATCGGTGGCCGCCCGCATGCCCGTCTGCACGGCTTGTCCACTCTGGCTGAGGGTTTGCAGCGGAGCCGACAACGCCAGCCCGAGCAGTGCGAACGGCAGCAGATCCACCGCGTCCAGGTGTCCGGTCGTCACCAGGACCGTGCCGCCGACGAGGATGACCGCGAGCATGCTCACCGGTGACAGGGCCAGATTGGCCGTCGCCGATACCGAGCTGACCCGGCGCATCCAGGCGATGAAGAAGTCGCAGAACTCGTCGGCGGCCTGCCGGTAGCGCCGATGCGCGCGCCCGGTCTGGCCGAATGCCTTCACCACCGCGATGCCCTGGACGAATTCGACCGCGCTCGTGCTGATGGCCGCCATGGCGTCGTTGTAGGCGCGCATGCCCGCCCCGAATCCCGCCATGGTGCGCCGGTACAGCTCGATGCCGACGACGAGCGGGATGAGTGTGATCAAAGCCATGCGCCAGTCGACCCAGAACAGGTAGACCAGGCAGACCAGCGGCACCACCAGGGCATTGACGATCTCCAGGGCGGTGTGCGCGACCAGGTGGTGCAGGGCGGTCACGTCGTCGCCCACGGCCTTGCGCACATCACCCGCGCCGCGGTCGTCGAACCAGCCGAGCGGCACCCGGCCCAGATGCCGGGCGATCGAGCGCCGGATCGAGAGCTGAATGTCATTGTCCGCGTAGTGCGTGAGCGATGCGGCGAGCAGGGACAGGCCGAGCCGCGCGGCCAGGGCGATCGCGGCCGCGATCACCGGTGGCCAGGGCGATTCCGCGGCCAACAGCCTGCGCCCCAGTTCCGCGACCGCCACGAAGGGCACCACGCCCGCGACCGCGGCGAGTAGCTGGCAGCCGATCGCCGCCAGCAGCCGGGCCCGGCCGGGCTGTATCAGTTCACGCATCGTCGGTCTCCCACCCGCTGGGCCTCCTGGTTCATCGCGCCGATTCGACGGTCGTCCGAGCGCATTGGTTCGGTCCGTCGAACTCTGATACTACTGTTAATGAAAATCATTGCCGTTTAGGCTAGCCTGTGCGCGCACCACTTTCCAGTGAGGAGGGCCGCCGATGTCGTTATCGGCCTCCGATGTAATCGCTGCCGTCGCAACGGTTCTCGATGTACCACCGACAACACTCGATCCCGAGGAGGATCTGCTGCAACGTGGCCTCGACTCGATCAGCGCCATGGCGCTGGCCGGGCGCTGGCGGCGCGCCGGATCGGGGGTGCGCTTCGTCGACCTGCTCGAGCGGCCGCGGCTCTCGGCCTGGGTGGAGATGGTCGCCGAGCGTGCGGCGGGCCAGCGCGATGCGGCTGCCGAGGCCGCCGACGCACCGGAATCGGGTCGCGCGCTCGGGCCGGATCCCGGCGCGGGTGTACTGCCCGCGTCGAACCATGAGTCGGCCGTCGACGAACCGTTCGACTTGGCGACCATGCAGCACGCCTACTGGGTCGGTCGGCAGCCCGGCCAGCGCCTCGGCGGGGTCGCGGCCCACTTCTACAACGAATTCGACGGTCGGGACGTGGATCCGGACCGATTGGAGGCCGCGGTGACGGCGCTGCTGGCGCGCCACGATATGCTGCGCGCCAGCTTCGATGCCGACGGACGCCAGCGCGTGCTGGCGCGCAGTCCGTGGAACGGCTTGCGAGTGAACGACTTCCGGTCCGATCCGGCCGGGCTCGAACGACTGCGAGCGGAGCTGTCGCATCGGCAGCTGGACGTCGCGCGCGGCGAGGTGTTCGACATCCAGCTCTCGCTGACTCCCGATGGCACGCGCGTGCACGTCAACCTGGATATGCTCGCCGCCGACGCCCAGAGCCTGCGCATCCTGTTCACCGACCTGGCCGCCCTGTACCGCGACCCGCGAGCGCTGCTGCCCGAACTGCGCTACAGCTATCGCCGCTACCTCGCCGAGCATCGCGAGCGGGTGCGCAGTCGGCCGGAATACCGCGCGGCGCAGGAATACTGGCGCGGGCGGCTACCCGAACTGCCGGGCGCGCCCAGCCTTCCGCCCCCGATCGTTTCCGCACCGGTCGCATCAGCACCGGTCGCATCAGCACCGCCCGCATCAGCACCGCCCGCATCAGCGCCGAGCGCTCCAGTGTCGATCTCGTCGATCTCGGCTCGTGCGGCCTCGGCTGCCTCGGTATCGAGTGCTCCAGCACCGACCGTTTCGGGATCGGCTGGCGCGGCCTCGGCAACTCCGGTGTCGGGAGTTTCAGACTCGGCTGGCGCGGAAACGGTCGGTCCGGTGTCGGCCGCTTCGATATCGGACGTTCGGGTGTCGGGCGCTTCGACGTCGACCGATCGGGTGCGGACGGCCTCGACGTCGACCGTTTCGGGATCGGCGGCTGCGGCGTTCGCGAAGCAGGCGTCGGTGGCTTCGGCCGATGCGGGGGCTGCGACGTCGTCTGCGGCCGTTGCGGTTTCGGGTCGGGACGAGACTCGGGTGGTTCGCAAGCATCATCGGTTGTCGCCCGATGCGCGGCGGCGGCTCGAACTGGGGGCTCGACAGCGGGGGATCACGCCGGCCGTCGCCATTGCCGCGGTGTTCGCCGAGGTCGTCGGCGCGTGGAGTGCGCAGCCGTCCTCTCTGCTGAATGTGCCGCTGTTCGACCGTGAGCCCCTGCACCTGGATGTCGCCGGGTTGGTCGGCGACTTCACCTCGTCGGTGTTGGTGGCGGTGGACACGGCGGTGCCGGGTACCTTCGCCGAGCGCGCGTCGGCCCTGCAACGGCGGTTCCGCGCCGACGCCGCGCACGCCGACTATCCCGGCGTGGACGTGCTCCGCGATCTGAGCCGCCACCACGGGGACGCCCAGCTCGCGCCGGTCGTCTACACCAGCGCCCTCGGCTTGGGCGAACTGTTCGCGCCGCAGGTGCGCGCGTGCTTCGGCGATCCGGTCTGGATCATCTCGCAGGGACCGCAGGTCACCCTCGACGCTCAGGTCACCGAGTTCGACGGCGGCCTGCTCGTCAACTGGGACGCCCGCCGCGACGCCTTCGCCCCCGGCGTCCTGGACGCCATGTTCACCGCCTACACCGACCTGCTCGACCTGCTCGTCACCGACGCCACCGCCTGGGACTGCCCGGTGCCGAGCCTGCTGCCCACCGGGCAGCGCGCCGTCCGCGACGCGGTGAACGCCACCACGTCGGGTGCTGGCTCGAATGGTGCTGGCGGGCTGCCGGTTTCGGTCGGCGCGACGCTGCACGAGCCGTTCTTCGCGCTGGCCGACAGCAGGCCCGGCGCACCCGCCGTGCTGTGGGGTGCGGACGGCTGTCTCACCTACGGTGAGCTGGCGCGGCGGGCGCGGGCGATCGCCGCGGAGCTCCCGGCCGGGCAGCTGCTGCCGGTGCGGTTGCCGAAGGGGCCGGATCAGATCGCCACGGTGCTGGGGATTCTCGCGGCCGGGTCGGCCTATGTGCCGGTCGGCGTCGATCAGCCCGCGCATCGGCGCGAGCGGATACTCCGGCACGCCGGACCGCTGCCCGCGGATGAGGCGGAGGGGTTGGCCTATGTCATCTTCACCTCCGGGTCCACCGGAGATCCCAAGGGCGTGCGGATTCCGCACAGCGCCGCCGTCAACACCATCGACGATCTCACCGAGCGCTTCGCCCTGACGAGCCGGGACCGCACGCTGGCGGTGTCGGCGCTGGACTTCGATCTGTCGGTCTTCGATATCTTCGCCCCGCTGCGCACGGGTGGCGCGGTGGTGCTGGTGGGGGAGGAGCAGCGGCGTGATCCGGCGGCCTGGGCCGAGCTGGTCACGCGGCACGGCGTGACGGTCCTCAACTGCGTTCCGGCCGTACTGGACATGCTGGTGTCGACCGCCCGGGAACTGCCGCTGCGGACGGTGCTGGTCGGCGGTGACCGGGTGAGTGTCGACCTGCCCGCCCGCCTGCACGCGGCCGCCCCCGACTGTGTCTTCGCCGCCCTCGGAGGCACCACCGAAACGGCCATTCACTCCACCATCCAGCTCGTGACACCCGAAGCGGCGCACGACTTCTCCGATCCCGCCGCCGGATGGGGCTCGATTCCCTACGGCACGCCGCTGCGCGAGGTGGCCTGCCGGGTGGTCGACCCGCTCGGCCGCGACCGGCCGGACTGGGTGGCCGGTGAACTGCTGATCGGCGGTGCCGGGGTGGCGCGCGGCTATCTCGGTGATCCGGACCGCACCCGGGAACGTTTCGTCGACGGCTGGTATCGCACCGGCGATCTCGCCCGCTACCGACCGGACGGCACCCTGGAATTCCTCGGCCGCATGGACCATCAGGTCAAGGTGCGCGGCCACCGCATCGAGCCCGGGGAGATCGACGCCGCACTGCTCGCGCACCCCGCGGTCGGCCGCGCGGTCACGGTGCTCGCCGGTTCCCGGCTGGCCGCGGCCGTCACACCGGTGACCGAACCGGTCGATGGAACCGCCTTCGACCCACCCTGCGCGGCGGCCACGAATCAGGTACCGGTCGTGCACGCCACGCTCACGCGGCTGCTCGACGACGCGAACCCCATTGCCGGGCGCTTCGAACCGCTGGTGGAACGGTGGCGGGAGTGGCTGCGCGACAACCAGGCACGGGTCTCGGCCGTCGCCGCGCACACCGGGCGGGCGCTGCTGGACCGGGCGGACGGGTCTGTCGAGCCGCTTTCGGCGGATCCGCTGCCAGTCGACGTGCTTCGGGTGGATTCGGTTCCGGTGAATGTGCTTCCGGTGGATTCGGTTCCGGTGAATGTGCTTCCGGTGGATTCGGTTCCGGTGAATGTGCTTCCGGTGGATTCGGTTCCGGCGAGTGTGCTTCCGGTGGATTCGGTTCCGGCGAGTGTGCTTCCGGCGGGTTCGGTTCCGACGAGTGTGCTTCCGGTGGATTCGCTTCCGGCGGAACCGCTTCCGGTCGACCCGCTTCCGGTCGAACCGTTGGCGCGCGTGCTGTCGGGGGAATGTGACCCGCTCACGCTGCTCGATCACCCCGTGCTAGCGCCCACGACGCTGCTGTGGTCGCTGCCGGAGACCACGGAAGCCCTGGACGCGGTGCTGGATGCGGTGCGCGACCTGTCGGGCCGGACCGCGCGGCCGGTGCGTGTCGCCGAACTGGGCGACAACCTCGGTGACCGCCTGCTGGCCGCGATCGACCAGGACCCCGCGCTGGCGGCCGACGCCATCGAGTACACGCGCGTCCCGCGCACCGGGGAGATCCCCGACACCCTGCACGGGCAGTGCGATCTGGTGCTCGCCTTCGCCACCCTGCACACCTATCCCGATCCGGCCGCCGGGCTGTCGGCCGCGGCGTATCTGCTGCGCCCCAAGGGCGTGCTGGTGCTGGTCGAACAGCCCGAACTGCCCCCGCTGGGACTGCTCTCGGCGGCGCTCCTCGAGGGCGGCTTCCCGGGCGGCGATCCGATGCTCGCACCCCGGCGCTGGCAGGAACTGCTGGCCGCGAGTGGATTCGCCGTCGAGCAGGCCGCCGCGCACGGCAGCCTGTTCAGTCTGACGGCCGCCTGGACCGGAGTCCCGGTGGATACCGCCGATCTGGCGGCCTTCCTGGCCGAGCGGCTGCCCGAACCGATGCGGCCCGACACCATCCGGGTGCTGCCTCGGCTGCCGCTGTCCGCCAACGGCAAGATCGACCGGACCGCGCTCACCGCGCTGCTCGCCGCCGCAGAACCGGCCGTCGCGGTGACGCCCCCGGCCACGGCCGCGGAACAGCGGGTCGCGGCGGTGTGGTCGGAAGTGCTGGGCGTCAACGGCATCGGCCGCGAACACGACTTCTTCGCCCTCGGTGGCGACTCCCTGCTCGCCACCCGGATGGTGGGCCGCTTCACCGGAATGAAACTCGCCGACCTCTACGCGCACCGCACCGTAGCGAGTTTCGCCGCCCGGCTGCGTGCCGACGACGCGACTGGACTTCGCACCGTCACCGCGGATCTCGCGGCGCGGTACGAACCGTTCCCCGCCTCCGATATCCAGCGCGCGTACTGGATCGGGCGCGGCAGCGGAGCGGCCCTCGGCGGTGTCGGCACCCACTACTACAGCGAATTCGACTGCCCCGACCTGGATCCGGAGCGGTTCGAACGGGCGTGGCGGACGCTGATCGTCCGCCACGAAATGCTGCGGGCGGTCTTCGACGCCGACGGCAATCAGCGCATCCTGCGGGTCGCCGACCTGCCGGAGTGGCGAATGCGGCGGGTGGACGGCGACGTTCGCGCACTCATGTCCCATCAGGTGCTCGATCCGCACACCTGGCCGCTGTTCGACGTGCGACTGGGCTCCGACGGCCGCGTCGGCATCAGCCTGGACAATATCGTGCTGGACGGGCTGAGCATGATGATCCTGTTCTCCGAACTGGATCTGCTCTACCGGAATCCGGACGTCGAACTCGCGCCGGTCGAGGTCTCCTTCCGCGACTACATCATTCAGATCCAGCCCGCGGCGGGAGAGGAGTCCCGCCGGTACTGGCTGGATCGGATTCCCCAACTGCCGCCCGCACCGAGCCCGCCGCTGCGGGTGGATCCGGCCACCGTGGGCCTGCCGCGCTTCGTGCGCCGCTCCGGGCGGCTGTCGGCCGACGCGTGGGACAGGCTGCGACGCACGGCCCGCGCGGAGGGCCTCACCCCGACGACACTGCTGCTCGCCTGCTACGGCGAGGTGCTGGCCCGATGGTCGGGCCGTCCCGACATCACCGTCAATGTCACCCTGTTCGACCGCGTCGCGGCGCACCCGCACATCAATCGGGTGCTGGGCGATTTCACCTCCCTGCTGTTCACCGAATTCCGCAGCGCGGCCACGATTCTCGACTCCGCCCGGCGGCTGCACGAGCGCATGTGGTCCGATCTCGACCACCGCGACGTCTCACCCATGTGGGTGCTGCGTGAACTCGCCCGCCATCACGGTGAACAGGTCGGTTTCCCGGTCGTGTTCACCAGTGCGCTCGGGGTGGCCGAGGAAGGGCTGTCACTGGACCCCTCGGGCTTCGGCGAGAAGGTGTGGGCGATCTCGCAGACGCCGCAGGTCTGGATGGACCTCCAGGTCCACGAGGCGGACGGCGGCCTGGCCTACGCCCTCGACACGGTGGACGAACTGTTCTGCGAGGGAACGGTTCCCGCGCTGTTCCAGGCGTTCGAAGAGCTGGTGCGGGAGCTGGGCGACCGGGCCGCGACCACGGTCTCGGCGCCGCGCGTCGCGCCCGACCGCGGCATCGGCCCCGGACGAGCACGGCACGGCCTGCTGCACGAAGCCTGCTTCGGGCAGCGGCCGGACGCGGTGGCGCTCGTCCACGAGGGCGGCGAGGTCACCTACGGCGAGCTGACCGACCGCGCCCTGCGCATCGCCGCGACGCTGCCGCCGCATCAGGTGATCGCCATATCGCTGCCGAAGGGCCCCGACCAGATCGCCGCGGTACTCGGTGTTCTCGCGGCCGGTTCGGCCTACCTGCCGATCGGCGTCGACCAGCCCGCGGCGCGACGGGAGCGGGTGCTCGCCGCCGCCGGTGCCGATATCGTGATCGACGATATCGAACGGTTCCTCGCCCCCGCGCCCGCGGCGGCACCGGTGCCGACCGCGCCCGACGCGCTGGCCTATGTCATCTACACCTCCGGTTCGACGGGGGAGCCGAAGGGCGTGGAGATCACCCACGCCGCCGCGTACAACACCGTCACCGATGTCAACGAACGCTACGGCGTGGACTCCCGCGACCGCGTACTCGCCGTCTCCGCACTCGATTTCGACCTGTCGGTGTACGACATCTTCGGTCTGCTGTCTGTCGGCGGCACACTGGTGCTGATCGACGAGGACGCGCGCCGCGACGCACGGACCTGGTCGCGGCTGGTGAGCGAGCACCGCGTCACCGTGTGGAACACCGTCCCGACCCTGCTGGACATGCTGCTGGCCGCCACCGACACGGCGACGCTGCCACTGCGGCTGGTCCTGGTGTCCGGCGACTGGGTGAACCTGGACTCACCCGCCCGGCTGCACGCCGTCGCACCAGACTGCCGATTCGTCGCCCTCGGTGGCGCGACCGAGGCCGCCATCTGGTCGAATGCCTGTGAGGTGCACGAGGTTCCGGAGCGCTGGACCTCGATCCCCTACGGTCATGCGCTGCGCGGCCAGCGTTATCGCGTCGTGGACGACTTCGGTCGCGACTGCCCGGACTGGGTCGCGGGCGAACTGTGGATCGGCGGGGCGGGCGTGGCGCACGGCTACCGGGGCGACCCGGAACTGACCGCCGCGAAGTTCGTCCCGCACGACGGCGTGCGCTGGTACCGGACGGGGGACCGGGGCCGGTTCTGGGCCGACGGCACCCTCGAATTCCTCGGCCGCACCGACCACCAGGTCAAGATCCGTGGTCACCGCATCGAACTCGGCGAGATCGAATCGGCCTTGGCGTCGTACCCCGGCGTCGCCGACGGTGTCGCCGTGGCGACGGGTGCGCGGACGCGGCGGCGATTGGCCGGATTCGTCGTACCGCAGCCCGACGGCCCGGCGCCGGACACCGATGCGCTGCGCGAACATCTGCGCGGCCTGCTGCCGGCGTACGCGGTGCCGCACGCGCTCGTGGTGCTGGACGCGCTGCCGCTGACCGCCAACGGCAAGGTCGACCGGCGCGCGCTCGCGGACGTCGATCACGAGATCACCGTGGACCCGCCGACCGGCCCCACCGAGACACTGCTCGCCGCACTGCTCGGCGAACTGCTGCGGGTGACACCGGGCCGCGACGACAACTTCTTCGCACTCGGCTGCGACAGCCTCATCGTCACCCGCCTCACCGAACGCCTGCGCCGAGAGCACGGCATTCGACTGACCCTGCGCGAAGTGTTCTCCGCGCCGACCATTGCCGACCTCGCGGGGTTCATCGACACCCGGCGAATCGAGGAAGGGGAGCTGTGAACAGCCCAACCGACACCCGTCCCGCCGATACCGTCGCGGCCGACGCCGATCCGGCCCAGCTGATCGCGCGCCTGCGCCGCCTCGGCATCGAATTGTGGACCGAGGAGGGCGCACTGCGTTACCGCGCCCCGGCCGGAGTCTTCACCGACGCGGACAAGCAGACATTGAAACGGCACCGCGACGAGGTCATCGCCCTGCTGTCCGCGCAGCGCACCCTGACACCCGCGCCGGAGCAGCGCTTCGAACCGTTCCCGCTCACCGACGTGCAGTCGGCCTACCTGCTCGGCCAGACGGACGCGTTCGAATACGGCGGCGTCTCCTGCCACGGCTACCTTGAGGTCTGGCTCGGCGACGTGGATCCGGAGGCGGTGCAGGCGGCCTGGGCCGAACTCGTAGGCCGCCACGACATGCTGCGCGCGGTCGTCGACCCGACCACCGGAACCCAGCGGGTCCTGCCCGAGGTGCCGCCGGTGCGGGTGCGCCGCGACGACTCGGCGGAACGGGTGCGCGCCGAACTGAGCCACGCCCGCTACGACGCCGCGCACTGGCCGCTGCACACACTGTGCCTGACCCCGGGCTGGCTGCTGCACATCTCGGTGGATCTGCTCATCGCCGATTTCGCCAGTGTGCAACTGCTGGTGGGCGAACTGCTGGCCCTGCTGCGCGGTGAGACGCTGCCGCCGATCGACATCTCGTTCCGCGACTACGTACTCGCCCAGCGCGCCCTGCGGGACGGTCCCGACTACGCCGAGCACCGCGACTACTGGCTGGACCGGCTCGCCGACCTGCCGCCCGCCCCGGAACTGCCGCTGGCCGCCGATGGTGGAGGATCCGAGACCTCCGTCCGCTTCCACCGGCTCCAGCGGCGCATCCCCACGGTCCGCGACAGCGCGGCCGCGCACGGCGTCACCACCTCGGCCCTGGTGCTCGCCGCGTACGCCGAAGCCATCGGACGGTGGAGCCGCAACCAGCGGTTCACCATCAATATGCCGTTGCAGAACCGGCTCGCTCTGCACGAGCAGGTCTGCGCCCTGGTCGGCGACTTCACGTCGGTCAACCTGCTGGAGGTCGATCTCACCGAGCCGGTGCCGCTGGTCGAACGGGCGCGCCGACTGGGCGCCCGGCTGCTGTCCGATATCGACCACCGGCTCTACTCCGGGGTGGAGGTGCTGCGCGAACTCGGCCGCCGGGCGGCCAGCGACGCCACCGACAGTGGGCGGGCACTCATGCCGGTGGTCTTCACCGGTGTGCTGGGCGGCGGTACCGAGGTGCGGTACGGCATCAGCCAGACCCCGCAGGTGTGGATCGACTGCCAGGCCGTGGAGCAGGACGACACCATGCTCGTCAGCTGGGATGTCCGCGAGGGGGTGTTCCCGGACGGACTCGCCGAGGCCGCGTTCGACATGTTCGCGGCACTGCTGACCGGACCCGCCGACATCGGCCCGCCATATCCGCTGCCCGCCGATCAGGAGCGAATCCGGCAGGCGGTCAACGACACTCGCGTCGACCTGCCCACCGGGCTGCTGCACGAACCCTGGCTCGCGGCGGCGCGCCGCCACGGCGACCGCCCGGCCGTCATCGCCGGGGGCCGGGTGCTCAGCCACGCCGAACTGCTCACGCGCGCCCGGCAAGTCGCCGCGTCGCTGCGCGCCGAGGTGCGGCCGGGCGATCTGGTGGCCGTCACCATGGACAAGGGCCTCGACCAGATCGCCGCGGTGCTGGGCGTCGTGCTCGCCGGGGCCGCGTACGTTCCGGTCGACACCAATCAGCCCGCCCCGCGCCGCGCCGCCATGCTCGACGGAATCGACCACGTGCTCACCGAGATCCCGGAGACCGGCGCGGATGTCGCCGAACCGCCGTCGCCCGGAATCGACCCGGACGCGCTCGCGTACGTGATCTACACCTCC
Source organism: Nocardia otitidiscaviarum (assembly GCF_007362295.1). Lineage (NCBI taxonomy): Bacteria > Bacillati > Actinomycetota > Actinomycetes > Mycobacteriales > Nocardiaceae > Nocardia > Nocardia otitidiscaviarum. The sequence continues at coordinate 3,402,156 of NZ_CP041695.1, read as the reverse complement.
GGCTCCACCGGCACCCCGAAGGGTGTGATGATCTCGCACGCGGCCGCGCGCAACACCATCGAGGACATCAACTCCCGATTCGAGGTCACCGAGCACGACCGGGTGCTGGGGCTGGCCCAGCTCGGATTCGACCTGTCCGTGTACGACATCTTCGGCGTACTGGGCGCGGGCGGCTGCCTCGTCCTGCCCGATCCGGACCGGCGCGCCGATCCGTCACACTGGGCCGAACTCATCACCGGCCACGGCGTGACCATCTGGAATTCCGTTCCGGCCCAGGCACAGATGCTCGCCGACTACCTGCCCGGCGACGCGCCCTCGGTGCGGGTGGCGCTGCTGTCCGGCGACTGGATTCCGGTGGCGCTGCCCGGGCAGCTGCGGGAGCGGCTGCCGAAGGCGCGGCTGTTCAGCCTGGGCGGCGCGACGGAGGCGTCGATCTGGTCCATCGGCCACGAGATCGAAGACCTGGCCCCGGGGGCGACCAGTGTGCCCTATGGAAAACCCTTGGCCAATCAGCGCTTCCGCATTGTCGACGCGCTCGGCCGGGACTGTCCGGACTGGGTGCCGGGTGAGTTGTGGATCGGCGGCGCGGGAGTGGCACGCGGGTACCGCGACGATGAGGCGCTGACCGAGCGGAAGTTCGGTGACGGCTGGTACCGCACCGGCGATCTCGGGCGCTATCTGCCCGACGGGACCATCGAATTCCTCGGCCGCGCCGACAATCAGGTGAAGGTGCGCGGCCACCGCATCGAGCTGGCTGAGGTGGAGGCGGCGCTGGCGGCGCACCCGGAGGTCGCGGCGGCGGCAGTGGTGGTCCAGGGTGAGGGCACCGCGCGGCGGCTGGTGGCCTTCACCGAGTCCGCGCTGCACCAGGCCGGTGCCGAGGTCCTGCGACAGCGCACCGCCGGTGCGCCATCGGGAGACGTCGAGGCCGAGCGGATCGCCGACTTCGCGCACGCGCTGGACGCGGCCGTCCTGGCCGACGCCCGCGCCGCCGTCGACGCGGTGGCCGATCACGAGGTCGCCCCCCGCCATCGTGAGCTGCTGCGCCGCTGGCGAAACGTGCTGCGGGACAACCCGTCCTCTGAACCTACCGACGCTCGCACCGCCGCCGCTGCCTCGGCCGATCGCGGCGCGACCGATGTCTGGGAGCGGGTGCGGGAACTGGCCGTGCCGGACCTGTGTGACGAGCGGCTGATCGACTATCTGCACACCTGCGCGCAGTCCATGCCCGAGGTGCTGCGCGGTGAGCTGGATCCCATGACGCTCATGTTCCCCGACGGGGGGATGGCGGTGGCCGAGGCCGCCTACCGGACCAACATCATGACCCGGTACCTCAATGCCGTCGCGGCCGAGGCGGTGCGGCGGCGTGCGCCGCGCCGGGTGCTCGAGGTCGGTGCGGGAGTGGGCGCGACAACGGCGGAGGTGCTCGCCGCCGGATACGCGCCGACCCGCGACTACGTCTACACCGATGTGTCGCCGTACCTGCTCGAGCACGGACGCGCCCGCTTTCCCGGATTGACCTTCGCCCGCTTCGACATCGACGTCCCGCCCCGCGAACAGGGCTTCGCACCGGAGTCCTTCGACCTCATCCTGTGCGCGGGCGTGCTCAACAACGCCCGCCACACCGGCCGCACCCTGGGCTGGCTGCGCGAACTCCTCGCACCCGGCGGCACCCTGGTGATCACCGAGCCCACCCGGGAACACCACGAGGTGCTGGCCTCGCAGGCATTCATGATGACCGCGCCGGAGGACCAGCGCGCCGACACCGGGCGCACCTTCCTGACCCGCGAGGAATGGCTGTCCGAACTCGAGCCGTTCGGACAGGTGACCTGCCTTCCGGAACCGGGACACCCCCTGGAACCGCTGGGGCAGCACGTTTTCGTCGCCGGACCCTCGATCACCGACCGGCTGCGCGCCACCCTGCCCGACTACATGGTTCCCGCCGTGATCGAAACCCTGCCCGCACTGCCGCTCACCGACAACGGCAAGGTGGACCGGCGCGCCCTGGCGGCGCTGGCCGATACCCGCACCGCCGCGGCGGATCGGGCGACCGGAACGGACGACGAACCCCGCGACGAGCTCGAGCGCCAACTCGCGGGCATCATCGCGGATGTGGTGCGTCGCCGCCATATTCCACGCACCGCCAACCTGTTCGGGCTCGGCGCGGATTCGGTCATGCTGAGCCAGATCGCGGGCCGGGTACAGCAGGAGGTGACCCTCGCGCACCCGCTCTACTTCGACAGCATCCTGCGCCAGCTGCTCCATCAGCCCACCCTCGCCGACCTGGCCGGTCACCTGCGCGCGGCCGGTGACCCCGAATCCGCCGCTCCCGCAACGCCGCTGGTGGACCTGGGCGGCCCGCCCAGCGATCCGCACCCGGTCATCGTCCTGGTGCACGAGGGGCTGGGGACCATGGCCCCCTATCAGCGACTGGCCGCGCGCCTGTCGGCGACCCGGCGGGTGCTCGGCCTGGCCGTGCCCGACCCCCGCGCCTTCGCCGAGATCGCCCCGGAGGTCCTCATCGACCGCCTCGCCGCGGACTACGCCGACGCGCTGCTCGCGGCCGGGCACACCACCATCCGCCTGGTCGGCTACTGCCTGGGCGGCCTGCTCGCCACCGAGGTGGCCCGGACCTTCACCGAACGTGGCGGCAGCGTGGACCGGCTCACCGTGATCAGCAGCTACCCACCGGAATTCGAGGTGGAGGAGCCCATGGTGCTGGAGGGCACCTTCGCGCAGGCGCTCGGAGCCGACCCCGCGACACTGGGATATCCGGGCGACACCGAGGAACTGGGTCGCGCCCTGGCCGACATCCTGGCCGCCACCCCGGGCCGGATACCCGCCGGATCACTCGACTTCGGCGGCCTCGCGGAATTGTCACCGGAGGAGCGGATCGCGCGGATCACCACCGACCCGCACCAGTTCGCGGTGTTCCGCAACAGCTTCCAGGCGGCCAGTCGGCACGCGCCGCCGCTGTACGCCGGTGACATCACCCTGCTGCGACCGCGCGAGGGAATGCGGTTGGTCTCCGGCATGTCCGGCGACCTCACCGACTACTGGTCGACGGTGTGCCTGGGTCGGTTCGATGTCGTCGAGATTCCCGGCAACCACTTCACCTGCCTGGCCCACGACCTCACCGCGCGGCTGTGACGGCCGGTCCCGTCATCGGAGTGCTCGGCGCGACCGGAGCCGTCGGGTCGGCCCTGCTCAGCATGCTCTCCGGTCACCCCGTGCGGCCGGGCACCCGCGTGGACTTCGCCGACCTGCGGCACTGGGCCACCGGTTGCGCGGTGGTCGTGAACTGCACCGGCGTGCCCGTCGCGGACCGGATACACAGTGCCGGAGCCGATTACGTCGACCCGGCCGCGCGGCCCGGCGACTTGGCGGCACGGCCCGGCGACTTGGCGGCACGGCCCAGCCATCCGGCCACACGACCCGGCGATCCGGTTGCACGACTCGTTGGTCCGGCCGCACGGCCCGGGGGTCCAGCAGGCCCGGGCCGGGACGAGCGGATCGCCGTCTACGACGCCGGTGCCATGCCCGGGGCGGCCGGACTGCTGCCGCGCTACCTGGCCGCCGACCGCGGGGTGCGGCCCGCGCGGCTGTCGGTGACCGCGGGCGGGCTCTACCGGTTCACCCCCGCGGCGGCACGGGAGTTCCTCGCGACCACCGACGGATGGCGGGAGCAGGCGGCCCGGGTCGACCGGGCACTGGGGCTCACCGGCTCCGACTGGAGCACCCGCTTCGACGGCGACTGCGTGCGTCGGCTGCTGCGCGACAGTGTGCCGCCGACGGTCGAACAGCTCTTGGCGGCCGCCGCCGCGGATACCGCGGGCAGAACCGAATATCTGGTCATCACAGCGGAATTGACCGATCTGGACGGCACGGTCCACCGCGCGCGGCTACGTGCCGGACCCGACCTCACCGCCACCATCGCGGCCACCACCGCCCTCGCCGTCCTGCACGGCGAGATCCCGCCCGGCAGCCACAGCGCCGACGATGTGCTCGACCCGCTCCGGGTGATTCCGCCATTGCTCGGCGAGGAAGGAACACTGTGAAAGTCCTCGTGTGCGGTACCGGCTTCGGTCGGGTGTACCTGCGCGCCCTGGAACGAGAACCGTTCCAGCTCACCGGCATTCTCGCCCGGGGCGGCGAACGCTCCCGCGCCTGCGCGCGGGAGTACGGGGTGCCGCTCCACACCGCGCCCGACCAGGTCCCCGACGGTGTGGATCTGGCCTGTGTGGTGGTGCCCAGCGGCGTCGGCGGCGGCCCCGGAGCCGAACTCGCCCAGGCGTTCCTGGCCCGCGACATCCCGGTACTGCTCGAACATCCGGTGCGCGCCGACGAACTCGCCGACTGCCTGCGGGTCGCCGCGCGGCGACGAGTCATGTTCGGCGTCAACACCTTCTACGTGCATCTGGAGCCGGTGCGCCGGTTCCTGGACGCGGCGCACCGGCTGCTGCGCACCCACCCGGCGACCTTCGTGGACGCCAGCTGCGCGGTCCAGGTGTCCTACGATCTGCTCGACATCATCGGGCAGACCCTGGGCGGACTGAGCCCGTGGGCGCTGGAACCGTCGGAGATCTCGCAACGACTGCACGGCCTGGCCCGGTCGGCGTTCACCGACCGCTGCGTCAACGCGGTCATCGCGGGGGTGCCGGTCACCCTGCGGGTGAACAACCAGGTCGTACCCGATGATCTCGACCATCCCACCCATCTGCGGCACCAGATCACCCTCGGCACCGAGGCGGGCACCCTGGTGCTGGCCAGCACCCACGGGCCGGTGCTGTGGTGTCCCGCCGTCCACGTGCCCAAGGACGACGGCACCTTCGCCCTCGACGGAGTGGACGCCAGCCCGACGGTGGCGTGCCTGGGGCCGTCCACCGCGCCCGGCGTGCGGGACGTCTTCGACCAGGTGTGGCCGGACGGTGTGCGACATTCGCTGCTGACCATGCGGCAGGCCATCGCCGACGGCGTCGATCCACTCGCGGCCGGGCAGTACCACCTGACGCTGTCGCGGCTGTGGTCGGAGCTCACCCGCGGACTCGGCTACCCGGTGCCGGTGCGGCGGGAGCCCGCGCCCGCCGTGCGGATCGACGAACTGCTGCCGGGGAGGAGCTGAGATGTCCACGGGTATCACCGACACGTCCACCGGCGACACCGTCTTCAATCCGCTCGACTCCCGGCACATCCGCGATCCGTATCCGCTGCTGCGCGACCACCCGCCGGTGGCCTGCCCGTTCTCCGGATTCCGGGTCGTGGTGTCCGACGCGGTGTCGCGCACCGTGCTGCGGGACGCGACGAGCTTCTCGAGCCGGGCGAACAACACCGTCGCCGCACAGGCGACCGCGCCGGAGAAGGTGCCGGCGCTGTCCCAACTCGACGCACCCGAGCACACCCGGCTGCGCGCGCTGATACGCGGACAGTTCACCGCCAAGGCACTGGCCGACCTGGAACCCGTCCTGGCGGCACACGCTCGCACGCACGCCGCGACCGCCGAGGATCTGGTGACCGACTTCGCCGAACCGCTGCCCGCCCTCGCCCTCGCCGAATTCCTGGAACTGCCAAGCGATCTGGTGCGACGGTGGGTGTCGGAGTTCACCACCCTGGTCGGCTACGAGACCGCGCCCGGCTGGTCCGAGTTCCGCGACCACGTCGGCGGCCTGCGGCTGCGGCGCTTCCCCGACCTCACCGCGCCGGAGCGGCGGATGCTCGTGCACTTCCTCGTCGTCGCCGGTGTCCGCAATGTCACCCACCTGATCGGCAATCTGCTGCACCGCCTGCTGATCTCGCGGATGTGGCCGCTGCCCGCCGAGCACCTCGGCGCGGCCGTCGAGGAGTCGCTGCGGCACGAGCCGCCCGCGCTGTGGAGTATGCGCACGGCGACGCGCCCCTGCCCGGTCGGCGATACACCGGTCGCGGCGGGGGAGCGGATCTTCGTCGTCACCGCCGGAGCCAACCGCGATCCCCGACGCTGGCCGGACCCCGACGAGTTCCGCTTGCATCGACCGGGCGCGGCGGGCCACCTCAGCTTCGGCGCCGGGCCGCACGCCTGCCTCGGCGCGACATTCACCCGCCTGCAAGCCCAGATCTATCTGCGCGTGCTTGCCGAGACCGCACCGCGCCTGCGGCTGGCGGACGGATTCAGCTATCGATCGACCGGCGACCTGATGAGTCGCGGTCCCGCCACGCTACCGGTACGGAGGTTGCCGTGTCCCTGATGGATCAATCGGATCTGGTGACGCCCTGGGCGATTCGGGTCGCGGCGACCCTGCGCATCGCCGATCTGATCGCCGACGGTGTCGACGACGCGCACGAGTTGGCCCGCAAGGCCGGGGCGAATGCCGATGCGCTGCACCGTCTGCTGCGCTACCTCGCCTGCCGTGGCGTGTTCACCGAAACCGTGCCCGGCCGCTTCGGACTCACCGACTCCGCGCGGCTGCTGTGCTCGGACCACCCACTCGCCATGCGGGATTGGTTCGATCTGGACGGGGCGGGCGGTCGCATGGACCGCGCGTTCGGCGCACTGCTCGAGGTGGTGCGCACCGGGGAGCCCGGCTATCCGGTGGTGCACGGTCGATCGCTGTGGGACGACACCGACGCCTCCTACAACGAACTCATGAGCAAGCACACCCGCTTCACCGTCCCCACCCTCACCGACGCCTACGCCTGGGACCGGGTGCGCTCGGTGGTCGATGTCGGCGGCGGCTCCGGTGCGGTGCTCAGCGCACTCGCGTCGGCGCATCCCCGGTTGACCGGCACCCTGGTGGATCTGCCCGATGCCGCCGAGGCTGCCGCCCGCGCCTTCGAGCGGGCCGGGCTGGGCGAGCGGTGCACCGCCCGGGCGGGCGACTTCTTCGAACCGCTGCCCGCGGACGCGGACGCCTACCTGCTGACCTGGGTGCTGCACGATTGGCCCGACGCCGACGCCGCACGCATTCTGCGGCGGTGCGCCGAGGCCGCGGGCCCGCACGGTCGCGTCCTCGTGGTGGAGAACCTGGACAGCGGTGTGCGGCCGGAGATCACCACCGCCATGGATCTGCGCCTGCTGGTCCTGTTCGGCGGGCGCGAACGCACCAGCGAACAGCTCGACGAGCTGGCGTCGGCGGCCGGGCTGCGGCGGCTGTCCGCCCGCACCCTGCCGGGACCGACCCCGGTCTCGCTGATGGAGTACGCGCGGTGATCGACCCCTATGCCGCCACCGCCGAGTTCTACGACCTGGTCGCGGTGCCGCTGTGGGCGCGCAAGGGGCCGGTGCTGGCGGCCGCGCTGCGGCGGGCCCGACCCGACCTGGGCCCGATCCTGGACATCGGCGCGGGCACCGGGCTGTCCACCGCGGCGGTCGCCGACGCGGTTCCGGACGCGAAAGTCATCGCGGTGGAACCCTCGGCGGCCATGCGGATCGCGCTGGCCACCCGGATCGCGGTGCGCGGACTGACCGATCGCGTCACCATCGTGGCCGATCCGGTGGGCGCGCTGGCCTTTCCGGACCGGCTGGGCGGGGCCGTCGTCTACGGCGTACTCGGCCACCTGCCCGCCGCCGATCGGACCCGGCTGCTGACCACGCTCGGTGAGCGGCTGGCACCCGGAGCTCCCGCCGTCGTCGAACTGCTCGACGAGACCGCGCCGCCCACGCCCGCCCCGACGCGGATCGCGCGAGTTCCGGTGGGGGAGCACCACATCGAAGTCTGGAGCCGCGGTAGCGAGGACGAACCGGCGCGGCAGCCGGGCGGTCCGGTGCGGTGGACGCTGACCTACCGGCTGCTGCACCGGAACACGGTGCTGCGGACGGTGGAGACCCCCATCCCGTGGGCGGACTACGATCTGGCCGCCCTGCGTGCCGAGGCCCGGCGGGCGGGACTGCGCTGTACGCGCGTCGCCCCCGATACCGCGCTGCTCATCCACGGCGACGCCGCCGAATTCGAGTGAAGGACAGCCCGGTCATGCCCTCCCTGCTGGAGCTGTCCATGCACTTCTTCGTGCAGATGGCCGTCATTCTGGTGGCGTACCGGCTGGTGTGGCTGGTGTGCCGACCGCTGGGGCAGGTGCAGGTGGTCGCCATCATGGCCGCCGGATTTCTGCTCGGCCCCTCGGTGCTCGGCGCGGTGTGGCCCGCCGCGCAGCGGTGGCTGTTCCCCAGCACCATCGCGATCGGCGGCGAGACCGTGACCCATCCGTCGCTCGGCGTCATCTACGTCGTCGGGCAGCTCGGGCTGGTGCTGTACATGTTCCTGGTCGGCTCGGCCTTCCAGACCGACATTCTCGGCGCGCACGTCCGGGTGGCGGGAGCCACCGCCACCGCCGGGGTGGCGGTGCCGATGCTGCTGGGCGGGGCGACGGGACTCGTGCTGGCCGCCCGTGGCGGCTACTTCACCGACGAGATCGCGTCCTGGCAGGCGGCGCTGTTCCTGGCCGCCGCGGTCGCCATCACCGCGTTTCCGATGCTGGCGTGGATCATTCACGATTCCGGGCTGCATCGCACGCGCATCGGCACCATGGCGCTGGCCTGCGCCGCCTCCGACGACGCCTGCGCGTGGGTGCTGCTGGCCGCGGTCGTGGCCAGTACCCGGGGCGACGCGGCGGGTGCGCTGATCGCGGTGGGTGGTGGCGTGGGGTTCGTGGTGTTCATGCTGACCGTCGGCAGGCGTGCGCTGGCACCGCTCAACGGCTGGGCGGACCGCGACCCGCACGGCGACGCCGTGGCGACCGCACCGCTGATCGTCATGCTCACGGTGGTGCTGCTGTGCGCCTGGTTCACCGACCTGGTCGGCGTGTACTCGGTATTCGGGGCGTTCGTCGCCGGTATCGCCATGCCGCGCGGCCGCCTGCTCGACCAGGTGTGCGCCCGCACCGAACCGCTGGTGTCGTATCTGCTGCTACCCGCGTTCTTCATCTTCTCCGGTCTCAATACCGAACTGAGCCTGATTCTCGAGCCATCGGTCCTGCTGACGGCCGTCGCCGTGCTGGTGGTCTCGTTCGGCGGGAAATTCGGCGCGGTCACCGTGGCCGCCCGCTACCAGGGCATGAGCTGGCGCGAAGCCGGTTCGATGGGCGCGCTCGCCAACGCCCGCGGCCTGATGGAACTCATCCTGCTGAATATCGGCCTCACCGCGGGCCTCATCACCCCCGCCCTCTACACCATCCTCGCCCTCATGGCCCTCGTCACCACCTTCGCCACCACCCCCCTCTTCCGGCTCTTCGAACGCAACGCCCACAAGCACGGCCGCACCTTCGGGGCCGACGGCGAGGTGCCCATCCGATCGGAGGAGATGCCCACAGCCCGCTGAAGTCACTCGCGGCGGTGCCGTTCGGCCCTGCTGTCGACCGGGGGCGGTGGCGCATGGTGAACGGTAGGCGGCCAACGGGTTTCGCCGGATCCGACTACCGCCCTCGAAAGGAGTGAGACAATGGACTGGCCCACCGCGGCGGTGCTCATCGCACTGCTCATCGCCATCACCGCGATCGTGACCACCATGATCGCGGCGCGCAATGGCAAGTCGTGATCTCGGGAAGTGACCATGGACCCACCGCTGGGGGCGGAAGGGCGGTACCGACCGCTCCCGGAGGCGACCAGACTCACCACTATGAGCAGCAGCGATTTCCCCACGACGGCAACCGTTCCCGATCGGTCGACGGTGACAGCGGCGCTGGAGCTCGCCGCTCGCGCTCCGTCCGTCCACAACACCCAGCCCTGGCGCTGGATCTTCGACGGGCACAATCTGCACCTGTACGGCGATGTCGACCGCCGACTGCCCGCCACCGATCCGCACCATCGCCAGTGGGCGATGAGCTGCGGCGCCGAGTTGCATCACGCCCGGCTCGCCTTCGCCGCCCGCGGCTGGCATACCGATGTGGTCCGGCTCCCGGAGACCGAACGTCCGGAGCGGCTGGCCACGCTGCGCTTCCACGCCTGGCCGGATCCGCCCGCGGCGGTGACGGCGCGGGCGGAGGCCATGGCCCGCCGCTACACCGATCGGCTACCGCTGGCCGAGCCGCAGGGGTGGGTCGCCTTGTCGCCGACCCTGCGCGGCCTGGCCTCCCCGCACGATCTCGCGCTGGACGTGCTGGACGAGAACGCCCGCTCCCAGCTGATCGAACTGTCCCGGCACGCCACCGCCGCCCGCCGCTACGACATGCAGTACCGGTCGGAACTGGATTGGTGGGCCGGGCATTCCGGCATGTCGTCGGGCGTTCCGCCGGAGGCGTTGCCCTCCGTGGGTGAAGAGGCCCGCGTCGGCGTCGCGCGGTCGTTCCGGCATCCCGAGCACGCGCCGCGCCGCACCGCCACCGACCACGCGCGACTGGTGGTGCTGAGCTCCCACGACGACACCCTGCTGCGCTGGCTGCACACCGGGGAGGCGCTCTCGGCCGTGCTGCTGGAGTGCACCGCGCACGACCTGGCGACCTGTGCCCTCACACATGTGACCGAACTGCCCGCCGCGCGCCGGGCCATCGCCGACCTGCTGCCGCATTCGGCCCTGCCGCAGGTGGTGATTCGGGTGGGCAGCGTCGCCGAAGGGGAGCGCCCGCCGCTGACCGCGCGGCGCCCGCTGACCGAAACCCTGACTTTCCACTGACAGTCCGCACGCTGACAGACCGCACGCTGACGGGCTCACGCTGGCTGACGGACCTCACACACAGACCTCACGAGGGCTTGGGAGTTGCCCGGACCTCATGATGGCACCTCACGATGGCTCGGAGGCTCCCCGGACTTCACGATGGCTCGGGGGACCGTCCGGATCGAGGTTCGTCGGCCGAACAGTCTTTCGCTGCCTGGTCCTTCGGTACCGAGTGGTGCCGACGACTTTTCTGGGACTATTGGGCCGACGACTATTGGTGCCGACGACCGGCACCGATCGGCGGGTGTGTACCGCGGGCTGCGGCGGCGACTCGGACGGCGTCGAACGGTCGGTGGGCCGCGGCGGCGACTCGAACGGTCGGTGCGGTCGGCGGCGTCCGGTTCAGCGGTCGGTGACCACGGCCGCGTCGTCGATCAACTCCACCCGGTCCACCCCTGCGACGGTGCGCGCCAGGGCCGCCACCACACTCTGCTCGCTGGCGTCGGCGAACAGTCCGCGGATGACCACCTGACCGTCGGTGACCTCGATGGACCAGGCGCGGCGGCTGCCCGCGTAGTCGTCGAGCAGGGCGCGCACGCGCGCCTCGACGGTGGTCTCGTCACGAATGAGCGCGCGCAGCAGATCGCTGCGGGCGACGATGCCCACCAGCAGGCCGTGCTCGACCACCGGCATGGACCGCAACTGTCCGCTGAGCATGCGCGACGCGATGGCGGAGATATCGGTGCCGGGCGTGACGACCTCGGCGGGTACCGCCATGACGGCCTCGACGACGGCGGTGTCCAGATGCGAGGTGACGCCCAGTGCGTCGGATTCGGAGAACATGCCCACCACTCGGCCCTCGTCGTCGACGACGGGAAGTGCGGCGAAGCCGTGGCCGGTGAGCAGGGCGACCGCCGCGCGGACGGTGACCTGCGGTCCGACGGTGACGACCGGGCGGGTGAGGATATCGCGTGCGTACATGGTGATCATCTCACTGGTGTGTCGGGTTGACGGAAATCGACGGCAGCCGAAGGGAATCGGCGATGGTGTCGGCCCAGCGGCGGATATCGTCCCAGTCGCGCAGATCGCCGTAGCGGCCGCCGCCCATCGCCAGATAGATGAGGTGGACCCACAGCGGCACGCCGTCGCGGTCCATCCGCCCGGCGAAGGTGCGGCTGCCCTCGACACCCATCGAGGTGCCGATCGAGGCCAGTTTGCCCGCCCACTGTCCGGCGAACCAGCGTCCGACGGGACCGCGCAGCGCCGGGGCGAGACCCACGGCGAACAGCCACGTCGGGCGGCTGTCCAGTGCGTCCCGATGGGTGCGCGCGTACTCGTGCATCGTCGGCAGCAGATCCGTATTGTGCACGGCGCTGCCCAGCACGACGGCGTCGAAATGCGCCAGCTCGGGCGCCTGCGTCACGGAGGTGACTTCGACCGCGGCTCCGCGCGCGGACAGGTGCGCGCCGAGGAATTCGGCGACCCCACGGGTGGAACCCGCTGCGGTTGCGTACAGAATCGCGATACGCGGTGTTCGACTTGCCATGGGAACAGCGTCGCGTGTGGGCGGCGCACTCGGGAGAGGCGTCCTGCCCGCGCCGACCGGGACCAATGTCCCCGAACGGCGTCCCCGAACGCGCGGATCCCGTTCGCGTACGGGCGTTCTCGGTGCGGCTGCGCTCATCGCGGCCGCAGCCCTCGTAGCAGCCACCCGCCGCCCGCCACGGTCGCTACCGCGGGCAGCCAGCTACGTGGTGGTGGAGGTGCGACCGCGGCGGTGAGCTGATCCAGCACTCCCCGGTGCCGCAGCGTATCGGCGAGATCGACGAGCAGATCGGGCATATCGAGGGCGAGGGCGAGATAGTCGATGCGCTGTTCGCGCAGCGTGGCCCAGAGATTGGCCGGGGTGGGCAGCAGCGCCAGCAGCAGTTGCGGCAGCAGGGGCCGCAGCAGCGTCGACAGGTCGAGATCGGGGCGGATCACCCGCGCCGTCGACTCCAGGGTGACCAGTGATCGGCACAGCAGCATGAGTTCGCGTGGGAAGACGATGCCGAAACTGCTGCCGAGTCCCAGATCTCGCAGCAGCAGTTGGGCCGCGGTCATGCCGGTCTCCGCCTCGTACCAGTCCTCCACCAGATCGGCCACGGCATCGCGGAAGCCACGCGGATCCGCGCCGGGGCGCAGGGTGGACATGCGCAGTAGTTGGGTGCCGACCGAGGCGTAGTCGCCACCGATGAGGGCCAGCAGCATGAGTCCCATGCGGCGGCGCTGAACACGGTCGAGGCGGCCGAACATGCCGAAATCGAGCAGGCACACGCGGTTGTCGGGCAGCAGCAGGATATTGCCGGGGTGCGGATCGGCGTGGAACAGCCCGTCGGTGAACAGCTGCCGCACCATCCAGCTGGCACCGGCGGCCAACACCTTCTCCGGATCGATGCCCGCCACCGTCAGTTCCGCGGCGGGTGCGGGTTCCAGACCGTCGATGAGGTCGGTGGTCAGCACCCGCGAGGTACTGAGCTGCCGGTGCACCGCGGGCACCACGAACCGGTGGTCGGCGGCGCTGTTGCGGCGGATCTGCTCGGAAACCATTGCCTCACGGCGGAAGTCGAGCTCCCGGGTAGTGTAGGCGGCCAGCTCGTCGACCGCGTCGGTGGGGCGGAAAGCCAGTGCGCCGGGGCGATGGCGTTCGATGGATCCGGCCATCCACCGCAGCAGGGCCAGGTCGCGGGCGACCAGTTCGCTCACCCCGGGCCGCTGCACCTTCACCGCCACCCGCCTGCCGTCGGGCAGCATGGCGCGGTGGACCTGGGAGAGGGAGGCCGCGGCGAACGGTTCGGGTTCGAAGTCGCGGAAGAGCCGACGCAGCGGGGCGCGCAGTTCGAGTTCGACCGTCTGGCGGGCCGCAGCGGCGTCGAAGGGCACCGCGTGCGTGTGCAGGCGTTGCAGGGCCTGGGCGTAGGGGAGCGGGAGGTAGTCGGGGCGCAGCGCCAGCATCTGCCCGAGCTTGACGAAGGTGGGGCCGAGTTGTTCGAGCACTTCGCGAATGCGGTCCGGCAGCGGGTGTTCCAGGGCCAGATGATGTGGGCACTGGTCGAGTCCGGCCGCGCAGTGCAGTCGGCAGCGCAGCGATCCGCATTCGCGGACCGTCAAAGCGTCTCCGAGCCAGCTGGTTTCGCTGCTCCACAGCACCCGGCCGATCTGCGACGCGCGGGCGACCCGCGCCCGGATGCCCACATGTGACGATCGCGCCATGACTCCGCCTTCCGTCGTCGGCACCTCCACGCTCGCCCGCCGCCACGTCATCGCGATAGGGGATATCGGAATCGCCCGGCAGGTCCTCGGTCAGCAGTCGCGCCGGGGTGCGCGCCGTATGGCGGGGATGGTCGAACGGGTCGTCGCCTGGTGACCAAAGGCCCTCCGCACGCGCCGATCGCGATGGCACAGTGCCTGACAAGGAGGTTCTGCGATGTTGCTGCAGCGTTCAACGGAGCCGGAGTCGATGCTGACGGTGTCGGTCGGTCACCACGTCTCGGCCGCGGGTGCGGCCTATGCCCGGGAGAAGGTCGGGCACGCCCTGACGTTCGCGCCCGAACCGGTACTCGCCGCGCGGGTGCGGCTCACCGGTCACCGGGATCCGGCGGTGTCGGAATCGGTGGTGGCACAGGCGAATGTGAATATGCAGGGCCGCCCGGTCCGGGTCCAGGTGCGGGCGGCGTCGACCCGGGAGGCGGTCGATCTGCTGGCGGATCGGCTGCGCGCCCGGCTGCTGCGCCTGACCCGGAACTGGGAGGCGGTGCGCCACCGTCGGACGCCCGCCCGCCCGCACGAGTGGCGACACGGCGCGTCCGCTCGGACCTCGCTGCCCTATTTCCCGCGTCCCGTGGAGGAGCGAGAGGTGCTGCGCCGTAAGTCCTATGCTCTCGGTACCGAGACCTGCGACGGGGCCGCCGCCGAGATGGACCTGCTGGACTACGATTTCCACCTTTTCGTCGAATCCGGAACCGGCCAGGACAGTGTGCTCTACCACGCCGACGACGCCGGTTTCCGCCTGGCCCAGCTGGATCCCCGCCCCGACGACGTCGCCCGCGGCAGCACCCCGGTCATGATCAGCCTGGCCCCCGCGATCGTCACCGACCTCCCCGGCGCCATCGACCGCCTGGAGGTCACCGGCTGGCCGTTCGTCTTCTACCGCGACCCCGACCTCGGCCGCGGCTGCGTCGTCTACCACCGCTACGACGGCCACTACGGCGTGATCGTGCCGGCGCGCTGACGGCACCCGGTGGCGGGCGGGGCCGTGCCGATGCCCGTCACCGCGGTGGTCAGGGGTTACGGGTGAGGGTGCCGTCGGGGCCGGTGTTCTCCATCGTGGTTTCCGGTCGGGTTTCGTCGACCTCCGCGGTGAGGTCGGTGACGACGTCCACCACGCCGTCGACGGCGGCGGTGAGCACCCTGATGATCTCGATCATGCTGCCGCGCTCCACCGTTCCGCTCAGGGTGACCACACCCTGGTCGACTGCGACGGAAACCGCTGAGTGGGGTACGGACATGGCGCGGCGCAGCACCTCGTCACGGACTTCCGCGGCGAGCTCCGGGTCGGGGCGGCGGTACACGCTGAGCAGGTCCTTGCGGCTGACGATGCCGCGCAGCACCCGGTCGGGGCCGAGTACGGGTAGGCGCTTCACGTGCTGGCGGGCCATGAGGGCGGCGGCTGTGGTGAGCCGGGCCCCGGCGTCCACCGTCACCACGGGTGCGCTCATCAGATCCGCGGCCGTGCGGCCGGTGCCGCGCTGGCTGAACAGTCTGCGGCGCAGGGCCTGCCAGGCGGATACGGGTGCCACGCCTGCTTGGCGGCCGATCAGGTCGGCCTCGGTGACGATGCCGACCACCCGGCGGTGTGCGTCGATGACCGGGACGCCGCTGACCGCGTGTTCGGCCATGGTGCGAACGATGCCGTGGAAGGGCATGTCCACCGGCACCGTGATCACGTCCTGGGTCATGACGTCCGCGACTCGTTTATGCCTCATAGCGTGAGTGTCCGCCGCCGCATCGGCGGTGGGACAGGGCCGAAACGGGGGTGCGGGCGGGACTTTCGGCCCTGCGCGGCGTTGGTGCGCCGGAATCGAGTGCCGAACTACTCTGTCGGATTCGCTCTATCTGCCGAATCCTCGTTTACAGGAGTGTTTTTCGATATCAGGGGTGTGCCATGAACAGCGCCGCTACGGAGGAACAGTACGCGCCCGCGGGGGAGGAGCGGCCGATGAGGGCCTATGTCGCGGACGTCTCGGTCGACGACGGTCCGGCCACCCCCATGCTGTGCCTGCTGACGAGGACGGGCGAGGTGGTCATTCCCACCGTGCCCGACGATCCCCCGGTACCCGACGGCATGACGCATGTGGTGCGCGTCGAGCCACGCCGACCGTGGGCGAACCTCGCTCCTGGACAGTCTGTCTCGGCTCCCGACGACTACCGGTTGTGGCATCTGGGGGTCGGGAGCTCGGGTTCGAGCCCGATGGCGGGCGCGGCCCCGCTCGCTCTCACCGTCGGCACCGCGGCGGTGCCCCGTTCGCTGACTCGGACGCGCCCCGCTCCGGGACCCGCCGCGCACGATGGCGTCCGGCTGGCTCTCGCGGCCGTTGCGGCGTTGTCCGGTGCGGTGGGCGTGGTGCTGATCGTCCGCGCGTTGCGCGCCCGCACCGAATGACTCTCGGGCAGTTGACCTTCGGAGGGCGCGGCAGCAGGTGCTGCCGCGCCCGTCACGGCGTGCGGGGCTGTGCCGCAGCCGACGTGTCGGGCAGTGCGGCGGGCGCGTCGGGAATGAGCAGTACCGGGCAGGGCGCATGGTGGACGAGGTCGCGGGCGATGCGCCGGAGGCGGGACGGGTAGTCGGCGGTGCCGTCGTTGCCGATGACGACGAGGCGGGCCGCGGTGCTGAAACGTTCGACGGCGCTCACCGCGTCACCGACGACGGTGATCGGCCGCACCGAGACGGTGGGGAAGTCGCGCTGGCAGTGCCGGATCCGGGCGTCGGACACCACCGCGCCGACCGGGGCGGGGTAGCCCGGGGCGGCCCAGGAACGACCCTGCCAGAGTCGGGCGACCACGACATCGGTGCGCAGGGCCGCGGCGGCCCGGAAGGCGTGCCGCAGGGCGGGCCGGGCCGTATGCCATGCCGAGACCACCACCAGCACCGGTCCGGACCCGGCGGGGGTGCGGCGGATCAGGGCTACCGGGCAGCGTGCCGCCCGACTCACCGCCAGCGCGGTCGAACCCAGCACCATATGCGCGAAGAGTCCGATATCGGCGGCGCCGAGCGCGATCAGGTCGGCGGACCGGGACAGTTCCAGCAGCTCCCGATCGGCGTGGCCGTGCCGGATGTCGACAACTATGTCGAGGGGAGCGGTCGACTCCAGCTCCGCCGTGGACCGGAGCGCGGTGCGCCGGGCGCTGTCGAGCGCGGCGACCGCTTGCCGATGACGGCTGCCCCCGGGCCGGTACTGCGGACGGTCCAGGGGTGGGAGCACGTAGACCAGGCGCAACGGCGCGGAACGGGACAGCGCCGCCGCGGCCGCCCATTCGACCGCGCGCAACGCGGCGGCGGAGCCGTCGACTCCGACGACGACGGGTGGCTGTCGGTCGGCACCGTGGGGCGGGCCGGGGCGTCGTTGCGGTGTCTGCGGGTCCATGGTCTCAGCGTCTGTGCTCGGCGACCGCGCGAGTAGAGGCGGCGCGCCCGTCACGGCCGGGACCAAAGACCTTGCGGGAGTGGGCTGGGCGGCCCTCCCGACACCGAGGTGTCCGAGCGCACAGTAGTCGGTGCCGGCCACCGATGAGCCGGGGCAGAGGGAGTGGCTATGGCGAGTCGACCCCGCGATTGGACGGCGGTTCGGGCGCACCGCGTCACCGCCTCCGTGACCGGCTGGTTGCGGGACGCGGCCGATGCGCACGGTGAAATCCGGCGCGGCGATATCGACGCCGTCGCCACGGCGGCACATCTGCCCCTGGCCACGGTGGCCGGCTCCGCGTCGTTCTATGCCGATCTGACCGAGCCGCGACCGATCAGCGTGTGTGACGGCACCGGATGCTTCGTAGCGCGCGGTGGCCGCCCGGCGGAGCCGGGCGCGGACGAGCGATCGGTGTACTGCCTCGGAAGCTGTTATGCCGCACCGGCGGAACTGCACGGCGATACCCTGCTGAGCGGTCCGCAGCGCACACCCGCACCGCCGATTCCCTACACCTGCCGCGCCGCGGAACCGGTGGTGCTCGCCGGACTGGTCGGTGACGCGCAGCCCTGGCAGGTGTGGACCGAGGTGCTCGAGACCCGCCGCCCGCACGAGATCTGGCACGAGGTGGTGCGGTCGGGGCTGCGCGGCCGGGGCGGCGCCGAATACGTGGTGAGCGCCAAATGGCGTGCGGCCGTCCGGAATCCGGGCCCCCGCTATGTGATCGCCAATGGCGACGAGGGCGATCCGGGTTCGTACTGCGACCGGCTGCTCATGGAATACGACCCGCACCGGGTGCTGGAGGGGATGGCGCTGTGCGGCGCGGCGGTGGGGGCCGACCGGGGCATCGTCCTGGTCCGTTCGGAGTATCCGGCGGCGGCGCGGACGATGCGTGCCGCCATCGACCAGGCACGCGCATCGGGGCAGCTGGGCCGCGACATCCACGGGTCCGGACTCGACTTCGACGTGACCGTGAAGATCGGCGCGGGCGCGTATGTGGCCGGTGAGGAGACCGCGCTGCTGCGTTCCCTGGAGGGATTGCGCGGCACGGTGCAGACCCGACCGCCCTACCCGACCGAATGCGGCTACGGTGGCCGTCCGACCGTGCTGCAGAATGTCGAGACCCTCGCGGCGGTGCCGTGGATCGTGCGCAACTGCGGTGAGTCGTACGCGAAGTTGGGGCGGCCCGAGGAGACGGGCACCAAACTCGTCTGCCTGAACTCCGAATTCACTCGGCCCGGCGTGTACGAGGTGGAGTTCGGCGCTTCACTGCGCTGGATCGTCGAGGACCTCGGCGGTGGGCTGCGCGACGGACATCGGTTGCGGGCCCTCCAAGTCGGCGGCCCCCTGGGTGGATTCCTCGCCCCCGACGAACTCGATATCGGACTGGCCACCGCGGACCTGGCGGAGCGGGGCGTGAGCCTCGGACACGGCAGCCTGGTCGCGGTGCCGGACACTGTCGGCGCGGTGGATCTGCTGCGGCAGCTGTGGACCTTCGCCGCCCGGGAGAGCTGCGGAGCCTGCGCCCCGTGCCGGGTGGGCACCCGGCGCGGACAGGAGCTGGCCGAGCGCATGGACGCCGCCGCACCCGACGCCGACGCGACGATGCGGCGTCTGCTCGACATCATGCGCACCGGCAGCATGTGCGCGTTCGGTACCGGGGTGGCGGCGGCGGTCCGAAGCCTGTTGCGCGTCTACGGAATCCACGACCGGGGGTGGCTGTGATGGTCCGTGTGTACGTGGCCGGTACGCCGGTCGAGACCGCCGACGCGGCGACGGTGCTGGATGCCATCCGGGCGTCCAGTCGTGACCTGCCCACCCTGTGCCACGACGATCGGCTGATGCCGCGCGGTTCCTGTCGTATCTGCCTGGTCGCCGCGGACCGACGCGCGGTCGCGGCCTGCACCACACCGGTCCATGACGGCATGATGATCGACCCCGGCGATCCGGTGGCCCGTGCCGCCGCCCGCGGCACCCTCGAGTTGATCGTCTCCGAATTGCCCGCCCGTGCGCTCGGCATACCGCCTGAGCGCAGTGAACTGGTGCGCGTCTGTGCGAGCGTCGGCGTCGAGCGGGGTGCGTTCACCGGCGCTGTGCACACCCGCGGCACCGACGATTCGCATCCCTATATCGGCGTCGACCGGGACCTCTGCATCGCCTGTGGCCGCTGCGTCGCCATGTGCGCCGATGTCCAGGGCACCTTCGCACTGGAATTGGCCGGTCGCGGCTTCGACACCGTCGTCACCGCCGGCGACGGCGGTGCGTGGGCGCAGTCGCCGTGTGTGTCGTGCGGTGGCTGTGTCGACTCCTGTCCGACCGGCGCGCTCTACGACAAGCACGCCGTGGGCCGCACCGCGACCGCGACGACCACCACGACCTGCGGCTACTGCGGTGTCGGCTGCGCACTCGACGTGCACACCGACGCGGCGGGCATCGTGGCCGTGACCCCGACCCACCACGCACCGGTCAATCGCGGACACGCCTGTGTGAAGGGGCGTTTCGCTCACGGGTTCGTGACATCCGGTGACCGTCTCACCCAACCGCTGCTGCGCGCGGCGGGGCGTGGATCGCCATTGCGACCAGCCACCTGGGAGGAGGCCCTCGCGTACATCGCGCGGGAGCTGACCCGGGTGCGCGATACCCACGGCGGCGACGCCATCGGCATGATCTGTTCCGCGCGCGCCACCAACGAGGAGAACTACCTCGCGCAGAAGATCGCCCGAACGGTCCTGCGCACCAACAATATCGACAACTGCTCCCGGCTGTGCCACGCACCGACCGCGGCCGGGCTCACCGCGTCGTTCGGGTTCGCGGGCGGCACCAACTCCTTCGACGACCTCGACCGCGCCGACTGCATTCTGGTCGCGGGGGCCAATCCCACCGAAGCGCATCCGGTGGTCGGTTCCCGGATCGTGCACCGCGTGCACGCCGGGGCGCGCCTGGTGGTGGTGGATCCGCGCCGGACCGAACTGGCGGACCTGGCGGATGTGCACCTGCGGGGCGTACCGGGGTCGAACGTGGCCGTCTTCAACGCGCTGGCCCGCCTGCTGCTCGACTCCGGCCAGGTGGACCACGACTATCTGCGTGACCGCACCACCGGCCTGGACGAATTGACGGCCCTGCTCGCCGACTACTCCGCCGAGCGGGTGGCCGCTGTCGCGGGCGTGCCCGCGTCGGCGCTGGCCGACGCCGCCCGCCTGTTCGGCAGCGCGCGCCACCCGGTGATCCTGTATGGCCTGGGCATCACCGAACACGCCCACGGCACCGACGGGGTGCGCACCCTGGCCAATCTGGCCCTGTTGCGCGGGACCGTCGGCACCGCGGACGGCTGCGGGGTGCTGCCCCTGCGCGGGCAGAACAATGTGCAGGGCGCATCGGATATGGGTGCGCTGCCCGATGTGCTGCCCGGCTATCAGCGGCTCGCCGATCCCGCCGTGCGCGAACGGTTCTCCCGCGGGTGGGGAGTGCCGATACCCGAGCGGCCGGGCCTGCGCATCCCCGCCATGTTCGGCGCGGCACTCGACGGCGGCCTGCGGGCGCTCTACGTCATCGGTGAGGATCTGGTCAGCTCCGACCCCGACGCCGGACATGTGCGCGCCGCCCTGGCCGCCTGTGAACTCGTCATCAGCCAGGACGTCTTCCTTTCGCGCACCGCCGAACTGGCGGACGTGGTGCTTCCGGCCGCGTCGTTCCTCGAGAAGGACGGCACCTTCGTCAATTTCGACCGCCGCTTCCAACGCGTCCGCCCGGCACTCGACCCACCGGGCGGGGTCCGCACCGACTTCGACATCCTGCGCGCGGTGGCGGCCGCCCTGGGAGCCGATCCCGGGTGCCCGACCCCCGCGGCGGCGCTCGACGAATGCGCGCGCCTCACACCGGCTTTCGGCGGGATCTCGCACGATCGGCTGGACCGGGTCGGACCGCTGCACTGGCCGTGCCCGGACCCCGGCCACCCCGGCACCCCCGTCCTGCACCTGGACCGTTTCGCCACCGCCGACGGCCGTGCGGCGCTGGCGGCGCGGCCATATCTGCCGCCGGGCGAGGAACCGGACGCGGAGTATCCGTTCGTCCTGGTGACGGGTCGCCGACTGGCGCACTACAACACCGGATCCATGACCCGGCGCACCCCCAACGCCGAACTGCTCGCGGGCGAAACCCTGGACATCGCACCCGATGACGCGGCAGCGCTCGGGGTGGCGGCGGGTGATCCCGTGGAGATCCGCAGCCGCCGCGGCCGGATGGTGCTGCCGGCGCGCCCCACCGACGAGGTCGCGCCCGGACAGGTCTTCACCGCCTTCCACTTCCCGCAGGCCCCTACCAACGAGCTCACCTCGCGGTCCGCCGACGAGGTCACCGATTGTCCGGAGTACAAGGTCACCGCGGTAACCCTGCGGTCGTTCACCGAGGAGAGAAAATGAGTCTGTTGTCCGTACACCGTCACCCGGGTTCGCTGCTGCCCGATGTCGCCGATCTGTGGAATTCCGTACTGCCGCCGGATGTCCCGATGTTCGGCGCGCACCTGCTGCGGGTCGAGGACACCGTCGAGGACGGGCGCTACGTCATTCGCGCCGAGATCCCCGGCATCGACCCCGCCGACGCCCAGGTGTCCGTGCAGAACGGTCAGCTCACCATCAAGGCCGAGCGCACCGAACGCAAAGAGGACAAGGGCCGCTCGGAATTCCGGTACGGTTCCTTCGTACGTACCGTCGCACTGCCGCCGGGTGCGCAGGAGGACGCCATCGACGCCACCTACGCGAAGGGCATACTGACCGTCACGGTGCCCATGTCCGAGCCGCAGTCGCAGGCGAAGTCGATCGAAGTCAAATCCGGCGAGTAGGTGAACCATGTCGGTCGTCACGCTGACGATGAACCCCGCGATCGATATCGCGACCGGCACCGAGCGTCTCGTGGCGACCGACAAGATGCGCTGTACGCCACCGCGATTCGATCCCGGTGGCGGCGGCGTCAACGCCGCGCGCACGGTCGCGGCGCTGGATGTGCCGGTCACCGCCGTCTTCCCGACGGGTGGCCCGGCGGGCGCGCAGTTCGAGGAACTGGTGCGCGACGCCGGAGTCGCCTACCGGAAGGTTCCGGTGGCCGGACACACCCGGGAGAATCTCGCCGTCACCGATGAGAACACGCGCGAGCAGTACCGTTTCGTATTCCCCGGTCCCCGCCTGACCAACCGCGAACAGCATCGCTGCCTGGCGGCGGTGGAGAAGCTGGCCCGCAATGCCCGCTACGTCATCGCCAGCGGCACGCTGCCGCCGGGTGTTCCGGCCGACTTCTACCAGTGGCTGGCCGATATCCTGTCCGATCTCGACGTGCGCCTGGTGCTCGACACCTCGGGCGCGCCGCTGCGGGCGATGCGCGGCGGCGTGCATCTGATGAAACCGAGTGTGCGGGAACTGTCCGACTATGTCGGACGACCGCTCGTCGGGCGCGCCGACCAGGTGGCGGCGGCACGCGGGCTCGTCGACAGCGGAGTCAGCGAGATCGTGCTGGTATCGCTGGGCGCGTCGGGCGCGTTCGCGGTCACCCGGGACACCGAGCGGTGGTACGCGCCGATCCAGGTGGGCGTGCGCAGCGGTATCGGGGCCGGTGACGCCATGGTGGGCGGCACCACCGTGGGTCTGGCTCGCGGCTATCGGCTCGATGACGCGGTGCGGCTCGGAATCGCCGCGGCGACAGCGGCATTGGTGACGCCGGGCTCGCAGCCGGGGTCGCGCTGCCGCATTCTGGACCTGTATCGGGAACTCACCACGGGCGCGGGGATGGACGAAGGTCCCCACGATGTCCTGCGTTCGACCCGTGTGCGCGGTGACTGATTGCGCGACGCTGGAGTATGCCGGAAAACCGGTGGCCCACTTCGCAGGACAGGCCCGCACGATGACCGAACTACACCCGCTGGATTCCAGTTTCATGGAGCTCGAGGACGCCGACCGGCATGTCAGCCTCGGTATCGGCGCGGTGGCGATCCTCTCGGGTCCGCCGCCGACGCGTACGGAAGTCGTCGAGGCCATCACGGGTCGGCTGGCGAGGCAGCCGCGGTTGCGGCAGCGGGTCCGGCGCGGACCCCTCGACCTGGTCGCCCCCGTCTGGGAGGACGATCCGGATTTCGATGTGGCGCACCATATCCGATGGACCGCGCTGCCGGATCCGGGGGATGACGCGGCCCTGTGCGAATTCGTCGCGACCGAATTGGCGGAGCGGCTCGACCGCGATCACCCGCTCTGGCAGTGCGTCGTGGTGGAACGGCTGGCGAAGGAGCGCTGGGCCCTGCTCATCAAGGCGCATCACAGCCTGGTGGACGGGGTGTCGGGCGTATCGCTGTTCGAGAGCCTGTGCGACGAGACAGCCGCATCGGAGCCGGGCGCACCCGCGGTCGCCGAGTCCGCTGGATCGGCGGCGACGGCCGTGGAGTCGACCGGTGCGAGCTGGATCGACGCCCTGCGCCAGGGTGCGCGACTGCCGCTGGAGTTGCCCGGGCAGCTGCTCGGCCTGGTGACCGGTCTGCTTCCGGTGGCCTACGCCGCCGTCACGCCCGCGCCGCCGTCGTCGCTGATCGGGGCCATCGGCCGCCAGCGCCGCTACGCCATCGCCCGCACCAGGCTGAGCGAGGCCCGCGAGATCGGCGCGGCATTCGGCGCGACCGTCAACGACGTGGTGCTGGCCGCGATCACCGCCGCCTACCGCACCCTGCTGCTGCACCGGGGCGAACAGCCCACCGCGCAGACACTGCGCGTCCTGGTGCCGGTCTCCATGCGCCCCGACACCGCGAAATACGTTCCCGACAACCGGGTGTCGGCCATGCTGCCGCTGCTTCCCCTCGATCTCGCCGATCCGGTACAACGGTTGACCACCATTCACGAACACCTCGCGCGACACAAGGCCAGCGGTGCGCCGCACGCCGAGAAGTCGCTGCTGGCGCTGGCGGACCGGCTGCCCTTCGCACCCGTCGCCTGGGGCGTGCGACTGCTCGGACATCTGCCTCAGCGCGGAGTGGGCGCGGTCGCGACCAATGTGCCCGGTCCGCGCCGGCCGCTGACCATGTACGGCAGGCGGGTCCTGGAACTGCTGCCCGCGGTGCCGATCGCGCTGCGCGTGCGCACCGGCATCGCCATTCTCAGCTACGACGACCAGCTGAACTTCGGCATCACCGGCGACTACGACAGCACCGCGGACCTCTCCGTGCTGGCGGAGGCCGTCGAAGCGGAGTTCCGGACCCTGCTGGCGCGGGTGCGTCGGCACAGCCCCAGCCCGGTCTGATCGTCGTCCGCTCGCGATGGGACCAAGGTCCCCACCCGGCGAGGACGCGACCGGTCCGAAGCGTCGCCGAAGGGCGGCGCCGCCGGTGACCATCGCTCCTACGGCGAGCCGGGCGACCGGCGGACCATTGAGATATGAGAAGGATCGATCCGGTGCCTCGGGCGAGGCGGACGACAACGGCGTCGTTCGGATGATCGGGTGTCGCGACGACGAGGTCGCGGCGTTGTTCCGGTCATCGTGCTCGGCCGAGTGGGACGTGGTGCGTGAGTCGGGTCTCGAATCGTGCGCAGAGGACTTTTTCCCCTGTCGCGAACTCGCGGCCGTTGGTGTGATGGATGACTGTTGACGAGTAGAGGTAACAGGGAGGCGACCGCCGCGTGTTTTCCACCGAGCAGGAACACCAGTTGGTGGAGTTGGACCGAGCCGAGGCGATGAGTCTGCTCGCCTCGGTGCCGTTCGGCCGTGTGGTGTTCACCCGCAATGCGCTGCCCGCCATTCGCCCGGTCAACCATCTGGTCGGTGACGGGGAGATCGTGGTGGTGCGCACCCGGGTCGACTCCGGCCTGAGCGCCACCGTGCGCGCCCGCCAGAACACGGTCGTCGCCTTCGAGGCCGACGATATCGATCCGATTCGGCGCGTGGGCTGGTCGGTCGTCGTCACCGGTTTCGCCCGCGTCCTCACCGATCCGAATCGGATCGAACGCTACGAGCGGCTGCTACGCCCGTGGGTCGACCGCGTCATGGATACCGTGATCATCATCGAACCCACCCTGGTCTCCGGAGTGCGCCTCGTCGCGCCGTGAGCGGCGCGGACCACAAACGACACGGCCCGCGCCGCAACTGCCCGCCGCGGCCCCACCCGTTACGGTGCGGCAGCGCTCACCGTGAACTCGTAGTCGACCAGAACCGTTCCATCCCAACGCTTCCCCGTGAGCGTGACGGTCACCGTGCGGCCGTCGTCGGCGACGTCGACCACCCCGTACTGCCCGCCGCCCGGGTACGCGCCCTCGCTGTAGGGCCCGCCCTTCACATTGCCGGGCCGGTCCAGGGCCGCGGCGTGCAGGACCGGGAAACCGTGACCGCCCGTCGTCGAGTAGTCGCTGTTGGTGCCGTCGTCGATGGCGACCATATGGGCGTCACCTGCCACCATGAGCAGATTGCGCACCCCGGCGGCCGCGATGGCGTCGGCGATGCGGGCCCGCTCGTCCGGATGTCCGGCCCAACTGTCGGATCCGGGTTCGGCGCCGCCGATCCACGGCATCGAATTGCCCCACACCACCAGGGCGTGGGTGCGGCTGGACCGCACGATCTCGTCGATGAGCCAGGCCAGTTGTTCGGCGCCGAGCATGGTGGTGTCGGTTTCCGCGGAACGGGTGTCGGTGAGGATGAAACGGACGCGCCCCAGCGTGAACGCCTGGTTGATGGTGCCGCCGGGGGACGGGAACGCGTAGTGCGGGACCGTGGTGCCGAAGGCGGTGCGGGAGGCGTCGCGGCCGGGGGCCTCGGCTCCGGCGTCGTTGGGCCCGTAGTCGTGGTCGTCCCAGACGTAGGCGATCGGGGCGCTGCGGTAGAAGGCGGCCTGGCCCGGTTGGGTGAGCAGCCGGTCGTAGGCGTCGAAGAACGGTCCGGTTTCGGTGCTTTCGATATTGCCGTAGTGCAGATCGCCGAGAGCGAGGTGGAACAGCGGGTTCTCGGCGGTGAGCGCGTCGAACACGGCGCCGTTGGAGCCCACCCGGGCGCAGGCCCCGGCGGTGAAGCGGAATGACATCGGGCCCACCGACGGCGTGGTGAAACGGCCTGTGCCACGGGAGGTGTCGGCTTCGCCGTCCACCACCACCGTGTACCGGTAGGACGTATCGGGTCGTAGCCCCGCGGCATCCATGCGCACGATGCGGTGTGCCCCCGCGGCCACGGCCGCAGTGTCGACGGTCCCGGAGCCGTCCGCGGCGGTGATCCGCAGCCCGGCCGTCCGATATCCGTCGGCCAGGCGTGCGGTGACGGCGATGCCGTCCGCGCGCAGCGCACCCGACCACACCCAGTCCACCCGGTCCACCGCCAGCGCGGGCGCGGAACTGTCCGGATGCGTCGGCCCGAACTGGATGGCGTACACCCGATTCGCCCCGAACCAGGTGGTCGCCAACAGCAGCACGGTGACCAGCGCGAGCGCCACCAGCTCCCCGGCGGTGCGCCGATGCTGCCAGCTCAGCCACAGCAGCACGGCGGGCACCATGGCCCCGGCCGTCAACGCCATGGCGTAGCTCGGCTGGTACTCGATGGCGGCGAAGATACCCAGACAGGTGGCCGCGAAGGCGATGAGCACCGCGCCGATCGCCTCCCACCGCCACGCGAGCAACGCTCCCACCGACACCACGCCCGCGAGTGCCAGCTGTGCGGGCTTCTCGACGGCCGAGCCGAAGACGAAACCCTCCTCGCTGGCCGGTATGCCGACGGTCACGGTGAGCACGGCCAGCGTCACCGCCACGGCCGCGGCCGAGAGGTGCGCGAGCATGCGGACCACCGAGGCGGCGGGCATGGTCAGGTGAACGACTCCGCGCGGTGGGTGCCGATGCTGCACCGGCGACCACGGACAGCCCCGGCAGGCCACGTGGGCGCGCGGCATGGCGATCAGCCAGCGCGCCCCGAACACCAGCGCCAGACCGACGGCCGCGCCGCCCAGCACATCGGTGGGCCAATGCCAGCCGTCGGCGACCCGGCTCACCGCCGCGCCGACGGCGACCGTGCCGAAGATCAGCGTGAGCGGTGTGACGACGCCGCGCCGATCGAGCAGCGTCGCCACCGCGAGCGGCACCAGTCCGGCCACGATCACCGCCTGGATCACATGCCCGGAGGGATACGAATCCAGTGCCCCGGCCATCGGTCCGTCCAGCGGGCGCGGCCGGTCGACGAGGACGCGCAAGGTCACGCTGGCGAGCAGACCGAAACCGGTCGCGGCGGCGTAGGCCACCGCCAGGGCGCGGCAGCGCATGGCCGCCAAGCCGACCAGGATGACATACACCAGGACCGTCGGGGTGGCGAAGGCCCGATCGGTGAAGTCGGTCCAGAACGGGATCGACAGTCCGGCGAACCAGTTCTCGACGTAGGCGTCGAATCCCTCGACCACGTACGGGGACGCGCCGAGGATGAGCGAGAGCAGCGCCGCCGCGGCCGTGGCGGCCATGAAGCCCGCGCCGAGACGCCAGCTGGGGCGCCCCAGCCACTCGTCACCGTCCACCGGCCGGGTGGTCAGCAGCGAATTGGTGAGTGCCCGGCTCCACCGGGCGGGCGGGCGCGGATAGCGGGCGAAGACGATCGCCGCGATCACGCCGTAGTACACCGCCGCGCCCGCCACCGCGAGCGAGACGATCAGCAGCCAGGCGATATCGGCCACCCACCCGGGCTGCTGGAAGAAGTTGGCGATCGAACCGATGGTCACGTACAGCGCCCCGCCCAGCAGCGTGATCGCGATCAGCAGATACACCGGCCGCGGGCGCAGGCCGCGGCGCGCGGCCGAATCCGGGGTGCCGGGGCCCATGGTGAAGCGGGCGACGGCGTGCCCGTCGATGCCCGCGCGCTTGGCCCGCGAGGCATCGCCGCTGGTGCGCACGAGTTCGCGGAGTTCACTGGCGAGCCAGAACAGCAGTCCCACGCCCATGATGGCGGGGACGAAGATGTGGGAGCCGGTGCCGCCGAACAGTTCGGCGCGGCGGCGGTCGTCAGCGTGGGTGCGCATCGGGGGGTCCTTCGTCGAGCAGGGTCACGATGCCGGTGTCGCCGTCGACCTCCACCGGGCGGCCGTCGAGGGCGCGCGCCGCACCGGGCAGGTTGAAGACGGCGGGTACACCGAACTCGCGGGCCAGGATCGCCGCGTGCGAGAGCGGGCCGCCCTGTTCGATGACCATCGCGCCGCAGCGCATGAGCAGCGGCGCCCAGGACGGGTCGGTGGTCACCGCCACCAGCACCTCGTCGGTGCCGATCGACTGCTCGGGTGCGTCGAGATGCCGTGCGGTGCCGCGGAATCGGCCGCTGCCCGCCGCCCAACCGGTGAGTCGTCGTCCGGTCGGCACCGCGGTCGCGGTGGGGCCGGGGACGCCGCGGAAGTGCTGCGGCAGCGGATCGCGCTGTTCCTGGCGGGCCAGCCAGCGGCGACGGTGCGCGAGCGTGGCCGGGGCGGGCGGTGTGCCGTCGACGAGTGCGGGACGCAGTTCCCGCACCCGCAGCAATTCCACCTCCGCCGGTTCGGCCAGTGCGCCGCGCGCGGTGAGGCGGCGGCCGATCTCCAGGTGCACGCGCCGAATCTCCCCGCCCAGCAACAGGATCGCCTTCTTGGCGCGCTCCCGGCGTTCGAGCTGTTCGGCGGCCTCGTGGGCGAGCCGCTGGATCTGCCGGTGGCGCAGCCAGCGCGGGACCGCGGCACTCGGCCAGCGTTCGGTCTGCTCGAGCGTCGTCATGACCTGGTCGAAGGCGGCGGCACGGTCACCGACCGCGGTGGGGGAGAGGGGTTTTCGGCCCAGCTCCAACCAGGTGGGGCCGGCCGGGATCGCCGCCGACGCCCGCGGTGAGGCGCTGATGACCCGTTCCGGGACCACCAGGGCGTCCGCGAGCCGCCGGGCCTGCTCCGCGGGGACGTAGCGGCGCAGCACCGCCCGCAGCCCGGTGTGAATGGCCCCGGCGTCGGCGGCCACGCTGATCTCGGCGGCCATGGCGCGGGTGGCGAGGTCGATCAGCGCCAGCTGGTAGCGCAGCAGCTCGTGCGGCGGCAGACAGTCGAGAATCCTGGCGCGGGCGTCGATCTCACCGCTCGCCTGGATCGCCACATCGGCATCGAAGCGGGCATGCCGACGCACCGCCGCGGCCCGCAGCCGGTGGCGCACCGCCGCCGGGCCGGAATGCGTGGGCAACCCGGACACGCCCTGGGCGACGCCGGTGGCGGCGGCGTCCAGGGCGGCACGGCCGTGCACCCGCCGCAGCAGCCCGTGCGCGGTGGTCGGCGTGGTGGCCGACAGTGCGCCGAGACCGTCCAGGAGGGTGCGCAGCGCCTCCTCGACCAAGAAGGAGCACACCTCCCAGCGCAGCGGCGGCAGGACGCCGGGCAGCATCTCGGCGATACCCGCGGTGGTCAGTTCGCGGTCGGCCGGCTCCGGAGGCGGACTGTCGAACGGATCGTCCGCGGCGGTGGTCACCGTGATCGGCCGGGCCTGCACGATCCAGATCCGGGTGCCGTCCCACGCCCATTCCACATCCTGCGGGCAGCCCGCGCGCCGTTCGATCTCGCGCGCCGCGGCGAGCAGCGGGGCGATCTCGGGGGCGGCGTCGGCGGGTACGGTGCCGTGGTCGAGCCGCAGCACCCGCGGCGTCTGCTTACCGGAGACCAGCACGTCGGCGAGACCGGTGACGGTTTCGATGCGCACGGTGCCGGGCGGGGCGGTCGGATCCTGGGTGAACAGCACGCCGCTGCGCCGCGCCGGGACCATCGGCATGACGAGCGCGGCCATCGCCACCCCGTCCTCCGGAATGCCGAGCGCGGCGCGGTAGGCCCGCGGGGCCGGGTGGTGCAGTGACGAGAACACGGTCAACACAGCGTGTTCCACCGCCGCGCCGTCGTGCGGGTCCACATCCAGCACCGAGTCGTACTGTCCGGCGAACGAGGACGCGGCCATATCCTCCACCGTCGCCGACGAGCGAATGGCCACCGGTCGGCCGTCGCCGATCCGCGCGACGATATCGCGCACCGCCGCGGCGATGTCGCCGGGCAGTCCGGCCTGCTGGAATGCCGCGTCCACGGTCGCGGTCTCGACCTGCTCGCCATCCGCCAGCCGCGCCAGCACGGCCGCGACCCCGGGCCGTCGCGCGACCGCCCGATAGGCGGCGGCGGTGACACAGGCGGCGGCCGGCACCGGAATTCCCCACCTGACCAACCGGTCCAAGGCGGCGGCCTTACCGCCGACCTCCTCCCCGCCCGCACCGCTGCCATCGAGCATCCGCACCGGATCGTCGGCCGTGGCGCGGATATCGCCGCGATCGGCCGTGCGCGTCACGGCTGCCTCTCGTCGTCGCCGATGATGCCCGCTCGGTACGCGGCGATCGCGCGGTCGGCCACCCGGTGCACGGGCTCCCCGCCCTCGGCGGCCCGCTGTGCCAGCCAGCGCGCCAGATCGGTCCGCACGGACAGCGTGGCCCGGCCCCCGAACCGCACCAGCCCCAGCACACCGAGCAGCCCGATGATGCCGAATACCGTCACCAGATCCCAGGTGCGCCCGGTCGCGGCGTCGATCAGCCCGACGATCGCGGCCGCGACGACGCCGAACCACAGTGCCCGGGTCCGCCGATTCGGCGTCATTCCCGACCTCCACGACGAATACCATTGCGTGTCATGGTGGTTCTCCTTCTACGTCGAGCTGTTCGGTCCATTCGATCAGCGCCGAACGGACCGATGTAGGGGCCACGGTCCCGGGATGTGGGGACGATGGTCGCGGATGAGCGGAGCGCGACAGCACATCGACCGCTCGGTCCGCGTGCCGACGTGGCGTTGGATCAACGATGGCCGTGGGCGGCGACCGCGGTGCCGACGCTCGCCACGGTGGCGATACCCCACCCGAGCGGCCCGAGCGGGCGGCAGCCGAAGAAATAGCTGGTCGGCGGGAACTGAACGAGTGCGAAGAGCGCCGCGGCGGAACCGAGGGCGGCCGCGAGCACCAGGGGATCGCCGTGCGAATCGCGGGCGGTCTGGGCCAACTGTGTGCCGACCAGAGCGGCGAATCCGACGGTCCCGGCCTGCCGGGGCGGGCAGAGCAGCCGCGCGGTCAGCCAACCGGCCGCGGCCGCGGTACCGGTCGCCATCGCACGGGCGGTGACATCGCGCCGCAATGCCGTGCCTACCGCCGAATCCGGCCCCTCGGACAACAGCATGGCCGGGGTGATGCCGCGCGGTGGACGGGCGGCCACCACCAGGGCGGGCAGCAGGTCCGTGAGCAGATTGACCGCCAGCAGCTGGCGGGCGTTGAGCGCCGGGCTCCGGTCCAGCAGTGCCGAGCCGACGGTGAAGGCGATCTCGCCGAAGTTACCGCCGACCAGCATGGAGACGCTGTCGCGCACCGAACGCCACATGGCGCGGCTCTCGATGACGGCGTCCACGATGGTCTCGATGTGTTCGTCGGTGACGACGATATCGGCGGCCTGTTTGGCGGCCGGGGTGCTGCGCGGCCCCAGCGCGATGCCCACATCCGCCAATCGGATGGCCGGCGCGTCGTTGGCGCCGTCGCCGGTCACCGCGACGATGTGACCCGCACGGCGCAGCGCGCCCACGATGGCGGCCTTGTGCACCGGTGAGACGCGCGCGAATACCGCTGTCTCGGCGACGAGTTCGGCCAGTTCGGCCTCGGTTCGGGTCTCGACCTCCGCACCGGTGATGACCCGGCCGCCGGTGCGCAGCCCGAGTTCGGTGGCGATACCGAGCGCGGTACGCGGATGGTCACCGGTGAGCATGACGGCGTCCACGCCCGCGGCGCGCAGATCACGCACCGCCGCGGCGGCGGTAGGCCGCACCGGGTCGGCCAGGCAGAGCAGTCCGGCGAACACCAGGCGCTCGATGCGGTCGCTGTCGAGTTCGCCGCGCTGGGAGGTCGTCGAGGCGGGCCGCGACCCCGCTGGCGGACTCGCCGCTGGCGGACTCGCCGCTGTCGGCGAGCCGCCCGCTGCGGCCGGTCTCGGTCTCCGCGCCGACGGCCACCACCACGGCGGCGCCGCTGCCGGCCACCACATCGGTGCCCGCGTACAGCATGCTGGCGCGCTCGGCCACCTCGGCGGCGTCGACGGGTGCGGGATCCTTGGGCACCGGTAGCGATTCACCGGTCAGACTGGATTCGTCCACCTCGAGATGGTCCGCGTCGAGCAGGCGGCAGTCGGCGGGTACGGCATCACCCGCTCGCAGCACCACGATATCGCCGACCACGAGTTCGCTGGCGGGCGTGATGCTTTCCCGCCCCTGTCGCCGCAGCCGGGCCTGCAGGGAACCGATCTCGGCGAGGCGGCGCACCGCGCGACCGGCCGCCGTCCGCTGCACCGCGCCCAGCAGCGCGTTGCCCATCATCACCAGGGAGACCAGTCCGGCGTCGAACACCGATCCGCTGGCCGCCGACACACCCGCACCCGCGGCCAGCGGTGCGGTGAGCGGGGTGTCGAGTTCGGACAGTGTTGCCCGCCACAGGGTTTCAGCGGGTTCTGCGGCATCCGTGGGCGCGGTGCGCCGCTGGGCCGCCTGTTGATCGGTCAATCCGGGCAGACCGGTGCCGAGGGCGGCGAGCGCCTCGTCCACGGGCATGGCATGCCAGGGCGTGCTGTCGCTCGGCGCGGGTGGGGCTTGCCGGGCCAGTGCGCCGACCGACCAGATGCCGGTCGCGACGGCCGCCAACGCGGCCAGTCCGACCGGCAAGGTGCCGCGCTGGCAGGCCCCGCGTTGCGGGCCGAGCAGACCCAGCACCGCCCCGGATATCGAGCCGAGCAGGGCCAGTCGCACCCCACGCGCGCTGTTGCCTCCGGCCGCACCGCAGCCGCGCAGCAGCAGCCATGCCTCGGAAAGGCCGGGGCCACACAGGATATCGGCCGCCCACGGTGGGGTACGGCCGTCGGTGAGGATGCCGATGGCGCAGTCGGCGGCGGCCAATCCGGGGGCATTGTGCCCCGCGATCAAGGCGACCGTATGTCCCTGCGCCTGGAGTTCCCGCACCGACGCGGCCAGGTGGGGTCCGCCGCCCAGACTGTCATCGGCGCCGACTCGCTCGGCCAGCCCGGAACTGCGGGGTGCGACGACGACGCGGCCGACGCGGTGGGCGGCGGCCAGCACCGCGTCGGTGAGTGGATCGAGTCTGCCCTCGGCGTCGACGAGCACCTGCGCGTCGATCACCACGGTGTCGATGCGGTCGAGCAATGCCAGCGCGGCCGGATCACGAACCAGCACACCACGATCGCACAGGGTGCGGGCGAGCGCGGCCGTATAGGCGGCAGCACCCATATCGGCGGCGCGTGGCGCACCGATCACAATGGCCCCTGCGGCGCGGGTGAGCCCGGCGACGGGAAGGAGCAGGGCCGCCGCACTCACCGTGACCGCACCCGCTTTCCGCTCGTACCGCTGGACGGGACCCGGCGGCAGGGGTGTCGGACGGGCGTCGGGTGCTGGCTGTGCCTGTGCGGCCGCCGCGCGGGCGGTGGTGGTGAGCTGTGCCGCCCGCCGTTCCCAGGCGTGGCGGCGGGCCAGGGCGGCGGGGAGTTCCACCGCGCGCAGCCCAGCATCGGCCAGCGCCGAGAGCGGATTGCGGCTGGCCGCCGAGACGGCCGAACCGGCCAGCGACAGCACGGCATCGACCCGCACCGCTCCGAATCGGCTGTCGAGTCCCGTGCGCAAGCCGGGAATCAGATCGACCGCGTGCACGGCGGCGATCGACTCGGGCGGAAGAGACAGCGGGGGTGCAAGCCGTCCCACCAGTCCGACCACGGCTCCGGTCAGATCGCCGCCGAGCGCGACCAATTCATCGAAGATCGGTTCGAAGCTGGCCGGATGCAGCGGTCTGTCCCGAGGCCGACCGGTCATGGCGTACTCGTGCTCCACGTGGGCGACGGTCTCGCTCAGACGCGCCACATTGACCCGCTCGGGATCGAAGTCGACGATCACGTCGCCGAGGATCCCGTTGACCGCCACCCAGCGCACCCCGTCGAGTGCGCCCACCGCGCTGCGCAGTGCGGCGGGATAGTCCGCGGGCGCGTCGACGTGATGCACCCCGCGGGCCTCGATGTGGGCGCGACCGTCGCGCGCCCAGATCTGTCTCCCGGCGGCCTCGTTGCGTACCGCACGCACGGTATCGCCCGCCAATGCCGTGACGAACCGAACCGCCGCGCCGAGCCCGAACACCGCTGCCGCCGACGTGGGCTTCACCGCGCGGGCGGTGTGGACAGGTCGGTGGCGATCGCGGCGGCCCAGGCTCGGATGCGTGCACGGTCGCGGAAGTCACCGGCGGAGTTCTTGGCCATCGCCGACGCCGGGAAGCCGCGTGCGTCCGGGAGCAGTCGCCCGCCGAAGATCGTGTAGCCGCGGGCGTTCACCCGTGCGGCGGCCTTGCGGACGGCACGGGCGCCGAAGATCTTGTCCGGGTCCACCCGGTCGGCCGAATCATCCAGCGGCCCACTGCCGAACATCCATACCGGATGGTCCGGGAGGGTGCGATGGAAGCGACGGACGAAGCCGCGGGCGTGGCGATGCCAGCGGCCCGCGTACAGCGCCCCGCCCAGCACGATCGCGCCGTAGCGTTCGAGGGAGCGCACCTCGGCGGCGGATCGGACCTCGGCGGTGACGTGTTCGGCGCGCAGCGTGTCACCGATCCACTCGGCGATTTCGGCGGTGCCGCCGCGCTTGGATCCGTAGGCCACCAGAACGGTATCCACAATCATGACGAACCTCCTCGTGCTCGATTCCACTCCGGTCGAGACTCGCGGCCCAGGGCCGAAAGGCAGGCGGCCGCAGGTATTTCGGCGGTCCTTTCGTGGGCGCGAAGTCGGTCGGCGTATGCGCGCGGGAGCGGTAGGAGGCGAGCGCTGGCGTGCGGGGGTGCCGGGGGCTAGCGTTCGGCTGTGGAGAGCAGGATGATCGCCGCCGATGTCCTCGACACGGCGGCCGCGCACGCGACGCGGGACGTCCCGGTCGTCGAACCGGCGGAGACGGTGCGGGCGGCGCTCGCGGGGATGCAGGGCCGGCGGTTCGCCAGTGCGGCGGTGGTGGTGGTCTGCCGGGACGGCTACCTTGCCGGACTGGTCACCATCGAACGGCTGCTCGCCGCGCCGCCGGACAGCCCGGTGGGCGAGGTGATGGACACGGACCCGCCGACGGTGGCGGGGCACCACGATCAGGAAGCGGCGGTCTGGGAGGCGTTGCGCCATGACGAGCCCGGCCTCGCCGTCGTCGACGCGGACGGCAGGTGGCTCGGGGTGATCCCGCCGCAACGGCTGCTGGGACTGCTGCTGGCGGAGCACGATGAGGACGTGGCCCGGCTGTCGGGCTATCTGGCCTCGACATCCACGGCGCGCACGGCCACCACCGAGCCGGTGGCCCGGCGACTGTGGCACCGATTGCCCTGGCTCGCGGTGGGTTTCGTGGGCGCGATGCTGGCCGCGGGCGTGGTCGACGCGTTTCGGGGACAGCTCAAGCGCGAGGTGTTGATCGCCTTCTTCATTCCAGGTGTGGTGTATCTGGCCGACGCGGTCGGCACCCAGACGGTGGCGTTGGTGGTCCGCGGGTTGTCGGTGGGGGTCGGCATCCGCGGGATCGTGGTGCGTGAATCCGTGACCGGCGCAGTGATCGGTCTGCTGGTCGCGGCCGTATCGTATGCGTTCACCCTGGCGGTCTGGGGCGATGCGGAGGTATCCGCCGCCGTGGCCATCGCGCTGCTGGCCGCCTGTTCGGTGGCGGCGGTGGTGGCCATGGTGCTGCCGTGGGCGCTGTCGCGCCTGGGCATCGACCCCGCGTTCGGGTCGGGACCGCTGGCCACCGTGATCCAGGATCTGCTGTCGATCGTGATCTACCTCGGGGTCACCTCACTGGTGGTGACCTGATCGGTCTCGCGCGCCGCCCGCAGCGCCGCGATGAGCAGCCGCCGGGTCTCGGCGGCCACCGGCAGCAGGTCCGCCAGCGGCAGGGCGGCCGCCAGCACCTCGGGATCGGCGACTTCCACCCGGGTGCCGCCCTCGACCGCGCGCACCACCACGGTGCAGGGCAGCAACAGTCCGGCCTCGCGGTCCGCCGCCAACGCCCGCTGGGCCAGCCCCGGATGGCAGGCGCTGAGGATCGTGTAGTCCTCGACGGGCTCGCCCGGTCGAGCGTGCAGCATCGCCCGCACATCGAGCTCGCCGACCACTTCGAAGTCGTACACCCGCAGTACTTTCCGGGTCCAGTCGAGCGCCGTCGCGAACGGTTCGTCCAGCAGCAGCGCGATACTCGGCGCGGGTACGACCGGGATGGTGATCTCGGTGAGCAGTTCCCGGGGGTCGGACACCTCGTCCGGGCCGACCAGATAGGCTTCCCGTGCGGGTCCGGCCGCACGATAACCGTTGTCGCGCAACCACGCCCGCAGCGATCTGTGCACGGCTTCCAGCTCCCGGTAGCCGCCGCGGTAGCAGATCCGGGCCACCATGCGGTCCGGTTCCAGCAGCAGCGTCGCACCCGACGCGGGACCGAGTTTGGGCGCGGGTTCCACCAGGACGCCGAAGTCGACGACGGTGGAGCCGTCCGCGGCCGGTGGCTCGCGGAAGGTGATGGTCGACGCGCCGATGGTGGTGAGTTCGGCGCGCTGCGCGGTGGTCACCAGCTCGCGCATTCCCTCCGCGATATCCGTGCCCACCCGGTCCGCTCTGATCTCACGCGGTAGGCACAGCATGGTTTGCGGGGGTGTGTGGCAGATGCTGACCCGGTATCTCATCGGGCTCTCCTTCTCGGGCGTGCTCATCTCGGCATGGCCAAGATGTCGGCCAGGGGACGGCGCGGCGTGACCGTCTCGGTCTCCGAGGCGGTTTCCGATTCCGGCTCCGGTGCCGTACCCACCCGAACCAGGACCTGCGGCAGGTCGTCCCGCCCGGTGAGCTCCCGGACCATGGCCCGGCCACGTGGATCCTCGGTGAGGTGGGTCAGTGGACAGGTCGCCGACCCGGCGACGGTGCACTCCAGCAGCACCGTGGACAGGGCGGTACCGCAGCGCAGCAGTTCCTCGGGTGTATCGCCGACGGTGGACAGCACCAGGACGACCGCGTGGTCGGTATCGAGTTCGGCGCGGCGCGAGGCCGTGGCGGCGGCGGGGAAGGCGCGGCCGATGCCGACACGCGCCTGCTCCTCCGGATTGGCCAGCGCCGTCCGGGGCACCCCGCCCGCCGCCGCGGAATGCCCGGTCCACCAGCGTAATTCGGCCTGGTACTCGGCATCGTAACGGCGCACGGCGGCGGTGAGGCCGGAGGCGTGCGCCAGTCGGGCGCGACTGTCGGGACCGAGCACGCTCACGATCGCGTCCTCGGGGTCCACCACGGTGCGCAGCACGGCCTCGAGTTCGTCCCATCCGGTCGGTGCGGCGAACGGCAGGCGATCGGTGTGCCGCCGGGCGATGGCGTCGGCCCGTTCCCGATCGGCATCGGTGACGATCGCGGCGGGACGAAAGGTGACCGTGGCGAGGTGATCGTGATTGTTCGGGTCGGGGAAGCGCGCCACGGTGCAGCGCCAGCCGGCGGCCGCCATGGCGACTCGCAGGTGGTCGAGCGTGACACCGCAGCTGATGAGCAACTGTCGGCGGCGCGGATCGGTGGCGGGCAGCAGCCGCTCCGGCACCGCGAACAGGCGCAGCGCGGCCCCGTCGAAGGTCCACCGCCACGGCTGGCTGTTGTGCAGTGACGGCGCACGACCGGCCAGCAGCACGGCCTTCTCGATGGTGACGCCGGTGGGCAGAACGGTCATAGCGCTCACGGTAGGCGCGCGTGGCGACGGTGTAACGAGTCCTAGGTCCCGAACCGCCGGGTACCGCACCCCCGGGGGGTGCGGGGACTTTGTTCTCTTGCTGGACAATCCCCCCGCCAGCCAACCTGGGAGGTGTGTACGCCGATACCGCAGCGCTGATCGATGCGCGCCGCCACGACGCTGTGCTCTTCGATATGGACGGGGTCGTCACCGACAGTGCGTCGATGCACGCCGCGGCCTGGACCGAACTCTTCGACGACTTCCTCGCCCGGCGCGCCGGTGCCCGGGGCGAACGGCTCACCCCGTTCACCCACGACGACTACCTGCGCTACGTCGACGGCAAACCGCGCTACCGCGGCGTGGCGGATTTCCTTGCGTCCCGGGACATCTCGCTACCGTGGGGCGATCCGTCGGAGCGCGGGGACGTCGACACCGTGTGCGGGCTCGGTAACCGCAAGGATCGTCTCTTCCTCGCACGGGTGGCGCGGGACGGCGTGCGAGTCTTCGACGGCACGGTGGCATTGATCCGACGGCTGCACGCCGCCGGACTCGGCACGGCGGTGTTCTCCGCCAGTCGCAATGCGGCCGAGGTGCTGGCGGCGGCCGGACTGGCCGAGCTGTTCGAGGTGCGGGTCGACGGCCTGGAGGCCGAAAGGCTCGGGCTGGCGGGCAAACCCGACCCGGCCATGCTGCTCGAGGCGGCGTACCGGCTCGGGGCCGAGCCCGAGCGCACGGTGGTGCTGGAGGACGCCGAGGCCGGAGTGGCGGCCGGTCGCCGGGGCGGTTTCGGACTGGTGATCGGCGTCGACCGGGGCGGGCATGCCGACCGGCTGCGCGAGCAGGGCGCGGACACCGTGGTGGCGGATGCGTCGGACGTACTGCTGCGCAGCGGATTTCGCCGGGTGTCCGAACTCCCGGACGCGCTGCGGTCGTGGTCGCGGATCACCGATCTGCTGGATACCGGCAAGGCTGCCGTACTGCTCGACTTCGACGGCACACTCTCCGATATCGTGCCCGATCCGGCCGCCGCGCAACCGGTGGAGGGCGCGCGGTCGGTACTGGCCGAACTGGCGGCGGCCTGCCCGGTCGCGGTGGTCAGCGGCCGCGCACTGGAGGATCTACGGGCCCGGGTCGGGGTGGACGGGTTGTGGTACGCGGGCAGTCACGGCTTCGAGCTGATGGCCCCGGACGGCACCCGGCACGTGCACGGCGCGGCACCCCATGCCGAGGCGGTGGGCGAACAGGCGGCGCGGCTGCTGCGCGACCGGCTCGCCGACGTTCCCGGGGCGCTGGTGGAGCCCAAACGGTTCACCGTCGCCGTCCACCACCGTACGGTGCCGCGCGATCAGGTCGCGGTGGTGGTGAGCGCCGCCCACGACGTGGCCCGGGCGGTGGGACTGCGCGCCACCGGCGGCCGCAAGGTCACCGAACTGCGCCCCGATGTGGACTGGGACAAGGGCCGGGCGCTGCGCTGGATCCTGGACCGGCTCGCCGTGCCCGCGGTGCCGATGTACCTGGGCGACGACCTGACCGACGAGGACGCGTTCGACGCCATCGAGGCCGACGGTATCGGCATCGCGGTCCGCCACGCCGAGAGCGGGGACCGCTACACCGCCGCGCGCTTCGCGGTTGCCGGACCACGCCGGGTGCGCGACCTGCTGGACCGCTTGGCGGACTGGCTGCACACCGACCCCGACCTGTCCGCCTCGGAGCAGTGGATGCTGACCTTCGAGGGCTACGACCCGGCCGCGGAGAAGTTGCGCGAGGCGTTGTGTACGGTCGGCAACGGCTATCTGGGCACCCGCGGGGCCGCCCCGGAATGCGCCGCGGGCGAACGGCACTACCCCGGTACCTATGTCGCGGGCGTCTACAACCGGCGCTTCGACGAGATCGCCGGACGCACCGTGGACAACGAGAGCCTGGTGAATCTGCCCAACTGGCTCCCGGTCACCTTCCGGATCGGCGACGGCGACTGGTTCGACATCGACCGCGCCGAACTGCTGTCCTATCGCCAGCAACTGGACCTGCGCCGGGCGATTCTCATTCGGCGCTTCCGATTCCGCGACGCGGCCGGACGCATCACCACGGTGCGGCAGCGCCGCTTCGCCGCCATGCACGCACCCCATATCTGTGCGCTGGAGACCACCCTCACCGCCGAGAACTGGTCGGGGCCGGTGACCCTGCGCTCGGTCATCGACGCCGACGTGCGGAACGCACTGGTGGACCGCTACCGCGCCCTGTCGGGCGACCACCTGGTGCCCGTCACCACCGCCGTGCTGTCGCCGGACGCCGTGCTGGTCGCCGTGCGCACCAACAGCTCCGAGATCCCGATCGCCGTGGCCGCCCGCTCGACGGTCCGCGTCAGCGGTGAGACCTGCTATGAGACAACCCGATTCATCGACGAGGGACAGGTGGTCGGCCAGGAGTTCACCGTCGACACCGCCGAGTGGGGTTCGGTGACGCTGGAGAAGGTGGCCACCGTCTACACCGGACGCGACCACGCCATCGCCACCACGGCCGAGGCCGCCGCCCGGGAGCTGGCCGCCTGCGGCGACTTCGCGCGGTTGCTGGCCGGGCACGACACGGCCTGGGAACACCTGTGGGAGCGGGCGCGGTTCGACCTCGACGGCCACGACCACGGGGTGCGCCTGGTGCGCTTCCACCTCATGCATCTCCTGCAAACCCTGTCCCCGCACACCGCCGATCTCGATGTGGGCGTACCCGCCCGCGGGCTGCACGGCGAGGCCTATCGCGGGCACGTGTTCTGGGACGAGATGTTCATCTGCCCCGTCCTCACCGTGCGCTTCCCCATGGTCACCCGCGCGCTGCTGCGCTACCGCCACCGCCGCCTGCCGGAGGCGCGGCGGGCCGCGCGGGCGGGCGGCTGGGCCGGTGCGCTGTTCCCCTGGCAGTCCGGCAGCGACGGGCGCGAGGAGTCGCAGCGCCTGCACCTGAATCCGGAATCGGGACACTGGAATCCGGATCCGAGCGTGCGCGCCCACCACGCCGGGCTGGCGGTCGCCTACACCGTGTGGGAGTACCACGAGGCCACCGGGGACGTGGAGTTCCTCACCGAGTACGGGGCCGAACTGCTGGTGGAGATCACCCGGTTCTGGGCGAGCCGGGTGAAGTACGACCCCGAGCGGAATCGCTATCGCGTCCGCGGCATCATCGGGCCGGACGAATTCCACTCCGGGTATCCGGACGCGCCCCTGGACGGTATCGACGACAATGCCTACATCAATGTGATGGCGGTCTGGACCATCCGGCGCACGCTCGACGCCCTGGCCCTGCTGGGTCCGCGCGAGCGCGGGCGGTTGCTGGAATCGCTCGGGGTGGATCCCGGTGAACCGCGCACCTGGGAGGACCTCACCCGGCGCATGTACGTGCCGTTCCACGACGGGGTGATCAGCCAGTTCGACGGCTACGACCGGCTCGCGGAACTGGATTGGGCTCGCTACGGCGATATCCAGCGCCTGGACCGGGCACTGGAGGCCGAGGGCGACGACGTGAACCGCTACCGGGCGGCCAAACAGGCCGATGTGCTGATGCTGTTCTATCTGCTCTCGGCCGACGAGCTGCGGGCGCTGCTGGCCGACCTCGGCTACGAACTGCCCCCGGAGATGATTCCGCGCACCATCGACTACTACCTGGCGCGCACCTCGCACGGCTCCACCCTCAGCGCCCTGGTGCACGCCTGGGTGCTGGCCCGTGCGCACCGGGACCGGGCCGCGGAGTTCTTCGATCGGGTGCTGTCCTCCGATATCGCCGACATCCAGGGCGGCACCACCGCCGAGGGAATCCATCTGGGCGCCATGGCGGGCAGCGTCGATTTACTGCAACGCTGCTTCACCGGCCTGGAATTGCGTTCCGGCCGATTGATATTCGACCCGGCGTGGCCGAAGGAACTGGGCACGCTCAGCTTCCCGATCGTCTACCGGGGCCACCGCATGACCGTCGGTGTCGGCGCGACCGAACTCGAGGTCCGCTCCGATCCGGGAGTCGTACCGGATGTCGAGATCGAATGCCGCGGCCGGGTCGACCGGCTCGTCGCGGGC
Organism: Nocardia otitidiscaviarum; assembly: GCF_007362295.1. NCBI lineage: Bacteria > Bacillati > Actinomycetota > Actinomycetes > Mycobacteriales > Nocardiaceae > Nocardia > Nocardia otitidiscaviarum. The sequence continues at coordinate 3,360,074 of NZ_CP041695.1, read as the reverse complement.
CGCACCGTACGGATTCCCCTGGCGGAGAAGGGATGACCATGACCGACGCGATCACCATCACCGGCCTGACCAAGACGTTCGGCCGCACGCGCGCGCTCGACGAGCTGAACCTCACCGTGCGCACGGGGGAGGTGCACGGATTCCTCGGACCCAACGGGGCCGGGAAGACGACCACCATCCGGATCCTGCTGGGACTGTTGCGGCCCGACGCCGGGACGGTACGGATGTTGGACGGCGACCCCTGGCGGGACGCGGTGGCCCTGCACGCCCGGCTGGCGTACGTACCCGGTGAGGTGACGCTGTGGCCCGGCATCACCGGCGGCGAGGTCATCGACCTGCTGGCCCGGCTGCGCGGCCGGACCGATCGCCGCCGCCGCGACGAACTGCTGGAGCGATTCCGGCTGGACCCCAAGGTGAAGGCCCGCGCCTACTCCAAGGGCAACCGGCAGAAGGTCGCGCTGGTGGCGGCGCTGGCCTGCGAGGCGGAACTGTATCTGCTGGACGAACCCACCGCGGGTTTGGACCCGCTGATGGACGCCGAATTCCGTTCCTGCGTAAGGGATCTGACACGGCGGGGGAGTACCGTGCTGCTGTCGAGCCATATCCTGGGTGAGGTCGAGGCGCTGTGCGATCGGGTGAGCATCATCCGCGACGGACATACCGTCGAGAGTGGCACCCTCGCCGAGCTGCGGCATCTGACCCGCACCACCATCACCGTCGAAACCGTGCGCCCGGCAACCGAACTGGGCTCGGTGCCCGGCGTGCACAACCTGGTCGCCGACGGCACCCGCGCCCGCTTCGACGTGGAACCGGAACATCTGGACGCCATCCTGCGCTCACTGGCCTGGCTGGGGGTGCGCAGTCTGGAGAGCGCGCCGCCGACCCTGGAGGAACTGTTCCTGCGCCACTACGGCAGCCGGACCGAGCCGGTACAGGCGTCGTCGTGACCGCCCTCGACACCGGGACGACCCGGGAGCCGCGGCTCACCCAGGCGGCGGGGGCGGGCACCCTGCTGCGCTTCGCGCTGCGGCGGGAGCGATTCACGCTGCCCTGGTGGATATTCGGCCTCGGCGCGCTGCTGGCGTTGCAGTCGGTGAGCAGCCAGCGCCTCTACGACACGCCCGAGAAGCTGGAGGCGCTGCGGCGGACCATGGGCGGCAATGCTGCCGTGGTGGCGCTGGGCGGGCCGTTGCGACTGCTCGACACGATCGGCGGGGAGGTGCTGTTCGAGATCTTCACCTACCTCGCCGTCGTGATCGCGCTCATGAATATGTTTCTGGTCGGCCGCCACACCCGCACCGACGAGGAGACCGGTCGGGCCGAACTGATTCGCTCCGCCCGGGTGGGGCGGCGCGCGGCACTGGTCGCGGCGCTGCTGCTGGCCGTCGCGGCGAACGCCGTCGCGGCGGTGGCCGTCTGCGCCGTCGCGGTGGGCACCGGTCTGCCGGTGGGCGGCTCACTACTGCTCGGGGCCGTGCTGGCCGGGACCGGGGTGACCTTCGCCGCGGTCACGGCGGTGGCGGCGCAGGTGTTCGAGAATCCACGCAGCGTGTACGGTGCCGTGTCGCTGGCCCTGGCCGCCGCCTGGGTGCTGCGCGCGGTGGGCGACGTGGGCAATGGCACGGCGTCGTGGCTCTCGCCGATCGGGTGGGGGCAGCGCAGCTACCCCTACGTGGTCGACCGCTGGTGGCCGCTGCTGCTGTTCGCGGCGGCGACCGCAGTCCTGTTCGCGGTGGCGGTATGGCTGCTGGACCGGCGCGATTTCGGTTCCGGACTGTTCGCGTACGGCACCGGGCGGGCGACCGCGTCCCCGGCCCTGCGGTCCCCGGCGAGCCTGGCGTGGCGGCTCCAGCGCGGTGCGCTGATCGGCTGGGTGACAGGTGTTTTCGGGCTGGGACTGGCCTATGGGTCATTCGCGGACAGCATCGAGGACTTCATCGCCGACAATCCGGATATCGCCGCCTTCCTGCCCGGCGGGGCCGATGACGCCGTGAATTCGTATCTGGCGCTGTCCCTGTCGACGCTGGCCCTGCTGACCGCCGCCTACACCGTCACGGCGGTGCTGCGGGCGCGCGGCGAGGAGACCGAGGGGCGTGCCGATCCGTTGCTCGCCGCCCCGGTCGGCCGGACGACCTGGTTCGCGGGCCATCTGAGCGTGGCGTCGATCGGCGGCGCCGTGGTGCTCGCCGCCGGTGGGGCCGGCGTCGGACTGAGCCACGGCATGATCACCTCGGCCGCCACCGAACCGCTGCGGCTGGCCGCCGCCGCACTGGCCTACCTGCCCGCCGTGTGGGTGGTCGCGGCCGTGGCCGCACTCGCCTACGGCTGGCTGCCGCGCCTGGCCACCCCCGTCTCGTGGGTCTATTTCGCCTACTGCGCGGTCGCCACCCTCTTCGCCGAATCCTTCGATCTCCCGGCCTGGTTCGACCAGGCCACCCCCTTCGCCCACCTGCCCCGAGTCCCGCTCGACGACCCCCGGCCCGGCCCGCTGCTCACCCTCCTCGCCCTGACCGGCCTGGGAATGCTGGCCGCTCTGGCCGGTCTGCGCCGTCGCGATATCGGCTACTGAACGCGGCCCGCCACGACGGCGGCCCGTGGTGTGAACCACGGGCCGCCGTCGCTGTCGCGCTTCCTATACCGGCTGCTGCCTGGTGTCGCTCAGGCCCTCGGCGAGCAGGATGCGGTGGGCGTGCTGGGCGGCGCGGGCGGCCTCCGGTGACGGCCCGCCGGGCAAATCCTCCAGCCCGCGCGCCAGCACCGCCACCGCGTCGCGCAGTGCCGCCACCCGCACCTCCAACTCGTCCACCCGGTCGGTCTCGCCCTGGGTGAGGACCGCCGCGCCCGCCAGCACACCCGACAGGTCCGCACCGAGCAGCACATGGCGCAGCGCCACCGGGAGCTGCGCGAGCACGTGGTCGAGCTGCCCGGGAGAGAACAGTGCGGCGAAGGAATCGGTCACCACACCGGACAGCGCCGCCGCCTCGTCGCGGGAAACGCCCGCCTCCCGGGCGAATTGGGTGAGGAACGACGCCACATCGTGCGGCACCGGCACGTGTGCGGGCATCCAGCCCTCGTAGAAGATGCCGCGCAGCAGTTCCGGCAGCTGCGCGCTCAGATGGGCGGCGGCGTTGACGCCGATGCGATCACGCACGGTGTGCAACCAGGCACGCATGGCACGGTGCGCGAAGGCCTTGTCATAGGTGTCGAGCCCGTCGGCGATGGCATTGAGCCATTCGTGCGCGGTGTGCACGGCGGGCGCGAGCGGATCACTCTGATGGGACATGGTCGTTCGCCTCTTTCGGATGGGTTGTCGTGGTTCCCCGAGCGTGCGTCAGCGCCTACGCGGTGGGTGAGAGCCGTCGTGCCCGCCCCGCGAGGACGATGGTCACCTCCGCAGGCGGCGAGGGACCCTGTCGGCGGACAGCGGTGGCGGGCCACGATCGAAGCGACAATATTCCTCGACGCGGCGCCACCGGGCGAACGAACCGGGCGTCGCCTCGCCGGCGGTGCGGAGGTCGCGATGACCACGAAGTACGAGACCTCGGGTGTGGGTTCGTCCGCGGTGCTGATGGCGCTGCGATTCCCCGTGGGGCTGGGCCACACCGTCGCGGAACTGCGCTACCTGGGCCGCCGATCGGGACGGCGGATCGCACTGCCGGTGTCCTACGCGCGTTCCGGCGACACCGTGATCGTCCGGGTGGGCAATGCCGCCGCGAAGACCTGGTGGCGCAATTTCCGGACACCGCATTCGGTGTCCATTCGCATCGACGGCGACTGGCTCGCCGGAATCGGCCGCCTGGTCGCGCCCGGAACGATCGAGCACGAGGAGGTCGAGGCGGTCTACCTGCACGAACATCCGCGCCAGCGGACGACGGCGATCGATCCGTACCTGGTGATCGAGCTGGCGCGAACCCAGCCGAATCACACCAGCCGGTGGCGGCAGTGGTTCACCACCGTGACCGCCGGTGAGTTCCTGGGTTTCGTCGCCCCCGCCGTCGCGGGCGCGCTGCTCCTCGACGCCGCCCCCGCGGTCGTGGTCGCGGGACTGCTGCTCGCCGCCGTCGTCGAGGGTGCGGTACTCGGCTCGTTCCAGTCCCTGGTGCTGCGGAAGTGGCTGCGCGACTTCGCCACCGGGCGCTGGGTTCGGGCTACCGTGGTGGGAGCGGTGGTGGCGTGGACGATCGGCGCGGTGCCGGTGCTCTACGGCGACCGCATCACCGACTGGCCGCCTGCGGTGCAGGCGCCGGTGATCGCGGTCGGAGCCCTGGTGATGGTGTTCGCGATCGGCGTGGCCCAATGGTTCGTGCTGCGCGAGCGGACCGAGCGCGCGGCGCTGTGGATCTGGGCCAATGCGGTGGGCTGGATCGCGGGTCTCGCGGCGTTCGCCCTCATCACCACCCCGCTGTGGCAGCCCGGCCAGCCGACCGCGCTGATCGTGGGCATCGGGCTGCTCGGCGGCCTCGCCATGGCCGCGGCCATGGCGGCCGTCACCGGCGCGTTCCTCGTCCGCATGCTCGACACCAGGAACCTGGTGTCGCCGCACTGACCGCCACACCGGCCGCGAGCCGATCGCACAGTCAGGAGATCGCCATGACAGCCCAGCACCCCGACGATCCGCATCAGCTCGCCTCCGCCGCGGTGGTGGTCGGCGTCGACGGCTCGGCGGGATCGGACACCGCCGTCGGATGGGCGGCCGACTACGCCGCCGCCCGGCAGCGCGCGCTGCGTCTCGTGCACGGCCTCGACCTAGTGGGCATGAGTGCGGTCCTCGGGAGCTACGACGTGCTCATTCCGCCGGTGATCGAAGCGGTCCGGGAGGGCGGTCGCGTGCTGCTCGACCGTGCGGCAGCGATCGCGCGCCAGCGCGACCCGAACCTGACGGTCACGGTCGCGCTGACCGCGCAGAGCCCCGCCGCCCTGCTCATCGAGGAGAGCGCCCACGCCTACGCGACGGTCCTGGGTGCCACCGGCACCGCCGGGAGCATCGCGCATCTGGGTTCGACACTGCTGGCCGTCACCGCGCACGCACACGGTGCGGTCGTCGTGGTGCGCCCGGATCCGGACGCGGACAACGCGATCCACGACAGCGGCCCGGTCGTGGTGGGAGTCGACGGCGGTCCGGTCGGTGAGGCCGCCATCGCCGCGGCGTTCCGGGAGGCGGCCGAGCGCGGCGCCGAACTGGTCGCCGTGCACACCTGGAGCGACTGGAGTTTCGGCGATTTCGCCGGTGGCGATCGGCTGACCGTGCCCGAATCCGAACTGGAACACCGGGAGTGGGCGATCCTCGCCGAACGGCTGGCGGGCTGGCAGGAGAAGTATCCGGAGGTCCGGGTGACCCGCCGGGTGTATCCGTGGGCCCCCGCCGACCAGCTCCGAACCTGGTCGCGCACAGCCCAACTGGTGGTGGTCGGGAACCGTGGTCGCGGCGGCTTCCCGGGTCTGCTGTTGGGCTCGACCACGAACGCGCTGGTACAGCACGCCCACTGCCCGGTGCTGGTCGTCCATCCGGCGGACCGCTGAGATGGCGGATACGAACGGTGAACCGTTCGCGCAGCTGCGGGAGACCCACACCGGCCTGGTCCTGCTCTGCGGCGAACGCGCCTACAAGGTCAAAAAGCCCGTCGTGACCGACTTCCTCGACTTCGGCAGCACCGCCGCTCGGGAGCGGGCGTGCCTGCGAGAGATCGAGTTGAACCGGCGGCTCGCACCCGATGTGTACCTCGGGCTCGCCCATCTCACCGATCCGGAGGGCGGGGCGGGGGAGCCCGTGGTGGTCATGCGCCGCATTCCCGAAGCGGCCCGACTGTCCACCGGACTCGACCGCGGTACCGTCACCCGCGCGGAACTGGCCGAACTCGCCGCGCTGATCGCCGACTTCCATCGGGCGGCGCGGCGCGGCCCCGAGATCGACCACGCGGGTACGCCCGCCGCCCTGCGGCACCGCTGGGATGTGCTGCTGCACAGCCTGCACGAGCAGCCGCGCGATGCGGTGGATCCGGCGGTGGTCGACCGCATCGCACGGCTGGTCGGCCGCTATCTGGACGGTCGCGGACCGTTGCTGGCCCGGCGCATCGCCGCGGGCCACATCGTCGACGGGCACGGCGATCTGCTCGTGGAGGACATCTTCGCGCTACCCGACGGCTTCCGCGTGCTCGACTGCCTGGATTTCGACGACCAACTGCGCTATGTGGACTGCCTCGACGACGCCGCCTTCCTCGCCATGGATCTGGAGTTCCGCGGCCATCCGGCGCTCGCCACCGGATTCCTGGACGACTATCTGCACGCGGCCCACGACACCCCACCGGCCTCCCTGCGCCACCACTACATCGCCTACCGCGCCATGGTGCGGGCCAAGACCGACCGCATCCGCGCCGACCAGGGTGTCGCCGCCGCGGCCGAGCGGGCCACCCGGCATCTCGAACTGGCCGCGGCGCACCTGAGCGCCGGGGCCGTGCGGCTCACCCTGGTCGGCGGGCTGCCCGGAACCGGAAAGTCCACCGTCGCACAAGCTCTCGCCGCGGAAACCGGAGCGGAACTGCTGTCGAGCGACACCGTGCGCGCCGAGCTGCGCGCGGTGGGTGCCGTGGTCGGCACGGGCGGAGATTTCGGGGCGGGCGCTTACCGTCCCGAAGCGAAAGCCCGGGTCTACGCCGAACTCCTCGACCGCGCTCGGGATCGGATCGAGCAGGGCATCTCCGTGATTCTCGACGCCAGCTGGACCGACGCCGAATCCCGTACCCGCGCAGTGGAACTGGCCGAGGACGCGGTCGCCGACCTGGTGGAACTGCGCTGCGAGTGTCCACCCGATATCGCCGCCGAACGCATGTTCACCCGCGATCCCGGCGATTCGGAAGCCACCCCCGAGATCGCGAAAGCCCTGTCCGCCACCGCGAGCCCCTGGCCCGCGGCCGTCACCCTGGACACCACGGCGCCGATCGGCGACACCGTCGCCACCGCTCTGCGCGCATGGCAGAGCACCGGCTGACCACTCCGCTCGGTAGGCAGGCACCTCCCGATGCCAGGGTCGCCTCCCCACATCGGTGGAGCACGCGGCCGCTCGACAACCTATGGCGCGTCGGCCGTGGCAGGGCGCGGCCGACGCGGCTACCTCCGACGCGGCTACCTCCGACGCGGCTACCTCCGACGCGGCTACCTCCGACGCGGCTGCCACCGATGCGCTGTGGCGGAGCGGTGGTCAGGCGCGGGTCGCGGTGTGGGTGCGCAGCGCGGTGAGGCGGCTGATGTATTCCTGCTCGTCGATATCGCCGCGGGCGAACCGCTCGGCCAGCAGCTGCTCGGCGGGGGTCTGGGTGACGGGTGGCTTCCCTTCCCGGTCCGGTCGCGCGGTCATCCGCACGATCAGGGCGAAGGTCGCGATCACCAGTCCCCAGAACAGCAGCATGCCGATGCCCATGCCGACATAGCCCCAGCCACTCGGTCCATGGTCGTACCAGTACATCACCGTCTGCCTCCTTCTCCGGCGCGATCGCGCGCGACGCGGTGCCGGATTGTGCTCTCGACGCGATGCGCGCCAACTGTCTCCACTGTCGGCGCGTGCGTCCGCCCGGGGCAGGGCAGATCGCCCTCTGATACGAGGACCAACGGCATCCAGGCTGGTGTGGACCGTGCCGTCGCCGTCCGGAGCGGCGAACCGAGGGCCAAGGTCCCGTGGCCCGGGGCCCAACGCGACTTCCGATGACCAGGGCCGCCACGCGACCGTCGAACCATGGCATTCACGCAGAACATTCGAGAGACCGCCCTCGAGCAGGCCGCCCTCGTGCTGCTGTCGGGTTTCGTGGCGATCTGGGCCGTGGCGGGCGCTGTCGGCTTGGCGGGCGGCGGAATCGACCTGGGGCAGACCATCGTGCGGCGGCTCCCGTTCGAGAGTCCGGTCTTCGCCGCCCTCGCCCTGGCGCTCGTCGTCGCGGTCCCGATGGCCGTCACCTCCTGGTCCGCCGCGCACGGTGAGCGCCGCGCCCCGACCGTCGCGATCGCCAGCGGCGGCCTGCTGATCGGCTGGATCATCGTGCAGATCGCGGTCATCCGCACCTTCAGCATCCTGCAACCGGTGTGCGTGCTCTTCGGCATCGCCATCGTGATCCTGGGTCTGACCTGGCGTCCCAACCCGGAAGATGATCGTTGAAGGGTTGATGTGACCGACCGCACAGAATTTGCAGCTAATTTATAGCAACATTTCCTGACGGGGTGCCGATACCCTCCTCGAGCACCCGGTGCTCGCGTCCGTCCGGTGCGGGGACCGGTTGTGTGCCTTGTGGTCTCGCGACCGCACGAGGGAAAGGGTCGGCATCCATGCGATTGACTCGCACTGCGTCGAATTCGGTGAGATGGTTCGGTATCGGCTGTCGGAGTGCGGCATTGGCGCTGGTAGCGCTGCTGTCTGCGGGTATCGCCCTGGTGGGCTCGACGGCTACGGCCACGGCGGCGTTCACGCCCGCGGCCTTCGACTTCTGGGTGGATTCACCGAGCATGGGTCCCATCAAGACCCGGGTGCTGCGCGCCGCCGACGGCAATACCAACCGGGTCGTCTACGCGCTCGACGGGATGCGGGCGCGGGAGGACCTCAACGGCTGGGAGATCGAGACCAATGTCGCCGAGGTGCTGGCCAGCTGGAATATCAATGTCGTCATGCCGGTCGGCGGCCAGTCCAGCTTCTACGCCGACTGGAACGCCCCGAGCGAGTTCTTCGGCGTTCCGGCGGGCACCGGCCCCGGCAATACCGGCTCGGGCGTGACCGACACCCTCTCGGGTGGTCCGGGCAAGAGCTACCGTTACGAGTGGGAGACCTTCATCAGCCGCGACCTGCGCTGGGCGCTGCGTGACCGGCTGGGGTTCAACCCGTATCGCAACGGCGTGTTCGGCCTGTCCATGGGCGGCAGCGCCGCGCTCACCCTGGCGGCCTACCATCCCGACCAGTTCAGCTTCGCGGGAGCCTATTCCGGCTACCTGAACATCTCCGCGCCCGGCATGCGGGAGGCCATCCGCCTGGCCATGCTGGACGCGGGCGGCTACAACGTCGACTCCATGGCCCCGCCCTGGGGGCCGCAGTGGCTGCGCATGGATCCGTTCGTCTTCGCGCCCAATCTGATCGCCAACAACACCCGACTGTGGGTCGCCGCCGCGAGCGGTCTCCCCACCGCCGGTGATCCGCCGAGCATCGCCACCGCCAACGGTATGGCGTTGGAGGCGCTGGCACTGGCCAATACGCGCTCCTTCCAGGTGCGCATGGCATCCCTGGGTGGCGGCAATGTCGCCTATTCCTTCCCCGCGTACGGCATTCACGCGTGGAATACCTGGCAGGACGAGGCGTACCGGATGATTCCGGACCTCTCCGCCAATATCGGCTGACGGTACGAGCGGTACTGGTTGTTTGTGCGGCCTCACGGGCAGAAGGCGGGATGACGATGCTGGTAGCGGAAATCGACGCGGTACTGGCGGTGGATTGGCTGCTGCGGGACCTGCCCGCCGCCGCGCTACGCGGAGTCGCGCGGACGGCGGAGGCCGAGCGCATCCACCGACAGGGGCCGGTCACCGCCCGCCGCCTGGCCGGTCGGGACGGGCTCGTCCGCTACGAACGCCGCCTGCGGCGAGCCGCGGACGAACTGGCCGCGGTCGTGGCGGTCCTGGAACCCGCGGACCCGGCCGGGCGACCCGCCTGGGAGCCGGAGGCGCGGGCCTATGCCGAGATCGGCTCGGCCTGTATGGATCTGGCCTATCAGATCGAGTGTCGGCTGCTGTACACCGGGGAGCGTGCGGGCCGATGGGCGGTGCGGCTCGTGCACACCGCCCACCAGCTCGACGCGTACCTGCGCCCCGGCTCGGTGGCCCACCTGGCACGGGAGAGCTATCAGACCCTGTTCGACGAGGCGGTGCTGGCCGGGCGGGGAAGTTTGCTGCCCGGCACCCGCGTGCCCGGCTGATATGGGGTACCGCAAAACGTGTGGGTATGGCGAATTTTGGGCCATCTATGACCGGAAGTGCCACCAATCCATGACATTCGGTGCCAACGCTCGTGTGATGTCTTGCCTACCGGTGTGACAACGCTACGCTTTCAGCGGGTTTCCGATCATGAACCGCGTTTCGCTAACTCTCAGCGTGTCGAGGGTTGGCAGGTTGCCCACCGATCGGCAGACCCACGGGCCGCATGCCCTGGCGGCCCGCGGTCCCGTCCCGCAGCGGGACCGACGCTGTAACGGATACGGGCACCGACGGGAGAACCCAACCGCGAAATTCACCTCCCGTCGGTGCTATCCGAGCTCGACAGCGAGCCAGGGCGAGAACGATCCAGCCCGACAGCGATCCAGCCTGACAGCGATCCGAGCCGGTGTCCGGCCCGGACGCTCCTTGCCCCCGGTGTCGACCTCCCGCGTCGACCCGCGTCGAACTCAGCGCGATTCGTTCGCCCGCGCGAGTTCCGTCGCCGCCCCCTGCCGTGCCCGGTCCAGGCGGATGAGCGGTACGGCCGCCACCGCGAGCGCCGCGCCGATCAGGCAGACCGAGGTCAGTACGGTGCCGCGGGTGAGCGTGAGCGCCGCCAGCACGGGGGTGCAGCTGATGCCGAGCTGAAACGCCGACACGGTGGTGGCGCCCGCCAGGGTCGGCGCATCACCAGCGAGTGCGAAGACTCGGCCGTAGAGGGCGGGATTCAGCACGAGGGCGGCGATCCCCAGCAGGAAGACGACCGGCACCACCACCCACGCCGTCGACATGGCCGCGGCCAACAGCACCGACAGCAGCGCGATTCCGACCGCACCGGTTCCCAGGGCGAGATGCGGCCGTCGATCGGAGATGCGGCCGCCGATGGACAGCCCCACGAACGCCCCGATGCCGAAGAGTGCGAGCACGGCCGGAATCCAGACCTCCGCCATGCCGGTGATGTCGGCGAGCATGGCCGCCAGATAGTTGAACGTGATCATGTACGCCGCGGTGGTCAGAATGGTCACCGACCAGACCACCCAGAGCATGGGCTTGCGCAACGTGGCCAGCTCCCGCGTCACCGCGGCTCCGGTGTGCGGCACGGAAGCCTGTGCGGCAGCCGGTATTCCGAGCAGACACCCGATGATCCCGGCGAGTGTCAGGACCACTACGGCCCAGAATCCGCCGCGCCAGCCGGTGAAATGACTCAGCAGGGTGCCCGCGGGGCCGCCCGCCACCATGGCCACACTGAGTCCGCTCACCACCACCCCGGATGCCCGGGCGGTGCGGTCCGGCGTGACCAGGCCGATCGCGGTCACCGACGCGATGGCGAAGAATCCGGCGTAGGCGATTCCGGCCACCACCCGGGAGGCCAGCAGTACGGTGTAGTCGCCGAACAGGCCCAGGGCGATGGATGCGGCGAAGACGCCCTGGGTCGCCACCAGTGCGGTCCGGCGCGGCCAGCGCAGGCTGAGCACCGCGAACGGCGGTCCGCCGCAGACGACGCCCAGTGCGAACGCGGTAATGAGCATTCCGGCCGAGGACAGGGGGACGTCGAGGTCGGTCGCGACCTCGGGTAGGACTCCGGCCAGCAGGAATTCCGCGCTGCCCATGGCGAACAGGCTGAAGCCCAACAGGTACACCCCGGCGGGCAGCCTGGCGGTCGTGGTTGTCGATGCCGTTGTCGTTGTCGTGTTCATATCGGCTCACCTCCGAGCCGAGCATCGGGCCACGCCCGCGATACCGGCAACGGTTGTTGCCGATTCCGGGACGAATTGGTTGACTGGACCCATGGATGGACAGCCCAGTGTCGGCTCCGTGATCGAGCAGATCCCACCCCGGCTGCGCAGCGCCCGGGAGCAGAAGGGCTACAGCCTGTCCGAGCTCGCCCGGCTCACGGGACTGTCGACCAGTACGCTGTCGCGCCTGGAATCGGGTCAGCGCAAGCCGAGTCTCGAACTGCTGCTGCCGATCACGGTGGCGCTCGGGGTGCCGCTCGACGAGATCGTGGCCGCCCCGCGCATCGTCGACCCGCGCATACCGCAGCAACCCACCAGGAAGGACGGCCGCGTCCTGATCCCGCTGTCGCGGCACCAGGGCGAACCACGCGCCTACAAGATGACCATTCCCGCGCACGACGACACCCCGTACCCGCGCACCCACGACGGCTACGAATGGCTCTACGTGCTGCGCGGCCACCTGCGCGTCCGGCTCGGAGACCACGATTTCGTCATGGGCGTCGGCGAGGCGGCCGAATTCGACTGCCGCATCCCGCACTGGTTCGGTGCGGCCGGGCGCGGCAGCGTGGAGGTGCTCAGTCTCTTCGGCAAACACGGCGAACGCATCCACGTCCGCGCCCGCGCCGCGGGACGGCCGACCGCGTCCGCGTGAGGGCCGCCGACCCCGAAACACATTGCGGACACGGGTTTCCGGGTCTAGCGTCGCTCCATGTCCTCGCCTGTTCTCGTGCCGTTCCATCAAGACGAACCCTTGGCTCCGGACGCCATTCCGATGCCTGGTCCCGGCTATCGGACCGTGGTGCCCGAGCTGCCCGACGGCACCGTCTGGGAGCGTCTGGTCGCCCTGTACCGGGAGGTGGCGGCCACGGTCGCCGCGGTCGAGGGCACGCCGGTGGTGCTGTCGGGGGATTGCACGGTCGCCCTGGGCACGCTGGCGGGCGTGCAGCGGCGCGGAATCGACCCCGCCGTCGTCTGGTTCGACGCGCACGGTGATGTGCACACGCGGGAGTCGTCGACCTCCGGCTATATCGGCGGCATGTCGCTGCGCCTCGCGCTCGGGGCACACGCGGACCTGATGGCCGAACCGCTCGGGCTGCGTCCGGTGGCCGCGGAGCGGACCGTACTGGTCGACGCCCGCGATCTGGATCCCGGTGAGCGGGAGTATCTTTCGACCGCGCCGGTGCGGCATTGCGGGGTCGACACGATCACGCTGCCGGACGGCCCGGTGCTGCTGCACATCGACGTCGACGTGATCACCGCCGAGGAGGTTCCGGGCCTGCTCTATCCGGTGACCGGTGGCCCCACCCGCGATGCCGTGCTCGACGCGGTGCGGCGGGTGATCGCCACCGGTCGGGTCGTCGCCCTGGATATCGCATGCCCGTGGAACCCGGGCGAGTATCCGGAGCGTGCCGACCTGCTCGCCACGCTGACGGGCCTGCTCGATGCCGGCGCGGTCGCGGCGTCGCACGATCGATAGCGGGTTTTCCGGATCCGCCAGAATGCTTGACTCGTTCCAGAGAGCGGACGAGACTCTGGGTGTGCCCACGGCCACGGAGTTCCAGCAGATGCTGCGGGGAGTTTCGCTGCGCGTGACCGCCCCGCGGGTCGCGGTGCTGAGTGCCGTGCACGACCACCCGCACGCCGATACCGATTCCATCATCCGCGCCGTCCGGGACCGCCTGTCGGCGGTATCGCACCAGGCGGTGTACGACTCGCTGCACACGCTGACCGCCGCGGGCCTGATCCGATGCATTCAGCCCTCCGGATCGGTGGCCCGATACGAGACGCGGGTCGGCGACAACCATCACCATGTCGTCTGCCGGAACTGCGGGGCCATCGCCGACGTCGACTGCGCCGTCGGCGCGGCCCCGTGCCTGACCGCGTCCGATGACAGCGGTTTCACCATCGACGAGGCCGAGGTCATCTACTGGGGTCTGTGCCCCGACTGTGCCGCGGCCGCACGCCCCTGATCGCAGCCCGCTCCACTCATTCAGGAAGGAATGTCGTGACATCCGAAACTCACAGCACCAGCGAGAGTGAGAACCCGGCGATCCCGGCCCCGACCCCCAAGACCGACCATCGCCCGCGCACCAACAAGGACTGGTGGCCGGAGCAGATCGATGTCTCGGTGCTGCACGTGCACTCCTCGAAATCCAACCCGCTCGGCGCGGATTTCGACTACGCCGCGGAGTTCCGGAAGCTGGATGTCGAGGCGCTGAAGGCGGATGTGGCCGCGGTGCTGACCGATTCGAAGGACTGGTGGCCCGCCGACTACGGCAACTACGGCGGCCTGTTCATCCGGATGAGCTGGCATGCCGCGGGCACCTACCGTATCGCCGACGGGCGCGGTGGCGGCGGCCAGGGCGCGCAGCGCTTCGCGCCGCTCAACAGCTGGCCCGACAACGCCAACCTGGACAAGGCCCGCCGCCTGCTGTGGCCGGTCAAACAGAAGTACGGCAACAAGATCTCCTGGGCCGACCTGCTGGTGTTCGCGGGCAATGTGGCGCTGGAGTCGATGGGGTTCAAGACCTTCGGCTTCGGTTTCGGCCGCCCCGACGTCTGGGAGCCGGAGGAGATCTTCTGGGGACCGGAGGACACCTGGCTCGGCGACGAGCGCTACAGCGGTGACCGCGAACTCTCCGGTCCGCTCGGAGCCGTCCAGATGGGCCTGATCTACGTGAATCCGGAAGGCCCCAACGGGCAACCGGATCCGGTGGCCGCCGCCCGCGACATCCGCGAGACCTTCGGCCGCATGGCCATGAACGACGAGGAGACCGCCGCGCTGATCGTCGGCGGGCACAGCTTCGGCAAGACCCACGGTGCGGGCGACGCCGCCCTGGTCGGCCCGGAACCCGAGGCCGCCCCGCTGGAACAGCAGGGGCTGGGCTGGAAGAGCGCGCACGGCACCGGAAAGGGCAAGGACGCCATCACCAGTGGGCTCGAGGTGGTGTGGACCTCCACCCCGACCCAGTGGGGCAACGGCTTCCTGCAGAACCTCTACGGCTACGAATGGGAGCTGACCAAGAGCCCCGCCGGGGCCTGGCAGTGGACCGCCAAGGACGGCGCGGGCGCGGGCACCATCCCGGACCCGTTCGGCGGTCCGGGGCGCGCCCCGACCATGCTGACCACCGATCTGTCGCTGCGCGAGGATCCGATCTACCGGGAGATCACCAGCCGCTGGCTGGAGCATCCCGAGGAGTTGGCCGAGGCCTTCGCCAAGGCATGGTACAAGCTGCTGCACCGCGATATGGGTCCGGTCAGCCGCTACCTGGGGCCGTGGGTGCCCGAACCGCAGCTGTGGCAGGATCCGGTGCCCGCGGTCGACCACGAACTGGTCGACGATCAGGACGTGACGGCGCTGAAGGCCAAGGTCCTCGACTCCGGCCTGTCGGTGACGCAGCTGGTCAAGACCGCGTGGGCGTCGGCGGCGAGCTTCCGCAGCACCGACAAGCGCGGCGGCGCGAACGGCGGCCGCATCCGGCTCGAGCCGCAAAAGAACTGGGAGGTCAACGAACCCGCCGAACTGGCGAAGGTGCTGCCCGTGCTGGAACGCATCCAGGCGGAGTTCAACGGCTCCGCCGCGGGCGGCAAGAAGATCTCCCTCGCCGATCTGATCGTGCTCGCCGGATCGGCGGCCGTCGAGAAGGCCGCCAAGGACGCCGGGCACGAGGTGACCGTGCCGTTCCGGCCCGGCCGCACGGACGCCACCCAGGAGAACACGGATGTGGAGTCGTTCGCGGTACTGGAACCGCGCGCCGACGGCTTCCGCAACTACGTGCGCTCCGGGGAGAAGGCCCCGCTGGAACGGTTGCTGCTGGACCGGGCCTACATGCTCGACGTGACGGCTCCGCAGCTGACGGTGCTGATCGGTGGCATGCGCGCGCTCGGCGCGAACCACGGCGGCTCCGAGCACGGCGTCTTCACCGACCGTCCGGGCACGCTGACGAACGACTTCTTCGTCAACCTGCTCGACGACAACACCGAGTGGAAGCCGTCGGAATCCGCGGAGAACGTGTACGAGGGCGTCGACCGCGCCTCCGGCAAGACCCGCTGGACCGCCACCGCCAACGACCTGCTCTTCGGTTCGCATTCGGTGCTGCGCGCCGTGGCCGAGGTGTACGCCCAGCAGGACGCGGGCCGCAAGTTCGTCGACGACTTCGTCAGCGCCTGGGTGGGCGTCATGGAGAACGACCGCTTCGACCTCGCCTGAGGTAGCCGCGTCGCGGCGTGACGACCGGGCCGGTTCCGCGCGGGACCGGCCCGGCATCGCGTCCGCTCAGGCCACGACCGAACGCGGTGGCACACCGACGTATTCGCTCAGGGGCCGGATCAACGCATTCGATTCACCCTGCTCGACGATGTGGGCGGTCCAGCCGGTGATGCGGCTCATGACGAAGATCGGCGTGAACATCTCGATATCGAAGCCGAGCAGGTAATAGGCCGGGCCGGTGGGGAAGTCCAGATTCGGGGCGATCCCGGTGGCCTCGCGCATGGTGCTCTCCAGGATCTCGTACATCCGCACCCACGGCTGTCCGTCGGTGGCGGCGGCGATATCCAGGAACGCGCGCTTCATGGTCGGCACCCGGGAGTCGCCGTTCTTGTACACCCGGTGGCCGAATCCCATGACCTTCTCACCGCAGGACAGCTTGTCGCGCAGCCACTGTGCGGCCAGATCGGGGTCGCCGATCTCGAGCATGTGGTGCATGACGGCCTCGTTCGCGCCGCCGTGCAGCGGTCCCTTGAGCGCGCCGATGGCGGCGGTGACCGCGCTGTAGATATCGGAGAGCGTGGAGGTGACCACGCGGGCGGCGAAGGTGGAGGCGTTGAAGCTGTGCTCGGCGTACAGGATCAGCGAGACCTCGAACGACCGCACCAATTCCGGAGCGGGAACCTTCCCGAAACACATGGTCAGGAAGTTCTCGGCGAAGCCCAGCTGCGAGTGTGGCGCAATGGGATCCAGGCCGTGCCGTTTGCGGTGGTCGGCGGCCACGATGGTGGGCAGCACCGCCATCATGCGCACTGCCTTGGCGCGGTTGGCCTGCGGCGAATTGTCGTCTTCCAGGGGATCTTCCGCGCCCAGATAGCTGATCGCGGTGCGCACCACATCCATCGGGTGGCAGTTGTCGGGCATCTTCGCGATGAGCGACAGCAGTGAGCGGTCCGCCCGGCGCGAGGCGCGCTCCTGCTGGCAGAACCGCGCGTACTGCGCGTCGCTCGGCAGTTCGCCGTACCAGAGCAGGTAGGCGACCTGTTCGAAGGTGCAGTGGGCCGCCAGGTCCTGCACGGCGTAGCCGCGATAGGTCAGCGAGTTGGTCTCGGGCACCACCTTGGATATCGCGGTGGTGTCGACGACGACCCCCGCGAGCCCCTTGTAGATGGTCGGAATGGCCGGCCCACCCGTCGCCCGACCACGGCCCGTCATGAAATCGCCGTGCGATGCGGTGTTCATTGATTCCTTCCCAGGGTGAAAGTGAAGATCTCGGAATCGAATTCGTTGTATCGCTCGTACCGCAGCAGCTCGTAGAGGCGGCTGCGATGCTGCATCCGGTCCAGCAGCCCGGATTGGGTGCCCTGCTCGAAGATCTCCCGCAGCCCGGCCTCCGCGGCGTACATCGCCAGGCGCAGCGTCGACACCGGATAGATGACGGCGTTGTAGCCGATCGACTCCAGCACCTCGGCGGTCAGCAGTTCGGACTTGCCGAACTCGGTCATATTGGCCAGCAGGGGAATCGACACCGCGGTGCGGAACTTCTCGAAATCGGCGGCGGTGTGCAGTGCCTCGGTGAAGATCAGGTCCGCGCCCGCGTCGGCATAGGCTCGGGCCCGTTCGACCGCGGCGTCGATACCCTCGATTCCGGCGGCGTCGGTGCGGGCGCAGATCACGAAATTCGGGTCACGCCTGGCCGATACGGCCGCTCGCAGCCGCCGGACCATCTCTTCGGTCGGTACCACGGCCTTGCCGTCCAGATGACCGCAGCGCTTGGGGTTGACCTGATCCTCGAGATGCAGGCCCGCGAGTCCGGCGTCCTCCATGACGGTGACGGTGCGGGCGGCGCTCATGGGCTCGCCGAAACCGGTGTCGGCGTCGATGAGCACCGGCAGGTCGGTCACCCGCGCGATCTGCTGACCGCGTCCCGCCACCTCGGTGAGGGTGGTCAGACCGATATCGGGCAGGGCCAGATCCGCCGAGAGCACCGCCCCGGAGACGTACACGCCTTCGAAGCCGATCTCCTGAATCAGCCTGGCCACCAACGGGTTGAAGGCTCCCGGGAACCGCTGGATCCGCCCGGAGGCGAGTCCGGCCCGGAAGGCGGCGCGCTTGTCGGCGGCGGAGGTGGCGGCGGCGAACAGACCCGTCATCGGAACAGCCCCCGCGACGACCGGGGTGCGCGGGCGAGCACATCCGTGGATACGGAGAAGGTGAGTTCGGGCAGCTCGGCGGGCGACAATTCGCCCGCGCGCTGGGCCACCTCGAGGAAGCGGTCCTGCTCGGCCGGTTCGATCACGCCCTCGGCGAGGGTACGGAACTTGGCGATGTACTGGGCGCGGGCGAAGGGGCGCGCACCCAGCGGATGCGCGTCGGCGACGGCCAACTCGTCGGTGATGACCTCGCCGCTCTTCAGGGTCACCTCGGCACGTGCGCCGAACGCCTTCTCGTTCGGATCGGTGGAGTGATAGCGGCGCGTCCACTCCGGATCCTCGGCGGTCGATATCTTGCGCCACAGCTCGACGGTGTCGGGCCGCTGGGCACGCTCGGGTGCGTAGGAGCGCTCGTGGTGCCAGGCGCCGTCCTGCAGGGCGACCGCGAAGATGTACATGATCGAGTGGTCCAGGGTCTCGCGCGACGCCCGGGGGTCGAACTTCTGCGGGTCGCGCGAACCGGTGCCGATCACGTAGTGGGTGTGGTGGCTGGTGTGCAGCACGATCGACGCGATCCGATCGAGGTCGCCGATCCGCTCGCGCAGGCGGAACGCCAGGTCGATCGGGGCCTGGCTCTGGTACTCGGCGGAATGCTCCTTGGTGTAGGTGTCGAGAATGCCGTGCTTGGGCTCACCCGGGCCGGGCAGCGGCACGCTGTACTCGGCCTTCGGGCCGCCCAGCAGCCAGGCGATCACACCGTCCTCACCCTCCCAGATCGGGGACGGCGCACCCTCGCCGCGCATGGCGCGGTCCACGGCCTCCACGGCCATCTTCCCGGCGAAGGCCGGGGCGTACGCCTTCCAACTGGAGATCTCGCCCTTGCGGGACTGGCGGGTGGCGGTGGTGGTGTGCAGCGCCTGGCCGATGGCCTGGTAGATGGTCTCGGTGTCGAGTCCGAGCAGGGTGCCGATACCGGCGGCGGCGGACGGACCGAGGTGGGCGACGTGGTCGATCTTGTGCTCGTGCAGGCAGATGGCGCGCACCAGATCGACCTGGATCTCGTAACCCGTTGCCAGACCGCGGATCAGGTCGCGGCCGGAGCGGCCCGCGTGCTGCGCCACCGCGAGGATCGCCGGGATGTTGTCACCCGGATGCGAGTACTCCGCGGCCAGGAAGGTGTCGTGGAAGTCGAGTTCGCGCACCGCCACCCCATTGGCCCAGGCCGCCCACTCCGGGGAGAAGCGGCCGTCGACACCGAAGACGGTCGCACCGGGCTGGTAGGGGTGTGCCAGCGCCTGGGCGCGGGCATTGGCGACGGGGCGGCGGGTGAGCGCGGCCGCGGCCACGGCGGCATTGTCGATGATCCGGTTGACGATCATCTCCTCCGTCTCCGGGGCGACCTCCACGGCGTCGGTGGCCACCTCGGCGATCCGCCATGCGAGATGCTCCTCCCGGGGGAAGCTCTCCGCGGAGCGGTGGGTGCGGACGAGATGGTTCTTCACGGTCGGGGCCTCCCAGGCATCGAGGTTCATCGGGATATTTCGCACGCTATACAGACAGTGCGGACATGGAAATCCCCCGCAAATGCCTACTTTTGTGTCAGCGCGGCGGTGAAAGTGTGAAAGTTGTGTAAGGCCAGATTGTTAGATTGAGGGCATGCAGAAGATGTATGCGGGCGCGCGACTGCGCACGCTCCGGGAACAGCGGGGGCTTTCCCAGTCGGCGCTGGCCAAGGCCCTGGAGCTATCCGTGAGCTACATCAATCAGCTCGAGCACGATCAACGACCGCTGACCGTGCCGGTGCTGCTGCGCCTGAACTCCCGCTTCGATCTGGATATGGGCTTCTTCGCCGCCGACACCGACGCCCGGCTCATCGCCGACCTCCAGGACGTCTTCGCCGAGGACCCCGACGGCGCCGCCATCACCACCGCCGAGATGGACGATCTGGTGGCCCGGGTGCCGGCGGCGGCGCGTCTGCTCGTCTCCCTGCATCGTCGCCTGCGCGGGGCCACCGAGCAGATGGAGCGCTTCTCCGCCGAGATCGACGGCGGCCGGGGCGACTCCGCCACGGCCATGCCCTACGAGGATGTGCGCGACTACTTCTACGACCGGCGCAATCACATCCCCGCACTCGACGCCGCGGCCGAGGAATTGTTCACGCGCAACGGTTTCCAGCCGGGCGGGCTCGACCTGCAACTGACCCGCCTGTTGCGAGCGGAGTTCGGCATCACGGTGGCGATCCGCACCGATGATCCGAATCATCCCGGACCCAAACGGGTGTACGACCCGAACGACCGCGTGCTGACCCTGGCGCGTCGGCTCTCGACCGGGCAGCGTGCCTTCCAACTGGCCACGCAGTTGGCCTTCCTCACCCAGGGCGCGGTCATCGCCGACCTCATCGACGAGGCCGACGCCATGCCGGAGCAGTCGCGGGGACTGCTGCGGATCGGCCTGGCCAACTACTTCGCCGGTGCGCTCATCCTGCCCTACACCCGGTTCTGGACGGCCGCCGAAGCGTTGCGCTACGACATCGAACTGCTGGCAGCCCAATTCGAGGTCGGCTTCGAGACCGTCTGCCACCGGCTGTCCACCCTGCAGCGGCCCGGCAAGCGTGGGGTGCCGTTCTTCTTCGTCCGCACCGACCGCGCCGGGAACATCTCGAAACGCCAGTCCGCCACCGCATTCCATTTCTCCCGGGTGGGTGGCAGCTGTCCGCTGTGGGTGGTGCACGAGGCGTTCGCCACCCCGGGCAGCATCCGCACCCAGATCGCGCGGATGCCCGACGGCCGCAACTACCTGTGGCTGGCCCGCACCACCGACGAGAAGACGCCCGGATACCTCTCCGCGAAAAGGGATTTCGCCATCGGGCTGGGCTGCGATCTGGCGTACGCGGACAAGCTCGTCTACTCCCACGCGCTGCCGGTGGACGATCCGAGCGCGGCCGTGCCGATCGGCGCGGGCTGCAAGGTCTGCGAGCGCACCGACTGCGCCCAGCGCGCCTTCCCGCAGTTGGGCCGCCCGATCCGGGTGGACGACAACAGCTCGCAGCACATTCCGTACGTGCCGTCCACCGCCGGGTGATCAGCGGACCGGTGGACGATCAGGCGCTCAGTGGGGCGGCGGTGACCTCGTAGCCCAGATTCGTCAGCACCTCGGTGGTGGCCTTGGCGAAGTTGAGGGTGATGAAGTGCAGGCAGGGTGCGCCCTCGTCGATGAGGCGCTGCGCCATCTCGGTGGCGATCTCGATGCCGACCCTGCGGACGGCGGCGCGGTTCTCCTCGGGGCCGTCGCCCGCGGCCCGGCGCAGCCGGTCCAGGACGGCCGCGGGCAGCGCGCGGCCACTGAGTTCCTCGGCGCGCGCGACGGTGCGCATGGAGGTGATCGGCATCAGCTCCGGAATGATCGGCTTCGCGCCCTGTATGGGATCGGCCGCCAGCACCCGATCCCGCAGGCGCAGATAGTGTTCGACGTCGAAGAACATCTGAGTGATCGAGTAATCCGCGCCCGCACGCAGTTTCGCGGCCAGGAAGGCGGTGTCGGTGTCCAGGTCGGGGGAGCGGTGGTGCCCCTGCGGGAAGGATGCGACGCCGACGTGGAAGTCACCGAGATCGCGCACGATGCGCACCAACTCCTCGGCGTACTCGACGCCGTCGGGATGGCGGTGCCACGCGCCGAGCGGGTCGCCGGGCGGATCTCCGCGCAGCACCAGGATATTGCGGATTCCGCAATCGGCGTACGAGCCGACCAGCGCGCGCAGTTCGGCGACGCTGTGGCCGACCGCGGTCAGGTGCGCCACCGGCAGCAGGGTGGTCTGCTGGGCCAACTGGCCGGTGATGCGCGCGGTGCGGTCCTTGGTGGAGCCACCGGCACCGTAGGTCATCGACACGAAAGCCGGGTGCATCCGCTCGAATTCGCGCACCGCCCGCCACAGCCGGGCCTCGCCAGCGGCGTCGCGGGGCGGATTGAACTCGACGGAGAAGGGCACCCGCGGTCCGGCGGCGTGTCGCCGCAGACTCTGCACGACCGAGGGAACGCCGGACGCGGTCGGCGATATCCGGGCCGGACGCCCCACGCCCGAGAGCCCCGATTCGGAGGGAGAATACATAGTCGCCTCGTGAAGTAGACAGCCGATGGCCGTCACCCACACCGAACGCACGCCAGCGGAGCCCCTGCAACATCATCCCGTGCCCGGGTCCCACTCGGCGTAGCGCCCGATCCACGAGGCGACGGCCGCCGGATACGGCGTACCCGGCACAACCGGCAGGTCTTCGGACTCGTGGGCACCGACCCCACCCGGGTCGACCCCGACGTCGGAATCCGGGGCTGGTCCTACCGGCCGTCGCTTCCCGGACTCGCGCCCAGTGCCCATGACGACCGTCGTTCCCACTCACCGCTGCGGGACAGTCCCGGACTCCCACCGGGTTCCCTCTTCACCTCGGTCCGTGCGAAACACGTCCCGGGCTCGACGCCATCGGGCGGATAAGGGGCTCCTCGACTCCGCCTCCGGCGAACCAGCTGCGACCGTGAATATAGCGCACTTCCGCAGGTGGAACCGCGTGGGCCGGATGGAATCGCGCGGAGGCGCGTCAGTGCGCGCCCCAGTGCTGTTCCATGAGCACGCCCTTGGCGGCCAGCCAGGAGACCGGGTCGATCTTGTTGCCGTGCTGGTCCCAGATCTCCAGGTGCAGGTGGGGGCCGGTGGACTGGCCGCGGTTGCCGACGGTGGCGATCACGTCGCCCGCGTTCACCCGCTGGCCCTCGGCAACGTAGATGTCGTTGACGTGGCCGTAGACGGCGGTGGTGCCGTCGTCCTGGAGCACGCGCACCCAGAGTCCGAAGCCGTCGGCCGGTCCGGCCTCCACGACGGTGCCGCCCAGCGCCGAGTGGATCGGTGTCCCCAGTGCGTCGGCGATATCGACGCCGTAGTGGAACGCGCCCCAGCGGCTGCCGAATCCGGAGCTGATCTGGCCGCCCACCGGCAGGACGGCGGGAGCGGCGATGAACGGCGCGGGTGCGGGCGCGGCGGGGGCGAACTGCTGCTGGAGCTGTTTGATGGTCTGCTCGGCCTGCGCCAGCGGTGCGGCGATCTCGGCCGGGAGCCCGGCCAGGCCGAAGGGCGCGGCCGGCGGCGCCGGAGCGGGTTGCGCGGGCGGGGCGATCTCTCTCGGGGTGGGCGGCATCTGGTTCGTCACCGCGGCGACGGTGGCGTCCACCGCGGCCTGTAGCAGCTCGGGTGCGGACTGGATGTCCAGCGGCACCGGATCTGCGACCGGATCGGCCTCGTCGACGGGCGTCGGAGGAGCGGCGACCGCGGCGGCCGGAGCCAGCTGGGCGACCGTGGTGAGCAGCGCTCCCGCCGCCACCGCCACACCCGCGACGGCCCTGACATATCCGCCCGAACCGGGGTCGGCGCGATGACTGGTGGATGTTCCGCCCTCGACCGCACCGAGCAGGTCCTGGACGGAAAGGGAACCGGAGGTCTCTCGATGCAGCGACACAGCACGTCCTCGGTAGATCAGCGACAGCGCCCGAACTCCGGAGTCACCGACGCTGGCGGTCCGGTGTGGGAACGTGTCGAAAACTGTACCCACGCGTGACCGTTCTGTCGCCGTTTCTCGATGTTTCCCTCCACGATGCTTCCGCCGAACCTCCGCGCATGAACCGCCGCGACGGTGGTAGTTCCGTCCGCGAGGGCGCGAGAGATCGATCCCGCCGCGCCTGCGAAATCCCGGATAACGAGCAAAGGAGCATCATCATGACGGTCACGATTCCTCGCGCCGCCGACGGCCTGCGCCGATTCTCGTTCGGCGTGGTGCTCGCCGCCGCCGCGCTCGGCGCGGCAGCCGCACCCGCCGCCGCGGTGCCCGCGGTGCAGCCCGCGGTCAGCGATCAGGAGGCGCTGCGGGCCGCCCAGGACGCGCTGATGGGCGCGACCGTGCAGTCCATCGAACTGGAGATGGCCGACGGAACGCCGACGTGGGAGGTCGACGTGGCGACCCGCACCGGCGCCGAATACGAGGTGCAGATCGACGCGACCACCGGCATGGTGGTGTCGGTGGAGGAGAGCACCGACTGACCCGTGCCGCCCGCGCGCCGGGACACGCGCACCTTGCGGTGACAGGCATTTCGCGCGCATCGGTGAGACCGTGCCCGGCATGACGTGCTATCCGACCGAGACGCAGACGATTTCGCTCACGATGGAGGTCGCCGACGCGATCTCCGCGGCGGTGAACGCGCGTGCGGTGGCCGAGACCGGCGTGGAACTCCCTCCGCTGGTGTGGGTTTGGCACCAGGGCGTGTATTCGCTGCCCTGCGCCGAACAGCAGGAGGTGGAGTTCCGCGGCCGGGTCGCGCCGCGCGATCAACCCGAATCGACCGAGCGGCACCTGCGCGAGTGGGCCGCCGCGCTGCGCCTCACCGAATCCACCACCAGTGTCGAGCGCACCCATGGCCGCCGCACGTACACGGGTGTCCTGGCGGGCTCGCGCATTCGGATCACCGGCCGCGTCGAGGCCACCCGCTCGGCGGCCTGAGAAACATCGCACACCGAATTCCGGCCGGGACGGGCCGTCGATCGGCACGCGATCCGAACACGGGTGAGGCCGTCGATTCGCAAAAAACGGCGACTCTTCCCGAACCGGGTGCGGCATCGGCGCGCGATACCTGGAATAGTTGGGACCAGCACGCACAAGACCGAGGCGAAAGCGGGGATGTTGGTGACTTCGAGTGATGGTGTGAACGCGGTAAGTACGGTGAAGGAGTCGCCGTCGGCACCCAGCACCCTCGAGCGCGATGTCCAGACCCTGGAAAAGGCGATCTACGAAGTGAAGCGGGTGATCGTCGGTCAGGATCGGCTGGTCGAACGCCTGCTCGTCGGTGTGCTCGCGCGTGGACACGTCCTGCTCGAAGGTGTGCCCGGTATCGCCAAGACGCTCGCCGTGGAAACCTTCGCCCGGGTGGTCGGCGGCAGTTTCTCCCGGGTGCAGTTCACCCCCGACCTGGTGCCCACCGATCTCATCGGCACCCGCATCTACCGGCAGGGCAAGGAGGAGTTCGACACCGAGCTGGGTCCGGTCGTCGCCAACTTCGTGCTCGCCGACGAGATCAACCGCGCACCCGCCAAGGTGCAGTCGGCCCTGCTCGAGGTGATGGCCGAGCGGCATGTCTCCATCGGCGGCAAGACCTACCCGATGCCGAACCCGTTCCTGGTCATGGCCACGCAGAACCCCATCGAGAGCGAGGGCGTGTACCCGCTGCCCGAGGCGCAGCGCGACCGCTTCCTGTTCAAGGTGGTCGTCGACTACCCGTCGGTGGAGGAGGAGCGCGAGATCATCTACCGGATGGGTGTCACCCCGCCGGAGCCCAAGCGCATCCTCGAACCCACCGAACTGGTGCGCCTGCAGCAGCTGGCCGCCAATACCTTCGTGCACCACGCCCTGGTCGACTACGTGGTCCGGGTGATCGCGGCGACCCGCAAACCCGCCGATTTCGGTATGCAGGATGTGGCCGGGTGGATCGCCTACGGCGCCTCGCCGCGCGCCAGCCTCGGCATCATCGCCGCCGCCCGCGCCGTGGCGCTGATCCGCGGCCGCGACTACGTGGTGCCGCAGGATGTGGTCGAGGTGGTGCCGGATGTGCTGCGTCACCGCCTGGTGCTGTCCTACGACGCGCTCGCCGACGAGGTCAGTCCCGACGACGTGATCCGCCGGGTGCTGCAGACGGTGGGTCTGCCGCAGGTCGCCCCGCAGGCGGTCGCGCCGGGCAGCCCGCAGACCCCCATGCCCGCGGCGCAGCCCGCCGTGGGACCGCACGGCGCACCGCAGCAGCATCCCGCCGTGCCCCAGCCGCCCAACGGCCAGATGTCGGGCGCGGGCCAGCCGCAGTCGAAGTAGGCGACCACGGAACCGGTTGCGCCCGTGACGATGTCGAACCCCAGCGGCACCTCCCATGCCCCGCCCTCGTTCCGGTCGGGCAGTCTCGACGACCCGAAGCTCGCGGCGGCGTTGAAAACCCTCGAGCTCACCGTGCGCCGCCGCCTCGACGGCGTGCTGCACGGTGACCACCTGGGCCTGATTCCCGGCCCGGGATCCGAACCCGGCGATGCCCGCATGTATCAGCCGGGCGACGATGTGCGGCAGATGGATTGGTCGGTGACCGCCCGCACCACCCACCCGCACGTACGCCAGATGGTGGCCGACCGTGAGCTGGAGACCTGGCTCGTGATCGACCTGTCGGCCAGCCTGGACTTCGGAACCGCGCTGTGCCAGAAGCGCGATCTCGTCGTCGCCGCCGCGGCGGCGGTCACCCACCTCACCAGCGGTGGCGGCAACCGGATCGGCGCGGTGGTCGCCAACGGCGAGCGGCTCATTCGAATTCCCGCCCGCACCGGGCGCATTCACGCGCAATCCATGCTGCGCACCATCGCCACCACCCCGCACGCCCGCGACGGGGTGCGCGGTGATCTGCGCGGCGCCATCGAGTCGTTGCGCCGACCGCAGCGCAAACGCGGTCTGGCCGTGGTGATCTCGGACTTCCTCGGCGATATCGACTGGCAGCGCAGCCTGCGCGCCATTTCGGCCCGCCACGATCTGCTCGGGGTCGAAATCCTCGATCCGCGCGATCTGGAACTGCCGGATATCGGCGATGTGGTGCTGCACGATCCGGAGACCGGGCGCACCCGCGAATTCGGCGTGACTCCCACGCTGCGCGCCGACTACGCGCGCGCCGCGCACCGTCACCGCCAACAGGTCGAGGCGGCGCTGCGCGGCTGCGGCGCCCCGGTGATGCCGCTGCGCACCGATCGGGACTGGATCGCCGACGTGGTCCGGTTCGTGTCCACCCGGCGCCATACCTTCGGCGCCCCGAATTCCGGGCGGGTGCCGCGCCAGTGACTTTCTCACTCTCGAATTTCGAACATATCGGCTGGCTGTTCTTCCTCCTCGTGGTGGCGGCGTTCGCGCTGGGCTATGTGGTGGCGCAGCGGCGGCGGCAACGCCATCTCATGAACTTCTCCAATATGGAGATGCTGGAGAAGGTCGCGCCGAAACGGCCCGGGGTCGGGCGGCATGTGCCGATCGCGCTGCTGCTGGTCGGCCTGACGGCGCTGACCGTCGCGGCGGCCGGACCCACCGCGGCGCAGAAGGTGCCGCGCAACCGGGCGACCGTGGTGCTGGTCATGGACGTCTCACTGTCCATGGAGGCCACCGACGTGCCGCCGAGCCGCCTCCAGGTGGCGCAGCAGGCGGCCAAGGAGTTCGCCGACGGACTCACCCCCGGCATCAATCTGGGACTGGTCACCTTCGCCGGTACCGCCTCGGTGCAGATGCAGCCCACCACCAAGCGCGAGGCGGTGAAGGCGGCCATCGACAACATCAAGCTGTCCGAGCGCACCGCCACCGGCGAGGGCATTCTCACCGCGCTGCAATCCATCGACACCCTGGGCGCGGTGCTGGGCGGTGCGGAAACACCGCCGCCCGCGCGGATCGTGCTCATGTCCGACGGCAAGCAGACCGTGCCCGACGACAAGGACGTCGACAATCCCCGGCACGCCTTCACCGCGGCGCGGCTGGCCAAGGAGAAGGGTGTGCCGGTCTCGACCATCTCCTTCGGCACCACCTGGGGCACGGTTGAGATCCCGGATCAGGACGGTACGGGCGCACAGCGGGTGCGGGTGCCCGTGGACGACGATTCGCTGCACGAGATCGCCACGCTGTCGGGCGGCGAGTTCTACTCCGCGTCCAGCCTGGAGGAACTGAACCAGGTGTACGACACCCTGGAGCAGCAGATCGGCTACGAGATGACCATGGGCGATGCCAGCCGACCGTGGCTGATCCTCGGCATGCTGGTGACCGCCGCCGGCGTCGTGACGGCTCTGGTCTATCGTCAGCGCCTGCCGTAATTCGCCTACCGCGCGCCGAGCCGTCACTACGAACAGATAGGTTGACTCATATGTCGAACTTCACTTCCCGGTCGGTACTGGTGACCGGCGGTAACCGCGGCATCGGACTCGCGGTCGCCCAGCGTCTGCTCGCCGACGGACACAAGGTGGCCGTCACGCATCGTGGGTCGGGGGTGCCGGAGGGTCTCTTCGGCGTGAAATGCGATGTGACCGACAGTGAGTCGGTGGATGCCGCCTTCACCGAGGTGGAACAGCATCAGGGTCCGGTCGAGGTGCTGGTCGCGAATGCCGGCATCACCGACGACACGCTGCTCATGCGCATGAGCGAGGAACAGTTCACCCGCGTCATCGACGCCAACCTCACCGGTGCGTTCCGCTGTGCCAAGCGCGCGAATCGCGCCATGCTGCGGGCCAAGTGGGGGCGGATGATCTTCCTGGGGTCCGTGGTCGGTCTCGGTGGTGGCCCCGGCCAGATCAACTACGCCTCCTCCAAGGCCGGTGTGATCGGACTTGCTCGTTCGGTCACCCGCGAGCTGGGTTCGCGGAACATCACCGCGAACGTGGTGGCACCCGGTTTCATCGAAACCGATATGACCGCCGAGCTGCCCGATGATCTGCGCGATACCGCCAAGAAGTTCATTCCGCTCCAGCGCCTGGGCCAGCCCGAGGACGTCGCGGCCGTGATCAGCTTCCTGGCCTCCGAGGATTCGCGCTACGTCTCCGGCGCCGTCATCCCCGTCGACGGCGGTATGGGCATGGGCCACTGAGGCCCGCCCCCGATCCCACAGGCCCGCAATACTTGTCAACGAGGAGAACCGACCAACCCATGAGTGGACTGCTCGCCGGAAAAACCGTCCTCATCACCGGCATCATCACCGATTCGTCGATCGCCTTCCACGCGGCCCGGGTCGCGCAGGAACAGGGCGCGAAGGTGATCATCACCGGTATTCCGGAGCGACTGCGGCTGATCGACCGCATCGCCAAGCGCCTGCCGCAGGAGGTGCCCCCGGCCATCGGCCTCGATGTCACCGACGAGGTGAATCTGGCCGACCTGCCCGCCAAGCTGCGCGAACTGGCTCCCGAGGGCATCGACGGCGTGCTGCACTCCATCGCGTTCGCGCCCAAGACCCTCATGGGTCCGGAAGCCGTGCCGTTCCTGCAGGGCCCCGGCCCGGACGCGGCCAAGGCATTCGAGATCTCGGCCTGGAGCTACGCCTCCCTGGCCCGCGCCGTGCTGCCGGTCATGAACGAGGGCGGCTCTATCGTGGGCATGGACTTCGATCCGCGCACCGCCATGCCGTACTACAACTGGATGGGCGTGGCCAAGGCCGCGCTCGAATCGGTGAACCGGTATGTGGCGCGGGAAGTGGGCGAGGCCAAGCGGATTCGCTCCAACCTCATCGCCGCGGGGCCGATCAAGACCCTGGCCGCCAAGGCCATCGCGGGCACCGCCACCGATGACGCCAAGCAGCTGAACATGCTCAACACCTACTGGGACGGCGCCTCGCCCATCGGCTGGGACGTCGACGATCCGACCGTGGTCGCCAAGTCCATCGCGGCGCTGCTCTCGGACTGGCTGCCCGGCACCACCGGTTCCATCATCTACGTGGACGGCGGCGCGTCGCACAACACCTGGTTCCCGGAGAACGGTTTCGGCGACTAGTCCGCAGTGCGATAGGCGAGATTGCGATAGGCGAGATTGCGATAGGCGAGGAGGATCCGTGGCTGTCGACGCACTGCTGTTGCTGTCCTTCGGCGGCCCGGAGCGCCCCGAGGACGTGATGCCGTTTCTGGAGAACGTCACTCGGGGCAGGGGAGTGCCACCCGAACGCCTCGCCGAAGTCGCCGAGCACTATATGCACTTCGGCGGAGTGTCGCCGATCAATGCGCTCAATCGCGACATGATCAAGGCGATCGAGGCCGAATTCGCCACGCGCGGTATCGAACTGCCGGTGTATTTCGGCAATCGGAACTGGCATCCGATGGTCGAGGAGACCGTGGAGCGCATGCGCGCCGACGGTGTCCGGTCGGCGCTGGTCTTCCCCACCTCCGCATGGGGTGGGTATTCCGGGTGCCGTCAGTATCACGAGGACATCGCGCGGGCGCGGGCGGCGGTGGCCGATGCGCCGCAGCTGGTGAAACTGCGTCAGTTCTTCGACCATCCGCTGTTCATCGCGGCCGTCGCCGACGGAATTCGCGCGGCGCTGGGCGCATTGCCGGACGATCGGCGGGATCGGGCGCGGCTGGTGTTCACCGCGCATTCCATTCCGGTCTCGGCCGACAATGCCTCCGGTCCGCCGGGGGAGAGCGGCCTCTACAGCGCGCAGGTCGCCGAGGCGGCGCGGCTGGCGGCGTCGGCCGTCGGCATCGGCGAATTCGATGTGGTGTGGCAGTCGCGGTCCGGGCCGCCGCAGGTGCCGTGGCTGGAGCCGGATATCGTCGATCACCTCGATGCGCTGCACGAACGCGGGGTGGACGCGGTGGTGGTGTGCCCGGTGGGGTTCGTGTCCGATCACCTCGAGGTGATCTGGGATCTGGACAATGAGGCCAAAGCGCGCGCGGACGAATACGGTATGGCGTTCGCACGGGCCGCCACACCCGGTACCGATCCGCGCTTCGCGGACATGGTCGCCGCGCTGGTGGAGGAGTACCGGAGTGGGGCCGAGCCCGTGCGCTCGAGTGCGATGACCGCTCTGGGCTGCACTACGAACGGCGCACCGTGTGTTCCCGGCTGTTGTGAGCCGCCCGCGCGCCGCTGAGCGGTACGGGCGTTCGCGCCGTGCCACGATCGGCGCGGCGGGTGGGCCGACAGCCGGAAGATCGACACCTGCTCACAGGTAGCCGCCCGCCGTCGGGGCTGTGGGAACGGCCTGGATGCGATCCGTATCGTCGCGTGCGGCAATGAGTTCCGCGAGGGTCATGCCGTCGGAGCCGACCACCGGCCGCGGACGGTCACCCAGTTCGCGCGCCAGCCACGCGGTGGCCTCGGCGAACCCGAGCGGGCCGACCTCCAGCTGGGCCAGGCATCGACCCGGCCGCACCACGGCCGGGTGCAGGCGGGACAGGTTCTCGTTGGTGGTGATCGCCACCAGCACATCGCGGCCCTGTCCGAGCATGCCGTCGGTCAGGTTCAGCAGCCGCGACAGTCCCTGCCCGGTGGACTCCTTCGCGGAGCCGCGGATCAGCTCGTCGCAGTCCTCGAGAACGAGCAACCGCCAGCGCCGCTTGGTCTCGTCGTAGGTGTCCACCCCGATGGCGACCTCCATCAGGTAGCCCGGATTGGAGAACAGCACCTCGGGGTCGAGCACACAGTCCACCTGGCACCAGTCCGCCCACTCCCGCGCCAACGCCCGCAGCGCGGATGTCTTCCCGGTTCCGGGCGGGCCGTGCAGCAGCAACAGCCGCCCGCTGACCTCCTCGGCCCGCATCGCCATCAGCCGGCCCAGTGCGGCGGCGACGTCGGCGCTGTAGTTGCGGTCGACCTCCGCCCACGCGTCGGCGGTGATGGTGCGCTCCCGCCGCTGCGGCCCATGAGCGCCGTTGTGCCAGAACCCCATCGACACCCGACTGGCATCCGGCTCCGGCTCGACGGTGGCGTCGGCGCTGCACGCCGCGATGACCGCACGCGCCAGTTCCGCACTGCTGGCACACACATCCAGCGACGCACTCCCGGTCTTGCGCCGCACCACCCGCAGCGTCCACCCCGTCCCGACCGACAGCACCGCCTCGGTGCCGTCTTCGTCACTGGTCCGCAGGATTCGCGCGTCCTCGGGCCGCAACGGCGCATCCGGCTTCACATGCTCCAACTGCACCGACACCGCATGCGGCTGCTCCCCACCGAGAAACGGCGCCAGCCCCAACGCGTCGATCACATCGCGGGGCGAATCGGAGTCGTCGAGATTCATCACCCACGAGAGCGCATCGGCCACCGACCCGGCGTTCTCCACCCGATCGATCAACCGAAGACGTTCCTGCGGATTCATGGTCACCCGACGATGATCCGCACAGACCGACATCGGGTCCACCGAATTTCGGAAATTCGTCCGGTAACTCAGTGCAGGGTCGGGGCCGGGATGGATCTGGATTCGGCGAAGGCGGCCATGTCGACCTGGCGGCGGGCGTTCGAGATGCCGGTGATGACGGCTGTGCCCAGGGGGCCGTGGCGGTCGTACATGGTGGCGGTGGCGACGACGATGCCGTTGGCCGAAACGTGGTCGCGGGCTTGGAGTCCCACCTCGTGGCCTTCGGGGAGGCGGGCGAGGGTGACGGTCACATCACTGTTGATGTAGCCGACGCCGTCTGTGCCCCAGTTGCACACGAGGTTGGTGGCGTCGCCGACGAAGG
This sequence comes from Nocardia otitidiscaviarum, assembly GCF_007362295.1. NCBI lineage: Bacteria > Bacillati > Actinomycetota > Actinomycetes > Mycobacteriales > Nocardiaceae > Nocardia > Nocardia otitidiscaviarum. The sequence goes on along the minus strand of NZ_CP041695.1, from coordinate 3,327,800 downwards.
CGGCGCGTTGGAACGGGGAGATGGGCTCGCCGTCGACCAGGGCGGGGAGGTTGTGCCAGACGCTTTTGCGGTCGCTGTTGCGGCCGGAGGCGAAATCGCCGGTCCAGTCGGCGGATCCGGATTTGAACAGCGGAGGATCGCCGTGCTCACCCGCCAGCCGTCGCGTCGGTACCGGTAGATCTCGTGTCGGTTCCCACACCTGTCCGGGCGGCGGGTCGGTGACCGCCAGGTACATCACGCTCGCCCGTGCGTGTACGGTGCCGTGCTGCACGATCGACGTATCGACCACTCGCACCCGATTCCCGTCGCGCACCACCTCGGCGTGCACGTCGATCGGCTCGTTGAGCACCGGGCGGAACAGATCCGCGGTGAACCGCGCGGGAAGGAACCCCGCCGGAGCATGGAACTCGGCTTCGCGGGCCAAGAGCCCGCACACCGCGGTCCCGGCCAACTGTCGAGCGGACCACGCGCTCTCCGCCATCTCGGTGGCACGATAACGCCCGTCGACCACGGTGAAGAACGCCGTCATCCGCTCAACTCCTTCTACTGGCAAACCTTATGTATTAGAACATGTTGCAGAGCGGGGGTTCGTGGGTGGTTCGCACCTACCGAGGCTGGAAACCAGGTATGGTTCAGGCAGGCATATCGCCCACGCTCGGTCCGCCATCCGCGGCGAGCAACTCTCTTTCCCGGTCGTTCACCAGCGCCGGACGCTTCCTCTTCTCCCTCGATCAGCCGCTGAGCGGTCACGCCGCGCCATCGAGGGCCATTTGCTGCCACAGAACGGAGTTGAGAACCCATGACTACCAACCGAATCACGAATGGCGTCGAACGCACGCTCCTCGAGAACACCCTCGACCGCAACCGCGAAGCACTCATCGCGACCGCGCGCGGCCTGTCCGACACCGACGCCCGCCGCCGACTCGTCACCTCGCTGACGACGCCGATCTCCCTGCTCAAACATGCCGCCGCCGCGGAACGAATCTGGTTCCAGCGTTTCTGGGCTGGACTCGACGCATCCGAATGCGACGGCTACGCGCACCGCGACGAGGGCACCTTCACCGTCACCGCCGACGAGTCACTGGCCGACGTCATCGCCGAATTCCAACGCGCCAGCCAGCGATCCCGCGAGATCGCCTCCCACTTCGACCTCGACGACACCAGGGACATCCCGCAGGAGGGCACGATCAGCCTCCGGTGGACCCTGCTCGCCATGATCGAGGAATTCGCCCGGCATGCGGGCCACGGCGATATCCTGCGCGAACAGATCGACGCGGCCGATCATGGCCCGCGCAACCGGTGAAAGTGGCCCCGACATGCAGGGCTGCCAAGAGCAGTGCCGTGACGACGATGTGGGCGTAGTACAAGGCCACCGGTAGGTCGAGAATTGCCGACAGCGATATCAGCCCCACGGTCAGCAGGGCCGCAGCGCTCCACTCTGCCGTGCGGGTCGGGTTGAGTGCGGGCAACGCGGATATCGCGGTCGAACAAGCGATCAGAATTCCGAGTCGCCAACCATAATGGGCGAATAGTGAACTCGTGCATGCGGTATCGGCGTTGATGATTTCGCAGGTGCTCACCTGATAGAAGGGCTCGGATGCGACGAAGAAACCGTAACCGCACACTACGAGCGCGAATACCGTCCACACGGCCCGCGCGCCGATGGTTCCGTCGACCAGTACGTCCATCCCTTCTTCCTGCCGAACCTCATTATCGGTTCGGTTCGTCACTACACTGCTATCCGTGATCGCGGCAGTGTCCTTCGTCGTCGTGCTGAGTGTTCTCGCGGTATTCCAGGTGGCACTGGCGTGCGGGGCTCCCTGGGGAGCGTTCGCGTGGGGTGGCGGTCGGCGAGTTCTCCCCGCGCGCTTGCGAATCGCCAGTGGCATGAGCCTGCTGTTGTACGCGGTCTTCGCGCTGGTGATTCTCGACCGAGCCGACGTGATCGACATACTCGACGATTCGGTGACGAGGGTAGCGGCCTGGTTCATCGTCGGATTCATGGCGCTCGGCGTCGCCGCCAACTCGGCCTCCCGAAGCAAGCCGGAGCGCTACGTCATGACGCCAGTCTCGCTGGCTCTGACGGTGACGAGTCTCCTGGTCGCCTTGGGCTGAGCGGCTGACTCACTGCGAACGGCCACCCTGATACACGATGAAGAGTGGCCCACGCAGCGGGTGCAGGTGGTGTTCGCGATTCCGCAGGGTGTGTAGAGGGCGGATAGTCCTGGTAGCAGGGCCAATTCCGCCGCGCGGCAAAGGCATTCGCCGTGCGTGTGCGGTGCTGGTGTGCGAATCGCCAAGAGCCAGGGCCTTACGGGGCGGCTCTATTCACGGGCGCGGTGGGGTTCGCGAGGACGCCGGGCTTCGCGGTCGTGGCGGGATTCGTGGTACCTGGACTCGTGGCCGTAGCGGGATCTGTGGTGCTGGGATTCGCGACCGCCGCCGGGTTCGCGGTGTACGGGCTCGCGACTGCCACTGGGTTCGCGGTGTCCGTACTCGCGACTGTCACCGGGTTCGCGGTGTCCGTACTCGCGACTGCCGCCGGGTTCGCCGTGCCCGAACTCGCGACCACCACCGGATTCGCAGTGCAGGGATTCGCGACCAAGCGGCTCGCACGCGGGGTAAGACTCCCGGCGGCGGGATTCCCTGGTGCGGGCGGTGCTGTGCCGGGATACAGCTGTGCGGTCGGCCAGCAGTCGGGCGCGGCGGCGTTTCACACTGTCGGCGAGCACTTGTTCGGGGTGATGGAACCGATTCACCCTCGGTCGGCGGTACGGATCCACCGAGACCGGTGGACAGAACGCCGTCCGCCCCGCATCCGCGCCACCGGGCGGGAGGCGGTGGGTGGCCCACCCGCCCGGATCCTCGGGGTCGGCGGTGATCTGCGCGTGATGGGCATCGCAGACCAGGGTGAGGTTGTCGATATCGGTCGGACCGTGCGCGGCCCACGGGATGAGGTGGTGCATCGCGCACATGGTGGCTGGTGCGGAGCAGTCGGGGTGGGTGCAGCCCCGGTCGCGGGCGATGGCGGCCAACCGCTGCCATGGCGACGCGATCCTTGCACCCTCCCCCAAATACAGGGGCTTGCCCGCGGTTTCGTCGAAGAGCAGCAACAGTGGGATCGAGCCCTGCGCCATCCGCCACGCCTCCCGCACCGGGATCGTCGTCCCCGACGCAGCCCGCGCCACCCCCGCACCCCGGGCCAGGTCGGTGACCGACATCGTGAGCACGATCGACACCGGCAGGCCGCGATGCCCACCCAGGCTGGCCGGGCCACTGGCGGACAGGAACGCTTTCAACGCGTCGTGCCGCCGCTGCGCCGCAGACCGCACATCACGCCCGACCGCGGCCGCCAACCGGTTCGGATCGAACCCGTCAGGATCGTGCGTCCCGAGTTGGGGGCTGTCGGGGTCGTCGGGCATGCACATGCCCGGCCGCGCCCACTTCGCGAACACGGTATCGACCATCGCCCGCAACTCCGGATCGAAACACCCCTGGAACGGGCTCATCCCATCCACACGCTGCTCTCCGAAGGTGGCCGCCCGCACCCGGGCTCGGTCCTTCGCGGTGGTGAGTGTCCCGTCGGGGTCGAGGTAGCCCAGGATGCGGTCACCGACCTTGCCCACCATCTCCGGCGTCCCGGCCCGGGCGGCGTCGGCGAGGTGTTCCTCGGCGACCGCGCGGTGTTCTGTGTCGACCGCGTCGGGGATGCGGTCCATCACCCGCATCACCGCCCGCGCATGATCCCCCGAGATCACCCCCTCGGCCTGCGCGGCCGCCGTAGCGGGCAAACGGGGTTCGCACTTCTCGCCGTAGGCACTGGTCATCACCCCCAACTGCGCGGCACCCTTCACCCGGGCGACGGCGTCGGCCTTGGCCAGGCGCAGGGTTTGCACCAGGTACCGGTACAACCCCACCGACCCGGTGGTGGTCCACAACTGTCGGTCGTTGATCTCGATCACGTGCCGATGCCCCACCGTTTCGAGGCGACGGCGACACGCTTCCAATCCCTGGATGCGGGCGGCGAATTCGGTGTCGGTGAATCCGGTCAGGTCCTCGGCCGACAGCGTGTCGATCGCGGTCGCCAACATGGCGAGCGCGGGATCACGCTGCTGGATTTCCCCCTCCGAATTCATGCCCTTATTCTACCGCGAAATTGGTTGCGGCAGAATCGGAAAGAGAATGTGAATCAAACAGCTTCACATGAGAATCCAATTCTTCCGTGTGCTTTCGGCCTGCTCGCCGCAATTCGATTCGTGCCCTGGCGAACAAGAATCAGGGCATTCACTCTCGCTTCCTTCGATATCGGAACCCGGCACTTCGAGATAGGTTGCCACCTTGTACCGGAATATCGATCCTGATCGATGCCTTGCGCGCGACATCGCTGTTGGAGAGGGTGCGTTCGCTCTGGTGTTGAACGGGCTGCGTCGGACGCCGTGCCGAGTGCCGGATGGCTAAGGCTGGCTGCCCGTGGGGCGTTGTGCGGGGGCGGGGCGGCGGTAGCGTTCGGCTTCGTCCGATATTTCGGGCAGTTCCGTGCCGGGGCTGCGATGGGCGGGCCATTGGCCGGTGTTGAGGGGCTTGGACACGACCGGCGGTAGTGGGTACATCGGTGATGGGGGGCGATCGTGATCGATGGTGGGGGCGAGGATAGCGAACGCGCCGGTGACCAGGGCCGCGGCGGCCGCCGCTCCCAGTAGCGGTCTTACCCACCGCAGCCAGCGCGGCCAGCGGCGCGGCTTGTTCATCGCACGGTCCCGTCGTTGTCCTGTGGTTGCTGAATCGGGCTGGCGGTCAACGTGTTACGGGTGGAGGAGCGGCGTGGGTCGCCGGTCGGTGGCGGCGGTTACGATGTCGCCACTGTCGACCGGAGGGGAGCCCCGCATGTCCGCACCCGAGCATGAGCAACGGATTCCGCAACCGCCGCAACCGAATCCGGGGGCAACGCAGTGGATGGGGCACGATGGCGGTCGGTCGCCCGTAGGGGCGCCGCCGGGGCAGTACCCGCCGCCGAGTACAGCGGCGCGGCGTTCCGTGGGAGCGATCGTCACGGCGATGGTCTGCGCGATGGTCGCGGTCGCGGGGATCGGCGCGGCCGGTCTGGCCTACACGCGGTACGCCGACGAGCGGGACAGCGCGACCACCTTGCGTCAGGAAGTACTCGAGGCTCAGTACGTCGATGACAGGGAACAGGCGGCGGTCGAGGCGACCCGCGCCTTCGTGACATTGGTGAGCACCTACGACCACGCCGATCTCGACTCGTACTTCGACAGCGTGCTGGCCGCGACCACGGGATCGTGGCACGAGTCGTTCGCCGGAAGCAGAGGGTCGCTGCGCGACGCGATGATGAATGTTCAGGTCAGCAGCCGTCTCGACGAGGTGCACTGCGGCTTCGTGTCGATGGCGGGCACGACCGCCCGGACGATCGCCATCGCCAAGCAGACGCGCGGTAATGCGACGGTCGAGTCGGAGAGCCTCACCCTGCCGATGGTCGTGACGCTGGAGGAGCAGGCGGACGGTCGGTGGCTGGTGAGCGAACTGGATTCCCCAGCGCTGTGAATCCGCCGCAGCACCGATAGCATCTCGGGACGATCGGCGGCGCGCCGCCACGAGCCGGATTGTGGGTGAGAATCAATGCAGGGTCGGGCCTTCGGGACGCCGGACTTCTTCGTGTGGGCCCCGGTGCTGGGGCTGTTGGAAGCGGCCGCCATCTGTGTGGTCATCTTGCAGTCGACGGCGGTGGCGCTGGCCTTGATCGCGGCGGCCGTGGCGCTGGTCGTCTTCGAGTCCTGGGCGAACCGTCCGACGGTGGCGGCGCGACCGCAGCCGCGCCCGCGGCCGAACAGCCACAACCGCCCGACACGCCGCGCCTGAGCGGGGAGATCGCCGGACGCATCGGCCTGAAAGGCATGCGCCGCAATGATGCAGTGAGTGCAAGGCGGCAGGGTGTGCGGACATGCGTGGTGCGCCGGAACGATTGGGTTCCGGCGCGATCGGCACTTTCCGAATCACCGTGTGCCGCAGGTCAGGCGGCTACCGGAGCGGGCGGGCGGAGCAGTGTGCCCGCGCCGATTCCGGCGAGGGTGCGTCCGGCGACCATGACCCACGCGCCCACCAGCAACACGTACAGTCCCACCGCGGCGACGGCGAAGAGGTCGGCCCCGGTATGGGCATACAGTGCACTGCTGCCGGTGACGCAGGTACCGACCGGGAAGGTGAAGCCCCACCAGGTGAGGTTGAAGGGCATGACCGTGCGGTGCCGGAGGGTGACCGCGAGCGCCAGACCCAGCCACAGCATGGCGAAACCCCAGACGGCGACGCCGAATACCACCGAGAAGACGAGCAGGCCCCGAGCGTACGGATCAGGCAACGCGACCGGAGCGGCATTGGCGAGCATCCCGGCGGCGGTCACCGACTGGCCCAGCGGGCCGAGCACGATCCACACTGTGGCCACCGATTCCCTGGCGGGCGGACCGTGGTGCAGCAGCCGCGACCAGATCAGGGTGATGGTGATGACGGCGGCGATGAGGCTCAGCCCGAACATGGCCAGGCAGGCGAACATCATGGTCAACCGCGGTTGGCCCGCGGGGAGGTGCGGGATCAGCAGCGCGCCGGTGGCGGCGGAGACCATGGGCGGCACGACCGGCATGAGCCAGCCGCCGAACGCGGCCTCGGGGCGGCTGGGCTGCCCGGTGATCATTCGATAGGGGATGACCAGCGCGGTCAGCAGCCCGAGTACGGTCCCCGCCGACCACAGCACCCAGTCGACGGCGACCGCGGCCCGCATACCGATCACGTCCGAACCCAGCAGCAGGGTGCCCGCGCCGACGGTCAGCAGCGCCATGGGCGGTGCGCCATAGAAGTGCGCCATGACCGGATGCCGACCGTGCGCCCGCGCCGCCTCGGGATGCCGCATCCAGTGCACGGCGAAAGCACCGGCGACCACGACGAGCAACACGGCGGCCAGCGCCCAGACGGCGGTGGCCGCCCCGCGCAGCCCGTGCGGCTGCCAGGGCAGGGTCACCGCGGCGGTGGCGACGATGCCGGTGCCCATGACGGCGGCGAACCAGTTCGGCCCGATATGCCGGAAGGCGTCGGAGCGCTCGACCCGCGTCCATCGCACCGGCCGGGTGCTGTGCCGGCGGAACACTGCGGGGCGGGGGAGTGTGCTGGTCATGGCTCCAGCGTGCGCCCGGCGCAGCGCCCCCCGGTAGCGGTCGCGCGCCGATGGTTCCATAGACTCGTTCTATGCCCCTGTCGCCGCGAGTGCCCGATGTGGCCGCCCTCGACCTGCTGCTGTCGGTGATCGAACTGGGCAGTCTCGGGCGTGCGGCGCAGGCGCACGGCATCAGCCAGCCCTCGGCGAGTTCCCGCATCCGCTACCTCGAGCGACTGGTCGGTGTGCCGGTGCTGGAGCGCACCTCCCTGGGGTCGCGTCCGACCGCCGCGGGAGCCCTCATCGCCACCTGGGCCCGCGAGGTGGTGGACGCGGCCGCACGCCTGGACGCCGGCATCGACTCCCTGCGCGCCGAGCGGGATTCCAGGCTCCGGGTGGCGGCCAGCCAGACCGTGGCCGAGTACCTGTTTCCGAAGTGGCTGATGTCGCTGCGCGCGCGGCAGCCCGCGACCACCATCGCCCTGGAATCCGGGAACTCCGCCGAGGTGGTGCGCGCGGTGCTGGACGGGCGGGTCGATATCGGCTTCGTCGAGAGTCCGACGGTGCCGCGCGATCTGGAGGGGCATATCGTGTGCCGTGACCGCCTCGTGGTGGTGATCCCGCCCGGACACCGGTGGGCTCGGCGCACCGCACTGACCGTCGACGATCTCGCGGCAACCCCGCTGATCTATCGCGAGTCCGGGTCCGGTACCCGTATCTCCTTCGAGCGCGCCATGCGGCGCGTCATCCCCGACTGGCAGCCCGACGTCCTGCTGGAACTGTCCTCGACCACCGCCATCAAGACGGCCGTGGCGACCGGGCTGGGTCCGGCCGTGCTCAGCTCGCTCGCCGTGGCGAGTGAACTGGCTGAGGGAATCCTGTTGTCGCCCACCGTGTCCGGGCTCGAGCTGGAACGGCCGCTGCGTGCGGTCTGGCCGCGCGGGCAGCGCCCGACCGGTCCGGCCCGGGACCTCTACGCCATCGCCCGCGCGTAACGCGCTCCGAGCGGATCCTTCGCCGCGAACGGCGCGAACGGCGCGAACGGCGCGAACGGCGCGAACGCCGGGCTCGCCGCGACCGCCGCGACCGCCGGGATCGCCGGGATCGGCGGGATCGCCGGGATCGGCGGGATCGCCTCGACCGCCGGGATCGGCGTGTCTCCGGTCGTATGACGCCGAGGTCTGGTCAAACGCGTAACTGATCGGTTACGCTTTGGCGGTGGACGAGGTAGCCGCCGCGATAGCCGACCCGGTACGCCGGGAGATCCTGCACCTGCTGCGCGCCGAGCGGCGCACGGCCGGTGCGATCGCGTCGCACTTCCCGATCAGTCGCCCGGCCATCAGCCGTCACCTGCGCGTGCTGCGGGAAAGCGGACTGGTGCACGACGAACTCGTGGGCCGGGAGCGCTACTACAGCCTCGATCCCGCACCGCTCCGCGAGATCGCGGACTGGATCGCGGAATTCGCCACCGTCGACACCTGGGAACGGCGTCTCGACGCACTCGAGACCGAAGTCTTCCGCACCCGGCGCGACCGGCGCACCCGCCCGGCCGAGCCCGACACCGAGGAGAACACCGCATGACACCCCAACCGAACGGTCGCCTGCTCCGCACCGCAGCGGGCCGCGACCTGGTCCTGACCCGGAACTTCCGCGCGCCCATCGAGGACGTGTGGGCCAGCGTCACCGAATCCGAACGCACCGCCCGCTGGTACGGCTCCTGGGAGGGTGACGCCGGGCCGGGCCGAACCATCAAGGTGCGCATGCTCTTCGAGGAGAATCAGCCCATCTTCGACATGCACATCGACACCTGCGAACCACCCCGCCACCTGATCCTGCGCACGACCGACGACCTCGGCGAATGGGTGCTCGAAGCGGTGCTCACCGAACGGTCCGACGGTACCGAACTCACCTTCACCCAGCACCTCGCACCGGGAGTCGCCGCCGCGGACGTCGGCCCCGGCTGGGAATACTACCTGGATGCGTGGGTGGCCGCCGAACACGGTGCGGCGCAGCCGAGCTTCGACGACTACTACCCGTCCATGAAGCCCTATTACGAGCAGCAGGAGCAGCGAGTGTGACGCCTGGGACCCCGGCGGGCCGGTGGCTCGGGACGGTTCCGACCCACCGGTCGCCGTCCGCTATTTGACGCAGGTGAACTGCATGACATCGATGAGCCCGGAGCGGAATCGGGCCGCGCAACCGGTCAGATACCGAATGTAGGTGTCATAGGTTTCCTCGCCGCACAGCGCGATGGCCTCCGCACGGCGTTGCCGCAGCGCCTCGGCCCAGTGGTCCAGGGTCTTGGCGTAATGCGGTTGCAGCGGGTGAATCCGTTCCACCGTGAAATCGGCGGCCTCGGCGAATTCCTTGACGCCGCCGAATGCCGAGCTGGCCGGAAACGGGAGGCACCCGCCCGGGAAGATCTCCTTCCGAATGAACTTCAGGAAATCGACATCGTCGCGAGTGTAGGTGATGCCGTGATCGTGCAGATGTCCCTGTGTGTACATGACGATGGTGTGCAACAGCATTCGACCGTCGTCGGGCAGCGCGGCATAGGCGAAGTCGAAGAAGTCCGCGTAGCGCTCGCGCCGGAAATGCTCGAACGCGCCGATGCTGACGATCCGGTCGACCTGCTCGTCGAACTCCTCCCACCCCTGCACCCTGACCTCGGCGCGGCGACCCGAGGGCCGCTGGTCGAGCAGCGATTCGACATATGTGTGCTGGTTGCGACTCAGGGTGAGACCGATGACGTTCACGTCGTACCGCTCCAACGCCCGCAGCATGGTCGATCCCCAACCACAGCCGATATCGAGCAGTGTCATTCCCGGCCGCAGGTCGAGCTTTCCGAGCGCGAGGTCGATCTTGGCCAGTTGCGCCTGTTCGAGGGAATAGTCCGGGCGCTCGAAATATCCGCAGCTGTAGGTGCGGGTCGGATCGAGGAACAGGAAGAAGAATTCATCCGAGAGGTCGTAGTGCGATTGGACATCGGCGAAATAGGGCGTGTGTCGACTCATGCGGTACCTCCGAGATTCGTCCACGGGCGTGCGGGATTCGATCAGACATGCGGGGACCGAGCGATATGAGCCGCCGCGGACTGCCGGACGGTAGTGCGGCGGTGCGATTCGGTGCAGGAGTATAGGCACGTCCGGTGGCCGAAACCGCTCGCCGCGCGGGCCCGCGGACGGTGAATCCCGCCCGCGTCCCGTGCGCGTCATCGGAGGTGTCTACGGTGTCGTCGGCTCCGGATGCGGCCAGGTGAAGCCGATCGCATCGCCGACGCGGAGCGCCCGCCAGCGCGGAGCCAGCACATCGAGGCGGTCGACGATCCGTTCGAGGGCGGCGCGGTGCGATTCGTCCAGTTCCGCCTCGGCGGCGGCCCAGGAGGGTCGCCGCGCCGTGGGGTCGTGCCGCCGCGCCCAGTACACCAGGCACAGCCCGGCGAGGCGCTCGGACAGGTTCATCTCGTTGTCGCCGTCGTGATCGGTGAGGCGCAGCCGGTCCTCGCGCTGGCGCTGTTTGCGGGAATGACGGCGGGCGGCGCGGGCATCCTGCGCGCCCGTGGACACCGGGCGGAACGCGCCGCCGCCGCGGGCGGCGCGACCGAACACCCCACCGGTCAGGCCGAGCTCGCATTCCACCAGGTAGTGCGCCAGATCGTGCGGGACGTCATCGTGATATCCGGGAGCCGGATCGAGTTCGCGGGCACCGTGCGCGGCATCGGTCACCACCGTCGCGTAGCGGCGCTGGCCGGTGCGTTTGAACATGACCTCCACCCGACCCACGGTAGGACGGCGTCGTGGGCTCGCGCATCCGATTATTCGGCGCGGTCGCGCGCCAGCTCGTCGGCGATCTCCCAATCGTTCGGATGGCCCTGCACGGACGGGTCGTAGAGCACGACGAACCAGAACCGCTGCGGGGCCGAGAGCGGGAACGGGCCGACGCTCAGCTCCTCGGAGGTGTAGCGGTCGTCGCTCATCATGCGAACCCAGGTGGGTCCGCCCTCCTGGCGGTCGATCCACTTCTGGAAGACCGAGCGGGACGGTTTGGCGGCCATGATGACCGAGAGCAGCGGGAGCGCGTCGAGCTCGTCGACGGTGGAAACGAACCGTAGGGCGTCGTTCATGGCTCGATCTTCCCGCACGGCGGGCGCGTCCGGGTCAGGACCCGGCAGCATGGACCGCCGCCAGCCGGGCACCGCGGATCGCGTTCCAGAGCGGGCGCAGCAGGGTCTCCTGCGCGGCGGCCGCACTGGCGGAGGTGGGTGCGGAGGCGGGCTCGCGTTCGGCCACGGTCAGAATGGCGGCCACCTGGTCGGCGGTGTCGAGAATGCGCCGGGCCCGCAGCGGCATGGAATCCGGGTAGCGGTGTTTGGAATGACTCGCCAATTCCGCCTCCACCAGTTCGCGCGGTCCCGCCGTACCGGTGCCGAGGCGGGTGGTCTGTAGTCGCTGCAGCGCGTCGGCGGCGTCGCGCACCGCCTGCCGCATGGTGAATTCCGCCTCGCCCAGGGGCATATCGGGTTCGGAGGTCGGCGGTACGGGGGTCGCGTAGACGGTCCACCGCAGGGTGTCGTCGTCGGACCACGTCGGTACCAGGCCGGTGCCGTGGCCGCCCGGTGCGCCCAAGAGCAGCCCCTCGCCGACCTCCATTGCGGCGGAGGCGAATTCGGTGCCGCCCGGCAGGCCGCGCACATCGCCGGGGACCGGCAGTACCAGCCGCGCCCGAGCGCCCGGCCCGGCCACGGCTTCCCGAATCAACTTGAGCAGCACCATGATTCCGGCGCCGTGAGCGTCGAGCGAGTCGTCGGACGCCCAGGGTAACCCGGTGTGACCGCCCGTGACGGGATCCCCGGCGGCCACGGTCTGCCGGGGCGCCCAGGCGCGCAGCGCGTCCAGCACGTCGTCGGGGGCGCTGTGCCCGGCCAGCCAGGAGCCTGCCCAGACCGTCAGCGTGGCGCTCGGGGTACTCATTCTTCGAGGATAACTGGAGGGCTGCGGACCGGGCGCGCGGAGCGGGAAGCCCGGTGGATGGGCCGGGCATCCGGAGGTCCACCACCGCTGCTCCTGCCGTGCCGGTCGGTGCGCACAACACGATCGAGGTGCGCGCGACGTGCGGCGGTCGCACGCGGTCCTAGGCGGGTTCGGTGACGAAGTCGATGAGTCGTTCGACCGCGCCGATGAGCGGACTCTCCAGATCGCGAAAACTGTTGACCGCGTTGTACACTCGCCGCCATCCGTCCTGCGGTGTGCCCCAGCCGAGCCGGGTGCAGACGCCCGTCTTCCAATCCTCGCCCCGCGGCACCCGCGGCCATTCGCGAATGCCCAGCGCGGCGGGCCGCACCGCCTCCCACACGTCCACGTACGGGTGGCCGGTGACGAGGACGTGCTCGCCGAGTCCGGTGGTGAGGCCGGTCTCCTTGGAACCGGTCACCAGGTGGTCGACCAGGACACCGACCCGGCGACCCGGCCCCGGGCCGAACTCGCCCAGCCGCTGCGCGAGGTTGTCCAGCCCCTCCAGATGCTCGACCACCACGCCCTCGACCCGCAGGTCGTGCCCCCATACCCGTTCCACCAGGGCGGCGTCGTGCACGCCCTCCACCCAGATCCGGCTGGCCCGCGCCACCCGGGCGCGCAGCCCGTCCACCCGGGTGGAACCGGAGGCGGACCGCGTGGGCTGCCGGGGCGCGGTGGCCGTGGGTTTCACCAGGGTCACCGGCCGTCCGTCGATGAGGAAGGCCGCCTCGCGCAGCGCGAACAGCCGTACCCGACCGGCGCGGTCCTCCAGCTTCACGAACTCGCCGTCGTAGCTGCGGTCGAAACCCACTACGGCACCGCAGAATCCGGTGGCGGCGTCCTCGGCGACGAGATCGCGTTCGGCCACCACCTTCGGCACCTCGCGCCGCTGTTTCCGGGTATGGCCCGAGTAGATGTCACCGCCGTACATGTCACGCCCGCTCACCGCATAGAAGGTACCGGTCCGAGCGTGCCGTGCGGGGCAGCGACCCGCGTGCCACGGGGGTGAACCGCGACACCGGCCGCGCCGCGAGACCAGTTGGGCGTGCGGGTCGTCGACGCCGGTGGGGGATCACGCACCGGTATCAGGTCACGTTCGGATTCGATCTCCGCCGACGTAGCGGTAAAAGCACTAGGGTGGAGGCGTGGCCGCAATCATTTGGCTGGTCGCGGGATTGCTTCTCGCGGCGGCGGAGGTACTGGTCGGGGATCTGACCCTGCTCATGTTGGGAAGTGCCGCGCTGGTGACGGCCGGCGTGAGCGGGCTGACGGACACCTCCCTGATCGTCGACGCGGTGGTGTTCGGCATCTCCGCCGTCGCGCTCATGCTGGTGGTCCGTCCGGTTCTGTTGCGCCGCTACGCGGTTCGCCCCGCCAAGCCCATGGGTATGGAGGCGCTGCCGGGCAAGACGGCGCGGGTGCTGGAGCCCGTCGACGAGCACGGCGGGCGGGTCAAACTGGAGGGCGAGGTGTGGAGCGCCCGGCCGCTCGACCCGTCCGATCGTTACGAGGAAGGCGCGACCGTCTACGTCGCGGAGATCGACGGCGCGACCGCCGTCGTGTGGAAGGGGCCGTAAATTATGGCTGTACTCATCGTTGCCGCCGTACTCGTCCTGCTGGTCGTGGTGGTGGTGTTCAAATCGGTGGCGTTGGTGCCGCAGGCGGAGGCGGCCGTCATCGAACGCCTCGGCCGCTACTCCCGCACCGTGTCCGGTCAGCTGACCTTCCTGGTGCCGTTCGCCGATCGCATTCGCGCCAAGGTGGATCTGCGCGAGCGGGTGGTGTCCTTCCCGCCGCAGCCGGTGATCACGCAGGACAACCTGACCGTGCAGATCGACTCGGTGGTGTACTTCCAGGTCACCACCCCACAGGCCGCTGTCTACGAGATCTCCAATTACATTGCCGCCGTTGAACAGTTGACGGTGACGACGCTGCGCAACGTGGTCGGTGGCATGACCCTGGAGGAGACGCTCACCTCCCGTGACTTCATCAACAGCCAGCTGCGCGGCGTGCTCGACGAGGCCACCGGCCGCTGGGGGCTGCGGGTCTCGCGCGTCGAACTGAAGGCCATCGATCCGCCGCCGTCGATTCAGGAGTCGATGGAGAAGCAGATGAAGGCCGACCGCGAGAAGCGCGCCATGATCCTCACCGCGGAAGGTCAGCGGGAGGCGTCCATCAAGACCGCCGAAGGTCAGAAGCAGGCGCAGATCCTGTCCGCCGAAGGCTCCAAGCAGTCGGCGATCCTGTCCGCCGAGGGTGAGCGGCAGGGCCGCATCCTGCGTGCCCAGGGTGAGCGCGCCGCCGCCTATCTGCAGGCGCAGGGCCAGGCCAAGGCCATCGAGAAGGTGTTCGCGGCCATCAAGTCCGGCAAGCCGACGCCGGAGCTGCTGGCCTACCAGTACATGCAGACCCTGCCCCTGGTCGCGCGTGGGGACGCCAACAAGGTGTGGATGGTGCCCAGCGACTTCGGCAAGGCCCTGGAGGGCTTCGCCCGCAACTTCGCCACCCAGGGCGAGGACGGCGTCTTCCGCTACGAACCGGCCCCCGACGGAGACACCGGCGAACGCCCCGAGGACGATTCCGACGAGGTCGCCGACTGGTTCGATATGGCCACCGACCCGGCCGCCGAACGCGCGGTCCGCGCCGCCGAGGCCGATGCCCGGCAGCCGGTGGAGGATCCCACCGCCGCCGCACTGGGCCGCCAGCGCGATATGGGTCAGCGTGACTCCGGTCAGCGCGGCCTCCCCGACCCGTCGCACCAGGTGTCCTACCCGCAGCAGCCGACCTACTACGACCCGCAGCGCCCGGGCCCCCAACAGCCCGGCCCGCAACAACACTGAGCACCGGCTCGAGGAGCGGCGACCACCCCACGTGGCCGCTCCGCTCGCATCCGCGGTGACCGACTTCGCGGTCGGGGCCGAAGGGGCATCTCGCGCGCGGAACGCGCGGCGTCGCGCGCTGTACTTGCCGTGTGTGACTCGGCGTGCGTTCGCGTCGGGTGCCCTTTCGGTCGGTGTTCCGGGACAGCGGGGTGCGAGCCGACCTTTGACAGTGCGCCGCACCGGTGGTGACGATGGTGGGGTGGCCGATCGCATCCCGACCAGCCGGATCGCTCGCGCCCACCGACTCGGTCGGGCGGTGGCGCGAGAGGTGCTGCGCGACACCGGGGTTCGGCTGTCCATGGTGGGGCGGTCGGAGGAGTTGCGGGCGCGGCTGGCGGAGAAGCAGACGCTGCGGGCCGCCGATCAGCTGTTCACGATTCTCGGCGGGATGAAGGGCGCGGCCATGAAGGTCGGGCAGACCATGTCGCTGCTCGACCTGGACATGTTCCCGGAATCGCACCGGGAGCGTTTCCGGGAACGCCTCGCCGACCTGTGCGATCAAGCGCCGCGCATGCCCTTCCCGCAGCTGCGTTCGGTACTGGAGGCCGACCTCGGGCCGATGCGGGAGGTGTTCGCCGAGTTCGACACCGAGCCGCTGGCGGCCGCGTCCATCGGCCAGGTCTATCGCGCGAGGATGCGGGACGGCCGCGCGGTGGCGGTGAAGGTGCAGTACCCGGGGATCGAGGAGGCCGTGCGCGCCGACCTGGAGAATCTACGGCTGTTCGCCGCCTTCTGGCGGCCCATGCTGCCCGCCCTCGCCGATTCCCGAGTACTCGAGGAAGTCTCGCTCGCCATCACCGGCGAGCTGGACTACCTGGCCGAGGCGCGGGCACAGCGGCATATGGCCCACCGCTACCGCGATCACACCCTCGTGCACGTGCCCGATGTCGTCGCACCCCTGTGCACCCGCCGGGTGCTGGTCAGCGACCTCGTCGACGGACGGCCCTTCGTGACGGGCGCGGAACTGCCCGCGCCGCACCGCAAACGCATCGCCGAGATCGTCTACCGCTTCTATGTCGGCTCCCTCTACCGCGACAACGAGTACTGCGGCGACCCGCACCCGGGCAATGTCCTGCTCGGCGCGGACGGGCGCGTGGCATTCGTCGACTTCGGGCTGTTCCACCGCATGCGTCCCGAATACGTGCGCTTCGAAATCGACTGCGTCCGCGCCGCCGTCGAAGGGCGGGCGGAGGATCTGCGCACCCTGCTGGTGCGCCGCGGCGTCATCGACCCGACCACGCCCGTCCCCGCCGAGGAATGCCTGGAGTACATCGCCGCGACCGCGTGGTGGAGTCTGGTCGACGAAGAGGTCACGGTGACCGGCGATATCGCCACCACCGCCTTCGCCCGCGCCGTCGACCCCCGCGCCGACGCCGTCGTACAGCGCGTCGACAACCTGCCCGCCGAACACCTGTTCTCCCGCCGCGCCGAACTCATGACCTTCGGCACCATCGGCAGCCTGACCGCCACCAACAACTGGCACCGCATCGCCCGCGAATGGATCTACGGCGACTCGCCGATCACCGCCGTCGGCCGTGAATTCGCCCGGCACCGTGCCGAATCCCCCACGGATCCGCCGCCGGGTAGTGGTGCGTGAGCTGCGCCGGATCTCACCACAGCACCGCGTGGTGGCGTAGCGCGTCGATCACGAGGACGGCCCCGAAGATCAGGAACAGCACCCGCACCGACGCTGGGCCGAACCGGCGCATACCCCGGACGAGGCTTCGGTGGAACCGCCGCGCCCGGGCGGTCTCGCGGGTGGCGGTGAGCAGGACCAGGGCCGGTGGCAGCAGCGCGATGGCGCAGTATCCGATGATGATCAGCGGCCACAGCGCGGGTCTGGGGTCGCGTGCCGAGAGCATGGCCAGGGCCGCGAGATAGGGCACCGCCGTGGGGGCCTGCCCGAGACCGATGGCGATCCCCGCCAGCCCGAGCAGCCACGGCCGTCGCCGCGCCTCCAGCGCCCACGTCGGCACCGCCGCCGTCGTACTCCCGGAGATGCGGACGGCCCCGAGCGCCAACAGTACGATTCCCGCGATCAGCTCACCCCAGTACCGCAGCGTCGGCGTCACCGTGAAATCCACCAGGTCGGTGACGAAACTCAACCCCAGTACCGTGCAGATGCCGAAAGTCGTTGTGACGGCGAAGACTCCGGCGAGGAAGCTGAGCACTCCGGGCACCGGTGAGCGGCGACCGAGCCGACTGTCGTAGATCACCGCCGTGGTGACGCCGACCATCAGCACGTCGAGCGAGTCCAGGAACGCGAAGCCCGCGAGGACCAGTAGGAAGATCAACATGTCCACATCGACGATACGGACGATCCGCGCCCAGCCCGCCGCGGCGAACCCGGCACGGTTCAGGTGTGCTGGAAGCGCACCTCCGGGCAGGCCGGGTGCGGGCCGTCCAGCAGTGGCTGTGCGACACCGAGCAGATGCCGATCGAAGAAAGCGCGGACGTAAGCACGGGTGAGCTCCACCGCACGCGGCCCGGAGAGGGTGCTCGTCGTCGGCAGGCCGAGCAGATCGGCTCCGCCGCCCAACTGCTCGACCAGCACGGGGCTGTCACTGAAGGTGAAGTGATCGGAACCGGTGACGGTCAGCCACCGCTTCCAGCCGTGCAGTGCCGCCCACATGGCGTCCCAGGTGGTGTCGGCACCGCCGGGCCGGTGCGTCTCGTCATCGGTGCCGAGCATCAGGAAGGCGCGGTCGCCGAACCCGTCCGCGGGCGCAGCACCGAAGAACGCGCCGTCCATATTCGCTCCGGCGCGCACCCGTGGATCCCGCGCCATGGCCGCGGCGGCCGCGGCACCGCCGATGGAATGGCCCGCCATACCGATCCGGCTCGCGTCCACGTACCGGGCCGGGGGCCACGACGGCGCGGTCGCGGCCAACCGATCGAGCAGGAAGGACACATCGGCCGCCCGTGCCGCGGTGAGGGTGTCGAGCGTGCCCGGGGTGTCCACCGTCTCGCAGACCAGGCAGGTGGCGATCCGTCCGTCCGGGAGTTCGGTTCCGGACGCCTCGTTGACGTGGTCGACCGCCGCGACCACATAGCCGTGCGAGGCGAGGTCCTCCGCGAGGGTGGTGAGGGTGTAGCGGGGTGCGCCGAATCCGGGCGACAGCACGACCAGCGGGTGGGAACCGTCGACCGGTGTGGCATCGGCGGCGCTGTTGGTGCGGGTGGCGCCGAGCAGCCGGGCGGCCTCCGGGTCCGCGGGCGCGCCCTCGCGGCGCAGCAGCAACTCGGCTTCCCCAGGGGTCGCGTACGGTGCGGGCGTGCCGGTTCCGGGCTGCGCCGGGTAATACACGCTGACCATCAGCTCACGGTCGCGCTCCGGCGTCCAAGGGGCGCGGCGGGATGCGTCGACGAGGTGGTGCACGGTACGCCCGACGGTGAAATGACCTGTCGGAGCGGGCAATCGCGGCGCGGACTCGGTGTCGGAGGTCGGCTGTTCGACGGTGGGAGCCGAACCGCAGGCGGCCAGCGCGACCAGCGCGACCAGTATGGCGACGGTGCGACGCGAAGTCTCGAGCACCGATTCTGTCTTGATCACCGATTCGAGGCTAGGCAGAGGGCCGGCGCCGCACATCGACCCGCGGTGGTAGTGGGTGACGGGGTACTCCTCAGGGGGGTGTCGGGGTGATGTCCACCCGCGGTGCCGGTGCGGATCATCCGCTGGTGCGACGACAGTCCAGGATCGGATTCGTACTGTCGCAGCTGTCGATCGGACGTGACGGTGAGGAGATACGACCATGGTGGGTAGGCGCAGGCGGGCGGCGGCGGTCGCGGCGGCCATGGCGATCCTCTGCGCGGGATGCGCTCGGTCCGAACCGGATTCGTCCGATCCGGCCGCATCCCGACTGTGGGGATATCTCGCCCTCGACGGCGGTGAACGTATCCGATACTCGGTGCTGCTGCCCGGCGGCGGCGGGCCGCATCCGGTGTTGGTGGAGTACGACGGCTACAGCGCCGGTTCCGATCCCGATATCGGAAGGGATTGGCTCGCCGAGGGTTACGCGATCGTCGGGGTGAACGTTCCCGGCACCGGCTGTTCGACCGGCGTGAACCACATCTTCGACGAGACCGTCGGCGCGGCGGGTGCCGCCGCCGTGGAATGGGCGGCGCGACAGCCGTGGTCGAACGGCCGCGTCGGCATGATCGGCTACTCCTACTCCGGCTACAACCAGCTGTGGACCGCCGCGCAGCGCCCCGAGGGGCTGCGGGCGATCACGCCGAGCAAGAACGTCGCCGATCCCTACCGCGATGTCGGCTATCCGGGCGGCATCCAGAACGTCGGTTTCCCGGCCGACTGGTGGAACGGTTTCGCGGGCACCTGGCAGCACGCCGCCCGGCAGGCCGAACTGCTCGACGGCGACACCGAATGCGCGGCCGTCGCCGCCGCGAACACCGCCAACGCGCGGCGACCCGATATCGATATCACCGAATGGCTCGACAACGACCAGTACTTCGGCGACCGCTACGCGAGCAAGAGCGCGTATCTGCACACCGGCCGCATCGAGGTACCGGCGCTGGGCACCCAGTCCTGGCAGGACGAGCAGGTCGGGCCGCGGGCCGGATACTACGAGGAGACAATGGATCCGGAGCGGATGTGGCTGATCAGCTCCAACGGCGACCATCACACCGACCTCACCGCACCGGACATCCACGCCGTGCTGAAACGATTCCTGGCCCACTTCGTCAAGGGCGAGGACAACGGATTCGATCGCGAGCCGCATGTGCGCCTGCTGCAGGAGATGCAGGTCGCCGCCGACGGTGAGAAGCCCCGGCTGACACCGACTTCGGTCGCCGAGTTCGACCGCCTGCCGGTCCCGGTGACACCGATGCGGCTGTGGCTCCAGCCGGACGGGCGGCTCGACGCCACGCCACCGGCCCTGCCCGGCGCGTCCGCGCGCTACCGCTATCCGGACGCCGGGGCCGCCGTGAACGTTCCCGGCGACGGTGGCTGGAATCCGCCCGCCACCGGCGACGGGCAGCTCACCTTCACCACCGGAGCGCTGCCCGAGGACCTGAGCCTCTACGGCCCCGGATCGGCGGACCTGTGGCTGAGTTCGTCCGCACCCGATACCGACGTGCAGATCACCGTGTCCGAGGTGCGGCCCGACGGGCAGGAGATGTACGTCCAACGTGGCTGGCTGCGGGCCTCGCAGCGCGCCCTCGACCCGTCTCGGTCCACCGAGTTGCGCCCCTCGGGCGACTTCACCGCCGCCGCGGCCACCCCGCTGGTGCCGGGGGAGCCGACCCCGCTGCGGGTCGAGATCCAGAAGTTCGCGCATGTCTTCCGTGCCGGTTCCAGCATTCGCGTCACCATCGACACCCCCGCGCCCACCGGCTACTGGGTCTTCGGCACCCTCCCCACGCCCGCGGACAACACCGTCTGGTTCGAGCCGGGACGACCGTCGAGCATCGTCCTCGGCCACACCCCGTATCCGCACGCCGAGCGGTTGCCCGACTGCGCGACCACGGCCCAGCAACCCTGCCGTGCGAATACCGTCCCGGTGCCGGAGGGGCCGGGACCGGCCGCGCCGTCCTGACCCGATCACCCACCGCACCGGCCTTCGCGTACCGGCGGTATCGCATATCATGACGTCATGTCGGCCGCCGAGAAGAGGCTCACCCGTGGGGCGAAACGCACCGCGGCGGCCGGATCCCGTCCGGACGCGCGCACCGAGCGGTGGCGCGAACATCGCGAACAGGTGCGCGCCGACTTCGTGGACGCCGCGCTGCGGGCGCTGACCGAACATGGTCCCGACGTGAGCATGGACGATATCGCGCGCGCCGCGGGCTGCGCGAAACCCAAGCTGTACCGCCACTTCGAGGACAAGACCGACCTGTACCTGGCCATCCTGGACCGGGTGCAGAGCATGCTGTGGGATCGCTTCCTGGAGCGGGTGAACCTCATGGCCGACTCGGTCGCCGACCTGCTGCGGATCGGGATCACCGAATACGTCGCCGTGGTCGAGGAGAGTCCGGAGGTCTTCCGCTTCCTGGTGCACGGGCGCATGGCCCAGCAGGCCGAGCAGCCCGAGCGCGCGCTCGATGTGGCGCAACGCTCGGCCCTGCGGGTGGCCCGGCTGGTGGAGGAACGGCTCTCGGGTCAGCAGGTGGACACCGGCAGCCTGGAACTGACCACCTACGCCATCTTCGGGGCGGTGGGTTCGGCCACCGAGTGGTACCTGGGCGTCAACCGCTCGCGCGCTCGGATCATGACCGCCGAGCAGTTCGCCGAACATGTCAGCACCATCGCGGCGGCGGTGCTGGACGCGGTGGCCCGGCTCAACGAGGTGGCGGTGGACGTGCGCAAACCCCCGCATCTCGCCTTCGCCGCGAACTGACACACGGGCGCTACAGGTCGAAGCTGACGTGAACGTCGGCCGAGTCCGGCAGCGTCTGGCAGGCCAGTGTCAATCCCTGGGCGAGTTCCTCGTCGATGAGCGCCTCGTTGCGCACCATGCGGGTGCGCCCGCGCCGCACCGCGCAGACACAGGTGCCGCACGCCGATTCCCGGCACACATAGGGCGCGTCGATGCCGTTGTCCAGCAGCACATCCAGCAGCCGGGCGGTGCGCGGCCAGCCGAGGTGATGGGTGCGCCCGTCGATGTCGACCTCCAGGGCGGCGCTGCCGTCGTCCGCCCCGGCGGCGGTCGAGGGCAGCGCGGCGACGGTGAGATGCGTTGGGGGAGTGAGTTCCTCGAACGGATTCGCGGTGAGCGAGCGGTACTCCTCCAGATGGACCTGGGCCGCAGGTACCCGCACGGCGGCCGCCGCCGACCGCAGCACCGTGGTGAAGCCTTGCGGCCCGCAGATGTACCACTCCCGGCGGCGATGCCGCCGCAGCAGCTCACCCACCCGCCGCGCGTTCGGCAGCCCCCGTTCGGCTTCGATCCAATGCAGCACCCGCAGCCGCCGCGGATACCGGCGCTCCAGCCGCTCCAGTTCGGCCGCGAAGATCACCGATCGCCGATCCCGGTTCGCGTAGAACAGCACGATGTTGCCGCGCCCGGCCGCCAGCACCGATTTCGCGATCGACAGCAGCGGTGTGATCCCGCTGCCCCCGGCGGCGAGCAGCAGTTCCCCGTCCAGCCCGCGCGGCCCGAAGCTGCCACCCGGTTCCAGCACGGTGATCAGGTCCCCGGCCCGGGCCGTATCGCAGAGCAGATTCGACGCGTAGCCGCCCGCCGTGCGCTTCACCGTCACGGCGAGCCGCTCGTCCACATGCGGGCTGCTGCACAGCGAATAGCAGCGCGCCACCGATCCGGTGCGTTCGCTGGGAACCCGCAGGGTGAGGAACTGCCCCGGCCGGTAGGTGAACCGACCGTGCAGCTGCGACGGCACGCTGAAGACCAGGGTGTGGGCATCGGTGGTCTCCCGCACCACCGCCGCGATCTCGAGGGTATGCGCGCGCCCGCTCACCGCCCCACCCCCGCGGGTGTCGGCGCTCTGTCGGCGGTGACCGCCTGCCGGTCGAGGCGTCGCATCGCCCAGCCCGCCAGCCGTTCCAGGCGCTCGGTCGAGAACGGTTGGGTCATGCGGCGATTGACACCGGGAGCGATCCGCATGAGGGCGTAGCCCAGCCACGCCTCCGGCCGCACCGGCACCACGGCCAGGTCGTAGCGCACCGACCGCTCCACCGCACGGGCCACCTGGTCCGGGCTCAGTGGCGAGAACGGCAGCCGCTCGGCCACCTCCTGCGCGTGCCGGGCGAGGGCCCTGCCCCGCTCGACGACGGCCGGATCGAGGCCCACAGTCACGGCGTGTGCACCGATGCCGGTATTGATGAATCCGGGGCAGATGGCACTCACACTGATGCCCTTGGGGCCCAGCTCCAGTCGCAGACATTCGGTGAGCATCTTCACTCCGGCCTTGGACACCGAATAGGCCGACATGACCGGGGTGGGGGTGAAGGCGGCCGCCGAGGCGATATTGACGATATGCCCGCGGTGCCCGCTGTCGACCCACTGCCGTCCGAACACCCGGCACCCGTGCACGACCCCGAGCAGATTGACCCCGAGCTGGGTGTCCCAGTCGGCGGGCGCCATATCCAGGAACGCCCCGCCGACCACCAAGCCCGCATTGTTGACCAGCACGTCGGCCAGCCCGTAGTCGGCCAGGACGTCGCGGGCGAACTCCTCCCACGCCCACGGGTCGGTGACGTCGAGGCGCGCGGCGCTGGCGTGCTCGCCCCGGGCGTGGATCATGGCCTCGGTGGCGCGGGCGCTGTCGAGGTCGATATCGGAGACCACCACGTGGGCTCCGCGCCGGGCGAAGCGCAGCGCCACCGCCCGGCCGATCCCGCTGCCCGCCCCGGTCACCACGACGAGTTCGGGACGGATGTCGTTGAGTTTCATGCCGACTCCTCCAGGATCCGGTGCGGCCGGGGCGTGCCGGCCGGGGTGCTGTACCGGTAGTCGTCGAGGTCGTAATGACGGTTCTGCCAGTACATCTCGCCGTGGGTGGACGGCCGGAACGGCGAATCTCCGTGACTATTGATGTAATACGTATTCGAACCGTGGCAGGCCGGGGTGAAGAGGAAATTCTTCTCCTGTCGCCGCAGACATGCGGCGAAATATTCATCGTGCGCGGATGGCCGTATTTCGCAGACGGACTCACCGCGCCGTTTCGTTTCCGCGATGGCGCGACTCAGATGGGCGGCGGTGGCTTCGATCATCCAGATATACGAGCCGAGCACGAAACCGTACGGGCCGGTTATGGCGAACATATTGGGAAAGCCGGGTACCGATACCCCGTGATACGCCTGGAATCGGTGTGTATCCCAGAAGTCGCCGAGGCTGAGCCGATCGCGACCGATCACCGGAAACGGCGGCACCGAATCCTTTTCCCACAGTTTGAATCCCGTGGCGCAGACGATGACATCCACGTCGTGGCGGATCCCGTCGGCCGTGACCACCCCATGCTCGTCGACCCGCTCGATCGCGTCGGTCACCAGGCGCACATCCGGACGATTGAAGGTGGCGAGGTAGTCGTTGGACATGGACGGCCGCTTGCAACCCAGTCCGTAGCGGGGGATCAGCTGTTCGCGCACTCGTGGATCGCGCACCTGCGACCGCATCCAGCGGCGTACCGGAATCTCGGCCAGCCGTCGTCCCGTGTCGGTGAGCCAGGCGGGGCCCACGACCATGCCGCCCATCCCGATCTCGGTGGCCAGGGTGCCGACCGCGCGAATGCCGGAGCGTAGCAATCGATTGCCCAGCACGGCCCGCCCCCACGGTCCCACGGCGGCGTCGGTCTTCGGGAACACCCAGATGGGGGTGCGCTGGAAGACGGTGAGGTGGTCCACCTCCGCGGCGATGGCGGGCACCAGTTGCAGCGCCGTCGCGCCGGTGCCGATCACGGCCACCCGCTTACCGGCCAGCGCCAGGTCGTGGTCCCACAGGGCGGTATGCACCAGCGCGCCACCGAAATCCTGCAACCCCGGGATATCGGGCATCTTCGGCCGCTCCAAGCCGCCCACCGCCATGACGACGAAACGTGCCGTGAGGGTGCGGTCACCGTCGGTGCGCAGCCGCCAGAGCCCGCCGTCCTCGTCGTACTCGGCTCCGGTGATGGTGGTGCCGAGCAGCAGCTTGCGGCGCAGTCCGTACTTGTCGACCATGCTGTCGGCATAGTCGCGCAACTCGTCGCCGGGGGCGAAGATCCGCGACCAGTCGCCGCGCTGCTCATAGGAGAAGCTGTAGATGAAGGACGGAATGTCCACGGCCACACCGGGATAGGTGTTGGCATGCCAGGTGCCGCCGACCCGGTCCCACTTGTCCACGATGACGAAGTCGTGAATGCCCTTGCGCTGCAGTGCGATACCGGCTCCGATACCGCCGAATCCGGCGCCGACCACCACGACCTCGTGGTCGGCGCGCGGAATCTCGGGATGTGCGTTCATGATGGATCCTCTCCGGCGTTCGGTGGGTCAGCGGACCCGGTCGAGCAGCAGGCCGTCGTCGCCGAACAGCTCCCGCTGCCACTGCTGGACCAGGGGTTCGGTATCGAGGTCGTCGGGATGGAAGCCGGGCTTCAGGTACTCCCGGATCTCGGCGAGCAGCCCTTTGACCAGGGGGCCGCGCAGCACGCCGACGGCTTGGCGGGTGACCGTGACCGGCCGCCAGCCCTGCGGGTCGGTGAGGATGGACAGGCCCACCGCCAGCGCCATGAAGGGGATGATCCCCACATACGGGATGGTCATGACGCCGATCCGCACCGCCTCACCGCCGCCGGTGGCGCGGTAGACGTCGAAGGCGACCGACTTGTGCTCGAGTTCCTCCAGCGCGTGCCAGTTCAGCAGATTCCGCACCTCCGGACTCGCGGTGGCGATCTCCTGGAGTTCCGGGCTGGTCAGCACGCGCCGCGCCAGCATGCTGGTGAAGTGCTCGGCCGCCGCGGTGGCCGCCAGATGGACGTGGGCGGGCAGCAGCCGTTCGGCGCGGATCAGGGCCCGCTCCCGGCGGCTGCCCGGTGCGAAATTCGGCACCCGGACCAGTACGTAGCCCATCCGGACCAACTGGTCGTTGAGCAGCCGATGCTGCTGTCCGTGCATGGCCTCCTGTCCGATGAATCCGGCGGCGCGCTTCTTGAGCACCGGATCGTCGATCCGCCCGGACACCCGCCGCACCGAACGCACGAAGGAATCCTCACCGGGTGGGAAGGCCGCCGACAGCAGTGCCGTCAGATGGCTGAGCACGATATCGCCGTCCGCGAAATGCTTGCTCATGGGTTCGGGCTCGCCGAACCGGAATCGCATGCGGCGCACCGGGGGCGCACCGGTGGTGCGGGTGGGAAGCGTGGATCTGTTCATGATGAATCTCCGTTGATTCGCGGCGGTGTCCGAGCGGTCCGCCGAGCCCGCTAACGCAGGTGATCGCTGAGAATGCCGGTGTCGCCGAACAATTCGGCCCGCCAGCGATCCAGCAGCGCGGTGGTGTCGTTGTCGTCGGGATGGAAGCCCGGACGCAGATACTGGGCGAGTTCGCGGCCCAGACCGCGGAACAGCGGCCCGGTGAACAGCGTGTACGCCTCGCGGGCCAGCCGGGCCGGATGCGCTCGCGCGTAGTCGTCGCGGCGCAGCGACAGGATCAGGCTCACCGTGGTGAGCGGCAGGGTGAGCGCCAGCACGGTGGCCATGGTGGCGATGCGCATCCGTTCGCTGCCGCCCACGGCCCGGTACACGTCGAAGGCGACCGACTTGTGCTCGATCTCCTCGACCGCGTGCCAGTTCAACAGGTTGCGCACCTCGGGGTCGCCCGCGAGCTCCTGGACTTCGGGCCGGGTCAGCACCCGGGTGGCGAGCACGGTCGTGTAGTGCTCGGCCGCCGCGGTGCTCGCCAGATGCACCAGGTCGGGCAGCCGCTGCTCGATGCGGCGCAGGCGCTCGACGGCGGCGGGGGAGTCGTACCACTCGACGGGATAGCCCAGCTCGGCGAGTTTGCCGTTGAGCCGCCGGTGTTCTTGCCCGTGCATGGCCTCCTGGCCGATGAACCCGGCCACCCGCTTCTTCAGGGCCGGATCGGTGATGTGGTCGGCGAACTTGCGGACCGAGCGGATGAACGACTCCTCGCCGGGCGGGAAGCCCGCCGAGAGACCCGCGATGAAGTGGCTGAACACGATGTCGCCGCCCGCGTAGTACTTCGACATCGGCTCCGGATCGCCGAAGCGGAACCTGATCCGCCTGGCCTGGGGATATGTGGTGGTCATGGCGCACCTCGTTGAGCGGGTACCGCCGGTATGCGGTACTGCCAGTACGATAGCGTCTGAGACGGCTGTTGGGAACCCCTCCGCGGGTTGACCTCGAGATCGTTATCACCGAATTTCGGTGACCTCGGACACATTTTGGTTTAGTAACTACGGGAATGTAATTAAGTACGACCCGCGCGATTATCTGCATAAACGGAGATCAGGTTCGAGCGTCACGCAAGTCAAATGCGAGTTATCGGTCCGTGATCCATCGTGATTGTTCCGTTATGGTCGTCGACGGCTCGGGCGAAGGCTGAGTCGGACTCGAACCGCCGTACACCGGTAACCCCGTCCCGCGGTCGAGATTCACCAAGACATTCCCTGGGGACGGGGACCCGGCAGTGCGAATTCACCGGGCGGTTGGGCGCAGGCAGGAATATCACATGCTTCGGAACCGCAAGTTCACCCGTATCGCTGGTACCACCGCCGTGCTGGGCGCGCTCGCCGCTGTCCCGTTCGGTGTTTCCACTGCTACCGCCTCCGCCTACAGCGGCAACTGGGACGCCGTCGCGCAGTGCGAGAGCGGCGGCAACTGGTCGATCAACACCGGCAACGGCTACTACGGCGGCCTGCAGTTCAGCCAGAGCACCTGGCTCGCCAACGGTGGCACCGGCTACGCCCACAACGCCAGCCGCGAGGAGCAGATCCGCGTGGCCGAGAACGTGCTCGCCACCCAGGGCGTCGGCGCCTGGCCGGTCTGCGGCGCCTACCTCTGATCGGTCGGCTTCCGACCGATCGGCTGGTAACGCCGACAGGCACCGTGGCCCCGTTGGGCGCGGCACATCGACAGAGGTCCCGTTCGCGCGGTGTGGCGCGGCGGGACCTTCGTCGTCGGCGCACCGGGGCGTGGTGGCGGTGACTTTCCGGCAACACGGGGGATGATGGGGAACCGTGGCCGATCAGCAGAGCACCCCGGACATCAAACCCCGCAGCCGCGACGTCACCGACGGGCTGGAGAAGACCGGCGCCCGCGGCATGCTGCGCGCGGTGGGCATGGGCGACGAGGACTGGGACAAACCCCAGATCGGCGTGGCGTCGTCCTGGAACGAGATCACGCCCTGCAACCTCTCCCTGGACCGCCTCGCCCGCGGCTGCAAGGACGGCGTCTTCGCGGGCGGCGGCTTCCCCATGCAGTTCGGCACCATCTCGGTCTCCGACGGCATCTCCATGGGCCATGAGGGCATGCACTTCTCCCTGGTATCGCGCGAGGTCATCGCCGACAGCGTGGAAACCGTGATGCAGGCCGAACGGCTGGACGGGTCTGTCCTGCTGGCCGGCTGCGACAAATCGCTGCCCGGCATGCTCATGGCCGCCGCGCGGCTGGACCTGGCCAGCGTCTTCCTCTACGCCGGGTCGATCCTGCCCGGTATCGCCAAACTCTCCGACGGCAGCGAGCGCGAGGTCACCATCATCGACGCCTTCGAGGCGGTGGGCGCCTGCTCGCGCGGACTCATGAGCCGAGCCGACGTGGACGCCATCGAACGCGCCATCTGCCCCGGAGAGGGCGCGTGCGGCGGCATGTACACCGCCAACACCATGGCCAGCGCCGCCGAGGCGCTCGGCATGTCGCTGCCCGGCAGTGCCGCGCCGCCCGCGACCGACCGCCGCCGCGACGGCTACGCGCGGCGCAGCGGCGAGGCGGTGGTGGAACTGATCCGGCGGGGGATCACCGCCCGCGACATCCTGACCCGGGAGGCGTTCGAGAACGCCATCGCGGTGGTGATGGCATTCGGCGGCTCCACCAATGCCGTGCTGCACCTGCTGGCCATCGCGCACGAGGCGAACGTGGCCCTCACCCTGGACGATTTCGCCCGGATCGGGCGGCGGGTGCCGCATCTGGCCGATGTGAAGCCGTTCGGTCGGCACGTGATGACGGACGTGGACCGCATCGGCGGGGTGCCGGTCATGATGAAGGCGCTGCTGGACGCCGGGCTGCTACACGGAGACTGCCTCACCGTCACCGGCAGGACGGTGGCCGAGAATCTGGCGGCCATCGCCCCGCCCGACCCGGACGGGAAGGTGGTGCGCGCCATGGAATCGCCGATCCACCCCACCGGGGGCATCACGATTCTGCACGGATCGCTGGCCCCCGGCGGTGCGGTGGTCAAGTCGGCCGGGTTCGACTCCTCCGTCTTCGAAGGCACCGCACGGGTTTTCGACCGGGAGCGAGCCGCCATGGACGCACTCGAGGACGGCACCATCGCGGCGGGGGACGTGGTGGTGATCCGCTACGAGGGGCCCAAGGGCGGTCCGGGCATGCGGGAGATGCTCGCCATCACCGCGGCCATCAAGGGCGCGGGACTGGGCAAGGACGTGCTGCTGCTGACCGACGGCCGTTTCTCCGGTGGCACCACCGGCCTGTGCGTGGGCCACGTGGCGCCCGAGGCGGTGGACGGCGGGCCGATCGCCTTCGTGCGCGACGGAGACCGCATCCAGCTCGATGTGGCGGACGGCAGCCTCGATCTGCTCGTGGACGATGCCGAACTGCGACAGCGGGCGCAGGGCTGGGAACCGTTGCCGCCGCGCTACACCCGCGGAGTGCTCGCGAAATACGCGAAGCTGGTGGGATCCGCGTCCACCGGGGCGGTGTGCGACTGACACCCCGAGGGAGTGATTCGGTGGTGCCTGTCGCCGCGTTCGCCGACCACCCCGATGCGGGATGTGCGTGCGTCTCGGCGCGACTCGAATCCGGGAGGATTGCCGCGTTCGCGGGAGCGGTCGCATGACCTGTCAGTGTGCCGGTAGGTCGCGGGATCGGCTGCCGCCGCATCGAGGGCACTGCGGCTAGGCGGATGCGCCCCACCTCGGTCTCGGCCGTACCTGGTCGTGGGATGCCCAGGATCGGGGGTCCTCGCCAGTTCGCGCCCTGCCGTAGGGGTTCGGGGCGGCCACACCATGGGGTGGCCGTCGCCGGAGCCGGCGGCGGGAACGAGCTGGAGGTTGACAGAGTGCGGACGAGCAGCAAGGGCCGGGAGTGAGCAGGAGGTCGATGCTGAACGGGTTGGCGGCCGCGGGCACCGGGGTGGCGGGTGTCGCCGGAGGCTGGGCCGCGGCCGATGCGCGTGGCGGCGGCGTCATCATCACCGGATCGCTGCACGAGGTGGCCACCCGACCGGGCGGATCGGCCTACGCCGCCACCAAACGCGCGGTGCTGGCGCTGGCCCAGGCCGCGAGTATGGACTATGCGGCACAGGGGATTCGGATCAATGTGCTGGCACCCGGGGCGGTGGACACCCGGCTGTGGCGGGCGGTGCAGCCGACCGATCCGCAGCGGGACTGGGCCGCGTACAAGCGGGACTGGGCGCAGCGGAACCTGCCGGCGATCAAGCGCATCGGCGAGCCGGAGGATCTCGCGCAGGCGGCCCTCGCCCTGGCCTCCGACGACCTCGCCTACATGACCGGCACCTCGGTGCTGGTCGACGGCGGACTGACCACCTCCCTGTAGCCCCGGAAGGCCCACCGTGTACCGATATCTCATGGCGCTGGTCACCGGCCTGACGCTCGCCGCGACCGGAGCACCGGCGGTCGCGCAGGACGCGTCCCCGGCCACCGTCGCCCATCGTGGCGCGTCCGCCTACGCACCCGAGAACACCGTGGCGGCAACGCGATTGGCCGCCGAACAGGGCGCGACCATGGTCGAACTCGACGTCCGCCGCACCGCCGACGACCGGCTCGTGGTCATTCGCGACGAAACCCTGGAGCGCACCACCGACGCCGCCGCCCGCTACCCGGACCGCGCGCCGTGGCGGGTGGCGGAGTTCTCGCTCGGCGAGATCCGCACCCTGGACGCGGGCTCCTGGTTCGCGCCCGCCTACGCGGGTGAACCCGTTCCGGAACTCGGCGACGTGCTGCGCACCCTCGGCGACGGTCCCAGTGGACTGCTGCTCGAAGTCAAGCTCACCGACGCGAAAGACGGTGTGGCCGAACTCGTCTCACGAGAATTGCGCGCGGTGCCGGGCTGGGCGGACACCGGCCCGGATCGGCGGCGCCTCATGGTGCAGAGCCTGGACTGGGAGTTCCTGCGCGAGTTCCACGCGCTGGAGCCGGACATCCCACTCGGCGGACTGAGTCAGAGTCGGCCCGCGGCGGACGAACTGGATGCCCTCGCCATACACAGCGGCATGGTGCACATTTCCGCCGACGACGTGGACGCCGACTATATGGCGCTGGCCCGCGCCCGCGGGCTGGAGGTCTTCGCCTACGTGGTGAACGATACGCGGAACATGCGGCGTCTCATCGAGGTCGGGGTCGGCGGCATCATGACCGATGTGCCCGACGTGCTGGGGTGTGTCGTTCGCACATGAGCGCGGCGGCGGTGGCCGACGGAGAGTTCGGTCACCGCCGCATCCCGCGCCCCCCGGCCGTCAGTCTGTGCCCGGCAGGTCCAGGCTGGTGATCGTGAACGGCAGCGCGGTGGGCGGCAGGCCCGCGGCGAAGCGGTCGTACTGGCTGTTGACCACCAGCAGGTGGCCCTCTGCGGTGAGCGCGGCCTGGCTGGGGTGCAGGAAGCCGCCCGGTGGGACCAGGCTGTCGACGATCCGGCCGGTGGTCAGGTCGGGACTCATCTCCAGCACCGCGACCCGCGGCTGGGCAGCGGTGTCGGCGTAGAGATTTCCCTGCGTGACGTAGATCCGGCGGCCGTCGTCGGAGACCACCGCATCCCCGCTGGGCAGGGTTTGCCCGCCGAGATCCACCTCGACGGTCCGTCCGCTGTGCCGGTCGATGCGCCACAGCTGCCCGGTGGAACTCTGCACCGCGAGCAGGTGATCGCCGATCGCGAGAATGCCGTTGAGATTGTGCCGTTCGGCGATCCAGTCGACGGGGGTGGTCGTGACATCCAGCCAGGGCTCCATCCGCCAGGTCCCGCCGGTCTCGGTGATCCGGTACACGACCGGCAGCAGCGAGTCGGTGGCGTACGCGGTGCCGTCGGCGGCTACGGTCACTTCGTTGACGAAACCGCCGTCGAGCCCACGCAATTCGGCCAGCAGACGGCCGTCGGCGGCATCGTAGACCCGGGCGGTGCCGGTGCCGCCGCCATTGACGAACAGACGACCGGCCGGGTCGAGGGTCATTCCGGCGGTGGCGCTGCGGCCGTCGGCGCCGTCGGGCGACCACACCTCGACCCGCGGCTCGTGCACATGGCCCCGGTAGATCGCGCCGTCGGCGGCACTGCCCACGAAGAAATGCCCGGACGCGCGGTCGTAGGCCAGTCCCGAGGGGAACGCCCGGTCACCCGGAATGATGTACCGGTCGAACACCTCTCGCTCCGCCGTCTGCGCGGAGCAGGATATGGTCAGGGCCGCCGTCGCGGCGATCAGAGTGTGTCGCAGGGGAATCCGCATGGGTGCCGACCTTTCCGCCGTGTCTCGGTTCCCCGAATACTGACCTCCCCGGCGCGGCGGTCCCAGGGCGCGCACCGCCGGGGACCACCGATCCTGGGCATGCCGCGCCTATGCGGCGCGACGGGTCGCTGTCGTCCCCCGGCCCGGTCGTTCGCGGGGTCTCGTCGTTCGCGCGGCCTAGTTGTTCGCGGGGCCTAGTTGTTCGCGCGGCGAACGGCGTTGCGCGCCAGGCCGCGCAGACCCGGCAGCTGTATGGCCCGCATCATCACCTCGCTCAGCCACACATGGGCGCGGGTGGGCGGAACGAAGCGGGCCATGCCCCGGCGGGCCAGTGCCTGCCGTTTGGCGACCTCGGGCCGCAGCTCGGCTTCCCAGGCCGCCAGCGCGGCCGGAATGTCGGTGCCGGTCGCGGAGAGGGCCGCACCCAACCGGTCGGCCCCGTCCAGGGCCAGTGCCGCCCCGTAGCCCGCGAAGACGGTGACACACCAGGCCGCGTCGCCGAGCAGGACCACGCGCCCGCGGCTCCATGCCGCGAGGGTGACCTGGCTGACGGCGTCGAAATAAGCGCTGTCGGGATCGTGGTCGAGCTGGGCGAGCGCCTCGGCGATTCCGCTGCCCAGATCGCCGAAGGCTCCGGTGAGCGCGGCGACGGGCCCGCGTGCGACCTCGGTATCCGGATCGGCGCTGCGGTAGGTGAAGAAGGCCGACGACCGACCCGGTCCGAGATTCATGACCGCCGCGGTACGCCCCGGCCCGATGAAGGTGGTGCCCACACCCACCGGGATATGGTCGGGCACCGTATCGAGCGGGAAGGCCGCGACCACGGTGCGCATATCCACCAGATGGTCTGTCCCCGAGCCGAATACGAGCTCACGGATACCGGAATGCAGCCCGTCCGCGCCGATCAGCAGCTCCGCGTCGACCCGGGTGCCGTCGGTGAGTTCGGCGCTGACCCCGTCGGCGCGCTCGTCGACGGCCCGCACGGTGGTGCCGAACCGGATCTCCACCTGGTCGGCCACCGCCTCGTAGAGCACCGACTCCACGTCGCCGCGCAGCACACTCACCGCCCGTGCGCCGACCGCGGCCTCGGTGACCTCGGCGGGCACCGTCAGCTTCTCCCGCCCGTCCGCGTGCACGAGCACGGTGGTGAAGAATCCGGCATCGCGCCGCCGCAACGCGGGCACCAGCCCCAACCGTTCTGCCGCGTCGTATCCCGGGCCGTGCAGATTCACCAGATATCCGCCGCTGCGCCGTGCCGGTGCCCGCTCGACGACGAGTACCTGCCACCCGTCTCGATGGAACCGCAACGCCGCGGCCAACCCGGCGATCCCCGCACCCACGACCAGCACCCGCCGCGCCGCCGTCGTTCCCGTCATGAACCCTCCTGAATCCGCGCTGCATGGCATCGGAAGACTGCAACACCATTCGTCAACTACTAGTTGACGAATGGTTGATAGTCAACTGATGGTTGACGACGCGGTGGTGAGGGTCGTGCTAGCGCCCGTCCTGTGAGCGGGCCACGGTCACCATGATCGACCGCAGGGTGAAGGCG
Source organism: Nocardia otitidiscaviarum (assembly GCF_007362295.1). Classification (NCBI taxonomy): domain Bacteria; kingdom Bacillati; phylum Actinomycetota; class Actinomycetes; order Mycobacteriales; family Nocardiaceae; genus Nocardia; species Nocardia otitidiscaviarum. Next base: position 3,294,099 of record NZ_CP041695.1, on the reverse strand, counting down.
GCCACGGCGAACAGCGCCAGGGTGAGCAGCAGGGACTGGCCCAGCGCGGACGCGCCCCGGGGGTATTCGACGTTGTTCACGGCCACGAAGCCGATGACGAGGGTGAGGTGGGCGGTCAGCCAGGTGGTCCACCAAGTGGCGACCACGCGCGAGCTCGTTCGGCCCGCGCTCGAGGCCCGCAGCACGTCGGCGACCATGAGCGGTGGAACGAACAGGTTCGCAACGGGGACGATCCAGCCAGCGATCACCCAGCCGCGGGCGAAACGATGCCGGTAATCCGGGTTCAGTGTCTCGGTGTTGATCCGCGCCCGCCGCAGCCAGAGCATGACCGCGATCCCGGCGATCGGCCAAGCGAGCATCAGGTACACCACGCCGCCGCCGAGCAGGGCCCTGCCCGCCTGTCCCTCCGTCGAATTGCGGCTGGCACCGAAGGTCAGGGTGGCCAGGGCCAGGCACACCGGGCCGATCAGGGCGATGAACACCGCGATCGATGCCATCCGTGCCCGTCCGCGAAGCCGGGGGAGGTCTGGAGGTGCGGATGGGTGCATGGTTGCTCCTCTGTCGCGATGTCGGCGCGGCCGTTGAAGCCGGAGTCTGCCCGTCGCGCAACGGATTCGGCCAGTGGATTTGTCCGAGGCCGAATCTTCGGTGCGGCACGCTGCCCGGTTCAGGGCGTCAATACGTGTTGCCAGTCGGCGAGGGGATGGGCCGCGCCGACCAGGAGGGGGAGTGGGTCGAGGCGGTCGGAACCGGGGGGTGCCCAGAGCGCGCGGTGCCATTCGATGTGCAGGTGTGGGGGCACGTTGCCGTTGGTGCGGCGGTCGGGGTCGACGAGGCCGATGCGCTGGCCCGCCTCGATGCGGCGGCCGACACGAACCTCGGGGATGATGTGCCCGTACACGGTGGTGCCCGACCCGTCGGCGGTCGGATGGTCGATCACCACCCAGCGCCCGAAGCCGGAGGCCGGTCCGGACCGGGTGACATAGCCGCCCTGCATGGCGAAGACCGGGCGGTTGGCCGAGCCGCCGGGAAAGCCGAAGTCGACGCCCCAGTGGAAGCCGCCGCCGCGGGGGCCGAAGGGCGAGGTGACGATGTGGCCGCGCTCGAGCGGCCAGACTCTCGGTGCCATGTGCATCTCCCTGCGCTGTCTCCCTTATTCGAATATCGTGCCGCGCCAAGGAAATCGGCGCAGACGAACGGGGTGGGAGAGCGCTCAGCGGGGAGTTGTCGCGGCCACCGGCTCCGGCCGCTCCTCGGGCGTGGCCAGCAGGGTGTCGACGGCGAGTCCGATGATGCCCACGGCGATGCAGACACCCGACACGATGAGCTGGGCGGGGTGGGTGTGCTCGGTGAGCGCGTCCGCGAGCAGAACCGTGCCGACGGTTCCGGGAACGATGCCGACGAAGCTCGCCACGACATACGGCGTCAGCCGTACCGACGACAGTGCGGCGCAATAGTTCACCACCGAGAACGGTGCGAAGGCGATGAGCCGCAGCGACCCCACCGCCAGCCAGCCGCGGCGGGCCAGCCGGGCGTCGACGGCGCGTACCGTCGGATGGGTGAGCCGGGCGCGCAACCGCTCCTTGTCCAGGGCACGCACCAGCAGCAGAGCCAGCACGGCGCTCACGGTCGTCGCCGACAGGGCGAGGCCGAGGCCGAGTACCGGCCCGAACAACATGCCCGCGCTGACGGTGAACAGGGTGCGCGGGAACGGAGCCACGCAGATCAACGCGTGCGCGACGAAGAACACCAGCGGCAGCAGCGGCCCGCAGGAATCGGCCCAGGTCCGAATCTGCGCGGCGGTCGGCAGCGGGATGAGCGCGACCACCGCGAAGAGCGCGACGACGGCCACGAGAAACGTGACCATTCGGTATCCACCGAGTCGGCTGACGTGGGTCCGCGGGCTTGTTGGCACCGCGCCAGGTTACCGGCTGGTAGTGAATGCCCGGCGACGGGAATCACAACCCTGCCGCTAGCATCAGAAGGCAAGACGAGGAATGCTCGTTAACCGAAACGCTGTCTGAGCAGGGCGAACGAGACGTTCGGCGCTGCTGGGGCGGTCCCTTTCGGGGCATGTGTGGGAGAAGGAAACAGCAGCTATGCCGATTGCTTCAGACTCGGACACCGGACCGGTGCCCGGGTATGCCGCCTGGCGCAAGGGTGTCGCCGGCGTGCTGGCCAAGGCCCGCAGGGTGGACGTCTCGGAACTGCCGGACGAGCCGGAGAAGCTGCTCGCGGTCACCACGTACGACGGTCTGACCGTCAACCCCCTCTACACGCGCCGCGACGAACTGCCCGAGCAGTCGCTGCCGGGCGAGTTCCCGTTCGTGCGCGGCGGTGACGGCACCCGCGACGTGCATCGCGGCTGGTACGTCGGTGCGCGTTTCGGCGGCGCCGACGCGGCCGAGACCAATCGCGAGATCCTCTTCGGACTGGAGAACGGCGTCAGCGCCGTCTGGCTCCGCGTGGGGGAGGGCGGCGTGCCCGTGGCACAGCTGCCCGCCGCGCTGTCGGGTCTGCTGTTCGAATTGGCCCCGCTCACCCTGGACGCCGGTCCGGTGCTGGCCGAGGCCGCAGCGCGGGTCTACGCGACGCTCGACGCCTACCAGGTCGAGGAGCGCGCGGACATTCAGGTCCGGTTGGGTGCTGCTCCCCTGACGAGCCTGTTCGCCGGAACCCCCGCCCTCGATCTGGACGGCGCGATCGCACTGGCCCAGGACGCGGTGGCACGGCCCGAGAACGTGCGCGCGATCACGGTGTGCGGCTTGGCCTTTCATGAAGCCGGGGCCTCCGACGCGCAGGAACTCGGTGCGGCGGTGGCGGCGGGTCTGGAGTATCTGCGCGCCCTCACCGACGCCGGCGCCGATATCGCGGATGCGCTGGGCCAGCTGGAATTCCGCTTCGCCGCCACCAACGACCAGTTCGCCACCATCGCCAAATTCCGTGCGGCCCGGCGGCTCTGGGCCCGGGTCGCCGAGGTCTGCGGCGCGCCCGCCTTCGGCAACGCCCCGCAGCAGGCGGTGACCTCGCCCGCCATGATGACCCAGCGCGACCCGTGGGTGAATATGCTGCGCACCACCCTGGCCGCCTTCGGCGCGGGCGTCGGCGGCGCGGATACCGTCACCGTGCTGCCCTTCGACCACGCGCTGCCCACTGGGGAACTCGAGGTGTCGAAGGCGTTCTCGGAGCGCATGGCCCGCAACACCCAACTGCTGCTGCTGGAGGAGTCGCACCTGGGCCACGTCCAGGATCCGGGCGCGGGCTCCTGGTACGTCGAGTCGCTCACCGACGAACTCGCCGCCAAGGCATGGGAATTCATGCGGGAGTTGGAGGCCGCGGGTGGCTACCTGGCCGCCCTGGAATCCGGTCTGCTGGCCCGGCGCGTCGGCGAGACCAAGGCGCACCGTGACGGTGATGTGGCGCACCGCAGGTCGGCCGTCACCGGCGTGAACGAATTCCCCAACCTGGCCGAGCAGCCGCTGTCCGAGGCGGCCCGCGCCATGACCTCGCAGACGAGCTACGGCGCGGCGTTCGAGGCGTTGCGCAACCGCTCCGACGCCTATCTGGCCGCGCACGGGTCGCGTCCGCGCGCCCTGCTGGTGCCGCTGGGACCGGTGGCCGAGCACAATGTGCGGGTCACCTTCGCCGCCAACCTGCTCGCCTCGGGCGGTATCGAGACGAGCAATCCGGGCGCGCTGGCCGTCGACGGCATCGCGGCCGCGGTCGCGGAATCCGGTGTCGCCCTCGCGGTGCTGTGCGGTTCCGACAACCGCTACGGCACGGAGGCCGCGGCGGCGGTGGACGCGCTGCGCGCGGCCGGTGTGACCACGGTGCTGCTGGCCGGGCCGGAGAAGGCGGTGGCCGACGCCGCCGGCGCGCAGCGGCCGGATGGATTCCTGACGGCGCGGATGGATGCGGTGACGGCACTGTCCGGCCTGCTGGAGAAGCTGGGAGCGTAAGCATGAGCGACATCAAGCATCTGATCGGCAATTTCGCCGACGTCCCCCTCGAATCGACCACCGACGCCGCCGTGACCGGCGACCAGGTGCGGGACTTCGTTCAGGCCGCGGCGACCGCGAATCGGTACGCGCCCGAACAGCTCACCTGGGCCACCCCCGAAGGTATCGACGTCCCACCGGTTTTCACCCGCGCCGACCGTGACGCGGTGGAGGCGGCGGGCTACCCGCTCGACAGCGTGCCCGGCGTCGCCCCGTTCGTGCGCGGCCCGTATCCGACCATGTACGTGAATCAGCCGTGGACGATCCGCCAGTACGCGGGCTTCTCCACCGCCGCCGATTCCAATGCCTTCTACCGCCGCAACCTGGCCGCCGGTCAGAAGGGCCTGTCGGTGGCCTTCGATCTGGCCACCCACCGCGGCTACGACTCCGATCACCCGCGCGTGACCGGTGACGTGGGTATGGCCGGTGTGGCCATCGACTCCATCCTGGACATGCGGGAGCTGTTCGATCACATTCCGCTGGACCAGGTCTCGGTCTCCATGACCATGAACGGCGCGGTGCTGCCGATTCTGGCGCTGTACGTCGTGGCCGCGGAGGAGCAGGGCGTCAAGCCCGAACAGCTGGCCGGAACCATTCAGAACGACATTCTGAAGGAGTTCATGGTCCGCAACACCTACATCTATCCGCCCAAACCCTCGATGCGGATCATCTCCGACATCTTCGCCTACACCTCGGCGAAGATGCCGAAGTTCAACTCCATCTCGATCTCCGGCTACCACATCCAGGAAGCCGGTGCGACGGCCGATCTGGAACTGGCCTACACCCTCGCCGACGGCGTGGAATACATCAAGGCGGGTATCGACGCGGGTATGGAGGTCGACAAGTTCGCCCCGCGCCTGTCGTTCTTCTGGGCCATCGGCATGAACTTCTTCATGGAGGTCGCCAAACTCCGTGCGGGCCGTCTGCTCTGGAGTGAACTGGTCGCCAAGTTCGAGCCGAAGAACTCGAAATCGCTTGCGCTGCGCACCCACTCGCAGACCTCGGGCTGGTCGCTCACCGCGCAGGACGTGTTCAACAATGTGGCGCGCACCTGCGTGGAGGCCATGGCCGCCACCCAGGGCCACACCCAGTCGCTGCACACCAACGCCCTCGACGAGGCCCTCGCCCTGCCGACCGACTTCTCGGCCCGCATCGCACGCAACACCCAGCTGCTGATCCAGCAGGAGTCCAACACCACCCGGCCGGCCGATCCGTGGGGCGGTTCGTACTACGTCGAGTGGCTGACCCACCAGCTGGCCGAGCGCGCCCGCGCCCACATCGCCGAGATCGAGGCGCACGGCGGTATGGCACAGGCGATTTCGGAGGGCATCCCGAAGCTGCGCATCGAGGAGGCCGCCGCCCGCACCCAGGCCCGCATCGACACCGGCCAGCAGCCGGTGATCGGCGTCAACAAGTACCAGGTCACCGAGGACACTCCGATCGAGGTGCTCAAGGTCGAGAACTCGCGGGTGCGCGCCGAGCAGAACGCCAAACTCCAGCGGCTGCGCGCCGAACGCGATTCCGGTGAGGTGGAACGCGCTCTGGCCGAATTGACCCGTGCCGCCGCGTCATCCGAGGGCGGCATGGAGAACAACCTGCTCGCCCTGGCCATCGACGCCGCCCGCGCCAAGGCCACCGTCGGCGAGATCTCCGATGCCCTGGAGAAGGTGTACGGTCGCCACCAGGCCGAGATCCGCACCCTGTCGGGCGTCTACCGGGAAGAGGCGGGCAAGGTGAGCAATATCAGCAATGCCATCGCACTGGTGGAGGAGTTCGCCGAGGCCGAGGGCCGCCGCCCCCGCATCCTGGTCGCCAAGATGGGCCAGGACGGCCACGACCGCGGACAGAAGGTGATCGCCACCGCCTTCGCCGACCTCGGCATGGACGTCGATGTGGGCCCGCTGTTCCAGACTCCCGAGGAGGTGGCCCGGCAGGCGGCGGACAACGACGTGCACATCGTCGGCGTCTCCTCGCTGGCGGCCGGTCACCTCACGCTGGTGCCCGCGCTGCGGCAGGCGCTGGCCGAGGTCGGCCGCCCCGACATCATGGTCATCGTGGGCGGTGTCATCCCGCCCGGTGACTTCGACGAACTCTACGAGGCCGGTGCCGCCGCCATCTTCCCGCCGGGCACCGTCATCGCCGATGCGGCCATCGGCCTGATCAAGAAGCTGGGTGCGTCGCTCGGCCACGAGATCGGCACCGGCGCGGCGGAATGAGCGACGCCGCACACGCGAACGAGGGTGGCGCCGACCGCCCGCGGCTCGGCACCACGGCGGGCGTCGGGCCGCGCGGCGGCGCGCCCGGGACGGCCGGAGCGGCGCGCCGGGTCATCGATGTCGACGACCTGGCCGCCCGGGTGCGCGCCGGTGAGCGCGCGGCGCTGGCGCGGGCCATCACGCTGGTGGAGTCCACCCGCACCGACCACCGGGAACTGGCGCAGCGACTGCTGCTGCGGGTCACGCCCGACAGCGACGCGGTGGTGTCGAACCGAGTCGGCATCACCGGGGTGCCGGGTGTCGGCAAGTCCACCTTCATCGACGCGCTGGGCATGCATCTCATCGGTCAGGGGCACCGGGTGGCTGTGCTGGCGGTCGACCCGTCCTCCACCCGTACCGGCGGCTCGATCCTCGGCGACAAGACCCGGATGGGCCGACTGGCGGTGGAGCGCGATGCCTACATCCGACCCTCGCCCACCGCGGGCACGCTGGGCGGGGTGGCCAAGGCGACCCGCGAGACCATCGTGCTGCTGGAGGCGGCGGGCTACGACGTGATCCTGGTGGAGACCGTCGGCGTCGGTCAGTCCGAGGTGACCGTCGCCAATATGGTCGACGTGTTCTGCTTCCTCACCCTGGCCCGCACCGGAGACCAGTTGCAGGGCATCAAGAAGGGGGTGCTGGAACTCGCCGACCTGGTCGCGGTGAACAAGGCCGACGGTAAGCACGAGGTGGAGGCCAAGGCCGCCGCCCGCGAACTGAGCGGGGCCATGCGGCTCATCCATCCGCGCGAATCGCTGTGGCACCCACCGGTCATCACCATGAGCGGACTCGAGGGCCACGGGCTCGACACCTTCTGGAACACTGTGCTCGAACACCGCCGCGTGCTCACCGAGGCGGGGGAATTCGCCGAGAAGCGCCGTCGCCAACAGGTCGACTGGACCTGGAATATGGTGCACGACCAACTGCTGCGCCGCCTCACCGACAATCCGGCCGTACGCGCCATCCGGACGCAGGTGGAAAAGCAGGTCCGCGACGGATCGCTCACTCCGGCCCTGGCCGCGGAGGAGATCCTGAACGCGTTCGACGGACCGTCCACGGCGTAGTCGGAATTCGCGGCCGAATTCAGCGGTCCTCGGTCGGCCGGGCATCTTCCGGAAGCAGAGCGGCCGGAACGTATTCCACGCCGGTGACGAAATCGGGGCGGATGCGGACGATGCGGTGCCGGGGACCCGGCAGGGTGGTGGGCAGCAGGCGGCGATAGCGGGCGAGGTCGCCGGAATCGGTGACCTCCTCGGCCGTGCCGGTGACGATGACGCACCAGCCGTACTGGGTGGCCTGGTCGATGGTGTCCGCCTCGTAGGCCACGACCTGGCGGTCCGCGCTGAGGGTGGTGCCGGGATTGGCGTGGATGACGATCATGCCGCCGTCCACGACATGGTTGACCGGGCGGATGGTGGGCAGTGCGTACCGGGAGAAGACCACCCGGCCGAAGCGGATACCGCTCAACAGTCGCAGCGAATCCGATGTGGACAGCTCCCGCGGCTGGAGTTCCTCGTGCACGGCCATACCCCACAAACTCTGTCGGCCATCGAACTGCGAACGCATTCTTGCTGGGACACGAAGTATTCCACGTTTCCCGGGACTGTGGCGTACCCGATCCGGAAATTGGCGAAACGCATGATTTTCATTGCGCGCGAAAGAAATTGCGTTTCGAGACTCCATCTGTCCGAGACGGTGACAGCGTACGATACTCGTGACGTTTTCCCGAGTCCCGCGGCGCGGCTGGGGGATCCCGCTCGCGACCCAGGAGTCGAGATGGCCGATGCCGCCCTCCCGATCCCACCGCCACTGTCCGGGGAGTTCGATCCGGCGCGGTTGGCCGACAGTCAGGCCGCGTATGCGGACGCCAACGACCGACTCGTGCGGCGGATGTTCGACATCGGACTGCGCCTGCACGCGGTGCGATCCGAACTGGGCCGTCCCGACGTCACCGCCGAGCGGCTGGAGGCGGCCGGGCGGACCGTGGCCGACATTCTCGACGAGCTCGACACCGTGATCCGGGAGGCCGGGCTGGCCATGGTGGGTCTGGCCCGCGACCACACCGCCCCGGCCGACGGGGACGGTCGGGATCGGCGCTGAGCCCGTCGATCGCGCCCGAACCGGCGACGCGGAAACACCTTCCGCGCACACGGGACGGGTGGGCGCGCCGCGCGGTACTGTCGGACCCTGATGATCAACGGTCCGGCGCGTTTCCTCCCGGGGCTCGAGCAGTTCCGCGGATACCAGCGCGCCTGGCTGCGCCCCGACGTGGTGGCCGGGGTGACCGTGGCGGCCTATCTGGTCCCGCAGGTCATGGCGTACGCGACGGTGGCCGGGCTGCCGCCGGTGACCGGACTGTGGGCGATACTCGGGCCGCTCGCCGTCTACGTCTTCCTCGGCACCTCGCGGCAGCTGTCGGTGGGACCGGAATCCACCACCGCACTGCTCACCGCCGTGGCGCTGGCCCCGCTGGCGGCGGGTGATGCGGGCCGGTACGCGGCGCTGGCGGCGATGCTGGCGCTGCTGGTGGGCGCGATCTGCCTGGTGGGATCGCTGGCGCGGTTCGGGGTGCTCGCTGATCTGCTGTCCAAACCGGTGCTGGTGGGCTACCTCGCGGGCACGGCGGGCATCATGATCGCCAGCCAGCTCGGCAAGGTGACGGGGGTGCGGGTCGACGGGGAGACCATTCCGGGCCAGCTGCGCTCCTTCCTCGCGAACCTCTCCGATCTGCACTGGCCGACAACGATTCTGGCCACGGTGGTGCTGTCGGCGCTGCTGCTGCTCGGCCGCTGGGCACCGCGTGCGCCCGGGCCGCTGCTGGCCGTGCTGGCGGCATCGGTGGTGGTGGCGGTGTTCTCGCTGAGCGAGCACGGCATCGGAGTGGTGGGCGCGATCCCGCCCGGTGTTCCGGTGCCCGGCGTGGCCGGGGTGGCGGCCGCGGACCTCACCCAGCTGGTGTTGCCCGCCATCGGTATCGCCCTGGTGGGTTTCTCCGACAATGCCCTCACCGCACGGGCTTTCGCCGGTCGGCACGGTCAGCGGGTCGACGCCAACCGGGAACTCGGGGCGATGGGGGCGACCAATCTGGCCGCCGGGGTGATGCACGGTTTCCCGGTCAGCTGTAGCGCGTCGCGCACCACCATCGCCGATCTCGCGGGCGCGCGGACCCAGGCGTACTCGCTGGTGGCCCTGGCCGCGGTGCTGATCGTGCTGTTCGGCGCGCGCGGAATCCTGGCCGAGTTCCCGACCGCCGCACTCGGCGCGCTCGTGGTGTTCGCGGCGCTGCGCCTGATCGACCTCCCGGAATTCCGCCGGTTCGCCCGCTTCCGGCGCAGTGAGCTGGTGCTGGCCCTGGGCACCACCGCCGCGGTGCTGATCTTCGGTGTCCTCTATGGGATCGGCATCGCCATCGCGCTGTCCATTCTGGATCTGCTGCGGCGCGTGGCCCGCGCCCACGACGCCATCCTCGGCTTCGTGCCCGGTCTGGCGGGCATGCACGACATCGACGACTATCCGGAGGCGAAACCCGTTCCCGGACTGGTGATCTACCGCTACGACGCCCCGCTGTGCTTCGCCAATGCCGAGGACTTCCGGACCCGGGCGCTGGAGTCGGTGGAGCTGCTGGGCCGGGACGCACCGGTGCGATGGTTCGTGCTGAACGCCGAGGCCAATGTGGAGGTCGACCTGACCGCACTCGACGCCGTCGACCAGTTGCGCGCCGAATTGGATTCGCGCGGCATCGTTTTCGCCATGGCGCGGGTGAAGCAGGATCTGCGTGACGCCCTGGACGCCGCGGGCCTGGTCGACCGGGTCGGCGCGGACCGGCTCTTCCCGACCCTGCCGACCGCCCTGGAGGCGTACCGGGCCGCGACCGGGGCCACGAGGCCGGACGACCCCGGACCCGAATGACCTTGTTCCCTGGGACCACCCCGGCTCGCCGGGCATGCTGGGTGTAACAACCGACCACGGGAGGAATCATGGCCGACACCGCGCACGAGGCATCACGACCCGCGCCCATCCTGGCCGCCGTCGACGGCTCGGCGATCTCCTACCAGGCGGTCGGCTGGGCGGCGGCGGAGGCGGATCTGCGCGGCTGCCCGCTGCACATCATCACCTCGTACGCCATTCCGGTCTCCAAGGTGCCCGTCACCTCGCTCGGAGCGGCGGAACTGGCCTGGGTGCGCGAGGACGGGAATCGGGTGCTCAGCGAGGCCGCCGCCATCGCGCGGCACACCGCGCCCGGCGATCTCACCGTCACCACCGAACTCATCTTCGAGCCCATCACCACCACGCTCATCGCCCGGTCGCGCGGCGCGCGGCTGGTCGTGCTGGGCAATCGCGGTCGCGGCGCGCTGCGCCGCGCGGTGCTGGGATCGGTGAGCACCTCGCTCACCCGGCACGCGCACTGCCCGGTCGTGGTCGTCCCTGCCATGCCGGAGGAGACCGATCCGACCGCCGCGCACCGCCCGATCGTGGTCGGCGTGGACGGCAGCGAGAACAGCATGCCCGCGGTGGCCATGGCCTTCGAGATGGCCTCGCGGCGCAAGGTCGGCCTGGTGGCGGTGCACGCCTGGAGCGACGACACCGGCCACGACCTGCCCGTCATCCCGTGGGAAGGCATTCAGGAGACCGAGGACGCCGTCCTCGCCGAATGCCTGGCCGGTTTCGGCGAGCGGTTCCCCGAGGTCGAGGTGCAGCGGGTGGTGGCTCGGGACACCCCGGTCCGGGCCCTGCTCGAGTACGCCGACGGCGCGCAGCTCGTCGTGGTGGGCACGCGTGGCCGCGGCGGTTTCGCGGGGATGAACCTGGGTTCGACCAGCACCGCCCTGCTGCACCTGTCCCCCTGCCCGGTACTGGTGGTTCGCGAAGGCTGAGGAGGGGAGCGCGCCGGACCGGCGCGCTGTCCGGCGGGCCGGTTTCAGCGCAGTGGCATCGTACTCAGCGCAGCGGGATCGAGCCCGGCGCAGCGGGATCGAGCTCAGCGCAGCGGGATCGAGCTCAGCGCAGCGGGATCGAGCTCGGCGCAGTGCGGTCGAGCTCGTCGTTGTGGGAGCGCGCTCGGCGTTATGGGATCGAGCTCGGCGTTGTGGGAACAGACTCGGTGCAGTGGGATCGGACTCGGTGCAGGGGGATTGGACTCAGCGCAGCGGCACCGACCAGACCAGCCGGGTTTCGTCGCCCTGCGCGGTGGCGGCGATTTCGAGACCGCCGCCCGCTCGACGTGCCCGGAGTTCGAGATCGTGCAGCTCGTCCGGCGTGCTGTCGCCCGCGATCCCGTTCCCGTCGCCGAATACCGCGATGGTGAGTTCGTCGGCGACGTCCACCCGCACGGTCACCGCGCCCACTCCGGACTGCCGCACCGCATGGCCCACCGCCCGCCGCACCACCGCCTCGGCCTGGTCGGCGAGTTCCGCGCCGACCACCGACAGCGGTCCGCTGACCCGGAGCGAGGCTCGGATGTCGGTGGATGCGGTGTGCGCTTCGACGGCCCGCGCCAGCCGTTGGCGCAGGCGCACACTGCGCGGATCGCCGCCGTGCAGATCGAAGATGGAGGTGCGGATCTCCTGCACCACGTCCTGGAGATCGCCGACCACATCCGACAGGCGCTGCCGCACCTCGTCGGTGTGCGCCCGCGCCACCGTCCCCTCCAGGGCCAGCCCGACGGCGAACAGCCGCTGGATGACGTGATCGTGCAGATCGCGGGCGATGCGGTCGCGGTCGGTGAGCACATCCAACTGCCGCACCCGCCGTTGCGCCGCGGCCAACTGGATGGCCAGGGCGGCCTGATCGGCGAAACCCGCCGTCAGTTCCAGGATTTCGTCGGAGTAGGGCGCGGATCCGCTGGCGCGCGTCGTCACCAGCACACCGAAGGTCGAGCCGTGCGCGTGCAGCGGCACGAGCAGGGCCGGTCCGGCCCCGCTGATCGGCTTGCCCAGCTCCACGCCGACGAGATCGGCGAAACGCCGGGTGCCGCGGCGATGGAAGGCGTCGCCGATCGCGGTGCCCGACAGCGCGACGATGCGGTGGCCGGGGTCGGAGCCGGTGCCGCACCACTGTGCGATGCGCAGTTCGGTGATCTCCTCCGGCGGCAGCTCCGGATCGTCGGCCAGGGCGACGAACGCCCGCTCCGATTCGGTCAGTGCGCGAAGACGTTCGACCACCTGCGCCAACACCGTGTCGGGCGCGGTGCCCGCCAGCAGTTCGGTGGAGATGTCGCGGATCGCCTCGATCCACGCCTGCCGGGCGTGCGCCGACGCGTAGAGCCGCGCATTGTCGATGGCGGTGCCCGCCGCCGCGGCCAGGGCCTGCACGATCACCTCGTCGTCCTCGGTGAAGGGCAGCCCGCCGCGCTTCTCGGCCAGATAGAGGTTGCCGAAGATCTCGTCCCGAATCCGCACGGGCACACCGAGAAAGGCGCGCATCGGCGGATGGTGCTCCGGAAAGCCCACGGAGGCGGCATGATCGGCGATGTTCATGAGGCGAATGGGCGTGGCCTCGCTCATCAGCAGGCCGAGGACGCCGTGACCCGACGGATGATCGCCGATCCGCCGCCCGGTCGCCTCGTCGACGCCCTCGAAGACGAACCGGCTCAGTCGCCGATCCGGCCCGCGCACCCCGAGCGCGCCGTACCGGGCGTCCACCAGTTCGATGGCGGTGTGCACGATGGTGTGCAGGGTGTGGTCAAGATCCAGTCCGGAGGTGACGGCCAGCATGGCCTCGACCAGGCCGTCGATCCGGTCCCGGCGGTCGATGATCTGCTCGACCCGGTCCCTGACCTCGGCCAGCAGCTCCCGCAGCCGCAGCTGCGAGAGCGCCTCGCGCACCGAGTGCGAACCGGTCTCGGGATCACCCATCCTGCTGCGTCGCGGCGGACCCGGAGCGCAGTTTGGAGGCCAGTACCGCGGCCTGGGTGCGGCGTTCCATGCCGAGCTTGGCCAGCAGTCGCGAGACGTAGTTCTTCACGGTCTTCTCGGCCAGGTACATGCGTTCGGCGATCTGCCGGTTGGTCAGGCCGTCACCGAGCAGATCGAGCAGTCGTCGTTCCTGTTCGGTGAGCCCGGCCAGCGGTCCGTCGGGCTGGGTGCTGCGGCGCAGCCGCTCCATGAGCGCGGCGGCGGCCCGGTTGTCCAGCAGGGACCGGCCCGAGCCGACCTCCTTGATGGCCTTCGCCAATTCCATACCCTTGATGTCCTTGACCACGTAGCCGCTGGCACCGGCCAGGATGGCGTCCATCATGGCCTGTTCGTCGGTGAACGAGGTGAGGATCAGGCAGCGCAGATCGTCGAGTCGCGAAAGCAGCTCGCGGCAGAGTTCGATGCCGTTGCCGTCGGGCAGGCGAACATCGAGCACGGCGACATCCGGTCGCAGCGCGGGAATCCGGGCCAGGGCCTGCGCGACGTCCCCGGCCTCGCCGACCACCGAGAGTTCCGGATCCCCCTCGAGGAGGTCGACGAGTCCCCGGCGAACGATCTCGTGGTCGTCGACGAGAAACACCTTGATCATGGCGGCATCCGATCTGTGGTGAGTAATGCGAACAAACATACGCGGGAGCGCGGGGCACAGCGATGGTCCAAAGTCCCTATTCCGACGTGGTCCATGGGCATTTCGGACCTCGCTGCGCGCTACACCGGTTACCGAGCGGCACACAGGGCGCGGCAGCCCCACCACACCGAGGCCGTCGCCGCCGCGAGGTACTCGGCCACCGCCAGCGCTACGAGTATGGTGCCGTAATCGTCGGCCCAACCCGGTAGCAGGGGCGCGGTGGCCAGGGCCACGGTCAGCATGATGATGCCCACCGCCATGGCGGGGACGGCGAGTATCGCGTCATCGGGCGACGAGTCGGTTCGCATGCCGGCAAGCTTTCGCGCCACGCGCCACCGTCGTGAGGGGCGTGCGGCCCCGGCGGACGGGACCAAGGTCACGCGGGTTCGGGACCCAGTGCCCGGAGCTGCGAGAAGTGTCCTCCGGCAGTGGCTTCGGTCCCGGCAGCCGGTGACGATCGGCAGCATCCGGTGGCGGGTGCCGATTTCTACCGTGAGGGTGGGTGCCCGGCCGGGCACCGTCAACCCCGTACGGGAGGTCGCCATGACACAGCAGCGCTTCGAGGATCCGCACCATCTGGTCTCCGCACCGGTGGTCGTGGGCGTGGACGGATCGGCGGGTTCGGACGCGGCCCTGCGCTGGGCGGCCGAACTTGCCGCCGAGCGGGAGCGCCCGCTGCACATCCTGCACGGCATGGACCTGGTCGGCCTCACCCATGTGCTCGGCGTCTACGAGGTCTCGGTACCGGCGGTGGTCGACACGGTGCGCGACAACGGCAAGGCGGTCATCGCTCGCGCCGAAGAGGTGGCGAAGACGGTGGCCCCCGACGTCCCGATCACCGTGAACCTGTCGGCCGATTCCGCCGCCCAACTGCTCATCGCGCACAGCGCCGACGCGTACGCGGTGGTGCTGGGCGCGACCGGCACCGTCGGCACCTTCGGTCATCTCGGGTCGACGCTGCTCGCGGTGACCGCGCACGCCGAAGGATCGGTGATCGTGGTGCGCACCGATCCGGAGGCGGGCAACCGCATCCACACCTCCGGTCCGGTGGTGCTGGGCGTGGACGGCAGCCCGGCGGGGGAGGCCGCCATCGGCGCGGCCTTCGCCGAGGCGGCCGAGCGGGGTGCGAAGCTGGTCGCGGTCCATGTCTGGAGTGATTGGAAGGGCGGCAAATTCGCGGGCGCGGATCCGGTGTGGATGTCCACCGACGATCTCGACGTCACCGAGCACGCGATTCTCGCCGAGCGGTTGGCCGGCTGGGAGGAGAAGTACCCCGAGGTCGAGGTGGTGCGCAAGGTCTACGCCACCGATCCGGCCGGGCGGCTGCGCGAATGGTCGCGCACGGCCCAGCTGGTCGTGGTCGGCAGCCGGGGGCGCGGCGGTTTCACCAGTCTGCTGCTCGGCTCCACCTCGCACGCCCTGGTGCAGCACGCGTCCTGCCCGGTCATGGTCGTCCACCCGGCGAAGTAGGGGCGGGGATGACGACCCTGCTGGCCGGTGAGCCCGGTGCGCTCACCCCCGGCCTGCGCGATGTGGACGCCTGGTGGCGGGCCGCGAACTATCTGTCCGTGGGCCAGCTGTACCTGCTGGACAATCCGCTGCTGCGGGAGCCGTTGCGGCCCGAGCACCTCAAATCGCGGCTCATCGGCCACTGGGGGACCGTGCCCGGGATCACGCTCACCTACGCCCACCTGACCCGTGCCATCGCGCGGACCCGGCAGCGCATGCTGTTCGTGCTCGGCCCGGGACACGGCGCGGCGGCGCTGAACGCGGCGACCTGGCTGGAGGGCACCTACTCCGAACGCCGCCCCGAGGTGAGCCGGGATGCGGCCGGAATGCGGGAGCTGTTCCGGCAGTACTCCTTCCCCGGCGGTGTGCCCAGTCATGCGACGCCGCATTTGCCGGGTTCCATCCACGAGGGCGGCGAGCTCGGCTACTCGCTGGCCCATGCCACCGGTGCGGCCCTGGACAATCCGGATCTGGTGGTGGCGTGCGTGATCGGCGACGGCGAGGCCGAAACCGGGGCTCTCGCGACGAGCTGGCACGCTCCCGCCTTCCTGAATCCCGCCACCGACGGCGTGGTGTTGCCGATCCTGCACCTCAACGGGTACAAGATCGCGAACCCGACCCTGCTGGCGCGGATGACGCGCACCGAACTCGACGCGGTGCTCAGCGGCCACGGCTGGGAGCCGATGTACGTCGAGGGTGACGATCCGGTGCGGGTGCACCAGCGCTATGCGGCCGTCCTCGACGAAGCGATGGAGCGGATCGCGGAGATTCGCGACTTCGCCCGGCGCGGGCTGGGGCCGCGCAATCCGTGCCCGCCGCTGATCGTGCTGCGCACCCCCAAGGGCTGGACGGGTCCGGACACGGTGGACGGCGTCGCCATCGCGGGCACCTGCCGGGCGCATCAGATTCCGCTGACCGATGTGCGCGAGAACGACGAACACCGTGCGCGACTGGAGGACTGGCTGCGCTCCTATCGTCCGGAGGAGCTGTTCGACGGGCTGGGGCGGCCGGTGGAGCGGATCACCGCGCTGGCGCGTGCCGAACTGCGCATGGGCGCGCACCCGGCCGCACACGGGCACACCACCGTGGGGCTGCGGCTGCCACACGCCTCCGACTACACGGTCGGTTTCTCCGCTCCCGGCATCGTGCGTGCGCAGGCCACTCGCGTCCTGGGCGGCTATCTGCGCGACGCGCTGCTGGACAATCCGCGCAATCTGCTGTTCTTCTCGCCCGATGAGCACACCTCCAACGGTCTGGAGGCGATTCTCGAGGTGACCGCGCGCCGCTGGCGTGGTACGCGGTTGGACAGCGACGACGGTCTCACACCGGACGGCCGGGTCTTCGAGGTGCTGTCCGAACAGTTGTGCCAGGGCTGGCTGGAGGGCTATCTGCTCACCGGCAGACACGGTGTCTTCTCCACCTACGAGGCCTTCGCGCACATCGTCGACTCGATGGTGGTGCAGCACGCCAAGTGGCTGCACGCGGCATCGGAGATCCCGTGGCGCGCGCCGATTCCCAGCCTCAACTACCTGATCACCTCACATGTGTGGCGGCAGGACCACAATGGCGCGTCCCATCAGGACCCCGGTTTCATCGACCATGTGCTGAGCAAACGTCCCGAGGTGAGCCGGGTGTACCTGCCGCCGGACGCCAACTGCCTGCTGCACGTGTTCGAGCGCTGCCTGCGCGGGCGCGGCATGGTGAATGTGGTGGTGGCCGGAAAGCACTCCGCCCCACAGTATCTGAGCGATCACGCGGCCCGCGCACATTGTGAGCGCGGCCTGAGCGTGTGGAACTGGGCCGGCAGCGATCAGCACGGTACGACCGAGGTGGTGCTGGCCTGTGCGGGTGACGTGCCCACCCAGGAAACCCTGGCCGCGGCGGCACTGCTGCGAGAACTGGTGCCGGACCTCGCCGTTCGCGTGCTCAATGTGGTCGATCTGGCGCGGCTGTTCCCGCCGGACCGGCACGCGCACGGCATCTCCGACGACGACTACCGCCGCATGTTCACCGACGCCCCGGTGATCTTCGGCTTCCACGGCTACCCGTGGCTCATCCACCGCATCGCCTACCGCCGCCCGGGTCACGACCGCCTGCACGTGCGCGGATTCATCGACAACGGCACCACCACGACGCCGTTCGACATGTGCGTCCGCAACGGGATCGACCGTTTCCAGGTGGCACTGGCCGCCATCGAGCAGGTCCCCCGTCTGGCCGACCGCCGCGATCCACTGCGCGACGAACTGCTCGGCAGACTCGCCCGCATCCGAGCCCACATCCACCGGGTGGGCGATGATCCCCCGGAGATCACCGACTGGTGCTGGCCGCGCACCACCGCTCCGCGGCCCACGTGAGGATCGCCGCCACCGGTACGGCCACGGCCGCGCATGACCGACCCGGAGCAGCGGTATCAGATGCCAGGCGACCCAGACCGCGCCGAGGGGCGATCCGGTACCTGCGATGCCCACGCGTCGCAGCGGGGGATCGGTGGCGTAGCCGGTCCAGCCCAGCCCCTCGCAGCAGGAATGCGATCGGGTGTGGCCGGAAGGGTATGGGAGCCAGCCTGTCCCGCGGCGGGACAGGTGGTTCCGCAGGTCACTGCCGGGCCGGGTCGAGGAACTCGATGCCGGTGACGACCTCGGGACGGATGCGGAGGAGGTGTTCTCGTCCGCCGGTGAGGCGGGGACGCAGGGTCGCGCGGTAGCGGGCGAGGTCGGTGGGGTCCGTGACCGGTTCCGCCGTGCCGGTGATGATGACGCACCAGCCGCACTGGGTGTGCTGGTCGAGGGTGTCGGCCTCGTAGGCGACGACCTGCCGGTACGGCGGGACGGTTGTGGCGTCGGTGGTGGTGACGATCGCACCGTCGGCGATGATGTGGTCGACCGGGCGGATGGCGGGTAAGGCGTATCGGGAGTACACGATTCGGCCGAAGCTGACCTCGGCGAGCAGCCGCAGGCAGGCGGCCTCCGACAGGGGGCGCGCGGTGAGCGGTTCGGCATCCGCCGCGATGGGCGCGCCCTGTCGGCTGTCGGACGATCGGTGGTTGGACGCGGCCTCGGGGCTGCTCATTGTCGGGCGATCCGCCTTCCCGCACCGGATGCTTGGTCCGTTTCGCTGACGGCGGAGTTCCCCCTGGGAGCTGCGGCAAACCCGTCCGCCGGCACGATCGCGAGGCCGCTCCGATACACGACCGACCGGTCGGCCCATGTGGCCTCAGTCGCGCACCGTGGTGAAGAAGTCCGCCAGCGGCCGGCGCGGGGATGGCGCCACGTCCGGCTCGTCCTCGGGCGCGGTGCCGATGCGGATCACCAGCTGCGGCTGTCCCGGCCGCGGGCTCAGCCCGCTCAACAGGGAACGGCCGGACGGCAATTCGGTGAGATGGGTGAGCGGGCAGGTCCCCAGCCCGGCGGCGGTGCATTCCAACAACACCGCCGACAGCGCCTCCCCGGTGCGCAGCCAGTGCTCCAGCGTATCGCCGGGGGAGCTGAGCACCACCAGGCGGGCGCGGTCCTCGACCTCGGCGCGGCGCAGCCCCGGGGATCCGGCGGGAAAGGCCCGCCCGACGCGCACCCGCCCCGCCTCCGCCTGCGACAGCAGCGCCGCCGGCGGAATGCCGTCCGGACCGGAATGCCCTGCCCACCAGTTCAATTCCGATGCGTACCCGATATCGTGGCGGCGCAGCGCGGCCGCCTGCTCCGAGGCCGCCGCGAGCCGGTCCCGCATCGCCTCGCCGATTTCGTCGAGTTCGAGATAGTGAGGAGAGACCAGCATGCGCAGCCGCGGCAGCACCACATCCCAGCCGCGCGGGGCCGCCATCGGCAACCGGTCGGTCCGCCGCCGGTCGATGACCCGAGCACGGGCGCGCAGTCCGGCGGGCGGGTCCGCCCACGGCCGGAATCGGATCTCCGCCAGATGGTCCGGGCGCTCGAGTGCGGGCAGCCGCACGGTATCGGTGTGCCAGCCGTACGCGCCGAAGACGGTACGCACATGGTGCAGCATGGCCCCGCAGCTGATCACCAGCTGCCGTCCGCGCGGATCAGCCCAGTGCAGCAGCCGATCCGAATCGCTGTACAGGTGCAGCCGCGTGCCGTCGAACACCCAGCGCCACGGTTGCGTGTTGTGCACCGAGGGCGCGCGGGAAGCCAGTCGCATCGCCTCGAGGATCGTCCGGTGATCCGGCAGTACGGGAGGAAGCTCCATAGCGGTCATACATCGAGTGTTCGCTCCGCGCCCGCCACCGCATACCGCCTTTGCGCACCGTCGACAGAGCCGTTGGTCCCTTCCGCGGTGGCCAGCCGCTCGGCGCGCTCCTTGATTCCCAGGAGCATCTTCCGCTCCATGACCAGACTGCCCGGCTCCATGACCAGCCGATACGCGAACCGTCCGAGCGCGGTGGACCCCGGACGCGAGATGCGATTGCGACTGACCAGCCGGGTGCCCGCGCCGTCGGGGACGAGGGCGAAGGCCCACACCCACGATCGATCCTTCGAGGCGAAGACCAGGGCGCGCCCGATATCGACCACCTCCACACGCATCCGCGGCCCCGACAGCCCCAGGGCGATCACCTCGCCGACGGAGATCTCCTGGAACTCCGGGAGAATCCGGTCCGCGCTGTGCATATCCAGCCCGAGCAGGTTCTCGATCCAGTCGTAGGTGTACGCCCCACCCCGGCCGGGACCCATCTGCACCAGCCAGGGCCAGACCGCCGCCGGTGGCGCGGCGATCCGGATCGCCCGCGTGGCCACCACATCCGCCCGCGGCGCCAACTCGTCGCCCGGCAGGGCGCGTTCCACCTCCGCGGCGGTGGCTCCCCAGTGCAGCACCGCGTCGCGCACCACGGGTATCCGCGACCCGGCCGCCAGCGCGGCCGCGGCCGTCGCCGCGGCGATACCCGCCGCCGTCGTTGCCTTCATGATCCTGCTCCTCCCATCGATTCCCCCCCGATCGTCCGGCTCCGGGCACCCCCGAACCAGAGTCGAACGACCCCCGTGGCAGGACGTTGGTATCGGGGGCGGTGGTATCAGGGCAGGCCGAACAGGCGCGCGGCGTTGTCGTAGCAGACGGCGCGCAGCCAGTCGTCGCCGAGGTTCAGACGGTCGAGGGCGTGCAGCGCGTGGGCGTAGGGGTAGGGGATGTTGGGAAAATCGCTGCCGAACAGAATGCGGTGCGAGAAGTCGCGCAGGCGGGGGAGGGCATTGCCGGGAAAGGGGCTGTCGGCCTCGAAGAAGTCGGTGAAATTCATGGTGGTGTCCAGCAGGACGTTGTCGTACCGCTGTGCCAGGTCCAGGAATTCGACGTATTCGGGGGAGCCCAGGTGCGCGATGATCAGAGTCAGGCGGGGAAACCGGCGCAGCAGTTCGGCCATGGGCTCGGGGCCGGTGAAAGCGCCCGGGGCGGGACTGGATCCGCAGTGCACGAGCACCGGGACGGCGGCATCCTGGAGCAGCCCCCAGACCGGGGTGAGCAGCGGATCGCAGGGATGGAAGTCGCCGACCTGGAGGTGGATCTTGAAGATGCGGGCTCCGGCGGCGACGGCGGCCTCGACATAGCTGTCCACACCGTGTTCGGGGTAGAAGGTGGCGGTGTGCAGGCAGTCGGGGGTGCGGGCGGCGAAGTCGGCGGTCCATTCGTTGAGCCAGGCCGCCATATCGGGACGGTGCGCGTAGACCAGCGAGGTGAAGGCGCGAACACCGAATCCACGCAGGGTCTTCAGCCGCACCTGCTCCTCGTCCCGGTAGACGATCGGCCATTCGCGGCGGGTGAGCGGACCCGCCGAGTCGAAGTAGGCCCACACCTTGCGCATGACCTGATCGGGCATGAAATGCGTGTGGATGTCGACGAGATGCGAAAGACCCAGGCGGGCGCGGAGTTCGGTGGGGTAGTCGGTCACCGGTTCTCCTGTCCGGTCGGCGGATAGAGCGTGCGGGCGTGATCGCCGACGCGGGTGACCAGCCGGTCGAAGAACAGTTCGGGATCGGTGCCGATCACGATGTCGGCATTGGGTTCCCGGCCCCACATGCCCGCCCAGTCGGCGACCGTCGTGGCACGGGTGAGAGTGCCGGCCAGTTCGACATCCACGGTGGCGGGCCGGGTCACGGCCAGCTGTGGGTCCAACGCCACCGCCGCCGCGAACGGATCGTGCATATGCGCCAGGTACCCCTGGTCGTGCATGCGGTGGAAGTCGAAGTAGAACCGCACCGCGTCGGTGAAGTACCGGATGATCGGGTTGCTCGCCGCCGACCGGGCGTGCGGGGGGTCGCTCTCGGTCACCGTCTCCACCGGTGTGCTGCCCGCCCGCTCCGCCAGCAGCACCAGGTGTTTGGGCCGCATCTCGATGGTCTCGGTGATGTCGAGCGCGCACACCAGCGGCCGCCGATCCGCCGGTGCCGCGGCGAAGGCATCGAACACCTCCTTGGCGGCCTCCGGGTCGACGTGCACATTCCATTCGTTGGTGGGCGTGGTGTTGCCGGGATGGTTGAACGCGCCGCCCATGATCACCAACCGGCGCAGCAGGCGGGGCAGCTCCGGCTCCAGCCGCAGGGCGAGCGCGAGATTGGTGAGCGGCCCCGTGCACAGCCCGACGATCTCCCCGGGATGCTCGCGTACCAACTCCACCCACATGCGCGCCGCCGAGCGCGGTGACAACTCCCGCGCGGACACCGGCAGTTCGGCGTAGCCGACGCCGTGCGGGCCGTGGGTGTCCTCGGTGGTGCGCAGGGGAATCACCAGCGGTTCCGCCGCACCCAGCGCCACCTCGATCTCCGGCGCCCGGCACAGCTCGAGCCAGGCCAGGTTGTTGGCCGCCACCTGCTCGACACCCACATTGCCCGCGGTGGCGGCGATCCCGACGATCTCCGCCTCGGGCGAGGCGAGCAGATAGAGCAGGGCCAGCGAGTCGTCGATACCGGTGTCGACGTCCATGATGATCTTCTGCCGCACCAGTCGAGACTAACGCCGCTCAATACGAGGGCAGCGGGTAGTCCTCGGTGTCGCTCAGTATGCGCGTCATGACGGGTCGCATGATCCGGGTGGTCATGAGCTTGCCCATGGTCTGCGCCGCCTTCAGCCCGATCTCACTGCGGGGCAGCATCATGGCGAGGCCGCCGCCCGGCAGCTGCTTGGCTTTGTCGAGGAACGGCGTCACGGCCGCGTCGTAGCGCGCCAGCGCGGCCATCGGGTCGGCGGGCGTGCGCGCGATCTCCCCGGCCAGGATGTAGGCCCCGACCAGCGCCATGGCGGTCCCCATCCCGGTCAGGGGCGATCCGCAGAAGCCGGCGTCACCCAGCAGCGCGATCCGTCCCGCCGACAGGCTCGGCATGTCCACCCGGGCGAGTTCGTCGAAGTAGAAGTCCGAGGCGTCGGCCATACCCGCCACGACGGTCGGTGCGAGCCAGCCCGCCCCGGACAGCATGTCGCGAATCAGCCGCCGCTGGGCGGCGGCGTCCCGGCGCAGCGCGGGATCGGCATCGGTGCGCAGCGTGACGATGGCCTTGCAGGTCGAGGGATCGGCATCGGGGCGCAGCCCCACCGACGCCTTCGGCACCGCGTGCATGGTCATCCACCCCGGCTCGATACCCGAAGGTGTCGGCAGGGTGAAGAACGACATGTAGCCGCCCAGGTAGGTGCTGTACCGGTGCTCGGGACCGAACGCGAGCCGCCGGGTGGCCGAATGCACACCGTCGGCGCCGATCACCAGGTCGAAGCGCGCGGTGGTCCCGGAGGCGAAGGTGACAGTGACGCCGCTGTCGTCCTGTTCGAGCCGCTCGACCAGGTCGCCGTAGCGGTAGTCGAGTTCCCCTCCGGTGGAGTCGATCTCGGCCAGCAGCACGTGGTTCAGGTCGCCGCGTGTGATCTCGATATCGGCCACCGGTCCGTTCCCGTCGAACATGGCGGCGGGCATTCGATACACCTCGTCGCCGCGGCGGTCGACCAGCAGCATGCCCTCCTCGTGCAGGCGATGCTCGTGGACACCCGCCATCAGGCCCATGCGCTCGGCCACCTCGCGGCTGGGACCGCGCAGGTCCACGGCCTGCCCGCCCGGTCGGGGAGCGCTGGCCCGTTCGACCACGGTGGTGGGGATTCCGGCGCGAAGCAGTTGCAGCGCAACGGCGTTCCCGGCGATACCGCCGCCGCAGACGAGGACGCGCGGGGTCGGGGTGCTGTTCATGGATGGCTCCCAAACTGAAGAACGAATGTCTAAGACAAATGTCTAACAGTCGGATGGCACATCTGTCTAGAACAAATGTCTAAGTCGCTGCTAGGGTGGTGTGATGGGAAACCGCGAAGACCTCTTGAACGGGGCCAAGCAGGCCATCCTGGAACGCGGACTCGCCAAGGTCACCGCCCGCGATATCGCCGCCGCCGCCGGGGTGAGCCTCGCGGCGATCGGCTACCACTTCGGTTCCAAGGATCAGTTGGTCACCGAGGCGCTGCTGACCGCGATGGGCGGCGGGGTCGGTGACGAATTCGAACAGGCGATTCGGGAGGCGGGGGAGGGGCGCCCGTTGGGCGCGGCGCTCGCGCCCACCTGGACGGCCCTGCTGGAGGTGGTGCGGCGCAATCGTGAGATCTTGCTGCTGAGTCTCGAGAACGGCGTGCGCGTCGCTCGCGATCCCGACCAGCAGCGGGTCATGTCCGAGGCCGTCGCGAACGCCTGTGACGAACTCGCCGCCACGCTGCGCGACCAGCATCCCGACCTCGACGCGGCCGCGGCGCGCGCGGTCGCCCGATTCTATTTCGTGCAGTTCCAGGGCCTGGCGCTGCTGTCGCTGATCGCTCCGATGGCCGCCGTCTGCGAGGGTGACGAATTCGCCCGCGCCGTGGCCGTTCTGGGACGGAGCTAGCGCTTCAACCGGGCGGGATGTGCCGTAGTCGGGAGAGCGCCAGCGCCGACAGCACCAGGGCCGCGCCCGCCGCGATGGCGGCGGTGACGTGCATACCGGTCAGGAACGCCTGCTTGGCGGCGTCGGCGACCGTGGCCCCCAGACTGCCGGGCAGGGCATTGGCCAGGTCGATGGCGGCGCCGAGGGTGTCACGCGCGGTGGCGATATCGGGCTCACGCAATCCATAGGGCAGGGTGTCGGCCAGCTGGGTTCGATAGAGGGCGATACTGACACTGCCGAGTATCGAGATGCCGAGCGCCCCACCGAATTCCGCGCCCGTCTCGGCGAGTCCGGAGGCCGCGCCGGCCTGCTCCTGCGGTGCCGTGCCGACGATCAGTTCGGTGGTGATGCCGAATACGGGTGCCAGCCCGAACGATACGAGCAGCGAGGCGATGATGGTGAGCACCACACCGCCGGTGACGCTGATCTGGGTGAGCAGGAGCAGACCCACCGCCGCCATCGCCATGCCGCCGCCGATCATGTACGCCGGCCGCACCACCCGCCCGATCCGCGGACCCAACTGTGATCCGATCATGAATCCGAGTCCCGCCGGAATGGTGGCCAATCCGGCCCGTAGCGGTGACATCTCCAGCACCAGCTGCAAATACTGCGCCACGAACAGGAAGTACCCGAAGGCCACGAAGATGGCGAGCAGGTTGATGGTGAGGGCGGTGCGGAAGCTCCCCAACCGGAACAGGCGCAGGTTCAACATGGGCTCGGGGGAGGAGAGTTGGCGGCGCACGAAAATAAGGCCGACGCCGAGTCCGGCCAGGAGCGGCATGACGGCCTGCGGGCCCGGACCATCCTGGGCGGCCTGTTTCATGCCGAAGACGACCAGCAGCACCGCGCCCGTACACAGTACGGCGCTGATCGGATCCAGTTTGCCAGCATCGGGATCGCGGAATTCCGGCAGGATGCGCGGCGCGAGCACGATCAGCAGCACCATGACGGGCACCGCCAGCAGGAACACCGCACCCCACCAGAAGTGCTCGAGTACGAGCCCACCCGCGAGCGGGCCGATCGCGCCGCCCACCGAATAGGACCCCACCCAGACCCCGATGGCCACCGACCGCTGCGCGGGATCGCGAAACATGGTGAATATCAACGACAGTGTGGACGGTGCGAGGGTGGCTCCGGCGACGCCGAGCAGGGCCCGGCAGGCGATGAGTACCGGCGCGGTGGGGGCGAAAGCGGCGATGATCGACACCGCGGCGAAGGCCGCGGCGCCGACCATGAGTAGTCGCCGCCGCCCCACTCTGTCGCCGATGGTGCCCATGGTGAGCAGCAGCCCGGCCACGAAGAAGCCGTAGACGTCGATGATCCAGAGCAATTGCGTACTGGTGGGCCGCAATTCGGCGCTGATCTGGGGAACCGCCAGGTGCAGGACGGTGAGGTCCATGGAGTACACCAGACAGGCGAGCGCGAGCACCGCCAGTCCGGCCCACTCACGCCTACCTCCCTTGCCGGTGCTGGTTTCCGCAGCGGTGAGCAAGGGCCCAGGCGTGTCCACGATGACGTTCCTCCATACGCGTGCCGGCGCAGCTGTCGGTACTCACGATGTCGGTTTCAGCATCTCACTTATTAACGCCACAAATGCCTGGTGGGGAAAGGGAATTCAGATTTTCTGCGATGTACGAACAGGTGCACTTGCACGATCTTGATCGGGCAACGTTCCGGCAGGCGTGAAAAGCCGGGCGGCAGAACAAGACCGGGCGACCGGTCTGCTGCCGTGCCGGTGCGCGACGGATCGCCCGCGGCCGCCGTCGGGGCACGCGATCGGGTGATAGCGCAGCGTACGCCGGGAATCAGACCCCGTCCTCGGGGCGTGGCTGCCAGGCGGGAGCGTCACCGCCGTACGGGCGGGCGGGCCAGGAGTAGTCCGGGTAGTCCGCGAGCGCCGGGACCGCCGTCGTCAGCGTGTCGTGGACGGCCGTGTACGCCGCGCTCGGTGGTGTCGCCGGGCCGTGCTCCGGGGTGCGGCCGGGTGCGGCGAGCAGCCAGGACGCCGTGCGCGCCAGCGCGACCCGCACATCGCGTCCGATTCCGTCGCGATCGCGGGCAGTGAGCGCGTCCACGACCCCGGCGGCGAGCAGATACCCGGAGGCGTGATCCAACGCCTGCGCGGGCAGCGCGCCGACCGGCACGCCGCCGGGGTTCGCCTGCGCGCCTTCGATGAGCGAGATCCCCGAGGCGGCCTGCACGATGCTGTCGAAACCGCGCCGCGCACCCCACGGGCCCGACTCACCCCATGCACTGACCCGCGCGTGCACGATGCCCGGCCGGGTCCCCGCCGCATCCACCCCGGCGGCCTCCAGCGCGCCGGGCCGGTAGCCGGTGACGAGAACATCGGCGGTGGACAGCAATTCGTCGAAGACGGCGCGGTCGGTACGCAGATCCAGCAGGGTGGAGCGCTTGCCCTGGCAGAGGTCGAGATACTGCCATCCGATCTCCGGCAGCAGCGGAGGGTCCACCCGCAGCACGTCCGCGCCCAGCAGTGCCAGCGACCGGGTGCTCACCGGTCCGGCGATCACCCGGGTCAGATCCAGGACCCGCACCCCGCGCAGCGGCAGCATCTGCGTGGCCGCGCCGACGGTGTCGAACTCACCGCTGTCGGCACGCACGTCGACGGCCACCAGCGGACCGTCCGCCGCGGCCTTGCCCTGCGGGCTGTCCGCCCACTCGTGTTCGGTGCGCACCCGCACCGCGATGGCCCCGAATTCATCGGCCCGCGACTCGATCTCGGCGGCGGGCAGTGCGGCGATGCGCGCGGCGACGGTGGGGCGGTCGGCGTCGGCGGGCAGATCCAGCATGGTCAGCAGGCGCGCGCGGTGATGCGGATAGTTGGCGTGCGTGCGCACCCAGCCGTCCGCGGCCTCGAAGAAACCGGACAGTTCCGCGAACTGGTCGACGCCCGCGCCGTCGATCCGGAGCAGTTTCTCGCTCGAGAACGACGCCGCCACCCGGGCCGGTTCGAGCCGCTGCGGCAGGGCGGCGAACCCGGTGGCTTCACGCCGCCGGTCGGTCGCCGCCGCGAAGGCCGCCACCGCACCGCCCGCCAGCGACCAGACGGGCAGGGTGGCAGCCAGATTGGACTCCGGATCGGGTGGGGCGGGCATACTCGACGCGGTGACGCCTATCCCGGCCTCGTAGTCGCGGACCAGCGCTGCACACGTATCCACCCGTTCGACAGTACTGCGCGAAGGAGAACCTCGTTGGTGGCGAATCTCACCGGTACCGCTTGGCTACGACAGCTACGGCCCGACGCCGAGGCGACTACAGTGCTCGTCTGCTTTCCGCCGGGTGGGGGAGCGGCCACGGCCTATCGCGCCCTGGCACAGGAATTCGGCACCGGCACAGCCGTCTACGCGGTGCAGTATCCGGGCAGGCAGGACCGCGTGAGCGACCCCCTCGTCACCTCCCTGACCGCTCTCGCCCAACAGTCCGCCGCCGACCTGTTGCGCTGGCCCGCCACCGCCCGCCTGGCCCTGTTCGGCCACAGCATGGGCGCGACCGTCGCCTACGAGACCGCCCGCGCCCTGGAAGCGGCCGGCCGCGACCTGGCCCACCTGTTCGTCTCCGGCCGCCCGGCCCCCGCCCACGAGGAATCGGCCCGCCTCCACCTGGCCCCCGACTCCGCCCTCATCGCCGACCTGGAACGCCTCGCCAACGACCCCACCTCGGTCGCCATCCTCCGCACCGAACCCTCCCTGGCCGACCTGGTCCTCCCCGCCGTCCGTGCCGACTACCAGGCCGTCGAAACCTACCGCCACCAACCCACCACCCCCTTGCGCACCCCGATCAGCGCCCTGGTCAGCACCGACGACCCCACCACCACAGTCACCCAAGCACAGCAGTGGGCCACCTACACCACCGCCGACTTCGCCGCGGCAACCTTCCCCGGCCGCCACTTCTACCTCGACCTCCCCGAGAACCTCCGCCCCCTTGCCGAATTCGTGACCAGCCGCCTGAGGTGATGCATCCCCGCTCATTCGGGAAACGGCTCCGACAGGGCGTGTTGCCGCGTCTCGGCACGGGATACGGCTTACAGTTCCGTTCGGCCGGACACCGCACCGAGCGTGACCAGCTATTCCCGCCGGGCAGGCGGGGGAGTACTACACGACGGTGATGAAGCATTGGGCCAGCCGACTCTGGAACGTCACCGAGATCGAGCTCACCGTCCAGGCGATAGCGGCAACCGCCGACGGTGATCGAACAGCGCTGAGCTGATTCCCTCGCGCCCCCCGTCAGCGCTCCCAAATCCCGCTGTCGAGGAACCTGTCCCACGCCATCCCATCGAAGGCGAGCACGGGTCCGCTGGGATTCTTCGAGTCACGCACCGCAACCCCGCCGTCCTCGAACTTGATCTCGACGCATTGCTTCGAGGTTTCGCTTCGGGTGGATTTGAACCACTTGCTGACCGGCGGATTGCTCACTCCGCGAACTCCTTTGCCACGCGCGACACCATGTCTCGGGTGCCGTTCTGGTCCAACGCTACAGCGTCGAGGTCCGCGATCGCGGTTCGATACAAGTCGATGACGTCGGCCCGTGTGTGGTAGAGCGCCCCGAGCGCGCCTTCCAGATACACCACCGGCGGCTCGACCGGCCCCTCCGGCGCATTGGGAAATGCGAGCAGGGTGAAAGACTGAATGGTCAACCCCTTGTGCGATCCCGTGCCGAACGGGATACCGCGGATGCTGATGTTGTCACGCTGCCCCGCCATCAGTAGCCATTCGAGTTGCTCACGCATGACAGGCTTGCCGCCTGGCTGATTCCACAGAACCGCTTCCGATAGGAAGACTTCCAGCGTGAATCCGGGTTCGTTCAACTTGGCCTGTCGCCGGGTTGCCAACTCGACGCGGCGTTCGGTATCGACGCCCGGAAGATCGGGTTCCTCGATGCGGGCCAAAGCTCGGCGGTAGTTGGATGTCTGGAGTAGGCCGGGAACAAGCGCGAGTTGGTGCGTTGTCACGTGGTCGGCGTCGGCCTCGAGCTGAAGATAATGCGGAAAGTGTGGTGCGACCTGGTCGGCGTACGGTTGCCAGAACCCCTTCGAATTCCCCTGCAACCTAGCCAACTTCTCGTGTTCCCGAATATCGGCCCACAGCCGCAGCGCCCGCGTTCTGTCCCCGGAACGGGGCGCGTACAGGTCGAGCAGGTTTTCGATCTGAGGAGTCGTCAGCTTGGTCACCTCGCCCTTCTCCAGGCGCATGATGACCTGCCGCGAGACTTCGAGACGCAAGCTCGCCGATAGATGTGACATCCCCGCCCTCTTGCGAAGGTCGTTGATGAAGCTCCCGAATACCCTTCGAGAAGAGGCCAAACCAGGCATTTCGCTACCCTCGGCTGCCTATGTGATGTTGACGAAAACCGCTGTCCGCCAAGAACATGTCCACGCCGAACATGTCCGCCACGGACATCCCATTCTATTTCACGGACTGTTCACGATGGACGTATTACGAGCATCGATCCGGGTGTCTACTTGGATGCACGCCGTCGTCCGGCGGCAGGAAACGAGCGCAGTGCACAGGTAGGGGAGTGGGTCGAATGTCGTGGAACGTATGGACTGTGGGGCTGATGCTGATGGGCGTCGCCGTATTCGTTTGGGCGATGTGGGGCATTCGCGACGATCTTCGGGAGGGCCGGGAGCGGCCCCCTTTCGTGCTCCCGTACATCAGAGGCGAAGGGGCGGTGGAGGTTCCCCGCTTGACGACTCACGGACTGCATCGCGCAGGGCGTGCTCGGCATCGTCTCCCGGCGCGGATCGCGTTCGGCGACGGACGATTCGGGCTCAGGTGAGGGCCGTGAACGACCCCGACCGTGCACCCTGCCCCGCATGGGGCGAGTACCACCTCGCCCGCCACGCTCTCCAAGCGCATCAGAGCTGCCGTTTCGCCGACTGTGACCACAAGGCCCGCGCGTTCCGCGCCCTGATAGCGGCTTTCGGAGTCGAAGTCGCCGAGTTCACGACCCTGCTCGACGACGCCCTGTCCACCGAGCCCGACCCGGTCGGCCGCTTCGCCGCAACCGAGCTGTCCGCCGATTAGCGAATGTTCCGCTCGTCGCCGATCGCCGGGCGGTGTAGGAGCGGGAGCCACACCGCGTCCACGATCTCGGTGATCGCAGTGTCGGGCACCGGCTGGAGCGTCATCAGCAGGTCATGGCGGAGCAGGTCGAACGGCAGGTTCACGATGCGTGGCGGCCAGTGCCTATCGGGGAGATCGCCACGCTCGACGGCGCGCGCGAGGATGCGCTCGAACGGCGGCTGCTGGTCGGGACGCAGGGCGGCGCGCAGTTCGCCGAAGTTGGTTCCGGTGGCCAGGAAGTAGTCCGCCAGGAACGCGTTCATCAACACGATCGTGCGCGCGCGGTCGGAGTTGACGGCTCGCAGGAAACCGATCGCATCCTCGCGCAGGCTTCCGGTATCGGGTATCTCGATAAGCGGCCAGTGCGCGGCGAGGGTGGCCAGCAGTAGCTCCTCGCGTTGCGGCCAGCGTCGGTAGAGCACCGGTTTGCTGGTGCCCGCCCGGGCCGCGACCGCGTCATAGGTGAATCCGGCGTAACCGCTGTCGGTCAGCACCGACCAGGCGGCCGCGAGAATGGCTTCTTCCAGGCGGGCCCCGCGCCGACGCGTGGCGCCCTCCCGGCCACTCGGCGCGGGATTCTTGGCACGGCTGTCGTCCGCTGTGACACTACTCGCCTTTAGATCCACTTGAGTATCTTATCTTGCCGTTCTATCGTAGGGAGCATAAGACACTAATCCGTATCTAAAGCTGGCTTCGAGAAGGGAAGCACTCATGTCGACGATCAATGCCGCACTCGTGGAATCGTTCGATGAACCACCGCGCTATCGGTCGATTCCCGAGCCGCAGCCCGAGCCCGGTCGCGAGGTCGTGGACGTCCTCGCGGTCGGCCTGCACCCAGCTACGAAAGGCATTGCCGCGGGCAAGCACTACACCAGTCCGACCACATTGCCGGCCCTCGCCGGCGCCGACGCCGTGGTACGCCGGGCGGACGGGAGCCTGGCCTATGTGATGCCGATGGGCGCGGGCAGCCTCGCGCAGCGCCTTCTCATCGACCCGGCCACCGCGATCCCCGTGCCCGCCGACGCGGACCCCGCAGTCGTCGCCGCGACAATGAATCCGGCCATGTCGTCGTGGGGCGCGCTGCGCACGCGGGTGCCCTTCGAGCCCGGCAAGTCGGTCCTGGTGCTCGGGGCCACGGGCAATGCCGGATCGATGGCGGTGCAGGTCGCCCGCCATCTCGGCGCGGACAGGGTGGTGGCGGCCGGACGCAATCGTGCCCGCCTGGAGGAATTGAAGGCCCACGCCGACGAAGTCGTCGCGCTCACCGAGGATGAGGATCGAACCGCGGCTGCGCTGGCCGCGGCGGCGGCCGAGGTTGATGTGGTCCTGGACTATCTGTGGGGTCCGCCGACCCAACTCGCCATGCGGGCGGTACTCGATGCCCGCACCCAGCACACCCGGCTGTTGGACTGGGTGCAGATCGGCGGCATGGGCGGTCCGGAGATCACCCTGTCGGGCCATGCGCTGCGCTCCAACGCATTCCGCATCCTCGGCAGCGGCTTCGGCGCGGTCTCTCACGAAGCATTGCATCAGGTGCTGTGCGAGGTCGCCGAAGCGATCGCCGCCGGTGGTCTGCTCGTGCGCCCGCGCCCGGTCCCGCTGGCAGAGGTCGAAAAGGCATGGGTCCACCACGACGCACCCGGGGAGCGGACCGTCATCATGCTGTAGTGCCATACCAACATGCGGATATGCGTCTCCATGAATGGAAAATGGCGCGTCATATCCGACGGTGAGGGGGAGCGGTGCCCGCTAGCTCCATCCCTACTGCGTCATGCCGCAACAACGAGTCCGCCGTCTCGCGGCGCGGCGCAGTAGGGGAGGGGAGCCCCGCGAACCCTGGATCGACCTGGTCGGATCGGCAAGGAGTATTGCGAAACTCGGCCGACCGGTCAGGTGGCTCACGGACAAGGTGTGCAGCAAGCGATACCTATACGGCAATATGCGCATCTAATTATGAAAGATCCTAACCAGAGGAGACAACCGACGAAACCCTCCAGACCCGAAAAAAGCCAAGAGGGGAAAGACTGCTACCAGTTGGAGGGTTCGTAGTCCTTGAGGAACACGCCGAAGAGGTCGGTGCCCGCCTCACCCTGGACGATTGGGTCGTAGACGCGCGCCGCGCCGTCGACCAGGTCGAGGGGTGCGTGGAATCCTTCCTCGGCCAGGCGGATCTTCGTGTAGTGCGGCCGCTCGTCGGTGATCCAGCCGGTGTCCACGGCGGTCATGAGGATGCGGTCGGCCTCGAACATCTCGCGGGCGCTGGTGCGGGTGAGCATATTGAGCGCGGCCTTGGCCATATTGGTGTGCGGGTGCCCCGGACCCTTGTATCCCCGGTTGAAAACGCCCTCCATGGCGGAGACGTTCACGACGTACTTGCGGCGCGCGGGGGAGGCGGCCAGGGCCGGGCGCAGGCGCGAGATGAGGATGAACGGGGCCACCGAGTTGCACAGCTGCACCTCGAGCAGTTCGGTGGCGTCGACCTCCGCCACGGTCTGCACCCAGCTGTTGGTGTGGGCGAGATCGGGCACCAGCCCCCCGGCGTCGATGGCGACGCCGCGCGAAATGCGTTCCGGGGTGGCCGAACCCGCGACGAGTGCGAGTTCGGTGATATCCGCGGCGGTGAGATCGGGCGTCAGCGACGCGGTGAGCGCCGTGGGGTGCGCCTGCATGGTCTTGCCGAAGGTGATCTTCTCGGGCAGCTGTCCCGCGGGCAGCGGCCCGTTCTCGGCTTCGACGAGCGCGCTGTAGGAACCGGCGGACCGCCGCACGGTCTGGGCGGCGTTGTTGATGATGATGTCGAGCGGCCCCTGTGCGGCCACATCGTCGGCGAGCGCCACGACCTGCGCGGGGTCACGCAGGTCGATGCCGACGATGCGCAGCCGGTGCAGCCAGTCGGCGCTGTCGGGCTGGGCGCTGAAGCGGCGGATGGCGTCATTGGGAAATCGCGTGGTGATGGTGGTGTGCGCCCCGTCGCGCAGCAGCCGCAGCGCGATGTACATGCCGATCTTGGCGCGGCCGCCGGTCAGCAGGGCGCGCTTGCCGGTGAGGTCGGTACGGGCGTCGCGTTTGGCGTGGCTCTTGACGGCGCAGTCGGGGCAGAGCTGGTGGTAGAAGGCGTCCACGCGGGTGTAGCGCTGCTTGCAGATGTAGCAGGGCCGCGGTTTGAGCAGGGTTCCGGCGGAGGCTCCGGGTGCGTTGGAGCTGATGGGGATTCCGGCGGTCTCGTCGTCGATCCGATTCGGCGACGCGGTGGCGGTCGCGGCCATGACCTCACGGTCGGCATTGGCCACGGCTTCGCGGGCTTCGATGCGCCGCCGCTGCTTGAGTTTCTTGAACATGTGCCCGACGGCCCGCTGCACGGCGATGGAGTCGGGATGGTTCTTCTCGAGCTGCCCTGCCCGTTCGAGCACCCGCAGGCAGATCGCCAGTTCGTCGGGGTCGATGGCCGTGGTGTCGGCGTTGTCCGGGGTGGTGTGCGCGGCCATCGGGAGGCTGGGTGTTCCTTCGTGCGGGGGCGGTTGACGCTCCATTGTCGCAGAGCGGCGCGGCGGCCCGGCCACGGTGGTGTCCGGGCGGGTGCGACCGATGCGGCCCTGGTTATGTGTGCGAGCTCGCCGACCGAGCTAGGCGCGTTTGACCTTCGTGTGCCGCACCAGCCATGGGTTTCCGTCCGCGACCATCGCCCCGGACTCGATCAGGGTCTGCACCCGCCAGATCAGCGGTGCGTCGGCGACGCTCATGGCGGCCATGACGGGGGCGATGACTCGCGAGATCGAGGTCCAGCTCGTACCGGCCGCTTCGAGTAGGGCATGGTCGTAGTGATCCGCAGGCGCGGAGACAAGGGCACCGGCTCGCACGATACGGAAGGTCTCGTTCTCCTGTTCCAGCCGTTCCCACGTGCGGTGCATCGCTGAGCGTTCGGTCGCGGTGGCAGGACGTGCGGCTTCCCACTGGCGAGCGAGTTGCTCCGGGGCGTGGGCGCCGATCGAGCCGGGGAGTGCGATTGTGTCGAGCGGTCGGTCGCCCAGTCGATGACTCAGTGCGTGGACAAACGCCGACTCGCCGGCGTTGTCGCAGCCGTACCAGGCTACGAGGTGGTCGGCCTTGTCGACGCGGTCCCAGAATGCCGCAAGTTGCTGTAAGTAGGTCTCCGAAGGCTCCGGATCCGCGCCGAAGTAGGCGGTCGTCATCTCGCCCCACCATCGCCACCACTCGTCGCGGACTGCGGAATCGTTCGGAGCCAGCGGTCCGATGCTGAGCTCGTCGGGAAACCATGTGACTGAATCGGCCGCGCGACCAGGGCATCCGTTCAGCGCAGTGCGCAATGATTCGGCTGCCGTCGGCCCGCCCATGAGGTGCAATGAACCCATCCGGCCAGTCTGCCCAAAGATAGCTGGTGACACCTCAGGGATATCCCTACTCTTTCCCCGGGCTGGCCGACCAGTGGAGCCGGGACGTCAAGTCCGGGTTGCCGCTGACGGCGGATTGAGCGGCCTCCGGGTGGCGCAACCGGTCGCGGTGGTTCAGAACATGCCGTGCGGGGTGGTGTCCGCGCTGGGTACGGGCTGTACGACGTCCCAGTGTTCGACGATTCTGCCGTCGGCTATGCGCCAGATGTCGGCGACGGCGTACTCGGTGTGGTCGTGTGCCAGGGTCATCCGATAGTGCACGACCACGTACTCGTCGTCGGCGATGACGCGGGCGAGGGTGAGATCGGCCGATGCTACGGGCGCGTCGGTGATGTGGGCGATGAAGTCGGTTTTGCCGGAGGGATTGCCGGGGCTGTGCTCGATGAAGTCGTCGTGCAGGAGTTCGTCGAGTACGGCATGGTTTCCGGCGGCGAATTCGCTGAATCCGCGGTGTACGAGGGCTTTGTTGGCGTCTGCCCGAGTGGTAGGAGTCATGCGGTCAGCGTGTCGTGGGCGGGTGCGTGTGTCGATTACCAGGCATGTAATGGCGGTCGTTCCGGGTCGGTACCGATACTGGGGCGATGCATGATCGGCCGGTCGGTGAGCAGTTGCGGGAGTGGCGGCGGCTGCGTCGGTTGAGTCAGCTCGATCTGGCGTTGTCGGCCGATACGTCGGCTCGGCATATCAGTTTCGTCGAGACGGGTCGGACCGTGCCCAGTCGGGAGATGGTGCTGCGCCTGGCCGAGTTTCTGGATGTGCCGCTGCGGGAGCGCAATCGGTTGCTTGTCGCGGCCGGGCACGCGCCGCGCTACCGCCGTCGCGAGTGGAATGATCCGGCGTTGGCCAGTGCTCGGGAGGCGGTGTGGCGGGTGTTGCGGGCGCATGAGCCGTTTCCGGCGTTGGCGGTGGATTCTCGGTGGAATCTGTTGCGGGCCAACGAGAGTGTGCGGGTCTTCTTCGATGGGGTCGATCCGGCGTTGCTCGCGGAACCGGTCAATATGATGCGTCTTGGCCTGCATCCGCGAGGTTTCGCGGCGCGGTTGCGCAATCTCGATCAGGTGCGTGGGGTGTTGCTGCCCAGGCTCGCCCGGCAGGTCCGTGCGACCGGTGATCGTGAGCTCGCCGGTCTGCACGAGGAGCTGCTGTCGTACGGTGTCCCGGTTGCCGCCGGGGATGAGGTGGGTGAGATCGCGTTGCCGATTCGCCTGACTCACGGGGGTGTCGAGTTGTGTTTGTTCAGCACACTCACCGTATTCGGTACGGCCTTTGACATCACGCTCGCCGAGATCGCGGTCGAGGCGTATTTTCCGGCTGATGCGCGTACGGAGACCTATCTGAGGGAGCTGTCGGGCCGTTGAGTACGGAGCCGGTCGAGTCCCGCTCCGGTGAGGTGTGGGAGTGCGGCCTCGCGGCCGGTGATGAGGAGCAGGAGGGCGGCGAGGGGACCTGTGATGAGGGGGCCGTGGCCGCCGGTCCAGTCGTCGTCGGTGGCGGCGAGTCGGTATCCGGCGAATCGGCGGCGGGCGTGGAATGGGGCGTTGGTGTTCCAGATGCGTTCGACGGCGATCCGGGTGGCGGTGATCGGCATGTCGCGGGTGATGCCGAGGGGAATGGCGATGTCTTGCCCGTGGACGAGTAGGTCCATGAGCCGGTCGAGGTTGCCGCGGGCGCGGATGAGGTTGACCGCGAGTGTCGCGAGGCTGGGGCGTGCGGAGAGGACGATACCCGGCGGAATGCATCGGGTACCGGATGAGGGTGCGATGCCGGTTCAGCCGCGATCGCGATAGTCTTCGAACTCCCACATGCCGATTCGACCGAGTTTGGCAGCGAGCTCGGGCCACGACGGTTCATCAAGCCCGGCTATGTATCCCCGTAAGTACTGGGTTACCGCGTCCAGGTCTATCCGGTCGACGATGAGCTTGTGGCGGCCGACGATCCACCCCGTTCGATTCACCTGCTCAGCGATCCATCGAGGAGTGCATACCAGCAGGTCGAAAGACTCTTCACCCTCCATCCCTCGTAACCCGGCCAGGAACTGGACCGCGATTGCGTCGCGGCCCTCCAGGCTTCCCGGTTGAAGATCAGCATCTGGGCTGTTGATGGCCTTCAACTCCGCTTTCACGTCCGAGCCTCCTCGTCGCTCCCGCTGGTAATCGAGTCAGAGCGCCCCTGATAATGCGCCACACTCGACTGGCCGCCGCCCGTCGTGCTCGTCGACTTCGGGTAGCGGTCCCAAATTTGTGTTCCATTGTGTCCATGAGCCGGTACTGCTGCCGATGGCGTCGATTGGATCGACCGGCGTGGCTGATTGTCAGTCACGGAGAGGGTAATGAAGGTAGCCGACCGGTGGAGCGCCGAGTTCGAGGCGATTCTCGTCGAGGCCATTGCTGATGGTCAGCCGGTCACTTGTGAACGTGAAGCTGACAGCGATCATGCCGGTGGCGAAATCGATTCGCTGGCTTGTCCATTCGAGCAGGTCGACGGCAAGTAGCGGCTGGCCTTCGAGTGCGGTCAACGCGGTGATGGCGTCGGATCGCCATGACAGGTGGAAGGCGTCAATCTCGGGATCGTTGTCTTCGGGGTACGACCAGGGGCGCTGCTGATGGGGGGCGATGCTGTTCCAGGTGATCGACAGCTCGTCGAACTTCTGGTGAGTGATCTCGACCTGTTCACCGTCGAAGTCCAGCACCACCGGGCAGTCGGCGAACCACTCGTCGTCCGATTGGTCCCAGACCAGCCAGGATTTGGACAAAGGTCTCCCGACGAGCCTGCTCAGCCGTTGGCCGTGCGCGGACGTGATGTCGGCGAGTCCTACGAGCCAGCGTGGCCGGTATCCGGGGATGCCGTAATAGGACACCGCACGATTGTCGCCGGTGGCTCGCTGCCGGTCAGCAAGCTCACCGAGTACAGGGCGTGTCGTCATCCGGTGTCGCTTTCTTACAAGAGAAGCGGGCGCGGGGTGTGTGAGGATCTGGTCATGCGAGCTACTGGAACTTTCGAGGTCAAGTCCTTCACCCCTACCGATGTGGTTCCCGATCCGGCGATTCGGACGGCGTTGGGGGTGGGTGTCGCGCGGATGGAGAAGGTGTTCGATGGGGAGGTCGAGGGGCGGGCGGCGACGTTGTTCACGTCGGCGTTCGATGAGGAGTCCGGGGTGGGCACGTATATGGCGATGGAGTCTTTCGAGGGCAGTGTGAACGGGCGGGTGGGGACGTTCAACTTCCTGCATTCGGCGTCGACGACCGGGGCCGATCGGAGCGGGGAGTTCTTCACGATCGTGCCGGGCAGTGGCACGGGTGAGTTGGCGGGCATCAGTGGGGGTGGCGGTCTCGCCGTGGACGCGGACGGAACGCATCGGATCTGGTTCGACTACGAGGTGGGCTGACCGCTCGGGGTGCGATGAGTTCGGCGGGTCCACGTCGTCGCTATTGCGAAACCTCTGGAGAAGGAGTGACCCATGGTTATCGTGGCGGGCCGGATCATCGTCGAGGCGCGGGATCGGGATGCGTATCTGGATGCGTGCGTGTCGGTGGTCGAGCAGGCGCGGGCGGCGGCGGGGTGCCTGGATTTCGCGATCTGCGCTGATTTGACCGACCCCGGCCGGGTGAATGTGTTCGAGCGGTGGGAGTCGCAGGAGGCGGTGGAGGCGTTCCGGTGTAGCGGTCCCGAGTTCGAGCCGGGGGCGGCCATGCTGTCGGCGGCGGTGGCGGAGTACGACGTCGCGGACGTGCGTGTGCTGTCGGGGTAGCGGTCAGTCGGGGGTGGCGGGGACGATGTCGAGGGCTGCGGCGGTGTGGTGGTGGCCGAGTTCGCGGGCGCGTTCGGCGAGCAGGCGCAGCAGCGTGGCGGGGATTTCGTCGCGGACCTGAACGAGGGCGTCCCACACCACGTTCGGGGTGTCGGGGGTGAGGGCGGCGAGGAAGTCCTCGAGGTCGTCCATGCCGTCGATGATGTCGAGTACGCGGGCGCGGCCGGTCTCGTCTTGGGCGAGGGCGATGTCGACGAGGGTGTGGATGTTGTCGCTGCGGGCGGCGGCGAGCAGCCCGGCGAGCATCTGGTCGCGGGTGAGGTCGCCGACACAGGCGGCGAGGGTGGGGGTGGCGTGCTCGGGGAGCGCGTCGACCAGTGGCAGTGCCTGTGACCAGAGTTCGTGTTCGGCGGTGCTGGTGATGACGGCACGCAACAGGTCGGGTTCGTGCATGACAGGGAGGGCGGCCATGCGGCGGCGGTGTTCGTCGGTCATGGCGAGGGCGAGGGGGATCATGGCGTCCCAGAGTCCGGCGGCGTCGGCGTCGCGGATGAGTTCGGTGAGCCGTTCGTCGGATTCGGCGGCGACGCGGGCGGCTATGAAGGCGAGTTGCGGCGCGGGCAGGTGTGGTGCGAGGGGGAGCAGGTTGCGCCAGTGTCCGTGGTCGAGTGCGGTGTCCATGATGGCGGTGAGTACGGCCTGGTCGTGGACGGCGTCGCGTTCGGCGAACAGGCGCAGGCTGTCGTGGCTCATGGCGCTGGTGATGGGCAGCAGGGTGGCCCAGGCGTCGAGTCGGTGGACGGCGGTGATGAGGGCGTCGAGGACGTCGCCGCCGAGGCCGGCGGCGATATCGCCGATCCAGGCGCGGTGCTGGGGTGCGATGGAGTCGAGCAGGTCGATGCCTTCGGCCCACATGTCCTGTTCGGCGGCGGCGCGGATGACGCCGGGGACGCGGTCGGCGACCACGTGCAGCACATCGTCGATGGCGGTTTTGTCCTCGAGCAGGAAGGCGATGCGCAGCAGGTCGGCGTCGCTCATGATGGGCGCGGCGGCGCGCAGCGCGGGTTCGGGGACGACGTGCACGAACCGTCCCATGGTGATGTGGTCGCCGCGGGTGAGGAGTTCGCGGGCGACGGTGGCGACCATGGCGGGTGGTACGGCGGCGATGATGTCGCCGGTGCGGCGCGGGTCGAGTTGGACGGCGCATTCGGCGAGGAAGCGCGGCGGCAGCGTTCTGGCGATGTCGACGGCGCGGTGCGGGTCGACGGTGGAGGCGGTGGCGGCGCACAGGACGGGTCCGAAGGCGCGTTCGGCGATTCTGCCGCTGATGGTGGCGGGGACGAGTTTGCTGGCGGCGGCGACGCGGTGCAGGCGTTTGGCGTCGCGGTCGAAGAGCAGGTCGGTGACGCGTTCGCGGAATTCGCGGAGGGCCTCGGGCGGCAGGTCGACGAGGAAGTCGAGTTCGGTGGGGTCGGTGAGGCCGAGGACGCGGGCGAGTTTGGTGGTTTCGGCGACGGCGACGAGGTGGTGGCTCACAGTCCGAGTGCTTTCTTGACGGCGGGGCGCATGAGGCGCGGCACGTAGTCGAGGGAGGTGTCGATGGCGGCGTCGAGGTTGGCGGCGTGGCGGCGCAGGGCGTCGTGGAGGAGCCGGTCGAGTTCGGTGAGTTCGCTGTCGGTGAGCCGTTCGAAGGCGGCGGGGAGCGGTGCTCGGAGGGTGTCGCCGAGTTGGCGTGCTGCGTCGGACATCGGTTTCTTTCCGGTTCGGTGTCGCGGAGCGTTCCGGCGGTGGGGCCGGGTGCGACCCCTCGCGCCCCGGACCGTACCGCCGGTACGCCTTTCGATACTGGCAGTACGGTAGTGGCGAAATCAATCCCGTCTGCGACACCCAGGGTGTGGCCTCTATCACGGGTATGCCCGGTTACGAGCGGGCAAAACGGGGACGGTGGCCGTGACGCACGGCCGTACCGGTGGTACATGTACAGTTCTCACCGTGGCGCGCACCAGTTCCGGATCGGCCCCGCGCTCGATCACCCGTGACGAGATCGTGGACGCCGCGATCCGTGTGATCGATCGTGACGGCCCCCGCCCCAGCATGGACGACATCGCCCGCGAGGCCCGAATCACCAAGCCGCGGCTGTACCGCCAGTTCGCGGACAAGGCCGATCTGTACGCCGAGATCGCCGACCGCACCACGCGGCTGGCGTTCGCCTCGGCGGGCACCGATATGACCCTCGTGCTGCAACCGCCGCGGGCGGCGCTGCGGCGGGTGTTCACCGAATACGCCAACGGAATCCTGGAGCACCCCAATGTGTTCCGCTATCTCGGCCAGGCCCCCATGCTGCAGCAGGCCGACGGGGCGGTGCTCCAGGTGGATCTGGGCCGCAATGCCGCGCGCAAGCTCACCAAGATGGCGATCACGGTCGCCGAGGCGATCCCGCTGGACACCACCGGTATCGAGTATCTGTCCCGGGCGCTGATCGGCGTCGTGGTGTCGGTCAGCGATCTGTGGCTGTCCGACTCCGCTACCCCGTCCGCCGAGGACACGGCCGAATTCATCGAGCGCACAACACAACTGGTGTGGGATCTGATCGACGGTTTCCTGCGGCGGCAGGGTATTCGCGCCGATCCGGACGTGCCGATCTTCGCCACGCTGGCGGAGGTGAACCAGTCGCGCGGCGGGGAGTCGTGAGGTCGCCACCCGCGGGAATCCCGGGTTGTTGACACTTCGCCAATAACCCTGCACTCTTGTCTCGACGCGCCGGACAGGCGGCGCGCGAGAGCAGAGGAACGCGACGATGGCACGGCCCGCATGGAGCGACGACGAAGTCGAGGCGGTACGAGGACTGGCGACCACCTTCTTCGAGAAGGAAGTGATCCCGCACGAGGAGAAATTCGTCGAGCAGGGACATCCCGATCGCGAGTTGTACCGGCGCGCCGGAGAACTGGGGCTGCTGTGCGCGGCCATCCCCGCCGAGTACGGCGGCGGTGGCGGCACCTTCGCGCATGAGGCGGCCATCATCGAGGCGCAGTGCCACTCCGGCGACGGTGCCATGGGTATGCCGGTGCACTCCTCCATCATCGCGCCCTACGTGCACGAATTCGGCACCGAGGAGCTCAAGCGGCGGGTACTGCCCAAGGCGGCCAGCGGTGAGATGGTGCTGTCCATCGGCATGACCGAACCGGGCACCGGATCGGATCTGCAGAACATCAAGACCCGCGCCGTGCGCGAGGGCGACGAGTACGTCATCACCGGGTCGAAGATCTTCATCTCCAACGGCTGGCTGTGCGACGGCATCATCATCGCCGCCAAGACCGACCCCACCCAGGGCGCGGCGGGCGTCTC
Source organism: Nocardia otitidiscaviarum (assembly GCF_007362295.1). NCBI lineage: Bacteria > Bacillati > Actinomycetota > Actinomycetes > Mycobacteriales > Nocardiaceae > Nocardia > Nocardia otitidiscaviarum. The sequence goes on along the minus strand of NZ_CP041695.1, from coordinate 3,252,328 downwards.
GCTCATCTTCGCCGAGGTGAACGACGAGACACCCGGATTCACGCGCGGCCGCATCCTGTCCAAGATCGGCGGCAAGGGCCAGGACACCGCGGAGCTGTTCTTCGACGGCCTGCGGGTGCCCGCCTCGAATCTGCTGGGTTCGGCCGAGGGCCAGGGCTTCTACCAGATGATGCAGATGCTGGCGCAGGAGCGACTGGTCACCGCCATCATGGCGGTGGCGATGATGGAGAAGGCGGTGGAACTGACCGTCGATTACACCAAGGGCCGCGAAGCGTTCGGCAAACCGCTGTTCGCCATGCAGAACACCAGGTTCGAACTCGCCGAATGCGCGACCATCACCACCGTGAGCCGGGTCTTCCTGGACGATTGCCTGGTCAAACACGTAGCGGGGGAACTCGATATTCCCACTGCTGCCATGTCGAAGTACTGGCTGACCGACCAACTGGGTATCGTGGTAGACCGCTGTCTGCAACTGTTCGGCGGCTACGGATACATGACCGAATACCCGATCTCCCAGCTCTACACCGGCGCCCGAGTGCTGCGGATCCTGGCGGGCGCCAATGAGGTGATGAAGGATCTCATTGCCCGCTCACTCTGACACCGAGTCGCGGCCCACGCCCGGCAGCGACACCGACACCGAGTCGCGGCCGACACCCGGCAGCGACACCGACACTGCGTCCGCGGTCGAGGCGACGGTGCTCGACGCCACCGCGGCCGAGGGTGCCGACACGCCGTCGCGTCGCCGTCGCCTCGAGCCCGACGAACGCCGCGCCCAGATCCTCGCCTGCGCCATCGACATGTTCGGGGAACGGCCGTACGCGGCGGTCTCCACCGCCGAACTGGCGCAGCGCGCCGGAGTGGCGCGCGGCCTGATCAATCACTACTTCGGGAACAAGCGTGACCTGTACCTGGCGGTGGTGCGCCGCATGGTCACCCTGCCGCGCCCCGAGGCCATGACCGTGCCCACCGGCACCATGCGCGACCGCGTGGACGCCAGCGTGGCGTGGCTGCTCGACACCATCGGCGAGCACGGCCACACCTGGGTGAAGGTCACCGGCCACGAGGGCATCGGCGACGATCCGGAAGTGCAGCGCATCCTCGACGAGGCCGATACCGCCGCCGCCGATCGGGTGGTGCGGATGATGGGGCTCGAGGAATCGCTGCACAGCGACGAGCTGCGCGCCCTGGTGCGCTGCTACGGCGGCCTGGTGAAGGCCGCGGGCCGCGAATGGATCGTGCGCGGCAGCCTGACCCGCGAGCAGGTGCACAACCTGCTCGCCGACATGCTGCGCACCCTCATCACCGAGACGTTCCCGAACGTGCACGGCGACAACTGAATCCGGACCGAACTCGGCAAGGCCATCGCTCAGCGGGCGGCGGACCTGGTGGGCTGGCGGTGAACCGACGTTCACGCCCGACCGTGGAAGCGGCGGGCGGGCGCGGGCCAGGTTGTCGCGCCGGTGGGCGGCGGGATTCGTATCAGCGGCGTCGTGCGCGAATCGGCCGGTGCGCCATCTGGATTCGCAGCATGTGGTGCGCGCCGCGCTGGAACCGGTAGGTCACCTCCCGCAACTCGGTGCGGTGGCCGCGGGAGTGCAGCTCCGCGCGCAGCCGGTCGAGGAAGACGACCGGCTCCCCGGTCGCCTGCACCACCAGCGGATACACCCGCACCTCACCGCGGCTGACCCGCAGCAGCTCGTGGAGCGCGCGCCGATGCCAGTCCTCACCCAACCGGTCGGCCCAGGTGAACAGCAGATGTGAGCAGAGCACCAGGTCGAAAGCGGCGGTGGCGAACGGGAGTTGGGGCAGCGCCGCCGCGACGTAGCGTCCGGGTCGTGCGCGCAGGTCCGCGAGGAAGCGCGCTCCCGCCACGTGACGCATCGACCGACGGCTCTCGATATCGCCGTACCACCCCCATTCGAAGCATTCCGCGTGCGCGTCGATCATGTCGTCACCCTCGCGCAGCCCCGCCGACACGCGCGCCTCGACCTCATCCACCCCGACCGCGTACACCGGATCGGCGGCCACCACCCGCTGTCCGGTCTCGGCGGCGAAACTGGCTCCGCCCGCGCAGCAGTCGAGCACCCACCCGTTCAGGTCCGCGTCCGACAGATCGAACATGGCGCGGTACTCGGCCGCGGAGCGTGAGGTCACCAGCATGGATTCAGTGACTATCAGGCGGGACGCCACCGAGTCCACCGGTTTCCCGTCGGCGAGTTCGGCTATCGCGCCGAACTCGATCCTCAGTGTGGGCTTCCGGTTCGTTCAGGCGCGAAATCGGTGGCGGGGTTACCGAACCATCGGGTGAGGTGGTCGTTGACGCCCTGCTGATCGTCACCGATCCACGCGACGTGGCCGTCCGGGCGGAGCAGGACGCACGGAACATCCAGTACCGCAACGGGATCGGCAAGGTAATCGACGCGGTCTGACCAACCGTCGACGGTCAGGCGTACGGTGCGATCCAGCAGCAGGCCGCGGCCGCGATGCAGCAGATCGTAGAGGTGGCCCTGTGTCAGGTCGATGTCGCGCAGGCGGCGGCCGAGAAGGTCGGGGCCGTCGCCGACGTCGTAGCGGACGTCGATCGCGGTGATCTTCTCGATCAGGTGCCGGTTCACCACGTCGAAGTCCATCAGTTCAGTGAGCAGCCTGCGCACCGCCTGCGCGCCCGGTTCAGCGGAGAGCAATTCCATCTGAGCGCGGGTGTTGTCAAGCACATCCGCGGCGACTGGTTGGCGTTCGGTCTGGTAGGTGTCCAGCAAGGCTTCCGGCGCCCAGCCGCGGATGTGGCCGGCCAGTTTCCAGCCGAGATTGAATGCGTCCTGAACGCCCAGGTTGAGTCCCTGCCCGCCGGTGGGCGGGTGGATGTGCGCCGCATCGCCCGCCAGCAGTACTCGACCGACCCGGTAACGCTCGGCCAGCCGGGTGGCATCCCCGAAGCGGGACAGCCAGCGCGGCGAGTGCACGCCGAAGTCGGTTCCAGCGATGGCGCGCAACTGTTGTCGGAAATCCTCGAGGGTGGGTGGTTCCGTGCGATCGGTGATTCCCGCAGCGGGGACTACGACGCTGTAGAGCCCTTCGCCGACAGGACGGAGAAAGAACCGCTGAGCAGTCCCACGGATCTCAGCCATCTTGGCGGCGATATGCTCGTGCGGCACACCCACCTCCATCTCGCCGTGCAGCGTGTCGTTGCGTGAGGGCTCGCCGGGAAAACCGACGCCGAGAAGTTTGCGCGTGGTGCTGCGCGCACCGTCGCATCCGACGAGATATCGCGACCGCACCTGTTCCCCGTTGGCCAGGTGGACGGTCACCCCCTCGTCGTCCTGGTCGAAACCGGCGACCGCGCAACCGCGCCGGATCTGCGCGCCCAGTTCGATCGCATGTTCTTTGAGCAAGTTGACGAGTACCTGCTGCGGGATACCGAGCAGATAGGGGTGCGCGGAATCCAGGCATTCGGGCGCGGGCTTGGCGATGGCTGCGAAGATGCCATCGACCGGACGTCGTCGTCCGCGTTCGAGAATGCGATCCAGCAGTCCGCGCATCGCCATCAGCTCGAGACTGCGCATATGGAGACTGACGATGCGGACGAACGATGCGGGCTCGGTTTCCTTCTCCAGAACCAGTACTCGCACATCGTGCAGCCGCAGTTCGGCTGCCAGCATCGCGCCGGTCGGCCCGCACCCGGCAACGATCACATCGAACCTCAGGGGCGGGTGGTCGCTGCCCGGGGCGTGCGACGCGGTGAATTCGCGCTCGGGCGCCCTGTCGTCGGCGCGGCGCTTTTCAGAAAGGGGTTGCACAGTCGTGCCTTTCGGGAGTGCTTGTGAACGGCGCTCCCGGACGACCTATCGCCCGACCGCGACCCCGGAGGGGAGCACCCATGTCGATACTGCGTTCACGGATACCACCTCCTCGTTCTCTGGCACGGCCTCCGGAAAGGTAACAGCGGTCGCCGTGGTCCGCCAACAGGTTTTCGCAGACCACGAAATCGCTCCGAACACGCGCTACGGTGAATCGGGACCGCCGTGAGCACCCTCGGCGTGGATTCGGGCGGCGGTCGACCAGTGCGGGGCGTTCCACCGGTCGGCGATGACGGCGGCCCGGGTGAAGTGGGCGGCGGCCTCGCCGGTGTGGCCGAGCAGGAGAGCGAGTTCACCGAGCGTGTGGGCGACCGGACGGACGGCCAGCGACAGGCTCGCCGCACCAGCCGGAGGGCCGTCTCGGTGGGGCAGCAGGTCCGCGTAGATCCGCGCGGCGGCGTCGCGGTCGTTCAGGGCGACCGCCGCCATCGCCCGCAGACTCGTCAGGAAGGTGTAGAAGAAGTCGGGCCGGATCGGATGCCGCGATGTGCGGAGGAGGCGGGCCTCCTCGGTGCGGCCGGCGGCGTGCAGGGCGAGCACGAGCAGGTCGGCGGCCATCGGGCCGTACGCCGCGTGCAGAGCGCGCACCTCGTCCAGATGGTCGCCGAGCGTGCCGTCGTTGAGCCGGATCACCGCCAGCGCGAGGCGAAGGAAGCCGGTGGCGTGCACCGATCCGGCGCGTTCCATGCGTTCGTTGGCCTCGGCGTAGCGGCGTTCGGCCTCGGCGGACCGGCCCTCGATGAGCACCAGTGTCGCCAGCGCGACCTCGGCCACACCGATCGCTTCCGGCATCCGGTAGGCGCGGGCGAGAGCCAAGGCCTCCTCGGTCAGGCGGCGCATGGTCGCCGGGTCGTTGGCCGCGGCGGCGCTCGCGGCCTGGTCGAGCAGCCCGGTCACGCGGTAGACCGGCAGATCGTGCTCGACACTGAGCTCCACCAGCGCACGGGAGTACTCCGGCCGCCCGGAGTCACGCGCCAGCACCAGCAGCGCCGCGGCGCGCAGCCGGGGAGTGGTGGCGAGGTCCAGGGCTTCCCGCGCGGCCGCCATGACCGTCGGATCGGCCTCGCCCACCAGCTCGTGGGAGTACGCGATGAGCAGGTGTGCCCGCACCTCGGGAGCGAGATCGGCGCGCGCGAGCAGACGATCGAGCCGGTCGACGATCGGACGGTCGACCGTGCCGTAGGGACGGGACTGCCAGGGGGTGGGCTCGGTCCAGGCCGTGAACGCGGCGATCATCAGATCGTCGCGCCCGAGCGATTCGGCGTACTCCACGGCCTGCTGTCGGGTATCCCGGGCCGCGGCGAAGGCCCCGGCCCTGACCTGCGCGCGTAGCAGCCTGCCGAGCAGGTCGACGCGCTCGTCCGGGTGGGTGGAGTTGGCGACGGCGTCGGTGAGGAGTCCGGCGGCGACATCGTGGGCATACCGGGCCTCGGCCAGTTCGGCGGCCCGCACGCAGTAGCCGACGGCCTGCGGCGATCCCGCGCGCGCGTGGTGATGGGCCAGGGCCGCGATGTCGCCGCTGCCCGCCAGGGCCGCAGCGATCCGGGCGTGCATCCTGGTGGTCCGCAGTCGGCTCACATCGGTCAGCAAGGTGTCCCTGACCAGCGCGTGCACGAACCGGACCCGCCCGGGCGCGGGTTCGTCGAGCAATCCGGCGATGACGCCCGCGTCGAGTGCGTCCAGGACGCCGTCCTCATCGGTGTCGGCGGCGCGCACGAGCACGTCCACCGAGCTTTCCCGGCCCGCCACCGCCGCCAGTCGCAGGACGGACACACCGCTCTCGGGCAGCCGCGCGAACCGGCGTCGCAGCACATCCCGGACACCCTCGGGGACCTCGGACAGCGCCATGAGCGCGCCCTCACCATTCAGCAGCCGCGCGGTCTCGCGCACATAGAACGGATTGCCGCCGGTGCGTTCGGCGATGCCGGTGACGGTCGCGTCGTCGGCGCGGCACTCGGCGCGTACCAGTTCGGCGACGGCGGCGCGATCGAGTCCGGGCAGGTCCAGCCGCAGGGGTGCGGTGCGGGCGAGGGATGCCAGCGTTGCGGTGAGCCGCTCGCTTTCGTCCGCGCGGTACGCCGCGACGACCAGGATCGGACCCCGCGCGTCGACGATTCCGCCGAGCAGTTCGAGGGTGGCGGCGTCGGCCCAGTGCAGGTCGTCCAGGACGACGGCGACCGGACGGTCGGCGGCGCACGCCGAGAACCAGGACCACACGGCCTGCCGCAGCCGGAATCGTCCGGCGGCGGCGTCACCGGCCACCGCCACGTCACCGACCACCGCCGCGGAATCGCGGAGCAGCGGCGCGAGGTCGGCGGCGAACGCTCCCGGCGCGACGCTTCCGGCCACCGACCGCAGCACCTCCACCCACGCCCACGCGGGCGGTGCGCTGTCCACGTCGGGGCAGCGTCCGGCGGCCACCAGCCACCCGTGGCGTACCAGCCGCGCGGCGAGATGCTCGAGCAGGGTCGATTTGCCGAGTCCGGCCTCCCCGGTGACGAATGCGACGCGCACCCCGCCGGTGGTGGCCGCATCGGCGGCCGCCAGCAACGCCGAAAACTCGGCGTCGCGGCCCACGAACGTGGTCGCCTCCGGATTGTCACCGGAGGGCGGTGCTGGCGTGGCCACCGGGGGTCGGGCCGCATCGGCGGCGGGTGGGTCGGAGGCGGGTGGGGAGACGGCCTGGCGCAGCACGTCGGTGCGTTGGGTGAGGATCGCTTCTTCCAGCGCCACCAGGCCCGGTCCGGGGTCGAGGCCCAGTTCGTCGGCGAGGAGGGTGCGGGCGCGGCGCAGTGCGGCCAGGGCGTCGGCTTGGCGGCCGCTGCTCCACAGGGCGAGGGCGTGCAGGCGCCAGCCCTCCTCACGCAGCGGATGGTCGCGGGTGAGGCGTTCGGTGTCGGGAACCACCGTCGCGGGACGGCCGAGCCGCAGTCCCGCCGCGATGTGCAGTTCGCGGGCGATCAGGCGCAGCTCGTCGAGGCGAGCGATTTCGGCGACGGCCCACGGCTCGTCGGCGACCTCGGCGAACGCCGGCCCCCGCCACAGCGCCAACGCCTCGTCCAGGTGACCCCGAATGTCACGGGGGTCGGTGAGCGCGCGGGCCTGGTCGAGCAGTTCCTCGAATCGCCATGCGTCCACCGCTTTTCGCGGCAGCCGCAACGCGTAGCCGGGCGATGCGCTCACCAGCGAGCGAGCCGGTGTCCGCGGCGCGCGGCCGGGTTCGAGCAGGCGGCGCAGGTTGGAGATGTAGGCCTGCAACGACGCCAGAGCGCGCGCGGGCGGTTCGCCGCGCCACAGGTCCTCGACCATCCGGTCGACCGGTACGACCTGACCGCGCGCGGCCACCAGCAGGGCGAGTACGCCGCGCTGCCGCGGCCCGCCGAGGGGAAGGGATTCGCCGTCGGTCTCGGCCGCGAACGAACCCAATACCCGGATCAAGACCATGACGGGCTCATCGTACGCGTGGCCGGGTTACGGGTTCCAAGTCGGCTGCTAGTGCCTTCCAAACCGCCGGGCGCAGTCTCGAACCCGTCGAACACAACGGTCGAAGGACAGGAACAGATGAGCGTCGACACTCAGGACATGAAGATCGTGCACCGCGCCTTCCGGCGCGAGTCACGGCTGCTGACGGAACTGGTCGCGGCGGTCGCCCCGGGAGATACGGTGCGCGCCAAGGTGATCGCCGACCATTTCCGCGACTACCGGCTGGGGCTGAAGAACCACCACGAGGGCGAGGACGAGCTGTTGTGGCCACCGCTGCTGGCCCGGGTCGATCTGGAAGCGGACGTCGTGCTGCGCATGCAGGCGCAGCACGAGCGGGTGGAAGCCACCTTGGCCGCGCTCGACACCGCGGTCCCGGCGTGGGAGGCCGGGGCGGGAGCCGACGAACGCGACACGGTCGTGGCGGTACTCGTCGATCACCGGGCGGTGTTGCTCGAACATCTCGACGACGAGGAGACGACGCTGCTTCCGCTGGCGGCCGACCACATCTCCGAGCGGGAATGGGCGTCGCTGGGCGATCACCTGGTGGCCAATACGCCCAAGCTCACCCTGCTCACGCTGTTCGGTCTCGTCCTGGAGGAGGCCGACCGCAGCGAGAGAGCCAAGCTGCTCGGTGGTCTTCCCGCACCGGTGCGCGCCATCTGGCACACCGTAGGCCGTCCCCGCTACGCCCGTCACATCCGCCGCGTCCGCGCGGCCTGATCCGAGAAACCGAGGAAACGATCATGACGAGATATCGCTGGACCACCCTGATGGCCGTGCTCTGCGCGGCCGCACCGTTGTACTTCGGGCTGAGCTTCCTGCTCGATCCCGCCGGCGCCCCACAAGGTTTCGGTATCGAGCCGTGGCCGACCGGCAACGCCGACGGCTACTTCGTCGTCAAGGGCGCGCGTGACATCGCGGTCGCCGTCGTCACGTTCCTGCTGCTCGCCCTCGGCCACCGCCGGCTGCTCGGCTGGGTGGTGCTGATCAACGCCGCGATACCGTTCGGCGACGCGCTGGCGGTCGTCACGCACGGCGGCACCGCGGCAACGGCATTGGCCGTGCACGGCTCGGCGGTGGGGCTCGTGGTGCTGACCGCGGTACTGCTGCTGACCGAACGCCCGCGAGCCGCGCTGCCCACCGCCACCGGTGACACACCCCGGACGGCCGGCGTCGCCCACTGATGCTCGCCGTGCCCGGTAGCCGCACCGCCGCCGGGCACTCGGCGGCCGCGAACCCCGGCGGTTCGCGGCCGCTCCGGTCGTGGGAGTGAGCCTGCGTCGCCGCGAGATCCGTCCCGCTGTCGGTTGCCGCCGGAGCTGGCGGACAGCGGGCGGTGTGTCGTGCGGTCCGCTGAAACCTCAGCGCTGCCGCAGCATCCGGCCCGCCGCGTCGACGGCCGGGCCGGAACTGTTGGCGTCGTAGACGAAGACCGCGAAGGCGAGGTCGCCGTCTATGCCGACGAACCAGCCGTGGGCGTGGGTGTCGTCGATGAATTCGGCGGTGCCGGTCTTGCCGAGCAGGCCGGGGATGTCGCGCAGTTGGGTGGCGGTGCCGTCGGTGATCGTTTCGCGCATCATGGTTTTCACCTGGTCGGCGATTCCGGCCGGGAGTGCGGGCGGGGTGCGGTCGGGGGTGCCGGGCTGGCCCGCGACCAGGGTGGGGGCGGGGACGGAACCGTGCGCGAGGGCGGCGGCGACCAACGCCATGCCGAACGGGGAGGCGGTGACCTTGCCTTGGCCGATGCCCTCCTCGACGCGCAGGGCGGGGGTGTCGGCGGTGGGGACCGAACCGGTGACGGTGGTCAGGCCGGGGGTGACATAGTCGATGCCCAGACCGAGTTGGGCGGCGGCGGTGGTGAGGGCATCCGGGGGCAGATCGACGGCCAGTCGGCCCATGGTGGTGTTGCAGGAGCGGGCGAAGGCGGTGTGCAGCGGGACCTCGCCGAGGTCGAAGTTGTTGTCGTTGGGAATGCGGCGGCCCTCGATATTCGCCGAACCCGGACAGGCGACAATACTGTCGGGGGTCACCGACCCGGCCTGCAGCGCCGCGGACACCGTCACCGTTTTGAAGGTCGAGCCGGGCGGGTACAGGCCGGTCAGCGCGATGGGTCCTTCTGCGTCGGCGGCCGAATTCTGTGCCACGGCAACCACATTCCCGGTCGAGGGCTGCAAGGCCACGATGGCGGCCGGTTGCGTGATGGGTGTGAGCGCCGCTTCCGCCGCGCGTTGCAGAACCAGGTCGAGGGTGGTGCGGATATCGGTGGTGGGCCGCGGGTCCTGGCCCGCGACCCGCTCGGTGCCCTGCGGGGTGCGGGCGCGCACCGCCCAGCCCGCCGCGGCGTCGGCTTGCTGCTGCCACAGCTCCGACAGCCCGGACAGGGTGGGGGAGGCCAGGTCCCGGTCGGTGGTCAGCAGGCGGGTCTGCGGTGCCAGGGTGACATTCGGCAGAGCCGTCAGCGCATCCCGGATCGGGGCGAGGTCGGATTCCCGCAGCGTGATCGCCGTGACCGGGTTACCTTGTGCCGCATCGATTTCCGATTGCAGCGACGTCGCGGTGATGCCGGGGGCGATGGGGGACAGCAGATTCGCCACCGCGGCGGTGTCCACTCCGGGCGAGAGATTCACCAGGGTCACCACCTGCTGCGTCATCAGCTCGCCGCCGGTGCTGTCGAGCACCCGCGCGGGATCCGGATAGACCGGGCTGTAGCTCAGCGGTCCGGTGTCCAGTCCCGGTGCCACGGCGGCCGGATCCCAGGCGACCTTGAACCCGTCACCGGTATCGGCGGCCTTGCCGGTGGTGGTGTAGCTCCACTCGTTCGCACCGAGCTTCCAGGTCGCGGCGAGCGTGAACGTCCCGGCGTCGGTGTCGACCCCGCGCACCTCGAACCGCGCATCGGTGCCGAGTCCGTCGTAGAGCCCGGTCAGCGTGGCGGCGGCCGACGCCGGATCGGTGGTCACGGCTGCCGCCGCGCTCGGATCGTCATTGGTGAGCGCGTCGGCGAAGCTGGTCGCGACGGAGGTCATCCGTTCGGTGGTGTCGTCGTCGAAGAGCCCGCATCCGGTCAACGTCAGGGTGGGGACGGCGAACAGCGCGAATAGTCGTGTCCTGGTCAGCACTGAGCCGACCCTACCCGCCGAGGCCGGTCGAACCGGGCAGGCCGCGTCCGGAATCCGCTGTCCCGCGGACGATGGGGCGGACGGTGGGATGGAATGCCGGTGGGAATGCTTCGGCGGAGATATTCTCAGTGGCGGGAGCCCGCTAGGCTGCGGAGTATGCGCTTCGGGTGGGGTTTCACGTGTTCATCAGCAGCGCCTTGATCGATTTGTGCAAGGGAATTCGCGATCGTGTGTTGAAGCTCCGCGAGGCCGGTGAGGCCTTTTCGGACACCTCTCGACAGATCGGTGGCGATGGACCACACGACGCGGTCGACGCGATCGTGCACGAAGACCGCGAAATCGGACCGATGGTCGCGGCGACCGTGAAAGCGGACCACGAGCCGTCCACGGCATCGCCGGGACCATCGGACGACAGCGAATCCGCGCTCGGATATTCGATACCCGGGAACATTACCCGGGGGCGCGACCTCATCGACGATCTCGACTATCGCGCGCTCGACGGCGCGGGATACGGCACCAACCACGGCGGGCGCGCGTTGGGTGAGGTGAACCGACGCCAGAGGTTCGACGGCCCGCCCACCCTGGTGTCCCGCGAGGAGTTGGACCAGATCGTCGCGGCGGGCGGTGTCGAGTTGTTCCGCGGCGTATCGGACCCACGTTTCGTCGCGGAGTTCAAATCGGGCTCGTACTTTCCCGGCACCGGACAATACGGGGAGGGTACTTATGCGACGCCGGACGTGGGAATGGCGCTGCGATATGCGGACCACCGGTCGGAAACATTGTTGAGGATGGCGCTGAAGCCCGACGCGAAGGTCGTGGACTACCTCGACCTGTACCACGAGCAGCAAGCGGAATTGCGGTCGATCAGCGAGAAGATGGAGGAGCTTCGGAGGGGGGAACGGCCGCACGACGCGTCGGAAAGAGAAGAGGAACTGGAATCACGGTATTGGCAGGTGTATGACCGCGGGAAGTTCGCCGCCATCAAAGGCTACGATGCGTTTTCCGTCGGCGGCACCGAAGAGGCGGGCGTCCGCCAGGAATGGATTATCCTGAATCGCACCGCACTGGCGGTCGAGCGATAGGTCCGTCGCTACGGTTGTCCGACGATCAGACGGGTCCCGTTGGCCAGCAGTGTCGTCGCGGTGAGACCGAACATGGTGTGGAAGCTATCGCTGAAGTGACTCGGCGACGCGAATCCGGCGTCACTGGCCGCGGTGGTGAGGTCGTGTCCCCGTTCGACGGCGGCCGCGACCCGCATCATGCGTGACCACAGCCGGTAGCGGCGCAGGCTGGTGCCGGTCTGGGCGGAGAACAGGTGCAGGAACCGTGAGGTGGACAGGCCGACCTCGGTGGCGAGGGCGGTCGCGCCGAGCGTTGCGGCCGGATCGGCGCGGAGCGTCCGCACCGTAGCGCGGATGCGGGCGTCGGTGACAGCCGGTGTGTCCGTGTCGGCGATGCGGCGCAGCAGCGCGGCGGGGTCGAGCGGATTCGCCTGCCGCATCTGGTCGATGAGCGCCGATTCGTGACGGTGGGTGAGCCCGATCGCGCCCAGTGTCTCGGTCGTGCACCGTTCGACGCCGCTCAGGAGCGTCGGTTCGAGGTAGCAGAACAGCATCCGCCCCGACTCCGCCACCACCTGATGCCGCGTGCGGGCCGGAATGAACGCGCTGCGCACTGTGCGCTGGTCGGCGGCGACCCGCACCGTGAACGGCGCGTCGATCCCGACCGCGACGCAGTGCACCGACCCCGAATGCGGATCCAATCGCAGCGACGGCCCCAGATACGCGGCGTACCCGGATCGGATCCAGATCGTCGCCACTTCGCCCGGACAGCACGTTTCCGGAAGTGCGACCCTGTCCATGCCCGTGATCATCGCATGTGACATTCCACGCGAAAGGGTCCCGCCCGTGCACACAGCCGTTGTTCTGGTCATCGCCGCCGCGTTTCTCGCCATGGGCGGTTACGCGCTGGTGGCTCCCGCCGCCATCGCTCGTCCCTTCGGCACCCGCGTCGACACTCCCGACGGCCGTTCCGAGATCCGGGCCGTCTACGGCGGTTTCGGTCTCGCCGTGGCGGTCATGCTGGCTCTCGCGGCCTTCGGTCCCGGCGGCGTGCGCGATGGTGTCATCGCCACCACCGCCGCGGCCCTGGCCGGCATGGCGGCGGGTCGGCTCATCTCCCGCCTGGTGGACCAGCCGGTGCCGTTCTATCCGGTCTGGCTGTTCTTCTGGATCGAAACGATCGCTGCCGCAGTGCTTTTCGCCATTCTCCCGTGAGGCGGCTACTCGCTGTTCCGACGGGCCTTGCTCGGCTGCACCCGCGGGGGTTCGTTGGGCATCTTCGGATACACCGGGGGCCAGGGTGCGTCCATGAGGCCGTCGGCCATATCGCGCTCGGACATCTCGAGCAGCGGGGCGATTGATTGCGGGGTGCGGTCGGCCCAGGGGTCGCCGTGGCGGGCGACGCGGTCGGGGACGGTGGCGATGGTGAGGTCGTCGGGGACGACGGTGTCCAGGTCGGACCAGGAGATGGGGGTGGAGACCTGGGCGCCGACCTTGGGGCGCACGCACCAGGCGCCGAAAACCGTTTTGTGCGGGGCGTTCTGGTTGAAGTCGACGAAGACGCGGCTGCCGCGCTGCTCTTTCCACCACTGGGCGGTGATGCGGTCGGGGTGGCGGCGTTCCAGTTCGCGGGCCAGGGCGACGGCGGCGGCGCGCACCTGGTAGCCGTCCCAGCGCGGTTCCAGCAGCGCGTACAGGTGCAGGCCGCGCGAGCCGGAGGTCTTGACGCGCACGTCGATGCCGAGTTCCTCGCACAGGTCACGGGTGGCCAGCGCGGCCGCGCGCAGGTCGTCGAAACCGATACCGGGAGAGGGATCGAGGTCGATGCGCAGTTCGTCGGTGATGCCGGTGGGCGGCAGTTCGTTGCCGTCGGCGTCGAAGACCGGCGGCGCGGTGCCGGTCTCCTCCGCGCCCGCGTGGGTGGGCCACACGTGGAAGCCCAGGCAGCCCAGATTGACCGCCCACAGGATGTGCGCGATGTCGGCGGCCACCAGGGCGTCGCTGGTGGTGCCGTTGGGGGTGGACACGACGGTGGTCTGCAACCAGTCGGGCACCGAGGCGGGCACCCGCTTCTGAAACCAGGATTTGCCGCTCGCCCCGTCCGGATACCGCTCCAGCAGTACCGGCCGGTCCTTGATGGTGTTCATGATCGGGTCGGCGACGGCCTGGTAGTAGCGCACCAGGTCGAGTTTGGTGTCGCCGCGTTTGCTGAAGTAGATCTTGTCCGGATTGGAGATGGTGACGGTGTGCCCGTTCGCCTCGATCTCGACGGAACCGCTCACGACCGTGCTCCCTCGCCGGCTTTCGCCTCGGTGAAGATATCGGCCAGTTCGGCGGGCGCGACCTCGTCGAGCTGGGCGTAGGTACAGGATTCGGGGGTGCGGTCGGTGCGGAAGCGCACCAGCCGCCCGCCGTGGCGCAAGCGCCCGGACATGACGTGCTCGTAGCGCACCTCGCCGACCAGTTCCGGGCGCAGCGGCTCCCAGGACAGGTCCTTGCCGCCGGTCCAGCGGCTGACCCCGCCGGGCATCTTGCCCTCGGCCTTGGCCTGTGCGGCCGCGTCGGCCCACTCCCGCCACGGGTGGTTCTCCAGGGCGTTCGTGCGCAGCGGCTCCAGTTCGGTCACCAGTTCCTTGCGGCGGGCGGCGGTGAAACTGCTGGCCACGCCGACATGGTGCAGGTGGCCGTCGTCGTCGAACAGGCCCAGCAGCAGTGAGCCGACGCCTTCGCCGTCCTTGTGCCAGCGGAATCCGGCGATCACGCAGTCGGCGGTGCGTTCGTGCTTGACCTTCAGCATGACCCGCTTGTCCTGCAGGTACGGCAGATCCTTGGCCTTGACCATGACCCCGTCGAAGCCCGCGCCCTCGAACCGGGTGAACCAGTCGCGCGCCTGCTGCGGATCGTCGCTGATGGGGGTGAGGTGGGTGCGGGAGAAGCCGCCGTCGAGCACCGTCTCCAGCAGTCGCCGCCGCTGTTCGAACGGTTCCTCGGTGAGATCTCGGTCCCCGAGCGCCAGCAGGTCGAAGCCCACGAAACTGGCCGGGGTCTCCACCGCCAGCTTGTTCACCCGCGACGCCGCCGGATGCAGCCGCTGCTGCAGGGTGTCGAAATCCAGGCCGTGTTCGGTGACCACCACGATCTCGCCGTCGACCACGCATTTCTCGGGCAGTGCGGCGGCCAGCAGTTCCACCAGTTCGGGGAAGTACCGGGTGAGCGGACGGTCGTTGCGGGAGCCGAGTTCGATCTCGGGTCCGTCGCGGAAGACGATGCAGCGGAAACCGTCCCATTTGGGCTCGAACAGCAGTCCGGGCTCCTCCGGAATGGCGGACACCGATTTCGCCAGCATCGGTTTGACCGGCGGCATGACGGGCAGATCCACGCGACCTCCTCGGGGTTACCTACCCAGGTAGACGCCGCGCCCGATCGAAACTCATCGGTCGGATACGGCGGCTCCCCAAGATCGTAAGGCCGTACCGGTCAGTTTTTCGAGACCGGCATACCCTCAGCCGTCGATCCACCCGTGCTGATCGGCGAAGGCGGTGAGGCGCTCGCGGATGGTCAGTATCTCCCCGGCGGTCAGGGCCGGGCTGGCGTCGAGCAGCAGTTCGGTGATGAGCCGCCGGTGCTCCTCGGCGCTGAGCTGTCCGGCCGTCCGCTCGCCGCGTTCCTTGTTCTTGTGCCGCACCGGCCCCGTCCCCCCGACCAGCGCCAGGTTGATCGCCTTCGGCCCCCGGTCACCTTCGGTCACATCGAATTCGAACACCCGCCCCTGGCGCAGCTCGTCCTCGTCCAGGCCGATGTCGTTGACATGGACGAAAACGTCCGGGCCACCGTCTTCGGGCCGAATGAATCCGAACCCCCGTGAACTGTCGAACGACACCAATTTCCCGATGGACACCAACACCTGCTCCTCGTCGCCGCGTCCCTCTGCGGGTCACTGTAACCCGCGAACTGCGCGATGTCGGATGAAAGGGATTAATTTTCGATTGCCGCGCACGGCTGAACGGTGCTGCCGCCGCGCATTTCGCGCGCCGGGTGGCGACTGCCCGAGAGGCTCTCAGTCCGATTGGGGCGCAGTGGGTTTCGAGTAGCGGTGCGGGCGACGGAGGCCGGTTGCGCTGTGCGCGAGCGGATTGCGTATCGGGGCGGGTCCGGCGTCGTCTCGATGCCTCGGGATAGACCTTCCCACCCGTGGCGATATCGCATACCGCGATGCGCCGCCGGATCGCCGACACCACCGAAGTCGCTGCTGGTTCTCCGGCCCGCGACCTGGCAGGCTGAAGCGGTGACATCACCTCCGGATAATTCGTCGGCCGGTTCCGCCGCCGACACCCTCGATGCCCGGGTCCTGAAGATCGCGGGCGTGGTCGTGCTGGGCGCGGTCATGTCGATTCTCGACGTCACCGTCGTGACCGTCGCCATCCCGAAATTCCAGGTCGAGTTCGACACCAGCTACGCCATCGCCGCGTGGACGATGACCGGCTACACCCTCGCGCTGGCCACCGTCATCCCGCTCACCGGGTGGGCCGCCGACCGGTTCGGCACCAAACGGCTCTACATGACGGCGCTGGTGCTGTTCGTCCTCGGTTCGGTGCTGTGCTCCACCGCGTGGAGCATCGAATCGCTCATCGCCTTCCGCGTCCTGCAGGGTCTCGGTGGCGGCATGCTCATGCCGCTGGGTATGACGATCATGACCCACGCCGCCGGACCGCAGCGGATCGGCAGGGTCATGGCCGTCCTCGGCGTGCCCATGCTGCTGGGCCCCATCTGCGGGCCCATCCTCGGCGGCTGGCTGATCGACGATTTCAGCTGGCACTGGATCTTCCTCATCAATGTGCCGATCGGCATCGTCGGGCTGATCCTGGCGTGGATCGTCTTCCCGTCCGACAGTCCCGAGCCGTCGCAGAGCTTCGACTGGGTCGGCATGCTGCTGGCCTCGCCCGGTCTGGCGCTGTTCCTCTACGGCGTGTCCTCCATTCCGGAGGCGGGCACGGTGGCGTCGGCGAAGGTGCTGATTCCGGGCGTCATCGGCCTGGTCCTGGTGGCGGGGTTCGTCTTCCACGCGCTGCGTGCCCGGTATCCGCTCATCGACCTGCATCTGTTCCAGAACAAGTCGCTGCGCTACGCCGTACTCACCATGACCCTGTTCGCCATGGCGTTCTTCGGGTCGAGCCTGCTGCTGCCCGCCTATCTGCAACAGGTGCGCGGGGAGTCGACGCTCATGGCGGGTCTGCTCATCGCACCGCAGGGCCTGGGTGCGATGGTGACCATGCCGATCGCGGGGCGACTGGTCGACAAGATCGGCCCCGGCAAGATCGTGCTGACCGGTATCGCGGTCATCTCGCTCGGGATGGCCTACCTCACCCAGGTCACCGCCGACACCCCGTACCCGCTGCTGCTCGCGGCGCTGTTCGTCACCGGTCTGGGTATGGGCTGCACCATGATGCCGACCATGACGGCCGCCATTCAGACCCTGAGCCACGCGCAGGTGGCGCGCGGTTCGACGCTGATGAACATCATCAATCAGACGGCCGGTTCCATCGGTACCGCGACCATCTCGGTGGTGCTCACGAATCTGCTGAAGGGGCAGGAACTCGCCGGTCCCGCCATCGCCGCCACCACCGATCCGAAGGTCGCCGAGCAGCTGCGACTACCACCGGAGGCGATCGCGACCGGTCTGGAGCAGGCCGCGGATTCCTTCGGGCACACCTTCGTGGTGGCGCTGGTGCTGCTGCTGTGCACGCTGATCCCGGCATCGTTCCTACCGCGACGCAAACCCGCCGCGCCGGATGCCGCGGACGCGCCGATCATGGCGCACTGAGCTGGTCCAGGGTGCGCCAGCCGACGCTGGTCACATGCGGTTCCAGGCTCAGACGGCTGACCGCGGACTCCATCTGCCGGTCGTCGCGGCGATCGGAGACCAGCTCGGCGCGCACCTCCACCTTGCCGGAGCCGATATCGGAACTGGCGACCGACACCAGCTGAAAATCGGTGCGGGTCAACGACTGCACCAGCAACGCGCGGGTGTGCGCCTCGTGCGCGTCATCGGTGCAGGCGACGAACGCGTACCGGGTGTGCTGTTCGTCGCCTGCCTCCGGACGCCGGTCCACCCGGCGACCCGCGGCCCGCAGCGCGGTATTGACCACGACCACCACGACCGTGCCCGCCAGCGCCGTGGGCAGCATCCCCGCACCGGCCAGCGCGCCGATCGCGGCCGAACACCACAGTGTGGCGGCGGTGTTGAGGCCGCGCACGGTGAACCCGTCGCGCAGGATGACGCCCGCGCCGAGGAATCCGATACCCGAAACGATCTGTGCCGCAACGCGGGTCGGGTCGGCGGTACCGCCGCTGAAGCCGTGTGCGGACAGCAGCACGAACAGCGTCGCGCCCGCGGCGACCAGCGCGTTGGTCCGCAGTCCGGCCATCCGCGCCCGATACTGCCGCTCGAACCCGATCACCGCACCCAGGCCCACCCCGGCCGACAGCCGAATGAGCATTTCCACCATGGTCATGACGCACTCCCGAGAAAAGGTCGGCGCACCGCGCGCTACCGGGAGGGCGGAATCCTCCGAACGAGCGCGCGTGGGGCACCGAAACACTGTGTGGCCACCTGATATCGACTCCGATATCGATCACGTCCACCAGGCACACTCACCACCTCCTTCCTCGTAAGACCTTTGGCACTTCGCGGCGTAACCCGTCCGACGGGAGCTGGTCGGGATCACCCCTTGATTCGGGGAGACCTGTCCTGATCGGTGGCGTCTCTCGACGTTTACGATCGCCAGCCTGTATCCGCGAAGGAGCCTCAGCGAACGACGGCACCTCGCCCCAGCGAGTTAACACCCGGCATCCCGGTTTCGCCACCGGATGTGCGCGGCGCAACACCGGGCAACGACGAACTAGGCTGCCCGGGTGATCGAGATCGGCTCACGCGCGAAGACGCTTCCCGCGCCCCCGGTGGTCGTCTGGGATTCGCTCGCCCGGCCCCGCCAGCCGGGGGCGCGACCGTGGCTGGCGTTGCTGGCGGACGAGGTCGAGCCGCGGATCCTCGACGCGGAGAAACCGCATCGCCTCGTCTGGTCCTCGCTGTGGCCGAGCAGGCCGGACGCCCGGATCGAGTTCGCGCTGACCGCGGTCGGCGGCGCGACCTTGCTCAGGTTCACGGTGCTCACTGCGGCGCCGGCTCCCGACGCCAGCAAGGCCGGGCATCTGCGGCAGCGGCTCAACCGGCTGCTGTTCGCCGACCTCCGCTACTCCTACGGCCAGTAGCCGTCAGCGAGCATCACTTCTCGCAGGCGACACCGTCACCGTCGCGGTCGAGGCCGGAGCGGTATCCGGGATCGCCGCGGTGCAGCGGGGCGGCACCGGCCGCTCTGGCTTCGGCGCAGCTGCGGTAGTAGGCCGAGGGAGTCTCGGGCGTGGGAGCATCGGGTGTGGGGACGGCCGGGGCGCGCACGGTGGGAATGTCGGGCGCGGGGGCCGGTGGTGGTGGAGCTGGGGTCGCCGTAGTGGTGTCTGCGGTCGGGGGCGGCGGTGCGGCGGCCGTAGTGGACGGCGTGGTTGTCGCGCTCGTTGGGGTTGCGGTCGATTGTGCGACTGTCGTAGTCGATTGTGTCGCAGCGGGTGTCGTATCCGGTGCGGTGCTGGAGCCGCAGCCCGACAGCAGGGCGGTGATGAGGGCGGCGGGCAGCACGAGAAGCCGTGTGGTCAAGGCGGGGATCCCTGGACGTGCGGGAGAAAAGTTTGGGCGCGACTAGGAGGCGGCGGAGTCTCGCCTCCTGGTCGCGTGATCCGAGACGCTTCCAGGAAATGAGGGTGGGCACAATGGGCGGGGGTGGGATTGGCGCGCGAGGTCATAGCGGTTGTGGGCGTGGCGCGGGGGAAACACGCGCTACCAGCGGTATCGGGTTGGGTCCGAAATGCCCGAATTCGCACAATTGGTCATGATCATTTCGGCGTCGAGGGGGGTGCCGAATGATCTTGCCCGTCCGGCTGATCCGGGGCGAAGGGCCATTCTTCGAAGCGAACACACCGACCGGTGTGGTCGAAGCGCAGGACCCACAGGTCGCGCCACGAGGCCGGGGTGTCGCGCAGGTACTCGACGCCGACGCGTGCCACGGCGGTGTCGCCGTCCACCGCGATCAGCTCGGCGGTCATGGTGAAGGGTTCGTCGGGTCCGTCCCGCCCCGCCTCCCAGAAGGCGGCGATCGCCGCGCGGCCGGTGATCGGCGCCGCCCACGGGGACACGTAGTACTCGGCCGCGTCCGCGAACAATTCGCCCACGGCCGCGGTTCCCGGTGTGCGCCAAGCCGATTCGTAGCCCTCGAGCCACTGCTGCACTGCCGCGCGATCCATGTCCGCGACGCTACGCCCTCGACGCGCCGTTCGGGCCGGATCTAGTCGCGGTACATGTGCCGGTAGGCGCCGATGGTCGCCACCAGATGGTCGACGATCTGCTCGCGGCTGGCGCGCAGCGTGCCGTTCAACCACGCCGAGAACATGCCCGCATTGCCGCTGGCCATGGTCACCGCGGCCAGCCGACGGCGCACCGGATCCTCGATATGGCTGAACAGATGGTCCTGGATGAGCCGGGTGAAGGCGGGCATGACCGAGATGGTGGTCGCGCCCAGCCCGGTACTCGAATACGGCTCTACCAGGAACAGCCGGGACTTGCGCGGATCCTGGAGCACCTTGTCCACCAGCACCTCCGACAGCGCTCGGTCGCGGGCCGGATCGTCGGCCACCGCGTAGGCGGTCATGGGCTCGAGGAATTCGTCGGCGATCTGGCGGTAGAGCACGTCGAGCAGTTCGTCTCGGCTGCTGAAGGATTCGTAGAAATAGCGGTCGGTGAGATTGGCCTTGCGGCATACGGCGCGCATGGTCACCGCGCCCGCCCCGGATTCGCCGATCAGATCGAGTGCGGCGTCCAGGAGCGCGGCGCGGCGCGCCTCACGGCGTTCGGTGAGGGTCGTGCCACCCCAGAGGCGGGGCTCGGCGTCGGAGGGCTGCTGACCTGTCTGCACCGGGAACAGCGTAGTGCCCGGCCGGGACGGGCCGCGTCCGCCCGGTGCGCGGGCACGGTCGTCCCCGCTCAGCGCACCGCTACCCGAGCAGTTCGTCCACGTAGCACCAGCGCCAGCTCTCACCCGGTTCCACGCTGCGGATCACCGGATGCCCGGTGGCGTCGAAATGCCTGGTGGCGTGATTGCCCGGCGAGGACTCGCAGCAGGCGATATGCCCGCAGGCCAGGCACATGCGCAGATGCACCCACACCAGTCCCTCGGCGACGCATTCGGCACAGCTGTCGGGAGTGTCGGGCCGGGCGGTCTCCGGGGCGTCGCGCAGGTGCTCGCAGTCGCCGCCGCCCACCCCGGCCACCATGGTGTCCGGACCGTCGTCCTCGGCCTCGGTGACGCGGGCCAGCGTGGACTCCTCCATATCCAGCAGTGCCATCACATGCTGGAGCACCTCGTGATCGAGGGTGCCGGTATCGCGCACTCGCAGCACCACGTCGCGTTCGGCGGCCAGCATGGCCAGCCGCAGCCGCCGATACTCCCCGCCGGGGGTGATGCGGTCGGATTCGGAGCGGCCCAACAGTTCCCACGCGGCCTGGGCCCGCTGGGCGGCCTGCCCGCGCAGCCCCTCGACGATCTGCGCCGGTGTGGCGTCGGTGACGTGCGCGTCGAGGGCCGTGAGCCCGGCCGAGGTGGCCTGTTGCAGCAGCGCCGCCTCCTGGAGTCGGTCCTCGGCGCGGCTGGGTCCGCGCAGTCGCAGCGCGCGCACCACCCAGGGCAGCGAAACCCCTTGCAGCAGCAGCGTTCCACCCACCACCACCAGCGCGAGCAGGCGCAGTGTCGCCAGTTCCGGGGTGTCGGCGGGCAACAGCATGGCGGCGGCCAGTGTCACCACGCCGCGCATTCCCGCCCACGACACCACGGCCGCGCCGGTCGGCTGCGGCTTGGGTTTGCCGCGCCGTCTGCCCTCCATCCACCAGGCGACGTAGGTGGCCGGGAAGACCCAGACCGGCCGGGCGAGGATCACCGTCGCCAGTACCCCGGCGCATGCGATGAGCAGGGTGTCGTGTGCGAGCCCGCTTTTCCAGGCGTCCTCCACGATATGGCGTACCTGCAATCCGATCAGCAGGAACACCCCGCTCTCCAGAATGAACTGGATGGTGCGCCAGTTGGTGCGCTCGGCGATCCGCGAGGCCGCGCTCTGCCACACCGGCGCACCGTGTCCGAGTATCAGGCCGCAGGTCACCACGGCGATCACCCCGGAGGAATGCACCGCCTCGGCGGGCAGGTACGCCGCGAAGGGCGCCAGCAGCGACAGACTGGTGTCGAGCACCGGATCGGTGATGCGCCGCCGCAGAAAGGCCAGCACCGCCGCCGCGACCAGGCCGATCACCGCACCCCCGACCGCGGCCAGCAGGAAGTCGGCCCCCGCCTCCCACAGGCTCACCGCCCCCGCCATGGCCGCGATGGCGGTGCGCAGCGTCACCAGGGCCGTGGCGTCGTTGAACAGCGATTCGCCCTCGAGCAGGGTGACGATGCGCCGCGGCATCCCCACCCGCCGTGCGATGGCGATGGCCGCGACCGCGTCCGGCGGCGCCACCACCGCTCCGATGGCCACCGCCGCCGCGAACGGCACCGGCAGCAGCGCCATCACCACCGCCGCCACCGCGAAGGTCGTGAACAGCACCAACCCGACCGACAGCAGCGTGATCGACACCTTCTTGGGCCGAAAGTCGAGGAGCGAGGTGCTGATCGCGGTCGTGTACAGCAGCGGCGGCAGCAACCCGAGCAACACCAGCTCCGGATCCAACCCCACCTCGGGAATGAACGGCAGATACGACGCCACCACCCCGGCCACCGTCAACACCAGCGGCTCGGCCACCCCGATCCGCCGCGCGAACGCGGCCAGCGCCACCGCCACCGCAATCAACCCGACCAGTCCGAACGCCAACTCCACGCGAACATCCTGCCAGCCGCGTCGCCCCCACCCGAGTAGCGCGTCCCCGCCGTCCCGGCGCGTCAGCACTTCCCACATCAGGCGTTCGCCCCACAGGACGATGGCCGACCAGCCGGCTCAACCCGCACCGGTCGTCCGTGGTGGTGTCCGTGAATTCGCCCGGCATCGTGGCGGGTCGCGCGTTCCGTGGTCGCGGCGGCACGCGGGCTCGTAGGATTGCGGATGCTCGATCAGGTTCGAGTTCGGAATCAGGGGTGAACACGGTGCCCACACAGGTGGCTCTCGTTGTGGTACACGGCATCCTGTCCGACAGCGGTGCGTGGGATCCGTTGTGCGAGCTCATCGAGCGCGATGCCGATCTCGCCGGGCGCATCCGTGTCGTGCGTGTCGATTACCCCAGCAAAATCGTCGAGTTGGCGCCGCGGAGAACGCTGCCCGATCTGGATACGGTCGCGGCGTTCTTGGGCACCGAACTCGCCGAACGGTTGGCTCCTGAGGAGCCGGTGGTGTTCGCCGCGCACAGTCAGGGCGGTCTGATCGTGCAGCGCTATCTGATACAGGAGCTGACCGCGGGTCGCGGTTCGGCACTGCGCCGCGTGCGCCGCCTGTTGATGTTCGCGACGCCCAACTCGGGTTCGGAGTATCTGCTGCCGCTGCGCAGGCGCTGGCAGCGGAATCCACAGGAGCGTGAACTGCGGCCGCTCAACGAGAAGATCATCCAGACGCAGCGAATGATGCTCGAGCGCGTCGTCCATGCCACCGATGCGACCATGCACAGCGTGCCGATTCCGGTGGAGGCGTATGCCGGACTGGCCGATCCGATCGTGCTCCCGCAGTCGGCGAACTCGGTGTTCCCCGCGGGCGGTGTGCTGCCCGGAGATCATTCGACCATCATCCGGCCGACCTCGGCAGATGATCTGGTGTACCGGATCGTGAAAACACGTCTGCTGCACGAGGTGCAACGTGACGATCACGTTGCACCCGAATCACCGGAGGCCGCGCGCGTGGATCGGCTCGACCGGGCCATCGCCAGTGAACTCCGCACCCAGCGAATCCAGCGGCCCGTCGAGAAGAAGCTGCCCAAAGAGGCTGTCCGGCGCATCGCCTCCGCGCTGGCACAGATCGCCGACCTGACCGATCCCACGGCCCGGCAGCAGTATGTGATGAGCATGCCGCTCTACATTCGACAGCGCATGCACCACGGCGGCGGCAACCCGCGACTGGAACTGGCCGCGCTGGTGGAAATCTGCGCCGCCTTCGGCGAGACCGGCCGCGAGGCGCTGATCGTCTCGGTGGAATGGGCCTTCGCCGCAGAGGATCCAGCGGTCGGCGTCGCACTGGCCGTGATCGAGGAGCAGTGGCCGCCCGGTGCGACGGAGCCACCACCGGAGGAGGTCGACAGCTCACACACCGGCACGGCGCGACGGTGACCGGGGCCGGTCCGTCGCGCCGCTCCTCATCGGCCTGGGAGTTCTCGCCGTCGTCGTGGTCACCGCATTCGTGTTGACGACCGCCGGAGTTGATTTCCGCGCGGCGCAGCAGGTTCCGATCTCGCCGGGATCCGGCCTGACCGAGATCTATCGCCACGGCGGCGATACGGTCGGCGACGATCCGTTCATTCCCCGACCACCGGCCGGTACCGCCGCCGTGGCGATGCCGAATACCACCCCCGGCGGTCCTACGTCGGGCAGGAGCTTCCAAGGCAGGGAACCCGGGTTCTATGGAGGCGTGCCGAACGAACCCGTAGGCGGACGCGCGGCCACGATAGCGCACTTCGACGCCGATCGTACGGCGGCGGAAGCGGCGGTGGAGGCGCTGAACTCCGACGACCGACTGCGTTGGCGCGACGGCGAGCGATTGTCCGTCGACACCCTGGGGACCTACCTGGCGGAGCTGACACCGGTGGTCCTTCGCGTGGACGTGCGGGTGACCAACCATCTGCTGCGGGCGGGGCGCGCCGTGTCGCAACAGGCTGTTCTGGAGTCGGGAACCGTTGTGCTGGTGGATGTTTTCGGCGTCCCGCGGCTGCGCGGTATCAGCGGGACGCCGCTGACGCGGCCACAGGTGGTGGCCGATCGGCAAGTGGGCTTCACCGGCGACGAATGGGCGGGATTCGATCCGGGCCGGGTCTTCGAGGTCCGGCCCGCGGACGAGGCGCTGACCGTATTGGTCCTGTTCGACTTCACCACCGACAGCACTTTCCAGCGTCCCTGCGGCACGACAGGCGACCGGGACGTCGTCGGCAACGAACCGGAACCATCCGTCCTGCCGAACTCGACCATTACTTCCGCCGCTCCGATCCCACCTCCCACCGCAGAACCCAGTCGGGAGGTGGATGTGTCCGGGGTGTGGATCCTGGCTTCCGAGCACAGCGGTGTCGAGGGAACGCTGACTCGTGAGGGTGACGGGTTCCGGTACTACACGCCGGATACGAGCGACCACATCGGCTGGAACTGCTACCTCGGCGGTCTACCGGGACAGACGGCCACCATGGACTGCACCTCATCGGTGGGTGGCGACACCTACCCCTGGAGTGCGACCGGTCCGATCACCGAAATCCAATGGAACGGCCGTACCAAGCTCAGATTCGACGGAACGACGACCAGTCCCCCCACCGGTGCCACGCGGATGACCCTGACACCCCAGTAGCCGATTCGGGTGACGGAGAGTGATCACACATCGAGTCTCGGTGCCGATTCCATCGGCTTGCCGCTGTCACGCCACGCGGTGACACCGCCGCCCAGACTGGCCGCGTCGTAGCCCGCGCGGCGGGCGAGGGCGGCGTAGTGGCGGGAGACCTCGCCGATGGGGCATAGGAAGACCAGGGGGCGGGAGCGGGGGAAGGGGACGGTGTGGGTGAGCATGTCGTCGAGTTGGTCGTCGCGGATATTGATGGCGCCGGGGACGTGGGCGATGCGGTAGGCCATGGCGCCGCGGGTGTCGACCAGGGTGGGGCGGGCGGTGCTGTCCAGTTCTTCCAGTTCGTCGGGGGTGAGGGTGGGGGTGGCGGCCAGTTCCTCCGGGCTGGGCGGGGTGCGGTGGCGGGCGGGTGCGCCGAACAGGTCGGGGCGGCGTTTGCGGATGTAGGACAGGTACGGTTCGAGGCGGTCGCAGACGATGAAGACGGCCACGGTGGGACGCGAGTCGTCGGGGGAGTCGCGCAGTGCGTCCAGGGCCGCCGTGTAGGCGGCACCGCTGGTGGGTCCGGCCAGGACGCCGTATCCGGTGGCCAGAGCGAGGGTTCCGGTGATGGCGCGGGCGGAGTCGACGGGCACGATGCGGGCGTAGAATTCGGGCTGGAACAGGCCCACATCCCACATCTCGGTCTCGGAGCGGATACCGGGGATGAAATCGCCGCGTTCGGAGACCACCGCGATGGTGCGCAGTTCCGGATTGTGTTTGCGTAGATAGCTGGCCGCGCCCCGGGTGGAGCCGGTGGTGCCGAGCCCGCCGATCAGATAGTCCACCCTCGTGATGCCGTCCCGGGTGAGGTCGTCGTGGATCTCGCGCCCGGTGCCCTGATAGTGCGCCTCGATATTCTTCTCATTCGTGTACTGCGACGGATGATGGTACGCGCCAGGGGCTTTCGCCATCGTCGCCTCGATCACCGAGTACACGTCATTGGGTGCGGTCGGATCGGGGCACTCCGACAGTCCGGGTAGCTCCTCGATCTCGGTGCCGAACAGCCGCAGCAGCTCCCGCACCTCGTCGACCTTGATCCGATTGGTGACCGCCCGCAGCCCCACCCCGTGCACGGCCCCGATAATCCGCAGCGCCTTGGCGGTATTGCCGCTGGACGCCTCGATGAGACTCTGTCCGCGCGCCACGATCTCGTCGAGTTCGTCGCGGATCATGCCCCACGCCACCCGGTCCTTCACCGACCCGAACGGATTGCAGGATTCGAGTTTCGCGTACAACTCGACATGCTCGAGCCCGTGTACGGCGGGGTCGAGCCGCAGCAGCGGCGTATCGCCGATGAGTTCGGTGATGTGGTCGTAGCGCATCACGCCTCCCTCGATCCGACAATCGCCACGGGCTCGTACTCCTCGTCCCGGCACACCCGGAAGCCGTCACCCCGCTGTGCGACAGCGAGTTTCGGCGGCCTCGGATGCATGGACGCGTTCGCCGACGAGAGATCCATGTGATAGGCCCCGGTATTGGGGAAGACGATCACATCGCCCGGCCGCGGCCGCCGCGGCAGCCACACCTTGTGATTGGTGATGAGATCGCGCTCCAGGCACAGCCGTCCGGCCAGGAACACCCCGGCCGGTGCGTCGCCGTGGTCGGTGTCCGGCACGTCGCCGCCGGGCAGCAGCACCGGATCCACCATCACCTCCTGATCGGCGGGTGTGACGGTGTCCCGGCTGACATCGAGATTCACCAGGGTCGTGTCCGCGGCCACATCCTTGACGAACTCCACCCGGGCCGCGGTGATTCCGGCATGATCGACCAGCGCCTTGCCCGGCTCCAGCCAGATGTCGAGCAGATTCTCCGCCGCCAGTCGCGCCATCGCGCGTCCACCGTGCTGTTCGAGTTCCGCGCCGAGCAGATCGGTGAGCATCCGGGTCGCGGGCACGGTATTGGCGTATTTGTGGAACACCGGCGTCCCGTGCACGGCACCGCCGTCGAGATGGAAGCCGAAGGTGTTGCCGCCCCAGGTCAACGCCTCACCACGGCCGAGCAGACCGGCTCGCAGCGCCACCACATAGCGGTCGAAGGCGTCGGCGTCGGAGGTGAACACCTGCCGGAAGCCGCCGCCGATATTCAGCACCGTCGGCACGAGGCCGCATGCGTAGGCGCGTTCGGTGAGTGCGAGGCAGGCCTCCACCGCCCGCACCCGTTCGGCGGGTTCCCCGGAGTCGATATGAAAGGCGAAGCCGCGGAACGCGATCCGGTCCCGATGCGCCGCCAGCAGCGCGAGCGCCTCCTCGGCCTGCCACAGCGGCACCCCGAACCGGCTGACCGGCGTCGCCGGGAAGCCGGACATGCGCAGCAGCAGCGGCACCGGCGCATCCGCCAGCTCCGCCAGCCGCCGCACCTCCCACAGATTATCGGCGTTGACCGTCACCCCGGTGCCCGCCAGAGCACGCAGGAATGCTTCCCCCTTCGGCCCGGTCACCTCGATGCGATCCGTCGCGAAGCCGGCGTCCACCGCGCTCGCCAGCTCGGCCGCCGAGGCGACGTCGATGCCGATGCCCGCCCGTTCGGCGGTGCGGACGAACGCCCGTGACTGATTCACCTTGTGCGCGTAGCAGATTCGATACCCGGTTCCATGCTCGTCGAGCACGTCCCGGAAGTGCCCGAGGTTCTCGGCGAACACCTGCGGGAACACCAGATGCGCGGGCGAACCGAACCGCGCCAACGCGTCGGCCACCGCCCCGGGCGCGTCGATGAACGCGCGGACCAGCGGATGGATCTTCGGCGGCAGGGTCGGCGGTGTGGAAACCGTCATACGGCCGTTTCCGTCGTGGCCGGTGCCGGTGTTTCGACGGTGGGGTTGTAGCCGCTGTCGCGCAGGGCCTCGAAGGCCCGGTGTCGATTGCGCGGGCTGCGGAAGTCGGCGAGCACCCGCTTGGACGCCAGGTCGATGTCGTGCACGGTGATATCCATCGACTCCAGCGTGCCGGTGATGGTGCGCACGCAATGCTGGCAGTTCATGTCCGGCACCCAGAACACGCGGTCCTCGGCGGACAGTTCCGCATCGCCGGTCTCGGCGGCCGCGGTCGTCTCCGCGATGGTGAGCCGCGAGACGATGGCGCAGAACAGTTCCGTGAACCGGTCCACGACCGTCGGCAGGATGCTGTAGTGCTCGCCCTCGATCTGATGCGGCATGGCGGCCAGGCAGGCCGGACGGGTGCCGGGCGGCAGCAGCGCGTACTGGCGTGAGATGAGGTCGAGTTCGTCGTGGTACTTCTCGATGGCGGCCGCGACGCTCAACCCCTCGACCGCGGTGGCGCGGCGCATGATCCGGTGGGCGTCGGCGATGGTGGCGTCCTTCATGGCGCGCAGCGTGGCCACCGTGTCGGCGGAGTAGCGCACGGTGCCGTCGGGTTGCGCGGCCAGCGTCACCGCGATCATGCCGCGCCGATAGGTCGACGCCTGCTGCTCCCAGTACCACCGCGTCGCGACCGCCCCGTAGATGCCGGAATCGCGCATGCCGACCGCGAACTCCACGGGGGTCCGGTAGGGCGTCCACCGTGCCAGCAGCGCATGCTGCGCCAGCGCCCGCCCGGTGGCTTCGATGCCTACCCGGAAGATGTCGATGGGGTCGTGATCGGTGGTGGTGCCGTCGAGCACCGCCCGGTCCCGCTCCGACAGCCGCGAGATCCGCTGCGCCAGAGCCTCGTCGGCGGCCAGGGCATGCCACAGCGTCAGCACGGTCTCGCGCATGGCGATGGGCACGATCGGCCCCAGTCCCCCGGAGTGGTAGTGCCCGGTGTTGGGGATTCCGTCGCTGTCGGTCCACGCGATGCGATGCGTCGCCGAGGTGACCTGATCGGGACGGCACGGCTTCATGAACCGCCCCAGATACAGTCGCTGTGACAGCGTCAGATGCGAGCCGGGCTCGGAACGCATCGGCGCGCAGGTGTATTCGAGCCGCAGCCGCGGCGGCAACTCGGCCGTCGCGAACAGTCCGGGGCGGGCCAGTGTCGCCAGCACGCGGGATGCCGCGCGGCGGTCGTAGCGGGGGTCGTGCCCGTTCATCGTCATCGGACCTCCGTGGCTATGGTGGCGACGCACTCGGTGAAGCGGTCGATGTCATCGACGGTGGTGTAGACGTGCGCGCTGACGCGTACCGAATCCTCGTCCCGCCCGACGGTGTCGGCGGGGACGCAGTGCGCGCCGGTGCGGACCAGGAAACCGTACTCGCTCAACACGAATCCCAGATCGGTGGCGGAGATGCCGGGCAGTGTGAACGACACTGTGCCGTAACCGGTTTCGCACGGGGCGTGGGCGGGGCCGGGAAGGAACTCCAGATCGGGAATGGTGCGCAGGCCCGCGATCAGGCGCTGGGTGAGCGCCCGGTTGTGGGCGGCGATGGCGTCGAGCCCGAACCCCTCGAGCACGTCCAGAGCCGCGCCGAGCGCGAGGATGCCCGGAATATTGTGGGTGCCGCCCTCCAGTAGCCGCGGCATCGCCCCCGTACGCAGCACGGTGTCACCGCGCGGTTCGGCGTCGCCGAGGGACGGCGGAAGGTCCAGCGCGACAGCGGAATTGCCGCCCGGCAGGAACGGGGTGAGTTCCGGATGGCGGCGGCGTCGGCAGTACAGCACCCCGGTACCCGGTGTGCCGAACATCTTGTGGGCGGAGAACACCGCGAAGTCGGCGTTCAGCTCGGTGACGTCGACCGGCAGATGCCCGCCGCTCTGGCTGCAGTCGAAGCACAGCGCGATACCCGGGTCGATCCGCCCCCGCAGTTCCTCGAGCGTGGTCAAAGCCCCGAAGACGTGATGCAGATGCGCGACCGTGATCAGCCGGGTGCGCGGGGTGATCGCGGCGGCGAGATGGTCGATATCGGCCTCCCCGAGCGCGGTCACCCGATAGGGCACCAGCCGGATCTCCCGCCCGAAGGCGCGCAGCAGCTGCCGAAGATGGTGCCACGGATACACATTCGAGCCGTGATCGCGCGGGCTGTACAGGATCTCGTCACCGTCGCGCAGGTTGGTCAGCGCCCAGGACAGCGCCACCGCGTTGAGTCCGGCCGTCGCCCCGCCGGTGAACACCACCTCGTCGGGTTGGGCGCCCAGGAATCCGGCCATCCGTGCTCGCACCCGCTCCAACTCCCGGGTGAGCGTCGTGGCCCACGGGTAGGTGCCGCGCCCGGCGTTGGCGGTCTGCCGGGAGTGATACCGGTCGACGGCCTCGATGACCGGTCGCGGTTTCTGCGTGGTGGAGGCGCTGTCGAGGTAGACGGCGGTATCGTCGAGGGCGGGGAACAGCTCCCGCGCACCCGCCAGCGCGGTCTCCCGGGCGAGGTTCGGCCCGGCGGACGGAGTCGCTGATGACCGCACCGTGCCGCTCCCTCCGAGGAGTATGCGCTTCGACGACACCCACGATACGCAACTTTCAGGTTGGACTCGAAGGTTCTCGCGGGCAACCGCTTTCGCCGCGACCGTCTCGTTATGGCCGCCGCGGCGCTGTTCAGCGCTCCGGGCCGCCCGGATTGCACAGCGCGTTCACCGTCTCCTGGTAGCCGACGGCCGGTCGCCACGGCTCCAGGTTCCAGCTCGGCTTGTCGGGGTTCACCAGTCGCGCCCACTCCCAGTGACACCGGAACTGGTCCCACATGCCGGGTGTGTCGGCGTCGGGGGACAGGGTGAGGATCTCCCGCCAGGCCCGGTCGGCGGCGGTCGGGAACCGGTCGGCGCGGCCCGCGTCGGTCGGATAGACGAGCAGCCGACGGCCGTCGACGGCGTCGGTCCATTCGGTGCGGTCGATGAGCGGCATCCCGGCGTACACATCGGGCGGCAGCGTGGTCGGAGCGGCGATATCGGCGGGCGTGGGTGCGGCCAGCGCTTGGATGGGCGGGGCGGGCGGCTCGGAATGTGCTGCCGGTTCCAGCGAACCGATCACCACCGGCGCGGATTCCTGGGAAGCACCGCAGCCCGAGAGGGCGAGCGCCGTCGCACCCGCGAGCACTACCCCCGAGAATCTTGTGCGGTGCCGCATGGGCTCCTCCACTTCCTACACTGTTCCGCTGCGGAAACCGACGCTACCAGCGATGAATCCACCATCACTTTTGCGTCAACGCACCCCGCCCCGATTCGGTTCCACTGGTGCTCTGGCCCAGACGGACCATACGATGTCACGCGCAGGGTGCCCTTCGCCACGAGCGCGGACCCCGCATCGAGGTATCCGGATGATTGCTCGACGTGTGAAGGCAGGAGATGTCACCGACTGTGAAATGTCTTGTCTGGGAAGTGGACAAGACACTGTGGGACGGGGTGGTGAGCGATTCCACCAGCGGAGCGCTGCGCCCCGACGCGGTACGGGCCCTGCGCATACTGGGGGAGCGTGGCATCCTGCACGCGGTCGCCAGCCGCGGTGAATGGTCGTGGACCGACGCGGAACTGCGCCGCCACGGACTGCACGACCGCTTCGCGGTCATCGAGGTGGGGTGGGGCCGCAAGTCCGCCGCCATCGGCCGTATCGCCCAGACCCTCGGACTGCACCTGGACAATATCGGCTATATCGACGCCGAACCGCTCGAACGCAGCGAGGTCGCCCACGCCCTGCCGCAGGTCCGCTGCTACGCGGCGCGGCATGTGGACGTGCTGTCGGCTCTGCAGGAGTTCCGCGCCCCGGCCGGCACCGCGCCGCCGCCCACCTCCCCGATGGGGTTCGCGCACGTCTTCGGCAGCTGACCGGGCCGCCGCCGAAGCGGCGACCGGCGCTGACTCGGAGTGAGTGTCCGGCATGAGCGGCCAGTCATCTCCAGCGCGGACCGAGTCGTGTCCGGCGGGAGTGCCGGGCGGCATCGGGCGCGAGCGTGCACGGCGTGCACGTTCAGGCGGGCGTCGATTCGGCCTGCCCGCCGCCGCGGATCTCCACGATCGGCAGCACCAGCGCCGCCGGAGCCGACGCCGGGACCACCGGCTGCTTCGGCGCCACGGGTGCGATGCGCCGGTAACCCCGCCCCTGCTCCGGGCGGGTATCGGCCTCGCCCTTGTTGGGCCACATGGCCGCCGCGCGTTCGGCCTGCGCGGTGATGGTGAGCGACGGGTTCACGCCCAGGTTCGCCGACACCGCCGCACCATCCACCACGCTCAGCGTCGGATAGCCGTACACCCGGTGGTAGGGGTCGATGACGCCGTGGTCGGGATCCGCGCCGATGGCCGCACCGCCCAGGAAGTGCGCGGTGAGCGGGATGTTGAACACCTCGCCCCAGGAGCCGCCCGCCACGCCGCCGATCTTGTCGGCCACCCGCCGCGTCACCTCGTTGCCGACCGGGATCCAGGTCGGATTGGGTTCCCCATGGCCCTGTTTCGAGGTCAGCTTGCGGCCGAACAGGCCGCGCTTGGTGTAGGTGGTGATGGAATTGTCGAGGTGCTGCATCACCAGCGAGATGATGGTGCGCTCGCTCCAGTTCTTCACGCTCAGGAACTGCACCAGCATGAGCGGATGCAACAGCACCGTCCACAGGAAGCGCAGCCAGCGCGGCACCCGGCCGCCACCGTCCACCATGAGGGTCTGCAGCAGGCCCATGGCGTTGGAGCCCTTGCCGTAGCGCACCGGTTCGATATGGGTGTCGAGCGTGGGGTGGATGGATGAGGTGATGGCGACGCCGCGGGTGAAGTCGCGGTCGGGATTCACTTTCCGGGTGGCCGCGCCGACGATGGACTCGGAGTTGGTGCGGGTGAGCACGCCCAGCCGATCGGACAGGCCCGGCAGCACACCCTTGTCGCGCATGGCGAACAGCAGCTTCTGGGTGCCGCGCGTCCCCGCCGCCAGCACCACGTTGGCGGCGGTGTAGGTCTTGGGCTGCTTGCGCAGCAGCGCGCCCGTGCGGGTGGTGTCGACGTCCCAGGTGCCGTCCGGCAGCGGGCGCAGCGCCTTGACCGTGGTCATCGGGACGATCTGTGCCCCGGCCCGCTCCGCGAGGTACAGGTAGTTCTTGACCAGGGTGTTCTTGGCGTTGTGGCGGCAGCCGGTCATGCACTCGCCGCATTCGATGCAGCCGGTGCGGTCCGGGCCGACGCCGCCGAAGAACGGGTCGGCGACGGTTGTGCCCGGCTCGCCGAAGAAGACGCCCACCGGGGTCTGGACGAAGGTGTCGCCCACGCCCATATCGTCGGCGACCTGCTTGAACACCTCGTCGGCTGGGGTCAGGTGCGGGTTCTGCACCACGCCGAGCATCTTGCGCGCCTGCTCGTAGTAGGGCATGAGTTCGTCGCGCCAGTCGGTGATATCGCGCCACTGGGCGTCGGTGAAGAACGGCTCCGGCGGCACGTACAGGGTGTTGGCGTAGTTGAGCGATCCGCCGCCCACGCCCGCGCCGGCCAGGATCAGCACATTGCGCAGCGGATGGATGCGCTGGATCCCGTAGCAGCCCAGGGCCGGTGCCCACAGGAACTTCCGGAGATCCCAACTGGTGTCGGGCAGTTCGTCGTCGGCGTAGCGTTGCCCGGCCTCCAGGATGCCGACCCGGTATCCCTTCTCGACCAGGCGCAGCGCGGTGACGCTGCCACCGAATCCGGATCCGACGATGAGCACGTCGAAATCGGTTTCGCGCTGGGACATGCGGAACTCCTCGGTGTCGGCGGTGACGCGCGTTACGCTAACGCGGACAGTTGCCACTGTCAACGAAGGCCGTCCCGACTCTATGCTGGGCCGGTGCCTCGCTTCAGCCGTACTCAACTCGCCGATCTGAGCGGTATCCCGGCGCGCACCATCCGCTACTACCACTCGCTCGGCCTGCTGCCGAAACCCGGCCGGGCCGGGAAAGAGGTCGTCTACGGCGACGACCACCTGGAACGGCTGCGCGACATCGCCGCCATGCGGGCGCGCGGCCTGCGACTCGACGCCATTCGCGAGGTGCTCGCCACCGATACCGTGGCGGCGGACTGGCGGACCCTGTTCGACCCGCGCCACTCGGTCTCCGCCGATCAGGTCGTGGACATCTCCGACGAGGCGCTGTCGGATCTACTCGGCGACCGCCGCACCGAGATCCTCGACGACCTGATCGCCGCCAATTATCTGGAACGGCGCGCGGACGGCTGGCGGGTGCCGGATCTGCCCATGCTCAAGGGCGCGCTGATCCTCTACGACATCGGCACCGACATCACCCTCAGCGGCGCACTGCGCAAACTCATCCGCGCGCACATCGCCGACCTGGCCGACGAGATGGCGCGCACCTTCCGCGACGCGGCCGCCACCAGCTACGGCGGCGAGGGCCTCGGCACCGATCTGATGCGCTTCCGCGACCGCTTCCGTGCGGCGGCGTGGGAGGTCGGCGGGGCGACCCTCGCCGACGAGATCGAGCGTGCCGTCAGGGAACTCGACGCGGACGCGGAGCGCTGACCGGTCACGTGCCTCCAGACGAGCCTCCGTCGTCGGTCAGGGGCGGGCGAAGATGACGGGTTTGTCGTCGGCCTCGATCCTGTCGGTCGCTGGGAATTCCACGGTGATGCTCGGGTGGACGGCGGCGAGCGCTTCGAGAGCGGCCCGGCTGTAGTGCCGCAGACAGGTGATGAAGGAGTCGTGGACGGTCGGCAGGATCGCCGACCACCGTGAGCCCAGACGGAACAGCATCACCGCGCCCACCACCGGCGGGAGGATCAGGTAGCGCAGCAGCAGCTTGCTCGGTTCCTCGGGGCGAATCCCGTCGATCACAAGGAATTTCGCGCCCACGCGCGTGGCTTCGCTGATTGCTCGCGCGGCCGCGCCGGGGGGCAGGTGATGGAATCCGGCGGCGAGCACCACCATATCCACGCTGTTGTCGGGCGCGTCGATGGCGGTAGCGTCGATACACCGCACGGTGGCGCGGGGATGAGAGCCGAGCGGCCCGGCCGCTATCGCGGCGACCAAGGCGGGGTCGATGTCGGAGACGGTGACCAGTGCGCCGGGATGCAGGTCGAGGACTCGCTGGGAGAGCAGGCCGTGACCTGCACCGAGTTCCAGAATGCGGGGCTGTGCGATATCGGCCACCATGTCCGCCACCAGGCGAGCGTTGGCTTCGTGCGTGCCGTAGTGGGTGCCGATTTGCACGAGTGCGCCGATCACGGCCTGTTTGATCGAATCGGGGACGTCGGAGCGGTCGGTGTACTCCAGGTGCGCGGTTTGCAGCCAGCGGTCCGCCAAACGCGCATTCGGCCCACCTCGAGGCATGGAGTCGATATCGGTTGAGATGCGCTGCGTGGCCACCAATTTCCCTTCAAGGCCGAAGTAGTCCCCCATGATCTACCACACGGCAAGCGGGGACAGAACGCCGCAGCGCTCCATTCCGGGAGGGCGTTCTCGCCTCGCCCCGGGTGCCGCGGTGCGCCAGAATGGCTGTGCCCCAACACGCTAACCTGAGCAAGGACTGCAATGCCCGAAACCTCGACCGCCGCTGATCTGCCCCGCTACCCGGGGCGCAGGTCGCCGCGCTGCCCGTTCGATCCTGCCGCCGAGATCAGCGACCTCGCCGCGGCCGCACCGATATCCACGGTGCGGATCTGGGACGGGAAGACGCCGCATCTGGTCACCGGGCATGCCGAGGTCCGCGCGCTGCTCACCGACGAGCGTGTCAGCTGCGACAACCACCGGCCGGAGTACCCGCACATCACCGAAGGCATGGCGGCGGTGATGCAGGCCAGCCCGTACACGATGTTCAACACCGACGGCACCGAGCACGCGCGCTTTCGGCGGATGTGGGCCAAGCCGTTCACGCCCAAACGGCTCGATGCGATCCGCCCGCTGATCCAGAAGCATGTGGACGCCACGGTGGACGCGATGCTGGCGCAGGGCAATTCGGCTGATCTGGTTACCGCGCTCGCGCTGCCGGTGCCGTCGCTGCTGATCTGTGAGCTGCTCGGCGTCCCCTACGCCGATCACGACTTCTTCCAGCACCACACCACGGTCGGGTTCTCCGGCCACGCGTCCGCTGAGGACCAGCAGGCGAGCACGGTGCAGATGCTGACGTTCCTCACCGGGCTGATCGAAACCTATACGCGTGAGCCGGGTGACGGGCTGCTGTCGGACCTGGCCGGGTATGTGCGCGACGGCGAACTCCAGACGTGGGAGGCCGCGTTCCAGGCGGTCGGGTTCCTCGCGGCCGGACACGAGACGACCGCGAACATGATCGGGCTCAGCGTCATCGCCCTGCTGGAACGTCCTGACGACTTGGCGGTCATCCGGGACACCGACGACCCGGCAGTGCTCGAACGGGCCGTGGACGAGCTGATCCGCTACATGAGCGTCGTGGACACCGGGTTGCGCCGAATCGCGGTGGAGGACATCGAGATCGGCGGCCGGACCATCCGTGCGGGCGACCCGATCGTGTTCGACCTGGCCACCGCGAACCGGGATACGCGGGTCTTCACCGACCCCGACCGACTCGATATCCGGCGCGCGAACGCGGGCGCGCATGTCGCGTTCGGGGCGGGCCGTCACCAGTGCATCGGGTTGCAGCTGACCCGCATCGAACTGGGGATCACATTGCAGACGCTGTTCCGGCGGCTGCCGGGATTGCGGTTGACGACACCGGTCTCGGACATCGCCTTCAAATACGACGCGCTGGTCTACGGCGTCGCAGCGCTGCCTGTGGAGTGGTGAACGCGCCACCGGCCGGGGTGCGCGGCAGCTGACGCCGGACAACGGTCGACGCACAGGCCCCGGTCGGGCGTCAGTCCTCGGACCGCACGAACACAGTCATCTTCCAGCCCTGTGCCGGGAAGTCCTGCCCGCAGGAGATGATCTCGTGCTCCTGGGCACCATGCCCGCCGCCATCGTCCGGAAGGCCAGGGCCAGCCCGCCCGCGACGGTAGCCCACGAATCCCCGAAGA
Organism: Nocardia otitidiscaviarum; assembly: GCF_007362295.1. NCBI lineage: Bacteria > Bacillati > Actinomycetota > Actinomycetes > Mycobacteriales > Nocardiaceae > Nocardia > Nocardia otitidiscaviarum. Next base: position 3,215,351 of record NZ_CP041695.1, on the reverse strand, counting down.
CCTCCTTGGCGGCGGGGTTGGTCACCACGTCTTCCAGCAGGTTGACCGGGCGCCGCCGGATGCGGGGGACGCAGGAACGGCGCGTATTCCAACATCCTGGCAGGCGAGGATATCCACGAAGGTGTTGCGGGCCGACGGTTCTGGGTCGTGGCCGGTCGCGAGGTCCGGGCCGACGAGTTGAGCTTCGGTGACGTCCTCGACCGGCAGGGTTCCCGAGGCGTGGGTGGAGACGGCCGTGGAGCGGGTCGAGTGAGCGGCTGAGTTATCCGCTGCCGTGCGGTACCGGCCAGCGGCCCGAGCCCAGTTCGCGCGAGATGGTGCGGGCGGCGGTGCGCACCGCGTCCACGACGGTCTCGGGGGCGGGCCAGTCGGCGGTGGGCAGTACCACGCCGACCGCGCCGACGACCGCGCCGGTGTTGTCGAAAATCGCTCCGGCGATACAGGATTCGCCGAGCACGGCCTCGTCGCGCTCGAGGGCGATACCGGAGTGGGCCACCGGGCGCAGATGTTCGGCGAGGTCGTCGGCGGAGGTGATGGTGTCGCCGGTCATGCTGCGCAGGGTGCCGGTTTCGGTGCGGGGCAGGAAGGCCAGGATGGCCTTGCCCAGGGCGCTGGCGTGGGCGGGGATCTCGATGCCGAGTTCGGGCATCTGACGGCTGCCGTCCGGGCTGGGTTCGTGGTGGATGATCACCACGTCGTCGCCGAAGAGCACGCCGACGCGGACCGCGCGGCCGGTGCGGTGGGCGAGGTCGTGCGCCCAGGTGAGGGCGCGGGCGCGCAGATCGAGGGTGTCGAGGTAGACATTGCCCAGGCGCAGCACCGCGGGGCCGAGTTGGTAGCGGCCGCCGCCGTGCTCCTGCACGACCACGCCGTGCGCGGTCAGGGTGCGCACGATGCCGTGCACGGTGGTCGCGGCCAATCCCAGCTCGGCGGCCAACTCGGACAGCGTCATCCGCCGCGCGCCCTGGAGGGCGAACAGGATGCGGACGGCGCGGTCGACGGACTGGATCATGCGATCACCTTTCGGGGGCCCTTGTGACCCGAGCCACAACACCGTACTCTACGAACTCTATTCGACATTATCGAATGGTGTTCGACATATCTGGAGTACCTCATGGATGGACTGCGGACACCGCAGCGTCTCGCGGCGGAAGTGCTCGGCACGGCATTCCTCGTCTTCATCGGCGTCGGGTCGGTCCCGGCGACGCTCATCGTCAACGGCGACGCGCCGTTCACCATGGCAGACCTGGGCATGATCTCGTTGGCGTTCGGCACGGTCGTGGTCGCGACCGTCTACGCCTTCGGACATGTGTCAGGTAATCACATCAACCCGGCGGTCACCCTCGCCCTCGCGGTGTCCGGGCAGTTCCCGTGGCGGCAGGTCCCCGCCTACCTCGCCGCGCAGCTGGTCGGAGCGGTACTCGGCGCGCTGGCCATCCTCGGCACCCTCGGCGACCGCGCCAGCGAGGTGGGGCTCGGCATCGCCGCCTACGGCACGGATGTGGGTGCGGGACAGGCGTTCATCGCCGAATTCGTCGGCACCTTCATCCTGGTGCTGACCGTCCTGCTGGTCGTACACCGCGCCGCCGCACCGGGATTCGCGGGCGTGGCGATCGGGCTCGTGGTCTTCGCCGCCATCATCCCGGTGGCCCCGGCCACGGGAGCGTCCATCAATCCCGCCCGCACCCTCGGGCCGATGCTGGTGCAGCAGGTGTGGGGCGGCGACGTGCACTGGGGTCAGGCCCCGGTCTACCTGGCCGCCGAATTCCTCGCCGGGGTGGCCGCGGCCGCCACCGCGTACGCCCTCACCCGCACCTCGCACCGCCTCGGCGCGACCGCCGAACCGGTCGAATCGACCGTCCGATAGGAGATCTCGTGAAGAAGCTCATCAACGATCCCGCCGATGTGGTCGACGATGCCCTGGCCGGTATGGCGGCCGCGCATCCGGAGCTGCGCATCGACGAGAAGAACCGCGTGATCCTGCGCGCCGACGCCCCGACCCCCGGCAAGGTCGGCCTGGTGTCGGGCGGCGGCTCCGGTCACGAACCGCTGCACGGCGGCTTCGTCGGCCGCGGCATGCTCGACGCCGCGTGCGCCGGTGAGGTTTTCACCTCCCCGGTGCCCGACCGCATCCTGGCCGCCACCACCGCCGTGGACGCGGGTGCGGGCGTGCTGCACATCGTGAAGAACTACACCGGCGACGTCATGAACTTCGAGATGGCCGCCGAACTGGCGGCGGCCGAATCCGGTACCGAGGTGGTGTCGGTGGTCGTCGACGACGATGTGGCCGTGCGCGACAGCCTCTACACCGCCGGGCGGCGCGGCGTCGGCGGCACCCTGGTGGTGGAGAAGCTGGCGGGCGCGGCCGCCGAGGCGGGCCGGCCGCTGCCCGAGGTGGCAGCCGTGGCTCGCCGCGCCAATGCCGAAACCCGCAGCATGGGTGTGGCATTGACCTCGTGCACGGTGCCCGCCGCCGGTCGGCCCACCTTCGAACTGGGCGAGGCGGAGATGGAACTGGGCATCGGCATCCACGGCGAACCCGGACGGCGACGCCTGCCGCTGGCCTCCGCCCGGGAGATCGCCGAGCTGCTGGTCGAACCCCTGCTGTCGGATCTGCCGTATCGGTCCGGCGACCGGGTCATCTGTTTCGTCAACGGGATGGGCGGCACGCCGCTGCTCGAGCTGTACGTGATGTACAACGAGGTCGCGCGGGTGCTGCGGGCACACGGCGTCGAGGTGGTCCGGTCACTGGTCGGCCCGTATGTCACCAGTCTGGACATGGCGGGATGCTCGGTGACGGTGACCCGGGTCGACGACGAACTGTTGGAACTATGGGATGCGCCGGTGCGGACACCGGCCCTGAACTGGGGAGTGTGACACCGTGACAAGTATCGACGTGCGGCGCTGGATGCGTGAATTCGCCACGCTGATCGATGAGCATGCCGATGAGCTCACCGCCCTCGACGCCGCCATCGGCGACGCCGACCACGGCAGCAACATGCAACGCGGCGCGCGGGCGATCGCGGCCGAATTCGATTCCGCGGCTCCTGATTCCGCCGCCGCAGCGATCAAACAGGCGGGTATGGTGCTGGTCCGCTCGGTCGGCGGGGCCAGCGGGCCGCTGTACGGCACCTTCCTGCTGCGGATGGCCGCGACCACCACCGGCGAACTCGACGCCGACACCTTCGGCAAGGCCGTGCGCGCCGGTATCGACGGTGTGGTGGCGCGCGGCAAGGCCCAGACCGGGGACAAGACCATGTACGACGCCCTGGCTCCGGCCGCCGACGCCTTCGATTGCAGCATGGCCGCCGGAGCGGATTTCGCGGCCGCCCTGGACGCCATGGTGACGGCCGCCGCCGCGGGCCGCGACGCGACGGTACCGATGCAGGCCCGCAAGGGCCGCGCCTCCTATCTGGGGGAACGCAGTGTCGGACATCAGGATCCGGGTGCCACCAGCGCGGTGCTGCTGCTGCGCGCGGCCCGGCGGGCGGTGCGATGACCGGCATCGTCGTCGTCTCCCACAGCCGTGCGCTCGCCCGGTCCGCGGCGGCCTTGGCCGCCGAGATGCTGCACGACAGTTCGGTGCGCATCGAGATCGCGGCCGGACTGGACGAGCACACCCTCGGCACCGACGCCACGGCGGTCGCGGCCGCCATCACGGCCGCCGACAGCGGTGCCGGTGTCCTGATCCTCATGGACCTCGGCAGCGCGATCCTGTCCGCCGAACTCGCCTTGGACCTGCTCGACGGTCCGCACCGGGTACGGCTGTGCGCGGCACCGCTGGTCGAGGGCCTGGTGGCCGCGGCCGTATCCGCCGCCGGGGGAGCCGATCTCGACCAGGTGGCCGACGAGGCGGAACACGCACTCGACGCCAAGCGAACACAGCTGGCGACATCCGGACCGGCGGCGCTCGATCCGGTGGCGACCGATGCGGGGCGGCCAACGGGCAGCACTGCCGACGGAGATCGTACGGACGCGTCCTCGGCGCCTGCCGGAGGCTCGGGGGAGGATCCGGTGCGCGCAGTCGTCGTGGTGGCCAACGAGCACGGCCTGCATGCCCGTCCCGCCGCGCGGCTGGTGGCGGCGGTGAGCGGTCGCGACGCCCAGGTGCAGGTCAGGAATCTGAGCACCGGATCGCCGTCGGTGTCGGGCCGCAGCCTGAGCCGGATCGCGGCGCTCGGTGTGCGCGCCGGGCACGAGGTGGAGATCACGGCCAGCGGCCCGGACGCACAGGCGGCGGTCGATGCCGTCGTGGATCTGGCGGCGCGCCACTTCGACGAGCGGCCCACGGGTGTCGCGGCGAGCCCTTCGGCCGAAAGAGCCGCGACCGGAAGAGCTGTATTCGGCAACACTGCGGCCGACAACGCCGCGGCCGAACGCTCTGGGGCCGACAGTGCTGCGGCCGAAAGCTCTGGGGCCGACAGTGTTCCGGCCGACAGTGCTCCGGCCATGAGCCCGCTCCCCGAAAGCGCTCTGTCCGAAGGCACTCCACTGTCGGCCGGGCGGCGTCACCACGAGTCCGAGCGGACCGGTCCGCTGGCGGCGGCCTCGGGTATCGGGATCGGACCGGCATGGCGGCTCGATACCGCCGACTTCGACCTGGACGACAGCCGCGCCGAGGCCCCCACCGCGGAAACCGAACACTTCGACGGCGCGCTCACGACCGTGCGCGGTCGCATCGACGCCGATATCGCGCGCGCCCGGACGGACGACACCGCCAGGGAGATCTTCGCGGCGCACCGACTGCTGTTGGACGATGACGACCTCACCGCATCGGTACGCGCGCGCATCGCCCAGGGCCGGTCGGCCGCCGTCGCGGTGGCAGCCGTCTTCGACAGCGCCGCCGATGAGTTGGCGGCGCTGCCCGACGAGTATCAGCGGGCACGCGCCGCCGATGTGCGCGCGGTGCGTGATCAACTGCTCTCGGCTCTGCTGGGGCACACCACCGAGATCACCAGCCGCGCGGGCATCCTGGTGGCCGCTGATCTCACGCCCGCACAGGTCGCCGGGCTCGACCGCGACCTGGTCACCGGCATCGTGCTGGCGCAGGGCAGCCCCACCGCGCACAGCGCGATTCTGGCCCGCACCAGGGGAATTCCCGCCGTCGTCGCGGCCGGTCCGCAGGTGTTGACCGTGCCCGAGCAGACGCTGCTGGCGCTCGACGGCGATACCGGCGAACTCGTCATCGCCCCGGATGCCGACACCCTCGCCGCATTCACCGCGCGAGCCGACGCACAGCGGGCCCGGCGGAGCGCCGCCGATGCGGCCGCACAGGAGCCCGCGGTGACCCGCGACGGAGTCGAGATCCAGGTCGCCGCGAACGTCGGCAGTGTGGCGGACGCGGCGGACGCGGTGCGCGGCGGTGCGGACGGCGCGGGACTGGTCCGCACCGAATTCCTCTTCCTCGATCGGGCCGACGCCCCGTCCGCCGCGGAGCAGGAGCAGGTGTACCGGGACCTGGCGACTACCTTCGACGGACGCCCGATGGTGCTGCGCACCCTCGATGTGGGCGGTGACAAACCACTGCCGTACCTCGCTCAGCCGGTGGAGGCGAATCCTTTTCTCGGACAGCGCGGTATCCGTCTCGCCCTGGCGCATCCGCACCTGCTGCGCGAGCAGCTGAGCGCCGTCGTGCGGGTGGCCGCGGACCATCCGATCGGGGTGATGTTCCCGATGGTGACCGACGTACGAGAGATCGACGCGGGCCGGAGGATGCTGGAAGAGGTGGCCCCCGAGGGGCTTTCGCTCGAGGTCGGCATCATGGTGGAGGTGCCCGCCACGGCGGCGAAAACGGCGGAGCTGGCCGAGCACGTGGACTTCTTCAGCATCGGCACCAATGACCTCACCCAGTACGCGCTGGCGGTCGAGCGGGGCAACGAGGCCGTGGCCGCGCTGGCGGACGCCCTCGATCCCGGAGTGCTGCGGTTGATCGACATGGTCTGCCGGGGTGCGGGCGGGGCGCGGGTGGCGGTCTGCGGCGAGTTGGCCTCCGACCCGGTGGCGGTGCCGATCCTGCTGGGTCTCGGCGTCACCGAGCTCAGTGTCGCACCCGCCGCCGTCCCGCTGATCAAGGCCGCCGTGCGGACGCTGGACCACGCGGCCTGCGTGGACCTGGCCGCGCGGGCACTGCGCTGTGCCACCGCCACCGCGGTGCGCGGGCTGCCGCGTCCGGCCTGATCGCGGTGGGCCGGGCGGATTGCCGAGGAGTCGCCGTGTCCGGCATCACCAACCGGTTGGTCTGCTCATTCAGGCTGTTCACAGCATTGCGTCACACACTCGAAGGTGATGCCCGACAAACCTCGCAACCCGTCCGCCCACTACGGACCGCGTCACGCCCGCGGGCCGCGGCACCGTGCGGTGCCGGTGCGGTCGGTGCGCGCCCGTCGCGCCCGCGGGCTGGTGCGACTGCTCACCGCGACGGTGGCGGCGGTGGTGGTCGGGGTGACCGGCGTCGGTTGGTACGCCTCAGCCGGACTCGATGACGGTTTCGCGCGCTCGGACGTGCTCAGCGACGAGGATGTCGCCGCCCTCGACGGCGACCTCAACATCCTGTTGATCGGACTGGATACGCGCAAGGACTTCGACGGCAGGGACCTGCCGCGCGAGATCCTCGACGCCCTGCACGCCGGGGACAGCGACGTCGGCGGTTACAACGCGAATTCGCTTATCCTGGTGCACATTCCGAAGGATCTGAGCAAGATCGTGGCCTTCTCCATCCCACGCGACGACTATGTCGACGTCTCCGGTATCCCCGGCTACAGCAAGGTCAAGATCAAAGAAGCGTACGGCCTGAAAAAGGCCGCGGTGGAACAGGATCTGATGGAGCAGGGCGTGACCGACCCGGTCGAGCTCGAGCATCGCGGGCGGGAGGCGGGGCGCGCCTCCATCGTGCAGACCGTGCGCTCGCTCACCGGTGTCCCGATCAACCGCTTCGCCGAGATCTCCCTCGCCGGGTTCTACGACTTGGCCAATGCCGTCGGCGGCGTGGAGGTCTGCCTCGTCGACGCCGTCGACGACAGCTACTACTCCGGCGCGGTCTTCCCGGCCGGTCGCCAGCATCTCGACGGCGCGCAGGCGCTGGCCTTCGTGCGCCAGCGCCACGGCCTGCCCAACGGCGATCTCGACCGCACCCACCGTCAGCAGGCATTCCTCATGTCGGTCGCCAAGTCGCTGCAGGATTCCGGCACCTTCACCGATCTGGGCAAGCTGAAGCGACTCGTGGACGTCGCCCATGCGGACATGATGCTGTCCAAGGGCTGGAACCTGCTCGAGTTCGCCCACACCCTCGGCCGGGCGGGTTCGATTCCGGTAGAGTTCCGCACGCTGCCGGTGCTGCGCTATGCCACCGTCAACGGCCAGGACGTGAACATCATCGACCCGGACGCCATCAAACGGGAAGTCCGCACCGCCTTCGGGCTTCCGGCACCCCCGCCGACCACCACGCCCAGCGCCGATGCGGACGAGGCGGCCGAAACCTCGACTACCACAACGTCTTCGGCCACCACCACGACTGCCTCGACCCCCACCGCGGGCAAGCCGGTGACGGGGTCGATCGGCGACGGTATTCCGTGCGTGAACTGAGCGGGTTCAGGCGACCGCGAGGGTGGTGAAGCCGGGTGGCGGGGTGCCGCGCCGTGTGCGTCGCTGATCCAGCACCGCGAAGACGACGGTGAGCGCGGCCGCCGCCACATAGGCGAGAACCGCGCAGCCGGCGACCGTGCCGAACGTGTCCGCCGCGGCCCGCGAGACCTCCCCGTCACCGGTGGCCAGGGTCGCCACCGGCACCGGATAGCGATCCGGGACATCGGTGAAGTCCGGCAGGGTGAGCGCGAAGGCCAGCAGGGACAGATCGGCGGCCGTGAGGGCCAGCAGACTGCGCGGGCGTAGGGTCGGCGCGAGCGCGGCGGCGACCGAGACCGCCACCAACAGCGGGGCCAACACGATCACGGCGACCACGCCGAGTGACATGAACACGATGACCAGCCACCAGCCGGGTGCCAGCACGCGCACCCCGAGCGCGAGCAGCACGACGAGCAGCTGACCGATGAGCAGTGCCGAGCGGTTCATCATCGACCTCCGTCCAGGAACCACGATGCTGTCGATCCTGACGCCGACCACCCACCCGGCGCCTGCGCGCGACTACCCGATCGACTGCGTAGTTCCACTCGAGCGGCTCGGCCGCCGCAGCCGCTTGTCGACGGCGACCACGGCGCTGGCGACGGCAGCGATGGCCGCGATCCGCAGCCAGGAGTCGACCGCGATCGGGGCGGTGTCGAAGACGGAGTTCATAGCCGGCAGATAGGTGATCGCGAGCTGACCGACGGCTTGCAGCGCGACACCCCCGGTGATCCACGGATTGGAGAACAGCCCGATCCGCCACGCGGAGTGGGTGAGCGAGCGGCAGCTGAACAGATAGAACGCCTCCACCACCACGAACAGGTTCACCGCGGCGGTGCGGGCTTCGGCCAGGCTCGCACCGTGGGCGAGTTCCCATTCGAACAGCCACCAGGTGCCCGCGACCAGCAGGGTCGACACCAGCAGGGTCCGCAGCACGAGTGAGCCGGTCATCAGGGGCTGGCCGGGATCGCGTGGCGGGCGGGTCATGATGGCGGGTTCCTTCGGTTCGAAGGCCAGCATGAGTCCGAGGGCGACGGCGGTGGTCATATTGATCCAGAGGATCTGTGTGGGCAGGATCGGCAGCGCCGCACCGGCCGCGATCGCGACCAGCAGCACCAACCCCTCACCGATATTCGTCGGCAGCGTCCAGGTGATGAATTTGACCAGGTTGTCGAAGACGCCGCGGCCCTCCTCGACGGCCGCCTCGATGGTGGCGAAATCGTCGTCGATGAGGACCATGTCGGCGGCGTCCTTGGCCACCTCGGTCCCGCCCGCGCCCATGGCCACGCCGATATCGGCTTGGCGCAGCGCCGGGGCGTCGTTGACGCCGTCACCGGTCATGGCGACCACGTGCCCGCGGGCCTGGAGCGCTTCGACCAAGCGCAGTTTCTGCTCGGGTGAGACGCGGGCGAAGACATGCGTGCGGTCCACCGTCTCGGCGAACCGCTCCGGGGGCAGGGCGTCCAATTCGCCTCCGGTGAGCGCGGATTCGTCGTCCCGGGGGTCGACCAGGCCGATTCGGGTGGCTATCGCGGCGGCGGTGGCGGCATGGTCGCCGGTGATCATCTTGACCGCGATGCCCGCGCTGCGGCAGGACTCGACGGCGGTGGGCACCGCGGAACGGGCGGGGTCGAGCATGGCCTGCAAACCGGTGAAGATCAGTCCTGCGGCGAGGGAGTCGACGGTGAAATCCGCGGGTGCGGCGGTCGGTCGCACGGCCGTGGCCAGCACGCGCAGACCGCGTGCGGCCAGCTCGTCGGCGGCGGTGAGGACGGCGTCCCGGTCCAGCGGCGTGGTCGTGCCGTCGGCGCGCAGCGCGGTGGGGCACAGGTCGAGGATCTGTTCGACCGCGCCCTTGACCAGCGCCACCCGATCGGTGGCGGCCGCGGAGCCGGAATCGCGGTGCAGGGTGGCCATATAGCGGCGGTGCGAGCTGAACGGGATGGTCGCCACCCGGGGCAGCAGCCGCGCGATGCGCTCGCGGTCGAGACCGGCCTTGGCGGCGGCCACCAGCAGCGCGCCCTCGGTGGGATCGCCGACGATCGTCCACCGGCCGTCGTCGCGGTGCAGGGTGGCGTCATTGCAGGCGGCACCGGCCAGCAGCGTCCAGCGCAGGGCCTGATGCTGTTCCGAATCGGCTGTCGCGCCGCTGGATTCGCCGATGGTGCCGGTCGGGGCATAGCCGGTTCCGCTGACCTCGAACCGGCCGTCCGGTGTCCAGATGGTGCTGACGGTCATCTGGTTCTCGGTGAGCGTACCGGTCTTGTCCGAGCAGATGACCGTGGTGCTGCCCAGGGTTTCCACCGCCGGGAGCTGCCGGATCACGGCGCGCCGCTTGGCCATCCGTGAAACGCCGATGGCCAAGGTGATGGTGACCGCGGCCGGTAGGCCCTCCGGGATCGCGCCCACGGCGAGTGCGATGGCGGCGGTGAACATCTCGGCCGCGTCCTGGCCGCGCAGATAACCCACGGCGAAGGTCGCCGCCGCCAGCACGAGAATGCCGACGGTCAGAATCCTGCTGAACCTGGAGAGTTTTCGGGTCAGCGGCGTGGCCAGGTCCTCGGCCGCACCCACCAGCCGGTGGATCGCCCCGACCTCGGTTTCCGCGCCCGTGGCCACCACGATGCCCGCACCGCTGCCGGCGGTGACCAGGGTCGCCGAATAGGCCATATTGCGGCGGTCGGACACCGGGGTACCCTCCGGCAGCACCACCTCGTCCTTGGCGACCGGCGCGGACTCACCGGTCAGCGCCGACTCGTTCACGCGCAGTTCGGCCACCTGGATCAACCGCAGATCGGCGGGTACCTTGTCACCCGCGTCGAGCAGGACGAGATCGCCGGGAACCAGCTCGTCGGACGGTACGGTCCGCTCGCCGCCGTCGCGCACCACCCTGGCCTGGGTGCGCACCATGGACCGCAGCCCCTGGAGCGCGGCCTCGGCCTTCGACTCCTGAACGAATCCGACCAGCGCGTTGATCACCACGACGCCGAAAATCACCGCGGAGTCCACGTATTCGGCCAGCACGGCGGTCACCACACCGGCGACCAGCAGCACATAGATCAGCGGATTGTGCAGCTGACGCAGCAGACGCATCGGCCACCCGGCACGCGGTGCGTCCGGCAAGGTGTTCGGGCCGAACCGTGCCATCCGCTCGGCGGCCTCGGGTCGGCTCAGTCCGCGATGCCGATCGGTCTCGAGCAGCAGCACCACCTCACGGGCGGACAGCCCGTGATGGGCGTTGGTGACCACGTCCGGAACGTCGATCTCCGCGGCCGCCCGCGGCACGACTCGGTCATACGAACGTTCGGCTGGGCGCATACCCCCATTCCATATCGGGTGCGCGGCGACCTACCAGGGCATTTCGTCCCCCGGCCCGGGTGCCGGGCAACCCGTGTGAACAGAGGCCCTTCGCCCCTGGTGCCGGACCGGCCGACCGCGGGACAGTGCGATCAGGGAGCCGACAGCACGCACCGACGGCGAGGGCGATATGACGATGGTGGACATCCGGGCCGAGGACCGGACCGTGCCGGGCTACCTGGCCGTGCCGGAGGGCAGCGGTCCCTGGCCGGGCGTGGTGGTCGTGCACGACGCGCTCGGTATGACCACCGACCTGCGGCGGCAGGCCGATTGGCTGGCCGGGGCCGGCTTCGTCGCCCTGGCCCCCGACCTGCTGCACTGGGGTTGGCGACCGCGCTGTGTGGTGAGCGCCATGCGGGCCCTCACCCGACGGGCGGGGCGTGCCTTCGACGACCTGGAGACCGCCCGGCGGTGGCTGGCGCGGCGACCGGAGACCACCGACCGGATCGGAGTGATCGGATTCTGCCTCGGCGGCGGTTTCGCCCTGGTCCTCGCCGGAAGCGGGCGCTTCCGGGCGTCCAGCGTCAACTACGGGGCGGTGCCCGCCGACGCGGAAACCCTGCTCGCCCAAGCATGTCCGGTGATCGGTTCCTACGGCGGGCTGGACCGGACCCTCGGCGAGGACCCGGTACGGCTCGAACGCGCGCTCACGGCCAACCGGATACCGCACAGCGTGCGCACCTACGACGACGCGGGCCACGGATTCCTCAACGACCACCCACGCGAGGAGATGCCGGTATGGGCGGCCGTCGCGGGAACATTCGCCCACAACGGCTACCATGAACCCTCCGCGACGGACGCGCGCCGCCGCATCATCGACTTCTTCACCCGCCATCTGACCTAGCGTGCTTCGCGTCCCGGACTAGCATCGACCCCATGGACTCCGGTGCCCTGGTTGGTCGGTGGCGGTTGACGGCGTGGACCGCCACCGACCACACCGGCACGGTCACCCGGCCGTTCGGCGACCACCCCGACGGCTCCGTGATCTACACCCCGGCGGCTGGATGAGCGGCCACCTGTCCCGCCCCGACCGCCCGCACCTGTCGACCCCGAATGCCCTCGGCGGCCCCGAACCCGAACGCGCCGAAGCCTATTCGACCTACATCGCCTACTGCGGCGAATACCGCCTCGAGGGCGACACCGTCGTCCACACCCTGCGCATGAGCCTGTTCCCGAACTGGGTCGACACCGAGCAGCGACGCATAGTCGACCTGTCCGACGACCGATTGGTGCTCAGCACCCCACCCACCCCGGTCGGCGACCAGGTCCTTGTCAATCGCCTGCACTGGATCCGCGGCGAATAGGGGAAGTGCCGTCTGTATCGGCCCAAATACACGCGTCGGTGAAGGTGAAGATGCCGGAGATGCGGATCGACCTCCATCGCGAAGTTCATCGATGGCCTCCGATGCGCCAACCATTGGTGTGATCTACGTCACTTGCAGTGGAATCATGTCGAAGTTCGCGGCATGGCACCGACCAGGGGGGAACCGCTCCCGATCCGGGGCGGACGATGGAGGAGGAGATCATGGGACAGGTCATAGCGAACATGTCGATGTCGCTCGATGGTTTCATCGAAGATGCCGACGGCCGAGTGGACGAACTGTTCGAGTGGTACACGGCGGGTCCGGTCGAATCCGAGTCCGCAAACACGGATCTGACGTGGCGGCAGTCGGAGGAAGACACCGAGCATGTGCAGGCGGCCATCCCCGAGTTGGGCGGGCTCATCACCGGACGCCGCCTGTTCGACACCATGGACGGCTGGAACGGTATGCACCCGACCGGTCTCCCCGTCTTCGTCGTCACCCATCGCGTCCCGGCGCCCCAGGAATGGGACCACCCGGGTGCGCCCTTCACCTTCGTCACCGACGGCGTCGCGAGCGCGATCGAGCAGGCCAAGAAGTCCGCCGGGAACAAGGACGTCGTCATCGCGAGCCCGAACATCGCCCAGCAGGCGCTCGACGCGGGACTCCTGGACGTGATCACCGTGGACCTCGTGCCCTATCTGCTCGGGTCCGGGAAACCCTACTTCGAAAAACTGTCTTCCGCCCCGGTCCGCCTGGACGATCCGGTGATCCGCCCCGGCCGCCGGGTGACCCACCTCCGCTATCGCGTACTGCGCTGACCGCTCGACTCCCGCGAAGGCGGCTCTGCCAGTAGGGGTTCCAGTTCGGTGGCCACGTCGTCGAGGGGTTGGAGGGTGCGGGAGGTGCGGCAGAGGATGATGGCGCCCTCGAGGGCGGAGAGGGTCAGGGTGGCGAGGCGGGTCGCGCGGGGGGCGGGGTGGCCGGCGGTGGTGAGGGAGGTGGTGAGGACGGTGTGCCAGCGGGTGGTGATGGCGGCGACCTCGGGGTGGAGGGCGCGATCGTCCTCGGTGCCGCCGACGGCCACCGCCATGGCGGGGCAGACCGCGTGGAAGTCGGAGGTGAGCAGCAGGTGACGCCAGAATTCGACGAAGCGGTGCATGGCCGCGGCGGGGCCGGTGGCGGCGGCGCTCTCGATCATGTCGGCGATGGTGTCGGCCGCGAGCTGCAGGGTCTCGCTGAGCAATTGGCGTCGTCCGCCGGGGAAGTGGTGGTAGACCGATCCGCGCGGGGTGCCGGTGCGGGTGAGCACCGCGTCGATGGTGACGCCCGCCGAGCCGCGCTCGCGCAGCAGTTCCACCGCGCCCAGCAGCATCTTCTGCTTGGTTCTGCCGCGCGCGGTCACTCGGGCTCCCGCGGTTCGAAGGTCGCCTTGACGGCGGCCAGATTGGCGCGCATATTGCGTTCCCACTCGGCCAGCCGGTTGGCGATGATGCGGGCTTCCTTGTCCGGCATGGCGTCGATGGCGTAGCTCAACCCGGACGGGCCCGGCCCGAGCCGCCCCCACTGGCGCACGATCACACCCGACCGCGCCGGATCCACCTCGAATCCCCAGGTGGAGCTGACACCCTCGGGTCCGTGCACCTGCCAGACCCAGCGCCGTTCCGGCTCCACCTCGACCACCTCGCACTCGGTGGACCAGGTGCCCATGGCGCTGTGCTGGTTGGTGCCCCGGAACCGCGCGCCCACCGCGACCCGATCCGCGCCATCGAGCCATTCCGCCGACTCGAGTTCATCCGATACCCGAGGCGGCAGCGTGATATCGGTGACCAGGCCCCACGCCTGCGCCGGGGTGCACGAAACACGTTCGGACACTTCGATGGTCGGTTGATCGCGGTAGCGCACGGCATGGCCTCTCGGGTTTCCGACAACAGTGACTATGATCTATAACATAGAACATGGTCGCGACGCACTCCCTGAGCAAGCAGCTCCCGAGGAAACCGCTACGGATCGGCGTAGTCATCGAACCCCGCCTCCCCGGAGCCGCCGACTTCGCGCGGGAGGCCGAACGGCTCGGCGTCGATTCGCTGTGGGTGCCCGAGGTGTGGGGGTACGACGCCCTCACCGGCCTGGCCTATCTCGCCGCCGAGACGACCTCGATCGGCTTGGGCACCTTCGTCGTTCAGCTCGGCTCCCGCTCCCCGGCGCTGCTCGCCACGTCTGCGCTGAGCCTGCAGGAACTGTCCGGTGGCCGCTTCCGCCTCGGCATCGGTGTCTCCGGCCCGCGAGTCATGGAGGGCTGGCACGGCGTGCGCTTCCGCAAACCCGTGCGCACCACCCGCGAGACCATCGACATCCTGCGCCTGATCAGCCGCGGCGAACCACTGCGCTACGACGGCGAGGTCTACACCCTGCCGCTGCCCGACAGTGCGGGCCGCGCGCTACGCCCCCTGGTCGCACCCCGCGAGGTGCCCGTGTACGTCGCCGCCATGGGTCCCGCCAACCTCCGGCTCACCGGCGCGGCCGCCGACGGCTGGCTCGGCAACGCCTTCATCCCCGAGACCGCCGAGGTCTTCCTCGACCCGCTGCGCGAGGGTGCCGAATCGGCGGGCCGCACCCTCGCCGACCTCGACCTGGTGGCGCCGGTCGCCGTCGAGTTCGCCGACGACGAAGCCGATGCGGCACAACGTATTCGACGCCACGCCGAGGGTTATGCCTTCACCATCGGGGCCATGGGCGCGGCGGGCCGCAATTTCTACAACGAAGCGTTCACCCGCCTGGGTTTCGGTGCCGCCGTCGAGCGCATCGCCGACCTGTGGCAGTCCGGCAACCGTGACGAAGCCCGCCGCGCGGTACCGCTGGAGCTGGGCAGCCACACCAATCTGGTCGGCACCGAGCAGACCATCGCCGATCGTATCGAACGCTATCGGGCGGCTGGCATCTCGACACTGCTGGCGAAGCTGGAGACCCCGTTCGAGGACCAGTTGGTGACCCTGCGGCGACTCGTCGACCTGGCGGACGTCTCGCCCGCCTGACACGCACAGGCGGGGCGGACCGGAGCGGGTGGCCGCTCGCGAGACGGTCACGTATGGGGGCGAGCTTCTCGACGATGGTTGCGCGGCGCTCGGGCGGCTTGAGTAGAGGTATGACTTCGAACAACGAACAGGCAGCAGCGCAGACCATTCTCGTCACCGCGGGAACCGGGAAGGTAGGGCGGCGGGTGGCCGAGCGGTTGAGCGCCGCCGGGTACCCGGTCCGCATCGGATCCCGGTCGGCGGCGGTGCCGTTCGACTGGGCCGACCGGGATGGCTGGGACGCGGTGCTGGACGGCGTGTCGGCGGCCTTCCTGATGTACACCCCGGATATCGGGGATCCGCGTGCGGGAGAGACGATCCGGGCCTTCAGTGAGCTGGCGGTCGCGAAAGGCGTGCGACGGCTGGTGCTGTTGTCGGCTCGCGGCGAGGACCAGGCCGCCGCGGCCGAGCGGGCGGTGCGGGAGAGCGGTGCGGAATGGACTGTGCTGCAGGCGGCGTGGTTCGACCAGAATTTCGACGAGGGCGTGTTCACGGACATGATCCTCGGCGGCGCACTCGCCTTCCCGGCCGGTCAGGTCCTGGAGCCCTTCATCGATTCCGGCGATCTCGCCGATGTGGCGGTCGCCGCGCTCACCGAGGCCGGGCATGCGGGGCGGGATTACGACCTGACCGGCCCGCGGCTGCTGAGCTTCGGTGACGCGGTGGCCGCGATCGGCGCGGCGACCGGTCGCGATATCCAGTACATCCCGGTCAGCGGTGCGGAGTTCGGGGCGGTGCTGACATCGGAGTTCGGCATGCCGGACGAGGAGGTGGCCGTGATGCTGGACATCTTCGCGACCCTGCTGGACGGCCGCAATGCCACGGTGACCGACACCGTGCGAGAACTGCTGGGACGCGAGCCGAAGGACTTCGACGACTACGTGCGCGACGCGATCGCGGCGGGTGCGTGGAAGCAGAGCTGAGCGGTCGCGCACCGAGCCCGTCTCAGACCGGCGCGACCGCGAGGCGCTGACCGGCGAGACGGGTTCGACGTGCGTCCAGACGATCGGCCAGTACGGAGATCGCCTGGGCAGCAGCTGATTCCGGGTGCGTGAGCACCATCGGAATGCCTTCGTCGCCTGCGGCGCACACGTCGGGGTCGAGGGGGATGCGCGCGAGGACGGGGCAGTCGGCGCCGAGGATGTCGGTGAGCCGAGCGCTGACGTCCTCGGCGCCACCGGAGCCGAACAGCAGGTGGCGGGTGCCGTCGGGGCCTTCGTACCAGGACATGTTCTCGATGACTCCCGCGACTCGTTGTCCGGTCTGCGTGGCGACCGCTCCGGCGCGTTCGGCGATGCGGGCGGCGGTGTGCTGAGGGGTGGTGACGACGATCATCTCCGCCGTGGGCAGCAGTTGGGCGAGCGAGATGGCGATATCGCCGGTTCCGGGCGGTAGGTCGATGAGCAGGACATCGAGGTCGGACCAGTAGACGTCGGCGAGGAACTGGTTCAGTACGCGGTGCAACATGGGTCCGCGCCAGACGACCGGTTCGTTGTCGCTGACGAACATGGCGATGGAAATGAGCCGGACACCGTGTGCGGTCGGGGGCATGAGCATGCGGTCGACCTGGGTGGGTGTGGCGGTACTGCCCATCATCGACGGTATGGAGTGACCGTGGATATCGGCGTCGAGGATGCCGACGCGCAGCCCGCGCCGCGCCAGTATTGTGGCGAGATTGACGGTGACACTGGACTTTCCGACGCCGCCCTTACCGGAGGCGAGCGCGTACACGCGGGTGCAGTTGCCGGGCTGGGCGAACGGGATGACGGGGGTGTCGCCGCCGCGCAGCCGCTGTCGGAGAGTCGTACGCTGGGTATCCGTCATGACTCCGAAATCGACAGTGACGGAGGCGGTTCCCGGGACCGAGAGCACCGCTGCTTCGATATCGCGGGTGAGCCTGGCCCGCATCGGGCATCCGGCCACCGTCAGCAGCACCCGTACGGTGACCCGGTTGCCGGGCGCGATGTCGACCCCCGCGACCATATCCAGTTCGGTGATCGGGCGGTTGATCTCCGGGTCGTGCACCCCGGCCAGGGCACGCCGGATCGCCGCCGCCTCGACCGCTGGCGCGACGGCAACCCCGCTGGCGCGGAGCATGTCTTCGCGTTCGACGACCTTGACGCGTTCGCGGCCTTCGGGTTCGCCCAGGGCGCGTTCGTGGGCGTCGAGGCGGTACCAGCCGGCCCAGGTGGTGAAGGGGATGCCCTTGGCCTCGAGGAACGCGGTCACGGCCTCGGGGTCGGGGTTCGCGGCGGGGGTGAAGTCCTTGGCGTCGTCGAGCAGGCAGGCGATGGTTTCGTTGGCGTCGCCCTTGGTGTGGCCGATGAGCCCGACCGGACCGCGTTTGATCCACCCGGTCACATAGGTTTGCGGCAGGTAGCGGGCCGGGCCGTCGGCGTCCTCGTCGACGAGCACGCGTCCGGCCTCGTTGGGCACGGTCCCGGCCTGGTCGTCGAAGGGCAGCGCGGGAATGTTCTGCGACAGATACCCCACCGCCCGGTACACCGCCTGGATGTCCCAGTCCTTGTATTCGCCGGTGCCCTTGCAGTTACCGGTGCCGTCGAGCTGGGTGCGTTCGGTGCGCAACCCGACGACCGTGCCGTCGGAGCCGAGGATCTCGGCGGGGGACTCGAAGAAGTGCAGGAACAGTTTGTGCGGGCGGTCACCGACATCGCGGATGGCCCACTGCTCGAGGGTGTTGCAGATCATGTCGACCTGCTTGGAATGCCGGCGCGCGGCCTCGGAGCCCTCGTCGTAGTCGATGTCGGAGGGGTCGACGATGACCTCGATGGTCGGGGAATGATCCAGCTCGCGCAGCTCGAGGGGGGTGAACTTGGCCTGGGCGGGTCCGCGGCGACCGAACACGTGCACCTCGAGGGCCTGGTTGGCCTTCAACCCTTCGTAGACGTTCGGCGGGATCTCGGTCGGCAGCAGTTCGTCGCCGGTCTTGGCCAGTACCCGGGCCACGTCCAGGGCGACGTTGCCGACCCCGAGCACGGCGACCTTCTGCGCGTGCAGGGGCCAGGTGCGGGGGACGTCGGGGTGGCCGTCGTACCAGGACACGAAGTCCGCGGCGCCGTAGGAGCCGTCGAGGTCGATGCCGGGGATGTCGAGGGCGCGGTCGGCGTTGGCGCCGGTGGAGAAGATGACCGCGTCGTAGAAGCCGCGCAGGTCGTCGAGGGTGATGTCGACGCCGTAGTCGATATTGCCCAGCAGCCGGACCTGGGGTTTGTCGAGGACCTTGTGCAGGGCGGTGATGATGCCCTTGATCCGCGGGTGGTCGGGCGCGACACCGTAGCGGATCAGGCCGAAGGGGGCGGGCATGCGCTCGTAGAGATCGATGCTCACCCCGTCGAACCCGGCGGGGGCATCGGATTTCATCAGCGCGTCGGCCGCATAGATACCAGCCGGACCCGCGCCGACAATCCCCACGCGCAGTGGACGATTCGCCGCGTTCATGGCTGGAACTCCAGGACGAAGGGCGTATCCACGCCGAGCTCCCCGAGTCCGGCCGCCCCACCGGGCGATCCGAGCGCCGTCTCCCGGCCCGGCAGCGGCTCGTCGAAGAACCGCGCGTTGGCCGCGACGAACGGCCGCTGCGCCGCGGGCAGATCGTCCTCGGCATAGATCGCCTCCACCGGGCACACCGGTTCGCACGCACCGCAATCCACGCATTCGGTGGGATGGATGTAGGCCATCCGACCGCCGGTGTAGATGCAGTCCACCGGGCATTCCTCCACGCACGCCCGGTCCATGATGTCGACGCACGCCGCGCCGATGACGAAGGTCATGATGCACTCCTGGTCTCGAGTTCGCCCGCGCCCGGCTCCCCGGTTTCGCCCAGCGCGGCGAGAATTTCGTAACGGCGGCGCGCGAATTCCGGCTGGAACTGCGCGCCGGGGGCGCGGGGTTCGTCGAGTTCGACGATCCGCAGAATGGTGGCCGGACGCGGGCTGAGCAGGACGATCCGGTCGGCCAGCAACAGCGCCTCGTCCACATCGTGAGTGACGAACAGAACGGTCGTATGGTGGCGTTCCCACACCTCCACCAGCAGTCGCTGCATCTCGGCGCGGGTCTGCGCGTCCAACGCCCCGAACGGCTCGTCCATCAGCAGCACACTCGGCTGCGCGGCCAGGGTGCGGGCCAACTGCACGCGCTGGCGCATACCGCCCGACAACCGACCCGGCAGATGGTCGGTGAAGTCCTGCAACCCAACCTGATTCAGCAGCTCCAGGGCCCGGGCCCGCCGCTGCCCGCGCGGCACCCCGCGCAGCGCCAGCGCGAATTCCACATTGCGGCGCGCGCTGCGCCAGGGCAACAGCGCGTCCTCCTGGAACACCATGGCGCAGCGCCCGCCGTCACCGATCGGCGAGCCGTCGACCTCCGCACTGCCCGCCGCCACCGGCAGCAGTCCGGCCAACGCCCGCAGAATGGTGGATTTGCCGCACCCGGAGGGCCCGAGCAACATGACGATCTCGCCCGCGGCGATATCCAGATCCACCTGTGCGGCAGGCCCGTCGGCGTAATCGATGCGCAGCTCGCGCAGCCGGACCGGAGCTCCGGCACGAACAGCCGTGGTCATCGCGCCTCCCCGGGCAGCCAGTGGTTCACCCGTCGCCCCACCCGTTCGATCACCCAGGCGGTGCCGTAACCGAGCGCGCCGATGGTCAGCATCCCGGTCACCACCCCCGCGTAGTCGAGCAGCGAGTACGACATCCACGTCCAGTACCCGACCCCGAACTGTCCGGAGATCATCTCGGCGCTGATGACGCAGATCCACGCCACCCCCATGCCCACCGACAGTCCGGAGAAGATGGCGGGCATGGCACCGGGCAGCACCACATGGAACAGCACCTGCCACCGATTCGCACCGAGGGTGCGGGCGGCATCGGTCCACACCTGCGGCAGCGCCTTCATGGCGTGGATGGTGGAGACGGTCACCGGGAAGAACGCCGCGAAACAGGTGATGAAGACGATGCCCTGCTCACTGGTCGGGAACAGCAGAATCGCGATGGGCACCAGGGCGATCGCCGGAATGGGCCGGGCCACCTCGAGCAGTGGCCGCAGCAGTGCGGCGGCGATCCGGGAGCGCCCGATGGCCATGCCCGCGGCCACTCCCAGCACGGCGGCGATGGCGAAGCCGCTGAGGATGCGGCGCAGGCTGGCCACCATGTGCTCGTAGAACACCCCGCTCTCCAGTTGCAGCCGCAGCGAGGCGGCCACATCCAGCGGGCCGGGCAGTTTGTCGAAGCGCAGCCAGGCGACCAGGTCCATCTCGGTCACCACATGCCAGGCCAGCACCGCGCCCAGGACGGGCAGCACCGGCAGCAGGTGCCGGGCGGGGCGCAGCCGCTGTCCGACGGCCCGCTCACGTGCGGGGGCGGCCGGTTCGGTGGTGGTGTCGGTCGCTGCCCGAACCCGGGCATCGGTGGTGGTCATAGCAACTCCCGTCAATCGGAGGCGGTCGCGGCCAGCGCGGCCTGGTAGTCGAGCACCGTGGTGCCGGGGTGTGCGGCGGCGTAGGCGCGGGCGTCGCCGATCGCGCCGAACGGCAGCAGCCGCTGTTCGGGCGCGGCCGCTGGATCGAGCACCCAGCTGGCGTACTGCCCGAAGATGCGGGTGCCGGACCCGGCGTCGGGCACGTACAGGGCCCGGAATTCGCCACCGGCCGCGACCAGGCGCAGCAGACAGGTCGGGGTGGCGGCCACGCTGGTGCGGTCGGCATCGGCGGGCCACGCCTCCGAGGCGGTCGCCGGATCGTCCACCGGCAGCCCGCACACCGCGTCGGTGCCGGTGATGGCGGCGGGATTGGTGAGCGAGGCGGTGGCGCTCTCGTATTCACCGCCATAGAGCTGCTCGAGCGCACCGGTGTCGACGAACGACGCCAGGTCGAGGTCCTCGAGCGCGCCGAGTTCCTTCAGGAACGGCAGCCCGGTCTCGACCGCGGCGATCAGCTCCGGTTTGATGGTGAGATCGAAGGTGACCACGCCGTTGGGTCCGTTGTAGAGGTAGACGACCTCCGGCGGCAGCCCGGTGGCGTCGGCGACCCGGACGGCGGCCTCCAGCGGATTGTCGTAGAGGTACTCGGTGGCCTCCCGCTGCGCCTCCAGAAACGCGGTCAGCACTTCGGGATTCGCGCTGGTGTAGCGCTCGTTGGCGACCACCCCGTGAAAGGTGGGCACCCCGGTGTTCCCGTCGTGCAGCAGCCGTCCCTGTCCGGCGAAGATCACCCGCTGCGGGAACGGCACGAACTGGGCCAGCGCGGCGACCTGCGCGGTCTCCAACGCGGTCACACCCACCGGCGGATCCTGGCCGAGCAGCCGCACATCTTCCGTGGACATGCCCGCCGCGGCGAGGGCGCTCACGAAATTGCCGTGCGCGGTGGATCCGAGGCTGGTGGACACCACCTGCCCGCGCAGATCCTCGATGTCCTCGGCGGTCGACGACAGCGGCACCACCACCTGATTGAGCGAGCCGCGCAGGTTGTAGCCGGTGGTGCTGACCCACCGGGTCGCCACATCGGGCAGCTTGGCGGTCTTCGCGCCATTGACCGACAGCGGATAGTCACCCATCGACCCGATGTGGACCTTGCCCGCGATCATCTCGGCCGTCAGCGGCGGACCGGAGGCGAAGTCGTGCCAGCTGACCTCGTAGGTCTTGCCGTTGGTCGCCCCGATCTCGGCGAGTTTGCTTTCCAGCAACCCCAATTCGCGCAGCAGGGTACCGGCGGTGACGGTGTTGATGGTCTTGGACTGATAGCCGATGTTCACGGCGACGGTATCGGGATCCGCGTCGGATCCGCAGGCGGCGAGCGCGGTCGCCAGGCTGACCGCCCCGAGCAGCAGGGCGGCGAAACGGGTGCGTGGTGTCCTCATCATCGTTGTGCTCCCGCCGGACTCAGCGCAACAGGTACGGGATGTCGACGGTCACCGCGTCCACCGGACAGCGGGCCGCGCAGGGACCGCAGTACCAGCATTCGTCGACGTGCATGTACGCCTTGCCGGTGTCGGGGTGGATGGCGAGCGAATCGAGCGGACACATGTCGACGCAGAGGGTGCAGCCGTCGATGCATTTCGCCTCGTCGATCGAGACGGGGACGTCGAGGCGGGTGGATGCCTGGGCCATCAGAGTTCCTTTCCGGAGTTGGCGATGCCGATGCGGGCGAAGGCGCGGACATCGGCGTCCGGGTCCTCCAGGGCGGTGCGGAGGGCGGCGACGACCTCCGGGTGGGCGGCGATGCGTTCGGCGAGACCGCGCACGGCCGCCTTGCGCACGTCGAGATTGGGATCGGTCACCGCGGCCACCAGTGCGGGCGCGGCGATATCGGGGTCGGCCACCGCCAGCGCGACGGCCGCGCCCTGGCGGACCTGCCAGGCCGGATCGGTGAGCGCGGCGACCGCGAGTGCCGCCGCCTCGTCACCGCAGCCGGTGTGGGCCAGGCCGGTCAGCGCGGCGGCCCGCACCAGCGGATCGGGATCGGCGGCCAGGGTGACCAGGGTGGCCGAACCACGCGGATCACTGACCGCCGCAATACCTTTGGCGACGCCGATGCGCACCAGCGCGACCGCGTCGGCGGCGGCCGTGTGCAGGTGTTCCAGCGCGTCCACCGAGGTGAGCCCGCCGATCACGGCCAGCCGTACCGTCGGATCGGCGTCGGTGAACCATCCGAACAGTTCGTGAGCATCGGTGCGCCGATGCCGCCACAGCGCCTCGATGGCGGCGGCGCGCACCTCCGCGTCGGCGGCCGTGACGGCGGCCTCCCGCAGCGCCGCGTCGAATTCCGTTCCGGGAACCAGCACTTCGACGAGTTCGGTGAGCAGCCCGATGGCGGTGCGCCGCACGGAACCGTCCGGATCGGTGAGGCCGCGCGCGATGATCGGCGCGGAGTCTGCCCACTCCTCGGTGGTCTCGCTCAGCACCGACAGCGCGGTCCGCCGCACCTCGGGATCCGAATCGTCCAGGTAGGGGCGCAGTTCGGACAGCTCCGGACACTCCTCGGCCAGCTCCACGAGTGCCAGCAGCCGCGCGCTCATCGGCAGCTCCAGGCACCGGCGAGCACAGGGGCCGCCACATCGGCGACGCCGTCGGGGCGGACGAAGCCGGGCACCGGCACGATGTAGGGAGCCACCGGCCGGGTGCGGAAGGCCATCGCGCCGGTGTCGTCCCGGAAGAGGTTCAGGTGGCAGAACCATGCGGCGTCATCGCGTTCCGGAGTATCGGCGCGCTGGTGGTACAGACCCCAGCGGCTCTCGGTCCGGCGCAACGATGCCCGCGCCGCCATCTCGGCGCAGTCCCGGATGAAGGTCACCTCCGCGCAGCGCATCAGTTCGTGCGGGGTGCGCGCGCCCATCCGGTCGATATCGGTGCGCATGCGCTCGAACGCCTCGAGCCCGAGAGTCAGGTAGCGCTGGGACTTCGGCGGTTGCAGATAGTCGTTGACGAAGCGGCGCAGCTTGTATTCGACCTGCTGCTGCGGCGGCCCGTCCGGATTGCTCAGCGGACGGTAGATGAGGGCGTGCGCCGCCTCGATCTGATCCTCCGGCAGCGCCGGATGCGCGGCCCCGGCCGCGTAGTCGCTGGCGCTCTCACCGGCGATATCGCCGTAGACGAAGGCCCCGATCATGTAGTTGTGCGGCACCAGTGCCATGTCCCCGGCGGCGTAGAGGCCGGGCACCGTGGTGGCCGCGTACTCGTCCACCCAGACTCCGGACGCGGAATGCCCACTGCACAAACCGATCTCGGAGATGTGCATCTCGATGTCGCGGGTGCGGTAGTCGGTGCCGCGGCCGGCGTGGAAGGTGCCGCGGGTGGGCCGTTCGGTGGTGTGCAGTATGCCCTCGATCTGGCGGATGGTGGCATCGGGCAGATGGCTGAGCTTCAGGTAGATCGGCCCCCGCGCGCTGTCGAGTTCGCGTTTGACCTCGGCCATCATCTGCCCGGACCAGTAGTCGCAGTCCACGAAGCGATTGCCCTCGGCATTGACCTGGTAGCCGCCGAACGGATTGGCGACGTACGCGCAGGCCGGGCCGTTGTAGTCCTTGATGAGCGGATTGATCTGGAAACACTCGATGCCGGAGAGTTCCGCGCCCGCGTGGTAGGCCATGGCGTAGCCGTCGCCCGCATTGGTGGGGTTCTCGTAGGTGCCGTACAGGTAACCGCTCGCGGGCAGCCCCAGCCGCCCACAGGCCCCGGCCGCCAGGATCACCGCGCCCGCCGACACCGTGACGAATTCCCCTGTCCTGGTATCGAACCCGACCGCGCCCACCGCGCGCCCGCCCACGGTGAGCACCCGCACCGGCATCACCCGGTTGCTGATGGTGACCTTGGCGCGCACGTCGCGGGCGCGCAGCGTGCGGTAGAGCACCTTCTTGACATCGCGCCCCTCCGGCATCGGCAGCACGTAGCTGCCGGAGCGGTGCACCTTGCGCACCGCGTACTCGCCGTGCTCGTCCTTCTCGAATTTGACGCCGTAGCCCTCCAGCCGCTGCACCATCTCGAAACCGCGGGTGGCGGTCCGATACACGGTGCGCTGGTTGACGATGCCGTCATTGGCGATGGTGATGTCGGCGACGTAGTCCTCCGGACTGGCCTTGCCCGGCACCACGGCGTTGTTGACGCCGTCCATCCCCATGGCCAGCGCGCCGGAGTGGCGGACGTGCGCCTTCTCCAGCAGCAGCACGTTCGCGCCGCGGCGGGCGGCGGTGAGTGCGGCCATGGTGCCCGCCGTGCCGCCGCCGATCACCAGTACGTCGCAGGTCAGTTCCTGCCGGTGGGTCACCGGCGGGATATTCGCGGCCATCTCAGATCCTTTCCAGCGGTTCGGTCACACCGCGATTCGGTGTGACGGGTGCGCGATGCAGACGGCCCGACAGCGAGAATCGGTCGCCGCGGTAGCGGACGTATTCGAGGTCGATGGGTCGGCCGGAATCGGTGTAGGTGAGCCGCTCCATCAACAGAAGCGGCGATCCGGGCCGCACCGCCAGCAGTCCGGCCACGGTCGGATCGGCCGCGACGGCTTCGATGGAGATGGCGGCCGAGCCCAGCGGCAGCCCGAGTTCGGCCTCCAGCAGCCGGAAGACATCGCAGCCGGTGAGATCGAGCTCCAGCAGCGGAGCACCGACGTCGGCGGTGAGATAGCTGGCATCCAGGGACAGCGGCACGCCGTCGAGGCAGCGCAGCCGTTCCAGCGCGACCACCGGTGTCTCCGGCTCCAGTTCGAGGCGTTCGGCCACCATCGGGGTCGCGGGCACCACCTCGGCCAGCAGCACCGTGTTGAGCACCCGGTCACTGCCGGTGTCGAAGGTCTCCGCCAGCCCGCGCAGCCGGTCCAGCCCCTGGACGGCCTTGTCGGCCACCACGAAGGTGCCCGCACCCGGCACCCGATCGACCATCCCCTCGTCACGCAGCAGTGCGAGGGCGTCGCGCACGATATTGCGACTGGTGGCGAAATCCGCCGCCAGTTGAGTTTCCGACGGCAGTGGGCGATTTCCGTACACGCCACTGCGAATACGGGCCCGCAGGATATCTCGAATGCGGCGTGCGGGAGCCGAACGGCGGCCGGTCGCGGAATTCACCACACCGCCGCGATCCGGCTGTCCGGAATACGTCTTGCCTGTCATGCAGCACATGGTGGAAACGGCTGGTTACATTCGACGTTTCGAGTAATTACCGGCTCGTTACGCCAGTTACGGTTCCCGAGAAAACACCCTCACCTGCGAAAACTCTTGCGCGCCGGTGAGTATTACCAGTTGACTACACGGCAGCGGACCGTATCGACGGGATTCGGTGGGCGAAGTACCGGCAGCTCATGAGTCCCGCTTATGAGCTTGTCGAATTTCAGTGGCTACCGCCCTATTTCGGGTCGCGTCAGGGTGATCGCGTGCTCACCATTCGCAAATCCCTGCCCGGTCTCGCGTTGGCGCTGGCGCTGGCCACCATCGCCACCATGCTCGGTCACGCACTGCCCGCCGTCGGCGCACCGGTTCTCGCTCTCGGCGCGGGAGCGCTGTTCGGGGCGGTGCGGCGACGTTCCGTCGCGGAGGCGGGAGCCCTCGCCCCCGGCCTGCGCATCGCCCGACAGCGCCTGCTGGCCCTCGCCATCGTCCTGCTCGGCCTCGGCCTGCCGCTGCCGGCCTTGCTCGCCGTCGGCCACCGCACCTCGGCGGTGCTGCTCGGCACCGTGCTGGTGTGTGCGGTCACCGCCGTCCTGGTCGGGCGGATGCTCGCACTGGAGCGGGACTCGGCCATTCTGGTGGCGGCGGGCACCGCCATCTGCGGCGCGTCCGCCATCGCCGCCGTGGCCGCGGTGCTGCGTCCGGAGCGGGAGCGACTGGCCTACGCCCTCGGCACCATCTTCGTCTTCAATATCGCCGCGGTGCTGGTCTTTCCGCCGCTGGGCAGCGCGCTCGGGCTGTCGGAGCAGTCCTTCGGGCTCTGGGCGGGCACCGCCATCAACGACACCTCCTCGGTGGTGGCGGCGGGGGTGATCTTCGGCCCGGCCGCCGCGCAGTTCGCGATCACCGTGAAGATGGTGCGCAGTCTGCTCATCGTGCCGCTGTGCCTCGGTGTGCACCTGACCGTCCGGCGGTCGGAGCGGGCCGCCACGCCCTGGCGGGCGGTGCCGATGTTCGTGGTGCTGTTCGTCGCGGCCTCGGCGCTCGCGAGCACCGGCCTGATTCCGCCCGGATGGGCGGCGGCCCTCGGGTCGGTCAGCGCCTGGCTCATCGCCGCGGCGCTGGCCGCGATCGGAACATCGTTGAGCTGGAGTCACATTCGCGCTGGTGGCGGCAGGCCACTGCTCTTCGGCGGCATCCTCGCCGTGGTGCTGTCGGTCAGTTGTCTGATATTGCAGTGGGCAACCGGCTGGTTATGAGCGCCGCGGCTGCCACAATGGAAGCGTGGTTGACTCGACCGGTCGCGGCGTGATCGATGTGAGGACCTCGGCGGGGGTATCCGCGGCGCAGGCGTTCGAGGCGTGGGAAGGGGCGGTCAGCGCCGCCTATGTGCCCATGTCCGTCTCGCCGGTGCACCTGGGGGATTTCCACGGGCGCGTGGACGCGGCCCAGTTCGGGGATCTCACCCTGTCCCGTGTCCGGGCCAGTGCCCAGGTGGCTCGTCGCACCCGTCGGCTGGTGGCGCTGTCCGATGAGCCGATGCTGTTCGCCGTCATCCAGTGCGGCGGTGCGCCGGGCTGGCTCGAGCAGGGGGAGCGGGTACCCGGACCGCATCCGGGCGAGATGTACCTGCTCGATACCGGACGGCCCTATACCGTCTGCGTGGACGACTGCTGGGACCGCATTGTCGCGCAGGTGCCCCTCGAGCCGATCCTCGAGCGGACGGGTTTGCGCCCCAATGAGATTCGAACCGGTGTGCCGCTGCCCGGCACCGGGGCGGTGGGCGTCGTCGGGCGCTTCTTCCGGGATCTGATCGACCTGCGATCCGAGGATTCGGCCGGAATGGAACTGCTGGCCGCGCACGGGATGGACCTGCTGGCCGCGGCGGTGCGCTTGGCCGCGAGCGAGCCGCGCTGTGGCCGTTTCGCCGAGGTGCTCGATCTGACCGACTACCGATCGCGCTGCGCCGGAACGACCACGGAGTAGCCCGCGCGGCTCGGTGTAGCGCAAACGGCTCGGTGTAGCGCAAACGGCTCGGTGTCACGCAGACGGCTTCGTGTAGCTCATGGGGCTTCGTGTAGCTCATGCGGCGCTGGGCAGCTCACGTCGGCAGGGCCCGGCACAGCGCGTCGAGCGCGGCGGCATAGGCGTGCTCGGGCGGGGTGCCGTAGCCGATCACGAGGCCGTCGCGTGGTGGCATGGTGCTGTCCGGGTGACGGTAGGACCGGAACCCGTCGAGTGCCAGGCCGAGGCGGTGGGCCGCGCGCAGGGTGGACTCCTCGGTGCCGTCCGGCAGTTCGAGGACGGCGTGCATACCCGCCGCGATGCCGCCGACCCGAATATGCGGGAAGCGCTCGGCGAGGATGCGGGTCAACAGGTCCCGGCGACGACGGTAGACGGCACGCATGCGGCGCAGGTGGCTGTCGTAGCGGCCGGAGGTCAGGAAATCGGCGAGGGTGAGCTGATCGATGACACCGGTGGACAGCTCCCGCGGCCCCTTGGCGGCGAGCACGGCGTCGACCAGCCGGGCGGGCACGACCAGCCAGCCCAGGCGCAATGCGGGGGAGAGGCTCTTGCTGGTGGACCCGAAATACACCAC
Source organism: Nocardia otitidiscaviarum (assembly GCF_007362295.1). Classification (NCBI taxonomy): domain Bacteria; kingdom Bacillati; phylum Actinomycetota; class Actinomycetes; order Mycobacteriales; family Nocardiaceae; genus Nocardia; species Nocardia otitidiscaviarum. The sequence continues at coordinate 3,186,790 of NZ_CP041695.1, read as the reverse complement.
CCGGTCGGGGTCGAGGCCCTGGACCGCGCCGACCGGTTCCCGGTCGTAGCGGAATTCGCCGTCGTAGTCGTCCTCGAGCAGTAGCGCCCCGCGGGCGCGAGCCCAATCGACCGCGGCCGCACGACGTTCCGGATGGAGCGGGCCGCCGGTCGGAAACTGGTGCGCGGGGGTGAGCAGTGCCGCGGTGGCCTCGGTGTCGGGAAGTCCGGCGATCCGGGCACCGTGGGCGTCGACCGGCAGCGGAATCGTGCGCAATCCGCACTCGTGCAGGATCTCCCGGTGGAATCCCAGACCGTAGGACTCCACGGCCACCGGTCCGGGCAGGATCGCACCGAGCAGCCGCAGCCCCTCCGCGAAGCCCGAACAGACGATCACCCGGTCGCTGTCGGCCCGCACTCCGCGCGCCCGCGCGAGATATTCCACCAGCGCCGCCCGTAGTTCGGGGCGGCCTCGCGGATCACCCACGCCGAAGGCGTCGTTCGGCGCGGCCGCCAGCGCGCGCCGGGCGGAGGCGAGCCAAGCCGTGCGCGGGAACGCCGCCGCATCGGGCGAACTCGGCAGCAGGTCGTGACCGAGGCGGCGCCGCGGTGGCGAGATCCGGTGCGGCTGCTCGGGTTCGCGAGGTACGGCGCGCTCGGCCACCCGGGTGCCCGACCCCACCCGCGCCGTGAGCCAGCCCTCCGCCACCAGTTCGGCATACGCGTCGGCCACGGTATTGCGGGCGATTCCGAGATCGAGGGCGAGGCCGCGGTAGGGCGGCAGCCGGGTGCCCGGGGCCAGACGTCCCGAGCGAACGGCCTCCCGCAGCGCCTCCATCACCTGGGCGCGGCGACTACCCCGGCCGCTGAGCTCCAGATGCAGATCGGTGCCCGCACCCCCTTCACGATTGACCCATGAATCCGGCACAGGATTGCACCCTACTCCGGGTCATTGTCACTTCTACCGTGAATGCCACGGCCGTCCGTCCCGCACCATGCTCATCCCGAAAGGAACTGTGCCGCCATGTCTCTCATCGCGACTTCCGACACCGCCGACACTCCGTCGGCGGTGCGCGGATGGTCGGCCGTCGCGGCCGTCACCCTGGGCATCTTCGCCCTCATGACCTCCGAACTCCTACCGGTCGGCCTGCTCACTCCGGTCGCCGCCGACCTGCGGGTCTCGGCGGGCGTCGCGGGACTGATGGTCACTGTCCCCGGCTTGGTCGCCGCGGTCTCCGCACCGCTGGTCACCCTCGCGACGGGCCGGATCGACCGGCGCGTCGTGCTCGCCGTTCTGGTCGGCATGGTCGGTGCGGCGAATCTGGCGTCCGCGTTCGCCACCGACTTCACCCTGATCCTGCTCGCGCGGGTGCTCATCGGCGTCAGCGTCGGCGGCTTCTGGGCCCTGGCGGGTGGCATCGCACTGCGCCTGGTGCCGCCGCGTCATGTCACGCGGGCCACGGCGGTCATCTTCGGCGGTGTCGAGACCGCCTCGGTCCTGGGCGTTCCCACCGGCACACTGCTCGGCGACCTGAGCGGCTGGCGAGTCGCCTTCGCCGCCGTCGGCGTACTCGGCCTGACCTCCCTGGTCTGCATCGTGCTGCTCATGCCGAACGTGCCCGCACAGCGCACCCTCGTCCTCGGCGATCTGCCGCGGGTGCTCACCACCAACGCGGGCGTCCGAGCCGGAATCGCGCTGACCTTCCTGGTCGTTACCGGGCACTTCCTGGCCTATACCTTCGTCCGCCCCGTGCTGCTGTCGCACGGCGTTGACGACGGCGTGATCGGCGCGCTACTGCTGGCCTTCGGCATCGCGGGCATCTGCGGCAACTTCATCGCCGGAGCGCTCATCGCGAAGTACCTGCGGCACACCGTCGGCGGTCTGGCGGTGCTGCTGGCCGTGGGCATGCTGACCCTGCTGACCGTCGACCACACCGCCGCGACGGCGGCGGTCACCCTCGTCGTCTGGGGTCTGGGCTACGGTGCGGTGCCCGTCACCTTCCAGACCTGGATTCTCGACACCGCGCCGCGGGATCCGGAGGCCGCGTCGTCGATGTACGTCTCGGCCTTCAACCTGTCCATCGCATTCGGCGCGCTGTTCGGCGGTCTGGCCGTGAACGGGCTCGGGGTGGGCAGCGTGCTGTGGCTCGGCGCGGCGCTGGCGCTGGGCGCACTGCTGGTGGTGCGCCCGCGCCGGGCCCGCCGCGCGAGTCAGCGGTTCGTACGTTGAATCACCTCGCGGGCCAGCGCCCGATACTGATCGGCCCCCGACGAGCGGGGTGCCCAGGTGGTGATGGGTTCCCCGGCGATGGTGGCGTCGGGGAACCGGACCGTGCGGGAGATGACGGTGTCGTAGACGCGGTCGCCGAAGACCTCGCCCACCCGGGCCATGACCTGTCGCGAGTGCAGCAGGCGTCCGTCGAACATGGTGACCACGATGCCCGAGAGACTGAGTTTCGGATTCAGCCGCTCGCGCACCTTCTCCATGGTGTCGGTCAGCAGGGCCAGGCCGCGCAGCGAGAAGAACTCGCACTCCATCGGGATGATCACCCCGTCGGCGCAGGCCAGCGCGTTGACGGTGAGCAGGCTCAGGGAGGGCTGGCAGTCGACGAGGATGTAGTCGTAGCGGTCCCGGATCGGGTCCAGCACCCGCCCCAGCGACTGTTCCCGACCGACCTCGTTGACCAACTGGATCTCCGCCGCGGACAGATCGATATTGCTGGGCAGCAGGTGCATATTGTCGACCCGGGTCGGCATCACCACCTCGTCGACCGGCGGTCCCGACTTGCCGAGCAGGTCGTAGATCGTCACATTCAGGTCGTGCGGTGGCACCCCCAACCCGGCGGACAGCGCCCCCTGCGGATCGAGGTCCACCAGCAGGACGCGTAAACCGGTTTCGGCGAGTGCGGCACCGAGATTGATGGTGGAGGTGGTCTTGCCGACGCCGCCCTTCTGATTGCACAGGGCGATGACGTGGGCGTCGGTGCGCGGTAGCCCGTTCTTCACCGAAGGTTCGAATGCGCTGACCGTGGTCATGATCCGCACCCACCCTTACCCGAGGTCGCGCCGGATTTGCATCGACTGCAAGGCGGATCACTGAGATACCGGGTGTTTGCTGGCATGTCGCCAGGCTAGCGGGTGACCCGCCCGAAGGCCGACACCTCCGCTGAGTGATTCCTCACCGAGGTCCGAAATGGGCGAAATCGAACCGCACATCGGTGAGCTTCTCGGACCGCTCCCAGAGTCGTTGGGCGAGTTCACGATCGTAGGAGGCGTGACTCGACGAGGTTCGCATCGGATATCCACGCAAACCGAATAGTCTGTTCGGGCCGTAGTATCCACCCGGCTCGACCTCGGCGGTCGCCGCGAACAGCAGTGGCAGCGCGCCCATTTCGGGGCTCTGCCCCGGGTTCAGCCAGGGCAGCGCGGTGGTCAGATGGTGCAGCGATGTGGTGACGAATCGCAGCAGTGTCCCGCTGCGGGTGACGATATCGGTCTCGGCATATCCGGGATGCGCGGCGACCGACAGCACCGGCGCACCCGCCGCGTCGAGTCGCCGCTGCAATTCGTAGGCGAACAGCAGATTGGCCAGTTTGGATTGCGCGTACGCGCCGTAGCGCCGGTAGCCGCGCCGCTGCCAATCCAGATCGTCGACATCCAGCCCGGCGATGAGATGGGTGTGACTGCTCATCGAGACCACCCGATCGCGCACCCGGTCCAGTAATAGCCCGGTGAGGGCGAAATGTCCGAGATAGTTGGTTCCGAGCTGTTTTTCGAAGCCGTCGACGGTGCGCTCGAACGGGATCGCCATCACGCCCGCGTTGTTGACCAGTACATCGACGTGGTCGACGGTCTCGGCGAAGGCGCGCACCGAGGCGAGATCGGCCAGGTCCAGCGGGCGGGCCTCGGCGCGCGTGCCGAGTTCGCGGGCGACCCGCTCGGCCTTGGTCATATTGCGGCAGGCCAGGATCACCCGGGCTCCGGCATCGTGCAGGGCCCGGGCGATGGCGGCGCCGAGACCGCCGTTGCCGCCGGTCACGATGTGCACCCGGCCGTGCTGATCGGGGATGTCGGCGGTGGTCCACTTGGGCATGGCGGCTCCCGGTGTGGATCGGGGAGTCCCGCGGAACGCGTCGTTGCTATTCGGCGAAGGGCTCGAAACAGTACTGGACGTTCGCCAACCCTAGCAATGCGGCGCGGATTCGACTGGCACTCAGCTGTTCCGGCGCGGTGGCGCTCCGGAACTTCAGCTACTCCGGAACCTCATCCGACCGGGAACCCGGGTACTCCCCGGGCTAGGAGGCGGTCTGCCCCGCGAACTCCACCTCCGGCACCGTGACCGGGTGCTCGCAGCTGGCGGGCGGATCGACCAGTGCGCAGTCCGACAGCGGCCGCACCGGGCGGTATTCGGCGGGCACGCCGTCGGCGGCGATGATGTCGCGGTAGGTGTCGACGGCGTCGGTGGGGGTGCGGGTGAGGTTCGGGTCGGTGCGGACGTCGACGGTGTAGAGCCCGAAACGGGGTGCGTAGGAACCCCATTCGTAGTTGTCGGTGATACTCCAGTAGTTGTATCCGATCACGTTCATACCGTCGGCCCGGGCGCGCTGGATCCAGTACACGGTGTCGCGCAGGTGGTCGGATCGGGTGTAGCCGTCAGCGCGGGGTGCGCCGTCCTCGGTGGGCATTCCGTTCTCGACGATGTAGAGCGGCTTGTCCGGAAAGCGCTCCGCGTAATGGCGCAACGCGTAGTAGATGCCCTCCGGGCGCACCGGCAGCTCCCACATGCCCGCCGGGGGCGGCACCGAACCGTCGGTGGACGCCTCGGGAGCCTGGAGGCCGAAATAGTAGTCGACGCCGATGATGTCGAGTTTCGCGCCGATGCGGTCCAGCAGCGGGCCGTTCACCTCGGCCTCGGCTCCGGCGACATAGCCGACGTTGCTGGTGACCCGCGCGTCCGGCTGCACCCGGTGGATGTAGTCGTAGATATCGTTGTGCGCCCGCGCGACCAGGTCCAGCATCCGCCCGGCGTCGGTGCCGTTGTGGCGCACCTCGTGCATGATGTAGGCGACGGGCTCGTTCACCGTGACCCAGACCGGATTCCAGTCCGCGTACCGGTCCACCACCCGCCGCGCGTTGCGCAGCCAGTCCTCGACGATGGCGGGATCGTTCCAGCCGCCGCGATCGGCCACCCAGCCCGGATACACCCAGTGATCCAGGGTGAGCATGGGCCGCATGCCGTGGTCGAGAATCTCGGCGACCACCGCGTCGTAGAAGCGGAACGCCTCCTCGTCCCACTGGCCCGGTTGCGGCTGCACCCGCGCCCATTCGATGCCGATCCGGAAGACCCGCGCGCCGAGATGGGCGGCGAGTGCGATGTCGGAGGCGTAGCGGTGATAGAAGTCCACCGACTGTTCGTACGGCTCGTAGCCCTTTGCCTCGATGTAGCGGGTCCAGTTGTTATCGGGCGTCGCGCCCTCGGACTGAAATCCCGACGCGGCCACGCCCCAGAGGAAATCGTCGCCGAGCCCACCGCGCACGGACGGCGGTACGGCCGCCGCATGCGGGGCCACCAGTAGGCATGCCGCCGCGGTTGTCAGTCCGGTGATCACGCAGCGACGCAGCCTGGAGCGCATGCGAAAAGCGTAGCTGTCAGATAGCTGTTATCCGGGTCAGGCGCGCCGATGGCGCCGCTCTCAGCGGGGGAGCGTCACCGGATCGGTACAGCTGGACGGTACGTCGACCAGTGAGCAGGTGGCCGGTGCGCGGGTGGGCAGGTAGCCGCCCGGGACGCCGCCGTCGCCGACGATGGCGCGGTAGGCGTCCACCGCGTCGGTGGGGCGGCGCGTCAGGCTCGGATCGGAGCGAACGTCGACGGTGTACAGGCCGAAACGCGGCGTGTAGGAACCCCATTCGTAGTTGTCGGTGAGGCTCCAGTAGTTGTACCCGATCACGTTCATACCGTCGGCCTTGGCGCGCTGGATCCAGTAGATGGTGTCGCGCAGATTGTCGCCCCGGGTGTACCCGTCGGCGCGGGGCAGGCCGTTCTCGGTCGGCATGCCGTTCTCCACGATGTAGAGCGGCTTGCCGGGGAACATGCGGTCGAAATGCCGCAGCGTGTAATAGATCCCGTCGGCTTGCAACGGCATCCTCCACAGTTCGGACAGTGCGTCCGGGGAGATCGCGGGCAGCACCTCCGGGGAGACGCCGTAGTAGTAGTCGATGCCCACGTAGTCGAGCCGGTCCGCGATCCCGGCCAGCATCGCGCCGTTGACCGCCTGGTCGACGGCCGGAATGTAGGCGACATTGCTGGTCACCATCGCATCCGGGCGCACCTGGTGGATGTAGTCGTAGATGCCGTTGTGGGCGGCGATGAGGCGGCTCTGCATGAGCGGCAGCTCGGCCGCCGACAGGCCGCCGTTGCGGACCTCGTTCATCATGTAGATGGCCGGTTCGTTGATGGTGACCCACAGCGGATCGCGAGCGGCGTAGCGGTCCACCACTTTTCGCATATTCGTCAGCCAGTCGTCGAGCATGGCGGGATTGCGCCAGCCGCCGCGGTCGACCTGCCAGCCGGGGTACACCCAGTGGTCCAGTGTCAGCATGGGCCGCATGCCCGCGGCCATGATGGCGTCGATGACCGCGTCGTAGAAGCGGAAGGCGTTCTCGTCCCAGACGCCGGGCTCCGGTTGTAGCCGCGCCCATTCGATTCCGATGCGGTAGGTGTTCACGCCGAGCCGCCGCGCGAGCGCGATATCGGAGGTGTAGCGCGAGTAGAAGTCGACGCTGTTCAGATATGGGTCGTACTCCGGATTCCCGGCGATATAGCGGGTCCAGTTGCTGTCGGGTGCGTGACCCTCCGACTGAAAACCGGAAGCGGCTACGCCCCAATGGAATCCAGGCCCCATGGGCGGCAACGGCGCGGGCGTGGGCGTCGCCGCCGCCGGAGCCGTCACGGCGAGTAGCGCGGCTCCGGTGAGGGCGGCGAGGACCTGGCGACGGGTGCGGGGGCGCATGGAACTCCTCATCCGGGTGGTGGAATCCGATGGGGCAATGCTGGTCGGTCGACCAGCATTATGCACGGATCGTGGATTCGTGTGGGAGCAATTGAGTTCTCAGCGCGTCGACGGCCCAGTCCTGCCAGGCGGATTCGGACCACCCGCGTTCACCGACCAATAGGTGGTAGGTCTCGGGAGCGAGTACGACCATGGCGATATCGGCGGCCCTGGCGGCATCGAGACCCCCGCGCAGTGGCGTCTTCGCGGCGAGCGCCTCGGCCAAGCGCGCCTGGACCGTATGGCGCTGGGCCAGATTGGCCTGCCACAGCTCCGCGATCTCCACATCGTCGGCGGCCGCCGATCGGACTACCTCGAGCAGTGGAGTGACGCGCCCCAGGATCTGTCCGGCGGCGACCACCTGGAGGCGCAGCTGTTCCTCGGGTGCGGCCGCCACCGCCTCGGCGAACCACGGCCGATCGAGGGTGGCCACGGGTTCGGCATCACCCGCGATCTCCACATCCAGGAGCTCGGTGAGGATGGCGCGTTTGGTGGCGAAGGTGAAGTACAGCGTCTGCACGGCCATTCCGGCCTGTTCCGCAATGGCTTTCATGGTGGTCGCGGTGTAGCCGCGGGTGGTGAACAGCTCCCGCGCGGCGTTGAGCATACGGGTGCGATTGGCCGAGGCGCGGGCCGCGCGAACGCCGGTGGTCTTCGCAGTCATGGCTCAATCCTACTTGACTAGAGCGAAACTCTAGTCAATTCTTTCACTAGATCGACGCTCTAGTGAAAGGAAGTCGACAATGCGCGGTACGGGGCGTCTGCAACTACTGCTGATCACCGTTGTGGAACTGGTGATCTTCTTGGATACGACGGTGCTCAACGTGGCCCTGCCCGCGATCGGGCAGCGATTCGGGCTGGGTGAGGCCGGGCTCGGCTGGGTCACCAACGCCTATCTGCTGGCCTTCGGCGGGTTCATGCTGCTCGGTGGGCGGGCCGCGGACCTGTACGGCCCGCGGCGCATGTTCGGCGTGGGCCTGGCGGTCTTCACCGCTGCGTCGGCACTGGCCGGATTCGCCGCAAGCCCAACGGTATTGATCGCCGCCCGGGCACTGCAGGGGATCGGCGCGGCGGTGGTGATTCCGGCGCAGCTGGCGCTGCTGACCGCCACCTTCACCGATCCGGCCGCGCGGCGGCGGGCCTTCGGCGTATGGAGCGCCATGGGTGCGGCGGGCGCGGCCATCGGCACGGCCGTGGGCGGTCCGCTCACCGATGCGTTCGGCTGGCCGTCGATCTTCCTCATCAATCTGCCCGTGGGCGTGGCGGCACTGGCGGGGCTCGTACTGCTGCCCAGGGATTCGGCGCGGACGGGCGGACGCCTCGACATACCCGGCGCGGTCACCGGAACGGTGGCACTGCTGATCCTCGGCTACGGCATCGGCGCGTGGGGCGATCCGGACGCCCGATCGCTCGCCGCCCCGCTGACCATCGCCGGACTGCTCGGCATGGCGGCCTTCCTGCTGATCGAGGCCCGCAGCCCGCACCCGCTGCTACCGCTGCGACTGTTCCGCATCCGCCGGGTGAGCGGTTCGGCCGCGGTCAACACCCTTGTCGGCGCGGCGCACGTGCCCGCTTTCGCGCTGCTGGCGCTGTATCTCCAGAACACCCAGGGCTACAGCCCGACCCTGTCCGGGCTCGCGGTGCTGCCGGTGGCCGTGGTCAATATCGTGGTCTCCCGCACCGTGATTCCCTACGCCCTCGAACGTCTCGGCGCGACCGGGGTGCTCGCGGGCGGCCTGGCCCTGCAGGCGCTCGCACTCGGCTGGCTGGCCCGCCTGCCCGAACACGGCGACTACCTGGTGGACGTGCTGCCCGCCGCCGTCATCTTCGGCATCGGCCTACCCGCCGCCTTCGTCGGCGTCACCGCACCCGCCGTCGAAGCGGTGGCCGAAACCGACCGCGGCATCGCGGCCGGCACCGTGAACACCGCCCAGCGCGTCGGCTCCGGACTCGGCGTCACCGCCGTACTCCTGCTCGCCCAATCCGTCACCGACGCCACCCACGACCACGTCCAGGGCCTCCGCGCGGGCTTCGCCGCCTCGGCGGCCCTGGCACTGCTCGGCTGCCTGCTCACCCTGGCGATCCTGCGGACGCCGCGCCCCGCCGTGGAAGCGCAGCCGTCGCGGGTGTGATTCGCCGGGCAGCACCTATCGAATGTCGGCGCTGACCACCCAGAGATGGCCGAACGGATCGCGCACCCGGCCTTGGCGTTTGCCGTAGGGGCGGTCGTCGACCGGGATCTCGAGCCGGGCCCCGTGCCGCACCATGTTCTTCGCGGTGGCGTCGGGGTCCGGCACGGTGAGCGTGAGCAGGACGGGGGAGCCGCCCACCGATTCGGGATCGCGCCATCCCCACTCCGGCACGCTCTGGGCCAGCGCGAAGACGACATCGCCCAACCTCAGTTCGGCGTGGTTGACCACACCGTCGTCATCGGCCACGCGCAGGCCCAGTTCGGCGCCGAGGGCTCGGGTGTAGAAGTCGATCGCGGAGTCGGCGTCGGAGACCAGCAGTTTGGGGTGCAGTTCGGAGTTCATGCAGCCATGATCACGAGGAGGCGCGCCGCCAGCCTTGTAGATTTCGGCCCTCTTCCAGCAGCCACCCGGACGGCGTGATGTTCATGAGGTCGCGAAAGTCGTGCACCAGGTGACTTTGATCGTGGTATCCGGATTCGGCCGCGACCTGCGCCCAGGAATCCGCGCCCGCGGCGGCGCGGTGTACGGCGGTGGACAACCGTGCGATCCGGGAGGCGAATTTGGGCGTGATGCCCAGCGACTGCCGCATGACCTCACGCAGCCGCCGGGGGCTCAGGTGTGCGGTGCGCGCCAGGTCCGCCACCGAGGCGCTGCCTCCGCTGGTTCCGATCCGCGCCAGGGTGTGGAGCGCGTCCTCGGCTCCCCGGACGGAATCGGCCCGGGACAGTTGCTCGAGCAGCCGGAGGCGGGTGACGGCGGCGCGGCGCTCGGGCGGCTGCGCGGCCAGTTCCCTGCCGAGCGAGCGCGCCCACGGGAGCACGGCATCGGCATCCACCCCACCGGCGTTCACCTCGCTGAGCGGCACTCCGGTGAGCCGCTGGAACGCGGCGGGTGACAGTTCGGCGTACACGGTCGGCTGCGCCGACCGCAGCGTCAGGGCCGGAGTCGCGACACCGGGGCGCAGGAATCCGGCCGCGACGGCCTGAGCGGTCTCGACGCGCCCGCCGTAGCGCACCTCGATCGGAGCGCCCAGGCTCATCACCAGCCGCGCCGACAGGGCTGGGACGGCCCGATGCGGTCGCGGTGGTCCGTGGTGGTCGCTGACGGCCACCACGCCGATACCCGCGGCCCGGCACGCCTGACGCAGATCCACCCCCGCATTGTCACACGAGCGGCATCGCGGCCTTCGACGCGTTATGCGGGCGGCGTCCGGCGAGTGTGATCGTGATGCTCCGGGTGCGGGGCGGGCACGCTCGAAAAGTGCGGCACGGGTGGCATTTTCGGTGGCATCGGCATATTCGGCACGGGCGGCATCGCCGGGATCGGCGGCATCGGCGGGGGCGGTGGGACGGGCGGGAAGGCCGCGTCCGGACCGCCGAACCGCTGGAACGCCGCCTGTCGCGAGGTGCCGAACAGCTCACCTATCTCCGCCCAGGTGTGCCCCTCCACACGCGCCTGCTGCACGAGCATGCGCAGCACGCTGTCCACCACGCTGTCGAGACTGCGGGCGGCCTGTAGAGCGGCGATCACCGACGCGGCGGGCTTGCCGTCGGCGGGGTGCAGCACCTCGGCGACGAGTTCGGCATTGGCGGACAGCAGTTTCGCGAACACGGCCCGCTCATCGGCGGGGTCTCGCTGCGAGGATTCATCCATGTGTAAATGCTGCCTTGACAACGTCGCACGTGTCAAGGTTGCATTTACATGCTGGCTGGCCTACCGCACCGAGACCGCTGCCTGAATACTGGCGAGGTGACGGACGTATCCGAAGACATCGGTGGTGACAGCCTGCGGGCGGTCGAGAAGGTCGTGGGGGCCGGCGACGCGGTGCGGGTGGGGTGGTTCCGGATGGAGTTCGCCGACCAGCGCTGGGAATGGTCGGACGAGATGGCGCGCCTGCACGGGTACGAGCCCGGTGATGTCGAGCCGAGCACGGAACTGCTGCTGTCGCACAAACATCCCGACGACCGCGACCGCGTCGAAGCCGAACTGGTCACCTCGGTGCGCGACCACGCGCCGTTCTCCAGCCGCCACCGCATCATCGACACCGACGGTGACGAGCACCAGGTGGTCGTGGTGTCCGAACCGATCACCGACGACGACGGCATCGTCATCGGCACCGGCGGCTACTGTGTCGACCTCACCGACAGCCTCCCCGAACCGGTCGACCTACTCGGCGAGGTCCTGCCCGAGATCGTGGAACAGCGCGCCGCGATCGAACAGGCCAAGGGCATCCTCATGGCGATCTACGCCCTGTCACCCGACCAGGCGTTCCAGGTCCTGCGCTGGCGCTCCCAGGTCACCAACACCAAACTCCGCGACCTGTCCGCGGCCCTGGTCGCCGCGACAACCGCCACCCCACCCATGGACGTCCGCGCCCGCACCCGCTTCGACCACATCCTGCTCACCGTGCACGAGCGGATCACCGACTGACCGCTACAGGCCGAGCTTGGTGACGGCGTTGTCCTCCAAGGGATTCGCGGTGCGGATGTAGCCGTGCACGGTGCGCGGGTTGGACCAGCGGCCCTGGCGCATGATCTCGCGGTCGCTGGCCCCGCCGAGGGCCGCCTGGGTGGCGAAACCGGCGCGCAGGGAGTGACCCGAGAACAGGTCGGGGTCCAGGCCTGCGCGGGCGGCGTAGCGCTTCACCAGTTCGGCGACGGCTCGGCCGGACATGGGCTGATCGCCGATTCCGCCGTGGCGGTTGATGGTCGGGAAGAGCGGGAGGTCGGGGGAGTCGGCGAGGGTGGTGCCGGTGAAGCCGTGACAGCGGTGGATGGCGCTGTCGGGGAGGCGCTCGGCGAGGGCCGAGCGGACCGCGAGAGTGCCTCCGGCCGTGTGAATTTCGAGGAGACGGACCCAGTCGGCGAAGGCGCACACCGGGCAGGTGTGCGGGCGCTGTCCGCGCGGGAGCGCCACCCGCTGCTCGGCGACACCGGTCGGGTCGGTCTTGGTGGTGGGCAGGTGAACGAGCAGGACCGGTTCGCCGGTGGTGTGATCCTGCTGCACCCGCACGTCCGCGATCCGGAGTCCGGCGAGTTCGCTGCGGCGCAGCGCGCCCGCGAAACCGATGAGCAGGGCCAGGCAGTCGCGTCGCCGCGCCGGTTCGGTCGGCCACCCGGCGTCGGGCAGCTGGGCCAGCAGCTGGTCGAGGGTGTGCAGCAGTACCGGGCGTTTGCGGGTCGGGGGTGTGCGGCGGGTGCGGCGAATACCGCGCAGCGTCAACCGAACCACGTCCGACCGGGTGGGCGAGGGCAGCCCGTTGGCCGCGTGCACCGCCGCGACGGCCGCCGCCTTGCGCTCCAGAGTCGCCGGACTGAACGCCCATTCGCCGGTGTCACGCCGAGCATCCGCCGCCGCGGCCAGATAGACGGCCACATCCAGCGCGTCCGCGGGCAGCGCCTGCCGCCCCTCGGCCGCACACCAGGCCGCCCACCCGATCCAGTCGGACCGATACGCCCGCACCGTATTTCCCGACTGCGACGCCTCCAGGTACCGCCGCAGCGCCCCCGCCTGCTCACCGTCGAACCGTTCCCGCACCAACCGCAATGCCGCCGCATCGACCAGCACGCTCCCGACACCCCGCCGCAACTCGCCACGCACCGCATCCGGTACCGCGACAACCGCATTCGGCGCGCTGTCCGAAGTATCGGAGAGTGCCACCGTGCCCGCGTCGCTCGCCCCGGAATCGCTCACAGCTGACAAGCCTAGGCGGTGCACGCCTCGCAGCGGCGCTTCGCGCTGGCGCATGTGTCCCGAGATGCGAACGTATCTCGGCGACCGGGTCCGGCGATTACCGACGCACCACGCGTAGGGTGCGCAGCTGCGGATCAGCCGGGTCCGGGACGTTCATCCCCGCCGCCACACCGGATCGGAGGTACTCGACGACGGCGGTGTCGATCAGCTCGCCGGGCACGATCACGGGGATGCCGGGTGGATACGGGGTGACCTGCTCGGCGGCGATGCGGCCGGGCGCGGCATCGAGAGCCACGGATTCACAGGGACCGAAGAACGCGTCGCGGGGCAACATGACCGACCGCAACTCCAGTTCGCGCGGCGCGGGCAGCCGAATATCGTGTGGCGTCGGCTCATTCCGCTGGAGACGCCACGCGATGAGCGCGTCCACCAGGGTGTCCACGGTCGTCTTGTCGTCGGCCATGGACAGGGTCGCCAGAATGCGGCGGTGATCCGACATGCCCAGATCGATGCGGCGGTTCTCGCGCAACCAGTCCGCGATTTCGTACCCCGTGGCGCCGGTGGCCGACACATCCATCAGCACCTGGAGCCGATCCAGGTCATGCGAGGCTTCCACGCCCAGCAGTTCCCGCTCCATGACCGCGATGCCGGGAATGGTCGAGAGTTGGTCGCGGGCATGCCGGGCGGTGCGCAGGGCGGCGTCGAGCAACTCCTGTCCATGCTCGGCCATCTGCCGTCGCCAGCCGTCCATGGCGGCATAGAGAAGAACGTTCGGGCTGGTTGTCATGAGCAGATCGGCGCACAGTTTCAACCTGCCCCGATCCACCAGGTCGCCCTGCACGTGGAAGACCGAGCCCTGCTCGAACCCGGCACCCATCTTGTGGACACTCACCACGCAGATATCCGCGCCCGCGTCCATCGCCCAGGTCGGCAGTTCGGGATGAAAGGGTAGATGTGCGCCCCACGCCTCGTCCACGATGAGCGGCTTCCCACGCTCATGGCAGATCTCGGCGATTCCGGCGATATCCGCGCAGGTGCCGTAGGGGCTCGGACTCACGATGATCGCCCCCGCCGCCTCCGGATGCTCATCCCAGGCCCGCCGCACCTGTTCCGGTGACGGCGGATGCGAGAAGTGCCGCTCCGCATCCCATCGCGGCGTGATCCAGTACGGCTGTACGCCGGAGAACACCAGCCCCGCCACGATCGACTTATGGCTGTCGCGCCCGACGATCAGACCGCCCCGGCCGCCCGCGACCGCCATCATCGCCGCCTTGACCGACAGTGAGCTGCCGCAGGTGGAGAAGAAGGCCATATCCGCGCCGACCGCATCAGCCATCAGCGCCTCGGCATCGGCGAGAAACCCGCCGCGCGAGAGCCGGTCGTCCAGCCCCGGCGTGGCGAGTACATCCGCCCGTAGCGCGCCGCCCAACACGTCGAGTACGCGCGGATCGGCGCCCAGTCCCTGCCGGTGGCCGGGCGGGGTGAATCCATAACGTCCCAGGCGCTGGTATTCCCGCAACGCCGTCACGATCGGTGTCTGTGAGTGATCCATCGGCAACCGGATACCCGCCCCCGGCCGCCGCACACCCGGCACACGCCGGGCAACTAGGAATCGCCCAGCACGCCGAACGGAGACTGCACCGGACCGCCGTTCAGCGGCATGGTCCAGCCGGGGGTGGTGTACAGCGGGACATCGCACCCGCACGGTACGGGCACCTCCCAGGTAGCGGCGGGCGGCTGCGATTCGCACAGCATCACGCACCCACCCGGCAACCCCGACCCAGGCTGCGGATAGTGCGGATTCTGGTACCCCCCGAACGCCACGGCGGGAACCGCGACAGCCGACACCACCCCGACCCCGATACCGAGCACAACCGCCATCGGTCGCTCCCTTCGATCACGCTCCTTACCCCTCGACCCGGACACTCCGGGCATCGACCGCCATAACCTCGCCCCTCGCCCGTAAACCCGCCCGGCGAGTCCACTCACCGACACGCCAATTCACCTGAGCGCCTGGCAAATTCCCACTATGTTCCTTCGTGTGCCCTCCTACCTGCACGAAGGCTTGGTGGAACTGTTCCGCAACCGCCCCGAGCTGGCGGCCGGTTACCTCGCCGAGGTTTTCGGCATTCGTCTACCGCCATTTCGCGACATCCGCTCCGAACCGTGCGACTTCACCGATATCGGTCCGAAGGAATTCCGTGGCGACACCGCCTTCTCCCTGGTCAACGGCGCGGGCGAGGCCGTAGCGGGCATCGTGGTGGAGGTCCAGCTCTGCCGGGACGAGAGTCGCCGGTGGGCCTGGCCCGTCTACGCGGCCACCCTGCGCTCCCGACTCCGCTGTCCGGTCTTCCTCCTGGTTGTCTCGCCGATTCCGGAGATAGCCGAATGGAGCCGTCTCGGGATCCCCATGGGCCACCCGGGCTGGGTACTACGGCCGCTGGTGCTCGGACCGGACGGCATCCCACCCGTCACGGAGGCCGATTCCGCGATCGAGGTGCCCGAGCGCGCCGTGCTCTCGGCCATTGCGCACGCTGAGGGTCCACAGGCCGATCGGGTGCTGTTCGCGCTGCTCGAGGGATTGCGGCGAGCCGATGACGAGCGCGCCAAAATGTACTATGACGTCGTACACGCCGCTCTGTCGGCCGCGGCGCGGACCCACTTGGAGGTACTGATGAGCACGGCCTACGAGTATCAGAGTGATTTCGCTCGGAAGTACATCGCCGAGGGAAAGATCGAGGGAAGAACTGAGGGAAGGGCCGAAGGGGAGGCGATGGCCGTATTGACCGTGCTGGAAGCGCGGGGAATTCCGGTCAGCGTCGAGGTGCGGGATCGGGTGCTGGCGTGTGCGGATACCGCGCGGCTCGAGGAATGGTTGCGGCGGGCTGTGACGGTGACGACGGCCGAGGAACTGTTCGGCTGATCTTCTCTATCCTGGTCGGATGGGTGCGGTCGCGAGTTCGTTGGTGCTGGTGGGGACGGATCTGGATGCCGTGACGACGGTGGGGTGGGAGGACGAGCCGGGTGCGGCGGGGCTGACCAGAGCCGGTGTGGACGGCGTGTGGGAGACCGTGCGGGAGTGGTATCGGATGGGGACCACGCCCGCCATTCAAGTGTGCGTGCGCAGGCACGGGAAGGTCGTACTGAATCGGGCGATCGGGCATGGGTGGGGGAACGCGCCGGGGGACGAGGACGCGGCGGAGAAGGTGGTGGTGACCACCGACATGCCGTTCTGCGGCTTCTCGACCGCCAAGGGGGTATCGGCGGCGGTCATGTTCATGCTCATCGAGCAGGGCGCGTTCGCACCGGAAGATCCGGTGAGCCGCTACATTCCGGAGTTCGCCGCGCACGGCAAGGAACGCATCACCATCGGCGACGTACTCTCGCATGCCGCTGGCGTCCCGTTCATCACCCCGCCGTACAGCGGCTCGGAACTGGTTCTCGACGAGGACTTGGCGGTACGGGCGCTGCGCGATCTCGAACCGAGCTGGCGGCCCGGCCGCCTGCGCGTGTACCACGCTCTGACCAGCGGGTTGATTCAACGCCTGCTGGTGCAGCGGGCCACGGGCAAGCGGATGCGAGACCACCTGCGCGAGCAGGTGCTCGACCCGCTCGGCTTCCGATGGACCAATTTCGGGGTACGTCCCGAAGACGTCGATCGGGTGGTGCCGAGTGTGCGAGTCGGGCCGGGCCCGTCGCGGGTGTGGCGCTATCTGGCCGGGCGGGCACTCGGCGGTGGCCTGTCCGGGCGGACCGACGCGGCGGCGGAGCGAGCCTTCCTCACCGCGGAACTGCCCTCCGGCAATCTGGTGACCACGGCGTACGAGCTGTCCCGGTTCTACGAGATCCTCGCGTGCGGTGGCGAATTGGATGGCGTGCGCATCATGCGCCCGGAAACCGTGCGGGCCGCCGTCCGTCCGGCCAGGTGGATTCCCAGTATCGCCGGCCGTGTCTCGGTGGCCGGTTACGAGCTCGGTGGGCGACGCTCGAAGTTCGGCCGCCACACCGAATCCCATTTCGGCCGCAGCGGACTGACCACCCAGTATGGTTGGGCGGACCCGGCGCGCGGGCTCGCGGGCGCGATTCTCACCAGCGGCAAAGCCGTCGCCGACACCGAGCGCCCGTGGCGACTCGTCGCCCGCATCTCCGACACGGTCGGCTGATCAACGCACGGCCAGCAGCATGACGATCGGCGCGTTGATCAGCCCGTGCATCAGCAGCAGCACCCACGGATTGCGGTGCCGCGACCACAGGTAGCCCAGGAACAGCCCGTCCACCCCGAGTTTCGCCACGGCCGCCGCCAGATCCACGCCCACCCCGGCGATACTCAACAGCGCGGAATGCCAGGACGCCCACAGCACGCTGACGACCAGAATCGCGGGCCACCGTCCGTATCGCGATTCGAGACGTGTCTGTAGCCAGAACCGGTAGAACACCTCTTCGATCACGGCATTGAACAGGAACACGAGCGCGATGGTCACCGCATCCGGCACCACACCATCCGAATCCGGCCCGGTCAGAGACCGAACCAACTCGAAGGCCACCACCGCGGTCAGCGGGCGCAACCACCGGCCGCGCGTGCCCAGCGCGGCCCATTCCCGCCAGCTCACCATCCGCGACGCCCACGGAATCGCCACCAGCAGCACGAGTTTGAGCCCGACGAACCACAAATCGGTGCGCGGCGCGAGATGCAGTCCGACCGTGAACGCCACCCCCAGCCCCGCGAGCACTCCCGCCTGCCGTGTCACCCGCCGTGGATCCACCCCCGCGAAGGGGTCCGGCGCGGGCGAGCACGGCGGAATCGCCCACGCCACAGCCAGTCCGGCGAGCGCGGGCAACCACAGCAGCCACAGCGATACGGTTTCGGCGTCGTCTGCGGAGTAGCGCACCCCGGTATGGCCGGTGCCGATCAGGACGGCCAACGCCGCCACGTACGCGGCGATCCCGCCGACCAACAGGGCCGTACTCGTTCGGGACATGGTGGACACCACGCCCACGGTAGCCACCTATGATCATCGACAGCCATCTCGCCCAACCCGACCGCCCGGGCGGCGGAACCTCGTAGAATCGCCGATGTCTACGGCAGCCATGTGTTCCACAGGACCCGATCGAAGGGTGCCATCATGACGACGATCGTGATGACAGGCGGCAGTTCAGGTTTCGGCGCGATCGCGGCGCAACGCCTCGCACATTCGTCGGAGACACGGCTGATCACGGGAGAACGCTCCCCGTCCGCCGATGCCATCGCCCTCGATCTCGCCAGCCTGGAGTCGGTGCGGGCTTTCGCCGTAGCGGTGCAGGAACTGCTGGGGGAGAATTCCATCGCCGTGCTGGGCCTCAACGCGGGCACGATCCTGCCCGACACCGCGGGGCGCACGGTGGACGGCTACGAAACCGGTTTCGCCGTCAATCACCTCGCCCACTATCTGCTGCTGCGGCTGCTGCTGCCGTCGCTGGCGGAGAAGGGGCGAATCGTGCTGACCACGAGCGGAACACACGATCCCGCGACCGGCGCGGGCCTGGCGCTGCCCCGGCACGCCGACGCCGAACTGCTCGCGCACCCGGACCGGGATCCCGGCGTTCACCCGAATGCTCGCACCGCAGGTCAGCACGCGTACACGGCATCCAAACTGTGCACCGTACTCACCGTCCGCGCCCTGAATGCCAATCCGGATATCCGTTCGCGACACATCACCGCCCTCGCCTACGACCCCGGCCAGGTCTTCGGCACCGGATTGGCTCGCGATCTGGCGCTGCCGTTGCGGATCGCCTGGTCGGTCCTCGGGACGCCGGTCGGTGCGCCGCTGCGCCGGTTCAACCGCAATGTGAACACCCGTGAGGCTGCCGCGAACGCCCTGGCGGATTTGGCGCTCGGCACGGTGACGCCGCCGCCGGGACGTACCTACGCCGCGCTGCGACACGGCGAGATCACCTGGCCCGACCCTTCCGAACTGGCTCGACGCGACGATCTGGCGGCGGCGCTGTGGGACGACAGCGCCCGCCTCGTCGGGCTAGCCGACTGAACGTGAGCATCCGTCGGGTACGAGCCTCCCGGCGATCAGGTCGTCGGCCCACCGCGCGAGCGCGGGAACCGCGAACGCGCCGACCGTGAAGTGCTCGCCGGGCATGAGTTCCAGCCGTACCCGTGCACCGGCCCGGCACCAGTCCTCGTACACCTTCCGCGCACCAGCGAGCGGAATCCAGAACTCGTCGACGCCGTGGTAGAGGAGGACCGGAATTTGCGGGGCGAGTGTGCCCAAGGTGTTGTCCGCCACGATCTTTCGCACCATGGGCAGGGCGAGCGGGTCGGGATGGTCGGTCAGCGCGTCCAGGGTGATGGGGGCGATGAACCCGAGCGCCGCCTCGACGGCGACGCACGCGTCCCGCAGGGCGTGTGCCAGCCGCCAGCCGTTGTCGTTGAGCAGTGTCAGCAGTTGAGGGTATTCGCGTGCCAGACCCAGTGTCGCGGCGAGGAAGACGCCCGTGGCGGCATTGCCGCTCATGGTGCGCACGAGTTGTCCGTAGTCGGCGGGGAGACCGCCGATGAGGGCACCGGCGAGCGTGAGCTCGGGGGCGTAGGCGGGGGCCAGCTCCGCCGCCCATCCGGTGGCGATGGCGCCGCCGGAGTAGCCGGACAGTACGACCGGGCTCTCCGGGGTGAGGTCGGGCAGTCCGAGCCGGAGGGCGGTGCGCACCGCGTCGAGTACGGCGTGTCCGCCCATATGTCCGGCGGCGTATGCCTGTCGCGGACCCTGGTGATCCGGCACGAGCACGGCGTAGTTCGCGGTGAGCAGCAGGTGGAGCGACCACAGATCCGCCTGTATGCCCTGCTTGAGCTGATGCGAAGGGGCGCAGGTGTTTCCGAGCGAGCTGGTCGGGATGTTGTAGGAGATGAGGGGGCGAGGGCCAGGTCGTTCCCACATCGCGGTCGGCGTGTACAGCGTCGCGACCACGGGTGCGGGCCTGCCGCGCGCGTCCGTGGAGCTGAGCAGCATTTCGACCGCGCGTACCGGGCTCGGGAACCAGTGCGGCGCCGACCGTGCCGCCAGCAGTGTGCCCGGTGCGCGATCTTCCCACCCGGGCGGCGGCGTATAGAACGGATCATCGAGGGGAGTCGGCAGCACCGACGCGAGCTGGCGCGGCGGATCGACGAATTCGCGGACGGGATCGGCGGATGCGGGCACCGCCGGAACCAGCACGGCGGCCACGGCGGCGAATGTGGTCCACACGCGGGCGTACACCCGCTGACGACCTTGCATGCCGGCATCCTGACACAAATACTGTTCGGTCTTCTTGTTCTGCACCGGCGTGCCGCGCGCTAGTTACACGCGGTCTTTTCAGTCGGGCAGCAGCGGGACGGACAACCCCTCACCACGCCGCAACAGGGCCGCCCGCGTCACCGCGCCCGCACCGAAGCGGTCGTGCAGCGCGTCCAACGTCGAGTCGAGAGTGGACTCCGCACGCGGTTCGAACGGCAGGGACAGCTGCATACTCTCAGCGGAGTCGAGATTCGTCAGTGACAGTCCGATGAGGGTGACGCCACGCTCGTGAATCATCGGCAGCGCGGCCGCGAGCAGGCTCCGGGCGGCCCGCAGCACCACCGCGCCGCTGTCGGTCGCCTCCGCCAGGGTGTGCGAGCGCGTGGCCCGGCTGAAGTCGTCGAACCGCAAGCGCAGCACCACGGTTCGGCACACCCGGTGGGCGGCACGCAGGCGGCGGCCGAGCCGGTCGGCCAACCCGTGCAGATACGCCTCCAACTCCTCGTCACCGCGCGAGCGCCGCCCGAGGGCGCGCTGCGCGCCGATGGATCGCCGCCGTCTACCGGTTTCGACGCGGCGCGGATCGCGCGCCCAGGACAGCGCGTACAGGTGCCGTCCGGCCGCGGGGCCGAGCGCCGCCGCGAGGGCGCTCTCACCCATCTCCGCCAACTGCCCGACCCGGGTGATTCCGCGCTCGCGCAGCTCCCGGGCCGTCACCTCACCCACGCCCCACAGTCGCTCGACAGGCAGCGGATGCAGGAACTCCAGTTCCCTGTCCGGCGGAACCTCCAGCAGCCCATCGGGTTTGGACACGGCGCTGGCCACCTTGGCGAGGAATTTGGTTCGCGCCACCCCCACCGAAATCGGCAGCCCCACCTCATCGCGCACCCGGGCCCGCAGTCGCCGCGCGATCTCCACCGGATCACCGGCGATCCGCCGGAGCCCGCCCACATCCAGGAACGCCTCGTCGATCGAGATCCCCTCCACCTCAGGAGTGGTGTCCCGGAAGATCTCGAACACATCCTTGCTGGCCCGGGCGTATGCGCTCATCCGTGGCGGCACCACCAGCGCGTGCGGGCACAGCCGCCGAGCCTGCCGCCCGTTCATGGGCGTCCGCACCCCGAACGCCTTCGCCTCATAGCTCGCCGCCAGCACCACGCCCGCACCGACGATCACGGGTTTCCCGCGTAGCAAGGGGTTGTCCCGCTGCTCGACCGAGGCATAGAACGAGTCGAGATCCGCGTGCAGAATCGACGCCCGCGCGGGGCGTGGACCTGCGGCTCCGAATTGCGACACGAACATATGTTCGCATACCAGTCCGTCTGTTTTCTACCGGGTGCGACACCGACCCATGACACAGGTCACGTCCGGAGGGTGTCACGGAAATGGAGTGAGCGGAGTCTGATGCTCAACCGGCTGCACCACCGACACGCCGGTAGGCATTCACCGAAGGAGAAAGCTCATGAACCTCGCCCTCTGGATCGTCGCCGGGCTGCTCGCCGTCCTCGCGCTGGTCGGCGGCCTCACCAAGGCGTTCATGAACAAGGCCAAGCTGGACGAGCTGGGGGAGAAGTCCGGCGGGGGCTGGACGATGCACGCGAGCACCGGATTCGTCAGGACACTCGGGGGGCTGGAGTTGTTGGCGGCGGCCGGATTCGTCCTGCCCGCCGCGCTCGATATCGCACCGGTACTGGTGCCGGTGACCGCCGTGTGCTGGATCCTGCTGATGATCGGCGCGATGATCACCCATGGACGCTACGGGCAGTACAAGTTCGTCGTGGTGAACTTCGTCTACCTGGCCATGGCGGCCTTCGTCGCGTGGGGGCGCTTCGGCCCCGAGTCCTTCACCGGCTGATCCGGTAGGCCGCAACGTTACCGGGACGATCCGGTAACTGGACCGTTCGCACGTACCCTGATCAGTATGAAGCTCCAGGTGGAGCAGGACGACGGACCCTTCTACGACGGCGGTGAGGCGCCCGCCGAGGAGGCGGCGGACGCCATCGACTCCGAGGCGGTCGTCGTCAACGTCCCGTCGGCGGAGGCACCGGAACCGAGGATCGAATCCGAGGAATCGGTCGGGGGATTCGCCGCGCCGCCCGATCTCGCCATCGTGTTGGACCGCCGGTTCAACCACACCACTCGGCGTGAGGAGTTCCGGCTGACGCGGCGGATCGGCTACTACGACGACGCCCCGGAAGTGGGCGTCGGTCGCATACTGGTACCCGCCGACCTGGAGAACTGGACCACCGATCTCACCTCGGTTCCGGCCTTTCTGACCTGGCTGGTACCCAAGACCGGCGCGCATCTGCCCGCGGCCATCCTGCACGACGGTCTGGTGCTGTCCAAGGACGAGCCCGCGAGCTATATCGCCGAACGCGAGATACACCGCGACGAGGCCGACCGCATCTTCCGCGACGCCATGGGCAAGACGGGAACCGGGCTGATCCGCCGCTGGATGGTCTGGTCGGCCGTCACCGCCGCGACCATCTACCACGCCCGCCAGGTCGACTGGTCGCGAATGCAGAAGTGGCACTACCGCGGTGCCCTCTGGGGCAGCCTGCTCGCGATTGTCCTGCTGGGCATCTGGTCCACCCTCGACCTCCTGAACGTCGACGGCATCCCCGGCGTACCGTGGATCGGCGAACGCCCGATCCCAGCCCTGATCGGCGGCTTCGTCGGCGCGATCCTGATCCCGCTACTCCTCGGCACCGCCTGGGGCAAGTTCCGAACGGCCGGATGGATCATCGGTCCGCTGGTCGCCTTGATCGTCCCCGCGATCGTTCCCATTCTGCTGATCGGTGTGCTCTACATCGGCGTCGAGCGGCTACAGGAATTCAGCCCACCCCTGGCCAGAGCCCTGGCTGTCGTCTTCGTCGCGGCGCTCGTGGTCGTCTTCGCGCTGTCGTGGTGGTACGCCTGAGGCCGTTCACCTCAGGACCACGCGAATCACCTTCGTACGCAGCGGGAAATCGAACTCGCCGCCAGCGGTTTCCGGGTGCCCGCCGAGATAGGCCGCAATCCTGTCCAGCACCTCGGCGCGCTCGGCTCGGGGGAGGACCAGTGTATGTGAATGCGTCCCGATCGTGGTGGTGAGACTTTCGGCCGTACGTCGCTGCATATGGGGGAACTCCGCCCGGTTCGGAGTATGGAACAGCGGATGGCCGACCAGGCTGTCATCCATGCCCCGGGCAGTCGACACCGACGAGCGCGCGATGCGATTCAATTCGGCGATCCACTCGATCGACGTATCAGGGGAATTCCAGAAGGCCGCCACCACGCCACCGGGGCGCAGCACACGGGCGAACTCTGGGAATGCCCGAGCTTGGTCGAACCAGTGGAACGCCTGACCGGCCAGCACGGCATCGACCGAGGCATCGTGTAGCGGAATCGATTCCGCCGCACCCGCCATCGTCGGCACCTCGGGGTAACGGCGTGCCAGCACCGCCCGCATCTCCGCATCCGGTTCGACCGCGGTCACCTGCGCGCCCGCACCGAGGAGCACGCCGGTGAGCTTCCCTGTGCCCGCGCCGATATCGAGGACCCGGTTCCGCTCGCCCACCGGTTCGAGTGCCCACCGCACCGCGTCGATCGGATAGTCGGGCCGGTGGGCATCGTAGGACTCCGCCGCCGCGCCGAACGAATTCGCTCGCCTCGCCAGTAGTTCCGGCGGCTGGGATCTCCATTCGTTCGCCTGAGTCATCTGATCATGCTACGGCGACTCCGCCGATGTCCGGTTTGTGCCGATGCTGCTCGGGTCTGGCACGGGGGTACCACCGAGCACAGTTTTCGTAGAGTTTCGTTGGCCTTTCGTATCGTTTGTGCAAACCAAACGTAAACGTATTGTTTGCGTGGTGGACCAGGGGAGTGAGTAGGGTCTAACCCCCGATAAGGTTCACTTATCGGGGGTCAGAACGTCGTGAGTTGATTTGCGGCGCTGAGGGATTCGTTTCGTGTTGTTCCGTTGCAAATGACGAAACAAACGCTACGATTCTGCTCGTGTCGAGCATCTGCAACTATCCCGGCTGCACCCGCCCCATCCATCGCGGCGGCGGGCCGGGACGGCCTTCCGAGTACTGTGACCACCCCGAGCACACGCGCTGGCGGGCGTGGCGGGAGCGGCAGCGGTTGCAGCAGGCGGAGGAAGAGACCCCAGCCGCTAATGTCACTGTGACGCAACAGGGGCCGGTGACAGTGGCGCGGATGCGGGCCGATGAATTGCTTGTGCAGTTCCGTGGGCTCGCGGAGCAGTTGGGGACGACACTGTCGGCGGCGGTGGCGGAGATGTCCACGCTGGCCGATCCATCCGTCGCGGAGGCTCAGGTTAAGGCGGTGCAGGCGGATGCCGCGCGCCGAATCGCGGAGGCCGAGATGGCGGCCGCCGCGGCCGAGCAGGCGCGGCGAGACAGCGAGGAGGCGCGGGCGGCGGCGGAATCGGCGGCCGAGGACGCGGCGGCCGCCGCCGAAGCGGCGGAGGCCAGGATCGCGGAGGCGGTCGCGGCCCGTGATGACGCCCTGCGCGAGGTCGAACGGATCACTACCCAGGCCGCCGACGACGTATTCGCCGCCCGCGCCGCCGCCGAGACCGAGATTCGGGAGGTGCGCCGCGAAACCGCCGCGGAGATCGAGCGGATACGCGAGCAGGCCACCGAGGACATCGACCTGGCCCGCACCAAGGCCGCCGCCGAAATCGAACAGGTGCGCCGCGACGCCGCACAACGCGTCACCGCCGCGGGTGCCGAACGTGATCTCGCGGTGCAGCGGGCCGCCGATGCCGACCGCGCCATCGAGCGCGCCGAAAACGCTGTCGCCGAACGCAATCAGGCCCTCACCGAAACCCGCGACGAACTCCGGCAGGTCCGCGCTGAACTGGAACGCACCCGCACCGAGTTCACCGAATCCCGCCGCACCGCCGCCGCCGATATCGCCGCCGTCCGCACCGAGGCCGCGGCCGCCCTCGACAAGGCCCAACACGACGCCGCCACCAAACTCGCCGCCCTGGACGACGCCCGCGCCCAAACCCTGGCCCGAGCCGAACGCGCCGAACGACAACTCGACGAACTACTGGCCACTCGCCGCGACGGCCCGGCTCTGTCCACTCGGTCACCGAAAGCAGATCGGGTCGGATGAAACCCATCTCGCGTGGGCTCCCGATCTCCGCACAGACCTCGGTCGGCACGGTGAATTCGCCGTGCGTATGGCGCAAGTACGGTCACAAACGCCTACGGCAGGCCGCCTGCGCCGCAAGGTCTTCTCTCAGAGTCCTAATTGGCGCAAGAGATGCTCGATCTGCGGCGCTACAGTAATCCAACGTCCGGATTGCAGTGACGCGTAGATTACCCGTGGTTCCACCCTCGAGGTACGGAAGTCCAATGCGAACGGCTGGTCGTAGCCGAGATCTCCGATCAGTACCGACAGGGCGGGATCGATATCGCCGGGTGGGGTCGACTCGTCCGGGTGGCCGCACAGGGCCGGTGCCTGAGCAGCAACATCGATCCAGTGTCGGTTCTCGGTCCGCATGTACTCGAGCGAGTAGAAGTTCGGCTGCTGCGGCTCCTCACCAAAAACCTGTTTCAGGAGCCGCGTGTCCGGCGCCTTCCATCGGCCTTCCCCGATCGCCCCCACCAGGGTCTCCGGCAACGGCAGACCATTGATCTCTGTCACCGTCATACGTCAGACTCCACCTTTCTACCAGTGATTTCACGTAGAGTTCTCATGATTTCCGGACGCAAGTCCTCCGGGACAAACGGACCGTCGAAGCTACGGTTTTCACCATTCACCGACCTGGATGTCCACCTACAGCCAAGAGAGCCATCCTCCCGCAACACCGCACTGAACCCGACACTCTCGCCGTAATCACGATTTATCGCTTCCAGAAGTTTGTCCTCAACGTCCACATGACCTCCGTACCGGGGTACCAGGTTCGTTGGCTCTCCTGGGATATCGAGCCTTGTCGTATCACCACTCGGGTAGGCGAGCATTTTCCGGGTTCCAGGGTGGTAGACGCCGCTGAAACCCGACCCGGGACCAAAGGCGCGGAGCCGGTCGGCACTGAACATGGCAAGGTTTGTCAAGGAGTTCTCGACATCGTGGGGCGACAGCAACGGTGCCGGTGGAACGGCCTGGCCTGTGCCCTCGATAGGATGCTTCACCTGTTCGGCAGCCAACGCGTCGGCGTCACCTGCCCCACGGCTGACAGTCCGAAGGCCGTTCGCACCGAGCGGGCCGCCGTAGCTCCTTTCGATGTACTCGGCGATGCGTGGTATCTGCTGGCTGCGCAGTCCATCGGCTACGCCCTTGAAGAACTCCGGCAGCCTCGACCCTGTCAACGGTCCTCACATGCTGCTGCTCCGCACCAGCCACGCCGAAATCCGCCTCGGCGTAACGGTTTCGGCAGCATCCACTCGGATCAGGCCGCTGCTGTCGGCGACGCCGGTCGGCACCCGACCCCGCGATCGCCTGCGCCTGATCCCACTTTCATGCTCGCCATGGTGAAACCGTACCGGAAGTTGTTTCCGCACGCCGGTCTTGACAAGGACGAGTAGTCGCGCCGGGACAGCATGACCGCAGCGCATCAGCTTGCTAGCACGGAGCGCGCCGTGAGCATGCGCCTGAGCATGACTTACCCGTGCGACTAGCTCTCCGGTCCGGATACCCTCGTCCGCATGGACGACTACCGCGAACGGCTCATGCGGGATCCGGAGCTGGAAACCCACGACATGCTCGAGGACGGGCCGCTCTATCGGGGGCCGTCCACGCGGATGCGGTTGATGGCGGCGATTGTCGCGGCGTCGCTCTTCCTGGGGGCGGCGGCGACCGTCACGCTGTTGGTGCTGTCCTGAGCGGGGTGTCAGTCCGCGAGCGTGGACGGTAGGGAGATGGACCAGGAGCCATCCGCGTCGATCTGGAGCGTGTGCGATCCGGCGGGGAGAGCCACGGTGCCGCGGTATGGGCCGACGCCGTCCACGAGCAGTGTGGGCCACGGGGTGTGGGCGACGACTCGGAAGCGGGCGGATCCGGTGTGACGGACGCGGAGTTCGGCGAATCCCATGCGAAGCCGGGTCGGGACCCGCAGGACCGCTGATCCCGCGCCCGACGCCCGCCCGTTCCATCTGGGGGCGTTGCTCAGCCGGTCGATCGTCACGCGCCACCGCATATCTGCGGAGGTGTCGATGTGCAGCGTCGCCGGGACCACGCCGAGATCCAGCGGAAGCACACCGCGATAGCCGCCGACCGCCTGCGCCAGCACCGCTACTTCGGTGCCGTGCTCGCTCCGGGTGGATACGCGAAAGGGGCTGTCGCCGTCCATGATCAGGCTCACGGTGTGGCTGACGCCCGGGGTGAGCCGCAGCCCCAACACGGCGGATCCGCGACCGACGCTGGCGTCGGGCAGTTCTCTCGACCCCAGCGGCAGACCCGGACCGAGGGCGAGCCGAGGTTCGTGCGGCGGTCGGGCGGGGACGGGTTGCGGCCGTGGTGGCGCGGCGGGCGGGCCGGCGGGACGCGACGCGCGGGCGGCATGTGCCGACCGGGTCCGTCGCGACAACAGCGCGGGCATGGCCGCCGTCTGCCCGATGGTCACCCACAGATCCAGCGTGTTGCGCACGCGCTCATCGATGAGGTGGTGCAAATCCTCGTTGTCCAGTGCCGGATGCAGCCCGACGAGATAGTCCGACTGCACGGCCGCCTGCCCGGCCAGGGACCGAATGCGGTTCAACTTCGGTTCGTACTCCGCGGGCGTGTCGGTTTCGAGGGCGTACACCGCCGCTTCGGCCAGCTGTCGAGCGGTGGACACCGCGGCGGTCAGGGCATGACGATGTGGCCGTGGGGTATTGGTCGCGACCGGACCCACCTGGAGCGAGGTCGGCACCGGCAGGACGGTGGTGATCTCGAACCGCGGATCGAGGGTGGCGGCGCGGGCGAATTTCAGCCACTGCTCCACCATGTTCAGCCATCGCCACACCAGGTCATAGGTCACCGGCGGCACGTACCCGGCGGTACGGGGATCGACGGCGTACACCGTATCCAGCACGGATTCGCTGAGCGTCTGCCATGCGGTCGCCGACCAGGCGGCGAGCAGCCGCGACTGGGTCGCCGGCGACGCCTGCCAGACGCTGTGCCCGCGAGCGTCAGCTCCGCGCGCGCCTGGTCGGCCAGCAACTGTTCCTGATGCGCCGCCCGTCCGGCCGCGCGCAGGGCCTCCAGCACCCCCGCATCCCGTTCACCCTGCCGTAGTGCGCGCAGGCGGGTCCGCAGGTTCGGCCGTGGGCCCTCCGTCACTTCCCCTCCTTCGATCACCCATACCGTAGCCGATCTTGTTCTGCGACCTCCTCATTCGGACCATTCGGTCATTCAACCGCAGGTCAGAGCGTACGTGCGGACTGCGCGATGAATCTTCACCCCGAAGATTTCAATGCTGATGGAATCCCGGGCTTACACCTGTATCGTCAGATGCGAACGACTGCTCCACACGGACGCGATCTGGAATGATCTTCTGTCGTGGTTCCGCCTACCGGCGAGCTGCCCGTGCGATCATCGACCGCTGGTGCACGGAAGGGTAAAGGGGTTGCGAGACTTGAATATCAACGCCATGCGGGCACGGCAATCACGGCCGAGTGTGGCGCGCGTGTACAGCTACGTGCTCGGTGGGCGCGACAACTACGGGGTGGACAAGGACGTCGGGGATTTCTTCATGGGCGATCTCCCCGGGTCGGAGATGCTGGCCATTACGAATCGTCAAGCCATCCTCCGCGCGGCCCGCGATATGGCCTCGGACGGCATCCGGCAAGTCATCGATATGGGTTGTGGACTGCCGACCGACGAGAATGTGCACGATGTGTTGCGGCGCAAGGTCCCCGATGCGCGTGTGGTGTACGTCGACAACGATCCGTTCGTGGTGGCGCACGGGCGGGCGCTGCTGGCCATCGACGAGAACATCGCGGTGGTGGAGGCCGATGTCGGTGACCCGTCGGCGATTCGGGAGCATCCCGATGTGCAGCGGCTCATCGATTTCGACGAGCCGGTCGGCATCATCTTCGGCGTGGTGCTCAGCTTCCTCGATGACGAGGCCGATCCGGCCGCGGTGGTGCGGGACTGGTCGCAGCGCCTCGCGCCCGAAAGTCGCGTCTACATCTCGCATTTCCGCACCGGGCGTACTCGGGAGGCGGTCGCCACCGAGCGCAAGATCCGGGACGCCTTCGGGGTCGGAACCTGGCGCGACGAGGAGAAGATCAAGAGCTTCTTCGGCGATCTCGAACTGCTCGAGCCGGGAATGGCACCGTGCGCCCGCTGGCGGCCGGAGCCGCCCGCACCGGGAACCGATCCGGTGCAGAAGGATCTGAGCATCTGGGAGGACCTCATCGTGGCGGGGATGGCCCGCAAGCGCTGAAGCTCCTATGCGGTCGGATCGGTGAACAGTCCCTTCCGGGGTGAGACCAGCGGCAGCGGGCCGAGCATGCTCTGATGCCCGTTGGTCACCGAGCAGAACCGGAAGGGTCCGTTCGCCGCGAGTAGCCGGGCCATCTGCGGGTCGGCGTGATCGAGGAACCACACGCTCAGTCCCGTGCGCGAATCCAGGCGGTAGTGCTCCCAGGCCCGCCACAGCACATCCAGCCGCGCCACCGCCTCCGCGTGCTTCCACCATTCGACGCACCACGCCTGGTTGGGGTCGTTGATCACGTCGCGCCGGTACACCACGCTGAGGTAGTTCTCGACGAACTCGATCACGGACGGGTAGACGTACGGTGAACTCCAGTCACTCATGCCGTCCATTCAACATCAGAATCGGCCAACGTCACTGTGACGCAAGAAAGTTCGCCATAACGCCGACGTCAATCCGCCTGATCAGCGGGTTCCCGCCACATCGACCAGACCAGCGGCCCGCCGTCGGTGAAATCGTGCTCGGCGGTCTGAACGAACCCGAAACGCTCGTAATAGGGGACGTTCTCGGCCTTGCTGGATTCGAGGTAGGTAGGCACGCCCTCGGCGTCGCAGCGGTCCAGGCGCGAGTTCAGCAGCGCCTGACCGTATCCGCGCCCGCGCGCCGTGGGCAGGGTGCCGATGAAGGCCAGATACCAGTGCGGTTCGCGAGGGTGTACGTCCGCCATGCGTTCGGCCATCCGCCCGGCCAGGCGGATGCGGCCGCGGAAGGCGCGGATCATGTTCGGTGCGGCCCGCAGGGTGGCCGCGGTCGAGGCGTGCCAGTGTCCCGGCGGAGCCCAGACCGCCGCGCCGACAATGGTTCCCGCATCGTCCTCGACCACGTCCACACCGCCGTAGCGCAGGAAATGGGTGCGCGTCAGCGTGGCGTACATGAGCGCCATGCGGTCCGCCCGCACGCCGGCATCGGGCACGAAGTAGGTGGCGACGGGGTCGTCCAGGAAGGCGATGCCGAGGACGCGGGCGAGTTCGGGGATATCCGAATCGGTTGCCGGGCGAACAGTGACCTGCATCAGCTCAAACTACAACCACGATCGCTCTCCGGCCATGGCCGGGACCACCGTCACCGACAGCGGAAGCGCACCGAGGCCCGCACGTCACGACGGTGCGGCCGCGGCGCGCACGGTGATGCGCGCCCCGCCCGCGGGCACATGGGTGATATTGCGAATGCGCGTCCGCTCCACGGACCCGTCCTCGGGCAGTTCGAGGGCGAAGCGGCCGAGAACCTCCCGCAGCACGACGGCGCCCTCCATGAGCGAGAAGCCCGCGCCGATGCAGCGGCGCACCCCGCCGCCGAACGGCAGCCAGGTATTCGGTGCGACGCTGCCGTCCAGGAACCGGTCGGGCCGGAAACGGGCGGCGTCCGGATAGGCGTCGAACCGCTGATGCGCCAACAGGATCGAGGTCGACACGACGGTGCCCCGCGGCAGCTCGATACCGCCGATGGTCATATCGCGGGTGATTCTGCGCCCGGTGGCGGCGATGACGGTACGCCGCCGCAGCGACTCCTTGAGCACCGCCTCCAGGTACTTGTCGTCACCGTCGTGGGCGGCTCGCCGGGCGGTGTCCTGGACCTCCGGATTCGCGGCCAGCTCCTGGAACGCCCAAGCCAGCGCGGACGCGGTGGTCTCGTGCCCGGCCAGCAGCAGGGTGATGAGCTGATCGCGCAGTTCCGCGTCGGAGAGCGGCTGATCGGCCGGATGGTCGCCGGACCCCACCGCCAGCAGTCGGGACAGCACATCGGCGCGCTGGTCGGTATCGGGGTGCGCACGGCGGCGGGTGATCTCGTCGAACAGCAGGGCGTCGATGGCGAGCTGGTTCTCGCGGAAACGCCGCCATACCCCGAAGCGCGCCAGGCGCGGATACTTCCAGCCGAAGAACACGATCGGGTTGATGTTGACGATGCGCCGCAGTCGCGGTGCGAGTTCGCCCCGCCGGCGCTCGTCGGTCATGCCGAAGACCACCTGCATGATCACATCGAGGGTGAGCTCGTTCATGCGATCCAGGGCGGGCAGGGTGGCCCCGGACGTCCACCGGTCGATATGCGTTTTGGCGATCGCCTCCACCATGGCCCGGTACCCGTGCAGCGCCGATCCGGTGAAGGCGGGCATGAGCAGTCGCCGTGCGCGGGCGTGCTCCTGTTCGTCGGTGAGTAGCACCGAACGCTCGCCCATGATGTGCACGAGCAGCCGATTGCCTTCGCCCGCATGCAGATCGGTCGGGTCGGCGGCGAAGATCTCCCGAATGTGCTCCGGCCGCGAGAAGATCACCACATGTTCCGCGTAGGGCGGCACCAGGCGCAGGCTGAACACGTCGCCGTAGCGGCGGGCCGCGCGCTCGAGCAGGAAGCCGCGCCATTTCGCGTACAGCACGGTCTGAACCATCCTCGGCAGCCGAGGACCCGGGGGATGGGCGGTGGGCACGGAAAATCCTTTCGGGCCGCGGGCGGCGGCGACCGCCTCTCGTCCACGGTAGGGCGCGAACGGCCGCCGAGTGCAGATATGTTCGGCCAATTCAGCGCACTGCCGCGGTGCAGCGGCGGGCGAGCTTCTCGATCTCGGCGACCAGTTCCGGCGGTTCGGTGACGGTGAAGTCGGTGTCGAGCGAGGTCAGCATCCACGACAGCGCCCAGGGCGAATCCGCGCCGAGGTGCAGCAGACAGCTGGTGTCGTCGACCGCCTCCAGGACGCCCATGCCCGGCCAGATCTCGTCGGCGAGTTCGGCCGCCCCGCGGTGCAGGGTGACCGTGGCCTGATATGGCCAAGACGACTGGGACAGCCGTTGGGACAGGTATGCGACCACGTCGCCGTCGGGTGGTTCGCGGGGTGTGAACCGGGGGCCGGTGGGGATGCGCGGGCGCAGCCGGTCCACGCGATAGGACCGCCAGTCGTCGCGCGCCACATCCCAGGCGACCAGGTACCAGTGCCGGTTGAAGTTCACCACCGCCTGCGGTTCCGCCTCGCGGATCGTCTGTCGCCCAGCGTGATCGGTGTAGTCGAAACGCAGTCGCTCGTGCCGGTCGCAGGCGTCGGAGAGGGCGATGAGGACGTCGGGATCGACGCGCGGCGCGGCGGCCTCCACGCGCACCAGCGACCGCCCCAACCCCGCCAGCCGGTGACGCAGCCGCGACGGCAGCACCTGTTCCAGCTTGGCCAGCGCCCGCAGCGACGCCTCCTCGATACCGGAGACGGTGCCGCCGGTCGTGGTGCGCAACCCGACGGCCACCGCCACGGCCTCCTCGTCGTCGAGCAGCAGTGGCGGCAGGGACGAGCCCGCGCCGAGCCGGTATCCGGCCGTGCCCTGGACCGCGTCGACCGGGTAGCCGAGTTCCCGCAGCCGGTCCACATCGCGGCGCACGGTACGGGCGCTGACGCCGAGTCGATCGGCCAGCTCGGGACCGGACCACTCGCGATGGGTTTGCAGCAGCGACAGCAGTCGCAGCAGTCGTGCCGAGGTTTCCAGCATGGCCTCCAGATTGCCACATGCTTAGGCCAGGATCTGACCTAAGTGACTTCTAGTGTGGGAACCATGACGACCATCGAGCCCTTCCGCATCGACATTCCGCAGCGCGAGATCGACGACCTGAACGCCCGCCTAGCCCATACCCGCTGGCCGGATGAACTGCCGGGGGTGGACTGGAGCTACGGCATCCCGACCTCGTATGTGCGCGAACTCGCCGACTACTGGCGTACGGAGTACGACTGGCGGGCCGCGGAGGCCGCTCGCAACGAGATTCCGCAGTTCGTCACCGAGATCGACGGGCAGCGTCTGCATTTCATGCACATTCGCTCCCAGGAGGCGGACGCGCTGCCGCTGGTGCTGATCCACGGCTGGCCGTTCGCGGATTTCACCGACATGATCGGCCCGCTCACCGATCCGCGTGCGCACGGCGGCGCGGCGAGCGACGCCTTCCACCTGGTGATCCCGAGCCTGCCCGGGTGCGGGCTGTCGGGTCCGACGCGGCGGCCCGGTGACGCCGCCACCGAGCGCGCGGCCGAACTCATCGCGAAACTCATGGCGCTGCTGGGATATTCGCGCTACGCCGCGCAGGGCGGGGATGCCGGTTCCTTCATCGCCCCGCAGGTGGGTCGCATCGATACCGAGCATGTGGTCGGCGTACACCTCAATGACCCGATCACCATCCCGTCCTGGGACGACGACGGCTCCGACTACGGTCCGGAGGATCAGGAGAAGTTGGCCGCGCTCCAGGGCTGGTCGAATCAGGATCATTCCGCGTACGCCATGGTGCACTCCACGCGGCCGCAGACCCTCGCGCCCGCGGTCTCGGATTCCCCGGCGGGCATGATGGCCTGGGTTCTGGACGTCGTCCAGACCTACACCAATCCGGCGAAGTCCCGGCCGGATGAGGCCATGGACCGTGACCAACTGCTGACCAACCTGTCGCTGCTGTGGTTCACCAACACCGCCGCGTCCTCCATGCGGCTGTACCGGGAATCGCAGCAGTGGGGCGGGGAGGCGACGAACTCCGGGGTGCCGACCGGTGTCGCGATCTTCCCGGGCGGGAACAGCATTCGCGGGCTCGCCGAGAAGCAGAACACCGTCGTGCACTGGTCGGAGTTCGACCGCGGTGGGCATTTCGCCGCCATGGAGGCGCCCGACCTGCTCACGGCGGATCTGCGGGAGTTCTTCCGCACGGTGCGCGGACCGGTGGCCTAGCGCAGGGTGTCGATCCACCGCCGGGTGTCCGCCGGGTCGATGACGTCGTCGAGTTCCAGCACGGTCGCGGCGGTGAGCGCCTTGCCGTTGGCGTAGGCGAGTCGCACCAGGTTGTCGAAGGCGGCGGCGCGCTCGGCCGGATCCTCGATGGCGGCGAGTTCCTTGGCGAAGCCGAGTCGCACCGCGCCCTCCAGACCCATACCGCCGATCTCCCCGGTCGGCCAGGCGACGATGAAGCGCGGGGCGCGGAAGGAGCCCGCCGCCATGGCCTGTGCGCCCAGGCCGTAGCCCTTGCGCAGGATGACGGTGCCCCAGGGCACCGTCAGCGCCGCCGCGTCGATGAACAGCCGGCTGAACCTGGTGACCGTGGCGTGCGTCTCGGCCTCCGGTCCGACCATGAATCCCGGTGTGTCGCAGAGGGAGACGATCGGCAGCCGGTGCGCGTCGCAGAGTCGCAGGAAGGCGCTCAACTTGTCGGCGGCGGGGGCGTCGATGGCACCGCCGAGATGGTGGCAGTCGTTGGCGATGAGCCCGAAGGGGCGGCCCTGCACCCGCACCAGCGCGGTCACCATGCCGACACCCCAGTCGCGGCGCAGCTCCAGCACCGAGCCGATATCGGCGACGGCGTCGATGGCGGCGCGAATGTCGAAGGCGCGCAATCGATTCTCCGGCACCACATGCCGGGACAGGCGCGGGTCGGGCGCCGTCCACTCGGTGTCCGCGCCCTGGAAGTAGGCCAGGTACCGGCGGGCGACGGCGACCGCCTCGGCCTCGTCGGCGGCCACCACGTGCACCACGCCGTTGCGGCGCTGCACCTCGACCGGGCCGATATCCTCGGGCGCGTACACGCCCAGCCCGCCGCCCTCGATCATGGCCGGGCCACCCATGCCGATAGTCGCGTCCGGGGTGGCGATCACGACATCGCACATGCCGAGCAGGGCGGCGTTCCCGGCGAAGCAGCGACCGGACACGATGCCGATGAGGGGGACCGTGCCGGAGAGCGCGCCCATGGCGCGGAAAGTGGTGACGTCCAGGCCGGAGATACCCGAGTAGTCGGTGTCGCCGGGGCGCCCACCGCCGCCCTCGGTCCAGAACACCACCGGAAGTCGTTGTTCCCGAGCCAGTTCCAGCATGCGGTCGGTCTTGGCGTGATTGCGCATGCCCTGGGTGCCCGCCAGCACGGTGTAGTCGTAGGACATGACCACCGCGCGGGCCGCCTCGGTGCCGAAGCGGTCGGCGTTGACGGTGGCGACCCCGGCGACGAGCCCATCGGCGGGAGTGTTGGCGATGAGGTCCTCGGGGCTGCGGCGCAGCCGCTGGGCCGCGACCGCGAGGGCTCCGTACTCGATGAAACTGCCCGCGTCGACCAGATCGGCGATGTTCTCCCGCGCCGTGCGCCGACCGAGACGGTGCCGTTTCGCCACGGCCTCGGGGCGCGCCTCGTCGCGGGTGCGGCGGTGGCGTTCGTGGACCTCGGCGAGGTCCTCGCGCACCGCGTCGAGGTCCGCTGCCTCGAGATCGGCGATCGCGCCGTCGTGGTCGGCCGCGGTCCAGATCAGCAGCGGCGTATGGGGATCCACCACGCTGCCGGGTGCGACCAGGGCGCGGCGCACCCGCAAGGGTTGTTCGGCGCGCACCACGTGCTGCATCTTCATCGCCTCCAGCACCGCCACCTCGGCACCGGCCGCGACCAGCGTGCCCGCCTCGGCCACGGTGACGACCGTGCCGCCCAGCGGGGAGCGCAGCGCCTGCTCGTCATCGGCCAGCTCCGGTTCCACGGCCACCGGTCCCGCCGTCGCCGCGGCGACGGCGGCGGGCGCGATATCGACCGCCCGGGACAGGAGTTCGCCGACCTGCCGCTCGAACCACGCCGTCGACACCACCGCACCGTCGGCCAGCACCTCGAGCACCGCTCGCTGTAGCGCGATGGTGGTGTCGACGCCGTCGATGACGGTCTCGGCCAGTGCGTCGGCGCAGCGGCGCAGCGCGGCCGGATACGACGGTCCCCGGGCTATGACCTTCGCCAGCAGTGAATCGAATCGCGCGCCCTGTCGCATACCCGGATAGGCGGCGGTATCGACGCGCACCCCGATGCCGATCGGCGGTGTGAACCGGTGCAGCTGTCCGGTGCTGGGCAGCACCTCGCCCCCGGCGGTGACGATCTCGGCGTTGAGTCGCGCCTGCACCGCGTACCCGCGCGGCGGGGTCGCCTCGATACCGAGGTCGTCGAGCGTGTGCCCCTGGGCCAGATCCAGCTGGAGGGCCACTAGGTCCAGGCCGGTGACCTCCTCGGTCACGGTGTGTTCGACCTGGAGTCGCGGATTCACCTCGAGGAACCACGCGTCGCCGCCCGAGACCAGGAACTCGACGGTGATCACGCCCCGGCAGGCCACCGATTCCGCCAATCGCACCGCGTAGTCGTGCAGTGCGGTCCGCAGTGGCGCATCCAGATTCGGGGCGGGCGCGATCTCGAGGAGTTTCTGCTGCCGCCGCTGCACACTGCAATCCCGGTCGCCGACCGCGACCGCGCGCCGCCCGTCCGCGACGATCTGCACCTCGATATGGCGGGCCTCGTCCATCAGCGCTTCGGCGTAGACGGTGTCGTCCCCGAATCCGGAGCGGGCTTCGGCCCGGCAGCGCTCGTACGCCTCGGCCAGCTGGGCCGGGTCGCGCACCACGCGCATACCGCGGCCGCCGCCGCCCGCGGCGGCCTTGACCATGATTCCACCGGGATGGTCGGTGAGCAATGCGCCGATCTCGGCGAGGGTGGCATGTGCGGCGGTGGCGGGCAGGACCGGCACGCCCGCCCGCGCCGCGGCGGCGCGGGCGGCGACCTTGTCGCCGAAGACACGCAGCACGTCGGGGGAGGGGCCGACGAACACCAGGTCCGCCGCCGCGCAGGATTCGGCGAATGCGGCGCTCTCGCTGAGGAATCCGTAGCCCGGGTGGACGAGGGCTCCGGGCCCGGCCGTGCGGGCCGCTTTCACGACGGCATCGATGTCGAGATAGGCCGCGGCCCCGTCGCCGGGCAATTCCAGGGCATCGTCGGCCAGCCGCACCCACAGGCCGTCCGGGTCGTCCGCGCTGTACAGGGCGAGGGTCGCGGCACGGCGTTCCCGCGCAGTCCGCATCACCCGAACGGCCACTTCTCCCCGGTTCGCCACCACGATGTGCATTCCGACAGTCTCATCGACGCTGCCGTCCGCGTCACGCCGAGCGGCGGCCAGCTACCGACTGGACGGCCGTTTCCGCAGCGCGTGCCGACATGCCATCGATGCAAATGTCCAGGTAATCCGACTTTCCGGTCATATCATTGCTCTATGCCCACCAATCGGATCGAGGGGCGTACCGCGGTGTTCGCCGAGTGGGCTTGGCAGACACTGCTGGTGATCGGCGTGTGCTCCGCCGTGCTCGGGCTGGCGACAGCGGTCTGGCCGAACAAGTCCACCACCGTGGCGGGCACCCTGTTCGGGTTGGTCCTCCTCGCCACCGCGGCGGTGCAGGCGATCGTTGCATTCGGTGCGAACATACCGACCGCGCTGCGGTTCCTGGAGTTCTTCAGCGCCCTGCTGGCGGCCGCCCTGGCGTACTGGTGCTTCGGCAGCGGCGAATGGGTTCCGCTGCTGGGCATGTGGGTGGGCATGGGCTGGATGGCGCGCGGTGTGGTGCTGGCGCTGGTGGCGGCCTGGTCGGACGAACTCGCGGGCGCGGGACGGCAGGAGGCGGTCGGACTGACCACGACGGTCGTCGGCATCGCGGTGGCCGTGGTGCCGTTCCAGTCCATCGCCACCCTGTCGGTGGTGGTCGGTCTGTTCACCCTCACGCTGGGCGTCTCCGAGGTGCTGACGGCCGTGCGGCTGGAGCGCGCCGCCGATCAGATCGTCGGTACGTACTGATCCGTCCCAGCGGGGCCTTCGGAGATCCTTGGGCTGCCCAATGGTTGCGGGTAGCGTTCCGGGCGAGATCGCGATCCGGTGACCGACCACCATCCATCAGACGGAGGAACCTCTTGCCGACCGACACGGCGTACCGCACCGAACAACCGGTGATCGACTTCCCGCTGCCGCCGCGCCCGGACGGCGAGGCGTACGAGGCGAGTTGGGCGGTCCGCCTGGCCGACACCGATACTCGGGAGCGGCTGCGTCTCGACGGCATCGCGCGCTACGCCATGGATATCGGCTACGACCAGTTGCGCGCCGCCGAGGACGGGCATCTGCACCCGGCCTGGCTGGTGCGGCGCACGGTGATCGACGTGCTGCGGCCCATTCGGTTCGGCGACCGGGTGCGGTTGCGGCGCTGGCCGTCGGCGCTGTCCAACCGCTGGTTCAACGCGCGCATCCAGATCCACAGCGATCAGGGCGGCGTCGTCGAGGTCGAGCAGTTCCTGATCAATGTGGATCCGCAGGCGGGACGTCCGGCCCGCATGACCGACCGTTTCATGTCGCCGATGCTGGCGGTGACCACCGAACACCGGCTGCGCTGGAAGGCCGCGCTGCACGAGCAGACCACCCCCGCCACCGACGCCCGCCCCTTCCCCCTGCGCGCCACCGATTTCGACCGCCACGACCACGTGAACAACGCCGTGCACTGGCAGGCCGTGGAGGAATTACTGACCGCCCATCCGGACCTGCACGCACGACCGCACCGCGCCATCGTCGAACACGTCGGACCGGTCATGGCCGGCAATGACGTGACGCTGCGCAGTTGGCGCGGCGCGAACGACCTGCACCTGCAGCTGGAAATCGACGGCACCGCACGGACTCTCGCCAGCGTCACCGCCCTCCCCTGAGGAGCTGCCGCAGCAGCGTCGCAGTCACGTGGCCGGACCGCGGGTCGTGGGGGCGCTATCGCGGCCGGGCCGTTTGGGCCGCTATACCGTCGAGGACACAGTCCAGCCCGAAGGCGAAGCGCTCAGCGGCCGAGCTGTCGCGGGCGTCGATCACCCTGCGCGCGAAGTGCGGGTAGGCGCCCTCGGCGATCACTCCGCGCAGGTACGGTCCGACGGCCTCGCGCCATTGCTGCTCGCTGAGTCCGGATCGCCGCTGGGCCTGCATTTCGGCCAGCTCCTGGCCGGCGGCGCCCAGGACGTACGCGGTCACGGCATCGACGATATTCGCCGCGAGCGTGATGTCGGAGGTCAATTCGCTCGCGGCGGCCAGCGCGATGTCGTGGCGCCGTAGCGAGTTCGGTCCCAGGGCGGGCCGACCCGCGAGCTCCGGTCCTAGCCACGGGTGGCGCAGCAGCGTGTCGCGCAGATGCCCGGCGATGGCGGCGAGATCGGCGCGTCCGTCACCGCTGGGCCGTGGCGGCTCCGTCTCGCCGTGCACGGTGTCGATCATGAGGTCGAGCAGGTCGTCGCGGCTGGCCACATAGCGGTACAGGGAGGCGGTACCGGAGCCGAGATCGGTCGCGACACGACGCATCGAGACGGCCGCGAGGCCGTCGGCGTCGGCGATGCCGATAGCCGTACGCACGATCCGATCGACACTCGGCGCACGTCGCGCGGGCGTGCGCTGGTCCTTGTTCCACACCAGGTGGGCGGCGGGGTCCGCCGGTTCTGCCATGGTCGTCCTCCTCACGGTCCCGTTGCGGGCAGCCTAGCACTATGGCTACGGTGTATCCGGAGTGGGAACACTGTAGCCATAAGGATGTGATCATGTGTGAGACCACGGTGCCCGTACTCATCGCCGGCGGGGACTCGGTCGGCCTGGCGGCCGCGCTCTTCCTGGCCCACCGCGGCGTCCGCGCCCTCGTCGTCGAGGAGCAGGCAGGGCCGTCCATTCATCCCAGGGCCACCGGTCTGGGTCCGCGGACGATGGAGTTCTTCCGACAACTGGGCCTGGAAGCCGCCATCGACGCGGCGTGCGTCGACCTGCCGGGCGGCAGTCTGGGCAAGATCGCGGTGGAAACCCTGGCCGGGGCGGAGCTGACGGCCTTCCCCGCGCTGCCGACCCCCAGCGGCTTCTCGGCCGAGGACATCGCCAGCCCGGCGCAGGTCCGCGGGCTCTGTCCGCAGCATCGACTCGACGCTGTGCTGCTGCCCGCCGCTCGCGAACGCGGAGCGACCGTGCGCTACGGGCGACGCGTAACCGCCGTGACGCAGGACGGTACGGGCGTGGTGGCGACCCTCGACAACGGCGATACGGTGCGCGCGGTGTATCTGCTCGTCGCCGACGGGGCACACAGCGGAATTCGCACCGCCCTCGGCGTCGGCACCTCCGGGCCCGGCGCGGTGGGCAGCGCCAAGGTGAACATCCTCTTCCGCGCGGACCTCGAACCCTATGTTCGGGGAACCAGATTCGTGACCTGCAATATCGCCAATTCCGCGATCACCGGGATGCT
Organism: Nocardia otitidiscaviarum; assembly: GCF_007362295.1. Taxonomy (NCBI): domain Bacteria; kingdom Bacillati; phylum Actinomycetota; class Actinomycetes; order Mycobacteriales; family Nocardiaceae; genus Nocardia; species Nocardia otitidiscaviarum. The sequence continues at coordinate 3,146,162 of NZ_CP041695.1, read as the reverse complement.
GGCCACCATCGACGGCGAACAGGAGTGGACCCTGCATGTCGACATCGCCGAGGAGAACGGGGAATCGGCGGCCGACTTCACCGAGACGCGCTGCCGTGACCTGATTCGCGCGGCCGTCGGTGACGCCACACTCGACGCTCAGGTGCGCAGCGTGCTTCCGTGGCGGCCGCGGGCACAGCTCGCCGACCGCTTCCGCGTCGGCCGGGCATTCCTGGTCGGTGATGCCGCCCATACGGTGCCGCCCCTCGGGGCGTTCGGACTGAACACCGGTATCGCGGATGCGCACAACCTGGCCTGGAAGCTGGCGGCGGTACTCGACGGATGGTGCGGCCCAGCCCTGTTGGACACCTACGAGCAGGAACGCCGCCCGATCGCGGCGCTCACGCTCGACCAGGCGCTGCTGCGACTGCCCGACCCCCGCCTGCACTGGGATACCGGGGCGGACGCGGCCGCCGCCCGGGCGGCAGTCGGTGCGTGGAACGCCCCGGTCGTCCAGCTCGGGTACCGCTACGATTCGGCGGCCGTCATCGATGCGGTGCCGGAACCGCCGTCCCACGAGGACATCTCGCTCGCATTGGACGGTGCGCCGGGTTCCCGCCTACCGCATCGATGGTTGCAGCGCGACGGACACCGAGTGTCGACACTCGACCTCGTGGGGCCCGGCTACACCCTGCTGTCGCCGGCCGCGGAGTGGACGGCGGCGGCGCGAGAACTCGCCGACCGCCTCGACGCGGAGTTGACCGCGGTGGGTGTCGACGTCGACGACGTACCGGGCATCGGGGCCACCGGAGCGGTGTTGGTGCGCCCGGATCAGTACATTGCCTGGCGGACAACGGCGTTGGCCGAGGAACCGGCCGCCGCCCTCGCTACCGCGTGCGCTCGTATCGCAGGGCGGTAGTGCCGCACGCTCACCTGACCGCCGTGAACGCGCCGATGAGCCGCCCGGCGAATTCGGGCGCGTCGGTCCGGGTCCCGTTGTGCGCCCCCGGGAATTCGACCAACTCGCGGCCGAGGCGGTCGGCGATCACCTCGGCCGGACGATACGGCAGGCAGCCCCGGGTCTCCCGCCCCGCCGCCACCACCAGTCGATGCGCCACGCCCGCCAGAGCGGCGTAATCCGGGACATAAGAGGTGAATTCGCGCAACTCGTGCTCGATCATGCGCGGAGCGTTGGCCGCCAGGCGCTCCCAGAGGGCCGCAGCGCGCGGACTCAGCTCCGAGACCTCGGGTGCGGGCTTCATGGCCGGACCGATTCCGGCCATGAAGCGCGCACCGGCGGCGGCGACACCTTCGGTCCACAGCAGGGCGTACACCTCGTCGACCATGGCGCGATGCACCTCGGCATCGGGCAGCACGGCGAAGCAGGGTGGTTCGTGCGCGATAAGAGCCCGCACCTGCTCGGGATGGCGGGCCAGCAGGTCCAAACCGACGATGGCACCGTTGCTGGTGCCGAAAACGAAGGCGGGCTCATCGCTCAGGTGCGCGAGCAGGCGGTGGGCGTCATCGCTCTGCACGGCCACGACCTGCCGCTCCGGGTGACCGCTGTCCAGGGTGCTGCGGGAGTAGCCGCGCGGGTCGAGTGCGGCGACGGTGAAATGCCGCTCGAGGACCTCGGCCATGGCATCGAAGACGCCCGCGTCTCCACCGCCGCCGGGGATCATGAGCAGCAGCGGTCCGCTGCCGCGCACCTCGTGGTAGATGGTCGCGCCGGGGGTTTTCAGGGTGCCGGATCGAACCGTCCCGGATCTCATTGTCAGTGCTCCTTATCGGTGTGCCGCCACTGCTCGAGTGTGCGGTGCAGGGCGTCGAGGATGTGTGCCCACGATGTGTCGGTGGGGCGGGGGTGGGCGAAGCCGCCGGCCGCCTCCAGGGTGGCGAAGCCGTGGAAGGTGCTGCGGAGCAGGCGAACCGCGTCGGTGGCCGCGGGCTCGTCGAGTCCGTACCCGCGCAGCAGGGCGGTGGTGAGTTCGATCGTGCGCAGCAAGGCGGGGTGGTCGCCCACCTCGGCCGGGTCCAAGCGCATCTGGGTGGCGGCGTAGCGGCCCGGATGGTCGAGCACATAGCCGCGATAAGCCCCGGCGAACCCGAACAGCACGTCCCGCCCCGACCGTCCCGCCACCGCCGCCGCGATGCGATCGGCCATCTCACCCGATGCCAGCAGCGCGATACGCACCCGCAGGTCGTGCAGATTGCGCACATGCGCGTACAGGCTCGGATCCTTGACGCCGAAGCCCCGCGCGACGGCGGACAGGGTGACCTTGTCGAAGCCGATCTCGTCGGCGAGTTCGGCCGCCGCGCTGGTGATTCGCTCGGCGCTGAGCCCTGCGCGCGGGGACATGCGGCTCCCTTCTTCCTATGACTATTAGGTTTTAACCTAACACAATTAGGTTTGGGAAGACGCGCGGGCCCTTCCGGATGCCGAGGGTGCGGCAGTGCCGCACGACACACCTGTTGGGTTGCTGATCTAGGACAGTTTCTGACCTGCGGCGACTCTAGGTTGAGGTCATGAACGCTGACATCATTCCCTTCCGGATTCAGATTCCGCAGGCTGAGCTCGATGATCTGCGTGTCCGTTTGGCCCGCACCCGTTCGCCGTATCCCGTGCCCGGCGCGGGCTCGCGGTGGGACCACGGCATCGCCCCGGACTACCTGCACGAGCTGGCCTCGTACTGGGCCGACGGATTCGACTGGCGCGCACACGAAGCCGAGCTGAACACGCTGCCGCATTTCGTGACCGAGATCGACGGGCAGACCATCCACTTCCTGCACCTGCGCTCACCCGAACCCGACGCCACCCCGCTGCTGCTCAACCACAGCTATCCGACCTCGTTCGTGGAGTTCCTCGCCGCGAGCGGGCCGCTGACCGATCCCCGCGCCCACGGCGGCGACCCGGCGGATGCCTTCCATCTGGTGATTCCGTCGCTGCCCGGATTCGTGTTCTCGAGCCCGCTCTCGGCAGGCGGCTGGAACCTCGACCGGACGGCGTCGGCATTCGGGGAGCTGATGACACGGCTGGGCTACGACCGCTTCGGTGTCGAGGGCGGCGATATCGGCGCGGGGGTCACCGGCCGAGTCGCCGCACTGCTGCCCGAGCGGGTCATCGGCGCCCACACGCACGGCGACCGGCTCCAGGTCGGGATGGTCGGCGAAGACCTCCCCGTACCCGCGGGACTCGATGCCGATGAGCGCAAGCAACTCGAAGCGGCGCAACGGAGTTGGGCACAGATGAAGGGTTATCGGGTACTGCATTCGACCGAACCCAACGCGCTGTCGGCCGGGCTGGCCGATTCCCCGATCCTGCAGTTGGCGTGGATCGCGGAGAAGTTCGTGGAGTGGGCCAATCCCGCGACCCCGATCAGCCGGGAGAACGTCCTGATCACCGCCAGCCTGTACTGGTTCACCCGGACCGGGCCCGCGGCCGCCGATTTCTACTGGGAGATGGCGCATGCCGAGAACACCGGTTGGGGCGGGTCGTCACCGGTGCCCCAAGGCCAGTCCCTGTTCTACAGCGATCCGTTCGTACGCAAGGTTCTCGGAGCCGGTGACGCCGTCGCCTTCTTCCGCGAACACACCGAGGGCGGGCACTTCCCCGCCTTCGAGGTTCCCGAGCTGTTCGTCGACGACATCCGCACCTTCTTCCGGCTACTGCGCCAGTGAATCCCGGAAGAGGCGGGTGCTCAGGCTGCCGGGCGCATCGCGCGCCGGTATCGGCGGGACCACGGCGTGCGCGGGTGGCGGGCCAGCAGCTGGATGCTGAACGCGAGGAACTCGGCGCTGGCCTGCGCGTTGCGCGACAGTTCGGTCGGCGCGAGCCCGACATGGGAACGCACCACCCCGGGCGCGACCCGTGCCAGCCGCGGCGGCGCGGCCGCGGCCCGCAGGGGAGTGACCTTCTTGTTGAAGATGCGAGCGAAGTCCATGGCCAGCGCGTCATCGCGGGCGGCGAGCTCGAACAGGGCATCGGCCAAACCGTCGGGCAGATGCGGTTCCCCGAGAAGTGAGTTGGCCCAATACATCTGCCAGGCGTCGCGGTCGCGCCAACGCCACCACGCCGCGAGTTCCTCGTCGAGGTCACCGCCGGGCGACAGGCCGTCGATCAGCCGCTGGGCCAGGTGTTCGGCTTGGCGGAACGCATCGGACTGTCCCTGCCCCAGGGAGTAGTCCTTGAAATGACCGGCGTCGCCGACCAACGCCCAGCCGGGCCCCGCTGACACACGGAAATAGCTGTGCCACTTCTGCAATACCCGGATCGGGCCGACGCGCGTCGCGCCCTCGACCGCGGCGGCCAGCCCGGGAAACAACCGTAGCCGCGTATCGAAACCGGCGTAGCGGTCGGCGAGATACTCGCGTGCCTGCCCAGCCGGCGGGGCCACGGTGACAAGGAACTGCCCGTCCAGCGGCAGTCCGAGGAACGCCGTCGACCCCGCCCCGGCTTGCCCGACCGCTCCGAAGAAGAAATCGTGCTCGGGCGCCACCCCCTCGTAGAACGACCAGGTCGGCACCCGGCCACCGCGCCGTGTGAGGTACTCCTCGGCCCCGACCGACCGCGCCACCGTCGAGGAGCGGCCGTCCGCGCCGATCACCACCGCCGCCCGGATTTCCCCTGACCTGGTCCGCACGCCCCGGGCCCGCCCGTTCTCGACGATCACCGCCTCCACCGGGCAGCCGGTGCGGACCTCCGCGCCGGCGCGCGCGGCGTAGTCGATGAGGATCGCGTCCATGGTCGTGCGGCGCATACCCAGCACCTGACCGTAGGCATCCGGGTCGAGGTCCACCGTGAATCTCTGGTGCGTGCTGGTGATGGTGGCTCGCCGTACCACGTGCGCGCCCGCGGCCAGCACCTCCTCTAGTACCCCGAGCCTGCGCAGCACCTCCACCCCGTTGGATTGGAACGCGCATGTCGAGAGCGTCTCGCTGGGAAAACTCGCCTTGTCCAGCACGCACACCCGTAATCCACCACGCGCGAGCATCGCGCCCAGCGTGGCTCCGGCACAGCGCCCGCCGACGATCACGACATCGAACTGCGTCTCCGACATTTCCGTTGACTCCTCCGTGACCGGGCGCGCACCCACGAAGAAGCGACATCACGCTCCGTGGTCCACACCGACCAACAAATGTGTTACAGACAGTTACACATAAAGGTTCGGTGGGCAACCCCCAGTTGCCACGAAACCCGACCTCCACCACGCCGACCAACCGCATCGGCAGCCAAGCCGAGCTCATACCGCACCAGCTGGCAACCCGAACCGATCACAAAGCAATCGCTGCTGGTCCAGCCATATGCGTTGTCTTCCGCGCGACTGCTACCGGAACCCCTTCATACGCGGTTCGTAGTCCCGAGGTATCAGATGGCGCTGTCGCGGTTGACCCGCGCGGTGGATGTGAGAGTGGGTGGTGGGACATAGCGTTGCCCTATGTCCGGTTCGCCTGCCGCATCGTCCCGTGTCCGCCGCATCGGAGAGATCGACATTCTGCGGGGATTCGCGTTGTTCGGGATCCTGATCACCAACGTCGCGGTCCTCACGACGGTGCTGTCGTTCACCGGCACGGAGGACGACCCGCGTCACCTCTACGACGGGACGATCGACCGGTTCGTCTACGCGATCGTCGACGGGCTGTTCATCGGCCGGTTCTACCTGCTGTTCGCCTTCTTGTTCGGTTACTCGTTCACGCTGCAGATCACGGCGGCCGAGCGGGCGGGAGCGCGGCCGGTGCCACGGCTGCTACGGCGGTGCCTGGCCCTGTTCCTGATCGGTCTCGCGTACGTGATGTTGCTCTGGTTCGGCGATATCCTCACCCTCTACGCGGCGCTGGGGCTGATCCTGGTGCTGCTGCGCAAGATCCGGCCCCGGACGGCGTTCATCGCGGGTGTGGTGCTGTACCTGGCGTTCGTGGCGTTCTCCTTTCTGCCCGGCAGCGGCGAAATCGAAGGCCTGCGTGCCGTCTTCGACCTCCAGGCCATGCGGGCCGGATATACCGGCAGTCCCGCCGACACCTTCCACGCCCAACTCGACACCGCGCCGGTGTTCATGTTCCTCATCTGGCTCACGCAGGGCGTTCCGAGCCTGGGCATGTTCCTCATCGGCATGGCGGCCGGGAAGCGGCGGATCTTCGAGAACGCCGACCTGCTGCGCCGCTGGACGCGTATCGGGCTCGTCGCGGGCGGGCTCGTCGGGCTGCCGGTATCGCTCGCGACCCTCTTCTTCGCGTCCACGGACGGCAGTCTGCCCCCGCACTGGTACGGCGTGCAGGAGTTGGTGAATCCGGTGGTGACGCTCGGCTACATGGCAGCCGTCCTCTGGTTGGCGCGCGGCCGCTGGGCGGGCGGAATCGCGTGGCTGGCGCCGGCCGGTCGCATGGCGGCGAGCAACTACATCCTGCAATCGGTGGTGATGATGCTGGTGTTCACCGGGTACGGGCTGGCCTTGGCGGATCGGGTCGCCCCCGCCGTCGCGGTGGGTATCGCGCTGTCGACCTACCTGATGCAGCTGTGGTTCAGCGCGTGGTGGTTGCGCGGTCACGGCTACGGTCCGGTCGAGTGGCTGCTGCGCGCGGCCACCTACCGGGAGTGGCCGCGCTGGCGGCGATAGGTTACGCGTGCCGGCGCACGACCTCAGCGGGGGATCATATAGCCGCGCCGACCTCCCACCTGGCCGACACGTGGAATCCTCAATCCGCTGCGGGTATGTTGAACAGGCACAGGTAGTTCGAGCCGCCGTTCCGTATCGCGGCGGTGGCTGCGGACTGATCGCACAGCGGAGGGATAGGGGCGTGTGATGGGGCGCGCCGACGAACCGGGCCCACATATCACCAAGTGCAACGGCCACGAAGCTCGGTGGTGCCGGATCGACGGTGAGGTGCACGTATTGAGCGTGCATCTGCAGAATCAGCCGGAACAGGTGTTCCCGGAGCCGGTAATCCTGGGCACCGCTTACGATTTCATGCCGCTCGCGCTCTGGAAGCAGGTGCAGCGGGACCGGGGTGCGGACCTGTCCTGACGAGCATCGGCCGGGAGCGGTGGCCGGATGGGAGCACCGTGAACGAACCGCTGGCGGATCGGCAGCCAACCAGTCACGAACGCAGGTCGGGTCTGTCCTGGGACGAGTCGTATCGGGACGAACCCGCCCCGTGGGACACCGGCCGCCCGCAACCGGCGATCGTACGGCTGGCGGCGGCGGGGGCGTTCGGTCGCACCGTCCTCGACGCGGGCTGCGGAACCGGTGAGAACACACTCCACATCGCTGCCGCCGGGGGCGCGGTCCTGGGCGTGGACGTGGCCGAGACCGCCATCGCCATGGCCCGGCGCAAGGCGACCGCCCGTGGACTCGACGCCGAATTCGCCGTGGCCGATGCCTTCCGGCTGCACCTGCTGCACCGCACCTTCGACACCGTCGTCGACAGCGGCCTCTTCCACACCTTCGACGCCGACGAGCGAACGGCCTACGCGCACAGCCTCACATCGGTGACCATACCCGGCTCCCGACTGTTCATCCTCTGCTTCGGCGACAACGGTCCCGACCCGGGTCCACACCCTGTGAGCCGCGAGGCGCTGACAGCCCCCTTCGACGACGACCCCGACTGGCAGGTCGCCGACATCGCACCGGAGATCATCGAAACCCGATTCACGCCGGACGGCGCACCCGCCTGGCTCGCGACGATCGAACGGCTCGCGGGATAGGCCACGCCGCCGAAACACCGACACTCAGTGGCACTTCCGTCCGGGGTGGCGCAATCGCCGCCCGATGGCGAGCTGATGCAGCCGCAGCAGGCCACCCCCCCCGACATCGGATTCGGCGTATCCGGCACCGAGAACGGGCCATGCGGGGTTCAGGACACGGCTCCTGTCCCAAATTCCGGTCTGAACGAGGGCTCAGTCGGCGAGGTAGCGCAGCAATACCGCGGTGCTGAAGTGTCGCGTTTCGGCCAAGCGCAGCGGGATGTGCTTGTCCAGGGGCGGGAACATCGGCGTGCCGCCGCCGAGCAGGATCGGCGAGACGAACAGTTGATACTCGTCGATGAGGCCGTGGGGGAGCAGTGTGGCGGCCAGGTTTGCGCCGCCGACCTCCATGACGCCGTCGCCTCCGGCCTTGAGCGCGCGCACCTCCTCGACCGCGTTCTCTCGGACCAGGGTGCTGTTCCAGTGGACTTCGGTGAGGGTCCGGGAGAAGACGACCTTCGGTTTGCTGGTCCAGAGCTCGGCGAAATCGCGTTCGATGGGTGGGGCGTCCTCGGGGACGTGCGGCCAGTGATCGGCCATCAGCTCGTACATGCGACGGCCGTGCAGCGAGATCTCGAGCTCGCGGAAGCGGTCGTTGTGGAACTGATGCAGTTCGTCGTCCGGGGTGGTCCAGCCGATGCCGCCGTCGCGGTCGTTCATGTAGCCATCCAGGGATACACCGTAGGTGTAGACAAGTTTCCGCATAACTCGTTGGACCGCTCGCGGACTCGAGATTCATCGGTGCTCGTCCAATTTCCGGGTAAATCATCGAAGCGTGAGGTGGGTTTCGGAGTCGACGTGGGTGAGTTTGCGCGGATTGCGGACATAGAAGAGGCCGGTGATGCGCGCATCCTCGACGTGTACGGCGATGACGCCGTCGAGTTCGCCGTCCGCGTACAGGGCGAGTGCGGGACCGCCGTTGACCGTGGCCAGCTCGACGGTGATCGTGATATCGGTGGTGGTGAGCGTCTTGGTGAGCCCGCCGACGATGAAGCGGGAGACCTTGTCGGCGCCGTGGATCGGCCGCGGGGATGCCTGTTTGATGCCGCCGCCGTCGCTGATCGCCACCACGTCGGGGGCGAGCACCGCGAGCAGTCCGCTCAGGTCCCGCGTTTCCAGGGCGTGCCGGAACGCCTCGACGGCGGCCTCGGCCTGGTCGGCCGTGACCGTGCGGCGCGGACGCCGGGCCTCGACGTGGCGGCGGGCGCGATGGGCGATCTGATGCACGGCCGCGGGGGTCTTGTCCACCGCGGCCGCGATCTCGTCGTAGCCGATCCCGAAGGCCTCGCGCAGCACGAACACGGCCCGCTCGGTCGGGGTCAGCGTCTCGAGTACCAGCATGAGCGCCATCGAAACGCTTTCGGCCAGTTCCACATCCGCCGCCACATCCGGGGTGGTGAGCAGCGGCTCCGGCAGCCAGGACCCCACGTACGATTCGCGGCGGCGTTTCAACGACCGCAGTCGATTCAGCGCCTGCCGGGTGGTGATCCGCACCAGGTAGGCACGCGGTTCGGCGACCTCCGCCGCGTCCACCTTCACCCAGCGCATCCACGTCTCCTGGAGCACGTCCTCGGCGTCGGCGGCCGAGCCGAGCATTTCGTAGGCGACGGTGAACAGCAGATTACGGTGGGCGAGAAAGGTTTCCGTCGCGGCGACGGCGGCGCGGGGGTCGGCGGGCACACCGGACCGCCGGGGTCGGCCGGGTTCGCGCGTGGAGTCCATCGGGTTCGCTCCCGCCCTATGCGACGGGTGCCGTGGCGTCGCCGCGCTGCGCCAGCAGGGCCGGTCGATGCTTGCCGTCCTTGGGCCAGTGGTGCGAACCGGGCTTGCCCGCCTCCGTCACCAGATGGTCGACGCTGGCGGCGCAGGAGAACTCCTTCAATTTGCGGCCCGCGAATCCGGTGAAGTACAGCGGCAGTGCGGTGTCGTCCTTGCGACCGAGCTGGAAGATGCCGGTGCGGCGGCCGAAACTGATGCACATGGCGGGGAAGGACAGGTCGATCGGCGTCGGCCGCTCACCCGCGATCCGGTGCAATACAGTGTCCGCGGCATGTGCGCCCAGGCAGCCTGCCGCGTAGGCGCTCATCCGGAACGGCAGATCCGAGGGTGCCGACGCGTCACCCGCCGCGACGATCCGCTCATCGTCTACGCTGGTCAGGGTTTCGTCGGTGAGCAGTCGCCCCGCGGCATCGGTGCGCAGACCGCTGCGCGCGGCCAGCTCCGGCACCCCGAATCCCGCGGTCCAGATGGTGACCCGGCTCGCCAGGGTGCGACCGTCCCGCAGTTCCACGGCGTCCGACGTCACCGCGGCGACCGCGGTATCCGGACCCTCCAGCAGGCCGACGCCGAGCTTGGTGAGGTATTTGCGCGCGGTGCGGCGCGCCCGCGGGTGCAGGTACGGCCCGAGGCCACCACCGCAGATGAGGGTGACGCTGCGCCCCTGCTCCGCCAGTTCCGCGGCGGTCTCGATCCCGGTCGGCCCGCCCCCGACCACCGTCACCGCCGCCGACATCGGCGTGTCGTACAGCACCGAGCGCAAGCGCCGCGCCGCCTCCAATGTGGCTATCGGATAGGCGAACTCGGCCGCGCCCGGTACCCGCGGCCCCGCGCTGCCGCTGCCCACCGCGTAGACGAGGTAGTCGTAGCCGATCCGGCCGCCCTCGGCCAGCGTCACGCCGCGTCCGGCCGCGTCGATGCCGGTGACGTTGTCGACGACCAACCGGACGCCCTCGGCGAGCACGTCCCGGTATTCGACGACCGCGTCGTGGGTACCGCCCACCAGCTGGTGCAGTCGCAGCCGCGGAACGAAGACCGGCCGTGGGTTGATCACGGTCACCGTCACGTCGTCGCGCTGGGTCAGGCGATTGGCCGCCATGATCCCGGCGTACCCGCCGCCGACCACGACCACATCGATGTTCTCGCCCATGATGTCTCCTTCACTCCGAGGGGTTCATGCACCAGACACCGCAGTTCCAAATTTCCTGACACACTGTGACTTAGATCACTCGCGCTACCGGCACATGTTCACGGGGTTCCGGACCGGTAATGCCTGGAAATTTCTTCGACCAAGAAGGCATCGAGATCGGTATCGGAAAGTTCACCAGTCCCATCCGCCCACCAGCCTCCGATGCACTGAACCGCTGGGTAGGGTAGGGAGAATGCGCTCCGCATCACATCCATCAGCTCGGGTGTCGATACGTTCGGATAAAGCCTGATGATCTCTCGCAGAATTCGAGAGGGTGTAAGTCCCCACTGGTGCATCTGGATTACCAGTGCAATTGTCCGCTCGCCGATTTCCTGTTTGCCGGGCATCGGATCACGATCGTTCATCGGGTGAACTCTACCTCCACGGTTGTGTACGCTCCAGGATCGCCCTGAGCGTTCAGAAGTCGTACTGCTCGGTAGCCTGCGCTGGCTGCCTGCTTCCCCGTCCATGTCTGCGCCGCCGCGACCTCTGATGACAATCCGCGAGCGGTGAGTTCGTTGAAGCGGGCGAGGTTCGAACCCCACTGCCAGTTCCCCAGTATCGAGGTGAATTCACCTTCAAAGAATTTCATGATGGCCCGGAACTGCTCTGCGCCCTTCAGCAGTTCCGAACGCTGCCCATTTTCCAGTTGGGTTCGAATGGTCATGTAGAGCTCGCCGCCCGGGCCGACTGTGCCTTCGGAATATAGCCGCGGACTCGTCGGATCCTGTTTATAGTACCGCTGACCTGGAATGGACCGGTCGATCAGAAGCGGCGGTGCCGGGACACTGTCTTCGAGTGGATTCGGTCCCGCGCCATCGGGGCTCAGCCCCTCACTGGCTTTCTCGATCTCATGCCCGCCCCGCTCGGCGGCATCGGCGATTCTGCTGCGTGCCGCGCGGACCTCCTCGGCGAGTTCACCCAGTGTGCCGTGCAGGTGAGGACCGGTCTGGCGGCTGAGTAGTATGACCATGTCGGCCGCTATCCGCCTCAACTGCTGCAATACCTGTTCCCCAGGCGCACCCGTCATCACCGACCGCCGTCACCGTGGACGACGGGTCCGGGCGCGGTCTCATCTGCCGACGAATGTGTCGCGACGGAGGTTCGCTGTTCCAGAGGTGGTCGTCCATGTTCCAGCGGTCACCTAATTTCCGAAGTAGTCGTCAGACAGTTTCTGATAGAAGGGATAGTATTCCTGATACCAAAACGAATGCGGGTGGTTGATGCTGTCGGCGATTATGAGACGCGCCTCTTGGCGGGATATCGTGCCGCTGGCATAGCTAACACTGTAAAAAGGTCGGATATCCGGACCGCCGTTCTCCGAGATTTCTCTCCGCACCTGCGCGGACGTTAGTTCAGCCTCGGCTTCATCGACGAATGAATTGTGCAGATGCTCATTAATCCACTGCTCGCGTGTCATGCTCTTTGTGGGCGGTCTTATTGAAAGGGGTACATCGCTCTTCCTGGCGTACCCGGCCTCATGAGCCATGATATCTGTCAAAAGCAGATTGTCTCCCTTCGCGGCGATGTCGATGTTGATCAATTTTTGCTCTCGGACGGCGTAATACCCACTGCCTTTCGGCCCCATAGAATAATCCACCCATCCGCTTCCAAATCCCGCAAAGTCTTCGCCAGTGTGGGAGACAATTCGACGAGCGCGTCCACTTCCTGAACCGTTCGTCCATGCGATCCTCGAAGCGCGATCCCATGTGAACTTCGGAGTATTGCGTTGATCAGCGCCGGTCAGCCCGGTAGCCGTGGTGCGCAATCCGCCGCTGCCGGCCCGGTAGCGGGTGACGAAGCCCTCGCCGGCCCGCCGCAGCAGGTTGCTGGTACGGGCGGCGATCTCTTCGACGAGTTGCGAGACCCGGCTCATGGCGTCTCGTGCACGCTGAGTGCGCTAAGTGTCCTGGCTCCTGCGGTGAGCTGTAGGTACAGCGTTCGGAGACCGCGCCTTTCCTGGAACGAGATGACTCCCTCTGGTGGTATCCGAGGGTTGGCGCTGACATGCTCGGAGGAATGGTGAAAGCGAGTCGTGAGATCGGCCTGGGTGATTCGGCATCCCGCTGAAACGTCCATTATCACCAAGCCCTTCGGAGGACCGGACAACGTACGAGATCCACGGAAGGTGATTGTTGATAACGGACCCGTCTCGGGGTGTGCCTCGAACTCGCGCACGTGAGGATTGGTGCAGGGCACCTCGAACAGCGCGACCGAGCACGTCTCGGAGACGGACTCCGGCGTGAAAGGACCCGGTACGGCCAGAATCCGGTCGACAATCCTGCGGATCTCGCCTGCGCCTCCGGGCGTCACGATGCGCCTCCGCGAGTGTGCGGCAAAACTGGATCACTCGATTCCGACAGTGAGATCAACGTCGATACCGCGGCCCGGCAGCCGATCCCGAAATGATCCACAGCAACCCCATCCCTACCGGCACAACCCGAACGAGACCGAATCCTGTTCTCGAGGAGGCCGTGCCAAGCACCTGATCTTCCCGCAGAAGGGGCGATCTCAATTCATCAGGGCTTCCCAGAATTGGGAAACTCTGGAATGTCCACCATCTGAAGGATCAGCAATCGAATAGCCGTGGACCTCGGTGGTCCGGACTTTCGGCTTCGGAACGAGTGTGGTCGCTGTCGGTATCCCCGGCTCGCGCCATTTCCAGCGCACACCCCACGGTCCGGCGGCGGCTGTGTGAGGATGGGCGGCGTTCGTTCAGCTCGGTACGTGAGGAGCAGTTGGTGAGAGTTCGATACCTCGTGGGATTGCCGGTGGCGGTCATGGCCATGGTGCCGGTGTTCGGGTTCGCCGCCTCGGGCACCGCCCAGGCTCGGGTGCAGACCTACAGCTGCACCGCCGAGTCGTGGGGCGGCGAGCAGCTCGGGCCGCTGACCGTCGAGTCGAAGTACGGTGTGCGCGCGGCCAAGGGGCTGGCCAAGACGGAATGGCGCGGGGAGGCCAAGTACTCCAGCATCGAATGCACGCCCGTCTAGTGCACCCGGCACCGCCGTCGAACACATCGGGCCCGCCGCGACGATCGCGGCGGGCCCGATGTGTGTGCGAGAGAGGCTAACCGGTGAACACCGCCGCCTGCTCGGCGAGGTCCAGCAGCGGCTGCGGGAAGATGCCGAGCACCAGGGTGGCCGCCGCGGTGACGGCGATGACGGTGGTGGTGAGGGTCGGGTAGACCAGCGTCGGCGGGTCCTCCGGCGGGTCGGTGAAGAACATGAGCACGATGACGCGGACGTAGAAGAACGCCGCCACCGCACTGGTGACCACGCCGACGATGACCAGCGGGGTGGCCCCGCCCGACGCCGCCGCCTCGAAGACCGCGAACTTGCTGATGAAGCCGCTGGTGAGCGGGATGCCCGCGAAGGAGAGCAGGAACAGCGCGAAGATCGAGGCCAGCCAGGGGGAGCGGCGGCCGAGCCCGGCCCAGGCCGACAGCGTGGTCGCCTCGTCGCCGTTGCGGTCGCGGATCAGGGTCACCACGGCGAAGGCTCCGATGGTGCCCAGCCCGTAGGCGACCAGGTAGAACAGCACCGAGGAGATGCCCGCGGTGTTCGTCGCCACCAGCGCCGTGAGGATGAAGCCCGCGTGCGCGACCGACGAGTAGGCGAGCATGCGCTTCATATCGGTCTGGGTGATCGCCAATACCGCGCCCACGATCATGGTCGCGATGGCGACGGCCGCGAGGATCGGCCGCCAATCGTCCCGCAGCCCGGGCACCCCGACGTACAGCACGCGCAGCAGCGCGCCCACCGCGGCGATCTTGGTGACCGCGGCCATGAAGCCGGTGACCGGAGTAGGCGCGCCCTGGTAGACATCCGGCACCCAGGACTGGAACGGCACCGCGCCGATCTTGAACAGCAGGCCGACCGCCAGCATGGCCACACCGAGAATGGCGAGCGTGCGCTCACCGCCGTCGCGCGAGATCGCCTCGGCGATGCCGGACAGACGCACACTGCCCGCGTAGCCGTACAGCAGTGCCATTCCGTACAGGAAGAACGCCGACGAGAACGCCCCCAGCAGGAAGTACTTCAGCGCCGCTTCCTGGGAGAGCAGTCGTCGCCGCCGGGCCAGCCCGCACAGCAGGTACAGCGGCAGTGACAGCACCTCGAGCGCCACGAACATGGTGAGCAGGTCGTTGGAGGCCGGGAAGAGCATGAGCCCGCCCACCGCGAACATGGCCAGCGGGAACACCTCGGTGGTGGCGACACCGGCCCGCGCGGCCGCCAGTTCGTCGCTGCTGCCGGGGGTGGCGGCGGCCTGCGGGGTGAAGGCGTCCACGCCCTTGGACGCGGTCAGGCTCCAGGTGCCGGGGCCTTCCCGCCGCACCGGATTCCGGTCCGCGCGCCGCTCGGCGAGGAACAGCAGGCCGAGGATGGACACCACCAGGATCGTGCCCTGCAGGAACAGGGTCACCCCGTCGATGGCGACCGCGCCGACCACGGCGGTGGCCTCGGTGCCGCGCAGTCCGATGACCGCGCCGAGCGCCACCGCCAGACCGCCCAGGCCGAGCACCAGATGTGAGCCATAGCGGAAACGCCTGGGCAGGAACGCTTCCACCAGCACCATCACCACGGCCACACCGAACACGATGAGCATGGGGGACAGGTCCCGGTACTCGATGCTGGGCGCGGGGACGGTCGCGGCGAGCAGTGAATCGGATACCGCGGCGAGAAGGGGAGTACCGCTCACTTGTGTGTACCTCCGCTGTGCGTGGATTCGGTCGCGGCCTCGGGCTGCACGGTCGGTGCCGGATCCTGCTTACCTATGGTGGTGAGCGTGCGCGCCACCGCCGGATCGATGGCGTCCAGCGCCGGTTTCGGGTACGCGCCCAGGAAGATCAACGCCCCGATCAGCGGCACCACCACCGCGAGTTCGCGTGGCAGCAGGTCGTAGATCTTGTCGCTGCCCTCCTTCACCGGCCCGGTCATCATGCGCTGGTACATCCACAGCACGTACAGCGCCGCGAGTACCAGGGCGCTGGCGGCGAAGACGGCCGCCACCGGGTACCGGGTGAAGGTGCCGACGAGAACCAGGAATTCGCTGACGAACGGCGCCAGTCCGGGCAGTGACAGGGTGGCCAGTCCGGCGATGAAGAACGTTCCGGCCATGATCGGCGCGACCTTCTGCACCCCGCCGTAGTCGGCGATGACGCGGGTGCCCCGGCGCGACACCAGGAATCCGGCGATGAGGAACAGCGCCGCCGTCGAGATGCCGTGGTTGACCATGTACAGCGTCGCCCCGGAGCCGCCCTGGCTGGTCATCGCGAAGATGCCCAGGATGATGAAGCCGAAGTGCGAGATCGAGGTGTAGGCGATGAGCCGCATGACATCGGTCTGCCCGATGGCCAGCAGGGCCCCGTAGATGATGCCGATGACCGCGAGCACGCTGATGATCGGCGCGTAATCCGATGCGGCGGTGGGGAACAGCAGCAGGCAGTAGCGCAGCATGCCGAAGGTGCCGACCTTGTCGACGATCGCCATCATGAGCACCGCGCTGGCCGGGGTGGCGGCCACCGCGGCGTCCGGCAGCCAGGTGTGCAGCGGCCACAGCGGGGCCTTCACCGCGAAGGCGAACATGAAGCCGAGGAAGATGGCATTGAGCACCGCCGGTCCGGCCCCGAGCTGTCCGGTGTTGGCGGCCTCCATGACGGCCCGGAAATCGAAGGTGCCGTTCTCGCCGCCGATGCCCTCGCGCACGGTGAGCACGTACAGCCCGATCACCGCCGCCAGCATGATCAGCCCGCCGAACAGGTTGTACAGCAGGAATTTCACCGCCGCCCGGGAGCGCTGCTGCCGCAGCGCCACATCGGTGATGCGCGGCCCGAATCCGCCGATGAGGAAGTACATCGGGATGAGCATCACTTCGAAGAACACGTAGAACAGCAGGATGTCCAGGGCGGTGAAGGAGACCAGCACCATGGCCTCGACCACCAGGGTGAGCGCCATGTAGTAGTGCGTCACCCGGGGCCCGCTGCCCACCGCGCGTTCGTCGTTCCATCCGGCGAGGATGAGCAGCGGCACCAATCCGGCGGTGAGCAGCACCAGCACCAGGGCGATGCCGTCCATGCCGACGGTGTATCCGGCCCCGAAAGCCGGTATCCACTCGTGTGATTCGACGAATTGGAAATGCTCACCACCGGGCACGAACCGGGTGGCGAGCCAGATCCCGATGCCGAGGGTGCCGAGCGAGACGAGCAGCGCCCAGGCACGGGCGGCCGTCCGCCATGCTCCCGGAATCAGCAGGGTGAGCGCGGCACCGGCGAGCGGTGTCACCCACAGCGTTGTCAGCCAAGGAAACTCGCTCACAGGTACCTCACCGCCAGCAGGGCGGCGGCCACCAGGGCCGCGCCGGTGAACATGGACAGGGCGTAGGACCGCACGAATCCGGTTTGCGCGCGCCGGATTCGAGCCGACAGGCCACCGATGACGGCGGCGGTGGTGTTGACCAGACCGTCGATCCCGCGATTGTCGACGAACACCAGCGAACGGGTCAGATGCTGGCCCGGCCGCATGAACGCGGCCTCGTTGACGGCGTCGTGGTAGAGATCGCGGCGCGCGGCCACGGTGAGCGCGTTGCCCGCGGGTGCGAGCACCGGGATCTCCCGTTTGGCGTACTGGTCGTAGGCCACCCACACACCCGCCGCGACCACCGCGAGGGCGAAGAAGGTGATCATCCAGATCGGCAGCACGGGTTCACCGTGATGCGATCCGACCACCGGCGCGAGCCAATTCTGCAGTGACGAACCGAAAGCCAGCATCGCGCCCGAGGCGATCGAGCCCAGCGCCAGCAGGATCATCGGCCCGGTCATGCTCACCGGCGCTTCGTGCGGGTGCGCGTCGGAGTGCCAGCGCTTCTCACCGAAGAAGGTGAGCAGCATGACGCGGGTCATGTAGAAGGCGGTGACGCCCGCGCCGACCAGCGCCGCGATACCGGTCACCCAGCCGCCCCAGCCGCCGTAGGCGAAGGCCGATTCGATGATGCGGTCCTTGGAGAAGAAGCCCGCGAACGGCGGCACCCCGATGATCGCCAGATACCCGAGTCCGAAGGTGATGTAGGTGATCGGGAGGATCTTGCGCAGTCCGCCGTAGCGGCGCATATCGGTTTCGTCGTTCATGGCGTGCATGACCGATCCGGCTCCGAGGAACAGTCCGGCCTTGAAGAAGCCGTGCGTCAGCAGGTGCATGATGGCCGCGGCGTAGCCGACCGGCCCCAATCCCGCCGCCAGCACCATGTAGCCGATCTGGCTCATGGTGGAGGCGGCGAGGGCCTTCTTGATGTCGTCCTTGGCGCAGCCGATGATCGCGCCGTAGAGCAGGGTCACCGCGCCGACCGCCATGACCGCGGCCTGCGCGCCCGGCGCCAGATCGAAGATGGCGTTGGAGCGGGCGATCAGGTACACACCGGCGGTGACCATGGTGGCCGCGTGGATGAGCGCGGACACCGGGGTCGGGCCCTCCATGGCGTCCCCGAGCCAGGATTGCAGCGGCACTTGCGCGGATTTGCCGCACGCGCCGAGCAGGAGCAGCAGGCCGATGGCGGTGAGGGTGCCCTCGCCCGCCGCCGACGCGGCCCCGAACACGGTCTGGAAGTCCACGCTGCCGAAGGTCGCGAACATGATCATGAGCGCGATGGCCAGCCCGATATCGCCGACCCGGTTGACCACGAACGCCTTCTTGGCGGCGGTCGCGGCCGACGGCTTGTGGTACCAGAAGCCGATCAGCAGGTAGGAGGCCAGGCCGACGCCCTCCCAGCCCAGGTACAGCACCAGGTAGTTGTCGGCGAGCACCAGCACCAGCATGGCGGCGAGGAAGAGGTTCAGGTAGGCGAAGAACCGCCGCCGCCCCGGATCGCCGTTCATGTAGCCGACCGAGTAGATGTGGATGAGCGATCCGACTCCGGTGATGAGGAGTGCGAAGCACATCGACAGCTGATCGAGTTGCAGGGCGAAGTCGACATTCAGCCCGGTGACCGGCACCCAGCTGAAGAAGGCGTGGTGCACGGCCCGGTCGCCGTCGGCGCGGCCGAGCATTTCCACGAACGCCCACACGGCGACGCCGAACGAACCCAGCGCCATGAGGGTGCCGACCCAGTGGCCCCACCTATCGCTGAATCGTCCGACCAACAGCAGGAATACGGCACCGGCCAGCGGCAGTGCGGGCAGCAGCCACAGCGTCATCGTCTGCGTATCCATATCAGTACCGCAGCAGATTCGCGTCGTCGACCGAGGTCGAGCGGCGGGCACGGAAGATGGTCATGATGATGGCCAAGCCCACCACGACCTCGGCGGCGGCAACCACCATGGTGAAGAAGGCGAAGACCTGCCCGTCGAGATTGCCGTGCTGGCGGGCGAAGGTGACGAAGGCCAGATTCACCGCGTTGAGCATCAACTCGATGCACATGAACACCACGATGGCGTTGCGCCGCACCAGCACACCGGCCGCGCCGATGGTGAACAGTAGTGCGGACAGATACAGGTAGTTGTCCGGATTCACCGCGTGCCTTCCTCGTCCGAACTGTCGGAGTGGTTGTGGCCGTTGCCGTTCCCGTTGCTGACCGAGAGCGCGGCGGCTTCGTTGTGGGCGCGCCGTCGGCGGTGCCGCAGGATGGTGCTGACCGACTGCTCCTCGAAGGAGCCGTCGGGCAGCCGGGCCGGGGTGTCGACGGCGTTGTGGCGGGCGTACACGCCGGGCGTGGGCAGCGGCGTGACCCGGGTGCCGTCCCGGAACCGCTGCTTGGACAGTTCCCGCTGATCGGTGCGCGGCCCGAACTTCTCCCGGTGCGCCAGCACCATCGCACCGATGGTGGCGGTGATCAGCAGTGCGCCGGTGAGTTCGAAGGCCCACACGTACCGCACGAAGATCAGTTCCGCGAGCTGGGCGACCGTGTAGTCCCCGCCCAGTCCCGGTCCGGTGGCGGCCACGCTGGTCTCGTTCATCCCGCGCGAGATGGCGGCCATGAGCAGCAGCCCGAACCCGAGGCCGACCACGATCACGGCGATCCGGTGGCCGCGCAGGGTCTCCCGCAGCGACTCGGCCGAATCCACGCCGACCAGCATGAGCACGAACAGGAACAGCATCATGACCGCGCCGGTGTAGACGACGATCTGCACCACGCCCAGGAACAGCGCGTCCTGGGCGATGTAGAACACCGACAGGGTGATCATGGTGGCGGCCAGGCACAGTGCCGAGTGCACGGCCTTGCGGGCGCACACCATGCCGAGCGCCCCGGCCACCGCGACGACGGCGAGAATCCAGAACATCACGGCCTCACCGGTGGTGGTGCGGGTGATGATCGGTTCCGCCTGGGCGAGCAGAGCACTCATCGCGCCTCTCCTTCCGCGCCGACCGCCGCGGGCGTGCGGGGCTCGGATTCGGTTGTCGCGCCGGGCACTTCACCCCGGTAGTAGGAGCCCTCGTCCGCGCCCGGGTACATGGCGTGCGGCGGGGCGAGCATGCCCTGTCGCAGCGGGGCGAGCAGATCCTGCTTCTCGAAGATGAGGTCGGCGCGATTGTCGTCGGCGAGCTCGTAATCGTTGGTCATGGTGAGCGCCCGGGTGGGGCAGGCCTCCACGCACAGACCGCAGCCGATGCAGCGCAGATAGTTGATCTGGTACACGCGGCCGTAGCGTTCGCCGGGGGAGAAGCGCTCGTCGTCGGTGTTGTCCGCGCCCTCCACGAAGATGGCGTCGGCCGGGCAGGCCCAGGCGCACAGTTCGCAGCCGATGCACTTCTCCAGGCCGTCCGGATGCCGGTTGAGCTGGTGGCGTCCGTGGTAGCGGGGCGCGGTGGGCACCTTCACTTCCGGGTACAGCTCGGTATTCGGCTTCTTGAACATGGTGGAGAAGGTGACCCAGAATCCGGCGAGTGGTTCGAGCAGACCGGGTTTGGCGGCGCGCTCACCGGTATCGGTCGGCATGGGCGGCACCGGGAAGTCCGAGTACATGCGGGTGGCGTCGGGATCGGGTGCGGCGGCGGCGCGGTCGTCGCCCGCGTGCCCGGCCCGCAGCACCAGTCCGATGAGCACGATGGCGACCACGATGCCGCCGATCACCATGCCCGGGGTCTGCACGTTCATGCCCTCGAGCTGAAGCACCCGCAGCGTGGCCACGAACATGACCCAGGCCAGCGACACCGGGATGAGCAGCTTCCAGCCCAGATTCATGAACTGGTCGTAGCGCAGTCGCGGCAGGGTGCCGCGCAGCCAGATGAACACGAACAGGAACGTCCACACCTTGGCGGTGAACCACAGCATGGGCCACCAGCCGGAGTTCGCGCCCTCCCACAGGCTGATCGGGAACGGTGCGTGCCAGCCGCCGAAGAACAGCGTGGTGGCCAGCGCCGACACCGTCGCCATATTGATGTACTCGGCCATCATGAACATGGCGAACTTGAGCGAGGAGTACTCGGTGTGGAAGCCGCCCACCAGCTCGCCCTCGGCCTCGGGGAGGTCGAAGGGCGCGCGGTTGGTCTCGCCGACCATGGAGACCGCGTAGATGAGGAAGGACGGCAGCAGCAGGAAGACGTACCAGGTGCCGTACTGGGCGTCCACGATGCCGGAGGTGGACATGGTGCCCGCGAGCAGGAACACCGCCGCGAAGCACAGCGCCATGGCGATCTCGTAGGAGATCACCTGGGCGGTGGAGCGCAGCCCGCCCAGCAGCGGGTAGGTGGAACCGGATGCCCACCCCGCCAACACGATTCCGTACACCCCGACCGAGGCCATGGCCAGCACGTAGAGCACCGCCACCGGCATATCGGTGAGCTGCAACTGTGTGGTCTCCCCGAAGATGCTGACCTCGGGCCCGAACGGGATCACGGCGAACGCCATGACCGCCGGGATCAGTGAGATGACCGGTGCCAGCACGAAGATCGGCTTGTCCACGATGGCCGGGATGATGTCCTCCTTGAGGAGCATCTTCACGCCGTCGGCGATGGACTGGAGCGTGCCGCGCGGGCCGACCCGGTTGGGGCCGACGCGCATCTGCATGAACGCCACGATCTTTCGTTCCGCGTACACCGCCAGCATGGGGGTGAGCAGCAGGAAGACGAAGATGCCGAGGGATTTGACCAGCACCAGCCACCAGGGGTCGTGGCCGAAGACACTCATGTCACTCACGGTGGTCCTCCCGTCGGATGCGCACCAGGTGGCCGGGTGTCGTGCCGAGTTGCACGAGCACATCGGACCCGGGCGAGTTCATGGGCAGCCACACCACGCGATCCGGCATTTCGGTGATCACCAGCGGGAGGGTGATGTGGCCGTGGTCGGTGCCGACGGTGACCGGATCGCCGGTGGTGGCACCGATCTCGGCGGCGGTGTGCGGGGACAGGCGCACCACGGGGGTGCGGGCGGTCCCGGCCAGATTGGGTTCGCCGTCCTGGAGGCGACCCCGGTCGACGAGCATGCGCCAGCCCGCCAGGACGGCGGTGCCGGAGGAGGGCTGCGGTATCGGATGCGGCCGGTGTACGGGGGCCGCGGCGGCCGGTCCGGACCAGACGCCGAGATCGGCGAGTTCGGCGCGGGCGTGGGCGGTATCGGGTACGCCGAGATCGATACCCAGTTCCGCCGCAATGGCATTCAGCACCCGGTGCTCGGGCAGCGGGGCCGCCTCGCGGCGCACGGTGGCGTCGCGCAGTGCGGCCTCGAACGGCCGGTGGCGGCCCTCCCAGGTGAGGAAGGTACCGGCCTTCTCCATGGCGGAGGCCACGGGGAACACCACGTCGGCGCGGCCGGTGATATCGCTGTGCCGCAGTTCCAGGCTGATCACGAAGCGGGCGGAGTCGATGGCGGCCAGCGCGGCGTGCGGATCGGGCAGGTCGCCGACCTCCACCCCGCCGACCACCAGCGCGCCGAGTGTCGGTGCGGCGGCGAGGATTCCGGCGGTGTCGCGGCCGGGGGCGGCCGGGAGGTCGTCGATGTTCCAGGCGTCGCGCACCTCGTGTCGGGCCTGCGGATCGGCGACCGGTCGGCCGCCGGGCAGCAGTACCGGCAGGGCTCCGGCCTCGATCGCGCCGCGCTCGCCCGCGCGGCGCGGCACCCAGGCCAGGGCCGCCCCGGTCTCCTCGGCCAGCCGGGTGGCGGCGGAGAGTCCGCCGGAGGCTCCGGCCAGTCGCTCACCCACCATGATCACCGCGCCCGGCCGCCGCAGCAGGTCCGTGATGCGCTGTGCGACAGCGGGATCGACGAGTCCGACGGTGTCGCCGCCGCGCAGCGCCTCCAGGATGTGCGGTTCGGCGCCGGGGGACGCGGGCACCAGCGTGCCGGACATCTTCTCCAGCCCCGGGGTCAGGAAGGGAGCGAGGCCGAAGACCGCCGTGCCGTTCTTGCGGGCCGCCTTGCGCAGCCGCAGGTACACGATCGGCGATTCCTCTTCCGGCTCGAATCCGACCAGCAGCACCGCCGGAGCCTGCTCCAGCGCACCGTAGTCGACGCTGATGCCCTGTCCGGCGACGCGGGCCGCCAGGAAGTCGGCCTCCTCGGCGGAGTGGTCGCGGGAGCGGAAGTCGATGTCATTGGTGCCCAGCACGACGCGCGCGAACTTCGAGTACGCGTAGGCGTCCTCGAGGGTGACGCGTCCGCCCACCAGCACCGCGGCATTGCCGTGCGCCCCGGCCATGCCGGCGGCCGCGGCGGCCAGCGCCTCCGACCAGGAGGCGGGGGCGAGCCGACCGTCCCAGCCGCGCACCATCGGGGTGGTGAGCCGGTCCCGTTCGGTGGCGTACTGGAAGGCGAAACGGCCCTTGTCGCAGTTCCATTCCTCGTTCACCTGCGGATCGTCACCGGCCAGGCGACGCATGACCTTGCCGCGCCGATGGTCGGTGCGCTGGGCGCAGCCGGAGGCGCAGTGCTCGCACACCGCCGGACTCGAGACCAGGTCGAAGGGTCGCGCGCGGAACCGGTAGGTGCTGCCGGTGAGCGCGCCCACCGGGCAGATCTGCACGGTGTTACCGGAGAAGTAGGAGTCGAAGCTCTCGCCCTGGGCGATGCCGACCTGTTCCACCGCACCGCGTTCCATGAGTTCGATGAACGGATCACCGGCCACCTGCTGCGCGAAGCGGGTGCAGCGGGCGCACAGCACACACCGCTCCCGGTCCAGCAGAATGGCCGAGGACAGCGGAATCGGCTTGGGGTAGGTGCGCTTCTCGCCCTCGAAGCGGGACTCCGCGCGGCCGTTGGACATGGCCTGGTTCTGCAACGGGCATTCACCGCCCTTGTCGCAGACCGGGCAGTCCAGCGGATGGTTGATGAGCAGCAGCTCCATCACGCCCTCCTGTGCCTTGGCGGCCACCGGCGAGGAGAGCTGCGTGTGCACCACCATGCCGTCGGCGACCGCCATGGTGCAGGAGGCGACGGGTTTGCGCTGTCCCTCGACCTCGACGATGCACTGGCGGCACGCGCCCACCGGCTCGAGCAGCGGGTGGTCGCAGAAGCGCGGGATCTGAATGCCGATCAGCTCGGCCGCCCGGATCACCAGGGTGCCCGCGGGCACGCTGACAGTGGTGCCGTCGATGGTGACGCTCACCAGATCGGCGGGTGCGGTGTCGCTGTCGTTGCTGCTGACTGTCGCGGTCATCGCGCTCCTTCAGCCGTATCCGCCCAGACGGTGGTCCGGGACGGGTCGAAAGGACATGCGCCGTACCGGATGTGGTCGGCGTATTCGTCGCGGAAGTACTTCAGCGAGGAGAAGATGGGGCTGGCGGCGCCGTCGCCGAGGGCACAGAAGGATTTGCCGTTGATGTTGTCGGCGATATCGGCCAGCTTGTCGAGATCGGTGCTGTGCCCCTGACCGCTTTCCAGGCGTTGCAGCAGCTGCACCAGCCAGTACGTGCCCTCGCGGCACGGTGTGCACTTGCCGCAGGATTCGTGGGCGTAGAACTCGGTCCAGCGCAGCACCGCCCGCACCACACAGGTGGTGTCGTCGAAGATTTGCAGCGCCTTGGTGCCGAGCATGGAGCCCGCGGCGGCGACACCCTCGTAATCCAGTGCGACGTCGAGATGTTCGGCGGTGAACAGGGGAGTGGAGGAGCCGCCGGGTGTCCAGAATTTCAGCGTGTGGCCCGCACGGACGCCGCCCGCGTAGGACAGCAACTCCCGCAGGGTGATTCCCAGGGGCGCTTCATACTGCCCCGGTCGCGTCACGTGACCGGAGAGCGAGTAGATGGTGGTGCCCGGCGACTTCTCGGTGCCGAAGGACCGGAACCACTCGACGCCACGGGCGAGGATACTGGGCACCGACGCGATGGACTCGACGTTGTTGACCACCGTCGGGCAGGCGTAGAGCCCGGCCACCGCGGGGAACGGCGGGCGCAGGCGCGGCTGCCCGCGCCGACCCTCCAGGGAGTCCAGCAGTGCGGTCTCCTCACCGCAGATGTACGCGCCCGCTCCGGCGTGAACGACGATCTCCAGGTCGTACCCCGAGCCGAGGATATTGCGGCCGATATAGCCCGCCGCGTACGCCTCGTCCACGGCGGTCTGCAAGCGCCGCAGCACCGGCAGCACTTCACCGCGCAGATAGATGAAGGCGTGCGAGGCGCGAATCGCGTAGGCGGCGATGATGACGCCTTCGACCAGCAGGTGCGGGCTGGCCATCATGAGCGGAATGTCCTTGCAGGTGCCCGGTTCCGACTCGTCGGCGTTGACGACCAGGTAGTGCGGCTTCTCGATGCCGTCCGGGCCGGGGCCCTGCGGGATGAAGCCCCACTTCATGCCGGTGGGGAAGCCCGCGCCGCCGCGGCCGCGCAGCCCCGCGTCCTTGACGGTGGCGATCACCTCGTCCGGATGCATCTTCAGCGCCTTGGGCAGGGCCCGGTAGCCCTCCTGGCGGCGATAGGACTTCAGGGTCCACGACTCGGGCTCGGCCCAGTGCCGGGTGAGCACCGGCGTCAATGTCGTCACTGAGCGCCTCCGTCGGTCGGATTTTCTTGCACCGCATGCAAACCCGCGAGGGTTGCCGGTCCGGGAGCGCCGTCGTTGGCTCCGGGGCGCTGATCCGGATAGCCGGCGAGGATGCGGGCGGTTTCGCGGAAGGTGCACAGCGGTGCGCCGCTGCGGGTGCCGGTGACCTGGTCGCCGCGCCGCAGCGCGTCGACCAGCGCCCGTGCCGATTCCGGCGTCTGGTTGTCGAAGAACTCCCAGTTCACCATCATGACGGGCGCGTAGTCGCAGGCCGCGTTGCACTCGATGTGTTCGAGCGTCACCGCGCCGTCGGCGGTGGTCTCGCCGTGCCGGATTCCCAGATGCTCCTTCAGCGTCGCGAGGATCTCGTCGCCGCCCATGACCGCGCACAGCGTATTGGTGCACACGCCCACGTGGTAGTCGCCGGTGGGTGTGCGCCGGTACATGGAGTAGAAGGTGGCGACCGCGGTCACCTCGGCATCGGTCAATCCCAGCTGCCCGGCGCAGAATTCGATGCCGGTGCCGGAGACGTAGCCCTCCACCGACTGCACCAGGTGCAGCAGCGGCAGCAGCGCGGATCGCGGATGCGGGTAGCGCGCGATGATCTCCCGGGCCTCCACCTCCAGGCGGTCGTGCACCTGCTGCGGGTAGGGAATCGGCCTGGTGGTCAGGTTGAGCAGTATCTCGGTCATCGGTCCACGCCTCCCATCACCGGGTCGATACTCGCCACCGCGGCGATGACGTCGGCGACCATGCCGCCCTCGCACATCGCCGCCACCGCTTGCAGATTCGTGAACGAGGGATCGCGGTAGTGCACCCGGTACGGGCGGGTGCCGCCGTCGCTGACCATGTGCACGCCGAGTTCACCGCGCGGGGATTCCACCGCCGTGTAGACCTGACCGGCCGGCACCCGGATACCCTCGGTCACGATCTTGAAGTGGTGGATCAGCGCCTCCATGGAGGTGCCCATGATCTTGCCGATGTGCTGCGGCGAGTTGCCGAGTCCGTCCGGACCCAGCGCCAGGTCCGCGGGCCAGGCCACCTTCTTGTCGCTCACCATCACCGGGCCGGGCCGCAGCTTGTCGAGGCACTGCTCGACGATCTTGAGCGATTCCTTCATCTCGTTGACGCGAATCAGGTAGCGCCCGTAGCAGTCACAGCCGGTATCGGTCATGACATCGAATTCGTAGTCCTCGTAGCCGCAGTACGGCTGGGACTTGCGCAGATCGTGCGGCAGGCCGGTCGAGCGCAGCACCGGACCGGTGATGCCCAGCGCCATGCAGCCGGTGAGATCCAGGTACCCGACATTGCGGGTGCGGGCCTTCCAGATCGGGTTCTCGTTGAGCAGCAGTTCCAGATCCCGCAGGCGTTTCGGCATGATGGCCAGCAGTTCGCGCACCTTGGTGACGCCGTCTTCCGGCAGATCCTGCGCCAGGCCGCCGGGGCGGATGTAGGCGTGGTTCATCCGCAGACCGGTGATGGTCTCGAACACGTCGAGGATGAGTTCACGCTCCCGGAAGCCGAACAGCATCGGGGTGAGCGCTCCCAGCTCCATGCCGCCGGTGGCCAGCGCCACCAGATGTGAGGAGATGCGGTTGAGCTCCATGAGCATGACCCGCACCACGCTGGCGCGCTCGGGAATGTCGTCGGTGATGTCGAGCAGCTTCTCCAGCGCCAGGCAGTACGCCGTCTCGTTGAAGAACGGCGACAGATAGTCCATGCGGGTGACGAAGGTGACGCCCTGCACCCACGGCCGGTACTCGAGATTCTTCTCGATGCCGGTGTGCAGGTAGCCGATTCCGCACCGGGCCTCGGTGACGGTCTCGCCCTCGATCTCCAGGATGAGCCGCAGCACCCCGTGTGTGGAGGGGTGCTGGGGACCCATATTGACGACGATGCGCTCCTCGGCGACACCGTCGAGCGCGGCGGAGATCTCGTCCCAGTCGTTGCCGACCACCGTCACGGCGCGTTCCGGCTTCGGATCGTGCGGTGAGACGGGTGTTTCCGGCGCACCTGAACCTGTGCGCCGGGTGTCGATGTCGTTCATCAGGAGTAAGCCCTCCGCTCGTCGGGCGGCGGGATGCGCGCGCCCTTGTACTCGACCGGAATTCCGCCGAGCGGGTAGTCCTTGCGCTGCGGATGCCCGCGCCAGTCGTCGGGCATGGAGATGCGGGTCAGCGAGGGATGACCGTCGAACAGGATGCCGAAGAAGTCGTAGGTCTCCCGCTCGTGCCAGTCCGTGGTGGGGTAGACGGCATAGAGCGAGGGGATGTGCGGGTCGGCGTCGGGCGCCGAAACCTCCACCCGCAGACGGCGATTGTGGGTGATGGAGTTGAGCTGGTAGACCGCGTGCAGCTCGCGATCCTGGTCGTCGGGATAGTGCACGCCGCTCACGCCCAGGCACAGCTCGAACCGCAGCGCCGGATCGTCGCGCAGGGTGCGGGCGACCGCGACCAGATGTTCGCGGCGTACGTGCAGGGTGAGTTCGCCGCGGAAGACCACGATCTTCTCCACGGCTGCCTCGAACTCCGCTCCGAGCGCGGCGCGCAGGGTGGCGACGAGTCCGTCGAAGTAGCCGCCGTAGGGCGGTTCGGTGCCGCCGGGCAGCGTGACGGTGCGCACCAGGCGGCCGTAGCCGGAGGTGTCGCCGGTGCCGGAGACCCCGAACATGCCGCGCCGCACGCCGATGATCTCATCGGGTGCGGGTCCGGATTCCGCTGTGCCGTTGTCGTTCTCGGTTTCGTCCTGGATCGGACCCGCCATGCTCGGTGGTTCGATCGGTTCGTTCGATTCGCCGTGCTTGCGTTCGTCCACGGCCGCCTCCGGGGGACTCTCGGTCCTACTGGGTGAATCGAAGGTCATCGCAGTAGACCCCTCATCTGAATGGTCGGGGTGGAGGCCAGGGCGGCGGCCTCGGCGGCCTTGATCGCTTCCTCGCGATTAACGCCGAGCGGAGCCTCCTGAATCTTCTCGTGCAGTTTCAGGATGGCGTTCAACAGCATCTCCGGCCGCGGGGGGCAGCCGGGCAGGTAGATGTCGACCGGCACCACGTGGTCGACGCCCTGCACGATGGCGTAGTTGTTGAACATGCCGCCGGACGAGGCGCAAACGCCCATGGCCAGCACCCATTTCGGTTCGGTCATCTGGTCGTAGACCTGACGCAGGACGGGGGCCATCTTCTGGCTCACCCGTCCCGCCACGATCATGAGATCGGCCTGGCGCGGCGAGGCGCGGAACGCCTCCATGCCGAAGCGGGCGATGTCGAATCGCCCGCCGCCGGTGGCCATCATCTCGATCGCACAGCACGCCAGGCCGAAGGTGGCGGGCCACAGTGAGCCCTTGCGCAGGTAGCCCGCCATATCCTCGACCGTGCTCAGCAGAAACCCGCTGGGCAGCTTCTCCTCGAGACCCATTTCGGATTCTTCTCCAGACTTCTCGCGCCGGACCCCGCGTGCGGGCGCACCGGCGCTGATCGGAATTCCCGTCAGCCGTCGTTCGATTCAGCCCTGTCGCACGCGAATCAGTCCCAACTGAGTCCGCCGCGTCGCCACTCGTAGGCGTAGGCCACCGAGACGTTGAAGATGAACAGCGCCATCGCCGCCAGCCCGAACAGGCCCAGCGAGTCGAAGTGCACCGCCCACGGGTACAGGAACACGATCTCGATGTCGAAGATGATGAACAGCATCGCGGTGAGGTAGTACTTCACCGGAAAGCGTTGTCCAGCAGCGTTTCCCGGACCACCGGCGATGGCGTGCGGCGTCGGTTCGATACCGCACTCGTAGGGTTCGAGCTTGGCCCGGTTGTAGCGCTTGGGGCCGATGAGGGCCGCGAGAGCTAGCGAGAACAGTGCGAACGCCGCGGCGATCGCACCGAGAACAAGAGTCGGCACCTCGATATTCACAACCGCACTACCCCTCCTTGCGAGCTGGACGCATTCGGACGGCATGCTGCCGAGGCGGGCTGACTTCGTCGTCATGCCGGGCCAGTCTCGCCCCTCAGGCACTCGCCGGGGATGCGGGCGGTCGGGACCTGGCACGGCGGATTAATACCGAATCGGACTGATACCTCGGCTCGCACCCATGTGAGCTACGGCACAGCCTACAACTCGGACGTCGGGATGCAGCAATTTTCGGCGCGGCGTTTGATCGAATTCAGAACGCCCATTCATGACCAATCGGACGCAATGGGCGAACGTCACGTGACGGGGTGGGCTACGCGGCCGTCCGGTTGCGCAGTACCCCGACGACGGCGTCGGTCAGCCGGATCGGATCGATCGGATGCGACACCGCCGCGTCCGCGCGGGACCAGTTCGCCAGCCAGACATCGTCGGGGCGACCGGTGATCACGACCAGCGGTGGGCAGTCGGCGATTTCGTCCTTGAGCTGCTTCGCCAACCCGAGTCCGCCGGCGGGCTGGGCCTCGCCGTCCAGGATGGCGATATCGACCGCACCGGCGTCCAGGCGCTCGATCACCACCGGCGCGGTCGCCACCTCGAGGTAGTCGAACTGCTCCAGGTCGGGACGCGGCTTTCGACCCAGGGCCAGCATGATCTGGCTCCGGGTGTCGGCGTCGTTGCTGTACACGAGCACCCGCAGCGCGGCGGGACGTTTCGCTTCGGCCACGTTCGGCATGGTACGTGCCGCGGGTCGCTCCGCGCGGCAGCTTGACGCTTTCGGTCCGCGCGTCGCCGGAAAATCTTCGCAACACGGACACCTTGAGTCCCGCCCGGTTCGTTCAACATCCGCATTAACGGTCGAATCGCAATCGTTGCTGGTCACGGGCGGTGAATCGCGAGATCCTGGAGGCATCGACGTCGAATTCACTGGGTGGTGGACAGTATGCGAATTTCCGAGATCCTGCGCAGGAAAGGTTCCGATGTAGTCACGATCGCACCCGATGCCACGGTGCACGCACTGCTTGAAATCCTCGCCACCAACAATGTTGGCGCAGTGGTGGTTTCGCCGGATGCGTCCTATATGGTCGGTATTGTCTCCGAGCGCGACGTGGTACGTGCCCTGCACCGGCACGGCGCCGTCGTCCTCGGGCGGCCGGTCTCGGAAATCATGACCGACGTCGTCCACACCTGCTGTCCGGAAGACCGCGTCGAAACCCTCAATGCCCGGATGACCGAGCACCGCATCCGCCATCTACCCGTGGTGCGCGACGGCCGCATGATCGGCATCGTCAGCATCGGCGATGTGGTGAAGAGTCAGATCGCCGAACTGGAGACCGAGCGCGAACATCTGGTGCAGTACCTGCACGGATGAGGCAGCGCGTGCATGTCTGCACTCAATGCCATTGCGCATTCGGGATATCCGCAATGGGCCTGCGGGCACAAACAACGCCCCCGGATTTTTCCGGGGGCGTTTCGGTATTCGATTATGCGATTGCAAACGGACGTTACAGGCGGTTGACCCGCATAAACGATTCCTGCCCGTCGTCGTCGGCATTCATGGCTTCATTCCAGTTGTCGTGCGCCTGCCCATTGGGCCCAGGATCCAACACCAATTCTCGCACCGTGTCCTCCTTCTACGGACGCTCGAGTACGCATCGCCCGTCACGTGACACGAATGCCTCGATGAACGCGCCGCCCCGCGATCAGTGATGCGATAGTTCATAGGTTCCATCGAAACGTGTCTGCGAAACCTGCGAATCTCGAGTTGGCGATATTGCGTCATGCGGCGGTGGCCGAGAGTGGCCGCCGGTCCCCGGCTCCCGCGACACCCGACAGCGACAGCGCGCGCAGCAGGCAGAGCCAACCGACGGCGGCGAGCACCATGCGCGGATAGTTCAGCGTCGTCCACAGTCCGACGAACGATTCGACGCGGTCGGCGTCCCAGTCGTCGCCGCCGTTCTGGAACACCAGCATCTGGGTGGCGAAGTAGGCGTAGGTCGAGATCGACGACAGCGTCATGATCGCGGCTCCCGCCAGCCACCAGTTCCGCAGCGGGGTCGCGGCGCGGCGCGCGACGAACAGGCAGATCAGCGACAGCAGTGCCACCACCGGGGAGACGAACGGCCAGAAGGCGCGCCCCGCCTTGTGGAATCCGGAGGTTTGCATGGTGGCGAGTACCTGTTCGGGCGGAGCCTCCGCCCACAGCGGTATGACCGCGAGCTTCTCGTACAGCCCGCCGCCGAACTGGATGCTCACGAAGATCACCAGCACCCACAGCCAGATGGTGCGTTTGAACGTCATGATCGTACTTCCCTTCACCCGGTACTCTCGGTATCAGAGTCTCTCTGCAATAGAGAGATTAGGAAGGAGCAGCACGCTATGGGATCCGGGAACACCCGGAGTTCGGCCCTGAACTCGCTACAGGCCGAGTTCCGCATTCAGGCCGTCCGCACGGTCACCTTCCACACCGCGGTCGCCGCCCGCCTCGGCATCACCGCCGCCGACCTGAGCTGCCTGAACGTACTCAGCCTCGAAGGCCCGCGCACCCCCGGCGAACTGGCCGCCCGCATCGGCATCACCCGTGGCGGAGCGGTGACCGCCATGCTCGACCGCCTGGAGACCGCGGGCTATGTCCACCGCCGCCGCGACACCGCCGACCGCCGCCGCGTCCTGGTGGAACTGGACGCCGCCCGCGCGACCGAGCTGGTCTCACCACTGTTCCAGGGCATGGGCGCGGCGGTCGGGGCTCGACTGGCCGAGTACGGCGACGCCGAACTGCGTCTGCTGCGCGACATGCTGGCCTCGGTGAACGAGGCAGCGGCGGAAGCGATCGCGGAGCTGCGCGACGGGCGGTGAGTAACCAGCGGAGTCGCTGTCGTGGCCACCGCTATCGCACGTGGTCTCGCTGTTCGCGGACGTGTGATCTCCAGTGCGTGCTGAACGCGTTGGCGGGGTTGGTGACGAAAGCGGCGGTGGCGATGTCGGACCCGAGTTCGTTCTCGACGCGGGACCGCAGGGTATCGAGCAGGAAGGCCATCCCGGGGCCGTCGGCGTTGGAGCGCGCCGAGGCGGTGACGGTGTCTCCGCCGAGCAGGATCCGGTCGGCATGCCCGCTGTCGACCAGGGCTGCGATGTTGTCGAGAAGGTGCCAGTCGACGGCGTGGTGCGCCCGGGAAGGTCCTTCGAACCCGACGAATGCGCCGGCGGCGGCGATCTGCCGGTGAATCGCGCGGTCCGGGAACCGGTGCAGATGGCCGAGGATGACGCGCTGCGGCGCCACATCGTGGGTTCCGGCGAGTTCATCGAGCACGGCCAGAGCTGCGGTGCCGCCCTCGAGGTGGACACCGATCGGCGCCCCGGTCGCGTGGTGGGCGGTCGCCGCGGCGGCAAAGACGTGTCGGGCGTGTTCGTCGATGTGGTGAAAGGCTCCGGCCACCTTGATGAGTCCCGCACGTACCGGTGCCGCGGTGAGCTCGTGTACGAACAGCTCGGCGAGATCGTCGTGGACGGCCGCCAATGCGGCGGGATCGTAGTGTTTGGCCTGATGCAGCCCGGTGGCGGCGACCAGATGCACACCGGATCGCCGGGACAGCTCAGGGAGGTCGGCCAGGCGAGGCCCCATGCCCCACGGTGTCCACTGCACCACCGCCTGCCCGCCCAGCGCCGCGAACGAATTCAATTCGGCCAGTGCGGCATCGGCGTCGTCGAGTTCTTGGCCGTGCAGCTGGGGTGAACGAATGAACAGGTGATCGTGTGCGTTGCAGACACCCAGGTGCTCGGGCTCGATATCGCCGAGCACGGTGCGGATCGTGCCGGTCACCGGGTGGACTCCTCGGCCTCGGTGAGCGCTGCGGTGGCCACCCGCAGACCGGCCAGCGCCTTGGGCACTCCGATATAGGGAGCCAGATGCGCGAAGACCTCGAGGATCTCCTCGCGGGACAGTCCCACCCGCAGAGAGGTTTTCACATGTCCGTTCAATTGCGGGTCCACACCGCCGAGCGCGGTCAGTGCGGCCAGGTTGACCAGCTGACGATCCCGCAGCGACAGATTCCCGCGCTGATAGGTGCCACCGAACAGTGCGGTGACGATCCAGTCGGCGAAGCCGGGCACCCAGCTCTCCAAACCGGGCAGTGCAGCGTGCTGGGTGTCTTCGTCCTGTAGCAGGTCCAGCACCCGGTAGCCCTCCTCGCGGTCGAACCGGGCCGGAGTCAGCTGCTGGGACAGGTCAGCGGTGTTCGTCATGGTCGGGCAACCTCACATATTCGTAACGGGTTAAGCGTTACAACGCTACCACGTGTAACGCTTGAAGCGTTACGCTGTTCTGGTGACGGAAGACAAGCACGCGTTTCGGTTCGACTGCGGGTCCACGTGGCTGAATCTGCTCGCCACGAAGGGCCGCAGTTTCAGTGCGGACCCGGTGGAGCGGCTGGACACGCCTGCGCGGTTCGCCGAGTGGCTGGACCGCAGTGAGCTACTGCCTGCTCGACCGCCCACCGCCGACGACCTCGCCCGGGCGATCCGGCTGCGGGAGACACTGCGCGTCCTGGTGCTGGCCACCATCGACGGCACGGCACCACCACACGACGCGGTCACCGAACTGAGCGCGTTCCTTGCCGGGCACGATGACTCGGTGCACCTCGTCGTGGCCGATCGGTTGCGGCGCGAGCCCCCCGCGACCGCACTCGACGCGCTCGCTCGCATCGCACGCCAAGCCGTCGACTACCTGACCGGTATCGAACGTGCCGCGCTGAAGGTCTGCCCGGAACATGATTGCCGGGGCGTGTTCATCGACAGCGCAGGTCGCCGCCGCTGGTGCCCGTCCCCGGCGTGCGCGAGCCGGGGACGGGTCCGGGCGATGCGTGCCCGCCGCGCCACCGATCAGGTCTGATCAACGACCGCACCCCGCGTTACCGCGGTGGCTGCCAGGTGCCGTCGCGGCAGAGGAGGATCTGGGCGTCCGGGCCCCTGGCCATCGGTGCCGCTTCGGAGTCGCACAGGGTGCCGGGGGTGGCGCGCAGGAGGAGCACCGACGGTCGCCATGCCGGGGGTGCGGTTCCGTCCGACTGGCAGACCAGCCAGAAGCCGGACAGCAGTTCCCTGGGATTGTCCGCCGCCGGGTCGCACGGGGTGTTGTCGGTGCGGATGCGCGTCTCGCCACGGTCCGTCTTCTCCACGTGCACACCGGGGAAGGGAGTCCACTCGGAGGTGGTCTCGGTCGCGCGGGGCCGGTTGGACGGGCGGGACGGCTCGGAGATGGCGACGTTGGCGAGTGCGAAGACGGTCAGGATCATCGCGACGGCGATCGCCAGCTTCGCCGTGAGCCAGGGGTCGCGGGATGGCGTCGTCGCGGACGTCGACGCTGCCGCCGGGGCCGGGCGTTGTCGGACAGTGGGTTTCGCACGGACCGGTGGGGGACGGAATCGATCGGCGTAACGGTCCACCGCCCGCAGTGCCGGATAGCGGAAGGCGCTCCCGTCGCCGGTCAGGAAGACCGCCTTCAGCGCGTCCTGCCATTCGACCGCCGTCGGTCGGCCCGTGGTCGCGAAGGGGTCGTGGAACGCGCGGTCGAACAGTGATCGCAGCCGTGCGGGGAGGTCGTCCGGAATACCGGAGGGTGGGGCCCAGTCGCCGTCGACGAGTTCCGGCGCACCGGGATTGAGCAGCAGCGCACGATAGACCATGACGGCGAGGGCGAAACGGTCGCTGTAGCGGTCGTGCGCGGGGATGCGTCCGGCCACCCATCGCGGATCGCGCCAACCCGCGGTGCCGACGCCGCGCTCGCGGACCTCCGCCGCCGGATGCACACCGTCGCAGTCGATGAGGTAGGCATGCGGAGAGCGCCTGTCCCACACCAGATTCTTCATCGAGATATCGCCGTGGACCAGGCCCAGCTCATCCAGACAGGCGAGGATGTCGCAGGCGCGCAGCAGGACGCCGACCCGCACCGCCGCGCGGGGTGGACGGGCGGCGGCCACGTACAGGAAATCCAGGGTGAGCGGTTTGCCGTGCTCGCTG
The DNA here is from genome assembly GCF_007362295.1 of Nocardia otitidiscaviarum. Classification (NCBI taxonomy): domain Bacteria; kingdom Bacillati; phylum Actinomycetota; class Actinomycetes; order Mycobacteriales; family Nocardiaceae; genus Nocardia; species Nocardia otitidiscaviarum. The sequence continues at coordinate 3,110,666 of NZ_CP041695.1, read as the reverse complement.
AGAAACCGCGGTGGAATGAGCGGCAGGATCACCCCGGTGACGGCATCGGATTCGGCGATGATGTCGATGGGCCAGTTCACCGAGGATTCGGCGGTGGCGGCGACGGTCTCGGCGCTTTCGGCGTCGGCCGTGATCCGGGCTCCCCGCGCGGCGATCTCACCCAGCGTGTCGATATCCCGCCGTTCGGTGAGCGGCGTGCGGTACCGCTTGAAGACCCTGAGGTGGCTCGCCTCGTCGCGGCAGGTGTACAGAATCGACTGCCCGCCGGAGGAATTGAGCGGTTCCGCATCGACCCGGTAGCGTCCGTACCGGCCCGCGACGGAGCTGTCCGGGTCGCTCATGCCGACAGCGGTTCCAGCCACACCACCACCGCGGTGCGATCGTCGTGCGAACCCTGCCGCCGGTACCGCAGCGAGTCCACCATCCACGCCGGACCGCAGGGCCGGGACCAGCGGTGTGCCAACCAGTCTCGGACATCCGGGGAGTCGAAGAGGTCCCCGGCGAGCCCGTCGGTGGCCAGGATCAGCAGCCCGGTGCCGGGCAGCGGCCAGCGCGCCGGTTCGAGCAGCGGATGCGGATCGTCGCAGGGCAGCGTGTGCCGAACGATATTCAGCGGCCCGTCATCGGCATCCGGGTAGACGACCTGATAGCCCGCCGGGTCGGACCACGTGAACGCCTCGCAGTCGCCCACCCGCAGCAGCAGCATGTCCCGGCCGCCGCCCGGATGCAGCGGGAGCCAGCACAGCAGCATGGTGCTGGCCAGCTCGCGCGCGGTGAGGCCGAGGGTGGTGTCCCGCAACCGTTCGAGCGTGGCGACCGCCTGCCCGATGGCCCCCGTCAGCGCCGCGTGACCGCGCTCGACCACCTCCGCACCGGAGAGCGCGGCAACCTCCGACACGCACAGCCGGGCCAGGAGTTCCGCGCCGATCTGCGCGGTGTCCGCCTGCTGCCCGAGGCCGTCGCACACCGCCAGGACCAGGGCGCTGCCGTCCCGGGCGACGGTGAAGCCGTAGGAATCCTGTGCGGAACCGCCCCGGGCGGTATGTGATTGCCCGGCCAGGCTCACGGCGGCCACCCACCGCCCGGCGAGCATGCCCGCATCGGCCCGTACCCCCGCCAGGCCGGTCGCGGTGGCGGCGAGGCGGGGAGGGGGCAGCGGCCCGAGGTCACCGATCCGCGGTGCGTGCGAATCCAGTTCGGCGTAGCGGACGCGGTCCGGTCCCACCAGCCCGATCGGCCGCTCAGACAATGTTCTCCGGCAGCCGGGTGAGATTCGGTGACGGCGCGATGATGAGCGCGCCACCGGACGGGCTGCCGAACGAACTGGAGGTGGAGCGGATACTGCCGATCACACTGTGCAGAATCTCGCGCACCGCCGCGACCGGATCGGGATCGTCGGCGAAATACGCGTGCCCGGTCGACACCCGGCCGATGGCCTCCCGATCGGCAGCGCCCATCCCGAACGCGACCACTTCCGCCCCGAACTTGTCTGCGCGATCGGTGAGTTCGCGCCAGGCCGGCAGCCAGTCACGGCCGTTGTGCTGACCGTCGCTGAGGAAGAAGACCACCGGGCGATAGAACCGGGTGCCTCGACCCAATCCGCGAATTCCCTGTTCGATCGCGGTCCGGGCGGTCCGCAGCCCTGCCGCGAAATCGGTCGAATCCCGGGTATCGAGCCGGGGCAGTTCGGTTTCCCAGAGGTTGGCCAGCGGCAGTTCGATGCGCGCGGAGGAGGAGAAGGTCACCAGCGCGATCCGAGCGATCTCACCGGTCGCCGGATCCTCCAGAATGGCCTGCCGCAGCTCGGGCAGGGCCTGGTTGACCGCCTCGATGGGCGCGCCGCGCATGGATGCGGACACGTCCACCACCAGACAGACCGGAAAGACCGGTGGACGTTCGATATTCGAGAACCGCGACGGCTGGCCCACGGTGAAACCCCCTCCTGCACAACACGTACCGGTGAGTGTGCCACAGCCCCGGCCGGTTATCCCGGCATTTCCGGCGGACGGCGATCGCCCGGCTATCCCAGATGGAGCCCGAATCCGCTGCGCCCCGGCACCTCCCGGCCCGCGTGCAGTCGCAGCGAAGGCAGTTCGTAGTCGCCGCCGTTCTGCGGACGGTAGGGGATCGGGGTGGTGTCGGCGAGGGTGAGCAGGCGCTGGCGATACTGCTTGGCGGCCACCGCGAAGTCCTCCTCGGTGCAGCGATCCGCGCCGTAGAGGACGAACGGCGGGACGACCCGCATACCGGCGTAGTAGAGGATGCCGTGCTGGATGGGGAAGAGCAGATCGTCGATGGGGCCGTTGACGCCACGGTCGGAGTAGTGGGTTTCGCGACCGCCGATGGTGACCGACAGCATGGCGCGCTTGCCCGCGAGGGTGCCCTCACCGTACCGATCACCCCATCTGGTCTCGTTGTGCTCGCCGACGCCGTAACCGAATCCGTAGCTGAACACCCGGTCGACCCAGCCCTTGAGGATGGCGGGCATGGAGTACCACCAGAGCGGGAATTGCAGGATCACCGTATCGGCCCAGCGCAGTTTGTCCTGTTCCGCGGTGACGTCGGGGGTGAGGTTGCCGGTGTCGTAGGCACGCCCGGAGTCGGCGACGACGCGCAGCGGCTCGCTGGCGGCCGGGCCGAAGTCGGCGGCGTCCACCAGCGGCTTCCAGTTCATGGCGTAGAGGTCGCTCACCCGTACGTCGTGGCCCGCCTCGGTCAGCGTGGACACCGCGACGTCGGCCAGCGCGCTGTTCAGCGACCGCGGCTCCGGGTGGGCGTGGACGATGAGTGTGTTCATTTCCGCTCCTTCGTGATCGGTCGTCTCCGATCCTGGCGGCGGACGAGTGCGCCGTTCAGGGGCGCTTCTTCCGTCGGACGGGACTTCCTGGTATCGGCAGGGCCACCCTCGATCGCGGTGGGTGTGGTGATACTGGAGCGATGGACGATCTCGCCGACTTCCTGCGCACCCGCCGCTCCCGCGTCGACCCCGCCGCGGTCGGCATCGCCACCGACGCACGCCGCCGGGTGGCGGGGCTGCGCCGGGAGGAGGTCGCGCATCTGTCCGGTGTCAGCGTCGACTACTACGTGCGCCTGGAGCAGGGCCGCGCCCGGCAGCCGTCGGCGCAGGTGCTCGACGCGCTGGCGGGGGTGCTCGGCCTGGCGGAGGTGGAGCGCGAGCACCTGCACCGTCTCGCCCGCAACCCTCGCAGACCGGTCCGCACCGCACCGGCCACCGCGCGTCCCCGTCCGGAACTGCTGCGCATGTTGGATCTGGTCGGCGACACCCCAGCTTTCCTGCTCGACCACCGCATGGACGTGCTGGCCGGAAACCATTTGGCCGAACTGCTGTTCGGCCGCCCGCTGCGCGAGTTCAATATCGCCCGCCACATCTTCCTGGAGCCCGACGGCCTCGCCCTCTACGCCGCCTGGGAGAAATGCACCCTCGATACCGTCGGGCATCTACGCCTGGCCGCGGGTAAGTATCCCGACGACCCGAAGCTGGCTTCCTTGATCGGCGAACTCGCCATGGGCAGCGACCGCTTCCGCCGCCTGTGGGCCCGCGCCGAGGTCCGTGGTCGCACCCACGGCCTCAAGCCCTACACCCACCCGCTGGTCGGCCGCCTCGACCTGCACCAGGAGAACTTCACCCTCCCCGACGACTCCGGGCTGGAACTGATCGTCCTCTCCGCGCCCCGCGGCAGCGAAGCCCACGACAAGCTCAGCATTCTGGCCAGCCTCGGTGCCGAACAACGCGGCGACCCCAGGCACTCCGTCCGCGCCGAGCGCGACTGATCGCTGGCGGTACCCGCGCGAACCGACCGTTGCCGGGAGCCTTCGGATCAATCGCCGGGCAGCGGACGACGGAGTTCGGTGACGGCGATGCGGGCGACCTCGGCGATCGCGGCGTCGACCGCGGGCAGTACCGGGTCGGCGCGCGCCGCGCGGGTGAAAACCGCTACGGCGACCGGGTATTCACCGGGGAACTCCACCACGGCGACCTCGTTGCGGATGACGCCGATGGTGCCGGTCTTACCCGCGACCGACACGCTGCGAAACGGGAAACCGGCGGCGATACGATGCTGCCACACCTGGGCGCGCATGACGGCGCGGGCGTAGTCGGTGCGCTCGGGGGAGAGGATGTCACCGCGCCACAGCGCGTGCAGGAAACGCGTCATCTCCTCCGGTGTCGTCGCGCTGGTGTAGGACGGGTCGTAGGCCGAGACCGACCACGCTTCGTCATTGCGCTCCAGCGCCGCGAACGCCTCCGCGGTGGTGTGGGTGTCGGTGTCGCGCACCAGGCTGCGGTGCAGGTCGGCGGTGCCGCCGACAATCCGTGTCCGGGTCAGGCCGACATCGTCGAGCAGCTCTTCGACGGCGGCCAGCCCGATTTCGCCGAGCAGCACGTCGGCGGCGGCATTGTCGGAGACCGTCATCATGGAGGCGGCCAGATCGCGCAGGCTCATGGTCACCGGGTCCCGCAGGGCGGCGATACCGGTGGGGCCGGGCGTGCAGTCCGAGGGTGTCACCGTGATCCGGGCGGTGGGGTCGATGCGGCCCTCGTCGATCTGGCGGCAGAAGGCGACGAACAGCGGGAGTTTGTACACCGAGGCGACGACGACCCGTTCGTCACCGCCGAGTGAGATCTCGGTGCCGGAGTCGTCGCAGCGGCGGGCATGCAGCCAGCCGGTACAGCCCGCGTCGGCGAACACGGCCCGGATGCGGGTTTCCGCGTCACCGGTGATCGATTGGCTCCGTACGATATTCGTCATCGGGGTATTGGTCATCACAGCCGCTCCCGGTACAGCACCCGGTCCACGGCGTCGGCGAGGGCGGCGGCCTCCGGTCGGTGCACGACACGGAGCCGCAGCGCCACTGCCTGCGGGGCCAGCCGCAGCCACGCCACGCCGGGTGTGGCGGCCGGGGCGGTGGTGGTGAGCCCGAAGCTGGTTCCGGCGGCGGCCGCGGCGAAGACGGCGCGACCATCCGGTGCGGGCACGGTGGGCGCGTCCAGTCCGCGTTCACGCAACAGGTCCAGCATGGTGTCGAAGGCGGGCGGATTGTCCGAGCGCGGCGGACAGGCGAAACTCAATCCCGCCAGCATCGGGAAGGTGGGCCGCTCGGCGCCGGCGCTGCGATGCTCCGACGGCACTACCAGCCAGCGCGGAAGCTTCACCACCGGCCGCGCCTCCACCCCGTCCACGAGTGCGGGATGCTCGATGACGGCGACGTCGCACAGCCCCGCCCGCACGGCCCCGACGAGGTCGACGGTCGGAGCGACCGTCGTGGACACGGCCGCGTCCGCCACGACCGCAGTGCGCAACGCCCGCACGCCCGCGGTGATCAACGCATCGGGCAGTGCGGAGGTCGCACCCCAGTGCACCGCACCGTGCGCCTGCGCGATGCGCTGCGACTCGGCCAACAGCCGGTCGGCATCGTCGACGAGCAGCCGGGCACGGGGGAGCAGTTGGAGTCCGGCGGCGGTGAGCACGGCTCCCTGCCGGGTGCGATGCAGGAGATCGACGCCCAGATGCTGTTCCAGCCGCCGCAGGCCCTGTGACAGCGGCGGCTGGGTCATCTCCAGCGCGGCCGCCGCCCGGCCGAAATGCCCCTCGTCCGCGACCGAGACGAAGAAGCGGAGGTGGCGGATCAGATCCATGCGGTCATTGAACCAGCGACGCCGCGGCAATCCGCGCGGAGACGGGCCCCCGAGGCGTTCGAACGCGACTTTCCCGCCCCGGTGACCTGCGGCGATATCGAACCCGACTCGCCCGCGCGGGGGGCGGATATTGGCCGGGTGCACCGCGGCGGTGATGTAGTCCGGCGGTGACCTTCTCGACGACACACCGCCGCATTCCACACCACCCCTTCCCACTCCGCCGATTCGTCGCTGTCGCGGCCGTCGCCGCGCTCTCGATGGTCGGCGCGGCCTGCGGCTCCGATCCCGGCTCCGAGGCCGCCGCCTCCACGAGCGCATCGGCCACGATCGCCGGTACCGATTCCTTCGCCGCGATGGAGTCCGAGCGGGCCGCCCGGCTCGGCGTGTACGCGGTCGACACCGGTTCCGGCCGGACCGTGGCCTACCGGGAGGGGGAGCGGTTCCCGATGGCCTCCACCTTCAAGGGGCTGGCCTGCGGGGCGCTGCTGCGCGACCATCCCCTGTCCACGGGGTTCTTCGATCAGGTGATCCACTTCTCCCGCGACGAGCTCGTCGAGTACTCGCCGATGACCGAGCAGCGCGTGGACACCGGTATGACGGTGGCCGAGCTGTGCGAGGCGACGATCACCCTCTCCGACAACACCGCCGGTAACAAGGTGCTCGAATTGCTGGGCGGCCCAGCCGGTTTCACCGCGTTCCTGCGGTCGATCGGTGACGAGGTGACCCGGCTGGACCGGTGGGAGACCGAACTCAACTCCGCCGTACCCGGCGACGAGCGCGACACCACCACCCCGGCCGCGCTGGCCGCCGACTACCGCGCGCTGGTGCTGGGCGATGTGCTCGGCGAACCCGAACGCGCGCAACTGAAGTCGTGGCTGGTCGCCAACACCACCGGTGACCAGCGCATCCGCGCCGGGGTACCCGCCGACTGGACCGTCGGCGACAAGACCGGCAGCCCCGCCTACGGTGGCGCGCTGGATGTGGCCATCGCCTGGCCGCCGGGGCTCGCCCCGATCGTGATCGCGGTATTGACGACCAAATCCGAACCGGACGCCGAGCCCGACAATGCGCTGGTGGTGGACGCGACCCGGGCGGCGGTGGCGGGACTGCGCTGACGCGGGGGAGTTCGAACATCCTAGTGTCGGCGCGCCACACGCCGGACACCGGGCGGTCTGATTCAGTCGGCGTCCTACCAGTTATCGTTCGGTAAATGACTGAGCAGACCGGAGCCACCCCATCGGGAACCGAGTCCGCTGATCGCGGAGGAACAACCGAAGCCGAGGGCCCGCCTCATCCCGAGGCGGGCCGCGGGTCGGTCAACCGGCCGGTGTTCTTCACCGCGGCGGGGATCGTTCTCGCGTTCGCGATCTGGGCGCTCGCCTCACCCTCGAGCGCCGAGACCGTGGTCGGTGAGGTCAAGACGTTCATATCCACGTGGTTCGGCTGGTGGTACATCATCCTCGCCACCGTCATCGTCGGACTCGTCGTCTTCATCGGCGCCAGCAAGTACGGCCGCTACCGGCTGGGACCGGAGGAGTCCCGTCCCGAGTACAGCCTGTTCACTTGGACGGCAATGCTTTTCGCGGCCGGCATCGGCATCGACCTGATGTTCTTCTCGGTCGCCGAACCCGTCTACAACTATCTACACCCGCCCACCGGCCCCGCCGGAACCAACGAGGCCGCCCGCGAGGCCGCCACCTGGACCATCTTCCACTACGGCATCACCGGCTGGGCCATGTACGCGCTCATGGGCGGTGCGCTCGCCTACTTCGCCTTCCGGCACAATCTGCCGCTGACCATCCGGGCGGCGCTGTACCCGATCTTCGGCAAGCGAGTGGAGGGCCGCTGGGGCGACGCCATCGACGTGGCGGCGGTGCTGGGCACCATCTTCGGTATCGCGACCTCGCTGGGCATCGGCATCGTCCAGCTCAACTACGGCCTGCACGAGATGTTCGGCGTCGCCCAGGGCAAGGCGGCCCAGATCGGCCTCATCGCCCTGTCGGTCGTCATCGCGACCATCTCGGCGACCTCGGGCGTGGACAAGGGCATCCGGCGGCTGTCGGAGTTCAACGTCATCCTGTCCATCGTGCTGCTGGTCTACATCCTGGTGGCGGGCCGGACGGATTTCCTGCTCAACGGGCTCACCCAGAATGTCGGCGACTATCTGTCGACCTTCCTCGACCGCACCCTCGACACCTTCGCCTGGGATCGCAATCCGGAAACGGTGAACGAGCCGACCGCCTGGATCGACGCCTGGACGCTGTTCTTCTGGGCGTGGTGGGTGGCGTGGGCGCCGTTCGTCGGACTGTTCCTGGCGCGCATCTCGCGCGGACGCACCCTGCGCCAGTTCATCTTCGGCGTCCTGGTCGTACCGTTCAGCTTCATCCTGCTGTGGATCTCGATCTTCGGTAACAGCGCGCTGGAACTCGCCCGCGACGACGAGGACTTCGCGCTGACCACGGCGAACCGGGCCGAGGCCGGGTTCTACTCGCTGCTCGAGCAGTACCCGGGCGCGCCGCTGCTGCTCGGCATCGCGACCATCACCGGGCTGCTGTTCTACGTGACCAGCGCCGACTCCGGTTCGCTGGTGATGGGCAACTTCACCTCGAAACTGCCCGATCCGATGGCGGACTGCGCCCGCAGCACCCGCATCTTCTGGTCGCTGGCGATCGGCCTGCTCACCTTGTCGATGCTGTTCGCCGGTGCGGGCGGTTCCATCACCACCCTGCAGAACGCCACCATCATCATGGGCTTGCCGTTCTCGTTCGTGCTCGCCCTCATCGGTGTGGCGCTGCTGCGTACGGTGCGCAACGAATCGCTCAAGCTGGACAGCTACCGGACGACCCTGCCGAAGGCCATCGCGGCCGGACGCGGACCGTCCGAGCACGGCAGCTGGCGTCGCCGCCTGCTGGCCACCATCCAGTACCCGGGGCCGGGGGCCACCCGGAAGTTCGTCGCCAACACCGTCGTTCCGGCCATGCGGGAGGTGGCGGCCGAGTTCGACCGGGCGGGCATCGCCGCCACGGTCACCGAATCGGGTCAGCACGAAGGGATCTTGTCGCCGCGGCTGGTGGTCGACCAGGCCAACGAGCCCGGATTCGAATACTGCGTTTGCCCGGTGTCCGCGCCGACACCCAGCTACGCGGTGCTCTCACAGCGCTCCGACGACCGCTACTTCCGCTGCGAGGTGTACCTCGCGGAGGGATCGCAGGGCTACTCGCTCAACGGCTACACCCGCGAGCAGGTTATCGGCGACATTCTCGACCAGTACGAACGCCATCTCGGCTATCTGCATCTGCGCCGCTCGGCCACCGACACCCACGAGCCGACTCCGAGCGACACCGACGTCACCGTCAGCGATCCTGAAGGGACACCCACCACATGAGTCACACCCTGTACATCAACGGCTCCTGGTGCGCCGCACAATCCGGCAAGACCCGCCAGATCCGTTGTCCCGCCGACAATTCCGTGGTCGGCGTGGTCTCCGAGGCGGATGCCGCCGATACCGAGGCGGCGATCGCGGCGGCCCGGCGCGCCTTCGACCGCGGGCCCTGGCGCGACACCTCGGCCGCCGAGCGCGGCGATCTGCTGCTGGCGGTGGCCGCCGCCATCGACGCCCAGCGCGCGGATTTCGTGCGCGCCGAAACACTCGACACCGGCAAGCGGCCGTACGAGTCGGATATTGACATGTCCGATATCGCGAACTGCTTCCGCTACTTCGGCAAGCTCGCGGCCGAGGACGCGGGCCGGGTGGTGGACGCGGGTTCCCCCGATGTCGACTCCCGCATCGTGTACGAACCGGTCGGTGTGTGCGGGCTCATCACACCCTGGAACTACCCCCTGCTCCAGGCGGCGTGGAAGATCGCCCCGGCGCTGGCCGCGGGCAACACCTTCGTCCTGAAGCCGTCCGAGCTGACGCCGCACACCTCCATCCTGCTCATGCGGGTGCTGGACGAGCTGGACCTGCCCGCGGGCGTGGCCAATCTGGTCCTCGGCGCGGGCACAACCGCCGGTGCACCGCTCTCGGCACATCCGGACGTCGACATGGTCTCCTTCACCGGCGGCCTGGCCACCGGCCGGATCATCGCCCGCGAGGCCGCGGCGACGGTCAAGAAGGTGGCGCTCGAACTGGGCGGCAAGAACCCGAACGTCATCTTCGCCGATGCCTGCGACACGCGTGAGCGACTGGCCGCCGCCGTCGACAACGCCCTCAACGCCGCCTTCCTGCACTCCGGTCAGGTGTGCTCGGCGGGTGCGCGGCTGGTCATCGAGGAGTCGGCACACGACCGGTTCGTGGACGAGCTGGTACGGCGGGCCGAGGAGATCCGGCTCGGTCTCCCGTTCGCCGAGGGCACCGAGACCGGGCCGCTCATCTCGGCCGCGCACCGCAACAAGGTGCACGCCTATGTCGAGCAAGCCCGCGCCGAGGGGGCGGTCATTCGCACCGGCGGCGCGTTCGCCACCGGCGACCAGGGGTCGGGCAGCCTCGACGACGGCTGGTTCTATCGGCCGACCGTCATCGACCGGGCCACCCGGGAGATGGCCTGCGTGCACGACGAGGCGTTCGGGCCGACCGTCACCGTGGAGACCTTCACCACCGAGGACGAGGCGGTCGCCATCGCCAACGACACCGAATACGGCCTGGCCGGTGCGGTGTGGTCGTCCGACACCGCCCGGGCCCGCCGGATCGCGGCCCGGTTGCGGCACGGAACCGTGTGGGTCAACGATTTCGGCCCCTACCTGCCGCAGGCCGAATGGGGTGGCTTCGGGCACTCCGGCGTCGGCCGCGAGCTGGGACCGTCCGGCCTGCACGAGTACCGCGAGGCCAAACACGTCTACGAGAATCTCCGGCCGGGTGTCACCGGCTGGTTCGCCGACCGAGGGGAGCGGAAGTGACCGAGTACGACTATGTGATCGTCGGCGGCGGCTCGGCGGGCGCGGCCGTCGCCTCGCGACTGTCGGAGGATCCGGCGGTGACGGTGTGTCTGCTCGAGGCCGGACCGTCGGATGTGGGCGACGACGCCATCCTGCGGCTGGACCGCTGGATGGAACTGCTGGAATCCGGGTACGACTGGGACTATCCCATCGAACCGCAGGAGAACGGCAATTCGTTCATGCGGCACGCCCGCGCCAAGGTGCTGGGCGGCTGCTCCTCGCACAACAGCTGTATCGCGTTCTGGGCTCCGCGCGAGGATCTGGACGCCTGGGAGCGTGAGCACGGCTGCACCGGGTGGGGTTCGGATTCGGTGTACCGGCTGTACCCGCGGATCGAGACCAATGACGCGCCGGGCGACCATCACGGGCGCAGCGGGCCGGTGCACATCATGACGGTGCCGCCGAACGATCCGTGCGGTGTGGCGCTGCTGGACGCCTGCGAGGCCGTCGGCATACCGCGCGCCGAGTTCAATTCGGGCCGCACGGTGGTCAACGGGGCCAATTTCTTCCAGATCAACCGCCGCCCCGACGGGGTGCGCGCCTCGTCCTCGGTGAGTTATCTGCATCCGCACCTGGATCGCCCGAATCTGACCGTCCGGACCGGGGCCTGGGCCAAGAAGGTCGTCGTCGAGGGCGGCCGGGCCGTGGGCGTCGACATCACCGACAACGCCTTCGGTCGCACCACCCGCATCACCGCCACCCGCGAGGTGATCCTGTCGGCGGGGGCGATCGACACCCCGAAGCTGCTCATGCTGTCGGGTATCGGACCGGCGGATCACCTGCGCGAGAACGGCATCGACGTGCTGGTGGACTCGCCCGGTGTGGGCGCGCATCTGCAGGACCATCCGGAGGGCGTCATCGGTTTCGAGACGACGCGGCCGATGGTGGACCGGTCGACGCAGTGGTGGGAGGCCGGAATCTTCACCACCACCGTCGACGGGCTCGACCGTCCCGACCTCATGATGCATTACGGCAGTGTGCCTTTCGACATGCACACGCTGCGGCAGGGCTACCCGACGGCCGAGAACACCTTCTGTCTCACCCCGAATGTCACCCACGCCCGCTCCCGCGGCACCGTCCGGCTGCGCTCCCGCGACTTCCGCGACAAGCCGCGCGTCGACCCCCGCTACTTCACCGACGCCGAGGGCCACGACATGCGCGTCATGATCGCCGGCATCCGCAAGGCGCGCGAAATCGCCTCCACCGCTCCACTTTCCGAGTGGGTGGCGCGTGAGCTGTACCCGGGTCCGGAGACGAACTCGGACGCGGAGCTGGCCGACTACATCCGCCGCACCCACAACACGGTCTACCACCCGGTGGGCACGGTCCGGATGGGCGCGGTCGACGACACCATGAGCCCGCTGGATCCGGAACTGCGCGTCAAGGGCGTGGACGGCCTGCGCGTCGCCGACGCCTCGGTCTTCCCCGCGCACACCACGGTGAATCCGAACATCACCGTCATGCTCGTCGGCGAGCGCTGCGCCGAACTCGTCGCCGGCCGGTAGTTCTCTGTCGAAAGTTCTCTGTCGAAGCTGTGGCCCGGAACCGGTCGGTTCCGGGCCACACGCATCTCGAGCGCTGTCGGTCCCCCCGGTGCCTGCCCGCCGTATCGGCGCGCCAGTCGCGACGGAAGCGCGGCATCCCGTGCGGTGAGGTTTCGCCGCTCTCCCCGGTGTCACCCCGTCCGTATAGGTGGCGCAGACGGTGAGAGGCGGTGTGATGGTGCTACCGGCTATCTCGAGGGCCGCGGTGGTGGCCGTGGGCCTGGCATTGGCGATATTCGGGGTCGCGGGCTGCGCGACCGAGGACGACGAGTGCTGCTGGCCGACGGGTGCGGTCGGGACGCGCTACGCCGAGGTGTCGGGTCCGACCGGCCCGTTGGGCGACTGCACCGGAGACGAGCGTGATCGAGACGGCGGTCGGCAGCAGGACTTCGAGGAGGGGGCGATCTACTGGACACCCGATACCGGCGCCTGGGAGGTGTACGGGCAGATCGGTGACGAATACGAGAACGCCGGCGGTCCGGCATCCGCGCTGGGTTGGCCGGTGACCGGCGAGCTCTCCACGCCGAACGGAGTGGGCCGCTTCAACCGGTTCCAGCACGGGAACATCTACCACTCCCCGGCGGGCACCTACCCGGTGCACGGCGCGATCTTCGACGCCTACGCGCAACAGGGCTACGAGAACGGCCGCCTCGGCTTCCCCACCTCCGGTGAGCAGGACACCGACGAGGGACGCCGCAGCAACTTCCAGGGCGGCTGGATCGAATGGAACAGCAGCACCGGCGCGATCACCGTGGGTTGAACAAGGCCCCCGCCTAGTCGTGCGCCTGTGCCTTCACGCGACCTGCGGTGCAGTGGAACCCCTCTCGCGACGCACCGCGCACCCGCGCATCGAGCGCAGGATTGGTGTTTTTCCGGATTTTCGGAGCAGACTTCAAGGATGAACCGTGAAGATCGACCGCAGTCCGGCCTCTTCAGTCACCTCGAGGAACCCGCCAGCACCTCGTCGCCGACCGAGGAGGAGGTGGCCGCGTCCCGCCCCGTATTCAGCAGCGACACAGCTCACGAAGATCATCGCAACCCCTGATCACAGCCCCGTCCGCGGGCGTCGATCGAGCACCGGACCACCCGTCGGTTAGGGTTTACCGCCGCACTGTGAGATGCTGTGTGGTGAGCACGGGTTGTTGATGTGATCGCTCGGCTCACAACAGGAAAGTTAAAACAAAAGTATGTCGCAAGGCAGTGTGAAGTGGTTCAACGGCGAAAAGGGCTTCGGCTTCATCGCGCAGGATGAGGGCGGCCCCGACGTGTTCGTCCACTACTCCCAGATTTCCGGCTCCGGCTTCAAGTCCCTCGAAGAGGGTCAGCGAGTGGAGTTCGAGATCGGGCAGGGTCAGAAGGGCCCGCAGGCCCAGAGCGTCCGCGCCATCTGAGAGCGGATCAGCTCCGAAACCCGCGCCATCGGCGCGGGTTTCGTGCATTTCAGGGGTAATCACATCCCACCTCACCCCCAACGGGTGACGACCGGGCGCCGCGGGCGGGCCAGTATCTCCGGAAGACAGCCGACTCGTTCCGGAGGTGGGATTGGTGACGCGGGAATTCGAAGGCCGTATCGCACTGGACATTCGTGATTCGGTGGCCGATTGGGGGCCGTACGAGGAACCCAAGGCGCCGGAGGGAGCGCCCAATGTGCTGTACCTGGTGTGGGACGACACCGGAATGGGCACGTGGGACAGCTACGGCGGACTGGTGGAGATGCCGAATGTGCGGCGCATCGCGGATCGGGGAGTGCGATTCACACAGTTCCACACCACCGCGCTCTGTTCGCCCAGTCGTGCGGCGCTGCTGACCGGGCGCAATGCCACCTCGGTCGGGATGGCGACGATCGAGGAGTTCAGCGACGGCTTTCCCAACTGCTCCGGGCGGATTCCGGCCGACACCGCACTGTTGTCGGAGGTGCTGTCGGAGCGCGGGTGGAATACCTATGCCGTCGGCAAATGGCATATGAACCCGCTGGAGGAGGGGAATCTGGCCGCGTCGAAACGGCATTGGCCGCTGGGGCGGGGATTCGAGCGGTTCTACGGTTTTCTCGGCGGTGAGGCCGACCAGTGGTACCCGAACCTCGTGTACGACAACCATCCGATCTCGCAGCCGTACGCACCCGAGGACGGCTACCACCTGTCGAAGGATCTGGCCGACAAGGCGATCGAGTTCATTCGCGATTCCACGACGATAGCCCCGGACAAGCCGTGGTTCATGTACCTGTGTCCGGGCTGCGGCCACGCACCACATCATGTGCCGCAGGAGTGGGCGGACAGGTATCGCGGCCGATTCGACATGGGATACGAGAAGTATCGCGACATCGTGCTGGAGAACCAGAAGCGTATGGGCCTGCTGCCCGACGATACGGAGCTGCCGCCGCTCAATCCGTACTCCGACGTGACCAGCGCGGACGGCAAGCCGTGGCCCGCCCAGGACACGGTGCGCCCGTGGGATTCCCTGTCCGAGGACGAGAAGCGGCTGTTCCGCCGGCAGGCGGAGGTGTTCGCCGGCTTCCAGTCCTATACCGACGCGCAGATCGGTCGGCTGCTCGACTATCTGGAGGACAGCGGCCAACTCGACAATACGATCATCGTCCTGCTGTCGGACAATGGTGCGAGTGGTGAGGGCGGCCCCAACGGCAGCGTCAACGAGATGAAATTCTTCAACGGCTATCTCGACACCGTGGACGACGGCTTGGCGCTGATCGACGAACTCGGCTCCCCGCGCACCTACAACCATCACGCGATCGGCTGGGCAATGGCCTTCAATACGCCGTTCAAGCTGTACAAGCGCTATGCCTCACACGAGGGCGGTATCGCCGATCCCTGCGTACTCTCCTGGCCCGCCGGGCTGACGGCACGCGGCGAGACGCGACACCACTACCTCAATATCTGCGATGTGACGCCCACCGTGTACGAATTGCTCGGCATCACACCGCCGGACACCGTGCAGGGTGTGGCGCAGCGTCCCTTGGAAGGCGTGAGCTTCCGGGCGATCCTCGACGACCCGAACGCCGATTTCGACAAGCACACCCAGTTCTATTCGATGCTGGGCACCCGGGGAATCTGGCATCGCGGCTGGTTCGCCAACACCGTGCACGCGGCCTGCCCCTCGGGGTGGGGCCATTTCGAGTCCGATCGCTGGGAACTGTTCCATCTACTCGAGGACCGCAGTCAGTTGCGCGATCTGGCCGCCGACTATCCCGACAAACTCGAGAAGATGAAGGCGCTGTGGTTCGCCGAGGCCGAGAAATACCACGGTCTGCCCTTGAACGATCTCGACATCATCACCGCCAGCGCCCGTCCGCGCCCGACGCTCGGACGCGCGCGCGACAGCCGCGTCTACTATCCGGGCAGCGCGGAGGTGGGTCCGGGCGCGGCCCTGGAGATCAACGGCCGGTCGTTCGCGGTGCTGGCGGATGTCACCGTCGCCGACGACCAGGCGCACGGCGTGCTCTTCGCGCACGGCGGCAGGCTGGGCGGTCACACCCTGTTCCTTCAGGACGGGCGGCTGTACTACGTCTACAACTTCCTCGGCGAGGAGGAGCAGACCATTCGCTCCGAGCAGCCGATACCGTTGGGCGAGCACATCTTCGGCGTCCGATTCGAACGTCGGGGCACCCGGTCGGACAACTTCACCCCAACCGGGGAGGCCACGCTCTACATCGACGACCGGGCGGTGGGATCGCTCGCCGATATGCGCATACAGCCCAGTCTGTTCTCCTGGGTGGGGGAGGGCATCTGTGTGGGCCGCGACAGCGGGCAGCCGGTGTCGCAGCGGTATCGAACGCCGTTCCCGTTCACCGGCGGCACGATCCGCCGGGTCACCGCCGACCTGAGCGGCAAACCCTACGAGAATCTGGAAATGGCTGCCGCCTCGGCCTTTTCGCGGGACTGAGGGAAAGCGGACATGTCCCTCGCGGCTCCGACCGACAGCCGGCGCGGCATGGTTCACGTGCCCGGCGGCGTGTTCACCATGGGATCCGACCATTTCTTCCCCGAGGAGCGACCGCCACGCCGGAAAACGGTCGAGCAGTTCTGGATCGACCCGTATCCGGTGACGGTCGTGGCATTCCGGCGCTTCGTCAAGGACACCGGATACGTCACCGTCGCCGAACGCCGCCCCGACAGCGCCGACTTCCCCGAGGCCGATCCCGCACATCTGGTCGCCGGGGGACTGGTGTTCCATCCCACCTCGGGACCGGTGCCACTGGATGACTGGCGCCGCTGGTGGCGCTACGTGCCCGGCGCGAACTGGCGGCACCCGCTCGGCCCGGACAGCACTCTCGACGGCCGTGACAGACACCCGGTCACCCAGATCGCCTTCGAGGACGCGGCGGTGTACGCGCGCTGGGCGGGCAAGCGGTTGCCGACGGAGACCGAATGGGAGTTCGCGGCCCGCGGCGGCCGGGACGGGGCGGTGTACGCGTGGGGTGACGAGGCCGAACCGCGCGGCCGCCGGATGGCGAATGTCTGGGTCGGAGCGTTCCCCTGGCGGTTCCGGCCGGGTCGCGGACAGCCCGATACGCCAGACACCACGGCCGTCGGCTCCTATCCACCGAACGGCTACGGCCTGTTCGACATGACCGGCAATGTGTGGGAGTGGACCACCGACCGCTACGACCGGCCCGCGCCGGGAACATGCTGCACGTCCGGCCGAACAGCCGAGGAATCCTCACCCGCACAGCGGTTCTCCCGGCGCGTGGTGAAGGGCGGCTCCTACCTGTGCTCCGCCGACTACTGCTTCCGCTACCGTCCCGCGGCCCGGCAGGGACAGACCGAGGACACCTCCACCTGCCACCTCGGCTTCCGCTGTGTCGTGAGCGCGCCACGACGGTGAATGGTTCCGCCCCGCTATCGTGGCACCGCTGCCTCGCGATCGGCACGCGCCCGATCGGCGTCGGGCAGCAGCGGCAGGATCTCGGCGCGGGACCGGATCATGAGTTTGTGCAGGACGGCGGCGACCTGAGCGTCCACGGTGCGTGAGGAGCTGCCTCGCCGGGTCGCGATGGCGGCGTTGGTCCATCCGGCGGCGGCCAGCACCGCCACCTCGCGTTCGGCGGCGGAGAGTTGCTGCCACGGGGCGGGACGGTGCTGACGGACCGGATGGTCGGTCGGTATGCGCTGCGGCGACCAGGTGCCCAGTGCCAGTCGGGCGACTTCGTTGGTGGTCGGGTTCAGCAGTTCACCCTCCCGCAAGAACACCTCGAATTCGCGGTCGCCCAAGGTCTTTCGGGCGATCACCAGGGCACGGTCGGTGGCCGTGGCGAACGGGCGCAGGTTGGCCAGATCGACACCCATCTCTCGGCGCAGCGCCGCCGCGCCGCCGCCGAGCCAGCCGATCTCACGGGCTCGTTCCCGGGCCGCGCGACCGCCGCCGGTGCCGTCGGTGATCATTCGCGCCAGCGTCCAGCATCGAATATGCACCGCCCACAGCACGCCCCAGCGATCGCGCATATCCAGCTGCCAGCTCAGTGCGGCATGGATCAGCGATGCGGCCTCCTCGGCGTCGCCGTGCGCGGTAAGGGCGATGGCGCGGGCCAGTTCGGCCCAGGATTTCGCCCACTGTGGTCCCGAATCACCGATGCCGGCCAGGTGCCGGGCGGTGATATCGATTGCCTGCTCGGCGGTTCCGAGGAAGCCCGCCGCCAGTGCTTCGAACAGTTCCGCCATGATCGCGCCGCCGCGATCGCCGCCGGCGGTGAACTTGGACCGTGCCCGTGCCAGCACCGGGAGCGCGCGGACGTCGGCGGCGTCCAGCAGAAGCACACTGCCCCAGAGGTATTCGACGGCCGCGGGGAAGCCCGCGTCGGCAGTCGGCTGCCGCCGCCACCGGGCCGCCGTCTCCGGGTCGGGATCGAGCTCGGCCACGCACTCGTCCAGCATGCGCTCGGCCTCATCGGCGCGGCCCTGGCACAGCGCGACCCAGCCGATCATCGCCCGCGCCGACACCCGTACCGCTACCGGCCCGGCCCCCGCCGCGTGCACGGTCGCCAGGGTGCGCTCGGCCAATTGACGTGATTCCCGTAGCGACCCGCGCAGGAACGGGACGCGCAGCGCGATGAGGCCGATGGCGATCTCCAGCCCGGCGGCGCCGTCGCCACCGGCCTGGCTGCGGTCGATGGCGCATAGTAGGTTGTCCCAGGCCGCGCGGGCCCAGGTCAACAATTCCGCTTCCCGCCCATCGGCCCACTCGGCACGGGCGGCGGAGGCCCGATCACGGTAGTGGCGCAGGTGGCGTCCGGTGAGCCGGGCCCATGCCGTGGCATCCCGCTCGGCCAGCCGCTGCTGTGCGAACACCCGGCAGCTCTCCAGCAGTGAATAGCGCGGGAGATCGGCGTCGAGGTGAATGAGCACCAGTGATCGGTCCACCAGACGCTCCAGCAGCGGCTCGATCTCCCGTGCGAGCAGGCCGTCCGGCTCGTCGTCGGCGCACACCGCCGTGATCGCCGACAGTTCCGCGCCGGTGTCGGGCGTCGACCGGCCGTCCGCGTCGTCGGGGTGGACGTCGTACCCGGCGGCGAAGACCGACATCCGCTCGAAGAGCAGTTGTTCCTTCGGCTCGCACAGGTCGAACGACCAGGCGATCACATCGCGGATACCGCGATGGCGCTCGTCCAGGCCCAAGCGTGGGCCACCGGACCAATGCAGTCGACGGTCCGTCTCGGTGCCGCCGAGATCGCGCAGAATCAGCGGTAACGGCTGATAGCGCAGGCGCGCCGCCGCCAGTTGAATGTAGAGCGGATGGTGGTGCACCTGGCCGCAGATCGAGTCCACCAGGTCGGCATGCTCGTCGGCGACGGGGCGGCCGGTCAGCGCGGCACGCTGCCGGAACAGGTCCACGGCGTGGGTGTGCGCCAAGGGCGGAATGACTATGCGCTGCTCGTCGATCCAGCCGATGGTCTCCCGGCTGGTGGCCAGCACCGTCAGGCCCGGTACTTCGGCGATCAGACGGCAGATGACGTCTCCGGCCGCGTCGAGCAGATGCTCACAGTTGTCCACCACCAGTACCGGCGCGGGACCACGAGCGCGCTGCCCCGCGCCCAAGGTCTCGATCAGCGCCCGCCACGCCGAACGGCCCGAGAAGTCACCGTCGACCACCGACCGCACCACCTCGTCCGCGACCGCTGCCGGTGCCGAACCCTTGGCCAGACGGCTCAGCCGCACCCAGTACACGGGGGCGCGACGCGCCTTGCGCAGTCGCCGGGTCACCTCGACCGCCAACCGAGTCTTACCGATACCGCCCGCGCCGACCAGCGTGACCAGACGGGACGGGCCCAGCAGCGCCGTCACGATCCGATCCAACTCGTCGTCACGACCGATGAAATCGCAGGCTGCGGCCGCCGTTTCCATGTTCTGCGGGGAAGGCACCGACACGACGAAGTAGCCTACCCAGCTCGCTACCGATGCGCGTCATGATCGCTCACGCCGCTACCGATGCCGGGCGGCTACCTATCGGCCGACGATGTCGGAGCAGACACGAACCGAAAGGAGTCGACGTGACACGCGTTCAGGTACTGGGGGCCGGTGAGTGTGGACTACCCCTCGCTCGGCGTCTGCTCGACGGCGGCATACCGGTAACCCTGGTCACCGATCGCGACGCGGAGGCGGTGCTGTCCGGGTCGGTGACCAGCACCCAGTTGAAGTTTCCGCGCACGCTCGATCTGGAATCGACTGCGGGACTGGGTCATTGGCGCACCCTCGCGCCGGAGGTGCTCGGCATCCGGTTCACCATGGTGGTGGAGGGCAGCGTGGTGGATCAGTGGTCGGGACGGTTCAGCCGGCCCGCGCAGAGCGTCGACCAGCGGACGGCGCATGCCCGGTGGCTCACCGACTTCGTCGCCGCAGGTGGTGAGCTGGCCCTCGGATCTCCATCGGTGGCCGAGATCGACAGCCGCGCAGCGGGATACGATCTGACCGTGGTCACCCGGGTGTCCGGGGAACTGGCGGCCTGCTTCGCCGACGACCCGAGATGGACGCTGCCGACCGAACCGGCGCGGCGCATGGCCGTGTTCTACCTCGACGGCGTCGCGCCCGATCCGGACGGTCTCGGCACCTACGTGGCGCTTCCGGGTCTCGGCGAACTTGTTTCCGCACCCGCGCTGACCGGCCCGCCGGGCCAGGAACGGCGCTGTGAGACACTGCTTTTCGCGGCCATCCCCGGACGTCCGCTGGATATCGTGGATGTCCGTGGCACGGCCGCCGCGCGGTGGCAACAGGCTCGGGAGCTGCTCGACAGCCACCTGCCGCCGGCGTTCTCCGCTCGTTTCCGCGTCGGCGAATTGACCGATGCCGGGGCCACCCTGGTCGGCGGCGTGACACCGGTGATGCGGCAGCCGATCGGGACGCTCCCGTCCGGCCGCCCCATCCTGGGCGGGGCCGATGTGGTGTGCCGGATGGATCCCGGCGGCGCACAGGGCGCCAACAACGCCGTCCACTGCGGAACCCACTACGGCCGCGCGATCCTCGACAACCCGTGGGGACCGTTCGACCGGGACTGGATGGCGGCGGCCGCGGAACCCTGGCTCACCGATATCGCGCATCCGGCCGCACGCTGGACGCTCACACTGCTGGACCCGCCCGAATCGCTCGGACGGCTCATGCTCGCCGCGAGCCGGGACAGCTCGATCGCCGACGCCTTCGCCGAGACATTCGTGCACCCCGCGGGATCGGACCTACTCACGGGTACGCCGTCCTGATCCGCACGCCGTCCTGATCCGCAGCGCCACAAGCGATTCAGTGCCACGGCGGCGTCGCCGGAAACACCACCGGCAGCGCCGCCAACGCCCGATGGAACGGTCCGGGCCGCCACTCCAGGTCGGCCACCGGCACCGCCGGACGCATATCGGGCAGGGCGTCGAGCAACTGGTCGACGGCGTTCTGTGCGATCAGGTAGGCGGCGGGCTGCGCCGGACAGGCGTGCGGACCCGCGCCCCACGCCAGATGCGAGCGATTGCCGACCCGGCCACCGTCGGCGACCACCTCTGGATCGTTGTTACAGGCGGCCATGCTGATCACCACCGGCTGATGCGCGGGCAACCAGGTAGCACCGACCAGCATGGGCTGACGCGGATAGGTGACACAGAAGTTCGCCATCGGCGGGTCGGTGAACAGCACCTCGTCGAGCGCGTCGCGGGTGGAGAGGCTGCCGCCGAGCACATCACCGGCGAAGCGCTGATCGGACAGGATCAACAGCAGCGCGTTGCTGATCAGATTTTGCAACGGCTCGATGCCCGCTCCGTACAGGATGGCGACCTGGTGCAGCAGTTCCACATCGTCGAATCCGGCGGGATGGCGCACCAGCCGGGAGGTGATGTCGTCGCCCGGCCGTTCCCGCTTGGTGACGATGAGATCCCGCACCGCCTCGGAGAGCATGACGTTGCCGCGTTCGGTGTCGGTGCCGTCGAACAGCAGGACGGTGGCCTCCCCGACCCGGCGACCGATCTCCGGCGGACACCCCAGCAGGGCGTTCATCACCCCGAACGCCAGCGGTGCGGCGTACTGGCCGATCAGATCGGCGGCACCGGCGGCGCAGAAGTCGGCGATCAGCGGCACCGCGATCCGCTCCACCGTGGCGTCGAGGTCGTACAGGTCGACAGCGCCGAGCCCGTCCACACTGGCCTGCCGGTAGCGGGTGTGCGCCACCCCGTCGTTACGCAGCGCCATCGGCCGCCATTCCAGCACCTGCAGCACCGGGCAGTCGGCGGGCACACCGCGCTGCCACGTCCGCGGATCGGCCGGAAAGCGTTGCGGGTCGTGCAGGATCGCCACCGCGGTGCGGTAGCCCAGCACCAGCGACGCCGGGACGCCGGGCGCCAACTCCACCGGCGCGATATCTCCGTAGCGCCGCCGCAGTTCGCTGTAGGCGGTCGTCGGATCGGCGGCGAACGCCGCGGAGTACAGCGGAAACGGTTCGGCGGCGCGTCCCACCGCGTGGTGTGTGGTCACCAGCGAAACCCCCATGGTCGTGCGGAGATTCGCTCTCCGGCGTCCGCAACAGGGTCGCCGAATAGGTAGGTCGCGGGCATCGGTAGCCCCGCGCCGCCGGATCAGGGTTGGACGGTCACCTTGATGGCCGTGCCGCTCTCCACGGTCGAGAAGGCGTCGAGCACCCGGTCGAGCGGGATGCGGTCGGTGATGAGATCACGCACCGGGACCTGACCGGTGGCGATGTAGTCGAGGGCGCGCCTGTTGTGTTCGGGCGCGGAGCCGTTGGCGCCGTGGATGTGCAACTGGCGGTAGTGCACGACATTGGAGTCGCAGGTGATGGTCGGATTGGTTTTGGGCAGGCCGCCGAAGAAGGAGATGCGGCCGTTGCGGGCGGCCATGGCGATGGCCTGCTCCTGGGTGATGTTGGCGGCGGTGGCGGTGATGATCACGTCCGCGCCGCGGCCGCCGGTCAGTTCCAGGACGCGGGCGACCGCATCGGTCGACGAGGCGTCGATGACCTCGTCGGGTCGCACCGCGTTCGCCGACAGCTCCAGGCGTTCGGCGTTCACGTCGATGAGATAGACCGGGCCGCAGCGGTATACGCCGCGCGCGATGCGAATGTGCATACACCCGATCGGCCCCGCGCCGAATACGACGACCGTATCGCCCGCCTCGATGCCGAGCAGTTCCTGCGCGTTGATGGCGCAGGCGAGCGGTTCGGCCGCGGAGGCTTCGTCGTAGCCGACGACGTCGGGGATTCGATTCAGGCCGTCGACGCGCAGTACCTGACTCGGCACGATCATGTATTCGGCGAAACCGCCGTCGTACTGGTAGCCGACCGAGGTCTGGTTCTGGCACACCGCCATCCAGCCCCTGGCGCACTCGTGGCATTTCCCGCACGGCACGGCGGCGATCACCTGAGCCCGGTCGCCGACTCGCCAGTCGGTGCCGTACAGGTCGTTCACCGCCGCGCCGACCTCGACGACCTCGCCCGCGATCTCATGGCCGAGAGTCCTCGGGGGCGTGAGGTTCTGGTGCCCGTTGTGGCGGATCTTGACATCGGTGCCGCAGGTCGAGCAGTTGCGCACCCGGAGTTTGATCTGGTCCGGACCGCACTCGGGTTCCGGGATGTCCTCCAGCCGGAGGTCCTCGGGTGCGTAGTAGCGCAGGGCCTTCATGGATTCGTGTTCCTTCCGCCGTTTCGGGCCGTGAGCCGATCGCTCCAATCCACCGTAACGGCCATTCGGGCACAAATCCACAGAATTCGATGCCCATTTATGCCCGATCTCTTGTCAGCATGCCCGATTCTGCGGTCTACTACTGCTAGGGATGTGGCTGGCGTCACATGTCTGATCTACTGCTCAGAGGAAGTCACAATGTCTGTATCCCCACCGCATGCGGCCCCGGCGGAAGTCCGCGGCGGCACCCGCGTCCACGTGCAGCGCGTCGGCACGTTCCTGTCCAGCATGGTCATGCCCAACATCGGCGCCTTCATCGCCTGGGGCCTGCTCACCGCCCTGTTCATCGAGAAGGGCTGGATCACCTCCCTCGCCGGTGACGTGGGTGCGGGCAGCTGGGTCGCCCACATCGGCGGCTGGGGTGACTACGACGGTGGCGGCATCGTCGGCCCGACCATCACCTACCTGTTGCCGATCCTGATCGGCGCCACCGGCGGCCGCATCGTCTACGACACCCGCGGCGCGGTCGTGGGCGCCATCGCCACCATGGGCGTGATCGCCGGTGCGGATGTGCCCATGTTCCTCGGCGCGATGATCATGGGCCCGCTCGGCGCCCTGCTGATCAAGAAGCTGGATGCCCTGTGGGACGGCCGGATTCGGCCCGGCTTCGAAATGTTGGTGGACAATTTCTCGGCCGGTATCGCCGGTGCCGCCATGGCGGTCGTCGGCTTCTTCGGCATCGGCCCGCTGGTCTCCGGATTCAGCCGGTTGGCGAGCAATGTGGTGGACTTCCTGGTCGACAACAGCCTGCTGCCGTTGACATCGATCTTCATCGAACCGGCCAAGGTGCTCTTCCTCAACAACGCGATCAATCACGGCATCCTGACACCGCTGGGCACCAATCAGGCCAGCGAGGACGGCAAGTCGATCCTGTTCCTGCTGGAGGCCAACCCGGGGCCGGGCCTGGGACTGCTGGTGGCGTTCATGGTGTTCGGCAGGGGAGTGGCCCGCAGTTCCGCGCCGGGGGCGGCGATCATCCACTTCCTCGGCGGCATCCACGAGATCTACTTCCCGTTCGTGCTGATGAAGCCGAAACTGATCGCGGCCATGATCGCCGGCGGCATGACCGGCGTCATGATCAATGTGCTGTTCGATTCCGGTCTACGCGCTCCGGCCGCACCCGGTTCGATCATCGCGGTCTTCGCACAGACGGCCAATGACAGCTATCTCGGCGTGACACTGTCGGTGGTCGGTGCGGCGACGGTCAGTTTCCTGGTCGCGGCCGTACTGCTGCGGACCGATCGAGCGGTCGACGAACCCGATCTGGGCGGGGCCACCGCCGCCATGGAGGCCCTGAAGGGCAAGCGGTCGGTGGCCGCCGCCGCATTGAACTCGATGGGCACCGGTTCGACGGCCACCCTGACCGCCCCGGAGCAGATCTCGACCGTCGTCTTCGCCTGCGACGCCGGGATGGGCTCCTCGGCCATGGGAGCCTCGGTGCTGCGCAAGCGGATTCGCGACGCGGGCTACACGGAGGTCACGGTCGTCAATCGGGCGATCGCGAACCTGAGCGACGAGTACGACCTCGTGGTCACCCACCGGGATCTGACCGATCGGGCGCGCGAACGGACGCCCTCCGCCCTCCACGTGCCGGTCGACGACTTCATGAACAGTCCCGAGTACGACGAGATCGTCGCGCTGGTCGCCCGAGCCGACGGCGGCGAGGTACCGGCCGAATCCACGGAATCGGGCGAACTGCTCCCGGACGAGTCGATCGTGCTCTCCGGCACCGCCACCACCCGTGCCGGGGCCATCGACGAGGCGGGCGGGCTGCTGGTCGCCGCGGGGGCGGTCGCGGAGTCCTATGTCGCGGCCATGCATGAACGCGAAGGCTCGGTCTCCACGTTCATGGGCAACGGGCTCGCCATTCCGCACGGCACCAATGCGGCCAAGGACGACATCCGGCGCACCGGGCTGTCGGTGGTGCGTTACCGCGAACCCGTTGACTGGAACGGGAATCCGGTCGAATTCGTCATCGGCATCGCCGGAACCGGAGACGACCATCTGGCACTGCTGTCCCGGATCGCCCAGGTCTTCGCGGACACCGATCAGGTGGCTCGGTTGCGCGACGCGAACACGGTGGCGGAGATTCGGGCGGTCCTCGGTCCCCGCCACAGCTGAGGCGATACAGCAGAATGTTGCTCGTGGATTCGGATTCGCGGCAGTCGCAGATCTTGGAGTTCGCCCGGACGCGTGGCCGGGTGGACGTACTCGGCCTCGCCACCGAACTGGGGGTGGCGGCCGAGACCATTCGCCGGGATCTGCGCCTGCTCGCGGACCGTCGCCTGGTGAAGCGGGTCCACGGCGGGGCGATTCCGCTGGAGAGCGCGGCGTTCGAATCCAGTCTCGAGTACCGCAGCCGGGTGGATCTGGCCCAGAAGCACCGCATCGCCGCGGCGGCGGCCGATCTGCTGCACGGTGCCGAAACCGTCTACATCGACGAGGGATTCACCCCGCGACTGATCGCCGAGAAGCTCGCCGACCGGGAGTTGACCGTCGTCACCGCCTCCCTGCTGGCCGCCGAAGCCCTCGCCGACAGCGACACCGTCACCGTCCTCCTCCTCGGCGGCCGCATGCGCGGCCGCACCCTCGCCACCGTCGACCACTGGGCCCTGCGCATGCTCGACGAACTCACCATCGACCTCGCCTACCTCGGCACCAACGGCATCTCCCTGGCCCACGGCCTGACCACCCCCGACCCGGCCGTCGCGGCGGTCAAGGGTTTGGCGGTCCGCCGCTCGAATCGGCGCGTCCTGGTCGCGGCGGACGGGAAATTCGGTATGACCAGCTTCTGCCGCTTCGCCGAGATCGGGGACTTCGAGGCGATCGTCACCGGGGCGGAACTGGATCCGGTGCAGGCCCAGCCGTTCGAGGCGCTCGGGACGACGGTGGTGCGGGCCTGACCGACGAGCGTCGGCACCGGGGTTTCGGGGGGCGTCAGCGGGTCGCCGCCAGCGTGCGTGCACCCTCGGCCACGGTGGGCAGGGCGGGCTGCCAGCGTAGTTCGGATTTGGCCTTGGCATTGGCCACACGCATCGACATATCCAGCATCTGCGCTGCGGCGAGTGGAGCTGCCAGGCGGAACAGTCGCGCGGGCACACGCCGTGGCGGGCCCGCGCCGAGGGCGCTCGCGAGGGTGTCGAAATGCGCTGACCAGGTCACTGGTTCGTCGTCGACGATGTTGTACGCCTGACCCACGCGGCCGTGTTCCAGGGCGGCCACGGTGGCGGCCGCGGCGTCCTCGATGTGGATGAAGCCGATGGACCCGGTCTCGCCCCGGGGCAGCGGCATGAGCCGCCTCCGCAGCGGGCGCAGGAAGGGGTCGCTCGCACCGGGACCATAGAAGATCCCGTAGCGCAGGGCGATACCCGCGAGTCCGGGAGTGCGCCAGGCGCAGTCCTCGGCGGTGCTCAGAGCCTCGATACTCGCGTCGATGCGCGTACCCTGCGGTCGGCCGAACGGCGTGCGTTCGGTGACGGGCTCAGCGCCATGATCGCGCAGGCCGTACCCCAGCACGAGTGACTGGGTGAGATAGCGGGTGGCCCCGACCGCGGCGGCGAAGTCGACCAGGTGGCGGCTTCCGGCAGTGCGCAGTTCATTGGTCCGGGCCAGGCCGCGGCTGCGGTAGTGGGTGGGCGGGGAATCGCGGTAGGCGGTGAGTTCGTGCACGACCGCGTCGGCGGTCAGCCCGTCGGCGACGCGCAGCAGCTGCTCCCGGTCGAGCACATCCGCCAGGACCGGCGTCGCGCCCAGGGCG
Source organism: Nocardia otitidiscaviarum (assembly GCF_007362295.1). Classification (NCBI taxonomy): domain Bacteria; kingdom Bacillati; phylum Actinomycetota; class Actinomycetes; order Mycobacteriales; family Nocardiaceae; genus Nocardia; species Nocardia otitidiscaviarum. The sequence continues at coordinate 3,083,607 of NZ_CP041695.1, read as the reverse complement.
CGAGCCAGTTCCGCGCTGCGGCCGCCCCGCACGAGCGCGTACACCAGGTGCCCGGATCGGTGCAGAGCACCGATGAGAGGCCGACCGATGGCGCCGGTAGCCCCCGCCACAACGACTTTCACGCAACCCCTCCCGGTTGTGCGTCCTCAGCCCGAGCGTAGTCGTCAGTGCCGGAGGCCAGCCACCGTCGCCGGTTCGCGGCGGCCCTGGCAACTGTGGACTTCCCACAGCTCAGTCGATGCCCTCGTCGAGTTGATCCCAGGTGAGGACGATCGCGAAGGGGGTGAGCGTGTCGATCGCAGCGACGTGGTCACTGCGGTTGCGGTACCCATTGGATACGTACCGACCATCGGAATCGAGCGTCAGCATCTCGATGGAGACCGCCGGACCGTCGTCATTGGCCATACGAACGATCCAGTAGTGCTGGATGCCGTAGCGGGACCAGTCGAACGCTTCCGGCACGGCGGCGATCCTTCGGTATGCGGAACGGCTACTCGATCGATGACCAGACCGACGGCATGGACGCCGACAAGCATATCCAGCCGCGAGCCTGCCGGGCGGAACAGCCGTGCCGGTACACGTCTCGGGGTGCCCGCGCCGACGGCGTTTGCGCATGCGTCGAAATGCTGTTCCTGTCGCCGGTTCAGTGCCGGCAGAGCCAGTCGGTGCCGTAGTGCTCGGCGTTGCCGCCCTCGAGGTGTACCCAGTGGCCGTCGCCTTCACAGGGAGCGCCCTCGACTCGGTCGGTGGCGGGCTCTGTGGTGACGGTCTGCTCGACCGGTGGGGGCGTGGTCGCTTCCGGGCCCGCGCCGTGGTTGGGGTTGGTGCAGATCGTGCCCTCGCACGGGACCCAGGTGCCGTCGCCGTTGGGGTTCGGGATGGCGTCGGGGCCGACGTAGCTGCCCAGCGGGCATCCCGGATCCTGGTTCTTCGCACAGTATTCGGCGCTGAGCCCGTTGCCGGTGGAGCCGTCGGCGCCGCGTTCCCCGGTGGGTTGCGCGGGTACGGTTGTCGAGGCGACCACAGATGATGTCGTGGTCGCCGGTGCGGTGCTGCTGGGTGTCGGATCCGACGTCGAATCCTCCGAACAAGCCGCGGCCCCCGAGAACAGAGCCAAGCCCGCGAACGCGATCAGAAAACGTCTCATAGGTAACACCTTTCAGAGCGGCGCGGCGTTTCACTGCCATGAACGGTAGCTTGCCATTTGCCGAAACCGTGCTATTTCGGCAACTGCGCGGATCGCGAGCCTGGCGCTGTCGGCGAGGTCAGCCGCAGACCGCGGACTGGATGGACGTCGCAAGCGGAAGCAGCAGGCTGGACGCTCCGCCGGTGGCCTCGATCAAGAGAACGAGAGGGTACGAGACGAGAGCGCACTGCGGCGCGGGCGGCGGCGGGGTGGCGCTCGCGGCTCCGGCACCGGCGATCGCGACTCCGGCGGTCAGGGTCCCAGCGACGGCGGCGGTAGCGAATAGTTTGCGCATGATTGATTCCCAACTTCCTCAGACGGACTTATCTCTCCATTGGACAACTCTCAGCAACTATCGAATCTCCAGTGACGAGCATTTCGCAATCGACGCCCGGGATGATCCATGTCTCGAGTTGTCCAGTTGTGCGCTCTAGATCACTGGACCGTGACCGGCCGTGCGGCGCCGATTCCTACCAGGTCGTTCACGGCGTGCCCCGTTCGACGGTGGGTTCCGCGGCTGCTCGTCGCAGTTCGGACAGCTCGTGTGGATCGTGAGCGCAGAAGATGCGGACCTCGTCGGAGTGGTGGGCGTGCAGGGTGCGTAGGCGATGCAGGCTGTCCAGTCGAGCCCGGTGGTCGGTGTCGCTCAACCGTTGGAAGGCGGCCAGGCCGAGCGGGGCGCGGCCGTGGTCTCGGAGTTGATCGTGGTGGAAGTAGGCGTCGCCGCTGTGTAGCAGCCACCCGCCGGGCTGGCGCACCGCGACGCCGCTGTGGCCGTGGGTGTGGCCCGGCAGCGGGACGAGGAGGATGTTGTCGACGACGCCGGTAGCGGGGAGCCCGAACCAGGTTTCGCCGCCGAGCTCGTGGGCGACCCATTGCGGGCCGTGTCGCCAATGTCGCGACAGATAGCGGTTTCTGGCGATCGTCGTCGACCGCCGCCGGGCCGCATCGAGTTCGGGGGCCAGCACGTGCACCCGGGCATGCGGGAAGTCGGGGAGGCCACCCGCGTGGTCGAGGTCGAGGTGGGTCAGCACGATATCGCGCACGTCCTCGGGGCGGTATCCGTGGTGCCGCACCTGATGCAGTGCCGTCTGCTCCGGGCGCGGCATCGGGCGGGCCAGCATGCGCATGCCCAGGGGCAGCCGACCGGATGCCGCCGTATCGGCCGCGGCGAGTCCGGTATCCACGAGGATGAGGCCGTCCTTCGATTCGACCAGCAGACAGTGCGCCACCAGGGAACCGGTGATCAAGCCACCACTGCCGGTGAGGGCTCGTCCGCCGAGGGGACACATCGAGGCGCAATTCAGGTGATGGACGATCATCGTTGACCTCCGAACTGTCGGCGGACCACCCGCCGCACCCTTGCTTTTTCATTTACGTAGTCGTAAATGCAACCGTGCGTCACGGTAACCTTGCGAACCGCGCTCGGTCAATCCTCGGCAATCGTTAGGCGGTAGAGCCGCTGGGTGGCTGCGCGAATCGGTGCCCGATCACGCCTACACGGCATCGCCCGACGGGTCGGAAGGCAGGGCGGCGATCGCCGCGAATCGCAGCATGCCCTGCTTCACCGCCGCCCGACGACTGGGATCCGCCTGGTACTGGCGAGCGCCGGCTTGCATGGCCGCCAGCAGCATGGCGATCACCTCAGGGGCCGGATGCAAATTGGAATCCGCCGCCAGCGCCTCGATCATGCCGCTGTAGACGGCGTTCGACTCGGTGCGCAGACCGGCGACGACCGCCGGTGAACCCGCCTCCTCGGCACGGAACACCAGCAGCGCATCACCGATCTCATCGGACCAGTCCAGGTACGCGTCGATACCGGCATCGATCTTCTCCACCAGCTCGGACCGACCCGAGACCGCCGCTTCGATGCGCTCCCGCAAACGCCGATTGCACTCGGCGACGAGTTCCGACATCGCCGCCGCGCTACTCGGAAAGTACTTGTAGAAAGTCGGTTTGGACATACCCGCCGCGCGGGCGATGCGCTCCACGGTCAGTCCGGCGTGACCGTGCTCGACATACACGCCGGCGGTGCTCTCCAGAATCCGCTGCCGGACCTCGGCCCGCTCCGCGTCCGACTTGCGCGGACGCCCGCGAACGGCCCGCACATACCGGCAATCGTCCTTCACATGACCGAGCTTAACGCTGACGGAATGTCAACGAAATTGGTGCGAGCCACCGACGCCGAACCAACGCGAAAGGCCCGGAACCATCCGGTTCCGGGCCTTCGCTTAGTAGCGGGGACAGGATTTGAACCTGCGACCTCTGGGTTATGAGCCCAGCGAGCTACCGAGCTGCTCCACCCCGCGTCGGGTGAACACAACCTTACAGACAGTGGGCGTGGTTACCAAAACGCCTGGACAGAGGGGGTTTTCGAGGTCTGGTGGCGGGGCACGGTCAGCGGGCGAGTTCGTCGACGAGGACGTTCAAAGCTGTTGTGAGGGCGTCTTTTTGTTCGCGGTCGAGGCGTTCCATGGCGGCGGCGAAGCGTTGGATGCGGGCCGAGGTGAGGCCGTTGACGAGGTTGTGGCCGGTGGGGGTGGCGGTGAGGAGTTGGGCACGGCCGTCGCCGGGGTCGGCGGCGCGTTCCAGGTAGCCGGCGCGTTCCAGGCCGGTGACTATGCGGGACATGGTGGGGGCGCTGACGCGTTCGACGGCGGCCAGGTCGCCGAGGCGCAGGGGGCCGGAGCGGGCCAGGGAGGCGAGGGCGGAGGCGGCGCCGGGGGAGAGTGCGCCGGAGTCGCCGGACTGGCGCAGCATGCGGAGCAGGCGGCCGATGGTCAGGTAGAGGTCGGCGGCCTCGCTCAGGTCGGTGGCGACGACGTCGGCACTCGAGCGCTCGGACAGCGCGGCCTCCTCGGTCAGACGGCGAAATCGACGCTCATCATAATCGCGGCGCCGAGAAGGACGACGAGCAGCCGGCGGTGCGGCCGGATGGACCGCACGACGGTTCACCGCGCGGTGAGCACTCGCTTCAGGAAGTCGACCTGGTCGGCGAGAATCTGATCGCGGTGCTCGGGGTGGTAGATCTCGAAGTGACTGAGGGGGTAGCTGCGCAGCTCCGCATGCGGCGCGCGGTCGGCGAGCTGGGTGGTGCTGGACGCGACCGTCTCACGGTCGTGCTCGGCGATGCAGACCAGCAGCGGCATGCGCAGCTCCGGCGCGTGGCGGCCGGGTTTGTAGCGCATCATCTGCAGCAGGACGCGTGGCGCGATGCTGTTGCGCCAGGTCTTGCTGTCCATGGCGGCGATGGTGCCGTGCGCCTGCGGGCCGGTCATGACGGCGAGTTCGCCCGGCAGCCCGACGGCGGGGATGTAGCGGGGGCGCAGACCGAAAGTGCCACGCAGCCAATCGGATACCATGACCGCGAGCAGCGCTAGGGTATCGCGCGTGGAGCGCCCTTCGGCCCGGCGTGGGAAGCCGTTGAACGGCACCTGGGCCACCACGGCCGCGATCCGCTCGTCCCCGGCGGCCACGGTCACGACGTGCCCGCCGCCCAGGGACGTCCCCCAGAGCACGATGCGATCGGGGTCGATCCCCGGTCGCGTGCGAGCGAAGGCGACGGCCGCGCGGATGTCGTCGAGTTGTTCCGCTAGATCGGCGACCTGTCTGGGTTCGCCCGCGCTCGCGCCGAAGCGCCGATAGTCGAAGGTCATCGCCGCGTAGCCCGCGTTCGCGAAGGCGCGGGCGGCGGCCACCACCGCCGGCGTGTCCTGGGTACCGCTGAAACCGGGGCACAGCAGCACCGCGGGCACTCGGCCCGTCTCGGTCTCGCCGTACAGCGTCCCGGCGCATTCGGTTCCGGACGAATCGAAGGTCACCGCAGTCGTTTTCATGATGTATCTCCCGCTGTCAGGCGAAGTCGGTATCCAGGAGGCGTGCGAGCAGTTCCAGGACGGCGGCGCGATGTGCCACCAGATCCAGCCCGGTCCGATCGGCGTAGTGCTCGTGCAGCTCCCGCAATGCGCCGAGCAGGGCGACAGCGGTGAATTCCGGGTCGGCCAACCGGAATTCACCCGCGGACACCCCCGCGGCGAGCAGGTCGGCCATGACCGGGCGCAGCACGTTCACCGCCTCGTCCACGACCCGGTGATGCATCTCCCGGAATCGCTCACCGTGCAGCATGTCGACCACACCGGGCGCCGCGCCGCGCTCGGCCATCGCGTAGCTGTGGTCGATGTAGGCACGCAACCGATCCCGTGGCGACCGCGTCGTATCGCGCAGGATCTCGAGGTGACGCGCACACAATCGCTCCGCGTACACCTCGACCACCGCGGCGAAAAGCTGCTCCTTCGAACCGAAGTGGTGGTAGAAGCACCCTTTCGCCACCCCGAGTTCGCCGACGATCGAATCCACCGTGGTGGCGGCGTACCCGCGTTCGGAGAAGCTGCGTATCGCCGCGTCCACGATCTCCGCCTTGCGCACCTCGGGCTTTTTCACCTGTCGCATTACGCCTCCTGCATCGCACTCTACCGACCGACGGTCGGTCTGTACATGGGCATGGGAGGGATGGATGCGGTCAGCGGAAGAATTTCGCGTGTTCGAGGGCCCATTCGGCATAGCTGAGCGGGTGGCGGCCGATGATCTCGGAGACCGACGGGGATTGGTCGAGGGTCCAGGCGATGAGTTCTTCCAGATGGGTGGCGTATTCCTCGAGGGCGTAGAGGGTGACGTCGATGGCGCTGTCGGGCCAGCCGCGATCGCGCCAGACGGCACGGCTCTCGCCGGGGGTGAGTTCGGCGGTGGTGATGTCGCGACCGAGAGCGTTGGCGATGAAGCGGATTCGGGACAGGGTGCTGATGGGCATGCCCACGGCCTCGATGGTCATGCCCAGATAGTCGTCGGTGCGCAGGGCCGCGGCGGCGACGGCGGCCAGGTCGTCCTCGTGAATGAACGGATAGTGGCCGGTGTTCAGGAAGGCTTCGCGCACAATGCCTTCCGTGCGAATGGTGTCGGCCCAGTCCGAACCCGTGGCGGGATAGGTGCCTTCCAGAATCGATCCCATCACCGCCGAGGGCCGGATATGGGTCCAGCCGATGCCGGAGCGTTCGACGGCCTTCTCGATGGCCAGCCAGAACCAGGTCTCGCGCGGATAGGCCGCCTCGTACTCGGGTCCGTGCGAGGACAGCAGCACGATCTGACCGACGTGCGCGGTGCGGGCCAGGGCGAGCGCGTCGTCGAGGGTGGCCGGATCGGCTCCGGTGAGGAAGACGGCGTCGACGCCGGTGAACGCGTCCCAGATCTCCAGCGGTCGGGTGATCGATCCGGAGATCAGCTCGACCGGGTGCGGCCAATCGTGCGATTGGTCGGACTCGGCGACGATGCGGACGCGCTCACCGGCGTCGAGCAGTTGCCGCGCGAGACTGCGTGCGATGGTTCCGTAGGGGCTGCAACCCTCGTTCTTGCGTGCGGCCCCGACGGTCAGCAGATGCAATCGTCCGGGCTCGTAACCGATTCCGCTCATGGCTGATACCTCTGTCGCATATCAACGGTGATCTTGCGCCTACTGCGAGGTTGCGGATCCGAACGGCAGCGATACTAACCCAGACCGCGCGCCGGCGAACTCAACCCGGCGTCGCGGCGGTCTCCGCGAGATAGAAGGGTAGGCGATCGAAGATGAAGCGGCTCTGTGTGATTCGCCCGTTCTCCACCCGGATCAGCTCCGCGCCGGGAGCCGAGGGCACCGGAACCGAGGCGGTGTCGTACATGATCAGCGCGGTCGTCTCGTCACCGAAGGCGGCCAGCGGACGCACACCGGTGACGGTATCGGCGAACGGTTCGAGGAATGCCCGGAATGCGTCCGCGCCCCGAATCCGGCCCGCGGGCGTGTCGCAGACGATGTCGGCCGCGATGTAGGTCATGGCCTTGTCCATATCGTGCCCGGTCCAGGCGTCGAAGTAGGCGCGGGCCAGGTCGAGGGCGGGGCTGGTGTGCTGATTCATATCGGTCACCTCGTATCGAATGGGAACTGTCGATGGAATGGACACCGGCCGCCGCCGAAACGGACCGGTGCCAGAATGGCGACGTGACCGAGGCCCTCACGGCAGCCCGCTCCGGCGACCAGCGGGCGTTTCGCGAACTGACCGAACCGTATCGGCGCGAATTGCAGCTGCACTGCTACCGGCTGCTCGGTTCGTTCCAGGACGCCGAGGACGCCCTTCAGGAGACCCTGATGGCGGCGTGGCGCGGACTGGGGGAGTTCGAGCAGCGGTCCTCGGTGCGCACCTGGCTGTACCGGATCGCCACCAACCGGTGCCTGAACACACTGCGCACCGCACGGCGGCATCCGGTCGAACCACTGCCCTTCGAGGTGCCCGAACCGCCCGCGCACGACACCGTCGGCTGGTTGCAGCCCTACCCGGACACCCTGCTCGACACCGATCCGGCACTGCGCTATCAGCACCGCGAATCGGTGGAACTGGCCTTCATCGCCGCACTCCAGCAGCTGCCGCCCCGGCAGGCGGCCGTCCTGGTGCTGCGCGAGGTGCTGGAGTTCTCCGGTGCGGAGGCGGCCGAGCTGCTCGGCACCAGTCCGACGGCGGTGAAGGCGGCTTTACAGCGGGCCCGGGAGACCCTGGAGTCGGTGTGGCGCGGCCCCGCGGGACCGGCTCCCGCGCCCGGTTCGGCGGCCGAGCGGGCCTTGACCCGGCGCTTCGCCGACGCCTTCACCGATCGCGATGTCGACGCCGTCGTCGAACTGCTGACCGACGACGCCTGGTTGACCATGCCGCCCTGGCCGCACGCCTACGGAGGGCGTGCGGCGATCGGCGAATTCCTCCGGTACGTCCCGGCGTTCCGGCACGAGCACCCGATACGCCTGGTCGCCGTCCGGGCCAATACCCAGCCCGCCGTCGCGTGCTACTCCCTGCTTCCGGGAGCATCGGAGTTTCGGGCGACCGGGATGCTGGTGCTCGCCCTCACGGCGAACGGCGTCGCCGCACTCACCCATTTCCCACCCGAGGACGTCTTTCCACGCTTCGGGCTCCCCGTCTCATGGACCGACGGTCTCGCGGCGGCCGACGGCCGCGACTTTCGGTAACGACTTGTCGGAATGCCTGGATCGACTGAGACGGACTGGGCTATCTGACAATTCGAGACCAAAGCTTCCCCAGACAGCTGCCGCCGCAGCTAGCGTGCCGCCCTACAGAGGTCGACCGCGTGGCGGGCTGGCAGGGCCGCCCGCGCAGGCCGCAGGCACCCACGGGAAGTACCAGTTGATGAGGTTCCGGAAATCCGCCATACGTACATTGCTGACCGCGTCGGTCGGGGTGGCGCTCGCCCCGTTCGCTCCGCCCGGACCGGCGGGGGCCGCGCCCGCCACGGCGGACCACTGCGGCAGATGGACGGCCAGCACCGTGGCGTCGGGGTTCGGCATGCTGGAGAGCCTCGCTTTCGACGGGCGCGGCGGGCTGCTGCTCTCCGAGCAGTCGGCCACCGGGACCGGCGGGGCGGTGCGCGAAATCGCCGCCGACGGGCGGCGCGGAACCCTGGTCGGCGATATCGACGGGGTCGGAGAGTTGAGTGTCGTCGGTGACACGCTCTACTACACGACCGGGCTGAGCCTGCAATCCAAGTTCGCCGCCGAACCCGGCGGGATCGAGTCGGTGGATCTGGACACCGGCGCGCGCCGCAGCGTCGCGGCCGGACTCGATATGCCGAACGGGCTGGCGCTGCTGCCCGACGGCGACTTCGTGGTCACCAGCGATATGGGAGCCGACACTCGCATGACGCTGGTACGCGCCGGGGTGGACGCGGGCCCGTTCTCCTCGGCGGTCACCTCCACCAATGGCCTGGCCTACGATCCGCGGCGGCATCGGCTGTTCGTATCCAGCACCTTCGACCCGGTCACCGTGATCGCGATGGTGGAGCCGGATCGCCCGGAGGCGGCGACCATCATCGAACTGCCCGGGCCGGGGCCGCTCAACGCCGCCGATGGGGTGACGGTGGGTCCGGACGGATTCGTCTATGTCACTTACAGTCTGGGCGGCAAAGTGATCCGGGTGGATCCCGACCACGCCCGCTGGTGCACCGTGGCGGACGGTCTGCCGCTGTCGACGAGCGCCCGGTTCGGATCCGGCCCCGGTTGGGACCCCAACTCACTGTACGTCACCAGCTATCTGGGCACTGTGACGCGACTGACACCGCACTGAGTCCGCACCCGCGTTTTGCCGCGTATATGTGTACTGATTTACATTGCGCGTCAGTACAGTTCACGTGATCGACGTGATTCGCCGTGGCACCCAGCGCTACTCGTGGGTACTATCGGGCTATCGCCGGAGATTAACTGTGGTGTAACGCTTTTCGAACGCGCTACACCTGGTCGGTTACCGGTGAACGATCGGGAGAGCAGGGTACCCGACGGGCGTGGGGCTCACGCCCGCCTTTCCCGTCACGGGTTCGATGACGAACCGGGCTGGGGTGACTAGTCCCCTTATGCCGCAAGCATTCTCGGTGCTGTCGCACGTCTGACCGCACCGGATTCCGCTGATGCGCGCTCACGAGGCGGCGCTTCGCGCTACGGACGCCGGGCAATGGAGCCGAGGTACGCAAAGTGTGCCGTGGCAGTCGCATGCATCGAGCCATCGATACATCGATTGTGCTGTCGTGCACCGTTTTTCACGTGGGGATAGATCTCGATGAGTGTGGACCCGACGGTATTGGAGCGAGTCCGGGAGCTGTTCCGGGGGCGTTTGAACGCGCCCGCGCTGGAACTGGACCGACCCCTACTCGAGTACGGCCTCGATTCGGTCCGTTCGGCCGAGTTGGTGATCGAACTCGAGCAGCTGTTCGGCATCGACATACCCGATGCGGACGCCGCCGCCTTGCGCACCACCCGCCAGGTGGCCGAATACGTCGCGGTCGAGCTGCGCAAAGCGAGCTGACATGGCCGATCCGAGTGATGTGTACGGCCGCTACGCCCGGCCCGAGATAACCCGGCTGCTCCGGGCTTTCCATCTCGACGCCGACTACCGCGCGGCCGAGTACGACACGCTGGTCCCCGCCACGCTGGATGGTGGCGGCGGCGTTGCCGCCCGCGCGGTACTCGATCTCGTGGGCGGACACGGGGCCGGACTGTTCGGCCACAACCATCCCGCCCTGATCCGCGCGGCGGAGACGGCATTGCAGGCACGGCGGCCGTTCGCGGTGCAGGGCAGTGTGCGCGCCGGTGCCGCCCGGCTGAGTGCGCGCCTGTCCGCCCTGGTCGGGGCATCGACGGGGGCCGAGTACGTGGTCACACTGGCGTCCACGGGAGCCGAGGCGGTGGAGGCCGCCGTCAAGCACGCCGCGCTGGAACGGTCGCGGTACCTGTCGGCCGTGCGGGCGGACCTGGAGCGGACCCTGCGCCGCGCCCGACGTGACGGTGTGGCCGGGCAACCGCTGCCCGCTCCGTGGGATGGATCGGTGGAATCCCTTCTCGCCCAATCGATCAGCGACGTGACAGCGCTGCGGGAACGCGCGCCGTTGTTCGTGGCGCTGACGCGATCCTTCCACGGGAAGACCGCCGCGGCGGCGGTGCTCACCGACCGGGCCGCCGACGATGGCCGCCCGATGTTCGGACCCGAGGTGGTCCGGTTGGACGCCACCGCGCCGAACACCCTCGAACGGGCTCTGGACGGCGAACGAATCACGTTCTGCGATATATCCTTCGGACCATCCGGCACGCCGGTGCCGACCGTCCGGCACGCGTCCCGGCTGGCGGCGTGCTTCGTCGAACCCGTGCAGGGCGAGGGCGGCGTGTACGAGCTGTCCGACGACGTGCTGCGCGCCGTCCGCGCCCTGGCCGATCGTCACCGGGCCGCCCTGGTCTTCGACGAGATCCAGAGCGGCATGGGCCGTACCGGCACCTTCCTGGCCGCCGAGCCCTCGGGTGTGCACGCGGACTACTACCTGTTGTCCAAGGCACTGGGCGGCGGTCTGGCCAAGATCTCGGCGCTGCTGGTCCAGCGCGACCGGTATCTGCCCGAGTTCGGCAGACAGCACACCTCCACCTTCGCCGAGGACGACTACTCGTCCGAGATCGCGTGTACCGCACTGGATCTCATACCCGAACTGCTGCCACGCATCGCCGCCACCGGTACCCGGCTGCGCGATCGGCTGCACGCGGTGGCCGACCGCCGACCGGATGTCATCGCCGGGGTGCGCGGGCGCGGGCTGCTGCTGGCGGTGGAACTGCGCCCGCCCCGACCGGCATCGCCCGTACTGCGTGCGTTCCTGGACGAGGAATGGTTCGGGTATCTGGTCGCCGGACATCTCCTGCACCGGCACGGCATCCGGGTGCTGCCGACCCTGTCCGCCCCCGCCACGCTGCGGGTGCAGCCGTCGGCGTACCTCGGCGTCGCCGATATCGACCGCATCGCGACGGCCTTCGAGGCCGTGGCCGACCTGCTACACCGCGCGGACTACGCGGCCCTGCTCGACCATCTCACCCTGCCCGCCGCGCATCCGACCCCGCTGCCCACGCACACACCCGATTTCGAGCGCCGCCGCCCCGAGCCCGCCACCGCACTCGACGGCCCGCCGCGCGTCGCCTTCCTCGCCAATCTGGAACACCCCGGGGATCTGCGGCTGCTGGCACCGGAGCTGGCCGCGTGGTCCGACCATCAGTGCGAGGCCCTGATGGAGCGGCTGCGCGGCGTGCTGCGGCCCTTCGAGGTCACCCGGCAACGCATCCGGTCGGTATCGGGGGCCGAGGTCGAGGTCGCCATGATCGCCGTGCCGTTCTCGGCACAGCAGGCCGTCACCATGCAGCGCGACGGCGAGGGCGCATGGCTGCGGGATGCGGTGCTCGACGCGGTGGATCTCGCGATCGGCGCGGGGGCCGGTGTGATCGGTCTGGGCGGCTACACCTCGATCGTCACCGATGCCGCCCGCGCCGTGGTGGAGGACACCGCCCGCATCACCTCCGGCAACTCGCTCACCGCCGCGTGCGCCTACGAGCTCATGCGCCGGGAGCTGGCGGCGCTGCCCGCCGGGGAGCGCCGCGTCGCCGTGGTCGGAGCCATCGGCAATATCGGGGCGGTCATGGCGGAACTACTGCTCCCGCACGTCGATTCGCTACTGCTGGTGGGTCGGCGAGGTTCCGCGCGACGGCTGCGGGCCGTGGCCGAGCGGCTCGGCGATCCGGACCGGGTCGCGGTGCGCGAGGATATGACCGCGCTGCGCGACTGCCGCTTGATCGTCACCGCCACCAATGCGGCCACCCCGGTGCTCACGGCCGACCAGCTGCCTACCGACCACCCCGTCCTCGTCTACGACCTCGCGGTCCCGGGCGATGTGGATCCCGGCGCCGCCGCGCTGCCCGGGGTCACCGTGCTGTCCGGCGGTCGCATGCGCCTGCCGGACGGTCAGGTCCCCGATTTCCCGGGCACCAAGCTGCCGCCGGGCACCCTCTACGCCTGTATGGCCGAGACCATCGCCCTCGGCTTCGAACCGGACACGCCGAGCCCGTCCTACGGCGCGCTGACCGTCGCCGGGGTGCGGGCCGCGGCCGAGCTGGCGCGGCGGCAGCGGATCGTGCCCGCACCGCCCGCACCGCGAGGAGTCACCATGACCGTTCCCATGCTGTTGGGCGCACCCGACTTCCGGGTGGAGGCCGCGGGCGGCAAGGCGGCCACCCTGCACGAACTCAGCGCCGCCGGATTCCCGGTGCCGCCGGGCTTCGTGATTCCCGGTGACACCGATCCGGACCTGCTGACCGATGCCGAACTGGACGCGCTCATCGCCGCCGTCGGCGGCTACCCGGTGGCCGTGCGCTCCAGCGGGGTGCTCGAGGACCTCGACGACGCCAGCTTCGCCGGACAGTACGAGACCTACCTCGAGATCGGCGATCGGGACGCGCTGCGCCGCCGCATCGCCGACTGCCGGGCCTCGGCGCACAACGACCGGGTGCGCGGCTACCTGGAACGCCGTGGTTTCGATCCGGCCCGGGCGCGGGTGGCGGTGCTGGTGCAGCGCATGGTCGAATCCCGCACCGCCGGTGTGGGCTTCACCATCGACCCGATCACCGGCAGGGAGGAGCACGCAGTCGTGGAGTGCTGCGCCGGGCTGGGGGAGCGCCTGGTGTCCGGCCACGTGACACCGCTGCGGCTCACGGTCCGGCTGGTCGACGGCACGGTGGTGCAGCGCAGCGAGGGCGACGAACCGGTGCTGCTGGATGCCGCCGAGATCGCCGAACTGACCCGGATGCTGTTGCGGGTCCAGGCATTCCGGCATCGGCCGCAGGATGTGGAATGGGCCGTCGGAACGGACGGACGGCTGTGGCTGCTGCAATCGCGAGCCGTCACCGCCATCGCCTGGCGCACCGATATCGAACAGCTCACCGACGCCGACTTCCGTGACGGCGGCGTCTCCGCCCGCGTCTGCACCCCGCTCATGTTCTCGCTGTACGAGAACGCCTTCCAGGCGTCCATGCAGCGATTCTTCACCCGGCTCGGACTGCTCGACGACGAACCCGCCTGGATGGCCATGCACTACGGCCGCGCCTACTGGAACGTGGCGGCGGTGAAGCGGGCCTACGCGGGCGTGCCCGGCTACGACGAGCGCATCTTCGACGCCGATCTGGGCGTGAACGTGGACTATGGGCCGGACGGGCCGGACCGCACGCCCACGAACGCGCTGACGGTGGCCCGCGCGGTACCGACCGCGCTGGCACTGCGGCGGCTCACCACCCGGCAACTGACGGAGGTGGAGCGGTTCGCCGGGGGCTGGGAGGCCAAGTACGCGCGCTGGCGGGAGCGGGCGGCGCGACTGCCGAGTGTGGACACCGCGACCTTCACCGCCGAACTGGTGGACTGTCTGCTGTCGTTCCACGCCACCACCGAACGCGCCTACTTCACCACCATCTACCACAACACCACCGTCCAATCGGATTTCAAGACGCTGCTCGCCAAGATCGACGCCGCCACCGACGGCAGCACCCAGGTGCTGGCGCTCATCGGCGGACTGGCCGAGGTGAGCCACATGGCCATGCAGCGCGGCATTGTCGGGCTGTACCGGGTGGCGGACGCCGAGGGCCTGGACGGGGAGGCGTGGCGGCGGGCGCTGCGGGAGTTCTTGGACGAACACGGCTTCCACGCCGATATGGAATTGGATATCACCTGTCCGCGCTGGTCGGAGGAGCCCGCGCGCGTTCGGGCCATGATCGCGTCGATGCTCGCGGCCGGGACCCCGCCCGCGGATCCGGAGCGGTCGCTCACCGAGCAGCGGGCCCGCTTCGACGCCGAGGCGGCGGCCGTGCGGGCGCGGGTGCGGACCGATCCGCGCACCCGGGTTCGCTTCGCGCGCAGCCTGGACCGGCAGCTGGCACTGGCCCGCCGGTACCTGGTGGCACGGGAGCTGATGCGGGACTTCTCCTCCCGCTGCTACGCCATCGTGCGCGCCTACGTGGTCGAGGCCGGGACACGGCTGCACGCCGCCGGAGCCCTCGCCGACCCGGCCGATGTGTACATGCTCGACATCCACGAGATCGCCGATCTGGCACAGGGTTTCCGCGGCGGTCACGAGCTGGCGGCGGCGATCCGCTACCGGCGGGCCATGTTCGACGGCTACCGGGATCTGGTGCCACCGCACGAACTGGGCCCCGGCGTGACGGTCTCGCACACCGAAGCCGGCGACGGCGTGCTCACCGGGCTGGGGTGCAGTGCGGGCGTGGTGGAAGGCCCCGCGCGGGTCATCGCATCACTCGCCGAGATCGCCGACCTGCGCCCCGGCGACATTCTCGTCACCCGGTTCACCGATCCCGGCTGGACCCCGGCGCTGGGCCTGGTGACCGGCGTCGTGACCGAGGTCGGCGGACTGCTCTCGCACGCCGCCGTCATCGGCCGCGAGTACGGCATCCCGGCCGTGCTCAATGTTCCCGGCGCCACCGCCGCCATTCGCTCCGGACAGCGGCTCCGGATCGACGGCGGCGCGGGCACCGTCACCCTGCTCGACACCGCCCCGCCCGAGCGGGACGCGGAACCCGCGCCCGCCGCCCCGCGTCCGGTAGCGGCGCTACCCGATCCGGGGTCGACACCCACTACGTCTCGCGCACGATCAGGAGGCGCTCTCATGACCGATCGAACCTACTCCGACCGCCCGACGGTCCGGACGCTGTCGCCGCGCAAACGGATGATCTGCATTGCCGGTGGCGACGGCTCCGGAAAGACCACCCAGGTGGCGCGGCTGGCGAGCGTCTTCGAATCACAGGGGCAGACGGTGGCGGCGGTGACCATCTGGGATGCCTTCCTGGACCCCGCGGTGTCGGCCAAACTGCCGTTCGACCGACCCGACGCCATCTACGGCTACCTGAAGGTGCTCACCCCGCTCAGCCGCACCCATTTCCTCTATCACGCCATGCAATTGGCGCTCGATCTCGCCGCGCGGCGCGGCCCGGACGTCGTGCTCATGAACTCGTACTGGTACAAGTACTTCGCCACCGAGGTGGCGCACGGCGGCGATCCGGCGGTCCTGCGCGCGCTGGCATCCGGTTTCCCGGAGCCCGACCTCACCTTCCACCTGCGCATCAGCCCGCGGGACGCGTTGGCGCGCAAGCGCAAACGCAGCGACTACGAGAGCGGCTACGGCGACGAGCACGAATTCCTCGAGTTCCAGCAGCGCAGCCACGATGCCCTCGCGGGGCTGTCAGCCGAGCTGGGCTGGACCGAACTGGACGGCACCGCCCCGGCCGGCGACATCACCACCACCATTCTCGAGCAGTTGCGGAGCACGGAGCAGTGAACGACAACCCCACCCGCCGCATCGCCCTGGTCGGCATCGACGGCTGCGGCAAATCCTCGGTGCTGGCGCGCCTGCGCGAGTTGGCCCCGCGCGACCGTGGCTTCGGCAGTATGACCTGCCCGGACTTCCACACCACCGCCAACGCCCCGCTGCATCGACTCTCGCGCCAGCTCAAGGCGTTCAGTGACGGCTGCGACGAGATCGGCAGCCTGGAGTGCAAGGCCATCGCGCTGTATCTGCAAATGACCCTGTTCGGGCCGGTCGAACGGTTCTTCGTGGACACCTTCGAACCGGATGTGCTGGTGTGCGAGCGGCATCCGCTCGTCGAAACACTGGTCTACGGGCCGTTCTACGTCCTGCTCGCCGATCTGGACACCGATCCGCGCGCTCGCGAGGCGCAGGTGCGCGACGTGCTGGATCGGCACGCGCCCGGCACCCTCGACGACATCCTGGCCTGGTACGCGGGCGAGGCGGCGCGACTGGGCACCGACCCCGATATCTGGAATCTGTTGGGCGAGGTGTCCAAACTCGTTCAGCTGGAACCGGATGCGGCGGTACCGGCGTTCGCGCGGCGGTGCCGAACCAGCCTGCCGGATGCGGTGCTGTGGCTCGACGTGCCGCCCGAGCAGGCCGCCGCGCGCTGCGCCGCCCGGGTGGGCGAGGGCACGCGGGAATCCCACGAGACGCCGGAACTGCTGGCGGAACTGCGCAAGGGCTACCAGCGCGCGCAGCAGCTCCTCCCCGCGGCCTTTCCGGACCTGCGTTTCCACCGCATCGACACCGCCGACGGCGTGGACCTCGAGGAATCCGTGCGCCGCTGCGTCGAGGAAGGACGGCTGTTCGCATGACATCGACACAGGATTCGGTCGCAGACCGGGTACGCGCCATCGTGGCCGAGGCGCTCTGGGTCGCGGCCGACGATCTGGAGGGCGGCACACCGCTCGTCGACTACGGATTGGACTCGCCGACCTCCATCGACCTCACCATGCGGCTGGAGGACGCCTTCGGGATCACCATTCCCGATGCCGTGGCGGCCCGGCTGGACACGGTGAACCGCATTGTCGAACACGTCCGGGAGACCATCCGATGACCCTCACCGCCGCCGCACCCGCCGCCCTGCGGCCACGACATCCGAGTATCGTGCACGCACTGCTCGAACATCTCACCGACGATTCGCCTGCGCCCAACGAATCACAGACGGCCCGAGTGGTTTTCGTCGCGGCACCGGGCGAATCCGAGGTACTGGACTATGCCGCCCTGGCCCGTGCGGCCCGGCGCAGCGCCGCCGCCCTGGCGGACTACGGCGTGCGCCCGGGTGATCGGGTCATGGTGTGCCTGCCCACCGGCACCGAGTTCATCACCGCGTTCTTCGGCGCGCAGCTGCTGGGCGCGATCCCGGTGGCGGTCGCGCCGCCGAGCGGTTTCGGCGGCCGCGGCCTGTTCGCGGACAAGTTCGCCCGGCTGGTCGCGTATCTGGCTCCCGCCGCACTGGTGGCCGCCCCCGATGTGCTCGACGCACTCGGCGCGCACCGGCCCACCGGAACGATCGTGGTGAACGGTGTGGACCTGCACGCACGTGCGGTGACCGCGGGCGCGCCGGAGGCCGAGCCCCGGCTGCCCGACGGCACCGATCCGGCCTTCATCCAATGCACCTCGGGCTCCACTGGCAGCCCGAAGGGCGTGGTGATCAGCCACGCCAATCTCGCCGCCAACTGTGAGCAGATCACCCGCGTGTGTGGACTGGGACCCGGGGACAACTGGGCGGGCTGGCTGCCGCTCAACCACGATATGGGACTCATCGGCGGCACCCTGACCCCGCTGTTCGCGGGGGCCGGCGCGGTACTCATGCCGCCCAACCGCTTTCTGCGGGCACCGGCCGAGTGGCTGCGCAATGTCAGCGACTACGGTGGAACCGTCGCCGCGGCACCGAATTTCGGTTACGGCTACGCCGCGCTGCGAGTGCGCGACGAGGATCTCGACGGGGTCGACCTGTCGCGGTGGCGGTTCCTGTTCTGCGGGGCCGAGCCGATCCAGGCCGACACCCTGCGCCTGTTCACCGACCGCTTCGCGGCCTGGGGACTGCCGCGCGACGCGGTGGTGCCCTGTTACGGCATGGCCGAGGCGTCACTGGCGATCACCGTGAACCGGCCGCGCGCGACCTTGCGCGTGGACACCGTCTCCCGGGACCGGCTGGCGACCGAGGCCCGCGTGGTCGACGTGCCCGCGGACGCCCCCGATGCGGTGCAGGTGGTGGACTGCGGTCCGGCGGTGCCCGGCACCGAGATCCGCGTCGTGGACGAGCGGGGACGGCCCTGCGACGACAATATGCTCGGCGCGGTGCAGTTCCGCGGGCCGTCCCGCACGCCGGGCTATTTCCAGCTGCCCGACGCCACGGCGGCCTGCGTGGTCGACGGGAGCTGGTGGGACACTGGCGATCTCGGCTATCTGCGGGACGGCGGGCTGCGGATCACCGGCCGCCGCAAGGACCTGATCATCATTCGCGGGGCCAACTACTTCCCCTCCGATTTCGAACAGGCCGCGCAGACCGTGCCCGGTGT
Organism: Nocardia otitidiscaviarum; assembly: GCF_007362295.1. Taxonomy (NCBI): domain Bacteria; kingdom Bacillati; phylum Actinomycetota; class Actinomycetes; order Mycobacteriales; family Nocardiaceae; genus Nocardia; species Nocardia otitidiscaviarum. The sequence goes on along the minus strand of NZ_CP041695.1, from coordinate 3,065,145 downwards.
CCGGCTGGGCGGGGTGGCGGCGGTCGGAAACCGCACGGCCGACGCGCATTCCGAAGGTCTGCACCTGATCGTGGAAACCGAAGTGGACACCGCCGAGCAGGACGCGCTGCGACTGGCGATCCGATCCGCCGTCAGCTCCCGCACCGGCGTGCTGGCCGACGCGGTGCATCTGGTGCCGCCGCGCGCGCTGCCCAAGACCACCAGCGGCAAGATCCAGCGCGCGGCCGCCCGCGCGCGGTTCGTCGCCACCGAGGAGACACCGTGACCGCACTGCTCGCCCGGGACACCGGCCGCCGCCTGCCCGGACCGTCCTCCCGCCATCCGCTGGGTGCCTACCTCGACTATCGGCGCGACCCGTTGACGCTGTTCTACGAGCAGGCATACGCGCACGGCGGCAGCGTGCGCATCCGGCTCGCCCACGAACAGCTGTACCTGCTGGTAGACCCCGACCACATTCGGCAGGTCATGATGACCAATGCCGACAACTACCGCAAAGGCATCAGCTATACGAGCCTGCACCATCTGCTAGGCCCCGGCCTGCTGGTGAGCGAGGGCGAGCTGTGGCAGCGGCAGCGGGCGCTCATCAAACCGGTCTTCCACCGCCGGCACGTTCTCGACGAGGTGCCGCTCATGGTGGAGTGCGGACAGCGCATGGCCGCGCGGCTGGACCGCCACGCCGATACCGGCGAGATCGTGGACCTGGTGCCGGAGGTGCTCGGCTTCGCCGCCGACGTGGTGTGCCGTGCGGTGCTCGGCGCGGACGTGGACGATGTGCTGCCGCAGATCGAGGACGATGTGCGCCACGGCGTGGGCTGGGTCATGCGACACATGGCGGCACCCGTTCCGCTGCCGCCGTCGGTGCCGACACCGGCCAATCGCGCGTTCGGGCAGGCGCTTTCGCGGCTGCACCGGGTGGTGGACGAGGTCATCGCCGGACACCGCACCGGCTCCGGCAGCCTGCTGGATCGGCTGTCGAGCGCGCGCGACGACGACGGGCACGCCATGGACGACACCCAGCTGCGCCACGAGGTGCTGACCTTCCTGCTCGCCGGGCACGAAACCACCGGCGGGGCCATCGCCTGGGCCGTGTACGAGCTGTGCCGCAATCGCACGGTGCTGCGCGATGTGGTGGACGAGATCGACGGGCGACTGGCGGGCGGCCCGCCGACCGCCGACGATCTCACCGCCCTCGATCTGACCGGCCGCGCCCTCGACGAGGCCATGCGGCTGCACCCGCCCGCCTGGGCGTTCAGCCGCACCCCCGTGGCGGCCGACAGCTTCGACCGCTTCGACCTGCCCGCCGGATCCATCGTCGTGATCAGCCCGTTCGTCAATCAGCGCCTACCGCAGTTCTGGTCCGCGCCATTGGTTTTCGATCCCGACCGCTTCCTCCCGGCGGCCGCCCGGGACCGGTCGCCGTTCCACTACTTCCCGTTCGGCTGGGGCCCGCACCTGTGCGTCGGGCGGCATCTGGCGCTGATCGAGGCCCGGGCGGGGCTGGCCATGCTGCTGTCCCGCTACGACATCGAACTCGCGGGCGGACTGCGGGTGCGGGAGAACCCGCAGATCTCCAATCTTCCCGATCCCGTGCTGGTGCGCCTGCGCCGCCGCACCAACGGAGGTGACCTGTGACCGCCGCCGAACTGACCGCCGTCGCCGACGCGACCGCCGCCGCCCGACTGGACCCGGCCCTCATCGGGCACAAGGCCGCCAAGCTGGCCTGGCTGCACCGGCACGGGTATCGGGTACCGGCCTTCTGCGTACTCACCGCTGCGGCCTGCGCCCGCATTCTCGAACCGGTGCGCGACGAGCTGGACGCGCTGCTCGGCGCGCTCGACGCCGAGGATCCGAAGTCGTTGCGCGACACCGCCGATGCCATCGCCGAGCTGGTGACCGCGCTGTCACTGCCCGACGATCTCGCCGCCGACCTGCACCGGCGGCTCACCGAGCTCGAGGGGGCGGGTCGGCTGGCGGTGCGGTCGTCGGCGCGGGGCGAGGATTCGGCCACCGACTCCTTCGCCGGACAGCTCGACACCCTGCTCAATGTCGCGCCCGAAGCGGTACCGGATGCCGTACTGGCCTGTCTGGCGTCGGCGTACTCACAGCGGGCGCTGTTCTATCGCGCGCGGCGCGGGCTGGGCAATGCCGTCGCCGACACCGCCGTCATCGTGCAGACACTGGTGGACAGCGCCACCGCCGGAGTGGTGTTCAGCTGCAATCCGCGCAATGGCGATCCGGGCGAGGCCGTGGTCTCGGCGGGCCTGGGGCTGGGGGAGGGCGTGGTCTCCGGAACCGTGGACTGCGACACCTACTTCGTCGACACCCGCTCCCGCACCGTCACCGCCCGCAGCATCGGCGAGAAGTCCAGCGCGGTCCTGCCGACGGCGGACGGCACCGCGGTCACCGCCGTGCCGCCGGTCGACACCGCGGCCCTCACCGACGCCCAGGTGCTCGAACTCACCGGGCTGGCGGTGGAGTTGGCCGAGCGGTTGGACGCCCCGCAGGACGTGGAATGGGCCATCGACCGCGCGGGCCGAATCCACCTGCTGCAAACGCGGCCGGTCACCGCGACCGGCGCGCAGGAGACCATCTTCGACAACGTCAATGTGGCCGAGTCCTATCCGGGCGTATCCAGTCCGCTGACCTTCTCCATCGTGCGGCTGGCCTACGAGCAGGTGTTCCGGGTCTGCCACCGGGATTTCGGCGCGCGACGCGCGACCGTGCGCGCCGGTGCCGCCGATCTCTACCCGTATCTGGTGGGCACCTGGCACGGCCGGATCTACTACAACATCAGCAACTGGTATCGGCTGTTCCTCCGGATTCCCGGGCTGGACTTCGCCATCGAGGGCTGGGAGGCCGCACTCGGCATCGAGAACCGCTACCGGCGGCCCGCGCCACCGGCGGGCGGCTGGGCCCGCGCCCGCACCCTGCTGCTGCGTGCGCGAGTCGTGCTGATACTGCTGCTCGGCTGGTTCCGGCTGCCGCGCCGACTGGCGCACTTCTTCACCGAACTCGACCGATTCCGCGCCGATCTCGACCACCGCCTCGACCCGGCCACCCCGGATCGGGAGCGCACCCCGCACGCACTGCTGACCTGGCTCGACCGCGTGATCAGCGATCTCGTTCCCGCCTACGCGGTGCAGATCTTCAACGACTTCATCGCCCAGCAACTGTTCCACGCGCTCGGAAAACTGTTGCAGGACAGCGGTGTCGACAATCCGGACACCCTGCGCAACGAACTGTTCTGCGGCGAGGAGGGCGTGGACAGCGTCGAACCGGTGCGCTCGGCCCTGGCGCTGGCCACCCGCGCGGCCACCGATCCCGCCCTGCGCGCGCTGATCGACAGCGATCGGGACCCGGCGCGGGTGTGGGCGGAGCTGCACGACGACGCCCACACCGAGTTCCTGACCGCCTACCGTGCGCATCTGGCGGCCTACGGCGACCGCACCGTGGACGAGCTGAAATTGGAGACGGACTCGCTGGAACAGCATCCCGAGAAGCTGATTCCGGTGCTGCGCAACTATATTCGCCGCGATATCGACTTCCGGACCATGACCGCCGAGGAGCGGCGCATCCGGCGGGAGGCGGAGCTGCGGCTGCGCCGCGCCCTGCGCGGCCGACCGCTGCGGTGGCTGCTCGTGCGCCTGGTGCTGGCCCAAGCCCGCGCCACGGTGAAGCAGCGCGAGAATATGCGCCTGGGGCGCAGCCGCTGCTTCGGCATGGTCAAACGGGTGTTCCGCGTGTTGGGGACACAGCTGCACGAGGCGGGGCTGCTCGACGATCCGCGCGATGTCTTCTATCTCACCTACGAGGAGATCGCCGCCCTCACCCGCGGCACCTCCGTCACCGCGCAGCCCCGCGACCTGGTGGCCGCCCGCACACGCGACCACGAGACCTGGCGGGCGCAGGCGGCTCCCTCGCGCATCGTCACCGCCGGAATCGCGGCCGCGCACACGCCCGAACCGGATTTCCTGGCCTTCGACGACGCGACCGTCCTCACCGGAATCGGCTGCGCGCCGGGCCGTGTGGAAGCGCCGGCGCTGGTGTTGCCCGAACCCGACACCGCCGCCGTCACCGACGGCCGCGTGCTGGTGGCCGCCACCACCGACCCGGGCTGGGTGTTCCTGATGGTGGCCGCGGGCGGGCTGGTCAGTGAGAAGGGCAGCCTGCTCTCGCACACCGCCATCATCGGCCGCGAACTCGGCATCCCCACCGTGGTCGGCGTGCCGCAGGCGACCCGGCGCATCGCCGACGGCGACACCGTGCTGCTCGACGGCCACGCGGGCACCGTCACGCTCATCGCACGAAAGGGTTCCGCATGACCTCGCTCGACGCCCACCCCACCGGACATGCCGAGAACTTCACCCTGGAGCACTATCTCGACACCGACGCCCACTCCTTCGACCAGCGTTTCGAACACTTCCGGCCCTATGTGGAGCGGGTGCGCGGCATGGGATTCGTCCTGCGCGAGATCACCGGCCCCGCCGGACCGGTGGTGCGGGCGCGGGACCCGGAGACGGGGGACATCCGCGAGGTGATCATGCTGGGGTCCAACAACTATCTGGGCCTGGCCGACGAACCGGAGATCATCGAGGCGGCGGTGGCCGCCACCCGGAAGTACGGAATCGGCTGCGGCGGACCGCCCTTGCTCAATGGCACCACCTCACTCCACCTCGAGCTCGAGCAGCGGCTCGCGGCGGTGAAGGGCTGCGAGGCGGCCATGCTCTTCTCCTCCGGGTTCGCCGCCAATGTCGGCTGGGTGACCGGCCTGCTGCGCAGCGGCGACATCCTGATCTACGACGAGCAGAACCACGCCAGCCTCTACGACGGTATCCAACTGGGCCGGGTGCGGTCGATGGCCTTCGACCACAACGACCTCGACCATCTGCGCTACCGGCTCATGCAGGTGCGCTGGCGCAATCCGGGCGCGAATGTGGTGGTCGCCGTGGAGGGCGTCTACTCCATGGACGGCGATATCGCACCGCTGCCCGAAATCCGCTCGCTCTGTGACGATTTCGGCGCGCTGCTGGCCGTGGACGATGCGCACGGAACGGGGGTGCTCGGTGCCCGCGGGCACGGCGCGGCCGAACATTTCGGGCTCGACGGCGGGGTCGACATCGCCATGGGCACCTTCTCGAAGGTGTTCGCCACCACCGGCGGTTTCGTGGCGGGCAGCCGGGCGCTGGTGGATTCGCTGCGCTTCTTCGCCCGCTCCTACATGTTCTCCGCCTCGCTGTCGCCCGCCGTGGTCGCCTCGGTGCTGGCCGGGATCGACTTCATCGAGGCCCATCCGGAACGGGTGGCGGCCCTGCACGCCAATACCGCCCACTTCGCGGCGGCGCTGCGGCGGCGCGGGTTCGCGGTGGACCCGATGACGGCCATCGTGCCCGTCATCCTGCCCGCCACCGTGCCGGTCGCCGAGGTGGTGGCCGCGCTGCACCGGGCGGGCGTCTTCGTCAACGGTGTCGAATTCCCGGCGGTGCCACGGGATCTGCAACGGCTGCGGATCTCCATGATGGCCACGCTGAGCACCGAGCACCTGGATGTCGCCGTCGACCGGATCGACGCGGTGGCGCGCCGGTTCGGCTTCCACCCCGACCAGATCGGAGCCTCCCGATGACCGACGCCCTCATCGCGGCGGGCGGCACGCCCGCCGAACGGCTGCTGGTGCTCGCCGCCCTGGCCGCGCCCACCGACGCCGAGCGCGCCCAGTTGCGCGACCTGGCCCGCGGAGAGATGGACTGGGTGCAGGTGCTGCATCTGGCGCGGCGCAATGCGACCGTGCCGCTGGTCCAGCATCGGCTCACCGCCGAGGGCCTGTTCGACCGGGTGCCGCTGGCGGATGCGTTCCAGGCCGTCTCCGACGAGATCGCCGCGGCCAACGAACGGCGGCTGGTGGGAGCCAAGGAGCTGCTGCGGCGGTTCGACGCGGCCGGTATCCGCTGCGTCGTGCTCAAGGGCATGCTCTTCGCGTCCGAGGTCTACGGCGACGCGTACTACAAGCGCATGAACGATATCGACATCCTGCTCGATATCGAGCAGGTCGACGCCGCCGTCGAGATCTACCGGGATCTCGGCATGTTCAGCGTCTCGGAACTGCTGGGCAAGGAGCCCCGGGTGCGCGAGCGGCGTTCGCACCACCTGCCGTCGTTCGTCTCCCGCGACGGTGCGCTGGTGGTGGGCACGCACTGGGGGCTCATCACGCCGCTCGCGCCGTACACCATCGACTACGCCGCCATCTGGAAACGAGTGCGGCCCATCGACTTCCACGGCGTTCCGGCCTGGGCCATGGCGCACGAGGACAATCTGCACCACCTGTGCGTCCACCTGCCGTACTACAAGACCGGGGTGCGCGAGCTCGCCGACATCTGGAATCTGGTGCGCTACGCGGGCGACGACCTGGACTACGGCCTGGTGCGGGAGGCGGTCACCGCCGCCGGATCGCACAATCTCGTCTATCACGCGCTGTCGCTGACTCAGCGGCTCGTGCCGGACGAGCGGATCGCCGCGCTGGTGGCGTGGACGCGCCCACACACCGACCGCTTCTACCGCTACGACGTCGACCGCAAGACCCGCGACATACACACGCTGCTGCGCAGCCGGTCCACGCACACCGCCACCATCGAGAAGGCGTATCTGGAGTTCAACGCCACCCAGGCGCTGGGGGAGAAGGTGATCCGGTTCGCGACGCTGTGGCGCAATCTGCTGCTCGTGCCCGGTGACGAGGCGGCGCGGATGAGTTCGCTGCGCACCGACAACCCGCTGTCGCGGGCCGGGGCGCGGGTGGCCGCGCCCTACCGGCTCACCCGGGTGTTCCAGCGCGACCTGGGTCGATGGCTGTTTCCGGCCGCGCTGGCCAAGACCGTCGCCGATCTCGGTGTCAGCGCCGCGCGCACGGTGCGCGGATCCACCGGCGACACCGTCGATCTGGCCGCGTTCGCCGCTCGGGTGGGTATGACCCCCGCACAGCTGCGGGCGGTCGCGGACAGTCAGGAGTGAGCATGCCGCTACCGGGACGCCCGGGGGTGACCACGGTGCTGTGGGATCTGGACGGCACCCTGGTCGGGCTGCGGCAGCGGACCTTCGGAGTGCTCATGCCGTTGGTGGCCGCCGCCGCCTTCCGAGATGTGCTGCCGCCGCACCGATTCCTGCCCATGCTGCGCGCCACCCTGGATCAGGTGCGGCGCAACGACGGTGAGCTCACCAACCACGACCTGCTGGTGCGCCTGCTCGCCGAGCGGGCGGCCGTCTCGGTTCCCGAGGCCGACCGCCGTTTCCGTGCCCTGGCCGCCACCGGACTGCCCCGGCTGCGGCGCTGCTTCCATCCGGTGCCGGCGGCGCGGGTGCTGGTCGATCTGCTCGCCGAACGCGGGGTGCGCCAGGTGGTGGCGACCAATCCGCTGTGGCCGCACAGCACCGTCGTGGACCGATTGCGCTGGGGTGGCCTCGATCCCGCGGTCTTCGCGCACATCTGCAGCGGGGAGAGCATGCGGCGGGCCAAACCGCGCATCGAGTACTACGGCGAACTGCTGGAACTGCTCGACGTCGCGGGGGAGCAGTGCGTCATGGTGGGCAACGACCCGGACAAGGATCCGCCCGCCACCGCACTCGGCATTCCGGTGTACCTGCTGCACGCCCGCACCGACAACGCACTCGTCACCAGCGGCGATTGGCACGGCCTCGCCGACTGGCTCGGACTACCGGAGGACTCGTGTTTCTCGTCGTGAATCCCACCGCCAAGGGCGGAGCCGCCACCCGATGGCCGCAGGTGCGACAGGCTCTGCTCGAGCGTCGACCCGATATCGACACGGCCGCACCGGATTCGGCGGCCGAGGCGGAGAAGGCGGTGCGCGCCGCCGTCGACGCCGGACATGACGCGGTGATCGCCGCGGGCGGGGACGGCACCGTCGGGTTGGTGCTCAACGCGCTCATGGACCCGGCCGTCGACCGGCCGCGCGATCCCCGCATCGCGCTGGGGGCCATCGGTTTGGGCAGTTCCAACGACTTTCACAAACCCGCCGCCGCGGACCGGACGCTGGCCGGGGTGCCCGCGCGCATCGACCTGGAGCGGGCCCGCAGCGTGGATGTCGGCAAGGCCACCATGCTGCTGCCGGACGGCACCCGCCGGATCCGCTACTTCCTGCTCAACGCCAGTATGGGCCTGGTCGCGGCGGGCAATCACCATTTCAATACGGCGGGCGGGCTCACCGCGTGGCTCAAACCCCGCACCACCGACGCGGCCATCGCCTACACCGCGCTGCGTACGATCGCCACCTTCGACCCGCTGCGCGTGGATATCCGGGGCGAGGGGTGGCGACAGCACGCGCCCGTCACCACCGTGAGCGTCCTCAAGTCCGTGCACTTCGCCGGCGGAATGCGCTACGACACCGGGGTCACCGCCGATGACGGGCGGTTCGACGTGAACATCTGGTCGGCGGCCTCCCGGCCCGCCGTACTGCGCCTCATCGCGGGTCTGTACCGCGGGCGCTTCCGCGCTTCCGCCCTGGCGCGCTGCGAACGGTCGGCCCGGGTGGATCTGCGTCCCGAATATCCCAGCCCGCTCGAACTCGACGGCGAGATCACCGTCGTGGAGGGCGCGACCCTCGAGGTGCTGCCCCGGGCGCTGCTGGTGTGCGCCTGAACGCGAGTCGCCAGCGGGCGCTTCGACAGCCGCCCAGTCGAACAGAAGGAGTACGAGCGATATGAAAGAACAACCCGGCGTGGTGCTCATCACCGGCGCGGGCTCGGGCATCGGCCTGGCCACCGGGAAACTGCTGTCCGAGTGCGGATTCCGCGTCGTGGGCGCGGATGTCGCGGTGCCCGAGCGGTCGCCGTTCCCGATCGCGGCCGTCGACGTGCGCGACGAGGACGCGGTACGGCTGTGGGTGGACGACGCCGTGGAACGGCACCGCACCGTGCGCGCGGTGATCGCCTGCGCCGGATACGGACTCGCCGGTGCCGTGGAGGAGACCACCCCGGCCGAGGCCGCCGCCCTGCTGGACGTGAACGCCGTCGGCACCGCGCGGGTGGCGCGGGCGGTACTGCCTGTGCTGCGTCGGCAGGGCAGCGGCCGGATCGTGGTGGTGGGTTCCGGCGCGGCCGGGGTCGCACAGCCGTTCGGCGGATGGTACTCGGCCAGCAAGGCGGCGGTGGAGAAACTCGGCGAGGCACTGCGCATGGAGGCCGCGCCCTTCGGAATCGAGGTGGTGACGCTGATTCCCGGATGGACCCGCACCGGCATCCTCGCCGCGGCGCGGCATGGGGGTGACGAGCTGAGCGTGTACCGGGCAGTCAGCGCCGAAGTGTCCCGCCGCACTGCCGAACACCTGGCGAACGGCCAGGATCCGGAGGTGGTGGCCGCGGCCGTGCTGCGCGCCCTGACCCGGCGGCGGCCGCGCGCCGTGTATCGGGTGGGCCGGGACGTGCGGTCCTCGTTCTGGGCGCGCCGCCTGCTGCCCGCGGGCCTGTACGCGCGGCTGGTGCGCGACTACTACGGGCTGACCGGGACCGGTGCCGATCACTCCGCGATGGCCGCGCTGCCGCCGTTCGTCCATCCGATCACCCGGGAACCGCTGCGCGAGGACGACACCGGCGCACTGGTCACCGCCGCGGGCGAGGTCGGCCTGCGCCCGGTCGACACCCGCCTGCGGCTCTACGCCGACGCCACCGCCGACACCTACACCGGCCGCGAAATCGCCAGTGAGAAAGTGCGATTCGCCTACCGTATCTATTCCAAGGCGTATCCGATCGTGGCCACGCTGGTGTTCTGGATCGTCTGGAGCGGCAAACTCGGCGTGCTCGGGCGCTTCTACGGCGGACAGTTGGCGGCCGCCGCCGAGCGGGGCGCGGCCTTCGTGGATATCGGCGTCGGCGACGGCAGCCTCACCACCTTCGCCATCCGCTCGGCCAAGGTGCGCACGCTGCCGCCGCTGCTGTTCGTGGACCTGTCCCCGGATATGTTGCGCAAGAACGCCAAACGCTTCCGGCGGGTGCCCGGGGCGGTGTCGCTGATCCAGGACGTGAACACGCTCGGACTGGAACCGGGTTCGGTGCGCGCCCTGGGCTGCTACGGTGCGCTGCATGTCTTCCCGGAGCCCCAGCTCGCGCTGAAGCATATGGCCGCACTGCTGGCCGACGACGGGGAACTGTCGCTGTCGGTGCTGACCAGTCCCGGGGTGCCGTGGAAGGACCGGCTCATCGAGCGGTTCGTCGGAACCAACACCATCACCAGCAATTTCACCGCCGATCAGGTGCTGGAACTGGTCGCCGGGGCCGGACTGGAACCGGTGCAGACCATTCGCAACGGACATCAGCTGCTGTTGCGGGTGCGCCCCGCGACGGAAGCGGCCCCGGCATGACGGCGCTGCTGGAACTGAACGCGGTGTCGAAGTCGTACCTGCGCGGTGAGGAGCGGGTGCACGCGCTGCGCGACCTGGACCTCACGGTGTCGGCGGGGGAGTTCGTGATCGTCACCGGCCCGTCCGGCGCGGGCAAATCCACCCTGCTGCATGTGGCGGGCGGGCTCGACGCCCCCGACAGCGGCACGGTCACCGTGCGGGGGGAGGACATCTGGGCATTGAGCGCCACCGCGCGCTCGGCCTTCCGCCGCCGCAGCCTCGGCTTCGTCTTCCAGTTCTTCAATCTGGTGCCCATGCTCGACGCCGTCGAGAATGTCTCGCTACCACTGGTTCTCGACGGCGTCCCGGCGCGTACCGCGGATGCCCGCGCCCGGGAACTGCTGGAGCGGGTGGGTCTGGGAGACCGTGCCCGGCACCGGCCCGGTGAGCTGTCCGGCGGTCAGATGCAGCGGGTGTCGGTGGCGCGTGCCATGGTGGCGCGGCCCGCGCTGCTGCTGGCCGACGAACCGACCGGCAATCTCGACTCCACATCCTCCGACGCGGTGCTGTCGCTGCTGCGCGAACTCGCCGAGGAGAACGACACCGCCGTCATCGTGGTCACCCATGACCCGGCGGCCTCGCCCTACGGCACCCGCCATATCGGCCTGGTGGACGGGCGGGCCGACGAGCGGGCGCTGGAGCCGGACCGGTGAGGCGGGTCGGGGCGGGCTGGGCGCGCTTCCGCCGGGTCCATCTCACCGCACTGCTCTTCGACTGGCGCAGAACGATTTCCAGCGTCGTAGGGGTGGCGCTCGGGGCCACCCTGGTGCTGGGAATGGTGCAGTTGCAGCGCGAGGTGACCCGGCCCTTCGACGCCTTCGGACCGTCGCTCACCGCCTATGCCGGGGATCGCGCCATCCAGGTGACACCCACCGTCGCCGGGCGGCTGCCGGTGGCGGTGGTGCAGCGCCTGCGTTCGGAGATCCCGGAGGCGGAGGCCGTGGTGCCGTTCGTCGCGGGCATGGCTCCGCTCGAGGTGGGCGGTACTCGGCACGGGTTCTTCGTCATGGGTGCGCCGTGCACCATCGAACTGCTGGTGGGGCCGTTCGACTGCGAGCAGCGAGCGCGCACCGAACGCCCCGCCGACGGACCCGGGGTGCCGTTCGAGATACCCGCCGTGGTCGCCGACCGGCTCGGACTGCGCCTCGGCGACGAGGTGCGCATTCCCGGCCAGCCCGCGGGCAGCGCACACCTGGGCTGGACCTTTCCCGAATTCGATCGGGTGGCGGGCATCAACGGCGGCCATGTGCTCTTCGCCCCCGACACCGACAGCGCCGCGGATCTGCTGGGCGGCAGCGGATTCGTGACGGCGGCGTTCGTGCTGCCCGCACCGGGTGCGGACATCGCCGCCGACGTGGATCGCATCGTGGCGGACATGGCCACCGCGGGACCGCCGCGGCCACAGCTCCCGGTGGTCTACGCGGGCGCGAAGCAGAGCCTGAACCTGACGGCGCTGAGCGGGATCCTGGTGGGAATCCTCATCGCGGTCAATACGATTCTGCTCAGTATCGAGGAGCGCCGAGCGGTCATGGGCACCATCGGCGCGATCGGTGCGACACCGCGCTCACTGCTGGCCGGGTTCCTCGGCGAGGGCGCGGTCATCGGGGCGATCGGCGGACTGCTCGCCGTGCCCAGCGGATATCTGCTGGGCGATTTCCTCATCGACCGTTTCGGCCGCACCATGCTCGACGGTTCCGGGGCCGAGATCGCCGTCGGATGGAGTCCCGGGCTGGTCGGCCTCGGCCTCGGCGCGGGCGTGCTGTGCGGGGTGCTGGCCATGGCCGGACCGGCCTGGCGACTGGTCCGCGACGGGCCGCTGGCGGCCATGTCGAGCTTCGGCGTGGTGCGCGGCGGTCGCCGGATTCGGTTGTGGGTGCTCATCCTCGGCATGATCACCATCGCGGGGGCGGTGGCCCTGCTGGAACGCTTCCAACGCGGCCTGGTGGACCTGAATCTCGGCAGCAGCGGACTGTTCCTCGGACTGGCCGGGGTCGCGGCCGTCACCCTCTGGGCCACACCGCGCATCGCCACCGGCCTGACCGGCCTGCTGGCCCGTCGCCACCCGCGCATCGGACGGCTCGTGGCCGCCGACATCCGCCGCTACGCCACCCTGTTCGCCACCACCGTGGCCGTCATGACCGTGGGCACCAGCCTGGCGGTCGGCTCCGCCAGCGTGCAGCGGCTCGCGGCCGATCAGGTGGCCGAGCAGAAGGCGCAGCGGCTTTCCGACGCCCTCGTCATCGCGCCGCAGGCCATCCTGGACCAGCGGCGCGGACGCATAGCGCCCGCCACCTTCGAGCTGATCGAACGGGCCGCGGGCGGGCGGGAGATCGCCTCCCGGTGGACGGCCATGATCCCGTCCGCCACCGAACCGCGCATCGTGGTCGGGGTGGACCCGGGCGGCTGGTACGCCGAGGCCGCGGTCGACACCGTCACCGACGCGCGAGCGCTGTGGCGCGGCATGAGCGCGGGGGAGATCGGACTGAGCGACGTGGCGGCCGGACACCTCGGCGTCGGCGTCGGCGACACCGTGACGCTGCCGACACCGCAGGGGCACAAGGAATTCCGGGTGGCGGGGCTGTTCCGACCGCGCGTGATCAACGACTCCACACTCGGCGATATCGTGCTGGTCTCGGCGGCCACGGCCGAACGGGCCTGGGCGGCGGTACGGGACCAGGTGATCGTCCGATACGACTCCGCCGACGACGCGGCCGCCCACCGCGAGGACTACCTCGCACTGGGTGCGGGGCTGTCGGTCTACGACGACGACACCTGGCGGACGACCGGTGAACGCGCCATCACCCGCTTCTTCGAACCGTTCACCATCAGCGGCTACGTCATGATGATCACGGCGGGCATCAGCGTGCTCAATGTGTTCGTCCTCGCCCTGGTGCAGCGGCGGCGCGAGCGCGCGGTCCTGCGGGCCATCGGCAGCACCGTGGGCACCGAGCGCGCCGTGGTGCTGACACAGGCGGCGCTGCTGGCCGGGCTCACCATCGCCTTCGCAACCGCCGGGGGACTGGGCCTGATCCATCTCCAGGCCACCGCGTCTCCGGTGTTCTACGGGTTCCAACTCGCCTGGGGCGTGGTGGCCGGTCCGCTGCTCGTGACCGCGGGGGCGGTGCTCGCCCTGGTGGCCCTGGCCAGCCTCTATCCGGCTTATCGGGCCGGACGGTTGGAGACCGTGGAGGTACTGCGGTCGGAGTGACAGCGACGAAAGGCCGCCGCCCCCACCGCGTTCGGATCGGTGATGTGCCCGAGGAACAGTCGGGCGGTGGGGGTGGGGGTGCGGGTGGTGACCGCATGCCACGGGCGGTCGAGGGGAGTGCCCTCGACCGCCAGCAGTTGCAGTGAACCCTCGGCCAGGTCGCTGTCGATGGCATCGCTGTGAATCAGGGTGATGCCCAACCCTTCTCGCGCCGCCGCCAGCACCGCGCCGTGCGTGCCCAGGGTGAGGGTGGGCGGCGCGATCTCCAGGCGGTCCAGCAGCGCGAGGGTGGTGTCACGGGTGCCGGATCCCTTGCCGCGCAACAGCCAGGTCACGGTAGCCGGGTCGGTAAACTGTCCCGGCGCGCCCACCACCACCAGGCGGCTCGGGCGCAGCGCCCGGGTGATCAGCCCGCCGTCGCTGGGCGGCCTGCCCGCGATGACGAGATCCGTTTCGTGATGGGTCAATTCGAGGAACAGCACATCGCGCGGGTGGATCGACAAGCCCACCTCGACATCCGGATAACGAGTGCGGAACGACGCCAGCAGCCGCAGCAGCACGTACTCCCCGGCGGTGGCGACCACCCCGATGCGCAGCCGACCGGTCTCGGCCCGCTGCACCGCCGCGTGCGCCTCGTTCATCAGGCCCAGGATGCTGCGGCAGTAATCAGCGTAGATGCGGCCCGCCTCGGTGAGGGCGATGCCGCGACCGGATTTGGCGATGAGTTTGGCCCCCAACTGCTTTTCGATGTGCGCCACGGCGGCCGATGCGGCGGCCTCGGTGATGTGCAGCTGCGCGGCGGCGCGGCGAATACTGCTGTGCCGCGCCACGGCCAGAAAGGTTTCCATCCGCACCGCACTGACCGTACCCATCGTCAGACGGTAGCAAACTCGACGAAATAGTTGAGCGAGACGAGAAACAATCGAATTGTTTGTCGATAACGCCGCCGTCATCCTGGAATTCGCAAGTCGACCACCGGCGCGAGCAGGAGGAACAATGGCTGACACACCAGAACGTGACCGGTGGGATCCGGGCGTGCAGTCCTATGCGTCGATGGGATACTACGCTCCCGACTATCAGCCCAAGGATACCGACGTGCTGGCCGTCTTCCGGGTGACCCCGCAGCAGGGCGTCGATCCCGTCGAGGCGTCCGCCGCCGTCGCCGGCGAATCCTCCACCGCCACCTGGACGGTGGTGTGGACCGATCGGTTGACCGCGCACGACCGGTACCGCGGCAAGTGCTACCGGGTCGACGAGGTGCCCGGCCGCCCCGGCGAGTACTTCGCCTATGTGGCCTACGATCTCGATCTCTTCGAGGAGGGGTCGATCACCAATCTCACCTCCTCGGTGATCGGCAATGTTTTCGGCTTCAAACCACTCAAGGCATTGCGGCTGGAGGATATGCGCATTCCGGTGGCCTATGTCAAGACCTTTCAGGGTCCGGCGCACGGAATCGTTATGGAACGGGAGTATCTCAACAAATACGGCCGGCCACTGCTCGGCGCCACCGTGAAACCGAAACTCGGACTCTCCGCCCGTAACTACGGACGTGTGGTATACGAAGCGTGCAAGGGCGGTCTCGATTTCACCAAGGACGACGAGAACATCAACTCGCAGCCGTTCATGCGGTGGCGGGATCGCTATCTGTTCGCCATGGAGGGCGTCAACCGCGCCATCGCCGAAACCGGGGAACTCAAGGGGCATTACCTCAATGTGACCGCAGCGGACATGGAGGACATGTACGAGCGGGCCGAGTTCGCCAAATCCCTGGGCAGCGTGATCATCATGATGGACCTGACCGTGGGGTACACCGCCATGCAGTCCATGGCCAAGTGGGCGCGCCGCAATGGGATGCTGCTGCACCTGCACCGCGCCGGACACTCCACGTTCACCAGGCAGAAAACCCACGGCGTGAGCTTCCGGGTGCTGGCCAAGTGGTGCCGCCTCATCGGTGTGGACCATGTGCACGCGGGCACCGTCGTCGGCAAGCTCGAGGGCGATCCGCACACGGTGCGGGGCTTCTACGACACCTTGCGCGACAACTACATTCCGGCCAATCCCACCAACGGCATCTTCTTCGACCAGGATTGGGCCAGCCTGCCCGGCGTCATGCCGGTGGCCTCCGGCGGCATCCACGCGGGGCAGATGCACCAGTTGCTGGACCTGTTCGGCGACGACGTGATCCTCCAGTTCGGCGGCGGCACCATCGGACACCCGTTCGGCATCGCCGCGGGCGCGGAGGCCAACCGGGTCGCACTGGAGGCGGTCGTGAAGGCACGCAACGAAGGTCGCGACCTGCTGAAGGAGGGGCCGGACGTGCTGCGCCAGGCGGCCGAGCACTGCCGTCCGCTCGAGGTGGCGCTGGCCACCTGGGGTGATGTCACCTTCGACTACACCTCCACCGACGCGCCCGACGCCGTGCCCACGGCCAGTCGCTGACCGCTCGACGACAAGGAGTCGCAATGTATCTGCGTCAGGGCACCTTCTCCCATCTGCCCGAACTCAGCGATGCCGATATCGCCGCCCAGGTGCGCTACGCCCTGCTCGAGAACTGGCCGGTATCCATCGAGTACACCGACGATCCGCATCCCCGCAACAGCTACTGGGAGATGTGGGGGTTGCCGCTGTTCGATCTCGACGAACCCGACGGGGTGCTCGCGGAGATCAACGCCTGCCGGGCCACCTTCCCGCGCCACTACATTCGCGTGAACGCCTACGACGCCGGCTACGGGCGGCAGACCACCGCCCTGAGCTTCCTGGTGCAGCGCCCACCCACCGAGCCGGGATTCCGGCTGGATCGCACCGAGGATCGAGATCGATTGCAGCGCTATGGCTTTCACTCCTACGCCACCGAGGCTCCACCCGGTGAGCGGTATCGAGACTGACCGTATTACTCTGCGGGAGGCCGATTGTGAGTACCGATCGCCACACGGCGCCGCCCGTTCGGAAGCCTGCATCCGAACGTCCGGCGACCGGGTTTCAGATGCACCGTCCCGGGGTCACGAGCCCCGGCCCGATGCGCGGTTCGGCCGCGCCGGATCCTCGATCCGAGGATCCGGCGGCCGACCACCTGCTCGCCGACGACGCCCTGCTCGACCTGTCCACCGATATCGCGGGCAAGGACGTCGAGGACACCCTGGCCCGGCTGGACGCCGAACTCATCGGCCTCGCCAATGTCAAACTCCGGGTGCGCGAGATCGCGTCCCTGTTGCTGATCGACCGGGCTCGTGAGCGCTTCGGCCTCTGGGCGACCCGGCCCACCATGCACATGAGTTTCACCGGCGGCCCGGGCACCGGTAAGACCACCGTCGCACTGCGCATGGCCGAGATGTTGCACGCGCTGGGCTATATCCGGAAACCCAAGGTGCACACCGTCACCCGCGACGATCTGGTCGGCCAGTTCATCGGGCACACCGCACCCAAGACCAAGGAGGCCCTCGCCAAGGCCGCCGGGGGCGTGCTGTTCATCGACGAGGCGTACTACCTGTTCCGGCCGGAGAACGAGCGCGACTACGGCCAGGAGGTCATCGAGATCCTGTTGCAGGAGATGGAGAACGAGCGCAACACCCTCGTCGTCATCTTCGCGGGCTACCCGGACCGGATGGAGACCTTCTTCTCCGCCAATCCGGGCCTGTCCTCCCGGGTGGCCCACCACATCGAGTTCCCGGATTACACCCACGCGGAACTGCTGAGCATCGCCCAGCTCATGGTGCGACAGGAGAACTTCCGCTTCGACGAACCCGCCGTGGCCGCGTTCTCGCGCTACCTCGAACTACGGATGGCGCGCCCGCGTTTCGCCAATGCCCGCAGCGTGCGCAATGCCCTGGACCGCTGCCGCCTGCGCCAGGCCAAGCGGCTGGTCGAACTGCACCGTCCCGTCGGTCGGGACGACCTGATCACCCTCATCGACAGTGACGTCTACGGCAGCAGTGTATTCGCGGACGCCCCGCAGGAAGGGCCGTCCCCGTGATGAAATGAGAGGGCCCGTGCCCGAAGGACTGAAAACCCTCACCCGCTACACCATCGAGCAGGAGCACCGGCATCCCGGATCCTCCGGGGAGTTCTCGGCCCTGGTGAATGTGCTGGCCACGGCAACCAAGATCATTGCCAATCGGGTCACCCGGGGTGCCATCGTGGGCTCTCTCGGGGCCGCCGAGGCCGACAATCTGCCGATCACGGTGCACCGCAAGATGGATGCCATCGCCCACGACGTGATGGTGGCCGAAACGCAGTGGACCGGGCCACTGGCCGCGCTGGTCTCCGAGCAGCTCAGTGGTGTGCACACGGTGCCAAGCGAGGTGCGGCGCGGCAAGTACCTGCTGGCCTTCGATCCACTCGACGGGTCCAGCAATATCGATGTGAACCTGCCCGTCGGAACCATATTCAGCGTGCTGCGCGCCCCCGAGGACGGGCGCGAACCGACGGCCGCGGACTTCCTGCAACCCGGCGCACAGCAGGTGTGCGCCGGGTTCACCCTGTACGGGCCCGCCACCATGCTGGTGCTCACCACCGGCGACGGGGTGGACGGATTCACCCTGGACCGGGAGATCGGCGCGTTCGTGCTCACCCATCCGCGCATGCGCATTCCCGACGACACCGCCGGATTCGCCATCAACGCCTCCAACGAGC
Source organism: Nocardia otitidiscaviarum (assembly GCF_007362295.1). Lineage (NCBI taxonomy): Bacteria > Bacillati > Actinomycetota > Actinomycetes > Mycobacteriales > Nocardiaceae > Nocardia > Nocardia otitidiscaviarum. Next base: position 3,046,911 of record NZ_CP041695.1, on the reverse strand, counting down.
GATTCTGGGAGCGGCCGGTACGCCGGTACGTGCACGAATGCCTGGAAGGCGTGGACGGGCCGCGCGAGCGGGACTTCAATATGCGGTGGGTGGCCTCGCTGGTCGCCGACATCTTCCACATCCTCACCCGCGGTGGGGTGTACCTGTACCCGCGCGACACCCGCAAGCGGCCGCCGCGGGTCTCGCTGCTGTACGGCGCCAATCCGATCGCCTTCGTCGTCGAACAGGCCGGAGGGCGGGCGACCACGGGCGACGAACGGGTGCTCGAGGTGCGGCCGGAAGAGCTGCACCAGCGCATCCCGTTCATCTTCGGCTCCCGCAACGAGGTCGAGCGCATCGAGCGCTACCACCGCGAACCCGAGGAGGGGCCGTCCTTCGACGCCTCGCTGTTCGGAACACGCTCGCTGTTCCGGTCGGCGGGCCGCTGACCGGGCCGCTCCATCGGGGTCAATTCCGTTGTCCGGCAATCGAGGAGGTTCCATGTCGGTCAAACATCCCGTGGTCGCGATCACCGGGTCGTCCGGTGCCGGGACGACCAGCGTCACGCGGACGTTCCAGGAGATATTCCGCCGTGAGGGGATCAACGCGGTGATCGTGGAGGGGGATTCGTTCCACCGCTACGACCGCAACGAGATGCGCATGGCCATGGCCGAGGCCGAACAGCAGCGGAATCTGTCCTTCTCGCACTTCGGTCCGGAAGCGAACCTGCTCGCCGAACTGGAGGCGCTGTTCCGCGATTACGGGGAGACTGGCGTCGGCATGGTGCGCCGCTATCTGCACGACGAGAACGAGGCCAAACCCTACGGGCAGCCGCCGGGCACCTTCACCCCGTGGGAGGAACTGCCGCCCGGCAGCGACCTGCTGTTCTACGAGGGCCTGCACGGGGCGGCCGTCACCGACACCCTCGACGTCGCGCGGTACACGGACCTGCTGGTGGGCGTGGTGCCCATCGTGAACCTGGAATGGATTCAGAAGGTGCACCGCGACAAGACCGAACGCGGATACTCCAGCGAAGCCATCATCGACACCATCCTGCGACGCATGCCCGACTACGTGAAGTACATCTGTCCCCAATTCTCCCGGACCTACGTGAACTTCCAGCGGGTGCCGACCGTGGACACCTCGAATCCGTTCACCGCGCGCACGATACCCACCGCCGACGAGAGCTTCGTGGTGATCCGCTTCGCCGACCCCAAGGTGATCGACTTCCCGTATCTGCTGTCCATGCTGCACGATTCGTTCATGTCGCGGCCGAACTGCATCGTGGTGCCGGGCGGCAAGATGGATCTGGCCATGCAGCTCATCTTCACCCCGCTCATCCTGCGGCTGATGGACAAGCGGCCCAAGCGATCCCGGTAGGTCCCGGCACTCGATGCACAATCGCACGGCGTGCGTCAGGTCTGGCGCACGGTGACGCCCAGGTCCGCGCAGGCGCGGGCCGCGCTCTCCAGCGCACCCTCGATCCAGGCACGGCCGCGGGTGGAGGTGCCGTCTCCGGCGAAGACGACCCGGCCGTCCATTTCCGGTGTGCGGGTGTCGGGACCGATCTCCACGGCCTGCCCGGGCAGGTACACCGCGGCCTCGCCGCCCGCCCAGCGGTCCTGCGCCCACGAGTGCGAGGCGTAACCGCCGGTCCAGGCCGCGCGGACCTGGTCGCCGTAGCGCTCGACGAGGTGGTCCAGACATTCGGCGGCGCGGTGCTGCGGGGTCAACGCGTCCCAGGCGCGGGCGTCGTCGGACCAGGTGTAGGAGGCGATGACGACGCCGCCGTCGCCGACCGGATGCGACGGGTACACCGTGACCCGGGGCGCGGTATCGGTGACATCCACCCCGCCGTGTCCTTCCCACCAGCGGGTGGAGAACTCCAGGAAGGTCTTGGTGGCGGCGTCGTGGTGCAGTTCGGCGATGGCGCGCTGCTTGCCGTAGGACAGATGCGGACGGAAGGTCAGATGCCGCAGCAGCGAGAACGGTGCGGTGACCACCACGCGGTCGGCCTCGAGCACGGCCGCGTCCGGTCCGTGGGTCACTCGCACGCGGGCGTCGCCGCCGTCGATGGCGGTGACCTCCGCGCCGGTGCGCAGGTCCACCCCGGCCGCCACCGCCGCGAAACCCAGCTCCGAGGTCAGCCGATCGGTGCCGTCCACCAGTTCGACGAGTTCGGTGCCCGGCTTCAGATAGGTCGCGGTCATCATGTTGTGGGTCAGGCTCAGACCCATGCGCGCCGTCAGGCCCTCGGTGGATCCCACGTAGTCGATCTGGTTGTCGGTCAACCCCCGCGCGGTGAGCCAATCCCGCAGCGACAGTTCGTCGTAGCGGGCCAGGAAGCGGGCCCAGTCCTCGACATCGGATCCGGCGTCGATGCGCGCCGCCGTCAGCGCGTCGTCGAGCAGGGCGCGTCCGGGGACCGCGTCCAGGCCGAAAACCGCGGCGATGGTGGCGGGATCCCGATCGTATTCCGCCCGGGTCGACAGCCGCCCGCCCGCCTGCACCATGCGCTCGGGGTGGCCGAGCAGGAACGGCCGCGTGGGCAACTGCAGTCGACGCAGCATGCCGATGGTCAGGGCGTGCGTGGTGGGAATGCGCATGGCACCCGCTTCGGCGTGACCGCCGGTGCGGGCGAACTCGTCGCGCAGTGTGCGGATGCGGCCGCCGATGCGGTCCGAACCCTCCAGCACCACCACCCGGTGACCGGCCTGGGCCAGCACCCAGGCCGAGGCCAGACCGGCGACGCCCGCGCCAACGACCGCGATATCGAGGGGCTGCGCCGTCGGTTCCGGGCCGCCGCCGTAGAGCAGATGGCCGTAGCGGGTGCGCAGATTCGCGCCCGACTCGTCCACGCCCAGGATGTCCCGCGCGACCAGCCGCGCCCGGTCCAGCCGGGCGTCGGTGATTCTGGTCGGGGCCAATAGCATCGCATTGCGCTCCCGCCCCGCGACGGTGGCACCGAGCACGCTGCCGAGCGCCAGGCTCACACCGCCGACAGCGGTGGTACGCAACAGATCTCGCCGTCGAATGATCACACGTGCACCTCCGAACATCGGCCGGCGGCCGTCTCACGAGGAATACGGCCGCCGGAATGGACGTGACAATGCTGATTGCTAGAGCTCGCGGGGAAGTCCCTTGGCGTCGCTCTTCACCTGGAACGCGGAGATGATCTCCATGATGCCGATGGCGATGAGCCAGCAGCCCACCACCAGCGTCAGTGCGCTGATCGACGCGAACGGCACCGCGATGAGCCAGCCGCCGGCGATGGCGAGCAGGATGCCGAAGAAGATCGACCAGCCTCGGCCCGGCATGCCCTCCGCCGCGATCGCCGTGACCAGCACGGTGACGCCGCGGAATATCCAGCCGATGCCGATCCAGATGGCCAGCAGCCAGATCGCGTTCAGTTCATCGCGGAAACAGAAGAAGCCCAGGATGAACGACAGAATGGCGCTGATGAACGCCAGAATGCGCATCCCGGTACTGATATGCCCGCCGAAGGCGGCGATGAGCTGGAAAATACCGGAGACGATCAGATAAATACCGAAGAGGACACCCGCGACCACCAGGGTTTTCCCGGGCCAGACGAGGATGATGATACCGAGCGCCACCGAGAGAACGCCGGTGACCAGAATCCACTGCCAGGCACTGCGGGCCAGCATATTGAGCGGCCCTTCCGACACTTCCTCTTTGCTGGTTGTCATGGCGACAGAATAAGCACAGGTGAGGCCATTAGCGGGGAGGTTGCCTTGTGTTGTAAGACCGTTGTGACCGGGCGTCCCGCCCCTTCTGCGGTAGAGTACCTGAAGTTAACCGGGATTCTCATTGTTCCCGGCGGCACCGAAGAAGGAGCAGTCATGACCTCGGCCGTCATCGTCGACGCTGTCCGCACCCCGTCAGGCAAGGGCAAACCCGGTGGTGGCCTCTCGGATATCGCCCCGGCCACGCTGCTGGCCGGCGTGCTGGAAAGCCTCGTCGAGCGCACCGGAATCGATCCGGCACTGATCGATGATGTGATCGGCGGTTGCGTCACGCAGTCGGGTGAACAAGCGGGCAATATCTCCCGCATCGCACTACTCGCGGCCGGGTTCCCGGAATCGGTGCCCGCCACCACCGTGGACCGGCAGTGCGGGTCCAGTCAGCAGGCCGCGCATTTCGCCGCCCAGGGCGTGCTGGCCGGTGCCTACGACATCGCCATCGCCTGCGGCGTGGAATCCATGTCGCGGGTGCGAATGTTCTCCAATACCCAGGGCGTCGACATCTACGCACCCATCGCCGGGCGGTATCCGGAAGGGCTCGTACAGCAGGGTATTTCGGCCGAGGTGATCGCCGCCCGCTGGAAGCTGAACCGGGCCGCCCTGGACGAATTCGCCGCCCGCTCACACCGGCTGGCCGCCGAGACCGCCGCCGCCGGCGGCTTCGACCGGGAACTCGTCGCGGCCGGAACGCTCACCGCCGACGAGACCATCCGCGCCACCACCACGCCCGAGGGGCTGGCCGGACTGCGGCCCGCATTCGTCGACGAGCGGTATCAGGCGCGGTTCCCGGAGATCGAATGGTCGATCACACCCGGCAATTCGTCGCCGCTCACCGACGGGGCGTCGGCCACGCTCATCATGAGCGAGGAGAAGGCGAACACACTCGGCCTCACCCCGCGCGCCCGCTTCCACTCCTTCGCCGTGGCCGGGGACGATCCGCTGCTCATGCTGACCGCGGTCGTGCCCGCCACCCGCAAGGCGCTCGCCAAGGCGGGGCTGAGCATCGACGATATCGACGTCTACGAGGTCAACGAGGCATTCGCGCCGGTGCCGCTGGTATGGGCGCACGAACTGGGCGCGGACCCGGCCAAGCTGAATCCGCGCGGCGGTGCGATCGCGCTCGGGCACCCGCTGGGCGCCTCCGGCACCCGGATCCTGGCCACCATGCTCAACCATCTGGAGCAGACCGGCGGGCGATACGGGCTGATGACCATGTGCGAGGCGGGCGGGCTGGCCAACGCCACCGTCGTGGAACGCCTCTGAGAGCTCCCGCATCGGCACCGTCCCGCAGCGGAGTCCGCCTGGGTGTCGGTCGATCGCCGTAGGGTGAGAGCCGCTTCGATCGGTGGTTGGAGGACAAGCGGTGCGGGTGTCGTGGGAGCAGGTGTTCGCGTGGCGGATGCGGCGGCAGTTCGTCGATCCGCGCGGCGAGGTCGGGGTCGTGGAGATCGCACGGCGGCTGTGCGGAGTGCAGGCGCAGGTCACCTCCGCGGCCGAGACCGCGATGGCGGTGCGGCGATCGACGGGGGAGCCGGGCGCGGTGGTGCGGGCGCTGGACGAGGGCACGCTGGTGAAGACGTGGGCCATGCGGGGCACCCTGCACGCGCTGCCGCCCGCGTCGGCGGCGGCCGTGCTGTCGCTGATGGCGTCCGCGCGGACCTGGGAGAAAGGGTCCTGGCAGAAGGCTTTCGGGGCCACACCCGACGACGTGGCGGCGCTGGTGGAGGTCGTCTCCGGAATTCTCGACGGGGCGGTACTGACCCGCGAGGAACTGGTCGCGGCGCTCACCGCGCAGCGGCGGTTCCAGTCCATGGCGGCGGAACTGCGCTCGGGATGGGGTGCGCTGCTCAAACCGCTGGCCTGGCAGGGCGCGCTGTGCCACGGCCCCGCACAGGGCAATGCGGTCACCTTCACCCATCCGGCGAGCCTGATTCCGGATTGGCCCGGCATTCCCGAACCCGATGCCGCCGCCCCGGAGGTCGTCGCGGCGTATCTCGGCGCGTACGGCCCGAGCACGCCGGAGGCGTTCGATGCCTGGCTGTCCCGTGGCAGTATTCGCAAAGGCATTCTGCGGCAGTGGTTCTCCGACCTCGGCGACCGCCTCACCACGGTCGACGTACAGGGACGAGAAGCCTTCATCCTCACCGAGCACGCCGACGAACTGGCGGCGACCGCGCCTGCCGCATCCGTTCGCCTGCTCGGCGCGTTCGACCAGTACGTCCTCGGCCCCGGCACCAAGGACACCGAACTGCTGTCCGGGGATCATCGGGCGAAGGTGAGCCGCACCGCCGGTTGGATCGCCCCGCTCGTGCTCGTGAACGGCCGCATCGCCGGAACGTGGGAGATCGACGCGGACGACCTCGTGGTCGCCATGTTCGACGATGCGCCGCTGCCCGAACTGAAGGCCGAGTTGCCGCACATCGCTCGGGCCACCGGTCAGCCGCTGACCGGTATTCGTTCCGCGTGAAAGATCGGGGAATTCTCAGGTTTCATACCGGATGCGCTGCGGCGGTACGGCTTTCTACCGTCGGTGCATGAGAATCGTGCCGATCGCCGCTGTCGCGCTGGCGCTGCTGCCCGTGGCCGCCTGCTCCGCATTGGATTCCGCCGCGGGGCCCACCGTGGCCGGGCCGCCGACGACCGTGTCGCCCGCGCGGGTGGAACAGGTGCGCGCCGATATCGACGCGTTGGTGCGGTCGGGGATCGCCGGGGTGATCGCGACACTGACCGAGAACGGGCAGACGGTGACCCTGACCGCCGGTGTCGCCGACCGGGAGACGGGGGAGCCGATACCGCTCGCGCCGCCGCAGCAGGTGCGGGTGGGCAGTATCGCCAAGACCTTCGTGGCGGCGCTGGTCCTGCAATTGGCGGCCGAGGGGCAGGTGGGCCTCGACGAGCCGGTCGACACGTATCTGCCCGGACTCCTGGTGGGCGACGGTGTGGACGGCAAGGCCATCACGGTTCGCCAGCTGCTCCAACATCGCAGTGGGCTACCGGAATTCAGCTCCGAACCGGAGATCGACGAGTACCGGGCGGGCCTGGAGGGGCGCACGTTCACCCCCGCCGAGGAGGTGGCCATCGCGCTGCGGAATCCGGCGCAGTTCGCCCCCGGCGAGCGATACGAGTACACCAATACGAACTATCTCGTGGCCGGAATGCTCGTCGAGAAGCTCACTGGCCGGCCCTACGCCGAGGAACTGGAGCGGCGCATCACCATCCCCGCGCAGCTGCCCGACACCTATCTCCCCGCCACCGGCGAGCTGGACATCCGGGGCCCGCATCCACATGGATACGCCCCCGTCGGCGGCGTGCGCACCGATGTCACCCGCATCGAGCCGTCCGTGCCGTGGGCGGCCGGAGCCCTGGTCTCCACCGGCAACGACCTCAATCGCTTCTACACCGCCCTGCTGGCCGGAAAGATCGTCGCCGAGGCCCAACTCCGCGAGATGCTCGACGGCCTACCCCGCGCCGCCGACGATCCCTTCCACTACGGACTCGGCATCGGTGTCGCCGAACTACCCTGCGGCACACAGTACTTCGGACACACCGGCGGCATCTACGGTTTCATCACGGTCTCCGGCGCGACGCCGGAGGGCCGCGCCGTCACCATCACCATGACCGAGGTCGTCGAAGAGCGGGCCGACCACCTGAGCCTGCTGTCGCACGCCCTGTGCCCCTGACGCGAACGAGCGTCACACGACACACCGCGACCCACCATGACTGACCCGATCCACGAGATGAGCCCCGCCGAGGTGGCGGCGATCAAAGACCGACTCGAGCTCACCGGCGAGACCGTGACCGAGAAGGAGCTGGGGATCACCATCGGCCCCGACGCCGAACCGGTATTCGTTCCCCGTTCGATCAAAATGCCTTACGACCTGGACCGAGCGTGCAAGGCCCGCGCCACGGCACTGGGGATGTCGCAGTCGGCGTATATCCGCTCGCTGATCGAGAACGACATCGCCACCGCCGGAATCGGCAAACAGCGGCCCGCCTGGGTACGCGAACTGCTCGCAGTGATCGCCCACCACGAGAACGACGACAGCCGCAAGGCATCCTGACCGGTATCAGCAGTACGCCGGGAAGTCGTCCGGCGTCGTGGTGAAGGAGGCGCGGATCGCTTGAACCCCATCGGCGATTGCACTACTACTTATCGTAGTAGAAATCGTAGAGGGGTTGGCGGCTATGGGATACGCGCAATGTTGTGTAGTGGGCGGCGGGCCGGCGGGGATGATGGCGGGGCTGCTGTTGGCGCGGGCCGGGGTGCGGGTGACCGTCGTCGAGAAGCACGGTGACTTTCTGCGGGACTTCCGGGGTGACACCGTACATCCGTCGACGTTGCGTCTGCTCGACGAACTGGGGTTGGGAGAGAAGTTCGCCGCACTGCCGCAGCGCAAGCTGGAGCGGATGCGCATGCACATCGGCGACCGCACCGTGGTGGCCGCCGACTTCACCCGGATTCCGGGGCCGCATCGGCACATCGCCATGGTGCCGCAGTGGGACTTCCTCAATCTGCTTGCCGAATCTGCGTGTGCGGAGCCGTCTTTCACCATTCGCATGGCGACCGAGGTGATCGGAACACTGCACGAAGGCGACCGGATCACCGGCGTCCGGCTGCGCGAGCCCGACGGCTCCACAACGGAACTGCGCGCCGATCTCGTCCTCGCCTGCGACGGGCGCGATTCGGTGGTGCGGGACGCGGCGGGACTGCGGCAGGACACCTTCGAGGTGCCCATGGACGTCTGGTGGCTGCGCATTCCGGCGGGCGCGGGGGACCGGCACGACGGTCAGGTCTTCGCCCGCTTCGAGGCGGGGCGGGCAGCGGTGACCATGGATCGCGGCGATTACTACCAGACCTCCTATCTGATTCCGAAAGGCGCGGACGCGCGGCTGCGCGCCCGGGGCATCGAGTGGCTGCGCGGCGAACTGGTCGAACTGTTCGGCTGGGGCGACGCGACGGTGGCCGCCATCGAATCCTGGGACGACGTGAAACTGCTGCGCGTCACCATGGGTCGGCTGCCCCGGTGGTACACCGACGGCCTACTGTGTCTCGGCGATGCCGCGCACACCATGTCCCCGGTCGGCGGTGTCGGCGTGAACCTCGCGATCCAGGACGCGGTGGCCGCCGCTCGCATCCTCGCCGCCCCGCTGCGCTCCGGCACGCTCACCACCACGGATCTGGCCAAGGTGCAGAAGCGACGGTGGCTGCCGACCGCCGCCGTCCAGCGGCAACAGTTGGGTGAGCACGACATGCTGCTGCGCCCTTGCCTGGACGGGACGCTCGACGGCCTGCCCGCACCCCTGCGCCTGTTGGACCGACTGCCCGCACTGGCCGGGCTCACCGCGTATTTCGGCGGAATCGGCCTGCGGCCCGAACGCGCGCCGGAATTCGCGCGGCTGGGCTGAACCGCGCGACGAGGGCCGGATGCACTGATCACCGAAAGAGTGCATCGCGGCCGCCGGTGGCGTCGCGGCCGCGGGCCTGGACGGGGAACTGTGAACCGCGGCCGAAGGGCGTTCTCGTGGGAGCGGATCGCTGAGCCAAAGGAGGGGCTCCGGTAGTAATCGCCGAAAAATCAACGGATATGACGTAGCTGCTGGTCAGCGTCGGCGTTCGGCTCCCGGGCCCAAGATCGAGGTCAGCTCGCGCATCGCCTGTGGGGACGGTTTGAAGTATCGGCGCAGGTTCTCGGCTTTGCGGTGGCGGGACTTGGCCATCAGTTCCAGCAGGCTGGCCCCGGATTCCCCGAGGTGGGTCAGGCCGGAGTGGAGCAGTTCGTGCAGGTCCCAGCCGGTCCGGGGTCCATCGACGGCGGTGGCGGCGTCGAGCAGGTCGCGGGCCTGGTCGTAGGACAGCCGGGCCAGGCCGGTGTTGGGACAGACGTCGCGGTCGGCGACGTTCTTGCCGGGCCCCGGCCGGCGGTGGGTCACGAAAACAGGGCCGCGGGTGCGGTCGCGGATGAGCCGGGGCAGCAGGCGGGCGGTGCCCGCGTCCCAGTACACGTTCTCGAGGACGTGTTCGTGGTGGGCGGCGCCGCGGCGGCGGGTACGGGGTTTGGCGCCCTTGGACTTCACCGCCGCGCACCGCCCTGCGAGATCGAGGTCTTCGATGTTGAGCTGGAGCAGTTCCTCGGCACGGGCACAGGTTTCGTACAGCATCCGCCACAGCGTCTTCTCCCGCAGGTGGATCTCGCGGCGGGCGATGAGCCGGTCGATCGCGGTACGCGAGCGGACGGGGGTGTCGGAGTCCGGCGGTGTGGACCGCGCGGCCGAGGCCGGGACGCTCGGTGCGGTCCAGCCCTGCTCGGCGCACCAGGACAGCCATCTGGCGACTGCGGCGCGGCGCGCGTTCCAGGTGTTCACCGCGGCGGTGCGCCCCAGGCGGGGCGGTGCGCAGCCGGGTCACTCTCGCGGCCATCGGATTCCCCTCTTCAGTTGAGCGGTCACAGCCAGACGCGTACCGCCGTTCAAGGTGCCTCCACCCGGCCGGGTGGAGGCACCTTCGTCGTTCCCGGGTAGCGCCGAGTCCGCCGCGATCATGGAATATCGTGCCGGTCATGACCACGGATGATTGGTTGGCCGACACCCGAACCTCTTATGACACGGTTGCGGTCAGCTATGCCGACCAAGTGCGCGGCGCCCTCGCCGGACACCAGTACCTTCGCGCGGCTCTGGCATTGTTCGCCGACAGCGTGCGGACCGCTGGCGGCGGACCGGTCGCGGACGTCGGCTGCGGCCCCGGTGAAGTCACCGCCCACCTGCATGAGCTCGGTGTCGACGCCTTCGGTATCGACCTCTCCCCGGCGATGATCGACGTGGCCCGGCGCGACCACCCCGGCCTGCGGTTCGAGGTGGGCTCGATGACGGAACTGAACCTGCCCGACGCTTCGGTGGCCGGCCTGCTCGCCTGGCAGTCTTTGATCCACATCCCAGACGACGAGGTGCCGACTGTATTCGGGCGCTTCCACCAAGCATTGCGTCCCGGCGGACCGCTGCAACTCCTGTTTCACGTCGGCGACGAGTCGCTGTTGAAGACAGAGGGCTACGGCGGTTACCCGATGAAGGTCCATGTCCACCACCGTCAGCCGAACCAGGTGGCATCCTGGCTGCACGATGCCGGATTCGTGGTCGAGGCCCAGATGCTGCTCGACCCGGATGCGAAAGCTCAGCAAGCGATTCTCTTCGCACGCAGTAAGTCCTAGCTTCTGCATATGTCGGGCTGGCCATTCGGAACCGCGAGGTCCCCGACGTACACCGCCCGGCGGGAAGCGTGGACCTGGAGTACGCAGACACGTATTTCGGGCTCGCTGTGGGCGACGCCGGGATTCCATGCCGGCTCCTGGGTCGACTGCACTTCTGGACCGGCCGGGCACGGCGGACGCCAGTGGGCGGGCATCACCGCCGACACGCTGCGGATCGGAGTCGAGGGCGCCCGTACTCCTTCGGCTACGTCGCCGGACCGCACCACTCACGGGCCTGGGACCACGACTGGACCCAGGACGGATGAAGAACCGGAACAGCTGCTCCCGGCCGATCTCCGGGAACTCCCGCAGACGCGCCAACTCCTCATCCGCGAACACCCGCGTCGCCACGAAACCGACCTCCCAGCAACCAACCACGTTGGGAGCCAAGCCAACCAGTAGTCCGCCTCCACCGCAGGCCGAACCCGGCCCTCACCAGCAATCAGCCGCGGCTACGCCATATCCGTTGATTTTTCGGCGGTTACTACCGGAACCCCAAGGATGGCGCTTGTCGCGGCCGAGGGTTGTCAGTGGTCGTGTTTATGCTGGCAGGGCACATTCCGGCGGGTCCACCGCACCGCGAGATATTCGGTGCCGTGGCCTGGATGCGGGAAGGTAGGTACGTCCGTGGCGCAACTGGTGCAGGGTGTGATCGCGCGGTCGGCACAGGCGCCGGTCGAGGTGATCCGGATCGAGATCCCGGAACCGGGGCCGCACGAGGCCGTGGTGGCGGTGCAAGCGTGTGGGGTGTGTGAAACCGACCTGAACCATCGGGACGGCAGGGTCGGTGACGACTTCCCGTACCTGCTCGGTCACGAAGCAGCCGGTGTGGTGGAGCAGGTCGGCGACGGTGTGGAGGACCTGCGCCCGGGCGACTTCGTCATTCTGAATTGGCGAGCGGTGTGCGGCGAATGTCGCGCCTGCCGCAAGGCCAAGCCGTGGAACTGCCTGACCACGCACACCGCCGCACAGCCGATGACGCTCCCGGACGGCACCCCGCTCACCCCGGTCCTCGGCGTCGGGGGCCTCGCCGAGAAAACCCTCGTGCACGCCGGACAGTGCACGAAGATCGCCCCGGACGTCGACCCGGCGGCGGCCGCGCTGCTCGGCTGCGGCATCGCCACCGGCATCGGCGCTGCCTTGCACACCGGCGCGGCCGAACGCGGAGACGCCGTCGCGGTGTTCGGCTGCGACGGCATCGGTATCGCCGCCATCGCCGGAGCCCGGCTGGCCGGAGCCGACCCCCATCATCGCCGTCGACTCTGCCCCACGACATCTGGAGTGGGCGAAGAACTTCGGGGCGACACACACCATCGGTGCGGATGTCACCGACGCGGTCTCGCAGGTCCTCACACTGACCGGAGGTCTGGGCGCGGACGTCGTCATCGACACAACCGCACGACTCGAGACCTGGAAGCAGGCGTTCCGAACGCGCGGACCGGCCGGAACACTGGTCATGCTCGGCTTGCCTGAACCGGACGCACAGCTGGATATCCCACTGCGCGAACTACGCGTCCGCAGCGGCTCGATCAAGTCCGCCTGGTACGGCGATACCCTCCCGTCGCGGGACTTCCCGGCCCTGATCGCTTCCTACCGGCAGGGCCTGCTCGATCTGGACGCCTTTGTCACCGAAACCATTTCCTTGAGCGACGTCGAACAGGCACTGTCGAAGCTGCGCCGTCGCGACGTGCTGCGCTCGGTCGTCCGCCTTTAGCCGCCCCGGTAAACCGAGCCACCGGCGCGTGCCGCGCCCGAGTTCGCGCGCGCCCCATGGATCAACGGATCACGCGGCACCGGCGATGATCTCCATCAGAATGGTCTCGCCGGTGCCGTTCGTGCCATTACGCACCCGGTGCCAGCAAGGTGGGCAGATGCGGAGTCAGGGCTTCGATGGTCGCCGTGCGGCCTACTTCCAGTGCGCGGCGGATGATGGTGGCGTCGCGTCCGATGCGGCCGATGGACGGCGCTCCTGTCGGTGGGCGGATCTGGAGCACTGCCGGGTTGGTGGCCATCTCGACTTCTTCACGCCGCTGGAGTTCGCCGCGGGTCATCCAGGAGTCGACGGTGCCGGGGGCGTGGCGGGACAGGAAGCGGGCGACCAGGTGGGTTTCCAGGCGGGAGGGGATGGTGGGGGGGTTCGTCGGCGCGGCGGGTGCGCAGTACCAGTGCATGGGTCGCGCCCTGGGCGAAAGCCGTTCGCACCGGGACGGATTCGGAGAGTCCGGCGTCCACGTAGTGGCGCTCGCCGACCCGGACGGATCGGCCCGCCAGGATCGGCAGGCAGGTGGTGGCCCGCAGGGCGCGTTGCAGCGAGGGCGCGTCGGTGAGGTACGGGTGCAGGTCCACGGCCGTGCCGTCGGCGGTGTCGGTGGCGATCGGATGGAAGGTGATCGGGTTGGCCAGGATTGCCGGGAAATCCATGGGGACGATGCGCTCGTACACCGAGTGCACCAGGAAACGGGTGTCCACCACGCGCCCGCCGCGCAGGGCGCGGGCGGGCGAGATGACGCGGTTGATCACCGTGGGATGCCAGGCGCGCCAGGCGTCGGCCGCGCGCCCGCACAGCAGCCACGCGCCGTTGAGCGCACCGGCCGATGCGCCGTAGACCGCGTCGAAGCAGTCGGTCAGACCCAGTTCCTCGAGTGCGGTCACCATGCCGTGCGAATACGCGCCGCGCGTGGCACCGCCCTCGATCACCAGGGCCAGCCGAGCGTCGTCGGTGCGCGCTCCGGGGCGGCTGCCGTCGCGGTGCCGCTGGGCGATGAGAGCTGCGACGGTCACCGAGACACCCTCCAGATTTGAGACACTACCTAGCATGTGTACCACATCGTCGTGCGCAGTAGGCTGCGGCGAATGCGAACCGAACCCGCACGGAAACTCATCGACACGGTGGCCTGGGTGCGTATCGAGCGGGGCCGCATCCTCTGCGCTCGTCCGCGCGGGAAGGACGTCTTCTATATTCCCGGCGGTAAACGCGAGGGCGCGGAGACCGACCTTCAGACGCTGCTGCGTGAGATCCAGGAGGAGCTGACGGTCGCACTGCTGCCGGACACCGTCGACCATGTCGGCACCTATGAGGCGGTACTGCCGGAGGCGGTGGTCCGGATGGCCTGCTATACCGCCGAATACACCGGGACGGTCGCCGCGAGCAGTGAGATCGACGAGATCGCATGGTTCACCTACGCGCAGCGCGAGGAGGTGCCTCCGGTGGATCAATTGCTCTTCGACGACCTGGTGCGGTCCGGCCTGCTCGCCGCCCGCTGACCGCACAATAGAACAGGTTGCCCACGCCCGCCCGTCGGCCTTGGTGGCGACCCTGGTCAGAATCTAGAACATGTTCTACTGTGATGGGGACTACGTACCCGGACAGTGACCAGAGGAGTCCAGCACCCCATGCGTACCGAGATCTGCGACCGGTTGGGCATCGACGTCCCGATCTTCGCCTTCACCCACTGCCGCGACGTGGCCGCCGCGGTCAGCAATGCCGGCGGACTCGGCGTGCTCGGCGCGGTCGGATTCACCGCCGAACAGCTCGAGGTCGAACTCGCCTGGCTGGACGAGCACGTCACCGGCGTCTACGGCGTCGACCTGGTGATCCCGTCCAAGTACGAGGGCAAGGGCGTCGAGGGCCTGAGCCCCGAGGAGCTGGAAGCCAAACTCGCCGAACTGGTTCCGCAGGGCCACCGCGATTTCGCCGAGAAGATCCTCGACGACCACCAGGTGCCGCATCTGCCCGACGGCGAGAAGCACAACCAGCTGCTCGGCTGGACCGCCACCACGGTCGCCCCGCAGATCGAGGTGATCCTGAAGCACCCCAAGGCCAAACTGGTCGCCAACGCGCTGGGCACCCCGCCCGACGACGTGATCAAGCAGATCCAGGACTCCGGTCGCCTCATCGGCGCGCTGTGCGGTTCGGTCAAGCACGCGCTCAACCACAAGCGGGCCGGACTGGACTTCGTGGTCATGCAGGGCACCGAGGGCGGCGGCCACTGCGGCGAGGTGTCCTCGGTGGTGCTGTGGCCGCAGGTGATCGACGCCATCGGCGAGATGCCCGCACTGGCCGCCGGTGGTATCGCCGACGGCCGTCAGATCGCCGCGGCGCTGGCCATGGGCGCGGCGGGCGCGTGGACCGGTTCGCTGTGGCTGACGGTCGAGGAGGCGAATGTGCCGCCCGCCCAGATGCAGACCTACATCGACGCCAGCAGCCACGACACCGTGCGCTCGCGGGCGTGGACCGGGAAGCCGTGCCGCATGCTGCGCAACGACTGGACCGACGCGTGGGAGAACCCGGAGAATCCGGACCCGCTGCCCATGCCGCTGCAGATGATGGTGGCGCTCGACGGCGTCAAGCGCGGCCACCGCTACCCGGAGGCCGCCAAGGACGTCAACTTCAATCCGGTGGGCCAGGTGGTCGGCATGATGAACAAGGTCGAGCGCTCCGCCGATGTGGTGCAGCGGCTCATCGCCGAGTACCTCGAGGCGTGTGAACGGCTGAACAAGCTCAACAACGCCTGATACGTATCCCAGCGCGCCTCGGACACAGCGAGGTTCGCCGCACCGAGTAGTTCCGCCACGGGTGGCACCCGTGCGGAAGGTGTGGCCAGCCCCCTGCCGTCCGAGGCGTTCGCTCGTTACGTTCGATCCGTGTCCACCGTTCACCGCGCCCTGCGGGCCGCGAGCTACGCCGTCGCAGCGCTGCCGATCGCCTTCGCATCCGTCGACCGTCGGGTTCGTCTGGTGCGCTGGGCGTTCGGGTCGACGATCGAGATTCGACCGTCCGGTCCGCGGGCGCGGACGCATACCGTGCTGGCCGCGGTGATCGGACTGCTCGCCTGCTTCGTCGCGCTCCCGGCCACCGTCACGACGGTGCGCGGCTTCGCGTATCCGCTCGTGACGAGCGGTCCGTACGGGGATGCCTGGGGTGGGCCCACTCTCGCGGGCGCGTGGGCGGTTCACGCCGCGGTGGGTATCGCGCTGCTGCCCGTGTGGGTGGCGCTGCTCGCCGGAATCGGCACCGTGCAACGGCATCTGGCCGTGCGCCTGCTCGGCCGCGGTGGACCGTGGTGGCCGATTCCGGTGGCGGTGCTGGTGGGCGCGGTCGAGGCGGTCTATCTCCTCGCACTCGCGCAGGGGTGAAACGCCCGATTGCGGGTGTCGCCGGTTTGCTCTCGATCTCGTTGCGCCCCAAGATGTAGACAGCCCGTGTGTCGCCACAGTGTGAGAACCATCTCCGAACCGACCGTGCGGCTTGAAGTTTCGTCAGGTGGATTGCGACGGTGGTCGGAACATGTTGAAGAAGAAGTCGTCGCGCGCGCGGAAACTCATCCTGCCCCTGACCATTACCGGCCTGCTCGTCCTGCTGGCGTTCGTGCTCACCGTGGTGGGCGAAGAACACGCGCCCGCCCCGACCGACCCCGCCGGCCGGGTCGCCGCGGCACGCAGTCAGCTCGAAGCGCTGCCGGTGCGGGACTGGGCCGCCAAGAACGGTTACGACCGTGAGAAATTCGGACCGGCCTGGACCGATGACGTCAGCATCGAGGGCGGCGGCAACGGCTGCGACACCCGCAACGACATCCTGGCGCGCGATCTCACCGACGTGCAGCTCGACAGTGGCGGCTGCAAGGTGCTCAGCGGCACGCTCACCGACCCGTACACCGGGCGGACCATCAAGTTCAAGCAGGGCCGAGAGACCAGCTCCGCCGTTCAGATCGACCACATCGTGGCATTGAGCAATGCGTGGCTGACCGGCGCGCAGGCGCTCTCCGCCGAACAGCGGCGCAACCTCGCCAACGACCCGCGCAATCTGATCGCCGTGGACGGCCCCACCAACCAGGGCAAGGGCGATTCCGATGCCTCGCAGTGGCTTCCGCCCCGCAAGGACTACCGCTGCACGTATGTTGCGCAGCAGATCGAGGTGAAGGCCGCCTACCGCCTGTGGGTCACCCGCGACGAACGTGACGCCATGGCGCGGGTGCTGGCCACCTGCACGACGGCCGCCCCCACCGCCGCACCGAGCACGACATCCACCGTGCACTACGCCAACTGCGAAGCGGCCCGCAGCGCCGGAGCCGCACCGCTGCGCCGGGGCGAACCCGGTTACCGACCGCAGCTGGACGGTAACGGCGACGGCATCGCCTGCGAATAGCGGCGATCAGTCGCGCAGCGCGCCGTGCAGGGACTCGGCGCGCTGTTTGACCGCATCGGTCATTCCCGTGAACCCCTGCCGCAGCGCGCCGCCCAGCACGGCGGCGACCACCGGGCTGAGCCACCCGGCCAGCGCGAAATGGGAGTCGTAGCGGCAGCGGTCCGCGCCCAGCGCGGTGACGGTGTGCGAGCGCTCGCTGTGCAGGGTGCCCAGCGGCACCGGCTTCATGGTGTAGCTGAATTCCCTTCCCGGCGTGTGGGACCGGATGAATTCCCGCTGGGTGCGCGGACGCGGGCCGATGAGCCGCACGCGCATATCGATGGGCGATCCGGGCTCCAGCGTCGTCTCACAGCCGAGTACGAAGGGATTCCACTCGCCGTAGCGGTCCACGTCGGTGAGCACCTGCCAGACCAGGTCGGCGGGTGCGTCGATCTCGACGCTCTTGTCGATCACCAAGGGCATGCCGGAACACTAGCGCACAAACTGGAACATGTTCACCCCGTGGTCGCGGGTCCGGGCCGGGGCGCGGCAGGGCCGCCGTTACGGTTGGCCGAGTGGACGCGGTACGCCGGATGCTCGTCATCGCCTACGACGACGCGCAGATTCTCGACATCGCCTGCCCGTGTGGGGCTTGGGATCTGGCGAATCGGTTCGGGGCCGCCCCCGGGTACGCGATCGAACTGGTCTCGGTGGGTGGGGGAGCGGTACGGACCTCGGCGGGCATTCCCATGGGCAGCGGCCGACTCGAAACCGTCGGCGGTGCGATCGACACCCTGATGGTCGTCGGCGGCCCCGGCGCCGATGCGGCCGCCGCGGACGGTCGGCTCCTCGATCAGGTGCGGCGGGTGGCGCGCCGGTCGCGGCGCATCGCGGCGGTCTGCACGGGCGCATCGCTGTTGGCGGCCGCCGGACTGCTGGATGGGCGGCGGGTGACCACGCACTGGGCCTACGGCGCGGACCTCACCGCCCGCTACCCGCAGGTGGCCGTGGATACCGCACCGCTGTACGTGCGCGACGGCGACGTCTACACCTCCGCCGGAGTGACCAGCGCGCTCGATCTGACACTCTCGCTCATCGCCGACGATCACGGCTCCGCCCTGGCTCGCGCCGTCGCCCGGGAGTTGGTCACCTACGTGCACCGTCCGGCCGATCAGGCACAGCTCAGCATGTACCTCGCCGCGCCGCCGACCGAGGACCGACTGGTCGACGAGCTGATGCGGTACGTGGCGAGCAATCTGGCGCAGGACCTTTCACCGCGCGTGCTGGCGGCGCGCGGCGGAGTCAGCACCCGCCACCTGTCCCGGTTGTTCCTCGCGCATCTGGGCACCACCCCGGCGCGGGCGGTGCGCGCGGCACGCGCCGAGGCCGCCGCGCACCTGGTCCGGCACAGCGACCTGCCGTTGGCGGCCGTCGCCCGACGGTGCGGCTTCGCCTCGGCGCAGACGCTGCGGGCGGCGCTGTACGGGCACTACGGCATGAGCGGGGACACGATCCGCAAGATGGCGGACATGCCGGTGGTCCGCACCGACATCGGCGACGACACTCCGGTGTCGTGACCGACTACTCGACCTTGTCCACGACATCGCATCCGCCGCGGCGAACGCGCCGACAGGTGCTGCGCGGCAGCGCGACGCTGGCCGCGGCCGGACTCGCCACGACCTTCGCCGCCACGGCCCAGGCGAGGCCGGATGGTGCCGGGCCGGAGATCGGGATCGTGCTCTACGACGGCTTCAGCCTCCTCGACCCCACCGGTCCCGCCGAGGTGTTGTCCCGGATCCCGGGCGCGCGGGTGACGATGATCGCCGAGCGGCGCGGGCCGGTGCGCACCGACACCGGCGACGTGGCCGTGGTCGCCGAGCGGGCCCGCGCCGAGGTGGATCGGCTGGACGTCCTGCTGATACCCGGCGCCGGGAACCGCGGAACCACCGCCGCCATCCGCGATTCCGCGCTGCTGCAATGGATTCGGGACATCGACGCCACCACGACCTGGACGTCCGCCGTCTGCACCGGTTCGGTGGTCCTCGCCGCGACCGGACTGCTGGACGGACACCAGGCGACCACCTACTGGGCCTCCGCCCCCTATCTCGAATCCACCTACCCGGTCAGCTGTCTACCGCACCGCTACGTCCACTCCGGCAAATTCATCACGGCCGCAGGCGTTTCCGCGGGCCTGGACATGGCGCTCTACCTCGCGTCCCTGCTCACCGACGAGGACACCGCCCGCGCCATCCAACTCGCCATCGAATACAACCCGAAGCCCCCCTTCGACTCCGGCGACCCCACCCGGGCCACCACCGCCCTCCGCGACCGTGCACTGGCCGTCCTGGAACAATCCCAGACCTGATCGCCCGCGAACGACCCGCACCCGTCGATATCGATTCACCCGCGCACGCGACGAGCGCTAGCGTCGATTCGTGACCCTCGCCGACCGCTACCCCCTCCTGCACGCACCGGCCCGCTGGGAGTGGGGTGGACTGGATGTCCGGTTCTCCACCACGCTGCCACCGGATGAACTGGTGACCAATATCCACGTGGTCTGCTTCGTCGGGGACCGGATCGTGCTGTGCCGGGACGATCGGGACGTGTGGCTGGTGCCGGGCGGGACCCGCGAGGCGGGTGAGTCGGTACTCGACTGTGTCACAAGGGAATTGCGCGAGGAGGCGGGGGCTCGGCTCGCCGGGCCGCTGTGGCCGCTCGGTGCGCACTACGCGACCAGCGACCGGGCGCTGCCGTATCGGCCGTGGCAGCCGCATCCGCACAAGGCGTGGCTGTGGTGCGGAGCGGAGGTGGTCCTCGATACCGCGCCGACCAATCCCGATGACGCCGAACGGATCATCGAGGTTCGAGCCCTGCCGGTGGCCGAGGCCGTCACGCTGGCGGCTACCGACGGGGAACCCATGGCCGAACTGTTGCAGTTGGCCGTCGAACTGCGCCGGGCCGGTCGGTCGGGATCGTGGACAGTCAGGTGAGCACCGGTTCGACGGTGGGACTGTCGTCGACCCGCCCACAGCGTGGCCGCCCCGCCCGCCGCCGCATCGCACCCGCGGCGTCCTGAGCGACGGCTCAGTCCTCGGTCGGCGCGCGGTACTCCGCCTCGCGCACGGCGGCGGTCTCCCGGGGGTCGTGCACCGTCATCACCTCGTCACCGGTTTCGGTGTGGTGGTCCACGGTGTAGAACCGCACCTCGTGGCCGTCGGGATCGTGTAGCAGGGGCAGGATCCAGCCCTTGGTCGCGAAGTGCACCCCGGCGTGGCTCTCGCCGAGGGCGGTGAGGTGCTCGGCCAGCTCGTCGAGGCGGAACCGGTCCGGTACGCCGATGGCGAAGTAGTCGAATCCCGCCGCCGCGGCGGCCTTTTCCGGGTCCAGGCGCAGCGCCAGCGGCGGACCGCCGTCGGGGTGGCGCAGGCCCACGCCCGCCAGCACGCCGTTCTCGACGAATTCGACGTCGAGTTCGTAGCCCAGGCGGGTGCGGTACCAGTCGATGGATATCTCCAGGTCGGAGACTGGCAGTTTGAGGTGGTGCACACCGGCGAGTCGGGGGACCATCGCACACTCCTTCGCGTCTGCTCCCAGCGCACGCCCTCGAGGCCGTCTCGTCAAGAGGGCGACGGCGCGCCGGATGGAAGCGCGGTCGCGATCAGGCGGCGGGTGGCGCGGTGCACGCGGTCGGTGTCACCGGTGACCCACCAGTCCTGAATGAGCCCGCGAATGCCGGAAACCAGCAGGGTGGCAGCGGATTCCGGGTCGTCCAGGGTGGGATCGACGCGGCGCAGGGCGGCGGCGATGGCGTCGACCACGACGCGGACGGCCGATTCGGCGTAGCCGCGGAAGGGGCTGTCGGGTACACAGGCCGCGCCCAGCACCTGGAGCAGCACCCGCAGGCTGGTGCCCGCCGCCCCGCTGGTGTTGAGGGTGAACGCGTCGCCGAGACGGTCCCGCAGCGCGTCCACGTCGTCGACGCCGGTGAACAGTGCGCCGATATCGGGCCGCTGGGTTTCCAGGGCGGCCACCAGCATGGCCTCCTTGCTGCCGAAATAGTGGATGAGCATGCGCGAGCTGGTGCCGAGGTAGTCGGCCAGCGGGCGCAGCGACAGTTCGATGAGTCCGTACTCCGCGATATAGGCGATCACGCCGGACAGCAGTTCGGCGCGACGGGCGTGGTCGAGGGGGCGTGGCACGGTTTGACTGTATCGGACGCTACAGGTATCCATGACACCATGGGTGTAACAAGTGCTTCAGAAACTCGATCGGGTGGCCGCGACGTGGTGGTGGCCGCCATGGCCGCCACCACCTGCCTGGGCGCGGACCTGGACACCACCTGGGCGCGACTGCTGGCCGGGGACAGCGGAATCGGCGCGCTCACCGACGATTTCGTGACCGAGTACGACCTGCCGGTGCGCATCGGCGGACGGCTCACGGCGCGGCCGGGCGACCAGCTGACCCGCATCGAGCAGCGTCGCACCTCCTTCGTGCAGCAACTCGCCCTGGTGCTGGGACGACGGGTGTGGGCCGAGGCCGGTACGCCCGCGGTGGACGCCGACCGGCTGGGCGTGGCCATCGGCACCGGACTGGGCGGTGGGGACGCCCTGGTCGACGCCGTCGACCGGATGCGGGCGGGCGGCTACCGCAAGGTCCCGCCCATGACCGTCCCGATGGTCATGCCCAATGGCGCGGCCGCCACCGTCGGCCTGGAGGTGGGCGCGAAAGCCGGTGTGTACGCTCCCGTGTCGGCCTGCGCCTCGGGTGCGGAGGCCATCGCCCACGCCTGGCGGCTGATCACCACCGGCGAGGCCGATGTGATGGTGGCCGGTGGCGTCGAAGGCCATATCGACGCCGTGCCCATCGCCAGCTTCGCCATGATGCGCGCCATGAGCACCCGCAATGCCGAACCGGCCCGCGCCTCCCGGCCCTTCGACCGGGACCGGGACGGTTTCGTCTTCGGTGAGGCCGGAGCCGTGCTCGTCCTCGAGGCCGAAGAGCACGCCCGCGCCCGCGGCGCGCACGTATTCGGCCGCATCCTCGGCGCGGGCATCAGCTCGGACGGCTACCACATCACCGGCACCGCGCCCGACGGCGACGGCGCGGCCCGCGCCATGCGCAAGGCCCTGCGCTCGGCCGGACTTCGGCCCGACGACATCACCCACGTCAACGCTCACGCCACCGCTACCCCCATCGGCGACGCCTCGGAGGCCCACGCCATCACCGCGGTGACGCCGCACGCCTCGGTCTACGCCCCCAAATCGGCACTGGGCCACTCCATCGGCGCGGCGGGCGCGCTCGAGGTGATCCTGACCCTGCGCACGCTGCGCGACGGAATCATCCCGCCCACACTGAATTACGAGAATCCGGATCCGGCGTTCGACCTCGATGTGGTGGCCGACAAGCCGCGCGAGGAGCGACCGGAGTACGCGCTGAGCAATTCCTTCGGCTTCGGCGGACACAATGTCACCGTCGCCGTGGGCCGCTGAATCAGGGCAGGGTGTCGATCTGCACCCGCGGATCGAGTTTGCGCAGGGTGTCGGGGCGGTCGGTGAGGCACGGCCAATCCCGGCTCACCGCTTCGAGGGTGGCGTGTCCGGCCGGGATGAGCGCATCGGCGTCGGGGCGGTCCGCCAGCGCCGCGCCGAGGTGATCGCTGGCGGGCCGGTCCAGCGGCTGGATGACGGTGTTGGGAAGATCCAGCAGGACCGAGAGGATGTCGAGCCGCACCGGCGAGATGAGTGCGCGGGCGGCGGCCAAGGCGGTGGCCGGGACGATGATCGTATGTCCCGCGTCCGCGGTCGCCCACACCACGGACTGCACATAGGCCACGCGATGCGCCCACGCGGTGAGCGCTGCCGTATCGAACACGATGCCGCCGAGCGTGGAACCGGTCAGCGGCCCCTGGGCCGGGGCGGTCACGCGGCACCGGCGCGATCGCCGGGATCCTCCTCCTCGGATAAGGGCGGCAGTCCCTGTACCGCCCGTGCCTTGTTGATCAGATCGAGCGGGGGACGGCCACCGAATACCTCTTCGATCCGGGCCAGCGACTGTGCCCGGTCCACCCGGGCTTTCACGGATTCGGCGACGAACGCGGAGACCGATTCGATCCGGCCGCTGCGCCGCCAGTCGTCGAGGGTGGTGGCGATTTCCTCCGGCATCGTCACGGTGATCTTGCGGGTGCGACGCTCTCTCGCCATACCGAGATGCTACCGGGGTATGTGAGGTCGGGGGAGTACGCGGCGCCGCGCGAAACCTGCCGGTCGCCTGGGGATCGGGATTCGATACCGTTGCGATCGGCCCGTATCGCACGGGTCTGCCCGTTTCGAGACAGTTAGGTAAGGCCACGGATGGATGACAGCTCGATCGCGTGGATCGACGGTGCGCTCGTCACCGTCGATCAGCGCGCGCTGCCGCGGGAACTGCGGGAGCTGCGGATCACGACGGTCGACGACCTCATCGACGCCATCACCTCGCTCGCGATTCGCGGTGCCCCGGCGATCGGGGTGTCCGGTGCGTTCGGTGTGGTGATCGCGGTGCGCGCGCACACCCGCGATGGGGTGGTGGATGTCGAGCGGGTGCGGGCGGAGGCGCAGCGCATCGCCGACGCCCGGCCCACGGCGGTCAACCTCGCCTGGGGGGTGCGGCGCGCGCTGAGCAGGCTGGCCGACGGCGCGCAGGCCGTCCTGGACGAGGCGCTGGAGATGCTGGCCGAGGACGGCCGGGTGAATCAGGCCGCCGCCACCCACGCCGCGGACCTGGTGCTGCGACTGTCGCCGAACCGCCCGCTGCGCATCCTCACCCACTGCAATACCGGCCGGCTCGCCACCACCGCGGTGGGCACCGCCCTCGGGGCGCTGCGGGTGCTGCACGAGCGCGGCGCGCTGGCCGAGGTGATCGTGGACGAGACCCGGCCGCTGCTGCAGGGGGCGCGGCTCACCGCCTGGGAGCTGGCGCAGGCGGGCATTCCGCACCGGCTCACCATCGACTCGGCCGCCGCCTGGGCCATCGCCACCGAGGGCATCGACGCCGTCATCGTGGGCGCGGACCGGATCACCGCCGACGGCGCGGTAGCCAACAAGATCGGCACCTACATGCTGGCGCTGGCCGCGCGCCACCACGGGATCCCGTTCATCGTGGTCGCGCCCGAATCCACCCGCGATATCGCGACCGCGTCGGGCCGCGACATCGTGGTGGAGCAGCGCGCCGCCGCCGAGGTGACCGGCTTCGGCGGGGTGCCCACCGCGCCCGAGGGCACCCGTACCTTCAATCCGGCCTTCGACGTGACGCCGCCGGAACTGGTGACCGCGGTGGTCACCGAATACGGTGTGCTCGAACACCCCGGTGAGGTGCGCACCGCGGCCGACGCGCAGACCCAGAAGGTTTACCGGCAGGCCCCGGCCGACACCAATGGCGCTGGCGGGCACAGCGGTTCGACACTCACCGGGACGACCCCGCGCCCGGCGACCGAGCCCACCGAGGCGCACTCCGACCACCCGCCCGCCACCGAGACCACCGAAGGTGGGCTGCCCAAACGCATTCCCTCCGAGGCGAGCCTCGAATCGCGTGCCGAGACGGCCGAACCGCCCGCGGCCGGTCCGCAAGCGTCTCCCGGCGAGGCCGCCACCGACGAATACCTCGCCGCGCTCACCCGGTCGGTCACCGAACTCACCCGCACCACCCCCGCCGAACCGGGTGCCGGTCGCGAGATCGCGGCCGTGGCCCGCGGCCTCTACGCCAGCGGCTGGATGCCCGGTACGGCCGGCAATATCTCGGTACGCCAGGGTGTTTCGGCCGTCATCACGGCCAGCGGCCTGTCCAAGGGCGAACTCACCGACACCGATACGGTGACCGTCCGCGTGGCCGACTCCGAGCCCGCCCTGCCCTCCCGCCGCCGACCGTCGGCGGAGACCACCATCCATACGGCCGTCTACCGCACCACCCCCGCGGCGGCGGTGGTCCACGTCCACCCGCCGCACACCACGGCGCTGTCGGTCGGCGCGGCCGCGGGCAGCGTGCGGTTCTCCGGCTACGAGCTCATCAAGGGGCTGGGCGGAACGAGCCCGCACACCATCGACATTCCGGTCTTCCCGAACCACGCCGAGGTACCGCGGATCGGGCGCGATATCGAGCGCTATCTGCTCGATCATCCGGATGCCCCGCCGGTGCTGTTCATCGCCGGGCACGGCATCACCGCCTGGGGCGCGTCCCTGGCGCAGGCTCGCGACCGCGCCGAATGCCTGGAAGCGCTGTGCGAATTGGCCAGTCTGACCGGTCACCGGGAGATTCCGGTGGGCGACAATGGTTCCGAGGAGGATCCGACATGACACTGCTGCAGGTGATGCCCGATTCGGCCGCCGACGAGGTGACGCTGCGCACCGACGACGATGCCGTGATCGCGGCCGAACTCGGCAAGCGCGGCATCGTATTCCAGCGCTGGCCGCTCATGACCGGGCTGGACGCCACCACGCCGACCGAGGACATTCTGGCCGAATACGCCGGTCACATCGCCGAACTCAATGCCGACGGCCGCTACAAGCACATCGACGTGGCGCGCATCCACCCCGATGACGGCGATCCGGAGTGGCCCGCCAAGGCCGAGGCGGCCCGCACCAAATTCCTCGACGAGCATCGGCACGCCGAGGACGAGGTCCGGTTCTTCGTGGCCGGACAGGGCTGCTTCTATCTGCATCTGGGTGACGAGGTGCTGGCGACCGTCTGCACCGCGGGCGATCTGGTCTCGGTTCCGGCGGGCACCCTGCACTGGTTCGACATGGGCACCCGGCCGGAGTTCGTGGCCGTGCGGTTCTTCGAGGAGGAGGACGGCTGGATCGGCGATTTCACCGGTGACAAGATCTCGAGCGGCTTCCCGACCCTCGACGAACTCACCGCATGATCACCACCGTCGTCCTCGACATCGAGGGCACCACCAGCCCGACCGACTCCGTGCGGGAGGACCTGTACGGCTACACCCGCGAGCGGCTGCCCGACTGGCTCGCCGACAATGTGGGCGGCGCGGCCGATCCGATCATCGCGGCCACCCGGAAATCCGCGGATCGGCCCGATGCCGGACCGGCCGAGGTGGCCGAGATCCTGATCGGCTGGCTGAACTCCGATGTGAAGGCCGAGCCGCTCAAGGCCGCGCAGGGCAGCATCTGCGCCGAGGGGTTCCGGTCGGGTGCGCTGCACGGCGAGTTCTTTCCGGATGTGCCACCGGCGCTGCGGGAATGGCGGGCCAGGGGGCTGGAGCTGTACATCTACTCGTCGGGTTCGGTGCGCAATCAGAAGGATTGGTTCGAGTTCGCGCGCGGCGGTTCGCTCGCCCCGCTGATCGGCGGGCATTTCGACCTGTCCAGCGCCGGGCCCAAGCGGGAGGCGTCCTCGTACGAGAAGATCGCGGGCGCGATCGGGGTACCGGCCCACCGCATCCTGTTCCTGTCGGATCATCCGGAGGAGTTGGATGCCGCCGTGGCCGCCGGATGGTCGGTGCGGGGCGTGGCCCGGCCGGGCGAACCCCACGCGCCCCGGCCGCCGCACCGCTGGATCAGCGACTTCGGCGACGTCGACCTGGACTGAACCCAGCGCGCGGCACGCACCGCGACGGCCCCGCCCGGACTCCGGGCGGGGCCATTGTCGTATCGGTCGCCTCAGCCGCCGACGCGGGCGGTGCTGGCGCGCTCGATGAGGTACTGCACCAGGGTCATGAGCACGTTCTTGGCCGAGGTGCGATCGCGGGCGTCGCACAGCATGACCGGCAGCCGCGGATCCAGGTCGAGCGCATCGCGCACCTCCTCGGCGGTGTAGCGCGGGGCCCCGTCGAAGCAGTTGACCGCCACCGTGAACGCCACCCCGCGGCGTTCGAAGAAGTCGATGGCGGCGAAGGAGGAATCCAGGCGACGGGTGTCGGCCAGCACCACCGCGCCGAGCGCCCCGCGCGCCAATTCGTCCCACAGGAACCAGAATCGGTCCTGGCCGGGGGTGCCGAACAGATACAGCACCAGGCTGGGGTCGATGGTGATGCGGCCGAAGTCCAGAGCCACCGTGGTGGTGGTCTTGGCTTCCACGCCGCTCAGATCGTCCACGCCGGAACTGAGTTCGGTGATCAGCTCTTCGGTGCGCAGCGGAGTGATCTCACTGATCGCCGACACCATGGTCGTCTTGCCCACGCCGAAACCACCGGCGATGAGGATCTTGACCGAGGACGCCAGTTGACGCTCCCCGGACGGGTCAAAGCTTTCGGATGCCATCGAGTACAGCTCGCAATACGTTGAGGTCGCCGGGACCGGCGTCGGAGGTGGCCGGAGCCCGGAAGTTCAGCAGCCGGTCGGAGATGAGGTCACCGACCAGGATCTTCGTAACCGCCAGCGGTAGCCGCAGGGTTGCCGAGACCTCGGCGACCGACTGCGGAAGCTGGCACAGGCGAACGATTTCCGCGTATTCGGGTTCGACGCGCCGCAGTGGCGGAGCTCCGTAGGGTGCGTGCACCACGGTGAGCATGTCCAGGTCGTGCGCCGCGCCCATGGTCCGGCCTCCCGTCCGGGCATACGGGCGCACCAGCGGACCAGCCGCGTCGTCGAACCATTGTTCCCCCGGCCGCGGCATCATGACAGTCGGGGGTTGCCCTGTCCGGCCAAGCCCTGGCGCGGGGTGGTGGACAGGTAGCTGCCGACACGCTGCACGGTCAGGTTCATCTCGTAGGCGACCATGCCCAGGTTGGCCTGCTCGGTGGCCTGTAGCGCCAGGCAGGCGTGGCTGCCGGCGGCCGTCACGAACAGCACGGCCCGGTCGAGTTCGATGACCGCCTGGCGTACGCCGCCGCCGTCGAAGCGATTGCCCGCGCTGCGCGCCAGTCCGTAGAGCGTGGAGGACATGGCGCCGAAATGCTCCGCGTCCTCCCGGCTCATGGCCGAGGAGCGACCCAGCAGCAGCCCGTCGGTGGAGTGCACCACCGCGTGTCGAACGCCCGCGAGCCGATCGACCAGATCGTCGAGTAGCCAGTTGAGATCACCAGCGTTGGAGGTGGTCACCATCGCCTTCCTGTCGGTCCGGGGGAGTGGAGGTAGGCCCGAACGCATCGAAACCGGCCCGACGGCCCTGCCTGGTTCCGTTCTCGATGGCGGACATGAGGTCTCGGGCCTGCTCGGCGGTGGCGGCCGGACGCTCCGAGGGCACCGAGGAATCGGCTGCCTCCGGGGCATTCGCCAATTCCGGTGCGAGACTTGCCTGTCGACGCCGACGCGGGAGTGCCGGCCGAGTGTCGGAGCCAGTGTACTGGGAGCGGCCGTTCTCGCGGGCGGTATGGCCGATCTCCGGGAAACGCTCGGGTCGCGGCGGGAACACCGGCGGCCGAGTGGGGTTGGTCGGCGGCTCGAACACCGCGACCGGCTCGAAGGATCCGGTCTGGGTGGCGGATCCGGCGGGCGGGGCGGGCGTCGGTTCGGCTTGTTCCGGCGGCGCCAGCGGCGGCAGGAACTCCGGCGATTCGAGTTCCAGACGCGGCAGCTCGGATTCGGTGCGCACCGCGGCGACGCGCTGGGCCAGTGATTCCCGGGCCACCACGGGGATCTCGCCGCTGGCGACGGCGGCGACGGTCAGATTCGTGGGCACCAGCACGATGGCGCGCACGCCGCCGTAGTCGGATTCGGTCAGGCGCACCGAGATACCGTGCCGCATGGCCAGCCGCGCCACCACGAACAGGCCGAGGCGGGAGTCCTCCGACAGCGTGTTCACACCGAAATCCGGTGGATTGCGCAGCATCTCGTTGAGCCGGGCCTGCTCGGACTCGGGGATGCCCATACCCTGGTCGATCACCTCCAGCGCCAGCCCCTTGCCGACCACGCCACCGCGAATCTCCACCTGGGACTGCGGCGGGGAGAAGGAGGAGGCATTGTCGACGAGTTCGGCCAGCAGGTGCACGAGGTCGGCGACGACGGTGCCCGCCACCGCGATCTCCGGCATCCGGTTGATCTTCACCCGGGTGTAGTCCAGGGCCTCGCCGACGCCGGAGCGCACCACCTCGATCAGCGGCACCGGCTGCCGCCACTGGCGGCCGGGCTGGCCGCCCGCCAGGATGATCAGATTCTCGGCATTGCGGCGTTCGCGGGTAGCCAGGTGGTCGAGCCGGAAGAAGGTCTCCAGCAGGGCCGGATCCTCCTGGCGCGCTTCGGCTTCGTCCAGGATCTCCAGCTGGCGGTGCACCACCACCTGGCTGCGGTGGGCGATATTGAGGAAGACCGCCTTCACGCCCTCCCGAGTACGGGCCTCGGTCACGGCCGCCGAGACGGCCGCGCCGTGCGCATGGGTGAACGCCTTGGCCACCTGGCCGATCTCGTCGTGCCCGAAGTCCAGGACGGCCGCCTCGGCGGCGGGGTCCACCTCTTCGCCCTCGTTCAGCTTGCGCATGATCTCCGGCAGCCGCTCATCGGCCAGCGCGAAGGTCTGGTCACGAAGGCGCTTGAGCCGCCGGATGATCCGGTTCGCCAGCAGCAGCGCCACCACGAAGGCGGACGATGACAGCAGCAGCACGCCGAACCCGGCCAACAGGGAATCGCGTGCGTTGTCGTGGGCCTCCTGGCGGGCGATGCTGTTCGCCTCCAGGTTCTGGTCGTCCCACAGCTTCGCCAGGGTGTCGGAGACCTCGGCGACGGCCGCCTGCCACTCCTCGGTGGTCAGCGGCAGCGGAGTGAGGATGGAGTCCTCGACCTGCGCGCCGGTGCGGGAATCGGTGGTGTCGTGCTCGTGCGGGAAGGCACGCTGCATGAGCGCCTGTTCCATGGCCCCGAGTTGCTGCCAGGCGGGGCTGGCGAGCAGGTTCTGCGCCACCTGGGCCTGCGCGGGATCGCTGTCGCCGGTGAGGATTTGCACGGTGATGCGATAGAAGCCGATGAGGCGAACGTATTCGGCGGCGAGTTCATCGGGCAGACCGACGTCGTTGGCGAGTGCGGCCCCGAGCGCGTTGGCACGGGTCAGCGACTCCAGCGCCAACAGCACCTGCACCGATTCGGCGAGTTCGGCGGCGATTTCGGCGCTGGGGGAGTCCTCCTGCACGATGCGGGTGCCGATGAGCACCACGTCGGGCAGGCGGCTGTAGAAGGTGTACGCGTCGGTGATGGGCAGCAGGCCCGAATCCACGCCCGCGCGCACGGTCGTGAGGTTCTCCTTGAGTTTCAGGAAGTCACCGACATCGCCCTGGAGTGCCTCGGGCCCCATATTCCTGACCTGATCCTCGGTCGGGGTCATGGTGCGGAAGGCGTTGTCGAGGCGGGTTCTGGCCCCCGCCAGCGCGGTGCGGTCGGTTTCCTCGCCCGCGTAGATCCACAGGGTGGCCCGGCGTTCGTCCTGCACGGCCTCGAGCAACTCCGCCACCGGTTCGATGCCGTCGATCATCTGCGCCGCCCAGTCCTCGGCGCGGTTTCCGGCGGACACCAAATACCCGGCCGTTCCCACTCCCACCCCGAGCAGCGCCGCGCTCGGAACGAGCGCGATCGCCAGGATGCGGGTTCGGACGCCGAGCCTCGCTCTGAACATCTGCGCAACGTAACGGGACGTAGGTCACATATGCCGCCCATGTCCCGTTGACCGGGACTCGATTGGACAACTCGAGTTATTCGTGTCGGAGCATCGGCCCCACGACCCCGGTCGACGGCTGGCCGGTCCGACTCGCTGCCGGTCGACAATCCGGCCGATTCGGATCATCGCGGCGGAGTGGGCGTGATCGGGCCCTACCTGGGGGTAGATTGTGTGTATCCACGAGTTACTCGTAAGTAGGAGGCCGACCATGCCCGTGCCGGAAGCCGCAGTATTCGACCGTCTGCGGACGTTCGCGGCGGTGGACACCACCGGGGACCACCGGACCCGGACCATCACCGAGGTGTTCACCGGCACGACCCTCGGCTCGGTTCCCGTCGGCACCGCCGACGACGTGGCCGCCGCGTTCACCAAAGCCCGCGCCGCACAGGCGGACTGGGCCGCCCGCACGCCCAAGGACCGGGCCGAGGTCTTCGAGCGCTACCGGGCGCTGGTGGTGGAGAACCGCGAATACCTCATGGACGTGATCCAGGCCGAGACCGGCAAGGCGCGCTGGGCGGCCCAGGAAGAGGTCATGGGGCTGATCTTCGCGGCCCGGTACTACTCCCGGGTCGCACCGAAGCTGCTCAGCCCCTACAGCGTGCCGGGCGCGTTCCCCGTCCTCAATCGCGCCCAGGTCCGCACCCAGCCCAAGGGCGTGGTCGGGGTGATCGCGCCGTGGAACTACCCGATGCTGCTCTCGGTCGGCGACTCGATCCCGGCGCTGCTGGCGGGCAATGCCGTGGTGGTCAAGCCCGATTCGCAGACGCCGTACTCCTCGCTGGCCAACGCCGAGCTCATGTACCGGGCCGGACTGCCGCGCGACCTGTTCGCGGTGGTGACCGGACCGGGCACGGTGGTCGGCACCGCCATCGTCGACTCCTGCGACTACCTCATGTTCACCGGCTCCTCCGACACCGGCCGCACCCTCGCCGAGCAGTGCGGGCGGCGGCTGATCGGCTTCTCCGCGGAACTGGGCGGCAAGAACCCCATGATCGTCACGCGCGGCGCGCACCTGGACAAGGCCGCCAAAGCCGCTGTGCGCGCGTGTTTCTCGAATGCCGGACAGCTGTGCATCTCCATCGAGCGGCTGTACGTGGACCGCGCCGTCGCACCGGAGTTCACCGAGAAGTTCGTGGCCGCGGTGCGCAACGCCAAGCTGGGGACGAGCTACGACTACTCCAGCGACATCGGCAGCCTGATCTCGCCCGCGCAGCTCGAGACCGTGCAGAAGCATGTCGCCGACGCCACCTCCAAGGGCGCGAAGGTGCTGGCGGGCGGCAACGCCCGCCCCGATATCGGCCCCCTGTTCTTCGAGCCGACCATCCTCACCGAGGTCACCGACGCCATGGAGTGCGGCCGCGACGAGACCTTCGGCCCGCTGGTGTCCATCTACCCGTTCGACACCGTGGACGAGGCCATCGCCCTGGCCAACGACACCGAGTACGGCCTCAATGCCAGCGTCTGGGCCGACACCAAGGCCGCCGGTGAGCGGATCGCGGAACGCCTGCACGCCGGAACCGTCTGTGTCGACGAGGGGTACGCCCCCGCCTGGGGCACCACCGGCGCGCCCATGGGCGGTATGGGGATCTCCGGCGTCGGCCGCCGCCACGGCCCCGACGGTCTGCTGAAGTTCACCGAACCGCAGACCGTGGTGGTGACCCGCTTCCTGAATCTCGATCCGCCGCCGCTGGTCTCGCAGGACAGGTGGCAGCCCTTCCTCATGGGTGTGGCTCGCGCACTGCGCTTCCTGCCGGGACGCTGAGCCGGAATCCCTTGTGGCCCTAGGCTGGGGCGGTCGAAAGGAATTTCATGAGCAATCCGCTCGCCGCCCCGGACCCGTGGGATGTCGTGGCCGACGGCTACGACGAGGTGACCCCCGATATGATGCTGCCCTTCGCGGTGCTGGCGCTGGCGCAGGCCGATCCGGCCGCCGACGCGCGCGTACTGGATGTCGCGGCCGGGCCCGGGACGTTGACGCTGCCCGCCGCCGCCCTGGTCGACCGGGTGGACGCGATCGACTTCTCGCCCACCATGATCGACCGCTTACGCGCGCACACCGCGGCGGCCGGATTCGACAATGTGGCGGCGCAGGTGGGCGACGGTCAGCGACTGCCGTTCGCCGACAACGAGTTCGACGCCGCATTCTCCATGTTCGGGCTCATGTTCTTCCCGGATCGGCCCGCCGGATTCGCCGAACTGCACCGGGTGCTGAAGCCGGGCGGCACCGCCGTGGTGTCGAGCTGGGCACCGGCCTCGGAATCCTCACTCATGACGCTCATGTTCGACGTACTGCGCGCCGGGAATCCGGATATGCCACGGCCACAGCCGAACCCGGACAGCCTGGAGAATCCGGAGGTGTTCGACGCCGAACTGCGGGCGGCCGGATTCACCGACGTGACCGTGCAGCCGCACACCATCTCGCTGTCCTACGAGAGCGCGGCGGTCATGTGGGACAAGTTCTCCCGTGGCAGCGCGCCCTTGCAGATCATGCGTCAGAGCGTCGACGCCGACGAGTGGGCGCGGCGGGACCGGCTCATGCTCGACCACCTGGCGGCGAATTACACTCCGCACCAGGCGCTCACCACGACCGCCTGGCTGGGCTCCGGTCGCAAGTGATCGATGGCGCGGCCGGCCCGGAGAAACCGGCCGCGCCACCACTCATCCGGTCAGGTCCGCGCCGCGTCGCGGTGCCGGGGCCGCCTCCAGGACCGCCGCCTCGGCGTCGGTGAACACGCGTGACCGGATGATGAATCGGACCCCCTCGTGGGCCTCCAGCGAGAAGCCGCCCCGACGGCCCGGGACCACGTCCACGGTGAGATGGCTGTGCCGCCACCGCTCGAACTGGTCGGCGCTCATCCAGAACGGGGTGTCCGGGAAGACCCGCCCGAGCAGGACGTCGGCCGCGCCGACCCGGAACTCGCTCAGCGGGCAGCACAGCGGGGAACCGCTGTCGCGGGACATCCCCGACTGGTGGAACACCACCGGTCCGTGCCGGTCGATGAGGCCCTGCAGGACCTCGGCCGCGGCCTCGGTGATGCCCACCCGGGATACGGCACCGGTGCGCATCACAGGGACCCGACCCGCGGTACGGCGCGACCGGCGCTCGGCCGGTCGGGCTCGGGCGTGATCGGGTCGGTCCTCGGCCCGTCGGTGCCGGGTTGGGCGTTACTCATGACGCGCGACCTCCTCGCGATGTCTCCGGGTATTCGGGCTCACTATGAACCGGACGGGTTGGCGCCGGGTTGGCGTCACCGCTAACCCGTCAGCGCGGTATGCAAACGTGCGGTGACCAGGGCACGACGGCTGTCGCCGGGAGCCAGCAAACGAAGCGCGTGCTCGTGGACCTCGATATCGTCCGGGCGGTGCTCGCCGAAGAGCAGGGCGTGCTCGGGTCGGTTGCCCGACAGCACGGCGGTGCGCAGCACCACGTCGATGTATTCGCGCCACCGCACGATGCCCGGGGTCTCCGAATGCGGTAGCAGCGGACCCCGATACCGGCGCAGGGCGGTGGTGACGTCGCCCGACTCGATGGCGGCCAGCACCTCCGCGGCGTCACAGCAGATCGGTCGGGTGAGCAGGTAGCGGCGGTCGGCGATACCGCCGTCGATGGCGCGGCGCAGATGGGAGACGTCGGCCTTGAGCGTGGACGCGGCGACAGGCCGGTCGCCGTAGACGGCGTCGCGCAGGCGGTCCGGGGTGAATCCGTCCGGCTCCAGCGCCAGCAGGGTGAGGATTTCCAGCTGGCGCGGGCGCATCGGGATCGGTGTGCCCGCGCGCAGCAGGCGCGCCGTGCCCAGACATTCCAGGCGGATGGCCGGTCCGGTGCGCGGGGCGTCGAGGCGCAACCGGGATTCGATGGCGCACACCAGCGCGCGCACCGTGGACATGGCCAGCGGGTTGGCGCGATCCCAGTAGGAGGACAGATCCAGCAGCCCGACCATGCGGCCGTCCGGGGCGTGGATGGGCGCGCAGTAGCAGACCCAGGCGTGCAGCGCCTCCACCAGGTGTTCGGCCGAGAACACGGTGGTCGGCCGGTCGTTGTGCAACGCCAGCGACACCGCGTTGGTGCCCATGTGGAACTCGTCCCACACCCCGCCCGGGGCGAAGTTCACCTGCTCGGCGCGCAGCCGAACCCGGCGTGCGCCCGAGGACCACAGCAGCACGCCGTCCGCGTCGGTGACCGCGGTGACGAATCCGGCGTCCTCGGCGATGCCGCGCAACTCTGCCGCCATCGCGAGGACGGGTTCGCGCAGCGGGGAGCGGGACCAGCGCAGGCCCAGATCGTCGCGGTCGGTGGCCGGGGCGACGGCCCGGGACAGGTCCACCGCCCCGCGCACTCGCTGCCAGGATTGCGCGACCTCGGTGCGTAGCAGTGCGTTTCGATCGATGGGCGCGCCGGATGTGGTGGCCCACCGTGTCCAGACCCGCTCCAACGCGGCTCGCCGCTGCGTGAGAGTGTGCACCTCTGCCATGCGCCAACTCCTCGTTGATCCGCTGTGCGCACCCTCATCATGGTCCCCGGTCGCCGGACGTGAGCCGGATCGATGCGGCCGCGGCACGGATTGTCAGAGCCCGGGGCGCCGGCGGTCCGTCCACGGCGTGGGCGGTCGAACGAAAATGACTGGTAGACAGGAGCGTATGGAGAAGCCATTCCGTTTCGGCGTCAATCTGACCACACCGGGCTCCCGGTCCGAATGGGTCACCAAGTGTCAGCGGGCCGAGGCGCTGGGCTACGACGTCATCAGCGTGCCCGACCATCTGGGGCTGCCCGCGCCCTTCCCGGCGCTGGCGGTGGCCGCGGAGGTGACCGAGCGGGTGCGGCTGAACACCTTCGTGCTCAATACGCCCTTCTACAATCCCGTGCTGCTGGCCCGGGATGTGGCCGGGCTGGACGCGCTCAGCCGCGGCCGCTTCGAACTGGGTCTCGGCGCGGGTTACGTGCAGGCCGAGTTCGACGCCGCCGCACTGCCGTTCCCGACGGCCGGGCAGCGGGTGGACCAGCTGGAGCGGACGGTGACGACGCTGCGCGACCTGCTCGCCGACCCCGAGTACCAGCCGCGCCCCGCCCAGGCCGGGGGTCCGCCGCTGCTCATCGCCGGATGGGGTGACCGCGTCCTCGCCCTGGCCGCCCGGCATGCCCGGATCATCGGCTTCGCGGGGGCTTCGCCGTCCACCAGCGGGCATCACCTCACCCTCGCCGACCCCGCCGCGTTCACCCGCAAACTCGAGCACGTCCGCGGGCTGCTGGGCCCGCGCCTGCCCGAGGTCGAGCTCAATCTGCTGGTCCAACAGGTCGCGACGCCGGCCGACCGCGACGCCCTCGCCGCGGGCGTCCAACCCCATATGCCGCCGGGCGACACCACCGTCGAGGAGCTGCCCACCCTGCTCATCGGCACCCCCGAGCAGATCGCCGACACCCTGCGCGAACGTCGCGAGCGGTACGGCTTCTCCTATATCACCGTGTTGGAACCGAGTATGGAGAAGCTCGCACCGGTCATCGAACTGCTGCGGTGAGTGCCAGGTCGCCGGTGCTAGGGTCGGGCATCGTGAGTGACGACGCCCTGGTCCGGGAGATCCGGACGCTGCACGACGACCTCGGCGACTGGCTCGGCACCGCCGACGAGGCGGCGCGGGAGCGTTTCCTCACCCAGCAGCATCCCGACTTCTCGATGGTCACCCTGGACGGAGACGTCCTCGCCCGCGCGACCCTGACCGATCAGCTGCGCGGCGCGGGCGGCGCGGTGCCGGGACTGCGGATCGAGATCGACGATGTCGAGATCCTGGTGCGCACGGCGGAGACCGCGGTGGTGCGGTTCCGGGAACGGCACCGGCACGGCGAGACCGTCGCATCGCGGCTGACGACGGCGGTGCTGCTGACCGATCCGGCCGCCCGGAACGGGCTGCGCTGGCGCATAGTGCACGAAACCGCCTGCGCCGAGCAGTAATTCGGCCTCGGCGTAGTAGTTCGGCCTCGGCCTATCGGCGAAGTACTCAGCTTCGGCGCACCGGCGACATCACTCAGCCTCGGCGTACCGGCCGGACCGGTCGTCACCGGCCGCGCGTGATCTCCCAGGGGGCGCGGGCGTCCGGATCGGCGCGGTGCGCGAAGACCGCGAGACGCACCCGGTTGTCACAGCCGGTCTTCGACATCAGGTTCGCCACATGGGTTTTGACGGTGGTCGCGCCGAGGTGCAGCCGTTCGGCGATCTCCTGATTGCTCCAGCCCTCGCCCACCAGGCGCAGCACCTCCCGTTCCCGGGGCGTCAGGTCGACGGTCGGGAGGTCGGGGGAGTCCGCGGACAGGGCACGGTCGACCAGGCGCCGGATCAGGGTGGGGGAGAAGAGCATATCGCCGTCGACGGTGCGGCGGACGGCGGCCAGCAGGTCGGCGGGGGCGGTGTCCTTCACCAGGTAGCCCGCGGCGCCGGCGGCCAGCGCCGGATAGAGGTGATCGTCGTCGTCGAAGGTGGTCAGCACCAGGACGCGGACGCCCGGGTGGGCGCGGGTGATCTGCGCGGTCGCCCGCACCCCGTCCACACCCGGCATGCGCAGATCCATGAGAACCAGATCCGGGGTCAGCCCCGCGCAGAGCCGCACCGCCTCCGCACCGTCGGCCGCCTCGCCCACCACCGTCAGGTCGGAGGTGGATTCCAGCAGCATGCGCAGTCCGGCGCGGACCAGCCGCTGATCATCGGCCAGCAGTACCCGAATGCTCATCGCGGTACCGCCGCGGCGGCGATGGGCAGCAGCGCGGAAACCGTCCAGCCGGAACCGTCCGGACCGGCGGACAGCGTGCCGCCGGTGAGGGCCACCCGCTCCCGCATGCCGACAATGCCCTGACCGTCGCCGGAATCGCCGGTGGCGGCGCCCGTTCCCGCACTCCGTACGGTGACCGCCACCGCATCGCCGGAGCGCAGCACCGCGACCGATACCGGGGATGCGGCCGGGGCGTGCTTCATGACATTGGTCAGCGATTCCTGCACCAGTCGCAGCAGGGTCAGGCGGCCGATGGCGTCCAGGCCGGGCGGCACCGCGATCTCGGCGGTCACCGCGAAACCGGCCGCCCGCACCCGCTCCACCGCGGCGTCGAGTTCCGCGGCCACGGCCTCCGGCTCCACCAGCGCCACCTGCCCGAGCGCCGGATCGCGCAGAGCGACCAGCAGCCGCCGACTGTCGGCCAGTGCCGCCGCGGCCGTGTCGTGCACATCGTCGAGCACCGCGCCGAGCCGGTCGTCGGCGCGCACCACATGCCGCGCCACTCCGATGCGCAGCACGATCGACGCCATGTGGTGGGCGATCACATCGTGCAGTTCCCGCGCCATGGCGCTGCGTTCGGCGGTGCGCGCGTGGTGTTCGGCCGCGGCGCGCCGAGACTCCGCCTCGGCCGCCCGAGCCCGCAGCGATGCGGCGAGTTGACGCTGCCCGCGCAGGTACAGACCCGACAGCAGCGGCAGGCCGATGTACGCCCCGGCGGCCACCGCGCTGGCCATGCGCCAGAACGGGGCATGGTCGACCGCCAGCCCGACGATCACGGCCACCGACCAGCCGCCGACCGCGACGGCCGTCTCCAGCGCCCGGTCGGTGCGCCGCACCACATCGACCACGGCCAGCGCACCCAGGTAGGGCACCCAGCTGGACAGACCCCACGCCGTGTTGACGAACATGGGAATCGCCAAGGCGGACAGGACGATCGAGGCCGTCAGCGGCCATCGCTCACCCGCCGCGAACACCGCCGCCGCGGTCATGGCCAGCAGCCAGTAGCGCGGCGGCACCCGAAATTCGCCGGGGAAGGTGCTCGCCAGCAACAGCAGCGGCACCACCGCAAGCGGCAGCAGTCGCACGGCCGCGGACAGCCCGGGCCACTCGCGCACATCGATCACCCGTTCACGGTAGGCCAGACGCATACCGCCTCCGCAACCGGTCAGCACCGCCGATAGCAAAGAAACAACGTCGACACAAGGCCCAGTCGGAGGAATTTCGCGACCACATCGCGGACCGGATGGCGGATTCACGCGAACTCTCGGCAATCGATGCTGGGACGGTCGAAAGGGATTGCATTGCTCACCAGACGAGGACTCCTCGCCGCACTGGCCGCGACACCGCTGGTACTGGGCGCCTGCGGTGGCTCCGGGCCGACGCGGCCGAGCCGGGCCCTGCCCGTACCACCGCTGGCCGCCTCCGAAACCGTGGACGGCGTGCGCCGGTTCCGATTGGAAGCGCAGGCGGGACGGTCCGAGATTCTGTCCGGGACATTCACGCCCACCTGGGGCTTCAACGGGCCGGTCCTGGGGCCGACCATTCGAGTGCGGCGCGGTGAGACGGTGGCGTTCACCGTCCGCAACGGGCTGCCCGAGCCGACCACCGTGCACTGGCACGGCGCGCACGTGCCCGCCCGCTGCGACGGCGGGCCGCATCAGACGATCGCGCCCGGCGACATCTGGGAACCGTCGTGGACAGTCGATCAGCCCGCCGCCACGCTCTGGTACCACCCGCATCCGCACGGCGTCACCGAGAAGCACGTGCACCGCGGTCTGGCGGGCATGTTCCTGGTGGACGACGACACCCCGGCGGCGCGCGCCCTGCCGCACGACTACGGCGTGGACGACATCCCGCTCATCATCCAGGACCGCAGATTCGCCGCCGACGGGACGTTCGACGAGCGCGACCCCGGTGATATCGGGCTGCTCGGCGACACCATCGTCACCAATGGCATCGCCGACGCGGAATTCACGGTGCGCACCCGGCGGGTGCGGCTGCGGGTGCTCAACGGCTCCTCGGGCCGGATCTACCATCTGGCCTTCGCCGACGATCGCGAATTCCACCTGGTCGGCACCGACGGCGGGCTGCTGCCCGCACCGGTGGCGCTGCGCCGCCTGCACCTGAGCCCGGGGGAGCGCGCCGAGATCGTGGTCGATTTCGCCGACGGCCGCGCCGCCCTGCTGCGGTCGGTGCCGGTGACCGAGCGCGGCGACCTCACCGACGTGGCGCGCTTCGGATTCGAAGACTCCTTCGACATCCTGTGGCTGCGGCCCGTCGCCCGCCTGCTGCCCGCGCCGCCGCTGCCCGCCGCACTGGTCCCCATGACCGCGCTGGTGCCGCCCGGCACACCCGCGGACCGGCAGTTCGACCTGCGATGGTTCATGATCAACCGACAGCGCATGGACATGAACCGCATCGATCTCACCGTACCGCTGGACAGCACCCAGGTGTGGACGGTGCGCAATGTCGACGACTGGCCGCACAACTTCCACATCCACGACACCCGATTCCAGGTGCTCGACATCGACGGCCGGACGCCGCCACCGGAACTGGCCGGCTGGAAGGACACCGTGTACACCCGGCCCGGCTCGACCTACACCCTCGCCATGCGCTTCACCGACTACGCCGATCCGACGTATCCGTACATGTACCACTGCCACCTGCTCATGCACGAGGACCAGGGCATGATGGGCCAATTCCTGGTGCTGGCACCGGGACAGCGGCCCACACCGCCGCCCACCCCGGCGGGGTCCGGCGCGCACGGGCACTAGACGGGACGAAATGCCTTGCGGCACAGTCATCGCCGCGGCCGTCTGCCGCACGGCCCGCCCGCGCGCGTTTGACCCGCCGCCAACGAGGCATTACCTCACCAGAACAACCGGCTCGACGAGGAGGTTCTGGTGTCGGGTGAAGTCCTTACCGTGGTGATCGTGGCCGTCGTGCTCGTGGTCCTGGCGCTGGCGGTGCTGGCGCTGCGGCCGATGTGGCGCAGACGGCGGCTACGCGGCAAATTCGGTCCGGAATACGACCGGACGGTTCAGGAGGCCGAGGACCGCAAGGCCGCCGAACGTGAACTGGCGCAGCGGGAACAACGGCACGCCGAACTGGAATTGCGGGACCTGAGCGATCAGGAGCAGCGCCGCTACGAGATGGAATGGGCGCGGGTGCAGGAGCGGTTCATCGACGATCCACCGCAGGCCCTGGGCGCGGCCGACCGGCTCGTCGTCGCGCTCATGGCCGATCGCGGCTATCCGACCGAGGACTACCGGCAGCGGGTCGCCGACCTGTCGGTGGAACACGCACGGCCCCTGGACAACTACCGCACGGCACACGACATCGCCGACCGCGCCGCCGACGGACGCGCGTCCACCGAGGATATGCGCACCGCCATCGTGCACTACCGCGAACTGTTCCAAGACCTGCTCGTCGGGGCCGGACACGGCACCGACACCGCGCACAACCAGTGAGGCAGCCATGAGAATCGGATCCGATCGCAACAAGAAGAATGAAGCGACCGCGCAGGAAACGCCCCCCGACGACGAGCGGCTCGTCGCGCACACCGGCACCGCCGAACCCGCCCCCGACCGGCAGCCCGTGGGCCACGCCGGGATGCCGGTGGACGATCGCGCCGCCTACGCCGCGGGGGAGGACCAGCGTGACACGGCGGGCGACCCCCGCGAACCGCAGCACGCCGCCGACTCCGGCGCGCGGGCGGAAACCCAGGCCCCCGGGGACGATTCGAACTCCCGGGCCACCGTGGACGATTCGGCGCAGCGCGCCCCGCTCCGGACCGAGAGCGCCGGGGAACCGTTGATCGCCGACG
Organism: Nocardia otitidiscaviarum; assembly: GCF_007362295.1. Taxonomy (NCBI): domain Bacteria; kingdom Bacillati; phylum Actinomycetota; class Actinomycetes; order Mycobacteriales; family Nocardiaceae; genus Nocardia; species Nocardia otitidiscaviarum. The sequence goes on along the minus strand of NZ_CP041695.1, from coordinate 3,005,655 downwards.
GTGAACTGGAGCGGCTGCGCATCCGCTGGCGTGAGGTGCAGGGCATGTTCGTCGACGATCCGCGTGATGCCGTGCATCAGGCCGACGAACTGGTGGGCGGCACCATCCAGCGCCTGGCCGACGCCTACGCCGACCGCCGCAAGAACCTCGAAACCCGCTGGTCCCGAAACGATTCCGGGGATACCGAGGAGCTGCGTCAGGCGCTGCGCGGGTACCGCTCCTTCTTCGACCAGCTGCTCTCCAGCGGGCGCTAGGCGGGCGCGGCCACGAACATGTAGCCCTTCTCCTCGACGCGCCGCTGAATCCGCCAGCGGCCGTCGACCCGGACGAAGGTATCCAGATACCACAGTCCGCACAACATCAACTGCTCGCGACCGTCCGCACCGGCCACCGTCATCGGGTTGTGGCACATGGTGCGGGCCGTCGCCACATCGCCGTCCACGATGATGGACGAATTGCTGATGAGATGTTGGAAGGCGAGAAAGTTCGGCATCACGTCGGCGAGGAACTTCTTCGTCGCCACCAGATCACCGGCCGGCCCGCCCATGGCCGTGTAGTCGATGAAGGCGTCGGCGGTGAAGATCTCGTCGAGCCGATCCCAGTCGCGGGTGTCCACGGCATGCGAGTAATGGACCATGAGGTCCTGGATTTCCAGTCGGTCCGAAATCTCCTGAATGGACAGCATGGCGGCCATGGTGCCACCGCCACCACCACACCGTACCGCGATTCGGCCGGGAGAATTGCCCGAGGGTGCGACCCACGCGTACCACCGCGACCATCCGGATGCCGAACTGCATAGCCGCTGGCTGCTGAAAACCCGTCTGGTCGAGGTGGTTGCGCTGGTGCGGGAGTTTCCGGCCCGGGTCATGCCCTGACACCTGCGGTCAGGCACTCACCCGCACTTGTACGTGCCGTGGTAGGCGTCCTGCCTGCCCCAGGTGACGCGGTCGCGGCCACCGGCTGGGGTGTGCCGACAGTCGAAGTTGGGGCCGTCCTTGTCGACGAACCAGTTGACGCCGTAGCTGCACCTGTTCGTGACGTCCACTTTGTGTTGGCGCCAATCGGTCGAGTGGCGCACATCGACGCACGCCGGCAACGGAGTGCGAGCCTGGGCGGCCTCGGCCCCCTGGGCGGAGAACGACTCGGGCATGGAGGGCGCGGCGTCCTGGGCGGACGCACCGGCCGGTGCGAGCGCCGCGGCGGCAACGCCCAGACTCGATGCGCCGACCAGCATCCTGCGGCGAACGGTTGACTTCATGACGGTTTCCTCTCCTTGCGATCCGAGGTCGGTTCCCCGGACGACTGATCCGCGTAGACCGCGCAGACGTACTGGTCCCAGTGGCGACCCGCGTAATAGACGTGGTCGCGCAATCGACCCTCGATCCGGAAGTACCGGCCCTCGCCACTGCTCAGCCGCGGCCAGTTGTATCCGGGAACCTCCAGGTAGAGCTTGCGAAAGGGGAAGGTGTGGAACAGATACCGGACGAAGAGGGCCGTCACCTCGGCAGCCAGTCCGGTTCCGGCGTACCTCGGCTCGAACACGGCGCCGACGTACGCGTGACCGAAACTCCGATCGGCGCTGTAGGCGACCACGTGTCCGGCCGGTTGCTTGTCGTCCACACGCCGCACGAGGAACTGGGTGAGCACCTGCGCCCACAGTTCCTCGACGAAGCGTTCGGGTGCGGGCGGCACCCCGCGATATCGCCAGCGGAAGCAGTTCTCCGGGCGCACGGCCAGCGCGTAGAGGTATTCGGTGTCGGCCGGTTGGAGGGCGTCGAGCCGGAATACCGAGGTCTCCAGGACCGGAGCGAGCGGATCGGCCGGTGGGGGCGGCGGACTCGGCACCCGATGCGGGCCCGACGACGATCCGTCGGGTGCTCGGATGGTGAGTTCGACACGTTGGCCCGCAACGCTTTCCGCGAGCGACAGCAGATCGCCGACGGTGCCGCGCCGCCCCTGGTCGGTCCGCACGCGCACACCGTGCGAGACCAGCCATGCCGACAGGGTCATCATGCCGAGGCTGTCCACACCGAGGTCTTCGACCAGGCGCGCCGTATCCGGCAGCGACGCGGGCTCGTGGCGCAATACGTCCGCGAGTTCAGCGCGCAGCGCTTCCCGGTTCGCCGCCGACGCAGGCGTATCGGGTCCGATGCGGTCGGTCCTGGTCACTGGACTGTCCTCTCCCTCGAGTGCGGCGCTTCGGCCGCGAAGCGTCGGCGGGCTTCGGCGCGACGCACCTTCCCCGACGAGGTCCTGGGCAGGCCACCGCGCGGCACGACGATGACGGCGTACGGGCGCGAGCCCACTGCGTCGAACACCGCCGCGGCAACGGCGCGGCGCAGCTCGTCGGTGTCGTCACCGTTCGCCTCCACAGCGACCACGAGGTCGTCGCCGAACGCGCCGGGTATCCCGAAGGCGGCGACCCGGCCGGGACGCATGCCCGGGATCTGAGCCGCCACCGCCTCGATGTCCTGGGGAAAGATGTTGCGGCCGCAGAGGATCAGCATGTCCTTCGCCCGACCGCACACGACCAGCTGTCGATCGTCGGTCAGATACCCGATGTCGCCCGTGCGCAGCCAGCCGGCGCGGACGACGGAGGGACCGCGAATCTCGATGTGGCCGACGACCCGTGCGGCGACCGGCGTACCCGACAACGCGCCCACAATGCGTATCGAGGTGTCGCGCACCGCGGGGCCGAGCTTCACCAGTCGCCGGACCGGGACACCGGGCGCGGCCGGTATCGCGCGCCCGGCCGATTCCAAGACGTATGCATCGACCTCGTCCACGCCGATCCCGGTACCGGGAGGCGAGATGGTCACCGCGACGGTGGCCTCGGCGAGTCCGTAGGCCGGCACGACCACCGACGGACGCAGACCGCACCGCGTCGCCGCCGCGGTGAAGCGCGCCATGGTGTCGGGGTTCACCGGTTCACCGCCGCTGATGAGCAGTCGAAGCGAGCTCAGATCGAGCCGCGAGTCTCCGGCCAGAACGCGGGCCGTCAACTCGTACGCGAAGTTCGGGGCGCCCGATGCCGTGATCCGGTACCGCGCGATGGCCTCCGCCCAGGACTCCGGCCGTCGGGCGAAGGCGAGCGGGGATTGCAGCACGAGCTCGCCGCCGTACGACATCGGCACTGCCAGGAAGCAGATCAATCCCAGGTCGTGGTAGAGCGGCAGCCAACTCAGGACGCGCTCGGGGTAGCCGCCGTCGTAACCCACGGCCGCCGCGATCGCCGCGATATTGGCGGACAGGTGCGCGTGCGAGACGGCGACGCCGCGGGGGGCTCGCGTGGAGCCGCTGGTGTACTGCAGCAGCGCGAGGCTTTCCGGAGCGGGGCGGGGCGGGGTGATGGGCTCGGCGGTCGCGGCCGCGGTGACGAGATCGGCGAGCGGCAGTACACGTGCCGGCACGAGTCGGGTGACGGACGCGATCCGGGTGTCCACGATCACGAGGTCGAGCCGAGCGTCGCCGACCATGGCGGCCACGGTCCGCGCGTGCACACCCGGTGAGCCGGGCAGGACGGCGGGCAGCATCGTTGCCGCCGCGCCGCCCAGCCAGACCGCCTGCAAGGCTGCGACGAGCTCGACGCTCGTGTCACCCAGCAGACCCACCCGCCGGTTCGGGCCGATTCCATGGGCCCGCAACACGGTTGCCAGCCGGAGTGCCCGCCGGTGCACGGCAGCCCAGGAGACGGCCGCTCCGGGGTTGTCCCCATCGAGCACGGTCAGAGTCGCGTCGCCCGCGTTGCGCACGATCGCGTCGACGACGGTGGCGGGCCGCGAGCCTGCGTGGCTGGTCGTCATGGTCGAATCCCGTCCTCGGTGGTGGTACCGCTCCAGAATCAGGCGGTCGGCCGCGGCGACCGGACATTCTGGACAACTTTGGACAGGGTTGGCCACAATACGACCAGGGAGGTCCGCATGGCCGATCCTCTGGACGAATTGCGTGTTCTCAAAACACAATTGCGGGCACTGCGTTGGATGACACAGGTCGACTCCCTCATGACGCTCGCGCGAGCGTCCGCCCGGGGACCGGGCGCTCGCGGCGGTATCAGCAAAGCCACCATCGGCAATATCATCAATCCGGACAACCCGACGATGCCGCGGTGGGAGACCTACGAGATCTTCGTCGACACCTGCCTGCGGCTCATCGATCAGGCCGGGGTCGAGCCGCCCGCCGACGGCGCTGATCGGCGGATCTGGCGGCAGCGCTACATCCGCGTCCGAGATGCACTGGGCGACAACGACGCGACGAACGGGGCTGGGGACGGCCCAGCGGGCGCGGGGGTGCCGACACCGGTGGAGCCCGGTGCGGCCCTACCGGATTCCGACCACGGGCCCGAGGTCACTTCGCATCGGCCCCGACGCGGACCGCTACGGCTCGCGGCCGCGGCCGTACTGGCGGTCGTTGCCGCCGTCGTCGGGTGGCAGCAGGTTACCCGTGAGCCCGGATCCCGCGGCGCCCAACCGGTTTCAGCTCCGTCCTTCTGCTCGGAGCTGAGTGGTCGGATGATCTTGGAAGAAGGTTTCGACGACTCCGATGCCGACTGGCCGCACCATCCCGGCCGAACCGAGTACGCCGCCGGCTCCTATCGCTTGACGGCCCTGTCCGGAACCCAAACGGTCTATGCCGACGTACCCGTGCCGAGTTCGACGGATGCGTGTGCCGAAGCCGTGGTGCGTCGGGAATCGGGATCCGGAGGGTTCGGGCTGACCTGCCGTGGAGAGCCGGAGCCCGCCGGTCGCCGCTATCTGTTCTCGGTGAGCAGCACCGGACACTGGGGCATCTCGATGGTTCTGCCCGCCGAGTCGAGAGTCGCCGTCCTGGCCTCCCGGGACCACCTGCCCGGACTGGACCTGAACCTGGACACTCGAATCGGCGCCTCCTGCCGTACCACCGACTACGGCACGGAACTGATGGTCAGCGTGAACGGTGATCGAATCAGATACCTCGATCCACAATCGCAGCTGACCGGAGGCCGGTTGGGTGTGGCCGGATGGACGTGGCTGATGGAACCGGGCAGCAGCTCGAGTTTCCTGATCGAGGAGATCCGGATCTGGGAGTTGTCCTGACCGTGGTGGAGCCCACCACCACCCGCGTGGGGGAGTGCGCCCGATTCCGTGGAGGAAACGCGGCAGTCCCGGCCGGGTCACGGGATCACAACGAGGTCGGTCGGCTCGGCGTGGGGTCAAGCATCCTTGTCACATACTCGGCTGAACCCCTGCTTCCGGCTGGAAGGTCGATCGCCGTGCGTGACAACGAGACCCCACCGCACCAGCGTCGCATGTACACCCGGTTCGGGCTGTGGACCGACCCCGCGATCTTCTTCGTCTCGGCGGGGGTCGTCATCGGGTTCGTGATCTTCGCCATCCTGTTCACCGATCAGCTGGACCGGGGCGCGACCGCCGCCAAGGACTGGGTCGTCACCAATCTGAGCTGGTTCTTCATTTTCAGCGTCACGGCCATGCTGGTGTTCCTGATCTGGATCGCGCTGAGCAAGTACGGCAATGTCCGCCTCGGAGCGCAGGATTCGAAACCCGAATACAGCAACCTGTCCTGGTTCGCCATGCTGTTCGCCGCCGGTATCGGCACCGTACTCATGTTCTGGGGTGTGGCCGAACCGATTTCGCACTTCGGCGATCCACCGCGGGAAGGGGTGGAACCGAAATCGGTCGAGGCCGCCGACGATGCCATGGCATTCGCGCTGTACCACCTGGGACTGCACACCTGGGCCATCTTCTGCCTGCCGGCGCTCGCGTTCGCCTATTTCATCTATCGGCGCGGGCTGCCGATGCGCATGAGTTCGGCCTTCCATCCGCTCATCGGGGACCGCATCTACGGGCCGATCGGCAAGGCCATCGATATCGTCGCGGTGATCGGCACGCTGTTCGGCGTGGCCACCTCGATCGGACTGGGCACCCTGCAGATCAACAGCGGGCTGAACTACCTCAGCGATTCCATCCCCATCGGCAAGACGCAGCAGGTCATCATTATCGCGGTCGTGACGCTCATCGCCACCGGCTCGATCGTCGCGGGTATGGACAAGGGCGTGAAGCGGCTGTCCAATCTGAATATCGGCATGGCCGTCGGCCTGATGATCTTCGTCTTCCTGGCCGGTTCGACGCTGTTCCTCGCCCGCGGCATCTTCCAGACCTTCGGCACCTACCTCACCGAGATCATCCCGCTCGCCTTCTGGAACGACACCTACGCCGACCTGCTGGAGAATCGGAGCTGGGGCTGGCAGGGCGATTGGACGGTGTTCTACTGGGCGTGGACGATCACCTGGGCGCCCTTCGTGGGCATCTTCGTCGCGCGGATCTCCCGCGGGCGCACGATCCGTGAGTTCGTGCTCGGTGTGTTGGTCGCGCCGACCGCCTTCACCGTCGTGTGGTTCTCCATTTTCGGGCTGTCCGCCTTCGATATCGAGATCAACGGTTCCGGCGGGCTGGTCGCGGAGATGGATACCGAGTCCGGTGGCCGCGGTGCGCCGTACGCCCTGTTCACCTTCCTGCAGGAGTTCCCGCTACCCACCCTGATGGTGGCGCTGGCGGTACTGATCGTGGTCATCTTCTTCACCACCTCCTCGGACTCGGCCTCCCTGGTCGTCGACATGCTGTGCACGGGTGAGCAGGAGAAGAAGAGCCCGGTGCGGCAGCGCGTGTTCTGGGCGATTCTGGAGGGCGTGGTCGGGGCCACGCTGCTGGTCGCCACGGTGGGAGCCAGCGGGTTGGCCGCGCTACAGCAGACCATCACCATCGCCGGGCTGCCATTCCATGTACTGACCTTCTTCATGATGTGGGCACTGGTGCGCGCCCTGCGACGGGATGTCGAAGTGCTCGAGGTACGCCCCCGCGCAACCACTGCCGGTCCCTCGGACGCGAAGCCATCGGCTGACGAACCACACGACAGCAGGTGATCCGCTCTGGGACAGGCTCCGGATCCGCGGGCACGTCGGGGTTGCTACGGTAAAGCGTCACGCTTTACCGTGGTGATATGGCGAAACTGAACATCAGTCTCCCGGACGCGACGGCCGAGGCGCTGCGCGCCAGCGCGCAGGGCAACGTCAGTGCTGAAATCAATCGGGCCGTTCTGCAGCGACTCGCGGACAAGGAGATGCGGCGTATTGCCGCTCATGAGAAGGCGAACCCGCCCAAACACAGCGATTCCGACCTGCTGCGCATCGGTATGGGCCTGCCCTTGTGAGGGAGCTGCGTCAAGGCGACATATACACCATCGCCACCGGTGATGGCTACCTGACGGTTGTGATCGTTGATGGTCCGGCACTGCTGCGCCATCGCGATGTCGCTGTGGCGGTGCCGGTCGTCGACGCTCGGGAAATGCCACAGGATCTGCGGATCTTTACGGTCGGCTGGGATCAGGGCCGCGTACTGGCGGTGCATCGGTTCATCCCGTGCGTGCGCGCCGTGCTGGAATCAGGGACCTACGACGGGACGGTGACTCAGGAGATGCTCGACTTCATCAAGATGGTGCTGGCCGTGAGGTTCGACCTGTGACGACGACAGCCGTGACGCCGACGGCAAACAATTGCCCGCCGGTATAGGCCCGGCGCTGGATCTGAACGATGGCCCTGTGACCGATCCGCAGCGCCTGATGCCGTACTTGCTCAGCACCGTCGCGGACCCGGCTCCGCGCCGCCGGTCGATCGATCTCATGAACGGGAAGCCCTGTCGTCGGTGGTGAGGACGCGCAACCACATCACCGAGGCCGAGCAGGGTCGCGGCCGGCTTCGGACTTGACGGTCGGCCAGTACCGCCTGGATTGAAAGTACTGTGTGGCCTCGGGTGAGTCGTTGTAGTCGAGGAGGTTTCCCACCTTCTTCGCGAGCACTCGACGTACTTCCTCGGGGCTGGCGAAGAAGAACTCCCGGCGAACATTCGCGTGGTTCAGCCGCACCGCGGCGAACTCCTTGTGCAGCTCGTTCTCGAGAGTGACCGCGTCGTCGGAGAAATAGACGGCGTGGACGTCGAACGGGAACGGAACGGACGCGCCGCCGAGTTCGCGGACGCGGTCGAGTGGTTCGAGCCGGCGCGTCAACCCGATCTTGACGACGTTGGGACCGAAGGCACCGATATTGGAGATGACGTAGACATAGCCTGCTCGGATGTTTGCCGCACGGTAATCGTTCTGGGCGATCGCGTCGGCGATTCGAGTGAGTTGGTCTTCGATGTCGCGGGTGTCCTGCCCTGTGGTCTCGAGCCGTTGTAGCACGGCTTGGTAGTGGGCTTGCTCTTTCTCGAGTCGCTCACGTTCGGCGGCTAGTTCTTGTTCCACCTTGCGTTGCTCGCGCAAGCGCTCACGCTCCTCGCGAGCGGCTTCTCGCTCCTCCTGCACCTTCATCATGTAGTCGGCGGTGAGTTCCAGCTCTTTGATCCGCAACGTGTGGTAGGCGGCCGAAATGTGCATCTGCATTGCGGCACCGAGTTTTTCGATATCCTTGGCAGCCTTGTCGAGCCGTCGTGCGGCGGTTTCCAGGTTGCCGGCTCGGATCGTTCGAACGCAGTTCTCCGCCTCGGCGTTGTATGCCCGCAGCATGAGCTTGGAAAGATCGGCGGTCAACCGCCGCCCCTCGGCGAGGGAATTGTTGAAGCTGAACTTCTTGGCCACCACGATAGCGTCGCCAGCCTTCACGGCTTCTCGCACATCGGCGCGCAACTCGGCCAGGGCTTGTTTGTAACTGTCGGCATTCTCCAGGGGATGGTGGTACTCGTAGATTCCCACCTCTTGCAGCACCAGTGCGTCGTCCACGGTGACGAGCAGCGCGTCCGTCGGCGGCGCGACGGGTGAGGTCCGTAGGGCTTGCAGTTGTGCGGTGAGTTCATCGACGCGGTCGTGGAGCTCGGCGGATTCACGTTCCTTGACGATGAGCATTTTCCGCAGCGCGACGATCGCGGCTTGGGGGTCGTTCATCCGCGCACTCCGTGGTCGGCCAGGGGCGTCAGCCCGTGGGGATTCTTCGATACCGCGGCCGAGAGGTGAGCCAACGTGGCCGCGGGATCCACCCGTGCGAGATCGATCGACAGGAAGTCGGCGCGGTCGGTGGCCAGTCGGACGAGGTCGATGCGGGTGTCGTGCCCGGTAGCGGCATCGACCGCGTCGACAGCGACGGTGAGTGCGATGCTGTCGATGACCTGCTCGCGATCCGCTTCGAATACTTCGTGTGCTGTCCGCAACGCGGTCTGCGCGATCGCCGCGGCGTAGCGGCGCTTGACCTCGGCGGTCGGCAACGGCGTTTCGGTGATCTCGTCGGTAGTTTTGTTGTAGCGGAACGTTTTCGTGGTCGGGAAGGCGTCGGGATGCGGAGCCAGCACCGTGACGCTCAGTTCACGGTCGCTCGCAGCGAAGGAGTGCTCGTAGGACACCTCGAAAGATTCGGGATAGACCGAATTGGCCAGAACGATGCCGACGTATTCCTCCATCGCGTCGGGTCGACGCTCGCGTAACCCAGCGATGAGCCGATCCAGGCGCGCGTTCGATTCGTCGACCTGTCGACGACGTTCAGCGCCTGCGTGCTCCAGTCGGCGCCGAGCTTGCTCCAACTCCGCGACACGCTCGGCTTCCTGCTGCCGCCACCGGGCGCGCAGGTCCGCGTTCACGGCGCAGGTTCGCACGAGCATCAACTCCCACTGCCGCACAGCGTCGAGGTACTCGCGGTGCGCCGACTCCATCTGGGCGGCATGCCTGCGATTTCCGCCGAGAGCGCCGCTGATGCCTGTCGGCGGGGCCGGCGGTATGAAGATCGGGCGATCCGGCGGCGCCTGGTAGCGCGGGGCGGGTACCGGAGAGAGCAGATCGGGACGATCGAATGGTGGATCTGTGGCCGATTCGCGCAGTGACTCCAGATCGACCCAGTCATCGACTTCCAGCGTGGCATCGAGCAGATGTGCGATCGCGTCGTAGGTGGCGGCGAGCTGTGCGTTCTTCTCCTCGGTCACCGCCTCTCTGGCAGCGATGTGGGCGAGTTTCGCGGCTTTCTCCGCTGCCGCACGTTCAGCGGCCGAGGCCCGCATGGCCGCCGCTGCGGCTCGCTCCTGCTCCCGCGCGTGGCGTTGCGCTTCCCTGACAGCCATGGTGTGGGCACGCATCGCGGCCCGTTGCTGCTGCGCCTGCCGTTGCTGTGCCAGCCTCTGCTGGTGCTGCAGTTCCGCGAAGAACCCCCTGCGCCGCGCCACCCCGCACACCCCATTCCACGACTTGGACCTGAGCCGGCCGGACAACCACAGCTCACAGTCACTGTCGTGGCGGAGTCAACGGCGTTACAAGCGCCGCCTTCCGGCCACTCGTTTACCGGTGCTCGCCATGGCGGAAACGCAAAAGTCCCCGACCGCGGTCGGGGACTTTTTATATGTAACCGCCGGTTACATATACTCTGTGTCCGGAGGGGGACTTGAACCCCCACGCCCTAATACGGGCACTAGCACCTCAAGCTAGCGCGTCTGCCATTCCGCCACCCGGACCGGTGGTGCTCAGCAAGGTTATCGGATCGGACCGTATGGACCAAATCGGCCCCGAGCGGGGCGTGTGGCGCCGGTGGAGCGGTGGTCGGGAGTGGTTGCCGCCGGGTCGGATTGCGTGGCGACCGGGCGGCCCCCCGAGGCTGACGGTATTGGTGGCGAGGGGTCGCCACCATCCGTCCGGTTGACGCCGGGCGTCAGTTGTTGAGCGCCTCCAGCAGCGCGGCGCGCTGGCGCGAGCCCAGACCACCGATGCGGCGGTCGGCCGGGATCTCGGCCTCGTCCATCAGCTTGGCCGCCTTGACCGGGCCGATGCCCGGCAGCGCCTTGATGACGGCGGCGACCTTGGTCTTCTTGACCAGGTCTTCCTTATCGGCGCGCTTGAGCACCTCGGCCAGGCTGACCGAGCCCTTCTTGACCTGCGCGATGAGCTCCGAACGAGCCTTGCGAACAGCGGCGGCCTTGGCCAGCGCCTCGGAGCGTTGTTCGGGGTCATGGTAGGCAGAGCCATATGTAGTTCCCTTTCACTCGTCGCTGGTACGTCGGCGTCGATTCAACATCACGACTGGCCGGGCGCAAGTTCGACACACCGCGCGGACCTGGGAGTCTCGTATGGGCGTGTCGATGCGGGTGCGGCGGCCGGGACGGGTGGGGACGGCATTTCAGGTGGGGTTGACGGGAATTCGGCGGGTCCACATGATCATCGAAAAGTGCAGGGGTAACTGATCTTTCGCTGATCACCGCCCCGACCGCGACCGGCCGTTCGGACTGTTCGGACAGGCGACCAGCCGTTTGCCGGCGACCTCTCCTGGCAAATGCGGGACATACCGGCGGGCGGTGGTACTACGGTGTGCCGGTATCGCGACGAGCACCGGTGGAAGGCGGGCGCATGAGCAGGTCGTATCCGTACGCCGAGTGGAGAAGCACGGCGCCACCCCTGGCGGACCGATACGACAGCGCCGAACCCCTGGACTGGAACGGCCGCACCGTGTACCCGGTGCACAGTGAACCGCTCGACACCGATCCGTGCATCGTCACGCTCACCCTGCGCTCGTCCGCACCGCCGGAGGGCGTGCGCAGCCTCGGCGTCGGACTGTCCGTGACCGGTGGGCACGTCGTACTGGACGGGCGGCAGCTGCCCGGCGTGGATGTGTGGAGCGACGCCATGACCGGGGGAGTCGCCCTGCGGCTGTGCCGCACCGACGGCACGGGATCGTTCTCGCTCACCCCCGTCTGGGTCGACGACACCGACACCACCGTGTCCTGGACCGGCAACTACGGCATGCTCGTCGAACGCACGCCCGCCGCCACGGTGCTGCGGTGCAGCACCGGCGTCGGCGCGCCCAACTTCACCGAACTCGTCGTGGAGCTGTGCACCGGCACCGCCGCCGCCCTCCCCGAACCCCGCCCGGCCGCCGACGCCAGCCGCTACCGCGACGCCCTCTACGACCTGGGCGTGGCCATGCACGGGCGCGGCGAGGAAGACCAGGCGTGCCAACTGTGGACCCAGGCCGCCGGATTCGGCCATATCGGAGCCGCCTGGGATCTCGGCGTCGTCCGCTACCGCCGCGGCGAATACGCCGACGCCGCGCACTGGTGGCGCATGGCCGCCGACCACGGCGACGCCCGCGCCATGAGCGGACTCGCCGAAGTGCTGGAACGGATGGGCAACACCAGCGAAGCCCGCGTCTGGCGCGCCGCCTGCACCGCCGAAGCCCAGAGCCCCCGCCCCTGAACCGGCGCACGAGGGGGAATCGGTGGCGGGCGGCTTCCGCACATCGCCGCCACCGATTCCCCCTCGCGGCGCCCGGCGCGGCGTGCGCGCACGGGTGGGCGAGGTGCGTTTACGCTGGCTGGCGATCGTGGCGGGACCCCTACCGCCGCGCGGTGAACCAGAGGAACGAACATGAAGACCACGACGACGGCCGCCGCGGCGGCCCTCGTTCTCGGCGTCACCCTGCTGAGTGGCTGCTCCGACGTCGAACGGGCCCTCAACAAGGGCGGCGACACCAAATGCAGCGACTATCTCGCCCAGGACGCCGACACGCAGCGCGTGACCGTCACCAAATTCATCAAGCAGCAGACCAATACCGAGAACGAGCCCACCGGCACCTCGGTCGACTTCACCATGGCCGCCGTACAGGCGCTCTGCTCGGTGCAGGCCAACGCCGACACCCCGATCAAGAACGCCGATATCGCGGGCATCTTCTTCAACAAGTGATCCGGCGACAGTGATCCGGCGCGGGCACGGGCGACCGTGCCCGGCTACGCCAGCGGCGTGAGGCGGATGACGACGCCGCCCTGTTGCCAGGACTGGTAGATATCGGCTTTGCAGGGGGAGCCGTCGGGGTTGTAGCCGATGCCGTTGAAGGCGGCGTTCTGCTTGTTGTCGCGCGCGACGATCTCATACAGCTCCATGACCGACCGCTCGTCCTCGGCGACGTCGGCGAGCATCGGGGTGGGGGAGCCACCCATGGACACCTCCACGGGGACATTGCCGCGCAGGTTCTTGACCCAGGGCCGCAGATTGGTGCCGACCAGGAGTTGGCCGTCGTGGCGGGTGTAGGCGATGGGGATGTCGTAGACCTTGCCGGACTTTCGGCCCTTCACATGCAGCGTGGCCAACCGCTTGCCGACGAGCTTGGACAGCAGGGGGACCCGCAGCAGGCCGCGCACGATGCTGTTGAACCGGGCCTGGTGTTTGCCGAGCGGCCGCGGGCCGTCGGTGGTCGGCGTTCCGTAGGGGTTCTCGGACGATGAGCTCATCGCGGCGCTCCTGTGCGAAATCGGTTCGGACGCAACCCAGTATCACGCGGATCACTGGATCGCGCCGGTGCGCGCAGCGATTGTCGGCGCGATCGTTTTGTGATCAAGTAGGGGCACGGAGTGATCCGGTTCATCGGGGAACGGGGAATGATATGAGTGCCAGAGCCGAACTCGAGCGGGAATTGGGTGGGCCGCTGGCCGCGCTCGACGCCCTGTCGGAGGCGGAGATCGCCGATCTGCTGGAGCTGTTCAAGCAGGCGCAGCGGACCGAGCAGGCCGCCATGGTGGAGGCCGTCGACAAGACCGTCAGCGCGCTGCCGTGGCCGTTGAAGACCGCGGCCAAGAAGATCATGTTCGGGAATCGGTTGGGCTGATGAGTGATCTGGTCACCCGGGCGCAGACCATCCTGCTGGCCCGGACCCTGCACGTACCCGCGGAACGGTTGACCCACCTGGAGAAGCTGGGCGCACAGGGGTTGCACGAACTGCAGGAACGCATGGCGCGCGTCATCTTCGAACGGCACAATGCCACCTTCTCGCGGCTGAGCATGCTGGTACCGGTTGTCCCGCTGAGCATTTCGCTGCCCCTGGTGCAGCGGCTGGTGCCGCCGGTGATGGCCGGGCGCGCGGCGGGCGCGATCGGCGTGGACCATCCGCGCAAGGCGGTCGAGGCGCTGGACATCCTCGATCCGGCCTACGCCGCCGACGGCGCGCCCTATATGGACCCGCACACGGTGGGACGGCTCGCCGATGTCGCGCCGCCGCAGCCGGTGGTGCGCATCGTCAACGAGATCCTGCGGCGGCGCGACTATGTCACCGCCGGGCCGTTCCTCGCCTACGCCACGCCGCAGTTGATCGAGGCGGTCGAACACGGCGTGCACGATGACGAGGGGCTCATCCGGTCGGCGGCCTACTCGTATTCGGGCGAGAGCATCAGCGTCATCGTGCGGCATCTGCTGGACGGCCCGACACAGCGCATACCCCGCCTGATCCGGACGATCGTGAGCGGACCCGACGAACTGCGGCTGGCCGCGCTGTCGGTGTTCGCGCGCACCGATCCCGACGTGATCGCCGCCATCGGCGATGTGCTCTTCGATCTCGGCACGCCCGAGGAGATCGCGGACCTCGTCACCACCTTCCTGGAGGCCGAGGCGGTACCGGAGACGTTGCGCTTCATCGCCCAGCTGAGCCCGACGGCCCTGGCGGTGCTGGCGGCCAATCCGATCATGCGGGACACCGCCACCGTCGCGACCGTCGTCGATGTGCTGGACGGGTGCGCCGAGCACGATCAGTGGCGTGGCCTGCTGGTCCTGTCCGAGCATGTCGAGCCGGATACCGCCCGTCGCATCGGCACCCGGTTCGGCGACTTCGACACCGCGACGCTCGCGCGGCTCCCGGCCGTCACCGCCGCGACCGAACTGTGGCCGCCGCTGCTGCGGGTGCTGGCCGCCGCCGAGGCCAGCGCGCAGTCCCGCATCGGCGAAACCTGGTCGACGCTACCGGAATCGGAACGCCGCGGACTGGAGCAGCGTATTCGTGAGCACGGACTGGACGAGGCGCTCGCGGCATTGACCGCCACCTTGCATCTGGTGCACTGACAGCGGCAGCCGCTGCCCCCGCCCGCGTCGAGCACCGTCCGCAGTCGGGTCGGCTGCCGCCCGCACCCATTCGGATGCGGGCCGCTCTCGGATGACGGCCGCTCGGCCGCCGCGGCGCGCGAGCACGTCGGCGGGGCGCGCGCATCGCCGTCAGGCGCTTCGGTGTCGGCGTCTCGACGCCGGGTTCAGCGCAGTTGGGTGATGGTGTGCTCGAAGGCGAGCGCACCGTTGCCGTCGGCGACCTGGCGGTCGATGAGATTGCGCAGCGGGGCGATGACGTCCAGGGCCACACCGGCGTCGCGGCTGGCGCGGGCGATGGCGTCGACGGCGGCCTTCTGGAAGGCCAGCTGTTGGACCTCGGCGCGGAAGTCGCCGGAGTCGATGGTCCGCCCGTACTCCGGCAGCCCGTGCGCCATGGCGGTCAGCCACGCCTGGGCACGGTGGCCGAACTCCTCGGCGGAGACGCCCGCCGAGCCGACCATGGCCGCGGCGTGGAAGAACCCGCCGAACATCGCGTACATATTCGCCAGCAGGGCGAAGTCGAACAGCGCCGCCATACCGGCGTCGGTGCCGAAGTACTCGGCGGAGCCGAACAGTTCCAGGGTCTCGCGATGGCGGTCGAACACCGCCTTCGACCCGCTGTAGAGCAGCGCCGACCCGGGCTGGCCGATCATGGGCGGAATCGCCATGATGCCGCCGTCGAGGAAGTCGATGCCGTGCGCGGCCGCCCACCGCGCCAGTTCCCGCGATTCCGCGGGCGCGGTGCTGGTCAGATTGATCAGTTGTTTGCCGCGCAGTTCGGCCGCCACCGGATCGAGCTGTTCGTGGACCGAGGCGTGGTCGAGCAGGACCGCGATGATCACCTCACCGGCCCGCACCGCCTCCGCGACCGAAGCCGCCTCGGTCGCGCCCCGGGCCACGAGGTCGGTGGCCTTGCCCGCGCTGCGGTTCCATACGGTGGTGGCGCGCCCACCCTTCAGCAGGGCCCCGGCCAGGGCCGAGCCCATGGCTCCGAGGCCCAGAACGGTGACCGGGGTGTACTGTTTGTCCGCCATCGCGGCTCTCCTCACTGGATTCGACTGTGGTTGTCGGCGCGCCGGAATCAAGACTGCTCCCGCCCGCGTTGGCCCACAAGAACGCACTATTCGGTCAGGCACCTACCCGTAGGTAGGTGAAGAGGTAGCGAGGCCAGGCATGGGTGAAAAGAGATTCGGACCATATTTCTGCGGTATCGACGCCGCCATGGACGTGGTCGGCGGCAAGTGGAAATCGCTCATTCTGTGGGAGCTCGCCGAGCACGGCACCCGTCGCTTCGGCGAGCTCCGCCGTGGCCTGCCCGGCGTCTCGGAGAAGATGCTCGGTCAGCAGTTGCGTGAGATGGAGGAGGACGGGCTGATCCACCGCGAGGTGTATCCGGAGATCCCGCCCCGGGTCGAATACACCCTCACCGCCGAAGGCACCGCGCTCAACATCGCACTGGCGCCGCTCGCGGACTGGGGGCGGCGCCGTATCGACCGCATCGGCGCGGAGCGCGTACCGCACCTGGCCTCCTGAGCGTGGTCGGCGGGCGGGATCGGCGGCGGTTCGCCAGCGGCATATCGCCCAGGGACCGAGCGGGCGGTTAGTGATGAATGCCAAGTCTGGGCGGTTTGGGCATTTTCGGCGACGGGCGGATCTATGATCGGGGCCGTTGCCGACGGGAACCGACCCAGACGGTCGGAGGACGGGGAAACGATGTCCGCCACAGTCGAATTCGACCGACGACGCGCGACCCGGCTCGGCCTATGACGGATTTCGTGGTCCGCGCCCAACTCATCCTGCTCGCCCGCACCCTGCACGTCCCCGTGGAACGGCTGGTCCATCTCGAGAAGCTGGGCGCGCAACGCCTGCACGAACTGCAAGATCGCATCTCGCGCACACTGTTCGAACAGCACAACCCGGTCTTCGACCGCATGAGCAAGCTGGTACCCATCATTCCGCTGCGCATCTCCATTCCGATCGTGCAGCATGTGGTGCCACCGGTCATGACCGGACGGGCGGCGGGCGCGGTGGGAGTGCGCTATCCGCGCAAGGCCGCCGAAGCGGTGCGGCTGCTCGAGGTGTCCTACGCCGCCGACTGCGCACCGTATCTGGACCCGCGCACCGTCGGACAACTGGCCGACGTCGCACCGCCGGAACCGGTGGTGCGCATCGTGAACGAGATGCTGGTGCGCCGCGACTACGTCACCGCGGGACCGTTCCTCGCCTACGCCACACCGGAACTGGTGCGTGCGGTGGAGGAGGGGGTGCCCGACGACGAGGGCCTCATCCGCTCGGCCGCCTACGCGTACTCGGGTGCGGCGGTCAGCGCCGTCGTGCGGCAACTGCTGGACGGGGGCACCCGGCTGCCCGCCATGCTGGGCACGGTCGTGGACGGGTCCAAGGAACTGCGGCTGGCGGCGCTGTCGGTCTTCGCGCGCTGCGACGACGACGTGATCGCGGCCGTGGGCGACATCCTGCTCGCCTCGACGCCGCCCTCGGCCATCGCGGACCTGATCACCACCGTCGTCGCCGCCGGCGGCACGCCCGACGTGCTGCGATTCACCGGACAGCTGCATACGCCCGCGCTGCTGCGCTTGGCGCTCAACCCCGGAATCGGGGACGTGGCCGAACAGCTCGTCACCGCCTGCGAGGGCTGCACCGAGGTGGCGCTCTGGCGGGGCATGCTGGAACTGCTGGCCCGCACCCCCGGGGAGGTGCGCCGCCACGCGGGCGCCCGACTCTCCCAACTCGATCCGGCGACCCTGCACATGCTGCCGACCATCGCGCAGGCCGCGCGGCTGTGGCCGCCGCTGCTGTGGGTGCTGGCCGGGGCCGACGTCGACGCCCAGGCCCTGATGGCGCAACGCTGGGCCCGCGCGCCCCGACTGAATCTCGAGGTGCTGGAACGACGCATCCAGGACCAGCGCTTGGAACCACTGCTGGCCACGCTCACCGCCACGCTGCGGCTCTATCACTGACGCGGCGGCTCACCGTGGACGCGGCCACCGCGCAGCATCCACCCCTACCGGAGTGGTAGGAAAGGGGACGTGTCCGAAACCGTCGAACCCAGCACCTCACGCGCCGTCTCCGAAGTGGTCGATCTGGTCAGCACGCTGATCCGCTTCGACACCTCCAACACCGGCGAACTGGAAACCACCAAGGGCGAGCGTGAATGCGCGCAATGGGTGGCCGATCAGCTGCAACAGGCCGGATACGTCACCGAATACGTGGAATCGGGTGCGCCGGGCCGCGGCAATGTGTTCGCGCGGCTGAAAGGCGCGGACTCCTCGCGCGGCGCGCTCATGATGCACGGGCACCTCGACGTGGTGCCCGCGGAGGCCGCCGACTGGAGTGTGCACCCGTTCTCCGGCGCGGTGCGCGACGGCTACGTGTGGGGGCGCGGCGCGGTCGATATGAAGGATATGGTCGGCATGATGCTGGCCATCGCCCGCCAGTTCAAGATGGCGGGCACCGTACCGCCGCGCGATATCGTGTGGGCCTTCCTCGCCGACGAGGAGAACGGCGGCAAGTGGGGGTCGCAGTGGCTGGTGCGCAACCGGCCCGACCTGTTCGACGGCGTCACCGAGGCGGTCGGCGAGGTCGGCGGCTTCTCGCTCACCGTGCCCAGGGCCGACGGCACCGACCGGCGGCTGTATCTGGTCGAAACCGCCGAAAAGGGTTTGGGCTGGATGCGTTTGCGCGCCAAGGCCCGCGCCGGACACGGCTCGTTCCTGCACGAGGACAATGCCGTCACCATCCTGGCCCAGGCGGTGGCGCGGCTCGGCACGCACACCTTCCCGCTGGTGGTATCGGATTCGGTGGCGGAATTCCTGGCCGCCGTCGCCGAGGAGTCCGGGCTCGAATTCGATCCGGCCAGCCCGGATATCGAAGGGCAGCTGGCGAAGCTGGGCACCATCTCCCGCATCATCGGCGCGACGCTGCGCGATACCGCCAATCCGACCATGCTGCGGGCGGGCTACAAGGCCAATGTGATCCCGCAGACCGCCGAGGCGGTGGTGGACTGCCGGGTGGTGCCGGGTCGCCAGGCCGAATTCGAGCGCGAGGTCGACGCGCTCATCGGCCCGGATGTGGAGCGCGAATGGATCACCAAACTCGACTCCTACGAAACGACATTCGACGGACACCTGGTGGACGCCATGAACGCCGCCATCCTCGCCCACGACCCGAACGGGCGTACCGTACCCTATATGCTCTCCGGTGGTACCGACGCGAAAGCGTTCGCCACCTTGGGAATTCGGTGCTTCGGCTTCGCACCGCTGCAGTTGCCGCCGGAGCTGGACTTCACCGCACTGTTCCACGGTGTCGATGAACGGGTTCCGGTGGAATCCCTCGAATTCGGCACCCGCGTGCTGGAACACTTCCTGCTGCACAGCTGACTCGCGAAAGGATTCACCCGTGCCCGATTACGACTACAACCCCTACGCGCCGCTGCCCGACCTGCCGGGCTTCACCCTCACCTCCTCCGATGTGACCGACGGCCAGCCGTTCGGCAACGATCAGGTGAGCGGGGTGTTCGGCGCGGGCGGCAAGGATGTGTCGCCGCAGCTGTCGTGGAGCGGATTCCCGGCCGAGACCAAGAGTTTCGCGGTCACCGTCTTCGATCCGGACGCGCCGACCGCCTCCGGTTTCTGGCACTGGGCGGTCGCCGACATCCCGGCCGCGGTCACCTCGCTCGACAGCGGGGCGGGCAGTGAGGGCGGCACCCTGCCCGCGGGTGCGGTGCAGCTGCGCAACGACGGCGGCTTCGCCGGATTCGTGGGCGCCGCCCCGCCGCCGGGACACGGCTACCACCGCTACTTCATCGTGGTGCACGCGGTGGATGTGGAATCGCTGGGCATCGACGGCAGTGCCAGCCCGGCCTACCTGGGGTTCAACCTGTTCTCGCACGCCATCGCGCGCGCGACCATCGTGGCGACCTACGAGCAGAAGTGAGCGGACGCGCACCGCACTGACCGGGGCCCGGAACCGAAAGGTTCCGGGCCCCATGTCTCTTCGCGCCGCTTACGACGGCACGTTGACCACGTTCTCCGGCGGCGGAGTGGTGTAGAGCTCGGCGATCTCGGTCGCGTACTTGGTCGCGATCGGGTTGCGCTTGAGCTTCAGGGTCGGGGTGAGCTCGTCGCCACCCGGATCCCACGCCTGCGGCACGATGACGAACCGCTTGATCTGCTCCACGCGCGACAGCTTGGAGTTGGCGACCTGCACCGCGGCCAGGATCTCGTCGATGATCTCCTGCTTGGTGGTCAGGGACGCGACATCGGCGTCGGGCGTGCCGAGGTTCTTGGCGCGCACGGCGGCGGTGTCCGGATCGAGAACGACCAGCGCGGCGATGTAGGGCTTGGCGTCACCGATGGCGACGACCTGGCCGACCAGCGAGGACGCGGCCTTGACCGTGTTCTCGATATTGGTCGGGGACAGGTTCTTGCCCGCCTCGTTGATGATCAGTTCCTTCTTGCGGTCCACGATGTGGACGTAGCCGTCCCCGTCGATGGTGGCCACGTCGCCGGTGTGCAGCCAGCCGTCGGCGTCGATGGCCTCGGCGGTCTTCTCCGGCATCTTGCGGTAGCCGCGAGTGACGATGGGGCCGCGAATCAGCAGCTCACCGTCCTCGCCCAGCTTGATCTCGGCGCCGTCGAGCACGCGACCCACCGAACCGGGGCGGGGCTTGTCGAGTTCGGTGAAGGTACCGACGCCGGAGGTCTCCGACATGCCCCACACCTCGGTGACCGTGAAGCCCAGACCCAGCATGTACTCCAGGGTCTCCGGCGGAATGGCGGCCGCACCGGAGGCGGCGACCTTCAGCTCGTCCAGGCCCAGCGCATGGCGCAGCTTGGACAGCACCAGCGCGTCGGCCAGCTTGTGCTGCACCGACAGCACCGGACCGCGGCCCTTACCGGCCAGGTCGGCGCGGGCGGCCTGGACACCGGTGGCGATGGCCCAGTTGGCGAGCGACTGCTTGGCGCCGCTGAATTCGGTGGCGATCTTGGCCTCGATACCGGCCTTGATCTTCTGCCAGACGCGCGGCACGCCGAAGAAGGCGGTCGGGCGGGCGTCCGGCAGCGCCGCGGCGATCTCGCGCGGGTCCGGGACGGTGGTCATCTGCACGCCGGTGAACAGGTTGGCGCAGTGACCGGAGATGCGGTCGGCGACGTGCGCGGCCGGGAGGTACGAGACCGAGCGGTCGTCGAAGCCGACGATCAGGGGACCGGTGAGCAGACCCTTGATCTGCGCGACCACATTGCTGTGGGTGAGCTCCACGCCCTTGGACGGGCCGGTGGTGCCGGAGGTGTAGATCAGGGTCGCCACATCGTCGGGCTTGACCGCACGCCAGGCGGCGTCGAAGTCGAAGCCCTCCAGCGGGGCGGCCTCCACCTCGGCCAGCGAGACGGTGCCCGCCGCCGAACCCTCGACCAGCACGATGTGCTCGAGCTCCACACCCGCGCCGCGCACCGCGTCCAGGAACACCGGCTCGGTGATGACCACCTTGTTCTCGGCATTGGTGAACAGGTGGTTGATCTGCTCCGGCGAGGAGGTGTTGTAGATCGAGAACGGCGTCGCGCCCAGATGTAGCGCCGCGGTGTCCACGAGATTGAATTCCGGCCGGTTGGTCAGCATGATCCCGACAGTGTCACCGTGCCCCACCCCGAGCCCCGCCAGTCCGGCGGCGATGCTGCGCACCCGCTCCCCGTACTGCTTCCAGGTGATCTGCTGAGTCCCACCCACGGTCCGCAACGCGACCTGGTCCGGCCGCACCGTCAGCGTCTCCTGAAACGCCTCCGGAATCGTGTAGACCGTTTTGCCCGATTTGTGCGTATAGCCGATGTCTGTCGTCATATCCCTGCTTCCGATTCTCCTGACCACCGCGCCCGACGCGCCCCCACGCGGGCCCTCGCCCCCGGAGCTGATCCGCTACCGGTCGACTCCGACCCACGCCTGGTGACACGCCCCACATGTGGCACGGCTCACTCATCGTAATCACATCGGGGGTGCCGTGTCGCGTGCTACCCCGTCCGCAGGTGTATTCACGCCCGGCGCGCGATGGCGCGCCAGCCGGAAACCGGCGCGATAGGCATCCCAGCGTGCCGCCACCGCCGGTGATATCGGCCGAGACGAGCGCCAACTCCAGCGCACCCTCGTGGAGGCTATGGCCAAGACGAAAGCCATCACCGCGGCCGCCGCGTCCGAATTCATCGTCAGGCGGGTGGCCGCGTGCCACGCGGTCCATGCGACCGCGCAGCCGATGGCCAGACGTGCACCCCATTTCGCGACGGTCAGCCACATCCATACCCGGGACGCCGGCAAGCCGTGCGCGAAACCCGTGCGGCGGCGTTTGGCGTCCAAGTATGCCGCGGCGACCGGGCCACGGGGCTTGGAGTAGAGTCGAATTCTCTCGACCCGGAATCCCGCATCTCGCAAGCGTTGCACCTTGCACGGGTTGTTGGTCAGGAGCTTGATCGAATGCAAGAACCCGAGTGCGTGCAGGCTGTCGATGGCGGCGTCGTAGTTGCGTGAATCGTGTGGATAGCCGAGGCGTTCGTAACTCTCGAAGGTGTCGGTGCGGTGAGCCTGGCTGTACGCGTAGCCGGCCGCCTTCACCATCAAGCCCGCGCCCCGGCCCTCCTGTTCCAGATAGACGAGGACACCGGCCCGCTCCCAATAGATCAGATCCAAGGCCAGGTCCAGTTCCGGCCCGCAGTCGCAGCTGTCGGACCCCATCGCTTCGCCGTAGAGGCATTGGGAGTGGATGCGGACCAGACATCCGTCGCCGGGATCACCGAAGACGAAGAGATAGCCGCTGTCACCGGAACCCGAAACCCGAAACACTCGCACCCCGAGGGTGCGGCCTCGCCGGGTGAAACGGTGGCGAACTTCGTGAGGCGCGAAGTTATCACCTGTGTTGGGCACAGCGGTCAACCTTTCGAGAAGAACGTCGGTGGTGTGTCAACGTATGCACAAGGAAAGGTGCTGCTCGATACGTCTCACCCCGGTGGGTAAGCACGGACCGCAACGATAGCCAAGTGTGTGCCAGCGACGACGGCGACGCCGGACTAGTCACGATTGCGAGGCATATCCACGTTCATCAGAGCGTCGATCTCCGCAGCCGATGGCAGCGCGTCGGATACGGTTCCCACCGATTGCGTGGCGACCATCGCTCGAGCCGCCCACCGGAAGTCCGGATCACGAGCCGGCTGCCCACGGGTCACCAGACGGAAGGTCAGCGCCGCCGAAAACGCCGCGTACGCACCAGACGTCCCAGCCATGGCCGTCGCGACCGAGCCGACCACCGTCTCACCGCTCCGTGAGCTGACGGTCACCTGAAAACCGTCGATGGCACAGACCGTATCGACCCCGAGGCCGAGCAGCCGCTCCGCCGCGGTGCCGATGGCGGAGCTGTGTGCGGAGGCCAGCTGTTCCAGTTCAGCGGAGGTGCCGATCATGTAGTCCACCGAACGCAGGTGGCGGTACAGCTTTCGAGGCGATATCGAATCGCGCAGGGGCGGCGAAGCGTTGACCACCACCCAGCAGGGCGATGCGCGGGCATCGATGATCTCCAGTGCCCGGACGATCACTTCCACCGGTTGTTCGAAGGTCAGCAGGACCGCGTCCGCCGTCGACAAGGCAACATGACGTGACCGCTCGTCGAGGTCGTTCGCGTGTAGTCGGAGGCGATCGTCCCGGTAGGCCATATTCATCGGAAGCTCGCCGTGCGGCAGGATCACGGCCGTGACCGGTGTCCGCGCCGCCGCGACGGTGGTGACCAGGCTCGTGTCGACGCCACGCAACCGCAGGTGGGATAGCAATTCCCGGCCCTCGGCATCGTCGCCGACGGCTGCGATCAGTTGCGCCCGCAAGCCCAACTTCGCCACCGCGACGGCACGGTTGAGCCCCTTGCCACCGGGTGAGCGTTCGAGATCGCACCATGTCGAGGAACCGGGCACCGGCACGCGATCCACCACATAGTTGTGATCCACCACCGCGTCGCCGAGCACGGTCACCCTGCCTCGGACCCCTCGCTCGGCATGAGCACGACGGACGACCGGTCCCGCACCGAAAGCGGTTGCCGTGGTAAGGAGATGAGCAAGTGCGGAGAACGCACGCCGTTCGGGTTCGCCACGCAGCGTTCGCACGGAAGACGGCGCGGGAGGTATGGCGTCGGCCCCGAACGCCTCGTGCAACTGCCGCCAATTCCTGGTCAGGTAGGCGCGCCGGTCACCCAACTCGGCCGCGTAGAGAAGCGCGGGATCGATGCCTGCCTCGGTGTTTCCCCGCAGCAAACCCAGCGAGAGCTCCGCGTCGACGATCAGGCGATCGGTGGGCTGGAGCAGGCGCGCGGCGTTCTCGATCACGTCCTGCACGACTTCCTCGGGCGAGCGCATGGTTCGCAAGACGTTCTCGCGCACGATCGGCAGATCGAGCAGCGCACCGACGTCGATCTCGGTGCCGCGTAGACGATCTGAGCTCAAGCCGGATCGTTTGCTGAGGCGAGTGAGAATGCCGCGCACCGCGACCACGCCGGGGTCCTGCGAGGCCGGGGCAGGGTCGGCGGCATTGGGGCTGCGCTGCGTTGCCATTCGTTCGTACGATACCGATGGGGGCACTTTCCCTCCAGGCGAATCGGCAATTGCATTGTTGCGAAGGCAATTGCCGTCAGTAGTTGTGCCCGCGCAGCAGATGACCGGCATGTAGGCGCTTGGCCTCCATGTAACGCTTGGCGCGCTCACTGCTCGGTCGCGTGTTCAGCGGCACGATCTCCACCGCGAGTCCCACGCGACGCAGCGCGGTGACCTTGTCGGGATTGTTGGTCATGAGCCGTACGGCGCTGAGATCCAGTCCGGTGCGCAAGCTTTCGGCAGCGTGCTCATAGGTTCGGGAATCCACGTCGACGCCGAGCATGCGGTAGCTCGTGAACGTGTCGACCCCGGACTCCTCGCTCAACCGCAACCCCTGCGCCTTGACCAGCAGCCCCGCGCCTCGCCCCTCCTGTTCGAGGTACACCAGCACCCCGCCGCCCTCGGCCTGAATTCGGTCCAGTGACAGTTCCAGTTCAGCGCGGCAGTCACAGTCCTGAGAGCCGAGCACGTCACCATACAGGCAGCGAGAGTGCAAGCGCACGAGCGGATTCGGCCCGAGTTCACCGAAGACCAGGATGTGGCCGAACTCGTGGTCACTTCCGGTCATCTCCAGCACGCGCACCCGTATCTCACGTCCCTTCCGAGTGATCGGATGCTCGGCCGCCACGGTCATCGATCCGGCCGCGTTGGAATCCGACTCGTCCGCGACACAGCGATGTCCGTCTCCACCCACAAGTGGAATGATGACAGTTGCGCGTGGTCTATCGGCTGCGGCGGTGCAACGGGTACTCGTAGCGTTACGGTGCCGAGGTTTAACACACAGGGGAACGGTCAATTCACTTGTGGCAACGGCAATTGCCGGAACTGCCGACAAATGCCATCCTGAATTAGGCGACACAACGCCCCCACCAAGACGGTCGGGAGGTCCTGGTGCTGAGAGTGCAGCTCCTCGCGCGACGTGTCCGACGGTGCCGCAGGTCGGCACACAGAGAATCCGAGACCGAGCAAGGCGCGAATACCTTCGGCGTCCTCGCGCGGTAGGAACTCGTCCGGACCCGCTTCTCCCGCTCGTCATTGCCGGTGGATCACCGATTCGGGATCGACCGGTCTCGCGCGTACCCGTATTCGGTCGCGGCGACGACTTGCCCGATCTCAACCGGCCAGGAAATGCACCATGATCTACGAGAGCAGCCGATCCATCACCAGCAGCCGCACCCAGGAGTGGGCGCGGCGGAGTGCCGATGCGGTGGAACCGGCGTGGGTGCTCAGTTGGTGGCCGGAGCGGCGGTTCACGAGGGAGCAGGCGCGGGCGGGGATGGAGCTCACCGAATTGCTCAGTGAGCCTGAGGATCAGCGGGATTCCGGGGCGGGGCGGCGGGGTGCGGAGATCGCGCGCGAACTCGGGATCACCGTGGCGGAGGCGGTGTCCGTTCTTTACCGGCGCAGACTGGAGCGGGGGGAAGCATGACGATCTATGTGGCGGACTGGCAGATGACCAGTGATCTCACCGGCGAGGTCGCGCACAGGCTGGCGGATCGGTGGGAGTTGGCATGGCGATTGAGTTGGCTGCCGGAGCGATTGGTGTCGCGGGCGCAGGCTGTGGCGGGGATGGAGCTTGCGGAGATCTTCTCGGGGGATCACTACCGACGAGATGTGATCGTGGCCGCGCGGGCGATCGTCAGTGCCGACGAACTCGGTATAGCTGTACGTGCTCATGCGGCGGCGCGGGGCGTGAGTCCCGAGCCGCCGTGGGCGCGACAGCCCCGGCACGGGCGACCGCTCGTGCCGGATATACACGGCGGGGTGGGCGGGGAACCTGCCCTCCCGCGGTGTCGATGGGAGGACCCAGTGGCAATCGACAACACAGAATGGGCCATGACCAGCGATATCACCCCGGAGTACGCGTTCCGTGTACCCGAGGGTGATGCGCGGGCGTGGCGCCTGAGCTGGTTGCCCGAACACCGGCTCACCCGGGAGCAGGCCCGGGCGGGGATGGAATTGGACGAACTGCTGTCGGATCCGGAGGTGGTGTACGACGGGGGAGCGCACGGTCGCGCCGCCGACCTGGCCGACACGGTGGGCGTCCTGGTCGAACAGGCGGTGCTCACGCTCGCGTGCCGGATGGCCGAACGCCTGACCGCGGCCCCGGGTGATCCGCCCGCACCGTCGCCCGCAGGGCCGGAACCGGTGCTGTCCGGATGGGCCCGGCGCCACCCGGCGGTGACGGGAGCGCGCTCACGCCACCGCTGGATGTGATTGCACGCGGTGCGTATTCGCATCGCAGGCAGGAGACGTCGCCACGAGGACGACCGGGCCGATCGTGCCGCGGCCGGAACTCACGTCGGTACCGAGCGACCCGACGCTGGGCGAAGTCCCACCGCGCCGGAGCGATTCGCCCCCGCAGCCGGGCGGCGGTTCAGGCGTTGCGCGCACGGTGTCCCGCGCCGACCGCCTGGCTCAGGTTCGCATACCCGTTGGCGCGCAGCCTGCCCGCGAGGCCGCGGTGGATGCGGCGGGCCCAGAACGGACCGCCGTAGATGAAGCCGGTGTAGCCCTGCAGCAGGCTCGCTCCGGCGAGGATGCGCTCCCACGCCTGGTCGGCGGTTTCGATACCGCCGACCGAGATGAGCACCAGCTTGTCGCCGACGCGGGCGTAGAGGCGGCGCAGCACCTCGAGGGAGCGGTCGGCGACCGGGGGACCGGAGAGACCGCCCGCGCCCAGGGGCTCCACCTCGGCGGCGGGGGTGCGCAGGCCGTCGCGGCGGATGGTGGTGTTGGTGGCCACGATTCCGGCCAGGCCGAGTTCCACGGCGAGGTCGGCGACGGCGTCGATATCGTCGTCGGACAGGTCGGGGGCGATCTTGACCAGCACCGGCACCTCGACACTGTCGAGGACCGCGCGCAGCAGCGGACGCAGCGATTCCACCGCTTGCAGATCGCGCAGGCCGGGGGTGTTGGGGGAACTGACGTTCACGACCACGAAGTCGGCGAGCGGACCGAGCAGTTTGGCGCTGACCGCGTAGTCGGAGGCGGCGTCGGCGGCCTCCACCACCTTGGTCTTGCCGATGTTCGCACCGATGGGCACGCCGCCGGTGCGCCGGTGCGCCAGATTGTCGGCGGCCGCGACGGCACCGTGGTTGTTGAAACCCATGCGGTTGATGAGAGCCCGGTCGGCGGGCAACCGGAACAGGCGCGGGGCGGGATTGCCCGGCTGCGCCTGCGCGGTCACCGTGCCGATCTCGGCGTACCCGAAGCCGATCGGTCCCCAGGTGTCGACACCGTCGGCGTTCTTGTCGAAGCCCGCGGCCAGGCCCAGCGGCGACGGGAAGTCGACGCCGAAGGCGGTGGTGCGCAGGATCGGATCGTCGACGACGAGCAGTTTCGACACCGCCCAGCGGGTGGGCGCGAATCGGGTGGCCCAGCGCATGGCCCCGAACGCGAGGTGGTGGATGCGTTCCGGCGGGAGCAGGAACATCATCTTGAGCAGCAGCGAGTACAGAAAGGCCCCCATGGTCACATCGCCGCCTCGGGGGCGGCCGTGGATAGAGCGGTCTTGCGGCGGCGCAGCAGGACGCGGCGGCTGCCGTCGGTGTAGGCGCGCACGCGCGACAGTTCCCACCCCCCGAATTCGGCCTGGATGGCCAACCGCATGGAGGCGGTGACCCGGGTGACGTCGGGAGGTAGCCGCAACGGTATGTATTCGTACTCGTCGCTGGTGTCCTCCCAGCCCGCCGGTAGTGAGCGCTGTCGCGCCGATCGTGAGGCCCCGGCCATCACTGCCCCTTTCGCTGATCCGCGGCGATCCGCTGGAGACCGTCACCGGTCCCGGATCCCACGAACATGTCGCCGCTCCGGCTGTCGATGGTCACCGTGTCGGGCTGGCGCACCGTCGGGTAGCGTCCCACCTCTTCCGGTATACCCGTCGACAGGTCGTAGCCGACGACCTCGTTTGTGCCTGTCAGCGTCACCCACACGGTCTCGGACCGCTGATCGTAGGCGAGTGCGTAGGGCGACGAGCCTACCGGGAACCGCTGGTGCAGCACGAGCGGATCGACAGTGTAGACCAGCAGCTCACCACCCGCGGTGTCGGTGACGAGGAGGCGACCGAAGTGGTCGCCGATCATGGCGCCGGCACCGTCGCCGGTGCGCAGCATCAACCCGGGACGGTTGTCGTCCAGGTCGAGTTCGGTGACGAGGGTCTGACGGCGGTCCAATGCCGCGACCTGCTCGTTCACGGCCACCACCGTGTCGGCGGAGACCAGGCCCCGCACGGTGTGGCTGAGCGTGCCCGCGGCGTCGAGGATCAGGACGCGTCCGTCGGCGAGGCCGACCGCGTACCCGCTGTCGGGGCGCGGTGCGGCGGTGCGGGCGTCGCCGTCGACCGCGAGTTCGGTGACCGCTCCGGTGGCGGCGTTCACGCGCAGCAGCCGATCCGGCGCGGGGGCGAGGATCTCACCGGGTGCGCCGGCGGCGAGCGACGCCGCCGCGACGGGCAGCGTGATGGTGCGTTCCGCGGCGGGGGAGCGGCCATGATCGATGAGCCGCAACGCTTTTCGGTCGTCGGTGAGCACGGCGAGCATACCGGTCTCCGGCTCGGCCAGCAGCGCCGTGACGGGCGCGCTCGGGCTCACCTCACCGGTGGGGGTGGCGGTGGCGGCGGGTGCGCTCGCGGGGGCGGCCGGTTCCCGCGTCGGTTTGTCGGAGGTGTCGCCTCCCGACGAACAACCCGCGAGCAGGGTTACCGCCGCCGCGCCCGCGAGGGCGCAACGGATCCAGCCGCGACGGCGCATGCACCGAACTCCTTTGTCCTCCGACGAACCCATGCGTTCCTCTTCATCTGACCATGATGCGCTGCCGTGCCCGCCGGGCGGGGGTGTTCGCGGCGGCGCGCCGTCGGCGGCAAAGGTTACGGTGGAAGTGAACACCGAGCAGCATCAGGGAGAGCGGTTGGTGACAGACCACACATCCGGATTCGCCGTGGACGATGTGACCGTGGGTCGCTACGCGCACGGGTTCGGCGTCACCGGGGACGGCCGGACCTTCGCCTTCCGCACGGTCCGTTCCATGCTCGTGCTGGAGATCTACCGCGAGGATCTCGACACCGATGTCCCCGACGCGGCCGATGTGGTCGCGGTCGCGCAGGCCACCGTCGCCGATATCGATCTGGACGACGAGCGCAGCGTGGTGGCGCTGGTGCGCGATCTGATCCCGCAGGCCACGCCGGTGGCGGCCGCGCAGCCGCGCGAAACCACCACGGTACGAGCGTTTTTGGGCCGTCTGAGCGCCGTCATCGACGGAATATGACCTGCCGACCGGTCGGTCCCGCTCGCGCATGATTGACTAGGGGCAAGCAACATCAGTTCGACGCGAGGAAGTTGATGGCACTTCGACGTTCGGCAGCCACCGCGCTCACCGTCTCCGTGCTCGCCGCCGCGCTCGCGGCCTGCGGCGGGGGCGGTGACGAGGAGTCGGTGTCGGCGGCCCGCTCCTCGGCCTACGCGGCGCAATCGTCGAGTTCGGCGGCCGCGGCCAGCAGCAGCGCCGCCGTGCGGGCGGCCATTCCGACCGCGGCCGAACTGGACGCGCAGATCAAATCCGCGCTGGACCCGAACCTGCCGGATTCCGAGCGCACCGCCCTCATCGAGGACGGCGAAGCCTTCCGGGACGCCATTCCGGATATGTACCAGGCGCTGCAGGACAACCCGCGAGCGATCTACGGCGTGCGGGACCCGGTATTCGACAATCGCGACGGCACCCTCACCGCCACCCTGAGCCTGGACAAGGACGGCACCGGCACGAACGTGCGCACCACCGTGGTGCATTTCGTGTACACCGACGGTCGCTGGAAGATCTCGCGCACCGATCTGTGCGGCATTCTGCGGTCGGCCGACTACACGACCGCGGCCTGCGGCTGACCCATGATCGAGACCGGTTCCCTGCGGTGGGGGCGCATGATCCACCGCAACCGGTACCTGGTGTTCGCCGTATTCGCGCTGGCGGTGCTGGCGTCGGGATTCTACGGGCGGGATCTGGGTGACCGGCTGTCGCAGGAGGGCTGGTTCGACGAATCCAGTGAATCGGTGGCGGCGTCGAAACTGGCCGACAGCACCTTCGGGCGCGACACCGATTCGGATCTGATCGTGCTCTACACCGCGCCCGCGGGGCGGACGGTGGACGATCCGGAGGTCCGCACGGCCGTGGCGGCGGAGCTGGAGCGGCTACGCGAGCAGCACCCGGACCGGATTCTCAAGATCGACTCGTATTGGGACGGCTCACTCATGGGGCAGTTCGCCGACGAGTCGCGCACGCACGCGTTCGCCTCCATCGGGTTGCACGGCGACGGCGGCACCGAGACGGTCGACAACTATCTGGCCATCAAGGACGAGTTCGGGGCGGGCGCACCCGGCGCCGGGCCGGGCGGCACCACCGTGCAGTTGGCGGGGCTGCAACCGGTGGTCGAGGGCATCAACACCGGGATGCAGCGGGATATCCACCGGGCCGAGCTCATCGCCCTGCCGATCGTGGCCATCCTGCTGTACTTCGTGTTCGGCGGCGTCATCGGCGCACTGCTGCCGGTGCTCATCGGCGGGATGACGATTCTGGGCAGCCAGGGCATCATGCGAATGCTCACCGACCACATCGAGGTCAACGTCTTCGCCAGTGCCGTGGTGACCCTGGTGAGTCTGGGCCTGGCCATCGACTACGGACTGTTCGCGGTGACCCGATTCCGGGAGGAACTGGCGAACGGCCGCGGCGTGGAGGAGGCCACGGCGCGCACGGTGGCCACGGCCGGGCGCACGGTGCTGTTCTCGGCGGCCATCATCGCGGTGAGCCTGGGCGCGCTGTTCATCTACCCGAACGGGGTGCTGCGCTCGGTGCCGCTGGGCGGTATCAGTTCGGTGTTGCTGGCGGCGGTGCTGTCGGTGACGGCGCTGCCCGCGGTGCTCGGCATCGTCGGCGAGCGCATCGACCTGTGGGGCTGGCATCGGTTCGCGAGCATCCGCACCGCCGAACAGATCGACGCCGGATTCTTCTCGCGGCTGGCGGTCTTCGCCATGCGGCGGCCGTGGCTGGTGATCGTGCCGGTGGTGCTGATGCTGCTGGCGTTGATCCTGCCGTTCCGCCATATCGAGTTCGGCGGGCTGAGCGAACGCTATCTGGCGGCGGACAATCCGGCCCGGACGGCGCAGCAGGAGTTCGACGAACGGTTTCCCAGCTTCCGCACCGAACCGCTGAAACTGGTTGTGGTGGACGCGGATCCGCGGCAGCTCTCGGATATCCGGTACGAGGCCAACCAGCGCACGGCGGGGCTGATGACCGGACCGTTCGATCCGTTCGCGCCGACCGAGGACGGGGTCACCGTGCTGGGGTCCGGGCTGATCGACAAGGCCGACGCCGATACCGCCATCGCGGCCCTGCGCGACATTCCCGATCCGCCCGGGGTGCGGGTGCTGGTCGCCGGGGTGCCCGCGCTGGAGCGCGACAGCATCCACGGCCTCATCGAGGGGCTGCCGCTGCTGGCGCTGATTCTGGTCGGCGCGGCCGTCGCGCTCATGTACGCGGCCTTCCGCTCGCTGGTGCTGGCGGTGAAGGCGGTGCTCATGAGCGCGCTCAGCCTCGGTTCCACCCTGGGCATCCTGACCTGGATCTTCGTGGAGGGCCACGGCGCGGAGCTGTTCGACTTCACCCCCGGCCCGCTCATGTTCGCGGTGCTGGTGCTGATCGTGACCGTGCTGTTCGGCCTGTCCACCGACTACGAGGTGTTCCTGCAATCGCGGATGGCCGAGGCGCGCGCGGACGGTGCGCCGCCCGCGGAGGCCATCCGCTACGGCATCGCCCACACCGGCGGCGTGATCACCTCGGCCGCGGCGATTCTCATCGTGGTGACGGGGGCCTTCGGCTTCTCCGATCTGGTCCTGATGAAGTACATCGCCTACGGCATGATCGCGGCACTGTTGTTGGACGCCACCGTGATTCGCATGCTGTTGACTCCGGCGGTGTTGAAACTGGTGTGGCGGTGAGCATGTCGATGGTCAAAGGCGCGAATATGCTGCTCATGTTCCTGCTGGAACTGGGCGTGCTGGGCGCGGCGGTCGCCTGGGGGCTCACCCGCGACGCACCGCTGGTCGTGCGGGTGGTCGCCGCCGCCGGGGCCCTGACCGCGTTCATCGTGATCTGGGCGCTGTTCGGGGCGGCGAAGGACGCGCGCTACCGGCTCACCGGATGGGCCCGGGCCGCACTGGAACTGGGGTGGTTCGGCGGCGGGGCGCTGCTGCTGGCCGCGGCGTGGTCGCTCCCGGCCGGGGTGGTGTTCTTCGCGGTGTGGGCCCTCAACTACGCGCTGCGACGGATGTGGCGACAGGTCTGACCGTTACGGTCGGGCCGGCGCGGCGGGTGCCTTGTCGCTATCCGCGCACCGGCAGCACCAGTTGCGCACCGGTGACCGGGTGGTCGAGCACCTCGACCGGGTGCCGGTAGACGCGGGTGAGCAGCTCGGTGGTGAGCACCGCGCGGGGTGGGCCGTCGGCGGCGATACGGCCGGCGTCCAGGACGGCCACCCGGTCGGCGTAGGCGGCGGCCACGCCCAGATCGTGCACCACGACCACCACGGCCGCGCCGGTGGCGGCGCGGTCGCGGGCCAGGGCCAGTACCTGTTCCTGGTGGCCGAGGTCCAGGGCGGCGGTGGGTTCGTCGAGCAGCAGGGTCGGGGTGTCCTGGGCGAGTACGCGGGCCAGCGCCACGCGGGCCCGTTCACCGCCGGACAGGGCCGGGAACGTCCGGGCTGCCAGGTGGGTGACGTCGGTGGCGCGCATGGCGGCGGCGATGAACTCGTCGTCGCGGTGCTGGCGTTCGGTGCGCACCCAGGGCGCGCGGCCCATGGCGACCACCTCGCGGGCGGTGAAGGGGAAGCCGACCGTGTGCGATTGCGGCAGGACGGCGCGACGGCGGGCCATCTCGACGGGCGCCCAGTCGCTCAGCGGACGGCCGTCGAGTTCGACGGTGCCGCCGAGCAGGTCGAGCTCTCCGGTGAGGGCGGCGAGCAGGGTGGACTTGCCCGCACCGTTCGGGCCGACCAGGGCGACGATCTCCCCGGCCCGCACCTCGAAGTCGATCCCGTCCAGCACCCGGCGGCCCTTACCGCGCTCGACCACCACCCCGCGCGCACTCAGGGTGACCGTGCCGGGCCGGGGTGCCTCCGGCAGCGCGGGTGCACGGCCGAAAACCGTTGCGAAACCGAGCTTTCCGCTCATGCCGTATCCTTCCGCGCGCATGCGGCACGCCGCACGGCCCGCCCGGCTCCCATCGCCCGCAGCCGACATCCGATCGGATCGCTCGCGCCGCGCCGTCGCCGCCGCGTCCACGCCTGGCCGCTCGCGCTGTGTTCTTCCGGACCACGGCGTTCTTCCGGACCTCGGCGTTCTTCCGGACCTCGGCCGGGCGCTGCTGCGTGGTGACGGCTCGCTGCCGCCCCGCGCGCCTGGCCGCTCATGCCCAGCCTCCCGCACGGGCGCGGGTGCGGCGCAGCAGCCAGAAGAAGAACGGGCCGCCCACCAGGGAGGTGAGCATGCCGAGGGGCAGGTCGGCGTTCTGCACCAGCGAGCGCGCCCCGATATCGGCGGCCAGCAGCACCACCGCGCCCAGCACCGCCGACAGTGGGATGAGCACCCGGTGGGCGGGTCCGACCAGCATGCGCACCAGATGCGGCACGATCAGGCCGACGAACAGGATGATGCCGGTGAACGCCACTCCGGCGGTGGCCAGCACGGCCACGACCACGATCACGTTGCGCCGCAGCCGTTCCACGTCCACGCCCAGATGCCGGGCCGCCGACTCGCCCAGGGCGAGCAGGTCCAGTTTCGGGGCCATGAGCACGGCGGCGAGCACACCCAGCGCGGTCAGCGACGCGACCACCGCCACCGCCTGCCAGGTGGCGCCGTTCAGACTGCCCAACTGCCAGAACACGATCTGATCGCGCGCCGCCGGGGAGGCGGTGAACAGCAGGAACGACAGCACGCCTCCGGCGAAGGCATTGATGGCCACACCCGTGAGCACCAGCGTCACGACCTCGGTGCGGCCGTTGGAGCGGGCCAGCACGTACACCAGCACCGTGGTCGCCAACCCGGCGGCGAACGCGCCACCCGCCACCGACCAGGCGGCCGCGAACGCGCCGCCCACCACGATGACCACGCCCGCGCCGACCGCGGCCCCGGCGGATACGCCGATCACGCCGGGTTCGGCCAGCGGATTGGCGAACACGCCCTGCAGGAGCGCACCGGCGGTGGCCAGCGCGGCACCGACCAGCGCGGCCAGCAGGACACGCGGGAACCGTACCTCCCACAGCGTCACGTCCCCGGCCGGGTGCGCGGGCATCGGCCCCCAGTCGAGCCCGAGGCGGTGGAACACGCTGCCCGCCACCTCGGCCGGGCTGGTCGGCACCTGCCCGACGGCCGCCGACACGACCGCCAGCACCACCATGAGCGCCAGCGCCCCCGCGAAGATGAGCGCGGTCCGCGACCGGCGCGGGCGGCCGACCGGCGCAGGATCGACGGTGCTCACCGAAACCTCGTGCGGCATGGCCGGATTCGAAGCCGCGTCCGCACGTCGGTCGGGTTCCTCCGATCGCTCGCTCATGCCGCGTGGTCGCCGTAGACGGCCTCCGCGAGGGCGGTCAGGACGCGGCCGGTGTTGGGGCCGAAGGACAGCAGGACCGCATCGGCCATATCGACCACGCGGCGATCGCGGCCCGCCGGGGTCTGTGCGATGCCGGGGATCTTCTCCACGCCGTCGACGCCGCCGACGGAGTCGAGGCCGTCGCTCATGACGAGCAGCACGTCGGGGGCGGCGGCGATCATGGCCTCGCTGGTGATGGGCAGGAACTCCGCGGTGATGCCGGAGGCGGTGCCCGCGTCCTCGCCGCCGATGGCGGTGATGAGCGAATCCGCGCCCGATCCGGGTCCGGCGATCATGGTGATGGCGGTGGAGCGCAGGTACAGGAAGGCGATGCGCGGCGGATCGTCCTGCGGCGGAACGGCGGTGCGGGCCGCCTCGATCTCGGCGCGGGTGCGCTCGCCGAGTGCCGCGCCCGCATCCGGCACGCCGAGCGCGGCGGCCACGGCCTCGATCTGCGGAACCACCCCGTCGAGGGTGCGTTGCGGATCGAAGTAGACCACGGTGATGCCGAGGGCCCGCAGCTGATCGCGGATGACCGGGGTGGCCGCGGTGGTGTCGGTGAGGAAGACGGTGGGCCGCAGGGCCGCGACGGCTTCCACACTCAGCGTGCCCGCGCCGCCGCTCACGGTCGGCAGGTCCGCGACCGCCGGGAAGGACGCGGAGTTGGAGCGGCCCACCAGGTTCGCGCCGAGTCCCAGCGCCACCACGGTCTGCGCGAGCGTCCCGTACCGGTCGGCCGCCACGATGCGGCTGGTGTCGGTGACCGTGACCTCGCTGCCGTCGAAGGAGCGCACCGTGGCGGGCAGCACCGGCGTGGGCTCCGGACCGATCGGCACCGGGTCGAGGTCGCCGACCTCGGCGGTGGTGGGTCCGGCGCCTGCGGTCTCGGGTCCGGCGCACGCGGTGCCGCCCGCGACCAGGCTCACGCCCAGCAGCACGAGCAGGATGCGCCGGGCCGTCACCGTTCGAGCACGCACGAGACTCCTCATGCAGGCAAGGCTAGCCTGGCTCATTCTGTGCGGGCGCTCACGTCACCGAGTGCGGCCGCGATGGCCCGTGGCAGTTCCAGGGTTTCGGCGGCCAGTACACCGGTGAGCTGCCCGATATCGCGCGCGCCGACGATCATGCTCGCCACCGCGGGCTGATCCCGGATCCAGGCCAGCGCCACCGCCAGCGGTGACACCCCGAGCCCGTCGGCGGCGGTGACCAGCGCGTCCACCACGCGCACCGCCCGGTCGTCGAGCCGCGCCCGGATCTCGGCGGCGGTGGCCTCGTCCGCGCCGCGCGAATCGGCGGGCACCCCGTCGCGGTACTTGCCGGTCAGGATGCCGCCCGCCAGCGGCGCGGTGGCGATCACCCCGATGCCGTGATGCTGTGCGGCGGGCACGAACTCGTGCTCGGCCCCGCGCGCCAGCAGCGAGTACGGCGAATAGGCGGCGGTGATCGGCGCGGCGGCGGCCAGCGTCGCCAGCTGCCAGGCGTCGTAGCCGCGCGCCCCGGCGTAGCGCACCCGCCCGGTGCGCACCGCGTACTCGAGCGTGGCCGCGATCTCCTCCAGGGGTGTGTGCGGATCCCAGGCGTCCACGGTCCAGATGTCGAGATGGTCGGTGCCCAGCGTCGCGAGCGTGGCGTCGAGCTGGCGCATCATGGTGCGCCGCGACGCGTCCACCGTCCAGCGGGTGGGTGCGGGCGCGGGCGCGGCCGGATCGGCCAGCACCGGCGTGCGTCCCGCGCTGCCCGACAGCACCAGCTCGTCTCTGCCGATCTCGCGCAGCAGTTCGCCGAGAATGCGCTGCGCGGTCCCGTCGGCGTAGGCGGGGGAGGTGTCGACGAGCGTGCCGCCCGCCTCCACGAACGCCATGAGCTGGGCGGCCGCGTCGTCGGCGTCGGTCTCCCGGCCCCAGGTATGCGTGGCCAGCCCCATCCGGGACACCCGTAGTCCACTGCGGCCCACCGTCCGCTGTTCCATCACCGTGCAAACCCTCGTGTCACACGCGTCAGCCTAGGCGCACAGGTGGTTTCCCAGGGTGCAAGCCTCGCCGTCGACCTCACCACATCACGGTTGCGGCGGACCCCTACCAGCCCGCGCGGGCGGGCGGGTAGGGTCGCCAACGATATCGCGGCGGGGCCGGGTGCGGGGCAGACCGTCGACGGTGGGCGAATTGTCCACCGGCAGCAGAGGATTCGGTGTGGACAGGAGTGGTGTGTGGGCGAGTCGATGACGTGGCTGCAGGCGGTGGTGCTGGGGCTGGTGCAGGGCTTGACGGAGTTTCTGCCGATTTCGTCGTCGGCGCATCTGCGAATCGTGTCGTCGGTGTTCTTCGACGCCGACGCGGGCGCGTCGTTCACCGCCGTCACCCAGTTGGGTACCGAGGCGGCCGTTCTGGTGTTCTTCGCCAAGGACATCTGGCGGATCCTGGTCGCCTGGTTCACCACCGTGGGCATGAAACTGAAGGCCCGCCAGCGCGAGACCGTGCCGCTGCACGATCAGCCCACCACCCAGCTGCCGGTCTACCGCGACACCGGGTACGGCCTGGACGCGGACGCGCAGCGCGAGCTCGACTACCGCATCGGCTGGTACGTGATCATCGCCACCATCCCGATCGGCCTGATCGGCTTCCTGTTCAAGGACGAGATCCGTACGGGCGCGCGGAATCTGTGGCTGGTGTCGTTCATGCTCATCGCCTTCGCGCTGGTGATCGCCGCGGGCGAGTACTACGGCAAGAAGCAGCGGCCGATCGAGCAGCTCACCACCCGCGACGGCCTCATCATGGGTTTCGCGCAGTGCCTGGCGCTCATCCCGGGCGTGTCGCGTTCCGGCGCGACCTCGACGGCCGGTCTGTTCTGCGGGCTGACCCGCGAGGCGGCGGTGCGGTTCTCATTCCTGCTGGCCATTCCGGCGGTCACCGCGTCGGGGCTGTTCTCGCTGCCGGACGCCTTCGAACCGGCCGGGGCCGGGCTCAACGCCTCGGGGCCGCAGTTGCTGGTGGCGACGCTCATCGCGTTCGCGGCGGGGTACGCGTCGGTGGCGTGGTTGCTGCGATTCGTGGCCGATCACTCGCTGAACTGGTTCGTGGGCTATCGCATCGTGCTGGGGTTGGCGGTCATGGGCCTGCTGGCCGGCGGCGTCATCTCGGCGACGTGATCACATGTCGGCATTCCGCGTAGCCAGTAGGCTGGCCCGGTGACGGTGATCCTGTTGCGGCACGGCGTGTCCACGTCGAATGCCGCCCACACGCTGGCCGGTCGCAGTGCGGGGGTCGATCTGACCGACCGTGGCCGCGAACAGGCGCAGGCGCTGGTGCAGCGGTTGGGTTCGCTGCCCGTCGAGCACATCGTGTGCTCGCCGCTGCTGCGCTGTCAGCGCACGGTCGCCCCGCTGGCCGACAAGCTCGGTATCGAGCCCGAGCCCGACGAGCGGCTGCTGGAGGTCGACTACGGCGACTGGACCGGCAGACCCCTGGGCGAGCTGCTGTCCGAGCCGCTGTGGAAGGTGGTGCAGCGGCACGCGTCGGCGGCGGCGTTCCCGAGTGGAGAAGGCTTGGCGCAGGTGCAGTTCCGTGCGGTGTCCGCTCTGCGCGAACACGATGCGGCGCTGGCACGAAAACACGGGGGTGACGCGTTGTGGGTGGCGTGCACCCACGGCGACGTCATCAAATCCGTGCTCGCGGACGCGTACGGCATGCATCTGGACCTGTTCCAGCGCATTGTCGTGGAACCCGCGTCGATCAGCGTGGTCCGGTACACACCGACCGCCCCGTACGTGTGGCGGGTGAACGACACGGGTACGGATTTGTCCACGTTGGCGGCGGTTTCCCCGCGCCGCGGCGACGCCGCGGCCACCGGTCCGGTTCCCGGTGGAGAGACAGGCAATACCGCGAGTACGGATAATGGGGATGCGGAACGCCCCGATTCTCATGCCGAGTAGTTCTCATCCCGTGTAGGGCAGTCAGGAGGTGCAGATTGACACGAGCAATCCACATTTTCCGCACCCCCGATCGATTCATCGCCGGCACCGTCGGCGAGCCGGGCGACCGCGCTTTCTACCTGCAGGCCGTGCAGGAACCGCGGGTGATCAGC
The DNA here is from genome assembly GCF_007362295.1 of Nocardia otitidiscaviarum. NCBI lineage: Bacteria > Bacillati > Actinomycetota > Actinomycetes > Mycobacteriales > Nocardiaceae > Nocardia > Nocardia otitidiscaviarum. The sequence continues at coordinate 2,966,455 of NZ_CP041695.1, read as the reverse complement.
GTGCTGTTGGAGAAACAGCAGGTGAAGGTGCTGGCCGATCGGATGGGCTTGCTGTTGGACGAGGTGGCCCGCCGCTTCGGCACCCCGGTGCCGCCGCAGCCCGCCGATGTCGCCGACACCGACCCGCTCGTCACCCCGATCGACGCCGAATTCCGGGTCGGCACCATGGGTTTGGGCTGGGACGCCGACGCGGGCGCGGTGGTGGTGGAGCTGCTGGCCATCACCGACACCGAGGTGGACGAGTCGGTGGTGCTCGACGACACCGAGGAGGGGCCCGACGCGGTCCGGGTGTTCCTCACCCCGATCCAGGCGCGCGAGTTCGCGCTACGGTCGGCGCGGGTGATCGCCGCCGGACGGCCGCCGTGCCCGCTGTGCGGGGAGCCGCTCTCACCCCAGGGGCACATGTGCGTGCGCACCAACGGCTACAAGCGCGGCGACATCTTCGGCGCGACCGAGGCCGAGGACTGAACCCATGACCGGCGACCCGTTCCGGACCGCGGATCTGACGGTGGTCGGACAGGTGACCACGGCCAGCAATGTGACGCTGGTGTGCGAGGCCGACGGGGTGCGGGTGGTGTACAAGCCGGTGCGCGGGGAGCGGCCGCTGTGGGACTTCCCGGACGGCACCCTGGCCGGGCGCGAGGTGGCGTCCTATCGGGTGTCGGAGGCACTGGGGTGGGGGCTGATACCCGAGACCATCCTGCGCGACGGGCCGGTGGGTCCGGGCATGGTGCAGCGGTGGGTCGATCAGATCGAGCCGGTCGACGGGCGGCCGGAGCTGGTGGATCTGTGCCCGGCCGGGCAGGTGCCCGACGGGTTCCGGGAGGTGCTGCGCGCGCTGGACGGCTCGGGGCGTCCGGTCTCGCTGGTGCACGCCGACGATCCCCGGCTGCGGCGGCTCGCCGTCCTGGACGTGCTGCTCAACAATGCCGACCGCAAGGGTGGGCATGCGCTCGACGGCGTCGACGGACGGGTGTACGGGGTGGACCACGGCATCTGCCTGCACACCGACCCCAAGTTGCGGACCGTGCTGTGGGGGTGGGCCGGGGAGCCGATCGGGGACGAATTGCTCTCCGACATCACGGTTTTCGTGAAGGCGCTGCCCGGTGAGCTGGGCGACGGGCTGGCGGAGTTGATCACCGACACCGAGATCGACGCGCTGGAGACGCGGGCGCGCGGACTGCTCGACGATCCGATGCTGCCGCTGCCCAGCAGTACCCGGCCCATTCCCTGGCCCGCGTTCTGACTCCCGTGCGGCCGACATCGTTGCATGCATCATGATTCCAATGCTTGACGACCGCGCCGGGGCGGCTTTCATGCAGGTCCGCGCATATCGCCGTGGGTGGTGCGGGTCTCCTCGCGCGGGGGCGGCGCGGAGCTGCCTCGATCGTCCCTTTACCCTCGAATCATGCAGTCCTGGTCCGATACCGCTGTCCCGACCGTTCCCGGATCCGGACCGGCGTTGCGCTTGTACGACACCGCCGATCGGCAGGTGCGCCCGGTGACGCCGGGGCGGACCGCCACCATGTACGTCTGCGGCATCACCCCCTACGACGCCACCCACCTCGGCCACGCCGCCACCTACCTGACCTTCGACCTGGTCAACCGGATCTGGCGCGACGGCGGGCACGAGGTGCACTACGTGCAGAACGTGACCGATGTGGACGATCCGCTGTTCGAGCGGGCCGAGCGCGACGGTATCGACTGGCGGGAGCTGGGCAGCCGCGAGATCGACCTGTTCCGCGAGGACATGCGCGAACTGCGGGTGATCCCGCCGCGGCACTACGTGGGCGCGATCGAATCGGTGCAGGAGGTCGTGGAACTGGTCGACAAGCTGCTGGCCTGCGGCGCGGCCTACGTGGTGGACGATCCGGACCACCCCGACATCTACTTCCGCCACGACGCCACCGAGCAGTTCGGCTACGAGTCCGGATACGACCGCGCGACCATGGAGCGGTTCTTCGCCGAGCGCGGCGGCGATCCGCAGCGGCCCGGCAAGCGGGATCCGATCGACCCGCTGCTGTGGCGGGCGGTGCGACCGGGCGAACCGTCCTGGCCCGCGCCGTTCGGCGAGGGGCGGCCGGGCTGGCATATCGAGTGCGCGGCCATCGCGCTCAACCGCATCGGCACCGAGTTCGATGTCCAGGGCGGCGGCAGCGACCTCATCTACCCGCATCACGAGTACTCCAGCGCGCACGCGGAGGCGCTGGTGAAGGGCCGCCGGTTCGCCCGCCACTATGTGCACGCCGGGCTGATCGGCCTGGACGGTGAGAAGATGTCCAAGTCGCGCGGCAATCTGGTGTTCGTCTCGAAGCTGCGCCGCTCGGGCACCGATCCGGCCGCCATTCGGCTGGGGCTGTTCGCCGGGCACTACCGCCAGGATCGGGAATGGTCGGATACCGTGCTCGCCGAAGCGCTTTCCCGCCTGGACCGCTGGCGGACGGCGACGGCGCTGGCCTCCGGCCCGGCCGCCGAGGACACCGTGGCCCGGCTGCGCCAGCATCTGGCCGACGATCTGGACACCCCGAAAGCGCTTGCCGCCGTGGACAGCTGGGCACAGCAGGCGGTGAACTACGGTGGCTCCGACACCGCCGCGCCGGGGCTGGTGCGCGACGCCGTGGACGCACTGCTGGGAATTCGACTGTAGCGCGGACGAATCCGCGGACTACTCGCCCGCGTTCTTGGACTGGGCCAGTCCGCCGCCGTCGACGGGGTGGAATCCGGCGTCGCGGATGAGTGGCACCACCGTGGCGGCGGCCTCCCGGTCATCGCTCCAGTACCACATCTCGGAGGTCTCGCCGGTGCGCTGACCGCGCAGTCCGTCGGCGAGCAGGTCGGTGGCGAGGCGGTCGCCGAAGGTGCGCACCAGTCGCACGTTCCCGAGCCGCTTCAGCTGGTACTCCGGACTGGTGAGCCCGTCGGGGATGGGTACCGGCATCACCTGTCCGTCGCGTTCGGTGAGCGGATTGCTGGTGTCGATGACGATCTTGCCCCGCAGCGCGTCGCCGTAGTCGCGGGCCAGCGTCTCGAACGCCTCCCACCAGACGGCGATGACCACCACATTGGTGGCGGCGAGCATATCCTCGGGCGAGGCGACGGCGGTGGCGTGCGGGCCGAGTTCGGCCGCCAGGGCGGCAGGGCCGTCGGGGTGGGCGGCGCTGAGGATGACGTGGTCGCCGCCGGAGACCAGCAGTCGCGCCAGCGTGCCGCCGATGCGGCCGGTGCCGATGAATCCCACTCGCATGGTGCGCTCGCTTCCTGCCGATCGGACGGACGACGAGACGACGACACAACACCACCGAGGGTAACCGAAAGATTGCCCGATTGGTCGTGTTTGCGACCGCGCGGCGGTGCGGCCGGATCGACCCTCCCGCTGGAACGTAGATGGCGATACGGTGAGTCTCCAAGGCTCTCACCCTCGATGAGGAGGTAGGACGGTGACGGCGGTGCCCGGATTCGATCGGTTCCGTATGGTGCGCAAGCAGATTCGCGCCGGCGGTGAACTGCTGGGGGCGGTGCGCAGGGATCCGCGCATCGTGCGCGACCTGATCGCCGGATTCACCGGCACGGGGGAGCGACCGGAGCCGCCGGTCGACGACGGCACGCACACGCCGCCGGAGGGGCTGGCCGAATTCGCGCGCACCGCCCAAGCCCGGCAGTCCGTCGAAGTGCCCGCACCGCAGGCGCTGGCCTACCTGGTGCGGCTCGACCGGATTCCGGAGTGGATGTCGTTCCACGCGGGCTGGCGCGGCGACCCGCCCGGACCGGCCGCACCGGGCCTGGAATTCACCCAGCAGGCCCGGTTCATGGGCATACCCGCCGATCTGGACTGGACCGTCGCCGCGGTGACCGACACCGGGGTGGAACTGCGCGGCACCGGGCCGCAGGGGCTGCGGCTGGCGTTCTGGCTGACCGTCGTGCCCGCCGGGAGCGGGGCGCTGGTGGCCGTGGACGCCGGACTGGCGGGCCCGCCCATCGACGGGCCGTTGGGCGGGTCGGTGGCGCGCAGTCTCGGTGACGCGCTGCGGGATTCACTGGGCGCACTGCCCGCGATCCTGGCCGGCGCGGCCCCCGCCGCACCGCGCGTGCCGCGGAAGGCGGTGCGGCACCAGGCATCCGACACCGTGCTCGCACCGACCACCCCGGTGCTGGTGGGCGTCGGGCAGATCGTGCAGCGCACCCCCGACCCGGCCTACCGCGATCCCGCGCAGCTGGCCGTGGCGGCACTGCGACGGGCCGCCGCGGACGCCGGTCCGGGCGAGGCGCTGCTGCGGCAGGCCGACGCGGTGTTCGCGGTGGCGTCCACCTCCTGGCAGTACCGGGATCTGGGTGCGCTGGTGGCCGCGGCGATCGGCGCGGGCCCGGTGGACACCGTGCAGTCCAGCCCGTTCGGGGGCGACGGCGGGCAGCTGGTGCTCAACGAGGCGGCCGCGGCGGTGGCCGCCGGCGAGTACGACGTGGTGCTGGTGACCGGCGCGGAGGCCGGTGCCACCCAGGCCGCCGCCCAGCGCGCCGGGGTCGAGCTGGACTGGCCGGTGCAGGGCGAGCAGGTGCGCCCGACCCGCACGGTCGGGGTGGACAAACCCGCCAACAACGCGCCCGAGACCACGGCCGGGCTGCTCGCGCCGATCAACATGTACGCGCTGCTGGAATCCGCGAACCGGCATCGGCTGGGCCGCGGCCCCGCCGAGCACGCCCGCGCGGTGGCCGAGCTGTGGTCGCGACTGTCGGCGGTGGCGGCACGCAATCCGCACGCCTGGCAGCCGCGCGAGCACACTGCCGAGGAGATCGCGACCGTCACCGCCGACAACCGGATGATCTCCGCGCCCTACACCAAACTCGAATGCGCCAACCTGACCGTCGATATGGCCTCCGGCATCGTGGTGTGCAGTGCCGCCGCGGCCGAAGCCGCCGGCATCCCGCAGGACCAGTGGGTGTTCCTGCACGCGGGCGCGTCCGGGCACGACGAATGGTTCGTCAGCGAGCGCGCGGAACTGGCCGCCTCCCCGGCCATCCGGACCTTGGGCGCGGCGGTCCTCGACCATGCCGGGATCACCGCCGACGACCTCGCGCACGTGGACCTGTACGCCTGCTTCCCGGTGGCCGTGCAGATCGCGGCCCGCGAACTCGGCCTGCCCGTCGACGACCCGAAGCGGCCGCTGTCGGTGACCGGCGGTCTCACCTTCGGCGGCGGGCCGGGCAACAACTACGGCGGGCACGCGGTGGCGACACTGGTGGAACGGTTGCGCGCCGAACCCGGCAGTTTCGGGCTGGCGACGTCGCTGGGCTGGTACCTCACCAAACACGCGGTCGGCGTGTACTCGACCACCCCGCCGCGCGCCGGATACCGGCATCTGACACCCGTCATCGACCATCCGCCGGCGCGCCCCGCCCGCACCGGCTACGACGGGGAAGCCGTGGTGGAGGCGTACACGCTGCCCTACGACCGAGACGGGCGGCCGGAGGCGGCGATCCTGTCGCTGCTCACCCCCAAGGGCGCGCGAGTGCTGGTGCGCAGCACCGACTCCCGGCTGCTCACCGAACTCACCGACGGGGATCTGCTGGGGCTGCCGGTCACCGTCTCCGGGGATTCGGTACAGGTCACCGACACCACCCGGGTGCCGCTGCCCGCACCGCCGCCCGCGCCGGTGCTGGTGGAGCGGCGCGGCCACATCACCGTCATCACCATCAACCGGCCGCACGCCCGCAACGCCATCGACCTGGCCACCGCGCTCGGTATCGAACGCGCCCTCGACGCCTACGAGGCCGATCCGGACGCGCGCATCGCCGTGCTCACCGGGGCGGGCGGATTCTTCAGCGCCGGAATGGATCTCAAGGCCGCCGCGCGCGGTGAGGTGCCGGTGACCGAGCAGCGCGGCATCCTCGGCATCGTCGGCCGACCGCCCGCCAAACCGCTCATCGCCGCCGTGGAGGGTCCGGCACTGGCGGGCGGCTGCGAACTCGCCCTGTGCGCGGATCTCATCGTGGCAGCGCAGGATTCGACCTTCGGCATTCCGGAGGTCAAGCGCGGTCTGGTCGCCGTCGGCGGCGGCGTGCTGCGCCTGCCGCAGCGCATTCCCCGCGCCGTCGCCATGGAGATGGCGCTCACCGGCGACCCCATCACCGCCGCCCGCGCCGCCGACCTCGGTCTGATCAACGAGATCGCCGCACCCGGCCACGCAATCGACACCGCGCTGGCCCTGGCGGAACGGATCGCGGTGAACGCCCCGCTGAGCGTGGCCGCCTCCAAACGGATCATCGACGAAAGCCCGGACTGGCCCAGCGGCGAAGCGTTCGACCGACAGGGGCGGATCGCGGCCACGGCACTGTCCAGCGAGGACGCGGGCGAGGGGGTGCGCGCCTTCGCCGAGAAGCGGCCGCCGGTGTGGCGGGGCCGCTGACCGGAGGCGTACGTCGTCGGTGCTCGCGGCGCCCCCGCATCCGCTGCCGGGGCCGAGCGGGACGCGGCACACTCGTATCGTTCCTGGCTCGGTTGGGGGCCACGAACTTCTCCGCCGTCGGCGGGCCGGTGGTCCGTCGGCGGCGTTCCCGGCCGCGCTGTCGGCGGCCGGAGCGTTTCGATGAGAGGTTGGTTCATGGCATCGTCCATCCCCGAGAGCACCCTGACCCTGCGCCGTGACGGCCTGGAGCTGTCGGCCCGGCACGCCGGGCCCGACAGCGCACCGCTGGTCCTGCTGCTGCACGGGTTCCCCGATACACCGCACACCTGGGACGGTGTGATTCCGGCCCTGGTGGACAACGGATTTCAGGTGCTCGCGCCGTGGCTGCGCGGATACACGCCGGGCTCGGCGGCACGGTCGGCGCGCTACGACCTGATGGCGGTGAGTGCGGACATCGCCGCCTGGTATCACGCGCTGGGCGCGCCGCGCACCCATCTGGTCGGGCACGACTGGGGCGCGTTCGTCGCGCTGGTGCTGGCGAAACAGTATCCCCGCCAGTGGCTTTCCCTGTCGGTACTGGCGATACCGCCGTTCGGCGGCGGATTCGCCGGCCGGTCACTGCCGCTGCTGCCGCGCCAGCTGCTCATGTCCTCCTATATTCCGCTCATGCAGTCGGGTGCGTCGCCGCGGCTGCTGGTGCGCGACGACGCGGCGTTCGTGCGGCGGCTGTGGCGGCGCTGGTCACCGGGCTGGGATTTCAGCGAGACCCAGTTCGCGCCCACCGCAAGGGTTTTCACCGACCCTCTGCTGGCGTGGGCGGCGACCCGCTACTACCGGTCGCTGGTCACCGTGCACCGGTCCGCCACCCGCGACTTCCACCGTCTGCTGCTCGCCCCACTGCCCACGCTGCCGACCCTGGCACTGGCCGGTGCGCGCGACGGCGCGTTGTCGGCGGACCTGCAGCGTGTGCTGGCCGAACGCGCCGGGGTCACCCACGCCGAACTGCCGGACTGCGGGCATTTCCTGCACGCCGAACGGCCGGACGCGGTGGCCGCGCAACTGCTGCCGCACCTGCGCGCCGCCACCCCGTGACCGCACGCCCGGCGGTCCGTGTGCGTGACACACCACCCGCCGCCTGGGCACGGGCGGCGGGTGGTGGCGGCCACGGCACCGGTCCGGCCGCGCGACTACGGCATGGTGGCCGCGTGGGGGTCGGACGGTTCGTGGACGTGTTCGGCGAGTTCGTCGGCGTAGAGCCGTTCGATCTCGCTCGCGTACTTCTGCGCGATGGGGGTGCGGCGCAGTTTCATGGTGAGGGTGATCTCCTCGCCGCCGGGCTCCCAGAAGGTGGGCAGGATGGTGAACCGCTTGACCTGTTCGACGCGGGAGAGTTTGGCATTGCCCGCCGCCACCCCGCGGGCGATGTCCTCGATGACGCCCTTGTCGACGGCCAGGGCCGCGGCGGAGGCGTCGGCCAGACCGCGCCCGGCCGTGTAGGGCCCGGCGGATTCGGCGTCCAGCACGATGAGGGCGGTGTTGTAGGGCCGGTTGTCGCCGATCACCGCCATGGCTCCGATGAGCGGGGTGGCGGCCTTGACGGTGTTCTCGATATTGGCCGGGGACATGTTCTTTCCGGCCGAATTGATGATGATTTCCTTCTTGCGGTCCACCACCCGCAGATATCCCTCGTCGTCGACGGTGACGATATCGCCGGTGTGCAGCCAGCCGTCGGCGTCGAGCGCCTCGGCCGTCTTCTCCGGTTCGTCGCGGTAGCGTTTCATCACCAGCGGTCCGCGCACCAGGTATTCACCGTCCTCGGCGATGCGTCCCTCCAGACCCGGCAGCAGTTTTCCGACCGTGCCCAGCCGCGCCTGTTCGGGCGGACTCACCGACGCCACACAGGTCAGTTCGGACATGCCCCAGACTTCGGAGATGGGAATGCCGAGGCCGTAGAAGAATCCGAGGGTTTCCGGTGGAATCGGCGCGGCCCCCGACAGCGCCCACTTCAATTGGTCCAGGCCGAGTTTCGCGCGCAGTGTCGACAGCACCAGCTCATCGGCCTTCGCCCATTCCGCGGCCTGCACCTCATCGAGGGAGGTGCCCGCCAACTGGGCGGCGGCCTTACGCCCGGCAACCTCCAATGCCCAGGTCAAGGCCGCCCTGCGGGTGTCGTCGGTTTCGCTGGCCACCGAGAATTCCACGGCCGCCTTGAGTTTCTCCCACACCCGCGGCACCGCGCCCCAGATGGTCGGATGCACGTCGGCCAGGGCCGCGGGCAACTGGGTGCGATCCGGCACCACCGTGATCTGGGTGCCGCGGAATTCCTGAAGGTACAGTGCCGTCACCCGGTCGGCCATATGCGCGGTCGGCAGATACGAGGTGATCCGGTCGCCGAATTCGATGGGCATGACCGATGCGTAGGTTTCGCATTCGAACGCCAGGTTCGCGTGCGTGATCTCCACGCCCTTCGGATTGCCGGTGGTCCCCGACGTGTAGCAGAGCGTGACGATATCGTCCGCGCCGACCGCCCGCCAGGTGGCGTCGAAATCGAAATCGGCGCGCCCCGACGCCATCAACTCCGCGACCCCGATGGTGCCCTCCGGGGTCCCGTCCACGCACACGATGGTCTCGATATCCACCCCCGACGCCCGCACCCGCCGCACGTACTGTTCCTCGCAGATCACCACCCGGTTGCGCGCATTGGCGAATACGTACGCCAACTGCTCCGCCGAGAGCGTGTTGTACACCGAGAACGAGGTGGCCCCCGTGTGCTGCGCGCCCACCTCGAGCGGATAGAACTCCACCCGGTTGGCCATCATGAGCGCGACGGTGTCGCCGCGCCCGATTCCCAGCGCGGACAACCCCGCCGCCACCGCCCGAACCTGGTCGGCGTACTCCCGCCACGTCAACGTCTGCGTCCCGCCCACCGAACGCACCGCCACCGCCTCCGGATCGATGGCGGCCACCCGCTGGAACGCGGCACAGGAGGTCTTCGCTTCGGCCATCACACATCTCGCTTCGCTCGGCCCGACTTTCCCTGACCGTAAAGCGAGCCCGGCCCCCGCGTGACCGATTTGCGTACATCGGCGATCGTCCTGAGGGACGGTTAGGAAACGGCCGCACCCCTCCCGCCGCGGGTGTGGCTGCCGACTGGTTCACGGTCGGGATGTGATGAGGCATCCCCCCTCGCGTGAATGGTACGACTGTTGACTTCCGTCCTGCCGTCGCGACGGCAGGATCCCTACGCAGCACCCTTCATGGGGTGTCTGTTCGGTGGGTTCCCGCTTCACTGGCGATCGCTCCGGCGAGCCGAAGTCTGACATCTCCTCCACAGGCGTTTAGCGACTCCGCCAGCCCGGCGGCGTCGAGAATGTTCAGTGCGGCATTGAAATCACGATCCAGGTAGGTGCCACACCTGGGACACGTCCACGCTCGAACGCCCAGTGGCTTCGCACCGTCGTTGTGGCGGCACATCGAGCACTGTCGCGTGGTGGGCGTCCATCGATCCACACGGACCACGCTACGTCCGTAGCGAGCCGCCTTCTCACGCAGCAAACGCAGCAGTAATGCCCACCCTGCATCATGGATCGACGTGGCCAACCGAGTGCGGACCAGAGCGACGATAGGAAGATCCTCGACGGCGATTGCTTGGTTCTCACGAATCAGCCGTAGCGCGAGTTTGTGATGGTGATCGAGCCGGGTGTCTCGTACCTTCCGATGGAGGCGCGCCACCCGAACCCGTGCCTTCTCGCGGTTCCCTACTTCCTTTCTGTTTGCGACACAGCGCCTTCTGAGCTTTCGCTATTCGACGCTGGGCCGTCCGCAGGTGCCTCGGGCTCGCGATCTTCTGCCGCTCCCCATCCGACCGCACGACGGTTACCAGGTTCGTGAGCCCCAAATCGATTCCGGCGACAGTCGCACACTCTGGCAGTGGTGTCTCGTCGATTTCGACGACGAAGGAGACGTAGTAGCTGCCGTCGGCTTCACGAATGAGGGTCACGCTCGACGGCGTCGACGGCAATGCGCGGGACCACTCCAGTCGAACCTCACCGACCTTGATCAGCCGAACGCCGCGTGTGGTCACGCGAAAACCGCACCGCGTGAAGCGAATCGACTGCCGCCGCGATCTTCGCGTCTTGAATCGTGGCTTTCCGACACGCCCGCGCTTCCCTCGCTTCGCCATGGAGTCGAACCAACTCCGATATGCCCGATCAGCATCATTGACGGCTTGGACGAGAACTACAGCTGGGACGTCCGTCAACCACGCCCGTTCCGGCGTCCGCTTCGCATCCGTGGTGACGATCTTCTGAATGTCGGCGTCACTGAGTCGAATACCAGCGTGATATGCGTCATCGCGACAGCGCAGGGCATCGTTGTACACGGTGCGTGCGCATCCGAATGTTCTCGCCAGCATCCGAACCTGCCCGTCGTTCGGGTAAGCGCGGTACCGGTAGCGGGCCAGCACACCGGGGAGCCTATTCGAGTTCGTCCGCCTCACTCGGAAATTCGTAGGACATGCCGGATCTGCCCGAACCCTGCGGCGTGTTCCCCCGGTCTACCTGACGCCGCGAATCGTCCTGCGGCGGTGTGCGAAATCCCTCGCAGCCCTCATGGTCAGCTGTGGCGCTCGAACCCGCACCAGGGCCGCGACCACTCGCGGGCACGCCGACGCACTGGTGCCCGCCGAGGCGGCGGGCACGCAGTTCCTGGACGTGCGCTCCCTGATCGACACCGCCGGCATCGCCCTGCACCCGGGCGCGGCGCGGGTGTACCGCGACCGACACGGGTGAGCGCGGACCGTAGACAGGGGGCATCCGCGCAGGGCGCACATCACCGGTCGAGGCCCGAATACGACCCACACGCCGCCCACACGCCGCCCACGCGACGGCCGTGTGCTCGACGGCGACCCGTGCGGCGATCTCCGCCGAATCGGCGGCGGGCACACTGGAAGCGCCGACCCGGACGGCGCATGCCGACGCCGCGTGCGGAGCGGCGAGCACGACGGCCCGCGCGGCGGGTTACCGGCCGTGCGGCGCGCCGCCGTGTCGGGTTGCGCTCAGGCTTTGCGCTGGGCGGACGAGCGCGCCGGGTTCGCCTGCTGTTCGGCCTTGGGATCCTTCTCGCCCTGTTTGGCGCGCACCCCGGATTCCACGCGGTCGCCGAGGTCCTTGTCGACATTGCGCCAGTAGTCGAAGGCGCGCACCAGCACCGGTTCGGTGACGCCGTTGAGCAGGTGGCCGACGATATTGTTCACCAGCCGGTCGCGGGCCGCGTCGTCGAGGACCTCGCGGACCATGGTCCCGGCCTGTCCCCAATCGTCGTCGTCGCGGCGGCGCGTGTACGCCTGCCGCACCATCTCGCCGTCGGTGTGCCAGACCGCCTGCGGTCCGGCCAGGGCCGGATCGGCGTGCGGGCCGCCCTTCGAATTCGGCACGTACACCGGATCTCCCGCATTGTGGTACCGCATGTGCCCGTCCTTGGTGTAGGAGTGGCGCGGTGAGTGCGGGGCGTTGACCGGTAGCTCCTTGTAGTTCGCGCCGATCCGGTACCGGTGCGCGTCCGGGTAGGAGAACCAGCGGCCCAACAGCATCTTGTCCGGGCTCGGCCCGGTGCCGGGCACCGCGTTGCTGGGTTCGAACGCGGCCTGCTCGATCTCGGTGTGGTAGTCGGCGGGATTGCGGTTCAACGTCATCCGGCCCACCGGGTGCAGCGGATAGTCGCCGTGCGGCCACACCTTGGTGAGATCGAACGGGTTGAACCGGTAGGTTTTGGCCTCCTCGAACGGCATGATCTGCATGGACAGCGTCCAGGACGGGAACTCCCCGGCGTCGATGTGCTCCCACAGGTCCCGGGTGTGATAGTCGGTGTCCATGGACGCCATCTGGTCGCCCTCGTCCTGGGTGAAGAACTCGATGCCCTGATCGGTCTTGAAATGGTATTTCACCCAGAATTTCGCGCCGTCGGCATTGACCCACAGATAGGTGTGGCTGGAGTAGCCGTTCATATGCCGCCAACTGCGCGGAATACCGCGATCACCCATCAGCCAGGTCACCTGGTGCGCCGATTCCGGTGACAGCGTCCAGAAATCCCACTGCATATCGTGATCGCGCAGATTGTTGTCGGCGCGGCGTTTCTGTGACCGGATGAAATCCTGGAACTTCATCGGATCACGCACGAAGAAGATCGGCGTGTTGTTGCCGACCAGGTCGAAATTGCCGTGCCGGGTGTAGAACTTGAGGGCGAAACCGCGCGGATCACGCCAGGTGTCCGGGCTGCCGCGCTCCCCGGCCACGGTGGAGAATCGGGCCAGCATCTCGGTCCTGCGGCCCGGCTGGAAGACGTCGGCGCAGGTGTAGGCGCTCACATCCTCGGTGACCTCGAAAACCCCGAAAGCGCCGCCGCCCTTGGCATGCGGCTGGCGTTCGGGCACCCGCTCCCGATTGAACGCGGCCATCTTCTCGATCAGGTACGCGTCGTTGAGCAGGATCGGCCCGTCGGGTCCCACCGTCAGCGAATGCTCATCGCTGGGGACCGGGATACCGGCGTCGTCGGTGGTGTAGATCCGTGCGGTGTCGTTCTCGGACATGTCACTCCTCTCCACGGAACCGTTCGTCGGAGGAACTACCCGGCACTGCTGTCCACACTCCTCGCGACCCTGCGGCTTGTAAAGCACGGCCGGTCGTCTCGTTTACCGGCGACCGCGCCGGGTACCGCCGCAGCGGAGGCTCTTCCCCCCGCAACCGGTGAGCTTCCCGCACCCGGACAGCAGAGGAGACCGTCGTGGGATTTCCCGAACAGCAGCAAGAGATACCCGGCACCCAGCAGCGCATGCGGCCGGTCCCCGACTGCGGGGAGGACAGCTATCGCGGCAGCGGCAAGCTCACCGGGAAGGTCGCCGTCGTCACCGGCGCCGACAGCGGCATCGGCCGCGCGGTCGCCATCGCCTACGCCCGCGAGGGCGCGGATCTGGTGCTGTCGTATCTGAACGAGCACGACGACGCGGCCGAGGTGGAGAAGTACGTGCGCGACGCGGGCCGCCGCGCCGTGCTGGTGCCCGGCGACCTCGCCGACCCCGACCGCTGCCAGGCCGTCATCGACGCCGCCGTGGACGATTTCGGGCGCATCGACATCCTGGTGAGCAACGCCGCCTACCAGATGACCCACGAGTCGCTGGAGGAGATCACCGTCGCCGAATTCGACTACACCTTCAAGGTGAATGTGAGCGCCTATTTCACGCTGGTGCGGGCGGCGCTGCCGCATATGCCCGCGGGCGGCTCCATCATCGGCAGTTCCTCGGTGAACTCGGATATGCCCTCCCCGACGCTGGCGCCCTACGCCGCCACCAAGGCCGCCATCACCAACCTGTCGGCGAGCCTGGCACAAATGCTGGGCCCCAAGGGAATTCGCGTGAACAGTGTCGCACCCGGCCCGATCTGGACACCCCTGATCCCGTCCACCATGCCGGTGCAGAAGGTGGCGAACTTCGGTGACGACACCCCGCTGGGCCGCGCCGGACAGCCCGCCGAACTCGCCCCCGTGTACGTACTGCTCGCCAGCGACGAGGGCAGCTACGTGTCCGGGGCCCGCGTCGCGGTGACCGGCGGCCGACCGATTCTGTGAACCCGCCGCTTCCGTGAACCGGCCGCCCCCGCGTTTGCCACCGGGTCGCCCGGCTATATCCCGTGCAGGAGGTGCGTCATGCCGAAGGAATGGACCGACAAGCAGGAACGCCAGTACGAACACATCCGGAAATCCGAACGCGACCAGGGTGCCAGCGCGAAACGCGCCAAGGAGATCGCCGCCCGCACCGTGAACAAGGACCGTGCCCGCTCCGGGCAGACGAAATCATCGGGCGGCTCCCGGTCCCGCTCGGGCGGTCGCGGATCCAGCGGACCGACCCGCGACCAGCTCTACGAGGAAGCCAAGAACCGCGATATCCACGGCCGCTCCCGCATGACCAAGGCCCAACTGGCCAGGGCGCTCGGCCGCAACTGACCCGCCCGAGCCGCCACCGACCCCGATCGAAGGACAGCGATCCGCATGACCGCACTCACCGCCACCGCTCTCGTCTGCACGCTGAAGAAGTCACCCGCCGACTCCTCCAGCGATCTCATCGCCCGCCAGATCCTCGACGCCCTCACCACCCACGAGGTGAAGGGGCAGGTGCTGCGCGTCGCCGACTACGACGTGCTGCCCGGGGTGAGCGCCGACGAGGGCGACGGCGACGAGTGGCCGCGACTGCGCGCCGAGATCGCGGCCTCCGACATCCTGGTCGTCGCCACCCCGACCTGGGTCGGGCACATGTCCTCCATCGCCCAGCGGGTACTGGAACGCCTGGACGCCGCACTGTCCGAAACCGACGAGGCGGGCCGCCCCGCCATGACCGGCAAGGTGGCCGTGGCCGCGGTGGTCGGCAACGAGGACGGCGCGCACAAGATCGTCGCCGACCTGTTCCAGGGGCTGAACGACATCGGGTTCACCATCCCGTCACAGGGCTGCACCTACTGGAACGACCAGGCCATGGGCGGCACCGACTACAAGGACCTGGACCAGGTGCCCGAGGCCGTGGCCGCCACCACCGCGACCGTGGCCCGCAATGCCGCGCATCTGGCGCGGGTGCTGACGGAACGGAACTACCCCGCGCCGCGTTAGGGCGCGGACAGCGTGCGCACCCCAGAAGCACCGCGGCGTGTCCCGTGTCCTCGCCGCGTCGGGACGGGCCGACAGTGTCTCCCGCACACGTGCGCTTCGCGCCCGAGGCACAGGCGCTGCGCACCGATGCGCACCGACGCGTCCGGCGGGAGACCCGCGGCCCCGCGGCATCATGTCCGGGGCCGGTCCGGCGTCGGTACGCGCACGCACAGCCGACCAGCACACTCCGCGCCGGTAGGCACACGGCCGACCGGCGCACTCCGGCACCAGGTCAAAAGCGGGTGCGCAGCCGGGTGACCGCGTCCTCCATATGCTCGAGCAGCAGTCGTCGGGCGCGTTCGGGCGGACCGTCGCCGATGGCCGCACGCAACTCCTCGTGCTCGGCCACCTGCACGGCCAGATCGGCGTAGGTGCTCTGCAACGCGCCGATGCACATGCGGGTCTCGATGAGCAGGGTGTCCGCGGCGCGCACCAGGCGGGCACTGCCGCAGCAGGCGACCAGCGACTTGTGGAACGCGTGGTCGGCGTCGGAGACCCCGGCCGCGTCCCCACGCGCGGCGGCCGCGCGCATGGCGGCCACCCCGGGTGCGAGCGCGGCCGCGGCCTGCTCGCGGCGGCCCTCCAGGATCAGGTCCAGCGCACCGCCCTCGATGGCGGTCCGGGCCCGGTAGATGTCGACCACATCGTCGAGGGTGAGGTCGATGACGAAGATGCCGCGGTGGCGGATGCTGTAGGCCAGCCCCTCCGACACCAGGCGCTGCATGGCCTCCCGCACCGGTCCGCGGGAGACGTCGAACTGGGCGGCCAGATCGGCCTCCACCAGTTGGGTGCCGGGTTCGAGGGTGCCGTCGACGATCGCCGAGCGCAGCCGGTCGGCGATCATCTCCGCCGTCGAGCGACGGTCCACCGGCTGGAATTCAACGGTCTGCATAGGTCTTTCTCTCCGTGAACAGCGATCCCAGCAATGGGTGGGGTGGTAGTCGGTCCAGCAGCCCGGCCAGGCGCAGGCCCTCCCAGATGGTGACCTGATTGGCGGTCAGCACCGGTTTGCCCAGCGCCGCTTCCAGTTCCGGCAGCACCGCCAGGGTGTGCATGGCGGTATCGGGCACCAGCAGCGCCTGCGCGTCGGGGTGGTCGTTGGCCGACACCAGCGCGGTCACCTGCGCGGGGGAGAGGGTGCCGACCTCGGCGGCGGTGTCGATCCCGGCGCTGGACATGGACACCACGGTGATTCCGGCGGCGGCGAGGAAGTCGACGAACAGCCGCGCCACCTCGTCGGGATAGCTCGCCACCACCGCCACCCGGGTCACGCCCAGTGCGTGCGCCGCGTGCGTGAACGCGAAACTGGTGCTCGACGCCGGGACACCCGCGGCCCGCGCCAACCCCTCGGCCTGGCCGCGCGCACCGTCGGGCCCGTACACGAAACTGCCCGAGGTGCACGCCCATACGACGGCGGCGGGACGATGCGGGGCGAGCAGGTCGGCACCGTGTGCCAGTTTCTCCGGGCTGCCCAGGTCGAGCAGTTCGGGCACGGCGTGCAGATCGGTGCCGTAGATGTGCGCGACCGGCAATTCCACTCCCAGCAGGGCGGCGGCGCGCGGATAGTCGTCCTCGGCGGCGTGGTCGGGGTAGACGAATCCGACCGTCGCGGGCACGGCCCGCACCGCCGCGTCCGTCGTGCCCTCGGGACGGGGCGCGTGGCCGGTCGCGGGGTCGCCGCCATCCGTCCCGGTGATGCCGTGTCGGGCGGTGTCGTGTCGGGTGTCGTGTTCGGTCACGGGATACCTCGCATCATCGGAGCTCGCATCATCAGAAAACGTCCTGGAGCCATTTGCCGGGGCCCATCATGGGCAGCTTCATCCGCCCCAGACAGGCCCACATGGTGAGTTGGTTGGCGGTGAGCACGGGTTTGCCGAGCGCCTTTTCGAGCGGTTCGACGAGGTCGTAGGTGGGCAGGTTGGTGCAGCTGACGAAGATGGCCTCGGCGTCGGGATCGTCGGCGAACATGATGCGTTCGGCGATGGTCCGATAGCTGACCTTCCAGATGCCGCCGCCGAGCCCGAGGTGGTCGGAGCGCACCACCGCACAGCCGAGCTCGCCGAGGAAGTCGTGCAGTTTGTGGGTGAGCACCTCGTCGTAGGGGGTGATGACCGACAGCCGGGTCAACCCCAGTTTCGCGATGGCCTCGGCGAGTGCGCCGGAGGTGGTCACCGCGTCGCGGGCACCCGCCCGGCAAATGGTGCGCCGCAGCGATTTCTCATACGCCAGTCCCTTGATGAAGCTGCCCGAGGTGCACAGGTAGGCGACCACCTCGGGCTCCACGTGCAGCACGTTGCGGGTCGCGGACGTCAGATGGACGGCGTCCGAGACCAGTTCGGCCATCTCCAAGGAGACCGGCACCGGTTCATAGGGCGTCCGGGCGAGGTGCAGGCTCACCTCGAGTGGTACCCAGCGCCACAATTCGCGTTCCAACGCGAGGTCGAAGGGGGCGATGACTCCGATGCCACGTTGCGCCACCGGCCCCTCGAACTCGGGGAGAAACAGTTCCACGACGGCCCCTCTCGCCCGCGGTGCAGAACCCTTTCTGCCGGGAGCGACGCGCCCGGCAACCCCCGAGCGAGACTCCAGGGGTGTACACACTCGGATTGTTGACAATCGTACGATGACTTTCTAGCCTGTCAACGTGGAAAAGGGGCCAATTGTGACTGTTCTCCACGACGGCAACCTACCGGACCCACATCTCATGGCCCCGGTGGCGCAGCGCGCGACGATTCGCTACACCGAAGCCGACGGCCTCGAGACCGCGTTGCGCGGTGCCGACGTGCTGTTCGTGTACGACTTTCTCTCCCAAGCGATCCCGGGAGCCTGGCAGGGCGCCGACCGGCTGCGGTGGCTGCACATCGCCGCCACCGGCGTCGATCCGGTCATGTTCGACGACCTGATCGCCAGCGACGTCGTGGTCACCAACACCCGCGGCGTCTTCGACCGGCCGATCGCCGAATACGTACTCGCCCAGATCCTCAACTTCGCCAAGGGGCTGCCCGAATCGCAGCGCCTACAGGCCGAACACCGGTGGCGGCACCGCAACGGCGAACGGATCGCCGGAGCCACCGCACTGGTGGTCGGCACCGGGGCGATCGGCCGCGAGATCGCCCGGCTGCTGCGCGCGGTCGGCATGCGGGTGCGGGCGGTGGGCCGGCGCGCCCGCCGCGACGACCCCGACTTCGGTGTCGTCGGCGACGACCTGCTCGCCGCGCTGCCGCACGCCGACTACGTCGTCGCCATCGCACCGCTGACGCCGTCGACGCGCCACATGTTCGACGCGCGTGCTTTCGCCGCCATGTCCCCGCGTACACGTTTCATCAACGTCGGTCGTGGGGAATTAGTGGTGACAGACGATCTGGTTGCCGCGATGCGGTCCGGGACGATCGCGGGTGCCGCACTCGATGTGGTCGACCCCGAACCGTTGCCCGCCGGACACCCGCTGTGGGACCTGCCCGACGTTCACCTCACGCCACACAACTCCGGCGATACCGCCGGGTGGCGGGAGGAACTGGTGGCGGCGTTCGCGAGCAATTTCGCCAACTGGATCGCGGGTCGGCCGCTGGACAACGTGGTCGACAAGGAGCTCGGGTACGTGCCCGCCTAAGGAGGCCAGCAATGTCGCACCCCGACATCCCCACCGATCCGTCCGCCATGACCGCGGTCGAGCTCGTCTCCGCCTATGCCGCGGGCGCGCTCTCCCCGGTCGAGGCGACCCACGCGATCCTCGACACGATCGCCGAACGCGACCGTGACGTCAACGCCTACTGCCTGGTGGATCCCGATCGCGCGCTCATCCAGGCCAAGGATTCCGAACAGCGCTGGCACAGCGGCCATGTCAAGGGCCTGCTGGACGGTGTGCCGATCTCCATCAAGGACATCTTCCTCACCGAGGGCTGGCCCACCCGGCGCGGCTCCAAGGCCATCGCCGCCGATGTGCCGTGGCCGGTGGACAGTCCGGTGACCGCGCGGCTGCGCGAGGACGGCATGGTGTTCCTCGGCAAGACCACCACGCCGGAGCTGGCATGGAAGGCCACCACCGACAGCCCGCTCACCGGCATCACCCGCAATCCGGTCGATCCCACCCGCACCGCGGGCGGCTCCTCCGGCGGCAGCGCGGCCGCGGTGGCGGGCGGGATGGGACCGGTGTCGGTCGGCACCGACGGCGGCGGCAGTGTGCGCATTCCCGCCGCGTTCTGCGGCATCGTCGGCTTCAAACCCACGCACGGCCGGATTCCGCTGTACCCGGCCAGCCCGTTCGGTCCGCTCGCCCACGCCGGACCCATGACCCGCACGGTCGAGGACGCGGCGCTGCTCATGGACATCCTGTCGCTGCCCGATCCCCGCGATCCGACCGCGCAGCCGCCCATGCTCACCACCTTCCGCGCCGAAATGCAGCGTGATGTGCGCGGTCTGACCGTCGCGTACTCGCCGACCCTCGGCTACGTGGACGTCGATCCGGAGGTGGCCGCGGTGGTCGGCGCCGCCGTGGAGCGGCTGGCCGAGGCCGGACTGCGGGTGGTCACCGCCGACCCCGGCTTCACCGATCCGCGCGAAGCGTTCGAGAACCTGTGGGCGGCCGGCGCGGCCACCATGCTGTCGAAATTCCCCGACGGCAGCCGCGAGATCGTCGACCCCGGCCTGGCACGGGTGTGGGAGCACGGCGAGCACCTCACCGCCATCGACTATCTCGACGCCCGCGCCACCGCCGCCGACGTCGGCATCGTGATGGGCGCCTTCCACACCGCCCACGACGTGCTCATCACCCCCACGGTCCCGATCCCCGCCTTCGACGCCGGACACGACGTGCCGCCCGGCAGCGACCTGCACAGCTGGCCGCAGTGGACCCCGTTCACCTACCCGTTCAACCTCACCCAGCAGCCCGCCATCAGCATCCCCGCCGGCACCACCGCCGCCGGACTGCCGGTGGGCATGCAGATCGTCGGCCCGCGCCACTCCGACGACCTGGTGCTGGCGCTGGCCCGCTACGCCGAGGCCGTCCTCGCGGCCTGACACCTGCCCACGCCCCCGCTCGACACACCTCTACGGAACACCCTGAGCTGGGTGGCGGATTCGCGGACCTGGCCAGTTCAGTCGCGAGTGCCGTCGCAGGCAGGCAGGGCAGTACCGGGCTGGCGTTGCCCGGGCCCACACCTCAACCCAGGGACGGCTGCAGGCTGTTGCGTGGTCAGCGCGATGTGATCGGCTCGGGCGCTTCGGCCTCCGGCGCCGGATAGGCGCGGGTGTTCTCGGGGCCGGCCGTGAGGATGTAGAGGCACAGGGCACCCATGACGCCGACACCCACCCACATGGCCTGCTGCCAACCGTCGACGAAGGACTGCTGGGCAGCCTGGATCAGCTGCTGTGCGTGAGACCCTGCACCGTCGGCGGCGTCGACGGCATTGGCGATGCCTTCGCGTGCGGTGTTCGCGGTGTCGTGCGGGATGCCGTCGAGCTTGCCGTCGATGGTGTTGCGGTAGCCGGTGGCCACGAGGGCGCCGAGCAGGGCGACACCGAGTGCGGTGCCGAATTCGCGGGTGACGTCGTTGAGAGCGGAGGCGACGCCCTGCTTGTCTCGTGGCAGAGAGCTGGTGATGGCCTGAGTGGAGGGAGTCATCGCCAGGCCCATGCCGATTCCCATGGCGAGGATGCCGGGCAGGATGGACAGGTAGCCGCCGTCGACGGAGGCGCACCCGGCCATGTGCGCCAGGCCGACGCCGCCCACTGCGATGCCGATCGCCATGGTCGGGCGGGAGCCGATGCGCTCGGCCACCTTGGGGGCCAAACCGGAGGTCATCATCATCGCCACGGCCATGGGCATCAGCGCCAGCGTGGCCAGCAGGCCCGACCAGCCGAGCACCGCCTGGAAGAACGGGAACAGCACGACGGCGATGCCGGCTTGGACACCGAAGACGACCAGTAGCGTGATCGAGCCGCCGGCCAGGCCGCGCTCACCGAAGAGGCTGACATCCAGTAGCGCCGTGTCGCGGCGGCGCAGTTCCCATGCCACGAACCCGACGGTGGCGAGGAGGCCCACGCCGAGGCTGATCAGTGTCGCGGGTGCCGTCCAGCCTCGTTCGGGGCCTTCTTGCAGGACGAAGATGAGGCCGACCACGGCGACGACGGAGATCAGCGCCCCGACGGTATCGAAGGCGTGCGAGGAGTGCTCGCGCGAGTTCGGCACCGCGGTGAGCGCCGTGGCCAAGGCTGCGATGACCAGAGCCACGGGCAGGACGAACAGCCAGCGCCAGGCGGCGACGTCGACGAGCAGTGCGGACAGGAACATACCCAGGATGCCGCCGCCGCCGGCGACGCCCGTCCACACACCGA
Organism: Nocardia otitidiscaviarum; assembly: GCF_007362295.1. Taxonomy (NCBI): domain Bacteria; kingdom Bacillati; phylum Actinomycetota; class Actinomycetes; order Mycobacteriales; family Nocardiaceae; genus Nocardia; species Nocardia otitidiscaviarum. The sequence continues at coordinate 2,945,030 of NZ_CP041695.1, read as the reverse complement.
TCGCTTTGCCGCGCTGTTCTTCGGGGAAGGTGGAGGTGATCACCGCAAGGGTGATGGGCATGATCATGGCCGCCCCGATGCCGGCAACCATGCGCGCACCGAGCATCCCCTCGGTGTTCGGAGCGAGGCCCGCCACGACGTTCGCGACGCCGAAAACGGCCAGGCCCACGATGAGCACGGGTTTGCGGCCCAGCCGGTCACCGATGGCACCGAGCGGCAGCAGCAAAGCGGCCAGGGTGAGGGTGTAGATATTGATGATCCACAGAATGGTGTTCTGCGAGGCGCCGAACTCGACAGCCATCTGGGTCTGGGCGACACCGAGCCCGGAGACCGAGGAGATGACGGCCATCAGCGCGATCGAGACCGCGATCAGGATGGCGCGCAGCTGACCTGCATCCGGTGTGCCGCCGTCCGGGGTCGAGTCGGGGGCGACGTGTGCGGGTTGGTTGGTATTCATGGCTTCCTCCCGAAAAGGGCATGACGAAGTCGGCGCCGGGGCAGCGCCCGGGCGCCGGGACCGGCGAATCGACTCGGGGCTCGCGGGACGAACGCGGACCGTTCGGTCAGGTGGTGGCCCGCATCGCGGCCAGAGCCGCGTCGGTGTCCGCGGTGGCGAGCATGGCGTTGATGTGGGCTCCGGCCAGTGCGCCGGCCGCCGCGGACGCACCGACCTGGGCGGCAAGGTCGGTCGCGTTACCGGCCACCCACACGCCGGGCACGTCGGTGGCGCCGGCCATGCCGGAGGAGAACCGGCGGCCCATGTTGTCGGGCAGATCCTCCATCGGCAGCTCGAGTTGTTCCAGGCCCGCGGTGCGGGCCCGCATGTGGGTGGCGACCGCGAGGACACGGCGGGCGACCACCCGACCGTCGGTCAACCGGACACCGGTGAGGGTGCCGTCGGCGGCGGTGACGACCTCCGCCACCGGAGTGTCGACGACGGTGATGTCGCGGGCGGCGAAGCGCGCGCGAGTGTCGCGGTCGAGGTCGGTGTCGCCGGTGAAAAAGACCAGGTCGCCGGTCAGCTGGCGGAACAGCAGCGCGTGATGGATCGAGACCGGTCCGGTGGCGATGATGCCGATGGGCTCGTCGCGCACCTCCCAGCCATGGCAGTACGGGCAGTGCACCACGCCGTGGCCCCAGTGCTGTGCCAGGCCCGGTACGTCGGGCAGCACATCGCGCAGCCCGGTCGCCACCAGCACACGGCGGGCGGTCAGGGTGCGGCCGTCGGTCAGGGTGGCGGTGAATCTCGGGTCACCGTCTGGGGACGGGGCTGCGGGCGCAGTGGAAGCCACTGTCGCGTACACCACCCGGCCGCCGTAGTGGCGCACCTGTTGCCGTCCTCGTTCGAGCAGCTGCGCGGGCGGGGTGCCGTCGAGCACCAGGAAGCCGTGCATGGCCTCGGCGGGCGCGTTGCGGGGTTCTCCGCTGTCGATCACGACGACCGAACGACGGGAGCGGGCGAGCATCAGCGCACCGTTGAGTCCCGCGGCGCCCCCGCCGATCACCACGACGTCGATGGTCTCGTCGGGCACTGTGTCGGACGCGTAGGTGAAAGCGGTCTCCGCCATATCCTTGTCCCTTCATGCCTGGTCCAGCTGTTCTGGACAGCTACGAGCGACCATAACCGCAGTTTGCAGTACAGGCATACACTGTTGCCCATGACGCAAGAAGATGGTGAACTGGACAGCCTCGTACGCAAACGCATCCGCGCGTTACGCGTGGCACAGGGCTGGTCCCTGGAAGAACTCGCCACCCGCGCGCACCTGAGCCAGTCCACCCTCTCCCGTATCGAGAACGGCCAGCGACGGCTCGCTCTCGATCAGCTGGTCACCCTCGCCCGCGCGCTGGACACCACGCTGGACCAACTGGTGGAGACCGCGGCCGACGATGTCGTCATCAGTCCGATGATCGACGCCGCGCACGGGCTCATGCGCTGGTCGATCAAGGGCGTACCGGGCATGAGCGTCGTGCGTCAACGCATGACCGAACCTCCACCGGACAACCCCGCCCGGATGCGCGCGCACCCCGGCCGCGAGTGGCTGGTCGTCCTGTCCGGCACCGCGATCCTCATGCTCGGCCACCGGCGCTTCCGCGTCGAGACCAACCAGGCCGCCGAGTTCCCCACCATGCTGCCGCATGCCATCGGCACCGAAGGCGGCCCGTGCGAAATTCTCGGCATCTTCGACCGCGACGCCCGCCGAGGCCACCAACGCGACGGTGCGGGAGAGCCGAGCGCGGACTGCACAGCGGACGGCTCCTGCACCTGATCACCGCGGCCGCGCCTGTGCGGCCACTGCGCCAACAAGATTGGAAACCGGCACTCGGAAAACACCGACGAATCGAGGGTGTCTGCACCGACGTGTCGACGCCGCACCGGGACCGGTCTGCGCGGACCCGTCCCGGTGCGGATGTCACCCGGCGTGCGGATGTCAGTCGGCGCGGGCGAAGGCGAGCGTTTCGCCCTCCACGCCGCGCAGCCACAGGGTATTGCAGGCGGCGGCGATCTCGGCGAGGCCGTCTTCGATGGTGGCGAAGACATTGCCGGGGACCCAGCCCAGGTCGCCGTTGATGAGCAAGTTGTTGCGACCGTAGAACAGGGCCAGATCGGTGGCGCCCTGGGCGTGGTGGGCGGCCGAGCCCGGTTCGTAGCCGTAGGCGGGGTTGCCGATCTCCCACGGCTCGAAGTCGAACAGGCACACGTCGCCGGGAATCGGTGTGACCGTGGGGTTTTCCCGATGCGGGGCGGCGGTGATGCGGGGGAGCAGGGTGTAGACCTCGTTGCGGGCGTACTTGGCGTGGAAGGCGTCACCTTCCTGCGGTAGCGCGTTCCACACCGCCTCGCAGGTGTGCGGGGCCTGCTCGTCGAGCAGGCGGGCGCGGCAGCTCACCCCGGCCTTGGTGAGAGTGATGGTCAGATAGCGGGTCATGGGTTCAGCCTTCCGTATCGGTGGGGCGGAGTTCGGCCGCGCTCACAGCTCGGCGAGCACCGCCTCCCAGATGTCGAGGCCCTCGCGGATCTGTTCGGCGGTCGCGACCAGCGCCGGGATCATGCGCACCACGTTCATGTGCGCGCCGCACGCCAGCAGCAGCATGCCCTTCTCCACCGCCAGCCGCCGCGCCTCGGTGGCCGTGGCCGTATCGGGTTCCCCTGCGGCCGTAGTGAATTCGGCACCCACCATGAGGCCGAGACCGCGCACGTCGCCGATGCCGGAGGTGGCGCGGGCCCGCACCCCGTCGAGCAGTTCACGACCACGCAGCGCCGCGTTCTCGACCAGACCCTCCTTCTCGATCACCTCGAGGGTGGCCAGGGCGGCCGCGCACGCCACCGCGTTCCCGCCGTAGGTGCCGCCCTGCGAACCGGGCCAGGCCCGCGCCATGAGCTCGGCCGGAGCCGCGATACCCGAGAGCGGGAAGCCGCTGGCCAACCCCTTGGCGATGGTGATGATGTCGGGCCGGATACCGAAGTGCTGATGCCCGAAGAACTTTCCGGTGCGCCCGAACCCGGTCTGGATCTCGTCGAGCACCAGCAGAATCCCGTGCCGGTCGGCGCGCTCACGCAAACCCTGCAGGAATCCGGCGGTGGCGGGCACGTAGCCGCCCTCACCGAGCACCGGTTCCACGACGAAGGCCGCGGTCTCGGCCGGGGAGGTGAGGGTGGCCAGGATGTAGTCCAGTTCCCGCAGCGCGAAATCGGTGGCCTGTTCCTCGCTCCAGCCGTAGCGGAACGCGGTGGGGAAGGGGGCCACGTGCACCCCGCCTATGAGCGGGCTGAAACCGGCCGAGAAACGGGTGCCGGAGGTGGTCATGGTGGCGGCGGCGACGGTACGGCCGTGGAAACCGCCGTGGAAGACGATGATGTTCGGCCGCCCGGTGGATTGCCGCGCCAACCGTAAAGCCGCCTCGACGGCCTCACTGCCGGAATTGGCGAAGAACAGCGAATCCAACCCCTCCGGCAGCACTTCACCGAGCTTCTCGGTGAGATCGAGCAGCGGCCGGTGCATGACGGTCGTGTACTGGCCGTGCACCAGCTTCGCCACCTGCGCCTGCGCGGCCTCCACCACGCGCGGATGACAGTGGCCGGTGCTGGTGACGCCGATCCCGGCGGTGAAGTCCAGGTAGCGGCGGCCGTCGGTGTCGTACAGGTAGCAGCCCGCACCGTGGTCGACGGTGACGGGGGTGGCCTGGAGGAGGACGGGGGACAGGGCAGTCATGGGTGATCGCCTCCGGAACGGTCCGGCGCGGGCGGGGAGTTCGGACATCGATCCGGCGGGCCGGACGGTGGGAACTCGAGGACAGCGTCGGCGCGATTGTCTATTGTCGGATTGTCGACAATATGCATAACATGTGCGGCAGTACGGCGGCAATGGACTCGGCCGCATCACCTGCGGCCACGGCGGGAGGAACGGGAGCCATGCTCACCGAGACACACCTGACCCAGACGGAACGCGACGCCATCGACAGCATCCCCCACGGACTGTTCATCGACGGCGACTGGCGGCCCGGCACCGACACCATGCCGGTCACCGACCCGGCCACCGGCGAACGGTTGCGCACCGTCGCCGACGCGAGCCCCGACGACGGCCTGCGCGCCCTCACCGCGGCCGCCGCCGCCCAGGCCGACTGGGCGCGCACCCCACCCCGGCAGCGCAGCGACATCCTCCTGCGCGCCCACCGCCTGCTGCTCGACGACGTCGAACGCCTCGCCCTGGTCATGACCCTGGAAATGGGCAAACCCCTCGCCGAGGCACGCGGCGAGGTCGCCTACGCGGCCGAATTCCTGCGCTGGTTCGCCGAAGAGGCGGTACGCCTCGACGGCGGCTACATGCCCGCACCCACCGGCGGGTCCCGCTTCCTGGTCACCCGGCAGCCGGTCGGACCCAGCCTGCTCATCACCCCGTGGAACTTCCCGATGGCCATGGGCGCCCGCAAGATCGGGCCCGCGCTCGCCGCCGGCTGCACCTGCGTGGTCAAACCCGCCGAGCAGACACCACTGTCGATGCTGGCGCTGGCCGAGGTCCTGCACCGCGCCGGAGCGCCCGCCGGTGTGGTCAATGTGGTCACCACCTCCGATCCGGCGGCGCTCATCGGGCCCGTCATCGCCGACGGCCGCGCCCGCAAACTCTCCTTCACCGGCTCCACCGCCGTCGGCAAACTGCTGCTGGAGCAGTGCGCGCGCACCGTCATGCGCACCTCCATGGAACTCGGCGGCAACGCACCCTTCCTGGTGTTCGACGACGCCGACCTCGACGCCGCCGTGGACGGCGCCATGCTCGCCAAGATGCGCAATATCGGGCAGGCGTGCACCGCCGCCAACCGCATCCTGGTGCAGCGCGGCATCGCCGACGCCTTCGCCACCCGGCTCGCCGACCGTATGGCCGCGCTGCCCATGGGCCGCGGCACCGAACCCGGGGTGGTGGTCGGGCCGCTCATCGACGCCGACGCCGTCGCCAAGGTCACCGAACTGGTCGCCGACGCCCGCCGACGCGGCGCCACCGCCGTCACCGGCGGCGAACCCCATCCCGGGCCCGGAAACTTCTATCCCGCCACGGTGCTCACCGATGTGCCCGCCGACGCCCCGATCGGGCACACCGAGATCTTCGGTCCGGTCGCCGCGCTGTCGGTGTTCGACACCGAAGCCGAGGCGGTCACTCGCGCCAACGACACCCCGTACGGGCTCGTCTCCTACGTCTACACCGAGAACCTGCGCCGCGGGCTGCGCGTCAGCGAGGCCCTCGACACCGGCATGGTGGGGTTGAACCAGGGTGTGGTGTCGGATCCGGCCGCGCCGTTCGGTGGGGTCAAGGAGTCCGGGCTCGGTCGCGAAGGCGGACTGGTGGGCATCGACGAATTCCTGGAAACCAAATACATCCGGGTCGCGCTGTGACCCGGCCGCCCGTGACCCGTCGGCCGTGACTCGACGCCCGTGACTCGACCCCCGTGACTCGACAAGGAGACATCGTGACCTATCGCATCGCCACCATTCCCGGTGACGGGATCGGCGTGGACGTGACGGCCGAGGCCGTCGCCGTGGTCGACGCCGTACTGCCCGGGGTCGAATGGACCGCATTCGACTGGTCGTGCGAGAACTATCTGCGCACCGGCGCCATGATGCCCTCCGACGGACCCGAACGGTTGGCCGGATTCGACGCCATCCTGCTCGGCGCGGTCGGATTTCCCGGTGTGCCCGACCATATTTCGCTGTGGGGGCTGCTGATCCCGCTGCGCCGCGCGTTCGGCCAGTACGTGAACCTGCGCCCGGTGCGGCTGCTGCCCGGCACCGAATCCGCACTGCGCGACCGCACCGCCGCCGATCTCGACATCCTCATCGTGCGCGAGAACTCCGAGGGGGAGTACTCCGAGATCGGTGGCCGCCACAATCCCGGCCGTCCCGACGAATTCGTGCTCCAGGAGTCGGTGTTCACCCGGGTGGGCTGTGAACGCATCATCCGCTACGCCTTCGATCGCGCCCGCGACCGCGGCCGCCGCCTGTGCTCGGCCACCAAATCCAACGGCCTCATCCACTCCATGCCGTACTGGGACAGCATCGTCGACGAGGTCGCCGCCGACTACCCCGACGTCACCGTCCGCTCCATGCACGTCGACGCCCTCGCCGCCGAAATCGTCCTGCACCCCGACCGTCTCGACGTCATCGTCGGCTCCAACCTCTTCGGCGACATCCTCTCCGACCTCGCCGCCGCCGTCACCGGCGGCCTCGGCCTGGCTCCCTCCGGCAATATCAACCCCGCCCGCGACACCCCGTCGATGTTCGAAGCCGTCCACGGCAGCGCCCCCGATATCGCGGGCCAGGGCATCGCCAACCCGGTCGCCCAGATCCTCGCCGCCGCCATGATGCTCGACCATCTCGGCGAATCCGCGGCGGCCACCGCCATCGACGCCGCCGTCTGCGCGGTCCTCGAAGAAGGCCGGGTGCTCACCCCGGATCTGGGCGGCACCGCCACCACCTCCGAACTGGGCAAGGCCATCGCGTCGCGAGCGGCGGAGTCGATGGGCTGAGGGCTGCGGCGAACAACTCCACAGCACATATCGTCACAGTGACGAATTACCGCCACGGAGCAACGTGACCAGCACGGGGGAGTAGGGAGATCGGGTCACGTCGAGAGATGTTTCGACGGCGGGTGCCCACAAGCGCGCACGGGAGTCGGTGTCGCGATCAGATCAAGGGTGATCTTGGCTCCCCATCGCCCGTATACCGATTACACGGACAGAGGAAGGCCGCTTTCTCCACGAGGTCCTGCCGCTCGGTCGAGACCTTTTCGGGCGATGAGTTATCGGACACTTCCACTCCTTCGAGGTCGAGGAAGCGATCACGCGTCGAACGAGGAACCTCCTCGTACTGCGAAGCGCCCGAGCTCAATAGCCCCCCCCCGACTCCTCCAGTAATACGTCACAGTGACATATTGAGGGCTCGCCGCGTGCCCACGGGGGAGCGCAGCCGGGGGCCAGGTTCCCGTCGATGCCACCTCGATTGATCACCCAACCACACCCTGGAAATTTTCCGGCACATCGGGATATGCGCAGAATATTCCACACATCGACACAGTGCTGCGGCGCCGACAAACGACCCGACCCGCGCACCTCATCTGCCGGGGCCGCCGCACCATACGACCCTCAGGGATACGAAACAACCTGCCGCACAGGCAAGTTCGCACACCTCAGCCCAGGTCGTATAAACGCCGATAATCTACATTATGTCAAGTTGGATAGTGAGGGGTGCCCCCCACAACCCGCCGCCGGTTGATTTTCCGACCTGCTCGGTGATCGAACTTCAGCGTTGCGGAGTCAGCGTGATGGAGCCGACCTCCACGCCGCCCAGGAACGCCGGGCCCGCGTATCCGCCCTGTCCGTCGCTGATCAGCACGACGCGGTGACCGGGAAACAGGTCCACGTAGCCGCCGTCGGGCGTCGGATGTATGGGGTAACGCCCTATCAGGACCAGTTCCCCGCCTTCGACTCGCGCGTCGCGTTGTAGGAGCACGATGCCGGACGACCAGGTGGTGGATGTGTAGGTGCCGGGTTCGACGTCGGCGGATGCTTGGCCGGTCATGCCGAGCGTGGCCGCGCCCGCGATCACGGCGACCGCGGCAGTCCGCACCATTGCCGGTCCGGCGCGTCTGGACATCGTCAACTCCTGTCAACTGCGGGTTACCAACTGTACTCCGACCGAGCGGGCCGGATACGTACGAATCGGGCACGAAGTTGTCAGGCGCCGAGTGGGCGCAGGGTCAGCGATCCTCCACTGTCCACACCGATGTCCACGGCCGCGACATGGTCGTGATGATCGCCGAACGGCGGTGCGTCCAAGCGGAACTCCCCCGACCCGACAGCCCACAGACTCCGGTCCAATGGCCCGTACACGCGAGCCACCCGCATCACCATGGCGCAGCGCCCCCATTCACCCAGGTCGACGGCGGTGACCGGGGTCAGTTTCCCCGCGGTGGCGGCGCGTAGTCGCGGTGGCACCAGCGGGCCGGGAAAGTGCCGACCAGCGCGACTCCCCCAGCGCGGGTCCAGGTGATGGAGTTCCAGAGGCGGAGGAAGCGGCGTTCGGCGATGGATGGGATGTCCGTGGTCAGCAATGCTTCCGAAACCGTGTCCATGTGCGGCTCCCCTCGCCGTCAGCCGCGTGGTTGCACGGCACTCACCCTGATGTACAGCCTGTCAGCAATCGACTAGCTATCAATGTAGTCGGGTGTTGCCGGGTGCGATGACCGGTCTGTGAATTATTTTCGCGAATCTCTCGCGGACAAGACTTGAATAGGTCATAATCTTGATCGAATCCATATCAGTGGATGCTTCATGCACGACCCCGAAAGGAACCGCCCGTGGCTCAGGAACACCCGCCCGTCGGAGAGGCCCATACCGAACCCGCAGCAGGCGGGTGCCCCATGGCGGCCGGTCGCCTCAAGTACCCCACCGAGGGCGGAAGCAACCGGGACTGGTGGCCGAATCAGCTGAATCTGAAGATCCTGCAGAAGAATCCGGCCGTCGCCAACCCCATGGACGACGGCTACGACTACGCGGCCGAGTTCCAGACCCTCGACCTGGCGGCGGTCAAGCGCGACATCGTCGAGGTCATGACGACCTCACAGGACTGGTGGCCCGCCGACTTCGGGCACTACGGTCCGTTCTTCGTGCGCATGGCCTGGCATGCGGCGGGCACCTACCGGATCAGCGACGGCCGCGGCGGCGCGGGTGCGGGCATGCAGCGGTTCGCTCCCCTGAACTCCTGGCCCGACAACGCCAGCCTGGACAAGGCACGACGACTGCTGTGGCCGGTGAAGAAGAAGTACGGCAAGAAACTGTCGTGGGCCGACCTCATCGTGTACGCCGGCAATGTGGCACTCGAGGACATGGGCTTCCGTACCTTCGGGTTCGGCGGCGGCCGTGTCGACCAGTGGGAACCCGAGGAGGACGTGTACTGGGGTCCCGAACAGACCTGGCTGGGCGGCGACGCCCGCTACAGCGGTGAACGCGACCTGGAGAACCCCCTGGCCGCCGTGCAGATGGGCCTCATCTACGTCAATCCCGAAGGCCCCAACGGCAATCCGGATCCGCTGCTGGCCGCCCACGACATTCGCGAAACCTTCCGCCGCATGGCCATGAACGATGTGGAGACCGCGGCGCTGATCGTCGGCGGGCACACCTTCGGCAAGGCGCACGGCGCCGGCCCCGCCGACCATGTCGGCCCCGAGCCCGAGGCCGCTCCCCTCGAGGAACAGGGCCTGGGCTGGAAGTCCAGCTTCGGCACCGGCGTCGGCAAGGACGCCATCACCTCCGGGCTCGAGGTCACCTGGACCCCGACCCCCACCCGGTGGGACAACTCCTTCCTGGAGACGCTGTACGGCTACGAGTGGGAGCTGACCAAATCCCCCGCCGGCGCGCACCAGTGGGTCGCCACGAACGCCGAGGCCATCGTGCCCGACGCCTTCGACGCGTCGAAGAAGCAGCTGCCCACCATGCTCACCACCGACCTGTCCATGCGGATGGATCCGATCTACGAGCGGATCACCCGCCGCTGGCTCGAACATCCGCAGGAGCTGGCCGACGAGTTCGCCAAAGCCTGGTACAAGCTCACCCACCGCGATATGGGTCCCAAGGCGCTGTACCTGGGCCCGGAGGTGCCGACCGAGACCCTGCTGTGGCAGGACCCGATCCCCGCGGTCGACCACGAGACCATCGGCGCGGCGGAGATCGCGGATCTGAAGCAGCGCATCCTCGCCTCGGATCTGACCATCGCGCAGCTGGTGTCCACCGCGTGGGCGGCGGCCTCGTCGTTCCGCGGCAGCGACAAGCGCGGCGGCGCGAACGGCGGCCGGATTCGTCTCCAGCCCCAGATCGGGTGGGAGGTCAACGAACCCGATGCGCTGGCGGTGGTGATCCGCGCCCTGGAGAACATCCAGGAGGCGTTCAATGCCGCCCAGACCGGCGGCACGCGGGTGTCGTTCGCCGATCTGGTGGTGCTGGCCGGTGCGGTCGCGGTGGAGCAGGCCGCCAAGCACGCCGGGGTGGAGATCGAGGTGCCGTTCCGTCCGGGGCGCGCCGACACCACCCAGGAGCTCACCGATGTGGAGTCCTTCGCGGCGCTCGAACCCACCGCCGACGGTTTCCGCAACTATGTGGGCAAGGGCAGCCGCCTCCCGGCCGAATACCTGCTGCTGGACAAGGCGAACCTGCTGACCCTGTCCGCCCCGGAGATGACGGTGCTGGTCGGCGGCCTGCGCGTGCTGGGCGCGAACTATCAGCAGTCCCCGCTGGGCGTGTTCACCGCCAACCCGGGTGCGTTGAGCACCGACTTCTTCGTCAACCTGCTCGATATGGGCACGAAGTGGGAGCCGTCGCCGACCGATGACGGCACCTATGTGGGTATCGACCGGGTCACCGGTGCGCAGAAGTGGACCGGCAGCCGCGTCGATCTGGTGTTCGGCTCGAACTCGCAGCTGCGGGCGCTGGCCGAGGTGTACGCCGAGGACGACTCGAAGGAGAAGTTCGTGCGCGACTTCGTCGCCGCCTGGACCAAGGTGATGGAACTGGACCGGTTCGACCCGGCCTGATCCGTCGGTCCCGATTCGGCAACCAGGGTGCCCCCCGAACCACGACGGTTCGCGGGGCACCGTGCGTGACGGAGGTACTGCGGCGCGGGAAATATACCGCGGCGCGGGCTTGCCGGTCAGAACACCAGGGTCGTTCCCCCCGCGCGCACCTTGCCGAAGAAGCGTTTGTCGATATCGGAGCCGTCGTGGTTGTAGGCGTTCATGATGTCGGTGAGTTCGTCGGCGAGTGCGCGCAGGGCGGGGCTGACGGTTTCGATGCCGTCCTCCCGCTCCCAACCCCACTCGTAGGGGATGCCGTTGATGGTGATGACGATGGTGCCGAAGTACGGTGTCTCGACGATGTAGTCGATCTCGGCGGGCGCGTCGGCGATGGGGCTGCTCACCGCCACCTCACCGGGCGCGCCGGTGCTCGAGAACACCACCCGGGCCAGCGCGATATCGGCGCGGATCAGTTCGGCGACACTGTCCAGGCTGGCGTGCCGCCCGACCCGCCAGTACCGCGACCCGTAGGAGCGGTCCCCCGCCGTGTCCGGCGTGTGTTTCTCCAGCAGCCGGTCGAGCATGCGCTGCGCCGCCGCCCGTTCGCTGTCCCCCGTGCGCGGATGCTCGATGAGACTCCGCAAACGAGATATTCGCAGACTCGCGTTGCTCACCTTCGCAGCGTAACCCGACCGCCGGTGCGCTCGTCCGACCGACGACACCCCCACCTGTGGGGGCTCGCCGCGTACCTTCTCTCATATGACTCTCGATCACGGTGACCCCGGCGACGCGCCCTCCATCCCACCTCCGTTGACACCGGTGGCCGACGACACCCGGCCGTCGGCGGCCGAGGAGGCCAGAACCGTTGCCGCCGCGACCAATACCGCGACCCTGGCGAGCCTGAGCGAGGACGGCGGTCCGTGGGCGTCGCTGGTCACCTACGGACTGCTGGACGGGCAGCCCGTGCTGTGCGTGTCACGGATGGCCGAGCACGGCCGCAACCTGCTCGCCGACCCGCGCGCGAGCCTGGCGGTGGTGTCGCCCGACGCACCGGCCGACCCGCTCGCCGGTGCACGCGTCACCCTCGCCGGCGTGGTGGAGCGCCCCGAGGGCACCGAAGCGGCCGCCGCCCGCGAGGCGCATCTCGCGGCGGTTCCGGCCGCGAAGTACTACATCGACTACAGCGATTTCACGGTGTGGATCCTGCGGGTGCGGCGGGTGCGCTGGGTCGGCGGCTACGGCCGCATGGATTCCGCCACCGCCGAACAGTACGCGGCCGCCGCCCCCGACCCGGTGATCCCGCACGCCCAGCGCGCCATCACCCATCTCAACGACGACCACGCCGACGCCCTGCTCGCCATGGCGCGCGCCTTCGGCGGCTACCCGGATGCCGACACCGCCAGCTGCGAACGCGCCGACCGCTACGGCCTCGACCTGCGTGTCACCACACCGCGCGGGATGGCGGTCACCCGCGTCGGCTACTTCTCCCCCATCGATTCGATCGGCGAACTGCGTGCCGCCACCGTCGAATTGACGCGCCGAGCCCGCGACTGAGCCGAGCCGGAGATATTCAGTCCATCGCCACCAGCGACGCCACACCGAGGCCGTAGAAGACCAGTATCGCCACCCCTTCGAAGCCGATGTGGCGTCGTTCCCGGCCCAGCAGACCCGCCGCCAGGGTGGCGGTCAACAGCACCGCCAACGCCGTCACGAAGATCGCCGACCGGTCGGCGGCGTGATAGATCGACCCGCCCCGATAGGCGAGGTCGGCGGCGGCGACGAACAGCACGTCGAAGGTGTTGCCGCCGATGATGTCGGCGACCGCGAGCGTCACCGCGCCGATCCGCACCGCCGCCAGCACCGTCACCAGTTCCGGCAGCGAGGTGATGACGCTGGTGAACAGCCCACCCACCAGCGAACCCGACAGCCCGGTGCGGTCGGCCAGCGCCAGACCGCCGTGCGCGATCACCCAGCCGGTCCCGGCGACCGCCGCGGCCAGCACCGCGAATTCGATCCACAGCCGCCGATTCGATTCCGGCCGCGCGGTATCGCCGGGCTCGTCGGCGACGGTGTCCTCCGTGGTCAGCGGCCGCCACATGGGCCGCTCACTCGACCGGCGCACCAGCAGCAGCCCGTAGCCGTACACGGCCAGCAGCAGTGGTGTCGCCGGATGCACCGCCCACCCGGTGACATCCGGGCCGGCAGCCGCCGCCAACACCACACCGATGAGGGCGATCAACGTCATCGACTGCACCATATTGGGCACCGACGCCGCCGCATGCTCCAGATTGACCCGCCGATACGCGAGATCGGCGACCGCCAGGAACGTGGTCTGCGCGGCGATCCCGCCCAACGCGTTCGACATGGCGAACCCGGCATCCCCGGCCGCCGCCCCCGCGATCGAGGTCACCAACCCCGGCAGCGACGTGGTGGCCCCCAACAGCACCGCCCCGGCCAGCGCCTCACCGATCCCGGTGCGGTCGGCGATCTCGTCCACGATCCGCGTGAAGCGCACCCCCGCGGTCAGCAGCACCAGCCCGCAGCCGCCGAGCATCAGCAACAGCCCGGCCACCGGCCAGCCCGCGAAACTCACCGCCACCCCCTTGCGTCGATACCCATCACATACCGCGTACCCACTCGCGGTCGGATCGCGCGCCCGAGATCGCCCCCATGACCCGGGGCACCACGCAAGACACGAGAAATAGGGGCTGGGCCGGCCGTAACCCGACCCCGGGGTTTCGTGATGTGCCTTACATGCTCGCCGACAATGCGCTCACCGACGACCGCGCCGGCTACGAGGACGCCACCTTGGCGTTCACGCGACCGGGAGGCGGTGATCCGCTCGACGAGATCGACGCCGGGACCACCGTCGACGAATTCGATCTGGTGCGGCCGCTCGGACAGGGAGCGTTCGGGAAGGTGTTCCTGGCACGCCAGCACGCCATGCAACGGTATGTGGCGGTGAAGATCTCGCGGGACAACAGCCGCGAATCGCAGACCCTCGCACAGCTCGATCACGACCACATCGTGCGCGTCTTCGACCAGCGGCAGCTGGGCGACACCGGACTGCGGCTGATGTACATGCAGTACGTGTCGGGCGGGACACTCGAGCACGTGCTCGCGCGCATGCTGCGGGTGCCCGCCGAGAAGCGTTCCGGCGCACTACTGCTCGATGCCGTCGACGCCGTCGCGAACACCGAGGCCGATAGGAACGCCGAACCCGCCGCCCCGGCCACCCACGCCGAACTGCGGCGGCTCAGCTGGCCCGAAACCGTCGCCTGGCTCGGTGCCCGACTCGCCCGCGCCCTCGACCACGCCGACCGGTGCGGCGTCCTGCACCGCGACATCAAACCCGCCAACATCCTGCTCACCGCCGACGGACAACCAAAACTCGCCGACTTCGGCATCAGCTTCAACCGACTACTACCCGGACACAGCCCCGTCGCCTACTTCGGCGGCTCCCTGCGCTACATGTCCCCCGAACAACTCGAAGCCTGCCACCCCGACCTGCACGCCGACCCCGGCCGCCTCGACACCCGCAGCGACCTCTACGCCCTCGCCGTCGTGCTGTGGGAGCTGCTCACCGGACGCCTCCCCTTCGACGACGAACCCCGCTACGGCGAAACCGGCACCAGCCTCGACCGCATGATCACCCGCCGCCGCGCACCCATCGACCCGCGCTTCGAAGCCGACCTGCCCGCCGACTGCCCACCCGTACTGCGGCACGCACTGCTCACCTGCCTGTCCCCCGACCCCGACAGCCGCTTCCACAGCGGCGCGGAATTCGCCCACCAACTCGACCTGGCCCTCGACCGCACCGCCCGCGACCTCGTGGACCCGCCCGACAGCAGCATCCGCGCCCGCTTCCGCATGCGGCCGCTGCCCGTGGTCACCGTGTCCAGCGCGCTCGGCCAACTGCTCGCCGGGTACTACCTGTACACCCACAACACCGCCGTCCTCGCCCACGACCTCGACGATCGACAGCGAGAACAGCTGGTGGACCTGGCGTTCCTGCTCGGACTCGTCGTCTACCCCGCCAGCATCGCCGTGCTGGTGTACTGGTGCCGCCGCGTCATCCAGATCCCCTACGGACTGCGCCGCGGCCGCCACTACGACGACGACACTCTCGCCCGCGCCCGCGCCGACACCCTCGCCTGCGGCGACCGCATCGCCGTGGTCAACTTCGCCGGATGGGCCATCGCCCTGCTCATCCTGCTGGTCCGGCTGCTCGGCACCGCCGAACTGTCCACCGGGACACTGCTCAACGTGGCCTGCTCCAGCATCGTCACCGCCGCCGTCGCCGTGTCCTACACCTACTTCCCCGTCACCTTCTACGTGCTGCGCTGGTACTACCCGGGGCTGCTCGAACGCGGCCACACCGCACCCGACGACCGCGCCCGGCTGCGCGTGCTCGCCCGCCGCAACCGCGTCTACCTCGCCGCGGCCGCCACCGTACCGCTGCTCGGCACGGCCGCCGGGCTGGCGTTCCTCGAACCGGCACAGCAGCAGGCCGCCGTCGGCTCGGTCATCACGCTGTGCGTGGGCGGCTGTTTCGGAGTCGCGGTCTCGCTGAGCGTCTTCCACGCCCTGTCCAGCGATCTGCACACCTTCGACCGCCTGCTGACCCCCACGGCAGACCGATAGCGGGGACCCGTCCCGCCCGGTGCGCATAACGCTGTCCGCAGCGAAAGATTCGCTGCGACAGCCGCTTTCACCGCGATATGCTGGAGTCGCGGCCGGAATGACCTGCCGCGCAACGTGCCTGCTCTCACACAGCAGCATTGACGCAACAGCAATTAGATCGGCTAACCTTCTCGCGGTGCTAGGACATTCACACGCCACCAGCGGCGCGCTGGCGTGGGCCGCCGCCGCAGCGGCGCTACCACTCACCGTCATCACCTATCCCGCAATGCAATCCGGGACCATCGGCTCCGTCGACCTGGTGATGGGCACCTTCCTCACGGCCGGTGCCGCGCTGCTCCCCGACGCCGACCACCCCAAGGGCACCATCTCCCACGTGCTCGGCCCCATCACCCACTACGCGTGCAAACTCATCTCCGCCATCTCCGGCGGACACCGCGGCGCCACCCACTCCTTCGCCTTCGTCGCCCTCGTCACCTACGGCACCTGGGCCGGCGAACACTGGATCGGCCGCTACTTCACCCTCGCCCTGGTGTTCTTCCTGCTCGCCCTCGCCGTACGCGCCCTCAACCTCGCACCCACCGGCGACAGCGTCAAAGCCTGGGGCACCGTCGTCGTGCTCGCCACCTGCGGCACCTTCGCCATCGACCACTGGATCAGCGACAAACCCGCCTGGCTGCCCTTCTCCGTCGGACTCGGCGCCCTCGCCCACGTCCTCGGCGACTGCCTCACCGACCGCGGCTGCCGCCTGCTGTGGCCCTTCGACATCCGCATCCGATTCCCCATCATCGACCGCACCGGCAACAAGATGGAAACCCTCATCCTCGTACCACTTTTCGCCGCCGGCACCCTCGCGCTGCTCTGGTACACCATCACCCACCAGCCGTAGCAATCGGGCCATGTGAGCCCCATGACCGCACCCCGGTGCCATATCGTGTAACGGCAATCCCACAGCGACAGCGAAAGGCGAGGAACGGATGGCGGAGCGGGAAGAACTCACCTGGGAGCTGTTCGGCGACGCCAGTCGCGAACTGGCCACCGCCATCGCCGACGACGGCTTCGAACCCGACCTCATCCTCTCCATCGCCCGCGGCGGCCTCTTCGTCGCCGGAGCCCTCGGCTACGCCCTCGACGTGAAGAACCTCCACGTCATGAACGTGGAGTTCTACACCGGCGTCGACCAGCGCCTCGACATGCCCGTCATGCTGCCGCCGGTCCCCGCGCCCATCGACCTGGCCGGAGCCACCGTCCTGGTCGCCGACGACGTCGCCGACACCGGCAAGACGCTCAAACTGGTCCGCGACTTCTGCAGCGACCACGTCAAAGAGGTGCGCTGCGCGGTCGTCTACCAGAAGCCGCACTCCGAGGTGGACTGCGAATACGTGTGGAAGCGCACCGACAAGTGGATCAACTTCCCGTGGTCGGTGCTGCCGCCCGTGGTCAAACGCGAGAAGCAGGTGCTCGACGCCTGAGCGCCGCCCGAACACCGAAGCGGCCCGGAACCTGATGGTTCCGGGCCGCTTTCGCGTCGAGGCGTCGACGCCGCGTCAACCGACGATCGTCAGACCAGCTCGGCCGACAGGATCGTGACGGCCTCGACCGGCACATCCTGATGCCCGGCCTTGGAGCCGGTGCGCACGCCCTCGATGGCGTCCACCACGTCGGTGCCCTCGACGACCTTGCCGAACGAGGCGTAACCCCAGCCGTCCTGGCCCGGGTAGTTCAGGAAGTCGTTGTTGTTGGTGTTGATGAAGAACTGCGCGCTGGCCGAATGCGGATCCATCGTCCGCGCCATCGCCACGGTGTACTTGTCGTTGCGGAGACCGTTGTTCGCCTCGTTCTCGACACGGTTCGGCGCCGGCTTCTGCGCCATATCGGCGGTCATGCCGCCGCCCTGGATCATGAAGCCCCGGATCACCCGATGGAACACGGTGTCCGTGTAGTGGCCCGCCTTGACGTAGTCGACGAAGTTCGCGACGGTCTTGGGCGCCTTGGCCTCGTCCAGTTCCAGGGTGATATCCCCGGCGGAGGTCTTCAGGAGCACTTTGGTCATGCAGGCCATCCTATGGGAGGCGCCCCTCCCCTCTCGTCGGGGCTGTGAAAGTGCTTGGGCCGGAACGTGCGGCTTGTTGTTTGGCAAGTTCAGGAGATATGAGGTTGGATTAAACATGTCTAGATGCGCATATTTCCATTTTTTAATTACGGAAATACCGCCACAGCTACGGACTCACGCTTCGTACAGCTCCAGCGGCAACTCGTCGGGATCGAAGAAGAACGCGAAACGCTTCCCCGTGTACTCGTCGACCCGCATCTCCTCCACACGCACACCCCGGTCCCCCAGCTCGGCCAGCGCCGCCGCCACATCCGGCACCACGAAGGCCAGATGCCGCAGGCCCGCGGCCTCCGGGCGCGAGGGCCGCGGCGGCGGGTCGGGGAAGGAGAACAGCTCCAACCGGCCGCCGTCCGGCAGCTCCAAATCCAGCTTGTACGAGCGTCTTTCGGCGCGATAATGCTCGGCCAGCACCCGCAGGCCGAGCACCTCGGTATAGAACGCCCTGGACCGTTCGTAGTCCGACGCGATGAGCGCCACGTGATGGATCCGCCGCAGTTCCATGCGCGCGACGCTATCCCACGGGTCCGACAACCACTCCCCTCCCCCGCCGGGTCAGGAGGCATTGCCTCCGATGCTGAAATGCGCGCCCGTCGGGTCGGCGACACCGGCCATCCGGCCGAACGGCGTATCCATGACCGGCGCGATCACCGAGCCGCCCAGCTCCACGACTCGCCGCACCGCCTGGTCGACATCGTCGGCGCCGAAGTAGACCCGCCAGCCGCCGGGCGAATCCGGCGGCAGGAAGGCGTGCGCGTCCATGACGCCCCCGAGCATCGGCGTCTCGGAGTGGATGGTGGTGTACCCGATATCGCCCTCCCCGGGAATCGCGACCCGGAAGGGGTCCTGCCAGCCGAAGACATCGGTGTAGAAGATCAGCGCCTTGTCGTAGTGCGGCGTCTGCAACTCGAACCAGGACGGCACGCCGACATGCCCGCTCCAGTGGCCGCCCGTGGCGATGCCGATCGCTTCGAAGCCGCGGTGCGTGCCCGGCTGCCACACCCCGATCCCCGCACCCGACGGATCACCGAGAATCGCCATCGTGCCGAGTTCCCCCACGTCCATGGCGGGCACCACGATCGACCCGCCCTCCCGCACCGCCTGCTCCGCGGTCGCACGCGCGTCATCGGACCGGAGGTACACCGTCCACTGGTCGGGCCCCTGAATCCCGTCCTCGGTCTTGCCCATTCCCCCGGCCACCGCCTGCCCGTCCTTGCGGAAGGTGATGTAGCCGCCGAACTCCTCCCCCGCCCGCTCGGCCGTCCAGCCGAAGAGGTCGCCGTAGAAGGCGATGCTGACATCCGGATCCGCGGTGAAGAGATCGATCCAGACGGGATCGCCCACGCGGAAGGTCGGCACTGTGGTCATGACACGCTCCTGAAGGTCTCGAAGGGCATTCACCCGTGTAGACGAGGCAGGTCGATGAATCTCATCGAGAATCGAGCCTGCTCCTCCTCTGTGCGTCTTGTATCGGCATGGAGACCGCCGCGTTCGATGCGACACGAGGTCGCAACATGTGTAGATGCGCATATTTCCATGTAGGTATTCTTGGATCTGCGAATATCAACGGGTCCGGCTCCGGCTGCTACGCCGCGAGGGCGGCTACCGCGGCATCGGCAGTCATCGCGCTGTACGCGCCGCCGAAGAGGACGACATGGATGAGCAGCGGGTGGAGTTGATGCAGCGGAATGCGTTGCCGCCAGCCCTCTCCCAGCGGTGCGTACTCGTCGTACGCGGCGCGGATGCGGTCCAGGTGCGGTGCGCCGAAGAGGGCGAGCATGGCCAGGTCGGTTTCCCGGTGGCCGCCGTGGGCGGCCGGGTCGATGAGCATCGCGTGGCCGTCGGTCCAGTGCACATTGCCCGACCACAGGTCGCCGTGGATCCGGCTGGGTGGTTCGGCGGGACCGGCGAGCGTGCCGATGCGGTCGATGACGGTTTCGATCAGGCGGACGCCGTCGCGGCCCAGGTGGGGTGCGGCGGCGGGTAGGCAGGGCGCGAGGCGGCGCTCGGCGTACCAGGGGCCCCACTCCCCCGCCGTCGGCGTGTTGTCCAGGGGCAGGGTGGCGATGCGGCCGGGCCAGGGCGCGCCGAAGTGGTCCGGTGTGGCGGCGTGCAGGGCGGCCAGGTCGCGGCCGAAGCGTTCGGCGGCGGCCGGGGACGCCGATTCCGGTGGCAGCCACGGCAGTACGAGCACGCGGGCGTCGACTGCGAGCACGGCGGGAACGAGACCGCCGGGATCCGCGGCGGCGAGCCAGCGCAGTCCGGCCGCTTCCGCGCCGAAGACGCCACTCCCCTCCCCCACGCCCGGCCTGATCGCGCCGCCGTCGGGTGCGTTGTGGCCCGGGACTCTCCCGGTCGAGCTGTCGTCGGGTGCGCTGTCATCCGGAACTCCCCCGGCCTCGCCGTCGTCGAGCGCGCTGTCACCGGGGACTTCCTTGATCTCACCGCCGTCGGGCGCGTTGCCACCGGGGACTTCCTTGATCTCACCGCCGTCGGGCGCGTTGCCACCAGGGACTCTGTGGTCCTGGGCATCGCCGTCCGGGATGTCGTCCGGGGCGTCGTCGTCGAGGGCTTTGACGAAAATGGTTCGGCCGTCGGCGGTTTCACCGCGATACAGGCTCCATGCGTGGCTGTGCCCGATCCGCCGCAGTGCGACGGATGCCCGCAGGAGGTCGGCTACGTGCGCGGTCACATCCATGGTGAGTCATTGTGCGGCGACGGCGATGCGGTCGCGCAGCAGGGTCGCGGTGGCCGGATCGGCGGGAAAGAAGGCTTCGATGGCGAGTTCGGCGACGGTGACGTTCATGGGGGTGCCGAAGACGGTGGTGATGCTGATGAGCGACAGGTCGTGGCCGTCCAGGTGCAGTCGCAGCGGGACCACGGCCTGGTCGGGATCGGGTAGCCCGGGGTGTTCCTCACCGCCCGGGTAGGCGCGCAGTTCGTCGCGCAGCGCGGTGAGTTCGGGTGCGCCGCTGACGTCGATCTGGCGTTGCAGGCGTTCGAGGATGTGGCCGCGCCATTCGGGGAGATTGGTGATGCGGGGGGCGAGGCCGTCGGGGTGCAGGCTCAGCCGTAGCGCGTTGACGGGTTGGGTGAGCAGTGCCGGGTCGACACCGTCGAGGAAGAGGGCGATGCCGGCGTTGGCGTCGACCATGTTCCAGGTGGCGTCGACGGCGAGGGCGGGGTGGGGTTCGTGGCCGGTGAGGATCTGGCGGAGCACGGTGCGGATGGGCGCCATGGCGGGGTTGTCGAGCGCCGGTTCGGTGTAGACGGGGGCGTAGCCGGCGGCGAGCAGCATGCGGTTGCGTTCCCGCAGGGGGATGTCGAGTTCGTCGGCGAGGTGCAGCAGCATGGCGCGGCTGGGGGTGGCGCGGCCGGTTTCGATGAAGGAGAGGTGGCGGGTGGAGGTTTCGGCGCGGCCCGCCAGTTCGAGTTGGCTGAGGCGGCGGGTGGTGCGCCAGTGCCGGAGCAGGTCGCCTGCGGTCTGCGTTGCCATGGGTTCGATCGTACGAATCGGTCAGCGGCGCGACCATTGCCCGGCGGGTGGGTGGGTGGCGGCGCGTGCCGTCACCCACCCGGTTCAGCCGGTGAGGGCGGGGCAGGCGCGTTGCAGGGTCTCCCAGACGCGTTCGGGCGCCCGGAATTCGGGGTCGGAGCGGTAGATCTCGGCGATGGCCGTGGCGGTGTCGAGTTGGCGGGCGGCGGTGTCGAGCGTGTCGGCGGGGATGGGTGGGTGCGCGCCCGGCAGGGTGCTGAAGGTGGGGTGGGCGGGGTCGAGGATGCCGTAGTCGATGCTGGAGTCGATCTGGCGGTCGCAGCGGCACGGGTTGGCGCGGTCGACGAGTCCGCAGCGGTCGGCGATGATGCTCCGCATGGTGCGGCGGGCGCGGGCCAGGCGCTGCCGGTAGGCGGCGCGGGTGATGCCCAGGGCTTGTGCGCCTTCGGTGTCGGGGAGGCCGATGAGGTCGCCGAGCAGGTAGGTGATGCGCAGGTCGCGGGTGAGGGCGAGCAGCATGCCGTAGGTGCAGGCGAGTCGGACTTCGCCGGCGAGCAGCCGGAAGGTGGCTTCGTCGAAGTGGTCGGCGGGGGTGGGGGCGAGGTTGCGGTCGATCCAGTCGGCGAAGGGTTCGGGTCCGGCGACGCTGAGTTCGATCGGGCCGCGCACGGTGCGCAGCAGGTAGCGCGAGGCGATGGTGTACACCCAGGTGGTGAGTTTGGAGCGGCCTTCGAATTCCGACAGGTGGGTGACGACGAGGATGAGGATTTCCTGGGTGGCGTCGGCGGCGGCTTCCGGGTCGGAGCTGAAGCGCAGGGCGAGCCGGTAGATCAGGTCCTGGAGTTCGCGGCAGAGCTGTTCGAGGGCGTCGGCGTCTCCGGCGACGGCCCGGGCGGCCAGACCCTCGAGGTCCGGCCGCCCCGCCGCCTCAGGCATCGGCGAACTCGACGGTCGCGTGTTCCATCGACACCATCTCCTTGATGAACGCGAAGGCGGCGGCGCATTCGGGCACCGCGCCGATTCCGGCCGCCGCGGCGTCGGCGGCGGCGCGGTCTCGCCATTCCACCACATCCATCCAGGTGCGTTCGTCGAGCCGGACGAGTCGCAGCGAGACGAAGCCGTCGAATTTCTCGCGCAGGGCGGTGAGCATTGCCGGGCGGGCGGCCAGCATGGTGTCGACGTCGGTGGGGTCGACGGTGAAGCGGGCCAGTTCCATGACGGTCATTCGGGTCTCCTCGTGTGTTGTGTTTCGGACACAAGGTGAGAGACCGGGTGGTGGCCGGGTGTGACAGCGGTCGGGTGGTGACGGTGGTCACATGGTGTCAGTGGGAGCGGGTGCGGTGGGCGGCGTAGTCGGCGAGGGTGATGGGCGGGTGGCCGCCGTACTGCTGGATGGCGGGGGTGACCTGGTAGAGGCCGGTGCCCTCGCCGAGCAGGCGGAAGATCTCCCAGAGTTTGGTGAGGTGGGCGGCGGCGTGTGGGCTGCCGTAGAAGTCGAGGGCCCAGCGGTGCCAGGTGTCGGGGTCGATGTCGCGGTAGCCGCGGCCGAGGGTGCGGGCGGCGTCGCCGATGGTTTGGATGTCGCCGGTGAGGAGGATGACCGGTTCGGCCTTGGTGGTGGGGTCGGCGAGTAGTCCGGCGGCGACGCGGGCGACGTCGGCGGCGGCGACCAGGGGCAGGGTGGTGGTGTCGGGGCCCATGGGGAGGGTGAGCAGGTCGCCGTCGCCGGTGTCGGCGATGCGGGCGAGGTTCTCGTGGAAGACGGCGGCGCGCAGGTGGATGGCGCCGATTCCGGCCCAGTCGAGGATTTGTTCGACGACCCAGTGTTGGCGCATGCGCGGGGTGAGTGCCTGGGGTCCGGCGGCGAGTTGGGAGACGGCGACGACGCGTTCGACGCCGGTCTCGCGGGCGGCGACGGCGAAGGCGCCGGCGGCGTCGACGAAGCCGTCGATGACGGGGTAGGTGAAGTAGGCGGCGCGGATGCCGTCGAGTGCGGCGCGGACGGTCTCGAGGTCGCGCAGGTCGCCGACGCGGACGTCGGCGCCGAGGGCGCGCAGCGGGGCGGCGCGTTCGTCGTCGGTGTGGATCAGGGCGCGGACGGGGACGCCGCGGCCGAGCAGTTGTGCGGTGAGGTGCCGGCCGGTGGATCCTTGGCGTCCCCCGGCGGCACCGGTGACCAGTACCGGCTCCATCGTTCTAAGGTACGGCCGGGTTCGGCGGGGGTGGGAGCTTTCGGGCAATGGGCCGGTTGGGTGGCGGGTCGCGGGCGCGGTTCGGTGGCGCGCGATTGACCGATCCCGCCGCCTCGAGTGCGGGCGCGCTGCCCCGCTGTCGCGTTAGAGTGTTGTGGGGCAATCTTTTTCGCAATGGGGCGGCTTCGGAATGCTACCGCGGTAGGAAGACAGCGCGGCGTCGATATGGCAGGGTGGGCGGGCATGAAAACGATCCTGATCACAGGGGCTACGTCAGGGATCGGTCTGGCTGCGGCGCGGCAGCTCGGCTCCCAGGGACATCATCTGGTCCTCGTCGGCCGCAATCCCGAGAAGCTGTCCGCGACGGCCGCATCGGTGCGGGAGTGCGGGGCGGGCGCGGTCGACACCCTCGAGTGCGATATGGGCAGTCTGGCGCAGGTGCGGCGGTTGGCGAAGACCGTGCAGGCCAACTATTCCCGGCTGGATGTGCTGGCGAACAACGCGGGCGGCTTTCACCTGCGGCGCACCGAGACCGAGGACGGTTTCGAGACCACGTTCGCGGTCAATCATCTGGCCGGTTTCCTGCTCACCGAACTGCTGATGGATCTGCTGCTGCACTCCTCCCCCGCGCGGATCCTGTTCACCTCCTCGGTCATGCACTACGGCTCGCAGGTGAAGCTGGACGATCTCGGGTTGCGGCGCGGATACACCGGGGCGCGGGCGTACGGGGCGTCGAAGCTGGCGAACATCCTGTACGTGCGGGATCTGGAGCGGCGGTTGCGGGGTACGGGCGTGACCGCCAACGCCTTCCATCCGGGCGCGGTCGCCACCCATATCTGGGATGAGGCGCCGTGGTTCGTCAAGCCCGCCATGGAGTTGGTCAAGCGCATTTTCATGATCACCCCGGAGCAGGGGGCGGAGGCGCTCACCTATCTGGCGACCGATCCGGATGTGGCGGCGGTGTCGGGATGCTATTTCCAGCGCAATCGGGTGAAGGCGCCCTCGCGCGCCGCGCAGGACGACGCGATGGCGCGGGAGCTGTACCGGGTGTGCGCGGAGCTGGCCGGATTGCCGGACTGAGGTTGTGACGTCAGAGTGTCCGGATGACGCGGCAGGGGTTGCCCGCAGCGAATACACGTTCGGGGATGTCGCGGGTGACGACGCTGCCCGCGCCGATCACGGTGTTCGCGCCGATGCTCACCCCCGGGCAGACGATGACGCCGCCGCCGAGCCAGACATTGTCGCCGATGGTGATGGGCGCGGCGGTCTCCCAGCGTTGGCGGCGCAGTTCGTGGTCGGCCATGGGGTGCAGGGCGGTGAGCAGTTGCGCGCGCGGGCCGATGGACACGTCGTCGCCGATGGTGACGGGTGCGCAGTCGAGGATGATGGCGTCGTAGTTGAGGAAGCTGTTGGCGCCGATGCGGATGAGTGAGCCGTAGTCGCATTGGAAGCGCGGCATGATCCAGGAGCCCGCGCCGATCTCGCCGAGCAGTTCCGCCAGCAGGGCGCGGCGGTGGTCGTCCTGGCCCGCGCCGGTGGCGTTGAACGTGTCCAGCAGGCGCTGGCAGTGCTGGCGTTCGGCGACGAGTTCGGGATCGTTGTCGCGGTAGAGCTCGCCGCGGAGCATGCGTTGTTTGTGATCACCCACGTCCGCCATCCTGCGGGAGGTTGCGCGATCGCGCAGAAACGCCTGGACAGGCGGGGTTGCCGGGGACGGGTTGGTCGCGGTCGGGAATTCTCGGGTAGACCGGACGAATCGGTCCGTCCTGTGGCGCAACGACTCTCGGCGCCGGGGGTGCACCGGAGGCGGAAGGGTCGCGGGGCGCGCACTTGCGCTTCCGGGCACGGACCGTCAGGCTGCGGGATTGGTCGGGATTGGGTGTCGAGGGAGTGCCCGGCCGTGAGATGAGGTGACGGATGTTCGAAGAGGCGGCCCGTAAGACCGGGGCGTGGCGTGGGAAGAACTATGTGGCGCTGGGCAGTTCGTTCGCGGCCGGACCGGGGATCGCGCCGCGTGCACCGGGGGTGTCGCGGCGGGTGGGGCGGTCGCGTGGGAACTATCCGCATCTGGTGGCCGCGGCGGCGGGGCTGGAGTTGACCGACGCCACGTGCAGCGGGGCCACCTGCGACCATATTCTGCGGGATTCGCTGTTCGGTATGCCGCCGCAGTTGACGGCCGTGCGGCCGGATACCGATCTGGTGACGGTGACCGTGGGCGGCAACGATATCGGGCTCACCCAGTATCTGCTGGCGCGGCGTGCGCCCGCACCGCTGCGGCTGCTGCCCGCGGTGGCGCGCGCCGCCGACGCCGAGGCGGCGCTGCGGCGGGTCGACGGTGTCGAGGAGCGGATCGTGGAAGTGCTGGAGGCGGTGCAGGCGCGGGCGCCGTGGGCGCGGGTGCTGGTGGTGAACTATCTGTCCGTGGTCGGGCCGGAGTCGCCGCGCGACAGCGTGGTGGACCGCACCTATCGGGTGCTCGCCGAGGAGTTGGCGGCGCGCACCGAGGCCGCGGCGGCGCGGGCGGGGGTGGAACTGATCGATGTGCGCACCCCGAGCCTGGACCATCCGCACGGCTCCCGCGATCCGTGGACCGTCGACTTCTATGTGCCGCTGCCCGGTCAACATTATCCCGGTGCGCCGTGTCATCCGACCGCCGCGGGAATGGCCGCCGCGGCGGCGCTGGTGCTCGATCGGCTCATCGACGTCCCGCCCGTGCGCTGAGCGGATCCGGCCGTCTGGCCGCATGCCGGGACGCCGACCGCTCGCCGGGCCGCTCGCCGAGTGCCGCAGCGCCGGACGATGAGCACCCCGAGCAGGCACGCCCGGGTAGCGGGGATCCGATCGGGTATCGCACCGCCGAGTACCCGCTGCCCTTCGGCGGCGACCCTGCGACCCCGGTGATAGGCAACCATCGCACGTCGGTGTGTACACGATGCCGCCGTCGCGTCCCGCCCGGGCGACGGTGACCGGCCTTGTCGGCACCGTGCCCGCGCACGGGACGTGCGGCGGCGCGGGCTCTGGTATCCAGGAGAGGTGAAAATCGGTTTCGCACTTCCGCAATACGGTCCGCAGGCCGCGGAGGCGGCGCGGGTGACCGAGTTCGCGGCCGCGTTGGAGGCGGCGGGGGCGGACAGTCTGTGGGTGGGCGAACGGCTCATCGCCGCCACGAATCCGACGGTGGGGTACGCGGGGACGGACACCATTCCGGCGGAGTTCAACGCGGTGCTCGATCCGTTCCTGCTGCTGGGACTGGCGGCCGCGGGCACCGAGCGGGTGCGGTTGGGTACGAATGTGCTGATCGCGCCGCTGTATCGGCCCGCGCTGCTGGCCCGGTCGCTCACCACCTTGGATATCGCGAGCGGCGGGCGGCTGGTGCCCGGTTTCGGGATCGGCTGGTCGCCGGAGGAGTACGCGGCGGCGGGGGTGCCGTTCACGCGGCGCGGGGCGCGGTTGGACGAGACGCTGGACGCGTTGGAGACCATCTGGACCACGGATCCGGCGAGCTATACGGGCCGGTATGTGAGCGTGCCGTCGCATCGCAGTGAGTTGCGGCCGGTGCGGCGGCCGCGGCCGCCGATCTGGTTGGGGGCGTTCAGCGCGGAGGGGTTGGCGCGGATCGGGCGGCGGGCGGACGGCTGGCTGCCGGTGCTGCCGGTGCCGGGTCCGCCCGGGTGGGGCGCACGACTGACCGAGCTGCGCGGCGTGATCGAACGGGCCGCCGCGATCGCCGGGCGGGACCCGGCGACCATCGGGACGACCGTGCGGGTCAATGTGGCGGCCGGAACCGATCCGGAGCTCATTGTCACGGCCGTCGAGAAGGTCGCGGCCGACACCGGATTCGACGACTTCTTCGTCGACCTCATGTACGTCACGCGCTCGGTCGACCGGATGCGCGATACCGCGCTCGCGCTGTTGGAGCGCCTGCGCGGGTAGCCGCGGCGGGTTCCCATTCGTCCAAGCCACCGGGGCGCGTGCGGCGCGAGGCTTGCCGGATGGACGCGCAGCGAGAATTCCAGTCGATCATGGACGAATGGGCGAGCGCCATCGTCGACAACGACGCCGACAAGATCGGCTGGTTCGCCACTCCGGATTGGCTGCTGTTGGGTCCCGAGGGCGGGATCGGGCACCGTGACCGGTTCCTCACGCTCGTCGCGGCGGGCGAACTGGTGCACACCGCGATGGAGCTCGAGGTGCTGGAGGTGCGGGTGTTCGGCGATGCGGCGGTGGTCATCACGCACGGCACCAATGCGGGCACCTGGCAGGGGCACCCGTTCGGGGCCGATGAATGGGCCACGAACGTCTTCGTGCGGCGCGACGGCCGCTGGTTGGGTTCGGTCACCGCGCTCACCCCGAACTACGCCGCATCGCCGCGCCGCACCTGAGCGAACTACCGGGCGTTGGCGCGGGACAGGTTCCAGTCCCGCCAGGTGTCGTCGTCGAGCCGCAGGACGATCGGCCCGACCACCTCGCGGCGCAGCGCGTCCGGCAGCCGGTCCGCGGCGGGCAGCACATCGGCGGACAGGTCGTTCAAATAGTCGGTGTCCAGGCTCTTTCCGGCTTCCCAGCGGTCGATATTGCGGTCGGCGATGAGCCGTTCCGGATTCATGATCGCCAATGCCAGCAGGGTGGCGGCGGCCGCGCCGACCGCCGCGCGCGGCAGCCACCCCTGTCGCAGCCGCACCAGACTGGCCAGCACCAGCAGGTAGACCGCGGCGATCCACAGTTCGAACACCTCCACCAGCAGTCGCAGCACGGTGAATCCGTACGCCTGCTGATAGGTCCACATGCGCGACAGCGCCGACGCCACGATGACCAGGGTCAGCACACTCACCGCCGCCAGCGCGGCCCGCAGCCAGGCCCGGTCGGCGGCGGTGTCGCGGGCGGCCCACCGTTGGACGACCGTGATGACGGCGAGGGTGAGGACGCTGACCGCCGACAGCTGCCAGAATCCGCTGCGCGCGTACTCGGCGTAGGTGAGGTCGGCGGTGCGCTGCACATAGTCGTCGCCGCCGAACAGCACCGCCAACTGGGTGCCCACGAACACCGCGAACAGGATGGTCAGCGCGCCCACCGGCAGCGCCCACTCCAGCCGTGTCAGCCGCCGCGACACCCGCTGCCGCACCACCGTGCCCGCGGCCGGGGGCGGGGCCGCCAGTAGGTACAGCGCACCCGCCGTACCCAGCGCCGCGAGCAGGAACAGCAGCACCCACCGCCACAGCTCGGCCGCGTCCATACTGGGCAGCACACCGTCCACCAGGGTCGCGAAGACCGCGTCCGCGCCGGCCAGCAGCGGTACGAACACCACCAGCAGTGCGACGGTCACCAGCGCCGACCACCACACCCGCTGCTGCGAGGACATCCGAGCCCGCCGCACCCGCGTCACCCCGTGATACAGCCACGGCACCGCGAACAGCATCGCCGTCAGCGGCACGGCCGCCATCTCGAACACCACACCGTGCGCGGAGCGTCGCACCACGGCCAGCGAGGCGACCACACCGGCGGTGAGGACACACAGGATGAACAGCCATTCCGAGGCGCGGAACGCACCGACCGCCAGCAGTGCCAGCGCGAGCGCCGACCACCACACCCGAGCCCCGAACCGGAACGGTGATGCGCCCGCCCCGACCTCGGGCTGCTCAGTGCCCGATGTGGGAGTTGTTGTGCGAATGTGGGTTTCAGCCACGTTCGATGAAGACGCCGCCCCGTCGGTGGTGCGAGTGGATGCACCGCCCGCGAGTGCAGCGGCAGGTGGGCGCTCGGAATCGGCAACCCGCACGGCGGACCCCGACGTTTCGGCTGGTTTCGGCTGGGCCGTGCTTGTCGAGGCGTCGGATTCCGGGGCGCGCTCCACGGCTTCGATCACCGTATCGGCGAGAGCACCATCGCCGGTCGTCCGCCGGGACCGGTTCGTCGAACGCCGCGCCGTGTAGTCCACCGTGACGATGGCGGCCGCGACGATCAGTCCGGTGAGCAGCCAGCCGATGCCCGGACGGTCCAGCGGGATGAACAGCGCCGCCGCCACACCGCTCAGGACCGTGGCGGACAGAACGCCCCGCGGGAACGCCACCCGGGCAGCGGTCGGGGGTTGCTTCGCGGCGGAGTCGACCGCGGTCCCGGTGACGCCCGTACCGCTGTTCGATGCGGGAGTGCCCACCGCGGGGCGATGTCCGGTCGCCGCAACGGTGGCGGACGGTGAGTCGGCGCGAGCTGCGTCCGCCGATGCGGCATGCCGCTCGACCGCCGCCGCACCGACGATCCGGTCTCCGTCCGATTCCGTCGTGGCGACGACGGTCGGCTCGGCGGCAACGGTCTCGCGGCCGTTGCCGGATGCGGTCGAGTCATTCTGTTCGACAGGCACTGTCGAGCTGTCGTCGGCTGGATTCTCCGGCATGGATATCCCCTCCCAGGGTGTGCGGGACCGCCCCGGACGCGAGGTTGCGGCGGGTTCGCGGTCGAGTGCGGGTCAGTTGGGTGTGGTGATTCGAGGGTCGGGCAGGGTGATGCGGATGCGGGAGCCCGGGTCGGCGACGGTGATGGTGCCGCCGTGCAGGTCCACGATCCAGCGGGCGATGGCGAGACCGAGGCCGGTGCCGCCGCCGTCGGTGGCGCCGCCGCGGGTGAAGCGTTCGAAGATGCGGGAGCGCTGCGCCGGGGGGATGCCGGGGCCGTCGTCGCGGACCTCGATGGTGAGCTGGCCGCGGCCCGGCCGCGCACTGACCCGCACTTCACCGCCGACCGGACCGTGCCGGATGGCGTTGTCGCACAGGTTGATCAGCACCTGGTGCAGGCGGGCCGGATCGGCGAGCACGGTGAGGTCGGGGTCCACGTCGACGGTGAAGCGGGTGTCGCGGTCGACGGCGGTGGCGACCACCTCGGCCTCGGCGACGACCTCCTTCACCAGCGGGGCGAGCGGAACCCGTTCGATATCCAGTCGCACCGCGCCCGCCTCCACGCTGGACAGCGCGAGCAGCTCCGAGACCAGCAGGCTCAACCGCTCGGTCTGGGCGAGGGCGGTGCGCAGCGTCGCCGGATCGGGTTCGGAGACGCCGTCCACCAGGTTCTCCAGCACCGCGCCCAGGGCCGTGATCGGGGTGCGCAGCTCGTGCGACACATTGGCGATGAAGTCGCGGCGCTGCTGGTCGGCGGCGGCGAGATCGGCGGCCATCTGGTTGAACGCCTCCGCCAACTGCCCCACCTCGTCCCGGGAGGTGGCGCGCACCCGGCGCGAATAGTCGCCCTGGGCCATGCGTTTGGCGGCGGCGGTCATCTCCCGCAGCGGGCGCGTCATCCCGTGCGCCAGCACCTGCGACAGGGCCAGCGCGATCAGGGTCGCGGCGATGGTGGTGCGCGGCGGCAGCCAGCCGATGCGCACCGCGAAGAACCCGAACGCCACCGCCCCCGAACCGACCATCAGAATCGCGAGCTTCAGCTTGATCGACCGCACCCGGTCCAGCGGGCGCGGCAGCCGCTCCCCCAGCCGGTCGGTGAACTCCCGCAGCCGCGCCGCGCTACTCACGACCGCGCCCGTTCCCGGCGCGGACGCGCGCACACCCGCGACTCCCCGGCGCGGCGGGGCGAATTCGCCGCTACAGGATCGTTTCCCCGCGGCGATGCGGCCGCGGCGGCGGTTGGGTCGGCAGCGCCGA
Organism: Nocardia otitidiscaviarum; assembly: GCF_007362295.1. Taxonomy (NCBI): domain Bacteria; kingdom Bacillati; phylum Actinomycetota; class Actinomycetes; order Mycobacteriales; family Nocardiaceae; genus Nocardia; species Nocardia otitidiscaviarum. The sequence continues at coordinate 2,913,894 of NZ_CP041695.1, read as the reverse complement.
TGCCGGTGCCGCCGGTATCACGGAGCGATCCACCGGTGGCAGGGGTATCACCGGCCGCTCCACCCGTGGCAGCGAAATCACGGGGCGCTTTCGCGGTGGCAGCGGTCTCGGGGGGCGCTGCGTCGGTGACATCGCCATCGACACCGGAGCGGTAGCGCACGACGACCCGGCGGGTCACGCGCAGACGTGCCGGGTCGACGCCCCACCCGGCCGCGCAGCTCGCGCCGATGCGACTCATCGTGCCTCCAACGCGTATCCGACACCGTGCACGGTGCGAATGAGATCCGCGCCGAGTTTGCGGCGCAGGGCCTTGATATGGCTGTCGACCGCGCGGGTGCCGGAGGCGTCGGCCCACCCCCACACCTCGCTGAGCAGGCGTTCGCGGGCCAGGACGGCGCGCGGGCGGCGGGCGAGGTGCACCAGCAGTTCGAATTCCAGTGGGGTGAGCTGGGTTTCGGCGTCCGCGCGCCACACCCGCCGCTGGTCGACATCGATGCGCAGATCGCCGACCAGGATGGTGGCGCCGCGCTCGGCGGTGCGGTCCACGCGGCGCAGCAGGGCGTGCACGCGCGCGGTCAGCACCCGCATGGAGAACGGTTTCGTCAGGTAGTCGTCCGCGCCGACGCCGAGGCCGACGAGCATATCGGTCTCGTCGGCGCGGGCGGTGAGCATGAGCACCGGCACCGGCCGCCGCGCCTGCACCCGCCGGCACACCTCCAGCCCGTCGAAGCCGGGGAGCATGACATCGAGCACGATCAGATCCGGGTCCAGGCGTTCGGCGCTGCTCACCGCGGCCGGCCCGTCGTGGGCCAGGTCCACGGTGAACCCCTCGGCGCGCAACCGCACCGCGATGGATTCCGCGATCGTCGGCTCGTCCTCCACCACGAGGATGCGCCGCCCGCCCCGCTGCTGCTGTTCCATGCAGGTGACCCTATGCAGTCGCCGTGGAGATGGTTCGCACCGCATGTGAAGATCTTGTGGAGACGATGTCGCCCTCGCCTGCGTATTCTGTTCGCGCACCCGCTTCGAAGGAGCGACGATGGACCGGACACTCCACGCGCCAACACCCTTCACCCGCTTCGTCGCCCTGGGAGACAGCCAGACCGAGGGGATCGGCGACCCCGACGGTATGGGCGGATTCCGCGGCTGGGCCGACCGGTTCGCGGCCCTGCTCGCCGCGAGCACACCGGACGTGCACTACGCCAATCTGGCCGTGCGCGGTCGGCTGGCGGCCCGCATCCGCGCCGAACAACTCGCCCCCGCGCTGGCCCTGCGCCCCGATCTGGCCACCGTCATGGCCGGGATGAACGACCTGGTGCGACCGTCCTTCGCCATGGACGCGACCCTCGCCGACATCGAGGCCATGATCACCGCGCTGCGGGCGGTGGGCGCGCACGTGGTCACCTTCACCTATCCCGATATCGGCGCGATCACCCCGATCGCACGCCCGCTGTCGGGCCGCATCCGCGCCATGAACGCCGCCGTGCGCACCCTGGCCGCCCGCCACGCCGTCACCCTGGTGGACTTCGAACCGGTGGCCGCCACCACCCATCGGCGGGTGTGGGCCGAGGACCGCCTGCATCTGAGCCCGCTCGGCCACGACCTGGTCGCCCGCGCCCTCGCCGACACCCTGCGCCTGCCCGGCGCGGACAGCACCTGGCGAGACCCGCTACCCCCGGAGCAGCGCGGTATCGACGCCCTGCTCGCCGCCGAATTCCGTTGGACCGCCTACCATTTCGCGCCGTGGGTGGCGCGTCGACTACGCGGCCGCTCCTCCGGCGACGTCGTCACCGCCAAACGCCCCACCCTCACCCCGGTCCACCCGCATCCGCCCGCGGCCCAGCGTGCGGAGACACTCGACGCGCAACACTAGGTGCGTCGGTCCGCGACGGTGACACCGAGTTCGCCGAGCAGCCGCCGCACCCGCTGCTCGATCTCGTCGCGGATCGGTCGAACCGCGGCGACATCGGCACCGGCCGGATCGTCGAGCACCCATTCCTCGTAGCGGCGACCGGGATAGACCGGGCAGGCGTCACCGCAACCCATGGTGACGACGACATCGGCCGCCCGCACGATCTCCTCGGTCCACGGTGTGGGGAACTCGCCGGAGATGTCGATGCCGACCTCGGCCATGGCCGCGACGGCCGCCGGGTGTCAAGCCGGAAGACCGGTCGGGTCGGCCTGCGGTGAAGTCGACAGTGGCGAGGTCGGTAGCATGTTCGGGTGCTGTCACCGACCGATCACGCCGCGCGCCTGCGAGGGGCCGCCGTCGGTACGGCGTCGGGGGCGGTGGCCGTGGCCGCCCACGGGCTCGGGGGTGGGAGCACTGACGTCGGGGGGTCGGCGCTGGCGCTGTTGATCGTGGCGTGCGGGTTGATCGGCGTGGTGGTGGCCTCGGTGCGGCCGCGGGCCGGGGTGCTGTCGACCATGGGCATGCTGGCGGTCGGGCAGAGCGTCGGGCACGAAGCGCTGTCGCTGGCTCCGCAGCAGCATCAGCACGGGCTGAGCGCGGCCATGGTAGCGGCGCATCTGGTGGCGATTCCGGTCGGCGCGTTCGCGATTCGGGCGGCCGAGGTGGGGTTGCGGCGCGCCGTGACGAGCGTGCGCCGGTTCATCGTCGCGCTCGGGCCGATGCCGGTGGCACCCGGACGGGTACTGCCCGTCGCCTTCGATGAGCGGCCGGTACCGGCGCGACTGCTGGTGAGTTCCGGAGTCGGACGCCGGGGGCCGCCGCGTCGGATACGCCTCCCCCTCGCTCCCGCGTGACCACGCGGTCCCCACTCCGGATTCGGATGTCCCGCGCCGACGGCTGAGCGGCGTCGACTGCGATCACGCATCGGCGGCCCGCCCCCGCGGCGCGCTACCTCGTCGGATCGTGGCGGTTCTCGCCGGAGCGAATCACTCTTCCTTCGACGATCGGAGTTCCGTCATGTCCGTATTCCCCCCTGCCCGCAGCCGGGCGACCGGTAGGGTCCGCCGCCTGGGTGCGGTGGCCGCCGTCTCCGCGCTGGCCCTGCTGCCCCTGGGCTGTTCCTCGTCCTCCTCCGACGCCCCGGCCGCGTCCGCCGACGCAGTGCGGATGAGCGATCAGTGGATCAAGGCCGCCGACAGCGGGATGTCCGCCGCGTTCGGCGTGCTCGAGAATTCGAGCGATCAGGACGTCACGCTGGTGGCGGCGTCCAGTCCGGCCTCGAACACCGTCGAGATCCACGAGGTGGTCGCCGACGCCCAGGGCGACAAGACCATGCGCGAGAAGGAAGGCGGGCTCACCATTCCCGCGCACGGGTCGGCCACGCTGAAGCCGGGCGGTGAGCACCTGATGTTCATCGGACTGAAGGAGCCGCTGCGCACCGGCGCGGAAACGCCGATCACGCTGACCTTCGCCGACGGTTCCAGCACCACCGTCTCCGCGCAGGTGCGCGACTTCGTGGGCGGTAAGGAGAACTACGAGCCGTCGGGTGCGACCACGGCCCCCGCGCACGGTGGCTGAGCGGCCGCTACCGCGCCCCACCCGGCTGTCCCGGCGACGGCTGCTCGGCGGTAGCGCCGCGGCGGCCGGCGCCGCCGGGCTCGGGTGGGGCGCGGCCACGCTCACCCATCGCGACCACCACGACGATCCGGCGGCCGAGACGGTGCCGTTCTTCGGCGTCCATCAGGCCGGTATCGCCACCGCACCGCAGGATCAGGCGGCGTTCGTGGGATTCGACCTCGCCCCCGGGGTGAACCGCGAGGACATCGTCGGCCTGCTGCGGATCTGGACCGACGACGCGCAACGGCTCACCCAGGGTCGGCCCGCACTGGCCGATACCGAGGCGGAGCTGGCGGCCCGGCCCGCCCGGCTGACCATCACGGTCGGTTTCGGGCCGGGCCTGTTCACCGCCGCCGGGCTGGACCGGCAGCGGCCGGAGTGGTTGAAACCGTTGCCGCCGTTCACCATCGACCGCTTGGAGGACGCCTACACCGGGGCGGACCTGCTGCTGCAGATCTGTGCGGACGAGGCCACCACGGTCTCGCACGCGGTGCGGGTGCTGTGCAAGAACGTCACCTCACTGGTGCGGGTGCGGTGGGTGCAGCGCGGATTCCGCAACGCGTCCAAGGGCCAGACCATGCGCAATCTCATGGGCCAGGTGGACGGCACCGTCAATATCGCACCCGGCGTCGAAATGGACCGGCTGGTGTGGGACGACGGCGCGCGGCGGGCGTGGCTGGCGGGCGGCACCTCCATGGTGCTGCGCCGCATCGCCATGAATCTCGACACCTGGGACGAACTCGACGATGACGCCCGGGAGCTCACCGTCGGCCGCCGGGTGTCGAACGGCGCGCCGCTCACCGGTACCCGCGAATTCGACGAGGCCGATTTCGCGGCGGTGGACGACACCGGCATTCCGGTGATCCCGCCGTCCTCGCATATCGCCCGCGCCCATCACACCCACGACGGCGAACGGTTCCTGCGGCGTGGCTACAACTACGACGACGCGCCCGCACCCGGAACCGTCTCGAATTCGGGTCTGCTGTTCGCCTGCTTCCAGCGTGATGTCGACGCCCAGTTCCTGCCGGTGCAGCAGCGACTGGCCGAATTCGACGCGCTCAACCAGTGGACGACACCGATCGGATCGGCGGTGTTCGCCATCCCGCCGGGTGTGTCCGCACCCGGCGGCTATCTGGGCCAGCCGCTGTTCGAGGCGTGAGCCGGGTCGCCGCACCCGCTGCCACCATGCAGCGGGTGCGGCGACACGGCCCCGACCGTGCACACGGGCGCGGCGGCCTCGGACCGTACAGTGCGTGCCCATGACCGTTGTGCGTTCGATTCTGCTGTTCGGGCTGGCGGCGATCGCCGAGATCGGTGGCGCGTGGCTGATCTGGCAGGGTGTGCGCGAACATCGCGGCTGGGTGTGGATGGGGGCGGGCGTGATCGCGCTCGGCCTGTACGGGTTCGTCGCCACCCTGCAACCGGATGCGAACTTCGGCCGCATCCTGGCCGCCTACGGTGGTGTTTTCGTCGCGGGCTCGCTCGCCTGGGGGATGGTGGCCGACGGGTATCGCCCCGACCGCTGGGATATCGCGGGGGCGCTCATCTGCCTGATCGGCGTGGCCGTGATCATGTACGCCCCGCGCGCGGCCTGAGCGGCGGCGGTCCGGGGCGAGCCGATCGACCGCCGCTGTGAGCGTCACCGCTCCGGCGTCGCCCCGAGCAGTTCGTCGATGATCGCGCGCACGGTGGGGACGGCGGTCTCGTCGCCGAGGCGGGCGGCCACATTGGCGGCTCCGACGAGGGCGTCGAGCTGGAAGGCCAGCCGGTGCGGGTCGCGCCCGGTCATGTATCCCTGCTCCTGGGCGCGCTGGATCTCGCGCTCCAGCAGGGCGAACCAGTCGTCACGGTCGGCGGCGAGCGCATCGCGGACCGGCCCGGGCCGGGAGTCGAACTCCACGGTTCCGGCCACCCGGAAACAGCCACCGGGAAAGACCGGTTCCCGCACGTAGTCCAGCCAGTGGGTGATGAGGGCACGCAGGCGGGGCCAGCCCTCGGGTTCGGTGTGCGCGGGCCGCACGACGGTGTCGACGAACACCTCCCGCGCGGAGCGCACGGCCGCGAGTTGCAGATTCTCCTTGCTGCCGAACAGGGTCGCGACCCCGCTCTTGCTCAATCCCAGATCGCTGGCGAGCCGTCCGAGGCTCAGTCCCGTCAAACCCTCCGCGGAGGCGACATCGGCGGCGTGCCGGGCGATGGCCGCCCGTGCGCGCGCGCCCTTGAGCAGTCGCTGATCGGAGATCTCCGTCTGATCGGCCATGGCTCCATCCTTTCATCCCCTTGCGGAAATGAACGATCGGTCGTACGTTCATAAATACGAACGATCGTACGTTCTGTTTTCCTTCCCGCATCGAAAAGTCGCCCACCACCAGCAAGGAGATCACCCGATGAATCGACACGTGACGACCGAGGCCGACGACCCCATGGTGCTGTCGGCCGAGGCCATCCGCGATCTGCTCGCACCGCTGCCGTGGCGACGATTCGCCGTGCTCGGCGATTCCACCGCGGCGGGGACCGGCGATCCGTGGCCGGGTTACGAGACCCTGCCGTGGCCGGAGCGGCTCGCGCGGGCGCTGCGCGCGGCCCATCCGGAGGCCGAGTACCTGAATACCGCGGTGATGGGCGCGAGCATCGCGACGGTCCGCGACGGTCAGTTGCGGCGCGTACTCGACTTCCGTCCGGATCTGGTCCATCTCAGCTGCGGTGGCAACGACCTACTCCAGCCCGATGCCGATCTCGCGAGGGTGGAGCGCGATCTCGACGAGCTGTGCGCGGCGCTGACGGCCACGGGGGCGCGGCTGTCGCTGTTCACCTTCGCCGACGCCTTCACCGGCCACATGCGCGTGCTGCGACCACGTTTCGTGGCCTTCGCCGAGACCATCCGTCGCATCGCGGCACGGCACGAGGCCATGGTGACCGAGTTCTGGGACCATCCGGCGCGACGGCGACCCGACTGGCTCAGCGCCGACCGCATCCACCTCTCCATGGCGGGACAGGCGGTCGCGGCGACCGAGATCGCCAAAACCCTCGCCCGGCAGCACAGTTCGAACGCGGCCGGAAACCGCCGCTGACCTGGCCCTCCCGATCGAGGAGCCGACCGCAGCCGACTCGATCCGACCGACAGGGCAGCGATGCACACTGTGCAGCAATGCCTTTCGCGCACGTCCGCATCGAGTCGGCTCCACGTGAAACCACTCATGACCGGCCCGTTCTCACGTCCCGAATCCGGTGGGACAGCAAGGAATTCCAGGGATACGACACCCGACAGCGAACGGACACGGCCGCTTGACGCACCCCTACTCGTGAGAGATAGTGACAATAATTCTCTCATCCTCAATGTGGAGGTGGCCCATGGACCCGGACGCGCCGCGCTTCGGACCCGGATCGCTGCTGTACGAGACGTACGGCGACCGTCGCGGATATCTGCTCGCGCCCATGGAGGGCCTGCTGCAGCTCATGTATCCGTCGCTCGGCCGCGGCGTGGAGCAGCATTCGGACTTCTTCAACGAGCCGTGGGAGCGGCTGTTCCGGTCGGTGCCGCAGATCCAGGGCATGATCTTCGACGGACCCGAGTCGTTGCGCACCGCCGCCCGAATCCGCGACTTCCACTCCGATATCAAGGGCACCATGCCTGCCGGGGAGCGTTATCACGCGCTGGACCCGCACACCTACTTCTGGGCACACGCCACCTTCATCGACACCGCGTGGCGGGCCCGCGACCTGTTCGCGCGGCGGCCCTACACCCGCGAGGAGAAGGCCGCCGTGTACGCGGAGGGGGTGCGCTGGTGGGGCATGTACGGCATGTCGACACGCATCGTCCCGGCCACCTACGACGACTTCCTCGACTATTGGAACCACACGGTCGAGCACGTCCTGGAACCGACGCCGTCGGCCCGCGCACTCATCGACTACTTCGACAGCGCGGCCGATATGCCGCAGCCGTGGCTACCGACGGCACTGTGGCGGATTCTCGCGCCGAGCGCGAGCGAGGCGTGGCGGCATGTGCTGGTCGGCACACTGCCGCCGCACATCCGCGAGCTGTACGGCTACCGGTGGACCCGCGCCAACCAGCTGGCCTTCGACACCTTCCGGCACGCGGTGGCGCGCACCTGGCTGCTGCTGCCGGAGACGCTGCGCATCATGCCGCGGGCGCGGGCGGCCTACCGCCGCGAGGGCCGCACGGGGCTGCGCATCGCGCTGGATCGCGCGGCCGATCGGCGACAACCCCTGCGCGCGGCCGGTTAGCGGGCAGGATTCCGTCCGGCCCGGGGCCGTCGTGCCCCCGGGCCGGTCGGTGGAGCACGCCGTCGATCAGGTCCAGAGCGCGGCGATGAACACGTTCAGCACGGCCAGCCCTCCGGAGGCGTGGGTCATCCACGGCACCGCCTTGCCCCGCTTGGCATCGGCCCGCCCGATCTCGGCGAAGGCCGCCACGGCGAGCGAGACCACCAGCTTGATGCCGATCTTGGTCATATTGGGATCCTTGCCGAGCGAATCGATCGATTCGGCGAGGCCGACCAGGATGACCCCGGTGACCAGCTGGAGGCGGGCTCCCCACACCATCAGCTCGGACACCCGCGGCTGTCCGGCCGCGTAGCCGCCGACCACCGCGGCCATGCCCAGCAGATGTGCCACGACCACGAGGTTGTAGACGAAATCCATGGATACACACGGTAGTTGATCATCCGGGGTCAACGACAGTCGGTAGTACGCATGGGCGCGTCGACCGGATCAGGCGGTCACGGACGGACGGTCCGGCCTCCGCGCACCGGTACCGGCATCGAGGGACCGGCCGAGCGCCACGAACTGGTCGACGGCGTCACCGTGGCGCGCGAGGAACTCCGCGCGTGCCCGTCCGCGCCGGAAGGTGACCAGGGCCCGCCCGGTGTGCAGCTGCCAGGTGTGCCAGAACACCATCGGCACCATGAGGGCGACATTGACCGCACCCCACACGAGCCAGACCCGCTCGTCGAACCAGCCGTCCGAGGGCATGACGGTCGGGAAGATGTTGTAGATGCCGATCACCAGCATGAGTACCGGCAGGGTGTAGATGCGGGCCATGATGTACAGCTCCGGACGCCGCATGACCAGCGGGTAGATCTCGGCGACCGCGAGGATGCAGATGCTGCCCGCGAAATGCTCCTCCTGCGGCGGGTACCCGCCGTAGGTGAAGCACAGGTTCCACGAGGTGTAGACGAAGTTCCAGGCCACGGTGGTGTAGGCGATGAGTTCGGCGTTGCCGTTCGCGGTGATCTCCCAGAATCGCGGCGTGTACGGAATGGTGAGGCACAGCCCGAGGCCGACGGCGGCGTTCCAGTAGTTGCCGATCTGGGCGTCACGCAGGGTCGCCTCGGCGATATTGAGGAACAGGATGCCGTAGGGAAACCAGAGGAACCGCGGGTCGCGCAGCAGTTCCCACACTCGTCCGGACCGCTGTTCGGCCACCGCGACGCGCATCGCCCCCACGATGGTCAGCGGGATGAGCACGGACAGGATCTTGGCCCAGGAGAACCAGTTGACCAGGCCGATATCGCGGCCCGGCCCCCAGATCCACAGGGGGAAGGTGAGTATCGACAGCCCCCACACCCACATCGAGGCCCGGGGGTGCTGCTGCATATAGCGGACGATCGCCCACAGGATCGCGCAGAACACGATCATCGAGAACGCGGTGACCCAGGTGAACGGCGCCGGATTCCCGGTCACCGCCTCGGACGCGGCTGTCGTCATGATCGCCCTTTCGTGTCGTCCGGTCGATCAGCCCAGCAAACTACGAGCACAACCGCCTCCCCAGGGCCCAAGTGCTCCGGTACGAGACCGGAGGTCCCGTACCGGACTGCCGGGTCCGCCACAACAAGGCCGATGTCGCGTTTCGCGTCGGGTCGCGCCGGGTAGTCCACTCCAAGTGGCTCACATCGGTCCGTGTGCGGCGGGGGTGGGTCGGACCCATGGGCACCAGCGCGGTCGGAGGAGTTGAGGGTGGCGGTTGTACTCGTGCTACGCGCACGCGGACTGGGTGATCTCCTCACCGCGGTCCCGGCGCTGCGCGCGCTGCGCCGGGCCAGGCCCGGCGACCACATCGCACTCGCGGCCCCGCACCGGTTGAAACCGATCGTGGATCTGATCGCCTCCGTAGACGAGATGGTGCCGATCACCGGCCCGACCGGGATGCGCTGGGACGGTCCGCCGCCCGCCCTGGCGGTCAATCTGGACGGTCACGGCCCCGAGGGCCTGGTCGAGCTGGTCCGCACCAAACCCGAACGCATCCTCACCTACCGCAACCCCGCCTTCCCGGATCTGCCGGGACCGGAATGGGAACCCGATATGCACGATGTGGACCGCTGGTGCCATCTGCTCGAGACCGACGGGATCACCGCCGACCGTCGCAATCTGGGCCTGGTACCCCCGGTCGCCACCACCAGCCACCGCGACTGCGTGGTGGTGCACGTCGGCGCGGGCGCACCCGCCCGCCGCTGGCCGCCGGACCGTTTCGCCGCCGTGGTCCGGCATCTGCTGGTCCAGGGGCGCGAGGTGGTGCTCACCGGTGACGAGTTCGAGCGCGATATCGCCCTCGGGATCGCCACCCGGGCGGGCCTGCCGGTCTCACGGGTGCTCGCCGGGGAGCAGAACCTCATCGAATTGGCCGCCACCGTCGCCGAGGCGTCCCTGGTGGTGTGCGGTGATACCGGCGTCGCGCATCTGGCCACCGCCTTCGGCACCCGGACCGTGCTGTTGTTCGGCCCCAATCCGCCCTCGCGCAGCGGCCCACCGCCGCATCTGCTGGGCCGGCACGTGGTGCTGTGGGCCGGACAGCTCGGTGACCCCTACGCCACCAGCCCCGATCCGGGTCTGTTGAAGATCGGGACCACCGAGGTGATCAACGCGGTCGACAAGCAGCTGCACAAGCGGACGTGGCCCGCGCCCGGGATGGAACAGCGGCGCGGCCCGCAGGCGTATCGCCGGGTCGGCTGACCGGACGCGAGCGGCCTAACTCTCCCCGTCCGCCATATCCGCGCTGGCCGTGGACAGTGCCGCCGAGTAGGCGGCGATGGCGCTGGGCCAGAACTGCTCGAGATAGTCGCGGGCGTCGGCGAGCCCGCGCGGGTCCAGGGAATACAGGCGGCGGTTACCCGCCGCGCGCATCATCACCAGGCGGGCCTCGCGCAGCACCTTGAGGTGCTGGGACACCGCGGAGCTGCTCACCCCGGAGATCGCCGAGAGTTCGCCGACCGAGCGCGGCCCCTGCGGCAGGGCCTCGAAGATGGTGCGGCGGGTGGGGTCGGCGAGCGCGACCAGCACCCGAACTCCGTTAGCGGGCACTTACATAGTGTGCGCCGCGCACGGCGTGTCGGTCAAGATCGCCCGTTTCGGCATTTCCCAACGTCATTTCGAAATTACCGGCGTGTCGTTATCTGACTGTGACATATCAACTGGACTTTTGCGGCGCTGTGACGGTAACGACAAGGTTTCGGTTCCGGGGTTTGCCTCCCGTACGTTCGTGCCATGCCCGTAACCGTTCCGTTATCAAAGGGCCGCGCACTGCGCCGGTACCGGGCCGCTGCAACTCGTGCCGTGGCCGTCACCGCGATTGCCGGGGCCTCGCTGTCCGTGCTCGCCGCCGCCGACCAACAGGCCGACGGCACCCCCGCCGGGAAGCTCACCGCCGCGCCGCAGCAGGAGGCGCCCGCCCACGAGATCCGTCCGGTCGCCAATGTCGGCGGCATCGAGATCCCCGATTTCATTCCCGTTCCCCCGCAGATCGACGACCTGCTCAACGGGATGGCCCAGGACCACCGGCCGCGCACCGTGCGACCGGTCGCCGGCCCGCTCAGCTCCGGTTACGGCATGCGCTGGGGTGCCATGCACTCCGGTCTGGACTTCGCGGACGGCTTCGGCGCGCCGATCGCCGCCGTCACCGACGGTACCGTCATCGAGGCCGGTCCGGCCTCGGGCTTCGGCCTGTGGGTGCGCATCCAGCAGGACGACGGCACCATCGGCGTCTACGGCCACATGCAGGACATCCTGGTGTCGGTCGGCCAGCACGTGCGCGCCGGTGACGTGATCGCCACCGTCGGCAGCCGCGGCTACTCGACCGGCCCGCACCTGCACTACGAGGTGCACACCGACGCCGGTCCGATCGACCCGCACCCGTGGCTCGCCGCCCGCGGTGTGAGCGTCGGCTAGCAGCCCGCACCGATCCGCCGCGGATCGACAGCCGATGAGGGGCTGCCGAAACGATCGGGCGGACAGACGAATCGACGACGCCCCCGGTACCGCCGGGGGCGTCGTCATACCCGGGTACCAGAGGCGAACGGCTCCCCAGGGGGACCCGGCGCGCGGCGACCCGAACCTAGCGTCGGCCCCATGCCCAGTACCTCGCCCGCCGCTCCCCCGACACTCGGTACCCGCCGCCCGCACCGGCCGCTGCTCGCGTGCACGGCCGTCATGGCCGTACTCGTGGTCGTCACCCTGTGCGCCATGGTCGTCGACGACCGTCGACTGCTCGGCGAGTCGATCTGGTTGAAGCCCTGCAAATTCGGACTCGCCTTCGTCCTCTACACCGCGACGCTGGCCTGGTTGCTGTCGTTCCCGCACCGCGGCAGTCGCGTCACGTGGTGGATGGGTACGGCATTCGCCGTCACCGGCATCGTCGACGTCGGATTCATCGTGGTGCAGGCCGCGCGGGGCACCTTCAGCCACTTCAACAATCAGACCGATGCGGTCAACGCCATCGGACAGACCGTGTTCATGTCCGGGGTGCTCGGCCTGTTCGGCGCGAATCTGGTTATCGCGGTGATGCTTTCGTGGCAACGGGTCACCGACCGACCCACCTCGCGGGCCATCTCGGCCGGCTTGGGGATCGCGGTGCTCGGCATGGCGATGGCCTATCTGGTGGGCGGCACCGGCCCGCAGCGGGTCACCGACGCCTACGGCCGTCCGGTGGAGCTGGGGGCGGGACATACCGTCATGCCCGGCGATCCCCCGGTGCGCGACGGCGTGGGCGCGGGGGTGCCGGTGCTGCGCTGGAGCACCGAGGGCGGGGATCTGCGCATCCCGCACTTCCTCGGCATGCACGGCATCCAGGTGCTCATCCTGGCCGCCGTCCTGCTCGCCCGGTACGCGCCGCGGGTGCCGTGGCTGCGCACCGAGCGCACCCGCGCCCACCTCGTGGGCGTACTGGCGCTGTCCTACACCGGCGGCATGGTGGTGCTGCTGTGGCAGGCGCTGCGCGGACAGCCGGTGACCCGCCCCGACACCGCCACACTGGCCGCGTTCGCGGTGCTCACGGCCGCGACCGGGGCCGCACTCGCCCTGGTGCGCGCCCGGGCGCGGCGACCGCGGCCGGTGCTGCCCGAGATCGAGGCCGCGCCGACCGTACCCCTTCCGGTGGGGCGGCTCAGCGCAGCCGTTCGGCGTCCCGGGCCAAGGCCACCAGCTGGGCGGTGAGCGCGGTCAGTTCGGCCTGATCCGCACCCTCGGCGACGGCGGTGGCCACATCCTCGGCGGCGCAGCGGGCGGCGAACCAGCGGTCGGACAGATCCGACACCTCCTGCGCCGACAGCACCACCGAATCCTCGGGAATTCCGGTGCCCTTCACGCTGTTCCGATGTTCGTAGGCGCGCTGGCGGCAGGACTGTCGACAGTATCGTCGGCGTCGCCCGACCTCGGATTCGCCGATCTCCCGACCACACCACAAACACGACGACCCTTGGCGGCGCGACATGAGTCGAGAGAGTAGCGCTCAGCACCGCCCGGATGGGCGAGGGGCACGCCGATAACCCGGCCGATGCCGCAGCGAGTAGAATAGTCGGGTTCTCCCCACGGGAACCGAATCGTCCACCGAAGCGTTGATGCTCCAGTAAGGCGTCGACACCGAGTTAACGTTGCCGACAGGCGAGAAGGGACCGCACCCATGGCAGATCGCGTACTCCGAGGCAGTCGGCTCGGAGCGGTGAGCTACGAGACCGACCGCGACCACGACCTGGCGCCGCGTCGGATGGCGCGGTACCGGACCGACAACGGTGAGGAATTCGACGTCCCGTTCGCGGACGACGCCGAGATCCCGCCGACCTGGCTGTGCCGCAACGGCCAGGAGGGCGTGCTCCTCGAGGGCACCACGCAGGAGCCCAAGAAGGTCAAGCCGCCGCGCACCCACTGGGACATGCTGCTCGAGCGCCGCAGCAAGGAGGAGCTCGAAGAGCTGCTCCAGGAGCGGATGGAACTGCTCAAGAACCGTCGGCGCGGCTGACGCGTTCCGATTCGAAGGCCCCCTCGCCTAGGCGTGGGGGCCTTCGTCGTGTTCGCCGTCGCCCGCGCGGAAACGGCTGCCCGCATGCGATTCCACCCGCATGCGCTCGCGCATATGCGGATAGTGCAGTTCGAAAGCCGGTCGCTCGGAACGGATTCGGGGCAGTTCGTGGAAGTTGTGCCGCGGTGGCGGGCAGGTGGTGGCCCACTCGAGGGAATTGCCCGATCCCCACGGATCGTCCACGCCCACCACCTGGCCGTACCGGTAGCTCTTGAACACATTCCAGACGAAGGCCACCATCGACACGCCCAGCACGAACGATCCGATGGTCGAGATCGTGTTCAGCGCGGTGAAGCCGTCGTCGGGCAGATAGTCGGCGTAGCGGCGCGGCATGCCCTCGTTACCGAGCCAGTGCTGCACCAGGAAGGTGAGATGGAAGCCGATGAACGTGGTCCAGAAGTGGATGCGGCCGATACGCTCGTCCAACAGCCGCCCGGTGAGCTTGGGGAACCAGAAGTAGATCCCGGCGAAGGTCGCGAAGACGATCGTGCCGAACAGCACGTAGTGGAAGTGCGCGACCACGAAATAGGTATCGGTGACATGCCAGTCCTGCGGCGGGCTGGCGAGGATCACTCCCGACAGACCGCCCAGCAGGAAGGTGACGATGAAACCGACCGCGAACAGCATGGGCGTTTCGAAGGTCAGCTGCCCGCGCCACATGGTCGCGATCCAATTGAAGAATTTCACGCCGGTCGGCACCGCGATCAGGAAGGTCATGAGGGAGAAGAACGGCAGCAGCACCGCACCGGTGGCGAACATGTGGTGCGCCCACACCGCCACCGACAGTCCACCGATGGCGAGGGTGGCGTACACCAGCGCGACATAGCCGAACAGCGGTTTGCGGCTGAACACCGGGATGATCTCGCTGATGATGCCGAAGAACGGCAGCGCGACGATGTACACCTCGGGATGTCCGAAGAACCAGAACAGGTGCTGCCACAGAATCGCGCCGCCGCTCGCGGGATCGTAGATGTGCCCGCCCAGATGCCGGTCGTAGGCCAACGCCAGCAGCGCGGCGGTGAGGATGGGAAAGGCGAGCAGCACCAGCACGCTGGTGACGACGATATTCCAGACGAACAGCGGCATCCGGAACATGGTCATGCCCGGACAGCGCAGGCACACCACCGTGGTCAGCATATTGACCGCGGCCAGGATGGTGCCCAGTCCCGAGACGACCAGTCCCATGATCCACAGATCCGCGCCCACCCCGGGCGAGTTCGTCATCAGGCTCAGCGGGGTGTAGCCGGTCCAGCCGAACCCGGCCGCACCGCCGGGGGTGACGAATCCGGCGGTCGCCATGGTCGCGCCGAACAGGTACAGCCAGTAACTGAGCGCGTTCAACCGCGGAAACGCCACATCCGGGGCACCGATCTGCAACGGCAGCACCGCATTGGCGAACCCGAACACCACCGGGGTGGCATAGAACAGCAGCATGATGGTGCCGTGCATGGTGAACAGCTGGTTGTACTGCTCGGGTGAGAGGAATTGCAGCCCGGGCCGGGCCAGCTCGCCCCGCATGAGCAGCGCCATCAGGCCGCCGATGAGGAAGAACGCGGTCGCGGTGGTCAGGTACATGATCCCGAGCAGTTTGGGATCGGTGGTGGTGAGCAGTCGCCACAGTCGTGAGCCCTTGGGCGCGAGCCGCGCCGGATACGGCCGAGCGGCGACCAGCTCGCGCACCTCGCTCGACGAGTCGGTCGTCACGGGTCCCTCCTCGATCGACGCCGGTCTGCGCCGAGGTACCCATGAATCGCGATGCCAAACGATCACCGGTGTGCGAGCGGTCGCGCACGGCCGCCCGGTGCCTCAGTGGCTGGCGACCTTGCGGTACTGGAGCAGGGCCAGCGGGACCGCGACGGCGAGGATGCCGAGCGAGCACAGCACCGCGTATTCGATGCAGTGGTCGGCGGGCCAGCCGTCGGCGGGTACGAAGGTCGGGGGCGCGCCGTTGTCGAAGAGTTTGCGCCCCGCCGCCGACACGGCGGTGATGGGATTCCATTCGGCGATGGTGCGCAGCGGGCCGGGCAGGGTCTCGCCGGAGATGAACGCCGAGGAGATGAAGGTGAGCGGGAAGAGCCAGATGAGTCCGGCGCTCTGGGCCACCTCCACGCTGGGCGACAGCAGTCCGGTGAGGGCGCCGACCCAGGACATGGCGAAGGCGAACAGCAGGATCACCGCGAAAGCCAGTACGGCGTCGGCGATTCCGCCGTTGATGCGCCAGCCCACCGCGTAGCCGCAGCCGACCATGACGCTCAGGGCGAGGATGTTCACCACCAGATCGGACAGGGTGCGGCCCATGAGCACCGCCAGCCGCGACATGGGCAGCGTCCGCATCCGGTCGATGATGCCCTTCTGCAGGTCGTTCGCCAGCCCGACCGTGGTGAAGGCGGCGTTGAACGCCACTGTCTGCGTGAAGATTCCGGCCAGCAGGAATTCGCGGTACTGGCTGCCGCCCAGGGACGCGCCGAAGATGTAGGCGAACAGGAACACGAACATCAGCGGTTGGATGGTGGCGGTCACCAGCAGGGTCGGCACCCGCAGGATGGTGAGCAGATTGCGGTAGGCCACGATCGCGCTGTCCCGGAAAACCCGTGGTAGCCAGCCGACGACGGGATGTTCCGGCGCGGTGCGCCCCTCCTTCCCCTGGGCCGCGTCCTCGCTGGGCGCGGGTTCGGTTGCCACATCGACACTCATATCCAGTCCTCCTCGGCCACGACGACTTCGAATCCCCACCCGATCCCCCGATACCCCCTGCTGCCGGTTACGACAGCACTTCCTCCTGGACGCCCGTCGGGCGCGGCGCGGGCTGTTTCGCGGATGTGCCCGTGAGCGACAGGAATACGTCGTCGAGGCTGGGCCGGTGCACGGACGCGTCGACCACGTGCACGCCCGCGTCGT
This sequence comes from Nocardia otitidiscaviarum, assembly GCF_007362295.1. Classification (NCBI taxonomy): domain Bacteria; kingdom Bacillati; phylum Actinomycetota; class Actinomycetes; order Mycobacteriales; family Nocardiaceae; genus Nocardia; species Nocardia otitidiscaviarum. Next base: position 2,897,161 of record NZ_CP041695.1, on the reverse strand, counting down.
CGAGCCGCCGCAACGCTTCGACCATGGTGCGGGTGCCGTCGGAGACCACCACCACGACCTGGTCGGTCCCCTCGTCGTAGGTCGGTTCGCCGATGCCGACCTCGGCCAGCACCTTGCGCGCCGGGGCCGGATCCTGCCCCGTGGCCAGGGTGACGGTCAGCTTGTCGCCGCCGATGGAGGTCTTGAGTTCGTCGGCGGAGCCGCGGGCGATGACCCGCCCGCGGTCGATGACGGTGATCCGGTCGGCGAGCAGGTCGGCTTCCTCCAGGTACTGGGTGGTGAGCAGTACGGTGGTGCCGTCGTCCACGAGGTCGCCGATCACCCGCCACATATCGAGGCGGGCGCGCGGATCGAGTCCGGTGGTGGGTTCGTCGAGCACCACCACCGGCGGGCGGGAGACCAGCGCGCCCGCCAGGTCGAGGCGGCGCGCCATACCGCCGGAGTAGGTGCCCGCCCGCCGTCCGGCCGCGAATTCCAGGCCGAGCGCGCTCAGCAGTTCGCTGGCGCGCCCGGCGGCCTGCCGGTGGCTCATGCCGTACAGCCGCGCCACCATCCGCAGATTCTCGAAGCCGGACAGGTTGGCGTCCACGGCCGCGTACTGCCCGGACAGCCCGAGCCGGGTGCGGACCCGGGCGGGCTCCTTGAGCGCGTCCACGCCCGCCACCTTCACGGTGCCCGCGCTGGGGCGCAGCAGGGTGGTGACGATGCGGACCGTGGTGGTCTTGCCCGCTCCGTTGGGTCCGAGCAGTCCCATGACGGTCCCGGACGGGATCTCCAGATCGATCCCGTCCAGCACCCGCACCTTGCCGTAGTACTTGACCAGTCCGGAGATCTCCACCGCGAGACTCATCGGGTCTCCTCCCCTTCGGTTGCGTTGCCGCCCAGTTGTTCTCGCAGTACCGGGCCGATCACGCTGAGTGATTCCGGTGTGGTCATCCCGGAGTGGCGGCACCGCACCAGGTGGTCGTGCACCGTGCCGGTGACGTACGGCTGCCAGGCGTCGGCGCAGCGGTCCGGGTGGGCGCGGTTGATCTCGTCGTCGGCGGCGGTGAAGAACAGCATGTCGCCGTCGAAGACGCGCGGCCGGAAGCCGTGCGCCAGGGTGACGCCATTGGTGCAGCCGACGTAGAGCCGTTCCAGATGCTCGACGGTGAGCGCGGCGAACGGGCCGGGCCGGTTGCGCAGCAGTTCGGCCGCCTCCTGCAGGTTCATCCGCGGATCGATATCGGTATCGCCCCCGAGCAGGTCGCTACCGAACTCACCGATGATGTCGGCGATGGACGGGATGCCGCGTTCGAGCAGTTCGTCGGACAGCTGGAAGCTGTCCATCAGCCCGAGCAGCGCCACCTCGTCGCCCGCATCCTGCAACTGCACGGCCATCTCGTGGGCGATGAGGCCGCCCAGCGACCAGCCGAGCAGGTGGTACGGCCCCTCCGCCTGCACCGTCTTCAGCTGCGCCACATAGTGTTTCGCGGCCTCCACCACGGAGCTGTGGCTGTCCGCGCCGTTCACGTGCGGCGCCTGCAGGCCGTAGAGCGGGCGGTCGGCGGGCAGGTGTGCGAGCAGGCCCGCGAAGCACCAGGACAACCCGATGGCCGGGTGCACGCACCACAGCGGGGCTCCGGTCATGGTGGCTCCGGTCCGGATGGGCAGCACCGGTTCCAGCGCGGCCGACAGCACCGAGTCCAGATCGCCGTGCGCCTCCTGCAGCTTGTGCGCGATGGCGGCCGGACTGGATTCGCCGAACATGGCCTGCACCGGCAGCGCGATGCCGTCGGCGCGCAGATGCGCCACCACCTTGGTGGCGAGCAGCGAGTTGCCGCCCAGTTCGAAGAAGCCGTCGTCCACGCCCACCCTGTCGAGGCCGAGTACATCGGCGAAGGCCGCGCACAGCGCCGCTTCGGTGGGGTTGGTCGGGGCCCGGTAGCCCTCGCGGGCGGTGAACACCGGTTCCGGCAGCGCCTTGCGGTCCAGTTTGCCCACCGGCGACAGCGGCACCCGGTCCAGCAGCATGATCGACTGCGGGACCATGTAATTCGGTACCAGGTCGGCCAGGAAGGTGGTCAACTCCAGGACGGTCGGCGCGCTGCCGGCGCGCGGCTTCACGTATGCGACCAGCGCCGTCACGCCCGCCGGGGTGCGATGGCCGATGGTGTGCGCGAACTCCACCGCCGGATGTTTGGCCAGCGCGGCGTCGATCTCGCCGAGTTCGATGCGGAAGCCGCGGATCTTGACCTGATGGTCGGTGCGGCCCATGTATTCGAGATCGCGCACCCGCCCGTCGCGGGCGCACCAGCGCACCAGGTCACCGGTGCGGTACATGCGCTCACCGGGTTTGCCGAACGGATTGGCCACGAACCGCTGCGCGGTCAGCCCCGGCCGGTGCAGGTAGCCGCGCGCCAATGCCGGTCCGGCCAGCTGCAATTCGCCGGTGACGCCCGCGGGCGTCGGATGCAGCCGCCCGTCGAGCACGGTGGCGTGCACGCCCCGGATGGGTTCGCCGATGGTGATGGGCACGCCCTCGCCCATCGGCTCCGACATGACGGTGACGATGGTGGTCTCGGTCGGCCCGTACACGTTGTAGAGCTTGCTGGTGCCGTTGGCCCACCGGGTGACCAGATCCGGCGGCAGCGCCTCACCGCCCACCAGGATGTGCCGCATCTCGGTGATCCCGGTCGGATCGACGGTGCCGAGCGCGGAGGTGGTGATGAAGGCGTGGGTGATGCGCTCTTCCCGGAACACCTCACCCAGTTCCGCGCCGCCCACCACGCCGGGTGGCGTGATGACCAGGGTGGCCGCCCCGCCGAGGGCGAAGAGGATGTCGAGCATGGCGGCGTCGAAACTCGGGGTGGCGAAGTGCAGGATGCGGCAGCCGGGCCGCACCTCGAACCGGGCGGCGGTCTCGGCGGCGAAGTTGGAGATGCCGCCGTGGGTGACCACCACGCCCTTGGGGGTGCCGGTGGAGCCGGACGTGTAGATCACGTACGCCGGATTGTCCATGCGCAGCGGCAGGATCCGGTCCAGGTCCGTGATGGGCGCGTCGGAGGTGGCCAGCACCCGCCGCCGGAACGACGGCGCGTCCAGCACGGTCCAGTTGGCCCCGTCGGGCATGCGCTGCCGGTGCGCGGCCAGGGTGATGCCGATGACCGCGCCGGAGTCGGCGAGCATATGGCTGATGCGGTGTTCCGGATAGTTCGGGTCGACGGGGACGAACGCCGCGCCCGCCTTGGCGACGGCCAGCATGACCGCCACCGATTCGGCCGAGCGCGGAATGCCCATGGCGACCAGGGTTTCCGGTCCCACGCCCTGTCCGATGAGCACCCGGGCCAGCCGGTTGGTCCAGCGGTCGAGCGCGTCGTAGGAGATCTGGGTGCCCGCGGCGCGCACGGCCACGGCCTGCCGGTCGACATTGGCGGCGGCCTCGAACACCTGTGGGAAGGTGATGGGCCGTCCGGGGGTGCTGCCCCGCACCGGCGCGAGCGCCGACCATTCGTCGGAGTCGAGCAGTTCCAGATCGCCCACCGCGGTGCCGGGATGGGTGGCGGCCGCGCTGACCAGCCGCACGAAGCGCTCACCCAGCCGCCGCGCGGTGGCCTCGTCGAACAGGTCGGCGGCGTAGTTCACGTTCACCGTGATGCCGTCGGGTTCGCGCTCCGGGCTCCACGCCTCGGTGAGGGTGAACTGCAGATCGAATTTGGCGATGCCGGGGTCGGCGTCGTCGGCCTCGATGCGCAGGCCGGGCAGTTCGAGCACGCGCAGCGGCTGGTTCTGCACCGACAGCATGACCTGGAACATGGGGTGGTGGGCCTGGGAGCGCACCGGATTGAGCACCTCGACCAGCCGCTCGAACGGGACGTCGGCGTGGGCGAAGGCTTCCAGGTCGGTGTCACGCACCTGGTGCAGCAGCTCGGCGAAGGTGGCCCCGCCGCGAATCCGGCTGCGCAACACCAGGGTTCCGACGAACATGCCGACCATGCGGTCGAGCGCGGGGTGGCCGCGTCCGGCGATGGGCGTGCCGACGGTGATGTCGTCCCCGCTGGTGAGCCGGTGCAGCAGGGTGACCAGCGCGGCGTGCAGCACCATGAACATGGTCACGCCGTGCTCGGCCGCCACGGCCTGCAGCTCGCGGTGGGTGAAGGCGTCGATATGGCAGTTCACGGTGCCGCCGCGGTAGCTCGGCACCGGCGGGCGCGGCCGGTCGGCGGGCACCTGGAGCAGCTCCGGAATGCCGTGCAGGGCCGTGCGCCAGTAGTCGAGCTGACGGCTGATCACCGATTCCGGATCGTCCTCGCGGCCGAGGACGTCCCGCTGCCACAGCGTGTAGTCGGCGTACTGCACCGGCAGCTCCGGCCACTCCGGGGTCTGTCCGGCGACGTGCGCCCGGTAGGCGGCGGCCACGTCGGCCGCCAGGGGTCCCAGCGACCAGCCGTCCATGGCGATGTGATGCACCACCAGGACGAGCATGTGGTCGTCGGCGGCCAGGCGCAGCAGCTCCGCGCGCAGCGGGGCCTGGGTGCCGAGGTCGAATCCGGCGGCGGCGATGCGCTGGATCTCGGCGTGCACCTGCTCCGGGTCCGCGCCGCGCACGGGCAGCGCGATGGCGCAGGCGTCCGCGTCGAGCACCACCTGACTGGGTTCGCCGTCCAGCTCCGGGAAGACGGTGCGCAGCGTCTCGTGCCGCCGCTGCACCGCGTGTACGGCGGCGCGCAGGGCGGCTACGTCCAGGTCGCCGTGCAGGCGCAGGGCGACCGGAATGTTGTACGCACCCAGGGTTTCCGCGTCCCCGGAGGCATTGAAGCGTTCCAGGAACCACAGCCGTCGCTGCGCCGCCGACAGCGGAACCCGTTCCGGCCGTGTCTGTTTGCGCGGTTCGGGCCGCAGTTCGGCGGTACCGGCTCCGGCGTCGAGCTGAGCGGCGAGTCCGGCCACGGTCGGGGCCGCGAACACGGTGCGCACCTCGAGCCGGGTCCCGGTGGCGGCCGCCAGTCGTGCCACCAGCTGGGTCGCCAGCAGCGAGTTGCCGCCGATCTCGAAGAACGAGTCGTCCGCGCCGATGCCCTCACCGCCCACCAGCTCCGCCATCACGGCGGCCACGAGCCGCTCGGTGTCCGTCTCGGGGGCCCGGGAGACCGCCGCCACCACCGCCTGCGGTGCGGGCAGGGCGTCGCGGTCGAGTTTGCCGACCGGGGTGAGCGGAATGCGGTCGAGCGGGGTGAGGCTGCTGGGCACCATATGGGCGGGCAGCTGGTCGGCGGCGTGTGCGCGCAGGGCCTCCGGGTCGAATGCGCCGCCGTCGGCGGGCAGTACGAAGGACACGATCCGCGGGGTGCCCGCGATCTCGCGAACCTCGGTGTGTGCGAAGCGGATTCCCGGATGCCCGGTGAGCACGGCGTCGATCTCGCCGAGTTCGATGCGGAAGCCGCGCACCTTCACCTGGTGGTCGCTGCGGCCCAGGTAGGTGAGTTCTCCGGTGCCGGTCCAGCGCACCACATCGCCGGTGCGGTACATCCGCCCGCCTTCGGGGCCGTACGGGTCGGCCACGAATCGGGCCGCGGTGAGCCCGAAGCGGTCGAAATAGCCGCGCGCCACGCCCATACCGCCGAGGTACAGCTCGCCCGGCACCCCGACGGGCACCGGCCGCAGCCGTTCGTCGAGGACCAGCGCCCGCGCCCCGCGCACCAGGGTGCCGATGGTGACCGGATCGCCCGGCACCATGGGTCCGGCGATGCTGATGACGACGGTGGTCTCGGTGGGACCGTAGCCGTTGAACATCATCCGCCCGGGTGCCCAGCGCGCCACCAGTTCCGGCCCGCACGCCTCACCGCCGACCATGACGGCCCGCAGGTGCGGCAGCTCCCACCGGTCGCGGTCGATGGTGGCCAGCGCGGCCGGGGTCATGAAGGTGTGGCTGACGCGTTCGCGGTCCATGAGCGCGGCCAGTTCGTCGCCGCCGTACACATCGGGCGGGCAGATCACCATGGTCGCACCGGAGCCGACGGCCAGCAGCAGGTCGAAAACGGCCGCGTCGAAGCTGGGCGAGGAGAAGTGCATGGTGCGCGAATCACGGTCGACGCGCATGCGTTCGCGGATCTCGTCGGCGAAGTTGGACAGTCCGCCGTGGGTGACGGCCACGCCCTTGGGTCGCCCGGTGGATCCGGAGGTGTAGATGACGTAGGCCAGATCCCCGGTCCACAGCGTGGTGATCCGGTCCATATCGGTGATGGGACCGCCGTCCACGGCCTCGAATTCCTCGATCAGGCCGGGATCGTCGAGCAGCAGCCAGTCGATGGCGTGGCCGTCGGCGGCGGCCTCCAGCCGGGCGGCGTGATCGGACATGCTCACCCCGACCCGGCAGCCGGAGTCGGTGAGCATGTGCCGGATCCGGTCGGCCGGATAATTGGGGTCCACGGGCACGAACGCCGCCCCGGCCTTGGCCACCGCGAGCACGGTGAGCACCGATTCCAGGGAGCGGGTCAGGCCCAGCGCCACCCGGTCGCCGGGTCCGATACCGCGGCGGATGAAAGCGCGGCCCAGCCGGTTCGAGTAGGCGTCGGCCTCGACGTAGGTGAGTTCGGTGCCGTCGGCGCTGAGGAACACCCGGTCCGGGTTGAGGTGCGCGGTGGCGGCGAAGTAGGCCGCCAGGCTGCACTGCGGTTCCGGCGCGGGGCCCCACGCCGGGGCGAGCAGTTCGCATTCGGCATCGGTGCGGGCGTCGATATCGCGGATGCGCACCCGCGGGTCGATGCTGATCGCATCCAGGACGCGCACCAGCCGCTCGGCCAGGGTCTCGACCGTGTGCCGATCGAAAAGCTCGGTGGCATAGACGAATTCGTAGGCCCGCTGCTCGGCGTCGGGACCGGGCAGCACCCGCAGCTCCAGATCGAATTTGGCGCGGGCGATATCGAGTTCGGAGGCCTCGAGCGCCAGCCCGGGCAGTTGCAGCACCGGGCGCGGCGTGTCCTGCACCGTGAGTGCCACCTGCAGCAGCGGCCGCAGGCCGCCCGCGGTCGCGCCGAGCGCCTCCACCACCCGTTCGAAGGGCACCTCGGCATGGGCCATGGCCGCGAGTTCGGTATCGCGGTCGGCCTGCAGCAGTTCGCCGAAGTGCCGGTCCGGGTGCACATCCGAGCGCAGCACCAGGGTGTTGACGAACATGCCGACGAGGTCGTCGAGCCGGGTGTCGGTGCGTCCGGCCACCGGCGTACCGATGACGATGTCGCGCCCGCCGGTGACGATGCGCAGCAGCACCGCCAGCGCCGAGCGCAGCATCATGAAGGTGGACACCCCGTGCGCGCGGGCGATATCGGCGAGCCGCTGCTGCATGTCGCCGGCCACCTCGAAGCGCACGGCCGCCGCGTGCTGGGTCGGCTCGCTCGGGCGCGGCCGGTCGTAGGGCAGCGGCAGTTCCTCCGGCAGATCGGCCAGTGCGTGCCGCCAGTAGGCGAGCTGGGTGGCGGCGGCGCTGTCCGGGTCGGATTCCGCGCCCAGGCAGTCGCGCTGCCACAGGCTGAAGTCCGCGTACTGCACCGGCAGCGGCGACCAGACCGGGGCCGCGCCGCCGCGCCGCGCGGTGTAGGCGTTGGCCAGATCCCGGGTGAGCGGTCCCAGCGACCAGCCGTCGGCGGCGATGTGGTGCAGCACGATGCCGAGCACGTGCTGGTGGGATCCGGTGCGCAGCAGGCTGACCCGCAGCGGAATCTCCCGGGCGAGGTCGAAGCCGCGCTGGGCGAACCGGTCCAGTTCGGCGTCGACCTCGGCCGCGTCGAGCTCGACGGCCGCCAGGTCGGGCAGGCAGCCCGCGGCGTCCAGGACCACCTGGTGCGCGCCGTCGCCATCCTCCGGGAAGACGGTGCGCAGCACCTCGTGCCGCCGCATCAGGTCGGCCAGGGCCGCCCGCAGCGCCGCCACATCCAGGTCGCCGCTGATTCGCAGCGCGAAAGCGATGTTGTAGGCGCTGGATTCGGGGGAATATCTATTGAGGAACCACAGTCGCTGCTGGGGCAGCGACAGCGGGATGCGTTCCGGACGCGGGGCATGCACAGCCAGCGCCGCCCGTTGCGTCCGGGGCGCTTCCGCCAACCGCGCGGCCACCCCCGCCACCGTGGGCACCTCGAAGATGGCGCGCACCGGCAGCTCCACCCCGAACTCGGCGTGCAGGGCGGCGGTGAGGCGGGTGGCGAGCAGCGAATTGCCGCCCATGTCGAAGAAGTTGTCGTCGGCGCCCGCCACCGGCATGCCGAGGACGGCGCCGAAGGTCTGCGCCACCCGCTTCTCCGTGTCGGTCTCCGGCGCGCGCGAGGGTGTCGCGGCGGCGAAATCCGGTGCGGGCAGGGCCTTGCGGTCGAGTTTGCCGGACGGCGAGACCGGCATGGCGTCGAGCATCACCAGTGCCGCGGGCACCATGTACCCGGGCAGGCGTCCGCGCGCGGTCTCCAGCACCGCGGCGGTGTCGACATCGCCCTCGGCGGTGAGGTAGCCGACCAGGCGCGGCGTGCCGCGCTCGTCGGAGTGCACCACGGTGAGCGCGAAGGTGACGCCCGGGTGCGCGCGCAGTACATGGTCGATCTCGCGCAGTTCGATGCGGAAGCCGCGGATCTTGATCTGATCGTCGGCACGGCCCAGGAAGCGCAGCTGGCCGGTGCCGTCGGTGACCACGAGATCGCCGGTGCGGTACATGCGTTCGCCGCGGCGGCCGTGCGGATTGGCCGGGAAGCGCTGCGCGGTCAGACCGTGGCGGCCCAGGTAGCCGCGCGCCAGGCCGGGCCCGGACAGGTACAGCTCCCCCGCCACGCCGGGCGGTACCGGATGCAGTCGCCCGTCGAGCACGAACAGCCGCATACCGCGCACGGGCAGGCCGATGGGCACCGGACGCCCCGCCTCCATGGGTCCGGTGGCGGTGGCGGCGACGGTCGCCTCGGACGGGCCGTACATATTGTGCATGCGGCGGCCCGCGCCCCCGCGTGCCCGCGGATCGGTCCAGGTCCGGACCAGTTCCTCCGGGCAGGCTTCACCGCCGACGATGACGGCCTCGAGGTCGTCCAGATCCTCCGGAGGCACGGTGCCGAGCGCGGCGGGCGTGATGAAGGCGTGCGTCACCCGCTCCTCGCGCAGCAGGCGCGCCAGTTCCGCGCCGCCGTACATTCCCGCGGGCGCGACCACGATGGTGGCGCCGGCCGCGAAGCCGAGCAGCAGTTCCAGCACCGAGGCGTCGAAGCTGGGTGAGGAGAAGTGCAGGGTGCGGGCGCTGTCGGTGACCCGGAACAGGTGCATCTGCTCATGTGCCAGCGAGGCCAGACCGGCATGCGTCACCACCACGGCCTTCGGCGTGCCCGTCGATCCGGAGGTGTAGATGAGGTAGGCCGGATGCGCGATGCGCAGCGGGTGGTGCCGGTCGGCGTCGGTGAGCGGGGTATCGGGGAATCGGGCGCATTCGGCGGCCAGTTCCGCGGAGCCGATGAGCAGCCAGTCCACGTAGGACTTGCGGTGGCGGCCGCGGCTGCCCGGCCAGTCCGGCATGGCGTCGCGATATTCGGGATCGGTGAGCCCGAGCATGGCCCCGGAGTCGGACAGCATGTGCGCGATGCGGTCGGCCGGATAGTCCGGGTCGATGGGCACGTAGGCGGCGCCGGTCTTGGCGACCGACCAGACCGCGAGCACGCAGTCCAGGGTGCGCGGCAGCGCGATGGCCACCACCACCTCCGGGCCCGCGCCGTGTTCGATGAGCACGCGCGCCAACCGGTTCGAGCGCTCGTCGAGTTCGCGGTAGGTGGTGTCGACGCCCAGGTAGCGCACCGCCACCGCGTCGGGCACGCGTTCGGCGGTGTCGGTGAGCAGCCGGGCCAGGGTCACCGCCGGTTCGGCCGGAGATCCCATGATGGGCACCAGTTTCGCGGTTTCCCGGACGTCCAGCAGCGGCAGATCGCCGACGGCGACGCTCGGATCGGCGACACCCGCGGTGAGCACCGCGGTGAAGCGCCGGGCGATGGCCTCCACCGTGGCGTGGTCGAACACGTCGGTGGCATAACCGAATTCGGCGGTGAGCGGACCGTCCGGCGCACCGTCGCCGCCCGGGCCGGGCTCGTGCACGGTGAGCTGGAGGTCGAACTTCGCCACGTCCACGGCCATGGGCAGCACCCGCGACGACAGCCCGGCCAGGTCGATGCGCAGGTCCGGGGTGTTGTCGTAGGACAGCATGACCTGGAACAGCGGATGCCGGGCGGCGGAGCGCTCCGGATTCACCACCTCCACCAGGCGTTCGAACGGCACGTCGGCATTGGCGAAGGCATCGAGGTCGGTATCGCGGACCTCAGTGAGCATGCGATCGAATCCGGCCGCCGGATCCACCCGGGTGCGCAGCACCAGGGTGTTGACGAACATGCCGACGACATCCTCGAGCGCCGGATCGGTGCGGCCCGCGATGGGGGTGCCGATGGCGATATCACCGGTATTGCACAGCCGCGCCAGCACCGCGGCCAGCGCCGCGTGCAGCACCATGAACACGCTGACGCCGCGTTCGGCCGCCAATTCGGCCATGGCACGCCGGGTTTCGGCGGCGATGGTGAATTCGACGCGGCCGCCCGCGGTGGACCGCTGCCGCGGGCGCGGCCGGTCCAGGGGCAGGTCCAGCTGATCGGGCAGCTCGGCCAGGGCCGACCGCCAGTAGGCCAGCTGCCGGGCCAGTGCCGAGGCCGGATCGGATTCGTCGCCGAGCAGTTCCCGCTGCCACAGCGCGAAATCCGCGTACTGCACCGGCAGTGGCGTCCAGTCCGGGGCGTGCCCGGCGGTGCGGGCGGCGACGGCGGTCATGATGTCGCGGGCCAGCGGTGCGATGGACCAGCCGTCGCCGCTGATGTGGTGCAGCACCACCAGGAAGACGTGCGTGTCCGGGCCGGTGGCGTAGAGCGCCACCCGGATCGGGGCCTGGCTGCGCAGATCGAAGCCGTAACCGGCGTATTCGGTGGCCAGGGCGACCACATCGGCGTCGGTGGCGTCGATGGGGTCCAGGGTGAGCGGTATCTCCGAGGCCGGGTGCACCAGCTGGCAGGGTCCCTCCGGCGAGTCCGGGAAGGTGGTGCGCAGCGCCTCGTGCCGTTCCAGCACGTCGAGCAGACCGGCGCGCAGTGCCGAGATGTCCAGCGCCCCGGTCAGTTCCACGGCCAGGGGCATGTTGTAGGCGGCCGCGTGCTCGTCGAAGCGGTTGAGGATCCACAGTCGCTGCTGGGCCTGCGACAGCGGGATGTGCCGCGGTCGCGGCCCGGCCACCAGTCGCGGCGAGGAATCGTCGGGGCCGTGGTCGTCGAAGTGCGCGGCCAGTGCCGCGACCGTGGGGTGTTCGAAGAGGTCGCGGATGGTGAGCGTGCCGCCGAGCGCGGCGTTGATCCGGCCGACGGCGCGGGCGGCCGACAGTGAATTGCCGCCGAGGTCGAAGAAGCTCTCCCCCACACCGATCTCGTCGACGCCGAGCACCTCGGCGAAGATGCCGGTGAGCCGCTGCTCCACGTCGGTGCGGGGCGCGGCCGGGGTGGGCACCGGTCGCCGCGGCCCCGCCCCGGGATCGGGCAGGGCCTTGCGGTCCACCTTGCCGTTGGCGCTGAGCGGTAGTTCGTCCAGCGGAACCAGCACCGCCGGCACCATGTAGCTGGGCAGGGTGCGCTTGAGGGCGGCGGTCAGCTCGGAGGTGTCGAGTTCGGCGACGCCGGGCGCGGCCACCACGTAGCCGACCAGATCGTCACCGCCGCGACCGCGCCGGGCCACGCAGACCGCGCGGGCGACCCGGGCATCCGCCAGCAGGGCGGCCTCGATATCGCCGAGTTCGATCCGCAGGCCGCGAATCTTGACCTGGAAGTCGCTGCGGCCCAGGTACTCCAGCACACCCACGCGGCCGACCCGCCAGCGCACCAGGTCGCCGGTGCGGTACATGCGCGCGCCGGGGGTGAAGGGGTTGGCCACGAACCGGTCGGCGGTCAGGCCCGCCCGACCCAGATAGCCGCGGGCCAGCTGCACACCCGCCAGATACAGCTCACCCACCACCCCGGGAGCGACCGGCTGCAACCGAGCGTCGAGCACATAGGTGCTGGTGTTCCAGATGGGCGAGCCGATGGGCACATCGGTCGCGCCGGGCGCGCAGTGCCAGGCGGTGACGTCCACGGCGGCCTCGGTGGGGCCGTACAGGTTGTGCAGCTGCGGGGCATCCGGCCCGGAACCCAGGGCGGCGTGGAATTCGGCGACGGTGGCGGCGGGCAGCCCCTCACCGCTGCAGAACACCCGCCGCAGCCCGGTGCAGCCGCGCACATCGGTGTCGGTGAGGAAGACCGACAGCATGGACGGCACGAAATGCGCCGTGGTGACGCCCTTCTCGGCGATGACCCGGGCGAGGTAGGCGGGGTCGCGGTGGCCGTCCGGGGTGGCGATGACCAGCCGCGAGCCGATCTGCAAGGGCCAGAAGAACTCCCACACCGAGACGTCGAAGGTGGCGGGGGTCTTCTGCAGCACCACATCGCCGCTGTCGAGCGGATAGGCGTGCTGCATCCAGCGCAGTCGGTTCACGATGGCGGCGTGGCTGACGCCGACGCCCTTGGGCTTACCGGTGGAGCCGGAGGTGAAGATGACGTAGGCCAGGTGCTCGGCGCGCAGCGGGGCCCGCCGATCGGCGTCGGTGATCGGGCGCGGGCTGTGCCCGGACAGGTCGGCGGTGTCGATATCGAGCCGCTCGGCCACGGGCAGGTCCAGCGCGTCGCGGGTGACCGTGAGCACGCACAGCGGATGCGCCTGTTCCAGCACCTGTCCGATGCGCTCGGCCGGGTGGTCCGGATCGAGGGGCAGGTAGGCCGCGCCCGCCTTGACGACGGCGTACATGCCCACCAGCAGGTCGATGCTGCGCCGAATGGCCAGGGCCACCACGGTATCCGGACCCGCGCCGCGGGCGACGAGTTCGCGGGCGAGGCGGTTGGCGCGCTCGTCGAAGGCCGCGTAGGTGAGCGTCTCGCCCTCGAATTCCAGGGCGACGCGGTGCGGGCAGGCGGCGGCCCGGTCGGCGAAGAGTCCGGCGAGGGTGCCCTCCTGTCGGGCCACCCGGGTCGAATTCCATTCGCGCAGTACGCGATCGCGTTCGTCGTCGGTGAGCACCGGCAGGGTGGCGACGCCGGTCTCGGGTGCGGCGGAGAGGAATCGGTCCAGGTAGTCGAGGAAACGGCCGTGGTGGGTGGTGAGTTCGGCGGGACCGTAGAGCCGCGGATTGGCCTCGAAGTCGATGTGGGTGCGCCCGCCCTCCCCGTTGTAGAGGTTGATGGACAGGTCCTCGACCGGGCCGGTGGAGATGATGTTGAGCGAGCCGACCAGACTGCCGAAGCGCAATTCGCTGTGGAACAGCATGATGTTGACCATCGGCCCGAAGAAGCCGCGCGCGTCACGCGAGTAGCCGCAGTCGCGCCGGATGTCGTCGCTGCGGTAGCGCTGATGCCGCAGCGCGCCGGTGATCTGGAGTTCGACCGCGCGCACGGTGTCGGCGACGGTGCTCTCGTCGGTGAAGCGGATGCGCAGCGGCACCACATTGGACACCACACCGGCCGAGCGACGCAGCGCCACGGTGGTGCGGGCGGAGACTGGCAGGCTGAGCACCACGTCCTGGGTGCCGGTGACACCGCGCACGTAGCCGGCCAGCGCCGCCACGAACAGGGTGGAGGAGTTGGTGCCCAGGGCCGCGGCGGTGGCGGCGACGGTGTCCTCGAGCGCCGGAGCCAGGACCGCGGTCGCGAGCCGGCGGCCGGCGTCGGCCACGGTGGCGACCGCGCCCGCGGCGGACAGGGTGATGGGATCGCCCACACCGTCGAGCTGTTCGCGCCAGTACTCCCCGTCCTTGAGGAAGCGGGTGGTCTCGCGATAGCGGGATTCGTCGGCGTAGATGCCGGCCAGCGGGGTCGCGCGGGAGACCACCGGTTCGGTGTGGTTCTCCAGCGCGCTGTAGATCTCCGCGGTGCGGGTGACGGCGTTCATTGCGCCGTAGCCGTCGATGACGATGTGGTGGGCGCGCGAGTACCAGAAGTACTCCGAATCCCCGACCCGCAGCACCACATTGATGGTGAGCGGATCGTGTTCGATGTCGATGGCCGAGCTGGCGTGCTCGTTCATCCAGGTCAGCGCGGCCGCCCGGGGGTCGGGTTCGGCGCGCAGGTCGATGCGCGCCCAGCCGGGCCGCCAGCTGGGGTCGACCACCTGGTGCGGGATGCCGTCGATCTCCGCGAGTCGCACATGGCCCACCTGGGTTTCGGAGCCGAAGCGCTCGATGGCGTAGAGCAGGCGGCCGACATCGAGATCGCCGTGGATCTCCACGTATTGCGCGATGGTGAGCGGAATATCGGGCCGGATGCGCTGGGCATACCAGAGGGCCGATTGCGCGGGCGACAGCGCGAAAGGTTGTGCTGAGAATTCACCAGAAGAGCATTGGTCGACGCGATCCGTGGCCAATGAACTCATCAATCACTCCGTTCTGCCGCTGTTGACGCAACTCCCCGAGCACCGCACCCGACGCTGCGACTGCCACGCGCACGCGTGTAGTCGTAGGACGTGATCCACGCCCTATGATTCGGTGCATCCCGCCGACCGGACTGGTGGCGATCTCGAGTTGTCCGGCAACGAACCTCGTTGGCGGAGTGGATTATTGATTAGCTACCTCACCGCAAACTTCGCGAAAACCGTGATCTACCAGTATTGATAGGATTCAGAGTGCGCGATACCAGCGGCGCTACTGTGACTTAGCTAACATCAGGTGAAGCTGCGGCAGGCGGGTTCGGCGGGCGTCCCTCATACGCGCCGCCGCCACGAACGGCAGGGCTGTTCCGGCTCGGACCGATCACACCCCGCGCCGGGCACGGGCCACCTCGCGTGTGGAGCCGGACGGTTATCCGGCTGCGTCCTGGTCGGCCGGCGGTGCGGGGGTGGTCGTTCGCCGGCGGATCGCTGCCGCCACGAGTGCGGCCGCGGCCAGAATACACAAGACATACTCCGGCGCGGGGCCGATCCGCGTGGCGAGTGTCGTCTCGGTGCGCAGCGGCAACTCGGCCACCAGCGCCGCGGGCACGAACTGGGCAGTCTGCTGCTGGATTCGGCCGTCCGCGCCGATCATCGCGCTCACCCCGGTGGTGGCCGAGACCACCAGTGCGCGACCGTGCTCCACCGCGCGCACCCGCGACATGGCGAGCTGCTGGTAGGTCATCTCGCTCTTGCCGAAGGTGGCGTTGTTGGTGGGCACCGTGAGGATTTCCGCGCCCGCGCGCAGCGACTGTTCGAAGGCGCGGTCGAAGGCGACCTCGTAGCAGGTGGCGACGCCGATCGGCACGCTTCCGGCGGCCGCGGTCGGCACGTCCACCACACCGTCTCCCGCACCGGGCACGAAATATCCGGCGCGATCGGCGTATTCGGAGAAGTGCCGGAAGAACTCGCGGTAGGGCAGGTATTCGCCGAAGGGCTGGATGATCTTCTTGTCGTGGCGGTCGACCGGACCGTTCGCGCCATCCCACACCATGACCGAATTCGTGGTGGTGCGATCGGAGTTGACCAGCACCGCGCCGACCAGGATCGGCGCCCCGATCGACTCGGAGGCCCGGGTGATGAGCGCGGCGGCGTCGCCGTTGCGCAGCGGATCGATATCCGACGAATTCTCCGGCCAGATCACCACATCCGGGCGGGGGACGCGACCGGCGGCCACCTCGCGGGCCAATTCCTCGGTGCGCCGGACGTGATTGTCCAGCACCGCGCGGCGCTGGGCGTTGAAGTCCAGGCCGAGGCGGGGCACGCTGCCCTGGATCGCGGCGACCGTGATCGGCCGGTTGCCGTCCTCCGGGCCGGGCAGCGCGGTCCGGAGGATCACTCCGGTGAGTGGAATGATAGCCACAAGCACGGTCGCGGAAATAATCAAGTTCCAGGATGTGGGACGCCAAGCTCCCCATCTGGAACGACGCGGGGTGTTGGCCAGGGTGTTGGCCGGGGCCTCCGCACCCGCCCGCCACCGCCGCACCGTGACCGCCAGCGCGGCCAGTCCGGTACCGGTGAGCGCCACCAGGAAACTGACCAGCGGTGCGCCGCCGAGCATGGCGTACGGCAGGTACCAGCCGTCACCCTGACCGAAAGCCAGCCTCCCCCAGGGAAATCCGCCGAACGGGAAACTCGACCGCAGCCACTCGGTGAGCGACCATCCGGCCGCCACCCACAGCGGCCACCCCGGCAGCCGCCCGACCCACCGCGCGACCACGCCGAACAGTCCCACGTACACCGCGCACACCGCCGACAGCGCCAACCACGGCACCGGTCCCACATAGATCCCGGTCCACGGCAGCAGCGGCAGGAAGAATCCCAGCCCCGCGAGCATCCCGTACCCGAATCCCGCACGCGCACGCCCACTGTCGCGTACCACCAGCGTCAGCACGGCAATGCCCACCGGGGCCAGGAACCACAGCGTGCGCGGCGGAAAACTCGCGAACAGCAACAGCCCGGCCACCACGGCCACCAGCGAACGTGCCACCACCGGATGCCGCCGCACCACACCCCCGACGCGGCCACGCACCCCACCGAGGTCCACCGCGTCCGTCACCGCCCCACCGTCACTCACGGCCGTATCCTCCACGCAGCCGATCGAGTCCCGCTACCGATGGCCCGGCAGACCACGACCACACTGCCTACCGCCTCGGGTGGCACCGGTGCCCACCGAGGTCGCCCCCGCGTGCCGAGGTGAAGACGGTGCACGCGACGACCGCCGTCGAAATCCACGGTCCCGAGATCCCGATGCCCAGTGTGCAGGCGGTGCCCCCAGCCGAATGTCGCGCCCGGTCGACTCGCCTCGGCTACCGCGCCCGCGTGATCCTGCGGTTCGACGGGACACGGTGGCACCGACGACCGGACCGCAGCGAACCGGCTGCCACCACCGATGCTCACCGCCGCACCGGGCACGCCCGATGGGTGTCGACGCGTGGTTGCGCCGAATCCGGCAGGAGCGGAGCGTGTTTCGCCGGACCTGCGGGTGGGGATGACGCACGCCGCAGCCGTCGGACCCGCGACGGACGAGCGGCGGCGCGGCGGGGTGGACGAGCAGCTTTCGACGCAGCCGCGAGTGACGGTGCCATGCCGCGGGAAGCTGGGCCTCGGGGTGCTGTGCCGCAGGGGTCCATTCGCCCTGGATTCAATCGCCATGTATTCAATCGCCATGGATGGTGACCCCGCGGTGCACGGTGCGCAGGCAGCGCGGCAGCGGCGCGGTGGGGTCGAGGGGTGGGAGGCCGGGAACGCGGGAGCGGGGGTCGGTGGACCAGCGCTGGACGGAGTCGGCCGACGCGGCGACCACCAGGTCGTCGGCCGCCCAGACGGCGTAGGAGGCGGGGGCGCCGGGGACCAGGGTGCCGCTGACGCCGTCGCGGACACCCCCCGCACGCCAGGCGCCGCGGGTGGCGGCGGTGAAGGCGGCGCGCGGGGAGATGCCGTGGCCGGGGGTGCGGTGGTGGGCGGCGGCGCGGACGGCCGCCCAGGGATGCAGCGGTGTCACGGGTGCGTCCGAACCGATCGCGAGGGAGATGCCCGCGGCGGCCATGGCGGCGAAGGGGTTGAGGGTGGCGGCGCGGTCCGCGCCGAGGCGGGCGGCGTACATGCCGTCGACCCCGCCCCAGGCGGCGTCGAATCCGGGTTGCACACTGGCGATCACGCCCCAGGCGGCGAGTTGCGCGATCTGCTCGGCGTCGACCATCTCGGCGTGTTCGACGCGGTGACCGCGGGTGGCGACGGCCGGGCCGCCGAGTTCGGCGGCGGCGCGGGTGAATCCGTCCACCACGATATCCATGGCGGCGTCGCCGATGACGTGGAATCCGGCCTGGATACCCGCTTCGGTGCAGGCGCGCAGGTGGGCGGCCACGGCGTCGGCGTCGAGGAAGGCGGTGCCGCGGGTGTCGCGGTCGGCGTAGGGGGTGCGCAGCCGGGCGGTGTGCGAGCCGAGGGACCCGTCGACGAACAGGTCACCGCCGAGGGCGTGCACGCCGAGTTCCTTCACCAGGGTGCGGGCCTCGTCGGCGGTGCGCACGGCCTCGCCCCAGTACACGCGCACCTCGACACCGTGGGAGAACTCCAGCAGTTCGGCCACGTCCGCATGCCCGCTGATCTCGGGTCCGGCGCATTCGTGGACGGCGACGATGCCGTGCGCGGCGGCGTGGTCGAGGGCGGCCCGCCGGGCGCGGTCGCGCTGGGCGCGGTCGAGTCCGTCCAGCACGGCGGCACGCACCCGGTGATGGGCGTTCTCCCGCAATGGTTCTCCGCGCGTGAAGCCGGCGGCTTCGGTCACGCCGGGCACCGCGTCGAGCAGGGCGCTGGACACCACGGCCGAATGCGCGTCCACCCGGGTCAGATATACCAGGCGGCCGGGGGCGGCGGCATCGATCTCGGCCGAGGTCGGCGCTCGCCGCTCCGGCCAGCGCGTCTCTTCCCAGCCGTCGCCGAGGATCGCGCCCTGCGGCCGGGTGCGCGCGAATTCCCGCACCAGTTCCAGGCATTCGGCCAGCGACGCGGCCCGCGACAGATCGAGTCCGGTGAGCTGCAACCCCAGCGCGGTGATGTGCACGTGCGGATCCACGAACGCCGGTGCCACGAACGCGCCGTCGAGATCGACGACCTCCGCGTCCGGATGCAGCGCTCGCCCCGGCTTGTCCTGGCCCACCCACACCACGATCCCGTCGCTCACCGCCATGGCGGTCGCGTCGGGATTACTCGAACTGTAGATACGGCCACCGACAAGCAACTGGGTACTCACGAGTCTCCAGTCTGCCGCACGCCCCACCCGCACCCCCGACCAGCCTCCGGCCGTGCCGAGCACGGTCCCGCCCGGGTGCCCCGCGCCACAGTTCCATTCGGGAGAAATTTCGCGCATTCGGACGTTGTCCGGGTAGATCGTCCGAAAGGATCGCCCCCATGCCCGCACTGTTGTTCCTCGCCTATCTGGTCGCCGAGGTCGCCACGCTGGTGGCGTTCGGCCACCTCATCGGCGTTTTCCCCACGATCCTGCTGCTGATCGGCGGTTCGGCGGCCGGTCTGATCCTGGTGCGTTCGCAGGGTCGGCGTGTCTTCGAGCAGTTCCGCAGGGCCGCGCGCGGCGAGGTCGCGCCGAGTTCGGCGGTCGCCGACGGCGCGCTGGTCACGCTGGGCGCGATCCTCATGTTCGTTCCGGGTCTGCTCACCTCGCTGCTCGGCCTGCTGGCCCTGGCCCCGCCGACCCGCTTCCTGCTGCGCCCGGCGGTGGCCGCGTTCGCCGCCCGCCGCCTGGGCCGGGTCGCCGCCGCCGTCGGCCCGTACGGCTATCGCGGTGTGGTCGTCGATCCCGACGGCGAGGTCGTCGACGGCACGGTCGTCACCGAGTGGTACGACGACGGCCAGGGCACGGCCCGCCGCATGATCGACCCGCGCTGACAGCCTGTTGGGTAGCCCGGGTGTGGGGTTACTCGACAGCGCCCTTCTCGGGCGTCCGGCACTCACACCGCGAGCGGGCGAGTGCCGGTTCCCGCGTCTACCGGGCCGGTTACACCGACACCCGAACGGTGTCGGTCAGCGCCTTCCCGTCGGCGGGCGTTGGTGACCCGGCCCCCTGCTGGGAGGTCCGGGGATCGTGACACGCTCTGGTGGATGGTGGGCCAGTGTGCGAGGTTGATCGCCGCGTTCACATCCCGATCGATTCGTAG
Source organism: Nocardia otitidiscaviarum (assembly GCF_007362295.1). Taxonomy (NCBI): domain Bacteria; kingdom Bacillati; phylum Actinomycetota; class Actinomycetes; order Mycobacteriales; family Nocardiaceae; genus Nocardia; species Nocardia otitidiscaviarum. The sequence continues at coordinate 2,877,458 of NZ_CP041695.1, read as the reverse complement.
CCCACACGCGCAGGCGAATACTCGATCGGCCAAACACAGCTCCGGGTTGACGGTGCCGCAACGCGAACAGCGTTTGCTCGACGGGAACCACCGATCAGCAGTGACCACGATGCCGTGCCGCCACTGCTGTTTGTAGCGCAGGATGCGCGCGAACTCGGCCCACCCGGCATCACTGATCGCCCGGGCGAGGGTGTGGTTGCGGAGCATTCCGGCCACGTGCAGGTCCTCGACGACGAGCCGGTCGTGGGTCTTGACCAGCATGCCGGTGACCTCATGCAGAAAGTGACGACGAATCGCTGTGGTCTTGCGATGGTGCCGAGCCAGCCGCGCGTCGGCCCGGTCTCGGTTGCGTGATCCTTTCTGCGTGCGGGACAGTGCTTTTGACAGTCGTCGCTGCCGGGCCAACCCGGCAGCAAGCGGCTTCGGCGCGGTGACGCGGGCGACCTCGCTACCGTCGGTGGTGGCGGCGACCACAAACGCCGACAGTCCTCGATCCACTCCGACCCAGCCGTGTTCGTCGCCGGGGTCGCGGGGCCGGTGGTGGTGGGCGGGGTGCAGGTCGGCGGCTTCGGTGGCCACGCTGATCGACCACCGGCCGCCGCGCTGGGTGACGGTGGCGTAGAGGATTCTCGCGCGGCCCTTGGCCAGCATCCGCCGCAACCGGCGCGTGTCCTCCCGCACCCGCAGCACACCGAGTCCGGGCAGGGTGACCGACCGGGGGATATCGCCGTCACCGATCCGGATCGACGGACGGCCGTTCTTGGAGGGCTTGTTACGCAGCCGGAACGCCGGAAGAGTGCTCCGCTTGCATTTCCACCGGGGAAACCCGATCCGCTTGCCATTACGGCGACCATTCCGGGAGTTCGACCAGCCAGTCAGGGCGTGGCCGCAGTCGACGGCGGCTTCCTCGAACACCTGCTGGCACACCTGATCCCGCCACACCAAGCCGGTCACCCGCACCTGTGCCGTCCCGGCGGCGTCGACCGTGAACACCCGCCCGGCCGCCTCGGATTTCTTCCAGGCGTTGAACGCGTTGATCAGGCTGAACCGCGTCCACGGCACCGAATGCTCGGGATCGGTATCACGCTGCGTCAGAGCGGTTTTCACCAGGTGCAGGCATTGGTTGAACGCGAACCGCGCCGCGCCCGCGTGCCGGGCCAGCGTGGCGTGCTGCTCGGCAGTGGGCTCGAGCCGGTAGCGGAAGGTGGTATGCCTGCTCATCACCAGCGAGTGTGACATAGGCCACCGACAACGAACCGTGCGTCGATACGACCATCACCGGGCAACGCGGAACGATCAGTTCACCAACAGGCAGTGAGTAAGCATTCCCACACCGGCCCACCCGCCGGGCCTTTTCCATGCGGTGGGCCGTACGCACCGGCCCGGTTCGGGCGTCCGGACTTCACGCGCTGCCGGGGCGGACCAGTCCGGTTTCGTAGGCCAGCACCACCGCCTGCACCCGGTCGCGCAATCCGAGTTTGGTGAGTACCCGGCCGACGTGCGTCTTGACGGTGGCCTCGGAGAGGTAGAGCGCCGTGGCGATCTCGGCGTTGGAGCGGCCGGCGGCGATGTGTTCGAGCACCTCGCGTTCCCGGGCGGTGAGGACGTCCAGCACGCCCGGGTCGCGGCCGCCGGCCGGATCGTCGGCGATCAATCGGTCGAGCAGGCGTTTGGTGACCTTCGGGGAGACCACGGCGTCACCGGCGGCGACGCTGCGGATGGCGGAGATGAGGTCCTCGGGCGGGGTGTCCTTGAGCAGGAAGCCGCTGGCTCCGGCGCGCAGCGCGCCGAGGGCGTGCTCGTCGAGGTCGAAGGTGGTCATGACCAGAACCCGGCTGCCACACCCGGAGTCGATGATCTGCCCGGTGGCGGTGACGCCGTCGGTGACCGGCATGCGCACATCCATGAGCACCACGTCGGGCCGCAGTTCGGCGGCGTGGGAGATGGCGGTGGCCCCGTTGTCGGCCTCCCCCACCACCTCGATGTCGGGGTGCGCGCCGAGCACCATCTTCAATCCCGCGCGCATGAGTTCCTGGTCGTCGACTACGAGAACGGTGATCGGCACGTAGATCAATCTATCGGCCCGCGCCACCGATTTACTCGTCCGGTGCGCGTTCCAGCGGGATCGTGGCGCGCACCCGCCACCCGCCCTCGGGGCGGCGGCCCGCGCTCAGGGTGCCGCCGAGCACGGCCATGCGCTCACGCATGCCGACCAGACCCAGGCCGCTGCCGACGGTGGCCAGGCCGTTCGCGGGGGCGACGGTGGCGACCCCGCCCGCCGGGGTGTCGGTCGCTCGCGCGGTGTCGCCGGGCGCGCCGCCGGAGTCGACGATCTCGATCAGGACGTCGCTGTCGCGGCGCACCACCCGCACCTTGGCGCGCGGGTCGGGTCCGGCGTGGCGCAGGGTGTTGGTGAGCGACTCCTGCACGATGCGGTGCACGCCGAGGCTGATCTCGGGGCTGACATGGTCGAGTTCACCGCTGAGTTCGAGTTCCACCGCCAGCCCCGCACTGCGCATCATGGCGACCACCTTGGCGATGCCGGCGGTGCCGTGCTGCGGAAGTTGTTCGGGCGCATGCTCGGTGCGCAGCAGCTCCACGGTGCGGCGCAGTTCGCGCAGGGCTTCGCGTCCGGTGCCGGCGATGGTGGTGAGCGCCTGTTCGGCGGTGTCGGGGTCGTGGCGCAGGGCGTAGCGCGCGCCGTCGGCCTGCACGATGATGACGCTGACCGCGTGTGCGACCACATCGTGGAGTTCGCGGGCGATGCGGGTGCGTTCGGCGGCGACGGCGTCGTGGGCGCGCCGTTCGCGGTCGTAGTCGGCGACGGCCAGCCGCGCTTCCACCTCGGCGTCGTAGGCGTGACGCGCGCCGATGAATTCCGCGAGGGTCCAGCACAGGGCGTAGTAGACCGCGGTGAAGGCGGCGTCGGTGCCCTTGGGGGTGCCGATCAGGTAGTGAGCCACGGCGCTGTCGACGACGAGTCCGCCCAGGTACAGCAGTCCGTGGCGGCGGCCGACGTAGGCGACCAGCGTGTACAGCATGATGCCGAGGCCGAGCAGTGCCGGATGGACCGCGCCCTCGTTGTCGGCGACGGCCCAGTGTGCCAGCGAGGCGAAGTACGACAGCCCCAGCAGCGCGATCGCGGATCCGACCGGGTGGGTGCGCCGGAAGATGACCGGTAGCGGCAGCAGGACGCTGAAGGCGAGGTAGACGGCCTTGTGGTCGCTCTCGCCGACCCCGAGGATGTCGATAAGCAGCAGCGCGAGCGCCAGCATCGAATCGGCTACCTGGGGCCTGCCCCGCAACCACAGACTGAACCGACGCATGGGTCCACCCTAGGTCGTGCCGGGGACCGGCCGTTCCAGCACGCCGCCCACCGGTTGAAGAACCGACCGGTTCGAGCTTTTCGGTGATTTGCCCGAAGTGTGCGCGTTCTGGTTGGGTCGGCGAGTGAACGTTGCGGACTGGGCGGTACTGCTGACGGCGGCGACGGCGGCCGGATGGGTGGATGCGGTGGTCGGCGGCGGCGGACTGATCATCCTGCCGACGCTGTTCGTGGTGGCGCCGGGCATCGCCCCGCAAACCGCCTTGGGCACCAATAAACTCGCGGCCTTCTCCGGCACCAGCGCGGCGGTGCTCACCTTCGCCCGCAAAGTGCCCATGCGATGGCGCAGCCTGCTGCCCGCCGCCCTCCTCGCCGGACTCGCGGCGGCCTGCGGCTCCGCGGCGGTCGCGCTCATCGACCGGGAGCTGTTCATCCCCATCGTCATGGTGGTGCTGGTGGGTGTGGCGGTTTTCGTCACATTACGGCCGTCGATCGGCGTCACCATGGCCACCCATCCCCCGACCCGCCGCAAGACCATCCTGGTGATCGCCCTGGCCGCCGGGCTCATCGGCCTCTACGACGGTCTGCTCGGCCCCGGCACCGGCACCTTCCTCATCATCACCTTCGCCACTCTGCTCGGCACCGAATTCGTGCGCGCTGCCGCCATGGCGAAGGTGATCAACTGCGGCTCCAACCTCGGCTCCCTGCTCTTCCTCGGCGCGACCGGCCACGTGCTGTGGGCACTCGGCTTGGCCATGGCCGTCGGCAATGTGCTCGGCGCGGTCATCGGCTCCCGCATGGCCCTGGCCCGCGGCGCCGGCTTCGTCCGCGCGGTACTGCTGATCGTGGTGGTGGCCATGGTGATCCGCCTCGGCTGGCAGCAGTTCGCCTGAGCCACGGAAACATCAGACCTACCACGCGCGGCCGCGACCGGGCCGACCTCCCGCCCGGAGTCGACCGGCCACGTGACCGCGAGGCGCGGCCGACAGCGAGGGGCGAGGGTCTGCCGTGCGGGGGCCGTGGTGCGACGGACCCGCGCGAGATGTGCCCGCCGTGCCGCGGCCCGCATCGACTCAGACCAGAGCGTCCTGAGGTAGCGGCAGATCATCGGCGCTGTCGCTGGGCGCGTCGGCCGGGTGCCAGGGCGATTCCGGCTGCGGCTGGTCGGCGGTGTCGAGGCGGGTGGTGCCGTCCTCGGCCCGGTACACGGTGAAGCGTTCGGTGGGCAGCGGGCGGGCCGCTTCCAGGGCGCGCCGAAGGGGTTCCGGGCTCAGGCGGCGCACGGCATGCCGGGGGCCGGGCGACTCCGGACGAGGGGTGGCGGCCGACCGGTGCGCTGGCACGACAGTCTCGCGCGCCGCACCGGCGGACTCCCACGATCCCGCCGACTGCCCGGACGACACCGCGCGGGGATCCCGCGACTCCGCCTCATGTCGCGGCATGTCGGCCGCGGCCGCGCTGGTTTCTGCCCTGCACTCTCCGAACCCGGATCCGAACTCCCCCGCTGCCGCGGTGCGCTCGCCGGATTCCGTTCCGGACTCTCCGGATTCGGCCGCGCCGTCACGGGGCTCGGGCGTGTTGTCCCCGGATTCCGCCGCGCCCCGGGGCTCGGGTGAACCGTCCCGCGGTTCCACCACCCGCCCGCCGGTTCCCGCTGCGCGCGGCCGACCGCCGCGCGCAGACGCGTCCGACCCGATCGCGTCCGACCCGATCGCGTCCGACTCGATATCTCGGTCGGCCGATCCGGCGGTATCGCCTCGGGTATCGAGCCCGTGCGCCGTCGTCGCCACGGCGTCACCGGTCTCGGTGGCGGGCCGCGGTCGCGTCTCCGCCGTCGGGCCGGTGTCGGTGTGGCGCTCGTTCAGCCAGGGGGCCAGCACCTTCGAGGTGGTCTCCTGGATCTTGCGGTGCAGTTGCTCGCCGTCCTCCAGGCCCGGTTGCTGGAACAGAACGGTGAGGGCGCCGGAGACCGCGCCGACCACCGCGCCCACCAGGGCGGCGGCGCCGACGTCGTCGAGCTCGTCCGGGAAGGCCGCCCGCAACTGTCTGGCGATCTCCTGTTGTGAGGCCAGTTGGGCGTAGGCCGCCCGGCCGCTCACGGCGGGCACGGTGCGCGAGATCCGGGCGCGCAGCACCGAGATGCGCGATGCCAGGGTGTCGCCGAGGTGGTCGCCGGGATTGTCGCCCGCCGCGCGCAGGGCGCGCAGCAGCACCTCCACGGGACGTTCGCCGGGGCGGCGGGTGGCGATGGCCCGGACGGCGGCCTGGACCCGTTCGTCGGGTTCCGGGAAGAGCAGTTCTTCCTTGCTCGCGAAGTAGTTGAAGAACGTTCTGGTGCCGACCTCGGCGGTGGCGGCGATATCGGCGACAGTGGTCGCCTCATAGCCTCGGGTCTCGAACAGTTCGACGGCAGCCTCGAGCAGGGCTCGGCGGGTGCGTTCACGTTTGCGGTCACGAAGTGCGGATGGCGGCACGCGGGCAGACGCTACGGCATCCGAGCAGCAAAACGTGGCATGTCCACGGGTTTGTCGCGCGCGTTTCATGGTGTGCGACTTCGCAGTCCGTGCATTGTTGCAGCGTGTGCAGCTTCGCACGCTGTGTATTACGGCTCGCTCGCGGATGCGGTTGGCGCGTGTCGGATGTCCGGCTTAGCGTGGACCGGGTGAGCATCGCAACCAAGGCCGTGGACGACGAGTTCCGCGCACTGCCCCTGGCCGCGCTCGCCGATGCCGCCCTGTCGGCGGCGCGGTCGGCGGGCGCGAGCTATGCCGATCTGCGGGTGCACCGGCTGGTGTCGCAGTCCATCCGGCTGCGGGACGGCCGGGTCGAATCGGTGGGCGACAGTACCGATCTCGGCTTCGCGGTCCGGGTGATCGTGGACGGCACCTGGGGCTTCGCCTCGCACGCCGTGCTGAATCCGGAGTCGGCGGCGGAGGTGGCGCGCCGCGCGGTCACCGTTGCCACGACGTTGCGGGCATTGAATCGTGAGCGCGTCGAACTCGCCGCCGAGCCGGTGTACGACGGCGTGGAGTGGGTGTCGGACTACGACATCGACCCCTTCACCGTGCCCACCCCCGAGAAAACCGCGCTGCTGCTGGACTATTCGCGGCGGCTGCACACCGCCCCCGGCGTGGATCACGTGACGGCGTCGCTGTACCAGGTCAAGGAGCAGACCTTCTACGCCGACACCTTCGGCTCCCGCATCACCCAGCAGCGGGTGCGGCTGCAACCGCAACTCGAGGCCATCGCCGTCGACACCGCGGCGGGTGTCTTCGACACCATGCGCACCCTCGCCGCCCCGGCGGGTCGCGGCTGGGAGTACGTGACCGGCGCGGACGGCGTCTGGGATTGGGACGGCGAACTCGCGCGCATCCCGGAGTGGCTGGCCGAGAAGGTGGCCGCCCCGACCGTCGTCCCCGGCCCCACCGATCTGGTGATCGATCCCAGCAACCTGTGGCTGACCATTCACGAGTCCCTCGGCCACGCCACCGAGTACGACCGCGCCATCGGTTACGAATCCGCCTACGCGGGCACCTCCTTCGCCACCCCGGACACCCTCGGCACCCTGCGCTACGGCACCCCGATCATGCATGTCACCGGTGATCGCACCGAGCCGCACGGGCTGGCCTCGGTCGGTTACGACGACGAGGGGGTGGCCGGGCAGCGCTGGGATCTGGTGCGCGACGGCATTCTGGTGGGCTATCAGCTCGACCGCGTCTTCGCCCCGCGCCTGGGCCTGGAGCGGTCCAACGGCTGCTCCTATGCCGACTCCCCGCACCACGTGCCGATCCAGCGCATGGCGAATGTGTCGCTGCGACCGGATCCCGAGCGCGACACCAGCACCGCCGAGCTGATCTCCCGGGTGGCCGACGGCCTCTATATCGTCGGCGACAAGAGCTGGTCGATCGATATGCAGCGCTACAACTTCCAGTTCACCGGCCAGCGCTTCTTCCGCATCCGTGACGGCGAGTTGGCCGGGCAGGTGCGCGATGTCGCCTATCAGGCCACCACCACCGACTTCTGGGGCGCCATGGAGGCCGTCGGCGGCCCGTCCACCTGGGTGCTGGGCGGTGCGTTCAACTGCGGGAAGGCGCAGCCCGGTCAGGTGGCGGCGGTCAGCCACGGCTGCCCGTCGGTGCTGGTCCGCGGGATCAATGTCCTCAATACGCGCACGGAGGCCGGGCAGTGAACAGCATGATCGCAGCACCCGAGGTGGTGGAGACCGCGCTGCGGCACTCGCGCGCGGACGAGGCCGTCGTCATCGTCACCGACGCCCACGACGCCTCGCTGCGCTGGGCCGGAAACTCCATGACCACCAATGGTTCCTCGATATCGCGTGACTGGGCGGTCGTCTCGATCTTCCGGGACGGTCCGCGGGTCGCACGGGTCGGCAGCGTCGGTTCCACCAGTGTCGATCCGGCCGAGATCGAATCCGTGGTGCGCGCCAGCGAGGCCGCGGCCCGCGACGCCGAACCGGCCCGTGACGCCATGCCGTTGCTGACCCCGGAGACGGTCGGCCCCGTCGGCCCGGACGGCGAGCTGTCCTGGAACGGTTCCCCCGCCGGTACCGACATCACCGTCTTCGAGGGCCTGGCCCGCGATCTCGCGGCCGGCTTCGACGGCGCGGACCGCCTCTACGGATTCGCCCACCACCAGATGCATTCCAGCTGGCTGGGCACCTCCACCGGGATCCGCCGCCGCTGGGTGCAGCCCACCGGATCGGTGGAGATCAACGGTAAGCGCGGTGCGGGCGCGGAACTGGCCAGCGCCTGGGTGGGCGCGGGCACCCTCGATTTCACCGATGTCGACACCCCCGCCCTGCTGGGCGAACTCACCCGCCGCCTGGACTGGTCGGCGCGACGGGTGGAGCTGCCCGCCGGACGCTACGAAACCCTGCTGCCGCCGTCCGCGGTGGCCGACCTGATGATCTACATGGCGTGGAGTATGGAGGGTCGCGGCGCGCAGGAGGGTCACACCGCTTTCTCCCGTCCGGGTGGCACCCGGATCGGCGAGCGGCTCACCGATATCCCGCTCACCCTGTATTCCGATCCGAGTGCCGCCGGTCTGGAGTATCGGCCGTTCGTGGTCACCCCGTCATCCTCGGAGTCGCTGTCGGTCTTCGACAACGGACTCACCGCGCGCCGGGTGGACTGGCTGCGCGACGGCGCGATCGCCAACCTGGTGTATCCGCGCGCCACCGCCGCCGAATTCGACGCCGCCGTCACGCCGCCCGGTGAGAACCTGCTCATGACCGGCGGCACCGACGCCTCGCTCGCGGAGATGGTGGCGCGCACCGAACGCGGACTGCTGCTCACCTGCCTGTGGTACATCCGCGAGGTGGATCCGGCCACCCTGCTGCTCACCGGCCTCACCCGGGACGGCGTCTACCTGGTGGAGGACGGTGCGGTGACCGCCGCGGTCAACAATTTCCGCTTCAACGAGAGCCCGCTGGATCTGCTGCGCCGGGTCGGCGAGGCGGGCCGCACCGAGATCACCCTCCCCCGCGAATGGAAGGACTGGTTCACCCGCACCGCCATGCCCGCGCTGCGCATTCCGGACTTCCACATGTCGTCGGTGAGTCAGGCGACCTGAGCCGCGTGATTGCGCCGGGGGCGAACAGCGTGCCGGGACCGCCGGGCGCGGGGCATGCTGGAAGCAACACTGTAATCACGTAATTCGGGTGGTGGTCGTCATGGACGACGAGTCGACCCTGTCCATGCCGGACGATGCCGCGGACGCGCCGTCCCCGGGTGGGCGCGACCTGCTCGGCGGCACACCGGACGCCGCCGCGTTGGACGCGTACTCGCGGACGGTGATGGCGGTCGCCGAGTCGGTGACGCCGCATGTGGCGAGTGTGCAGACCCGGCGGGGCGGCGGCTCCGCCGTGGTGTTCACCGATGACGGGTTCCTGCTGACCAATGCCCATGTGGTCGGCTCGTCCGGAAGCGGCGGCGTGGTGTACGCCGACGGTGCGGAGTCGAGATTCGATGTGGTGGGCGTGGATCCGCTGTCGGATCTCGCGGTGCTGCGCGCCCGCGGCGGCGCGCCCGCGGCCGTGACCCTCGGCGACGCCGACCGGCTCGCGGTGGGGCAACTGGTGGTGGCGGTCGGCAGTCCGCTGGGCCTGGCCGGATCGGTGACGGCGGGCGTGGTCAGCGCGCTGGGCCGGGCCGTTCCGGTCGGCAACCGGCGCACCGTACGCGTGATCGAGGACGTCATCCAGACCGATGCCGCCCTCAATCCCGGCAATTCCGGTGGCGCGCTGGCCGATTCGGCGGGTCGGGTGATCGGGATCAATACCGCGGTGGCGGGGATCGGATTGGGGTTGGCCATTCCCATCAATGCCACCACCCGCCGCATCGTCGCCACGCTGCGCAGCGACGGCCGGGTGCGTCGCGCGTACCTCGGCGTGGTCGGAGTGCCCGCGCCGCTGCCGAGCGCGGTCGCCGACCGCACCGGTCAGGGTGCGGGGCTGCGCCTGGTGGAGGTGGTGCGCGGCGGCCCCGCCGACCGGGCGGGGTTGCGCAAGGGTGATCTGGTGCTGAGCGTGGCGCGGGCGGAAGTGCGTGACGCCCAGGGCATTCAGCGCCAGCTGTTCGACGAGGCGATCGGCCGCCCGCTGCCGGTCACGGTGCTGCGCAACGGCGCGATGGTGGACGTCATCGCGGTTCCCGTCGAACTGACGGTGTACTGACCGGCGGTCAGGACGCCGAACGCTGCGGCGACGCGGTGGGCTGACAGCTTTCGGCGAGATCGTCCAGCGGGATGTCCAGGGTGCGGCTGAGCGCCACGATGGTGCCGAAGGCGGGGGTGGGCAGCCGCCCCGATTCGATCTTGCGCAGGGTTTCCGGGGAGATGCCCGCCGCGGCGGCGACCTCGGCGAGATCGCGGCCGGCGCGGGCGGTGCGCAGGGCGTGGCCCAGGCGGCGTCCGGCCTCGATCTGGGCGGGGGTCAGCGGAAGTCGGACCATGCGGTCACTCTACTCGATTTGGTATTTAAATACCGACGCGGGCTAGGGTGGTATTAAAATACCAAACGGAGGTTGTGATGGTGGAACTGAAATCGCCCGCGGAGATCGATCGCATGCGGGTCACCGGCCGGTTCGTGGCCGAGGTGCTCGGCGAACTGCGGGCGCGGGCCCGGGTCGGCGTGAATCTGCTGGACCTGGAACGCCATGTGCGGGAACGGATTCGCGAGCGCGGCGCACAGTCCTGCTACTGGGACTACGCACCCTCCTTCGGTCGCGGCCCGTTCCGCAATACCGTCTGCCTGTCGGTGAACGACGCCGTCCTGCACGGCCTGCCCTTCGACTACGCCCTGCGCGACGGCGATGTGCTCAGCATGGATCTGGCGGTCGGCATCGACGGCTGGGTGGCCGACGCCGCCACCACCGTCATCGTGGGCACCCCCGCCGCCGAGGATCAGCGCCTGATCCGCGCCACCGAGGACGCCCTCGCCGCCGCCATCGACGTCGCCCGTCCGGGCAATCGGGTCGGCGACATATCGGCCGCCATCGCTGCGGTGGCGCGCGGCTACGGCTACCGGGTGAACACCGAGTTCGGCGGGCACGGCCTGGGCCGGACCATGCACGAGGACCCGCATATCGCCAATGCGGGCCGGCCGGGACGCGGCTACCGGCTGCGCCCCGGCCTCACCATCGCCATCGAGCCCTGGTTCGCCCGCACCACCGATCGCGTGGTCACCGATCCGGACGGCTGGACCATCCGCTCCGCCGACGGCTCGCGCACCGCGCATTCCGAGCACACGGTGGCGATCACCGCCGACGGGCCGCAGGTGCTGACCGTCGCGGCCTGAGTCCCGTCGCGGTACGCGGCGGTCAGTCCCCCGTTTCGAGCCACTCCTCCAGCGCACCGACCACGCGCAGTTCCGCCGCGACCACCGCGCGGTCGGCCTCGGACAAGTCGAGTTCCGCCAATTCCGAACGCACGTCGACTGCCCGCGCGGTATCCCCGGTGGCGACCGCGATCTCCAACAGCTGCGCCAGCGCCCGCCCCTTGTCGACGGCCGGTGCGGTGGCGCCCAACCGTTTGAGCCCGGTCACGATGGCGCGGGCGGCGGCCTTGTCGTCCATCTTGGAATCCCGCAGGATGCGGGCATTGTCGAGGACGCGCGCCAAGCCCTCGAGATCGCGCGCGCCGCCGTATTCGGGATCCGGCTCGTCGGGGCGGATGTAGATGATCGCGTTGCCGACCGGGTCGACCACCGTGAAGCGCGTCTGCCCGGGCCGGAAGCGGGTGATGCGTGGATTGCCGCGCGCGGGCACCCTGCCGTAGCGGGCGCGAAGGGCGGCGGTGAACTCCGCGTGCAACGTCTCCACGTCCTCGACGAAGACCAGGCAGCCGACATGTGCGGTCTGTGCGTCGACGCCCCCGTGCGGGGTCGGTCCGAAGTGCACGTGCCAGCCGTCGCGTTCGACCGTCCCATAGGTGTACGGGCGCGTCTGCTCGCTGGTGACCTCGTAGCCGAGCGTGCGGTAGAAGTCCAGGGTTTCGGGCAGGTTTCCGCCCCACAGCACCGGCACCGAGAGGTTCGCCATCCCATTACCTCACTCTTGGTAATCAAATTTGACTACCTCAGCCTAGGGACGCTTCGCAGCGGAAGTCAAGTTTGATTACCATGAGCGGGACCGTCACCGCCGCCGAAGGAGACCGCCATTGTCCACCGTGCGCCTGCTCGTCCTCGGCGTGGTGCGCCTGCACGCCCAGCCGACCTACGGCTACGCGGTGCGCCGGGAACTGCTGTCCTGGCGGGCCGAGACCTGGACGAATGTCAAACCCGGCTCGATCCACCACGCGCTCAAACAGCTGGCCCAGGAGGGCTGCCTGCGGCCACTCGGCACCGAGGGCAGCAGCCAGGGTCCGGGCCGCACCCTCTACGAGCTCACCCCCGCCGGTGACCGCGAGTTCCTGCGCCTGCTGGAATCCGCGCTCGTCAGCGTGGATATGGAGGAGCTGGGCGCGGGTATCGCCTTCATGGACGCTCTCCCCCGGGCCCGGGTGATCGAATTGCTGCGCGAGCAGCGCGCCCGCAGCGAGGAGATCCGGGTCGGGCTGCTCGAGATGATTCCGGAGTTCCCGAGCCGCCACGAGGCCCCGTACTCGACGGATCTGCTGGAGCTGTGGAGTGGCGTCTTCGGCAATCTCACCGGCTGGACCGCCGGACTGCTGACCCGACTGGAAGCGGGCGAATACCGCATGGCGGATGATCCGGACACGGCGATCGACGGGGACGCGGGTTAGGCTGCGGGCGTGGACAATCCGTTCGGCCCGGTGGGCGACTCCAAATACGTGCTGCTGACCACCTACAAGAAGGACGGCACGCCGGTCGGCACCGCGGTCTGGGCGGTGCTCGACGCCGGTCGCCTCTATGTCTGGACCGTGACCGACAGCTGGAAGGTCAAGCGGCTGCGCCGCGACCCCCGGGTCACCCTGCAACCCTGCGACGCCATGGGCAAACCGCGCGGTGCGGTGGTCACCGGAACCGGCGTCGTGCTCGATGCCGCGGGCACCGATCGCGCCCGCGCCCTCATCAAACGCAAGTACGGCATCATGGGCTGGCTCGGCGTGCAGGGCAGCCTGCTGCGCCGCGGCCGGGGCGGCACTATCGGCCTGGAGATCACCGCCGACAGCTGAGCGGGCCGGGCGGAGCATCCGATCGCATGTCCCGGCCGACTCGCACCGCGCGACCCGGGCAGGGTGCGCGTCCGATCGCCGGACCCGCGGCGGCACCGTGAACCCGGCGCACGCGCTCCGGTGCCGGCGGAGTGCTGCGGTGCTCGCGGTTCCTCCGGCTTGGGGAACGGTTACGACGCCCGCGGGGTGACGGCCAACCCCACCGAGCTGTCCGCCCCGCGAATCAGCTTGTGCCCCTTGATCGCGAGGCTGCCGAGCAGGCCGTACTTGTCCGCCAGCACGGTGCGCGCCCGCTCGGTGCCGTCGGCGTCGAGCACGCTCGCGGTACCCTCGACCACCTCGTGGCCGCGCGGCTTACCGCGATTGTCGCTGATCTGCAATGTCACCCGGGGGTCGCGCCGAATCCGCTTGACCTTCCAGGCGTCGGCATTGGTCCACACCAGGATGCGGTCGCCGTCGGGGGCGACCCACACCGGCGTGCCGACCGGCGTGCCATCCTTCTTATAGGTGGTGAGCAGGGCGTATTTGGCCTCGGCCACATCGTTCCACGTCATATCCCCACGGTAGGACGGGGCGCGGCCGATCACATCCGTCCCGGAGCGCAGTACCGCCTACGACCGTGGACGGAGCGGGGACGCGGCACCGCCGGAGTGGGACTCCGGCGGTGCCGTGTGGCGGCTGCCTCCCGCCTCGATGTCAGCGCTGGCTCGCGATGATGGCACCGAGCAGGCCGCCTACCCCACAGCCGACGACCGCGCCGACCACGAAGAAGAACACACCGATCACCGCGCCGACCACACAGCCGATGAGCGCACCGGCCACGATCGATCCGGCATCGGCGACATGTTGCAGCGCAACGGTTTCGGCCGTAGCGGGCGCGAGGTCCGCGGCGCTGGCCGGGTGGACGGTCAACACGGTGCCGCTGGCATCCAGTTGCGGCACAACGCTGATGGAGCGGTCCGCCACCTGGTAGGTGAGCGGAATGGCCGCGATGGTGGCCCCGCCGGGCGCGATGACGGCCACCGCGTCGTGACCCAGTTCGAACCGGCCGGAGGCCAGGGTGGTGGTGACGGCGCTGCGGTCGGGAGCGAGCGTGGTGGTGTACTCGACCCCTCGATCGACACCACTGATGCCCGGCGCGGCCGGAGCGCCCTGTGCCGTCGCCGTGGCAATGCCCAGCGCGGCGGCGGAAATGAATGCGGTAGCGGCGAATTTGGCGATACTCATGATCATTACTCGCAATCGAGAGCCGATTCACCGCAGGCCCGAGTTCGGTGAATTCGATCGATGCGGCGAATCAGGGGATCAGTTATATCCGATGCCTCCCCGAAATGACATCGAACGATTCTTATGATCCTCTCAGAGTTGGCGGTGCGGAAGCCCCCTGAACCGGGGTTGTCCGCCGATGTCCGCAGGACACGCCGCCCCGCCCGCGTTGGTGCGCCCGCGCCGCCGCGGGCGCACCACGGGCCGAATTATTCGAGTTCGCCCTCGGTTTCGAGGTAGATCTGCTTCAACCGCGCGAGCGTCTCGTCCTCCGGCCGCTCCCACAGGTTCCGCTCCGCCGCCTCCAGCAAACGCTCCGCGATACCGTGCAGCGCCCAGGGGTTCGACTGTTCCATGAACTTGCGGTTCACCTCGTCGAAAACGTAGCTGTCGGCGAGTTTCTCGTACATCCAGTCGGCGACCACATTGGTGGTGGCGTCGTAGCCGAAGAGATAGTCGACGGTGGCGGCCATTTCGAACGCGCCCTTGTAGCCGTGCCGCCGCATGGCGTCGAGCCAGCGCGGATTCACCACGCGCGCCCGGAACACGCGGGTGGTCTCCTCCGAGAGGGTGCGGGTGCGCACGGAATCCGGGCGGGTGCTGTCGCCGATATAGGCTTCCGGATTCTTGCCGGTGAGCGCGCGCACCGCGGCCACCATGCCGCCGTGGTACTGGAAGTAGTCGTCGGAGTCGGCGATATCGTGCTCGCGGGTGTCGGTGTTCTTGGCCGCCACCGCGATTCGCCGATACGCCGAGCGCATGTCGTCGGCGGCGGGCGCGCCGTCCAGGTCGCGGCCGTAGGCGTAGCCGCCCCAGGTGGTGTACACCTGCGCGAGATCGTCGTCGGTGCGCCAGCTCTTGGAGTCGATGAGCTGGAGCAGGCCCGCACCGTAGGTGCCGGGCTTGGAGCCGAAGATGCGGGTGGTGGCGCGACGCTCGTCGCCGTGCGCGGCCAGATCCGACTGAGCGTGGGCGCGCACGTAATTCGACTCGGCGGGTTCGTCGAGCCCGGCCACCAACCGCACCGCGTCGTCGAGCAGGGCGAGCACGTGCGGGAAGGCGTCGCGGAAGAAGCCGGAGATGCGCACGGTCACGTCGATGCGCGGTCGGCCCAGTTCGTCGAGCGCGATCGGTTCGAGGGTGGTGACGCGGCGGCTGGCCTCGTCCCACACCGGCCGCACCCCGAGCAGTGCGAGCACCTCGGCGATGTCGTCGCCCGCGGTGCGCATGGCGGAGGTGCCCCACACCGACAGGCCCACCGACCTCGGGTACTCGCCGTGGTCGGCGAGGTAGCGCTCGAGCAGCGAATCCGCCATGGCCTGACCGGTTTCCCAGGCCAGCCGCGAGGGCACCGCCTTGGGGTCGACGGAGTAGAAGTTGCGGCCGGTGGGCAGTACGTTGATCAGGCCGCGCAGCGGTGAGCCGCTCGGGCCGGCGGGGATGAAGCCACCGGCGAGCGCGTGCAGCACCCGTTGGATCTCCACCTCGGTCTGCCGCAGCCGCGGCACCACCTCGGTGGCGGCGAACCGCAGCACCGCCCGCACGGCGTCCGGACCGACGGCGGGCGCGGTCGAACCGGCGGATGCGGCCGCACCGCCGGGTGCGACAGCGTTTCCGGGCACGACCGTCGTCCCGCCCGCGGCCGAACGGCCTGCCTCAGCTGCCACCGAATCCCCGCGCTTCTCCGTGTCCCCCGCCAGGGCCGCGCCCGGTGCCGCCGCGTCCCCGGAGGCGGCGGTGTCCGCGAGTGCCGGTGTGGCCCCGGCGTTGTCACCCGTGCCGCCCGCCGTGATCTGCGCGTCGACGATCGCGTCGATGGCGTCGACCGACCAGTCCGCGGCCTGCAAGGCGGCCACGAGAGCGCGGGCGCGCGCCTCGAAGCTGTCCACCCGGTTGCGGGATTCGTCGCCGGACTCGCTGAGCCCCAGCGCTTCTCGCAGACCGGGCACGGACACCTCGCCGCCCCACAGCTGCCGCGCGCGCAGCATGGCCAGCACCAGGTCGACCTCGGTCTCCCCCGCCGGGGCCTGGCCGAGCACGTGCAGGCCGTCGCGGATCTGCACATCCTTGATCTCGCACAGCCAGCCGTCGACGTGCAGTAGCATATCGTCGAAGACGTCCTCGTCCGGGCGCTCCTCGAGGCCCAGGTCGTGGTCCATCTTGGCGGCGCGCATGAGGGTCCAGATCTGCTGCCGGATGGCGGGCAGCTTGGCCGGATCGAGCGCGGAGATATTGGCGTGCTCGTCGAGCAGCTGCTCCAGCCGCGAGATGTCACCGTAGGTTTCGGCGCGCGCCATCGGCGGGATGAGGTGGTCCACCAGGGTGGCGTGGGCGCGGCGCTTGGCCTGGGTGCCCTCGCCCGGATCGTTCACCAGGAACGGATAGATCAGCGGCAGATCGCCCAGCGCGGCGTCGGTGCCGCAGGAGGCGGACATGCCGAGGGTCTTGCCGGGCAGCCACTCCAGATTGCCGTGCTTGCCCAGGTGCACCATGGCGTCGGCGGCGAAGCCCTCGGGTGCGGCGAGCCAGCGGTAGGCGGCCAGGTAGTGATGGCTGGGCGGCAGATCCGGATCGTGGTAGATGGCCACCGGATTCTCGCCGAAGCCGCGCGGCGGCTGCACGATGAGCACCACATTGCCGAAACGCAGTGCGGCGATGACGATCTCGCCCTTCGGATCGGCGGAGCGGTCCACGTACAGCTCACCCGGCGGCGGCCCCCACGCCTCGATCACGTTCTCGCGCAGGTCGTCCGGGAGGGTGTCGAACCAGGCGGTGTAGGTGTCGGCGCCGATGCGGATCGGGTTGCCCTCGAGCTGTTCGGCGGTGAGCCAGTCCGGATCCTGACCGCCCGCGGCGATCAGGGCGTGGATGAGCGCGTCGCCGTCGCCCTGTTCGAGGCCCGGGATCTCCCCCGGTGCGCCGAGATCGTATCCGGCGGCCCGCATCTCGGTGAGCAGCCGGATGGCGCTGGCCGGGGTGTCCAGGCCGACGGCATTGCCGATGCGGGCGTGCTTGGTCGGATACGCCGACAGCATGAGCACCACGCGCTTGTCGGCGTTGGGGATGTGGCGCAGCCGGGCGTAGCGCACCGCGATCCCGGCCACCCGCGCCGCCCGCTCCGGATCGGGCACGTAGGCGGACAGGCCGTCGGCATCGAACTCCTTGAAGGAGAACGGCACCGTGATGATGCGGCCGTCGAATTCCGGCACCGCCACCTGGGTCGCCACATCCAGCGGCGACAGCCCGTCGTCATTGTCCTCCCACTGGGCCCGGCTGCTGGTCAGGCACAGGCCCTGCAGGATGGGCACATCCAGGTCGGCGAGCGCGCCCACATCCCACGCCTCGTCCTCGCCCCCGGCCGAGGCGGTGGCGGGTTTGGTGCCGCCCGCGGCCAGCACGGTCACCACGAGCGCGTCGGCCTCGCGCAGCCGGGCCAGCAGCTCCGGCTCGGCGGCGCGCAGCGAGGCGCAGTACAGCGGCAGCGGCCGCGCCCCGGCCGCTTCGATGGCGGTGCACAGCGCGTCGACATAGGCGGTGTTCCCGGCCAGCTGCTGGGCGCGGTAGTAGACGACCGCGACGGTGGGCGCGTCCGCAGCGACCGGCCGCGCGGTGCGCTCGAGTTCACCCCAGCGCGGCATCTCCACCGGCGGTTCGAAGCCGTGCCCGGTGAGCAGCACCGTGTCGGACAGGAAGTTGTGCAGTTGCCGCAGGTTCAGCGGCCCGCCCGCGGCGAGGTAGTTGTGCGCGTCGGCGGCCACACCGCCGGGCACGGTGGACTGTTCCATGAGTTCGGCGTCGGGCGCGATCTCACCGCCCAGCGCGACCAGCGGAACACCGCTGGCGCGCAGCGTCTCCAGTCCCTCCTCCCAGGCGCGGACGCCGCCGAGGATGCGCACGATCACCAGATCGGCGCCCGCGAGCAGGGCGGGCAGATCCTCCGGCAGCAGCCGCGCCGGATTGGCGAGCCGGTACTCGGCCCCGCTGGCGCGGGCACTGAGCAGATCGGTATCGGAGGTGGACAGCAGCAGAATCACGGTTCGGCCTTCCTTGGGGTGACGCGCCCGGCACGGTTCGGCGCTCATGGGGAAGGTCTGACTGTCACAGTGGCGCGACCGCACCGGAATTGCACCGGTTTCTTCCGTCCGACGAGCCTCGCGACTCTATCGCGCGGGGATCACAGTGCTGCAACCTCTCCGCCCGGCCCTGTCCCACGACCGGTACGCCGGCGTACGCTGCGCGTATGCCGAACACTCCGGGTTGGGTCAGGCGGAATCGGTTCGCCGCCTGGTCAGGGTACTTTTGCGCATTGGTTGCTTTCGCAACGCTGGCAATGGCATTGACCGCTGCCGGCACCGGACATTCGCAGTGGGCGATCGTCGCCGGCGGGATCTGCGCGGCCACACTCCTGTTCGCGCTGATGCTCATGACCACGACCGTGCACCGCGACCACCTCGAACACCACGACAGCCCGAGCCTGCTCAACGACACCTACGCCACCAGTCCGAGTTGGGCGAGCGGGCGCGGGGCGACGCCGGGAATCGAACCGCATCACCTGCGCTGAGGCCCGTATCCACCCCGACCGGCGTGAGTGCCGCGGGCGGTGACGGCGCGATCGCAGGATGCCGGAATCGGCGCGCACGCCACCGGTGTCGGCGCAGGGATCCGAGCAGGCCGGTCCCGGTCGAGTTCGCCGACGGTGCACGGAGTGCGACACCCGAGGTTGGCGGGCATCGCAGGCCCGCCGCGACGCGGTGCCCCGGCGACGGGTCCACCCGGGTGTCCGTAGGCTGGATCGGGTCATGACTCGAACAGATCCCGATTCCTGCCCGGGCGTGCTGCGACTGCACGAGGCCGCCGACGGGCCGCTCGCCCGCATTCGCGTGCCCGGCGGTCGGCTGGCACCGGCCCAGGTGCAGGCGCTGGCCGAGGCGGCGCGGGAACTCGCCGACGGCGGCATCGAACTCACCTCCCGCGCCAACGCGCAGTTGCGCGGGGTGCGTGACGCCGCCGAGTTGGAGCGACGGCTGCGGGCGGCCGGGCTGCTGCCCAGCGGCACGCACGAACGGGTGCGCAATATCGTCGCGTCCCCGCTGTCGGGCCGGGTCGGCGGCTGGACCGATGTGCACGCGCTGGTTCCGGCACTCGATGCCGGTGTGCGCGCCGCGCCGCGACTGGCCGAGCTGCCCGGCCGGGTGCTGTTCACCCTGGACGACGGTCGCGGCGATGTGAGCGGGCTGGGCGCGGATATCGGGGTGCACGCCGTCGACGAGGACACCTACGCCGTGGTGCTGGCGGGGCGCGACTCCGGTCTGCGCGTGACCGCCGACCATGCCGTGGATACCGTGCTGCACGCCGCGCACGGTTTCCTGGAACTGCGCGAGGACCAGTGGCGGCTGCACGAGATCCCGGACGGCCCGGCGGCGCTGGCGGACCGCCTGCGCGCCGCGCATCCGCATCTCACCACCGCCGAGACCGTGGCGCTGCCGCCACACCAGGAACCTCCGATCGGCTGGCTCACCCAGGCCGACGACCGGGTGGCGCTGGGCGCGGGCGTGCGCCTGGGATCGCTGCCCGCCCGCACCGCCGAATTCATCGCCGCCGTCGACCGCCCGGTCGTCATCACCCCGTGGCGGGGTCTGGTGATCACCGACCTCGACGAGTGGGCCGCCGAACAGGTGGTGCGCGTGCTGGCCCCCATAGGTCTCATCTTCGACGCCGCCTCCCCCTGGCTCCAGGTCACCGCCTGTGCGGGGCAGCCCGGCTGCGCCAAATCCCGCACCGACGTCCGCGCCGACGCCGCGGCCGCCGTCGAGGCGGGCCGCGTACTGCCTTCCGGCCCACCGCAACCCGCCGCCGACGAGCTGGCGGCCGACGAGGTGGTCGCCACCGGCCGCCAGCACTGGTCCGGCTGCGACCGCCGCTGCGGCCGCCCCCGCGGCCCCGCCACCGAGGTCACCGCCACCCCGACCGGCTACCGGGTGGTGCCGCCCGCCGCAACGGCGTCCTGACCGCGGCTCTGCTCGCCAGCGCACACGGCTGCTGTCTGCGCCTTCCATTCCCGCGCGCTGGGCGCGGAGCCACACCGGTATCTCCGCGCCCAGCAGCACGCATGGGCACGCGCTCGCGCTCGGTTCGGGTTCACAGCCCGTACCCGGCGCGCGGGGGTTGCGCGCGCTCCTCTTAGTCTGGACGCCATGTCCGACGTGCGTGCCAGCTACCTCACCGACGGGGCCGAGATCTATCGGCGCTCGTTCGCCACCATTCGCGCGGAGGCGGAGCTGGCGCGGTTTCCGGCGGACGTGTCGCAGGTGGTGGTGCGGATGATCCACGCCTGCGGGCAGGTGGATCTGGCCGCCGACGTGGAATTCAGCACCGATGTGGTGGCGAAGGCGCGGGCCGCGCTGCGGGGCGGTGCGCCGATTCTGTGCGACGCCAAGATGGTGGCGTCGGGGGTGACGCGCAAGCGGCTGCCCGCCGACAACGAGGTGCTGTGTCTGCTGGATGACGCGCGGGTGCCGGAACTGGCGGCGGCGCTGGGCAATACGCGGTCGGCGGCGGCGCTGGAGCTGTGGCGTGACCGGCTCGACGGGGCGGTGGTGGCCATCGGGAACGCGCCGACCGCGCTGTTCCATCTGCTGGACATGCTGGACGCGGGTGCGCCGCGCCCGGCCGCGGTGCTCGGGATTCCGGTCGGTTTCATCGGCGCGGCCGAATCCAAACAGGCCCTCGCGGACTACGGCGGCGTGGAGTTTCTGACGGTGCGCGGCCGCCGGGGTGGCAGTGCCATCACCGCCGCCGCCCTCAATGCGATTGCGAGCGAACAGGAATGAGCGGCAAGCTCTGGGGTGTCGGACTGGGACCGGGTGATCCGGAACTGGTGACGGTCAAGGCGGCGCGGGTGATCGCCGCGGCCGACGTGATCGCCTTCCACAGTGCCCGCCACGGCCGCAGCATCTCCCGCGGCATCGCGGCACCGTATATGCGGGCGGGCCAGCTCGAGGAGCATCTGGTCTATCCGGTGACCACCGAGACCACCGACCATCCCGGCGGCTATCAGGGCGCGATCGACGAGTTCTACGAATCCGCCGCCGCCCTGCTGGCGGACCATCTGGCCGCCGGCCGGTCGGTGGCCCTGCTCGCCGCCGGTGACCCGCTGTTCTACAGCTCCTTCATGCATATGCACCGCCGCCTCGCGGACCGCTTCGACACCGAGATCATTCCGGGCGTCACCTCGGTGAGCGCGGCCTCGGCGGCGCTGGGCACCCCGCTGGTCGAGGGCGACCAGGTGCTGACGGTGCTGCCCGGCACCATGCCGGTGGACGAGCTCACCCGCCGCCTGCGGGACACCGACGCCGCCGCCATCATGAAACTGGGCCGCACCTATCCCGGTGTGCGCCGAGCCCTCTCCGATGCCGGGCGACTCGACGACGCCTACTACGTGGAACGCGCCAGCAGCACCCGCCAGCGCGTGCTGCGCGCCGCCGACGTGGACGACGCCAGCGTGCCGTACTTCGCCATCACCGTGGTCCCCGGCCCCGAACCTGCCACACCGATCCCGCTGACTCCCGCCGCCACCGCCGCCCCCATTCCGGTCGCCTCCGCGACCGTCGAAAAGCCGGCCGTACACGGCGAAGTCGTCGTGGTCGGCCTCGGTCCCGGCGCGGCCGAATGGACCACCCCCGAGGTCACGCGGGCACTGGCCGAGGCCACCGACATCGTCGGGTACAGCACCTATGTGAATCGCGTGCCCGAACGTCCGGGGCAGCGCCGCCACGCCAGTGACAACCGCGTGGAGTCCGAGCGCGCGGCCATGGCCCTGGATCTGGCCAAGCGCGGAGGCAGGGTGGCGGTGGTGTCCTCGGGCGATCCCGGCGTCTTCGCCATGGCGGCGGCCGTGATCGAGGAGTCGGCCGATCCGCAGTGGTGCGATGTTCCGGTGCGGGTGCTGCCCGGGATGACCGCGGCCAGCGCGGTCGCGAGCCGGGTCGGCGCACCGCTGGGGCACGACTTCGCCATGATCTCGCTGTCGGACCGCCTCAAGCCGTGGGAGGTGGTGGCGCGCCGGATCGCCGCCGTGGCCGCCGCCGATATGGCCTTCGCCGTCTACAACCCGGCTTCCTCGCAGCGCACCTGGCAGGTGGCGGCCATGCGGGAGCTGGTGCTCGAACACCGCAAACCCGATACCCCGGTGGTGCTCGGCCGCGATGTGGGCGGGCCGACCGAATCGGTGCGGGTGGTGACCCTGGCGGAGCTGGATCCGGCCGAGGTGGATATGCGTACCCTGCTCATCGTGGGCGCGTCCAGCACCACGGTGTTCGAGGCGGCGGGTGGACCACGCGTGTTCACCTCCCGCCGCTACACCGATTAATATTCCATAGTGGAAGATGGCCCGGAGGAAGGGAGTGCAGGTGGCAGACACATCGCAACGCCCGCTCAATTCGACGGCCGCGTCGCTATTGGGATTCCTGCACCAGGGCCCCATGTCCGGCTGGGATCTGGTCGCCCTGGCCCAGGACAAGATCGGTGACTTCTGGACCATCACCCAGAGCCAGGTGTACCGCGAACTCGCCACCATGCATCAGCACGGCCTGGTGGACAAGGGCGAGGCCGGCGCGCGCGACCGCACCCCCTACCGGATCACCGAGGCGGGCCGTGAGGCGTTCGCCCAGTGGATCGCCCGCGATCCGGGCGCGGAGACCATTCGGGTGCCGCTGCTGCTCACCCTGTCCTTCGGCGACTTCGTGGAACCCGACCGGTTGCGCCGCATCATCGACGCCAACCGGGAGATCCACGAACAGCGCCTGGCCGGATACCTCACCGGTCACGACGAGCAGCGGCAGTCCCCGTTCGAGCGGGCCACCCTGGATTTCGGCATCCGCTACGAACGCGCGGTGCTGGAATGGTTCGATCGGCTGCCCGAACTGCTCAGCGAGACCAGTCGGCTCACCTGAGCCGCTGCGCCGCGCGCAGCCAATCCCAGGCGGCGGCAACGGTTTCCACCGACCGCGCCCCCGCCGGCAGCGGCGGGCGGTCCACCACGACCACGGGCAGCCCGCGGGCGCGCGCGGCGTCGAGTTTGGCCTCGGTCTGCGCGCCGCCGCTGTCCTTGGTGACCAGGGCGGTGATCCGATGCGCCGCGAGCAGCGCCGTTTCGTCGGCGACGGTGAACGGGCCGCGTGCCAGCAGCAGTTCGTGCCGGGGCGGCAGCGCGCCCTCGGGCGGATCGATGGCCCGGATGAGGAACCAGTGCCCGCGCAGCGCGGCGAAAGCGCTCACGCCCTGGCGGCCGATGGTGAGGAAGATCCGATCCCCCAGTCCGGCAACGGCTGTCGCGGCGGCGGACAGATCCGGCACCCGGATCCAGCGGTCCCCCGGGCGCTGCGTCCAGCCCGGTCGGCGCACATGCAGGATCGGCAGCCCCAGACTCGCGGCGGCCGCGGCGGCATGGTCGGTGATACCGGCCGCGAACGGATGGGTGGCGTCGACCACGACCTCGATGCGATTGTCCGACAACCAGGTCCGCAGTCCGTCCAGGCCGCCGAAGCCGCCGATCCGCACCTGCCCCACTGGCAGCAGCGGGTCGCGGACGCGTCCGGCGAGCGAGGAGACGATCTCGAATCCCCGCTCGCCGGAAGCAGTTTCGGCGAGCACCCGAGCTTCGCGGGTGCCACCGAGAATCAGGGTCCTCAGGGCTGCCCGCTGAAATAGGCGGAGCCCGAGTCGATCAGCGGCTGACCACCGGCGACCAGCAGGCCGATGAGCGCGCCGATGATGGCGCCGGGAATCGCGGAGACGACCAGCCCGAGCAGGCCGATGGCGCCGCCGATCACCGCGCCCACGGCCGCGCCGAGCGCGGCGCGCTGCAATTCGGCGAAGAACCACTGCTGCGCGGAGATGGCCCGCGCGTGCGCGTGCGGCCCGACCTCGGGGGTCAGCGACAGTTCCTGGCCGTTGTCGGCGACGGCCGCGACGATCCGCACGTCCTCCCCACCGGCTTTTCCGGTCAGCGGCACCTGCGCCACCACCGCACCGGATTCGTTGGTCAGGCTCACGGCCTGCCCGTCGGCGTCGACGCTGAACCGACCGCCGGTGACGCTGGTGACGATGGCGTCGCCCGCCTCGGCCAGCGCGATGGTGTAGTCGACACCCTGATCCTGCCCGTGCACCTGCGCGGCGACCGGCTGCGGTGCGGTGGGCGCTTCCACCGGTGCAGCGTATCCGGTCCCGGCGGCGATTCCGGTGGTGGCGGCGGCGAACAGGGCGGTGGCGGCGAACTTCGTGTACTTCATCAAGTCTCCCGATATGGCTGATACCGGACCCGATGACAATCGAGTCACGGCACGCCACCATACCGTTGACCTATCGATGTTTCAGTTCGGGGCGGCCGCGGTGCGCCGCTCGACCTCGTCGGCCAGCAGCTCGAGCAGGCCGGGAAAGCGCTCGGCCAGATCGGCGCGGCGCAATCGCGCCATATTGCTGTTGCCCCGATCGACCTGCCGAATCAACCCCGCCTGCCGCAGTATCCGAAAGTGATGTGTCCGAGTGGCTTTCGAGACCGGCAGGCCGAAAGAGCTGCAATGCCGCTCGGCATCCTCGGCATCGGCCAACAGCGCCAGCACCACCGCCAGGCGGTGCTTGTCGGCCAGGGCGGCCAGTACCGCGCCCAGGTCGAGTTCCGCCGTGCTCGGTTCGTCGGCGACCACGTCCACCCACCTTCCATAGGTACGGTTTGCATCGTACCTCAGACACCGCTAGCGTCCGAGGTATGGCAAACACCGTACCTTCCGAGGGGATTCCGTTCACACTGGTCGGCTTCGCCCACCCCAAGCCGGACAAGGTCGAGGAGCTGCGCGAACTGCTGCTGTCCTTCGTCGCTCCCACCCGGGAGGAGGACGGCGCGCTCGAGTACCACTTCCACGAACTCGCCGACGACCCGACCACCTTCGTCTTCTACGAGGTGTGGCGCTCAGCCGCCGATCTGGACCGGCACCTGGCCCTGCCGCATATGCGGGAGTTCTGGGAGCACCGCATGGACTACCTGGAACGTGATCTCGAGATCCACTACCTCACCATGCGCAGCCTCTACCCCCGCCCGATGGCCGCATAGGTTCCCGGCCCCCGCCCGCGCGAGGGCCGACGACGGGCGCGGGTCAATGGCCCTGCCGCGCGGTCGGATCGGGATGATGGCGACGGTCGCGACGCCACTCGACGTAGAGCCACAGCGCACCGCACAGCAGCAGTGCCGCGCAGCTGAACGCCGCGATCGTCGCCCACCCGGTGAATCCGTAGCCCGCCGCCGTGAGCGCCAGGGCCAACGCCACGACACCCAGTCCGCACAGCACGATTCCCGGCACGTTGTAACCGTCCTCGATACCCTCACCGGCGTGGTGGCGAACCCTTCGCGACCGCCGCCCGAGTTCGGTGCGGGCGAAGACCGGCAGCGCCTCCGATCCTGTCCATCGATGTCGAATCCGAGTCATGAGACACCTCCATCGGGGCGGTGGCGAAACGTCCGCCCGATAGCTGGGATCTACCCAGCGTACGGCGGGCGAACCTCAGTCGCCAGGTTTGCGCACCGACCATTGGGCCACCGGTAACTGCGGTCGCCACGCGGTGAATCCGCCGAGAGGTTCGCCGCGGTGGATCTGGATGCGGCGCAGCGTGCCGCCATGGGTGGCGGACAGGGTGAGCAGCAGCGACTCCGATTCGGCGGTGACCGCATTGGCGACCAGACGGCCGCCGGGACGCAGCGCGTCCCAGCAGGCGTCGACCAGGCCGTCCTGGGTCAGACCGCCGCCGAGGAAGACGGCATCCGGGGCGGGCAGGTCGGCGAAGGATCCCGGGGCCGTCCCACGCACCTCGACGCCGGGAACGCCGAGGGCGGTGGCGTTCGCGCCGATCTGCTCCCGTCGCGCCGGCCACCGTTCGAAGGTGACGGCGCGGCAGCTGGGATGCGTGCGGCACCACTCGATGGCGATGGTGCCGGAGCCGCCGCCGACATCCCAGAGCAGCTCGCCCGGCGCGGGGGCCAGCGCGGCGATGGTGAGCGCACGCACCTCCGATTTGGTGAGCTGACCGTCGCCGCCGTACACCGTGTCCGGCAGGCCGGGCAGGCGGCTCAGGCGCACCGCCGCCGGATCGGCCACACAGTCCACGGCCACGATATTGAGGGCGTCCCCGGGCGGATGCGCCCAGGTCGCGGCCGTCCCCGCGACGATCCGCTCCCCCGGACCGCCCAACTGCTCCAGCACCGTCACCGTCGATTCGCCGAAACCGTTGCGCGCCAGCAGTTCCGCCAGCCGCGCCGGGGTGTGCTCGTCGGTGCTCAGCAGCAGCAGGCGACGGCCGTCGGCGAGTTCGGGCAGCACCGTCTCCAGCCGCCGCCCCACCGCGCTCACCACCGGCGTCTCGGCCAGCGCCCACCCGAGCCGAGCGCAGGCCAGCGATGCCGAGGACGGCTGCGGCAGCACCCGCAGGGCGTGCGCGCCGACCAGCCTGGCCAGTGTCACACCGATGCCGTAGAACATCGGATCACCGCTGGCGAGGACGCAGACTCGTTCCCCCGCATAGCGTTTCAGCAGTCCGGTGAGGGCGGGCAGCAGCGGCGAGGGCCAGCTCACCCGGGCGGCGCGGCCGTCGTCGGGCAGCAGTGCCAGCTGCCGCGCCGACCCGAGCACCACCTCCGCGTCGGTCAGCGCCCGCCGCGCCACCCCGCCGAGGCCGTCCCAGCCGTCCGCGCCGATGCCGATCACCGTGATCGGCTGCGCGACCGGCCAATCCAGCGCCGCGGCGCTCATCGCGGCATCCGCCGCCAGACCGACCGCGGCACCAGCCGCATGGCGAGGAACATCAACCGCAGCGCGCCGGGCACCACCGCGACCCGCGAGCGCCGCCGCAGCCCCGCCACCACGCCGTCGGCCACCTGGTCGGGGGTGCTGGACAGCGGGGCCGGTTCCATGCCCGCGGTCATCCGCCCGATCACGAAGCCCGACCGCACCAGCAGCAGGTGTACCCCGCTGCCGTGCAGGGCGTCGGCGAGGCCGCTGGCGAATCCGTCCAGTCCGGCCTTGGCCGAGCCGTACACGTAGTTGGCGCGCCGCACCCGCACCCCGGCGATGGAGCTGAAGGCCACGATCTGCCCGCCGCCCTGGGCCCGCAGCAGATTCGCGAGCACGGTCAGCACGCTCACCTGGGCCACGTAGTCGGTGTGCACCACCGCCACCGCGTGCGCCGGATCCCGCTCGGCTCGCGCCTGATCGCCCAGTACGCCGAAGGCCACCACCGCGACGCCGATCCGGCCGTAGTCGGCCGCCACCTTCTCCAGCAGCGGCTGATGGCTCGCCGTGTCGTCGGCATCGAATTCCACCGCGTGCACGGCGGCGGCGCCCGCGGCGGTGAGCGCGCGCCGCTCCTCGTCGAGATCGTCGCTGCGGCGCGCGGCCAGCACCACGACCCGCCCGGGTGCGAGCCGTTGTGCCACGGCCACCCCGATCTCACTGCGCCCACCCAGCACCAGCACCACGCCATCGTCGATCTCGGCCATGGCGCTCAGTCTGCCAAAGGGACCGGTGCGGTCCGGCCGCCGCCCGGAGTTGGTAGCGTCGGACCATGCCGACCCCGCGCCCCGAGCTCTCCGCCGCCGCCCTCGAATTCGTCGCCGAACGCCATCTGGCGACGCTGAGCACGCTGCGCGCCGACGGCACCCCGCATGTGGTGGCGGTGGGCTTCACCTGGGATCCGGAGGCCGGGGTCGCGCGGGTGATCACCAGCGACGACAAGGTGAAGGTGCGCAATGTGCGCCGGTCGGGGTACGCGGCGGTGAGTCAGGTGGACGGCCCCCGGTGGCTCACCCTGGAGGGTCCGGCCGAGGTGCTCGACGACGCGGTGAGCGTGGCCGACGCGGAGCGGCGGTACGCGCGGCGCTACCGGGTGCCGCGGGAGAATCCGAACCGGGTGGTCATCGCCATCAAGGTGCAGCGGGTGCTGTCGAGCGGCACGCTGAAGAACGGCGGCGCGGCCGCGCACTGAGTCGCATCGGGGTCATGTCACTCCGAATTCGCATACCTGCCGGTCCATTTCGCGAATTTGTGCGTCCCGCCCACTCGGCAGCGAAGATAACTCCGTGCGGACGAAATTCTCCTACGAGCTCACCACGCTGACCCATGAGCTCGCCCACATGGCGCGACTCGCGCACGAGGCCACCGAGCGGGCCACGGCCGCGCTGACCGACACCGATCTGGGCGCCGCCTACGAGGTCTTCGCCCTCGAGGAGCAGTTACAGACCAAGCACGCCACCTGCGAGGACAGATCGGTCATCCTGCTGGCGCTGGAGGCGCCCGTCGCACGCGATCTGCGCCATGTGGTGACCGCCATCCAGATCGCCGACGACCTCAACGGCATCGGCGGCGCGCTCAGCCGGGTGGCCGACAGCGTGGTGCGCCGCCACCCGCTGCCGGTGGCGCCGCCGCACGTGGTCACCCTGCTGACCGGAATGGCCACGGCCACCACGCATCTGGCCGCCGCCGCGGTGGCGGCCATCGTCGCCCGGCCACCCTCCCCGGATCTGGCGCCGATTCCCTCCGACGACACCCTCGACCGGCTGCATCGCCAAGTGCTGCGGGTGGTCGGTGACACCAGCTGGGCGCACGGCGCCGCCATGGCGGTGGACGTGGCCCTGCTGGCGCAGCACTACGACCGCTGCGCCGCACACTGCGTCCGCATCGGACGCCTGATCCGCTTCCTGCACACCGGAATTCCGCTCTCGGCGCAGGTGGAACCCTGACGCCGAGCGCGTCCGCGATCCGCTAGAGCCGGGTCAGGCCGTGCGGGCGGGTATTGACCGATTCGCAGCCGTCCTCGGTCACCACGACGATGTCCTCGATGCGGGCGCCCCACTCACCGGCGAAATAGATGCCTGGTTCGACGCTGAAGGCCATCCCCGCCGCGAGCGGAATGTCGTTGCCCGCCACGATGTAGGGCTCCTCGTGCACCGACAGGCCGATGCCGTGCCCGGTGCGGTGCACGAAGTTGCGGCCCAACCCGGCGGCGACCAGGCGATCGCGGGCGGCGGCGTCGACGGCGTGCGCGGTCACGCCGGGCCGGACCGCGGCCACCGCGGCGGCCTGGGCGCGCTCCAATTCGGTGAACTGGGCCGCGATCTCCTCCGACGGTTCGCCGAGCACATAGGTGCGGGTGCAGTCGGAGAAGTAGCCGGGTTCGACCGGGCCGCCGATATCGACGACCACCACGTCCCCGTCGCAGATCACCCGATCGGACACCTCGTGGTGCGGATCCGCGCCGTGCGGGCCGCTGCCCACGATCACGAAGGCGGCGCCGGTGTGGCCCTCCTCGACGATGGCCGCGGTGATGTCGGCGGCCACCTCGCGCTCGGTGCGGCCGACGCGCAGGAACTCGCCCATCCGCGCGTGCACCCGGTCGATGGCGGCGCCCGCCCGGCGCAGCGCGTCGATCTCGGTGGCGTCCTTGATCATTCGCAGCTGCCGCAGGATCGGGGTGGCCGAGACGGGCAGCTGGCGCAGGGTCTCGGCGACGGGCAGCAGGTGCAGGGCGGGCATGTGGTCGTCCACGGCGGTGCGCGCGCCCGCGTTCAGCACCGATTTCACCAGCGCGTACGGATCGACCCCGTCGGTCCAGTCGACCACCTGCAGGCCCAGTTCGCCCGCCGCCGAACCGCCCAGTGCGGCCAGTTCCAGCTTGGGGATGATCACCGACGGCGTCTCCCCGGACGCCGGAATCACCAGGCAGGTGAGCCGTTCGAACGACTGCGCCCGGGAACCGATCAGATATTGCAGGTCGGGGCCGGGGGTGATGAGCAGCGCGTCCAGATGGGCGGCGCGGGTCAACTCCGCCGCCCGCTCCAGTCGCGCTCCGTAGACGTCCGCTGTGAACCGTGACTCGTCGTGAGAGCTCATAGGGTTCGACGTTACCCGTGTCGCGGCGCGACCTCGACACCGTCTGTCGGCGGCGGGCGGTAGCGTCTGGAGACCATGAGCAACCCCACCGGTCCGCTGCTGCTGCTCGACGGAGCCAGTCTCTGGTTCCGCGCGTTCTACGCCATCCCGGAGAAGATCACCGCACCCGACGGGCAGCCGGTGAACGCGCTGCGCGGGTTCACCGATATGGTCGCCGCGCTGATCAAACAGCATCGGCCGAGTCGGCTGACGGTCTGCCTGGATCTGGACTGGCGGCCGACCTTCCGGGTGGATCTGGTGCCCTCCTACAAGGCGCACCGGCTCGCCGACGCCGCCGATCCGGATGTCGAGGAGGTGCCCGACACCCTCACCCCGCAGGTCGACATGATCCTGCGGATGCTGGAGGCCGCCGGGATCGCCACCGCGGGCGCGGACGGACTGGAGGCCGACGACGTGATCGGCACCCTCGCCACCCGGGAGCGCGACAGCGAGGTGATCGTGGTGAGCGGCGACCGCGACCTCATGCAGCTGGTGCGTGACGATCCGGCGCCGCCGGTGCGGCTGTTCTACGTGGGTCAGGGGCTGGCCAAGGCACAGCTGTGGGGTCCGGCCGAGGTGGCGGCGAAATACGGTGTGCCCCAGCAGAACGCGGGCCCGGCCTACGCGGATATGGCGACCCTGCGCGGTGACGCCTCGGACGGGCTGCCCGGCGTGGCGGGCATCGGCGACAAGTCCGCCGCCACCCTCATCTCCCGATTCGGCTCACTCGAGGCGCTGCGCGCGGCGGTGGCCGATCCGGCCGCCGACCTGGCCAAGGGAGTGCGCGCCAAGCTGGCCGCCGCGGACGACTATCTGCGAGCCGCGGCCCCGGTGGTGCGGGTGGTGCGCGATGCCGAGGTGGAGTTCTCCCGGCCGGACGCGCTGCCCGCGGCACCGGTCGATCCCGCCGCGCTGGACGGGCTGGCCGCCGCCTACAACGCCGAGAGCCCGATCAAACGCCTGGTGACGGCCATGCGCGCCAACGCCTGAGGGCCGGGTGCCGACTCGAGCGGGGCTCGTCGGCGCGGATCGCCCGCGCAATCCCGTCGCGGGCGCTGGTCCCGGCACGGTGAGAGCCGGTCTCCCGCACCGGATGGCGCGCGAAACCGGCTCTCGTACCGTCGTCTTCGCGATCGCGGTAGCCGCGATCGCCGCCGCGGGGACCGACCGTGCTCGATTCGATACCCTGCTCGATTCGACGCAGCCGCATGCCCTCAGCTGGGGCGGCCGACCTCGTAGGTGCCGTCCTCCTTGGTGACCTTGATGGTCACCTTCTTGTCCTCGCCGCCCACCTTGAGGGTGCAGTCGAAGGTGTTGTCGATCTCCACCTTCTGACCGGACGGGCAGCTGACGTCCTTGACGTCCTCGATGCCGTAGGAATCCTTCAGCACCTTCTGCACGCCGTTCTGCACGGCGTTGTTGTCCAGCTGATCCTTGGCGGTCAGGAAGAACACGCCGCCGATGACCGCGGCCACCACCACGACCGCGCCGACCACCGCGGCGATGATGACGCCGGTCTTCTTCTGCTGCGGCGGCTGAGCGCCCGGCCAGGGCTGACCCGGCTGACCCGGCTGCTGCTGTTCCCAGCCCGGCTGCCCCGGCTGCCCCTGCTGCGGCCACTGCGGCTGGCTCTGGCCCCACTGCTGCCCACCGGGCTGCTGCTGGTTCCAGTCGGTGCCGGACTGGCCCTGCTGCGGCCACTGCGGCTGGCTCTGCCCCCACTGCTGCCCACCGGGCTGCTGCGGCGGCTGGCCCCACTGTCCCTGGGGCTGCTGCTGATCGCCCCACTGCTGGGTGGGCGGCGCGGGCTGCTGCTGGCCGCCCCACTGCTGTCCGGGTACGCCACCGGTCCACTGCTGAGTCGGGTCGTGACTACCCTGTCCTCCGCCCGGTGCGTCGTTCGGTCCGTACGGGCCGCTCATCTGCTTGCCTCCACTCGCGATCGTCGTACTCGAGGAATCAAAGCACAACCGTTGTCATCACGCCGCGTCCACCGCCACGACACCCCGCCGGATGGCGCGCACCGCCTTGGCCGCCGTGGCCGCCACCTCCTCATCGTCGGCCGTATTGTGGATCTGGTCCAGCAGGTCGATCACCTGGCGGCACCAGCGCACGAAATCGCCCGCCGAGAGCGGATTCCCGCGATCCCCGCTGGCCAGCAGCGCGTCCACCAGATCGTCGCCGCGCGCCCAGGTGTGGATGCCCGACATGAACCCGAGGTCGGGTTCCCGGGTCGGCGACAGCTTGTGCCGGGCCTCGTCGGACCGCAGCCGCGACCACACCCCGATGGTGGCCTCCACGGCGCGGCGGCTGGGCGCGGTCGGCCCGGACGCCCCGAGATAGCCGCCCTCCTGGCGGGATTCGTACACCAGGATGGACACCACGGCCGCCAGCTCGGCCGGTCCCAGCCCACGCCACAGCCCCTGGCGCAGACATTCGGCCACCACCAGATCGGCCTCGGCGTAGATGCGCGCCAGCCGCCGCCCGTCCGCGGTGACCTCGCCGTCGTCGACATAGCCGCGTTCCTCGAGCAGGCCGACGATGCGGTCGAAGGTGCGGGCCAGCGAGTTGGTGGTGGCGGCGACCTGCTGGCGCATGGAGTCGGTCTCGCGCTGCACCCGGTTGTAGCGTTCGCCGATGCGTGCCAGCTGTTCCCGATCCGGGCGGGTGTGCGCGGGATGCGCGCGCAGCGCCCGCCGCAGCGACTGCAATTGCGCATCGTCGGCGGCGCGGGACTTCTTGCCGCCCTTGTACCGTGGCACCGTGATCCCGGTGCTGCGCAGCGCCGACGCCAGATCGCGGCGCACCCGCGCGGTGCGGTGGTCGACGTGGCGGGGCAGCCGCAGGCGGCCCAGCGGTTCGGCGGGGGTCGGGAAGTCGGCGGCCGAGATCCGGCCCGCCCATTTGTCGGCGGTGAGCACCAGCGGGCGCGGATCGCCCGGTGAGGCATCGGGTTCCAGGATCACCGCGAGGCCGGAGCGCCGCCCGGTGGGAATCGCCACCACATCGCCGCGGCGCAGCGAGCTCAGCGCGGACACCGCCGCCGAGCGGCGGTCGGTGCGGCCCTGCCGTTCGATGCTGCGCTCGCGTTCCCGAATGCGTTCGCGCAGTTGGAAATACTCCAGGAAGTCGTCGTCGCCGAGCTGGGAGCGCAGTTTGCGCAGTGTGCCCTCATTGCGTTCGATGCCACGCACCAGGCCGACCACCGACCGGTCGGCCTGGAACTGGGCGAAGGACCGCTCCAGCAGCGCACGCGAATCCGCCGCGCCCATCCGGTCGATGAGGTTGATCGACATGTTGTAGCCGGGCCGGAAGGAGCTGCGCAGCGGATAGGTGCGGGTGGAGGCCAGACCGGCCACCGCACTGGTGTCCACGTCGGGGGTCCACATCACCACCGCGTGGCCCTCCACGTCGATGCCGCGCCGCCCGGCACGCCCGGTGAGCTGGGTGTACTCCCCCGGTGTCAGCTCCGCGTGGCTCTCGCCGTTGAATTTCACCAGCCGCTCCAGCACCACCGTGCGCGCGGGCATGTTGATGCCCAGAGCCAGTGTCTCCGTGGCGAATACGGCCCGGACGAGGCCCTTCACGAACAGTTCCTCGACGGTGTGCCGGAAGGCGGGCAGCATGCCGGCGTGGTGGGCGGCCAGGCCGCGGTGCAGCGCCTCGCGCCACTCCCAGTAGCCGAGCACCTCCAGATCCGACTTGGGCAGATCCCCGGTGTGCTTCTCGATGATGGCCGTCACCTCGTCGGCATCCCCGTCCCGGGACAGGTCCAGCCGGGAGCGCAGGCACTGCGCCAACGCGCCGTCACACCCCGCCCTGCTGAAGATGAAGGTGATGGCGGGCAGCAACCCCTCCTCGTCGAGCCGCGCCAGCAGCTCCGGGCGCGGCAGCGGCCGGAACATGCGGCGGCCCCCGCCGCGCCCGCGGCCGCCGGGCACCGCCCAGCCTTCCATCCGGTCCACCGCCTCCCGGTGCCGGATGTAGCGCACCAGGTCCTCGTCCACGAGCACCTTCTGATCGCTGGACTTGGTATCGAACAGATCGAACATGCGCCGCCCCACCATGACGTGCTGCCACAGCGGCACCGGCCGGGTCTCGTCCACGATCACCGCGGTGTCGCCGCGCACGGTCTCCATCCACGCGCCGAACTCCTCGGCATTGGAGACCGTCGCCGACAGCGAGACCAGGCGCACCTCGGGCGGCAGGTGCAGGATGACCTCCTCCCACACCGCGCCGCGGAACCGATCGGCGAGGTAGTGCACCTCGTCCATCACCACATAGGACAGGCCGTGCAGCGCGTCCGAACCGGCGTAGAGCATATTGCGCAGCACCTCGGTGGTCATGACCACCACGGGCGCGTCCGGATTGATGGACTGGTCACCGGTGAGCAGGCCGACCGCGTCGCGGCCGTGCCGCTCGGTGAGGTCGGCGAACTTCTGGTTCGACAGCGCCTTGATGGGCGTGGTGTAGAAGCATTTGCCCCCGGAGGCCAGCGCCAGGTGTACCGCGAATTCGCCCACCACGGTTTTGCCCGCGCCGGTGGGCGCGCAGACGAGGACGCTGTGCCCGCCCTCCAGGGCCTTGCACGCGTCCTCCTGGAACGGATCCAGGCTGAATTTCAGTTCGGCGGCGAATGCCGCCAGTTCGCCAGTGAGCGACCGATCTGCCACTCGTCAGAGAGTATCGGAGTAATCCGACGTCGAACGTATGGTTTTCTCCGGCGCGGCGACCGGATCGGGTGCGCCGACCGGTTCCGGGCGCTCGATCGCGCCTGGTCCGCCGCTCAGCGGCGACGCCTGATCATCGGAGAGCGCGCCCCAGCTCTCGGCCTGTCGCGCCTTGCGCCTGTCGTTGAGCCGCGCGATCTGGACAGCCAGTTCGAACAGCACGGTCAGCGCGAAGGCCAGCGCCAGCATGGAGAACGGGTCCTGCGGGGTCACGATGGCCGCGAACACGAACAGGCCGAAGATCATGCCGCGCCGCCACTTCACCAGCTTCTCGTAGGTGAGCACGCCGATGAAATTGAGCCCGACGATGATGAGCGGTGTCTCGAAGCTGACACCGAAGATGATCAGCAGCTGGATGATGAAGCTGAAGTACTCCGTACCGCTCAGCGCCGTGATCTGCACGTTGTCGCCGATTCCCATGAGGAATTCCAGCGCGTGCGCGACCACCCAGTAGGCGAGCACCGCGCCCGCGGTGAACAGCGTCGCGCCCGACGCCACGAAGGAGACCGCGTACTTGCGCTCCTTGGCGTACAGGCCGGGGGTGATGAAGGCCCACAGCTGGTACAGCCAGACCGGACTGGCCAGCACGATACCCGCGGTGAGGCCGACCTTCAGGCGCAGCATGAACTGCTCGAACGGTCCGGTGGCGAGCAGGCGGCATTCGCCGTCGGCGGTGAGCGCGGCGCGTTTGGCCGGGTCCAGCGCACAGTAGGGGCCGCGCAGGATATCGCCGAGGCTGTCCATCCAGAGGAAGGAGTGCGAGTACCACAGGAAACCGAGCACCGAGGTCAGCACCACCGCGAGGATGGACTTCAGCAGTCGGGACCGCAGCTCGTGCAGATGCTCGACCAACGACATGGTGCCGTCGGGATTCGTTCTACGCCGACTGCGCCGGGGGTCGAACGGAATGCGCATGGATGTGATGCCTCGCTGATCGCCTGGCGCCGGACCTGGACAGAACTCGCCCCGGGACGAGTTCCTCATCCCGGGCGTTACGACAGGGCGGTTACGCCTTGTTCAGATCGGACTTGGGCTGCTGGACCGGCGTGCCGGGCTGCTGGGCGGCGGGCAGTTCCGGCGCGGGGGCCTGGGCCTGCGTGGTCTTGTCCTTGTCACCCTCGGACTGCATCTCGCTCATTTCGCTCTTGAAGATGCGCAGCGACCGTCCGAGACCCCGGGCCGCGTCCGGAAGCCGCTTGGCCCCGAACAGAACCAGGAACACCAACGCGATGATGATCCAGTGCGTCGCGCTCAATGAACCCATTCGACTTCCTCCAAACTCGTAGTCACCTGATGCTACCCGACCGGCATATGGCGAACCATTTGTCAACCCTGGTTCGACCGCTGGTCACCCGGATGTGCCCGGATGTTACCCACGACGGACCGATCCGCCGCCGCACCGAGTTCGGCCAGCAGTTCCGCACCCGACCAGGTGCGACGGTCGCCGTTCTCGGCGGCCGTGATGAGCTCGACGAGGCGCTG
Source organism: Nocardia otitidiscaviarum (assembly GCF_007362295.1). Classification (NCBI taxonomy): domain Bacteria; kingdom Bacillati; phylum Actinomycetota; class Actinomycetes; order Mycobacteriales; family Nocardiaceae; genus Nocardia; species Nocardia otitidiscaviarum. The sequence continues at coordinate 2,841,030 of NZ_CP041695.1, read as the reverse complement.
GTTCACCGGCGTCGGCATCCCGACGATCTTGCCCAGGCTCACGATTTCACCGCTCAGCCAGGCGATTTCGGTGCTGCGCCCGGCGGCCAGATCATCGGCCATGGAGGAGCGCGCCACCGGGTCCACCGCCAGCACCGTGCCCGCCACCCGGGTGAAGACGGCATCGGGGACGGTCAGCAGCCGCGCCATCAGCTCCGGCGGCAGCGCGGTGAGCCGGGCCGGGCGAATGCGGGCGCGGGCCATGGCGCGCAACGCCTCCCGCTGCGCCAGCGCCAGACAGCGCCGGTAGTCCCGCTGGGCCAGCTGCTCGCGCAGCGGGCGGCCGGACAGCGCGTTGATCGGGTTGTTCAGGTTGAGCAGCAGTTTCGCCCACTGCACCGGCAGCAGGTCCGGATAGCGGCGCACCCCCAGCCGGGAGCGGTCCAGCACCGGCCGGAAGCGGTCCAGGGCCGGATCGTCGGCCACGGCGATACCGCCCGCCGTGCCGCGATGGAAGCGGCCGTCGCCGTGGTGCACCACATTGAACATGACCATGCCCGGCAGCACCACGCAGGTGGGCAGCAGCTCGCGGATGACCGTATCGTTGCCGATACCGTTCTGCAGGCTCACCACCACCGTGCCGGGGGCCAGCCGTCCCGCCAATTCGGCTGCGGCCGAGGCGGTATCGCGTGATTTCACACAGATCAGGACCAGATCCGCGGCATCGACACCGGCGGTGGAGGTGGCGGTGCGGAAGGCGTCCGGCGCGACCCGCTCGTCGCGTCCGTCCAGATCGGTGAGCCGCAGGCCGGAGGCCCGCAGCTCGTCGAGCAGCCGGGGGCGGCCGACGAAGGTGACATCCGCCCCGGCGGCGGCCAGTGCGCCGCCCACATAGCTACCGATACTGCCCGCGCCGAGCACCAGCACACGACATGTCACCGGGACCGACCTCCTCACACCCTGTCCTCGCCACGCTATCCGGCGTCGACCAGCGCGGCGTAGGCGGCCAGCGCCGCACTCGACCGGTCCCGCACCGCGCTCACCAGATCCGGCGGCCCCAGCACGGTGACGCCGGAACCGAAACCGAGCAGCAGCCGGGCCATCCAGTCCAGGGTGGCGAAACGCATGGTGGCCTCGACACTGCCGTCCGGGTGCGTCGTCACCCGGTGCATCGGGTACTGATCCAGCACCCACGCGTAGTCGGCGTGAATCCGCAGGCGCGCCAAGGGGACCGCGGGATCGTCCACGAACAGGTTCAGCCCCGCGGACTCGTCGGTGGCGTCCACCGGCGGGTGGGCGGGCTCGTCGAGTTCGGTCGCCTCCTCGATGCGGTCCAGGCGGAACAGCCGCACGCCCTCGGCCTGGCGGCACCAGGCCTGCAGATAGGAGTTGTTGTCCACCAGGACGATTCGAATGGGGTCGACCACCCGCTCGGAGACCACGTCGCGGCTGGCCGAGTAGTAGACCAGGCGCAGCGCGCGATTGCGGGCCAGCGCCGAGCGGACGGTGGCCACCGCGGGGGCCTCCACCGGCGCGGCGGCGCGAATCTCGGCCTCCCGCCCGGAGATCGCGGACTCGATCTTGGCGGTGGCGGAGTGCGCGGCGCTCGGATCGACCATGCCCGGCAGGTCCGCGATCGACCGCAACGCCACCAGCAGGGCCGTCGCCTCGGTGGAGGTCAGGCGCAGCGGGCGGTCGATGCCCGCGGAGAAGGTGACCTCGATGCTCTCCTCGGAGAAGGACAGGTCGATGAGGTCACCCGGACCGTACCCCGGCAGACCGCACATCCAGAGCTGATTCAGATCGCTCATCAGCTGCTTGGTGGTGACCCCCAGCTCGGCGGCGGCCTCGGCGGCGCTGATCCCCGGATTCGCCAGGAAGTACGGCACCATGTTCAACAGCCGCGACAGCCGCACCGACAGTCGGCTCCCGGTGACCTTGGGACTGCTCACGCTGAATACTCCTCGGCGCTCCCTGGGCCTGCGTGGCCCACCCGTCTCCCACCGCCGCCCTCAACGGACAGCCGGTCGGCTGGCTCCGCCCGACTCGAGCTGCCTCCTCCGGCCCTGATGCTCACGCCGTGACCTCCGTCTGTTCCAGCACCGACCGGAGGCGGCCGATCACCGTGTCGCGCAACTCTTCCGGGGCCAGCACCAGGGCGTCGGGGCCGAGGCCGGTGAGCAGGCGGGCCAGCCAGTCGCGGGAGCGGACCGGCACCTCCACCACCGAGCCGGGGCGGCCGCCGATCTCGCGCTCCTCCATGGTCGCGCCGAGGCGGCGGATCTCCTGACCGCGACCCTTGGCCACCCAGACGGTGGCGGAGCCGGTGATCGGGGCCTGGCTGGTCACCCGGGTCACGATCTCGCGCAGATCGACGTTTTCGGGCTTGTGCACCGCGTTGACCGGTCCGTAGGGGGTGACCTGCTCCCCGATCCGGGAGATCCGGAAGGTGCGCACATCGTCGCGGGCGTTGTCGTGGCCGACCAGGTACCAGCGGCCGTGCTGGGTCACCACACCCCAGGGCAGCACATCGCGTTCGATGTACTCGTCGCCGCTGGTGCGATGCGGGAACCGCACCGCCTGTCCGGCGTCGATGGCGGCCAGCAGCCTGCCCAGCACCGGTTCCGCGCCGCGGGTGCGCGCCGGCACCGCGGGCACCGACGCCACCCCGTTCTCGGGTTCGACGTGCACCCCGGCAGCGCGCAGCTTCAACAGCGCGCCCTCCACGGCGGTCGCCAGTTCGGGGGATTCCCACAACTGCACGGCCACCGCGACGGCCGCGGCTTCCTCACGGGTCAGATCGATATCGGGTAGTTCGTAGGCATCCCGGTTGATGCGGTAGCCCTCCACGCTGGAGAACCGGCTGACCGGACCGATCTCGAGGGGTATGCCCAGATCGCGCAGCTCGTTCTTGTCCCGCTCGAACATCCGGCTGAACGCCTCGTCACTCGCGGACTCCTCGTACCCCGCCACCGATTCCCGAATCCGCTCGGCGGTCAGGAACTGGCGCGTCGACAGCAGCGCGATAACCAGATTCATCAACCGCTCGACCTTGGATATCGCCACCCGATAGAGAGTAGTGTGCGCGCCGAGCCGGTGCCGCACGACCCGGTCGGTTCCGTCCCGGGCATGGCCCCGGCCGCGGCACCGGGCCGCGGCCAGACGGGCCCATCGACGCTGCGCGGCCCCGGCGCGGCCGCGCGGGATCGCACCGCCCCGGCGCTTCAACCGCCTCGGCACCGCCGACGTGCGCCCCACGCCCGGCCCGGCGGCACACACCACGCGTCCGGCTGGGCTCCGCTCCGACCGCACCGGAGCGCGATGCCGATCGCACGCCGCGTCCGGCTGTGCAGGCCGCTCCGACAGGCCGATCGGACAGGCGGGTCGGACAGCTCGAGAGGCCGGGCCCCGGTCGCGGGTCCCGGCCTCTCGACTGCCCTCGAACGCTCACATCGAGGCGATGAGCCGGTCCACGCGCTCGTCGACCGAGCGGAACGGGTCCTTGCACAGCACGGTGCGCTGCGCCTGGTCGTTGAGCTTGAGGTGGACCCAGTCGACGGTGAAGTCGCGGCCCGCCTCCTGGGCGGCGGTGATGAAATCGCCGCGCAGTTTGGCGCGGGTGGTCTGCGGGGGCGTGGTGACCGCCGCGTCCACGACGTCGTCCTCGGTCACCCGCTTGGCCAGGCCCTTGCGCTGCAACAGGTCGAACACGCCGCGACCGCGCTTGATGTCGTGGTAGGCCAGGTCCAGCTGGGCGATCTTGGGGTCGGACAGCTCCATGCTGTAGCGGTCCTGGTAGCGCTGGAACAGCTTGCGCTTGATCACCCAGTCGATCTCGGTGTCGACCTTGGCGAAGTCCTGCGCCTCGACCGCGTCGAGGGTGCGGCCCCACAGATCCACCACGGCGTCGACCTGCGGATCGCGTTCGCGGTTGCGTAGATGTTCGACCGCGCGGGCGTAGTACTCGCGCTGGATGTCCAGCGCCGACGCCTGCCGCCCGCCCGCCAGCCGCACCGGGCGGCGACCGGTCAGATCGTGGCTCACCTCGCGGATGGCGCGAATCGGATTGTCCAGCGCGAAGTCTCGGAACGACACTCCCGCCTCGATCATCTCCAGCACCAGCGAGGCCGTGCCCACCTTCAGCATGGTGGTCGGCTCGGCCATATTGGAGTCGCCGACGATGACGTGCAGCCGCCGATACTTCTCCGCGTCGGCGTGCGGCTCGTCGCGGGTGTTGATGATGGGCCGGGAGCGGGTGGTGGCCGAGGAGACACCCTCCCAGATGTGCTCGGCGCGCTGCGACAGGCAGAACGTGGCCGCCTTGGGCGTCTGCAGCACCTTGCCCGCCCCGCAGATGAGCTGGCGGGTCACCAGGAACGGCAGCAGTACATCGGAGATGCGGGAGAACTCACCGGCCCGCACCACCAGGAAGTTCTCGTGGCAGCCGTAGGAGTTGCCCGCCGAGTCGGTGTTGTTCTTGAACAGGTAGATGTCCCCGCCGATCCCCTCCTCCGCCAAGCGCTGCTCGGCGTCGATGAGCAGATCCTCGAGGACCCGCTCCCCCGCCCGGTCGTGGGTGACCAGCTGCACCAGGCTGTCGCATTCGGCCGTCGCGTACTCCGGGTGGGAGCCGACATCGAGGTAGAGCCGGGCACCGTTGCGGAGGAACACGTTCGAGCTACGGCCCCAGGAAACCACCCGGCGGAACAGATACCGGGCCACCTCGTCAGGGCTCAACCGACGGTGACCGTGGAACGTACACGTCACCCCGAATTCGGTCTCGATCCCCATAATTCGTCGCTGCACACCATCGACATTACAGCGAGAGACAGCCGCGCAAGGGCGGTCGAACGATCCCGATGCATACGTCTTGACAACGATTCGGCACGGAATGCAACGCCGCATCCCCTGCTGGCAGCCATAAAACAAGCCCCCGTCGCACTCTGCTGTGCGGAGTGCAAAGGGGGCCGTTTTCGTCTCTGGTGGAATCGAATTGCTACGGGTTCGACGGATCTCCCGCCGACGGTTTCTCGGCCGCGTCGGCCGAGGTCGCCTCGCTGGTTCTACCGGTGATCACATCCTGGAGAGTCGCCGCCGGAATGCGGCGGAACGCCCGCCGGGGCCGGGCTTGCTCCAGGGTTGCCACCTCCAGGGATCCGACGCCGAGCGGCTTGCGATCCTTTTCGGCCTCGGGCGCGCCCTTCTGCAGTGCCTGCAATGCCACACCCATTGCCGAGTGCAGATCCAGGCCGGGTCGATAGGACGCCTTGAGAGCGGTCTGGATGGGTTCGGTATTGCCGCCCATGACCACGAATTCCCGCTCGTCGACTATCGAACCGTCGAAGTTGATCCGGTACAGCACCGCATCCGGGTCCTGCTCCGGATAGCCGACCTCGCCGATGCAGATCTCCACCTCGAACGGCTTGAGCTGATCGGTGAAGATGGACCCCAGCGTGGAGGCGTACATATTGGCCAGCGCCCGGCCGGTCACATCCCGCCGGTCGTACTGGTAGCCGCGCAGGTCGGCCTGCAGAATGCCGCCCCGGCGCAGATTCTCGAACTCGTTGTACTTGCCGACCGCGGCGAACCCGACCCGGTCGTACAGCTCACTCACCTTGTGCAGGGTCGCCGAGGGGTTCTCGGCGACGAACAGCACGCCCTTGTCGTACACCAACACCACGACACTGCGGCCGCGAGCGATACCCTTGCGCGCGAGCTCGGTCTTGTCGCGCATGATCTGTTCGGCCGACGCGTAGTACGGCAGTGTCATGCTTCGCCGCTCCCTTCAGCGGCCGCCGCGACGCGATCGTCCACGATGGCCCGCGTAATCTCTGCCAGCCGGTCCTCGGTCACTTCCTCCGCGCCCTCGGCATCGATGGTGATGGCCGTGGGGTAGATCCCGCGCATGGTGTCCGGGCCGCCGGTGGCGGTGTCGTCATCGGCCGCGTCGAACAGCGACTCGACCGCGATGCGCAGCGCTCGTTCCTGGTCGAGGCCGCGGCTGTAGGTCTTCTTCAGCGACGACTTGGCGAACAGCGAACCCGAGCCCACGGCGGTGTAGCCGAACCGCTCCTCGCTGCGTCCGCCCACCACGTCGTAGGACACGATGCGCCCGGCCCGATCGGGGTCCAGCGCGGACGGATCGAAGCCCACCAGCAGCGGCACGACCGCCAGGCCCTGCAATGCCGCGGGCAGGTTGTCGCGCACCATCTTCGACAGCTTGTTGGATTTGCCGTCGAAGGTGAGCGGGACGCCCTCGATCTTCTCGTAGTACTCGAGCTCCACGGCGAAGAGCCGGATCATCTCGATCGCCATACCCGCGGTGCCCGCGATCCCGGCCGCCGAGTACGAGTCGGTGATGTACACCTTCTCGATATCCCGGCTGGCCAGCAGATTGCCCTGGGTGGCGCGCCGGTCACCGGCGATCACCACCCCGCCGCGGTAGGAGACCGCGACGATGGTGGTGCCGTGCGGTGCGAAATCCGACGGCGCGACACCGCCGACATGCCCGCCGTCGGACCGGAACTTGTTGGCGGGCAACAGTTCCGGCGCGTTCACTCGCAGATATTCGGAGAAGGAGGAGAGGGCGTACCCCGTGTGGAGACGCAAGGGGTCACCCGCTGTCACTGGCCGCCCTTCTGAACGTAGGCGCGCACGAAGTCTTCCGCGTTCTCCTCGAGGACGTCATCGATCTCGTCGAGCAGGTCGTCGGTATCCTCCGCCAGCTTCTCGCGGCGCTCCTGTCCCGCTCCCCCGTCGACGGGGCCCTCGTCCTCGTCGCCGCCACCGGCGCGCTTGGTCTGCTCTTGTGCCATAGCAGCCGACCTCCTCTGTACTGATCATCGGCGAGAACGGACGTTCGAAACCGATCTCGTCCCACAACACTACCCAGCCGAGGCGACATCATGCGGGATTCGCCCGCAATGTGCCCCGGCCGCAACACCCGCGCAATGCGTGATTTCGCTCCCGGCGAAACTCAGTGGGTGAGCTGATCCACCAGCTCGGCGGCGGTGTGCGCGCTGTCGAGCAGCGTGCCGACATGCGATTTCGTGCCCCGGCGCGGTTCCAGGGTGGGAATGCGCACCAGCGAATCCCCGCCGAGGTCGAAAATCACCGAATCCCAGCTGGCGGCGGCGATATCGGCACCGAAACGGCGCAGGCACTCACCCCGGAAGTAGGCCCGGGTGTCGGTGGGCGGATTGGTCATGGCGTCGGTGACCTGCTGTTCGGTCACCAGCCGCCGCATGGAGCCGCGCGCCACCAGGCGGTTGTAGAGGCCCTTGTCCAGCCGCACATCCGAGTACTGCAGGTCCACCAGGTGCAGTTTCGGCGCCGCCCAGCCCAGCCCCTCGCGATTGCGAATCCCTTCCAGCAGGCGCAGTTTCGCGGTCCAGTCGAGCAGGTCGGCGGTTTCCATGGGGTCGCGCTCGAGCAGGTCCAGCACGTGCGCCCACTTGTCGATGACATCCTTGACGCGCGGATCGTCATTGCCGATGCGGTCGTTGTACTTCTCCACCCGGTCCAGGTAGATCCGTTGCAGCGCAAGGCCGGTCAGCTCACGGCCGTCGGCGAGCGCGACGGTAGCGCGCAGGCTGGGATCATGGCTGATGGTGTGCACCGCGGTGACCGGGCGGGCCAGTTGCAGATCGGACAGGTCCTCCCCCGCCTCGATGAGGTCCAGCACCAGCGCGGTCGAGCCGACCTTGAGGTAGGTGGACCACTCCGAGAGGTTGGCGTCGCCGATGATCACGTGCAGTCGGCGGTATTTGTCGGCGTCGGCGTGCGGTTCGTCGCGGGTGTTGATGATGCCGCGCTTGAGGGTGGTCTCCAGCCCGACCTCCACCTCGATGTAGTCGGCACGCTGGGACAGCTGGAATCCGGGCTGGTCACCGGACTGGCCGATACCCACCCGCCCGGAGCCGCACACCACCTGGCGGGAGGCGAAGAACGGGGTGAGACCCAGGATGATCTGGTTGAACGGCGTGTCCCGGTTCATCAGGTAGTTCTCGTGGGTGCCGTAGGAGGCCCCCTTGCCGTCCACATTGTTCTTGTAGAGCTGCATGCGGGGCGCGCCGGGCACGCTGGAGGCGTAGCGGGCGGCGGCCTCCATGACGCGCTCACCGGCCTTGTCCCAGATGACCGCGTCCAGCGGATCGGTCACCTCGGGGGCGGAGTATTCCGGGTGGGCGTGGTCGACGTAGAGGCGAGCCCCGTTGGTGAGGATCATATTGGCCGCGCCCACCTCGTCGGCGTCGATCACCGGCGCGGGCCCGTTGAGCCTGCCCAGGTCGAAGCCGCGAGCGTCGCGCAACGGGGATTCCACCTCGTAATCCCAGCGGGTGCGCTTGGCGCGCGGCACGCCCTCGGCCGCGGCGTAGGCGAGCACCGCCTGGGTGGAGGTGAGAATCGGGTTGGCCGACGGCTCCGTAGGCGTGGAAATGCCGTACTCGACCTCGATTCCGATGATGCGCTGCATGGGAACGAGCCTAGGCGACACCGGGCGGAATCGGGTGCGCCCGGGGCGAGTGCGGTGTCACGCGGGCCGGTGCGCGGCGTGCGCGACCACCGCACGACGGACCCGGCTCGGGGTGGTCCACGACTCGAGTCGTAGCCGTGGTCATCCCTGCGGGCGACGCGCCGCGACCGGGGGATTCGGGAGAATCTCCGCATGCCCGAACCGGTTTCCGCTCCGCATACCGGAGCGTCCGCGACCAGCGCGCAACCCACCGACCGACCCACCGCGCCGCAGCCGTCCAGCCGGGTGGCCGCGCTCGACGTGCTGCGCGGCATCGCCATTCTCGGCACCCTCGGCACCAATGTCTGGATCTTCACCGACCCCGAGGGCCTGCTCGGCTATCTCCAGGGCACCGAGGCCGCGAACACCGCCTGGATGTGGACCGAACGCGTACTCCAGCAGGTGGCGCAGGGCAAATTCCTGGGGCTGCTCACCATCATGTTCGGCATCGGGCTGGCTATCCAGCAGCGATCGGCGGCGCGGGCCGGTCGGCCCTGGCCCGGCAAGTATCCGTGGCGAGCCCTGCTGCTGTTCGTCGACGGTCTGCTGCACTTCCTGCTGTTCACCGAGTTCGACGTACTCATGGGCTACGCCGTCACCGGCCTGGTGGTGGCCTACATCCTGGCGACGAGCCCGCGCGCGCAGCGCCGCTGGCTGCTGTCCACGGCCGCAGTCCACCTGACCTTCCTGGCCCTCGCCGCGCTGGCGCTGCTGTTCGCGCCGCGATCGGACTCCGGGCCCGCCGAGCCACTGGATCCGAATCCCTTCGCGGACGGGTCGTTCTGGGATCTGGTGGTGTTCCGCTGGGAGCATCTGCTGCTGTTCCGGCTGGAGACCATCGTCATCTTCCCCATGTCCATCGCCCTGTTCCTGGTGGGCGCGCGGCTGTTCCAGGCCGGTCTGTTCGCACCCGAGGGCGGGCGAATCCGCAAGCGGCTCATGGTCATCGGCGCGGTGGCCGCACCACTGGACATGGGCCTGGGCGTCTTCGGCGGCGGTGATCTGACCCTGATCACCCGCTACGGGATCGCGCCGTTCGTGGCGCTGGGCATCCTGGGGCTGGTGGCCTGGTTCTACCGGAACCGGCCGCGCCCCGGCTGGGTCGGGCGGCGGTTCGGCGAGGTCGGCCGCATGGCGCTGAGCTGCTACATCCTCCAGAATGTGGTGGCGTCGACCATCTGCTATGGCTGGGGGCTGGGGTTGGCCGCCCGGGTCTCCGCCGACGCCCGGGTGCCGTTCACCATCGCGGTCTACCTCGGGGTCGCCGCGGCCATGCTGGTGTTCGCGCACCTGTGGCTGCGCCGGTTCGACCGCGGACCGGTGGAGTGGCTGTGGAACGCCTGCTACCGCGCGATCGCCGAACGCGGCAGCGCACCGGCAACCAGGTAGCGAATACCACCGTGTCCTTGTCCTGACCGGCCGTCGGGGGCGGGCAGGATGACGGCATGTCCGTACTCGCCGCGGCCGCGGACCCCACCCGGTCGGCCATTCTGTCGCTGTTGCAGATCGCGCTGGTCACCGTGCTCGCCACGGTGCTGGCCCGGCTGGCCCGCGGCTACGTGCCGGATGTGGTGCTGCTGCTGGGTTTCGGCGTGCTGATCGGGCCGCACGTCCTGGATTGGGCCGGGACCGCGGGCGGGGTCGACCTGGTCGCCCAGCTCGGGCTGGGCATGCTGTTCCTGCTGGCGGGCTACGAACTCGATCCGGAGCTGCTGCGCGGCCGGTCCGGTCCCGCGGCCTGGCTCACCTGGGCGGCGAGCCTGGTGCTGGCCACCCTGGTGGTGACCCTGGCGGCCCCCGAGGTCGGTTTCACCGCGCATGTGGCGGTCGCCATCGCCATGACCTCCACCGCGCTGGGCACGCTGCTGCCGATCCTGAAACAGGCCGGCATGCTCGACTCCGCGCTGGGCCGGGCCGTGCTGCGCCACGGCGCGGTCGGCGAACTGGGGCCGATCCTGGCCATGTCGCTGCTGCTGTCCAGCCGCAACCCGCTCGCGGCGGTGGTGGTGCTGGTGCTGTTCGCCATCGCGGCCGCGCTGGTGGCGGCGGTGCCGCGGCGGCTGCTGGCCCGCATTCCGGATCTGCGCGGGCTGCTGGTCGAACTCGGCGGCGGCACCGTGCAGCTGCCGGTGCGCACGGTGCTGTTGCTGCTGTTCACGCTGATGGCCATTGCCGAGGTGTTCGATCTGGATGTGGTGCTGGGCGCGTTCGCGGCGGGCATGATCCTGCGCACGCTGGTGCGCGAGGCCGATCCCCGGCTCGAAAACCAGTTGAACACCTTGGGTTTCGGTTTCCTGATCCCGGTGTTCTTCGTGGTGTCCGGGATGGGCATCGATCCGGCCGCCATCGCCGGGAACCCGCTGCACTGGGCGCTGTTCGTGGTGTCCATCGCGGTGGCGCGCGGCGGGCCGGTGTGGTTGGCCGAACGCTGGTTCGACCACGGCGGCAACCTGACCTCCGGCCGGGAGCGCGCGCAGCTGGCCCTGTACTCGGCGACCGGCCTGCCCATCATCGTCGCCGTCACCGAGGTCGCGACCGCGGCCGACCTCATGACCGACGAGCTGGCATCGCTGCTGGTGGCGGCGGGCGCGGCGACGGTGCTGCTGTTCCCGCTGGCGGCCCGGATGGTGGGTCGGCGGCCGGTGGCGGCCGACTGAGCCGACCGCCGTCGACGGCGACCGCCGCGCGTCAGCTCACGTGCTGCGCTTCGGCCCGCGAGATCAGGTCGGCGACCAGGCTGTCGCGGGTCAGCGGCACATCGAGGCTGCGGGCGTTGCCCTCCAGCAGGGCCAGCACCGATTCGGTGAGAATGCCCTCGACCTGTTCGGAGGTCAGGGTGGAGGCGGGGTCGGCGCGCCAGCTGTTCACCACGCCGTCCACGAAGCCGATGATCCCGAACGCCGTGGGGCGCGCGCGATTCGCGTCGATCCCCCAGCGGGTGAGGGTGGTGGCGAACAGGTCGGCGAGTTGTCCGCCGATGCGGTCGCGGGCGCCGGCCATGGCCCGGGAGGCGTCCCCGGCGGTATCGGCGGCGATGAGGAAGCGGTGCAGGTTCCGGTGCCGCTCGACCCAGCCCACGTAGGTGCCGACCGCGCCGCGCACGGCGTCGCGCAGGGTGCCGTCCGGGCGCAGGCGCGGAAGCAGTTCGGCGAGCAGCGATTCCAGGATGTGGCGGCGGATCTGCTCGTCCAGGTCGGCGCGGCCGTCGAAGTGCCGGTACACCACCGGGCGCGGTACCCGCAGCCGGTCGGCGATCTGCTGCACCGAGATCTCCACGCCGTGCTCGGAGATCACCGCGAGGGCGGCGTCGAGCATATCCGCGCGGCGGCGGGCCTTGTGACCGTTCCAGCGGGTGCTGCGGCCGTCCGCCGCGCGGGAGGTGTCGTTCGCGCCGGTCTTGGTCATCAATTCACCTTAGCGCGCCGCCGCGCTGCCCGAGACGGCCTGTCTCACACATCACGGAGTCCGAGCAGATCGGCCATGGTCTCCACCGCGTAGTCGAAGAACGCCGCCGCCGGGTCCATGCTCCCGACCAGTTGACCGTTGAGTTCGAAGCTCACCGCGCCGAACAGCTGGGTCCAGGCCACCACCATCCGGGCCAGCGCGGGCGCGGGCACCCCCGGGGTGAACCGGTCGGCGAGGGCACCGATCTGTTCGGCGAGCAGCGGGTCGAGGTGCTCGTCGGGAACCGCGAGAGTGCCCGCCGCCCACGCCCGTTCGACAATGCCGAGCACCGCGAGGGGTACCCGTGCGGCCGGGTCGACGGTGGTCTGCGGGGCCGCGTAGCCAGGTACCGGGGAGCCGTAGAGCAGGGCGTATTCGTGCGGATGCGCACGCCCCCACTCGCGCACCGCGTGCGCCGCCGCCCGCCATTGCGCGCGCGGGTCGTCCGCCCGCGCCACCGCGGTTTCGACGCTGGCGCCGATGGCGTCGTACGCCTCGATGAGCAGCGCGGTGAGCAGGTCGTCGCGGCTCGGGAAGTACCGGTACAGCGCCGAGGACACCATGCCGAGTTCGCGCGCGATGGCGCGCAGCGACAGCGCGGCGGCACCGGATTCGGCGAGTTGGCGGCGGGCGGCATCGGTGATCTCGCGGGTGATCTCGGCGCGGGCCCGGGCGCGGGCGGTCCTGGGTGCACTCATACGTAACAGTGTGCCACGGTTCGGAGCGCCGGAATGTTTCGAGAGCGCCGCTCTTGACATTGCGGCGACCCCGCGTGCACACTGATCACATCAGAGAGCACCGCTCTCGAAATCTGACACTCGTGCAGCAGACAGGGACACGCCATGAACGCCACCGCCGCCAACCGCCACATCGGCCCCTCCGGACTCGACCCGCTCGTGAATCGACTCGCCACCCGGCTGAGCAAACTCGGCATCAGCGTGGCCGGGTCCCGGCTGCTGGCCGTGCGCGGCCGCACCAGCGGTGAATGGCGCACCGCCACCGTCAACCCGCTGACCACCCCCGACGGTTCGCGCTACCTGGTCGCCCCGCGCGGCCGCACCCAGTGGGTGCGCAACCTGCGCGTCGCGGGCGGCGGGGAACTGCGGCTCGGACGCCGGACGGAGGTCTTCACCGCCGTCGAGGTCGCCGATGCCGACAAGATTCCGGTGCTGCGGCTGTACCTGCAGAAGTGGGGCTGGGAGGTCGGCCGGTTCTTCGAGGGTGTCACCAAGGACGCCACCGATGCCGAATTGGCCGCCATCGCACCGGGTTTCCCGGTCTTCCGGATCGAATCCTGATCCGGCCGCGCCCGCGTGCCGGGTCGGCCGTCCGGCAGGTTCGCACCGAACGGTAGTTTCATCCGCTGAGTCGGATTGTCGTGAGCGGTGGGTGTCGGAGGTTGTGCGCGGTGGTCGAACCACAGGTGGCCATTGCGGGGTACCTCCGGGAGCGCCGCGAAGCCTCGGGTCTCACCCGCGCCGAACTGGCCCGCCGCGCCGGGGTGTCCGCCGCGCTCATCCAGAAGCTCGAACAGGGCACCCGACCACCCACGTCCACGGCGCTCGGCGCGCTGTTCGACGTGCTACAGGTACCGGAGGTGTATCGGGCCTACGCCGTCGAGGTGCTGCAACCCACCGCGGCCGTCCCGACCGGCCCGGCACCCCGGCCCACCCCGGTGGAACTCGACTTCCTGCACAGCCTGCCGCATCCGGCCTGCTACCACCTCGCACCCACGCTGGATCTGATCGCCGCGAACGACGCGTATACGCGGGCGTTTCCGGGACAGGAGCCGGGCACCAACATCATGACCTGGATGCTGCTGGACCCGCGCGCCCGCCTGGTCCTCGAGGACTGGGAGCGGGAGGCGCACATCATGGTCCAGTCCTTCCGGCACATGGCCCCGGGACTCACGCCGCCGGAACGCATCGCGGAGGTCACCCGGCAGTGCGAGGGGTCCCCGGACTGGGAGCGGCTGTGGTCGACCGATATTCCGCCCGCCGCGATGAACTGGCGACCGGTCCGCATCCGCCCGCCCGAGGGCGGCGACTGGACGCCCATGCACGTGCAGGTGTTGCGCTGCGATCTGCCGCGCCGGGGGTGGTGGCTGTATTCGATGGTCCCCATCGCGGAGGCGTCACGATAGCTACGGACACGTTGACCGATACACCATGTCTCACTAACCTGTGTATGTAACGGCTTGTATCGGAAACTTCGAGTTCGGAGAGCTGTCATGGGCAATGAGGCCACCCTTCTCCCCCACGATTCCTTCGCGCAGCGCCTGCTGAGCGGATCGGCGAAGAAGTCCTACGACCCGGTGGTGGACCTGGATTGGGACGCCCCGCTCGACCCCGAGAAATTCTTCCTGCCACCCGAGGTCGTGTCGCTCTACGGCACCGAACTCTGGGAGGCGCTGAGCCCGGCGCAGCGCCGCGAACTGTCCCGCCAGGAGTTGGCCAATGTGCTGTCGGTCGGGATCTGGTTCGAGAACCTGCTCAACCGCCTGCTGCTGCGCGAACTCATGAACGGCGACCCCACCTCCCGGCAGTCGCACTACACCCTCACCGAGATGGGTGACGAATGCCGCCACATGATGATGTTCGGCAAACTCGTCGACCGCATCGAGGCCCGCCCGTACTGGCCCAATGCCGGTGGGCGGGTGGTGATCTCCGGCTTGCAGCTGTTCCTGCGCGGGTCCATGGTGTGGGTGGGCGCGCTGGTGGGCGAGGAGATCTTCGACGCCGTGCAGCGACGCACCCTCGACGATCCCGAACTGCAACCGCTGGTGGCACGGGCCATGCGGGTGCACGTCACCGAGGAGGCGCGGCATATCGGATTCGCCCGCGACGCCCTGGCGCGACGGGTCGGCTCCATGTCGAAGGCCGAACTCGCCTACACCCGGCTGTGTGTCGCGGTGGCCGCGCCGCTGTTCGTCCATCTGCTGACCAATCGGCACATGTACGAGCGGGCCGGACTGGACGGGCGCGCCGCCCGTCGGATCGCCCGCGAGAACCCGTACGCCAAGCGCACGCTCGGCGCGGGCGCGGCGAACCTGGCCGGATTCCTGGACAAGCACGGGCTCATCGGCCCGATCGGCAAGGCGATCTGGCGACGCCGGGGGCTGATGGCATGAGCGAACCCGAAATCGTCATCGTCGGTGCGGGTTTCGGGGGTATCGGCACCGCCATCGAACTGCGGCGGGCCGGATTCGAGGATTTCGTCATCCTGGAGAAGTCGGCCGAGGTCGGCGGAACCTGGTGGGAGAACACCTATCCCGGCTGCGCCTGCGATGTCATGTCACTGCTCTACTCGTTCTCCTACGCGCCCAATCGGGAGTGGACGCGGCTGTTCGCCCGCCAGGACGAGATCCTCGACTACCTGAAACGCACCGTGGACCGGTTCGGGCTGCGCGAGCGGCTGTGGCTGCGCGCCGAGGTGACGGCCCTGGATTTCGACGACGACGCCGACCGCTGGGAGGTGCGCCTCGCCGATGGGACACGGTTCCGGCCGCGGTTCGTGGTGCTGGCGGCCGGGCCGCTGCACGTACCCGCCGTCCCCGACTTTCCGGGACGGGACACGTTCGGCGGCACGAGTTTTCACTCCGCGCGCTGGGACCACGACTTCGATCCCGCTGGGCAGCGCGTCGCGGTGATCGGCACCGGTGCCAGTGCGGTGCAGTTCGTGCCGGAGATCGCACGCGCCGCCGCGCGAGTGTCGGTGTTCCAGCGCACCCCGCACTGGGTGATCCCGAAACCGGATCGGGCTCTGTCGACGTGGGAGCGGCGGATGTTCCGGCTGGTGCCGGGGACCCAGCGGCTGTACCGCTGGGTCACCTACTGGGGTTACGAGTCGTCGATCGTGGGCTTCCTGCGGCCGGAGGTCATGCGGCGGTTCGAGTTCCTGGCGCGCGGGCACCTGCGCCGCCAGGTGCGCGATCCCGAGCTGCGGCGGCGGCTCACCCCCGCGTACCGCCTGGGCTGCAAGCGGATCCTGGTGTCCGACGACTACTACCCCGCGCTCCAGCGGGAGAACGTCGAATTGGTGACCGAGCCGATCGACCGGATCGACCCGACCGGTATCACCACGGCCGACGGGGTGCACCGGGAGTTCGACGCCATCGTCTACGGCACCGGGTTCCAGGTCGCCGACCGGTTCGCCGAGCAGCATGTGGTGGGCGCGAACGGTCGCTCCCTGCGCGAGGCATGGCAGGGCGGAATGGAAGCGTTCCTCGGGGTCGCCGTGCACGGCTTCCCCAATCTGTTCCTCATCATGGGACCGAATTCCGGCGGCGGCAATCAGTCCATCGTGTTCATGATCGAGGCGCAGGCCCGCTATATCCGGCAGTGCCTGGAGTCGGCGGGGCGCACCGGCAGCACGCGGGTGGAGGTGCGGGCCGGGACCCAGCACGAGTTCAACCGCAGGATCCAGGCGAAACTGGCGGGCACCGTATGGAATTCGGGCGGCTGTGACAGCTGGTATCTCGACGAGCACGGGGTGAACCGGGCGGCGTGGCCGGGATCCAGCGTCTCCTACTGGCGCACGCTGCGCCACCCGAATCCCGCGCATTTCGATCTCACCGTGCCCGC
The DNA here is from genome assembly GCF_007362295.1 of Nocardia otitidiscaviarum. Classification (NCBI taxonomy): domain Bacteria; kingdom Bacillati; phylum Actinomycetota; class Actinomycetes; order Mycobacteriales; family Nocardiaceae; genus Nocardia; species Nocardia otitidiscaviarum. The sequence goes on along the minus strand of NZ_CP041695.1, from coordinate 2,824,509 downwards.
CGATCGCGAACCGGCGCACGAGTATTCGGGTCCCGCCGTACTGGACGCGCCCGGAATGGAGCTGCCGGTGACCGTCACACTCGGCGGCTATCCGGATCCGATCGACGGGCGGTACCACTGGTACGGGCGGATCAGCGCCACCCCGGGGACGGAATTGCCCGACCCCGGCCGGGCCCGGGTATATCTCGCGCTGCCCGGGCGCGAGCCGGTGCCCGCCCGACTCGAGGAACGGGATCCCTGGGGAAATCTGCGCATCGCCGGGACGGGCGAACCCCCGTTTCCGCTGGAACCGGTGGCGGCCGAGCACATCTGACCGGCCCCCGCCTCGGCAACGGCGTGCGGCCCGGCTCGCGATACCGGACGGCGGGCCCCGCCGTCAGAGCAATGTGGTGAGCGAGTCCTCGTCGCGGGCGACGACGGCGCGACCGTCGGCGGTCAGCACGATCGGGCGCTGGATCAGCCGCGGATGCTGGGCCAGGGCGGTGATCCAGCGGTCACGGTCGGCGGGGGTGCGGCCCCAGCTCGAGACGCCGAGTTCCTTCGCCTGCGCCTCGGTGGTGCGGGTGATGTCCCACGGTTCCAGGCCGAGTTTCGCCTGCACCGCGCGAAGCTCCGCCACGGTGGGCGGATTGTCGAGGTACCGGCGTTCCACGTAATCGCCGCCGGCGGCATCGAGCACCGCCTTCGCCGCCCGGCTCTTCGAGCACTGCGGGTTGTGCCAGATCTCGGTCTGTTCGGATGCCATGGGTCCCGAGCCTAACCGGTGCTCACAGCCAGTCCACCACCCAGCGGTAGGGGCGCATCCAGTACAGCGGGCCGGGCGGGACCGGATGGCCCCAGCGCTGCTCGGCGTGCTGCACGGCGGCCAGCGCCGGCGGGGGCGGGGTGCCTTCGAAGATCTCGTGAATGTGGCGACGCCAGGTGTTGAGCATGGGGCCGATCGCGTCGGGATCCTGCGCGAAGGCGAAATCGAGGCAGCGCGACATCAGGGCGTCGACGGCGTTCGCGGAGGTGATCGGGTCACCGGTGCCCAGCGAATGCAGGAACGCCTCGATGAGCGCGTAGGCGACGGCATCGTGGACGGAGGTCTGGCCGTTCTCCAGCGCCCAGATGCCCAGATAGGTCGGGCCGCTGTTGTCGGTCCACACCGCGTGCGCCTCCGCCACCCGATCGTCGAAGATGAGCGCGGTCAGCAGCCCCAGCACCGATTTCGCCATGATGAGCGGATCGGGCTGTCCGGCCTCCAGCGCGTCGTCGATCAGTGCGCGGAACGCGGAGGCGGCCAATTGCGCCCGGCCCGCCGCCAGCAGCGCGTCGGCGGTCTCTCCGCCCGCGCATTGATCGGCGGGGGGCTGCTTGGGTCCATCGGCCGGGAGCGCCGCGTCCTGCGGGGCCGGGGCCGTGTTCATGTCGAGCAGCATGGTGGAGGGGTCGGTGGGCGGCGGAAGAGCCGCCGAGAACGGCCGAGCCGGGACCGGTTCCCCGAATGCGTTCTCCGGCGCGGCGAATTCGTCGAACGACACGTCCGCGGCGGAACCGGCCAACTGGCCGAACGGTGGAATCACGTTCGACGAGGCGGGATCGGCGAACGGGGCGTCGGCGCGCTCGCCGCGAGTGGGCAGCGGCGGCAGTCCCGACGGTGCGCCGACGTCCGGTATGGGCGAGTCGGCATCCAGCGGTGATCGCCCGGACCTGCGCCGACCGGGCAGCGGCGGCAGTCCGGAGATATCCGGCTCCGCGGTATCCCCGCTCGGGAATCCCCCACCGTCCGCCCCCGCCGGTGGCGGCAGCCCGCCACGGTCCGCTTCGGGAGCCAGGTCCGTATCGGGCACAAGCGAAAACCCCCCGCTGTCCCGCCCCGACAGTGGCGGTAGCCCCCCGGCCTCCCGATCAGGTAACGATGGCAGTCCCCCACCGCGCCCCGGCAATGGCGGCAAGCCGCCCGGATCCTCCTCCGGCGTCGGCGGCAGGTCACCGGCGAAACGTTCCGCCGGTGGGGACGGAATGCGAGCCTCCCGGTCCAGCACCGGCGGCGGACCTCCGGCGTGTCGGCCCGGCAGCGGCGGCAGGCCCCCGGTCTCCCGATCCGGCAGCGAGGGTCGATCCCCGGTATGTCGGCCCGGCAGCGGCGGCAGGTCACCGGTTTCCCGGTCGGGCTGCGGCGGCAGGTCCCCGGCGTGTCTGCCCGGCAGCGGCGGCAGGCTCCCGACCTCCCGGTCCGGCAGTGACAGCGCAGCGTCGGCGTCCGATTCGGGCAGCGGCGGCGAGGTCTCGGCGTGTCGGCCCGACGGCGTGGTGAGCTCGCCGCCGTCCCGTTCCGGTGGAAGCGGCTCCGCGGCACGACGGTTCGGCAGTGCGGGACGTTCGTCGGCCGCGCCGCTGCTCACGGTCGGCAGACCCAGCGGGTCGAGGTCCGGGGCGGCCGGGTCGGCGGCGAAGGGGGCCTTGCCGGGTGCGAGCAGGTCCGGGCCGGATGCCGCGTCCGCTGCCGCGCCGTCCGGGAACGGCGGGTCGGCGGGCAGCTGCTCACCGGTGCCGTGCACTCCGGCGATGCGATCCTTGATGGCGGGCGCGCTGTCGAGGTATTCGCGTGCCTCCCGGGCGAATTCGTTGTCCACGCCGGTCAGCCAGTCGCGACCGGCCCACAGAATGTCGAACACGTCCCCGCCGACCTGGTGTTCCACGGCGGCGCACAGTGCGTAGTACCCGTAGGAGCGGTAGTCGTCGAACCCCTCCCCCTCGCGTACCAGCAGCACCGCGTACGGAGTGGCGAGGTCGTGCCTTTCGATGTCCCCGAGCAGGGTGCAGGCGGTCATGGCCGCCATCAGCACCTCGTTCTCCGCCCCGAGCTGGCGGCGAATCGCAATGCACTTGTCCGCCATGGACACCGCCACATCGGCCCGGTCCAGCTGTGTGGCCGCCTCCACGGCCATGGAGTACATGGTCGCCATGCTCCCGGCCGGGATATCGGCCGCGAATCGCGCGGGACCGCTCTCCGCGATGCGTAGCGCTTGCGCGAAATCCGCGGCGGCGAAGGCGGCTCGGAAGCGGTAGGACACGATCCAGCCGTAGTCCTTCGGGTCGGGTTGGTCCAGCAGCGAGTCGTCGAACGCGGTGAGCCGCTCCAGCGCCTCCACCGCCTGTCCCTGGTCCAACATGCCGCTCGCCTCGTTCATCACTGCGACGAACGCCTCTCGATCCATGATCGCCTTCCCGAATGATCCAAACACTGGATCGTATGCCGCGGCCCCGGATCGGCGTGGCCGGTGAGGGGAATCCCACAGTGCCAACACCATTGGCATCACTCCCACCGTCCCCGCCTGTGCCGTAACCACACTCGCTGGGTCTACGAATCCAGTATCCGCATCCGCACCGACACCACCACGGCACACCTCACCCCAAACCTGTTTCCGCTGCGTAAAAGATCGATCCGAATGGCCGGCGCACGATCTGGCGCGGACCACGGCTCCGCCGAATCCGCAGCAGCTCGCTGCGCGCCATCGCCGCAGGCGGTGGAGGGATCCGAGCGATGGGAGGGGAACTGCCGGATTGCCCACGAACCGTCGTTCCAATCTCTCGAAAACGACGATTTCGCTTCGCGGATTCGCTACGAGAACACCCGCGCGACCGTAGCGTGAGGGTATGAGTGGGGTAGGCGCGGGGATCCGCCGGGCGTGCTGGTGCACCCGACGCGCCGGGAGCGACGCATGATCGGAGACGAGTCGGAACGCCGCAATGGCCGAGACGGCGGTCCGATCTCCTTTCAGCACCGCGACGACGGCATCTGGCCGGTCGGCGACGACGGCTGGCCGCTGACCGTCGAGCAGGTCGCCGAACTCGACAGCGATGGACGGGACACCCGTGAGCTGCTCGGTCATATGGGCGAGATTGTGGATGTCGAGCCGGAGTCGGTGGAGGACAGCTGATTTCCGTGTCGTGGACGGGTCTTCGTCCTGGTCGGGGCGGGATGTCGAGGTGTTGTGTTCGGTCGAGCCAGTGTGTGGGACTGGCGGCAAGGAACATGGGGGGCCGATACGTCGCGCACGTATGTCACTTCGGCATTCGAGGCCAGCGCGAGTAGTTGGGTGTTGCCGTAGAGATTTCAAGATGAGTGTGGTGGCGTTGGGTGCCTTACCTGGCTTTCGCTGACGCCGGGTTGGGTGCCGCGCGCGTCTGCCCCAGCCCACGGACTGGCTGGGGTTGCGTTCTCGAGATGGGCCTTTGCGGGGTCTGGCTATTGGCGTAAGTGATCGCCTCGGGTCGGGTCCGGGCGTTGGGTGCGGTGGTCTGCCGACGGCCGGTCGTGAGGGCCGGTGGGTCGTCGATCGGCTGTTCGGTGGTCGCGGTGACGGTGACCGGGCCGGTTGAGATGGTCGGCACCGTGCCGGGTCGGGGTATCGGTGAGCCACTGTTCGGGGTGATGATGCAGATTCACCCGGGGAACCCGCGCCGGATCGATCCGCGTCGGGGGTGCCCACACAACACGACCCGGATACCGGCCGCTACCAACACCGCTGCTGCGGTTGCCGCTGCCGCCGCTACCGACACCGCCGCTGATGTTGCTGTTGCCGCGTCCGAGGGTGGCCCACCCGGTCGGGTCGTCGCCGTCTTCGGGGATCTGGGCATGGCAGCGATCGCACACCAACGTCAGGTTGTCGATATCGGTACGACCACCCCGCAACCACGGGATCATGTGGTGCACCGCGCACATCGTCGCGGGAGCCTCACAGCCCGGACGCGTACAACCGCGGTCGGCTGCGATACACGCCAACCGCTGCCACGGCGACGCCAACCGATACTTCCCCCGACCCAAATGCAACGGGAGTCCTTTGCCGTCGAACAGCATCAACAACGGATACGTGCCCTCGGCCATCCGCAACGCATCCCGAACCGACATCACCGATCCCGACGCGGTATGCGCGTACCCAGTTCCGGCCTGCAAGTCGGTCACACTCATCGTCAACACCACCGACACCGGCACACCCCGATGACTCCCCAGGTGCTCCGGACCACCCCCGGCGGCCAGGAAGGCTTTCACCGCGTCGTGGTTACGCTGCCCGGCACTACGCCGATCCCGCCGCGCCGCCGCCTCCACCACATCCTTGTCGACCGCGCCCGGCCCCATGCGGGGACTGTCGGGGTCTTCGGGGTTGCACATGCCCGGACGCGCCCACTTCGCCAGCACCACATCCAACAGGGCACGCAACTGCGGATCGAGCACGCCCTTGATCTCGCTCATACCGTCCACGCGTTGTTTGCCGAGCCAGAGCTCGCGGCGCCGCGCCCGGTCGTCGTCGTTGGTGAGGACCCCGTCCGGGTCCAGACAGGTGAGCAGCACGTGACCGACCTTGGTCACGTACTCCGGCGGCATCTGGCTCGCGGCGTGCGCGAGGTGCTGTTCGGCCTCGGCCTGCGTCTCGGCGGGCACCGCGTTGGGGATGCGGTCCATCACCCGCATGATCACCCGCGCGTGCTCGGGCGAGATCGTGCCCTCGGCCTGCAACGCCGCGGTGGTCGGCAACAACGCCGGAGCGGGTTCCCCGCAGAACGCACGCGGCCGCAACGGGATCGAGGCCCGTACCCGCGCTCCGGCCTCGGCGGCCGACAGGCGCAGCACGTCGATCAGATAGCCGCGCATGCCCTTGGCTCCGGCGCGTTCCCACAGATGTCGGGATTCGACTTCGGCGATCATGCGGTGCGACAGTGCCGCCATCCGACAACGAACGGATTCCATCTCCCGCATGACGTCCACGAGAGCGGTGTCGGACAGTCCGGTGAGATCGGTCGCGAGCAGGGTGTCCATCGCCGCCGACACACCGGCTGCGGTATCACCGCCTCGCGTTTCCCCCTCCGGAATCATGCATTAATTCTATCGCGAATCCCATTGCAGCAGAACAGCAATAGACATGTGATATCGAGATCTTCAGTTAACCAACCGGACCCAACGCATTTTCCGGATAAACCGAGCAAACTCACACGTCGAAATACAAATCGAATTCGAACGGGTGTGGCCGTACGTTGATTTCGGCTATTTCGGTGTAGCGCTTCAGGCGGATCCAGGTGTCGATGAGGTCTTCGGTGAAGACATTTCCTTGGGTGAGGTAGTCGTGGTCGGCTTCGAGACGGTCGATGACGGCTTCGAGGCTGGGTGGGGTTTGGGTTACCTCGGCGGATTCTTCGGGGGTGAGTTCGTAGAGGTCCTTGTCGATGGGGAGGGCGGGTTCGATCTTGTTCATGATGCCGTCGAGTCCGGCCATCATCATGGCGGCGAAGGAGAGGTAGGGGTTGCCGGAGGAGTCGGGGCAGCGGAATTCGAGGCGTTTGGCGCTGGCGCTGGCTCCGGTGACCGGGATGCGGACCGCGGCGGAGCGATTGCGCTGGGAATACACCAGATTGACGGGGGCCTCGAAGCCGGGGACCAGGCGTTTGTAGGAGTTCACGGTGGGGTTCGTGAAGGCCAGCAGTGAGGGTGCGTGGTGCAGCAGGCCGCCGATGTAGTGGCGTGCCAGGTCCGAGAGTCCGGCGTATCCGGCCTCGTCGTAGAACAGCGGGGTGCCGTCCTTCCAGAGTGACTGGTGCACGTGCATGCCGGAGCCGTTGTCGCCGAAGAGCGGCTTCGGCATGAAGGTGACCGTCTTGCCGTGCGCCCAGGCGGTGTTCTTCACGATGTACTTGTAGTGCTGGAGGTCGTCGGCGGCGGCGAGCAGGGTGTTGAATTTGTAGTTGATCTCGGCCTGTCCGGCGGTGCCGACCTCGTGGTGGCCCTTCTCCAGTTCGAATCCGGCGCGTTGCAGATTCCCGCACATGTGGTCGCGCAGATCCACATCGTGGTCGTAGGGCGCGACCGGGAAATAGCCGCCCTTGGGCCGCACCTTGTAACCGCGATTGAGGGTGCCGTCCGCGTTGTACTTGGCGCCGGTGTTCCAATCCGCCGACGCCGAATCCACCTCGTAGAAGGCCCCGTTCATGGTGGTGTCGTAGCGCACCGAGTCGAAGATGTAGAACTCCGCCTCGGGTCCGAAGTACGCGGTGTCGGCGATGGCGGTGCTGCGCAGATACTCCTCCGCCTTGCGCGCCACATTGCGCGGATCGCGACTGTACGCCTCGCGGGTGTGCGGATCGTGGACGAAGCAGTCCAGATTCAACGTCTTGGCGGCCCGGAAGGGGTCGAGTTGCGCGGTGCGCAGATCGGGCAGCAGCAGCATGTCGGATTCATGGATGGCCTGGAATCCGCGCACCGACGACCCGTCGAAGGCGACCCCGTTCTCCACCAGTTCCTCGCCGAACATGGCGGCCGGAATCGAGAAGTGCTGCTGCACCCCCGGTACGTCACAGAAGCGGATATCGACGTATTCGACATTCTCGGCACTGATGAAGTCCAGAATTCCGCTGGTCGTGGGAGTGATCACCGCTGGCTCCTCAAAATTCTCGCGGCACCCGTGCAATCTCCCACGATACGGCTCCGACCCGGCCCGTGTACCCGAAACCGCTTGCGGCGCAAGATCATTGGCGTCCACGGTGGTTGACGGCCGGATCGGACCGCGCCGCCGCCCGCACCGACGCCGATTTGGGCATTGTGCACAAACCGACCCGTCGGCAACTGCCCGGTTGGCGGTACCGCAGCCGTCTCAGATGGGGTGTCCTGGAACACATAATCGAGGTCAGCTGTGGCCTCGACCAGGAAATAACCAGAGGTAGGTCGTGAGTTCATCGTCAATCGCGGGCAGCGGCGCGCCGCGCACCCTTTGTGAGGCGTTCCAGTCGGTGGTCGCCGCGTATCCGGACGCGGTGGCGCTGCGCACCCTCGGCGGCGGGGTGTCGCTCACCTGGCGCGAATACGGGGACAGGGTGCGCGCGATCGCGTCCGGCCTGGCGGCGCTGGGCATCGGACGCGGCGACACGGTGGCGCTCATGATGACCAACCGGCCCGAGTTCCACCTGTGCGACACCGCCGTACTGCACACCGGCGCGACCCCGTTCTCGGTGTACAACACCAATCCGGTGGATCTGCTCGTCTACCAGTTCGGCAATGCCGAGAACAAGGCCGTGATCTGCGAGGAGCAGTTCGCGCCCACCGTGCTGGAGGCGGTGGCGAAGGCGGCCACGCAGGGTATTCGAGTCGAGCACGTGATCTGCGTGGACGGCGCTCCGACGGGCACCATCGCGCTGTCCGCGGTGGAGTCCGCCCACTCCGCGGATTTCGATTTCGAATCCGCCTGGCGCGCGGTCGATCCCGAGGATCTGCTGACCATCGTCTACACCTCCGGCACCACCGGCCCGCCCAAGGGCGTGGAGCTCACCCACACCAACTTCATCGAGAACGCCCGCGTCATCGACGAATTCGGCGGCGGCGGGCCCGACGACCGGGTGGTGTCGTATCTGCCGGACGCGCACGCCGCCAACCGCTGGTTCGCGCACTACCTGTCCATGCTGACCGGCGGCCAGATCACCACCGTCCCGGATCTGAAGCAGGTCGCCGAGGCCCTCGCAGAGGTGCACCCGTCGGTGTTCCTGGGTGTGCCGCGCGTCTGGGTCAAGGTGAAAGCCGCTCTGGAGGAACGTTTCTCGGCCGAGCCGCTGCCCAAGCGCAAGCTGGTGCAGTGGGCGATCCGCACCGGCCGCGCCCGCGCCCGCGCCGTCTCCGACGGCCGCACCCCGAGCGCCCTGGACGCCGTGGCCCACCGCGTGGCCGATCGTCTGGTGCTCGCCGCCATCCGGGAGCGGCTGGGCCTGGACAAGGTGCGGGTCGCGGTCACCGGCTCCGCGCCCATCCCGCCCGACACCCACGAGTTCTTCCTGGGTCTGGGCCTGCCGCTGTGCGAGGGCTACGGCATGACCGAGTGCACCGCGGGGGCGACGATCTCCCGCCCCGAGCGCATCAAGATCGGCACGGTCGGTCTGCCGCTGCCCGACACCGAGGTCCGCATCGCCGCCGACGGTGAGGTGCTGGTGCGCGGGCGCAATGTCATGCGCGGCTACCGCAAGGCCCCGGAGAAGACCGCCGAGACCGTCGACGCCGACGGCTGGCTGCACACCGGCGATATCGGCAGCTTCGACGGCGACGGCTACCTGCGCATCGTCGACCGCAAGAAGGAGCTCATCATCAGCGCGGCGGGCAAGAACATGTCGCCCACCAATATCGAGAACACCGTCACCGAGAACTGTCCGCTGGCGGGCACGGTGGTCGTCATCGGCGAGGCCCGCCACTACAACACCGCGCTCATCTGCCTGGACCCCGATCTGGCCGCCGCCTTCGCCGAACGCCATCAGCTACCCGATCGAGACGTGGCCGCCCTGTCCCAGCACCCGCTGGTGCGGAAATCCCTGCAAGAGGGCATCGACGCGGCGAACGAGAAGCTCTCCCGCGTGGAGCAGATCAAGCGCTTCGCGGTGCTCCCGGATGTGTGGGCCCCGGGCAGCGACTGCCTCACGGCGACCGGAAAGCTACGCCGCAAACCGATAGCTACCCAGTACGCCGCTACCATCGAATCGCTGTACACGACATGAAGGCGGTACCCGAGATGAACGCGGAACAGCCATGCCCCCGCTGACCCGGGACCGGGCGCTGGAGGACCTGTACCGGCGCGCGACCGCGTTCCGGGACGATACGACGGCCGCGCTGCCGCCGTATCGCACCCTGCCCGCCCCGCTGGTGGCCGACGGGCTCGAACGCGGTGCCAAACTCAATATCGACCTCTTCTTCGACTTCCTGCGCAGCGGCCGGCTGCCCAGCGAGGACGACACCCGGGAAGTGGTCGAGATCGGCGTGGGCCGGGTCCGCGACGGTGAACCCCTCGAAGAGGTGCTCGATCGCTATCGCATCGGTGCGGAGTACATCTTCTCCAAGGTGCGGGCCACCGCCCCGGACGCCGAGCGGGAGCTGCTGCTCGATGCCGCGCTGCCGCTGCTGCAATACATCACCCTGGTGACCGGCCGCATCGCCACGGCCTGCGTGCACCGGGTCAGCGATCCGCGCTGGGAGCTGCTGGAACGCCGCCGCGCCATCGCCGACGCGTTGCTCACCGGCCGCGATCCGGTGGAGTGGGCCGACGAACCCGCCATCACGGTGCCGGATTCCTTCCTGATCGCCGTGTTCCGGCTGGGTTCGGGCCGCTCCGCCGAGACCGGCGAACTGCGGCACCGCATCGAGGCCATCCCGGGCGTGTTCCTGCGTCTGGACAGCGGCGGCTGGACCGCGCTGCTGCCGCTGCGGCCCGGCGACGACGGCACCGCCACCGCCGCCGCCCTCACCACCCGGCTGCCGGTGCGCCCACCGGGCCGCCCGGCCCCGTTCTGGGTGGGTGTCGCCACCGCCACCCAGCGCGCGGACCTCCCCGATGCCGCCGCCGAGGCCCGCACCCTCGCCGAACTGGGCCGCTGCCTCGAGCGTGCCGACACCCTGTGTCGGCGCGGGCAGCTGCTGTTCGAGTACACCATCGCCACCAGCGGTCCGGCCCGGCCCGGTCTGGCCGCCGTGCTGGCTCCGCTGGATCCGCAGCCGCTGCTCGCCGAAACCCTGGAAGTGTTCGTGGACAGCGGCTTCAACCAGCTGGCCACCGCCCGCATGCTCAATATCCACCGCAATACGGTGACCTACCGGCTGGCCCGCGTCCACGAGCTCACCGGCCTGGACCCGCATCGCCCGACCGACGCCATGACGCTGTCGGCCGCCCGCATCGCCCGCCGACTCGAGGCCGCCGACTTCGCGCCCTGAGCTTCGGCGACCCGACGGCCGCCGCTCGGTGTCGCCCCCGAGCCGAGCGAGTTCGGCCGAGTGCACAAACCGACCAGCCCCGCTCTTGGTTATTGCCGGTAGCAGCGACCGGGAACTGTGCGGTGTGCTGAATCCGACGAAGAGGTCTCCGGTACCGGGCGTGCCCGCACCGCGCGGCGACCTCCCGACTTCCGCAGAGGTAGACCCTTGAGAATTCCGATCCGGCCGCGCAGGGGCGGCCGTCTCGTCACCCTCGCCGCCGCGTGCCTGACCGCCGTCGCCGTGACGGTGACCCTGGCGCCACCGGCCGCGACGGTGCCCGCCGCGGGCCCGGTGCCGACCGCACCGGCGAACTTCGGACTCCCCGACGGCTATCAGCCGACCCCCGAGAAGTACGGTGTCGGTTACGAATTGGGTCATGTGGTGCCGCTCGCCGACGGCACGCAGATCCAGGCCGAGGTGCGCTACCCCACCGATCCGGCCACCGGGCAGCGCGCCGACGGCGAGTTCCCGGTGGTGCTCAACGTCACCACCTACGGCGCGTTGACCAGTGCCCTCACCGCCGCCCTCACCGGCGTGATCGACCAGTTCCAGATCCCGCTGCCCGATCAGCTGCGCGATGTGCGCCGGGTGATCAACCAGGCCACCAGCGCCCAGGATGTGCTGGTGCGGCGCGGTTATATCGAGGTGGTCGCCGATGTGCGCGGCACCGGCGGCTCCACCGGCGCGTGGAATCCGGCGTCGAAACAGGACGGCCTGGACGGCGCGCAGCTGGTGGACTGGGCGGCGAACCTGCCCGGATCCAATGGCAAGGTGGGCATGTACGGGTACTCGTTCCCGGCGCTCACCGCACTGCGCACCGCCCAGTCGGTGGGACCGGATTCGCCGCTGAAAGCCATTGTGCCCATGGCGATGCCGAACAACATCTTCAACGAGGTGCTCGGTCACGACGGCATGATGAGCCCCATCCTGCTCACCGCCATCTCGTTGCTGGTGCCGTATCTGAGCCTGATCGGCCCGTTCCTGACGGCCGTGGTGTCACCGCAGCAGTTCATTCCGGCGCTCGTCGACCACCTGCAGGCGCTGGTCTCCTCCGACAGCACCATCAAACTGCTCATCGAGGCGTACGCGGGCGGGCCGCTGGCCTACGACACCACCTGGTGGCAGGAGCGCCGCTTCGAGACCGAGATGCACAATCTGGTGGACAAGGGCATCGCCATGTACCAGGTGGGCGGCTTCTGGGATCTGTATCAGGAAGGGCCGCTGCGCAATTACGCGCAGTTGCAGAATCTGGCCGCGGGCCGTGACCAGTTCGCGCCCATGGCTCCCGACCAGCGCGCCGACGGCCGCTACCAGTTGCTCATGGGCCCCTGGTATCACGTGGGGCTGGGTGTCGGGCCGGGGTCGCGGCTCGATACCGACATGATCACCCTGGCCTGGTTCGACCGGTGGCTCAAGGACATTCCCAACGGCATCGACGAGACCGAGAGGCCGCTGCATGTCATCGACGCGAACAACAATGCCGCCGACACCGCCCGCTATCCGTTCGAACAGGCGACCATCGAGCAGCGCTGGTTCGACGGTGACCGGCTCACCGCGCGAGCGCCGACCGTCGCCGACGCCTCGGATCGACTGGACTACACCGGCATCGACAACATCTGCAACCGGCAGAGCCTGGCCCAGTACACCGGCGGCCTGCTCGACTTCCTGTTCCGGGTGTTCAACGCCTACAACCCGTGCACGGAGTGGGTGCAGGAACCGACGGCGGGGCTGAAGTACACCACCGATCCGGTGACCGAGGCGACCGTGCTGGCCGGACCGGCGAGCGTCACCCTCTACGCGTCCTCCACCGGAACCGATGCGGCGTTCCAGGTGTGGCTCGACGACGTGGCTCCGGACGGCACCGTCGTCAACATCACCGGCGGCTCGCAGCTGGCCAGTCAGCGCACGCTGAACGAGGACAAGACCTGGCGCGGACCGGACGGCACGATCTACGCGCCGGAGCATGTGCTCACCAAGGAGACCGAGCAGTTGCTGGTTCCCGGCGAGGTGACCCGGATGGAGATCAAACTGCGCCCGGCCTTCCACCGCCTGGAACCGGGTCATGCGCTGCGCCTGCGCATCACCACCGGTACGTTCCCGTCCACCATTCCGATTCCGACGGATCTGCCGCGCCTGCTGGGCACCTCGCAGCAGATCCACCGGGATGCCGTGCGGCCGTCGAGCCTGGTGCTCCCCCTGGCACCGGCGGGTGCGTTCACCCACTGAGCCCCGAGCACCTCCGATGGTGGCGCGTCCGGTCGCCGCGCCCGCGCCACCATCGCGGCCGTCCCAGGCAATAGTCGCCAACCTTGGTCGTCGACGGGTTCGGGCACTGTCCTCCGACCGCCGGTCATGCCACACTGAGGCAGTCGATCATCGGAGGTCAGAGATGCCCGATCCGCGACCGGGGGGACTGCGTCGGCTGTCCCGGCGCACCCCAGCCGATTCCAGCGGTGAGCCGCCGACGCGGTCGGCGGTTCGCAATGCCAAACTCGCGGCCCTGCCCCTCGCCTACGCGGGACGCCGCGTGACTGGGGTGGGGCGACGCGCCTTCGGCGAACCGGCCCGTGCCGTCGAACTCGACATCCAGGCCCGCACCGCCCAGCACATGTTCGAGGTGCTCGGCGAACTCAAGGGCTGCGCGGCCAAATTCGGGCAGATCCTGGCGCTCTACGAACTCGCCCTGCCGCCCGATCTCGGCGCGCCCTACCGGGAGGCGCTCAGCCGCCTGCAGGACTCCGCGCCCGCCATGCTGCCGCGTGCGGTCACCGACGTGATGGCCGCGCAGCTGGGGCCGAACTGGCGGTGTGCCTTCACCGAATTCGAGACCCGCGCCTGCGCCGCGGCCTCGGTCGGGCAGGTGCACCGGGCGCGCTGGCACGACGGACGCCGGGTCGCCGTCAAGATCATGTATCCGGGTGCGCGCGAGGCCGTCCGGCACGATCTCGAACACCTGCGCCGCATGGCCCCGCTGACCTCGGTCCTGCTGCCGGGGGCGGATGTGCGCGCCCTCAACGACGCGCTGGCCGCCTGCATCCACGAGGAACTCGACTACGAGCGCGAGGCGCGGACCCAGCGCGTCTTCGCCGACGCCTACGCCGACGACCCGGATTTCGCGGTGCCGCACGTGGTGCATCAGCAGGGCGACGTGCTGATAACGGAATGGGTGGACGGGATTCCGCTGCAGCGGCTGCTGGTGTCGGGTTCGCCCGCGGAGCGCGATCGGGTCGGCAGGCTGGTGCTGCGCTTCGTCGTCTCCAGCATCGTGCGCACCGGATTGCTGTACACCGACCCGCATCCGGGCAATTTCCGCGTGCTGCGCGACGGGCGGCTCGGCGTGGTCGACTACGGCGCCTGCTCCCCCGTTCCGGCCGATTTCCCGGCGCTGGTGGGCGATATCGCCGACGCGGTGTTCAACGGCGGGCCCGACGATCTGGACCGGGCCCTGCGGCAGTACGGATTCGTCCCGCCCGGCGGTGGCTTCGACGCCGTGGCGTTCGGCGAACTCGTCGACCCCATCCGCACCCTGTTCCGCACCGATACGGTGCGCATGACCACACCGTGGCTGCGTGAGCAGGTCCTGCGCATCACCGATCTGAGCCTGTCCAATGTCAGCAGGCAGTTGACGGCGCCGCCCGCACTCACTCCGGTGGGTCGCACCATCGCCGCCACGGCGGGTGTGCTGTGCCAGCTCGGTGCCGGTGGTGCGCTGCGCGCGGAGATCCTGGCCCATCTGCCCGAGGCCGCCGACGCCCTCGACCGCGCCGAGCGGGGTGCGGGTATGCGCCCGCGCACCCCCGACGAGCGGTTCGGCAATTCGGCCTGAATCCGGTTGCCCTGCGCGCCGCCCGACCCCAAGGCCGGCCGCCGCACCAGCTCGCGCGGCGGGTACGGGGAATCTCTCCGCGCGCGCCGAGTCTGCGTGTCATCCGAGCGGGTGCGACCCCGTCGTCCTGGAGGACGAGGTCCGCTCACTCCGCCATGCGTGCCTGGACGTAGTACTCCGCCCGCAGCGCCACCAGCCACTGTCGGATGCCGATCGGGGCCCAGCTCGCGGTGGCGTCGTGGCCGACCACCGGATCGGTGAGCATGATGGTGCGTCCGCGCGTCTCGAAGCCGAAGGCTCCGGCGGCACGAATGTTCTTCAGCCAGTCCACGTCTCGGCCGTAGGTGAGCGCGATGCGGTAGCCGCCGTCCCGCTCGAACACCGCGACCGGGCTGCGGTAGACGCGGCCGGACTTGCGTCCGACGTGCACCACTATCCCGAATCCCGGTGCGCGGCGCGCCAGTACGCCCAGCACCGGATTGGTGACTCGCCGATTGATCCTGGCCAGAGCCTGCGGCAGCGGCATGAGCATCGTCCTCTCCGACGACAGCGATTGCGTCCCAGAGGTTACGCCGGACGGGTCACGAAGACGCGGAACTCGTCGTCCGAATTCGATACCGAGCGTGCTCGGGCAATGGTGTGGACGCGCGTGCGCCGACACGTCCGATCGTGCGCGAGATCCCGCGGGGAGCGCGGATTTCCGACCGGCTATCGTGCCCGGGATACGACAGGACGGCCCCGCGGCGGCACCGTCGTCACGGGAGCGAGCGTCTCCGCGAGCTCGGAGCGGCGGAATGCCACGCCCGGTCACGGTGCGCCGCCGGGACCGCTGCCTCGGATACCCGGGAGGAAGGCAGGGCCGCGATGGCGGAGATGATCGCGCTGTACGACGCGGACGGACGCGAGGTCGGAGCCGAGGACCGGGCCGTGGTGTACGCCCGGGGACTGTGGCATGCCAGTGCTGGGGTGCTGGTTCGCTCGGGAGACGGGACGCGGGTGTACGTGCACCGGCGCACCGAGACCAAGTCGGTCTTCGCCGGTATGCACGACTGTCTGGCGGGCGGGGTGGTGGAACCCGGGGAGCGTCCGGAGCAGACCGCCGTGCGGGAGCTGGCCGAGGAGTTGGGCATCGTGCTGGACGGCGGTGCGCGGCCCCGGCCGGTGACGCGCGCGTCCTGGGACGGCAGCTGGGCCGGTCGGCCCATGCGCTGTCATCTGTTCGCCTACGAGGTGCGCTGGGACGGGCCGATCCGGCATCAGCCCGAGGAGATCGCCGACGGCTGGTGGTGGACCGACGCGCGGTTGCGCGCGCGGCTGGCCGATCCGGCGTGGCCGTTCGTCCCCGACACTCGCGTGCTGGTGCCCGACCTGCTGCGTTGACGCGCGAACACGGCCCGGAAACGCCGACAGCCCACCGGACCCGCGCGATCCGGTGGGCTGTCACAGCTGCGACTACTGGCCGCCGGCGCTGCCCGTGAACAGGCCCTGGACCATCTTGATCAGCACTTCGGCCAGGAAATCGGAAGCGGATCCGGACACGCGTATCTCCTCATCTGTGTGTCTTGCCATGTCGGACATCTGAAGCATGACCGATTCACAAATTTCGGACGAGAATTTCGCACGACTGTGGCGTGGATCACACCGTCAGCTGGACGAGGTCACCCGCCCGATCCACGCCGAGAAAGCCCCGGGATTGCGCGTCTGCAACAGCACCCGGCCCGGTCCGGTGAAATCGAAGACGAACCCCTCCCCGGAGGTCAGCGACTGGAACGACCGCCCCGATACCGCCCGCCGGATGGTGAACCGCATGGCCAGGTCGTAGGCCACCACATGCCCGGTGTCGATGGTGACCGGCTCCCCCGGCGCGAGATCGATCACGTCGATCGCCCCGAAGACGCCGAGCACCACCTCACCCTGCCCGTGCGCCCGCAACCCGAACCCGCCCTCGCCGCCGAACAGATTCGCGAAACCACCCCATTTTGCTTCCACGGTCACCCCGTGCGAGTTGGCGATCCACCCGCCGCGATTGATGAAGAACGGCCGGTCCGGGGTGATGGTCAGCGGCAACATATCCCCCGGCAACGCGGGTGCCACATCCACCCAGCCGCCCTCGTTCGGGGCGGTGAAGGTGGAGACGAAGAACGACTCCCCGGCCAGCACCGACCGCTTGATCCCGGCGAGGATGCCGCCCTCGGCCCGCGCCTGCAGGGTCACCCCGGCCGAATGCGCCACCATGGCACCGCTTTCCACCCGCATGGGCTCGCCACCGGCGAGGAGGCAGCGCGCGATCGTCGACGACGGGCTGTGCCGCAGTTGAACTTTCATATCCGGCGACGCTAGCAGCGCGGGGTGACCGGACGGCCCGGAATCCCGGGCTAGCGTCCGCCCTCGGCCAGCACCACCCGCACCGGCGCGTAGTCGGTGCCGGTGACGTCCACGCCGTCGGCCCGCAGCAGGTCCAGCGCCCGGGTGACATAGGCATTGGTGTAGGCGTCGGCATCCGGTTCCCGGGTGAGCACCGTCGCGCCCTCCTGGTTGCGGGTCTGCCGGGCGATGGTGACGGTCTGGTTCCACGCGTTCTCGTCCACCATGCCGATACCGTCCGGAGAGGGCCAGATGAGCTTGTTCACCTCGTTGATCTGCCACTGCTGATGACTCGCCCCGAGGGTGCTGCCCGCCGCCACGGTGATGTCGCGGCACCGGTCGACATTGTCGCGGCAGAAGATCCAGCCGCGCAGCGAGGCGGCCAGGAACCGCACGGTCAGATCCTGGTAGGCGCTGTCACCCAGCCGCTCGGTATTGGCCCACACCGCGTCCTGAAGCATGGCGACGCCCTGTTCGTTCCAATCGATGGTGGTGAAATCCGCGGCGGTGTAGAGCTGTCCGGTGGCCGGGTTCCTGGTTTCGAGCAGCTGCGCGTACTCGTTGTAGGACATGGCCTGGGCGGCGGCGATATCCCCGGCGAGGAAGGCGTTCATATCGAACTGCTGCTGGACCAGGCGCACATCCGCGGCCGGATCGAGTCCCGCCTTGGTCATTCCGGCGAAGAGTTCGAATTCGTTGCCGTAGCCCCAGTTTCCGACGGTTTTGCCGCGCAGATCGGCGGGACCGTCGATACCGGCGTCGGCGAACGCCACCTGGGTGGTGCCCGAGCGCTGGAAGATCTGCGCCACGTCGGTGATTCCGGCCCCGGCCTCCCGGGAGGCGAGTGCCTTCGGCACCCAGGCGACCGCGAAGTCGGCCTGCCCCTGGGCGAGCACGGTCTGCGGGACGATATCGGTGCCGCCCTCGAGGATGTCGACGTCGAGCCCCTGTTCCCGGTAGAACCCCTGGTCCACGGCGGCGAGATAGCCCGCGAACTGCCCCTGCTTGAACCACTGCAACTGCAACCGCACCTTGGTGAGTCCGTCGGCCGTCGTGGTGGTGCCGCCCTCGGTGGTGCTGCAACCGGTCAGCGCCGCCAGCCCGACCGCCAGCACGGCCAGACAGGTACGCAATTTCCTTACGGTACTGCTCATTTCGATCTCCAACTGATGGTGCGGGGTCGGCGGGTGAATTGTTCGGCGACGACGACGGCGGTGAGGAAGAGCAGGCCCAGCAGCATGGCGGCGGTGACATACGCCCAGGCCCGCGGATAGGCGGTATTGGCGGCGGCGGAGATGATGCGGCTGCCCAGGCCGTGCTGCAGCCCGCCGAAGTATTCGGCGATGATGGCGGCGATGACCGCACCGGGCGCGGCGATGCGCAATCCGGTGAACAGGTGCGGCAGTGCGGCGGGCAGCCGGACGGCGCGGGTGACCTGCCAGCCGGTGGCGGCATAGGAGGTCATCAGGTCCACGTGCACGCGCGGGGCCTGCCGCAGCCCCTTGACCGTGCTGACGTACACCGGGAAGAACACCACGATGGCGGCCACCATCCGGCGCGGCAGGTCGGTGGTGGTGGAGTACAGCGAGTTCAGCAGCGGGGCCAGCGCCACGATGGGGACGGCGGCGGCCGCGGCGGCCAGCGGTCCGAGCAGACCGTCGACGAGCCGGAATCGCACCGCCACCATGGCCGCGGCGATCCCCGCCACGATGCCGACCAGCAGACCGATGAGCGCATTGCGGCCGGTGGCGAGGGTGGCGTCGAGAATGCCGGATCGGTTGTCCCCGAAGGCTTCCGCGATGGCGCTCGGCGCGGGCAGCAGGAACGACGGCACTCCGGCGGCGACCGTGAGCACCTGCCACAGCACCAGGATCGCCACGCCCACCAGCAGCGGTGGCAGCCAGGTGCGCATCACCGCTCCCGTCCCGCGGGGGCGCTCGCGTGCCCGTCGTGCAGGGCCGCGCGCACCGCGGCCACCGCCTCGAAGAACGGTTCGGTCGCCCGGACGTCGACGTCCTCGGATTCGGTTCCCGTACCGCCGGTGTCGAGTACGGCGGTGATGCGGCCGGGGCGCGGCGACATGACCACCACGCGGTCGGACAGGTACACCGCCTCCGGGATGGAGTGGGTGACGAAGACGACCGCCGCGCCGGTCTCCCCGGCGATGCGCAGCAGTTCGCCCTGCATGCGTTCGCGGGTCATCTCGTCGAGCGCGCCGAACGGCTCGTCCATGAGCAGCAGCGGTGGTTTGCGGGCCAGGGCGCGGGCGATGGCGACCCGCTGCTGCATGCCACCGGACAGTTCGGCCGGGTAGCGGCGGGCGAAGTCGCCGAGACCGGCCATCTCCAGGAGTTCGCTACTGCGCCTGCGGCGTTCGCGTTTGGGCACGCGGTGCAGCTCCAGCGGCAGTTCCACATTCTCCTGCACGGTGCGCCAGTCGAGCAGGCCCGCCTGTTGGAAGGCGATGCCGTAGTCCTGGTCCAGCCGCGCCTGCCGGGCCGTCTTGCCGTGCACGGTGACGCTGCCGCCGGTGGGTTCCTCGAGGTCGGCGATGATGCGCAGCAGGGTGGATTTGCCGCAGCCGGACGGCCCGATGAGGGAGACGAACTCCCCGGCGGCGACGGTGAGCGAGACGTCCTCCAGGGCGGTGACGGCACCGGCGGAGTAGATCTTGCCGACCGACGCCAGTGTCACGGCGGCGTCCTGGTGATCGGGTGGATTGTGGTGTGGCACCGTCGCTTCGGGAGCGGCGGTGGATGGTTCGACGGTCAACGGGTACCTCCTGACGAGCGACCGCCCCCGGCCGGGCGGCTGTAGCGGCGCAGCGCCGCTTCCACGAGCGCCACCAGTGCCGCCACGGCGACGCCGAGCAGGGCGGCGGCCAGCACCGCCGCGTACAGGCGCGCGGCGTCACCGGTGGACTGCTGGGAGAAGACGATGATCTGACGGCCGATGCCGCCCGCGGTGCCGGTGGAGATCTCCGCCACCACCGCGCCGATCACCGCCGCCGCACCCGCCAGCCGCAGCGCGGGCAGCAGATGCGGGACGGCGGCGGGCAGCCGCAGCCGCAGCAGGGTCGCCCACCAGCCCGCGGCATAGCTGTGCAGCAGCTCCACCGCGGCCCGCGAGGGCGATTGCAGACCGCGCAGCATGCCGACGGCGACCGGGAAGAACACCAGGTAGGCGGCGATGACCACAATGCTCATCCAGGGCTGCCAGGGCCGCCCGGCGATGGCGATCTTGCCGCCCCACCCGGCGACCAGCGGGGCCAGCGCGATGAGCGGAACCGTCTGCGACAGCACCACATACGGCAGCAGTCCGCGCTCCACCCAGCCGAAGCGCTGCATGAGCACCGCCAGCGCGACGCCGACGACGGTGCCGAGCAGCAGCGCCAGCAGGGCCAGGCCGAAGGTGAATCCGGCGGTGCGCAACAGGGTTTCGCCCACGGTGCCGGAGCCGTCGGGCTCCCCCAGCACGGTCAGCACCGACCAGGTGTGCGGCAGCGCCGCGTCGGTGGTGCGCGGCAGCACGCGCTGCTCGCCGATGCTCACCCCATCGGCCGGGACGAACGCCTTCACCAGTTCCCAGACCGCGGCCACCAGCACGAAGGCGGCTAGCGGGTACAGCACCGCGCCCCAGCGTGATCCGTTCGCCGACCGGCCGGTCCCGATCCCACGCCGGCGCGGTGGGCGCACGACTCGCTGGGCGGCCGCCGCGGTGCGACCGCCCTCCGACAGCGCGGTCATGTCGTACTCGCCGTCGCCACGATCGGTTGCGCCAGCCGCGGCACGATCGACTCCCCGTAGGCGTCGAGGGTGGCGGTCTTGGCGTCGTGCTGGAGGTAGACGGCGAACTGGTCCACGCCCAGTGCCTCCAGCTCACGCAGCCGCACCACATGCTCGTCGGGGGTGCCGATCAGGCAGAACCGGTCCACGATGGCGTCCGGCACGAAGTCGGCGTGCGTATTTCCGGCGCGCCCGTGCTGGTTGTAGTCGTAGCCGCGACGACCGGCGATGTACTCGGTGAGCGCGGCGGGCACCTCGCTGTCCGCCCCGTACTTGGCGACGATATCGGCGACGTGGTTGCCGACCATGCCGCCGAACCAGCGGCATTGCTCCCGAGCGTGTTTCACGCCCGCGTCCGAGCCGTCGGTCACGTAGGCGGGGGCGGCCACACAGATGGTCACCTCCTTCGGATCGCGTCCGGCGCGCTCGGCGGCGGCGCGCACCCGGGCCACCGTCCAGGCGGTGATATCCGGATCGGCGAGTTGCAGGATGAAGCCGTCGGCCACCTCACCGGTGAGATCGAGGGCGCGCGGTCCGTATCCGGCCACCCAGACGGGCAGCCGGGAGGCGTGCGCCCACGGGAACCGCACCGTGGTCTCCCCGACGCGGGCACTGCGGCCGTTGCCCAGTTCCCGGATGACGCCGATGGATTCGCGCAGCGTCGCCAGGGTGGCGGGTTTGCCGCCGAGGGTGCGTACGGCGGAGTCGCCGCGCCCGATCCCGCAGACGGTGCGGTTGCCGAACATATCGTTGAGCGTGGCGAAGGTCGAGGCGGTGACCGTCCAGTCCCGGGTGGACGGATTGGTCACCATCGGCCCGACCACGACCTTGCGGGTGGCGGCGAGGATCTGACTGTAGATGACGTACGGCTCCTGCCACAGCAGATGCGAGTCGAATGTCCACACGTGCGAGAAGCCGTGTGTCTCCGCGATTCTCGCCAACTCCACCACTCGTGACGCGGGCGGTGTGCATTGCAGCACCACACCGATATCCATGGGTCACTCCGTTCCGGATCAGATGAGGTTCTGGGAGAGTTCGCGTTTGACGAATCGGCCGTGGCCCGCGCGGCCCAGGTACGCACCGTCGTCGACGATCACCCGGCCGCGCGAGAGCACCGTGTCCACATGCCCGTCGACCTCGAAACCCTCGTAGGCCGAATGGTCCATGTTCATGTGGTGGGTCTTGCCCACCCCGATGCTGGTGTGGCCGTTCGGGTCGTAGAGCACGATGTCGGCGTCCGCGCCCGGAGCGATGACGCCCTTGCGCGGGTACATGCCGAACATGCGGGCCGGGGTGGTGCAGCAGACGTCCACCCAGCGTTCGAGGGAGATGCGACCGTCCTTGACGCCCTGGAACATCAGGTCCATCCGGTGTTCGACGCCGCCGATGCCATTGGGGATCTTGGAGAAGTCGCCGCGGCCGAGTTCCTTCTGATCCTTCATGCAGAACGGGCAGTGGTCGGTGGCGACCGAGGTGACGTCACCGGTGCGGATATAGCGCCACAGCTCGTCCTGATGCCCCTCCGCCCGCGACCGCAGCGGCGTCGAGCACACCCATTTCGCACCCTCGAAACCCGGTGCGCCCAACTGTTCCTCGAGCGACAGGTACAGGTACTGCGGGCAGGTCTCACCGAAGACGTTCTGTCCGCTGCCGCGTGCGGCCGCGATCTGTTCCAGGGCCTGTTTGGCCGAGACGTGCACCACGTACAGCGGTGCGCCGGTCACCTGGGCCAGCATGATGGCGCGGTGGGTGGCCTCCTCCTCCAGCTGCCACGGCCGCGAGGTGCCGTGGAAGTACGGTGCGGTGTCACCGCGCTGGAGCGACTGTTCGACCAGCACGTCGATGGCGATGCCGTTCTCGGCGTGCATCATGAGCAGTGCGCCGAGTTCGGCGCTGCGCTGCATGGCGCGCAGAATGCGGCCGTCGTCGGAGTAGAAGACACCCGGGTAGGCCATGAACAGCTTGAAGCTGGTCACCCCCTCAGCCACCAATTCCGCCATGCCCTTGAGGGATTCGGGATTCACGTCGCCCACGATCTGGTGGAAGCCGTAGTCGACGGCGCACCGCCCGGCCGCCTTGTCGTGCCACAGCGCGAGGGTGTCCTGCACCGTCTCACCGGGTTTCTGGACGGCGAAGTCCACGATGGTGGTGGTGCCGCCCCAGGCCGCGGCCCGGGTGCCGGTCTCGAAGGTGTCGGATGCCTCGGTGCCGCCGAAGGGCAGCTGCATGTGGGTGTGCGCGTCCACGCCGCCAGGGATCACGTATTTGCCGGTGGCGTCGATGATCTGGGCGCTTGCCGCCACATCGCCGAGGGCGGTGGCGCCGGGTTGCAGGACGGCGACGACGGTTTCGCCGTCGATCAGTACGTCGAGGGGCTGGGATCCGGTGGCCGACACCACCGTTCCGCCCCGGATGAGGATTCGGCTCATGGCTGCACCAGCGGTCCGTAGGCGTCCGGGCGGCGGTCGCGGTAGAAGGCCCAGCGGTCGCGCACCACCTTGATGAGGTCCAGGTCGAGATCGCGGACCACCAGCTCCGGGGCGGTGTCGGAGGCGACCTCGCCCACGAACTTGCCCTCGGGATCGACGAAGTAGCTGGTGCCGTAGAAGTCGTCGTCGCCGTACTCGGCCTCGATGCCGACCCGGTTGATCGCGCCGATGAAGTACTCGTTGGCGACGGCGGAGGCGGGCTGCTCCAGCTTCCACAGGTAGCCGGACAGTCCGCGCGAGGTGGCCGACGGATTGAACACGATCTCCGCGCCGGCCAGGCCCAGCGCCCGCCAGCCCTCCGGGAAGTGCCGGTCGTAGCAGATGTACACCCCGACCCGGCCGACGGCGGTGTCGAAGACCGGCCAGCCCAGATTGCCCGGCCGGAAGTAGAACTTCTCCCAGAAGCCGTTCACGTGCGGGATGTGGTGCTTGCGGTACTTGCCGAGGTAGCTGCCGTCGGCGTCGATGACGGCCGCGGTGTTGTACAGCAGGCCGGGCTGCTCCTGCTCGTACACCGGCAGCACCATCACCATGCCGAGTTCGGCCGCCAGTGCGGCGAACCGGTCCACCGTGGGGCCGGGCACCGATTCGGCGTAGTCGTAGAACTTGGTGTCCTGGAGCTGGCAGAAGTACGGCCCGTAGAACAACTCCTGGAAGCAGATCACCTTCGCTCCCGCCGCGGCGGCCTGCCGGGCGTAGTCCTCGTGCGCCTTGATCATGGACTCTTTGTCGCCGGTCCAGTTGGTCTGAACCAGCGCTGCTCGAACGATTGCCATGCTTTGTGATACTGCATGGAGAACCAATTCCGCTGTGTTACAGAATGACGGAAACAGTTTCGTGACCGTAAATCCTCGGGGTGCCCGTGTTCGCGCCCGTGTCGCCATCGCAGAATGACGCTGTGACAACCGAACTCGGCCCGCTCGACGCGACCGCCCCCGATCCGCCCGGCGGCGGGTTGTTCGCGGGCGTCCACGACCGCACCGCCGCCGGTATCGCCGCCACCGTCGGGGGCCGCATCCGCTCCGGCGCGCTGTCGCCCGGCACCCGTCTGCCCACCGTGCGTGAGGTGGCGCGGGAGCTGAAGGTCTCCCCGGCCACCGTCACCCAGGCGTGGCGGGCGCTGGCCGCGGCGGGTGCGATCGTGGCCCGGGGGCGCGCGGGCACCTTCGTGGCGGACGCGCCCGCGCGGCCGGTGGCGGCGGGTGGGCGCTACCAGCGGCTGCACTCGCGATCCGACAGCGTGTTCCGGGTGGATCTGTCCCGGGGGATTCCGGATCCGGCGCTGCTGCCCGATCTCACCGCGGCGCTGCGCCGACTCGGCGACGATGATTCCATCGACGACCTGTCCGCCACCTATCTGGGCGAGGCCATGCTGCCGGAGTTGGAGCGGGTGGTGTGCGCGGACTGGCCGTTCCGGCCCGACCGGCTCACGGTGCTCGACGGCGCGCTCGACGCCATCGACCGGTTGCTGACCGCGCAGGTGCGCCTCGGGGATGCGGTGGTGGTCGAGAATCCGTGCTTCCCACCGTTTCTCGATCTGCTGGCCCGGCTGGGAGCGCGAGCGGTGCCGGTGGAGATGGACGAGTCGGGCATGCGGCCCGACGAACTCGCGGCGGTGCTGGCCGAGCACGCGCCGACCGCGCTGCTGCTGCAACCCCGCGCCCAAAACCCGACGGGCACGTCACTGTCGGCCGCCCGGCTGCGCGCCCTCGCCGATGTGCTCGCCCCGCACGACCTCGTCGTGATCGAGGACGACCACTCCGCGGGCATCGCCCACGCGCCACCCCGGTCGCTGGGCACCCGGCTGCCGCGGCACACCGTGCACGTGCGCTCGTATTCCAAATCCCATGGCGCGGACCTGCGTCTGGCCATTGTCGGCGGCCCGGCCGAACTGCTCGACCCGGTGATCGAGCGCCGTATGCTCGGCCCCGGCTGGTCCAGTCGCCTGCTCCAGCGCGTGCTGCTGCACATGCTCACCGACGACGCCGCCCGCACCCGGGTCGCCACCGCGCGCACCGAATACCGCCGCCGCACCACGGCGCTGCGCAGGGAGCTCTCCCGCCACGGGATTTCGGTATCCCCCGCCGACGGCATCAACCTGTGGCTACCCGTCCTCGACGAATCGGCCGCCATGATCTCCCTCGCCGCCGCCGGAATCAAGGCCGCCCCGGGCACCCCGTTCGAGGTGATCGGCCTACCGGCCGCCGACCATCTGCGCATCACCCCCGCCGCCGTCGCGGACGCCGATATCCCCCGGCTCGCCGCCGAACTGGCCGCCGCCGCCCAGGCCGCACCGACCTACCGCCGCCTGCGGCGCTGACCGCCGCCGGGCCGCGTGGCCGCGTGCGGAACGCGGCCACGCGGTCACCCCGCGGGCCGACCCCTTCCGTGAACTACATCACCCCGGCAGGTCGGCTCGTTACGGTGATCGCGCAGTACAGCGACCGGAACGGGGTGCGAATTCGCGCGATCGGTAGCGCGGACACCCGTAACAGCGGCATGATCGAGCCTCGATTCCCCAGCGACGGCATGCCGCCGATCGACCGATTGTGACCCGATCGCAGAGAGTGGGAGAGCCGATGACTTCGTTTGCCCGCAGCGTCACCCGCATCACCGCGACCGCCGCCGTCGCCGCCGGAGCCGCCCTGGCCCTGGGTACGGGTACGGCCGCCGCCGACGAATGGCCGGTGCAGCAGCCGAACAGCCCGGTCTCGGTCTTCGAGGCCGAGGGGTTCCTGACCCCGACCGATCTCGACTACTGGAATCCGCTGAACACCGGCTACCGCCTGACCTCGCCCTACGGCAACAGCACCCGCATCGTGTGCACCGCCTTTCACGGCGTGATCATGGAGTGCTACCAGGCCGATCAGGACGGCAACCCGCACAAGCTGGCCCGCCTGCCGTTCAACTTCCCGAACATCACCGGGTCGTCGCAGCCCGGCGGCGGTCCCAGCCACTTCGTGTACCCGGGTTACCTCCCCGGAATCAGCTGACCCGCCACGACCCGCCGGAAAGTCCTCAGCGCACCAACGCCCGGTGGTCCGTCGATGCCGCGCCCGCCACGGATTCCGCGTCCCCGACCGATCCCGCGTCGCCGACCGATCCCGCGTCGCCGACCGATCCCGCGTCGCCGACCGATTCCGCGTCGCCGACCGATTCCGCGTCGCCGACCGATTCCGCGTTCCTGACCGATCTTGCATGCGCGGCCGATCCCGCGCTTGGCGGCGACGCCGGGTTCGGTAGCGATGCCGTGCCCGGCCGGACCGTCATGCCCGGTGCGAGCACGCCGTCGCGCGCCAGCAGATCGGCATAGGCGATGCCGCGCGCGAGCAGTTCCTCGTGGGTGCCACGCTCGACCACCCGGCCGTGGTCGAGCACCACGATCTGATCCGCGTCGCGAATCGTGGAGAGCCGGTGCGCGATGGTGATGGTGGTGCGTCCGGCCGACAGGGCGTCGATGGCGTCCTGCACCTCGCGTTCGGTGCGGGTGTCCAGGGCGCTGGTGGCCTCGTCCAGGATCAGGATCGGCGGATTGCGGAGAATGGCGCGGGCCACCGCGAGGCGCTGCTTCTCACCGCCGGAGAACCGGTAGCCGCGCTCCCCGACCAGGGTGTCGTAGCCCTGCGGCAGACTCGCGATATGGTCGTGGATCCGGGCCGCCCGTGCCGCGGCGCGCAGTTCCTCGTCGGTGGCATCGGGTTTGGCGAAGCGCAGATTCTCGGCCACCGTGGCATGGAACAGGTAGGTCTCCTGCGAGACCACCCCCACGGCCGCGGCCAGGTCGGCGAAACTCAACTCGCGCACATCGATGCCGTCGATGGTCACCCGGCCCGAGGTGGCGTCGTAGAGCCGCGCCACCAGATAGCCGAGAGTGGTCTTCCCGGAACCGGTCTCACCGACGATCGCCAGGCCGCTACCGGCCGGGACGTCGATATCGATATCGCGCAACACCTCTCGGTCGGCGTCGTAGCCGAAACCCACCCGCTCGAACCGCACCGCGCCCGTCACGCCCGCCACCGGCAGCGGGACCGGCCGCTCGGGTTCGGTGATATCCGGTCGCAGATCCAGGTATTCGAAGATGCGGGTGAACAGCGCCAGCGAGCTCTGCACCTGCACGCCCGTGGACAGCAGCATGACGGCGGGCCGCAGCAGTCCCGCCTGCAAGGTCGTGAACGCCACCAGCGTGCCGATGGACACCAGCGGCGTCCCGGCGGCGGCGGTCAGCCCGGCCGCCCAGTACACCACCGCGGGCATGGCCGCCATGACGATGGTGATGGTCGACTGCCGCCACCGCCCCGCCATCCCGGCCCGGATCTCCAGGTCCACCAGTGACCGCGACTCCCGGTCGAAATCGTCGACCAGGGCGGGTGCGCGACCCATGGTGCGCCCCAGCAGGATTCCACTCACCGACAGCGATTCCTCCACCACCGCCGACATGGCGGCCAGTTGCCGCTGCCGCTGCGCGGTGATGCGCCGCCGCTCGGCCCCCACCCGGCGGCTGATCCACACGAAGAACGGCAGCATGGCCAGCGAGATCAGGGTCAGCCGCCAGTCCAGCGCGAACATGGCGACGACGGCGGCCAGCACCGAGGTGAAGTTGGCGATGAGCGAGGTCGCCGTGGAGGTGACGGTCGACTGCATGCCGCCGATGTCGTGGGCGAGGCGCGACTGCACCTCGCCGGTGCGGGTGGCGGTGAAGAACGCCAGTGGCATGGACTGCAAGCGCGCATAGACGGCAGTGCGCAGATCGTGCATGACGCGCTGCCCCACGGTGGTGGACAGATAGGTCTGCCAGACCCCGAAGACCGAGGTGAGCGCGGCCACCGCGATCATGCCCAGCGCCAGCAGGGTCAACAGCCCGGTGCGGCCGTGCGGCAGCGCGTCGTCGAGTACCGCGCGCAGCATGAACGGCGAGGCCAGACCCACCAGCGACGACAGGCCGACCAGGGCGCCCACCAGCGCGAGACGCGCCCGATAGGGGCGGAAGAGCCGGATGATCCGGCGAAGTTCGGATCGGGCGGCCATCGGCACCCTCCTTCCCACGGGAACCCCCGCTATAACTGAGCTTGACTCAATATTATTCCCCAGAACATTGATCTATGCTCACAAATATGACGGAGGCCATCGAGGACGACCTGCCCGAGCTGTTCCTGCGCACCGCCCGCCGCATCCGCCGTGCCCAGCAGGCCGACCTCGCCCCACTCGGCCTCACCCCCGCCCAGGCGCGCGCCCTGCGCATTCTCGGCCACAGCGCCGAACCGCTGCGCATGTCCGCACTCGCCGAACGCCTGGGTATCGTGCCCCGCTCCGCCACCACCGTGGTCGACGCCCTGGAAACCGCGGGCTGGGTCGACCGTGCCACCGATCCGGCCAATCGCCGCGCCACCCTGGTGGCGCTCACCGACTCCGGTCGCGCCGTACTGACCCGCATGTCCGACGCCCGCCGCCGCGCCGCCCGCGATCTGTTCGCCCGCCTGTCCCCCGGGCACCGCGCGTCGCTGCGCGCCATCCTCGCCGAATTGGCCGCCGACGGCGAATAGCCCGCCGACAGCGACGGGGCGCGCCTCCCGAAGGAAGCGCGCCCCGTCGTGTCGTACTGCTTACAGGTACTGCCCCGTATTCGACTCGGTGTCGATCGCTCGGCTGGCCGAGGCGTTCTTGCCGGTCACGAGCGTGCGGATGTAGACGATCCGCTCGCCCTTCTTACCCGAGATGCGGGCCCAGTCATCGGGATTCGTGGTGTTGGGCAGGTCCTCGTTCTCGGAGAACTCGTCCACGATCGAATCGTAGAGATGCTGGAGCCGCAGGCCCGGGTTACCGGTTTCCAGGACGGACTTGATGGCGTACTTCTTGGACCGGTCCACGATGTTCTGGATCATGGCGCCGGAGTTGAAGTCCTTGAAGTACAGGACTTCCTTGTCACCGTTGGCGTAGGTGACCTCCAGGAAGCGGTTGTCCTCGCTCTCGGCGTACATCCGCTCCACGACCCGCTCGATCATGGACTGCACGCACTTGCCGCGGTCGCCGGGGAACTCGTTGAGATCGTCGGCGTGCAGCGGCAATTCGTCGGTGAGGTACTTGGAGAAGATGTCGGCCGCGGCTTCGGCGTCCGGGCGCTCGATCTTGATCTTCACATCGAGTCGGCCGGGGCGCAGGATGGCCGGGTCGATCATGTCCTCGCGGTTGGACGCGCCGATCACGATGACGTTCTCCAGGCCCTCCACGCCGTCGATCTCCGACAGCAGCTGCGGCACCACGGTGGTCTCCACATCGGAGGAGACGCCGGAGCCGCGGGTGCGGAAGATGGAGTCCATCTCATCGAAGAACACGATCACCGGAGTGCCTTCGCTGGCCTTCTCGCGGGCCCGCTGGAAGATGATGCGAATGTGGCGCTCGGTCTCACCCACGAACTTGTTGAGCAGCTCGGGGCCCTTGATGTTGAGGAAGAACGACTTGGCTTCCTTGGCATCCTCACCGCGCGCCTCGGCGATCTTCTTCGCGAGGGAGTTGGCCACGGCCTTGGCGATCAGGGTCTTACCGCAACCGGGCGGGCCGTAGAGCAGCACACCCTTCGGGGGCCGCAGCGCGTACTCGCGGAACAGATCCTTGTGCAGGAACGGCAGTTCCACCGCGTCGCGGATCTGCTCGATCTGGCGCGACAGGCCGCCGATGTCCTCGTAGTCGACATCGGGCACCTCTTCCAGCACGAGGTCCTCGACCTCGGCCTTGGGGATGCGCTCGAAGGCGAAGCCCGCCTTGGTGTCGACCAGCAGCGAATCACCCGGCCGCAGTTTGCGAATCGGGGAATCCGGATCGTCCAGATTGTCGACGTCGACCAGACCCGAGAGCGGTCCGGACAACCACACCACGCGCTCCTCGTCGGCATGGCCGACCACGAGGGCGCGGCGGCCGTCGTCGAGAATCTCGCGCAGCGTGCCGATTTCACCGATGGCCTCGAAATGTCCGGCCTCCACGACGGTCAGCGCCTCGTTGAGGCGCACGGTCTGACCGTAGGTGAGTTCGGAGGTGTCGATATTCGGTGAGCATGTCAACCGCATCTTGCGCCCAGAAGTGAACACGTCGACCGTCTGATCGTCGTACACCCCGATGAGAACGCCGTAGCCGCTGGGCGGTTGCCCGAGGCGGTCCACTTCCTCGCGCAGGGCGACCAGTTGCTGCCGCGCCTCCTTGAGGGTGTCCATCAGCTTGGTGTTGCGAATTGTCAGCGAATCCACCCGGGCTTCCAATTCCCGTGTGCGATCCGGCGTGTCGGCGAGTTGCCTCCGGAGTGCAGCCGCCTCGGCGCGTACTACCTCGAGTTCCCTCCAGGCTGCCGAATCCGAATGTTCGATGGGGCTCATGATGCTGCTCCTCCCAGTCCCGGTCTATCAACGCTACCGGGGACAAGCCGTTCCCGCTTTCCGACATGGTTTCGTCGTGATCACATCTAGGCTGCGGTCACCGGGCCGGACGACCATGTTAGCCTGCCCTAACCTGTTTCCGGCGAGCTATTTCGCCGACCGAGCCGAAAGGGTGCTATCGATGCTCCTTCCCAGCAGTCGTACCCGTTACCGGGTTAACGCCACAAGGACGCTTCGTGTTTCCGTGGCTACCGTCGCGGCGGCCCTCGCCGTTACCGGCACCCTGGCGGGCTGCGGCTCGGACGACACCGATTCCGGGTCCACGACCGCTTCCGGCAGCGTTTCGGCCACCACGGTCGCACCTGACGATCATGCCGCCACACCCGCCGCCAGCGCGGCGGAATTGCAGTCCACGCTGACCACATTCGCCGATCCGGCGGTTCCCGCCACGGACAAGGCGAAACTCGTCACCGACGGCGACCAGCGGGTCGCGCTCATCGAGCGGATGAATCAGGGCCTGGCCAACTACCAGGTCTCCTTCACCGTCACCGAGGTGCGCCAGGACGGCGACCGCGCCGACGCCGACGTGGATGTCACCAGCCCGCACGGCACCATGCCCGGCGTGGCCATGACCTGGGAGTACGACGAGGGCACCTGGAAGATCTCGGACGCCTCCGCGTGCACCATCCTCGGCATGGCGCGCGCCGCCTGCCAGCCGTAGCACCCCGCGGTCCGCGCACCGATCGGCACGGTGCGCCGGACAACGGGTGATCGCCACGGCCCTCAGCCCTTGGACGGCCTCCGCTGCGGCTTGGGGGCCACCACCCCGTCGGCCAGCCGCCGCGCGCTCACCAGGAAGGCCGTATGCCCCTGCATGCGATGCTCCGGCCGCACGGCGAGGCCGACCACGTGCCAGGGCCGGATGAGCGACTCCCAGGCGCGCGGTTCGGTCCAGCACTGCTGGCGACGCAGCGCCTCCACCACCTCGGAGAGCTGGGTGACGGTGGCCACGTAGACGATGAGCACGCCGCCGGGAATGAGCGCCTTGGACACGGTCTCCAGGACATCCCAGGGCTTGAGCATGTCGAGGATGACGCGGTCGACTTGGTCGCCGGAGTATTCGGCGAGGTCGGCGACGGTGAGGTCCCAGTTCGCCGGGCGTTCCCCGAAGAACTTCTCGACATTCTTGACCGCGTGTTCGGCGTGGTCGTCGCGCACCTCGTAGGAGATGACCCTGCCCTCGGGGCCGACCGCGCGCAGCAGCGAGCAGGTGAGCGCACCCGATCCGGCACCGGCCTCCAGCACCCGCGCACCGGGGAAGATGTCGCCCTCGTGCACGATCTGGGCGGCGTCCTTGGGGTAGATGACCGCCGCGCCGCGCGGCATGGACAGCACGTAGTCGGTGAGCAGCGGCCGCAGCGCCAGATACGGCGTGCCGTTGGCGGAGTTCACCACGCTGCCCTCGTCGACACCGATGAGGTCGTCGTGGCGGATCTGCCCCTTGTGGGTGTGGAACTCCTTGCCCTCCTCCAGGATCACCGTGTGCTGGCGGCCCTTGGCGTCGGTCAGCTGCACCCGGTCACCGCTGCGGAAGGGGCCGGTCCGTCTGGCCGTCATGTATCTCCTGTCTCACATTTGCCGCGCTGTCGCCACGGCGGTCGTCCACCGCACCCTGTCGGTGCCTGGGTTTAGCCTGCCAGGTATGCAGGTGCCCGCGTCCACGACCCCGGATTCCGCGGGCGGTACGCCCCCGCCCACCGAACCGTTCGTGGGGCGGCCGCTCGCGCTGTCGCCTTCGCGGGCAATCGATTTCAAACAGTGCCCGCTCAAATACCGGTTGCGGGCAATCGACCGGATACCGGAACCGCCGTCCACGGCGGCGGTGCGGGGCACCCTGGTGCATGCCGTCCTCGAGGCCCTGTTCGGCCTCCCGGCAACCGATCGGCTACCGAAGGCCGCCGCGGCCCTCGTCGAGCCCGCGTGGGCACGCCTGATCGCCGACCGGCCCGAGGTGGCGGACGTGGTGGCCGACGGCGGCCTGCCGGTGCTGCTGGCCGAGGTCACCGACCTCGTCCGCGTGTACTTCACGCTGGAGGACCCGACCACCGTCGATCCGGAGTCGGTGGAGTTCTTCCTCGAAACCGAACTGCCCGATGGTTCGCCGGTGCGCGGCATCGTGGACCGCATCGACCGGGCGGCCGACGACGCCCTGCACATCGTCGACTACAAGACCGGCCGCTCCCCCGCCCCGGCCTACGAGGCCCGCGCGCTGTTCCAGTTGAAGTTCTACGCCCTGGTGCTGTTGCACACCCGCGGCGTGGTGCCCGCCCAGCTGCGGCTGCTCTACCTGGCCGACGGGCAGACGCTCACCTACGAACCGGATGCCGACGAGCTGCGCCGCTTCCAGCGCATCGTGTCGGCGCTGTGGGCGGCCATCGACGCGGCCACCAAGACCGGCGACTTCCCGCCCAACCGGGGCTGGATGTGCGACTACTGCGACTACCGCGCCCTGTGCCCGGAATTCGGCGGCACCCCGCCGCCGTATCCGGGTGTCGCGGCGGCGACCGCGGAATCGAGCGCGGCGGAATCGGGCCCAGCGAGGTCAGGCACAGAAGGCGTGGCCTGAGTCGTCCTGGCGCGCCGTGGTACCGGGCGCGCAGGCGCGGACGGTCCACCGTCCGTCATCGCAGATGGCCAGATGGGTCCAGTCCCAGATGACGGTCTCGCCGAGATCGTGGGCCGGACAGGGCAGCTCCTCGGCCGCCGCCGGACCGCCCGGCACGGCCGTCAGGACCGCAGCGGTGCCGAGAACGATTGCGACGCAGGACTTCCGCAGAATGAACATCGAGCCTCCGTGGTGTCGTTCGAGCGATCGATATGACACGGGTGAAGCAAGATGACGCGAGGCCACGCTAGCAAGCACCCGCCGCGCATCGCCACGGCGGGTGCTGAATCGTGATGTGGTTGTGTGGATGCGGCCGTGCTCAGAAGGCGCGGCAGGAGCGGATGTCGGTGGCCAGGATGGCCTTCGCGCCGAGATCGGCCAGCCGGTCCATGAGTTCGTTGCCGCTCTTGCGCGGGACCAGCGCCCGCACCGCCACCCAGTCCGGATCGGTGAGCGGGGAGACGGTCGGCGACTCCAGTCCGGGGGTGATCGCCACGGCGGCGTCGAGCAGCGTCTTGGGGCAGTCGTAGTCGAGCATCAGGTACTGCTGGGCGAAGACGACACCCTGGACCCGGGCCACCAGCTGGTTGCGCGCCTTGTCGCGCTGGTCCGCGCCCTTCGCCTCGATCAACACGCCCTCGGAGTCGCACAGCGAGTCGCCGAAGGCCACCAGATTGTGCTGGCGCAGGGTGCGGCCCGAACCCACCACATCGGCGATGGCGTCGGCCACACCGAGCTGGATGGAGATCTCCACCGCGCCGTCGAGGCGGATGACCTCGGCCTCGATCCCGCGCGCGGCCAGATCCGCGAGCACCAGATTCGGATAGGAGGTGGCGATGCGCTTGTCGTAGAGGTCCTCGACCTTCCATTCGCGTCCCGCCGGTGCGGCGTAGCGGAAGGTGGAGCGGCCGAAGCCGAGCGAGAGCCGCTCCTGCACCGGCGCACCGGAGTCCAGGGCGAGGTCGCGGCCGGTGATGCCGAGGTCCAGCTCACCGGAGCCGACGTAGATGGCGATGTCCTTGGGCCGCAGGAAGAAGAATTCCACCTGGTTGGCGGGATCGAGGACGCTCAGATCGCGGGAGTCGGTGCGCTTGCGGTAGCCCGCCTCGCTCAGGATGGCGACGGCGGATTCGGAGAGGGCGCCCTTATTGGGGACGGCGACGCGAAGCATAGGGTGTCCTTTCGGGACGGGTGGGGGGACGTGCGGACGGCGGTCGAGTGGGGTTCGGCCGTACGGCGTGTACGGCGATTCGGCGCGTCACAGATGTCGGTACACGTCCTCGAGCCGCAGTCCGCGGCCCACCATCAGCACCTGCACCCAGTACAGGAGCTGCGAGATCTCCTCCGCGAGCGATTCGTCGCTCTCGTGCTCGGCGGCCAGCCAGACTTCCCCGGCCTCCTCCAGCACCTTCTTGCCCTGCGCATGCACGCCGGCGTCCAAGGCGGCGACGGTGCCCGACCCCTCGGGTCGGTTGACGGCACGATCCTGCAGCTCGGCGAACAGGGCTTCGAAAGATTTCACGAGCAAACATTCTCGCAGACCAGGGGCGGCCCACCGCTGCCGGGCCTGCCCGCCCGGCGCATGCCCGCCGGCGGGAACCGGTTCCGGCCGCTGCGGGCGGCGTCGCGGCCACGCCCGCCAACGGTCCGGTACCCCGCCCGACCGGCCCCGCGTGGTGCCGGTCGGGCGGAACTCAGCCGCGCGTCGACGCCTCGGCGTGCAGCAGCTCGGTGAGCTCGGTCACGGCCGCCCGCAGCTTGCTCGCGAAGGTGTGCATCTGCGCGGCAACGGATTTGGGTGTGGCGAGGTAGAGGTTCCAGCGATCGGGCAGCATGACGTAGGCGACGCCGATGCAGGTGGGGCTGGTGGAGCCGAACCCGAAGTACTGGATGTTCACCGACGGCGCGGAACTGGTGCTCAGGTAGTCGTCACGGGTGATGCGCCAGCCGGGGCTGTCGTAGAAGGGCATCGGATCGGTCGCGCCCAGCTGCTCACCGCGGCGGCGCTGGATGAGTTGCAGCTCCCACAGATGCTGTTCGGGCGCCTCCCCGCGTTGACACTCCTTGGCGCGGGCCACATGGGCGTCCGCGGCGGCCCGCAGCGCCTGCCGCCGCCGCTCCGGGTCGGCGTCCGGATCCTCCATGGCGGCAATGAATTCCACGATCTCCGGGGTGACCACGCGCATGGCCTCGGTGCGGCCGTTGCGGAAGTGGCGGGTGGCGATGGATTCGTAGGTGGCCCCGATCATGCCCTTGCTGCGCTGGTGGGCGAGCTGATAGCTGAGCTGGGCGAAGGCATCCGGGGAGATGCCCAGCTGCTTGGCGCGACCGGTGCCGAAATCGGCGAAGGACACCGTCGAGGTGGCGTTGTCGGCCGCGTACTGTGCGAACGACGCCGCCGCGCTCGCGATCTCGCGCTTGCGGTCGTCGTCGAGCGCGAAGACGACGGGTTCGACCGCGGGCATGCCCTGCGGCTGCGCGCCCGACCGGGCGGCGTGCTCGGCCACCGGCGTCTCCAACAGCGCGTCGACGAAGGACAGGATGGTGGTGCCGTCCAGTCCGCAGTGCTCGACATTGATCCCGGCGGTGCCGTCGGCGAAGACGATGAAGGACACCGCCTTGTCGAACCAGCGGTTGCCGCTGTCCCCGTGCAGCAGCTGATCGCACGCCTGCTGGGTGTCGCGCGGCGCGAAATCCTCCAGGCAGACGAGGAACAGCGCGGTCTCGATGGTGTCGAGGGCCGCGACGTTCACCGGCACCGCGCGCAGCGCCCCGCGCACCCGCGCCCAGTCGGCCCGAGCCATGGTGGTCAGATGCCCGGGCGAGGTGTTGATGGGCGCGCGCCGCGCCCCCGCCTTCATGACCGAACGCAGGCCGTCGACGATATCGCCGGGAGCGTAGGGAGCACCGGCCGGGCCGATGACATCCATGCGGAACATATTGCCGCGGTAGCAGACCACGATGTGCCGGGCCTGCGACGGACCCGGCCACTCCGGGCTGTAGGGCACCCGCACCCCGTCCTGCGGATCGCCGGGAATCCGTGTCTCGGAGAACAGGAACTTGTTCTGCGCCATGTTCAGCCGCTGTCCGCGCTGGGTCGCGGGCGGAACCCGCTCGGCGTCGAGTTGCAGTTTGTAGTTCACCGCGGCGCTCACCAGCGCCCCCGCGCGCTCGGCCTGATCGGCGGCGGTGGCGGCGGCGAGCACGGTGTCGTCGCGGAACAGGAAGAAGAAGTTGGCATTGAGCGCGATCCGGTCCCGTCGCCCCAGGTAGCGCGAGGGCCAGAATTCGTCCAGCCAGCTGCCCACCCCGGGAGTGCTGTCGTAGCGCTCGAGGTCGGCCTGCAGCGCGCGGGCCGGGCTGTCGGGGCGGAGCATGAGCTCGACCGCGGCGGCGGTGGCCGCGTATTCATCGCCGGTGAGCAGCGGTGCGCACCAGTGCAGGAACCGCGTGCAGCTGTCCTCCAGGGTGGGCAGCGGCACCCGGGGCAGCTGGTCGTCGTGGGCGAAGGTCGGTTCGCTCAAGAGAGGTCCTCGTGGTCGAAGGATAGGGTCGGGGACGGGCGAGACACGTAGAGCTGCGCGTAGAGCCAGCCGTCGGATTCGTGCCCCTCGGTGTCGACGCCATTGTCGGCCAAGGTATTCAGGACCTGGGTGCGCTCGTCGGCGGCCGCGAAGCGGCGCTGCCGGAACGACCCGGGTACGCGTTCGGTGCGGTAGCCGAGTTCGGCCAGCCGCGCGGCGATCGGATCGAAGGAGAACATGCGCAGCACGAAATGCGCCATCCAGGGCAGCTTTCCGCCGTGCGCGCGGGCGACCCGCAGCAGGGTGCGGTCGGTGATGTAGCCGACGCATCCGGTGGAGATGACGAGGTCGGCGGTGGCCAGGGTGGCGCGTTGCGCCTCGGTGGGGTCGGCGGCTTCCAGGTCGGCGTGCACGGTGTCGTGCAGCAGTCCGGCGGCGCGGGCGTAGTCGAGTGCCGGGCGGGAGGCGTCCATGCCGATGAAGCGAACGCCGGGCAGTCGGTCGGCGGTGGTGAGGCGGGCGCGGTCGCGCGCGATGAGGGCGGCGGCGGGATCACCGTCACCGTCGCCGTCGGAGTCGGCGTCTCGATAGTGCTCGGTGAGTTCGGCCATGCTGATGCCCAGACGCAGCAGGGCCGCGTTCACGCCGTAGGAGCAGCCCAGATCCAGCACGGTCGGGGCGGCGATGCCGGTGGCGGCGCGGTAGTCGGCGATGAGGCTCGCGAAGTGCGGTGTCGCCAGTTCCGGTATGCAGTAGTCCAATTCGGCCATCCGCGCGTAATACTCGCGTGGATCGGGCCGGTCGTAGATGTGGTCGAACGAGGCTTTCCCGGTGCTGTGCAACGAAACCGGCACGTGTTCTCCTTCTTGGTCGAGCACTCAATCCAGCAGTCGATCGCCGCGTACGGCCATCGCGTCGCCGAGGTGTGCGGGCAGCACCCGGCCGAACAGCTGCCGACTGCGCTCCGCGGTGCCGATCACCCCGGTGGTCCGGCTGTAGGCGAAGATGGCGGTGTGCCGCTGCGCCGCGCCGGTGACCGGTGACACCCGGTGCAGCGAGTAGCGGCCCTGGAACAGCTGCAGATCCCCGGGGCGCAGGTCGAGGCGGCGAATCAGGTTCTCCCCCTTGCCTTCCAGCACGGCACGCACGTCGTCGAGATGTTCCGCCTCGGGGGTGCGGATGCCCGGACAGTATTCGAAGACGCCGCCGGATTCCGGACGCTGGGTGAGCATGCTGACGGTGAATTCGTTGGTGTCGAAGTGCCAGGGGTGCGACATGCCCGGCGCGACCACGTTCAGGCAGAGGCCCGCCAGCGGGTCGGTGTACTCGTGCAGCTGCTCGAGCTCGAAGCAGTCGGCCACGAACCGCTGGAACACCGGGCTGGTGTAGAGCCGCTGAATCAGCGTGTGCGCCGGAATGAGATCCCGTGCCACGAAGGCGTTTCCGCGTTCGAGCACGATGCGGCCCGGATGGCCCTCGGGCAGTTCGGCGTCCAGCGGGATGTTGTAGGCGTTGACCCGTTCGACGGTGTAGTAGGCCCGCGGGGCCAGTTCCGCGCCCTCGGCGCGCAGTGTCTCCAGGAACTCCGGGCGCACGAATCCGGTGAGCACGCTGCACCCGTCGGCCGCCAAGTCGGCGCGCGCCGCCCGCACGGCCCGCAGCCAGCCCGCACCGCCGGGCGCGTCCAGCGGGTAGCGCTCGGTGTCCATCACCTCGGTCACCGAATCATCCACTATCCCATCGCCAGTGGATGGGCACGCGTCGGTCCAACCCCCGCTCGTAACCATGCCGACCATTCTCACCAGAGGGGCGTCGGCGCGCCAGGGATTCGCTGGAATCGGTCACCTCACGCGGTCAGAGAGTTTTCTTGCATCCCAACAGAATTCATGCGTGCGGAGATCGCCGTCGGTCCGACGCACGATGGACGGCGCACTATTGCGTGCGGTGGCCATCAGCCGGATGCGCCGCGCGGGCCAGCGCCGCGGCGACCTCCGGGGGTGACAGATAGTGGCCGGTCTGCTCGAAATCGCCGATGGTGTGGGCGATTCGGTCGGTGTAGCCGATGCGCAGGAAGTCGTCACCGGCCAGTGCGTGCAGGGTCCAGTCGAAGACGGTGCGGGTGCGGGCCACCACGGTGCGCAGGGCCAGCAGATGGTAGGCGCGGGTGACGAACTGCGCGGGGACGCCCCGCAGTCCGATGCCGAGCGGGCGGGCGAGGGCGTCGCGGCCGCCCAGGTCGACCACCATGCCGAGATCGCGGTGCCGGTACGGGGTGCGCGCAGCGCCGCGCAGCGTGGCGGTGAGGTTGCGGGCCAGTCGGCGGCCCTGGCGGCTGGCGTGCTGGGCGGTGGGCGCGCAGACGGCGTCGCCGCCGATGGACAGGTCCGGGACGGCGGCGGCGTCACCACAGGCCCACACCCCCGCCAGGCCGGGGACGGTCAGATCCGCGGCCGCGACCACCCGACCGCGGGCGGTCTCGGCGCCCAGGTGGGCGGCCAGCGGACTGGGGGCGACGCCCGCGCTCCACAGCACGGTGCGGGTCGGGATCACGGCTCCGGTGGTGAGGGTGACCGACCGCTCGGTGACCTCGGCCGCCGACGCCCCGGGTCGGAAGTCGATCTCCCGCCGCGCCAGCAGCCGCTTGGCATCGGCTCCGAGCCGTTCGCCCAGTTCCGGCATGATGTGGTCGCCGTGGGTGATGAGGTGCCAGCGCACCATGGTCGGGTCCAGGCGCGGAAAGTACTGCCGCGCGGCGGCTTTGGTGAGCCGATTGAGCACCGCGGCGGTCTCGGTGCCCGCGTAGCCCGCGCCGATGGCGACGAAGGTCGACCGTTCGCGCCGCTCCGCCTCGGTATCGGCGACCGCCGCCAGATCGAGTTGGCGCAGCACGTGGTCGCGCAGGTACACGGCCTCGGCCAGGGTCTTCATCCCGAACCCGTACTCGCGCAGACCCGGCACATCCATGACCCTGGTGATGCTGCCGGGCGTGAGCACCAGATGGTCGTAGTCGAGCGCGTACTCCAGTCCGGACCGCAGCCGCCGCACCACGCACCGACGCGCATCCGGTTCCACGCCCACCACCATGCCCGGCGCGATCACGGTGCGCCGCAGCACCCGCCGCAATGACACCGACACCGCCCGCGCCGTCAGCACCCCCGCCGCCACCTGCGGCAGCAGCGGCAGATACAGCGCCGCGTCATCCGGCGCGACCAACGTCACCTCGGCCTCCCCCGGCCGCAGCGTCCGCTCCAACGTCCGAGCGCACTCCACTCCGGCGAAACCACTCCCGACGATGACGATCCGCGCAGGGGTCATCCGCCCAACGTAGCAACGCCCACCCCCGCGCCGGTGGAGGCTGTCGAAGAGCGGCCGACTCGTCGGCGCTCCTCCCGCCCCTGGAAACACGCACCCGCCCGTGCTTCCATGCGGCGTGGCCAGTGAGCTCGCAGCGGCGTTTCAGCGGTTGATCCGACAGGTCTCGGCGGCGCTGGAATCGGCGGCATCCGGCGTCTCCCAGCGGCTGCGCGCGGTATCCGAGGCGGGCCTGCGCGAACCCGCCCGCGCCCTCCCCGCTGCGGACACCGTCGTCGCGAAGCCGATCAAGTTTCCGCCACCGCCGGAACTGCGCGCACCGACCAGCCGGGAGCGCTGGCACGCCTTGGCCGATATCGCCGAGGGCCGCCTGCCGGAGCCGAAGATCTTCAACTCCCCCGATCTGGACGCGCTCGCGCGCTCGAAACTCCATATCGCGCTGGAGAATCAGTGGCCGGGCACCAAGTCCATCAAGGAGCGGGCCGCGCGTGTCGTGACCTCGAAACTGAACGATCTGCCTCCGGGGGTGCCGGTTCGCATCGCATCGTCGGGCAATCATGCGATCGCCTATGCGGGGGCGCTGGGCCGCCGTCGTATCCCGGTGATCGCGGTGGTACCGGAGAACACGTCCGCCATGAAGATCTCGAAACTGGAGGAGCGCGGCGCGACGGTGATCCGGTACGGGTCGTCCTACGACGACGCCTACTCGCACGCCAAACGCCTCACCGAGGAACAGGGAGGTCGGTTTCTGGACGTGTCGGCGCACGACTCGGTCGCCGCGCTGGGCACCGCGGTCCACGACATGCTGTCGCTGCGGCCCTCCGCCAGCACCTTGGTGTTACCCGCCGGTGGCGGTACGGTCGCCTCGGCCGCACAGGTCGTGCGGGATTTCGAAGAGGTCTGGGGCGGGCGCC
Organism: Nocardia otitidiscaviarum; assembly: GCF_007362295.1. Lineage (NCBI taxonomy): Bacteria > Bacillati > Actinomycetota > Actinomycetes > Mycobacteriales > Nocardiaceae > Nocardia > Nocardia otitidiscaviarum. The sequence goes on along the minus strand of NZ_CP041695.1, from coordinate 2,783,513 downwards.
GCACGGTACTCGTAGCCTGCCCGGAGAACGCGCCGACGGTCTACGAGTCCTTCAAGGCCGGCGAGCCGGTCACGGTCCCCGCCCACACCATGGCCGAGGCCGTGAACGTCGGCACTGTCGACGCCCATCTGCTTCCGCAGATCCTCGACGCCGCCGACGATGTCGTGCTCGTCCCGGAATCGTCGATCCGGGAGGGGGTGCCGTTGCTGAGCGCCGCGATCGGCAGTCCCGTCGAGGCCGGTGCGACGCTCGGGCCGATGGCCGTCATCGGATCGCAGGGTGTCCTGCACGGGGCCAGCGGAGCCGTGCACGACGTCCGCGGTCAGGAGGTGCTCACATTGGTCACCGGCGGCAATGTCGCCCCTGCGCAGGGGGTGTGATCGGGGAGCACTCGTCGATCAGGGCGGCCGACCACCGACCGTCACGCTGCCGCCCGCCATACCGGGCGGCCCTCACGCCGGTGGGTGACCGCCGCGCGGCCCTCACACCGGGGGGTGACCGGCGGCGAGGTGGCCGAGTTCGGTGACGGTGAGGCCGATGAGGGAGTCGCGGAAGACACGGCCGTCGCGGGCGGGAACGGGGATTTCGCAGGGGACGACCAGGACCGGGCAGCCCGCGGTCTCGGCGGCCTGGACGCCGGTCGGGGAATCCTCGATGGCCACGCAGTGTTCGGGGGCGACGCCGACCAGTTCGGCGGCGCGCAGGTAGATGTCGGGGGCCGGTTTGCCGTGGGGCACCTCGTCTCCGCAGACGGAGATGTGGAAGTGGTGGCGGCCCAGGGTGTCCAGGCCGAATTCGGTGAGCGAGCGTTTGGTGTTGGTGACCAGGGCCATGGGCACCTCCGCGGCGGCGAGAGCGGCCAGGGCGTCCTGGGCGCCCGGCCGCCAGGGGATCGCGCCGGTGGTGAACAGTTCGGTGACGCGGGCTTCCAGCCAGTGGCCCGCTTCGCCCAGGGCCGCCGGGGTCGGGTCCAAGCCCAGGCCGTTGAACATGATGCGCAGTGCGTTGGGTCCGGACGCGCCGATCAGAGCGTGCCGGATCTGGTCGGTCATCTCGCGGCCGAGTTCGGCCGCGAGTTCCCGCACGGCGATATCCCAGAGCTTCTCCGAATCGAGCAGGGTGCCGTCCATATCCCAGAGCACGGCGGCCGGGCGGGTCATCGGAGCAACTCCTCGGGGTCGGTGGTCAGAGGCCGGAGGCGGTGATGAGCATACGGCCACCGCTGTTGTCGACCTCGATCCAGCGGTTCTCGCTGTCGGTGGATCCGTTCTTCAGGACGTAGGTGAGGGCGACGACCGCCCGATTCGCGCCCTGCGGCGTGACGGAACCGACGCGCACCTCGGCGATGGTGCCCCAGAACTGCGCGTAATTGCTGTAGCCGCCGGTGACCGCCTGGTACGACGGTGACAGCATGGACCACGCGCCGCTCACATTGCCCGGCAGCATGCCGTAGTAGTTCCGCACGAACGCACTGACATTGCCCGGATTCGGCGGGGCCGGGGTGGTGGTCGGCGGCGTCGTGGTCGGCGTGGTGGTCACGGTCGTCGTGGTCGGATTCGCACTCGTGGTGGTGGACGGCGGCGCGGTGGTCGTGGTCGGCGCGGCGGTGCGCGACGGCTCCTGGCTGTCGGCCTGGCCGATCACCGCGGGCGAGGTCGGCGCGGCGCTCGAGGTACCGGCGACCGGCGGCGCGACCTCCGACGTGCCGGTGGCGACGGGCGGATTCTCCCCTCCCCCACCGCGGTTCACGGTGGTGGCGATCACCGCGGCGAGCAACAGCGCCGCGACCACCCCCACTCCGGCCAGCGCGAGCCGCCGCCGGTCGGGCCGGGTCCCCTGCGCCGCACCGGAATTCGGCACCACCGGCAGCGGACCGCTCGCCGGGCGCTCGGATGTCCCCGTACCCGCGTGCCGCGCGGGCGCACCCATGTCCACATGCATGGTCGGATCGGTGCTGTTGCCCGTCACACCGTGCGAATTGGACAGCACCGTGGTCTGCGCCGCCGCATCCGCGGCTGCCGCGGCGGGCAGCACCTTGGTCGGATTCGGATGCGCGTGCGCGGGCACACCGCGCCCCTCGGCCACCGCCTCCAACGCTTCGTGCGCCTGCTTCATGGTCGGCCGCGCGTCGCCTTCGGCCGCCAGCAGTTCCATCAGCACCGGGCCGAGCGGTCCGGCCCGCCGCGCTTCGGGCACCCGGGCCCGCGCCACCGAGTGCAGCACGGCGAGCGGGTTGTCGCCCTCACCGAAGGGCGGCGTGCCCTCCACCGCCGCGTACAGCGTGGACCCGAGCGCGAACACGTCGGAGGACGGTTCCGGATTCTCACCCCGCGCCACCTCCGGTGAGAGATATGCCGGTGTGCCCGCGAGGAATCCGGTGGAGGTGACGGTCACATCGCCCACCGCCCGCGAGATGCCGAAGTCGGTGATCTTCACGGTGCCGTCGTCGGCGACGAGGATATTGGCGGGCTTCACGTCCCGGTGCACGATGCCCGCGTCATGAGCCGCCGCCAGCGCCGCCGCCACCTTTGCCCCGATCCGGGCGACCTGGGTGGGCGGCAGCGGCCCCTTCTCCCGCATGACGGCGGCCAGGCTGGGCGCGTTCACGTACTCCATGACCAGCCACGGCTGGCCGTCCTCCTCGGCCACGTCGAAGACGGTGACGGCGTTGACGTGGTGCAGTCGCGCCGCGATCCGCCCTTCGCGCATGGCCCGCATCCGGGCCTCGATGGCCTGGGATCGGGACAGCCCGGGGCCCAGCAGCAGTTGCTTGACCGCGACCGTGCGCCGCAGGCGCACATCGGTCGCACGCCACACGACCCCCATCGCACCGGTGCCGATCGGATCCGTGAGCCGATACCGTCCCGCAATCAGCCGGTCTGCCGTCATGTGGTTGTACCCCTCCTGCTGGCGTCACGCCGAGTCCACCCTGCAACTCTGCGCGATAGCCCGGAAAACTTCCGAAAATCCTATGCGTTGAAGTACTTCGCTTCCGGATGCAGCAGTACGAACGCATCCGTCGACTGCTCCGGATGCAACTGCAACTCCTCCGACAGCGTCACTCCGATGCGGCCCGCTTCCAGCAGGTCCACCAGCTTGGCGCGGTCTTCGAGGTCCGGGCAGGCCCCGTAGCCGAAGGAGTAACGTGCTCCACGGTATCCGAGTTTGAAGTAATCCAGCACATCGGCCGGGTCTTCGTCGGCGACCGAATGTCCTTCCAGCACAAGCTCTTCCCGGATACGGCGATGCCAAAACTCGGCCATCGCCTCGGTGAGCTGCACCCCGATGCCGTGCACCTCCAGATAGTCGCGGTAGTTGTTCTCCGCGAACAGCACGTTCGCGAAATCGGCGATGGGCTGCCCCATGGTGACCAGCTGGAACGGCAGCACATCCACCTGGCCGCGCTCACGCGCCAGCTCCCGGGAGCGGATGAAGTCGGCGATGCACAGGAACCGGTCGCGCTGCTGGCGCGGGAAGGTGAACCGATACCGCTGCGGCGCATCGGGATCCGGCTCGGTGAGCACGATCACATCGTCGCCCTCGGAGACCGCCGGGAAGTAGCCGTAGACGAGCGCCGCGTGCGCGAGCACTCCTTCGGCGGTGAGCCGGTCGAGCCAGTACCGCAGCCGCGGGCGGCCCTCGGTCTCCACCAGCTCCTCGTAGGTGGGTCCGTCTCCGGCGCGCTGTCCGCGCAGCCCCCACTGCCCGAGGAACAGCGCCCGCTCGTCGAGCAGGCCCGAATACTCCTGTACCGACAGCCCTTTCACCACGCGGGTGCCCCAGAAGGGCGGCACCGCCACGGGCAGATCGGCGGCCACGTCGGAACGCGCGGGCACCTCGACGGGCGTCTCCTTGGCGCGGCGTTCGGCGGCGATGCGCTTGGAGCGCTCGTGGCGGGCCTTGCGTTCGGCGGCCTTCTCCCGTTCGGCGATGGCCTCCGGGGAATCCGGATCGGGGCCGCCGCCGCGCTTGCGGGTCATGATCTCGTCCATGAGCCGCAGCCCCTCGAAGGCGTCGCGGGCGTAGTGCACATCGCCCTCGTAGACCTCGGTGAGATCGTTCTCCACGTAGGCGCGGGTCAGGGCCGCACCGCCGAGGAGCACCGGGAACTGCTCGGCCACCCCCTTGGCGTTGAGTTCCTCCAGGTTCTCCTTCATGATCACCGTGGATTTGACCAGCAGCCCGGACATGCCGATCACATCGGCCTTCTTGTCCACGGCGGCATCGAGAATGGTGGCGATCGGCTGCTTGATGCCGAGGTTGACCACCTCGTAGCCGTTGTTGGACAGGATGATGTCGACCAGGTTCTTGCCGATGTCGTGCACGTCGCCCTTGACGGTGGCCAGCACGATGCGCCCCTTGCCGGAGTCGTCGGTGGCCTCCATATGCGGTTCCAGATGCGCCACGGCCGCCTTCATCACCTCGGCGGACTGCAGCACGAACGGCAGCTGCATCTGACCCGAGCCGAACAGCTCGCCGACGGTCTTCATCCCGGCCAGCAGCGTCTCGTTGATGATCCGCAGCGGCGGCACTTCGCGCATGGCCGCGTCGAGATCGGCCTCCATCCCGGCCTTCTCACCGTCGACGATGCGGCGCTCGAGGCGTTCGAACAGCGGCAGCGCGGCCAGTTCCTCCGCGCGCGAAGCCTTGGAGGAGGCCGCCGAGACGCCCTCGAACAGCGCCATCAGTTTCTGCAGCGGGTCGTAGTCCTCGCCGCGGCGGTCGTAGACCAGATCCAGCGCGGTCTGGCGCTGCTCCTCGGGAATCCGGCTCATGGGCAGGATCTTGGAGGCGTGCACGATGGCCGAATCCAGTCCGGCTTCGACGCATTCGTGCATGAACACCGAGTTCAGCACCTGCCGGGCGGCGGCGTTGAGACCGAAGGAGATATTCGACAGGCCCAGGGTGGTCTGCACAGTCGGGTGGCGGCGCTTGAGTTCGCGGATGGCCTCGATGGTTTCGATGCCGTCGCGCCGCGACTCCTCCTGACCGGTGCCGAGGGTGAAGGTCAGGGTGTCGATGATGATGTCGGATTCGGCCAGTCCCCAGTTGCCGGTGATATCGGCGATGAGGCGTTCGGCGATCTCGACCTTCTTCTCGGCGGTGCGCGCCTGCCCCTCCTCGTCGATGGTCAGCGCCACCACGGCGGCGCCGTGTTCGGCGACCAGGCGCATGGTCTGCTGGAACCGCGAGTCGGGTCCGTCACCGTCCTCGTAGTTGACCGAGTTGACCGCGCAGCGCCCACCGAGGTGTTCCAAACCCGCCTGCAGCACCGGGGTTTCGGTGGAGTCGAGCATGATCGGCAGGGTGGACGCGGTGGCCAGGCGACTGGCCAGCTCCCGCATGTCCTTGGTGCCGTCGCGGCCCACGTAGTCCACGCACAGGTCGAGCATGTGCGCACCGTCGCGGGTCTGGTCCTTGGCGATGTCCAGGCACTTCTGCCAGTCCTCGGCGAGCATGGCCTCGCGGAACGCCTTGGAGCCGTTGGCGTTCGTGCGCTCGCCGATCATGAGGATGGAGGCGTCCTGCTCGAACGGCACCGAGGTGTAGATGGACGACACGCTCGGTTCGTGCTCGGGCTTCCGGTGCGCGGGCGTGAGGTCGCGCACCGCCTCGGCCACCTGGCGGATGTGCTCCGGGGTGGTGCCGCAGCAGCCGCCGACCAGCGCCAGTCCGAATTCGGAGACGAACTGCCGCATGGCCACGGCCAGTTCCTCCGGCGTGAGCGGATACACCGCACCGTTCGCGCCGAGTACCGGCAGGCCCGCGTTCGGCATGACCGAGACCGGCAGGTTGGCATGCTTGGACAGATGCCGCAGATGCTCGCTCATCTCGTCCGGGCCGGTGGCGCAGTTCAGGCCGATCATGTCCACGCCGAGCGGTTCGATGGCGGTGAGCGCCGCGCCGATCTCGGAACCGACCAGCATGGTGCCGGTGGTCTCCATGGTGACGTGGGTGATGATCGGAATGCGACGGCCCGACCGCGCCATGGCGTGCTGGCTGCCCACGATGGCGGCCTTCACCTGGAGCAGGTCCTGGCAGGTCTCCACCAGGATGGCGTCCGCGCCGCCGTCGAGCATGCCGAGGGCGGCCTCGGTGTAGGCGTCGCGCAGCGAGGCGTAGGGCGCGTGCCCGAGGGTGGGCAGCTTGGTGCCCGGCCCCATGGACCCCAGCACGTAGCGGGGCGTGCCATCGGCGGAAGGCCCCATCTCGTCGGCGACCTCGCGCGCCAGGCGGGTGCCGCGCTCGGACAGGTCGCGGATGCGATCGGCGATGTCGTAGTCGGCCAGATTAGGCAGATTGCAGCCGAAGGTATTGGTCTCGACCGCGTCGGCGCCGGCCTCGAAGTACGCGCGGTGGATATGTCGCAGCACGTCGGGGCGGGTTTCGTTGAGGATCTCGTTACAGCCCTCGAGTCCCCGGAAGTCGTCCAGGGATAGATCCGCCGCCTGCAACATGGTGCCCATCGCACCGTCGCCGATCACGACACGCTTGCGGAGCGTGTCGAGTAGGGTGGTGTCGAACTCGGCGCGGGGGGACACAGACATGTACTCAAGAGTAGTGGTCTGTCCCGACAATCCGGGCCCCGGTGCCGCCGGTCCACGCTATGGGACGCGGCGTGTCCGCGCGCCTCGCCGCCGACACGTTCGCCACGTCACACCGTGGGCGGCGTCGGCGTGTCCCGGAGGTGCGCGTCGTTGGCGCGTCATCCCGGCCGACACCGTAGGCTGACCGGGTGAACGCCAGTGAACCCCCGGTGCCTGCCGAGACGGACCTCCCCACCCTGCGGGATCCGGTCCTCGTCGCGGCCTTCGAAGGCTGGAACGATGCCGCCGATGCCGCCAGTGGAGCGGTGGAACACCTCGAACTCATCTGGGACTCGCAACCGCTGGCCGAACTCGACTCCGAGGATTATTACGACTACCAGGTGAACCGCCCGACCGTCCGCCAGGTCGACGGTGTCACCCGTGAGATCCAGTGGCCGTCCGCCATGCTGTCGGTGTGCTCGCCGCCCGGCAGCGAACGCGATGTGGTGCTGCTGCGCGGTGTCGAACCGAATATGCGGTGGCGCAGTTTCTGTGACGACATCCTCGAGTTCGTCGAACAGCTCGGGGTGTCGACGGTGGTGATCCTCGGCGCGCTACTGGCCGATACCCCGCATACGCGGCCGGTTCCCGTCACCGGGACCGCGTACAGCAAGGAGGCCGCGGAGCGGTTCAATCTGGAGCAGACCCGCTACGAGGGACCGACCGGTATTACGGGCGTCCTGCAAGACGCCTGCGTCAAGGCCGGAGTCCCGGCGGTGTCGTTCTGGGCCGCCGTTCCGCACTATGTCTCGCAGCCGCCCAATCCGAAGGCCGTGATCGCCCTGCTGCACCGCGTCGAGGATGTGCTCGATGTGGAGGTGCCGCTCAGCGGTCTGCCCAAGCAGGCCGAGGAGTGGGAGGAAACCGTCAACGAGATGACCTCGAGCGATGAGGAGATCACCGAGTACGTGCGCTCGCTCGAGGAGCGCGGCGACGCGGACGTCGATCTCAACGACGCCATGTCCAAGATCGACGGTGATGCCATCGCCGCGGAATTCGAGAAGTACCTGCGCCGACGGGGGCGGGGCAGCTTCGGGCTGTAGCGGGGGCGAAGTTAGGGCACCATTACACTGGACCGAATGACCTCGCCACGGATCGCCGCGCACCTGCACGGGTTCGGTGACCGTATCGCGGCGGTCCAGCATGGTCACGAAGTCCGATATGCCCAATTAGCCGGATCAGTCACCGAATTCGCGGAACGCCTCGGTACCGGACGCCGGCTCGTCGCCCTGGCGGCCCGCAACGACATCGGATCGCTGGTGGCCTATCTCGGCGCCCTCGAGGCCGGGTGCACGGTGCTGCTCACCGAGACGGTGACCGCGGAACTGATCGACAGCTACGACCCCGACGTGGTCATCACGGCCACCGCCGACGGCTCGACGCCCGACCCGCTCGTCCGGCGCGACGGTTCGGCGCACACCCTGCACCCGGAGTTGGCGCTGCTGCTGAGCACCTCCGGCTCGACCGGCTCGCCGAAGCTGGTGCGGCTGTCCTACACCAATGTGCTGTCGAACGCCGCGGCCATCGCCGAATACCTGGAGATCGAGCCGACCGACCGCGCCGCGACGACGCTGCCGCTGTTCTACTGCTACGGGCTGTCGGTGGTGCACAGCTATCTGCTGCGCGGCGCGAGCCTGCTGCTGACCAGCCGGTCGGTGGTGGAGCCCGAGTTCTGGGACGAGTTCGGCGCACAGCGCGCCACCTCCTTCGCGGCCGTGCCGTACACCATCGACCTGCTCGACCGCATCGGATTCGAGCGCATGTCGCTGCCGCACCTGCGGTACGTCACGCAGGCGGGCGGACGGCTCGCGCCCGAACGGGTCGCCGCCTACGCCCGGCTGGGCGTGCGCCGCGGCTTCCGCTTCTATGTCATGTACGGGCAGACCGAGGCCACCGCCCGCATGGCCTATCTGCCGCCCGATCTGGCGACCAGCCACCCCGACTGCATCGGCGTCCCCGTCCCCGGCGGCTCCTTCACCCTGGAGCCGGTCGACGAGGGCGGCCACGAGCTGGTCTACCACGGCCCCAATGTGATGCTCGGCTACGCGGAGTCACCGGCCGACCTCGCCCTCGGCCCCACCCACCCCGCCCTGCGCACCGGCGACCTGGCCTGCCGCACCGAAGACGGCCTGTACCGGGTGATCGGCCGCCGCAGCCGCTTCGCCAAGATCTACGGCCTGCGCATCGACCTGCAACGCATCGAATCCGGGCTCGCCGCCGCCGGTTTCACCACCTGCTGCACCGAGGACGGCGAAGCACTGGTGGTGGCGGTCGAGTCGGCAGCGCCGACGGGCACTGACAGCGCGAGCACGGAACCGACCGGACCGGCAGATCCCACCGCGCGGCCGACGGGATCAGAAGTCACGACCGCACACCGGACAGGCGGGCCCGTCGCGGACACGACGTCGGCGAGTGTGAAGGTCGCGGACGCGACGCTATCGAGCGTCGACATCGCGGACACGACATCAGCGGGCATGCAGGTCGCGACTGCGACGCCAGCGGGCATGGACGTCGCGAACGGGAAGCCAGCGGGCACCGACGACGCGAACAGGAACCCAGCGGGCGAGATCGCGGGCTACTCGGCCTCCGCGAGCGCCGCACGTGGCACGGCCACGAGCGCCGCCATTCCCGTGCGGCACACTACGTCCATCCTCACCCTGCTGCGAGGTACCGCGTGCGGGGCATATCCGCTCGGAAGACATGTCAGCTCGCGCGGAAGCGCCGGGCACGCAGGCGTTCCCGACGCCGGGATGGAGAATGCGGGCGGCATTCATCGCGAAAGTGCCGTACGCGACGAGGCGGCCGGGCCGCACGATGCGGCCGTTGCCCGGGAAGCGGCACGGCTCTCCGGGTTGCCGGTCGCCGCGGTGCGGGTCTGTGTCGTGCCATCGATTCCACGGCTACCCAATGGAAAACCGGACTATCCGAGCATTCGTCGCTTGCCGGGCGCGCCCGGCGAGGCTTCCCCGCCGGGGCCCCACGGCGAATCCAGCACGGACGTCCGCACCCTCTTCGCCCACGCGCTCGGCCTCGATCGCGACCACATCGGCTCCCACGCCACCTTCGCCGATCTCGGGGGCGACTCACTGACTTTCGTCACCCTGGCGGTGCGGCTCGAACGGGCGCTCGGGCAGCTTCCGGCCGACTGGCCGTCCCGGACCATCGCCGAACTCGAGGCACTCCCCCGGCGGCGGACGCGATTCGGGCGGTCGCTCGATACCAGCACTCTGTTGCGGGCGATCGGCATCGTGACGGTAATCGGCTCACATATCGGACTTTTCGTTCTGTGGGGCGGGGCGCATGTGCTGTTGGCGGCGGCGGGATTCAATTTCGCGCGCTTCGCCGTCACCGCGGCTCCGGCCGCGCCGCGGTTGCGCCGCACGCTGCGCAGCGCGGCCTTCATCGCCGTGCCGACGGCCGCGTGGGTGCTGCTGACGCTGCTGGTCAGCGATTATTACGGCTGGCAGAATGTGCTGCTGCTCAACAAGATTCTGGGTCCGCACGACAGCCCGACGGCCGGGCACCTGTGGTTCATCGAGGTGGTGCTGTACCTCATCGTGGCCGCGGCGCTGCTGCTGCGCCTGCCGCTGGCCGATCGCTGGGAACGGTTGTCGCCGTTCTGGTTCGCGACCGGGCTGCTGGCGGTGGCGCTCATCTTCCGATACCGGACATTCGACCTGTACCGGCCGGAGGATGTGCCCTTCTCACCGCTGGTGGCCTGGTTCTTCGTCCTCGGTTGGGCAGCGGCCAAGGCCGAGACGGTGTGGCACCGGCTGTTGCTCAGCGCGATCGCGCTGGCGACGGTACCGGGTTATTTCGGCGAAACCGACCGAGAGCGCATGATTCTCGCCGGAATCCTGCTGCTCGTCTGGTTGCCGTCGGTGCGGGTACCCGCGGTGGTCGCGGGTGCGGCCGCGCTGCTCGCCGACGCTTCGCTGTTCGCGTATCTGCTGCACTGGCAGGTGTATCCGCTGTTCGGGCAGTATCACCTGGCGGCATTGGCGGCCTCGCTGGCGGCCGGGTGGGCCGCCGCGCGGCTGCTGAGCTGGGCGCGTACCGGATGGGCGAGCGCCGGGATCGGTCGGAACGCGGCCGTGGGCCGCCGGTCAGCTGTCGATCGTCCAGACCTTGGCGGACGCCTCCTGGGCCAGCTTCGCGATCAGTATGTCGCGCGGAATCGTCTGACCGGCAAGGTGATCGAGTGACGGCACCACCACATGGTGCGCGTCGGCTCGCTTGAGTTCGGCGGTCAACTCCGCGAACGCGGTGCCGTCGCCGGGGGTCGATTCATGGAACGTGGCGGCGAAGCAGAAACCGGCCGAGCTGGCGAGGGTGCACATGGCGCTCTCCCACTCGTCACCGCGGCCGTCGGCCAGATCGTCACGCACGTACCCATAGATCAACGCTTCCACCCGAACCTCCGTTGGATTGGGGATCTCGCTGTTCTGTTGTGTGCCCACTAACGACTATGGCGTTCTCGAAGATGCAATTGCAGATGTCAACCCACTGACATCCAGATGCCCTATCCGGGTCCACGCGGGGTTAACTGGTGAGATACTACAGAGCGTGTCCGGTGGTGACGATCGACCTGTCTGGGCTGTCCGAATGCGTGCCGAACGGGATGCTCGGGGGTGGTCACAGGCCGACGCCGTCCGCGCCATGCGCGGGAAATCGAGCCACAACCTCCCCACCGACTCCACGTTGCTACGCAACTGGCGGCGGTGGGAATCGGGCGAATCCCGCCCGGACGACTTCTACGCGCCCATTATCGCGGCGGCCTTCGACACCGTCACCGCGGCCTTTTTCCCCAAGTCACGGCCGAATCGGGACGATGAGATGCTCTCGGCGACCGGGATGGACACGCTCGAGTTCATCGGGCGGCTGCGCATGTCGGACGTCTCGGCGGCGACGCTGGACGCCATCCACATCACGGCCGACCGGCTGTGCTCGGAGTATCCGTGCACCGATCCGCACGAGCTGCACGCGGAGGGGACGGCGTGGTTGCGGCGAATTACCTCACTACTGGACGGTCGTCTTACTCTAGCCCAGCATCGCGAGGTACTGGTGCTCGCCGGGTGGGTCGCCCTACTGGTCGGTTGCGTAGATTACGACCTGGGCTGGCGCACCGCCGCCGAGGCCACCCGCCGCGCCGCCCTGTCCCTGGGCCAGGAGGCCGAGCACGCCGAAATCATCGGCTGGGGTGCGGAAATGGCGGCCTGGTTCGCCCTCACCCAGGGCAACTACCGCGGGGCCATCGACGCCGTCGACAGCGCCCTCCCCGGCGCGGGCGCGCTCGGGGTCGGCGTGCAGCTCTCGGCGCAGCGCGCCAAGGCGTGGGCCCGCATCGGCGATCGCCGCGAGGTGGAATCCGCACTGACGCAAGGCCGCTCGATACTCGACAAACTTCATCATCCCACCAATCTGGACAATCATTTCGTGGTGGACCCGCAGAAGTTCGACTTCTACGCCATGGACTGCTGCCGGGTGGCCGGGGACGACCGCCTCGCCGAAAGCTATGCGTGGCAAGTCATCCGCAACTCCACCGCACCCGACGGCACCATCCGCAAACCCATGCGCGTCTCCGAGGCCCACCTCACCCTCGCGGTGGTGGCGGTGCGCGATCGCAATCTGGAGCTCGCCGTGGACGAGGGGCTACAGGCCCTCACCGGCAAGCGCCGCTCCCTGCCCTCCCTCATGTGGATCGCGAGCGAAGCGGCCCGCGAGATGATCGAACGCTTCCCCGGCGACCCCCGCACCCGCACCTACCTCGAGCAACTGCGCACCCTCGCCGCCAGCTGATCCGGACGCGGCCCGACGCATTCGGACCTACCACGCAATACGGCACCGCCACGTCGGCATTCGGGCCGCTGTGGCACGCCGAACAGCGGGCGCATTGGGGACTCGGGCGGGGGCGGTATTAGTCTCACCCCGGTGACCGAGACCGCTGCCGGATTGCTGCCCGACCCGCCCGGGGTCGGTGGAGGGGATCTGCCGCACGCCGATCGGCTCCGGCTGTTCTCCTTCGCCACCGCCGAGAAACGGGCCGATTACCTGTGGGTGTTGCGCGCCTTCGACACCGCGCGCGCCGCCTATGTGGTGCTGCTGCACGCCAGTGACGTCGTGGAGACGCTCGGACGTTGCCCGGGGGCTCCCGCGCTGACCGCGACCGAGGTGGGACCGCTGCTCGAGCAGTTGCACCAGTGGGGTGTGCTGGAGCGCAGTTACGACGGCACCCGGGCGGCGACGCTGGCCGAGTATCGGAACCGGCATTTCGTCTACCAGTTCTCCCAGGCGGGCTATCAGGCGTACCGGGCGGTCTCCGATGTGCTGGACGCGCGACTGGACGAGGCCGCGCTCTCCCGTCTGGTGCTGCCGGAACTGCTGGCGGATCTGCACACCCTGGCCGAGGCCAATCGCACCGGGGACGCGCCCCGGGTGTACCGAGTGCTGAACCGGCTCGACCGGGCGCTGTCGGATCTGGCCGACCGGGCCGCGCACTTCTATCTCACGCTGGGCGATCTGGTGCGCACCACCGAGGTCACCCCCGAGGCCTTCCTCGTCCACAAGGACGCGCTGCTGGCGCATATGCGCGAATTCTCCATGGACCTCGCGCGTTTCGCGCCCCGCCTGGCCACCGCCATCCGCGAGGTCGAGGCGACCGGGGTGGACGAGCTGATCGAGCGCGCCGCCCGCTGCGACGAACGCGTCCTCCTCGATACCGCTGCGCGGCAGGCGGATTGGCGGGCGCGCTGGCAGGGCCTGCACGCCTGGTTCCTGCCGTCGGACGCCGAGGGTGCGCTCACCGAATGCGAGCGCCTGCGCGAGGCCACCATGAGCGCCATCGCGGCGGTGCTGTCGCTGCTGCGCCGCGTCACCGAGACCCGCAAGGGCGGCGTCTCCCGGGAATCGGCGCTGCGCCACCTGGCGGGCTGGTTCACCGCGGCCCCGACCGCCGAGGCCGCACACGCCCTCTACGACGCGGTCTTCGGCCTCGGCCGCCCGCGCCACCTGTCCATGCGGCATCCCGACGCGGACATCATCCCCGCCATCCGCTCCTGGTGGGACGCGCCGCCGCTGGAGATCGCCCGCACCCTCGCCGAGACGGGCCGCCCGCCCACGCCCGGCGCGCCCGCCCGCATCCAACGCAACGACGCCGGTATCCGCCGCCTGCGCCAGGCCCAGCTCGACGCCCAGCGCGCCCGCGCCGAGGCCGCCCGCTCCCTCGCCGCCGCCGACCTCTACGACCGCGTGCTCGACGAGGGCGAAACCGAGGTCCTGCTGAAGCTGCTCGACGCCGCCTCCACCGCCTGGGTTCCGGTCAGCGGCCGCGTCGGCGGCACCACCGGCACCGACAACGGCGTCACCCTCACCGTGCGCGAACACCCCGGCTCCACCGCTGTCCGCACCTCCCGCGGCCTGCTCCACCTCAACGGCCGCACCCTCGAGATCCGCGAGAACACCACCCGCCGCCAACGCGCCGCGACAGCGGGCAAGGCGAAAACGCCCGCCGCACCATCGGATTCGCCCGCCACAGCCACCGCCGCACATGGAACGGCCGCGCCCGAGGCGCGCAGCGGGCGAGCGCGCCGCACTCCGGACGGCGAGACGACGCCCACCATCGTCGCTACCGAGCCCCAGCACCCCGATCCGGCGACCGAAACCTTCGCGAGCGACGGCAGGGGGGCCGCTCCTACGCCCGCTGGGGATTTCCCCGCGACCGCGACATCTCCCGCCGATACCGACCAGGCGGCCGAGCGGCTCACCCCCGACAGCGCATCACCCGCCACCACGGCCGACGACGGGCCGGCGGCCGCCCGAGCCGACACGTCCGCGGATGTCCCGACCGCGGAGGTGCGCGGCTGATGCACGCTCGGACCATCGACTCGCTCGCGCTGGACAGCTATCAGCGTGCCGCCCGGGTGATCCTGGCCAACCACCTCGTCACCCGCACCTATCCGGATCGCATCGCGCTGGCCCTCATCCGCCGCTGGGCCACCGAACTGCGGGAAGACCTCGCCGAGCTCTTCGGCTACCGCCTGGAGGTCACCGAGACCACCGCGCGACTGTTCCCGATCGTGGACCGGCTCGACGGTGCGCGCCCGGCCCGCACGGTAGCCGACCGCGTCTTCGACCGCCGCCGCTACGCCTATCTGTCGCTGGCGCTGGCCGCGCTGGGCCGTGCCGGGGACCAGATCACCCTGTCGGAACTGGCCGACCAGGTGGCCGCCTACGCCGAGCAGGTGGACGGTCTCGAACTCGCTCCGGACCGGGCCGTCGATCGGGACGCGTTCGTGGATGCCGTCGGCTGGCTGGCGGCGCGCGGCGCGGTGGCCCTCGCCGACGGTGACGCGGGCGGTTGGGCGGCGGATCCCGAAGCGGGAGAGGCACTTTACGACATCGACCGGGCGGTGGTCTTCGCCCTGTTCCGCCCGCCGCGCGCCCTCCAGCACCTGCACAGCGTCACCGGGCTGCTGGGCGACGAGGCCACCGCGGCCGACACCCGCTCCCCCGCGGCGGCGCTGGCGGCCCGCCGGGTCCGGCGCGCGCTGGTGGAGCTGCCGGTCGTCTACGCCGCGGACCTCCCGCCCGCCGAGCGCGGCCTGCTGGCCCAGGACAAGCTGGTCGCCGAGGTGGAACTGCTCACCGGATTGCCGGCCGAACGCCGCGCCGAGGGCGTGGCGCTCATCGACAGTTCGGGCCGCCTGTCCGATATCCGTTTCCCGAGCACCGGCACCCTGGCCCAGGTCGCCCTGCTGCTGGTGGGCGAGATCGCGGACCTGGTATTGGATATCGACAAGCCGGTCGAGCGCCGTCCCCGCCCGGAACGCCCGTTGACCGATCTCACCGAGCAACTCGATGCCGCCATTCCGATGCGCACGGTCTTCGCGCCGCTGTCGGATCCGGTGGATCCGTTCGCCGCCGAGGACGCGACCGACGACGACCCCGAACCGGCCGAGATCCCGCCGTACCCGTTCATCGCGTCCTCCTGGATTCTCGACACGGTGCGTGCGCTCACCGACCGCTACGGCGCGACGTTCGCCGCCCAGTGGCAGGCCGACGCACCCGGTCTGACCGGTGAGGTGGTGGCGCTGCTGGAGCGGCTGTGCCTGGTGGAGGTGCTCGACGGCGGTCTGCTCGTGCTACCCGCCCTGGCCCGCTACCGGGGGGCTGTGGTGACCGTCCGCACGCGCGCGGAAACCGAACTCTTCGTGGCACCCGGCGATATAGAAGGGACTGTCTGACCCATGGGCGACCTCATTCACGGTGGTGTGCGCTTCGTCCCCACCCGCGCGGGGATCGTGAACCTGTGGGATTACCGCGATCAGGAATTCTGTTTCGCCGACGGGCGACTGGTGCTGCGCGGACCCAACGGCTCGGGCAAGACCAAGGCGCTCGAGGTGCTGTTCCCGTTCGTGCTGGACGGGCGGATCGAGCCGCGGCGGCTGAATCCGTTCGCCGGTGAAGAGCGCACCATGAAGTCGAATCTGCTGTACCGCAAACAGGAATCGGCGTACTCGTACGTGTGGATGGAGTTCGCGCGCGGCAGCTGGGCCGACCCCGAGGTGGTGACCGTCGGCATCGGGATGCGCGCCACCCGCTCCGCCGACAAGGTGACGCGCTGGTATTTCGTCGCGGACGGCCGGGTGGGCGTGGACTTCTCCCTGCTGGACTCCGAGGACCGGCCGCTGACCCGCAAACAGCTGGCCGAGCAGATCGGCACCGATGCCATCGTGGACCGGCCGGTGGAGTACCGCGCCGCCATCGACGCCCGCATGTTCGGGCTCGGGCAGCAGCGCTACGACCAGCTCATCAATCTCATTCTCACGCTGCGCCGCCCGCAGCTGGCGAAGAACCTGGACCCGCGCGGACTGTCGCAGGCGCTCACCGACGGCCTGCGGCCGCTCGACGAGCAGCTGATCCTCGACGCCGCCCGCTCCTTCAGCGATATGGAGGAGGTGGGCCGCACCCTCGAGGGTCTGGTGCAGGCCGACACCGCCACCCGCACCTTCGTCAACGTGTACCGCAAATACCTTGCGGTACAGGCGAAGACCGATGTCGACCAGGTGCGCACCCGGCTCGACGCGGTCACCCACGCGGCCACCGCCCTGCACGCCGCCTCGGCGCTGCGGCAGCGCCGCGACACCGAACGCGCGGCCGCCGAAACCCGCGCCGACGATGCCGACCGCGCCTACGAGCAGGCCCTCGCCGACCGCGAAACCCTCCAGCGCTCCAGCGCCTACGAGGGCAAACAGCAGCTCGACGACCTCGCCGACGCGGTGCGCCGCCTGGAGACCTCGGCGGCCGTGCACCGTGACAAGGCCACCAAGGCCAGTCAGACCGTCGATCAGCGCGCCGAGGAGTTCGAGCGCGCCCAAGCCGCCGTGCAGCACGCCGCCTCCGCCCTCGCTCGCGGCGAGGACGAACTGCGCAGTGCCGCAACCGAAGCGGGCATCGAATGGGCCGCGCTGCCCGAGCAGGCGCGCGGCGACCAGCTCACCACCACGGTGCGCAGCCACGCCGAGGAGCGCGACGCCGACGTGCGCGCGGTCCGCCGCGCCCTCACCCTGGTCGACACCGCCGCCACCGAACGCACCCGCGCCGAACGCGCCGCCCAGCGCGCCCTGGAACTCCGCGATGCCGCCGCCGCCGAACTCGCCGAGGCCGAGGCCGCCGTCACCCTCGCCCGCTCCGATACCGCCGCCGCCCTGCGCGAGTGGTGGAACACCCACCGCGATGTCTACGGCCCGGTGCGGGAGGGCCTGGTCGAAGCCCTCGAACACGCCCTCACCAGCACCGGCACCGAACCCGCCCCCGCACCCGCTGCCAGCGGCCGCAAGACGCGCAAGAAGTCGACCGCCGGGGCCGAACAGTCGGCACCCGCATCCGGCCCCGCCACCGAGCTCCGGCAGTCCGCGCCGGGGACCCGGGGTCGGCAGCCACAGCACACTCTCGACGGCGACGCGACGCCCACCGCCGACACCGGCCCCACCGACACCCTGTCCGCCACCGGCGCACCCGCCGCCGGATCCGGCAACGAATTCCTCACCCCGGCAGAGGTTCTCGCCGAGCGCACCGAACCCCTCACCGAGGACATCCGCGCCCGCCGCCTGCACGCCCGCACCCGGGCCGACCAGTCCACGGCCCACCTGGCCGAGCTGCGCGCCGAGCAGCAGCGCATCGCGGCCGAACGCGACGACGCCCCACCACCGTTCGCGGCCCGCACCGCCGATCGCGACGCCCGCCCCGGCGCCCCCCTGTGGCGACTGGTCCGCTTCGCCCCGCACCTCACCCCCGCCTCCGCCGCCGGTGTCGAGGCCGCCCTCCAGGCCGCGAACCTCCTGGACGCCTGGGTGCCCCCGGGTTCCGACATACCGGCGCACGATTCCGAGCAGTTCCTGCTCCCCCTCCCCTCGGCGGACCGCCCCACCGGCCCCACCCTGGCCGACGTCCTGGAGGTCGAGGACGACACCTTCGGCGTCCCCCGCACCACGGTCGCCGACATCCTCGCCTCGATCGCCCTGCACGAGAGCACCACGCCCCCGAACGCCGGTACGGAGGCCGGTGCCGCGTCCGGGGCGGACAACGCGCAAGCCCCTGCCGCATCCGGGGCGGACGGTGCCCGCGCCGCCGACCCGGCATCGCTGGCCGCCGTCACCGCGCACCCCCGCCTCACGGTGACCACCGGCGGCCACTTCCGCCAGGGCATCCAGCTGGGCCGCCACACCAAGTCCGACGCCGAATTCATCGGCACCACCGCCCGTGCCCGCCGCCGCGAACTGCGGCTGGCGGAACTGGCGGCCGCCATCGAGGCCACCGAGGCCGCCAATGCCGAGGCCGAGGCCGAGGCGGCCGCCGCCACCGCCGAGCTGACACGCATCACCGCCGCCGCCAAGGCGCTGCCGCGCACCGCCGCCGTCACCGCCGCCCTGCGCGCGGTGTCCGAGGCGGCGGGCATGCTGCGCTCGCGCTCCGAGGCCACCGCGCAGACCGAGCGGGACCTCGATCAGGCGATCGCCGACTGCACGGCCGCGGAGAAGAAGGTGCGCGCCATCGCCGCCGACCATCGTGCCCCGCGCGATCCGGCGGAACTGGACGCCCTGGCCGCCGCCGTCCGGCATTTCGAGAACGCCGGTACCGCCCTGCTGCGTCTGCGCGGCGATCACCAGCGCGAGCACGAACGCACCCGGGAGGCGCGCGACCGCCTCGACGAATCCCGGGATCTGGCCGAGGCTTTCGCCGAGGAGGCCGAGGCCGCCCGGACCGGCTACGAGGAGCAGCTGCGCAAGCTGGAGACGCTGCGCGAGGCGCTGGGTGCGGGCGCGGCCGATATCGACCGCGAACTGGAGGCCGCGCGGGAGAAGATCGACGCCGCCCGCGCCGAGCAGAAGGCCGCCCGCAAGGCCGCGCACGAGGCCATCGAGGCGGTCGGCAGCGCGGAGGGCGCACACCGCGCCGCCCACGACGCGCTCGGCACCGCCCTCGCCGAATTGCGCACCGATGTGCGGACTCTCGCCCCGTACGCCCGCCCGGATCTGCTCACCCTGCTCGGCGCGCGGGCCGAAAGCCGCTGGCCCAGCAGCGATGCCGCCTGGTCCACCCCCGAGCAGCTGCTCTACCGCATCGAGAACGGCGATCCGGAGCAGCAGCCGCAGGTGCTCCCGCCCGAGGTGCTCGAGCTGTTCGAGAACCTTTCCGCCGCAACCGCTTCGGTGCGGGCGGGCGAGGCGGCCCGCAAATCCACCCGCAGCGCGGTCACCACCGCGCTGCAGGAATTCGATGCCGCCCTGGCCGCATCCCGCCAGGACTATCGGCTGCACTGGGACGCCGCCGACGGTCTCACGGTGGTGCAGGTGCACGACGAGCACGGCCTGTCGGCCCTGGCCGATTTCGCCGAGCGCATCGCCGCCGCCCGGCGCGATCAGGAACTGCTGCTCACCGATTCCGAGCGCCGCATCCTGGAGGACGCCCTGCTCACCGGCCTGGCCCAGCAGATCCACGAACGCACCGGCGATGCCCGCGATCTCATCGCCAAGATGGGCGCGGAGATGAAGCAGCGGCACATGTCCTCGGGCAACACCATCGGCGTGCACTGGGTGCTCGCGGATACGCTCTCCGATCCGGCACGGGCGGTCTGCAAGATTCTCGACCGCGACTCCTCGGAGCTCACCGCCGACGATCTGTCGACCATCCGCTCACATTTCGCCGCGGAGATCCGCGCCGCCCGCGCCGCCCATCCAGAGCGGTCGTTCCCGGAGATCCTCGCGACCACCCTGGACTACCGCACCTGGCGAGTGTTCTCCTTCACCATCATCACCGCCGACGGCACCGAGGACCGGCTCACCGTGGCCCGCCACAGCGCCCTGTCCGGCGGCGAACAGTCGGTCTCGCTGCATCTTCCGCTGTTCGCGGCGGCCCACGTCATGCTCGATTCGGCCGATCCGCAGGCGCCGCGCCTGCTCGCCCTGGACGAGGCGTTCGCCGGTGTAGACGACAACGGTCGCAGCGAATTGCTCGGTCTCTCGGTGCAATTCGATCTCGACCTGTTCATGACCGGCTACGACCTGTGGATCACCTACGACCACGTCCCCGCCTGCGCCCACTACGATCTCGCCCACTCCGCGGCCGAGAACACCGTCAGCGCCACCCTGCTCGTCTGGGATGCGGGTGACCTGCTCGCCGAACACGACGGCACCGACCTCACCACCGCCCTCGGCTCCCCCAACCGCCGCCGCACCCCGCACACCATCGAAGGCGGCATCCCCCTCACGGTCGCCTGACCGCGAGGGGGAACTGGTGGCGGAGCCCTCTCGGGCGTTACCGCCACCAGTTCCCCGTGATCGCTCGACCTACTCGGCGCGGGTGGGGGTGTCGAGGGGGACCACCACGGCGGGCTGGGGGTGGGTGGGGCCGGTGGGGTGGGCGTAGCCGAGCCAGCCGGTGCCGATGAAGACGGCGAGCAGGATGGCGGTAGGGAGTTCGAGCAGGAGCCAGCCCGGCGGGTAGAGGGGTTCGCTGCGGGCGGCGCGACGGATCGGGGGTCTCGGGTGTGCGAGGGCGGAGCGTGCCGTGCGGTTGGTGCTGCGGTTGCCGTGCCTGACCACCCGAAAAACCTCCCGAATCGTCCCCGCGGGTGTGCGGGGCGCAACGATGCCTGATCGATGTCGACCGTCGTGACGACGGAGTGCTGGCACGTGCGCCAGCGTCACACTATGCCGAACCACCTGCGCACACACCGGGCGAATGTGCGGACATCGCCTTGTCCGCAAGTTTGTCGCCCGGTGCGGTGTTCAGCGCGCGGAGGCGTCGGGTAGTCGGGCGGGGCAGGGCTGGCCGGGCAGGGTGGCGAGTTCGAAATGCCACCATTCGTTGTCGAAGGTGCGGCACAGACCCCAGCGGTTGCCGTTGGCCTCCAGCCACGCCGCGCCCTCCCGCGGGCCGACGTCCACGGCCTGGCCGGTGACATGGGTGGATTCCTCGGGCGGCAGCACCCAGCGGCGAGCCTCCTCCGGGCTGCCGTAGGTGGCGATGCCGTCCTCCCACATGGCCTGCTGTTCACCGGGGCTGCGGTAGCCGGAGGTGATGGACAGCGGAACGCCCTGGGCGTGCGCCTCGGCGGCGGCCAGATCGTAGGCGATGGCCAGCAGCGGGTCCAGGCCCGCGGTGGTGGCGACGAACTGCGCGGGCGGCTGACCGGCACCGGCGGAGACCAGGTGGGTCGCGAAGTCCGCCACGCGGGTGCCGCCGAAGACGAGCAGGGCGGCGGCATCCGACGGCGTGAAGGACCGCGCCGCCGCGGGCTCCCCGCCCGCGCCCGACGGCCACACCGTGGCGACCACCCCGTCGCGCGGGGACACCGTGGCGTCCGCCACCCCCGCCGGGGCGGTACCGGTTTCCTCGGTGGCGGCGGGAACAGCGGGTTCGGGGTGCGCGTGCGCCACCGATGTGCTCACGCCGCCGAACGCGGTACCGGCCAGCAGCGCGAGCACGGCTCCACGCCGCACCCCGCGCCCACCCTCGGCACCGCGAGAACCACCCTCGCCCTTGTTCATCCGCATCCGCTCACCTCCACGTATTCGTTCGCACACCCGACTCGGATCGGTCCCCGAACCCGACCCGATGCCACCCGACACCCGGCCCCGCAGGAGAACGCCGAAAACTCGCGAACCAGATCTTCCGCACAGCGACCGTCCGCGCATCCTATCGGCCACACACCCCCACGGCGTTTCGCACCGCAGCACGCCGGTGCGCCGTCGGCAGCGTCGGCCCCTCCGGCTACGCGCGACGTGCACGGCGTCGGGCCCGTAAGCGCAGTTCGACTGACCGGGCGCGGGCGCACCCCCGGCGCTCCCGCCACGCCGAGCGTGCCGTACCCGGAACGGTGGGCCGGGCGGCGGGCGAGTGCGGTTGGATGCGGAGGGAGGTCCAGGCGACCAAGCCGTATTCGGTGCGTTGGCGACGGCGAGGCTCGGCCTTGCCGCCCGGGCCACGGTCGCCCCGCCACGGGTGCGGCCCAAGTCGCGGGTGTAGAGGTGGCCAAGCCGTGTTAGGTGCCGTTGGCGACGGCGAAGCCCGACCTGGCTGCCCGGGGCCACGGTCGCACCGCCGCGGGCGGCCATCCGCCGGACTTCGGGTGACGAATCCCCGTCGCGCGCCGACTGTGAGGGGTACTCCGACGATATGGACGCCGATTCGAGGTCACCGCACAGCGGGTCCGATTCGCCTGCTCCGGGTTCGGGTGGCGGGGGCCCAGCGCTGTCGCGGCGCGGGGCGCTGCGGCTGGGGGTCGGCGCGGCGGCGGTGTTGGGCAGTGGCGGGGGTGTGAGCGCGCGGGCCGATCCGGGGATGTGGGCGGAGTTGCGGGATCGGGTGCGGGGGCGGGTGCTGGTGCCCGGGGACGGCGAATACGCTACCGCCGCACGGTTGTTCGATCCCCGGTTCGACGGCCGCGTTCCGGCCGGGGTCGTGGCCGCCGTGGATGCCGACGATGTCCGGGCGGCAGTGGGTTTCGCGGCCGAGCGGGGGCTCGCGGTTGCGGCGCGGGCGGGTGGGCATTCGTATGTGGGCGCGTCCGCTACCACCGATGCCGTGGTGGTCGACGTGCGGCGACTCGACCGGGTGGTAGTCGCGGGCGATACCGTGACCGTGGGGGCCGGGGTGACGCTGTTTCCGCTGCTGCGCGAGCTGGCGCGCTTCGGGCGGGCGCTGCCGGTCGGCACCTGCCCGACCGTCGGTCTCACCGGGCTCACACTGGGCGGTGGTCTCGGCGTCGATTCCCGGGCGTACGGGTTGACGTGTGATCGGCTCGTCGCCGTCGATCTGGTGCTGCCCAACGGTGAGGCACGCACGGTGTCGGATTCCCGGTTCCCGGATCTGTTCTGGGCGCTGCGGGGCGCGGGCGGCACGGTGGGTGTGGTCACGTCGCTGACCCTGCGCACCCATGCCGCGACCGCGAAAGACGTCGTGCGGCTGACCTTTCCGCGCGATGCGACGGTGCGAGCCCTGCTCGGGTGGGCGCGCTGGATGCCGACGGCCGAGCGATCGGTCTGGGCGGGCCTCACCGTCTCGGTCGAGGCCGGGGACGCGGTGTGCCGGGCGCTGCTCGTCTGCCCGGCCGGGCTCGGCGACGCCGCCACCGCCGAATTCGCCGCCGCCGTGGGCGTTTCGCCCAGCGCGAAGGAGAGCTACACCCTGGACCATCTCGACGCGGTGCGCACCCTCGCCGGTGGCACCACCGACACGCCCCGCTCCACCAAGGCCGCCGGTTCCGATGTCGTCACCGATCTCACGGCGGCCGCCGAGCACATCGTCGCCCACGTCTTCGCCGGATCCCGTTCGCGAGCACCGGGTTACGCATTGATCGACCCCCTCGACGGCGCGGTCCGCGACACCGACCCGAGGGCGTCGGCCTTCCCCTGGCGTCGCCACGCCGCCACCGTGCAGTGGCTGGTCGACTCCCCCGCCGACCCGGCCGCCGCCGACCGCTGGGTCACCGAGGCACACACCGCCCTGGGCACTGCGACGGCGGGGGCCTACGTCAACTATCCGGAACCGGATACCCCCGCCGCACGATATTTCGGCGACAACATCGGTCGCCTCCGCACGATTCGCCGCCTGGTCGACCCGGATCGCCGCCTACGCACCGGCGCGGGAGTCTGACCGGCCCGCGCCAGCTCTGTAGCGCCCGCTACGAGCGGCGCGGCGAGCTCACCGCGTCAGACGCGTTCCTTGGACCGTGTCCGCACCCGCAGCGCGATCGGCTTCTGGGTTTCGGCGAAGAAGTCGTTGCCCTTGTCGTCGACGACGATGAAGGCCGGGAAGTCCTCGACCTCGATCTTCCACACGGCTTCCATGCCGAGTTCCGGGTATTCGAGCACCTCGACGGATTTGATGCAGTCCAGGGCCAGTCGCGCGGCCGGTCCGCCGATGGAGCCGAGGTAGAACCCGCCGTGCTCCTTGCACGCGCGGGTGACCTGCGCGGAGCGATTGCCCTTGGCCAGCATGACGAACGAGCCGCCCGCGGCCTGGAACTGGTCGACGTAGGAGTCCATGCGCCCGGCGGTGGTGGGGCCGAAGGAGCCGGAGGCGTACCCGTCGGGGGTTTTGGCCGGTCCGGCGTAGTAGACGGCCATATCGCGCAGGTACTGCGGCATCTCCTCGCCCGCGTCGAGCCGCTCCTTGATCTTGGCGTGCGCGATGTCGCGCGCCACCACCAGCGGCCCGGTGAGCGAAAGCCGGGTCTTCACCGGGTATTTCGACAGTTCGGCGCGGATCTCGGACATGGGCCGGTTCAGGTCGATCTTGACGACGTCGCCGCCCAGGATCTCGTCGGTCTGCTCCGGCAGATACTGCGCCGGTTCGCGTTCCAGCTGCTCCAGGAACACGCCCTCCGGGGTGATCTTGGCCTTGGCCTGCCGGTCCGCCGAGCAGGACACCGCGATGGCCACCGGGCAGGACGCCCCGTGCCGCGGCAGCCGGATGACCCGCACGTCGTGGCAGAAGTACTTGCCGCCGAACTGCGCGCCGATCCCGAAGGACTGGGTGAGCTTGAACACCTGCTCCTCGAGTTCGAGGTCGCGGAAGCCGTGCGCGGCCATGGACCCCTCGGTCGGCATATTGTCCAGGTAGTGCGCGGAGGCGTATTTGGCCGTCTTCAAAGCGAATTCGGCCGAGGTGCCGCCGATCACGACCGCCAGGTGGTACGGCGGGCAGGCGGCGGTGCCGAGCGAGCGGATCTTCTCGTCCAGGAATTCCAGCATGCGATCCGGATTCAGGATGGCCTTGGTCTCCTGGTACAGGAAGGACTTGTTGGCCGATCCGCCGCCCTTGGCCATGAACAGGAACTTGTAGGCCGGATGCGTGGGATCGCCCGCCGCCGAGTACAACTCGACCTGTGCGGGCAGATTGCTGCCGGTGTTCTTCTCGTCCCACATGGTGAGCGGCGCGAGCTGGGAGTAGCGCAGGTTCAGCTTGGTGTAGGCGTCGTACACGCCGCGCGAGATCCACTCGGCGTCGTCGACGCCGGTGAGCACGCCCTCGGACTTCTTGCCCATGACGATGGCGGTGCCGGTGTCCTGGCACATGGGCAGGATGCCGCCCGCGGAGATGTTGACGTTCTTGAGCAGATCCAACGCCACGAAGCGGTCGTTGCCGCTGGACTCCGGATCGTCGATGATCTTGCGCAGCTGCTTCAGGTGATCGGGCCGCAGGTAGTGGCTGATGTCGTGCATGGCCTCCTGGGTGAGCATGCGCAACACCTCCGGCTCGACCTGGAGGAAGGTGCGGCCGCCGGTGGAGAAGGTGCTGACGCCCTCGGTGGTGAGCAGCCGATACGGGGTGTCGTCGGCACCCGTCGGCAGCAGATCCGAGTACAGGAAGTCAGGCGCGGTCACGAATCGCACTCCTCGAGCAGGGCCGGGGGCGGCCGGGGCGTGTTGAAGCACCGGAGAGCCTAGCCAGCACGCCGCCGACCCCGTGTCTAAGGCAAACCTTATTTCTGCGAACCATGCAAAGGTTGCACCTTCAACCCGCACGGTGTTACCTGTCCATGATGCGGTCGTCTGCGGTGGGGAGGGAAACAGCGTGGCAACAGAGTCCGAGAGCGGCACCGTCACCGAGCCCCGGTGGCTCGACGATCTCGAGCGGCGTGCCTGGCTCGGCTTCGTCTTCACCCGCGACCTGATCGCCGCCGCGGTCGGCCGGGACTCCCTACGTGAGTCCGATCTCACCTATGTCGAGTACACCGTGCTGGCCCGGCTCGCCGACGCGCCCGACCACCGCCGCAGCTTCGCCGAACTGGCCGCGGTCCTGGAGTGGTCGCAGAGCCGCCTGTCCCACCAGATCACCCGGATGGAGAAGCGCGGCCTGGTGGCCCGGGAGTCCATTCCCGACGATGCCCGCCGCACCGCCGCCGTCCTCACCGACAAGGGCGCGCAGGTGCTGGAATCCGCCGCTCCCGCCCACGTCGACAGCGTCCGCCGGCACATGATCGACGTGCTGGACCGCGACCAGTTGGCGGCCCTGGCCGATATCTACGACACACTGCTGGACCACCATCGAAGACCGTCGGCCCAGCAACAACCCCGGAACCGTCATTCCGCGTGACGATTTCTCCGCCCCGCCCGTGTTTGGTTTCGCGCCCATCGGGTATTGGGTAAGACTAGGCTCGGCAACGGCTGCTCTGTCATGTGTTCCACGCAGACTGTCGGCAACCGAGCGCACACCGAGCACCCGAACCTGGCCTTAGTGAAAGGGGCAGGAGTTTCCATGTCCGACGTGTCCATCGGCCTTCCGGCGGATTCACTGCCCGCGGGGTCCGTCGACAACCTGCTTCCACAGCTGGTCGAACACCTGCGGCAGAATCGCACCGAGCTGCGCGAGGAGTGGGCCCGCCGTATTACGGACGCCCAGCTGCTGACCGCCATGACCCCGGAGGAGATCTTCTCCGAGGCGACCTCGATCTTCGACAACTACGTCGAGGTTCTCGAGACCGGTAGCGTCGAGGCGCTGCAGGCGTACGCGCGCGACCTGTCCGAGCGCATCATTCCCAGAGGCGTCGAGACCGACGAGGTCCTCGGCATCGTGCTGCTGCTGCGAGACGTGCTGGCCCGCTCGCTGTTCGAGAAGTACCAGTCGAACTTCGAGCTGCTGAACCAGGTGCTCGACGCCTACGAACCCGCGGCCAACCGCATCGCCAACACCGTGGGCGTGTCCTTCGTGCAGGAGCGCGAGCGCGTCATCCGCCAGCAGCAGGAGGCCATCCGCGAGCTGTCGACGCCCGTTCTCCAGGTGCGTGAGCAGCTGCTCATCCTCCCGATCATCGGCGTGCTGGACTCGCAACGCGCCCGGCAGCTGACCGAACAGCTGCTGCGGGCCATACGAGCCAATCGCGCCAAGGTGGTCGTCATCGACATCACCGGTGTGCCCGCGATCGACTCCACCGTGGCCAACCATCTGGTGCAGACCGTCGACGCCTCGGGCCTGATGGGCGCGAACGTCATCATCACCGGCCTGTCCTCGGAGATCGCCCTGACCCTCGTCACCATCGGCCTGGATCTGTCCAAGATGAATGCCGTCGGCGACCTGCAGGGTGGTATCGAGGAGGCGGAGCGGCTGCTCGGCTACGAGGTGTCGCGCGTGACCGCCGAACGCGACGGAAGGTAGACCGGGCCCGCTCATGCCGGTACCCATTCTGAAACAGGGGACCTACCTCATCGCGTCGGTGCAGTCCGCCCTCACCGACGCCGATACCGAGCGCCTGCAGGACGACCTGATGAAGTACGTCAGCAAGTACCGGGCGCAGGGAATCATCGTCGATGTCACGGCAATCGACGTGATGGACTCCTTCGCGGCCAGATCGCTGCGTACCATCGCCCACATGACCAAGCTGCGGGGTGCGGAGACGGTCATCGTGGGTCTGCAGCCCGAAGTCGCGTTCGCCATGGTTCAGCTCGGACTCACCTTCGAGGACATGCACACCGCCCTCGATCTGGAGGAGGGTTTGGCCTGGTTGAACATCAAACTCGATACCCGCCGCCAGCGAGACGGTCGTGATCGTGGCCGCTGACTACGTGGTGATCGCGGTGAAAGAGTCGAACGACATCGTCACCGCACGACAGGCCGGGCGGGAACTCGCGCTGGAGCACGGGTTCTCACTCACCGACATCACCATGATCTCCACCGCCATCTCGGAGGTAGCCCGCAACATCACGAGTTACGCAGGCAGCGGGGAGATCCGGCTGTCGGTGACCGACAAGGAAGGCCGCCGGGCACTGGTGGTGCAGGCACAGGATCAAGGCCCGGGCATTCTCGATATCCCGCGGGCACTGGAGGACGGCTACTCCACGGGGCGCGGCCTCGGGCTGGGGCTGCCGGGCGCGCGACGACTCATGGACAAGCTGATCGTCGAGTCCACGCCCGGGCACGGCACGCTCGTGGAGATGTGGAAGTGGGTGCCCACCGGTGCATGACGACGGATTCATCGGTGCGGTGGAATGGGCGGTCGCCGGACGGGCGCTACCCGGGCAGCGAGTCTCCGGCGATCGGTCGGTGATACTCGACGCGGGCGGCGATTCGGTGCTGTTCGCGGTGATGGACGGGCTCGGGCACGGTGCGGCCGCGGCCGACGCGGCGGACCGGGCGGCCCAGGTGCTGTCGGAGAATCGCGCCGAACCCCTGGACGTGCTGATGCTGCTGTGTCATCGCGCCATGGCCGACACCCGCGGTGCGGCGGTATCGCTGGCGCTGCTCGACGCCGGGGAGAAGGTGCAGTGGCTCGGGGTCGGCAATGTCGAATCCCGGATCATCGCCGCGGCTCCCGGCAAACCGGCGATACGGGCGGCGGCGCTGCTGGTCGGCGGGATCGTCGGCTATCTGCTGCCGCCCAATCTGCAAGCGCAGACAGTGGCGGTGCGGCCCGGTGATCTGCTGCTGATGTCCACCGACGGCATCGTGCCCGACTACGCCGACGGCATCGACCTGGCCAAGCCGACCGCCGACATCACCGCCGAGATTCTGGCCAAGCACGCCAAGGACACCGACGACGCGCTCGTGCTCGCCGCGCGTCACCGCGGGCATACGGGGCCGACGCCGTGAGTGCGGTGCTGGCCGCCTTCCGCGCGGCGTACACCGGCGCACTGCGCCAGCACCTGCGCGCGCCCAACCAGACCACCCTCGCCGAGGGCTACGAGCTGGGCCGCCGCGCTTTGGTCGAGGGTGTCAGCATCCTCGACCTCACCGAGCACCACTTCCGCATCCTGGAGGACGAGGGGCTGCTGCCCGCCGCGCACGACGAACGCGCCGACGCCGCACTGGAATTCCTGCTGCAGACCATGGCGGCGCTGGATGTGGCCACCCGCGGCTTCCTGGACGGGGCGCGGCGCTACGAGGCGGAGCGTTCCCGCGCCGAGGATCTCGCCGGACGTGACGCGTTCCGGACCGCTCTGGTGGAGTCGCTCCAGGACGGCTTCTTCGTGGTGGACTCGAACGGCACGCTGGTGGAGGTGAATTCGGCCTTCGGCGCGCTCACCGGTTACGGTCCGGACGGGGTGCCGTATCCGCTGCCGCATCCGTGGTCGGTGCCGGACGGGCCGCGCTACCCGGATCTGGGCACCGACGCTGCCCGTTTCGTCATGCCGGTGCGGCATCGCGACGGGCGGCGGCTGTGGCTGGCGGTGAGCACCTCGTCGCTGGTGAAACCCGAAGACGGGGAACGGATCTTCGTCGGCACCATCCGCGATGTCACCGCCGAGCACGATGCGCAGGCCCGCGATCAGGCGGTGTCGCGGCTGGCCACCGCGGTAGGCGCGGCCACCAGTGTGGTGGAGGTGCTGGCGGTCGGGCTGGAGGAACTGCGCCATACCGTCGGCGCGGAGTCGGCGGTGGTGTCGGTGTGGCCGAACCGCCACACCGGGCCGGAACTGTATGTCTCCGAGGACAATCCGCGCACGGGCGAATCCCGGCAGGTGCTGGACGCGCGGGCGCGGGCGCTGCTGGACCGGGCCCGGCTGCGGCCGGGGCGCAGTATGTTCGCGATTCCGGAGGGCGCGTCCAGCTCCGAGGGGATCGTCGCACCGCTGGGCGAGACCGGGGATTCGGCGCTGTGGCTGCGCTTCGCCGCGCCGCGCGCCATCAGTCCGGGTGACTGGGCGCTGTTCTCGCTGCTGGTCGGGCATCTGAGCCTGGCGGTGCAGCGGGCGCGCAACTTCGATCAGGCGCGTTCCACCTCGCTGACGCTGCAACGGGCCATGCTCGGTCCCATCGAACTGCCGCCGCGCTTCTCCGTGCACTACGAACCGGCGTTGCCGCCCTTGGAGATCGGCGGCGACTGGTACGACGTCGTCCGGCTCGAGGACGGCACCATGGGCGTGGTGGTCGGCGACTGTGTCGGGCGCGGGCTCTCCGCGGCCGTGGTGATGGGGCAATTGCGCACCGCCGCACGGGCATTGCTGCTGCGCGGGGCCGGTCCGGCCCAGTTGCTGGCCGAACTCGACACCGTGGCCGCGCGGATTCCGGGCGCCATGTGCACCACGGTGTGCGCGGCCATCCTGGATCCGGTGCGCGGTCTGGTGCGCTACTCCAGCGCGGGGCATATGCCGCCGGTGCTGGCCGAACCGGGCAGCAAGGGCCGTCTGTTGGAAGGCGGCCGGTCGGTTCCGTTGGCCACCTTCGATCCGCCCCGCCGCCCCGAGGCCACCACGCCGATGGCTCCGGGATCGACGCTGGTGTTGTTCACCGACGGTCTCGTCGAACAGCGCGGCGTGGATATCGACGAACGCTTCGTGGAACTGGCCGATGAGCTGTCCGGGGTTGCCGGGCAGATGCCGCGCGAGGTGGCCGATTCGGTGCTGTCACGATTGCGCCCGGTCGGTGGTTATGACGACGACGTCGCCATGGTGGTGTACCGGCAGCCACCGGCGCCGCTGCACCTGGACTTCCCGGCCGCCGCCAACGAGCTCGCCGGGATGCGGCGTAGGCTCGAGGCGTGGCTGGATTCGGCGGCGGTCCCACAGGAGATCGCCACCGACATCATCGCCGCCGCCAACGAGGCATGCAGCAACAGCATCGAACACGCCTACCTGGGTGGGCGCCCGGCGCGGGTGGAACTGCTCGCCGAATCCGGGATGGACACCGTCACCATCGATGTCTGCGATACCGGCGTGTGGCGGCCGCTGCCCGCCGATCCCGGGCACCGCGGGCGTGGTATCGCCATGATGCAGGCGCTCACCGACAAACTCGATATCGACCACGGCGGGCCGGGAACCCGGGTGCGGATGGTGGTGCGGCTGCCCGCGGTGTCGTTCTCCGCGGCGGCGAGTCGCCTATGAGCGGCACCATTGCGCCACCGCACTGTGGTGTATCCGCCGAAATGCCGCGATAGCTGGGTATTTCACCAACGGCCCGGCTACCGATCCGATACCGATGTGGCCGACGATGCAGCGGGAAAGGACCGTTCATGGCAGATTGTTCTGATGTGACCAACACTTCCGGAGACGCGTATCCCCTCGCCGACACGATGACCACCACGGTCTCGGTGCGCGACGAAGCGACCGTGCTCACCGTGGCCGGCGAGGTCGATCTGGCTACCGCCCCCGCGCTCGAGAACGCCATCGACGCGACGCTGGGCGGCAAACCCGCGGCGCTCGTGATCGATCTGTCCGACGTCAGCTTCCTCGCCTCGGCGGGAATGGCGGCGCTGGTCGCCGCCCATCAGCGTGCGGGTGACACTCGGATCGCCGTCGTCGCCGACGGCCCCGCCACCGGCCGCCAGCTCAAGATGACCAATCTGGACCAGGTCTTCGCGTTGTTCCCCACTCTCGACGAAGCCTTGTCCTCCCTCCGCCCCAACTGACCGTGGCAGGGCCGCGGTCCGATGGGGCCGCGTTCCCGCACATCGTCCCTGTGCCGTCCCCACGACTAGTGCACCGGGCATCCCGTGAAACGACCGCGCGCCCGCCGACCGGCGGGCGCGCGGTGCTGTATCCGAACCTCGCTCAGACCAGATCGCGCAGCTGCTCGATGAGCTTCACGCGCTCGGCGGGCGTGCCCGCCAGCGGCACCACATTGAGCACGGTCACCCCCGCCTCGCGGAAGGCCGCGATCCGTTCCTTCACGAATCCGGCCGACCCGATCAGGCTCACATCGCGCACCAGATCGTCGGGCACCACCTTGACGGCTTCTTCCTTCTTCCCCGCGAGGTAGAGCTCCTGGATCCGGTCGGCTTCCGCGCCGTACCCGTACTTGGTCGCCAGCGCGTGGTAGAAGTTCTTCCCCTTCGCGCCCATACCACCGATGTAGAGCGCCAGATGCGGCTTCACCCATTCCCGCAGCGGTTCCACATCGTCACCGATGGCCAGCGCCGGACCCGCGTACACATCGAGCGTGCCCAACTCCGGATCCCGTTTGGCCAGACCGGCTTTCACCGCATCGCCCCACACCGCGTCGGCCTTCTCGGGCAGGAAGAAGATCGGCTGCCACCCCTCCGCCATTTCGGCGGCCAACTCCACGTTCTTCGGCCCCAGCGCCGCCAACAGCACCGGAATCCGTTCGCGCACCGGATGGTTGATCAGCTTCAGCGGCTTCCCCAGCCCGGTCCCCTCCCCCTCGGGCAGCGGAATGGTGTAGTACTTGCCCCGGTGTTCCAGCCGCTCCCGCCGCCACACCTTCCGGCAGATCTCCAGCACCTCGCGAGTCCGCCCGATCGGCGCGTCGTAGGGCACCCCGTGGAACCCCTCGATCACCTGCGGGCCCGACGCCCCGAGACCGAGCACGTAGCGGCCGTCGGAGACGTAGTCGAGCCCCGCCGCCGTCATGGCGGTGAGCGTAGGTGTGCGCGTGTACAGCTGCAGAATGCCCGAAGCCAGCTGTACCCGCTCGGTCTTGGCGGCCAGATACCCCAGCGCGCTCACGGCGTCGAACGAGTACGCCTCCGGCACGAAGACGATATCGAGCCCGGCCCGCTCCAGATCGGCGACCTCGGCCGCCACCTCTCTGAAGCCGTCGGTGTAATTGATCGACAGTCCGATACGCATGACCCGAAGCTTAAGCGCTGCCCAGCGGGAGCCTCCACCGCGCCCCTGGTGAGGGGCGTGCTCACCGAGTACGTCCCTCACTATCCCGGAGCGACCCGGGTATTCCCGCAAAAAAGTGGCACGGATTTTGACACTTCGAGTCCCGGATTGTCCCGACTCCCGACTCCACCAAACACGATCACATGACCTCGCGGGAACCTGATCGCAGCCCTCCCACCCCCACGCTGGCAACTTCTCAGCCAACACAGCCGCCACGGCACGCACGGGCTATCATTCGAAACTATATTCGACAACGGCTCTACAGACACACCCTCCGTACGCCGCCATGTCGACCCACCCCGCCCCGTCACCGTCGACATCAGCAAAGCCCTCCCCTCCGGCGGCACCCGCTTCGCCGCCAACAGCCTGCCCCTCCACGTCCGCGCCGAAGGACTCGACCTCTCCGGCCTACGCCCCGGACTGCTCTACGCCTGGGCGCGCACCACCACCGGCGGCTGGCTCGGCTTCGTCCAAGCCACCATCACCACCGGCAACGGCCGCGACACAAACTCACCCTGCGTCAATGGTTCCCCGAATCCGCGCTCAGCCCCCGCGAGGACACCCCATGACCGTCCACCGCGCCGACGCCATCCTCGGACTCGTCATCGACATCATCGACGACAGCCACGGCCCCTTCACCGCCCGCGAGATCACCCGCGCGACCCGCCCCCTGATCGACCCGCCCCCGACCCTCGACGAGGTCGCCGCGGTACTCGACATGCTCGCCCACCCGACATCGCCGGAATCAGCGCGCGAAGCGAGGGCACCTTCGCACCCGTCCCCGGTGTCGACATCGTCGAACTGCTCTGGCGGGCGCTCAACGACGACGACAGCGACGATGAGGAAGGACAGCGACCAGTTTCTCGCCGAGATCGACGATCGCTACTGACCAGCCAAACAGGCTAGAGAATGCTCCAGCGGATCTGTTGGCCGGCACGCAGCGCTTCGATACGCTGACGCACCTCCACGGCCGTGCGCGACCCCACGGCGGACTTTCGCGCATTGGTGGTGATCACCGCACCAAACCGACGACGTCGATGTGGCGATGTTCCGGCCGACCGATCTTGACTACGACCTGCTCGCGGGCCAGCACATAGACAGCGTTCGTGTGATGCCGTAGCAACGTCGCGTCACTGCCGTCGATACCCACTCGACGGCACGCGGCCTCCGAGATCGGAAGAGTCCGGGCGGGGGCGAACTCGGATTCCGAGAGACGGGCGGGTTCGATGTCTTGGCCCGTCATCAGCTCGCCACGTCGGGCGTGCGTCGTGTGCCGCATGTAGGTCAGTGTTCCAAACATGCAGCGGCGCATAGTCAGGAATGAAGTTGCAGCACGTGGACGACGTCAAACGGGTAGGCTGCCGTTCCCATACAGGCAGGTATCTACACGACTTCCATCGAAGGAAGCGAAACGCAATGGACGGCGATCAGATCCGTTCCGCACGGAAAGCTCGTGGATGGTCTCAAACCGCACTCATGGGGGCGATGCGCACCCTCGCTGTGCGGAAACACATCACGCTCATGGGTCCCGATAGCTTACGGGTCGCGTTGAGCCGGTGGGAGAACAACCACACGACGCCCGACACCCCCTACCGCGAATTGCTGTGCGAAGTCCTGGAGCTGACCACCGAGGATTCGCAACCGGTCGCCGAATTCGACCAGCCGGCCGACGGCTCGCTGTTCGCGCTCCTAGCCCACCACACCGACAGCCTGCGCCTGCTGGACCGCAAGCTGGGCGCCCCGGCGGTTCGTGCCCAAACCTCCAGTCACGTCGCCGCCCTTGAAGATCTGTGGCGTCGCAGCGTCGGCGCGGACCGGGCCGATGTCGCGCGAGCACAAGCTGACACCGCCGCCCTCGCGGGATGGCAGGACTTCGATTGCGGCGACACGCACAACGCCGCGAAGCACTACGCACTCGCACGAACATCAGCGTCACGGTGCGGCGATTCGACACTCCTCGCCCACGCTATGGGCGAACAAGCCGCTATCCTCGCCGAAATCGGCAGGGCCGATACAGCATTCACCGAGGTGATCCGCGCGGAGAAGCTTCCGGCGCTGCCGCCACTGCTGAGGTCCTGGCTCGCAGCCACACGTGCCCAGGTGGCTACTTACCTGCCCGATGGAGCCGCTATCGCCCACTCCGCATTGCACGCAGCCGAGACCGCCCTCGCCCACGTCCAATGCGGCGATGACGCCTCCCTGCCGTATCTTGCCCTCGATCAGGTTCACTTCGAACGATGGAAAGGGCATATCCTCGTTCGCCTCGAAGATCCCGCCGCAGCACGGATCACAGAGCAGGCCATGCAGGCATTGCCCGGCGACTTCGTCCGCGCAGGATCAGCGCAACTGCTCGACCTCGCCGAAGCCGCCGCGACCAGGCGAGAACTCGACGAAGCAACAGCGCTGCTCGAGCAGGCCGATGCCCGGATCAGCGTCGTGAAGTCAGCCCGCCTCAAAAGGCGTCACACACTCTTGTCCCGGCGAGTCGAACTCGCGACCGCGCGCCAACTGTAGGGCAGCGAGCATCCCCACAGCCGTACCGGCACCCATCAACTCGCCTCGTGCTAGAAGGTCCACGGCCTCGTAGACGGGCACCCACACGAGCCGTCCGGCTTCCTCCGCGTCGGTCGGCGTGTTCACTTGGCGTGGGTGGTCGGCGATGAAGACGTAGTGCTTGCTCTGAACGAGCCCCGGCATCGGCTCCAGCTCAGCCACGAGAATGAACGTCTCCGCTTCGAAACCGGTCTCCTCGAGCAGTTCTCGTCGTGCGCATGCCTCGGGGTCTTCTCCCGGGTCGACGATGCCGCCGGGAGACTCCCAACCGACCTGATCAATGATCCAGCGGTGACGCCGCACCATCAGTACACGCTCATGGTCGTCGAGCAGCATCACGGTAGCGACGGTGTTGAGTTGCACTGAGTGGTGCGACCGCGTCATGCCGTCGGGGGTCGTGATGTTGTGGCGTTTGACGTGCAGCCACGGGCTGCCGTCGTAGACCGTCCGCTCGTCGTGAACGTGCGTGCGCGGCGGTTCGAGCATGCTTCTCACGGTACAGGCGATCTTGCTACGGGTTGCTACGTTCCGCCCGGTGCTGCGGCCGTCGACGCTGACTGCATGTCATGCACACTCGACGACCCTGGATCGAGCCCGGATTGGTGCACCGCCTATAGGCGCTGCGGTCTGCCCGCCACGGTGCGAGATGGGCTCGTCGAAGTGATCACCGACGACTGGACGTCTGTCCTGGTACTGCCGGATCGGCTAGCACGGAGAGTGTTCGAGACAACAGCCACCGGGCCGGTGCTGGTACGGCCCCGAAACGGGGTGCTGCCTCCGCGTTGGCGGTTCTTCACCTGGATTGACAAAGACCCTAGCTACGAAGTCGTATACCGGCTGATTCGCGTCGGCGGGTTCATCGCCGACCGTGGCACGCCGATTGTCCTGCCAACCAGCTTGCGTTCGCGCATCTACTGGGCACGTCTGCCGGAACATGACCTTCCCGCGCTGTCGGCGCTGATCGCGACCGCCTTGGACGCGGCGACACGCCCCTCCGGTGACACCGAGAGGTGACCGGACATGCGATGCGAACCGCCTTCTCTGCCGTCCCAGCATGAACTTCTGCTGGCCCTCTATGGGACGCCGGTCGACGACGAACCGTTGTGCTGGCACGCCCTCGAACTGAGGAAGCTCCATGCGCGACGACGGCGTGAATCAGATGGAGCCCGCGAATTCGACCACCAGCGCGCGGAACTCAGGGCATCAGTGGACCAGTGGGCAGCCACCCACCTGCCGCCACTGCCGCCCAGCGGTGCGGGCGAGTTGTTGGGCACATTCATCGACCGTCTGTCCGAGGCCGCCGCCGATGCCTTCCATTTGCTGATGACCGAGGACCCCGGCAGCGACACCGTGCACGCCGCCTGGACGCGCCTCGCCGAACTCGAAAACGCCTACAGCGACCTCACCGACGACCTCACCCGCGGCTGGCGCCGACTCCCCCACACCGAATGCGACACCACCGAAAGGAGCCTCACCGAATGACCAACGAGGACAACACCTCCGAGATCTCGACACCCACCCCGGCACTGCAAGCCCTCTTCCAGGCAGCCGTCGAACTCGCCGCCGCCGCGGGCACCCACCAGGTCGGCCCCGAACACCTGTTCCTCGTCTGGCACAACAACCCCGGCGTCTTCCCGGCAGAACCACTGCGCGCCATGGGATTCGACCCCGTCGCCATCCTCGAACACCTCACCACCGCCGTCTCCGATATGACGCCCTGACCACTACGCCAAGCCCCGCCCCCTCCAGAAAGGCAAAGAAATGTCTCTTACCACCGACGAACAGTTCCTCACAGCGTGCTCCACCGAGAACATCGACCCCCACGACGCCGAACAACGCATACGCACTGGAACGCTCGTCTTCCCCCGATGCTCAACCAGCCGCCACAGCAGCGCCTTCACACCCATCCTGATCGGGTCGGGCACCCGCGCGAAGGTCACCGCATTGATCGGGCTGGGACCCCGCGACACCGACCGGGACGCGATCACACAGACAACGAACGTCATCCTCGCCGCCCGTCCCGACGCGATCATGGACCTCACCACCAATCCGGCCGGGATCGCATTGCGCCGCGAACTCAAAGACATCGTCAACGTCCCCCTGGCCGCGTGCCTCACCTACGACCTGTTCACGAACCCCCGTAAAAGGCTGTCGCGCAACGAATTTCTCGACCGATTCGAGAACGGTCTCGCTGGCGGCCTACTCGACTTCGTCCTCATCCACATCGGCATGACACCTGCCCTCGCCGACCGCATGGCGCGCTCCGACCGTGTCATGCCGACCACGTCACGAGGCGGCGGCCTCATCGCCCGCTACATGCGGCTACACCACTGCGAAAACCCGTTGATCGAATTCCTCGACGGCATCATCGATATCTGCCGCCGCACCGGCGTAACCCTCGACCTCGGAGACATCTTCCGACCCGGCTGCGCCCACGACGCCGGCGACGATCTGAAATGGGCCGAAATCCAGCTGCAAGCCGAATTGCGCAAAGAACTCCTGCGCGGCGGCGTGCAGGTGCTGTGCGAGACCGGCGGACACATGCCCCTGCACCGCATCCCGGAACTCATCCCCGCCTACAAGGCAGCGCTGGGCGGTGCGCCTCTGTGGCTGGCCGGGCCGATGGTGATCGACAACGCCGTCACCCTCGACGACACCGTCAACACACTCGGCATCCTCACCGCCGGACAACACGGCGGCGACATGTTCGCCTCCATCACCCACAACGAGCACTACGCCATGCCCACCGCAGCCGATACCGCCACGGCCCTGCGCATGGCCCGCGTCGCGATCACCGCCCTCGAGGTCGCCCGCGGAAACGACTCCGAGACCGCCCGACAGCACCGCATGAGCGTCGCCCGCCGCGCCAACGCCTGGACCGTCCAAGCCGACGAAGCCCTGTACCCCGACCTCGCCAACCAGGTGTTCATCCAACACGGCCTCAAAGAAGGAGCCCCCTGCACCATCTGCGGCCAATTCTGCCCCCACGTGATCACACCCAAGAAAGCCCCGATCAACACGGAGACCGCCGATGCCCGTGAACACTGACGCCCTGGCCCGCCGCATCACCCGATGCCACCCACAAACCGCCGCCGTCGCCCGGACCGGACGCCAAGTCGCCAACGAACTGCTCAACCTCGGGGCGATGGTCCCCGCCGACGACTGGCTGATCATCGGCGGATCACTGGCGCGCGGAGAACCGACCTTCATCCCCCACGGCGGTGAGCTGATCCTCGGCAGCGATATCGACTGCATGTACGTGCACTACGGCGACGAACCATCGATGCCTGTCGCCGACCTCGTCACCGTCGCCGAGAAGACATTCCCGCACGTCGACATGATGACCATGCCACTCGCCGACTACCGCGCGCTGGGCACACTGCTCGGATTCGATGTGAAGAACATCGGCCTGTCCGTCACCGACCGCGGGCTTCCCCCACACGACAGCGTCCAACTCGACATGCCCCGCGACGCCTACGAAAACCTGCTCTACTACACGCAGGCATGGTTCTGGTCACGATGCACACAGCGCTGGCTCACCGGCCCTGATACCGCCTTCCACCACACCGTCAGCCGACTGTGCGTCAAAATCCTGCGCTCGACAGCCATGCTCGACGGCGCCTACTGCCACCACGACCTGCACAAGATGCCGACGAACGTAGCCGAACGGATGCGCAGCGAACTCGCCTGGCGCGCCAACCCGACCCAGCCCCAAATG
Source organism: Nocardia otitidiscaviarum (assembly GCF_007362295.1). Taxonomy (NCBI): domain Bacteria; kingdom Bacillati; phylum Actinomycetota; class Actinomycetes; order Mycobacteriales; family Nocardiaceae; genus Nocardia; species Nocardia otitidiscaviarum. The sequence goes on along the minus strand of NZ_CP041695.1, from coordinate 2,744,589 downwards.
AACCCCGGCCGGTTCTGGACCTACCTCGCCGACGCCTTCGACCGATTCGACACCGCCTACGGCTGCGTCCACACCGACGCCATCACCGGCACCCGATACTCACGCAGCCTCCACGGCCACATCATCGCTGGCCACCACCAACGGGTCCACCGCCTCGCCCGACACCTCGCCTACACCTGGCTGGCCTCACCGGACCCTCACCAGTTGGCTAATGTCATGCGCCAAGTGTGGGACTCTGTCACCGGCTGGACCGGGACCATCCCGCACGAGGGGCCGGAAGACTACTTCGCGGCCCACCAGCGTGAAATCCACGACCATCTACTCGAGATGAAAGTGCGCACATGAAACTGCTGGCCACCGGGGGCGCAGGCTACGTCGGCGCGACCGTCACCCGCCTACTGCTCGATGCCGGGCATCAGGTCACCGTTATCGACGACCTGTCCCGCAACGACGCCACCCAGATCCCGGCCGGCGCCGAATTCGAGCAGCTGCGCGTCCACGACGTCGCACAGATCCTCACCCCCGGAGCCGGTTTCGACGCCGTCCTCCATTTCGCTGGGCTCATCGCCGCCGGCGAATCCATGGCGCACCCGGAATGGCACTGGGACAACAACACCCGCGCCTCCCTCGCACTGCTCGACGCCATGAGCGCAGCGGGCGTCGACAAACTCGTCTTCTCCTCCACCGCCGCCGTCTACGGCGAACCCACCGAACTGCCGCTCACCGAGACAGCACCGACAAACCCGGTGAACACCTACGGCGACACCAAACTCGCCATCGACCGCGCCATCACCTCCTTCACCCGCGCCTCCAACCTCGGTGCGATCAGCCTGCGCTACTTCAACGTCGCAGGCGCCCACCAGTGCTCGGACGGAACCTGGATCGGCGAACGCCACTCCCCCGAAACCCACATCATCCCGCTCGCCCTGACCGCGGCAGCCGAGGGACGCAAATTCCAACTGTTCGGCGACGACTACCCGACCGCCGACGGCACCTGCGTCCGCGACTACATCCACATCACCGACCTCGCGCGCGCCCACCTGCTCGCACTCGACGCCGTCACGGCCAGTGAGCATCAAATCTTCAACTTGGGCAACGGTGTCGGATTCTCCAACCTCCAGGTCATCGACGCTATCCGCGAGGTCACCGGACTCCCCCTCGACCTGGAAATCGCCCCCCGCAGGCCCGGAGACCCCGCAACCCTCTTCGCGTCGTCATCTCGCGCGCAGACCATGCTCGGCTGGCAGCCTGACAAGCCCGATATCCGAGACATGGTGGCTGACGCGTGGGCATTCCACCAGCATTTCAGCAAGGGCATCGCGCACTGACGTTCTGTGCCAACTTCCCGCTGCGACTAGCGGCAACGGGACTGCTGCAAGATCAGGTGTCAGGTTGACCCGCCCCCAGGGAGCTTGGGGGCAGATCTCGTTGCGGTACATGGAGTTCGGTATCCGAGTTCCGCTGTCGCGCGCTACTTCACCAGCCAACGGCGGAACGGACGAGGTGGCCGCGGACGGCCGTGACGGCGGGGTGGGTCGGACCGTTGCGGGTGGCGACGAACAGGGTGTTGATGGGGGGGATAGCGGGATTGTGGAGTTGGTGGAGGCGTCCGTCCGCCAGTTCATTGGCGCACAGGTAGGTGGGTAGCACTGTTATGCCCGCGCCGGCGGTGGCGGCGGCGAGTACGCCGCGCAGGTCGGGGACGACGACGGAGGGGGTGCGGGTGAGGCGGGTATCGAAGACGGTGCGCCAGTAGCGGCGCAGGATGGGGAGGTTTTCGGCGTAGGCGATCAGGGGTGCGTGGTCGATGTCGTCGAAGGTCCAGTTGGGGGCGGCGACGAGGTCGAATTCCTCGTCGGTGAGGGCGTCGACGGATAGGCCGCGGTGGCGGGGGCGCACGGTGGAGACGACCACGTCCAGTCCGCCCGCGGACAGGTCGGCCAGTAGCCGGTCGGGGAGACCGAGGGTGATGCGCAGGCGCAAGCCCTCGGTGACCGGTCCTGCCAGCGAGGGCAGTACGCGGGTGCAGACCAGTTCGGCGGGGCCACCGAGATGGACTGTGCGGCTGAAGGTTTCAGCGGGGCCGCGCAGCTCGTGGTGGACCGCTTGCGCGAGGTCGTCCAAGGCCGGGGCGATGCGTGCCGCGAGGTGGTCGGCGGCGGGCGTGGGTGTCATGCCGCGGGCGACGCGCTGGAACAGGGGTCGCTCCAGGTCGGCTTCGAGGATTTTGACGTGCGCGGTGACGGTGGGCTGGGCCAGGCCGAGCAGGTCGGCGGCGGCGGATACCGAACCTGCCCGGTAGACGGTCAGGAAGCTTCGCAACAGATCCAGAGAGACACCGCTCACGACTGCCTTACCTATCAGAATTCTGATACGCAGAGCAAGATCCACTATTGGTTTCCGATAGGCGGGGCCGGGCAGTATCGGACACGTCGCAGCGAAAGGGATTGCGGCGGTTGTCCGAACGAAGGAGATCGACCTCATGTCCAAGCGCATCCTCATCGCCCTGACCAGCCATGCGGTCCTGGGTGAGACGGGCCGTTCGACCGGATTCCATCTGGGTGAGGCCGCGATCCCGTGGGAGGTGTTCACCGCCGCCGGCTACGCGGTGGATCTGGTCAGCGTCGCCGGGGGCAACCCGCCGCGCGACGGCGCGGACCCCGCCGACCCGTCGCAACATCGGTTCCTCACCGACCCGGCCATCGCCGCCCAGCTGGCGCACACTCCCACCCCGGATGCGCTGGACAGCAGCGTATTCGAGGCGGTGTTCTTCGCCGGTGGCCACGGGACCATGTGGGATTTCCCGGACAACCCGGCGCTGGCCCGGCTGGCGCGGGAAATCTACGAACGCGGCGGTGTCGTCGGCGCGGTCTGCCACGGACCGGCCGCGCTGGTCGGTGCCACGCTGTCGGACGGATCGTATCTGGTAGCGGGCAAGCGGGTCGCCGCGTTCACCAACGACGAGGAGGCCGCGGTCGGGTTGAGCGGGGTGGTGCCGTTCCTGCTGGCCGATCGCCTCACCGCCCAGGGCGCCACCCACATTTCCGCCGACAATTTCACCGCCCAGGTCGTCACCGACGAGCGCCTGGTGACCGGCCAGAACCCGGCCTCCGCGCGTGGTGTCGCCGAAGCGATGGTGGACGCCCTCACACGGTGATCTCCGGATCGGGCCGGGGAGTCGGGCGCACCGATCCCATCACATCGACATATCAGTCCGTCGGGACGGCATGAGCGCGGCGGTCCAGGCGCCGCTGTGTCCCTTCGATCATCGCGACCACCAGATCAGCGAATCCCAGCGCACCTTCCGCATCGTCCGCTGGCCGCTGTACCTGCGCGATCGGACCGACCTCGTCGAGCACGACACCGTCCTTGCCCAGCACGAACGCCAACGCCAGCAATGCCGATCGGGCGTTGCCGTCGGCGAAGGGATGGAAGAAGCAGACATCCAGATAGACGCGGGCAGCGCGCGCCGCGACAGGGACCTCGTGATTTCGGCTGTCGGCCAGGCATTCCGCGAATCGGGCGGGCGTGTTCGCATGAAGACCGTAAAGTTCCCTGCCGCCCTTGGCGAACGCGGGACCGTCGCGGAACGGTGCGGCAGCGATACCCAGGACGGTTCGCTGCCACCCGGCGAGCAGGTCGAAATCCAGGACCTTGTCCGCGGCAGCGTCGCAGCGCATTTGTTCATATGCCTGTAGCAGCCGCTGGGCTCGCGCGGGATCACGCACGTGCTCAACTCTTCTGATGCGGTCCGTGAAGCCATCCCGCTTGGCGCGCACAGGACCCACCGGCCAACCGAGGCCATGGCGGACACTGCCCCACGGCACTTGATCACGGAGCCCACACCAAGCCAGCAGATGGTCAACCACGGTCAAGGCCGATATTCGTCTGACCGAGCGATCGCGCGAGTTGCTCGGCGACATCCCCGACCACCGATTCAACCGGACCGATCCAGCTGTCGAATCGGCCGCCGATCGCCTGGTCCACCAGGCCCCGCGCACGGTCCTCGGCCACTCCCCATCGGGCCAGGAACCACGTCAGCACCTGTGCACAGTGTCGATACCAGGCGTCGCCCGCGCCCGTGCGATCCACCACATGATGGATCAGATGCACCGCACCGCGCTCCCACACCAGCATCTCGTCGGCGCTCGACAGATCCGTCAGCGGGTAGCGCTCGAACCTCTCCGCAAGATCCTCCAACCAGCGCCGCCACTCCACCAGCGCCTCGACCACCCGATCCAGCGTCTCGTCCGGCTCGGTAATGGAGTGCACGGTGCAGCACCAGCTACCCACCGGTCCGCCACCGAAGTCGCCTTCGTCCATTGCCCACCGCCAGCCGCAGGCCCAACGCCCGAACCGTTCGACCAGCGCCCGCGTCATGGAATCCACCCAGGGTTCTCCGACCTCGTGCGCCCAGTCCGTAATACGCCGATCACCGGGCCACCCCGCGGCCGGTGTCGGCACGGCTGACGCCGGCGACAGCTGTCTCGCGGCCTCGGAAACCGTGTCCACGTCGAACCGATGGCGAATCGGGTCGACATCGTCCCATGTCAGCGCATCCGGCGTCAGGGAGTAATCCATGCCGCTCCCGCTTCCTCCGGGATCACAGCCCGGTGCCTCGACCCCTTCGGCTCCGATCACGGTGCCCTCGGGAAGAATCGAACTTCCGACCCCCGCCTTATCAGGGCGGTGCTCTCACCACTGAGCTACGAAGGCATCGTGACCTCGACGGGAATCGAACCCACGTCGCCCTGAGTGAGAGTCAGGGTGCCGAACCAGCACAGCACGAGGCCATCCATGACGTAGATCGGAGTCGAACCGACGAGGGTCCTGATTGAAAGTCAGGCTGCCCATACCGACAGAGCAACTACGCCATGCGTCCGGTTGGATGGAATCGAACCACCTGCGCCCGCGGGCGGGAGGGTTACAGCCTCCGTGCACGCCATGTGCTCAACCGGTGGATCCGGCCTGCCCGACGCGCCGGTGCGGCCGAATACCCGATGCGGTGGCCGGATTCGAACCGGCGTCATTCCAGCTTATGAGGCTGGCGTGCGACCGAACTGCACTACACCGCAACAACGCGGCCGACATGCGCCGGACCGCGCTCGCACGGGCGGAGAGAATCGAACTCCCGACACGCGGTTTTGGAGACCGCCGCTCTGCCACTGAGCTACGCCCATCTGTACCGCTGCTCGGATGAGCCTGCGGTGTAACCACATTCGCAGGAACGCGGTAGCGCAGCAACTGATTTTCCGAGCGGTGAGATGTCACCGCGGTGGCGGTTCAGGTGCGTGGGCGATGTGCAGGCCGCCGCATACGATGTCGTACACCCCGTGGTCGTCGAACGCGATGCGATAGTGGCGGATATCGCCCCTCGCCATGGAGCTGCCGTACCATTCCGCGGGATCGAGTCGGTCGGCGCCGTTGAGCAGCTGGTCCACCAGCTCTGATTCCGTGATCCGGATAAGGCCGAACTCGAACTGATCCCGATCGGTACGCGGGTCGCCGAGATCGAAGTCGCTCCACCGGTAGGCGAGAACGGTTTCGAACGTGACACTCGCCCACTGCGCACCGTCCGGGGCGGTACACCAGTGCATTTCGACCGTGGTCGGATTGCCCGCTGGCTGATTCAGGACCCGCACCACGGGCGGGTCGGCCCATCCCGTCGTCACACTCGCGGACGTACTGTCGCTCACCCGACAACGATAAACACCGTCATCGAGAGGTGCCCAACGCCGCCCGCAAGATCCCGACCACCGTCGTCCACGCACCGACGGCAATAGCACCGGCGCGACCGGGGTGCGCGGAATGCTTCGAGGTCGAGGCCCGGTAGCGTAGGGCGCGAAAGTTCGCTCACGGTACGACTCCCCGGGAGGGCATCGCTCATGACTCAGGACACCGCGCAGGACATCGCCTCGTTCGGTGACTCGACACTGCAGGGGTACCTGGATCAGCTGGCCGCCAAGGTGCCCGCGCCCGGTGGAGGTGCGGTCGCGGCGTTGCATGCCGCCCAGGGCGCCGCACTGGTGGCCATGGTGGCGCGGTACACGACGCGGGCCAAGGATGCCGAGCATCGGCCCGTCGTGGACCGGATCATCACCGCCGCCGATTCCGCGCGGGCGCGGGCGCTGGAGTTGGCCGATGCCGATGCCGAGGCGTTCACGGCTGTCGGCAATGCCTACAAGCTGCCCAAGGACAGCGAGGAGGAGCAGGCCGCGCGCACCGAGGCGATCACCGCGGCGCTGCTGGGTGCGGCGCGGGTGCCCGCCGATGTGGTGGCCGTCGCGGACGAGATCATCTCCCTCGCCGCCGAGCTGCTGCCCATCGGCAATCCCAATGTGGTCACCGATATCGGTGCGGCCGCCGACTGCGCGCGGGCGGCGGCGGCCACCTCGCAGCTGAATATCGCCATCAATGTCGCCTCGCTGGGAGCGGGGGCGGGCAGCGAGTTCGAGCCGGTGCTCACGCAGATCGACGAGCTCACCGCCCGCGCCGACGCCGTGCACGACGACGTGGTCGCGGCCATCAACAAATAAGGTCGAACACTCGTTCGCCCACCGGGACCGATCCGGTCCGCGACCGGTGAGCAGTCCATCTCATCGCCCGACGGTGCATTAGCACCGCCGGGCGATCGTGTTAGAGCACCACGCCGCCGGGTAGGTCACGAACAGAGAACTTTTCTCGCTGGTCTTGATCATGAAGCCATAGGCTGGTGATCCGAGAGCACACCATCCTCGAAAGGGGTGGAAACATGCGGAACGCGATTCGCTATCTGTTCCTCGCGACCGTGGTCGCGGCATTGACCGCCTTCGGGTCGGGGCTCGCCGCGGCGGCGATCATCCGGCCCACTGTCCCTGCGGTGCAGGCGATTTCACCGGGCGCGGGGGAAACGGTCGGTATCGCCGCACCCGTGCGGGTGCAGTTCGCACAGCCGGTCGAGAACCGCACGCGCGCAGAGCAATCGGTGAGCATTCGAGCGGGAACCGAACTGGCGGGCAGCTTCTCGTGGCAGAGCGACCGCGAGCTGACCTGGACGCCTGAGGGATTCCTGCCGGCATCGACCCCCATCTCGGTGTCCGCGGGCACCGCGCGCACCGAGTTCAACACCAATGCCGGGGTGACCGCCGAGGGCAATATGTCGAACCACACCTTCACGGTGAGTATCGGCGGGGTCCCGGTGCGCACCATCCCCGCCTCCTTCGGCAAACCCGGCTGGGAGACGCCCACCGGCACCTTCCCCGTGCTGGAGAAGTTCCGGAGCATCGTCTTCGATTCCCGCACCATCGGCATCCCGCTGAACTCGCCGGAGGGCTATCTGATCGACGGTGAGTACGCCGAGCGCCTCACCTGGAGCGGCGTCTTCGTCCACTCCGCCCCGTGGTCGGTGGATTCGCAGGGCAACGCGAACGTCAGCCACGGCTGCATCAACCTGCCGCCGGCCGACGCCGCCTGGTACTACGAGAATGTGAGCGTGGGCGACCCGGTGTATCTGCACTGGTGAGTCGGATACCGCGAGCCACCCAGCGCGGAGTCACACCCGGCCCGGACCTCCGGGCCGGGTGTCGCGCGGTCAGCGGGCGTTCTCGGCGGCCTGAACCACGTGCCGCATGAGCAGCGCGGTGGTGACCGGCCCGACGCCGCCGGGGACCGGGCTCAGCGCGGCGGCCTTGCCGGTGACGGCCGCGGCGTCCACATCGCCGGTGATGGACCCGTCCTCGCCCTCGTTGGTGCCCACATCGATGACCACGGCCCCCTCGCGCACATGCTCGGCCTTGATCAGCCCGGCCCGCCCGACGGCCGCGACCACCACATCGGCGGCCGAGGTCACGCCCGGCAGATCGATGGTCCGCGAATGACACACCGTGACGGTGGCGTTCTCCGCCAGCAGCAGTTGAGCGAGCGGCTTGCCCACCACATTGGAGCGGCCCACCACCGCGACATGCTTGCCGGACAGCGCGATGCCGTGATGCTTCGCCAGTTCCACCACGGCCTCGGACGTGGCGGGCGGGAAGCCCGGCAGGCCGGTCGCGAGCAGGCCGAGTGACAGCGGGCTGACGCCGTCCACATCCTTGGCGGCGATGATGGCCGGGCTCACGTCGTCGAGGCCGACGCCCTGGGGCAGCGGGGTCTGCAGCATGATGGCGTCCACGCTCGGATCGGCCGAGAGTTCCACCAGCTTCGCGCGAATATCGGCAGCGCTGGCGTCTACCCCCAGTTCGATGTTCTCGCAGGCGATTCCATTGCGTTCGGCGGCGCGGTTGAGCGACTTCACATACCAGGCGCTGGCCGGATCGTCATTGGAGACCACCAGGGCCAGGCGCGGTGCGGCACCGGTGCCCGCGAGTGCGGCGGCGCGCTGCTTGGTGTCGGCATTGATGGCGGCGGCGAGTTCCTTGCCGGTCAGCGAAGTCGTATCCACGGGGGTACAGCCTATCGCGCGGCCGCATCCCGGCCCCCGTTCCCCTCCGCGTGGAGCTCCAAACCCGGAATTTCGCTGTGGCAAATCCCCGACCGACGCGCTGGACAGTCGTATCGTGTCCCCATCCGGCTTCGAGCCAATAGTCAGCAAGCAGTGCGTGTGAGACCTCGTTCGTTCGCGGAAAGGTGTCGTTGCGGTGCAGAAAGCAAGGCATTTACCCTCCCTGGTCGTGGCCGCCGCGGCCGCGCTCACCATCTTCGGATCGCCGGTGGCCATGGCCGAACCGGGACCCCTCTACAACTCGGCACAGAGCAATTTCGTCAATGGCGACGACGCGGCGGGGCTGGAGGACCTGCGCCGCCTGCTCGCCGAGGCCCCCGACGACGCCGAAGCGTTGGCGCTGCAGGCGGTCTGGTCGGATTACACCGGTGACCTCGTCACCCGTGAGGCGGCGCTGCTGCGGTTGAACGCCGTGAATCCGCGCCTGGCCGACGGCGTGCGGACCATCTTCCGGGCCGTGGCCGCCGCGGTGGGCACCCTGCCCAATCCGATCCCCGCCATCGCGGGACCGCAGACCGGCATCGTGGTGCTCGGCTACGGCCTGCTGCCCGACGGCGCGATGCGGCCCGAACTGGTGAACCGCATGCAGGCGGCCTGGTTGCAGGCCATCGCCTCGCCGCTCTCCCCGATCGTGGTGACCGGCGGCAATCCGCGCAACGGGATCACCGAGGCGGCCGCCATGGAACGCTGGCTGCTCGATCGCGGCATTCCGGGCAGCCGGATCATGGCCGAGCATCGGGCCGGATCCACCGTCGGCAATGCCCTGCACGCCTCGAAGATGCTGCGTGACGCGGGCGCGACCAGCGCCATCGTGGTGACCTCCCCCAACCACATCCGCCGTGCGGTCGCCGACTTCATCGTGGCGGGTATCCCCGTGGTCGGGGCCACCACCTCCCTGGAACAGCTCGTCTCCCAACTCCCCCCGCCCAACCGCGCCGCCCAGCGCGGCATCTACCTCGACGCCACCCGCACCCTGCTGCTGCCGGCGCAGCGGTAGGCACGGCGGGGCGGATAGGCCGATGATGTCCCCGGGTCCGGGACGGACCCGGGGACATCGCGTTCCGCGTCGTGGCCGCTGGCGCGGCGGATCGGACAGGGGCACACGCCAAGCACGCTCAGGGTGGCCCAGTCCGCTGTGCATAACTCGGCACTACCGCCGGGTCGGCGGCAGGCCAGCCCAGTTCGGCGACGCAGTGCGATCCGGTGAAGATACTCGCCCCGGCGGGGCAGCGTGGTCCGGCGAGGCGGCACAATGGGCGGAATGGTTGCGGTGGGTTTCGACGAGTTGGTGGCGCGGTTGCGGGCGGCGGGGTGTGTATTCGCCGAAGATGAGGCGCGGCTGCTGGTCGGGGCCGCGGAGAATCCTGAACGGTTGGAAACGTTGGTAGCGCGGCGGGTCTCGGGGATGCCGCTGGAATATGTGCTGGGATGGGTGGAGTTCCGAGGGCTGCGGGTGGCGGTATCGGAGGGGGTCTTCGTGCCGCGGCAGCGGACCGGGTACTTGGTCGAGCGGGCCGTGAGCTTGGCGCGGGCGCGGATCGCCGGGACCGCACAGACCACAGGGGCGGTGCAGGGCGCGCAGACGGCGCGGGCGTCGATGCCCGCGAATTCGCACGGATCGCAACCGTTCCCGGGCAGTCGGTCCGGGATCGTGGCGATCGATATGTGTTGCGGATCTGGGGCACTCGGGCTGGCGTTCGCGACGGAGCTTGCCGCCGAGGGTATTTCGGTGGCGTTGACGGCGGCCGATATCGAGCCTGCGGCGGTGGCGTGCGCGCGGCGAAACCTCGAGGCGTTGGGGGCCGGGGTGTTTCAGGGGGATCTGTTCATGGCACTGCCCCGGGAGCTGGCGGGGCGGGTGGATGTGCTGCTCGCGAATACGCCGTATGTGCCCACCGCCGCCATTGCGGGGATGCCGCCGGAGGCGCGGGAGTACGAGCCCGCGGTGGCCCTCGACGGCGGTGCGGACGGCCTCGATATCTTCCGGCGGGTCGCGGCGGCGGCTCCGGGGTGGCTGGCGCCGGGCGGGCATGTGCTGGTGGAGACGAGCGTCGGGCAGGCCGAGACGGCGGTGGGGATTCTCACCGCGCACGGCCTGACGCCGAGGGTGGCCGCGGACGAGGAAGCGGGCGCGACCGTCGTGATCGGTTCGCTGGCCGGTAGCGTGGACGTGTGACTGTTCGCGGCATTCTCTTCGATGTCGACGACACCCTCGTCGACTATTCGGCCACCGCGCGCGCCGGAATTCTCGCGCACCTGGCGGCGGAGGGGCTGCTGGACCGGTTCGAGTCCCCCGAGCACGCCGTGGCGCTGTGGAAGGAACTCGAGGAGCGAGAGTATCCGCGCTACCTCGCCGGTGAACTGACCTTCAGCGGGCAGCAGGAATTGCGGTCGGAGCTGCTGCTCGCCCACATCGGCGCGACCACCGACGACCCGCGCGCCTGGTTCGACCGCTATGTCGCGCTACGCGACACTACCTGGGCGGCCTTCCCGGATGCCGAACCGCTGCTGTCCGCGCTGACCGGCCGCATCGCGGTGGGTGTGGTGTCGAATTCCTCGCGGTCACACCAGGTCGGCAAGCTGCACACCGTGGGCCTGCTCCCCCATTTCGGCGAGGCCGTGCTGTGCTCGGCCGAATTCGGCACGCCCAAACCGCATCCGGAGATCTTCCTGGCGGGCTGCGACCTGCTCGGCCTGCCACCCGAGCAGGTCGCCTACGTCGGCGACCGCTGGGATGTGGACGGCCTCGGCGCACGCGACGCCGGTCTGCGCGCCTTCTGGTTGAACCGCGCGGCCACGAGCACCGCTGTGCGGGACGGCGTCACGGTCATCCACTCGCTGACTGCGATGTCCGCACTCTGAGAAGCTGCCCACGCCCACGCCATCATGGCCAGGAGCATCACGGACCGACCACGCCTCGGCGCCAGACGAACGCACGATAATGCCGAGTGGCGTGCCATCGACGGCTTGAAGGTTCGCGGTGTTGGTGTTCCGGCGGGCAGCCGATTGGGGCACCGACCGGGCGCACCTGGAATGATCTCGGCTACTCGTCGGCTGTGACGCCGCCGCGAAGCCCCCACCTGTCAAGGCCCGAATAGATCAGCGCGACACGTGCCCTGGGGAAATCGAGGCCCTCGGCCTCCCCGGTGTACAGCGCCACCAGCGAGTCCTGACCTCGCCACCAGGTATCCGCGAGGCCCATCACCTCGCGCACCGGTTCGTAGCCGTCCAAGTCGATACCGTCGAGTTCATCGCCGATGAGCCTGGTGATCTGGCGCGCCCACGTCGATGCGTGGTGGGCCAGAGCGAGTGATTCCACCCAGCCCTCGATGGTCGAATGCAGAGGTACCCACTGATCGGCTTGGATTCCGAACTCGCCGGACGGGCCGATCATGAACATGAAGGGCACCGCGGTCCGTTGCGTGCCGGCTTCGAACCACCATCCCGCAGTATCTGTTTCGGGGGAATCCGGATAGTAATAGCGTGGGCCGCCGTCGTACTGCGGTGCGGGTGGTAGATGCAGGCCGCCCCACTTCTGCTGGTAGGCCGTCATGCGGTCGATCAACCCGGCGGGAAGGCCTCGCTCGAGCCACCATTGCCGGTGGTCTTCCACAGACTGGACCTCGACCTTGACGCCGTGTGTGCCGACATACGATCGGGCTCGAGAGGTTAGACCGTCGGGTATGCCTTCGACGGAACGCAGGATCACCCCGGCGAGCTTATCCGGTGGAACAAGCCAGTGCGCTTCTGCGGTAGACGTCGGTGCGCTCGGCCTACCGCACACGGCGGCGAACGCACTCATCCGCCGCGACCCGCGCGACTGCTCGGGCGGTTCGCCTGGGTTGCGGAATCGTGAAGGATGGCTCCCTCACCCGAACTCGATGTCTCCTTCGCCGGTGACGACCTCGTGCTCCGGCTGGCAGCCCTCGCCTACATCGCCCGCATCTCGGCAGCCTCCCGTATCCACACCAAATCCGATCTGCGCCTGTACTTCTACTGGTGTACCGACCACCAACTCACCCCGCTCACCGTCGCCCGCACGGAGGTCGAACGCTACATGCGGTGGATGCAGGAAATCCGACGCTTCAAACCCGCCACCGTTGCCCGTCACCTGGCCGTCGTGGCGGGCTGCTACCGCACCTGCGTCATCGACGGCGTGCTGGTACCCGTGGATGCCGTAATAGGACACCGCACGATTATCGGCGGTGGCACTCTTCCTCCACGCAAGTGCATCGGCTACAGGGCGTGTCGCCGCATCGCACTGAACGCACTCCACTGCCGCTGTGATGGGCCGTGATTCAGCGGCCGAGCTTGTCCGCGTTCGCTACCGCCCAGTCCGCCAGCGCGGAGATCGGGGGTAAGAGTGAGGTGCCCAGTTCGGTCAGGCTGTATTCCACGCTCGGCGGCACTGTGGGGTATACCTTGCGGTGTACCAGGCCCTCGGACTCCAGCGTGCGCAGGACCCGGGTCAGCATGCGCTGGCTGATGCCTTCTATCGCGCGGTGCAGCTCGTTGTAGCGGTGGGCGCGGCCACCCAACAGGACGATGACCAACATGCTCCAGCGGTCACCGAGCCGCCGGAAAACCTCGGTCACCGGACAGGCGTCCACCTCCACCTGCGGCACCGGGCGGGGCAGCTCGTGCGCCAGCACGGAGGGCACACCGGTGTGCGTACCGGACATCGAACTGCCTTCTTTCGCTATCGGAGCTCCGCTCCCACGATGGTGCCATGAAGAACGTGATCATCGCCGGTGGTACGACCGGCATGGGGCGGGCCACCGCCGTGGCGCGCGCGGCCCGGGGGGATCGGGTCACGGTCCTGGGGCGAGATCGGCGCGATCTCCCGGCCGGCATCGACTTCCTGCCGGTGGACCTGTCCGAGATCGGCGAGGTCGAGCAGGCCGCTGCGGAGATCGCCGACCGACACGACCGGGTGGACGCCCTCGCCCTCTTCGCCAATCGGCCCATGCGCGAACGCACCGAGACGACAGACGGGCTGGAGTACACCTTCTCCCTCTACTACCTCAGCCGGTACTTGCTCGGCGTGCGCCTCGCGCCGCTGATGGACGCCGCGTCGACGATCGTCAACGTGGCCGGCGTAGGGACGACCAAGGGCCGGATCCACTGGGCCGACCCGCAACTCCGCGGCAATTACGGGCTCATCACCGCTCAACTGCAGGCCGGTCGGGCCAATGATCTCCTCGGTGTCGCCTACGACGGCAGGGCTCGGTACGTGCTCTACCACCCCGGCTTCACCCGCAGCGGCCTCGACGGGCATCCGAACCCCGTGGTCCGCGGGCTGCTGAAGGCGCTCGCGGCCGTCGCGGCCCGGCCGATCGAGGAGGCGGTCGCGCCAATCGTCGAGTGGGTGGATCGGCCGCCATCGGCACCGCTCACCGCAGTGGACCGGGGCACGGTTCTAGATCTGGGGCTTTCCACCCTCGATCCGGTCGAAGCCAGGAAGCTGCGGGATTACACCGAGTCCTTGCTCTGCTGAGCCGCGGTGGACAGGCCCGTGTGGCCCTGAGCGAGCCTCAGGCGATCCGGCACGATAGGGGCGGTCGCAGCCGCTGCGCGCCCCTTCGCCCCGACGCGAAACTCTACTTCCGCCCGCGGAATTCGTCCATGGAGTGGTACACGCCGACCGTATTGAGGTAGAAGTCGCGCACCTTCAGCGGGAGCAGGCCGGTGATGGCGCGGTTCAGCCGCGAGGTCCACGGCATGACCACCAGCGCCGAGCCCTTCTTCATCTCCGTCCAGGAGGTGTCGACCACCTTCTCCTGCTCGAGGATGGGGGTGAACCAGAAACCCTTGGCCCCGTCGAACATGCCGGTATTGATGTAGGTCGGGCAGACGGTGGTGACCTTCACGTGCTCGTTGCCGGACTGCTCCAGTTCCAGTCGCACCGAATCCGACCAGCCCAGCGCCGCCCATTTGGAGGCCGCGTACACGCTCATGCGCGGATTGGAGACCAGTCCGGCCGAGGAGGCGATGGTCATGACCCGCGCCTGCGATCCCTTGTTCGCCACCATGGCGGGTAGGAACTCGAGGGTCACGTACATGGGGGCGAGCGAATTGATCGCCATGGTCTTGTCGATGTCGCCGCGGTTCTCGGTCTCCCAGAAGTAGCCGTTGCCGCGCACGATGCCCGCGTTGTTGACCAGCACGTCGATATCGCCGACCTCGGTGCGCACCGACGTGCCCGCATCCCGGATGGCCTGCTGTTCGGAGACGTCGACCACGTAGTGGTGGATGCGGCTGCTGCCGAGGGCGCTCAGTTCGGCGACGGTCTCCTTGAGCGTCTCCTCGTTGATGTCCCACAGCACCACGTCGGCGGCGCGCTCCCGGACCGCCCGGACCGCGAACGACTTGCCCAGTCCCATCGCGGCCCCGGTGATCAGCACCTTCTTGCCCGCTACGTCCTTCATACCCGTGTGTACCCCTGTCTCGAGTGGCAGATTACTTCTGCCGCAATGCCTTCATGGTGGTGAGGAACAGCGTCATGGTCTTGGCCCAGAGCTTCTCCGACATACCGGGCAGCGGTGCGATCGGCAGGACGCGCTGCACCGCGATGGTCTGGGTGTCGACGTATTTCAGCAGACCTTCCGGTCCGTGCCGCCGCCCGGTCCCGGAGATGCCCAGTCCGCCCGAGGGCGCGGCCACCGATCCCCAGGCGGCGATGAAGCCCTCGTTCACATTCACCGATCCGGCGTGGATGCGCGCCGCCACGGCACGTCCGCGATCGGTATCCCGGCTCCACACACTGGCATTGAGCCCGTAGGCGGTGTCGTTCGCCTGATGCACCGCCTCGTCGTCGCTGCCGACGCGGTAGACGGAGACGACCGGCCCGAAGGTCTCCTCGCGGTAGACGGTCATCCCCTCGCGCACCCCTTCGAGGATGGTGGGCTCGTAGAAGTACGGACCCAGATCCGGACGCGCCCGCCCGCCCGCGCGCACGGTCGCGCCCTTGGCCACCGCGTCGTCGACATGCGCTGCGACGGTGTCGATCTGGCGCTGGAAGGTGAGCGAACCGATCTCGTAGGAGAAGTCGCGCTCCTTGCCGAGGGTGAGTGTGCGGGTGTTCTCGGCGAATTCGGTGACGAACCGGTCGTAGACGCTGTCGTGCACGTAGATGCGCTCGATGGATTCACACAGCTGTCCGGCCGAGGCGAAGCAGGCCCGCACCGCGATCTTGGCGGCGGCGGAGACATCCGCGTCGTCCAGCACCAGCAGCGGATTCTTGCCGCCCAGCTCCAGGGAGTAACCGATGAGCCGCTCCCCCGCCTGCTGGGCGATGGTGCGCCCGGTGGCGCTGGATCCGGTGTAGTCGACATAGTCGGCGCGCTCGATGACTTGGCCGCCGATCTCGCGGCCGCGGCCCAGCACCGCCTGCCACAACCCCTTGGGCAGTCCGGCGCGCTCGGCGATATCGATGGCCCACAGTGCGGTGAGCGCGGTCTGATTGTCCGGCCGCGCGATGACGGCATTGCCGGCGACCAGGGCGGGCAGGGCGTCGGAGGCGGCCAGGGCGAGCGGGTAGTTCCACGGCGAGATGACCGCGACCACGCCCTTGGGCCGGTTCAGCACCTCCACCTGGGTGAGCACCGGCATGACGCCGCGCGGGGTGCGGCGGGCGAGCAGCTTCTTGGCCTCGGCGGCGTAGTAGCGCGCGTTCACGGCCACATCGCTGACCTCGTCGAAGGCGTGCACCCGGGACTTGCCGGTCTCGGTCTGCACGATATCGAGGATCACGTCCTGTTCGGCGAGCACCAGGTCGTGGATGCGGCGCAGCACGGCCACGCGGTCGGCGATCGGGGTGCGTGCCCATTCCCGCTGCGCCTCGCGGGCGGTGGCGAAGGCGGCGTCGATATCGGCGGTGGCGGACTGCGGCAGATCGACGATCTTGGCGCCGGTGGCGGGTGCGAAGACCTCCACGGACGGCCTGCCGGCCGCGCGCGCATGGGTCAGCAGGCGCTGCACGAGGTCGAAGGGAAGCGCATCGGCGGCGGCGAGCTGCGGGGCAGTCGTCATTGGTCGCCCTCTCGGTGGGTGGATCGCGGGCGCACCCGCTATTTGCTGAACACCAGTGTTACGTGAACACTGATGTTAGATTAATAGACGTGACGCACCTCATGTCAAGCGCTCCGCGGGGGTTTGTGAAATGACCCAGTCCGCCACGGCCGCTCCTCGACGGGGACGGCCGCCGCAAACAGCCGAGCAGGCCGATCAGGTGCGCGCCCGCATCGTGCTGGCCACCTCCGAGGTGTTCGCCGAACACGGTTCGCGCGGACTCAATGTCGCCCGCATCATCGAGAAGGCCGGATTGGCGCGGCCCACCTTCTACCGCTACTTCGCCAATGCCACCGAACCGCTGCACGCGCTGCTCAGCATCTCCAACGACGATCTGGTCGGCGGCGTGCGCGCGGCGCTGGAACGCAGCGCGGAGCCGGTGCAGCTGGGCATCAATATGATCGAGGCGTACCTGTACTGGGCCGACGGCCACGGCACCATGCTGGCCCCGCTGTTCGCCGAACTACACGATCCCGGGTCACCGGTCTCGTCCTATCGCGAGAGCGCGCTGAACGACATCCGTGCCCTGGTGCGCGCCAAATTCGCCGAGATCGGCCGCCCCGCCCCCAGCGACCTGAATCTCGATACGGCGCTGCAGATCTGCGAATTCGTGGTCTACCGGATCTCGGCCACCGCCCCGCACGGTGAACCGACCCCGGAGGCCATCGCGGAGGCGCGGCTCACCATGATCCGCGGGGTACTGGTGACGCTGGGACGCCGCGAGGACGTGGAGTACGCCCTCACCGTCCCCGGCATCTTCGATCCGGCCTAGCCCGCGGCGCGCGCCGGTGCGTCGCGGTGGGCGCGCTCGAAGACCATGGCGTCGTCGGTGATCCGGCCGTAGCGCAGTTTCGGCAGATCGCGCAGATAGTTCATGGTCAGCTTCCACGGTGCGCGGTCGCCCTGTTTGGGCAGGTGCTCCAGGGCGCGCAGTACATAGCCGGGCTCGAAGTTCAAAAAGGGTGAAGTGCCGACGGCGGGGTCGCGGACCGGGGTGGCCTTGGCGTAGCCGTGCGCGTCCATATGCTTCAGCAGCCGAACCACGTACTCGCACACCAGATCCGCCTTCAGGGTCCAGGAGGCGTTGGTGTAGCCCAGCACGTAGGCGAAGTTGGGGATGCCGGAGAGCATCATGGCCTTGTAGGCCATGGTGTCGGGCAGGGATATCGGCCGCCCGTCCACCACCAGCTCCATACCGCCGAAGACCAGCAGGTTCAATCCCGTCGCGGTAATGATCACATCGGCGTCGAGGTCCGCGCCCGACCCGAGCCGGAGCCCGGACTCGGTGAAGGTGTCGACGGTGTCGGTCACCATGGTCAGCTGCCCCTTGCGGATGGCGCGGAAGAAATCGCCGTTGGGCGCCAGGCACAGCCGCTGATCCCACGGGTTGTAGCGCGGGGTGAAGTGGGTGTCGATGTCGTAGCCCGCGGGCAGCCACTTCTCCTGCCAACCGCGGATCCACGCCCGCATGCGCTGCGGATACCGTTGGCACAGTTGGTAGATGGCGGTGCTGAAGACGACGTTCTTGGCGCGGGTCAGCCCGTAGGCGGCGCGCGCGGGCAGGAAGCGCCGCAGCCGCGCCGCGGTGGGGTCGCGCTCGGGCAGCGAGAGGATGTAGGACGGCGACCGCTGCAGCAGGGTGACGTGCGCGCCCCGCCGGGCCAGCGCCGGGCCGAGGGTGACGGCGGTCGCGCCGGATCCGATGACGACCACCCGCTTGTCGGCGACCTCGAGGTCCTCGGGCCAGTGCTGCGGATGCACGATCGGTCCCGGGAAGCGGTCGGTGCCCGCGAATTCCGGGGTGTAGCCCTCGTCGTAGCGGTAGTAGCCGGAGCAGCAGAACAGGAAATTCGCGGTCACGGTGCGGGTGTCGCCGTCGTGGTCGGCGGTGACAGTCCAGCGGTCGTCCACCGAGGACCATTCGGCGCGAATCACCCGGTGGCGGTAGCGGATACGCCGGTCGATGCCGTTCTCCGCGGCGGTCTCGCGGACGTAGGCCAGAATCGAGTCGCCGTCGGCGATGGCCTTGTCGCCCAACCAGGGCCGGAAGCGGTAGCCGAGGGTGAACATATCCGAATCGGAGCGAATGCCCGGGTAGCGGAACAGGTCCCAGGTGCCGCCGCTGGCCGCGCGCGCCTCCAGGATGAGGTAGCTCCGTGTCGGGAAGGCCCGTTGCAGATGGTAGGCGGCGCCGATTCCGGACAGTCCAGCTCCCACTATGAGCACATCGACGTGCTCCGGCGCATCGCTCATCGTTCCCGTCCTCGCTGCTTCCGCCGAACCGGCATCAGTGCCGGTCGGTGCCCTGCGCACCCGACTCCAGGGTATCGATGCCACCCAGCAGGCCGTCCACGAACCTCCGGATCGCCGTATCGCCGGGCAGCAGTTCCCGCACCGCGCTCCACTGCGGCAGGATGTCGCGCACCTCCGGGAATTCGGCCAGATCCTCCGGGGTCACGAACTCGGTCCATCGGGGCGGCCGGGCGTCCGCCGGCGCGGCCGCGCGCTCGGCGTCGGCGCGCCGCATGAGCAGCTCACCGAGCACGAAGCGCCACAGTGCGGAGTACATGTAGGCGGCGTACTGCGGGCTGGCGCCCAATGCCCGTGCGCTGCGGATGAATTCGTCCAGGATCCAGAGCGCGGCGCGGCCGAAGGACTCCCCGCCCACCAGCAGCTCGGCCACCCACGGCAGCTCCTGGAGTATGTCGATGAGATAGGCGATGAGCGCGACCAGGCGTTCGCGCGGATCTTGCGGCAGTCGAGGCGCGGGCAGTTCCTCGGCGCGGGCGCTGAGCACGGCGATGAACAGCTGCGCCTGCGCCGGGAAGTGGTGGTAGACGGCGGCGGTGCTGACGCCGAGTTCATCGGCGAGTTTGCGCATGCTGAACGCGTCCTTACCGCCCGCGGCCAGCAGCCGCGTGGTCGCGGCGATGATGTCTGCCCTGCTCACGCGCACGGGTCGGCCGCGCCGCCGGGGTGTGGTCGCACTGTCGGCCATGGCTCCCATTCTGCGAAATCACCCTCTCGACACCGGGGTTAGGCTGTGCTAACCATACTAAACACACGCGTTATTTAATTATGGAGGTTGCCGTGACCGATCGCCCCGACGGCCGGGTGGGCTGGACGCTCGCCGTCGTCTTCACCGTCATGTTCCTGGTGTCCCTGGATCTGTCGATCGTCAATGTGGCGCTCCCGGATATCGACGCCGACCTGCACTTCAGCGGCTCCGGGCTGAGTTGGGTGATCAACGCCTACCTGCTCACCTTCGCGGGCCTCATGCTGTTGGGCGGGCGGCTGGCCGATCTGGTGAGCCGCCGCACCCTGCTGCTGGGCAGCCTGGCGGTCTTCGCACTCGCCAGCGCCTGGGGCGGGCTCGCCCAGCACGCGTGGGAACTGCTCACCGCCCGCGCCGTCCAGGGCGTGGCCGCGGCGGTGCTCGCGCCGATGTCACTGGCCCTGGTCACCTCCGAATTCGCCGAGGGCCCGGCGCGTTCCAAGGCCATGGCGGTCTGGGGCGGCGCGGGCGCGGCGGGCGGCGCCGCCGGTGTGGTGCTGAGCGGGTTGCTCACCGAGTACGTCGGCTGGCGGGCGGTCATGTGGGTGAACGTGCTCTTCGCGGTACTGGCCGCGGCCGCGGTGCTGCGCGCCGTCGCCCACCGGGACGTGACGCGGCGCGCGGGTCTGGACCTGCCGGGCGCGGCACTGGTCACCGCGGGCGTGACCGCGCTGGTGGTGGCGGTGATCTCGACCGAGGAGCACGGCTGGACCTCGGCGCGCACCCTCGGCTGGGCGGCGGCCGGAGCGCTCGCCCTGGTCGCCTTCGCACTGGTGGAGGCGCGTACCGCCGATCCCCTGGTGCCGCTGGGCTTCCTGCGCCGCCGCTCCCTCGTCGGGGCCACCGTCTTCGGGTTCATGCTGGCCTCGGCGCAGTTCGCGAGCTTCTACTTCGTCTCCCTGCTCATGCAGCGGGTGCTGGGCTACTCGCCGGTGGCGACCGGGCTGGCCTTCGTGCCGTTCTGCCTCGGCGTGGGCATCGGCCTGCGGGTCGCCATGCTCACCGCGCCGAAATACGGTCCGCGCCCGGTGCTGCTGATCGGCGGGCTGCTGGGGGCAGCGGGTCTGCTGTGGTTCGGATTCGCCACTCCCACATCGCATTTCCTGGTCGCCGTGCTGGGTCCGTCGATGGTGGCGAGCATCGGGGTGGGCGCGGCCACGGTGGCGATGGGAGTCGCGGCCGTCAGCGGCGTGCCCGCCGAGCAGTCGGGGCTGGCCTCCGGAATCCTCAACAGCGCACGGCAACTCGGCGGCTCATTGGGGCTGGCGGTGCTGGCCACCACGGCCGCGACCGTCATCGGTGACAGCGGCGCGCCCGACGTGCTCGCCGACGGGTACACCACCGCGCTGCGGCTGGCGGCGGCACTGCTCGCGGTCGGGGCCGTGGCCGCCGCGCTCATCCTGCGCGCACCGGCCCGGCAGCCCGCGCCCGCTGCCGCGCCCGCGCCATAGTCCGCGGCGGCACCGGCGTACGAAGTCGCGGCAGCGGCGACGTGCGATAGTCCGCGGCTCACCGGCGGCGGAACCCGCAGCGCGTCGCCGCCGGCACCGGATTCCTATGGCGTATCGAGGAATTCGGCGACGGTGGCGGCCACCAGGGCCGGATCGTTCTTGTCGATGCCGAAGTGGTCGAGGCCCCGGAAGGTGTAGCGGACGCAGTGCGGGATGACCTCGGCCAGCCGGTCGCGGTCGGCGTCGTCGCGGGCGAGCCGGTCGCGGTCGCCGTCCATGAGCAGCACCTCCGCCGTGATGTCGCGATAGTGCGGATAGGTGTCGTCCAGGCGGATGACCTCGCGGTGCTCGCGCAGGTTCTCCCACAGCAGACTCGAGATGATGTCGCGCTCAGGCGCTTTCATGGCCAACGGCATGGCGCGCTCCAGCATCCACTTCGGCACGCGGCGGATGCCCTCCGGACCGACCGCACGCAGGTACTGCACGAACGCCTTCCAGGGCTTGTCCTGCCGCAGATACTTCTCATAGGACGGGATCCAGTTCGAGGGCATCGAACCGTTGACGGAGACACCGGGTTCGTATATCGCGACCTTCCGGATCTCCGGATCCCGCGCCGCCTCCAGGGCGATGAGCCCGCCGTAGCTGTGCCCGACCAGCAGGGTCGCGCCGGTCTTGTCGCGCAGTGCGCGCAGATCCTCGAGTTCGGTGTCGATGCTGTAGTCCTCCCCCTGCGGCCCGCTGTCGCCGCGGCCGCGCCGCTCCATGATGTGGACCGTGAATCGCTCCCCCAGGGTACGGGCGAAGCGGGCGAAACCCGCGGCCACCGACAGCGCCCCCGGAATCACGATCACCCCCGGGCCGTGCCCGGTGGTGTGAAAGGCGATCGGCGTGCCGTCGGCGGCGATGATCGTCTCGCTGGTTCCCTCGAATTCGGCAGGCATTCCCATATCCCCCAGTCTGCTCCAAACGGACGAATCAGCGGTCTAGTTCACGCGCAGTCCGCTCGCGCGCAGCACCCGGCGGTCGATTCCGGAGCGAATGGACTCCTCGGTGCCGATGATCCGGACCCGCTTGCGCGCACGAGTGATGGCCGTGTACAGCAATTCCCTGGTGAGCAGCGTGGATTCGGGCCCGGGCAGCACCACCGAGACGGTGTCGTACTGGCTGCCCTGGCTGCGGTGGATCGTCATGGCGTACACGGTGGTAACGCCGGGGAACTGGGTGGGGTGCACCAGATACGGTTCGGTGCCGCGCTGCAGGGCGGCGCGCAGCGTGCCGTCGGGCGCGCGCACGATCACGCCGGTGTCGCCGTTGTAGATGCGGGCCTCGTGGTCGTTGGCGGTGACCAGCAGCGGCTGACCCGGATACCACTGTCCCGCACCGGGATCGGAGGCGATACCGGCGGCGGTGACCCAGCTGGCGGCGAGCCGGTCCCAGCGCTCCACGCCGTAGGGGCCCTGCCGGTGCGCGCACAGCAGCCGATGCGATTCCAGGGCGGTGAGCGCGGCGGCGGCATCACCGCGCAGGGCGGCGTCGGTGGCGTCGCCGGAGGCGCGCAGCAGGTCCTCGCGCACCTTGGTGACGTCCTCGGGGGCGTGCAGGGACAGTTCGTGGCCGCCGTCGGCCAGCAGCGCGAGAGCGGCGTCCGCGTCACCCGCGCGTACGGCCACCGCCAGTTCGGCGATGCGCCCGCCGAAGCGGCGGCCCCGGGTGAGCCGGACGATGCCGCCGCGCAGGCGTTCCCGTTCCCGCCCGGACAGCGCGGCCGGGTGGGCGGCGGTGGCGGACAGGTCCGCGCCGAGGATTCGGTCCAGCGCCGGATTCGCCTGTCCCGGTACGGGTCCGGCGACCAGGTCGGCCAGCACCGCGCCCGCGTCCACCGAGGCCAGCTGGTCCGGATCGCCGACCAGCACGAGGCGGGCGTCCGGGCGGACGGCGGGCAGCAGGTGGCTCATCATGGTCAGCGACACCATGGAGGTCTCGTCCACCACGATCACGTCATAGGGCAGGCGGTTGAATTCGTTGTGCCGGAAGCGGGACGCGCCGCCGCGCTGCCAGCCCAGCAGGCGGTGCAGGGTGGCGGCGGTGAGTTCCGGCAGGCCGATATCCCCGGCCTGCTCCCGCACCGACTCCTGGAGGCGGGCGGCGGCCTTGCCGGTCGGCGCGGCCAGGGCGATGCGCAGCGCGGGCGCGCCCGGGGCGGCCAGCTGATGCGCCACCAGCAGCGCCAGCACCCGCGCGATGGTGTGGGTCTTGCCGGTGCCGGGGCCACCGGCGACCACGGTGGTCCACTGGGTGGCGGCCAGCGCGGCGGCCAGCCGCTGCCGGTCGGGCGGCTCCCCCGGCCCGGTCTGATCGGGGAAGAGCCGATCCAGTTCGCGCCGAACCAGTTCCGCGTCCACCATCGGATGGGTGGCGGCGCGTTCGGTGAGCACCCGGCGGATGGTCTGTTCCTGCTGGTAGTAGCGGCTCAGGTAGAGCAGCGGTCCGGCGGGCGTGTCGACCAGGCGCAGCGGGGTGAGCGGTCCGGCCGGGCTGCCGCACACCAGCGGGCTCACCCGCAGCGCCGCGATGACGGCGTCCACATCGGGCCAGGGCAGGGTGGCGGGGTCGATGGCCGACTCCTCGGTCCCCTCGGCGTCCACACCGATCTCGTGCATGCGCCGCAGCTCCAGACAGACCGAGCCGGAGCGCACGGCACGCACCGCCAGCGCGGTCGCGAACAGGACGAGGGGTGAATCCTCCCGGCCCAGCCGCCCCAGCCGCACGGCGACATGCACATCGGCGGCGGACAGCACACCCGCCTCGTTGAAGGTGCGCAGCGGCCCGGTGCCGCGCTGCGCCACCGCGATCGACGTCATCGCCCGGTCACCACCCTTCGCCTCGGCCCGACCGTCATGCCCGTCCTCCGCCCGTCTCGCCCGCCAGCAGGCCGGACAGTTCGACCACCAGCGCGGCGGGCGGTTCCCAGTCGAAAACGCCCGCACCGTCCGGGGTGTCGGGGCCGATCATGCCGCGCACGAACAGGTAGCGGATGCCGCCGAGGTGGCGCTCCGGGGCGTAGTCGGGCAGCCGCCAGCGCAGATAGCGGTGCAGGGCAACCGAATACAGGATCGCCTGGAGCGGGTAGTGGGAGCGCATCATCTCGGCGGCCATATGTTCGTGGGTGTAGTGGGCGACGGTGAGGTCGCCGGTGCCGAGACGGTTGGTCTTGTAGTCGACCACCACGAAACGCGGGCCCGGAATGCGCAGCACGGCGTCGATACTGCCGGTGAGGTAGCCGCGCAGCGGGGTGTCGTCCAGATCGGCGAGCTGGTCGGCGTAGTCGGCCAGCGGATCGCCGGGCGGGAGATGTCGGCGCAGCAGGGTGGCGATATGGGGCACGGTCACCCGCTCGCGGGCGGGCGTGTCGCCCCCGGCGAGGGGCAGTTCGAAATCGAGTTCGCTGAGCCGGTCGCGGGTGGGGATGTCGGCGAGGCAGCCGAAGCCGATCGGGGTGCGCATGACCGCCAGCAGTGCCCGCGACAGCACCTCGGGGTCGGCGTCGAACATCTGCTCGGCCACGGCGTGCGCGGTGCGGTCGCGGATCTCGGCGGCGAGGTCGGGGGCGTCGGTGTCGACGTACTCCAGCACCTCGTGCACGAGGGTGCCGAATTCGGCACCGTAGGGCAGATCGTTCATGAGTGAGGGCGCGGCCGCCGCCACGGGGGCCGCGCCGTCGGCGAGCACGCTCGGCGCGTCGGGTTCGTCGGCGATGCCGCGCCCGTCCGGGGTGTCGGTGGTGGGTGCGTGGTCGTGGGCTCCGGCGGTGAGCGCCGAATAGGACGTGCGCCGCCAGTCGTGGTCGAGTACCCGGTCGAAGCGGGCGGCGGCGAGTTCACCGACCGCGCCGTCGGTGGTGGCGGCCGCCAGTCGGGCCGACCGCGCCCGGTCCACCGGTTCCACCGTGATCACGCCGTCTCCGGCGGTGGCGGCCCAGGTGGTGATCCGTTCCAGGGCAACGTGATCGGCGGGCACCGCCACCTTGTCGGCGACCTCGTCGCCGCCGGGTTCGCGGCCGAACAGCATGCGGTGCAGCGGGCCGGTGGCGGTGTTGTAGCTGGGCGCCCACCAGGCCACCACCTGCGCGCCGGCGCGGGTGAGCGCCACGTACAGCAGCCGCAGCTCCTCCCCCGCCGCCTCGGCCTCGGCGCACCGCTTGCGCTGAGCGTGGCCGGGAGCGTCGGGACCGCCGACATCGAGCACGCGGCGGTCCCGCTCGTCGTGGAACAGCAGGGCCGCGTTCTTGGGCAGCATCATCGAGTCCCACGCGAAAGGCAGGTAGACGACCGGGAATTCGAGGCCCTTGCTGGCGTGCACGGTGGCGATCTGCACCGAACGGGCGTCGCGGTCCAGGCGGCGACTGCGGCCGGTGACCGCACCCGACGCCGGATCGCGCACCCGGTCGGCGAGCCAGCGGGCCAGTGCGGTGAGACCGAGGGATTCGCGCAGCGCCGCCTCGTCCAGCAGCTGGGCGAGCTGCCGCAGGTCGGTGAGTTGCCGTTCCCCGCCGTCGAGGGCGAGCAGGCGCGGTGCGAGTTCCCTTTCGGCGGAGAGCTTTTCGAAGACAGCGGCGAATCCGGCGCGGGTGAACAGGCGGGCGGAGTCGCGCAGCAGAGCGCTCAGCTGGCCGACGAGATCGGCTCCGCCGCTGTCGATCTCGACGGCGGACAGGCCGAACAGGGCGGTGCCCGCGGCCAGGCGGACGCGGTCGGCGCGGTGCGGCTGCTCCAGGGCGCGCAGCACCCACAGCCAGTCCATGGCCGATTCGGTGCCGAAAACGCTGGCCCCGCCGGTGAGTACGGAGGGCACCCCGGCCTTCTCCAGGGCGGCGCGCACCAGGTTCAGCTGGGTGTGGGTGCGCACCAGCACGGCGATATCGCCCGCGTCCACCGGGCGCTCGCCCGCGGACGTGGTGACCCCGGATTCGAGCAGGCGCACGATATCGGCGGCCACATCGGTGGCGACGCGTTCGCGCTGGCGGCCCACGGTGGGGAAGCCGGACTTGTTGAGCGGTCCGGCACCGCTGCGTGGGAAACAGCGCAGCCGCAGCGGGGTGATGGCTTCGGCCGGGCCGGACAGCCGGGTCCACGGGCGGGTGGCGGCGACCGGGTGGACGCGAATCTCCTGATGTCCCAGGGCCGCTCCGCTCTGCACGTGCGCGAGGGCCTGGAGCAGGCCCGCGTCGCTGCGCCAGTTGACGGTGAGTTCGCGGCGGCTGTCGGCGACGGAGACGGCGGTCAGATAGCTGAGCACCTCCGCGCCCCGGAAGGCGTAGATGGCCTGCTTGGGGTCGCCGACCAGGACGAGGGTGGCGTGGCCGTGGAAGGCGCGGCGCAGGATGTCCCACTGCAGCGGGTCGGTGTCCTGGAATTCGTCCACCAGCGCCACCCGGAACCGGTCCCGGATGCGGCGGCAGGCGCGCTCGCCGTGCTCGGTGTCGGCCAGCACCCGGTGCAGCAGCACCAGCAGGTCGTCGAAGTCGCGGATGCCCGAAAGCTGTTTGCGGCGTGCCACTTCCGCGCGCACCGCCTCGGCGAAGGCCACCCGCTCGGCCGCCGGATCGCCGTCGTACTCGGCCTGCGGCACCAGCATCGACTGCCGATCCCCCACCGCGGACACCGCCAGCTCGTGCGCCTCCGACGGGCTGAACGGCGCACCGTCGCGCGCGTACCGGCTCACGTACAGATCGTCGGCCACGGTGGCGACGACATCCTCGATGCTCTCCACCAGCCGGGCCCCCGGATCCCGCTCCCCCGCCAACCCCAGCTCGTCCAGCATGCGCTGGCAGAAGCTGTGCGTGGTGGCGATCGACCCGGCGTCGAAATCCGACAGCGCCGCCAGCAGCCGCTCCCGCCGCAGCGCCACCTCCGCCGAAGCCGCTTGCGCCAGCAGGGAAACCAGCTCATCCCGGGACTCTCGGGCCGCCTCCGGATCGGCCAGCTCGGTCGCCACCTCCACGAACCGGTTCCGCGTCCGCTCCCGCAGTTCCTGGGTGGCCGCCCGGCTGAACGTCACCAGCAGCAGCTGCGAGATATCCACCCCCGCCTCGGCCACATACCGCACCGCCAACCCCACGATGGCGTACGTCTTCCCGGTCCCCGCACTGGCCTCCAGCACCATGGTCCCGGCGGGCAGCGGCCCCAGCAGATCGAACCGCGACTCGGCCCGCCCCTGCGGCCCCGGCGCACCACCGTTCCCCGTCGTCTCGTCCCCGGATCCCCGCTCCGGGGCGAGCTCTGATGCGTCTCGCCCGACGTCCGCGACCGGTCGCGGCCGATCGTGCGCACCGTGGCGGTCCGCACCCTGCTCGGTACGCTCGCCGGTCGAAGGTTCGGCGGCAAAACCCGTTTCGGGGGCGGCGTCGTGCCGCGGCGGCGCGGGTTCGGATCGCGCGGTGCGGGCCTGTCCACCGCTGTCGTCCGCACCGAGCGCGGGGTCCCGGGGCAGGTCGTCGAGCGGTAGGGCCAGCACGTCCAGGGCGGTATCGGTATTCGCGGGCTCCGGGTCGCGGGGCGGGCGGGGGCGGCGGCGGGCCGGGGTGGCCGGGTCCGCCGCCGTGTCGGTGAGGGAGAAGAGTTCGTCGCTCATCCGTGCTTCGCGGTCGTCGTCATGGTCTCCCCTGATTCTCGTTGGCGAGCAACGGATTCCACAGCATTCGGGCCAGTTCGCCGAAGCGTGTCGGCTCGTCGCCGCCGTGTTCGGCCGGGGCTCGGGTCAGGTCCGGGAAACGCAGGGCCGGACCCCACACCTGGCGGAGGTAGCGGTCGGTGCGTTCACCGTACGCGCTGTCGAAGTCCTGTTCCGCGGAGAGGGTGGCGTCGTCCACGGACGCGCCCTTGCAGCGGCGGTCGGCGTAGACGGCGGTCGCCGACGGGGCGATGGGCAGGGGTTCGGTGAGTCCGGCGTCGCGCAGGTGCACGAGTTGGCGCAGGATGGCGCGGGCGGTCGCGGCGTCGGGGGCGGTGAGGGTGGACTGCCAGACCGGATTGCGGAACTGGCCGCGGCCCAGGGTGAGGGCGCGCCAGCTCTGATGCGAACCGCTGGCGGCCAGGGCCAGCAGCCGCACCCAGGCGGCGAGCCGGTGTTTGGGGGCGAGCCGCGAGTAGGTGGCGCGCAGCAGCGCGTCGTCGTGCACGTCGGCGACGGTGCCGGTGAGGCGGCGGCCGTCCCCGAGGTCCACCGCCACGTCGATGGTGCGGCCCGGGATCTCGTGCATGGGGCGGGCCACCCGCACCAGCTGGTCCACGGTGCCCTCGATATCGTCGAGCACCGCCGCGCCCATGCGCGCGGGCGGCAGGGTGCCGCGCCGCCATTCGGCCGCGCGCAGCATATCGGCCTCCACGCCGTTGAGCCGCGCGGCCAGCATGCGTTCGCCCATGGACCATTTGGTGAGTCCGTCCAGGGCGATCGGCAGCCGGTCGTCGATCTCCTCTTCCTCCTCGGGCACGCGGATGCCGAGCCGCTGCCACAGGAAGGCGCGCACCGGATGTTCGGCGAAGGCCACCAGATCGGTGAGCTCCACATCGCCCGGCGCCGCGGAGGGCAGCGGGGCGGCGAGGAATACCGGCCGCGACCGCTGCGGCCGGCGCGCGGCCACCGCGCCCGCGAGGGCCACCGGATCGAAGCTGAACGGGTCGTCGGCGCGGAAGTTGGCGGCGTCGAAGGGTTGCAGTGGATGCCGCCGCACGATCCGTGCCATGGCCGCACGGCCGACATGGGCGCGCACGGTGTCGAGCACCTCGGCGAGCGGGATGGCGGGCGGCCGGTGCGCCCCGGTGACCGGATCGGATCCGGTGTGCAGCAGCACGAGTCGCTCCCCCGCCGCCATGATGGCGTCCAGCAGCAACTGCCGGTCCTCGCTGCGCGGGTCGCGGTCGCCGGGGCAGCGGTGCCGGGCCAGCACATCGTCGCCGTCGATGCCGCCAGCGCGCGGGAAGACCTCGTCGTCGAGTCCGAGCAGTACCACCACCCGGTGCGGCACCGACCGCATGGGCACCATGGTGCACACGGTCAGCTCGCCGGTGCGGAAGTTGGCGCGCGAGGCCCGCCCCGCCAGCCGGGTCGCCAGCAGCGCCGCGATATCGGGCAGGCGCAACGGCACGTCCCCGGCGTGTTCGAGGGCGGCGGCGAGTTCCCGCCGCGCCTGCACGCCCGTCCACGCCTGAGCGCGGGTCACGTCGGTGAGCAGATCGAGCGCGCGGCCGAGGACCGCGGCCCACTCCCCGGCCGGGCGGGCGGTTCCGGCCGGTTCGGCCAGGGTGGGGCCGCGCAGGTCGCGCAGGCAGACCGCGAGCCGGTCCACGAATTCCGCGAAGCGCCCCGCCAGATCGATGTCACCCGAGTCGACATCGTCGAGCGGCAGCGCCAGATCCAGCCAGTCGGCGCCGGATTCGCCCGCGGCCACGCCGAGCAGAATGCGGTCCACGGCGGCATTGAGCGTGTTCTGCGCGAAATCGCCGAGTCCGAACGCCTGCCGCTGCCGCTGCCCGATACCCCAGCGCGCCCCGGTCTCGGCGGCCCACTCCCGCAGTCGTTCCAGATCGTCGTCGTCGAATCCGCAGCGTAACCGCACCGGTTCGGCCGCGGCGAGGTCCAGCACCTCGGTGACGGTGACCCGGCCGTCGGCCAGCTCCAGCAGTGTCCCGATCACGCCCAGCAGCGGATTCACCGCCCGCTGCGCCCGATCGGCCAACCGCACCCGCAGTGCGTGCCCGGGATGCCCGGCTTCGGCGGTGTCGAGGGACCACTGCCCGAAGGCCGCCCGCACCAGCGGCGCATAGCTTTCCACGTCCGGGCACATGACCACCACATCGCGCGGTTGCAGCGTGTGATCCGCGGCGAAGATGTGCAGCAGACAGTCCCGCAGCACCTCCACCTGCCGCGCCGGACCGTGGCAGGCGTGCACGCCGACGGTCCCGTCCCCGGCCAGCTCGGGTTCGACCGCCACCGGCCACCGATCCTCCCGGATCGCGGCCTGCAACGCGGACAGCAGGGTGCGCTGGAGGTCCGGCGTGTCCGACGCGGCCTCCGCCGTCCGCGCGGCGGGTCGTTCGCCCCGGCCCGGCGCTGCGGTTGTACCGGGCGATATCGCGGCGGGCGGGTGGTAGGTGTCGGTGTGGTCGTAGGCGTGCAGGCGCTGCTGCAATTCGCGCACGTCGCGGCCGAGGGCGGCGAGCAGCGGATGCCGCACCCGCACAAGGGAATCTGGCATCTCGCTCGAAGGTGACGATCCGTCCGCTCGGTCCACCCGCTCCCGATCGGAGACCGCGCGCACCGATGCGGAGGTATCACCCGCCGCATTGGAACCCGACCGGTCTGCCGAATCAGCCTGCGTGTCCGCACCGTTCGACGCCAGTTCCGTCCACAGTGTCGGACTCGGGTGCACCAGCCACAGGTGTACCTCCCGCCCCGCGGACAGTGCCGACAGCACCTCGAGCTGGTCGGTGGTCAGTCGCGTCACGCCGAACAGTGAGATCCGCCGTGGCAGCGACACCACCCCGGGCTCCGCCCGCAGGTGTGCGCATGCGGCGGACAATCGCTCGGCCGGGCTCGGCACTCCCACGGCTTCCCGCAGCGTCCGCCACAGGCGCGGCTGCCAGCGCAGATCCTCCGGCAGCTCGCGCCCGGTGCCGTCGGTGTCGAGCCCGTCCGCCCACGCGGTGATCATGCCGGGGCGCTGGGTGCCGTAGCCGTCGAACAGGTCCGCGATCCGCGCGGCGGTGGCGTAGCGCCGCCCCACCTTGTGCCCGGCGGCATCGCCCCGGCCGAGATGCCGCGACAGCACACCGCACCACGGTTCCGCCAGCACCGCGTCCAGCACCGGCAGCAGCGTCCACACCAGTCGTTCGGGAGCCCACGGGTCCGTATCGGGGGTCAGCCCGGTCGCCTCCGCCAGCACCGCGCCCACCAGGCTCGCCGGATCCGGGAATTCGATATTCGCGGCGATGCCGTCACCGCCGGTCGCACTGCCGAGCACCGTGGCCAGCCGCTGGATCACCCAGCGCTCGATCCCCTTGGCCGGTACCGCGACGACCTCGGCGGCGAAGGGGTCGTCAAGGGGTCTGGCCAGCAGCTGGGCGAGCGCGTCGACGAGCGTGTCCGCTCGCTCGGCCCGGTGAATGTGCACGAGCTGTGTTTATACAGTCGGCGAACCGGATGCAAACACCGGGTGCCGCGCGCCTTACGGTGACACGCGCCACACGCCGCGGATTTGCTCGGGCGCGTCACACGGGATTCGGCAATCGGTGTGCGACAGTGCTTTGCGGGGAGGGCTTTTCGGGGAGGTAGGCAGTAGCGCAGTAGGTACGGAAAGGCTGGTTCGCGTCGATGTCCGCCACGGTGATTCCCCTGGTGCCCAGAAGCGGGTTCACGGTTCGTCGCGTCGGCGACCGCTGGGAGTTGATCAACTCGCGCCACTACGGCCGCGGCATCGTCCTGCACACCTGGCCGCGCGAGCGCCACTCCGAGGCGTTCGAACACTGCTACCGCCTCAACGGCCGCAGCGTCGAGGAGCTCGAGGCCGCGTTCCGCTGATCGCGGCGGGCATGCGAAAGCCACTGCGGGCAGACGTATTTCGCCAGCTCCCGCACGAATTGTCCGCAAGACGTGCAGAGCGGACACTTCACTGTCTATTGTGGTCCACCGTGCGTTCTCCGAAGCCTCGGCGCAACCGTGTGGCCGCCTCCGCCGCCGTCCTCACCGCCGCCGCCCTGATCCCCACCGCGCCCGCACTGCTGCCGGATGGGATGGGACCGTCCTTACCGACGGCCGCCGCGCAGTGCATGGCCGGCTTCGACTGCGATATGTCCAGCCGCATCGCGCGGGTGGACGACTACCTCCAGGGCCGCCCGGGACTGGTCGGATACGTGGTGCGCGACCGGGTTACCGGCGGCATCTACCGAAACGCCAACGCCGAGACCATGTTCTGGACGGCCTCCACCATCAAGCTGGCGATGGCCGAGGATCTGCTCAACCGCGCCCGGGTCGGCGCGATCGCTCTCGACGCCGGTGATCGCGGCCTGCTGGAATCCATGCTGGCAACCTCCAACGACACCGCCGCCGACATCCTCTGGAACAAGTACGCGGGCGTGGACCGCATGGCCTTCCAGAACGCCTTCCGCGCCAACGGTATGGGCGGGCTGGTGCCGATGCCGCCCACCAGCTCCATGGCGCAAACCAAGCTCTTCCCCGACTGGGGCTTCCAGCAGTGCACCCCGTCCGATCTCGACCGGCTGATGGACAGCGTGCTGACCGGTATGCATCCCGACGACCGGAACTATCTCGTCGACCGCATGCGCCGGGTGGACACCAACCAGCACTGGGGGGTGTGGGGTGCGGGCGCGGCCATGCGCCCGGGCCTGAAGAACGGCTGGTCGCAGGAGCAGGGCGGCTGGGTGGTCAACTCGGTCGGCTTCGCCGGACCGGACGAGCGCTACACCCTGGCGATCATGAACTCGCTCGGCGGTGCGGGCGGGTACGCCGAGGGCGCGGAGACCACCACCCGCGTCGCGGAGATCCTGTTCAAGGGCCGCGGCTGATCCGACCCCCGTGCCGCCGCTCCCTCAGTCCGCACCCGGGCCGGAGCGGCGGCGCAGCAGCGTCGGCGCATCGTCGCGCGGGAACGGGATGGTGGAGAAACCCCACGGCATGAGGTAGTCGCCGGGGACCGTCCACTCGTAGTCGCGGGCCAGCGCCGCGATGATGGTCTTCACCTCCATGACCCCGAAGTGCATGCCGATGCACTTGTGCGCACCCGCGCCGAAGGGCAGCCAGGCCAGCCGGTGCGCGCGATCCTCCCGCCGGTGTTCGGCGAACCGCCCCGGATCGAAAAGTTCGGGGCGCGTCCAGAACTCGGGCAGCAGGTGATTCACACCGTGGGCGATGTCCACCTGGGTGCCGGCCGGGACGAAATGCCCGGCGATCTCGGTGTCGCGGGCGGCGCGCCGCACCAGGCCGGGCACCGGCGGCAGCAGTCGCAGACTCTCACGGATCACCAGATCGAGGTCTCGCAGCCGGTCCAGATCGGCGATGGTGGGCGGGGCGCCGTCGAGTTCGGCGTGCAGGGCCAGGGCTTCGGCGCGCACCCGGCGCTGCCACTCCGGATGCCGACCCAGGTAGTAGGCGGTCGCCGTGACGGTGGTCGTGGTGGTGTCGTGGGCCGCCATGATCAGGAAGATCATATGGTTCACCACGTCCGCGTCACTGAACACCGCGCCGTCCTCGGTGCGGGCCCGGCACAGCGCGGAGAAGAAGTCCGGTCCCGGTGCGCGCCGCTTGGCGGGGATCATGCGGGTGAAGTACTCCTCCAGCACCTTTCGACCGCGCAGCCCCGCATACCAGTTGCCGCCCGGCACCGGGAAGCGCAGCAGGGCCAGGGCCGCGTGAGTGCAGCGCAAGAACGCCCGGCCCAGCCGTTCGCGTTCGGCGCCGGAATCGACCGCCATGAACACATCGGTGGCGATGCGCAGGGTGAGCTCCTTGAAGGCCGGGTACAGCGGCACCCGCCGTTCCCCGGCGGGCGCCCAGCGGGCGACGGCGGCGTCCACGACCGCGGTCAGTTCGGTCAGATGCTCCTGCAACCGGTCGCGGGTGAACGCCTGCTGCATGATGCGGCGGTGGAACATGTGCTCGTCGAAGGAGAGCAGCAGCAGTCCGCGGTGGAAGAACGGGCCGATGAACCAGTCCCAGCCGGAGCCGAAGTCCTGGCGGCGTCGGCCCAGCACCTCGTCGATGGCCTCGGGTCCGGCCACCAGAACCCGGCGTGCGCCCAGCGCATTGTTGAACGAGACCGGTCCGTACTTGCGATAGCGACCCATCATCTCGGCCGGACCCCAGCGCAGGTACTGCAGACTCCGCCCCAGATACGGCAGCCCGGCATCGCCGCGCACCGCCCGCAGCCCGCTGTCCGGGGGCGGTGCGGCGAGCTCCCGCGCTCGCTCGGGCAGGCGGCGCAGCAGCCGATCGACCACCGCGGTATCGGGAATCTCGAGCAGGGACAGGTTCTCCGCCTCGGCGCTGACACGACCGGCCACAGCGACCATGGCATTCCTCCCTGAGCGACTGCCCATATTGTATTTTCGAGGCAGTAGCGATGTCGGTCGTTTTCCCGATGCGTCCTGATTGGTCGACTCAGCTCACGCCGTACTACCGTTGGGCGTGATGTGTCGTAGCAATACCGTCTTCTCCAGGGAGCAGGACTAGATGAGCACCGATTCTGTAGTGAAGCGCCACCGCGTGGCGGTGATCGGGTCCGGGTTCGGTGGCTTGTTCGCCTGCAAGCACCTGAAGAACGCCGACGTCGACATCACCCTCATCTCCAAGACCTCCACCCACCTGTTCCAGCCGCTGCTGTACCAGGTGGCCACCGGCATCCTCTCGGTCGGCGAGATCGCCCCCGCCACCCGCATGGTGCTGCGCAAGCAGAAGAACGTGCAGGTCGTCATGGGCGACGTCCACGATATCGACCTCGAGAACAATATCGTCACCTCACGGCTGCTCAACCAGGACCATCAGACCCCGTTCGACAGCCTCATCGTGGCCACCGGCGCACAGCAGTCGTATTTCGGCAACGACCACTTCGCCACCTACGCGCCCGGTATGAAGACCATCGACGACGCCCTCGAACTGCGCGCCCGCATCCTGGGCAGCTTCGAGGAGGCCGAACTCGCGCCCACCCAGGAGATGCGCGACCGGTTCATGACCTTCGTGGTGGTCGGCGCGGGACCCACCGGCGTCGAATTGGCCGGGCAGATCGCCGAACTCGCCGACCGCACCCTCGAGGGCACCTTCCGCAATATCGATCCCCGCGACGCCCGGGTGATCCTGGTCGAGGGCGCCGACGCGGTGCTCAAGCCCATGGGCCCCAACCTCGGCGGCAAGGCGCACCGGCGGCTCGCCCGGATGGGCGTGGAGATCCAGCTCAACGCCATGGTCACCGATGTGGACGCGCGCGGCGTCACCATCAAGGACGCCGACGGCACCGAGCGCCGCATCGAATCCGCCTGCAAGGTCTGGTCGGCCGGTGTGCAGGCCAGCGCGCTGGGCCGCCAGCTCGCCGAGCGCTCCGACGGCACCGAGGTGGACCGGGCGGGCCGCGTGATCGTGGAACCGGACCTGACCGTCAAGGGGCACCCGAACGTCTTCGTGGTCGGCGACCTCATGGCCGTGCCGGGCGTGCCCGGCCAGGCACAGGGCGCGATCCAGGGCGGTACCTACGCGGCCAAGGCCATCAAGGCCGGACTCAAGGGCGAAACGCCCGAGCAGCGCAAGCCGTTCAAGTACTTCGACAAGGGCTCCATGGCCACCATCTCGCGCTTCAGCGCGGTATGCCAGGTGGGCAAGCTGGAATTCGGCGGCTTCATCGCCTGGCTGGCCTGGCTGGGCCTGCACCTGTGGTACCTGGTCGGCTTCCGCAGCCGGTTCGTCACCGTCTTCGAATGGTTCGTCTCCTTCCTCGGCCGTCACCGCGGCCAGATGGCCGCCACCGAGCAGTGGGTGTTCGCGCGGCTGGCCCTGGAGGCGATCAACGCCGGGGATGTGGACGCGCGCGATGCGGTCCGGCCCTTCGACGGTGAAACGTCCACGGGTAACGGCAAATCCGTAGCGAACGAACCGACCACGCCGTCGAGCGACCGCAGAGTGGGGTAACCCCTAACGTCGACCGGGGGTACGCCCGGACCAATCCGGCACATGGACCGGATCCGAATGTTCGAAAGCCGTGAACATTCGTGAGAAAGGTCATTCATGGGCAAACGCCAACAGGTTGATCGTCTTTCGCCCCGGCGGCGGCTGAGTTCACTCGCCGTCGTCGGGGCGCTTCCGTTCAGCGTCGCACTCGCGGGCACGGCCTCGGCCGAACCGATACATCCGGAGGACATGTCCGTCCCGCCCGCCACGGCCACCGAGGAGATCCCGCAGACCGATATGGTGCTGCACTCCCCGCTGGGTCCGCTGACGGTGCCGATCCCGCCGGAACTCGCCGACGGCGTGCGCGGCTGGCTCGACACCACCGCCGCGGCCACCGCGTCGACATCCACCCCGGCCGCGGGAACCGAAGCCACGGAAGCGATGTCGGACGGCACCCAGCCGGTCGCCGACGCGCCCACCACCCGGGTGAGCCGCAACTCCCCCGTCGGCGTGCGCGACATTCCCGGCGGATCGCTCGCGGCCGTCGACCCGGAGCAGCTGCGCATGCCCGATCCGGCCAGTGCGCCGGCGGTCGCGCCCATCGCCGCGCCCGAGGGGAAGCTGCGGTTCGGCGATACGCAGGTCGACGTGCCCGGGTGGCTGTCACCCGAACAGGCCGACCAGGTCAATACGCTGTCGGCCACCGCCGAGGCGGAACTGGCCCGCACCCTGGACTCGGCCGGGTTCGAGCCGAGCCGGTCCGATCGCATCGCCGCGCAGACCATCGGCACCGCTGCCGTCGGCGCGGCCGTGGGAGTGGGCGTGGCGGCCCCGGCCGAGGCCGCCGCCCTCGTCATGGGCGGTTTCATCGGGGCCATGGTCGGCACGCCGTTCGCTCCGGCGGGCTGGGTGGTGGGTCCGGCCGTGGGCGCGACCGCGGGCGTCACCCTGGTCGCGGTCCCCGCGGCCGCGGCGGGTGCGGCGGTCGGTGCGGCCGTCGGCGCGGCCAATGGCTATCTGGCTCCGGCGACCGAGGTTCCGGCCGCGGCACCGACGGAGTCGGCAACGGCGCAGTAAGGCCGATTTGTCCGGAGGCCGAATCCCGTAGCAGGGGTTCGGCCTTCGACATCATCCGAGTCCGCGATCGGGCAATCTTTCAGCAACGCAATCGATCTCGAAGTCGTCCGATTCCGCGACCCATCCAGGTGACCGCCGGGTCCGAATGTGGGGCGTCGATTGTTCCCCGATGAAAGGTCGTCTATGGCCGCAGGCAAGCACAGAGCCCTCAACCCGCATCGCAATCGAGTCGGCAATGTGGTGGCGGCGGGCGCGGTTCCGCTAGTCCTCGCGATCGTCGGTTCCGGCCAGGCCAATGCCGCACCGGTCGAGCCCGCTCCGGTGGCGCATCACGACGACGCGCCGCAGCAGTGGCCGCCGGCCGAGGCGCCCAATGTCGCGCCGTACGAGGGTCTGAACATCCCCGACGAGACCCACAGCTCGATCCAGTGGTCGCGGCCGGCTCCCGACAAGAGCTACCTGGCTCCCGTCGGCGTGCTGCATCCGCCCGTCCCGGTGGCACCGGTGCCGCCGATCGCCCCGCCGCCCGGCAAGTTCCGGTTCGGCGACGTGGTGGTCGACGCGCCGAACTGGATCGACAAGGAACAGGCGATCCAGATCAACGACAATGCCGCGCAGGTCGAGGCCAATCTCGCCACCTTCCTCGACTCCATCGGCATGGAGCGCAGCCGGTCCGACCGGATCGCCGGTCAGACGATCGGCACGGCCGCCGTGGGCGCGCTCGCCGGAGCCGCCACCGCGGCCCCGTTCGCACTCACCTCCGCGGCCGTCGGCGGTGCGGTCGGCCTGGTCACCGGCCTGGCCTTCGTCCCCGTCGGGCTGGTCGCCGGACCGGTGCTCGGTGCGGCCGCGGGCGCCGCGGTCATCACCGTGCCCGCCGCGGCGGTCGGTGCGGCGGCCGGTGCCGTGGTCGGAGCGGTGAACTCGTTCAACGCCCCACCGCGCGTCGTCGGCGACTGATACAGCCGCCCAGCAGTGCCGGATGCGGCGGGAACCGGGGGTGAGGTCCGGTTCCCGTCGCACCCGGGATCTCTCCGAACCCGGGATATCCGAACCCGGGTCTCCGACTCCGAAGGGAGCGACCATGTTCCGAGCCCAGCCCCTGCGCGTCGGCGCCGACTGGCTGTTCGCCCTGCTCTCCATCGACGGCTACTTCGGAGCCATGCGCCCCTGACCGAACCGCCGGCACGTGCGCCGTCACGCGGAAGCACCGCGGTCGCGCATGCCGGGCGCCCGGGCGAGGTCACCCGATCGCGGTCGCCGTCCGACTCGCCGTCCGCTCGACGATGCCGGGCGGAGGTGCCGTGACGAGCGTGGAACCCGTTCGGGTGTAGAGAGTTCCGCCTGCGGCCAGGGGTAGCAGTGCGGCTTCGAGACCGGTGGTGTGCACCGTGCGGTCATCCGGGTAGCTGAGTACGCTCTCCAGCGCGCGCGGACCCGACAGCGCGTCGTCGGTCACCGCGTCCGCGCCCAGATCCAGGCGATGCCGCAAGAGCGGCAGCTCGCCGATATCGGCGTGCAGCTCACCGCTCCAGTAGCCGTGATCCTCCCCGGTCCGACCGATCCGCACCCGCTCGCGCAGCCGCAGCCGCGCCCCTTCCGCCAACCGCACCGTCGTCGTCGTCACATGCTCGGCCCCACCCGCCACCACCGTGGGCTCCGGATCGACATCCAGCTCGCCTCCGGCCGCGACCTCGAAATGCCAGCGCGCCACCGACTTCCGCGTCCCCCGCCCGGGCAGCGCGATGGTCGCCGCCACCGACCGCACCGCCAACCGCGCCCCCTCCCCCACCACGATGGCGATATCGAGTTCGTCCCCGCCCAGCGGCGTGGCGGCCGTACCGATCAGATGCACGGTATCGACCCCGGTCCGCCGCCCGGCCAATCCCCCTATCGCCTCGATTGTCGGCAACCGCCCCGCGACCGCGACGATCCGCACCTCAGTCCGCACGGCACACCCGCCCCGCACCCACTCGTCCGCACCCACGACTCCGACTGGCTGACAACAGCGCGCCTACTCCCGCCCGCCCAGCGAACGATAGCGGGCACACGCCGCCCGGCCCGACGAGCACCCGTGAGCACGCCGCGTATGCACACATACAGCGGAGCGCACCCCCGACGCCCTCGGGTACGCAGCGGCGGGCGCCCGTTCCGTTCGCTTCCACCGCCGTCCGCCCGGGCAC
The DNA here is from genome assembly GCF_007362295.1 of Nocardia otitidiscaviarum. Classification (NCBI taxonomy): domain Bacteria; kingdom Bacillati; phylum Actinomycetota; class Actinomycetes; order Mycobacteriales; family Nocardiaceae; genus Nocardia; species Nocardia otitidiscaviarum. The sequence goes on along the minus strand of NZ_CP041695.1, from coordinate 2,705,607 downwards.
GGCGGTCCCGCCCCACGCGCTCATTGGCGGCCGGGCCGGATTCGACGCCCGCCCCTGGCCGCCGAGCCCGGAAACGCGACCGGCACCACCCGACTCCACCGCGGCGCGTGCGTGCCCCCGCATCGCCCTGCCTGCCGGCATCCTCACCGCCGAGCGCACCGATGCGGATCGGGGTCGAACGGCATGCCGCGCGGACACTCCGTTCATCCGCCGCGCGTCAGTGTGCGTGGGAGGCACCGGCTGCCGCATCCTGTTCCGCGGCCAGGCGGAGCTGTTCGCGCACCCAGTTCAGGACCGGGGTGGCGGCCGGGTCCTCGGTGAGGGAGGTGAACACGAACGGGCGGCCCTCGCGGACCTTCGTGGAATCGCGGTCCATCACCGACAGATCCGCGCCGACCATGGGCGCGAGGTCGGTCTTGTTGATGACCAGCAGGTCGGAGTAGGTCACGCCGGGTCCGCCCTTGCGCGGTACCTTGTCGCCGCCGGCCACGTCGACCACGAAGATCTGCGCGTCGATGAGTCCGGAGGAGAAGGTGGCGGTCAGATTGTCGCCGCCCGACTCCACCAGGATCAGATCCAGCGGCGGATTGGCCTCGATGAGATCGTCGATGGCGTCCAGGTTGGCGGTGATGTCGTCGCGGATGGCGGTGTGCGGGCAGCCGCCCGTCTGCACCGCGGTGATCCGCTCGTCCGGCAGCACCGCGTGCCGCCGCAGGAAGTCCGCGTCCTCGGTGGTGTAGATGTCGTTGGTCAGCACGGCCAGCGACAGCTCCTCGCGCAGCTGGCGGCACAGGGCCGCCACCAGCGCCGTCTTCCCCGACCCCACCGGTCCGCCGATCCCGATCCGCACCGGCTCCCCGGGCGTGCGCTCCCGCCGGGGGCGGTCGTGGCCGTGATCGTGCGGTTCTCCGTCGATGAAATGAGGTGGCATGGAACCCATCCTTACCGACGCGTGTAAACCCGGTGTTACCCGGCTCAGGAGGCGAACAGCGGCATATCCCGTTCCAGGTGGCGCTCGGCCAGCACATCCTGGAGCGGATCGGACAGCGCGGCCAGGGTGTCGACGGCCTCGCGGGCGGTGCGGTCGCACACCTCGGCGAGCCGCACCGTGCAGGCCGCCACCGCCGCCGGGTCCAGGGCCAGCAGCCGCTGCGCGGCGGTCGCGGCCCCGGTCATGGTGGTGTAGACGACCACACCGGCGATCTCCTCCGGCCCCGCCCCGCACACCCGGGCGACGACGCCGAAGACGGTGGACAGATGCGGCCGGGTGCCGAGCTCACGCCAATCGGCCTGCGGCCACACCTGTTTCGCCAAGCGCAGCAGTCCCCGCCCCTGCGCCCGGGAAGCGGCGCGGGCCGCCGGAGAGGGGGTGCGCGCATCGGCCTCGGCCTCGGCGCGGGCGGGTTCCAGGGTTCCGGCGCACACTGCGGCGGCCAGCGATGCCGCCACCAGCCCGGAGGTGCGAATCCGGCGGCGCAGGTACAGCTCCACCGACGGCACGTCGCGCACCATGCCGGAACTCACGGCCTCCTCCACCCCGCCGGAGTGCACGTGCCCGCCGATCGGCAACCGCGAGTCCGCCAGGTTCAGCAGTATCGCGAGGCTCATGACCGCCGCTCCGGAGTACCCATGGCCCGATCCTAGGCCAACCACCGGGCACGTCCCGGCCCGCCCATCCCGGCCCGACCAGCGCTGTCCGGCCACCCCGGCCCGACTATCGCTGCCCTCGACCACCGCGACCCAACTACCTTTGCCCGACCACCCGGGGTCCGACCGTCGCTGCCCTCGACCAGCGCGACCCAACTACCGCTGCCCGACCACCCAGCCCGGCCAGCGCTGCCCGTGCACCCCCGGCCCGGTCATCCCGGCCCGACCAGCGCCGCCCGCCCATCCTCGGCCCGGCCATCCCGGCCGGCCGTCACCGGCGGCGGAAGCTGCGGGCCATGAACCGGTGCGCGGGCCCGCGCGCGAGATCGCTCCACGCCTGCACGGGGCCGGACCACCAGGGCGTGATCTCGTACGGCCGGGCCGTGACGGCGTGGCAGACCAGGTCGGCGGCCTCGTCGGCGGTGAGGCCGGGGACGCCGGAGAAGTCGGTCGGGGCGCTCATCCGGGTGTGCACGAGCGGCATGTAGATGGTGGTCGTGGTGACCTTGTCGGCGGCGACTTCCGTTGCGACCGAACGCAACCAGCTGTCGAACGCGGCCTTGGAGGCGTAGTAGGCCGACCACTGCGGGGCGGGCGGCACCCGCAGTCCCCAGGTGGAGATATTGACGATATGGCCGCTGCGGCGCTCCCGCATATCCGGCAGCAGGGTGAGCAGCAGCCGCACCGGCCCCAGATAGTTGATGTCCATGGTCCGGGTGAAATCGTGGAACCGGTCGTAGGACTTGTGGATCGGCCGGCGAATGGACTTGCCCGCATTGTTGATCACCACGTCGATATGCCCGTGCTCGGCGAGCAGTCCCACCCCCAGCCGCTGCACCGCGTCCATATCGGTGAGGTCGGTGGGGTAGGTGAACGCCGTCCCGCCCGCCGCGCGGATATCGTCGGCCACCCGCTCCAGATCCGCCGCGGTGCGCGCCACCAGCAGCACCGTCGCCCCGGCCGCCGCGAGTTTGCGCGCACTCGCCTTGCCGATGCCGTGCGAGGCCCCGGTGATCAGCACGATGCGACCCTCGACCGCCTCGCGCAGCGATTTCTCGCGTGGGCGCGAGGTCGGGTACAGCAGGCGGGTCGCCACCCGTTCCGAGAGCGGGCGGCCATTGCCGGTGGGCGCGGTCTCGTTCACGACATCGAATGTATTGCGGTACGCGCTGGTTCGCTGCCGTTGCCGCCGAATACGCTTACTCGCGCGCCCCGGGGACAGGAGAAGGACATGGCTGGCGGTCGGATGGACGCCCGGCGGACCCACTCGGTCTCGCCCGCGCAGTGGATCGCGCGCGGTATCGCGATCGTGGTGCTGCTCCCGTTCCGACTGGTATGGGAGGGGCTGAAGCTGCTCGCCCGAGCGATCGACGTGGCCGTCGAACGGTTGTTCACCGCGGTCCTGTTCCCGCTGGGCCGATTCCTCCGAGATCGAATAGCGCTGCCGATCGCCGCCGTGGTGCGCGACTTCCTGCTGCGGCCCGTCGGGCGTGCGCTGGCCTTCCTGTGGTGGCGTGGCCTGGCTCCGGCCGGGAACTGGATACTGCGCGTGATCCTGGATCCGATCTGGAACGCGCTGTGGCGCTTCGTACTCCGGCCGATCGGCGTGGCGGTCGCGGTAGTGGTCACCTACGCCGTGCGGTATCTGATCATCGCCCCCGCCATGGGACTGTGGCGCTGGATCCTCGCCCCGCTGTGGCGAGGAGTGCGCACCGTGCTCGGCTATGCCTGGCGCGCGACGGCATCGCTCGTGCGCGTGCTGATCGTGGACCCGTGCCGCTTCGTCCACCGCACGACGCTGCGGCCGATCGGCGCGGGGCTGGCCGCCACCTGGCGGCTGCTGGTGGTGCGGCCGGCCGCCTGGATCGACCGCACCACCGTGCGACCGGCGCGGCGCTGGCTCGCCGATATCATGCGGGCTGTATTCGGCCGCTGAACCGGCTCGCCGAACCATACGGGCCGCCTTCGGCCGCTGATCAGTGTGCGGCGGTCCCGGGCTCGGACAGTTCCACGTCGCGGGTCTTGGCGAAGGCAGCGACCAGCGCCATGGCGATGAGCAGCACCGCACCCGTGGTGGTGGCGACGTGCATGCCGTCGACGAACGCCTCGCGCGCCGCATGGATGAGGGCGGCATCGTCACCGGCGCGGGTGATGGTCTCCCCCAGGGTGGGAGCGAAATCGCCGCCGTTGCGGAACACCAGCGCAGCCAGCGAACCCAGCAGCGCCAACCCCAGACCGTTGCCGAGTTCGAAGCTGGTCTCCGAGATGCCGACCGCCGATCCGGCCCGCTCCGGCGGCACCGACGACACCGCCACCTCCGACACCAGCGTGAACATGGTGCCCAGACCCAGGCCGGCCACCACGGTGCCCGCGATGTACCAGCCGACGCCGCCGTCCACCCCGACGCCGAACAGCATGAGATTGCCCAGCGCCGCCGCGCTCGAACTGAGCACGAAGGTGGTGCGCACGCCCAGCCAGCGGCCGATCTGTCCGCCGGTCATGGAGGTGGTGAACACCACCACGGCCATCGGGATGCCCAGCAGCGCCGCCTGCAGGGCGTCGCGCCCGGTGACCGATTGCAGGTACATGCTGGTCAGATAGCTCATACCGGCCAGTGCCAGCATGCCGACGGTGCTGGAGCCGATGGCGACCGCGAACAGTCCGCGCCGGAACAGTCCGAGATCCAGCAGTGGTTCGGCCAGGGTGCGCTGGCGGCGGATGAAGACCGTCAGCACCAGGACGCCGACCGCGCCCGCGATCACCGCCTCGGCGTCGACACCCTCGGCGGCCATATGCTTGACCGCGTAGATCAGCGGCAGAATGCCGCCGATGGACAGCGCGACGCTGGGCAGATCCAGCGGTCCGCGCCCGGCCGAGCGGTGCTCGGGCAGCAGGATGGGCCCGAAGACGAGCAGCACCAGCACCACCGGAGCATTGATCAGGAAGACCGAACCCCACCAGAAGTGGTGCAGCAGCACGCCACCGATGATCGGCCCCACCGCCGAACCGCCCGCGAAGAACGCCGTCCACACGCCGATGGCGGTGGCGCGATCCCGGGCACTGGTGAACAGACTGGAGATGAGCGCCAGGCTGGAAGGCAGCAGGGTGGCGCCGCCGATGCCCATGAGCGCCCGCGCCGCGATGAGCACCTCGGCGCTGGGCGCGAAAGCGGCCACGGCCGAGGCGATGCCGAAGATGGCCGCGCCGACCAGGAGGATATTGCGCCGCCCGATGCGGTCGCCGAGATTGCCCATGGTGATGAGCAGGCCCGCGATCATGAAGCCGTAGATGTCGAGGATCCACAGCTGTTCGGTCGCCGAGGGGTCCATATGCGCGGTGAGCGTCGGCATGGCCAGGTACAGCACCGACATATCCATCGACACCAGCAGCACCGGCAGGATGAGCACGCCCAGCCCGAGCCAGGCTCGCGGGGGCGCGGACGTGCGTCGCGGCGTGTTCGAGTGCGCGAGAGTCCCGGTCATTCCCTATCCTTCGGTGCTTGCTGCGTGGAGTCGTTCACGGAGTGCGTGCGTACGGCGTACGCGAGAGCCGGGGTACAGTGTACGCACGCCGGTAGGGGAAAGGAAAGCGAGTTATCCCATGACCGAGGCCAAGCTGACGCGAGCCGCCATTGTCGACACCGCCATCACGCTGGCCGACAAGTCCGGACTGGAGGCGCTCTCGATGCGGCGCATCGCCGATCACCTGGGAGCGGGCGCGATGTCGCTGTACCGGCACATCCCCAACAAGGATGTGCTGCTCTCGGATATGACCGACGAGGTGGCGCGGCGCAATCCGTACCCCGATCCGACCGGGCAGGACTGGACGTGGCGAGACCGGGTGCGCATCGCCGCCGAGGTGGACTGGCGGCTCTACCAGGAGCATCCGTGGGTGCTGTTCACCTTCGCCGTCCCGCGCTACAACTTCGGACCGCACAGCCTCACCTGCCTGTCCTGGCTGGTCGAGGGATTTCGCGAACTCGACGTCGACACCCGCGAGGCCACCCGCATGTCGCTGTCGGTCTGGAGCTACATCGCCGGTGTCGCACTCCAGCAGGTGAGTTCGAATCTGCTGGCGAGCAAGGAGACCGACCCGGACCAGAAGTCCGGCCTGGCCGCCCTGCTGGACGGCACCCCGCGTTGGGAGACACCGCCGGGCCTGGCCGCATTGCACGGCACCGGCGCGACCGACCTGCTCGATCCGGTGCTGATGCTCGACGCCGGACTCACCGCGCTCTGCGACGGCTTCGCCACCGCCCACCGCTGAGTTCTCACCGCCACCACCCGACCGATCACACCCCGCACGCACCCGCCGCGCGCAGGCCGCCGGGCATGTCGCGTTGCCACACGCGATCCGAACCGGCACCGAGAGATCCGCACGATGTGTCGCATTTGCACCGAATGCACGAGAGCACGGCATGCCGCTACGCACCCCGCGCGCCGAGGCACCGGCCGCCACTCACGACGAGCCGGGCCATCAGCCGCCGTCCGATTCGGCGGCCGGTTCCGAGCCCGAACCAGTAGCAGCGCCCGCCGCCGAGAGCGGCCGGACCCCCATCCGGATTGCGCGCTCGGGGACGGTGAGGCCGCTCCGGGCACGGATCGCCGACCACGCGTCACCCCGGTCGGCGGCCGACAGCGCGGTACGGAGAATAGGGGCATGTCGAAACGTCGGAAGTCCGCCGCCGGACCCGTCGCATGTCCGTGTGGTTCGTCCGCGCCCTACGCGCAGTGCTGCGGCCCGCTGCACCGGGGTGAGGGGCGGGCGGCGACGGCGGAGGCGCTGATGCGATCGCGGTTCAGCGCCTTCGCGGTGGGCGACGAGGCGTATCTACTGCGCAGTTGGGCTCCCGAAACCCGCCCGGCCACCGTGGAATTCGAACCCGGGATGCGCTGGGAGGCTCTGGAGATCGTGGGCAGCACCGGCGGCGGGCCGTTCCACACCGCGGGCACCGTCGAATTCCGGGCGCACTATCGCGCCCACGGGCGGGCGGGAACGCTGCACGAGCACAGCCGTTTCCGCCGCGACGACGGGGAATGGGTCTACGTGGACGGCGATATCACGCCGTGAATCGTCAGCCCTGGGCGTCGAGCACGACCGCGTAGATGAATCCGTCCCAGCCCTTGCTGCCGACGGTCTGGAGCACGGTGGCGTCCAGGCGCGGTTCGGCGGCGCAGAATTCGATCACCTCGCGACTGGCGCGAATAGCGGGATCGGCCGAATCCCCGTCCGCCACCCCACCGTCGCGCACCACATTGTCGACCATGATCACCGCGCCCGGCCGGGTCAGCCGCAGCGCCCAGCGCACATAGTTGGCGTTGTTGACCTTGTCGGCGTCGATGAACACCAGATCGAAGGCTTCGGGCCGCTCGTCGGCCAGCACGGGCAGGTTGTCGAGGGCCGCGCCGACCCGGATGTCGACCCGGTCCCCCACACCCGCGCGGTCCAGATTCTCCCGCGCCACCCGCGCATGCTCCGGATCGTATTCGAAGGTGACCACCTGCCCGGACTTGCCGACCGCCCGCGCCAGCTGAATCGTGCTGTATCCGCCGAGCGTCCCGATCTCCAGCACCCGCCGCGCGCCCGTGGACAGCGCGGTCAGGCGCAGGAACGCACCCTGCGGCGGCGAGACGTCGATGGGTGGGAGCCCGGCGGCCGCATTGGCCGCCAGCACATCCGCGTCCCGGTCTCCCACCAGGGTGTCCACGAGGTAGCGATCGACGTCCGTCCAGTCTGCGCTCATGTCCGTAGTCTGCCACCGGAACGCGGTCCGGCGCTGCGCCGAGAACGCTAGAACAGGAAGTAGCGCTGGGCCATCGGCAGCTCGACGGCCGGATCCTCCGCCCACACCTCGCCGTCGATACGCACCGTGAACGTGTCCGGATCGACCTCGATGCGCGGCATGGCGTCGTTGTTGGGCAGATCCGCCTTGGTGCGGCGGCGCACATTCGCGACCGGCACCAGCCTGCGGTTCACCCGCAGCCGGTCCGCGAGACCGTCCTCGATCGCGGCCTCCGATACGAAGTGCAGCGAGGTGCCCGCCGCCACGGTCGGCGACGCGCCGAACATGGGGCGCGGCAGCACCGGCTGCGGGGTCGGAATGGAGGCATTCGCGTCACCCATGGCGGCCCAGGCGATGGCCCCGCCCTTGAGCACGGCGTGCGGGCGCACACCGAAGAAGGCGGGCTCCCACAGCACCAGATCGGCCAGCTTGCCCACCTCCACCGAACCGATCTCGTGATCGAGGCCGTGCGTGACCGCCGGACAGATGGTGTACTTCGCGATATAGCGCCGCACCCGGTTGTTGTCGGCGGCGCCGTCGCCGGGCAGCGCGCCGCGCCGCTTCTTCATGACGTGCGCGGTCTGCCAGGTGCGCATCACCACCTCGCCGATGCGGCCCATGGCCTGCGCGTCGCTGCCGATCATGGAGATCGCGCCCAGATCGTGCAGCAGATCCTCGGCGGCGATGGTGGAGGGCCGGATCCGGCTCTCCGCGAAGGCCAGATCCTCCGGAATCGACGGGCTCAGGTGATGGCACACCATCAACATGTCGAGGTGTTCGTCGAGGGTGTTGACCGTGTGCGGCCGGGTCGGATTGGTCGAGGACGGCAGCACATTGAGATAGGAGGCGACCGTGATGATGTCGGGCGCGTGCCCGCCGCCCGCCCCCTCGGTGTGATACGAGTGGATGGCCCGCCCGCCGATGGCGGCGAGGGTGTCCTCCACGAATCCGGCCTCGTTGAGCGTGTCCGAGTGCAACGCCACCTGCACGCCGGAGGCGTCGGCCACGGTCAGGCAGGCGTCGATGGCGGCCGGGGTGGTCCCCCAGTCCTCGTGCAGTTTGAAACCGCCCGCGCCGCCGCGCAATTGCTCCCACATGGCCTCGGCGCGCACGGTATTGCCCTTGCCCAGCAGCAGGATGTTCACCGGCCAGGAGTCGGTGGCCTCCAGCATGCGGCCCAGATGCCACGCGCCCGGGGTGACGGTGGTGGCCTTGGAGCCCTCGGCGGGGCCGGTGCCGCCGCCCACCATGGTGGTGATGCCGCTGGCCATGGCCTCGTCCAGCAGCTGCGGGCAGATGAAGTGCACATGGCAGTCGATGGCGCCCGCGGTGACGATGCGGCCGTTGCCCGCGATGATCTCGGTGGACGGACCCACCACCAGATCGGGATGCACCCCGCTCATGGTGTCGGGATTGCCCGCCTTGCCGATGCCACAGATGCGGCCGTCGCGAATCCCGATATCGGCCTTGATGATTCCCCAGTGGTCGACGATCACCGCGCCGGTGATGACGGTGTCCGGGGTGCCCTCGGCGCGGGTGGCGCGGGCCTGGCCCATGGATTCGCGCAGCACCTTGCCGCCGCCGAAGACCGCCTCGTCACCGGCGAGTCCCGGTCCGCCGCTGCGGTCCTCGGTGATCTCGATGAACAGATCGGTATCGGCGAGGCGGATGCGGTCGCCGACGGTGGGTCCGAACAGTTCGGCGTAGCGGGCGCGGGACAGTTCGGTCATCAGGCATCCAGCTTTCCGGGTGGGGTGAGACTGATTCCGTGCACCTCACGGGTCCCGCCCAGCGGCACCAGCGAAACCCGCTGGCCCAGGCCGGGTTCGAAGCGCACCGCGGTGCCGGCGGGGATGTCGAGGCGGCGGCCGTGCGCGGCCGCGCGGTCGAATTCCAGGGCCGCGTTCGCCTGCGGGAAGTGCACATGCGATCCGACCTGCACCGGCCGGTCGCCGGTATTGACCACATCCACCTCGATGCGGTCGGCACCCGGGTTGATCTCGATCGTGCCCTCGGCACAGTGGTATTCGCCGGGAATCATCGTCATCCGATCGGGTGGTGGACGGTGACGAGCTTGGTGCCATCCGGGAAGGTGGCCTCCACCTGCACGTCGTGGATCATCTCCGGCACTCCCGCCATGACGTCGTCGCGGGTGAGCACGGTGCGCCCGGACGCCATGAGTTCGGCCACGCTGCGCCCGTCCCGCGCGCCCTCGAGCACATGGTCGGTGATGAGCGCGACCGCCTCCGGATGGTTGAGCTTGAGTCCGCGCGCCTGTCGCCTGCGGGCCAACTCGGCCGCGTAACTCAGCAGCAGGCGTTCCTGCTCATGCGGCGACAGTCGCATTCGGGCTCCTCACCGAGGTCGTGGGCGGATCGTCGGTCATTCTGACACGCCCCGTATTACCCGGATGTTTCGTCAGTCCCGCGCGGCGAGATTCTGCAACCGCACCTGCCCGCGCGCCACCGTCCGCTCCTGCTCATCGGTGATCACCACGACCCACAGTTGCTGCGACCGCCCCCGGTGGATCGGCGTCGCGACCCCGCGCAGCGTCCCCTCGCGCACCGCCCGCAGGAAGTCGGTGTTGTTGTTGACCCCGACCACGGTCCCCTTCTCCCCCAGCCACACGCTCGCGGCCACACTGGCGAGGGTTTCGATGACGGTGCAGTACACGCCGCCGTTCACGATCCCGGCGGGCTGGAACTGCTGCGGCGTCACCACCCACTCCGCGCTCACCCGATCCCCGGTCAACTCGGTGAACTTCAGCCCGATGAGATCGGTGAAAGTGCCCTCGCTGAACCGGTTCATCAACTCGGGCGTCACATCCGCCATGGACTGCACCGACGAGAAATCTTGCTGCGTCATGCCCTCACCCTGGCACCTCGCCGCCGCCGGGGCGGCACCGGGGGCCGATCACGGGCGCGACCGCCGCGGGCGAGCCTTCTTGCCGCGCAGCACCGTATCGGTGGCGACGGCCAGCGGGTCCCAGTCGCTCCCCCGATCGGGCAGCTGATCCGTATTGCCGAAGACGGCTCCCGCGCGGATGTCGGCGAACAGGTCGCGATCCAGCACCGCACCGGCCGCGCCGACGCCGACGCCGGAGAGCATGACGCCCTCCACGCCCGGACCCCAGCCGAGACTGGCCCCGGCCAGGTAGAGGCCGGCGATTTCGGTGCGGGGGCCGGGACGCAGCGGACCGATCTGAGCCAGGTTCATCTCGATGCCGTAGGCACACAGACGAAGCGGCGGGTTCCCGGTGACGACCATCATCGAGAACCCGCCGCGGTGTTAGGTCGGGGGTCACTGCAGCCCTCAGGACACTCGCTCGACCCTAACGCCGGTTACGAGTGTAGGTCAGGCTTACCTAACAAATCAAGTCCTCTCGTCGACATCGGTGTCATTCGCGGGCGAGCTTGCGGTACGACCAGGTCCAGAGCAGCTCGAACGGGCCGCGCGGGAAGAACCGCAGCCAGAGACAGGCGAAAGCGATCAGCACCGCCGATACGCCGAGGAAGGCCGCCCCGGTGAGCAACAGCGGATCCAGCACCGCCACCTCCGGACGGGTCAGCACCGTACGGCTGGCGATGACGCCGAGAATGTTCTGTAACAGGTAGCAGCTCAACGCCATTCGACCGACGCACGAGAGTGGCCGCCCCACCGGGCCCGGCCGCTCCCTTCGCACGAAGTACTCCGCTACCAGGGCGAGCAGTGCCAGCGCCACCCCGGCCGCCGAACCGTAGCGACCGAACACGGCCAGCTGCGGGGGAACCATCGAGGTGATGCCGATCAGGAAGTCGATGGGCAGCGCGATGCCGAACCCGAACAGCATGATCGCGTAGCGCAGTGCGCGACGCTCCGGGCCGAAGATCCCCATCCGGTAGAGGTTCGCGCCGAGGAGGAACAGTCCGAGACCCAGGAACAGGACCAAGGGGAACTCCGAATGCAATCCGAAACCCGGCCCGAAGTTCTCGAAGCTCACGGCGACCGTTTCCCAATAGCCCGCGCCGACCGGGCCGCCGGGCCGCAGACCGGTCATCTCGCCTTCGCGTGGGATGCGCACATCGGCGGCCCGCATCGACGCGACGATCGGCAGCAGCGCGCAGTGGACGGCCAGAAAGCCGACGGTCAACCACCACCGCACCCGTTCCCGAGCCAGTAGCAGGTAGGCGATCACCAGCCCGATCACCGCGTAGATGCGCAGCACGTCGAAGGTGACCACGAAGATGTAGTTCAACGCGCCGTCGGCGAACAGCAGCGCCGCACGAATCGGGTACTTACCCGGCCAGGGCTTGCCCGCGCGCACGGCGGTCTGCCGCTGGATCTCCAATCCGATGCCGAACATGATGGTCAGCAGGCCGAGAAACTTTCCGTTGGGCAGCCACTGCCAAAACGACGTCCACCACCCCGAGCACCCGCGCCCACCCGCGACGATCGCGGCCGCGGTGAACAGCCAGATGTTACTGGCGAAAGTCCCGAGAATGGCGATTCCCCGGAGCACGTCGAGTGCGGGTAGGCGCCGCGGGTACGACGCGATCGGCACGGCTTTACCCACGATCGTCACCAGCTGGCGAAGAGCAGGAAGAACATCGCCAGCGGGCTCAGCACGATGGCGGCCACGACGGCGGCGATCACGGCCCGACGACGCCAATTCGGCGCGGCCACTTGGTTGTTCATCCGAGTTCACTGTCCTTTCGTCATACGGTCGGGCACTGCCCCGGACCGTCGGCGACGGCCGGAGCGGTGGTCACCGCGGCAGTGGGAGGACCTGGAAGGCCCAGACCACCAGGGGGCGCACCGCATGCCCGATCGGTTCGGGCAGAGAGCGGAGGAAGGATTCCGCATACTCCGGCAACGGTGTCGGCGGTTGCGCGGGCGGCTGCGTCGGACTGGGCGCGGACTGCGGGGCGGGGCGCGGCGCCGGGCGGGGAGTGGTGCGCGGGCCGGGCCGCGGCTTACCGTGTCGATCCACTCCGGCCCGGTTGTAGCCATCCCTGCCGTAGCCCTGCCGATCGAAACCCTGCCGGTCGAAGCCCTGGCGATCGAGCCCCCTGCCATCGAACCCCTTGCGGTCGTATCCGTAGCGGTCGACACCGTGCCGGTTGTAGCCGTCCCGGTCGTAGCCGTCCTTGTCCCGGCCGTTCTTGTCGTAGCCGTCGCTGTCCCGACCGTTCTTGTCGAGGCCGTTCCGGTCCGGGCCGTCCTTGTCGACGCCACGGGCCTCGCCCCCGTTCGCCTCCTGCCCGGGCTTGCCACGGTCGGTGCCGTCGGCGCGCTGTTCACAGCCCGCGGCCGCGCCGGGACACGATCCCGAGGCCGGATCGGCGGCCGCCACACCCGCGACGAGCCCGTGTCCGGCCAGCATGCCGGTGACCGCGACGGCGGACAGGAGGGCGGATTGGCGCTGTCGTTTTCTCTGCGTTTCACTCACGGAATTAATTGTTCCAAAATTGCAACGCGATCGGCAATGCAAATTTGGGACATTCTGGGTGATTATTGCAACACATATCGCGTGCCGATCGGCCGCGGCGACATCAGGAACGGTCGAGCTCGACGGCGGCCCCGAGCAGGGCCGTGATGTCCCGTTCCGAGCGGACACCCACGAACCGCAGCACCTCCCGGCCACCGGCGAAGGCGATGACCGTGGGCACGCTGCGCGAGTCGAAACGCTCGGCCCACGGCGATCGGTCGATATCGACCACCACACCGGTGACCCGCCCGGAGAATCCCGCCACGACCCGTTCGAGGATGGGCTTCAGGTGCCTGCACGGCCCGCACCAGGTCGCGGTCAGTTGCACCAGCACCGGCACCCCCTCGGCGAGGACGGCGTCGAACTCGGCCGCGTCGGTGATCGACCGCAGACCGGCGAGGCCGGACGACTCGGGCGCCTCCGCCCCGCCGACATCCTCGGCGACGGCCAGCTCCGCCGCCGTCGCCGCCAGTTCCGCGGCCCCGGCGCGAATGCCGTTGACCTGGCGGCCCGCGGCTAGCAGGCGGCCGAGATCCCGCGGCGACAGCGGTGCGGGATCGAACTGCTCCAGTTCGATCGAGCGCAGCTGGGGTACGCCGAGCAGCGCGTCGATCCAGTCCGCGTCGATCCGCTCGGGCTTGACATACAGTGCGGTCACACCGGTCTCGGCCAGTCCGGCGAGGTGTTCTGCCCGCAGCGCGCGGCCGGTGATTCGAACCTCCTCCAGCTCCGGAGCCGCGGCCAGCGCGGCCAGCCGGGCACCGGTGAGCGCCGGACCGGCGATGTCGACCGTGAAGGGATTCTTCGCGGCGACCGCGTCGAAGACACCGTCGTCGATCCGGTCACCGCGAATCTCGATCACGGAGACGGAGGCACCGGGCAGGCGGAGGTCGGGACCGATGTGCGGCGAATCCAGCTCCAGGGCGAACATGTCCGTGGTCCAGTCCAGCGCTCGCATTCCCGCATCGGTGAACTCCCCACACAGGCTCAGGTGGTAGATATCGGTCATGGTCGCGACCACGCCGAGCAGTTCGTCGTCGACGCCGGTCAGCAGCATGGTCGCGAAGGCGTCGCGGCTCACCCGGGCCAGATCGGTGGGGCGGCAGCGGTCGGCGGTGAAGATCAACAGCGCGTTGTCGGGGATGTCCACGGTGCCGCGGCCGGTGATGTCGTAGCGATCGAGCGGCTCACCGGTTTCCTCGTCGGCGATGACACATTCGATGCCCCCGGGCAGCCCGAGTTCCGGGAATCGCATTCGTCGCATGGTGTATCAGACCCTTCCTGTCGACCACTCATGCTCCGGCACCACCCCGCCCGATGCAACCTGTTTTTGCAACAAACTGTGTGAACATTGCAACGCTTGGCTGATTTCAGCGCACCGCACGCTCGGATTCGCCGACCACCCGCCCGTACGCGATGTGCCCGATCAGACCGGACAGCGCGTAGAGCACGATCATGGCCACCGACAGCTGCCAGCCCACGATGTCGCGCGGCGCGGCGAGAACACCGGGCGCGATATGGCTGCCGATGCGCAGCAGACTCTCCGACACCCCGAGCAGCGCGGCCAGTCCGAGCGGGATCAGCGACAGCCGCATACCGCGCGGTAGGCGCGCCGCCACCACCGACAGCAGTACCGCCAGATTCGCCACCAGCACCAGACCGGCCGCCACATACGAGTACACCTGCGCCGCCCCGCCCAGGTAGCCGACATATTTCGTCTGGGTACGCGGCGCGTCGGACACGGCCCACAGCACCACCATCACCATGCCGCCGGCAGTGAAGACGCGGACGATCCACGGCCGCAGATCCTCCCGCCCCCATGCCCGCGCCACCACCGTGAACAGGTATGCACCGGCCGCGACGATCAGCAGATCACCGACCAGATCGGTGAAGTTCGTCAGGTAGGTGCCCGCGAAGGAGTCCTGCGGCAGCCAGTCCCGCTCGAGCAGCAGCGGGTGTCGCAGTACGATGCCGGGCAGGAGCAGACTCAGCGCGATCGTGAACGGCCGCGACCCGTGCCGGGTACGCCATACGGTGAGCCGCAGCGCGATGGTGGCCAGGGCGACGACGCAGGCGAGGAGGTACTCGACCACACCGGCGCTCATGTGAGCAGTCCTTCCCCGAGGTCGCGCCGCCAACGGCGGCGTTTCGGCGGCGAATCCCCGGTCTCACGCTCGGCGTGCACGCGCTCCCTCTCCCGTCGGGCCAGTTCCTCGAGTAGTTGCAGAGCCGACGCGGTGCGCAGCGGTTCACTGGCCGCCGCGCGCAGGGCCTCGTCGCGGGTGAGCAGTCCGGCCGCGACGAGCCCGTCCACCGGGTTCGCACCGTAGGCGCGGGCGAAGTCGATCACGGTTTCGGCGACCGGTGGATCGCTCTCGCGCAGATGGCGTCCGACCCGGTTGTTGCCGATACCCATCCGCGCCGCGATGGCGCGCTCGCTGTCACCATCCGCGATATCGTCTCGCCACCGAAGGAACCGCTCCATACGCTCGCTCACGGGTCATAGTATTGCAGAGTTGGGACACCGCAGGTAGGAGGGCGGATCCGCGCCCGATTGAGGCGTCGGTTCGGTAGCGGCGGGCGCGTCACCTGATGAAGCAGGTTTTACGGACCGGCAGCCCGCGTTCCTCGAGGGCGGCCAGCAGGTGCTGGCCGCGGCAGGCCCCCATGGTCGAGGAGGTGCCCGCGAGGGCCGGGACGTAGGTGGCCGCACCGACGATGGATTCGCCGACCAGGGTCCAGAACCGGCGGGCAGGGAGAGCGGCGCAGCGCGCCAAGGCCTGCTGAACGAGGTCGAGGGCGGGTTCGAGGCGGTGCGCGAGCCAGACGTACAGCGCCCGGTCGCAGGGCAGCGTGACCACGCCGCGCTCACCGTCCAGGCCGTCGCCGTCGACGACGCGAATCGTGGTGTCGGCCAAGCCAGCCCAGTCGATGCCGCCGTCGTTGTCGGTGTGGATCCAAAGGTTCTCCAGACCCGGATCCCAGGCACGGCCCTCGGCCACCAGCAGGGCCACCACCCGGCCGACCACGGCATGGATGAGGGCGGTGGCGACGACCTCGGCGGCGATGTCGGCGTTCGTCATCTCGGCGGCGTGGCGGCGGTACATGAGTTCGATGCGGCCCTCGCGAACACCGTCGGTCAGGCGCCACCAGCGCCGCTTGCCCTGATCGGCCATGGCCGCCACGGCGTAGACACGCGGGTGTTCCGGTTGCAGGGCGCGCAGCCGAGCGCAGGTCCGCTCGAAGACGAGCTGGGAATCACGCAGCGGGCATACGGTCATGGGTTCGGGCACGCGAACCTCCTCCTCCGTGAACAAACAGGCCGAATCGAAAAGATAGGTTAGGCTTACCTAGTTAGAGAATGCAATGCTCGAAGCCGTAATGCCAGTAGTTCGGCGCCGTCGTGCGCATGGGACGCGGTGCGACACAGGGCGAGCCGGTATGACCAATACCACACCGGCTATCACCCGGTTACGACAACCTGTAGTACGCGTGCGCGTCGTTGACTCCGTAGAATCGGGGAATGGCAGGTCTTGGTGAACTCGAGAAAGCGGTCATGGACCAACTGTGGTCGGCCGATGAACCACAAACGGTGCGGCAAGTCCACGAAGCTCTCGCGCAGCGCCGCGAACTCGCGTACACCACGGTGATGACGGTGCTCCAGCGATTGGCGAAGAAGAGCCTGGTGGTGCAGCAGCGCGACGACCGCGCACACCGCTACGCCCCCGTGCATACTCGCGACGAACTCGTGGCCTCGCTCATGGTGGACGCATTGCAGCAGGCCGACGAAGTAGGTAGCCGCCGCGCGGCTCTCGTACACTTCGTCGAACAGGTCGGTAAGGATGAGGCTGCCGCATTGCGGGACGCACTCGCTAAGCTCGAAGCGAACGAGGCAGCACGCGGGAAGCCGACCGACGATACGGGAGTCTGATCGCCGCACCTGCCTCGGCGCCTAGCCCCCACAACGTAGTGAGCTGAGGAATGGATGTAACCGCGCCGGTTTTCGCCGGTCTCGCGTTGTTTCTGGCGGGACCGGCTCCGGCGCTGCTCAGCAGAGCCACCTGGCCGTATCGCAATCCCCGTGCGGCACTGGTGCTCTGGCAGGCCATCGCGCTGGCCGCCGTGCTCAGCGCCTTCGGCTCCGGGCTGGCCATCGCCAGCCGACTGCTGGTGCCGGGCCCGGACGGGCGGCCCACCACGTCGCCCTACGCCGAGATCGATGTGCTGGGGCTGCCGCTGTGGCTGGCCTATGTCACCGTCTTCGCGCTGACCCTCATGATCGGCGGTCGGCTCATCTGGTCGGTGATCCGCGTCGGCATCCACACCCGCCGCCGCCGCGCCCGCCACCGCATGCTCGTCGACCTGCTCGATCAGCCCAGCGTGCAGCGCAAGGCCGCGGATATCCGGGTACTGGCCGCCGCCGAGCCGATCGCCTACTGCCTGCCGGGCATCCGCCAGCGCGTGGTGCTCTCGCAGGGCACCGTGACCAATCTCTCCGATGCGGAGCTCACCGCCATCGTCAGCCATGAGCGCTCGCATCTGCGCGCCCGCCACGACCTCGTGTTGGAGGCGTTCACCGCCGCGCATGAGGCGTTCCCGCGGGTGGTGCGCTCCAAATCCGCGCTCGATTCGGTGAAGCTGCTCATCGAACTGCTGGCCGACGACTCCGCCGTGAAGGTCACCGGGGCGACGCCGCTGGCGCGCGCACTGGTGGCCTGCTCGAATTCGGTTGCCCCGCAAGGTGCGATGGCCGTCGGCGGACCCACCACGCTGATCCGCATTCAGCGCCTCGCCGGACCGCTCGGCAGCGTGCGCGAGGCCGCCGCCGCGTACCTGGCCGCCGCCGCCATCCTGGTGGTGCCCACCCTCGCGGTCGCCATTCCGTGGCTCACCGAGCTGCACAGGCTGCTGATCAGTGCCTGACCCCGCCGCGTCCGACGACACCGCCGCCCGGGATCGAAATCCGGGCTTCGCGCGGGCCGAGGAGACCGTGCGTTACGCGGTCGTCTCCCGGCCGCTGACCTTCGCCGATCTGGGTCTGCCGCCGGTGCTCGTGCACGCGCTGCGCCGCGACGGGATCGAGCGGCCGTTCCCCATCCAGGGTGCGGTGATCCCGGATGTGCTGGCCGGACGCGATGTGCTGGGCCGGGCCGCCACGGGTTCGGGCAAAACGCTCGCCTTCGGTGTACCGATGCTGGTTCGACTGTCCGGGGCACCCGCCCGTCCCGGCCGTCCACGCGGTGTGATCCTCGCGCCCACAAGGGAATTGACGCAGCAGATCGAAGCCGCGCTGGACGAACCCGCCCTGTCGCAGGGCATCCGCCTCGCCTCCGCCGTCGGCGGCCTGCCGATCAAACGCCAGGAGGAGCGCCTCGCCCGCGGCGTCGACCTGCTCATCGCCACCCCCGGCCGCCTCACCGACCTGATCGGCCGCCGCGCGGCGGACCTGTCCGAGGTGCGCGCGATCACCGTGGACGAGGCCGACCACATGGCCGAACTCGGCTTCCTCCCGCAACTCACGGCCGTCCTCAACCGGATCCCCGAGGACGCGCAGAAACTGCTGTTCTCCGCCACCCTGGACCAGGCCGTGGACGGACTGGTCGCGCGCTACCTGCGAGATCCCGTGCGGCACACGGTCTCCGGGCGGCCCGGGGAAACCGCGCGGGGCGACCTTCCCCCACACCATTTCCCGGGCACCGGCGACGAAGGTCGCGCGGTGGGCGCGTCGGATACACCGAACCCCCCAGGTGAGGAAGCCGATTCCGCGGCCGCCGTCGCCGCCCAGGAGACGGGCGACGCCCCCCTGCCCGGACGATCGCGAGCGACGGACGACATTCGGGTACCGACCGGCCGTCCCGGTGACCGTGCGGTCGGCCATTACGCCGTGCGGGTGCGCCGCGGCGACAAGTACGCGGTCGTCGCCGAGATCGCCGCCCGCGCGGGTCGCACCCTGCTGTTCGTGCGCACCCAGTACGGCGTCGACAAACTCGCCCGCCGCCTGCGCGAGGCGGGCGTCGCTGCCGCCGCGCTGCACGGCGGCAAGGCGCAGAACCAGCGCACGCGCACCCTGGCCGCCTTCGCCGACGGCACCGCCCCGGTGCTGGTCGCCACCGACGTGGCCGCGCGCGGCATCCATGTGGACGGCATCGATCTCGTCGTGCACGTCGATCCGCCGGCCGACCCGAAGGACTACGTGCACCGTGCGGGCCGCACCGCCCGCGCGGGCGCGACCGGCACCGTGGTCACCATCGTCACCCCCGCCGACCAGGAGCCGTGGGCCGCGATCGTGTCCGCGGCGGGCGTTTCCGTCACCGATATCGACGCCCGCCCCGGTGACCGCCGCCTGGCCGAACTCATCGGCGCGCGCCGCCCGTCCGGCGTCCCGGTCCCGGACCCGGCCTCGCACATCGAACCCGAAACCACCGCACCCCAACAGGTTTCACCCGGCGAGCCGCGCCGCCCCCGCCCCACCTCGCGCTCGGGCAGTCGCGTCCACACCAAGAAGCGCAAGCCCGGGTCCGCTCGCCGGAGCCGCTGACGGCACCGGCGCGAGCGCCATACCTGCGGTGACGGACGCGCCGTTCCGGGTGCGTCGTCGCCACGCCCGGCAGCACCCCCGCTCGCCCGGCCCTCCGCGCCCCACACCACCACCCCACCCGGGTGGGTCGTTCAGGGTGTCGCGGCGGCGGTCGCACGAATCGTCACGAACCGAGCACCGACACCGGCCGGGGCGGCGACCCGCGCGTCGCCGATGCGATCCGCGACGTGTCACATGGCACAGCCGGAAACGCGACCATCACCCGGTACACTGGACCGCTGCATGTGTGACATCAGGTTGAAGCACCGCCAGCGTGATTTGTGCCCCAAACCTGCCTCCGTAGCATGGCCACGACCGCAAATCCCGACGTCAAACCTATGAGGCGAACAGAACCGTGCAGTTCCTCCCCGGGCATAACCCGCCCTACGACTTGACCTACGACGATGTCTTCCTCGTCCCCAGCCGGACGGATGTGACGTCGCGATTCGATGTCGACCTGTCCACCAGCGACGGGACCGGCACCACCATTCCCGTCGTCGTCGCCAATATGACGGCCGTCGCGGGCAAGCGTATGGCCGAGACCGTGGCGCGCCGCGGCGGACTGGTGGTGCTGCCGCAGGATCTGCCGATCCCGGCCGCCGCCGAGACCATCGGTTTCGTGAAGAGCCGCTCGCTCACCGCCGACACGCCGGTGGTGCTGAGCCCGGAGCATTCGGTGTCCGACGCGCTCGGCCTCATCCACAAGCGCGCACACGGCGCGGTCGTGGTGGTCGAGGACGGCAAGCCGGTCGGTGTGGTCACCGAGAGCTCCTGCGCCGACGTGGACCGCTTCGCGCGGCTGCGCACCGTCGCCGACACCGATTTCGTCACCGCCGACGCCGCCACCTCGCCGCGCGACATCTTCGATCTGCTCGAGCACAACCACTCGACCATCGCCGTGCTGGTCAACGGCGACGGCAGCCTGGCGGGCGTGATGACCCGCACCGGCGCCGTCCGCACCGGCATCTACCAGCCCGCGGTCGACGCGCACGGCAAGCTGCGCATCGCCGCCGCCGTCGGCATCAACGGCGATATCCCGGCCAAGGCCAAGGCCCTGGTCGACGCCGGCGCCGACGTGCTGGTCATGGATACCGCGCACGGCCACCAGGGCAAGATGCTGGAGGCGCTGCGCTCGGTCTCCGGACTGGATCTGGGCGTGCCGATCGTGGCGGGCAACGTGGTCTCCGCGGCGGGCACCCGCGACCTCATCGAGGCGGGCGCGGACATCATCAAGGTCGGTGTCGGCCCCGGCGCCATGTGCACCACCCGCATGATGACCGGCGTGGGCCGCCCGCAGCTGTCGGCCGTGGCCGAATGCGCCGCCGCCGCCAAGGAATTCGGCAAGCACGTGTGGGCCGACGGCGGTGTCCGCCACCCGCGCGACGTGGCCCTGGCGCTCGCGGTCGGCGCGGCCAACGTGATGGTCGGCTCCTGGTTCGCGGGCACCTACGAATCGCCCGGCGATCTGCGCATCGACCGCGACGGCAACCGCTACAAGGAGAGCTTCGGCATGGCGTCCAAGCGCGCCGTCGCCGCCCGCACCGCCGCGGACTCCGCCTTCGACCGCGCCCGCAAGGCGCTGTTCGAGGAGGGCATCTCCTCCTCGCGCATGCGGCTGGATCCCGAGCGTCCCGGCGTGGAGGATCTGCTCGACCACATCACCTCCGGTGTGCGCAGCTCCTGCACCTACGCGGGCGCGAGCAACCTGGCGGAGTTCCACGAGCGCGCCATTCTGGGCGTGCAGTCGGCGGCCGGTTTCGCCGAGGGACGCCCGCTGCCGTCCGGCTGGTGACAGCGCGCCCACGCACCTGAGCCGGGTGGTTCCGGAGACGAACTCCGGGACCACCCGGTTTCGCGCGTCCGACGCGCTCACCGGCCCGTGCTGCCGGTAGCATGAGGGCAGCCGGGGTCGCCGCGGCGGCGATCTCGCATATCCGCACCGGCCCCGCACCCCGTATTCGATCTGCGAAAGGAACCAGTTGTCACCCGCGTCCGAGGGCGCCGCTCAGGAGGGCTCGTCTACCGAGCCGGGTGACAAACCCGGCGCCATCGCTCTCCCAGCACCGACTGCTCGGTGGTGCTGACCGTGTCCACCGTGTTCACCCTGCTCGCTCTGCTCGGCTTCCTGGCGTTGACCGCCGGGACGGCCTTGTTCGTGGCCGCCGAGTTCTCGCTCACCGCTCTGGAACGCTCCACCGTGGAGGCGCACGCCCGCGAGGGCGACCGCCCGGCCCGGCAGGTGCGCCAGGCGCATCGCACCCTGTCGTTCCAGCTCTCCGGCGCACAGCTGGGCATCACCATCACCACGCTGATCACCGGCTATATCGCCGAGCCGGTGCTGGCGCGGCTGCTGGAACCGCTGTTCACCGCCATCGGCCTGAGTTCGGGTATCGCGCACGGCATTTCGCTGGCGCTGGCGCTGATTCTGGCCACCTCGCTGTCCATGATCTACGGCGAGCTGGTGCCCAAGAACATCGCCATCGCCGCACCCTTGGAAACCGCGCGCTTCACCGCCGGGCCCATGGTGGCGTTCTCGGCCGTCTTCCGGTGGATGATCAATTTCCTGAACGGCACCGCGAACTGGGCGGTGCGCCGGATGGGCATCGAACCGGCCGAGGAGCTGCGGTCGGCGCGCTCACCGCAGGAACTGGGGTCGCTGGTGCGCACCTCGGCCCTGCACGGCGCGATCGACCAGCGCACCGCGCAGGTGGTGGACCGGTCGCTGCGTTTCGGTGAACGCTCCGCCGAGGAGCTCATGACCCCGCGCGTGAAGATCGAAACCCTGGACCAGGACGACACCATCGCCGACCTCATCGCCGCCGCGGGCCGCACCGGCTATTCGCGGTTCCCCGTCATCGACGGCGATCTGGACAACACGCTCGGCATCGTGCACATCAAACAGGCGTTCCTGCACCCGGTGCGGGCCCGGCGCAGCATCCGGCTGAAGTCCATCGCGCAGCCGGTGCCGATCGTGCCCGCCTCCCTGGACGGCGACGAGGTGCTCGAACGCGTGCGCGCCGACGGTATGCAGGTGACCCTGGTGGTCGACGAGTACGGCGGCACCGCGGGCATCGTCACCATGGAGGATCTCATCGAGGAGATCCTCGGCGATGTGCGCGACGAGCACGACGAGGAGGAACTCGACGTGCGCCGCACCGCCGCGGGCTGGAACTGCTCGGGCCTGCTGCGCATCGACGAGGTCTCGGCCACCACCGGATACCACGCGCCCGAGGGCGAGTACGAGACCCTGGGCGGGCTGGTGCTGACCCAGCTGGGCCGGATACCGGCGGCCGGGGACGAGGTGCTGCTCCCCCACTCCGACAACGCCTTCGAACCGCACACCCGCGGCGGCTGGATCGCCAAGGTGGAGCGGATGGACGGCCATCGCATCGACCGCGTGCTGCTGCGCCCGGTCGACGCCGAGGGCCTCGCGAACTGGGAGCAGCGACATGGGTGATTGGCTCGCGGTCCTGCTCACCGTCTTCCTGCTGCTCGGCAACGCCTTCTTCGTCGGCGCCGAGTTCGCGCTCATCTCCGCCCGCCGCGACCGGCTGGAAGCCCTTGCGGCACAGGGCAAGCGCAGCGCCACCACGGTGATCGAGGCGGCGCAGAATCTGTCCATGATGCTGGCGGCGGCGCAACTGGGCATCACCATCTGCTCCATTCTGCTGGGCCGGGTCGGTGAACCCGCGGTGGCGCATCTGCTGGAGCGGCCGTTCCACCTGATCGGCGTCCCGGATCAGCTGCTGCACCCGATCGCCTTCGCCGTGGCGCTCACCGTCGTGGTGGTGCTGCACATCCTGCTCGGCGAGATGATCCCGAAGAACATCGCCCTGGCCGGGCCGGAACGGATGGCGCTGCTGCTGGTTCCGGTGCATCTGATGTGGCTGCGGCTGGCGCGTCCGCTCATCGCGCTCTACAACCTGGCGGCGAATCTGACGCTGCGGGCGCTGCGCATCGAACCCAAGGACGAACTCGACGCCACCGTCTCCTCGGTGGAGTTGGCGGAGATGTTCGGCGAATCCCACTCCGAGGGGCTGCTGGACGAGGAGGAGCATCGCCGCCTCACCCAGGCGCTCGGCTCCAGCGACCGCCTGGTCGCCGATGTGATGGTGCCGCTGGCCAAGGTGCGGTCCGCCCCGCTGCGCGGCGACGGCACCACCCTCGGCGATATCGAATCCGCGGTGGCCGAGACCGGCTACTCCCGCTACCCGGTCCGCGCCACCGACGGCTCGCTGGTCGGCTACCTGCACGTCAAGGATGTCCTCGACCTGGTCGCCGACGACAAGGCCGGACCCGACACCCCGATCCCGCGCACCGATATCCGGCCGCTGCCCAGCGTGAGCAGCGGGGCCACCCTGTTCGAGGCGCTGGCCCGGTTGCGGCGCACCAACTCCCACCTCGGCCGGGTGGTGGACGGGCGCGGCACCACGGTCGGCATCGTGGCCCTGGAGGATCTGGTGGAGGAATTCGTGGGCACCGTCCGCGACGCCACCCACCGGCTCGCGGAATGAGCATGTCGGACGGTGAACTACGGGTGCTCGGGCCGCGGATCCTGCCGCGAACCGAGTGGCGCGACCGCGCCGCCGCCCACCGGGACCGGGTGGACGCGCTGATCGGGCCGTATCTGCGGCAGCGGGCGGCCGGTTCCACCCATCCGGTGATCGACTTCCTGTTCACCTATTACGGGCACAAGCCCGCGCAGTTGAAGCGATGGCATCCGGGCTACGGGGTGGCGCTCGCCGATGCCGTCGAGTACGCGGATTACCGCGGCTACCAAGGGATTCCACTATCCGCACCGGACGGTGACGGCACCGCGTGGACCGCGGCCCCCGCCTTTCTCGCCAAGCGCCGCGACACCATCGCCTTCGTCGCCGACCTGCTGGCGGCGACCGCCGCCCGCCCCGCCCAACTGTCCTGCTTCGGCCTGCACGAATGGGCCATGGTGTACCGCACCGACGACATCCGCCACCAGCAGGTCTCGCTGCGCCTCGGCACCGCGGGCACCGACGCGGTCGTCGAATCCATGCAACTGCGCTGCACTCACTTCGACGCCTACCGCTTCTTCACCCCGGACGCCGCCCCCCGCAACGCCGAACACCTCACCCGCGCCGACCAGATCGCCCGCGAACAACCCGGCTGCCTGCACGCCAACATGGACCTCTACAAGTGGGGCTTCAAACTCACCCCGCTCATCGACTCCGACCTCCTCTTCGACTGCTTCGCCCTGGCCTGCGCCGCCCGCGAACTCGACATGCGGGCCAGCCCCTACGACCTCACCACCTACGGCTACACCCCGATCCCCATCGAAACCCCGTCCGGCCGCGCCGAATACGTCCGCCAGCAGGCCCAGATCGCCCAGCGGGCCGAAACGCTGCGGACCAGGCTGACGGCTACCTGTCGAACGCTCCTGACAGCGGCCGATCGGTGAGCCGCCGGGCCGTCAGCGGCGCGAGGGCGATCGCCAGACCGATACCGGTGACGGGCAGCAGATCGAGGGTCAGGCTCGGCAGCAGGAAGCCGACCGCCACTACGAGCGGGCTCCAGCGGGGTAGCAGGCGGTGGTGGGCGAGCAGCGCGGCGAGGACGATCAGCCCGATGAAGAACAGTTGCGGGCCAACGGTGTAGACGGCGGGTCGAATGCCCGGCAGATCGGCGAAGTCGTCGGCCCGGCGGGACAGGTCGGCCTTGTCGGCGGCCAGCGCCGCGAGGGCGATATCGGCGCAGAACTGGACCACGGCGGCGGTCAGACCGATCAGAGTGGCTGCCGTCGTGGCGGCGCGCACGCGTGATCGGGGTAGCAGCCGAGCCATGGCCAGCACGATCGGGACGAACAACAGCATGCCGAGCAGTCCGGCCAGGTGAGCCGCCTGCCAGTCCGGTCCGGGGCCGTACTGGCCATCGGCGCGACCGATCAGACGCAGCACGCCGTAGCCGGAAATACACAGTGACGCGGAAACCAGCAGCGCTCCAAAGAATTTCACCGCAGTATCGTGACAGCTCGATTGCGCCGCGACCTCCGGGAAAACCCCGGTTCGACACCTGAGAGTGCACCGCTGCGGTCCCGGCCGCACGACCGCTGCCACGCTCTGCCGGCTATACGGCACCTCCCACAGCACGAAGGAGTCGACGGTGGGCTGACCGGAGTCGCCAATCCTCGCCAAACCCTACCGGTCGGTCAGATTGTCCATTAACTTATGACCGTATCCGGGGCCACAGTCCGCACTCGCGTGTGCCCCGAATCACTGACACTGATGTCCGGGAGAAGGTCGGGGTGACCGCAATGTCGCGGTGGACGAATGTGCGTCGGTCCAAGCCTGTCGTCGTGGTGGCGGCGGCGCTGCTGGCGGCGGCCGTGCTGCCGATCGGGGGTGCGTCGGCGGATCTGCAATCCGATATTCAGAATGCGGTGCGGGAGTTCCTCGATGTGGGGCGCACCGCCGTGCCGCGTGCCGACTGCGGGCCGGGGGCCATGCCGGAGCCCGGATTGCAGGGCGATGTTCCGGCCGCCGATCGCAGCAGCGGACGCAGCGCGCAGGGGTACCGGTGCAATATGACCTTCGTCGGCGGGTACGTCGGGCGGGGGGCGGGGATCACCTCGGCCACCTTCGAGCACTGCTCGTACACCGGGTCGTTCTTCCCCGGCAATATTCTCGGGCCGTCGCAGGGCGTGCAGGTGCTCGACGTCTCCGATCCGACCAACCCGGTGGTGACCGCCACCCTCACCGAACCGGCCATGCTGGCCGGGACGTGGGAGTCGCTCAAGGTCAATGCGGAGCGGAAGCTGTTGGTGGGCACCGGGGTTCCGATCGGTGAGGGTGCGGGGTACCTGTCGGTCTACGACATCTCCGACTGCGCGCATCCGCGCCTGCTGAATCCGGGACCGGGCACGAATCTGCTCATGCCGCTGCCGATCACCACGCACGAGGGCGGGTTCTCCCCCGACGGGCGCACCTACTGGGCCTCCGGTATCGCGCCCGGCTTCGTGAGCGCCATCGACCTGACCGACCCCGCGAACCCGCATGTCATCTGGCAGGGCCTGACCGGTATCGAGGCGCACGGGTTCGGCATCAGCCCAGACGGCAATCGCATGTACCTGTCCGCGCTCGGCGGTTTCACCGTGCTCGATATCAGCGCCGTGCAACGCCGCGACCCGAATCCGCAGGTACCGCATCTGGGCCGGGTGTTCTGGACCGACGGCTGGGCGACCCAGCACAGCGTGCCGGTCACCTACGACGGACACCCGTTCCTGTTCACGGTGGACGAAGGCGGTTCCGGCGGTGTGAAACTCATCGACATCGCCGACGAGACCGCGCCGACGGTAGCCGCCAAGATCAAGCTGGAGATCAACCTGCCGCAGCATCAGGATTCCCTCGTCGCGTCGTCGATGGGCGGTTCGGTGTTCTCCTACGACGCCCACTACTGCGCCGCCGACCGGCCCGCGAATCCCACCGCGCTGGCCTGCGGCTGGGAGTCCTCCGGCATCCGGGTCTTCGATGTGCGCGATCCGTTCGCCATTCGCGAGATCGCCTACTTCAACCCGCCCGCCCGCACCGGCCGCAATCTGGAGCTGTGGAACTCCCCGCACGCGCTGGCCTCGCTGATCGGCGTGCCCGCCATGGAGTTCCCGTCGGCGGCGCGCGCCATCCTGGAGGGGCAGTTCGACCTCGGGCAGGCGCTGTCGCAGCGCTCGGGCATGCTGGCCTTCGGCGACCTGTCCACCGACTGGTGCTTCGCCCCGCCGGAGTGGCACGGCAGCCACCTGTGGACCAGCTGCAACGACAACGGGTTCATGGTGTTGCAACTCGACGAGCGCGTGTACACCCCGCCCGCCGATCAGCAGTCCGTGGTCGGCTCGTGAACCGGCTGCGTGCCGTCGCCTACGTGGCGGCGGCGCTGCTGCTGGTGGCGATCGGTATGGCGCTGCGCCCCAGCCTGATTCCCGACGACCGGACCGCACCCCCGGTCCTGGATCCGGTCGAGATCGGGTTCACCCGGGATATGCTGACCCACCACGAACAGGCGCTGCTCATGGTGCAGCGCCTGGATCCGGCCGCCGATCCGGTGATTCGGCAACTGGCGCAGCAGATCTCCGACACTCAGCGGGTGGAGATCGGCACCATGCTGGGCTGGCTGCGGCTGGCCGACGTCTCCCCCGGCGGTCGCGAGCCGATGGCTTGGATGCACGACGGCGACACCACTGCCGCCCATCATCATTCGACCGCCCCCACCACCACGGCCACGAATTCCGACGGACTCATGCCCGGTATGGCCACCTGGGGCGAACTCGACGCCCTCGCCGCCGCTCGCGGGGCCGACGCCGAAACCCTGTTCCTGCAACTGATGCTGCGCCATCATCTGGGCGGCGTCACCATGGCGAAGGCCGCCGACGAACTGCTCACCTCGGGCCCGGTGAAAGAGGCGGCGCGGGCGATGATGACCGCCCAGAACCAGGAGGCGGGCATCATGACCATCATGCTGGCCCAGCGCGGCGCACAACCACTGCCCTGACTCCGCGCCCCACCGGCCCGTCGGTATCGTCGATAGCGTTCGACGGCCCACCGGGGCCGGGAGAGGTTGATCGAGAGCATGGCCCAGCCGCAGA
Organism: Nocardia otitidiscaviarum; assembly: GCF_007362295.1. Taxonomy (NCBI): domain Bacteria; kingdom Bacillati; phylum Actinomycetota; class Actinomycetes; order Mycobacteriales; family Nocardiaceae; genus Nocardia; species Nocardia otitidiscaviarum. The sequence continues at coordinate 2,677,529 of NZ_CP041695.1, read as the reverse complement.
CCCTCACCATTCCGGAACATATCCACGGCTATCCGCGGGTGGCGTTCGGCGGCTATGTCGCGGGCATGCTGGCCCGGCACGCCGGGGCCGATACGGTCCGGGTCGACTTCCGCCGGGCGGTACCGGTCGGCGCGCCCGTCACCATCGCCGCCGACCCCGACCGCACCGCGCTGTCCGACGCCGACGGCCTGCTGCTGGCCGAGGCCGCGCCCGCGGCGCTCACCCTCGCTCCACCGGACGCGCCGTCCTGGTCGGAGGCCAAACGCGCCACCGAAGCGGCGCTGTCCTCTCCCGATCGCCAGGTCACCGACTGCTACGGCTGCGGCGTGCTGTGCGAACCCGGCCACGGACTGCGGCTGTTCCCGTGGGCCACCCCCGACCGCCGGGTCATGGCCGCCGCCTGGACGCCCGATCCGGGCCTGGCCGACGAGCACGGGGAGCTCCCGCCCGAAGTGGTCTGGTCCACCCTGGACTGCCCCGGCGGCATCGCGGCCTGGGTGTTCCAGGGCATGGGCCAGGGCGCGGTCACCGCGGCCCTGACCGCCACCCAGACGCAGCCCGTCCTCGCCGGCGCCGAATACATCGCCTACGCCTGGGCCCAGCACCGGGACGGCCGCAAACACACTGTCGGCGTGGCACTGTCGACCCCGGACGGGCAGCCGTGCGCGGTCGCCGAGGCGCTCTGGGTCGCCCCGCGCACCGCCTGATCACTCCGGCCAGGCCGAGCCCTCGATCACCGCGACGAAGTTCGTTCGCGTGAAGCCCGGCGAGAACCGTTCCAGCACATCGGCTTTCACATTGCCGAAGGTGGTGGCCGGACGGTGCGCGATGCCGTCGGTGAAGGCGGCCAGGATGCGTCGTTTGAATTCGGGCCGCGGATGCGCGGCCACCACCGCGGCCCGCTGCTCGGCGCTGATGTCGTGATAGCCGATGCCGAGCACATCCAGTTCGACTCCCGCTGTCACCAGCGCGATCTCGGGTGCCATGCGGGTCGGGATCTCCGGGGTGGTGTGCAGTGCGATGGCGGTCCACACCAGATCGGCGCGCTGGTCGGCGATCCCGTGGGCGTGCAGGAATTTGCGCGCCTCGTCCGCGCCGTCGATCTCGAACCGCTGGTCGTCGGTGCGGTAGCGGTCGGTGAGGCCGAGATCGTGGAACAGTGCGCCGATGTAGAGCAGTTCGGCGTCGAAGTCGAGGCCGCGGCGGCGGCCCTGGAGCGCGCCGAACAGGAATACCCGCCGGGAGTGATCGTAGATCAGCGGCGCGGCGGCGTCGCGGACGAGTTCGGTGGCCTCGCGGGCCAGGGCGCTGTCGGGGATGGCGATATCGGCGATCGTGGTCATGGATCGAGCTTCGCCCGTCCGCCCGCACCGCCACCATGGCCATCCGGCCGCGAACCCCTCGGATTCGGCCATTAAGCTCGCGGGGGTGAGCCGCACGATCGCGGTGGCGGTGTACGACGGCGTCCGCCTGCTGGACGCCACCGCCCCGATGGAAGTCTTCAGCACCGCACTGGCATTGGGCGGCGGATACGAGCTCGTGCTGTGTTCGCCGGACGGCGGTCCGGTCACCACCTCGGCGAGGACGAGTCTCACGGCGCACACCTCCTACGCCGATGTCCGGGGCGCGCACACGGTGCTGATTCCGGGCTCCGCGCGGTTGCCGCAGGCTCCCGCACCGCCCGAACTAATTTCCGCCATACCGGATTTCGCCGCCGGTGCGCGCCGGATCGCGTCGGTGTGCACCGGCGCCTTCGCCCTCGCGCAGGCGGGCGTGCTCGACGGCCGCCGCGCCACCACACACTGGCGGCACGCCGCCACGCTCGCTCGCGCGCACCCGCGGGTGACGGTGGAGCCGGACGCCATCTACGTGCGCGACGACACGGTCTACACCTCGGCCGGTGTCAGCGCCGGTATCGATCTGGCGCTGGCACTGGTGGAGGCCGACGAGGGTGCGGAGCTGGCCCGGGATGTGGCGCGGGACCTGGTGGTCTTCCTACAGCGGCCGGGCGGGCAATCCCAGTTCTCGGTGGCCGCGCGGCTGCCCCGCCCCCGCCACGATCCGCTGCGCGCCCTGCTCGACGACGTCCTCGCCGATCCCACCGCCGACCATTCCCTGCCAGCCATGGCCGACCGCGCCGCCCTCAGCGTCCGGCATCTGACCCGGCTGTTCCGCGAACATCTCGACACCACCCCGGCCGCCTTCGTGGAAGCGGTCCGGCTGGAGGCGGCGCAGACCCTGCTGGAATCGGGCGAATCCATCGCCCGCACCGCCCACCGCTGCGGCCTGGGCAGCGAGGAATCACTGCGCCGCGCCTTCCTGCGCCACCTCGGCGTCACCCCCTCGGCCTACCGCACCCGCTTCCGCACGGCGCTGCACCGGGCCTAGGCGGTGCGCAACTCCGCCGCACCGAAGGACACATTGAACCGGTCGCACCAGATCGACACGCTCCGCAGTGTCGACAGGTCGACGTCGGCGGGAATCTCGTAGTTCTGACTCCCCTTGTTGCCCTTCAGATTTCCCAGACTCACGAACGCGCCGTCGTCGAAGACACCCCACCCGTCACGCCCGGGCAGCACCGGGGCGTCACTGAGCCACACGAACAGCGCGGGCCCGTCCGAGGTGTCGAGGTCCTCCAGCCGCAGCACGCGCTGACCGTTGCCCAGGTCGAGCACCCGCAGCGTGCCGCTGGTGGCGTGCTCGTGCGAGATGAACTCGCCGGTGTAGAGCGTGCGCGGCCGCGCGGGCGTCGCACCGGGGGTGACCGGGGCGTTCACCGTGGGCGCCGCCTCCTCGACCGTGGTGTTGGTGAACAGCCGCCAGGGCTGGAACAGCGCCAGCCCGATACCGAGCGCGACCACCAGGACCGCCACCACCGCCCAGGCGATGGGGGATCGAGTGAGCCTGCGTACCGACACCATGTTTCATCCTCCGAGTTCCGTGTTCGCCGTCGCTGTCTCGATTCAACCTGGTCCGCGTGGCCTGGTCGCCCCGCCGGGACACACCGTCACACCTTCGTCACACCTCACGCGAACCCACTCTTAGAAACCGTTGCGTAGCTACGTTACCGTAGCTACCCTGAGGGCGTTCCCCCCGAAAGGATTCCGGCGATGTCCGCTGCCCTCCCTCTCTCCATCGACTGGACCGCTACCCGCGGCACCTCATGCACCACCTTGACCACCCACGTCTGGACCGCACCGCCGCTGCGACGCGGTGAACCCCTACACGACAAGGCCTTCGCCGCACTGCGCGCACTGGAAGCCGATTACGTCCGGCTGCTGCCCTGGTTCTCTTCGCCGAAACTGTCGGTGCCCGAGCTGTATCCGCCCGTCGACGGCCACACCTCCTGGGACTTCGCGCAGCTCGACCAGTTCATGGACGACTGCCTGTCGGCCACCGCGGGACGGCCCGTGGTGGCGAACTTCGCGACCATCCCCACCTGGATGTTCCACACCGCGCAACCCGTCGCGCCGCAGGATGATCCGGCGGCAATCCACTGGGATTACGAGCAGGGCACCGAATTTCGCGACCCCACCCTCACCGAGGTCGCCGACCACTTCGAGCGCATCGGCCGCTGGTATCTGGCGGGCGGATTCACCGATCAGTTCGGCGTACGCCACACCTCCGGGCGCCGGCACCGATTCGCCTACTGGGAGGTGCTCTGCGAACCCGATATCGGTCACCGGCTGTCACCGCAGGTCTACACCCGCCTCTACGACGCGGTGGTGGAGCGGCTGCGGGAACTCGATCCCGAGATGAAGTTCGTCGGGCTGTCACTCAGTCCGGTGACACAGGATCCGGAGTACTTCTGGCATTTCCTGGATCCCGCGAACCACCGGGCCGGCATTCCGGTCGACGCCGTGTCGTATCACTTCTACGCCACCCCGGATATCCTCGATCCCACCAGCGCCGAACGGAATCCGCCGTTCGAGGAATGGCGCGGCACCTTCTTCGCCCAGGCGGAGGGGTTCATCACCCAGGTGCTGCTGATCGATTCCATACGCCGCAGACTGTCTCCGCACACGAAGACCTTCATCAACGAGATCGGGTCCTTCGCACCGGACGTGATGAGCACCGAACCCGATATCCCCCAGGACTATTGGACACTCGGCGGTGCGGTGATCGCATACCTGTGGTCGCGGCTGACCGAGCTGGGCATCGATATCGTCGGCGTGGCCGAGTTCATGGACTATCCGGGCATGATCGCGGGAACGTCACTGCTGGACTGGAACACCGGCGAACCCAACGCCCGCTACCGGGTGCTCCAGCTTCTGCTGGAGCATTTCGGTCCGGGCGACGAGCTGTTCGACACCGCGATCGGACACCCCATGGCACCGGAGGGCCGCCTGCACGCGCGAGCCTTCCGGACCGCGGCCGGTGAGCGGAAGGTCCTGCTGGTGAACAAGTACCCCGATCCGATCGCGGTCCGCTGCACCGCACCCGACCGGCCGCGGTCGATGGCGGTCGTGGACACCGGGACCGGTGCGGGCCCGGCCGCCGTCCGCGACAATCCGGGTGACGTCCTGGAGCTCGGCCCGTACGCGACCGCGGTCGTCACCCTGGCCACCACCGCCGACTAGTCTGCATCGGAACGTACCTCCCGACCCGACGAAGGACCGACAACCATGCCGAGCACGCGCGGCCGCCGCAGCGACGCCGAGGTGGTGGCGGCGATTCGCACCGCCGTCATCGAGGAGTTCGACGAGGTCGGCCTCGGCAGGCTCACCATGGAACGCATCGCCCAGCGCTCCGGCATCGCGAAAACCTCGCTGTACCGGCGCTGGGACAGTCCGCAGGCGGTATTGCTGGATGCCGTCCGCTCCGCATTCCCGCACGAGACGGTCTCGGCCACCGACGATCTCCGCCACGATCTGATCGCGGCACTGAAACTGCTGGTCGACTGGATGGATACGCCGACGGCGCGCGCCGTCGCGGCGATTCTGCTGGACCGCGCCCGCTATCCGGAGCTGGCCGAGGCCGTCTACTCGGATGTCTTCGAGCCCGCGGGCGGCCGCTTCACCAGCACGGTCCTGCATCACTACGCGCGCATCGGGCGAATCGATCCGGCGCGGCTCACCCCCGTGGTCCTCGATATCGGTGAGGCGCTGGTACTCAAGATCGCGTTCGACACCGGCGCGCTGCCCGGCGAGCGGACCCTCGCCGATATCGTCGACCAGGCCATCCTGCCCGCCGTCGGACTCACCCCCTGAGCCCGGACGGGGCCTTGACTTCAGCTGGACCTGATGATCGGGTTGTCGCTTGCCGGTGTCCGGGCGCTGTTCACCGGGCCGCCGGATCGGTCACGGCGTCGAAATGCGCACGCAGAGCGTGGATTACGGCGGTGAGCACGCGGTGGGTGGCGTACAGGTCGGCGTCGGAGAACTCGGCCATGGCCGCGCGGGTGCGCTGGCCGAGTGGCAGGAAGAAGTTCTCGGCGGCCGCGCGGCCGGAGTCGTCGTGGTGCAGGATCACTCGGCGACGGTCACTCGGGTCGTCGGCGCGGCGCAGATAGCCGGATTCACTCAGCCGCTCCACCAGGTAGGTGACCGCGGGTGAGGACATGCCCATGAGCTTGCCGAGCTGGCCGGGGGTGAGCGGGCGATCGGCGAATTCGGCGGTGGCGACGTGCAACAGCGCCCGAAAGTCGTTGGGGCGCAAGTTCTCCGATCGCGCGAAGGCATGGCCCAGCTGCTCGGACACGGCGGTCAGGGCGCGCAGGTCCGCGCCGATCTCCGTCTCCAGCGCCGCACGGTCCTCCGCCGCGGCCGATCCGCGCGGGATGGCGGTCGAATCGCTCTCACTCACGGAGTCAGCCTAAACCGCTCACCAGTTCTCTCGATTGCTTAATAATTAAGAATCTGAGATATTTGGTCGAGTGGGTATCTGGGATCGCTACGCGACACTGGTCACGGCACGCCGGTCATGGCTGTTGCCGATACTGCTCATCGCCGTCGGCGGAGCGCTCATGGCGGGTATCGGCAAGAACGACACGGCGGGCAGCGCCCCGCAGTCACTGCCCGCGAGCGCGGAATCCGCCCGCGCGGACCGGGCACTGGAGCAGTTCCCGGATGCGGACACCGCCGCCGCCATCGCCGTGGTGACCCGCGCCGACGGCGGCGCGCTGACCGAGTCCGATCGGGCCGCGGTAGCCGATGCGGTGGCCCGCACGACCGCCTCCGGCGCGCCCCCGGCCGATGCGCTCGTCCCCGCCCCCGACGGCGCGGCCGTTCTCGCCTCGATCCCGGTGCCCGCCGACCTGAGCGGCACGGAGCTCTCCGACCGCGTCGATCGGCTGCGCCAGGACGCCCGCGCCGGACTGCCCGACGACCTGGTCCTCGAGGTCACCGGCGGCCCCGCTTTCGCCGCCGACATCTCCGACTCCTTCGCGGGCGCGAACACCACGCTGCTGGCGGTGACCGCGAGCGTGGTCGCCCTGCTGCTCATCCTCACCTACCGCTCCCCCGTGCTGTGGCTGGTTCCGCTGCTGGTGATCGGACTCGCCGACCGGGTCGCGATCAGCGTCGCCACCGGCCTGGCCCGCTGGACCGGGCTCACCTTCGACGGCTCCACCTCCGGCATCACCAGCGTGCTGGTGTTCGGCGCGGGCACCAACTACGCACTGCTGCTGGTCTCCCGCTACCGCGACGAACTACGCCGTGAGCCCGACCACCGCGCGGCGCTGCGGCGGGCCGTCGGCCGCGCCGGACCCGCCATCCTGGCCAGCAATCTGACCGTCGTGACCGCCCTGCTCGTCCTGCTGTTGGCCGCCGCGCCCAGCACCCGCAGCCTGGGCGCGCTGGCCGCGGCCGGACTGCTGGTGGCGCTGGCCTTCGTCCTCGTCGGGCTGCCGCCCGCGCTGGCCCTGTGCGGGCGGCGGGTGTTCTGGCCCTTCGTCCCGCGACCCGACGGCACCGATCTCGCCGAACGGGGCGCGTGGCACACCCTCGCCACCCGCGTCACCGACCGGCCGCTGCCGGTGCTGGCGGCGACCACGGCGCTGCTCGCGGTCTGCGTGGCGGGGCTGTTCACCGTCGAGGTCGGCCTCTCGCAGACCGAGCAGTTCCGGGTGCGCGCGGAATCCGTCGACGGATTCGACACCCTCGCCCGGCATTTCCCCGCGGGAGCGTCGGACCCCACCGTGGTGGTGGTCCGCTCCGAGGCCGACGCGGCCGTCGGCGAGGTGCTGACCGGGACCCCCGGCGTGGTGCGGGCGACCCCGACCGGCACCGCGCCGACCGGCCTGACCCGCTGGTCGGTGGTGCTCGACGCGCCACCCGCCTCGGACCGCTCGGCCGAACTCGTCCGCACGCTGCGCGCCGGGCTCGCCGACATCCCCGACGCGCAGGCGCTGGTCGGCGGCAGCGACGCCGAGGCCCTGGACACGAGTACGACGGCGGGACGTGACCGGCTCGTCGTCATCCCGCTCATCCTGGCCGTGGTGCTGCTGATCCTGTTCGCCCTGCTGCGCGCCGTCCCGGCCGCCCTGCTGCTGGTCGCGGTGACGGTTCTGAGCGCGCTGGCCGCCCTGGGTCTGGGCAGCTGGCTCGGCACCCACGTGTTCGGTTTCCCGGCGCTGGATACGAACGTACCGCTGTTCGCGTTCCTGTTCCTGGTGGCGCTGGGCGTCGACTACACCATCTTCCTGGTCACCCGGGTTCGCGAGGAGACGCCGGAGTACGGCACCACCCGCGCCATGGTGCGCGCGGTCTCGGCCACCGGCGCGGTCATCACCAGCGCGGGCATCGTGCTGGCGGCGGTGTTCACGGTGCTCGGGGTGCTGCCGCTGATCACCCTGACCCAGCTCGGCATCGTCGTCGGCATCGGCATCGTGCTCGACACCTTCGTGGTGCGCACCGTCGTCATCCCGGCGTTGTTCCGGCTGATCGGTGCGCGCATCTGGTGGCCGAGCCGCCCGGACGCGCACACCGCCCGGGTTTCGACCACCACACCGAGGGAAGCCGCCGTAGGAGCGGTGACAGAACGGAGTGATCATGAACAGCCGAGCGGGAACGAGTGATTCGACCGTGCGTCGATCCGGACCGGCGCACTACGGCACCGGCGCGCAGGTGGCCGGGCTGGCGGTGATCGCGCTGCTGGTCGCCGCGGCGGCCGCGGTCGGGAATCTGTCGGCGGTCTCGACCGCCGACAAGTACGAAGCCCTGGAACAACCGGCCTGGGCACCGCCCTCGTGGCTGTTCGGTCCGGTGTGGACGCTGCTCTACTCGCTCATGGCGATCGCGGCGTGGCTGGTGTGGCGCGCCGCGCCGTGGCAGCGGGTGCGTGTCGCCCTCGGTGTCTTCGTGGTCCAGCTGATCCTGAACGCGCTGTGGACGCCGCTGTTCTTCGCGGCCGAATGGCGCGGGGTGGCCTTCGCGGAGATCCTGGTCCTGCTGGTCGCAATCGTCGCCACCATCGTGCTGTTCGCGCGCCACCAGCGGTGGGCCGCCGGAATGCTCGTACCCTATCTGCTGTGGACCGTCTTCGCGGCGGCGCTGAATCTGGCCGTCTGGCAGTTGAACACCTGACGGTGCACACCTGAGCCGAACGACCGACCGTGCGGAGTACGACCGACCGGAAGAGGTGAGCGCGTGCGCTGTGTGATCTTCGGGGCGACCGGATACATCGGCGGCCGACTGGTGCCGGAGCTGCTGAGCCGGGGCCACAGCGTGCGGCTGCTGGTCCGCAGTCCGGAGAAGCTCGCCGAGGTGCCGTGGCGGGATCGGGTGGAGGTGCTCACCGGTGATGTCACCGATGCCGAGGCGGTGGACGGCGCGCTCGCGGGTCAGGACGTCCTCTACTACCTGATCCATTCGCTCAGCCGCACCGATTTCGAGGAGGTGGATCGGCGCGCCGCCGAACTCGCCGCGGCCGGGGCGGGCCGGGCCGGGCTGCGGCGCATCGTCTATCTCGGCGGCATCACCCCGGATGGTCAGCGGCTGTCGCGGCATCTGCGCTCGCGCGCCGAGGTCGGCGATATTCTGCTGGCCGGGTCGACGCCGGCGCTGGTGCTGCGCGCCGGGGTGATCATCGGATCGGGTTCGGCCAGTTTCGAGATGCTGCGGTATCTGACCGAGCGGCTGCCGGTTATGGTGACCCCGCGCTGGGCCCGCAACCGCATCCAACCCATCGCGGTCCGCGATGTTCTGCACTATCTGGTGGCCGCCGCCGAGCTGCCGGTCTCGGTGTCGGGCGCGTTCGATATCGGCGGTCCCGATGTGCTGACCTACGTGGACATGATGCACGGCTACGCTGCCGTCGCCGGACTCACGCGGCGGGTCATCGTGCCGGTACCGGTGTTGACGCCGTGGCTGTCGGCGCAGTGGGTGAATCTGGTGACCCCGGTCCCCCGCTCCATCGCCGTCCCGCTGATGGAGTCGCTGATCAATGACGTGGTGTGCCGTGACACCGCCATCGACGAGCACATTCCGCCGCCGCCGGAGGGCCCGACCGGCTATCGCCGTGCCGTCGAACTGGCGCTGGCCCGCATCAAGGATCTCGACGTGCCCACCCGCTGGTCGGATGCCGGTGCGCCGTCCGATCCGCTGCCCACCGATCCGGAGTGGTCCGGCGGCACCGTCTACACGGATGTGCGCGAACTCGCCACCACCGCCGACCCCGACGGTGTCTGGGCGGTGATCGAGGCGATCGGCGGGGAGAACGGGTGGTATTCGTTCCCGCTGGCGTGGTCGCTGCGCGGCTGGATCGACCGGCTCGCGGGCGGGGTGGGGCTGCGGCGCGGCCGTCGCGATCCGCACCGGCTGCGCCCCGGCGAGGCCCTGGACTGGTGGCGGGTCGAGCACATCGAGCGTCCGCGGCTGCTGCGACTGCGCGCCGAGATGCGGGTGCCCGGGCGCGCCTGGCTGGAGCTGTCGGTCGCACCGGGGGCCGACGGCGGTGCGGTGTACCGGCAGCGCGCCGTCTTCGAACCGCACGGATTCGCCGGACAGCTCTACTGGCAGTCCATCGCCCCGTTCCACGCGGTGATCTTCGGCGGCATGGCCCGCAATATCACCGGGACCGCCGAGCGCGCACCGGTGGCGTGACCGGCCCCGCTGACGAGAACCCTTGTCCGCCAGCCGTTCCCGTCGACGGGCTTCGGTCGGCGGGGTTCGGTCAGCGGGATGCGCTCACAGGTTCCCGACGGTGTGTTCGAGCCGCTGCACCACCAGTTCCCGCGCCTTCTCCCGCAGCGCCGGGCGGTAGCCGCTCGGGTACACCGGATCGCCGGGCTCGTAGGTCTTCAGGATCTCCTTGGCGAGGGTGATCTTGTGGACCTCGGTGGGCCCGTCCGCGATGGCCATGACCTGGGCGTAGTTCATCATGTCCACGAACGGCAGATCGGTGCTGACGCCGATGGCGCCGTGCAGGTGCATGGCGCGCTGGGCGATATCGTGCATGACCTTGGGCATGGCCACCTTGATGGCCGCGATATCGTGGCGGACCTTGCGGTAGTCCTGCTCCTTGTCGATCCGCCAGGCGGTGCGCAGCACCAGCAGCCGGAACTGCTCCATCTCGATCCAGGCTTCGGCGATCTTCTCCTGCGTCATCTGCAGACCGCCGAGCACACCCTTGCGCATGGGCCGGGAGACGGCGCGCTCGCACATCATGTCGAAGGCCTTGCGCACCATGGCGACCGTGCGCATGGCGTGGTGCACGCGACCGCCGCCGAGGCGGGTCTGGGCCACGATGAAGCCGAGTCCCTCGGTCCCGAGCAGCGCGTCGGCGGGCACCCGCACATCGGTGAAACGCAGATGCCCCTCGTTCTCGCTGAATCCGGGCACCGTGAAGTTCTTCACGATCTCCAGGCCGGGGGCGTCGGCGGGGACGATGAACATGGACAGCCGCCGGTGCGGTTCGGCGTCCGGATCGGTGACCACCATGACGATGTGGAAGGTGGCGAATTCGGCGGCGGAGTTGAACCACTTCTCGCCGTTGATGACCCAGTGGTCGCCGTCGCGCACCGCGCGCGTCTTGAAGGCCGTCGGATCGGAGCCGCCGGTGGGTTCGGTCATCACATAGCAGGAGCCGATCTCACCGTCGAGCAACGGTTGCAGATACCTGGCCTTCTGCTCCGGGGTGCCGAAATGGGCGAGGATTTCGGCATTGCCGGAATCCGGTGCCTGGCAGCCGAAGACCAGCGGTGCCCACTTGGAGGTGCCGATGACCTCGTTGAGCAGGGCCAGTTTGAGCTGGCCGTAGCCGGGGCCGCCGAGTTCCGGGCCGAGATGGCAGGCCCACAGGCCCTGCGCTTTCACCTTCTCCTGCAACGGTTTCATCAGCGCCCGGATCTCGGGGTTGGTGCGGTCGTAGGGTTCCGGGTACAGCAGGTCGAGCGGCTCGACCTCGTTCCGCACGAAATCGGCCACCCAGTCCAGCTTCCGCTGGTATTCCGGGTCGGTCTCGAAATCCCAAGCCATGGTCAGCCTTTCACTTGTTTCCGGCCGGTGCCGCGACACCGTCGAGGATGGTGGTGGTGAGAATGTCGGCGATCTCGTCGGGGGTGCGCGCGCCGTCGGGGCGGTACCAGCGGCTGACCATGTTCAACATGGCCACCACACTGTTGGTGACGACGTGGTCGTTGGTGCCCAGCGCTCCGGCGCGGTGGCCCTCGTCGAAGACCCGCTGCCAGCAGCCCTGAATGGCCTCGCGCAATTGCTGCAGGTCGGCCTCGCGTTCGGGGGTGAGCGCCCCGGCGTCGCGCAGCGCGATGGTCACCTCGTGCTGGTGTTCGATGATCAGGCGGACATGGTCGCGAATCAGGGTGCGCAGCTTGTCGATCGGTGCGGCGTCGCGCTCGGCGACGGCCGCGGCGGCGTCCAGCATGAGCTGGGTGTAGTTGCGCCGGATCTGGAAGAGCAGTTCTTCCTTGGATCCGATGTGGTAATACAGTGCGCCGCGCTGGATCCCGGCCCGGTCGCCGATCTCGCCGACGCCGGTGGCATGGAATCCCTTCTCCGCGAACAGTTCCATGGCCGCGCGCATGATCCGCTCCCGGGTCTCCCCCGGGCTCGCCGCCGAGGCGGGTGGCCGTCCGCGCCGCCGGGCCGGTGCCGCGGTCATCGCCAGCCGCCGTCCAGGGCCAGGGTCGCCCCGGTGCAGAAGGCCGACGCGTCGGAGGCGAAGAACAGTGCGGCCCCGACGATATCGGCCGGGACGCCGATCCGCCCGAGCGCGTTGTGCTGGGCGAGGTGATCGCGCATCTCCTGCGGCCACGCCTTGGCGATATCGGTGTCGAAGGCCCCGCAGCGAATGGTGTTGACCCGCACCGCCGGGCCGTAGGTCTGCGCCAGCCCGCCGGTGAGCGCCTCCAGTCCGGCCTTGGCGGCCGCGTAGGGCACCGCGAGGGGTTCGGGTTTCGCGGCCTCGATGGAGGAGATATTGATGATCGAGCCGCCGCCCGCGGCCGCCATGCGCGGACCGATGCGGGCCGACAACCGGAACGCACCCTTGAGGTTGGTGGCGATCACCTTGTCGAACATGGCCTCGGTGACCCGGTCCAGACTCGGGTACAGCAGGGACATGCCCGCGTTGTTGACCAGCACGTCCACCCTGTCGAATTCCGCGTACACGGCGTCGACCAGGGCGTCGCACTGCTCCCAGACGCCGACATTGCAGGCCACCGGCAGCGCCCGGACACCGTACTTCGCGCGCACCTCGGCGGCCAGGGCCGCGCAGGCGTCGAGTTTGCGGCTGGCGATCACCACGTGGGCCCCGGCGTCGGCGAAGGCGTGCACCATCTCGCGACCCAGCCCGCGGCTGCCGCCGGTGACCACAACGACCTTCTCCGACAAGGACTTTCCCATGCACCCACACCTTCGTGTCCGGGAACGGCAGAAATGTTCCGATCAGTACATTAAATGTACCGCCCGATACAATCAAGACCGGTGACCCATCCGGAAGTGCAGGCCGCCGCCGCCCGCCACATACCCGCGAGTAACATGACGGGCGTACTTTTTCCACCCGGCTTCTCGAAATGAGGCATTAGATGACAGAGCGGATTCAGGTCGGCGGGCTCCAGGTTGCCAAGGTGCTCCACGATTTCGTGGAGAACGAGGCCCTTCCCGGCACCGGCGTAGATTCCGCCGCGTTCTGGTCGGGTGCCGAGGCCGTCATCAACGACCTCGCTCCCCGTAACCGTGCTCTGCTCACCGAACGCGACGACATCCAGGCCAAGATCGACGAGTGGCACCGTGCTCACCCCGGCACCGGCTACGACAAGGCTGCCTACAAGCAGTTCCTCACCGAGATCGGCTACCTGCGTCCCGAACCGGCCGATTTCCAGATCGGCACCGAGAACGTGGACGCCGAAATCGCCACCACCGCGGGCCCGCAGCTCGTGGTGCCGGTGATGAACGCCCGCTTCGCCATCAACGCGGCGAACGCGCGCTGGGGCTCGCTGTATGACGCCCTGTACGGCACCGACGCCATCTCCGAGGAGAACGGCGCGGAGAAGGGCACCGGCTACAACAAGGTCCGCGGTGACAAGGTCATCGAATGGGCCCGCAACTTCCTCGACGACGCGGTGCCGCTGATCACCGGCTCGCACGTCGGCTCCACCAAGTACTCGATCGAAGACGGTGAGCTCGTCGTCGGGCTGGAGGACGGCACCGACATCGGCTTGGCCGACCCCTCGGCGCTGGTCGGGTACCTGGGTGATCCGGCGAACCCGACCTCGGTGCTGCTGAAGCACCACGGCCTGCACATCGAGATCCAGATCGACCCGTCCTCGCCAATCGGCTCCACCGACACCGCCGGTGTCAAGGATGTGGTGCTGGAGTCCGCGGTCACCACCATCATGGACTTCGAGGACTCGGTCGCCGCGGTGGACGCCGAGGACAAGGTCCTCTGCTACCACAACTGGCTGGGCCTGATGAAGGGTGATCTGGCCGAAGAGGTCAGCAAGGGCGGCAAGTCCTTCACCCGCACCATGAACCCCGACCGGGTCTACACCGCCCTCGACGGCTCGGAGCTGGTGCTGCACGGCCGCTCGCTGCTGTTCGTGCGCAATGTCGGCCACCTCATGACCTCCGACGCCATCCTCGACGCCGACGGCAACGAGGTGCCCGAGGGCATCATGGACGGCCTGCTCACCGTGCTGATCGCCAAGCACGCGCTCAATGGCGACACCAAGCTGAAGAACACCCGGACCGGCTCCATCTACATCGTGAAGCCGAAGATGCACGGCCCCGACGAGGTCGCGTTCACCAACGAGCTGTTCGGCCGGATCGAGGAGGTGGTGGGTCTGCCCGCCAACACCCTCAAGGTCGGCATCATGGACGAGGAGCGGCGCACCACGGTGAACCTGAAGGCGTGCATCCACGCCGCCAAGGACCGCGTGGTCTTCATCAACACCGGCTTCCTCGACCGCACCGGCGACGAGATCCACACCTCCATGGAGGCCGGGCCCATGGTCCGCAAGGCCGAGATGAAGGGCCAGCAGTGGATCCTGTCCTACGAGGACTTCAATGTCGACACCGGTATCGCCACCGGCCTGCCCGGTAAGGCGCAGATCGGCAAGGGCATGTGGGCCATGCCGGACCTGATGGCGGACATGCTGGTCCAGAAGGTCGGCCACCCCAAGGCCGGTGCGAACACCGCCTGGGTGCCCTCGCCCACCGCCGCCACCCTGCACGCCACCCACTACCACCTGGTGGACGTGTTCAAGCGGCAGGCCGAGATCGCCAAGGGCGGTGCGCGCGCCAGCGTCGATCAGATCCTGGAGATCCCCCTCGCCGCCGACACCAACTGGTCGGCCGAGGAGAAGCAGCAGGAACTCGACAACAACTCCCAGGGCATCCTCGGCTACGTGGTCCGCTGGATCGACCAGGGCGTCGGCTGCTCCAAGGTGCCCGACATCAAGGACGTCGGCCTGATGGAGGACCGCGCCACCCTGCGCATCTCCTCCCAGCTGGTGGCCAACTGGCTGCGCCACGGAGTGGTGTCCGAGGACGAGGTCATCGCCTCCCTCGAACGCATGGCCCCGGTCGTCGACCGCCAGAACGCCGGTGATCCGAGCTACCGCCCGATGGCCCCGGACTTCGCCTCCAGCATCGCCTTCCAGGCCGCCAAGGAACTCGTGCTCGAGGGCACCGAGCAGCCCAACGGCTACACCGAGCCCATCCTGCACCGCCGCCGCCGCGAGGCCAAGGAGTACAACGCCAAGTTCGGCGCGTAATCGCGGACAATCCGCGCGCATCCCCCTGGTCGATCTCGGTCGACCGGGGGGATTCGTGTCTCCGGAGTGGGTAGGCTGCGCGGCGTCAGTCGTTCCCCAGCAGAGGAAAGCTCCATGGGCAGTACCGTTCTCGATGTCGTCAATCTGATCATCGCCCGCGTGAACGCGGCCTGGTGGTGGGCCTCCAGCGGCTCTTCCGGCCCGATGCCGCTCTAGCGGGTCCGCTCCTATGCCTCGGGCGGCCGCGAGCGTGCGTTCGGCGGTCGTCCGAGCCGGCGGATTCGCGGGGGAACCGCGGTGCGCGAGAATATCCGGCGTGCCGCGGCACCGGCCGCTAGGCTGCGAGGTACCCGTACCGGCGAGCTATCCGACCAGGAAAGACACCGCATATGGCCGATGAAGGCCGCACCCTCTCCGCTGATGCCGGCGACAACCGGGTCGAGCGGTCCGAGAGTTGCCCGGCCGTCCGGCCGACGCCCGATCCGGAGCAGATGCGCCGCCTGGCGGCGCTGTTGCGGGGTGTCGCCGCGGGCGATCGGGACGCCTTCACCGCCTTCTACCGCTCGACTCACGACCGCGTGTACGGTCTGGCGCTGCGGATTCTGCGTCGTCCCCCGGCCGCCGAGGAGGTCACCCAGGAGGTGTACCTGTACGTGTGGAACTCTGCCGACCAGTACGATAAGCGGCTGGCCAGTCCGATCGGCTGGCTCATGATGCTCACCCATCGGCGCGCGGTGGATCGCGCCCGTACCGAATACTCCCGGGGACACCGCGATTTCGCTTACGGTCAGCGGCATCTGGGCCGAGATCACGATATCGTCGCCGAGACGGTGACACAGCGCTCCGAGGAGCGCGCCGTGCTCGACTGCCTGGCCACCCTCACCGATATCCAGCGGGAAACGGTGGCGCTCGCCTACTACGGCGGCCGGACCTATCCGGAGGTGGCCGATGATCTCGGTATCCCGTTGTCCACGGTGAAGACTCGCATTCGTGACGGATTGCGCCGACTGCGCAGCTGTTTGACAGGATCGGTGACCGATGCCTGACCACTCACCCGACACCGATCTGCTCGACCTCGCCTACCCGTACGCACTCGACGCGCTCTCCGACGACGAGCGCGCGGCGGTGGAGGAGCGGGTGCGTACCGCCGACGCCGCGGCGGCGACCGCCTTCCGCGACTCCGTGCGCGATATCCGCGAGACCCTCGCGGCGCTCACCGTGGTCGACAGGCATCCCGCGCCCGACCACGTCGAGGCGTCCGTCCAAGCCGCCCTGGACCGCCAGTTGGCGGCCACCGCACCGGCGACCCGGACCTGGCCGGTGCGCTGGCTGGCCGCCGCGGCGGTGCTGATCCTCGCGATCGGGGTCGGCACGTTCCTGGCGATCGACCGTGCGCAGCAGCGGGATTCGGGCGCGGTGACCGCGCAGCGGGTGCTCGCCGAGCCGGATGCGCGGCAAACGCGCGCCCCGGTCACCGGCGGCGGCGATATCGTCGTCACCACCTCGGCACGCTTGGACGCCGCCGCCGTGTCCTTCGACGCGGTGCCCGCCGCGCCGCCGAACCACACCTATCAGCTGTGGCTCATCCCCGAGGGCGGCCAACCCGTCTCGGCCGGTGTGCTCGACGACCTCCCCGCCTCGGACGATCCGGCGGTGGTACCGCTGGACCACGCCGACCTGCTCGCGCTCTCGGTGGAGCCCACCGGCGGCTCGGACCAACCAACCACCGACCCGGTGGTCGCGGTCCCCCTCGACTGACCGACCCGCGCGGCCGACCGACCCGCCCGGCCAACCAACCAGCGCGATCAACCGACCCGCGCGGCCGACCGACCCGCCCGGCCAACCAACCAGCGCGATCAACCAACCCGTGCGACCGCCCCACCCATCCGGCCTACACACCCACCCGGCCGACCGACCTGCACTGTCGACCTCCCGCCTGACCGAACCGGTCAGTTCACTGCGCGGACCGATCCGCCTGTGCCGCGGATACTTTCGTCAGGCGAGCGCTACGGTGGCGGTCGCCCCGCCGAAGACCCGGCGGCCGTCGTGGGTGGCGGTGAGGGCGATGGTGGCGGTCCGGGTCGCGGTGTCGATCTCGCTGACCCGGCCGCCGAGTTCGATTTCCCCGGTCGTGCCGGGCAGCACCCGCACCGGGGTGGACAGCCGGACCCGGTAGCGGCGCAGGGCGGTCGGATCGCCGGTCCACGCGGTGAGGTAGCCCGCGCCCAGACTCATGGTGAGCATGCCGTGCGCGAGGACGCCGGGACCCATGCCGACCGCCTCGGCGCTGGCGGGATGCCAGTGGATCGGGTTGGGATCCCCGGCCACTCCGGCGTAGCGCACCAGATCGCCCAGGGTGAGCCGGTAGACGCGGGACGGCAGCCGGTCACCGACCGCCACCGCGGCCAGGTCGCGGCCGCCGGTCACCGGCCGGGGCGCGGGGTGGACGGGCGAGACCGCCTCGACCTCGTCGAAGGCGGGCGGTTCGGCGTCGAGCAGGCCGTGGTGCAGGACGTTCTCGCCGATCGCGGCGAATCGCTCGTCCGGCCCGCCGTCCGCCCGCGCCACCAGTCCGGTGGTCGCGGTCAGCACGGCGCCGCCGTGCGCGTCGGTGACCTCGTTGCCCACCACCATGAGGTCCCCGCCGAATGCCTTGCGGCGCGACAGCAGTCCGATGTGGCTGGTGAGCCGGTCGCCGACCAGGATGGGCCGATGGAAGTCGAAGGTCTGCTCGGTCTGCACCGTGGAGGTGAGGTCGCAGTCGGTGAGCAACTGCCCCAGGGCCGCCTGCACCCTGCCGCCGAGCAGAGCCGCGAAGGTGGGCGGGGCGGGCAGTGTCGCGCAGCCGTAGCCGGCGGCCACGTCCTCGTGCAGGTGGGCCGGATGATCGTTCTGGACCGCGCGGGCGAATTCGCGCACCTGCTCGCGACCGACCTCGTAGTGGTCGCGCAACCGGTAGGTGCGCCCGACCAGCGTGTGCGGATCGGCGAGGGTGGCATCTAGCACGGACTTCTCCTCCAGGACCGGGAATGAGTTACCAACTAGTCGGTACCCGCTGGGCCGCCGGATTGCCCTCGGCACGCTGGTGTGATCTACAACACATTCGCCTGCTCGGCGTTCGCGCGCGGGTGCTCGGGCAGTGGCACTCGCCTCGTTGCGAATCCGTAATCGGTTTCGGTGAAACAAATCCGGCCACTCCACCGTTGTAGAGGTACGGCGGGGGTGGAGATCCGCACGACAAAATCCGCACGACAAAATCCTCACGACAACGGCAGGTCCGTTGTGCCACCATGAGTTTCGACGATCATCCCGACCGAGCGGTCGGCGACCCAGGGAAGGAGGAGGCGGCTTTGCATCCGGAGTACTCGCAGCACGGCAGTGATATGGACAAGCTCGAACGGCTGGGCCGGAATATCGGCCGCCTCGCCGCGCGGGCCTGACCCGCCGCTTCCTCTCGTCCCCTCCTTCCTTTTCACGAAACATGGTGACACCCATGCTGTTCCGTCACGCCGACGACCCGCCGGCGATAACCGTCGACAACTGGATACACACGGGAGTGCTGCTCCTCAACGCCTCCTACGAGACGCTGACCGAGATCCGCGCCGAGCGCGCCGTGGTGCTGCTCATCAGCGGTGCCGCCGAGACGGTGGTGGATCGGGACCCGCACTTCCCCATTCGCTCGAAAAGCCTGGAGCTGGCACTGCCGGAGACCATCCGACTGCGGCGCTACGTCTACCTCGAGCACAGCGTGACGGTCACCGACGGCAGCCGGGCCACCCTGCCCGCCGTGCTGCGGCGCGACGCCTACCGCTGCGGGTACTGCGCCGGATGGGCCCGCACCGTCGACCACATCCGGCCCCGCAGCCGAGGCGGCCCCAACACCTGGGACAACCTCATCGCCGCCTGCGGACGGTGCAACACCTACAAGGCGGACCGGACTCCCGAGGAGGCCGGCATGCGCCTGCTGTGGGAGCCCCGCGCTCCCCAGGACATGGCGAAGAAGCAGCGGCGGATCTGGAAGGAACTGGCCGCATCGTAAACCACGTGATCGGACATGAAAGGAGCGAGATCCGATGACGAAAACAGCAGTTCGGGAGCTGAGCCTGGCGGATCTGCTCCCCATCTCCGACTCGAAGGACTACTGGGCCCGCGCGGCCTGCAAGGGCGACCCGAACCACGACGCCTGGTTCCCCTACCCCTCGCAGGACTTCGACTACGCGCGCACCATCTGCGCGGCCTGCCCCATCCGGCGCGAATGCGGTGACTTCGCCGCCAGCACCGGGCAGTCCGGCGTCTGGGGCGGGCACGAGTACGACCGCGGCACACTGATCCGCGATTGACTCGCCCCGAGGCCGCCGTCGTGCCCCGCACGACGGCGGCCTCCTCGCGTACCCGCCGATTCGTGTCTCGGGCCGGTTCCGGGCAAGATGGTGACCCGTGATCGCCTCGCCTCCGCCCCGGTGCCG
This sequence comes from Nocardia otitidiscaviarum, assembly GCF_007362295.1. NCBI lineage: Bacteria > Bacillati > Actinomycetota > Actinomycetes > Mycobacteriales > Nocardiaceae > Nocardia > Nocardia otitidiscaviarum. The sequence goes on along the minus strand of NZ_CP041695.1, from coordinate 2,657,888 downwards.
TCGCAAACCCCGCCTGACCTGCGAGGCGAATTTCGCGTGAACATAGACTGACGATCGTGGGAACTCATCGCGCCCGAGGCCGGTCACGTGGGGTCAGCAAAGGTCCGGTCATCGCTCTGGTGGCGGTGGTGGTGCTGGCGGTGGCGGTGGTCGGCTGGAGCTGGCTGGCCGAACGGGCCAAGGATCGGGATGCGGCGGCGGCCGCCGCCTGCGCCGAGGGCACCACCACGCTGCATGTCACCGTCGATCCGGATATCGCGGAACCGGTGCGGGCGGCGGCGCAACGCTACAACGCCACCAACCCCCGGGTGCGTGATCACTGCGCGCAGGTCGAGGTGACCGCGCGGGCATCGGCTGCCGTGGTCGCCGCGTTCACCGCCGACGCACCGTGGAATCCGGAGCTGGGGCCGCAGCCCGCACTGTGGATTCCGGATTCGTCGCGTTCGGTGGCGCTCATGCGGGTGCCCGGACTGGTGGAGGGCACGCCCGCGCCGGTCGCGGTGAGCCCGATCGCGCTGGCCGTCCCCGACCAGCTCCGGCGGGCACTGGAGGCGGCCCAGACCACCTGGGCGGATCTGCCCGGACTGCAACAGGGTTCGCTCGCCGAGGTGGGGCTGGGCGGCTGGGGCGGACTGCGGCTGGCCATGCCACCGGGTGACGACAGTCTGGCCGCCGCGCTCGCGGTCGGATCGGGGGTGTCGGGCTCGGATCCGCTCACCGCGGAGGCCGCGTCCTCCGGTCAGGTGACCTCGGCGATCTCGCGGCTCGCGGCGGGTGCGCCCGAGGCGACCGATCTCGGCCGCGCCCTGCTGGATGCGGCCGGCGCCGACGATCTGCCCGCGGCGACCGTGCACGCGGTCACCGCCACCGAGCAGCGCATCAAGGCCAATCGCGGCCTGACCGCCTTCCGCCCGCTGGGCGCGACCCCGGTGGCCGACTACCCGGCGGCGCTGCTCACCGGCGACTGGGTGGACCAGACCCAGAATCTGGTGGCGGGCCTGTTCGCCGACTATCTGCGCGCACCCGAACAGGCGAAGCTGTTCACCGACAACGGTTTCGGCGCCGCACCGCCCGCCGGGCCGCCGGTGCCGGAACAGGCGGTGCTGCTCCGCGTCCAGGAGGTGCTGGCGAATCCGGTGCTGGGGGTGAGCGCCACCGCACTGGTGGACGTGTCGTCCTCGATGGCCACCACCGAAGGGGCGGCCACCCGCCTGGCCAACACCCTCGCCGCCCTGCAATCGGTGATGAACGTGATGCCGCCCGATTTCGGGCTGGGCGTCTGGACCTTCGGCAAGAACCTGGACGGGAACCAGCCCTACCGGGTGGTCTCGCGGACCGCTCCGCTCACCGACGCGCATCGGGCCGAACTGGTGCGGGAGCTGTCCGATATCTCGGCGACCAGCACCCAACCCGACCGCGCCTATCCCACCCTGGAGGCGGCCTACCGCGACGCCGTCGCGAATTACGCGCCGGGACGGACCAATTCGATCCTGCTCGTCACCGACGGCCCCGACGACGACTCCCCCGTCACCGGCGACCAACTGCTGGCGACTATCGCCGCCCTCGCCGATCCGGCCCGCCCGGTGCGGATCGACGTCATCGCGATCGGCGGCCAGGGCCCGCAAACCCTGCGCACCCTCACCGAGCAAACCAATGGCACCTTCACCCAGGTGCCCACCACCGACGAGCTGGCCTTCGGCAGTGCCATGAATCAGGCCCTGACCACCCCCTGATCAACTCCTTCGGCATGTCGTCGCACACTGTCGGCTAACTCGTGGGAGATTGCGGGAATGGCGCATACGACGAGCACCGACAGTTCGCTCAAGCAGGGTTTCGCCGCGGGCACCTCCATCGCGGCCGCGGTCCTGCTGCTGGTGGTCGGCGTGCTCTCGATCCTCGAGGGCATCTCGGCCGCGGCATCCGACGATCTGGTGATCGTGGATGTCAACGACTACGTCTACAAGCTCAACACCACCGGGTGGGGATGGATCCACATCATCCTCGGCGCGATCGTGGTCATCGCCGCCATCGGCCTGATGGCGGGCACCACCTGGGGCCGCGCCGCCGCCATGATCCTGGCGGCGCTGTCGATCATCGCCAACTTCCTGTGGCTGCCCTACTACCCGATCTGGTCGATCGTCATCATCGCCCTGGACGTGGTGATCATCTGGGCCGTCGCGACCTGGAAGCCCGACGCCGTCTGACCCGAGCCCGACGGTGCACGGCGCCCCATCGATCCGCGCGATCGGTGGGGCGCCGTCGCGTGTTCGGGGGGTGCGCCATTAACGCGAACGGATTCACACTGGATACCAGGAGACCGGCGACCACGCCGGGCGGGTAGCACAGGGAGGACCCGTGACTCTCCACCAGGGTGCGATATTCGCCGGATACGCCATCCAGCGCGTGATCGGCGTGGGCGGCATGGGCACGGTGTATCTGGCCCGCCATCCCCGGCTGCCCATGGATGTCGCGCTCAAGGTCCTCTCGGCGGATCTGGGCCGCGATCCCGCGGCGCGCGCGTACTTCGAACGGGAGGCCGAGATCGCGGCACGCTTGCAGCATCCGAATATCGTGCGGGTGCACGACCGCGGCACCGAGGGCGACCACCTGTGGATCGCCATGGACTACGTGGACGGCCCCGATATCGGGCAGGTGCTGCGCGACGGGCCGCTGGCGGCCGAGGTCGCGGTGGAGGTGATCGCACAGGCCGCCGACGGTCTCGATCACGCGCATCGGCGGGGGGTGCTGCACCGCGATGTCAAACCCGCGAATCTGCTCACCACCGCGGTCCGGCAGCGGCGGCACGTGTACCTGACCGATTTCGGTATCGCCCGCAGTCTGGACGACACCACCACCGTCACCACCTCGGTGCGCGCGACCTTCGCCTACGCGGCCCCCGAACTGCTCACCGGGCATCCGCTCGACCGGCGCGCCGATGTGTACGCGCTGGGCGCGACGCTGTACCGGCTGCTCACCGATACGGTGCCCTATCCCCGCGACACCCTCGCCGCGGTCCTGCACGCCCATCTGCACCAGACTCCGCCGCAGGCCACCTCGTGCCGACCGGATCTGCCGGCCGGGGTGGACCGGGTGATCGCCACCGCCATGGCCAAGGACCCGGCGGACCGCTACCCCACCTGCACCGCCTTGGCGGAGGCCGCGGTGACGGCGCTGCGCGAATCGGCCACGCTCCCCGCCCCGCGACCGCTCCCCGACTCACCGCCGCTCCCCGCCCCGCAACCGCTCCCCGACTCACGGCCGCTCCCGGCACCACCAGCGGTTCCCGCATCACCGTCGACCGACGCCGGCCAGACCATCGCCGGCCAGACTGACGCGGGCCAGACCAACGCCGGCCAGACCAACGCCGGCCAGACCGACGCGGGCCCGGCCGCCGCGACCACGCCACCACCCGGCTGCCCACCGATGGACGGGAGCTGGGACACTCCCACCGCGCCCGCACCACCGCCCAGCCGCGAACCCACCGAACCCCCTGTCCCCCAGGCGAAGTCGCCGGCCATCACGCGGCGACGCCTGCTCTCGGCGCTCGGGATCGTGGCACCCGTCGCCGCCGTCGCGACCGCCGTCGTACTGCTCACCCAGGAGGATTCGTCCGGCCGGTCCGATGCGCCGGGGCAGCGCGATGCGCCCCGTGCGGGTTCGCGGCTGCGCACGGTGCTCACCGGCCACACCGGCCTGGTGCACGACGTGCGCTTCAGCCCGGACGGGGCGCTGGTGGCGACGGCGAGTTTCGACAAGAGCGCGCGGCTCTGGGATGTCGGCGCGGGCGGTCCGGCAGGCGAACCGCTGACCGGTCATACCGATCGGGTGCGTTCGGTCGCCTTCGCCCCCGACGGCGCCACCCTCGCGACCACCAGCGCGGACACCACCGCGCGACTGTGGGATGTGCGCACCGGGCGACCACTCGGTGAACCGCTGTCCGATGCCGCCGGGTCGATCAATGCCGTCGCCTTCGCCCCCGACGGCGTGCTCCTCGCCACCGCGGGCAGCGACAGCCTGATCCGGCTGCGCGGGGTGGACTCCCGGCAGCAGGTCGGCGCGCCGTTGCACGGCCATACCGCCGCGGTCAACGCGGTCGCGTTCAGCCCGGACGGCACCATGCTGGCCAGCGCGGGCTTCGATATGACGGTGCGACTGTGGGACGTGCGCACCCGCCGGCAGCTGGGTGCGCCGTTCCTCGGGCACACCGACCGGGTGCGTACGGTGATCTTCAGTCCCGACGCCAGCCTGCTGGCCACCACCGGCGCGGACGGTACCGCGCGGATCTGGGACACCGGCACCCATCGCCAGCTCGGCGATGCCATCCCCGGCCACACCGGCGGCGTCCGCGCGGTGGCCTTCGCACCCGACGGCGCCACCCTGGCCAGCGGCGGCGACGACGGCACCGTGCGGCTGTGGGATGTCACCACCCGCCGCCAGCTCGGCGAACCGCTCACCGGCCACACCGACGCCGTCTACGCGGTCACCTTCAGCCCCGACGGCCGCCTGCTCGCCACCACCGGCAGCGACGCCACGCTGCGCCTGTGGGAACCGGCGGTGTGACACCGCACCGGCTCCACGCGGGAACCGGTGCGGCACAATTTCATTCGGTGCAGGCACTCATTCGGTGCAGGCACTCATTCGGTGCAGGCACTCATTCGGCGCAGGCACTCATTCCGGTGCAGGCACTCATTCGGCGCAGGTGCTCATTCGGCGTAGGCGTCCAGTGGCGGGCAGGAGCACACCAGGTTGCGGTCGCCGTAGGCCCCGTCGATGCGCCGCACCGACGGCCACACCTTGGCGCGGGCGTGCTTCACCCCGCGCGGATACACCGCGGTCTCTCGACTGTACGGGTGATCCCACTCGCCGACCAGGCACTCCGCGGTGTGCGGAGCCCCGCGCAGCGGGTTGTCGTCGGCGGGCCAGACTCCGGCGGCCACCTGGTCGATCTCGGCCTTGATGGCGATCATGGCGTCGATGAAGGCGTCCAGCTCCTCCAGGTTCTCGCTCTCGGTGGGCTCCACCATGAGGGTGCCCGCCACCGGGAAGCTCATGGTGGGTGCGTGGAATCCGTAGTCCGCCAGGCGTTTCGCCACATCGTCGACGGTGACGCCGGTGCGCTTGGTGATCTCGCGCAGGTCCAGGATGCACTCGTGGGCGACCATGTCGTTGTCGCCGGTGTAGAGCACCGGGAAGTGGTCGTTGAGGCGCTGGGCGATGTAGTTGGCCGAGGCGATGGCGGTCAGGGTGGCGCGGCGCAGCCCGTCGGCACCCATCATGCGAATGTAAGCCCAGGTGATGGGCAGGATGGAGGCCGAACCGAATTCGGCCGCCGACACCGCGTACGAATCCCGCTCCAGCGGATTGCCGGGCAGGTACCGCGCCAGGTGCTCACGGACCGCGACCGGCCCGACGCCGGGACCACCGCCGCCGTGCGGGATGCAGAAGGTCTTGTGCAGGTTCAGGTGGCTGACGTCACCGCCGAACTTGCCCGGACGGGCCAGGCCGACAAGGGCATTGAGGTTCGCGCCGTCCACGTACACCTGACCGCCCGCCTCGTGCACCAGGGCGCACAGCTCGGCCACCTCGTGCTCGTACACGCCGTGCGTGGACGGGTAGGTGATCATGATGCAGGCCAGCCGCTCGGCGTGATCGGCGATCTTGGCGCGCAGATCGTCCAGGTCCACGTCACCGTTGGCGCGGCACTTCACCACCTCCACGCGCATGCCGACCATGGCGGCCGAGGCGGCGTTGGTGCCGTGCGCGCTGGACGGGATCAGGCAGGTGTCGCGGTGGGTGTCGCCGCGGTCCAGATGGTAGCGGCGGATGGCGAGCAGACCCGCGTACTCGCCCTGGCTACCGGCGTTGGGCTGCAACGAAACCCGGTCGTAGCCGGTGACCGCCGTCAGCCAGCCCTCCAGATCCGCGATGAGACGGCGCAGGCCCGGGGCGTCCTCGACGGGGGCGTACGGGTGCACGCGGTTGAAGCCCGGCCAGGTGATGGACTCCATTTCCGCGGTGGCATTGAGCTTCATGGTGCACGAGCCCAGCGGAATCATGCTGCGGTCCAGCGCGATGTCCTTGTCCGACAGCGCGCGCAGGTAGCGCAGCATGGCGGTTTCGGTGTGGTACCTGGTGAACGCGGGGGCGGTGAGGAACTCCGAGGTGCGGTTCTCGATGTGCGGGCGCTGCGCACCGTGCAGCAGCGCGCCCTCGGGGCCGACCGGGATCTCCGCGCCGAAGCAGTCGAGCACCGCCACCACGTGCGCGTCGGTGGTGGCCTCGTCGCAGGCGATGCCGACATGGTCGGCGTCCACCAGGCGCAGGTTGATGCCCGCGCCCTTGGCCTTGGCCACGATGGCCTCCGCGCCGCCCGGCACCTTCACCAGCACCGTGTCGAAGAAGCGCTGGTGCACCACGGCGTCGCCGAGTCCGGCGGCCAGCCACTGCGCGTGCCCGTGCACCCGGCGGGCGATGGCGCGCAGCCCGTCGGCGCCGTGGTAGGAGGCGTACATGGCGGCCACGATGGCCAGCAGCACCTGGGCGGTGCAGATATTGGAGGTGGCCTTCTCGCGGCGGATGTGCTGTTCGCGGGTCTGCAACGCGAGGCGGTAGGCGAGGCTGCCGTCGGCGTCCACCGAGACGCCGACCAGTCGGCCCGGCAGCTGACGGGCGTGCGCGGAGTGCACGGCCAGATATCCGGCGTGCGGGCCGCCGAAGCCCAGGGGCACGCCGAAGCGCTGGGTGGTGCCGAAGCAGGCGTCCGCGCCCTGTTCGCCGGGCGGGGTGAGCAGTGTCAGGGCCAGCAGGTCCGCGCCGATGCCCACCAGTGCGCCACGCTCGTGGGCGGCGTCGATGAGCGGCTGCCAGTCCACGATGCGGCCCGACGCGCCCGGCAGTTGCGCCAGCACGCCGAAGAAGTCGCCCTCGGGCAGTTCGCCCGCGGCGAGGTCGGCCTCCACGATCTCGATCCCGAGCGGTTCGGCGCGGGTGTACAGCACGGTCCGGGTCTGCGGGAACAGATCGGTGTCGATGAGCAGTCGCGACGACTTCGACTTGCGGTTGGCGCGCTGCAGCAGCGTCATGGCTTCGGCGGCGGCGGTGGCCTCGTCCAGCATGGAGGCGTTGGCCACCTCCATCCCGGTCAGATCCGACACCATGGTCTGGAAGTTGAGCAGCGCCTCCAGGCGGCCCTGCGAGATCTCCGGCTGATACGGGGTGTAGGCGGTGTACCAGGCCGGGTTCTCGAGCAGGTTGCGCACCAGCACCGGCGGAGTGAGGGTGTCGTAGTAGCCGAGGCCGATCATGCTGGTGGCGACGGTGTTGGACGCGGCCAGCGCGGCCAGTTCGGCGAGTGCCTCGTGCTCGCTCATCGCGGGCGGCAGCGCGGCCAGGCCGTTGGTGGCGGCGGCGTCGAGAATGCTGGCGGGCACGGCCCGTTCGGCCAGCTCGTCCAGGGATCCGATGCCGATGGCGGACAGGATGCGGTCGGTTTCGCCGCGATCGGGTCCGATATGGCGGTCGGCGAAGGATCGATTCTGCACGGCAGCTCCAAGGTTCGGGCGGGTCGACCGACGGGGTCGACAGTCGGGTGCCCTCCCCCTCTGTCGTGGAGCCTGAGAGATTCGGGTCCGCCGGGTGAGCGGTGCCCTTTCCCCATGGGCGGGTGGTCGCGGACCACCGCTTTCCAGAGGCGTCGAATCTCCGTACGGTCCCTGGTGCCTGAGAGATTGACGGGGAGGTGCTGCTCCTTCGGCGTCCGGTGGTCCCGGAACTCTCCCGCACGGCGGCGACGCACCGCCCAGTGTATGCCGACCCTGGTTACAGGATTGTTGCCTGGGCCGATTTCACACCTGGGGCGGCGCGTCGCGCGATGCCGCTATCGAATCGCTAACCGGTCTTGGCGTTGAGGCGGGCCTTGCGCCGGAAGGCGAGTTCGTCCTCCGGGCGGTCGGTGGCATTGCCCTCCTCGGCGCGTTCGGCCGGGAAATTGGCTATCGCGCCGGTCAATTCGCGCATGGCGCCGCTGACGGCGATGCCGAAGACGCCCTGGCCGCCCTGGAGCAGATCCACGACCTCCTCGGGCGAGGTGCACTCGTAGACGGTGGTGCCGTCGGAGAAGAGCGTGATGCCCGCCAGATCCTCGACACCGCGGCTGCGCAGATGGTCGACCGCGATGCGGATGTTCTGCAGCGAGATGCCCGCGTCGAGCAGGCGCTTCACGATCTTGAGGACCAGGATGTCCTTGAACGAGTACAGGCGCTGGCTGCCGGATCCGGTGGCGGTGCGAATGGACGGAGCGACCAGTCCGGTGCGTGCCCAATAGTCGAGTTGGCGATAGGTGATTCCCGCCGCCTGGCACGCAGTGGGAACTCGGTAGCCAACCAGATCATCGGGCACCGTGTCATCGGGGAACAGCCCTGGCTGTACCACGTCTTGCGGTTGATCTCCCACTGACTACTCCCTCACTACCGTGGCCTATCAGGGCTCGTCATCAATACTGGAGCGAATGGCCTAACTATCGAGGCTACTCTCCCGATTGTCCCGGCAGTATCGGCATCCGACCAAGCCTGCTCGACCGCGTGTTTCTCACCCTAAACCTGAGGTCGAGACACGTTTCCGTATCGGATCGGCCACTCAGCTGTCGGTCGCCTTGAAGTCGTCCGGCGAAACCGATTCGAGGAATTCCTTGAACTTCTCGACCTCGTCCTCGCGCTCGTCCGGCATGACCAGCCCGGCCTCCTCGAGCACCGCCTCCTCGGCGTAGATCGGGCAGCCCACCCGCAATGCGATGGCGACCGAGTCCGACGGCCGCGCCGAGATGCGCGGACCGTTCTCGAAGACCAGATCGGCGTAGAAGGTGCCCTCCTGCAGATCCACGATCCGCACCTCCTTCAAGGTGTGGCCCAACTCCTTGATGAGGATCTTGACCAGATCGTGGGTCAGCGGACGGATGGGCGTGACGCCCTCCTGTTCGAGCACTATCGCCGTCGCCTCGGCCTGCCCGATCCAGATGGGTAGGTATCGGTCGCCGGATACCTCGCGAAGCAACAGCACGGGCTGGTTCTGTGGCTGCTCGACACGGATGCCGATCACACGCATTTCGCTCATGGCACGCCTCCCATAAACTCGCCCGGCTGCCGCCCTGCCGCTCGGTGCCGTATCACCGAGTCTAAAGCGCGTCGGCCATTTTCCTCCGACACCACCCTTCTCGGGTGTCCCCACACCGAATCGGTGCGGATTCCTGCTTCGCCGAGTCCGGTTCCACCAGTCCCCGTTGGGAACTGGCCGGCGCCCGACTCTCCACAGGCATTGATGACCCGGCCACCTGCTGGGCGGTCCGGAACGCCATTGCTGACGTAAGAGCCACAATACGCGTCGGCACCGACACCGTGCCCGACACACAGGGCGAGGATCTCAGCCGCCGAGGGAAGCGCGCACGGCGGTCTTCACCAGGCAGGTGTGCAGGGTCAGCGACAATGCCGCCAACTCCCGCACCGTCTCCTCCGCGCGGGCGCGCGCGTCCTCGTCCCGACTCTTGGCGATCGGGGCGGCGATCTGGGCCACCAGCGCCGCCTCTCGATCCGCCGCCAGCTTGAAGGCGCGCAGATGCCGTGCCTCCAAACCGAATTCACTCAATGCCTGCGCGGTGCGGGCCAGCGTCACCGCGTCGGTGTCGAAGAAACCGGCCGCGCCGGGGGTGATCAGTCCGGCGCGGATCAGCTCCTGAAGGAACTTCTCGTCGATACCGGCCTGGTCGATCAGGTCCGCCCGAGTAACCCGGATCTCGTGATCGAACCGGAGTTCCTCGGGCGATACCTCACCGGGCACGACCCCGAGCCGCCGCAGGCGGCCCGCACCGTCGGTGGGCGCGGATCCGTTCACCGCGTCGACTCCCCCGCCGCCCGCTCGGGCGCGAGCTTCCCGCACCCCGAGCGTGGCGGCCCCCTTGTCGATCGCCTCGAGTTGTTCCTTGATCACCTTCAGCGGCAGGTACTGGTCCCGCTGCGCGGTCAGCACGAACCGGAGCCGCTCCACGTCGTGCACCGCGAACCTGCGGTAACCCGACGGGGTGCGCTCCGGGCTGATCAGTCCCTCCGATTCGAGGAATCGGATCTTCGAGATGGTGATGTCCGGAAAGTCCGGACGCAGGAGATCCAGCACGGAGCCGATCGACATACCTCCGCGCGTCCACTGCGCTGCGCCTGTCATTCCGCTCGGTCCTATAGCGCGCCCGCGTCACTCGATTGCGGACGCGGACCGGTCAGGAAGACCAGCCGGAACTTGCCGATCTGCACCTCGTCGCCGTTCTGCAGCTCCGAGGAGTCCACCGGCTCCCGATTCACATACGTGCCGTTCAGGCTGCCCACATCGACCACCTGGAAGGTGTCGTCGTCCTGCCGGAACTCGGCGTGGCGGCGGCTGACGGTGACATCGTCGAGAAAGATGTCGCTGTCGGGGTGGCGCCCCGCGGACGTGGTGGGCTGATCCAGCAGAAATCGCGAACCGGCGTTCGGGCCGCGCTTCACAACCAGCAGGGCCGCCCCCGCGGGCAGACCCTCGACCCCTACCGGCTGCTCGCCGGTCTGCTCGGTGCGAGGTTCGACCTCGTTCAGGAAATCAGCGCGGAACACCGATGTGGTCTCAGCCGCGCTCTCCCCGTAAACCGGGTCTTTGTGCTCGCTCACCCTTGCTCTCCTCCTCGAACCGAATAATCCATGCAAGCAGTTGATGCCTTCAGCTACTCGGCCACCGGGGCCGCTCTCGCCCTCGGACGGGTGAGGTGCGAAAACTCCGAGCACCGGCTGCCGGATCATCTGTTGGCATTGACCGTACCCTGCCGGGGCGTGCCCGTGCAGGTAGAACTGTGAAGGCTCCTTCAGCCCCCGATAACTCCTTGATAACCTGCGGCATCCAGCAGCTCGCCGAGTACCGCGTCCACACCGTCGGCATCATCGAGCTCGAGTTCGAACATCCAGCCGTCGCCATAGGGATCGGAATTGATCGTCTCGGGCGAGGACACCAGATCTTCGTTCACGGCAACGACTTTGGCGGCCAGCGGCGCGTAGATGTCGCTCACGCTCTTGGTCGACTCCACCTCCGCGATGCTGTCCCCGGCTGCCACATCCTTGTCCACCTCCGGCAGCTGCACGAATACGACGTCACCGAGCTGTGACTGCGCGTAGTCGGTGATGCCCACCCGCACCCGGGTCGGGCCGACCTTGGCCACCCATTCATGTTCCTCGGTGTAGCGCAGATCCTGGGGTAGGTCGGTCACAGGCGTCCTTTCAACAGATGTACTCCCGAGTTGTCGTTGTGTCGGCAACACCCTAGCCGCTACGGGGTGACCCGTGGCACGGCCGGTACGGCGCGGGCCACGGCAACCGCCTTGCCGACGTAGAGGATGCCTGTCCACACGTAGACCACCGTGCCCCAGACCAATAGTGCCCCGCCGAAGGCCGCCCCGAAACCCGCGGCCGCCCAGTCCATCTGACCGGCCAGCAGCCACGGCAGCGCCGACATGAGCGCGAAGGTGGCGGCTTTGCCCAGGTAGATCACCTCGGGCGGGGGCAGGTCGCGCCGTTTGTACACCCCCAGCGTGACCGTCAAGATCACATCCCGGCCGATCAGTATCGCCACCACCCACCAGGGCAGGATGCCGCGAATCAGGAAGCCGCCCAGCGTCGCCACCAGGTAGAGCCGGTCCACCAGCGGGTCCAGCAGCGCGCCCAGCCGGGAGGACTGGTCGAGAAGGCGCGCCAGCTTGCCGTCCAGGAAGTCGGTGACCCCGCTGACCACCAGCAGCGCGAACGCCCACCCGTCGGCCTCCCGCACCAGCAGCAGCCACAGGAAGACCGGAACGCCGACCAGCCGGATGACGCTGAGCACGTTCGGCACGGTCAGAATGCGGTCGCCGAACACCGATTCGGCGTTCCGTTCGGATGTCACAGGCCGTGCATACCTCAATCACGGTGTTATCGCCATCCGGGCACGCCGACCACCGGGCGTGGTTGGATCACAGTATGGTCGCTGCCATAGTCTTCGAATGAGAGAATGAGTTTCGATTCGTCTCATTTCCACTGGGTGCTGCGCGAGAGGAAGAGCATGCCCGACTTCGACTACGACGTCGTTGTGATCGGTTCCGGATTCGGCGGCAGCGTGAGCGCGCTGCGGTTGACCGAGAAGGGATATCGGGTGGCGGTGCTGGAGTCCGGCCGCCGCTGGACCCCGGAGAACCTGCCCAAGACGAACTGGAATGTGCGCAAATCCATCTGGGCGCCACGACTCGGGATGACCGGAACCCAGCGGATCAGCGTGCTCGGCAAGTGCGCGGTGTTCTCCGCCTCCGGGGTGGGCGGCGGCTCGCTGATCTACGGCAACACCCTCTACGAGCCACTGCCGGACTTCTACGCCGACCGGCAGTGGGCGCACATCACCGACTGGCGGACCGAACTCGCGCCCTACTACGACCAGGCCCAGCGCATGCTCGGGGTGGAACCGAATCCGCGCCTGACGCCCGCCGACGACGTGATCCGTTCCGTCGCCGAGGATCTCGGGGTCGCCGACACCTTCCACCCCACCCGGGTGGGCGTGTTCTTCAACGAGGAGAATCCGGGCGCGGAGGTGGACGACCCGTACTTCGGCGGCGTCGGACCGCGCCGCAGCGGCTGCGTGCACTGCGCGCGCTGCTTCACCGGCTGCCCGCACAACGCCAAGAACACCACCGTGAAGAACTACCTCTACCTGGCCGAACAGGCCGGGGCGCACGTCTTCGAACTCACCACCGCCACCCGGGTGCGGCCCATCGCGGGCGGCGGGTACGCCATCGAGACCCAGCGCTCCGACCGCTGGATCCGCAAGGGGCGCAAGGTCTTCACCGCCGAACAGGTGGTGTTCGCCGCGGCCGCGCTCGGCACCCAGAAGCTGCTGCACCAGATGCGCGACGAAGGGGTGCTGCCCCGGCTCTCGCCGCGGCTGGGTGAGCTGACCCGCTCCAACTCCGAGGCCATTCTCAATGTGGTCAGCAAGGCGCGCGACGATTTCGCCCAGGGCATCGCCATCACCTCGTCCATCCATCCCGAGCCCAACACCCATATCGAGGTCTGCCACTACGGCAAGGGGCAGAACGGGCTGTTCCCGCTGTCGGTGCCCATCGTGGACGGCGGGGCGTTCCGCTTCCTGCGCTTCCTGCTGGCCATCCTGCTGCACCCGATCGTCTTCGCGCGCAGTCTCAACGCCCACCGCGCCTCGGAGAAGTCGGTGATCCTGCTGGTCATGCAGTCGCTGGACAATTCGCTGACCTCCTTCCGCAGATGGGGGCAGCTCAAGACCCGCCAGGGCACCGGCGAACCCAACCCGACCTGGATCCCGCTGGCCCACGACGTGGGCCGCCGCTTCGGCGAGAAGGTCGACGGCGATGTGCACTCGCTGATCATGGACGTGTTCAATATCCCGGCCACCGCCCACTACATCGGCGGCTGCGTGATCGGCACCGATCCGAACACCGGCGTGGTCGATCCGTATCAGCGGGTCTTCGGCCATCCGGGCCTGCACATCGCCGACGGTTCGGCGGTGACCGCGAATCTGGGCGTGAACCCCTCGCTCACCATCACCGCGCAGGCGGAGCGGGCCATGGCGTTCTGGCCCAATCGCGGCGAGCCCGATCCGCGCCCGGAACTGGGACAGCCGTACCGGCGCATCGCCCCGGTCGCGCCCCGGCGTCCGACGGTGCCGGACACCGCGCCCGGCGCGCTGCGACTGCCCATCTTCCCGACCGATGCGCCGGTGTCGGGGCACTGACCCCGGGGCGGCCGGGATGACGCGGCGAGTGGGCGCGGGTAGGTTGGCATCTCGTGTGCGCCAACATGATCGACTTCCGCTCCCCCGTCGCGGCGGATGAGGTGCTGGCCCGGGGCCGGGCGCTGCGCGAGCGCACTCCGCTGTCCGCGCGGGACCGGGATGCCGTCGCTCCCGACCGCCCCGGCGTGCTCGACTTCCTCGAGGCCAGCAATCGCGGTCGGCTCGACCATCTGATCCCGCTGCGGATGGGCCGCATGGTCGCCTCGCCGTTCGCGTTCTTCCGCGGCTGCGCCGGTCTGATGGCGGCGGATCTGGCGCCCGCCCCGGTGAGCGGTCTGGACGCCCAACTGTGCGGTGACGCGCACGCCGCCAACTTCGGCCTCTACGGCGGTCAACGCGGTGAGATCGTCATGGACATCAATGATTTCGACGAGACCGTGCGCGGTCCGTGGGAGTGGGATCTGGAGCGGCTGGCCGCCAGCCTGGTGCTGGCCGGACGTGAGGGCGACGCGAGCGAGGACGACTGCCGCATCGCGGCACGCGATGCCGCCCGCTCCTACCGGCTCGCGGTGGGCGCGCTGGCCGAGATGCCGTTCCTGACCTCCTGGACCGCACTGGCCGACGAATCGGCGATCGGCCGCACCCGCGCCGACGCCCTGCTCGACGATTTCCAGCGGGCGGCCAAGAAGGCGCGCAAGAACACCAGCGCCAAGGTGGCGCGCAAGTGGACCGAGATCGAGGATCACGAGACCGGCATCGGCAAGCGCACCTTCGTTCCCGACCCGCCGGTGCTCAGCACGGTGGATCCGGCGGTGGCCGAGGCGGTGATCGACGGCCTGACCGGATACGTGGGCACGCTGCGCGAATCGCGGCGGCGGCTGATCACCCGGTTCTCGGTCTCGGATATCGCCTTCCGGGTGGTGGGCACCGGCAGTGTGGGCTTCCACAGCTATCTGGCGCTGCTGCACGGCAATGGCGACGAGGTGCTGGTGCTCCAGCTCAAGCAGGCCGCGCCGGCGGCTCTCGCGCCCTACCTGCCCGCCGTCCCGGCGCGGCACGAGGGTGAGCGAATCGTGCAGGGGGCCAGGGCCGTTCAGGCCGAGACCGATATCCTGCTGGGCTGGACCACGCTCACGCTGGACGGCCGCGAGCTCCCGTTCATCGTGCGGCAGTTCCGCAATCTCAAGGGCGGTATCGATCCGTCGGCGCTGGAACCGGACCACCTCGACGACTACGGCCGCCTGGCCGGGGCGCTGCTGGCGCGCGCGCATGCGCGCTCGGTCGATCCGCGGCTGCTGGCGGGCTATCTCGCGAACGGGGAGGAGTTCGATGACGCGGTGGCCGCCTTCGCGGTGCGGTACGCGGACCGCGCCGAGGCCGATCACGCCGAATTGGCGACCGCGGTGCGGACCGGTCGGATCGCCGCGGAGACCTCCTGACCACCCTTCCGACACCGTCTGACCTGCCGCTGGGCGACACACGGCCCACGGCAAAATCCGTCCGGGAGGGTCCGTCCCTCCGTACCATTTCGACTATCGATCGACGAGAAGGGTGCGAAGCCGATGCTCGTTCGAGTGCAGAACACCGCCGGCACCCATGCCGAGAAGGTGCTGATCGACTGGTTGCGCACCTGGAAGGGCCGCGGCGATCCGCACGGCGTGGCCACCGTGAATTGCAGCCTCTTCCACGGGGATCGGCTCTACCCCTTCGACGCGGTGGTGTGGACGCCGACCAGCTGCGTGGTGATCGAGGCCGAGGCGCTGGTGGAACGGCTCGAGGGTGAGCTGGAGGTGCCGCTGAGCGGTCCCTGGCGTGGCGCCGACAAGATCATCAACTTCGAGGGCGGCGACCGCCGCACCCCCCTGGACAAGTCCCGCGATCACACCTTCGCCCTGCAGAACTGGTTCGCCGAACGCGGGCTGGGACAGCGCGTGGTGCACGGCGCGGTGCTGGTGGTGCCGCCGCCCGGTTCCCAGGTGCGGGTGCGCCAGCTGTGGAGCGACCCCAGTTTCGAGGTGCTGCTCGGCGACGACCCCGCCCGCCTGCGCGAGTACTTCGACTCCATCGCCTCGCGCGGCCGCCCGCAGTGGTCGGCCAACGATGTGGCGTGGGCGTTCCGCGGGCTCGGCATCCTGCCGTATCTGCCCGCCCCGCAGGATCTGCTGAACGAGGGCTTCCTCGGCCCGGTGGACGTCACGCTGTGGCACGGCGGCCCGCAGCAGGCGCAGGCCGAGGCCTACGCCGAGGAGCAGGCCCGGCTGGAACGCGAGGCCGAACGCCCGCACCGCCGGATCATGTCGGTGCCCGCGCCGTGGTACAGCCCCTGGAAGCTGTATCCGCGCCGGTCCGGTGAACTCGATGTCGGCGGCAGCGTCATGCGGGTGCTGCTGACCATCGGCATGGTGGTGGCGGCGGTGTGGGTGATCTGGTTCGTGCTCGCGGCGCTGCTGACCTACGGCTGAGGCGCTGCTGACCTACGGCTGAACGGCCGGGTCGCCGGGCGCGCGTGGCGTACCGTCGGCGCGCAGCGCGATGCGGCGCACCGGGAGATAGCGGCGCACCGGGATATAGAGGACAGCCACCAGCGCGACGGCCGCGGCGGCACCGCCGACCACATCGGTGACGTAGTGGTACCCGAGTCCCACCATGCCGACCGTCACCCCGGCCAGCACCACCGCACCGACCCCCACCGCCGCCACGCGGAAGCCGCGATGGTCGGCGGCGAGTGCGACGGCCGTGACCGCGGCGACCAGGTGCACGGTATGCCCGCTGGGATAGGCGAGATAGTCGTGCAGCGGCCGGTCCCACAGCGGTTTGAGCACCCAGGTGTTCACGACGACCGCGAATTCCGGTGCGAGCAGCACGAATCCGGCCCGCCACCACAGCCGCCGCCGCGCGAACCACAGCGCCGCGGCGGCCAGGAGCGGCAGCACCGCCCAGGCGGTGCCGGGAAATGCCAGCATCTCGTACAGGTCGGCCCGGTCGGGCAGCCGCGCGGCCAGCCAGCTGTCCAAACCGGTCGGTCCCTTTCCAGCGGGGAACGTCAGCGGCACGACCACGGTGAGCAGCGCCGCACTCAGCGCCAGCAGCGACAGCGCCGCCCCGCCCGCCGTGCGAACGACGGGCGGGCCGGCGGATGGAGACTCAGCGGACACGAATCCGCACCCTAGCCCCGGCGCTCGCGGCCATGGTGTCGCCCCGGCCGCTCCCGGCGCGCCCGACGCGCGCTGAGAGCCGCGCGGCCCGTCTCGACACCGACCCGGCCCGAGCGCGACCCGGTCCGAGCACAACCCGGTCCAAGCACGATTCGGTCCAACCCGGTCCAAGCACGATTCGGTCCGAGCACGATTCGGCCGCGGCACACGCGACTGAGCCGTGCCACACACGATCCCGCCGCGCCACACACGATCCCGCCGCAGCACGCACGATCCCGCCGCAGCACCCACGATTCAGGCCGCAGCACGCACGAGCCGGGCCGCGGACAGCCCCAGCCGTCCACGCGTGCCAGCGGCCGGAATCCGCCGCCGCGGCGCATGCGGCCACCGTCGCGACCGCCCTGGGCGCGGTGACGCCGCTGGCCGCATGCAGGATCCGACTCCGCGCACAATCCGACTCCGCGCGCGATCCGACTCAGTGCGCGATCCGACTCCGCGCGCGATCCGCGGTCCGGCTCAGTTCGATACCGCCGCCGGATCGGTGAGCATGGCGGCGCGCAGCATGTACTCGGGCACGCCGAGGCCGCCCACCAGGGTGGTCGCGTGCGGCCGCAGCCGGTCGACGAGTTCGTTCACCCCGCGGCGCACCGCCTTGGCCCGCTCCACCGACATGAAGCGGTGCATGATGAACCACGCCTGGTTCTCCTCCAGCACGGTGTACACGAACAGATCGCATACCGAATCGGCGAGCGCGCGGGCCTGTTCGTCCTCGATGGCGGCGATGCCCTCGATGAACGCCTCCAGCACGATGCGGTCGATATGCGCGGTGCCCGCCGCCAGAATGTGGTCCTGGGCATTGTTGAACGCTTCGAACGGTCCGGTGTCCGCGGCACGCGCCCGCAGCCGGTGCGCGGCCGTGCGGGTCAGGTAGTCCTCGCGATCGGCGAACAGCTGCAGCTGCACGTCGCGGCGGGCCAGGTCTCCATCGTCGACGCCCTGGTCGGAGCGGTCGCGCAGGCGCTGGATGAGCTGGCGCACCCCGGTCACGTCGCGCACCACGTCGCGGGTCATGGTGGCGGCGAAGCGCACCCAGCCCAGCGCGTCGAGATCGCGCACCTCATCGGAGTAGGCGGTGAGCAACTCCTTGGCCACCAGTTGGGTGAGCACCACGTTGTCACCCTCGAAGGTGGTGAACACGTCGGTGTCGGCCTTCAGGGTGACCAGTCGGTTCTCGGTCAGGTAACCCGCTCCGCCGCATGCTTCGCGGCACTCCTGGATGGCGCGGGTGGCGTGCCGGGTCTGCGCGACCTTGAGTCCGGCCGCGCGCTTCTCCAGCGCGCGCTGCGCACCCGGATCGACGTCCTGTCCGGTCTGCACCAGATGCATGCGCCGCACCAGGTCGTTCTGCGCGAAGGCCAGCGCGTAGGACCGCGCCAGCAGCGGCAGCAGGCGGCGCTGATGGCTGCGGTAGTCCAGCAGCAGGGTCTCCTCGCCGGTATCCGGATCGTCGAACTGGCGACGCCGTTCGGCGTAGCGCACCGCGATGCTCAGCGCCACGCGCGCACCGGCCGCCGCCGCGCCGCCCACGCTCACCCGGCCGCGCACCAGCGTGCCCAGTGTGGTGAAGAAGCGGCGGCTCGGATTCTCGATGTCGGAGTGGTAGGTGCCGTCCGGCGCCACGTCGGCGTACCGGTTGAGCAGGTTCTCGCGCGGAATCCGCACCTGGTCGAACATGATCCGGCCGTTGTCGACGCCGGGCAGGCCGCCTTTGAGGCCGCAGTCGGAGGTGGTCACGCCGGGCAGGTCGTTGCCCTGGTCGTCGCGGATGGGCACCAGGAAGCAGTGCACGCCCCGGCTCTCACCGCCGGTGATCAGCTGCGCGAAAACCGCTGCCATACGGGCGTGTTCGGCCGCCCCGCCGATGTAGTCCTTGCGGGCGGCGGGAGTCGGGCTGTGCACCACGAACTCCTGGGTCGCCGGATCGTAGGTGGCGGTGGTCAGCAGATTGGCCACATCGCTGCCGTGACCGGTTTCGGTCATGGCGAAGCAGCCCAGCAGGTCCAGGGTGATGAGCTGTTCGACGTAGGTCTGGTGCCGCTCGGTGCCGAGGTTCTCCACCGCACCGCCGAAAAGTCCCCACTGCACACCGCATTTCACCCACAGCGACAGGTCGGTGTAGGCCAGCATCTCCAGGGCGGTGACCGCCCCGCCGGGATCGTTGCCGCCGCCGTGCTCGAGCCGGAAGCCCTTCTCGGCCCAGCCGAAGGTCGAGACCAGGCGCATCTGCTCCAGCACGCGGGCGCGGGCGGCCCGCATATCGAGGGAGGGATCGCCGTAGAGCCGATCGTCGTCGAGGTGTTCGCGTGCCTTCTCGCGGATCTCTCGCCAGGGGCCGTCCAGGGCCGCGCGTAGTTCGTCCACTGTCCGATCGTCGTCGGTCGCCATATTCGCCACCCTACTGTGGCGGTTACGCTCGACCGGGTGATCTCCCGCACCGTGTATTTTTCTCCATCATGAGCAACGATCTGGCAACCAGAGCGGAGGATGCGCCCGTGCGCACCGCCTGGTGGCAGCGCCGGTTCGCGGCGGCAATAGATCGCCTGCTCGCCGACCGGATCGCCACCGTCGACGCGGTGGTCGAGGCACCCTCGCCACTGCAGCCGATCGATCTCACCGACGACGCCAGCGTCACCGAGGTGCTCGACCTGGCCGAGCGGGTGGGCGAGGTCGTGCTCGCGGCAGGCACCAGTGTCATGGACACCACGACGCAGATCGAATTCATCGCCGCCACCTACGGCCTGTCCCAGATCGATGTCGACGTCACCTACAACTCCATCCGCATCTCCGTCGATCGCGGCCCGAAGCTGCCGCCCGCCAGCACCATGCGGGTGGTGCACTATCGGTCGCTGGACTTCACCCGGCTCGCGGCCGTGGACCGGCTGACCCGGCGCATCCGCCGGGAACTGGTGCCGCCGGAGGAGGCCCTGGCGGCGCTCGAGGCCATCACCACCGCGCCGCACCCCTACAAGCGCTGGGTCTCCACCTTCGGCTGGGCGCTCATGGCGGCGGCGATCGGGCTGCTGCTGGGCGGCGGCTGGCTGGTCTGCGTGCTGAGCTTCGCCGCCACCACCGCCATCGACCGCACCAACCGGATCCTCAACCGCAAGGGTCTGCCCTTCTTCTTCCAGCACATGGTGGGCGGCTTCATCGCCGCGATTCCCGCGATAGCCGTCGCCACCTACGCCGGTCATCTGAAGATGGATCCGTCGCTCATCATCGCCGCGGGGATCGCGGTGCTGCTGGCCGGTCTGCAACTGGTCGGCTCGGTCGAGGACGCGATCACCGGCGCGCCCATCACGGCGGCGGCCCGCATGCTCGAGGTCATCATGATGACCTGCGGCATCATCGGCGGCATCGTGCTGGCGTTGCGTCTGGCCGAGATCCTGGGCGCGACGGTGCCGGCGATCGATACCACCGCGACCCGCGATATCACCAACTGGCCGCTCAAGCTCGCGGCGGGCGCGATCGCCTCGGTGGCGTTCTCGTTGGCGTGCTACGCCGAACGCCGGGCGCTCACCGCGGCCGCCTTCAGCGGTGCCGCGGCGACCATCTGCTTCCTCCTCGTCCAGAACTCGGGTTTCGGACCGATCATCTCCTCGGGGGCCGCGGCCACCGTGGTGGGCCTGGCCGGTGGTCTGGTCGCCCGCCGCGCCCTGACTCCGCCCCTGGTCATCGCGGTGGCCGGCATCACGCCGCTGCTGCCTGGCCTCAAGGTGTATCGCGGCCTGCATTCGCTGCTCAACGATCAGCAGTTGTTCGGCCTGAACCAGTTGTTCACCGCCTTCGCGGTGGGCGGCGCCCTCGCGGCCGGTGTCACCCTCGGTGAATGGTTCGCCCGCTCGCTGCGGCAACCGCGAATTCTGCAGCGTTTCGGCACCATTCGCCGCCCGCGCATCCGACCGCGGCGTCCGGTGGCCTGACCCGGAAAACCCCCGGAGCCGTACGACCGATCCGACGACAGGATCGTGCTCCGGGGGTATTTCCTTGCCCACCCGGCCTTTTCACGTCGACCGCGGCCGGAGCGGGAGGTTCGGGCGGATCAGGCGGGTGCGGACGGCGCACCCGCCGGTATCAGGTGTTTGGCCTCCACCAAACGGGACTTGGCCTGGCGTTTCACCGGGCAGGCCAGACTGGGGCAGTCGATATGGGTCTGCATGATGAGGTGGGCGTAGCCCACGGTCATGACGGGCACGGCGCTGTGGTTGGTCGGCGGAATGCCGTACATCCTTGTCGCCCCTTCCCTTTCGTGTCTGACGGGTTGCCGGTCCGTGGGCACACTTCCAGTAGACACCGCGGTGTCGCGTGCTGGAAGATTTCGGTGTCGGACATTGGCGAAGACTTCCGCGGTCTTCCAATCCCGCTGCGAAAATCATTCCAAAATCGCACACCCTCATGAGGTTCGCTAATGACCGAAGGTGGTTCCGGCTCCACAGTTCCCCGCCGCATGCTGGGCCGACAGCTGCGCCGCCTGCGCGAGGACGCGGGCGTCTCGGTGGCCGCGGCCTGCCGCACCATCGAGGTGTCCGCGCAGACCATGTGGCGGCTCGAGGGCGGGCAGTCGGTGAAGCTCAAGGACATCTACATCCGGGCCCTGTGCGTGCTCTACGGGGCCTCCGACGACGATACGGCGGCGTTGCTGGGACTCGTAGCAGAAACCAAGCGAACCGGATGGTGGCATTCCTACGGTGACGCCGTGCCCGGTCACTTCGACCTGTACATGGGTCTGGAGGAAGCGGCCAAGCGCCTCACCATGTTTCAGCTCACGCTGCTGCCCGGCATGGTGCAGACGGCCGACTACCGGCGCGCCATGGTGTGGACCGTCCACCCGCAGATGCCCACGGCCGAGGTGGAGCGGCGCGTCGAACTCATGACCAAACGACAACAGCGCCTGCACGATTCGGGTTTCGAGCTGAACGTGCTGCTGTCGGAGTCCGCACTGCACCATCAGGTGGGCGGTCCGGGAGTGATGGCCGACCAGCTCGCGCACTTGCTGGAGATTGGCAGGCGTCGAAACGTATCGATTCGGGTAATCCCCTACAGCGTCGACAGCTGGATCGGGCTACAGGTGGGCCACTTCGTATTCCTGGAGTTCCCACTGCACCGGGAGACCAAGTGGACCGAACCCCCGGTTGTCTACGTGGAGGGATACACCGGCGCTCTATACCTGGACCGCGACAACGAGATTCAGCAGTACAGAGCGGCTATTGCAGAGATACGACGCGTCGCGTTGGATGAGAGCGACACCAGAGATCTGGTAACCCACACAGCAAGGAGCAAGCAGCGTGAGCAATGACCTGTCCGCGGCACGGTGGTTCAAGAGTTCCCGCTCAGCGAACCAGGAAGCGTGCGTCGAAACCGCACACCTGGCAAACGGCGCGGTCGGCGTCCGAGACTCCAAAGACCCGACCGGCCCCGCCCTGATCTTCGCCCCCGTCGCCTGGGACGCCTTCGTCACCGGCGTCCGTTCCGGCGAGTTCGACCGTCTGTAACCCATCGGCGAGAGGTACTCGGGAATCCCTTGCCCCCGAGTACCTCTCCTATTCGTTCAGCAGGCCGATGCTGCGGCCGATATCGGCGAGGGTGGCGTCGAAGAGCACGTCCGGGTGGGTGACGTGGATGGGGTAGTTGCCGAAGGCTTCCAGGGTGACGTGGCCGTACAGGCGGGCCCAGAACTGGATCATCACGTAGCTGACGCCCAGGTCGAGCTTCTCGGCCGGGAATTTCTGGCCCGATTCGGCGAGTACCGCGAGCAGATCGGTCTGGAAGCGGATCAGATCGTCGCGCAGTTCCGCGGGGATGGCCGCCACGGGCGGGGTGACGACCTCGTAGTCGGCGAGCAGGCGACCCGCCGCCTCCAGAAACAGGCGACCGACCGGTTCACCGAATTGCCGCATGGCACTGGGCGCTCCGGCTCCGGTGGGAGACGCGAAGACCAGCGTGAACTCCCGCGGATGGGTGAGGGCCCAGCGCCGGAAACCGCGGCAGACGCCGAAGAACCGCACCATGGCGTCGTCGGGCTCCCCCTCGAGCGCCGCGGCCATATCACGGGCCAGATCCGCGCACACGTCCAGGCGCACCGCCGCGATCAGATCGTCGCGGCTCTCGTAGTAGCGGTAGAGCGCGGGAGCCGTGATGCCCAGCTCCCGCGCGATCGCCCGCAGCGTCACCGCGTCGGGCCCCTGGTCGACCAGCAGTGACCGCGCGACGCGGCGGATGTCGGCGTCGCTGACCGCGGGCACCCGGCCGCGGCGTCGCGTGTCGGTCATGCTGTCTCCCAATCGAACCGGGTGGCCGGGCGCGCGGTCCGACCGCTCACTCGTAGGCGACCTGCCAGCTCTTGATTCCGTTCAGCCAGCCCGAGCGCAGGCGGACCGGTTCGGAGATCTGGCGCAGGTTCGGCATCACATCGGCGATGGCGTTGAACATGAGGTCGATCTCCAACCGGGCCAGGTTGGCACCTACACAGTAATGCGTCCCGGTGCCGCCGAAGCCGACATGTGGGTTGTTCGTGCGCAGCACGTCGAACTGGAAGGGATTGTCGAAGTGGTCCTCGTCGAAGTTGGCGGCCGAGTAGAACAGTCCGACGCGCTGGCCCTTCTTGATCTCGATACCGCTCAGCACGGTGTCCTCGAGAGCGGTGCGTTGGAAGGACACCACCGGGGTGGCCCAGCGCACGATCTCGTCGGGCGCGGTGCGCGGGCGCTGCTCCTTGTAGATCTCCCACTGGTCCGGGTGGTCGACGAACGCCTTCATGCCGTGGGTGATGGCATTGCGGGTGGTCTCGTTGCCCGCGACCGCGAGCAGGATGACGAACCAGGCGAATTCGTCGGAGGCCAGCGCCTCACCCTCGACATCGGCCTGCAGCAGCGTGGTCACGATGTCGTCCATCGGGCATTTCTTCTTCTCCTCGGCCAGGTTCCAGGCGTAACCCATGACCTCGGCGGTGGCCATCTTGTGATCGCCCTCGAACTCGGGATCGTCGTAGGAGATCATCTGGTTGGTCCACTGGAAGATCTTGCCGCGATCCTCCTGCGGCACGCCGATGAGTTCGGCGATGGCCTGCAGCGGGAGTTCGCAGGCGACCTGCTCGACGAAGTCGCCGCCGCCGGTCTTCTTGGCCTCGTGCACGATGCGCTCGGCGCGCTCCCGCAGGGCGGCGCGCAGCGACTCCACCGCGCGCGGGGTGAAGCCCTTGGAGATGATGCGACGCAGCTTGGTGTGGCGCGGCGGATCCTGGTTCAGCAGCAGGTGCCGCTGGATCTCGATCTCGTCCCGGGTGATGTCGGAGTTGAAGCGGATGACGGCGGTGTTCTCCTCCGAGGAGAAGATGTCGGAGCGCTTCGAGATCTCCTTGATGTCGTCGAGCTTGGTGACCACCCAGTAGCCACCGGTGTCGAACCCGCTGACCCCGTCGGGCTGCGGGTTCCACCAGATGGGCGCGGTCTTGCGGAGTTCGGCGAACTCCTCGATGGGCAGTCGCCGGGCGAACAGCTCGGGGTCGGTGAAATCGAAGCCTGCGGGGATGGACGGCGCGGACACGGAACCTCCTCTGGAACACGTTCCCAAGGAGTGAACCACACCACACCCGATTTGTGAACGGGTATTAGTAAATACCGTTCACCGAATTCTCAGTACGCGCCCTCGCCCCTGGTCACCGCGCCGATCGTCCTGGCGACCAGCAGCAGGTCCAGCAGCATGGACCAGTTCTCGACATAGGAGAGATCGAGCCGCATGGCGTCCTCGGGCGCCAGATCGGACCGGCCGCTCACCTGCCACAGGCCGGTGACGCCCGGCTTGACCAGCAACCGCCGCCGCATGACCCCGTCGTAGGAATCCACCTCCCGCCGCACCTGCGGACGCGGCCCCACGATGCTCATCTCACCGCTGAGCACATTGAAGAACTGCGGCAGCTCGTCGAGCGAGTACTTGCGAATGAACCGCCCGACGGGGGTGATCCGTGGATCGTCACGCATCTTGAAGAACACCGGGTTGCCGCCGTTCGATTCGATGAGCGCGTGGATGTGCGCGTCGGCGTCGACGTACATGCTGCGGAACTTGATCATGCGGAACGGCCGTCCGTCCCGCCCGATCCGCTCGGACAGGTAGAACACCGGACCGCGGCTGCCCACCTTGACGGCCACCGCGATCGCCACCAGCACCGGGGCGATGAGCACCACGGCCGTCAGTGCGAAGCAGAGGTCGAAGACCGCCTTGCGAATCGACTTGGCGCGGTCGTAGCGCGGCTTCTCCACGTGCAGCATGGGCATATCGGCCACCAGCCGGTGGGTGAGCCGGGTGCCCGCCATATCCACCAGGCCGGGCGTGACGATCAGCTCCACGCCGAGCGGATCCAGCTCCCAGGCCATGCGGCGGAAGTCGGCGGGGCCGAGCTTGTCGGTGGCGGTGACGGCGACGGTGTCCGCGCCGGTGCGCCGCACCGCGTCCAGCACCGACCGGTCGTCACCGACCACGGGTATGTCCAACTCGCCGACTTCCAGTGCCGGATCGGGCAATTCGCCGTCGTGCGGGGTGCAGACGCCGATCACGTTGTAGCCCCAGCTGGGATCGCGCGAGAAGGCGGTCACCATGGCCCGCGCCGCGTCCCGGCTGCCGACCACGAGTACGCCGATCCGGTACCCGCCGCGGGCGCGACGGCCCGACACCCAGCGCCGCCACAGCCGCCGCTGCAGCATCAACGTCAGCACACCGAGCGGAAGGGCGATGGCGAGATAGCCGCGCGCGATATCCACGCGCAGCACCAGCGACACGATGGCGATGACGCCGAACAGCCGCAGCGTCGCCGAGATCAGCCGCCGGTATTCCTCTGTGCCGGAACCGATCACGCGCGGCGACCGAGCGCCGCTCAAGCCCAGCGCGGCATACCAGGCCAGGGCGAGCACCACCGACACGACGGTGTAGCGAACCTCGAGCGGCAGGGTGGCGGCCAGCGGCGGATCGGCGGGTCCGCCGAACCGAATCACCTGTGCCACACCGACGGCCAGGCATACGCATAGCAAATCGGTGAACCGCAGTCTGCGGACATAGTCGTCTTGCCAGCGCTCTCTGTCCGAGCGTGGCAGGGGCCGCGGCGGCCGGGCCGTACGCAGCGCACGCCCGGCGGAAACCTCGAAACTCATGAAACGAATGCACCTCCCCCACGGGAGAACTCGGTCCCGATCCCCACTGATCAGTTCCACTCGGCTCCACACGGACTGACGCCGGTTCCCCAAGGGCTTTCACTGCATGACAACCGATGAGGCCACCGATTGTTTCGGCGGCCAGAAGCCGAATGTTACACACCCCACCCACGGCGGTCACCGAAACCGCATGGGTACCAATGTATCCGAAAATTTGCGGGAACCGGCACGACCGGTTTCCTGGAATTCCCCTATCGTTCCCCTAACGGTGGAACAAGCAGGTCAGACGTAACATATCACCCGAAAATCGGTGCGAAACACTTAATTTGCACGACTCCCACGTTTGCCGACCGAACGCTCGGTTCTGTGGGCCGCAGAAATTTACTCCCTAATAACCCCCAAGCCCTCTGAACAAACACTCGGACCCCCTCGATCCTGTTGTAACGTAACGACGGATCGAGCCGACCCTCTGGGCAGATCGGGCGTTGCCGGTCGCCGGTGTCGGTGAAAGGTGGGGAATCTGCGTGCAATGTCGTTTGTGTGACTCCGAAAGATTGGTCAGTGTGCTCGATCTCGGAGCCACTCCGCCCTGTGAGAAGTTCTTGACGGCGGCTGAACTCGATCTTCCCGAGCCGACCTTCCCGCTGCATCTGCGGCTGTGCGAAGACTGTCTGCTACTACAGATCCCGGCGCTCATCACGCCGGAGGACACCTTCACCGAGTACGCCTACTACTCCTCGTACTCCGACAGCTGGGTGCGTCACGCCCGCGACTTCGTGGCGGCGGCGACCGAGCGACTCGGGCTTGGCCCCGGCTCCTTCGTGGTCGAGGTGGCCTCCAACGACGGCTACCTGCTCCAGCACGCGGTGGCGGCCGGCATCGACTGCCTCGGCATCGAACCGTCGGTGAACGTCGGCGCGGCCGCCCGCGAGAAGGGCGTGCCGACCCACACCGGCTTCCTCGACGAGGAGTTGGCGGCCAAGGTACGCGCCGAACACGGTCCGGCCGATCTCGTGGTGGCCAACAACGTCTACGCGCACATCCCGGATCTGCGCGGGTTCACCCGCGCCCTGCGGGAGCTGCTCGCCGACGACGGCTGGCTGTCCATCGAGGTCCACCATGCGCTCGAGCTGGTCACCCATGGTCAATTCGACACCATCTATCACGAACACTTCCAGTACTACACCGTGCTGTCCGCGCAGCGTGCCCTGGCGACCGCCGGGCTCACCGTCGTGGACGTGGAACTGCTTACCACACATGGTGGTTCATTGCGGCTCTGGGCGCGACCCGAAGCGGTGGCGCATCCGGGCGAGCGGGTCGACGAGGCGCTGCGGCGGGAGGCCGACGCGGGCCTGCACACCGTCGCGGGCTACCTGGAACTGCGTCCGCGCACCGAACGGGTGCGCCAGGATCTGCTGCGCTTCCTGCTCGACTGCCGCGCCGCGGGCAAGCGGGTGGTGGGCTACGGCGCGCCCGGCAAGGGCAACACCCTGCTCAACTACTGCGGCATCCGCACCGATCTGCTGGCCTACACCGTGGATCGCAATCCCTACAAGCATGGGCGGTTCACGCCCGGCACCCGCATCCCGATCCATCCCCCCGAGCGCATCGACGCCGATCGCCCGGACGTGGTGCTGGTGCTGCCCTGGAATCTGGAAACCGAGATCACCGCGCAACTGCGCCATGTCACCGGCTGGGGCGGACAGCTCGTCTACCCGCTGCCGGAACTGCACACGACCGTGGCCGCGCTGGATCAGTCCGAGAGGTAAGCGAGATGAAGGTTGTGCTCTTCTGCGGCGGCTACGGCATGCGCATGCGCAACGGCTCCGAGGACGTACTGCCCAAGCCCATGCAGATGGTGGGCCCGCGCCCGCTGATCTGGCACGTCATGCGCTACTACGCGCACTTCGGACACAAGGATTTCATCCTGTGCCTGGGCTACGGCGCGGCGCACATCAAGAACTTCTTCCTGACCTACCAGGAGTCGGTGTCCAACGATTTCGTCATCCGCGGCGGCCGGGTGGAGTTGCTCCAGTCCGATATCAGCGACTGGTCCATCACCTTCGTCGACACCGGCGTGGAATCGCCCATCGGTGAACGCCTGCGACGGGTGCGCAAACATCTCGAGGGTGAGCACTACTTCCTGGCCAACTACGCCGACGTGCTCACCGACGCGCCGCTGGACGAGGTGATCACGAAGTTCCAGCAGTCCGGTGCGGCGGCGTCGATGATGATCGTGCCCCCGCAGTCCTCCTTCCACTGCGTGGATGTGAACTCCGCGGGCGAGGTCAAGAACATCACCCCGGTCTCACACCTGCCCATCTGGGAGAACGGCGGCTACTTCGTGCTCACCCAGGAGGTCTTCGAGCATCTGCCGCGCAACGGCGATCTGGTGGAGGACGCCTGCGGCGCGCTGGCCGCGCAGGGCCGGCTGTTCGGGTATCAGCATCACGGCTTCTGGAAGCCGGCCGACACCTTCAAGGAGCGCGCCGAACTCGATGCCGGATACCACCAGGGCGACCGCCCGTGGATGGTGTGGGAGCGGCCCGCCTCATGATCCGGCTCGATACCGGGTCGGTCCGCGAGATCGCACTACTGGCCGCGCACTGCGACGACCTCGCCATCGGCCTGGGCGGCACCCTGCTGACCCTGGCCCGGCGCGGATTGCGGGTGCGCGCGCTGGTACTGAGCGGGGCCGGCACCGACCGGGCGCGCGAGGAACAGGACGCCCTCGAATCATTCTGCCCTGGAACCGATCTCGAACTGGAGGTGCTCGACGTCCCGGACGGCCGCGCCCCCGCGCACTGGGAGCCCGTCAAGGACGCGGTGGCCCGGCTACGGCGCGGCGGCGATCCCGACGTGGTCTTCGCCCCGCAGCGCGAGGACGCCCATCAGGACCATCGGTTGCTGGCCGAACTGGCCCCCACCGAGTTCCGCGACCATCTGGTGCTGGGCTACGAGATCCTCAAGTGGGAGACCGACACTCCCAAACCCACTGTCTTCCATCCGCTCTCGGCCGAGGTGGCCGCACGGAAGGCGGAGCTGCTCATGAAACATTATCCGTCCCAGCGGGATCGGGACTGGTTCGACGAACTGTCCTTTCTCGGACTGTCCCGGCTGCGGGGCGTGCAGTGCCGCGCCCCGCACGCGGAGGCATTCGTCCTGGAGAAGGCGGCCATCACATTCGGAGGTGCGTAATGCGTGTACTCGTCACCGGACATCAGGGCTACCTGGGCACCGTCATGGTGCCGGTGCTGCGGGCCGAGGGACACGAGGTGGTGGGCCTGGACAGCGGCTTCTTCGCCGACTGCGTCCTCGGCGATGCCCCGCAGGATCCGCCGGGGCTCGCGGTCGACCTACGCGACGTGACCGCGGCGCAGCTGGCCGGATTCGACGCGGTGATCCATCTGGCCGCGCTGTCCAACGATCCGCTCGGCGCGCTGGCCCCGAGCATCACCTACGACATCAACCATCACGCCTCGGTGCGGTTGGCGGAGTCGGCGAAACAGGCCGGGGTGCGCCGTTTCCTGTACGCCTCCACGTGTTCGGTGTACGGGGCCGCCGGGGACGGCCTGGTGACCGAGACCGCGCCCCTGCGCCCGATCACCCCGTACGCCGAATCCAAGGTCCGGGTCGAGGACGATGTGGCGGCGCTGGCCGATTCCGGCTTCTCGCCGGTGTTCCTGCGCAATGCCACGGCGTTCGGTTTCTCGCCGCGGCTGCGCGCCGATATCGTGCTCAACAACCTGGTCGGTTACGCGGTGCTCACCGGTGAGGTGAAGGTGCTCTCCGACGGCACACCGTGGCGGCCGCTGGTGCACGCCCAGGACATCGCACGCGCCTTCGCCACCTGCCTGACCGCGCCCGTGGAGGCCATCCACTGCCGGGCCTACAACGTGGGTTCCGAGGCCAACAACCGCACGGTCGCCGAGATCGCCGGGGCCGTGGTGGACGTGGTGCCCGGATCGCGCTTGGTCATCACCGGTGAGAGCGGCGGCGATCCGCGCTCCTACCGGGTCGACTTCTCGTATGCCCGAAGGGAATTGGGCTTCGAGGCGCAGTGGCGCATTCCCGACGGCGCGGCCGAGCTCTACACCGAGTATCTGCGCCACGGCCTCACCGAGGAGCGGTTCTTCGCCGCCTTCACCCGGCTGGCGCGGCTGAAGTCGCTGATCGCGGCCGGTGCGCTCGACGACGAACTGCGCCGGATCAGGATCGGGGCGGCAGATGGGTGAGCAGGTCCCGCCAGGATCCCGCGGCGGCGTCCCGGCCGGAGACCACGGTCACCGGCCGCGGCCACGCGATGGCCAGGTCCCGATCGTGATAGGCCACGCCGAGATCCTCGCTCGGATCGTGCGGCCGGTCGATGCGGTAGCAGACGTCGGCCACCGCGGTGAGCGCCTGGAAGCCGTGCAGGAAGCCGGGCGGTACGTAGAGGTGCCGAAACTCATTGTCGTCCAGGAGGAATGCCTGTTGTCGCCCGAAGGTCGGCGAGTCCGGCCGGATATCCACCAGCACGTCGTGCACGGCCCCGTGCGCACAGCGCACCAGCTTGGCCTC
Organism: Nocardia otitidiscaviarum; assembly: GCF_007362295.1. Taxonomy (NCBI): domain Bacteria; kingdom Bacillati; phylum Actinomycetota; class Actinomycetes; order Mycobacteriales; family Nocardiaceae; genus Nocardia; species Nocardia otitidiscaviarum. Next base: position 2,627,179 of record NZ_CP041695.1, on the reverse strand, counting down.
ACCGCGCCCGGATCGCCCGTGCATCCCGCGCACCACGCCCAGCACCGAGCGGGACTGCGAGTCCTGCACGAACGCCGCCGCCGCGCCGGGTACGCCCAGGTAATCGTCGAATTCCGCGGCGTCGAAGGTGCGGGTGAACAGCCCGCGGTCGTCCCGGTGCGGCTCGGGGGTCAGCACCAGCACGTCGGCGAGTTCGGTCGGTTCGATGCGCACCGGGCCATGGTGCCATGAGGACGGCGACGGCGCGCGGGTGTCGCGGTTGCGGGGGCACGGAGTTGGCCCGGGTCCTCGATCTCGGGAAAATGCCCGCCGCGGACGACTTTCCGATGCTGGCGGCGACACCGGAGGCCGACGAGTCCGGCCATCCGCTGGCCATGGACCTGTGCGCGGCCTGCGGGCTCGCCCAGTTGGCCGAGGACGACACCCATACCGCCGAACCGCGCGGCGTGGAGCCGCTGGCCCTGCGGGAGCAGGCGGCCGACGCCCTCGCCCGGGTGGCGGCGGCGGGCTGGTTGGGCGGGCGCACGGTGCGGGAGTTCGGCAGCCCGCACGGCGGCAGCTGGCTGCCGATGCTCGCCGAACGCGGCTTCACCGAGACCGACGGCCCGGCCGATCTGGTGATCGACTGTTTCGGCATCATGCACGAACCCGATCAGCTCATGGCCTTCGCCCAGCGCGCGGCGGCCACCGCGCCCACCGGGGTGCTGCTGCTGCAATTCCATTCGCTGCGCACCATTGTCGAGCAGGGGCAGTGGAATGCCCTGCGGCACGGGCACTTCGCGTACTACTCGCTGACCGCGCTGCGCCGATTGCTCGACGCGGCCGGGATGAGCGTGGCGACCGCCTGGGAGTTCGATCTCTACGGGGGCACCATCCTGGTCGCGGCGGTGCACGCGCCGATCACGCCCGACGAGTCGGTGGCGGCCATTCTGGCCACCGAATCCACGCTCGGCGACGCGGACGCGGTGCGACACTTACAGCGTGACGCCGATCGCCAGGCCCACGCGCTGCGGGTCTGGCTGGAACGCGAGCACGCGCGTGGGCACCGGGTGTACGCCTACGGTGCTGCCTCCCGGGCGATTTCGCTGCTGCACCTGGCGGGCGTGCACCGCGGCCTGCTGGCCGCGGTCGCCGACGCCTCGCCCGCGAAGCAGGGCCGCCGCATGTCCGGAACCGATGTGCCGATCATCGCGCCCGCCGAACTCGTTGCCGCCCAACCGGATCAGGTACTGCTGACCGTGGCGGACCTGCTGCCGGAGGTGGCGACGCTCTGGCCCGAACTGGATGGGAAGTGGGTGGTGGACATACCGGAACCGTAATGAGACACCGGAGTTCGTCTTGGCTTCAGTTGTGAGAGCGTCAGTTTCAGCCGCACCACCTGATGAGGGAATTGGGGAGAGATGAAGGTTAAGCATCGCGCCACCGTGCGCACCATGGCCGTCGCGGCCGCTGTCACCATCGGTCTGGCGTTGGGCTCCGGTACCGGCCTCGCCGGAATCGACAGCAGCAGCTCCATTCTGGACCGGCAGGATCGCACCGTCGAGGCGATCCAGTCCGATACACGCATCGACTTCGTACCACCGCTGGACGGAAACCCCCTGACCCGGGAGTGGTTCCACCACGGCACGGCCAGCTACCGCATCAGCGGGCCGCACGCCGAGGACTGGGAGGGGCACATCACCATCGGCTACCAGGTCGGCTATCCGGCGACGCTGGACGGCAAGATCCGCTTCCAGTGGTGGACGCCCAGTCTCGGTGTCGAACTCGACGATTCACCGGGCGTCAACCTCGGCGGTTTGATCCCGCAGGCGGGGATCGAACTCGCGGTGGGCTTCGGGCCCGGCATCCAGACGGTCGAGGCGGCCGGGGGCGATGTGTTCGGCTCCGAGGGCTTCATCCGCATGTCCGGTATGCACGCGACGGTGAGCGGTGTGATCGGGCAGGTCACCATCCGGCCGTGGGTCCGGGTCGTCAGCGCGGGCGGCGATGCGGTGATCACCTACGGGCCGCTGTGGACGATCTGAGCCCAGCGGATCCGAGCTCGGTCACGGTGTGATCTCAGCGCGTCCCGGCCGTCCGCGGCCGGGACGCGCTCACGTGGAAGCCGGCCGAATACCTTTCAGCGCACCATATCCGGGCGGTTGCGCAGCGTCGCCACCGTGCGGATGCGCAGCCGCTCGAAGGCGGCCCGCGCCAGGCGCAGATCTCCGGCCAGCACATCCCCGCGACGCACCAGGTGGGGGTATTCCGCCCCGAGCCGGTGGTGAAACCGCAGCATCTCGGTCAGTTTGCTGACCGTCGAGGTGCTGCTGCACAGATTGAAGCTCGAATTGCGCCAGGCCGCGGTGAGCTGCGGCATTCCGTAGAACGCCCCGAAGGCGCTCACCCGCGCGAACAGATCCACATCCATCGGGAAGACGAGATCACCGCGGAAGCCGCCCACCCGGTCGAAGTCGGCGCGCCGGAAGGTGGCCGCGGCCGTGGGGCCGAATTCGGCGGGCCCCCTGCGCACGATCACGCGCATGAGGGTGCGAGCGCTGTGCTCGCCGAGCAGGCCGGGCAGGCCCAGATCGGTCTCCTCCACTCCCCCGGCCTCGTCGATCACCTGGAATTTCGACGAGCAGATGGCAATGCTGTTGTCGGCCATGACCGCCTCCTGGGCGGCCAGCGCGCCGGGCAGCAGGATATCGTCGGCGCACACCACCTTCACCAGTTTCCCGGTGGACAGCGATACCACCCTGTTCCAGTTCTCGCCGATGGGCAGCGTCTGCTCGTTGCGGTGCAGGCGTGCCCGCGCGTCGTCGAACGACTTCGCGATGGTGGAGGTTTCGTCGGTGCTGGCGTTGTCCAGGACGACCACCTCCATCTCGACATCCTGGTCGAGTATCGACCGCAGGGTCGTCTCGAGGGTGCGTGCGGAGTTGTACGCCGGAACGCACACCGAAAGTTGAACCACCATTCCCCCTGAGCAGTAGTGACCGATGCCGTGGTAACCGGGTCGCGGTGGCCGCGCCGGTTACTCCTCGACGAGGCGGAACACGCGCTCGAGTCCCGCCCGGCTGGCGTCGATCTGCTCGACGGCCTGGTGCCGCAGGGTGTCGCGCAACTCCGGTGCGGCCGCCCACAGCTCCCGCACCTGTTGGGTCAATTCCCGCTCGAGATCGGTGGAATCCAGGTGCACGACCCGCAGCCCGGCCCCGAACATATCGGCCAGTCCGTAGAACTTGTCGTCATAGTACTGCGACGCCGTTACGCCGATGGCCGGAATTCCTTGGGAGAGCGCGAATACCGCCAGATGGTAGGCACTGGTCACCAGTACCCGGCACCGCGACACCTGGCGGGCCACGTCGGCGGCCGTCCCGGCGCGGCCGATGACCGGACGGGTGCGCTCCGCGCCGGAGAGCAGCGGCAGGGTGGAGCGGCGGTCCTCGGAGTCGTATTCGGAGATGATGAGCGGTGCGAGCGCGGCATCGAATTCCCGGGCGCAGGAGCGCACCACCGCGCCGAGGGTGTCCCGGGCGGAGTCGCTGACCTTGGAGTAGTCCGCGACCCGCAGGCACAGGCCGAGGTCGGCTCCGATCTCGGGCCGCCGCACGCGGTAGGCGAATTCGACGGCGTCGTCACCGGTGACCAGCACTCGATCCGCGGCCACCCCGAGTTCGGTGAGCAGCCGCGGCCCGCGCACGCCTTCGCGCAGCGCGATCACATCCACATCGGGCAGTATCGCGGCGGCGCGTTGCAGCAGGCGCGGATCGGCCATGGGCCCGAGGCCCTGCCCGAGCATGGCGGTCGGGATCCCCCGGGCGCGAGCACGTTCCAGCAGATTCAGCGTGCGGTGCGCCTGATACAGGTCGATATCGGTCATATAGCCGCCCCCCTGGGCGATCACCAGGCTCGCGGTGTCGACGGCGGCGGGTACGGGTGGCTCCGGGAGCCTGTCCGCCGCCGAGTCGGTGTCCCGCCCCAGCATGCCGCGCGCACCGCGCACCGCCCACGCCTTCACCCCGCGCAGATGCGATTTCGGCACATCGGTCGACGCCCGCCAGGCCACGGCGGCCGGACCGGTCAGGTTCGCGCCCACCGCGCGCTCGACGCGGCCCGCGAGTCCCCCTCTGCCCCACTGGCCGCCGCCCCGGGCGTAGACCGGCTCCGCGGTGGGCAGCAGCCCGCGCAGGATGGCCGGTTGGTCGGTCAGCACCCCGATCCGGGCGTGCGGCCAGCGCTGGCGCAGCCGTTCCACGGTCATTACCATCATGGCGATATCGCCCCGATTGCGCAGCCAGTACTCACCGTTGTCGATGAGCACCCGGAAGTCACCGGCACCGGCCCCCGCGCCAGAGTTCCCCACTGTGGTTGTCCTTCCGCGAGTCCGGCGCCGCGCCGGCGTTGACGTAGGGAGGGGCAGCTCTGCCGCATGCGCCCGGCCGCCCCTGGCGGGTCCCCTCTGCCGAGCATAAATCCGCAGCGAATGTAGCGCACCGCGTACGGTTGGCGCTACATGGGATCGAAATGGTGAAATCGGTTCTTCCACAAGATCATCCGTCCAGCTCAGCGGCAGGTCACGGGGTGCACAGCGCGGCGTCGACGACGGCGTTCGGATCGATGCCCGCACCGTGAAGGTTCAGAATGTCGGGTAGCTGGTTCATGCTCACCGTCACCGCCCGCTCCGGGGTGGCCGCCCCGTAGACGAAGAAGCCGTGCATGGCCCCGCCGTGTCCCCACACCTCGGTGCCGCAGGAGGTGGTGCGGCGGAACAGCCCCAGTCCGAAATCGTCGGACCGGCGCGGATCGCCGCTGGGCACGGTGGCCCGCATCTGCTCGAGCTGCGCGGGGCCGAGGATCCGGCCCGCGAGCAGCGCCCGGAAGAACCGGTTCAGATCCGCTCCCGTGGACACCATGGCCCCGTCCGGCAGGCCCCAGCCGGGATCGATATCGGTGATGTCCACCAGGGTGTCGCCGAATTGGTGATACCCGCGCGGATGGGGGCCGCGGATGACGTTCTCCACCGGGTAGAGCGGCCAGTAGGTGCCGCGCAGGTCCAGGGGGATCAGAATCCGCCGCGTCACCTCCACCCCGATCGCGACGCCCGTCACCGCCTCGACCAGGCGGCCCGCCAGCAGATAGTTGGTATTCGAATACTCCGCCCGCGCACCGGGTTCGAACGCGGCCGGTTGGTCCAGTCCGAGGCGGATCAGCGCGTCGGCGGAGCGGGAGCGCCGCAGCGCGTCCACCGATCCCAGCTCGATCCGGGTGAGATAGTCGGGGATCCCGCTGGTGTGCTGGAGCAGATTCCGTACCGTGATCCGGTTTCCCTCCCCACCGGGCCCCGAGACGACCCCGGGCAGATAGCGCTCCACGGGCGCGTCCAGGTCGATCCGCCCCTCACCCACCAGCAACAGCACCACGGTGGCGACGAACGCCTTGGTATTGCTCGCGATGCGCACGGCCGCGGTATCCGGGAAGGGCACACCGGTCCCGAGATCGCCGACACCGCTGGTGATCTGGATATCGCGATCGCCGGCGGACTCGACGAGCTGGGCGCCGGGCACATCGGCGGCCCGTACCAGAGCGTCCAGCTCGGTCCGCACCTCGGCGGTGGCGGCGACGGCGGTGTCGGAGCGGGCGGCGGTGGTGCCGCCGGTGAGCACGGCGAGGGCGACCACGGTGACCGTGGCCAGGGCGATATGTCGCATCGGCTGCTTTTCGTCGAGGGGATCCGGCCTGCCCGGTGATACGAGCGGGCGGCGCGATCCGTTCGATCGGATCCGTGCGCGAAATCAGTTGGGCAGCACGTCGGTCGACCACATACTGCACAGCCAGCGACCGTCCACGTAATCCATGGCCATGGCGATACTGCGGGTCTCGGTGGTCTCCGGTTTGCCCTCGACCCGGTGGATCTCGGTGACGTTCGCGGTGATCTCGTAGTGGGTGCCGTTACCGGAGGTGGCCGTGCAGTGGGCATCGCCCGCGCGGGTCTTCTCCGGATCGGCCGCCATGATCAGGCGCAGGGCCGGGAGCAGCTGTGCCGCCTGGACTTTCCAGGTGCCGGTCGCGCCCTCGTGCACCCGGGTCTCCCAGGCGGACGGGGTGTCGTAGTCGTAGGTCGTCATGAGCTTCGCGTAGTCGCAGGCGGCCTGTTCGGCGGCGGCGCGGGTGGCGTCGGTGGCGACCTCGCCGGGCCCGCTCGCCGCACCGAAGATGAAAGTCAGTGCGCCGGTGGCGAATCCCACCCCGATACCGAAGGCGACCAGCAGCGCCAGCAGCGCCGCCAGCAGCAGCGCCGGACGGGGACGACGGGAACGGACCTCGACCGGCCCGGTGTGACGCGGGGCGAATGCGGTGGGCGCGTACGCGTTCGAGGACGCGGCGAACTCGTCGGACGGCTGGGTCGGGGCCGGGTTCGGGACGGGGTGTCGCGGCGCGGAACCGTGCGCCCCCGTGAGCGCGCGCTGCGCCGCGTCGGCCAGTTCCCCGCAACTGCCGTAGCGCCGGTCCGGGTCCTTGGCCAGCGCATGGGCGACGACATCGTCGAACGCCGTCGGCACGGCGGGATGTCGGAGACTGGGCCGGGGCACCGGCATATTCAGGTGCCCGTTGATCACCTGCGCGGTGCTTGCCCCCGGATAGGGCAGTTCCCCGGTGAGCATGTGGAACAGCGTGCAGCCCAGCGCGTACACGTCGGCGCGGTGATCCACCGGCCCGAATTCGAACTGTTCGGGAGCCGCGTATTGGAAGCTGGCGTACATCTCGCCGGTGCGGGTGAGCCCGCTGGTGTGGTCGAGGGCCTTGGCGATGCCGAAATCGGCCAGGTACACCTGTTGGTGCGGCCCCCAGGCGAGCAGGATGTTGGCGGGCTTGACATCCCGGTGCAGCACACCGGCGCGGTGGGCGTGGTCGAGGGCCTTGGCGGTCTCACCCATGATCCGGACGGCGTGGTCGGGCCGCAACGGCCCCTCGCGCAGCACCGCCGCCACATCGGTGCCCTCGACGTACTGCATGGCCATCCAGAGCCGGTGCTCGTCGCGGCCGCGCGCGTAGACCGCGACGATATTCGGGTGGGAGAGCCGCGCGGCGGTATCGGCCTCGCGCAGGAAGCGCTCGCGCACCTCGGGATCATCGGCGACGGCCGCGCCGAGCAGTTTGAGTGCGACGGGCCGGGGCAGGTCGCGGTCCTGCGCGAGATACACCTCGCCCATTCCCCCCACGCCGAGCAGCCGTTCGATCCGGTAGCCCGCGAACGTCTGTCCCCGCGCCAGCGTCCGTATCACCGTATCGCCTCCGACCGCCCGCCTTACTGCCGATCACCATAACGCACCCCGGACCCGAGCAGAGGCCCCGAAGATCGACGGCAGGAGCGCCGCCGCCGGGGCGCACGCCCGGGTCGCGAGTTCCGGATTCGACGCCTGCGGAGGGCGATCCACGCTCAGCGCACGGGGGCGAGGTCCGGGCGCTTGGGTGCCAGGCCGTCGCCCGAGGATCGGCCGGTCAGCCGCCGCTGAATCCACGGCAGCAGGAATTCCCGGGCCCAGTGCAGATCCTCCTGGCGCGCCGTCGGCCAGGGCTTGGGCTCCTCCGGCCCCCACGGTGCGCGCCAGTCGGCGGCCACCGGAACGCCGAGCACCTCGCAGGCCCGCAGCGCCAGCCGCTCGTGGCCCGCGGCGGACAGGTGCAGCCGGTCCCAGCTCCAGGCCCGGTGGTCCTGCAGTGTCCGCATACCCCACAGATCGAGGACGGGGCAGTCGAATTCGTCGGCGATGGCCCGCAGGTGCATGTTGTAGGTGGCGATCTTGCCGCGCAGATGGCGCATGACCGGCTGGAAGCCGGTGTCCATACCGGTGACGACCACGACCGTGGCGCCGGTGCCGCGCAGTCGGATCAGCGCGTCGCGGTAGATCTCGGCCAACTGGTCGGGGTCGCCACCCGGGCGGATCAGATCGTTGCCCCCGGCGCAGCAGGTGATGAGATCGGGGCGCAGTTCGAGCGCGCGCGGCAGCTGATCGTCCACGATCTGGCGAATGAGCTTGCCGCGCACCGCGAGATTGGCGTAGCGCACCTCGGTGTGCTCGGCGAGATGCTCCGCCAGCCGATCCGCCCAGCCGCGGTAGCGACCGTTCGGTGTGGCATCGCTGTCGGGGTACGGGTCGTCGAGCCCTTCGGTGAAACTGTCGCCCAGGGCGACGAAGGTCAACTGGTCGCTGTCGAGATTCAGTTCCGGCACAGCCTGCGATCTTGCCCCGCTATCTTCGGGTTACGCGACCGTCGGTTGTCCGGCCCGATCGCATCCGTCCAGGTGATTCGGCGTATTCCCGGGCGCGGCCCGCACTTTCTCTCATAGTCCGGCCCTGCCGCATGCGGTCCGGATCACGGTGTGGCGCGGCGATCTTCCGCGTTTGTCGAACCGACCGACCACCCCCTTCGGTTGCCTCGCAATAGCCGACCTACCTGCGCGGATTGACCTACACTGACCGAGAGGGCGCGCGGATCGCGACCGCGATTCGTGACGGAGTGGACTGACCCGGGGGTGACGGTGTTGGTGGGGTCGCTGCGGGTGCATATGACCGGATCGGAATGGTTCGCCGCCGCCCCGGGCGGATTGAACCGGTACTTCACGGATCTGTACCGGGCGCTGAACGACCACCCGGATATCGCGGTCACCGCAACGGCTTTCGGAGACGCCCCGGCCGGTCCGGGGGCCGGGTCGTGGGGACCCACGGGCGGGTCCACCCTGCACCGCGCTCGTACGGCCTATCTGGACCGCGCGGAACTGCTACCCGGTACGGTGCTGGACCGGCACTTCTGCCTCTACGGCCCGTCCACGCGCGGGCGCAATCCGCTGGTGGTGCACTTCCACGGGCCCTGGGCGGCGGAAAGCCGGATGGCCGGCGAGAGCGACCGGGCGGTTCGCGCCAAATACCTGGTGGAACGGCTGCGCTACCTCGGGGCGGACCGATTCGTGGTGCTGTCCCAGCACTTTCGCCGACTGCTGGTCGCCGACTATCGCGTGTCCGCGGACAAGGTCCGGGTGATTCCGCCCGGCGTGGATCTCACCCGCTTCCCGATGCCCACCCGCGACCGGTCGACCGGCACGGTGCTGTGCGTGCGGCGACTGGAACGGCGCATGGGAATCGACGTCCTGGTGCGGTGCTGGCCCGAGGTCAGCGCGGCGCACCCCGACGCTCGACTGGTCGTCGTCGGAACCGGCACGGCCGAAGCGGAACTCCGGGACCTGGCGCGGACCCAGGACTCGATCCACTTCACCGGCACGGTCACCGACACCGAACTGACCGACCTGTACGCACGCGCGGACCTCACCGTGGTGCCGTCCCTGGCGCTGGAGGGTTTCGGTCTCATCGCGCTCGAATCACTGGCCGCCGGACGCGCCCCGATCGTGGCAGACTGTGGCGGACTGCCGGATTCGGTGCGGGACCTCGATCCCACCCTCATCGTGCCGCCCGGCGACGGCGACGCCCTCGCCGCCCGCATCATCCGCGCCCTCTCCGGCGCACGGCCCGACCCGTCGCAGTGCCGGGCACACGCCGAAACGTTCTCCTGGTCGGCGGCCGCCCGCCGCCACCTGGACCTGTATCGGGAGCTGGTCACCGCATGAGAGCGGTATTCCTCGCGCACACCGCCGCCCCCTCCGGGGCGGAGCTCGCGACCCTGCGGCTGGTCTCGGCCTTGCCCGCCGGAACGGTCGCGGTGGTGTACACCGAGGACGGACCGATGCTGCACCACATGCGCGAGCGCGGCATCGAGACGCGGTCGGTCACCACCGATTTCGACTCCCGGGCCCTCACCATCGACAAGGCCGACGTGCGAGCACTGCTCACCGGTGCGCTGGGTCTGATCCGACTCGGCTGGCGGCTCGGCGACACCGTGCGGGAGCTGGGGGCCACCGTCGTGGTCGCCGGGAGTACCAAGGCGCTGCTCATGGGTGCGGTGGCGGCCCGGCGCGCCCGCGTCCCGCTCGTCTGGCATGTGCACGACCGGGTTTCGGCCGACTACTTCGGCCGCCGGCTGGCGCCGGCACTGCGGATACTGGGCTGGCTGGTGGCGCGCGGGGTCATCGCCAACAGCCGGGGCACCCTCGCCTCGCTGTACACCTGGCGGCGACCGGCCGTCGTGGCCTATCCCGGTGTGGAATTCCGCCACGACCACGCCGAACCGGACCGCGAGGAGCAGCGCGACCCGGCGGAGACGGTGGTGGCCGTGGTCGGCCGCCTCGCCCCGTGGAAGGGCCAGGACGTCTTCCTGCGCGCCCTGGCCGACGTGCGCGTCCTGCCGCGCGAGGTCTTCCTGATCGGCGGCACGTTCTTCGACGAGGAGCACTACCGCACCGAATTGGAGAATCTCGCCACCGCGTTGGATCTGCCGGTCACCTTCACCGGGCACGTGGACGATCCGGAACCCTATCTGCGCTGCGCGGATGTGCTGGTGCACTGCTCGGTACTGCCCGAACCCTTCGGGCAGGTGGTGGTGGAGGGCATGCGGGCGGGCTGCGCCGTCATCGCCAGTCGCCCCGGCGGCCCCGAGGAGATCATCGAGACCGGCCGCGACGGTCTGCTCGTGCCGGGCGGCGACCGCCATCAGCTCACCCGCGCCCTGGACACCCTGCTCGGGGATCGGGAACTGCGGGTGAAACTCGCCGCCGCCGCCCGGCTGCGCGCCCGCGATTTCGACATCGACGAATCCGCGCGCACGGTCGAGCGGTTCCTCACCACGGTCACCGCCCGCCACCGGAAGTGGTGGCGGCGTGGATGATTCCAACGATCCGCTACCCGGCGCGGACCCACCCACATTGCCGCTGCGGCCGGTGCGCCGCCGGGCGGCCGGGCGAGCACGCGAGCCCGATCGGATCTCCGACGCAGATCGGCTCTCACTGCGCCGCTTCGGGGTTCCGCTGCGCGCGCGGTACCGCCGCTTCGACACCGATCCCCCGCCACCGGAATCCCCGTACGCGGAGCGGGAACAGCGCAGCATCCCCCAGTGGGCGGGCCGGGCCGATCACTATCCGATCTCCTGGTCACCGCGCCGCGCCCCGGACGGCTCCTACGCGCACAGCGCCGAAACCTTCGCACGCGGTGCTGAAAGCCTCCCGCACGGTACTGATAACTCCGCACGCCGTGCCGAAAACGCCGGTCCCGGTGCCGAAAACGCCGAGCGCCGGGCCGAAAACGCGGGTCTGGGTGCCGAAACCACTACGCGCGGTGCCGAAAACGCGGGGCGCACCCCCGAACACACCACGCACGGTACCGAGAACGCTACCCACAGCAGCGCGGATGCCGGGCGCGGTGCCCACGCCGCCGCCCACCGCGACAGTGCCTCCCCGCCACGCACAGTCGGCGGCCGCCATCGCAGACGGGCCGCGCCCAAACACGGGCTGGCCGGCGTGGTCCGCGATATCGTCCTGGTCACCTTCGGCAAGTACGGCCAGTACGCCATCACGGTCATCACCCTGCCGCTCATCGCGCGCATCCTCGGCCCGCACGGTGTCGGCCTGCTCGCCATCGGCATGAGTTCGTACTTCATCGGTTCGCTCGTGGTCGATCTCGGCGTCACCCAGTTCCTGGCCGCCCGCGTGCACGAGGCGGACAGCAGTCCGGGCGAGGTGAACCGGCTGCGCGGCACCTATGCCGCGCTGCGCGTCACCACGGTGAGCGTGATCGGCGCGGCACTGCTGACGAGCCTGCTGGTGGGCGTGCCCCCGGCCCTGCACATGGTGCTGCTCGGACTGTTCACGGGCGGGTTCTGGTCGTTGTCGGAGGACTGGCTGCTCATCGGCCAGGGTCGCTTCGGATCCTCCACCATCTACCAGGGCGTCGGCCGGATCGGGTACCTGATCCTGTTGCTGGTGCTGCTCCCCCAGTTTCCGACCGCGTCGACGGCCATCGTCTGCCTTCTCGTCTCGTCCGTGCCCACGGTCGCGCTGACCTGGTGGGATTCGATGCGCCACTTCGGCCGCCCGGCGCGGCCGAGCGGGGTGCGCGCCGTGCTGCGCCTGGCCGCACCGGTGTTCACCTCCCGGCTGCTGGTCACCGGGTACGGACAGGGTTCGGCCGCCATCTACGGCGCGATCCTGTCCGCCGCCTCGCTGGGGCTCTACTCGGCGGGCGACCGGTTGGTCCGCGCCATCCAATCCACCCTGGACCCCATCGGTTTCGCCCTGCTGCCCCGGATGGCCCGGCGCACCGACCGCGAGGACTTCTGGCGCACCTCGATCCAGGCGCTCGCCGGCTGCGTCGCCATCGCCACCGTGGCGACGGTGACCGTCTGGGTGAGCGCACCCTGGCTCATCCACCTGGTCTTCGGCCAGGAGTTCGCCGAGGCGGTGCCGCTGCTGCGCTTCGAGGTGCTCATCCTGCCCGCCACCACGGTCACCTCCTATGTGACGACCGCGGTCCTGACGGTGCGCCAGGACACCACCGGTGTGCTGGTGGGCGCCATCGTCGGCACCTGCGTCGCGGTGGCGGCCATGGCGGTGGCGACCCGCACCCAGTCGGTGTGGACCCTGGTCTACGGAACCGTTTTCGCGGAAATCTCGGTCGCGGTGTGGTACATCATCCGCATGCGGTGGCTCATCGTCCGCGAACGGACGATGCGACGGGGGGCCGTCGGACCGGCCACCGTCCTGATGCGCAAGGGGGAAACCGCGTGAAGATCCTCTTCGTCGGCGACGACTGGGTGGGCAGCAACGCCCGCTCGCTGGCCGACGGCTTCCGGCAGGCGGGTCACGAGGTGGTGGTGGTCGACACGACCGCGGTCACCCTGCCCGCCCGGCTGTCGCCGCCCTGGGTGTACAGCAAGGCGGCGCGACGGCGCGCGCCGTGGACCGTGGACCGGCTGCACCGCGAGATCGACACCGCCGCCGCGGAATTCGTACCGGACGTACTGTTCGCCTTCAAGGGTGTCCACCTCGATCAGCGGCGGCTGCTGAGCACCTCGGCCGGTATGCGGGTGCACTACAGCGCCGACGATGTATCCAATCCGTACAACACCACGCCGGAATACCTGGCACACGAATCGGAATGGGATCTCATCGTCACCACGAAAGCACACAATGTGGCCGAACTACGCGACCGCGGCGCGAAGAATGTGAAATTCGTTCGTAGTGCTTACGATCCGGCCTGGCACCATCCGTGCGCCCGACGCGGCGCCCGGGACTTCCTGGTCGGCTTCATCGGCGCGGTGCGCCCCGACCGCCGCGACCTGCTCGTCGATCTGGCACGCGAATACGGCCCCCGCATGCTGCTGCGCGGTCCGGGCTGGCGACGGCTGCGACCGCTGTGGCGGACCGGCGCGGCGGTGGGCGGCCCGGTCTACGGTGAGCACTTCTCCGCGGCGGTGGCCGGGGTGACCGCGAACCTGGTGCTGCTCAATTCCGACAATCGTGATACCCACACCTGCCGCACCTTCGAAATCCCCGCTGCCGGAGGGCTTTTCGTCGGCCAACACACCGACGAACACGCCGACCTGCTCGACGACGGCACGGAGTGCTTCCTCTTCTCCGATCCGGCGGAACTGCGCGAGGTGCTGGCCCGTTGCGCCCGCCGCCCGGACGAGGCCGCCAAGGTCGCCGAGGCGGGCCATCGCCGCATCGTCGGCGGACGACACCGCTATGTGGACCGGGCTCGCGAGATCATCGATGCGCTCGCCGGATAATGGCCGAAAACGGCTGCGGAAAAAGGGTAACGGCGAACGGGTCCGCGCGGACATAGTGGTGATGGTGAAGGACGTTCGCTGATGGGGGCCGCACAGTCCGAGGTATTTCTCGTCGCCGGTGCGCTGGCGACGATTGTCGGCGCTGCCCTGTTCCTACCCGGTGTGGTACGGATATTTCTCATCGCGCAGGTGGCGCATTGGTCGCTGTCCTATGTCGCGCGACCGGTGGTGCTGCTGTGGACCCGGCCCATGCCGCACTACGGCGACAATGTGCCCGATCCCCGGCTGGCCGAATTCGGATACGACGACGGCATCGCGCTGGTCCTGGAGCCCGTCGTGTTCGGACTCTGGTTCTACGCCGCGCTGGTGGTCGCCTATACCGTGTGGACCCGGTACCGCGGCGGCGAAACGGCCGCGGCCACACCGCCACTGATCGACAATCCGGTCTTCGTCCCCACCCTGGTGGTGCTCTACGTCCTGGGCACGCTGGGCCGCCTGGCGGCGGTCGCCACCGGCACCACCGGCAAGGCCGGTGAGCTGGAGAGCCCGAATCCGATCATCAACCTGATCACCATTCTCGCCACGCTCGGCGCGGTCGGGCTGCTGGTCTATTTCCGCTCCGACAACTCGCGCACCGTCCTGTTGGTACTGGGCGCACTGTGTTTCGGCGAACTGCTCTGGACGGCCACCGTGCAGTCCAAGACCCCGATCATGGGCGCGGCCCTGGCCATCGCGGTCCGCTGCGCCATGACGGGCTGGACGCGCGCCAAGGTGGTCGGCATACTCGCGCTCTCGGCGCTGGCGGTGACGGCCTTCGGCTGGTTGCAGTCGCTCAAGACCACCGCGGCGGCCAAGGCCGACGCGGAGCGCATCGACGCCAACTATCCGCCGATCGTGCGACCGTTCCTGAGCCTGCTCCGGCGTTTCGACCTGCTCGAGGCCGCCACCGACGCCTACTGGGCCGGGCCCGGATCCTGGCTCACGCCCGCGGAGGTGCTGCGGCACGCGTTCGAGAGTCTGATTCCGACGCAACTGCTGGGGCAGGAGAAGTTCCGGGCGGGCGCGGCCTGGGCCGAACAGGTGCGCGGCGCGTCGGTGGACATGTCGACGGTCTCGGTGTCGCTGGCCGAGGGCAATATCAACGAGGGCTATGTCCTCGGCGGCTACACCGGTGTGGCCGTGGGCGTTTCGTTCACCTTCATCCTGCTGCTGCTCTGGCGGCGGGCTCTCTACAGTCGGCACCTGGCCTTCGCCGTGCTGGGGCTGGCGCTCATCGAGGTACCGGTGCTGTTCGAGCGGGGCATTCTCGGCAGCATCGAGACACTCGGCAAATACCTCCAGGCGGTGGTGCTGACCTGGATGGTCTATCTGGTCGTCGGGGAATATCGCAGACGGGTGACGGAGCTGGCGGGCTACCCCGCGGCGCCGCCCGGGAAAAAGAGGACAGCGCAATGGGTTTGACCGACTACCTGCATCTGTTTCGGCGGCGCTGGCCGGTCATCGTGGCCGCGGTGGTGCTGTGCGTGGTCGCGGCGGCCGGGTACGCGCGCAGCCAGCCGACCACCTATTCGGCCTCGAGTTCGGTGTACGTCTCCATGGCCACCGGCACCTCGGTCAACGATTCGTATCAGGGCGGACTCGCGGCGCAGCAGCGGGTGCGCTCCTATATCGACCTGGCCACCAGCGTCACCGTCGCGCAGTACGTGAAAGATCAACTCGGCCTTCCGGATTCGGTGAACGACCTGCGCGGTCGGATCACCGCGGCGGCCCCGCCCGCCACCACCATCATCATCGTGTCGGTCACCGACGACACCGCCGACGGGGCGCGCATCCTGGCCGACGAGGTGGTCTCCCAACTCCGGGCGCTCATCTCCCGGCTGGAGTCCATCCAGGCCGACGCCGCGCCCGCGGCGCGGGCGGTGGTCATCGACAAGGCCCAGACGCCCACCCAGGCGAACGGGCCGCAGACCACCCGCATGCTGGCGCTCGGCGTGATCGCCGGACTGCTGCTGGGACTGGGCGGGGCGCTGGCCTGGGACCGCCTCGACAAGCGGCTGCGCACCTCCACCGATCTGGAAGCCATCCTGCCGGTGCCGATTCTGGGCATCATCGACGACGGGCGGCCCGGTGCGGCCGGGGAGACCCGCCGCCTGCGCACCCGGCTCACCGCCGACCCCGAACGCACCAGCGTGCTGTTCACCGCGCTGTCCCCGCGCTCGGAACCGGAGGTGGCACTCGGTCTGGCCCGCAGCCTCGCCGATACCGGCGCGCGGGTGGTGCTGGTGGACGCCGACACCAGCGGCCGCGGCTCCTCCCGCCGCATTCCGGTGGGCGCGGCCCCCGGTCTGGCGGAACTGCTGCGCAACAGTTCGTCCACCGCCGAGGCGGTGGTGCTGTGGCCGGAGGTGGGGATCAGCGTGCTGCCGCTGGGCGTCGTCGATCTGCGCACCCCGGATCTGCTGGCCTCGGAGCGCTTCGCGGAGATCATGTCCAAGCTGCGCACCGAATACGACCACATCATCGTGGAGGCGGCCCCGGTCACCGCCGCCGCGGACGCCATCGCGCTGGCGCGGCGCTGCGACGCCACCGTCGGCGTGGTCGAACTCGGCCGCACCACCTCGGCGCAGGTGCGCGGGGCGCTGGCCACGTTCGGCGCGGACGATCCGCGGCTGGCGGGCGTGGTGGTGTTCTCCCGGCCGGGCGGTGGCCTCCAACGGCTGCTGCGGCGGACGCCGACCCCGGGCACAGCGGTGAGCCGATGACGGATGATCCGGTGCGGCGGCGTCATCTGCTCGCCGCCTCGCTCGGCGCGGCGGCCTTCCTGCCACTGACGACGGCCTGCGCGTCGGGGGACGACGAGCCGGGGACCGAATTCCGGTCCCCGCACGTCACCGATCAGCCCGCCGCCCGCAATGTCCGGGATTTCGGGGCGGTGGGCGACGGGAACGCCGATGACACCGCCGCATTCGCCGCGGCGGCCGATGTCGGGGACCGACCGTTCGTGCTGTACATCCCGGCCGGGACCTACCGGGTGACCGCCTTCCCCCCGCTGCCCGACTACGCCACCGTGCTCGGCGACGGCGGCGACGCCACCACCATCGGCTACGAGGGTGACGGCACCCTCATCGTGCTGGAGCGCAAACAGCGGGTGCGGTTCTCGCGCTTGGGTTTCTACCTGTCCGGTCCCGAGGCGACGGCGGTGCGGCTGTCGGAGTGCTTCCGCTGCTCGTTCGACGGCGTGGTGCTGCGCGGCAACCATCTCTCCGACAACTACCCACGCTATGTGGAGCAGCGCGGGGTGGTGCTGGACCGCAATACCGGCGGCACCGCCTTCGTCAACTGCGATATCAACAATTTCGGCTACGGCATCGTCACCTCGTGCATCCAGAACTATGTGACCTCCTCCAAGCTCACCAACAATCGCGTCGGCGTCCTGGGCACCGGTGACAACCACAATGCCGGACTGGCCATCACCAACGTGGAGTTCGTCTCCGACTCCGATCCGCGCACCACCGACCGGCACATCTTCGTCGATGGCGCGGCCAACGACTGGTGGCTGACCAACGTGTGGTTCGAGGGGTCGGAGATCGCCCTGGCCATCGGTGTGCCGGGCGGGGGTCCGGCGCAGTTCGGCATGGTGAACTGCAAGGTGGCCGCCCGTGCGGTCTGCCTGGACCTGGTGCACTGCCGACAGCCGTATCTGGCCAATGTGCAATTCGATCCGGATCTGCGCACGCCGCCGGTGGAGCTGCGCATCGACGGCGACGGCTGCCCGGAGGGCACCGCCGTCAACCTCATCTCGGGCAGCTACGAGGATGTGGATCCGCGCGCCTTCCCCGACGGCTGGCATGTGATCGGCCGCGGGCGGATTCACGGGGCGCGCTTCTCCGGCACCATGGTCGCGCAGGCCGGGAAGCCCGACACCGATATCTTCCAGGCCCAGGACCGCGACGGCGGCATCGTGGCCGCCGTGCTGCCCAGTGGCGCGCTGCTGTCCGACCGCGCGGCGGGCGGGGTGGTGCTCCGCGACGAACAGGGCGGCTACTGGCGGCTGTCGGTGGACGCGACCGGTGCGGTCAAGACCTCGTCGCTGGGTCGACAGCGACCCACCACGTGAACGCCGGGACGGCGCGGGTACGGCTCGGACCCGTGCAGCTGCTCGGCAGCACCCTGCTACTCCGTCCGCCGCGCTTCGCGGATTTCGCGGAGTGGCGGCGCATCCGGCTGCGCGACCGGGACCTGATCGAACCGTTCTGGCACACCTCCCCGCTGGCCTGGGAGCAGCGGCACACCGCGGCCCACTGGGTGCGGGAATGTCTGGAGGCCGCCACCCACGCCCGCACCGGTCTCGCCGTGTCCACCGTGATCGAACTCGACGGCCGGTTCGCCGGGCAGGTGGAGATCGGCGGTATCGACCGGCGCGCCCGCCACGGCGAGATGGGCATCTGGATCGACGCGCGGCAGGCGCGCAACGGTTTCGGCGGACTGGCGGCGTCGGTGCTGCTCGACTACGGCTTCGAGGTGCTCGGTCTGCGGCGCATCGTCGCACCGATCTCGGTGGGCAACAAGGCCGCCGCCCACGGCGCCCGGCAGGTGGGGTACGTCTGCGAGGCGCGGATGGCGGCGCTGTTCGACGTCGGCGGCGCCCGCACCGACCACGATCTGTGGGCGGTCACGGCCGATCGGATGCCCGCCGCCGGATTCACCCGATCCTGGATCGAGCACGTGAGCGCCCGTCAGGGCGACGCGTCGGCGCGAGCACATCATGGGGAAGGGGCGCCGTCGGGGGCGGCCTCGCCCACCGGTCCCGGGGCGACGGCCCGGGCCACCGGTTCCGGCGTGACGACCCCGCCCACCGGTCCCGGCGTGACGACCGTGCTCGCCGTCTCGACCCGCTACCGTGCGGGGCAACTGCGGCGGGCCCTGCGCCGGGTGGTTCCCGCCGCCCCGATCACCGTGCCGGTCTCCGGCTACGAGGAGGTCGTGCTGCGCACCCCTCGGGCCGCCGACGCCCGCGCGTGGCGGGCTGCCCACCCCGGTAACGAAAGCGCGTGGTATCGCGAATTCATCAGCAGCAGAACCGGTTTCCACGCATCGGCCGGCCTGCTGCTGATACTCGACGTCGGCGGCGAGTACGCCGGTGAGTGTCGGCTCTTCGATGTCGACCTGTTCGGACGCAACGCTCGGCTGCGTCTCCGGGCAGATCCCGCCCACGCCGACGACGGTGTCCGCGCGGCGGCCATCCGAGCGCTGGTGGACTTCGCCTTCACCCGCCTCGGCCTGTACCGGGTGTCCACGGAGATCCCTGTCGCGGACACCGAATCCGCCGCGGTCGCCGCGAACGCGGGACTGCTCGAGGAGGGCACCATGCGCGCTTTCACCGGACCCACCGGGGTCCGTGCCGACCACACCCTGTGGGCCAGCACCCAGAGGAGCCGGGGATGATGCGAAACTTCCAGCTCAGCAATGCGATCCAGCACCGCCTGCACGATCTCGTCCCGGGCGGGGCGCACACCTACGCGCGCGGCGCGGACCAGTACCCCGAGTTCATGACCCCGGTGCTGGTGCGCGGCAGCGGCTGCCGCGTCTGGGACTGCGACGGCAACGAATTCGTCGAGTACGGCATGGGGCTGCGTTCGGTCACCCTCGGACACGGCTACCGTCCGGTGGTCGACGCGGTCACCCGCACCATCGCCGAGGGCGTCAATTTCTCCCGCCCGACCGAGCTGGAACTCCTTGCCGCCCAGGACTTCCTGGACCTGGTGCCGGGCGCGGACATGGTGAAGTTCGCCAAGAACGGTTCCGACGCCACCACCGCCGCGGTCCGCCTGGCGCGCGCGGCCACCGGGCGGGAGACGATCGCCATCAGCGACAGTCCCTTCTTCTCCGTGGACGACTGGTTCATCGGCACCACACCCATGAACGCCGGTATCCCGGAAACGGATACGGTGCGCTTCCGCTACAACGACCTACCGTCGCTCGCGGCGGCCCTGGAGGCCCATCCGGTCGCCTGCGTATTCCTGGAAGCGGCCACCGCCCTGCACTCCCCCGCGCCCGGATTCCTGGAAGGCGTTCGCGCCCTGTGCGATCGGCACGGCGCGCTGCTGGTCTTCGACGAGATGATCACCGGCTTCCGCTGGTCCGCCAGCGGCGCGCAAGGCGTCTACGGCGTCACCCCCGACCTGTCGTGCTGGGGCAAGGCCATGGGCAACGGCTTCCCCATCTCCGCCCTGGCCGGGAAACGCGAGTACATGGAACTCGGCGGCCTGCGCACCGCCGCCGAACGTGTCTTCCTGCTGTCCACCACGCACGGCCCGGAAACCGGCTCCCTCGCCGCCTTCCGCGCGGTGGTCCGCGCCTACGCCACCACCGATCCCATCGCCCGCATGGAGGCGGCGGGCCGCCGTCTCGCCGACGGCGTCAACGCCATCACCGCCGAACTCGGTATCGCCGACCACCTCCAGGTGACCGGTCGGCCATCCTGCCTGGTGTTCCTCACCAAGGACCCCGACGGCAACCCGTCCCAGCCCTACCGCACCCTGTTCCTCCAAGAACTGCTCGACCGCGGCGTCCTGGGCCAATCCTTCGTCACCTCGGCCGCCCACACCGACGCCGATATCGACCACACCATCGAGGCGTGCCGCGAGGCCGCCACGATCTATCGCAAGGCACTCGAGAACGGCGGCGTCGACGGCCTGCTGAACGGACGCCCGGTGGCACCGGCGATCCGCCGGTACGCCGAGCCCCGCCGCATCGCGACCAGGACGGAACCATGAACGCGCGCATCGCGATCGTGCACGAACGCTTCACCGAATACGGCGGCTCCGAGGCGGTGGTCGCGGAATTCATGCGAACCTGGCCCGGAGCACCGGTATTCGCGCCCATCCTGGAGACAGACTGCGTCCGCTCGGTCGCCGACGCGGCGGGCACCTCACCCGCCGCCGCGAATATCCGTGCCAGCGCCTGGCTTTCGCGGCTCTACGCCGCGACGGGACGACGGTCGCACGCCCCCCTGCTCCCCCTGGTCCCCCGCGCCCTGCGCGGCCTGCCGCTGCGCGCGGACTACGACGCGGTCGTGGTGAGCCACCACGCCTTCGCCAGCTCGGCCGCACTCGCGACCTCAGCCCCCGTGATCGCGTACGTGCACAGCCCGGCTCGCTGGGCCTGGGACAGCGCATTCCGAACCCGGGAGGCCGGCGGCTGGGCGGGCCAGCTGGCATTGACCGCCCTGGGCGGCCTGGCCCGGCGCGCGGAATTGCGTGCCGCACCCCGCATCTCCCATGTCGTCGCGAATTCCTCGGCCGTGGCACAGCGGGTGCGGGAATGGTGGGACCTGCCCGCGACCGTCGTGAATCCACCGGTGCGCGTGGACAGCTTCTCCCTGGACCCGACCGTCGAACGCGAGGACTTCTTCCTCTTCGCCGGACGCCTGGTCCCCTACAAACGAGCCGATGTGGCGATTCGCGCGGCACAGCAGGCCGGTGTGCGTCTGGTGATCCTCGGCGACGGTCGAGCGCGACGACACCTGGAAAGCATCGCCGGACCCGAGACACTCTTTCTCGGCGCCGCCGACGACGCCGTCCTGCTGGATATGTACCGCCGCTGCCGTGCCCTCCTCATGCCCGGTGTAGAGGATTTCGGCATCGTCCCCGTGGAAGCCATGGCATGCGGGGCCCCCGTCATCGCGGTCGGAACCGGCGGCGCGGTGGACACCGTACTGCCGGATATCACAGGAATACATATCGAATTCGGCCCCGACGACGAAGTTATTCAGTCGTTCGCTCGCGTAATGAAGGATTTCCCCAGCCAGAATTTCGACGGGGAACGAATCAGAAAGCACGCATTGGACTTTTCGCCCACCGTTTTCAGAGAGCGAATGTCGAACGTTGTCGACAACTGCTTACAGAACTTGACATAATATATTTACCCTTCTGCCACAATAGAATTCGCGGTAGAATAAATGCATGATTCCGGAGGGGGAAACGCGAGGCGGTGATACCGCAGCCGGTCTGTCGGCCGCGATGGACACCCTGCTCGCGACCGATCTCACCGGACTGTCCGACACCGCTCTCGTGGACGTCATGCGGGAAGTGGAATCGGTGCGGTGTCGGATGGCGGCACTGTCGCACCGCATGATCGCCGAAGTCGAATCCCGGCATCTGTGGGAACGCGCCGGAGCCAAGGGCATGCGCGGCTATCTGATCGATGTGTTGCGGCTGTCGGCCGCCGAGGCCGGGGCGCGTGTGCGGGCGTCGGTCCCGTTGCGGCCGCGTGCGTTCTGCGGGGAACCCGGACCGGCGTTGTTGCCGACCACCGCGACCTTGCAGGCCGAGGGCGCGATCTCACCCGAGCACGCGCGGGTGATCATGCGGGTGATGGACCGTATCCCGGCGGCGGTGCCCGCCGAGACGCAGGCCGAGGCCGAGCAGCAGCTCGCGCACGCGGCGGTGCAGATGCCGCCGGAGTATGTGAGCAAGGTCGGTCACGTGCTGTTGTCGTGCCTGGATCCCGATGGGGTTCTCACCAATGACGACGACCGGGCGCGGCGCCGCGAGCTCTGGGTCGGCAAGCAGCGTGTGGACGGTATGAGCGAGATCAAGGGCGTGCTGGATCCGCAGTTGCGGGCGTTGTTGGATGTGGTGTTGGCGAAGTGGGCGCGGCCGGGCATGTGCAATCCCGAGGACCCCGACAGCCCCCGCATGGGGCCGGGCGCGGTCGATCAGGACACCGTGGAGGCGGCGGCGCGGCGGGATCGGCGTAGCGCCGGGCAGCGGAACCACGACGCGCTCAAAGCCTTCCTGGCCGCCGGGGGTGGTCCGGAGCACCTGGGGAGTCATCGGGGTGTGCCGGTGTCGGTGGTGTTGACGATGAGTGTGACCGACTTGCAGGCCGGAACCGGGTACGCGCACACCGCATCGGGATCGGTGATGTCGATCCCCGACGCGTTGCGGATGGCCGAGGGCACGTATCCGTTGTTGATGCTGTTCGACGGCAAAGGACTGCCGTTGCATCTGGGTCGGGGGAAGTATCGGTTGGCGTCGCCGTGGCAGCGGTTGGCGTGTATCGCCGCCGACCGCGGCTGCACCCGCCCCGGGTGTGAGGCTCCCGCGACGATGTGCGCGGTGCACCACATGATCCCGTGGTTGCGGGGTGGTCGTACCGATATCGACAATCTGACGTTGGTGTGCGATCGCTGCCATGCCCAGATCCCCGAAGACGGCGACGACCCGACCGGGTGGGCCACCCTCGGACGCGGCAACAGCAACATCAGCGGCG
This sequence comes from Nocardia otitidiscaviarum, assembly GCF_007362295.1. Taxonomy (NCBI): domain Bacteria; kingdom Bacillati; phylum Actinomycetota; class Actinomycetes; order Mycobacteriales; family Nocardiaceae; genus Nocardia; species Nocardia otitidiscaviarum. The sequence goes on along the minus strand of NZ_CP041695.1, from coordinate 2,604,244 downwards.
GTGTCGGTAGCGGCGGCAGCGGCAACCGCAGCAGCGGTGTTGGTAGCGGCCGGTATCCGGGTCGTGTCGTGTGGGCACCCCCGACGCGGATCGATCCGGCGCGGGTTCCCCGGGTGAATCTGCATCATCACCCGGAGCAGTGGCTCACCGATACCCCGACCCGGCACGGTGCCGACCATCTCGACCGACCCGGTCACCGTCACCGCGACCACCGAACAGCCGATCGACGACCCACCGGCCCTCACGACCGGTCGTCGGCAGACCACCGCACCCAACTCCCGGGCCCGACCCGAGGCGATCACTTACGCCAATAACCCGCCACCCACACAAGGCCCATCTCGAGAACGCAACCCCAGCCAGTCCGTGGGCTGGGATGGACGCGCGCGGCACCTGACCCGGCGTCAGCGAAAGCCAGGTAAGGCACCCAACGCCACCACACAAATTTCTCTTCAACCCCACGCAACCAGATCCCAACCCCCGCAACCCATGTCGAATTGCCCCGAATGCTGTATTGATAGTCCCAACCCCTGATCGACAACGCCACCCCGATCAACAACCCACCCCGATCGACAACCCCATCACCGATCGACAGCCCCACCGATAGACCACCCCACCCCCGATAGACAGCCCAACCCAGAACACCCGCGATAGCGAGCCCCCCACCATGGCCGACCCCTTCGACGAAAGCCGAGCCCTGATCACCGGCGGCGCCGGAGATATCGGCCGCGCAGTAGCCCACCGTCTCATAGCCGCCGACTGGGACGTGGTCATAGCCGACCTCGATCTCACCTCCGCCAAACAACTGGCCGAAGACCTCGGCCCCAAAGCCACCGCCGTCCACCTCGACCTGGCCAGCCCCGACAGCATCGCCCGCACCGCGTGGGCCGTGCAGGGCACCGTCTCCGCCGTCATCCACTGCGCGGGCCTGGCCATCGTGGAACCCTTTCTGGTCAGCTCCGTCGACCACTGGGACGCCATGCTCCAGGTCAACCTGCGCGGCCCCATGCTGCTGACCAAACACCTCCTCCCCGGCCTGCTCGAAACCGATTCCGCGCGCGTGGTATTCGTCTCCTCCGACGGCGCCCGCGCCGGAGCCGGTGGCGAAGCCGCCTACGCCGCATCCAAATCCGGTCTCTTCGGCTTCGCGAAATCGCTGGCCCGCGAGGTGGCACGGCATCAGGTCACCGTGAATGTGGTCTGCCCCGGCCCGATCGAGGGCCAGATGGTGTCGCAGACCATGCGTCGGCACCGGGGCAATCTCGCCGCCATCGAGAAGGCAATCCCCATGAAGCGCCTGGGGCGACCGGAGGAGGTCGCCTCCCTCATCGCCTGGTTGGCGAGCCCCGAGGCCAGTTACATCACCGGCCAGCTGATCAGTGTCAGCGGCGGCATCACCATGTCATGAAGGAGTCGCGTTCCATGCCCGCCCAATCCGTCGTCGATGCGCACCTGCACCTGTGGCAGCCCAGCCGCCACGACTGGTATCCGCAGCTGGCCGACTTCGCAGCGCACACCGGAACACCCGCACTGGCCGACGACTTCCTGCTGCCGGAGTACGACCGGGCCGCGGCCGCGACGACCGTGACCGGACTGGTGCACGTCTCCGCCACCACCGACCGCCACGCCTACCTCGACGAGACGCGCTGGATCGACGAGATGGCCGCGACGACCGAGCGGCCGATCGCCATCGTGGGCGCGGTCGACCCCACCCTCGACGGTCCGGACCTGCTGCGCCATCTCGAGCAGCAGGCCCGCAGCCCCCGCCTGCGCGGAATCCGCGTCTTCCAGGGCCTGTCCCCCAACACCCCGGCCGCCGACACCATCGCCTCCTGGTTGCAGGAGCGCGACGCCGTCTTCGATCTGGTCGCCCATCCCGGCGATATGCTCGACTGGATCGACTTCCTCGCCGGGTATCCACGGCTGCGGGTGGTATTGGAACATCTCGGCCTGCCCACCGGCACCGATCAGGCCGCCCGCACCGCCTGGCAGAATGCGCTGTCCCTCGCCGCCAAGGAGACCGGATGGCAGTGCAAGCTGTCCGGACTCGGCATGATCTGCCCGGATTTCCGCTGGCCGACCCTCGAATACTGGTTGGAGACGAGTATTCAGCTCTGGGGCTGGCAGCGGCTCATCTTCGGATCGAATATGCCGATCGACACGATGGCCGGATCGTTCGGGGAACTGCTGGCGGCCGTGGACCGGGCGGTGGCCGCCGATGCCACCGAGCAGGAGGCCGAACTGTTCTACGGCGGCACCGCCGCGGCGACCTACGCGCTCGGCTGAACTGCCAGTTCGGAGACCAGCCGGCTGCCGGTGAGGCGGTATTCGCCCGCTGCCAGTTCGTACATGCTGATGTAGCCGTCGAGGTCGGCGGAGTCGGTGTCGCCGCGAATGATCCAGTAGTGCGGAACGCCGAGCCCCGCGTAGATGCGGAGTTTCTCGATGGCGTCGTGCACCTGGGAGTCCTGGCAGACGGCATCGACCACGGCGTGAATATGCGCGGCGTCGTGGCTGGTGCTGTATTTGAGCGGCAGATGGCCGGGCCGAAAGACGATGCCGTCGGCGAGGAAATTGTTCCGGCCGAGGCTGCCGCGCGCGAATCCGCTGTCGGCGACGTACTGGTTTCCGGCGATTTCGTAGCCGAGTTGCTTCCACAGTTCCAGCACCTGGAAGACGATGCGGTAATACCAGAACGTGACCGGCATATGCGTCAGCTCCAATCGTCCGGATCGCAGCTCCCACGCCCAGCCCCGAGGTACGACGGGCAGGGCTTCGAATTCGGCGCGGGTGCGAATCCCCGTGGACGGCAGGTCGAGCTGTGCGATCACGGCCCCTCCGGGAGACGTGCCAACAGGACTGGAACACCTTAACCTCAGTCAACCGACCAGGACGTTCACCCCGGTCGGCTCCGCGATTCGGTTTGCCAACAAGTAACCAAGTGCATCCGACGGTTACACGAAAATCCTTGTTACACATACCAACTCGATATGCCCCGAGGTGACCATTCCCACAGCGTCGCGACTTGCCGCGTCAACCGAGGTCGCCGTAAAGTTACTCACCAGTTAGGCACGAAGGTGTTCCTACCTCGGCCCGACTTTTGCTAGGGGGCCGATTCAACGTACTCACGTCCGCATCCACCGCCGCATGTCGGACGAACACCGTTGGTTTCCAACAGGTTCGAATCGATAAGGAGGGGGCGATGGTTTCCTACATCGTCACGGGCGGAACGGGTTTTCTCGGGCGACGGGTGCTCGCCGAACTGCTGAGCCGCGACTCGGAGGCCGTGATCCACGCATTGGTGCGGGAGGCGTCGGTCGCCAAGCTGCGCGAGCTGGCCGAGAACTGGGGCGCGCAGGATCGCGTCTTCCCGCTCATCGGCGATCTCACCGCGCCGGGACTGGGCCTCCAGGACGAGGCTCCCCGCGCCGACCACATCATCCACCTGGGCGCGGTCTACGATATGACCGCCGACGAGGCCACGGCCCACGCCGCCAATGTGAACGGCACCCAGGCCGTCGTCGACCTGGCCGTCGAGCTGGACGCGGTGCTGCACCACGTCTCCTCGGTCGCCGTCGCGGGCGACCACCGCGGCAAGTTCTTCGAGGACGATTTCGACCTCGGTCAGAATCTCACCTCGCCCTACCACCGCACCAAGTTCGCGGCCGAGAAGTTGGTGCGCGAATCCGGGGCGCGCTGGCGGGTGTACCGTCCGGCCATCATCGTGGGCGATTCCCGCACCGGCGAGATGGACAAGATCGACGGCCCCTACTACTTCTTCCCGGCCATCGCGAGTCTGGCCGGACTGCCCGCCGACCTGCCGCTGCCGCTGCCCGATCTGGGCGCGACCAATATCGTCCCGGTCGACTACGTCGCGCAGGCGATGGTCCAGCTCATTCGCAAGCCGGGTCTGGCCGGGCGCACCTTCCACCTGGTGAATCCGGAGCCGCAGCCGTTCTCCGACATCTACGCCGCACTGGCCGAGGCCGCCGGTGCGCCCACCGGTATCGGCACGCTGCCGGGCAGCCACAGCGCCCTCGACGCGCTCGGCCACATTCCCGGCGTCACCGCGGTGCGGGACTTCCTGCTGGAGCGCCTCGGGATTCCGGCCGAGGTCGCCCCGCACACCTCCTTCGAATCGGAATTCGTCTCCGATTCCACCCGCGCCCAGCTGCGCGGCCTGGAGGTGCCGTCCTTCGACTCCTACGCTCGCACGCTGTGGGACTACTGGCGCGCCAATCTCGATCCCGATCGCGCCCGCCGCACCGAGGGCACCGCGCTCGACGGCCGCATCGTCCTGATCACCGGGGCCTCCTCGGGTATCGGCCTGGCCACCGCGCACGCGGTCGCCCGCCGCGGCGCGACCGTGCTCATGGTGGCTCGCACCACCGAGGAGCTGGAGGCCGCCGCCGCCCAGGTGCGCGCGGAAAGCGGTGCGGCACAGGCATACACGTGCGACATCACCGACGAGAAGTCGGTGGAGCTGCTGGTGAAGCAGGTGCTCGCCGACCACGACCACGTCGACTACGTGGTCAACAACGCGGGCCGCTCCATCCGCCGCGCGGTGATGAACTCCACCGACCGCATGCACGATTTCGAGCGGACCATGGCGGTGAACTACTTCGGCGCGGTGCGGCTCATCCTGGCGCTGCTGCCCTCCATGCGGGAGCGCCGCTTCGGGCACTTCGTGAACATCTCCTCCATCGCGGTGCAGACCAAGGTGCCACGCTTCGCCGCCTATGTGGCGTCGAAGTCGGCGCTGGACAACTTCAGCGAGATCGCCGCGGTCGAGAACGCCGACGCCGGAATCACCTTCACCTCGGTGCGGATGCCGCTGGTGCGGACCGCCATGATCGCGCCCACCGATCTGTACAAGTCGATTCCGGTGCACAGCCCGGAGCAGGCGGCCGCCATCGTGGTACGCGCCCTCGAGCACCGGCCCGCCCGCATCGACACCCCGATCGGCACCTTCGCGCAGTTCGTCGACACCGTCATGCCGTCGGTGAAGAAGGCCATTCTGCACCAGGGCTTCCGGATGTTCGGGGAGTCCAAGGCCGCCAAGGCGGGGGCCGCCGAGGCCGGGGCCGCGGAGGTGGGCAAGACCGCGCCCACCCGCAGCCCGCTGCTCGCCCTGGCACCCGTCGTGCAGCCGCTCATGGGCCTACCCGGTTCGGCGGCCCGCATCACCAATGTGATTCCGGGACTGCACTGGTGATGCTCGACGAATAAGTCCCGCAACGCGATTCGGCCCCCGGTGGATGTCTCCACCGGGGGCCGATACCGAGGGGAGCCCCTCCCCCGGTCCCGTGCGGCCTCGGCTCACAGCCGACCGGCCGCGAAGTTGGCCGCCGCCACGAAGCTGTGCCCGTAGGACACGTGCGAGGCCGCGTTCATCCCGCCGCCGCAGATGGGATCGCCTCCGGTGCACCAGTTTCCGGTCCGCCAGGCGTATTCGCCCGGTACGCCCGCGCCGACCGCGCGCAGCGGGTCGCCGAACAGCAGCACCGACGAGATCCGCCAGGCGAGGTCACCCGGCAGCTGCACCCTCCCCGGATACCAACTCACATTGCCGGTCCCGAGCGCCGCGTGGATGACCGCCGCGCCCTGGGAATAGCCGGCCAGGATGATGCGCTGTGCCGGGCACACCCCGGCCTGATGGGCCAGGTGTCCCACCAGATCCGCGGTGCCCGCGCCGAGATTGAAGGAGTGGTCGGCCGGATAGGCCACCGGATAGGCGCTCAGCGAGACGGGCAACCGTTGCTGCAGTTGGCCGTAGAGTGGATTGCCCACCACATCGCCCAACCAGCCCGGTTCGCCCGTGCCCCGCACCACCACCACATCGATATCGGCACACCAGGTGGCGTGCGCCCGTGGGGCCTGTAGCGGGTAGAGCACGCTCACCAGCACCAGCAGTGCGGCGAACAGCCAAGCAATACGCCAATTTCCAGGCAGCAACACCTTCCGGCCGCGCATAGTTCTCACCCTTCTCACGCCGTTGTGAGAAGCCCGGTGACTCTTGTCAGTGACAAGTGACACTCACCGGGCTATGAGCTCCAAGGTAGGGAGGGGGAACACGGACGACAACATATTCCACTGTATGGATACCCAGCCGGGACCCAACCGTAGCCATCCGAATCGCGTTATCCAGCAGCTATTTTCAGGCAACGAATCGGCATCGACCGGTCGGCGACGAGCCCGCCGAACCCGGCCCGAAGTAGAACGCGTTTCCATAGTGTGTCGATATGGAAAGACTCACCGGACTCGACGCCAGCTTCCTCTACCTCGAAACCGACAGTCAGCTGCTGCACGTCTGCGCACTGCTCATCCTCGATCCGAACGCCGACGGCGCGGGATACGACTTCGACGAGCTGAAGGCCGAACTGGGCCGTCGCCTGCATCTGGTCCCGGCCATGCGCCGCCGCCTGCACACCGTACCGCTGAATCTGGATCATCCGGTGTGGGTGCGGGATTCGGCCTTCGACCTCGATCACCACCTGCACCGCGTCGAGCTGCCCGCACCGGGCGACGACCGGGCGCTCGCCGACCTGACCGCCGAGATCGCCGGGCGGCCCATGGACCGCGGCCGTCCGCTCTGGGAGATGTGGGTGGTGGAGGGCCTGCCGGACGGCAAGATCGCGATGATCGCCAAATACCACCACGCCATCGTCGACGGCATCACCGGCACCACCATGATGATGCACCTGTGCGATCTGGAACCCGGGATGCGCTATCCGGAACCGGATCCGGCCGAGATCCCCGGGCCCGAGCGCGAACCCCACGATCTGCTGCTGGCCGCCGAGGCCGCGCTGCGGTTCCCGGGGAAACTCGGCATGGTCGGCCTGGTGCCCCGGACGGTGGGCATCCTGGGCGATCTGGTGCGGCGGCGGCGCGAGCAGTCCTCGGGCATGCCACTGCCGTTCACCGCGCCCCGCACCCCATTCAACAGGGCCATCACCGCGCACCGCGCGGTGTCGTTCGTGGCCGCCGACTTCGCCGATATCCGCGAGATCAAGGACGCGTTCGGGGTTAAGGTCAACGATGTGGTGCTCGCCGTGGTCGGCGGCGCATTGCGCGGGTATCTCGAAACCCATGGCGCGCTACCGGACTCCACCCTCATCGCCTCGGTGCCGGTGTCGGTGCACGAGACCTCGCGGCATACGGAGGGCACCAACAAGGTCTCCACCCTGTTCGCCCGCCTGCGCACCGATATCCCCGATCCGGTGGAGCGGCTGCTGCTCATCGCGCAGGACAATCGCAGCGCGAAGGAGGAGCACAATCTCATCGGCGCGGACTTCCTGCAGGACTGGGCGAAATACGCTCCGCCCAACATCTTTCAGCTCGCCGCCCGCGCCTACTCCGCGCTCGAGCTCGCCGAGCACCATCCGGTCGTGCACAACCTGGTGGTGTCCAATGTGCCCGGACCCAGCTTCCCCATGTACTTCCTGGGCCTGCGCATGGACGCCCTGTACCCGTTCGGGCCGGTCTTCCACGGCGCCGGGCTCACCAGCACCGTGCTCACCTGCGACGGCACGATGGACTTCGGCTTCATCGCCTGCCGGGAACTGGTCCCCGACGTACAGCGTCTGGCCGACCTGGTGCCCGAGGTGATCCGCGAACTGCTCAAGGCCGCCCGCGAACGGCATTGAGCCGCAACGCCCCTCAGCGCCGCTCGACGACCGACTCCAGTGCCTCGAGGAATACCGGGACGAAGACGTCCGCCTCGAGTACGCAGGCCGCGTGCCCGGCGGGAGCGAGGAAGATCTCCGCTCCCGGAATCATTTTCGCCATCTCCAGCTGCCGGTAGACCGGCAACGCCCGATCCCGGGTGGTGATCACCACGGCGGTCGGCACCCGCAGCGACGGCAGCCACGGCGAGGAGTCGAAGTGCCCCAGCGTGGCGATCACCTGGGTCAGCGCCCAACCGCTGAGACTGCGCATCTGCCCCATGGCCCACCGGTCCATCCGCCCCACCGGCCAGGTCGCCTCGGGCAGCTCCGGCAGCCGGGTGGCCTTGAGATGCGCTCGCCGCCAGGACAATTCCGAGACACTGGTGGCGAAGGCCGCCATGGCGCGGTGAAAGGCGCGCTCGCGCCACTTCTCCTGGAACCGGTAGGTGGTGGCGGCCAGCACCAGCCCGCCCGCCCGGTCCGGATGCCGGTGCGCGACGAGTTGGGCGGTGATGCCGCCCATGGAGTAGCCCGCCATGATCGGCCGGTCCACGGCCAGGACGTCGGCCAGGGCGACGACGTCATCGGCGACCTCGTCGAGATCGAACGTCTCGGACCGGATGCCGTGCCCGTGCCAGCGCTGGTCGAACAGCACCACCCGGTACCGCTCGTTGAGCTCCTTCAGCGATGGGAACCAGTTCAGCATGGCGGTGGTGGCCGCGCCGTGCAGCAGGAAGACCGTCGCCGCGTCCGGGGTCGGGCCGGGCAGGTCCACCACGTAGGTGCGCCCGCGGCCGGGCAGCTCCACCATCGATCCCGCGGGAACCTCGGTCAACCTGGATATCCGCGAGGACAGCCGCCGGGAGCGCGGGCGCTGCCCGACATCCCCGGACGGATCGCGCTCGGACAGTTCCAGTGTGGGGTCCGTCATCGAAAGCCTCCCGACGCACCGCTCCCCGGCGGTCAAATTGGAACACGTTTCACCATGAATGATGCCACACTCCGGAAACGGATCCTCAGTCGCAGGACCGCGGCCCCGGGACCACGGTGGTGACCAGCGTGGTCACCGGAATGGGTGTCGGCGCGGCGGGCAGCGGCACCGTGGGCAGCTCGTAGAGCGCGATATCGGTATAGCGCACCCGCGCCGGTTCCAGGACGATGCCGGGCACCAGCACATCGTGCCCATAGATATCGGACACCATAGCGGTGAACGGGCCGGGGCCGAGGCCGGAGGCGGACCAGTAGTTGTCGTATCCGCGCCGCAACGGCCGCCAGTCGCCACCGGATTCCGGCCGCAGCGCCACCTGCCGCAGCGGATTGCCGGTATTGGCGAACAGCAATCCCAGCCAGTCCGCCGAGACACCCTGCTGCACCCGGTACGACAGCGGCGGCGGCGGAGTCGGATTGCGCACCTTGCTGATCCGAATCCGCGCGACCCCGGCGGCCGGGTCGGCGACCTGCGCGAAGGCGGCGGCGCTCAGGTCGTACTGATGCGGTGCGCACCCCGGGCAGCGGTCCACGATCTGGGCGCGCACACTGCCGAGCGGACCGTCGATGTCGACGTAGGTGCCACACGCGGCGGAGCTGTCGTACTCCCCCGTGGGCACCCCGATGTAGAAGCCGTCGAGCGGCAGATCCGGGAAGGAGCAGGCCACCCCCTGGGCGAAATGATAGAAGCGCGCCTCCCGCGACTCCTCCGGCAGCCGTTCCTCCAGCGTCGGAAGCTGTTCGGGTGCAATCGGACTCGGTTGCACGATGGGCGGTACGACTTTGACGGTGGTGATCGCCGTGCTGGTCTGGCAGGCGGCGGGCTGAGGGCGCGCGATCCACATGGCCCCCGCGACAACCGTCAATCCCGCCAGCGCCGTCCACAGCCAGGGTCTGCTGCTCCGGACCTCTTCGTGTCCCGTGCGGTGCATGGCCGCTCCCCAACCTCCGAATCAGGTTTGCTGCAATGATGCTGAACACTTTCAGGAAAGCATCAGTGCAGCTGACGCATGACTTGAATCGGAAACTCGGAATGGAAGACTCGGCGTGTCGACGGCGTGTCCGGTGGTATCTCCCCCGCCCGACCGGTCAGGGGACCAGGACCGCCGCGCCGGCGAAGCGCCCGTGCGCCAGATCGGCCAGCGCACGGTCGGCCGCATCGAGCGGATAGGGGTGCACGGAGACCTCGAGCCGGTGATCGGCGGCGAATGCCAGGAATTCGCGGGCGTCGGCGCGGGTATTGGCGGTGACCGAACGGATCTCCCGCTCCTGGAACAGGTGCCGCTGATAGTTCAGCGGCGGGATGTCGGACAGGTGGATCCCGGCGATGGAGAGCACGCCGCCCCGGTCCAAGGCCGCCATGGCCGGGAGTACGAGCTCACCCACCGGAGCAAAAAGGATTGCCGCGTCCAACTTTTCCGGCGGCGGGTCGGCCGCGCCCTGCGCCGAGGCGGCACCGAGTTCCAGGGCCAGTTCCCGCGCCGCCGAATCCCGGGTCATCACATGGATTTCCGCGCCACGCGCCAAGGCGACCTGGGCGGCGAGATGGGCGCTGCCGCCGAAACCGTAGATCCCCAGCCGACCGCCCGGGGGCAGCGCGGCGCGTTCGAGGGCACGGTAGCCGATGATGCCCGCGCACAGCAGCGGCGCGAGCTCCCCGTCGCTGTAGCCCTTCGGCAGCGGATGGGCGAAATCCGCAGGCACCGTAGTGTATTCGGCATAGCCGCCGTCGGCGTCCCAGCCGGTGTAGCGCGAGTTCGGGCAGAGGTTCTCCGCGCCGCGCAGGCAGTACCGGCAGCGACCGCAGGTATGGCGCAGCCAGGCGATGCCGATCCGATCTCCGACCGCGAATTCCCCTGCCCCGCCGCCGGTTCCGACCACCTCCCCCACCACCTCGTGGCCGGGGACGACCCGGGGGCGGTGCACCGGCAGATCACCCTCGGTCACGTGCAGATCGGTCCGGCACACGCCGCAGGCCAGCACCCGCACCAGCAGCTCCCCCGGCCCCGGTGCGGGTACGGCGTCCCGCTCCCACCGCAGCGGTCGACCGTCGATCGGACCGGGCCGCTCGACCCGCCACGCCGCCATGTACCCCGTGCCGCCCATACCGCACCGCCTTCCGCCGCCGTACGCCGACTCCGCCCGTATGCCGAGCTTAGTGCGCGGGCCGATGCCGACGCCCGCGCCCGCTCGGGTTCACCGCGCTCACACCGGGTAGCTCCCCCATATCCCGGTAGCCGACGAAAGGAGAACCCTGTGACTCGCTTCGGATACACCCTCATGACGGAGCAGAGCGGACCGCGCGAACTGGTGCGCTACGCGGTGGCGGCGGAGGAGGTGGGATTCGATTTCGCCGTCATGAGCGACCACTACTTCCCCTGGCTGGCCGAGCAGGGGCACGCGCCGAACGCCTGGACCGTGCTGGGCGCGGTGGCGCAGGCGACGCGGCGGATCCCGCTCATGACCTATGTGACCTGCCCGACCATCCGATACCACCCGGTACTGGTGGCGCAGCAGGCGGCGACGCTGCAGATCCTGGCGGAGGGCCGCTTCACGCTCGGGTTGGGCAGCGGTGAGAATCTGAACGAGCACGTGGTGGGTCAGGGGTGGCCCGCGCTGGCGGAGCGGCACGACCGGCTGCGGGAGGCGATGCAGATCATTCGGGAACTGCACACCGGCCGCACGGTCGAGCGGCAGGGCCGCTGGTACCAGGTGGATTCTGCCAAGATCTGGGACCTGCCGGAGCAGCCGGTCCCGATCGCCGTGGCGGTGTCGGGATCGCGCTCGGTGGACCGCTTCGCGCCGTTGGCCGACGAGATGGTGACCACCAGCCCGGACGCCGATCTGGTCGAGCACTGGCATCGCACCCGGGAGCGGGTGCTCGGCGAGGCGGTGCCCGCCCGGGTGACGGGTCAGATACCGATCAGCTGGGATACCGACCGGGAGGCCGCCGTGCGCCGGGCGCACGAGCAGTTCCGCTGGTCGCTGGGCGGTTGGCCGGTGAACAGCAATCTGCCGACGCCGGAAGCGTTCAGCGCCGCCACCGGGACCGTGCGGCCCGAGGATGTGGCCGGGCAGATCCCGTGCGGACCCGACCTGGACGCCATCGTGGCGGCGGTGCGGCCCTATCAGGAGGCTGGATTCACCGATATCGCCCTGGTGCAGATCGGTGACGAGCGCCAGGAGGAGTTCCTCGCCAAGACGGCGGGTCCGCTACTGGAGGCGCTGCGCGCGGCGGATTCGCCGTGAGCCGCGGCACGCGGAGGTCACGGCTCACGGCCCCGCGCTCTCGGCTCCCAGCCCCGCGGTCTCGCCCTCCAGCCCCGCGGTCTTGGCTCCCAGCCCCGCGGTCTCTACCTCCAGCCGCCCGGCTTTCCGCACCGTGGTCTCGACCTCCAGCCCCGTGGTGTGGGCTTCCGGCCCTGCCGCCTCGGCTTCCGGCCCTGCCACCTCGGCTCCCAGCCCTGCCGCCTCGGCTCCCAATGCCGTGGCGAGGAAGTCGGTGAGCTGTGTGCGTACCCGGTCGCGGGTCAGGCCGTGCCGTTCCCCCTGCACCGCGGTCAGCAGCGCCGACATGAGCACCGACACCAGCACCTCACCGCCGACGCGGGTGTCCAGCCGGTCGTCCAGATAGCCGTGGGCGATGCCGTATTCCATCTCCCGCGCCGCGGTGTCGCCGTCGGTCTGCGCATTGCGCATGATCCGGTCGAGCACCCGGTCGTCGATCGAACTCGCTTCCAGCAGGAGGAAGTTCACCAGCCCGGGTTCGCTCGCCACCAGGTCGTAGCAGCGGTCGACGATGCGGCCGTAGCGGGCACGGAATTCGTCGAGGGTGGCGGGCGTCGGCTCGTCACCCATCAGGCGCTCCCGGATCACCGCGAAGCAGTGGTCGATGACCGCGTCCAGGATGTCGCGCTTGTTGGCGAAGTAGTTGTAGAAGGTGCCGTGGCTGACGCCCGCCAGACTCGCGATATCGTCCACGCCGATGGTGCGGTAACCCCGGCTGGTGACCAGCGCGTAGGCCGCGTTCACCAGTTCGGCGCGGCGACGGGCGGAGTGGGCGGCGGGGCCGGGCCGGTCCGCGCTCATCCGTCGACCGCCCGGACCCGCAGCGCCTTCTCCACCATGATCAGCACCATATCCGTGCTCTGCTTGCGCACGCGCGGTGTTCCGGTGCCGAGGAGTTCGCGCACCACATCCGGCAGAATGAGCATGACGATGGTGTGCGAGAGCACGTCGGCGTCGATATCGGGACGCAACCAACCCCCGTCCATGCCGCGCTGGAGCTCCCCGGCCACCCAGGCCGCCACCATCGCCTCCAATCCCAGCAGCCGCCGCGCCAGTTCGGGATCGACGGCACTGGCTTCGACCAGCAGCAGCCGCAGCAGTTCCGGCTCCCGCTCGACGAGGTCGTGCAGCCGGTCCGCGCCCGCCCGCACGCCGTCGATGAGTTCGACGGCGCTGCCCGCCACCCCGATGAAGGTCTGCGGCTGCCATGCCTCCATGAGCTTGTCGACGCCGAAATCGAGGACGTGGTCCAGGATCTCGCGTTTGCTGTGGAAGTAGCGGTACACCGTGCCCTGGGCGATCCCGGCCTGCGCGGCGATCGCGGACACGGTGGTCGCCTCGTATCCCCGGGCGGAGAACACCGCGTAGGCGGCTTCGACTATCTGCCGACGCCGCCGCAGTGGGAGTCCCGACTGCGGCGGTCGGCCGCGGCGCGGAACTATTTCGCGGTCCCGTCCTTGACCACGGTGTCCTTGGGCCCGTAATCGACGACCTGCCAGGTGCCGTCGTACTCGGCGACGGTCACGGTGAGCAGGTTCGGCTTGGTCACCGGCTCGGGCTGCTGCACGTTCTGGGTGCGCTGGGTGGCGAAGACCGTGACCACGAACTGATCGTTGCCGGTGGCCTCCACCGAGGTGCCGAGCACGTTCCCGGTGGCGACCACCTGCGCCTCGGTCATGATGGTGGCGAGCGTGTCGTGCACGTCGTCGTAGCGCTGGGTCAGGCCCGCCGAGGCATCGCGGCGCACCGCGTCGAAGAAGGCGGGCAGCTCCCGGTAGTCGTAGGTCAGCGAGCGCAGGGTGTAGTCGCGGGCCACCTCGGCCGCCCGGGCGCGATCGGCCTGATCGTCGCGCAGGGCGTTCAGGTCCCCGGCGGCGTGCTGCCAGCTCACCCCGAAGGCGACGGCCAGCACGCCGAGGACGGCGGCGGCCACCCCGATCAGGTAGTGCAGGCGGCGGATGCCGTTGGCGGGCAGTGCGGTCGGCGGCTCCGACCGGCTTTCGGCCCGTCGCGCCGCGGCGCCGGTCTTCTCCAGTCGCACCGTCGGTTCGGGGGTCTTGTCGATATCACTCACGGTGTGTCCTCTGCTCTCGGTGTCGAGTGGTCAACGGGGACCGACGGTCACATGGGCGGCGCCGTCGCCCGGGAAGACGGTCGCCAGCAGGTCGATGATCGAACCGGCGTCCACACGTACGGGTTTGATGCTGCTGGTCGCCGGTTTCAGGACCGTCGCGATATGGCCCAGATCCGGGCCCAGCAGGGCGATGTAGTCGTCGATGCGCTGCACCAGCGGCCCGATCGGGTCGGTGAACACGTGCTCGCCGACATAGGAGAAGTCCTGGAAGGAACGAATGATGTGCAGCAGTTCCGGCAGCGCCGCGGTCACATCGCCGGCGGTGGCGCTGAGCGTGGGTGCGCGACCGTCGAAGTTGTCGCCGAGGGTCTGCACATTGGCGTAGAGCCGGGCGATGGCGTCGCGTTTGTCGCGCAGCATGCCCGCGGTGAGGGTGAGCGCCCGGGTCAGATTCGCCACGTCGGCGTCGCGGCCCTCGAATCCGGCGGCGACGGTGGTGGCCAGCCGCTCCAGCTTCAGCGGGTCGATCTGCGCGGTCAGCGCGTCCAACTTGGCCAGGGCGTCGCCGACGGTGGTGGCGATGCGCACCTGCCGGGCGGGCACGATGCTGCCGTCGCGCAGATAGGGGGCCGCGGTGCCGGTGGGCCGGAAGTCGAGGAACTGCTCCCCCGCCGCCGACAGGTTCGAGACCCGCACCTCGCTGTCCACCGGAATCCGATAGCGCGCATCGAATTCCAGCCGCACCGCCAGCCCCACGGAGGTGGCCTCGATGGAGCGGACGCGCCCGATGGGCATCCCGCGCAGCGTGACCTCGGAGGTCTTCATGAGACCGCCGGAGGTGTCCACCAGCACGGTGACGGCGTACGAGTCGCGGCGCGGGTCCAGGTTCAGCACGCCGACGGCCATATAGCTGCCGCACACCAGCGTGAGCACCAGCAGCAGCACCAGCGACATCGGTCCGGAGAGTGAGAGTTTCACGGCACCATCCCCATCGAACGCAGCACCGTGACCAGCTCGTCGGCGTCGGCCTGGGCATCCACCCCGCGGAGGTGGACATCCGGTGCGTGCAGAAACGGAATCAGCTTGTCCCGCAACAGCGTGTGGAACGCCTCGAGGTTCGCGGGCACGGTGATGTCGGCGTAGGCGACGGTCAGCGCCGTCGGGGCCAGAATCGACACGATGCTGCGGAAGTCGCCCGCGAGCGGCAGCAGCAGCTCCCCCGCCTCGTCGGCCAGCACGCCCGCACCCGCGATCAGGCGCACCACATTGAACAGCACGTCCGCCAGTCCCGCGGCCCGATCGGGACCCAGGGTGAGGATCTGGTCCACCGCGGCCCGCCCGGACTCCAGCTTCCCGGTGATCTGCTGCGCCGCGACCAGAATGCGGTCCAGTTCCGGGGTGTGCGAGGACAGATCGGTCAGCGCCGCCCGGCCCGCCCGGGTGATGCGGTCGATCTCGGCCGGATCGGTCGGGAAGGCGGCGTTCACGTCGGCGACCAGCTGTTGCATATCCGACCAGCGTCCGCCGGTCACGATATTGGACAGCGCCCGCAGGATGTCCTCCACATTGGTGGCGGGCACGGTCTGCCCCACCGGGATGACATCGCCGTCCTGGAGGAAGGCGACCTCGCTGTCCCGCGGCGGTTCCAGGGCGATGTGGATATCGCCGAGGATGGTGCTCTGCCGCAGTTCCGCGGTGGTGGTCTTGGGCAGTCGCGCATCGGTTTTCAGCTCCACGGTGGCCACGGCGGTGGTGCCGACCAGGTCGATGCGGTCGAGCATGCCGATCTCCACGCCGTCGGCGATGACCTTGGCGCGATCGGGCAGGTTGAGCACCGAACCGAATTCGATACGCACCGTGTAGGTGTCACCGCTCGGATAGGTGCCCGGAATGGGGATGTCGGTGGCGCGCACGCCACAGCCGCTCAGGGTGAGCACCAGGGCCGCCGCCAGTGCGGGCAGCAGCCTCCGGCGCAGCGTTCGACGGGTCATCGCGCACCCGCCTGCGGTAGTTGCGCCGCCAGCGGCGGCAGTTTCGACAGCAGGTCGCCGATATCGCCCTGGCTGTTGATCAGCTGTTTCACCTGTGGCAGATACTGGTCCAGCAGGGCGTACACCTGCTCGTCGTATTTGCCGACATTGCGGGCGATCACCGGCAGGAACTCCACCGCGAGGTCCACCGCCCCGGCGAACTCGGCGGAGAACTCGCCGAGGAGCTGAATGCCCTGGCGCAGATTGTCCAGCAGCAATGCCATATCGGGCCAGTTGCTCACGAACATGGTGGTGAGGGTGTCGAGGTTCTCCACCAGCCGCCGGAACACCACATCGCGCTGGCCGGGATCGCCGACCACCTGTGACAGCTCCCGCAACAGCAGGTTCCACTGCTGGCCGGTATCGGCCAGCGCGCCGTCGGCGGCGGTGAGGGTCTGGTCGATGAGGGTGTCCTCCGGTGAGCCGCCACCGGTGAGGTCCCCGGCGATGCGGCCCATGGCATCCAGGGCCTCGCTGATGCCCACCGGAGTCTTGGTGCGCTCCAGTGGAATACAGGATGCGGTGTCGAATTCCGGCCCGCCGGTGTGCGGCTTGGTCAGTTCCACGTGCCGGTCGGTCACGATGGAGCTGGACATGGTGACCGCCTGGATATCGGCGGGCAACCGCACGTCCCCGTCCACGGTCATAGTGACGCGCATGTGGTCACCGCGCGATTCGATGGTCGACACCGTGCCGACCTCGACGCCGAGCATGGTCACGCTGTTGCCCTCGTACAGCCCCACGGTGTCGGTGAAGTCGGCGCAGACCCGCTGTGCCGACTCGGCGCGCACCGAGTTCACCCATGTCACCCCCGCCACACCGGTCGCCACCGCCACGGCGGCGGCCCCGGCCACGAGTGCTGTTCTACCCCAGTTCATTCAGCACGCCTTGCCTTCGTAGGGAACGCACACCCGCACACCGTTCTCCGGCCGGTCGACCGCCACCTGGACGCCCAGCATGGCGGAGAGTTTGTCGACGACCTCCCGGATGCCGGCGACCACGGTGTCGATGCGGCTCGGATCGGCCATCACCTTGGAGAAGATCTGCTCGATCTCGGTGATGGGCGGTTCCAGGGTGTCGCCGTAGGCCATGAGCGGCCGGTGCAGGATGAGGAAGAGTCGCTTGATCAGACCGAAGACCCGTACGATCTGGTCCTTTCGATTGCCGAGCTGGTCGGCCACCGTGCCCAGCTGCTGCACGAAACCCGCCAGCATGGCCTTGTCGGCGGCGATGGCGGCGATGTACTCGTCCGACACCTGGAGGGCGGTGTCGAGCTGGCGGGACCGGTCGGCGAGTACGTCGGTCAGCTCGGCCGCATTGCCGATCACGCCGCGCAGCGCGTCCGGCTGGCCGGTCAGCGCGGTGTTCAGCTCGGCCATGGTGGCGCGCAGGGTCTGCGCGTCGATCTTGCCCATGACGGGCGTCGCGTGGTCGAGGATATCGCTGAGTTCGAACGGGACGGTGGTGCGCTCCGGCGGAATATGCTTGTCCCCCAATGCTTTCTCGCCGGTCGGTGTGAGCGAGAGGTAGTGCCCGCCGATGGGGGTCAGCATCTTCACCTCGACGCTGGCCAGCTCGCCCACGCGCACCGCGCGGTCCACCCCGAACCGCACCTCGACGTGGTCGCCGACCAACTCCACCGATCGCACCTCACCGACATTGATCCCGGCGACGCGCACCTCGTCCCCGGGGCGCGCGCCACCGGACACCCGGAAGTCGGCGGTGTAGGTCCGCTCGCCGATCGGTATCACGTACAGCGCGCCCGCGATCAGCAGCAGTATCGCGCACACCACGACTCCCGCCGCGCCCCAGCGCAATTGACTCGGCTGATCGCCGCGCCCGGTCACCAGTTCACGGAGCACCCCCGCGACCATGTCCATATAGCGTTTCACTCGCACACCACCAGGTTCTGACTGCCGAGCACCACACCGCCGATATCGGGCACCACCGCTTCCCCGCTCGAACAGGTGATCCGGGGGCGGTAGCCCTCGCCGGGCACCGCGTTGTTCAACCCGGACACCAGGCCCGGGGTGAGTGCCAGCAGTTGGGTGAGTGTCTCGGTCTGCGGTACCAGCCGACGCAGCAGTCCGTCGATCGGCCCGTAGGCCACGTCGTAGGCGTCCCGGCCCTCCTCCAGGATCGGAATGAGCGGGGTCAGCACGCGGTCCCCCTTCTCGATGGCGGCGATGACGCCCTGCATCCGATCGGTGAACTGGCGCAGGATCTCCGAGAGCTGGTCGACCAGCGCCCCCACGGCGTCGGATTTGCCGCCGATCTCCTGCGACACCACCCCGAGGTTCTGGATGAGCAGCACGATCACCGCCTCGCTGTCGCGGGCGTGCGCGGTGATCCGGTCCAGATCGGCGAGTACCGGGCCGATTCCGGAGCCGTCGCCCTGGATCACTCGCAGCAGATTGGTGCCGAACTGGTTGAGCTGCTCGGGCTCCAGGGTGTCGAACAGCGGTTTGAAACCGTTGAACAGCTTGGACACATCGAAGCTGGGAATGGTGCGTTCCACCGGAATCACACCGCCCGCGGGCAGTTTCACGGCGCTCGGACGCTCGGTGAGCAGTTCCACGTACCGCTGGCCGATGAGGTTCTGATAGCGCACGGCGGCCTGGGTGGTGTCGTAGACGGGCCGGGTGCGGTCGACGGTGAAACGTACCCGGGCCCGATCCCGGTCGAGGTCCACCGATTCCACCTTCCCGACCGCGACGCCGGACATGCGCACCGAGTCACCCTCGTACAGGCCCGAGACATCGGTGAACACCGCCTGGTAGACGACCTTGTCGCCGGGAACGGGGGTGCGCAGCGCGGTCACGATGAATCCCGTGCAGGCGGCGACGATCACCAGGAATACCGCGAGTTTCGCGGCGGCCGAGCCGATTCCGTTCATCGCGTGCCCCCTGTCAGCGAATCGGCCAGGTATGGCATGGTCTCCACGATCAGCTCCAACTGCATCTGCACCTTTCCGTCCACCACCGGGAACGCACCGTCCACCGCGGCGAGCAGGGCGGGAATCCGGTGATAGGCGGGGGCGACGGTGCCCAGCGACACGCTGATCGGCACGGCCAGATCCAGCACCGCTCCGAGAATCCGTTCCAGATCGGGGTTGTTGCGGTCGAGCAGTTCCGCGATGCCGACGAGCACCTGGGTGTACGCACCGTCGGTGGCCTGGTTGGTGCGTTCGCGGTTGGTCTCGTCGCCGAAATAGGCGCTCTGCTCCAGGATCTGGAGGACGGCCCGACCCACCGGTGGGGTGAGATCGGCGAACGCCTCGGTCATGTCCGCGCCGATGGCGAGGTAGTGGGCCAGCGGCGCGCGCTGGCCGTCGGCCATCATGCGCGCGGTCTCGAAGAACGAGCTCAGCGTCGGGCCGATGGCGTCGGCATTGTCCAGCAGCAGATCGAAAAGCCTGCGCACACTGTCGGAGTCGAGCACCGCGGTGAGCCGGGCGGCGCGGCGGAAGACCCCCGCGACCGTGGCGTTGGCGGCGTTCTCCCCGATGGACAGGGTCGCACCCTCGCGCAAGGGGCCGCCGTCGCCGGTGGTCACCAATTCGATGGCGCTGGAACCGAACACGTTCGACGAGGTGAAGCGGGCGGTCACATCGTCGGTGAGCGCCCGCGCCTGGGCGCGGTCGAGTTCCACCTCGATGCGCTGCTTGCCGTAGCCGACCGTCTCCACCGCGCGCACGGTGCCGATGGCCAGCCCGCGGAACTTCACCTCCGCCCCGGGGGCCAGCCCCTCGCCGAGGGTGGCCGCGTCGATGGTGAGTTCGAACCGGTCGGCGAAACCACCCTTGGCGTAGGTGGTGACGACCGTGGCCGCCACCGCGATGACGACCGCCACGACGAGTCCGCGCAGGCGCAGCGCCCAGCGTCCGGCGCTGCGGCCGGAATGGTCTACGAATACCGGCATGACTACCCCGAAATCCTGATGCCGACATCCAGGCCCCAGAACGCGATCGTCATGATCATGTCCAGGATCACCACGCCGACCAGGCTGGCGCGGATGGCGCGGCCGGAGGCCCGGCCCACCCCCTCCGGGCCGCCGCTGGCGTAGAAGCCCTGATAGCCGTGGATGAGAATGATGACCACCACGAAAACCGTTGCCTTGACCAGTGATGCGAGCACGTCACCGGGTTGCAGGAAGGCGTCGAAGTAGTGGTAGTAGGTGCCCGAGCTCTGCCCGTGCAGCACATTCACCACCGTCGCGCAGGACAGATACGACAGGATGAGGGTGAGCAGGTGCAGCGGCACGATGGTGATGGCCCCGGCGATCACGCGGGTGGTCACCACGAAGGACATGGGCCGGATGCCGATGGCCTCCAGCGCGTCGATCTCCTCCGAGATGCGCATGGCCCCGATCTCGGCCGTCATCCGGCAGCCCGCCTGGGCGGCGAACCCGATGGCCGCCACCATGGGGGCCATCTCGCGGGTATTGGCGTAGGCGGAGACGAATCCGGTGAGCGGACCCATGCCGACCATGTTCAGCGCGGTGAAGCCCTCCACCCCGATGGAGCCGCCGACCGCGATGCCGAGGAAGGCCAGCACCGCCACGGTGCCGCCGCCGACGATGATCGCCCCGGAGCCCCAGGTGATATCGGAGAGGATGAGCATGGTCTGCCGCCGGTACACCCGCAGCGTGTGCGGGATGGCGGTCAGCACCTGGTAGACGAAAGTCGCCTGGTGCCCGAGGGATTCGAACAGCGAATTCGGCCCGTCGACGGATTTGCGGGCCGCGCGGCCGACCGCGCCGAGCGGTTGGTAGCGAGCTGGTGCCTGGGTCATCTCACCCCACCTGCTGCGGTAGGAACATCGACACCAGCTGGGTGATCACCAGATTCACGCCGAAGGCGGCGATCACGCCGATCACCACGGCGGCGTTCACGGCATTGGCGACGCCCTTGGGTCCGTGGGTGGCCTCGAGTCCGCGTTGACAGGAGACGATGAGCACGATGATGCCGAAGATGACCGCCTTCACGATGGCCACCGCCAGATCGCTCATCTTGGCGAAGGCCGCGAAGGCGGACAGGTAGCTGCCGGGCGTGACGCCCTGGAAGCCGACCGCGATGACGTAGCCGGTGAAGACGCCCATGAAGATGATGAGCATGCACAGCAGCGGCGTGAGCGTGATCATGGCCGCCAGCCGCGGCGCGACCAGTCGGCGCACCGGGTCGATTCCCATGGTGCGCAGGGCATCCACCTCATCGCGAATGGTGCGCGCCCCCAGATCCGAGGCGATGGCCGATCCGGCCGCGCCGCCGAGCAGCAGCGCGGTCACCATGGGCGCGCCCTGCCGGATCACCCCCAGGCCGCCCGCCGCGCCCGATACCGAGGTCGCGCCCACCTGCTGGGTGAGGCTGCCGACCTGCACCGCGACGATGACGCCGAACGGAATCGCCACCAGCACAGCGGGAATCGCCGTCACGCTGACGATGAACCAGCCCTGCTGTACGGTATCTCGCCACGGATGCCGCAGCCGGACGATATCGATGAACAGCCACCGGAAGGCCGCCACCGCCAGTTGCAGTGTCCGACCGAATGTCCGCAGCCCCGAGAGTACGAATTCGAGCACCTCCCGAACCAACGGTTCCGGTGCACGAAAAGCCCTGTCGACCAATGTTTACCACCCCACAGCCCCACTGCTTGGTCGATATCGCTCGGCCCCACAGCCGATGGCGTGACCCTATAACAGTTTGGTGACTGACGTGTCAGTCGTCACGAAGTTTGGCGGAATACATCACTGCCCGCTTTCATGACGGCCACCACAGTAACCGCGCGGCTACCGACCGGGAGGTTCGGCGCGATCGAGACGTATGGTCGATCGATGGAGCCGAGTTTCCTCAGCCGCGTGGTCCTGCCCGGATTCCTGCGCGTCACCCGCCGCAACCGCCCCTTTCGCACCGCCGAGGGGGCTCGCCGTCACATTCGCGAGCGCACCCTGCGGCCGCGGCCCTACGGTCCGCCGCGTCGACTGCGGGCGGATGTGACGGTGACGGTGGACCGTGCGCCCGGGTGGCCGGTGTACACGCTGACGCCGCGGTCCGGCACCGTGCACGGTTGCGTGGTGTATGCCCACGGCGGCGGCTGGGTGAACGAGATCGCGTCCCAGCACTGGGCGCTGGCCGCCGATATCGCGGCGCGCGCCGGTGCCGCCGTCGTGCTGCCCATCTATCCGCTCATCCCCTACGGCACCGCCGGGCAGGTCGTCCCCGCCATCGCGAAACTGGTGCGGGACAAAGGCTCCGAGTACGGCGAGGTATGCCTGGCCGGGGATTCCGCGGGCGGCCAGATCGCCCTGTCCACCGCCCTGCTGCTGCGCGACGAGCACGACGTGGTGCTCCCGCGCACGGTATTGATCTCCCCCGCCCTGGAACTGTCACTGAGCAATCCGGAGATCGACGCGGTGCTGCCGCGCGATCCGTGGCTGGGCCGCCACGGCTCGCGCGTGCTCACCGAACACTGGCGCGGCGATCTGCCCTTCACCGACCCCCGCGTCAGCCCGCTGGCGGGCGAGATGTCCGGCCTCGGCCCGCTCACCGTCTTCTGCGGCACCCACGACATCCTGGTGCCCGATACCCGGCTGCTGGTAGCGAAGGCCCGTGCGGCCGGTGTCGAGGTCGACTACCACGAACAGCCCGGCCTGGTGCACGTCTACCCGCTCACCCCGACACCGGAGGGCCGGGCGGCACGCGAGGTGATCGTCGATCGACTGCGAGCGGCGCTGACGCCGAAGCAGATCCGGCAAGCCGAATCCTGAGCGACTCTTTCGCACCCACGCGGCCGGTATCCCCCGAGATGTCGCGAATCAGGGCCTGGTGATCCGGTCCCTGCCGCGGAGAACCCGAGCACCGCCACCACGACGCACCCGCGCTGGTGAGTTCCGCGCACAGGCCAGTCCCGCGCACAAGCGAGTCCCGCGCACAAGCGAGTCCCTCGCGCGATGCGCGGAACCCGCCAGCGCCCTCAGGGCGACGCACCCGTTCCAGATTCCCGCCCGGCCGCGAGTCGGGCTCGGGCCGAGCGGAATTCGGCGGCGCGGCCGATGGCGGCCACGCCTACCGGCCGGTCGGCGCACGTGGCCTGGATCAGGACGCTCGGGGGGTCGAGGCTGCCGTCGACGACGATCTCCTCGGCCCGGTCGAACCGGCCCGCGAATTGCAGGTTCACGCCGTACTGTGTCGACCAGCCCCAGGCCGCCTCGAGGGGCGGCGGATCGACGCCGAGCATGGCTTTCGCGGCTGCGGCCCCCTGCGACTGGGCGCTGTTCCAGTGCTCCTCGCGGCGGTGCGTGCCGAGCGCCGGGTCGAAGCGGGCGGCGGCGTCACCGGCGGCGTAGATGCCGGGCACGGAGGTACGGTGGCGGTCGTCGACCAGGATGCCGTCGGCGACGGCCAGCCCGGCGGCCGCGGCCAGATCGGTGTTCGGGGTCGCGCCGATGGCGACCAGGGCGGTGGGGGTCGACCAGGTTCGGCCGTCGGCGGCGGTGGCGAGCACGCCGGTGTCGGTGTCGTCGAGGCGGTCGAGCAGGACGTCGGTGTGGATCCGGACGCCGTGATCGGCGTGCAGCCGCCGGTAGTACTCGCCGACGACCGCGGGGACCACCCGGTCCAGCGGCGTGGGTCCGGCGTGCAGCACCGTGACGCGCACGCCCAGCCCGGCGAGCGTGGCGGCGACCTCGCAGCCGATCAGTCCGGCACCGACGATCAGCAGCGAACCGCCGTCGAAGGCGGCCGCGCGCAACGGGTTCACATCGGCCACACCGCGTAGGGTGTGCACGTTGCGCGCGGCACCGGGCAGGCGGCGCGGCTGCGCGCCGGTGGCCAGCAGCAACCGGTCGTAGCCGAGCATGGTGCCGTCGGACAGGCGCACCTTGGCAGCGTCGGGTTCGATGGCCTCGACGCCGGTGTCGGTGCGCAGGTCGATCTCCAGGGCGGGCCAGGTATCCGCCGATTCCAGCAGCGTGCGGGGTTCGGCGGCGGTCGCGGCGAGTATCTCCTTGGAGACCATCGGCCGCCGGTACGGCGGGCCGCACTCGGCCCCGACGAGCACGACCTCACCCGAATAACCCTCGCGGCGCAGGGTTTTGGCCGCCGTCGCCCCGGCCACGCCCGCACCGGCGATCACGATGCGTCCGCTCATGCGCGGCTGACCTCGACCATCTCGAAATCGGCCTTGGCCGCCCCGCAGTCCGGGCAGGACCAGTCCTCGGGAATGTCGTCCCAGCGGGTGCCGGGTTCGATGCCGTCCTCGGGCCAGCCCAGCGCCTCGTCGTATTCGAAACCGCACTGGATGCAGCGGAAGAGTTTGTAGTCGTTATTAATGGGCGGGTCCTGTTGGGGTGGAAAGGGATTCGAAGTCGATCTTTTCGCGCACCCCGCAGTCCGGGCAGCACCAGTCGTCGGGCACCGCGGACCACGGGGTACCGGCCGGAAAACCCTCGCGGGGCGCGCCGGCGGCCTCGTCGTAGACGTACTCGCACACGGGACAGCGGTAGGCGGACATCAGCTCGCTCCGTACCGCGCCAGCACGCGCTCGCGCTTGCCGGGCTGGATGTTCGCGCGGGTGATGTCACCGCCGTAGTGCGCGAGCACCCGATGGTCCATGACCTTGCGCCACAGCGGCGGGAAGTAGGCCAGGCCGATCATGCTCGCGTAACCGCTGGGCAGATTGGGCGCGCCGTCCATACTGCGCAGAATCTGGTAGCGCCGAGTCGGATTGGCGTGATGGTCGCTGTGCCGCTGCAGGTGGTACAGGAAGATATTGGTGACGATGTGGTCGGAGTTCCAGCTGTGCTCCGGCGTGCAGCGCTCGTAGCGGCCGGACGGGGTCCGCTGCCGCAGCAGCCCGTAGTGCTCCAGATAGTTCACCGTCTCCAGCAGGGAGAACCCGTAGACGGCCTGGATCACCAGGAACGGCAGCACCATCGGGCCGAAGACGGCGGCCAGCGCACCCCACAGCGCCACCGACATGAGCCAGCCGTTGAGCACGTCGTTGCGTATCGTCCACGGCGACTTGCCGAGTCGGCGCAGTCGCGTCTTCTCCAGCTCCCACGACGAGGTCAGGCTGCCCCATACGCTGCGCGGCAGGAAGCTCCAGAACGATTCGGCGAAGCGGGCGCTGGCCGGATCCTCGGGAGTCGCCACCCGCACGTGGTGGCCGCGGTTGTGCTCGATGTAGAAGTGGCCGTAGAAGGTCTGCGCGAGCGTGATCTTGGACAGCCAGCGCTCGAGTTCGTCCTTCTTGTGGCCGAGTTCGTGCGCGGTATTGATGCCGACACCACCCATGACGCCGATGCTCAGCGCCAGCCCGATCTTGGAGATCGGACTCAGCCCGCCGTCGATCCCCAGCCACGACAGGTTGTCGGCCGTCCACAGATAGGCCGCGAACACCAGGCTCAGCAGCTGGAACGGAATGTAGGCGTAGACGCAGTAGCGGTAGTACCGGTCGGCCTCCAGCCGCGCCATCACCTCCTCGGGCGGGTTCTGCCCGTCGGGGCCGAAGAACCGGTCCAGCAGCGGCAGCAGCACGTAGACCAGCACCGGGCCGATCCACCACCACAGCGGGGATACGGCCTGCCAGCCCAGTTGATTGAACGCCCACACGAAGCCGGTGGCCAGGAAGATGGCGGTCGGCGCGACCAGGCCGAACAGCCAGAGGTAGCGCTTGCGATCGCGCCACTGCGGGGTCGCGTCCAGGGACTCGGGGTGTCGAGATGTCGTCATTGTCGATCTCCTATTTACACTTCATGACGAAGTGTATTCATTACATACACATCACATACATCTGTCAATGATCGAACGCTCGACCTGCTCATGTACGATCAGGCCCGTGGCTGAAGCGGCGAACTTCCAGACCGAAATGCGCCAACTCCTGCGCGAGCGCGTGCTCGACACCGCGCGCCGCCTGGTCGTCACCGAGGGCTGGGGCGCGGTGAACATGTCGCGGGTGGCCAAGGAGGTCGGCGTCAGCCGCCCGGTCCTCTACAAGGAGATCGGCACCAAACAGGATCTGGCCGATGTGGTCATCCGCCAGGAGGTCGACACCTTCCTCGTCGGCATCGCCGACTGCCTGGCGGCGCATCCGGACGATCCGGTCGCGGGAGCCACCGCCGCCGTGGACTACACGCTGCGCACCGGAGCCGACAACACCCTGCTCAAGGCCGTGCTGTCCGGACGATCGGGTGCGGACACCACCCTGCTGCCGACGCTGATGACCGAAACCGAACCGGTCCTCGGCCGCGCGGTCGCGGCGGTGGCGCTGACTCTTCGCACCCGGTACGGCCTCCCCGATCTGTCCGACACCGAACTGGCCGACCGCACCGAAACCCTGGTGCGCCTTGCCCTCAGCCACCTGTTCCAGCCCACCGGCCCCACCGAGCGCGCGGTCGAACAGATCCGTCCGGTTATCGCACATCTCTTCGCCTAGAAGCGGCGGTTGTAACTCCGGATACGCCAGGGGTTAGTATTCGATCACGCCGACCCTGGATTTCCGTGGCCTCGTGCCGGAATCACGTGGGTCCCAGCACGGTTCGGGCAGGCACGCGCGCTGCCCGAACCCGTTTCACCGGCTCGACTCTCGTATCGCGAAGTTCCACCACGGATTGCCGACGATTTGAAACAGGGCCCTACGATGACGAATTCGACTCTCGCGACGGCGGCGGACGCCGACGGCGCGGCGGCGGCACCGCTGTCGCACCGCCGGATCCTCACGATCCTGTCCGGACTGCTGCTCGCGGTCTTCCTGGCCGCGCTCGACCAGAACATTGTCAGTGTCGCGATCGTGAAGATCGCCAACAGTCTGCACGGTTTCGAGGAACAGGCGTGGGCGACCACGGCGTACCTCATCACCGCGACCATCGCCACCCCGCTGTACGGCAAGCTCGCCGATATCTACGGCCGTAAACCCTGCTATCTCATCGCCATCGGGGTGTTCGTCATCGGTTCGGCGGCCTGCGCCTTCGCCACCTCCATGTACCAGCTCGCGGGATTCCGCGCCGTGCAGGGCATCGGCGCGGGCGGCCTGATGTCCTTGGCGCTCACCATAATCGGCGATATCGTGCCCGCCCGGGAACGGGTGCGCTACCAGGGCTACTTCATGATGGTGTTCGGCATCGCCACCGTGGTCGGGCCGGTGCTGGGCGGATTCTTCTCCGACTACGAACGACTCATCGGCCTGGACGGTTGGCGGTGGGTCTTCCTGGTGAACGTGCCCATCGGGGCGCTGGCACTGCTGGTGGTGGCCAAATGGCTGGACGTGCCCTTCGTCCGGCAGCGCCAGCGCATCGACTGGCCGGGCGGGCTCGCGCTCACCGCCGCCGTGGTGCCGCTGCTCATCGTGGCCGAGCAGGGCCGGGACTGGGGCTGGGATTCGCGGCGGGCGCTGCTGTGCTACGGCATCGCGGCGGTGGGCGCGCTGGCCTTCCTGCTCATCGAGGCGCTCATGCGCGAGGCGGCGCTGATCCCGCTGCGACTGTTCCGCAGCGGCACCTTCGGCATCGCCATCCTGGCCGGATTCATCGTGGGCATCGCCATGTTCGGCGGCATCACCATGGTGCCGCTGTATCTGCAAGTGGTGCGCGGCTATTCACCCACCACGGCGGGCCTGCTCATGCTGCCGCTGGTGCTGGGCATCATGGTCGGCGCGCAGGGGGCCGGACTCGTCACCAAGTACACCGGGCGCTACAAGGTGCTGCCCGTGCTGGGCACCTTCGTCATGGCCGTCGGCGCGGGACTGTTCGCCCGCGTGGAATTCGACAGCCCGATGTGGCAGATCATGGTCTACACCACCGTGATCGGCTTCGGACTCGGCGGCTGCATGCAGACGCTGATCATCGCGGCGCAGAACGCCTGTCCCCCGGCGGATATGGGCGTCTCCACGGCGGCGGCGACCTTCTTCCGCCAGATGGGCGGCACCCTCGGCGTCGCGGTCTTCCTCACCATCCTGTTCAATCTGCTGCCCGAGCGGATCGTGCGTGCCTTCGGCGGGCAACTGCCGCCCGGACTCGACGGCGCGGGCCTGGAACGCATTCAGAGCGACACCACCGCCATGGCGGCGCTGCCCGCGCAGCTGCGCGAGCCCATTCTCATCGGCTTCACCGAATCGGTGCAGGGCGTGTTCTGGGTGGCGACGGGGGTGTCGCTGCTGGCCTGCCTGGTGCTGATGTTCATGAAAGAGATTCCGCTGCTGGAGGATCGGCCCGCGCCACCGGTCGCGACGCCCGCCGCCGGGACCGTCCTCGACGCCGACGAGCTGCCGCTCACCGGCCGCGTTCGCGACCGCGACGACAATCCGGTACCCGAGACCGTGCTCACCCTCATCGACCAGCACGGGCATCAGGTGTCGCGCAGCACCGGGAACTCGCACGGCGAGTACACCATCGGCGCACCCGAGCCCGGCGCGTACGTGCTCATCGTGGCCGCGGGCGGCCATCAGCCCAGTGCCGTGAGCGTCACCGTCGGCCATCGCCCGCAGCGCCTGGACCTGACGCTGCCGGGCGCGGGCGAACTGACCGGCGTGGTGCGCTCGGCGCTGCGCGGCGATCCCCTGGCCGGGGCCACCATCACCCTCACCGATCCGCGCGGCGATGTGGTCGGCACGGCCGTCACCGCCCCCGACGGGGGCTATGTGTGCCACGGCGTGGTGTCGGGCACCTACACCCTGGTCGCGGTCGCCGACCACATGCGCCCGCGCGCGACCACGCTCACCGTGCCCGACAGCGGCCTGCTGCGCCACGACGTGGAGCTGGCCCCCATGGCGGTGCTCACCGGATTCGCCTGGGCCGACGAGGGCCGCCCGGTACCCGACGCCCAGATCACCGTCCTGGACGCGGCAGGCGACGTCACCGCCACCACCCGCACCGACACGACCGGCCACTACACCGTGCCCGACCTCCCGTCCGGCGAGTACACGGTGGTGGCGCGCGGCTACCCGCCCATGACCGGTCGCGTCGCGGTGGACAGCGGCGAGGTCACCCACGACGTCCGACTCGGATACTTCAGCGACGACGTACCCAGCCCGGCCTGACCGACGGCGTGTTCCGCTCGGACTGACCGACGACATGCCCCGCCCAGTCCGGACAACGGCATATTCCGCTCGGCCGGCCAGACGGCGTGCCCCTCCCGGCCCCGACCGGACCGCGTGCCCCCGGTCGCGCGTTGCAGGCTGACAGCGGGTTGCCGCGACAGCACGGGTTGTCCGGACCACGCGGGCAGAGTGCGAATTCGCCTGGGCGAGCGCCTACCCGATTCTCCGGCCGCGTCGAGTGCGCCGGGCCGACTCCCGCCGCTGCGCCTGTCGCCCCGGCGGGCCGGTCGGTGCCAGCGTCCGGGCCTGGCGGTCCGGGCCGTGCCGGGCTGGGCCGGATCAGGCCAAGTCCGACCGGGACACGGCGATCCGATCAACCCCGCAGTAGGCGCCACAGCGACCGCCGTTTCGGCGGCGCGTTCACATCCATCGGAATATCTTGTGGTGCAGCCGGTCTCATCGCGTCGCGGTGTACGAACGCGGGTCGCAGTTGCGGGTCCGGCGGGTCGTAGTAGCGGTGGAAGGTCGGGGTCAGGCTGGCGGACAGGGGTGGGTTGATCCAGCTCCAGTCGGCGGGGCAGGCGCGGCCGGCGGCGTTCTCGCGGTCGACGTGGTCGACGAACTGCCGGGCCACGGTGTGGTGGTCCACCAGGTGCACGCGGGATCGCTTGTAGCTGTGCAGGATCGCGCGGCTCAACTCCACCAGGGCTCGGTCCCGCCAGAGCGTGCGGTCGCTGCTGCGATCCAGGTCCATGCGGTCGGCGATCTCCGGCAGGGTGTCGTAGCGGTCGCTGTCGCCGAGATCGCGGCCGATCTCCGAGGACACGTACCAGCCGTTGAACGGCGCGCACACATAGTCGACGCCGCCGATCTCCAGATCCATGTTCGAGACGGCCGGAACCGCGTACCAGCGCAGCCCGAGTTCGGCGAACCAGGCGTACTCGGGATGGTGCAGCGGCACCTCGAGCACCAGGTCGCGCGGCAGGTCGAAGCGGTGCACCGCGTCGTCGGGGGTGTGGATCAGCAAGGGCAGCAGGTCGAATCGCCCACCGGCCCCGCGCCAACCGAGTTCCTGGGCGAACGCCGTCAACTCCACGGTGGCGGGGTCGCCCACCACCTCACCGCCGACCCGGTATCCGGCGTAACGCACCAGTTGCGGATTGAGAATGCGGAAACCGCGCCCGCTCGGCCGCGCGGGCGGGCCGATGGTGATCACCGAGCGCACCGCCCCGCCGTTGGTGGCCCGCCGCAGATGTGCGAAACACGCCTCGGCGATCTCGGCGGGTGTGCTGGCGGTGCGCGCGTCGAGCACCTCCAGCGCCCGCCAGTGCTTGCGGCCCACGCACCGATCGTGATTGCGCCAGGCCAGTTTCGCGCCGATGCTCAATTCCTCCGGGGTGTGCCGGTACATTCCGGTGCGCCGCAGTCCGGCCAGTGCGTCCGCGCACCGCGAACCGGGCAGATGCGCCAGTTCGGGTTGGCCGAAGAATCGCTCGCAATCCCGCATACGCTCCTCGGTCGAGGGGCGGCGGCCCGATGGGGTCACCGCCGCGTCGCCGCGCTGTACGCCCGCGACCGCAGAGAGAATCGTCATGAAGTTGTCGCCTCCGTGGATACCGTCGCTGATCGCCCGAGAGCCCCGCGTGCATCCCCTTGCCCGCTGACCAATATCGCACGATCACGGGCCGGATTTGCTCGGAATCAGCGAGGAGGTCCGATTCGGCGGCGAATCAGTCGGTCGGCATCCCGGTACCGGCCTCGGCGGCCTTGGCGGCAACCTCATTCGGAAAGATGTTCCGGAACAGGTAGAGATCCTTGCCGAGCTTCCAGCCCGGCGCCAGGGCTACCGCATAGCGTTCGAAGTAGCCGAGCTGTTTGCCCATGAGTATGAGCTGCTGCGGACCGGAAGCCCCACGGCGCTTGCCGAATTCGAGCAGCCGCGCCGACACCACGCCCAGGTCGAGCTTGTCCAGGCTGCCCGACAGCACCGGGCCGAGCGCGACCGCCAGCTGACGGCCGATGGTGGCGTCGTCACCGCTGTCGTCGGAGACCAGGTCGAGGGCGCGCAGCGCGCGGGCCACCGGACGGAAGTCGTTGTCGATGGCGGAGGCGTAGAACAGTGCGCGCACGAAGTCGCGCCACTCGTTCTCCATCCGCCCGACGATGCCGAAGTCCAGCATGGCCACCCGGCCGTCGTCGAGCAGCCACAGATTGCCCGCGTGCACGTCGCCGTGGAACAGGCCGTGCACGGCCACGCTCTCCATCCACGCCTTCACCAGGCGGCGGATCAGCAGTTCCGGTTCGGGGTGGGCGGCGCGGATATCGTCGAAACGATCCAGGGGCAGCCCGCGCATGCGTTCCATGCACAGCACCCGGGGGGCGCAGTAGTCCCAGTACACCTCGGGGACGGCGACATTGGCGTTGTCGCCGAAGGCCGCCAGGTTGGCGCGGGCGCGGGTCTGGTTGTCGGCCTCGATGAGGAAGTTCAGCTCCGCCACGGTGGCCTCGTAGAGATCGCGCACCATGCCCGAGGCATTGGCCACCCGGGCGTTCTCCGACCGCTTCTCCATGGCCTGGGCCAGGCGCAGCGCGGCGCGCAGGTCCACGATCATGCGGCGGGCGATGTCGGGGCGCTGCACCTTCACCACGGCCGGGCGGCCGTCGGCCAGCACACAGCCGTGCACCTGAGCCATGGAGGCCGCCGACAGCGGGACGTCGTCGAACTCTCGGAACAGCTCGGAGATCGGCTTGCCCAGCTCGGCGGCGATGATGGCCTTGGCCTCGGCGGCCGGGAAGGGCTTCATATCGTCGAGGCAGCGCAGGCAGGCGTCGGCGAATTCGCGCGGGAAGGTGCCGGGCGAGGAGGCGATGAGCTGGCCGAGCTTCACGAACAGCGGGCCGAGGTGTTCGAAGCCGTCCACCATGCCGTCGGCCACGGCGCGCTTGCGCGCGGCGGGCCGCAGCCCGTGCCGGACCACCCGCTTGAGAATCGAGCCGCTGAGCACGGTGCCGATGGTGACGGTGCGCTTGACCTCGGAGAACCGGAAGGTATCCAGGTTCGGGCGGATCACCTCGTACGGGTGCGCCGCCGCCTCGCCGACCACGTGATCACCTACCACTACCGCACTCACCGTCGTAGCCGCCCCTTGCTCTCGTTTCGATCCGGCGCTCGCCGCCGCTACTCGTGTTTCGCACCGAAGTGTACGACCGGATGGCCCCTGCCGACCGGTCGGCAGGCCGCAACCGCACGCGATCACTGGTTCGGCACGGGTGCGGCACTGTACCGTGGGCGGTCGGTAGCCGCGATCCGGCACGCCGACAGTGACCGGTTCGGGTCGCTGACCTGATGGTGGAAGGGCAAGACCGAGGTATGACGGGCACACAGGAGAAGCTCGCCGAACTGCGCAAGCTCCTGGAGATCGCCGAAGAACCGGCCGGTGAGGCCGCGATCGAAAAGCGTAGGAAGAAGGGCATTCCCAGCGCCCGAGAACGGGTGGGCATGCTCCTGGACCCCGGGACCTTCGTGGAACTGGGCGCGCTGGTTCGGCAGCCCGGCGTCGCGAACGCCACCTACGGTGACGGCGTGGTGACCGGCCGCGGCTATATCGACGGCCGCCCGGTGGTGGTGATCTCCCACGATCAGACCGTGTACGGCGGCTCGGTGAGCGAGATGTTCGGCCGCAAGGTGCGTGCCGCCATGGACTTCGCCTACAACAACGCCTGCCCGGTGGTCTGCATCAACGACTCCGGCGGCGCGCGCATCCAGGACGGCGTGGCCTCGCTGGCCTGGTACGCCATCATGTGCCGGTTGCAGGAGGATCTGTCCGGGTACGTGCCCATGGTGGCCGTCATGCTCGGCAAATGCGCCGCCGGATCGGTGTACGGGCCGATCAATATGGACGTCCTGGTGGCCACCGAGGATTCGTACATGTTCGTCACGGGCCCGGAGGTCATCAAGGCCGTGACCGGCTCGTCGGTCACCGCCGAGGAGCTGGGCGGCGCGCGGGCCCTGGAGCAGAACGGCACCGTGCACCACGTCGCCAAGACCGAGGCCGACGCCTTCGCCTGGGTGCGCGACTACCTGAGCTACCTGCCGACCAGCTGCCTGGAGCAGCCGCCGATCGTGAATCCGGGCCTGGAGCCCGAGCTCACCGATACCGACCGCGAACTGGACCGGATCATCCCGGATTCCGACAAGGTCGGCTACGACATGCACGACATCCTGCTGCGCATCTTCGACGACGGCGAATTCCACGAGATCAGCGCCAAGACCTCGGCCAATCTCATCACCGGTT
The DNA here is from genome assembly GCF_007362295.1 of Nocardia otitidiscaviarum. Taxonomy (NCBI): domain Bacteria; kingdom Bacillati; phylum Actinomycetota; class Actinomycetes; order Mycobacteriales; family Nocardiaceae; genus Nocardia; species Nocardia otitidiscaviarum. The sequence continues at coordinate 2,570,875 of NZ_CP041695.1, read as the reverse complement.
TCGCCCGCGTGGACGGCCGGCCGGTCGGTGTGATCGCCAATCAGCCGCTGGTACTGGGCGGCGCGCTGGACGCGGCCTGCTCGGACAAGGCGGCGCATTTCATCCGCCTGTGCGACGCCTTCGGACTGCCGCTGGTGTACGTGGTCGACACCCCGGGCGTGCTGCCCGGCGTGGACGAGGAGCGCAATCACGTCATCAAGCGCGGCGGCCGCATGTTCCGCGCCCTCATCGAGGCCACCGTGCCGATCGTGACCGTGGTGACCCGCAAGGCGTACGGCGGCGGCTACGCGGTGATGGGCTGCAAGCAGCTGGGCGCGGATATCAGCCTGGCCTGGCCGACCGCCCGGCTCGCGGTCATGGGCGCGGAGTCCATGGTGTCCATCGTCGGCCGCCGCCAGCTGGCCGCCGCCCCGGAGGACCAGCGCGAGACGATCAAGCAGCAGATGATCGACTTCTACAACGCCACCGTGGCGACGCCGTGGACTGCGGCGGAGCGGGGCTACATCGACGCGGTCATCGAACCGTCGACCACGCGCCTGGAGATCCGCAAGGCGCTGCGGCTGCTGCGCGACAAGGGCGCGGTGCGCAAGCCCAACCCGCGCAAGCACAATCTGTACCCGATGTGAGTCGCGATCGTCCCGGCCGTACGCGGCCGGGACCGGTCATGGGCGGCCGCTTCGCCCCCACGGCGTCAACACTCACTGATCGCGGGCACGCCCCGCAGCCGCTCGTCCAGCCACAGCACGGCCTCGGGATAGCCGGTCAGGGCGGCGACGATGTGCTCGCCGAAAACGCTGCGGTACACCACGTTCGCGCCCAGCGCGCACTGCTCGTGGACCAGATCGCGCGCGCCCCGCACCGGCACCCAGAACTCCTGCTCACCGTGGTAGACGAACAGCGGCACCGGTGATCTGCGATCCTCCAGACGCGTGATGCGGTAGATGTCGCGGGCCAGGTCGCTGTGCAGCGGGTCGGGGATGTTCGCGGCGATATCCATGGGCAGCAGGAAGACGCCCGGGAGCGCGAAGACGTCCACGCACTGATTCTTCATGAACGAGGTCCCCACCCAGCGGGCGAGATTGTTCATGCGCGCGAGGATCTCGGGCCGCTCCCGCCCGACGGCGAAGGTCGCCCCGAGGAACACCCCGGATGCGAGATTGGCGTTCATGCTCCCGGCGAGGATCTCGTAGTCCACCGGTACGCCCCCGAGTGCCGCCCCGACCACCACCTCCGCCAGCTCCGGCGCGTACTCGCCCATGAGTTTGGCCGCGGCGTTGGTGGCGATGGCGCCGCCGGAGTATCCGATCATCCCGAACCGGCTGTCGCCGAACTCGTCCGACAGCCATCCCCGCACCGCGCGCATGGCGTCGAGTACCGCGTGCCCGGCCACATACGGCTCCGCGTACGCCATGCGCGGACCCTCGTGGTCGGGAATCAGCACCGCGTACCCGCGGGCCATGGCCAACTGGGTGGTGGGCGGAATGAATTCCGACAGGTTCGTCTTGAAGCTGATCCCGTGCGTCAGTGTGTAACTCGGACTGCAATCACGGCCGAGACCGTTGATCGGCACATTGTTCACCACGATCGGACGGTCGCCGTCCCCCGTCCACGCCGCCGCCGGGATCACCAGGGACGCCACGGCATAGGACGGCAGCCCGCGCGAATCGGTGGTGCGGTACTTGAGCTGAAGCACCTGCCGCACCGGGAGGAACAGCAGCGGCGCGGCCGTGGCGCTGACATCGCGCCAGGCGACGAGAGCGCCGGGGGCGAGGTCGTCGAGCCGCTCGGGCCAGTGGTCGATGAAATGATCGCCGATGGGGTCCGGCAGCACCGCCGCGCGCAGCGCCGCCAGCTCCGGCGGCAGTCCGCCGCCGTCCACCAGCGGAGTCGACGGGGCGGGCGGCAGCGCCGGGGCGGGAATGACCCGGTCGATCCACTCGTGCGGCCCGGGCAGCTGGACACCGGGCAGCGCGGGTGTCGAGGGGCCGAGCACCGGCTCGGCCGCGGCCGGATGCCCGCCGTGGATCTGACCGGCGAGGGCGGCGCACCCGACCACCAAGGCCGCCACGACCATTCGCGCACTACGGCTCACAGCTGACCCCTACGCGTACTCGCTCGCTCGACCCTCTCGGCCCCGACGGCCGGGCACTTGCAGGCTAGCGGCGGGACCGGGCGCGACACGGCGGAGCGGACCCCTCGAAGCCACATCGAGACCAGGCCGCAGCCGGCCCGCAATGCGCCTCACCGGGCCTTCCGCCGGGGGATGATCCGGTCGCGCGATTGCCCGGGGGATGCGCGGGTAACACCCCGATATGGTCAGGACAAGTCTCCGGGAACTGGTCGACCGCACCGGTCCGTTCGCCTCGGTGTACTTCGACAGCAGCCATGACAGCGAGGCGGCGGCCCGGGAGTTGACGGCGCGCTGTCGGTCGATGCGCGAAAGGCTCGACCGCGCAGGCGCTTCCGCCGCCACCCTGGCCGCCCTGGACATCGCCTTCGTGGCCGGACCGCGCAGCGTCGGACGCTGCGGTCGCGCCCTCGTCGCCGACGCCGCCACCGTGCTCGTGGACGAACAGCTGCCGGCACCGCCGGCGGCGCAGGTCGTGCGGGTGTCCCCGCTGCCCTACCTGCTGCCGCTGCTCGAACAGCGCGCGCCCCAGGTACCGCACATACTGGTCACGATGGATCGGGTGGGCGCGTACATCCGCGGGGTGAACGGGCACGGCGACGTCACCCACACCAGGTACGGCACCGGCCGTCCGCTTCGTACGCGGCACAGAAGCCCCGGTCATCGGCTCGGGCCACGGCGAGCCGCGGATGCCGCGGGCCGGGACGCCGCCGAGGTGGCTCGCCAGGTGGTCGAGATGGCCGACCGCTCCGGCGCGGTGACCATCGTGCTCACCGGCGAGTGCACCGCGCGCACGGCCCTGCGCGCCGCCATCGAGGCGCGCTCCCGTCTCACCGCCCGCACACCTGTCGCGGCGGCGCACACCCACTCGCGCCGGATCGTCGAACTCGACACCGCCGGTCGGACACCCACAGGCACGGATACGGAGTGCGGCACCGCCGTCGACGAGGTGCTCGCCGATGCCGCCGACCGCTGGCGGCGCGAGGTCCTGGCCCACTACGCGACAGCCACCGACCGGGCCGACGGTGCGGCGACCGGCGGTCTGCCCGAGACCACCGCCGCGCTGCGCGACACCGCCGTGGCGCAGCTGTTCGTGGACAGCGCGGCCCTCGACGACCGGGAGGTGCTCACCGGCGCCGCGCCGACCGAGGTGGCCACCGACGCCGCCGACCTGCGCGACGCCGCGCGACCGCGCCGCGCCGACGAGGCCGTGCCGGTGGCGGCCATCGCGGGCGACAGCGACATCGTGCCGGTGTCCGGTGAGCTGTCGCTCCCGGACGGCGTCGGCGCACTCCTGCGCCGGCGATAGCACGACACTCGACACCCGAGGAGGTTCGGATGCAGAGAGGTAACACCAAGCACGGGGCCGCTCGCGACGACCAGCTCGCGCACGAGCTGGAGGACACGCTGCGCGGCAACCGTGCCGAGGACACCCGCGATCCGGAACTGCCCGCCGAGGACGATCCGCGGCTGCGCGGCCGCCCGGAGCGCGGCGAGCAGCAAAGCGAGCAGAGGGAGACGCCGTCATGACCGAACCGATTCCCCCGCGGCCGGAACCCGTTCCGCCCCAACCGACTCCGGACCCGGTACCGCCGACGCCCGAACCCCGGCCGTTGCCCGAACCGGAACCGCTGCCCTATCCCCCGCGACCGGAGCCGACACCCCCGCTGCCGGAGCCCGAGCCGCCCGCACCGCCCTATCCGGGCAAACCGGAGCCCAAACCGCCCTACCCGGGCAAGCCGGAACCGAAACCGCCGTATCCCGGGAAACCGGAGCCGAAACCGCCCTACCCGGGGACGCCCGATCCGAACCCCTCGGATCCCACGCGGCCGGTGGGGCCGCCCGACCTCGGCTGCACCACGACCTCGGCTGACATCGCGCCCCGGCATCGGCTGACATCGCGATATCGGCTGACATAGTGCGAGGTCGGTCGCGTGCGTCCGGGCGCGGCCGACCTCGGTTCCGCAGCGGCGGTGGCCCGTGATCTCGATGGCCCGTGATCTCGTGGCCCGTGTCAGTCCCGCAACGCCTGCTCGCGCAGCCAGGTCAGCGTCTTGGCGAGTATGCGCGAGACATGCATCTGGGAGATGCCCAGCCGTTCGGCGATCTGGGCCTGCGTCTTGGCCTCGAAGAAGCGCATGATGAGCACGCGTTGTTCGCGATCGGGCAGTTCGGCGATGAGCGGCCGCACCGCCAGGTACTCGTCCACTCGGTCGTAGCGCGGTTCCACATCGCCGAGCACCTCCATGAGCGACAGCGGCGTGTTCTCGCTGTCGTCGCCGGTGACGGCGTCCAGGGAGGAGAGCTGGTACGCGTTGCCCGCGATGAGGGCCTGGGTGACCTCCACCAGATCGACACCGAGCTTGTCGGCGATCTCGCGGGCCTTGGGCATCCGCCCCAGCCGCTGTGCGAGTTCGTCGATGGTGCCGCCGATGCTCAGCTGAATCTCCTTGGTGCGCCGCGGCACCCGCACCGCCCAGGTGTTGTCGCGGAAGTGGCGGCGCACCTCGCCCATGATGGTCGGCACCGCGAAGGACAGGAACGAGGAACCGCGCGTCACATCGAAGCGGTCCACCGCCTGCACCAGCCCCACCCGTGCCACCTGCAGCAGATCGTCGAAACTCTCACCGCGCCCGGAGAATCTGCGCGCGATATGGTCGGCCAGCGGCATGCATCGACCGATCAGCTTCTCGCGCACCACTTCTCGCCGCGGGTCGGCCGGATCGACGGCGGCCAACTCCTTGAACATCGGCTCGATATTGTCGTAGCTGTCGCCGCGGCTGCGCGATCTCGCGCCCGGCCGACGGCGTCGGACCTCACCCGACATCCGCTTCCCCCCGCAGTCGGCTGAACTCCACGGTGGTCGGATAGCCACCCGTCTTGTCGTCGAACGTGCCGCGGTGCGCCTCAATGGTTTCGGTGAGGGTCTCCAGTACGTGCCAGCCGAATCCGCCCTCGTCGAAGGTGTCGGCGTCGACGGTGACGGCACACACGCGGACCCGCATGCGCTCCCGGTCGTAGTCGAAGTCACAGTCGATCGCGCTGCCCGGCACCGCCGCGATGATCAGCGAGGTCGCCACCTCGTCCAGGGCCACCCGGATATCGGTCACCTCGTCCAGCGCGAAATCCGCGATGAGGGCGACGGTCTCCGCCAGCGCCCGCAGCATGGTGAGCTGTCCGAGATCCGCCGGTACCCGGATGCCGATCGCCGTGGTGTCCGTCGCCGCCCGAGAAATCCATTCAGTCATGCGCCTCTCCGCCTGTCCGTCGCCGAGCCATCCCGCGGCAACCCGCTGCGCCCGGCCGTTACCCCATCCGTTCCGATCCATCATCGCCGAACACTCGCCGATTCGGCGGACGGCGATCGGCGTGCGACAGTCGCGAAGAGGCACCGGGGAGATGCGCGGCATATCGGGGCCGTCGACGTTGTCACGGGTCGGCCTTCCTTCCGAGGACGTGTCCGCTACAGCACGTACCCGGTCCGCATCGCCCGAAACCCGGGGATTCTCGAACTAGCCTTCCTCGACCCGCTCATGCGCGGTCAGCAGCAGATGATCGAAGCCGGTACGCAATTCGACCGCCGCGCCGCCCATCTCGGTGACATCCGCGACGAGGCGCTGGGCCAGGGTCCGGAGCTTGGTGTTGGTCTCCTGTGAACGCCAGGTGAGCACCCGGAACGCCTGGTCGGCATTGATGCCGTAGACCAGCATGAGCGCCCCCTTGGCCTGCTCGATGACCGCGCGGGCCCGGTACAGTTCGGGCAGCGTGTCATCGAGCGCCTCGCGCCGGTGTTCGGCGAGGGTGTCGGTCACATCGACGTAGTAGCCCGACGAGCCGACGACCGTGCCCTCGTCATCGACCATATGATCACCCACCACGATCACGTGGCGTACGGTGCCGTCCACGTCCACGACACGGTGGCGGCTGCAGAACGGTGCCCGGTTCTCGACGGCCCGGGCGATGGCGCTGGCGACCTGCGCTCGATCCTCCGGATGCTTGTGTCGCAGCAAGAGATCGGTGGTCGGTACCACGGTGTCGGGCGCGTAGCCGTACATGGCGGCCACCTCGTCCGACCACTCCCAACGCTGATCGGAGTACCAGAACCGGAACGACCCGACGCTCTGGGCCCGGCCGCTGCCCACGACCTGCTCCAGTGTCTGTTCGTCCTCGGACACCTCGCCACTTCGCGTCACTCCACGAGTATCCGTCGCAAGGATGTGAAACGCGAGCGGATCGGTGGGACCGAGCGCGTGTCGGCCCCACCCGGATCCACTGGGCGATCATGCCTCCAGCGCGGCCTGAACCGATGGGTAGACATGGAACAGCGGACGCACGCCGGTCACGTCGAGCACCCGCTCGACCTCCCGCCGCGCGGCCACCACGCGGAGATCGACGCCGCCGGCGACGGCGGCCTCCTTGGCCCCGGCCAGCTTCAGGGCACTGCCGATGCTCAGGAAGCGGGTCTGCCGGAAATCGACGATCACCGCCCGGGAACTGGATGTCACCGCCCGTTCCAGCGCTTCGGAGAATTCGGGGAAGATGGCGGCATCCAATTCGCCTTCTACCCGCACGATCGTGCACGTGCGCTGATGACTGTCCATCGAGGGCAACAGGCGGTCGGAACGGTCGCCACGCGACCCGTTCGTCGGGGTGTCGGCATCGACACCGCGCTGGAGTAGAGCTATGGCAGACATGTGACTAGACCTCCCATGTCAGGGGGATATTCCAGTTCTGCGCGGAGGCCCCTCGGCAATGAGGCCGGATGACATGCGAGGCGGGGCGTACTACGCGCCCGACGCTCGGTCCTCCGCGAACGGTCCCGTGCTCGAACCGGGTCGGCTGTAGTCTCAACCTGGAACCAGTCTTTCACGCGATATGGAATATGTCACTGCCTCACCGCGATCGGCGCGACGGCGCATCGTTTGCCCGCGACACCGAATTTCCGCACCTGATTTCTTCGGTGCAGGCCAGCCGTCCGCCACGAAGGTTTGCCACGCACGACGAATGGTCGGCCGAATTACGGGTATCGACGCGGTATGGAACTACTCGTGATCATCGGACTGGCGGTACTGGTGGGCGTGGTGCTGCTACGCCGCAAACTCACCGGACAACCCCCGTCCGATCCGGAAGTGCCCGGCAACGACGGTCGGTGACGGGACCGGCCCACCGACGACACGAAACGCCCGGCGAAATCTCGCCGGGCGAATCGTCGTCTATTCGTCAGTGTGAACTGCTACGGCAGTCAGCGGTCGCCTTGTCCCTGCTGATATGCCTGCTGACGCTTTTCCTCGACCTCGGCCTTGGCGCGTTCCTTCTCGGCTTCCGCTTCCTTGCGGGCCGCGTCACGCTGCGATTCGGCACGGTCCTGCTGTGCCCGGCCCTCGTCGCGCATGTCCTCGTTGCCGAAGACCGTACCCGCGGCTTCCTTGGCCTTGCCTTTGACATCTTCGACGGTGCCCTCGACACCTTCGCGGAATCCGCCCTTATCGTGCTCGGACAAGACATTCACCTCCAGAATGTCGGTATCAATCACTGACAGTCCGGCGGTACCCGGTACCACCGGTTCGAAACACGCACGCGTCGAAAGTTATTGTGGCTCAGGATATTCGGAGCGATCTTCGGATTCCGGCCCGTGCCCGCGCCGGTACCACGGGTAGATGCCCCAGACCAGCGTGAACAGCGCGGCGAAGCAGCATCCGGCGATCACCCCCGCCGTGTTGCCGAGCACCACGGCGAAGATCAGCACGGCGACGCCCGTCAGCGCCACCCCCAGCAGGACCACCCCGACCAGATCGAAGGTATGCGCGGCCCGCACCACCTCGTCGAGTCGGCGACGGCGAAACAGCAGCCGATGGGTGGAGACCGGGGCCACCAGGAAAACCGTCGCGACAATGGATGCCGACACGGTCACCAGATACAGCCCGCGCATCGGATCGGACAATGCGTCGAACCGCGATTGGAACGGCAGTATCAACAGAAATCCGGTGAGCAGCTGCACCCCGGTCTGGACGATGCGCGCCTCCTGCACCAGACTGTTCCAATTCCGGTCCAGCCGTTGCGCCTCGGTTTCCCCCCGTGCTTCCCAATTCCACATCTGCTCGTCGTTCACCGCTGACTGCCGGACGCCTCCGGTGTTGTGCGGCCCCCCGCCCGGCGACGCGCCCGCTCGTTGTATTTGCGAATGGCGTCCACGAGTTGATCCTTGGTCATCTTCGAGCGACCGGAGATCTCCAGACGCGTGGCGATCTCCCGCAGATGCTGTTTGGACGCATTGGCGTCCACTCCCTCGGCGGTCTCCCCGCGCGGATTCGGCCCACCGTGTTCGGCCCGCTCATCCGACGGCCCCCGGTGCTGTTTGGCCTCCCAGTGATCGCCGACCTTCTCGTAGGAGTGCTTCAGCGCGGCATAGGCGACGCGATGCGCGCGCTGCTCGCTGCCGTACTGCTCCAACGCCGAATCGTGCGCCTCGGCGAAGATCTCCTGGGCATGCTTGTCGGAGCGACGCAGCGTACCGGGCAGCTCCGAACTCTTGGGTTCCCCACGCTTATCGGTCTTGGGCATGGTCGCGACCTCCTTTCGTACCGTCGCCATACCCCACGCCATCGCGGCCAATCACGCGCTCACGCCGTTTGACGAGGTGGGTCACGGCAATCCGGACCGTATGACGTCGATTTGGTTGCACGATGCCCGGCCGCCGACCTTCCCACCGCTCGATCCCGGCCGCCGGATCGACACCGCGGTGGTCGGCGGCGGCATCACCGGGCTGGTGACGGCGCTGCTGCTGGCCGAGGAGGGGATCGAGGTGGCGGTCCTCGAGGCCGACCGGCTCGGTGGCGTGACCACCGGCCACACCACCGGGAAGATCAGCCTGTTGCAGGCCACCCGGGCCAGTCGCATTCGCACCGTCCACGACGATCGCGTGCTGCGCGCCTACCTGGACGCCAATCGCGAGGCCAAACAGTGGTTGCTGCGCTACTGCGCCGATCACGACATCCCGGTCCAGACCGCCCCGGCCTACACCTACGCCCAGACCGAGCGGGCGGTGCCGATCCTGCGCGCGGAACTGGAGGCTACCCGCAAGGCGGGCCTGCCCACGGAATTCGTCACCGACCTGGACGTCCCGTTCCCGCACTGCGGCGCGGTACGGCTGGACGGGCAGGCGCAGTTCGACGCGATGGACGCCATCGCCGCGCTCGCGCGCGATCTCGCGGCCCGGGGCGTGCCCGTCTTCGAGCACACCCGGGTGCGCGGGCTGCGCCGCGAGGGCGACCGCCAGATTCTGGACACCGAGCACGGCGACCTCAGCGCGCACACCGTCGTACTGGCCACCGGCACGCCGATTCTGGACCGCGGCGGCTTCTTCGCCCGGCTCGAGCCGCAGCGCTCCTACGCCGCCGCCTTCACCGTGCCGGGCGACTTCCCGACCGGCATGTACATCAGCGCGGACGCCCCCGTGCGCACGCTGCGCCCCATCCCCACCGATCGTGGCGACCTGCTGCTCGTCGGCGGCACCGGGCACGGGGTGGGCCGCACCGAGCGGGCGCGCGCCCACGCCGACGACGTGGTGCGCTGGACCCAGCGCCATTTCCCCGGGGCCGAGCCGGTCTTCCGGTGGTCGGCTCAGGACTACCATCCGATCGCCGAACTGCCCTATGTCGGACCGCTGCTGCCCTGGAACGATCGGGTGCTGGTGGCCACCGGATTCGCCAAGTGGGGCCTGACCAACGGCGTCGCGGCCGCCCGCGCGCTGGTGGGCCGCCTGACCGGCAAGCCGCCGCACTGGGCGGACACCTTCGCCAGTTGGCAGCCGCGCGAGCTCGCGGGCACTCTGACCGCCATGAAGGCCAATGGTGCTGTCGCACTCCAGCTTTCCTCCGGCTGGCTGGGTTTCGGCATCCGCGACGCGCTGCGCCGCGACGGACCGCCCGCCGACGGCGAGGGCCGGGTGGAGCGCAGCGGGCTCGCGCCCGTGGGGGTGTGCACCGCCTTCGGCGCCACCCACCGGGTGTCCGCGGTGTGCCCGCATCTGGGCGGCATTCTCACCTGGAACGATGCCGAGATGTCCTGGGACTGCCCGCTGCACGGGTCGCGATTCCGGCACGACGGCGCGCTGCTGGAGGGCCCCGCCACCCGCTCGCTGCGCGCCGCCGACGAGCCCCGCGACCATGATTGACCGCGCGCCTGCCGGGTAGGTCCCGAATATGGTCGTCGCCCCCTGTACTACTACTGCGGGAACAGACGTCTTGATTCCTCCCCTGCCTGGCGGTAGGGGATTCCTGGCTCATGCTGCCGGAGCGCTCGGCGAGCGCCCTGGTCTTCCGCACTCAGCACCAGCAGGGTGGAAACCAGCCCTGTTCAGCATCACGTACGCGGAGTTCTTATCCCTAGGGGATGCCTGTCCGCAGTGTTCACACCGGTAGGTGCGTTCGGACAGCAGAAGGCGGTGATTGGCTCTCTCCCCGCACAACCGGCAATCCATCGTCGTATGTTTCGGATTCACCAACACGACTTTCCGGCCGTGTTTGCGCACCATCTCCAGCAACGCCGTCTTCGTCGCACCGATCGCCGCGTCCTGAGCTTTGCGGGCCATCGTCGTCGCAGCGAGGAACTTCGGCCTGAAGTCCTCCACCGCGAGCTGATCGAACTCCCGCACAACGGCTTTCGCCCACTTGCGGGCGGTGTCCCGGCGTTGACGGGCGATCTTCTTGTGCAGCTTCGCCGCCCTCCGCTTCGCGTCCCGGTACCCCTTCGAGCCCGGTCGCCCCTTCCCAGGCTTGCGACGCGCCATCATCCGCTGATAGCGGGCCAGCTTCACCGCAGCGGACTTCCCGTACCGCGGGTGCGGAAGATCGTGGGCGTCGCTGGTCGTTGTCGCGATCTGCTTCACCCCCCAGTCGATACCGATCGCCCGTCCGGTCGGCGGTAGCGGCTCCGCAGCGGCGGGGACGACGAAGGAGCAATACCAGTGGCCGCAGCTGTCGCGATAGATCCGGACCGAAGAGGGTGCGGCGGGCAACTCCCGCGACCACACCGGCCGCACCACGATCCCGCCCGCGAGATGCAAGCGACCGTCCTTCAGCCGGAATCCGCGCAGGGTGTAGTTGAGTGTCGGGTCCGCGAGGGCCTTCTTCTTGAACCGGGGCATCCCCGCCCGCCGGTGTTGCCGGACACGGTCTTTGATGTCGGTCAACGCCTTCGTACGCGCACGCCCGAAGTCGCGGATGATCTGCTGCTGCGGAACCGACGCCCCAGCACGCAACCAGTCGCGCTCGGCCCGCCAGCCAGTCAGCTTCCTGTCCAGCGCGGCGGGGCCTATCGCCTCCCCAGCCTGGTGGGCAGCCTTCGATTCCGCGACGCACGCATTCCACACCCACCTGACGCGGTCCCACTCACCCAGCAGGGCACGGTGAGCCGTTGCGGACAGGCGCAGGCGGTACGTGTACCGCACGCTCCCGATCTCCCCCACCTCGCTCACACGTTCGATCCTAATCGGTTTCGTGCGTAATCCGAGCGGTTTCCGCACAGGCGGACATGCGGTTCGAGTACCGGCAGGGTGTCCGACTGTGGTCGGGTCATCTTTCGACGCTCGGCCGGCTCAACACCGATCAGTGCTGTCCACCGGTATATCGAGCAGCAGTCCCGACCGCCCGTACGAGCGATCGCGTCATGCCCGGAGTTGACGCGGTTCCTCCCGCCAAGTCCGCCCCGTCATGAAGGGGTCAAGCATCCACGCAACGTTCTCAGGTGATCGTCACTCCCGGCGATTGGCCGGGGCCGCCCCGGGTATCCGCGCGGTATCACCCCGTCCGACAGCACAGGAGGCCAGACATCATGCCTGCCGGAAACGAGTCGCCCGACATCCACGGTCAGCCGTCCGGCCCCGTCGCGGGCTCCGGCGTTCCGGAGCAGCGGGGCCGGGGCGACTACGACCCCGATATCACCCGTACCACCCGACACCACGCCGGTGAATCGGTCCAGAACTCGCGCAACTGGCCGGGTCTGATCCTCATCGCGATCGGCCTCGTCGCCCTCGCGGGGACGCTGACCGCCGCGGCGTACGGCTTCCCCGGCTGGGCCATCGCCGCCGGTGTGATCGCGGTGCTGTGCCTGGGCTTCGGCATCGGCGCGGTGACCGCCGAACACCGTCGGGTCAAGTCGCGCGAAGGGCTGCGCCTGTCCGACCAGCAGGGGCATTGACAGCAGCGAGCACTGGACGACAGAAAGCACCGGACAGCAGAAAGTACCGGGCAGCAGAGAGCACCGACAGGAGATGCCATGGAGACGCCTTCCGCGGCCGGAGCCCGGCGGCACGGCGGTCGCGCCGCGGCGGTGCTCGCCGAGGTGGCCCTGCTGCTGACGGCCTGCTCCGATTCCACCGAGACCACCGTGCCCGGCAACTCCGCGCCCGAGCGCAGCCTGGTGATCAGCTCACCGGGCGTGCTCGCGGTTTCCGACGCGGCCGCCGACCAGCTGTGCGACATGATGCGCGGCGATATCCCCGGCTGGCGCGATCAGGGCCCGGATCTGGGCAAGGTGGCGTTCAACGGGACGGTGCACAACTGGGCACTGCGAAACAGCGGCGTGAACGCCGCCGTCGTCGACAATCGCGGCGTCGTCGACCAGATCACCACCGCGCGCTGTCCGGACGTCCGAGCGGACGCGCTGCGGGTCCTCCAGATCGAGAGCTTGGCCGAAGGATTGGCGGGATTCTGATGTACACACACCGTATCGCGGGCGCGGCCGCCGCTGCCGCCGTCGCCGCCGCACTGATCACCGCGGGCTGCGGGACGGCCGAGGAGGTCGTGAACAAAGGCGGTGACACGCCGTGCAGCGAATTCGTCGCACAGGACGGTGAAAAGCAGCGGGTGACCGTCCGCAAATTCCTGGAACAAGAACAGAGTTCCACCACCGAACCGAGCGCCGACACCGTCGATGCGGCCATAGTCAGCATCAAGCTCATGTGTCAGGCCCAGGCCAATCCCGAAACCCCCATCAAAGAGGCGGATCTCACCGGGATTTTCGTCCCGAAGTAACTCCGATGATGATCTCTCGCAAACCTTTGGCATACTGAAATCCCTGCTCCCCCTGCATATTCGAGGTTGCAGATGTACTTGCATCTGTGCGGAGCAGGGTCATAGACTCATGCCTGTAAGGCAAACAGGGGACTACCAGACAGCCGTGCGGTGAATGGTCGGCGATTCTTCGCCGACGATTAGCCGGCGGCCTGGCGTCAGGGGCGTTCGCATGAATCAGCCAATCAACCTCAGCCGACTCGGGTTCGCCGACGACAGTCGGCACGAACAGCACTATTCCCGTGAGACGGCAACGGCATTCGTGATCGATAAGGTCGAATCCACCGGAGCGGCCACTCGGTACGATTTCGATATCGAGCGAATCGTCACCACCGCACACGCGATGGTGAACGATTGGGATCTACACCTGATGCAGCCGGAAGCATTCTGGCGCATCGCCTCGAGCTTCATCCGGCAGTAGATCCCGGCTCATATGCCGCAGGGTTCGACCCGCTCCGGGTCAGGCCCGAACACGCCGGAGGGGCCGCCACCTGGGTGGCGACCCCTCCGGCGTGAGCCTTGTTTGCCGGGACCAGCCCGCGCACGAACTCCGGGGCCGCCGCTAGGCCCCGGAGTTCCGCTGTCTCACAGGCTTTCCGCGCTCACAGCCGCTCGGCGATCTCCAGCAGCTTCGCCCGCGACCGTTCCGGCGCCTCGGCCTGCACGCTCAGCTGGTCCATGACCTGCCGGTACAGCTCCAGATCCTGACGACGGTCCAGGTAGAGGGCGCTGGTCAACTGCTCCAGATAGACGATGTCCGGGAGTTCGGGCTCCGCGAAGCGCAGCATGGTGAACGAGCTGCCCGCCGCGGCGTGGCCGCCGGCGGTGTAGGGCAGCACCTGAATGGTGATATTGGGCAGCTTCGACATCTCCACCAGATGCTCGATCTGCTCGGCCAGCACCTTCTCACCGCCCACGGGGCGATGCAGCACCGCCTCGTCCAGCACCGCCCAGAAGCTCGGTGCGCCCGGTGTGCGGTCAGCAGCTCCTGCCGACGGCGACGCAGCGAGACCCGACGCTCGGCATCGGCGTCGTGCCCGAGCGCCACCACCGAGCGGGCGTAGTCCGGGGTCTGCAACAACCCCGGCACCAGCTGGCCCTCGTAGGTACGAATGCTCTTGGCCGCGTGCTCGAGTCCGAGATAGGTCTCGAACCAGGGCGGCAGCAGATCTCCGAAGCGATGCCACCAACCGGGCTGGTTCGCCTTGCGCACCAGATCCAGGAATGCCTCGCGTTCGCCGGGATCGTTGACACCGTAGAGCGTCAACAGATCCCGGACGTCGCGTTCCTTGAATCCGGTCCGCCCGAGTTCCAGGCGGCTGATCTTCGCGTGCGAGCCGCGGATGTGTTCACCAGCGGCTTCGCGCGTGATGTTGTTCGCCTCGCGCAACTTGCGCAGCTGACCCCCGACGGCGATGCGCAGGGCAGTCGGGCCACGCTCGGCGACAGTGGAATCCACCCGACCGTGTACAGCCGATTCTGCGATCATTGGGTCTCACTCCGATGCTCGGGTTATGCCGGCAGTGGACCACAACCCATCGTCGCGAACCACCGCGCCGATTGCCAATGCTACCTTTCAGCGCGCCAAATCGTCGAACTCTCCGCTCTTCGCGCCGCGCAGGAACGCATCGATCTCGGGGCGGGTGTACACCAGCACCGAGCCCAGCGGGTCACGCGAGTTCCGCATGGCCACCAGACCGTTGGACAGTTCCGCCACCTCCACGCAGTTTCCGCTCGGATTGCTGAAAGTGCTCTTGCGCCAGGCGAGTTCCGAGGGATCGATACGGGTTGCCGATGTGCGTGTCATTTCCGACTCCTTGCCAAGTACCGCCCGCAGACGGTGTGCCCAGTACTTGCAAACGTTCGATCAGATGTTCTTACAGTTGCAACCGCAACCAGAACGATAGCACGCAGATTGCTCGCGATCGATCCCCTTGCGCATACCTGATCCTTTGCAACACAACAGCTTTGATCTTGATGAAGCACGCACACTGCGAAGTTGCAAACCGAAACAGACATTAACGACTGGTCGGTACGTTTAATCCCCGAGGCGAATCCCCCGTCCAGCAAGTCCGGATTTGCCGAATCTTGTACTGTCACTGGGCAGATCAGCATCCGTTCGCATGCGCACTCTCGTCGAGGAGAACCTCATGTCCGAAACCGATCCCGCGATCCGAACCGACATCCCCCACTCCGCACGGATCTGGAACTATTGGATGGGCGGCAAGGACAATTACGACATCGACCGGGTCGTCGGCGACGCCAGCCTCGAGATCGACCCGGATATCTCCGCCATGGCCGTGCAGTCCCGGCAGTTCCTCATCCGCGCCGTGCGCTTCCTCGCCGGGGAGGTGGGTCTGCGCCAGTTCCTCGACATCGGCACCGGCCTGCCCACCATGCAGAACACCCACGAGGTCGCGCAGGGCGTCTCTCCCGAGGCCAAGGTGGTCTACGTCGACAACGACCCGCTGGTGCTCGCGCACGCGCGGGCCCTGCTGACCACCACCACCGAGGAGGGGGTCACCACCTATGTCGACGCCGATTTCCACGAACCGGAGAACATTCTGGTCTCGGCCCGCCAGGTGCTGAATTTCAGCCAACCGGTCGGTGTCATGTTTATGGGGGTACTCGGCCACGCGCGCAGTTACGAGGATATGCGCCATATCGTCCGCACCGTGCTCGACGCCGTCCCCTCCGGCAGCTATCTGGTCTTCTGGGATGGCACCGTCGACAACCCGAATTACGTGAAGCTGTGCGAGGAGTACACCAAGTCCGGCGGAGTTCCCTACGAGCCCCGCACCCAGGAGCAGCTGGCGGCCGTCTTCGAGGGCCTGGAGTTGGTCGAACCCGGCTTCGTTCCCATCACCCGGTGGCGGGTCGACCCGGCGCAGGTGGGTTCGATCCAGGATGTCTCCGCATACGGGGGCGTGGCGCGTAAACCCTGACGCCACAACAACACCGAACCGGACGAAAGCCGCGCAACACCTAGGCCCGATCGTGCAGATGTACTTGCATCTGCACGATCCGCCACCTTAAACTCGTGATGACGAACAGGCCGGAATGTCCGGGCGGTACAGGAAGCGCCGAGCCAGCGTCGCCATCCGATATCTCAGCGGCCAGAGGCGTCCCCATGACTCAGATGCTTCAGCATTCCGGTACACCTCGCTCCATCGGGTCCGGAAAAGCTCATTTCACCGATATCAACGGTGACTGCTCGGTGGAGCCGCGCGCTCTCACCTATCGACAGGCACGGGCCGTATTGCGCGCCCATGACCAGCACTTCGCCTGCAGACAGTATCTGGCGGCGGTGGCCTTCCTCTCCGCGGACTGCGACGACGACTGACCCCAGCGCCGACGTCGTCGGCGGGATTCCCTTGCGTACCAGCGCATGCGGCGGGTACCCCCGATAGAGGGAACGAACGCCACTGGAACGAGCGCCGAGATGATAGTGACTGTCGCACAGGATTTGATCACCGCCGACCTGTACGCACAGGTCTTCAATCCCACGCCGGAGACGCCACCGGTAGCGGACAAGCTACTCAAGCTGGTCCGCTACTTCACCTGGTTCGTACTCCTGGCCGGCACCCTCGCGATTATCTACGCGGGCGGTAAGTTCGCCTGGGAGAAATGGCAGGGCGGGCCGCTCGAATCACCCAAGCGGGTGGCGGCCGCGCTCGTGGGCGGCATTGTCGCCACCAGCGCGGGCACCATCATGAACGCCGCCATCGGGCAGTAATCGCGAACGACTCACCGGATTTCCGACATTTCCGGCAGTCGGGAATTCTCGTCCCAGACAATGAGACCGAGCGTTATGCGGTGGCGGCGTGCCGCACCGACCCCCCGGTCGCCGCGGCGGTGTCCACACCGACGAGTTCGACGAACTTCGCCACCACCTTCTGGTGGTACATCCCGAACAGGTCCTCGAACAACGCCAACTGCGCCTCGCTGGGGCCGCCGTCGGAATCCCACACCGCCACCAGCGCCCGCCAGACCAGCACGTGCAGATCCGGTGAGGCCGCGAAGTACGCCTGCACCGCCTCCGGCACCTCCAGGACCATATCGCCGATGGAGTTCAGTACGGCGCGCTGCATGGTGTGACCGAGGGCGGTCTGCAACCGGCGCAGCAGCGCGAGCTCGATGGTGAGCATCCGCCGGGGGTCCGGATCCTTGCTGCGCGCAATGGATTCCAGCTCGTCGATATCGGCCTTGAGCACCGCGGGATCGAGGCGCCGCTCCCCCTCGGTGTAGTCGAGCAGGGTGTCGAGCACGATGGCCCGCTCCTCGTCGACAATGCTGCCGAACATCTCCAGGGCGACCTCCGGCATGGGCATGGACAGCCGGAACAGGCGGCGGTACACCTCCACCCCGCCCTCGGTGCGCACATCCCGAATCGTGAATCCCTTGCCGCGGTGCGCATCGACGAAACCGTAGGATTCCAGGCGTCCCAGAATCAGCTGTGCCGTCGCACGATTCATCTTGAACTCGTCCGCGACCTGTCGGACGGACGGCATCAGCTCGCCGGGGGCGTACTGCCCGAACGCGACGCGCCGCGCGAGCTCATCCGCGACGTCCGCGACGACCGTCCGCTCTCCCATCTTGGCACCTTCCATACCCGTATTACGTCCCAGACAGCTTAAGTGTTAACCGGGCAAACCGCACATGCGTGCGGAATCGCGGGATTTGCCGGGAATCGCCTCGTGGCGCGGCGGGCGCACGGCACGGCAGGCGGCGCGCCGACGCGCCCGGAGTTCGCTCACGCGTCGTCGGCGAGCGCCCCCGCCCACCGGCGCGACCACGCCCACAGCGGCTCCAGCGCGGTCGCGAGTTCCCTTCCGGCGGGGGTCAACTCGTAGCTCCTATCGGTTTGCTTGACCACCGCGCCCGCACTCTGTAACCGCTGCAATCGCACCGAGAGCATGCTCGACGAGCAGTTGCCCATCCGGCGGCGCAGCTCCAGAAATCCGAGCGGACCGGGCTCGAGTTCCCACAGCACCCGCAGCACCCACCGCTGCCCCACCAGATCCATCACCGCCAGCAGGGGCAGATCCGCGGCATCGGCGCGGCTGGCGGCGGGAGGTTCGCTTGCACTTCTCATTTAGAAGCAGGATAGTGGTTCTGAATCAGAAGCATTGGCGCGGGGGCCAGGACGAGCGGACGGAGTGGGCGCGTGCAGCGAATCGTGTTGATCACCGGGGCATCCCGGGGCATAGGTGCCGAAACGGCCCGGGTGCTCGCGGCGCGCGGCGATCACGTCGTGATCAACTACCGGGAGAAGCGCCGACGAGCCGAGACGGTCGCGGCGGAGATCGCGGCCGCGGGCGGCAGCGCGTCGGTGGCGGGGGCCGATATCACCGATGCCGAGGCGGCGGCGCGGCTCATCACGGAGGTGGTCGCGGAGTGCGGGCGACTGGATGTACTGGTGCTCAATGCCTCCGGCGGACTGGAACACGGCGCGGCGGCCGATTACGCCATGGCCGTCAATCGCGACGCGCAACTGCGGCTGACGCGACTGGCACTGCCGCACCTGCGGCCCGGCGGCCGCATCGTCTTCGTCACCAGCCACCAGGCCCACTTCTCCGAAACCCGCCCGGTACCCGGCGGCTACGAGCCCATCGCCCGCAGCAAACTGGCCGGAGAGCGGGCACTGCGCGAGCTGTGCGATGAATTCGCCGGGCGGGGAATCGATTTCGTGGTGGTATCCGGCGACATGATCGACGGCACCATGATCGTGCGCCTGCTCGAACGACGCGACCCGAACGCCGTCTCCGACCGCCGCGACCACGGCGCACTACCGACGGTGGCGGAGTTCGCCACCGCCGTCGCCGACGCCACCGCGGTCACCACCCCGCCCGGACACACCGTCTACGTTGGCGGCGCAGACTTCCTGACCCCGACGCAGACCACCTGACCCCGACGCGGACCTCCCGACCCCGACGCAGACCTCCCGACCCCTGACCGGACCCCCACGTCTTCGGCACGGATGTGCCACCCGGGCGAGTGCACATACCCGCACAGGTCCGAGTCGTGGGCGCTCAGCCAAGGCAGACCGGCCGGTACCGAGTCGTGTGTATCGCGGCGGGGGGCGGGAACTCCCCTCATATGGTGAACGACGTCGAGAAGCGGTGGTCGGACCCGAAGATGTTCCGGCATGCGGCCTGGTACGTCGGCGGCGTGGTCGTGCTCACCGCCCTCGCGGTCGCCGTGCTCGAGCTGGCGACCGACCCCTCGCGGGCGGTGATCGCCCTGGTACCCGGGGCGGTGCTGCTGGTGGGTGGCCTGGGCGCCTTCGTGCTCACCTTCCGGGCCTGGCGGCGGCGCGGGGCGTGGCCGATCTGGCAGGGGGCGGGCTGGTTCCTGCTCACCCTCATGGTCGTGTACCTGGCCATCGCGGGTGGCACCGCCTAGCCGACCCGCTCAGCGGACCGGGCAGCGCGCCGCGCCGTCGGCCGTGCCGTCGTGCTGGTCGTAGGGGGTGCCGCGAATCCCGGCGCGCGCGGCGAGCACCCGGGCTACCCGGGTGTTCACATCCCACATGGGGTCGACGCGCTGCGAGCGGCGCAGCATCCGCCGCCGGGCTCCGGGCAGCCGGTCGTCGAGGGCGCGCCAGCGCACCGCGGCGGTGGCCGCGACCCCGGTCAGCTCCCGCCACGGGTGGATCGGGACCGAGCGCAGCGGGGTGTCGGCCAGCAGCGTCCGCACCAGCCCGTTACTGCTGTAGTACGCGAACAGCCCGACCAGCGGCGCGGTCGCCAATGCCCGCGCTCGATCGCCGACACCGGTGCCCGCGAACCGTTTCGTGGCCGCACCCGCCATGGTCGCGGTCCACTCCGGAGCGGTGCCCGCGGTCGCCACCATATAGTCCGCCATCTCCATCCCCTCTCGCGCCGACCGCGGAATCAGCTCCTCGGCGACCCCGAACACATAGGCGATATAGGCCCAATAGTGCATGACCGCGTCGAGTTCGGCCGTCCCGCACCGCCGCCCGTGCACATGGTCGAAGCAGATCGGCGAGATGCCGAAGGTGACCGCCGCCCCCATGGTGGTGGCGTTGGAGATGGGGTTGCCGTGCAGCGCGAAATGCTCGTCACCCCAGCGGCGGCGCAGCCCGGCGCGCACCTGCGCGTGCATGAGCCGCACCCGCACGGTATCGGCGAACACCGGCGACCAGCGGTCGAGCGCACCGGGCAGGGTGACGCTGCGGAACCAGTTCGCGGTCTCCAGATTGCGCCGATACGGGTCGTTGACGAAACGTCCGGTGGCCCCGGTGGCCGAGGCCACCTCCGCGCCCACGAAGGTGCCCATGAAATCCTGCACCCCCATGGCCAGCTTCCCGGCCAGGGAGACATTGATCCAGCGGCGGCGTCCGTACTCCCACAACTCGGGATCGAACCAGTCCGGCGGCTCGTCCAGGTGCGCGAAGAGATTTACCAGCTCCGGCGGCGGATCGTCGAGGCTGTCGATGCCGTGCGCGAGAGCCTGGTCGAGCAGGGCACGGCAGCGGGTGTTCCCGATCCGGGAGAAGGCCCGCACCACCGCGTCCATCGGCTCGTCGCCCTGCCACAGGTGGTCGGCCATGAGCCGGGTGCGCGGGGTGTCGACGGGTTCGGGCCGGACGTCGATCCACGGTCCGAGCATGGCGCGGCGCGGCTGGTACCACAGCTCCGACGGCACCGCCCGGGGCGGCGGCGGGCGCAGCGGCATGCCGGGCCGATAGTAGTAGTCGTAGGGATGCGAGCGGATATCGGTGCGTGAGCGCATGATTCAGAACCCCGTGAGCTGCCGGAACCGCGTGGTGGCGGTGCTGCCCCGGTCGGCGTGCACCGGGCAGTAGTGCTTGGCCTCGCCGCGGTGTTCGGGCGCGGGCCAGAGCATCTCGGGAGCCTCCGGCGGAGCCAGCCACGCCGGGCGCTTACCCGCGACGCGGCGGCGTCCGGCGCGGATGCGCGGGAAGAAGTACTTCACCTCGTCGGGGGTCACCCGGTTCATGGCCGAGAGCGCGACGCACAGCCGATCGAAGCGGACCTGATCGCGGGCGGTCCAGGTGAACCCCATGGTGCGGCGAATGGGCGGATCGCACAGCCCGATGGTGACCCACTGGTAGAAACGCGCACCGGCGGGACGAATCAGATTCTCCCACAACGGTTTCGGCATCCACCGCACTACCGGGAACGGCGGCACGGGCGCGTTATCGGCGAGATGGTAGACATCCCAGGCCGCCCGGGTGGGCTCCAGACCGGAGTCGACCATCTCGTCCCAGTACCGCTGGAACTCCGGCCAACTGCGCGGCACCACCCGCATGCTCATGCCGTACATCTCGTACCACTGATAATGCTCACGCCACAGCTGTTCGCGCTGTTCGGGCGACAGCCCGCCCATGAACAGCTCGGCGGCGCGCAGGGTCTGCACGAAGAACACGGCGTGCGCCCAGTAGAAGGTGCCCGGATCGAGGGCGTGATAGCGCCGCCCCTGCCCGTCCACCCCCTTGATATCGCGGTGGTAGCCGACGATCTCGCGGGCCGTGCGCCGGGCGCGCGGACCGTCGAAGACCACGCCGACGATGGGATAGGCCGAGCGCAGCACCCGCTGATAGAACTCGTCGGCGATCTCGGAGTGGAATTCCACCCCGGCTCCCAGGCCCGGATGCATGTTCTGCACCATGCCGAGGAACAGACCGGTGGGCGCGAAGTACAGGGAGCCGAAGATCTTCCAGGTCAGCGAGTCGGGGCCGAGCGGTTCGGGCTCGGGACGCGGCTCGTGCTCCACCACATTGTGTAACACCATGCCCTACGCTGACACGAATAAACGCTCGCATTCAATTCGCGTCCAGCAGCTGAGGCCCAACCGTCATGCCACCGAGAAGACAGCGACCCGCCACCCCCGCGCCACCGCGCAAGACCCCGCGCCAGGAGCGGTCACGGGCCATGGTCCGCCGGATCGTGGACGCCGGGGAGGCCGTGCTCGTGCAGCACGGCTACGACGGGGCGTCCACCAATCGGATCGCGGCGACGGCGGGAATCAGTCCCGGTTCGCTGTACCAGTACTTTCCCGACAAGGACGCCATCGTCTCGGCGGTGATCGAGCGCTACACCGCGGCGGTGGCCGACCGGGTGCGCGCGCACGTCGTCAGCCAGCTGGCGACACCGCCGGAAGTGGGTGTGCCGGAGGCGATCACCGTCCTGCTGGACGCACTCGGCGACCACCCGGAACTGCTGCGGGCGGTGGTCGAGCAGACACCGCGGCTGACCTCCGGCACCGCCGTGGTCGCCTTCGAACAGCAGATCGGCGAACTGGCCCGGGTGGCGCTCACCCTGCGGCGCGAACAGGTGCCCGCCGATGTCGATTTCGATGCCGCCGCCTGGCTGCTGGTGCGCGCCGTGGAGCATCTCACCGTGCGCTATGTGCTCGACCGACCGCCGATTCCGCGCGCCGTATTCCTCACCGAGATCACGCGTCTGGTGCTGAACTACTTCCGGCCGCGAGCAGAACGCGAGCGGTGACCGGACCGGGCCGGGGCCGCCCGAACGCCACCGCGCCCGGTCAGGCCACCGGCGCGGCGGCGGGCAGGGCGAGCAGCAGATCGACGGCGCGGGCGGCGCTCTGGGCGGCGCTCTCCATGGTGGCGCTCCAGTCGGTGCGGGTCCAATCCCCCGCCAGCACCAGGGAGGGCACCGAAGTGCGCTGCTCGGGGCGCATCCCGTCGGTGCCGACCACCTGGGAGAAGGTGGCGCGCGGCATGGGCACCACCTGGGCGTGGCGCACCTGGGCGTGGCGGGCGGCCGGATAGTAGCGGCGCAGCAGCGCCAGCTGTTCGGCCACCACCTCGTCGTGCGGTCTGTGGATCTGCTCGTACGCGCCGCTGGTGGTCAGGCAGTAGAGCCAGCCGTGCGCGGTATCGCGGCCGTGCATGCGCTGGCGGTCGAACACCTCGTCGATGACACCGGTGCCGCCGATGAGGGCCTCGAACTCCCCCTCGGTGCCCAGCGGCCGATCCAGGTACAGATTGGTGCTGACGATCGGCGTGTACCCCAATTTGTCGGCGGCGGAGTAGATCTCGTCGTGCTCGGGCAGTTCGTCCAGCAGTCCCGCGACGGCCGAGTTCGGCACCGCGCACACCACGGCGTCGGCGGGCACCTCGCTGCCGTCGGCCAGCAGCACCCCGGTCACCGCGCCGTCGCGAATCCCGATGCGCCGCACCACCGCCCGATACCGCACGTCCACACCGTATTGGGCGAACACCCGCCGTGCGCCGGTGACGAAGAGGGTGTCCAGATCGGTGGTGGGATAGCCGATGGTGACCGCCCGCCGATGCCGGACGCCGAGCCGGATACCGGTGGCCAGCACGTCGGCGAACACCTTCGCCGACTCCTGCTCGACCGGTTCGGCGGCGATGCCGAGCGCCAGCCAATCCCACAGCGCCTCCCGGGCGGTGGCGGGCATGCCGACGCGCTCGAACCACTGCGCGGTGGACAGGTCGGCGAGGTCCGCGGGCTGGTGCAGACATTCCCAGCCCAGCCGCGCGGTGGCGATTCCGGCGCGGATCCGGTCGACCGGACCGGCATCCGGATGCGCGCCCAGGAAGGTGCGGATCGCGCCCAGGCCCTTCGTTCTCATCACCGTCGCCCGGCCGCCGGGCCAGCGCAGCACCCCGCGGTGCGGGAACGCCACCTGGTCGCGGGTGCCGACACTACTCAGATATCGGAACAGGTGCTCATATCCACTGGCGATGACATGCTGGCCGTTGTCAGGGATGTCCCGCATCGGCGCGGCCTGCAGGGCGTGGGTGCGGCCGCCCAGCCGACCGCGCCGTTCCAGCAGCGTGACCCGCTTGCCCGCCTCCGCCAACCAGACCGCGGCGGCGAGCCCGGCGAGCCCGCCCCCGACCACCACGTAGCGCCGCGGATCGTCCATGAGAGCTCCCGAACCAGAACCTGTTCCTACTCGGCTTCCGTTCGGGGACGTTACTCCGGACAAACCAAGCACCGCACGGTAATTCGCGCACCCGGGCGAGATCCCCGCCGGACGGCGCACGGGCTCACAGGGAAGGGAGATGATCTCCTTCATGATCTCAGGCGGTTTGGGAGACTGCCGATCAGAGTCGGCTTCTTGCCTCCACCTGCACAAAAATACCTCCGACAGGTCTCACCCTGCCCGGCGAGTCTCGATAATTCCCATCGAGCGACCGGACGGCGACGGGATCGGACGCATACCGATACGGGGTATGAAGCCGTGCGGACCAGAAAGTAGCCGCAGCCATCTGCGGAGAGCGTCATACTTTGCTCGTGTCCACCGACATCGATTCAGACGGCGGTGCCGACGACCGCGACCTGCTCACGAGAGTGTGGCACCGCATCGATACAACGAAGACCCAGACCCCGAAATGGGTGTGGCCCGACGTCGACCTGAAGGCACTCCCCGCCCAGCCCCCAGCGATTACACCCACCTATTCCCCACCCCCGCGGGCCTACCACCCTCCACGAATGGTTTCCAGAGCTGGACGCCGACGAGGTAACCGTGTCTGCCGAGCAGTTGTTCGAACTGATCGACCGTGCTCCGCCGGATATCAGCCGCACCGAGTGGTGGACCAACAATCCGCGGCATGCCTACGCCCGCGCGTGGCTCAGTGCCGAATTCAGGATCGCATCCCAACTGCCGGAGAATGGTGATGGCGATTCATCCGCGGCGAGCGACAAATGCGGTGTCGTGCGGAATGTATAGAGCAACGGCTGATGTGGCTTGCTCACATCCGCGAGTGCTCCAGCACATCGCACAGCGGACTGCACATTCAACCCGCGGCGGTCTACCTCCTGCGTTTCCCCACAGTCGGTCTGTACAAGGTGGGTGTCACCGCCGCCAGCGATCCCATGCGAAGAATCCGAGACAACAATACGGCCGCGATCCCGAGATCATCGAGATCCTCCGAACGCGGCACCGCTGGTGCGCGGGTGTAGTCGAAGCCGTAATTCTCAATCTCACGGAACCCTGGCGCACCTTCGACGATCCCTGGCACTCCGACGGTTACACCGAGACATGGTCGGACGACGGCCCATGTCCGCAGCTGCGCGGAAACCGATGCCGCATCAATCCAGCGATGTAACCCGTCCGGCGATTCCGGGCGATCCGAACAAATCACGCCTCGGCGATGCCCGAAAACCAAGCCGCGCACAAGCGCATTTCCAGAGGCGCTGCGGCGTGTCGCACACGCGACACACCGGCGACTTCCGAGGCTTTTGAAGTGTCAGCTACCAGTTCGCAACTAATCCTGTGATCCGAGAACGGCGATGCCAATACAGTGGAGACCAGCGCTGTCCTGTCTGCGGGTGAATCCACCGGAGAAACGCACCTTCTACGAAGGTGAACGTCACCGCTAGCCGAGCGCAACCCCACCGCCGGATTCATCCGCCACCAGCGACCGTGGCCGTAACTGGGTTCTCGTCAAGGATCGACCCGGCTACTAGATGCCCTAGCCTGCTCGGCAGCTGCCTTAACCCACTCTCACAGTCAAGCAAACAATCTTGCTACGTGGGTTCCTCCAAGCTGTTGCGGGCTTCTGCGACGATCTGGGCTGCTGCAGCGTTTTCGGTGTTGCCCGCAGGCCCATACTTTTCGCGTGCGGTTTCGCGCCACCGGGCGGCCGAGGCGAGATCCTTGTTTCGACTGTGGACGCGTGCGAGCTGAGCAGCCGTCCACGCTGCGGTCTCGTCGGTCCCATACCTCGAGCGGAACTCGTATAGGCATTCCAGTGCAGCAATCTTTGCCGCATCGTCCTCGCTGCTCCGCTCATCGGCGACCTTCCACAGGCCGTAGAGCGCGTCGTCGACGACCTCGATGGGATCTATACTCGGCGCGAACGCTGCCCAGGTGATTGTCGGTGCGGAGCGAAGTGCTGCGGCGGTCGCGAATGCGTTGTGCGCCTCATCGATTCGCCCGAGTGCCAAGTACGAGTCGCCGATCTGAACCTGCGCGAAGGCTCGTAGCGTCGAGATGCCGGATCGTTCGGCAAGCGCAACAAGTCGTTGCCCGCATTCCAAGGCGCCCTCGTGATCACGAGTGTCTTCCTTCCGGCCGATGTCGCGCATCGTGCTTGTCAGCCCGATCGCGATGGTGAAGCTAAGCTTCCGTTTGCCCACCCTGATTCGTTCTCGTTCCGGCCACCGTCGTTTACTCGCCCACGCTTCGAGCCGCGGCCGACTCACGTCGAGTTGGCGTTTCACCGAGTCGTAGTCCGCACCGAATCGTTCCATTAGCTGTCCGACAGGGGTCTCGGAGTCGATCAGCACTGCGAGGAGTAGGTCGTCGGTCCCGATTACCTCGCGACCTCGCTCGCGCGCGATCGACTTTCCACGGGCAAGCATGCGTTTGAGGATGATTGCGGAGGGAGCGTGCCGCTCCGGTTGGGCCACCGGTTCAGCCTCGGGTGCTTGCCCGCCGCGGCCTATCCATTCTGCTGGAGAAGGGGAGTCGCCGATGTACTCGGCACCATGTGGGCATGAGATAGTCGCCGGAGATCCCCACAGTCCCTCGCCAGTGTCGTCCGGTTCGGGCAGGTGAGTGATCTGAGATTGTTCGCGTAGCTGGTCGTGGATCCAGGCGGGGGCCCCGTGCGCGAGGTTGTGTGCGCACACCCGACGCGCGATATCGAGAGCGATCGCGGCGGTGTCCACGGGGCCGTCGAACTCGATCTCGACGTAGTGGCTCCACGAGCCGAGATGCTTGACCGGGAAGTCCTCGTGCATCCAGACTTGGAGCATCGGTCGCTTGAACCTACCAAGCCGCGGCCGCCATACAACCGCGTCGATCCACGGGTACCGGACGTGGCCGACTATGCGCTCATTGGGGTTCTTTACCTTGTCTTGGACGAACGCGACTCGAGCATCGGTAACGTACATCGTGGACTCGGTGCAGATCGTACGCAGGTCTCGTTTGCCGGCGGAGAGGATCGCGAAGGTGAGGTCGTCGTTGTCCTCGAAGGTGCTCACCCACTGTGCGACCTCACGCACCTTCACTGATTCGATTCGACTCCCGTCGACGTCTCCGAAGGCGATGGAACCATCCCGAAACAGTCGGGGAAGATACCGGTCGTACTTGGTGTCGGCGTCTCCGAGGGTTGAGATGCCGAACAGCCCAAACGATTCGGAGAGTTTCATGCTCGACGGGTATCAGCTTCGTCGGGTCGGCGCAAGGGAGCGTTCTATAGTTCGTTCCTGAGAGGTGGGGCCGGGATCAATATGTAGGTGACACAGTGCTCATTGTCGTAACGCTCGCCGCGCTCGCGGTGCTGGTCAACGTGGTGTCGTACTTGAGGTCGCCCGACTTCAGGCTACGACGATGGACGCACAAGTGGGGCATCCAGCACTACGTCGCGTTCGCTCACGCCGAGGCCGCAGGTGTCCGGATCCGGCCTGTCGACCACCCAGCCATGGGCAAGGTCCGCCGTCTTGCGGTAGTCCGATCGGTGGCCTTGCCCGCCGTGTTGGTTGCGATGGCTGTGGTTCTGCTGAGCCGAGGGACGTCATGGTGGCTGAGTTCGCTGGTGCTGTGGTCGTTCCTCTTGCCGCAGCTCAGTCCCCACCTTGTGGTCGGTCAGATCACGAATAGCATTCAGTCCGGCAAAGTCGGTACCGCCGTTCGGGGTGGTATCTACGCGGTGATCGGTTTGGGTTCGCTATTCGCCAGCGCTACGACGATCTGGTGGGCCGCACGGCTCTCCAATTCCGGTGCCAGCCTGTGGCAGTCGGCGATACCGCTGGCGTCGGGACTTGCATTGCTCGTCGTAGCGGGACTTACGACAAGTACCGCGAAGCGCACCCTGGCTGCGGGCATCCCCGCGCGGTTCGGGCGGGACGCCACCTATGAAGACACTTTGTTCCTCCGCTCGTTCAATGACGACGCGATGAGGTTCCGCGCGCCTAACCCGACTGTGGGCATTATCGGCGTGTTCGGCGGCCTGACCGTTAGGTTCGAGGAGCTCCTAGCCGCTCTCGTGGCGGGCGAGTCGCCGCTCATCGCGATCGGCAAGCCCCGCGAGCCGCTGCCCGAGCTCGGCGCAGTGCGAACCTACGTCGCAGACGACGAATGGCAGTCAGCGGTCGAGGAAACCGCGAAACGCGTCGACAGCATCGTGCTCGTCGCCGGAGTTACCGATGGATTGAAGTGGGAGCTCACCCATCTGCGTAAGTGGGGACTCGTGCAGAAGGCGACGGTCCTACTGCCGCCGGTCGACGAATCGCAGGCCTGGAATCGCCTACACCGTGTACTGAGCCAACTCGGGATCGATTTTGAGGAGGTGGAGCAGGAGAAGGAGACCGGCTCCTGGCTTGGCGTGTTGCTGCGGACGGTGACTGCGATCGGTGTCGACGAAGAAGGGCAACCGTGCTTCTACGTCTCCGACCGGCGGGACTGGGTGTCGTTCGGGGCCACGATCGTTATGAGTCAGCAGATCGTCCGCGGGATCATGCTGCCCCCGGAGCACGGTTCGATCGCAGAGTTCATCGGGCTAGATGTGCGCGATTCAGTGCTGACACCCGTTGCGTCCCACACCGACGACCCGTTGGCGCTGAGCGGCGTGAGTGCCCATGCGCGTCGAGCCATCACACAGGCCATCGAACTGGCCGACGCGAGCAACGCCAATGAAGTGGCAGCGGAACACCTGCTCGTGGCACTGCTTGCCAATGACCACGAGGCGACTGCTGCGTTGTCAGCGTTAGGCGTCGACATGTCCCCGCTCAGGAGTGCAGCGGACGAACTCATGCGCCATCGAGCCGACTGATCGAAGTCCTTGGCCACGTCTACCCGGGTAGGCAGGTTCTATTGAGTCACTCTGCAGCCGCCAGGTTTGCGTCGAGCATCGGCCAAGCCGGGTTCGAAGCCCAGATATGCTTACGCGCGAACCCGATGTGGCGCTGGGCTTCCCCCGTCAATTGCCATGCACCGGCCGCGTGCCATCCAAACTAGTTGCGGCCCAACTGGATCCGGCGTCCGAACCGCGATTCGGCTATTGAGCCAATTCCGCGTGTCGGATGCGGCGAGATCATGAGGTCTATACACCTAGCGGATCCCGCGTGCGCTACAACGCGATCGGGCAAAATCTTTCGAGCAGCGCCACAACTATTAGACCGGTCAGTCGATATCGGACTATTTGGTCGCCAACCAATTCTGGTCGAACTACCATTCTGCGGTGAGGACTGTGGTCGGCTGTAAGTTCACCGCGTGACCGGCGAGAGTATGGATCTGGAATGAGCGCAGACGCAGGGTCGGACAAGCCCGTGATCTTCATCAGCCACACGGAGTCCGACAAGGCGATCGCCGATGCTGTGCACGATGCGGTCAAGGCATTGTTTGGCGTCGGCGCCGTCGCAGTCGTGTATTCGACGAGTCGCGAACTGGGCAGTGGCGTCAAGTTTGGTGAGGACTGGTTCCAATGGATCGCCAAGCATGTTCGAACCGCAACGGTGACTCTCGTGCTGCTGACACCGACTTCGGTACGCAAACCGTGGGTGCTTTGGGAGGCCGGCGCCGTCTACGGGGCTGTGCTGACTGCTCCGGAGTCTCGACTGCGCAACGTTCGCCCGATCACCTTCCAGGTCGGCATGAACGATGTGCCGTCTCCGCTCGCGAACAGCCATGCTCACATCGCACGTGGTGACTCCCTTTCTGACGTGAAGCTCCTACTCAATGAATTCGTAGAGCAGTTCAGCAGTGACAGGACTGCAACGATCAGGGCCGCTCAAAGCGTCGACGCCGCCGCGGCGCGCTGGCTCGACACGGTGGCCGAGGCACTGCGGACCGCTCCGCTGACGCCGAGTGAACCGATCGTCAGTGAATGGTGTGAGCGACTTGATGTTCTGGGAGCTAGTGGTAGGTCCTCGGAGGTCAAACAGCTTCACGAATGGCTGCTCGTCGCGTTCGGCCAAGGGCCCGGTATCGAGCAAAGTCCTATCGATATCCGCCTTCATCGAAGACTTGCGGAACTGTATCTGGCCACCAAGAGCTATCGGAAGGCAGCCGAGCAGTTCGAGTTGGCGCGCAAGCTCTCGCCGCGGGACTTGTTCGTCCTGCGTTCCCTCGGCCAGACCTACTTGGCCGACCGTAACTACAGGGATGCGGACAAGATCCTCCAGAGCATCTCCGGGCTGGCACCAGACGCCTTCGCGACGAATGTGGAATGCGCAGCGCTCAAAGGTCGATGGCTCAGAGAGCAGGGCGAAGACCGCATACCCGAGGCCCGGGATGTCTATGAGACAGCTTTCGCCAAGAACCCGAACTCTTACTACCTCGCTGATCTACTCGGGATGTCGGAGCTGCAACTCGGCCATAAGACGGAGGCAGTAAGTGCGTACGGGAAAGCGCTCGAGATCATCAACCGGATCGCTGAACGGAACCTCTGGACCGAAGCCACGGCCGCCACCGCTGCCGTCGTCAGCGGTGATCTGATGGCAGCGCAGGTTCACCTCACTGCGGTTCGCGCCTACAAGCCGACCGCAGCCGAAGTAGAAAGCATCGTCCAAGGCCTGCAGCGCTTGCAGGACCCGTTGGAGATCGGCGACGAACAGATGGCCGCGTGGAGCAGGATCCTCCGAGATCTTCCGTAACGACTAGAGGCGATTTGACGATACCGACCTCGACACTGGCTCGTGAGTTGCACTGATGCTCAAGGGGATTGGATGGCCAAGCGTGTGTTCGTCAGCTTTGACTACGACTACGACATGTTCCTGAAAGAAGCCCTGATCGAACAGGCTCGGAAGCCTGACTCACCGTTCGACGTACAGGACTGGTCGATCAAAGAACCTTCCCATGACTGGCAGACCAAAGCACGTCAACGGATCCGAGCCTGCGACATCGTCGTGGTCATGTGTGGCGAGAACACCCACACCGCAAAGGGTGTCGCGATCGAGCTGGAGATCGCACGGGAGGAATCTATCGGCTACTTCCTGCTGCGGGGTTATGGCACAAAGGTGTGCACCAAACCGACCACCTCGACAGCCGGCGACAAGATGTACGACTGGACCTGGCCCAATCTCAAATTGCTCATCGGTGGAGCCAGATGACCCAACCTCCGGAACCCGCGCCCTCGGCGCAGGTGATTGATCTCTACAAGTTGGCCGTCGAGATGGCCGACCGTGTTTCCGCACGACGAGGTACAGCGAACTCATTCTTCCTGTCGATGCAGACTGCGTTCGTCGCCTTACTCGGGCTCACCGACCCTCGTCTCACGAAGTCGTTATGGGCCTCGATCGCTGTCGTCCTCGCCGGGATCGCACTGTCTGCGACGTGGTGGCTACAACTCAAGAGCTATCGCGACCTCAACCGCGCGAAGTTCGAGGTGATCAACAAGATCGAAGAACAGTTGCCCGTACAGGTCTTCACAGACGAATGGACGGCTCTCAAGCGCGACCCAGTACGCTCGTGGCGTGCACGCTACGCTGAGTTGGGTGTCAGCGAACGCCGTGTCCCGTTTGTGTTCATGGTGGTGCACGTCCTGCTCTTCATAGGGAGACTTCGAGGATGACCTATCTTGACGAGATTGCGAGTCAGATCCGAGACAACCTCCCAAACGATGCCACGCCCCCAGATGGTGCAGAACCGTTGTTCGTCCTCTACGCGGTTCTTACCAGAGCCAAGGGCGAATCGACCACGGCCGAGGATGTCCATGATGCGTGGACTGCGTGGATGCAGGCGCTGAACCCCGAGCATGTCGCCCTGGTGCCGTACGACGAACTTGCGCCATCCGTGCAGGCCGAGGACTCTCCCTTTCTCAAAGCGATCCACCGAACGGCAGCACAATTGCGTGCTTCCCAACGGGTGACGTAATCGACTGGACAGTCGAGTCAATTACTTCGGTACCTGATCGCACGCAATCGATTCAGGACATTCACTCAATCCTGAAACTTCCTTCTGTCCAGTTTGTTGTGAACAGTCAGCCGAAGTGGCTTCGGCGGCACACAAGATCATATAGCCGGTACACTTTCCTCGTTGCGATTCGCCAATCATAATTCGATATCTGAGATACCCTGATCAGTGTGGTGGGCGAGAACAACCCAATACGAGCAAACCAAGACCTGAGCGCCCGGACGACGGACGCGAGCAATCTCGACAAACGTGACAGACCGACTGGTCCCACTGGCCATCCGGGATCGAGGCAGACCATCGATGTGTTCATTTCTTACAGCCATGCCAGCGACAGTTTGCTAGCGCCAGCAGTTCAACGGAGTTTGGCGAGAATTGCGAAGCCGTGGAACAAGCCTCGGGCTCTCAATGTGTTTCGCGACAAGTCCGACCTCTCCGCGGCATTCGATCTCACCGCTGAGATTCTCTCCGCCCTGGAGCGGTCAAGATATTTTCTGCTGCTGAGCTCGCCTGAATCCGCAGCCTCGGTCTGGGTCCGGCGGGAGATTGCGTACTGGCAACAGAACAAAACGCCCGACACGCTACTTCTCGCTATCACCGACGGTGAAATTGTCTGGGACGAAACCGCTTGCGATTTCGCGTGGAACGAGACGAACGCGTTGCCGCCGCAGTTGAGCCGGTACTTTCCACGTGAGCCACTCTGGGAAGATCTGAGGTTTGCCCGCAGCGTTGATCAACTCTCGCTGCGCCACTCCGAATTTCGCAGCGCTGTCGCGTCGTTGGCATCCAAGCCCCGTGGGCAGGATAAATCGCTACTCGACAGCGAGGATGTCCGCCAGCACCGGGTCGTTATCCGATTGCGCAATGCCGCGATTGCTGGACTAGTCGGTTTGCTGGTGATCTCACTCCTGGCGGGCGCCGCGTTTCTGCTGCAGCGGAACGAGGCCCGCCAACAGCGAGATCTCGCCAGCACACGTCAGTTGATTGCGGAGTCACGCAGCGTGGCCGACGAGCAACCTGCACTGTCCCGGCTACTGGCTGTGGCCGCAAGCGAAATCGCTCCGGAGAGCCAACACGCGAGCGCGAGCGCGGCGGTTCGGGACGCGATGATGAATCCTCAATTGCAGGTGATCCAGGCTCACACCCGCGGTGTCAGCGAAATCGCCTTCACTACAGGGGGCGACGAGTTCATCACGGGCGGTATCGACGGCTCGGTGAAGGTCTGGGATACAGCCACCCATCACCTACTTCGGGAAACGCCGGACGCACATCGCGGCGGTAGCGTGCTGGCGGTGTCTGCCGGTGCGGACCGATTTGCAACGGGCGGGACCGACAGTACTGTTCGGATCTGGGATGCTTCCGACCTCAGCCGACCGGTGTTCACGCTGACCGGGCACCAGCGCGACATAGAGACTGTCGCTGTCAGCGCGTCAGGGATCGTGGCGTCGGGTGACCTCAGCGGAGGTATTCGACTGTGGGATATCGCCACCGGTGACTCGCGCGGCGTACTGCGAGAGTCCGGGGACGACAATCCTCCCGTAACCTCCGCAGTGTTTTCCGACAATGGGTTGCTTGCGATTGGTCTGGCCGATGGAACCTTCACGGTGTGGGATCCGATATCGGGCCGCCAGGTGGGCGAGCCGGTCAATGTCGGGGCGGAATGGATCCATAGCCTGGCATTCGGCCCAGGTGACCTGCTCGCGACCGGTGACAGCGATGGCCGAATCCGCTTCTGGCATGCGAGAACCGGGGAGTCCTCGGGCTCGGATCTCACGGGGCATTCAGGTGCGGCCGGACGGCTTCCGATGGCACTCGCCTTCGGGAAGAACGGGCTGCTGGCATCGTCCGGCGACGACAGCACGGTACGTCTGTGGGATGTGATCACCGGAGACAAGCGGGGAGAACCGCTGACGGGACATCGCTTCCAGGTGCCGGGTCTGGCGTTTGCGCCTGACGGGCTTCTCTACTCGGGCGGCAGCGACGGCACTGTCCGAGTATGGGATGCCACAACCACCGGACCGACCGGTTTGCCTTTGATTGGCCATGAAGGAGATGTGATGGCTGCCGATTTCACGCCTGGTGGGCAGATTGTCACTGCAGGTGAGGACGGCGATCTCCGGTTGTGGAACGCTAAGTCCGGGCGATCGACCGCCGAGCCGATCGATACCGGTCAAGGATCGGTCAGCGCCCTTGCCATCTCGAACAACGTCCTCGTCACTGGGAGTTTCGGCGGAACCGCACAGTTGTGGGATGCGAATACGATCACACGTCGCGACGCCCAATGGGACACCGACCAGGAGGGCGTTTTTGCGGTCGCTTTTGGCCCTGGAGATATTCTCGCGACTGGGGGCCATGACGGGACGGTCAAGCTCTGGGACATTGCCGCGCGCACTCAACACGGGCCGACTCTCAAGGGGCACACCAACAACGTGGTGTCGATCGCGTTCGGGCCAGAAGGACGGATGGCCACCGGGGACCGCAACGGCAACATCAAGATGTGGGACTCTGCCTCAGGCATGGAACTCTGGTCGAAACGTGGCCACTTCTACGCGGTGTGGGGTCTGGCATTCGGAGCGGATGGAACTCTTGTCACGGGCAGCGTGGACCGCACCGCTGCTGTTTGGAATACCGACACCAGCGAAGAAATCGGCAAACGGATGGTCGGCGCGGAGGGATTCATCTACGCGGTCGAGTCCGGGCCTGGCGATACGTTCATCACAGCCGACAGTGCGGGTGCCCTGCGTATCTGGGACCGCGAAACACGACTGCAACTCGGCCCGGCGATAGTCGGTCATGGCAGCGCTATCTACGCTATGGCCGTCCATGGCGCCCAGCTGGTAACCGCAAGCTTCGATGGCACCGCACGGCTTTGGGATATGGGCTACCTTGCGCACGATTCGATAGAGAGAGTATGCGAGCAGGCCGGAACGGTCCTCACCGCTGAACAGCGCGCCGAGCACCTGCCCGATCACGATGACACGAAAGTCTGTGGGCAGTAGCAAGTAGTGCAACGGCATCTGGGTGAGTTGCTGCTGGGAAGACGCGCTGTGCGGTGTCGATCATGCGGTGGCATCGTTCCCGTGTGGCCTCATGGGGCGAGGCGACGTCTGGTAATCGCAAGTACCTCGTCCCAGGTACGCAGTGAAATGTCGCCGAGCGTGCTCTCCAGACGGCGACGGGCCAACGGGTCCAGCAGGCGGGATCGACCAATAATGACAAACATCTTCGGTCTGAAGACAGTCAGACCGTGATCGTCCTGGATGCGGAGCCGATTGCGCTCTTCCTCGAAATAGTCTCGGTAGGCGCGAATTCGGGCCACCGCCTCTATGACGACCTCGCTGAGCATCGTCACACCGTTGACGATCGTGGCGATCTCGTGCTGCGGCGGTTCCACTTCGAGCAGGTCGCACAGTTCTCCGGCAATCGGCTGCAGCAAGAAATTGGGAGCGAGATTCCCAGTCTCATGACGTAACAGTATCTGAGAATGGGCGGCGGAATATCCGCGCTCAAGTATGAGCTGGGGGTTCGCTTCCAAGAAGCGAACCAGCTCCTTTCGTGATAGGTAGGCATCATTGAGAAGCTCTTCGAACTGGGCCGTTACTTTACGTTCGTGTTCGGCTGCTACGGTGTTCACATAGACCAGGCCGAGCCTCTGATCTGTTTCATCGATGTAACTGTAGGTGCCATCAGGTCTTATCTTGACAACTCTGATCTTCCCGCGATGGAAGGTCAGGGCGATGCTGTCCTGTTCGACTGCCCTGACCTCGTCCACTTCGCTAATGAGTGGCTGGAGCTCCCGGAGCAGCGCTGCCTTGCCCTTCGCTCCAACGAGCTTGTTCCGAGCTTGGCCGTTTCGGAAAGCAATCATTGTTGGAATGGCGCGGATATTATATTCGCCCGCGATGGCTGGCGAATTGTCCACATCAATTTGAATAACATCGACCGATTCCCCGTACTCACTCGCAATATTCTCGAGGACAGGTGCGACCATCTTGCAGGGTCCACACCAATCCGCTCGAAAATTTACAAGTTTCACCCGATTGCCTTCGAGCGACGAGATAGTGCGGCGAAACGAGGAGTCGTCGACATCGATTACTGTTCCGCCGGATTTAGGTCGCGGCGCAGGAGTGACGCCATGAGGACGGGGGCGGACTTCACCTGGTGAAGCACGTCGCAGTTCGCCTTGAATATGGCTCACGAGCGACTCGATTCCAGCATTGTATGATTCTACGGTTCGAAAGTCGATCGACAACTTCCCGCGCAAATATGTAGGCATCGCGTCATGAGAGGATCCGCTGCGGAGAATCGGAATGAACTTCCGTTGATCGCATCCATAGAAGATTTCGGTGGACACGATCTGCGCCTCGTACCCAGTGCCTCCTGTCCTGGCGTCGGCCTTCTTCGCAAAGCTAGGCGTACAGACCAACACGACGAAGTCGCTGTCCCGGACCGACGCCTCCATGAACTGGGTGATACTTGTGCCTGCATCAACGAAACCGTCGAACCTTACATCGATCTCGCGCTTCACAAGATCGGCGGCGAGTTGCTTCACCCAGTCCTTGTGCTGTTGGCTGTCCCACGAATAACTGAGGAAGCAGGTTGGACTCACCGCGCTAACGCCTCCCCTCAGCCCATCGTCCTGCGATGGATACAGGCTACTCATCGGCCACTTTGCGCACAATGCACCGAAGGCTCAATGTTTCGGCTGCCGAGTCGATGCCAACTTCGCGGGCGATCGGCGATCATGGCGGCCGTGACTGTGTCGAGGCCCTATCGAAGCCGGTGTGACCGGTCCGAGCCCTAGAGTTCGAGAGTCAGGCGCTGGTTAGGAGGCTCGACGGACGACCGGTTGGCACCAGCGGGCTTTCGGCGGGCATACGGTCCACCCGTTGCCGTTCGAACAGGACCTGCGCGTCCAGCGCGCGGTGGGTTTCGCAGTTCGGTGTTCGGGCCCAGGTAATCCTCACGGACTGGTTCGATTCGCGAAAGGCGTTCGGCTGGCAGGTATTTCGTCGACCGTGAGGCAAACGAAGACTATCGATCAAGGCCCGATCGGTGCCGCCGACTCACTCGGCGACTTCCTGGTGGGAACACTGATGGCACCGAGGGTTCGACCGTGGCCAGCTTCCAGTTCTGGTTCGCCACCCAATCGCTGGGAATGGGTCTCCGCAGCTGTACCGGATGCACGGCTATCGCTCCGGCGAGGTCGAACCCACAACCGAACTGCTCCCATCGCGCAAACATCCCGATGTCCAAGGCCGACGGCGCCGAAGCCATCGCCCGCCCCCTCGAACACGGCCACCCATTCTCCAGCCATCAGATCGCGCTTCGGCGTCGAGGATTGGTTTGGTACGACTCTCATCTTCAAGGCTCTGCCTGCCCGTCGGCCCGCGGATCGAGCGCGTGCGATCCCATCGATATTGGTCGGTTCGAATACCTGCCTCCACTGCCGATCGATCTCAAGGCCGCGCATGACCTCAAGCGTCAGGTCATCGGCCCGTCACTCACGATTCGGATGTTACGCCGGCGGCGACAGCCTCTGAGGAAGGTATGGAGGTGGCGAAAGCGGACTGGGCGTCCGGTGGGCACCGCCGCGCGTTCGCGATGTAGTCTGACGTTGTCTGGTCTTCCCCGGCTCTTCCGAAGTTGCGTTGCTAGATTCTTGTGCCACCCCGATGTGAAGGAGTGGGATGGGACGGCACGGGTATCCGCCGGAGTTCGGCGTAAGGTCCTGGATCGGGTCGAGGCCGGGCGTGCGGTCGCTGACGTCGCGCGCGATCTCGCGATCAGTGATCTACACGTGGCGGCGTCAAGACCGGATCGACCGCGGCCTGGAGTCGGGGCTGTCCAGCGTCGAGAAGGCCGAGCTGGCCGCGGCGAAGCGGCGCATCGCTCAGCTGGAGGCCGAGCTGGCGGTGCACCGGCGCGCGACCGAGCCGTTGAAGGGGGCGGTGCGCCCAAAAGACCGATACGCCGCGATCGCGGCGATGGCTGAGGAAGGACTGTCGATCCAGATCGCGTGCCGCGTACTGGAAGTCTCCGAATCCGGCTTCTACGACTGGCGTTCGCGACCGCCGTCGCAGCGGTCGATCCGGCACGCCTGGCTGACCGACCTGATCCGGGAAGTCTATCAGGGCACTCGCGGTGCCTACGGCAGCCGGCGAGTTCACGGCGAACTACGACTGGGCCGCGGCATCGTTGTCGGGCACGGTGTGGTCGAGATGTTGATGCAACGCGCTGGGCTGGGCGGCGCGATCGGCCAGCCCAGATGGAAGCACGCAAAACCCGATCAGATCGCCAAGGATCTGGTGAACCGTGACTTCACCGCCGAGGAGCCAAACCGACGGCACGAAATCCGTGACCCAGTTGCTCACCGTCGACCAGGTGTGGGCGCTCATCGGCAAGACGAACAAACAGACCGGATGCATGATGCTGGTCTCGGTTGCAAACCGGGTTACGTCCGAGTGAAGTCGCCGGCTTGCGTGTGCGCGACGTCGCTTTCCTGCGCCGAGAGATTCATGTCGTACAGCAGGCCAACCACTTTCACGGAAAGCCTCCCACGGCTCGACTGAAGACGCGTACAAGCAAACGGACGATCCCGCTTCCTGCGGACGCTCACGAAGCACTCAGTGCGTTCCTGGCCACAGTGCAGAGGGAGCGGCACGACCTCGTATTCCGAACCAAGCGGGGAATCCATGGTGTGCGGACGGGATGGGCGAGCGCTTTCGCGCAGTTTCCAAGCAGGCGAAAGTGCCGACCTGCTTCACGTGGCACGATCTGCGTCACTTCTACGCGTCAGCGCTCATCCAGAACGGCGCCTCGGTCAAGACCGTTCAAGTCCGATTGGGGCACGCCGACGCCGAGACCACATTGTAGCTTTACACGCATCTGTGGCCCGATCAGGACGCCCACACCCGAACCGCGATCGAGTCCGTCTTCACCCGCCCGGAAAGGGATCCCCCCGAGGAGTACCCGTTGAAACGATCGAATTTCACACCCGAGACGGGAGCCAGACGGGAGCGCCGCCGCTTCCTGAGCCGGGAAACCGCCTCTGATCAGGACAGTTTCAAGCTACGCCCGATGATCTCCTTCATGATCTCGCTGGTGCCGCCGTAGATGCGGTTGACGCGGGAACCGGTGTACATATTCGCGATGGGGTATTCCATCATGTAGCCGTAGCCGCCGAACAGCTGCAGGCACTTGTCGACCACCTTGTCGGCGGTCTCGGCGGCGAAGAGTTTGGCCATGGAGGCCGTGGCCGGGTCGTTCTTGCCGTCGATGTACTGCGCGATGGCGTGGTCGACCATGGTCTTGATGGCCAGTGCCTCGGTCTTGGCCTCGGCGAGGGTGAAGGCGTTGTGCTGGAACTTGCCGATGGGGCGGCCGAACGCCTCCCGTTCGCGCGAGTACCGCAGCGCCTCCAGCACCGCGGCCTCGGCCAGGGCCGAGCAGATGCTGGCGATGATGAGGCGTTCGCGGGCGAGCTGCTCCATGAGCTGATAGAAGCCCAGACCCTCCTGTGCGCCCAGCAGATTCGCCACCGGCACCCGCATATCGGAGAAGAACAGTTCGCGGGTGTCCTGGGCGTGCTGGCCCATCTTCTCCAACACACGGCCACGTTCGAAGCCGGGCAGATCCTTGGTCTCGGCGACGATGAGCGAGACGCCCGCCGCGCCCTGGCTGGGATCGGTCTTGGCCACGATCACCAGCAGATCGCAGTGGGTGCCGTTGGAGATGAAGGTCTTGGAGCCGTTGACGACGTAGTGGTCGCCCTCGCGAACGGCGGTGGTGCGCACCGCCTGCAGGTCGGACCCGGTCCCCGGCTCGGTCATGGCGATGGCCAGCACCAGGTCGCCGCTGATGATGCCGGGCAGCCACTTCGCGCGCTGCTCGTCGTTGCCGTACTTGTAGATGTAGTGCGACACGATCGGCGAGTGCACCGAGAAGCCGAAGCCGTTGTCGTGCGCGTAGACCAGTTCCTCCTGCACGACCGCCTGCAGGCCGAAATCGCCGCCCGCGCCGCCGAATTCCTCGGGCAGGTCGAGGCCGAGCAGGCCCGCGTCCCCGGCCTTGTTCCAGAATTCGCGGTCCACCTGGTGCTCGCGGCTCCAGCGCTCGCGGTTGGGCACGATCTCCTTGCGGAAGAACTCCGCCGCGTGCTTGCGCAGTTCGCGATGCTGATCGGTTTCCCAGGTGGGGCGGTAGTCGGGGAAGAGTTCGGACATCGTTGTGCTCTCTACTTTCCGATGGGCGGGAGGTGATACCAACGCCGGACAATACGATTGTATAGCCTGCATGTCTACCGTATCGGTGGCTGATACGCGCCGTAGACTGCTCGGGATATCCGACGAACCGAGGGCAGATGCTGAATCCACGGGCCACCGCCGACGACCTGACCGCCAAGGCGCGCATCCGCAATGCCGCCATGGACCTGTTCGCTCAGTACGGCGAATCCCGGGTCTCGCTGCGCGCGGTCGCCGCCGAGGCCGGTGTCACCCTCGGGCTGGTGCAGCACCACTTCAAGACCAAGGCCGGTCTCATCGAGGCCGTGGACCAGCTGATCGTCGACTACTTCGCCGCCGCGGTCTCATCGGTCCCGCCCACCGGCACCACCGCCCAGGTCGCCACCGCCCGCGACGAGGCGGTCCGGCGAATGCTCCACGACAATCCCGCCGTGGTGAACTACGTCCGCCGCGCCGTGCTGGAACCCGCCGAAACCCAGCTGCGCCTGCTCGAATCCCTCGTCGACCTGACCCGCCGCGAGATCACGGGCCTACGCGAGGCGGGCCTGGCCTCCACCACCCGCCGCGAACCCACCCAGATCGTCGAGGTCATGGTCCGCCAACTCGGCGAACTCCTACTCGCCCCCATGATCGACGCCGTCTGGGAGCGCGTCGCCGACCCCACCGACACCGCCAAACCCCGCCTCACCATCACCGTCCGGGACTGAGGGACGCGGCCGGACCTCACCCGCATCGGATGATGCGGGGCCGCGGGCGCGACGGTGAGGATGACCTCCGATACGCATCATTCGTTCGGAAGGAGTCGTCATGACCTCCCCGTCTCAGGAGCAGCCGGTCGCGTCTCAGCAGCACTCGGTTCGGCACGGCGTCGCCGCGGTGACCTCGATCGGCGCCGGGGTTCTCCTGTTGACCGTCGGTACGGTGTCGCTGTTGCAGGGCATCGCGGCGGTGATCGACGACGAGATCTTCGTCGTGGGCGTCGAATACGTCTATCGGATCGACACCACCTCGTGGGGGTGGATACATATCGTGCTGGGCGCGGTGCTCATGCTGTGCTCGGTGGGGCTCATGATGGGTACCGCGTGGGGGCGCGGGGCCGCGATCGGGTTCGCGGCACTGTCGATCGTGGCCAACTTCCTGTGG
Source organism: Nocardia otitidiscaviarum (assembly GCF_007362295.1). Lineage (NCBI taxonomy): Bacteria > Bacillati > Actinomycetota > Actinomycetes > Mycobacteriales > Nocardiaceae > Nocardia > Nocardia otitidiscaviarum. The sequence continues at coordinate 2,529,446 of NZ_CP041695.1, read as the reverse complement.
CTGCCGTACTACCCGTGGTGGTCCGTGCTCATCGTCGCGCTGGACGTGGTGGTCATCTGGGCCGTGGCGACCTGGAAGCCGAGGTGACCCGGGGTCAATCGCCGACGCGGCTGCCGACGGTGTGCACGATCACCACCCGCGGGTTCCACGGCACCAGCCGATCCACCCGCTCCTGGAGCTCGCTCACCGGCGGCAGCTCGTCGGGGGCCAGCACCTGGATGGTGGCGGTATCGCTCTGCAGCGACACCTCCGTGACCTGCGCCCCGTCCACGCCGGTGAGCCAGGCGCGCGCCGCGTTCGCGATGCGGTCGGCCCACAGCGAGGACAGCGAATTCACCACCATGGGCACCGCCACCAGGATCAGCGCGGCGGCCAGCACCGCGTAGGCGCGACCCCGGCGGGTGGCCCCCACCCCGGCCTCGCGCGCGTAGCCGGTGGCGACCAGCACCACGGTGGCGGTGACGATCATGGCGACCATATTCGAGGCGAACAGCACGAACGCGCCCAGCGCCAAACTCGGTGCGTGCGAACCGAGACAGACCCCTACCACGCCGAGCGGCGGCACCAGGGAAATGGCGATGGCCACGCCCGGCAGCACATCGCCGACATCGCGGCGGATCATGGCGATCACACCGACCAGGCCGGTGGCCAGGGCCGCCGTCAGATCCATGAGCTTCGGTGAAGTACGGCCCAGCACTTGGGAATTGGCCAGCACATCGGTCGGATTGGGCAGAATCTTGGCGACCACGAAACCGATGGCGACCACCAGAGCGACACCCGCGACCACCAGCGCCAGGCTGCGCGCGATCAACGCGCCCCGGCCGGTGGCGATGCCCAGCGCGACGCCCAGGATCGGAATCGACAGTGGCGCGACGATCATCGCGCCGATCACCGTGGCGGTGGAGTCGCCGACCACACCCGATACCGCGATCACGCTCGACAGCGTCAACATGATCCAGAACGCGGAGCGCTTGGGTCCGGTGTCACCACTGCTCAGATCGAGCCGGTCCACCAACTCGTCCAGCGTCCGCCGTTGACTTTCCGGTGCCAGCACAGCCATGGGACGCTCCTTAGTCCGGTAGTTGCCGCATCTCCAGCAGCGTGAGTCCGAGATTGTCGATGCGGGCGAGGATTCCGCGCATCGCCGTGGGGTCGATGACCGCGCCGAACAGGGTCGTCGTACCGTGTCGTCGCGGTGCGGCGGACAGTTCGGGGAAGGCGGCCAGCGCACGCTCGGACAGTTCACCGTCGAGCACGAACTGGTACCGGGTCGGCATTGTCGCCACGCCTCCTCTCCCGAGCCCGTCGCCGTCGACGCTCACCGTCACGGCGGCTACCGCCATACGTGATTCGAGTCTGCGCTCGCCGCAGCCGACGCCACCTCATCCGCCAGGGGTGAACCGGGCGCGTCGACAACCGGGCGCGTCGACTCAGAGCAGACCGCTGCGCCGGGCCTCACTCAGCACCGCGACCCGGGAATTGCTGCCGAGTTTGGCGTAGATGCCGCGCAGATGCGTCTTCACGGTATTGATCGACACACCGAGATCGTCCGCGATCTGCTGAGTGGTCCGGCCCGAGGGCAGCTGCCGCAGCACCTTCAACTCGGTACCGGTCAGGCCCGGATGCGCGGTGTGCCGGCGCATCAGGGGATGACGGCGCAGGGTCGCGGCGTAGGCGTCCAGATGCCCGAAGCTGCCGTCGAATCGGTCCAGCAGGCCGAGTGCGCCGGGCACGTCCAGGAAGGGGCGGAAGACGCGCTCGCCGGCGGCGTGGCGCAGCGCGTGCTCCAGCCCATCGCGGGCCTGGACGGCGCCGCCCAGCTCGTCGTGCGCGACCGCGTACAGCAGCCACGCGGTGACCCGGTGCACCGGATGCACCGGCGTCGCCGCGTCGCACAATGGATCGACCAGTTCGAGGACCGCGCGGGAGCGGTGCGCGGTGACGGCCAGCGCCGCGCGCGCGACGCGGACCTCCGGCACCTCGCCCAGCACCGACCGCGCCTGTTCGACCACGAGCTGCGCCTCGTACGGTTCCCGCACCTGGAGCAACGCCCACACCACGAAGGGCACCAGCCCCGCACTCGTTTCCGGAACCGGATGGGCGTCGAGTACCCGCACCAGCCCGGTGCGCAGCAGCTCGGCGGCGGCGCTCTTGTCCTCGGCGGCGGCGAAGGACACCAGGGCGCCGATCAGGTGGGCGTGCCAGCCGCCGTTCGCGCCCACCGACCCGTCCACCAGGGTGTGTTCGGCGAGCATGCGCGTCACGTAGTCGATATCGATGGCATCGCCCTGCAGGTAGGCCCCGAGCGCGACCAGCGCCGTCGCCTGCGCGGTCTCCGGAGCCGCCAGCAGATGGTGTTCACGCGCCACGTCCAGCGCGTGCTCGGCGCGGCGGCGCATGGTGGTGAGCGCGCCCGCGAGACCGGCCGAGACCGCGAGCCGGGTCAGCGCCCGCACCCGCAACTGCGGATAGGCGTTCACCTCGGCGACGGCCAGTCCGCGGCGCAGCCGATCCTCCCCCTCCACCGGGTCGCCGAGCACGAGCAGCGCGGTGCCGGTCTCGATGGCGGCGTAGCAGTCCAGGTCGGGGTACCCGGTGCCGGGCGGCAACTCCGCCCAGCCGTCATCGACCGGCATCCCCGCCACGACCGCCAATTCCGCGGTGACGGCGGCGGTGAGCGCGGTGCGCATATCGGCGGTGGCGAAGGATTCACGTCCGTCGCGGCGATTCCGGCAGGCGTCGAAATGCGCACGCGCACCAGGAATGTCACCGTGCACCAGAGCGTCGACCACGCGGAGCGACAGCAGGTAGGGATCCTCCGACAGCGCCGGATCGGCCGCGGCCACGGCGTCGAACAGCGCCGTGCCGTGTCCGGCGACGGTCAGACCGAGCGCATGCTCGCCGAGGAAGGCCAGCAGCGGCCAGCGCGGCAGGCCGAGCACATGGGGCAGCGCCGCCGCCGGTTCGCCGATGGACTGCAGATGCAGCGAGGTGCGCAATCGCAGTTCCTCGGCGAGCTGCGGACCGAGCCGGTTCAGTTCGGCGAGGAAGTAGGCGCGCAGCATCGGGTGGTAGGCGAACCACTCCCGGTCCTTGCGGACCACGGAGGTGAGCGGATAGTTCAACCGCTCCAGCTCGTGCAGCCAGTGTCCGGCGCCGCCGCCGATCAGATCGTCGGCCAGCTGTTCGGTGAACTCGGCCGGGACGCTGGTGTGGGTGAGGAACAGCCGCAGGCCGGGCGACAGAGTTTCGATGAGTTCCCCGGCCAGCAGATCGGAGATCGACGCCGGGAGCCGCGCGAGCGCGGTGAGCGCGGCCGCGGCGGGCTCGGAGCGGGTGGACAGGAAGATGGCGGCCATCCGCACCAGCGCGGCCCAGCCGCGGGTGAGCTCCATCAGCAGTTCGAGTTCATCGTCGGCGAGCGAGCAGCCCTGATCGCGGCACAGCCGCGCCACCTCGTCGGGTGTGAACGCGAGCCGGTCGGCGCCCCATCGCCGCAACCGCGAGCCCAGTTCGAGCGGATGCCAGCGGATGGGCGGTTCGTAGCGGGCGGAGACGACGACCGTGACGCTCGGCGGCACCGACAGCAGGAAGTGCTCGAATCCGGCCAGGGTGAGCGGATCGGTGATGAGGTGGGCGTCGTCGATGACCAGCAGAATCCGCCGCGGGTCGCGGGCCAGCGCGTCCGCGAGTTGCGTCGCGTCGGCCAGCGGTGTGCTCAGCGGGCCGTGCGCGGGCGCCGCGACGCCGAGGCGGGCGCGCAGGCTTTGCCAGAGCTGTCCGGCGGGAGCGCGTTCGTCCACGCGCAGCCACACCACCCGGTCCCGGCCGTGGGCTTCCGCCCATTGCACCAGCAGGACGGTCTTTCCGCTCCCCACGGGCGCACACATCAGCACCACGACACCCTCGGGCGTTTCGGTCAGGGCCTGCAATTGCGCGAGCAATCCACCCCGGGGTATGGGAATGAATGCCAGGTGTGGAATTCCCGGGTCGGCAGGTATCGAATTTCGGTCCGGTCCAGGAATTTCGAGGCCGTGCGCTGCAGTCATCGTGCCTCCCGAGGCGTACCGACTTCCTGTCTCTCACCGTGCTCTGCTCGCGGAGTTTAGTGGACGTGACTCCTCGATCCGGGAACTGAGATGACCTTGTTGCCGCGTCACCCGAAACGGGTGAGGAGATCCGGCCGGATGCCATTCAGAATTACACCCGCCCCTGTCCGGATCGCGGGCGACCGCACCGAGGAAAGGACGCGCCTCGCAGCACCCCTGGTCCATTCCTCGCGGCCTCATCGTCCTGCTGGCGACGGCCGCCGCCGTCATATCCATCGCCGGGGTCAAGGCATTCGCGGGAATTGTCGGGCCGACATTCCTGGCCCTCATGCTCACCGTCGCCGTGGCACCGATCCAAGCCTGGGTGCGGCGGCGCGGCTGGCCCGCGTGGCTGGGGATGGGGCTGGCATTGCTCGCGGCGTACGCGATCGTGCTGGGATTGTTGTTCGTTTTGATCCTGTCGGCCGCTCGGCTGGCGACCGAGTTGCCGAGCTATTCGGCGAATTTCGACGATCTGATGGACGGTATCCGATCGATGCTGCACGGCCTCGGCGTCGGCGGCGATCAGATCCAGGACATGTTGAGCGGACTCAGTTTCCAGCAACTGGTCACGCTGCTCGATACCGCGCTCAGCGGACTCGCGGGAGTGCTGTCGAATCTGGCCTTCGTACTGGCGCTGCTGCTGTTCATGGCCTTCGACGCCATGTCGATGGATCGCCGGGTCGCGATCGTGTCCCGGATGCGCCCCGATATCGCCTACGCCCTGAGCAGCTTCGCCGCCGGCACCCGCCGGTACCTGGTGGTGTCCACGGTTTTCGGCCTGATCGTCGCGGTATTCGATGGAGTCGCGCTGTGGTGGCTCGGGGTGCCGCTGCCGCTGCTGTGGGCGCTGCTGTCGTTTATCACCAACTTCATTCCGAATATCGGATTCGTCATCGGGCTGGTACCACCGGCGCTGCTGGCTCTGCTCGAGGGCGGGCCGAGTCTGATGCTGTGGGTGATCCTGCTCTACTGCGTGATCAACTTCGTGATCCAGTCGGTGATCCAGCCCAAATATGTCGGCGACGCGGTGGGACTGAGCGTGACGATCACCTTCCTGTCACTCATCGTCTGGGCCTGGGTGCTGGGCGCGCTCGGCGCACTGCTGGCGATTCCGCTCACGCTGCTGCTCAAGGCGGTGCTGTTGGATATCGATCCGTCGACCCGGTGGGTGAGCGCCCTGATCAGCACCGCGCCACAGCGCGATTCTTCACCCGAATGAGGTGATCCCCGACCGCGGAGCGCGAAATAGCGTGGCGGCAGTCGTCTTGCCGAGGCGACGTCCGTCCTAGACAACCGAGGTGCGATATGTCGTTCTGGGAAGTGCTCTGGCTGATTCTGGTGAGCTTCGCGTTCATCGCCTATCTGCTGCTGTTGTTCTACATCATCGGCGACCTTTTCCGTGACAAGGAGACCTCCGGTTGGGTGAAGGCGGTCTGGATCGTCTTCCTCATCTTCCTGCCGCTGATCACCTCGCTGATCTATCTGATCGTGCGCGGCGGCGGAATGCAGGAACGCTCGGCCGCCGAAGCCAAGCAATGGCAGGCGGCCGAACAGGACTACATCCGGAAGACCGCCGGAACCAATCCGGCGGCCCAGATCGCCGACGCCAAACAACTGCTGGCCGAGGGCGCCATCACCCAACAGGAATTCGAGCAGTTGAAAGCGAAAGCGCTTTCCTGAGCCGCGGTTCGGCCGATTCGGAAGCCTGCGCCCGGGCGTCGCCGCCTGGGCGTTTCCGGCACATCACGGTCTCGGCTACAGTCCGCCGACGCCCTTGCCGAGCACCACCGATCCCATCACAAGCAGCACGATGGCCATGACCGCGTGATTGTTGGCCTGCAACCACTTACGGGTGCTGTCGAGAGCGGGACCCAGCCGATCCGCGGCCAGCAGATAACCGACCACCACTGCCAGCACGCCGCAGGCGGCGAGCACGGTGAAGACGGCGACCGCGACCACCTGCCCGCCCGCGCCCAGCCCGCTGGTGCCGACGGCCACCCCCGCCGACACGCACAGCAGCAGATTCTTGGGGTTCACCGCCGACAGCAGTACGCCCAGACCACTCGCCCGCATCGGGGTGAAGTCGTCGAGGGAGCGCATCCAGCCGGGCGGTTCGGTCTCGCCGCGCCGCCGCCACTGTCCGACCGCCAGCACCAGCAGCAGCCCGCCCAGCCCGATCTTGACCCAGGACACCGCGGCGGCCTGTTCGTGTGTCCCGCCGCCGCCCACCGCGCCCGCGATAAGCAGCACCACGGTGGTGGCCACGGCGATCCCGGCGACCCAACCGGCCGCGAACCCGACCGCCGCCCCCGAGCCATTGCGCGACAGCATCATCAGAATGGCCGCGACCAGGGGTATCGGCGAGATCGCGATACCGACGGCCAGCGGCAGCAATTCGCCCAGGACGGTGCCCATGCGCTCACGCTACGTCCGGGCCGCGCGGTGCCCCTCACACGCGGCGGGTGAAATGCTCAGGTCCGGCAGCTGACCGCCATCGCAGCCAGCCCGGCACGGATCGTCCGCGCGGCAGGGCGACGACGCGGAACCGACACGGGTCGTGGCAACGACGAGGATGCGACCCGGTGCCAGACCACGACTCGGTGGCCCTGCGTGCGCGCCTCGGCGACCGCCCGCCTCCGGCGCGCCCGTCGGTCGCCCCTCACCCATCCGGCGTGGTCGCCGTCTCGGGCAGCAGCACCTCGGCCGCCGTCTTGTCCGAACGCAGGCCCTTCCAGCTGGGCATGCGCAGGCGGTCGGTGAATTCGCGGTACTCGACATCGCCGACGAGTACCGGGCGCACCCAGTGCCAGCGCCCGGACAGCGGTGGCGCGGTGGCGAACGGGCTTGCGGGCAGGGCGATGTCGTCGAGGGCGGCGCGCAGCACGCGGCGCACCGCCTGGGTGAAGCCGGTGCCGACATTGCCGATGTAGACCAGCGTGCCGGTGGCGTCGTGGGCGCCGAGGACCAGGGAGCCGAAGGTGTGCTGGTGTCCACCGCTGCCCGGAGTCCAACCGCAGACGATCACTTCGGTACTGCGGCGCAGCGGCGTCTTGATCCAGGCGGGCGAGCGACGCCCCGGCAGGTACGGCGAGTCGACGCGCTTGGAGACGATGCCCTCCAAACGATGCTCCCGCGCGACCGCGAGCAGCTTTCCCGCTTCCACCCCGAGCCAGTGCGGCGGCGCGGAAAGCGGTGCGGTGAGCGGCAATTCGGCCAGCAGTCGGCGTCGCTCCAGATAGGGCAGCCCGGTGACATCACGTGCGCCCACGGCGAGGACGTCGAAGGCGAACAGCTGGACCGGCACCTCGGCCACCAGTTGCTCACCGGGCCGGGCGACATGCATCCGCCGTTGCAGGCGGCCGAAGGAAGGCGCGCCGTCGGCGTCGGCGGCGATCACCTCGGCATCGAGTATCAGGGTCCGCTCCCCCGCCAGCGCCCGCAGCGCGGCCACGAGTTCCGGATACGACCCGCCGACATCCCTGCCGTTGCGGCTGTAGAGCCGACACTCCCCCGCCGCGCACACCGCCATGATGCGGGCACCGTCCCATTTCATCTCCACCGCCCACCCCTGCACGTCCGGCGGCGGCCCCGCCACCGCCAGCATGGGCGCGGGAATCTGCCGGAAGGGCGCGGCCACCGGGTGCCGCTACCCGCGGGGGCAACCAGGCAAAGGGGACATGCCCCGAAGTTTGCCTCAATGTTGCCCACGGGTAGGCGCGGCTCGCCGTGCATCCCGCCGCCGTGGTCACGCGCGTCCCCGCGCCGTCGCGCACCCCGGCATGCCGTGCGGGCTCAGCGTGCCGAGATGCCGCTGTCTCGGATCACCTCGAGCACCTCGCCGTAACTGAGGTCGGCGGTCACCACAATGGACTCGGAAGCGTTGTCCCGGTTCACCGAATGGACCGAGTTCATCCCGAGCAGTGCGCTCTCGGCGAGATCCACCTCGCGCGCGTAATTGGGGAGCTGATAGGTGTAGGCCATGGCGGCCACCCCTCTCGAAGGCAGTACATCGTCGCTTCTCGCGTAACCGCACGCGGCCGCACCAAACCGCTTCGCGTGTCAAGGAACACGCGCGGCGTGTCGCGAAAACCGCGGCTCGTGACGGTTTGGGTGGCGGCGTAGCGGGAATAGCCGCGATATGTTGACCATCATCGGGCTCATCGCCCTCCTCGGCGCCGTGGCCGTGGGCGTTGCCGGTGTCCAGGAGAACAACGGCGAAAACAACACGCTCTCCAACGGTTTCACGGTTTTCGGCCAGAACTACGAGCTGTCCTCCGGGGCGGTGTTCGGTTACGGCATGCTCGTCGGCGCCATCGGCGCGGGCGGGCTCATCCTGCTCCTGACGGCGGTGTGGACGGCATCGCGGCGCGGCAGCGCCGCACGGCGTGAACTCCGCAAGTCGAAGCGCGAGATCGCGGCGGCCCGTAAGGAATCGGCCACACCGGCGGACGTGAACGAGAAGGCTCCCGGCCCGCGCTCCACCCCGGATTCCACGCCCACCTGGTCGTTCAATCGATTCCTGCACCGCCCGACCACCGGCAAACCGGCCTCGCCCGCATCGAAATAGGACCCGATCATGATTATTCTCGGCCTCATCCTGCTCGTCGCCGGATATTTGCTCGGCATTCCGATCCTCACCACCCTCGGCGTCATCCTCGCCGTCGTCGGCGTGGTGCTCGCCCTCCTCGGCTCCGCCGGACGCACCATCGGCGGCCGCAGGCACTACTACTAGGCGACCAAGCGCACCACCACGAGACCAGCCGCGCCGTGGCCGTGGCCGCCGTCCGCACCAGCGGGCGGCGGCCGCGTCGTATCGTCCGCACCAGGGCGCCGCAGCGGCCGGACTACCGTGACGCTCATGGCGACGACTGTGTTGATTCCCGACGATGACGGGCTGCGAGCGGTGTCGGCACTCGACGGGGTGCGGGCGGTGCGCTACGAGCCCGGCGGTCCGGTGCCTCCGGGCGGTGCCGACGCCGAGATCTTGGTGCCCGGCTTCCTCGCCGGATCGGCCGCTGCCGCCCTGGCCTGGGAGCTGCCGAAGCTGCGCCTGATCCAACTGCTCACCGCCGGTGCCGAGGCGTGGGTCGGACGGATCCCGGAGGGGGTGCTGCTGTCCACCGCGCGCGGCGCGCACGGGGCCAGCACCGCCGAGTGGGCGCTCACCGGGCTGCTCACCGTCTACCGCGAATTCACCGAGTTCGCGGTGGCGCAGCGCGAGCACCGGTGGACCCAGCACCGGACCGACACCCTGCACGGCAAACGCGTCCTGATCGTCGGCGCGGGCGATCTCGCGGCCGAGATGCGCCGCAAGCTCGCCCCGTTCGACACCCCGGTGACCGTGGTGGGCACCCGCGCCCGCGACGGTGTGCACGGGGTGGACGAACTACCCGATCTGATTCCGCACGCCGACGCGGTGATCCTCACCGTCCCGGTCACCAGCCGCACCGTGGGCATGGTGGACGCGGATTTCCTGGCCCGCATGCACGACGGCGCGATCCTGGTCAATGCCGCGCGCGGACCGGTGGTGCGCACCGACGCGCTGCTCGCCGAACTGACCGCCCGGCGGCTGCGCGCCGTCCTGGACGTCACCGACCCGGAGCCGCTGCCAGCCGACCATCCACTCTGGGACGCGCCCGGTCTGCTGCTCACCCCGCACGTGGGCGGCAGCAGCCGCGGCAGTGTCGAGCGCGCCTACGCGGTGGCGGTGGGCGAGATCCAGCGGTATCTGGCCGGCGAACCGCTGCGCAATCTGGTCGACGGCGAATACTGAGTCCGGCTGTTCGCGGAGGGGTGTCGCGTCCTCAGAGGGTGTCGCGCCCGATCGAATGATTCATGGTGCGCCACTCCTGATCCCAGCGCGCATTGCGGCGCACGGTGAGCGCGGTATGCGTCACCCACACCAGTGCGGCTGCGGCACACCAGGTTTCGACCAGAATCGCCAGCCCGGTGCCCACGCCCTCGGCGGCGGCCGATCCCGGCTTGGCCGGTGGCGCGGTGGGCGTGCCGTCGGCGCCGAGCCAGACCTCGGCATCGGCCCCGGCGACCGCGGGTGTGGAGAGGTTGACATCGGCCTCACCGGTGCGGCCGTCGGCGTCCCAGCGCACGGTGGCCGGGAAACGTTCCACCCGCACCCCGCCGCCCGCACCGGTCACATCGTCGGGCATACCCACGACGGTGGCGGTGACCAGGGTCTTACCGGCGTCCTCGGCGGCGATGCGCGCCGCCGCCCCGGTGTAGGCCGTGGTGCCGATGGCTCCCGCGAGCGGCACCGCCACCAGTGCCGCGAGCACCGCGACGAGCCAGATCAGCGCCTCCCACCGATCCGATGCGCGCATGAGCGGATTCGGGTTCCACGGTTGCACCCGCCACAGGCGCACCGGCAAATTCGCCGACACCTGGACCACCTTCTTCCACGGCGTCGCTGACACCGATTACATCGGAGCCCATACCCGTTGTGATACTCCCGCAAACCCGATATGTCCAGTGACCACTACCTTTGCCGTGTCGGCACGCCGAATCCCCGGACCTCGGCGGCGCCGTCACCGCGGTAGGGCTGCCAGGTCTCCAGACCGGATCCGTTCGGCGATCCGGTGGCGACGAAGGCGGCCAGCGCACCGCCGAACGCCGTGGCCAATTCCCGGTCGTCCGCGCCGATTTCGCCCAGCATGGGAGCGTTGGGGAAGGCGTCGAAGGTGCCGAACAGGAACGGCAGCTCCGCGCAGTGGCAGGCCCCGATACCGTCGGGATCGACGGCGGGGCCACGTTCGAACCGATACAGATGGGCCGGATTGTCCTGGGCGGCAAGCGTATCGGCGATTTCCCGGGCCCCGGCGGCGAAATAGTGCTCGCCCAGCGCGAGCGACACCGCCTGCGCCGGGGTCGCCCCCGGATAGTCGACGTCCGCACGTTCCCGCGTGACCCCGAACGCCGCCGCCTTCTCCCAGCTCAGCAATTGGATCGCCGGATTGAAAGCGAAGAACGCCCCCATCTCCGCGGCGGTCCAGCCCAGCAGCACCTGCTTCCCGCGCAGTGCGCCCGCGGCGACGGCCTGGTCGAACGGTCGCGGCGTTCCCGGCCCGCCCAGCACCGGCCACATGGGCGGTTCCATGGATCCGGGCCGCCCCGTCTCGGCCATGAGCCGGGCGTAGGCGGCCAGCAGCCGCCCCACCGGCAGTTCGCGCAATCGATCGGCTACCTGCCCGTCCGCGGCGATGCCGAGAATCCGCAGATAGGACTCGGTCATATCGCGCGCCGCCAGCGCGTCCATCGGCGGCATCCGCCACGGGCCGGACTGCGCGATCACCCGTCGCACCAGCGCGCCGGTCGACGGATCGGTGGCCAGGGCCAGTGCCGAGAACGCGCCCGCCGACTGCCCGCCCACGGTGATGCGCTCCGGATCACCGCCGAAGGCCGCGATATTGTCGGCCACCCAGCGCAGCGCCGCCGCCTGGTCCAGCGCGCCGAGATTCGCGGCCCCGATCTCGGGCAGATACAGGTAGCCGAGCGGTCCCAGCCGGTAGTTGGCGGTGACGACGACGATATCGCCGAGCGCCGCCAGGCGGGCGCCGTCGTACCAATCCCAGCCGCCGCTGCCGCTGGTGAATCCGCCGCCGTGGAACCACAGCAGGACCGGGCGCGCCGCGGCAGGATCCACGTCGCCCGGGGTCCACACCGACAGGTTCAGGCAGCCGTCCTCGTCCCAGTCCGGAACCCGGGTTCCCAGCACCGATTCCAGCCGCGACGGCCACTGCGGGGCGGCGGAGCCGGGGCGAACGCAGGCCCGCTCCCCCGTCCAGCCCGGATGCGGTCGCGGCGGCGCGAATCGCGAACCACCCACCGGCGACGCGGCGAAGGGAATGCCGCGAAACACGCTGCCGCCGTGACCGTTCGGCGCACCCCGCACCTTCCCCGTCGCGGTCTCCACCACCGGATCCACTGTGTCGCTGCTCATTCGCGCAGTCTGGCGCGAATCCGCGGCGCGGTCCAGCGCGACTCCCGATCACAGGTCGGTGAAATGCCCGCGAGACGGCGGTGTACGGCGTAGATTCCACGCCGAGCGTCAGAGGAGATCGAGTATGTCCCACCCGCCGCAACCGCGGATACGCACGGATATCCCGCATTCGGCCCGGATCTGGAACTTCTGGATGGGCGGACGCGACTACTACGAGGTCGACCGGATCGCGGGCGAGGCGGGCATCGATGCCTACCCCGGCATCCGCACCATGGCCGTCGAATCGCGGCGCTTCCTCATCCGCACGGTGCGCTATCTGACCGCCGAGGCCGGGATCCGCCAATTCCTCGATGTCGGAACCGGTTTGCCCACCATGCAGAACACGCACGAGGTTGCCCAGGGCATCGCGCCCGAGGCGAAGGTCGTCTACGTCGACAACGACCCCATGGTGCTCGCACACGCCCGCGCCCTGCTCACCAGCACCACCGACGAGGGCGTCACCACCTATATCGACGCGGACTTCAACCACCCCGAGGACATCGTCACCGCCGCGCGGCAGGTCCTGAACTTCACCAAGCCGATCGCGGTCATGTTCCACGGCGTTCTCGGCCACGCCCCCACCTACCGGGACGTGCGGCGCATCGTGGACACCTTCATGGCCGCCGTACCGTCGGGCAGCTACCTGGTGCTCAACGACGGCACCACCGACGATCCGGCCTACGTCCGGCTGTGCGAGAACTACGCGCAGACCGGCGGCGCTCCCTACCATCCCCGCACCCCGGCCGAGGTCGAGGGCGTGTTCGAGGGACTGGAGCTGGTGCCGCCGGGCATCGTCCCCATCGACCGCTGGCGGGCCGACGAGCCACCCGAGGGCGAGAGCACCTCGGTGCGCGGCGGCATCGGGCGCAAGCCGTGATGCGCGGGTAAGGTGCGGCGGTGCAGATCGCCGAATTCGTCGAACGCGGGAACTCGATCGTCGACCGCCTCACCGGTACGCAGACGCCGCCGCCGTGGTGGCTGGTGCTGGGCACCGCAATCGCGGCCCTGCTGATCGTGCTCTACCGCCCCACCTGGCGGCTGACCCGCAATGTGGTCACCATCGCGCACGAGGGCGGCCACGCGTTCGTCGCCCTGCTCACCGGGCGACGGCTCAACAGCATCCGGTTGCATTCGGACACCTCGGGGCTCACGGTGTCCAGCGGCAAGCCGTACGGCCTCGGGATGGTACTCACCACCATGGCCGGATACCCCGCTCCGGCGCTGCTCGGCCTGGGCTACGCGGCGCTGCTCGGCGCGCACCGGATCACGCTCATGCTGTGGGCCACCATCGCCCTGCTGGCGGCGGTACTGCTCAAGGTGCGCAATGGTTTCGGGCTGCTGTCGGTCTTCGTCACGGGCGGCGCGGTATTCGCGGTCTCCTGGTTCGGCACCGACGACCTCCAGGCCGGGTTCGCCTACTTCGCCGCGTGGTTCCTGCTGCTGGCGGCAGCGCGCCCGGTGGTGGAACTCCAGCGCAATCGCGCGCACGAGCCCAATTCCGACGCCGACCAGCTGGCCCGGCTCACCCGGATCCCGGGCATCGTGTGGGTGCTGTTCTTCGGAGCGGTGGCGCTGGCGGCACTGGTGATCGGCGGGCGGCTGCTGCTCGAGGACATCACCGGCGTCTGCGTTCCCCTCGTCACCGACAGCACCTGCCCGGCCCCGGCCGCACCCGGCCCCGGCCGATGAGAAACATGTCGCTGCAATAGTTCTGGAGTACGCGGGCTACCATTCGCAGAGCACGGCCCGGGTGATCATGAACACGGAGCATCCGGCAGCGGATCAGCCCGCCCGCGGCGTGGTCCGAGATCGTTGGTTCGCAGGAGGGTTTCGAATGGACAGACCGGCGTGGGCCCCGGAGGGCGTGGACATGACCCAGGCCAGTCCGGCACGCATGTACGACGCGCTGCTGGGCGGCTCGCACAATTTCGAGGTCGACCGGCAGGCGGCCGAGATGGGCAAGAAGCTGGTCCCCGACCTGCCCCGGCTGGCGCTCAGCAACCGGGCGTTCCTGCGGCGGGCGGTGCGGTACCTGATGGACGCGGGGGTGCGGCAGTTCTTCGACGTCGGCTCCGGCATTCCGACCGCGGGCAATGTGCACGAGATCGCCCAGGAGATCGACCCCGCCGCGCGGGTGCTGTACGCGGATATCGACCCGGTGGCGGTGGCGCATGCCAAGGCCATTCTGAGCGGTAACGAGCGCGCCGGGGCCATCGAGGCCGACCTGCGCAAACCCGCCGACCTGCTCGAGCGGGCCCGCGCGACCGGACTCGTCGACTTCTCCCAGCCCGTCGGCATCCTGCTGGTCGCGGTGCTGCACCTGGTGGGCGACGAGGACCGGCCCGCGGAGCTGGTGTCGGAGTTGCGGGCGGCGGTGCCGGGCGGCAGCTACGTGGCGATTTCGCACCTCACCTCGGCGCAGCGTCCCGAGGACGCCGCCAAGTTGGGCGCCAATGCCGAGAACGAGAATAAGATCGGTATTCACTTCCGGTCCCGCGAGGCGATCACCACCATGTTCGACGGCTGGGAACTGATCGAACCCGGCGTCGTCGAGCTGCCGCTGTGGCGGCCGGAATCCGAACGCGACCAGCACGAGGCACCGGGGCGCTCACTGGGTCTGGCGGGCGTGGGTCGGAAGCCCTGACTCGACGGACTCGACAGGGGGTTGCGGTGGGAGCGCGAGATGTGGCCGTGCGATGGGCCGAACTTCTCGACGGCGCGGTCGCGCCGACGCTCACCCGCGCCCAGGTGGAGGTGCTGCTCGGGCAATACACCGGTGGTCTGCTGGCGGCGATCCGGGGGACGGGCGATCCGGCGGTCGCGGGTGCGGCGGCCGCCGCCCTGGTCGACGCCAACTACCGCGACGCCCGCGCCGTCCACCACTCGGTGCTGCTGATCTGCGGGGAGATGTTCGACGCCGAATACCCCGACCCCACGGCCGCCGACTACCACCCGGGCCGACAGCGGGCCGCCGCGGTGGCGGCCGAATTCGCGGCCGCGTTCACCGACCGACTACGCCAGGCCGCGCTGGCCGAACAGGAGACCACCCTCGCCGCGGCGCTCACCGCGGCCCGGGAGGCGGAGGCGCGGCGACAGCTGTCGGAGGCGCGGTTCGAGGCCATCTTCACCGCCGCCTCGGTCGGTATCGGCACCATCGACATCAGCACCGGCCAGGTATTGGACGTGAACGCCGCCATGGCCGAAACCCTCGGTGTGCCCGCGAAGGAGATGCCGGGCCGTTCGGTGGCCGACATTCTCGGACCGCAGAATATCGGCGACGCCTTCGACCAGTTCCAACGGCTGCTCACCGGCGAAACCGACCGCTTCCGCACCGAGACCGTGCACGAACGCCCCGACGGCAGCTGCAAGACCATCGACCTGTCCATGTCGGTGGTACGCGACGGCGACGGGCGGCCGCGTTTTCTGGTGGGTGTCACCGTCGACGTCACCGAACGCAAACAGCTCTCCGACCGGCTGTGGCACGACGCCCACCACGATCCGCTCACCGGCCTGCCCAACCGGCTGCTGTTCTTCGACCGGCTCGGCGCGGCCGAGCCGCCGGTCGGCGTCTGCTATCTGGATCTGGACGGCTTCAAGGAGATCAACGACGAGTACGGCCACGCCACCGGCGACCGGGTGCTGCGGGAGGTGGCGACCCGGCTGCTCACCAC
The DNA here is from genome assembly GCF_007362295.1 of Nocardia otitidiscaviarum. Classification (NCBI taxonomy): domain Bacteria; kingdom Bacillati; phylum Actinomycetota; class Actinomycetes; order Mycobacteriales; family Nocardiaceae; genus Nocardia; species Nocardia otitidiscaviarum. The sequence continues at coordinate 2,513,691 of NZ_CP041695.1, read as the reverse complement.
CGTCTCCGCGGTGGGCGGAATGGCCGCGCGCATCGGCGGCGACGAGTTCATCGTGCTGGTCGAGCGATGCGATGCCGACGAGCTGGCGAAGCTGGCCGAGGAGATGCTCGCGGCCCTGGGCGCGCCGTTCGCGGTGGACGGACATCCGGTGACGCTGGGCGCGAGCATCGGCACCGCCGTCGCCGAGAGCGCGCCGACGGCGGTGGACGATCTCATGCACACGGTGGATACGGCCATGTACCGCAACAAGTTCGAGCGCGGGGCGCGGGACTCGTACGGACCGCGCGGCCGTTAGCGCCGGATCAGGCGACCACGTGCGCGTGCGAGAACACCAGGCGCACGAACTCGTCCAGCAGCGGGGCGAAGTCGTCGCGGTGCCCGGCCGCCGAGAGCTGCTGATAGCCGACCAGCATGGCCATGCCGAGCGAGGTGAGATGGGCCGCGGCGGCCCGATCCCCCACCACCCCGGCGATCGCCTTGCCGAGAATCCGGCGCCGGGCGTCGTCCACCCGGCGCAGCACCGTGCCGACCGAGGCGTCGTTCGCGCCCCACGCGCGGATGGCGGCCTCGGCCCGGTGGTGCAGCCCCAGCGTCAGTTCGCGCAGTTTGTCCACATCGGATTCCGGTGTGCCGCTGCCGAACTCCAGCTCGCGCAACCGTCTGGCCTGCTGCCCCTCCCAGTAGGCCAGCAGGGCGTCCACGAATCCCTGCCAACTGCCGAAGTGGTGGTAGAAGGACCCGCTCGTGACACCCAGCGCCCGGCACAGCACCCCGATATTGAGCCCGGCGAAACCGGCCTGTGCCAAAACGTCGAGGCCCTGGTCGAAGTACTGTTCTTTACTCACCAGACGCGCCATGCGATTACCGTAGCCCAATCCCGTCCCTGGGGAATTCCGTGTCGGACAATTTCTCATATCACGAAGGGAATGAGGGCTTTTCGCTCCGCCGGGTAGTCGGCGAACTTCTCCCGGTACCAGCGATGCGTGGCGAAGGCGCGCGGCACCAGATTGCCCACGGTGATCAGCAGGATCACCACACCGGGCAGCGCCCAGGTCAGGATGGCGAATCCGGTCCAGGCGATCAGCTCGCCGAGATAGGTGGGGCTGGTGACGAATCGGAAGCCGCCGCCGTAGGGGATCTTGTATTCCGTTGCGCCCGGATCGTTCTTGTCGCGAAGATTGCGAACAATGCTCTCGGAGTGGACCAGTAGCGCGAAGCCGCACAGGTAGACCACCAGACCGATCAGGAAGCGCGGGTCGGTGAGCCAGTCGGTGTCGTACCGGTCCAGGTAGTCGTGGCTGAACAGGGTGCCGTTGAGGTAGCCGTGCAGGGCGGTGACGAACATGCCCATGGCCAGCACCGAGATGTTGAAACTGCCGCGTTTGCCCGGCACCTGGCGGATGGACAGCGGGAAGAACCAGCCGCGATTGCCGTAGTGCAGCACCCAGATGGCGGCCAGCACCAGCGCGGTGGGTTCGAATCGGTTCGGCCCGGCCAGGAAGCAGACCGCGAAAACCACGGTCGCCGGAATCTCCATGAGCCACCAGCCGAGTTTCGGGTTCAGGTTGAGACCCAGCTTCGCCGTCGCGAATCGACCGTACGGACTTTGTCCGAAAAGCCCGCCGATCAGCACGAATGCCGCGAATGCGAAGCCGATGGCGAGCACGGTGTCGTAGGTGGTATTCCCGGTGTACCAGTTCATCGAGATCCTTCATCGAGCGAAAACTAGAACACGTTCTACCATGCTGTGCTCCACTGTGCACCGGCAACCCTTGCCGGGCAAGGTGATTGCCGCCCCCGGTAACTTAACCGCCGGGAATCGGGAGGAGAGGGAGATGGGTGAGGACAGGTGGGACGGACTGTTGCGCAGCATGCCGCACTTTCTCGAAGAGGAGGACCTCGAATCCGGCCTGGACTGGAATCCGCGCTTCCTGCAACTGCGTGACGAAAATACCGGGCGGTGCGTTCATTTCGCGCAGCAGGGCTGTGCCATCGAAGTCCTGCTGCCCGTCCCGGATGACGCCGCCGCCGCCGAACACCTGCTGACCGTGCTGCGCGACCAGCCGGACGGACTCTGGGAGCCCTGCCCGCTACCCCTGGAATCGGATGCGACACAGCCCAATCCGGAGCTACGCGCGGTGGAGCGGGTATGGCGGCGACCGGAGCTGGCGCGCGCCTGGCACACCGGCTGGCGACGCGGCGAGGCGGTCGAGGCGCGGCGGCGGGTGGCGGCCTCGGTGGTGGCGGTACTGGACGCCGGGCTGGCCATGGCCCCGCGCCGACTACGCTGCGCCACCTGGAGCCTGGACGCTCCCGGCACCGATTCCTACGGCCTGCCCGCCGAACGCCCCACCGCCCGCGCCGCCGCCCCGGCGTGTGACGACTGGGCCGACTTCACCGTCCGGCTGGCCTGGGCGCTGACCACGCTGCCCTGGGACAGCGTCCTCAGCCTCAGCACCCCGCACCCCGGACCGGATCCGTGCTTCGTGCAGTTCCTGCACGGCCGCCGCCTGCACAACGAGGCCAGCGGCTGGGATGTGGCCGGACTCGGCGCGGGTGAATTCGACCGCCGCATGACCGCCCTCGGCTGGACCTTCGCCCCGCAGAGCGGCGCACTCATCTGGGAGGGTCCCGAGGCCCACACCGGCTACCACCCGCGCCTGGCGGGCATCCCGCACCGCACCGTCGCCACCTTCCGCGACGTCTTCGCCGTCCACCACCCCCAGGACCTGGTCTTCCGCGCCTTCCGCAACGGCAGCCGCGACGACCCCGACCTGCGCTACCTCGACCGCGAACTCGGGGTCCCCCGCGACGTCCGCTAGCCCGCCGCCGATCAGGCCACAGCGCACCCGGTCGACAAGGCGGGAGAGGTCGGCCACCTCTCCGCGGACGCGGGGCACGACAGGTCTATGCGACGTGCGTCCTCGCGGCTGCCTGCCGGGCCGTGGCGATGATGGCGTCCTTGCGCCACAGCGCGACGGTGCGGCCGATCTCGCGCACCGGACGCGGCAGCACTCGGTCGACGGTTCGCACCAGCACCGCCCAGCCGCGGAGCAGCGCTTCGTCGCGCGCCGTCCACTCCAGGCCGAGCAGGTCGCGCACCCGGGGCGGCAGGACGCCGGTGTTCACCCAGGCCGCGAACGGTCCGACGATGCCCCACATGATCGGCCGCCACAGCAGGGCGGGCATACCGGCCGGGGCCGGTGGGCGGCGCAGGGTGGCGAGCACGTCGTCCACGCTCGGGTGATGCTCGAGTCGCTCGGTCAGGATGCGTTCGAAGAATCGGTCGAAGTCGGCCACCTCGGGCGGCGCGTCGCGCTCGCGCAGGCCCGCGAGCAGGCTGGCCTGCCGCCAGCCCGCGTACAGGTCGGCCTTCTCGGTGCGGGACAGTCCTCGTCCGAAGCGTTCGGCCACCACCGTGCAGGCCCAGTACGCGGTGCCGAGCACCCAGAAGTACGCCTCCGGTTCCCAGGCGTGGTAGCGGCGGCCCGCGTGGTCCACGCCGGTGATGCCCTTGTGCATGGCGCGGATGTCGCGTCCGTAGGCGGCGGTGTCGTCCCCGTAGAACGCCAGGGCGATGGTCGGCCAGTAGGAGCGGTCGAAGCGGCCCAGCGGGTCGGTGGTGTAGACCGAGTGCTGCGCCACGCCGGAACCGATGACTGGGTGGGCGACCTGGAGCAGCAGGGCGCTCGGGGCCAGCATGATCAGTCGCCAGTCGGCGGCGTAGCGGGCCGTCGGCGAGTCCGGCGCGACTCCCCGGCGCGCGGGTTCGGGGTCGTCGGTCGCGTAGATTTCCGACACGGGGCTGGCCATGGCAACGCCTCCACATTGAGGAATCATTTGTGTCTAGAAAGGTAGGTTTCAGGAAACAAATGTGTCAACATTCGGCGGCAGTGACGCGGACCACCATGTCGGAGCCGCGTCGATGAAGGCCGCCCGGCGCTACGGCGGGATCGCGGCCGACGAGCGGATGCGCGGTCGGCGCGAGCAGCTGGTCGACGCCGCCATCGTGGTGATGGCACGCGAGGGAGCGGGCGCGCTGACCGTGCGGCGCGTGGCCGCGGCGGCGGGCCTGTCGACCCGGTTCGTCTACGAGAGCTTCGCCGATCTGGACGAACTCACCGCGGCGGCATTCGACGCCGCGGCGCGCGAGCTGGCGCAGACGGTGCACGCCGCGGTCCGCGACACCCCGCCCGACCGGCACGCCCACATCACGGCGGTGGTGGAGGCCATCACCGACTTCTTCCTCGGCCAGCCCGCCAAGGGCAAATTCCTGTCCACCAAGGCATACGGCCATCCCGGCAGCGCCCGGCGCAGACTGGAGCGGTCGGAGGACTATGTGACCGCCTTCGCGACCATCCTGGCCGGACTCGTCGCGGGCGCGCGGGCCGAGGACCGGGCGGTGGTACTCACCGCACGCTTCCTGGTGGCGGCCTTCGGCGAGACCACGACCGCCCTGGCCTACGGCGAAACCCCTTATGCCCGAGACGAATTCGTCCACGACAATGTGGAGCTGATGCTGGGCGCGCTCGACGGGCTGGACCGGATCGCCGCGCGGGGTCAGTCCTCGACCAGCACCAGCTCGTAATCGCGGAAGTGCGCGGCCAACTCCAGTCCGGCGTGCTCGAGGGCCGCGCGCACGGTGGCGTCGTCGAACTCGAAGACGCGCAGCATGGCGACGGTCGGGAAGCGATCCTGGATCTCGGCCAGCAGCGCCACCACGAGACCGGCCAGGCGGTCGGAGTCGACGTCGGCGTAGGAGATCTGTTCGCCGGTGTTGATGTAGGCGATGTCGTCGATGATGGTCGCGGTGATGGTGGCGATCGGATCGGTGGTCCCCTCACCCAGCAACGCCACGATGAACAGATTGCCGGGCGGCTCGGTGGACTCGGCCTCGGCGTGCAGAATCCACTGGTCGGCGGCGATGGCCCCGGCCCCCTCCGGCGGTTCCCAGCTGCCCAGCTCGGCGGTCCACAGCCGGGCCACCTCACCGATGACATCGGCCTCCAGCAGTGCGGCGGCCTGCCCCTCCGGACCGGTGTCGGACCCCTCCCAGCGCAGCACGCGGTAGCCCGCGCCCTGGGCGTGTCCGGCGGCGGAGGCGATGAGGGTGGCGAAGACCTCGGTCTCGTCCGGCGTGGCGGGCGTGTCGTCGGTGTGTCCCAGGCGGATGGAGCGTACGAGCCGATCGGCGTCGATGACCTGGACCCAGGCGTCGCGGGGTCCGGCGGCGCGTAGCTCCGCCCAGCCGAGCAGGCGGCCGTCCGAGCGGGCGGCAATGGTGCCGAGCAGGTCGGATGGCTGGTCGAGGGCGACGTCCTCCAGTTGGAACAGTCCCGCCGCTCCCGCTAGTTCATTCGCCAGGCGCAGGCCGGTACCTGGGTGCCGGTCCCACTCGAGTGCCATATCCATAGCCGCACAGTAGACCGACCAGTAGCTGTTGAGTAGCTACCGCGCGGTCGGTATTACATTTCGAGACCCGCGTGATCAGGCCGAACGCAGCGCCCGAGTGGGGCAACTGTCCACCGCCAACAGGGCCACCTCCCGCTCGGATTCGGGCACCTCGGCACACCGCACGGCCACCCGCTCGTCATCGCCCACCCGGAACAGCTCGGGTGCGACGGCCTCGCACATGCCGTGCCCCGCACAGCGGGTGAGATCGGCCTCGATCCTCATGCGCCGAGCCGTTCCAGCCGCATGGGCAGCCCGTCGGCGGGCAGCGGTCCGGTACCCGCGATGAGCGGCACCCGATACCCCGGCGGCACACTCCAGCGGTACGCCAGCAGCATGCGGTGCAGCACCGCCTTCACCGTCATCCCACCGAAGTAGAGGCCGATGCACTTGTGCGCCCCGCCGCCGAACGGCGCCCAGGCGAAGCGGTGTGCGGAGTCCTCGCGGTGGTCGGCGTCGAAGCGCTCCGGCTCGAAGGCGTCCGGATCGCGCCAGAACTCCCGCTGCCGCATCATGGTGTACGGCGCGGTCATGACGAGCGTGCCCGCGGGCACGTAGTGGCCCGCGATATCGGTGTCGGCAATGGTCTCGCGGGCCTGCTGAGCCACCGGCGCGTACATCCGCAGCGCCTCCTTGAAGGCCAGGTCCAGACTCGGCAGCCGGGCCAGGTCGCCGTAGTCGAGCTCGGCCTTGCCCAGTGCGCGCGACTCCGCTCGCAGCCGCTCCTGCCAGTCGGGGTGCCGGGCCAGCTCGTAGGCCAGCATGGCGATGGAGATGGCGCTGGTGTCGTGCGCGGCCATCATCACGAAGATCATGTGCGCGATCACGTCGGCATCGGTGAGCCGGTGCTCGGGCATGGTCGCCACCCGGGCGAGCACGCTGAACAGATCGGCAGCCTCCCCCGCGCGCCGCCGCGGCAGCTCGCGCCGGAAGTACTCCTCGAGCATGCGCCGACCGCGCAGGCCGCGATGCCACACGCCGCCGGGGACATCGGCCCGGATCATGGCGGTGCCGCCGTGCACGGCGTCCTCGAACGCCCGCGACAGCCGGTTGCTCTCCGGACCCAGTTCCGCGCCCGCGAAGACGGCGGTCGCCTGCGCCAGCAACAGCCGTTTCACCGCGTCGTAGAGCCGGAAGTCCGGCCCCGGCCGCCAGTCCGCGATGCCCCGGGCCAGCAGTGGCGAGGTGAGTTCGAGATAGCCGTCCAGGCGCGGCCGGGTGAAGACCTGCTGCAGGATGCGGCGATGGTAGAGGTGATCGTCGAAATCGCGCAGTAGCAGGCCGCCGCGGAAGAACGGGCCGATCAGGAATTCCCAGCCGCGCTGCGCCGAGAACACCCGGTCCCGGTCCAGCATCACCTGCTCCAGCGCCTCCGGGCTGCCGACGCCGACGATCGGACGTCCGAAGCCGCCCGCCCAGTTCACCGGCCCGTAGTCCCGTAATCGCCTGCGGGAGAAGTCGATCGGGTCGGCGAGCGAGCTGAGCATATAGCCGATCCAGGGTGGCCCGAAATCACCCATGACCGGTTTCAGGCCGCTGCCCGGCGGGGGTGTCGCCAGCGGGCGGGGCGGTGACGGGTAGCGCTCCGCCACCCCGCCGACCGCGCGCTGTAACCGCTGATTGAGCCGGGCCCGCACCTGGCGGGCATGGCCGACCGGATCCCGGAAGTCCCGGGGCACAAGGAGATTCATCGTCGGTCTCCCTTCGAGATGAATCTCACAGTACCGGAAACGATGGTTTCCGTAAACAGTCGTTTCCCGATAAGTGTGCCAAGCTGGTCGGTGTGAGGCGGGAATTCGGCGGGACCTATCGCGGAGCGACCACCGACGAACGGCGCGAGCAGCGCCGTCGCCGCCTACTGGACGCCGCGCTCGACATCATCGGCACCCAGGGGCTGTCCGCCCTCACCGTGCGCGGGGTCTGTGAGCAGGCCCGGGTCGGGCCGCGGTTCTTCTACGAATCCTTTCCGGACCTGGACGCGCTCGCCGGCGATCTGCTCGACGAGATCCAAGGCGCGGCACTCGATTCCGCGCGCGCCGCCATCGCCGACACCGAGGGCGACCAGGCGGACAAGATCCGAGCCGGGGTGGCGGCGCTCATCGTGGCGCTCACCGACGATCCGCGCCGCGCCAATATCGCGCTGGCGCAGGCGCACGGCAGCGAGGGCCTCATGCGACGGCGCTTCGAGGGGATGCGGCGGGTCGCGGCGGTGATCATGCAGGAGGCCCGGCTGCTGCTCGACATTCCCGAGGGCGAGGACAACGCGCTCACCGCCCTGGCCCAGCTGATCACCGGCGGCGCGGCCGAACTCATGCTGGTGTGGCTGGACGGCGGGCTGAAGGTGGAGCGGCCCGTCATGATCGACGTGGTCGCCGACTATGTGGTGGATATGGTGGACCGGCTGCCCGCGCTGGCCGAGAAACTGGAATCCTGAACGGTTTTCAGCAGCGCACCCCGGTGACCGCGAAGCGCTCCACATCGGTGACATGGCCGCCGGTCGCGACCGCCACCGTGAGCGTGCCCGGACAGGAGGCATCGACGGGGACCGTCGCCGACCACGGCGTATCCATACCACCGGCGGGAATCCGGCCGACCGTGCCCACCGGCTGCTCGCGGCCGAGCTGGCGGACCTGGATGTCGAGGCTCTCGTCCACGCCGGAGATGCGGCCGCCCACCGTGATCGGCGAACCGACCTGCGAGCCGTACGGCGGGGTGGTGAGGGTGAGGGTGCGGTCCTCGGTGCCGACCACCTCCCACGGCGCGTCCGGACCGCTGCCGAAGCGCACCAGGTGCAGCATGGCGGCGGGCAGTCCGACATGGCCGGGATCGTCGGGGCGGGCGTAGCCGACGGTGATCCACGCTTCGTCCTCGCGGTACTGGGTGTTCACCACCCGGTCGACACTGCCGTAGCCCAGGTACTGCTGGGTGAACATGAGGGCGACGGCGGGGGCGTCGAGATGCCACGGCTGATGGCCGCCCTCGCGGTAGGCGCGCTGCCAGTCGGCGGCGTCGGCGGCGGTGGCGAAGGGCCACAGTGGCTGATAGGCGAAATGATCCGGGTCGGACGGAGTGGTCGGGGCGGCCGGGTCGGACGCGGAAACTCCGGGCTGCGACGTTCCCGACCCGACGCCTCCCGTGCCGGGTGCGGTGGTCGGCGCGACGGACGCCGTTCCCGGGGTGGGCCGCGCCGACGTCGCGCCGTCACCGGAATCGAGTCCGTCCCGACTCACCGCGAACAGCACCGCCGCCGCCGCGAGAACGACCGCCACCCCGGCGATCGCCAACGCCAACCCCGCACGGCTCCCGCCGGAATTGTTCGTGCTCATGATTCAGCATGCGCCCGATTCGCCGGAAATGCTCATCATTCCGCCCTTCGCCGGGGCCGGGGGGTGCTGGGCTCGCCGGAGCGGCGCGTGGCCGGGATACGCTGCGCGCGTGACTCCTCTGCTGCACCGATTGCATCCGGAACTCTCGCGGACGCTGCCGCATCTGGCGCTCGGTACCCGGCCGACACCGGTGCGGAGGCTGACGGCGTTGGGGGCCGGGGCGGACCTGTGGGTGAAGGACGACAGCGCGTTCGGGGACGGCGGGTGGGGTGGGAACAAGGTGCGCAAACTCGAATGGCTGTTGCCGGATGCGCTGCGGCGGGGGCGGCGCACCATCGTCACCGTGGGCGGGCTGGGTACCAACTGGGGTTTGCGACCGCGCTCTACGGGCGCGAGCACGGGCTGAAAACCGTACTGGCGCTGGTGGATCAGCCGGTGGACGACCATGTGCGGCGACAGTTGGAGCGGCTGCGCGCCTCCGGGGCGGAGCTGCGCTTCACCCACACCAGGGCGCGGATCGTACTGGCCGCGCCCCTGCTCCTCGCGCGGCACTTCTCGGGCATGCGCCCGCCGTATCCGCTCCCGGCGGGCGGTTCCTCCCCCGTGGGCGCGCTCGGCTATGTGGAGGCGGCGCTGGAGCTGGCCGAGCAGGTGCGGTCCGGGGAGCTGCCCGAGCCGACCCATCTCGTCACCCCGGTGGGGTCGGGCGGGACGGTGGCCGGGCTGGCCCTCGGCCTGCGGCTGGCGGGCCTGTCCACGCGCGTGGTGGGCGTGGTCGTGAACGACACCCTGCGCCTGGACCACCGATCGCTCACCCGCCTGACCCACCGCACCGCACGCCTGCTCCGCCGCCGCGGTGCGCGCCTACCCGAAAACGTCACGCCCACAGGCAATCTGGAGATCGTCACGGACTGGCTCGGCACTGGTTACGGCCACCCCACCGCCGAGGGCGAGGCGGCCCGACGGCTTGCCGCCGACCTCGAACACCTCGAACTGGAACCCGTCTACACCGCCAAGGCCCTCGCGGCCCTGCTGGCACTCGACGCCCGCGGCCACTTCGACGGCGGACCGGTCGTCTACCTCAACACCAACGGCCCGCGCTGAGCGATACGAGCACCGGACACAATCACCCGCACGGCACGCGTGTACTCGCCGACGGGCGGGCTCGTACCCTGGGTGCATGTCGGACGAGGCGGTGGTTCCAGGGCTCGGTGCGCTGGTCGAGATACTGGCCGGGCGGCGGGTGGCGGTGCTGACCGGGGCGGGCATCTCCACCGACAGCGGGATCCCGGACTACCGCAGTCCGGACGCGCCGCCCCGCAATCCCATGACCTACCAGCAGTTCGTCGGCGATCCGGTCTTCCGGCAGCGCTACTGGGCCCGCAATCACGTCGGCTGGCGGCGCATGGACGCCGCGCGGCCCAATGCCGGGCATCGCGCGCTGGCGCGGCTGGAACGCGCGGGCGTGGTCACCGGGCTGATCACCCAGAACGTGGATCTGCTGCACACCAAGGCGGGCAGCCGCGCCGTCATCGACCTGCACGGCACCTACCTGCGCGTGCGCTGCCTCAACTGCCAGGGCCTCATCTCCCGCCTGACCCTGGCCGACCGGCTGGAGGCCGCCAATCCGGGCTTCGCCGACACCGTCACCCTCGACGGCCTCGAGGTGGCCCCCGACGCCGACGCCGTACTCGACGACACCTCCGCCTTCCGCATGGTCGACTGCCACCGCTGCGGCGGCATGCTCAAACCCGATATCGTCTACTTCGGCGAATCGGTCCCCAAAGACCGTGTGGCAGCGGCCTTCTCGATGGTCGACGCCGCCGACGCCCTCCTCGTCACCGGTTCCTCCCTCACCGTCATGTCCGGCCTGCGCTTCGTCCGCCACGCCGCCAGAACCCACCGCCCCGTGGTGATCGTCAACCGCGGCCCCACCCGAGGCGACGAGCTGGCGACGCTGCGCATCGACGCCGGATGCGCCCCGACCCTCACCGCACTGGCGGACGCGCTCGGCACCGCACCCGTTCCCGCATAGCGCCCCGATCGACGCCGCGTTGCCCACACCACAGCATCCGCCGTCCGCACCGGGTGTCAGGGCCGGTCACCACCGACCTCCGGGTCATCGAGGAAGTTCGCGACCGGGCCCAGGGTGAGCAGGCCGGTGCCCGCGCCCGCGAGTTCGCCCGCGGCGGGGGCCAGTCGGTCGCGCAGTGTCGCCAGCACGGTGTGTTCACCGAGGTCGCGGGCGGCGCGGGCGAGCAGGCACAGGCGCAGTTCCAGCAGCAGGTCCGGTGGGGGTGCGGGGGCGGCGTGCAGTGCGCTGCGGGCGGCGTCCGCGCGGTGCTGGCCGAGCAGGAGCAGGGGGCGCACCCAAGGCTCGTGCGGGCCGAAGTCCTGTCCGGGATCGGTGTCGAGCGGCAGGTCGTGGCGGAGGCGCACGCTCAGCAGGGCCAGGGGGAGCAGACCGTGCCGGAGGCCGGGCATGGCCGCGCCGGGGTGGGCGGCGGCGGTGGCGCGGTAGGCGGCCTCCGCGTCGGCGGGTGGCAGGGTCAGTGCGTCGCGCAGGGTGGCATACCAGCGGGTGAAGAAGGCGACCAGCCGTAACCCGTACTTCTCGCCCAGCGCGTCGGCGGCGGCGGCATGCGCGTCGGCGGCGGCGAAATCCGCGGTGGCGCTGAGTGATTGCACGGCGATGAGGTGGCCGAGCACCTCGAAGCTCACCAGTTCGTGCGCCTGCGACACGGTGATGAGTTCGTCGGCGATCCGGGCGCGTTCGGGGGCGAGTCCGGCGCGGTGGAAGCTCTGCATGAAGCGGCCGTTGAGCGCGAATGCCAGCAGGGCCGGGTCGTCGAGCCGACGCGCGATCCGTTCGGCCTCGGCGGCCGCCGCCCGCCCGCGTGCACTGTCGGCGGCGCGCAGCTCGAGTGCGATAGTGGTGAGCAGGCGGGCACGCAGCGCCTCGATGTCCTCGGACCTACGCGCCGACTCCACCGCCACGTCCCCGATCCCACCGACCGACCCGACCGCCGCGCCCCCGATCTCACCGGCCGACTCCTCCGCCGCGCCCCCGATCCCACCGGCCGACCCGACCGCCACGCCGTCCATCGCACTCTCCGACCCGACCGCCGGATCTGGCCCGCTCTCGGACACCACCTCCGCGCCTTCGGTCCCACCGACCGACTCCATCGCCGGATCCCCTACCCCGCTCTCGGACACCACCTCCGCGTCCCCGGGCGAACCACCGGCGCGAGGCGCCGAGTTGTCGGAACGATCGACCGAGGCGCCCGCGCCGCTGTCCGGGAGTCGAGGCAGGAGGCGTTCCGCGATCGTCACCACGTGGCGGGCCAGTTCCGGATCGTCGGTGTCGGTCCAGAGGGCGGGGACGTCGAAGGCGGTGATGACGCGGGCGGTGAGTTCCGGATCGTCGAAGCGGTCGGCGGCCCGGACGGCTTGCGCGCGTTGCCGTCTCGATTCCGCGAGATCTCCGGTGAGCGCGGTGGCGCGCCCGAGCCCCAGGGTGGCTTCGAGGCTGCCGCGCGTATCGCTGTCCCGGTCGCAGGCGGTGGCGGCCGCGGCGAACCAGCGCGCCGCCTCGTGCGGCGCGAAGGCCCGTTCGGCGGCACGGGCGGCGGCGAGGGCGTAGCGGGCGGTGCGTGCCCCGCCGACTCGGCCGCCCGCGCGCACGAAATGGTCGGCGAGTTCGGCGGGTTCGCTCGTTCCGCGCCGTTCGAGGTACTCCCCCGCGTCGGCGTGCCATGCGGCGCGGCGCGGTGCGCCGATCTCGTCGTACAGCACGTCGCGCACCACCGCGTGCGCGAACGACACCTCGCCGTCGGGTGTCTCGACCAGAAAACCGTCTCGCAGTCCGGCGTCCAGCGCATCGAGTACCGCCGCGTCATCGCCGACCAGCGCCGTTACGGCCTGCTGGTCGACCGATACCCCGAGCACCGCGGCCCGCCGCAGCACTGCCCGCTCCGCCTCCGGCAGCCGAGACAGCCGCTGCCGCACCACATCCCGCACCCCCGCCGGTATCTCCCGCAGCGCGACCTCCCCCGCATCCGCGGCCAACCGGGCCAGCTCCCGGGTGAAGAACGGATTTCCGTTGCCGCGCCGGTGAATCCGCCGCGCCAGCCACCCGTCGACGGCCTCCCCCGCCACCGCGCGCACCAGCGCACCGGTCTCGGACTCGCTCAGCCCACCCAGCGGAATCCGCTCCGGCTCAACCCGCGCCCACCGCGCCAATCCATCCCGCAGCGCGTCCCCCACCTCGGTATCGCGGTACCCACCGATCACCAGTACCGGCCCCCCGACCCGCTCGGTCACCAGGGCGGACACCAGCTCCAGCGTCTCCGCCCCCGCCTGGTGCAGATCGTCGAAGACCAGCACCACCGGCGCCCGCCGCGCGACCGCGCGCACGAGCCCGAGCGTCCGCTCCCGCACAGCGAACCGCGCCACCGCCGGATCGGCAGCGACCACCCCACCCACCACGTCCGCCCCACCCACGACATCCGCCGCGCCAGCCACTTTCGTCCTGCCCACCGCGTCCGCCCCGCCGACCACGTTCGCCCCGTCCGCCCTGCCCGCAGTGTTCGCCCCGCCGACCACGTTCCCCCCGCCCGCCACGTCCGCCCCGCCCGACACGTTCGCCATACCGACCACGTTCGCTTTGCTCGCCACGTCCGCCCCGCCCACGTCGGTCCCGCTCGCCATGTTCGCCCCGCCCGCCTCGCCCGCCACGTTCGCCGCGCCCGCCACGTTCGCCCTGCCCACCTCGCCGGCCGCGTCCGCCTCGCCGCCCGCGTCCGCCCCGTCGGCCACGTTCGCCCTGCCAGCCTCGCCCACCTCGCCAACCGCGTTCGACCCGGCCATAGCGTCCGCCCCGCCAACCGGCGAGCCTCCTGCCGCGGCCAGCTCCGTCACGATCCGCCGCCAGGCCCAGTTCGGCGGAACCCCCCGGCCCGCCGGGCTCGGCCCCCAGGCCGTCGTCCAGCCACGGGCGGCCAGGGTTGCCGAGAATGCTTCGGCGAGTGCGGTTTTGCCGGCTCCTTCCATGCCCGAGATCAGTACCAGCTCCGACGAACCCCGTGCGATCGCCGCTGCGGCTGTTCGCTCCAATCGCTCGAGTTCGGCTGCTCGGCCAAGGAAGAACCGCTTCGAGAAATGGTGTGCAACAGGCGTTCCGGCGGCCGTCGCCGCTTCGCCGATACCCGACGCCGATCCGGATGCGGCCGAGGACATTCGCGCTGGCGCATACGGCCCGGACGCGGCTGTGGCATCCACGCGGTCGGCCGATTCCGGCGCCCCCTCGCCCCCGGCCGCCGATTCCGGCGACGTCCCGCCCTCGGCGGCAGCTGCCATTCCCCGAGCCGCTGCATGCGCAGCCATCGTGTTCGGCGCGCGCTCCGGCCTCCCACTCCGAGGGCTGGCGGCGGCACTGCCATCCTGCGGATGCCTCGACTCCAGCGACGGGTCCTGCGCGAGCATGGCCGCCTCCAGATCGCGCAGGTCGGGGCCGGGGTCCACGCCCAGTTCGTCGCGCAGGCGAGCGCGCACCGTGCGCAGGGCCGTGAGCGCGTCGGCTTGGCGGCCGCCACGGTAGAGCGCGAGGGCCAGCAGCCACCAGGCTCGTTCGCGCAGGGGGTGCTCATGCAGGTGCGCTTCCAGGGCGGCCACCGCCGCGGCGGTGTCGCCGGAGTCGATGTGGGCGCGGGCTCGCTGCTCCACGGCCAGCAGCCGCAGGTCGTCGAGACGGTTGATTTCGGCTCGCGCCCACGGGAATTCGGCGAATTCGGCGTAGGCGGGACCCCGCCACAGCGCCAAGGCGGCGTCGAGGGTGGTGGCCGCGCCGGTGGCGTCTCCGGCGTCGAGCAGTTCCCCGCCCGCCCGTACGGCCAGCTCGAAGCGCCCGGCGTCCACCTGCGCGGGGTCGATGCGCAGGGCATAGCCGGGCGGTTCGGTGACCAGCACCCGGGCGGGTCGGCGCGGCCGCCGGTCGGGTTCCAGGGCGCGTCGCAGCGCCGCGACGAAGGTCTGGATCGCGCCGACCGCCTGCTCCGGCGGATCGTCCCACAGATCGTCGATCAACCGCGCTACCGGCACCACCCGCCCCCGCGCCACCAGCAACCGCGCCAGCACGGCCCGATGCCGCGGCCCCTTGAGCGGCAGCCGCCCACGCTCATCCTCGGCCCACAGCGGTCCGAGCACGCCGAAGGTCAGGGCCATGGCATCGCCGATCCGATCACGCCCACCGATGCTACGACCCCGCCCCACGCGCGCGCCCGACCCACGCGCAGTCACCACCGAACACCCACGCGCGGCCACCACCGAACATCCGCGCGCAGTTATCGCCGAACATCGCGCTCAGTCACCACCGAACACCCACGCTCAGTCACCACCGAACACCCACGCTCAGTCACCACCGAACACCCACGCGCCGAACATCGCGCTCAGTCACCGCTGACCGACTGCTCAGTGCCGCCCCCGAGGCTGGGTGCCGTCTCCGATCGAAAGGATCTTCATGTCCCCCCGTATCCCCGGTTTCGACTATCAGCGGGTCCGTGTCGCCGACGATGTCTCGCTGCGGGTGGCCGTCGCCGGTTCCGGTTCGCCCGTGGTGCTGTTGCACGGTCTGCCGCAGACCCATCTCATGTGGCGGCATGTGGCCGCAGATCTGGCCGCCGACCACACCGTCATCTGTCCGGATCTGCGCGGCTACGGTGACAGCGACAAACCGGTCGCCGTCGACGAGAACGTCTACTCCAAGCGCACCATGGCGGCCGATATCGTCGCTGTCGCACGCGCTTTCGGGCACGACAGGTTCGCGCTGGCGGGCCACGACCGGGGTGCGCTGGTCGCCGTGCGCGCCGGACTCGACCACCCCGGGGCGGTCACCCACCTCGCCTGCCTGGACGTGCTGCCGACCCTCGACATGTGGGAGGTCATGCACGGGGTGTCCGCGGCGGTGGGCTTCCACCTGTATCTGATGGCGCAGCCGCCCGGCCTGCCCGAAGCACTCATCGGCGCGAGCCCGGACGTGTTCTTCGGCCATCTGCTCGACACCTGGCTGCAGGATCCGGCCGCCATCCCCGCCGACCTGCGCGAGGTCTACCTCGCGGCGAGCCGCGCGGCGGTGCCGTCGATCGTGGCCGACTGCCGCGCCTCGGCAACCGTCGATATCGAGCACGACCGCGCCGACCGGGCAGCCGGCACGGTTCTGCCCATGCCGACCACCGTGCTGCAACAGGATTGGGGCAGCGCCCTCGGTTTCGACGCCGCGGCGCGCTGGCGCGCCTGGGCACCGGAGCTACGGCACGAGACGGTCGGCTGCGGGCATTTCATGGCCGAGGAAGCGCCCACCACGGTCGTCGCCGCACTGCGGGAACTGTTGCGGCGCTAGGTCGCGGGGCCGGTCTCGAGGCGGCGGACCAGCGACACGAGCGCTGCCCGCTGGGCGATCGGGTCGTCGGCGTCCGCGCCGAGGATCATGCGCACGACCTGCGGTGCCGCGAACCACCAGGCGGCCAGGGCCGCGACCGCGTACAGCAGGTAGCCGGGTGCGACGTCGGCGGGGAGGGCTCCGGCGCGTTGGGCGGCGGCCAGAGCCGCCACCTTCTCGGCGTAGTGGGCGGCGCGCGCGGATTCGGCGGTCGGCTGGCCGGATTGCAGTCCCTCCCAGTGCAGCAGGCGCAGGAATTGCGGGTGGGTGCGGTGGTAGTCGTAGACGTGTCCGGCGTAGTCGGCCAGTTGTCCGGCGTCGGCGGCCGACAGCGGACTGGCCGCGGCGAGCTGTTCGAGCTGATCGGTGAGCACCGCCTCGAACAGGCCCTGCTTGTCACCGAAGTACTGGTAGATCCGTTCCTTGTTGATACCGGCGCGGGTGGCGATGGCGGCCACCCGCGCACCGGCCGGTCCGCGCTCGGCGAACTCCTGCACGGCCGCCTCCAGTAGTCGCCGCTTGGTGCCCTCGGTATCCCACGCCATGGCCCCATCCTAGTAATTCCAACCAAACGGTTGCAGTTGTGCGCCCGAACGTGCCAAACTCCAACCAAACGGTTGTAGATTGCTCGGGAGGTGGCGAGATGCCGGAATTGCGGTCACGGACGGTCACACACGGCCGGAATATGGCGGGCGCGCGGGCGCTCATGCGCGCCAGCGGCGTGCCGTCGGCGGATATCGGCCGCAAGCCGGTGGTCGCGGTGGCGAACAGCTTCACCGAATTCGTGCCGGGCCACACCCACCTCCAGCCGGTCGGCCGGATCGTCACCGACGCCATCCGCGCGGCCGGTGGCATCGCCCGCGAGTTCAACACCATCGCGGTGGACGACGGCATCGCCATGGGCCACGGCGGCATGCTCTACTCGCTGCCCTCGCGCGACCTCATCGCCGATTCCATCGAGTACATGGTGAACGCGCACTGCGCCGACGCTCTGGTGTGCGTCTCCAATTGCGACAAGATCACTCCCGGCATGCTGATGGCCGCCCTGCGCCTGAACATCCCGACCGTGTTCGTCTCCGGCGGCCCCATGGAGGGCGGCACCGCGGTGCTGGTGGACGGCACCGTGCGCAGCCGCCTGGATCTCATCGCCACCATGGCCGACGCGGTCTCCCCGCTGGTGTCCGACGCGGATATGGACCGCATCGAGGAGAACGCCTGCCCCACCTGCGGTTCCTGCGCCGGCATGTTCACCGCCAACTCGATGAACTGCCTGACCGAGGCGCTCGGGCTGGCCCTGCCCGGCAATGGCACCACCCTCGCCACCCACACCGCCCGCCGCGCCCTGTACGAGGCGGCGGGACGCACGATCATGGATCTGACGCGCCGCTGGTACGACAACGGCGACGCCGGGGTGCTGCCCCGGAACCTCGCCTCCCGCAAGGCTTTCGACAATGCCATGGCCATGGATATCGCCATGGGCGGATCCACCAACACCATCCTGCACCTGCTGGCCGCCGCCCAGGAGGCCGAACTCGACTACACCCTGGCCGATATCGAGGCCATGTCACGGCGGGTGCCCTGCCTGTGCAAGGTGGCGCCGAACGGCCCCTACCTCATCGAGGATGTGCACCGCGCGGGCGGCATCCCGGCCCTGCTGGGCGAATTGGACCGGGCCGGACTGCTGCATCGGGATGTGCGCGCGGTGCACGCGCATTCGCTGCGGGAGTGGCTGGATGCCTGGGATGTGCGCGGCGACAACCCGATTCCGGAGGCGGTGGAGTTGTTCCACGCGGCTCCGGGCGGGGTGCGCTCGGCGACGGCGTGCTCCCAGTCGCGGCGCTGGCATTCGCTGGATCTCGATGCGGCGCAGGGCTGTATCCGCGACATCGGCCACGCCTTCACCGCGGACGGCGGCCTGGCGGTGTTGCGCGGCAATCTCTCCCCCGACGGCGCGGTGGTGAAATCGGCGGGGGTGCCCGCGGCCCTGCACACCTTCACCGGACCGGCCGTGGTGGTGGAATCGCAGGAGCAGGCCGTCGAGGCGATTCTCGCCGACCGGGTGCGGCCCGGGGATGTGCTCGTGGTGCGCTACGAGGGGCCGCGCGGTGGGCCGGGCATGCAGGAAATGCTGTACCCCACCGCGTATTTGAAGGGGCGCGGCCTCGCCGACAGCTGCGCCCTGATCACCGACGGCCGCTTCTCCGGCGGTTCGTCGGGCCTGTCCATCGGCCACGTCTCCCCCGAGGCGGCGGCGGGCGGCCCCATCGCCCTGGTCCGCGACGGCGACACCGTCACCATCGACATTCCCACGCGCGCGATCACTCTCCATGTCGACGCCGGCGAACTCACGGCCCGCCGTGCCGCCCTGGTCGCCGGCCCCGGCTACCGCCCCCGCGACCGTCAGCGCCCGGTGTCGCTGGCCCTGCGCACCTACGCGCTGCTGGCCACCTCCGCGGACCGGGGTGCGGTGCGTGACGCCGCCGCACTCGAGGCCCGGCAACCCGATCGCGCCGGGGCGACCGGGTAGTCACCGGGCACGGCCGGACCACGGATGGGTGGTTTGCCCGCCCGGCGGGCTCGCGCCTCGAACGCCCGGATGCGGTCGGTGCGCCCGTCCCGACCGGCGAATTCTCGGCTGCGACCCAGCCGCGGTATTTGTAGTCTGCTGCTGTGTATCAGCAGGCAGCGGAACCGATCGTGATCGATGTGGCGCGGGGTACGAAGGGGCGGGCCTTGGCCGGGATGCTGGTGGCGGGCGGTTTCGGCCTGGTGGTCGTGGTCAGCGCGGCCACCGGCGGGGTATCCGGAGGCCGCGTCGCCGAGGTGGCCGCCATGGTGTTCGGAGCCGTGCTGCTCATAATCGCGGCGGTCGGCCTGCTGGGCTGGCGAATGCTCACCCGACCGCGTCAGCTGATCCTCGACCGGAGCGGTATTCGCTGGCACGATCCACAGGGCGCGCCATGGGCGGTCGGCTGGGCCGAACTGTCCGCGATCGCGGTATCGCGCACCGTGAATCGTGCGCCCGGGCGGCCTCGGACCACCATGGTCCGACTCGACCTGTTCCCCATCGATCCCGAGTTTCGGAACCGGCACCCGGAGATGGATCACCTGTGGGAGTTCCACAAGGGCCGCGACGGCTACCGGTTGCCGTTCGGTTCCGCGGGTGAGCTGGTCGCCCCGCTCGACGCGGCACTGCGGCAGTGCGCGGGCCCGCGTTACCTCGGCATCCGGGACGAGGGTTACACGGTCGGACTGTTCTGACGGCGGCACCGCTGCGCTCGGGTGCGGCCGACTGCGGCGAGCGCCGCGACGGTCGGGCACCGCATCGCGTGCCTCGGCCGCTCGCTACCGCTGTTCCATCGTCTCGAGTTCGCGTCGCACCCGCTCGTCGTGTTCGGCGGCCTCCTCGGCGGCGCGCCGGGGACTCCAGTGGCCGGACATGAAGAACACGAACGGAATGAAGATCACCTGCGCCGCCAGGCAGATCCACCACCAGGTCTCCCACTGTTCGGGCGAATCCGCGCGGGCCTGCTGCACCTCGGTGCCGTGCTCGGCCAGGTAGTCCCGGTCTTCCTCGGGAATGTCGGCGACGGCCTGCAATTCGGCGCTCGCCTCGGTCAACTGCGGCCCCACCCGGCTGGCGACGGCCAGATCGGTCGGCGGCACCCGCTGTGCCGCAACCAGTCTCGCGGCGGCCTGCTCGGTGGGGATGCCGAACTCGCGGGCGATCTGCTCCACCGCGGACTGCCGCGCCGCCGTATCGTCCGGATCGACGAAAACGGCGGTGAGCGTGGCGGTGTCGACCGCCTGCAGCGTCGCCAGCTCCTGTGGGAACTCGGCATTGAGCGTGAGGGCGGTCTCGATGTCCTCGGCGTCGGCTCGGGTGAGTGCGGTCAGCGCCCGCACCTGGGCGTCCATATCGTTCGGATCGCGGCCGAGTTCGGCCATGGTGTCGGCCCCGACGGTCTGGATGGTGGCGATCTCGGCGCTGTAGCGCTGCTGGATCTCCTGAAGCCGCGGCCCATGGTTGACCAGCGTGCCCGCCGCGGTCACCACGAACAGCAGCCCGAGCAGGACGAAGGTGACCACCGTGCGCAGAATGCCGCCCCACACCGCGAGTCCCACCGCCGTGGCGGCCGGATTCACCTTCTCCACCGTCTCGGTGAATCCGGCCATCCAGGTCGAGTAGGCGATACCGGTGCCGACCGCGATGACCACCATGACCAGTGCGAAGGTGTAGTAGTCGGTGCCCGCGATATCGGTGAGCTGGATGAACATGAACAATCCGATGATGCTCACCACGGCCCCGATGAGCATGAACGGTTTGCGCACCTTCATCCGGTCGGAAATGATGCCGGTGCCCACCAGGGCCACACCGCTGGCGATCCAGTACCAGTTGCCGAGGGCGTTGGCCCGCGCCGGGGTGAACCCGAAGTTCGTGGCCATGTACACCGGCAGGAACGAGATGATGGTGTAGAAGAACGCCAGGAACAGCGCGATGGCCAGGGCCGAACCGAGGATGTCGAAGCGCATCATCTGCTTCCACTGATTGCGTTCCAGCCGTTGCACATCGAGCCCGCGGGCCCGTGCCTCGACCAGTGCCCGATCCCGCAGGCTCACCATGATCTGGTCGCGCAGCGCCGGACTGAGTTCCCGCAGCCAGATGAGCGCCACCACCGCGACGACCAGACTGATCACGCCGCACAGCCGGTAGTGGTACTGCCAGTCCGGATGGGCGTCCAGGGTGCGGGAGGAGATCTGGGTGGTCACCAGCGCGCCCAGTACCGGCCCGAGCGTCCAGAATCCCATGGCGGAGGCGCGATCCAGCTGCGGGGAGAAGTCGCGCACCAGCGCGGGCGTCGCCACCAGGACCGCACCCTCGACAATGCTGATCAGCGTGTAGACCACCAGGAAGGATTCCCTGGTGGTGGTCGCGGGTACGGCGAACAGGGTGAGCAGGGTGCAGATGATCGCGCCCCAGGCGACGATGTTCGCCCGGCCCCAGCGATCGATCACACCGGCCACCACCGAGGCCACCGCGCCGAAAGCCGCTCCGATGATGAAGATTCCGATGAAGTAGCGGAAGGTCAGGCCGAAGTACGCGATGAGTTCATTGCCCACCGCACCGGCCACGAACAGCTGGTAGTACAGCACCACCGAGGTGACGACCACGACGGCCAGATACCAGTATCGGGGTCCGGTGTCGGGATAGTGCGGTAGTTTCCGGCGCCACAGCCCCGTGACGAGGGTCGGGGCCGGTTCCGCGACGGGTGGCGACGGGGGGACGGCGGTGGGGGTCGTGCTCATGATCCGTATCCCTTTCTGGCCACGGCAATCCGTGGTGTGAAACAGGGTACGACCAGAACGTGATCCACATCACTGTTCCGCGGAATGAAGACCAACCGGTTGCGGCCGGGGTGGGCTCGGTGACCAGCGCCGCGCTCCGGGCGACCGCGACGCGCGGCACTGAACGCCCGACCACCTACGTGGTCAGCGGTCGCGGCGGAAGTACAGGATGTGGTCGCCGTAATCGGTGAGCGGTCCGGCCTCGGCGGCTTGGCGGATGCCACTGGCGGGCAGCCGGGTGAGCTTGGCGAACATCGGGGTGTTGCCGAAGGCCGCGCGCACCTGGGTCTCGGAGGCGTAGTCCGCGCCGTATTCGGCCAGGGCGGCGAAGTTCAAGGGAGCCAAAGGAGTGTCGAGGGACGCCGGACCGGCCGGGCGGCCCAGGGCGGCGTACTGCGTGGCCGCCCCGTCGTCGTACCAGCACAGCTCGTAGGCGAGATTCTCGGTGGTGGTCACGCTCACCACCGGCCAGTACTTGGACAGCCGCAGCGCCAGTGGATGCCGTCCGACCGGCGCGACCTCCCATTTCAGGCTCTTGACCGAAATCCAGTGCTCGGAGCTGCGTTCCAGGAGCACCACATCGTCGCCGAGGGTCTGCTCCG
This sequence comes from Nocardia otitidiscaviarum, assembly GCF_007362295.1. Taxonomy (NCBI): domain Bacteria; kingdom Bacillati; phylum Actinomycetota; class Actinomycetes; order Mycobacteriales; family Nocardiaceae; genus Nocardia; species Nocardia otitidiscaviarum. The sequence goes on along the minus strand of NZ_CP041695.1, from coordinate 2,491,531 downwards.
GATTCGATCGCGGCTCGGGAATACTCCAGTGCTGCTGGCTGACACCGAGGAAGGCGGTGGAGTCGACGACGTGGGCGCCGTCGGCGGTGTAGGCGGCCAGCACCGCGGCCCGCACCTGCTCGAGGGCGTCACCGTCGGAACAGCGCACGCTCAGCGCGCCGAAGGAGTCGGCGATCTCCACCGGTTTCGACGGCAGGTCCGGAAGCGCCCCGGGCGCAAGGGGTTTCAGCCCCACCAGGGCCAGTTTCCAGTTGATCTCCTCGATGGTGGCGAGGTCGCCGGAGGTCTGGTAGAGGATCTGCTGCTGGGTGAGGTAGCCCGCGCGATCCAGGGTGAGCGCGTCCAGTTTGGTCAGCGCGGTGACGGTCTTGCTGGTGAAACCGATTTCCTCGATCCGCATCTCGCGCAGCCGGGCGGTCATGGCCGGGGAGGTCACCGCGGTGTAGAGCTCGCGGTACATGGCCAGCGCCGGTTTGCGCTGGCGTCCGACCATGTAGGTGCGCAGCACCATATCCAGACTGGCAAGATACCGACCGGCCTGCTCGGAATCCTGGGCGAACAGCGCCGCCCGAATCCGCACCGCGTCGGATCCGGCGGCCACGGCGGCGTCCGGATCGAGCCGACACAGCCACACACCGCATTTGGACAGCGAGTCCGCACAGGCCGCGGCGGCGTTCGGATAGGTCTGCGCCACATAGCGATACGCATTGCAGGCGTCACGAATGGTGTGCGTGGCCAGCTGCCGGTGCCCGATGGTGCGCGCGGCCTGTTCGAACAGCCGCAGCGCGTCCTGCACCTTGCCCGCGAAACGCGCGTCGACGCGTCCGGCGGTGAGCCAGCGCAGCCGGATGTGCACCGCCTCCTGCGCCGGTTCCAGCGCACCGGGCGATCGGTCCCGCACCGAGTCGTCGTTCTTCGTGGCCAGCAGCGCCGTGGCGAGTTCGTACAGCGAGTCCGCCAGTCGCAGTTCGGCTTCCGCCGATCGGTCCGCGGCTTCCCGCCGATCCGCTGCCACCCGACGCTCGATGGCGCTCAGATCCATCGCGATCCCAACTCCCGCATCACCTCCGCGTCCGGTCGACCCGCGACCGGGCGCGCATCTGTCGCCCGAGTCTGCCACAGGTCGCGCCCACACCGCGCCGGACCGCGGCAATCACCCGTTCCGACCAGCATCGCGCCAGCGACCGGGCCGGGCGGCTAACTCAGCAGCAGCCCCACCGCCAGTCCCGCCATCACCAGGGCGATCACCGAATCCAGTACCCGCCAGGCGGTTTTGCGGGCGAACAGCGGGGCCAGATACCGCGCGCCGAAGCCCAGTGCGAAGAACCACAGCAGGCTGCCCAGCATCGCCCCCGCGGCAAGGAACCAGCGATCGGGTGTGGCGAAATGACTCGCGTAGGAGCCGAGCAGCACCACGGTGTCGAGATAGGCGTGCGGATTGAGCCAGGTGACGGCGAGGCAGGTGGCCACCGCCGCGCCGAGCGCCATGGAATTGCCGGTGGCGTCGCCGACCAGCGAGCCGCCGCTCAGGGCTCGCCGCGCGGCGAGCGTCGCATAGCCGAGCAGGAAGATCGCCCCCGCGTAGCGCAGTACGGTCAGCACCCCGGGCGCGGACTGCACCAGCGCGCCCACCCCGCCGACTCCCGCGGCGATCAGCGCGATATCCGAGAGCGCCGCTACCGACACCACCACGAGCACGTGCTCCCGGCGAATGCCCTGTCGGAGGATGAACGCGTTCTGCGCGCCGATCGCCACGATGAGCGACAGCCCGAAACCGAGACCCGAGAGTGCGGCCACCGCCGCCGATGAAGCGTTCACATTCCACGACGGTAGCCAGCCAGCAATCATCAGACCAGCTAAGTATTCTTGCGTATCATTAAAATCTCTAATCATGGATCTGCAACTGGACCAGCTGCGCGCACTCGACGCGGCCGTCACCGAGGGCACCTTCGAGGCCGCCGCCCGCCGCCTGCACGTCACCCCGTCGGCGGTGAGTCAGCGCATCAAGGCGCTGGAGGACGCGGCCGGGCGCATCCTGCTGCGGCGCACGAAACCGGTGCAGCCCACCGAATCCGGACTCGCCATGCTGCGCCTGGCCCGCCAGATCGAACTGCTCGCCGGTGACACCGCGCGCGAACTCGGCGACTCGGCCCGCGAACCCGGTGACACCGCGCAGCCCGCGCCGCCGCCCATCCGGATTCCCATCGCGGTCAACGCCGATTCCCTGCAGACCTGGGTGATGCCCGCCCTGGGCCGCGTGCGGGCGGGCGTCTACCTCGAGGTCCACCGCGAGGACGAGGAGCACACCACCCGGCTACTGCGCGACGGCACCGTGATGGCCGCCGTCACCGCCACCGCCACCCCGGTGCAGGGCTGTATCGCACAACCCCTCGGAGCCATGCGGTACCGGCCGGTGGCCAGCCCGGACTTCGTGGCGACCTGGTTCGCCGACGGCCCCACCGCCAAGGCGTTCGCGGCGGCCCCGGTGGTGCAGTTCGACCGCAAGGACGATCTGCAGTACAAGCTCATCCGCCGCCACAGCCGCAAACCGCTGGACCCGCCCTGCCACTACATTCCGTCCTCGACGGGTTTCGGTGCGGCCATCCGCCTGGGCCTGGGCTGGGGCATGATGCCCGATATCCAGGCCGCCGACGATCTGGCGGCCGGCCGCCTGATCGCCTTCGACCCGCGCGGCGTGATCGACGTACCGCTGTACTGGCAGCAGTGGCGGCTCGACTCCCCCACACTGCGCGCCATCGCCGACAGCATTGCCGAGGCCGCCGCCGTCGCCCTGCGGTGAGCCCGGACGCCGGTGCGTGATGTGTGCCGCTCCCGGCGGAATCCGACTCCGCGCCACCGCCGATTCCGACCGGTCTCGTGCCAAACTCGACGGCATGTGCGAGCGATCAGAAGACACCGCCGAGCTCTCGCTCGTGACGTTGCCGAGCGCCGGCGAGGGGGCGGCATGAGCGACCGAAGTGAGCGAGCGGACGACACGGCCGGGCGAGCGGACGATACAGCCGGGCTTCGCGAAGACACCGCGGGGTCAGCTGCCGGCAGGAAACCGAAGCCGTCGGTCGGGGTCCCCGACCGCGGCGAGGTGATCGGCCGGGGTCTGCTGTGGCTGGCCAAGTGGTCGCTGTGCATCGTCGCCATCGCCGCCGGTGCGTGGGTGCTGGGTTGGATCACCGCCAAGATGTGGGTGGCCGTGCTGCCGATGGCGCTGGCGGTGGTGATCGCCACCGTGCTGTGGCCGCCGACGCGCTGGCTGACCCGGCGCGGCTTGCCCCCCGCCGCGGCCGCCTCGCTCACGGTGTTCGGACTGCTCGGTGTGCTGGCGGGCATCATCGCGCTCCTCGTGCCGTCGGTGGCCGACCAGGCCCCGGCGCTGGCCGATCAGGCCACCGAGGGCGTCAACCGGGTACGCGACTGGCTGCGCGGCCCGCCGCTGAATATCCAAGAGGAGCAGATGAATTCGGCCGTGGACGCGATCGTGTCCCGGTTGCAGTCCAGCGCCGAGCGCATCGCCACCGGCGTTTTCACCGGCGTCAGCACGGCCACCTCCGCCATCGTCACCCTGTTCCTGACGCTCGTCCTGGCGTTCTTCTTCGTCAAGGACGGCCCCCGGTTGATGCCGTGGCTGCACGGTCTCACCGGCAGCCGCAGCGGTCGCCACATCGAGGAGGTGCTGATCCGGATCTGGGACACCCTGGGCGGATTCATCCGCACCCAGGCGTTGGTCAGCCTGATCGACGCGGTGCTCATCGGCGCCGGTCTGGTGATCCTCGGAATCCCGCTGGCCCTGGTGCTGACCGTACTCACCTTCCTGGGCGGCTTCATCCCGATCGTGGGCGCGTTCGTGGCGGGCGCGCTGGCGGTGCTGGTCGCCCTGGTCGCCAAGGGGGTCCCCACCGCGCTCATCGTGCTGGCCATCATCATCGTGGTGCAGCAGCTGGAAGGCAATGTGCTGCAACCGGTGCTGCAGAGCCGGACCATGCGGATGCACGCCGTGGTGGTACTGCTGGCGATCACCGCGGGCGGTTCGCTGTGGGGCATCGTCGGGGCCTTCCTGGCGGTGCCGGTGGCCGCGATCGTCACGGTGGTAATGCGCTACATCGGTGAACAGATCGACGCCGCCACCGCGCCTCCGCCGGTGCCCGAGGAGGAAACTACCGACCAGGCATGACAATTCGTGCCAGGCGGCCGGATCGGCGGTCAGGCCACCGCAGGGACTCATGCGAATATGCGAAGGTGTGAGTCGTATCAGGTGATAGGAAGGGAAACTCCGTGGCACAGACGGTGCGCGGCGTGATCGCACGCTCGAAGAACGCTCCCGTGGAAGTGACCGAGATCATCGTGCCGGACCCCGGCCCGGGCGAAGCCGTGGTCCGGGTGCAGGCCTGCGGGGTGTGCCACACCGATCTGCACTACCGCGAGGGCGGTATCAACGACGAATTCCCCTTCCTGCTCGGTCACGAGGCCGCGGGCGTGGTGGAATCCGTGGGCGCGGGCGTCACCGACGTGGAACCCGGCGATTTCGTCATCCTCAACTGGCGCGCGGTGTGCGGCACCTGCCGCGCCTGCCGCAAGGGCAAGCCGTGGTACTGCTTCTCCACCTTCAATGCCGACCGACCCATGACGCTCACCGACGGCACCCCGCTGACCCCGGCCCTGGGCATCGGCGCGTTCGCGGAGAAGACGCTGGTACACAGCGGCCAGTGCACCAAGGTGGACCCGACGGCGTCCCCGGCCGCGGCCGGACTGCTCGGCTGCGGTGTGATGGCCGGGCTCGGCGCGGCGGTGAACACCGGCGCGGTGGGCCGCGGCGACAGCGTGGCCGTCATCGGCTGCGGCGGCGTGGGCAACGCGGCCGTCGCGGGGGCGCGGCTGGCCGGGGCCACCACCGTCATCGCGGTCGATATCGACGAGCGGAAGCTGAAGTGGGCCACCGGTTTCGGCGCGACCCACACGGTGGACGCGGCCGCCGAGGACGCGGTGGAACGGATTCGGGAGTTGACCGACGGCTTCGGCGCGGATGTGGTGATCGACGCGGTGGGCCGCCCCGAGACCTGGAAGCAGGCGTTCTACGCCCGCGACCTGGCGGGCACCGTGGTACTGGTCGGCGTACCCACCCCGGATATGACGCTGGAGATGCCGCTCATCGACTTCTTCTCCCGCGGTGGATCGTTGAAGTCGTCCTGGTACGGCGACTGCCTGCCCTCGCGTGATTTCCCGTACCTGATCGAGCTGTACAAGCAGGGACGCTTCGATCTGGACGCCTTCGTCTCGGAGACGATCTCCCTCGACGACGTGGAGGCGGCGTTCACCAGAATGCACCGCGGCGAGGTACTGCGCTCGGTGGTGATGCTGTAGTGGCCCGTATCGACCACACCGTCACCTCGGGCACCTTCAGCTTGGACGGGCAGACCTTCGATGTCGACAACAATGTCTGGGTCGTCGGCGACGACCACGAATGCGTCGTCATCGACGCGCCGCACGATGTGGCGGCCATCCTGGCACTGGTCGGCGATCGCCGCGTGACGGCCGTCCTGGCCACGCACGCCCACGACGACCACATTCGGGTCGCGCCCGAATTGGCCCGGGAGACAGGCGCTCCCATCCTGCTGCACCCCGACGACCTGGTGCTGTGGCGGCTCACCCACACCGACCGGATGCCCGACGGCGAACTCGTCGACGGCGCGGTGATCGAGGTGGCGGGGACCGCGCTGCGGGTGTTGCACACCCCGGGCCACGCTCCGGGCGCGTGCTGCTTCCACGCTCCCGACCTCGGCGTGGTCTTCACCGGCGATACGCTGTTCCGCGGCGGTCCCGGGGCCACCGGCCGCTCCTACTCGGACTTCTCCACCCTGGTCACCTCCATCGCGGACCGGCTGCTCATCCTGCCGGACGACACCGTGGTGCACACCGGACACGGAGAATCCACCACCATCGGGGACGAAGCGCCGCACCTGCGTGACTGGTTGCGCCGCGGACAGTGAAATCGCCTGTGCGCGATCTCATATCAGAGATACCGTGGATGATATGACCGAAGGCATCGAGCTACTCGGATCCGGGCAGACGGCGCTGCGGCGCATGACCGACGACCGCCGCCGACTACTCACCGATCTGGTGGCGGCGCGGCGGGCGGCGCGCCTGTCGCAGACCGAGATCGCCGCCCGCATGCACACCTCGCAATCCGCGGTGGCGCGCCTGGAGGCCGGGCAGGTGGATGTGCGCATCTCCACCCTGGAGCGCTACGCGGCCGCCATCGGCAGCCGCATCACCTGGGAACTCGACCCCGGGGTGGGGTGACCACGGCACGGTGAAATTTGCTGCCGCGCGGGAATTGTCGTCAGCGGCAGGTGGACAGGGTGGCCTCGGCCAGTACGTCCAGCACATCACCGAGGTCGCCGCGCACGCGCAGGGCCGCGCGCTGACGACGCGCCCCGTTGCCCCGATCCAACAGGGCGGCGACGGTTTCGTCGACGAAGGCGCGGTCGCCGAGTTCGTCCAAGGCGGGCGCGAGGTGATCGACGAAGCGGCACAACAGTTCCCGCATCGGAAGCGGCTGGCCGCACACCGGATCGATGCCGTCACCGTCCAGACCCGAGCGGGCCGCCCACCAGTAGGCCGCGCGCAGCACGTCGTCGGGGACGACGGGCGCGCACCGCCCGGCCTCGAGATGGCGGTGGGCCGTCATGACGGCGGCCCGGATCAGGGTCGCCAGCAGGGCGGTCTCCTCGACGGTGGCCGGAACATCGCTGACGCGGATCTCGACGGTGGGAAAGCGAGCCGAGGGGCGGATGTCCCAGTAGACCATCTTGCGGTCCAGGATCACGCCGAGCGACAGCATCCTCGCCACGGCGGCGTCGTAGTCGGCGGCCGAGGCGAAACGCGGTGGCGCACCCGCGCTGGGCCAGCGCCGCCACAGCACGCTGCGCCAACTGGCGTATTCGGTGTCGAGGCCGTGATAGACGGACGAGTTGGCGGTGAGCGCCAGCAGCAGCGGCAGCCAGGGCCGCAGGTAGTCGCTCACCCGCAGGGCCGCCTCGCGGTCCGGGACCGCCACGTGCACATGGCAGCCGCACAGTCCCTGCTCGTGGGCGAGCAGGCCGAAATTCGCGGCGATGCGCCGGTACCGCGGCGTGGCGGTGACCGGCTCGTCCGGCGGCACGGTCGGCGGCACCGCCACCGCCAGCAGCAGCGCGTCGTTCTTCTCCGCGCACGCCGACACCCCGCGCCGCAGCTCGCGCAGCTCCCTCAGCAGCTCCGGGGTGGTCGAATGCACGCGGGTGTTGATCTCCACCTGGCAGCGGGTGAGCTCCAGTTGCAGATCGATGCCGAGATCCGCGGCGGTCCGGGCGACGTCGGCGTTCCTGCCGACGGGAATGCCCGTGCGCGGATCCACCAGCAGCAATTCCTCTTCGACACCTACCGTCGGCGGGGTTTTCACAATGACCGAGTACCCCCTGATCACGTCCTGTGACACCGACGCCGCAGGACTCGGACCCGATTCAGCATGACGGGTGGCATCCACCGGCCACAAGGTGCGACCGGTCGGCACCAACGCCTTCGACCGCCGAGCAAACCCGAGCCCCGCACCCCGTGCGCGGCGGCCGCACGTATCTGTCGGTGCCTCGGTCCACAATGCGGTATGGCGTATGACGAGGTACTCGCGGAACGGATACGGGACGCCCTCGGCCCCGTACTACCGGATGTGACCGAACGGAAGATGTTCGGCGGTCTCGGTTTCATGGTCAGCGGAAATATGGCGGTCGCCGCCAGCGGTCAGGGCGGACTGCTGGCGCGGGTGGACCCCGCCGAGACCCCGGAGCTGCTGCACCGCGACTTCGTCGCGACCATGGTGATGGGCGGACGCGAGATGCGGAACTGGCTCCGCGTCGACGCCGCCGCACTGGAAGATGATGCGGCACTGGAGGAATGGGTGAGCCGCTCGGTGGCCTACGCACGCACCCTGCCGCCCAAGTAGTGCTCAGTCCGCGGGGCCGAAAAACCGGTCCAACAACCGGTCGAGGAGGACCACCGCTTCGTCGCGATTCGGGTAGCCCCCGGCCAACCCTTGACTGAGGCCGCCGACGGCCATGACGATCACCGCCGCGTCGACCTCCGGGTCGACGGGTAGATCGGGGTCGAGCCGAAGTGTTCGCTCCAGTTGGGCGGCGACCAGGTCGACCAGGAACTTCGGCGCGCCCACCAGGTCGCCCAGGGCGATGTCCCGACCCGACATCATGGCCTGGTTGAACGCCCCGAGCACCACGGTGTCCGCGCGCCGCCGCTCGTCCATCGGCAGCAGCGACAGCAGGATCGCTCGGGTCGCCGCACGCGGTGAGGCTCCCTCCGCCAGCTGTTCCAGCGCCGCCGCGAACCGCTTCCCGCCGTCCTCGACCACCGCCCGGTGGGTGGCGAGCAGGAACTCCCTCTTGGTCCCGAAGTAGTACTGCACCAGGCGCACCGAGATCCCGGCCTCGGCCGCCACCGATTGGAAGGTCGCGGCCTCCAACCCGCGTCCGGCGATCACCCGACGCACGGCGTCGGTGATCTCCCGCCGCCGCTGCTCATGGTCGACCAACCGAGGCATATCCGCTACCACCCCTTCTCGTGCGAGCCGGAAAGACTTCATGGTACGCCCATATCATTTTTATGGTACGTTCATATCATCAAAGTCGATGAAGGGGTGGCGATGGCCAAGATCGGACGATTCAAGAACGACCGGGCACGCGCGGCGTACCTGGCGGTGTACGACGAGATGGCGGCGCGGTCACCGATCCCGTTCGACGAACAGCGGGTCGAGACCTCCTTCGGGACGACCCATATCAGCCGATTCGGTTCCGGGGACGCCACCCCGCTGGTCCTGCTGCACCCCGTCGGCGGCAACGGCGCGGGCTGGGCCCCGGTCATCGAGGGGTTGAGCGCGGACCGGATCGTCTACGCCCCGGACACCATCGGCACCCCAGGCAAGAGCGTGCAGACCGCGCCCATCACCGCGGCGGCCGATTTCGGCGCCTGGCTCGACGAGACGCTGGCCGGACTCGGCGTGGACCGGGCGCATCTGCTCGGCTACTCCGACGGCGGCTGGCAGGCGGCCGTGGCGGGCTTGCACAATGCCAAGCGGCTGGCCAGCGTCACCCTGGTGGAGACCGGCGGCGTGCTGAGGATCCGCTGGAGCGTGCTGCTGCGGATCATGCGCTTCGCCGTCGCGCCGACGGAGCGGAACATGCGGCGGCTGAACCGGTGGCTGATGCCCGGGGTGGAGGTCTCCGAGCTGGATGCGCGGGCGGCGCGGGCGTCGGTCGGCTATCGACGGCAGCTGCCCTGGGGGACGGTGCTCACCGACGCCGAACTCGGATCGTTCACCATCCCCTCGCTCTGGGTGTTCGGAAGCGAGTCGGTGCTCGTCCGCCCGGCCGCGGCCGCCGCCCGCCGCGTGCGTGAGCGGGTGCCCGCCGCCGAGGTCGAGGTGTTCGACGGCCTGGGCCACGGGCTGTTCTTCGCCAATGCCGACATCGTGGTGCCGCGCATCGTGGACTTCCTGCGGCGACACGACGGCTAGTGCGCCGAATTCGACCGTCACCGCGTGTTTTCCCCGCATATCCCGGGGCGCTCAGGCAAGAATGACCCCTACACCTCCAGGTGGTAATGCTCGACGAGATGGTCCCATCACCCCGACCGGCGTCACTCGGGGCGATGGGGCACGGGTAGAGAGGTCACGGACTTCATGAGCAGTAACCGCAGTATCGGTCAGGCCACGCGATGCGCCGTCTATCTCGGCATCGCTTCCGCCGGACTCGCCCTGGCGGCGCCCGCGCAGGCGGAGCCGCTGTGGCCCGGTGGGCCCGACGTCCCGGGCGTCCCCGCGATCGTGCCGCCGGCGCAGATCACCGCCCCGTGCACGATTCCCGAGGCGCGCGCCTGCGTTCGGCTCTCCACGAACGAGGCATGGTTGATCGACAATCGCAAGGTGACCTTCGGCCCGACCCCGATCTCCCACGGTATGGCGGGCTACCGGACGCCGCCGGGCGCCACGCGCGTCTTCATCAAGAAGGAGTTCCACTGGAGCACAATGCATCACGCTCCCATGCACTACGCGATCTTCTACAACGGCGATATCGCCTTCCACGTGGGTCCGATCGAGCGGGAGTCGCACGGCTGCATCCGCATGACCTGGGATGGGGCGCGCGCGTTCTACGACTACCTGAATATCGGGGATCTGGTCGAGGTGGTGCCGTAACCGGCAACACCGGGCACACACCGGGGCGGGTTCGCGACACCGCGAACCCGCCCCGCCCGTATCCGCACCCGAGCGCCGACGGCACGACCGCGCCGCCCGGCATCCGCAGGGGACCGCCCCGTGTCGGCATCGCCGCAATCCGCTGGCCGCGTCCCCGCCGCGCTGGCATGCTGACCGCGTGGACACCTCGGGGATAACCGTCGATTTCGCGCCGGAACTGGGACCGTTCCTGCCCGCCCGCCGGCGCGGCGCGCCGATGACGGCGCGCGTGGACGGCGTCTCCACGCTCGGGCACGTGGTGGAATCGCTCGGTGTACCGCTCACCGAGGTCGGTGAGCTCCTGGTCGACGGTGCACCGGCATCCGCCGCCCACATTCCGACCATCGGGCAGACCGTGACGGTGCGCGCGGTGACGCGTCCCCAACCCGTCGCGAGCCCGCGCTTCCTGCTCGATATCCACCTCGGCACCCTGGCCCGCCGCCTCCGCCTGCTCGGCGTGGACGCCGCCTACGAGAATCCGGATATCGGCGACGCGGCGCTGGCCGCCCGCTCGGCCGCCGAGCGGCGCATCCTGCTCTCCCGCGACCGCGGTCTGCTGCGGCGTCGCGAAATCTTCGCGGGCGCTTACGTCTACAGCCACCGGCCCGCCGAACAGCTCGACGACGTGCTGTCCCGCTTCGCGCCGCCGCTGCGCCCCTGGACCCGCTGCACGACCTGCAACGGCCCACTGCGCGAGACGGATCGGGAGTCGGTGCGGGCGCTGCTGCCCGCGCACACCGATCACTCCTACGACACCTTCGCCCAGTGCGAGGACTGCGGTCAGCCGTACTGGAAGGGCGCGCACCACGCCCGCCTCGACGCGATCGTCGAGCGCGCCCGACAGCGTTACGGGGCCTGAACTCGCACCGCCGCCCCGGCACCGCGACTCAGGGCGTGACGATGGCGAACTCCGGGTCGGGTGTGTCGAGCACGTCCCGCAGCTGCTGGAGCCGCAGCGGATCGCCCGCGACCCGGACCTCGCCGGACTTCACCGCATCGATCATGGTCACGGCACCGGTGAGCACGCCGACGAGCGTGGCGCGGGTGAGGGTGAAGGTGGCGTCGGCGGGGACGCTGTCCGGTTCACCGGGGACGGTGTCGTAGTGGACGAGCACGCCGTTGCGCAGATCGGCACGGTGCGTACGGTTCTCGTCGGTGACCACCCAGTCGGTCACCAGCCTCGTATCCCATGCCTTCGGACCGTCGACGCGTAGGGCCACGGCGTCGAACACCTGCTCCACGGTGAGCGCCGCCGCCACGCCCGCCGCATCGGCCTTGGTCGGGGTGCCGAACGGACCGTTGCGCAGTTCGTGCGCTCCGGAGAGGTAGAAGTTGCGCCAGGGCCCGTTCTCGGATCCGTACGCGAGTTGCTCGAAGGTGCTGGCCTGCAACATCTTCGCCGCCTCGTGCGCCGGCTCGGCGAAGATGAGGTAGTCGAGCACCTGTGCCGCCCAGCGGTAGTCGCCCTCGGCGTAGGCGGCCCGCGCGGTCCGCAGCACTCCGTCGGCGCCGCCCATGGCGGCGACGTGCCGCTTGGCGGATTCGACCGGCGGATGCTCCCACAGATGCGCCGGATTGCCGTCGAACCAGCCCATGTACCGCTGGTAGATTGCCTTCACATTGTGGCTGACCGAGCCGTAGTAACCGTGACTCGACCAGGCGGTTTCGAGAGCGGGCGGCATGGTCATCAGCTCGGCGATCTCGGCGCCCACGTACCCCCGATTCAGCAGCCGCAGGGTCTGATCGTGCAGGTAGCCGTAGGTATCCCGTTGCAGCCCCAGCCATTCCACGATCCGCTCCGACCCCCAGGTGGGCCAGTGGTGGGAGGCGAAGGCCACCTCGGACCTGCCCCCGTACAGCTGGATGGCCTCGGTCAGATACTTGGCCCAGACGTGTGCGTCGCGCACCAGGGCACCGCGCAGCGTGACGATATTGTGCAGGGTGTGGGTCGCGTTCTCCGCCATGCAGAGTGCGCGCCGATCGGGGAAGTAGAAGTTCATCTCGGCGGGAGCTTCCGTACCGGGCGTGATCTGGAAGACGACCCGCACGCCGTCGATCGTCTCCTCCTGCCCGGTGTGGGTGATGTCGCGGGTCGGCGGAATCAGGCTCACGGTGCCGACCGAGGTCGTCATGCCCAATCCGGTGCCGACCTGCCCTCGATCGCCGCGCGGCAGGGCCGCACCGTACATGTAGGCCGAGCGCCGGGCCATGGCCGTTCCGGCGTAGACGTTCTCCGCCACCGCGTGTTCCAGGAAGCCGCGCGGCGCCAGCACCGGCACCCGGCCCGCGCGCACGTCCTCGACGGTGACGACGCCCTGCGCGCCGCCGAAGTGGTCGACATGTGAATGGGTGTAGATCAGACCGGTGACCGGCCGATCGCCCCGGTGGGCGCGGTACAGCGCGAGCCCGGCCGCGGCGGTCTCCACCGAGATGAGCGGATCGATCACCACGATGCCGGTATCGCCCTCCACGATGGTCATATTCGACAGGTCGAGCCCGCGAATCTGATAGATCCCCGGCACCACCTCGTAGAGCCCGCGCTTGACCACCAGCTGCCCCTGCCGCCACAGGCTCGGATGCACCGAATTGGGGCAGCCGCCCTGCAGGAAGTCGTAGGAGTCGCTGTCCCACACCGTCTTTCCCTCGGCGTCGGCGATCACTCCGGATTCCGGCGCGGCCAGGAAGCCGCGGTCGGCGTCGGCGAAATCGGCGGTGTCGGTGAACGGCAAGGTGTCCCGCGCCTGCCGCTGGCGCGTGAGCACGTGGTCGCTGGGGTCGACCGGATTCCGGCTGGGCCGCTCCTCGGCGCTCGCCCGCGCGTCGTCGCCGCAGGCGGTGGCCGCGGACCCGACACCCGCCGCCATCAGCGCGGCGGCCCCGGCGCCCAGTACGCCGCGCCGGGACAGCGCGAGGCGTCCGGTGCGGCGGGTGTCGTCGGTGTCGGCACGGTGGTCGTCGACCATCACTGCTCCCTTCGCTATTGCAGTGAGACTGCAATATACTCACACCGTGACGACCCGCGCCAGACGCCGCCGCGACCCGGAGCAGACCCGGGCCGCGATCATCGCGGCCCTGCTCGAATCGGCCCAGCGGGGTGAGTTCACCCCGACCACCAAGGCGCTCGCCGAACGCGCGGGCGTCTCCGAACGCAGCATCTTCGTACACTTCCCGACCCGGGAGGATCTGCTCGTCGCCCTGACCGACGAACAGTCCGAGCGCGTCGAGGCCCTCATCACCACGGTGGACCCGGGCGCGCCGCTGCCGGACCGGGTGGAGGCGGTGGTGCGGCAGAGCGCGGCCGTTTTCGCACTGCAGCGCAAACCCCGAGTGCTCGGCCTGCTGCTCTCCCCCACCGTCGCCGCCGTGGACGATCGAATGCGCTTGGCCGACACCCGCATTCGCGACGGACTGGCGCGGGTGTTCGAACCCGAACTCACCCGCGACGGAACCCGCGACGAACAGCTGCTCGACCTGATCGAAGCGGCCGCGGCCTGGCCCGTCCACCATCACCTGATCGAACGCCGAGGCGCCGCCGCGGACGAGGCCGCGGCGGCGGTGCGACGAGCGCTGCTCGCGCTGTTGCGGACGTGATCAGGCGGGCAGGCCCAGTCCCGCCGCCAGCACCGGCCAGGACTTCTCCAGGGCGTCCTGCCAGTACCCCCACGAATGAGTGCCGGTCGGCGTGAAGTCGTAGGTGGCCGGGATGCCCAAATCGTTCAGCCTGGTCTGCAGGTTGCGCGTGCAGTAGTCGGTCGCGGCCTCGAGGCCGCCGCCGACCACGACCTGATTGGCCAGGCCGCCCGGCCCCGGTAGGGCGTACTGCCCGTCGAGCGTGTCGTAGCGGCCGGGCATTCCGGTCCCGCTGGAGATGAACAGATTCACCCCGCGCAGCTGATCGGCGCGCACGTAGGGATCGTTCGCGGTCCACATCGGATCACCCTGCGGGCCATACATGTTCTTCGCATCGCCGCCGCCCGCCGCCACCACGGTATTGACGAAGTTGTAGCCGATGGGATCGCTGATCTGCGCGCAGCCGCTGTAGGAGGCCACCGATCCGTACAGCCCCGGCGCCGCGATGGGCAGTTGCAGCACCGAGGTGCCCGCCATGGACAGTCCGGCGATGGCATTGCGCCCGGTGGTGTGCAACGCACGGTCGACGAGCGGCGGCAACTCCTCGGTGAGGAAGGTCTTCCACTTGTTGACGCCCAGCGCGGGGTCCGGTGCGCGCCAATCGGTGTAGTAGCTGAACCCGCCGCCGATCGGCTGCACCACATTGACGTCCTTGGCCGCCAGGAAGCCCAGCACATCGGTCTGCTTGTTCCAGGTGGCGCTGTCCTCACCGCCGCCCGCACCGTTGAGCAGGTAGAGCGTCGGCGCGGCGGCCGAGGTGTCGGCCGGTCGCTGCACATCGACCTCGATGTTCTTGTCCATGGCCGCCGAGTACACCTGGAGGGTCAGATGCCGGTCGTCGACGGTGCGCACCGAGACGATCCGCGACCCGTCCGCCGAGGTGCCCGCCGGGGACACCGCGGCGGGTGCGTCGACCGCGAGGGCGGGTCCCGCCGCCGCGACCGGAAGGAGTGCGGCGGTCGCCGCCACGGCCAGGGCTGTCATGGTTCGATGTCTCGGTAAGCGCACGCGACCCACCGTGCCGCAGTGAACTGAGAATTTGCTGGATGCGAGCTGGCACGGCGCTGAGAGGCCAGCTCAGCGGGGCGGCCGGCTCAGCGGGCCGCCATGCGAATGCCGCCGTCCAACCGGATCACTTCGCCATTGAGCATGGGATTGCTCACGATATGCGCGACCAACGCGGCGAACTCGTCGGGATCACCCAGCCGCCGCGGATGCGGTACCTGCTGCCCCAGCGATTCCCGCGCCTGCTCGGGCAGCGCGGCCAGCAGTGGCGTATCGAACATGCCCGGCGCGACGGTGACCACCCGAATCTGCCGCTCACCCAGATCGCGCGCCAGCGGCAGCGTCATTCCGGCCACCGCCGCCTTGGAGGCCGCGTACGCCGCCTGGCCGATCTGCCCGTCGAACGCGGCCACCGAGGCGGTGTTGACGATGACCCCTCGTTCACCGTCGACGGCCGCCAGGCGCGCCATCCGCTGCGCCCCGAGCCGCAGCACATTGAAGGTCCCGACCAGATTCACGTCGACCACCACCTGGAAGGCGTGCACGGGAATCACGCTGTCCCCGGTCAGGATTCGGCCCGGCAGCCCGATTCCGGCGCAGTTCACCACCATGCGCAGCGGACCCAGCGCCGCGGCGGCGTCCAGCGCGGCCACCACGTCGGCCTCCTCGGTGACATCCCCCGGCGCGAAGACCGCGCCGTCACCCAGCTCCCGCGCCACCGCCGCCCCCTCGGAGTCCGCGAGATCGAACAGCACCACGCGCCCGCCCTCGGCCAGCACCCGCCGCGCGGTGGCCAGGCCGAGCCCCGAGGCGGCTCCGGTGACGAGGGCGACCTGGTCGCTGATCTGCATGGGCGCGGTTCCTTCCGAGCGTTCCGAACGACCACCATGAGTATCAGAATTAGTTCTTGTTATCAACAAGAGATCTTTTCCATTGTCTACGACGGCTACCGCGACCCGCGCGTCGGCGGCATGATCGGCGCAGACCGACAGGCGGAGGCCCCCATGCGCGATTCCACCGTTCGTCCCCCGCTCGGTGCGTGGCGATTCGTCTTCGGCTTCGGGGCGGTGAGCCTGTGCGCCGATGTGGTGTACGAGGGCGCGCGCTCGGTCACCGGCCCGTTCCTCGCCGCGCTCGGCGCGTCGGCGGCGCTGATCGGCATCGTCACCGGGGTCGGGGAGGCGGCGGCGCTGGCACTGCGCCTGTTCTCCGGCCCGCTCGCCGACCGCACGCAGCGCTTCTGGGCGTGGACCATCGCCGGGTACGCGCTCAGCGTGCTGTCGGTCCCGCTGCTCGGATACACCGGATTGCTCTGGGTCGCGTGCGCACTGGTCGTCACCGAACGGGTCGGCAAGGCGGTCCGCAGTCCGGCCAAGGACACCCTGCTGTCCTACGCGACGGCCGCGGCGGGGCGCGGGCGCGGCTTCGCCGTCCACGAGGCGCTCGACCAGATCGGCGCGCTCGCGGGGCCGCTGCTGGTGGCGGGCGTGCTGGCCGTCTCGGATACGAACTACCGCACCGCCTTCGGCGTGCTCGCGGTGCCCGCCGTGGCCACGCTCGCCCTGCTGGCCTGGCTGCGATGGCGCGTCCCGCACCCCGAACGCTACGAGGTGGCGTCCGAACCGCCCGTGACACGCTCGGCATCCGCTGTGCGGGAACGGCTTCCGGCCGTGTTCTGGCGCTACTCGGCCTTCACCGCCGTCACGCTGAGCGGATTCGCCACCTTCGGCGTGCTCTCGTATCACCTGGTGACCGCGGGTGGCATGACCACGGCCGCCGTCGCCGTGCTGTACGCCGCCGCCATGGTCGTCGACGCCCTCACCGCGCTGGCCGTCGGCTGGACCTACGACCGCGTCGGCGCGCGGGTGCTCACCGCCCTGCCGCTACTCGCCGCACTGGCAACGGTATTCGCCTTCGCCGCCGATATCCGGTGGATGCTGCTCGGGGCGCTGCTGTGGGGCGCGGCCCTCGGCATCCAGGAGTCGACCATGCGCGCCGTGGTCGCCGATCTGGTTCCCCCGCACCGCCGCGCCACCGCCTACGGTCTCTACGCCGCCCTCGGCGGGGTGGCCGCGGCGCTGGGCGGCGCGCTCACCGGCCTGCTGTACGAGGTGTCGATCGCGGCGCTGGTGGGTACCGTGCTGGCCATCCAGGTGGTGGCGCTGGCCCTGCTCCCCCGCCGGGCCGCCGCCGCGCGATGACCGAATCCGAAACGGCCGCCGGGTATCACCCGGCGGCCGTCACTCGAAGTACCTTCAGGCGGAGCGGGATTCGGCGGCCACCGGTACGCGGCGGGCGGCACCGCGGGTGAAGCGCAGCACGCCGTCCTCCAGCGCGCCCTTGCGCAGCAGCGCGCGGTCGCGGAAGTAGTTGTTGATGACCAGCCAGGGGCCGCGGGTGCCCTGCCGGGGCATGACGCCGTCGCCGCGCTGGATGTAGCCGGAGGTGAGCGCACCGCCCATGAGCGACGCCTCCGACTTGTCGCCCTCCTCCGGTACCGCGACCACCTTGGTGAATCCCTTGTCCCGCATATGGTTCAGCAGGCGGCAGAAGTACTCGGCGGCGAGATCGGCCTTGAGGGTCCAGGAGGCGTTGGTGTAGCCGAGCACCACCATGGCATTGGGCACGTTACCCAGCAGTGCGCCCTTGTAGGCGACCAGGTCGCGGGTGGCGAGGGTTTCGCCGTCCACCACCAGGCTCGCGCCGCCGAGCATCTGCACGGTCAGGCCGGTGGCGCTGATGATGATATCGGCGGGAATCTCGTCACCGGACTCCAACTGGATGCCGGTCTCGGTGAAGGTGGCGATGCGATCGGTGACGATGGACGCCTTGCCGCTGCGCAGCACCCGGAACAGATCACCGTTGGGCACCACGCACAGCCGCTGATCCCACGGGTCGTAGCTGGGCGTGAAGTGGCGCATGTCGATGCCGGGGCCGACCTGGGCGCGCACGGCCGCCAGCATGAGCTTGCGCGAGAGCGCCGGATTGGTGCGCGAGAGCTGGTAGCTGGCCCGCTGCAGGGCGATATTGCGGGCGCGGCCCACCTTGTAGGCGAGTTTGGCGGGCACCTTCGCCAGCTTCATGCCGACGGCGACCGGATCGTCGGCGGGCAGGGCGGCGATATAGGTGGGCGAGCGCTGCAGCATGGTCACATGTCCGGCGGTGTCGCTCATGGACGGAATGAGGGTGATGGCGGTCGCGCCGCTGCCGATGACCACCACCCGCTTGCCGGTGTAGTCCAGATCCTCGGGCCAGTGCTGCGGGTGCACGATCGGCCCCTGGAACCGCTCCTCACCGGGGAAGGTCGGCCGGTAGCCGTTGTCGTAGTCGTAGTAGCCGGTGCAGCCGATCAGGAAGTTGCTGGTGTAGATCTCGGTCTCACCGGTGCGCTCGTCGTGCGCCCGCACCGTCCACAGCTCGGCCGCACTGTCCCAGCTGGCCTCGACCACGCGGCGGCCGAAGCGGATGCGGTCGGTGACGCCGTATTCGGCGGCGGTGTCCTCGATGTACTGCCGGATGTGCGGGCCGTCGGCGAGCACCTTGGTGCCGATCCACGGGCGGAAGCCGTAGCCGAAGGTGTACATATCCGAATCGGAGCGAATGCCCGGGTAGCGGAACAGATCCCAGGTGCCGCCGATGGCGGTGCGGCGTTCCAGGATCAGATAGCTGCGCCCGGTCCCCTCCTTGCCGAGGTGGCAGGCCATGCCGATTCCGGACAGGCCCGCGCCGATGATCAGTACGTCGACATGCCGCGTCATTGAGGTACTCGCTTCGTCTGGTCGCGCCCCGTACACCGTCGTCGGAGCCTCACCGCATAATAGGTGTTATTACCAGTTACGTCTACTCTGGCGGGAGAACGCCCGGTCCCACGGCACGCCCGCCGAGTCGACCTTGCTGGCGCGGCACGCGCGGTCACGACAGACTGGAGACCGTGAATGCCATGCAGGACCTTCGAGGCGGCCCGCGATGACCACACTCGCTCGCGGCGAGAACCGCCCCGCACCCGGCGACCGCATGACCGTCACGGTGGCCTGCCACGCGCCGGTCGACGTCTCGGCCCTGCTGCTGGGGACCGACGGGCGGGTGCGATCCGACGGCGACTTGATCTTCTTCAACCAGCCGGCCGGGCCGGGCGTCACCTACCGCCACGGGCAGGGCCGCGGCGACATGGTGGACGTGCACACCGGCATGCTGCCGCCCGATGTCGACACCGTGGTCGTCACCGCCAGCCTGGACGGGCGCGGACCGGCGAACTTCGGTGGTGCGGGAGCGCTGACCGCCACCATCCAATCACCCACGGGCGCATTGACCTTCCCCGTCGGCGGACTGTCCACCGAGACCGCCGTGGTGTGCGTGGAGATCTACCGGCGCGGTGATGGGTGGAAGGTGCGCGCGGTCGGGCAGGGCTACGACAACGGCCTGGCCGGAATCGCCACCGCCTTCGGGGTGCACATCGACGACGAGCCGGATACGCCGCCGCCCGCGCCGAATCCCGCTCCCGCGCCGAATCCCGCCCCCGCGCAGCACCGTCCACCGCCACCGCCGCCCGTCCCGCCGAGCCCCGGGTACGCACCCGCCCACCAGTCCCCCACGCCGGCACCGCACCGAGGAGCCCAGCCCATGCAGAGCGATCTGTTCAGCCCCAGTTTCGCCGAGGCGACCGGTCTCGGCATTCAGAAGCAGGGCAGCAAGATGATCAAGGTCGGCCTCGATGGCGAGGTCATGGCGCGGTCCGGATCCATGGTCGCCTACCAGGGTGAGCTGCGATTCCAGGCACTGGGCTCCGGTGGCATCGGACGCGCCATCCAACAGCGGCTCACCGGTGAGGGCGTACCGCTCATGAAGGTGTCCGGGCGCGGTGATCTGTTCCTCGCCAATGCCGCCGCCGAAGTGCACATCATCGACCTGGACGGCAGCGACGGCCTGACCATCAACGGGGCCAATGTGCTCGCCTTCGACCCGACGCTGTCCTACAACATCAAGCGGGTGCAGGGCGCGGCGGGCTACGCCAGCAATGCCGGATTCTTCAACTGCGTCTTCACCGGTCGCGGGCGCATCGCCATCACCACCGAGGGCACCCCGGTCGTGCTCCAGGTCGACCAGCCGACCTACGCCGACCCCCAGGCCGCCGTGGCGTGGTCCTCCAGTCTCCAGACCGGCGTCAAGCGCAATGACTCCTTCGGCCTGGGCCGCCTCATCGGACGTAGCACCGGCGAGGGTATGACGCTGTCGTTCTCCGGCCGCGGCTTCGTCATCGTGCAGCCGTCCGAACTGCCGCCCGGCGGCCTCATCGGCGGCACGGGCGGCGGTCAGGACGCCGGACAGAGCGGCGGCGCACTGGGCGGGCTGTTCAGTTAGCCCGCCCTGGATGGCGCCGAGGAGGACTCAGAGCGGATGCGCGCCCATGGGATTCGGGAACGGCACCGCACCGCCGCGGGAGACCAACCGGGCCGCGGGCGTGATCAGCTTCAGCATGTCCTCCGCGTCGGGGAGATCCCGATAGGCGTCGGCGGCCAGGGCGTCGGTGCGGGTCTCGACATGGACACGCAGCGCGCGGCCCGCATCGGAGAGCTCCTGTCCCGCAAGCAGTCCGCGCGCCCGCAGCCGGTCGGCCGCTGCCTCCCAGTCGTCCCGGCTCCAGCCGCGATTGTCGAGCCAGATCTGCTCGGGCGTCCCGGTGTCGGCGGAGAACAGCACGTGCGCCGCACAGCCGTCGATGCCCTCGGCGAGCAGACAGGCGACATGACCGTCCCCGCGATGTTCGCGCAACGCCGTCGCCGCCTGCCACAGCGCCGCGACCGGGGATTCCGGTTCGGGCACATCGCGATTGGCGGCGAACAGCGAACGTCCGCCGGGCGGTGCGGCGGCCACCGCGGCCCGCAGACCGGGCAGCACCCGCTCGGCCAGCTCCTCGATGTCCGGCGTCACCCGGGTCAGCGCCGCGGCGGCCGAACGGGCCCGATCCGCGAGGATGGTCTCGGGGTCGGCGTAGTCCCAGGCGTCCGGGATCGCCCGCCGCACCATACGCGGGTGGAAGTTGTAGAAGGTGGCCTCCACCACCCCGGGCCGGACCGCGCCGAACGGGGCCGCGCGGGAACCGAAGTAACCCATCCAGTACCCGCGCAGCCCAAGGGTTTTGCGATCGGCGATGCATTCGGCGGCGAAGTAGGTCACGGCGTGCAGCGGTTCGAGCGCCCGCCACATCTCACGAGCGAAAGCGTTGTCCATGACCTCGACCCTAACCCCTGACTTCACCTACATGAAGTCACATCACTCGGCCGGGATGTGCCGAATGCTCTCCCCGCCCTTGACATCTCGCTGCCGACCGAATCGGGAACTCAGCAGCGACACCATCTCGCGGGCCGCACCGTCATAGGCTTGCTCGATGGTTGCCGCCTTGTGCGTCACCACCACCGGCCCCTGACCCGCCGGACGGGCCTCCAGCGTGCACTTCTTGTCGTCCGCGCCGCCCTTGTCCCCGTTCTCGTCGTTCAGATAGACCTCCACGCGGGTGATCCGATCGCCGAACCGACCCAGCACGTCGGCGATCCGCTCCCGGGCCGCATCGAGCAGCCCCTGATCGCCTTCCACAGCCCTACCGGTATTGACCAGAATCTCCACGGAATCTCTCCTCTTCGAAATGCTCCGGGATGAGCCCCCTCCACAGTAGCCGTCCGCTCACCGCCGGACGCCGAGGAAGAACTGAATGTGTCCGGGATGACGGCCGTAATCCACGCGGAACATGTGCACCGCCAGCGAATATTCGGCACCGGAGTCGATATCGCGCAATAGCATACGTGGATCGTCGCGTCCATAGGTTGTCCCACCCGTCGCCCACATGGCGCGGAATTCCGGGTACGCGCCGAGTTCCTCCAGGAGATCACCGGCCCAGGCGGTATCGCCGGATTGGCCGATCAAACCGCGTAGCCAGTCCACCGTGAGCGAGGCTTCCCGCTCCCATTCCACCATCACCCGCCGCGAGTTCGCATTGCCGAAGAACCAGCGCAGAATACTGACATCCTCGACCAGCCCCGGGAATGCCGCCGCGTAGGAATCATTGCAGGCCAGCACATTCCACCGGGTGTCGACGAAGGCCGCCGGATTGGGCCCGTGCACCTCCAAGCCTGCGCGCATATCGTCGGAGATACCGGCCCGCAGGTCGTCGACGTCGGGAAACGTGTCGTCGTGGAGTCCGGCCAGATCGAACAGGTGGCGACGCTCGGCATCGGAGAGGGGATGCACGCGGTCGAGAAAGGTGCTGAGCGCCTCGATGACCTGTTTGGTGGGATGTTCGCGAGCGCCGCTCTCCAGGTGCGTGATATAGCTGGCGCTGACCCCGGCGGCGAATCCCAATCGTTCCCGGGAGACCCGGCGATCATCCCGCAGTTTGCGCAGCAGACCGCCCAGTGTCGGCGGGCGCGGTTCATCGGGTCGGTCGTCGGAAGGTATACGCAACAATGGATTCCGCTCCCCCTGTTACTCGGGTCCGCATCGCGCCGAAGGCACGCAATTCCGACCTGGACTGACGGCCAGAATCGTAAAACACCTGTCGCACACCTGTTACTTATACAGCAAGTTGTCAGCTACATCACAGATCGACGCAGGGCCGGATGAGCCGGCCCGTTTCGCGAACGCGCCCGCTCGGCGCGGTATGCCACCCTGGTGGGGCCGACCGACCGCAACCGCGGCCAGGAGCGCGGCGGGAGCACGACGCGATTTCGGAGGGAACCGATGAACCGAGAACGGCTCGCCCTGGCGTCCGGCTGGGCATACACCGCGGTCCGGGTGCTGCTGTCGCTGGCGATGATCGCCTTCGGCATGGTGAAAGTCGTTCCGACGCAATTCATCACCTTCACCCTGCCGGGCGCCATGCTGGTCCCTCTCGGTGATTCCTCGCCCTCGGGCATGCTGTGGAAGTTCATGGCGACCTCCACGCCGTACACGGTGATCACGGGCGCGGTGGAGGTGCTGGGCGGGCTGCTGCTCATCTTCCGGCGCACCACCCTGCTCGGGGCCCTGGTCTCGGCGGTCGCACTGGTCCAGGTGAGCATTCTGAACCTCAGCTACGGCGTGCCGGTCATCCTGACCCCACTGCTCATGCTGGCCATGGCCCTGGTGGTCGCACTGCCGTGGTGGTCGCGGCTGCTCGATGTGCTGATCCGCAACCGGGATTCGGTCGCCCTGCCCGAACCGCCCGCGGCGGGGCGGCGTCGCCGGCGGGCGGGAACCCTCGCCCACCTCGCCGCAGCCGCCGTCGTCATCGCCGCCATGGGGGCCAATGGAATTCGCAGCTACAACGACTACACCGAGCGGATCTCACCCCTGGACGGAGTGTGGGCGGTGGACACCTACGAGGGGGCCGGACCGCGCTGGGTGCGCCTAGCCATCGACGCCCGCCCCGCCGCTCAGCGCCTGGCCGTGACCCGCGACACCGGCGAGCTGCTGACCACCGAGCTGAGCATCGACGCCGCGACATCTCGACTGCGCCTGGACGATTCGACGCTCGACTACCGCCAGCACGACAGCACACTGCGGCTGACGGGAGAGTTCGACGGCACACCGGTCGATATCACCCTGCACCGCATTCCCCTGCGCGGCGAAACCCGCGACTTCCGCTGAGCGGCAGCCGCTCTGTTTCCACACCCGGCTGCGCACCCGACACCCACCGGCTCGGCCGCACACCCGCCCCCGACCCGGCCGCACCCTCCACCCGGGCCGCACGCCCGATACCTCAGCCCCGGCAGTGCGCTCGGTATCACTGGATGACGGGTGGCGGGTGATGGATGGCCGCGGGCGTCAGATGCCCAGTGCCGGAATATCACCCGGCCGGGCACCGTGCGCCAGGAAGTGTTCGGGCTCGACCACGATGAACAGGGCGTCGGCCGTGGCGGCGGTCTCGCCGTCGAGTTCCAGCCGCGCGGCGATGTGCAGTTTGCGGCCCTCGCGCCGGTCCAGCGCGGCCCGCACGGTGACCGGGCGGCCGAGTGGAATCGGCCGAGAGAACGCGATATTCAGCTGCGCCGTGACCGCCGGGAGCGTGTGCCCGAGCAGGATCGCGCCCGCCGCCTCGTCGAGCGCTGCCGAGGCCACGCCGCCGTGCACCAGTCCGGGCGCGCCCTGATGACACTCGTCGAAGACGACGGTGCCGGTGACCTCGTCACCGGACCGCCGGAAGTCGATGTGCAGCCCGGACCGGCTCTCCGGCCCGCAGCCGAAGCAGTTGCCGTGGTGTTTGGGCAGGATGGTCCCGGTCACGCACACTCCTTTATTTGAGAATCATATGTGTCCCGAATGTTACCCGAGCCAGCCGGTAGCGGAGCGATAGCCTGTGGCCATGACCGAAGTGATCGCCGTCTCCGGCGCGAGCGGGCAGATCGGCGGACGAGTGGCGCGCCTGCTCTCCGACGCGGGCCTGACCACCCGGCTGCTGGGCCGCACCCCCACCCGGATCCCGGCCATACCGGGCGCGACCACGGCCCGCGCCGACTTCGCCGACCCCGAATCCGTCACCACCGCCCTGGCCGGTGCGCACACCTTCTTCCTCGTCTCCGCGACCGAATCCGCCGACCGGGCCGCCCAGCAGGTCGCCGTGGTCCAGGCGGCCCGCGATGCCGGGGTCGAGCGCATCGTCTACCTGTCCTTCGTCGCGGCCGCGCCCGACTGCACCTTCACCTTCGGACGCGACCACTGGTACACCGAACAGGCCATCCGGGCCTCGGGGATGGAGTTCACCATCCTGCGGGACAACCTGTACCAGGACCTGATCCCGGCCTTCGCCGACGAGCACGGCGTCATACGCGGGCCCGCCGGTGACGGTGCGGTGGCCGCGGTCGCCCGCGCGGATGTGGCGGCCGCCGCCGCGGCCGTGCTCACCGGCAAGGGACACGCCGGCGCGATCCACGATCTCACCGGTCCGCGCGCCTTCACCCTGACCGAGGCGGCCGCACAGATGACCGAGATTCTGGGCCGCCCCTACCGCTACGACCCGGAAACTCTCGCGCAGGCGTACGCGTCCCGCGCGAAATACGATGCGCCCCCATGGGAGCTGGACGGCTGGGTGACCTCCTACGCGGCCATCGCCGCGGGCGATCTGGATACCGTCACCGATGCGGTGCGGAGGCTGACCGGACGCCCGCCCACCGATTTCGCGGACTTCCTCACCACGCTGCGCCGAACCTAGAACGCCAAACCTGGAGCACCGAATCCAGTGCGCCGAACCTGGCGCACCGGACCTGGTACGCCCGCCCGACCTGGTACGCCCGACCTGGCCTGGTACGCCCGACCTGGCCTGTAGACAGCATCGCACCCCGCCCGGATCCGAGCGGGGTGCGATGCCGTCATGAGTCAGCCGATGGGCGTGAAGTCCCGGCTGCCGATGTAGGTCGGCCGCGGTGTATCCGCCGCGAACGGCGCGACCAGCGCGTTCTCCACGCTGTTGAACACCAGGAAGATGTTCGAGCGCGGGAACGGCGTGATGTTGTTCGACGAGCCGTGCATGATGTTCGAGTCGAACAGCAGCGCCGAGCCGGCGGCACCGGTGAACTGGTTGATGCCGTAGGTGCTGGCCAGCTTGGTGATGTCGTCCTGGGTGGGGACACCGATCTGCTGCTCGCGCAACGAATCCCGGTAGTGCTCGGCCGGGGTCTCACCCTGGCAGGGCACGAAGGTGCGATGCGACCCGGGCATGAGCATCAGGCTGCCGTTGTAGGGATAGTTGTCGGTCAGTGCGATCGACAGGCTCACCGCGCGCGGAGCGGGCATACCGTCCTCCGCGTGCCAGGTCTCGAAGTCCGAATGCCAGTAGAAACCGGCCCCCCGGAAGCCGGGCATGTAGTTCACCCGGCTCTGGTGGATGTAGACCTCGGAACCCAGAATCTGTTCGGCGAGTCCGCGAATCCGGCTCTGGCGCACCAGATCCGCAATGGCGTCACTGAGCTTGTGCACCTCGAAGATCGAGCGCACCCGCCGCGACGTCTTCTCGATGATCAATCGCTCATCGAGCCACAGGTCCGGATCATCCGCCAAACGCCGGGTCTCCGCCGAGAATTCGGCGACCTCGGCGGGGTCGAGCAGCGCATCGATCACGGAGTAGCCGTAGGGCTCGAAGGTAGCCAGTTCCGGGGACTCGATGTGGCCCCACACCGTGGGATCGGTGCGCTCGATGTGGGCGCGCGGTGTGCTGGTCCGGGTCTGGTAGCGATCGATTACGGTGTTGTCCGACAGCGTCATTCGTTCCTGACTCCCAATCTCCCTACTCGGCGGCGACGGCGACCAACGGATAGACGCCGTTCTCGTCGTGGACCTCCTGTCCGGTGACAGGCGGATTGAACACGCACATCATGCGCATCCGCTCACGCACCTCGAGGCGGTGACGTTCGTGGCCGTCGAGCAGGTACATCGAACCCGGACCCAGCTCGTACTTCACGTCGTTGTCGAGGTCGACGAGCGTCCCCTCGCCCTCGACCAGCCACACCGCCTCGATGTGGTTGAGATAGTGGAACTCGTGCACGGTTCCGGCCTCGATGGTGGTCTCGTGGAAGGAGAAGCCGACACCGTCGCCCCCGAGCACGATGCGCTTGCTGCGCCAGCCCTCCCCGGCCACGTCGCGG
Source organism: Nocardia otitidiscaviarum (assembly GCF_007362295.1). Taxonomy (NCBI): domain Bacteria; kingdom Bacillati; phylum Actinomycetota; class Actinomycetes; order Mycobacteriales; family Nocardiaceae; genus Nocardia; species Nocardia otitidiscaviarum. The sequence goes on along the minus strand of NZ_CP041695.1, from coordinate 2,464,999 downwards.
TCGGTCCCGGTGATCTCCGCGGTGGTACGAACGATCACGTCAGGCCGCCTTTCCGGTGCAGACGGAATCCACGGCACCGGCCAGGATCTCCAGACCGTGATCGAGTTCGTCCGGGGTGACGGTCAGCGGCGGCAGCAGTTTCACCACTTCGTCCTCCGCACCGGAGGTCTCCACCAACAGACCGCGCTCGAAGGCCACCTGGCACACCTTGCCCGCCTGCGAGGCGTCGTCGAAGACGAGGCCCTGCACCAGACCGCGGCCACGCGTGGACAGGCCGTCGTAGGCGGAGGTCAGGCCGGTCAGCGCCCGCTCGGCGCGCGCGCCCTTCTCCAGGGTGGCCCGCTCCAGGGTGTCGTCGGACCAGAAGTGCTCCAGCGCCGCGCGGGCGGTCACGAAGGCCGGGTTGTTGCCGCGGAAGGTGCCGTTGTGCTCACCCGGCGACCACTGGTCGAGTTCGGGCTTCATGAGCACCAGCGCCATCGGCAGGCCGTAGCCGCCGATGGACTTCGACAGCGTCACGATATCCGGCTTGATACCCGCGATCTCGAACGAGAAGAACGGGCCGGTCCGACCGCACCCCATCTGCACGTCGTCGACGATGAGCAGGATGCCGCGCTCGGCGCACAGCTCCGACAGCTGGCGCAGCCATTCGGCGCGGGCCACGTTGACGCCGCCCTCGCCCTGCACGGTCTCGACGATGACGGCCGCCGGGGCGTCCTGACCCGACGAGGAGTCGTCCAGCACGCGCGCCATCCACGCCAGGCCGTCCATGTCGTCGAGGTAGCCGTCATACGGCATGGCGGTCGAATGCACCAGCGGAACACCGGCACCCGCGCGCTTGGTCGCATTGCCGGTCACCGACAGGGCACCCAGCGTCATGCCGTGGAAGGCATTGGTGAAGTTGAGGACCGCGGTGCGCCCGGTCACCTTGCGGGCCAGCTTCAGCGCCGCCTCGACGGCGTTGGCGCCGGTGGGGCCGGGGAACTGCACCTTGTACTCCAGCCCGCGCGGGGCCAGCAGGGTGCGGCGCAGGGTGTCCAGCAGATCACGCTTGGCGACGGTGGACATGTCCAGGCCGTGGGTGATGCCGTCGCGACCGATGTAGTCGAGCAGCGCCTCCTTCAGCACCGGGTTGTTGTGCCCGTAGTTGAGCGAGCCCGCGCCGGCGAAGAAGTCCAGGTAGTCCCGACCGTTCTCGTCGTGCAGCCACGCACCGCGGGCGGTGTCGAAGAGAGCGGGCCACGAGCGGCAGTAGCCGCGCACGTTCGATTCGAGATCCTCGAAGATGGTCATCGTCTCGGTGGTGGTCATCGGATCTCCTCCAGTGTGGTCGGCGGCGTGATGCGGTACAGGCGCTCGGCCTCGTGCTGGTCGGGGAAGTGCTCCCGCTCGAAGAGTGGATAGTCGGCGATGACGGCCCGGCGGCGACGCGTGAGCGAATTGAACATCGCGATGGAGGCCGGGTTGTCATCGGAGATGGTGGTCTCCAAGGTCGAAACCCCGTGGGCGGCACAGCTGTTCATCAGGGTGTCGAGCATTTCGACGCCCAGACCGCGGCCGCGGTAGGCATGGTCCACGGCCACCTGCCAGACGAACAGTACGTCGGGGGCTTGTGGACGGCAGTAGCCGATCACGAATCCGGCGATGTCACCGTCGATTTCGGCGACGACGGACGTTCCGGCGAAGTCGCGGCACCACATCAGGTACGCGTAGCTCGTATTGGTATCCAGCACGCGGGAATCGCGGGCGATTCGCCAGATACTGCCACCGTCCTCCACCCGTGGGGATCTGAGTGTGAACGTGGAGCCGTCGGGGGGTTCCACCAGAAGCTGATCGATAGTTACGGGGAATTGGCTGAATGGTGTCTTCATGACCATTTCAGAGTGGCGGCCGAATCTTGAGATGAACCGGTCGGCTTCATTGCGATCGTATGACGAGCCCGTTACCCGCGTGTGTCACATACCGGAAGTCGGATAATGAAACGTGCTCCGCCACCGGGACGTTCACCACATTCGACACGCCCGCCGTGCGCCGACACGGTCTCGGCCACCAGAGCCAACCCGATGCCGGTACCGGTCACCGTCCGACGTCCCGCACGCACCGTCGTAAAGCGATCGAAAACACGTTTACGATCGGCGACAGCGACTCCGGGACCGGCATCGTCGACCATGATGACGGCTTCGTCACCATTTCGTCGCAATGTGATCCCGACAATGCCGCCGCCGTGCCGCACGGCATTGTCGAGCAAATTGCCCACGGCACGTTCGAGTTCCAATTTCCGGCCGCGAATCATACTGTCCTGCACGACCGTCAATAATTCGGGTGCATGTTTTCGCCCGGATACCGTGTGAATCAATAATTCTTTCAGCGACAGCGGGTCGGCGTCGCCCGCATGCACCCCCGCCTCCATCCGGGCCAGGGCCAGCATGTCGTCGAGCACCCGGCGCAGATGTTCGATCTCGTCGGTGACCAGCCCCAGGGCCAGCCGGCAGCGCTCGGGCAGATCCGCCTCGTAGCGCTTCAGCACGCCGACACTGGTGATGAGGGTGGTCAGCGGAGTACGCAATTCGTGGCTGACGTCACCGACCAGTCGGCGTTCCCGCTCCACGCTGCTGCGCAGCGAGCGCACCACCGGTTCGAAGGTGCGCCGGCTCACCCACATGCCCAGGGCGAGTCCCAGGGCCAGGGCCACCACCGCGGTGACGACCAGGAGACCGATCACCGCTGGACGTCGAGTCGGTACCCCAGCCCTCGAACGGTCACGATGAGTTGCGGATCCGAGGCATCCCGCTCGATCTTGGTGCGCAGTCGCCGGATGTGCACGTCGACGATGCGCTCATCGCCGAAGAAGCCGCGATCCCACACCCGTTCCAGCAGGGTGCCGCGACTGAGCACCCGCCCGGCCGAGCCGGCGAGTTCGCACAGCAGCCGGTACTCGGTGAGCGTGAGGTGGATCTCCTCGTCACCACGGCGCACGATCCCGCTCTCGGTGGAGAGCACGAGCGGGTTGCCGGCCTGCTCGTCGAGCACCATGGTGCCCAGCTCGGAATCCGGATCCTCTTCCGCGGCAGCCTGTTCGGCGAACCGCGCGCGCCGGGCCACGGCGCGCATGCGCGCGGTGATCTCCTTGACCTCGAACGGCTTGGTGACGAAGTCGTCGGCGCCCGCCTCCAGCGCGGCCACCACGTCGTGGGTGTCGTCGCGGGCGCTGACCACGATGATGGGGACGTCGTGGTCGCGGCGGATCTCGCGGATGCAGGTGAAGCCGTCCATACCGCCCAGCATCAGATCCACGATCATGAAATCGGGTGCTCCGTTGTCACGCAGCTGCCTGAGCGCGACCTCTGCCTCCTCCGCCTCAGCGACGTCATAGCCCTCGTCCTCCATGGCCAACCGCAGGGCCACGCGAACGCGGTCGTCATCCTCCACGATCATCAGGTTCGCACTCATATCCCAATCCCAGCCGGACGCGGCTTCGCGTCCACCACGCACACCTCTAGTTCGTTCGGACAGTCCCGACAAAGTGGAGTACCCGGGTCCACCTCCGTCAAACTCGGACACCGCCGAACCTGTGGCGAACCCCCGCCGCTACCCCTACCGAGCAGCCGGTATGGCAGGGTGTCGCATGTGTCACATTCTCGCGCGCGGGCGGCCTCGGCCGCTTCCCTACGTTTGACCGTACTCCTGGGCGTGGCCGGCACCATGCACTTCCTCGCCCCCAGGTTCTTCGACGCCATCGTCCCGCGGTCGCTGCCCGGCAGCGCACGGACCTACACCTATGCCTCCGGCGTCGCCGAACTCGGGATCGCCGGGCTGCTCGCGGCGCCCCGCACCCGCCGCGCCGGCGGTGCGCTCGCGGCCCTGCTCTTCGTCGCCGTCTTCCCTGCGAACGTCCGGATGGCCGCCGACTGGTACCGCGATCCCGAACGTGCGCTGCCGCTCAAGGCCGGCGTGCTGCTGCGCCTCCCGCTCCAGGTGCCACTGGTGACCGAAGCGGTGAAGGTGGCACGCACCGGCTAGCGAGTCGGCCGACCGTGCGATCCCGTCCCCCTGGCGGCCGGACGACGGATGCACCGAGACCGAACGGGCCGTCCCGCTCGTGCGCCATGAGCTGTCGGGAGCGATCTGTGCCCGAACGCCGCGAGGCGTGGCGGCGATCACGGCCCCGGCGTGTCACATGCGCGGCGGCCGCGGAGTCTGGTGTGTGACATACGGTCGAGGACACGGACAGGAGTCACCATGCACGAGGCCGACGGCACGGATGCGGCCACCGCGGCATTCGTCACCCACCGCAACCTGCTCTTCACCGTCGCCTACGAGATACTCGGTTCGGCCGCCGACGCCGAGGACGTATTGCAGGAGACCTGGCTGCGGTGGACGGGCGTCGACCTGGACGCGGTGCGCGACGAACGCGCCTACCTGGTGCGGATCACCACCCGCCAGGCGCTCACCCGACTGCGCACGCTGGGCCGCCGCCGGGAGTCCTATGTCGGTCCGTGGCTGCCCGAACCGCTGCTCACCTCACCCGATGTCGCCGAGGACCTCGAATTGGCGGAGAGCGTCTCGATGGCCATGCTGCTGGTGCTGGAGACCCTCGCGCCCACCGAGCGCGCGGTCTTCGTCCTGCGCGACGTCTTCGACCTGGGCTACGACGAGATCGCCGCCGCCGTGGACAAGACCCCGGCCGCGGTGCGTCAGATCGCGCACCGGGCGCGGGCGCACGTGGCCGCGCGCCGCCCGCGCGGGGTGGTCTCCCCCGCCGAGACCCGGCACGCGCTGGACGCCTTCCAGGTCGCGGTGGAAACGGGCGACCTGCGCCGCCTGCTCGACATTCTCGCCCCGGACGTGGTGATGCTGGGCGACGGCGGCGGCATCAAGCAGGCCATCACCCGACCCGTGGTGGGCGCGCACCGGGTGGGCCGCCTGCTGGCCGGTGGTCTGGACCGGCACGGCGGGATGCTGACGGTCGAGCCGGTACAGGCCAATGGCTTCCCGGCCCTGGTCGTGCGGATCGACGGTGCGATCGACGGCATCGTGGCCGTGCGGATCGACGACGGTCTCGTCACCGGGCTCTACATCGTGCGCAATCCCGAGAAGCTGTCGCATGTGACATCCGAGACCGCCGTCAGCCGCTGAACCGGCGCGACCGGCGACCGATCCGCCTTCAGGCGAAGAGCCGGGCCACGAACGGCCTGCTGTCCGGCAGCGATGCCGCCATGGTCGCGCTGTGGTCCTTGCCGGGGTAGATGTGCACCTCGGGACGCACGCCGTGCGCTTCCAGATCGGCGATGAGCTTGGTGGTCAACGGAATCGGCACATCGGTGTCGTTGGTGCCCTGTCCGATGAACAGCGGGCGGTCGTATCCGGACATGGGCACGTCGAGCACGGTGCGCGCCCGTGCGATGAGATCGCCCTCGGCGAGCGGCCGCGCCAGCAGTTCGCCGAGCGCCACTCCGGCCGCGCGCTGGGTCATGGGCGCGTAGCACAGGGTTTCGGCGGCGGCCACCAGTTCCTTGCCGAGCGGCGACAGGTAGCTGTCCAGATCCAGATCGGGCAGCGCCGTGCGCAGACCGTTGAACACATAGGTGCCGTAGGCCGTCAGGGCGGCGGACCGGACGGGCATGCTGTCCGGGCCGAGCAGGCCGAAGACCTCGGCCACGTTGGAGGCCGGACCCGTCGCCACCGCGCCGCGGTAGTCGAGTTCGGGTGCGTAGCGGGTGGCCTGAGCGGCGGTGAAGACGGTCGCGCCGCCGCCCTGTGACTGCCCGATGGCCACCCACTTGGCGGCCAGCGAGGCATCGACCGCGCGGGCCGCGCGCACCATGTCGATGGCGGCGTTGGCCTCGGCGCGACCGTCCAGGTAGGCGTGTCCGCCCGGGGTGCCGAGTCCGATGTAGTCGGTGGCGACCACGGCGTAGCCCTGGTCCATCCAGGTGCCGAGGTAGTCCAGGTCGCGCTGGGAGCGGCCTGCGGTCGAGGGCGCGCAGGCGTCGCCCACGCCCACCGTGCCGTGTTCCCACGAGAGCACGGGCCAGCCGCCGGGCGGCGGCGTTCCGGCGGGGACGAAGATCGCGCCGGTGGACAGGGCGGGCGCGCCCGCGGAGTCCTGGGTCCAGTAGGTCAGCCGACGGGCCGATCCGGTGCCGGGGATCCACAGTTCGGCGGGCAGGGCCGCGTCGCTGACGACGGTGCCCGGTGCGGAGGTGTGCGCCGCGCTCGGCGGATCGGCCGCCGCGCTGCCCGCGAGCGGCGCGCTCGCCACTATCGCCGTCGAAACCAGGGTGAGTATTGCGCGTCGCGTCATCGCGGCCCTCTCGCATCGGTGAGCAAATGGTGTCACAGTGAGACACTTCGATCAGACTAACCGGAAAAGTGTCACGGTGTGACATCAAATAGTGTGGGTTGGACAACGAAGGGCGGGACATGCCGGAATCGGTCGGACTGCGCGAGCAGGAGAAGGCCCGCGTGCGCCGGGAACTCATGGACGCCGCGCTGCGGCTGTTCGAGCGGCAGGGGTACGAGCAGACCACCGTGCAGCAGATCGCCGACGCGGTGCGGGTCTCGCGTCGCACCTTCCACCGCCACTTCCCGTCCAAGGCGGCCGTGGTGTTCGGCCACGAGGAGGACCTCGTCGCCTTCCTGCTCGCGGCCATGGACCGGCGACCGCCCGAGGAGTCCGCGCTCACCGCGCTGCGCGGCGCGCTGCGCGAACTGCTCGTCCACGAACCGGATGCCGAACAGCGGCGCGAACAGGCCGCCACCGTCCGCCGCGCCCGCCAGGTGCTGATCACCAATCCCGAACTGCGACAGGAGAATTTCACCGGGGCGGTGCTGCGCCGCCACGTCCTCGCCGAGCACTTCGCCCGCCGCGCCGGACTGGCCGAGGCCGATCTGCGCACCCAGGTCGCCGCCGCGGCCTGCTTCGCCGCCCTGGGCGTCGGACTCGACCACTGGGTGGTGAACACCGACCGCTCGCTGTCCGCCCTCCACGAAACCCTGGACGGGGCCATCGCCACGCTGCAGGACGGCCTCGACGTCTGATCCGCGCCCGATACCGCCCTATACTCGGTAGCTACAGCGTTGCCCGCCGGTACGTTTGAATTCCGGCGCAGGAGATACCCACCGACAAAGTGACCTATTTCCGAAGCAAGGGGCCCGTTGATGTTGCTACGACGACTTGCCCGGCCGCTGCTGGCCTCCGCCTTTCTCGCGGATGGGGCCGACACGCTCATGCACCCGGACGAACGGGTGAAGGCGGCCAACACCCTCCTGGAGCAGCAGCGTGAATCCCGGTTCGCCGGGGTCGCCGAGAAACTGCCCGCCGATCCGGCCACATTGGTGAAAATCAACGCCGGCGCGCAGATAGCTGGCGGGGTGCTACTCGCCACGGGCAAGGTGCCGCGACTCGCCTCGCTGATGCTCGCGATGACCGTGGTGCCATCGGCGGTGACGAATCAGGATTTCTGGCAGGAGACCGATCCCACCCGCAAGGCGGCCAAGCGGACCGCGTTCTTCAAGGATATGAGCCTGCTCGGCGGCCTGCTCATCGCCAGCGCCGATACCGAGGGCAGGCCGTCGCTGGGCTGGCGCGGCCGCCGGGCCGCCCAGCGCACGGCCGCCGCCGTCTCGGCCGCCCTGCCGCTGGGCGCGAGTGACCACGCCGGTCCGGCCGTGCGAGACCGCCTGCACGACACCGCCGTTCGCGCCCGCCACGTAGCCGAGGTGGCGGCCTCGAAGGGGGCGGAGGTGGCCGGAACCGCCAAGGAGCGTAGCCAGGAGTTGGCCGAGGTCGCGCGCGAACGTGGACCGGAATGGGCCGAGACCGCCCGCGAGCGCGGCACCGAAATCGCCGAGATCGCCCGCGAACGCGGCTCGCACCTGGCCGAGATCGCCCGCGAACGCGGACCCGAACTGGCCGAGGCCGCCCGGGAACGCGGCAGCCATCTGGCCGAAATCGCCCGCGAACGCGGACCCGAGTACGCCGGTGCCGCCCGCGAACGCAGCGCGCACCTCGCCGAGGTCGCCCGCGAACGCGGACCGGAATGGGCCGAGACCGCCCGCGAGCGCAGCGCGCACCTGGCCGAACTCGCCCGCCAGCGCGGGCCCGAGGTCGCCGACGCGGCCAAGGGCCGGGGCGCGGAGTGGACGGCCCGCACCCGCCGCCGCGGCGAACGGATCGCGGGTTCGGCGCGCGGCCGCACCACCTCGCGCCGCCGGTAGTCGACCGCGGCGTCGCCACCCGCCTGGCCGAAAGTACCGATTTCCTGACCGCAGCTGTGTCCCGTCGCGGCCGTGACCGCTCCTACGGTGGAGCGAATTCGGCAGCGACGGCGAAAGGTACGGGCAGCGTGGATCTCGACGGCATGGGTGACGGCAAGGGTTTCGACTACGACGTACTCGTGATCGGTTCGGGGTTCGGTGGCAGCGTCACCGCGCTGCGGCTGACCGAGAAGGGGTACCGGGTCGGCGTACTGGAGGCCGGGCGACGCTTCGCCGACGACGAATTCGCCCGCACCTCCTGGCGGCTGCGCCGATTCCTGTGGGCCCCGAAGCTCGGCTGCTACGGCATCCAGCGGCTGACCCTGCTGAAGAACACCTTCATCATGGCGGGGGCGGGCGTCGGCGGTGGTTCGCTGGTGTACGCGAACACCCTGTACGAGCCGCCCGCCGCCTTCTACGCCGACCGGCAGTGGGCGCACATCACCGACTGGCGCGATGAACTGGCACCGCACTACGACCAGGCCAAACGTATGCTGGGCGTCACCGTCAACCCGGCCACCACGCCCACCGACCGGGTGCTGCGCGAGGTCGCCGAGGAGATGGGCGTTGGCGACACCTACCGTTCGACACCGGTGGGAGTGCTGTTCGGCGGCAAGGGAATCCGGCCGGGCACCGATGTGCCCGACCCGTTCTTCGGCGGCGTCGGCCCGACCCGCCGCACCTGCACCCACTGCGGCGAATGCATGACCGGCTGTCGCCACAATGCCAAGAACACCCTCGTGAAGAACTACCTGTACCTCGCCGAGGCCGCCGGTGCGGCGGTGCATCCGCTCACCACGGTGGTCGATGTGCGGCCGTTGGAGACCGGCGGCTACGCCGTCGAGACGGTGCGCACGGGCCGCTGGGTGCGCACGCGTCGGCGGGTGTTCACGGCCGAGCAGGTGGTGTTCTCCGCCGCGGCGCTCGGCACCCAGCGGCTGCTGCACCGGCTGCGCGATTCCGGTTCGCTGCCGCACATCTCACCGCGGCTGGGCTATCTGTCGCGCACCAATTCCGAGGAATTGCTGTCGGTGCGCACCCGTCGCCGGGGCTCGGACTACACCCGCGGTGTCGCGATCACCTCGTCGATCCATCCCGATGCCGACACCCATGTCGAGCCGGTGCGTTACGGCAAGGGCAGCAACGCGCTGGCGCTCATGGTCACCGCCATGGTCGGCTCCGACGACGGCACGCCGAACTGGCGGCTGTGGCTGCGGGAGATGCGCCGCGGGCCACGGGATCTCGCCACCATGCACAATCCCCGACGCTGGTCGGAGGAGATGATCGGCCTGCTGGTCATGCAGTCGGTGGACAATTCCATCACCACCTACACGCGGCGCGGGCTGTTCGGCCGCCGGATGACGACCAGACAGGGTGAGGGCGAACCCAATCCGAGCTGGATTCCGGCCGGACACGAGGTGGCGCGCCGGGTGGCCGACAAGATCGACGGTATTCCCACCGGCTCGATGAGCGCGGTGGCCGGTATCCCCATGACCGGACATTTCATCGGCGGCTGCGCGATCGGCGATTCCCCCGAAACCGGTGTGGTGGACCCCTATCACCGCCTCTACGGTCATCCGGGCCTGCACGTGATCGACGGCTCCACGATCTCGGCGAATCTGGGCGTCAATCCGTCGCTCACCATCACCGCCCAGGCCGAGCGGGCGGTATCGCTGTGGCCCAATCGGGGCGAGGCCGATCCCCGACCCGCCCCGGGCGCGCCCTATCGGCGGGTGCGACCGGTGGCCCCGGCACATCCGGTCGTTCCGGCGGCGGCACCGGCCGCCCTGCGGCTGCCGATCGTGGAGATCACCGGAGATCCGCAGCGCGCCTGAGGATCCCCCCGATCACAGCGCCACCGCCGCCGCGTGCAGCCGCGCCAGCGTCGCCTCGTCCGGCCACCGGCGCAGTTCGAAGCGCGGGGGATGCAGTCCCGGAATCGGCACCAGCCCCAGCAGCTGCACCACGGTATCGAACGGCACCGTGCACACCAGGTCGATCTCGCCGTCGGCGTCCATGCGCGCGAAGTGCACGTAATCGGCCTCGGGCAGCAGGTATTCCACGTCCTCGCCCACGATGGTGGAGGTGACCGGGCCGTCGTCGGTGGACTGGAACATGACCGCGCCGACCATGGCCGGTTCGACATCGCTGAGCGGTTCCAGATCGAGGTCCTCCTCGAATTTGGCGGTGAGAATCCGAGTCTGGATGCCGTATTCGGTCACCGCCAAGCCGCTGCGGGCCCGCCGCGCGTACTCGGGGGCCGGTTCCGGACCGGCCTGGTCGTAGGGCACCACCATGCCGTACTCGTCGAGGGTGTAGCCCTGCGGTGAGATGGGCCGGGCCGCCTCGCCGTACTGCTGTTCCACCATCTCGAAGACGGCGGGCAGCAGGTCCGGATCGTCGGGCACCACGAGCAGGGTGTGGTCGTCGGGGATGAACGCCACCGGGCGGTGCTCGCCCCCGGCGTAGCTGGCCAGCCAGCCGGGCAGCAACGGCCAGGAGCCGAAGTAGGCGTCCCCGTCGTCGACGAAGCGCAGCAGGCCGAGTTCCTCCGGTGATCCCGGGCGGGCCAGCTCCGCGAGATTGTCACGCGCGGCGGCGAATACGGCTTCCGGTTCGACGCCCCAGTCCCGCACCATGTCCAGTGTCACGTAGGCGCGGGTGCGGGGCAGGTCGACCACCACCGTCTCGTTGACGAACGGGAACGCGGGGCGGCTCAGCGGCGCGCTCATCCGGTCGAAGTCGTCCAGACCGTAGGTGACCGGCCGCAGCACGGCCCGCAGCAGCGGGCGCACCTGCGCCCAGTCCTCGGGCGCCTCGTCGGAGCTGGTCATGGCGGCCACGAAGTGGGCGATCCGTTCGGCGCGCTCGGCCGCCTCGTATCCGGCGCACTCCCGGAAGATATTGCCCAGATAGACGATTCGGTCACCGCTGTGCCGAATCGAGAACTCCTCCGCGAGATACTCCGCGTCCGTCACCCCGTGTGCCCGCAGACTCCCCAGCACCGCCTCGGCGAACCGCTCCTGCTCCATCCCCGCGCTCTCCCCATCATTCGTCCGTGCCGATCGCAGTTCGATTCTGCCGCCACCCACCGACAGCCCGCGCCACCACGGCCAGGCGCAGCACGAGCAGCAGAGTGGCGGTTCCGAGGACACCGTAGACGAGCCAGGCGATATCTGGGACCCACAGCGCCAACTGCCCGAGTCGCACTCCCATCCGCTCGGGCAATGCCAGCGCCAGGCCGTAGAGCAGGGCAGGTACGACCGTCAGCCAGACGGCGGTGGCGAGCGCGAGACGCCACCGGCCGTCCCGCCGGACCGGGCGGGTGAGGGCACGCGCGGTGAGTCCGGACGCTGTGATCAGGACGGCGAGGAGAGCGACCAGGACGCCGAGCATGAGCGCATAGGCCCGGTCGGGCGCGCGCGGAGTCGCGGCCGCGCCGGAAACCAGTTGCGCCAGGCCGAAACCGGTGTCCAGCAGCTGCGTTTCGTGCACGGGGCTGGAGACGTTGGTGAGCAGCACCACGGCCCGCTCCCGCTCGGGCAACAGGATCACCTGCGCGAAGAATCCGGGAGATGAGCCGCCGTGCCAGATCATGGGCGTGTCGGCGCCGTCCAGGGTCCAGCGCCGCCAGCCGAGGCCGTAGTAGGAGTCCGGACCGGTCCGCGCCGCTGGGTCGAACATGGCGGTGCGCTGGTCGGCGGAGATGCCGCCTCCACCGAGGGCGGCGCGGGCGAATGCGGCGGCGGCGCCGACGGCGCCGCCGAGATATCCGTAGCCCACGCCCGCCGGGTCGTAGCCGGTGGCGAACGGCACGGCCCGTCCGAAGACGAACCGATGCCCCCGGGGCACCCGCTCCGCGTCCACCGCGCTCGTCACGGCGGTACGCATACCGAGCGGATCGAGCACCCGTTCGGCGAGCACCCGCGCGAACGGCCTGCCGGTCACCGCCTCCACCACGGCCGACAGCAGCAGGTAATTGGTGCTCGAGTAGTGGTGGGTCGTGCCCGGCTCGCTCACCAGCTCCGCGGTGGCCAGTTCCGGCAGTACGTCGCCGGGTCGGCGATCCGGATCGGTGCGGTCGGTGTAGCGGGTGGTGGTCGCGAGGCCGCTGGTCTGTTCGAGCAGGTGGCGCAGGGTGATCCGGGCCGAGCGGGTCGCGTCGCGCAGCCGGAACGACGGCAGGTACGCGGTCACGGGCGCGTCGAGCCGCAGTTCTCCGGCCGCGGCCATGGCGGTGACCAGGGTGGCGGTGACCGGTTTGGCGACCGAGCCCCACAGGAACGGGGTCGCCGCGGTGATATCACCGCCGTCCCCGTCGTGCCCGAAGGTGCCGGTGTGCACGGTTCCAGATTTCTCCACCACGGCATAGGCGAGGCCCGGCAGCTCGACCTGGCTCATCCGGGTGCGCGCGAAATCGTCCATGCGCGCGTGCAGGTCGTCTCCGCTGGTGGGTTCGGATCTCGCGGTTGCACCGCTCAGCAGTAGCAGCGCGAGGACCGGCACCAGCCACCCCGCTCGCCGTAGCAATATGTTCATATTGGAACGGTAGTCATATGGCGGTATGGTTGTCACGTGCCGCGTTTCGCCGACCACGATCAACGCCGCGAGCAGATGGCTCGCGCCTTCCAACGCCTGCTGGCCAGTGACGGCCTCGCCCGCGTCACCTTCGCGCGCGTCGCCGCCGAGGCGGGTATCTCGGTCGGACTCATCCAGCACTATTTCGACGGCAAGGACGCCCTGCTGCGGTTCGCCTACGCGGACTGCCTGCGCCGCATCGATACCCGGATCGCCACCCGCATCGAGGCGGGTGAGGCGGCGCACGAACCGATTTCGACCATGCTGCTGGACTGCCTACGCGAACTGCTGCCCCTCGACGCGGAGCGGACCATCGAGTTCCGGGTGGAGCGCACCCTCTGGACCGCCGCCTTCACCGACGAATCCCTGGCCACGATCGCCGCCCGGGCCACCGCCGACACCCACCGGCGCATCGCCGCCGCCATCGACAACGGTAAGCACTGCGGCGAGGTCGATACCACGGTGGACAGCACCTCCGCCGCCACCATGATCCTGGCCACCACCCGCGGCCTGGCCGACGCCCTGGGGCTGGCCCCGTCGCCCGGCACGAGCGTGGCGGACGCGACGCTGCGCCCGCCGCTGGCGCTCGTATTCACCGGCGAATGCCGTTATCACGAGCGCTGATTCACGTCGGGTGCGGCATGCACCGTCACCGACATGACTCCGGACCTGCCCCATCGGGATCACCGAACCGGAGATCGACGCGACGCGCTGAACGCGACGTCTCACACCCGGGCCCGGTCCACCACCGGCAGGCCGAGGTCGGTGACCAGTCGCCGTACCCGCTGCTCGATGGAGTCGCGGATGGCCCGCACCTCGTCCATGTCCCGGTCGGCGGGATCGGGCAGCCACCACTGTTCGAAGCGGTGACCGGTCAGGATCGGGTCGGCGTCCCCGCAGCCCATATCGATCACCACGTCGGCGGCCCGCACGAGATCGTGGGTCCAGCGCTTCGGGTACTCGCCGGAGATGTCGATGCCCCGCTCCGCCATGGCGCGCACCACGAGCGGATTGAGCGCCGAACCCGGCGTGGAGCCGCCGGAGCAGCCGGTGGCGCGATCGCCGACCAGCCGGTTGAAGAATCCGAGCGCCATCTGGGAGCGCCCCGCATTGTGGGTGCACACGAACAGCACGGTGGGGCCCGCGGGGGCGTCGGAGGTAGGTGTCGGGGCGTTGACGGGACCGTCTGTCATCTTCCCCTCCTCTGGGTGTGGAGACCTGGGCCGGGCGCATGGCTGCGGCCGGGCATCCTCCGCCAGAATACGATCGTTTTCATGAAGGTTCTCGGCGCGTGCCCGCTCGATTGCCCCGACGCCTGCTCCTGGGAGGTGACGGTGGCCGATGGTGTCGCGGTGGGTCTGCGCGGAAACAAGGCGCATCCGGTCACCCGCGGCGCACTGTGTGTGAAGGTGAATCGCTATCTGGAGCAAGTCGATTCCCCCGATCGGCTGCGTCATCCACTGCGCCGCGTCGGCCCCAAGGGCGCGGGCCGGTTCGAGCGGATCGGCTGGGACGAGGCGCTCGACGAGATCGCCGAGCGAGTGACGCGGATCACCGCGGAGTTCGGTGGCGAAGCGGTGTGGCCGTTCCACGGCACCGGCAGTCTCGGTTACATCCAGGGGCTGGAGGGCTTCGCCGGACGGCGGTTCTTCAATGTGCTGGGAGCCAGCCTGCACGATCCGACCATCTGCTCGGTGGCGGGCGGGACGGGGCTGAAGTACACCCTCGGCACCTCCGGCGGCATGGATCCGGAGGACTTCGTGCATTCCCGGCTGATCCTGCTGTGGGGCACCAATCCGCTCACCTCCGGTCATCACCTGTGGAAGTTCATCCAGGACAGCGGCGCGTACACGATCGCCATCGACCCGGTGCGCACCCGTACCGCCGAGCGCTGCGACGAACACCTCGCCCCGCTGCCCGGCACCGATGCGGCGCTGGCGCTGGGACTCATGCACGTCATCGTGTCGCTGGGCGCGCAGGACGACGCCTACCTCGCCGAGCACACCGAGGGCTGGCCCGAATTCCGTTCCCGCATCGCGGAATACACCCCGGAGCGGGTGGCCGCGATCACCGGGCTGCCGGTGCGGCGCATCGTGGCGCTCGGGGAGCGAATCGCCCGCACCCGGCCCACCGCCATCCGCGCCTCGCAGGGCATGCAGCGCCACGACGGCGGCGGTATGGCGCTGCGGGCGCTGGCCTGCCTGCCCGGCGTCACCGGGGATTGGGCGATGCGCGGTGGCGGACTGCACTATTCGACCAGCGGGCATTTCCGGCTGCGGGACGCGGAGCTGCGGCGCATGGATCTGCTGCCGCATCCGGTGCGCACACTGTCCTCGACGCGGCTCGGCGAGGCACTGCTCGACACCGATGATCCGCCGGTCAAGGCGCTGTTCGTGATCGGCGCCAATCCGGTCGGGTCGAATCCGGATCAGCGCCGGGTGATCGAGGGGCTGCGGCGGGAGGATCTGTTCACCGTCGTGCTCGAGCATTTCGCCACCGACACCGTGGATTACGCCGATATCGTGCTGCCCGCCACCATGCAGCCCGAACATCTGGATGTGCTCGCCGGATACGGCCACCTGTACCTGGTGTGGAACGAGCCCGCGGTGGCACCGCCCGGTGAATGCCTGTCCACCACCGAGACATTCCGCCGCCTAGCCCGGCGTATGGGCATGACCGAACCGGCGCTCTACGACTCCGACGAGGAATTGGCGCGGCAGTTGTTGCAGGATCACGATATCGAGCGCTTGCGCGCCGAGGGATTCCTGAAGGTGGACAAGGGGCCCGTACCGGCGGGCAAGCTGAGCTTCGTCTCCGAGCGGGCGGTGCGCGCGGGGCACGAGCGGCTGCCCGATTACACGCCACCGGGCGATCCGGGCGACGGTCTGGTGCTGATTTCGGCTGCCTCGCACTACTTTCTGAACAGCACGTTCGGCGCGAATCCCGAATTGCGGCGGCGGGCGGGCGAAGCCACGGTCGCCGTCCATCCCGAGGACGCCGCGGACCGGGGACTCGCCGACGGCGCACCGGTGCTGGTGTCCAATGCCCGCGGCGGTTTCGAGGCCGTGGTCGCGGTCACCGATCGGGTGCGGCCCGGTGTGGCCGCCACCACCAGGGGCCGCTGGGCCAAGTTCTCCGGCGGTGCGACGGTAAACGCGACCATCGCCGAACGGGATGCGGACTACGGCGGCGGCGCGGTGTTCCACGACAATCGCGTGCGGATCACGCCGCGATGAGGCTGCCGGAGCTACCCGATCTGCCGGTCCGCGCGGCCCTGCCCGGGATCGTCGAGACGGTGCGGGAGCGCGGGACCGCGGTGCTGGTCGCGCCGCCGGGCACCGGGAAGACCACGCTGGTGCCGCTGGCGCTGGGCGCGGACAGCGCGGGCCGGGTGGTGGTGGCGGAGCCACGGCGGCTGGCCGCCCGCGCGGCGGCGGCGCGGATGGCGTCGCTGCTGGGCGAACCGGTCGGCGCGACGGTCGGCTATTCGGTGCGCGGCGAGCGGCGGGTGGGCGCGGCGACGCGCATCGAGGTGGTCACCTCCGGGCTGCTGGTACGCCGGTTGCAGGGGGATCCCGAGCTGTCCGGGGTGGGCGCGGTGGTTCTCGACGAATGCCACGAACGCCATCTCGACGCCGATCTGCTGCTGGCCCTGCTGCTCGACGCGCGTGCCGGACTGCGCCCGGACCTGCGGGTGCTGGCCACCTCCGCCACGGTGGCCGCCGACCGGCTGGCCGTGCTGCTCGGTGCGGACGAGGCCGCGGCCCCGGTGCTGGAGGTGCGCGGGCGGACCTATCCGGTGGATGTCGCCTATGTCCCGCCGCTGCCCCGCGAGCGCGCCGAGGCGCAGGTCGCCCGGGTCACCCGGACGGCGCTGGCCGACGCCGACGGCGATGTGCTGGTCTTCCTGCCGGGCGCGGCGGAGATTCGCCGCACCGCCGATCTGCTGTCCGGGGTGGACGCCGATATCGTCCCGCTGCACGGCCGTCTCGCCGCCGCCGCGCAGGACACGGCCCTGCGCCCCGGCACTCGGCGGCGGATCGTCTTGTCCACCGCGGTGGCCGAATCCAGTCTCACCGTGCCCGGGGTGCGCGCGGTCGTCGATTCCGGGTTGGCGCGCGTCCCCCGTGTCGACCACCGGCGCGGACTGTCCGGCCTGGCCACCGTCCGGGTTTCGGCGGCGGTGGCCGATCAGCGCGCGGGCCGCGCGGGCCGCGAAGCACCGGGGTGGGCCTGGCGCTGCTGGCCGGAATTCGAGCACACCACCCTGCCCGCCTTTCCGGAGCCGGAGATCCGCACCGCCGATCTGACCCGGCTCGCCCTGGAACTGGCGTCCTGGGGGATTCCGGACGGCCACGGCCTGGCCTGGTGGGACGCCCCGCCGCCGGGCGGCCTGTCCGCCGGGCGGGAGGTGCTGCGCGCCCTCGGCGCGGTGGACGCCGGCGGCGCCATCACCGCGCGCGGCCGCCGCATGGCC
This sequence comes from Nocardia otitidiscaviarum, assembly GCF_007362295.1. NCBI lineage: Bacteria > Bacillati > Actinomycetota > Actinomycetes > Mycobacteriales > Nocardiaceae > Nocardia > Nocardia otitidiscaviarum. The sequence continues at coordinate 2,447,685 of NZ_CP041695.1, read as the reverse complement.
ACCGTGGGCCTGCACCCCCGCCTGGCCCGCGCCCTCCTCGACGGCGCCGCCCTCGTCGGCCCCCGCCACGCCGCCGAGGTGGTGGCCCTGCTAGACGACGACACCCTCGCCACCGCCACCGATCTCGCCACCGCCCTGCGCACCCTGCGCCGCGACCGCCCCACCCGCTGGCAGCGCGAAGTGCACCGCCTCACCCGCCTGCTCGACCACCCCGGCACCCCGACCGACGAGTCCACCTCCTATGCGGCCGCCACCGAGCTGTCCACCGAACCACCATCACCCACAGCGACGTTCGACCGCGCGCAGGAAGAAGCACAACCATCCGCCGCGCACGACCCCGCGGCAGCGGACCCGCGAGCGCACCCGACGCACGACCTCGCGAAGACAACGGACACGCGAGCGCACCAGGAGGGCGATCACGCGACAGCAGTAGCCGATCGCGCGAAGATGAGCGGCATACGAGCCCCCACCTCGCACGGCCCCGCGACAACAGCAGAAACGCAAGCGCATACGGCAGGCGTTCGCACGAAATCAACGGACAAACAAGCGCATACGGCGAGCAGTACACCGAAAACAGCTGACGCACAGGCACATGCGTCCGTCGATATCGCGAAGGCAGCTGACACACATACGGCCGGTGATCGCGCCAGAACAGCTGACCCACACGCTCGTGCGGTGGACGATCGCACGAAAGCACCGGGCGTACACGCTGATACGGTGGGCGATCCCGCGCGGGTGGCAGGTATGCGAGCGCGCGCGGTGGACGATCCGGCGGTGGTGGTGGCGCTCGCGCATCCGGAGCGGCTGGCGCGGCGGCGGAGTGCCGGGTCGGCGACCTATCTGACCGCGGGCGGTACCGCCATGGCGCTGCCGCCGGGGTCGGGGCTGGGGGACGGCGAGTGGCTGGCCGTGGCGGTGGCGACACGCGATCCGGGCCGAGCGGAGGGGCGAATTCGGTTGGCCGCCCTGGCCGATGCCGAACTCGCGCGGCAGGCCGCGCCCGCGCTGCTGGCTACCACGGACGAGGTGGACTGGGTCGACGGGGAGGTGGTGGCGCGGCGGGTCGAGCGGCTCGGCGCGATCACGCTGTCGGCGCGACCGCTGCGGGATCCCGATCCGGCGCTGCTGGCGGCGGCGGTGCGGCGCGGGTTGCGGGAGCACGGGGCGGGGCTGCTGCGCTGGGATGCGGATGCGCACACTCTGCGGGCGCGGCTGGATTTCCTGCACCGCACCCTCGGCGCGCCCTGGCCCGCCGTCGACGACGACAGCCTGCTCGACGATATGGATCGCTGGCTGGGCCCCGAACTCGACACCGCGCGCCGCCGCGCCGACCTGGAACGCGTCGACGCCGGGCAGGCACTGCGCCGGCTACTGCCCTGGCCGGAGGCCGTCCGCTTCGACGAGTTGGCCCCCGAACGGCTGGAAGTGCCGTCCGGCAGCGCGATTCGCCTCGACTACTCCGCCGATCCCCCGGTACTGGCGGTGAAGGTCCAGGAGATCTTCGGCTGGACCGAACCACCCCGGCTGGCCGACGGCCGGGCGCCGATCCTGCTGCACCTGCTCTCCCCCGCCCAGCGCCCGGTCGCCGTCACCGCCGACCTGCCGTCCTTCTGGCGCACTGGCTGGCCCCAGGTCCGCGCCGACCTGCGCGGCCGCTACCCCAAACACGCCTGGCCGGAGGACCCCACCACGATGCCCGCGCACCGCGGCACCGCCCGCCGCGCGTCTCGCGGCTGAACACCCCGCATCCCGAGCGAGCGCAACGGTCCGGCCAGCACCCGGCGGCGACGCGCGGTGGGCCGACGCGTGCCCTCCTCGAATCCGCTGCGCACCGGCCCGCCCACAACGCACCGCCCGCGAGGTGCGCCGCGTCCGGGGCATTCGCCAGGTCAGACTCCGTAGCCGCCGTCCACGTCCAGCTTCTGGCCGCTGATGAAATCGGCGCGGTCGGAGGCGAGGAAGCAGACGGCCTCGGCGATGTCCTCGGCGTCGCCGAAGGTGCGCAGCGGGATGTTGTTCCGGGCCGCGTCCAGGGCGCGGGCATCCAGGTCACCGCTGCTGATGAGCCGGTCGGCCATGCCGTCGGTGGTCATGCCCGGGCCGACGCAGTTGGCGCGGATGCCGTAGCGCCCCTCTTCGGCGGCGATGGCGCGGATCGCGGCCTCGACCGCCGCCTTGGGGACCGAGGAGAGAGCGTCGCGGATGGGGAAGCGAGCCGTGGCGGCGGTGGTGATGGCGACGATGGTGCCGCGGCTGCTGCGCAGGGCGGGCAGGGCGGCGTGCACCGCGTTGAAGAATCCGGCGACGTCGGCGTCCACCTGGCCCCGGAGATCCGCGGGCGCGATACCGCTGAGGTGACGCATGGGCACGTGCGGCCCGGCCGCGTAGACGAGGGTGTGCAGACCACCGCATTCCCGCACCACCTCGCCGACCACCGCGGCCACCCGGTCCGCGTCACCGAGGTCGAGCTGCCATGCCCGGGCCGTCCGGCCGCGCTCGGCCGCCTCCCGCAGCACGGGGTCGAGCCGCTCCGGCGATCGGTGGTAGGTCAGCGCGACCGCGCTGCCGCGCTCGAGCAGCATGCGCGCCGTGGCCCGCCCCAATCCGCCGCTGGCGCCCAGTACCAGCGCCACACCATCGCGGTGGCCGAAATCGTCCATGGGTCATTGATAGCCCACCGAACCCAACCAAGCAACTGCTTGGTTCACGAGCGGGCCGCCCGCTGCCGTCGATACGGTTCACGCCCGGGCGGCACCGCGGGCCGCGGCACCCGCGCACCCTTCGGAATCGGAAAGCTGCGCGGCTCCTCGGCCAGCTGGAATCCGGTGCCGTGATGCGTCAACCGCAACGGGTCCCCCGACAGCAGGGTGTAGGTGGCGACATGGTCGTGGATCTCCACCGACAGCCGCCGCCCCCGCCACACCAGCCGGAACGCGATGCGCTCGAGTTCGTCGGGAAGCGCCGGGGCGAAGGAGATCTCGCCGTCGTGGTCGCGCAGCCCGCCGAAGCCGCCCACGCAGCCCAGCCAGGTGCCCGCCAGCGAGGCGATGTGCAGCCCGCTGCCGACATTGCCGTGCAGGTCGTGCAGATCGGTCAGCGCCGCCTCCACGCAGTAGTCGTAGGCCAGCGACAGGTGCCCCACCTCGGCCGCGAGCACCGCCTGCGCGGCGGCCGACAGGGACGAATCCCGGACGGTGAGCGCCTCGTAGTAGTCGAAGTTGCGCCGCTTCTGCTCGGCGGTGAACTCGTCCGGGCACAGATACATGGCGAGCGTCAGATCCGCCTGCTTGATCACCTGTTTGCGGTACAGCGCGAAGTACGGGTAGTTCAGCAGCAGCGGATAGTGCTCCGGCGGGGTGGCGGCGAAATCCCACCGGGCGTAGTGGGTGAAGCCCGCCGACTGCTCGTGCACGCCCAGTTCGTCGTTGTGCGGCACCAGCATTCGCGCGGCGCGGTCGCGCCAGCGCGCGGTCTCGTCGGCGTCCACGCCGAGTGCGCGGGCGGTATCGGGGTGGCGTGCGCAGGCCGCCGCGGCCGCGTCCAGGTTCCGCCGCGCCATCAGGTTGGTGTACAGGTTGTCGTCGGCCAGGGCGGAGTACTCGTCGGGGCCGGTCACTCCGGCGATGCGGAATCCGCCCGCGCCGTCCTCGTGGCCGATTCCGTCCCACAGTCGCGCGGTCTCGACCAGCAGTTCGACGCCGAGGTCCCGTTCGAACCGTTCGTCCCCGGTGGCCGCGACATAGCGCACCACCGCGTGCGCGATATCGGCGTTCACATGCACCGCGGCGGTCCCCGTCGGCCAGTAGCCCGACCCCTCGGCCCCGTCGATGGTGCGCCACGGGAACATCACACCCGGCTGCCCGAGCCGCCGCGCATGCTCGCGGGCCCGATCCAGGGTGGAGTGCCGCCAGCGCAGCGCGTCGCGAGCCACCACGGGCATGGTGTAGGTGAACACCGGCAGCACGAAGGTCTCGGTGTCCCAGAACGCGTGGCCGTCATAGCCGGTGCCGGTGAGCCCCTTCGCGGGGATGGCCCGGCTCTCGCCGCGCGCGGCCGCCTGGAGTACGTGGAACAGCGCGAAGCGCACCGCCTGCTGCAATTCCGGATCGCCGTCGATCTCGATATCGGCGTCGGCCCAGTAGGCGTCGAGGAATTCGCGCTGGCGCTGACGCAGTGTCTCCCACCCGGTTTCCATCCCGGCGGCCAGCGCCGCCTCCACCTGGGCGCGCAGGGCGGGGGTGGAGCGGCGGCTGGACCACCCGTAGGCGAGGTATTTGGTCAGCCGCACGCGGTCACCGCGGGCGAGATCCACCGCGATGGTCAGCCGCGCCAGATCGTCCTCGGCGTAGATCTCGCAGCGCGGCGTGACCGCCACGGCCAGTTCGTGATTCATGGCGGCCGCCATGCGCAGCCCGGAGCGTCGGGTGTGATGGCAGAGCGTGGCCGAGTGGTCCCGGGCGGTGGCGAAGTCCGCGGCCAGGGGCCGGTCCAGGGCCGCCGCCAGCCGCGGATCGTCGCGCGGCACGCTGATCGGCTCGTTGACCAGCAGGTCCGACTGCACCACCAGTTCGAGGTCCGCGTCCAGCGGTTCGACCTCGTAGTGGACGACCGCCAGGGCCCGCTCGGTGAAGGAGACGAGCCGTTCGGAGTGGATGCGCACCCGCCGCCCGGTGGGCGACTCCCAGACGGTGGAACGGCGCAGCGTCCCCGAGCGGAAGTCCAGGATCCGTTCGTGCGCAATGGTTGTGCCGTAGCGCAGATCCATGGGCTCGTCGTCGACGAGCAGCCGGACGATCTTCCCGTCGGTCACGTTGACCACCGTCTGCCCCTCCTCCGGATAGCCGTATCCGGCCTCGGCGTAGGGCAGGGTGCGTTTCTCGTGGAAGCCGTTGAGGTAGGTGCCCGGGGTGCCCACCGGTTCCCCCTCCTCCAGCGTGCCGCGCAGGCCGATATGGCCGTTGGAGAGCGCGAAGATGGATTCGGTGCGGTGCAGCGCGTCCAGATCCAGTCCTTGCCAGCGCAGGTGCCAGGGCGTGATCTCGAATCCGGGATCCGGTGCCGTCATATCCCGTCCCCGAGCCGGTCCAGATCCGGCACCACCACATCCGCGCCCGCGTCGCGCAGCGCCTGTTCGTGGCGGCCGTCGCGCATCCGGTCCACGCCGACCACGTACCCGAAGCCGCCGGCCCGCCCGGCACGCACGCCCGAGACGGCGTCCTCGAAGACGGCCGCGTGCGCGGGCGCGACGCCCAACGCCGCGGCGGCGGCGAGGAAGGAGTCGGGCGCGGGTTTCCCGCGCAGCGCACGCTGCCGGATGACGGTGCCGTCGACGCGGGCCTGGAACGCCTCGCCCAACCCGGCGGCGGCCAGCACGACCCCGGCATTGGCGGAGGAGGTCACCACCGCCACCGCGAGTCCGGCGGCCCGCACCGCCGCGAGATAGTCGACCGACCCCGGGTACACCCGCACCCCTTCCCGCTCCAGCAGGTCCAGCAGCAGGCGGTTCTTGGCCTCCCCGAGCGCCGTGACCGTCCACGCCTCGGGCGGGTCGTCGGGCGCGCCGTCGGGCAGTTCGATATCCCGGGATCGCAGGAACTCGCGCACCCCGTCCAGCCGGGGCCGACCGTCGACGTAATCCAGATAGTCGGTGTCGCTGAAGGGACGAAACCCTTCTCCCACATACTGTTCGAGGAATCCGTCGAAGGTCAGCCGCCAGGCCCGGCGGTGTACCGCGGCGGTATCGGTGAGCACCCCGTCGAGATCGAACAATCCGGCGGCGATGGATTCCGGCAGCCCTGGCACCTCTCGCGTCACCCGCCAGCGATACCCAACGGTCTGTCAGCCAAACGCGAACGTTCTAGCCATTCCCTAACCAAGTGTTAGCCGTACTCGAAATCCGACCCCGTACCGTCGCTCGGGTGTTCGTCCAAGCATCGTGCCCACTGCCCTCCACCACCCCTCGCGCCGAGCGATAGCTGCGCGTTCGCGGGTTTAGTCTGAGGGCTGTGGTGAGCAATCGCGTGCTGGTGGTCGACGACGACGCCCGGGTGTTGGCGTCGGTGACGCGCGGGCTTCGGCTCTCCGGATTCACCGTCGATACCGCCACCGACGGTGCGGCCGCGCTGCGGCGGATCGCCGCCGTGGCCCCCGACGCGGTGGTGCTGGATCTGAACATGCCCAAGCTGGACGGCGTCGGTGTGGTCACCGCGCTGCGCTCACTCGGCAACGAGGTGCCGATCTGCGTACTCAGCGCGCGCTCGGCCATCACCGACCGTATCGGCGCACTGGAGGCCGGGGCCGACGACTACCTCACCAAACCGTTCGACCTGGGCGAATTGGTGGCCCGGCTGCGCGCCCTGCTGCGCCGGGTCCCCGCGCCGGCCGCCCGGACCGCGGACCCGTCACCCATCGTGGTCGGCCCGCTGGTGATCCATCCGGGCAGTCGCCGTGTCTACGCCGACGACGTTCCGCTCGACCTGACCAAGCGCGAATTCGACCTGCTCGCCGCCCTGGCCACCGCGCCCGGGCAGGTGTTCAGCCGTGCGCAGCTGCTGCGGCTGGTGTGGCAGTACGACTTCGAGACCCAGACCAAGGTGGTGGACGTCTTCATCTCGTATCTGCGCCGCAAGATCGAGGCCACCGGTTGCCCGCGCGTGGTGCACACCGTGCGCGGGGTCGGATTCAGCCTGCGGGAGGAGCCGTGAGGCGGCCCGTCTCCCTGCGCACGCGCGTCGCGCTCGCCAGCGCGCTGTCCGCGGCCCTGGCCATCGTCGCCATGAGCGTGGTGTTCCTGCTCATCGTGCAGACCCGAACCGATGACGAACTCGATGCCGCGCTGCGCTCACTCGAGGTCGTGCGGGTGGACGGGACGGCGTCGGCGGCGGCCTGCGACGGCCGGGTGGTCCGCCTCGAACCGAACGGCGACGGCTGCTGGGAGCTGCCCGCCGATCTGCGCGAGGGCGACCGGGTGGATCTGGGACTCGCGGTACCGCGGGACGTGGTGGCGACGGCGGTGGAGCGCAGGCGATTCCACATCGTCGCCGTCGCGCTCTCGGCCATCGCGCTGGCCGCCGCGCTCGGCTGGTTCTTCGCCCACCGCAGTGTGCTGCCGCTGCGCCGGCTCACCGCGGCCACCAAGGATGTGGGCACCCGGCTGTCCCTGGACTTCCCGCGCCGCACGGCCACCACCGAGACCGCCGAGCTGGCCACCGCCATGGACCAGATGCTCGGCCGCATCGACGCCGAACGCCGCCACACCGCCGACGCGCTGGCCACCGCCCGCGATTTCGCGGCCACCGCCGCCCACGAACTGCGCACCCCGCTGACCTCCATGCGCACCGACCTTCAGGTGCTGTCCGGCATGGAGCTGCCCGCGGCGACGCGCGCCGAGATCCTCGCCGACGTGCTGGCCGCCCAGGGCTCCCTGGAATCGACCCTGTCCGCCCTGGAACGGCTCGCCCTCGGGGAGCTCACCACCGACGCCGACCGGGAGGAGGTGGATCTCGACGAACTCGTCGACGAGGTGGTCGACGACGCGCGCCGCCGTCACCCCGACGTCACCCTGATCTCCACTGTCCCGCAGCCGATTCGGCTGGCGGGCCTGGCCGCGGGCCTGCGCTCGGTGGTGGACAACGCCATCACCAACGCCATCCGCCACGGCGGCGCGACCCGCGTCGAGGTGGCGGCCCGCCGCGCCTCGGCCGGAACGGTCACCCTCACCGTGGACGACGACGGCACCGGAGTGCCGCCCGAGGAGCGCGACAAGGTCTTCGACCGCTTCTACCGCGGTCTCGACACCGAAACTCCCGGCAGCGGACTGGGACTCGCGCTGGTCGCGCAACAGGCCCGCCTGCACGGCGGCACCGCCGCCCTGACCGACAGCCCCCTCGGCGGGATCCGGTTGACCGTCACCCTCGCTACCGCACCGCGCGCAACGCCTCCGGGGTCAGGTCCTTCAGCGTCGGATAGCCGTCCACCGCCATGATCAGATCCGCCTCCGCGAGCAGGGTGCGCAGCACGTGCGCGATGCCATCGGCCCCGCCCAGCGCCAGACCGTAGGCGTAGGGGCGGCCGATGCCGACCGCCGACGCCCCCAGCGCTAGCGCCTTGACGATATCGGCCCCGGAGCGGACCCCGGAGTCGAACAGCACCGGCACCCCGCCCGCCGCGGCGACCACCTCGGGCAGCGCGTCCAGCGCGGGCAATCCCCCATTCGCCTGCCGCCCACCATGATTGGAGCAGTAGATGCCGTCGACCCCGCCGTCCACCGCGCGGCGGGCGTCGTCGGGGTGGCAGATGCCCTTGACGATGAGCGGCAGCTCGGTGAGCGACCGCAGCCACGGCAGATCGTCCCAGGTGAGCGGATTGCCGAAGAGCTGGATCCAGCGCAGGATGGCGGCCTGCGGGTCCTCCTCGGGGGTGCGGTCCAGTCCGGCGCGGAACACCGGATCGGTGAAGTAGTTGGCCAGGCAGTGCCCGCGCAGCTGCGGAAAGTTGCCGGTGGACAGATCACGCGGCCGCCAGCCGGTGACCCAGGTGTCCAGGGTGACCACGATGCCCCGGAAGCCCGCCTGCTCGGCCCGGCGCACCAGGCTGGCGGCCAGTTCGCGGTCGGTGGGCGTGTACAGCTGGAAGAAGCCGGGCGTGGCACCGAATTCGGCGGCGACCTGCTCCATCGGGTCGACGGTCAGGGTGGAGGCCACCATCGGAACGCCGGTGCGGGCCGCCGCGCGGGCGGTGGCCAGATCGCCGTGCCCGTCCTGCGCGCACAGTCCGATCACTCCGATCGGAGCCAGGAAAACCGGTGCGGGCCAGGTGGTTCCGAACAGCTCGACGGACAGGTCACGCTGTTTGGCCCCCACGAACATGCGCGGGATGAGCCCCCAGTGGTCGAAGGCGGTGACATTGGCGTCCTGGGTGCGCTCGTCGCCCGCGCCGCCCGCCACATACGACCACACCGAGGGCGGCATGGCCGCGCGCGCCCGATCCCGCAGCTCCGCGAAACTCACCGGCAGCGGCGGCACCACACCGCGCAACCCGTTGAAGTAGATCTCGTTCTGGTAGTCCCCGAACGCCATGGCCGACTGCCCGCCTTTCCGATGCGAACTTTCTCTGTGCTCGACGAGAGTGCGATACTGGGCTCCCACAGCGGTCCACGTGCAGGAAATCCACGCGAGAGCGGTAGTGAATGCAGGATCATTGCGAACCGATCGGTGAGGATGAGCTCGCGCTCATCCACGCCCTGCAATTGCGCCCCCGCGCCTCCTGGACTGAGCTCGGCGCGGTCCTGGGCGTCGACCCGGTCACCGCCGCCCGCCGCTGGAGTCGGCTGCGGGCGCGCGGGGCGGCCTGGGTGACGGTGTCCCCGGGACCGCGCCTGCTGGACCGGATCACCGTGGCCTATGTCGAGATCGATTGCGCCGCAGGTGAAGCCGCCACGGTGGCGGCGCGGTTGGCGACGCATCCGCATATGGTGACCATCGAGCGCACGGCCAGCGCCCAGCGGCTGTTCACCACCGTGGCCGCCGCCGATCTGGCCGCCATGTCGCGCTACACGCTGGACATCCTGCCGACGCTGCCCCACATCGGTGCGGTGCACGCCAGCCTGGTCACCCACATGTTCGCCGAAGGCGGCGACTGGCGCATAGACGCCCTGGATCCCGCGCAGCGCACCCGGCTCACCGCACCGCCCGCCCGGTCACCGGCCGATCGCGACCGCTTCCGGCTCACCGAGGTCGATCGCGCCCTGCTGGGCCTGCTGGCCCGTGACGGCCGCACGCCCTACGCCGAACTGGCCGCCGCCCTCGCGGTCAGCACGTCCACGGTCAAACGCCGGGTCGACGACCTCACCGGACTCGGCCTGTTCCGCTTCCGCTGCGATTTCGCCCGCCCGCTCGGCGGCTGGCCGGTCGCGGTCACCTTCCGCGCCACCGTTCCCGCCGCGGACCTCCCCCGTATCGGTCACGCCGTGGTGGCACTCCCCCAAACCCGCAACTGCGCCGCCACCACCGGCACCCACAACCTGCTCGTCCAGGCGGGCCTGCACACCATGAGCGATGTGCTGCGCTTCGAGAACACGCTCACCGCACTGCATCCAGCCATGACCATCGCCGAACGCGTCATCACCCTGCGCCACGACAAACTCCTGGGCCACCTGCTGGACCGCTACGGCCGCACCGAATCCGTGGTGGCGGCCGACATCTGGTCCGAACCCGGTGCCTGAATCGACGGTCAGCGCGGACGCCGGGCGACGACGGCGAAGTTCAATGGAACGCGCGGCGCGCCCGCGGGCAGCGTCCAGCCTTCCGGGCAGGCGACGAGTTCCGGGAAGGCGTGCCAGTCCATGTACGGCAGTTCGCGCAGCGACTCCGTCACGAGCCCGGCGTCCAGCAGGACCGTGACGATCTCCTGGAGGTCGTGCCGCCACTCGTGGTTGGTCGCGTGCGCGATCTGCCCCGCCGAACCCGGTGTGTAGCTGCCCGAATCGGTGTAGGTCTGTACGCCGCCGCCGGACAGATAGTCCTCGCTGATCTCCCAGGGTTCGAAGCCGAGCGCCCCGAGCAGCGGATGGTCGTCGCGGATGAGGAACACCCCGCCCGGTTCCAGCAGATCGTGGACGGATTGCGCCCACGCGTCGAGCTCCGGCAGCCACACGATGGTTCCGGCGCTGGTCACGATGGTGCTGAAGCGCCGGTCGAGCAGTGCGGAGGCGAATCGCGCGTCGCCCTCCACCCAGGTGATCTCGCGCCCGTCCGCCGCCGCGATGCGGGCGGCGTGGCGCAGCGAGTTCGGCGACAGATCCAGACCGTGGACGTCGACCGCCCCGAGCCGCGCCCAGGAGACGGTATCGGTGCCGATATGGCATTGCAGGTGCAGCAGCGACCGATCCCGGATGCCGGTGTCCGGGAGGTGCGGGGCCAGGACGGACAGATCGTTGCGCACCACCGTCGAGATGCGGGTCGGTTCGTTCAGGAATCCGTCCACGTCGTACATGCCCGAGCGCGCGTGCACGTCGGCGCGGTCGTCCCAGTTCGCCCGATTGTCGGCTATCGCGGTGTCATCGGCGATGGCGGTGTCGTCGGCTATGGCGGTGTCGTCGGCTGTCGGGGCGGCATCATGCATGCCGTCCGGTCTACTACCGCGGGTGGCCGTCGCACCACTGAATTTCGGCGACCTGGGCGCGCACCTCGTCGACGTGTTCGCCGCAGCCGGCCCACGTCGTCTTGCCACACGTCTCGCACGGCACCGGGTAGCACATGGATTCATCTCCTCACGTCGGCCGAGTCGAGCATACCGGCGGCATACCGGCGGTTCGCCGGCCGCACCTCCGGCTACGAGCGCGGATGCCCGGTTCGCGAACTCTGCTACATTCGCCGGGCCGTGGTGTTCGGGAAACCGGTGTGGAACCGGTGCGGCCCTCGCCACTGTGATCGGGAGCGACGAATCGTTCCGGGCGACAAGGTCGTCCGGAGCCACTGGGGCCCTGCCCTGGGAAGGTGGATTCGCCGCGCGACACCCGTCAGCCAGGAGACCGGCCACGGCGCTGTAGTGCCCGTTCCACGAGGACCTGGAAGGCGGTCGTCTTGACCACGTTTGTTTCCGCGCGCCTGCGGATCGGCGCGTTGCTCGCCGGTGCCGTCGCGCTCGCCGGGTGTGCGCCCGCGGCCGACACCGCTGTCGGCGACGCCGCCGTCACGCGCGTCAACTGCGGTATCGATATCGGCGTCGATGCGCCGCCGCAGCGCATCTATGCCGCCTATCAGCCGTCCATCGAGATCGCGCACGCCCTCGGGGTCACCGACCGCCTGGTCGGGACGGCCTTCCTGGACGCGGCGGTGCTGCCCGAATACCGGGACGCGCAGGCGAGCGTCCCGTACGTCGAGAAGCTGCCGAGCCGGGACGAATTGCTGTCCCAGCAGCCCGATTTCGTGCTCTCCGGCTACAACGGGGTGTTCGCGAAATCCGCTCAGGCCAGCGTCGGCACCCGCGCCAGCCTGCACGAACTCGGGGTGCGCACCTGGGTGCTGAGTCCGCTGTGCCCGAGCGCCGACGGACTGGCGGACGAGGCCATCGACCCGGCGACGGTGCGATTCGACAACGTGTACGCGGATCTGCGCGATCTCGGCGCACTATGGGGTGTGCCCGAACGCGCCGAGCAGGTGGCGACCGATCTGCGCGACCGGATCGAGGCGGTGCGCGCGACGGTCGCGGGAGCCGAACGCCCCCGGGTCGCGGTGGTGACGCCCAAGGACGACGGTTCCTACACCGTCGCGGGCGGCATCGACTTCGTCACCCGGATCATCGAGGCCGCGGGCGGGGTGAACGCCTTCGCCGACCTGACCGCCCGCCGCAATGTGCCGATCGGCGCGGAGGAGATCATCGCCCGCGATCCCGACATCATTCTGACCAGCCTGTGCTGCGAGGCCGGCTACACCCGCGCCGACGGGCAGTCGCAGGCCGACACCATCACCGGCAATCCGGCCTTCGCCAATCTGACCGCGGTGCGCGCGGGTGCGGTGCACCCCTTCCTGTTCGCCGATCGGGCGGCTGGGGTGCGAATCGCCCACGCGACCGAACTGGTCGCCGAGTTGATCCACCCCGATCTGTTCGGGCGGTGAGTCGCGGTCTGCGCGGCGTCGGCATGCCGGTGGCCCTCGTCGCGCTCGCCCTGGTCTGCCTCGCCTCGCTGCGGGTCGGGACGCATCCGATCACCGTCGATCAGGTGGCGGCGGCGTTCACCGACTTCCGGGGCACCGACGCGGATCGGGTGGTGCGCTACATCCGGCTGCCCCGCACGGTGGCCGGACTGCTGGCGGGTATCGCGCTCGCCCTGGCCGGGGCCGTCATGCAGGGGCTGACCCGCAATCCGCTCGCCGGACCCGGACTGCTGGGCATCAATTCGGGTGCGTCGCTGGCCATCGTGATCGCCATGGGCGTGCTCGGCCTGAGCGCGCCGGGCGGAGTCGTGTGGTTCGCCTTCCTCGGTGCGGCCGTCGCGGCGGTATTCGTCTACACGCTGGGGTCGCTCGGCTTCGGCGGCGCCACCCCGGTGAAGCTGGCCCTGGCCGGTGCCGCGTGCGCCGCGCTGTGCGGTTCCATCACCACCGCCGTCACGCTGCTGGACCGCACCACCTTCGACAACTTCCGGTTCTGGGTGGTGGGTTCGCTGACCCGCGCGGATATCGAATCCGTCTGGGCCATAACGCCGTTCATCGCCGTCGGGACCGTGCTGGCGGTGGCGGTGGCGCGCTCGCTCAACGCGCTCGCCATGGGCGAGGACATGGCGCGCACACTCGGCACGCGGCTGGTCACGGTGCGCGCGGTCGGCGCGGCGGCCGTGGTGCTGCTGGCGGGCGCCGCGGTGGCCATCGCCGGACCCGTCGCGTTCATCGGCCTGGTGATCCCGCATATCGCGCGGGCCCTGGCCGGACAGGACTACCGCTGGATCCTGGCCTGGTGCGCGGTGCTCGGCCCGACGCTGCTGCTGGCGGCGGATGTGCTCGGGCGCGTGGTCGCGCGTCCGCAGGAGATCCAGGTCGGCATCATCACCGCCTTCGCGGGATCGCCGTTCTTCCTCTATCTGGTCCGCACTCGGAAGGTCGCGACGCTGTGACGCCCATCCGATCCGCGGTGCTGCCGCCGGGCACCGTGCTGCTGCGCTCCCCCGGCGGACGGATAGTCGTTCGCGTACAACGCCGTTCGGCCCTGCTCACCGTGGTGTTCACGGTGGCCGCGCTGGTCGTGGCGGCGTGGTCGCTCACCGTCGGCCACTTTCCGCTCACCGTCGGCGATGTGCTGCGGGTGCTCGGTGGGGGCGGCACCCTCATCGAATACGACGTGGTGGTGCGGGATCGGCTGCCGCGTGTGCTCACCGGGCTCTGTGTCGGGGCCGCCTTCGCGGTCTCCGGCGCGATCCTGCAACGCGTCGCGACCAACCCGCTGGTCAGTCCGGAGATCATCGGGATCAACACCGGCGCGTCGCTGGGCGCGCTGGTGGTGAGCGTGGTGCTGGGCGGTTCCGGTCCGCTGCTGGTCGGCGGCGCGCTGGCGGGATCGCTGCTGGCCATGGCGATCATCTTGGCGGTGGCGACCAGGAACGGCCTGGACGGCTACCGGCTGGTCCTGGTCGGCATCGGTGTGACGGCCATGCTGTCGGCCGCCATCTCCTTCGTGCTGACCCGGGCGAACATCTACGAGGCGCACACCGCCGCCCGTTGGCTCACCGGCAGCCTGGCCAATCGCGACTGGAGCCATGTAGCGCTCGGGGTCGCGGCGTTGGCCGTGGTGACGCCGCCGCTGCTGGTGCTGGCCCGTACCCTGCGGCTGCTCGAACTCGGCGACGAGCTGGCGGCCACCCTGTCCGGACGCCGCGGACCGCACCGCACCACCCTGATCGTCCTCGCCGCGGTGGCGGCGACCCTGGCCACGGCGGCGGCCGGACCCGTCGCCTTCGTCGCACTGGTCGCTCCGCAGATCGTGCGGCGGCTGCTCGCCGAGCGCGATGCCGGGCTGGTCCCGGCCGCCGCGGCGGGCGCGCTGCTGGTGGTTACCGCCGATCTGGCCGCCCGGCGGTTGTTTCCCGCCGAACTCCCGGTCGGGGTGGTGACCGCCGTGCTCGGCGCGCCCGTACTCGTCTATCTCCTGGCCCGCGCAACCCGAATCGGACACGCTGGATGACCGCTCACCTCACCACCGCTCATCTCACCACCTCGGCGCTCACCCTCGCCTACGGCGACACACCGGCCGTCACCGACGCCACCGTGGACTTCCCCGCCGGGGCGCTGACCGTCATCGTCGGCCGCAACGGCTGCGGCAAATCGACCCTGCTGCGCGGGTTGGCCCGCCTGATCTCGCCCGCGGCGGGTGCGGTGCTGCTGGACGGCGGCGATATCGGGCGGCTGCCCGCCCGCACCCTGGCCCGGCGTCTGGGGATGCTGCCGCAGCAGCCGACCGCCCCGGACGGCATCACGGTCGCCGACCTGGTGGGCCGCGGCCGCCATCCGCACCAGCGCTGGTTCCGCCAGTGGTCCGAGGCCGACGAGGCCGCGGTGCACCGGGCCATGGCGGCCACCGACACCCTCGAACTCGCCGACCGCAGCCTCGACGAGCTCTCCGGCGGGCAGCGCCAGCGAGTGTGGGTCGCCTTGGCGGTGGCGCAGGATCCGGAGGTGCTGCTGCTCGACGAGCCGACCACCTTCCTGGATCTGACCCATCAGCTCGATGTGCTCGACCTGCTGCGAAATCTGTTACCGCGCACCATCGTCGTGGTGCTGCACGATCTCAATCTGGCCGCGCGCTACGCCGATCACCTGGTCGCGGTGCGGGACGGCCGCGTGGTGGCGCAGGGCGCGCCGAGCGAGATCGTGCGCCCCGATCTGGTGGCCGAGGTGTTCGACCTCGACTGCACCGTCATCGACGATCCGGCCACCGGCACACCCCTGGTGGTTCCCGCCGCGCGAAAGGTCCGTACCGCATGAGCCGCCGCCATATCCTGGTCGCCCGCCCCACGCCCGCCGGTGTCGACCTCCCCGCCGTCGAGGCGCTGGCCCGCGCCTGCGAGATGGGCTACGCCCTGCTGGATCAGGGTGAGCCGACCATCCACCAGGTGCTGGACGCGGCCGCCGACGACGACGTGCCGGTCACCCTCATCCCCCTGGCCGTCCCGCGCGACCGCTACCTGGAGACCTGGATCGCCCGCGCGGTGGCCAACTGGAAGGAAACCCGCGACCGCGACCTCGATCTCCGCATGACCGAGAGTATCGACGGCACAGCGGATTTCGCCGCCCTGATCCGGGCCCGCAATCAGGACGCGGGCACACCCGTCACGGCCAGCCCGCGTGCCTTCCGCAGCCCCGCCTGGTCGGAGATCCCCGAACACAGCACCCATATCCTGGTCTGCCGCGGGCCCCGCTGCACCGTCTACGGCGCGGCCGAACTCCACCGCACGCTGCGTGACACCCACCCGGATGCCCTGATCACTCCGACCGGCTGTCTGCATCCGTGCAATCTGGGTCCGCTGTACATCACCTACCCCGACGGCCGGTGGCATTCGGGGGCGGCGGTGGAGACCGCCGAGGCGGATCGGGTCGGTTAGCCGATCGTCAGCGGCACCGGCCGAGCTACGGGAAATCCACCGCGGCTCGGCGGGCAACCCCGATCGGCACGGCGGCAACCCAATCAGCACGGCGGGCAGCCAGATCAGCACGGCGGCAACCCAATCAGCACGGCGGGCAGCCAGATCAGCACAGCCGCTATCCGAATTCCAGTGCGTCCCAGACCGGTCCGGCGAGCAACCCGATCAGCACGGACAGCACGGCCGCCGCGTAGGCGGTGACGGCGGCCGCGCCCGGCGGGGACGGTTCGATATCGCCGCCGCCGCGCACGACCGGAACCACCCAGCGCAGGTAGTAGAAGACGCTGGCGACCGTATTGACCAGCGCCAGCACGGCCAACCAGCCCAGTCCGGCGTCGAAGGCCGCGGTGAAGACGGTCAGCTTGCCGACGAACACACCGGTGGGCGGGGTGCCGATCAGGCCGAACAGACACACCAGCAACGCCGTTGCGAGGGCGGGTCGACGCCGCAGCAGCCCGGTGTAGTCACCGAGGGCGCGCCGGTCGGGCAGCGCGCACACCACCGCGAAGGCACCGAGATTGGTCACCGCGTAGGCGGCCAGATAGAGCAGGATCGCGGGCACGGCCAACTCCGACCGGCCCACGGCGGCGACGCCGACCAGCAGGTATCCGGCCTGGCTGATGGTGGAGTAGGCGAGCAGGCGGCGAACATCGGTCTGGAAGAAGGCGGCGAGATTGCCCAGGGTCATGGTGGCGGCGGCGATGACCGCGATCAGCACCCCCCAGCGCAGCTCCCCGTCCGCCGACACCACCGTGCCGAATCGTGAGATCGCCACGATGGCACCAAGTTTCGGCACGGTGGTGACCACGGCGGCCACGGCGGCATGGGTGCCCTGGGTGACGTCGGGCACCCAGAAGTGCGCCGGTACCGCCCCGGCCTTGAACAGCAGCGCGCCCAGCAGTGCGACCGCGCCCACCGCCAGGGCGGCGCGCGGGGCCGTCGGCGCGGCCTCGGCCAGCGCCGAATAGGTGGTCGCTCCGCCCGCGCCGAGCACCAGGGCCGCGCCCAGCAGCATGGTGGTGCCGAACAGCGCGCCGAGCAGGTAGTACTTGAGGGCGGCCTCCACCCCCGCGGAGTCCTTCTCGAACGCCGTGAGCGCGTACAGCGGAATACTCGCCAGCAGGTAGGCGGTGATCAGCACCAGCAGATCGGCGGCTCCGGCCAGCAACACCGCGCCAAGTCCGGCCAGGGTCAGCAGCACCACGAATTCGGATTCGCGGGCGGCGGCCCGGGTGCCGGGCCACGACAGGGCCAGGATCAGCAGTAGGGAAACGGCCACCGTCAGACGTACGGCGTTGGTGGCGGTGTCGATATCGTAGGTGGCCTCGAAGATGGTGGCGGGCGGGTCGTTCCAGACCGCGACCGTCGTCACCAGGGTCGTGATCGCGGCGATGGCGGCGAGCAGCCGTACCGGCCACTGCCAGGTGCGCGGCAGGAACGAGCCGAGCAGCAGACCCAGCACCGCGGCGGCGGCCAGCGCCGCCTCCGGGGCGAGCGCCGCCAGATCCGCGCCCATCTCGCCGCTCGCGGCGAGCACGGCGACACCTCCGTGGGCCGCGCTGTCGGTCCCCACGTCAGCCCTCCACCAGCAGCCCGAGCATCCGAGCCGACGGTTCGATCACATCCAGCAGGAAGCGTGGAGCCAGCCCGATGACGAGGGACCCGGCGAGCAGCGGGATGATCGACCACGCCTCGGGCGCGGTGACATCGGTGAACTCACCGATGCGCTTCGGCCCCAGGAAGATGCTCTGATACGCCCGCAGCAGCAGCGCGGCGGTGATCAGAATACCGGTGAGCGCGATCGCCGTGAGTACCGGTGCGGGTGCGAAAGAGCCCAGGAATACCTGGAATTCGGCGATGAATCCGGAGAAGCCGGGCAGGCCGAGCGAGGCCATGGACGCGACCGCCGTGGCCGCGGCCAACACCGGGGCCGCGGCGGCGAGCCCGCCGAAGGCGTCCAGGTCGTAGGTCTCGCGCCGCGCGTACAGCACCCCCGCGATGAGGAACAGCGCCCCGGTGATGAGCCCGTGGCTGACCATCTGCGTGACCGCACCCGAGATCGCCAGCGTGCGCGCCTGTTCGGAATTGCCCGCCACCAGACCGGCCGCGCCCAGGGCGAGCAGGATGTAGCCCATGTGGTTGACCGAGGTGTAGGCGATCATGCGCTTGAAATTCCGCTGCGCCAGCGCGACCAGCGCGCCGTAGAGCACACTCACCACGCCGACGATCAGCAGCACCAGGGCGAAACGTCGCCACGCCTCCGGCAGCAGCGGCATGGCGATGCGGACGAAACCGTAGGTGCCCAGTTTCAGCAGCACACCGGCGAGCACGGCGGAACCGGCGCCGGGCGCTTCGGTGTGGGCGGGTGGCAGCCAGGTGTGGAAGGGCACCGTCGGAGTTTTGACGGCCAGGCCGAGCACGATCGCGGCCAGTGCGATCGAACCGCGTACCGTGTTGTCCGCCAACGGGTTCGCGGCCGTCAGTTCGACGATGTCGAAGGTGTGCGGGTCGGCGGCCAGGTACAGGATGATGAAGCCGAGCAGCAGCGCCAGCGATCCGATGAAGGTGTAGAGGAAGAACTGCAAGGCCGCCCGGCGCGCCTGCCCGTGGCCCCACCCGTTGATCACGAAGTACATGCCCACGATCGACAGATCGAAGAACACGAAGAACAGCACCAGATCCAGCGAGACGAAGACTCCCAGGCAGACGGTCTCGAGGAACAGGAACAGCGCGGCGAACCAACGCACCCGGCGGGTCTCCCGCAGCGAGTAGACCGCACACGCCAGGAACAGCACGGTCGTCATGGCGACCAGCGGCAGACTGAACCCGTCCAGGCCGAGGTGATAACTCGCCCGCAGGCTCGGAATCCAATCGACGCGTTCGGTGAAAGCGAAGTCGCCGGGTGCGGGCGGGGTTCGTCGGTAGGACCACCAGAGCGCCGCGACCAGCACGACTTCGGCCGCGCTCGCGGCCACCCAGGCCCAGCGGACGGCACGATCGCCCAGTCGGGGTACGGCGGCCAGGATCAGCGCCGCTGCCAGTGGTAGGAACACCAGCACACTGAGCATTCCGCACCTCCTCTCGTATCGGTCATCCCCTGTGTCCGTGTGGAACTCACGTCAGCACCAGCAGCACCGCTGCCAACAGCACCATGAGCACTGTCGCCTGGGCGTAGTACTGGTGCACCGCACCGGTTTCCGGACGTCGCGCCCACCGAGCCAACTCCCGTGCGCCCGCGGCGACGGCCCCGACAGCACGGGCGATGGCGCGTTCCGGGCCGTGGGTGGTCGCGCGGGCTGCCGCCATGCTCGCGGCAGCGGTTCCGCGCACCGCTGCGGCGAGCGCCCGGTCGTCGAAACCGGCCAGTCTCCTGGCGAGTTCGGCGACGCCCCGCGCGGCCGAGCCGGTCCCGGCGGCGAGCACCCGGTCGTCGAACCGGGCCAGTGCGTGCGCCGCCGCCAGGACCGGTGCGGCCACGAATCGACGCGCCGCCGATTCCAGTCCCAGCCACCCGGCGAGCGGGGCGGGCGCGGGAATGTCACCGCGCCAGCGGATCACGGCGGCCACCCCGGCGACCCCCGCCACGGCCACGGCCCCCGAGAGCAGCAGTTCCGGCCCGGTGATCGCCGGTGCCGGTATATCCAGCAGGGCGGCGAACTCCGTTCGGACCACCGGCAGGGCCGCCGCGCCGCCCACCACGGTGGCGGCGGCCAGTACCGGCAGCGGCAGCGCTTGCGCGGCATTCACTCGCCGCGTCCCGGTTTCCGCACCGTCCCAGTGCTTCTTGGTATCGGCGACCGGCCGCGACCACACCAGCGTCAGCGCGCGACCGGCGTACAGCGCACCGAGTACTGCGGCGGCGTATGCGGCGATGAACAGCGGCGTCGACGTCTCGTGTGCCGCCACCAGCACGCCTTCCTTGGTCGGCCACAGTGCCAGCGGCGGCACCCCGGCCAGCGCCAGTGCCCCGATCGTGAAGGTCACGCCGACAACGGGATACGCGCGGGCGGCCCCGCGCAGCCCGGTCAGGTTGCGGGTGCCGAGGGCGGTCAGCCACGCGCCCGCGCCGAGGAAGAGCAGACTCTTGGTGGCCGCGTGCGCCACCAGATGACCGGTGCCCGCCACCACACCGCCCATGCCCGCGGCCGCCACCATCAGCCCCACCTGCGCGCAGGTCGACGCCGCGAGCAGCTGTTTGAGGTCGCTCTGGCACACCGCCACCGCACCCAGCGCGACGGCGGTGGCCAGACCGCCCCAGGCCGCGACCGACCCGGCCCACGAGGTGGCGGCGAGCAGCGGCTCCAGGCGCAGCAGCAGATACGCGCCCGCCGCCACCATGGTGGCCGAATGCAGCAGCGCCGACACCGGACTGGGACCGGCCATGGCCCGCGACAGCCAGAAGCTGAACGGCAGCTGCGCCGATTTCCCGAACGCCGCCAACAGGATTCCGGCGGCCGCCGCATCCCGCCAGCCGCCGCCGGTCTCCGCCAGGGCATCGAGGGCCAGCGTGGCCGCTCCCCCGGCCAACACCGCGCCCGCGGCGAGATAGAGCCCCAGATCCCCGGCGCGCGTGGTGAGGAAGGCGACCAGGCCGGAGGCGGCCCGGCGCGGATCGGACCAGTGAAATCCGATGAGCGCGTAGGAGGCCGCACCCATGATCTCCCACGCCAGCAACAGCGTCACCAGGTTCCGCGCGGTCACCGTGACCAACATGGCGGCGGCGAACACCAGCATGAGTCCGTGGAAGCGCGCCGGCGGCTCGCCGCGCCCGAGATCACCGGCGGCGAAGACCAGGACGGCGGTGACGAGGGCGGCCACCGTCACGACCATGACGGCGGACAGACCGTCCACTCCGAGCGACAGCGGGATGCCGGAGAGCAGCGGCACCGATACCTCGCCGCGCCCGACGGCGTTCAGCGCGGCCAGCACCGTGGTCGAGGCGGCGACCACCGGTGCCGCGACGGGCGCGAGGCGGTCGGCGCGGCGACCGCACAGCAGCAGCGCGACCCCGGTCAGGGCGGGCAGCGTGATCAGCGACCACAGCACGGCCTCACCCCTTCAGATCCGTCGCATCGTCCACCGTGTCGATATCGCGCGCCCGGAAAACGATGGTGGCCACGGCGAATCCGGCCGCCATCTCCACCGCCATGGCCGTCACCGCGACCACCACCAGCACCTGCGCGTCGGCGGTCGGCCAGGCGAAGTACCAGAACGCGGCGGCGGCGACCAGCACCGCGTTGATCATGAGTTCGAGCCCCATCATGATCATCACGATGGACTGCTGGGACAGCACGCCGTAGAGCCCGACGCTGAACAGCGCGGCGGCCAGCACCAGGAATTCGGGCAGGTTCACGACCGCACCCCGCCCTCGACCGGATCGTCGGGTATCCGGCGGTCGAGCCGATCCCCGTAGCGGTCGTAGCGCCCCCGATGGGTGGCCAGTACCACCGTGGCCACCATGGTGGTGAAGAGCACCAGCCCGACGATAATCATCACCAGCATCTTCGAGCCCATCAGCGCCTCGCCCAGCGCACGGGTGGGATCGGCGGGCGGTGCGTCCTCCCGGCGCGGCCAGTCGACGAGCAGTGCCACGGCGCTCAGCGCGACGAACACCGTCCCCGAGATGACGAGCGCACCGATTTTGTTGTGCACCATGCTCATCGGCATGAGTCCGGCCGGATTCATCATGTACATGACCATGAACAGCACCATGATCACCATTTCCATGATCATCATGAGCACCACCAGGACTCCGAGGTAGGCCAGTTCGACCAGGAATACGGTGCCCGCCGCGAACAGGAACGACAGCAGCAGCGCGAAGGTGGCCCGCGCCATCGAATCCACCCGGAACACCGCCACCCCGGCGGCCACGGCTCCCACCGCGCACACCCAGAACAGGATGTGGGACAGCATCTTCCGACCTCCCGTCGCTCAGCGCAGCACCAGAAGCGAGACCACCAGGGCCTGCACCAGGGTGAGCGGCAACAACACCAGCCACGCCACCTCCATATAGCGCGACATGCGAATCGTGGGCCAGCGTCGACCCAGCCAGACCAGTACCGCCAGCACCGCAATGGTTTTCACCAGCGTCCACAGCCAGCCCGGCAGCCACGGCCCCGCACCGCCGCCGAGGAACAGCGGCACCGCCATGGCCGCCGCGGCCACGAACAGCACCCGCCGCGCCACCCGCAACAGCAGCCGGTCCGGCCCCGACACCTCGGCGAACACTCCCCCGGCGAGATCGGTGCCCGCCGGGGCGTCGAACGGCCGGGTGAACGCCATGGCGGGTACCGACAGCAGATAGACCGCGAAGGCCACCGGCATGATCAATACGAACCACCGGTCCTGTTGCGCCGCGACGACATCCGCGATCCGCAGCGAGCCCGCCCCGACAGCGGCGCAGGTCAGCGCGAACATGTGCGGCAGCTCGTAGGCCACCCCCTGCGCCACGAACCGATATCCGCCCACCAGCGCGAACACCGAGTTCGACCCCCACCCCGCCGACCACACCGCCACCCAGGCCACCACCTCGACCGCATTGAACCAGACCAGACTCACCCCGCCGTCCAACACGACGGCCCCGCCGACCGGCACCAGCGCGGCGGCCAGCACCCCCGCCAGCAGCAGGACGAGTCCGGCGGCACGCCACAGGAGTACATCCGCACCCACGATCCGGCGACGCTGCTGAACCAGCCCCAACACCACCGCCCGCCAGGGTGCACCCACCGCCGCCGCGACGGGCGCGCCCGCCGCACGGGCGCGGAGGACGGCGTCGGCCGTGGCGGTGCCCCAGGCCATGGCCAGCACGCCGGCGGGCAGCAGCACGGTCAGCCACCACGGTGCGAGCTCAACCATGGACGACCTCCCGCGGTGCGTGACACAGTACGTCCGGATCGGGATCGAGACCGGCCACGATCAACCGCGCCTCCGCGAGCGTGACACCGGCGAGAAGCTCCGGCAGTGCCGCCAGGGTCCAGGTCGTGCGGGTGGTTTCCGTCGCGGGGAAATCCGCTGTGCGCCGGGCGATCGCCGCATTCCACTCGACGCTCGCGCGATTCGACAGCAGCTGGCCGATCTCCGTGAGCCAGGCGTCGAGGCGATCCGCGGTGTCACCGGCCAGACCCGGCGGCGCTCCGGGGCCGTCCGCGATCGTCCCCACCCCGCGCAGTGACCACCGCAGCGTCCGGGACCGCCGGACCCGGCGAATCCACCTGTGCCCCAGTGATTCTCCTGCATCCGCAGGACCATCGGCCAGAACTCGGTCCCGCAGCAGACGCCCCGCCGCCGCGGCATCCTCCCACCCCGCGACGGTCAAGAGCGTCGCCACCGAATCCACCCGCCGCGCCACCGCATACCGACGCCTCATCCATCCGCCGTCCCCCGCCTCGACCCGCCCCACCCACGGCTCCAGCCAGAACGACCCAGCTCCCTCCGGCGCAGCCAGCGTGGAAACCTCTGCGCTGGAAACGATCCCACCCTGCACCCGAGCGGTGACCACCAATCCGGCGGGCCACCACGGCAGTACCGGCCCCAGCGATACGGTCACTTCGTCCAGCGTCAGCCCATCCCGATCCGCCGCCCGCTCGGCCATAGCCAAGCCCCCCGGCATCTCCACCCCCTCGTGCCCGTGCCCGCCGTGCCCGCCGTGTCCGCCGTGTCCGCCGTGCTCCGCATGCCCACCGTGCCCGTGCCCACCGTTCTCGTCACGTGCACTGCGCTCACGACGTTCGTCGTCCGCGTCGGGTTCGCCATGCGCACCGGTTCCACCGTGCTCCATCCGAGCACATCCGGCGTGGCCAGCGGATCGAGGGAGATCGCCGTCTACCGCAGGATGGACGGCCTGATCAGGTGCCTGACGGATCCGCGGGTGAGCCGGGTGCGACGGGAGTTCGCCACCACCCGCTCCGGATCTGAGCCCATCCCTCGCGGCAGCGAGTTCGGCTGCGGCCCAGTGTGGTTCGTGGATATCGACACGAATTCCGGGCAGGGGCATGGCCTCGTGGACGCGCCCGACGGCGTCCTCGAATTCCGCGTCCCCACGCCCGGCCACGATCAGCAGGTTGGCGGCGGCCGGACTGTCGGCCCACCGCCCCCCGTTCTCCCGCACCACGCGTTCGACGGCGACCCGCACACCCGCCCCTCCGGGAGCGACCGCCAACAGCGGCGCGATCGCCATCCGCCCGCGTAGCCATCGGGTCAGGTCCACCGCAGTGCCCCCTCACGCCAGGCGTAGAGCACCGCGACCATGAGCACAGCCAGGAATCCGAACATCTCGATGACCGCGCTCGAGCCGAGGTCGGCGACCACCACGGCCCACGGATACATGTAGGCCATTTCCATATCGAAGGCCAGGAACAGCATGGTGACCGCATACCACCGCACGTGATACCGCGACACCGCGTGCTCGCGCGGGGCCGCCCCCGACAGGAACGGCATCTGCTCCGCCTGCGGCGTGGGCCGTACGGCGCGGGCTGCCGCGTACAGCACCGCCGTGGACGCCAGCACGATCCCCACCAGTACGAGCAGATGCGGCACCACCGGCGATCACCTCCCGTCCGTGTACGAGCCGCCGCGTGATCCCGCGACCGCGTACCACCAGCGCCCCGGCCAGAGGGCATCTCCGGTGACGGTACCCCGCTGGCACCCGGCCAAACGGCGACCGCCACGCCGCAACATCACGCCAGCGCCCTGCGCACCGCCCGCCCCCGCGACCGATCCGGATTAGCTCCCCCGATGCCGGGTACCCGAGGCACACGACGCACAGCTATGCGTATCCCGACAGCCCCGCATCCGGGGACCGCAGTCGACCACGAGGAGTTGTCAGCAGTCGTGTCCATGGATCCCGCCCCCGAGCGCACCCCCGACCTCGAACCCGGCGGCGGAGTCGCCCCCGGCTCCACCCCGCCCGACACCCCGCAAACCTCCGGCCTCTCCGCCCCGGAGCCCCGCACCCGCCACCACTTCCCACCCACCGGAGTCCTCGCGATCACCGCGATCCTCCTGATCGTGGCGGTCTTCATCGTGGTCGCCATCGCCATCGCCGTCAGCTGAGTACGGCCGCCAACCCGATCTCGGGCGGCGCGCTGCCCACCGGGTCGGTACGGCCCTCCACGACGGAGCGGCCACCGTCGCGCGGTGGGCCGACCGCGCCCGCCGTCGGCCTGTGGCCCGACCTCGGGATGACCCGGTCAGACGTTGCTGCGCACCTGGTCGTCGGCCGGGGCTACCGCGTCGCGGAAGAGCGCACCCGCCGCGTCCGCGGCCGCGTCGATCAGCCGGGGATCGTCGTAGAAGTCGATCTGGCCGACCGAGTCCAGCCACAGTTCGGACTTCGGTGATGTCACCGCCGCGTAGAAGGCGCGCGCCCACGGCGGGACCAGCGCGTGTTCGGAGTGGACGAGCAGGAACGGCACCGCCAGTCGGGCGGCGGCTTCCTGTGCGTCGAAAACGGCTGAGTGTTCGAAGGATTCGACGGCGAAGGCATTGGTGTAGTTGGGTACGGCTCCGCGGTCGGTGCCGTAGTACTCGAATGCCTCGCGCAGCGGCATCGCGACGTCACCGTTGTCGGCCGCGACCGCCGGAATACTTTCGACCTCCCCGGTGGCGAGCCGCCGCTCCCGGGCCAGCCGTCCACGCTCGACCACGGCCGCATCCGGCGGCGCGGCCGCGGTATCCGGGTACACCCCCGCCACCCCGGCGAAGGCGCGAATCCGCGGATCGTCCGCAACCGCCCGCGCCATATAACCGCCTCCGGCGCAGACGCCGAGTGCGACAACGGGTTTCCCCGAGAACCGCGCATCTTGCTCCAGAGCCGATACCGCCGCTGCGATATCTGCGGCCTTGCCCAGCGGATCCTCCAACTGCCGCGGCACCCCCTCGCTCTCCCCGAAGGTGCGGTGATCGAAGGCCAGCGCCGCGAACCCCCGCCGCGCCAGCGCCGCCGCGTACACCCCCGCCGCCTGCTCCTTCACCGACGTCAACGGCCCGGTGGTGATCACCACCGCCGTCGGCTCCCCCTCCGGCAGATACAACGTGCCCACCAGCCGATCGCCATCGCGGGTGAACGTGAACGGAACTGTCGTGACTGTCATGCCGGCTCTCCCGATCCGTGTCGAAAACCTCTGTCTTCTCGTCGGATTCGACACTAGGCCCGCACCCGTGACATCGGTAGAAGGCACTTGTAGGTGCCCTTGGAACGGATCCGCGACTCCACCGGAGGCCGGCCTCGGCGCGGGTATTGCGATGGCCGCGGCTATTGCGATGGCATTGCGTGATTGGCACCATGGCAGCGGTATGTCATTGATTACCGATGCCGCTCGGGACAGTCTCGACGGCTTATCCGTAGGTGATGCGCTGGGCGCGCAGTTCTTCGTTCCGGGGCGTTCGGTACCCGAGCTACTCGCCGGTCGTCCACCGGCCGGTCCGTGGCCGTGGACCGACGACACCGAAATGGCCTGCTCGGTCTACGCGCAGCTCCGCTCCAGGACCATATCGACCACGACGCGTTGGCGGCGGCCTTCGCCGACCGCTGCGAGCCCTACCGCGGCTACAGCGGCGGCACCGTCGTCGTGCTGCACCAGATTCGCGACGGCCGCCCCTGGTCCGACGCCGCCGGCGCGCTGTTCGACGGACGCGGCTCCTGGGGGAACGGAGCGGCGATGCGGGTCGCTCCGCTGGGCGCGCGTTTCGCCGGGGATCCGGACCGTGCGGCGGCCCAGGGCGCGCGCTCGGCCGAGGTGACCCACCGGCACCCGGAAGCGATCCTGGCCGCCATGCTCGTCGCCGTCGCGGCGAGCCACGCGGCGGCCACCCGCGGAAAACACTGTCCACCAAGCGAACTGCTGGAAGCGGTGGAGCCGTACCTGATCGACGGTCGCACCTCGGACGGCCTTCGCCGGGCCCGACGTCTGCTCGGCCGATCGGTCGCCGAAGCAGCCTATGAGCTCGGCAACGGCGCTCAGGTCAGCGCGCAGGACACGGTGCCGTTCACGTTGTGGGCGGCGGCCACCTTCCTCGACGACTATCCGGCCGCCGTCACCGCGTGCGTCGAGGCCGGGGGCGATGTGGACACCACGGCCGCCATCGTCGGCGGCATCGTGGCAGCCCACACCGGAGTCGGAACCGGGGACGGCGTCCGCGGGGTGCCACCGTCCTGGCTGTCGGCACGCGAGCCGCTGCCGACCTGGGCGACCGACGCGGAGCGCTCACAACCCGCGCCCAGATGAATGTGGGTGCGCCCGATCGAGCAAGATGGGTCGGCGAGAATCCCGAGTACAAGGAGACAGCGACAGTGCAACGCATCGGAGTGATCGGCGGCGGAACCATGGGTGCCGGTATCGCGGAGGTGGCGGCTCGCGCCGGCGGATCGGTCCTGGTTCTGGAGCGCGACACCGAGGCGGCCGATGCCGCTGTGGCCCGGATCGAGAAGTCCCTGGCGCGGGCGGTGAAGTCGGGTCGGCTCGAGCAGGCCGCCGCCGACGAGGCTCGCGCGCGCATCACCCTGACCACGGCCATCGACGATTTCGCCGACCGCGAGCTGGTCATCGAGGCGGCCCCGGAGATCGAGTCGCTGAAGACGGACTTCTTCACCAAGCTCGACGGCATCGTCTCCCCCGAGACCATCCTGGCCACCAACACCTCCTCGATCCCGGTGATCCGGCTGGCCAATGCCACCGCCAACCCGGGCCGCGTGGTGGGCGTGCACTTCTTCAACCCGGTCCCGGTGCTGCCGCTGGTCGAGATCGTGGTGACCCTCAAGACCGACCGCGAGGTCGCCGACAAGGTGACCGCCTACGCCCGCGACATCCTGGGCAAGCGCACCATCGAATCCAAGGATCAGGCCGGTTTCATCGTCAACGCCCTGCTGATCCCCTACCTGTGCAGCGCGATCCGCATGTACGAAACCGGTTTCGCCAGCGCCGAGGACATCGACGAGGGCATGGTCAGCGGCTGCGCCCACCCCATGGGCCCGCTGCGCCTGACCGACACCGTCGGCCTCGACGTGACCCTCGCCGTCGCCGAATCCCTCTACGCCGAATTCGGCGAACCGCAGTACGCGCCCCCGGTCCTGCTGCGCCGCATGGTCGACGCGGGCTACCTCGGCCGCAAGACCGGCCGCGGCTTCTACACGTACTGATCCGCGCGGCGGGGTCGCCGGCCACGCCGTCGACCCCGATCGTGGCCGTTGCGGCGACCGGCGGCGTCCAGACCGCTACGGGGTGACGATATTGAAATTCGGGTCCGGGGTGTCGAGTACGCCCGTCAGCTGCCGCAGCTTGCCCGGATCACCGGAAACCCGCACGTCTCCCGACGCGATCGCGTCCTCCACCGGTTTCGCGCCGGTCAGCACGCTGATGAGGGTGGGTCGTGACAGGGTGAGGGTGGCGTCGGGATCGGGCCCGGTGAAGTCGGGTCCGACGACGAAGTGAATGAGCACACCATTGCGTAGTTCGGTGCGGTAGGTGGTGTTCTCGTCGGTGATGACCCAGTCGTTGACCATGTGCAGATCCCAGGCTTTCGGCCCGTCGACGAGGAAGGCCACCGAGTCGAAGACCTGGTCGACGGTGAGCGCGGCGATCATGGTCGGCGAGGTCGGTTTGGTCGGGGTGCCGAAGTTACCGTTGCGCAGTTCGTAGGCTCCCGACAGGTAGAAATTGCGCCAGGTGCCGTTCTCGGAGCCGTAGCCGAGTTGTTCGAAAGCGCTGGCCTGCAACATCTTCGCCTTCTCGTTATCGGGTTCGGCGAAGATCAGGTAATTGAGCAGCTGCACGGTCCAGCGGAAGTCACCGTCGTCGTAGGCGGCGCGTGCCTTCTTCAGCACCTCCTCGGCACCGCCGATGGCCTCGACGTGCCGCTTGCCCTCCTCGACCGGCGGGTGCTCCCACAGATGGGCGGGATTGCCGTCGAACCACCCCATATAGCGCTGGTAGACGGCCTTGACGTCGTGGCTGACCGAACCGTAGTACCCGTGGTTGTACCACTTGGCCTCCAGCGCGGGCGGCATCCGCATCATCTCGGCGATCTCGGTGCCGACGTAACCCTGATTCAGCAGACGCAGCGTCTGATCGTGCAGGTAGGCGTACGTATCACGTTGCAGGGACAGCCATTCGGTGATCCTGTCGGTGCCCCAGGTCGGCCAGTGGTGCGAGGCGAAGGCCACATCGGACTTGTCGGCGAACAGGTTGATGGCCTCGGTCAGGTACCGCGACCAGACGTGCGCGTCGCGCACCAGCGCGCCACGCAGCGTGAGGATGTTGTGCAGGGTATGGGTGGCGTTCTCGGCCATGCACAGCGCGCGGTGGTCGGGGAAGTAGAAGTTCATCTCCGACGGCGCCTCGGTGCCCGGGGTCATCTGGAATACGATGCGCACACCGTCGATCACCTCCTCCTGTCCGGTGGCGGTGATGTCACGGGTCGGCGCGATGAGGCTGACGGTGCCGGTCGAAGTGGTCATGCCCAGTCCCGCGCCGACCTGGCCCCGGTCATTGCGGGGCAGTGCCGCGCCGTACATGTACGCCGACCGCCGCGCCATCGCGGTTCCGGCGTAGATGTTCTCCGACACCGCATGGTCCATGAACCCCTGCGGTGCGAGTACCGGCACCCGCCCGGACCGCACGTCATCGATGGTGGTGACGCCCATGACGCCGCCGAAATGGTCGACGTGCGAGTGGGTGTAGATGACACCGACCACCGGTTTGTCACCCCGGTTGGCTCGATACAGGTCCAAGCCCGCCCTCGCGGTCTCGGTGGAGATGAGTGGATCGATCACGATCACCCCGGTATCGCCTTCGATCAGCGTCATATTGGACAGATCCAGCCCTCGGATCTGATAGAAGCCGGGCGTCACCTCGTAGAGCCCCTGCTCGAGCACCAACTGCGACTGCCGCCACAGGCTCGGATGCACCGAATTGGGGCAGGTGCCCTGAATGAAGGAGTAGGAGTCGTTGTCCCACACCACATTCCCGTTCGCATCCTTGACGACGTCGGGTTCGAGCGCGGCGACGAACCCACGATCGGCGTCGGCGAAGTCCTGCTGGTCGGAGAAGGGCAGCGCCGCGGTCGCCTGCTGCTGTCGATCGACGATATGACCGCTGGGGTCGATGGGTATCTTCCTCGCCTGCTCAGCTTCGGACGCCGCCGAGTCGTCACCGCAACCGCTCACACCCGCCCCCATCCCTGCCGCGACCACAGCGGCCGCACCCATGCTGAAAACGCTGCGCCGGGACAGATGGGGCCGAGGTGGCTCCGAGGTTTCACGCATGTCATCGTCGATCACTCACTTCCTCCTGCATCGAAGGGAATGCCGCCGAACCGATCGCAACTTCTGCACCGTCTACGCCGCTGCCACCCGCGCGTGGGCTGCACTGTGCATAGTGGCAGAGTGGCGGCGCGAACCATGGCTGAAGGCACCCCGTGTGTCGCGGTGCGGCGGCTGCGACTGCGGCTGCCGAATCGGGTCACTCGAGAACGTCTCGCACCTGCGTGTCGGTCGGTATCGGTAGCGTCTGCGGTTGTGGAGACTGGGGAACGCATACAACAGCTCGCGGACCGCATCATGGCGCTGCGGGACGCCTACTATCAGGGCTCGCCGCTGGTCGCGGACGCCGAGTACGACGCGATCGAGGACGAGCTGCGCGATCTGGTCGCGGCGCATCCGGAGCTGACGCCCGATCCGAATCCGCTGGAGCAGGTCGGCGCGCCGACTGTGCTGCACGCCCCGATCCGGCACGCGCGTCCCATGCTGTCGCTGGAGAAGGCGACCACGCCCGAACAGGTCGAGGCGTTCTTCAACCGCTTCCCCGGCCAGCCGGTGGTGGTGATGCCGAAACTCGACGGCCTGTCGCTGTCGCTGGTGTACGAGGACGGGCGGCTGACGCGGGCGGTGACCCGGGGCGACGGCACCACCGGCGATGATGTGACCGTGCTGGTCCGCGCCCTGGTCGACGGGGTGCCCGAGCGGATCGAGGCGCCGGGCCGGGTGGAGGTGCGCGGCGAGGCGGTGATGCTGCGGTCGACCTTCGCCGCCTACAACACCGCGCATCCGGACAAGCCGCTGATCAATCCGCGCAATGCCGCCGCGGGCACGCTGCGCGCCAAGGATCCGGCCACCGTGGCCGAACGCCGGCTGCGATTCTTCGGCTTCGATCTCGACACCTCCGCGGGCGGAGCGGCGCTCGATCTGGAGGAGGGTCTGACGACGCTGGGTATCGCGGGCGCGCAGATGCGCCACTGCACCGACGCCGCGCAGGCGCAGGCCGCCATCACCGCCATCGAGCAGGGCCGCAACGCGCTGGATTACGACCTGGACGGGGCGGTGCTGCGCCTGGCCGATCGTGATGCCTACGCGGCGGCCGGTACCCGGTCGAGCTCCCCGCGCGGCGCGCTGGCGTTCAAGTTCGCCGCCGAGGAGAAGACGACGCTGCTCGCCGACGTGGTCTGGGATGTGGGCAAAACCGGCAAGATCGTGCCGGTGGCCTGGTTGGAGCCGGTGTTCGTGGGCGGCACCACCGTCACCAAGGCGACCCTGGCCAATCAGGAGGTGATCCGGGCACGCGACATCAAGATCGGTGACACGGTGCTGGTGCGCCGTGCGGGCGATGTGATTCCGTTCGTGGCGGGCGTGCTCGACGCCTCGAAGCGCACGGGTGCCGAACGTGAGATCCTGCCGCCGACCGCCTGCCCCTCCTGCGAACAGCCGGTGACCGAACAGGGCAACAGCCGAGAACTGTTCTGCACCAACGTGTCCTGTTCCGCGCAGACGGTGCGGCGGCTCATCCACTGGGCCTCGCGCGCGGCCGCCGATATCGACGCCATCGGTCCGGTGTGGATCGAGCGCCTGGCCGAGGCGGGCATGCTGACCAACCCCTCGGATTTCTACACGCTGACCAAGGAGAGCCTGCTCGATTTCGACCGGATCGGCGAGGTCTCGGCCCAGCGCATGATCGATTCGATCGACGCCAGCCGCCAGGTCGGCCTGCGCCGCGCCCTGATCGGATTGGCGATCCCGATGGCCTCCGACGGCACCGCCGCCCGCCTGGCCCGCTCCGGTTTCGCCTCCCTGGAGGAGGTCGCCGAAGCGGGCGAGGAGCGCTTGGTGGCGGTGGAGGACATCGGCGCGAAGGTCGCCGCCTCCCTCATCACCCACCTCACCCGCCTGCGCCCGGAACTCGAGCGGCTACGCGCGGCGGGGGTCTCCCTCGACGTCCGCGAGGAGGACCTGCCGCCGGTCGTCGCGGCGGGCGCGCCCCTGGCGGGCAAGACGGTGGTCATCACCGGCGCGATCAGCGACCCGCGCTCCGGCGAGAAGGTCGCCCGCCCCACCTTCCAGCGCCTGTGCGAAAAGGCCGGTGCCACAGCGGCATCCTCGGTGTCGGCGAATACCGACCTGCTCATCACCGGTGCGGGCGTCGGCGACGCCAAGCTGACCAAGGCGGAGAAGCTCGGTGTGGAGGTCGTCGACCAGGGCCGGATCTGGACCATGCTGATCGACGCCAATATCGTCTGAACCCGCGCTGGCCAGGTGGTCCGCACCGCAGCCGATCCCGCGGGCGCGCAGTCTGCCCACGCACCGTCCCGAGCCCACCCTGCGTCGGAGACGCGCCGTCGACGCGGGGCGCGGCCGTGCGGGACTACTCGGACACCTCCGGGCCCACGAGGGCCGCGCCCAGTTCGACGAGGAGCTCCTCGAAGCGCAGCAGCAGTTCTGGTGGGTACTGGGCCAGGACCGCGTCCTGCCGGCGGTTGGCGGAATCGAAGAAGTCGTCGGCGAGTTTCTTGGCTCGCGCGCTGCACCGCAGCGTGACCACGCGGCGGTCGGCGTGCTCGCGGCCGCGGGTGATGTATCCGGCCCGTTCCAGGCGGTTCAGCAGGGCAGTCATGGCCCCGGAGGACAGTGCGATGCGTTTGGCGAGCAGGGCGGGTTGCAGCGGGGTGCCCGCCTCCTCCGCCGTGGCGATTTCCAGCAGCGCGAAGGCGTCGGTGGCGTGCACGCCGAGCGATTCAGCGAACCGGCGGCCGAGCTCGGTGAAACCCGCACCGTAGCCACGCAGCGCTTCCCCAAGCCTGTCCCGTTGTGCCGCAATGCTATTCGCCTGCTCTCGCGCCACCGCCGCGCCTCCTGTCCCCGACTACTCCGGATTGACAACTTACCGCGCCGCAAATTACCTTCACCATGAAGTTACTTTATCATGGAGGTATCTTGTCGACCGAAACAACCACTCCGACCACCCGCTCGTGGTTGGGGTTGATCGCGGTATCGCTCGGCGTGGCGTTGATCGTCGTGGATCTGACGATCGTGAACGTGATCGTCGCGCCGATCATCGATGACCTGTCCATCACCTCGACCGAGGCGCAGTGGATTCAGGAGTCCTATGCCATCGTCTTCGCGGCCCTACTGCTGCTCACCGGGCGGCTGGCCGATCTGTGGGGCGCACGCCGCCTGTTCCTGCTCGGGCTCGCCGTTTTCGGTGTGACGAGTCTGCTCGCCGCCGCCGCGCCGAATGGCGAATTGCTCATCATGGCGCGATTCCTGCAGGGCATCGGCGGCGCGATGATCCTGCCGACCTCGCTGGCCCTGGTGAACGCCACCTTCACCGGGCAGGACC
The DNA here is from genome assembly GCF_007362295.1 of Nocardia otitidiscaviarum. Taxonomy (NCBI): domain Bacteria; kingdom Bacillati; phylum Actinomycetota; class Actinomycetes; order Mycobacteriales; family Nocardiaceae; genus Nocardia; species Nocardia otitidiscaviarum. The sequence continues at coordinate 2,413,950 of NZ_CP041695.1, read as the reverse complement.
GGAGCCGGGCCTTCGCGGTGTGGGGCTCGACCATCGGCGCGGCCGCGGCGGTGGGCCCGCTACTGGGCGGCTGGCTCGCCGGGTTCTCTTGGCGGTGGGCGTTCGGCATCAACATTCCGCTGGTGATCCTGATCGCGGTGGGCGCGCTGGCCTACCTGCCCACCACGCCACGTGGCCGGGGCGGGGTCGACGCTATCGGCGCCGTCCTGTCCGCACTGGGGTTGGGGCTGCTGGCGTTCGGGTTGATCGAGGGCCGCTCCTACGGCTGGTTCGCGACCACCGAACCGCTGCGTATCGCCGGATTCACCTGGGACAGCGGACCTTCGCCCGTCCTGGTCGCCTTCGCCCTGGCGGCGGCCGCGCTGGTCGCCTGCTGGCGCAGGCAGGACGCGCTCGCGCGGGCCGGCGCCGAGCCCCTCCTGGATACCGGACTCTTCCGCATCGGCTCCTTCCGCAAGGGCAATATCGTGACGCTGGTGGTCGGCATCGGTGAATTCGGCATCATCGCGGTGCTGCCGCTGTGGCTGCAGTTCACCCTGGACTACAGCGCGGTTCAGGCCGGTCTGGCCCTCGTTCCGCTCGCGGTGGGCAGCTTCTGCGCCAGCGGCGCGAGCTTTTCCCTGACGGCCTCGGTTTCCGCACTCGGCCAGGTCCGGATCGGCCTGGCGCTCGAGGCGGTCGGATTGACGCTGCTCGGCCTGTGCGCGGCGGCGGACAGCGCGTGGTGGCCGATCGCCGTCGCGTTGTTCGTCTACGGTGTCGGTGTCGGCTTCGCCACCGCCCAGGTGACCAATGTCGTTCTCACCGAGGTGCCCGCCGATCGGGCCGGACAGGCGTCCGGCGTGCAAAGCGCGGCACGGGAACTGGGTTCGGCCCTGGGCATCGCGGTGGTCACCACCGTCTTCTTCACCGCCCTCGACACGGGCCTGCGCGATCGGCTCGCCCCGGGCCAGGACGGTCTGGCCACCGCCGTGACCGACAGCGCCGGATCGATGATTCCCGCACTCGCCACCGATCCCGGCACCGCGGCCACCGCCGTGGCCGCCCGGGAAGCGATGACCTCCGGCCTCGGCATCGCCGCCTACCTCTGCGCCGCGCTGCTGGCGCTGTCCCTGGTCAGCACGGCGTTGCTCCCCACCGCGAACAAGCCCGCGAACACCGTCGCCTAACCGGGTCGACGCCCCTCGGGAATCGGTTCGGCTCGGCGTGGCCGGTCTCCGGCCGCAAGATCATCTTCCGCTGCGGCACAGCAGTATTCGTGGCGTCCAGTTCTTTTCGGGCGGTTCGCGACGAGGCATGGTAGAACGAGGTGATCGGCCGGGCCGACCTCGGCCGGGGACAGGGAGAGGACGGGGTGGGACCGATCGACGGTGCCGATGTGCGAGACCTGGCCCGTCACTGGCGGAAAGCGCTGTCGGACACCAGCTTCGTACCACGGGCGGCCGATGAGGTGGAGGATCTGTTCGGGCGGTGGATCCGGCGGCTCGCGTCGGCGCTCGACGGCGAGAGCTTCGACCCCGAGACCGGGTCCGAGATCGGGATCGGGCTGGTGGAGCTGGGATACAGCGCGCCCGTCGTCGTGACCCGCTCCGCCGCCGTACTGAACCGACTACCCACCCTGCTGCACCGACTACCGGAGTACACCTATCGCACCCGCCTCGCCGAACTCATCGGCGGCCTGGGCACCGGATACGCCGACGCGTTGCGCGAGCGCACCCTCGCCGAGCAGGAGGCGATCATGCGCGGAATCGCCGAGGCGCGGCATGCGACCGCGGAAGCCTTGCAGGCCAGCGAGAAACGCTTCCGGGTCATCTTCGACAACGCACCGGCCGCCATTGCCGTCGGCGACGTCTTCGGGCGGATCATCGACGCCAACGCCGCCCTCTGCACCATGCTGCGGCTACCGGTCGAGCGGCTGCTCGGCACCGCCGTGCTGGACTATCTGCATCCCGACGATCTGCCCGACGTCCAGGAGATGATCTACCGGGACCTGGTCACCTCCGGCACCGGAACCGTCCGTTTCGAGAAGCGATTCCGTACCGCCGACGGCGAATGGCTGTGGGGCGCACTGGCGGTGACCTTCGTGACCGGTATCGGCGACGGCCAGGACTATCTGCTCGCCATCGGCGAGGATGTCACCGAGCGGCGACGCGTGCAGTCGGCGCTGCATCACCAGGCGCGGCACGATCCGCTCACGGGGCTGCCCAACCGGCTGCTGCTGGCCGAGGAGTTCGCCGCCGTCCGGGAACGCACCGCGACCGAACTGGTCGGCCTGTGCCTGCTGGATCTGGATGGCTTCAAACAGGTCAACGACCGCAACGGGCACGGCGTCGGCGACCGGCTGCTGATCGCGGTGGCCGAGCGGCTGCGCGAGCGGGCGGGCTGCCCCGGCCGGTTGCTGGTCCGGCTCGGCGGTGACGAGTTCGTCGTGTTGATCACCCCGCCGACGACCACCCCGGATGTGATCGCCACCGCGCACGCGCTGATCACCGCGCTGGCCGAACCGATCCCGCTCGACGACGAGGCGATCGCCGTCTCCGGCAGCGTGGGAGTCACGGTGCGCCGTGCCGACTCCGGTGACCTCGACACCTTGATCGCCGCCGCCGACCGCGGCCTCTACCGCGCCAAATCCCGTCGGCGCGGCACCTGGACCCTCGACACCGATCCGATCACCACGACCGAAAGACGCGTATCCCCATGACCACCCTTCCCGACTGGGCCCCGCCCACCGTCGACCCCACCGTCCCGTGCGCGGCGCGCATCTACGACTACTGCGTCGGCGGCATGCACAATTTCGAGGTCGACCGCGAATTCGTGCGCCGTGGCTCGGTGCTGTGGCCGGAGCTGCCCTCGATCATGCGCGCCAACCGCGCCTTCCTGCGCCGCGCGACCCTGGAACTGAGCCGTGCGGGAGTGCGGCAGTTCCTCGACATCGGTTCCGGCATCCCCACCTCCGGCAATGTGCACGAGGTCGTCCAGGCGCTCGATCCGGCCGCACGGGTCGCCTATGTGGACATCGACCCGGTCGCGGTGTCGATGAGCCGGTCGCTGCTGACCGACGTGCCGAATACCGTTGCGGTGCACGGCGATTTCCGCAATATCGACGATATTCTCGCCGACCCGGATATCCGTGGGCTGATCGACTTCGACCAGCCCGTGGCCGTACTGCTGGTGGCCATCCTGCATTTCATCCCCGACTCCGCCGACCCCGCCGGTTTGATCGCCCGCATCCGCGACGCCCTGCCGAAGGGCAGCTATCTGGCCCTGTCGCACTTCAGCAGCGACGGACCACCCGAGGCGGTGCAGGGCGTCATCGATATGACCCGCGCGACGCCCACCCCACTCCAGTTGCGCCCCTACGATCGGGTGCGCGCGCTGTTCGACGGATTCGAACTCCTCGAGCCCGGTCTGGTGACTCTCGAGCGCTGGCGACCCGACGCCGAGGAGCCCGCCGAACCGGCCACCAACCGCTTCCACGACTACGCGGGCGTCGGCATGACCCGGTGACCACGCCGACGTCGATGCCCGCGCACCGAATCGGTCACTCGTAGGCGACCTTCCAGCTCTTGATGGCGTTCAGCCAGCCCGAGCGCAGCCGCACGGGCGGGGAGATCTCCCGCAGGTCGGGCATCACGTCGGCGATGGTGTCGAACATCAGGTCGATCTCCAGGCGGGCCAGATTGGCCCCGGCGCAGTGGTGATTGCCGGAGCCGCCGAAGGCGACGTGCGGATTGCGCTCGCGCAGGATGTCGAACCGGAACGGGTCGTCGAACGCGGACTCGTCGAAATTGGCCGAGGCGTAGAACAATCCGATCCGATCTCCCTTCGCGATGGGCTGGCCGCCGATCTCGGTGTCGCGCAGGGCGGTGCGCTGGATCGCCACCACCGGGGTCGCCCAGCGCACGATCTCGTCGGGCGCGGTGCGTGGACGCCGCGCCCGGTAGATCTCCCACTGCTCCGGATGGTCGACGAACGCCTTCATGCCGTGGGTGATGGCATTGCGGGTGGTCTCGTTGCCGCCGACGATGAGCAGCACCACGAACCACGCGAACTCCTCCGAGGTCAGGCCCGCGCCGTCGACATCGGCCCGCAGCAGTGCGGTGGCGATATCGTCGGCCGGGCAGCCGCGCTTGCGCTCGGCGAGGTTCCACGCGTACCCCATGACCCCGGCGGTGGCCATCCGGTGATCACCCTCGTAGTCCGGATCGTCGTAGCCCATCATCTGATTGGTCCACTCGAACAGCTGCGCGCGGTCGTCCTGCGGTACGCCCAGCAGCTCCGCGATGGCCTGCACCGGCAGCTCGCTGGCGACCTGCTCGACGAAGTCGCCGCCCCCGGATGTCCTGGCCTCCCGCACGATTCGTTCGGCGCGCGCCCGCAGCGCACCCCGCAGCGACTCCACCGCGCGCGGCGTGAATCCCCTGGCGATGATGCGCCGATACCGAGTGTGCTTGGGCGGGTCCATATTCAGCAGCATCGCGCGCTGGATCTCGATCTCCGCGCGGGTGGCATCGCTGGGCTGCCGGATGACCGCGGTGTTCTCCTCGGCGGAGAACACCTCCGGATTCCGCGAAATCTCCTTGATGTCTTCGAGTCTGGTGACGACCCAGTAGCCGCCGGTGTCGAACCCGCTGCTGGCGTCGGGCTGCGGATTCCAGTACACCGGTGCGGTGCGGCGCAATTCGGCGAACTCCTCGACGGGCAGCCGCTGGGCGAGCAGGTCCGGATCGGTGAAATCGAAACCGGGGGGCAGAGACGGCACGGAACCTCCTGTGACACATGAGCATCAGAAGTGAACCACGCCTGAACCAAAGTGGCGCGCCGGACGACCCACCTGAGACGGGCGACACCGTAGGCCGCGCGGCGACCTATGTGCCGCGCCGCCACGCGGATTCGCGCAGCAGCCGAAGACCGTTGAGCCCGACGATGATGGTGGAGCCCTCATGCCCGGCGACACCCAACGGCAGCGGCAGGTTGCCGACGAGGTCCCAGACCACCAGCACACCGATGAAGGTGGCGGCGATGGCGAGATTGGCGACCACGATGCGGTGCGCGCGCCGGGACAGGTTGATCACGGCGGGGACGGTGGTGAGGTCGTCGCGGACGACAATGGCGTCGGCGGCCCGCAGCGTCAGGTCCGCCCCGGCTCCGCCCATCGCGATCCCGACGTGCGCGGCCGCGAGCGCGGGGGCGTCGTTGATGCCGTCGCCGACGACGGCGACCTGCGCCCCGTCGGCTTGCAGCCGCCGCACCGCCTCGACTTTGCCATCGGGCAGCAGTTCCGCTTGGACGTCACCAATGTCGAGCCGTTCGGCGAGCCGCTCCGCCGCGATGCGGTTGTCACCGGTCAGCAGCACCGGCGCGGTACCGGTCACCACGCGGGTGGCGGCCACGGCCGCACCGGCCTCGGCCCGCGGCTGATCGGAAATGGCAAGTACGCCAATGGGTGCACCCGCACAGGTCACCACCACGGCCGTATGGCCGCGGCGCTGGAAGTCATGGACCGCGGCGGTCGCGACCCTGTCGACCTCGCCGCCGCGTCCGACCAGCAGCGCCGCCGGTGCGCCCACGCCTACGAGGCGGTCGCCCACCAGCGCCGAGACACCGTGTCCGGGCCGGGCGGTGAACTCCCCCACCGCATCCCATCGGAGTCCGCGGGCGTCGGCGGCGCGCACGATCGCCGTGGCGAGCGGATGCTCACTGGGGTGTTCGGCGGCCGCGGCCAGCCGCAGGAGTTCGTCGTCGTCGACACGCGGGTCCAGCGCGCGGATGTCGACGAGTTCGGGGGTGCCGCGGGTCAGGGTTCCGGTCTTGTCGAACGCGACCCGGGTGATGGTGCCCAACTGCTCCATGACCACCGCGGATTTGACGAGCACGCCGTGCCGTCCGGCATTGGCTATCGCGGCCAGCAGCGGCGGCATGGTCGCCAGTACCACCGCGCAGGGCGACGCGACGATCATGAATGTCATGGCCCGCAGCAGGGCGCGCTCGAGCGAATCGCCGAGCAGCAGCGGTATCGCGAAGACCGCGAGCGTGACGGCGACCATGCCCACCGAGTAGCGCTGTTCGATCTTCTCGATGAACAGCTGCGTCGCGGCCTTGGTCCGGCTGGCCTCCTCGACGAGCGCGGCGATGCGCGCGACGACCGAATCGGCGGCGCGGCGGTCCACGCACAAGCGCAGCATGCCGGTGCCGTTGATCGTTCCGGCGAACACCTCGTCACCGGTCGTCTTGGGCACCGGCAGCGGTTCGCCGGTGATGGTGGCCTGGTCGACGTCGCTGCCACCGCCGATCACGCTGGCATCGGCGGGAATTCGTTCACCGGGGCGCACGATCAGCACGTCCCCGATCTCTAGATCGGCCGCCGCCACCGTGTGCTCGCGGCCGTCCGCGGCGACCCGGGTCGCGGTTTCCGGGGCCAGGTCGAGCAGCCCGCGAATCGAATCCTCGGTGCGGGCGGTGGCCAGGGCTTCCAGCGCACCGGACGTGGCGAAGATGACGATCAGCAGTGCGCCGTCGGTGATCTGGCCGATCGCGGCCGCACCGATCGCCGCCACCACCATGAGCAGATCCACATCGAGGGTCTTCTCGCGCAACGCACGCAGCCCGGCCAGCCCCGGTTCCCATCCGCCCGCGGCGTAGCAGGCCAGGTACAGCGCCCACCGGAGCGCGTCCGGAGCATCCGCCAGCTGTGCGGTCAATCCGAGCAGGAACAGCACCGATGCCAGTGCCGCCCATCGCATTTCGGGCAGCGCGAACAGTCTCGTCCGGCGCGGCGGCGCGGCGGCCGGTACGGGTGCGGGGCGGTTCGGCGTCACGGTCGACACGGCCATGCGTCACCTCCGAGGCGAAGTCAGGGAACCCGGACACCATAGCAGAACATATGAAGACGTCTTCATGCGTTGTGTGCACGGTAAGCTACCTCGGTATGGGACACGGAGTCGAGGGACGCGACCGACCCGTGACGCGTTTGGACGCCGACGCCGCTGCGCACGTCGCCAACACCCTCCAGGCGCTGGCCACACCGAGCCGCCTGCTCATCCTGACCGAGCTACGTCAGGGCCCGCTGCCGGTGACCGAACTCGCCGACGCGGTCGGCATGGAACAGTCCGCGGTCTCCCACCAACTCCGCCTGCTGCGCAACCTCGGCCTCGTCACCGGCACCCGCTCCGGCCGCAGCATCATCTACAGCCTCTACGACAACCACGTCGCCCAACTCCTCGACGAGGCCGTCTACCACAGCGAACACCTCCGCCTCGGCCTGTCGGACCGGCCGGAGACCGCGGGGTAGCCGCGGTCGCGCCCGGCCGTCGCACCGCGCCCCCTCCGATACCCCGACGGGCGCGAGGCGGGCGCGGTGTTCCGTGATGTCGGTCGGATTCAGTACTTCGTGATGGGATCGCCGGTCCCGGTGGTGATCAACTGGGGCAGGCTCTCGGTGATGTAGAAATTCCAGCCGCCGTAGCACGCCTCGAAGCACTCCGATTCCCCGGCGCTGAGGCCCACATGGGTGAAGTGGAGGGTGGTGCCCTCCGGGGTGGCGGTGAGGTCGAAGACGACGTCGGTGCCGGTCCATTCGTCCTGGTCGTCGATGAAGGTGAGCACCGAGTCCACGACGTGCCAGACCACGCGTTCGCCGGGCACGGCCTCGGTGATGCGGAATCGGCAGTAGCGGATGCCGGTCTTGTCCCGAACGGTCTCGCCCGCGTACGCGCTGTCGTCGGTGAAGATGAATTCGTCGTGCCGCGCGACGGTGTCGCCGATAATGTTCTCGTTCCACCAGCCGCGCACGTCGGTGACGGCCGCGTAGACCTCGGCGGGGGTCCGGTCGACGGTCATGGTGGCGGTCAGGTGCTGGGTGTTCGACGTTTGCTGGGTGTTCGACATTGTCGTTCCTCTCCATCGGGTGGTTTCGCCCCACCGACGAAGGCCGATGCGCGGGATCGACATTGCCGCGAACTTTTTTCTCGAGAATCTTCCCCGATGGCCGCGACGCTGGTCAGAGCCCGCGCAATCGGTCGGTGAGGTAGCGACGCTCGGCATCGGTCGGGGCCAGCCGCAGGGCTTCCTCGTAGGCAGCGGCCGCCGCATCGGCCCGGCCGTCGCGGCGCAGCAGATCGGCCCGGGTCGCGGGCAGCAGGTAGTAGCCGTCCAGGCGTCCGGATGCGGCGAGTTCATCGACCAGCGCGAGACCGGCCGGGATGCTATCGGACATGGCCACCGCCACCGCGCGGTTGAGATCGACAACGGGTGAGGGAGCCAGTCGTGCCAGCTCGCCGTAGAGCAGCGCGATCTGCGCCCAGTCCGTGGCCGCGGCATCGGGCGCGGTGGCATGGCAGGCGGCGATCGCGGCCTGCACCTGATACGGCCCGGGTCGCCGCCGGGCCAGCGCCTCGTCCAGGATGGCCACACCCTCCGCGATCAGCGCACGATCCCACCGCGACCGGTCCTGATCCTCCAGCGTGACGAGCATGCCGTCGGCGGTGCGTTGTTCCCGGCGCGCCTCGTGCAGCAGCATCAGCGCCAGCAGACCGCGCGCCTCGGGTTCGGCGGGCAGCAGGCGAGCCAGCATCCGGGCGAGATGGATCCCCTCGGCCGTCAGCCCGCGCCGTCCGTCGGCGTCGCCGTAGCCCTGGTTGAAGATCAGGTAGAGCACCGCCAGCACCGCGGGCAGTCGGTGCGGCAGCAGTTCCGCGGGTGGCACCCGATACGGGATCCCGGCCTCGACGATCTTGCGTTTGGCGCGCACCAGGCGCTGCGCCATGGTGGATTCGGCGGTCAGGAACGCGCGCGCGATCTCGGCCGTGCTCAGACCCGCCAGCGTCCGCAGGGTGAGCGCGACCCGGGCCGGAAACGGCAGCGCCGGATGACAACACGTGAAGATCAGCCGCAGCCGTTCGTCCGGAATGGCCGCCGTGGACGGCTCGACCGGGTCCCGGATCAGCACGGCGAGCTGGCGCAGCTTCCTGTTCGCGGCCGTATCGCGGCGCAGCCGGTCGGTCGCACGGTTGCGCGCCGTCGTGGTGAGCCAGGCACCCGGGCGCTGCGGAACGCCGTCCCGCTCCCACGTCACCAGCGCCGCCGCGAAAGCGTCCTGCGCGCAGTCCTCGGCCAGCTCCCAATCTCCCGTCGCCCCGATCAGGGTCGCGACCACCTGCCCCCACTCGTCCCGATACGCCGCCGACACGGCGTCCCGAATCTCCTGCGGCGCGGTCATTCCCACACTGGCCGGACTTCGACGCACCCCCGGCTCGCATACGGGTGCCGCGCCGCGATCTCGATCGCCTCGTCCAGGTCCGCGCACTCGATGATGTCGATACCGCCGATGAAGTCCTTGGTCTCCGCGAACGGCCCATCGGACACCAGCGTCTCCCCGTCCCGCACGCGCACCGTCGTCGCATCGGCCACCGGCCGCAACCGCGCCCCGCCCAACGTACCGCCGCGCCGCTCCACCTCCGCCGAATACTCCGCGAACGCCGGATTCGCCGCGATCTCCGCCATACTCGGCACGATCGTCTCGTCGTCGCAGATCAGCAACACGTACTTCATGCCCCCAATATGCCGGATGGACCCATGGCGATCCACCGCCCCGCCATCCGACCCGTCGCGTTCCCCGGACCGGATCACCGATCCCGCCCGACCGGTAGCCATCCGGTCTGTACGGCGGGGTCAGTGCGGGATGACTCGGATCAACCAGGCCGCCGAGATGACTGTCGACACCCCGCCGATGCGCGTGGAGATCTGCGCGAACGGCATCAGGTTCATACGCTGCGACGCGGACAGGATCGCCACGTCGCCGGTGCCGCCGAGCCCGCTGTGGCACACGGTGACCAGCGCCGCGTCGATCGGGTACATCGCGATGACGCGCCCGACCACGAATCCCGTCGCCGCCATGGTCAGCACGACGGCCGCGCAGGCGAGCACATAGCCCGGTGACAGCACACCCATGACGCTGGCCAACGGCAGGTACAGCATGCCGAGACCGACCATGGTCGGGTAGATGAAGTGGCGCGAGATGATGCTGTAGACGGCGCGCGCGTCGGTCTCCGCCACCGCGGGGAACACGCCGAACAGCTTGCACAGCACCGACAGAACGATCACCAGTACCGGCGCGGGCAGGTGCACCACGTGCTCGAGCAGTGTGGCGAATACGAACAGGCCCGTAATGGTGAGTACGCCGAACGCGTAGTTCGGTTCGCGGTCGCTCACTTCCGGTGGCCGGGTCACCAATGCCGCGTCCGGAGACTTCACCAGCTGCCCACCGCCGTCCAGGGCTGGTCGGCGATCACCGAGCCGGCGCAGCGCGCCCGCGGTGATGATGGCGATGATATTCCCGATGATCGCGGCCGGAATCAGTTCGGCCACATAGCTTCCCGGCTCGCCACCGAGCGCGGACGCGTACGCCGACGACAGTGGGATGACGCCTTCACCGATCCCGCCGCCGATGATCGGCACCACGATGTAGAACAGCGCACGGTGGAAGTCGTAGCCGAAGGCCATCGCCGTCCCGAGTCCGGCGGCGACCGCGACCGCGGTACCGGCGATCAGCGGCGGGAAGATCCGCACCAGTCCACCGACCATCAACTGTCGGCTCATTCCCAGGATGCTGCCGACCACCAGGGTGCTGATCACGAAGTACAGCCAGTTGGCGTGCTTCATCAGCACCGTCACCGCGTCGAGGGTGTTCTGTTCGAAAGCGCCCAGGTAGACCAGAATCGACGGTCCCATCAGGCAGACCAGCGCTCCCCCACCGATTCTCGAAATGACCGGCAGACGATTGCCGAGCGGTCCGAGCAGCGTGCCGAGGCCGACGATCACCGCCAGTCCGCCGATCATGTTCTCCGGCACCGCGTCGAAGGCGCCCGCGACGACTACGACGGTGGTCAACGCCACCGGAACGAGCAGCGGCACCCCGTCCAGGCGCGGCAGACCGCGCCGCAATGTCCGGCCGGTCCTGTCCGTCAGACTCATGTCAACCCGCCGTACGTTCCAGTTGCGCGCAGATCGCCTTGCCCAGCGATTCGGTGGTGCCGGTGCCACCCAGATCCGGTGTCAGGGCGTTACGGCCCTGCGCCAGCACGGATTCCACCGCGGCCAGTACCGCGGCCGCGGCGGCGTGTTCGCCGAAGTGGTCGAGCATCATCGCGCCGCTCCAGATCTGGCCGATCGGGTTGGCGATGCCCTGCCCGGCGATATCGGGCGCGGAACCGTGCACCGGTTCGAATAGGCTGGGAAAACGGTTCTCCGGGTTGATGTTTCCGCTCGGAGCGATACCGATGGTGCCCGTACAGGCCGGGCCCAGATCGGAGAGGATGTCGCCGAACAGGTTGCTCGCCACCACGACGTCGAACCAGTCCGGATGCAGTACGAAATTCGCGGTGAGGATGTCGATGTGGAACTTGTCGACCGTGACGTCCGGGAATTCGGCGGCGACGGCCGTGACGCGTTCGTCCCAGTAGGGCATGGAGATGGAGATGCCGTTGCTCTTGGTCGCCGAGGTCAGATGCCTTCCCGGTCTGCGCTGGGCGAGTTCGAAGGCATAGCGCAGGATGCGGTCGACACCGGTGCGGGTCATCACCGTCTCCTGGACGACGGTTTCGCGGTCGGTGCCCTCGAAGATGCGGCCGCCGATGCTGGAGTACTCGCCCTCGGTGTTCTCGCGCACCACGTAGAAGTCGATCTCTCCCGGCGCGCGCCCGGCCAGCGGGCTGGTGACGCCCGGCAGCAGGCGCACCGGACGCAGGCTCACGTATTGGTCGAAGTGCCGACGGAATTGCAGCAGACTGCCCCACAGCGAAATATGGTCGGGCACCACCTCCGGCCATCCGACCGCGCCGAAGAAGATGGCGTCGAATCGCCGGAGTTCGTCGAACCAGCCGTCGGGCAGCATTTTCCCGGTTGCCGTGTAATAGTCCGCATTCGCGTAGTCGAAGTGCTCGAACTCGATCCTGAAATCGAACTCACCGGCCGCGGCGTGCAGTACTCGAATTCCCTCCGGAACGACTTCCTTGCCGATGCCGTCCCCGGGAATCGCAGCGACACGATACGTCTCACCCATCGTGGTGAATCTCCTTGATACCGCCCACTTTCGACTATCTGTGGGATGGGTCACAACGGTAGGCTTCGGTCGCTCGGCAAAGAAAGCGCTGACCGCGCAAAAGACTCTTTCCGAAACGGAAACAAGGGAGGCCCGGTGCGCGGCGGACTCAGTGACGACATCCTGTTCTTCGACATCCTCGCCCGCTGCCGCAGCCTCACCGAGGCCGCGCGCGAGTTCGGTGTCTCGGTGTCCGCGGTGAGCAAACGCCTGGCCCAGATCGAGGCTCGGCTCGGCGTCGCACTCATCCAGCGGACCACCCGCCGACTGACGCTCACCCCCGAGGGCCGCCGCTACGCCGCCGGTGCCGCGGCGATCGCGGCGCAGTTGGAGGAACTCGAGGATTCACTCACCGCACAGCACGACGAATTGCACGGACGTGTGCACATTCGCTCGACCATCGGGCTCGGCCGGGCGCACATCGCCGCGCTGGTCGCGGAATTCGTCGCCATCCATCCCGGAATACAGGTCGATCTGGAGCTTTCCTCGGTGCCACTCAATATCGCCGGCACCGGGTTCGATATCGACATTCACGTAGGCGCCCTACATGATTCCCGGCTCACCGCGACCCGCCTGTGCCGCAATCGCCGCATCGTGTGCGCCGCGCCGGAGTACCTGCGCCGACACGGCGCGCCTGCCGACCTGCCCGAACTCGAGCGCCACAATTGCATGGTCCTGAAGGAGAACGACAGCGACTATGCGCTCTGGCGATTCGAGCCGGAGGGGAAAGAAGCCGCGATCCGCGTCGCGGGCAATCTCGTCAGCAATGACGGCGATGTCATCACCCGCTGGTGCCTCGAGGGTCACGGCCTGATCATGCGCTCACTCTGGCACGTGGCCCTGCTACTGCGCGAGGGCACGCTGATCCAGGTGCTGGCCGATATCCCGACCCCCAGTGCCGATATCTACGCCGTCTTCGCCGCACCACCCGCCCTCCCCCGCCGCACCCGAGCCGTGATCGACCATCTGAAGCACGGTCTGAAGGAACGCATCACGTTCCCGTAGCCTGTCGCGCCGATTCCCGTCAGGGCCGGACGTTCTCGTTGCCGGTCCACCCGAGCCCCTCAGTGCCGGGCCGCGCGAAACGGCACGTGGACGGGTCGCAGTCACTGTGCAGCGCAACCACCGCCTGCTCCCCATAGGGCCGGACGGTCGACGGATCCAGCGCGCAGTCCGCCAGTTCGAGATTGCGCGGTGCCTCATACGTGAAACCCACTGCCGCTCACCTACGCCCGTGCTTACCGGCGACACGATGCCTGCCGTGCTCGACCGGCATCAGCACCCGATTACGGCGCAATCGCCCACACCGGACCAGAATCGCCCGCGCCGCCGCCTTCGCGGCGCACACGGTGACCGGGTGCTCCCGATGTAGCGCCCACACCACCACGGCCTCCCGCTCGGTCCAACGGTCCTTACCTGGTGCGGCGCAGTCCTCGAACGATGCGCCCTTGGCTACCAACATGATCGGCCTTCTGGTCGAGGGAATGTGGAGCCCCCGATGACCGGTACTGCCCGAACCGGAATCGAATCCTCCACCGAGAGGGGCACACTCAGCGCGATCCGAGCCGTGGACGAGGTTCCGAAGCCGGTCTGCGGAGTTCCCGGCCACCTGGGGTGAATCCATTCGTACGCTCCCCGAACGCAGTTTGAAAGATTTCATCTTGCCAGTTGCAGAAATTCCTGACGCGATTCCAAACCAACGCGCAGACTTGTTCCAAACTGTGACCACATGAATAGTGAGGCTCAGAAAATGACTGGATCCACGGTCCCGCGCAGGATGCTCGGCCGCCAATTGAAAAGGCTGCGGGAGCAGTCCGGCGTATCACCTTCAGCAGCAGCCAAGGCGATCGAGGTATCCACGCAGACCCTATGGCGCATGGAATCCGGTCAGCCGGGCCCGAAGCTCAAGGAGTTGTACGTCGGCGTCCTCTGCCGGATGTACGGAGCGAACAGCGAAGAGACGCAAGCCCTGACCGGGTTGGTGGCGGAGGCGAAGAAGCCGGGTTGGTGGCACTCGTACAGCGATGCCATTCCGGCGCACTTCGACCTGTTCATCGGCTTGGAGGAAGCAGCCAAGCGCTTGACCACCTTTCAGCTCACGCTCGTACCCGGGCTGCTTCAGACTCCCGAGTACCGGCGCGCCGTGGCCTGGGTCGAACTCCCGAATCATCCGACGCCCGAGGTCGATCGACTCGTAGAGGTTCACGAGCGGCGCCGAGCGAGGCTTCGAGACAACGGCGACCGGTTGAGCCTGGACGTCCTGCTCGCCGAATCGGCCTTGCATCACGAGGTAGGCGGTGCGGCGGTAATGGCGGGGCAGCTTCGGCATCTCGCGGAGATCGGCACGTTGACCAACGTTTCGGTGCGCGTGATCCCCCAATCCGTCGGAAGCCACATCGGGCTGATCACCGGATCGTTTGTGATGCTGGAGTTTCCGCCGCATCCGACATCCCGCCTGACCGAGCCGCCGGTCGCGTACGTTCAGGGTTACACCGGGGCGCTGTACCTGGACCAGCACACCGAGATCGGAAAGTATCGCGACGCCCTCGTGCGGCTGGGACATGTAGCGTTGGATCGAGAAAGGTCCAGGAGCCTGTTACTGGAGATGGTAAGGGAATATGAGCAGCGTGAACGTTGACCTGTCCGGCGCAGCGTGGTTCAAGAGCACACGATCCGCGACCCAGGACACCTGCGTCGAGGCTGCGCACCTGAGCGCGGGGCACGTCGGGGTCCGCGACAGCAAGAACCCCGCCGGACCCGCGCTGATCTTCACCCCCGGCGCATGGGACGCCTTCGTATCCCGCGTCAAGAATGGCGAATTCGACCGCCCCTGACCGGACGACTCCAGCCCCCGGACCCGCGAGAGTCCGGGGGCCTTTGTTTGCGACCACAACTCATCGACCATCCCGTATCGACCGGTCCGTATGTCGCTCGAATTATGCTGTGGCACAACATAATACGTAGTCCATGTTCGCGCGAATCGACAGATGCCGACCGTTCCGGCGGCCTATACTCATCCGTGGAACATCGATGATTCATCTTGTCGGAGAGCAACTTTCGGCCCACTCCCCCACCATTCCCGGGCCACCCTCCGCCGCCGTATCGGCGCACCAGAACTCGGGGACACCTCCCGGGAAACACAGATAGGAGATCATCATGCCCGACATCGACCTGGGCCTGGCGACCGACTGGGACGAAGGTGACACGCACGGCCGAATTCGGTTGCGGCAGAACCAGCAGTACCCGAGCTCACCGAAGAAGGACGTACTCATCAGCTCCCCGGTGAGCATCGAACTCTCGGTGAACACCAATTACAGCACTTCGCAGGAGGCGGACAAGATCTTCTTCACCACCCACCACGGCCACCAGAAGCGCATCATCGCGATCCTGGATTCAGACGGCAATCTCTCCATCGCCGGTCACATCCGAGAAGGCATCCAGGATCTGAAGTACACCTGACGTCGACGGTGCCACACACCGGCGTTGCGATGAGCTCTCCGGCCCGATCGGGGAACTCATCGGTCGGAGCCGCGCTCAGTGCCGGTCCACGGCTCCGACCACGCGCCGGAACAGCGTCTGCACCGCGGCGGTGACGTCGACATCCGGATGATGGTGGCACGGACCGACATACGCATGGGTCAGGAAGTCGGCGGTGAGTTCGGGGTCGGCGACATCGAACTCACCGGCGGCGGTGCCGTCGCGCAGCAGCGTCACCAGCAGCTCACGGGCGGCATACATCGGCTCCTCCCCACCCGCCGCGCCCAGTTCGTGGAACAGCAGATGATAGAGCTCGTGGTCGTCGCGTTCGACGGCCAACCAGTCGGCCACCAACCCGTCCAGTCGCGCGGTCCAGCTCAGCCCGGATTGCTCCAGGCGCGCCGCCGGTTCGGCGAGCATGCGCTCCCACATGCGTGACTGCAAAGCGGCGAGCAGTTCCTGCTTGGACGCGAAGTACAGATAGATGGTCCCCTTGGCGACCCCGGCGCGGGCGGCGGCCTTGCTCATCGTCAGCGCGTCGTACCCATCCGCGAGCAGCAGTTCGGCGGTCGCATCGAGGATCTGACGGCGACGCACATCCGGCGGCTGAAAGCGGCCGGTAGGCGTGGACCTCTCGGTGGGCACGAACTCTCTCCTCGGATCGACTGGCGTTCGGTCAGTGGCCGCTCCCCAGAATGTCATGCGCGGCGCGGGCGACGAGCACCAGCGCCGCTTCCCGAGGGACCGGCGATTCGTCGCCGCGATGCCGGTGCGCGGGAACGAGCACCCGCTCGAGCCGCTCGACACGCAGCCCTGCCGCCACGATCCCCTCGTCCAGCGCGGCAGCGGTGACCAACTCGCCCGGGCCCGCCCAGGTGGTGCGCTCCCCATCCCATTCGGCGAGGACGAGCGTGCCGCCCGGCGCGAGTGCCGCGGCGATGGTCGCATAGGTGGCGGCCTGCGCGGCCGCACCGACCGGTAGCGCGTACGAGCTGAGCACCAGGTCGTAGCGAATCTCGGGACGCCAGGTGACACTGTCGCCCAGGACGAGTTCCAGTTCCAGCCCGCGCGCACACGCGCTCGCGCGGGCGCTCGCCAAGGCT
This sequence comes from Nocardia otitidiscaviarum, assembly GCF_007362295.1. Lineage (NCBI taxonomy): Bacteria > Bacillati > Actinomycetota > Actinomycetes > Mycobacteriales > Nocardiaceae > Nocardia > Nocardia otitidiscaviarum. The sequence continues at coordinate 2,397,273 of NZ_CP041695.1, read as the reverse complement.
CGGGGCGCGATATCAACGCCGGTGACCCGCCATCCCCGCCGAACCAGTTCCAAGGCATTCCCACCCGCGCCGCAGCCCAGGTCGAGCGCGGTGCCGGGAGTCAGGGTGGCGGTATGGGCGAGCAGTGGCGTGTCCGGGGGGCATGGTGTCGCTGCCGTCGCCGCGATACACGGCATTCCAATCGAAATCGGCCATGTGATGAGCGTCTGACATGGGGTTTTCCTCAATGCTTGATATGACTGACCTTCAGTCATTAGTATGACCGTTGGTCAGTCGATTGTCGAGCCATTCGGAGGTACAACCCGTGAACATCACCCACTACGACACCGTGATCGTCGGCGGCGGCCCCGCCGGACTCACCGCGGCCATGGCCCTCACCCGCTACCGCCGCCGCACCCTGGTCGTCGAATCCCCCGAACCGCCGCGCAACGCCGCCTCGCACGGCATCCACGGACTGATCGGACTCGACGGCATCAGCCCGGCCCAACTGCGCGCCCGCACCTGGGCCGAACTCGACGCCTACGGTCTGGCCACCCGCGCCGACACCACCGCCGACGACATCACCCGCGACGAGGGCGGTTTCACCGTCACCCTCGGAGACGGCGGACGAGCGCGAGCCGCGACCGTACTGCTGGCGACCGGCATGGTCGACATCCATCCCGATATCGACGGGCTCGCCGCCTGCTGGGGCCGTACCGTCATCCACTGCCCCTTCTGCGTCGGCGAGGAGAACGCCGACCGCACCTGGGCGGTAATGGCCGGCGATCCGGACTTCGCGGCCATGATCCCGACCGCCTTCCGCGCCTGGACCTCCGATGTCGTGGTCATCGCCCCGCCAGAGCTGGAACGGGCCGACGAGATCCGCTCGCGCCTGCGCGAGCAGGGCAGCGACCTGATCCAGGGCGAGATCGCCCGCTTCGCACACCGCGACGGCGACCTGTCGGCGATCGAATTCACCGACGGCCGCGCACTCGCCCGGCAGACCCTGCTCTGGCACCTGCCGCAGCGACAGGTGCCATTGATCACCCGACTCAGCGAAACTCTCGGTCTGACACTGGATTCCGACGGCCTCGTCACCGTCGACCGCAGCCAGCGCACCTCGATCGACGGCCTGTACGCCGCCGGGGACCTCACCACGCTGTACCAGGGAGCGATGAACTCCGCCGGTGCGGGCGCGGCCGCCGCGGACGCCATCCACTTCGCCGACTTCTGATCGCCCATCCGCGCCCGAGCGGCACCGCACCCGTTCGCAGTGCCGCCGGAACCCGCACCCGGAGGTTCCCGTGCCCAGCCTCGCCACCGCCTTCCCCGACTACATCCAGCGCATCGGCGACCGCACCCCGCTCTACACCGCCGTCGCCGACCACACCGGCGCGCGGCGAGTCCTCTACCCCGGCAGCTACCTCGACATAGCACCGTCCTACGTGTGGCCCTCGGTCACCTATCTGGACTCGAATGCCCGGGCGCGCAAAGCATTCGCCGACCCCGACCGCCCCGGGTCGCTGGTACGCGCCCACCGCCGCTACCCCGCCGAACCCGACATCGAGTTCATTCCCGGGGACTACACCCGCACCCTCGCCGAATTACCCGGCGCACACTGGGATCTAGCCCTGTCCCTCTACGCCGGCCCCATCTCCGAGTACGTCGCCCACTGCCTGCGCCCCGGCGGCTGGCTGCTGGCCAACAACAGCCACGCCGACGCCGGCCTCGCCCACCTGAACCCGAACTTCGAACTCACCGCCGCCCTCCACCGCAACGGCAGCCGATACCGCCTCGTCACCGACGATCTCGACCAGTACTTCCAGCCCACCCGAACACCCCACCCCACCCGCACCCAACTCCGCACCGACGGACGCGGCGTCCGCTACACCCACCCGGCCGACGCCTACCTGTTCCGCAGGATGTCGCGGCCGTCCGACTGACCCGATCCGCCGCCGACGGGCTCCGCGATCCACAGCGTCACCATCGGCCCCGACGACGCATCGCGCGCTGCCGGCCACAGGATGCGAGCCTCCGCTTGCTCGGCTGTGAGCCCAGCGTCCGTCTGGCTGCCACGCTGAGCCGGACGAACCCTCGCTGAAGCTCATCGCCATCAGACTGGACGCGGTCCGAGGCCCCAGGCGATCTGTCACCGGGGCACGAAGCGTACGGCCGGCACGGCGGTGGCACAGTGGAACGGGTCCGGACCGAGCGAGGAGGATCAGACATGAGTGGTCGTACCCCGAGCCAGTGGGAGGAACTCATCGCGGCAGACCCGGCGCATTCGACGTGGTACGTGGAGCGCTTTCGGGCGCTGGCGGCCAAGGGCACCGATATCGTCGGTGAGGCGCGCATGGTCGATGCGATGCTCGAGCGTGGCAGTCGAGTCCTGGATGCGGGCTGCGGTCCGGGCCGGGTGGGCGGTTACCTGCATCGGGCCGGTCACACGGTGGTCGGGGTCGATATCGATCCGGTGTTGATCGCCGCGGCCGAACAGGACCATCCCGGCCCGACATGGATGGTCGGCGATCTCGCCGAACTGGACCTTCCGGCACGCGGCATCACCGCGGAGTTCGATGTCATCGTGTGCGCGGGCAACGTCATGACATTCCTGGCGCCATCCACCCGCACAGCGGTACTGACCGGATTCGCACGCCACCTCGCACCCACCGGCCGCGTGGTCGTAGGGTTCGGCGCGAATCGCGGTTACGAGATCGAGCAGTTCCTGGCCGACGCGGCACAGGCCGGCCTCCGCTGCGACCTACGCCTTGCCACCTGGGATCTGCGACCGTTCACCGACGAATCCGATTTTCTGGTGGCGGTGTTCTCACGATAACGAGGTACCGGTTGCGCGGTGTCGATGTCCGTCGCTGGCGCGAACCGCCGGGCGAGCGGCCGACCGTAGCGGGTCGGTACTGTCGCGTCCGATGACGTATACGGCCGCCGCCGCGGCCAGCAGTGAATAGCAGCTGGAGTAGAAGGGTACGGCGATGGCCGCCCACCAGGTCGGTATGTCGTCGCGAGGGAGCATGAACAGGCCGATGCCGATGGGGTGGGGTGCGTCCTGGAGTGGGGGACGGTCGGGGTAGTTCCACCACCAGCAGAAGCTGACGAGGAACACGATCGCCGCCGGGAACAGGCGGTAGCGTCCGGTGCTGGTGCGGGCGTGGTGGACGGCGAGGACGAACAGGGGGACGAACCAGATCCAGTGGTGGCCCCAGGAGAACGGGGAGGCGCAGGCCGAGGCCATTCCGGCGATGGTGACCGACAACAGCGTGTGGCCGCGGCGGTAGGCCAGCGACGCGGCGTGGAGACCGAGAAGGACCAGTGGTGTGGCGACGGCGAGCCACATCCACGTGGGTGGTACGTACACCGTCGAGGCGGGGCCGTGGACGGCGAAGCGGTCGGCGTCGAAGAAGCGCAGCAACTGGGCGAGGAGTCCATAAACCGATTGGTTGGCCGGTGAGTCGACCGGGCCGACCCGGGCGGGTGCGGTGAACTGCCGTGTCCAGTAGGTGGTGGAGTCGGTGGGCCGGATCAGGAACCCGATACCGATCGTCGCGGCGAAGGTGGCCGTGGCGGTCCAGAAGGCGCGCCACTGCCGGGTCCAGACAAGATAGACGAGGAAGAACGCGGGCGTGAGTTTGATGCCCGCGGCGATCCCGACCCCCACGCCGCGTGACAGGCTGGCGCGGGGTCGGGTCAGGTCCCACACCACCAGCAGCACCAAGAACACATTGATCTGCCCGAGCCAGATCGTCGATCGCACCGGCTCGAACGCGGTGCACACCACCGCCAGTGCGGTCGCGAACACCCAGGTGCGTGCGGTGTCGCGGTAGCGAAGGGCGCGCAGGCAGACCACGACGAGCGCGATCAGGGCGGCCATGATCGCCAGCCACCACAGCGTCTTGGCTACGACCGGTGTGGTCAGGGTGAACACCACGAACAGCAGTGCGGCGAACGGCGTGTAGGTGAACTCCATCTCGAAGAAGACCGGAGCGTCGTACAGGCTGGCCCCGTATCGGATCGCCGCACCGCCCGCGGTGTAGACGTATTGGTCGACGTCGTTGTCGAACAGCCCGTAGTAGGGGGCGCCGATCGGAATGGCGTACAGGTGCCATGCGACCGTGGCCAGCGCCGCGACGACCGCCACCACGACGGCACCGGTCGAGACCTGGTGGTATGCCTTCCCGGGATCGGTCGTCACCGGGGTTCGCCGTCTGTCGCACGTGCTCGTTGCCATCGTTGATCTGTGCCCTCACGTCGAGTGACATCCCTGCCATCAGGTCGCGCCGCGTGTGGCCTGCCACCCGCTCCCCTGACGCCCGGCCACGGCCGTCGGTCCGCGCCGGAACCTACCCCGGGCCGCCGGTATCCCGCCGTGACGATAGCCGATTCGTTGCCGATGTTGCGTGTACACGTCCGCCACTCGGCTCCACATTGCGGCGTACTCGCGCGAGGCGCTGGTCACAGGCGTGTTCTGCAACCCGAGTGCCTAGGTGCCACCATGCATGGTGCGGCGACGGCATCGAGGTGGCTACGCCGGAATCCGTCCAGGCCGGGAGTCAGATCGGCTCGGGAGCATGGTGGTTGCGACGGGCGTACACGGATGCGCAGCTGACCACCGATTTCGACCGAGAGCCGCATCGGGGTTACCTTGCGGCATCGAAATCGTCTCGGTGACAACGACTTTCAGGTAGAAGTCCTGTTGTCCGACATCGTATCGCGGTATCGCGCCGACGGACCCGCCGTCATGGCACGACGGTGCCGCCTCAGCGCTCGCCACCTTCGCGACCAGTCCGATCCTGCTCCGCTCCACCCACACCGACTCGCCGACTGCGTAGGCGTTGGAAGCTGCCGACAACCTGGCCGTAAAACGCGAATGGTCGGAGGCGGGAACCGCCTCCGACCTGGTCGGGCTGACAGGATTTGAACCTGCGACCACTTGACCCCCAGTCAAGTGCGCTACCAAGCTGCGCCACAGCCCGTTGCACCCGCTTGCGGGTGCTCGACGAGATTACCTCACTACCCCCCTCGGGAACCAAATCGCGAGAACAGGCCGGGTTGCGGGGGGCGGTGGACCGGGGGTCGGGCGGGCGGGAAGAAGCTGGGCTTCTTCCCGACAACCGCTGCCTGTGGGGTCAGGAGCTCGGGCCGCTGTGGCTGTGCTGGCCGCCGCGCTGTTTGGCCTCAGTGGGCTGGGCTTGGGCGCCCTTGCGGCCGGCCTCGTGCGGATCGGCGGAGTTCTCGCTGCCGAAGCTGCCGGTGCTGGCCTGGCCACCCTTGCGGGCCTGCTCCTCGGTGTCCGAGCGGTTCCCGAACTGGCCGGGATTCTTCGGATTCGCCATGACGGAACCTTTCCGTGCGTCGGTTCTACTTCGAGGTGGGCCGCGATGCGACCCTGTCGACGCACTACCCGGCGAGCCCCGGAATAACCCGCCGTGTACCGAACTTCCGACGCACACGCCAGCGGCCTGCGGCGATGGGCGAAAATCATTCCGCCGCAACGTCCAGCGCGCCCGCGAGGGTCCGCCACGCCGGTTCCAGCTGAGCCGCGAAATCCGGCCAGGCGTGCAGACCGGCCGGTGCGTAGTGGACGGTGGCGGGAATCCCCAATTGCGCCAGGCGCTGTGCGAACCGTTCGGTGCAACTGCGCGCCCCGGCCTCCAGAGCCACACCGCCGCCGGCTTTGCCGAGGGCGTCGGCGATATCGGGGGCCTGGGCGAGGGCGATGAGGTTCGCGGGGCCGGGCATACCGCTGGCGACCGACAGGTGGATGGTGGTTCCACGCAACTGCTCGGCGCCGAGCAGACTGTCGTGCGCCAACCAGTCCGGTGAGGTCGGTGGACCCCAGAGGTTGTCCACATTGCCGCCGCGGGAGCCCACCGTGATGCGGGTGATGGCGCGGCCGAGTTCGTCGGCGGTGGAGTAGCAGCCGCTCATTCCGGCCACGGCCCGATACTGGCCGGGGTGGCGTTGGGCGATCATCACCGCGCCCTGTGCGCCCATGGAGACGCCCGCGATGGCGCGGTGACCGTTGCCGCCGAGATAGTCCTCGACGATGGGCGGCAGCTCCTCGGTCAGGAAGGTCTCCCAGCGGTTGAGTCCGAGCTTCGCGTCGTAGTGGTGCCAGTCGGTGTACATGCTGCCCATGCCGCCGCTGGTGAGCACCACGTCGACCGGCTTGTCGGCGAAGAACTCCCGCGCGCCGCCCTGGGTGATCCAGTCGGAGGTGGCCTCGGCCTCCACGCCGTCGAGCAGGTACAGGGTGGGCCGGGGCGCGTTCCCCGCACCGCGCAGCACATCCACCGGCACCACGCGGCGCATGGATTCGGAGACGATATGCAGTCGCTCCCAACGGTTTCCGCGCACCTCGGTGTCCACCAGCTCGGTGCGCAGCACGGTGGGATCGGCGACCTCCACCGGGTCCGGCCACACCATCGGCGCCGCGATCACCGGGGCGACCGCCAGGGCCGTCGCCACCATCGCCGTGCCGATACTCGCGCGCACGGCTCAGCCCACCGCCGCCGCGGCCCGGGCCAGCGCCCGGTCGCGCTGTTCCTCGAAGCGGCGGGCCTTCACCTCGAGATCCTCGAGGTAGGCGTGCAGTTCCTCGCGGGCGCGTTCCCCCTCACCCGACAGGTCGGTGCGGTCGAAGACACGCCAGGTGCGCAGCACCGGTCGCAGCACCGAGTCCAGATGCTGGCGCAGATCGTAGATGCCGTTCTTGGCGAGCAGCACCGCGTTGCGCCGGAAACCCGGCTGGGTCAGGCCGGGCATCTGGAATCGGGTCACCACGTCGGTGATGGCGCGCAACATCTGATCGGGCGTGAGATCCAATGCGGCGGAGCCGATGCGGCGGTAGAAGATCATGTGCAGGTTCTCGTCGGTGGCGATACGGGACAGCATGCGCTCGGCGACCGGTTCGGCGCAAGCGATTCCGGTATTGCGATGACTGATACGGGTCGCCAATTCCTGCAATGTCACGTATGCGACACCGCTGAGGAACTGTGAAATCTGTTCGGGACTGGATATTCCGGTGGTCATATGCGCCATGCGCGCGCTCTCCAAGGCGACCGGATCGACAGCCCGGGTGACCACCAGATAGTCGCGCATGACGATGGCGTGCCGATTCTCCTCGGCGGTCCACCGGCCCACCCAGGTACCCCACGCGCCGTCCATCCCGAGGGTGTCCGTGATCTCCCGGTGATAGGACGGAAGATTGTCCTCGGTGAGCAGATTCGTCACCATGGCGGCACGGGCCACCTCGGACAGCGAGGATTGTTCCGGCTCCCAGTCGATTCCGCCCATGGCCGCGAAATTGCGGCCCTCGTCCCAGGGTACGTAGTCGTGTGGATTCCAGTTCTCGGCATGCCGCAGATGTTCGTTCAGATGCCGCTCGGCCACGGGCTCCAATTCCAGCAGGATTTCACGATCGGTCAGTGCGGTGAACAACACGTACTCCTCAGGCGGTGGCGATATTTCGATTCGTCAGCAGGTTCCGGTGGCCGTTTCCCCGCGGAAGCGGGCGTCGATCCAGGTCAGCACGTGCGGCAGCCCGAGCACGGCGGCGGTCAGATGGTCGGGGACCGGCACGGTCAGCGATTGCACCGTCACGCCCGCCGCACACCACCGTCGCACGGTGTTGTCAATCGCGTCCACCGGCACCAGTCCGTCGATGGGCGAATGCCATTCGAAGATCGGCATATTCGGTGTGCCGTCGTAGAGTTCGAGACTGTTCTCCTCCACCACGGCACGCGCCTCGCGGTCGTCGATCATGGAGGTGCTGGCGGCGAAGTCGAGTGCACCGCGCCCAGCGCCTGCTGCGAGCAGGTCGTTGGTGCAACTATTGGCGATCTGCTGCCGTACCAGCATGCCGCGATCGTTGAATTGGGAGCTGATCGGGAAGCGGCGCGGATATTCGCGTTCCAGCCCGAGCCCGGCCGCCAAGGCGAGGCCGAAGACCGGGTGCGCGCCGAGACCGAGGCTTTCCAGCATCTTCACCAGATTCATGGGCACCCCGCCCGCGGCGGCGCCGTCGATCCGCAATTCGGGCGCATAGGTTTTCGCCAGTGCCGCCGCCCAGGCCGTGGCCATGCCGCCACCGGAGTAGCCCGCCATCACCACCGGACTGCCGGAGAGCCGGAACTGCTCCACCCGCTGGACCGCCCGAATGCCGTCCAACGTGATCAAACCGCCCAGTTTCGCCGCGCCGTAGGCGAAGTTCGGCCCGAGATGGTCGGGCATGGCGATACTCCACCCCCGGCGCAGCGCGAAGTTGTAGGCCGGGGCCTCGCGCACCATGAGATTCGGGTCGTCGGTGTAGAGCACCCGCGAGACCGAGCACTGCGCGCCGAGGCCGTTGATGATGTGCTGATACGACAGCAGTGGACCGTCGATGTCGCGGTGGTGTGGAGTCAGCACCGTGGTGACCGCGGCGATGGGATCGCCGGCGGAATTCGTGGAACGGAACTTCACCAGGTTGATATCGGTATCCGGAAAGATCGGCAACGCCGGCATAGGTCGTATGTCCAGCACATCGCCGGGTGCGTACTCGGCGATATCCGCGGGTTGTGCGTAGAACGGATCCGGATCGGGGGCGGGGTAAATCGGCCGGGCCTGCGCCGCCGGTGCGAGTACCGCCACCAGCAATCCGGCCGCGAGCGCCACGGCCGTGCGAGACCAGATCCGAACCCTTCCTTTGCGTGCGTGCCGAAGCATATCCCGACTGCCCTTCGTCCACCCGCGAACCATGTCGGGAGAGGCTATTCAGTCGAGCGGCCGAAAGCAGCAGTCGATCGGAATCTCCTGATATCTCACAAGTTTCGGGCAGTACCGATGGTGATCGGGCCGTGATGTGTCCAGCCCGGGCGTTCTCGCCGAAATCCGCGCGGACACCGTTGTGAAGTGTCACAGTGGCGGTGTGCCGGGCACCGGCAATCCGACAGATCAGCCCGAAACCTACCGCCGACACCGGAGGCATGGTTAGTGTTATCCAGCCGCACAGGTAGTTTGGCGCGGAAGGAGTCAGCCATGCCCGTCGACAGCACCGAAAGGCCGGGTCTCACCTTTTCCGGGAGACCGATGTCCTCGCCGCTCAAGGACGTCTGGGCGCTGTCCCGGCAGATGGTGGGCCACTTCGTCGAGAACGTGGCACCCTGCGGAACCCTGCCCGGGGACGCCATCTACGGCGATGTCACCACCATTACCCGCACCTGCCTGGAAATCGCCGTCAGCATGCTGGACGGTCGCGATATTCCCGCCAAAACCGAGCGGCTGCACGAGGCCGCCGCACAGTGGGCGCGTGAGGGCGTACCCATCGACACCATCCACCACGCCATCCACGAGGGATTCAAGATCGGATTCGATCTGGTGGTCTCCGCCGCCACCGCACGCTATCGCGGTGACGACGAATTGCGGTTGTCCCCGGGCGATTACGACAACCTCATCGACGGGGCCAAGCTGGTGGTGGAGATGCTGGATCGGATGACCTCCACCGTCTCGCTGGCGTACGTGCGCGAATTGCGTTCCGTCGTCAGCGAACACCACACCGCCGTGCACACCCTGACCTCGGCGCTGCTCGGCGGCCATCCCACCTCCACCATGGCGCGCGAGTGCGGTATCGAGATCGCCGATTCGTATTCGGTATTGGCGCTGACGATCCCACCGCATCCCGAGGAATCCGATCCCACCCTGGACGGCAAGGTGGTGGCGCGTCGCAAGCTGCGCCGGGTACAGGCCGAACTCGCCACGCGCTGCGCGGATGCCGCACTGTCGCTGCTCAGCGTCGACGGCGGCACCATCCTCATCCCGGTGACGGCCAAGCGGCCCGAGGAGCTGGACGACCTGGTCACCGATCTCTCGCGCGCCGCGCGCGTGCCGATCACGGCCACCACGGTCAGTGCGACGCCGCCGGAGATTCCCACCGCCGCCGAACAGGCGCACGACCTGCTCGATATGGTGCACCGCCTGCACTGCGTGCGCGGCCTGTACCGCTTCGACGACCTGGCGCTGGAATACCAGCTCACCCGGCCGGGTCCCGGTCGCGAGTATCTCGGCTCGCTGCTCGATCGACTGGACGAACACCCGGAACTGCTGGAAACCCTGCAACGGCATATCGCCAACAACCTCAACCGGCAGCGCACGGCGCGCGTGCTGCATGTGCACACCAATACGGTGGACTACCGGCTCAAGCGCATCGCCCAGCTGACCGGATTCGACCCGACCCAGGCATCGGGCCTGTGGTACCTGCGTTCGGCCCTGGTGGCCCGGAGTTACCGCACCACAGCCTGACTCGCTCGGGAGCTCCCGGGGCAATCCGGGTGCTACCCGTCACTGTGTAACCGCCGCTGTGCGGCAGGCCACTAGAAAGCGCTAGGGCACAGCGCTTTTGCCGCCAACCTTCACTGTGTTGTTACAGCTGTGCACGGTGCCGAAACGTCGGTCGGCGACCGTGGTCAACATGAAGCGAACCGATGTCCTGGCCTGTGAGGTATGCGGACGTCTGCCGCATCCGCACCGCACCCGCCTGGCGCTGGCCAAGCTGGCGGCGGTGTTCCCGGTGGAGCTGGCGCTGCACGCCCTCGTCGTTCACTACCATCTGCCGTATCTCGCAACGGTTCTGGTGCTGACCGTCACCACCACCATCCTGGTCATCTGGGTGGTCGAACCCTCGGCCATGCGCATGCTCGGCTCCTGGCTGCACGGCCCGGAGCTGCGGCACCGCGACCATGTGCGCCGCGCCGACTATCTGTGGCGGATCCGCGTCCGCATCGACGACTCCCCCGGCCGCCTCGAATCGCTGGCCAAACATCTGGCCAACCGCCGCGCCAACATCCTCACCGTGCACGTGCACCATCTGGAGAACGGCGTCCTGGACGAGTTGGTGGTGTCCACTCCCGCCGATGTCACCACCCACACCCTGGAGACGGCCGTGATGCGCGCGGGCGGCACGGTGGTCGGCATCTGGCCCGCACCGGCTCTCGCACTCGTCGACGGCCAGACCAAGGCGCTCACCCTGGCCACCCGGCTCGCCGCCGATCCCGACGAACTCCCGCTGGTGATCGCCGAACTGCTCGGCGCGCAGTACGTCACGAGCACATCCGTATCCCGCACCCCCGGCGTCACCCTGGAGATCGACACCCACCCGGAGCTGCCCATGACCTTCGTCCGCGCCGGCGAGCCGTTCACCCCGGCGGAGATCGCCCGCGCCCACCGCCTCACCGACCTCGCGTTACTGGTCACCCACCAGCGCTGATACCGCCAACCATTGACTGATACTGCGCGTAACACTTAACGTGGGGGTGTGGTGCCGCAGGCACCCGTCGGAAAGGAGGACAACGGTGTCCACAATCACCGATGCGCAGTCGGACCCGGTGGCGGATCAGGCCGCCGAATACGCGCGCACACTCTTGCTGCTGTCGGAGGGGTCGGTGGACCGGCACTTCGATCCGTTCCACGATATCGATTGGGACAACCCCGATTTCGATCCCGACACCGGTCCCGAACGCTGGACGCTGCCCGCGATCGGCGATCTGCTCGGCGCGCACCCCTGGTATCGGGCGCTGCCGCTGGAGCGGCGCATCGCCATCGGCAAATACCGTCAGGCCAATGTCGCCAAGGTCGGCTTGCAGTTCGAATCGCTGCTGATCAGCGGCATGGTGCAGCACACCTTCTCGCTGCCCAACGGCTCCCCGGAATTCCGGTACTGCTCCCACGAGATGATCGAGGAGCACAATCACACCCTCATGTTCCAGGAGATGGTGAACCGCATCGGCATCGACGTTCCCGGCATGGGGCCGCTGGTGCGGCAGGTGCGCCATATCGTGGTGCCGATGGCGGTGTTCTTCCCGAACCTGTTCTTCATGGCGGTGCTGGCCGGTGAGGAACCGATCGACCACATCCAGAAGCAGGTGCTGCGGTCCGGGCAGGAGGTGCACCCGATCATACGCGGCGTCATGGCCATTCACGTGGCCGAGGAGGCGCGCCACATCTCCTTCGCCCACGAGTTCCTGGAACACCATGTGCCGGAAGCCAATCCGGTGAACAAGTTCGTCTTGTCGCTGGCCATGCCGATCGTCATGCGGATCGCCGGGCGGGCGATCGTCACACCGCCGCGCGCCTTCTTCGACGAGTTCGACATTCCCGACCGCGTGCGCAAGGAGCTGTTCTACGGATCGCCGGAGGCCAAGCAGACCTTCGCCGACTACTTCGTGGACGTGCGGGCGCTGGCCAAGCGCATCGGACTGATGAACCCGGTGGCCAAGCGGGTGTGGAAACTCCTCGATATCGACGGCCCCACCAGCCGCTACCGGTCCGAACCGCTGCGCGCGGGCGTGAGCAAGGTCGCCTGACTCACCGGCAGGTCGCCGCGAAGGCGGACAGTTCGACCCTCGGATGGTCGGCGGCGAGGCAGCTCACCGCCGCACCGTCCAGGGTGCCGGTGCCGAATTCCATGGCGACACTGCCGATCACACCCGTGTTGCGGGAGTCGATGAGCTTACCCCGCACCCCGGAGACCGAGGTGCGGTCGATGCTCCCGCGCATCACGTCGGTGTCGCCGACATTGACGATCGCCAGCCCGTTGGCCGCCGCGCCGGTGACCGTCGTGTCCCGGATGTCGAAGGTGAGCCGCGCCGTCGCGGGTTCCGGGCCGGTGGGCGTATAGCTGATGAGCCCGATGCCGTCGGCGCTGCAATCGCCGAAGCGCGAGTCGGCGACCTCGAGGTGGGTGCTGCCGGTGCGGCCGAAATTCGTCGTCACCAGGCAGCTGCCGAGGTTGGCCGGAATCACCGGATTGAGCACCGCCGCCGGGAAGGTGGAGTGGAAGGCGCTGACATTGTTCAGGGTCAGCGACTGCCGCGCCCCCTCGGTGCTGAGGTTGTAGCTCTCGATGATGTCGCCGCGCACATGCTCGAAGGTGCTGTTGCTGACCGTCACCCGGCTCTGCGGGGTGCCGTTGGTGGTGACGTACTCCAGACCGTTGGCGGAGAAATTGCCGTGACCGTCCCGGAACTCGTTGCGGTCCACCGTGACATCCATGACGGCTCGGCCCATGGGGTTGATGAACAGCCCTTCGCTGTCGGCCAGGTGATTGAGCGGCGACGACAGCGGGGCGACGCCGATCTGCTGGTTGCCCACCAGGTCGGCGGTCAGGCGCGCGGTGTCACCGGCCTGGAGCCCGAGGGCGAGGACCGACAGTTTGGCCAGTCCGAGGTTGATATCCCGGATGGCGTTGTCGCGCAACCGGGCGTCGACCACGCTGGTGCCGTGTGCGCGGATATCGATACCGTCGCCACAGGCGGTGTCGTGCACGATATTTCCTTCGATCCGGATGGTGCCGGTCGCCGCGGAGAAGTCGGCCATGATGGCCGCCCAGCCGTTGTTGAGGATGATGAACTCCGGCAGCGGATCCGCCGCCACGCCCACCGCGATGCCGGGCGGCAGGGTGAACGGCCCGATCATGAAGCCGTCGGCGCACCGCCGGTTGGTTCCGGTGACCCGATTACCGCTGATCACGGCGTCCGCGGCATCGTGCCCGTAGATGCCGCCGCGTTGTGCGCCGTCGATGACCAGATTGCGGACCTGGACTCCCGGGGCCAGCCGCACCGCGTCTCCGTCGTTGTCACCGGTGGTATTGGTGAGCCGTGGCAGTTCGGCCCCGTCGGGCGCACCGATGACCTCCGCTCCCCCGCCCACGAGCCGCTGCCCGGGTTTGAGCGCGATGCCGCCGTCCAGGGCCGCGGCCGCGGGCTGGATCACGATGGTGTCGCCCGCGCGGGAGGCCGCTGCGGCCCGGGCCAGGCTCTCGAAGGGTGCGCCCGCCTCCCCCGACCCGCCGGGCGCGGCACCCGCGCGCACATACCAGGTCATCGAATCCGGTTGTGCCTGAGCGATTCCCGTCGCAGCCGCGACACAGGCGAGCAGGGCGACCAGCGGAGCCGCCATGCGGGCGGTGCTGCGGCGGGTGTGTTCGTTGCTGATCATGACACTCCGGATTCGGCACAGGAATTGCCCATACCCTGCCAGTTCGGTTCGAAAACCGTCCATCCGGCAATCTGCCAGGATTTCTCCGCCGCCGTTGTGCACTCGACAGTAATCCGATCGTTCTACCTCGCCGCCCGAACGCCTTCTGCTACACCGGAGGACACCGATGCGAGAGTGGTTGTGCGTATGAAGATCTCCACAATATCCAGCGTCCTCACCGGAATTCTCCTCGCCCTGTGCACCGCCTCGCCGTACGCCGCGGCCGACTCCGGTTCGGCGGGCCCGGCCGTATTCACCGTATCCACCACGGCGGACGCACCGGCGGCGAATCCCTTCGACGGGCAGTGCCGCACGGACGCAGGGGAATGCACGCTGCGGGCCGCCGTCCAGGCCGCGAATGTGCGGCCGGGCAGCACCATTCACATTCCGGAGGGCCGCTATGTGCTGACCGTGCCGCCGAATCCGTGGAATGTCAACGGCCCGTTCATCGATCCGACCACCGGCGATCTCGATATCACCGCCGACACCACCCTGGTCGGCGCGGGCCGCGACCGCACCGTCATCGATGCCGCGCACATCGACCGGGTCATGCTCACCACCGCCACCGTGTCGATCAGCGATCTGACCGTCACCGGGGGCAGCGCCGCCCAGCACGAGATACCGTTCTTCGAAACCGGCGGCGGCGGTATCGCCAACTCCGGCAGGCTGCGCCTGGACCGGGTGCTCGTCACCGGCAATGCCGCCGACTACGGCGGCGGCATCTTCAATATCCCGGTGGCCGATATGCGGATGACCGACAGCATTGTCACCGGCAATTCCGCGGGCGAGGCGGGCGGCGTCCGCTGCGACAACACCTGCGTCTTCACCCGCTCGGCCATTACCGACAATCATGTCGTCAATCCGCATCGCAGCTGGTATCGCATCGGCGGATTCGCCGGGCGCGGCGGCGGTCTCGATATTCGCGGGGTCGGTGAGGTGGTACTCATCGACACCACGGTGACCGGTAATACCGCGTCCGACGGAGGCGGGGGGATCAATATCGCCCCCGCCTATCTCGACACGCTGCCCTACCAATTCACCGATGCGGTGAATCCCGGAATGGGCAGGCTCATCCTGCGCGGTTCGACCATTGCGTACAACACCGCGGGTATGGGTGAGCAGAATTGCAAGAAGGTCTTCGCCGTCATCATCTCCACGGGTGCCAATCGCAGCAATGACGACTCCTGCGATCTCACCGCGGCGGGCGACGAGGTCCATCCCTGACGAGAACGGAGGGAATCCGCCATGGGTTCGTTCAATGTCGGCGACTGGATGACCGCACTGGGCCAGGGTTTCACCTGGATCGTGTCCATCCTCGTCTCGGGGGCCACGGCGGGCTCATCGTGACGAGCGGACCGGATCGGCGGGTGACGCGCTTCGTGCCTGTTCCCGCGCCAGCGCCCGATCGCGCTGCTCCTCGAATCGGGGGATCTTGACGGTCTCCAGGTCCTCCAGGAAGGCCGCCAGCCGCTCCCGCGCCTGTTCACCGCGCGCACCGAAGTCGTTGCGGTCGAAGATGTTCCACTGCCGCACCACGGGCATGAGCACCTCTTCCAGATGCTGGCGCAGATCGTAGACGCCGTGTTTGGCCATGAGGACGCCGTTGCGGCGGAAGTTGGGCATCCCCGCGCCCGGCATGCGGAAGTTCTCGACAATGGTGTCGATGGCCTGCATGGCCTGATCCGGCACCAGATCCAGGGCCGCGCCGCACATGGTGCGGTAGAAGATCATGTGTAGGTTCTCGTCGGCCGCGATGCGCTGCAGCATGCGGTCGGCGACGGGGTCGTCGCACACCCGCGCGGTATTGCGGTGGCTCACCCGGGTGGCGAGTTCCTGAAAGCTGACGTAGGCCACCGAGTGCAGGAACCCCAGACCGTCGTCGAGGGCGGCGGCCGGGGCGCCGAATCCGTTGGTCATATGCGTCATGCGGTCGTGCTCCAGCGCCACGGGATCGACGCCGCGGGTCACCACCAGATAGTCGCGCAGGACGACGCTGTGCCGCTGCTCCTCCGCGGTCCAGCGCCCCACCCAGGTCCCCCAGGCCCCGTCCTGCGAGAAGTTCTCGGCGATCTCGCGGTGGTAGGACGGCAGATTGTCCTCGGTCAGCAGATTGGTGACCAGCGCCGCCTTGGCCACGTCGCTGAGCCGGGATTGCCCCGGCTCCCAGTCCACGCCATCCAGCATCGCGAAATTGCGGCCCTCGTCCCAGGGCACGTAATCATGCGGATGCCAGTCCTTGGACATCTTCAAATGCCGGTTCACGCACTCCCCGGCCACGGGTTCCAACTCGGTCAAGATCTCTCGCTGCGTCAATGCGCGCACACCGCACTCCTCGAACCGGTTCGGGGCCGCGTCGATTCGCGGCCTGAATCGCCCACACCACCAGGACGGCCGAGGCGCCGGTAGGGACGAACGTCCCGTCCAAGATCGGCTAATGTCATCACCGCCCCGACGGCTATGCTCGAAGCATCGACACACCGCGAAAACAGCCACGCCAGCGCCGGTCTCGGGAGACCGTGGCGGTGGTGCTGGAGGCCGCCGCGCAGCTGTTCTCCCGGGAGGGGCTGGCGGCGACCACCAATCGCATCGCCGACCGGGCCGGGGTGTCGATCGGCACGGTGTACCAATACTTTCCGAACAAACACGCCATCCTGCGCGCGCTGGCGCACGCGCACGTCGAGGAGGGCGGACGCCGCCTGGGTGCGGTGTTCCGGCGGCTGCGCGCCGAGCGGCCGCCGTTCCCCGAGACCCTGTACGCCATGCTGGACGCGGTGGCCGACCTGCACCGCGATCGCCCGGCGCTGCACGGCCTGCTGCACCGGCTCGCGCCGCGGCTGCCGGAGGAGGTGGCGGCGCTGCGCGCGTTCGAGGACCATCTGGTCGATGAGGTCGCCTACCACCTGGAACGGTGCGGGCGCGGTGGCGAGGATGTCGAACTGGCGGCCCGGACGCTGGTGCACGCGGTCGACGCGCATCTGCACCGGGTGCTCACCCGGCACGCGATCGACACCGATCAACTGGTGCGTTTCGCCGAACTGTTGGTACCCGATCCGGTGACGGCCGCGAGCACGGAGCGCAGCGCGCCCGCGAGTTCGGTCAGGCCGGGTTCCTCGATCGGGTAGTGGCCGCAGTTGGTGAGCAGCACCGCCTCGGTGGGTGCGGCGATTCGGCGGAGGAAGCGCAGGCTCAATTCCGGCGGCGTCCACCGGTCGGCGGCCGGGTGCACGAGGGTGACCGGCGCGGCCGTATAGCGTTCCGGCGGGGTGTGCGCGAAAGTCAGGAAGCTGGCGAGGAATCCGAGCGGGATGTGGACGCCGCCGCCCCGCGGATCGGTGGCGCACAGCCGCGACAGTTCCGGATTCAGACTCATCGCCCGCATATCGACCAGCCAGCGAATGGGGACGCGCACCCGTCCGAGGAGCGGGTCGAGCGCTCGCAGCACCGGCGCGAGCGCGGCCGTGGCACCGATGCGCGCGGCCGCCCGCCGCGCCGCCGGATCGGCGGGGTCGAGCAGACAGGTGGCGACCACATGGGCGATCCTCCCGGTGCGCGCCGCGACCTCGTAGGCCAGCATGCCGCCCATACTCGCGCCGAACAGCAGCAGCGGGCGCTCGTCGCGATCCCGTTCGGCGGCGACGAGATCACACAGCAACTCCACCCAGTCGCCGTAGCGCGCCCCGGCCGGATCGGGTTCGACGGTGTCGCCGTAGAGCGGCAGATCCGGGGACAGCACCTCGATCCCGGCCCGTGCGGCCAGCGCCGTCAGCGGCCACAGCGCGGCCGAGTAGCCGCCCGCGCCGTGGATCACCAGGGCGCGGGCGGGCGATTCGGGCGCGTCCGCCCGGGCGATGTGCACGCGGCGACCGCGCCAGGACCACCAGGTGGAGGTCGGCGGCGGCAGGGGTTCGCGGCGGTAGTCGGCGGGGAGGAAGTGGGCGTATCGCTCGAAGTCCATACCTCCAGCGTCATCGGTGCGACGGCGGGCGACAACTCGCGTTCCGCCGCTGCGTGGAAGCCAGCGAAATCACGCTGACCTGCGCTTTTTCCATCCTTCCGGACGGGAGGCCGGATGCTGCTCAGTTTTCCGGACGCCACCGCGTCAAGGGGCCTCACCACGCCTTGACCGACGTAGCTTTGCGGCGCAAAGTGAATATATGAACTCTGCATCACAAAGTAATCCCGGTTCCGAGCAGGCCCGGCAACTGGTGGACGATATGGAACACCTCACCCGACGCGGCTGGAAGCTGGCCGCCCCCATGTGGTTCCCCATGCTGTGCATCGCCGTCACCACCCTCGCGTCGGTACCGGCCGCCATCCTGTTCGAGGGCACGAACGCCATGGGCTGGTACTGGATCGTCGTCTCCCTCGCCGCCGCGCTCGCCTGCGGCTGGTACTTCTCCACCCGCCGAGTGCAGCTCCCGGATCTGCGGGGCGGCATCGTCATACTGGCCGCACTGGGTCTGCTGGTATCCACGCAACTGCTCGGCTGGTTCTACCGGGGTGAGTGGGCGCTGGTGGCCCCCTGGCTGGCCGTCGGCGTCGGACTCGCCGTCTTCGCGGCGGCACTGCGGTCGCTCACCACGGCCGCGGTCGCCCTGGCCAGCATCGCGGTCGCGGTCATCGTCGGCATCACCGAACCCGAGCACGGGTACGCGCTGCTCGCCCTGGTGGTCGGTGTCACCGCCGCGCTGGCCGCCATGGTGGAACTGGTCCGCACCGACGCCGGTACCGCCGCATGAGCGACCCGCACCCCTCGCTCGACCTCGACGATGTCGTGCACCAGCGCACCCGGCTCGGCATCCTGGCTCTGTTGCGCTCCGGTGTCTCCATGGAATTCGGTGTGCTGCGGGACAATCTGCGCCTCACCGACGGCAATCTGAACCGGCATCTGAAGGTGCTCGAACAGGCCGGGCTGATCACGGGCAACCGGGTCACCGGCCGCGGTCGACCCAAGACCTGGCTCGCCATCACCGCCGCGGGCCGCGACGCCCTGGATGCCGAACTCGCCACCCTGCGCGCCCTCATCGAGGCCACCGAACAGCCGGCGCCCGAGCAGGATGCGTCGTAGGCGCGTGGCCGACTGGTCTCCGCCGCACGGCCACAGGCATGATCGGGATATGAAGGTTTTCCAGATCGGTGCGGCCGGGGGTGTCGGACGGCGGCTCGCGCGGCTGCTGACCGACCGCGGCGACGAGGTCAGCGGCATGTATCGCAATCCCGAACAGGTCGAGACCGTGCGGGAATCCGGCGCCGTGCCGGTGCCGGGGGATCTCATCCACGATTCCGTCGACGAATTGGCGAAGAAGCTGGCCGGGCACGATGCCGTGGTGTTCTCGGCGGGGGCGCACGGCACCGGCATGGATCAGACCACCGCCATCGACGGCAAGGGCCTGGAGAAGGCCGCCGATGCCGCGGCGCTGGCCGGGGTGTCGCGATTCGTGCTGGTCTCGGTATTCCCGGAGGCGGGGCGAAATCGGGAAACCACCGAGGGTTTCGAGCACTACATGCGGGTCAAGAAGATCGCCGACGCCTATCTGACCCGCACCGACCTGAACTGGCTCATCGTCCGCCCGGGCACGCTCATCGACTATCCCGGCACCGGCCGGGTCAACGCCGGGCTCGCCATCGAGTACGGCAGCGTGCGTCGCGACGACGTGGCCGCCTTCCTCGCCGCCGCCCTGCACGAACCACGCCTGGACCGGATGCTCGTCGAACTCACCGGCGGACAGACCCCGGTGGACGAGGCCGTGGCCCGCCTGGTGACCGCGACGCCCTAGGCCCACACGACACCCCCTCTCGGATGCCGGGATTGCCCACGCTCGACGCCGTGAGTCGCCAGCGCCGGTTCGGCGGGTGAGCGTCTGAGCACGTCGGCATCGCGATAACCCAGCGCCGTGGGGGTGCTGCCCGGCCGCCGCACGTCATTCTCCGAGCCGGATCGCCTCGCCGGATGCCGCCGCGACGTCACCCTCCTCCGGTGTGATCAGCAGACGTTTGAGCACCTTGCCCGTCTCCCCGCGCGGCAGACCGTCGAGGAAGGCCACATCGCGCGGTACCGAGACGCGGCCGAGACGGTGGCGCAGGTAGCGGCGCACCATCTCCGAGTCCAGCCCGGCCCCGGCATTGCGCACCACGAACGCCGCCAGGCGCTGTCCGAAGTCCGGATCGGGCACGCCCACCACCGCGACCTCGTTGACCTGGGGCAGCTGGGCGAGCGCCTCCTCCACCGGACGCGGGAAGACGTTCTCCCCGCCGGAGATGATCATCTCGTCCTCCCGGCCCGCGATGAACAGCCGCCCGCTCACATCCAGATAGCCGAGATCGCCCGTATCCAGCAGTCCGTCGTTCTCCTCGGGTGGCACGGCATTGACATAGCCGTCGAACAGCATCTGGTTGCCGACGAAGATGCGGCCGGTGACGCCCACCGGCACCGGCCGCCGATCGTCACCCAGTACCGCGATCTTCGTGCCCAGCGGCGGTCGCCCGGCCGTCATGGGAGAGATGCGCAGATCCTCCGGCGTGGCGATGGTCGCCCACGACACCTCGGTCGAACCGTAGATGTTGTAGAGGATGTCGCCGAAGGTGTCCAGGAAGCGCAGCACCGTCGAACCCGCCAGCGGCGCACCGCAACTGGCCACGACGCGCAGGCTGGAGGTGTCGTAGCGCGCCCGCACCGCGGTCGGCAGGTCGAGCAGTCGCTGCGCCATGGTCGGCACCACCAGCAGGGTGGTGACCCGGTGCTCGGCGACGAGGCGCAGGGTGTCCTCCGCGTCGAACCGCGCGGGCAGCACCACGGTGGCCCGCAGCGCCGCGCCGAGTTGCAGTCCGGACAGCCCCCAGGTGTGGAACAGCGGGGCCGGTATGAGCATGGTGTCGTTCATCCGCAGCGGAATGCGCGAGAGCAGGGCGGCGAGGGCGCCGAAACCCCGTGCGTTCGGTCGCCGCGCGCCCTTGGGCGCGCCGGTGGTGCCGGAGGTGAGCACCACCAGCCGACCGGGCTGCGGCGGTTTGCGAAACCCCTTCGCCCCCAATTCGATCAGATCATCGATGGTGAGCCGCCCGGCCGTGGGCCGGTCGCCGTCCGTCGTCACCCGGGGGATGCCCTCGTGCAGATAGCCGACCAGCGATTCCAGCTCACCGTCGACGAACAGGGCCGAGAGCCGGTCGCGCTGCACGATCTCCTCGATCCGCCGCGCCGACAGTCCGGCATTGAGCAGCACCGTGTCCACGCCGAGTTTCCCGGCGGCGACCATGGTTTCGACCATCCCCGCGTGATTGCGCGCGAGCAGGCCGAGCGCGTCGCCGAAACGCAGCCCGAGCGCGCCCATGGCGTGGGCCAATGCGTCACTGCGCCGGTCGATCTCGGCGTAGGTGCGGCTGCCGTGCCCGTCCACCACGGCGACGCGATGGGGCGCGCGGGCGGCTCCGGCGGCGTAGGCGCCCGCGAGATTGAACCCCCAGCGCGCCAGTCCGCGCAGTTGCCGGACCACCAGGTCGGGACGGCTCGGGCCCACCACACCGGTCTCGAGCATCTGCCGGGCCACCCCGACCGCCCGCCGTACCCGCGAGTCCTCACCATTGACCGCGACCGAGGTCGCCTTCCCTCGCACGATATCGGCGGCGCGCTCCAATCCGGTTCGAATCCAGCGCACCACCGCGGATTTCGGCAACTCCGCCAGCCGGGGATGCAGCCGCCCGACGGCGAAGCAGGTCACCGTCACCCGCGTGCGCGCGTCGTCGCCGACCATCCGCACGGTCACGAAGCTGCCGCGGGCCGGACACTGCAATTCCAGGCTCTCGCCCGCGCGGCCCGCCCGCACCCGCACCTCGAGGATGGCGATACCGGTGTCCGGGGTGCCGATGCGAAAGAGCACCAGCGGATTTCCCTCGACCACGCCCACCTGTTCGCATGCCCCGATCCCGGGGTAGACGCGTGGATAGGTCTCGGGTTCGAGCAGCAGCGCCCACAGCGCATGCCTCGGAATCGCTATCTCAGCGGCCGCATCGAAGACATCGGTCACCACCGCAGCGCCACTCCTTGCCGGGCCCGCGCACACCAATCCGGTCGGGATCGCTCCGTTCTACCGATCCGCACGGCGGCGGGGAGTGGAATGCAGCGGTTCCCGGTCTATTCACCAGTCGCGGCCGAATCGCTTATGACCGAGCACAATCGGGCCCGCACGGGGATCACCATCACCGGGACCGCCGCCGCGTCGACCGCCGCGCGCACGGTGCGGGCGTGATCGGGGGCCAGACGCCGCGACCAGCCCAGGACGACCAGATCGGCCTCCCGCGCCGCCACCTCGACCACATGTTCGCCGGGTGCACCGCTGCACAGGGTGATCTCGGGGCACAAATGCGGTACCAAGGGGGCGCAGAACCGTGCCCGGAATTCCGCCTCCCAGGCTTCGCGGGCGTGCGCGGCCTGATCCCAGCACGCCGGTACGGTGCGTGCGTCGAACACGTGCAGCAGGACGAGTTCGATTCCGGCGGTGTGGAACAGCCGAGCGGTCTCCGACACTGCCCGCGCCGCCTCCTCGGTGCCGTCGAGCGGCAGCAGCACGCGTTCGATGGCGCCGGGCGTGCCGCCGGGCCGCGGTGTCACCACGGCGGGGACCAGAACCAGGGGATCGCGCGCGTGTTGGAGCAGCCACCAGACGTCGTCGAATCCGACGACGCCCATCAGCACGTCGGGATCGTCCAGGGCGTCGAGGAATTCGGCGTCCGAGGCGTCCTTCGGCGTGTACCGGGTGCCCAGTCGCAGGGATCGGGCCAGGTCGGCCGCGATCACCTCGGTGGTGGGTGCGGGCCGGACCAGGATATCGGTCATGGGGTCTCCTCATCGGTGGGCCACCAGGCCGCGCCGACGACGGGGTGTGCGGCGCGGTCGCCGACCGCCACGGTCACCGGGCCGTCGCTGTGCACGCCGACGCCGGTGTGGGAGATGTCGAGCCGGATGCGGCGGCCCAGGCAGTGGAAGGCCAGCCGCAGCCGCGGCCAGCGGTCCGGCAGCACCGGCCGCACCCGCAGCACGCCGTCGCGCACCCGGACCCCGGCGAAGCCGGTCAGCATCGCCTGCCAGACTCCGGCCACGGTGGCCATGTGCAGGCCCACCGCGGTGCTGCCGGTGCGATCGTCGAGATCGAGCCGCAGTGCCGCGCGCAGCATCTCCAGCGCGGCGTCGGCACGTCCGGCGCGTGCCAGCAGCGCGGCCATGGCGGCGGGTGACAGCGAGGAGCCGTGCGCGGTACGCGGACCGTAGAAGTCGAGGTTGACCGGCAGCGAACCGGGCACGGTCTCCTCGGGCACCAGGTGGTGCAGCATCAGCGCGTCGGGCTGTTTGATCAACTGCGAGCCCGTCACCCGACGCTGCCCGAGCAGGACGTCCACCGCCACCGGCGGCCGGGCGCCGACGTCGGCCATGGTGAGCGGTTCCAGCTCGAAGTATCCGGCGAACTGCTCGTAGCGGCCGTCCGGGTGCGCCTGGTCCACGATGTGCTCGGCCAGCTCCCGCCAGCGCGCGAATTCCGCTGCCTCCTCGGCGTTCCGGGGATGCAGGCGGGCGGCACGACGCAGATTCCAGCGAGCCATGACATTGGTGTAGGCGTTGTCGTCGACCGTTTCGTGGTACTCGTCCGGGCCGATCACGCGGTCGATGTGGCCGCGACCGTCCGCGTCCACCCGCACCCGCGCGGCCCAGTAGGCGGCGGTCTCGGTGAGCAACTCACGCGCGGTGGTGTGCGCGAAATCGGGACGCCCGCACCATTCGGCGAAATGATCCACCGCCCAGGCCACATCGGCGGTGATGTGCTCCTCGAGGTCGCCGGTGAGAATGGGAACCTCGGTGCCGCCGAGGAATCCGCTGCGCGGGGTGACGTCGAAGCCGTCGGCGGCCGACTCCCAGGGGAAGCGCGCACCGACGCGGCCGTCGGCGCGAGCGCGGGCACGCGCGCCCGGCAGCCGCCGCAGCCGGTAGGCGATCATGGCCTCGGCGGCGGCGGGATCGATACTCGCCATGGCGGGCAGCACGAAGGCGTCGGCGTCCCAGAACACGTGGCCGCGATAGCCGGAACCGGAGATGCCGCGCGCGCCCACCGCGGATTCGCCGTGCGCGCCCGCGTTGTTCCAGAGTTGGAAGAGCGCGAAGCGCACGCCCAGTTCGACTTCCGGATCGTCGGGCAGTTCGATGCCGACGGCGGACCAGCGCCGCGCCCACACCCGGCGGTGCTGCGCGAGCAGCTCGTCCACCCCCGCCTCCCAGGCGTGGCGCAGCTCGCGCAGGGCGCGGCTCGCGCCGCCGCCGTCGGCATCGGTGGCGCAGGCGGTGATGCGGTCCAGGCGCGCGGTGCCGTCGGCCGCGGTGAGCCGCTGGGAGGCCGCCGCGGCGATCCCACCGCCGGTGTCATCGGATTCGACTCGCAGACAGCGTGTTTCGGCGCCCAGATGCGGGGAGACCGCGGCGAGTTCGGTATGCCGCACCCCGGGTTCCGGCGGCGGTGGATGCAGCGGTGGGCCGGGGTCCAGCCGCCCGGCGTCCGCCTCGGCGCGCAGCACATGCAGGCCGGGCCGGTCGGCACACGCGAAGCGGAGGCTGTGAAAGTCCTGTCCCCCTCCGGTTTCGCTGTGGTGCAGGACGCCAGCATACAGGTCGAGGTAGCGCCGACCGCCCGCTACCGGAGGGTCGACGCCGAGGACCGTCCAGCGCGGCCCCTCCAGCAGATGCTGCTCGGGACCGGTTCCCGCGTACACCCCCTGGGCGAGAATGCCGGGCGCCGCGTCGATATCGGCATCCTCCGGCGCGCCGCGCGCCGCGATACCGCCCTCGGCGACGGTGAATACCGCGGCATCGGCGACCTCCGGGCGGTTCGCCTGCTGCGGTACCGTCCATCGCCGCGGATCATGGGCGCGCTCGACGGCATCGTCGTCGGGTGTCGCGTCCGGAGCTATGTCGAACAACCCCATTGTCGTTCATCTCCCTCGTCTTTCCTGCCCCGAAGCGGGCCATACCTCTACGATCCGCCACCCGGTCGCCCGGTGCCACCCCCTGGTTACGACAGTGCGCGGTAGGGGCCGCGGGTGGCCAGTGGGCGGTAGGTGGGCCGATGCGTACGCCGGTCGATGAACGGCGTGGCATCGCAGAACCGCTGCGGGAGTGGCGGGTTGGCAGGGCGCTGCACCACCGCGGGCTTGCTGGGCGGTCGCTCCGCCACCCCGGCAGGCGGCATGGTATACGGGTACCGCAGTGTGCTGAACTGAAATATCAAGCAGCACAGCGCAATCAGCGCGCCGACCAGCCACGCGGAGGCACCGGAGAATCCGATCTGCTTGAACCACACCGCAATCCCGGCGGACAGCAGTGCACCGACCGGAGCGGCCGCGCTCCACAACAGTCGGGCGGGCACGGCCCGCGCGGCAAGCACGCAGCCCACCCCCAGCCACCACGGCGGGCAGAGCGCGACCGCGGCCAGGCCGTGCAGCGGGGCGGTGAGCACCTGGAGCGTACCGGGATCCGGATGTCGCAACCAGCCGTCCACCACCGCGTTCGCGATCGAATAGGGTACGGCGACCGACAGTGCGGCGATCGCTGTCCAGCTGGTCCAGACCTTCGAATCCATGGGTGCTCCTCTGGCAGGGGGACGCGCCGGGATGAACGCCGACGTCCGCCCCGACCGGCGAGGCGACCGGGGTGCCGACCGTCTCTTCAGCTCTATCGCCCCCGCCCCCACGAATGTTGCCTCTCGGTAACCAGGCGCCGATGTGTCGTCCACCACCGGCCGTGGCGCACCCGCGCCAACCGTTCACTCCCCCATGGCCCCCGCCCCGTCCCGGGGTTAGTGTCGGACCATGGTGCGCACCGCTCTGGCCGCGGCGGATCCCGACGAACCAGACCACGCCGCGTCCACCACCCGCCCCCACCTGGGTGTCGTCCCCGGCACCCCCGATCCGGGCGAGCTGGATGCCGACCGTTTCGCTTACTTGGTCTTCACCGCGGCGGACGCACAGCGCCTGCCCGCCTCCGCCCGCCACCGCATCGCGGCCTACATCCACCTCCAACTGGCCACGCTGGAGGAGTTCGGCGACACCGCCGAATCCGCCGAGCACTGACCCGAAACCGTTACCGCGACCGGCGACTCGTTCCGCACAGCACGGACGCGGTAGCGACACCCGCTTGCCGCCGGACCGGGCGGCATCGACCGCGTCCTGGATGCTCTCCAGGGCGCGGATCACAAATCGGTTGGTGCGCCGCACCCGAGTTGTTACGGTGTGCGACGTGAATTCCCCGGAGGCGTCCGAACGATAGCCGACCGGCCCACGGGTCGGTCGGCGTAGCGAGCGCAGCTCCACCGGTCCCGTGCGCGACCGGTGAACACGGCCGTCTCGCGACGCCGGATGTGTTGTTCCACAACCATCTCAGGCGCCGTCCACGCGACGCGCCTCGAATACGGGGAGTCTTCTCTCATGCCCTTCGTGGTGTACGTTCTCGCCGCCGCGGTCTTCGCGCAGGGAACGTCGGAGTTCATGCTGTCGGGGCTGCTGCCCCGCATCGCGACGGATCTCGGGGTCTCACTCGGCGCCGCCGGGTTGCTCACCTCGCTGTTCGCCGCGGGAATGGTGCTCGGTGCGCCCACCATGGCCATGGTGGCGAGCCGCCTGCCGGTCGGGATCGCGGTCACCGCATTCCTCGGCCTGTTCGGCGCCGTCCACGTGATCGGCGCTAC
The DNA here is from genome assembly GCF_007362295.1 of Nocardia otitidiscaviarum. NCBI lineage: Bacteria > Bacillati > Actinomycetota > Actinomycetes > Mycobacteriales > Nocardiaceae > Nocardia > Nocardia otitidiscaviarum. The sequence goes on along the minus strand of NZ_CP041695.1, from coordinate 2,370,550 downwards.
GACAACGGATTTCGGAGTACTGCTGGCGACCCGGGTGTTCGCCGCGATCGCGAACGCCGGATTCCTGGCGATCGTGCTGGCCGCACTGCCACGCTGGGTCGGTCCGGCGCTGGTGGGTCGGGCGACCGCGGTCGTGGTCTCGGGGGTGACGGTGGCCTGCATTGTCGGGGTGCCCGCGGGGACGCTGCTCGGACAGCTGTGGGGATGGCGGTCCGCCTTCTGGGCCGTCGCGGCCGTCAGCGCGCTGCTGCTGATGCCGGTGTGGGCGCTCGTTCCGCGTGGCGGCGACGAATCGGCCGCACCGCGAACGGCGGTGCGACGCGAGTGGGCGGTGGTCGCCGACCGCCGGGTGGTCCGTGCCGGGCTGATCGCGATCCTGGTCAATGCCGCGACCTTCGCCGCCTTCACCTATCTCGGCGCCATCACCGCCGATATCGGTGTGGATCCGTACTGGGTGCCGGTGGTGCTGGCGTTGTTCGGCGTCGGCTCCTTCGCCGGGGTGACGGTCGCGGGGCGGTACAGCGACCGGTACCGCGACCGGATCGTCACCGGCGGCACCGGCGCGCTCGTCGCGGTCTGGGCGGTCACCGCTCTGACCGCGCATACGCTCATCGGGCTGACGGTCATGGCGGCGGTGGCGGGCGCGCTCGCCTTCGGCGTCGGATCGACGCTGATCGCCACGATCGTGGGGACGGCCGCACCGGCCGCGCCCCGTATCGCGGGTGCGCTGGCGACCACCGCCTTCAATCTCGGTGCGGTACTCGGTCCGGTGGCCGCCGGAATGCTCGTGGACGCCACGCGGCGACCGGTGGCGGCGCTGTGGTGCGGCGCGCTGCTCGTCGCCATCGCCGCGAGCGTGCTCGTACTCGGTCGCCGCGACACCGCGGCGGAGGTGTCCACCGCGCCACGCTGAGCGCCGCTGTCCGTCGACATCCGTCCGCGTCCATCCGTATCACCCGGATGCCGACGGCACGGAGGCGTCGGCGGTTCGCCCTCTCGCGACACCGCGGAGTCATCGACTCCGCGGGGAGCCGCTGGTTCGGGACACCAGCGGCTCCCCGCGTCAGCAACTCCGGACGTCAGTAGCTTCGCGCGTCAGCAGCTTCACGCGTCAATGGCTCGACAAGTCAACGGCTCGGTCCCGCAAGGTCTTTCAGGTAGGCGCGCACGGTGGCTTCGATGCGTGCGGCGTCGGTGGGGGTGACGAGTTCGTGCAGGGCGATGCCGTCGATGTACGCGTGCAGGCGGGCGGCCTCGGTGGCGGGGTCGCGGGTGGTGTGCAGGTGGCCGGTCTCGGCGAGGTGGTGGCACAGCTGGCGGCAGAGGGCGGCGATGGCGCGCTGGGATCGCTCGGCGAGTTCGGCGAGACGCGGATGGGCCGGGGATTCGGCGATGAGCGCGACATTGACGCGCATCTCGGTGCGGCGCGTGTCGTCGGCGGGCAGCAGTTCGAGCAGCATGGCGGTGACCATGTCCACGGGGTCGGTCACGCCCGTGTGGGCGCGCACCCGCCGCTCGGCGTTGGTGTGAACCAACTCCATCGAGTAGGCGAGCAGATCGGCCTTGGTCGGGAAGCTGTGCCGCAGCGATCCGAGCACGATGCCCGCCTCCGCGGCGACCGTGCGCAGGGATACGGCACTGACGCCGCTGTCCACGATGAGCCGCCAGACGGCGGCGGCCACCTCGGCTCTGCGCTGGTTCTGGTCGATGGTCTTCGGCACGGATTCCATATTAGCTCAACTGTGCTAGATTGGAGTCCTGTTCTAGCACAATTGAGCTAATACGAGGGGTCGCGCGATGTTCGAACTACTGGGGGAACACCCCATCGCCGGAGTCATCCTGGCCTGCGAGGTCGGCCTGTGGGTGCTACTCGGGCTGGGCTTGGCACTGCGCTATCTCGCGCGCCTGCGGCGGCTGAGCACCGCTGTGCTGCTGGGCATTCCGCTGCTGGACGTGGTGCTGGTGGTCGCCACCGCCATCGATCTGCATCGCGGCGCGGTCGCCGATGCCACCCACGGGCTGGCCGGTGTCTACCTCGGTTTCTCGGTGGCCTTCGGTCCGACGCTGGTGCGCTGGGCCGACGCCCGCTTCGCCCACCGCTTCGCGGGCGGCCCGCCTCCGGTGCGGGCACCGAAATCCGGCCCGGCCCGCCGCCGATACCTCTGGCAGGAGTGGCTGCGGGTGGTGAACGCCGCGACCATCAGCTCCGCGACCCTGGGGCTCCTCGTCCTGTTCATCGCCTCGCCGGAGCAGGATCAGACCCTCATATGGTGGATCGGCCGCGTCTGGGTGGTCGCCGGGCTGTGGTTCGTCTTCGGACCACTGTGGGAATCCGGGCGCGGACACCGGGAACCGACCGATCGAGATCGGGTCGGCAGCAACGCCTGAACCCGCGCGACACCGTCAGCGTTCGTGCAGATCGTGCCAGAACTCGCCCAGCGAACGGGAGTCGCGGCGCAGGTGCTCGCCGAAGCGGGTGATGAAGCGGAGTTCGGCCTCGATGAGTTCCAGGCGGTAGTCGCACTCGATGAGAAAGATGGGATCGACGTCCTCGGCCGCCCGCACGATCGTTCGCAGTTCGGCGGCCGCGTCGTTCAGCGCGCGACGGCGACGGTCGAGGAGGTCGGGGAGCTCGTCCGGCGGCAGCACGACGATCAGCGAGAGCGCGGCCTGGAAATGCGAATACTCCTTGGCGGGCACGGCCACCAGCTCCCGCATCCGCTCCCGCAGTGCGACCCGCCCGGCCTCGGTGTGCCGGTAGACGGTGCGTTCGGGCCGCTGGCCCTGCCGTTCGGTGCGCTGGGCTTCGACATAGCCGGCGCGAACCAGCTGTTCGACGACCATGTACACCGAGGCGTGCTTGTAGTCCATACTGCGGGCGGCATTGCGATCCTTCAGCAGTTTGCCCAATTCATAAGGATGCATGGGCCTTTCGAGGAGGTACGCGAGCACGGTCAGGGCGAGCCAGTTGCGCAGCGGATCCCGGTTCGCCACCCGGTACCTCCTCTCGCCCGTCCTAGATGTCGAGCACGATGCGCTGCCCGTGCGCTCGCGATACGCAGGGGTAGATGATATCGGTGCGCTGGCGTTCGCCCGGGCCCAGCACATCGTCGCGATGGTCCGGCCGTCCGGCCAGCACCCGGGTGACGCAGCTGCCGCAGACGCCGTCCTCACACGACAGGTCGACCGCCGGATCGACATCCCGCAGGACCGAGAGCAGCGTCCGATCCTCCGGCACCCGCACCACCACTCCCGTGCGGCGCAGTTCGGCGTCGAAGGCCGAGTTCTCGACGCCGTCGCGCGCACTGGCCGCGAAGCGCTCCAGGTGGAGTGAGCCGTGCGGGCAGGCCGCCGCCATGGTCGCGGTGACGGCGTCGAGCAGTTCGGTGGGGCCGCAGCAGTACACCGCGACGCCGGGCGCGGTGTCCCGCAGCAGTGCCGCGATATCCGGGCGAGCCCGGGTGTCGGCGGGCAGCAGTGTCACCCGCTCCGGGTACCGGTTCCGCAACTCCGGCGCGAAGGCCATGGTCGACAGGGATCGGCCGCGATACACCAGACGCCAGTCCGCGCCCCGGGCCTGCACGTGCCGGATCATGGGCAGGAAGGGGGTGATCCCGATACCACCCGCGACGAACAGATAGGACGGAGCGTCGACGAGCGGAAAGTTGTTGCGCGGACCACGGATTCCGACGCGGTCGCCGACACGAAGGTGGTGGATCTCGAGCGAACCGCCCCGGCCTCGCGGCTCCTTGAGCACCGCGATGCGGTAGCACCCGGTGTCGGCGGGGTCGCCGTGCAGCGAGAACTGCCGCACCCGCCCCGACGGCAGCACCACGTCGATATGCGCGCCGGGCTCCCAGGGCGGCAGGCCGTCGTCATCCGCGGCGCGCAGCGTGAGGTCGACGGTGCCGTCCGCGACCATCCGGGTACCGGCCACCACGGCCGCGTGCGCAGGTTGCCGAACTCGCTTGCCCGTCACCGACTTTCGACCCCACCGCGTGGTGCCGCCCGGCTTGTACAGCGACAGCAGCACCGCGCCGATCAGACTCACGGCCGACGCGGCGAAACCCCACAGCGCCACATCGGCGGCCGCGGTGAGATCCGCCGGGGTGCCGCCGGTATCGGCCAGCACCGCGGCCTGCGCCGCCGCGGTCTCCAGGGCGTTGTGCAGGAATCCGAACGCCATCACCAGGATCGCGACCGCGATCACGAGTTTGGCCGCCAGCCAGTAGTACCGGATCACACCCCACGGCGTGGTGATCCCCAGGGCGAGGCCGGTGAGGAAGGTGGCGAAATTGCACCAGGGCAGCAGGGTGATGTCGAAGGCGGCCATCAATTCGTAGGCCACCCGGCTGGTGTCGATATCGGCCGCCGTCAGTGCGACGAAGGCCATGGCCGAGATCGCCACCGCGACACCGACCCAGCACGCCGCGGCGATCACGTGCGCGGCTACCAGCGCCTTGCGGGTGCGCGGGCGCACCCGCCCCGCCAGCAGCGCCAGCGCGGGCACCACCAGCCAGGTGCCGAACATGGCGATCAGATCGCCCACCGCGAATGCCTGCGCCAGCGCGAGGACCACCAGCGACCAGCCGAGCGCGAGCGTCACCGGCCGCGGCGGCGCGGGCCGCACGGTGAGCCACAGCGCCAGCCCCGCGCTCAGCACGGCGAGCACCACCCACAGCGGGCGATGCACCGTCGGCAGGTAGGGCGGGAAGACCGGCGGCACCGCCAGCGCGAGCAGGGCGGCGCAGCAGAAGGCGATCAGCAGCGCACGGGCGGGCCGCGCTGCGGTCGCGGTGCGGGGCCCGGTGGATGTTCCGACCGACATCGGGTACCTCGTTCCTGGATCAGTCGATATCGACTATTCGAGTATGCGAGCGACGATCGCGTGCCACATCCGGGATCTCCCTGACTTCACACCCCCATGGCGATCAATCCGGAATAGCCATGAGCTATCGATGCGCGAGATCGCTCCCGGCTCGGCGAATGGCTACGGATCGGCAACCCTCGACCGTCCCGGCCTGCGAAGAAAGCGGGTGAGTGCACACGGCTGGGCAACCTGTGGTCTGATATGTCCCCGAATGCCCCCAGAATCGATGTCTTCCCGGTCACTCACGGCCGGGTCCGTCGGTATCTACACACCACGGGCTCGACGCGAGAGGATTGCAGTACTCGAATGGACAGGGTTCGTCGCACCGTTCGAGAACGCAGCCGCCGCCGGTCCAGCAGCCCGCTGTTCGTACAGCTGCTCACCAGCGCGATCGAGAGCGCGTCGGATTCCATTGCCATCAGCTATGACCCGACCGGAGAGGTCGGCGCGCGGCGGGAGATCAGCTATCCGGAGCTGGACGCGTCGTCGTCGCGGCTGGCACGGGAGCTGATCGCCCGGGGCGTCGGGCCGGGCGACGTGGTCGCCATCGGGTTCACCCGCTCGGTCGAATCGGTGCTGGCGGTCTGGGCCGTCGCCAAGACCGGTGCCGCGTACGTGCCGGTCGATCCGACGCTGCCGCCGGAGCGCGCCGCGTTCATCGTGGCGGACTCGGGTGCGGTGCTCGGGGTGACCGGGACGCTGCCGACCGGACTCGATACCGCGATCGACTGGCTCGAACTGGATGATCCGGCGCAGCGGGAGCGGATCGCACGGCAGCCCGCACATCCGGTGTCCTATGTGGACCGGGTGCGCACCCTGACCGAACGGCATCCGGCCTATGTCATCTACACCTCGGGCTCCACCGGTCGCCCGAAGGGCGTCGTGGTGACCCACACCGGTCTCGCGCCGCTGGTGGCGGCCGCGCGCGAACGCTATCGCGTGGACGCCCACTCCCGGGTGCTGCACGTCTGCTCCCCGAATTTCGATGTCTCCGTACTGGAATTGCTGCTCGCGTTCAGCACCGGCGCGACCCTGGTGATCGCGCCCCCGACCGCCTTCGGCGGTGACGATCTCGCCCGGCTGCTGCGGAGCGCGCGGGTGACCCATATGCTCATCACCCCGGCGGCGCTGGAGACGGTCGATCCGGCCGGACTGGACGAGCTGCGGGTCGTGGTGGTGGCCGGTGACGCGTTCGGACCGACCCTGGTGCGCCGGTGGGCGGCCGGGCGGTCGTTCTGCAACGGCTACGGCCCCACCGAGGCGACGGTGCTCGCGACCAGCAGCGAGGCGCTCATCGCGGACGAGCCCGTCACCATCGGCACGGCGCTCCCGGGTATCGGTGCGGCGGTGCTGGATTCGCGGCTGCGGCCGGTACCCGACGATGTCGTCGGTGAGCTCTACCTGTCCGGCCCCGCACTGGCGCAGGGGTATCTCGGACGGCCGGGGCTGACGGCCGAGCGGTTCGTGGCCGGACCGTTCGCCGGGGCGGGCGCACGGATGTACCGCACCGGAGATCTGGTGCGCCGCCGCGCGGACGGCGCGCTCGAGTACGTGGGCCGCTCGGATTTCCAGGTGAAGATCCGCGGTTTCCGGGTCGAACTGGGCGAGATCGACGCCGCGCTCACCGCGCACCCCGATATCGACTTCGCGACCACGCTGGGCATCCGCGCCCCGTCCGGGGCGACGGTGCTGGTGTCGTATGTGCTGCCGTGCGCGGGCGTCGTCGTGGACACGGGCGAGCTCACCGCCTTCGCGGGCGCGTCGCTGCCGGGCCACATGGTGCCGTCGGCCGTCATCACACTCGACTCGATTCCGCTGACCCCCAACGGCAAACTGGACCGGCGGGCGCTGCCGGAGCCGGTGTTCGAGACGACGGTGTCCCGAGATCCGGTGGGGCCGTTGGAGACCGGCATCGCCGAACTGTTCACCCAGGTGCTCGGGGTGCGGGTCGGCGCGGAGGACTCGTTCTTCGCCGTGGGCGGTGACAGTATCCTCTCGATCCAGCTGGTGTCGCGGGCGCGGGCGGCCGGCATCGTCTTCACGCCGCGCGATGTGTTCGAACACCGCACCGTCGCCGCGTTGGCGCGGGTCGCGGTGGTGGGTGCGGACGCGGTGCCGACACTCGCGGAACTGCCCGGCGGCGGTGTCGGCGACATGCCGCCGACCCCGGTACTCGCGGCGCATCTGGCCGACGGCCGCTCGTACGGACGGTTCACCCAGCAACTGGTGCTCGCCCTGCCCGAGCGGGTGGACCGGGCCGGACTGGTCGCCGTGCTGACCGCGGTCCTGGACCACCACGACATGTTGCGTGCCCGGGTGCGGCGCGTGGACGGCCGCTGGGAACTGCGCGCCCTGCCGCCCGGTGCGGTGGCCGCGGGTGAGCTGCTCATCCGCGTGGACGCCCCCGCCGACCGCACGGTCGACGAGTTGAGCGAGATCGCCGGTGCCGCACTGGACTCCGCGCTCGACACCCTCGACCCGGCCACCGGTCGGATGATCGCCTGCGTCTGGCTGTCCCGCCCGGACGGCCCGGACGCACTCGTGCTCGCCGCCAATCACTATGTGATCGACGGTGTTTCGTGGCGCATCCTGATCTCGGACCTGGTCACCGCCTGGGCGCAGCACACGGCGGGCGGGCCGATCGCCCTGCCCGCGGTCGGCACCTCCTTCCGGCGGTGGGCGCACGGACTGGCCGAGGTCGCGGCCACCCGCGCCGACGAACTCGATCACTGGCTGCGGACCCTGGCGATCGCCGATCCCCCGCTCGGCACCCGGCCGCTGGACCCGCGCGTCGACACCGCGGCGACCGTCCGGCAGTTCAGTGTCGAACTGCCGCCCGCCGTCACCCACGCGGTGCTGACCGACCTGCGCACCCGCTACCGGGGCGGTGTCGACGACGGCCTGCTGGCGGCGCTGGCGCTGGCGGTGCGCACGTGGCGGGCCCGGCGTGGAATCGACAGCGCGGCAACGCGTATCCGACTCGAGGGACACGGCCGCGAGGAGCAGGTGGTGCCCGGCGCCGACCTGACGCGCACGGTCGGCTGGTTCACGAGCATGTATCCGGTGGCGCTGGATCTGTCCGGCATCGACACCGAGGCCGCCTGGCAGGGCGGAACCGCGACCGCCGCGCTGCTGAAGGCGGTCAAGGAGCAGCTCATCGCGGTGCCCGACCACGGCATCGGCTTCGGCATCCTGCGGTATCTGCACCCGGACGCCGGGACGCGACTCGCCGGCGATCTGGGCCAGATCGGCTTCAACTATCTCGGCCGCGTTTCGGCGGGCGATATCCCCGATGCCCTGGCCGACGGCGGTTGGCTGCCCACCGCCGACTGGGGTGAGCCGCGCGCGCACCAGGATCCGACCATGCCCGCACCCGCGGTGGTGGATGTCAACGCGGTGGTGACCGAGGGTGAGACCGGTGCGCGACTGTCCGCGTCGTTCGCCTACGCCGCCGAGATCCTCGACGAGGCGGCCGTGCGCGAGCTGGCCGCGGACTGGGTGGCGGCGCTGACCGTCCTCGCCGATCACGCGCACGATCCGACGGCCGGTGGCCTGACCCCGTCCGACGTCCCGCTGGTGCGGGTCCGCCAGGGCGAGCTCGAGCACTGGCAGACGTCGTATCCAGGGTTGGCGGACGTGCTGCCGCTGTCCCCGCTCCAGCTCGGGCTGCTGTTCCTCACCCAGGTGTCGGAGGCCGAGGCCGATCCGTACCTGCTCCAGTGGGCCATGGAATTGTCCGGCGCGGTCGATCTGGAGCGGCTGCGACGGGCCGCGCAGGGCATGCTCGACCGGCACGCGGTGCTGCGCACCGCCTTCGTCACCACCGCCGACGGCACCCCGGTGCAACTGGTGGCCGACGGCGTGGCGGTGCCGTGGTGCGTGCTCGACGGACCCGACACCGATCCGGCGGCGCTGCTGTCCGCCGAGCAGCGGCGCGGATTCGATCTCACGGTTCCCCCGCTGCTGCGGTTCACGGTGTACCGCACCGATTCCGGGCGCACCCATCTGGTGTTGACCGCGCACCATCTCCTGCTGGACGGCTGGTCCATGCCGCTGCTCATGAAGGAACTGCTGCTTTCCTATGCCGCGCACGGTGATTCGACGGTGCTGCCGCCGGTGCGCCCGTATCGCGACTATCTCGCGTGGCTGGCGCGCCGCGATCGGGACGCCGCCACCCAGGCGTGGCGCACCGCGCTGGAAGGCGTGTCGCCGACCCGGGTGAGCACGGTTCTCACCGGACCCACGGAACCGGATGCCGGACACGGGGTGTGTGCCGCCGACCTGACCGAGACCGAGACCGCCGCCCTGCTCGACGCGGCCGCGGCCGCCGAGGTCACCGTGAACACGGTGGTGCAGGCGGCCTGGGGGCTGGTGCTGGCGAGCTGTGTGGGACGCGACGACGTGGTCTTCGGCGCGGTGGTCTCCGGACGACCGCCCCAGCTCGACGGCGTCGACGATATGGTCGGCCTGTTCGCGAACACCATTCCGGTGCGGGTGCGCTTCGACGCCGACGAACCGGTACGGCACCTGCTGACCAGACTCCAGCACGAACAGGTCGCACTGCTCGACGCGCATCACATGGGCCTCACCGAGATTCAGCGCACCGCGGGTGCGGGCGAGCTGTTCGACTCGCTGCTGGCCTTCGAGTCCTATCCGGTGGACGCGGACGGACTGCGGCAGGCGTACGGCACCATCGACGGCCTGGAGATCGACGGCCTCCGGGCGGTGAACTTCACGCACTATCCGGTGGCCGTCGAGGTCGAGGTGGGAGCGCGGGTGCGCATCGCGGTGCAGTACCGCCGCGATACCGTCACGGCCGCGTGCGCGCAGGCGCTGGCGGACCGATTGCGGTCACTGGTCGGGGAATTCGTGGCGGCACCCGAGCGCACGCCCGCAGAGCTGGCCGCGCGGCTCGACGCCGGCGGCGACATGATCGCCCACGCCCGCTACTGGCGGGCGGCGCTCGCCGAGCTGCCCGAGGAGTTGAATCTGCCGGTGGATCGGCCGCGCACCGCCGCGGGCACCACCACCGTCGCACGGCTCGAGACCGACCTCGACGCCGAGATACGGCAGCTGCTCACGGATTTCGCGCGATCCCGGGACACCACCGTGTTCACCGTCGCGCACGCCGCCTTCGCGGTGCTGCTCGCCCGGCTGTCGGGCGCCACCGATATCGCCATCGGCGCTCCGACCGCCGCGAATTCGGCCGATATCGTGATGCTGCGGACCGCCGTGCCCGGTGGCGACGGTTTCGAACGGCTCGTCGCCCACGCCGACGACAGTGCCCGACAAGCCTTCACGCACGCGGACCTGCCCTTCGACGGCCCCGTGCGGACCATGGTGTCCGCCGGGCCCGCGCTCCCCGACCGCTCCTGCGAGTTGACGCTGCGGCTGCCCGAGCACGGCCGCACCGTCGAATTCGGTTATGCGCCGGAGCTGTTCGACCGGCCCACCGTCGAGGTGTTCGCGCGGCGCTTCCGACGCCTGCTCCGCGCCGCCCTCCGGGAGCCGTCGCGACCGGTCGGCGATCTGCCGCTGCTGGCGGCCGACGAACTGGCCCTGCTGACCGCGGTGGCCCCCGACGCCGTCATGGCCACCGGTCTGCTGCCGGACCTGCTCAGCCGCGGGCTGGCGCTGGGCGCGGACCGGGTGGCGGTGCGCTACCGGGGCCACTCCCTCGATTACGGCGAACTCGACTCCGCCAGTTCGCGATTGGCGCGCCTGCTGATCGACCGGGGCGTCGGCCCGGAGCAGTTGGTCGCCGTGGCGCTGCCGCGCTCCTCCGAGATGGTGCTCACCGTGCTCGCCGTCGCCAAGGCCGGTGGCGCGCACGTCCCGGTCGACCCGGCCCATCCGGTCGAGCGCATGCGGCACATGGTGACCGATTCCGGTGCGGCACTGGGCATCACCACCACCGAGTACGCGCACCGGCTGCCCGATGACATCCCCTGGCTGCTGCTCGACGATCCGGACATCGAGCGGGACCGCGCGGCGCGGTCCGGCGACGCGGTCTCCGAAGCCGATCGCCGTGCGCCACTACGCATGCACAATCCCGCCTACGTCATCTACACCTCGGGTTCGACGGGCCTACCCAAGGGCGTCACCGTCACCCATACGGGCCTGGGCGGGCTGCTCGACGAGGCGGTGCGGCGCTACGAGCTGGAGCCGCACCACCGCTTCCTGCACATCTGCTCACCGAGTTTCGATCCGTCGGTCCTGGAGTGGCTGTGCGCGCTGTCGGTGGGCGCGACGCTGGTCATCACGCCGCCGGAGATCATCGGCGGCACCGAGCTGGCCGAGCTGCTGCGCACCGAGGCGGTCACCCACGCCATCATCACCCCCGCCGTCCTGGGCACCGTCGATCCGAGGGGACTGGACGCGCTGGCGGTGCTGTCGGTGGGCGGCGATGTGACGACCCCCGAGCTGCTGGCCCGCTGGCAGCCGGGGCGGCGCTACCTGAACGGTTACGGCCCGACCGAGACCACCATCATCTCCTCCTACGCGGAACTGGAACCGGGACAGCGCATTACGATCGGCGAGCCGGTGCGCGGCATGTCCGCACTGGTGCTCGACGCCCGCCTGCGGCCCGTTCCGCCGGGCGTCGCCGGTGAACTGTATCTGGCGGGCGGCGGGCTGGCCCGTGGCTATCGCAACCGGCCCGGGGCGACCGCCGCCCGCTTCCTCGCCGATCCGTGGGGTGAACCGGGCGCGCGCATGTACCGCACCGGTGACGTGGTGCGCTGGTACGCCGCGCCGCACGAACGCGCCGGGAATGTCGCCGATCCCGCGGTGCGCTGGCAGCTCGACTACGTCGGCCGCACCGACACCCAGGTCAAGGTGCGCGGCTTCCGGGTGGAACTCGGTGAGATCGACGCGGTGCTCACCGCGCACGCCGATATCGACTTCGCGGTCACCCTGGGCCGGACGCTGCCGTCGGGAGCCACCGCACTGGTGTCGTATGTCCGCGCGGCACCGGGCCGCACGGTCGACACCGCCGCCCTCACCGCCCATGCCGCGGCTGTGCTGCCCGCGCATATGGTGCCCGCCGCGGTGCTGGTGATCGACGAGGTGCCGCTGACCGCCCACGGCAAACTCGATCACCGCGCCCTGCCGGAACCGGTGTTCGCGACGGCGGTGACGCGCGCGCCCCGGGGGCCGGTCGAGACCCGGCTGGCCGAATTGTTCGCCCAGATGCTCGGTGTCGCGTCGGTCGGCGTGGACGAGTCCTTCTTCGCCGTCGGCGGCGACAGCATCATGTCCATCCAGCTGGTGTCGCGGGCCAAGGCGGCGGGCATCGTCTTCACCGCCCGGGACGTGTTCGAACAGCGCACCGTGGCCGCCCTGGCCCGAGTGGCGAGCGTGGGATGCGATGCGGCGCCACCGGCACTGGCGGAGCTACCCGGCGGGGGCGTGGGCGAGATCCCGCTGACCCCGGTACTCGCGGAATTCCTGGCCACCGGTTCCGCCGACCGATTCGCGCAGACCATGGTCCTGGCGCTGCCGGAGGACATCGACCGCGCCGGACTGGTCGCCACGCTCGGCGCGGTGCTCGACCGACACGAGATCCTGCGCTCCCGGGTGTGGCGGGACGCGCACCGCTGGCGGTTCGAGACGCTGCCCCGCTCCGCCGTCGACGCCGAAACGCTGATCACGGACACGGCGGTGCCCGCGGACGTCGAACGCGCGGAACTAGCCCGGATCGGCGGTGCCGCGGTCGATTCCGCCCTGGCGGCGCTGTCCCCCGCCACCGGCCGGATGCTCGCCTGGGTGTGGCTGCGCCGCCCCGACGCCGCCGACGTGCTCGTCATCGCCGCGCACCACTACGTGATCGACGGCGTGTCGTGGCGCATCCTCATTCCGGACCTGGCCACGGCCTGGGCGCAGTATGCGGCCGGGCGGCCGATCGCGCTGCCGCCGACCGGTACGTCCTTCCGTCGCTGGGCGCACGGGCTGGTGGACGCGGCCCGCGACCGCGTCGGCGATATCGACTACTGGCTGGGAGTGCTGGCCACCCCGGACCCGCCGCTGGGCGCGCGGGCACTCGATCCCACCGTCGACACGCAGGCCACGCTGCGGTCGGTCACGGTGCCGGTACCGGCGGAGATCACCGAGGCGATCCTGACCACCCTGCCCGCCCGCTATCGCGGCGGCGTCAATGACGGGCTGCTGGCGGCGCTGGCCATGGCGGTGCGCGCCTGGCGGTCCCGGCGCGGCATCGCGGCCCCGGTGACCCGAATCCGGCTGGAGGGCCACGGGCGCGAGGAAACCGTGGTGCCCGGCGCGGACCTGAACCGCACCCTGGGCTGGTTCACCAGCGTGCATCCGGTGGCGATCGACCTGACCGGGCTGCCGGACACCGATCCGGGAGCGGTGGTCAAATCCGTCAAGGAACAGCTGCTCGCGGTGCCGGACAAGGGGATCGGCTTCGGCCTGCTGCGTCACCTCGAACCCACCGCCGCCGACCGGCTCAGCGGGGATATCGGCCAGCTCGGCTTCAACTATCTGGGCCGTACGGGCGTTTCGGCCGACGCCGTCGCGCACGACTGGATGCCGACCGCCGCGCTGGGCGACCTCGAGGTCGACTACGACCCCGCCGTGCCGCTGGGCACCGTCGTCGACATCAACGCGATCACCGCCGAGACACCGGACGGCCCCCGGCTCGAACTCGGATTCGGTTATGCGAGCGGCATTCTCGACGAGGCCGCGGTGACCGAACTGGCCGCCGACTTCGTCGCCGCGCTCACCGCGTTGGCCGAGCATGTGCGCGACCGCGCGGCCGGTGGGCTCACCCCGTCCGATGTGCCGCTGGTACGGGTGTCCCAGGCCGAGCTGGACCGTTGGCACGCCGACCATCCGGGCCTGTCGGACGTGCTGCCGCTAGCACCACTGCAGAATTCGCTGCGGGTGCTCATGGAATTGCTCGACGGCTCCGTCGACGCCTACATCATCCAGCTCGCCGTGCGCCTCACCGGAGATCTCGACACTCCCCGGCTGCGCCGCGCCGCGCGCGCCATGCTGGACCGGCACGCGAATCTGCGCTCCGCCTTCGTCGCCGCCGCGGACGGCACCCCGGTCCAGGTGGTGGTGGACGACCTGGAGGTGCCGCTGCGGGTCGTCGAGGGCGTCACCGAGGCCGAACTGCCGGAGCTGATCGCCGCCGAGCGGCGCCGCGGTTTCGACCCCGCGATCGCGCCGCTACTGCGATTCACGGTGTACGCCACCGATTCCGGGACGCGCCACCTCGTGCTCACCGGCCATCACATCCTGCTCGACGGCTGGTCCATGCCACTGCTCATGCGGGAGCTGCTGGTGCTGTACGCGACCGGCGGCGACACCGCGGCGCTGCCACCGGTCCGGCCGTATCGCGACTATCTGCGCTGGCTCTCCCAGCAGGATCGCCCGGCCGCGGCGCGCGCCTGGTCCGAGGCGCTGACCGGCGCCTCCCCCACCCTGCTCGCCCCCGAGCTGACCTGGCCCGCCGCGACCGGAACCGGTTTCGGGCGCTGTGATGTCGAGCTGTCGAACGAGCAGACCGCCGCGCTCACCGCCTACGCCGCCGCGGCCGAGGTGACCGCCAATACGGTGCTCCAGACGGCGTGGGGGCTGACCATCGCGGGCAGCACCGGTCGGGAGGACGTACTCTTCGGGGCCACCATCTCCGGCAGGCCCGCGCAGCTCGACGGCATCGGCGAGATGATCGGCCTGTTCGTGGACGCCATTCCGGTGCGCGTCCGCTTCGACGCGGGGACCACCGCACGGTCGCTGATCGACGGTGTGCAGGCCGAGCAGGCCGCCCTGCTGGACCATCACCATCTGGGGCTCGGCGCCATTCAGCGTGCGGTCGGACGCGGTGAATTGTTCGACACCATGCTGGTTTTCGAGTCCTACCCGGTGGATGTGGCGGGGCTGCGGCGAGCCGGTGCGGCCATCGACGGGCTGCGGATCGAGGACATCGAGGCCGAGGATTTCACGCACTATCCGATCACGGTGCTGGTCTTCCTGGAACAGCGCACGCTGATGCGGGTGAAGTACCGGCGCGACCTGGTCGCCGACGCGACGGCGCGGGCCGTCGCCGACCGCCTGCACCGGGTGCTGACCGGGCTGCTCGCGGACCCGGACCGCACGGCCGCCGCCTTCGCCCGGGAACTCGACCGCGAATCCGGCGACACGATCTCGCGCTCCCGCTACTGGCGTACCGCGCTGGCCGGACTGCCCGAGCGACCGGAACTGCCGGTACACCGGGCCGCTGGCCCGAATCCCCGTGGGCGCGTGACCTTCTCTATCCCCGCTCCGGTTCGGGCGGGACTGCACCGGCTCGCGGACCGCACCGGGGTGGCCTGGACCACGGTGGTACGCACGGTCGTGGCGGCGGCGATCGGGCGGCTGGCGGGTGTCGACGATATCGCGCTGGGCACCGCGCGGCCGGGCGGCGACCGCGCCGACCTGGTACTGCGGACGCGGGTGGACAACGCCGCCCCGTTCCGAGACCTGCTCCCCCGGGCGCACCGCGACGCGGTGGCGGCATTCGAGCACGCCGATATCGGACTCGACGAGGTCGCCGCGCTGATCGACGCCCGGCAGCCGCTGTTCCGGGTGGCGCTGTCCTTCCAGCGTCCACCGGACCCGCATGCCGATGTGGCACTGAGCATGTCGTCCGACGGCCAGGGTGAGCTGGCGTTCGCCGCCCGGGTCTTCGACACCGACGGCGCGACCGTCTTCGCCCGGCGGATGGTCCGGATGCTCGCGGCGGTCGCCGAGCGACCCGACACCCGGGTGGCGGATCTGCCCCTGCTCGTCGACGACGAGTACGAGCGCCTCACCCGCATGGGCGGCGGGGTGCCGACCGCCGTGGGCGCGCTGCCCGATCTGCTCACTCGGGGAACCGAATTCGGCCGAGATCGCGTCGCCGTACGCGCGGACGGTCGCTCGTACACCTACGGCGAACTGGACGACCACTCCTCCCGGCTGGCGCGGGTGCTGATCGAGCGCGGTGTGGGGCCGGACACCGTGGTGGCGCTGGCCTTGCGGCGCTCCTACCGCATGGTGGCGGCCATCTGGGCGGTCGCCAAGGCCGGTGGCGCGTATCTGCCGCTGGACCCCACCCATCCGGTGGAGCGCATCCGACTCATGCTGACCGATTCCGAAGCCGCCCTGGGGATCACGCTCACCGACCAGCTGCCCGCCCTGCCCGACGCCGTGGACTGGCTGACGCTCGACGATCCCGCCGTGTGCGCGGATCGGTCCCCGGCGGCGGTGACCGACACGGATCGCCGTGCGCCGCTGCGTCCGTCCCACGCGGCGTACGTGATCTACACCTCCGGATCGACGGGCCGCCCCAAGGGCGTCACCGTCACCCACGCCGGACTCGGCGCACTCGTCGGCCACTCCGCCGAACTGCTGCGGCTCGACCCCGATTCCCGCATGCTGCACGTCTGTTCGCCCTGCTTCGACCAATCGCTCGAGGAGATCGCCACCGCCTGCTACAGCGGCGCCACGCTGGTGCTCGCCCCGGCGGATACGGTCGGCGGCGCCGAACTGCACGAGCTGCTGCGCACCGAGCGGGTGACCCACACCATCATCACGCCCGCCCTGCTCGACACCGTCGACCCGACCGGGCTCGACGATCTCGCGGTGGTGTCCGCGGGCGGCGAGGCCACCACCCCGGACCTGCTGGCCCGCTGGCAGCCGGGGCGGCGCTTCCTCAACGGCTACGGCCCCACCGAGGCCACCATCGGCGCGACCTACACCACGCTGCGGGCGGGCGAACCGGTGTCGATCGGCCGTCCGATACCCGGCGGCTGGGCCGCGGTGCTCGACGACCGGCTGCGGCCGGTGCCACCGGGTGTGGTGGGCGAACTGTATCTGGCCGGTCCGGGCCTGGCGCGCGGCTATCACAACCGCCGCGCCACCACCGCCGAGCGATTCGTCGCGCACCCCTGGGGTGTGCCGGGCGAGCGCATGTACCGCACCGGCGATCTGGTGCGCTGGGTCGGCGTTCCGGCCGCCGGAGCGGTCGGCGGCACGCTGGAATACGTGGGCCGCACCGACTTCCAGGTCAAGGTTCGCGGATACCGCATCGAACTCGGCGAGATCGACGCGGTGCTCACCGCGCATCCGGAGGTGCGCGCCGCGGCGACCATCGGACGCGAGCACGGCGACGGCGCGGCGTCCCTGGTGTCCTATGTGGTGGGCCACGGCGTCGATACGGCGGAGCTGACCCGCTGGGCGGCGGATCGCCTGCCGTCGTACATGGTGCCCGCGGCCATTGTCGCGCTGGATGCGCTTCCCCTGACCGCCGTCGGCAAGCTCGACCGAAAGGCGTTGCCCGAACCAAGTTTCCACCCGCGCGCGTACCGAGCGCCCGCGACCGTGCCCGAGCGGACCGTCGCGGCGGTGTTCGCCGAGGTGCTCGGGCTAGAGCGAGTCGGCGCGGACGACGACTTCTTCGCACTGGGCGGCAACTCGCTGCTCGCCACCCGGGTCAGCGCCCGGCTCGGCGCGGCGGCCGGTGCGCCGGTGCCGGTGCGGCTGGTGTTCACCGCGCCGACCGTCGCGGGCCTGGCGTCCGAACTGGCGACGATCGGCGGCGCTCCGGCACGTCCCGCACTGGTGGCGGGCCCACGGCCGGAACGGATTCCGCTGTCTCCCGCGCAGCGGCGGATGTGGTTCCTCAACCGGTTCGACGCCGAATCCGCCGCCTACAACATCCCGGTCGCGCTGCGTATCAGCGGCGCGGTGGATATCGAGGCCATGCGACGGGCGTTCACCGATCTGGTGCTGCGCCACGAGATTCTGCGCACCGTCTACCCGCACCACGACGATGGACCGGTGCAGGTCGTGCTGCCGCCCGAGGACGGCGGCGTACCCCGGCTCGAGGTGGGCACGCTGCCCGCCGCCGAGGTCGCGTCGGCGGTCGCCGCCCTGGCGGCCACCGAATTCGACGTGACAGCGCGGGTGCCGCTGCGGGCGGCGCTGTGGCGGGTGGACGCCGACGAATTCGTGCTGGCCCTGGTCGTCCACCACATCAGCGGTGACGGCTACTCGGGCGGGCCGCTCACCCGAGATCTGGTGGCGGCCTACGCGGCCCGCGCCGCGGGCCGGGCGCCGGAGTGGAGCCCGCTGCCCGTGCAGTACGCCGATTACGCGCTGTGGCAGCGCGACCTGCTCGGCAGCGAAGCGGATCCGAACTCACCGGCGGCCCGGCAGATCGCCTACTGGCGCGACGCACTCGCCGGATTGCCGGACCAGCTGGATCTGCCCGCGGACCGTCCGCGCCCGGCGGTGCGGTCGTACGCCGGTGGGCGGGTCGAACTCGGTATCGACGCGAGCACCCATGCGGCGCTGGTGGAGCTGGGGCGCACGCGGGGCGCGACACTGTTCATGGTGGTGCACACCGCGTTCGCGCTCCTGCTGTCCCGGCTGTCGGGCAGCGACGACATCGCCGTCGGCACCCCTATCGCCGGGCGCGGTGCGGCCGAACTGGACGATCTCATCGGCATGTTCGTCAACACCCTGGTCTTCCGCACCCGCGTGGAGGCGGATCTGGATTTCACCGAACTGCTGGATCGGCAGCGCGACACCGACATCCAAGCGTTCGCACACGCCGATGTGCCGTTCGAGCGGCTGGTCGAAGTGCTGAATCCGGCCCGGTCCACCGCCCGGCATCCGCTGTTCCAGGTGGGTCTGTCCTTCCAGAATCTGGCCCCGGTGGCGATGGAGCTGCCCGGCCTGCGGGTGACCGCACTGTCGGCCGATCGGCAGCTGTCCCAATTCGATCTGCACCTGATCCTGGCCGACGCCTACGACGCGCACGGCGCGCCCGCGGGCATCGGCGGCGCGCTCACCTATGCCGCGGATCTGTTCGACGAGTCGACCGCGCGGGGTTTCGCGGACCGCTTCCTGCGGGTGCTCGACGCGGTGGTGGCCGATCCGCGCGTGCGGCTCGACGCCATCGATGTGCTGCTGCCCGCGGAGCGGGCGCGCATGCGCTCGGTGTGCGACGACACCGCGCATCCGACGGATGCGACCGAGACGCTGGTGTCACTGCTCGACGCCGCGGTCGCGGCCACCCCCGACGCGCTCGCCGTGGTGGCCGCCGACGGTGAGCGCTGGACCTACCGCGATCTCGACGTCCGGGTGAACCGGCTGGCGCGCCACCTGATCTCGCTCGGCGTCGGACCGGAATCACGGGTCGCGCTGGCCCTGCGGCGCTCCGTGCGACTGGTGGTCGCGATGTACGCGGTCAGCCGCGCCGGTGGCGCGTACGTGCCGGTGGATCCAGATCAACCCGCCACCCGCACCGACTACATCCTGACCACGGCGGCACCGGTGTGCGTGCTGACCGATACCGCAACCGGTTTCGCCACCGCCGCCGCACCGGTGGTCACCGTGGACGCGCTCGACGGCGATACGGCGAGCGCGGACCCGATCACGGCCGCCGAGCGGCGCGCGCCCGTGCGCCCCGGCCATGCGGCCTATGTCGTCTTCACCTCGGGTTCCACCGGCCGCCCCAAGGGCGTGATGGTGACCCACGGCGCGATTGTCAACCAGTTGCGCTGGAAGACAGCGGAATTCGGGATGACCGCGGCGGACGCGGTGCTGGTGAAGACGGCCGCGACCTTCGACCTGTCGGTGTGGGAGTTCTGGTCCGCCGCCGCCTGTGGTGGCCGTCTGGTGCTCGCCGCGCCGGACGGGCACCGCGACCCGGCCCACCTCACCGCCCTCATGGTCCGCGAGGGCGTCACCACCCTGCATGCGGTGCCGTCCATGCTGGAGGCGCTGCTGATGACCGGGCGGCTACCCGACTCCCTGCGCCGCATCCTGGCCATCGGCGAGACGTTGCCCGCCGCACTCGCACACCGCTACGTCGCCGCCGCACCGCAGGCGACCCTGGCCAACCTCTACGGCCCCACCGAGACGGCGGTGTCGATCACCAGCCATCGCGTCACCGCGGCCGATACCGCGTCGGTGCCGATCGGCGCGCCGGTGTGGAACAGCCGGGTGTACGTGCTGGACGCACGGCTGCGCCCGGTGCCGGTCGGTGTCCCCGGCGAGCTGTATCTGGCCGGGGCGCAGCTGGCGCGCGGCTATGTCGACCGCGCGCGGCTGACGGCCGAGCGCTTCGTCGCCGATCCGTTCCGGCCGGGTGCGCGCATGTACCGCACCGGCGATGTGGTGGCGTGGACCGCGGCCGGTGAACTCGACCATCGGGGCCGCACCGACTTCCAGGTCAAGATCAACGGCTTCCGCATCGAACTCGGCGAGATCGATGCCGTACTGGCCGCGCATCCGGAGGTCGACGCCGCGGTCACCGTGGGTCGGGAAACCCCGGCCGGGGCAACGGTTCTGGTGTCGTATGTGGTCGGAGTCCGGGACGGCGCGACGGATTCGGCGCGGCTGCTCGCCTGGGCCGCCGCGGCGCTGCCCGCGCACATGGTGCCCGCCGCCGTCGTGGTGCTCGACCGGCTGCCGCTGACATCGGTCGGCAAACTCGACCGAAACGCGCTGCCCGCACCGGAATTCGCGTCCCGCACCTACCGCGCCCCGGTGACGGCCCTGGAGACCACGGTCTGCGAGACCTTCGCCGATGTGCTGGGCCGCGATCGCATCGGCCTGGACGACAACTTCTTCGAGCTCGGCGGCAACTCCCTGCTCGCCACCGACCTGGTGGCCCGGCTGAGTACCGCCGTGGCCGAGGCGGTTCCGGTGCTGTGGATGTTCACCACGCCCACCCCGTCCGGCATCGTCGCACAGTTGCGCAACCGGGGCTCCGACAGTGCCGGTACCGAGGCCGCCTTCGATATCCTGCTGCCGCTGCACGGTGGCGACCCCGCCCGTGAACCGCTGTTCTGCGTCCATCCCATCGGCGGCGTCGCCTGGTCCTTCGCGGGCCTGGCGGCCCACACCGACCGACCGATCTACGGTCTGCAATCACCCGCACTCAGCTCGACCGCGCCCCTGCCCGATTCGATCGAGGATTGGGCGCGGCTGTACGTCAAACATCTGCGCGCCGTACAGCCCGACGGGCCCTATCATCTGCTGGGCTGGTCGCTCGGCGGTGTACTCGCCCACGCCATGGCGGTCCAGCTCCAGGACGAGGGCGAGCGGGTCGCGCTGCTCGCGGTCATGGACAGCCACCTGCACCGCACGTCGGCCGAAACACCCGGCGAACCGTCCCGTGCCGAAACACCCGGCACTGAAACACCCGGCACTGAAACACTCAGTGCCGCAAGGCCGTCCGTCACCGTGGCGGACCTGCTCGGCGGGCTGTTGGGCGAGCGCGCCGCCGACCTGGAGCCGGGCGCCGATCCGGACCCGGCCCGGCTGGCCGAGCTCATGCGCACGCTCCCGGAACCGTTCGGCTCCTTCGGCACCGACCGCATCGAACGCGTCGTCACCGCCGCGTTCGACTCGGCGGCCCTGGTCGCGGCCTATCGTCCGCGCCCCTTCGCCGGTGATGTCGTCTACTTCACCGCCGCGCTGGACGATCCGACCGGAACCAGCGGCGCGGCGACGTGGCGGGCGGCGGTCACCGGGGCGATCCACAACCACTCGGTGTCCACCACGCACTGGCGGATGACCACCGATGCCGCTCTCCGCCGCATCGCCGCGGCGCTCGACGACCGGTCCCGCTAGTCGATCACCGCCAGGGCAGACATCCCGCGGCGCGCAGCCGCGCCACCAGCCCGGAGTCGACCGTCGCGCTGGAACCCTGTCCGGCGGCGAGGGCCAGCGCCAGATCCGTACCCAGACCGGCGCCGATGGAGCAGCCGAGCAGGGTGATGTCGACGGATATCGTCTCGTCGCCGCCCCCGGGCGCGGGTTCGTCGGCTCCCGCCGTACCGGTCGCGGTCATGGTGGCCGCGGCGAGCGCCGCGGCGATTACGCCAGCCTTGATCGTTCGCACGGCAGGCAGAGTAGCCGACGTCACCGTACCCCCGCTTGCCATATACCCCCATGGGGTATACATTTCCGGTGTCGCGACGACCACCCGAGAGGAGACCGCCATGTGCGAGTGCCGATGTCCCCATGCCCGCGAACCGCCAGCCCAGCCCACTCCCAGGAAGTACCCCGATGCGTACCACGCCTTCGACCGCCACCCTGTTCGCCCATCACGACTATCTCCGACTCTTCGTCGCGCAGCTGTCCGCGCTGTTCGGCACCGGACTGACCACCGTCGCACTGGGATTGCTCGCCTACGAGCTCGCCGGTGGTGACGCCGCCGCCGTACTCGGCACCGCACTGACCATCAAGATGCTGGTCTACGTGACGGTCGCGCCGATCGTCGCCGCCTATGCCGATCGGTTCCCGCGCCGCGCGTTCCTGGTGTCGCTCAACGCCGTTCGCGCCGCGGTGGTGCTGGCCCTGCCGTTCATCGATCAGGTCTGGCAGATCTACGCACTGATCGCGGTGCTCCAAACCGCCTCGGCCGCCTTCACTCCGACCTATCAGGCAATCATTCCCGACATCCTGCCCGACGAGCGCGAATACACCCGCGCACTGTCCGCCGCACAGCTGGCCGCCACCATGGAGACACTGCTGAGCCCCGTACTCGCCGCCGCGGCCCTGGCCGTGATCAGTTACCACTGGCTGTTCGTCGGCACCGCCGTCGGTTTCGCCGTCTCGGCCGCCCTGGTGCTCGGCACCCGCGTTCCGAACGCCACCGGCGCGAACTCGGTCGGATTCGCCGACCGGATCGCGATCGGGATGCGCATCTTCGCCGCGACGCCCCGGCTGCGCGGACTACTCGGCCTGAATCTGGTGGTGGCCGCCGCCGGGTCGATGATCATGGTCAATACCGTCAACTACGTGCGCGACACCCTCGGCGGCACCCAGTCCGGCGTGGCACTGCTGCTGGCCGCCAATGGTTTCGGCACCATGCTCGTCGCACTGGCACTGCCGCGCGTACTCGACCGTCTCGGCGCACGGCCGGTCATGCTGACCGGTGCCGCCACCCTGGCCACGGCACTCGCCGCCGCCGTCACGCTCTCCCTGGCGGGCACGGGCGCATGGCGCTGGACCGCGGCCGCCGTGATCTGGGCCGTCGTCGGCGCGGGCACCGCCGCCGTTCTGACCCCCACCGGACAGGTCCTGCGGCGCTCCTCGCGACCGGCGGACCGCCCCGCCCTCTTCGCCGCCCAGTTCTCGCTCTCCCACCTGGCCTGGCTGATCACGTACCCCATCGCCGGATGGCTCACCACCGCCGCCGGTTTCACACCCACCTGGACCGTCCTCGGCGTCCTCGCGCTCGCGGGCATCGCGGTGGCCGCGCGGATGTGGCCGCGCCACGACCCGGAGGTGATCACCCACCTGCACGAGGTCGGCAGCATCGACCCGGTCCGCCTCGCCGACGCCGTGCGCGTGAGCGATCGGCACTACCGGCACACCCACCCCTATGTCATCGACGCCGACCATCCCCGCTGGCCCACGGCGGCGGACCGCACACCGCGGCCGGCGCTGGCGGCCTGACCACGTCGAATACCGCGGGCGCCCGGCATATCCGGGCGCCCGCCCACCTCACAGCAAATCGCGGGCGGGTGAGCCGGGCGTATCCGTGCCTGGCGCGGACACATCGGTGCCGTCCGGGGTGAACAGACCGGGAATGCCGAGTTCGGTGGCTGCCTCCAGGGAATCCCACCCTGCGGCAACGGCATTGGAGAACAGTTCCAGACGATCCTGCCCCGCGGCGGCGTATTCGTGGACGGCCGCGGTGTATCTGGCTCTGGCGGCGCGCAGCGCCTCTCGTGTCACGTTCACCTTGACCACACTATCGGCAAATTTCCAGCAACGGAACCCCGCGCCCGGTGATCTCGCCGCGCGGACGCCAGATTGGTCCAGGCGCTCACCAGCAGCAATACCACCACGTAGGCGGGAAGTACCAGGTCGGAGGTGGTGGTCATCTGCTCGAAGAACGGTGTGGTGCCGCCGAATACGGCGACGGTGATGCCATAGGGCAACGCCTGGCCGAGCGCGCGGTGCCGGGCGGGGAACAGCGCCGACATGCTGGCGGGCAGGGTGGCGCACAGGCAGGCCAGCAGCACGGTGGCGATGAGGATGACCGCCCAGTAGGTCACCGGGGTGGCGTGCTCCAGCAGCAGGTGCAGTGGAATGGTCGCGGCGGCCATGGCGAGGGTGCCGCCGAAGAGCGTGCGCCGCACGCCGATCCGGTCGCCGAGCAGACCGAACGCGGGCAGGGCCAGCGCGAAGACCACGGTCGCGCCGACACCGGCCCACAGCACCCCGTCGTCGTCCAGGCCCAGCACGGTCAGGGCGTAGGCGGTGGGCGCGGCGGTCCACAGGTAGTACGCGGAGGTGACGCCGACCGTCAGCCCCGCCACCACGGCCATCGGGCCCAGCAGCGCACGCCGGTCGCGCACCGGCCGGGGCTCGGATCCCCGCGCCGCCCGAGTATCCGGCAGCCGCAGCCGCAGCAGGAAGAACGCGGTGGCCGCGATCCCGCCCAGCAGGAACGGCAACCGCCACCAGCCGTCCAGCAGCGCCTGCCTGCCCAGGACCGATACCAGCACGGCCGCGAGCGCACTCGCGGCCAGCTTGCCCGCGGCGGCGAAGACATAGAACATGCTGGTGAACAGGCCGGTCCGGGCGGGCGGCGCGCACTCGTAGAGATAGGTCTGCGCCACCGGCAGTTCACCGCCCTGGGACAGCCCGAGCAGCAGCCGCCACACCAGCACCAGCACGGGTGCGGCCGGACCGATCACCGCCGTCCCCGGTGTCAGCGCCATGCCGTACGCGGCCGTCCCGGCGCCCGCGACGCAGACCAGCATGGCGATCCGCCGCCCGCGCCGATCCGCCAACCGGCCCAACAGCACGCCGCCGAGCGGGCGCGCCACGAATCCAGCGGCGAACACACCGAATCCGAAGAGCAGCGACCGCCGCAGGTCACCGGCGAAGAAGACCGGCGCGAAGTAGGCCACCAGCAGTGCGTACAGCACCCAGTCGTAGCTTTCCAGCGCGATACCGGCGCAGATGACACCCAGGCGGGGTGTGCGAACACGGGCCATGGTGTCTCCCCGGTCTATTCGGGACTACGGAGGTGGGATCACCCGCAGCGCAGTCGATTCGGGCAGTCCGGGCAACGGGATCGAGGGTCCGGCGGGCGCGGACGCCGCACCGCGCACCACCGCCGCGGGCAGGAAATCCGGTGGGGCGGTGAGCCAGGCCCGCACCCGCCCCGAGGCGGTGTGCACCAGCGCGGGGCGGGCGTCCGCCGCCACCGCCGCCAGCACGTCGGCGCTCAGCAGCTCCGCCGGTGTGGGCGGTTGGTCCGGCAACTCCTGGCTGATTCCGTGCAGCAGCAGTCGTCCTTCCCGATGAGCACCGCGAAAGGAATACCGCACCTTCATGATTCGGCCGTCCGGTCGACGCATGAGCCACTCCCCCGTTCCGGTGGCATCGGCTGCCGCGGTATCGATGGCGGCCAGCGCCTCGGCGATCTCGGGCAGCCCGATCAGGGTGGACAGCACCTCGGTGATGGACGGTTCGCTCGCGTCCGGGAATCCGTAGAACGCCGCCGTACCCGGATGGGGCACCGCCCGCGGTCGGCCGGGGTCGGTCACATCCCAGGTCCAGCCGAGCGCACCGGGCGGCGGTGGCGGGTTCTCATCGCGGCTGCCCAGCCACACCATGACCGCGTGCACCTGGCGGCCGGGGCCGAGAATCGGCCGGGCGTAGGCGAGCCGGGTACCGGGGGTGAGATCGACCAGCGTCTGCGAATCCTTGAGATTGTCGACCACGACGCCCACCAGCTTGTGCACCATGGCCAGCGAGCTGCCCCGGAACACATTGCTCAGCGGCCGCCACTTGCGCGCACGCGAACCGGCGGCAACCACTGTCGGGGCATCCGACAGTGTCTCGATGACCAGCCACTCACCATCACCCACCGCGATATCCCCGGCCCTCCATGGTTGCCGATGGTAACGAACATGGGCAGGATCCGCAGTCCAGAGATCAGCCAGCAAACTCACCTCGGCTCCCGCCCGAGCCCACCGGATCCCCGGCCGTCGCGGTGCCGAACCAGAAGGCGAGCGTGGCGGCGAAACCGGGGCGCAGCGCACCGCCGGTATCGCGGATACCGTCGCCGGACCAGGCGACATAGCCGTCCGGGCGAATGAGCACGACCGGCGGTATGCCCTCCGGCAGCCGGTCGACCACGACCACGTCCACGAGCGGGTGGGCGAGCGCGGCACGGTCGGCGGCCGTGCCAGCCGTCAGCAGCACCGCGCGTCCCGCCGTGAGCAGATCGCCGATGGTGCGCGCCCCCGCGCCCGGCACCTCGACGGTGAGGTTCGGGAAGAACTCACCCGCCCACGCACCGTCATCGGGCGCTCCCGGATAGCTCACCGATTCACCGTTGATGGTGTCGGCGAGCCGGTCGTGGGCGTCCGGATTGCTGAGCAGTTCCCGCACGAATCCGCGCAGCGGATCATGGTCGGGCGCGGGATTCATGAGCATCGCCTGCACGCGCGTGTTCTCCACCAGCCGCGCCGCCACCGGCTGTCGTTCGGTCGAATAGCTGTCCAGCATCGCGGGATTCGCGCCGCCACGCAGTACCGAGACCAGCTTCCAGCCCAGATTCACCGCATCCTGCAAACCGGTGTTGAGCCCCTGCCCACCCAGCGGGTAGTGCACGTGGGCGGCGTCTCCGGCCACGAACAGCCGCCCGTCCCGGTAGTCGGTGACCAGGCGGGTGAAGTCGCTGAATCTGCTGGTGTACTCCAGATCCCGCAATTCCACCGGCCGGCCGGTGATGCGCTCGACCGCCGCCGCGAACTCCGCCGCCGTGATCGGCCGCCGCCGATCGGGTTCCGGGCCGTCGAATTCGAAGGTGATGATGCGGCTGGAACCGAATCGGTTCAGGTTCAACAGCGTCCACCCGCGCGGGGTGGGCTGCCAGCCCGGCCGCAGCTGCTCCGGGTGGGGCAACCGCGCCATGCCGAGCATGGCGCGCAGGGTGGGCGGATACTCGACCGTGGGGAAGTCCCCGGATTCGCGGACGATACCGCGTGGGCCGTCGCAGCCGATCGCGTAATCCGCTGTGAGCGTGTGGCTCTCCGTCCCCTCACGAACGGAGAGCGTGACCCGGCCGGAATCCTGCCGGACCGCGGTGACGGTATGACCGCGCCGGATGAGCGCGCCCAGATTCGCCGCGCGCTCCCCGAGCGCCCGCTCCAGGTCGGCCTGGGCGAGCCCGATCATGACCGGTCCCTCGATGGCCCGGGTGCGCAGCGTGAGCCACGGATATCCGGCGAACTGAAAGGGCTCCCGCACGATGTCCCGGTAGTCGGCGTCCACCCGCGGGAAGCGCAGGATGCCGCGCCGCGCCAGGGTCTGAATGGCCCGCGCGTGATAGGTGCCCGCCTTGGGCTGCTCGCTCACCTCGGTGCGGGTCTCCAGCACCACGACCGAAACACCGTGCAGCGCGAGCTCCCCGGCCACCAGCATGCCCACCGGGCCGCCGCCGACCACGGCCACCTCACAGTGCTGCGTCATCCTCGGCTCCTTCCTGTCGGTCACATCCGTCACGTCGATCGGTTACCGGGGCCGGATCGGCAGTGCCGCGGGCCGCCGCAGTCCGATCCCGAAATCCCACGGCACCGCGGCGGGATCGACGGCGAGTTCGGCATCGGGACAGCGCCGGAACAGCTCCGTCAGCACCGCGATCAGTTCCATCTGCGACAGCGCCGACCCCATGCAGCGGTGCATGCCGTACCCGTATTGCAGATGCTGGCGCGCGGGTCGCTCCAGATCGATGACCAGCGGGTCGGGGAACACCTCCGGGTCACGGTTGGCGGCCGTGACCCACGGGTAGACGATGCTGCCCGCCGGCAGCGCGCCCGCGGCGGTGACCAGCGGATTGGTCAGCATGCGCGGGAACGCGCCCGGGGTGCCGAGCGGCATCAGGCGCAGGATCTCGTCCACCAGGCGTGGCACGTAACGCACCGGATCGGCGGCGACCCGCCGGTACAGCGGCGGATGCGCCAACGCGGCGTAGGCGGTCTTGGCGAGCATGGTGGCGATATTGTTGTCGCCGCCCAGCACGATGCCCATCACCGTGCCCTGCAACAGCCCGGTGTCCACGGCGGCGAACTCCGGTTCGGCCGCGCGGCGCTTGTAGACGGCCAGCAGACCGGTGTCGTCGTGCAGGCTGTCGTCGGCGAGCAGGCGACCGACCCAGCTCCACAGTTCGATCCACGCCGTCTCGATACCGGCGATATCGTCGCGATCGGCGTACTGCACGATGCGACCGCGCTCGTTCATCCAGGCGGCGTGTTCGAGCGGAACGCCGAGCAGCGCCAGGGCGGTCTGCGCCGGAACGACGCGGAACACATCACGGACCAGGTCGGGATCGGCCGCGGCGGCGAGTCGGTCGAAGGCCGCGGCGGCGAACCGGGCCACCGTCGGTTCCCAGGCCGACAGCGCGCGGGCGCTGAATTCGTGCGAGACGAAGCGGCGCACCACCCCGTGCACGGGTGCGTCCAGATTGATCAGCACCTCCGGAGCCCAGTTGGTCGGCATGAAGGACGGACCGCCGTCCACATTGCACAGTTCGCGGCTGGATGTGCTGTCCAGCAACAGGGTTCGCACATCGTGGTAGGCGCTCAGGCAGACGGCGGTGTGGCCGCTGGGCAGTTCGATGCGGTCGAAGCCGTCCGGTTCGTCCGGCAGTCGCCGCACGAACGGCTCGGGGGTGTCCAGGTGGGGGATGTCGGTGACGCGGATGCGGGTGTCGGGCAGGCTGAGAGTCATCGCGGGTCCTCGGATTCGGGTCGCAGCAGCACCGCGACCAGTAGGACGAACAGCAGGGAGAGCGCTGCCAGTACCCACAGCACGGGGTGGATGGCGCTGTTGTAGGCCGAGGCCAGCACGGCGGTGTCCACGGCGGGATCGACGGCGGACAGATCGCCGGCGGCGGTGGCGGCGGCGGCCTGGTCGACGACCGCCGGACCGAGTGTGTCGGGCAGCAGTTCACGCACCCGGCCGCCGACCACGGTGGCCAGCACCGAGCCGTACACGGCCACCACCACGGCCTCACTGCCGAGCCGCACTGTGGAGACCAGACCCGACACCATGCCCGCCCGGGCGGGCGGCACCGAACCGATGGCCTGGCCGTCGACGAGGCCCACCCCCAGTCCGAATCCCGCCCCGAGCAGCACCAGCGGGCCGACGATGAGTGCGATGTTCCGATCCACGCCGACCACGGTCAGCCAGGCCGCGCCCAGCACGTACAGCGCGACACTCACCGTGAGGATCACCCGTGGTGAAACACCCTGGTGGGCAAGGCGTCCGGCGATGATCGGGGCGACGACCACCGGCACCGTCATAATGAGCATGACCGCGCCGACGGTGGTGGTCGGCATATCCCAGACCACGGTCAGGAAGGTCGGGAAGTAGGTCAGCAGCGCCACGAAACCGACCGCACCCGCCACCGGCACCAGCAGCAGTCCGACCAGGGTGGGGTTGCGCAGCAGGGACAGATCCAACAGCGGATTGGCCGTACGCCGTTGCGCCGCGGCGAATCCCGCCAGCACGAGCACACCGGCGACCAGCAGCGCGAGGGTGCCCGGCCCGGCCCAACCCCAGGTGTTGGACTGCACGATGCCCGCGATCACCAGCGCCAGACCGGAGGCGAACAGCGCCGCACCCCGATAGTCGATGGGCGGCCGCTCGGCGTGCGCCACGTCGCGAATGCCGCAGACCGCCGCCAGCGCGAAGGCCAGCAGGATCAGCAGCGCGTTCACCGCGAACATGCCCGGCCAACCGACCAGCCCGATGGCCGCCGCGGAAATCGACGGCCCGAAGCCGAGCCCCACCCCGGCCACCGTGCCGAACAGGGCGAACACCCGGGTCCGCTCCGCTCCGTCGAATTTCGACGACAGCAGCGCGCCGCCGCAGGCGAAGATGGTGGCCGCACCGACCCCGGCCAGCGCGCGGGCGATATCGAGCACCAGGATGGTCGGGGCCACCGCGCTCACCACCGAGGCCAGGAAGAACAGGGCCGAGCCGACCAGGAAACCGCGGCGCAGTCCGAGATGGTCGGCGAGCGATCCGGCCACCAGGCTGAAGGCCGCGAAGGTGAGATTGAAACCGTTCACCACCCATTGCAGCTGGGCGGGGGCGTTGCCGAGGTCCTCGGCGATGCGGGGCAGTGCGACACCGGTGCCGGAGACTCCGGTGGGCACCACCAGCACGGCCACCAGCACCGCGGCCAGCAGCAGACCCCGCCGCTCCACCGGAAGGTGCTGCGCGACACCTGGTTTCACCATCGACTCGGTCATGCCCGCTCCCCCGTGACCGCGACGGACACCGGCGACGGCTCATCGAGCCGGGCGTTCAGCTCCGCGATCGCCTGCGCCGCGTCGACGAAGCGCACCGCGCGCCAGCCCGCCGCGATGGCGGCGGCGCAGTTCTCGGCGAGATCGTCCACCAGCACGCACTCTTCGGCGGGCACCCCGGCGCGTTCCCGCGCGAGGTCGAAGATGGCGGGATCCGGTTTGCGCACCCCGACCCGGCACGAGTCCACGATGTGGTCGACCGCGTCGTCGAGATCGACCATGCGCCGCCAGACCGGCTCCCACTCGACCACGTTGTTGGTGAGGATGCCGACCCGGTGACCACGCGCACGCAGGTCGAACACCAGTTGCCGCACAAGCGGATTCACGTCATGGCCGGCGAACCACTGCGCGCCGAACTCGCGTTCGCTGCGGGAGAGGTCGACAGCGGGATCGCGCTCACGCAGGGCGGCGTGCAGCCGATCCACCCACTCGGTCTCCGGCAGCATGGCCAGTTCGATCGGGGCCAGCGGCGCCACACCCAGGTCGGCGGCCACGCGGGCCATGGCCCATCGCAGCGCCGCCGGGGCGATGCCGGTCTTGCGTTCGTACGCCTCGAACAGCTCCGCGATGGGCGGCGAGAGCACGCCTCCGAAGTCGAGATACACCATGCTCATGCGCGCACCCCCGGCATCGGCGCGCGGCCCGGCCGCCGCAGTGCCACCAACCCCTCGGTGATCACGGCATCGCCCTGCACCATCTCGATGCTGAACTCGACGGTGTGATCGCCGGTGACCGGCAGCGGTTGCGCGCGGGCGCGGGTGGCCAGTTCGAGCTCGCCGAAGCGCAGGAAGGTGGCGCGCACGGTGGTGAGCACCAGGCGCTGCGGGGAGAGGCCGAAGAGCTCGTGCGCGGCCACCACCGCGGTCTGCCGGAACGCCTCGAAGATCACCGCGCCCGGAATGTGGTCCAGCGGATGGTCGAACAGGCTCGGATGGTGTTGGTCCACCACGATTTCCGCGTCCAGCACCGAGGTGTCGGCGGTGAATTCGCCGAGGACCACATTGTCGATGCTGCGCCGCCCCACCAGTTCCGGTGCCACCCGGCGTTCCAGCGGATAGGGGCGGGCAGCGGTCAGGTCCAGTGCCGCCCGCCCGCGGGTGCGCACCTTGTCCCAGGCCGCGCCCGGCATCCACTGGATGGCCATCTCCATGGTGGCGACCGAGGTGCCGTCGAGTTGGATGTCGATGGCCAGGGTGATGCCGATGACGACGTCGTCGCGCTGCTTCTCCTCGACGATGGTGGCGTCGAGGATGCCGTACCCGGGATGCGGTCGCACCACCAGCCCGGCCAGGTGGGAAATGCGTAGATTGCCGGTATTGAAGATGAACTTCTGATCCATGCCCGCGCCCACGTAGCGGTGCGCGATCAGGATCGACGCCTGCCGGGAGCATTCCAGCAGCAGCAGCGGATCGTAGGTCGCCGCCTCCGCCACGTGCTCGCTGTAGTAGCTGTGCTGGCGCGGCAACTGAATCCCCAGTCGGAACCGGGGGTACTTCTCGCAGATGATGTCGGTCAGGAACACCTCGCTGATGGCGCTGCGATGCACATGCTCGCGAGGTACGACGGTGGAATACGACAGTTGTGGCTCGATCACACGGGACATGGGTGCTCCGAGGTGGTTTCACGGTGTCGCACCGGCCAACGGCCCCATTGCCGGGCAGCAGCGAACATCCAGCCGAAACAGCGGAAAACCAACCAACGGCCTCGGGCATGGAGGGCAGGAGAAGGGCCGTCCAGCGACTCGCGATCGGTGTCGTTCACGCTACCGCACCCGCGACGGTGTTCAAGTTGTGCTCATGTGACGTACAACTCTGGACAGCGTGCGTATCATGTGCGGCGTCGCACCGTCGGCTCGGCACGGTTCCGCTCTTCGGGCCTTTCGGCACTTTTCCAGCATCCACCGGCATGCCACTGTGATCGCGACACGGCAGGACACGGACAGCAAGGAAGTCAGCCATGATGGTCGCGCTCTGGGTGTGGCTACCCTGCGCCGCCGCGCTCTCGTTCGTCATCGGCCATGTCTGGCGCTACCGCCACGACGGCTTCCGCTCACACCTCTACGGCCCGCGTCTGGACCGCGCCCAGCGCTTCGGTATTCGCGCCTTCCGCATCGGCGTCCCCCTGCTGTTCGCGGTACGAGTCGCCGAAGCCCTTGCCGCCGGGCCACATTCACGCCCCCAGGGCTCCCTCGGCGCCATCCTCCTGACACTCCAACTGGTGGCCGTCCCGCTGGCACTGGCCGGCGCGGGCCTGCTCCTGGTCCCGCCGCTGATCTCCGCCGACATCCGCTCCCGCGTCACTCCGGTGGACCGCATCACCCTGCCGGTCCTGGTCGCCACCATGACCACGGGCATCCTGGTCACCTTCGACACCGGATCCACCGACAACCGATACCGCACCGCCGAAACCCTGTTCACTTGGGCACGTTCCCTGGCCACACTGCACCCCGCCCCCGAGGTCATGCACCACGCCCCCGCCGTCTACCAGGCCCGCGCACTCGTCATCATGGCGCTGTTCGCGATCTGGCCCTACACCCGCCTCGCCGGAATCTTCACCATCCCGGCCCTGCACCTGGCCGGTCGGCTCGCCGCCGCGCGACGGCCTCGGATCACCGCTTCCCGGCGTCGAGGTGGCGCAGCACCGCCAGCACGCGTCGGTGATCGTCGGGCCCCGGCGGGAGATCCAACTTGGTGAAGATCGCGCCGACGTGCGTCTCCACCGTGCGCTCGCCGAGGAACAGCGCCGCGGCGATACCGCGGTTGGATTTGCCTTCGGCCATGAGCGCCAACACTTCACGTTCCCGGGGAGACAGATCGTCGATGGGCAGACGGCGGTGGTGCGGGCGGGCCATCATGCGGCTGATGAGGCCGGGGTCGATGGCGCTGCCGCCCGCCGCGACCCGGCGCAGCGCCTCCAGGAACTCGTCGATGTGGGAGACGCGCTCCTTCAGCAGATAGCCCAGACCGGCGGCGCTGTCGGCGAACAGATCCATCACATGCTCGGTTTCCACGTAGTGCGACAGCAGCAGGACCGCGGTGGCCGGGTAGCGGGTGCGGATCGCCCGGGCCGCGTGCACGCCCTCCAGGGTGTGCGTCGGAGGGAGGCGAATATCCACCACCGCCACCGCCGGATGTTCCGTGGCCACGATGCGCAGCAATGCCGTGGCGTCCGCGGCCGTACCCACCACCTCGAGCCCCTCCTCGCGGAGCAGGAGCGCGATACCCCGGCGCAGCAGGGCCGAATCGTCGGCGACGGCGACGGTGAGGGTCACGCCGTCACGCTCCGCAGGGGGAAGGTCGCGGTCACCGTGGTTCCCGCACCGGGCGGGCTGTGCACCTCGAAGGTCCCGCCGAGTGCCGCCACCCGGTCGGCCAGCCCGTCGAGCCCGCCGCCGGGTGACACCACCGCCCCGCCGCACCCGTCGTCGACGATGCGCAGGCGAAGCTCGTCTTCATCTGTCTCGCAACGGATCTGGACAGTTCTGGCGTCCGCGTACCTGGTGGCGTTGGTGACCGCCTCGGCGGCGACGAAGTACGCGGCGGCCTCGATGACGGCCGGTGGGCGGGACGCCGGCTCGCCCGTGACACGCACCGGCAGGACGGCCCGCTGCGCGAGCGAGTCCAGCGCCGCGGGCAGGCCACGGGCGGCGAGCATCGGTGGGAAGACGCCACGCGCGAACTCCCGCAATTCCGCCAGCGCGGTGTCCAGTTCGCCGACGCCCTCGGCGAGCAACGCGTCGCGGGTCGTGATGTCGCCCGCGCGCCGAGCCCGACCGAGCAGGATCGCGGCGGCCACCAGACGCTGTTGCGCACCGTCGTGCAGGTCGCGTTCGACGCGACGGCGCGCGGTATCGGCGGCGGTCGCGAGCCGCTCCCGGGAGCGGCGCACCTCACCCAGCTGCTCCTGGAGGTCGGCGCGCAGCCGGTCGTGCTCGAGCGCCAAGGCCGCGGCGGCGCGGACGGCGGCCAGCAACTCCGGATCGGCCGCCGGCAGTGCGGTGTCGAAGACCAAGGCCCCCAC
The DNA here is from genome assembly GCF_007362295.1 of Nocardia otitidiscaviarum. Taxonomy (NCBI): domain Bacteria; kingdom Bacillati; phylum Actinomycetota; class Actinomycetes; order Mycobacteriales; family Nocardiaceae; genus Nocardia; species Nocardia otitidiscaviarum. The sequence continues at coordinate 2,336,308 of NZ_CP041695.1, read as the reverse complement.
CGGAACTCCACCGCGTTCGAGCACCGTGGCCGATTGCGGTCCCCCCGGGACGGGCAGCGCGCGCCACCGACCCTCGGCGTCCACGAAGCACCCGTGCTCCGCTGCGTAGGTCCACAGCGCGAGGGTGGGGTCGCGGACCGCGCGCCGCAGGGCCGTCACGAAAGCCCCGGCGGGCGGCGCGGAGCCGATGGCGGTGACGGCGCTGCCGACCGCGACCCGCGCCAGCTGATAGCGGATCACCCCGAGCGCCACCGCGACCGGCAGCACCGCCGAGGTCGGATAGCGCAGATCCAGCAACCAGGCATTCTGCGATCCGGGAAAGCGCACGGCGGAGGCCAGGATGCCGACGGTGACCACGATCGCCACCAATCCGGCCGCACCCAACGGCAGGAAGGCCGACCGATAGGCGGGCGATCCGACGCGCCAGCGCCGGGCGATCACCACCGTCACCACGAGACCGCAGACCGCGGCCACCCCGCCGACGGTCAGCTGGACGACCGTGGCGATCGTCGGATCATGGTGCACCAGTAGCAGATTCACCGATGTCGACGGATACGGCGTCGCCACCGCACGCGGATCGAAGAACATCCATTCCACCGACACCCCGACGGTGGCCAGTACCCAGCACGCACCCACGAACCAGCGCTCCCAGCGATATCGCAGCCGACCGGTCGGAAAACCGAGCAGCACCTGAATCAATACCGGCAAATACAGGTTCGTCACCACGGCCGCGATCGTGAACAACGCCGGATCACTGGATCGCCGCAGTCCACCGAGCAGCCACAGCAGGCCCGCCACAATGATCAGCGGACCCGTCCACTCCCCCGGCCGCGCCCGCCATGCGATGAAACCCGCCGCCACGAACGCCGTTCCGGCACCCAGGAACAGCACCAACTCCCACACCCCGAACACCGGCGGGTACGGCCCCCGCGCCGCCACGAACGACTCCCGCGGACCCAGCAGCAATGTTCGCGCCGGATCGTGCATGGCCGCCGCCGACCAGTCCATCGCGACGACGACCGCGCCGACCACCAGCGCGGTCGCCAACACCACGGCGAAGGCCGCCCGACAATTCACCGCACACCCCGAAGCGCCATCCCGACCGCTCACAGCATGCGCCGTCCACCGCCCCGAAACCAGGGCCGGTGGTCATGCACCGCGGTCCGGTGCGCGACCGGGAGCCGGTTCTCGGACCGACCCCCGGCAACCCCTGCGCACCCGTGGCGGGCGGATGCGGGCCCGAATCACCCGTGGGATCTGGTCAGCGACCCCGGTCAGCCGACGAATCCGCCGGGAAACGCGATGCCGTCGCCCCCCAGACACACCCCGTTCACCCACCCCGGTGCCAGAAACGGCACAGCGGGTCCTCCGACACCGCCGCCCGGTGTGGTCGCGACACCGACGCCGGGCAGCCCGTACAGCAGACAGGTGGACGATTGATCCAGCGGATCGGTGGTGGTGACGATCCCCTGCGCTCCGGGTGCGACCAGGTCCGGATGGACATACGGGAAGGCCGAGGCGACCCCGGACCCGAGAACGGTCATCAACGCGACAGCGGCCGCGGTCCACAGTGCTCGCATTTTCATAGTTTTCCCTCCGATTATCGTGCACCGCAGCATATTTCGCCGCCTCGGTGCGAACTGTGAGCCGCTGCCGATCCGTCCTTCCCGGTCGGCGACCGCCCATCTCGAAGGTATGTCTCCCCACCGCCGCCCACCTCCGTGCTCACCCGGAGACGGCTCCGTGCCAACGCGGTCCGATCGGTGACCGAGGTCCGGGCCACCAGCTCACCGGGACGCGCTAGCCGGTCGGCCGGGAGCCCACGCCGCGGCGGAGTTGGGCGGCCAGCCAGAGCACCACGCCGTAGCCGAAGGCGGCGTCAGCGGCGGAGACCAGGGCGGAACTGGGGAAGACGATGGCGTGGCGCAGGCCCGCGTCGGCCAGGGCGCGCAGCCGGTTCAGGATGTCGCCGGGGGTGCCGATGGCCAGCCACTCGTGCAGGACCTCATCGGGTACCTCGGCGATGGCCTCGCGCACGTCGGTCGCGCTGAGGTGGTGTGGCATCAGGTCGATCAGGCCGCGGAAGTCCGGTCCGAAGGGGTGTTTCGCGCCGCAGCGGGTCCAGACCGCCGCCGGGGCGAACAGGCCCAGGTAGCGGACGGCCGGGGCGCGCAGGATGCGGCGCAGGCCCGCGGGTGTGCGGGCGGTGAGCATGGTGATCATCGCGGCGGGCACGATGGCCTCGGGATCGCGACCGGCGGCGCGGGCGGCGTCGTGCACCAGCGCGAGCCGGCGCTGATACTCGTCCGGGGACATGGATTCCCACGGATACCAGCCGTCGCCGTAGCGCCCGGTCAGCGCCAGCATGCGCGGGCCGTGCGCGCCGATCCAGAGGCGCGGCAGCCGGTCGGCGGGAACGGTGAGATCCATGGGGGCGCGGTCCAGGCGGTAGTAGCGGCCGGTGAAGGTCATGGGTTCGGTCGCGGTCAGGGCGGCGCGCAGCACCCGCAATGCCTCCTCGAACCGATCCACCGGCCGGTCCCACTCGAATCCGTAGGGCTCGAGGTTCTCTCGCTCACCGCATCCGATGCCGAGAATGGGCGCGCGCTCGGTCATATGCGCCAGAGTGAGGAAGGTCTGCGCCAGCAGTACCGGATGGCGGCGGTGCGGGTCGGTGGCGCCGACTCCCAACCGCACCCGCCCCGCGCTCGCGGCCAGATGCGCGAGCAGCGGGGCGAAGTCGAACTGCTCATCCGGGCTGCGCACCGTCTTCGCCTGCGGCGTGAAGTCGGCATCCCAGGCGGCCCTGGGGAACACGCTGATCAGATGATCGGTCGCCAGTACCGAATCCAACCGCCCGAGCCGTGCCATGCGCACCACGAATCGTGCCGCCCCCAGCGGCGGGTTGATCCCGGTGAGCGTACCGACGGCGAAGGATTTCCGCGCATCCGACATCACAGTTCTCCTGGCGATCATGGTGTGCCACAGCGCTGTTCGCGCGCTATCGATAGCGGGGATTGGTGTTGTGCCACTCGAACGAGCCGCCGATCCAATCGCGGACCCCGCGCAGGAACAGCTGCAATTCCGGCGACGGAATCGCCCGCAGCGCGCGATGTTCGGCCTCGAACTCCCGCACCGTGCGGTTGTGCAGGTCGACGGTGATCTCGGTGGCCTCGGCCAGCGAACAGCCGCGATCCGCCGCGATCTGCAACACCATATTGCAGACCGGATTCGCGTCGGCGGCGTCCTTCTTGACCGAGAGCAGATCATTGACGAGCACACACGCGGTGCCCGCCCGGAACGCGGCCCGGCGCACCCGTTCGTCGTAGAACAGATTCGCGGGCACCTCGTAACCCGCCACCGGGTCGATCAGCGTCATCGAGGTGTAGAACGAATCATGTTGGCGGGCGGCGAGATACTCCCACGCGGACGGCGCCTGCCCGGTGTGCCGCCAGGCCGCGTACGCGGTCCAGGACACGAACATGGAGAAGGTCGCGTAGCAGGCGCGCTGCACCTGATCCGGGGTCGCGTGGCGGCGCAGATTCGAGACGGCGGAATCGAAGGCGCGCAGTACCTTGTCGGTGCGCAGCGTCTCCTCCAGCGGCACACTGAATTCGCCCGCGTCGGGCACCGGGTCCAGCGCGGCCATGGCCATGGTCAGGCGCTGCGGCAGCCGGGTCGGATCCGCGCCCAGCGCCGAATCGTCGGCGTAGTAGTCGTCGGCCATCCACCACGCGGTGTTCATCTGGGCGGCGATCAGCAGCCGGTCGGGATCGTCGGAATCGGTGTGGGTCAACATGACCAGCCGCCCGTAGCCGGTCTCGCGCAGCTTGTCGAGTTCGTCGTCGGTGCAGCCGATGGATTCGGCCCACACCACCAGGCGGTCGTCGATCGCCGCGGCCAGATTGTCGTCGACGCGGGCGGCGGGCGGACAGTAGACCGGCGACGCGGAGCCGTCGCCCCATTCGAATTCGCGATAGGGCTCGGCATCGGCCAGCCGCCGAACCGGTATCCGAAACGCGCTCTCGCCCAACCGTTCCGCGAGATGCGCGGGGTTCGGGACGGCGGTGGCGATCGAGTCCCGCCCGGCGGGCGCGCATCGGTCCGTCCCATCCGGTTCCGGTGGAGCCGGTGTCACGTCCGGCCGCGTGGTGGAGAAGATCCTGGCGAGTTCGGTGCCCAGTCCGCGGGGCCCACCGAGTACCGGGGACCGCACCGCGCCGAGTGCACCGCTGTCGTTGTCGATTGTTGTCATCGTGCTGCTCCTGCCACGAGGGTCATCAGGTGGAGGCAATGCGTAGATGGAGAACACCATCGACTATCCGGCCTCGCGGCCGACGCCGCAGACGATTGCGTGATTCTCTCCGGAACTCCGATGACCGCCCATCGACATCGAATAGTCGTTCCGGGCCGCAGGACGGGACCAAAGTCCCTGGTGCGCGCCGTCCCGGCGGGTAGCGTCGACGATCATGAAGGCTGTTGCGCAGCACCTGCTCTGGTTCCTGCCGATGCTCTGGCTCGGCATGGTGCTGGCGATCTCATTCCTGGAGGCCCCGCTGAAATTCCGTGCGCCGGGCATCACCATCCCACTCGGCCTGGGTATCGGCCGCATCGTCTTCCGGGCGCTGAACACCGCCGAAGCGATGATCGCGGCGCTGCTGCTCGCCGCCGCCGGGGCGGTGGGCCCGACCCCGGCCACCTGGTGGTGGCTCGGCGGCGCGGTCGCCGTCCTGCTCGGTCAACTGGTCATCGTGCGGCCGGTGCTCACCCGCCGCTCCGACCGCGTGCTGGCGGGCGAGACGCTCCCCCGCTCCGGGGCGCACTACTGGTACGTCGGCCTGGAGGTCGGGAAGGTGGTCACGCTCATCGGGCTGGCCATCGCCGCGGCCCCCTGAGCCGCCCCGAAACCGACGAGGTCCGGCACACCGCTCGCGCGGCGTGCCGGACCTCGTCGGTGCGTGATCAGGCGGACAGACCGGCCTCGATGGCCTCGATGATGCGCGGCCGCAGTTCGGCGGCACGGATGATGGCGTCCACCGAGCCGACGTCGACGGCGCGCTGGATGTCGTGCACGCCGTCGAATTCCGCGGCCACCTCGCCGAGCTTCTCCGCGCGGACCGAGGCCCGCAGCTCGTCGAGTTCCGCCGTCAGCGCCGCGCGATCGGCGCCGATGGCATTGGCGGCCCGCTCCTGCAACTCCCGCACCCGCGCATCGCCTGCCGTGCGGGCGTTCACCTCACCGGAGAACACCACCGCCGCGGCGGGCGCGCCGCCCAGCACCGAGGCGTAGGAGCCCTCGATGGCGAGCACGGTCATATTCGGGTTGAGCGCCTTGGAGAACACCACGAACGCACCGCCGTGATACCGCGAGATGACGCAGAACACGATCGGACCGTCGAAATTCACGATCGCCCGGCCGATCTCGGCGCCGTACTCGAGCTGCAACTTGCGCATGGACTCCGGGGAGCCGTCGAACCCCGACAGATTCGCCAGCACCACCAGCGGCCGGTTCCCACTGGCGGTGTTGATCGCGCGCGCGGCCTTCTTCGACGAGCGCGGGAACAGCGTTCCCGCCGTGTAGGTGTCGGGTCCGTCGGTGGCCGGGAAGCCGCGGCGCGGCACCCCGCGGGACTCGATACCGAGCAGGCACACCGGAATTCCGCCCAGGTGCGCGTCCTGCACCACCGCGGTCTCGGCGTCGGCCATCCCGGCCCAGCGCTCCAGCACCGGGTGGTCCTGGTCGGCCAGCGCCCGCATGACGGTCCGAATGTCGAAGGGCTTCTTGCGATCCGGATTGGCGGTGGCGGAGAAGATCTCACCCACGGTGGTGAAATCACTGCCCGCCAGCGTGTGCGGGAAGGAGGAGACGTCGCGGTCGACCGGGTCGGTGGTCCGCGCCCGGCGCGGCGCCTGCTCGCCCGGGGCCACATAGGTGTGCTCGTAGTGCGACATGAGCACATCGCGGGCCGCGGTCAGGTTCGGCACCCAGTACTGCGCCTGCCCGTTCGGACCCATCACGCGGTCGTAGCCGCCGATGCCGAAGTTGTCCTCGGCCGAGACGCCGCCGGAGAAGTCGAGGGACTGCTTGCCGGTGAGCACCATGGCCGAATCCGGGGTCATCACCAGAATGCCCTTGGTGTGCATGAGCATGGTGGCCTCGGCGTTCCAGTACGGCTGCGCGCCGACATTGATGCCCGCGACCACGATATTGATCTCACCGCCGTCCTGGGTGAACTCGACGATGCGCTTGAGCGCGGCCGCCACCCAGTCCATGTTCTCGGTACCCGACTCCATGGAGATGCGCGCACCGGAGGACAGCGCGTACCACTCCAGCGGCACCCGCATCCGCTCGGCCAGATCCAGTGCCGCGATCACCCGGCGGCATTCCGGTTCCGACAGCGCGCCGAGGGATTTCGTCGGATCGCCGAGCAGCACCACGCGGGTGACGCCCTGCGGGTGCAGTTCGGTCGGGGTGGTGACCACACCGGCGACCATGGCCGCGGTATTGCGCCCCTTGGGCCGATCCACCGGCACCAGGGCGTGGTCGGCGTCGAGGTCGTATTCGGTGAATTCCCCGAGCAGACCGGTCAACTCGTACGGGTAGACGGTATTGCGGCTGCTGGCGCGCAGCACCTTCTGCCGGTACGCGTCGATCGGCTCGACCGGCTCGTCGGTGCGCTCGCCCACGCTCACCTGCGGGGTGCCGGTGGCGTCGAAGGAGATGCGGACCGCGACCTTGGTCAGCTCACCGCTGCGCGGATCGCGCTGCCGGGCGATGAGCAGGATCTCCTCCAGATTCGCGCCCACCGTCATCGGCAGCACGTGCCCGCCGATCACCGTCTCCAACTCCTCGCGGGTGACATCCACCGGAGGCCAGATGTACATGACGATGCGGTTGGTGTTGAAGCGCTTGGCCGACGGCCGCTGGGCCTGTGCCCGGCGAATCGAATCCAGGCAGGTGGCCACCGCGATCTCGGCCGTCGGCAGCGCCAGCAGGCGGCCGTCGTGCTCGCGCAGCGCGGCCAGGTCGCGCACCTGCGCGAAGGCGATGAGCCGTTCGTCGGAGGGATTCTCCTTGGCGACCGCGCGGAACAGGTACACCTCGTCGTTGTCCGAGGACGGCAGTCGGGTGAGGTCGAACTTGCGCAGCCGCTTCATCTGCATACGCTGCGCGATGAACGGGTGCAGACCGCGGATGAGCCGCTCCTCCGCCATCCCGGTCGCCGACGGCCGGAAGGTGAAGTGATGGTGCATGACCGCGCCGCCGCTGCCCGCGACGGTGGTGGTGATGCGGTGCACCTGGTTCGGAAGCGATTGCGCGGCAAGCTTTTCCTGCAGCGCCGCGGCCATGGCCTCGAAGTCCTCCGGCTGGTTCTCCCAGCTGAGGTAGATATCCGCCTCGATGGAGGCCGCGCCGCCGGACAGCTCGGCCAGCCCGCGCAGCGCGGTGTCGAGCGCGTCGAAGCGCACCGCCGCCGAGACCAGGGTCAGACCGCGGCGTTCGGCGACGACGTAGCGGCAGCCGCCGACCTCCTCGGCGCGCACCCCGATGAGGTCCTTGTTGCCGTAGTAGCGGCGGGTCAGCACCTCGAGCATGACGGTGTTGTCCACGCTGCCGCGCACCAGCCGCTGGCCGAGCAGCTTCACCAGCGGCTCGGTGCTGCGCACCATCTCCGCGATGCGGTCGGCGCGATCCGGGGTGTCCGGGTGCGCGTCGAGGTAGCTGAGCTGTTTGCGCACATTGGTGTACACGCGGGCACGGTTGCGCCGCAGCAGCGGCAGACCGAACCAGGCGTACACCACGCCGCGCGCCAGATCCGCGATCACCGGGAAGCGCACCTGGGTGGCGACCACCAGTCGCTCCAGCACCAGCCCGACCGGTTCGCGCAGCGCCTGATCCGGAACCGGCTCCCGCAGCCATTCGCGCAACAGGGTGGTGATGACGGTGACGGTGTCGGACGGGCGCTGCTGGGCCAGGAAGACGCGGAACACCGCACCCTCGAGGTCGGGCGTCCGATCCAACTCGGTGACGCCGTAATGGCTCAGCGCCTGGGACAGCTTGGCGCGGTAGGAATCCGGCAGACCCGCCCGCTCCGCGTCCAGGCTCTGCAGATAGCTGTGGAAGTACTCGCGGGCGCTGTGCACGTGCCCGTGGCCGCCGTCCTCGTCACCGGAGCGGTTGTGGCTCAGTTCGGCGAGATCGGCGAAGACCTCCAGCAGTTCCAGTTCCTCGGCGAGCGGGCGGCGGTTGTCCGCGATGGCGGCCCGGCGCGCGGTCAGGTAGTCCTCGACCACCCGGCGCTCATCGTGCGGGTCGACGTCGAAACCGAGCAGCAGGCTGCGCAGATCCTGCATGCCGCGCGCCAGCCGCTCGTGCGGCAGCACCGGCGCGGCCTCGCCGGGCAGGTCCAGGTCGACCGCGGCGGCGGTACCGGTCTCGGCCTCCTCGCCGTCCTCGACCAGCGGCTCCAGCCGCAGCAGCGGCGCGCCGGTCTCCACCTGGGTGCCGACCGAGACCGCGCATTCCTTGAGCCGGGCGCGGAACGGCGCGCGCAGCACCGTTTCCATCTTCATGCTCTCCAGCACCAGCACCGGTGCGCCCGCCTCGACCTCGTCGCCGACGGCCAGCGGGGTGGCGACCACCAGCGCGGGGGCGGGTGAGCGGACGACACCGCCCTCGTCGCGGCTGATGCGGTGCGTGACGCCGTCGAGTTCGACCAGGTGGATCGGCCCGTGCGTACCGGTGATCAGGCGATACCGGGTGCCGTTCACCACGATCTGCCCGGCGTGGCTGTCGAAACGCTCCAGATCGACATCGGCGGTGCGGATATCGCCGCCGGACTCGATGCCGATGCGGAAGCGGTGCGCGCCGATCCGGGCCACGCGCACCCGGTAGCCGACGCCGCGCAGCTTCAGATCGCAGGGGCGGCCGCTCTGATGCTGCACCTGCGGGCGACCGCCCGCCGCCGTGGACAGCAGGCGGTGCCGCTCGACCCGCTCGTCCTCCTCGTAGGCGTCGATGGCGGCCGCGGCCAGGGCGATGGCGGAGTGGCGGTCGGAGACCAGGCGGCCCTCGCCGCGCACCCGGTCGATCCAGCCGGTGTCGGCGCTGGCGTCGATCACCTCGGGCTGGTTCAGCAGCTCGAGCACGAAACTCTTGTTGGTGGCGCCGCCCTCGATGACGACCCGGGTCTCGGTCAGCGCGCGGCGCAGGCGGCCCAGCGCCTCGTCACGATTGCGGCCGTAGGCGATGATCTTGGCGATCATGGAGTCGAAGTCGGCGGGGATGGTGTCGCCCTCGCTGACCCCGGTGTCGACCCGGATGCCCGGTCCGGCGGGCAGATTCAGCCGGGCGATGCGGCCCGGGGCGGGCGCGAAGTCGCGGTCGGGATCCTCGGCGTTGAGCCGCGCCTCGATGGCGTGGCCGCGTTCGGCCGGGGGCTCACCCTCCAGCTTGCCGCCCGAGGCCACCAGCAGCTGCGCGCGCACCAGATCGAATCCGGTGGTGCACTCGGTGATCGGATGCTCGACCTGCAGGCGGGTATTGACCTCGAGGAAGGCGAACAGCTCGTCGCCGGGGTGGTAGAGGAATTCGACGGTGGCCGCGCCGCGGTAGCCCACCGCGACGGCCAGCCGTTCCGCCGACGCCTTCAGCTCGGCCGCCTGATCGGGCCGCAGCACCGGCGAGGCCGACTCCTCGATGATCTTCTGGTTGCGCCGCTGCACCGAGCAGTCGCGCACGCCCAGCGCCCAGGCGGTGCCCTGACCGTCCGCGATCACCTGCACCTCGACGTGCCGCGCGCCGGTGACGAGGCGCTCCAGGAAGACGACGCCGCTGCCGAACGCGCGCGCGGCTTCCTGCCGGGTGCGTTCATAGGCATCGACGAGTTCGGCCTCGCTGGTGATCTTCCGGATGCCGCGCCCGCCGCCACCGGCGGTGGCCTTCAGCATCAGCGGATAGCCGATCTGCTCGGCCGCGGCGACCGCGTCCTCCACCGTCTCGACTCCGCCGCGGCTCCACGGCGCGACCGGCACGCCGACCTCCTCGGCGATCAGCTTGGCGCCGATCTTGTCGCCGAGCTTGCGCATGGCCTCGGGGCTCGGGCCGATGAAGGTGACGCCGATCTGCTCGCACAGTTCCGCGAAGGCCGGATCCTCGGCCACGAAACCCCAACCGACCCAAGCGGAGTCGGCCTTCGTCGCGATCAGGGCCTGCTTCAGCGCCTTCAGGTCCAGATACGGGCGGGCGGACGCGGGACCCAGGTCGTATGCGATATCGGCCTCGCGTACGAAGGTCGAATTCCGATCGACGTCGGTATGCAACGCGACGGTCTCGATCGTCGATCCGGTCTCCGCAGCCAGGTCCCGAACAGCATGGATGAGACGCATGGCGGCCTCACCCCGGTTCACGATGGCGACACGGCTGAACACTCGCCGACTCCTTCCCACTCCACTACGTTGGCCCGATCGGGCGAGATGTGCGACTGGCTGTCCCGGGTAGTCTGCACCCTTACCCCACACATATGTACATGCGAGTCCGTGTTACCCGCGCGTATCGTCTCCGACTCGACGGTGAGCACGACGTCCGGGCCGCCTTGGCGGCGCGCCGAAACCGACCGACGGGGTACCCGAAGACCCCGCCGCACCGTGGGAGGTGGACCCCCTGACCGACATTCTCGACCTACTGCACGCCCGCTGTGCCGAAATCTCCGCCGAGGCGATCCTGCGCGGCGAGGACCACCCGACCGTCACCCTCACCACCCGGGAGGTCGCCGATCTGCTCAACCGCATCACCGAGCTGCGGCGCCACCACACCGACCTCGTCCACGCCCACCGCGACCTCACCGCCCGCCACAGCCTGATCAACCAGACCGTCCAGGACGCGACCACCGCACTCACCCGCATCACCACCGCCCTGGAGCAACGCACCGCCCACCCGGAGGCCCGCACCCGCCAGGTCCACACCATCGCCCGTGTCGCCGCCGAACGACTCGCCGCCGCGCACCCGCACGGCGACGACGCGGTGCGCTGACCTCCGTTCCCGTAGCGCGCATTCTCGATAGAACGGCGGCGGTATTGTCGGCTCGGCGGCGGGTTCGGTCCGTGGCGGGCTCAGTCCCGGTGTGGATTCGGACTTTTCGCCCTTTCCGGCCCGGAGCCGTTGCGGCGGGGCGCGATCTGCTCGGCGCGGGCGAAGCGGCCGGGGGTCTGTCCCGTCCACTCTCGGAACGCGGCCGTGAAGGCGGACGGGCTGGCGTAGCCCAGGCGGTTGGCGACGGTGTCGACGGTGAAGCCCGCGGCGAGCAGTTCCTCGGCGAGCATTCCCGTTGTCTCACAGACCAGTTCGCGGAAGGTGGTGCCCTCGTCGGCGAGGCGGCGGCGCAGGGTGCGCACGCTCATGTGCAGATCCGCGGCGACGGCCGCCTGGTCGACCGCGCCGCCGCGCCGGACCAGCAGGGCGCGCACCTGTCCGGCGAGTCCGATGCGCGCGCGGCGGCGCTCGACCAACCGCTCGCACATCCGCTCGTACTGGCGGCGCAGCACCGCGTTCGCCTGCGGCATGGGCCGCTGCAGATCCGCGCCGCGCAGGACGAGTACGTCGGCGGGTCGGTCGTAGACGATGTCGGCGATACCGAGCAGCACGCCGACCGCCTCGTACACCGGCGCGTAGGGCAGCGTCACCTCGAGCCGTTCCACGGGCACGTCCCAGCTCAACAGCTCCCGCTGCACCGTGCGCACCAGTGCGAGATCGCGCTCGATCGCGAAGCGCCGCACCCGTGCGGGCACGGCCTCGGAGTCCAGTCGCACCAGCACCCGATCCCCCGCGTCGGCGAGGCTGAAGCGGGTGTAGGCGAAGGAGAGATCGGCATAGCGGGCCCACAGTTCGGCCATTTCGCGTACGGTCGAGCAGCTGCTCAACGCGATGCCCAGGCTGCCGAGCATCGGCAGATGCACGGAGAAGCCGGCCAGCAGTCCCAACCCTGGTTCGTCGCCCGTCGCGGTGAGGATGTTGTCGACGATCCGGAACTCCTGCGCGATGTCGATCTCGACCTCCGGATCCTCCAGATCCGCGGCCGCCAGCCCGGTCCCGGCCAGCGCCTGCGCGGTGGTCATCGACCGGTTACCCGCGTAGTCGACGAGTACCGCCGCACTGTGTATCGAACGCACACACCATGAGTCGACGAGCATGCCGCAGATGATCTCCCATCGGACAGCAAGCGTGACGCAGTTCAGCAATTACATAGCTAATTCAAGAACATCCGGGCGTGTCGCACCGGCACCCGTGGCCGAAATCCGCAGAAGCATGGCCGCGCACCGACTCCGGAGCGCACCGCGCCCGCACTAACCTGATGCCCGGTGGGCCGCCCGCCCCTGGCGGCCCCCACGGTCCCCACCGACACGTGGGACCGATGCCGCACGCACAACCCCACCGGTGGGCGCGGAACCCAACCGCGACAAACCCTATCGGCCCACCGGTGGGCCGCGCACTCCCCCACCGCCCGACCCCCGGGCCCAACCTCCGGCGGAGACGTATGACGACGGCCGATACCGACGGCAGCGCCCTGCGCCTGCTGTCGACGATCCTCACCCACTTCGACAGCCTCGACGCCTTCCTCGCCCAACTCCACCACGAGCTCGACGGCCCCACCCAGATCCTGCCCCGCATCGACCCGGACACCGTGCCCGCACCGCACCCGCCCCGGCCGCCGATCCCCCGCATCTCGATCGGCAGCACGGGTCGCCACGCGCGCCGCGACACGCGACCCCCGTCCCGCTGGCAGACCTAGCCCTACCGCCGTTCGAACACTCGAATCCCCAGGTGCACGCCGCCTTTGGACCTTCCGCAAGACCCGGCGAGGTTGCGGCCACGGGGCCATGGCCAGCACACGCATACCCCCGCACCCACTGGAGCTGAGACAACCGATCCGGCGCTGCCGCCACCACCTACTGGGACAGCTCGCGCTCCGGCCGATAATCCGACCGATCACGGGCACCACCTTGTGATGGCCGCCACTCTGTGCTCTCATCAATGGTACGCAGACACGGTGAGCGTTTCAGTGCCTCACCCTCTGCGAGAGTCTCGATGAGGAGCAGTGGACATGGACGATCTCAACAGGCGATTCGCGCTGAAAGTCGGCGGGGCTCTAGGTGCTTTCGGTGCGTTGGCCGCCATCGCACCCGCGCGGGCGCAACCGTGGACCTGGTCACCGGAGGGGTCGGTGGCCGGAACCGGGAGCGGAACCGATCCGATGTATGTCTGGGACGCCGAAGCCGATCCGGTGATCGCCCGTCTCATCGACAGCGGCGACGTGCCTCGTGTCAACGAACTGCTGCGAACCTGGACCCGCAACGGGCAACCCCTGCCCGCGGGACTGCCGACGGAACTGCGCGACTTCATGGAGTACGCCCGGCAGCTGCCGCACTGGACCGACCCGGCGAAACTCGCCACCGCGGTGGACTTCAACAAGAAACGCGGCCTCTACCTCGGTGTGCTGTACGGGCTGGCCAGCGGAATGATGAGCACGGTCATCCCCAAGGAGGCCCGCGCGGTCTACTACTCCAAGGGCGGACACGACCTGCGCGACCGCATCTCCAAGACCGCCAAACTCGGTTACGACATCGGCACCCACAATGCCTACGCCCCCGACGGCGAAATGGTGGTGACCTGCGTCAAGACTCGGCTCGCCCACGCCGGGGTGCGGCATCTGCTGCCGCGGTCGCCGCACTGGAAGGCCATGGCCACCGAGGAGATTCCGATCAGCCAGAACGACATGATGGTCACCTGGCACAGCCTCCCGACCACGGTCATGAAACACCTCACCGCCTGGCGGGTGCCGATCCCGGGCAACGAATCCGACGCCTTCCTGCACTCCTGGCAGGTCGCCGCGCATATGCTCGGCATCCGCGACGAGTACATCCCCAACTCCTGGGCGGAGGCCGATTCCCAAGCGGCACAGGTGCTCGACCCGATCATCGCGGTGACGCCGGAGGGCGCGAAGCTCGCCGACCGGCTGCTCGGCCTGGGCAACCAGCTCGATCTGTCCATCGTCACCCGACCGGTACTCGGCGCGTTCACCCGCTTCCTGCTCGGCGACCGGATCGCCGACGGCCTGGGCATCCCCCGCGAACCCATCTGGGATCCGCTGCTGCGCGTGAGCTGGGGACCGTTCATCGCCGTCCGCGAGGGTGTGCTCGCCGTCGTCCCACCGACCCAGGAGGCGTACTGGATGTTCGACGAGTTCCTGCGCCAGGCCGCCCTGATCTACCTGGCCGACCTGCGCATGCCCATCAGTATCGAAATCCCCACCATGAACCGCGATCTCAGCCAACCCCCGCGCTGACCACTCACCTCCAGGAGTTCTCCCTCATGCGTACCCCCCTGCACATCGCCTTCGCCTCGATCGCGGCGGCCACCCTCGTCACCACCGCCGCCCAGGCAGCCGCCGAACCCGCCCCCGCACCGACCCCCGCGATCACCATCGCCGACGGCACCGGCTCCTCGGCCCTCGATTCCGGTTCGGCCGCGGCGGACTCCCTCGCCCTGTTCGCACAGCAGGGCAATGTCATCGGCATCCTCGCCCTCCTGGTCGCCGCGCCCCTGCACATCATGACCGGCGCCATCTGCGACATGGCCACCCTGTCCGCGCTGCCCAGCCCCTGCGCCCCCAGGGTGTACTGAGCCCGTCCGACACCGGCGCGGGTCCGATTCCACGGCCCCGCCGCGTTTGCCGACCGGCGCTCCCGGCTACCTCGAAACAGCAACCGCCACCGAACCGACCGGGAGACGCCATGCGCTTCGGACCGTCGCCCCGCGCCACCGACGCCGACCGCGAACAGGTCATCGGCCTGCTCCGAACCCATCTCGCGGTCGGCACCCTCACCCCGGAAGAGTTCTCCGCCCGAGCCGAATCCGCCACCCGCGCCCGCCGCGGCACCGACCTCGACCGCCTGACCCGCGACCTCCCCACCACCACGATCACGACAGAACGAAACCCCCTGCGCCCCTTGATCACCGGCGCCCTCGTCGCCGTCACCGCATTTCTGCGGCTGCTGGTCGTGGTGCTGGTCGTGATGGGGATCGGCGCGATGCTGGGCGGCTGACGACGACAGGGGCGATCCGGACCCGTCGCCCGGGCGCCGATGCCCCGGAAACCGGCGGCTGTGCCCGGCGCGATGCCACTGATAGCGTCCGACCCGCCAGCGACAAGCACTCGGCCACAGCGGAGGTCAGCAACTCATGCGCACACTGTCTCGTCCGATTCTCGTCCTCTGCACCGCCGCGGCCCTGACCAGCGGAGCCGCCGCACACGCCGATCCCACCGCCACCACACCGGTCTCCGCCAACGCGATGAGCTGGTCGGCCGAATGCGCGGCCGGGCTGCTCGCCGGATTGGTCGCCGCACTCACCACCGGTTCCTCCGCAGCAGTTGGCTGCCCTACCTGACAGCACCGCCCCTCGATCCCGCCCCTAGCGCGATCGGTCCCGGCCGTCACACCGCGCGCGACTCCACCGCGCCGGTCGGGGACGCTCCCGACCGTCATCGGCCCCCGGTCGGTTCGAACGGTTCAGCCATGGCTTTCTCATCGGTGACCGTCACGGCATCACCGCGAGACGCGCTCCACCGGTAGACCGGCCAACATCCACTCCAGCATGCCTTCCTCGAGTCGTTTGACTTCCCGCCCGGATCGCTGGGCGATCTCGACGGCGTCGGGTGCCATGACGCAGTACGCACCGCGGCAGTAGGCGACGATGTCGCGGTCGGCGGGGAGTTCGGCGAGGCGAGTGGTCAGTTCGGACAGCGGGATATTGATCGCGCCCGGGATATGGCCCGCCCGGTACTCCTCGTGCGGGCGAACGTCGATGAGGGTGACTTCTCCGGCGTCACGGCGGCGGATCAGTTCGTCACGGGTGATCGCGTCTTCAGGTGCGCCGAGGACGGCCGCCGCGGCGACGGCGACATCGGCCAAGTGGGCTTCGGCCACGGTCTGCACCAGGGCGAACAGGCGGGCGACGTCGGTTCCGGCCAGCCGGTAGTACTGGCGCGTGCCGTCCCGGCGGGCCCGCACCAGACCACCCGCCTTGAGCGCCTGCAGGTTCGCCGAGGCGGTGGTCAGGTTCATGCCGGTCGCGGTGGCGATGGCTTCGACGGTCCGCTCCCCCTGTGCGAGCAGGTCGAGGATCTGCAGCCTGCGACCATTGCCCAGCGCCTTGCCGACTCGGGCGATCTCGTCGAATAGGGCCGCCTTGCGGCCGGTCGGCTCACTCACGCTTGCTTCTCCAATACTCTATGGAATAACTTATTCTAATGCGTCGCCCGCCGCTCCTCCATGGCGGAGCCGGCCGAGTGGAACGAGGAGCCATGAGCAGAACCGTCGCCCTGCTCGGCACGGGTGTGGGCGGGTTGACCGCCGCCGCCACCCTGCGCGACCCCCTTCCCGCCACCGATCGAATCGTCCTGGTCGACCGTTCCTTCACCGACGTTCTCGGCCTCTCCCTACCGTGGGTGCTGCGTGGCTGGCGCACCCGGAGCAGATCACCGTGCAGCCCACCGAAGCCGAAGCCGCGGTGACCGCCCATCAGGTGGCGCGTTATCTCGGCTGCGACGCACCCGATTCCCGCTTCACCGGCGAGGGCGCATGCTATGTGGAGCTCGGCGGTGAACTCGCGGCCAAGGGCGAAGGCGATTTCCTCGCCCGGCCCGCGCCACGGGTGAGCCTGCGAGAACCGTCGACGGCCTACCACCGGGAGAAGGAGCAGCAGGAGCGAGACTGGTTGGCTCGCTGGAATATCCGTTCGTGATCCACCGCCCGGGACGCCCGTGAGGGTGCGCCCGGGCGCACAACGCTTCAGGAAGAACGCTCGTGTCGCACAGCACCACCGATATCCCCTCCTCCCCCGATCTCGCACTCGCGCAGCGCCGCGTCCTGACCGTGCTGGTGTCCGCGCAGATCCTCAGCGGCGCGGGGCTGGCGGCGGGGATCACGGTCGGCGCGCTGCTGGCACAGGACATGCTCGGGTCGACCAGTCTGGCCGGACTGCCCAGCGCCCTGTTCACGGCGGGCTCCGCACTCGCCGCCATCGTGGTGGGGCGGCTGTCGCAGGCGCGGGGGCGGCGGCCCGGGCTGGCCGCCGGGTACCTCACCGGCGCGGTCGGCAGTCTCGGTGTCATCGCCGCAGCCGTCGCGGACAATCCGGTCCTGTTGTTCCTCGCACTGTTCGTCTACGGTGCGGGCACCGCCACCAATTTGCAGGCCCGCTACGCCGGAGCCGATCTGGCCACGGCCTCCCACCGCGGCCGTGCCGTGTCCACCGTGCTGGTGGCCACGACGCTCGGCGGTGTCGTCGGCCCCAATCTCGCCGCTCCCACCGGAAGTCTCGCCGAGACGGTCGGCATTCCCCATCTGGCCGGGCCGTTCCTGCTCGCCGCACTGGCGTACACGCTGGCCGCGCTCGTACTCGCGGTATGGCTGCGACCGGACCCGCTGCTGCTGGCCCGGGAACTGGGCGGAAGTGATCCGGTCGCCACCGCGACCGACGACCTACCCGACACCGAGGGTTCCGGCACGGGCATCGCGACCGGCGGATTCGTGATGGCGCTGACCCAGCTGGTCATGGTGGCGATCATGACCATGACACCGGTGCACATGCTCCATCACGGACACGGCACCGCCGCCGCCGGACTGGTCATCGCCATCCACGTGGGCGCCATGTACCTGCCCTCCCCGCTGACCGGCTGGCTCGTCGACCGCTTCGGCCGCCTACCCGTCGCCGCCGCGTCCGGGGTGACCCTGCTGGCGGCGGGCATGCTCGCGGCCCTGTCCCCCGGCGACTCCGTTGCCCTGCTCGCGCTCGCGCTGGCTCTGCTCGGACTGGGGTGGAATCTCGGTCTCGTGGCGGGCACCGCCATCATCACCGACACGGTGCCGCTGGCCACGCGCGCCAAAACCCAAGGCGCGGTGGATGTCTCCATTGCCGTCGCGGGCGCCACCGGCGGTATGGGCTCCGGACTCATGGTCGCCGCCACCAGCTATCCGACCCTGGCACTGGTCGGCGGCGTGCTCGCGCTGGCCGTCGTCCCGACCGCCGCGCTCACCGCACGACGACACCGGTGATCCCGGACCGCACCCGGCCGTGAGAGCTACTCCCGCCGTGCCGCGCCGACCTGGCTGCCGTCAGCCGCCATGGTGTTCTCCGCCGCGCCATCGTGCGAGAAAGGCAATGGGCAGGAGGGAGATTCGCTGCACGCCAGCAGGTCATCGCACCCGGCCGCCACCGCCGCGCGCAGCGTGTCACGCCTGGCGGTGAGCTCCGCGAGCTCGGCCTCGATCTCGGCCAGCTTGGCCTCGGTTCGCGCGCGCAGCCCCACCCCGGGACGCCGCTCACCCCCGATCCGCATGGCGGCCAACAGATCCGCGACCTCGACGAGGGTGAAGCCCAGCCGCTGCGCGGCCTTGATCAACCGCAGCACGGTCACCGTCCGCTCCGGATAGATCCGATGCCCGCCCAGGGAGCGTTCCGGTGCGGCCAGCAGCCCGCGCCGCTCGTAGTAGCGCAAGGTCTGAATGTTCACCCCGGCCGCGCGCGCCACCTGACCGCTCCGCAGCCCGGTCATGCCGACCCGCCCGCAATCGCGCGGGCGGCCAGCCCGTCGAGCACGCCGACTCGCGCGGGTGGCACCTCGATGTCCATGCACACCGATCCTTCTCCGACAGTGGTGAATTCGAAGGCGAAGAACGAGCAGCAGTCCGACTCCACGGCAGCCAGCTCACGCGCCCGGGATACGGCGGTGCTGTCCAGATCCAGCCGCAACCGGGTCGGCGACACCCGCTCCACACCGTGCACACCGTCCCGGAAGAGCGCGTCGAATTCCGCGAGCCGCGACAACTGCCCCTCGGACGGCAGCGTGCACGCGTCCACCGCCACCCAGGCCCGATCCGAAACGCCTGCCACCGAGTCGATATCCATGTCGCCGATCCGGCGGATCGGTGATTCGTCGGCCATGACCCGCACCTCCTCCTGCGCGAAGACTCTGCTGAACGCTCTCCCCGAGGCTAAGCCTGTACCTCGGTACAGGATGCAACCTCGGCGCAGCCGAGCACCCTTGCCACCACTCCACATGTAGTACTACATTCCTAATCACTCCAATTGGAGTACTACACATTGGTCGGTCAGCTATTGGCTGCACCGCTGCGGCCGACCGGGGAAGGAACAGCCCTCATGCGCGACGTGAACCTCTGGAGTGAAGAGTTCGGCAGCCCGTCGGATACGCCGATCCTGCTGATCATGGGCTCGATGTCGCAGGGCATCCTGTGGCCCGACGAGTTCGTGGACCGACTGGTCGGCGGAGGCCGCCGCGTGATCCGATACGACCACCGCGACACCGGCAGATCGGACACCATCGATTTCGCGACGGCTCCGTACACCTGGCACGACATCAAGAACGACGTGTACCGGGTGCTGGACGCACACGGCCTGGACAGCGCCCACCTGGTCTGCCATTCGGCGGGCGGGCTGCTCGGCCAGTTCATCGCCGTGGAGCGGCCGGACCGCGTGCGGTCACTGACCGTCATCGGATCCTCACCCCTCGGCGGCGGCGAAGGTCAGGTCCTCATGCGCGCACTGCTGGGCCAGCCGCAACCCGAAGACAGCCTGCCC
Source organism: Nocardia otitidiscaviarum (assembly GCF_007362295.1). Classification (NCBI taxonomy): domain Bacteria; kingdom Bacillati; phylum Actinomycetota; class Actinomycetes; order Mycobacteriales; family Nocardiaceae; genus Nocardia; species Nocardia otitidiscaviarum. The sequence goes on along the minus strand of NZ_CP041695.1, from coordinate 2,316,651 downwards.
GAGCCGTCCCCGGAGTTCGTGGACTTCTACCGCACGCTGCTGGCCGCCCCACCGCCGGAGACTCGAAAAGCCCGGATAGACACCATGATCGCCGAGCAGCGCGTCCTGCACGGCGCCGAGCTGCCGTTCGACGAGAACGCGGCCCGCGCACTCCAGGAACGGATTCACGACCGCGCCCGCGACCTGTCGGCGGTAGCCAATCACCGGCTGGCCGCCGCGGCCGAACCGAACTTCGAACCGGTGGGCGTGCTGCACCGGGTGCAGGCGCCCACGCTGGTCATCGAGGGCAGCCAGGAACCGGTCAAGCGCGGCCACGGCGCGATCATCGCCGAACGGATCCCGAACGCGCGGTTGCTGATGATCGCGGGCATGGGCCATACGCTGCCGCCGCAGGTACACGAGAAACTCGCCACCGCCATCCACACGCACACCACGGCGTGATCGATCCGGCGCGCCCGGCGGCGACGGCCGCGAGGTACGCACATATCGCGTAGCCGCCGCATCGGACGTCAGCGGTCGACGTGGCCCGCTCGGGAGGACGAGTAGATGGTGGGTCGAGGAGTGAGCGAGATGGTTCCGCCGGTGACGAGGCTGCCGTCGTGCTGATCGCCGTGATAGCGGGTGGACAGCTGAGACCAGCGCAGGTTGCCCGTCATGGTGTAGGCGATCCCGCCCAGGTAGGCACGGATGTCGGACCGCGACCCCAGCGGACCGGCGCGGACCGCGTCGCAAGCGGCGACGAAGTCGGCTTCCGCCCGGTGGATCAGCTCGACCAGTGTATCGACGGCGTGCTGCAGGGTCAGGCCGTCGCGGTGCAGCAGAACCAGAATGAGGTTCATCGCCTCCTCGAGATCGAGTTCCTTGGCGAAGGAGTACAGGTCGTTGACCAGCGCGATATGTGCGATGGCCCGGGCACGGACGGTGCGGATCTCCGGTGCGTCGGCAAGCTCGCCCAGATCGATGCCCAGCGCGTACTCGACGTGGGTGGTGATCCACCAGCCGTAGACATTCGTGAGTCGTTCACGCATGTACCGGTCCGGGTCGAGCGTGATGCCGTCCTGCCGCCGCACCGCCTCGGCGAGGTGACTGTCGGCCATGTCCCGCCACGCTTGTCGGGATCTGCGCGCCAGGTGCGGCGTCATCCGCGCTTCGGCGGCCGATATCACGTCGTGTACGAACCGGTGCGCCGACCCCTCCGGTGGTCGATCGTCGTCGAAGACCCGGCACCAGCGTTCGTGCAGCCGGACGGTCGCCGCTCGGTCGGCGTGGATGCCCGGCTTGCTGAAGGTGTCGTCGTAGATGGTCACGCCCATCATGAGATTGACCAGATCGAACGTGCGGTCGCCGAGGGTATCCGGGTAGGCCAGGCAGCCGTAGTGCGGGATACGCTGCTGCAGGTACCGTTCGGTCCGGTCCGCATCACCGAAGTACTCCCGCAGGTAGGGGCGCGCGAACGCGCCCGACCGCGCGTCCAAGTCGGCGCAGTCACGATGACATCCGTGCGGCAGCCGGGTGACGACCTCCGGTAGGCGAAAACTGGTGGGCAGGGCGATCACCGGTCGTCCTTCCGCCGCAGCACGATGCTGTAGGCGGAGACCTGATCCCTGGCGAGGGCAGCCGACATATTGTCGGCCATCACCCGCAGCTCCTCCACCGGCCCCGACACGCCCTCCGGAAATGCCCGCTCGATATTCACTTTGACGTCCCGAAACCAGTGCGCCACATCGCCATTGGACGGTAGAACGCGCATGTCCCGAATCTCGAAGGAGTTGGCTTCCAGTACACCGGCGAAGTACTCCGGGGTCTTTCGGTTGCCGCATGCGAGCCGGTCGACCTCATCGGGAATCTCCGAGACGTAGGCATCCAGCCCGCCGGTCGGATCACCGCGAAAGAGAGTGTCGGAGATGATGACGATTCCGCCCGGAGCGACCCTGTCGGCCAAGGCCGCGACCGACGCCTCGTAGACGTCGTTCGGGAAATGCGTGTAGACACCACGAACGATCACCAGATCGTAGGGCTGCTCGGGATCGGGCAGCAGACCCACGTCCTGACCGTCGCACAGATACAGCGACACCCGGTCGAGCAGGTTGTGATCACTCAGATACCGTGCGCAGTAATCCAATTGGCGAGGGCTGATATTGATGGCATCAATGCGGAGGCACTCGGGGAACCGCCGGGCCAGCAGGTAGCAGAGAAAACCCCACCCGCAGCCCAGATCCAGCATCCTCCCGATGCGGGGACGGTCGGCCCCCAGCAGTCCGGCCAGTCCGAGCTGCCGATCGAAGAACCGAACACCCGCCTCTCCCAGCGACAAAGCCCGCGTCGCACCTTCGTAGACACCCCATTCGAACAGGCACGTGTCCCCCAGCACCTGCCGCCAGATCTCCGGGGAGTCGTCGTAGGTATGAACAACCTTGTCCCGATACGGGTTGGTTCGCGGACTGTCGACAACCGTGTAGCCCGCTGTGCCGCCCGACCCGGGAGCCGGAGGACATCGCCTGGTCCCGCGCGTTACACCCCCGGAGAATCGCGGCAGCGCAACGCCTTCGGTTCGCTGGTCGTGAAGTTCGAGCTTGCCGAGCGCTCTGTTCACTGTCATCACCGGTTCCGATCTCGTCGAGCACGAGCGAGGCGAATAACCGGTCTCAGGCTAGCGCGGACAGCGGCCCCGACGCCCTGACCGGTTGTGCCACACCGTGACCGATCGAGCCACGGTTCCCATCCCGAAGTGGGATGTGCATCGAATCCTCCGAAGGTGACTTGCCCGTCGACGAGGTTGGAGGTAGTCCATGGTGTGCTCGGCTCGTAGTCTCGCGCGTCGATGGCTGGTGGCGGCGGCTGCCGGGGTCGTCGTGCTCGGCGGTGTGGTGGCCGCCGGTCCGGCGGCGGCGGATTGGCCGGCGTCCCAGCAGAACTTCCGGATCGCGAGCGTGGGTGTCTCCGGTGCCTGTGTGAGCGTGGTGGGCGAAGACGTGGCTCTGCGGCCGTGCACGACGCCGGTCGGCGCAGATCAGACCTGGACGGCGCTCGACGGCACCTACTCGACGCGCCTCGGGAACCCCGCGACCCGCACCTGCCTGCTGTACGAGACCGACAACGGCGTGCACTTTCGGACCGTCGATTGCCGCGACACCAGACTCGGCAATCAGGAGTGGCGGTACGTCCTCGTCAAGGGGTATTCGGATCGCGGAGTGATCCACCAGCGCAACTTCGGACGCGGTCCCCTCACGTGCTGGAGTGCGTTCACCTCCGGGGACGGCTCGACCGGCACCGTCGGCGGGATACGACTGAACTCCGAGTGCGACTCGATCAAGGGCGATGCGCTGCCGCGAGCGAATATGTGGACGGTGACCCCCGTCGGCTGAGAATCGAGTGGCCGCGATGACTGCGCCGCGCATATCCGGCGTCAGTCAGGCCCGCGATCCAGTCGCGGCGGTCCACAATCGGCCCACGAATATGACCGGTCGGAGGCGGAAACCGCCTCTGGGTTCCCCCGAAGTAGTGGACATCCGAGATAGCGGGACCGATGGTCCCTGGAAGGATGTTCCTCATGCATCGTCCGCGTCGATCGTATTCGCCTGAGTATCGGGTGGAGGCGGCGCACCGGGCGATCGATGCCGGTCGGTCGGTGCGAGAGGTCGCTCGTGAGTTGGATCTGCACGAGAACCTGCTACACAAGTGGGTGCGTGACGAGCGCCGTCGCATGGCCGCGGCCGGAAAGACCGATCGCGGCGGTCGGGAGTCGAATGACAAAGGTGGGCAACCACTTTCCGACGACGAACGGGCCGAGTTGATGCTGTTGCGGGCAAAGGTCACCGAGCAGTGCGCCTATTTCGATGTGACCTGGATGGCCGAACTGCTCGGCGTATCGACCTCCGGCTACTACCGGTTCCTGCAGGTCCGAGCCGATCCGGAACCCTCGCCACGGCTGCAACGGCGCCGAGACCTGGAGGTGAAAAACCTCGCCCATCACCGTGCCTCGCGTGGCACCTACGGGTCGCCACGCATCACCGCGGATCTGCGGGCCGAGCGTGAGCGGGTCTCGAAGAACACCGTCGCGCAGGTCATGGCCGACCTCGGGATCGAGGGCATCAGCCCACGCTCGTTCAAGACCACCACCCACGTCGTGGCGAATCCCGATATCGAACAGCGCCTGGTCCAGGTCGTGCACGAGCACCAGCGCGTAGCGCCCATCGGTGAGAAGCATCTGCCCGTTCGCCTTGGTCGCCCAGTCGTTGCCAGGCGGACGCAACCACCACCCGCGGGCGACGATCTCCACAGCATGCAGACACCACTGCCGCGAGCTGAGGAATCCGGTCTTCTCCTTCACCGCCTTCGCGCCGACCACCCGGCACACCGGTTCGGGTACACAGCCTTTCCGCTCGAGCAGTGCCAGGAACTCCGCGACCAGCCTGGCGCGCGGTCGACGGTCGCAGGCGGCGGACGCTGCCGCATCGCGCGCGGAGGCATCGAGCTTGTCGAGATCGCTTTCCCAATCAACCAGCGCTCGATTCTTCCACCGACCGCCGACACCTCTGCTGAAACGTCTGGGCCGCAACGGGATTAGTGAACGGTAGACATGGTCGCTTCGGCTCTGATCGATACCGTCGACGTGGTCTCGGGCCGTTTGGATCACGACCACGGTCGCGCACCCGGTTGTAATGCTCACCAACCCCGCAGCCACCGTCGCCCGCGCCTCCGTCACCGCCGTGCGCACCGCGTCACCAACAACCCCGACCTGGAGCGGCGTTCGGGTTGGGGTCTCGAATGCTTTCGTGCGTGTCGGAGGTGCTCTCTACGCTGAGCGTCGTGCAGCGCGACGAATACCGGTACTGGTCCTCCGACAAGCGATTCGAGCACCTTCTCGATCAGCTCATGTCGCTGGATTTGGGTGCCTGGTCCGTCGGCGAGGTGCAGGACGCTCTGTCGACGCTGGGATGGAAGCTGCTCCCCGTGGATCCGCCTCAGGCGGTCGATCGTGCGCTGTGGCGCAAGCAAATCGTCGGGTGGGAATTGAGGCCGGGGCCGCGTGCCGGGTTTGCGACGGTGATGGTGTCCAACCGTGATCCGGCGCAGGCGGTCAAACTGACGGTGAATCTGTCGTCCGGCATCGACTTCGATATGGACTACAACGACGGTCCCGACTACGCGGAGGTCGCGTTCATTCAGTCGGCGTGGTGGATACTCCTGGCCCGCCTCGGGGGCGGTCCACCGGTGTGGAGCGGCCCCAGCGTGCGCCCGGCCGTCCGGAACTGGCCGGGTTTGCGCATGGTGTGGGAACGCCCCGGGACGAGCTGGGCCCTCGGGCTCGACAGCGACCAGGTCGTGCTGGAACTGATCTGTAGCGCCACCACTGGCAGCGCGCGCCAGGAGCCGAGCCCGGTATGGCACGCCACCGAACCCGCGGGGTCGTCGACGCTTGTCCGGCGCATACCGGGAACCAGATGGGCCGACGTTCACGCACGCCTCACCACCGCGTTGTGCACCCTGTGTACCGACATACCCACTCTCCCCGGCCAATTCGAACTGCGCCTGCGATCCGCTGCCGACCCCGCACGCGAGGTCGGCGCACGCAACCAAGGCAACGCTCTCGGGATCGACGCACCGGCAACGATCTCCAGCACTCCAGCGGACCACTGGATAACCCACGGGTGGACGCAGCAGAGCGACAAATGGTTTCAGTTCTTCTACCACGCCAGATTTCGAGCCGCGGAGGTCGCCGCCGCAGCCGAGCAGATGGTGAATGCTCTATCGGCGCTCGAGGTGGAACCCTCGGAGCTGGAGTACCACGGTTGCATCGATGCGCGGAACCGATTGCTGCGGCTCGACCTGCCCGTATTCAGCACCGACCACGACAGCGACCTCTAGCCGCGAGACATCCTGAACGACAGCAGTTCCCGCCGAGACGGTCGAGTTCGGTCTCCCGGTCGCGCTCATGTCAGTGCGCGCCCGCGCGTGCCGCCATGCGATCGACCAGCTGTATGGCATCTATCCCCGATGCGGGTTCGTCGGCGGTCCCTACCTGCACGGTCACCACCGTGCGACCGATCCGAGCCATGATCGAGTCCACCACGGTCACGATCGGTCTGCCCTTCATCGTGATCACTGCCTTGGTCCGCAGCGCGACACTATCCTCGCCCACCGTTCGGTAGTCCAGCAACGTGACCTCCACATCGATCGAATCACCATCGAGTTCCTCAGGTCCCGACCTCGACACCTCGGTCATGCAGGGTAGAAACCTCGGATGCCGCGGCGTCGCGAGGTCAGCAGCCGCCTCCTCGGCCGACGCCATGATGTCGACCTCCGACGAGATCACAACCTCCGGGTTGTTGTTCTTCGAGGCGAAACGAGTCTGCGCCCACGGCCCGGACCGCCCCGCCCGCACTGGGTCGAGACCCAGGCACGCGACGAGTTCCGGGGTCCACGGATGCTTCTCCTCCTCCGGGCGCGACGTATCGGACTCGACCTCCCGCGTCACCCGATACCCCCAGGGAAGATCGGCGAGCGACAGCAACACCGACTCGGCGGCCCGCCGATCAGCCTCCACACCCGAACTCTCAGCGGGGGCCTCCGCGGGTGAGCAGGCGAGGGCTGCTACCGACATCGAAACCCCCACGGCCACCAACGAACACCTCACCCATCTGCGCACCACACGATCACGCTATCGCGATTCCGGGCGCACGCGGCCCTGGGGACCGCGGATTACCGCACGAGCGGCGGATGCCCGCCCTGCTCACGAGGTTGGGTGGTGGCGGGCATCCGATGCCGCCACTCCATGACACCGACGAGCATGGTCGCCAGCCCGAGCACGAGAAGAGGTAGGCCCCAACGGAATCCGACGTAGCGGCGGGGGAAATCCGAGAAGTACACCGCGCTGGTGTTGACGTAGCCGACGCACAGCGCCAGCGGTACACCGAGGGCGACCACCACCGCCACACCGAGTATCCATCGCCCCAGCGCCCGTGCCTGGTAACGCCCCGGAAGCAGGGTGGTGACGACGATGGCGATGGTGCCCAGCAGCAACGCGGTGATACCCGGTACGCCGCGATCGTGCAGCGACCACAGCGACAGCGTGTCGCGGTCGCGGTTCACACTGAACAGCGGCGCGAACATGCCGGCGAGCACGGCAACCGCACCGACCGCGCTCACCATCTGGAGCGACTGACGTAGCGACCCCTCTGACATGGGCACCGTCCTACGAATCGGGAGGGAGGTGGATGTCCTGCACCGGGCGGGGTAATCCGGGCGGGTCATGGTCCCGGTCGACATCGAGCAGCCGGTAGGTGCGGACGCGCTCGGCGGCGCGGTGGTCGTTCAACTCGCCGCGGTGCTCGGGGTGCTCGTGGTAGAAGCGCAGCAGCCAATAGGTCGCGGGCGCACCGATCTTCATGAATCGGACGTCCACGCGCAGCACACGCGGGGTGGGGTGACGGTAGGAGCGCACGTCCAGCTTCAGCATTCCGCTTTCGTGCTGGGGCAGGGGCGTGATCGCCACGATGTCCTTCCAGGCGATCGAGGCCGCGAAAGGCAGTAGCCCGCGGGGCACGGTCACCGCGCGGGAGGTCAGGGTGAGGCGTCGAATCGATCTGTTGAGCACATAGCACGGCAGATACAGGGCCGTGACCACGACGATCACCGCGAGGACGATCGGTGCCGGGGCTCGGGCGCTGGCCGATGGCGGCAACTCGGTGAGCACGTCGGCGGCCAGCACGGTCGTGCACGACACGACCGTGCACGCGAGAAGGCCGGTCATCGCCAGCGTTGTCGCCGCGGACTGGGCGATCACGGTCCGGCCGGTCGTGGGTGTGATCTCGTGGCCGTCGACGTGCAGGCGGTCTCGGGTGTGCTGCCGGGATGGGTGCCAGTGCGCACAGGCACAGAAACAGCAGCCCGGAGGAGATCAGGAACAGTGTGGTCGGCCACCGGTACTGCTCGACGGTCCGGATACCGGACACGATCAGGTACAGCCCGACCGGGCTGAACGCCACCAGGCCCGCCCATTCCATGCCGGACAGTCCTTCACCCCAGCCATCCGGGACGGGGTAGTACGTGCGCACCGACCGGCGGCCGCTACTCGTCGAGTCCACGAGTCACCCGGATCAGCAACTGCACCGCCGCCGTGACCTGGTCATCGGACATAGCGAGCTGTCGCGTCTCCGGCCGGTCCCGCGAGTACTGCTGGTTGACATCGAAATCGCCGATCCAGTGGCCGATATAGGTTTTGACGCTGAGATGGCCCGTTTCGCGCTTGTCGCTCAGTAGCACCGGTGAGCTGTACCCGGGTTCCGGGTACAGCTCGGTGAGATCGACATCGTCGGCCGAGCTGCCGGTCCGCTTCATGCTGATGAAGCCGGACAGCTCCGAATCCGATTCGACTCGGCACACGACCAGCGGGGCCGAGTCCTCGGGCAGAGCGCGGTCGAGTGGCCAGTTCGAGCGTTCGATGCGGACCCCGACCGCTCCCACCCCGGCGAGGAAGTCCCGCACCGGTTCACACAATTCCCGCGAGGTGTGCGCACGCTTGGTGGTGGTCGCAGCTACCGCACTGGTCGGAGCTGTCGTGGCCCGACCGATATCCGGTGCGTCCGCGATGACCGAGCATCCCAGCAGCACAGGCGATATCGCCACCATCAGCAGTGGCGTGAAGTACCGCACCCGTCCCCCCAAACATCAACATCTAACACTCTCTCGAACAGTAGTCGACCACTTCCTGCGTCCACGTGTCATCCCCGGTCAGCGCGTGTTGATGGCGACGACCGCGGGCCGGTCGCACACGTTCGCGCCGACCGGGTCGGTGGGTGTGCTGGTGCGTTGCGACCCGTGTTCGCAGACGACGGCGACGACGTGGGAATCCTGGACCAGTACCGCGGACGGTTCGTCGATGCGCGCGTAGTCCGGGCCGATTCGGCTGCCATGGAAGAGCAGTTGGTGCCGGTGGGGGTCGTTCTTGTCGGGGAAGGACGTGTCGATCTCCGGCTTGCCGTCCAATGCCGAGGACACGACGGTCTGCGGCCTGCGTGGACCCTGATCGGGGTGCGGGCTCAGCGGATAGCCATTCGTGGTGGTTTGCGGGTAGTGGTCGATCTGAAAGGTCTCCACGTCGACCACGGTCGCCAGTGAGGGCTCGTTCTTTCGCGAGGTGTAGGCGGCGACGTAGCGTGCTCCGGCGTCCCGGATTCCGAACTTGGGTTCGGGCAGTTCACTCGGCAGGTCATAGGTGGTCCCGGTCGCGGTGTCGACGACAACCCACTGCTGCGGCCCCGCCGGCTGCCACTGATCCCACCGGATCACCAGATATCGTCCGGCCCGCACCCACTCCCCCAGGACCGCGTTCGGCCGGGTCACCTCCCACCGCTGTCGACCGGACGCGGCATCGAGAGCAACAAGCCGGTCGGCTAGGAACAGGAACACCGAGGCGTCGTCGGCGTCGTCCTCGGCGAGGCTCACCGGCGTCCCGCCGGCGTCGACGGCCGCGGAAACAATCTGGTATCCCGACAGCTGGTAAGGACCCGACAACGGGATCTGCCAGCGGATTTCGCCACGCACGCCACAGCTACCGGCGTCACAGAACACCGGCACGCGCTCGCGCGATCCTGGCCCGGTCCCGTCCTGCCCGCAGCCAGCGCCCGCCAGGAGCAGCACACCCGCGATGGCAGCCGTCGATAGAATCCTCATGCGCCGCACCGCCTTTCGGCGCAGGTGAACAGTGTCGCTGTGGTATCGACGGAGTAGTCACTCCTGGTCAGGAACCCTCGATGAATGAAATACCGCCACACCGCGACAGTGGGAAACCCCTCAGGGGAGACGACGAGTTGCAGCCAAGAACGGCCGAGCAGCGTGTCGCCGGACACGGCGAAGCGGTTCTCGTGCCAGTCCCAGTTCGCCAATCGGCGCACCTGATGCCGGGTGCAGTCGACGCTTTCGCAAACGTAGAGCACCAGGTCCGCGTCGGCGGGATCGACCGTGGCCAGCATCGGCATCCCGTCCGGACCGATGCTCAGCGCCGGCGGCGCGTGCCCATGGCCTGGAGTGGTGATCCGCGCGGTTCGTGGTGTGCGGCAGGTGATATCGGCGCAGACCGTGGTGTGGATCGACCCATCGTGCACGTCCTGGTAGGCGAGGACGATCTGCCCGTCCGGTGTCACTACGACCTGCGGCGGACCGGGGTTGTGCACCGCTTCGGGAACGACGGTGACCGTCTCGGCTACCGTGCCCGCCGTCACCGCGGTCAGCTTCAGCACACGATCGGCGGTATAGGCCAGCACCAGCGACCCGTCCGGGTGCTGGGTCAGCCGCGGCGCCCCACCGAACACGCTCATCTGCTCATAGGGCACCGTCACCGGCATCGCGCAGTCGCTGGGGGTGCAGTCGAACACGGAGAAGGTGTCTTCACGGGGCCCGTCGAGCAGGGCCGCGGCGAAGCCGGTAGCGGTCTCGGTCACCGAGGCAAACATTTGCATGAGCCCGTCGACGTGGCCGCTGTCCTCGTCGTAGCGGCGAATCTCGGTCTTCTCGCAGCTCGAGTCGTCGCCGAGGCAGTACCACGCCGTGATCCGCACGGCGGGGCGGGAACGCTCCTCATCGAGCCCGAATACGGTGCCCGCCCGCGTGATCGCGACAGCACGACCGGGCAAACCGTCGCTCACCGGCGCGTCGAACGGATACCACAGCCCAACCCCGACCCGCTGCGTCGTCGTCGCGACACCGGTGGCCGTGGCAGCGACAACCACCCCGAACGCCGACACCGTCGCAACCGCCACAGCAGCCACGCGTGTGCCCGCGGGACGTCGTGTGGCCGCCACGCCGACCTCCCGCCGCCACAGATGATTCATGACCAACACCGCCAACGCCGCCGCTACCGCGATGACCGCGAGCGGGATCCACGGCCGGTCTGTCTGGATACCGATCAACCAGTACACCGCGGCGGCAGCGGTCGCCACCGGCACGCAGCGCACCAGCACCTCCTGCTCCGGCCCGTCCAACGCGCGATCGACCACCGCGGTACGCGCCAGCCGCTCCGGAATCGCCGGAGACCAACGCGCCCACAGGGCCAGGCCGATCAGCGTCGCGGCCGTGAGGATCTGCCGATCCGATATCTCGGTCCACCGCATCACCAGCCACGCGACCCCACCCAGGCCCGCGACGACCCCGCACAACTTCACGGTCACCACGAGGCAGCCGAGCACCCGGTCGCGCCACGACCCGTCGACGGGGCTGCCCTCGCTGTCGCGGACATCCACCAGCGCGGCCACCACCACCGACCCCAGCGTCATCACCACCAGCAGGACACCGACAACGGCGTTCGCGACAGGCCAGCGCAGCGACTCCAGGCCCGTGTCGATACGCACCATGCGCGGGTCGGTGAACGAGATCCGGCCGAGGATCACCAGCACCGTCGCCATCACCGCCGCCGGTAGCACGATGATGCCCACGGCCCGCGCGAGCCGATACACGAAATTCACTGTCTCCCCCAGTCCCTCATCGCTCGAGACACAGCGGCCGCGAGAACGCGCCCCACCTGCCCGCACGTAGACTACAAGCGGATCATCAGCCAGCCCACCGTCAGTGGGGCATCACCGAGTACGGTCGGGGGAAACGGTGGTGCACATCGGCGCACGACCAGCACGTTGGGGCTCGCGTTCTCGCTCCCGATCCTCCCAGGCGGGCTCAGCAGCCGTCCGCGAACCCCTCTACGGTCTGAGTCAGCCTGTGCTGCGCGATCACTGAGTCGCCTTCTCCCTGCTGAGCCGCCGACAGCAGGAGCGGCTGCGGCGATCGGGCTCTACGGCTCGCTGCTGCGCCTGCTGACTGGCCTCGACACGCTCGAGGTGGCCGCCTCCTACCGGCCCTCCCGGCGCGCAGTAGCCAAGGGACTGCTGGTCTATCCCGCCGCGCCCGTGTCCTACTGGGCGGGCGGCGTGCGCGGGCTGGCCCGCCTCACCCGCGATGTGATCACCGGCCATGAGAGAGTGCAGCAGCGTACTCGGGAAGGCAGCGGATGAATCGTGACAGCGCACAGGGCGTGTTGCCGATCTTCTCCAAGTTCATATTCTTCGACTGGTACAACACCTTGTCCACCGCGAACTTCTGGGACAGCATCATCGGCAACGCTCGCCACCCGCTGTCCTCGCAGATGCGTGCTGCATTGGAAGATCTCTTCCGCCGACGCAAACCACTGGTCGGCGAGTGGATGCGCGGCAAATACACCGACGCCGAGATCATCGCGACACTGAACGTGCAGCTGCCAGCCCGCTACCGGACCGACTATCTGCTGCGAGAACTGCTACGCGACTGCCGCAACGCGCCAGTCGATCCGGATATGGCGAGAATCGTCCGCGCCCTGCGGCCTAGCGCGTTCCTCGCCGTGGCCAGCGACAACATGGCATGCTTCGTCCATGCGGCACCGAAAGTGCTCAGCGCAGAGCTGCATGTCGACGAACTGCTCGTATCAAGCGATGTCGGATCGTTGAAGAAAGAAGCCCCTCACCGATTCTTCGGCCCCACCCTCGACCGCTACGGCCTAGCCCCCGCTGACGCGCTCCTCATCGACGACTGCACCGACACCTGCGCGGTCTTCCGGTCCTGGGGCGGGACAGCGATCCACTTCACCAGCGCTACACAACTACGCCTCGAACTCGCACATCTCGTTCCTGCCGGACTGCCCGCCACTTACTGAGCATCATCCCGGCGAGGTCACACGGTGGTGCACCCGTTCAGCGATGCGGTGGCGATGGTCCTCACCGAGATCGGGGCCTTCCAACACTCGTAGAGCCGACTACGGTCGGCCTGGTGGCAGGTGCGGAGCCAACACTTCTCCGATCCCGGTGAGCGCGTCGCACACTGCGGCGTGACCCATGCCGCCGCTGTAGGACGGGCGTGATGCCCACGCCTGCATGCGGACCATCCCGACCGTGCCGCCCCCGCGTACGCCCTGGGGGATGTCGAAGGCGAGCATGCAGCCGGTATCGCCGTGCGAGGTCGAATCCACGCGCAATGCTCGTCGCCCACCGACGGTGACCGGCTGGAATCCGGTGTAGTGCGTGGGATGCTGATAGATCAATTGGGTGAACCTCTGCGCGGCTGTCGATTCGACATCGAGGGTGAATCCGTTGCCGTCCCAACGGCAAGAGGCGCTGTCCGCGAGCACCGTGCCGCGATCTTCCTTGGACGCGATGTCCAGCCCGGCACTCGTAATCGCCGAGTCGGCTAAGGTGCACGGATCCCAGACCTGCACCAGATCAGTGGTGGCGGGCGGGTCGTCGTCTTCCGGGGCCCCCGGTTGCAGCGTCCATCCGATCGTCTTCTGCGGCAGCGTGTCCTGTAGACCTCGGACGAGGGCCGCGGTGATCTGCTCGGCTCCTTCGGACAGATCCTTCGTCAGGTCCGTGGAGTCCGTGACCGGCATCTGCGGACCGCCGGACCAGTTCATGCCCGAGGTGGTGACATCGATGTCGATATTGCTGATCCGGGCGCGGGCCCTGGCCTTGGCCGCGTCGAGCCAGTCGCGACCGGTCCAGAGGATGGCGGTATCGCCGATGCCGGGTAGCGGTGTCGCTTCGCTGGTCTCGTCCATTCCGAGGGAGTCGGGTGTGGCGCTGGTCCTGAGCATGGTCCAGTGGGTGGGTGACTCGCCGACGGCACTGAGTTGGATCGTCACCGATCGGGCCAGCGGTCCGGCGGCCGGGTAGCTGTCGGTGCGCGGTACCGGTTGGTCCATGGTGAGCGCGCACGTGACACCTTGCACCATCTTGTTGTTCACCACGTACTGCGTTTGCATCCGACTGTCGGCGCTGTACAGATCGCCTGCGAACGCGTGCAGCGATGCCTCGAGCATCGTGTCCAGGCCATCGCACGCGGGCACGGAGGTGAAACCCGTTGGCGCGGCGGGTTCGTCGTCCTCGACGGAATATGTCAGCGAGCAGCCGGTGGCGATCGCGATGCTTGCGACCGCGGTCAGCACGATCAGCGCTCTTCTCATCGCCGGAATTCCCCCCATGTCGATCTTGACGTGCGCCAGCGACGGTAGCAGGTGCGATCAGGGTGAGCCCTCAGGTGCGAGGCCGCACGAGAATGTCAGTGGTGCGAGCTGGGCAAACGTCATTGGGTGTCAGTTCGGGTCGCATGAAGATGTCAGTAGAGCGGTTCGGTTAGGCCCGTGGGGTGGGGCTGCTGATGATGCGGTGGATGGTGGAGCGGCCGACGCTGTACTCCTCGGCCAGGTCCGCGAGGCTCGCGTCGTCGTCGGGGTCGTGATAGCGGCGATGGATCGTTTTGCGTGCCGCCAGAGGTCGTTTCGGCGCTTTGCCCTTGAGTCGGCCTTTCGCGCGGGCCTTGGCCATGTCCTCGCGGGTGCGCAGGTGGTTGAGGTTGGCCTCGAATTCGGTGACCATGGCCAGGGTTTGCAGGAAGAGCTTGCCGAACGGGTCGTGCCAGTCGTAGATCGAGGTGCCGAGCCCGAACAGCACGTCGCGCTCGCGCAGACCGGTCAGAATCTCCCCGGCTTCGGCCATTCCGCGCGAACCGGTCGAACTTCGTTGTCGTCAGCACCACCTGACGCCCGGTGATGGCCGCGGCGGCCGAGGTGACCGCGGCGAGCGCGTTATCGAGCCAGTGGTAAGCCTGCGGCCCTAGTCGAGATCGCCCCTTCCCCATCGCTGGGCAGCGGTGCCATCCACTGATTCTCGGCCGAAGTGGAACCGCCCTACTCGGTCAGGCAACGAATCCCGGAAGAGATCGAACATGCCATTCGCAGGCAGCCGGCCGGAGAGCACGGCGACTGGTCTGTCCGCGCCGACCTTCCGCAATGCCTCCAGCAACCTCTGGACTACCCCCAAAGTAGGCCTCGGCCCGACATGCCCGCAAACATCTGGCATCCGCTGGCGAACAGCCCATATGGGACGTTCACCGACCGCGCGGCGACGGTTTCCGAAGACGGCGTGAGACCACCCCACGCACCCGTTGACTACCCCTGTGCCCGTCAGCCCCGGCACACCCGGGGTAGGCGCTGTGGTCCACAATTGGTCCACAAAACGTGACCGGTCGGAGGCGGGAACCGCCTCCGACCTGGTCGGGCTGACAGGATTTGAACCTGCGACCACTTGACCCCCAGTCAAGTGCGCTACCAAGCTGCGCCACAGCCCGTGGCTACCGCCGTCGCGGTGCCGGATGAGATTACCTCGAGGAGGGGCGGATTCACCTAATCGGGGTGGGGGCGGTGTGTGGGCGCGGGGCTTCGTGCGGGTCAGCGGGTGGCGGTGATGCCGGCGTCGGTGAGGAGGCGGGCGAGGTCGGTGGGGATCGGCATGGGGGTGGTGGGGCCGACGGAGGTGCGGCCGGTGTTGCCGAGGGGGGCGCGGCCGAGGGCGGAGGCGATGGCGGCTACCGACAGGCGGACGAGTTGGCCGCGGGCTTCGGGGCGGTCGCGGGTGTGCAGGGCGAGGCGGAGCATGTGCCAGTGGGCGCGGGTGTGGGGCCAGGGCCAGGGTTGGGAGAGGATGTGGGCGCGTTCCAGGGCGTGCCATCCGCTGTCGGGGTCGGTGGTGCGGCGGGCGGTGGTGAGTTCGGCTTCGAAGGCGGCTCGAATGGCTGGCGGCATGGGGGCCACGGAATTCCTCCTGTGGGGCAGCGGTTCTGTCGCCGACCAGCCTTGTCCGAGGAGCGGCGGAAGAGCTTGAACGAACCTGCTACGGGATCGGTTCGACGATCCAGCGGATGCCGCGGGAGTCCGAGGGGGCGATGCCGAACATGCGGTGGCAGACACGATTCAGATGCGAGCTGTCGGCGAAGCCCGCGCCGTGGGCGGCGGCGGTGAGAGTGTGCCCCGCCGCGACCAGATCGATGGCGCGCAGTATGCGCAGCCAGCGGATGTAGGGGCGGAACGGTAGGCCCAGTTCGGCGGTGAACAGGTGGGACAGACGGCTTTCCGACAGATCGACCGCACGCGCCACGTCCGACAGGCGCAGCGGACCGGAGTCGAGGCGGGTGCGCGACAGTGCGACCGCTCGGGTCACGGCCGGATGGCGTCGCGGGGGCGGACCGGAATCCGCGGTTCCTTGAAATCGGCCCTCCCGGAACCACTTCGGGTCACCGGCCACCGTATTCGCGGCGCGAATCCAGGAATCGATGTCATCGGCCGTGAACTCGGTGAGCCGCTGCCCGGCGGCGAGGTCCGGATCCACCAGCACGAGTGCGCCGCCGGGCGCACCCGAGACGATGGCGTGCTCAACATGCGGTGGGATGAGCGCCGCACGGGCGCGACGTTCGGTGCCGTGCGCGTCGGCCAGCACCAACTCCCCCGCCCGCGCGATGACGACCTGCACGGTGCGGTGCGCGTGCGGAGCCGCGGTGCCGATCGCCCCGTTCAGCTCGAGCACCCCGGTCCGCACCCTGACCGTTCCGGACCACATGTCGCGAATCCCCCTCACCGCGTAGGCAATACGGTGCCTAGCAGCATGTCGCGTTCGGCGTGGACGCGGGCGCGCAGGGCGTCGACGACCTCGGCGACCTCGGGGCGGCGCAGCGCTTCGGCGCGGGTGACGAGCCAGTAGGACAGCCGGATGCCCACCCGGTCCGGGAGGACGCGGACCAGGTCGGCGTGGCGGTCGGCCATGAAGCAGGGCAGCAGGCCCAGTCCGGCCGCGGCGCGGGTGGCTTCGACGTGGACGAAAACGTTGGTGGAGGAGATGGATTCGCGCATGCCGTGGGCGAAGCTGGAGGCCAGGTCCAGGTCGTCGACCTGGAGCATGGAGTCGATGAAGTAGACGAAGGGCTGGCCGGTGAGGTCGTCGAGGGTGGCGGGAGCGCCGTGTTCGGCGAGATAGGCGCGGGAGCCGTAGAGGCCGAGGACGTAGTCGCCGAGACGGATGAGTTCGGCGCGGCGGACCTGTGGTTTGCCCACCACCACTTCGATATCCAGGCCCGAGCGTTGCAGTGAGGCGCGGCGGGTGGCGGCGACGATCTCCAGGGCGACCCCGGGATGTTTGCGCCGGACGTCGGCGACCGCGGGAGCGGCCAGGTAGGCGCTGAAACCGTCGGTGGCCGACAGGCGGACGACGCCCTCGAGGATGCGTTCGCCGCGGGCGTCCGGCGAGAGCGAGCGCACCGCGGATTCGATGGATTCGGCGGCGTCGAGGGCCTCCCGACCCAGCTCGGTCAGCTCCCAGCCACCGGCGCCGCGCGTCAGCACCCGGCCGCCCAGCGCCCGTTCCAGCGCGGCGATGCGGCGGGAGATGGTGGTGTGGTTGATACCCAGTTCCTCCGCCGCGGACACGTAGCGCCCGGTGCGACCGACGGCCAGGAGTACGAGCAGGTCATCCGCATTGGGACGGGGAGTGGCGGAGGTCACGGCCATTTCTGCATCTTTGCAGATACCCAGTGCGAAAGTGGGCATTGCGGGCGAAGAAATCTGCACGAATACTCTGAACAGTTCGAATCTTGTGGGCCGCATCACAGATGAGGGGTGATGCGGCCGAACGGTAAGGAGAAGTGCGATGAGCGTCGGCGTAGCCGGGCCGCGGCCGGGATCCGATCCCGCCCCCACCGGACTCCGAAGGGTGGTGGCGGCCTCCATGGCCGGGACGGTCGTGGAATGGTACGAGTTCTTCCTCTACGGCACCGCGGCCACGCTGGTGTTCAACAAGGTGTTCTTCTCCGAGAACACCAGCGAACTCGATGCGATCCTCGCGGCCTTCGTCACCTACGCGGTGGGTTTCGCGGCACGACCGCTGGGCGGCGTGGTCTTCGGGCACTTCGGTGACAAGTACGGGCGCAAGAAGCTGTTGCAGCTGAGCCTGCTGCTGGTCGGCGCGGCCACCTTCTTGATGGGCTGCCTGCCCACCTTCGGGCAGATCGGGTACTGGGCCCCGGCGCTGCTGGTGGCGCTGCGGTTCATGCAGGGCTTCGCGGTCGGCGGCGAATGGGGCGGCGCGGTACTGCTGGTGGCCGAGCACAGCCCGAATCGCAGCCGCGCCTTCTGGTCCGCGTGGCCGCAGGCCGCGGTGCCGATCGGCAATATGCTCGCCACCGTCGTACTGCTGGTGCTCACCTCGACGCTGTCGGACGCCGCGTTCCTGTCGTGGGGCTGGCGGGTCGCCTTCTGGCTGTCGGCGGTGGTCGTGCTGATCGGCTACTACATCCGGACCAAGATCACCGACGCGCCGATCTTCCTGGCCGCGCAGCAGCAGGCCGAGCAGGAGAAGGCCACCGGGTTCAGTGCCGTCGAGGTGATGAAGCGTTACCCGCGTGGGGTTTTCACCGCCATGGGGCTGCGGTTCGGCGAGAACATCATGTACTACCTGGTGGTCACCTTCTCCATCACCTATCTGAAGGTGCAGGTCGGGGCCGACACCACGGTGATCCTGTGGTGGCTGTTGGCCGCGCACGCGGTGCACTTCACGGTGATTCCCATGGTGGGACGGCTCAGCGACCGATTCGGCAGGCGGCCGGTCTATTTCGTGGGCGCGGCCACCGCGGCCACCTGGGGCTTCTTCGCCTTCCCCATGATGGACAGCGACCACAATGCCGTCATCCTGTTCGCCATCGTGCTCGGCCTGGTGTTCCACGCCTTCATGTACTCGGCGCAGCCCGCGATCATGGCGGAGATGTTCCCGACCCGCATGCGGTATTCCGGTGTGTCCCTCGGCTATCAGGTCACCTCGATCGTCGCCGGATCGCTCGCGCCGATCATCGCGGTGAAGCTGCTGGACAGCTTCGGCTCGTCGGTCCCGATCGCGATCTACCTGGCCCTGGCCTGCACGGTCACCCTCGTGGCGGTGTACTTCGCCCGGGAGACCACGGGCGCGGACCTGGCCGAGCTCGACCGCGCCGATGCCCGCAGCCTGGCCGCCTCGACCGATGCCAAGGCGGTGAGCGCGTGAGTGGCACCGCCACCGGCGATCTGACCGGTCGCACCGCACTGGTGACCGGCGGTGCGAGTGGGATCGGCGCGGCCTGCGCCCGGCAGTTGGCCGGGCGCGGGGCCGCGGTCACCATCGCCGATATCGACGGCGTCGCGGCCAAGGATCTGGCCGCCGATATCGGCGGCAGCGCATGGGAAGTCGACCTCGGCGACGTCACGGCACTCGAGGACCTGCGGCTCGAGGTGGACATCCTGGTGAACAATGCCGGCGTCCAGACCGTGAGCCCCCTGGCGGACTTCCCGCCCGAACGCTTCCGCGCCATGCTCGCGCTCATGGTGGAGGCCCCGTTCCTGCTCGTCCGCGCGGCACTGCCCGCCATGTACGAGCGCCGATTCGGGCGGATCGTGAATATCTCGTCCGTGCACGGGATTCGCGCGTCGGCGTACAAATCCGCGTATGTCACCGCCAAACACGCCCTCGAGGGACTGTCCAAGGTGACCGCGCTCGAGGGCGGGCCGCACGGAGTGACGAGCAATTGCGTCAACCCCGGCTATGTGCGAACTCCACTGGTGGACAAGCAGATCGCCGATCAGGCCACCGCGCACGGCATTCCCGAACAGGATGTGGTGGAGCGGATCCTGTTGACCGAGAGCGCGGTCAAACGGCTCATCGAACCCGAAGAGGTCGCCGAGCTGGTCGGCTGGCTCACCTCGAACGCGGCGGGCATGGTCACCGGCGCGTCCTACACCATGGACGGCGGATGGAGCGCGCGATGATGGATACCGCTGTGGCGCAGTGGACGCCGAGCGACACCGATATCGAGGCCGCGCGCATCACCGACTTCGCACGCTTCGTGACCGCCCGCACCGGCATGGATCTGCCCGACTACCGCTCGCTGTGGCAGTGGTCGGTGGACGACATCACCGGATTCTGGCGGGCGGTGTGGGACTACTTCGACCTCGGTCCGGCACCGGGCGCGGTGCTCACCGATGCGGCCATGCCGGGCGCGCGCTGGTTCCCCGAGGTGCGACTGAACTACGTCGACCAGGTGGTGCGGCAGGCTCGCACCGACCGGCCCGCCATTCTCGATATCGGCGAGGACGCGCCGGTGCGGGAACTGAGCTGGGCCGAACTGCTCACGCGTACCGGCGCTTTCGCCCGCACCCTGCGCGCGCAGGGAGTCCAGGCCGGGGACCGGGTCGCCGGATACCTGCCCAATATTCCGGAGGCGGTCATCGCATTCCTGGCCACGGCCAGTATCGGCGCTATCTGGAGCGCCTGCGGACAGGACTACTCCCCGCAGGCGGCGCTGGATCGGCTGGGGCAGTTGGAACCGGTGGTGCTGGTGACCGCCGACGGCTACCGCTACGGCGGCAAGGAATACGACCGGCGGGCCGAGATCGCTTCCATACGAGCGGGATTGCCGACGGTGCGGGCCACGGTCGCGGTGTCGCGGCTCGGGCACGCCGTACCGGGGGCGGTGCCGTGGGCGGACGCGTCGGCGGGCGGAACGACCGAATTCGCCACGGAGTCGGTGGCTTTCGATCACCCCCTGTGGGTGCTCTACTCCTCGGGCACCACCGGCAAACCCAAAGGCATCGTCCACGGCCACGGCGGCGTCCTGCTCGAACACCTCAAAGCCATCGCCCTGCACACCGACCTCGGCCCCACCGACACCTTCTTCTGGTACACCAGCCCCTCCTGGATGATGTGGAACTTCCAAATCGCCGGACTCCTCGTCGGCGCCACCATCGTCTGCTACGACGGCAGCCCCACCCACCCCACCACCGACACCCTCTGGACACTCGCCGCCACCACCGCCACCACCGTCCTGGGCACCAGCCCCGGCTACGTCCTGGCCTGCGCCAAAGCCGACACCCACCCCGCCCGCGACCACGACCTGACCGCCCTGCGCAGCATCGGCATCACCGGCTCCGCCCTGCCCCCGTCCTCCTCCCTGTGGCTACGCGACCACATCGGCGACCTCCCCGTCACCTCCATCAGCGGCGGCACCGACGTCGTCTCCGCCTTCCTCGGCGCCGTCCCCACCGTCCCCGTCTGGCCCGGCGAACTCTCGGTGCCCTACCTCGGCGCCGCCGTCGCCGCCTACGACGACCACGGCCACCCCGTGCACGGCGAGGTCGGCGAACTCGTCATCACCGCCCCCATGCCCTCGATGCCCGTCCGCTTCTGGAACGACCCCGACCACACCCGCTACCACCACGCCTACTTCGACACCTACCCCGGCATCTGGCGCCACGGCGACTGGATCACCATCACCGACCACGACAGCATCATCGTCCACGGCCGCTCCGACTCCACCCTCAACCGCAACGGCATCCGCATGGGCTCCGCCGACATCTACCAAGCCGTCGAAGCCCTCCCCGAAATCACCGAATCCCTCGTCCTGGGCATCGAACAACCCGACGGCGGCTACTGGATGCCCCTGTTCGTCGTCCTCACCGACGGCACCCACCTCGACGATCGCTTACGTGAGCGGATCGCCACCGCGATCCGGACCGAACTGTCGCCCCGGCACGTTCCGGACGAGATCATCGCGGCACCGGGTATCCCGCACACCCGCACCGGCAAGAAACTCGAAGTGCCGCTGAAGAAACTGCTCCGGGGAGCCGACCCCGACACCGTGGTGGCCCGTACCGCCATCGACGATCCGGCACTGCTCGACTGGTTCGCGGCTATCCGGCGATATGCGCGATGACCTGCTCGATGTAGTCGCCGAACAGCGCACCCATATCGACGGCGTCGGGATCGAGCAGCCACTGTTGCTGTAGGCCGTCCATCATCGCGAACACCTGCCGCGCAACGGCTTTGGTGTCGATATCGGCGCGCACCGTGCCCTCGGCGATTCCCGCGTCGAGGGCACGGGCCAAGCCCGACTCCAATCGGCGGTAGCGATCCGCCGCCCAGGCGTGCGCCGGATGGTCATCGGTCACCGACTCCCCCGTCACGACCGTGAACAGCTGCACGAGTCCGGGCACGTGCGTATTGTGTTCGACCAGCCGAGCCAGGCGACGCAGGGCGTCGGGACCCGATAGCGGCGCACCGAATTCCAGCCGCTCGGCGTCGAGCCGGTCGCGATACTCCAGCACCGCGGCCAGCAGTGCCGCCTTCGACGGGAAGTAGTGCAGCAGGCCAGGCTGGGACAGCCCGCACAGCTCGGCGATCTCGGCGATCGAGGAACCGCGAAACCCGTTCTCGGCAAAGGATTTCAACGCCACGTCCAGAATCAGCTCGCGGCGCGCCTCGCCGCGTGGGCGGCTGCGACGCTGCGCCATGACCTCCTCCTTCCGCCGTCTTCCAGGCCGACAGTAGCCGCGGCCGTGCCACCCCTCCGCATCGGCCACCCCAACCATAATATCTCGGATTGATAACATTACCGAGTGCCCGCTCGGTTAGCGGTGAATGCGCTGGCACACTCGATCCCATGAGCCAGGCCGCCGACGCACCCACCGATATCGTTCCCCTCACCCTCGACGGCGGGTACGGAACCCTCGCGGCCTGGGAAGCCGTGCCACCGCTCGGCGTCGACGCCCGCGGCACCGTCGTCCTGGTGCCCGGCTTCACCGGGTCCAAGGAGGATTTCGCCGCCATGCTGCCACTGTTGGCAGCCGCCGGATATCGGGCGGTGGCCTATGACCAGCGCGGACAGTGGCAGTCCGACGGGCCCGACCAGATCGACGGCTACACCATGGACGATTTCTCCGGCGATCTGCTGAAGGTCGTGGACCAGGCGTCCGGCCAACAGCCCGTCCATCTGGTCGGCCATTCCTTCGGCGGGTATGTCGCGCGGGTCGCGGTGGTGGCCCGGCCCGAGCGCTTCCGGACACTCACCCTGCTGGCCTCCGGCCCGTCCTCGGTGTCGGACATCAACTTCCCGCCGCCGAGCCTGGTCGCCCAGGCCGTCGAGGCGGGCGGTCAGGAGTTCATCTGGCAGCAGATGAGCAGCGCCCTGTTCGCCGCCGGTTCGGCCGATCCGGCGCGCATCGACTTCCTCCACCAGCGCATCCTGGCCACCAAGAAGGCCAATATCCTCGGCATTCTCCAGGTCATGGAGGTGCCGCCGCTGGCCGACCCCGCCGTTCTCCGGGCGGCGGGCGTACCCATTCTGGTCGCCTACGGCGATACCGGCGATCTCTGGAATCCCGAGGTGCACGAGCGGTTCGCGGCGGCCCTAGGCGCGCGCCGCGCGGTGTATCCCGGCGTCGGGCATCTGCCCAACGAGGATCGACCGGCCCAGGTGTGCACCGACCTGGTGGCGTTCTGGGACCACGCCGCCGCTCAGTAGCCCGATATTCGCCGACAATCGAGAGAAGGAACGGGACATCGCATGGACGACCTCATCGAGGACCTGCTCGCGAAACTCGACCTACCCGCCAAACTGCGGCTGATCTCGGGTGCGGGCATGTTCCGCTTCGCCGGTGATCCGGATATCGGCTTGGCCGAGATGCCCGTCTCGGACGGGCCGTCGGGCGTGCGTGGCGAATACTGGGACGAGCGTGACCCCTCGGTGAGTCTGCCGTCGGGTACCGCCGTCGCCGCCACCTGGGATCCCGAACTGCTCACCGAGATCGGCGCGCTCATCGCCCACGAGGCACGCCGCAAAGACGTGTACGCGGTCCTCGGCCCCACTGTCAATCTACATCGGTCCCCCTTGGGCGGAAGACATTTCGAATGCTTCTCCGAGGATCCGGTACTCACCGCCGACATGGCCGCGGCCTACGTGCGCGCCGTCCAAGCGCACGGCGTGAGCGCGTGCCCGAAACACTACGTGGCCAACGACTCCGAGACCGACCGCTTCACCGTCGATGTGCGTGTCGACGAGCGGGCGCTGCGCGAGCTGTACCTGTACCCGTTCGAGCGATGCGTCGACGCGGGCGCGTGGATGATCATGGACGCCTACAACTCGGTCCACGGCATCACCATGACCGAGAACCCGCTCCTGGACGAACCGCTCAAGGGCAGCTGGGGATTCGACGGCGTCGTGGTGTCGGACTGGACAGCGGTGCGCACCACCACCGCCGCCGCCCAGGGCACCGATATCGCCATGCCCGGACCGCCCATGCTCTGGGGTGCGCCGCTCGAGGAGGCGGTACGCCGGGGTGAGGTACCCGAAGCCGCCATCGACGAGAAGGTGCGACGCATCCTGCGCTTCGCCCAGCGCGTGGGCGCGCTGCACGGATCACCGCAGGCCACACCGGAATTCGACGACGAGCGGGCGCAGGCCCTGGTGCGGCGCGCCGCCGCCGCGGGCATGGTGCTGGTGCGCAATGACGGTGTGCTGCCGCTCGCCCCGGACACCACGGTCGCGCTGCTGGGACCGCACGCCGACCTGCCGCGCTTCATGGGCGGCGGCAGCGCCACCGTCATCCCCGCGCACACCACCACACCCGTCGAGGGCCTCGAAACCGTTCTCACCGTGCGACACACGCCCGGCGTGCGACTCGAGGAGAAGCTGATTCCGGTGCCGCTGGAACTGGTCACCGATCCCGACACCGGCACACCGGGAGTGAGTCTGCGCTACCTCGACGGTGACACCGTCATCGACACCCAGCACCGCACCGCCGGCAACCTCATGCTCTTCGGCGACCGCAAGGCCGCCACGGCGACGACCCTGGAGATCCGGGCGCGGCTGCGCGCCGACGTGGCCGGTGCGTGGCAGATCGGCGTCGGCACCCTCGGACAGGCCCGGCTGGAACTCGACGGCGAGACCGCCCTCGACGAGACCATCACCTTCGAGGGCACCGATCCGGTGGGCGCGATCCTCTACCCACCCCAGCGCGCGGTCACCCGCACCCTCGCCGAAGGGCAGGAGGTCGACGTCCGCATCACCGTCGCCGCACCACCCGCCATCCCGGGCCTCGGCGTCATTCTCGGTCTCACCTTCGGCATCACCCGGCCGCAGCGTCCCGCCGCGGAGGAATTCGCGGCCGCGGTGGAACTGGCGCGCACCTCCGATGTGGCGGTCGTCGTGGTCGGCACCACCGAACAGATCGAGTCCGAGGGTTTCGACCGCACCGATCTGCGCCTCCCCGGCCGCCAGGACGAACTGGTCGCGGCCGTCGCCGCCGCCAATCCGCGCACCGTCGTGGTGGTCAATTCCGGTGCGCCCGTGGAAATGCCGTGGCGCGACGATGTGGCGGCCGTGCTGCTGTCCTGGTTCCCGGGCCAGGAGTTCGGGGCCGCCCTCGCCGATGTGCTCACCGGCGCGGCCGAACCCGGCGGGCGACTGCCCACCACCTGGCCCGCACGCATGGCCGACGCGCCGGTGCTGTCGACCACACCGCAGGCCGATGGCACACTCCCCTACACCGAGGGCATTCACATCGGTTACCGGGCGTGGCTGAAATCCGGTGTGGCTCCGGCCTATCCATTCGGTCACGGGCTCGGCTACACCACCTGGTCGCTCGGCGATCTCAGCGTGGACGGCCGGACCGCCACGGTGACGGTCACCAATACCGGTGACCGCGAGGGCAAGCAGGTGGTACAGGCGTACCTGTCCCGGGCGGACAGCGCGGTGGACCGCCCCGTGCGGTGGCTGGCCGGATTCGCCGCCGTCACGGTCGCCCCCGGCGCTTCCCACACGGTGCGCATCCCCCTGCCACAGCGGGCTTTCGAGCATTGGACCGAGGCGGGCTGGACGACCGAACCCGGCTCGTTCACCCTCCACGTGGGCACGTCGGTGACGGATCTCCCGCTCACCGCCGAGATCAGCTGAACACCAACCGGTTCCAGCCGGATCGGACGCCTTCGAAGCAGGTGCCCGACCCGGCTTCCCGCCACCGAACATCCTTCGTCGTGGCTCGCTCTACCCCTTCGGGAGCGAGCACGACCCTGCCACAACATGTCGCGATTACATGCCTAAATGCGCATATCCGAGTATGGGGATATTTGAACTGCCGCTGGCACGGTTCATCCTCGTGCGGGCACGATGGAGTATGCGCAGAGGAGCACTGCTCGCGACAACGCTGCTGGCCGGACTGTTGCTGACGCCGACCGCCCCCGCCACCGCCGAAGCGACGGCGACGGAACTGGTCGCGCAGGCCGACGCCGCCCCGACCCCGATACTGAACTGGGCCACCTGCACCGAACCCGGGCTGGACCGATTCCAGTGTGCGACAGCCCGAGTCCCGCTCGACTACGCGAAACCCGATGGCGCGACCCTGGATCTGGCGGTCGTGCGGCAACCGGCCACCGACTCGGACCGGCGCATCGGCACCCTGTTCTCCGCCGCCGGCGGACCGGGTGGCTCCGGTATCGACGCGGCGCGTGATATCGGACTCGGATCACCGGAACTGGCACAGCGTTTCGACCTGGTCACCTTCGATCAGCGCGGGATCGGCCGCAGCGCACAGGTGCGCTGTTTCGCCGACACCGCGGCGCAGGAGGACTTCTGGTCGCGCTACGCGCCCCTGCCCACCTCGCAGCGGCAGTACGACGACCTGGAACGACTCAGCCGCGAACTCGCCGACAGCTGCGCCGCCCACTCCGGCGAGCTGCTCCCCCACCTCACCACCGTCGACGCCGCCCGCGATCTGGACCTGCTGCGCCGCGCCGTCGGCGACGCCGCCCTCACCTACGCGGGCGGATCCTATGCCAGCTACCTCGGCGAGATGTACGGGGCGCTGTTCGGCGAGCGGGTCCGCGCGCTCCGGCTCGGCGCCATGATCGAACCCGTCGGCTACACCGAGTACACGCTGACCAGCCTCGCCGAAGCGGCCATCGGAACCGAACAGGTGCTCACCGAGTTCGCCCGCCTGTGCGCCGAGGCCGGTTCGCCCCGTTGCGCTTTCGCGGGCGGCGAGGTGCGCGCCCGCAATCTGGCGCTGCTCGACAGACTTCGCGAGGGACCGATCACCGTCGGCTCCGGGGACGCCGCTCGCCCCGTCACCTACGCCGAATTCCTGCACGCGCAGGTCTTCCTGCTCTACGACCCCGAATACTGGCCCACGCTCGGAACCCTGCTTGCCGAAGTGGACCGCGGCGCGGACGGCGATCCCGGCACCGTCGCCGCCATTCTCGACACCACCCCGCTCACCGCCGCGTTCATGACGTCGTTCACCGCCATCACCTGCGCGGACGTCCGGCTCCCGAAAGACCCCGGCCTGTGGCCGACGCTGGCCCGCGTCATCGAATCCGCGGCCCCGACCTTCGGTTCGTACTGGCTCTATCCCGTCCAGGCGTGCGGAGCCTGGCACTCCCCCGCCGACGGCTACCCGCAGCGCTACACCGGACCATGGACCCTGAACACCGACACCCCCGCACTCCTGACGAACGCGCGCTTCGACCCGGCCACTCCGCTGTTCCGCGCCGAACACGCCCACCAGATCGTCGGCAATGCCCGCCTGGTCGTGCTGGACGGCTACGGCCACACCACATCCAGCACCTGCACCCGCGAACTGGGCGACGCGTACCTCATCGACCTGACGCTCCCCGCCCCCGGAACCACCTGCCCCGCCGACCGTGCCCCCTTCACCTGACCACCGCGAGGGGGAACTGGTGGTGGCAACGGCCGAGAGACCGCCGCCACCAGTTCCCCCTCGGGCGTCACTTCTTGCGTTCGCGCTTTTCGCGGACGCGGATGTTCACTCGGACGGGGGAACCGTCGAAGTTGAATTCTTCGCGGAGACGGCGTTCGAGGAAGCGGCGGTAGCCGGCTTCCAGGAAGCCGGTGGTGAAGAGGACGAAGGTGGGCGGGCGGGTGGATGCCTGGGTGGCGAAGAGGACGCGTGGGAGGCGACCGCCGCGCATGGGGGGCGGGGTGGCGGCGACGACTTCCTTGAGCCAGGCGTTCAGGCGGCCCGTCGAAATGCGCTTGTCCCAGGATTCCAGGGCGGTTTCCATCGCGGGCACGAGCTTCTGGACGGCACGGCCGGTGTGGGCGGAGATATTGACGCGCAGCGCCCACTGCACCTGCACCATCTCCCGCTCGATCTCGCGTTCCAGCGCCAGGCGGCGGTCCTCGTCGACCAGATCCCACTTGTTGTAGGCGATCACGAGGGCGCGACCGGCGTCGGCGACCATGCTGATGACGCGCAGATCCTGTTCGGTGATGGGCTGCGAGGCGTCGATGAGCATGACCGCCACCTCGGCGGCCTCCAGGGCCGACTTGGTGCGCAACGAGGCGTAGAACTCGTGGCCGCTGGCATTGCCGACCTTCCGGCGCAGCCCCGCGGTGTCGACGAAACGCCAAGGCTTGCCGCCCAATTCGACCAGGGAGTCGACCGGGTCGACGGTGGTGCCCGCCACATCGTGCACCACCGAGCGCTCGAAGCCCGACAGCTTGTTGATCAGACTCGACTTGCCGACATTCGGCTTGCCGATGAGCGCCACGCGGCGCGGGCCGCCGGTACCGCCGGTGCCCTCGCGCGGGGTTTCCGGCAGCACCGCCAGCAGGTCGTCGAGCAGGTCGCCGGTGCCGCGGCCGTGTGCGGCCGACACCATATGCGGTTCACCCAGCCCGAGCGACCACAGCGACGCCGCCTCGGCCTCACCCTTCTGGTCGTCCACCTTGTTGGCTACCAGAATGACCGGGGTCTTGCTGCGGCGCAGCGTCTTCGCGACGGCCTCGTCGGTGGCGGTCGCACCGACCGTGGCGTCCACCACCACGAGGATCGCGTCGGCGGTCTGCATGGCGATCTCGGCCTGGCGGGCCACCGACTGTTGCAGCCCCTTGGCGTCGGGCTCCCAGCCGCCGGTGTCCTGTACCAGGAATTTGCGCCCGGCCCAGTTGGCCTCGTAGCTGATGCGGTCGCGGGTCACGCCCGGCACATCCTCGACCACCGCTTCGCGGCGGCCCAGAATCCGGTTCACCAGCGTGGACTTGCCGACATTCGGGCGGCCGACGATAGCCACCGTCGGCATCGGCACCTGCTCGGCCTCGTCATGTTCACCGGCGAGTTCGGCCAGCTCCCAATCGGTTTCGTCGGCCCAGACGCCGTCTCCGGCAAAAGTATCCTGCGTCACTACGCACCTCCTGCCGAAATCTGCTGCCGCACCACGCGATACAGCTCGTCGATGACCTCGTCCATATTCAGCTCGCTGGTGTCCACCAGCACCGCGTCCTCGGCGGGGCGCAGCGGCGACACCTTGCGGGTGGAGTCGAGGTTGTCGCGGCGCTGCACATCGGCCAGCACCGCCGCGAAATCGTCACCGCGGCCCTCGGCGATGTTCTGCGCGTTGCGCCGCGTCGCCCGCGCCTCGGCGGAAGCGGTCAGGTAGACCTTCACATCGGCGGCGGGCAGCACCACGGTGCCGATATCGCGTCCCTCCACCACGATGCGGCCCGAGGTGGCGGCGATATCGCGCTGCAGGGCGACCAGTTGGTCACGCACCTCCGGCACCGCGGACACCGCGGACACCGCCTTGGTGACGGCATTGCCGCGAATCTCGGCGGAGACGTCCTCACCGTCGAGTTCGATGACCTCTCGGCTGGGATCGGTGCCGATGGACAGCGGCAGCTCCTTCACCGCCACCACGATGGCGGCGGCATCGGTGAGATCGACACCGCTGCGCAGCACGCGCAAGGTCGCCACCCGGTACATCGCCCCGGTGTCCAGGTAGCGGGCGCCGAGGCGGGTGGCCAGGCGTCGCGACACGCTCGACTTGCCGGTGCCGGACGGGCCGTCCATGGCGACGACCAGCGGGCCCGTACCCGTCAGCGCATCCTCGGCCACCATCGCACTCCTCACACCGTTCACAACGACACCGCCTCGTAGAGCTTCCCGATTTCGTCCCGACCCAGTACCCGCAGCGTGCCCGGGCGCTGATCGCCCAGTGCGACGGGTCCGATATTGGTGCGCACCAGCGCGGTCACCGGATGACCGACCGCGGCCAGCAGGCGGCGCACGATATGTTTGCGGCCCTCGTGCAGGACCACCTTCACCAACGACTTACCCTCGCCGACCTCGAGTACCTGGAAGCGGTCGACCTTGGCCGGACCGTCCTCCAGTTCGACGCCGTCGCGCAGACGCTTGCCGACCTCACGGCCGTGGATCTCACCGGCGACGGTGGCGAGGTAGGTCTTGGAGACCTCGAAGGAGGGGTGCATGAGGCGGTGCGCGAGATCGCCGTCATTGGTGAGCAGCAGCAGGCCCTCGGTGTCGGCGTCCAGGCGGCCGACGTGGAACAGGCGCTGACCGGCCACCACGCGCTCGGCGACGATATCGCCGACGCAGGGGCGGTTCATCTCGTCGGCCATGGTGGACTGCCAGCCCTTGGGCTTGTTCAGCGCCAGGTAGACCTGTTCGTCGCGGACCACCACCCGCACGCCGTCCACTCGCACCACGGCGTGATCGGGATCGATGCGCAGGCCCTGCTCACGCACGATCGCACCGTCGACCTCGACGCGGCCCTGGTTGATGAGTTCCTCGGCGGCGCGGCGGGAGGCCACCCCGGCCTTGGCGAGCACCTTCTGCAGGCGTTCGCCCTCACCCCACGGCAGCTTCTTCGGCCCCTGCGCTTCGGGCTCGACATGCTGGCGGCGGGCCGGTTTGGCATTGTTCAGCACCGGGCCGGTGACCACGATGCGCTGCGGCTTTGGCTGCTTCTGCTTGCCGGTGGTCGGCGCGGCATTGGTCCTGGCACTCGGGGCGGTGGTCGGACCGAACGGACGGCCGCCGCCGATCCGGCCGCGACTGCCGCCGAGATGATGCTCGCCCTGGCCCCCGCGCGCGCCCGCGCCACGGAAACCACCGCCCGCAGGGGCCGAGCCACGCGGGTTCGCGCCACGAGCGCGGACGGCACCACCCCGCGAACGGTCGGCACTGCGATCCCGATCGCCGCCACGCCCGCTGCCGCCACGACTCTGACCGCCGCCCCGATTCCACTCGCTACCACGCGAACCGCCACTCCGGTTCCACTCACCGCCTCGGGTGCCGCCGCCCGCGTTCCATTCGGTGCGGTCCCCGCCACGTGAGCCGCCGACCGCGTTCCGCTCGGTGCGGCCAGCCCGGCTACGGGAGCCACCGACCCCACGGCCGGTCTGGGAGCCGCCGCGCGTACCGCCGCCGCGGGAGTCGTCGTTCGACCAGGAGTTTCGGGAGTCGCCACCGTATGTGCGGTCGCCGCGGAAATCCGCTCCGCGCGAAGGGGTTCCGCGACCGCCCGGGCCGCGGCCCTGACCGGTGCCGCGGGTGTCCCACTGCGCGTTGCGGCCGGAGCCGCCTCGGGAGTCCCAGGACTGGGCGCCGCGGGTGCTGCCACCGCGGGTCGGCTGGGCGCCACGGGGGGATTCACCGCGGCCGCGTGCCGAACCGCCGCGGGGCGGTTCGAAACCACGTTTCCTACGATCCGGTGTGCCATCTCGGCGAGCGGGTGTATTCACGTTGTCCTAATTTCGGTTCATTCTTCGGTACCGAGGTCGATATCCGACTCGGTCGGTTTTCTCAGCTTGGTGTACCGGGGATCGGTCTCCAGGCTCTCGTTGATCTCGTCGATCAGATCCACCCCTGGGAGCAGGGGGGCCAACGGCGGCAGATCGGTCAGCGACGCGAGTCCGATCCGCTCCAGGAACAGCTCGGTGGTGACGTACAGGGTGCCATTGGTCTCCGGGTCGGCCCCGGCCTCCGAGATCAGACCTCGCGCCAGCAAGGTCCGGATCACGCCGTCCACATTCACGCCCCGCACCGCACTCACCCGTGCTCGCGTAACCGGTTGACGATAGGCGATAACGGCCAGGGTTTCCAAAGCGGCGCGAGTGAGCTTGGAGCGTGCGCCGTCCAACAGCATACGTTCCACATACGGCGCGAACTCCGTCCGCGTGTAGTAACGCCACCCGTCGCCCACGAATCTGAGATCCATGCCACTGCGCCGCGCGGTCAGCTCCGCCGACATCTCCCGCAGCGCCCGCTCGACCCGTTCGACCCGGTCGTCCAGCGCGGACGCCAGCATCTCCACCGCCGCCGGCGCGTCCACCACCAGCAGCATCGCCTCCAGCGCCGACCGGAACTCCGCCTCGTCGAGCCGCTCCCCCGCCTCGGACTCCTCGAACAGCGCCCCATCCGGAAACTCGCCTGGGTTCGGCGCCATGCCGGAGTGATCGGAATCTCCCGCCCCCGAGTCCTTCGACCCGGCGGGGAAGATCGAATCGGCGACGTGCTCCTCCGCGTTCTCACCGGGCTCCGACACTGGGCTGGACCGGTCGGCGACGGCGACGCTCTCATCCGCGCCCCCCGAGCGAGCAGCCGGTTCCACCCCGGAACGCCCTTCTCCCACCAGCTCACCATCCGCCGCCGACCCCGGCGTGCCCGCGCCGATGAACCCGTCCTCCGCAACGGCCGCACCGTGCTCCGGTATGGCTTCGCCGGACCGCTCGGGAGCGTCGCCAGGACCCGCCGGCCTGAGGGATACGTCGGCGACCGTGGACGTTCCGGCAGCAACGCCGGACTCCCCGTCGGTGCCGACCGCCCCTTCCTCGCGCGCCCACCGCGGGACGGACCGCGCCTGGAGGTCGCCGGACGTCGACACCCCGTCGGGTCTTCCGGCGGCTGCCGATGTTCCGGCAGCAGTGCGGCGCTCCCGATCGGCGCGCTCGCCTCCGTGGCCGGAGTCGGGCACGGCGTCCCCGGCGCTCGCCGCGAGTGGTACGGCTGCCGGGGTCGCCGCCCGAGCGGCGGATTCCGAATCCTGCCCCCGGGTGGCGGGTGCGACCGCATCCGGTGCGGGGGTGGCGGCCGATTGTGCGCCGGTGGGGTCTGTCACCTCGGTCACCCGTACTCCTCGTCGCTGATGGTGTCGTATATCGCGCCGCCGGTCTCCTTGGCCGCGCTGGGTTCGCCGGTCCAGCTGACCCGGAGCGGGCCGAGCGGATCGGGTTGCTCGAATTCGATATTCCTGCCCCGGTAGAGCTCGAGCAGCGCCAGGAAGCGGGCCACGATCTGCACCGGCACCTCGCAGTCGACGATCAGCTCGTGGAAGGTCGTCCAGCCGCCAGCGCCCTTGGCCTTCAGCATCTCCAGGATGATCGCCGCCTGTTCGGCGACCGACACGGCGTGCTGGTGGATGTGGTCGATCCCGACCGTGGGCACCGGCCGGGGCCGGAAGGCCGCCGCGGCGACCTCGGCGAATCCGGCCGCGTCAACTCCCAGGGTAACCTCCGGCAACAGGTCCAGGTAGCGCTCCTCGAGCGAGACCGCGCGCGGGTAGCGCTGGAGCGCGGCGGCTTCCAACTCGGCGAGCAGTTCGGCCACCTGCTTGAAGGCGCGGTACTGCAGCAGGCGGGCGAAGAGCAGATCGCGTGCCTCCAGGAGTTCCAGATCCTCTTCGTCGGTGACCTCACCGGAGGGCAGCAAACGGGCGGCCTTCAGATCGAGCAGGGTCGCCGCCACCACCAGGAATTCGGTGGTCTGGTCGAGGACCTTGTCCGCGCGCAGCCCACTGGCCTCGGCCTGTGCGGTCAAAGCCTTGGTGTAGGCGATGAATTCGTCGGTCACCTTGTGCAGGGCGACCTCGGTGACATCGAGGCGGCGCGAACTGATCAGCTGCAACAGCAGATCGAACGGACCCTCGAAGTTGCTCAGCCGCAGATGGAACTTGCCCGTATTGTCCGAACTATCCGGAGCTGCCGCGGTATCGGGTGATCCGGCGCCGGAAGCGACGGGTGCGGCCGATGCCGCGATATCGGAAACCACGGCGGTATCGGAATCACCGGCGATGTCGTCGACCACCGATGCCGCTCCGTCACGCTCCGCGAGCACTTCCCGTGCGTCATCGGGGTCGTCGGCATCGGATTCGTCGGCGCCGGAATCACCGGCACCGCGGGTTACCTCGGCAGCACCGGCGATATCGTCGACCACCGCGCCCGGCGGATCATCGTCGCGCGGCACGGCGGTATCCGCACCCGGCGTAACCTGCCCGGGCGCTGTCTCGGGGGAATCGTTCAACGGCCCGACCGGTGTATGACTTCCCGTGCCATGGCCCGATACGCTTCCGCGCCACCGGATTTCGGCGCCCAGGTGGTGATGGGCTCACCCGCGACGCTGGCGTCGGGGAACCGCACGGTCCGCGAGATCACGGTGTCGTAGACGAGGTCGCCGAACACCTCGACCACGCGCGTCATGACCTGGCGCGAATGCAGGAGACGGGCATCGAACATGGTGACAACGATGCCGTACAGGCTCAGCGCCGGATTCAACCGGTCCCGCACCTTCTCCACGGTGTCGTTGAGCAGGGCCAGCCCGCGCAGCGAGAAGTACTCGCACTCCATGGGAATGATCACGCCGTCGGAGCAGGCCAGGGCGTTCACCGTGAGCAGGCCCAGCGAGGGCTGGCAGTCGATGAGCACGTAGTCGTAGCGGTTGCGCAGCGGCGCGAGCGCCCGCCCCAGGGTCTGCTCGCGGCCGACCTCGTTGACGAGCTGGATCTCCGCGGCGGACAGATCGATATTGCTGGGCAGCAGATCCATACCCTCGACCTTGGTGCGCATCAGCACATCGTCCACGCCGATCTTGCCATTGCCGACCAGCAGGTTGTGCACGGTGTGGTCCAGATCGTGGTGCGCCACACCGAGTCCCGCCGACAGCGCGCCCTGCGGATCCAGATCGACCAGCAGCACCCGGCGGCCGTATTCGGCCAGCGCCGCTCCCAGATTGATGGTCGAGGTGGTCTTGCCGACCCCGCCCTTCTGATTGCACATGGCGACGATGAGCGCGTCACCGTGATGGTTGACGGGCGGAGGCTCCGGAATATCGCGTAGGGGCCGACCGGTCGGACCTAGTTCCGCGTTATCCGGTTGCACGTCCGGCGCCTCCCACAATGTCTGCGCGGCGGTTTCGATCCGCTGGCCCGCACCACCGGCTTTCGTCACGTCCGCTGCTCCTTCGACGTTCATGCCCTAACCCCGCCGCCCGTGCGGCAAGGTCCCTAATAGACGCTACCGCCTGTCCACGCAAGACCCCGGCTCGGACACGCACCCTAAAGCTGCACTTCAGACTGGTTACCGGGCCCGGGGATGAGCTGTCGCCCATACCTCGTGCAGCGTTCCGACGGTGACCAGAGTGTAGATCTGGGTGGTGGTCACCGAGGCGTGACCGAGAAGCTCCTGCACCACCCGCACATCCGCCCCACCGTCGAGCAAATGTGTGGCGAATGAATGGCGCAGCGTGTGCGGCGACACCTGCGCCGCGATTCCGGCGCGTTCGGCCGCGGCCTGCAGCACCTGCCAGGCACTCTGCCGCGATAGTCGGCCGCCCCGGTGATTGAGGAACAGCGCCGGATTTCCCTTGCCCCGCAGGGCGAGTGCGGGGCGGCCGCGCACCAGGTACGCGTCCACGGCGGCCAGCGCCGGGCGACCGATGGGCACCATGCGCTGTTTGCCGCCCTTGCCGCGCAGCACCACCGCGCGCTCCCCCGTATCGATATCGTCGACATCCAGGTCGATGATCTCCGAGATGCGCGCACCCGTGGAATACAGCAACTCCAGCAGGGCGCGATCGCGCAATCCGCGCGGCCCATCTGCGACATCGCCGCCGGCGGCATCCAGCAGCCGGGAAATCTGCTCGTACGGCAGCGCTTTCGGCAGGCGGCGGGCCGGGGCCGGGGGTTTCACCGGATGCGCCACATCGGCGCTGGTCATCCCCTCCGCCGCGGCGAACCGGTGCAGTCCGCGCACGGCCACCAGCGCCCGGGCCGCCGAACTGGCCGCCAGCGGGGGCCGTTCGGCGTCGCCGGAGCGCAGCGCCACCATGAAATCCCCGATATCGGTCTCCGAGACCGCCGCCAGTCCGGCGACGCCCCGGGCCGCCAGGAACTCCCGATAGCGTCCGAGATCACGGCGGTAGGCCGCGAGGGTATTGCGCGCGGCCCCCTTCTCGACGGTGAGATGGTCGAGGTAGGCGTCGATCTCCCGCCGCAGCGCATCGCGATCCCGGTTCTCGGCGGTGGTCGCGGCGGCAGTCACGGACCCATCATGGCAGTCCGCACCGACGGATTCGGCAGCGACGCCGCCCAGACCAGACCGCTCGGTCGGCGGGCAGACCCACCACCTCCTCTGGAGGACGCGTTCAAGCGGCAGGCCGAGATGGTGTCGACCGGCCCCGCGCGCGAGTCGGCGGCGCCGTCGCGCCAGGACGACGCGACAGCAGACCGCTCGCTACTTTTCGCTGGCTTCGCCTACTTTTCGCTGGCTTCGGCGGATTTCCGGGTCAGGAAGGCGGTCGGCATCTCCGGCCACGGCGCGTCGGCCGCCCGCAACGGCGCACCGGTCGCCCGCGCGGTCACCAGCGCCAGCAGTCCGGCCACGGCGGTGGCATTGGTGATCTCCCCGGCCAAGGCCGCCCGCACGGCCGCGTCCAGCGGCATGCGGACGACCTCGATATCCGCCTCTTCCAATTCCGGCTCGGGCCGCTCGGTCTCGGACAGGCCGGTGGCCAGATAGACCCGCAGCGCCTCATCGGTGAACCCCGG
This sequence comes from Nocardia otitidiscaviarum, assembly GCF_007362295.1. NCBI lineage: Bacteria > Bacillati > Actinomycetota > Actinomycetes > Mycobacteriales > Nocardiaceae > Nocardia > Nocardia otitidiscaviarum. Next base: position 2,280,373 of record NZ_CP041695.1, on the reverse strand, counting down.
TGACAGCGCCACGTCCACCAGCACCGACCACTCCCGCGCGGCCAGACCGGTCTCCTCGGTCAGCTCGCGCCGCGCCGCCTCCAGCGGATCCTCCCCCGGCTGATCCAGCAGCCCGGCGGGCAGTTCCAGCAGGCGCCGCCCGAGCGGATGTCGATACTGGTTGATCAACACCACGGTGTCGTCGTCCTCGAGCGCCACCACCGCCACCGCGGGATGGTGCTCGATGACCTCGCGCTGGGCGACCCGCCCGCCCGGCATGGCCACCTCGTCCAGCCGCAGCGCGAGGATCGCGCCGGAGTACGCGGTGCGACTGTCGACGATGTCGAAGTCGTGGGTGCCGGGGGCCGAGTCGCCGTGCGCTGAGGTCATTTCGCTACTTTCTCACCCGCTTCGGCGGGCGCGGTATCCGGGATCTCCACCGGAAGCCGTTCGGCCGCCTTGTATTTCAGTGCCGCCGAGATGAGCGCCGCGAACAGCGGGTGCGGGCGCGTGGGCCGGGACTTGAGTTCCGGATGCGCCTGGGTGGCCACGAAGAACGGGTGCTTGTCCTGCGGCAGCTCGACGAATTCGACCAGATGCCCGTCGGGCGAGGTGCCGCTGAACTTCAGGCCGCTCTTGGCGATCTTGTCGCGGTAGGCGTTGTTGACCTCGAAGCGGTGCCGGTGCCGCTCGGACACCTCGGTCTCGCCGTACGCCTGCGCGACCACCGAACCCGGCTCCAGGACGGCGGAATACGCGCCCAGGCGCATGGTGCCGCCCAGATCGGCCTCACCGGCCACGGCCTGCTCCTGATCGGCCATGGTGGAGATGACCGGGTGCTTGGTGTCGGGCTCGAACTCCGCCGAGTTGGCGTCCTTGAGCCCCACCGTGCGCGCCGCCTCGATCACCACGCACTGCAGGCCCAGGCACAGGCCCAGCAGCGGAATACCGTGGGTGCGGGCGTAGCGGATGGCCCCGACCTTGCCCTCGATACCGCGAATACCGAATCCGCCCGGAATCAGCACCCCGTCCACATCGGACAGGTGCTGTTGCGCGCCCGCCTCGGTCTCGCATTCGTCGGACTGCACCCAGCGGATGTTCACCTTGGCCTTGGCGGCGAATCCGCCCGCGCGCAGCGCCTCGGTGACCGACAGGTAGGCGTCCGGCAGGTCCACGTACTTGCCGACCAGCGCCACGGTGACCTGTTCGCGCGGGTTGTGCACCCGGTCCAGCAGATCACCCCACACCGTCCAGTCCACGTCGCGGAACGGCAGGCCCAGCTTGCGCACCACGTAGGCGTCCAGGCCCTCGCGGTGCAGCACCTTGGGAATGTCGTAGATGGACGGCGCGTCGGGAGTAGACACGCAGGCGTCCACATCCACGTCGCACATGAGCGCGATCTTGTTCTTGAGCGGCTCCGGCACCTCGCGGTCACAGCGCAGGATCAGCGCGTCCGGCTGGATGCCGATATTGCGCAGCGCGGCCACCGAGTGCTGGGTCGGCTTGGTCTTGAGCTCGCCGGACGGGCCCAGGTAGGGCACCAGCGTCACATGCAGGAAGAAGCAGTTGTCGCGCCCCACCTCGTGGCGGATCTGGCGGGCCGCCTCCAGGAACGGCTGCGACTCGATATCGCCGACGGTGCCGCCGATCTCGGTGATGACCACATCCGGGATCTGACCCTGGCGATCCGGTCCCGCCATGGCGGTGATGCGGCTCTTGATCTCATCGGTGATGTGCGGGATGACCTGCACGGTGTCACCGAGGTACTCGCCGCGGCGCTCCTTCGCGATGACCGACGAATAGATCTGGCCGGTGGTGACATTGGCGTACCCCGACAGATCGCGGTCGAGGAAACGTTCGTAATGCCCGACGTCCAGGTCCGTCTCCGCGCCGTCCTCGGTCACGAACACCTCACCGTGCTGGAAGGGGTTCATGGTGCCGGGATCGACATTGAGATACGGATCCAGCTTCTGCATGGTGACGCGCAAACCACGCGCCGTCAGCAACTGTCCGAGGCTGGAGGCGGTCAGGCCCTTACCGAGTGATGAGGCGACACCGCCGGAGACGAAGATGTGCTTCGTGGCCGTCGTATTATGAGCGGAGCGCGCCGGAATCCGTGATTGACCCACGGGACTCCACGGTAACACGGATCCGCCGGGCTGTTCACACGCCGCGCGGACCGATCGCCACCGATTAGCTATCAGTTCAGCGTGGCATGGCCGCGACTGTGAGCGAGGTCGCCCGATCGCCGGTGCCGTATCGGCCGGTTCCGCCGCTCAACTGCTCGGCCAGCCCCAGCGCGGTGGTGAGGCGGCCGATCTCGTGGTCCACATTGTCGACGGTGGTGACCGTTGCTAAGGGGGCTTCGTCACGCGCCACCGCGATCGGTCCGGACCCGGCGGCCGCACCCGCGCGACCCGCCAGCACCACACCCGCCCCGCGCGCCTTCAGGCCACCGGCGAAGCGAGCGATGATGGTGCCGCGCTGGTTCTCGTCGGCGCGGACGCCGTCACCGGTGACGACCACCGCGAGATCGGCGGGGCGCACCTCCCCGGCCGGGGCGAGGAAACCGCCGCCGCGCAGCGTCTCCAGGGCCAGGCCGCGCTCCTGATCACTGCCGCGCGGCTGCCGGTTGGCTGGATCGGTGAGCAGCAGCAGGCCCAGCAGGTCACCGCCCAGACTGCCCTGATCGGTCGCGCCGGTGCCGAGCTGCGCGCCCGCGGGGACCAGATTGGCGACGGCGGTACGCAGCCGGTCGCCCTCACCCGAATCGGTGAAGGCGTTGGTGAGCGCGATCTGCCCGGTAACGGTCGCCCCGGCGGTGGTGAGCGATTTGGTGACCGCGTCCACATCCGCGAGATCGGCGTCGGGCGTGGTGAATACGATGACGCCGCGATCGGTCAGGCTGCCCGCCAACAGTTTCGGCGCCGCACCGGCGAGGAAGGCGTCGGCGGCCCGCAATTGCTCGGTGAGCCGGGCATTCTCGGTGCGCAGGTCCCCGGCCTGCCCGCCGCCCTCGCCCATTCCGGGTAGCAGTCCGTCGTTCGCGCGGGCGCCGAGCACCACGCCGACGGCGAGGGCCAGGAAGACCGCGGCGATCGACACGGCGTGGTAGCGAAGCGAAATCATGGGTCCCCTAGCTGCTTCGGTCGAGAAGGCCGCGAACCCAGAGTTCGAAGCGGTTCCAGGCGTCGATACCGGAATCGATCACCTCATTGCCCAGGTGCGTGGCCAGCAGCGCCACGATCAACGCCACCAGCGCGGCGAGCACCACCAGCGCGACCGCCCAGCCGGAGCCGCGCTGCCGGTACAGCGTGGCAACGGCTTTCGCGTCCATGAGCGTGGTGCCGATCTTCAGCCGGGTGAGGAAGGTGGCGGGATTCGAATCGCGGCGGCCGCGGTCGAAGAAGTCGTCCAGGGAGGCGGCGGCGCCGCAGGTGACGATGAGCGACGCCCCGTGGTGATTGGCCAGCAGCAGTGCGAGATCGGCGGCCGCGCCCGAGGACGGGAAGGTGGTCGCGCCGATGCCCAGATCCTGGATGCGCTCCAAACCCTTGGCGTGCCCGTCGGTATCGGCGGGCAGGATCACCTCGGCACCGCATTTGAGGGTGGTGGCGGTGATCTCCTCGGGATCGCCGACGATGAGGTCGGGCCGATACCCGTTGCGGGTCAGGGTGTCCGCGCCGCGTCCCACACCCACCAGGATGGGCGCGTACTCCTTGATGAACGGTTTGATGCGCTTGAGATCCTCGGCGTGATCGGAACCGTCGGCCACCACCACGACGTGGCGCTTGCGCATGTCGAGTTCGAGTTCGGGCACGCCGATGCCGTCGATGAGCAGACCGCTCTCGGTGCGGATGAACTCGATGGTGTTACCCGCGAACGCCTCCAGGTGATCGGCCAACCCGTTGCGGGCCTCGATCATGCGTTCGGCGATGGAGGATTCGGTGAGTTCCACGCACTCGACGAGGACCTCGGGCTCCTTCTTGGTCAGCTTGTCGCTGTAGACGACGCCGTCGTCGACGCGGACCTTCGCGCCGTCCTTGATGCGTTTGAACACATCGGTGGTGACGGTGTCCAGCAGCAGGATGCCATTGGCCACCAGCACTTCCGGGCCCAGATTCGGATAGCGGCCGGAAATGGACGGCGAGGCGTTGATCACCACCGCCACCCCGGCCTCGACCAGGCGGTCGGCGGTGAGGCGGTCGAGATCCATCTCGTCCAGCACCACCACGTCCCCGGGTCCCACGCGCTGGAGTAGACGCCGGGTATTGCGGTCGACCCGGGCGATCCCGGACAGGCCCGGCAGCGTCTCGGTGGGTTTCGACAACAGTCCCAGCATCTTCATAACGCCCGATGGTTACAGGAAAGTCTCAACCATTGGTGGAGGCGCGCCGCACCATCAATCACATTCGTCACTGTGATGCCACCATGTCCCGCCATCATGACCGAAAGCGACAGTGCCCGTGACCACAGGTACCGATATGCTCCGGGGCGTAGCTGTCCCGGACATTCAGGGGATTCGGTATGGCAGCTCGACCGAAGGAGACAATGCCGTCATGGCCAGCACCACCGTCGACACCGTGATCGCCGCCCCGCGGGAGGTCGTCTACCGGCTCTTCGCCGACCGCGACGCGATGGCAGCCTACCTGCCCATCCAGATCTCGCTCATCCAGCCCGGCGCGGGCGCCCCCTCCGGTGTGGGCGCGCGCTACAAGCTCGGCCTCGGCCCGGTCGGCGTCACGGAGGAGACCCTCGAACTGGTGCCCAATGAGCGCATGGTCTACCAGATCGTCGCGGGCGCGCCGGTGAAGCGGCATGTCGGCACCGTGACCTTCGCCGACGCACCGGGCGGCACCCGGGTGGTCTACACCATGGAATCCGAGCCCAGCCTGCCCGTTCCGGCCAAGGCCCTGGAGTTGGGTCTGAAGGGCCTTATCAACGCCTTTCTCAGTGGCGCTCGCAAAGCGGTGAAGTAGGGCGACCCCGCCTCCGACCGGCCCGTCTCCGCTCTGGAGGCGGGCCTCGCCACATTCCGGCTCGGGATTCCCGATGCGAGCCGCCACCGGGGTCGCGGCCGCGTACGTGGTATTCGATGGGTGTCGACGCCGCAGCCGTCCGATCACGAATCAGTCGGCCGCGCCGACCTTTTCGGCGTGCGCGGTGGTGAGCAGCTCCCAGGCGTGGGCGCGGCCGGTCTCGGTGTCGCCGAGACCGGCCAGCATGCGGGCCAGTTCGGCGACGCGCTCGTCCTGGGTGAGGGCGCGGACGCCGGAGTTGACGCCCTTGCCGTCGTCCACCTTGTCCACCACCAGGTGAGTGTCGGCGAAGGCCGCCACCTGCGGTAGGTGGGTCACCACGATCACCTGGTGGGTGCGCGCCAGGGTGGCCAGGCGGCGGCCGATCTCGACGGCCGCGCGGCCGCCGACCCCGGCGTCCACCTCGTCGAAAACCATGGTGGTGCCGTGCTCGGAACTGGCCAGCACCACTTCCAGGGCGAGCATGACGCGTGAGAGCTCACCGCCGGAGGCACTCTTGCTCAACGGCAGCGGCTGCGCGCCGGAATGCGCCGCGAGCCGGAATTCCACCTCGTCCACACCGGTGGAACCGGCATGCAGTTCCGAACCGTCCACCTTCAACGGCGCGGAATCCTGGGCGGCGGCCGGGAGCGGCCGCACCACGACCTCGAGTTTGGCGCGCCCCATGGCCAGGCCGGACAGTTCGGCGCTCACCGCGCTCGCGAGTTTGCCCGCCGCCTTGGTGCGCGCGGCGGTGAGTTTGCGCGCCGCCTCGCGTACCTTCTCCGCCGCGCTGTCGACCTCGGCCGACAGCGCCGACAGCGCCTCCTCGGAGACGTCCAGGGAATCCAGGCGGGTGCGCGCCTCATTCGCCCAGGCGATCACGCCGTCGATATCGGGGGCGTATTTCCGGGTCAGCGTTTTGAGTTCGGCCTGCCGGGTCAGCATGGTGTCGAGCGCACCGGGATCCGACGGCAGATCCGACAGGTAGGAGCTGAGTTCGGTGGTCAGGTCGACGACCACCGAGATGGCGTCGCCGAGGCGCGGGGCCAACCCCGCCAGCGCCGGATCCTCGGCGGCCTCGATGCGGGCGCGCGCGGTGCCCAGCAGATCCAGCGCACCGCCGCCCTCACCGGGGGCGTCGGCCGGACCGGCCAGCGCGTCGTGCGCGGTGGCGGCCGCCTCACGCAGCGAATCCAGATCCGAGAGCCGCCGCACCTCGGACACCAGGTGTTCGTCCTCACCGGGTTGCGGTGCGATGGCGTCGATTTCGGTCAGCGACTGCTTGAGCCGGTCGACCTCGAGTGCCAGTTCCCTACTGCGCGCGGTGCGTTCGAGCAGTTCGGTGCGGGCGTCGAGCCACTTGCGCCGCTCCTTCTGATATTTGCGCAGCAGCGGACCGACGCTGTCGGAGGCGAACTGGTCCAGGGCATGCAACTGCTGATCGGGCCGCTGCAGCCGCAACTGATCGTTCTGACCGTGCACGGTGAGCAGCGGCGTCGTGAAATCCGACAGCACCGCGGCCGGCACGCTGCGCCCGCCCAGGTGCGCGCGGGAGCGGCCGTCGCTGCCCACGGTGCGCACGGCGATGATGGAACCGTCGTCATCGCGTTCGGCGCCGGTGGATTCCAGCACCCCGTCCACTTCGGCGACGGCCCCCTCGTGGACCTCGTCGAGAGTGAAGCGGCCCTCCACCACCGCCCGCGACGCACCCAACCGAACCCGGCCGGGATCGGCGCGCGCACCGCTCAGCAGGTGCAGGCTGGTCACCACCATCGTCTTCCCCGCGCCCGTCTCACCGGTCAAACAGGTCAAACCCTCATGGAATTGCGCTGTGGCGGTGGAAATGACGCCCAGGCCGTCAATCCTGATCTCTGTCAGCACTCGTGCTCTCCGTTCGGCGGTGTTCGACGTCGCCTGCTCGGGGTCGCTGCGTGGGTACGCGGGCTTCCTCCTCCGCACCCATCCGGGCAGACGAGCGGCCCCGCCAGCCTGTCACGGGCAACTGGAATTTGCGCACCATCCGATCCGCGAAGGGTGCGGAATCCAGCCGCACCAGCAGTACCGGTTCGGTCCCACGGACCGCCTCGACCCGGCCGCCTCGCGGCAGTGCGAGGGTGCGTCGGCCGTCGAGGAAAACTATCGCATCGTGGCCCGTCGCAACGGTTTCCACCGCTATGCGCGAATCCGGGCTGGTCACCAGGGGGCGCGCGAACAGGGCGTGGGCATTGCTCGGGATCACCAGCAGCGCCTCGAGTTCCGGCCACACCACCGGACCGCCCGCGGAGAAGGCGTAGGCGGTGGAACCGGTGGGGGTGGCGACCAGCACGCCGTCACAGCCGAAGGACGAGACCGGGCGGCCGTCCACTTCGAGGACGACCTCCAGCACCCCCATCCGCGCCGAATTCTCGATACTGGCCTCGTTGAGCGCCCACCCGCGTTCGGTGATCGTATCGTCCACGCGCACGGTGACATCGATGGTCATGCGCCGCTCGATGCGGTAGTCGCGGCGCACCACCTGGGCGAGGGCCTCGTCCAGATTCTCGGCCTCGGCCTCGGTGAGGAAACCGATGCGGCCCAGATTGATGCCCAGCACCGGCACATTGGCCTCGCGGGCGAGTTCCGCCGCCCGCAGGAAGGTGCCGTCACCGCCGAGGGCGAGCACCATTTCGCAGCCGATGGCGGCTTCGGGGCCGTGCTCCATCACACGCACCGGATATCCGTCGGGGCGGCCCTGCTCGTCGGTGTCGAAGCGGGTGCTGTACGCCTCGTCCGCCAGCACCCGCAGGCCGATCCCGAACTGCTCGAAGATCTTCGCCACCCGGTGCGCGGTCTCGGTGAGTTCGGCGCGGCCGGGGTGGGCGATCAGCAGGATCTCCCGAGTCTTCGCGTCGTGCAACCGACCGCTCTCCCCGCTCACTGCGGACCCTCCTCCACCGCGCGCTGGATCAGCGCCGCCACCCGTTCCTCCTCGACCGCATCGTAGGCGGCGGCACCGACAGCCGCCGCCCCGGGCGCGGCCGGGAGACCGGTTCCCGCACCGTCTTCCGGCACGGACGGAACTCCCGGGTGCGCACTCGCGGACGGGTCCGCTGCGGCGCCGGCGATCGACCCGGTCGAATGGTCGGCGCCGGACGGCTCCTTGCGCAGCCAGAGGAAGTACTCCACATTCCCCGACGGTCCCGGCAGCGGGCTCGCGACCACGCCGTGGGTGCGCAGTCCCAGCCGTGCGGCGGCCGCGGCCACCGCACGCACCGCCTCCGCGCGCAGCGCCGGATCCCGCACCACACCGCCGGACCCGACGCGCTCCTTGCCCACCTCGAACTGGGGTTTCACCATCGGCAACAGATCCGCGCCCGGGGCGCAGCACAGTGCCAGCGCGGGCAGCACCAGGCCGAGGGAGATGAAGGACAGGTCCGCCACCACCAATTCGACTGTGCCGCCGATGAGTTCCGGAGTCAGGGCCCGCACATTGGTGCGGTCGTGCACCTCGACGCGGTCGTCGCTGCGCAGCCGCCAGACGAGTTGGCCGTAGCCGACATCGGCGGCCACCACCGCCGCGGCCCCCTTCGACAGCAGCACATCGGTGAACCCGCCGGTGGACGCGCCCGCGTCCAGACACCGCTTACCCGCGACGGTGACACCCTGCGGTTCGAACGCCGCGAGCGCACCCAGCAGTTTGTGCGCGCCGCGCGAGGCCCACCGCACCTCGTCGGGCTCCTCCCGCACCAGCAGCGGGGTTGCGGTCTCCACCCCCGTCGCCGGTTTGGTGGCGACCGTTCCGTTGATCAGGACGCGACCCGCCGAGATCAGCTCGACCGCGTGTTCCCGCGACCGCGCCAATCCGCGGCGAACCAGTTCCGCGTCCACTCGTGCGCGCCTGGCCACCTCAGATCTTGTCCACCGTTGCCAGGGCCTGCACCAAGACCTCGTGCGCCTGCTCGAGGATGCGGGCCCGCCGCGCGATATCGATCCCCTCGCCGCTCGAATCCCGCGCACCCGCGTGCAATTCCGCCAGCAACTCGTCGACCTCCGCGCGCACCCGATCCGGATCGGCGAAGTCCGCTTGATTCGCACCCGGCAGATGCTGACCGGGCAGTGGCGCCCCGGGGCGGGGGCCGGGCACGGGCGCATGCGGGCGTGGCGTGGGCGTAGTCATCGTGGCGACAACGCTACCGGAACTCACATTCGAACACACGTACCGCATCCCCTCCGATCCGGTCGCCGACCGGGCGCGCCGCGAAAATCGTTTGCCCCGGACTGCGAGGATCGACGGTTATGGGATGTGACTTCGACGAACTCGTGGCGGAGGCCGAGTCGGTATCGGTGGACGGCTGGGATTTCTCCTGGCTGGACGGCCGCGCCAGCGAGGAGCGCCCGTCGTGGGGGTACCAGAAGCAGCAGGCGCGGCGGCTGGCGCGGGCGCGCGCCGCCCTGGACATCCAGACCGGCGGCGGTGAGGTGCTGGCCGAGGCACCGACGTATCCACCGACCATGGTCGCCACCGAATCGTGGCCGCCGAATCTGGTGCAGGCCACCCGGCTGCTGCATCCGCGCGGGGTCGTGGTGGTCGCCGATCCGGACGAACCGCCGCTGCCCTTCGCGAACGACGCCTTCGATCTGGTGACGAGTCGGCATCCGGCCACCATCTGGTGGGCGGAGATCGCGCGCGTGCTGGAACCCGGCGGCACCTACTTCGCCCAGCACGTCGGCCCGGCCAGTGTGTTCGAACTCGTCGAATACTTCCTCGGGCCGCAGCCGCAGGCGCGCGGCGAACGCCATCCCGACACCGAGACCGGCGCGGCGCGGGCGGCGGGGCTGGAGATCGTGCGGTGTGAGCCGGAACGGCTGCGCATGGAGTTCCACGACATCGGCGCGGTGATCTACTTCCTGCGCAAGGTCATCTGGATGGTGCCCGGCTTCACCGTGGACGCCTACCGCGACCGACTGCGCGACCTGCACCAGCGGATCGAGCGGGAAGGCCCGTTCATCGCGTACTCCGCGCGCACCCTGGTCGAGGCGCGCAAGCCCGCGCGGCCGTAGGGGCAATCCGGCGCGCGAGGGCACCGCCGATATGCGGCGCAGGTGTTCGTGGCCGGATTCGTGCCGTTCCTGCCCGTAGTTCTCGGGCACTTCCCGCTTCGCATCGCACCCGGCGTCCTCGTGCTCGCCAGTTGTGTGTGGCGGGGTCTCTCCTCATCATCCGCGGCGCGCGGATCCGCGGCCGAGAGTCAGGTTGGCGCCGGAGTTCGACGATCCTGCCGCATTGCTGATCCTCCCGCCGTGCCGATCCAGCGGGTGGCCGACGCGCGGTCCGCCGGTCCGAGGTGCTATGCGGTGCGGGGCTCCGGCGGTGTGGCGACCGGTATCGCGCGGCCCGGGTGTCGCGCCAGCAGTTCGGCGATGCGGTCGGCGATGTCCCCACCGTCGACGGCGATCGGATCGTGTTCGGCCACGGGATGATTCAGAGCGTCGAGGGATTCCGCGACAAAGGTGGGGAGCCGGTCGGGCCGCCTGTTCAGGTCGGCGAGCGTGCTGACGCCGGTGAGCACCATGAGCGATTCCAGACCGGCGGTGAGGGCGCCGTCGATATCGGTGTCGAGACGATCGCCGACGACCAGGGCGGAGCGGGTTCCGGCACGTGCCAGCGCGTCCTCCATGAGCGGCGCGTGCGGCTTGCCCGCCACCGTGGGCTCACGATCGGAAGCGGTGCGCAGGGCGGCGACCATGGACCCGTTGCCCGGGGCCAATCCGCGCTCGTTGGGAAGGGTGGCGTCGGTGTTGGCGGCCACCCACAGCGCACCCGCGCGCAATGCGTAGGCGGCCTCGGCGAGATCGGCCCATGCGGTGTGCGGGGAGTGACCCTGCACCACGGCGGCGGGGGCGATGCCGTTGAAGCGCCGGACCGGTTGCAGGCCGACATCTTCCACCTCGGCCACCAGGTCGTCGGTGCCGACCACCAGCACGGTGGAGCCCGGCGCCAGGCGCGCGGCCAGCAGGTGCGCGGCCGCCTGCGCGCTGGTGACCACCTCGTCTTCGGTTGCGGTGAAACCGAGTTCGCGCAGATGCCGGGCCACGCCGGCACCCGAGCGACTCGCGTTGTTGGTCACGTACAGCAACCGCTGCGTCGCGCCCTCGCTCGACAGCGCCTCCGACGCACCGGGAATCGGAGCATGACCGCGAAACAGCGTGCCATCCAGATCCAACAGCAGCGCACCGAACCGATCCCGTAGCCGCATTCCGCCGCTCCCCTCTCTCGTTGTCCTGCCACCCGCGCCGCGAGACCAAACCTCAGCCGCGGTCGGACCGCTCGGAGTCGTCCGGCACGGTGTCGTCGCCGAAGTCGGCGGCCAGGGCGTCCGCGGCCGCCTCGGCATCGGTGACGGCATCGGCCAGCGCGGCGGTATCCGTGTCATCGCCGGTGGCAGCGGCCTCGGCGTCCGCGACGATGTCCGTCTCGTCGCCGGTAGCAGCGGCCTCGGCGTCCGCGACGATGTCCGTGTCGTCGCCGGTAGCGGCGGCTTCGGCGTCCGCGACAGTGTCCTTGTCGTCGCCTGTTGCGGCGGCCACGGCGTCTGCGACGGTGTCGTCCGCGGTGGTGTCCTTCGCGACGCTGCCGTCCTCGACGGAGTCGTTCTCGACGGAGTCGGCCTCGTCGTCATCGGTGAAGGCGGCGTTGCTGGCCCACTCGACGGAGTCCGGATCGGCCAGGTCGGCGGCGCGCTCCTCAGCGTCGGTTTCACCGTCGAGGTCGGCGGAGGCGGCGTTCATGAACCAGGTCAGGGCCTCCTCCTCGCGACCGGCGGCGAGGAGGGCCTCGGCGTAGGCGTAATCGAGGCGGGCGGCGGCCGAGCCGGTGCGGCTCGGGTCCAGGTCGGGAGTTTGCAGGGTGACGACGGCCTGGTCGTACTGACCGAGGTCCATGCGGGCGCCCGCGACCACGATGCGCAGTTCGGTGGCCTCGTCGCCCTTCAGCAGCCGGGCCTCATCGCTGCGGCCGAGTTCGATGGCGCGTTCGGGGCGGCCGAGGCCGCGCTCGCAGTCGGCCATGACGGCCAGCAAGCCCGCGCCACCGGACATGCGGCGGGCGGTCCGCAGCTCGGACAGCGCCTCCGCCCACTCCCCCGCGTGATACGCGGCGACACCGGCGGTTTCGCGCACCACGGCGATCCGCCCGGCCCGCTGCCGCGCCGCCCGCGCGTGTTCGAGCGCCTGCTCCGGGTCCTCCTCCAGCAGACGAGCGACCATCACCAGGTGCCGGGCCACGGTCTCGGCATTGTTCTTGTCCAAGCTCAGCAGATCACGGCGCACCGCACCGTCGAGATCGCCGGGCTGCACGTCCTCCGGCAGGGCGGGCTCGTCCGGGCGGGCCGGACGCCGATCGCTGCCGCGACCACCCGCGGCAGCACCTTCGCCGCCGCGGCGACGATCCGCGCTGTCCCGGTGGACATTCCGGCCGCCTTCGTCCTCGCGCCCGGCACCGCGGCGGTCATCACCGCCGCGCCCGAAACCGCCACGCCCCTCGTGCCCGGCCCCGCGACGATCCTCATCGCGGCCGCCGAAACCACGGCGATCATCACCACCGCGCCGATCCTCGTCGCGCCCGAAGGTGCGACGGTCATCGCGCCCGAAGCCGCGGCGGTCGTCGTCTCGGCCGCCAGCGCGACGGTCGTCGTCGCGACCGTAGTCCCGCCGCTCGCCGCCGCCGAAGCCGCGACGGTCGTCGCGCCCCGCGGAGTCACGGCCCGCGGAGTCGCGGCCCTTGAAACCGCCGTGGTCGCGCTTGTCGCCGCCGAATCCACTGCGGCCGAAGCCTTCTCGGTCGCCCCGACGCTCGTGGCCGCGCCCGGAACCCTCTCCGCGCCCGGCGTTGTCGCGACCGAAGCCCCGGCCACCGTCCCGCCCGGCGTTGTCGCGCGAGAAGCCGCCGCGATTACCGCCACGGTCGTCGTCACGACGGAAACCGCCGCGCTCGCCGCCCTCACGACGGAAACCGCCCCGGTCGCCGCCGAAGCGCGACCCACCGCGCTCGTCGTCGCGGCGTGGCCCCCGAGCATCATCACGGCGGAAGCCCCGGTCATCGTCACGACGACCGCCGCGCTCGTTATCGCGGCGGAAACCCCGGTCGTTCTCACGCCGGAAGCCGCCCCGATCGTCACCACGGGAGCCACCGCGATCATCACCGCGATGGAAACCACCCCGGTCGTCGCCGCGGCCGTAGCCCCCGCGCTGATTGTCGCCGCGCGAACCGCCGCGGTCGTCGTCCCGGCGGAAACCCCGGTCATTCCCGCGCCGGAAGCCGCCCCGATCGTCACCACGCGAACCGCCGCGATCATCACCGCGGAAACCGCCTCGGTCGTCACGTTCACCGCCGCGGCGGAAGCCGCGGTCGTCGTCTCGGCGGGAGTTCCCGCGTTCACCCTCGCGGCGGAAGCCGCCGCGGTTCTCGCCACGGCCGGAGCTGTCGCGGTTGTAGCCGCCCTCGCGGCGCGGACCGGACGCCCGGTCCTGGTCTCGTCGATCGCCCGCCGCGTCATCACGTCCCGAACGGTGGAAACCGCCCTGGCCCGATCCGCTGCTACGGCGGAACGGCTTCCTGCCGTCGTTCTGCTCCGACACGGTGATCCCTCTCTAGTCCTGTTGTGCCTGCCGTACCCGGCCGCGGCGCTGCGCTGCGCGTGAGGGCTGACGGGGGAACCCGCCAACTCAAATTCAATCACGCAGCGTCGAGCGTCCTCGCGGCACCGGGTGCTGAAACGCCGAAAGGGGACCCAGTGTTGGGTCCCCTTTCGTGAAGGATGTTCCGGCGGTGTCCTACTCTCCCACACCCTGTCGAGTGCAGTACCATCGGCGCAGGTGGCCTTAGCTTCCGGGTTCGGAATGGGACCGGGCGTTTCCCCACCGCTATAGCCGCCGTAACTCTATGAAACTGTCCACACCACGAACACCCCAACCCGGGGGTTCGAGCATGCGTGTGTTGTTTCAGATACCGCACAGTGGACGCGTAGCAGCTTTGTTGGTAAGTCCTCGGCCTATTAGTACCAGTCACCTCCACACGTTACCGCGCTTCCAGTTCTGGCCTATCAACCCAATGGTCTGTTGGGGGCCTTACCCCCTCGAGGGGGTGAGAAACCTCATCTTGGAACAGGCTTCCCGCTTAGATGCTTTCAGCGGTTATCCCTTCCGAACGTGGCCAACCAGCAGTGCTCCTGGCGGAACAACTGGCACACCAGAGGTTCGTCCGTCCCGGTCCTCTCGTACTAGGGACAGCCTTCCTCAAGTTTCTAACGCGCGCGGCGGATAGAGACCGAACTGTCTCACGACGTTCTAAACCCAGCTCGCGTGCCGCTTTAATGGGCGAACAGCCCAACCCTTGGGACCTACTCCAGCCCCAGGATGCGACGAGCCGACATCGAGGTGCCAAACCATCCCGTCGATATGGACTCTTGGGGAAGATCAGCCTGTTATCCCCGGGGTACCTTTTATCCGTTGAGCGACACCGCTTCCACATGCCGGTGCCGGATCACTAGTCCCGACTTTCGTCCCTGCTCGACATGTCTGTCTCACAGTCAAGCTCCCTTGTGCACTTGCACTCGACACCTGATTGCCAACCAGGCTGAGGGAACCTTTGGGCGCCTCCGTTACATTTTGGGAGGCAACCGCCCCAGTTAAACTACCCACCAGGCACTGTCCCTGAACCCGATCAGGGTCCGAGGTTAGAGGTCCAATACGATCAGAGTGGTATTTCAACGACGACTCCCACGACACTAGCGTGCCGCTTTCACAGTCTCCCACCTATCCTACACAAACCGTACCGAACACCAATACCAAGCTATAGTGAAGGTCCCGGGGTCTTTTCGTCCTGCCGCGCGTAACGAGCATCTTTACTCGTAATGCAATTTCGCCGAGTCTGTGGTTGAGACAGCAGAGAAGTCGTTACGCCATTCGTGCAGGTCGGAACTTACCCGACAAGGAATTTCGCTACCTTAGGATGGTTATAGTTACCACCGCCGTTTACCGGGGCTTAAATTCTCAGCTTCGCACCGAAGCGCTAACCGGTCCTCTTAACCTTCCGGCACCGGGCAGGCGTCAGTCCGTATACATCGTCTTACGACTTCGCACGGACCTGTGTTTTTAGTAAACAGTCGCTTCTCTCTGGTCTCTGCGACCCCGACCAGCTCCCACCGCAAAGGTGTTCACCAGCCCGGGTCCCCCTTCTCCCGAAGTTACGGGGGCATTTTGCCGAGTTCCTTAACCACAGTTCTCTCGATCGCCTCGGTATTCTCTACCTGACCACCTGTGTCGGTTTGGGGTACGGGCCGTGTACCAACTCACTAGAGGCTTTTCTCGGCAGCATAGGATCACTGAATTCGCCTCAATCGGCTACGCATCACCTCTCAGGCTATATGTCGTGCGGATTTGCCTACACGACGCCCTACCGGCTTACACCAGGTATTCCATCACCTGGCCCAGCTACCTTCCTGCGTCACCCCATCGCTTGACTACTACAATCAGGGTCCCGTGCAGCCACTTCCGGCTCCCCGAAGGGAGTCCATCCGCTTTTGGACGGTTAGCACAACTGATTCGCCATTGGGCGCGGGTACACGGGTACGGGAATATCAACCCGTTGTCCATCGGCTACGCCTGTCGGCCTCGTCTTAGGTCCCGACTCACCCTGGGCGGATTAACCTGGCCCAGGAACCCTTGGTCATTCGGCGGACGAGTTTCTCACTCGTCTTTCGCTACTCATGCCTGCATTCTCACTCGCGCAGCCTCCACAACTAGGTCACCCTGCTGCTTCCCTGGCTACACGACGCTCCCCTACCCACCCAGACTCCTGGCTCGAAAGCAAGATTAATGTCTGAGTGCCGCGGCTTCGGCGGTGTACTTGAGCCCCGCTACATTGTCGGCGCAGGATCACTTGACCAGTGAGCTATTACGCACTCTTTCAAGGGTGGCTGCTTCTAAGCCAACCTCCTGGTTGTCTCTGCGACCCCACATCCTTTTCCACTTAGTACACGCTTAGGGGCCTTAGCCGGCGATCTGGGCTGTTTCCCTCTCGACTACGAAGCTTATCCCCCGCAGTCTCACTGCCACGCTCTCACACACCGGCATTCGGAGTTTGGCTGACTTCGGTAAGCTTGTGGGCCCCCTAGGCCATCCAGTAGCTCTACCTCCGGCGTGAAACACGTGACGCTGCACCTAAATGCATTTCGGGGAGAACCAGCTATCACGGAGTTTGATTGGCCTTTCACCCCTACCCACAGCTCATCCCCTCAGTTTTCAACCTAAGTGGGTTCGGGCCTCCACGACGTCTTACCGTCGCTTCACCCTGGCCATGGGTAGATCACTCCGCTTCGGGTCCATAGCATGCGACTCTGGGCGCCCTATTCGGACTCGCTTTCGCTACGGCTACCCCACACGGGTTAACCTCGCCACATACCGATGACTCGCAGGCTCATTCTTCAAAAGGCACGCCATCACCCCACCACAAAGGAGGGCTCTGACGGATTGTAAGCGCACGGTTTCAGGTACTATTTCACTCCCCTCCCGGGGTACTTTTCACCTTTCCCTCACGGTACTAGTCCGCTATCGGTCACCAGGTAGTATTCAGGCTTATCGGGTGGTCCCGACAGATTCACAGCAGATTTCACGGGCCCGCTGCTACTCGGGAGTCATCCACGACAGAGAACACGTTTTCGCCTACCGGACTCTCACCGTCTACGGTTGGCCATCCCAGACCAATTCAGCTAACGCGATCTTTTCTGACTGTCGCTCAGTCCGGCAGAACTGAGAAGAATGATCCCACGACCCCGCATGGACAACGCCTGCCGGCTATCACATCCACACGGTTTAGCCTCATCCGCTTTCGCTCGCCACTACTCACGGAATCACTGTTGTTTTCTCTTCCTGTGGGTACTGAGATGTTTCACTTCCCCACGTTCCCTCCACACACCCTATATATTCAGGCGCGGGTAACACGACATCACTCGTGCTGGGTTTCCCCATTCGGAAATCCTCGGATCTCAGCTCGGTTGACAGCTCCCCGAGGCTTATCGCAGCCTCCTACGTCCTTCATCGGCTCCTGGTGCCAAGGCATCCACCGTACGCTCTTACACACTTACTAACAAAGATGCTCGCGTCCACTGTGCAGTTCTCAAACAACACACAAGCCTGACCCTTTACCCAGCACCAGCCACAACCAACGTTGCGCGGTATGACTGAAAGCCAGCCTCGTCGTTTTTGCCTGGAAAGAACGTCTGTTCTTTCAGGACCCAACAGTGTGTCGACTACATCCGAGCCAGGCTCGGCACATGTCAGTGTTCCACCCATGAGCGTCCGCCGGACCACGTTCGGGTCCGAAACGGTCTCTGACACACCCACAATCACCTGTGTGACGCAGTGTGTAGAAGTGCTCCTTAGAAAGGAGGTGATCCAGCCGCACCTTCCGGTACGGCTACCTTGTTACGACTTCGTCCCAATCGCCAATCCCACCTTCGACGGCTCCCTCCCACGAGGGGTTAGGCCACCGGCTTCGGGTGTTACCGACTTTCATGACGTGACGGGCGGTGTGTACAAGGCCCGGGAACGTATTCACCGCAGCGTTGCTGATCTGCGATTACTAGCGACTCCAACTTCACGGGGTCGAGTTGCAGACCCCGATCCGAACTGAGACCGGCTTTAAGGGATTCGCTCCACCTCGCGGTATCGCAGCCCTCTGTACCGGCCATTGTAGCATGTGTGAAGCCCTGGACATAAGGGGCATGATGACTTGACGTCGTCCCCACCTTCCTCCGAGTTGACCCCGGCAGTCTCTCACGAGTCCCCGCCATTACGCGCTGGCAACATAAGATAAGGGTTGCGCTCGTTGCGGGACTTAACCCAACATCTCACGACACGAGCTGACGACAGCCATGCACCACCTGTACACCGACCACAAGGGGGGCCGTATCTCTACGGCTTTCCGGTGTATGTCAAACCCAGGTAAGGTTCTTCGCGTTGCATCGAATTAATCCACATGCTCCGCCGCTTGTGCGGGCCCCCGTCAATTCCTTTGAGTTTTAGCCTTGCGGCCGTACTCCCCAGGCGGGGTACTTAATGCGTTAGCTACGGCACGGATCCCGTGGAAGGAAACCCACACCTAGTACCCACCGTTTACGGCGTGGACTACCAGGGTATCTAATCCTGTTCGCTACCCACGCTTTCGCTTCTCAGCGTCAGTTACTTCCCAGAGACCCGCCTTCGCCACCGGTGTTCCTCCTGATATCTGCGCATTTCACCGCTACACCAGGAATTCCAGTCTCCCCTGAAGTACTCTAGTCTGCCCGTATCGACCGCAGGCGCGCAGTTGAGCTGCACGTTTTCACGATCGACGCGACAGACCGCCTACAAGCTCTTTACGCCCAGTAATTCCGGACAACGCTCGCACCCTACGTATTACCGCGGCTGCTGGCACGTAGTTGGCCGGTGCTTCTTCTACAGGTACCGTCACTTGCGCTTCGTCCCTGTCGAAAGAGGTTTACAACCCGAAGGCCGTCATCCCTCACGCGGCGTCGCTGCATCAGGCTTTCGCCCATTGTGCAATATTCCCCACTGCTGCCTCCCGTAGGAGTCTGGGCCGTGTCTCAGTCCCAGTGTGGCCGGTCGCCCTCTCAGGCCGGCTACCCGTCGTCGCCTTGGTAGGCCGTTACCCCACCAACAAGCTGATAGGCCGCGGGCCCATCTCGCACCAGTAAACCTTTCCACCACAAACCATGCGATTCGTGGTCATATCCGGTATTAGACCCAGTTTCCCAGGCTTATCCCAGAGTGCGAGGCAGATCACCCACGTGTTACTCACCCGTTCGCCGCTCGTGTACCCCGAAGGGCCTTACCGCTCGACTTGCATGTGTTAAGCACGCCGCCAGCGTTCGTCCTGAGCCAGGATCAAACTCTCCGTTGAAGACTCTCGAAACACCCGAAGGTGAATCAGAAGAATAATCGAACCAGAGTCCGAAAACCTAGCAAAACAATCGCCAGCCGGAAATTAGCTGACTAAATGTCCGACACCCACACGGGGGTGTAAGCGCCGGAACCAAAAAATATTTGGCACTGACATTCATCGACACACTATTGAGTTCTCAAAGAACACACGCACACACCATCGAACCGATCTGATCGATTGTCCAGCGAGGCAACTTTTCCAGCCTAACCACCTGACCCCTCGGAGTCAAGTACCAGTTTCGGACTGGGGTGTTCGCGCCAGGCGCTCCTCGTCCAACCTCGTTCTCCGATCCCGTATTCCCTGCTCTGAGCTGGGGTTTCGGTCCCGGTCGGTGTCCGTGTCGCTCTGACCTGGAATAAGTTACGTGGCGGAAAACGGAACGTCAAATCGCCTGGTCGCGAAGGTGTTTGCGCAGGTCGCGAAGCCCCGAAACGACAAGATCGCCGGGTTGGGCCACGAGTTTGTGACCCAGCTCTCGGCGATCTCTTCCGCGCATAAGGGAGAAGGGGGCGGGACCGTGTCCCACCCCCTTCGTTCAGCCCGCTCGACGAACTCCCGCGAAGTTCTTCTTGCCGCGCCGCAGCACCAGCCAGCGTCCATGCAGGTAGTCGCCCTCCGCGGGCGTCCACTCCAGATCGGACACACGCTCGTTGTTCACCGACGCTCCGCCCTCGTTGACCGCGCGCCGCGCCGCGCCGCGGCTCTCGCACAGGCCGGAGGCGACCAGCAGGTCCACGATGGTGGCGGTGCCGTCGGCCTCGGCGACCTTGCCCTCGACCGCTGCCTCGGTCAGCGCCGCGGCCAGCGTGGACTCGTCGAGTTCACGCAGTTCGCCGCGACCGAACAGGGCCTGGCTGGCGAGCTGGACCGCGCGCGTGTGCTCCTCACCGTGCACCAGCGTGGTCATCTCCGCGGCCAGGCGACGCTGCGCCTCGCGGGCGTGCGGGCGCTCGACCGTGGCCTGCTCCAGCTCGTCCAACTCCTCCTTGGTGAGGAAGGTGAACCAGCGCAGGTAGCGCACCACATCGGCGTCGGCGGTGTTCACGAAGTACTGGTACCAGGCGTACGGGCTGGTCATCTCCGGATCCAGCCACAGGCTGCCACCGCCGGTCGACTTGCCGAACTTCTTGCCGTCGGCCGAGGTGACCAGCGGTGTGGTCAGGGCATGGACGGATTCGCTGTCCACGCGGCGGTTGAGCTCCACGCCCGCGATGATGTTGCCCCACTGATCGGAGCCACCGACCTGCAGGCGGCAGCCGTAGTTGCGGCGCAGCTGCACGAAGTCGTTGGCCTGCAGCAGCATGTAGCTGAACTCGGTGTAGGACATGCCGTCGGATTCGAGCCGCCGCTTGACGGTATCGCGGGCCAGCATGACGTTGATCGAGAAGTGCTTGCCGATATCGCGTAGGAAGGCGACGGCGCTCAGCGGGCCGGTCCAGTCCATGTTGTTGGCGATGATGGCACCGGTGGGCGAATCGTCGAGATCGACGAAGCGCTCTAGTTGGGAGCGGATGCGGCCGGCCCACTCGGCCACGGTGTCGGTGGAGTTCATGGTGCGCTCGCCGACATCGCGGGGGTCGCCGATCAGCCCGGTGGCACCGCCCGCCAGCACGATCGGGCGGTGCCCGGCCTGCTGGAAGCGCTTCAGGGTCAGCAGCGGGACCAGGTGCCCGGCGTGCAGGGAGGCCGCGGTCGGGTCGAATCCGGCATAGAGGGTCAGCGGGCCCTTCGCCAGGTCCGCACGCAGGGCGTCCAGGTCGGTGGACTGTGCGATCAGTCCGCGCCAGGTCAGTTCATCGATGATGTCGCCGCTCACGTCACCCCATCTTTCCGCACGGATACCGGAGACCTGCGCAGAGGTCTGCCATTCGGGAATCGGCCCCGGGCGGGCGCATGCGCGCCGGGGTCCGCCGCCGAGTGTGCGCGACCGCGGCCGGGACGGCCAGCGAGTTTCCGGGGCGTACCCGTCAGGAGACGGAACCGTTCGGTTCCCGAGCTAGTCGACGAAGGTCGCCTTGAGAGCGGTCAGATGAGCGCGGCTGGCGGTGGCGGCGGCCGTCGCATCGCGGGCTCGAATGGCCTCCACCAGTTCTTCATGGGCACGATTGTCGGCGCGAGCATCGGCCACCGGCCGGATGCGCAGCATCTCGACCATGGCCCGGCGCAGTCGCGGCACGAAGGCGTCGAACAGCTGGGTGAGGATGTCGTTGTGGGCGGCGGTGATGACCGTGCGGTGGAAGTCGGTGTCGGCGTCCACGAGCCGTTCGGCCGTGGCCCCCGCTTCGGCGCGGGCGCCCAGCGTCCGCCACAGTGCACGGAGGTCGGCGGGGGTGCGTCGGCTCGCGGCCAAGGCGGCGGCCTCGGTTTCGATGGCGATGCGCGCCTCGATGACGGTGACGATGTCGGCCCGGCGCAGCACGGTGTCCCAATCCTCGGTCACATCCAGGGCGGTGACGAAAACGCCCGCGCCCTGGCGGCTTTCGAGGACGCCGCGACCGGAGAGCTCGCGAATCGCCTCGCGCAGGGTGGAGCGTCCCACTCCGAGCTGCGCGGCCAGGGTGGTCTCCCCGGGCAGTTTGTGTCCGAGCGCCCACCGACCCGCGCGGATGTGACTCAGCAGTACCTCGGCGGCCTGCGCGGCGAGCGGATGCCGCTGTACCTGCGACACGGGTATCCCACCTCTCTACTTGTCTGAGGAGTTATCGGGCTCTAGTGTAGGCCGCATGCATACGGGTGCCCTGCTTCTCCTTCGCCGCCGCGGCGGGGTCTGATCGACCGGCACCCCGCTCGCGGGTCGCTGTGCCGTGCCGGTCGTCTCACCGACGCGAAGGAAGTACAGCACATGCCCACTCCCCCGATCTGGAACCGCCAGCAGCCCTCGGCCATGCCGTCGCACCGGTATCGCGATGTGTATCAGCGTGTTTCGGTTCCACTGACCGATCGACACTGGCCGTCGAACCGCCTCACCGCCGCCCCGCTGTGGGTGCCGGTCGATCTGCGCGACGGCAATCAGGCACTGGCCGAGCCCATGGATCCGGCACGCAAACGCCGATTCTTCGAACTGCTGATCACCATGGGATACAAGGAGATCGAGGTCGGCTACCCGAGTGCCTCCCGCACCGATTTCGAATTCGTGCGTCTGCTCGCCGACCAGGCGGTGGCCCCGGCGGATGTCACCATCGTCGTGTTCACCCCGGCGCGGCGCGACCTCATCGAGCGCACGATGGAGTCGATTCGCGGCATACCCAATCAGGTTGTCGTCCACATGTATACCGCCACCGCGCCGACCTGGCGCGATGTGGTCCTGGGCAGCTCGCGTACGGAGTTGGCGGACAGGATCGTCGCGGGCGGGCGCGACATCCTGGAACTGGCCGACGCCATGCCGAATGTGCGATTCCAGTTCTCCCCCGAGGTCTTCATGCTGACGGAACCGGATTTCGCGCTGGAGGTGTGCGACCGGATGACCACGCTGTGGGACGCCGGCCCGCAGCGGCCGGTCACCGTCAATCTGCCCGCGACGGTGGAGGTGGCGACGCCGAATGTGTACGCCGACCAGATCGAGTACATGCACCGGAATCTGGCGCGCCGCGACGGGGTGATCCTGTCGGTGCATCCGCACAACGACCGCGGTACCGGTGTGGCGTGCGCGGAGTTGGCGGTACTGGCCGGGGCGCAGCGGGTGGAGGGCTGCGTATTCGGCAACGGCGAACGCACCGGCAATGTGGATCTGGCGACACTGGCGCTGAATCTGCATGCGCAGGGCGTGGATCCGATGATCGACTTCTCCGATATCGACGCGATCCGCCGCACGGTGGAGTACTGCACGCGGATACCGGTGCACGAACGGCACCCGTACGCCGGGGATCTGGTGTACACGGCCTTCTCCGGAACCCATCAGGACGCGATTCGAAAGGGCTTCGCCGCACATCGCGAGCGGGCCGCGCGGCTCGGCAGGTCGGAGCGCGATATCGCCTGGGAGGTACCGTATCTGCCGATCGATCCGGCCGATGTAGGGCGGTCCTACGACGCGGTCATCCGGGTCAACTCGCAGTCGGGCAAGGGCGGGATCGCCTATCTGCTGCACACCGAATTCGGGCTGGAACCGCCGCGCCGGTTGCAGATCGATTTCGCGAGACATGTGCAGCGACACAGCGACGACAGCGGGGCCGAGGTGTCGGCGCAACAGCTGTGGGAGCTGTTCACGCGGGTGTATGTCGAGGTGTCGCCGCCGGGACCGGACGCGGAAGTGCTGTCGGAATCCCGCCAGCACATCGATCGCGGCACCGAGTCGGTGACGGTCACCTACCGGGAGTACCGGACCGCGGCCGGGGTGCGGTGGGTGGTGCGGATGGCCCCGGCTCGGGAAGCGGCCGTCTCAGGCTCCGGCATCACCGGATGAGGTGTCGCCGAGTCGCCGCTCCAGGTCGGCGACGCGGCTCTCCAGTGCCGTGATCCGCTGTCGCAGTTCCCGTTCGGCGGGCGGCGGCAGCTCGCGGGGGGCGGGTCCGGCGCCGCCGAAGTGCGCGAGTACCGCCTTGCGCACCCGGTCGGCGTCGGCACCCACCGCGACGAGGATCTGCGCGGCGACGCCCTCCCCCTCCCGGACGAGGGCGAGCAGCAGGTGTTCGGGGGCGATGGTGCTGTGGCGCAGCAGCAATGCCTCGCGCAGCGACAGCTCCAGCACCTTCTTGGCGCGCGGCGTGAAGGGAATGTGGCCGCTGGGCTCGCCCTCGGAGGTGCCGATCATGGTCGCGACGCGTTCGCGCAGGGCGGGAAGTTCGACGCCGAGGTCGGCGAGCAGCGCCGCGGTGGTCCCGTCCGGCTCGGCCGTCAGACCGAGCAGGATGTGCTCGGTGCCGATGTAGTTGTGCCCGAGCAGCCGGGCTTCCTCCTGGGACAGCACGATGACGCGGCGGGTGTTGTCACTGAATCGTTCGAACATGGAACCGCCTGTGGGGTGTGGTTTCGATTCCACGGTAGTCCGTGCGTGACCGTATCGGGGGCGAAACCTCTCGGGTTCGGCGCGCGATCAGGCCGGGCGGTCGAGTCGCGGAGCACGCGGGCTGCGCCGGTAGGCCGAGACCGCCGGGGAGTCGCGCAGCCACAGCCGCCACGGCTGATCGGCGGCGACACTGACGCCGACACGCGGGCCGACGCCGATGACGGAGGGGTCGGTGAGTTCCGGGCCGAGTTCGAGACGGATCGGCGATGCCGGATCGAAGAGCGGAGTTCCGTAGTCGGCCAAGGCGATTCCGAGCGCGCTGCCGAGATTGCCGGGACCGCGCGCCAGGGCGGCGTCGGTGCGGGCGGCGGGGCGGCGGGCCCGCGCCTGCTCGTGTCCGGCGGTGATCTCACCGGCGCGCAGCAGAACGGCGCTGGCCGTGCCGTCCGGACCGGTGGTGACGTTCACGCAGGTGTGCATGCCGTAGCTGAGATAGACGTACAGCATTCCGGCCGGCCCGAACATGATGGTGTTGCGCGGGGTGGGCCCGGGATACGAATGCGCGGCCGGGTCGGGCCACGGTCCGGACGGGTCGCTGCCGTAGGCCTCGACCTCGACCAGGCGCAGTGCCACCGGACCGGACCACAGCGTCGCACCGAGCAGTCGCCGGGCGGCGGACAGGGGTTCCACGGCGAGTTCTGCGGCGCTCACGGGCGTCCATTCTTCCCGATGCGTGATCTCGCCGGGTCGCCGCCGCTAGTGAACCCCGCCGGACGGACGGAGACCAGCGAGTTTGTCGGGGTTGACCTGGAAGCGCAGGTGCCAAATGTGCCCGTCGAGGATGTCGAAGGTGATGACGCCCACCGGATGGTCACCGAGCCTGCCGACAATGCTCAGTTCGCCGTTGACGACCACGGTTTCGAGGGTGATGCCGGTGAGTACGGGTTTGGCCAGGACGCCCAGCAGCCAGCGGGCGACGTGGTCGGGTCCGTGCAGCGGTCGGCGCGCGGCGGTGACCTTGCCGCCGCCGTCGTTCCACAGCGTGACCTCCGGGGCCAGCAGTTCCATGAGCGCATTGACATCGCCGCCGCGGCAGGCCGCCAGGAAGCGGTCGGTGACCCGGGAGCGCGCCGCGGTATCGGTGTCGAAGCGGGGGCGGCGGGATCGGACGTGCCCGCGCCCGGTGCCCGATCTGGCGGACGGTGGCCTCCGGCCGGTCCAGGAATCCGGCGATCTCACCGTGCGAGTAGCCGAACACCTCGCGCAGCACGAAGACCGCGCGCTCGACCGGGCTGAGTGTCTCCAGGACCACCAGCATGGCCGTCGATACGCTGTCGGCCGTCTCGGTCTCCTCGGCGGCCGAATCCGGGCCGGTGAGCAGGGGTTCGGGCAGCCACGGGCCGATATAGGTCTCGCGGGTGGCGCGGGCGGAGGTGAGACGGTTCAGCGACAGGTTGGTGACGGTCCGCACCAGGTAGGACTTCGGATGTTCGACCGAATCTCGATCCACCGCATGCCATTTCAGCCAGGCGTCCTGGAGGATGTCCTCGGCGTCGGCGACGCTGCCGAGCATCCGGTAGGCGGTGCCGAACAGCAGACGGCGGTGTTCGACGAAAGGGTCGGCGGCCGCCGTGTCGGGTGTCTCGTCCCACATGTCCTCATCCTCACCCAGCGCGCACGCCTCGGGACAGTTTCACCGCGACCGGCAGGCGCTTGCTCATCGTGATGAGTGGGATCGGGCTGCTGCTCACGCTGTCCTTGTAGAACACCGCCGCCCGGCCGCGCAGGTACCAGCGTCCGGGGGTGTCGTCGGCCCGGACGAACTGGATGACCGCGTCCTTGCGGCCCAGGCTGAGCGGCTGGTGGAAGTAGCCGAACCGGAAGTGCCGCAGCGGCTTCGCCCGCAACAACCGGGTGATGGCGTCGGCGGTGTAGGCGGCGGTGGGCATTCCGCTCTGGCAGGTGCCGTGCAGTGTGCCCCAGGGCATGCGGACCGCGGCCGCGTCACCGACGGCGTGGATCTCGGGATGGGAGACCGAGCGCAGGGTGGCGTCGGTGACGATGCGCCCGCGGGCGTCGGTCTCGACGCCCGCGCGTGCGGCCAGCGGCGGAACCCGGACACCGGTGGTCCACAGGGTGAGGTCGGAGCCGAGGTGTTCGCCGGTGTCCAGGCATACCGCCTCGGGCAGCACCTTGGTGGCGCGCACGCCCACCCGGCGGACGATGCCGAGCCGGTCCATGGCGCGCTCGAGGTGGGCCCGTGCGCGCTCCCCCATCATCGATCCGGGTCGGCTGTCGGTCACCAGGGTGACGGTGAGCCCGGGGTGGCTTTCCGCGATCTCGGTGGCCGCCTCGATTCCGGTGAGTCCGCCGCCGCAGACGGTCACGGTGCCACCGGTCGCGGCCACCTCCGCGAGGCGCCGGGAGAACCGGTGTGCCCGCCGGGGATCGTCGACGGTCCACGCGTGTTCGTCGGCGCCCGGCACCAGCGCGGTATCGGTGCTGCTGCCCAGGGCGTAGACGAGGGTGTCATAGCCGAGGGTGGCGCCGTCGTCGAGGGTGACCGTCCGCGCGGTCGGATCGATGGCGGTCGCGGCGGCCTGCCGGAACACCACGCCGGAGCCGTCGAGCACCGTGGGAATCGAGTGGTGCGCCAATTCCTGGCCGGCGGCGACCTGGTGCATGCGCAGTCGCTCGGTGAAGCGCGCCGACGGGTTGACGAGCGTGATTCGCACCGGCAGCCGTCGTGTGCGCCGCGCCAGCCGGGCAGCGGTGAGCATGCCGGTGTAGCCCGCTCCCAGAATGACGACCTCGTGGATCTCGTCGTGGTTCATATCTGCCTCACACGTACTCGTTCTTCGCTGTCGACCATGGGACAGGGCAGCCTCCGAGAACGTGACAGCCCGCGACTGTGACCCGCGTCACTTCACCGGGAAGGCTGTGTGCGGGTGCCGGAGTGATGCGGACCATGGAACATTCGCGCTGGTCACCTGGTTGCACCAGAGCGGTGCCGCGGCACTCGCGGGCGGTCATCGGCGTCCGCGCCGAATCGTTGGAATGAGGTGTGATGGCCGTACAGGTCGAGGTCTGGACCGATATCAACTGCCCGTTCTGCTATCTGGGCAAGCGGCGGTTCGAGGAGGCACTGCACGACTTCCCGCATCGCGACCAGGTACGGGTGGTGCACCGGTCCTTCGAACTGGACCCCACCCTCGGCAAGGGGCACAGCGATGCGGTGATCCCGTACATCGCGAAGAAGTACGGCATCAGCGAGGCACAGGCCGCGGCCAATGAGCGCGGTATCGGAACGCAGGCCGAGGCGGTGGGGTTGACCTATCGGACCGAGGGGCGCGATTTCGGCAGCAGCTTCGATATGCACCGGCTGCTGCACTTCGCGCTGGCGCAGGGACGGCAGGAAGCGCTGCTGGACGCGCTCTACGAGGCCAATTTCGCGGATGCGCGGCCGCTGTTCGGCGATACCGAGCGCCTGGTGTCGGTGGCGGTGGGCGCGGGTTTCGACGAGGACCGGGTGCGCGCGGTACTCGCCGACCCGGACGCGTACGCCGAGGCGGTACGCGCCGATGAGGCCGAGGCGGCCCGGCTGGGTGCGCGCGGCGTGCCGTTCTTCGTCTTCGACCGCACCTACGGCGTATCGGGCGCCCAGCCGCCCGAGGTGTTCGCGCAGGCGCTGGATCGGGCATGGAGCGAGCGACAGCCGCGACTCGAGGTGCTGGACGGCGAGGATGCCTGCGGCCCCGACGGATGCGCTGTGCCGCAGCGGGATTGAGCCATACAAGCGGGTGATCCGGGGTGGGGCGCGCGGCCGGCCGCCCCGCATCGGCGACCGACCGCGCGTGCCGCGACGCCCTGCGCGCGGTGGCGTGCGGCGGGACGAGATGCCCGGTGACCCGACACCCCGAAAGTCGTACCGGGCCGACCATAACCCACCCCGACGCCGGTTAGAAGCTGAAGCGTTTCACTACTTTTGGGGGCTGGACGGCAGATAGCGACTGTGCTCTCCCCCGCGCACGCCGACGATATCGTCGGCGATGACGAAACCGTAGGCGACCAGGATCAGCGCCACGAGCTGCGCCCACGCCACCCACACCACCCCGACGCCGGCGGTAGCCACCGTGGCGAACGCCGCGATCAACCGCCACCACGGCCGTGGCAGGCCGAGCACCAGCCGAAACGCCCACTGTCCCACGAAGAACAGTGCCACCCCGCCCGACAGCGCCAACGCCGCCGCGGCGGGCAGCCGCGCACCGCCCTCGCTGATGCTCAATTGCAGTCCGGCGGCGGTCATCACGATGCCGATCACGAGCGGAATCAGCGCGTAACCGTAGGCCAGCACCGCGGCACGGGGCCGAGCGGCCGCGGGCAGGGCACCCAGCACCTGTTCCCCGCGCTCGTCGTCGAACCCGAAGAAGGCCCACCACAGTACATACGCGAGAGTCAGTGCGAGCGCGACCATTCCGGCCAGGCCGAGGGTGAGGTCCAGCCCGGCCAGACCCGAGCCCACCGCGAGAATGGACTCTCCGATCGCGATGATCACGACCAGTCCGTGCCGCTCACAGAAGTGGCTGGCCCGGATCACGAACCCACTCGTATCGATGAGGTACGGCGTGACGATCTGCACCAGTATCGCCAGCGCCCACAGTGCGTAGCGCGGCCAGCCGTGAATCAGCCCGCCCGCCACCACGAGTCCGGCCGAGAGGCCGTTGAACGCGGCCAAGCGCACCACCGCCGGGGTGACCGAGGCGCCCCCGTTCGAATAGAACAGCCCGGTGTGCACCGTATTCACGAGCAGATAGCCCAGCCCGAAGGCCAGCCCGGAACCGTGGAACGCCTCGGGAACGGCGAGGGCGATGACGAGGAAGCCGAACATGCCCACCATGAGCCAGGTGCGCCGCACCGATGTACTCGGCGCGACCTCGTTGGTGAGCCACACGTACCCGGAGTACATCCACCAGATGACGCCGAACATCAAGGCCACCTGACCGAACTCCACCCAGCCCGGGTGGTGGGTGTAGACGTGCGAGAGCTGGATGATGGTGAAGACGAAGACCAGGTCGAAGAACAGCTCCAGGGTGGAGACGCGGAGCTGTCCGCCGTCGGCGGCTTCGGTGGGATGTGTACTGCTCACCCGGCGAGAGTAGAGCGATCCGTACGTCGCCGCCCGTTGACCCGCGGGGCGTGACGCGCGATTTCAGGGTGGGTTCGGGGGCGATCTCCGGGCTTTGCCGGATGTGGCGTCTACCTGCTGTTTTCTAGCTTCGAGGGATGTCATCGGTACGCAGGTCGCGCATGCGGCGGATACTCCTCGGCGGCGCGGCGGTTCTCGTGGTCATCATCGTCTCGGTCGCGGGCGGATTCGCCTGGGTGTATTCCACGGCGGACATCTCCACCGTCGGCACGGTGGACTTCGACCGCGAACTCGCGATACCACCGCTCGCGCCGTCCCGGGTCGACACCGATGGCACTCGGGTCTTCGAACTCGAGATGCATTCGGGGCAGCGCGAATTCGAACCGGGTGTGGTCACGCCGACGTGGGGGTTCAATGGCGATCATCTCGGTCCGACACTGCGGGCGCGGCGCGGTGAGCAGGTGCGGGTGACCGTGCGCAACTCACTGCCGGAGCGGTCGTCGGTGCATTGGCACGGTATGCACCTGCCGGCGGAGATGGACGGCGGGCCGCATCAGCCGGTGGCGGCCGGGGCGACGTGGACACCGCACTGGCTGGTCGATCAGCCCGCGGCGACGCTCTGGTACCACCCGCATCCGCACGGGGAGACCGAATCCCATGTGCGGCGCGGGCTGGCGGGCATGTTCATTCTCGACGACGACGCTGCCGACGGGTTGGCGCTGCCGCGCGACTACGGGGTGAACGATCTGCCGATCATCGTGCAGGACGTGCGTTTTCGCGGCGGCGAGCTGAACGGGACCCACCAGATGTTCCGGGACGTCGGGTTTCTCGGGGACCGGATCATGGTCAACGGCACGCTGTCGCCGTATCGCGAGGTGGGCGACGAGCTGATCCGGCTGCGTCTGCTCAATGCCTCCACGGCCCGCGTCTACAACTTCGGCTTCGCCGACGACCGGCCGTTCGCGCTGATCGGCTCCGACGGTGGACTATTGGAACGACCGGTCGAGCTGAACCGGGTCCAGCTGTCACCGGGTGAGCGGGCCGAGATCGTGGTGCGGATGCGACCCGCCGAACGGGTGGTGCTGCGGGGCTACCCCTTCGACGCCGGGCTGGACTTCTTCGGACAGCGCTTCGCCGGCGGCGACGACCGCTTCGACATCCTCGAGTTGCGGGCCGCCGAGACCCTGCGCCCCGCACCCGGGGTGCCCGAAGCACTGGTGCCCGCGCAGACCCCCGACGGCTCGAATGCCGTGCGGGAGCGCACCTTCGATCTTCAGTTCGCCCAGATCAACGGCAGGCCCATGGATATGGATCGGATCGACGAGACCGTCACCCAGGGCACCACCGAGATCTGGACGGTGCGCAATACCGACGGCATGCCGCACAACTTCCATGTGCACGATGTGCAGTTCCGGGTGCTGACGGTGGACGGTTCACCACCGCCCGCCGCTCTGCGCGGGCCGAAGGACACCGTGTACATCGCGCCGGGCGCGACCGTGCGGCTCGCCCTGCGTTTCGACGGGCCCGCCGATCCGGATACGCCCTACATGTACCACTGCCATCTGCTCTGGCACGAGGATCTGGGCATGATGGGGCAGTTCGTGGTGGTCGAACCGGGCGGGTCCGCCGGGACGCCGCCGCGCCACGGCGGACACTGAGCGGTGACCGCTCAGCGGTATTCCGGATTCTCGAAGTCGAAGCGGCAGCCCGCATCCCATTCGCTGCGCTGGTTGCCGTGCGCCGGGAAGCCGCCCGCGTCCACCAGAATGCGGGCCAGGTGCATGAGATTCCACGTCATGAAGGTGGTGTTGCGGTTGGTGAAGTCGTTGTCGGGGCCGCCGGAACCCGGGTCCAGGTAGGACGGTCCGGGTCCGGCTTCGCCGATCCAGCCCGCGTCGGCCTGCGGCGGGATGCTGTAGCCGATGTGCTGGAGGCTGTAGAGCACGTTCATGGCACAGTGTTTGATGCCGTCCTCGTTGCCGGTGATGAGGCAGCCGCCGACCCGCCCGTAGTAGGCGTACTGTCCGGCGTCGTTGAGCACGCTGGAGTTGGCGTAGAGCCGCTCGATCACCTGCTTCATGACGGAACTGTTGTCGCCCAACCAGATCGGCCCCGCGAGCACCAGAATATGGGCGTCCATGACCTGCCGTTGCAGGGCGGGCCAGGCGTCGGTCGCCCAGCCGTGCTCGGTCATATCCGGCCAGACGCCGGTGGCGATATCGTGGTCGACGGCGCGGATGTGGGAGACGCTGACGCCGTTCTTCGCCATGATGTGCGCCGACAGGTCGATGATCCCCTGGGTGTTGCTGCGTTCCGGGGAGCGTTTCAGCGTGCAGTTGATGAACAGGGCGCGCAGGTCGCTGAAATCGGGCATGGCTGGCTACCTTTCGAGTGTGCCGCGGTGGGGTCGGCCGCGGTGGACGGTGACCGTGGCCAGGGCGACCAGGGTCCAGACGGTGACCAATGCGAGGGCAAGCCCGAGCAGATAGGGCCGGTCGCGAATGGTGGGATTATCGGCGTTGGCGCCGCCGGGTGCGAGTACCGGCACGGCGATGAGCAGCAGGGTGACGGTGGCGACCGCACCGCACGCGGCCGGAGCCCAGGCGCGCGGCGGCAGCACTCGACGGCCCGCGGTGCCGATGACCGCGCACAGCGGCGCGAAGACCGCGTCGTGGACGAGAATGCCGCCCGCGAACCAGAAGACGATCGAGATCATGTCGGTGCGGCTCATTGCCAGCAGGTCGGTGATGCCCAGCGCCGCCAGCCACAGGCCGAGCAGCACGAGCAGTACGCGGATCGGGGTCACGGCAACTCCTCGATACGGGACAGCCATTTGGTCTGGAGGACGCCGGGGCGATTGGGGGCGATGAGACGGCACGGGTAGCCGTGGTCGAGATTCAGATCGGCGTCGCCGATGCGGAGGGCGACCAGGGTGTCGGCGGCGACCACGTGCGGGCGCGGCAGCACCGAGGTGCGGTAGCTGCCGCTGTCCTCCAGCGAGGTGAATCGCACACTGCCACCCCGGTATTCGCCGACGGCGGCGAGCAGGTCGCGCAGGCGCACCCCGGACCAGCGGGCGGTGGCGCTCCAGCCCTCCACACAGGCGATCGGCAGATCGGCGGTGTGCTGCGGCAAGGCCGCCAGTTCCGCCCGGGTGAAGGTGCGACGGCGCTCGCCGACGGCGACGGTGAGGGCGTAGTCGGCGGCGGTGGCGCGCTGCTCCACCCCCGCCTCCAGGGCGGTGCGATTGATCGGAACGCCCTGGGGTCCATGGCCGCTGCGCGGGGCGAGGACGGCGATGCGGCGCAGGTACGGCACCGTCTGGCCCGCCGTCGACAAGCCCGCCACCAGGGCGGCGACGGCGGCGGCACCCAGCAGCGTGCGGCGCGAGATGCCCTGGCCTGCCGGGGTTTCGCTGTCGGTGCGACCTCGCAGGGCCGCGCGGATCACCGGCAGTTTCACCGCCAGGTGCACGGCGAGCGCACCGACGGCGATATAGGCCATGGCGTAGTGCGTGGTGGTGAAGAAGAATCGCCACGGATAGTTCTGCGCGGTATTGAACAGTCCGGTGACGAGTTGGAAGATCACCGCACCCACCAGCACCGCGATCGACCCCCGCTCCAGGGCGCGCACCGGATTGCCCAGCAGCGGGCGGGCGAACAGGCGCGGGTACACCGACCAGAGCTTGACCAGCAGCAGTGGAATGGCGACGACACCGGAGACGACGTGGGTGCCCTGGGTGACGCGGTAGAGCCAGACCGGGTACGCGGGCCAGGCGAACCACTGCGGCGGATGCTGGATCCAGTGGCTCAGCAGGCCGGTGGCGAAGCAGATGAGTATCGCGGTGCCCAAGGCGATTCCGACGCGCGCGGCCACCTCCGGGCCACGCGCGGGCGACATCCGGCGCGCGATGGCGGCGGGCAGCAGCAGCTGCCTCGGCCCTCCTGCGGGCGTGGTCGAAACCGCCGACGCGGCGCGATCGGTCGGGTCGCCGCTCAGGCTGTGCGGCTCACGGTTCTCGGCGCGATCGGCCCGATCACCGCCCGGGGCCTGCGGGTCGAGTCCGGGTGCCGGATCGTCCGGTGGCTCCGGGGTGGTCATGGGACGAGTTCCGGGTGCGCCGCACGGTGCCGGCGCATGGCCGTGCCGAAGCGGCCGTGTGCGTCGGCGGCGACCTGGAGGGCGTCGGCGTAGGTGTCGACGTCATTGAGTACGGGCAGGTCGTGGACGCGGTAGTGGCTGCGGTGCAGCAGGTCTCGGGTGAGTTCGCCGGTGCGGGCGGTGGACATGGGCACCTCGGCGAGAGCGGGGGCGGCCCACGGGTCGGTCCAGCCCAGCGCCCACCAGCCGCCGTCGGCGGCGGGCCCGAACACCGCGTCGGCGGGACCGGTGAGCCGAGCCGCCGCGCCGGTCAGCAGTTCCGGGGTGACCTGCGGGGTGTCCATGCCGATCTGCACGATCGGCAGGCCGAAGCGAGCGGCGTCGGCGTGGGCGTGGGCCAGGCGCTCGGCGAAGCCGTGGCCGCGCTGCGGCACCACGGTGAAATCGGCCAGCGCGCGACCGATGTCGTCGGCCGCCTCGGCCGCCGCCAGGTCCCCCGTCCACGCGACCACCCGGTGCCGGACGGCTGCGGCGCGCATGGCGTCGAGGGTGTCCAGCAGGGCGGCGGCGGCCAGGCGCGCACCCTCGTGCGGTGTCAGGGGCGGAGTGAGGCGGGTTTTGGCGAAGCCCGCGATGGGCGCTTTCGCCACCACGAGCAGGGTGGCGGGCAGTCGCTCGGCAGACGGTGCGGTCATCGGGTCCTCCTGCGGTGGGCGGCGGGCGCCAGGCCCCGCAGCGGGTACGGACGGACGTGTCGCGACGGCCTCGGACCACGCGGCGCGAGCGGTCGGGTGGGCGGCACGAGTCCCGTGCGTCCTGTCATCGGACGCTCCAGAAGTCGCGGATGGCTCGTAGGGTGCCGCGCACCGAGCCGGAGATCTTCGAGACGCCGTGGGTTCGGGGGCGGTAGGCGATATCGCGTTCGATGAGTGACCAGCCCGCCCCGGCCGCGGCCACCAGCAGTGCCAGCGGGTAGCCGGAGCGCGGGTGCAGTGGGCCGAGGGCGAGCAGGCGGTCGCGGTGGGCGACGCGCATGGCCGCCACGTCGTGGACGGGCAGACCGTAGTGGTGGCGCAGGCGGGCGGCCACCAGGGCATTGCCCAGGCGGGCGTGCCAGGGCCAGGCGCCGCGACCGGCGGGGCGGCGACGGCCGACGACCATATCGACCTGGGGCGTCAAATCCGCTACCAGGGTGGACAACTCGCGGGGGTCCATGGAGCCGTCACCGTCGAGGACGGCCACGATATCGGTGCGGGCCGACCGCACACCGGCGTGCACGGCACTGCCGTAGCCGGGGACGGGCTCGGTGACGACGGTGGCCCCGGCGGTGCGGGCGACCGCGGCGGTGTCGTCGGTGGAACCGTTGTCCACCACGATCACCCGATAGCCCGCGGGGATTGCCGTGAGTACGCCAGGGAGCGCACCGGCTTCATCGCGACACGGAATCACCACCGTGACGCAGGATTCCTCGTTCGATTCGGTCACGCCTAGACCGTAGGCCCGCGCGGGCCGGATGAACCCCAACACACCGATGACGAAAGTATGACGGGACCTGTGCGAACGCCCAGATCAACCGGCTCCGGGGTACCTCGCGGCCTAGGGTGGGTGCGTGCGGAACACTCCCGTCATCACGCCTTCCCGACCGTTTACGCGCCGGGCCGATCTCGGCTGGGCGGTCGGCGCGGCCCTGTTGGTCGCGGCCGCCGTGGCCTTTCCGCGAATAATGGGCAAACAGTGGCGGGATCGGCTGTACGCCGGAGCCGCACCGCTGTTCGGCGAATGGCTGCCGCATATCGGCTGGGGCACCGGTCCGGCCGTCGCCATCGCGGCGCTGGTGATCGTGTACGGCCCCGGCCTCGCCGCACGCCTGTCCTGGCGGCGGCTACTCGCCGTCACCTGGCTGACCTCGGTCGGGTGGGCCGGTGCGCTCGCCCTGGTGGACGGCTGGCAGCGCGGCTTCGCGGGACGGCTCACCAGCCGCGACGAGTACCTGCACGAGGTCGGCGGGGTCACCGATATCGCGGCCATGCTGCGCGGATTCTCCGCGCGCATCCTGGATTTCCAGCCCGACTCCTGGACCACCCACGTCTCCGGGCATCCGCCGGGGGCACTGCTCGTCTTCGTCCTGCTGGACCGGGTCGGACTGGGTGGCGGCGGTTGGGCCGGACTGCTGTGCGTCCTGGTCGGTTGCGGTGCGGCCGTGGCCGTTCTGGTGACGCTGCGGGCATTGGGCGCGATGGAGCGCGCCCGCGCGGCAGCGCCCTTCCTGGCGCTCGCCCCGGCCGCCATCTGGCTGGCGGTGTCCGCGGACGCGCTGTTCGCCGGGGTCACCGCGTGGGCGGTGGCGCTGCTGGCGGTCGCGACCCGGCACGGCGCGCGGTGGGTGCCGGCCGCGGTGGGCTCGGGGCTGCTGTTCGGCTTCGGGCTCTATCTCAGCTACGGCCTGGTGCTCATGGCGGTGCCCGCACTGGCGGTACTCGCGGCCCGCGGGCTGCGCCCCGTGTTCCCGGTGGTGGTCGGCATGCTGCTCGTGGTGGGCGCGTTCACGGCGGCCGGGTTCTGGTGGTTCGACGGCTATCACCTGGTGGTGGAACGGTACTACCAGGGCATCGCCAGCGAACGGCCCTACTCGTACTGGGTCTGGGGCAATCTCGCGGCCACGGTGTGCGCGGTCGGGCTGGCCTCGGTGGCCGCGCTGCACCGCGTCGCCCGTGCACTGCGGCTGTCCGCGGTCGGGCTGTCGACGGCGGAGCGAGGTGGCCCCGCCACTCGCGAGCGGCAGGCGGCAGGGCGCGAGGCGAACGCGCGCGGAGCGAGCGTGCGCGGGAGTGCGGTACCGGCGCTGCGGCGGTGGCGGGCGGTGGTCGATCCGGCGGCGCTCCTGGTGGCGGCGGGGTTGGCGGCGCTGCTGCTGGCCGATCTCAGCGGGCTGAGCAAGGCCGAGACGGAACGGATCTGGCTGCCGTTCGGGCTGTGGGTGATCGCGGGGACGGCCCTGCTGCCGCGGCGGGATATGCGGGGGTGGCTGGCCGTGCAGGCGGTCGGGGCACTGCTCGTCAACCATCTGGTACTCACGAATTGGTGACTGTCATGCGCATTCTGGTGGCCGATGATGATCCCGTGGTGCGGGAGGTGGTGCGGCGGTATCTGGAACGGGACGGACTGGAGGTGGTGGAGACGGCCGACGGGCCGCAGACCGCGGCGGTATTGGCGCGCAACGACATCGACCTCGCCATCCTCGATGTGATGATGCCGCCGCCGGACGGCATCGACCTGGTGCGCATGGTGCGCGGCGGGCCGCATCCGGATACGCCGATCATCCTGCTCACCGCGCTCGGCGAGGAGGACGACCGGGTGCTCGGATTGCAGTCCGGCGCCGACGATTACGTCACCAAGCCGTTCAGTCCGCGCGAGCTCGCGCTGCGGGTGGCGTCGGTGCTGCGCCGCGCCCGGCCCGCCCCGAGCGCCGAGCAGGTGCTGCGCAGCGGGGATATCGAGGTGCGGCCCGCGGCGCGCGCCGTACAGGTGGCCGGGGTGCCGGTGGAGTTGACCGCACGCGAATTCGATCTGCTCACCTTTCTGCTGACCCATCCGCACCGGGTGTTCAGCCGCGACGAACTGCTCGCGGAGGTGTGGGGGTGGACCTTCGGCGACCTGTCCACGGTGACCGTGCACATCAAGCGACTGCGCGCCAAACTCGGTGCCGCGCATCGCATCGACACCGTGTGGGGGCGCGGATACGCCTGGGGCCGCACCGATTCCGGTGAGGATACGCCGCGTGCCGACTGACACCCCTGGCCTCATCGGCTACGCGCTCGCCGGATCGCTGCCGGTGGTGGTGGTCGGCGCGCTGCTGCTGCGCTACACCCGCAATCGCGCCATGACCACGAGTATGGCCGTGCTGGTGCTGATTCCGACGCTGGCGACGCTCAGCGGCGTGGTCGCGGTGAGCGGGCTCATGTTCGACGACGCGCTGGCCCGTACCGCCACCGTCCTGGGGGTGGTCACGGCGGTGACGGTGCCCGCGGCCATTCTGCTGGGGCGGGCGCAGGCGCGGGCCACGGTGTGGGAGAAGCAGATGCGCGAGCGGGAACGGGCCGCGGAGCAGTCGCGGCGGGAGCTGATCGCGTGGGTGAGCCATGATCTGCGCACCCCGCTGGCGGGGGTCCGGGCCATGGGTGAAGCGCTCGCCGACGGGGTGGTCGACGAGGGTGACGAGGTGCGCAGGTACGCCGAACGCATTGTGCGCGAGACCAATCGGCTCTCCGCCATGGTCGACGACCTGTTCGAGATGTCGAAGATCAATGCCGGGGCGCTGCGGCTGTCCCTGGAGCCGGTGGACCTGCGCGAGCTGATCGACGAGGTACTGGCCGCCAACCAGCCGACCGCCCGGCGCGCCGGAATCACCCTCACCGCACGGCAACCCGAGCACCGCATCGTGGTGGCGGGCAGCGACCGCGCCCTCACCCGGGTGCTCACCAACCTGGTCGCCAATGCCATCGCCCACACGCCACCCGGCGGCCGGATCGAGATCGCCGCGGGCGCCTCCGACGGCCACGCCTGGACCCGCGTGGACGACACCGGGCCCGGCATCTCCCCTGTCGATCTGCCCCGCATCTTCGAGGTCGCCTACCGCGGCACCTCCGCCCGCTCCCCCGGCGCGGCCGAACTCGGCAGCAGCAGCGGCATGGGCCTGGCCATCGCCGCCGGGCTCGTGGCGGCCCACCACGGCGAGATCCACGCCGAGAATCGCGACCGGGGAGCCCGATTCGAGGTCCGGCTGCCCCTGCTCGGCAACGGCGAGGGGTAGGCCGAGGCGTCCTCCGCCACCGCGAGGGCCGCCCGCGGCGACCGAGCTTCCACAACCTGCCGAGGCCGACCCCGATCGAACGGTCGGCCGAGCGCGGCGGACAGCGCGACCACACTGTGCCTGCCCGCCGCCGGTTCGCGACACCGGCGGCGTGGGTCGAGCCCCGATGGCGGAGTTCGGAGCACCGCTCGCGAACCGCGTCCGGTACGGCCCGCGAGGACCCCGGGGAGCGAGACCGGAAGCCGACGACCACGTGCGAGCACTCCGAGCGCACGGCTCCCGACTCCGGCACGCCGCTCACGGCGCCGCAACCGCCCGTGGCTGTCGGCCGCACGAGGGTCCGGCCTCGGGGCTCACGGCTCGGGCTCACGCCTCGAGGCTCGGGATTACCAGGTCGGGATGCCGGAGCCGGATGCGGATCGCAGTGGGGCGGAGGCGAATTCGGTGAGGCCGGCGGTGGGGGTGGTGGCGGCGGTGAAGTCGAGGAGGTGGTGGGCGCGGGCGGGGCTGGCGACGATGTGGCGGACGTCGCCGGGGCGGTAGTCGGCGGTGACCACCGGGGGTTTGCCGCCGTGGGCGGTGGCGAGGACGGCGGCCACCTCGCCGATGGTGATGGGGTGGCCGGAGGCGATGTTCAGGGGGACGAAGGCGTCGAGTGGGCGTTCGAGGGCGGCCAGATTGGCGGCGGCGATATCGCGGACGTGCACGAAATCGCGGGCCTGGCGGCCGTCTTCGAAGACGCGGGGTGCTTCGCCCGCTTCCAGGGCGGAGCGGAAGATGGCCGCCACGCCGGAATACGGGGTATCCCTGGGCATCCCGTCGCCGTAGACATTGTGGTAGCGCAGCGCGGTCACGGTGGCACCGATGGCGGTGGCCCAGGCGGCGGCATAGTGCTCCTGCGCGAGTTTGCTCGCGGCGTACAGGCTGCGCGGGCGCAGCGGGGCGTCCTCGTCGACCGGAGCCCAGTGCAGCGGTGCGCCATCCGCACCGAGGTGGTCGAAGCGGCCCCCGTCCAGGTCCGCGCGGGTGCGCGGTGCGGGCTCGACCCGCTCACCGTTCCGGTCCACATAGCTGCCCTCGCCGTACACCACCATGGACGAGGCCAGCACCAGGTGGCGGCAACGCGCCCGGTCCATGGCGGCCAGCAGCACCGCGGTGCCGAGATCGTTGTGACTGGCGTAGGCGGGCGCGTCCTGGGCGCTCACCCCCGCACCGACCACGGCGGCCTGATGACACACCGCGTCCACCCCGCGCAGGCATGCGTCGAGCGCCTCCGGATCGCGCACATCCGCCCGCTCGACACCGCGCGGCGGCGCCGCCTCGGCCCCGTGGGCGGCGGGCAGCATCACGTCGAGCGCCACGACCTCATGCCCGGCATCGGTGAGGGCGCGGTGGATGTGGGAACCGATGAAACCGGCCGCGCCGGTGAGCAATACACGCACAGGTGTCCTCCGTAGCTGTGGCTCGCTGGACCCGGGTACCGGGTGAGTGTGGTCATGGCCTGTCCGGCGACGGCCGCCGATCCGGGAAACTCCGGCGCACACGACAGACATATCCGCGATTGTGGTGCCCACGGCCGTCGTTCGCGGCCCGACAGGCCGCCGACACGCGGGCCGTCAGCCTTTCGTCACCATCGCATCCGCACACGCGGGGAGCGCCGCAGGATCGGTCCGATTCGTCGGGGCGAATCGGGTGGGCGGCGCGCGGGAAGCGGATTCGAATCGGGTCTTGTGTCGCGGTCGGTTCGGGTGCAGAATTCATCGCATAGTGAATTCAACACTCGATGAATTGCAGGTGGTCCCATGACGACACCGAACTCCACGCCCGCCATCGACGTCGACACCCTGTGCGTCGTGCGGGGCGGGCGGCGGGTACTCCACGACATCACGCTGACCGTGCCGCGCGGTCGCATCACCGGCCTGCTCGGACCCTCGGGCTGCGGGAAGACCACGCTCATGCGCAGCATCGTCGGCACCCAGATCATCGAGTCGGGCACGGTGCGGGTGCTGGGTGAGACGGCCGGGTCGCGTGGGCTGCGCTCGCGGGTCGGCTATGTGACACAGGCTCCGAGCATCTACGACGACCTCACCGTCACCGACAATGTCTCGTATTTCGGTGCGATGTACGGCGCTTCGCGGGATCAGGTGGCCGAGGCCATCGCCGCCGTGGGGCTGAGCGACCACGCCGGGCAGCGCGGCAACCAACTCTCCGGCGGTCAGCGCACCCGCACCTCGCTGGCCTGCGCCCTGGTGGCCGATCCGGAGGTGCTGATTCTCGACGAACCCACCGTCGGCCTGGATCCCGTACTGCGCGTGGAACTCTGGAAGGAATTTCACGCCCTCGCCGAGCAGGGCCGCACGCTGCTGGTCTCCAGTCACGTGATGGACGAGGCCGAGCACTGCGATCAACTGCTGCTCATGCGCGACGGTCACCTGCTCGCCCAACTCAGTCCGGACGAACTACGTTCCGACACCGGCGAATCCAGCCTGGAGAACGCGTTTCTCGCCCTCATCGAGATGGGAGGACGGTCATGACCACCACGACCCGACCCACCGGCCCCCGACCGCTGGCCTGCTACCGCGCCACCACCCTACGCATTTTGAAGCAGCTGCGCGCCGACCATCGCACCGTAGCGATGCTGCTGCTGGTTCCGGCGCTACTGCTGACCCTGCTGTACTTCGTGTACCAGAACTCACCGACGCCGCCGGGCGCGCCGCGGGTGTTCGACCGGGTCGGCATCAGCATGCTCGGCATCCTGCCGTTCATCGTCATGTTCCTGATCACGGCCATCGCGATGCAGCGCGAACGCACCTCGGGCACCCTCGAACGGCTCATGACCACACCGCTGTCCAAACTGGATCTACTGGCCGGATACGGTTCGGCCTTCTCCATCGCGGCGGGCGCGCAGGCGGGCGTCGCCTGTCTGGTGTCGTTCTGGCTGCTGGATCTGCGCGCCGCGGGCAGTGTCTGGCTGGTGCTGCTCATCGCGATCGTCGACGCCGTCCTCGGGGTGGCGCTCGGTCTGCTGGCGAGCGCCTTCGCGCGCACCGAATTCCAGGCCGTACAGTTCATGCCCGTGATCGTCGGACCTCAGTTCTTCCTGTGCGGCCTGCTGGTGCCGCGTGAACAGCTGCCCGACTGGCTGGAGGTGATCAGCGATGTGCTGCCGCTGAGCTATGCGGTGTCGGCCTTGCAGGATGTGTCGAACAATCCCGGGGCCACCGGCGCGATGTGGCGGGATCTGCTCGTCGTGGCGCTGTTCGCCGCCGCCGCACTGGGTCTCGGCGCGGCGACGCTACGCCGGAGAACCGCGTGACGGAGCGCGGAGGACGCGGCGGACGGCGGCCCGGCCGATCCGGCACCCGGGAGGCGATCCTCGACGCCGCCCGGGTGCGTTTCGCGGAGGTGGGATTCGACCGGGCGTCGATACGGTCCATCGCCGGTGTCGCCGGGGTGGATCCGGCGCTCGTGCACCACTATTTCGGCACCAAACAGCAATTGCTCACGGCCGCACTGGATATC
The DNA here is from genome assembly GCF_007362295.1 of Nocardia otitidiscaviarum. Classification (NCBI taxonomy): domain Bacteria; kingdom Bacillati; phylum Actinomycetota; class Actinomycetes; order Mycobacteriales; family Nocardiaceae; genus Nocardia; species Nocardia otitidiscaviarum. Next base: position 2,238,871 of record NZ_CP041695.1, on the reverse strand, counting down.
CCCGCCGATCCGAGCATCGTCACGGGGGCCGTCGCCGCCGCGCCGCTGGATCGGTTGGGCGACACCATCGTCCGCACGGTCGTCGGAGTCTGGGATTCGCCCCTCGGTGTGCGGGCCGTGGCCGCCTTCCGCAGCGCGCTGGGCGGAGGCGATCCGGCGCTGGTGCGGACCTTCCTGCTCGATGTGGCACTGAAAGACGTTCGCGCCCGGGTGGATTCACCCCCAGGCACGGGGGCGCGGCGGGTGGTGCTGGCCGCCTCGCAGCTCATCGGTGTGCTGATGGCGCGCAAGATCCTCGAGGTCGAACCGCTCGCCTCCATGTCCGTGGACGAGCTGGCCGCCGAGGTGGGTCCGACGCTCCAGCGCTACCTGACCGGCGACCTGCAGACCTGACCAGCGCTGGACGGCCGCGTCCCGCGATCCCGGGGCGCTGGCAGCGGCCGCGGCCATGCTCCGAACTCACGGTGGGGATCCGTGTCCTCGCGGCTCCGTGCCCGCGGCTCAGTCCTGGACGATGAAGGCCGTGTGTTCCTCGTCCGACACCTCGCGCGCCTCGTCGACGAGCAGGACCGGGATGCCGTTGTCGATCGGATAGGCGCGGCGCAGGCGCGGGTTGTAGAGCAGCGCGGCCCCCTGGTCGTCGTGGACCAGCAGCAGCGGGCCCTTGTCCTGCGGGCAGGCCAGCAGGCTGAGCAGGGTCGAGTCCAAGGTGATGTCCTCCGGCATGACCGATAACCTACCGGGCCGCGGCGGCACGCTCACCGCCCGGTGCGGGCGGCGACTCCTCCGCACCGTCGGTGCGCCGGGTGCGCAGATACCACCACTGCGACACCGCCAGGCCGAGCACGCCGGCCGCGCCGGTGGCCAGCCCGATCTTCCAGCCCGGCGGCCGCCAGGTCAGCACCAGCTCGGCGGACTCGGTCCCGGCCGGAATCCGCACGGCCACGAAGGATTTGGCGACGGTCGAGATGGGCACCGGCCGCCCGTCGAGGGTGGCGCGGTAGCCCGGCCAGCCGAGACGGGCGAACACCACCTGTCCGCCCCGCGCCGAGGACACCCGCACCCGGCTGGTGGTGTCGGTCTCCGATACCGAGGTCGCGGTGGCATCGCGGGTGGCCGAGACGCGGCCGTTCTCGGTCGAGACGAGCCCGGCCACGCGTTCCAGCACCCAGATGTAGCGGTCCCCGGGCAGATCCACCCACCGCCACCCCGGCGGCGCGTCCTGGGCGCGCACGTCGGGGAACAGCGCCCGCTGCACGACCACCCGGTCCAGCTTCATCAGATCCACCAGCGGGCGGCCGGTGGTCGGCTCCGGCGCGAAGAGCCGCCGGTAGGCGTCCGGGCACACACTGGAATCCCACCGCATGCACAGCAGTTTGCCGAAGTAGAAATGGCCGGTCGGGGTGTACCCGTTGACATAGTCCAGTTCGAGCGATTTGGCGTAATTGCCGAAGACCAGTGAGCCGTACGCCCCGTCCAGGCTCTTGTCCTCCGGCCGTACGAGTGCGCGATCGGCGAGCTGAATGGTGGTGCCCGGGAAGTCCGGGAAGGCCCGCGCCGCATCGGATCGGTTCGTCGGCATGTGGTACGACATGGGTGTCGGCTGCGCGGCGCGCACCTGCCAGTAGGCGATCGGGAACATGACGGCCAGGACCGCCGCGCAGGCGGCCGCGCTCCCCCGCGTCCGCGCCAGCCACACCACCGCCGTCCCCGCCGCCGCGACGACGATCACCGACACCACGTGCCGGACCATATTGTGCGGATCGGCCGAGAACGAGCGCACCCACAGCGCCAGGATCAGCACCCCCGCCGCCACGCCGCGCTCCCGCCAGCGCGTGACCGTCCCGAACCGCCCGAGCAGCACGCACACCAGCACCAGCAGCGCGATGGCGATCATGGGCAGCACCCGCGCGGGCCAGCGCAGCGGGCCGATGGTGCCCGGCCCGGCCGCCCACAGCAGCATGACGATCGCGAACAGGCCGACGGAGACGAACTCCCGCCAGTGTTCGCGCGCCGCCCGCCAGTCCACGAACGCCAGCGCCGGAATCAGGAACCAGGCGATATAGGTGACCGGCATGGGTTGCACATATCCCCACCAGGAGGGAAAGGCCGGCAGGGTGGACGGCAGGCTGGCATTCAGCGATTCCGACCAGGGCACCGTGAGGAACTGGTCGTTCATGATCTGCGCGGATCCCCGCCAGGTCACCTGGGCCGACAGCATGGACGGCAGAAAGACCAGCAGCCCGGCCAGTCCGGCGCACGCGCTCACCGCGGTCAGCCGCACCACCGCCCACCGGTCCCGCCGCGACACCAGCTCGCCCACCGCCACCGCGCCCAGCATGAGCGCGGCCTCGATGGCCGGGAAGATGTACTGCGTGGAAATGGTCAGATAGAGAAAGACGAAGACCGGTATCGGCCCGCCCTCGCCGCGCGTGTACCGCACCGCCGACGCCCACGCGTGCACCAGCCAGGCGGTGCCGGTGAGCGCCGTCATCCAGCTGGCCTCGTCGAAGAACAGGAAGAATCCGGACAGCGGGAAGGCCACGCCCGCCACCGCCGCCCACGCGGGCCGGGCGCCGTAGACCAGGCAGATGCGGTACACACCCAGCGCCGCGATGATCGAGAAGACCAGTTTGACCAGCGTGGCGTACAGCGCCATATTGTCGAAGGACGGTGCGAGCAGGTCGATGAGCAGCTGCGGCGGATTGAACAGTCCCGCATCGTCCATGGTGTTGTTGCCCGACATCCACTGCTCGGGCCACAGCACCGGGAACTCTCCCGCCCGCAGCGCCCGCCCGAGCCCCACCCACAGGCCGGTGTACTGGGATTCGGTGTCGTCGGTGTAGAAGTGCCTGGCATTGGCCAGCAGTACCGCCGCGTAGCCCAGCAGCACGCCCAGCACGGTGACCGCGCCCCAGCGCAATACCGCTCGGCGGGAATCGGATTCACCCGCGCCGCGGTCCGGGTCGGGGGCGACCCCGTCCGAGGTCCCCGTCGAGACTGCACTGCCCGTCACGAGTTCCCCACCCTACCGGCAGTCACGGTTCGCGGCAGGGCGCGACGACGCGGCCGCTGCCCTGGAAGGCCGTGCGCACCGTGTTAGAGTGCTCGACGGCTCGGGCTCCAGCCAGTCCTCGAGGAGCACCGGCACGCGTACCGTCATCGAAAGTCGATTCAGCTGATGCCGATTCCCTCCCGACGCACGTACCACTCCGACGTCGACACCGCGGAGCATCCGATCCGGCCCGGTATCGACCGGCCGCACGCGGTCTCGGTGGTGGTTCCGGTGTACCGCGGCGAGGACACCATCGCCGCCCTGGTCGCCGAACTGCACGCGTTGACCGAGGCCACCACGACGCCGGGCGGCGTCCCCTTCGCGGTCTCGGAGATCGTGCTGGTGCACGATCACGGTCCGGACCGCTCCGATGTGGTCATGCAGGAGCTGCGCGCCGCCTACCCGGAGGTGCGCGCGGTCTGGCTGAGCCGCAATTTCGGACAGGACGCGGCGACCATCGCCGGAATGTCGGCGGCGCGCGGGGACTGGATCGTCACCATGGACGAGGACGGGCAGCACGATCCGGCGTTCATCGGCGCGTTCCTGGACGCCGCGCTGGAGCGGCGCGCCGACCTGATCTACTCCAAGCCGACCAATACCCGCCCGCACGGCTTCCTGCGCAATCTCACCTCGCGCGGCGCGAAACTGGTGCTGGCCACCGTCTTCGCCTTCCCGGATTCCACCCGCTTCGAGAGCTACCGGCTCATCCGCGGCGATATCGGCCGCCAGCTCGCCGATGTCGCCTCCAATGGCGTGTATCTGGACGTGGCGCTGACCTGGGTGGTGGGCACGGTCGCCCAGGTGCCGGTGGCGCTGCGCGCGGAGGGCCGGGAGGAATCCGGCTACAACTACCGCCGCCTGTTCTCGCTGTTCTGGAAGATGGTGCTGTGCAGCGGGACCCGTGGCCTGCGGCTGGTGAGCATGTTGGGCGTGACGCTGGCGCTGGCGGGGGTGGCGCTGGCCGCCTTCGTGGTGTTCCAGGTGCTCACCCGGGAGAACTGGGCTCCCGAGGGCTGGGCGTCCACCATCGTGGTGCTGCTGCTGTGTTCGGGCGCGATCCTGTTCTCCCTCGGCCTGATCGCCGAGTACCTGGGTGTGGCACTGCACGTCCTGGTGGGCAAACCGCTGTATCTGACCGTGGATTCGCCGACGCCGCGCCCGGATGCCGACCGGGCCGCGGCCGCCGACCGCGAGATCGAGCACGTCGGCGGCTGACCGCTCGGCTCAGGGCTTCAGCAGGTAGAGCTTCTCCCGTCCGCCCGCGATGAGGCGGCGCTCCTCGACGTGTTCGGGGAAGCCGCGGAACAGTTCGTCGAGGGTCTCCTCGTCGAAGCGCAGCGGCCGCGCGCCGTCCCCGGCGTCGGTGAGACGTCCGCCGAGCCCGGCCATGGCGCGATGGCGGGTGGCGGTCAGATTCCGGACCGGTTCGGCGACGATCACCCGTTCCCGCGCGGCGTCGAGCATGCGGTCCAGCACCGGTTCCGGATCGGGCAGGAAGTGGTAGAGGCTGCCCTGCATGATGACGTAGTCGGCGGCGGGCAGCGGGGTGTCGGCGCGCAGATTCCAGACCTGCCCGCTGCCGCCCGCGCGGATCAGCCGGGCGATGAAGCGCTCGTTGAGGTCGAGTCCGGTGTAGCGCACCGCCTTCTGCCGCAGGTACCGGGTGTAGAGGGTGGCCGGGCCGCAGCAGAGATCGAGCACCGCGGCGTTCTCGGGAACCAGGGCGGCGATGGCGCGATACCGCGCGCCGTAGTGTCGGCCGTACAGCCCCCGCATGAGTAGTTCGTAGACGGTTCCGTACCGGTAGATGAAGCTGGTGCTCACGTCGATCCTGAACAGTTGGCGGACAACGTCATCCGTTGCACGAACTATGCCATCTGTCCGGTTCCAGCGCCCACCGTGTGGCGGGCGTCTCACGCGCACTGCCTGTTTGTGAACTGGTCGTTTCGTGTCGTCCGGTGCTGGTCGGACCGACCCCGGGTTTGTTGTCAGTGGCGTGTGCCACACTCGCCGGTGATGAGCAGGCACACCACCTTCCGCTACCGCCTCGAGCCCACCGCCGAGCAGCACGCCACGCTGGCCCGGCACGCGGGCGCGGCGCGGTTCGCGTTCAACCAATGCCTGCACCTGGTGAAAACCGCCCTGACACAACGCACAACCGATCCCGAGCATCCGGTGCCGTGGACGGGGTTCGGTCTGATCAACGCGTTCAACGCCTGGAAGAAGACCGAGGCCGCCGGGCGGGTGTTCACCGTCGACACCGCCGGGGTCGCGCGGGTGCGGGTGACCGGTTTGGTGTGGCGGGATCAGGTGTGCCAGCAGGTGTTCGAGGAAGCCGCCGTCGACTGCGGCCGCGCCCTGACCAACTGGTCAGACTCGCGTACCGGTCGCCGCAAGGGCAGACGAGTCGGGTTTCCCCGCTTCAAGTCCAAACGGCGTGCGCCCCGGGCGTTCCGGCTGCGGAACAAGCCTGCCAAGAACGGCCGTCCGTCGATCCGGGTCGGTGACGGCGATACCCCCCGCTCGGTCACCCTGCCCGGCCTCGGAGTAATCCGCGTACGGGACGACACCCGCCGGTTGCGGCGGATGCTAGCCAAACACCGCGCGAGAATCCTGTACGCCACCGTCACCGAGCGGGGTGGCCGGTGGTGGGTCAGCGTCGCCACCGAAGCCGCCGACCTGCACCCCGCCCACCAGCACCGGCCCCGCGACCCCGGCGACGAACACGGCTGGGTCGGGGTGGATCGGGGGTTGTCGGCGTTTCTGGTCGCCGCCACCGCCGAAGGTAGTGAGGTCGCTCGTATCACCGCGCCCAAGCCCCTCGCGGCCGGGCTGGCCCGGCAACGTCGGTTGTCGAAAGCACTGTCCCGCAAAAAGAAAGGATCCCGCAACCGAGACGAGGCCGCCGCGCGGCTGGCCCGGCACCATCGCAAGACCGCCGCGATCCGTCGTCACTTTCTGCATGAGGTCACCGGCATGCTGGTCAAGACCCACGACCGGCTCGTCGTCGAGGACCTGTACGTGGCCGGCATGCTCCGCAACCACACTCTAGCCCGTGCTATCGGTGATGCGGGGTGGGCCGAGTTCGCCCGCATCCTGCGCTACAAACAGGATTGGCGGCACGGCAGCGTTGTCACCGCTGGTCGGTGGTTCCCGTCGAGTAAACGCTGCTCTACCTGCGGCACCGTCAACCCGGAGCTGGTGTTGGCCGACCGGGTGTTCGCGTGCGGGTGTGGGCTGCGGCTGGATCGGGATGTGAACGCGGCGGTCAACCTCGCACACTGGCCGGCCACGGTGAAAGACGTATCTGGATCCCCGGACCTCCCAGCAGGGGGCCGGGTCACCAAAGCCCGCCGACGGGAAGGCGCTGACCGACACCGTTCGGGTGTCGGTGTAACCGGCCCGGTGGACGCGGGAACCGGCACTCACCCGCTCGCGGTGTGAGTGCCCGGACGCCCGAGAAGGGCGCTGTCGAAACAGCCCGTCAACCCGGGTGAATCAACAGGCTGTCAGTGTGAGCGGCGGAACGAGATGTGCCGGTGTCCGAAGAAGCTGGCGACGGCGACCAGGCCCATCACCACCACGGCGGCGGGCTTCTCCGGACAGTGCAGCACCGACACCGCCACCTGGAGCAGCAGGAGGTTCAGCGCCAGCCCACCGGAATTGACGCCGACGAAGGCCACGAAATCGCGCAGGGCGTGCCCGCGCACCCGGAACACCAGGGTGCGGTGCAGCACGAAGGCCACCACGATGCTGACGGCATAGGCCAGCGCGGGGGCCAGCGCCACCGCGGCCGCCTTGGCGACATGGCCTTCCAGCACGGTCAGCCAGAGCACGGTGAGCACCATGCCGAGCGCGGTGTTGAAGCCGCCCACCAGGGCGAAGGCGACCTCCTGCCGCCGCACCAGACGCAGGAGCAGGCCGGGCGGGGCGTCGGCGGCGGGCTCGGCGATGACACCGGAGTCCACCGTCAACTCGGGTGAGTAGTCGGCGGTGCTCACGAAACCGAGCCTGCCAGTTCACGTTCCGGTTCGCCGGAGGACTCGCCGGGGGATTCCGGCGCGTCCTCACGCCGCGACCGCAGGTAGAGCCATTGCAGCACCGCGATTCCGGCCACGCCGAGGGCACCGGTGGCGATACCGATCTTCCAGCCGGGCGGACGCCAGGTGAGCACCAGTTCCGCGTCCCGGGTGCCCGCGGGGACATCCACGGCCACGAAGGAATTCGCGACCGTGGCGAAGGGGATGTCCTGTCCGTTCAGGGTGACGCGGTAGCCGGGCCAGCCCAGCCGGGCGAACACCACGCGGCCGCCGTCGTCGGAGCTCACCCGCACGCGGCTGGTGGTATCGGTTTCCGCGATCGACGTCGCGGTGACATCGCGGGCGTCGGCGACGCGGCCGTTCAGACCCGACACGGGACCGCCGTCGCGCTCCAGCACCGAGATCCACTGGTCGTGACCCGGGTAGTCCACCCAGTGCCAGTCCGGCGGGGCGGGTTGGGTGCGGGCGTCGGGGAACATGGCCCGCTGCAGGACCACCCGGTCCAGCAGCATGAGGTCCACGATGGTGCGCCCGGTGGTCGGTTCGGGGGCGAACAGGCGGCGGTAGGCGTCCGGGCAGGTGCTGCCGTCCCAGCGCATGCACAGCAGTTCACCGAAGTAGAAGTGCCCGTTGGGGGTGTAGCCCTGGACGTAGTTCAGTTCCAGATCCTTGGCGTAGTTGCCGAAGACCAGGGAGCCGTAGGCGCGGTCGAGCGATTTATCCGCCGGGCCGATCAGACCGCGATCACCGAGCTGGATGTTGCGGCCCGCGAAATCCGGGAACGCCGCCATGGCCTGCTGCCGGTCGGCGGGCAGATTCCACGACATGAGATTCGGCTGCACCGCGCGCACCTGGACGAACGCGATGGGGAACATGGCGGCGATGGTCAGCAGGCAGGCCGCCGCGATACCGCGGGTGCGGCCCAGCGCGACCACGGCCGCGGTCAGCGCCGCGACCACCACCGCCGCGAGCACATGCCAGCCGATACGATGCGGGTCGGCGGAGAAGGTGCGCACCCACAGCAGCAGGATCAGCACCCCGGCCGCGATACCGCGCCCGCGCCAGTCGCGCACCGTGCCGAACCGGCCCAGCAGCACGCACACCAGCACCAGCAGTCCGATGGCCAGCATGGGCAGTACGCGGGCGGGCCAGCGCAGCGGTCCGATGGTGCCCGGTCCGGCCGTCCACATGAGCGCCATGACGGCGAACAGCGCGATGGAGATGAACTCCCGCCAGTGCTCGCGCGCCCGCCGCCAGTCCACGAAGGCCAGCGCCGGAATCAGGAACCAGGCGATATAGGTCATGGGCAGCGGCTGCACATAGCCCCACCACGAGCTGAACGCCGGATAGGCGCTGGGCAGACTGGCATTCAGCGATTCCGACCAGGGCACCGTGAGGAACTGGTCGTTATTGATCTGCGCCGTACCGCGCCAGCTCACCTTGGCCGAGAGCATGGACGGCAGGAAGGTGAGCAGTCCGGCCAGGCCCGCGCAGCCCGCCGCCACCGCCAGCCGCAGCACCGGCTTCCAGGCGCGCCGCGTGACGAACTCGCCCACCGCCACCGCGGCCAGCATGAGCACCGCCTCCACGGCCGGGAAGATGTACTGCACCGAGATCGCCAGGTACAGGAAGACGAATACCGGAATCGGACCGCCGTATCCACTGCGGCGTGGGCGGGCCCCTCCGTGGTGACGCGAGCTGCCGCCTCCGGGTCCATCGCCCCCGCCGGGCCCGCGCACGTACCGCACCGACGACGCCCACGCGTGCAGCATGTACGCGGTGCCGGTGAGCGAGGTCATCCAGCTGGCGGTGTCGAAGAAGAGGAAGAAGCCGGAGAACGGGAAGGCCACGCCCGCGACCGCCGCCCACTGCGGGCGCGCGCCGTAGACCAGGCAGACGCGGTAGACGCCCAGTGCCGCGAGGATGGAGAAGAGCAGTTTCACGATGGTGGCGTACACGGCCAGATTCGGCACCGAGGGCGCGATCAGGTCGATCAGCAACTGCGGCGGGTTGAACAGACCCGCCTCCTCCATGGTGTAGTTGCCCGACATCCACTGGTCGGGAACCATGACCGGGAAGGTGCCCTCGCGCAGGGCGCGGCCGAGCATCACCCACAGTGGGGCGTACTGGGATTCGGTGTCATCGGTGTAGAAGTGGCGCACGTCGGCCGACAGCACCGCCGCATAGCCGAGCACCACGCCGATCGAGGTGACGAACCCCCACCGGAACACCGCACGCCGCGTACCGAGAATTCCACTGTCCACCACGAGTTCCAGACCCTACAGGCAGGCCCTCGGGAAGCGCACCGCACCCGGGCGCGCGCGGCGGCCCGGGCACCGGCGGCGATGCCGATTCCCGGCCGCCCCACCGTGTTAGAGTTCGACGCTCGGGCTCTGCCGTTCGGCATGTGGTCGGACGATCCGGGGCCGTCGCCGACCGCCATGAGGGGACCGAACTCCGGTGAGCACCGAACGCATTATCTTCAGCCGCCCGTTCCGGGCGAGCCGGGAGCTGGCGAATCTGGAGGCCGTGCTCGCCTCGGACCACAGCCACGGCGACGGCCGGTTCACCGCCGCGGCCACCGCCAAGCTGAAGGCCATCACCGCGGCCCCGCACGCCCTGCTCACCACCTCGTGCACGCACGCCCTGGAAATGGCCGGGCTGCTGCTGGAACTCGGGCCCGACGACGAGGTGATCGTCCCCAGTTTCGCCTTCACCTCCACCGCCACCGCCATGGCGCTGCGCGGGGCGACGGTGGTGTTCGCCGATATCGACTCCGCGACCGGCAATCTGGATCCGGACGCGGTGGCGGCCGTGGTCACCGAGCGCACCAAAGCCATCGTGGTCATCCACTACGGCGGGGTGGGCGCGGAGATGGACCGGCTGCTGGATCTGGCCGCCACCCACGGCTTCGCCATCATCGAGGACAATGCGCACGGTCTCGGCGGCACCTGGCGGGGGCGACCGCTGGGCACCATCGGCACGGTCGGCGCGCTGAGTTTCCACGACACCAAGAACGTACACTGCGGTGAGGGCGGCGCGGTGCTGCTCACCGATGACATCCTGATGGCGCGGGCGGAGATCATCCGGGAGAAGGGCACCGACCGGGCGCGGTTCCTGCGCGGTGCGGTGGACAAGTACTCCTGGCAGGACATCGGCTCCAGCTACCTGCCCAGCGAACTCAATGCCGCGGTGCTGGACGCGCAGCTGAGCGAGTTCGACACCATCCAGGCCAACCGGCACCGGGTGTGGGACGCCTACGCCGCCGGACTGCCGGATTGGGCGCGCCGCAACGATATTCGCCTGATGACCGTGCCCGCCGACCGCGAGCACACCGCACACCTGTACTACCTGCGGGTCCCCACCGAGGACCGCCGCGACGACCTCATCCGCCACCTCGCCGACCGCGGCATAGTGGCCCCGTTCCACTACGTACCGCTGGACTCCAGCCCGGCCGGACTGAAGCTGGGCCGCACCCCGGTGCCCTGTGTGCGCAGCGCCGAATTCTCCGGCACCGTGGTGCGGCTGCCGCTCTGGCCGGGCCTGTCCGACGTCCAGGTGCGGCGCGTGATCGAGGAGGTCACCGCCTTCACGGTGTAGCCGCGCGGCTACCGGTGCGGACGGGCTCAGTCGTACAGGCGCTGCGCCAATTCCTCCGTCAGCACCTCGTACCGGTCGGATTCCCGGTTGTACCACCAGGTCCGGTCCCCGGGGCGCGGACGGCCCTGGGCCTGGACCGCGCGCGTGGAGGGGCGGAAGGTGGAGCTGCGCGGGATCTCGTCGACCACGTAGACCAGATCGGGGCGCTGGTCCGGGGGCAGGGCGCGCAGGGCCTCGCCGACATCCTCGGCTTCGAGGCGGTAGCCCGCGCGGACGCTGAGGGCGGCCACGGCGAGGGTGCGGTCGCCGACCGGAAGTCCGTACGCCACTTCCATATCCACGGCCGTGATGTCGTTGAGCACATCGACGATCGGGTGGGTGTAGACCGGCCCGCGCGGGGTGTGGATGACGGTGTCGCGCCGGTCCATCAGCCAGTAGTCGCCGTCGCTGTCGCGGCGGAAGAGGTTCTCCGTCGGCATCCAGGCGTCGCCGGGCGCGAACACCCCGCGGAGGCCGCCGCGGGAGAGGTCCACCGAATCGGAGGCGGTGCCGATGAGCAGACCCACCTCGTTGTCGGCGCAGCGCCGCGCGAAACCCGAGTCCTCGACCAGGATCTCGTCGGTCCTGGAGTCGTAGGCGATGAGTTCGACCTTGGCGGTGCCGGGCACCGGCCGGCCCTTGGAGCCGATCTTCTGTCCGGACACGTTCGCCAGCACCACATCGCCTTCGATGGAGGCGTAGAACTCCAGCACCCGCGCGGGGGCGAAGCGCTCCTGGGTGCGCCGCCACAGCCCGGCGGGCATCCCCGAGCCGATGAACAGGCGGATGGGATGTGAATGACCGTTCGGGAAGGTGTCGGCGTCGAGGATGTCGCGCAGCATGGTCCAGGTGTAGGTGACCACGGTGACGCCGTAGCGGTGCACCTCCTCGGCGAACCGGGCCGGATCCAGCGACCGCGCCAACGCGATCCGGCTGCCGCCCGCGATGGCCCCGCCCAGACTCACCAGCAATCCAGACGAATGGTGCAGCGGCGCGAGGCAGTACACGGTGTCGCGGCGATCCAGATCGGCCGCGGTGGCGGTGCCGAAGGCCGACAGCGCCCAGCGGTGGTTGGTGATGTACTTGACGTCGAAGCGGTCACCGGTCCCCGTCACCAGGACGAAGGCCAGCTCGCGCGCCAGCCCCGGATTCGGCCGATACCAGCCGGGCAGGGCGACCGCGGCCGGGTCGATCTGCTCCATGTCCACCACATCGCCGCCGAGCGGGATGTCCAGGCCGCGACTCTCGCCGCCGCCCAGCACCAGGGTGCGCAGCCCGGTCGCGGCGGCGTCACGCAGATTCTCCGGATCGGCGATGAGCAGTCTGGTATCGGTGAGCGCCACCGCCTGCGCGAGTTCGCTGCCGGGCGCGAGCAGTACCGCCACCGCACCCAGTCGCGACAGCGCGGCGATGGTCACCAGGGCGCTGGGCCGGGTCTCCATGACCACGCCGACCCGGGTGGCCGGGCGCACGCCCACCGACACGAGTCCGCGCACCACATTGTCGATGCGGGTGTTGACCGCGGTATTGGTGTGCACCCGGTCGTCGAAGAGGAAGCATTCACGCTGCGGTGCGCGCCGCGTCTGCTCGTCCATCAGGCGACCCAGCGAGATCCGGGTGTGCGACTGGATCATGCCGAGGCGGGTCAGGCGCGGCAGGGCGCGCGCCGCCTCCCCGGTGAGCTCCACCGATCCGCGCAGCGAATTGCTCGCCACGGTCTCGAGCGTCTTGCCGATGCTGGTTCCGGCCTCGGCCAGGGTGGCGGCGGCGTGCACCACCCGGGTCAGGGTCGACCGCTGTCCGTTGCGCGCCACATGCTCGGCCATGGGCGCGATGTCGGCGGGGAGTTCGCCGTGGCCGTCCGCCCAGCGCACCCAGTCGCGCACCAGCGGCCAGGTGCGGGCGGTGGCGGTGCTGCCGGCGACCAGGCCGAAGTGTCCGGCGACCAGGGAGGCCTCGTAGACCTCGGCATTGGGCGCGGCGCGCTTGATGCCGCGCACCGCGGCGGGCTGGCCGATGTCGTCGACCTCGCCGACGAAGGCCAGGATCGGGCATTCGATATCCGCCAGGGAAATGGGCTGGTCGCGAATGACGAAACCGCCCAGCATCATTCGATTGTGCTGGACGAACTGCTCGAGCAGGTCGGTGAGCGCCGGACCGGGGTAGCCGAGCCACCCCTCGGCCTCCAGGAAGCGACGCTGCCGCTCCTTGGGCAGCAGCGCCTCGCGGTTGTGCAGCTGACGCAGGAAGTCCAGCCGCGCCCGCGCCGTCTTCACCGGGTCGAGGGCCTGGAAACCCAACCGCACCATGGAGTCGGTGATGGGCAGCCGGGTGAGCACATGGTCGGCGAGGAATTGCGCGACATCGGCGGCCAGCCCGTGCGGCAGCCCCAGCGGCATCCCGGCCACGATGTCGACCGGGCTGCCGAAGGTGACGATGCTGTCGACGTCCTTCCCGCCGCGATAGGCGGTGGCCTGGTAGGCGAACATGCCGCCCTGGGAGTAGCCCATGAGATGCACCGCGCGCCCGGTGATCTCGGCGACGGTGTCGATGGCGGCGCTCACGGCCAGCACGTGGTCGGCCAGATCCCGCTGCCAGCCACCCTCTTCCACCGCCGGGGATCCGAAATCCACCACCCAGCAGTCGATTCCGGCGGCGTCGAGAATTCCCACCGCGCCGTCGGCGGCATTCACGTCCCACAGTTCGGCGCTCACCATGAGCGGCGGCACCAGCACCGCGACCGGGCGGCCCGGCGCGCTGCTGTCGGGGAAGTAATGGCGCAGGCGATACATGCGCTTCCGCTCGACGACCTCGTACGGCGACGATTCGATGTCGTGAGCCAGCCCCCCGAACCGGATCACCTCGAGCCCGTTCTGCGCGGTGGCGACCAGCCGCTGCACGGGCCCCACGACGGACTTGGAATTGAATTTCACGACTTCTCCCAGACATACCTCGACGTGACCTGCGTCACCCGCCCCAACGCGTTCAGACGAGCTTGTCACATGGTCAGCCTACTTCGTGGGCGCTGTGAGCAGCGCCATGCGGCCACCGGCGCGTCCTACACGAGTGAAGGAATTTGCCGCCCTGGAACTATCCCGGACGGTATTCATGCGGCCGCGTCGAAATTGCGGCACACGTCATGAAACTGCGGGCACAGGATTATTCCCGCATTCCGCTGCGGCTCGCCGAGTCGGCGATCTACCATCGAATCGCTGGAACGCACTGTCGCGCATGTCATTTCACTCAAACCGACTAATTCGCGGGCAGCTACCGCCTGCTATATCGCCGTGACCATCACCGGCCGTCGCGCCCAGGCGGCAATTCGAGGGTGAGGACTTCAGCATGACCATAGAAATGCCCGTCCAGGCCGAGACCAACGGCCGGAAGAGCCTCAGCACCGGCGCCGCCCACCAGTTGGCGCACACCACCAAATCCGAACCCCAGATGCAGGGCATCAGCTCGCGCTGGCTCACCCGATCACTGCCGTGGGTGCAGGTGAAAGGCGGTATCTACCGGGTCAACCGGCGGCTGACCTACACCGTCGGCAATGGTGAGGTGGAATTCCTCATCGACGGCGGCAAGGCCCGCGTCATTCCGGAGGAACTGACCGAAATGCCGCAATTGCATGATTTCGACGATGAGGAGATCCTCGGTGCCATGGCGCGCCGCTTCGAGCAGCGCGATCTCGAACCCGATACGGTCATCGCCGAATTCGGCAACCCCATGGACCAATTGCTGCTGATCGTGCACGGCAAGGTCGCCAAACACGGCACCGGCGAGTTCGGCGAACACACCAAGGTCGGAATGCTGTCGGGCGGAGACTATTTCGGCGATCGGATGTTGATCGACCCGAATGCCATCTGGCCGGTCACCCTGAAGACCGTCACCCCCGTCACGCTGTTGGCGCTGCCCCGCACCGCCTTCCAGGAACTGCTCGACAACGCACCTCCGCTGCGCGATCGACTCGCGGCCGTGGCCGCCTCCGCACAACGCCCGCAGAACAAATACGGCGAGGCCGAGATCAATGTCTCCTCCGGCCATTCCGGTGAACCACTGCTCGACGGCACCTTCGTCGACTACGACGCCGCACCGCGCGAATACGAACTCAGCCTGGCGCAGACGGTGCTGCGGGTGCACACCCGGGTCGCGGATCTGTTCAACGACCCGATGGATCAGGTCGAACAGCAGCTGCGACTGACCATCCAGGCCCTCTACGAGCGTCGCGAATACGACCTGGTCAACAATCCGGATTTCGGGCTGCTGCACAACTGCGATCTCAAGCAGCGCATCTACACCGAATCCGGTCCGCCGACGCCCGACGATATGGACGAACTGCTGTCCATGCGGCGCAGCACCAGGCTGTTCCTGGCACATCCCAAGGCCATCGCGGCCTTCGGTCGGGAGTGCAGCAAGCGCGGTATCTATCCGGATCCGGTGGAGGTCGACGGGCACCGAGTGCCCGCATGGCGAGGGGTGCCGATCTTCCCGTGCGGAAAGCTGCCGGTCAGCGACACTCAGACCACCTCGATTCTCGCCATGCGCACCGGTGAGAAGGACCAGGGCGTGATCGGCCTGCATCAGACCGGAATCCCGGACGAGTACGAGCCGAGTCTGAACGTGCGTTTCAAGGGCATCGACGACCAGTCGCTCATCTCCTACCTGGTGAGCTGCTACTACTCGGCGGCGGTCCTGGTACCCGATGCCCTCGGCATTCTCGACAACGTGCTGGTCGCCCGGCAGACCGACTGATCGACAGCCGCGCGCATCGGCTCCAAGTCGAAGCGCTCCAGCCGTTTTCGCAGCCAGCGCCACCAGCCCGACAGCGCGTTCGCCCGTGCGGCGCACGCGTTCCCCCCGTGCGCCCATCGCACGTAGTCTCCACCGAGAGGATGATCTGCCATGACCATGCTCCATCACGACGCCGAGAACAGCCCGGTCCTGCGCACCGACTTCCAGCGATCGGTCGCCGCGTACTGGAACGACAACCCCAACGACGATCGGGTGAACACCAAACTCGGCGAGGTCGACGGGCTGTACCACCACCATTACGGGGTCGGCGAGCCGGACTGGTCGGTCATCGAGGGTCCGGAGGAGACCCGGCAGGAACGCCTCGTCCGGGAACTGCACCGGCTGGAGACGGCACAGGCCGATCTGCTGCTCGACCACCTCGGCGACGTGCGGCCCGGCGACCGGCTGATGGACGGGGGATCCGGGCGGGGCGGCACCAGCTTCATGGCCAATCAGCGGTTCGGCTGCGCCGTGGACGGGGTGACCATCTCCGAGTACCAGGCCGGATTCGCCAACGACCAGGCGCGCGAGCGCGGCGTCACCGACAAGGTGCGATTCCACTTCGCCAATATGCTGCACACCGGTTTCGAGGCCGGGTCCATGCGCGGCATCTGGACCAATGAGACCACCATGTACGTGGACCTGTTCGAGTTGTTCGCGGAGTTCACCCGGCTGCTCGAACCGGGCGGGCGCTATGTGGTGATCACCGGCTGCTCCAATGACGTGACCGGCGGGCGCTCGGCCTCGGTGAGTTGGATCGACGCCCACTACGGGTGCAATATCCATCCGCGCAGCGAGTACTTCAAGGCGCTCGCCGCCAACAATCTGGTGCCCATCGCGGTCACCGACCTCACCCCCGCCACCATTCCGTACTGGGACCTGCGCACCCATTCGGAGCTGGCCACCGGGGTGGAGAAGCCGTTCCTCACCGCCTACCGGGAGGGCAGCTTCCAATACCTGCTGATCGCCGCCGATAAGGTGGGTAGGTGACCCTCGAATCCCCCGGCCTCGGCGCGGCCACCGATCGCGAAGCCCTGCCCGTCGAACTCGTCGACGAGCGCGGCCGTGCGATCGGGGCCTGCCCGGTGGCGGAGGCGCACACCGCACCGGGGCGGCTGCACCGCGCGTTCTCGGTCATGCTCTTCGACGCCGCCGGGCGGATGCTCCTCCAGCAGCGGGCCGCGGTGAAGACGCGCTTCCCGCTGCTGTGGACCAATACCTGCTGCGGCCATCCCGCCCCCGGACAGCCGGTGGCCGAGGCCGCGGCGGTGCGGTTGCACGAGGAGTTGGGTGTGGCGGCCGATCTCGCCGAGGTGGGCACCTTCACCTATCAGGCGACCGACCCCGGAACCGGGCGCGTCGAATACGAGTTCGACCACGTGCTCATCGGTCGGCTCGACGGCTTTGCGCCGCAACCGAATCCGGACGAGGTGGAGAACCTCACCTGGCTGCGCCCGGACCAGCTCCGGGCCGCGCTCACCCACTCCCCCGAGGCCCACACCCCGTGGCTGGCACGGGTGCTGGAGATCGCGGACCACGCGGTCCGATCGCGGGGCTAGAGACCCTCACGCCGAGCGCTCATCCGGTGCCAGCAGGCCCGTATCGGTCGGCAGGGTCGCGATGACCTGTTCGAGACGCTTGTGGTGCTGTTCGGCGGCGAGCAGCAGCCGATCGACGTCGCGGGACAGGAAGGCGTCGAGCATGACGGTGTGGTCGCTGTGCAGGCGCAGGCGGTCGGCCGCGCTCACGTGCACCATAGGCTGCACGGGTTCGGTGACATTCCACGCGGATTCGAGCATGTGCAGCAGCCGGAACATGCGCGAGGGGCGGGTGAGCGCGGTGTGGAAGGTGCGGGAATGGCGATGGTAGGCGACCGCGTCGCCGTCTCGAAGCGACTGTTCCAGTAGCGCATTCGCGTCGATGAGGGCGGTGCGCTCGGCGGTGCCGGCATTGGTGGCCGCGGCGACGAGGGACGCGGTCTCCAATGTCTGTCGCACCACATAGATTTCGCGCAGCTCCGCGGACGTCAGCCGGGCCACGGAGTACCCCAGGCCGGGTTCGTGTACGACCAGCCCCTCCCCGATGAGGGTCGCGAGCGCCTCCCGCACCGGAATGTGGCTGACGCCGAAGAGTTCCGCCACCTCACGGAGCGGGATGAGAGTGCCCGGCGGCGCCGCCCCGTCCAGAATGAGCCGCCGCAGATCACTCAGGATGATGCGGGGGCGGCCCGGTGCACCGGCCACCAGCGTGGCCAGCAGGGCGGTGTGTCGTCGTGCGGGCATGGCGCCACGCTAGGCGGCGCATGTTGGTTTTCTCGGTCGTCCATGTCACGAACAGGAAAAGCGTCAACCGAGCATGGCGGCCCGCACCCAGCCGACACCGGTCCGCACGCCGGGGCCCAGGCAGCCCATGACCATCTCCGGTGTCATCATCTCGTAGCCCGCCGTGATCCGGACCCGCCCGCCCGCACCCGGACCGGCGACGATCTCCAGCTCACCCACGCTGGGCTGGGCCATGGTCACCGGCCACCATCCCCACACGGTGCTCACCGCACCGTTGGACCAGGTGATGTGCACGGTGATCGGACCGTCCGCGGGATGCATGCAGTCCGACCACGCCTCGTGCACGCCGGTGAAGGTGCCGCCGGTGATACCGGGCCACCCGACGCAGTCCCGCAGCGATCCGACCGAGGTGAAGGTCATCGGCTTGGGTGTCATGTCGATGCCGCCGTGTACGGCGGTCCAGCGGAAGTCGCCTTCGGCGCAGCCACCCACCACCGGCGGCGCGGCCGGAGGCGGCACCACAGCCGCAGCCGCAGGCGGCACCGCCACACCAGTCAGGGGCGGCACCGCCGCCGCGGGGGCCGCGATGGCGAACGCGCACGGCAGCATCGCGAGAATCATCCAGGATTTCCACACGGTTGCGGACATTAACGCAGGTCAGCAACCATGCGTTGGATGCACCGTCGGATCGTCGTTTCCGAGCTCGCGATGATCGCCCGACTATGCGTCCAGCAGCCAGTCATTGGGGGCGAACAGTTCGAAATGCACGCGCCCGGCCGGGATTCCGGCCGCCAGCAGCTGTGCGCGCACCGCTTGCAGGAATCCGGTGCCGCCGCAGAGGTAGTAGTCGGCGTCGGCGGGCAGTGCCACCTCGGCGAGGTCGAAGGTCTGCCCCTCGGCCTGATACCAGGTGCGGTAGTCGACGTCGCGCAGATCGGCGGTGAGCGCCCGGACGCGGTCGCGCAGCGGATGCGTGGCGGCCGAGCGATCGCAGTGCAGCACCACGGTGCGCCGGGTGGACCTCGCGGCGGCCAGATACTCCAGCATGCCGACCATCGGTGTCACGCCGACCCCGGCGGAGATGAGCACCACCGGCGTGCTGGCCGCGGTGTCGAGGGTGAGGTCACCGAACGGCAGCGTGACCTCCAGGCGGGTGCCCGCCGCGGCATGGCGGTGCAGCCACGACGACACCTCCCCCTCCGGTGTGCCCCGCTCGGCCGCCACCCGGCGCACGGTGAACGCCAGCCTGCCCGTGCCGGGCGCGTTGACCAGGCTGTACTGACGCAACTGCCGGGCGCCATCAGGAAGCAGCGCACCGACCGAAATATATTGCCCGGGACGGAAATCGGGCAGCGGCCGGGTCGGATCCTCGGCTTCGACGACGAAGGTGACCACGCCCGAGGCATCCTCGACGCGGTCGACCACGCGGGTCCAGCGGAAGACATCGCCCGCCGCCACCCCGGCGGCCCGGTAGAGCCCCTGTTCGAAGTCGATGAGGGTGGTGGCCATGAGCCAGTACACGCGATCCCAGGCGGCGGCCACCTCGGCGGTCACCACCTCCGCGCCCAGCACCTCGACGATGGCGGCGAACAGATGCTCGTGCACGATCGCGTACTCGTCGGCGGTGACCCCGAGCGAGGCGTGCTTGTGCCCGATGCGGGAGAGCAGTTCGCGCGGATGCGGCAGGTCCGGATTCACCAGATGGGTGGCATAGGTGGCGATGGAGGCGGCGAGTGCGCGCTGCTGCGCGCCCTGCGCCTGATTGCCCCGGTTGAAGCGGTCGCGAATGAGCTCCGGGTGGGCGGTGAACATCTTGCGGTAGAAGAGTGGGGTGATCTCGTCGATCCGGGCGCCCACCAGCGGCAGGGTCGCCCGGATCATCGCCGCGTGTTCGGGTTCCAGTTCCGGAACGACGTCCAGGGCCGGATCCATTGCGGTCGTCATGCTGTCTCCTCGTGCTAGCGGTCGACTGCCGGAGTGGCCGACAGATGCAGCAGTTCGACGGTCCGCGCGGTCACCAGATCGGCGAGCGTGTAATGGTCGAGCTCCCGATAGAACGCCTCCTGCGCATTCCGGAGAACATGTCGCAAACGGCAATTACTCGCCAATGGACACGGATGCTCGCCGAGGCATTCGACGACTTCGGCATCTCCCTCGAGACCGCGGACTATCGCGCCCACGGTCGCGGCGCGTCCTTCGTCGGTGAGGAAAATACCGCCGGAGCGCCCGCGATGGGAGGCGACGAAGCCGAGTTCGGCGAGCCGCGAGACGGCCTTGGCGACATAGTGCTCCGAGGCATTGACCTGTCTCGCAACCAGTTTCGCTGTCACACGGGTATCGGCTTCGCTGCTGACCGCGAGGCGCATCATCGCCCGGAGTCCGAGATCGGTGAACCGGGAAAGCTGCATGGCTATACCGTACGTAATTCGGACAGTAGAAAGCGCATTCAGCGCGTGTGCCCTTTAATACGCTGTGCCGCGCATATTTTGTCGGTTCGGTCACAAGGACTAATTACTCTATTCCGCGCCCCGCGGCCTTGGTATGGCTACCATGTGGCCAACCCGTGGCAGCCGGGGCGGATATCGGTGCCCGGCGCGACGCACGCCACACCCGGCTGGCAGCATGGCGGCCATGGATCTGGTCAGCGTGGAACGTATCGAGGACGCGGCGAAACTCCTCGCCCCCGTGGTGCGCCGGACGCCGCTGGTGGCGTCGCGGGTGCTGTCGGAGCGCACCGGCGTGGAGGTGCGGCTGAAATGCGAGAATCTGCAACGCACCGGATCGTTCAAACCGCGCGGGGCCTACAACCGCATCGCGAATCTGCCGGCGGACGAGCGGGCGCGCGGCGTGGTGGCGGCCAGCGCGGGCAATCACGCGCAGGGTGTCGCCTGGGCGGCCACCTCGCTCGGTATCGACTCCACCGTCTTCATGCCCATCGGCGCATCGCTGCCAAAGCTGGTGGCCACCCGGGCCTACGGGGCGACCGTGCATCAGGTCGGTGCGACCATCGACGAAGCACTCACGGCCGCACTGGATTTCGCCGGGCAGACCGGAGCCACCCTGATCCACCCGTTCGACCACCCCGATATCGTGGCCGGGCAGGCGACGGTGGCGCTGGAGATCCTGGACCAGATGCCGGACGTGGGCACGGTGGTGGTGCCGACCGGCGGCGGCGGGCTGCTGGCCGGGATCGCGGTGGCGCTGCGCCATCTCGCCCCGCAGGTTCGGGTGATCGGTGTGCAGGCCGCCGAAGCCGCCGCCTGGCCGGGTTCGCTCGCGGTGGGCCGCCCGGTGCCCCTGGACCGTATGACCACCATGGCCGACGGTATCGCCGTGGGCCTGCCGGGGGCGGTGCCGTTCGCCCATGTGGCCGAACACGACACCACCATCGTCACGGTGGACGAGGACGCGTTGTCGGGCGCCCTGCTGCTCTGCCTGGAGCGGGCCAAGCTGCTGGTGGAACCGGCCGGTGCCGCGGCGGTGGCGGCGCTCATGACCTGCCTGCCCGAGGAACTCGAGCTACGGGGTCCGGTCTGCGCGGTGCTGTCCGGAGGCAATGTCGACCCGCTGCTGCTCACCCGCGTGGTCGGCCACGGCCTCAGCGCCGCCGGCCGCTATCTCGCACTGCGGGTGACGATCTCGGACCGTCCCGGCAGCCTCGGTGCGCTGCTGGGGGAGGTCGGCCGCACCGGGGCCAGCGTGCTGGATGTGGTGCATTCCCGCACCGGGGCGTGGCTGGAGGTCGACGAGGTGGAGGTCGCGCTGACGCTCGAGACACGCGGCGCGGCGCACCGGGACGATGTGCTCCAGGCGCTGGCCGACGCGGGATACGCGGTGCGCGTACAGGACTGAGCACGCACCGTGCGCCGACGGGTCGCCACCGGCCCGGCGGCGCGCCACCGGTCAGTGTGCCCCACCGAGTTCCAGCGCCAGCACGCCCGCGATCACCAGCCCGATGCCACCGACCTGGACCAGGGTGAGCTTCTCGTTCAGGAACAGCGCGCCGATGACCGCCACCGCCACCACGCCCACCGCCGCCCAGATGCCGTAGGCCACCCCGACCGGCATCCCGCGCTTCAACGCCTGCGACAGGCAGTAGAACGCCGCCCCGTAGCCGATGACCACGATGGTCGACGGCACGGGTTTGGTGAATCCCTCCGACAACTTCAGCGATACCGTCGCGGTCACCTCGGAGGCGATGGCCAGCGCCAGAAACAGCAGAGTCATGCCCGGGAGCGTATCCCGCTCGCGACGGCCCGCATCGGTGACGATGCGGAGGGCCCAACCCGCCCGGGGAACGCATGTGACGCGCCGGGCGTCACCACCGCCCGGTGCGCTCGGCCGGGCGTCAGCTCAGCCAGTCGCGGTGGGCGGTGGCGGCGGCGCGCACCTCGTCGAGTTGCTTGGCGACCTGCACGCCCGCGGTGCCGCCGCGGGCGTTGCGGGAGGCGATGGAGCCCTGCACGGTCAGCACCTCGCGTACGGCGGGGGTGAGGGCCGGATCGACGGCGGCGAATTCGGCGTCGGTGAGTTCGTCCAGGCCGACGCCGCGCGCCTCGGCGGCGCGCACGCATGCCCCGGCCGCCTCGTGCGCGACGCGGAACGGGACGCCCTGGCGGACCAACCATTCGGCGATATCGGTGGCGAGGGTGAATCCGGCCGGGGCCAGTTCGGCCATGCGGTCGGTGTGGAAGGTCAGGGTCGACACCAGTCCCGCGATGGCGGGCAGCAGCAGTTCCAGCTGCGCCACCGAATCGAAGACGGGTTCCTTGTCCTCCTGGAGGTCCCGGTTGTAGGCGAGCGGCTGCGCCTTCAGGGTGGCCAGCAGGCCGGTGAGGTTGCCGATGAGGCGGCCCGCCTTGCCGCGGGTCAGCTCGGAGACGTCCGGATTCTTCTTCTGCGGCATGATGGACGATCCGGTGGACCAGGCGTCGGCCAGGGTGATGTAGCCGAATTCGGGGGTGCTCCAGATGATCACCTCTTCGGCCATCCGGGACAGATCCACCGCGATCATGGCGAGGACGAAGGCGGCCTCGGCCGCGAAGTCCCGGGCGGAGGTGGCGTCGATGGAGTTGGCCGCGGCGGCGTCGAAATCCAGGTCGGCGGCAATGGCTTCCGGGTCCAGCCCGAGCGAGGATCCGGCGAGTGCCCCGGATCCGTACGGCGACACCGCCGCCCGCTTGTCGAAGTCACGCAGCCGCTCGATATCGCGCAGCAGCGGATGCGCGTGCGCCAGCAGGTGATGCGCCAGCAGCACCGGTTGCGCGGCCTGCAGATGGGTCTTGCCCGGCATCACCGCGCCCGGATGCGCGGCCGCCTGCGCGACCAGCGCGTCCACCACCTCGAGGACGCCGAAGGCGATGCGCCGCACCGCATCCCGCAGCCACATCCGGAACAGCGTGGCGACCTGGTCGTTGCGCGACCGCCCGGCCCGCAGTCGGCCACCGAGTTCGGCGCCGACCCGCTCGATCAGTCCGCGCTCCAGCGCGCCGTGCACGTCCTCATCGGATTCCAGCGGTCCGAACGCCCCCGATGCCACATCGGCGGCCAGGCGGTCCAGGCCCGCGAGCATGCCGTCCAGGTCACCGTCGGACAGCAGACCCGCCTTGTGCAGCACGCGCGCATGGGCTTTCGACGCCCGCACGTCGTAGGGTGCCAGCGCCCAGTCGAAATGCGTCGACTTGCTCAGCGCCGCCATGGCCGCCGCGGGCCCCGACGCGAACCGACCACCCCAGAGCGCGCCCTCGTTCGTGCCGTGCTGCTCGGTCATCGTGTGCTGTCTCCTCCGGGTCGGATCGTGGTCACGGGTGGATCGCTGTCATGAGTATGTGCCTGGCCATTTCGTCGGCCGTGAGTTCGGAATCGACGTCGCGGCCGTGGCGGGTGAGGACTTCGCGCGGGTCGCCGGGCGTGACGACCCAGCCCCGCTGCCGGAACCAGTCCACCGGGTGGTTGCGGCCCTCGAAGGGATACCACAGCTGGTGCACGTCCACGTGCACCCCCTGTTCGGCCATGAACCGGGTGCGTTCGCGGTCCAGTGCGTAGGCCCGCTCGGACCGTTCGCCGGACATGTTGAGCGCCACCCGGCTCCCGGGCGCGCTCAGCGCGACGATATCGCCGAGCAGCCGGTCCTGCGCATCGGCGGGCAGATAGCGCAGCAGCCCCTCGGCCAGCCAGGCGGTGGGCAGGTCCGGGTCGAAACCGCTGTCCCGCAGCGCCTTCGGCCAGTCCTGCCGCAGGTCGGCGGCCACCGTGCGCCGCCGCACGGTCAGTTCACCGTCGTAGGCGGCGAGCGTCTTCGCCTTGAACTCCAGCACCTTCGGCTGATCGATCTCGAATACCGTGGTGCCAGCGGGATACTCGAGGCGGTAGGCGCGCGCGTCGAGCCCGGCCGCCACGATCACGAACTGCCGGATACCGGCGTCCGCGGCGGCGCGGAAGTACTCGTCGAAGTACAGCGTCCGCGCCACCACGAAACTCCACAGCTGGGTCAGGGCCTCGGCGACCGACTCCTCGTAGTCGCCGCGGCCCATGCGCTGCCAGACCGGCGAGTCGACGGCGGTCACCAGGACCTCCGCGTAGGGGTCGTGGAACAGCGCGTCCGGGCGACGGCTCTCCGCCGCCCGCATGGCCGCGACCCCGAGCGCGGTCGCACCCACGCTCTCGGTGATATCCCAGTTGTCGTCGTCGGTCCGCACGGCGGCCTCCTTCCGGGTGATCCCCGGGTTCGAGGCTACTTCTTGCCGAGGTCGCGGCGGGCGGCGACCTTGGAGGACAGGCCGTGGATCTGGACGAAGCCCTTGGCCAGGGACTGGTCGAAGGTGTCGCCCTCGTCGTAGGTGGCGAGGTTGAAGTCGTAGAGGGATTCGTCGGAGCGGCGGCCGTTGACGACCACATTGCCGCCGTGCAGCACCATGCGCACGTCGCCGGAGACATGCTGCTGGGTTTCGGCGACGAAGGCGTCGAGGGCGCGCTTGAGCGGGGAGTACCAGAGGCCGTCGTAGACCAGCTCGCCCCAGCGCTGCTCGACCTGGCGCTTGTAGCGGCCCAGCTCACGTTCGATGGTGACCGCCTCCATCTCCTGGTGGGCGGTGATGAGGGCGATGGCGCCGGGGGCCTCGTAGATCTCGCGGCTCTTGATGCCGACGAGCCGGTCCTCGACCATGTCCAGGCGGCCGACGCCCTGGCGGCCCGCCCGCTTGTTCAGTTCGGTGATGGCCTCGAGCATGGTGACCGGGCGGCCGTCGATGGCGACCGGCACACCCTTGTCGAAGGTGACGATGAGTTCGTCGGGGGCCTCGAAGTTGACGGTCGGGTCGACGGTGTAGTCGTAGACGTCCTTGGTGGGGGCGTTCCACAGATCCTCGAGGAAACCGGTCTCGACGGCGCGGCCCCACAGGTTCTGGTCGATGGAGAACGGCGACTTCTTGGACACGTTGATCGGCAGGTTGTTCTCACCCGCGAACTCGATGGCCTTCTCGCGCGTCCAGGCGTAGTCGCGGACCGGGGCGATGACCTTCAGATCGGGGGCGAGCGCGCCGATGCCGACCTCGAAGCGCACCTGGTCGTTGCCCTTGCCGGTGCAGCCGTGCGAGACGGTGTCCGCGCCGTGGTACTCGGCGGCCTCGACCAGGTGCTTGACGATGAGCGGCCGGGAGATGGCCGAGACCAGCGGGTAGCGGCCCATGTAGAGGGCGTTGGCCTGGATGGTCGGCAGGCAGTACTCGGTGGCGAACTCGTCGCGCGCGTCGACCACGATGGATTCGACGGCGCCGCAGTCGAGGGCGCGCTGGCGCACGTCGTTCATGTCCTCGCCGCCCTGGCCCAGGTCGATCGCGACCGCGATCACCTCGGCACCGGTCTCCTTGCCGATCCAGCTGATGGCAACGGAGGTGTCCAGCCCGCCCGAGTAGGCGAGTACGACGCGCTTGGTCATAATCCGTGTGCTCCTCGATTAGTGCGTATGAGTCTGTGCCGACCGGCCGCGTTCGCCTCCGGCTCCCTGCGCCGCGGCCCGCTCCGTCGTCCTGCAAATGATTATGCACGACGATGCAAGCCCATTCATAACCGGGGTCCCGAACCACAGCACACGGCAGCTCCGGTCCTGCGCGCCGCCGTCGCCCGCAACACCTCCGACACGGCACGAAGCACCGCCCGCAGGCACCATGAACCCTGGGAATTCCATTGCGGCGGTTGGTACAACGGAAGAGTGAGTGCTTCGAGAATCTGGTTGCTGCTGGTGTGTGCGGTCGCCGCGACCGTGGTCGCCGTCCGGCCCGCCGCGGCGGCTCCGGAGCTGGCCGAGACCACGGTGCTGGACGTGTACTCCCCCGCCATGGACCGCGTCGTCTCCAATCGGGTGATTCCCGCCGCGCACGCCGGTGCGCCGACGCTGTACCTGCTCACCGGCGCGGGTGGCGGTCAGGACGGGATCTCCTGGTGGGACGACACCGATGTCAGGGAGTTCTTCGCCGACAAGAACGTGAATGTGGTGATGCCGATCGGGGGCGCGTTCACCCTGTACACCGATTGGATCGCCGACGACCCCATCGCGGGGCGCAACAAGTGGCAGACGTATCTCACCGGTGAGCTGCCGGCCGCGGTCGACGCCCGGTTCGCGACGAGTGGCCGCAATGCCATCGCCGGGGTGTCCATGAGCGCCGGCTCGGCGATCGACCTGGCCATCCAGGGCGGTGACCGGTACAGCGCGGTCGCCTCCTACAGCGGTTGCCCGTGGACCTCCGACGCCGCCGGGGTGGCGATGGCCGGTGCGGTGGTGCTGCGCGGGGGCGGCAATCCGGCGAATATGTGGGGGGTGCCCGGCGGCGAGGTGTGGCGTGCGCATGATCCGTATCTGCACGCGGAGCGATTGCGCGGTAAGACGGTCTACCTGTCGGCCGCGTCCGGCGTGCCCGGTGTGATCGACCGCAACGGGCTGCCCTCCCCCGTCGTCGAGGCCATCGCCAGTTCGTGCACCGCGGCGTTCGCCGCGCACCTGTCACGGCAGGGTATGACACCGATCCACGTCGACCGCTCCGCCGGATCCCACACCTGGGGCCAGTTCCAAACGGACCTGCACGACTCCTGGCCGCATCTGGCCCGTGCCATCGGCGCCTGATCAGACCCGAAACGCCTGCGCCAACCGCGCGTCGAGCCGCTGCCGCGCGGTGGCGAGCGAGGGGCCGTACCAGGTGAGGGCGCGCCCCTCCACCAGGGCCACCGGGATACCCGGAAATGCCTCCGGCCCATCGGTTTCGGTGAACACGTACGGCTCGTCGGGAAGTACGGCGAGTTCGACACCGGCGGTGAGCTCCCGCTCCGACAGGGTGGGATAGCGCTCCGGCCGATCCGCGTGCACGAGTCGCAGCCCCAGCCGCCGGGCGAGATCGCCGGTGAAGGTGTCGCGCCCGACGACCATCCAGGGATCACGCCACACCGGAATCACCGCGTCGCGCAGCGTTTCCGGTGGCGGCGGCGACCATTGCGCGCGTGCGCGCACCAGCCATTCCGGATCTCCGGCGTCGAGCAGCAGTCCGAAAAGCCGTTCCAGGGACGAGAATGCCTCCTCCAACGTCCGAATCCTGGTCACCCACACCGCGATTCCCATACCCCGCAAACGCTCGACGTCGATGCGCCGGTTCTCCTCCTGATTGCACACCACCACATCCGGTGCGATCGCACCGATTCGACGCACGTTCGGGTTCTTGGTGCCCCGGACGCGCTCGACCGGCAGATCGGACGGATGCGTACACCACTCGGTAGCGCCCACCAGCAGATCCGGGCAGGTGACCGCGATCGCCTCGGTCAAGGAGGGGACCAACGACACCACGCGCCGCGCCGGCCGCCGCAGCGGAACCGGCGCACCGAGATCATCGAGCAGTTCGGTGGGCACGGACACGCTCAGCGGGGTAGGACGGAGGAGAGTCCACTGACAATGCCGTAGAGGGTATCCACGACCAATCCCACGGCCAGACCGGTGTACACCGACAACAGGTTGGGGTCCATGTCGGTCCAGGGTAGCGCGTTGGCTCGCGGTCCCCTCATCCGAAGGCGACGCGGTCGAGCCAGCCGGTGAACAGCTCACCGTCACCGAGGACCTCGATCGCGGCCGATTCCGGCGTGCGCCGCCGGTAGATGACGAGCAGCAGCTCGGTCAGCGGCCCCCGCACCGCCACCGCGCAGCGCTCGTGCGCCCGCCGCCAGGTGATGCCCGCACCGGTCAGGTCGATCACCCATTCGGCTTCCAGCTCCTCCGGCACATCGGTGGCGTGCAGGTGCAGGGTGCGGCCCGGGCCGAACAGTTCCCGGACTCGCGGGCGCTGCTCGAGCAGGTCGGGCAACGAGCACAGCTCCAACCATTCGTCGATGGCGTCGGCCGCGAGATCCGGCTCCACCGCGAACTCCGCGCCGACCGCGAGGGTGGCGTCGGCGCGATGCACGAGTGCCTCATGAGTGAACCGACGCGCATAGAAATCGCTGGACCGCACGCCCGGCACCGGAGTCCACAGCGGCAGTCCCTCGCCCGCCGCGGCCAGCGCGCCGGACAGCCGAGCCGACGTCTCGCCCAGCCACGGATCGATATCGGCGGACTTCTCGTCGACGAATGCCGACAGCTCCCGGAACTGGAACTCGTCCTCCGGCAGCGGCTCCTGCACCCGGCGCTGCACGGCGGCGGCCGCCCAGCACTGGCCGCCGCCGACATGGCGGGCGAGCTGGCCGAGATTCCACTCCGGGCAGGTGGGGACCGGGGTGGTCAGATCCGCGTTCTCGATGGCGGTGCGGAGGTGGTCGGTCTGGGTGATGATCTCCATGGTGTAGCGGTCGTAATCCAGAGGCATGGGACCACCGTAGATCGAACGCCGGGGCGCGCCGCCGCATCAGCGCCGGTTTCAGGCCAATTGCTCGATCTTGGCGGCCAATTCGGCCCCGCTCATCGGCTCCCGGGCGATGACGGCGATGGTGTCATCACCCGCGATCGTTCCCACGATCTCCGGCAGTGCGGCCCGATCCAGCGCACTGGCGAGAAAATGCGCCGCACCCGGCGGTGTCCGCAGAACGGCGATATTGCCGCTGGCGTCAGTGGAGACCAGCAGGTCGCCGAGGAGCTTGGACAATCGCTCGGTTCCGCCGGTCACCCCGCGCACCGGACTGCCGTCCTCGGGAACGACGTACACCCCGGCCCCGCCGTCGGCGGCACGCAGTTTCACCGCACCGAGTTCGTCGAGGTCACGGGACAGCGTGGCCTGGGTCGTCTCGATGCCTTCGGCCGCGAGCAGGGTCGCCAGCTCGGTCTGGCTGCGCACCTCGTGCTGGGACAGGATGGCGATGATGCGGGCCTGGCGTCCCGCTCGTGTTCGCGCGATGGCCGCACCCGAACGGGTGGGCGCGGCCGACCGTCGCTCACCGCTCACCGCGCACCGCCCTCGAATTTCTCCAGCAGCCACACCAGCAGCGCCTTCTGGGCGTGCAAGCGGTTCTCGGCCTCGTCCCAGACCGCGCTGTGCGGACCGTCGATCACCTCGTCGGTGATCTCCTCACCGCGATGCGCCGGAAGGCAGTGCAGGACGGTGACATCCGGTGCGGCACGGGAGAGCAGGTCGGCGTTGACCTGGAAGGGCCGGAACGGGGCGACGCGGTCGCGGCCGTCGTTCTCCTGGCCCATGGACATCCAGGTGTCGGTGACCAGGGCGTCCGCGCCCTCGGCCGCGGCGAGCGGGTCGTTGGTGAGGGCGATCTTGGCTCCGGTCTCGGCGGCGCGCGCCCGCGCCGATTCGACGATCCACGGCAGCGGCTCGAACCCCTCGGGGGCGGCGATGGTGACGTTCAGTCCGGCCGTGACGCCGCCGAGCAGCAGCGAGTGCGCCATATTGTTCGCGCCGTCGCCGAGGTAGGTGAGGTTGCGCCCGGACAGGTCGCCCTTGCGCTCCTTCAGCGTCTGCAGGTCCGCCAGCACCTGGCACGGGTGGAACTCGTTGGACAGCGCGTTCACGACGGGAACCGTTGCGGCCGCGGCCATCTCGTCCAGGCGGGTCTGTTCGAAGGTGCGCCAGACGATGGTCTCCACGTAGCGGGAGAGCACCCGCCCGGTGTCGGCGAGGGTTTCCTCACGGCCCAGCTGGGTGTCGCGGCCGTCCACCACGACGGCGTGCCCGCCCAGCTGTGCGATACCCATCTCGAAGGAGAACCGGGTGCGGGTGGAGTTCTTCTCGAACATCACCGCCACCCCGCGCGGCCCCGCCAGCGGCTTGCGGCCCTGCGGGTTCTGCTTCAGTTCCGCGGCGAGAGCGAGGATTTCGGCCTGTTCGGCGGGCGTGACGTCGTCGTCGCGCAGGAAATGCCGGATGGTCACTGTGGGGTCCCCTTCGCCTTGGCCTGCGCGGCGTCGAGGATGCCGGGCAGGTCGGACAGGAAATTATCGGCCTGGGTTTCGGTGAGCACCAGCGGCGGCGCGAGCCGAATCACGTTCGGTTTGGCGGGATTGATGAGATATCCGGCGTCGCGGGCGGCCTCGTCGACCTGCGCCGCCACCGCGTCGGTGAGTTGGATGCCGATGAGCAGCCCCGCCCCGCGCACATGGTCCACCAGCGGGTGGTCGAGGGCGTCGATGCCGTCGATCAGTGTCTTGCCGAGCGTCTCCACATGGGTGAGCAGATCCTGCTCGTCGATGGTGCGCAGCACCGCGAGCGCCGCCGCGGCGCATACCGGGTTGCCGCCGAAGGTGGTGCCGTGCAGGCCGGGCGTGAGCAGTTCCGCCGCCGCGCCCTGCGCCAGCACCGCGCCGATCGGCAGTCCGCCGCCGAGCCCCTTGGCCAGGGTGATCACGTCGGGCACGATGCCCGCGGCCTGATGCGCGTAGAAGTGGCCGGTGCGCCCGATCCCGGTCTGCACCTCGTCCAGGATCAGCAGCGCCCCATGCTGTTTGGTGATGGCGCGGGCCCGGGCGAGATAGTCGGCCGGGGGCACCACGACACCGCTCTCCCCCATGATGGGCTCGATGAACACCGCCGCGGTCTGATCGTCCACCGCCGCCGCCAGTGCCTCGGCGTCGCCGTAGGGTACGTGCACCACGCCGGGCGGCATCGGCTCGAACGGAGCCCGCTTCGAGGGTTGGCCCGTCAACGCCAGTGCGCCCATGGTGCGTCCGTGGAACGCCTCCTCGCAGGCGACGATCTTCGTCCGGCCGGTCAACCGCGAGATCTTGAACGCCGCCTCGTTGGCCTCGGTGCCGGAATTGCAGAAGAACGCCCGCCCGTGCCCGTCTCCGCTGTGTTCAGTGCCGAAGCGCGCGAGCAGCCGCTCGGCGAGTTCCAGCACCGGTTCGCTCGCATACAGATTCGAGGTGTGCCCGAGCGTGCCCAACTGCTGGGTGACCGCCTCCAGAATGGCCGGATGCGCGTGCCCCAGGCTGTTCACGGCGATACCGCCGAGGAAGTCCAGGTAGCGCTTGCCGTCGGCGTCGTACACCACCGCGCCCGCACCGCGCACCAGCGCGACCTTCGGGGTGCCGTAGTTGTTCATCAGCAGGGTGGACCACCGCTGCTGCAGGTCGGCTGTGTTGGTCATACATACTCCTGAGCCGGGGTGACCATCGTGCCGATGCCCTCCCCCGTGAATAGTTCCAGCAGCACCGAATGCGGCACCCGGCCGTCGATCACGTGCGCGGTCGGCACCCCGCCGAGCACGGCGCGCAGGCAGGCTTCCATCTTGGGCACCATGCCCGCATCGAGGCGCGGCAGCAACTTCTCGAGTTCGGCGGTATCGATGCGGCTGGTCAACGACGACCGGTCGGGCCAGTCGGTGTACAGCCCTTCGACATCGGTGAGCACCACGAGTTTCTCCGCGCCGATACCCTGTGCGAGCGCCGCCGCGGCGGTGTCGGCATTGATGTTGTGCACCACGCCGTCGGCATCGGGCGCGATGGTGGACACCACCGGAATTCGGCCCGCACCGATGAGATCCAGCACCGCATCGGGATTGACGGAGGTGACGTCGCCGACCAGGCCGATATCGGTGGCGACGCCGTCCACGTCGACGGTGCGGCGGGTGGCGGTGAACAGGTGGGCGTCCTCACCGGAGATGCCGACGGCGTACGGGCCGTGGGCATTGATGAGCCCCACCAGTTCCCGGCCCACCTGACCGAAGAGCACCATGCGCACGACATCCATCACCTCGGGTGTGGTGACCCGGAAACCGCCCCGGAACTCGCCCCGCAGTCCGAGTTTGGTCAGCATGGCACTGATCTGCGGACCGCCGCCGTGCACCACCACCGGATGTACGCCGACGGTGCGCAGGAACGCCATATCGGCGGCGAAGGCGCGTTTGAGTTCGTCGTCGACCATGGCGTTGCCGCCGTATTTGACGACCACGATCTTGTCGTGGAACTTCTGCAACCAGGGCAGCGCGTCGGCGAGGACGTGCGCCTTGTCCAGCGCCGAGAGTTGTTCGTGCAGTGGGTTCATGAGCTGTAGGCCGAATTCTCTTCGACGTATCCGTGCGAGAGGTCCGTGGTGCGAATGGTGGCCTCGCCCGCGCCCAGGCCGAGGTCCACGACCACGTGGATGTCCGCCCCGGACAGGTCCACCTCGCGCGCGCCGGGAGCGCCGGTGCCGTTGACGCACACCGGACTTCCGTTGAACGACACCGAGATCAGGTTGGGGTCGAGGTCGATCGGCGCGATGCCGACCGCGGCCAGCACCCGGCCCCAGTTCGGATCCGAGCCGAAGAACGCCGTCTTGACCAGGCTGTCGCGGGCGATGGCGCGGGCACCGGTGAGCGCCTGATCCTCATCCACCGCCCCGGTGACGGTGACCAGCACCCGCTTGGTGACGCCCTCGGCATCCGCCATGAGCTGGCCGGCGAGATCGTCGCAGATCGCGAGCACGGCGGCGTCGAGTTCCGCCTGGGTCGGCGCGACCTCGCTGGCGCCGTTGGCGAGCAGCAGCACGGTGTCGTTGGTGGAGCAGGAGCCGTCCACGTCGAGGCGGTCGAAGGTGCGTCCGGTGGCCTTGCGCAGCGCCTCGTCCAGCTGGGCCGGGGTAGCCACGGCATCGGTGGTCAGCACCACGAGCATGGTGGCCAGCGACGGCGCGAGCATGCCCGCACCCTTGGCCATGCCGCCCACATTCCACTTGTCCCGGTGGTGGAAGGCGGCTTCCTTGGGCACGGTGTCGGTGGTCATGATGGCCCGCGCGGCCTCCGCGCCGCCGGAGAGCCCGCCGCCCATCTCGTGCACGATCTCGGTGACGGCGGGAATCAGCTTGTCCATGGGCAGCCGGTCGCCGATGAGGCCCGTGGAGCAGACCGCGATCTCACCCGCACCGGTCTCGGTGCCCCAGTTGCTCAAGGCTTTCGCGAGTTCCTCGGCGGTGGCGTGGGTGTCCTGGAATCCGCCCGGACCCGTACACGCGTTCGCGCCACCGGAATTCAGGATGACCGCGCGCAGCCGACCACCGGTGAGCACCTGCTGCGACCACAGCACCGGCGCGGCCTTCACCTTGTTGCGGGTGAACACGCCCGCCGCCGCGTATTCGGGACCTTCGCTGAAGACGAGTGCCAGATCCGGCTTGCCGCTGGCCTTGATGCCCGCGGCGATACCGGCGGCGCGGAAGCCCAGCGGCGCGGTGACGCCCTGGGTCCGAACCAGCTTGCCGTTCTCGAATGTCGTCACGGTGCCACTCCTACGGTGGAAAGTCCTGCGGTCTCGTCGAATCCGACGGCCAGATTCATGGATTGCACCGCGGCGCCCGCGGTGCCCTTGGTCAGGTTGTCGATCGCGCCGACCACCACCAGCACCCCGGCGTCGGCGTCCACCTGGACCTGGAGGGTGACGGCATTGGAGCCGAGCACCGAACCGGTCTGCGGCAGGCGGCCTTCCGGCAGCAGGTGCACGAAAGGCTCGTCGGCATAGGCTTTCTCGTATACGGCGCGGGCCTCGGCGGCGTCCACCCGCACCGGCGCGGTGCAGGTGGCCAGGATGCCGCGCGCCATGGGCGCGAGGATGGGGGTGAAGGAGACGGTGACGTCGACGCCTCCGGCGGCCTTCAGGTTCTGTGCGATCTCCGGGGTGTGCCGGTGCGCGCCCGCGATGTTGTAGGCCCGCGCGGAGCCCATCACCTCGGATCCGAGCAGCCCCACATCGAGTTTGCGCCCCGCCCCCGAGGTGCCGGTCACCGCGACCACGTGCACGCTCGGTTCGATGATGCCGGCGGCCACGGCCGGGGCCAGCGCCAGACTCGCCACGGTCGGGTAGCAGCCCGGTACGGCGATGCGCCGCGCCCCGCTCAGGGCAGCACGGCCGCCCGGCAGTTCCGGCAGCCCGTAGGGCCAGCTGCCCGCGTGCGGGCTGCCGTAGTACTTCTCCCACGCCGCCGCGTCGGTGAGCCGGAAGTCCGCCCCGCAGTCGATGACGACGGTCGACTCCGGCAGCTGCTGCGCGAGGGCCGCCGACTGGCCGTGCGGCAGCCCCAGGAAGACGACGTCGTGGCCCGCCAGTTCGGCGGCGGTGGTGGGTGCGAGCACCCGATCGGCCAGCGGCAGCAGATGCGGCTGCAGTTCGCCCAGCGCCGTACCGGCGTTCGACCCCGCGGTCAGCGCCCCGATCTCGAGGCGCCCGGCTCGGTAGGCTGGATGCCCGAGCAGCAGGCGCAGCACTTCGCCGCCCGCATATCCGCTCGCACCGGCTACCGCGACCCGTACCGTGGGCCCACCCGAGGTATCCACCATGTGATGATTATGCACGAACGTGCAAGCTCATTCACGCGTGGGTGCCCGATCCGACCCGTGAGGTCGGTTCAGGGCCGGAACACCAGCAGCGGAACATGCATTTCGGCCGAGGTCAGCGAGCCGTGATGGCCGACCATGCCCGATTGCAGCGGTTCGACGGCCGACCGCACGATGCCCGCGCGCTGACGGGCCACCACGACCAGATCGCCGATGCGGTCGAAACTCTCCGGAGCGATGACCGGACCGAACCACCCGCGCTGGATGGCATCCGCGCGCAGCACCACGTCGAACCGGTCACCGAGGAGTTCGGACCAGGCGGCGGCGACGTCCGGGGCCGCGGCGTCCAGGGTGTAGACGTGGCGGGCGCGGGGTTCGCCGCCCAGATCGCCGACGCCGTCGGCCAGGGCCGGATCGGTGTCGAAGTCGATGCGCTCGTCGACCTCCACCATGCCGTGGTCGGCGGTGACCAGCAGCGCGGCGTCCGCGGGCAGTCGTTCGGCGATGGCCTGCGCGGCGCGATCGACATTGGTCAGCTCGAATTTCCACGCCGGTGAGCCCGGACCGCGCACGTGGCCGGTGGTGTCCAGGTCGGCGTGGTAGGCGTAGACCAGGGAGCGGTCGCCCTGTCGCAGCGCGGTGAGCGCGCCGTCCACCAGATCGCCCAGGGAGACGTCGAAGCGGAAGTCGCTGCCGCGGAAGGCCGCCCGGGTCAATCCCGATCCGGCCTGGAATATCGGCCCGACCTGGGTGACCGCGACCCCGGCCGCCGCGGCCCGCTCGAACACCGTCGCCCGGGGCTGGAAT
Organism: Nocardia otitidiscaviarum; assembly: GCF_007362295.1. Classification (NCBI taxonomy): domain Bacteria; kingdom Bacillati; phylum Actinomycetota; class Actinomycetes; order Mycobacteriales; family Nocardiaceae; genus Nocardia; species Nocardia otitidiscaviarum. The sequence continues at coordinate 2,203,541 of NZ_CP041695.1, read as the reverse complement.
TCCTCGGGGGACAGTTCCTTCAGCAGATCGACCTTCGGCCCGGCACCGAACAGGCCCCACTTCAGCGGCGTCATCAACCGATCGTGTCCGGGCACCCGCAGCAGGTACCCCACCAGACCGTGCTCCCCCGGCGGCACGCCGACACCCAGGGATGTCAGGCTGGTCGTGGTCGTGGTCGGGAATCCGGCGGTCAGGCTCCGAGGATCGGCGCTGGCCAGGAATGGCGCGACATCGGCATGCTCGGCCAACTGTTCGGAGCCCAGCCCGTCGATCAGCAGGACGCACACGCGCCGCGCGTCCAATCGCAGTCCGAGCCGGTCGGTCTCCCCCGGAATTCCCAACCCGGCCAGGAGCGAAGGGAACAGATCGGACAGCGATGCCTGTCCGTAGCGCGGCACAGTGAACACGCCTCCCACCATCCCAAGATCACAGACGGCGGGCAAGGATGGCCGCGACCGACGCTGACGGACTACCAAGCAGTCGGTAGGGTAAGTGCGTCAACGCCACCGGCACGAGGAACAGGTATGGCAGACAAGCAATCCGACGTCCCGCTCCGGCTGACCGGACGGTTCAACCACTTCGCGAGCACCCGCCTCGGGCCGGTGACGCGGTTCTACGCGCGACTGCACGGCAGGCTCTACACCCGTTTCGGCGGCTCCCGCTTCACCACCCTCGAGGGCAAACCGGTCTTCCGCCTGACCGTGCCCGGCCGCAAGTCCGGCGAGCCCCGCCCGGTCATGCTCATGCTCGTCCGCGACGGCGACGACCTGCTGGTCTGTGGTTCCAACGGCGGCAACCCGGGCGAGCCGAACTGGTGGAAGAACCTCATGGCCGCGGGCACGGCACAGGTGCAGGTCGGACCGGAGACGTGGCCGGTCGCGGTGCGCCTGGTCGAGGACGAGGCGGAGTACGACCGACACTGGCGCACCCTGGTGGCCGGCTACCCCAACTTCGCCACCTACCAGGCCCTGAGCCCGCGCCGCTTCCCCATCGCGGTGCTGCGCCGTACGGACTGAGTGCCGCACGGCACGAGTACGGTCAGGCCACCGTTCAGGTGGACCAGACCGCGAGTTCGCCGCCCGGCATGGAGACGGCCAGGTAGTTCGGGCCCGTGAGCGACCATGCCTCGAAGTACCGGTCCGGCTCGATCACCACCGTGCGGCCGGTATCCAGGGTGAGGTGGAGGCCGCCGGAGTCGGGGACGGTGGCCGTGGTGATCACACCGTCGAGCAGGACCACCAGGTCACCGTTGTCGCGGGACGGGTCGCCGACGACGAAGTGTTCGATGCCGTTGGATGTTTCCACGGCGAGTTCGCCGCCGATGTGCAGTTCGTATTCGCCCACGCCGAGGGCGAGCAGTGGCTCCGTCGACAGTACGCACAGGTTCCGGCCGGTGATCGGCAGTTCCATGTTTCCTCCTCGGGCTCTGTGTCCACTGTGCCCGAGGGGCGGACCGGTGCGCCGGGGGCGCTCCGGTCCGTGCGCGGCCTCATAGCGCGGCCGCGACTGTGAGCCGTCGCACTCCGGTCAGGCGTCGGCGAGAATGCCCAGCACCTGCTCGGACAGGAAGAACGGCTCCAGCCGCTCGCGAATCAGCTTGGACAGCACACCGTTTCGCTTGGCCTGCTCGATGACCGCCGGACCGTAGCGCAGGATCTCCCCGGCGATGTCCTCGCCCGAGAGTCCGAGTTCGGGCAGCATGGCGGCGAGGGTGTGATCGCCGTACTTGGTGAAGAACACGTCCACGCATTCGTCGACGAGCAGCCCGAAGTACTCCTTCTCGCGGGTGGTGAGCGCGATCTGGTAGATGATCACGGCCAGTTCGCGCAGTTCCTGCTGCGAGAGGTATTCGCGCAGACCGCTCACCGGCTCCCCGGCGTGCAGATCCCAGAATTCCATGGCGGCGTCGTGCACGGGCGCGTCGCGCAACATCTCGCGAATCGCGTTGTTGGTGCGCTTCAGCGCGAATTGCGCTCCCTTACCGGCCATTTCGCCGAGGAAGGTGCCGTCACCGGCGGCCTTCTCGGCGGCCTTGCGCGCCTGCTTGGCGGCCGAGGTGCCCAGCGACACCAGCGATCCCACACCCGGGATCTTGCCCGCCATCTGCCGATTGGACTCCATGAAGTCGTTGATCAGCTTGTCCACGAACTTCGAGGCCACAGTGGCGATGAGCGGACTCTCGGTGAGCCGCTCCAGAATCCGCTCCTGCGCCTGGTGCATGCCGAAGATCTTCTCCAGCAACTGTTCGACGGGTTCGCGGTCCACCACGTCACCGAGGGTGTACTCGTTGTTCTCGGCGATATTGTCGTAGATGGAGTCGGCGAAGACGCTCACCAGATCCCGCAGCACGGGGCTGCCGCCGATCAGGTTGATCACAGTGGCGACGGTCTGCTTGGCCTCGTCGATTCCGACGACCTCGCGGAAGACCATGGTGTCGGCGACACCGAGCACTGCCTCCACATCGCGGGCGACCACCTCGGCGAACCGGTCGCCGCTCACTTCTCCGACAAGGTATTCGACCTGGGCGTCCAGGAGTCGTTCTGCGATCTCACGCGGCTCGGTCATCGGCTTCCACCCATCTGCTGATCCGGGACCGCCCGCGCAGACTACGGTTGATCGGAGTCCTGTTCGTGGACCGATTTCCGGATCTGCTCGAGGCGTTCCCGCGCGGCCTTCTCCCGCGCATCCCACTGTTCGGCGACGCTGCGGCCCACAGGTGTCTGCCGATCCAATTCGCCCATCCCCCGCGCGGTGCCGTAGCGCTGCTCGACCTTATCGCGAACTGACTCGAAAGTAGGGACTCCACCGGGCGAATAGCCCCCGACCGCTTCGATACCCGGCGTCGGCTCCGGTATGCCTGCGGTCACAGGAGCGGCCCCGACCTGCCCGAACGCCCCCGGCGCGTCAGGCTGTGGATAGTTCGCGCCAATCTGAGTGTCCGTACTCACACCCACCGCGACCGGCACATGACCGGTGGTCGCGGCCAGTGAGGCCGCCACCTCGTGCAGCGCCCCCAGGGCGGCGCGACCATCGGTGGCGGCGGCCACAACGGCGGCCACGTCGGCATCGGACAGGCCCGAGAGGGCTCTCGCGAGTTCACCGGCATCAGTCATAGAGCCAGGTTACGCACCGAATCGGACATTCGGCGCGAAGTAATAGCGGCGGGCTCTGGTTCCCGCCGCCATCGACCACCGTCGAACGCCTCAGGCGAGGAGCGCGAACAGCAGGCCCGCGACCGCGAAACTCACCACCGAAAGCACCGTCTCGAGCACCGTCCAGGTTTGCAGCGTCTGCTTGACGGTCAGGTTGAAGTACTTGGCGATGATCCAGAACCCGCCGTCGTTGACGTGGCTGAGGATGATGGAACCCGCCGCGATGGCCATGGCGATGAGCGCCAGCGCCAGCTGCGAGTATCCCTGGTCGGCCAGCAGCGGGGCGACGATGCCGCCGGTGGTGACGATGGCCACCGTCGCCGATCCCTGCGCGATGCGCAGCCCGCAGCTGATCAGGTAGGCCAGCACGATGACGGGCAGCCCGGCCGCGGACATGGTGTCGGCCAGGGCCGCGCCGATTCCGGTGGCGGAGATGACCTTTCCGAAGAACGCGCCCGCGCCGACGACCAGCAGCAGCATGCCGATGGGCCGCAGCGATTCTCCGGTGAGCACACCCAGTTCCTGCACGCTGGACCCGCGCCGGATGCCGAGCACGTAGAAGGCGATGAGCACCGCGACCAGCAGTGCGACGGCGGGCGTGCCCAGGAAGGTCAGCACGGCCAGCGCACGCGAGCCGTCGTCGAGAATCTGGCTGCCGAAGGTCGCGCCCAGAATGAGCAGCAGCGGTACGGCGATAATGGCCCCGATGAGCGCGACGGAGGGCGCTTTCTGTTCCAGCACACCGGTTTTCGGATCGGTCGCGGTACCAGGCCCCTCCCCGGCGGCCGACTGACGCGGCCGCACCAGGAAGTCCGCGGGCACCTCGACGTGCACGCGCTTGCCGATCCAGCCGCCCCACACGATGCCCGCCGCGATGAATCCCGGGATGCCGCAGACGAATCCGATCAGAATGAGCCAGCCCAGGCTGACCCCGAGCAGGCCGCCCAGGGCGACCGGCCCCGGATGCGGCGGCAGGAAGGCGTGTGTCATGGACAGGCCCGCCAGCATGGGCATGGCGTACAGCACCAGTGACCGAGCCCCGCGTGTGGCGGCCACGTACACCAGCGGCGCGAGGACGAAGATGCCCACGTCGAAGAACACCGGAATGCCGAAGATGAGGCCGAGCAGGCCCATGGCGATGGGAGCGCCCCTGTCGCCGAAGAGTTTCAGCAGTTTCTCGGTGAGCACGTCCGCGCCGCCGGAGCGTTCCAGGATCGCACCGAGCACGGTGCCGAGGCCGATGATGACCGCGATATGGCCGAGAATGCCGCCGAATCCCGTCTCCAGCAGGGATTCCCCGGCTTTCAACGGTGTTCCGACAATGGTGGAGACCGGCAGTCCGGCGGCCAGGGCCAGGCCGAGGCCGGTGAGCAGCAGGGCGATGAACGGCTCGAGCTTGAACCGGATGATCGCGAGCAGCAGCACGGCGATGGCGAGCCCGCACAGCACCAGCAGCCCGGGGGTGGTGGTGCGCAGCCAGTCGACGGTGGCGCCCATGGGTTACCTCACTTCAAGGGATCGAACGAACGAGGCCGCGCGCGAGGCGATGGCGGACCAGCGGCCCGCGGCGACATCGGAGGGTGCGACGACATCGGTTCCGGCCGTGACGGCCACCGCGCCGTGCGCGAGGAAATCGGCGGCATTGGCCGCGTTGACGCCACCGGAGGGAATGAGATCCGCCTCCGGGAAGGGGCCGCGCAGATCCTTCAGATAGCCCGGCCCGAGGGCGCGGGCGGGGAAGATCTTCACCGCCGCCGCGCCCAGATCGAGTGCGGCCATGACCTCGCTGGGTGTGAAAGCGCCCATGACGACCGGGATGTCGCGCCGCACGGCCACCGCGGCGACGGCGGAGCGCAGTCCGGGCGTCACCAGGAAGCGCGCGCCGCTGTCGATGGCGGCCTCGGCCTGGTCGGCGGTGAGCACCGTGCCCGCACCCACCACCGCATGCGCGGACTCGGCGGCCTTGCGCAGGCAGTCCAGCACGCCGGGGGTGGTGAAGGTGAGTTCCAGTGCTCGAATTCCAGCCCCCGCCAGGGTATCCGCGAGTGCGAGCGGATCGGGGATCTCGGGCGCGCGCACGACCGTCAAGACGCGATCGGTGCGGATCACCTCCAGGGCGGTGGTCACCGGGTCTCCTTCCGCTCGGAATTCATGCGCAGCGCGCGACCGGCCAGCGCGCCGGTGGGTGTCCCGCCGTCGAGGGCGAAGACGCCGTTGACGAGGACGTGGGAGATGCCGCGCGCCTGCTGTTTCGGCTCGTCGAAGGTGGCGGTGTCGGCAATGGTGGCCGGATCGAAGATCACCAGATCGGCGGCGTACCCGGCACGGATGAGCCCGCGGTCGCGCAGTCGCAGCCGCTCGGCGGGCCGTCCGGTGAGGTGGTTGACGCAGTCCTCGAGTTCCAGGTGCCCGAGTTCGCGCACATAGTGCCCGAGGTAGCGCGGGAAGGTGCCCCACGCCCGGGGATGCGGCCGCTCACCGACGAGCAGGCCGTCACTGCCGCCCATGTGACGCGGGTGGCGCATGATGGCGCGCACGTTCTCCTCGTGGCCGACATGCTGAAGAATGGTGGTGCCCAACTGGTCTCGGGTCAGCAGGTCGAAGAACACCGCCACCGGCGGCAGGTCGCGGTCGACGGCGATCTCGCTGACGGTGCGGCCGACGTACGCTCCGAGTTCGGGGTTGCGCACGCCGCTGAGCTGGATGGTGTCCCAGTCGACGGTCACGCCGTGGCAACCGTCCGAGCCGTTCACGGTGACGTCGGCGGCGATGCGCACCCGCTGGACCGGGTCGGCGATGCGGGCCAGCGCGGCATCCGGCCCGCCGGACATGACCCAGCTCGGCAGCAGCGCCGACAGCGTGGTGGAGCCGGGTAGATACGGGTACGTGTCGAGGCTGATATCGCAGCCCGCGGCCAGTGCGTCGTCGATCATGGCGAGCAGTTCCGGTGCGCGCCCGCGATTCTCGCCGAAGTTCATGGTGGCGTGGGTGAGGTGCACCGCGCAGCCGGTGCGCCGGGCCAACCCGATCATCTCGGCGTAGGCGGCCAGTGCGCCCCTGCCGTAGGAGCGGGTGTGCGGCGCGTAGAAGCCGCCCGCTGCCGCGACCACCTCGCACAGGGCCGCCAATTCGTCGGTGTCGGCGTACATTCCGGGCGTATAGGTGAGGCCGCTGGACATGCCGACCGCGCCCTCGGCCAGGCTGCGTGCGAGCAGCTCGCGCATGATGTCGATCTCGGTGGGCGTGGCGGGCCGCTGTTCCGGGCCGACGACGAGCAGCCGCAGCGTGCCCTGCGGCACCAGGTAGGCGGCATTGGGGGTGATGCCCCGGTCCAGCCGGTCCAGGTACTCCCCCACCGTGCGCCAGTCGAAGTCGAGATCCGGGTCGCCGTTCCACCCGGCGATCTGGCGACGCACGATATCGAGGGTGGGCCCGTCGACGGGAGCGTAGGACAGGCCGTCCTGTCCGATCACCTCGGTGGTCACCCCCTGACTGAGTTTGGGGAAGTGGCCCGGATCGGTGAGCAGGTGCAGATCCGAGTGGGCGTGCATATCGATGAAACCCGGTGTGAGCACCAGGGATTCACCCTGCACCACCCGGTCGGCGGCGGCGATCGAGCCGGGTTCGGCGAGTGCGGTGATGCGGCCGCCGTCGACCAGGACGTCGCCGCGCCGGCGCGGCGCGCCCGTCCCGTCGATGATGTCGATATCGCGAATCAGCAGTTCGGACACGGTCGCCTCAGAAGTAGGTGTGCAGCAGATCGACCACGCGAGGCCGTTCGGCATCGGCATCGTCGATCACGGGTATGAGCCGCCACTTGTCGAAGGCGGTGCAGGGATGCGACAGCCCCAGCCGCACCACGCTGCCGACCGGCACCTCGTGCGGCGCAGCGCCGGGCAGTCGCAAGAAGGTGTGCTGGTCGTTGAGCGCCGACACCGTGGCCCCGGCGGGCAGTGCGCGCACTGCCGGTCCCGCGATGCGCTGCGGGACCGGCAGCCCCTCATCGAACGGGAGATCGCGCTTGCCGGCATCGAGCAGCGCCAACTCCGGTTCCGGCCGGGAGACGGTGCGCGCCCACCCGTGCATGGCCGAGCGCAGCGGGCGCTCGGTGTGGCCCGCGGCGAGCGGGGAGATTCCGGCGTAGAAGCCGTCATCGTGGATCAGGTACGCACCGGAGCGCAGCACCACCGTGGTCGCGACGCCGCGTGCGCCGTCCTCGTCCGCGAGTCCGGCGAGGTGTTCGACCACCAGTTCCGGGTAGGCGCTGCCGCCCGCGGTGATCACGGCCGCGCCCGGATACAGTCCGGCCGCGGCGATCTCACCGTGCAGACGGGCCAGATCGTCGAGGTAGCGGTGCACCGCTGCCAGCGCACCGTCGGTTCGATCGTGGGCGAGGGCGCCCTCGTAGCCGCCGACGCCGCCGAGGCGCAGCCGCTTCGACGCGCTGATCGCCGCGGCGATCTCGAATCCGCCCCGCACCGAACGCGCCCCGGTGCGCCCGTGCGGTCCGCCCAGTTCGACCAGGACGGTGAGCCGATCGGTGTACGGGGCGGACTCCAGAACGCGGTCCATGAGTTCGACGGTGGCGACACTGTCGGCCCAGCACAGGAATTCGACATCCGGATGGGTCGCCAGCTCCGCCGCCACCCAGTGCAGCGCGACCGGATCGACCAGGGCATTGGCCAGCAGGATGCGCTCCACACCGAAGGCGCGGGCCACCTGCGCCTGCCAGCCAGTGGCCAGGGTGATCCCCCACGCTCCGGCGGTGAGCTGCCGCTCCCACAGGCGCGGGGCCATGGTGGTCTTGCCGTGCGGGGCCAGTCGTACCCCGGCGGCGCGGGTCCAGTCGGCCATGACGGCGAGGTTCGATTCCATGGCCGCGGCGTCCACGCTCAGGAGCGGAGTGGCGAGGTCGTCGAGATGCGGTGCGGTGTCCAGGTATTCGCGCACGGTCAGCCCCCACGCGGTGGGCGGGAGGGACTTGTGTTCCGGACCCAGCCTGCGCTCGTCCAGCGCGGCGACGGCGTCCTTGTCGATGGCCACGGAACTCCCTTCGGTATTCACGGTTCGCGGCGGGCGGCGAGATAGCCGCTATGCATTGCATATTTCGCAACGCTTGTTGCGTAATGTGTAAGTGGTGGTTAGTCTGCACGGGATGGCCGAAAGCCGCAAGGGTTCGAAGGGAGTTCGTGTGATCTGGCCTATGCCGAACCGGCCGCGGGCGGTGACCGTGGGCGAGGGACTGGCCGTGCTGGTGGCCCAGCCGGGACCACTCGAGGACTCCCCCGTCTTCGAGCGCGGGGCGGGCGGCGCCGAGGCCAATGTGGCGGCCGTGCTGACCCAACTCGGGGTGCCGACGGCCTGGATCTCCCGCGTCGGCGACGACGGCTTCGGCCGGTACCTGGTGCGGCATCTGGGCGAGCGCGGCGTGGACGTCTCCGCCGTGGCCGTCGATACCGACCGGCCCACCGCCGTCTATGTGAAGGAGCGCGGCGGCGGCTCGGGCACGCCCGGCGATCTGGCGGCCGGTGCCAGTCGAATGCTGTACTACCGCACCGGATCCGCCGCCAGCGCGCTGTCCCCCGCCGATCACGAGGCGGCCGCCGCCCTGCTCGACGGCTGCGAGGTCGTCCACTTCACCGGCATCACCACCGCGCTCTCGGATTCCGCGACGGCGCTCACCGACTCCCTGCTCACCCGGCCCCGCGGCGACCGGCTGCTCAGCTTCGATCTGAATTACCGTCCGGCGCTGTGGCATCGGCGCACCGTGGACGCCGCCGAGGTGCTGGCCCGGCATGTGCGCGGCGCCGATGTGGTGTTCCTCGGCTCCGACGAGGCCGCGGCGGTCTTCGGCACCGGCGATCCGGATCGGCTGCGCGCACTGTTCCCGCAGCCGCGGCACCTGGTGGTCAAGAACGACGCGCACGCGGTCATCGGCTTCCTCGGCGAACGCCGACTCGAGGTGCCCGCCCTCGCCCTGCGCGTGACCGAACGCATCGGCGCCGGAGACGCTTTCGCGGGCGGCTATCTGGGCGCGCTGCTCCAGGGCAGACCGCACGAGCACCTGCTGCGCTTCGGACATCTGTGCGCCGCGGCGGCACTCACGGCCGTGGGCGACGGCGCCGAACTCCCGCCACCGGCCCGATTGGCGTCGCTGGCCGCCCTGGACGCCGCCGAATGGGCCCGACTGCGTTACCCCGACGCCGTCGTGACCGAGAATGTGGCCTCATGAGCCAGAGTCTCCAGCGCGCGCTGACCATCCTCACCGAACTGGGTGCGGACTCGAAATCCCTGGACGAGTTGGCCACTCGGCTGGGTGTGCACAAATCGACGGTGCTGCGGCTGTTGCAGACCATGGAGGGCGAGCGATTCGTCACCCACGACGCCGAACACCGCTACCGGCTGGGATCACGACTGTTCGAGCTGGCCAATCATGCGCTGGAGAGCCGAGATATCCGCACCGTCGCGCGAGCGCATCTCACCGAGCTCAATGCCGCCACGGGGCAGACCATCCACCTCGCGGTCTACGAGTCCGGTGAGGCGGTCTACATCGACAAACTCGATGCGACACAGAGTGTTCGGATGTACTCGCGGGTGGGCCGACCCGCACCGCTGCACTGCACCGCGGTCGGCAAGGTGCTCGTCGCCGCGCAGCCGCGCACGCGGTGGCGGGCCATTGCCGAGGGCATCGAGTACACACGGTTCACCGATCGCACCATCGCCGATCCGGACGCCTACCTGACCGAACTGGAACTCGTCGCCGCACAGGGATATGCGGAGGATCACGAGGAGCACGAGAGCTTCGTCAACTGCATCGGCGTCCCGGTCCGCGACGGCACCGGGGCGGTGGTGGCGGCGCTGTCCATGTCGGTGCCGGACATGCTTCTCGATCACGATCAGGTGCTCGCCCAGCTCCCCCGGGTGCGCGCCGCCGCCGACGCCGTCTCCGCCGAACTCGGCTGGAGCCCGTGACATCACCATCGACATCCGAGCCGTTGACACCCGAAAGGTTCACCATGAGTGAGAAGATCGCCATCCGCACCACCGCCGCGCCCGCACCCGCGCACACGTTCTCCCAGGGGGTGCGCAAGGGGCCGTTCGTGCAGGTGTCCGGGCAGGGGCCGGTGGATCCGGTCACCAACGAGTACCTGTACCCCGGCGATGTCGCCGCCCAGACCACCCGCACCCTCGACAACGTGAAGGCCATCGTGGAGGCCGGTGGCGCGAGCTTCGACGATGTGGTGATGCTGCGCGTCTACCTCACCAAGCGCGAGGATTTCGCGATCATGAACGACGCCTACGGTGCCTTCGTCACCGCGCACACCACCGGCGATGTGCTGCCCGCGCGCACCACGGTGTTCACCGGTCTGCCGCGCGCGGAGATGCTGGTGGAGATCGACGCGGTGGCGATCGTCAGCGCGTGATGCCGAGACTGGCCGCGACCCAGGCGGAGAGGGTCGCGGCCCACTCCGGTTGCGCCACCACCTCGTTGTGGCCCGCGCCCGGAAACACCACGAGCCGTTTGGGTTCCGGCGCGGCCGCGTACAACTGCTCCCCCATGCGCAGGGGCAGCAGTTCGTCGTTGTCGCCGTGCATGATCAGCACCGGCGCACGCAGGTTGCGGATACGGCGCAGACTCGGGTAGGCGTCGGGCACGAAGAGCTTCGGCAGGATCGGGTAGACCGCCGCGGCCGCGTCCCGCAATCCGGTGAAGGTGGAGATCAGCGCCAGCGCGGCGGGCGGATAGGCGGTGGCCAGTTCCAGCAGCACCGCGCCGCCCAGCGACTTCCCCAGGTAGACAATCCGATTCGGGTCCACCCCGGGCCGCTCCAGCAATGCCGTCCGGGCGGCCCGAGCGTCCAGGTAGGTGCCCTGCTCGCTCGGCCTGCCGGTACTGCGCCCGTATCCGCGATAGTCGAAGATCAGCACATCGAATCCGGCCCGCGACAGCAGCGCCAGAATCGGCGACCGGTCCCCGATATTCCCCGCGTTCCCGTGCGCGAACAGTATGTGCGCCACCGGTTCTCCCCGCGCGGGCACCCACCACGCGTCGATGGTCTCGCCGTCCCCGGTCCGCAGCCGCAACTCCTCGTAATCGGTCCCGTACACCGCGGGCGTCAACTCGATCCGCCGCTGCTGCGGCAGGAACGTGAGCAGATTGAGCACGGGCCGGGCGGGATGCTGCATGGTCTCTTCCTACCAGGAGGTCGGGGCCACGGTTCCGCTGCCCGCCGGAGTGTCCGCCGACACCGGTACGGCGGTGTCGGCCGACACGCGGAGGCTGGAAAGTTCGTACCCGCAAACGGTCTCAGGGCCGCTCGACCCACAGTTACAGTGTGGCCACCTCTTTTCGAGGGGGGTGGCGACCTGGCCTGATCCGCGTCGCCCCGCCAGAAAGGAGGTGGTGGGTCATGGGGAAGCATTCCCGCACACAGGAAACCCCGGTCGACTGGGCAGTAGTATCGTTTGCCTCTGCTGCTGCAGTCGCCGGGGTCGTGTGCCTGATCCGACTGATACGTCGGTTTAGGTAACCCACACGGGTCGGGTGCCGTAGGAGCGGCACCTGACCCTCTCAGCCATCACACGGGGTGACGTCGTTCATGATACGCGATCGCCGGACGACACGACAGCGAAACGCGCAGAACGCTGCAGGTCACCGCGATGACGACGGCCCGGATCCACGCGGATTCCGGGCCGTCGTCTGCCGTCGTCTGCCGATGTGTCAGCTGCGCAGCACCGCTCCCACCGCACCCGCCGCCGCGGTGACGGCGGCGTCGCGGGCGGCGCTGGCCTCGTCCTCGGTGAGGGTGCGGTCGGGGGCGCGGAAGCGCAGCGCGTAGGTGAGGGATTTGCGGCCCTCGCCCGCCTGCGCGCCCTCGTAGACGTCGAACAGGGCGATGTCCTCGAGCAGGTCACCCGCACCGGTGCGCAGCGCGGATTCCACGGCGGCGGCCGGGGTCGATTTCTCGACGCTGACCGACACGTCCTGCAGGACTGCCGGGAAGGCGGAAACCACGGGGGCGGGCCGGTTCTCGCGCAGCGGCAGGGCGTCCAGGTCGAGTTCCAGGGCGCAGGTGCGCGGGGGCAGACCCGAGCGCTCCAGCACCGCGGGGTGCAGTTCGCCCGCATGGCCGACCACGGTGCCGTCCACCACCAGTTCCGCGCAGCGGCCCGGATGCCAGGGCAGGTACGCGGCGGTGCGCCGCTCGATCGCCACTCCGGCGGCGTCGGCGATGGCGTCGACCAGTGCGAAGGCGTCGGCGGCCTCGACCTGGCGGCCCTGCCCCCACGGGCCGCGCGGTTCGCGCTTACCGGTGAGCACGGCGGCGATGTGCACCGGCTGCTCGGGCAGCGAGCGCAGCAGGGTGCCGATCTCGTCTTCGGTGGGGCGGCGGTCCACGGGCAGCGGATCGACGGCTCCGGTCTCGCTACCGGGCAGCACCACCTGGGCGATGCCGTAGATGGCGATATCCCGTGCGCCGCGCGAGATATTGCGACCGGCGACCTCCAGCAGTCCGGGCAGCAGGGTGGAGGCGAGGTCGGGGCGCTCGGCGTCGAGCGGGTTGAGCACCTTCAGTGTCGTGCGGCGCGAATCGTCGGCATCCAGGCCCCAGGTGTCGAAGACGGTGGCGGACATGAAGACCGGCGGCGGCACCTCCACGGCCCCGGAGAAGGCCAGCGCCTTGCTCACGGCACGGCGGCGGCGCTGATCGGCGGTGAGGCCGCGCCCGGCGGGGGCGGTGGGCAGCACCGACGGGATCTTGTCCAGACCCTCGAGGCGCAGCACCTCCTCCACCAGATCGGCCGGCTGCACCAGATCCGGTCGCCAGCTCGGCGGGGTGACCACCAGCTGACCGTGGCCGGACTCGCTGACATCGACGTCCACGGCGCAGCCCACCTGCTGGAGGCGACGCGCGGAGGTGCCGGGCTCGTAGGTGACGCCCGCGGTGCGGTCGGCCAGATCCAGGTCCATGGCGATGGGTGCGGGGGCCGGGGTCGGCACCCGCACGTCGGTGAGCACGGATTCCACGGTGCCACCGGCGATCTCGGCCAACAGGGTGGCGGCGCGGTCCAGCGCGGCGAGGTTCAGCTCCGGGTCCACCACGCGCTCGAAACGGCGGCTCGCCTCCGAGCCCAGCTTGTGGCGGCGCGCGGTGCGGGCGATGGCGACCGGGTTCCAGGTCGCCGCCTCCAGGATCACGTCGGTGGTGGCGTCACCGACCTCGGTGCTGGCCCCGCCCATGATGCCCGCGAGCGAGATGACGCCCGAATCATCGGCGATCACCACGTCTTCGGCGTCGAGGACGCGTTCGGCCTCGTCCAGGGTGCGCAGCGTCTCGCCCTTGTTGGCACGGCGCACCACGAAACCGCCGGTGACCTTGGCGGCGTCGAAGGCGTGCAGCGGCTGGCCGAGTTCCAGCATGACGTAGTTGGTGACGTCGACCGCCGGGGAGATGGGCCGCACGCCCGAGAGCAGCAGTCGCCGCTGCAACCACCACGGGCTCACGGCCTTCGGGTCCACCCCGGTGACGCGGCGCACCGCGAACCGGGTGCACAGCGATTCCGGATCGATCTTCACCGACCAGGCCGGTTCCTCGGCGTCGGGCAGCAGGCGTACGGCGGGATCGGCGTATTCCAGGTCGAAGCCGCAGGCCAGTTCGCGCGCCAGGCCGCGCGCCGAGAAGGCGTAGCCGCGGTCGGGGGTGATGGCCAGTTCGATGACGGTGTCGTCCAGGCCGAGCAGCTCATTGGCGTCGGTGCCCGGTTCGGCCGTGCCCGGTTCGAGCACCAGGATGCCGCTGTGGTCCTTGCCGATACCCAGTTCGGCGACCGAGCAGATCATGCCATTGCTGGTGTGCCCGTAGGTCTTCCGCGACGTGATCTGGAAGCCGCCGGGCAGCACGCCACCCGGCAGCACCACCACGACCAGGTCGCCGACGGCGAAATTCCGAGCGCCGCAGATGATCTCCTGCAACTCCGGATTGCCGACATCGACCTTGCAGAAGCGGATCGGCTTCTTGAACTCGGTCAGTTCGGTGATCTCCGCGACCCGGCCCACGACCAGGGGCTTGTCGATCTCGCCGCCGACCGGCCGCAGCCGATCGACCTCTTCGACCTCCAGCCCGACCCGGACGAAACCGGCGTCGAGTTCCTCCGGCGTCACCGACCACTCGGGGGTGGTCCGCCGCAGGATTTCCGTCAGCCACGACTGCGCTACTCGCACTTTTTCGCTTTCCTCGTTGGGTCGGGGATCAGGACTGGATGCCGAACGGCAGCGTGAACCGCACGTCGCCCTCGACGATGTCGCGCATATCGGGCAGGCCGTTGCGGAACTGCAGGGTCCGCTCCAGGCCCATGCCGAAGGCGAAACCGGAGTACACGTCGGGATCGATGCCGGAGGCGATGAGCACCTTCGGATTCACCATGCCGCAGCCGCCCCACTCGACCCAGCCCGGCCCGCCCTTCTTGTCCGGGAACCACACGTCCACCTCGGCGGACGGTTCGGTGAAGGGGAAGAAGCTGGGCCGCATGCGGGTGGTGGTGTCCGGGCCGAACAGCGCCCGCGCGAAGGCGTCCAGGGTGCCCTTGAGATGCGCCATGGTCAGCCCCTTGTCCACGGCCAGACCCTCGACCTGCGAGAACACCGGGGTGTGGGTGGCGTCGAGCTCATCGGTGCGGAAGGTGCGCCCCGGGCACACCACGTAGATGGGCAGCTCGCGCGAGAGCATGGACCGCACCTGCACCGGCGAGGTGTGCGTGCGCAGCACCTGCCGCGAACCCTCCGGCGCGATGTGGAAGGTGTCCTGCATGGTGCGCGCCGGATGATCCGGCAGGAAGTTCAGGGCGTCGAAGTTGAAGTGTTCGGTCTCGACCTCCGGGCCCTCGGCGACCTCCCAGCCCATGCCGACGAACACATCGGCGACGCGCTCGGACAGCACGGTGATGGGGTGGCGTGCGCCGACCGCCGCGCGCGACGCGGGCAGCGTCACGTCGATGGTCTCGGCGACCAGCACGGCGGCATCGCGCTCGGCCAGCAGCTCCCGCTGCCGCGCCTCGAACGCCTGCGACACCCGCTGCCGGGCGACATTGACGCGCTTGCCCGCGTCGGCCTTCTCCTCCTTGGGCAGGGTGCCCAGCGACCGCTGTGCCAGTGCGATGGGCGACTTACCGCCCATGTACTCGGTTTTCGCGGCCGCCAGTGCCTCCAGGTCGGCGGCCGCGGCAAACGCCTTCTCGGCTGCTTCCGCGGCGGCGGCGAGCGATTCCTCGCTCAATGCCGCGGTCTGCTCGGCACGGTCGATATCGTCGGCCACGATGTCCGTCTCTCCCCTGGGCTGGTACGAGTAGGGCGGATGCCCACCAAACATTCTTGCTGGTGGAATCCTAGGCGACGCACGCAGCCCATCTCACCCGCATTTGCCCGCGCCACGACGGACGTGGCGCGGGACACCTACCGCGCGGGTGAACGCGGTGGTCGAGAGACGGTGGACGGTACCGGAAGCTCAGTTGCGCCCGGTCACATCCTGCGCGATCGCCGCGAGCCGGGTCTGGGCCGCGGAGACCACGCCGTGCCGATTCTTGTGCGCCTCCTCGTAGGCCACCACGGCGCGGACGTCGGCCGGTTCGGTCAGCTCCTTGATGGCGGCGACGGCCTGGTTGACGTTCAGCTCCTCGTAGTCGTCGATCGGCAGTTCGTCGGGGTCGAGCACGCCGGTGCTGGTGCGCAGGGCGTGCAGGGCGTCGGCGGCGCTGTCGGCGCCCTCCCGGCGGGCGACCCGCTCGGCCGTCTCCAGGGCGGCGTCACGGGAGGCCGAGATGGTCCGGACGGCGATATCACCGGCGTGCTGGCCGCGCTCGAGCAGGTCGCCGAGTGCGGGCGGGGTGGTGCGGAAGGTGTCCAGGGCGCGGTCGATGCCGCGCACCGACAGCGTGACCGGCACGTTGACCAGCCGCATCGTCGCGCCCGTGGCCGCCTGCAGCGGGGTGCGGCGCAGGGCGGCCGGACCGCCCAGCGCGTCCTCGGCCAGCACGGTGGTCAGCCACTCCACGGTGGCCGAATGCGCGGTGATCAGTCGATCCGCCAGCGCCACCACATCGGGCCGCCGCGCGGCGGTGGCCAGGGCCTTGATGTAGCGGGCGCGGTCGAGGAGCTGGTGTTCCAGGGCGAGGTCGCCGAGCAGCGCCTCGTCGAACGGCTGCGCCTGTTCGACCAGCGCCTTGATCGCGGCGACGAGCCGACCGAGGAAGGGACCGACCAGCTGCGGCACGCCGCCGAGTTCGCGGATGGCGGATTCGATGGCCTCCACCCGGCGGCGGGCATTGTCGGCGTTCTCGGACAGTTCGCGGCGCACCGCGTCTGTCCGAGCCTGCGCGACACGGGTTTCGGCGATCTGGATCTCGGTGTCGGTCAGATCGCGGACGGTACGCAGCTGGGCCAGCAGGGTCGTGATGTCGCGTGTGCTCATGGTTTTCGTCCTTAGTCGCGTTGACATCGCATCGGCGCACCATTGCACCGCTCTGGTGACTACCCCGCTGTAGCGTCCGAAACGTCGTGCCGGGCCGCGGATCCGGCCCTATCGGCCGCCGGTGCGCGCCGGATAGCGGTCGCGGAACACCGTCGCCGTGACCGGACGGCGGCCGGGATGGGCACGCCGCTCCGCGGGATAGCCCACCGACATGAGCAGGGCGATGGCGAGGTCGTCGCGATCGTCGATGCCGATGGCCTTCTTGACCCGATCCTCGTCCCAGCCGTTCATGGGCGAGGTGGCCAGGCCGAGTTCGGTGGCGGCGAGCATGGTGTAGGTGGCGGCGATCACGGCGTCCTTGATCGCGTATTCGCGCAGCAGGTCGCGCTCGGCCAGCGACTGCTGGAATCGGCTTGCCGCCGTGTCGAATCCGGAGATGAACTCCTCGGTCCAGGCGCCATTGCGGCGGGCGAGGTCGAAGACATCGGTGCGGTCGGCGCGCCACGCCTGCGGTTCGGCGACGAAGACCAGCATGACGGGGGCCTCCTGCGGCTGCGGCTGCCCGTCGGTGGCCCGGACCAGATCCGCCCGGACCTCCGGATCGGTGACGACGACCAGCGAGCGGTCCTGGAGATTCCAGCTGGAGGGGGCCTCCATGGCCAGTTCGGCCAGGGTGTCGAGAGCGGCGGCGGACACCGGGTCCGGGCGGTAGTGGCGGATGGTGCGGCGGGTACGGATGGCCGTGGCGACGGACATGATGTTGGTCATGTCTCTCACTATTGGAGAGTTACCGCCTTCTGGGAAGAAGGCACTAATTGGTGCGCTACTCTCCTACAGGTGACAACCCTGGTGGACTCGTCGGGACTGATCGCCGACTGCTATTCCGAGAAGTGCCCGACCCGACAGGTCCTCGACCACATCGCGGGCAAATGGACCGTGCTCATCGTGGACGCGCTCATGGAGCGCGGCACCATGCGCTACACCGACCTCAGCCGCCGCATCGGCGGGGTCTCGCAGAAGATGCTCACCCAGACGCTGCGCATGCTCGAAACCGACGGGTTCGTCACCCGCACCGTGCATCCCACCATTCCGCCGCGCGTCGAGTACGAACTCACCGCACTCGGCCGCAGCCTCGCGGAACCGATCGCGGCACTGCGAGACTGGGCCGAGCGGAATATCAACGAGATAGAGCGGGCGCGGCGGGCGCACGCCGCGCCCGAATGAGCGGGACCGCCACCCCGGCCGCCCAGAGTGCGACCGCGATGTAGACGATCTGCTCGGGCAGGCGGAACCACAGCGGTGTGGCCGGATCACCGTTGAGCGGAATATCGTTCACCGCCACGTAGATGTTCGCGGGGGTCATGAGCACGAACAGCACGGCCAGGCCGATGCCCGCGACGCGGCGGGTACGGGTGACGATCAGCCCCAGCGCGCCGAGCAGTTCCAGGACCCCGGTCACGTAGACCAGGGCACCGGGGAACGGCAGGGCCGACGGGACCATGGTGGTCAGGTCGTCGTGGCTCGGCATCACATCGATACTGTCGGGCGCGAAATGCGCCGCGCCGGTGAACATCAGCAGTACGGCCAGGCCGTGGGCGAAGGACACCCGCCAGGTGCTGAAGCGGCGGACGCCGAGTGCGCCCAGCAGGCGGAAGGCCAGGGTCGGGACGACCATGAGCATGAGGGTTCCGAACATGAGACGCTCGCAATCGAATCGGTGGGCAGGTGGAATCAGGCCGCGAATTCCGCGGCGGGGGTGCGCTCTTCGAGGAGCGCGGGGCGGGGGCGGCCGGGCAGCAGCAGGGCGATGAGCCCGCCGACCGCGACGATGGCCGCGCCGACCCACACGGCGGGCACCAGTCCGTCGGTGTAGGCGTCCGGACTCAGATACGAGCCGTAGGAGGAGAAGACCGACGCCAGCACCGCCACGCCCATGGCCACGCCGACCTCGCGAATGGTGTTGTTGGTGCCGGAGGCCATGCCCTGATCGGCGGGGTCGGCGCTGGCCATCACCACCGCCGAGGCGGGCGCGAAGGTCAGGCCCATACCGATACCGCCCAGCAGGAACGGCGGCACCAGGGCGGCGTAGGCGACGTCCCCGGTGGTGACCAGCGCCATCCAGGCCAGCGCCACCGCCAGGCACAGCTGGCCCACCGCGATGAGCACCCGCGCCCCCACCCGGTCGACGACGAGTCCGGCCAGCGGCGCCACCACCATCGGGGCCAGCGTCCACGGCAGCGTGCGGATACCGGATTCCAGCGGCGAGAGTCCCTGCACCACCTGGAAGAACTGCGCCAGCAGGAAGATCGAGCCGAAGACACCGACGGAGAAGGCGAACAGGGTCGCGTTCACCGCACTGAACCCGCGCGACCGGAACAGCCGCAACGGCAGCATGGGTTCGGGCGTGCGCCGCTCCCACAGCACGAACGACAGCAGCAACACCGCACCGCCGATCAGTCCGGTGAGCACCCCGGCCGAGGTCCAGCCGTCGTCGGCCCCGTGGATCACGCCCCACACCACGGCGAGCACACCGCCGGCCGAGAGCACCAGTCCCAGCACATCCGAACGCCGTGCGCCGCCGAAGGATTCGCGCAGCGCCCAGGCCGTCAGCGGCAGCGCCAGCAGTCCGACGGGCACATTGATCCAGAAGATCCACTGCCAGCTCAGCCCGTCCACCACGGCGCCGCCCACCACCGGGCCGAGTGCGACACCGAGACCGGAGATGCCGCCCCAGATGCCGATGGCGGCGCTGCGCATCCGTTCCGGGACCGCCGCCGACAGCAGGGTCAGTGACAGCGGCATCACCGCCGCCGCCCCGAAGCCCTGGATCGCTCGGGATGCGATCAGCATCCACGGTTCGGTGGCCAACGCACAGGCCGCCGAGGCGAGGGTGAACAGCGTGATACCGGCCAGGAAGACGCGGCGGCGGCCCAGCCGGTCGCCGAGGGCCGAGGCGGTGAGCAGCAGCGTCGCGAACGACAGCGTGTAGGCATTCACGAACCACTGCAGGTCGGTCAGGGATGCGCCGAGTTCGGCGCGGATGACCGGCAGCGCATTGGTCACCACGAGGTTGTCGAGCGTGACCATGAACATGGGAATTCCGACCGCGGCCAGGACCGCGGCGAGCGGGCGGGGTGGCGCCGGGGGCGCGACGGCCGGGGCGGTGGTGAGGGTGGAGGACATACCCGAGATCCTTAAGTTGTTATCCACTGATAACTTACTGCCGAAAGAGTATGCATCCGCTGATAACATGTCAAGGCATACCGAGACGGAGGAGATAGCGAATATGACCAGGACCCGGATGACGGCGAGCGAACGCGGCGAACAGGTGCTCACCGCGGCGATCGGAGCCTTCGCCGAATCCGGTTACGCCGCGACCAGAACCGATGAGATCGCGCGCCGCGCGGGCGTCTCACAGCCGTATGTGATCCGCCTGTTCGGCGGTAAGCGACAGCTGTTCCTGGCCGCGCTGCAGCGCGTGTGCGACCGCATCGAGGAGATCTTCCGCACCGCCGCCGCGGCAGCCGCCCCCGACGCCGCACCCGCCGAACGCCTGGCCGCCATGGGCGAGGCGTTCCACACCTTCCTCGCCGAACGCGAACTCGGCCTGGTGCTGCTGCACGGCTTCGCCGCCAGCTCCGATCCGGAGATCGGCACCGCGACCCGCGACCGCTACGGCCGGATGTACTACCTGGTCCGCGACCTGACCGGCGCGTCGGTGGCCGAGACCCGCCGCTTCATGGCCACCGGCATGCTACTCATCGACATGGCCGCCATGGGAGCCATCACCGGGGACGGCTTCGGCACCGAGTGGGCCGCCGAGATCGTCACCGATCTCGCCGAACACGACGACTGACCGCGCTCTCGGTCGGCGACACCCGGGACCCGCCGAAAACCGATACCGTTGTGCGCATGGGAATCTGGACCCGCGAGCCGACACTGGACGACGGGGAGAACGTCACCTGGCGACGGCCCGCCAATCGCACCCAGGGCGGTCGCGCCGTAGGTGGAACGCTCTACCTGACCTCCACCCGACTGCGGTTCGAACCGAACCGGATGGACGCGCTCATGGGCGGCCGATCCTGGTCGGCCCCACGCACATCCGTCACCGCGGTCGGCACCGAGGCCCGCACCGGTGGCCTCTTCGACGGCGGCATGCGCAACCGGTTGCGCGTCGACCTGCGCGAGGGTGCGCCGGAACTGTTCGTCGTCGGCAAGCTCGACGAGACGATCGAGACGCTGCGCGCCGCTCTCGGCTAGCCGCCCCTTCCGAAAACACCGGCGGCACAGCCGGATGACGCTGGCGACGCGACCACGGCGCCCCGGACCGTCACCGCCCGCACTGGACCCGGGCGCTCGCGTAGAGGCAGATGGCCGCGGCGGCGGCCAGGTTGAGGCTTTCGGCGCGGCCGTGGATGGGAATGCGCACCCGGTGGGTGGCGCGGGCGGCGACGGCGCGGTCCAGGCCGTGCGCCTCGTTGCCGAACAGCCAGGCGACGGGGCCGCGCAGGATGTCGTCGGCGTCGTCGAGGTCCACCTCGCCGCGGGCGGTGGTGGCCAGGACGGCGATACCGGCCGCCTCCAGCGCGTCGAGGGTGGCGTCGATATCGCGTTCACGGGCGACGGGGACGTGGAAAAGGCTTCCGGCGCAGGCGCGGACGCATTTACCGTTGTGCGGGTCCACCGAATCACCGGCGAGCACCACACCATTCGCGCCGACCGCGTCGGCGACCCGGATGAGGGTGCCCGCATTGCCGGGGTCGGCCATCGCCACCGGCACCGCCAGCATGCGCGGCGACGCGTCCAGTACGGTGCGCAACGGCACGTCGACCTGGCGGCAGACCGCGACCAGGCCGGGCGGGGTCACCGTCTCCCCCAACGTTTCCGCCGCGCGGTCGCTCACCAGCGTGGTGCGCACGCCCGTCGCGGCCGCACCGGCGACCAGTTCGTGTTCGCGCCCGGCGGCCTTGGCGGAGTAGAAGAGTTCCTCGACGCGCCCGGTATCCAGCGCCGCCGCCACCGAGTTGGCCCCCTCGGCGAGGAAGAGCCCGGTCTTGCGGCGGGTGTGGGCGCGGTGCAGTTTCACGGCGGCGACGACCCGCGAGTTGCGCCAGTCGATCGCTTCAGCGGTCACGGCTGCCCCGTCCTTTCCCACCCGTCGACAGTGACAAAGCGACGACCCGCGGAATGCGCTCGAAGAGCGCGTCCACGGGTCGTCGCGAGAATTCGGTTGTCACGCAGCCGCGAATCAGGCGGCGGGGGCGTTGACATCCTCCGGCAGCGCGGCCTTGGCCACGGCCACCAGACCGGCGAACGCCTCGGCGTCGGAGACGGCGATCTCGGCGAGGTTCTTGCGGTCCACCTCGACACCGGCGGCCTTCAGGCCCTGGATGAAGCGGTTGTAGGTGATGTCGTTCAGACGCGCGGCGGCGTTGATACGAGCGATCCACAGCTTGCGGAAGTCACCCTTGCGCGCGCGGCGGTCGCGGTAGGCGTAGGTGAGCGAGTGCAGCTGCTGTTCCTTGGCCTTGCGGTACAGCCGCGAGCGCTGGCCGCGGTAGCCCTTGCTGGCCTCGAGGATGGAACGGCGCTTCTTCTGAGCGTTGACGGCCCTTTTGACGCGTGCCACTTGTCAGTCCTTGATCGAATCGTGGGCGCTGCGGTCGCGCCCGGAGTTGGTCGGTTGAAAGCGTCCGTAAACGGATCGCGGATGGCTGCCTCAGCCGGAGATCAGAGGCCGAGCAGCTTCTTGACGCGAGCGACGTCCGCCTTGGCGACGACCTCCACGCCGTCCAGACGACGAGTCCGACGGGTGGGCTTGTGCTCGAGCAGGTGGCGGCGGTTCGCCTGCTGACGCAGCAGCTTGCCCTTGCCCGACAGCTTGAAACGCTTCGACGCGCCGCTGTGGCTCTTCATCTTCGGCATGGAATCCTCGTATCTGTCTCATACCGGCGGAACACAGACGTGTCCCACCGGTGCTACCTGAATCGTTCGTTACTGCGGTTTGTCCGCCTGCGCCGGAGCCGGCGCGTCGGCGGAGGCCGCAGGGGTGGAGCTCGGCGCGCTGCCGGCCTGAGCCGTCTTCTGCGCCTGCACCCGCGTCTTCGCACCCTTGTGCGGCGCGAGGACCATCGTCATATTCCGGCCGTCCTGCTTGGCCGAGGTCTCGACGTAACCGAATTCAGCGACGTCGGAGGCCAGCCGCTGGAGCAACCGGTAACCGAGTTCCGGACGCGACTGCTCGCGGCCGCGGAACATGATCGTCACTTTGACCTTCGAACCCGCCTGCAGGAACCGAAGGACGTGACCCTTCTTGGTCTCGTAGTCGTGATCGTCGATCTTCGGACGGAGCTTCTGCTCCTTGATCACGGTCTGCTGCTGGTTCTTCCGCGACTCGCGCGCCTTCTGCGCGGTCTCGTACTTGAACTTGCCGTAGTCCATGATCTTGCAGACCGGCGGGCGCGCGTCCGGTGCGACCTCGACGAGGTCGAGGTCCGCCTCCATGGCGACGCGAAGTGCATCTTCAACACGCACGATCCCAACCTGCTCACCCCCCGGTCCGATGAGTCGGACCTCCGGGACGCGGATGCGATCGTTGATGCGGGTCTCAGTGCTGATGGGGCCTCCTAGGTCAAGCGGTGTCGTCCAACGACCGCAAACGCTTAAACTGCAACCCCAATTTCAACACGAAAGCCCCGTGTCGGTATTTCTCCAACACGGGGCCCGAGTCGACCGGCCTGCGACGCAAACAGCTCGCATCGCACCTGTGCAGGAAAAATCCCACACGAGGAACCCATCAGAAAAAGATGGGCGACCGGACCGTCGAGCCTGGTAGTGACCGGCTGACGGTGGGAGTCGGGCTCCACTTGAAGCCCCGGGTCGATCGCAGGAACCGATCCGGGACGGTCGTCGCAGGTCAGTCTAACAGCTGCGGCACGATCCGCCGAATCGGTCCCCCCGAGACCATTGACAAGCCGCTCGGTGCCATGCTCATAGCTATGAGCGAGGCGACTGCTAATCCGGAATCGGACCTCATCGACGGCGAGTTGAGCGTACGCGAGCTGGCCGAGATCCCGGCCGTCGAGGTCATCAGCCGGGCCGCGGTCATGTTGATGAGCTCCGCCGCGGAGAAGCTGGGGCTCGGCGAGGCCGATCCCGCCGCCAGCCCGCACCTCGATCTGGACGAGGCCCGCCGCGTCATCACCGCCCTCGCGGGCCTGGTGACCGCCTCGGTCGAATACCTGGGCCCGCACGCCGGTCCCATCCGCGACGGACTCCAGTCACTGCAGCGCGCCTTCCGCGAAGCCTCCGAACATCCCGACGCTCCGGGTGCGGGGCCGGGCGAGAAGTACACCGGCCCGGTGTACTGACCGCGCCCGCCGCGGCGGTAGCCCAGCGGTTGCGAGATGCACCGGAGGCCAGCCTCTTCGACGAGTTGGCGCATATCGAGGCCCCTATGTCGACCTACCCACGGGCCACTGGCCGATGTTCTCGCGCCCCAAGGATCTCGCCGAGCTGATTCACGGAATTACCGACCGATGAGCCGCGATTAACGCTTCGCGCGATCGAATCGATTGTCAGACGGCACCGCCACCGCGGCGGCGCTGAGCGTTGCCTGATATTTGCCAGTCGACGGCACAAGTGTGAAACAGCAACTACGAACATGGTTGCCTGGGAATAGTTCTCGCTGCACTTCCGACTCGATATGCGTAATGTCTTGCGCGGCCTATGATCGTGCCCGGCCTGTGCCAGGCCCGGACATAGGACGCAAACCGCTCGGGCAGTCCACTGCCCACCAACCGGGTCGTACGAGAACTCTCAACGGGGGTTGAACATGATTGAACTGTTGACGCGCCAGCGGACACCGCGCCGCTCGCGCACACGGGCCGGGATCGCCCCGGTCGTGCTGGCGGCCTCGGTCGTCGCCGCACTGGTCTCGGGCTGCTCCAGCGGCTCCGATGATCCCGCCACCACCGCGGCCACCCCGCCGCCGACCGAACTGCCCGACGGCGCGCAGATCGTGCAGGAATCCGCCCGCACCACCCAGACCCTGCAGTCGGTGCACCTCACCCTGAACGTGAACAACATCCCGAACCTCCCGGTGGAGATGGTGGACGCGGATGTCACCAACCAGCCCGAGGGCTCGGGGCAGGCCATGGGCGAGGCCAAGGTCCGCACCGCGGAGAACGAGCCCTTCATCGAGACCAAGTTCCTGGTCGTCGACAAGACCCTGTACGCGGCGCAGGACGGCGTCAAGTACGCCCCCATCGGCCCCGCCGAGAAGATGTACGACCCCGGCGTCATCCTCGACAAGGACAAGGGTCTGGCCAATGCCATTGCGCAGGTGCAGAACCCGCAGGTCCAGGGACGGGAGAAGGTCAACGGCGTCGATACCGTGAAGGTCACCGGCACCATCAGCGGGTCGGTCATCGATCCGATCGTGCCGCGCGTCGGCGACGGCGTCGGTGAACTCCCGATCACCCTGTGGATCCAGGACGTCGCACCGCCCACCACCTCCGCCGCTCCCCTGCCCTCCACCGCCGCCTCGCCCGGCACCGGACCGAATCTGATCAAGGCCGAGGTCACCAAGGATCAGGGCAGCATCGAGCTGGAACTGTCGGACCACGGCAAGCCCGTCACCGTCGCCAAGCCCGCGGGCTGACGGCGGCCACGAGCCCACGCTCGTGGATCGGAACCGGTCCGGGAAAGCGCCAGGGCGGCAAGGATTGCCGCCGCGCGCCCCGGACCGGCTGTCGTTCCCGGGTCCGGCGAGCGGCACTCCGCTCGCGACCCGATGAGATATGAGACTCGCGAATCCCGGCACGGCCGGTTACGTATTCGGCCCGGGCGGCGATATCTGTGCGAACCGCACGTCCCGTCCGGCCCGCTGTAAGAGATTGTTCAGTGGAATGCAAGGCGCGGCAAGGACGATACGGTCCGAAGGCTATCGACTTGCTCGCGCGCGTGGAGGAATGACATGACCGACCGCCCAGACGTAGAGGAGCGGGAATTCCGTCGTCCTCCCCGTCCCGAGGGCCCGCCTCCGGTCTCCAATGTGTGGGTGTACAACGGTCGAGCCTACGACCTCAGCGACTGGATTTCCAAGCATCCGGGCGGCGAGTTCTTCATCGGCCGCACCAAGAATCGGGATATCACGTCGATTGTCGGTTCCTATCACAAGAATCCGGAAGGAATCGCCAAACTCATCGAGCGCTACGCACTCGACCGCGAAGCGCTGCCCGAGGACATCCATCCGAAGGCCAACGCGCCCGACTTCCTGTTCAAGGAGGGCTTCGACAGCTGGCGCGACACCCCGAAATACCGCTTCGACAACAAGGACGACCTCCTCCACAAGGTGAAGGCGCGGCTCAAGGATCCCGAGCTGGCGGCCCGCATCAAGCGGATGGACCGGTACTTCGACATCGTCGTCGCACTGTTGGCCGTCGCCTACTTCGCCGTACAGGGTCTGCGGCTGTGGGATACCGGCTGGATGCCGTTGCCGCTGTTCGTCGTGCTGATGGTGCTGCTGCGCAGTTCGCTGGCGGGCTTCGGCCACTACGCCATCCACCGTGCCCAGAAGGGCATGAACAAGATCTACACGAATGCCTTCGACCTCAACTACGTCGCGCTGGCCTTCGTGACCGCGGACGGGCATGCCCTGCTGCACCACCCGCACACCCAGAGTGAAGTCGATATCAAGAAGAACGTCTTCACCATGATGATGCAGGTCCCGCGCCTGTACCGGGTGCCCGTGCACACCGTGCACAAGTTCGGGCACACCGTCACCGGCATGATCATGCGCCTGCTCGACGTCTGCCGCCTCACCCGCAAGGTGGGCATCAAGGACATGTACGGCACCTGGGGCGGCGCGCTGCCGCACTTCATCGGCTCGTTCGGGGTGCGGTTCCTGCTGGTCGGCGAGCTGGTGGTGTTCACCCTGGCGGGCGACTTCTGGGCCTGGGCACTGCAATTCGTGATCACGCTGTGGATCAGCACCTTCCTGGTGGTGGCCAGCCACGACTTCGAGATGGAGACCGAGGAGATCGAGTCGAACACCGAGGACTGGGGCATCAACCAGCTCGAGCAGGCCTACGACCTGAAGGTGGTCGGAAACCGCTATGTCGACTGCTTCCTCTCCGCGGGATTGAGCTCGCATCGGGTGCATCACGTACTGCCCTATCAGCGCAGCGGATTCGCCAATATCGCCACCGAGGACGTTTTGCGCGAAGAGGCGGCGAAATTCGGAGTCGAATGGCTGCCCGCCAAGAGCTTCTTCACCGATCGCTTTCCCAAACAGATTCGCACCTACATCCTCGCGCCCTCGGACGAGGCGAAGGACAAGAAGTGGGGCCTGGTGCGGGAGCACTGTTCACCGTCGGCCTTCAAGACCTGCGGAATCTACATGGTCCAGGGTTTCACCGGAATCGGAACGGTCTGAACCGATTCCGTTGCGGGCGATCACGTCACTGTTCGGCACGGGGGCCGATCGCCCGATTCTTATCGAAAGAAGGGGAGAATTTCGTGTCCGTCACCATCGACGAGGGGGGCATCGAACCCACGGGGGCCATTTCCCACCGTAGCGAGGGCGAAGGGTTCGCCTACGATCTCGTGCACATGCTACCCACCCCGCCGACCACGGTCGGCGTGATCGAGGGCATCGCGACCGGGTCGCCGAGCGGGGTCTTCGATCAAGCCGAGGCGGCCGGTCGGGTGGCGGAACTGTTCGCCGATCCCGCTCAGCGGGCTCGCATTCCACGCGTCTACCAGAAGACCCGCATCGACACCCGCCACCTCGTGGTCGATCCGCTCGACGATCGGTTCCTGCCCTTCAGCCGCCGACCCGGCACCATCCGGGAGCGCATGGACCTGTTCTACGAGCACGCGGTGCCGCTGGCCGTCGACGTGGCCCGGCACGCGCTGGCGGGGGTCGCGGATCCCGCCGCCGAGGTCGGCCAGCTCATCTTCGTGACCAGCACCGGCTTCATCGCGCCTGGCGTGGACGTGGCGGTGGTCAAGCAGCTGGGATTGTCGCCGACGGTCGGGCGCATCGTGGTGAACTTCATGGGCTGCGCGGCCGCCATGAACGGCATTCGCACCGCCACCGATTACGTGCGGGCGCATCCGGACAAGAAGTCGCTGGTCATCTGTATCGAACTCAGTTCGGTGAACGCGGTTTTCGACGACGATGTCAACGACGTGATCATTCACAGCCTCTTCGGTGACGGCTGCGGGGCGGTGGTCATCGGCGCGAGTCAGGTGCACCAGCCGCTCGCACCCGGCCGGGTCGTCATCCGGGACAGTTTCAGTCAGCTGTTCGACGATGCCGAGGACGGCATCGTGCTGCGCGTCAACGACGACGGCATCACCTGCGAGCTGGCCGAGAGCCTGCCGCACTACATTCTGCGCGGCGTGGATCCGGTGGTCACCGAGGTACTGCACCGCAACGGCCTGCACAAGACCGATATCGACCTGTGGGCCATCCATCCGGGTGGGCCCAAGATCATCGAGGAATCCGCGCGCTCGCTGGGCATTCCGGTCGAACGGGCGGAGCTGAGCTGGAACGTGCTCGCCGAGCACGGCAATATGCTCAGCGTCTCGCTGATCTTCGTGCTGGAGCGGATGATCCAGCAGTCCGAGACCGCCGCCCCGATCTCCACCGGGGTGGCCTTCTCCTTCGCGCCGGGTGTCACCCTCGAAGGGTTGATCTTCGACATCATCCGCCACTGATCGACCTCGTCGCTGTCGAAAAGAGCGCAGTAGCAATGCAACTCATCAGATTCCTGTTCTCGATCTCCTGGATGCGGATCGCGGCCGTCATCGCCGCGGGCCTGATCTGCGGTGTGGCCAACACCTATCTGCTCACCCTGATCCGCGGGGTGGTCTCCCCCGAGCCGCACCCGAACATCACGCTGCGGGCCTTCGTCCTGACGGCGATGGTCATCCTGGTCAGCGGGGTGGCGTCGCAGGTGCTGCTCATCCGGCTGGCCCAGGACGCCATCTACCGACTGCGGGCGGAGCTGAGTTCCGGAATCGTCTCGGCCCCACTGGAACATCTGGAACGGCTCGGCATGCACCGCCTGATGGCGACGCTCACCGAGGACGTGCGGTCGCTGTCACAGGCCGTGACGGCCATTCCGAGCATCTGCATCGACGTGGCCACCATCGTCGGCTGCTTCGTCTACCTCGCGGTGGTGTCCGGGCCGATCTTCGCGGTCACCGTGGCGGGCACG
Source organism: Nocardia otitidiscaviarum (assembly GCF_007362295.1). Classification (NCBI taxonomy): domain Bacteria; kingdom Bacillati; phylum Actinomycetota; class Actinomycetes; order Mycobacteriales; family Nocardiaceae; genus Nocardia; species Nocardia otitidiscaviarum. The sequence continues at coordinate 2,174,693 of NZ_CP041695.1, read as the reverse complement.
CTGCTCGGCATCGCCTGCGTGGAGATGTTCCTGAAGCGGGTGCGCCGGATCTACCAGGAGGCGCGGGAGAACGACGACGCGCTACTGCGTTCGTTCCAGGCGGTGACACTGGGCATCAAGGAACTCAAGCTGCACCGGGGCCGCCGCCGCGACTTCATGGACAAGCATCTGCTGGGCACCGCCGAGCGGCTGCGCTCCCAGAATGTCGAGGCCGGGTCGAAATTCGCGCTGGCACAGGGGCTCGGACAGGTCCTGCAGCTGGCGACCATGGCGCTCATCCTGTTCGTGCTGGCCGCCGCCATGAACCTGCCCAAGGAAGTCATGATCGGGTACGTGCTGGTGACCACCTTCCTGTCCATGCCCATGCAGAACTTCATGCACCGGATTCCGGACCTGCTGCGCGGCGATGTGGCGCTGGCCAAGATCCGCACCATGAACCTGTCCATGGAGACCATGCACGACGAGCAGCGGCTGCCGTTCGGCGATCGGCCGCCGGTCACCGCGGCGCGGCTGGAACTGGTGAATGTCGGCTACAGCTATGTGGCCGAGCGGCCACCGCTGTTTCCGACGCCGGGAGCCGATGGGCCACCGCCCGTGCCGGGCCGAAAGGCGGGCAGTCCGGGTGGGCATCCGGCCCTGCCGGGCGGGCCGCTCACACCGGGCGGACGGCCCGGCAGCCCGGCCGGACATCCCGGCGGGCAGGTCGGACCGGGTGGTCACGGGGGTCCGCCGCCGGGAGGTCCGCACGCCGGGGGTCCCGGTCCGCTCGGCGGCGGGCCGGGAGCGCACAACGGGACGCTGCGACCCGATGTCAACGGCAAGCAGCGAATCGTCCACGGCGGCCATGACGGTCGGCCCGTTCCGCTGGACGCACCACCGCCCGAACGCGCCTCCGACGACGACGGTGGGTTCCGCCTCGGCCCCATCGACCTCACCTTCGAGCCGGGCCAGATCACCTTCATCGTGGGCGGCAACGGCAGCGGTAAATCCACCCTGGCCAAACTGATCACGGGGCTGTACGTGCCGCGCAGCGGGTTCGTGGAGTTCGACGGCGAGCAGATCAACCACGAGAACATCGAGTGGTTCCGGCAGAACTGCTCGGCCATCTTCACCGACTTCCACCTGTTCGAGGACTATCTCGGCTTCGACCGCCCCGGTATCGACGACGAGGTGCGGCACTACCTCGAGGAGTTGCAGATCGCGCACAAGGTGACCGTGCGCGACGGCCGACTGTCCACCATCGACCTGTCCCAGGGGCAGCGCAAGCGGCTGGCGCTGCTGACCGCGCTGCTCGAGGATCGCGCCGTCTACCTGTTCGACGAGTGGGCCGCGGATCAGGAACCCCGCTTCCGCGACGTGTTCTACCGCGAGATCCTGACCAAGCTCAAGGAGCGCGGCAAGACGGTCATCGTGATCACCCACGACGACCGGTACTTCGATCTCGCCGATCAGCTGGTGAAGCTGGACTACGGTCGGCTGGAAGAGGTTTCGACGCCGGCGGCGGTGGCGGCCGAGTAGTGGCGGCCGGTCAGACCGTGGCGAGTTCTGCCGCTCGTAGAAGTGCATCGAGTCGCCCGGCGGTCTCGGTGCCGGGCCGGGGATTGTAGAACTCCAGGTACCAGTCCGGGCGGTCGATGACCGCCAGGGTGGTCTTGTCGAAGATCAGGTCGCCGACCTCGGGATGCTGGACCGCCTTGACCGACCGAGTGGGGGCGGCCACATCGTGGCGCTCCCACAGCCGCGCGAATTCCGGACTGACCGTGAGCAATTCGTCGATCACCCGGGCGAAGGCCGGATCACCCGGGGCGTGGGCCGCGTCCGCGCGGTAGGCGGCCACCACCTCCGGGGCGATGGCCGCCCATTCGGTGTGCCGGTCGCGGTAGCGCGGATTGGTGAAGAACGAGATCAGGCAGTTGTGGTCGGCATCGTCGTAGCCGAACACGGCGGTCGATCCGGCGTTGACTGCCATGATGTTCCAGTAGCGGTCCCGCAGGATCGCCGGTCGCGGTGACCACGAGTCGAGCAGCTGCCGCAGTTCGGGTTCCACGGCGGTCGCGGTGCCGTGTGGACGCGGCGGACGCAACCCCGCCAGCACGAACAGGTGCGCCCGCTCGGCGTCGGACAGCCGCAGCGCCCGGCTCACCGCGTGCAGGATCTCGTCGGACACATTGATATCGCGCCCCTGCTCCAGCCAGGTGTACCAGGACACCCCGACCCCGGCGAGCTGCGCCACCTCCTCACGCCGCAGTCCGGGCGTGCGCCGCCGTCCCGAGGTCACCAGCCCGACATCGCCGGGGGTGAGCCGGGCGCGCCGGGTGCGCAGGAAGTCCCGGAGCTGCGCGTGCCGTTGCTCTTTCGCCGCCGCGGATTCGCTGACCATGCCCAGCACAACGCGGCGACCCGCCCGGCTACTCCCGAACCCACCGAATATTCCCGAACGCCCGGACGACTTCGTCGCCAGCCTGGTGGTGATGAACCCGGGTTGATCGCGCACTGTTTGCACTCCGGCGCGCTGACCAGACTCGACGGCATGACGCACAGCACTTCCCGATTCGAGAACAAGATCGCGCTCGTCACCGGCGGCACCAGCGGTATGGGGCTGGCCGCCGCGCGGCGGCTGCTGACGGAGGGCGCGACCGTCGTCATCACCGGGCGGGACAAGACCCGGCTGGACGCCGCCGTCGCCGAACTGCGGTCCGCGGCGGGCGGGTCCGAGGACCGGCTGCTCGCGGTGCGGGGCGATGTGGCGGCACTGGCCGAGATCGACACGCTGGTGGACGTGGTGCGCGAGCGCTACGGCCGGCTCGACGCGGTCTTCGCCAATGCGGGCGTGGCCTCGTTCCAGCCCAGCGCCGAGATCACCGAAACCGAATTCGACCGCGTGGTGGACATCAACTTCAAGGGCGTGTTCTTCACCATCCAGAAGACCCTGCCGCTGTTGGCCGACGGCGGCGCGATCGTGATCAACGCCTCCTGGACCCTGCACCGCGGCATGCCCGGCGGCGCGCTGTACGCGGCCACCAAGGCCGCCGTCCACAACCTGGCCCGCACCCTCGCGGCGGACCTGGCCCCCAGGGGAATTCGGGTGAACTCGGTGAGCCCCGGCTACATCGAAACCCCCATGTTCCACGACAACGTCTCCCCCGACGCCGCCACCGAGGTCGTGGCCGCCGTCGCCGCGGGCCGCACCGGCACCGCCGACGAGGTGGCGGCAGCCGTCGCCTTCCTCGCCTCCGACGAGGCCGGCTACATCAACGGCCAGGACCTCGTCATCGACGGCGGCCTGGTCGCGGCCATCCCCGGCGCGATGGTCTGACACGGCCTGCCGCACGACCGGGGGGCGACGGGTGCTACGACAGCGCCCTCTCCGCCCGGGCGGTGCCGTGGATGCGGAGTCTGCGTTCGTCCACCGCGCTCGGGGCGAGTCCTGGTCGTGGTCGACGTTCAGCCCTGTCGTTCCCGGTCTCGCCGCAACCGTTCGACGGCCTTCGCGACACAGGTCGCACGGTCCGCGCCGGGGAGCTTCCCGCGCTCATAAGCGATCAACCGCTCAGCGGCCGCATGGTCCTTCATCACCATGGTGAGCAGCACCTGGAACTCGTCCGGCGTGGCCACCGGCACAGTCGGCGCCGGTCGCGACGCTGGTCGCGGCGCCGGTCGGCGGGTACCCGGCCTGCGATTCTCGGCGAGCAGCCGGTGCGCCAGCGTCAGGAATACGTGGATATTGGGAACCTTGCGGACCGGAATACTGATCGGCATGAGCCGACGCTCTCCCCCGTATACACACAGATTGCCGTGCCGCACCTCGATCTGGTGGACCTGAGACCACCGGACAGACTTGGCACCGACACCGACCTCGTACGTTGTCAACCGGAGCGCGCCGAACACCACGATCTCCCCCCGGTACAGCTCCTCGACCGCGGCGGGCAGTTGGGCCGCCGTCACACTTTCCTGGATGACAGCGCCCCAACGGGCGGCGTTGGGCAGTCCACCTTGCGAATAGTCTTGCAGTCGCAGTTGCTCGCCCTCGACATCGAGCAGGGTGTAGTCATGGGTGGTCTTGGTCTCCAACAACCCGTACAACATATGCCGGACGTGCTCCTGATGAACCACCGTCGTGTCATAGCGCACGGCGCGTACCTCGTCATTGTGGGCGAATACCAGGCCGCGATCGTAGAGATCCAGCCGGACCGCCCGATACGTCGCGGGTCCGAACAGGCTCTGGTGCATGCTCTTCACGAACGCGACCCCGAGCAGCAGAGTCAACGGCACCAAGACCACCAGACCGACCACGTTTCCGGCCTTGCCACCCATTTGGTCTGTGCGGGTGAGGAGTTCGCTGATCATAACCACCACTGTCGTGGCGAGTAGTGCCACGACGATCCCCAGTATCAGCATCCAGCCCTGAATCCTGGCGACCATGCGCGCATGAACCTCACGATGAGCACCCAGGTCCGCGTCGTACGCGGCCTGACGCACCCGATCGCGCAGTGCGTGCTCGTCGTACCCCTGCAGATCCACGACCATCGAACTTCCTATCCGAGGCGACCCGAGCCACTGCCCCGGAGGTCTTCCCCATCCCATCCAGATCGCCCGAAACGGCGTCAAGTGCACCGCCGCGGCGCAGCGGGTCCGATGCACGAACCGGGGAGCCGGTCCGAACCGGCGATTCGCACGCTAATGGCTGTCGGTCGCACCCGCCATGGGGAATCCGGTTGATTCGGTCGTGACCGACGGTCCTGCGGCAGCCGCCCGGTGATCCGATGTCGCCCCGCCGAACACCGGCCGCTCGCACCGGTTGACACATCCATACGGCCGACGATATGGGCCGGCACATATCGGCAGCGTATCGAAAACCCGAAAGGCGTCGAAAAGGCTTCCACACCTTGACTTTCGGCAAACACAAGGTCCGGGCGCTGCTACCGACCGTGTCGAGCGAGACAGCTCTCGGCCCCGCCGGACCACCAGGGCCGCCGTCCGCAAACTGGTCCGCACCCCCGCGTCCGCCCTGGCCCCCAAGGGATTCGGGTGTACTCGGTGTGCCCCGCGCACCTCGACGGCCAGCACCTCGTCATCGACGGCGGCTTGGTCGCGGCCATTCCGGATGGCTCGAGCGATGCCGTCACGGATCGCGGCGGGAGGTCGCGGACACGCGACCACGTGTCAGCGGACGTGTGCGGGGTGAACGCGGGTGACCGCTCGAGTCTCGACCCGAGCTACTCCGGTCACCGAGTGGCCCGGAGCCGAAAAGTTCCGGGCCACTTGCCATTCGCCACCAGTGGACGCCCCGGCGGCTAGCGCAGGGCGGCGGCCTTGCGGCGGGCGGCGGCGGCCTTCTTGGCAGCGGCCTGTTGTTCCGGGGTGGTTTCGGACTTCGTGGTCGCCCGCTTGGTGGTGGGCTTCTTGGCCGCCGGGGCGGCTGTGGTCTTGGTCGGGGCTGTCTTGGTCGCGGCCTTCTTGGTCGCGGCAGTCTTCTTCGCGGGTGCGCCGTTGGTGGTGGCCTTGGTGGTGACGGTGCTCTTGGCCAGGACCTCGCGCAGGAACTGGCCGGTGTAGCTGTCGGGGACCGCCGCGACATCCTCGGGGGTGCCCTGGGCTACGACCGTGCCGCCGCCGGAACCGCCTTCGGGGCCCATGTCGATCAACCAGTCGGAGGTCTTGATGACGTCGAGGTTGTGTTCGATGACGATGACCGTATTGCCCTTGTCCACCAGGCCGTTGATGACCGCGAGGAGTTTGCGGATGTCCTCGAAGTGCAGGCCCGTGGTGGGCTCGTCGAGGATGTAGACGGTGCGGCCGGTGGAGCGCTTCTGGAGTTCGGCGGCGAGCTTGACGCGCTGCGCCTCACCGCCGGACAGCGTCGGCGCGGACTGGCCCAGGCGCACATAGCCGAGGCCGACGTCGACCAGGGTCTTGAGGTAGCGGTGGATGGAGGTGACCGGTTCGAAGAACTCCGCCGCCTCCTCGATGGGCATGTCGAGAACCTCGGCGATGGTCTTGCCCTTGTAGTGCACCTCGAGGGTTTCCCGGTTGTAGCGCGCGCCGTGGCAGACCTCGCACGGCACGTACACATCCGGCAGGAAGTTCATCTCGATCTTCAGGGTGCCGTCACCGGAGCACGCCTCGCAGCGGCCGCCCTTCACATTGAAGGAGAAGCGGCCGGGCTGATAGCCGCGCACCTTGGCCTCGGTGGTGGCCGCGAACAGGGTGCGGATCTTGTCGAACACCCCGGTGTAGGTGGCCGGATTCGAGCGCGGGGTGCGGCCGATGGGCGACTGGTCCACCTGCACCAGCTTGTCCAGGTGGTCGAGTCCGTTCACCCGCTGATGCCGCCCCGGCACCTGCCGCGCGCCGTTGAGCTTGTTGGCGAGCACCGTGGCGAGAATGTCGTTGACCAGCGTGGACTTTCCGGAACCGGAGACGCCGGTGACCGAGGTGAGCACACCCAGCGGGAAGCTCACGTCGATGCCGCGCAGATTGTGCTCGTGCGCGCCGACCACGGTGAGCTGCTTCTTCCTGTCGATCGGCCGCCGCACCAGCGGCACCTCGATCTGCTCCCGCCCCGACAGGTACGCGCCCGTCAGCGAGGTCTTGTCTTCCAACAGCCCGGGATACGGTCCGGAGTACACCACCTGGCCGCCGTGCTCACCCGCCATCGGGCCGATGTCGACCACCCAGTCCGAGGAGTGGATGGTGTCCTCGTCGTGTTCGACCACGATCAGCGTATTGCCGAGATCCCGCAGCCGCGTGAGGGTTTCGATGAGCCGCCGGTTGTCGCGCTGGTGCAGGCCGATGGACGGCTCGTCCAGCACGTACAGCACGCCCACCAGACCGGAACCGATCTGGGTGGCCAGCCGGATGCGCTGCGCCTCACCGCCCGACAGCGTGGCGGCGGCCCGCGACAGCGTCAGATACTCCAACCCCACGTCGAGCAGGAAGCCCAGCCGGGCCTGGATCTCCTTGATCACCTGCGCGGCGATCGCGGCCTGGCGCTCGTCCAGGGTCAGTGCGTTGAGGAAGCGCGCCGCCTCGCCGATGGACAGATCCGAGAGATCCGCGATGGATTTGCGCTCCGCACCGGTTTTCAGCGTGACGGCCAGGATCTCCGGCCGCAGGCGCGCGCCGTTGCACACCGGGCACGGCACATCGCGCATGTACCCGTCGTAGTGCTCCTTCATCTGCTCCGATTCGGTGTTCTCCATGCGCCGCTGCAGGAACGGCATCACACCTTCGAAATCGGCGTAGTACGAGCGCTTGCGGCCGTAGCGGTTGGTGTAGGAGACGTGCACCTGATCGGAGCTGCCCTCCAGCACCGCCTTGCGCGCCTTGGCCGGCAGGTCCTGCCAGGGGGTGTCCATGGAGAAGCCGATGGCCTCGGCCAGACCCGACAGCAGCCGGGTGAAGTATTCGGCGGTCTGCCCGCGCGACCACGGGGCGATCGCGCCCTCGTTGAGGCTCAGCTCCGGATCGGGCACCACCAGTTCCGGATCGACCTCCTTGCGGATGCCGAGGCCGGTGCAGTCCGGGCACGCGCCGTAGGGCGAGTTGAAGGAGAACGAGCGCGGTTCCAGATCCTCGATGTCGAGGGGGTGACCGTTGGGGCAGGCCAGCTTCTCGGAGAAGCGGCGCTCCCGGTCGTGCGCGTGCTCGTCACGGTCCACGAAGTCCAGCACCACGATGCCGTCGGCCAGCCGCAGCGCGGTCTCGATCGAATCCGTCAGGCGCTGCTTGGAACTCGGCTTCACGGCGAGGCGGTCGACGACCACCTCCACATCGTGCTTCTCCTGCTTCTTCAGCTTGGGCGGATCGGTGAGCGGATACACCACACCGTCCACCCGGACGCGCGAGTAGCCCTGGGTGTTCAGCGATTCGAACAGGTCGACGAATTCGCCCTTGCGGGTGCGCACCACCGGCGCGAGCACCTGGAACTTGATGCCCTCGTCCATGGCGAGCACCTGGTCGACGATCTGCTGCGGCGTCTGCTTCTGAATGTGCTCACCGCAGACCGGGCAGTGCGGGGTGCCCGCGCGGGCGTAGAGCAGGCGCAGATAGTCGTAGACCTCGGTGATGGTGCCGACGGTGGAGCGCGGGTTGCGGTTGGTCGACTTCTGGTCGATCGACACCGCCGGGGACAGTCCCTCGATGAAGTCCACATCGGGCTTGTCCATCTGGCCGAGGAATTGCCGGGCGTACGCCGACAGCGATTCCACGTACCGGCGCTGTCCCTCCGCGAAGATGGTGTCGAAGGCCAGCGAGGACTTGCCCGAGCCCGACAAGCCGGTGAACACGATCAGGCTGTCGCGGGGTAGGTCCAGGTCGACCCCTTTGAGGTTGTGCTCCCTCGCACCGCGCACAGTCAGGTGTTCCGCCACAGGGCTGTCCTTCCAACGTTTCGGCATCCAGAGTTACCCCCGACGCCATGCTATGCGCGCCCACCGACAAGTTTCGCGGCGCGCACTGCGACGCTGGTCAACCGTGGAATTCAGTCGAAGATAGGGACGCGCCGCACCGCGGTCGCGCTCTGCACCGTGGGCCGGAAGCAGGCACTGCCCACGATACGGGACTGCGCGGCCCGGTCGCCGCCGCTGCGCTCATCGGTGGCGGGGGTCACCAGTCCGAGGTCGCCGTCGAAGCGGCGGTATAGAAGCCGCCCCCGGCCGGTGTCGGGATGGCCGAAGAACAGGTACGGGAGTCCGCGGCGGCAGAGCCGGTCGGCGGCCTCGTCGTCGGTGAGATTCGGTATGCCGTCCCGCTGCCGCAGCGTCCGGACGCCGAGCGGTCCGGTCCAGCACACCACCGCGTCCGATCCGGACTCGGCGTCGGTGAACAGATGCGCGTCGTAGTCCATGGCGTCCAGGACGCGCGCGGCGTGCGCCGCCGAGATCACCTGGAGCCGGCGGTCCTTGCGCCGTACGATCGGTCGCGGCTCGCTGACCACGGCGAGTGTGGGCCGGGCAGGGTCGGGCCACGGTCGGGATGGCTCCTCCGGCCCACACTCGAGGCGCAGATCGAGACGTTCCAGCGCGAAGGTCACCGCGAACCGTCCCGGTCCGGCGACCTGCACCCGGTATTCCGTGCCCACCGAGCGCAGCACCACCTGCACCAGGGTGGGTGCGTCGGTCGTGGACCACTCCAACCGCGCCCGCACCGCGCCCTCGACGCCATGCCTGCGCAGGATCCGGCCCAGACCGCGCACCACCCTGGTGACCTCGGTGGCGGGCGCCGGACCGCGGGTGGCGACTACGAAGTCGGGATCGATACCGCTCGACCACACGTCGTATGCGCCCATCGCCGTCCCCGCTTCCTTGTCGATCACGACTGTTGATCTCGATCCGGCAACCCTCGTCTATGGCAGCACTCCGACCGCATGACGTGACAGGGCCTAAAGTCCCCACTCGGTCATATTTCAGTAAAATTTTCCTGCAAAACCGTGGCGAACCCCCGTGGCGGCCCGCGACCGCTCGTAGGATTCCGGTACCGAGTGCGTCACGCCGGAGGACCGCCCATGGCCGACCATTCCCGCACCGGCTCCTACCGAGTACGGGAAACCTTGTCGCAGTTACGATTACGAGAACTCCTCACCGAGGTCAAGGACCGGGTCGAGCAGATCATCGACGCCCGCGACCGCATCGACGGCCTGGTCGAGGCGATGCTCACGGTCACCGCCGGACTCGATCTGGACGACACCCTGCGCACCATCGTCGGCGCGGCGACCGAACTGGTGGACGCCCGCTACGGCGCGCTGGGCGTGCGCGGACACGGCGAACGGCTCACCAACTTCATCGTGCACGGCATCGACGAGCGCACCCGCACCCGCATCGGCGCCCTGCCCGAGGGGCACGGCGTCCTGGGCGTGCTGCTGCGCCAACCGGTATCGCTGCGGCTCGAGGACCTGGCCGGCCATCCCGCCTCGGTCGGCTTCCCGAGACACCATCCGCCCATGCACAGCTTCCTCGGCGTCCCGGTGACCATTCGCGGGGAGACGTTCGGAAACCTGTACCTCACCGAGAAGTTCGGCGGCCACCCGTTCACCGAGGACGACGAGGTGCTGGTGCGGGCGCTGGCGGCGGCGGCCGGTATCGCCGTGGACAATGCCCGACTCTACGAATCGGCCCGGACCCGACAGGCGTGGATCGAGGCCACCCGCGATATCGCCACCGACTTCCTGGCCGGTACCGAACCCGGCCGGGTGCTGGCCCGGATCGTGTCGCACGCACGGGAACTCACCGGCTCGGACCGCGCCGTCCTGGCCGTCGTCGCCGACCCGGAGGCCCCACCCGAGGAGGACCCCGAGGTGGTGGTGGCGCAGTGGTCCGGTCCGGGAGCCGAGCACGCCGGCCGCACCGCGCGCACCGCCGGCACCGTCCTCGGCGCGGTGCTCACCGACCGCACCCCCGTGCGCTGCGACGACGCCCGCCGGATCGATCTCGGCGTACCGCACGGCGACGCCGGGCCCGCCCTGGCGCTGCCGCTGCACACCACCGATTCCACCCTGGGTGTGCTGATCACGCTGCGCACGGCCGGGTCCGCGCCCTATTCCGACGAGGTGACCGACCTCATCGCCGCCTTCGCCGATCAGGCCGCACTCGCCATGCGACTCGCGGTGGCGCAGCGGCGGATGCGTGAACTCGACATCCTCACCGACCGTGACCGCATCGCCCGCGATATGCACGACCATGTCATCGGGCGGCTGTTCGCCATCGGCCTGTCCCTCCAGGGCACCGTGCCACGCGCCCAGGAAGTCGTGGTGCGGCAGCGGCTTTCGGATGCCGTCGGCGAGCTACAGGAGGTGGTGGCGGAGATCCGCACCTCCATCTTCGACCTGCACGGCGGCGCGGAGCACAGCACTCGACTACGCCGCCGCCTCGAACGCGCGGTGCGGCAGCTGACCGCCGCCACCGCGGTCCGCGCCGAGTTGCACGTCAGCGGACCGCTGTCGGTGGTGGAACCAGGACTGGCCGAACACGCCGAGGCCGTGGTGCGGGAGGCGCTCGGCAATGCCGTCCGACATTCCGGCGGCGACCGGGTCACCATCGATATCGGCGTCGCCGACGACCTCACCGTCGTGGTGGCCGACAACGGCCGCGGCATCGCCGAGCAGATCGTCCCCAGCGGCCTCACCGATCTCGCGCGCCGCGCCGAGAAGTCGGGCGGCCACCTCGCGGTCTATCCGTGCCGCGACGCCGACGGCGTCGTCACCGGCACCAAACTGCGGTGGTCCGCGCCCCTGCACTGAGGCCGCGAGGCCGCCGCCGAAATCAGCGCGCCGGACCCAGCACCACGGCGGAATTGTGCCCGCCCATCCCGAGTGCGGTCTTCAGCGTGATGCCGCCGCTCATGGGGGTCGGGCCGTCGAGTAGTCGGGCGTGTGCGGCCGCCACGATCGGGGCGGCCGCCACGATGCCCCGGTCGTAGCCGATGGCCGCGGCCGCGACCTCCACGCCCGCCGAGGCGGCCTGGCAGTGACCGGCCAGCGGTTTGAGCGCCGTGACCCAGGGCCGCCCTCCCAGAATCCGTTCCAGCACCGCGGTCTCGGCGTCGTCGCACTGTTTGGTGCCGGAGCCGTGGGTGTTGAAGTAGTCCACCTGATCCGGCCGGATCCCGGCATCCGCGAGCGCCCGGTGCACGCAGTCGAAGATCTGCTCGTGTGAGGGATCCACCGAGAGCACGTGGTAGGCGTCATTGGACATGGCGCCGCCCAGCACGCTCACGTACGGCCGGTCGGCGTCGCGGGTGAGGACGAAGCCGACCGACGCCTCACCGAAGCCGAACCCGCGACTGCCCTCCTGGAAGGGGCGGCACGCCTGCAACGGTTCGGTGTCGTCCACCGCCGCGCCCAACTGCACGAACGGCTCGACCATATCCGGCGTGGCGGACAGATCGCTGGCCACCACCAGCACGTCGTCGGCGAAACCGCTGTCCAGCCACAGCTTGGCGGTGATCAGCGCGACATTGCTGGAGCTGCACGCCGCGGTGACGTTCATGGACGGGCCGTGGAATCCGAACTCCCGCATGAGCATGGCGATGGGTGTGGAGGGCAGCAGGCGCAGATAGTCGCGATTGCGGCGTCGAGCCCCGTCGACAACGTAGAAGTCGCGCCATTCGTAGACGTCGCCGAGCACGATGGCGTGCAGCAGTCCCACCCGCCGACCGGGCCGCCAGCCGCGCTCGGTGGCGTCGGCGACGGCCTCGCGCGCCGCCTGCTGCACAGCACGCCCGTAGCGACTCGGACTCACCGCCGAATCGCCGCCGTCGGGGACACGCGCGACCCATCCCTGTCGATCGCGATCAGGCCCGTACCCTGGAAAGAGCCGGGCGGCGGGCTTACCGCTCAGCAAACCCTCCCAGAGGGTCTCGCGGCCCCAGCCGTAACCGGTGACCGCGCCTATCCCGGCGATGGTCATATGATCTTGGTGCTGTGCCGTGGACTTCGACGTACTACTGGTCATGCATCGCTCCTTCGCGAGCTGGTGCCTGTAATGATCACCAATCGGGTCCCGATGCAGTGCGGGATCGTGATTCATTCAATACCGCCGGGACTGTGCAGCGCTGCCACCCGGCACCACAATGATCCCGTGCTCCAAGGACAATGATCCCGTGCTCCACCGACGTAGGTCGACGACGATCAGGGGGTACAGACGTGGAAGTGGGTAACGATCGGGCAAACGACCCGACCGATGCCGAACAACTGGCTCAGCGGTACCGATCCCTCGTCGAGCACAGCCCCGACGGGGTGGTGGTGCATGAGCGGGGCATCCTCGTCTACGCCAATCCGGCAATCGTCCGGTTACTGGGCGCGGACAGTACCGAGGACCTCGTCGGTCAGCCGGTGACCCGCTTCGTCGACCCGAAATCCGTCCCCGGCATGCTGGCTCGCATCGGCCGCCTCACCGAGGCCGGCGCCGCCTCCGAACCCGCCGAGATGACCCTGGTCCGCACCGACGGCAGCCTGCTGGACGTGGAAACCGTCTCGGTGCTCACCGCCTGGCACAACCGGCTGGCGTACCAGGTGGTCATCCACGATCTGTCCGCCCAGCGCGCCGCCGAGGCCGCGCAGCGCCGGGCCGAACAGCACTTCACCACCGTGGTCTCGCAGCTCGAGGAGGGCGTGGTGGTGATCGACCGGCAGGGCCGCATCGAATCCATCAATCCGGCGGCGCTGCGCATCTTCGGCCACGAGGGCGAGGATCTGGTCGGCACCCCGATCTACGCGCTGCCGCTGACCCTGCTCGACGCCAACGCCATGACCCTGCCGCCCACCCGGCATCCGGTGGCGCGCACCCTGGCCACCGGGGAGACCGTGGTCGGCTACGTGTTCGGCGTGGACCGGCCGGACGGGCAGCGCCGCTGGCTGTCCGGGTCGAGCCGTCTGCTCAATCCCGGCGACCCGCAGTCCTCGGCGGTGTCGTCGTTCAACGACATCACCGAATTCCGGGCCAGCCGAAGGCAATTGGAGTATCAGGCCACCCACGATCCGCTCACCGGGCTGGCCAACCGGGCGCTGGTGCTCTCGCGGCTGGCGGCGGCGCTGGGCACCACCGAGGATCTGCCGGTGTCCACGGTGCTGTTCATCGACCTGGACGGTTTCAAAGCCATCAACGACACCCTCGGCCACGCTATCGGCGACACGGTGCTGCAGATCGTGGCGCAGCGTCTGCAGCGCGGCCTGCGCACCGACGACATCGTGGGGCGGATCGGCGGCGACGAATTCCTGGTGCTGCTGTCCGGCCGCACTCTCGGCGAGGATCTGGAGGCGCTGGTCGCACGCCTGCGCCAGACCATGGCCGAACCGATCATCGCGCGCGGCCACCGCATCCAGGTGGACGCCTCCATCGGCATCACCCCGCTGCACCCCGGCGACTCCCGCACCCCCGAGGCCGTCCTGCACGACGCCGACGTGGCGATGTACCGTGCCAAGCCGCCGGGCCACCGCGACAGCTCCCCCGTGACCCGGCGGCCGAACAACACCCACGCCTCCTGAAAGCCGCGCATGATCCTCGAGCACGCCCTGCTGCCGGTGCGCCCCGGACAGTCCGCCGACTTCGAAGCCGCCTTCGCCCGTGCCCGGCACATCATCGCGGGTATGCCCGGATTCCGATCGCTGTCGCTGTCGCGCTGCCTGGAGCGACCCGACACCTATCTGCTGCTGGTGGAGTGGGATCGGCTCACCGACCACACCGAGGGTTTCCGCGGTTCGGCCGAATATCGGGAATGGAAGGCGCTGCTACATCCGTTCTACGAGCCGTTTCCCGTGGTCGAGCATTTCGCCCCGGTGTCCGAGCTCACCACCGCCGCCTCACCTGCGAATACGGCGGTGTCGCCGGAGGGGAACTAGACTCGACTGCTCTGTTCTCGAACGTTGCGCGTGTATCCGCGCGGTGACAAGGAGTTCCGTTTTGCCCGACCTCACCGAGGAGCGTCCTGTGTCCGCGACCGACTCCGACACCGCGGAGCTGGAGCGGGAACAGCGGCATCTGACGCTGCTGTACGAGCGGCTGGACGGGATGCGCCAGTACGCGCAGCGCCGACTACGCACCGTCCTGCTGGAAACCGGCGGCACCCCGCAGGCCCGCAGCGAACGCGAATCGTTCACCCAGCTCTACCACGAGGACCTGGCCAAATACGATGCCGCCGAGCACGGCCTGTGCTTCGGGCGCATCGACCTGGCGGCCACCGCGGACGGTGAGCCGAGCGGGAACGGCGACGGCGAACACCGCTATATCGGCCGCATCGGCATCCTCGACGAGGACGCCGACTACGAAACCCTGCTGCTGGACTGGCGCGCGCCCCTGGCCCGGCCGTTCTACCTGGCCACCACCGCCGCACCGGACGGGGTGACGCGGCGGCGCCACATCCGCTCGCGCAATCGCAAGGTCACCGCGGTCACCGACGAGTACCTCGACCTGGCGGCCGCCCAGCGCGCGGGGGCCATCGACTCCGACGGCGGGGTAGGCAGCGAGAGCGCCCTGCTGGCCGCGCTCAACGCCGCCCGCACCGGGCATATGAACGACATCGTCGAGACCATTCAGGGCGAGCAGGACGCCATCATCCGCTCCGAGCACAAGAGCGTGCTGGTGGTGCAGGGCGGGCCGGGCACCGGCAAGACCGCGGTGGCGCTGCACCGCGCCGCGTATCTGCTGTACACCTACCGGCAGCAGCTGGACAAGGCGGGCGTGCTCATCATCGGGCCGAACTCCACCTTCCTGGACTACATCGGCCAGGTGCTGCCCTCCCTCGGCGAGACCGGCGTACTGCTGTCCACCATCGGTGACCTGTATCCGGGAGTCCGTGCGACGCTGGAGGATTCGCTGCGCGCGGGTGAGCTCAAGGGTTCGCTCGACATGCTCGACGTGTTGAAGAAGGCGGTGCGGGACTGGCAGGAGGTGCCCGCGGAGCCGATCCGGCTGCACTTCGACGGACACGATCTGACCCTGGACCGCAAGATCGTCACCAAGGCGCGCGGGCGGGCCCGGTCCTCGCGCCGGCCGCACAATCTGGCCCGACCGGTGTTCGCCGCCGCGGTGGTGGACGCGCTGACCGACCAGCTGGCCGAGCTGATCGGCGCGAATCCGCTGGGCGGGCGCAATCTGCTGTCGCAGACCGATCTCACCGAGATCCGCGACGAGATGCGGGCGGATCCGGAGATCCAGCGGGCCATCGCACGGCTGTGGCCCATCCTCACCCCGCAGGAGGTGCTGGGCGGGCTGTGGGCCGATCCCCAGCGCCTGGCCCGCGCCGCCGGAAAGCTCACCGACGAGGACCGCCGGGAGCTGCGGCGCGGTGACAGCGGCGAGTTCTCCCCCGCCGACGCGCCGCTGCTGGACGAACTGGCCGAACTGCTCGGCGTGGACGATACCGAGGAGCGCGAGCGCGCCCGCCGCCGCTGGCGGGCCCAATTGGCCGAGGCGCAGGACGCCCTGGACATCCTCACCGGTTCGGCGCCGCAGGATCTCGAGGACGAATTGGATCCCGAGATCCTGATGGCCTACGACCTGATCGACGCCAGCCAGCTGGCCGAGCGGCAGCGGGTGGGACGGCGTGAGACCACCGCCGAACGCGCCGCCGGCGACCGCACCTGGACCTACGGGCATGTCATTGTCGATGAGGCGCAGGAGCTTTCGGAGATGGCGTGGCGAATGGTGATGCGCCGCATCCCGAATCGCTGGATCACCGCCGTCGGCGATGTGGCGCAGACCGGCGATCCGGCGGGTGCCTCGTCGTGGCAGCAGGTGCTGGAACCGTATGTGGCGCGGCGGTGGAAGCTCACCGAGCTCACCGTCAACTACCGCACCCCGGCCGAGATCATGGCGGTGGCCGCGGATGTGCTGGCCGAGATCGACCCCGGGGCCAGTGTGCCGCGCTCGGTGCGCGACTCCGGGTTCACGCCCGCCGCCCACCGGGTGGAGCCGAGCGGGCGCGCCGACGAGGTGAAGCGACTCGTCGCCGCCGAGGCCGACCGCCCCGGCACCACGGCGGTGATCGCACCGCACGATCTGGTGGCGGAGCTGTCCGAGGTGGGCGGCGACTCGGTACGGGTGCTCACCGTCCACGATGTGAAGGGTCTGGAGTTCGACGCGGTCATCCTGGTCGAGCCCGGTCGGCTGCTCGGCGAGTCGCCGCGCGGGCTGAACGACCTCTATGTGGCCCTGACCCGCGCGACGCAGCGACTGGCCGTGGTGCACACCGAGGACCTGCCCCCGGTACTGCACCGGCTCGCCTGAGTTCGCGCTGCCGACAGCGCCGCGGCCCGTACCCCGGTCGGGTACGGGCCGCTCGCGTCTTCGATGAACCGGGCTCGGCGGTGCCGACGCCCCGGACGGGGCTCAGCGCACGGTGTGCACGATCAGCACATCGGTGCGGGACTTGCGCGCCACATCCGACGGGACCGAGCCGAGCAGACGGCCGGTGATGGTGTTGAGGCCGCGGTTGCCGACGACCAGCAGATCGGCCTCGACCTCCTTCATCAGCGACAGCAGCGATTCCACCGGCTCGCCGACGACGGACTTCTCCACGACATTGGCGGCACCGGCGGCGACGGCCTTCTCGCGGGCGATCCGCAGGATCTCGCTGGTGGGTGCCGAGCCGCGCACCTGGTAGGCCTCGTCCTTGAGCACATCGGCGGCCGCGGCCACATCCCGGTCGTCGGTCGGGTAGTACGCACAGGCGATGTACAGGGTGGCGCCCTCGTCACCGGCCAGTGCCGCGGCCCGCTCGACGGCGACGTACGACGAGTTCGAGCCATCGGTACCGACGACAATGCTCCGGTAGGCGGTCATTCTCTCCTCCAACGTGAGTCGGGTGCGGACACCGATACGTGGTGTCACGGCAACTTCGCCTGACAATAGCGGCATATCCGGCGGAACTTTTCGATATCGCCGCACATCACACTTGTGTGCCGTCACAGCATCAGCACACATTCCGCTGTGTCGCAGCGACACGACCCGCGCTACCAGCACTTGTCGCGCATATCCCGACGCCGCCGGAAATAGCCGAACGTTATTGCGGCCGTGGGATATTCGTCACAAACAGCGGTGGACCCGGATAGGGAGCGGCCCGCCCGCCGCGGATTATCCGGGGCGGGCGGGCCGGGTGATCAGCTCGTGGATCAGGGCCACGGGCGGTGATCGGCCCAGAACAGCCCCAGAATCCAGCCGATGAGGTCCATGCGTTTCACTCCCTGTCGAGCACGATATTGCGCTGCGATACTAGCGCGCCGCCACGCTCAGCCGAGGTGGAAAAGAGGTTCGGTCACCGTGATTCCGAGTTCGGGAGTATGGGCGAAGAAGGCGAACAGCATGAGCGCCGCACCCGCCAATGCGATGTCCTTGTTGAACTGGATCATCTCGGTCTGCTTGGCCGTGGCGTCGGTTTCCTTCCAGAAGGCGTGCATGAGGAAGGCGGTCGGCACCAGGAACAGCACCAGCAGCAGCGAACCCAGGTCCGCGAAGATGCCGAACAGCACCATGAGCGCACCGACCAGCATCAGGACACCCGAACCCGCCACCGCGAGCTTGGGTGAGGGGATGCCCTTGGCTTGCGCGTATCCGGCCATGGCGTCGGCCTGCGTGAGATGCCCGATGCCTGAGCCGAGGAAGAGAACGACGAACAGGACCCGTCCGATCAACACCACAACATCCATTGCCAGCTCCTCTGTCGGGTTGACTGCCGGGTACCCGTTCGGGTGATATGGCAACCAACTAGCCGTGGGATGTGCTCATTCCTGCGAGGAGGCTAGCGAGGCGCGGGCGTATTCCAGCGGAGGCATACCGATCTCCGCGGCGAACTCCTTGCAGAAGTGGGCCTGATCGAAATAGCCCAGCTCCACGGCCAGGTCGGCGAGGTCGGTGGTGCGCCCCTGGGCGAGCAGATACGCCCCGTCCTGCAGCCGGTAGCGACGCAGCACCCACTTCGGACCCGCGCCGACATAGCGGCGGAACAGACGCTGCAGGGTGCGGACCGGGACGTCGAAACGATCGGTGACCTGGTCCACGCGGGTGAGTTCCGGATCGTGCTCCATGGCGTCGACGATGCGCAGCACCAGCTGGTACGCCGTATCGTCGACGATCGCCCGGCGCTGGGCCACCTCGCGGAAGAAGTCCTCCACGAGCAGGCGGCGGTCGGCGGGGGTGGTGGCGGCGAGCACCTTGTCGGCGAGCCCGACCGCCTCCGGCAGCACCTCGGTCAGTTCGACGGCGGTGTCCCGAATGGCCCCGACATCCATTCCGGTGAACGCGCCGAATCCGCCCGCGCGGAACTTCACCCCGAATGTCTCACCCTCACCATGCAATTCGCGGACGTACTTGCTGGTGGTGACGCCGGTGACGAAGCCGCCGCGATGACCGGGCTCGCGCTCGAAGGTCATGTTGACGGCCGGGTAGGACAGGATCTCGGCGCGATAGGGCGGCATACCGCGCCGATCCCAGCGCACCGCCCAGTACCACTCGACATACCGGCTCACCTCGGGCCCGGCCGCCGATCGCTCATGGCTGTAGACCCGCAGCTGCTCCCGCGGCCGCAGAATGCCCTTCGCGGTCTCGGGCGGCACCCGCCGCAGGGCGAAGGGGGCGGCGGGGTCGGGCGGGTCGGCGTTCATCGGTGGGCTGTCGCATTCTTACAAGACCGGGGCGGGGCCGGGTGGCGAGACTGGTTGCCATGAGCGAAACCGTGAATCCCATTGCCCCGGGCTACCATTCGATCTCCTGCTTCCTGGTCGTCCCGGACGGCAACAAGGCCATCGAGTTCTACACCGCGGTCTTCGGCGCGGAACTCGTCACCCGCAACGATCTCCCCGACGGCCAGCCCGCACACGCCGAACTGCGGATCGGCGATTCCACCTTCCAGCTCGGCGTCCCCATGCCCGATCACGGCGTGCGCCCTCCCGAAGCGGGGTGGGTGCACTCCAGCGTGATCCACTACTGCCCCGACGTGGACGCGGTGGCGAAACTCGCCCGCGAGCACGGGGCGCGCGAGGTCGGAGATCCGGAGACCTTCGTCAACGGCGAGCGCTTCAGCCGCGTCATGGATCCCTTCGGCCACCGCTGGATCGTCATGACCCGGGTCGAGAACGTCTCCCGCGAGGAGGCCGACCGCCGGGTCAACGAGTGGATGGCCCAGCAGGGCTGACGCGGTCACGAGAACGACCTCGCCCGTCACGACAGTCCGGCGGCGTCCATACCGCGCAGTTCCTTCTTGAGGTCGGCGATTTCGTCGCGGAGGTGGCCCGCGAGCTCGAACTGCAGTTCGCGGGCCGCGTTCATCATCTGGTCGGTGAGCTCCTTGACCAGGTCGGCCAGTTCGGCGCGCGGCATATTCTTCACATCACGGCCCTCGTAGACGCCCGCCGAGACGGCGCGGCCGGGTTCGCCCTGGGCGCGGCGGCCGCGCGAGGCATTGCGACCCGAACCGCCGACCTCGACCTCGGTCTCCTCGGCTTCGCGGTAGACCTGATCGAGGATGTCGGCGATCTTCTTGCGCAGCGGCATCGGATCGATGCCGTGCTCCTCGTTGTAGGCGATCTGCTTGGCGCGGCGGCGCTCGGTCTCGTCGATGGCCTGGCGCATGGAGTCGGTGATCTTGTCGGCGTACATGTGCACCTCACCCGACACATTGCGGGCGGCGCGGCCGATGGTCTGGATGAGCGAGGTGCTCGACCGCAGGAAGCCTTCCTTGTCGGCGTCGAGAATCGCGACCAGCGACACCTCGGGCAGATCCAGCCCCTCGCGCAGCAGGTTGATGCCGACCAGCACGTCGTACTCACCGAGCCGCAGCTGACGCAGCAGTTCCACGCGGCGCAGCGTGTCGATCTCGGAGTGCAGGTAGCGCACCCGGACGCCGAGGCCGAGCAGGTAGTCGGTGAGGTCCTCGGCCATCTTCTTGGTCAGCGTGGTGACCAGGACGCGTTCGTCACGTTCGGTGCGCAGCCGGATCTCGTGCACCAGATCGTCGATCTGCCCCTTGGTCGGCTTAACCACCACCTGCGGATCCACCAGCCCGGTGGGGCGGATCACCTGCTCCACGAATTCGCCGCCGGTGCGGCCCAGTTCGTACGGGCCGGGGGTGGCGGACAGGTAGACGGTCTGCCCGATGCGGTCGGCGAACTCCTCCCAGGTGAGCGGCCGATTGTCGATGGCCGACGGCAGCCGGAAACCGTATTCGACGAGATTGCGCTTGCGCGACATATCGCCCTCGTACATACCGCCGATCTGCGGCACGGTGACGTGGGATTCGTCGATGACGAGCAGGAAGTCGTCCGGGAAGTAGTCGAGCAGGGTGGCGGGCGCGGATCCGGCGGGGCGGCCGTCGATATGGCGGGAGTAGTTCTCGATACCCGAGCAGAAGCCGACCTGCTTGATCATCTCCAGGTCGTACTGGGTGCGCATGCGCAGCCGCTGCGCCTCCAGCAGTCTGCCCTGCTTCTCCAGGTCGGCCAGCCGTTCGTCGAGTTCGACCTCGATATCGCGCACCGCGCGCTCCATGCGCTCGGGTCCGGCGACGTAGTGGGTGGCCGGGAAGATGCGCACCACGTCCACCTGCCGCACCACATCGCCGGTGAGCGGATGCAGGTAGTACAGCGCCTCGATCTCGTCGCCGAAGAACTCGATGCGCACCGCGAGTTCCTCGTAGGACGGAATGATCTCCACGGTATCCCCGCGCACCCGGAAGGTGCCGCGGGTGAAGGACATGTCATTGCGCGTGTACTGCACATCCACCAGCAGCCGCAGCAGCCGATCGCGGTCCACCTCGGTGCCCACCTCGAGCTGGATGGACCGGTCCAGGTAGGACTGCGGCGTGCCCAGACCGTAGATGCACGACACCGACGCCACCACCACGACATCGCGCCGTGACAGCAGACTGGACGTGGCCGAATGCCGCAGCCGCTCCACATCGTCGTTGATGGAGCTGTCCTTCTCGATATAGGTATCGGTCTGCGCGATGTACGCCTCGGGCTGGTAGTAGTCGTAGTACGAGACGAAGTACTCGACCGCGTTGTTCGGGAGCATATCCCGCAGCTCATTGGCCAACTGCGCGGCGAGGGTCTTGTTCGGGGCCATCACCAGTGTCGGCCGTTGCAGCCGCTCGATGAGCCACGCGGTGGTCGCCGACTTGCCGGTGCCCGTGGCGCCCAGCAGCACCACATCGCGCTCCCCCGAGTTGATCCGCCGCTCCAACTCCTCGATGGCCGCGGGCTGGTCACCGGCGGGCCGATGCTCGCTGACCACCTGAAACCGGCCGTCGGCCCGCTCGATCTCACCGATGGGCCGGAACTCCGAATGCGCCAGCGGCAGATCATCGGGGATCTCGGTTGCGAAAGCCATGCTCACCAGCCTAGAACCAGGCACCGACAAAGTCCGCCGGAGCGGGCCCGGACCGGGGCGAACGCGCCGTCGGTCCGTCGTCGGCGCGCAACGAGCGGAGCCGCCCGGCTCGAATCAGGTTCGAGCCGGGCGGCTCCGGTTCCCGGACTGCCAGACCTCCGACTAACCGGACAGGCTCGGGAGCAGGCCGCCCAGGCCGCCGCCGCAGGCGCTGCCCGAGGCGCTGCCGGAGCCACCGCTGGATTCGGCCACCTGCACGGTGATGGAATCGCTGATCAGGATCTGGCGGGCCTCCAGCCGGTGGCTGCCCGCGGTCTGCGGGGTCCACTTGATGCTCACCTTGTTGCTGAGCAGTGACGGGCTGACCGGGCTGCCCGGAATCTCCTTGCCGTTGTCGGAGAACTTCACCGAGCTCAACCGATCCACCTCGACCGAGGCGGTGAGCGTGTAGGTGCAGCCGACCTTGTGGTCCTTGCCCGACACCTCGAGATTGCCGACCCATGCGCCGGCCTGGGGCGCGGCCAGCACGATGGTCGCGGCCACGGCGCCGAAGGTGGTCAGTCCCATACCTACCCGCCGCGCGCGGGTCCCCTGTGCGTTCATACTCTGCTTCCCTTGTCCTACCGCTCACCGGTGTGAGCTAGCCGCACAGTATCGAAACAGAAATGTTTCAGATCGGGTTTTCCCAGAAATCGCCGCGGGAAATCTCACGCCGCGAGCGACGCGACCCACACTCCCCTGGACGATCTCCGCGCGAACAGCGATGCTGAGTGCATGACCCAGGCGCCCACGGTGGACCTGCACCGACCGAAGGTGGAGTACTTCAACGTCGACGAACTCACCAATATCGACCCCAAAGGCTTCGTGCGGAGCGTCGAGCGTTACCACGTGGAGCCCTGGGGGCTGTACATGGCCCGCACGTCCGACCATCCCGAATTCCACTACATCGAATCCTGGCTGCTGCCGAAACTGTCCCTGCGCGCCACGGTATTCCACTTCACCCCGGCGCATCTGCGCGATCAGGACTACTACGTGGACATCGGCGAGTTCAGCCAGGTGGAGCCGACCACGTGGAAGTCGGTGGACCACTACCTCGATCTGGTGGTGCGCACCGGACGCGAGGTGGAGCTGCTCGACGTGGACGAGCTGCTCGCCGCCCACGCCGCCGGCTATCTGGATCTGGATCGGGCGCAGCGGGCCATCGAGATCGCCACCGCCACCATCGACGGAATCGCCCGGCACGGCCATGATTTCGAAGCCTGGCTGGGCGCACAGGGCATCAAGCTCAGCTGGCTGTAACTCCCTCAGTCGGCTGTAGTGCCGAACGGCTCGGCCAGGCGACCGGAGCCGCAGCCGGCCGCCGACGCCGTGGCCGACAGCCGGGCCGTCCGATTCAGTCCGCGGCCGAGATCAGCACCCGCGCCGGGCGGCCCGGATCCGCATTCGCGTGCAGCCGTTCACCTTCCGTCACCTGAGCCGCGCCGACGACGGGAAAACCGATATCCGCCAGGCGATCCCGCAGCCCGTCGGCCACCGCCGGGCCCGCCACCGTGATCCGGATGTCGATGACGTCCTCGGCGGGCTTGCCGGGCACGGCGGTCGGGCCGATGTGGTCGATGGCCGAGGCGTCGGCGGCGCAGGCGACGGCGAGACGGGCGATGATGCGCCGCGCCTGCGCCCCCCACTCCGGATTCGCCTCCACCACAGGCGGATCCACCGGCAGCACCGGCGTCCGGGTGCGCAGATTGCGCTCGAAGGGCACCAGCCGCTCCTCCCAGAGCCGATGCACCGCGGCGATCACGGCATCCTCCGCGCCATTGTTGTCCAGCAGCACATCGGCGGTGGCCCGACGCTGCTCGTCGGTGGCCTGAGCGGCGATGCGGGCGCGCGCATCGGCCTCGTCCACCCCGCGGAACTCCACCAGTCGGCGCACCCGGGTCTCCTCGGCCGCGTCCACGATCAGCACCAGATTCATGAACGGTGCCAGACCGTTCTCCACGAGTAGCGGAATATCTTGCACCACAATGGCGTCCGCCGGTGCGGCGGCGATCAGTTCGGCGGTGCGGCGACCCACCAGCGGATGGGTGATGGAATTGAGCGTGGTCCGCGCCGCATCGCTGGCGAATGCCTTGGCCGCCAAGGCCGGACGGTCCAGACTGCCGTCGGCGGCGAGGATATCGGAACCGAAGGCGTCCACGAGGGCCGCCAGCCCCTCGGTGCCCGGTGCGACCACCTCCCGGGCGATCACATCGCTGTCCACCAGCACCGCGCCCCGTGCGACGAGGCTGCGCGCCACCGTGGACTTGCCCGCTCCCATGCCTCCGGTGAGACCGATTCGCAACATTCGACCAGTCTCGCATCCGGCACGCGATCGGCGCGCAGCGGGCCTTTACCAGCCGAAAAAGGTGATTACCCACCGGGCCCGGCAATTCCACTTCCCCGCGCCGAGTTTTCCCATTCCGTAATAATTACGAGACCGGCCCGCAACTATTTTTCACCAATCCCGACCCCCCGTCGGCAACATTCCGACACGCCAGGGAGAATGTCACGGAAAATCCGGTACGGCACACTTTTGTTCCGCTAAGGTTCGCCGGAGGCGATACCCGGCCGGTTACACGCAAGCAAAGGAAGTTCAGTGGGCACCAAAAACATCCAGACGGGTCGCCACCGTCTGGGCCTGGCGGGCACAGTGCATTGCATCGAGATCCCCGCCGTCGCAGCCGCTCTCGCCGAGCATCGCCGTTCGTGGCTGACCATGCTGATCAGCCCCGCCCGCCACAGCTTCGCAGCCATGCGCAAGCGTTCCGCCGAGGCCGCCGCGCACTGGGTGCCCGCCACCGCCAGCTGAGCCTGTCACGCGCACCGGCGCACCGGTCGCGATTCGTACGCGATCCCGGGTCAGGTGTCGCGTCTCGCGCGGCACGGGCAATGCGGCACGGCGAATTCCTGGTACCGGATGTGCGGCGTCGCGTCGGAAATTCACCGGGAACTCGAATCCCCGCTCCCGTGGATCGACGCTGCGGATTCTCGCCAATTCGCGCGAATATGCAGAGGGTAATCGCGGAAGCGGGCGATTGGGGTGCGGACTAACCGGCGTTCTCATACGCCTCCGCCAGCCAACCTCGTACCTCGTCGTCCACCTGGTCGGGTTCGCGTAGCTCGAGGTGATGGGTCCAATGCGCGGTGGCCGGGTGTGCGACCTCTTTGAAACGGGGCGAATCCATTCGGTACGGCAGCTCGATGGTCAGCACCGCGGGCACATCGGATCGCACGTACCGCCCGGGCCGCCACACCTGCGCGAAGGCGCGCCCGCGCCGGAACCCGATCTGGCTCTTGCTGATCCGCATCTCCGCGGCCCCGGCCGCCGCGATGGCGGCCCGCACCGCCTCGGCGATACGGGCACCGGTCTCGTCGCCGTCGAAGAACTCCGCGATTCCCTGCGCGACAGCCATTGCCCCACCCTACGCCGCGGGTGGGGCCCGGAAACGCAATGTCCCCCGGGTCCGTCAGGACCCGGGGGACATGCAGCTCAGCTCACGCCATCAGGCGTGAATCAGGCGTTGCCCGACAGCTTCTCGCGCAGGGCGGCCAGCTGGGCATCGCTCGCCAGCGAGCCACCGGCGGACTCGTTGGTCTGCGCGGCCTGCGCGCCGCTCTCGGAGGAGTAGTTGGACGAACCGCCGTTGGCGGCCTCGGCCGCGGCGTCGGCCGCCATCTTCTCCATCTGAGCGGTGTGCATCTTGTGGCGACGCTCCGCCTCGGCGTAGCGGGACTCCCACTCCTCGCGCTGCTTGTCGTAGCCCTCGAGCCATTCGTTGGTCTCGGGGTCGAAGCCCTCGGGGAAGATGTAGTTGCCCTGCTCGTCGTAGCTGTCGGCCATGCCGTACTTCGACGGATCGAACTCGGCGGAGTAGTCCTCGTTGGCCTGCTTCAGCGACAGCGAGATCCGGCGACGCTCCAGGTCGATGTCGATGACCTTGACCATGGCGTCGTCGCCGACGGCCACGACCTGGTCCGGCACCTCGACGTGGCGCTCGGCCAGCTCGGAGATGTGGACGAGGCCCTCGATGCCCTCCTCGACGCGCACGAACGCGCCGAACGGAACCAGCTTGGTGACCTTGCCGGGCACGATCTGGCCGATGGCGTGGGTGCGGGCGAACTGACGCCACGGATCTTCCTGGGTCGCCTTGAGCGACAGGGAGACACGCTCGCGGTCCAGGTCGACGTCGAGCACCTCGACGGTGACCTCGTTGCCGACCTCGACGACCTCGGACGGGTGGTCGATGTGCTTCCAGGACAGCTCGGAGACGTGCACCAGACCGTCCACGCCACCCAGGTCCACGAAGGCACCGAAGTTGACGATGGAGGACACGACGCCCTTGCGGACCTGGCCCTTCTGCAGCTGGTGCAGGAACTCGCTGCGCACCTCGGACTGGGTCTGCTCCAGCCAGGCGCGACGCGACAGCACCACGTTGTTGCGGTTCTTGTCGAGCTCGATGATCTTGGCCTCGATCTCCTTGCCGACGTACGGCTGGAGGTCGCGGACACGGCGCATCTCGACCAGCGACGCCGGGAGGAAGCCGCGCAGACCGATGTCCAGGATCAGGCCGCCCTTGACGACCTCGATGACGGTGCCCTTGACGGCCTCGTCACGCTCCTTGAGCTCCTCGATCGTGCCCCAAGCCCGCTCGTACTGAGCACGCTTCTTCGACAGGATCAGGCGGCCTTCCTTGTCCTCCTTGGTGAGAACGAGGGCCTCGACCTCATCGCCCACGGAAACGACCTCGGCCGGGTCGACATCGTGCTTGATGGACAGTTCGCGGGAAGGGATGACGCCTTCGGTCTTGTAACCGATGTCGAGAAGGACCTCGTCGCGGTCGACCTTGACGATGGTGCCTTCGACGATATCGCCGTCGTTGAAGTACTTGATCGTCTTGTCGATAGCGGCGAGGAAGTCCTCGGCAGAGCCGATGTCGTTGACGGCTACCTGCGGCGAGGTGACAGTGGTGGGCATGTGTTGGGAGGCTCCGGACGGATTGTGGTCGGTAGTGGACATGTGGGCTTTCGGTATTGCTGCGAACACACAGCGATGGAACTAACGTTGGCTCATGCCACAGCGCGTCGCTGTGGCGGAGCACAACGCTGCACTCAAAGCATGCGGACTCACAGCACGAATCTCCGCCGATACCCAGGTCTTGCGATCCGAGTACAGTAGACACTCGCGGAAAACAGCGTACGCGACGTCAGTTGCACCAAGCAAACACGGGTCCACCCCGCGCGGGTCGATAGGGTGCTGCCATGTCCGAAGATCATCGCGTGCTGCCCGACGACGCCCGCCACGCCGAGGCCAATGCCCTGCTCGGGACCACGGGGGTGACCCGCGCCACGATCGACTCGGCGGCGAGCCAGCGCGCCAGCCGCCGCTGGTGGGACGCCGATGCCGGACAGTATCACGACACCCATGCGGATTTCCTCGGCGTGGACTCGCCGACCGGGGAGTTCGTGTGGTGTCCGGAGGGGCTGCACGAGGGTGACTGGCGGCTGCTCGGCGACATCACCGGCAAGCGCGTGCTGGAGATCGGCTGCGGGTCCGCGCCGTGCTCGCGCTGGCTGGCCGCGCACGGCGCGCATCCGGTGGGCCTCGATCTGTCGCGCGGCATGCTGGAGCGCGGGCTCGCGGCCATGGCGGCGGGCGGGCCGCGGGTGCCGCTCGTCCAGGCCGGTGCCGAGGAGTTGCCCTTCGCCGACGCGTCCTTCGACATCGCCTGTTCGGCCTTCGGCGCGGTGCCCTTCGTGGCGGACTCCGCGCGGGTGATGCGGGAGGTGGCGCGGGTGTTGCGGCCCGGCGGGCGCTGGGTGTTCTCGGTCAACCATCCCATGCGCTGGATATTTCCCGACGACCCCGGCCCGGAGGGGCTGCGCGCGGCCATCCCCTACTTCGACCGCACCCCTTATGTAGAGGTGGACACCGACGGCGAACCCACCTACGTCGAACACCACCGCACCATGGGCGACCGCGTCCGCGAGATCGTCGCCGCGGGCCTGACCCTCCTCGACGTCATCGAACCCGACTGGCCGGAATGGCTCGACCGCGAATGGGGCCAGTGGAGCCCCCTGCGCGGCGAGATCTTCCCCGGCACCGCCATCTTCATCACCGAGAAACCGGCCTGAGAAGAGCCGCCACTTCTCCACGAACACCCGCGTGCCCCTCCCGCTTGCGGGAGGGGCACGTTTTCCCTTGCGCTACTTCGGTTCTCGGCCGGCCTGTTTGAGCGCCAGGCGTAGGGCGTATTCGATTTGGGCGTTGATGCTGCGGAGGTCGTCGGCGGCCCACTGGGCGATGGCCTCGTGGACCGCCGGGTCCAGGCGCAGCAGCACCTTCTTCGGCTCGCGCTTGCCCTGGGCCATGGTCAGTTGTAGAGGGTGCCGGTGTTGACGACGGGCTGGGTGGGCCGGTCACCGCAGAGCACGACCAGCAGATTGGAGACCATGGCGGCTTTGCGCTCCTCGTCGAGTTCGACCATGCCCTGATCGGTGAGGCGTTCCAGGGCGAGCCCGACCATACCCACCGCTCCCTCCACGATGCGGGTGCGGGCGGCCACCACCTGGGCGGCCTGCTGGCGGACGAGCATGGCCTGAGCGATCTCCGGGGCGTAGGCCAGGTGCGTGATGCGCGCTTCCAGGACCTCGATTCCGGCCATCTCGGTGCGGTCGCGCAGTTCGGCGGTGAGCTCTTCGGCGATCTCCTTGCCGTCGCGCAGGCTGGTGCGGTCGTCGTCGTGGGCGTCGTAGGGGTGGATGGTCGCGAGGTGGCGCACGGCGGCCTCGGACTGGGTCTCCACGTACTGCTCGTAGTCGTCCACGGCGAAGGCGGCCTTGAAGCTGTCGACGGCCTTGTAGACGACCACCGCGGCGATCTCCACCGGATTGCCGTCGGCGTCGTTGACCTTCAGCTTCTGGGTCTCGAAGTTGCGCACCCGCAACGAGATTCGCCGCCGGTCGGTGAGCGGCACGGTCCAGAAGAAGCCGGGCTCGCTGACCGATCCGATGTAGCGGCCGAAGAACTGGATGACCCGCGCCTCATTGGGGTTGACGATCACCAGGCCGCTCAGCGCCAGCAGCGCGGAGATGCCGATCAGCGCCGCCACCCCGGCGACCGCGAAGGCCCCCGCATTTCCCTTGTCGGCCCCCGCGCCGATACAGACCGCCGCCACCGCGCTCGCCGCCGCGACGACGGCGACCAGCACCGACAGCATGAGGAACCCGTTCATCCGAAAGGCCGGACGAAGCTCCATGACATCCTCCCAATATCGAAGTGATATCACGACAATAGCGCAGCGCTAGCATCCTGCCAAGCCGGACGTGCACTGCCAGCCGCGGTGCGAGACAGTGAGCAGCGGACGTATGCCCGCGAGATCGCGGCGGGCGTCGACATCGCGGCGGGCGTCGACATCGCGGAAGGTGTCGACATCGCGGCGGGTGTCGACATCGCGGCGGGCGTTGCACCGCGGCGGGCGAATCGCGACGGCATTGAGTACGCCCCCGGGAATGACAGCGCCCGCGATCCTGCGATCGCGGGCGCTCATCCGGTGTGCGTTATCCCTTGTCAGGCAGCCGGGTTCAGCCGCCGTGGTCGGTGGCGAACAACTCGGCGGTGGCCGCGCGGCGACGGCGCTGCTCGACCGGGTCCGGGACCGGCACCGCCGCGACCAGCCGCCGGGTGTACTCCTGCGTCGGACGCCGCAGGATGTCGTCGCGCCCGCCCGCCTCGACCACGGCGCCGTTGCACAGCACCACGATCCGGTCGGCGAGCTGGTCGACCACCGCCAGGTCGTGGCTGATGAACAGGCAGGCCCAGCCGAATTCGGCCTGGAGTTGCGCGAACAGTTCCAGCACCTTGGCCTGGACGGAGACATCCAGCGCACTGGTCGGCTCGTCGGCCACCAGAATGTCCGGATTGAGCACCAGGGCGCGCGCCAGACTGGCCCGCTGCCGCTGCCCGCCGGACAGCTCGTGCGGGTACCGGTGCTCGGTGCCCGCGGGCAACTGCACATCATCGAGCAGGAATCGCACCCGATCACGCAGCGCCTGCCCCTTGACCACCTTGTGCACGACCAGCGGTTCGGCCACACAGTCCCCGACCGTCATACGCGGATTCAATGACGTCGCCGGGTCCTGGAAGACGAACCCGAGCCGCCGCCGCAGCGGCCGCAGCCGCCGCTCCGACAGCCCGGTGATCTCCTGCCCCAGCATCCGCACCGACCCCGACGAGGGCCGTTGCAGGGCCGCCACACAGCGGCCGATGGTGGACTTCCCGGAACCGGATTCGCCGACCAGCCCCAGGGTCTCGCCCCTGTCGATGGTCAGGCTCACCCCGTCCACCGCCCGGAAGACCGGGCGACCGAGCGCGCCCGGGAACTCGACCACCAGATCGGTGACCGCGAGCACCGGATCACCCCCCACCGGCGTGGGCGACGTGAGCGGGCCGCGGGCAACGGGTTTCGCCACCGGGATTCGACCGGCGCGAGGAGCGGCCGAGCCGCCCGCACCCGGCAGCGCCCCCGCCGATCCCGACGAGTCGACCGCATCCGACCGCGCCTCCTCGCTCGTGCTCCGATGCGTCGCACCGGGACTCGACGAACCGCCCGTGCCCGCCGCCTCGGCCGCGGAGTCTCGCGGACCCACGGTGGACGCCCCGTTCGCCGCGTCCAGCGCACCCATGGCGCGCGGACCGCCCGCCGCATTCGGACCATCCGCCGCATCACGACGATCCGCCGCATCACGACGATCCGCCGCATCACGACGATCCGCCGCATCACGACGATCCGCCGCGCTCGACCCATCGAGCGCGCGCGGACCGTCCGCCGATTCCGCGCCCGCCTCCGCATGCTCGGATTCCCCGGACGCGAGCGCCCGTTCCTCGGGCGGCAGTACCGCCGTATCCGTAGGCGCTTCGATCCGCCGCCCGCCCAGATGCGGTACGGCCGCCAGCAGGGCCCGCGTGTATTCGTGTTTCGGGTCGGCGAACAGTTCGTCCACGGACGCTGTTTCGACGACCCGCCCCTCACGCATCACCACCACCCGGTCGGCGAGGTCGGCGACCACGCCCATATTGTGGGTGATGAGCACGATGGCGCTGCCGATGCGGGTGCGCAGATCCCGCAGCAGTTCCAGGATTTCGGCCTGCACGGTGACATCCAGGGCGGTGGTCGGCTCGTCGGCGATGATCACCTTGGGTTCGCAGGCGATGGCGATGGCGATCATCACGCGCTGCTTCTGCCCGCCCGAGAGCTGATGCGGGTAGTAGTCCACGCGATGGTCCGGGTCCGGCAACCCGACCATGCGCAGCAGTTCCACCGCGCGCGCCCTGGCTTGTTTGCGCGTCAGCTCGGTATGCGCACGCAGCACCTCCGCGATCTGATAGCCCACCGTGAACAGCGGATCCAGCGCGGCCCCGGGCTCTTGGAACACCATGGAGATGGCCCCGCCGCGCAGCGCGGTCAGCTGCCGCTCCGACATGGCCGTAATGTCCTTGCCGCCCAACGACACCAGGCCCTCGACATGTGCCGTGGCGGGCAGCAGGCCGATGGCGGTGCGCGAGCTCACCGACTTCCCGGAACCGGATTCGCCGACGATCGCGAGCACCTCCCCCGGCCACACCTCGTAGGACACCTCGCAGACCGCCCGCACCGCACCGGCATCGGTGGCGAAGGTGACCGACAGCGAGTCGATGGCCAGCGCCGGTTCGGCGGCGGCGGTGCTGGTTTCACTCATGCGTCGGCCTCCCGTGCCAGCGCCGCCTTCTCCACCGAGGTCGGCGCGTTCACCGCCCGGCGGGTGCGCAGCAGCGGATTCAGTACTTCGTTGAGGCTCTCCCCCGCCAGCGTGAGCCCGAGCACCACCAGCACGATGGCCGAACCGGGCAGGATGCACGTCCACCAGATGCCGTTGGACACGTCGACAATCGACTTGTTGAGGTCGTATCCCCATTCGGCGGCCTGGGTCGGTTCGATGCCGAAGCCCAGGAAGCCCAGGCCCGCGAGGGTGAGGATGGCCTCCGCGCCGTTGAGCGTGACGATCACCGGCAGCGACTGGGTGACGTTGGCGAGGATGTGCCGGAACAGGATGCGCGGCGTGGACGCACCGGTCACCCGGGCCGCGTCCACATACGGTTCGTTCTTCACCGCGACCGTCGCATTGCGCACCACCCGGAAGTACTGCGGTACGAAGATCACCGTGATGGCGATGGCCGCCGACAGGATGCCGCCCGCGCCGCTGGATTGGCCGCCCGCCACCATGACCGACACCACAATGGCCAGCAGCAGCGGCGGGAAGGCGTACATGGCGTCCATGAACAGCACCAGCACGCGGTCCACCCAGCGCCCGACGTAGCCGGACACCAAACCCAGTGGCACGCCGACGAACAGCGACAGCACCAGGGAGACGGCGATCACCGCGAGCGCGGTGCGCGCACCGTAGATCACCCGGGAGAACACGTCCTCACTGCGCACCGAGGTGCCGAACCAGTGTTCGGCCGAGGGCGGCTGCTGTGCCGCGAAGGCCACGCCGTCGGCCGACTGGTCGGCGAATCCGTAGGGCGCCAACACCGGTGCGAACACCGCGACCACGATGAACAGCGCGACCAACCCCAGTCCGAACAGCAGGGTGACGCGTTGCAGCCCGTGTGTCATGCCGATGAGACGCAGGCCCGGCAGCCCGCGCCGTCGGCGCACCACGGTCGGGGCGGACACCGGGGTGCTCGTCTCGGTGACCGTTTCCGATGCGGTCATCAGAACCTCACTCTCGGATCGACCAGTGCGACGACGACATCGATGAGGAAGCTCGTCACCGCCACCAGCACCGCGATGAACGCGACGATGCCCTGCACCGCGATGAAGTCCCGGCTGCTCAGATATTCGGCGAGTTGATACCCCAATCCCGGCCAGTTGAAGGTTCTCTCGGTCAGCACCGCCCCGCCGAGCAGCATGGCGACCTGCATGCCCATCACCGTCACGACGGGAATCAGGGCGTTGCGGAAGGCGTGTCGCCCGGTCACGGTGCGCGGGGAGAGCCCGCGCGCCCGGGCCGCGTCCACGTAGTCGCTGCGCAGCGTCTGGATCAGATTCACCCGCACCAGGCGCAGGAACACGCCACCGGTGAGCAGTCCGAGCGAGATCGCGGGCAGCACCGCGTGTTTCAGTACATCCGCGAGATGCCCCATATCGCCGTACAGGATGGCGTCGATCACCAGGATGTTGGTCTTCGGTGAGACGTGCATCAGATCCAGTTCGACGCCGGCGCTGGCCCGCCCGGACGCGGGCAGCCAGCCCAGCTTCACGGCGAAGATCAGCTTGAGCACCAGGCCCACGAAGAACACCGGTGCCGCGTAAGCCAGGATGGCGAACAGCCGCAGCCCCACATCCGAGCTCGAATCTCGGTGCGTGGCAGCGTATCTGCCCAGTGGTATGCCGACCGCGAAGGCGATCAGCAGCGACCAGAACACCAGTTCCACGGTGGCCGCGCCGTAGGTCAGCACCACGTCGGTGACGACCCGGTTGTCCTGGGTGCGCCCGAAGTCCAGCCGCACCAGGTCGGTCAGGTAGTCCCAGTACTGGACCAGGATGGGCCGGTTGAATCCGGCCGCCTCCTTGCGCGCCTCGATCTGGTCGGCGGGCAGCCGTCCGCCCACCGCCGCGGTGATCGGATCGCCGATCACCCGCATGAGGAAGAAGACGACGGTCACCAGAATCCACGCGGTCGGCACGATCAGCAGTGCGCGCACACCGAGGTAGCGCAACAGCACACCGTACCGAGAACCGCCGCCGCCCTTGTTGTTCCGGCGGGAAGGAGCCGGGGCGGCCGGCTCCTTCACCTTGGCCGTGGCCGTCACTTGCTCAGCACGCCGAACCGGAATCGGAAGGAGGGATCGAGTGTCTGCTCCAGACCCTGGATGTCGTTGCCCGCCACCGCGATCTGCTTACCGGCCAGCAGCGGCACGATGGAGATGTGGTCGCGGGCCAGGTCGGCCTGCACCGCTTCGATGATCGCCAGGCGCTTGGTCTTGTCGGGTTCGGTGGACTCGGCGACCAGCTGCGCGGTGATGGCCGGGTCCTCGAAGTGGTTCTGCAGGAAGTTGTTCGGGCCGAAGAACGGGGTCAGGTAGTTGTCCGGGTCGGCGAAGTCCGGGAACCAGCCCAGCTGATAGATCGGGTAGGCGTCGCGGGCGCGTTCGCGCTGGTAGCTCACCCATTCGGTGGACTGGAGGTTGACCCGGAACAGGCCGGTGGACTCCAGCTGGGTCTTGATGGCGGCGTACTCCTCGGAGCTGCTGCTCCCGTAGTGATCCGAGTTGTACTGCAGGTTCAGATCGACCGGGGTGGCGACTCCGGCGTCGGCCAGGAAGCGCGCTGCGGCGTCTTTGTTCGGCTGCGCCCCGTAGATCTCCTTGAACGGCTCCACCGCACCCGGGAAGCCTTGCGGCACCGAGGAGTACGCGGGGGTGTAGGTCCCCTTGTACACATTGGTCGCCAGCGCCTCACGGTCGATGGAGGAGGCGATGGCCTTGCGGATGGCGAGCTTCTGTTCGGGGGTGTCGCCCGGCATGGTGTTCATGTTGAAGACGAAGTACCGCAACTCACCGCCGGGCCCCTCGTGCACCGTCACATTGCCGTCGGCGCGCAGTGAGTCCACGTCGGTCGGGGTCAGGCTGCGCCACGCCACGTCGATCGCGCCGTTCTGCACGTCGAGCTTCATATTCTCGGTGGTGGCGTAGTACCGGGTGGAGATGGTGTCGGTCTTCGGGGTGCCCAGCGCCCCGTTGTAGTCCGGATTCGCCTGGTACTCCACCAGTTTGTTCTTGTCGTAGCTGACGATGGAGTACGGGCCGGAGAACGGCTTGCCGTTCACCACCTCGTTGTCGTCCAGCACCCGGTCGGCGGGGAAGACCTTCTCGTCCACGATGGGTCCGGCCTGCGTGGTGAGCACGGCCGGGAAGGTCTGGTCGTTCGCCTCCTTCAGGGTGAAGCGGACGGTGCGCTCGTCGACCGCCTCGGTCTTCTCCAGATTCCCCAGCAGCGAGGCCGGTCCGTTGGGGTCGTTGATCCCCAGCATGCGGTCGAAGGAGAACTTGACGCTGGCGGAGGTCAGCGGATTGCCATTGGCAAATGTCAAACCCTCACGCAGCGTGCAGGTATAGGTGGTGGGATCGGTGAATTCACACTTCTCGGCCGCGTCCGGCGTGGGGGTGGTCTCCCCCGGCGGCAGGTTCAGCAGGAATTGATAGACCTGGGTCTCCGGCAGCAGCGACCCGTTGTCGTAGGCGGCGGCGGGGTCCAGCGAGAAGATCTTGTCGGTGGTGCCGACCACGATTCCCTCACCGCCCCCACCGCCGGTGCGGCCCGAGCCGCAGCCCGCCACCGCGAGCACTGCCAGGCCCGTCATTCCTAGTGCCGCAACACTTCTCGCTAGCCCAGGCCGATTCGGCCACCCGCGTCCAGCCGGTCTTGTCATCTCGAAACCCTCATCTCGAAACCGCTGCCGACGACCCCGGATCACAAGACCGATGCGACAACGGTGAACCTTCGGTATGGCGGGCACAGTACCGACGGGTAATTGCCGCTATGTTGCGTTTGCAAAGAATCGTGCCCGCATTGATGGGATGATGATGGAAAAATTGTCACGCCCCGGTTACTTCACGATCGACCTCGGGTTTCCGCACCGTCGCAGGTTGCGCCGGACGGATATTCCGGTTGCTCCGGAACAGATTCCGGGGGTCGTGGGTCGCCTTGAGCGCGGCGAGGCGTTCGTAGGTGTCGGGCGCGTAGCCCCGCCGCGTCTGCTCCTCGTCCGCCCGCGCGCCACCGCCGTACAGGAAGTTCAGGTGATGGCCGAGCGTCCACGGGGCGAGTCCGGCACGGATATCCGCCAACCGCTCGTCGACTCCCGGTTCGGGGGCGCCGATCACGCGGGCGACATATTCGGCCTCCCGGTGGTCCACCGCGATACCGGTCGGCCCGGGGCGGCGCAGCGCACCGCCCAGGTGTCGGAGTCCGGCGACGACGGGCACACCCGAATCCGGTCCGGTGCGGTCGAGGAAGGTCGCGGCCGCCTGCGCCGGTAGCGCGCTCAGCAGGGCGTTGGTGGCGGTGTAGGCGTGCGGGTCGGCCGGATCCCGGTGAATGCCATAGCTTTCGGAGTAGGGCATGGCGCGCAGATCATCGGC
Source organism: Nocardia otitidiscaviarum (assembly GCF_007362295.1). Classification (NCBI taxonomy): domain Bacteria; kingdom Bacillati; phylum Actinomycetota; class Actinomycetes; order Mycobacteriales; family Nocardiaceae; genus Nocardia; species Nocardia otitidiscaviarum. The sequence continues at coordinate 2,138,657 of NZ_CP041695.1, read as the reverse complement.
GAGCCGAGCGCCGACCGCCCGCAGCGGGGCCACCAGGCGCTCACCCTCGGCCTCGTCGCCGGTGTAGGCGAGGGCGATGGTGGCGGTGTAGCGCCCGCGCAGAGGTTCGGGCACCTGCGGGATATTCGGGATGGTGAGCATGGTGATGGCGGAGGTCATCGACTCCGGCAGGTCGTCGGTCCACAGCCGCCAGGCCTCCAGCGCCGGTTCCACCAGCCGGGTGTCGAAGGTGAGCTGGCCGCCGTACACCCGCGTGAGCGGCATCAACTCCAGTTCCAACGCGGTGACCACGCCGAGGTTGCCGCCGGTGCCGAGTACGGCGCCGAACAGCTCGTCGCCGGGGACGAGGCGGCGCAGGCGGCCGTCGGCCGTCACCAGTTCGACGGCGCGCACATGGTCGGCGGCATAGCCGAATTCGCGGGCGAGGATGCCGATCCCGCCGCCGAGGGTGTAGCCGACGACGCCGACCGTCGGCGAGGAGCCGTTGAGCGGGGCCAGTCCGTGCGCGGCGGCCGCCTCGACCAGCGCCCCGGAGCGGACACCGGCGGCCACCCGGGCGGTGCGGGTCGCGGGGTCGATCCGGATATCGGTCATCCGCCGGGTGCTGATCAGCACACCGCCGTCGGCGGCCACCGACAGACCGTGGCCGGTGGCCTGGACCGCGATCGGAAGCTCATGGCGGGCAGCGTATTCCACGGCGGCACGCACGTCCTCGGCATGCAGTGCGCCGACGATCAGGGCGGGTCGGTGGGTGTAGGCGGTCTGGAAACCGGCGAGTTCCGCGTCGAAGCCGGGCTCGCCCGGACGGAACACCGGGCCGGTGGTGGTGGGTTCGGTCGTGGCTGCATTCGTCATGACTCCGACTCTGCCGACGCGAGCTCGATAACTCCAACAGATAGTTCTGCTGGCTTCTAGAATTAGTAGTTATGGAACTGCGGCAGCTGCGCTACTTCGTCACCGTGGCCGAGGAGGCCAACTTCACCCGCGCCGCCGCGCGCCTGCACCTGGCTCAGCCGGGCTTGAGCGCCCAGATCCGCCAGCTGGAACGCGAACTCGGACAACAGCTTCTGGATCGGTCCGGCCGCACGGTCACGCTCACACCGGTGGGTGCGGCGGTGCTGCCGCTGGCGCGCGCGGCACTGACGGCGACCGAGCGCATCACCCACACCGTCGACGAATTCACCGGACTGCTGCGCGGCCAGGTTCGGGTGGGCATGATCTCCGGGGCCGCCACCGACGAATTCGACGCGGCCGGGGTGCTGGCGGCCTACCACCGCGATCACCCCCAGGTCGGGATCAGCCTCACCGAGGACACCTCCGACCGCATGCTCGCCGCCCTGGGACGCGGCGAACTCGATCTGGCCATCATCGGCGACAGCGGGGCGGAGCTGGATCCCGCCGTGGCCGCCGAGACCGTCCTCGACACCGCCATCGTCGCCGCGGTGGCCGCCGACGACGCGCGGTTCGGCCCCGGACTCACCCTGTCCGAGCTGTGCCGCCACCAGCTCATCGCCCTACCGCGCGGCACCGGCATCCGCGGCGTCCTCGAACGCGCCTGTGCCGCAGCGGGACTCACCCCCGATATCGCCTTCGAAGCCGCCGCTCCCCCACTGCTCATGCGATTGGCCGCCTACGGTCTCGGGGTGGCGGTCGTACCGGAGCCGACCGAGACCGAGGCGGCGGCGATGGGCGTGCGCACCCTGCCGCTGACCCCCGCCCTGCGCGGCCGCCTGATCCTGACCTGGCGCACCGACCGCCCGCTCGCGCCGGCGGCGAAAGTCCTACTGGGACAGCTGCGCATCGCGCTCACCGCTCGCTGACACCCCGCGGAAACACCACACGACGCGAGCCCGTCGTACGCGACAGCGACACGACCAACATCCCACCCGGGCCGACGGAGCCGCCCCAACCGCTCCCGCGACAACTCGACCCGCGACAACTCGACCCGCGACAACTCGACCCGCGACAACTCGACCCGCGACAACTCGACCCCGCTCCGGCGGTGCGGAGCGGGGCCGATCGGGTAGGGCGTTGCGTCCCTAGAGGATCCGGGACAGGAAGGTCTTGGTGCGCTCGTGCTTGGGATCGGCCAGTACCTCGCGCGGGTTCCCGGCCTCCACCACCACGCCGCCGTCCATGAACACCAGTTGGTCGGCGACCTCGCGGGCGAAGCCCATCTCGTGGGTCACCACCACCATGGTCATGCCGTCGGCCGCGAGTTCCCGCATGACGCCCAGCACCTCACCGACCAGTTCCGGATCCAGCGCCGAGGTGGGCTCGTCGAAGAGCATCAGCTTGGGATCCATGGCCAGCGCCCGGGCGATGGCCACGCGCTGCTGCTGACCGCCGGAGAGCTGGGCGGGATAGGTGTCGGCCTTGTCCGCCAGGCCGACCCGGTCCAGCAGCTCCCTGGCCCGCGCCACCGCCTTGGCCTTGGCGATCCGCTTGACCTGGGTGGGTGCCTCGATGATGTTCTCCAGCGCCGTCCGGTGCGGGAACAGGTTGAAATGCTGGAACACCATGCCGATATCGCGGCGCTGGCGGGCGGCCTCGCGCGGATGCAATTCGTAGAGCTTGTCCCCCTTTTCGCGGTAGCCGACCAGCTCGCCGTCCACGTACAGCCGCCCGGCGTTCACCTGCTCCAAGTGGTTGATGCAGCGCAGGAAGGTGGACTTGCCGGAGCCGGACGGGCCGATCAGGCACAGCACCTCACCGCGCTGCACCTCCAGCGTGATGCCCTTGAGCACCCGCAGCGCGCCGAAGTTCTTGCACACCCGGTCGGCGCGCACCATGGGCGTCGCGGTGTCGGATGTCGCGGTCACTTGCCCTCCTCCACCACGTGCTGCTGGGAAGCCATGGCCCGCAACTGCTTTCCGGTCAACTGCCGCGACGAACCGCGCGAGTAGTAGCGCTCCAGGTAGAACTGGCCCACCATGAGCACGCTGGTGACCAGCAGATACCAGGTGGCCGCCACCAGCAGCAGCGGCACCGGCTGGAAGTTCACGCCGTAGATGTCGCGCGCCCGGCCGTACAGGTCGGTGGTCAACGGAATCGCCGTGACCAGCGAGGTGGTCTTGAGCATGGAGATGAGCTCGTTGCCGGTGGGCGGAATGATCACCCGCATGGCCTGCGGCAGCACGGTGCGGCGCATGGTCTGGGACCACGACATGCCCAGCGCCACCGACGCCTCGCGCTGCCCCTCACCCACGGAATTCACACCGGCACGGACGATTTCGGCCATGTACGCGGCCTCGTTGAGTCCCAGGCCGATCACGGCGAACAGGAACGGGGCCCGCCAGTCCAGCACATTGAAGTCCGCGAAGGACGGACCGAACGGCACCCCGATGGTGATGGTCTGGTACAGCCCCGGGAACAGGCCCCAGAACACCAACTGCACGTACACCGGGGTACCGCGGAAGATCCAGAGGTAGACCCACGACACCGACCGCAGCACGGGATTCGGCGACAGCCGCATGATGGCCAGCACCACGCCCAGCACCACACCGAGCACCATGGCCAGCATGGTCAGCTCCAGCGTGACCAGCGCGCCTTCCAGAATCCGCTTGTCGAACAGGTAGTTCGCGTAGGTGTCCCAGTGGTAGGCGGGGTTGGTCGCCGCACCGTAGAGGAACAGTCCCAGCAGCGCCAGGATGATCGCGGCGGCGATCCACCGGCCCGGACGCCGCAAGGGGATGGCCTTGATGGGCTCCGGCTCGGTACCGGCCGCAGCCGCCGCCGCGGTGGCGGCGGCGGACTCCGGCTTCTCGAACTTATCGGACATCGTGTGTGATCAGCCCTGTGCGCCGTTGATGACCGACTTGGCGATCACGCCCTCTTCGACGCCCCAGTTCTCGGCGATCTGCCGGTACTGGCCGTTGTCGATCAGATGCTGCATGGCCTGCTGCAGCACCGGGGCCAGCGGCGAGCCCTTCTTGACCGGCCAGCCGTAGGGGGCGGAATCGAAGATCGGACCGGCGGCCTCGATCACCTTCGCGTCCTTGTTGGCTTCCTTGATGGCGTAGGCGGTGACCGGCGAATCGGCCGACATGGCGTCCACCTGGCCCTGCACCAGTGCGGTGGCGGCGGCGCTCTGCTCGTCGTAGGCCACCTTCACGATCTCCGGCTTGCCCTCGGCGATGCACTTGGCGCTGCGCTCGGGAATCTCGTCGGTGTCCTGAACGGTGGTGCGCTGCACCGCGACTCGCTTACCGCAGGCGTTCTCCGGGTCCACGTCCGAGCCCACCTTGCGAGCCCACTGGCTGCCCGCGTTGAAGTAGGTGACGAAGTCGGCGGTCTGCTCGCGCTCCTTGTTGTCGGTGAACGACGACATGCCGAGGTTGTAGGTGCCGACCTCGATGGACGGGATGATCTTCTCGAAGTCGGACTCCTGGTATTCGGCGGTCACACCGAGCACCTGGGCGATCGCGTCCATCAGGTCCACGTCGAAGCCGATGATCTCACCGGTGGCCGGGTCCTTGAACTCGTTGGGGGCGTAGGGCACATTGACGCCGACGATGAGCTTGCCCGAGTTCTTGATGTCCTCCGGCAGCTGCGCCGCGATGGCGTCCACCTTGCTGATGCCCTCGACCTTGGCGACCTCGGGGCCGCTGCTCTCGGTATTGCTGCACGCGGTCAGCACCAGGACGCCGCCGGCGAGCGCACAGGCGGCCCGCAGGGCACGCCCGCGGAAAAATCGAACAGACACAGGTCCTCCACAGTTCGGTTACGCGACATCCGGGCGTCGCCCGCCGTTCGAAACGTAGACGAGTCGGACATTCCGCGCGGATCGGTAACGGAAGATTAATCCGCGACACGCTGGCGCGTGCCCGTTACGCGCCGGACATCGCTCACCAGCGGTGCAGACGTGCCCGCACCTGCTCGGTGAATTCGGTGGTAGATGCTAACCCACCCAAATCGGATGTGGCGACTCCGGCCCGCAACGTCTCCGCAACCGCGTTGTCGATGCGATCGGCGGCGCGGTGCAGTGCGGAACGGCCGTCGCGGTTGGCCAACCAGCGCAGCATCATGGCGGCGGAACGGATGAGCGCGAGCGGATTCGCCCGGTTGTGCCCGGCCAGGGTGGGTGCCGCGCCGTGCACGGCCTGCGCCATGGCGTGGGTGTCCGAGCAGTTCAGCGACGGTGCCATCCCGAGCGAACCACTCAGCTCACCCGCCAGGTCGGAGAGGATGTCGCCGAACAGGTTCTCGGTGACCAGCACATCGAAGGCGCTCGGCGTGCGCACCAGCAGGGCCGTGATCGCATCCACGTGCTCATCGGTCACCTCGACGTTCGGATACCGTTCGGCGACCTCGTAGCACACCTCGCGGAACAGTCCCGTGGTCAGGGGCAGCACATTCGCCTTGTGCACGATGGTGACCTTCTTGCGCCGAGTCTCGGCCACCTCGAAGGCGAGCCGGGCGATGCGTTCGATGGCCGCGCGGGTGAACACGCCGACCGCCAGGGCCACATCCGGGGTCGGCCGGAACTCGCCCGATCCGGCATACATATTGCGGTCGGCGTAGAGGCCCTCACTGTTCTCGCGCACGATGACCAGATCCATGTCGGCCGCCACCGCCCGCACCCCCGCCATCCCGCGCGCCGGGCGGATATTGCCGTACAGACCGAACCGCTTGCGCACCGCACCCGCGGGCGGCAGCCCGGTTCGGTACTCGGCCGGGTAGGACGCGCTGTCGTGCGGACCCATGATCCACGCGTCCACTCCTTCCAGACCCTTCAGCGTCGCCTCGGGCACCGGATCCCCGAATTCCGCGATGGCGGCATGCCCGATCAGCAGCGGCACCCATTCCACCGCCGGCATCCGCACCACCTCCAGCGCGTCGTCCACCACCTCGCGGGCAGCGCGCACCACTTCCGGACCGATCCCGTCCCCCTCGATCAGTCCCAGCCGCAGATTCCCGCCGTCACTCATGCCGGTAATCCTCCCGCAACCACTGCGATTCCGCCGAACCGGCCCGAATCATCCGCGTCCGGTCCGCGCGCCCGCGCCGCCGCTCGCCCGCTGCCGATATCCCCGCGTATCGTCCACCTGTGGTCCAGTCGGTCGAACTGATCCTCGACGAGGCGGCGGAAGCCACCGTCCGCGAACAGTGGCGTCTGCTGGCCGACGCCGGCCTGCACTCCCCCGACGCGACCCACCGCCCCCACATCACCGTCGCCGTCGCCCGCGAAATCTGGCCCCGCCTGGACACCTCCCTGGCCCGCCAACCCTTCACGCCCCTCCCCGTCCGCCTCGGCGGCCTCCTCGTCTTCGGCGCCCGCCGCCCGATCCTGGTCCGCGCCGTCGTCCCCTCCCTCCCCCTCCTGGATCTACAACGCCGATTGTTCGGTGTCATCTCCCCCTGCCCGGGTATCCCTTCGAACGTGCGTCCCGACGCGTGGACCCCACATGTCACACTGGCCAGGCGTGTGACCCCGGCCCAGTTGCCGATGGCCCTGGAGGCCGTCGGCTGGGACGGGGATTTCCCGGCTACGGTTGTGGGCATTCGGCGGTGGGATGGGGAACGGCGGGTGGAGTGGGCAATCTCCACCTAATGCGTTGTGGCCCATGGCATTTAAGTGTCGCGCCACACTCCTTGTCGGACCCTGCAATTCCCGCTGCTTCCTGTCTAATCTGACGGTCAATCTTCCGAAGTGTGTGCCTTGTTCGTTCCGGGGAGCATGGTTCCTGCACTGACATAGCGGTCGGGACTACAACGCTACGTCTCAGGCGTCCCCTGCTCCCTTGGGGGCGTTCACGTCGGCGCGCAGCGTTTGGTGATCAAGTTTGTGGCCATCACGGGAGTGATCGACGCCCCTACCGTCCAAGCGCTTTGGCTCAAACGTGGTGTGGAGACGGGTAACCCCCGATAGCCTGTGTCCGTCACTTCCTTCTTAGGGTGCAACGACAAGTTCGTCTGTGGTGACGGCCGTTGCTCCCCAACTAGGAGGTGATGCCGTGTCGACACGGCGAAGAATTCAAAAGAAGACCCCGAAGACCTCGGCAGCTTGGAATGTATTCGCCGAGGTCTCCGTAGGGTACTCAGGCTCGGGGCTCCTGCTTGTAATGCTCATGCAGGGGGCTGCACTCACTGTGTTGCTGTTGCGCTGACCTGACGCAGGGCGGTGCCGTTGCAGCGGTGCCGCCCTGTTCATAGTCAAGTTTCCGGGCCATAGAATTCCCCCCTAGAGGAGAATCCGCCATCACGCTACCTCAACAGCCCGCGCATGGAGGGGTTATTCATGGGCTGTCCACCCTTCTCCTCTCCCTGCTTCCTCGTACTGGCCGCTTCTCTGCGGAGGGAGGGCGTGTCAAGGGTGGGCGTAGCCCATCGGCGTAGCCGACGCGTAGCGCCCTTGACTCGTCCTCCTGGAGCGAGACAATCGGGCCTACGAGGAGGCGGGGAGACTCTTCCGCGGGGTTGGTTCAATACGTAATAGGCGAATTCGGCAGTTGTTCGCGTGAGGTGTGGCCGGTGACCGGACCCGGTGGTGCCAGGTCCGATCACCGGTGTCGGGGTCAGAACGGGGGTTCGTTGGCGTCGATGGGGCTGGCGGGGCTGCGGCGCAGTCGTTCGATCTTCGTGGCCTGGCCTTTCAGGTCGACGGCGACCGTGTCGGCGGTCAGTTGCAGGGCGGCATGGGGTTTGGAGTCCTGGCCGATGTAGGGGTCGGCGATCAGGCGGTGTCCGGTGACGGTGACGCGGCAGCCTTTGTCCAGGCTGGCGGCGGTGGTCTCGGCCAGGTCGCCCCAGCAGGCGACGCGCACGACGGTCTTGTTGGCGTCGACCCATTGGTTCTGGTCGCGGTCGAACCGGCGGTCGTTGGCGATGACGACGAAGTTAGTGACGAGCTTGCCGGTGGGTGTCGCCCGCGAGCTGGGTTCGTCGGCGAGGTGGCCGGTGATGGTGACGGATACGGTGCTGGGCACGTTGGTGACCTCCTGGTGACGGAGCCGGTAGCGGTGTCGGGCTCTCGGTGTCTGGTGGGACGGGGGTCGGCGTGGTGGGCACCGCGCGGTCGCGTCAAGGCTCGCCGTGGATTCATCTCACGAAAAACATTGGGCGGCAGCACGATTGGGAGATGAATGCGCGGTGACTCTGCTTGGTCTTGGCGGGGCCGTGTGGGGTCTGCCATGGTGGCATCCGGCCTGCCGGGCACCGAGAGATCGGTACTGCGGGGCTGTGTCGGCGGGAGGTCGGCGGCGGGTCCGGTGCTGGAGCTGGCGGCGTCGGCGGTCGGCTCGGCGGGGAACGCGTCTCGGGGGTGATGGCTGCCGGTGAGGGCGTCACCAACTTCGTCGGCATGGTCAAGGGCTGTTGGTGCGGGCGTGAGCGGAACCGGTGGGGCGACGCCGACGAGACGGTCGTGGGTGGCGTGTGCTGGGGCGACCTGGCTGGGGCCGGTGCCGATGGGCTGGGCGAAGGCTGCTGGGGCGCTGGCGGCGGGCACCGGGTGATGGTCGGGGCCTGCGTCGGCCGGGGCTCGAAACGTCGTGGCGGGCTGTGACTGGGTGCCGTCACGGTGGCTGGCGGGCTGGAAGGTCGGGGCGCGGGGATCGGGCGGCGGTGCCGTGGGCACGGTGGCGCTGTCGGTGGCGGCGAATCGGCGGGCTGGTCTCGGCGGCGGTGGTCGGGGTTGGTGCTGGCGGGTGTGGTTGCTGGGTGCGGCTCGGGCGGGCGACTGCCGGAGTCGACTGTTACGTGTCATGGCGGCGTGCAGCGGGCGACGCGACGCGCCGACGCGCCCGGGCGACGCTTCATCAGCCCGGGTTGCGCGGCGAAGCGTGGCGCGGCGCGCGCAGCGCGCCGCCTTGATCCTGTAGGGCGAAATTCGGCAGTGGCTGGTGTCCGCAGCTATCGCCCGGCGTGCCTCATGGCATATCGGGATCGATGTACGGTTCAGACTGCGTGAGTGCCCACTCGATCCGCTTCCGCTGACTCGGGTCCATCGTGAGCGACGGAATCCGTTGCGCTGGAACCCATTCGACCTCACGGCTTTCGCTGCTGGGCGTCGGATGCCCGCCGATCGGTTCGCCGCGATAGATGATCGTGAACTCTTGGCGAACCTCGTCGTTGCTCGTGTAGTGGATGACATGGGTCGGGTCGGTGAAGATGCCGACGAGACCGGTGAGCCGGATATCGACGCCGGTCTCTTCTCGCGTCTCGCGGACAGCTGTCCGGCTGAGCGATTCCCCTGGGTCGTGAGCACCGCCCGGCATGGACCAGTTGCCGTTGTCGGTTCGGCGGATCAATAGCACATCGTCGCCGCGTTGCACGAAGGCGCCAGCGCTGGGGCGGACACTGTTCGCGGCGGGTGCGTTCGGGTCCTGGTGGTAGTCAATCCTGTGGCCCATGTCGATCAGCGTACTGAGGGCCTTTCCGTGCTTGGTCGGTCCGGCGCGTAGGGTGAGGAACCGTGATTCGCGCTGTGGTTTTCGATGTGGGCGAGACGCTGGTTGACGAGACTCGCGAGTACGGGACCTGGGCCGATTGGCTCGGGGTGCCGCGCCATACATTCGCCGCGGTGTTCGGTGCCGTCATCGCTACGGGCCGCGACTACCGGGAAGCCTTTCAGGTGTTCCAGCCGGGTTTCGATCTGACACAGCAGCGCCAAGCACGTGCGGATGCGGGCCAGCCTGAAACCTACGGTGAGGATGACCTGTACCCGGATGTGCGGCCCGCGCTCTCCAAGCTCCAGGAGATGGGCGTATGGGTCGGCATCGTCGGCAACCAAACCGTTAGGTCCGGCAAGATTCTGCGGAGCCTGAACCTGCCTACGGACTTCATCGCGACCTCTGATGACTGGGGCGTGGAGAAACCGTCACTGGAGTTCTTCGCCAAGGTCGTCGAAACCGCACCATGCCCTGCCGATGAGATCGTCTACGTCGGTGATCGCATCGACAACGACGTAGCTCCCGCGAAGCAAGCCGGGATGCGGACGGCCTATCTTCAGCGTGGGCCGTGGGGCTGGATTCTCCGCGATAGGCAAGAGGTCGCGGACCTGTCCGATTGGATGATCCGCGACCTCAATGAGCTGCCGAATATCGTTGCGAAAGAAAACGACTCAGTCTAGCCAACCAATGCATTGACGGTCGTGTGCCAGTCGTACAACCTGTCGTCCAATGCGCGGACGGCGGGCAAGGAATCCCACTGGCGTAGCGTCTGACGGACCGCCTTGATCCGGTCCATTGCTGTTGCGTACCAAGTTCGCCCGAGGTGGTCCAGAGCGTCTTCCAGGTGCAGGCACGCCTGTTCGGGATTGTTCTCAAGAATGGCGGCGGCAGCGAGGTCCGCGAGGTAGACGGCCCGCTGTTTGATCGCGTCCTCGGGAAGGTCTGCCAGCACCTGTTCGAGAGTCTCGCGAGCTTCCCGCCCGCGGCCTGCGATAAGCAGGGTGTTGCCCTTGAACCCTGCGAGGCGGGTCGGCGAGAACCAGTCCATCCATGCGGGTGATGGGTTCGCTTCGGCGTCGTGCTCGCGGTAGCTGTCTTCGGCGTGCTGAATGAGTTTCAGTGCACGGCGGGTGTCGCCGAAGCGGGTTTCAACCTCGGCCTCGACTGCGTCCAGCCATGCGACCATCTCGGAGCTCGCGTTTCCTCGTCGGGCGAATGCCCGCGCCGCACGCATATGGTCTCGGGCTTCTTCTGCCCTGGCTGCGTCACCGGAGAATGCGGGCGCGAACGCCATGTGAGCGAGCACCGCCGCACCGAGTAGCGCGTCGTCTGCTTCGTGTGCGGCTTGGAGAGCAACGACCATGCTTGGCTGGGACAGCTCGGGTTGCTGAAGATCGAAGAACTCGATACGCCCGGCGAGGAGACTGGACTCCGCTACGGCTCGCGCCAGCATTGCACGACTCTGGTCGGGCACCTGGGCAAGAAGTTCGATACCCAGTTGCGCGTGATCGGCGACCGACCGGTGCAAGCGCGTTGCGGGTATCGACCAATAGAGGTGTCGGTACGAGACAGTGATTGCCATGAAATCGGTTGCCGCAGAGGCCGGTAGGAGCGTTGTCGAAGTTCCGGGCAAACGCTGACCGAGGCGATTTCCCTTGGCAAAGTGCGTGTCCGATCGTTTTGCGGAAGGGCTTGCGCCTTCCTCCCACGGAGGGGTGAATCCCAGTTCGGTGATCGGTCGCTTGAACAGCGCTTCGAGTGCGTTGGCGTGCTCCGGGTTCGGCCACGGCGGTTCGGCCGATTCCCACCGACGCACCGTGCGAGCGTTCACGGATACCCGCAGGCCAACGGCCCGCGCGGCATCGTTCACCGCTTCCGCTAGCGCGGCCTGAGATCGATATCCGAGAGCTTGTCGTGCCGCACGGAGCGCGGCGTTGCCTGGCGACGTCATGCCCTCATCCTAGTCCCTTAAGAGGACATTGACAGCCGAATAGGACATCAGTGGCTCACTAATGTCCCCTTGAATGGCCTTCTTTCGGACATTGCGCTGGCTGAGCATGGATTCAGGCGCATATGGCGTCGGTCACAACCAGCAAGAAGGAGTTCGTGGGATGGCTTTGAAGGATGTGTGGTTCCGGCCGGAGTTCGGTGAGGCGTTCCCGATGGGCTTGTTGCTCATGGGTGCGGTGGAGCCGATGACGGAGTTCAGCCGGGATCGGAACGCGCCCAAGCGTCAGAAGGTGGACCTGGACGACGACGGCAACGGCACGGGGAAGCGGCTGTGGAAGGGCACGGTCATGGACCCGTCGGGTATGGGCGCGAAGAACGCCTCGTTCGACGTGACGTTCGTGGCGGATGTGGCTCCGGTGCCCTCGGCGGATGCGTTGTCGCCGAACGTGTACCCGGTGGTGTTGGAGGGCTTGCAGATCAAGCCGCGGGTGGTCGGCAACGGCGAGTTCAAGTCGATCGGCTGGTACATCCGCGCGACGGGGATCGTGGGCGACACCTCGGGCGCGAAGCAGGCTCCGGCCGATGTTCCGTCGTCGCGTCCGGCGCGGGATGGCAAGGCGGCGGCGTGATGTCGAATTTCATGATCTCGGTCAGTGCCACTGGCCTGCGCAAGGTCGAATATTGCCCGGCCGATGTCTGGGAGGCCAGTAGCGGCAGTCGGTACGACATTCCGGCGATGGTGTCGGTTGTCTTCGAGGGCTCCGACGTGCGGATGTCGCTGGACATCGCCGATGCTGATGCGTTGATGTCGGCGTTGGCGGTAGCGCTGGTGGAACACGCGGTGGCACAGCGTAATTCCGGCTCGGGTCCGAAGGCGGTGGCGTGATGGCACTGTCTGCGTGGATCGACTGGCTGGTCGTGGCGTTGTCGCTGGCGGGTCTGGCGAGCTTGGTGGGGTTCGGTCTGGCTCGGTTCCTGCTTCTGGAGGCGAAGGTTGCTGCGCTCGATGAGTGCATCGCGCGACGGCTGGAGGAGGAGTACGAGGCCGACGTGCGGGCGGTTCGTCACGCTCTCGCGATCTTGGACGGTGAGGTCGAGATGCCGGTCCATGGCGGCGGGTTCGCCGAGGAGTCCGGGGAGGTGGCGTGATGACGACCTCCGAGCAGCGGGTACGGGCGCGTAAGACCCGTATACCCGAGCAGGCGGCGGCCGGTCAGGGCGTGAAGCCGTCCCGGTCGCGCAAGGTCACCCCGAAGGACATTCCCGCGACCTGGCGGTGTGAGGGCCAGTTGTCGCTGTTCGATCGGGACGGCGGTGAGCGTGATGCGTAGGTTCGTAGCCCGTCCCGGGTTTGATCCGCATTTCTCGCCGTTGCGGGCGTGCGCGGGCATGGACACCGAGGTGTTCTTTCCCCTCAGCGATGCCGCGGCGCTGGACGCGCAACTGGTGTGTGCGGACTGCCCGGTGCTGACGGAGTGCGCGGCGTGGGCGTTGCGGGCAGGTGTCACCGATGGCGTGGTCGCGTCGGTGTGGCTGCCGGGCCTCAACGGCCGCCGGGGCTTGCCCGCGATGCGTCGTCGCCTGATGCGGGTGGCTGCGACCGGTCGACCCGATACCGAGGACGCGCGGCGGGAGGTGGCGTGATGGTCGACAAGCCTGTGAATCCCTGGCTGGTGCTCGGCGCGATCGTGGCACCGATCCTGATGGTTCCGGCGGCGTTGGTGGTGCTGGCGTTCGGGGAGCGTCCCGATACCGCGGAGTCGGGGCCGGTGGTGACGCTGGCGGCTGAGCCGGTGGCGGCCGATTGCGTGATGTTCTGCGAACCCGTGCTGGCCGCGCCCGCGACCACTGCCCCGTCTGCTCCCAGTGAGTCACCGAACAGCGGGTTCATGCGCAACGAGCCGCCGCTGCCCTCGGGTGGCGAACTGTGCCGACTGTTCTGCGACCTCGGGCCGTGGAGGTGAGCAGCGATGACAACCAAGGCCACGGTCACGCTCGTAGTGCGGGTGCTGGCCGTGGCCGCTATCGCCGGTGTCGCGATCGCCGCGTTCCGCCTGTCGTTCGTGGCGCTGCGGGAACTGGCGGTGGCGGCCAACATCCCCGCCGGTGATGCCTGGCTGTTCCCGGTGATCATCGACGTGACCACCGCGACCGCCGCGGCCACCGCGCTGCTGGTGGACGACTCGGGTGTGCGCCGCTGGTTCGTCGGCGTCCTGGTCGTCGGCACCGGGGTGTCGATCGCCGGGAACGCGGTGCACTCGCTGATGGTCGGCCCGTCCCCGCTGGGCTGGGGTGCGGCGGTGGTGGCGAGCCTGCCGCCGGTCGCGCTGCTGGTCCAAACCCATGCCCTGTTGCTGCTGTTCCGCCTCTCGGCCGCCCCGGCGCCGCTGCCGGTGGCATCGGAATCGACGGTGCCCGAACCGATCTCGGACTCGATCTCGGACTCGGAGGCCGACGAGCCGGTACCGGTACCCGTGGAGGCTCCCGCACCCGCCGCTCCGACTCCGCCCGCCGATCCCGTTCCGGTCCGTCCCCCGCGTCCTGCCGTAGCCGCGGCGGCACCGGTGGCGCGGGCGGTTCCCCTGATCGCTTCCGCACCACTGCCGGTGCGCTGACTCCCGTTGTCCCGCTTCGTTTCTCAGCTTCCAGGAGGTCACTCCCATGTCTCTGTCGTCTGTTCTGCAATTCGCCGTTCCCCTCGCGGGTGGGCTCGGATTCGCCGCGTGGATCATGCCCGGCCCGTGGCATCGTCCGCAGGTGCGGCCGGCCGATCCGGCCGCGATCATCGATGAGGCACCGGTGGAGTTGCGGACCGCGGTGCTGATGGTCGCTGATCCCGCGCAGACCGTGACCATGTGGGCGGCGCTCGGGCTGGGCAGCGAGAACACCGGATTCCCGGTCCTGGAGTGCTGGGACTACACCGAGCAGGGCCTGTCCGCCGATGTGCTGGCTCTGGCGCGGCACAACGTCTCCGACTGGAACAACGACGCGATCCGGGGCCGGTTGTCCAATTACCTGGGTGCGGAGCAGGTGACGGTGACCGCACCTGCTCCGGGCTGGGTCCGTCTCCATGTGCGGGTGTTCGACACCCTCGCCGCTCCGGCAGCGTTGCCGTGGGTGGTCCCCAACGCTGTGGACTTGGAGGCGGTCCCGGTCGGTGTCCGCGAGGACGGCGGGCCGTGGCTGCTGCGCCTGCTCTACGCGCACGTCCTGGTTGCGGGCGCGACCGGTTCCGGGAAGGGCTCGGTGCTGTGGTCGATCCTGGCCGGTATCGGGCCTGCGATCACTGCCGGGCTGGTGGATGTGTGGCTGGCCGACCCCAAGGGCGGCGCGGAGTTCGGGCGCGGGGCCGATCGGCTGTTCATCGAGTTCGCGATCGATTCGGCGACCATCCTCACCATGCTCGGCAAGGCCGTGAACGTGATGGACGAGCGGCTGTCACGGATGCGGGAGGCCGGTATCCGCAAGCTGACCCCGAGCACCGACGAACCCCTGATCCTGATCATCATCGATGAGGCGGCGTCGCTGTCGTCGTATGCCACCCGCGACGATCAGGAGAAGTTCCGGCAGCTGACCGGGCTGCTGCTGTCCAAGGGCCGCGCCGCCGGTATCACCATGGTGTCGGCGTTGCAGGACCCGTCCAAGGACACCATGCCCAACCGGCAGCTGTTCCCGGTGCGGGTCGGGCTGCGCCTGGACGAGCCGACCCAGAACGCCATGGTCCATGGCCAGGGCGCGAAAGACCGCGGTGCCCGCTGCGACGAAATCTCCGAAACCACACCCGGTGTCGCCTACGTCGGCGAGGACGGCTCTACCGCGTTCGTGCGGGTCCGCGCGTTCTACGTCACCGACGACGACGCCGACGCCATCGTGAACATCTACTCCCCGGCACCGCAGATCACCGGTCCCACCGAGGACTACAGCGATTTCGACCCCGACGACCTCGGCGACGACATCCCCGGCGACGGATACACCGGGACGGGGGTAGCGGCATGAACGGCGTTGTGCACCTGCGCCTCTCGGGCGAGTTGGCCGATATCACGGCCGTGCTCGCGAACCTGGTCGGCTCCCACGCGTTCCGGCTCGACGTCAACCCGCGCACCTACCTCAACCGCGGCGGCGGGGTCCGCGTCTACGCCGACATCTCGATTCCCGAGCAGGAGATCCCGCGATGAACACCCCCAACGAACTGGCCCTAATGATCTGCGAAGTCCGCGGCCACCAATGGGACAGCTGGCTTCCCGGCGGACGCTGCCTGTGCTGCGGCGTCCCCGCCATCGAAGTCCTGGCCTGGGACGACTCCGGGCAGCTGCTCGGCTACATCCCCACCGACACCAAGGAGCACTGATGAGCACCGACGCCACTGCTCAGCCTGGATCCGCTGCCGCGCGCCGCGCCCTGCCGGATTTGGTCGATATCGCGCAAGCCGCGGCGGAGAAGTACGACGTGTGCCGCCGCCCGGTCGCCATGCGCGTGCTCGACCCGCACACCGGGGCCATCACCTACGAGGGCGCACCCTGCAAATCCACGGTGGAATCGGTGTGCCCGGCGTGCGCGAAAAACGCTCGCGCCCTGCGCATGACCCAATGCCGCGAGGGCTGGCACCGCGACACCGAACCCGTCGACCCCAACCCGGCCCCGACCGCCGCGCAGATCGATGTCCTGTCCGCCCGCGCCGATCTGGTCGACGCCTACCGCACCGCGAAAGGCGAGGGCGACACCGAATCCGCCGACGCTATCCGCGAGGTGATCCGGGACCTGGATGTCGAGCTGCGCGAATCCGGGCTGCGGGGACGGCTGCCCGATCCCGACACCACCGCCCGGCCGCGGCGGAAGCGGTCGACGCGTCGGCGTCAGGACGCACCGGACCTGCCCCGCAACAAGGTCACCAAACGCACCATCGGACAGGTGTACGCGGGCAAGCACTGCCCCGGCATGTTCATCACCCTCACCCTGCCCTCCTACGGCCGGATCAACCGCGTCGGCGCGAAAACTCCGGACGGCAAGGTGTGCTCCGACGGGTCGCCGGTGCATCCGGACAGCTACGACTACCCGCGCGCCGCGCGTGACACCGTGCATTGCGCGGCCCTGTTCGACCGGTGGGTGCAGAACATGCGCCGCGCGCTCGGCTACGACATGCAGTACTTCGCGGTCGTGGAACCCCAGAAACGCGGTGCCCCGCACCTGCACATCCTCACCCGCGGCGCGATCTCCCGCGATCTGGTGCGGCTGGTCACCGCGGCCACCTACCACCAGGTGTGGTGGCCGCACTTCGACCATGCCGTCTACACCGATGACGCCATGCCGGTCTTCGACGGCGGCACCTTCCTCGACCCGCGCACCCGGCGGCCGTTGCCGTCCTTCGATGACGCCCTCGATGTGATCGGCACCTGTGACGACATCGACCCCGCGCACACGCTGCGGTTCGGTGTCCAGGTCGACCCGCGCGACATTCGCGGCATCGTGCCCGGCGACGACGCGAACAAGACCATCCACTACGTCACCAAGTACCTGACCAAATCCATCGGCGAAGTCCTCGACACCGACTCCGCCCGCACCGCCGCCCACTACGAACGGCTCCACGCGGAACTGAAGATCACACCGTGTTCGCCGCGCTGCGGGGTGTGGCTGCGCTACGGCATCGTCCCGCGCGGCGCCAGTGACAAGACCGTGCCCGGCCGCTGCCGCGGCAAAGCCCACCGCCGCGCCACCCTCGGCCTGCCCGGCCGCCGTGTACTGGTCTCGCGCCGCTGGACCGGGAAAACCCTGCCCGATCACCGCAGCGACCGCGCGGAATTCGTTCGGCAACTCCTGGCCCAGGTCGGCATCCTCACACCCGACACCAGCCACCTCCAGATCCGGCCCGTGGATCCCGGCGACTGGGAACGACCGCTGCGCGAGCACCTGATCATGGGCGCGATCGCGAAACGCTCGGCTTGGCGAGCGCAATACCTACAAGCCAAGATCGCAGTGGATGAGCTTGGGGCACAACAGAATTCACCAACCCTGGATGCGGCGTGAGGAGGAGTCATGGAAGGCCGTGAACAGCAGTACGACAGTGAAGCCGTGGGACCTACGTGGCTGACCCGTGAGGAGGTGGCGCAGCGAACCCGCTTCACGGTCAAGACGCTCGCGAATTGGGCCGCGCAGCATCCGCCGAAGGGGCCGCGGTTCGTCAAGGTCGGTTCGCGGTGCCGGTACCCGCTGGCTGATCTGGTGGCCTGGCAGCAGGCGCAGGGCGGGGAGGCGGCGTAATGCCTCGGGCTGCGCTGGAACCGGGTGCCTATCCACCGCGGTACAAGCTGGAGCCGGTGAAGGGGCCGGATGGACTCTGGCGGCTCACCGAGGTTCGGCACCGGTCCTACAGCGGCGTCTACGTGCGTACCAGCGGGGTCGGGGCTACGAAGGATGAGTGTCTGGCGGACTGGGATGCGAAGTTTCAGCGCAACCGCTACAAGGGGTCGGTGCGTCGCCAGCGGCGGGGTTCTGTGGAGGTGCGGTTCAAGCCGACCGACAAGATGAGCGCGGTGTTCGCGCACTACATCGATCTCCAGAAGCAGCGTTTGCGGCGGGGTGAGATCAAGCAGCGGACCCTGTACCTATACCAGATGGCGATCTATCCAAGCAACGATTGGCGGGCGAAGCAGGATGCGGTGAAGCTCGAAACCGAGTTGGGCTCGTTCTCCATCGCGGAGATCGGCCGACCGTCCGAGTTGGCGGCCTATATTGAGGACATCGCGCTGGTCGCGCCGGGCATGGCCTACCGGCATCACAACATCCTGACGGCGTGCTTCCGATTCCTGACTCTGCAAGGGCTGTTCGACGACTCACCTATGCGGCTGGTGCCGCGGCCCGGTTCCGGGGCCGGTGGACAACGGGCATTGTCGGCCGGTGAGCGCGCGGTGTTCGTGAAGCTGCTCGCGGATAGGAGCAGGTGGCCGCGCCATCACCGCTATCTGCTGCCCTTCGGGCTCACCGTGTTCGGCACCGGTGTCCGCCCCGGTGAGGCGCTGGCGCTGCGCTGGATCGACGTGCCGGAGCTCGATGCCGATACGGTGCCGCGCGTGACGGCGCATATCTGCGGCACGGTCGTGAAGCATGTCGGTGAGAAACCCTTTCGGCAAAGCACACGCAAATCCGGTAACCCGTATTACGTGGTGCTCCCGCACTGGCTCACCACCGTGTTGCGCGCTTGGAAGCGGCGGTGCGCGCCGATCGATGAGACCGAACTCATGTTCACGCTCAAGGGGCGGCCCGTCGACTGGGACAACGCCGGGTATGCCCTGGACTGCGTCACTGCGGGCAGCGAACTGGAGTGGATGACATGGGGCAACCTGCGCGATACGGTGGCGACGGAGGTGACCGGCAAGACCGGCGACCATCGCCGCGCGTCCGCGCAGCTGGGCCACACGGAGGGTTCCACGATGGCGATCCGCCACTACATCGACCCGCAGGGCTACAAGCGTGAGGCCGTGGACAACACCGAGGTACTCGACGGTCTGTTTCCTGAAAATGACGGCAATCTGACGATTCTGACCTGGTTCTCGGCAAGCATGAACCCCCTGAGCTGAGGGTAGGTCGTTTTTACCGGCTACGGTTGTGGGTATACGACGGTGGGACGGTGATCGGCGGCGCGAGTGGCCGGTCGGGTAGGGAACACAACCGCATCGTCCGGTGTTGGACCGGGCGAAACCGACACGAGAGGATGCCATGGCCACCCAGACTCTTACCGAGCAGAACTTCGATGAGGTCGTGACCGGAAACGACGTGGTGCTCGTCGATTTCTGGGCCGATTGGTGCGGCCCGTGCAAGAGCTTCGCACCGACCTACGAGGCGTCGTCCGAGAAGCACCCCGATGTGGTGTTCGGCAAGGTCGACACCGAGTCGGAGCAGGGGCTCGCCGCCGCGGCGCAGATCCGCTCGATTCCGACCATCATGGCCTTCCGCGAGGGCGTGCTCGTCTTCGCGCAGCCCGGCGCGCTGCCCCCGGCCGCGCTGGAGGACCTCATCGGTCAGGTCAAGGATCTCGATATGGAAGAGGTCCGCAAGCAGCTCGCCGAGCAGCAGTCACAGTAGAGCGCGGCACCGACGCATGAGCGCCGCACCCGAGATCGGGTGCGGCGCTGCTGTTTTCGAGCCCGTCGTTTCGAGGCCCGTCGTTTCGATGCCTGGACAGCGCCGCACCCCGCCACCGTCGGGTAGCGGGGTGCGGCACTACCTCAGAAGTGGGTTCCGAGGTGGTTGATGCCCGCGATCATGGCGCGGATGGCGGATTCGGCGCCGTCGTCGGCGAGGGCGGCGCCCCAACCGCGACGGTTGTTGAACTCGCACTGGACGAAGGTGGCGATGCCCTCGTCGGTGCGGCGCTGGTGGAAGGCGAGGATCTCGACCGGATAGCCCTCGTCGTAGAGGGCCGAGGTCAGCGTCGCCACCGGACTGCCCGCCGCCACGACGGTGCGCAGGTGGTTGGCGATCTCGAGGGTCGCCGTGTAGCGCCCGCCGGGTCCGTGGTGCCCGATGGGCGTCCACTCACTGAGCTTGACCGGGCCTTCGTGTTCGCAGTACCGGTCGTAGAACTCGGCGGGGGTGAGGTCGCGGCATTCGGCCCGCAGGCTCGCGGGGGCAGCGGCGATGAACGTGTGGGTATCGATGGTGATGGTCATGGTGAGGTTTGGTCTTCCCGAATCTTCCGAGGAATGGCAGAGGGGACCAGCGAAAATCAAGAGCAGAGTGGCCGCAGCGAGGGGGCCGGTCCGAATCAGACCCCGCTACGGCGGGCTACTACGAGAATTCGCGCCACAGCCACCATCGCGGTGAGCGGAAGAAGCGCGGCGCGGTCGCGGTCGGCGACGTCGAGCGCTGCGCTGCGGCTGTAGGCGGGATTCGGCACGGCGTCGAGCTTAAGGGGACATCTCGGGGATAGCAACCATATTCCGCGCCGACCCACGAGTAACTTTCACCACGGTCGCAGCGGCATGCCTGCGGGACTCTCAGGACCCCGTCCACGACAATGGGCAAATCAGCAGCTAATCAACGGAAGAGGTGCCATGCCCGATCCCACGTTCCAGCGCACCATCGACCATCTCCTCCGCTGCCACCGCACCTGCCGACACCAGATCCACGCCGATCCGGATCCCGGCGCGACCCACGTGGACCGGCGGCATACCGCCATGCTGACCGATGTGTCCGAACTGAGCCGCCACACGGCCGACCTGCTGGACCGCGACTCCCCCTGGGCGGCGTGGCTGTGCGAATTGACCCGCGACGCCTGCATCGACCTCGCCGAGCAGTGCGAACAGTACGGCGAGCGGGCCTGCGCGGACATCTGCCGTGCCACCGCGCTGGCCTGCGCGTTGATAGCGCCGAGCACCCTCCCGCAAAACTCCTGACCATCCCCCGACACGCGACCGTGCACGCCACATTCCGGCGTGCAGTCGGAAGCCGGTACGCACCCGGCCGATACCGCCGAAACAACACAGCCGGTTGCGTCGGCGGCGACGCACCGATTCACGCGGGCGCACCGCCCGTGCGCGCGATGCTCACGGGCGGTGCGCACCCACGGTCGGTCAGTGCGCGGCCGCGTCCCAGCTGCGGCCCACGCCCACCGACACCTCGAGCGGCACCGAAAGGTCGATGGCCTTCGACATATGTTCGCGGGCAAGCGATTCCAGCGCTTCACGCTCCCCCGACGCCACCTCGAAGACGAGTTCGTCGTGGATCTGCAGGAGCATGCGCGACTTCAGGCCCGCCGCCCGGATGGCGCGCTGGGTGTCGATCATGGCGACCTTGATGATGTCGGCGGCCGTGCCCTGGATGGGTGCGTTGAGCGCCATGCGTTCGGCTGCCTCGCGGCGCTGACGGTTGCTGGAGTCCAGGTCCGGCAGGTAACGGCGGCGGCCGAACAGGGTTTCGGTGTAGCCCACCTTGCGCGCCTGCTCGACGGCGTCGCGCAGATAGTCGCGGATGGCGCCGAAGCGGTTGAAGTACACCTCCATCTGCGCCTTGGCCTCCTCGGCGCTGATCTTCAACTGCTGCGACAGGCCGTAGGCGGACAGACCGTACGCCAGGCCGTAGGACATGGCCTTGATGCGGCGGCGCATTTCCGGGTGCACCTCCGCAAGCGGAATGTCGAACGCCTTGGACGCCACGAAGGTGTGCAGGTCCTCACCGGAGTTGAACGCCTCGATCAGGCCCTCGTCCTTGGACAGGTGCGCCATGATCCGCATTTCGATCTGGCTGTAGTCGGCGGTCATGAGCGATTCGAAGCCGGGGCCGACCACGAAGGTGTCGCGGATGCGGCGACCGGTGTCGGTGCGGATCGGGATGTTCTGCAGATTCGGCTCGGTGGACGACAGCCGTCCGGTGGCGGCGATGGTCTGATTGAAGGTGGTGTGGATACGGCCGTCGTCGGCGACGGATTTGAGCAGGCCGTCCACGGTCACCTTGAGCCGGGTGGCGTCGCGATGCTCGAGCAGATGTTGCAGGAACGGGTGCTGGGTCTTCTCGTACAGGCCCTCCAGCGCGTCGGCGTCGGTGGTGTAGCCGGTCTTGGTGCGCTTGGTCTTGGGCATGTCGAGCTCGTCGAACAGCACCACCTGCAACTGCTTGGGCGAGCCGAGGTTGATCTGCTTGCCGATCACCTCGTAAGCGTTGTTCGCGGCCTCGGCGACCCGGTCGGCGAATTCGCGCTGCAACTGTTCGAGCTGATCGGCGTCGACGGCGATACCGGCCTGTTCGAGATCGGCGAGCACGGCCAGCAGCGGCAGTTCCATATCGCGCAGCAGGGCGGTGGACTCGATGCGCTCGAGTTCCTCGTCGAAGGCGGCGGCGAGGTCGGAGACCGCCTGGGCGCGCAGGATCTCGGTCTTGGCGAGCTCCTCGTCGACCTGGTCCTCGTCGTCGAGCAGGGACAGCTGGGCCGCGCCCGAATCCTCCACTCGCAGTTCGCGCTTGAGGTAGCGCAGCGACAGATCGTCGAGGGTGAAGGTGCGCTGGCCCGGCCGGACCAGGTAGGCGGCCAGGGCGGTATCGCTGGTGAGGCCGCCGAGGGCCCAGCCGCGGGCGCGCAGCGCGTGCATGGCCGACTTGGCCTCGTGCAGGGCCTTGGGGGTCTCCGGATCGGCGAGCCAGGCGCCGAGCGCGGCCTCGTCCTCCGGGGTGAGGGCGTGGACGTCGAGGTAGCCGCCTTCGCCGTCGGCGGCCGCGATGGCGATGGCCTTGGTGTCGCCATTGACCGGATGGCCGATGCCGACCACCGAAACGCCGTGGCGCTGACCGGCTTTGGCGTGTTCGGCCAGCCAGTCGGCGACCGAGCCCGGAGCCAGGGTGCCGCCGCTGATCTCGAATCCGGCCTCGGCCTCGGGTTCCACCGGGGCGAGGGTGTCGAACAGGCGGTCGCGCAGGACGCGGAATTCCAGGTCGTCGAACAGGGAGTGGATCTTCTCCCGGTCCCACGGCTGCATGGCCAGCTGGTCGGGGGTGTAGGGCACCGGCACATCACGCACCATCTCCGTGAGCTGCCGGTTGAGCACCACGCTGGACAGGTTGGCGCGCAGCGCGTCTCCCACCTTGCCCTTGACGGTGTCCACCTTGTCCACCAGTGCGGCCAGGTCGCCGTATTCACGCACCCATTTGGCGGCGGTCTTCTCGCCGACGCCGGGAATGCCGGGCAGGTTGTCACTCGGGTCGCCGCGCAGCGCCGCGAAGTCGGGATACTGCGCCGGGGTGAGCCCGTACTTCTCCTCCACCGCCGCCGGGGTGAACCGGGTCAGCTCGCTGACGCCCTTCTTCGGGTACAGCACGGTGACATCGTCGTTGACCAGTTGCAGCGAATCCCGGTCGCCGCTCACGATCAGCACCCGGTATCCCTGCGGCACCGCCTGCGTGGTGAGCGTGGCGATGATGTCGTCCGCCTCGTACCCCTCCATCGCCATGGTGGGAATCCCGAGCGCCCCCAGCACCTCCTGGGTGATCTCCACCTGCCCCCGGAACTCGTCCGGCGTGGTGATCCGGTTCGCCTTGTACTCCGGATACGCCTCGGTCCGGAACGTCTTCCGGTTCACGTCGAACGCCGCCGCCACATGTGTGGGCTTCTCGTCCCGCAGCAGATTGATCAGCATCGCCGTGAACCCGTACACGGCATTGGTGGTCTGCCCGCTCTGCGTCTTGAAGTTCTCCGCCGGCAGCGCGTAGAACGCCCGATAAGCCAGCGAATGCCCATCCAGCAGCAACAACGTAGGCCGCTCCCCCACATCGGCGGTAGCGGTGGACGCAGCACTCGGACGCTGATCGATAGAGGCAGGAGTCACGCACCAGAGTCTAGGGACGTCCACCGACAACCGTACGCACCGGGCGCGAACCGGTCCCGACGCCGACCGAATCGGTGCACTCCCACCGGCACCGGCCCGCCGACGACTCGGCATCGGACCGGTCGTCGCCGTATCCTCACAGCCGTGTGCGACCGGGCCGCGGCATTGCGTGAACTGTACGACGTGTTCGCACGGGTCCCACGCCCCGACGTGATCGACGGCTGCCCGCACTGCGTCGCACCGGACGAGGGACGCCGTCTACTGGATGAGCCGATCCGATCGCTCACGCCGGAGGCGTTGGCCCGATACGCCGCGAAGGCGATGAGTACCTGGGGCGGCGTCGACGACTTCCGCTACCTGCTGCCCCGGTTGCTGGAGCTGGCGGCCGGGCGGGAGTGGCGCAGCTCGTACTGGTCGGGGGCGGCGGCGGGGCGGTTGGACGCGTGGTTGGAGCGGCTCGGTTTGGGGTGATGGAAAAGCGATTTCGTCCCGGCGCGTGATGTTGGTACGGTAGTCGCGCGCAACGAAGGGGCGTAGCTCAATTGGCAGAGCAGCGGTCTCCAAAACCGCAGGTTGCAGGTTCAAGTCCTGTCGCCCCTGCAAAGAGTGTCGGGCCGGTCATCCGTGGATGACCGGCCCGACGCGTATGTCGCCGGTTCAGCCGACGCCGAGGTAGGCGGATTTGATGGCGGGGTCGACCAGGAGGTCGCGGCCGGGTCCGGACTTGGTCACCTCGCCGGTTTCCAGGATGTAGGCGCGGTCGCTGCGGGTGAGGGCCTGCTGGGCGTTCTGTTCGACCAGCAGGACCGTGGTGCCGCTGTCGTTGATCTCGGTGATGATGCGGAAGATCTGCTGGATCACCATGGGGGCCAGACCCATCGACGGCTCGTCCAGGAGCAGGAGCTTCGGGCGGGCCATGAGGGCGCGGCCGATGGCGAGCATCTGCTGTTCACCGCCGGAGAGGGTGCCGCCGACCTGGCGGCGGCGCTCGGCGAGGCGGGGGAACAGCTCGAAGACCCAGTCCAGGGTGGAGTCGTACTCCGACCGCTGTTTGAACGGCCGGGCGTAGCAGCCCATGTCCAGATTCTCCTGGACCGTCATTCCCGGGAAGACGCCGCGCCCCTCGGGAGCCTGGATGAGCCCGGCCAGCACCCGCTCGTGCGCCTTCATACGGGTGATGTCCTTGCCCTCGAACAGGATTCGCCCCCTGGTCAAGGGCAGCAGGCCGGACAGGGCGCGCATGGTGGTGGTCTTGCCCGCACCGTTGGCGCCCAGCAGGGTCACCAGCTCACCGGAGCCGACATTCAATGAGATACCGTGCAGCGCTTGGATTCTGCCATAGTTGACGACGATGTCGTCGACTTGGAGCAGCGCCGACTCCCCCTCCTGGGCCGTCGCTCCAGCGCTCTTGCGCAGCGTGACAGCCGATTCCGTCGACGAGGTGCGACCGGGCTCGCCGGTGTCGGCCGCCGCGGAATCCGTATCCTCCGCCGCGGCGACATCGGCCGCGATCTCCTCGGCCTCGGCACCCTCCACGACGTCCTCGGCAGCCACCTCGGCGGCCGGACTGTCCTCCGGCACACCCAGATACGCCGCGATCACCGCCGGGTCCTCGCGGATCTGCTCCGGTAGCCCGTCGGCGATCTTGCGCCCGAACTCGAGCACCACGATCCGATCCGTCACGCCCATGACCAGCCGCATATCGTGCTCGATGAGCAGTACGGTGAAGCCGTCGTCACGGATCTTGCGAATCAGGTCCATGAGCGCGGACTTCTCGCTGGGATTGAAGCCGGCGGCGGGTTCGTCCAGGCACAGCAGTTTCGGCTCGGTGGCCAGCGCCCGCGCGATCTCCAGCCGACGCTGGTCACCGTAGGACAGGTTGCGCGCCTTCTCCACCGCGCGCGGCGCGATGCCGACGAATTCCAGCAGCGCCATCCCGCGCTCGATGGCGTCGTGCTCCTCGCGCCGGTGGCGGGCGGTGCGGAACAACGCGCCGGGCACCGAAGTCCGGTGCCGCGCATCGGTTCCCACCACCACGTTCTCCAGCGCGGTCATCTCCTCGAACAGCCGGATGTTCTGGAAGGTGCGTGCGATGCCGAGGCGGGTGATCTCGTTGCGTTTGGTCTTGGTGAGCGGCTTCCCGTCGAAGGTGACGGTGCCCCCGCTCGGCCGGTAGACCCCGGTGATGGCATTGAAGCAGGTGGTCTTGCCCGCCCCGTTGGGCCCGATGAGCCCGAGGATCTCGCCGCGTCGGATCTCGAAACTGACCTGATCCAAGGCCGTCAGGCCGCCGAACCGCACGGTCAGGTCGTCGGTGCGCAACAGCGGGGCGCCGACCGCGGTCTCGATCTCGCGATGCGGTGCGACCACCTCGGCGACGGCCGCCGCACTGCCCAGACCGGGCACCACCTCGGAGACGTCCACGGTGCCGGTGCTCTCGGCCTCCGGGGCCTCGGTGTATCCGGCCGCGAAATCCTCGTTGTCGTACAGCGCGTCGCCCGCGCCGGGCCCGGTCATCGCCGTGCTCCCGTCGTAGCCGGCGCCGCCGGTTTGTGCACTGCCCGGTACACCTGCCGCCCGTAGGCGAGCAGCCGCTGCCGGACCGGGAACAGACCCTGCGGTCTGAAGATCATCACCACCACCAACGCGAGACCGAAGAACAGATACTTGTAGTCACCGAGCGACTGATCACCCACCTCCACCGACATGAACCGGTTCGGCAGGTACACCACCAGGAACGCGCCCACGATCACCCCGAGCTTGTTGCCCTGACCGCCGATGACCACGGCGCACAGGAACAGCATGGAGTTGATGATGTTGAACACGCCCGGATTGATGTACTGCACCTGGCCCGCGTACAGCGCACCCGACAGACCGCCGATGGCCGCGCCGATGGTGAAGGCCCACAGTTTGAACTTGAAGGCGGGCACCCCCATCATCTCGGCGGCGTCCTCGTCCTCGCGGATGGCCACCCAGGCCCGGCCGACGCGGCTGCGCTCGAGATTGCCCACCAGCACCAGGACCAGGATCACCAGCGCCATACCGATCCAGAACCACCAGGTGCCGGAGTTGGCGCGGTCCAACAGATTTCCGCTCTCGGAGTCGCCGAGATTTCCGGAGGAGAAGTAGCCGCCCGGATGGTCCTCCGATTCACCGACCCGCGGGTAGGCGATACCGGACAGACCGAGGCTGCCATTGGTGATGTCACCGAGATTGTCGGCCAGCAGCCGCACGATCTCACCGAAGCCGAGAGTCACGATGGCCAGGTAGTCGCCGCGCAACCGCAGTGTCGGCGTCCCCAGGATGAGCCCGGAGATGGCGGTGAGCAGAATGGCGATCGGCACACAGGCCAGCCATGCCCATTTGGTATTGAGGAAGCCGCCGTCGGTTTGATTCCACGGACTGTTCGGGCTGGTGAGCAGGCCCACCGAGTAGGCGCCGACGGCATAGAAGCCGACATAGCCCAGATCGAGCAGACCCGCCTGTCCCACAACGACATTCAGGCCGATGGCGATGAGTGCCGTCATGGCGAACTGCGCCATCACACCGCCGAAACTGGTGCCCGGGGTGTCGAGCAGCGGCGGCGGGAACAGTGGCAGCAGCGCCAGCGCCACGATGGCCGGTACGCCGACGGCCCACTGCGCGGGCCGGGACAATCCGCCCCACCAGGAACGCAGTGCATCGCCGACACCGCGCATGGTCCGCTCCGTACCCTGCGGCCGGTCGGTCGTCTTCGGTTCGCTCATGCGCGGGCCCTCCCCAGACTCTCACCCAGAATGCCGGTCGGCCGGAACATCAGCACCGCGACCAGCAGCACGAAGGCGACCACGTCGCGCCATTCGGTGCCGAACAGGATCTGCCCGTACATCTCGGCCAGCCCGAGCAGCAGTCCGCCCAGCAACGCGCCCCGCAGGTTGCCGATGCCGCCCAGCACGGCGGCGCTGAACGCCTTGATGCCCAGAATGAATCCGCCGGAGTAGATGATGCCGTTGGGCACCCGCAGCGTGTACAGCAGCGCCGCGGCACCGGCGAGCAGGCCGCCGATGAAGAAGGTCAGCATGATGACCCGCTCGCGGGAGACGCCCATCAGGGTGGCGGTATCCGGATCCTGCGCGACCGCGCGCACGCCGCGGCCGAATTTGGTTCGCTGGATGAAGAGTTCGGCGGCAACGGCGAGCAGGACCGCGGCAAGGATGATGACGACCGCGGTATTGGTGACTGCGGCATCGAAGACGGTGAACAGTTCGGTCGGCCGCACCAGCATGATCGGCTGTTGGGCGTTGGTACCGCCGAAACCCGGCCAGATCTTCGGCAGTATGTAGTGCACGATCTCCTGCAGAACGAACGACATGCCGATCGCCGAGATCAGAAAAGCGAGCCGCTTGGAACCGCGTTTGCGCAATGGCCGATAGGCGACCCGCTCCAATCCGACCGCGGCGCCGCCGGAGACCAGCATGCCGATCACCATGGCCGTGCCGAGATACACGATCGTCAATCCGGTGCCCTGCGCGTAGACGTTTCCGCTGGCCCCGAAACCGAGCAGCATCAGTCCGATCAATTGACCGAACATGCCCAGCATGAATACTTCCGAATGGGCGAAATTGATGAGGCGCAGTACACCGTAAACCAGGGTGTAGCCCACCGCGACCAGAGCGTAGATCGAACCATAGGTGAGACCGTCGACGGTGAGCCGCCAGAATTGGTCGATCACACCGGTGACATTGAAATCGATGGACCCGTTCGCCAGCAGGGTCACACCGGCCAGTGCTGGTGAAGACATTCGTTACTTTCGCCGTGGAGGAAACAGCGTGTGCCGGACGGGCCCGACAACCGGCCCACCATTCCGGCACACGCTGTTTCGAATCGGTGCTGCTACTTGACCTCGTACATCCAGATCAGTGCCTTCTCCAGCTCACCGGTCGGGCCCCACTTGTACTCGCGGGCCAGGCCCTGCCCCTGGTAGGTGCGCACGTACTCGACCATGTCGGCGCGGTTCACCTTGCCGGCGACAATGCCCTTCAGCATGATCGTGGTCAGGTCGTAGCCCTCGGTGGAGTAGGTGCCCGGGTCGTAGCCGTTGAGGTCCTTGTACGCCTGGGTGAACTCGTCCGGCGAGGGACCACACGGGCAGGAGATGAGCGCGCCCTCGGCGGCGTCGCCGGCCTGGCGCACGAACTCCACATCCTTGGCGCCGTCATCGGAGATGAATTCGGCCGTCACTCCGCCCGAGCGCAGCTGCTGCACGAACGGGGCCGCCTCGGCGTAGTAGCCCGCGTAGTAGATGGCGTCCGGCGCGGCGGACGACAGCTTCGACACCGCGGCGGAGAAGTCCTTGTCGCCTTCCTTGACGTTGACCGCGCAGCTCGGATCGGCGACCGAACCCAGGGTCTCGGTCAAGGTCCGGGCCAGGCCGACACCGTAGTCGGTGTTGTCCGCGACGACGCAGATCTTCTTGTACTTGCCGGTCTGCAGCAGGTAGTTGGCGACCGCCGGGCCCTGGATGCCGTCATTGCCGAGGCCGCGGAAGAAGGTCTTCCAGCCGTTCTTGGTGAGATCGACATTGGTGGCCGACGGGGAAAGCGCCAGCAGTCCGGCATCGCTGAGCACCTGACCGGTCGCCTTGGTCTCACCGGAGAAGGTCGGGCCGAGCAGACCGACGATCGACGGGTCGTTGATGATCGTCGGGATGACCTGGGTGGCCTTCTGCGGATTGCCCTCGGTGTCGAATTCCTTCAGCGTCACCTGGCAGTCGGAATTGGCCTTGTTGAACTCGTCGATGGCCAGCTTCGCGCCACGGACGATATTCAGGCCGAGATTGGCGTTGGGGCCTGTCAGCGGGCCCGCCATGGCGATGGACTGCGGGGCGCACTTGGCATTGCCGTCACCGGCCGGGTCGGCCGCGGCCTTGGAATCGGCGGCGGCCACCTCATTGCCGTCCAGGTCGACCTGGACCAGCGGCTGGATACTGAGCCCGCCGCCCTCGGTACCGCTGTCGGTCGATTTGCTGCCGCATCCCGCCAGCGCGAGCGCCGCTGCCGCCCCGATGACCACCGCGCGTGCCATGCGCCCGCGCCGCAGGGAAGACGTGCGCGTCATTGAACCAAGCACGATTCACCTCTATGTTCTGTACTCCCCGGCTCGCCGAGGGGGCCGCCCTCATCATGTCGACCCGGTCAGAACATAGCCCCGCCGCGTTAGCTGCGCATCACATTCGCATCAGTCGTGTGACATCGAGACAAACTATTTTCCCGCCCGTGTTGCCAGGGCGTTAAGGATCTACGGTCCGCCCCGGCAACATAGCGGTTAACTATTACTTGGGTGCGAGATTCTCCAGCACCACTTCGGCGACCGCCTTCATGGTGGTGCGTCGGTCCATGGCCGTGCGCTGTATCCACTTGAATGCCTGCGGTTCCGATAGCCCCTGCGTCTGCATGAGCACACCCTTGGCACGCTCCACCAACTTGCGGGTCTCGAGCCGGTCCGCGAGATTGGCGACCTCCCCCTCGAGGGCCGTGATCTCATGGAAGCGGCTGGCGGCCAGCTCGATGGCGGGCACCAGATCCGACTTCGTGAACGGCTTGACCAGGTACGCCATCGCACCGGCGTCCCGCGCCCGCTCCACCAGGTCACGCTGGCTGAACGCGGTCAGAATCACCACGGGGGCAACGCGTTTCGAGGCAATCTCGGCGGCGGCATCGATCCCGTCCCGCCGCGGCATCTTGACGTCCATGATCACCAGATCGGGACGCAGTTCCTCGGCCAGGTCGACCGCCTGCTGGCCGTCACCCGCCTCACCGACGACGTTATAGCCCTCCTCGGAGAGCATCTCGACCAGATCCATCCGGATGAGGGCCTCGTCCTCGGCGACCACCACCCGCTTGGGGGCGGACGGCGCGGAGTCCTTCTTCGCGCCCGCGCCCCCTGCTGTCGTTCCCATAGATAGACCCCTGTCGCTTCCGATAACCAACACCGACGCTGCTCGTCCGACGCCACCCTCGCCGACCGGCACGCATCCGAGTAACCCAAAGACTACCGCCCACCTCCGCCCACAACCCATCTACCCAGCGCAAACCGACCAGTATCACAACGTCACCCCCCGATCCCCGGCGTGGTTAGGTCCCCAGCCAGATCACCCGCTATAGTTTTCACCCGGTGCGCCGGGTTGGCGGAACTGGCAGACGCGACGGTCTCAAAAACCGTTGTCCGAAAGGACGTGTGGGTTCGAGTCCCACACTCGGCACCAAGGTCAGGGGTCGTTTCCGAGATCAGCGGAACGGCCCCGTTCTCATGCGGTACACAGTTGGTGCGCGGCAACCCGCGCATCGGCCTCCGTACCCGCGGCGACGGCGTCCAGGCCGTTCGGGAACACATGCCCACAGGGGTCCAGGACCAGCAATGGCGGTCTTGCACCCCAGCATTCGCTGTACGACTTCGATATTCGCTCCGGCACCGATCGCCGGCGATGCCGCGGCGAGATGCGAACAACCGGTCAGGACAACCAACCGGGGACATCGAGTGCCGAGGGGCACCTATACCATCGCCACGCATGAGCACCGAGCCGGTTTCGCGCCTGGCGGCTCCGCGCGTTGCCGCCGGGGCGATCATCGTGCGGGAGTCGTCAGTACTGCTGGTGCGGCCCACTTACAAAGACCACTGGGATATCCCCGGCGGATATGTCGAGATCGGTGAGTCTCCTGCGGACGCCTGCCGCCGGGAAATCCGGGAGGAGTTGGGAATCACCGTGCGCGACTTGGGTTTCGCGGCGGTGGATTGGGCGCCGGACAGGGCGGGCGACAAGCTGCTCTTCCTCTTCGCGGCGCCCGAACTCGATGGTGTGGATGTCGCTCGGTTGCGATTTCCCGATGGCGAGTTGGCCGAGGCTCGTTACGTGCGACTGCCGGATCTGGAGCGATATACAGTGCCGCGGCTGGTACGGCGGATCAGAGCAACGGTTCGAGTTATCGACTCGGGCGGGTTTCCGATCTATCTCGAGAATGGGGAATGAGACGGGGCCTGCTCCCGCGACGGAAGCATCCCACCGCACTCGAAGCCGCGTCCGCCGCCGCCAGCACCACTCCATCACATCTCGAAACCGGACCACAGCCGGTCCGACGGCCGGAACCGAGCCCACGGCACCCAACCCGGCGTCAGCGACAGTCAGGCAAGGCACACGACGCCACCCCACTTCCAATTCATTTCATCGCTTCCGCAATCCACTCCGAAGCGAGATGTGCAATACCCCTGCGCCACTACGGCTTCCCGCGCAGCGAACCAGTTCAGGGTGATTCAGCGCCCGAATATCCCTTCGAGGCGGTTGCGGGAGCCCGGGTGGAGGAGGCGGGCGACGCTTACGAGGCCGGTGGCGGACCAGGTGCGGCGGCGGATGAGGAGGCAGGGTTCGGTGGGGGTGATATGGAGGTGGCGGCATTCGTCCGGTGTTGCCAGGACGGCTTCGACAATGTGCTCACCGCGGATCAGCGGGGCAACGCGGCTGAGGTAGTCGTTGGGGGTGGTGGCGGTGAAGTCCTGGGCCAGGTAGTCGGGGGCGGCGGTGGGGTTGACGTAGCGATCCTCCAGTTGGATCGGCGTGCCGCCCTCGTAGTGGACGAGGATGGAGTGGAACGCTGTGGCGCCGAGGGAATCTCGCAGGTGGGTGTGGTCGGGGGCGATGGTCTCGGCGCGGACCAGGATGACCTCGGTGTGGTGGCGGTGGCCGCGGCGGGCGATGTCGTCGGCGATATTGCGGACCTCGAACAGGGGTGAGGACGCCTTGGCGCCGCCGACGAAGGTGCCCACTCCCGCCGTGCGCACGATCAGGCCCTCGGCGGCGAGTTCGCGCAGGGCACGGTTGACGGTCATGCGGGACAGGCCGGTGGCGGCGACGAGCTGATGTTCCGACGGCACCTGATCGCCCTCCACCCAGCGGCCCGAGCGGATCTGCGCGGACACCAGGTTCTTGACGCGCTCATAGGCGGGCACGGCCTCGCCGCCCGACTGTTCGAACAGTGCGGCCAGTTCGCCGTCGACCGCCGCCATACCGCCCAACCGCTCCTCGCCCATCCATTGCTCCGGCCCCGCAGCCTACCGGCCACACCACGGCCCTTGACGGCTGTATATACAGGAATATACAACTGGACGGCACCGCTTCCGGCGCGTCGCGGGTGTCGATCGCCCACGGCGGCGAGATCGGCATGGGACGCTCGACCACACCGGAGGCGTGGGCAGCGCGGCGCGGGCATCTCGCTCGAGGCGGAAAGGAATTCACCGTGGCATCGTTCGTCGTCTCGAATATCGGGACGCTCGTCACCAATGATCCGGAACTCGGCGCGGGGCCACTCGGGGTGCGCCGTGATGCGGCCATCGCCTTCGCCGACGGACGGGTGAGCTGGGTGGGAGACAGCGCCGCCGCGCCCGCCGCCGACCTCGGGGTGGATCTCGGCGGGCGAGCGCTGCTGCCCGGCTTCGTGGAGAGCCACTCGCACCTGGTGTTCGCCGGGGACCGGGCCGAGGAGTTCGCGGCGCGCATGACCGGGACGCCGTACACGGCGGGCGGTATCCGCACCACCATCGAGGCCACCCGCGCCGCCGACGACACCCAGCTGGAGAACACGGTGCGGCGACTGATGGCCGAGGCACTGCGTTCGGGCAGCACCACCGTCGAATGCAAGACCGGGTACGGGCAGACCACCCGCGACGAACTGCGCGGCGCACTGGTGGCGGGACGATTCACCGAGGAGGTGACCCTGCTCGCCGCCCACGTTCCACCGCCGGAATACGCGGGTCGGGCCGACGACTACGTCGTCATGGTGTGCGATGAGATGATCGAAACCGTTGCACCGCACGCCACCTGGATCGACGTGTTCTGTGAGCGCGGCGCGTTCGACGAGGAGCAGTCCCGCGCGGTGCTCCGGGCCGGCGTGGCACACGGGCTGGTGCCGCGGGTGCACGGCAATCAACTCGGCACCGGACCGGGAGTGCGACTGGCCGTCGAGATGGGGGCCGCGTCGGTGGACCACGTCACCTATGTGACCGATGCGGATATCGACGCGCTCGCGAGCAGTTCGACAGTGGCGACATTGTTGCCGGGAGCCGACTTCTGCACCCGCAACGCCTACCCCGACGCCCGCGCCCTACTCGACGCCGGTGTGACGGTGGCCCTGGGCGCGGACTGCAATCCCGGCACCAGCTACACCACCAGCCTGCCGTTCTGTATCGCGCTCGCGGTGCGGGAGATGAAGATGAGCCCCGAGGAGGCGGTGTGGGCGGCCACCCTGGGTGGCACGAAGGCGCTGCGCCGCACCGATATCGGACGATTGAGCATCGGCGCCCGCGCCGATGCGCTCGCGCTCGATGCCCCGTCCTATCTGCACCTCGCCTACCGGCCCGGGGTGGCGCTGGTGCGCGAGGTCTGGAAGGACGGCGATCTCGTCGGACGCCACACCGCGTGACCGGTCGACTCCGCTCACGTCGCCCACCCACGGCCGCATTCGCCGAGAATTAGCTATTCACTACTCTCGGTAACGGTAGCTATTCCGAGCGAGATGGCACCATGCGTACGAATCTCCCATCCCGAGCAGGAGGTATGGATGCGCCGGACCTCGAAGTCCCTCATGATCGCCAGCCTGTTGCCCGTCGTCGCGGCAGCCGGTTGCGCCAGCGACGACACGAAGACGAACTCCTCCCCGGCCGGCACGACATCCACAACCACCACGACAGCGCCGACCGCCACCGGCAACGACGATCCCGGTGAAGCGACCGGTGCGGAACGCGTTCCGCTGGGTCAGACCAAGGTCGTGATCATGCCCGCCGACGCCGTCCTCGATATCAAGGGGCTTCAGGAGTGGGACCGGTCCGCGCTGCGGTGCACCGCGACCAGCACGTCCGGCGAGGGGATCGAACTGCTGCCGCCGCCCGCCGACGCCGAACCCGAGCAGGGCGCACAGGGCGCGACCTGGGTACCGCTGTGGACGGTCGGCGCGACACCCGGTGAACTGACCATCGGATGCAGCGACCCCGAGGGAAAGATCCCCGACAGCGCGAACAGCTTCGTGCGGGTGGTGCCGCGCGGCATCTGGTTCGGCTGAGCCCGCCCCCTGGCGGCCTGAACCGCTGGCGGCGCTCAGCTCGGACGGCGCGGGCGGAAGGCGTCGAGCAGCCAGGGCGCGCGGCGGTGATGCGGGCGATAGCGGTTGGCCCACAACGGATTCGATTCGTCGCGACGGTACACGGCGAGCTCGCCGGCGATGGCGTAGCGCAGGTGGGTGGTGTCGCCGATGACCTCCCCGTCGGTGGCGAGGGCCTCCGGGGCGGGCAGCTGCACCAGCAGCTCCGGCAACTGGCGTTCGCCGTAGACCCGACTGTGGCCGATGGCCCCCAGCAGCAGCGCCACCACCGCCCGTGCCCGCGACCAGCGCAGGTCGGCGCGCAGCCAGCGCACGTCGAGCAGTCCGGAATCGAGGCGGTCGCGGAAGGCGGGCACCGCGCCGTGCGGGTGATACGGGCCGTTGCCGACGAACAGGAACCACACCCGCTGCCAGCGGCCGTCCAGGCAGATCTCGATGGGTTGGGCGCGACGCAGCGTCACCACCAGGGCGGCGGCGAAGGCGGGCCACTTACCCCAGCGGTGCTGCCAGCGCTCGCGCAGCCGCACCAGTTCGGGATAGGTGCCGATGCTCGAGGTGTTGATGAGATGGCGGGTGTGTGTCTCACCCTCGGCCTCGTATTCGACGCTGGCGATATCGACGGCGACCGCCTCACCCACCCCGGTCGCGTCGATGACCTCGCGCAGGTCGTACACGCCGAGGTCGCGGGCGAAGTGATTGAGGGTGCCGGTGGGGATCACCACCAGCGGCAGTTCGTGGCGCAGCGCGACCGCGGCCACCGAGGCGACCGTGCCGTCACCACCGGCGACGCCCACCGCCAGCACCGGCGCCTCGGCGTCGGCGATGGCGCGGGTGAGCTGTTCCGCGGCATCCAGGTCGCGCTGGGTGCGCAGGACGGTGGCGGCGGGCAGCGCGGCGCGAATGTCGTCGGTCGGGTCGTAGTCGGGGTCGCCGGAGACCGGGTTCACCATGACGACGAGGCCCTTGCCCTCCACCAGCACGGGGGCCTCCCGCACCGGACGGGCCAGCGCCTCATCGGATTCCCGCACCGGCCACCAGCGCCGGGTGGCCAGCGCGATACCGGAGCCGACCGCCGCGCCGACCAGCACATCGGAGCCCCAGTGCACGCCGGTGTGCACCCGCGAATAGGCGACGGTGGCGGCCAGCGGCGCGACCGCCAGCGCGGTGCGGGGACTTTCCAGTGCGACGGCGGTGGCGAAGGCCGCCGCGCAGGCGGCATGCCCGGACGGAAAGGACGACGATGTCGGCGCGGGCACCAGCCGCCGGTACATCGGCAGCACCTCGGCGGCCGGCCGGCGGCGGGCGATGAGCGTCTTGAGCCCGACATTGACGGTGAGACTGGCCCCGGCCACCGAGGCCACGCCGCGCATGGCCGCACGGCGCGGTGCGCCCTTGCGTGTTGCCAGCAGGGCCGCGATACCCAACCACAGCATGCTGTAGTCGGCGCTGTTGGTCAGTCGCAGCAAACCGCTGTCCATTCTCGACGCGGGCAACTGCGCCACGGCACCCTCGATCGTTCGATCGAATCGGCCGACCTTCCGGAATTTGCTACGCACCCAGCTACTCACCAGCTCGACATTACCGATTCCCCCGGCACGACACCGTGGTGGGCGGATTCGCCCCTGCAACAACAGTATTCGGCCACGCGCCGCCGCGCCACCGCTGTGCCGGCACCGCGGAACCCCGATCGGTGCACTCCGGCCGAACGGGGCCGCCGCCGGACCGAGCGCGCGTCCGCCCGCCACCGAGGCGCTGGGGTGAACGCGGCGGTGCCCGCCGCCGACACCCGGCCGCCTGCGTGGGCGCGGCGGCGCACGCCGATATATTCGGCGGGAAAGGGCACGGCCACACGCGGACGGCCGTTCGAGGTGCGGCCGAAGCCGGACAGCCGTCGAACACCGAAAGGCGATATGCACTGGGATCAGATGACCGACACGGTCGAGGACCTACGCAAGCGGGCGACGCGGCTGCGGCGCGGCGTCGGACAACTCGGGGTACTCGAGTCGATCATCGACGCGGCCGACGGGCCGTGGCTCGGGGCCATGGACGCCGATGGGCGCGGGGCGGCGGAGCTGCGCATGCACCTGGTGGGGCGCTACCGCCTCACCGTCGTGGTCACCAGCGCCGGGAAGATCAGCCACGTGCAGCTGAACACGCCCGTCGCGGGGGCGGCCGGTGAGCGGGTGCTCTCCCCCAAGCCCGCCCTGCGCAAGGGCTGGGACGAGCACGAGAAGATGCCCAAGCAGCCCGCGTGGCTCGACTACGTGGTGGAGTGGGTGGAGAACGCCAGCGGCGCGGTGGGCCGCCACGCCATCGTGGAATGGCGGCTGCGCGGAGCCGACCGCCAGCTGGCCGCCATGAACGACACCATCGACACCCTGCGCGCCAACCTCGTCGAACGTGAGGCCGCCCGCGACGAGCTGGCTGCCGAGGTGGCCGACCTGCGCGCGGAACTGGTCGCGCTGGTGGAGGAACTGGAGGGGGTGATCTCCCGCAGCCGGGCCGACGACGCGGCCGCCACCGCGAACGACGCCGTCACGCCGGAGACCTCCGAGCCCGAGGCCCCGCCCGCCGTCCCCGAAAACCTTGCGCAGGAGGCAGAGTCGTTCCCGACCCCGCGGGCGGCCGGGCCACAGCCGCCCGCCGCCGAGGCGGGGACGCCCGAGCGCACCGCGAACGCGGACCCGGTACCGCTCCCGACCGCGAGCGGGCAAGTTCCACCCACACCGGAGCCGGAGTCCCGAACAACCCGACCCACACCAGCGCCAGAGTCCCGAACAACCCGACCCACACCGGAGTCCGAGGCGGTACCGGCCCCCTCGGAGTCCGAGCGCACACCGCGCTCCCCCGCACACGTGTCGGAGTCCTTGCCGCCCCCGCACACTCCCGGGTCCCGGCCGCCCGTCCGCGAGGCGGACTCGCCCGAGCGCACTCCGGACCCCGAGCCGCAATCGCACTCGGCGGAGGTCGGGCAGGCTCCGCCGACGCCGGAGCCCGGGACGACCCGCCCCGTACTCGAGTCCGAGGGGACACCGTTCCCCCCGGTATCCGACCACTCGCCGCGCACATTCGCCGCCACAGCACAGGAAACCCGCGCGCCCGACATGACCCGGCACGCACCGGACGCCGAGCTGGCTTCGGATGCTCCCGTGGCTGTACCGCCGTCGGTACCGGAGCTCCCGCCGCATGCATCGGTCGGCGACGCGCCGGAAGCATAGGGACGGATCAGTGGGCGCCGGTGCCGAGCCGGGGTCGTTCCGGCTCTGACCGTGGAGCCGAGCGGGATGCTGTGGACGGGTTTCGTCGTTGTCGTCATCCGTGGACAGTGCATCCGAGCGGCGGCGGGAACAGCTGCGGGAATTCTTGCGGAGTCGGCGGGAGCGGTTGACTCCCGGTGATGTCGGGATGCCGGTGGTGGGGCGGCGGCGGACGCCGGGGTTGCGGCGGGAGGAGGTCGCGGTGCGGGCCGGGGTGGGGGTGTCCTGGTATACGTGGCTCGAGCAGGGGCGGGATATCACGGTGTCCGGTGAGGTGCTGGACGCGATCGCCGGGGCGCTGCTGCTGAACGAGGTGGAGCGGGCGCACCTGTATCTGCTGGCGGGGTTGAATCCGCCACCGGCGGCCGGGCGCACCGAGGGTGCGTTGACCCCGGCGGTGCGACAGCTGCTCGACGCCTGGGGGTGGCGGCCCGCCGTGCTGCGGGACCGGGCCTGGAATGTGCTGGCGTACAACGAGTCCGCAGGGACGGTGTTCGGTTTCGACGACCGAGCGCACAATTGTCTGCGGACGTTCTTCACCAACCCCCGCTATCGGGCCCTGCCCGAGGTGTGGGCCGATGCCGCGCCCGCCGTGGTAGCCGCCTACCGCGCCGACGCCGCGCACTTCCCGGGCGACCCCGCCTTCGACCGGGTGATCACCGAATTACGCACGGCCAGCCCCGAATTCGCCACACTCTGGGACCGGCACGAGGTCGGGGTGCCGGTGCAGGCCGTGAACGCCCTGCGGCATCCCGAGGCCGGTGACCTGTTCTTCGACGCCACCACGCTCACCGTCACCGACCGCCCGGACTGGTCGCTCATCCTCTACGACCCGCGGCCGGGCACCGCTACCGCCGCGCGCCTGGAAGCACTGCACCCGCACCTCGCCGACCGGTAGATCCGATGCCGGTGGGGCGCAATGCCCGCTGTGCAGCGCCGATCACGCACACGGTGGCTGGGGCGGTGCTGGTGGTGCACGCCCTGTGTGCAGCGCCGATCGTGCAGACGGCGGCCCGGCGATGTCGATGGGCGGGACGGAGTGTCAGCCATGCGAGGCTGGTGTCAGGCCGGGTCCGCCAGGATCGAGATCCATACGACCGGTGTGCTGCGCATCGCGATGCGGCTGCCCCGCCGAGCGTGCGGCGTGGCTGTTCATCGCTTGCGAAGAAACCCGCACCGGCAGGTGGTTCGGCACCCCCGCTGCCCGCCAGCCGGGTGGTGCCACGCCTACGATAACTCCGCACTGTATCGGCCGCGCACCGCCGAGCACGCTGAAGCCATGATGCACAACAGTTTCCGCTACCACGGCAAGATCGCGCTCATTACCGGCGGCACCAGCGGGATGGGGCTGGCCGCCGCGCGCCGCCTGCTCACCGAGGGCGCGCGGGTGATCATCACCGCCCGCGACCAGACCCGCTTGGACGCGGTCGTCGCCGAACTCGGCGGCCGAGGAGCAGGCCACGCCGCAGAACCGGACAGCCAGCGAACGGGCCACGCCGCAGAACCGGGCGACCAGCGGACGCGGCACGCCGCCGAGGCGCGCGGCCAACGAGCGGCCCACGCGGTCGACGCGCGCGACGAGTTGCCGGATGACGCCGTCGAACGTGCCGGGCGGGTGCTCGGGATCCCCGGCGATGCCACCGATCTCGCTGATCTCACTGCCTTGGCCGCCACCATCCGTGAGCGCTTCGGCCGCGTGGACCTCGTCTTCGCCAATGCGGGCATCGGCGCGTTCCAGGCCATCGACGAGGTCACCGAGGCGGAGTTCGCGCGCGTGGTCGACATCAACTTCAAATCGGTGTTCTTCACGGTGCAGCAGATGCTTCCGCTGCTGTCCGATCGGGCCGCCGTCGTCATCAACGCCTCCTTCGCCGTGCACCGCGGCGCACCCGACGCCGCCCTCTACACCGCCACGAAGGCGGCGGTCCACAGCCTCGCCCGCACCGTCGCGGCGGAGCTGGCTCCCCGGGGGATCCGGGTCAACTCGATCAGCCCCGGGTACATCGACACCCCGGCGTTCCGCGCCGAAGCCTCCGCGGAGGCGCAGGCGGCGGCCGCGTCGCTGGTCGCGGCGGGCCGGATCGGCGATCCCGACGAGATCGCCGCGGCCGTCGCCTTCCTCGGTTCCGACGAGGCCGCCTACATCAACGGCCAGGATCTGTCGATCGACGGCGGCCTGACCTCTGTCATTCCGGCGGCCATGGTGTGAGTCGCAGCGGCCGCGCGCGGACATGACCGCAGGGGTGAACCGTCGCGGCACGTATTTCGTATCCCCGGGGCAGAAGGCTCATCACGGAGGTCGCGCGTGCGTGTCAACAGGGTGACGGTTGATCTGTCGGAGTATCCGGATCTGGTGGTGATCTACCTCGGCATGCGCGTGCGCACGCCCCGGGGCATGCTGCGACTGCTCGGGGTGGGCCCGAAGCTGTACAGCTCGCACCGGGACCGGCCGGATGGGCTGCTGCACCACGAGGACATCGTGTGGTCGCTGTTCCCGCCGCACTGGGGTGCGCGCCAGTACTGGCGGGATCTGGAGAGCCTGGAGCGGTGGACGCGCTCGGATCCGCACCGGCAGTGGTGGCAGCGGTTCCTGCGCGATTCCGGCGGGACCGGCTTCTGGCACGAGGCGTATTTCGCGCGCGGGGGCATCGATTCGGTGTACGACGATATGACCCCGGCGACGGGGCTGGCGCGTTTCGCACCCACCGTCCCCGCGCGCGGGCGCATGTTCTCCACCCGCGGGCGCGTCCAGGCGGCCGAGCCCACCGTCGCGCCCGTGGTCGACGAGGACAGCTACTATCGGTGATCGCCCGCCGCGCCCGTTCCGCCGAGGCCGGCACGCGCGATTCCGCCGGCGCCGCCACGCGCATGGCGGCGATCACCGGGCGCGCGGGAAGGCGAACGCCAACAGTGGGCGACAGACACCGAACGCGCGGATGAATATCCTGGTCGAGAGGTGTGATTCGGTCAGGAGAGCATTCCCAGCGGTGGCGAGTGCCAATACGGTTACCGCCATGCACGTCCTGTTCGTCTGCTCCGGAAATGTCTGTCGATCGGTGATCGCGGAGCGACTGACGCTCGCCGTCGCCGCCGAACACGGACTGTCCGATCTGACCGCCGAGAGCGCCGGGGTGCGCGCCCTGGTCGGATTCCCGGTGGAACCCTTGGCCGCGGAGACCATCGCCGGACTGGGCGGCCATATCGAGGGTTTCAAGGCGCGCCGGCTGAAGCCGGAGATGGTGCGCCGCGCCGATCTGATCCTGGCCATGACCGAGCAGATCCGGGAGAAGGTGCGCGAGATCGAACCCTCCGCCGCACCACATACTTTCACCCTGCTGGAGGCGTACCGGATCGCGAAGGTGAGCGGGGCGCGCACGGTCGCGGCCCTCAATCAGGCCCGCAATGATCTGGCCCTGGTCGGCCGGGAGAACATCGCCGATCCGGTCGGGCTGTCCCCGCAGGCGTATTGCGAAGTGGGCGACCGCATCGCGGAAGCGCTGGTCCCGCTGCTGTTGGCATTGCACGCGCATGAGCATCCGCAGGCCACCATCCACCCTCGCGCGGCCGTCGAGGAGGCTGGTGCGGCGCGACCGGCCCTGCTCCTGCTCCCCGGCGGTCGCGATTCCTCGGCCCGGCACGCGGAGGGCGCACCGCGCGAATCCGGTGTGGCATCCGGAGAACCGGTGCGATCCGGCACGGAATCGGCCGTGAGGGTTGCCTCTTCGCGGTTCTAGGCGCAGACTCACAACAGAACACCAGCGTGTCAATGGACCTGTCTGCCGCAAACGTCCGGTAAGGGGCTACACTCCCCGCGGATACTCCACCCGGTTAGACACCAGAACAGGACTGAAGGACATGCCGAAACGCATTTCGGATGTTTCGCTCCATGTTTACGTGACACCGCAGACCCTCGACCGTGTCGTGGGCACCGTCTGCCGCGTAGTGGATGAGCATGTGGCCGATCGCGATCTGTTCGCCTGGCGGTTCACGCTCCCCGTGGAAGCCGACGATCCGACCCACCGCCTGCTCGAAACCCAATGGCGGATGGACCATCCCGACGCGGAACCCGGCGAGCGGCGCACCTACGAGATCGCGCTCAACCTCGTCGGC
Source organism: Nocardia otitidiscaviarum (assembly GCF_007362295.1). Taxonomy (NCBI): domain Bacteria; kingdom Bacillati; phylum Actinomycetota; class Actinomycetes; order Mycobacteriales; family Nocardiaceae; genus Nocardia; species Nocardia otitidiscaviarum. Next base: position 2,096,517 of record NZ_CP041695.1, on the reverse strand, counting down.
GACGCACGCCTGCTGACCAAGGCGGCCATCGCCCGCCTGGAAGAGCGCCTGGTATTGGGACTGTCGGCGGACGAACCGTTCCCCTATGTGATCCGCGCTCTCCAGCGCGAGAGTTTCGACCTCGAAGAGAACCGCGAACGCCTCTGAACGGCAATCGGGCCGTACCCCACCGGGTACGGCCCGACAACGTTCCTGGGGCGTGCTTCAGCGGCGCGCCGGGAAGTGGCGGATCACGCCCTCCTGCACCGTACTGGCCAGCAGTTCACCGGCGCGCGAATAGAAGTGCCCGCGCGCCAGCCCGCGTGATCCGGCGGCCACCGGCGACTCCGTGGCGTACAGCGCCCAGTCGTCGAAGCGGAAGGGACGGTGGAACCAGATGGAGTGGTTCACCGTCGCCGCGATGATGCGGTCCAGCCCCCAGGACAGGCCGTGCGTGGTGATGATCGAGTCCAGCACCGTGGTGTCCGACGAATACGCCAGCGCCGCAACATGAATCAGCGGATCGTCGGGGAGCGCCCCGTCGGTGCGCATCCACACCCGATTGTGGTTGAGCTTCTCCCCCGTGCCCTTGAGGATCCAGGCCGGATCGTTCGTGTACCGCATATCGATGGGATGCGGTGCGTTCACGAACATCTCCAGCCGGTCCTCGAGTCCGGCGAAGGTCTCCTCGATCCGCGGCAGCCCCTCCGGATCGGGCACCTCGGGCAGCGGCACCCCGTGCTCGAGGCCCTTGCCCCAGTCCTGGAAGGCCGCCAGCATGACGAACAGTTCCTGATCGTCCTGGAAGGCGGTCACCGTCCGGTTGGCGAAGGCGCGCCCGTCGCGGTGCCGGTCCACCCGGTACTCGATCGGCTTCTTGGGATCACCGCCGCGCACGAAATGCGCGTTGACGGCGTGCACCGGGCGTTCGGGTCCGACGGTGCGGCCCGCGGCGATGATCGCCTGCGAGACCAGCTGCCCGCCGAAGGTGCGGCTCCACACCTTCTCCGGATGGTGGCCGATGAAGATGTCCGGCCCAGCCTCCTCGAGGTCGAGCAGCTCCAGCAGCACTTCCAGATCGGCGGCCCGGGACAGCGCTCCCGGCTCCGCGATCTCCTCGCCCAGTGACGCACTCACCTCAGTGATCCTCCTCGCCGATACGGTGAACGTGAATCATATTGGTGGAGCCCACGGTTCCCGGCGGCGAACCCGCCACGATGACCACCAGATCACCCTTCTTGTACCGCCCGATGGACAGCAGCGCGTGATCGACCTGATGGATCATCTCGTCGGTATCGGCCACTCGCGGCACGATGAAGGTCTCGGTACCCCAGGTCAATGCCAGCTGGCTGCGGATCTCCGGCTGCGGGGTGAAGGCCAGCAGCGGCAGCGGGGTGTGCAGGCGGGCCAGGCGGCGCACCGTGTCACCGGACTGCGTGAAGGCGACCAGGGCCTTGGCATTGAGCCGCTCGCCGATATCGCGGGCGGCGTAGGAGATGACGCCGCGCTTGGTGCGGGGCACGTGGGTCAGCGGCGGCACCCGGCTGGAGGTCTCGCCCTCGACCGCGTGCACGATGCGGGCCATGGTGCGCACGGCCTCGATCGGGTACGCGCCGACGGAGGTCTCACCGGAGAGCATGACCGCGTCCGCACCGTCCAGCACCGCGTTGGCAACATCGGAGGCCTCGGCGCGGGTGGGCCGGGAATTGGAGATCATCGACTCCAGCATCTGGGTCGCCACGATGACCGGCTTGGCGTTCTCACGCGCCATCTGGATGGCCCGCTTCTGCACCAGCGGCACCTGCTCGAGCGGCAGCTCCACACCCAGGTCGCCGCGCGCCACCATGATGGCGTCGAAGGCGAGCACGATGGCCTCGAGATTGTCGATGGCCTCGGGCTTCTCCAGCTTGCCGATCACCGGGACGCGGCGGCCGACGCGATCCATCACGTCGTGCACCAGCTCCACATCCGAGGGCGAGCGCACGAAGGACAGCGCGATGAAGTCCACGCCCAGCTTGAGGGCGAATTCCAGGTCGTCGATGTCCTTCTCGGACAGCGCCGGGACGGAGACGTCCATCCCCGGCAGCGAGACGCCCTTGTTGTTGGAGACCGGGCCGCCCTCGGTCACCCGGCACACCACGTCGTTACCCTCGACGTGGTCCACGGTCAGCCCGACCTTGCCGTCGTCGACCAGCAGCCGGTCGCCCGACTTGGCGTCCGCGGCCAGTTCCTTGTAGGTGGTCGACACCCGGTCGTGGGTGCCCACCACATCGTCGACCGTGATGCGGACGACCTCACCGGTCGCCCAGAAGGTCTTCCCGTCTCCCTCGAACCGGCCGAGGCGGATCTTCGGTCCCTGGAGATCGGCGAGAATACCTACCGCGCGGCCCAGATCGTCGCTGGCCTGACGCACCTTCTTGTAGTTCTCGGCGTGATCGGAGTGCTCGCCGTGGCTGAAGTTCAGCCGCGCCACATCCATTCCGCTCTCGACGAGTTCCCGAATCCTTTCCTCGGACGACACCGCCGGTCCGAGCGTGCATACAATTTTCGTCCGTCGCATCACACGTCAACCCTAGACCTGCCCACACACTCCCGCTCACCGGGCACACCGCAACAGTGGGCGGCGGCCGGATGAACAGCGAGCGTGGCGCGCGTCACGCTTGGAGGAATGCCCAGCAACCCCTCAGCGAGCGACGTGACGCGCTAGACGAGTCTCCAGTCCGGACTGCGCGAATCCGAGGATCAGGCAGATGACCCAGTAGTAGACCGCGGCCACGCCGTAGAGGGCGAAGAAGTCGAAGGTCGGGGCCGCCGCCAGCTGGGCGGTGCGCAGCAGTTCGGTCACCAGGATGGTCGAGGCCAGCGAGGTGTCCTTCACCAGCGAGATGAGGGTGTTGGACAGCGGCGGCACCGCGATGCGGGCAGCCTGCGGCAGGATGATCATCCGCAGCGCCTGCGGATAGGTCATGCCGACCGCGTACGACGCCTCCCACTGCCCGTGCGCCACCGACAGGATGGCCGCACGGATCACCTCGGCGGCGTACCCGCCCACATTGAGGCTGAACGCGATGACCGCCGCCGGGAACGGGTCGATCACGATATCCAGCTGCGGCAGCGCGTAGAACACGATGAACAGCTGCACCAGCAGCGGCGTCCCGCGAATGATCGAGATGTAGAACCGGGCCGGCGCGGACAGCAGCCGGACCGGCGACATCCGCGCCAGCGCCACGAACAGCGCGAGCACCAGCCCGATGACGAAGCTGATGGCGGTCAGCGGCAGCGTCTTGGTGACGGTGGCCTCCAGCATGGGCCAGAGGTTCTGCCGAATGAGATCCCAGGTGGCGGCATCCATCTTCGGTGCGGCGTCTACTTCGAGACGTCGACGCCGAAGTACTTCTCGGAGATCCGCGCCAGGGTGCCGTCGGCCCGCAACTCCGCCAGGGCCTGATTCACCTGGTCGATGAGCTCCTGGGAATCCTTGCGGGCGGCGAACACCTGCTGGGAGACCTCACCGGTCTTGCCCGCGACCCGCACCTCGTTGGTGCTGTGCTGCTTGGTGTACTCGGCCACGGCCAGGGAGTCGTTGACGGTGGCGTCCACGCGGCGGGTGTTGAGCAGCTGGATGGCCTGCACGAAGCCCTCCACGCCCTCGACCTTGCAGCCCGCGTCACCGGCCACCTTCGACCAGTTGGAGGTGGTCGACTGCGCGCAGACCTTGCCGTTCAGATCGGCGAGGGAGGCGATGTCGGTGGTGTCCTGGCGGGTGACGATGACACCCTCGGAGACGGTGTAGGGCTGCGACAGCGCGTACTTCTCGGCGCGGGCGGGGCTCGCGGTCACCTGGTTGGCGACCAGATCGAAGCGCTTGGATTCCAGGCCCGCGAAGATGGCGTCCCAGGGGGTCTGCACGAATTCCACGGAGCGGTCGAGCTTGTCGGCGACGGCGGTGATGACCTCGACGTCGTAGCCGGTGAGCGCGCCGTTGTGTTGATAGCTGAACGGAGAGTAGGTGCCCTCGGTGCCGACCTTCAGCACGTTCGGGTCGTCGTCGTTGCCACCGCAGGCGGTGAGCCCGGCGGCGGCGACGATGGCGAGTACGGCGGCGAACAACTTACGGCGCACGGTGAACCTCTCCTCGAGCGTGGGCAGGCCACGCGACAGACAACCGGTACAGGGTACGCCGGGAACCGACCGTCCGGGACCTCAACGATTGCCGTGCGCGCAAACCTGGTGCGATCGACGCCGGAGATGATAGCGACGGGCGGGCGGCATCGACGTGTCGACGCCGCCCGCCCGGGCGCGTGTCCTTCGAATCAGTCGCGCAGCGGACGACCGTAGGGATCGGGCACCTTGCCGATGAGGATGAGGATGCCGTCGATCAGACCCCAGATACTGCCGATACCGCAGGTGAGCACGGTGACCACGATCTGCCACACGGCGATCTGGTTGTAACCCAGATAGAAGCGGCCGATACCGAAACCACCCAGGAAGATCTGCAGCAGACCCGCGATGAGCTTCTGCTTGTCCGACAGCGGGGTGCCGTAGATGTCGCGGCCGTACGGTGCTTCCGGATCGACCCCCGGGCCGAACTGCGCGGGCGGGTAACCGCCGGGCTGACCGTAACCCGGCTGAGCGAAACCGGGCTGACCGTACCCGGGCTGCGGATACTGCGGCTGCGACTGGCCGTAGGGCTGCTGGGGCTGCTGGGCGTACGGATCGGCGCTCTTGCCCAGATCCGGACCGGTGCCCGGCGCACCGTACTGCGGCCCTTGGCCGGGCTGCTGCTGATAGGGATCGGTCACGGTGTTCTCCTCATCGATACTGCGATACCGCGCGGGCGGTCAGGACTTGGTGTCGTCCGTGTCGCCGGACTTGGCGGGGTCGGTCTGCTCGGGCCGGGTTGTCGGGGATGCGGGCTTGGCGGTCTCTGCGTTCTCGGACGGGTTATCGTCCGCGGGGTCGGTTTCGTTGTCGTCGGATTCCGTGGACCCCGAGCCGAACGCCTTCTCCGCGGGTTCCGTGTCCGTGGGTTCCTTGTCCGTGGGCTCCTTGTCCGTGGGCTCCTTGTCCGTGGAGTCCTTCTCCGTGGACTCCTTGTCGGCGGCCTCCTTATCCGTGGCCCCCTCGCCGGTGGGCTGCCGCCCGGCTGTGGCTTCGGCGTCCGCGGCCGCCTCGGTCTCGGCCTCCGTGCCCTTGGTCAGCGGCACGCTGTCGTCCTCGGCGCTGTCACCCTCGGCGGCATCACCGGCCGCCGTGGCCGTCGCCGCGGTGGCGGCCCCGGCGGCACCGTAGGCGCGCAGCTTCGACAGCTGCCACGGCCACGGGCGGTCGTCCTTGGAGCGCAGCTGCTCGGCCGTTTCGCGCCCCTTGGTCGCCAGCACGAAATACGCTATCGCACAGAGGAATACGATGGCAGAGGTGAAGGAGTTGACGCGGATGCCCGCGATGTGGGTGGCCTCGTCGTCACGCAGCAGCTCCACCCAGAAGCGGCCGAAGCAGTAGACCGCCACGTAGAGCGCGAACAGGCGGCCGTGGCCGATGCGGAACTTCTTGTCCAGGTAGAGAAGTGCGGCCACGCCGAGCAGGTTCCACACCAGCTCGTAGAGGAAGGTGGGGTGCACGACCTTCTCCACCACGCCGGTGGAGACGCCGTCCATCATGTCGAGCTGACCGTTGGCATCGAAGCGCAGGTAGATCTCCAGGCCCCAGGGGACCGTGGTCTCCCGGCCGTAGAGCTCCTGATTGAACCAGTTGCCGAGGCGACCGATGGCCTGCGCCAGCAGAATGCCGGGCGCGATGGCATCGCCGAAGGCGGGCAGCGGGATTCGGTAGATGCGGCAGGCGATCCAGGCACCGACGCCGCCGAGCAGCACCGCACCCCAGATCCCTAGGCCGCCCTCCCAGATCGCCCACCAGTCGCCGGTGGCGTTCGCCCCGAAGTACTTCTGCCAGTCGGTGGCCACGTGGTACAGCCGTCCGCCGACGAGACCGAACGGCACCGCGAACATGGCCACATCGAGGACCGTGCCGCCCTCTCCCCCACGCTGCTGCCACCGCTTCTCGCCCAGCCAGATGGCCGCGACGATGCCGATGATGATGCACAGCGCATAAGCACGCAGCGGGAACGGCCCGATCTCCCAGACACCGCGCGGCGGTGAGGGAATATAGGCCAGGACGTCGGCGGCACTGCCGGACAGGACACTGTCAGCCAGGACTCGATAGGTCACGGCCCCAACCGTAGCGGAAGCGGCCCGCCACGCACGGAACGCGGGCACGCCCCGCCGACTCGGCACGCCGCGCACCGCCGCATCCACCCGCCCACCGCACGCGGATCGAACAGCTCGAACGGCCGGAATATCCGCACGGCCGGAGCCGCCCATGCGGAATCCGGAAGCGCGGATGAACCGGTCGTAGCGTGGGCGTTGAGCGTGGTACCGCAAGCGGCGAAATCCCACCCGACGAACGGGGGCGATGACCCCGGGAGGTCCGGGTGTGGCGCGGGCAATCTCTTGAGATCACCGCCGGACTCGCGGGCACCCGCCACGGCTACCTCGGCGACTGGCGCGGGGTGAGAAGGCCCCGGAACCGCCGCGCTGCGGTAGCGCTGGCCGACGCGCTGCGGTAGCGCTGGCCGACGCGCTGCGGTGGCGCGGCGTCGGGGTTCACCGGGTGGCCGTGGCGGTCTTGTCGGCGATCGTCATGGTTCGGCCGTTGGGGCCGTGCCGGGTACTGGTCGAGCGCTGGCTCCAGGGCTGCGGCACTCCAGCGAACCGAGGCGATCCGGGCGACCGCCGCACCGTTGCGCGGCTAGGAGGGCACCCGCGCCGACCGCACGCCCTGTGCCAGTTCGGCCGTGAGCGAGCGCACCGCGTGCAAGCCCTGGGCGGCGGCGGTGACCAGGGCCGAGCCGACGATGACGCCGTCGGCGTAGGCCGCGATCTCGGCGGCCTGGGCTCCGTTGCGCACGCCCAGGCCGACACCGATCGGGATATCGGAGTGGGTGCGGATGCGGGCACACAGGGCGGGGGCCATATCGGAGACGGCGTCGCGCGCGCCGGTCACACCCATGGTGGAGGCGGCATAGACGAAACCTCGTGACGCTTCCAGGGTTTTGACCAGACGCTCCTCGGTGGAGGACGGTGCCACCAGGAAGATGCGGTCCAGATTGTGGGTGGCCGACGCGATGAACCAGTCGTCGGCCTCCTCCGGAATCAGGTTCGGCGTGATCAGCCCGAGACCGCCCGCCGCCGCGAGATCGCGGGCGAAGGTGTCGACGCCGTACTTCAGCACCGGATTCCAGTAGGTCATGACGACGGCCTTGCCGCCCGCCGCGCTGATGGCCTCCACCACCCGGAATACGTCGCGCACCCGCACGCCGCCGCGCAGCGCCTGTTCGGCGGCCGCCTGGATGGTGGGGCCGTCCATCACCGGATCGGAGTAGGCGACACCGACTTCGATGACGTCGCAACCGGATTCGACCATGGCGGTGCAGGCGTCGATGGACCCCTGGAGGTCCGGGTAGCCGGCGGGCAGATAGCCGATGAGCGCCGCGCGGTTCTCCTCGCGGGCCGCGGCGAAGGTGTTGGCGAGATTGGACTGCTGGCTCACTGCTGCGCCTCCGGGTCGTCGAACAGCCCGAACCAGCGGGCGGCGGTGTCCATGTCCTTGTCGCCGCGACCGGACAGATTCACCAGGATGATCGCGCCAGCACCCAGCTCCCGGCCCAGCTGCAACGCGCCCGCCACCGCGTGCGCGGATTCGATGGCCGGGATGATGCCCTCGGCGCGCGAGAGCAGCAGCAGCGCGTCCATGGCCTCGGTATCGGTGATCGGCCGGTACTCGGCGCGCCCGCTGTCCTTCAGGTAGGCGTGCTCGGGGCCGACCCCCGGATAGTCCAAACCCGCTGAGATGGAATGGGATTCGATGGTCTGGCCGTCCTCGTCCTGGAGCAGGTACGAGTACGCGCCCTGAAAGGCCCCCGGGCTGCCGCCGGTGAAGGTGGCGGCGTGGCGGCCGGTGTCGACGCCGTCGCCCGCGGCCTCGTAGCCGATCAGCCGCACGTTCGCGTCGTCGAGGAAGGCATGGAAGATGCCGATGGCATTGGAGCCGCCGCCCACGCACGCGGTGACCGCGTCGGGCAGGCGGCCGGTCTGCGCCAGCACCTGGGCGCGCGCCTCCATGCCGACGATGCGCTGAAAATCGCGCACCATCAACGGGAACGGATGCGGACCGGCGGCGGTGCCGAAGCAGTAGTAGGTGCGGTCGGCGTTGGTGACCCAGTCGCGCAGCGCCTCGTTGATGGCGTCCTTGAGGGTCTGCGAACCGGAGGTCACCGACACCACCTGCGCGCCAAGCAGCCGCATGCGAGCCACGTTCAGCGCCTGCCGGGCGGTGTCGACCGCGCCCATGTAGATGACGCATTCCAGGCCCAGCAGCGCGCACGCGGTGGCGGTGGCGACGCCGTGCTGACCCGCGCCGGTCTCGGCGATGACGCGGGTCTTGCCCATGCGCTTGGCCAGCAGCGCCTGGCCCAGCACATTGTTGATTTTGTGAGAACCGGTGTGGTTCAGGTCTTCCCGCTTGAGCAGAATGCGCGCGCCACCGGCGTGCTCGGCCAGTTTGGTGCATTCGAACACCGGCGACGGGCGGCCGGTGTAGTCGCGCTGCAGGCGGTCGAGCTCACCGAGGAAGTCCGGGTCGAGCCGGACCTTCTCGTATTCGGCGGTGACCTCCTCGATCACCGCCATCAGCGCCTCGGGGACGTGGCGGCCGCCGTAGACGCCGAAATGGCCGCCCAGGTCGGGCTCGTGCGCGCTCTTGTTCGCGACGCCGTCGCTGGCCTTGGGCAGGGTGTCGTTCGTCGGTGTCATCTCGTCTCTCACCGGCCCCGGCGCACCGGCTTCGGGCAGGACGGATGGGTGCCGGCCGTCACCAGCTCGGCCACGGCGGCGCGAGGATCACCGCTGGTCACCAGGCCCTCGCCGACCAGGACGGCATCCGCGCCCGCACCGGCGTAGGCCAGCAGGTCGGCGGTGCCGCGGATACCGGACTCGGCCACCCGGATGACCTCACTGGGCAGGCCGGGCGCGATGCGGGCGAACACGTCCCGATCCACCTCAAGGGTCTTCAGGTTGCGGGCGTTCACGCCGATCACGGTGGCACCGGCGGTGAGGGCGCGATCGGCCTCCTCCTCGGTGTGCACCTCGACCAGGGCGGTCATGCCCAGCGATTCGGTGCGGTCGATGAGCGAGGACAGCACGTCCTGCTCCAGGGCCGCCACGATGAGCAGGATGACGTCCGCGCCGTGCGCACGGGCCTCGTGGATCTGGTAGGGCCCGACGATGAAGTCCTTGCGCAGGATCGGGATGTCCACCGCGGCGCGCACGGCGTCCAGATCGGCGAGGGAGCCGTGGAAGCGGCGCTGTTCGGTCAGCACGCTGATGATGCGCGCACCGCCGTCCTCGTAGGCCCGGGCCAGGTCGGCCGGATTGGCGATATCCGCGAGCGCGCCCTTCGAGGGGCTGGCACGCTTCACTTCGGCGATCACGCCGATCCCGTCCTCGTGCAGCGCTGCCTTCGCGTCGCGGGGCGAGGGTGCCGCCGCGGCAGCCTTCTTGACGGCCTGGAAATCCAGGAGGGCTTCCCGTGCGGCCACATCCGCGCGGACCCCGTCGAGAATCGAGTCGAGTACCGTCATCTGGCTCGAATCCTTTCTGGGGAGACGGACTTGCTGCCTGAGAATCCCCCCAGGCGCTGTCTCACCGATGCTGATAAAGAGTAAATGGCTATCTCCGCGTCGTTGACGGCGGGGGCGGTACGGGGGCTTGGTCCGGTCTCCACCGCTGTTCAGCGAGTCGGGCGACCGGCCGACCCGGTATCCGGATCATCGTGCGCGGCAGAGGTATTGGCGGCCTCGTCGGTGGGGTCGTCCCCGGCGTCGAGGGCATCCCAGAGCACTCGGCCCGACAGCTGTTCACCGGGGGCGGGCTGTGACGCGGATTCGGCGCGGCGCGGCGCCGTCTCACCGGCACCCCGCTGGTCCGTCCGAGCGGCACGCCGCTGGTCCGTCTGAACGGCACGCCGCTGGTCCGTCTGAGCGGCACGCCGCTGGTCCGTCTGAGCGGCACGCCGCTGCGCCACCTCGGCGGCGGCCGCCGAGCGCCGGACGGCGGGGTTGTCGTATTTGCCGGACAGTCGGCCGGTATCCGACGGCATGCGCACCAGCAGCACCCCGGCCAGGAAGGCGGCGACCGCGCCCACCAGCGCCACCACGGCGGGTGCCGTCGCGGTCTGGGTGCTCACCACATGTTCCCAGTCGCGCAGTTCGGCCAGTCGACCGGCCCGCTCCGCGAGCTGTCCCTCACCTCTGAGCAGGGCGTACTCCGGCACCGCGGCCACGGCGGCGAGCAACGCGACCACCACGCCGACGATTCGGCGCGGCCAGCCGCGGGTGGCGAAGACGGCCGCGATGGTGGCGACCAGGGCCAGCGCCAGCGGAGTGAGCGCACCGAACCAGGTACCGCCGTCGAGGTCGATATCGCGCGGCGCACCGAGTTCACTGCTGACCCCGATGCTCACCCACGTCATCCGCGAGGACGCCCACAGCGCCCCGGCGGCGACGGCCAGCAGCAGCACCGCCACGATCGGCTTGCGCTGACGCGGTGTATCCGACTGCGCCCCTTGCTCGTCGGCGACCGCTCCAGCTTCGATCTCGGCCCGAATGACGGGATCGACGGAGCCGGAGACGGTTTCCACGACCGATGTCGAATCAGGCTGCGCGGCGGATGGATTCGAGGTGGCGGATGTCGCCGACCCGGCACGTTCGGCAGTGGCGCCGCGCGGCGCAGACGTCGCCTCCGTGCCCGCGTCCGGAGCGGCGGGCTCCCCGGCGCCGGCTGCGGCAGGCTCCGGTGGGGTGTCCGGTTCCCGGCTGCGCGGGTCGGCAGCATCGCTCATAGCGTGCCGCCCTGTCCGTCCGGGCGGTAGGCGCGGACCGTCTGGGCGGCGGCGACGGCCTTGAGGACGGCCATGGCCTTGTTGCGGGATTCGACGTCCTCGTAGTCGGGGTCGGAGTCGGCGACCACGCCCGCGCCCGCCTGCACGTAGGCGATGCCGTCCTTGAGCAGGGCGGTGCGGATGCAGATGGCGGTATCGGCGTCGCCCGCGAAATCCAGGTAGCCGACCACGCCGCCGTAGATGCCGCGGCGGGTGGGCTCCAACTCCTCGAGCAGTTCCATGGCGCGGACCTTCGGCGCGCCGGAGAGGGTGCCCGCGGGGAAGCAGGCGCGCACCGCGTCGAGGGCGATGCGGCCCGGGGCCAGGCGGCCCGAGACCGTGGACACCAGGTGCATGACGTGGCTGTAGCGCTCGATGTGGCGGTATTCGGTGACCCGCACGGTGCCCGGTTCGCAGACTCGGCCCAGATCGTTGCGGCCGAGGTCGACGAGCATGAGGTGCTCGGCGTTCTCCTTCTCGTCGGCGAGCAGCCCCTTCTCCAGCAGCAGATCGTCCTCCTCGGTGGCCCCGCGCCAGCGGGTGCCCGCGATGGGGTGCGTGGTGGCGAGGCCGTCCTTCACCGTGACCAGCGATTCGGGACTGGAGCCGACGATGGAGAAGGCGGTGCCGCCGGACCGGTCCGGGATGTGCATGAGGTACATGTACGGGCTCGGGTTGGAGGCGCGCAGCATGCGGTACAGATCCAGCGGGCTGCCGTCGTAGTCCATCTCGAAGCGCTGCGACAGCACCACCTGGAACGCCTCCCCCGCCTCGATCTCCTTGACCAGGCGGCGCACGCCCGCGCCGAACTCCTCGGAGGTGCGCTGGCGGCGGAACTCGGGCTCGGGGCGTTCGAAGACGGAGACGGTGGAATCGGCGGGGGCGGCCAGGGCGGCGGTCATGCGGTCCAGGCGGGCCACCGCGTCGTCGTACGCCTCGTCCACGCGCTCGTCGGTGCCGTTCCAGTTGACGGCATTGGCGATGAGGGTGATGGCTCCCTCGTGGTGGTCGAAGGCCGCCAGGTCGGTGGCCAGCAGCAGCACCAGCTCCGGCAGTTCGAGATCGTCGGCGGCGATGACGGGCAGGCGTTCCATGCGGCGTACCGCGTCGTAGCCGAGATAGCCGACCAGGCCGCCGGTGAGCGGGGGCAGACCGGGCAGTCGTTCGGTGCGCAGCAGTTGCAGCGTCTCCCGCAGCGCCTCCAGGGGCTCACCCCCGGCGGGGGCGTCGGCCGGCACCTGCCCGAGCCAGGTCGCCTGCCCGTTCTCGACGGTCAGCGCGGTGGGACTGCCCGCGCCGATGAACGACCAGCGCGACCACGATCGCCCGTTCTCGGCCGACTCCAGCAGGAAGGTTCCCGCCCGGTCGGCGGCCAGTTTGCGATAGGCCGAGAGGGGAGTTTCCGAGTCCGCCAACACCTTTCGAATCACCGGAACGACCCTGTGATCGGCCGCGAGCAGGCGGAACTGTTCGCGGGAGGTGGTGGTGGGAGTGGAGGAACCGCGCATTGCCCCATCATTCCAGGCCGGTCGATCGGCATCGAATCCCGCTCCCCGCACAGCCGGAGCCATACCGGCCGCGAATAACAGTGGCGGTGATCACTACACTCGCCACACGCGGTATCCCTTATCGAGAGGAGTTCAACACCGATGTACCCCTCGCAACCGGTCGCACCGGAGGGTCCCCGGCACGCCAGTCCGCAGGTCGGCCCGGGTGGGCACCCGACCCAGCCGCCCCGGATGATGAATATGAACCCGGCCGCCAAGCCCAGCGCCCTCGCCTCCTTCGTCACCTATGTGAAGGCACTCGAGGCGCTGGATCCGCGCCGCTTCCCGGACGAGTACGCCGAGCACGCCGACCGCATCCGCGAGCTCAAGCCCTTCCTCCGGGCCCACGGCATCCTCGATGTCATGGAGATCAAGAACCCGGACGTCGCCGCCCTCATCGGCGTCTGACCCTCACCGGGCGTCCGATACGCACAGGCGATTCGGCCCGCGCACATCGCTGTGCGCGGGCCGTGCCGTGTGGTGCGGCGTGCCGTGTCGGCGCGCGCCGTGGCTCCCGGAACGCTGATCCAACCGGAGCGGAGCGGGCCACTCCGCTCGGGACTATGCTCGCCGCCATGCGAGTTCGCGCGTTCCACGCCGCCGACCGGGACGCTGTGCACGAGGTGTCGGTGCGGGCCGGAGCGGGATCGCCGTCCGGAGTGCTGTGGGGAGATCCGGAGTCGGAGATGGCGGTGTATCTGGATCCGTACATGGATCTGGAACCCGATTCGCTGCTGCTGGCGGAGTCGGATGGGCGGCTGGTGGGGTATCTCGCCGGATGCCTGGACGGGACGCGGTTCCCCAGCGAGGAGGAACGGATCGAGCGGGCCATCCGAACGTATCGCCTGCTCCGGAAGCGGACGGCACGGGCGTTCTTCCTGCGCAGCGCCGTGGATATGGCGGCCGCCAAGCTGCGGCGACGGCCGACGGCCGGGGATTTCGTCGATGCGCGGTGGCCGTCGCATCTGCATATCGGCCTCGTCCCCGAGGCGCGCGGCACCGGCGCGGCCGAGGCGCTGATGCGGCGGTGGTTCGAGCGGCTCGACGCGCACGGCTCTCCCGGCTGTCATCTACAGACCCTGGTCGAGAACACCCGGGCCGTGCGGTTTTTCACCCGGACCGGATTCGTCACGCACGGCGTGCCCGCCGAGGTGCCGGGACTTCGGTACCGAGGCGCGCGGGTACATCAGCTGACGATGGTGCGCCCCGGCTGAACGGCGACCGGCCCTCGTCGCCCGACCGGTTGCGGCGGCCCGCCGGTGCCCGACGTCCCGTAATGTCTCCGGCATGAAGGCAGGCCAGCTCGCCCCGAGTTTCAAGCTTCCCGATCAGACCGGCACCGTGCGCTCGCTCGACGAACTGCTCGCGGACGGCCCCGTCGTGCTGTTCTTCTACCCCGCCGCCAATACCCCGGTGTGCACCGCCGAGGCATGCCACTTCCGCGACCTCGCCGCCGAATTCGCCGCCGCGGGCGCGACCCCGGTGGGCATCAGCACCGACTCGGTGCAGACCCAGGCCGGTTTCGCGGGCAAACAGAACCTGGGTTACCCGCTGCTCTCCGACAACGACGGCGCGGTAGCCGCCGAATTCGGCGTCAAGCGCGGCCTGCTGGGCAAACTCTCCCCCGTCAAACGCACCACCTTCGTCATCGACCCGGACCGCACCATCGCGACCGTGATCAACAGCGAACTGCGCGCCAACGTCCACGCCGACGACGCCCTGGAGTTCCTCCGCAACCGCGCGAAGTAGCGCCGACCGCATACGGCGGTAGCACCACCGATCGCGACCAGGCGACGGCGTGGGCGGCGGCGATCAGCACAGCACCAGGACGCTGCCCGCGTAGGCGACGACGATGAGGGTGGCGGCGGCGAAAGCCGGTTGCAGCAGCCGTCTTTCGAGATAGCGCGGCCGCGCGGCAGGACGGCCTGATCCGAGGCTGTGACGGCCGGGCCGCCGCAGCCGTGGGGCACTCCAGGGGCGGGGACGGGCCTGCGGCCGCGGCCGTGAGACGTTCCCTATGCGGGGGCCGCCGCCCGGCGATCTCAGCCATGCAGCGCCCCTGGCGCGACGGCGGTCGCCGGTGCGCGGGGACGCCGTTCCAGGCAGCGGTCGGTTCTGCGACTTCAGTTTTCGGCGGATCAAGCCGATGGCGGTGAGGATTGCGGTGAGGAGGAGCATCGCGGGGGCCGGTCAGGCGGCGGGGGCCGGGTGGGGGTTGGTGGTGCCGCGTGGGAGGCGGCGGCGGGCCGGGCCGGGGTCGGGGACCAGGTCGAAGCGGATGAGGCTGTCGGCGGTGTCGAGGAGGGTTTCGGCGAGGGGGCGCATGGTCCAGCCGAGTTCGCGGCTCGCCTTCTCGGCGCTGACGGATTCGTCGCGGCCGAGGTAGGGGACGGCGGTGCGGGCGGTGGCGTCGAAGCGGGCGGCCAGGCGGACCAGCCAGTCCGGCAGGGCACGGGCGGTGATCCGGTAGCGGCCCGCCAGGATGCGAGCCATGTGCGGGAGTGACACCTGATCCCCGGCCAGGATGTAGCGGTTGCCCGCGGCCGCCGGTACCTCCATGGCCAGGCGGTGTCCGACCGCCGCGTCCCGCACGTCCACGGTACAGAAGTTCAGCCGCGGTACACCGGGCATCTCCCCGGCCAACACCAGGCGCAGACCCTCCACCGAGGTGCCGACCCGCGCGTTCCGCACCGGCCCCAGGATCATGCCGGGATTGACCACGGCGAGTTCGAATCCCGGTGTGGCATGGGCGAAGTCCCAGGCCGCGCGTTCGGCGAGCGTCTTGCTCTTCTCGTAGGCGTCGCAGACCGCCGGGTCCGACCAGTCCACCTCGGTGCACAGTCCGGTGTGCCCGACCCGCACCGCCGCGATCGACGACGTGTACACCACCCGTTCGACCCCGGCGTCGCGCGCGGCGCTCAGCACCCGCCGCATGCCCTGCACGGCCGGACGCACCAGTTCGTCCTCGTGTTCGGGCGTGCCGAGCGGGAACGGCGAGGCGGTGTGCAGCACATACCGGCAGCCCGCCACCGCCTCGGCCCAGCCGACATCGCTGCTCAGATCCGCCTCCACCAACTCCACGCCGCGCAGGTGCGCGGTGGCGGCGGAATCGGCGAGCGAGCGGACGGTGCCGCGCACCGCGTAGCCGTGCTCCTGCAATTCGGCGACGACATGCCCGGCGAGATACCCCGAAACCCCGGTCACAAGAACACGATCCGTCATGGCCGAGCTCCAATCTAAGCGATGTTCAGAATCTAATCAATGTATAGATTGGCGAGACCCCGGCCGTCAACCCCTTACGCTCATGCCATGTCGACGAAGTCCCGCTACCACCACGGCGCGCTCCGAGAGGAGCTCATGCGCGCATCCCTCGAGCTGATCGAATCCGAGGGCTTGGCCGCCGTGAGCCTGCGCCGCGTGGCCCGCGAGGCCGGGGTCAGCCCCGGCGCGCCCTACCACCACTTCGCCGACCGCGCCGCACTCATGACCGCGCTGTCCACCCAGGGGTTCGAACTGCTGCGCGCGGAACTCCAGACCGCCCGCGACCGGGCCGACACACCCATGGCGCGCCTGGCCGCTCTCGCCGACGCCTACGTGCGCTTCGCCCGCGAGCGGCCCGCCCACTTCCGCCTCATGTTCCGGCCGGAGCTGTCGCACTCGCACAAGCATCCGGAGACCAGCGCGGCCGGTGACGCCGCCTTCGCCGTACTGGCCGACACCGTCGCCGAGGCCGCCGCGGCCGGGGCGCTGCCCACCGACGAGGCCGATATCCTCGCCATGACCTGGTGGAGCCTGGCCCACGGACTGGCCTCGCTCACCCTCGACGGCAAACTCCCCGATCGGGCCGCACAGCTGGGGATGACGGTGCCGGACCTCAGCGACCGGGTCACCCGACTCTTCGCCGACCTGGTCGATTCCACTCGGACACGACGCTGACCCAGCCCACCGAAGCACTGCGGCGCAACCCACCGCGCCCCCGCCGAGCGACCTCCTAGCAAACCCCGCGGTACGGGCCTACGCTGTGCCCATGACGACGCCGATCGAACAGCCGACCGAAGGCAGGAGTTCCTTCGCCACCTGGCGCAATCGCATTATCGGGGTGCTGGTGCTGGCCCTGGTGCTGTGGCTGGCGTATCTCGTTCTGGCCGCGTTCATCCCGCGCTGGTGGGCCCAGCGAATTGCGGAAATGGTGCATTCCAGCTTCTCCAAGGGCATCTGGTACGGACTCGTCTTCGGGTTGGTCTGCACGGCCGTACCACTGTTCCTCATCCTCTTCTCCACCATGGTCTGGCGGAAACGGGGTGGCCGGTTCGTCGCCGGTGCGCTGGTGGTTCTCGCCATCGCGGTGGCCGTGCCGAACCTCATGACGCTCACCATCGTGCTGGGCAACAGCAGCGCCGCCCACGCCGGTGAGCGCATTCTCGACGTGGACGCCCCGGGCTTCCGCGGCGCCTGCCTGGCGGGCGCCATCGCGGCCGCGATCCTGTTCGCCCTCACCGCATTTCTGTTGGCTCGCAGGGGCTTCCGTCGACATCGTGCCGTCAAGCAGCGGGCCGCGCAGGAAAAAGCGCAACTCACCGCCGATGCGCCGGACCCGGCACCGGCACCGTCGGAGCCGCGCGAGCACTGAGCGAGCCACCCCGGCGACACGCGCCGCCACGTGAGTGATGTCACGTCATTCAGTAACGCCCGTGACGTATGAGCGAAATCGTGGCAAACTTTGTTTGCGGGTGACTGCACGTTGAAGCTCCGAGGGTCGCGGACACGCTTCGACGATCGACAGTCACTTGGCTGCTACGAGAGGGCACACGGTGACCAAGTGGTTGAATCCAATGGAACAGCGAGCTTGGCGTACTGTCATCGCGCTGACCACCCGGCTGCCCGCCGCCCTGGATACCCAGTTGCAACGCGAATCCGGGATTACCCATTTCGAGTACTTCGTCATGACCCTGCTCTCCGAGGAGCCGGGCCATCGATTGCAGCTGAGCGAGCTGGCGCGAAAGGCAAACGCATCGCTATCGCGACTGTCGCATGTGGTGTCGAAGCTGGAGCGGCTCGGCTGGGCGCAGCGCGCCACCATGGCGGGCCGCCGCGGCGCACAGGCCGTACTCACCGACGCCGGATTCCAGAAGGTGACCGAGGCCGCGCCCGGTTATCTGGATACGGTGCGCGGCTTGGTATTCGACGGTTTGGACGAGGAGCGCACCCGGGAGCTGCTGGAGCTCGGTGAGCTCCTGGTGGCGCAGATGGAGCGTGGAATCAACCGTGGCATAGGGCGATCCGGCCGAGGCGGCGGCGGCGCGGACGGCCGGGAGTACCTGCTCCCGGACAATCACATCGCCCCGGCGGCACCCGACGGCGATACCCTCGGCAATCTCTAGCCCGAATCTCCAGCCCGCCCGCGCGACGCCCACCCGATCCGAAGCCGACTCGGCCGCAGGCGGATTCGCGCGGTCGCGCGCTCAGGCCGTCGCGGTCAGCAGCACATCGCCGTCCCAGCAGGTGTGGGTGCCGGTGTGACAGGCCGCGCCCTCCTGGTCGACGATGAGCAGGATGGCGTCGCCGTCGCAGTCCAGGCG
The DNA here is from genome assembly GCF_007362295.1 of Nocardia otitidiscaviarum. Taxonomy (NCBI): domain Bacteria; kingdom Bacillati; phylum Actinomycetota; class Actinomycetes; order Mycobacteriales; family Nocardiaceae; genus Nocardia; species Nocardia otitidiscaviarum. The sequence goes on along the minus strand of NZ_CP041695.1, from coordinate 2,078,417 downwards.
CACCTCGTGCACGTACTGGGTGTGCCCGGAGGTCTCCCCCTTCACCCAGTACTGCCCGCGCGAACGCGAGTAGTAGGTGGCCTTGCGGGTGGCGAGCGTGCGAGCCAGCGCCTCGTCGTCCATCCACGCCATCATGAGCACATCACCGGTGGACTTCTCCTGGGCGATGGCGGCGACCAACCCGGCCTCGTTGCGCTTGAGGCGGGCGGCGATGGCGGGTTCGAGACTCATGATTCGGTTATAACAGGGCGGACGACCCGACCCGCATGCGGCCCGGTCATGGGCCGCTCCCGCGGCGGCTGGCCGTTGGAGCCGCACACCATGCGCTCGCGCCAGCGCGCCGAACTGCGGCAGTTTCCTCGCCGCCCGGAACATCCCGGCGAGCCAGCCGATGTACGTGGTGTTCGGGCGGGCGGGCTGATCAGCGGACGGTGATGCCCTCGGTGCGCATGGCGTCCTTCACATCCTTGATGGTCAGATCACCGAAGTGGAAGACGCTGGCGGCGAGCACCGCGTCGGCACCGGCCCGCACGGCGGGGGCGAAGTCGTCGACCTTGCCCGCGCCGCCGCTGGCGATGACCGGCACGGTGACCGCCGCGCGCACCGCGCGGATCATGGTCAGATCGAATCCGGCCTTGGTGCCGTCGGCGTCCATGGAGTTGAGCAGGATCTCGCCGACGCCCAGTTCGGCCCCGCGCACCGCCCATTCCACGGCGTCGATGCCGGTGCCGCGCTTACCGCCGTGCGTGGTCACCTCCCAGCCGGACGGGGTCGGCTCCTGCCCCTCCGGCACCGTGCGCGCGTCCACCGAGAGCACGATGCACTGGGAGCCGAACCGTTCCGACATCTCGCGCAGCACTTCGGGTTTGGCGATGGCAGCGGTATTGACCGACACCTTGTCCGCGCCCGCGCGCAGCAGCCGGTCCACATCGTCGACGGTGCGCACGCCGCCACCCACGGTGAGCGGGATGAAGATCTGCTCGGCGGTGCGGGTCACCACGTCGATCATGGTGCCGCGGTCGCCGGTGGAGGCGGTGACGTCGAGGAAGGTGAGTTCGTCCGCGCCCTGGGCGTCGTAGGTGGCGGCCAGTTCGACCGGATCACCGGCGTCGCGCAGATTCTGGAAGTTGACGCCCTTGACCACGCGGCCCGCGTCCACGTCCAGACAGGGAATCACGCGTACTGCCAACGTCATTGCCTCACCTCTCCTCGGACCTGATCGACGCAGGCGGCGATCATGTCCAGTAGTTCCTCGTGCACACCGGGCGCGGCCGCCAGCACCGAACCTGATTCGATGGTCCAGTCGCGCCCCAGCAGATCGGTGACCACCCCGCCCGCGGCCCGCACCAGCGCCACCCCGGCGGCGTTGTCCCAGGCGTGATGGCCGAACACCACGGCACCGCCCAGAATCCCGGATGCCGTGTACGCCAGGTCGATTCCGGTGGAGCCGTGCATACGCAGGCGACCGGACAGGCGGCTGAGCGCACCCAGCAGATTGAAGCGGAAGCGCCCGGGGATGCGGCCCTCACCGTCGAGGTTGAACGCGCCGAAGCCGATCATGGCGTCGGAGAGCCTGCTCGTCGACAGTGGCGGCAGCGGTGCGCCGTTGAGCAGCAGCGGTCCCCCGGCAGCGGCGGCGTAGCGCTGCCCGAGCACCGGCAGCCAGGTCAGCCCCAGTACCGGGACGCCGTCCTCGACCAGCGCCAGCAGCATGCCCGAGAGCGGATGTCCCGCCGAATAATTGAAGGTGCCGTCGATGGGGTCGAGCACCCACGCGGTCCCGGAGGTCAGCTGCGGACCGCCGAATTCCTCACCGTGCACCGGGATTCCGGTGCGCTCGTGCAGCTGCCGCGAGATCTGGCGTTCCAGTTCCAGGTCCAGGGCGGTGGCGAAGTCGCCGCGGCCCTTCTGGACGGCGCTGGGCGCGCCGAGCCCCTCCACGAAACGCGGTGCGGCGGCGTCGAGTACCTCGCTCGCGACGGCGAGCAGCGCGGTGCGGTCGGCGGCCATCCGCTAGCGGACCGCGTCGAGCGCTTCGGGCAGGGTGAAGCGGCCCGCGTACAGCGCCTTGCCGATGATCGCGCCCTCCACCCCCTCGGGTACCAGGGTGGCGATGGCGCGCAGGTCGTCCAGGGTGGACACGCCGCCGGAGGCGATGACCGGCGCCTCGGCGGCATTGGCGACCTGGCTCAGCAGGTCCAGGTTGGGGCCGGTGAGGGTGCCGTCGCGGCCCACGTCGGTGACCACGTAGCGGGTGCAGCCGTCGCGCTCCAGCCGCTCGAGCACCTCCCACAGATCACCGCCGTCGGTGACCCAGCCGCGGCCGCGCAGCCGCCATTCGCCGTCGATGAGCTTCACGTCCATGCCGATGGCGATGCGGTCTCCGTACTCACCGAGCACGCGCGCGCACCACTGCGGATTCTCCAGCGCGGCGGTGCCGATATTGACCCGGGCGCAGCCGGTGGCCAGCGCCGCCTTCAGCGAATCGTCGTCGCGGATGCCGCCGGACAGTTCGACCTTGACATCGAGTTCGCCGACCACCTCGGCGATGAGATCGCGGTTGCTGCCCCGCCCGAAGGCGGCGTCGAGGTCCACCAGATGCACCCACTCGGCCCCGGCTTCCTGCCAGGCGTGGGCGGCGTCGCGCGGCGAACCGTAGCTGGTCTCGCTTCCGGCCTCGCCTTGAACGAGGCGGACGGCTTCACCATTGGCGACATCGACGGCGGGTAGCAGCACAAGACTCACGGAACCACCTTAGTGGTTGCCGGTCGGCGGCCCGCCGTCGGCCCGCACCGGGGAGACGCCGGTCACCAGCGATAGTCGAGGAACTTGCCGTCGAAGGTGACCACCACGCGGTCACCGTCCGGATGCGGGCGGCGGCTGATGTCGACGGTGAAGTTGATGGCACTCATGATGCCGTCGCCGAACTCCTCGTGGATGAGTTCCTTGAGCGCCGGTCCGTAGACATTGACGGCCTCCACGAAGCGGTACACGGTGGGATCGGTCATGATCTCCGGATCGACGGTGCGGGCGGGCTGCCGCACCAGCGCCTCGGCGACCGCGTCATCGAGGCCGAGCAGACCGCACACCTTCGCCGCCTGCTCCCCGGTGAGCGGATGCCGTCCCAGCAGGGCGGCGGTGGTCCACACCAGTGGCGCGTCGATGGCGGCCGCCAGCTCCGCCCACGTGTGCCCGCCGCGGATGCGGGCCGTGGTGACGAGGTCGGCGGCCTCGGTCTTGCTCATCATCGGGGTCATCGAGATCTCCTGTATCGGAAGCGAACTCCGCCACCCTGCCACAGCGCCAGCGGTCGACCGCCGCTGGAAACACACTGTTCACCGCACCGGTCACCTGCCGGAAACCCGTACCGGAATGTGAGGTTCGGGAAACATCGGGGCGGCGGTGAGGTCATGGCTGGGCAACAACCGGTGCCCAGAATCGGCATATCCCCACCGATCGAAGGAACACCCCACATGTCGTATCTGAAACCCGCCGAGTTCGTCACGAAGATGGTGGACGCCGGCCAGGACAAGGCGCTGATGTCCACCCGCGACACCGTGATTCGCGCGTACATGGCGGGTGCGATCCTCGCACTCGCCGCCGCGTTCGCCGTCACCATCACCGTGCAGACCGGCAATCCGCTGCTGGGCGCGGTGTTGTTCCCCGTCGGCTTCTGCATGCTCTACCTGCTCGGCTTCGACCTGCTCACCGGGGTGTTCACACTGGTGCCGCTGGCCTGGCTGGACCGGCGGCCGGGCGTGAATCTGCGGGCCATGCTGCGCAACTGGGGGCTGGTGTTCGTCGGCAACTTCGCCGGGGCGTTCACCGTGGCCGTCATGATGGCGATCATCGTGACCATGGGCTTCGCCGTCGATCCCAACGAGGTCGGCCAGAAACTCGGTGACATCGGCGAATCCCGCACCGTCGGCTACGCCGAGTACGGCGCTTCCGGCATGCTCACCCTGTTCATCCGCGGCGTGCTGTGCAACTGGATGGTCTCCACGGGTGTGGTGGCCGCCATGATGTCGACGTCGGTGTCGGGCAAGGTGATCGCCATGTGGATGCCCATCATGCTGTTCTTCTACATGGGCTTCGAACACTCGATCGTCAATATGTTCCTGTTCCCCTCGGGCCTGCTGCTGGGCGGCGACTTCTCCATCGGGGACTATCTGCTGTGGAACGAGATCCCCACGGTGGTCGGCAATCTCGTGGGCGGGCTCACCTTCGTCGGCCTGACCCTGTACGCCACGCACCGGCGCACCGCCGCATCCAAGCCGGTCGAAGAGCCGGTCGCGGTCTGACGCCCGCGCGTTCGGACGCCGCCGACCGCTCCGGGAGCGGTCGGCGGCCGAGAGCTCAGAGTGAGCGCACCCAGTTGCGCAGCAGCTGCGCGCCCGCGTCGCCGGACTTCTCCGGGTGGAACTGGGTGGCCGACAGCGGGCCGTTCTCCACCGCGGCGAGGAACGGGACGCCGTGTTCGGCCCAGGTCAGCTTGGCCGGGGCGATGGTGCCGTCGCCGTTCCACTCCCACTTCTGCGCGGCGTAGGAGTGCACGAAGTAGAAGCGGGTGTCGGCGTCCATACCCGCGAACAGCACGCTGTCCTCGGGAGGCCGGACGGTGTTCCAGCCCATGTGCGGCAGTACGGGGGCGTCCAGGCGCTCCACGGTCCCGGGCCATTCGGCGCAGCCCGCGGTCTCGATGCCGTGCTCGACCCCACGCTCGAACAGGATCTGCATGCCCACGCAGATGCCCAGCACCGGTCGGCCGCCCGCCAGCCGCTTGCCGATGATGCGCTCGCCGCGCACCTCCCGCAGGCCCGCCATGCAGGCCGCGAACGCGCCGACGCCGGGGACCACCAGGCCGTCGGCGTTCAGCGCGATATCAGGATCGGCGGTGACGGTGACCTCGGCCCCGGCGCGCACCAGGGCGCGTTCGGCGGAGTGCAGATTGCCCGAGCCGTAGTCGAGCAGGGCCAGTCGCTTCGTCCGCCCACTCGTCATCCGGCCACCGCCGTCCACGGAATCGCCGCGCGATGTCGTGTTCACAGCGCCCCCTTCGTGGAGGGGATACCGCTCACGCGCGGGTCGTATTCCACCGCGGCGCGCAATGCGCGTGCTACGGCCTTGAATTCGGCCTCGGTGATGTGGTGCTGGTCGCGGCCGTAGAGCACGCGCACGTGCAGGGCGATGCGGGCGTTGAGCGCGATGGACTCGAAGACGTGGCGATTGATGATCGTCGAATAGGACGCGCCCGGGCCAGCGCTCGGAATCACGGTGTGCAGCAGGTGTTCCGGCTCCCCGGTGTGCACGCAGTAGGGGCGACCGGAGACGTCCACCACCGCGTGGGCGAGGGTTTCGTCCATGGGGATGTAGCAGTCGCCGAAGCGGCGGATGCCCTTCTTGTCGCCGAGCGCCTGGTGCAGCGCCTGCCCGATGACGATGGCGGTGTCCTCCACCGTGTGGTGGGCCTCGATCTCGATATCGCCCTTGGCGTGCACGGTCAGGTCGAAGCTGCCGTGCTGGCCGAAGGCGGTCAGCATGTGGTCGTAGAACGGCACGCCGGTGGCGATGTCGGTCTTACCGGAGCCGTCGAGGTTGAGTTCGACGACGATGCTGGATTCCCGGGTGGTGCGTTCCACCCGTGCGATTCGGTCCATGCTCGCTTCCTGCGGTGAATCGGACACGGTCATCGGGCGATCAGCTCCTCGGCCGCCAATTTCTCGCTGGCGCGCAGGAATTCGTCGTTCTCCGCGGCCAGCCCGATGGTGGCGCGCAGATAGCCGGGGATGCCGACATCGCGAATGAGCACACCCTCGTCGAGGTAGCGCTGCCAGGCGCGCGGGGCATCGGCGAAGCAGCCGAACAGGATGAAGTTGGCGTCGGACCCGATGACGTCGAAGCCGAGCGTGCGCAGTTCCGCCGTCACCCGATCGCGTTGGCGCGCGAGTTCGGCCACGCTGCCGAGGGTTTCGTCGGCATGCCGCAGCGCCGCCCGCGCCGCGGCCTGGGTCACCACCGACAGGTGGTAGGGCAGCCGCACCAGCAGCAGCGCGTCGATGACGGCGGGTGCGGCGGCCAGATAGCCCAGTCGTCCGCCCGCGAAGGCGAACGCCTTGGACATGGTGCGGGTGACGACGAGTTTCGCCGGGTACCGGTCGATCAGGGTGATGGCCGAGGGCGCGGCGGAGAACTCCCCGTACGCCTCGTCCACCACCACGATGCCGGGGGCGGCGTCGAGGATCCGCTCCAGGTCGGCCAGCGGAATGCTGTGTCCCGTCGGATTGTTGGGGCTGGTCACGAACACCACGTCGGGGCGGCGCTGCGCGATCACCCCGACCGCGTAGTCGATATCGAGGGAGAAGTCGCCGCCGCGCTTGGCCTCCACCCATTCGGTGTCGATGCCCTCGGAGATGATCGGGTGCATCGAGTAGGAGGGCACGAAACCCAGTGCGCTGCGGCCCGGTCCGCCGAATGCCTGCAACAGCTGTTGCAGGATCTCGTTGGATCCGTTGGCGGCCCACACATTCGACACGTCCACCGCGACACCGGTCTGCCGGGTCAGGTAGGCGGCCAGATCGGCGCGCAGGGCCACGGCGTCGCGGTCCGGGTAGCGGTGCAGGTCGACGGCGGCGGCGCGAATGGATTCGGCGACGTCGTCGACCAGCGCCCGGCTCGGCGGGTGCGGGTTCTCATTGGTGTTGAGCTGTACCGGCACCGTGAGCTGCGGTGCGCCGTACGGCTTCTTGCCGCGCAGATTGTCCCGCAGCGGCAGGTCCTCGAGGGTGAGGCCCGCGCCGGGAACGGCCGCGGTCGGCTCGGTGCGCGCGCTCACGACAGTGCTCCGAAGCGCACCTGCACGGCCTGCCCGTGCGCGGGCAGATCCTCGGCGTTCGCCAGGGCCACCACATGTCCGGCGACGTCCTTCAGCGCCGACTCGGAGTAGTCGACCACGTGGATGCCGCGCAGGAAGGTCTGCACGCTCAAACCCGAGGAGTGCCGGGCGCAGCCGGCGGTGGGCAGCACGTGATTGGAGCCCGCGCAGTAGTCGCCGAGGCTGACCGGCGACCACGCGCCCACGAAAACGGCTCCGGCGCTGCGGACGCGGGCGGCCACGGCGGCCGCGTCGGCGGTCTGGATCTCCAGGTGCTCGGCCGCGTAGGCGTTCACCACGCGCAACCCCTGGTCGATATCGTCGACCAGCACGGTGCCGGACTGCTTGCCCGACAGCGCCTCCACCACTCGGTCGTGGTGCTTGACCACCGCCAGTTGCGCGGTCAGCGCCGCGTCCACGGCATCGGCCAGTTCCGCGCTGTCGGTCACCAGCACGCTGGCGGCCAGGACATCGTGTTCGGCCTGGGAGATGAGGTCGGCGGCCACATGCGCCGGATCGGCCGTGGCGTCGGCCAGGATGGCGATCTCGGTGGGCCCGGCCTCGGCGTCGATGCCGACCAGGCCGCGGCACAGCCGCTTGGCAGCGGTGACGTAGATATTGCCGGGCCCGGTGATCATGTCGACCGGTGCCAGCTGCGTGCCGTCGGTATCGGTGCCGCCGTAGGACAGCAGCGCCACGGCCTGCGCGCCGCCGACCGCCCACACCTCCTCGACACCGAGCAGCTTGGCGGCGGCCAGAATGGTCGGGTGCGGCAGGCCGCCGCAGCGGGCCTGCGGCGGCGAGGCCACCACCAGGGATTCCACCCCGGCGGCCTGCGCGGGCACCACGTTCATGACCACGCTGGACGGGTAGACGGCATTGCCGCCCGGCACGTACAGGCCGACGCGCTCGACGGGCACCCACCGTTCGGTGACGGTGCCGCCGGGCACCACCTCGGTGGTCGTGTCGGTGCGGCGCTGATCGGCGTGTACGACGCGGGTGCGCTCGATGGCGACCTCGAGCGCGGTGCGCACGGCCGGGTCCAGTTCGGACAGTGCCCGGTCGAGTTCGGCGGCGGGTACCCGCACGCTGTCGGGGGTCACCCCGTCGAACTTCGCGCTGAACTCCTGCGCCGCCGCGACGCCCCGATCGCGGATGGCCTCCACGACCGGCCGCACGTGATGCAGCACCGAGTCCACGTCCACTCCCCCGCGCGGCAGTGCCGAGCGAAGTTCAGCAGCGGTGGGCGTACGTCCGCGCAGATCCACGCGGGCGAGCTCGATGCGGCTTGTCATAGCGCTGTGCAGTCCTTGTCTGTGCTGATCGGTCGTGCTGATCGAGGTTGCCGAACGGGGCGTGAACACCCGATTCGTCCACTTGACAGCCTATCCGGCCCACGCCAGCGGGTTTCCGGCGGCCGCGCGACGCGGGTGACCCGCTGGTCATGCGGGTGAACGGCGCGCGCATCCGCGCCGAGACGCCGCCGTCACGGCCGATTCGCGCGGGTCACCGTTGTGTTTCCGCCGCTCGGAGGCGGGCGTACCGGACCGGTGCGCCCGATACCATCGACAGTGGCGCGAATTACGCGGCGTGACCGGGATTCGAGCCGAACGATCTGCTCCGAGCGCGCGGTGCCGAGGGTGGACGCGGCCGGATCCTCCGAACGGCACCGGACGCCTGTCACCCGATGCGCCGACGATAGTCCGAGGAGCTGGAGTGAACACAGATCCGGAGACCGATGCCCGGCGCGGCACCATCCGTCACCACCGTCCGCCCATCCCGCTACGGCGACCACATCGCCCCACCGTCGATCCGGTTGGTGCGGAATCCGATTCGATTGCGGCACTGCGACTTTCCGACGGCCGGGTGCTGCTGGTGCCCGCGTGCGGCCTGCGCATCGGCCGCACCCGGGACAACGATCTGGTGCTGGACGATCCACGGGTCAGCCGCACGCATGCCCGCCTGGTGCTGCGCGGCACCGGGGTGGTGATCCACGACCTGCGATCGGTGAACGGGGTGTACGTGAACGGCGCTCAGATCACCGGCCACGTCACGCTGTCGCACGGGGACGTCCTGAATATCGGCATCACCACCCTGCGATTCGAGCGGATACCGAGCCGGTAGGCGCGGACCTCACTCGTCCACGAGTCGGCGGATGACCATCGGCTCGGCCAGGATCTCGTCGAGCACGCCCCGCACATGGTGGAAGTGCGGGGTCTCGAAATGCTCGTCCAGCGCGGCGGCCCCGGTCCACTCCTCCACCAGCACCATGTGGGCGGCGTCGTTGGGGTCCACGAACGGCCGGTAGACCAGGCAGCCGGACTCCGCCAGCGACGGCTCGATCATGCCCTCGAGTGCGGTGCGCAGCCGGTCCTCCCGACCGGTGCGGGCGCGAAATTCGGCGATGACGTGCAGGGTCATGATGTCGTCTCCTTACGGGTCAGGGGCGGGCGGGGCCGGTGCCCGCGCCGGTGGTGGTGATGGCGGTGGCGATCTCGTCGAGGTCGGCCGCGGTCAGCGCCAGCTCGCGAGCGCCGATCCAGCCGTCGATCTGCGTCGGGGTGCGCGCACCGACGATGGCCCCGGTGACGCCCGGCCAGGCGGTGGCCCAGGCGAGGGCTACTTCGGCCACGCTCACGTCGTAGCGGGCCGCGATGGGGCGCAGCGCGTCCACCAGGGCGAGGTTGGCGGGCAGGTCGGTGGTGAAATCCGGGCTGCCGCTGCGCCAGTCGTCGGGCGCGAGCACCCGGTCGGCGTGGAACGCACCGGTCAGCAGGCCGGACTGGAGCGGCGAGTAGACGATGACGCCGGTGCCGTGGGCTCTCGCCCAGGCGATTTCGGGTGCGGCGGTGCGGTTGACGGCCGAGAACGGCGGCTGGATCGCGTCCACGTGCGCGATGGATTCGGCGATGTCCAGCTGTGCCGCATCGTGATTCGACAGACCGATGGCGCGAACCTTGCCCTCCTTCTTCAGATCGGCCATGACCTGCCAGTACTCCGCCAGCGGGGTGGCGTTGGCGGAAACCTCGGCTTCGCCCTGGTAGACGAACAACTCGCCGGTGTCGGGCCAGTGCACCTGGTAGAGGTCGATGTGGTCGACGCGCAGGCGGCGCAGTGACGCCTCGAGTTCGGCGCGCACGGTATCGGGGCGCATGATGCGCCGCGGCGGGCCGGTGCGGTCGTCGCCGGGTTCCCAGATGAGGCCGGTCTTGGTGAAGAGGTAGGGGCGGTCGACCTCCGGCAGCTCGGCCAGGGCGCGACCGACCAGTTCCTCCGCATGGCCGAGCCCGTAGGCGGGCGCGGTATCGAGCCAATTGATGCCGCTGCGCACCGCGTGGGTGATGGCGGCGATGGAGTCGGCGTCATCGGTGGCTCCCCACGAGTACTGCCAACCGGCTCCCGAGATGACCCAGGTGCCGAGGCCGAGCGGGGTGATATCCATGCCGGTGTCGCCGAGCGGGCGGGTGGCGTGCATTCGACTCTCCTGTTCGAGGCCGGATCGGTTCCGGCCACGATGTCCACACTCGTCCGCCGCGCCGCGCCGAAACAGCGCCGCACCAGCCTGGGCACCGCAGGACCAGGACGGTCCGGCGCACGGCTCGGATACTGGACGCATGGTCATGGATCGACGGGCGGAACTCGGTGAATTCCTGCGCTCCCGGCGCGCACGGCTGCGACCGGACCAGGTGGGGTTGATCGACCACGGGGTGCGGCGGCGGGTGCCGGGTCTGCGGCGCGAGGAGCTGGCGCTGCTGGCCGGGGTCAGCGTGGATCACTACGTGCGGCTGGAACAGGGCCGCACCCTGCACTTCTCGGAATCGGTGCTGGACGCGGTCGCACGCGCGCTGCGACTGGATCCGGTGGAACACGAGCACCTGTATCGCCTGGCACGGCCCTGGTCGGGCACGGAGAGGCCGGGTACGCAGCGGGTGCGGCCCGGGCTACTGCGGCTGTTGGAGGCGGCTCCGGAGGTGCCCGCCTACATCGTCGGGCGCGGTACGGCGGTGCTGGCGTGGAATCGCGCGGCCGCCGTGCTGCTCACCGACTTCGGCGCGCTCCCGCCGCACGAGCGCAATCTCACCCGGCTGGTGTTCCTGGACGAGGGCATGCGCGACCTCTACGAGGACTGGCCCGCCAAGGCCGCCGACGTGGTCGCCTATCTACGCCTGGACGCCGCCCGCAATCCCGGCGATCCGGCCGTCACCGCCCTGATCGACGACATGTGCCGGGACAGTGCGGAATTCGCCGAACTGTGGCGGCGTCACGACATCAAGGACAAGACCCACGGGCGCTACGTGTACCGCCACCCGATGGTGGGCCGCATCGATCTCGGCTACGAAACCCTGCGCCTGCCCGACGATCCCGATCAGGGGCTGGTCGCCCACACGGTGGAGCGGGGCTCCACCAGCGAGGTGGCGCTGCGGCTGCTCACCAGCATCGACGCACCCGCCGCTACCACGAGACGCTGAGCCGCCACAACGCTGAGCCTCACAAGCGCCGAATTCTCACGGAAGCCGACCCGTCACGAAAAGCCGAGCGGGACAACGAGAGCGGCGGGTGACGCGTGATCGCGTCGCCCGCCGCCGGTCTGTCGCTACCCGGTGTCGCCGCTACTTGGTGTTGCTGTCGATCTGTAGCGAACCGCTGCCCGGATCGACCACGCGCAGGTCGAACGGCTTGGACTTGCCGCCGTAGGTCAGGTTCGCCAGCCGCATATCGGCCGCACCGGCACCGTCGTTCTGGCCGGAGATATCGCGATAGCCGTTGATCGGGTTGGCTTCCCAGTACTCACGGAAATCGCTCTGCCCGCCGTACACCGCCTGCGCGGCGGGGGTCAGCATGGCCCAGGCCGAGCCGTAGTTCTTGGCGAGCAGCGCGTTGTAGAAGTCCTCGATGGCGCTGCCGGCCTGACCGATGCCGACGGTTCCGACATTGCGCGCCGAGCCGAGCGCCACCGAATCCTCGGTGGTCTGCGGGGTGCCGGTCACCTTCGAGGTGGTGGGGCCGCCCGCGTCGGTGCCCGAACCGCCTTCGCCGCCACCGGAATTGAGCATGGCGGCGACCACGCCGCCGACCACGATGAGCACACCCACCACGGCGATCCAGACGAACTTGCGGCTGCCCGGCTCGCCGGGGTGCGGTTCCATGGCGGTGTGCGTGGCGGGGCCGTGGGAGGCCGGGGGCCGGGGCGGCGGGGTGGACTCCAACAGGGCCGCGGCACTCACCGCGCCGGTGGGAATGTCGGCGCTGGCGGACGGGCGGCGGTCGATGGGCCGGGTGGGCTGACGCGGCGGCGCGGGGCGGCGCGGCGCTTCCGGTCCCCGCTGCTGGGGGCGGCGGGCGGCCAGCACGCGGGTGGCGTCCGCATCCGGGCCGACCTCGGCGAAGTCCGCCATGCGGTCGCGCACCTCGTGCATGCTCGGCCGGTCCTCCGGCTCGAAGCTCAGCAGGCGGCGCAACAGATCCTCCAGCGGACCGGCGTTGCGCGGCTCGCTCAGCTGACCGTTGGCGGCCGCGTACAGCAGCGCGAGCGGATTCGGGTTGGTGCCGTAGGGCGGTTCCCCCTCCAGCGCGTGGAACAGCGTCGCGCCCAGGGCGAAGACGTCGGCGGCGGGGGTCGGCTCGGCTCCGCGCGCCACCTCCGGGGCGAGGTAGGCGGCGGTGCCGGAGATGAGTCCGGTGGCGGTGAGGGTCACATCGCCCTTGGCCTTGGAGATGCCGAAGTCGGTGATCTTCACCGCCCCGTTGTCGCCGAGCAGGATGTTGCCGGGCTTGACGTCCCGGTGCACGATGCCCGCGCGGTGGGCGGCGATCAGCGCCGAAGCCACCTGCTCGCCGATGCGCGCCACCTGCGGCAGCGGCAGCGTGCCCTGCGAGGACAGCACGACGGCGAGACTCTGCGAGGGCAGGTACTCCATGACCAGGCACGGGTCGCCCTCGTGCTCGGTGATGTCGAAGACGACGATGGCGTTGGGATGCTGGAAGCGGGCGGCGTTGCGGGCCTCTCGGGCCGCGCGCTGGCGCACCACGTCCTTATCCGCTTGGGACAGGGTCGGCTGGGTGAGGATCTGTTTGATCGCCACCGACCGTTCCAGCCTCTCGTCGACGGCTCGCCAGACGACGCCTGTGCCGCCGCTACCAATCCGTTCGACCAGGCGGTAATGCCCTGCGATCACTTGGCCGGTTTCGATGGCACTACTCCGAAGTTCTCCGCGATGAATGACTGTGTCGGGGCGGTTGCCCGCGTGTTTCCCCGCACGAGTGTAGCGGGCCGCGCGCGTCGCGCCGACGTCAGCGCGAGATATGACTGAGATCTCGCTGAGATCCTCGTCGCATTCGGGTGATTATCGCGTTACCAGCTGGGGAAACGCGCGTGTCGGTGTGCGGTGAGGATCACTATTCCCGACGCGCCGCCCACTGCCCGCGCGCCAGTTCCGCCGCGTCGGCGTCGGTGAGTTCGATATCGAAGACCTCGGCGAGGATCTTCGGCAGCTCGGCGAGCTCCAGTTCGCGCGTATCGCCGCTGCCGTCCGGATACTCCGTGGTCCAGACGGTGCCGTCGAGGACGTGGTGTACCTCCGGCAGGAAGCGCTGCACGAACGGGCGGGTGGTGAACGGGGAACGCGGCGAGGTCGAGACGAAGTGGTTTCCGACCGCGTAGTCGATGCGGTACTGCGGGCTCACGGCGACGGTGTGGCGGTCGACCCAGCCGTCGCGGCCGAACTGGTGCAGCGTCCACTGCTCCACGTCGAGGGGTCCGTGCGCGCGGTCGAGCCGGTAACGCCAGGCGCCGAGGGCGAATTCGCCCCGGTCGGCGGTGAGCTCGACGGGCGCCAGGGGGCCGAAGCCGAAGCCGACGTCGGTCAGCCAGGCGCGGTCGTCGATGACCACCCGCAGCAGGGCGTGGGTGGCGGGCCGCAGCGCGGTGGCACCCATGGTGACCCGGCCGGACAGTCCGGTGAATTCGAATCCGAGCCGCTCCAGCGCGGCGGCGAACAGGCCGACATGCTCGTAGCAGTAGCCGCCGCGACGGCGGCGAATCAGCTTGTCCTGCACCGATTCGACGTCAAGGGGGATATCGCGGCCGAGGATGACCTCGAGGTTCTCGAACGGAATGCCGGTGGTGTGCGCGTAGGTCAGCCCGCGCAGGGTGTCCAGGGTCGGCGTGCGGTCCCCCGTGTACCCGATCCGCGCCAGATACGCGTCCAGATCCAGGTCGTCGCCGTTCCACCCGTACGAGGGGTCCGCCGGGGCGCTCATATCTCCTCCGTCCACTGCCGCAATCGATTCGATCAACACCGTGCGGACCGAAGATGTTCCGCGCCAGCCTGCCAGCCCACCGGCAGCACGGTCACGACGGTGATTCCGTGGGCACGGCGGGTACCGCACCGCCGCCACGCGATCGCGTGGACAGTGGTGACCGGGCGATTTAGCCTGGGACCGCGCGACGGCGCGCGGTGGGGAGGCGGGACCATGACGGATTCGATGCGGAACCGGGCGCGGTCGTGAGTGCGTCATGGGATCGACTACGACTGTTCACGGTGCGGGAGTTCACCGTGCACTGGGGGCGGACGCTGGCGACGGTCGCGGTGGTGGCGGTGTCGGCGGCCTTCCTGGTGGCCGTGTTCGCCATCTCCGGTTCGGTGACCGGTTCGATGCAGCGGCTGACCGCCGGGCTGGCGGGCACCGCGGACCTGGAGGTCTCCGGAGTCACCGACGCCGGATTCGCGCAGTCGCTGCGCGATGAGGTGGCGGCCGCGCCCGGGGTGGCGGCGGCGGTGCCGCTGCTGCGGGCGAATCTGCCGGTCGACGGCGAGCGGGTGCTGCTGCTCGGCATGGACGGGTCGGGTGCGGCACTGGGCGGCGAACTGAGCGGAGCCGTGGCCGACGACGTGGTCGGGTCGCTGCTCGGCGTATCGAACGGCGTGCTGGCCGGTCCGGACCTCGGCTATGCGAAAAATGATGTGTTCCAGCTGGGTTCGGTGCGGGTCACGGTCGCCGCCGTGCTCGCGGACGCGGAATCGGGGCGGTTCAACGGCGGCCACTATGTGGTCGCGCCGCTGCCGCTGGCGCAGCGGATCGCCGGGCGCACCGGACAACTCGACTCCATCATGATCGTGGCGGCACCGGATGCCGACGCGGGAGCGCTGCGTGCGACCGTGGATGCGGTGGTGGCCGGGCGGGCGATCGTCGCCGAACCCATGGCGCGCGCCGCGGATACCGGCAACGGCGTGCTCATGCTGCGCTTCATGGCCGCCATGGGGGCCGGTATCGCCTTCGTGGTGTCGGCCTTCCTGGTCTACAACACGATGAGTATGGCGCTGGCGCAACGCCGTCCGGTGATCTCCATGCTGCGGGCCATCGGCGGCGGCAAGCGCACCATCGTGCGCGACACCCTCGCCGAGGCGGCCGTGGTGGGACTGGTCGGCGGGGCCGTGGGCGGGCTGCTGGGGATACTCGCGGGGCGCTGGGCCATCGGCCTGCTACCGCCCGCCGTCACCCAACTGGTGGAGGTGCGGCTGGAGTACATCCTGCCGGGTTACGCGGTGCCGGTGGCGATCACGGCGGCGGTGCTGACCAGCGTCGGGGCCTCGGCGGTGGCGGCACGGCAGGTGTACCGGGTGGCTCCGGTGGAGGCGCTGGCACCGGTCGGGGTGTCGCGGGCCGATGCCGGATCCGGGTGGACGCGGCTCGCCGCCGCGGTGGCGGTGCTGGTGCTGACGGCGGCGACCCTGCTGGTGGTGCGCGCGCAGCTGGGCGTGTTCTCCGCTGTCGCACTGGGTTTCGCGTTCGGCGCGCAGATCGCGCTGGCCTTCCTGCTCACCGGGCCGATCGTGGCGGCGACCGCGGCGGTGGCGCGGCGCGGCGGCGGGGCCGGGGTGCTCGCGGCGGTGAATATCGAACGCGCGCCCCGGCGGGTGTGGGCCACCCTCATGACCGTCACCATCGCCGTGGGTATGACCGTGACCATCACCGGAGCGAATGACGACGCCGTGCGCGGGGCGCGCGACAGCCTGGCCAGTCTCGGCGACAGCGAGCTGTGGGTGAGTCCCACGCCGGAGGATCAGACGCCCACCGACCTGCTGCCGCCGGAGGTGGCCGAGCGGGTGGCGGCGGTGCCCGGCGTGGCGCGTATGACGGAGGGGCAGTTGGCATTCGCCGCCTTCGGCGGCACCAAGGCGCTGCTGTACGGCGTGGCCCCGGGCAGCAACTACCCCATGTTCCGAGCGCTGCGCGCCGAGGTGGGGCAGCGGCTGCTGGCCGGTGAGGGCCTGGTGCTGTCCCGCTCGCTGGCGGGCCAACTCGGGGTGGCCGCCGGGGATACGGTGACCCTGCGGACGCCCAGCGGAGAGAAACGCGCCGCGGTGCTCGACACCGTGTCCTATTTCTCGGCGCTGGCGGGCACCGTGGCCATGAGCCTGGACCTGATGCGGGACTGGTTCGACCGCCCCGGATCGACCACTCTGCAGATCGACGCGGCCCCGGGCACCGATCTCGAACAGCTGCGCTCCGACCTGCGCGCGGCCGCCGGACCCCGGGTCTTCGTCTACTCCGGGCGCGAGGCCCTCGACGGCATCAGCGCCTCCATGACCCAGGCCATGGCCCTGGCCCGCGCCATACTGGTGATCACCGCCCTCATCGCCGCGACCGCCCTGCTCAACACGCTCATGCTGGCGCTGCTGGAACGCCGCCGCGAACTCGGCATCCTGCGCGCCGTCGGCTCCACCCGCCGCTTCGCCCTGCGCATGATCCTCACCGAGGCGGCCGCCATCGGTGTGGTGGGCGCGGCCCTCGGTCTCGTCTTCGGGTTGATCGAACAGTTCCTCTATGCCGCCATCGCCACCGACCTGCTCGGCATCGAGATCACCGCCCGACCCGGCCCGCTGCTCCCGGTCTTCGTGGCGGCGGCATTGGCCCTGAGCCTGCTCGGCTCGATTCCGCCCGCCCTGCGCGCGGCCCGGCTGAATATCGTGGACGCGGTCGCCGCGGACTGACATGGTGACATCCCGGCCGGAGACGGGCGGATGTCGGAGCCAGCCGCTACCATTCGCCCATGCGTTCGATCGATACCGCGCAGCGGCGCGCTCGACTGGCGGTTCGGCATCTGCTCGCTCCCGAGGCGCGGGTGGACGATGCCGCCGAGATCGCGCGGGCGATGGTGGTGCTGCACGCCACCGATCCGGCGACGGTGTTCCTCTCGGTGGCCGCGCGCAGCCGGACGGTCGAACCCGGGCATGTGGAGAAGGCGCTGTACGAGGATCGGACGCTGCTGCGCATGCTGGCCATGCGGCGCACCATGTTCGTGGCACCGATCGACCTGGTGCCGGTGTTGCAGGCGTCGTGTGCCGACGCGCTGGCCGCCAAGCAGCGAAAGACGTACGGGCGCTTCGTGGAACAGGCCGGGGTCGTCGACGGGGACATCTCGGCGTGGTGGGCCGAGGTGGAGGCGGAGACACACCGGGCGTTGCTGGCGCGGGGCGCGGCGACCGGCGCGCAGTTGAGCAAGGACGTGCCGCGGTTGCGGACACAGGTCGACACCGCACCGGGCAAGTCGTATTCGAAGCCGACGAATATCACCACCTGGGTGCTGGTGACCCTGGGCGCGGAGGGGCGGATCGTGCGCGGGCGGCCCAATGGGTCGTGGTCCAGCAGCCAGTACACGTGGTCGCCCATCGAATCCTGGCTGCCGGACGGTATCGCGGCCATGTCCGCGGACGAGGCGCGGGCGGAGTTGGTGCGGCGGTGGCTGCATCGGTTCGGCCCGGCTCCGGTGAGCGATGTCAAATGGTGGACCGGATGGACCGCCGCCGAGGTGAAGAAGGCCCTGGCACGGCTGGACACCGTCGAGGTCGCGGTGGACGGCGGCACCGGACTGGTGCTCGCCGACGATCTGGACCCGGTGGCCGCGCCGGAGCCGTGGGCGGCGCTGCTGCCCGCCCTCGATCCGACGCCCATGGGGTGGCAGGCGCGCGATTGGTATCTGGGCGCGCACGGTCCGGCGCTGTTCGACCGCAATGGCAATGTGGGGCCGACCGTGTGGTGGGACGGGCGCATCGTCGGCGGCTGGGCACAGCGCGCCGACGGTGAGATCGTGTGGCGGCTGCTGGAAGACGTCGGCTCCGAGGCGCAGCGGCACATCGAAGCCGAGGCCGCCCGGCTCACCGACTGGTACGGCGAGGTCCGCCCGACTCCTCGCTTCCGCACCCCGCTGGAGCGGGAACTCACCGCTTAGCGGGCGCACACCGCGTTACCGGCCCACCGCCGCAGGTCGCGCCCGTAGTGAGGGCGTGAGACCTGCGGCGAGCTATCCGAGGCGGCGCGGAGGTCACACCTGCTGTCGCACACGGGTTCCGTTCGGCCGCTACATCTTCCGTTTAATCCTTCAAAATACGTCGGGTGTCGGGTGGACGGTCCCGCTGTTAGGGTCTGCACGTACATCTGCATGTCCGGGGCGCGGGGGGCGCTGGCCCGGTCTTCCCATTCGGAGAGTGTCATGGCCTTCCTGAACCGCTTCCTCTACAACGCGCGCACGATCAGCGAGCTGGTCGATCAGGCGCCGAAGTGGCGGGAGCAGTTGCTGGCCAAGCGCACCGAGTTGCGCGGCGGCTCCTTTCGGGACGCCACCATGGGGATCTGCGCGCTGGTGGCGGCCGCGGACGGCAGTATCGATCCGGTCGAGCGGATGCGGGTGGCGCAGCTCATCGGCGCGGATCCGGTACTGCGCCAGTTTCCGGTGGACGAGCTGCGAAATCTCTTCGAGGACAACTGCAATCGGATCGCCATGGATCCGGCGTTCGGCCGCGCCTACGTCATGCAGCAGGTCGCCAAGTGCACCGGCAAACCGGCCGAGGCGCGCGCCGTCGTGCAGTTGGGCATCATGATCGGCAATGCGGACGGCGGCTTCGACCAGCACGAGGCGGCCACCATTCGGGAGGCCTGCCAGGTGCTGCTGCTGGACCCCGAGGAGTTCGGGCTCCCCGACTGACGCGCCGGGCCTTACATGTCCAGGCCGAGGTCCAGCACGCGCACGGAGTGGGTGAGCGCACCGACGGCCAGATAGTCCACGCCGGTGCGGGCGTAGTCGGCGGCGGCATCCAGGGTGAGACCACCGGAGGATTCCAGCTTGGTGCGCGGTGAGCGGGTGTCGCGGCGCTGCACGGCCGCTTGGGTTGCCCACAGCGGGAAGTTGTCCAGCAGCACGAGTTCCACGTCCTCGGCGAGCACGGCGTCGAGTTGCTCCAGGCTGTCCACCTCCACCTCGCATTCGATGGCGGGGTTCAGAGCGCGCACCGCCCGCAGCGCCGCCACCACCGAACCGGCGGCGACCACGTGATTGTCCTTGATGAGCGCGGCGTCGCCGAGCCCCATACGGTGGTTCACCCCGCCGCCGACGCGGACCGCGTACTTCTGCAGCGACCGCAGACCCGGCAGTGTCTTGCGGCTGTCGCGGATGCGGCAGTGGGTGCCCGCCACGGCATCCACCCAGGCGGCGGTGGCGGTGGCGATTCCGGAGAGGTGGCAGACGATATTGAGCAGGGTGCGCTCGGCGGTCAGCAGTCCCCGGGTGGGAGCGACGACGCCGAGCACCGCGTCACCCGGCCGCACCCGGGTGCCGTCCGGCACCCGCTCGGTGACCTCGTAACCGCCCGCCCCGATCACCTCGTCCAGCACCAGCAGGCCGATATCGAGCCCGGCCACGGTGCCCTCCTGCCGCGAGACCACCGCCGCCTTCACCACGGCATCCTCGGGCACCGTCGCGACGGTGGTGATATCGGGCCCGTAGCGCAGATCCTCGTCGAGGGCGGTGCGAATGAGCGCGACCACCTCGTCGCGGTCGAGTCCGGTATCGAGAGTCATCGCTGCACTCCTGGATCGATGGAACGAGCACCGGGCCGGGTAACGGCGGTGCCGGGTAACGGGAACAGGGCCGCCATCCGCGCGTGCCCGGCGGCGCGGACACGACCGCGCCCGGCAGCGCGGATACGACCGCGCCCGGCGGCACGGGCACGACCGCGCCCGGCAGCGCGGATACGACCGCGCCCGGCAGCGCGGGTAGGACCCTTTTCGGCCGTGCGATGCGCCCCCGAATGCCAGTCGGCGGCACCGGATTCGGCTGTCGCGGCCATGGGCGGATTCACGACGCGGCGGTGGGTACGGCGGTGCGCGACCATGTGGGTTCCTCCCAGCCGTCGGTGAGCAGCTGCGGCCGACCGTCCTCGCCGAGCCGCACCCCGATGCTGCGGCGCTGCTCCGTGCGGGGCTCCGGATGGTCCGAACGGGTGTGGCAGCCACGGCTTTCCGTGCGCGCCGCCGCCGCGACCAGCAGGACGCGGGCGGTGAGGGTGAGTGCGGCATCCTCGATATCGGCGGCGGTCACCGTGGCGGAGGTATCGGTGCCGCACCGCGATTCGCCGACCGTGGCATCCGGACCACCGTGATACCCGCGCGTCATGGGGTGCGTCCCGGCCCGGTGCTCGTCGGCCGCACCGCCGTACGGACGGTGGTGCGCGGCTTCCGCGTCGACACGGTATCCGCGAGCCGCGCTCCCCCGGCCGCCCCCGGGCAGTCCGCCCGGCGCGCTGCCGCCCTTGTCGCCGCCCGGCCCGCGCGATGCGTAGCCGCCCGCGGCACCGCCCGAACCGCGTGCAGCGGTGCCGACCGCGTCAACCCCCGGCCCGCGTGACGCAGTACCGCTCCCGTGATCGCTCGGTCCGCGCGAGGTGGTGCCGCCCACGTCGTCGCGCGTGGCGTGCGATTCGCGCACCGGTCCGAACGGCGAGGCGAGTGGCACACCGATTCCGCCGTCCGGCCCGGGGGCGGCGATATCGATTGCGCCGGAATCGGTTCCGGTGCCGCTGGCGGCGAGCAGTTCGAGCAGGCGCAGCACGCCCTCGCGCAGGCCGTCGCCGTCGCGGACGACGGAGGCGCGGTCGGTCATCAGTCGTTGCAGGGCGGTGCGGTCGACGCGAGGCAGGTGCAGGGGGCCGATCTCGGTCACGGGGTCGGCTGCTCCGAGGCGTTCGGTGGCCGCCGCGCCCGCGCGTTCGCCGACCACCAGGCCCTCGAGCAGGCTGTTGGAGGCGAGCCGGTTCGCGCCGTGCAGGCCGGTGCGCGCCACCTCGCCCGCGGCGTACAGGCCGGGGACGGTGGTGCGGCCGTGGGTGTCGGTGACCACGCCGCCGCACTGGTAGTGGGCGGCGGGGGCGACCGGGATGAGTCCGGTGCGCGGGTCGATGGCCGCGGCCAGGCAGGAGGCGGTGATGGTCGGGAACCGCTGGGCGAAACCGTCGATGGCGCGGGCGTCGAGATAGACGTGCTCGGTGCCCAGTTCGCGCATGCGGGCCGCGATGGCCCGCGACACCACGTCGCGCGGTGCGAGGTCACCGCGCGGGTGCACGCCGGCGGTGACCGAATTGCCCTCGGTGTCCACCAGAATCGCGCCCTCACCGCGCACGGCCTCGCTGATGAGCGGTCGCCGCCCCAGCCCACCGCGCGCGTACAGCACGGTCGGATGGAACTGCACGAACTCCAGATCCGCCACCACCGCGCCCGCGCGCAAGGCCAGCGCCACGCCGTCGGCCGTCGCCCCGGCGGGATTGGTGCTGCACGCGTACAGCTGCCCGAGCCCGCCGGTAGCCAGCAGCACGGCGGGCGCGTGCACCACACCGAAACCCCGGTCGGATAGGGCGAGTACACCGCGCACGCCGCTCGGCCCGGTCAGGATCTCGACCGCGGCCGCACCGAAGATCACCGGCAGGCCCGCCGCGTTCAGCGCCCGCTGCACCTCGGCCCCGGTGGCGTCGCCCCCGGCGTGGATGATGCGCCGCGTACTGTGTCCGCCCTCGCGGGTCCGCGAGACCTGCCCGTCGCGCCCGAGATCGAAGACCGCGCCCAGATCGGTGAGCGCGGCGACGGCATCCCGCCCGCCCTCGACGATCGAGCGGACCGCGTCCACATCGCACAGTCCGGCCCCGGCCACCACGGTGTCGTCCACATGCGACTCCACCGAATCCCCGTGCGGAGCGACCACGGCGATCCCGCCCTGCGCGTACTGCGTGGCGGTATCGGTCGGCCCGCCCTTGCTCAGCGTGAGCACCCGCAGCCCGCGCAGCGACGCGGTACGCGCGGCGGTCAGCCCCGCCACCCCGCCGCCCACGACGACGAGATCGGCCTCGGCCTCCCAGTTGATCGTGATACTCACCGGATCTCTCCCTTCCCGGTGGTCGTGCGCGCCCCCGGCCCGGCGGCCGTGTGGGCCGCCGGGAGCTGGGGGCCGACTGTCACTCGCCGCCGCCCGGGTTGCCGATCTCGATCATGCGCTGCACCGAGTTGCGGGCCAGGGCGGCGGTTTCGGGGTCGACGTGGACCTCGTCGCGGTTCTCCACCAGGGAGCGGAGCAGGGCGGCGGGGGTGATCATCTTCATGTACTTGCAGGAGGCGCGGTCGTTGACGGCCTGGAAGTCCACGCCGGGGGCGGCCTTGCGCAGCTGGTGCAGCATGCCGACCTCGGTGGCGACCAGCACCTGGTTCACTGTGCCCGACTCGCCGCTGCGCGAGCTCCGCGCCGCCGCCGCCTTGGCGGCGTCGATCATGCCGCCGGTGGACAGGATGTGCACCCGGTCGGCCGGGAACTCGCCCGCGCCCGCGAGGTAGAGCGCCGAGGTGGCGCAACCGCATTCGGGGTGCACGAACAGTTCCGCGTCCGGATGGGTGCGGGCCTGCTCGTTCAGCTCGTCGCCGTTGATTCCGGCGTGCACGTGGCATTCGCCCATCCAGATGTGCATGTTCTCGCGTCCGGTCACCCGCTTGACGTGCGCGCCCAGGAACTGGTCCGGCAGGAACAGCACCTCCCGGTCGGGGTCGATGGAGGCGACCACGTCCACGGCGTTGGAGGACGTGCAGCAGATATCGGTGAGGGCCTTCACCGCGGCGGTGGTGTTGACGTAGGAGACCACCAGCGCCCCCGGATGTTCGGCCTTCCACGCGCGCAGTTCGTCGGCGGTGATGGAGTCGGCCAGTGAGCAGCCCGCGCGCTGATCGGGGATGAGCACCGTCTTCTCCGGGCTGAGGATCTTGGCGGTCTCGGCCATGAAGTGCACACCGCAGAACACGATGGTGTCCTCGGGGGCCTCGGCCGCGATCCGGGACAGCGCGAGGGAGTCACCTACGTGATCGGCGACGTCCTGAATCTCGGGCAGCTGGTAGTTGTGCGCGAGGATGGTGGCATTGCGTTCGCGCGCCAGTCGCTTGATCTCCCGCGCCCACTCCGGAGTGGCCTCGACTCCCCCGAAACCCGACGGTCCATCGGTGATGCGCTCGGTCAGCGGCATCATCGCACCCAGTGCAGCCATGGTCCGGCTCCTAACTCTCATGCGTCCGGCAGCTTCGCCGATTCGCATACACCCGGTTTTCGACTTAGAATCGAAAACGTGGCCCATCGTAGCACCATCCACGAATCGCTCACCGCGGTGTTCCAGGTTCGCCGCTTCCCCGAGGGCATCACCGCAGGTAGTGACGTTTCCGAGGCTTCAGGGACTTCGGGGGCCGAGGCACCGCGTCGATCGCTGGATCGCCGCTGCCCGCCCGGGCAACGCACCGAACTGGCGGTGCTGCTGTGGGAGCGGGCCCTCGATCCGGCCAAGGGCACCTGGTCGCTGCCGGGCGGGCGGCTGCGCGACGACGAGGACCTCGACTTCTCCGCCGCCCGCCAGCTCGCCGAGAAGGTGGATGTGCGTGAGCTGACCCACCTGGAGCAGCTGTCGGTGTTCAGCGACCCGCACCGGGTGCCCGGTGATCGTCGCATCGCCTCGGCCTATCTGGGTCTGGTGCCGCTGACCGCCGACCCCAAATTGCCACCGGACACCCGCTGGCATCCGGTGTCGGCACTGCCGGACATGTCCTTCGACCACGGGGTGGTGGTGGGGCACGCCCGCACCCGGCTGGCGGCGAAGCTCTCCTACACCAATATCGCCTTCGGCCTGGCCCCGGCGCGCTTCACCATGTCCACCCTGCGCGAGATCTACTGCGCGGCACTCGGATACGAGGTGGACACCACGAATCTGCAACGGGTGCTGTCGCGCCGCGGGGTCATCACCCCCACCGGCGCGACCGCCTCACCCGGCCGGACGGGTGGCCGTCCGGCCGCGCTCTACCGCTTCACCGACACCGAGATCCGCGTCACCGACGAATTCGCCGCGCTGCGCCCGCCGAGCTGACCACCTCGGGCTGGGTAGCCCAGCGGTAGCCGAACCCGCGCACCGTGGTGATCAGTCCGGGCCGGTCGAGTTTGGCGCGCAGGGTCGAGATGTGCACGTCCAGGCTGCGGGAGACGGCGAGAAAGGCGTCACCCCAGATGCGATCCATCAGGATCTCCCGGCTCACCGCCTGCCCCGGCCGCTCCACCAATGCCTCCACCAGCTCGAATTCCTTGTGGGTGAGCAGGATCGGCGCGCCGGCCACGGTGACCTCCCGGGCCACCGGATCGACGCGCACGTCACCGGTGTCCACCACCGCGGACCGGGCCGCCGCCTCCGCCGCGGTGCGGCGCATGGCGTGTTCGATGCGTGCCACCAGTTCGCCGATCCGCGGCGGTTTGACCAGACAGTCGTCGGCCCCACCGCGCAGCCCCCGCACGATGGTCCGTTCGTCGTCGTCCTCGCTGAGCAGCACCACCGGTATCGAACTCACTTCGCGCAGCCGCCGCAGTGTGGTCAGGCCACAACCGTCGGGCAGCTCCAGATCCAGCAGCGCGGCATCGTAGTCACGGTGGCCGAGCAGCAGATCGGCTCCCCGGCGTTTGCGTTCGGCGTCGAAACCCCTTTCGGTCAACATATCCACCAGCGCATCGCCGGATATGTCGTCGTCCTCGATCAGCAGCAACCGCACCCGTCCCCCCGGACTTCGGTCGGTCACCACACTCTCCGTCATTGTCCTCATCCGATCTCCTCCCGAATCGGTCACGAGTCCAAGAGATTAGGACAGGCTTACCGGTAGGGGCAGTAGCGAATGCGACGGGTTCAGTAGCATGCGCGACATGAACGTCGCGGTATTCGTGGTCGACGGCGTCGCCGACTTCGGTTACGCGGCGCTGATCGAGACCTTCAGCATGGCGAACGGATTGCGGGATCGACTCCCGCAGCCACCGCCCCCATGGCGGGTGCACACCGTCTCCTTCGGCCACCGGGTCCGTTCCGGCAACGGACACTCCGTAACCACCACACCCCTGGCCGAGCTGCGCGAGGAGGTCGATCTCGTCATCGTGCCGGCGGTGAACGTGCTCGACGCGCAGGCACTGATCGGTCTGGTCTCGGCTCCGCACAGCAGGCCGGTGCTCGAACACATCCGGCGGACCCACCATGCCGGCGGGCGGCTGGCGGCCGCCTGCACCGGCACCTTCTTCCTCGCCGAGGCCGGGGTGCTCGACGGTGCGCCCGCGACGACGAGCTGGTGGCTCGGGCCGAGCTTCCGCCGCCGCTACCCCCGGGTGGTCCTGGACGAGAGCCGCCTGCTGTGCCGGGGCGGCCGGATCACCACCGCCGGGGCGTCACTGTCCCATATGGACCTCGCCCTGTCGCTGGTGCACGGCCGGTCTCCGGCGCTGGCCGAGCTGACCGCCCGCTACCTGGCGCTCGGCAACCGGGACACCCAGGCCGCCTTCGCCATTCCCGAGGTGGTCGCCCGCGGCGACGCGCTGGTCGCCGCCTTCGAACGCTGGGTGCGCGCACACCTGTCCGAACCGCTGCACATCGCGGCCGCCGCCCGCGAACTGGGCACCACCACGCGCACCCTGCAACGCGCCACCCGCGCCGAAATCGGCCTGACACCCCGCGAATTCGCCAACGACATCCGTTTGGAGCGGGCCGCGCACCTGCTGCGCACCACCACGCTGACCGTCGACTCCATCGCGGCACACGTCGGCTACTCCAGCCCCGCCACCCTGCGCACCCTGGTGCGCCGCCGCCACGGCATGACCCTGGCGGAACTGCGCGCCGCGCGCGGGCCGTGGTGACGGCCGACCCGAAGAACTCACGGTGCCGAATTCTCGCAGCCCGGCGGCGAAATGGCGGGCTCGCGAATCTCAAACGTATGTAAAAACACCCGCGGGCATTACCGGCGCGGTGGACGGCGGTGATTGAATCGCGGCGGCGTCCGTTTCGACGCGTCGTGCGATCATCGGCCGCGCATCGGTGCGGCGGTCCGCGATTCTTTTCCGCTGAGGTGTACAGGATTTGACAGATGAGTGACCCACGCCAGCCGAACCCCTACCAGCAGCCGGGCGGATGGCCGCCGCATCCGGCGGGCGGGCAACCACCGCAGCGGTTCGGACCGGGGCCCCAGCAGCCGATGCCCGGCGCGCCCCAGCAGTACGGCGCCCCGCAGCAGCACGGCGCACCCCAGCAGCACGGCGCCCCGCAACAGTACGGTGCACCCCAGCAGCACGGCGCTCCGCAGCAATACGGCGCTCCCCCACAGCAATTCGGCGCGCCCCGGCACCAGCAGCCCGGCATGCCGCAGCAGCCCCATCCGGGTGCACCGCAGCCGCAGTTCGGACCCGGGCCCGGCGGCTACCCGCAGCAGCCTCCGAGCGGCGGCAAGAATCAGATGCCGCTGATCATCGGCGGGGTCGCGCTGGTGGCCGTGCTCGGCATCGGTGCGGTGTTCCTGCTCTCGGGTTCGGGCGGCGGCATCGTCGGCGGCTCGGACGACCCGCGCGATGTGGCGGAGGACTTCGTCAACGGCGGCGCGAAGAACAAGGACCTCATCTGCCAGTCGGACCTGTCGATGATCGAGAGCGTCGACACCGGCGGCATCACCGCCACCAATGTGCCCAAGGTCGACTCCAAGACGACCCTGAAAAGCGTCGACGTGCCCTCGGGCGCGGACGAGGGCACCTTCACCGTCGACGTCGAGGTGAACTTCGGCGGCCGCACCAACACCCAGTCACTCACCTACGACCTGGTCAAGGAGAACGGTGAGTGGAAGGTGTGCGGGATCGGCGACGCGCTGAAGTAGCCGCGCTCAGCCGCGCCCGATCAGCGAGGGCCGATCGGCGTCGGTGACGTAGAGCGGCAGGTCGGCGGCGAGCCGGGCCAGCAACGCGGGCGCCCTGCCGCCCAGCGCAGCCTGGTACTCGTCCAAGGTCAGGCCCACCACCTGGAGGAAGCGCAGACTGCCGTGCGGGGTGCCGATCTCGCCGAGTTCCGGGTCGACCGTGAAGGCCATGGCGCGGATGGCGCTGTCGGGGCGGTCGCCGGCCAGCGGGCCGCCCGCCTTCATGGTGTGGCCCGGCTCGAAACGGTTCTCGCTCTGGAATACGTAGCGGCCCAGCGTCTGCAGCAGCTGCGCGGGCCACAGCGGCGGCTGCGACTCGGCCGTCGACCGGACCACGCGCATGGTGAACTCGAATCCCCAGCCCGAGGTGTGCGGTTCGGCGGACTCCTTCTCGTACAGTTCCGACATGCCGTAACCGACGTAATGCCAATGCGCGATCGGGTCCGTCCGACCGAAAATGCTGATGCCGTCGAGCGGATCCGGGCCGCCGAGCGCCCACGGCTGCTTCGTACCCAGGTGGAACGGCGTCGCCTCGCCGTACAGCCGACGCAGTGCACCGTCGATGGCATCCCAGCCCGTTGCGCTTTCCATGCCGAGTGACCCTACGGCCGGACGACCGCCACCACCACGGTCGGACGGCTCAAATCAATGTAAAAACAAGTGCCGGAACGGTTCCGGCGACCATGGTCACCACTGTTGTTCGCGCCCACGATGTTTGGTGGTGCGGCGGTAGCGCCGACCGCTGGGGATCGGCTGGGCCGCGTTGGAGCGGCGCAGGGCGTGGCGCTGCCGCCACGCGGTCAGGTCGGCCCGTTCCGAGGGGGCGACGGCGGCCCGCTCCGGCGCGACCGGGTCGTCGGCGCGCTGCGCGGCGGTTCTCATGGTGGTCTCCCGATCGGATGTGTTGCTGTTCGACGCCCCACGGTAGGTGTGGGAACGGGGCGGGGCCAGTGATTTTCGGGCCGCGATTTCCGGGCTGGCTAGACTGGCCCGATGCCCTTGGTAGACGTCACCTACGCGCCGAGTATTCCCGACACCGTGCTGCGCGAACTGGCGGAGGTGCTGCCGCATGCGGTATCGGTGGCGGTGGAGTGCCCGGAGGAGCCGTACGACGGCGATCTGCAGCCCGGTGACGTGGAAATCCGGTTCCGGCCGCTCGGACCGTTCGACCGCAGTGGACTCGATGTGGTGATCGAGGTCCGGTCCAAGTACTTCGCGAGCCGCGCCGAGAACCGGCAGGAGCGGGTGGACGGGCTGCACGCGGCCATCGAGAAGGCGGTCGATCTCGACGATTTCGGGATCTACCTGTCCCTGCCGGTCGCCGCGTGGGCACAGAGCGAATGACCCGCGGCGCGAACGAGGTTCAGCGGTCGGGATGGCCCCGACCCGCACCCTCGTACGGCATCGGCCCGAAGCCCTGCACCGAGCCGCCGTTCGCCCCCGGACCGCCGTAGGGCCCGTAGCTGATGGCCGAACCGTAGGGTCCGGGCGCGAGCAGGCCGCGGCGCGGCGCTTCGCCGCCGAAGGGCTGGAACTGTCCGCTGCCCAGATCGTCGGCCACGCTCAGGGCCGACCAGATGAGCACCAGCAGCGTCGCCACCAGCGGTTGCGCGATGAGGGCCTGCCAGGCGGGCACGGTGGGCGCGAGTTCGACGATCGACCCGACCGCCGGATTCTCCGGGCGCGGGTACAGCACCTCGGCGGCGGCCTCGCCGACCAGGCGCATGACGAACGCGCCCAGCAGCGAGCCGACCACCAATCCGGCCAGCAGTATCGGCCCGCGCACGCGCCGCCACCGCCACGTGACGGTGGCAGTGAGCACCCCGGTCACCATGCCGACGAGAACGAAGACGGCCAGCGCGTCGAACTGGTGCGCGCTCTCCCCGGTCAGCACCGCACCACGGTCCGGCTCCACCACCACCAACCGTTCGGCCGGGGCCAGGAAGGCCCACACCATCGCCGCCATCGCACTGACCGCGGTGACGCCCGCGACGACCAGCGCGGCCGCCCGGCGTTCCCGCCGCAGCACCTCGGTCCGCGTCCCGGAGGCTCCGGGTGGAGCGAATCCCGGTGCCACTACCGGTGTTCCAGACTCTTCGAGTCCAGCACCCCGTGGCGCGAGCATTTCGCCCACCAACCGTCCGGACTCACCTGCACGATCATGCGGCGGCCGCACTGCTCGCAGTAGCGCGGCGGTTCCAGCCCGAGCGCGGCGGCGGCCGGGACCGGATCGTCCGCGCCGGGTTCGATCAGCTTGCCGGTGAACGGGTTGTACAGCGCCACGCGCGCGGTGACCTCGTCCGTTTCCATGTCCACGACATTACCCATGTGCGCACCCACTTCCCGGTATGCGGTTGCCCAATCGATATGCGATGCGCACTACAGGGTTTCGTTGAGCGCCTTGATCGGCATCTTCAGCTCGCCCAGCAGATCGAGGTCGGCCTCGGCGGGACGGCCCAGTGTGGTCAGGTAGTTGCCGACGATGACGGCATTGATGCCGCCCAGAATGCCCTGCTTGGCGCCCAGGTCGCCGAGGGTGATCTCGCGACCGCCCGCGAAGCGCAGGATGGTGCGCGGCAGGGCGAGCCGGAAGGCGGCCACGGCGCGCAGCGCGTCGGCGGCGGGCAGCACCTCCAGATCACCGAACGGGGTGCCCGGCCGCGGGTTGAGGAAGTTCAGCGGCACCTCGTCGGGTTCCAGTTCGGCCAGCTGGGCGGCGAATTCGGCCCGCTGCTCCAGCGATTCGCCCATGCCGAGGATGCCGCCGCAGCACACCTCCATCCCGGCCTCGCGCACCATGCGCAGGGTGTCCCAGCGCTCCTCCCAGGTGTGCGTGGTGACGACCTGCGGGAAGTGCGACTTGGCGGTCTCGAGGTTGTGGTTGTAGCGGTGCACGCCCATGGCGGCGAGCTGGTCGACCTGCTCCTGGCTCAGCATGCCCAGCGAGCAGGCGACCTGGATGTCGACCTCGTTGCGAATGGCCTCCACGCCCGCGGCGACCTGCGCCATGAGGCGCTCGTCGGGGCCGCGTACGGCGGCCACGATGCAGAATTCGGTGGCTCCGGTCTTGGCGGTCTGCTTGGCGGCCTCGACCAGGCTGGGGATGTCGAGCCAGGCGGCGCGCACCGGCGACTGGAACAGGCCGGACTGCGAGCAGAAGTGGCAGTCCTCCGGGCAGCCGCCGGTCTTGAGCGAGATGATGCCCTCGACCTCGACCTCGGGACCGCACCACTTCATGCGCACGTCGTGGGCGAGGGCGAGCAGTTCCTCGAGCCGGTCGTCGCCGAGGCGCAGCACCGCGAGGGTCTGCTCCTGGGTCAGGCCGATGCCCTGTTCGAGCACCTGCTCGCGGGCGATCGCCAGAATATCGGTGTTGACGGCTACCTGGGTCACAGCGCGAAATCCCTTCGTCCGGCCGATGCGGCCGAGCAACTTGAACGGTGTTCAGGGTAGGCTAGCAGCCGCGAACGTGAGCCGAAACACGAAGGGTCGGGATTATCCGTGCAGCTGCACCGCACCGATGTGGTCGACGGGGCCATCGCCATTCTGGACCAGTACGGTCTGGCCGATCTGACCATGCGGCGCCTGGCCGGATCGCTGCATGTGCAGCCCGGGGCGCTGTACTGGCACTTCCCCAACAAGCAGGCGCTGCTGGGCGCGGTGGCCGACCGCATCCTCGCCCCCATGGACGAACCCGTGACCGCCGACGAATGGTCCGGGCAGCTCGGTGAACTGGCGCATCGGCTGCGCTCATGCCTGCTGGCCTACCGGGACGGGGCCGAATTGGTCTCCGCCACCTACGCTTCCCGCCTCACCACCTCGAAAGGCCGCGAGCGCATGGCGAGTGCGGCCATTCGGGCCGGAATGACCAGGGAGGAGGCCGATCTCGCGGCCTTCACCCTGCTCTACTACGTGCTCGGACAGACCGTGGACGAGCAGGCGCGCATGCAGATGGATTCGGTGGGCGCGCTGGCCGACGAGCATTCGCCGCTGTACGACACGCCCGACGCGACGGCCCGTTTCGACTTCGGGCTGCAACTGTTCGTGAGCGGGGTGCGACATCTGCTGGGCACTCGCATCCGCTGAATCCGGACCTCAACCGGATGCCATGGGGGTGCGTTCGATCAGGCGGACGAACGGCACGATCTGTTGCAGGATCACCGCGTTGTACTCGGCCGGGCGTTGCTTCGGATTGGCGTGACCGGTGGTGCGCGTGGTCACCACCAGCAGGGTGCCGTCCGGGCCGCCCACCCGGTCGATGAGCGCCCGGTGGGTGTAGGTGACGTCGACTATGTAGTCGGCGTAGGGGTTTCGAGGGCGGATGAACACGATGGCCGGGCGGGGTTTGCCGTCGGCGGGTTCGGCCAGCGCGCGCAGATGGTTCACCGCGCCCCCGGCCACGATCGCCTTGAACTGGGATTCGATCAGCCCGGTACTGGCCACATCGGTGGTGAGGATCTTCTCGCGCAACGAATCCCGCACCGCCTCGCGGAAGTCGTCGGGTTCGATGCCGTAGCGACCGCCCTGATATCGGTCACGGCGGGAATAGGTTTCGGCGATCAGCCGCAGCAGCCTGCTCTCGCGCGCACCGGGGAACCAGCCCACCCAGCGCATGAGCTCCTCCCCCTGGTCGCGGCTCTCCCGGCGCACGGCGTGCAGGTCGATCGGGGTGCAGTCCAGCAGTACCGCCAGCACCTGCCGGGAACTGGCGGTGTGCAGGTGGTGCGCGATCTCCAGGGCGATGACGCCGCCCATACTGTGACCGGCCAGCACCACCTTCGGTATGTGCGCGGCCTCGGTGACCCGCACGATGAGATCGGCGATGACCTTGGTGTCGATACCGGTGTTGTCGTAGCGCACCGCCCACACCGAACCGAGCTGGCTCAACGTCGGTAGCGCGCGGGCGGTGTCGGTGGCGTCGAGCGAGCCCAGACCGACCAGATCGAACACCGCGGTATCGGCCGCCGCCGCGCCGGAGGGCCCGGCGATGGGCAGGACCGCGGGTGCGGTGCGGGCCAGCCGCGCCCGCTCGGGGGCGACATCGAGTCGCCAGTACTGTGCGAACAGCGCGAGGAACAGCAGCGGTATCACCGCGAACCGGGCCGCGATCCGCAGCCCGCGCCGCTCTCGCCACCGGGTTCCGAATCGGGTTTCGCGCAGCCGCGCCCGCCGCCGCTCGTCGTCGTACTCTGCGGCGCCGGACGGATGTGGATAGGCCCACATACCGATCCACTGTAGGCAGGGATCGCCCGGTGATCACACCGCCGGAGCGCCGCCGCGGCCCCGAAGTTCGAACGACGCGAGGGATCACAGGCGGGCGACGGCGATCCCACGTGCGACGACACCATAGTCAACCGCGCACCAGCGATCCCCACCACGAGCACGTGCCACAGCCCGCCCCCGTGGCGGCGGCCCCCACGGCGCGCGCCCACGTCCGCGCGTCAGCGATACCGCCCACCGCGCGTGGGCTACGCGTGATACGCGTGGTGGCGGGCCCCACGGCGCGCGCCCACGTCCACGCCTCAGCGATACCGCCCACTGCGCGTGGGCTACCGCGATCCGCGTGGCGGCGACTCGATCGCCGGTGCGGTACCAATGCGCTCCGGATCAAGCGTCGCGACCGAACTCACGGCAGCCGGACACCATCCGGTCGGGGCCGAGGCCATGGACCGCGCGTGCCGACGGTTCAGCCGGGCAGGTAGCGGGCGCGCCAGTCGGCGTCGAACCAGTCGGGCGCGGCGGCGGCGAAGCGGGCGGCGGGCCAGGAGCCGACGCCGGAGGGGAGGGTGCCGACCAGGTCGACGCCGGTGACGGCGGGCAGGTCGGCGCGATTGCAGGTGGCGGCGAGGTCGGGTTCGTCCGGCCAAGCGCCGATGACCAGGCCCGCGCACGGGACACCCGCCGACGCCAGTGTGCGCGTGGTCAATTCGCTGTGGTTCAGGGTGCCCAGCCCGGCGGCGGCCACCAGCAGCACCGGTGCGCCGAGCTGCTGCGCCAGGTCGAGCAGGGTGAATTCGCCCATCCGCACCAGCAGGCCACCCGCACCCTCCACCAGGGTGAGATCGGCGTCGGCCAGCGATTCCACCGCCGCCGCCGTATCGGCGAGGGTCAGCAGCGGCCGGCCGCAGCGGCGCGCGGCGGTATCGGGGGCCAGCGGATCGGGATAGCGCGCCAGTTCCAGGGTGCGGGTGACCCCGCTGAGTCGTTCGACGACGGCCAGGTCACCGGGTTCGCCTGGCGCGACCCCGGTTTGGGCGGGCTTGCACACCGCCACCCGCGCCCCGGCCGCGCGTGCGGTCGCCGCCAGCGCGGCGGTGACCATGGTCTTGCCGACATCGGTGGACGTGCCGGTTACGAAGAGAACGCTCATGCCGGAACCGTCTGCTGTCCGCGCGCCCGCGCCAGCACCTCGCCGAGAACCGTTGCGATGGTGTCGAGTTCGGCGGGGGTGAGGTCTGCGCGGGCGGTGAGGCGCAACCGTGAGGTGCCCTCGGGGACCGAGGGCGGGCGGAAGCAGCCGACGCTCAGGCCCCGGTCTCGGCAGGCGACGGCGGCGTCGTAGGCGAGTTGCGCCTCGCCGAGCACCACCGACACCACGGCCGAATCGGGTTGTGCCACACCGGCGATCCGGGCCAGGTCGGCTGCCCGGTCGAGTACCCGACCGGCCAGGGCGGGGTCGCGGCGCAGGACGCCCAGGGCGGCGCGGGCGGCTCCGACGGCGGCGGGGGCGAGTCCGGTGTCGAAGATGAACGTCCGGGCGGAGTCGATGAGGTGGGCGCGCACCCGCTCGCTGGCGAGGACCGCACCGCCCTGCGCGCCCAGGGCCTTGGACAGCGTCGCGGTGATCACCAGATCCGGTTCGCCCGCCAGCCCGCATTCGTGCACCAGCCCGCGACCGCCCATGCCGCGCACGCCGAGTCCGTGCGCCTCGTCCACCACCAGGACCGCGCCCCGGGCGCGGGTGACGCGGTGCAGTTCCCGCAGCGGCGCGAGATCGCCGTCGGCGCTGAAGACCGAATCGGTGAGCACCAGGGCGCGTTCCTCGACGCGCCGGGCCAGCAGCCGGTCCACGGCGTCCACGTCGCGGTGCGGGGCGATCTCGACCCGTGCCCGCGACAGACGGCAGGCGTCCACCAGCGAGGCGTGGCTGCCCGCATCCGACACCACCAGCGCACCGCGACCGGCCAGCGCGGTGACCACGCCCAGATTGGCGGCGTAACCGGAGGCGAACACCAATCCCGCCGGTGCGCCGACGAATTCGGCGAGTTCGGTTTCCAGCAGTTCGTGTTCGGCGGTGGTGCCGGTCACCAGCCGCGAACCCGTGGCACCCGCGCCCCAGCGCCGCACCGCCGCGACCGCGCCCTCGATCACCTCTGGATGCCGGGTGAGCCCGAGGTAGTCGTTGGAGGCCAGGTCGATGGCCGCGCCCTCGGACACGCGCGGCCGCAGTTCGCGGCGCAGCCCGGCGCGCACCCGTTCCGCGGCGCGTTCGTCCAACCATCGCAAGGGATCGACACTCACAGCTCCGCAGCATACTTGAACACCGTTCAGGGTGGGGTGGAGCGGGTCGGATCGGCCATACCCGCGGCCCGACGTCGCTATCCTGGGAAACCGAGGTAGGAGAGATGTATGCCACGTTGGGCAATAGTGGTCGAACAGACAACCGGCTTCGGAGAGAACAGGATCTGGTCCCCCAAGGTGCTCGCCGAGGTGGTCGGAACCCGGGAACAGGCCGTGGCCAAGTTGTCGGAACTGGTCGGCAAATTCGTTCCGGACCACCCCAAGCTGGTCAGCCGTCGCACCGTGCTGCGCGACGGCGACAACTACATGCTCATCGCCCGCGGCTGGTCCGACGATTTCCACTGTCTGTTCCGGGTGTGGGAGGTGCTGTCGGACAGCGAGGAGCAGGAGCGGCTGCGGGAACGCCGCGCCAACCACTGATCAGCGCGAATCACCGACCGGCGCTGACCACCGCTCAGGCGGCGGCCGCAGCCAGCATGGCGGCGGTGATCCGGCGCACGTCCTCGGTGGTGCTGATGAACGGCGGCATGCAGTAGATCAGATTACGGAAGGGCCGCAACCACACTCCGGCGTCCACGGCGGCGTGGGTGGCCTTGCGCATGTCGACGGGGTGGTCGAGTTCGATGACGCCGATCGCGCCGAGCACCCGCGCCTCCACGACCCCGGGGAGGTCGCGGGCGGGCGCGAGCCCGGCCCGCAGTTCGGCCTCGATGCGGCCGACCTCGCCGCGCCAGTCCCGCGACAGCAGCAGTTCGATGGAGGCGACGGCGACCGCGCACGCCAGCGGGTTGCCCATGAAGGTCGGCCCGTGCATGAGCCCCCCGTGTGCGGCACTGAGGGTTTCGGCGATCTCGGCGGTGCACAGCGCCGCGGCCAGGGTCAGGTAGCCGCCGGTGAGCGCCTTGCCCACGCACAGCACATCCGGGCGCACGCCCGCCTGGTCGGCGGCGAAAAGCGTTCCGGTGCGGCCGAATCCGGTGGCGATCTCGTCGAAGATCAGCAGGATGCCGTGTTCGTCGCAGAGGCGGCGCAGGTCGGTGAGGTATCGGGGGTCGTGGAAGCGCATGCCGCCCGCACCCTGGACGACCGGTTCGACGATGACGGCGGCCAGTTCGTCGGCGTGCGCGGCGAGGGCGCGCTCGAGTTCGGCGACGTAGTCGGGCTCGTAGTCGCGCGGCGGGGCCGGGACGAAATGCTGCGGGGTGAGTACGTCGGTCCACAGCGCGTGCATGCCGCCCTCGGGATCGCACACGCTCATGGGTGTGAAGGTGTCGCCGTGGTAGCCGCCGCGCCAGGTGAGCAGCCGGTGTTTGCCCGGGCGGCCACGCGCGCGCCAGTACTGCAGGCACATCTTCACCGCGACCTCGACCGAGACGGATCCGGAATCGCAGAGGAACACCTTGTCCAGCCCCGCGGGTGTGTGCTCGACGAGCAGTTGGGTCAACCGCGCGGCAGGTTCGTGGGTGAGGCCGCCGAACATGATGTGGCTCATCCGGCGCGACTGGGCCAGCAGCGCCGCGTCCAGCACCGGATGCCGGTAGCCGTGCACCGCCGCCCACCACGAGCTCATGCCGTCCACCAGTTCCCGGCCGTCGGCGAGGGTGAGGCGGGTGCCGGCGGCGGATTCGACCACCAGGGGTTCGGTGGTGGCCGGGAAGCCGCCGTAGGGATGCCAGACATGGGCGGCGTCGAGGGCGGTGATCTCGTCGGGGGTCAGTGCCACGGGTGCGGTCCTTCGCCAGGTGTCGTGCCCCGCCCCGGAGTCCGCCGGGCGCGAGCTTGAACGCCGTTCAAGTTACCACCGCACCTTTCAGGACGCGGCCACCCGGCGTAATCTGCTGGACAGAACTCTTTGACTGAGTCAAAGGATTGGAGCCGAGATGCGCACCTCGACCGACACCGCTCCGGATATGCGGCAGATCGCCGCCGTCCGCGCCTTCAACCGCCGCTACACCCGGGTGATCGGCGTACTGCGCGAGGGCCTCGTGGACACCCCCTTCTCGCTCACCGAGGCGCGAATCCTGTTCGAACTGGCCGATTCCGGCCCCCTGGAAGTGGTGACGCTGCGCCGGTCCCTCGGCCTGGACCCCGGCTATCTCAGCCGTATCCTGGCCCGCTTCGAGACCGACGGACTTGTCGAGCGCCGCCGCGCCGAACGGGACCGCCGCATCCAGGAGGTGCGACTCACCGACCACGGCTGGGACACCTTCGCCGATCTCGACAACCGCTCCAGCCGCGATACCGCCGCACTGCTCGCCGACGTTCCGGCCGCCGACCGCGAACGGCTGATCGCGGCCATGCGCACCATCGAGCACATCCTCGAACCCGCCTCGGACGCACCGGCGTTCACGCTGCGCGCCCCCGGCCCCGGCGACCACGGCTGGGTCGTCCACCGCAATGCCGTGCTCTACGCCGCCGAATACGGCTGGAACGCCGACTACGAGGCTCTCGTCGCCCGCATTGTCGCCGACTATCTGAAAATCCATGACCCGCAGCGGGAACGGGCCTGGATCGCCGACCGCGACGGCGAACCGCTCGGCGCGGTGTACTGCATGCGCGACTCCGACGCTACCGCCCGCCTGCGCCTGCTGCTGGTGGAACCCGGCGCCCGCGGCCTCGGCGTCGGCACCGCCCTGGTGGACGCGTGCCTCACCTTCGCCCGCGCGGCCGGCTACCGCGAGATCGTGCTGTGGACCAACGACGTCCTCACCGCCGCCCGCCGCATCTACGAACGCGCGGGATTCGAACCGGTGGAGTCGAATCCGCACCACAGCTTCGGCGTGGACCTGATCGGCCAGACCTGGCGGCGCGTACTGACTCCCTGACACCGGACATACCCCCCGCCACGCAGCACGCCACGACCGCCGCATCGTCCGCCCCGGATGCGGGCTGGTCGACCATCGACTCCTTCGCACGCCCGGTGCACTGACCGCCAGCGAGCCGGGGTGCCTGGCGACCCGTCCGGCGTCAAGGCTTCGGAGCGTCAGCACTTCCGCCGGGCAGCACACCAACCGGCCGATACGCCAACCGCCTGCGTGGCAAGGCGTCACCCCGTCACGGCGGCGCGGGCGCGGTCGAGTTGGCGGCGGAGTTCGGCGAAACCGCTGTCGCCCAGGGCGTCGGACAGGCGGGCTTCGATCTCGGCGAGTCGCCGGGCCGCGGTGGCGAGGGCGGCGCGGCCCGAGGCGGTGAGGACGACCAGGCGGGCGCGGCCGTCGGCGGGGTCGACGGTCCGGGTGACGTAGCCGCAGCGCTCCAGGTGGGTGACGAGTTCGCCCATGGACTGCTGGGTCATGCCGGCGGCGTCGGCGAGGGCCGTGACGCGCGATCCCTCGGGCTCGAAGTGGCGGAACACCGCGTAGTGGGCGGGGCGCAGGTCGGGGTGGAGTTCGGCGCGCAGTGCGCGGTTGAGCTCGTCTTCGACGGCACGGGTGGTGCGGACCAGCAGTTTCAGGATGGACTCCGGCGATACGGACGGTTCGGGCATTGACATATTATGAAGGGTACCTTTGTAATTGAGGAATGGACGAGCGCACACTCACATTCCGCAACGGCCACCGGGTCACCCTCGTCGCGGAGGGCACCGATGAGCACGGCCCCTATCTGCGGCTGCGCCATCTGCTGCCCACCCCCGGCCGCCAGGCGGGACCGCACTGGCACCCCACCCTCGCCGAACGGTGGACGGTGCGCCGAGGCGCGCTGCGCTTCCGCATCGACGGCACGGAAGTGATCGCGCGGCAGGGCGATTCGGCCGTCGCACCCGCCGGGGTGGTGCACGAGTCCTGGAACGAGGCCCCCGACACCGAGATCGACCACGAGATCCGCCCGCCACTGCACCACTGGGCCATGTTCGAACTCTGGCACGCACTCGACGCCGCCGGAAAGACCACCGTGGCCGGCCGCGTCCCCCGCGACCCACTGGCCCTCGCCCTGCTGTGGGACTACCAGGACGGCTATCTCGGGGGCATCCCGCCGCGACTCCAGCGCACCGTCCTCGGCGGCCTGGCCCGCCTCGCCCGCGCCCTCGGCTACGAACGCCGCTGGCTGCGCACGTCGGCCGCCGCGACACAGTAGCCGGGCGCCACCGAGCGAACACCCGGCGCACCGGGACGGCCGGACAACCCGCGCCCCGTCGTGCGCCGACCGCGCGGCGAGCCACGCCGATCCCCCGCGCGGCAGCGGAGCCCACCACACCACCGGCCCGGCTCCGGCCGATACTGTCATGGCTATGCCGTCGTCCTCCGCCACTCCGGACCGCACGCCACTGGGCGTCTGGCCGGGCACCGCGTACCCCCTGGGCGCGACCTACGACGGCGCGGGCACCAATTTCTCGCTGTTCTCCGAGGTGGCCGAGCGGGTCGAACTGTGCCTCATCGACGACCGCGACCGCGAGCAGCGGATTCCGCTCGACGAGGTGGACGGGTACGTGTGGCACTGTTACGTGCCCGCCATCGGCCCCGGCCAGCGCTACGGTTTCCGGGTGCACGGGCCGTTCGAACCCGAGCGCGGACTGCGCTGTGATCCGAGCAAACTGCTGCTCGACCCCTACGGCAAGGCATTCGACGGGCAATTCGACAGCCATCCCGCCCCGTACACGCCGGGCCGGGACTCCCTCGGCCACACCATGACCGGCGTGGTGATCAACCCGTACTTCGACTGGGCCGACGACCGCTCGCCCAAACGCCCCTACCACGAGACGGTCATCTACGAGGCCCATGTCAAGGGCATGACCGTCACCCACCCCGAGGTGCCGCCGGAACTGCGCGGCACCTACGCCGGGATGGCGCATCCGGCCATCGTCGACCATCTGCGCGGCCTCGGCGTCACCGCCGTCGAACTCATGCCGGTGCACCAGTTCCTCCAGGACCGCGTGCTGCTGGATCGCGGCCTGCGGAACTACTGGGGCTACAACAGCTTCGGCTATCTGGCCCCGCATCACGAGTACGCCGCCAACCCGGCCCCGGGTGCGGCCGTCACCGAGTTCAAGGCCATGGTGCGCGCCCTGCACGCCGCCGGTATCGAGGTCATCCTGGACGTGGTCTACAACCACACCGCCGAAGGCAACGAATTCGGGCCCACCATCGGCTTCCGTGGCATCGACAACGCCGCCTACTACCGTCTCGTGGACGACAATCCGCAGCACTACATGGATTACACGGGCACCGGGAACAGCCTCAACGTCCGCCATCCGCACACCCTGCAACTGATCATGGATTCGCTGCGCTACTGGGTGCTCGACATGCACGTCGACGGGTTCCGCTTCGACCTGGCCGCCACCCTGGCGCGCGAACTGCACGATGTGGACCGGCTGTCCACCTTCTTCGACCTGGTGCACCAAGATCCGGTGGTCAGCCAGGTCAAACTCATCGCCGAACCCTGGGACGTCGGCGAGGGCGGCTATCAGGTCGGCAACTTCCCGGTGCTGTGGACCGAATGGAACGGCAAATATCGTGACACCGTGCGGGATTACTGGCGCGGACAACCGGCGACCCTGGGCGAGTTCGCCTCCCGGCTGACCGGCTCCTCGGACCTGTACGAGACCACCGGCCGCCGCCCCGGCGCGTCCATCAACTTCGTCACCGCGCACGACGGTTTCACCCTCGCGGACCTGGTGTCCTACAACGAGAAACACAACGAGGCCAACGGCGAGGGCAACCGCGACGGCGAAACCTACAACCGCTCCTGGAACTGCGGGGTGGAGGGCGAGACCGACGATCCCGCCGTGCTCGCACTGCGCGCCCGGCAGCAGCGCAATCTGCTCGCCACGCTGCTGCTGTCCCAGGGCACGCCGATGCTGCTGCACGGCGACGAATTCGGTCGCACCCAGCGCGGCAACAACAATGCCTACTGTCAGGATTCCGAGCTGTCCTGGATGGATTGGTCGCTCATGCGCACGAATGCCGATCTGCTCGCCTTCACCCGCCGCGCCGTCGCGCTGCGCACCGCGCATCCGGTGTTCCGGCGGCGGCGCTTCTTCGACGGCCGCCCCGCCCCCGAACACGCCCATCCCGGCGATATCGGCTGGTTCACCTCCGAGGGCACCGAGATGACCGCCGCCGACTGGGACAACGGCTTCGGACGGTCGCTGACCGTCTTCCTCAACGGCGACGCCATCGCCGAACCCGGGCCGCGCGGGGAACGCATCACCGACGATTCGTTCCTGCTGTGCTTCAACGCCCACGACGAACCCCTGCCCTGCACCCTGCCCGACCCGGACCACGGCGCCGAATGGACTGTGGCGCTGGACTGTTCGACCCCGACCGGAGCCCCACCCGACCGCGTATACCACGCCCGCACACCCGTGGAAGTCCCCGCACGCTGCCTGCTCGTCCTCCGCCGTACTGCATGATCGATACAGCCATGACCAGCCTTGAACACAGCACCGACGCCATCGCCCGGCGCACCCCCGTGCGCAGCACCTACCGGCTGCAGCTGCGACCGGACGCGCTCACCTTCGCCGACGCCCGCGCCATCGCCGAATACCTGCAGCAGCTGGGGATCTCGCATCTGTACCTGTCCCCCGTCCTGACCGCCATGCCCGGCTCCACCCACGGCTACGACGTCACCGACCCCACCACGGTCTCGGCGGCGCTGGGCGGCCCGGCCGGTTTCAAGGCGCTCTCCGACGAGGTGCGCGGGCGCGGCATGGGCCTGATCGTGGATCTGGTGCCCAACCACGTGGGTGTGGCCGATCCACGGCAGAACCCGTGGTGGTGGGATGTGCTGCGCAACGGCAAACAGTCCCCGTACGCGCACTACTTCGATATCGACTGGAGTACCGGCAATGGTGCGGGCGGCCGGATCGCGCTGCCGGTACTGGCCGGGGAGACCGATGTGGCGGCGCTGAGCGTGGACCGCACCGGGCCCGAACCCATGCTGTCGCTGCGTGATCTGCGTTTCCCCATC
This sequence comes from Nocardia otitidiscaviarum, assembly GCF_007362295.1. Classification (NCBI taxonomy): domain Bacteria; kingdom Bacillati; phylum Actinomycetota; class Actinomycetes; order Mycobacteriales; family Nocardiaceae; genus Nocardia; species Nocardia otitidiscaviarum. The sequence goes on along the minus strand of NZ_CP041695.1, from coordinate 2,037,067 downwards.
GCGCCCGGCACCGACGGCGAGAACGCGCTGCGCACGCACGACAAACAGCACTATCGGCTGGTCACCTGGAAGTCCGGGCTGTGCGGATATCGGCGCTACTTCACCGTCGGCGGGTTGGCGGCGGTGCGGCAGGAGGAGACCGCCGTCTTCGACGCCACCCATCGGGAGCTGGCCGCCTGGTGCGAACACGATCTCATCGACGGCGTGCGAGTCGACCATCCGGACGGACTGGCCCGGCCCACGGAGTATCTGACCCGGCTGCGGCGACTCATCGGACCGCAGCGGCTGCTGCTGGTGGAGAAGGTGCTGTCCAATCGCGAACCACTGGACGCCACCCTGCCCATCGACGGCACCACCGGCTACGACGCGCTCGCCGACCTCGGCGGCGTGCTGCTCGATCCGGACGGCGAGCCGGCGCTGACCGAACTGTCCAGGCAGTTCACCGGGCACGGCAGCGACCGCGCCTGGTTCACCGAGCAGGAGCACCGCATCAAACGCGCGGTGGCCGAGACCATGCTGGTGCCGGAGATGCGGCGGCTGGTGGCGGCGATCAAGCGCGACGCCAAGGCCGAGACCTGCGACACCATGGCGCTGACCAACGCCACCATCGAGGTGCTGTCGTTCATGCCGGTGTACCGCACCGACTACGCGCCGCTGGCCGGGATGGTGGGCGCGGTGGTGGCCGAGGTGGCACGGCGCAACAGCGAACTGACCACGCCGCTGCAGGTGCTGGTGACGGCGCTGGCGGTGGGCGGCGAGGCGGCCACGCGCTTTCATCAGGTGGGCGGGGCGATCACCGCGAAAGCGGTGGAGGACACCATGTTCTACCGGGCGGCCCGGCTGGTGTCGCTCCAGGAGATGGGCGCCGATCCGGTGCGCTTCGGCTGCTCGCCCATCGAATTCCACCTCGCCAACGCCGAGCGCGCGACGCGCTGGCCCGCCGGTATGACCGCACTGTCCACGCACGACACCAAACGCGGTGAGGATGTGCGCGCCCGCATCGGGGTGCTGTCGCAGGTGGCCGACACCTGGGCGCAGGCGGTGACCGCCTGGGACGAGATCGCACCCGGCCCCGACGGCGCGACCACCCTGTTCCTGCTGCAGAACATGTTCGGCGTCTGGCCCGCCGACGGCCGCCCGGCCGCCACCGTACCCGGGCTGCGCGATCGGCTGCACCTGTTCGCGGAGAAGGCGATGCGCGAGGCCGGTACCCGAACCTCCTGGGAGGAACCGGATATCGAGTTCGAGCAGGCGGTGCACCAGTGGATCGACACCGTGATCGACGGCCCGGTCGGCGCCGAACTCGGGGATCTGGTGGCCGATCTGGCCCCGCACGCCTGGTCGGACTCGCTGGCGCAGAAGCTGCTGCAACTCGGCGGCCCGGGTATCCCGGACGTCTACCAGGGCTGCGAATTGTGGGAGGATTCCCTCGTCGATCCCGACAACCGCCGCCCCGTCGACTTCAACCACCGCAATCTGCTGCTGCAATCCCTCACCGGCACACCGGATCTCGACCCATCCGGAGCGGCCAAGATGTGGATCGTCGCCTACGCCCTGTGGTTGCGCCGCGAACGCCCCGAATGCTTCGTCGGCGGCACCTACACCCCGCTGTTCGCCACCGGCGACCACGCCCAGCGCCTCATCGCCTACGCCCGCGGCCGCCGCGGCGAACCTCCCGAGGTCATCGTCGCCGCCACCCGCCACAGTGTGGCGCTGGCCGAAACCGGTTGGACCGATACGGTTCTCGACCTCCCGCAGGGTGACTGGACCGACCGCCTCACCGGCCACACCTTCTCCGGCCGCGCCCGCCTGGAGAAGCTCTTCGCCCGACTCCCGGTGGCCCTGTTGGTGCGCTGACGTACAGGCTGGGCCGAGGAGGGACTGTTCGAGTACCGCGGGCGACCTCGGACGGCACCGTCAGGGTGCCCTGCCATCGCTCGGTCAAGCCGGTGCAGGTAGTTTCTCCGCTCCGCGGTCGGCGGTGTCGCCGTTCGCGGTGTAGGTCGGCGCCGGGGCGGGCGGTAGGTCGATGGGTTCGACCAGATCCGCCGGAATCGTGTTCGCTGCGCCACCGTGATCGAGCAGCCAACGGCGCAGGTTGTCAGGGGTGTAGCCGTCGCGGAGGCGGACCGTGGAGGCGAAGTAGACACTCCGGTCGGTGTGGTGCAGGAGTTTGCGCCAGGAGTCCCAGTAGAAGCGGGGCGTGCGCCATTTCCGGACCAGGCGGACGTAGTTCAGGATGCGGAAGCCCAGGCCCAGGGAGTCGTGGCGTTTGTGGTGCTCGACGGGGACGCAGTGGCTCATGAGGGAGCGCAGCCGGTCGTGGTCGAATTCCAGGCCCTCGGCCTCGGCCTCGCGGATCATCCAGTGCAGGGTGGTGTCGGAGAGGCCGCATTCGGGGTAGCCGCCGCCGATATCGCTGTGCACGCCCTCGAACCAGACCTGTTTCACGCGGTCGGTGCGGCGATACTTCTCGCCCAGTTCGACGGGGATCTCCCAGAGGCACGGTTCGAAGGCGCGGCGGCGTTCGTCGATGGCGAGGGCCTGGCGGGCGCAGTGCACCACACTGGACAGCCGCACATCGTGGAAGCGATGCCGCCAGGCGGTGACACCCGGAATGCCCATGGCCCCAACGGTATCGAACACGCCGAGGAAGTTGATCTTCGGTCGTTCCGGATACGCGTAGCGCTTCCGAAAGCGTTCCCACTCGGGCGGATCCGGATCGTCGATATGCTTCTTGCGCTGCTTGTAGATGCGCTGGGCATCGCGGTACCTACCGCAGATCATGGCCTCATCGGTGAGAATGCCCAGCCGCGTGATCATTCCGGCGAGACTGCGCGCGGTGTACGCACCGCGGCTGAACCCGAAGATGAATATCTCGTCGCCCGGCTTCCAGTTCAGCGCCACCTGCCAGTACGCCGACCACAGATTGGCCTCCAGACCGAGTCCGAACGCCCCGCCCAGCAGCCGATCCGAGGTGAATCCCCCGGCACCGGGACCGGAGACGTAGAACACCCGCTGGCCCACGGTGCTCCCGCTCTTGTCGGTACCGGTGATGCGCACTGTCTGCGCGATTTTCACGATATTGGAGACCGTGTCGTCGGACTCGGCCTTCCAGGTGCCGTCACAGCACACTACGAGCCGTTTCATGGAACGTATCCTCCCGCCCAGGACGTTCGGTTTCGTGCGTAGTCGACTACTCGAATCATCGCGACGCCCCCGAACCCCCGTTAACCCCGTGACAATCCCCCGGGAATGACGGCCTACATTCTGCGATACGCCGCCGCCCGCCGCGCGGCGAACCGGAAAAGAGCCGACCGGAAAGAGACGGCCCCGAGCCGTGATCGACTCGGGGCCTGGACGTTCGAATTCGGGTGGGGCTCAGGTGAGGTAGCGGTAGGCGGGTGAGCCCGGCTCCAGCCGCTCACCCTGGATGGGCGATGCCTCCATGCGCTTGAGCAGCGGCCCCAGCGCGTCGGGAGCGCCCAGTTCGATGCCGACCAGCGCCGCACCGGTCTCCCGGTTGTTGCGCTTGACGTATTCGAACAGGGTGATGTCGTCCTCCGGGCCGAGCACCTCGTCCAGGAAACGCCGCAGCGCCCCCGGCTCCTGCGGGAAGTCCACCAGGAAATAGTGCTTCAGCCCCTGGTGCACCAGCGATCGCTCGATCACCTCGCCGTAGCGCGACACGTCGTTGTTGCCGCCCGAGAGCAGGCACACCACCGTGGACCCGGGTTCGATGTCGACGACCGACAGCGCCGAGACCGACAGCGCCCCGGCCGGTTCGGCCACGATGCCCTCGTTCTGGTACAGCTCCAGCATGGTGGTGCAGATGGCGCCCTCGTCGACCTGCATCATGCGGAAATGCCCTGCGCCGGGCAGGGATTCGGTGGTGGTGAGCAGTGGCAGCGAGGCGTGCGAACGCACCCGGCCGCCGAACCGCGACACCGCCTGATACGGCACCGCGCCGATACGGCGCACCGCCGCCCCATCCACGAAGGGATCGATCTCGGGCAGGGTGACCGGGCCGCCCGCCACCATGGCGGCGGTCATGGAGGCGGCCCCGGACGGTTCCACCCCCAGGATCGCGGTGCTCGGCGACCGCTCCCGCAGATAGGTGCCGACACCGGCGAGGCAGCCGCCGCCGCCCACCGGCACGATCACCAGATCGGGGGCGCTGCCCAGTTGCTCCAGGAATTCGGCGGCGATGGTGCCCTGCCCGGCCGCGGTGCGCGGATCGTCGAAGGGGGGAACCATGGTCGCGCCGGTGCGCTCCACATCGGCGGCCGCAGCGGCCGCGGCGGCGTCGTAGGTGTCGCCGACGGCGATGAGATCGACGTATTCGCCGCCGTGCACGCGGATGCGGTCGCGCTTCTGCTTCGGCGTGGTGGTCGGAACGTAGATGCGACCCGAGATACCCATGGCCCGGCACGCGAAGGCCACACCCTGGGCGTGATTTCCGGCGCTGGCGGTGACCACGCCCGCCCGGCGTTCGGCGGCGGTCAACTGGACGATCAGGTTGTAGGCGCCGCGCAGTTTGTAGGAGCGCACCGCCGTGAGATCCTCGCGCTTGAGGTAGACCTCGGCACCCGTCGCCGCCGACAGCCGCGCGATCCGCTGCAACGGCGTCGGCTCGATAATGTCGGAAATTCGCTTCGCGGCAGCATCGATCTCGTCCGCCGTCAATGCGGGCGGCGGCGTGGACACTTTCTCTGCGACTTCGAGCGGATTCGACACCCGACCCATGCTAGCGGGCAGGTCGCGACGAGATTTCGGCGACCGGTCCCAAGCGGGCACGACCACCGCCGGGAAACCGCGCGCGATCACCGCCGGGAAACGACAAACCGCCCGGGCGCGTGGTCCACGCACCCGGGCGGCCGTCGAGGGATGTGCGAGTGTCCGCTCAGCGCGGGGTCAGCACGAAGACCGGGATCACCCGGTCGGTCTTCTTGGTGTACTCGTTGTAGTCGGGCCACACCTCGGCGGCGCGCTGCCACCACTGTTCCCGCTCATCACCGAAGACCTCACGGGCGTCGTAATCCTTCACCACCGCGCCGTCGCGCAATTCGACGTGCGGATCGGCCTTGATGTTCCAGTACCAGACGGGATGCTTCGGTGCGCCGCCGAGCGAGGCGACGACCGCGTACTCACCATTGTGTTCCACCCGCATGAGCGGGGTCTTACGGAGTTTGCCGGACTTCGCGCCCCGCGTGGTCAGCAGGACGATGGGCTTGCCCTGCATGGTGTTGGCCTCGGCCCCGTCGGATGCCTCATACTTCTCGGCCTGTTCACGGGCCCAATCGGATGTGCTGGGTTCGTACTCTCCGGTTAGTGGCATGCACGAGCAAACAGCCGGTGGTCCTGTTATGTTCCCGACAAGAAGTTCGCTTGGCCGAACTTTCACCGCCGGGTACCCTGAGCACATGGCAGTGGTTCACCCGACGCGAATGGCGCGCTCCCACGGCGCGACCGTGGATATCGCGGGCTCGGCCTGGCCGGTGTACAAACTCGAGGCGCTCGCCGCCGCCCTGGTGATCGGACTGGTCCTCGCCCTCATCACCGGATCGCTCCAGCTCGCGGTCCTCACCGCTGCCACTGTCGCGAGCATTCGCTGGCTGGTGGGCCGCGCCCGCGGCTGATTACGATTCCACCCCGGTCAGCGTGTCCTACCTGGCTTGATACCGTTCGGCTACTACCTTGCGTGGGGTGGTCGCACGCTCAGGGATCATCTGTTTCGCTCTGACCGTCAGCGCGGTCCTCGGCGCCCCCGTGGCGCGGGCCGATATCCAACCCCTGCCCCCACACGAACGGGTGTTCGCCTCACCGATCGGCAGTTTCACCGTCGGACACAAGGACGAGTCGGTACATCGGATTCCGCCGCTGAACCAGGTGGGCACCACCCGTGAGGCACTGGTCAGCAATACCGTCTACGGCCGCATCGACGGCGGGGCCACGGGCACGCTGGTCGCCGGATACCACGTCGGCTGCGCGGTGAACCTGAACAACGGTGCGCTGGGGCTCAATTCCAGCATCTACCCCGACGATGTCCTGCCCGACGTCGGCACCGGCGGCACCAACCCGATCCCCTACCTCAACGGCCAGACCGGCATTCAGACCTATGTGGCCCCGGTGCTCACCGCCACCCTCGCCCCCGGCGAGGTCAAGGAGGTGAAACTCACCGAGAAGCAGGTCGTCCCGGGCGATACCGCGTGGGCCATCACCCGGGACTTCCACATCATCGTCAACAGCTGCACCGGTCCGGTCAGTATCCGCAGCTACTCGTACATGCAGGTGACCTCGACGCTGGTGGACGACTCCGGCGGGGTGTTCGGCGACCCCACCTGGCTGTGACCGGCCGGACCGATAGGCCGATCAGCCGGTCAGGCAGCCCGGACCCAGCAGCGCCTTGAGATCGCCCATGAGCGCCGAGGACGGCGAAACCCGCAGATTGTCCGCCACTTTCAGCACCGTGGTGCGGTCGCGGGAGCCGACGTGGCGGATATGCACGTCGGCGGTGCCCGGATGGCTGGTCAGCACGCGCTTGAGCTTGCCGATCTTCTCCGGCGTGCACAGGCGGGTCGGAATGGTCACCGACAGCGGCTTCTCCACGCCGATGGCCGACAGATCCGGCACCACCAGGTCGTTGGCGATGAGCGAGACCCGGTCGTCGCGGGCGGAGACGCGCGCCTTCACCAGCACGATGGCGTCCTCGGTGACATCCATGCCGAAGACCGAATAGGACTGCGGGAAGAACAGCACCTCGATACCACCGGTGAGATCCTCCAGTTGCGCCGACGCCCAGGGCAGGCCGTTCTTGTTCACGCGACGGGTGACATTGGCGAAGATGCCGCCGATGGTGACCTGCGCGCCGTCCTTGACCTCGCCCTCCAGAATGGCCGGGATCTGGGTGTCCGACTGCGCCGCGAGCACGTGTTCGACGCCGTTGAGCGGATGCCCGGACACGTACAGGCCCAGCATCTCCCGCTCCAGGGCGAGTTTGTGCTTGGTCTCCCACTCCTCGTCGGGCACCTTCACATTGAAGACGCTGGCCACCGAGTCGTCGCCGTCGTCGAGTCCGCCGAAGAGGTCGAACTGGCCCATGGCCTCTGCCTTCTTGGTGGACATCACCGCGTCGATGGCATCGGAGTGCACCACCAGCAGGCCCTTGCGCGGATGCCCCAGCGAATCGAATGCGCCCGCCTTGATCAGCGATTCGGTGACCTTCTTGGTGCAGGCGATGGCGTCGATCTTGTTGAGGTAGTCGGAGAAATCGGTGAACTTCGACTTCTCCTTGCGCGCGGCGATGATCGAGGCCACCACGTTCGCGCCGACATTGCGCACCGCGCCCAGGCCGAAGCGAATGTCGTTGCCCACCGAGGCGAATTCCATCTCGGACTCGTTGACGTCCGGCGGCAGCACCTGGATGCCCAGGCGGCGGCAGTCGGCCAGGTAGACGGCGGCCTTGTCCTTGTCGTCACCGACGGAGGTGAGCAGACCGGCCATGTACTCGGCGGGATAGTTGGCCTTGAGGTAAGCGGTCCAGAAGGACACCAGACCGTAGCCCGCGGCGTGCGATTTGTTGAACGCGTAACCGGCGAACGGGAGAATCGTGTCCCACAGCGCCTTGATGGCGGGCTTGCTGAAGCCGTTCTCCAGCATGCCCTTCTCGAAGCCCTCGAACTCGGCCTCGAGCACCTCGGCCTTCTTCTTGCCCATGGCGCGGCGCAGAATATCGGCTCGACCGAGCGAGTACCCGGCCACCTTCTGCGCGATCTGCATGATCTGCTCCTGATACACGATCAGGCCGTAGGTGTCGCGCAGAATGTCCTTCAGGGGCTCCTCGAGCTCCGGATGGATGGGTTTGACCTCTTGCCGCCCGTTCTTGCGGTCGGCGTAGTCGTTGTGGGCGTTCATGCCCATGGGGCCGGGACGGTACAGCGCCAGCACGGCCACGATGTCCTCGAAGCCGGTGGGCTGCATGCGCCGCAGCAGATCGCGCATGGCCCCGCCGTCGAGCTGGAAGACGCCGAGGGTGTCGCCGCGGGCGAGGAGTTCGTAGGTGGCCGTGTCCTCCAGCGCCAGGGTGTCGAGGTCGATGTCGATACCGCGGTTGGCCTTGATGTTCTCCAGGGCGTCACCGATGACGGTGAGGTTGCGCAGGCCCAGGAAGTCCATCTTCAGCAGGCCGATGGCCTCGCAGCTGGGGTAGTCCCAACCGGTGATGATGGCCCCGTCCTGGGGGCGCTTCCACACCGGGATGGCGTCGGTGAGCGGCTCGCTGGACATGATGACCGCGCACGCGTGCACACCGGCGTTGCGGATCAGGCCCTCGAGGCCGCGCGCGGTCTCGTAGATCTTGTTGACGTCCGGGTTGGTGTTGATGAGCTCCCGGACCTCGGCGGCCTCCTTGTACCGCTCGTGCTCGGGATCCATGATGCCCGCGAGCGGAATGTCCTTGGCCATGATCGGCGGCGGCAGCGCCTTGGAGATCTGGTCGGCGATGGCGAAGCCGGGCTGGCCGAACTGGACGCGCGCGGAGTCCTTCAGCGCGGCCTTGGTCTTAATGGTGCCGAAGGTGATCACCTGGGCGACCTTGTCGCTGCCCCACTTCTCGGTGGCGTAGCGGACCATCTCACCGCGACGGCGATCGTCGAAGTCGATATCGATATCGGGCATGGACACGCGCTCGGGATTGAGGAAGCGCTCGAACAGCAGCCCGTGCGGGATGGGGTCGATATTCGTGATGCCCATGGCGAAGGCGACCAGCGAGCCCGCCGCCGAACCACGACCCGGGCCGACGTAGATGCCGACCGAGCGGGCGTACTTGATGAGGTCGCCGACCACCAGGAAGTAGGCCGGGAAGCCCATCTGGATGATGACGTCGAGTTCGAACTTCGCGCGGTCGACGTACTCCTGCGGCACCCCGTTCGGGAAGCGCCACTCCAGGCCGCGCATGACCTCCTTGTGCAGCCAGCTGGCCTGCGTCTCGCCCTCGGGCACCGGGAAGACCGGCATCCGGTCGCGGTGCGCCCAGACCTCCTCGTAGGACTGCACCCGCTCGCCGATGAGCACCGTGTTGTCGCAGGCCCCGGGCACTTCGGCATCCCAGAGGGCACGCATCTCGTCGGCCGACTTGAGGTAGTAGCCGGAGCCGTCGAATTTGAAGCGGGTCGGATCCGAGAGCGTCTTGCCGGTCTGAATGCACAGCAGCGCCTCGTGGTTGGCCGAGTCGGACTCGTGCACGTAGTGGCAGTCGTTGGTGGCCAGCGGCGGAATGCCCAGTTTCTCGCCGACCATGAGCAGGCCCTCGCGCACCCGGCGCTCGATGGACAGGCCGTGGTCCATGATCTCGAGGAAGAAGTTCTCCGGCCCGAAGATCTCCTGCCATTTGGCCGCGGCCTCCAGCGCCTCGCGCTCCTGGCCGAGGCGCAGCCGGGTCTGCACCTCGCCGGAGGGGCACCCGGTGGTGGCGATGATGCCCGCGGCGTGCTCGGCGATGATCTCGGCGTCCATCCGCGCCCACTTGCCGAGCTGACCCTCGATCGAGGCCAGCGACGACAGCTTGAACAGGTTGCGCAGACCGGTGGCGTTCTCCGCGACCATGGTCATATGGGTGTAGGCGCCCGAACCGGAGACGTCGTCGCTCTTCTGCGACGGATCGCCCCACTGCACGCGCTTGGTGTTGAAGCGGGATTCGGGCGCGATGTACGCCTCGATGCCGATGATCGGCTTGATGCCCTGTTTGACGGCGGTGTTGTAGAACTCCGACGCGCCGTACATATTGCCGTGGTCGGTCATGCCGACCGCGGACATGCCGAGGCGATGCGCTTCCTTGAACAGTGGCGTGATCTTCGCCGCGCCGTCGAGCATCGAGTACTCGGTGTGGTTGTGGAGATGCACGAAGGAACCCGACGAGGCTGACACGCAGACATACTAAGCGTCCCCTCCGACAGGTTTTGACTCCGCCACACGTCGCGACTGGTGATACGGCGTGCCGCGCGGCGTGTCGTGGTGGAGATCACGGAAACCGCCGCTACGCATGGATTTCCGCCGAGAATGTGCACCCCCCGCGGGTTCGGGCGCGGGGGGTGCGGGCTCCGGGACTCGTAGGCGCAGGGGGAATCGCGAGTCCCGGAACGGTCGCGGCGGGCGTCGCCGGTCCGGACCGGCGCGCCGCGCTCAGGCGGCGCGGCGAGTGGTGGTCGGGATCGCGCGCCGGGCGGCGGCCCGCGCGCCGCGCACCGCCAGCGGCAGCACCCAGGCCGAGGCCAACTGGTCGGCGCTGAGGGTGCCCACGCCGAGCCGGTTGTGCACGAAGCCGACCGAGAGACCCGAGCGCGGGTCGGCCCAGCCGAAGGAGCCGCCCAGTCCGATATGCCCGAAGCCCGCGCGCGCACCCGGCATGGGCAGCGAGTGGTAGCCCATCCGCCACAGCATCGGGATGTAGAACAGGGCGTGGTCGAGCCGGTAGCTCTCCACCTTGCACAGCGCCTTGACGGTCTGCGGGGAGAGATAGCGGCGGCCGTTCACCATGCCGCCGTCGGCCAGCGCCCCATAGAGGGTGGCCAGTCCGGACGCGGTGCAGACGCCGTTGCCCGCGGCCAGTTCGGTCGCCAGGATCGGCGGATCGTCACCGTCGAGCAGCGCCTCCAGCCCCGGGAGGAACAGCGCGCGGGCGGCCGCGCCCGCCGCGCCCGGAATGCCGTAGGCCCGGCCGAGCGCCATGGCGGCATAGGGCGCGCCGACCAGTTCCAGGCGCGAGCCCGCCACCGCGGCGACCCGGGTGGCCGAGCCCGGGGCCGGGCGGCCCAGATGGATGCCGTCGGTGCCGAGCGGTTCGGCGACCTCGGTACGGAACAGATCGGCCATGCCGCGACCGGTGACGGAGCGGGCCAGCCCGCCGCACAGCCAGCCGAAGGTGAGGGCGTGATAGGTCGGAACACCCAGCAGGTGGTCGGGTTTCGCCGCGGCCAGCCGCTCCTCCATGAGCCGGTGGTCGAGCACCTCGTCGAGCCCGCGTGCGATGGCGGGCAGCCCGGACAGTCCGGCGCGATGGGACAGCAGCTGCCGCACCGTGATCCGGTCCTTGCCGTTGGCCCCGAATTCGGGCCAGTACTCGGCGACCGGTGCGGCGTAGTCGATGAGGCCGCGGTCGGCGAGGCGATGGATCACCGTGGCCGCGATGCCCTTGGTCGCGGAGAACACGATGCTGCCGGTCTCCGGACCCCACGGGCGGCCGGTTTCGCCGTCGCCGATCCAGATGTCGACCAGGGGCTCGCCGTGCCGGTGCACGGCCAGCCCACCTCCCGCACCCGGTCTGCCGCCCATGATCCTCGCGAAAGTTCGTACAAGAGGGGCGAATTCGGCGGCGGCGGCACCGCCGACACCAGCCGGAAGGGATGCGGCACCGGGGAGGGAAGCGACATTGCTCACACCGTCCACGGTACGGAGGCCCGGTCGGCGGCGGCAACGACGGAACCCGCCCTGTTATGTCGGACGTCCGAGTGGTTATCGATGGTGTCCGACCGGTTATCGGCCCGTAACCGAAGCGTCCGCGTTCCGGTCATGCGTAGGGTGAGGTATGCGCACGCTGCGGTCACTCCTGTTGATCCTGTCCGCCGTCGTCGCCCTGGTGGCGGCGGGATGCGGAAAGGACGACGCCACGCCGACACCCGAGCAGGTGAGCGGCGACTGGCACGGCAGTATCGAACTCCCCGGCCGCCAGCTCGCCATCGGGGTGAACTTCGCCAATGACGGCGAGGCCACCGTCGACATTCCGGAGCAGGGCGTGGCCGCCGCGCCGTTGACCGGGGTGAGCGCCGATCCGGACAAGGTCACCTTCAGCATTCCGGACGTCCCGGGCGATCCGAAGTTCGAAGGGACCTACAACCGCGACAGCGACACCATCGAGGGCGAATTCAGCCAAGGCGGACAACAGTTCCCGCTGCAGCTGACCCGCGGACAGGTGGAGGGTCCGGCGCGACCGCAGGAACCGCGGGCGCCGTTCCCGTACGCCACCGAAGAGGTGTCCTATCCGAGCGGGGAGATCACGATCGCGGGCACGCTGACCCGGCCCGAGGGCACCGGACCGTTCCCCACCGTCGTGCTGATCACCGGCAGCGGACCGCAGGACCGCGATGAGACGCTGCTCGGACACAAGCCCTTCCTGCTGCTCGCCGACACCCTCACCCGCGCCGGATACGCGGTGCTGCGCACCGACGACCGCGGCGTCGGCGGAACCGGCGGCAATCTGGAACACGCCACCTATCAGGAGCTCACCGACGACATCATCGCCGGGATGAACTACCTGCGCGGCCGCGACGATATCGACGCCCGTCGCATCGGCTTGCTCGGCCACAGCGAGGGTGGCTACCTCGCCCCGCTGGCGGCGGCGCGACCCGACAGCGGGGTGGCGTTCACGATCCTGCTGGCCGGTCCGGCGGTGCCGGGTTCGGAGGTGCTGCTGGAGCAGAACCGGCTCATCATGGCCGCCCAGGGGGCGACGCCCGAGGAAATCAGCGAGCAGATCGGCTTCGTGTCGGGCCTGATCGCCATCGTCCGCACCGGCGATCTGGAGGCGGCCCGCCGGTACGTGCTCGAGCACAACAACAGCCTCCCGGAGGACGAGCGCTCACCGGAGGAGGCCGCGGCGCAGATGGCGAGCCCGTACATGGCGGCGCTGCTGAACTACGATCCCGCCCCGGCACTGTCGGCACTGCGGGTGCCGACGCTGGCCGTGTACGGCGGCAAGGATCTCCAGGTACCACCCGCCCAGAGCGAAGGACCCATGCGGAATCTGCTGGCGGACAATCCGGATGCCACCGTCCACACCTTCGACGGGCTCAACCATCTGCTGCAGCCGGCCGACAAGGGCACGCCCGACGAGTACGCGGCCATCGAGACCACCATGGACCCGGCCGTACTGGACTATCTGTCGAACTGGCTCACCGAGCGGATGCCGCCGCGCTGAGTCGCGGTTCGGCGGTTTCGGCACTGGCGGCCGGGCCCCGACCTTGGGAGAGTGAGAAGGTGGGTATCTACGAAGACCGCATCCTCCCCCGCCTCGTCGACCTCACCTGCGGTATGCGGGCGCTCGATCCGCTGCGCGAGCGAGCCTGCGCCGACCTGCGCGGGCGGGTGGTCGAGATCGGGTTCGGCTCCGGCCGCAATGTGCCGCTGTACCCGAGCGCGGTGGAGTCGGTGAGCGCCGTCGAACCCGCGGATCTGGGCTGGCGGATGGCGGCGCGGCGGGTGGCGGCCGCACCCGTCCCGGTGGAGCGCTCGGGACTCGACGGGCAGCGGCTTCCATTCGCCGACAACACCTTCGACTCGGCGCTGTCCACGTGGACGCTGTGCACCATCCCGGATGTGCTGGCGGCGCTGGCCGAGGTGCGGCGGGTGCTGCTGCCCGGCGGCACGCTGCACTTCGTCGAACACGGACTGGCTCCCGATCCCGGCGTCCAGACCTGGCAGCATCGCCTCAACCCGATCCAGAAGACGGTGGCGGGCGGGTGCCATCTCAACCGCGATATCCCGGAACTGTTGACCACCGCCGGATTCGAACTCCGCGAGATGGACCGCTTCTATCAGGAGGGAGCGCCCCGACCCTACGGCGCGCTGTCGCTGGGCGTGGCTGTGTCGAACTGAAGCCGGCGGCCGCCCGGTGACGACACCGCGCCCCACGGACCCGGGCGAGACGCGTGGATGAGCCGCTGCGCTGTCTCCGTGATGCCCGTGCGCGTATGCACAGCTGCGACGCATCCCCGGCCGCTGCGGGCCGAGCGGACCCGACGGCGTGCGCCGGGCGGCGTGAACCGGCAGCGTGCGCCGGACAGCACGTTGCGGTCCGCTTCCATCAGAAGGGGGCGGCGCGGCCCTACGGCACGCTGTCGCTGGGCGTGACTGTCTCGAACCGAGCGCGGCCGCGCCCGATGACGGCGCTGAGCCCCGCGGACCGGGCGGTACGCGCGGGTGGGCAGGGCAGGGATGGTCGGGGCGACGAGCCCGTCACTGTGCGGACAGGCCCGCGGAGAGGGAGGCCAGTGCGCATTCGGGCGGGGTGGGGTAGATGAGGATGCAGGCGAAGCCGACCGGTTCGGCGGTGTGCGGGGCCGCCGGGAGTGCCGGCTCGGCGGGGGTCAGGGGGACGGCTGTGGCCGGGGCGATAGCGGCGAAAGGGGCGGCGGCCAGGGCGAAGGCCAGGGCGGCGATGCGGAAGCGGTTGCGCATGAGCGTGATTCCCAACTATTGAAATACAAACGTTTCGGAGCAGGGTACCCGTTGTCGCCGGCTCCGGCGGGGCGATCGCGGCGGGCGCAGAGCACTCCCCTTCGACCCAGGACTCGGAGTGACTCCGTGACGCTAGGCGGTGGCACCCCGGATGGCGATGTACTCCTGCTCCGGGCGGCCGGTACTGCCGTAGCGCAACTGCATGCGGACCTCACCGGAGGCGACGAGCAGGGCCAGGTACCGCTGGGCGGTGGCGCGCGAGACGCCGGTGACGGTGGAGACCTCGGCGGCCGAGAGCGGGGAGGCGGCGACTCGCACCGCGTCCAGGACCAGTTCCCGGGTGGTCGAGGAGGCCGCCGCGGCCGGGGCGGTCGGCGGCGTCGGACGCAGCGCCTCCAGGGCGGCATCCACCTCGCGGGCGGTCACCTCGGTGGCGGACAGGATGCGGCGGTAACGGGCATAACCGGCCAGGCGTGCGGCCAGGGCGGTGTGGTCGAACGGTTTCACCAGGTACCCGAGCGCACCCGCGCTGAGCGCGGCGCGCACGGTCTCGGCCTCGGTGGCCGCCGTGAGCACCATGGCGTCGAAGTGGATCTCGCGCACCAGGTCGATCCCCGAACCGTCCGGCAGATACACGTCCACCAGGGCCAGATCGAAGCTGTGCGCGGCGATCGCCGCCCGCGCCGCGGCGAGCGTGGTGGCGGTCGCGCCCACCGTGAATCCCGGTAGCGCCGTGACGATCCCGGAATGCAGGTTCGCCACCCGGAAGTCGTCGTCCACGACGAGCACATTCACATCGTCTCGGCCCACGCCACATCTCCTCTCACCAGCACACCCGGCATCCGGGCGATGAACTCGGCCCCCCGCAACCTCCCCGCCGTGCCGGCATCGGATACAGCGGCACCCGACTCGGCGGCACCGGCCACGGCACCAACCGGCCCGGCACCAACCGCTCCGGCATCGACGCACCGACTCCCGCGAGGCGCTGATGCACCCTGCCCCACGTCGCGGGCCCGGGCATCGCCCGACACGGCATGGTGCGCCTTCGCCGCCGCGGCGGGCGGTTCGAAGCGCGCGGGCCCCGCTCCGGTCTCCGCCAAGGGGCTTGCCCCCGAACTGGGTTCGGTGTCGCCACGCTCGAACCCGCCGGACAGCCCCGCGCCGAGCACGGTGCCGCAATCTCCCGGCTCATCGGCACCGCCGGGAGCAGCAGCACCGGTCGCGGCACCGCCGGGCACCGCAGCACCGGGAACGGCAGCGTCGGACACCGCAGCACCGGAAACGGCAGCGTCGGACACCGCAGCGTCGGGTGCGGTATCGCCAGCTGTGCGCTCGCCGTGCTCGGCACCGCCAGCCAGGACGGCACCGGGGACGGCACCGTCGGTCGCGACAGCACCGGGCACGTGAGCACCTGCCACACCATCGCCGGTGGTGCCGGCATGGGGCGGGGTGTCGCGGCGTGGGGAATCGCCGCGGGAGGGCTTGCCGTGTTGGGCGGGGTGGCTGGCGGGTGTGTCGGGGAGTGGTTCGGATTCCGCCCTCGGTGTCGCGGCTGGGCCGCCGAGGGAGGCGAGGCGGATGTCGCCGCCGTGGGCGCGGGCCAGTTGGCGGGCAAGGGCGAGGCCGATGCCGCGGCCGCCGGGGAGGCCGGAGTCGGGGCGGGTGGAGACGCCCTCGGTGAAGATGGCGTCGGCGAGGGCGGGCGGGACGCCGGAGCCGCTGTCGGCGACGGTGAGGTGCAGGGTCGAATCCTCTTGGACCAGTTCCACTTCCACCACGGCGGGCGGTTCGCCGGTGCGTGCCGCCTCGATGGCGTTGTCGAGCAGGTTGCCCAGGACGGTGGTGACGTCCACGGGCACGGCGAGATTGCCGTCTATCCAGGTGTTGGGGCCCAAGCGCAGGGTGACGCCGCTTTCGCGGGCGTGCGCGGCCTTGGCGGCGAGGAAGGCTTGCAGGTAGGGGTCGTGGACGGCGTCCATGCCGGGCAGCGCCGCGCCGAGCGGTCCGGACCCGAGCAGGTCGTCGATGTACTGCGCCGCCGCCGCGGGCCGATCGGTGTGCAGCAGCCCCGAGATCAGGTGCAGCCGGTTGGCGAATTCGTGACGCTGGGCGCGCAGGACGGTACTCATGGAGCGGACCGCGTCGAGTTGGCGGGTCAGCGACTCGATATCGGTGCGGTCGCGCGCGCTCAGCACCGCGCCGAGGCAGCGGCCGTCGCGGCGCACCTCCCGCGCGGTCACCACCACGATGCGATCGCCCACCATGGCCTGCACCGGCACCTCATCGGCGGCCCGGAAGACCTCGAGCACCCGCGGGGTGAGGCCGAGTTCATCGACGGCACAACCGGTTTCGCCGGTGATGCCGAGCAGCCGCCGCGCTTCCTCGTTCACCACGGTGACCCGCCAGGCGGTATCGGCCGCCACCACGCCCTCCCCGATACCGTGCAGCACCGCATCCTGTTCGCGCACCAGTTCGGCCAGCTCGCGCGGTTCCAGACCGAGCGTGAGCCCGTGCCAGCGCCGGGCCAGCAGCATCGAGCCGAGCACCCCGGCCAGCAGCGCGCCACCCGCCAGCAGTCCGGCCCGGCGCAGGTCGCCCAGAAGTTGGTCGTGCACCGCCGCCGTGGAGATGCCGACGCTCACCTCCCCGACGACGTGGGCGCTTCCCGGTTGCAGCACCGGAACTTTCGCGCGCACCGACTCGCCCAGCGTGCCGTGCTCCTGAATCACCACCTCGCGGCCCGCGAGCGCGCCGGAGGGGTCGGTGCTGACCCGCTCCCCCAGCCGCGTCGAATCCGGATGCGCGAGCCGGATCCCGGCCTCGTCGGTCACCACCACGAACAGCGCACCGGTGCGGGCGCGGGCGTCCCCGGCGATGCGCTGCACCGGCCCGACCGCGAGTTCGGTCTCCATCTCATCACCCGGCAGTGAGGTTGCCAGCGAGTAGCGGTACACCTGCTCGCGCAGCGCCGGCTCCGAGGCGACGGTGCGGGCGATCGCCAGCGCACGCTGCCCGTACTCGCCGGACAGTCGCTCGTTGCTGACGTAGGCGAACATGCCGAACGCAATGCCCAAGGTCAGCGTGACGACCACTACCTGGAGCAATACGATCTGCGTCCGCAGCCGCACCTCACCCACGAAGGGTCGGGTACGACGGCCGAACACACTCACCGCGCCAGTGTAGGCAGACCGGCGGGTTCGTATCGGGTGGCGAGCACAATGCGCACAACGCACATTTCGCGGGTTTGCACGGAATGTGCGAGCCCCGCTCCTCCGCTTCCGGGGCGTCGGCGGCGTCGCCCATGCCCCCGACGTGCGGCGGCCGCACCCGGGCGCGGGTGCGGCCGCCGGATCGACAGCGGTTGCGGACTAGTCCCGGTCCGGCCAACCGCCGTACGGCACGGTGATCAATTCCATATAGTGGCCGTTCGGATCCTTGAAGTAGATGCCGCGACCACCGTCGTTGTGATTGATCTCGCCTTCGTGCTGACCGCGCGGATCGGCCCAGTAGGTGATCCGATACCGCTCGATCTTCTCGTACGCGGCGTCGAACTCCGCCTCCGAGACCAGAAAGGCGTAGTGCTGCGGTTGAATCCCGGTGGGGATATCGGGCGGGACGTCGGCGAAGTCGAAAGTGACCCCGTTCGCCGCCCGGATCGGAATGAAGTGCCCGACCGGGGCACCCACCTCCAGACCCAGAATGTCCGCCCAGAATTCCGCGGATACTCGTTTGTCGGTACAGCCGACGATGGTGTGATCGAACTGAATGGGCAAAGGATTTCTCCTGTACTCGTGACGGTCCCGACCCCGGGCCGGTACAAGTCGACCAACGGGAGCACCGCCACGGGAACCAAGCTAACGCAACGAGATCGACTCGTTCAAGTGATCACGCACTCCGGCGCGAACGCCGCACGGCATCGGCGGTGAAGATCGCCAGCGCCACCCAGATGAGCGCGAAACCGGCCCACCGCGACGGCGGCATGTCCTCGTGCACCACGAACACGCCCCAGGCCAGCTGCAGACCCGGCGTGATGTACTGCAGGATTCCCATGGTGGACAGTGGAACCCGCTGCGCCGCCAGGGCGAACAGCAGCAGCGGCACCAGAGTCACCGGACCGGTGGCCATGAGCAGCGCGGTATGCGGGACGCTCGATCCGATGGCGGCCTGACCGGTCACCCCGAGCACGATCACCGCGGTCAACGCGAAGGGCGCGGCGACCAGGCCCTCGGCCGCCAGTCCCGGCAGCGGCTCCAGCCGGATCACCTTCTTGACCAGTCCGTAGGTGGCGAAGGAGCAGGCGAGCACCAGCGCGATCCAGGGCGGCCGCCCGTAGTCCACGGTCAGCACCACCACGGCCGCCGCGCCGAGCCCGAGCGCCACCCACTGCGCGGGCCGCAGCCGCTCCCGGAAGATCACCACCCCGAACGCGACCGTCACCAGCGGATTGATGAAGTAGCCGAGCGCGCATTCCACCACGTGCCCGGAGATCACCCCGCCCACGTAGACGCCCCAGTTGAGGGAGATGGCGGCCGACGCGGCCGCGGCCATGCGCCAGGTGCGCGCACTGATCGCGCGCAGTTCACGCAGGCGACCCGCGACCGCCAGCAGGGTGAGTGACACCACCAGGGTCCACAGAATCCGCTCGGCCAGCACCTCCACCGGTCCGGCGAAGGCGAGCAGTCCGAAGAAGGCCGGGAACAGCCCCCAGCACAGATAGGCGCCGCCGCCGAAGAAGACGCCGAGATCCCGGCCGCGTGCGGTGCGCGCCACGGGAGCGGTGTCGACCGACGTCACCTCGGGGTTCGCCCCGAGCGCCTCGGCGCCCGAGCCCGGTTCCGATACCTGTCCGCTCGCCACTTGCTCAACGTTAGCCTCAGCAACGACCCCGAATCATCCGGATTATCGGAACCGGCTCGCGGTCGGTCGCGCACGCCGCGGTGAGACGGCCGCCGATTTCCGCGTGCACGCGCTGGCGGACCCGTGCGCACGGGCAAATTCTCCCCGGCGTTCTAGGCTTGTCGGCATGTCGATCACCGCGCAGGCTCCCGAGAGCCCGCCCGCGCTGGGTCTCACCTCCGCAGAGGTCGAGCAGCGCCGCCGGGACGGTTTGACCAATGACGTGCCCGAGCGCGCCAGCCGTTCGGTGCGCGACATCGTGCGGGCAAACGTCTTCACCCGCATCAACGCCATCCTGGGTGTGCTGTTCATCCTGGTGATGGCGACCGGTTCGATCATCGACGGCATGTTCGGCCTGCTCATCGTGGCCAACAGCGCGGTCGGCATCATCCAGGAGGTCCGGGCCAAGAAGACCCTGGACAATCTGGCCATCGTCGGCCAGGCCAAACCGGTAGTGCGCCGCGACGGCGCCGCCGCCGAGATCGCGCCGCAGGAGGTGGTGCTCGACGACATCATCGAACTCGGGCCCGGCGACCAGATCGTGGTGGACGGCGAGGTGGTCGAATCCGAACTGCTCGAGGTCGACGAGTCACTGCTCACCGGTGAGGCCGACCCGATCGACAAGGCGGTCGGCGCACCGGTCATGTCCGGCAGCTTCGTGGTGTCCGGCAGCGGGGCGTACCGGGCCACCAAGGTCGGCAAGGACGCCTACGCCGCCAAACTGGCCGAGGAGGCCAGCAAGTTCACGCTGGTGAACTCCGAACTGCGCAACGGCATCAACACCATCCTGAAAGTCATTACCTACCTGCTGATTCCGGCGGGTCTGCTGTCCATCTACAACCAGCTGGTCTCCAGCGGGGAGTCGTGGCGGCCCGCGGTCAACGGCATGGTGGCGGCCCTGGTGCCCATGGTGCCCGAGGGCCTGGTGCTGATGACCTCCATCGCCTTCGCGGTGGGCGTGGTGCGGTTGGGACGGCGCAAATGCCTGGTACAGGAGCTACCCGCCATCGAGGGCCTGGCCCGCGTGGACGTGGTGTGCGCGGACAAGACCGGCACCCTCACCGAGAACGGTATGCGCCTGGCCGAGATCCGGCCGGTCGGTGCGGGCACCGGCGCTGGGAGCAACGGTGCTGGGGCCAACGGTGCCGGGTCCAACGGTTCTGGGACCAACGGTGCCGGGGCCAACGGCGATGACGAGCTGAAGCGGGTGCTGGCCGCCATGGCCGCCGACGATCCGCGGCCCAATGCCAGCGTGCTGGCCATCAAGGAGGCGCTGCCGGACACCCCCGGCTGGCGGCCCACGGGGGTCGCCCCGTTCTCCTCGGCCAAGAAATGGAGCGGCTTCTCCTACGGCGAGCACGGCAACTGGCTGCTCGGCGCGCCCGACGTCCTGCTCGACCCGGAATCCGAAACCGCCGCCACCGCACAGGAAATCGGCGCGCAGGGCCTGCGCGTGCTGCTGCTGGCGCGCAGCGACCGGCCGGTGGACGCCGCCGACGCGCCCGGTGTGGTGACCGCGGCGGCGCTGGTGGTGCTGGAGCAGAAGGTGCGCCCCGACGCCCGGGACACCCTGGACTACTTCGCCTCCCAGCACGTCGACATCAAGGTGATCTCCGGCGACAACGCCGTCTCGGTGGGCGCGGTGGCGTCCTCGCTGGGGCTGACCGGCGGCGAGCACGCCGTGGACGCCCGCAAGCTGCCCGAGGATCGCGACCAGCTCGCCGACGTGCTCGAGCAGCAGACCACCTTCGGCCGGGTGCGCCCGGATCAGAAGCGCGCCATGGTCGCCGCGCTGCAATCGCGCGGGCATACCGTCGCCATGACCGGTGACGGCGTGAACGACGTACTGGCGCTGAAGGATTCCGATATCGGCGTGGCCATGGGCGCGGGCAGCCCGGCCACCCGCGCGGTGGCCCAGATCGTGCTGCTGGACAACAAGTTCGCCACCCTGCCGTACGTGGTGGGCGAGGGCCGCCGGGTGATCGGCAATATCGAGCGCGTCTCGAATCTGTTCCTCACCAAGACCGTGTACTCGGTGGTGCTGGCCTTCCTCATCGGTATCGCGGGGGTGGGCTCACAGATCTTCGACTACGAGTCCATCGGCTATCCCTTCCTGCCGCGACATGTGACCATCGCGGCCTGGTTCACCATCGGCATCCCGGCGTTCATTCTCTCGCTCGCGCCGAACAACGAGCGGGCCCGCACCGGATTCGTGGGACGCGTGATGCGCCTGGCGATTCCGTCCGGCGTGGTGATCGGTGTCATGACCTTCATCGCCTATCTGCTCGCCTACGAGGGACCGGACGCGAGCGAGACGGCGAAGGTGCAGGCCGGGACGACCGCGCTCATCACCCTGCTGATCATCGCGGTCTGGGTGCTGGCCATCGTGGCCCGCCCGTGGGTGTGGTGGAAGGTGCTGCTCATCGGCGGCTCCGTCACCGGCTACCTCATCCTGTTCTCGGTGCCCTTCGCCCGGGAGTTCTTCAAGCTGGACCCCTCCAACGTCACGCTGACCACGACGGCCTTCGTCCTCGGCGGAATCGGCATCGTGCTGGTGGAGCTGGCGTGGTGGGTCAGCGCGCGGCTGCGCGGTGAGGCGCATCCGCTGCTGCCGGCCGCGCCGGGTGAGAAGGTCTGAGCCGGGACGGTATTCGCGGCGGCCGCACCGACGAACTGGTCGCATGGTTCGGCTCGCCGTGAACGCCCTTGTGCCAGGTCGTCATTGAATCGACGGGGTACTTTGGGCGGCATGGAGGTTCTCCTGCATCAGATCGACGCGTTCGTCGACGCCCCCTTCTCCGGCAATCCGGCCGCGGTCATGCCGCTGCTGTCGTGGCTGCCGGACGACCTGCTGCAGCGGCTCGCCGAGGAGAACAACCTCGCCGAAACCGCCTTCTACACCTCGGCGCTACCGCCGGAGGCCGGGGCCGCGCCGGATAACGCGCCCGCGTTCCACCTGCGCTGGTTCACCCCGGCCGTGGAGGTGGATCTGTGCGGACACGCCACGCTCGCGACGGCCGCGCAGATCCTGGAGGATATGCATCCCGGCTCCGACCGCGTGCACTTCTACACCCGCAGCGGATGGCTGCGGGTGGACCGCGCCGCCGACGGCGGTCTCGTCATGGACCTGCCCGCCGTCACCTCCCGGGAACTCGATCTGACCGCGGAGATCCCGCGCGCACTGGCCAAGGCCATCGGAGTGCGGCCCATCCGTGCCCTGGACGGCACCGATATCGTGCTCATGGTCACCTCGGAACTCGAAGTGCGCGAAGCACATCCGAACTTCGCGGCCTTCCCCAGCCTGCACCGCGGGGTGATCGTCACCGCCGCGGGTGAATCGGTCGACTTCGTCTCCCGCTTCTTCGCCCCCGGAGTCGGCGTACCCGAGGATCCGGTCACCGGGTCGGCGCACGCCCAGCTCACCCCGATCTGGAGTGCCGATCTGGGCCGCACCGCCCTCACCGCGCGGCAGCTCTCACCTCGGGGCGGAACCCTGGGCTGCACACTCACCGGCGACCGGGTGCAGCTGACCGGTCGGTGCCGCCGTTACCTGGACGGGGTCGTGCGCCTGCCGGATTGACGCCGGTTCAGCGCGTGACCACGCGTTCGGTCAGGGTCAGCAGATCGGCGGCGGTATAGCCCGGATAGCCGTGCAGGACGGTGCGCCAGTGCTCCGGAATGGCGGCGGCGCCGTGACGGGCGCCCAGCAGACCGCCCGCGATGGCGGCGGTGGTATCGGTGTCACCACCCGCGCGTACCGCCAATTCCAATGCGCCCGGCAGCGTTTCGTCGTGGGTTATGGCCCACCAGGCGGTTTGCAGGGCGTGCACCACCCAGCCGTTCTTGGCGAAGTCCGCCGGGGTGCCGTGTTCGGCCTTGTCCAGCAGCGGCCCCCAGAAGTCGGCGTCCACGACCGACAGCGCCTCGCGCACACCGTCGTAGGTGCCGTGCAGCACCGCGTGCCGGATGGCCAGCGTCCACAGCGCGCACGCGTCCATGGCGTGCGGGTCGTAGTGGGTGAGCGAGGACACCATGCGCGCCGCCAGCACGCAGTTCTCGGCATCGTCGAGGTAGGCCAGCGCCACCGGCGCGGTCCGCATGAGCGAGCCGTTGCCCGCCTTCAGCCCTTCCAGGGTGTGGGCGCGGACGCGCATGTCGCGGGCGGTGCCGTCGCGCCATTCGAGCACCGCCCGCGTCTGATTCCCGATGTCCTTGGGCCGCGCGTCCCACCACGCCACGAATTCGGCCGCCACCGCGTCGAGCCCGGCCTCCTCGTGCAGATTCCCCGCCTCCGCCGCCGCCCGGGCCACCGCGACCGCCATGGCGGTGTCGTCGGTCCACTCCCCCGGCTCCCAGCGAAAGGTCCCGCCGCCCTTCATGTGTACGGCCACATCCGGCCCCGGATGGGTGAACTCGTATCCGGCCCCCAACGCGTCCCCCGCCGCCGTCCCCAGCAACACCCCCGCCGCCCGATCGGCCTGCCGCGCGGTCAAATCCATAACCCCAACCTCCACTGGCGAATCCGAGTTCCACCCCACTGTGTCACAGCACTCCGACACCGCCCCGTCCCGGTGCCAGCCGGTCAGCGCTGCAACACCGCGACCAGGACGATGGTGAGCGGAATCAGCACGGCGGCGGCGATTATCGCCGCGTACACGCCCGCGCCCGGTCGCTCGCACTCCCGGAAGTCGGCGGCCCCGGCGCTGTAGATCGTGCGCGGGGCGGCGTAGTAGAGCCACACCGGACCACGCGTGGTGTCGATATCGAGCACCGCCCGGCCGACCGACCACAGCGCGTATTGCGACCACAGCTGCGCACGAAACCGCCCGACGGGCACCATGATCCGATTCTCCCCGGGCCGCAGATCGAACCGCAGACCGGGCGCGAACTCGACCAGCATCGGCGCGCTCCCGTGCCGCAGGCGAATCGGCTTGGACGCCACCACCGTGACCGGCACCCACGGCGGTGGCTGCGGGCTGCCCTGAGCTCTCATGCGCTACCTCCCGCGCCGATGCTATCGCGCCACCCCTGAGACCTCGAGGCGCGCACACCCCTGAGACCTCGAGGCGCGCACCGCCCTTGGCCAGCGCCCGAACGGCGGAAGCGCGCCGAGCCCGCATAGTCGGACGGATCGGCGACGCCGCGCGCGCAACGGTCACCACCGCGCGATGCCGGTGACGGCGCGGTCTCACGGTCGACCGGTCAGTTCTCGGGGACCGGACCGTCATCGGGGCCGGGGACGACGTGGTCCCGGTGTCGCGGGAGCAGCGGGACGAGGGCGTAGGTGCCGCCGCCCGCATCGGCGGGGAGGGCCTCGATCGCGCGGATATCGCTGTGGGCGGCCAGCTTTCGCAGTTGGTCGAGGGTGCCGCGGATATTCAGGCCCACCACGCAGGCGCAGCCGGCATCCAGGCGGGTGGCGGCCAGGCGCAGGGCGGCGGCGGTGCGGGCGTCGGGGGCGGTGGCGGCCTCGGCGCGCAGCAGGGCGGCGGCGGACCGCGCGGACGCGACGGCGGGGGCGTCACCGGACGGCACCGTGATGGTGGTGACCGGGATGTATACCCGCGGGATGTCGACGTGCAGCAGCACCTGTGCGATGCGCAGGCCGTCGGTGTAGGCGGGAATCCGGTCGGCGGTGACGGGTGCGGCGAACGAGAGCAGCGCCCAGTGCTGATCGGAGTCGTTGCCGCGCAGAGACTCTCGGGCGCGATCCAGGTAATCCGACACCCGCTCACCGTGATCGGGTCCCAGACGGTCGGTGGTCACGACCGACCGCACCGGCGGCTGCGCCCATCCCAGCACCAGCAGCAACACCGCGAAAACCACACCACCGAGGACGATTCCGGCCCGCCGCACGACGGGAGCGCGCAGCCCGAACTCACCGCGCGCACCTCGCAGCGCCCCCGCTCCCGGGCGGCCCGCATCGTCGGGGCCGCCGACACCACGGGCACCGGACCCAAGGCCGTCGCCTGCGTGGTCGTGCCCGGTGCCGTCGTCGCGCGCGGGTCGGGAGGTCATCGGTTCGCGGCCGGACTACGCACTGCGCAGCACGTCGAGGGCGTGTTCGAGATCGGCGGGGTATTCGCTGGTGATCTCGATCCAGCGGCCGTCGGCCGGATGGTTGAAGCCGAGCTGGCGGGCGTGCAGCCATTGGCGTTCCAGGCCGAGGCGTTCGGCCAGGCGGGGATCCGCACCGTAGGTGAGGTCACCGCAGCAGGGATGCCGGATGGCCGAGAAGTGCACGCGAATCTGGTGGGTGCGACCGGTTTCCAGGTGGATGTCGAGCAGGCTGGCGGCCTGGAACGCCTCGATGGTGTCGTAGTGGGTGACGCTCGGACGACCGTCGGCGGTCACCGCGAACTTCCAGTCGTTGCCGCGCGCCCGTCCGATCGGTGCGTCGATGGTGCCGCTGGACGGGTCCGGATGGCCCTGCACCATCGCGTGATAGCGCTTGTCCACGGTGCGGTACTTGAACGCGCGCTTGAGCTGGGTGTAGGCGTGCTCGGACTGCGCCACCACCATCACCCCGGAGGTGCCGACGTCGAGCCGGTGCACGATGCCCTGACGTTCGTGCGCCCCGGAGGTCGAGATGCGGTAGCCCATGGCGGCCAGCCCGCCCACCACGGTCGGCCCGGACCAGCCCACCCCGGTGTGCGCGGCCACGCCCACCGGCTTGTCCACCGCCACGATGTCGTCATCGGCGTAGAGGATCTTCATCCCCTCCACCGGGGTGGCCTCCACGGTGAGTTCCCGTTTGGGCTCAGGGAATTCGACCTCGAGCCAGGCCCCGGCCGTCAACCGATCGGACTTCCCGGCCGCCACCCCGTCGAGCTGCACCGAGCCGTCCTCGGCCAGCGCCGCCACCGCCGTGCGCGACAGCCCCAGCAGCCGCGACAGCCCGGCGTCGACGCGCATACCGTCGAGCCCGTCGGGCACGGGCATGCTGCGGGTCTCCCTCATACCGTCTTCTCCTCGGTGTTCTCCTCGGCCGACTGCCGGTGCGTGCGGGTGCCGTCCGGCTCGAACCCGAAAACGGTCAGCACCACCAGCAGAATCGCACCGCACACGATGGCGGAGTCGGCGACATTGAAGACCGGCCACCAACCGACGGCCAGGTAGTCCACCACATGCCCCTGCAACGGTCCGGGCGCGCGGAATAGCCGATCGATGAGATTGCCCAGCGCCCCGCCGAGCACCATCCCGAGCCCGATCGCCCACCACAGCGACCGCAGCGTGCGGCCGATGCGGATGACGCCGATCACCACGGCCGCCGCGACCAGGGTCAGCAGCCAGGTCATGCTGGTCGCCATGGAGAAGGCCGCGCCCGGATTGCGCACCAGGCTGAACCGCAGCCAATCGCCGATGAGGTAGACGGGCTCGCCGGGCGTCAGCGTCGCCACGGCGACGACCTTCGTCAGCAGGTCCAGGCCGAGCAGGACGGCGGCGATGATCAACAGCGTCCGCAACCGCAGCGGCCGACCCGCGGTCGCCGCATCATCCGGACCAACAGCGCCGGCTGCGCCATCCGAACCGACAGCGCCGGCTGCGACATCCGAACCGACAGCGCCGCCCGAACCAACAGCGCCATCCGCGCCTGCCGTGGTATTCGAGCCTGCAGCGGTGTCCGAGGTTGCTTCGGCAATCGACCCCGTCGCGAAATCCGTGCCCGTGGCGGTGTCCGCGTGTGTCTCCGCACCCGAGCCCGCCTCAGCGTCCGAACCCACAGCGGCGTCCGAACCCACCGCAACACCCGAATCCGCCGCCGTGCCCGAGCCCTTCTCGCGCGCCGCTCCGGCCTCGGCCGCCCCGCGCTCCGCCCCTGCGCCGGACACCCCGGAACCACCCCTCGACGGCGCGTTCTCCGCGTCGGCAGGGGTGTCGGGCGTGTGCTCGCCCACGGCGGAGCCGCCGGGTGGCGGTGGGGATTGGTCTGCGCCGGTGTCGCGCGGCCGGTCGATACTCACGCCTGCCATCATCCCCTATGCCGATTGCCGCCTCGTCGCTCACCGTGTCGCACACTCGGGCGCCGCCTGAGAACCAGGTGGGGACCCACCCCCTGACAACCCAGCTGATTATCAGGATCGCGCCGTACCCTGTTCGACGTGACGGTGTTGTCTTCTCCCACTTGCTCGGCGACCGCCACCGCACCCTGCGCCGGAGACTCCGGCCGACCGCGGTCCGCGATCCGATCCGCCCGCCCCAGCGTGCTGCTGGTGGTGATCGCCGTCGCCTTCTCGGCGTTCGGCGTCGGATGCAGCAATCGTTCGGAGGCCACCGTCGATGTCGAGGGTGCGGAACCGGCCGGGATCGGCAAGGAGGTCACGGTGCCCATCGCGGCGGTGGTGACCACCGTCCTCGATGCCGGGGAGAGCCCGCGCGACATGCTGTCGCGCAGCCTCCCGACCGGCACCACCCAGGAGGTGACGCTGCGCACCGACCACCACATCGTGCAGCAGATCAACGACCAGGCGGTGCGCGACTTCTCCCCGCCGGCGGTCACCATTCCGCTCACCGCGCTGACCGATGAGCAGGGCTGCGAGCTGGTGCTCGGCAATGTCACCTCCAGCGATCCGGTGCTGGCCAAGGCGCTGCGGCCCGCCGACGGTTCGCGTGCGGGCCTGGAGATGAGCGAGTACGGGGCCATCACCGCACTGCGGCTGACCCCCAACACCGCCACCTCCGATCCGGCCCGCGCCGCCCTGGAGCAGGCGTTCTACCAGGCGGTATACCAGTCCATCGCCTTCCCGCGCACCCCGGTGGGCGTCGGCGCGGTGTGGACGGTGCGGCAACGAGTGTCGGGCAGTGTGCCGCTCGACCAGGTGACCACCGCGACCCTCACCGATCGGGAGGGCGATCTGCTCACCATCGCGCTCGACGTCACCCAGACGCCGAAAGTGTCGGAGTGGGAACTGCCCAACAATGCCGGCACCCTCGATATCGTCGACTACCTCATGCACGGGTCGGGCGTGATCACCGTGGATCTGACCAAGCCGCTGCCGGTATCGGGCGCGATCACGGTGGGCGGCAACCAGACCTACAAGGATCCGCGCAGCTCGGTGACGCTGCGGCAGACGCTGAGCACCGAAGTACAGTGGGGCGAGTGAGCGGACGGACGGTGACGGCGGCCCTGGCCGCGGTCGTCGCGGGACTGGCCGTATCCGCATGCGGCTCCGACGATTCCGAACCCCCGCCGCCGACACTGGGACCGACAGTGTCGCCGCCCTCGATACCCGCCGACGCACCCGTTCCCGACGCGGCGGCATTGCGCGCCGATCTGCTCGGCGTCGACCGCCTGCCCGCCGGTTTCGCCGCCCTGCCCGATCCGGAACCGGACGAGAGCGCCGGTTTCGGCGACACCGATCCCCCGCAGTGCGCGAAAGTGCTCGCGCCCATAGCCGATCAGACGCCGGGTGCGGTGTCGCGCGCCGCCGCCTCCTTCGGCGGGCCGAACTTCACGAGTATCGACATCGACGCCGCCGCGTATGCGAACAATACTGCGGCACAGGCTTTTTCGGATGCCCAGTCGCTGCTGCGGGAGTGCGTGCGGTACTCCGCCGCCGATTCCGACGACACCACCGTACGTTTCCGGGTGGGTGGCCTGGAGCAGCCGACGGCCGGGGACGCCTCCACCGCGTTCCGGGTCGACACCACCAGTGACGGGCTGACCCTGTACTCCGCGGTCAGCGTGACACTGGTCGGCACCACCGTGGTGCAGGTGGCCCTGAGCGGCCCCGAGGAGCCCGATCCGCGACGACTCACCGAGCTGACCGCCGCCCAGGTGAACGCCCTGCGGGGAATCGCCGGTCCCTGACAACCCGCCTTGACGGTCTGCTGGCGGGCCACCACCCCCGATACGCAGGCGAACCCGGCGCGGCACCCGCATATCGACACCTGTCTGTCGGTGCCCCGGCCTACAGTCGGGCTGTCATACCCATCATCGATCGGAGGTATTCCGATGTCCGATGTCAAACCCATTCCCGACGGCTACCCGGTGGTCTCCCCGGCGCTCGCCATCGACGGCGCGGCCCAGGCCATCGACTTCTACAAGCGGGTGTTCGGTGCGGCCGAGCGCTTCCGCATGCCGGGCCCCGAGGGCACGATCGCCCACTGCGAACTGCTGTTCGGCGATTCCGTCGTCATGATCGGTGATCCGGCCCCGGAGATGGGCTTCCGCGATCCCAAGTCGGTGGGCGGCACCCCGGTCAACCTCTACACCTACGTCGAGGACGCCGATGCCGCGCACGCCGCCGCCCTGGCGGCCGGAGCCCGGGAACTCCAGGCACCCGAAACCCAGTTCTACGGCGACCGCACCGCCGCCTTCGAGGACCCGTGGGGCCACCGCTGGACGGTGTCCACCCATGTCGAGGAGGTCAGCCCGGAGGAGATGGAGAAGCGGATGGCCCAACTGGGCTGACCACCGCTGTGCCACCGCACGCATCTGTGCCACCGCACCCGTCGCGACGAAGCAACGGGTGCGGGTCGACCGTCAGCGCCAGCCCAGCACGTCGATGGGGCCCGGACTCCACAGGCCGGAGCGGTTCTCCGGGGTGACGATCGGCCGCGCCGGAATCGCCGAGTCGTCGATGCGGGTGAAGCGCTGCAGCTCACCCCAGTCCGTGCGCCACGAGTGGTTCAGGTAGGTGGCCATGGTCTGCGGGCGCAGCAGCAGCGAACTCCAGCCCAGCGGGCCGCCGCTGTCGTGGCTCTGCCAGCGGTTCGTATCCTTGGCGCCACCGCGGTCGGGCAGGATGCGCCACTGCGGGGTCTCGGCGATGCCGTTGTGATGCTCGTAGGGCCGCTGGCACGGAACCTGCAGGCCCACTGCCCAGTCCAGCAGCACCGGGGCGTCGGACCCGACGACCTGCTGCAGGGTGCGCGTCTGCGGGACGCGCGGCGGCGTCAGCGCCACCCACTGCTTCCAGTTGTCGTCCCGATCGGAGGCGATCAGACGGATCGCGGTGGCCTCGGCCGGGATATCGGTGAACGGGAAGCGCAGATTGCGCCAGGTCGGCGCGGGACCGATATCGATCGGCGCGACCCGGCCCACCTCCCGCACCCCGCCCGCCGCGTCGGCGACGCCGTAGGCGATCTCGACCGACTGTCCGGGCGTGACGATGCCGGACGCGTCGACCGAGCGGATCCGACCGGCCGCCGTGACCGCGATGATGCCGGTGCGCTCACTGGCCTCCGGCAGCCGGTACCAGCCGGTGGTCAGGCTCGCGATCGGCTCGGTCGTGCCGTAGCTGCCCAGCACCGGCGTGGTGGCCGGGTCGAGGCCGAACGGCAGTGCGGCCGAGGTGGTTCCGGACGCGTCGTCCTGTTCCGCACTGTCCAGCGCGCTCACGATGGCGCTGGTGTCGACCTCGTCGTCGGCCTTCAGATCCGTCGCCACCCCGTTCGGGGCGAAGCCGACCGCGTCGGCGGCGAAGGTACCGAACGCGTCACCGGCCAGCGGCGCCAGCATGCCCGCATTGGGGTCGGTTTCGACCAGCACCTCCTCGGCGATACCGCACGGCTTGCCCAGGACGGCATTGACATTCGACTTCGCCAGGGAGAACCCCGGGCACTGCGCGACCGCCCCCTTGGCCAGCGAACCCACCTCGAACAGCACCATGAAGGCGGCAACCACCGTCAGCGGCGGCAGCGCCACCAGCCGCCACAGCGGACGGGAGATGCGATGCGAGGCACCGGGTTCCGGCGCGCGGACATGGAACCACCCGGCGAGCGCCAGCAGCAGCAGGGCCAGCAGCAGGAACAGCTTGTTGACGCCGACGCCGGCCAGCACCACGGACTTGTCGTTCCAGGGGATGCCCCAGTTGGAGACGTACCACCAGCCGTTCATGCTGGAGAACGTGATGGCCAGCAGGAAGGCCACGATGGCCGCGAACAGGGCGCGGTTGCGGGGCGAGCGCAGCACCCGCGGACCGACGGCCACCGCGGTCACCACGGCGACCGCACCGGCGATCCCGGCGTAGACGCCGTTGTGGTGCGTCCACTTGGTGGGCGTGATCATCATGAGCAGGATGACGCCGACGCTGGTGCCGAGCAGACGGCGCACCGGACCGGCGGCCGTGAACGGAATCCGGCCGCCCCGACGCAGCAGCACGAAGGCACACACCAGCAGTCCCGCCCAGAACATGAACATGCCGAAGCGCCGGGCCACCGAACCGTCGATGGTGGGCATGAACAGGTACTGGTAGCGCAGATATTCGTCGTACCACTGGACGTTCGGGCCGACGAGTTCGTGCACGTGCCGCATTTCCAGCATCGCCGCCGCGGTCTGGTCGGCGAAGGCCGCCGCCAGTACCACCGTTCCGGCCGCCGCCACCGGCGCGATCAGGCTCAGATAGGAGCCGATGCGCGTCCGCAGTGCGGTCGCGAACCCGGCACCCGGGGCGACGGGTTCGCTCAGCTCACGCGCCCGCGCGTCGAGCGCCCGCCACATCGGCCTGATACCGGCCAGCAGCGGCGCGACGCAGATCACGCCCGAGGGTCCGGCCGTGCAGGCGAACGCCCCGATGAGCGCCGCCACCGCGTAGGGCAGCAGCCGCCGCGTCGCGACAGCGCGCTCCACCGACACCCAGGTGAGCAGCAGCGATACCGCCACGGCGGCCTCGGGGCGCAGCCCATTGTTGTAGGGCAGCCAGACGGCCAGGAAACCCAGACCGCCGGTCCACACCGCCACCCGGTTACGCGAAATGCGCACGCCGAGACGCGGAATCACCTCGCGACTGATCACCAGCCAGGAGATGACGCCCGCCAACAGCGCGGGCAGCCGCACCCACGGGCTGGCCGGTGAGATCAAGGCCAGGTAACCGAACAGTGAGTGGTACAGGCCCACCGGGTTCTCGGGGACCCCGAAGTAGGCGAAGTAGTTGGCCATATAGCCCGACGGGATGGCGGCGCGGCCCATACCGAACAGGTAGCCGTCGTCCGCCGTGGTGGCCCCGATGAAATGCCAGAGCACCAGCGTGCCCAGCACCACTCCGTCGACCAGGGAGAAGGTCCACCACCGCTGCGGCAGGAAGCGTCGCCGCGAGCGCCCGTCGCGCCGGTCGAGGCGGTACAGCGCGAACAGCGCCACGACCGTCCCCAGCAGGGCGGTCCAGATCGCCACCTGCTTGAGCACGGTGGGGGTGGAGGAGAAGCGGCTGTCGACCTGGGCGGTGACGCTGGTCCCGGCCGCGGTGGCGAGATCGCTGTAGATGCCGACCAGCTGGGGCCGGTAGTCGCCATCCAGGGTGACCGGCGCGACCGTGGTACCGGTGAGGGTGGCCGTGGTCCGGTCCATTCCGGCGTGCACGACCAGGGCGCAGTCCGCGCCGAGTTCGTCGACGGGCACGCTGACCAGTCGCTGGTCCCGCAGCACCGCCTCCAGCCGGGCCGGTGTGGTGGTGCCGTCCTCGGCGGTGCTCGCCGCGCTCACCCATGCCAGGAAGCCGTACCGCCACCGGTCCGGCGCGCCGTTCGGCGTGGTCGCCACCAGCGTCCCGCCGTCCGGAACGAGCTGTGTCACAGCCGCACACGGGATCTCGGCGTCGAAGCTGACCGGGGCGTAGGAGACCAGCGGGGCCTCCACGCCGCGCGTGGAGTCGCCCTGCGGCCAGCTGAGGGTCGCCGCGTCGACGGTGACCGGCAGCAGCGGCACCGCCACCGCGGACAGCACCGCGAGGAGTCCCGCCAGAAGAGCGACAGGGCGGGCCCAGCCGCCCCTCCGATCGGTGGAACCCGACTCCGTACTGTCGGCGGCATCGGAGTCCGCTCGCTCCATCACATCGGTCACGGAGGGCGATGTTAGCGAAAGAAAAGGCCCGGTGTCCCTTCGCGGACCCGGGCCCCTTCGCCGTCAGCGCGTCAGACGCAGGCCGGGGAGGTCTGGTTGGCCAGCTGGATCATGTTGCAGATCCACTCCTTCTGGACCTTCCACTTGCCGTCCTCGGCGACGAACGGCACGACCGCCTGCTGCGGTTCGCCGCCCGCGAGCGCCACCTGGGCGTCGGCGGTGATGGTGCCGTTGCCCAGATCGGTCACGCCGGTGACGGTGATGCTGGCGTTGTTCTGCTGCACCGCCTCGACCAGGCGGGTGGGCAGCTCCGGATCGGCGCTGATGCCCTGCAGCAGCTCGAGCTTCTCGGAGTTCGGCACGTTCGGGTCGAGACCGCGCTGCAACTCCGCGTTGAGGTCGGCCACGGTCGGCACCGGCGGCAGATCGGACTGCGCCTGCACCTGCGAGGTGGTGGTCTTGGTCGTGGTCTTGGTGCCCTCGGTCTCCTTGTCACCACTGCCACACGCCGACAGTCCGAGTGCGGTCACGACTGCCAGCGTGGCGACCGCGATACGTCCGGTCTTCTGAAGCTTCAACTGCTCGTCCTTTGCGTTCGAGTAGGTCCGTTCGTCCATGTGACAGCCGCCCGTAACCCGACCGGCGGCGCTGCACGAGGCACCAGGCTAACAGTGCTGTGGCCGGAAATAACTCCTCGAACCCGGTGCGGAGCAATTTCAGAATGAACCCACAGAGTTCGGCGAGGCTATCGCCAGGCGCACAGTCGATTCGCCGCGCCGCCGCGGCGCCGTGAGCGGGCCGCCGACCTCGGCCGACGCCGTCAGCGCAGGCTGCCGAGCGGGTCGGCGCGGCGCAGGTCGGGGTCCTCGGCGGCGAAGGTGCGGGCGGGGCCGGGGCCGGTGGAGCGGGTCTCGAAACGCACCGTCACCACGCCGTGGCCCGCGCCCTGCACCCAGCCGTGCCCGAACTCCGGATGTTCGACATCCGCCCCGGGATACCAGGTCTGGGTGGTGTAGGAGCGGGTGGGCGGCGGCACCTCCGGCTCCGGCCCGGCGGCCAGCGCGAGAGTCGGCTCCTCCGATACCGATTCGGTGTCCACGGTCCGGTCCAGTTCCGGGAACAGCGATTCCTGGCGTATCTCCGACAGACCCGCGAAACCCACGCCGACCAGGCGAATCGGCCCCAGCTCGGCCGGATCCAGGGCCGAGCGCTGGGCGGCGGCGGTGAGGGTGGCCAGATCCTCGGTGGCGTAGGGCAGCGTGGAGGACCGGGTCACGATGCTCATATCGGACTTCTTGAGTTTCAGCACCACGGTGCGGGCCGCCCGACCGTCGGCGGTGAGCCGCCGGTACGCGGCGGCGGCCATGGCCTCGATGGCGGGGCGCAGCTGCGCGAGGTTGACGATGTCGGATTCGTAGGTGGTCTCGGCGCTGATCTGTTTGGCCTCGGCGCGTTCGGCGACGGGCCGATCGTCGATGCCGCGTGCCAGCCGGTGCAGGGCCGCGCCCACGCTGCCGCCCAGAATCGAGGCGGCCTCACTCTCCGGCAGCGCCGCGAACGCCCCCACCGTCTCGATTCCCAATGTGCGCAAACGACTTTCGGCGACCGGACCGATTCCCCAGAGTTTGCGCACCGGCAGCGCGGCGAGCATGTCCCCCTGCTCCTCGGGTGAGATCACCCGCACCCCATCGGGTTTGGCGAGTCCGGAGGCGATCTTGGCGAGCTGCTTGCCGCTGCCCGCGCCGACCGAGGCGACCAGGCCGGTGCGCTCGCGCACCGATTCCCGCAGCTGCTCACAGAATTCCAGCACCCGCTGCGGCGTCGCCCCCGCCAGTTCCGCGGGTTCGCCGAACGCCTCGTCGAAGGACAGCGTCTCCAGCACCGGAATCCGCGCCCGCAGCACGTCGAACACCTGCCCGCTCAGCTCCGCGTACACCGCCCCGCGCGGCGGCACCACCACCGCGCCCACCCCCACCAGGCGGCGCGCCATATGCATGGGCATGGCCGAACGCGCCCCGAACACCCGCGCCTCGTAACTGGCCCCGGCCACCACACCGCGCCCGCCCACGCCCCCGACCAGCACCGGCCGTCCGCGCAGCGTGGGCCGGGTGAGCTGCTCCACCGACGCGAAGAACGCGTCCATATCGATATGCAGCACCCACCGCCGGGTCGAGCGGATTCGCTGTTCGCGGTCCGGCCGGGTCGGTTGGAGACCGGCGGCCGCGTGACCGTTCGACCCGCCACCGGCTGGGAGGTGGCTGTCGGTCTGCTGGGAGCCGGACCCGACCGAGCGGTGTGCTGCGGGCGATTTGCCCGATGCCGCGCCGGGCCGCTGACCAGGCACAACGTACCCGTCAGTCGGTTCGGCGGCGGTGTTCACATCGAGAAATCTACGCTCGGCTACCGACAGGTACGACGCCGCGGATGTGTGATGATCGGGGCATGACTATTCGCAAGGCCGTGATCCCCGCCGCGGGTATCGGCTCCCGCCTGCTGCCGCTCACCAAGGCGATCCCGAAGGAGATGCTGCCGGTCGGCGACAAACCGGTGATCGAGCACACGGTCCGCGAGCTGGTCGCCTCGGGAATCACCGATATCACCATCGTGGTGAGCGCCGGAAAGTCGTTGATCCAGGACCACTTCCGGCCCAATCCCGCCCTGGTGGCGCAGCTGCGCGCCGACGGCAAGCAGGCATACGCCGATGCCGTGGAGGAGGTCGGCGAACTCGGCCGCCTCGGCCATATCACCTACCTGGACCAGCACGGCCCCTACGGCAACGGCACCCCGGTGCTGAACGCCGCCCGCACCCTGGGTGACGAGCCCATGCTGGTGCTGTGGCCCGACGACGTGTTCGTCGCCGAGGTGCCGCGCGCCCAGCAGCTCATCGACGCCTACGAGAAGACCGACGCGCCGGTGCTGGCCCTCATGCCCATGGACCCCGCCGAATCCCAGCGCTACGGCGTGCCGGTGGTGGAGGAGGAGCACAGCGACGGCCTGATGCGCATCTCGGGCCTGAAGGAGAAGCCCAAGCCCGCCGACGCGCCCTCCTCGTACGCGGCCATCGGCGGCTATGTGGTGACGCCCGGCATCATCGCGGAACTGCGCCGCCAGGTCGACAACTGGTACACCCACCGCACCGGCGAGGTGTACCTGACCGACGCCATCAACACCTTCGCCGCCAACGCCCCGGTCTACGGCCAGGTCATCCGCGGCCGCTGGTACGACACCGGCAATCCGGCCGATTACCTGGTCGCCCAGTTCGCCTCCGCGCTCAACCACCCGGAGTACGGGCCGCTGCTGCGCGGACTCTGCGACTGAGGCTCGATCAGTAGAACCGGCGCACGGAGAAGATGTCGAAGTCGGACAGCGGGGTCAGTCCGACCGGAACCCCGGGCGAGTGCGCATTGAGAACCTGCCCGGCCCCCGCGTAGATGCCCACGTGCGAGGCGTCGCCGTTGAGCACGATCACATCCCCCGGCTGCAGCGCGCCGACGGGCACGGTCAGCCCGGCCTCGGCCTGCTGCCACGTGGTGCGCGGCATGTCGATACCGACGCTGCGGAAGGCCCACTGCACCAGCCCGGAACAGTCCCAGGCGTCGGGTCCGGTGCCGCCCCACCGATAGGGCTTACCGGTCTGGGTGGTGGCCAGGCCGAGCGCGACCATGGCCCGGGGACTGGCGAGAGGCAGCTGCGCCGAACCCGACGCGCTGCCGGAGGCCGAGCCGCTGCCGCTGCCCGAGGCGGAACCGGAGGCACTTCCGGTATCGGAGTGGGACGCGCCCGCCCAGAGCACACCGGCGCACAGCAGGGTCATGGTGGCCGCAACGGCCCGGATCAGGCGGTGGATCGCTTGTCGTCGCACGTGCTCGTCCTTCGGTCGGCACTCCCCGAACGCTCATTGATCACGCAACGCTCATTAACCACGCATTTGCCGTCTCTTCTGTTGTAACCCAGAAGTGCGGCGAGTCGTCGAACCCGCCACCATGCGTGTCATGAGACTCCGATCACAAACCGTGGCCGGAATGTGACATTGCACCCCCATGGAAATCGGGGCATAAGTAGCATTTCGGCGTCCCGCGGGGGTCCGGGAGTCCGCATCCGCCAGCTACCACAGGGGCCCTGAGTTGACTCGTCGTATCAGGGCGCGAGCGCTACTGCTCGCGCTGACAGTGGTTTTCGCCTGCGCACTGCCCGGCACGCCGGGGCCTGCCGCGGCGGGGCCACCGCCCGACCCGGTCACCACCACCGGAACCCTCATGGCCACACCGGTTTCCGCGGACGGCTCCACCATCTCCTCGTACCGCGTCCGCGACGCCCGCAACATCACCCTCACCGTGCACTCGGCCGCCATGGACCGCGACGTGGTGGTGGAGGTGCAGCGCCCCGCCGACACCTCGGTGCCCAGGCCGGTGCTGTACCTGCTCAACGGCGCTGGGGGCGGCCAGGATACGGCCACCTGGCGACGCAAT
This sequence comes from Nocardia otitidiscaviarum, assembly GCF_007362295.1. Lineage (NCBI taxonomy): Bacteria > Bacillati > Actinomycetota > Actinomycetes > Mycobacteriales > Nocardiaceae > Nocardia > Nocardia otitidiscaviarum. The sequence continues at coordinate 1,999,690 of NZ_CP041695.1, read as the reverse complement.
ACCGACGCGACCGAGTTCTTCACCGGCAAGAACGTGAACGTGGTGCAGATCGTCGGCGGCGGCTTCACCTACTACACCGATTGGCGCGCACCGGATCCCCAGCTCGGCACCAATATGTGGCGCACCTTCCTCACCGAGGAACTGCCGCCCCTCATCGACGGCGCGTTGGGCACCAACGAGATTCGCGCCATCGCCGGAATGTCCATGTCCGGCACCAGCGTTCTGCAGCTGCCCATCGCCGCACCCGGCCTGTACCGCGCGGTGGCGGCCTACAGCGGTTGCGCCCGCATCAGCGACCGAATCGGCCAGCAGTTCGTGAAATTGGTGGTCGCGGCGGGCGGCGGCGACGTGCACAACATGTACGGCCCGCCCGACGACCCGATGTGGGTGGCCAACGACCCCTACGTGCATGCCGAGGGTCTGCGCGGCCTGGAGCTGTACCTGTTCAACGGCACCGGCCTGCCCGGGCCGCGCGACACCCCCGGCGATATCCGCAGTCTCGGCCCCAATGACGGCGGACTGATCCAGCAGCTGGTGGTCGGCGGCATCATCGAGGCCGCGACCGACTGGTGCACCCGCAGTCTGGTGGACCGGCTACAGCAGCTGGACATCCCGGTAACCGCCGATTTGCCACCTCGGGGTACACACTCCTGGGGCTACTGGGAGGACGCGCTCAAGCGGTCGTGGCCGGTGCTGGCTCGGGGGCTGGAGCTACCCGAGTCCTGAGCTGTGCCAGTGCGGTCCGCACGCCGGCGCGGACCGTCGCCGGATCGCCGAGACCGCCGCTGAGGGCCACGCCGTCGCGCACCAGCAGCAGGTAGTGGGCGGCGGTGTCCGGGTCGTCGTGCCCGGCCGCCGCCAACCGCTCACGCACCAGCCGCCGGAACCAGTCCCGGTAGTCGGCCACCACCGCGCGCACGGCGTGCGCGGGGTCCGGGAATTCCACGGCCGCGTTGAGGAAGGGGCAGCCGCGGAAGCCGGGCGCACAGCTCAGCTCGCCGAGCCGCTCGAAAATCACGGTGACAGCGGCCATTCCGGAGTCGGGCACGGCTTCCAGCACGGCACGCTGGCGCTCGTACTCACGCGCCAGATAGGCCACCACCAGATCGTCCTTGGTGCGGAAGTGCCGGTAGAAGGTGGCCTTGGCGATACCGGCCTCGGCGATGATCCGGTCGATGCCCACGGTGTGGACGCCCTCGGCGTAGAACAGCCGGGTGGCGGTCTCCAGGAGTCGATCGCGGGCGGCACTCATACCTTGACGATAGCAGACAGATCTGTCTACTCTGGCCGACGAAGTGAACAGACAAGTCTGTCTAGGAGGACTCCATGGCTCCCATGTACACCGCCGTCGCCACCTCGGTCGGCCGCGAAGGCCGTTCCTACAGCGATGACGGCATCCTCGACCTCACCCTGGCCCGTCCCAAGGCGCTGGGCGGCGACGGCGCGGGCACCAATCCCGAACAGCTCTTCGCCGCGGGCTACTCGGCGTGCTTCGCCAGCGCGCTGCAGCTGGTCGCCAAGCGCATGAAGCTGGACGCCGACGAGGCCGCCGTCACCGCGGAGGTCGGGCTCAACAGCCGCGAGGGCGGCGGCTTCAGCCTGTCGGTGGTGCTGCGGGTGGAACTGCCCGAACATCTGCACAACGAATCCGGGCGGGCACTGGTCGAGGCCACCCACCAGGTGTGCCCGTACTCGCACGCCACCCAGGGCAATATCCCGGTCGAACTCGTCGTCGAGTAGCCACCACCGGTCACATCGCGCGCGACCGGCGAACTGTCCGGAACCCTGCTCCGCGGAGTCGTTCTCGGCCGAGTGCCTCTCGGCCGAATCCCGCGCAGCCGAATCCCGTGCAGCCTAATCCTTCTCCGACAGGGCAAACGTCTGCTGCGGCGAGGTCCAGTCGAACCAGCTGTCCGGTTCCGCCAGCCAGGTGCGGCCGGTGGCGGTGTCCTCCACGGCCACCCGCAGCAGCTGCCAGCGGTCGGAGTCGGTCGTCATCCCACCGAGCCGCACCTCGAGATCGGTCGGCGGATCGTGCGCGATGTAGGTGTAGGGCCCGTAGCGGCGACGCGCGCCGCTCTCCAGATCCTCCGTGGGCCCGTTCAACGGCAGCCACACCAGATGGCAGTCGGTGTGGCCGAGCAGCCGGACCAGAATGCTGCCGGTGGTTCCCGCACCGGGTTCCCGGCCGGTTTCCAGGGTGATCCGGTAGCGGGCGGACGGTTCCCGGTGCAGCCGGAATCCGCGCGTCAGCACGGTGTCGACACTGCCGGTCTCCTCGGGCACCACCGCGGCCGCGAAACCCTGTTCGGTCTCGGGCACCGGCGTGCTCTGCCACAGCGTGTGGGCGTCGAGATCCTCCACCTGGAACCAGTCGATGGCCGCGAGGGTCCAGGTCGACTCCTCGGAGTCGACGCGCACCCACAGCTCGGTGAGATCGTCGAGGGCGGTGCCGTAGTCGATGTGGAAGGTCTGCTCGCGCCCGATCTGAGTGGGGTCACCGGGTAGATGCACCGCCGCCTCACCCGTGGCGGCCCCGGTATCCCCGAGCCGCACATACACATTGCCATTGCTGCCCGCCTGGTCGGCACCTCCGTACCGGACGGTCACAGCGAATTTCGGTCCACAGGCCATATCGCCACCTCCGGTAGCCGGGTAACCACACCGGAACGCCGGAAACCCCGGGGTGGTCGCCGCGACGGACGCCCACCCCGGATACCGATCAGGCCGACGGGGCGGCCGCGACCCGGGCCGGCACCGCGGGCACGGCGTCGGTCTCGGGCACCTCGGTGCCGCGCAGCGACGCGCCCACCGTCTCCCGCAGGAAGGCCCAGGCCACCAGGCCGACCAGACACGCGCCCACCATGTAGAGCGCGGGGAACAGCGTCCAGCCGGTGCCCTCGATCACGGCCTCGTTCACCAGCGGCGCGGTACCGCCGAAGAGCGCCGTGGACACGTTGTAGCCGAGGGCGAATCCCGCATAGCGGACATGGGTCGGGAAGATGGCCGGGAAGGTCGCGGTGATCGTCGCCAGCTGCGGCAGGTAGAGCAGCCCCAGCACCACGAAGCCGATGACGGCCCAGACGATGCCCTGCCCCATCAGCCAGTACATCGGTATGGCGAGCACCGCCAGACTCAGCAGCGACACCAGCCACATCGGCCGCCGACCGACCCGGTCGGAGAGATGACCGAAGGCGGGCAGCGACACCATCATGATCAACTGGCCGATCAGCATCATGGCCGTGGTGGTCGACTCGTCGACGCCGATGGTGTTCTCCAGATAGGTCGGCTGGTAGGTGAGCAGGGTGTAGTTCACCACATTCAGCGCGATCACCAGGCCGCCCAGAGTCAGCAGCTCACGCCGGTAGTCCCGCAGCAGCACGCGCAGACCGGTGCGCGGATGCTGCTGCTCCTTCACCTCGGTGAAAACCGGGGACTCGTCCAGCTTGGTGCGCAGATACCAGCCGATCAGGCCGAGCGGCACGGCCAGCAGGAAGGGGATGCGCCAGCCCCACTCGTACATGGCGTCCGACCCCAGCGCGAGCTGGCAGGCCAGCACCACGGCCGAACCGCCCACGAAACCACCGAGGGTGCCGAACTCCAGGAAGCTGCCGAGGAAGCCGCGACGGCGGTCCTCGCAGGACTCCGCGAGATAGGTCGCCGCACCGCCGTACTCGCCGCCGGTGGAGAAGCCCTGCACCACGCGCAGGGAGATGAGCAGGATGGGCGCCAGCACCCCGGCGGTGGCATGGCTGGGCAGCACGCCGATCAGGCCGGTGGCGGCCGCCATCAGCAGAATCGTCGTGGCCAGGACCGCTTTTCGGCCGATGCGGTCGCCGAGCGGCCCCCACACCATGCCGCCCAGCGGACGCAACATGAAGGAGATCGCGAAGCCGAGCATGGTGCCCAGGACTCCGAGATCTCCGGGAAAGAACGCGGCCGTGATGTAGGTGGCCGCCGCGGCGTAGACGCCGTAGTCGAACCATTCGGTGGCATTGCCCATGGCGGCGGCGGCCACCGAACGGCGTTGTTGTCTGGGTTCCGGATCGCGGCTAGTCATGCCAGCTCCTCTCCCCCGCGAATTGGCGTATGTCGTTTCCGCGCCGTGAGGGCACGGCGCACACGAAATAACCGGGTACCCGGGACGCGGATTCGGCAAACCACAGCTACTCTCCAGCAGCGCCCGGGCAATACCGCTACCAGCGCATACGAGAGGATAGTGACCCCGGTCGCACCTCATTCCAGCGGGCGCGCCGACCAGGCGCACAACCTGTCGCGGACACCGCCCCGGCCCGGAGCAAAGCCTGCGCGACCGGCGGAGATCCACGATGCGACGGTCATCGCGCCGAACTGTCAGGCGGCTCCGCCCGAAACGGCACCGCGAGCCCGGCCGACGAGGCGACTCGACCGCTCAGCCACCGCGGCCCGACCAGTCGGCTCGGAAGACTGAGCCGCCACCGCCGCCCGACCACTCAGCTCGAAACACCGAGCCGCCACCGCCGCCCGACCACTCAGCTCGAAACACCGAGCCGCCACCGCCGCCCGACCACTCAGCTCGAAACACCGAGCCGCCACCGCCGCCCGACCACTCAGCTCGAAACACCGAGCCGCCACCGCCGCCCGACCACTCAGCTCGAAACACTGAGCCGCCACCGCCCGACCACTCAGCTCGGGGCGGAGCCGTATCGGCTCCGCCCCGAGTTCGCTCGCCCTCGTGCGCGATCACGCCTTGGTGATCGTCACCCGCACGCCGCCCACGATCTCGCTGGCATCCGCGCCCGCCGCGTCGAAACTCAGCGAGGTGGCGAGGATTTCCCCGGCGATGAGATCGCGGTGGGTCCGCGCCCACTCCTGCCGCTCGGCGGGCACCTCCAGCACCACGGCGATGCGGTCGGAGACGTCCAGGCCCTTGGCCTTGCGGGTTTCCTGCAGGTCGCGGATGAGGTCGCGCGCCCATCCCTCGGCCTCCAGTTCCTCGGTGACCGCCGAATTCAGCACCACCAGACCGGCATTGCCGGGCAGGGCGGCGGTGGAGTCCGGCTCGGCGGCGACCAGGCGCTGGGTGTACTCCTCGGGCAGCAGGGTGATGCCCGCGGCGCTCACCACGCCGTCGGCCGATTCGGTCCACTCGCCCGCCTTGACCGCCTTGATGACGGTCTGCACGTCCTTGCCCAGGCGCGGACCGGCGGCACGGGCGTTGACCACCAGTTCGAAGCGGCCGTGCGCGGCCACATCGGTGGTGAGGTCGACCTTCTTGACATTCACCTCGTCGGCGATCAGGTCGGTGAACGGGGTGAGCCGCTCCGCGTCCTCGGCCGCCACGGTGACCTCCGAGAGCGGCAGCCGCACCCGCAGATTCTGGGCCTTGCGCAGGCTCAGCACCGTCGAGCACACCGCGCGCACCTCGTCCATGGCCGCGACCAGCTCCGGATCGGCGGGCAACTCGGTCTCGGCCGGCCAGTCGGCCAGGTGCACCGAGCGGCCGCCGGTGAGGCCGCGCCAGATCACCTCGGTGAGCAGCGGCAGCAGCGGGGCCGCCAGCCGGGTGGTCACCTCCAGCACGGTGTGCAGGGTGTCGATGGCATCGCGGTCCTCCTCCCAGAAGCGCGAACGCGACCGGCGCACATACCAGTTGGTGAGCGCGTCGGCGAAGGAGCGCAGTTCGTCACATGCCCCGGCGATGTCGTAGACCTCCAGCGCCTCGGTCATGACCTCGCGGGTGCGGGCCAGCTTGGCCAGGATGTAGCGGTCCAGCACATGCGGCGAATCCGTGCGCCAGGTACCGGCTTTCGAGGCGTAGAGCTGCAGGAAGGTCCAGGCGTTCCAGAGCGGGCGCAGCGCGTGGCCGACCCCCTCGCGGATGCCGCGCTCGGTGACGATGAGGTTGCCGCCGCGCAGGATGGGCGAGGCCATGAGGAACCACCGCATGGCATCGGATCCGTCGCGGTCGAACACCTCGTTGACATTCGGGTAGTTGCCCTTGGACTTGGACATCTTGAGCCCGTCGTCGCCGAGCACGATGCCGTGCGCCGCAACGGTTTTGAAGGCCGGACGGTCGAACAGCGCGGTGGCCAGCACGTGCAGGGTGTAGAACCAGCCGCGGGTCTGGCCGTTGTACTCGACGATGAAATCGCCCGGGTTGTGGCCGACGGCGGCGGTGCCGCCCGTGGACTCGGCGGTCGCGGTGCCGTCGAACCAGTCCTTGTTCTCGAACGGGTAGTGCACCTGCGCGAACGGCATGGAGCCGGACTCGAACCAGCAGTCGAGCACCTCGGGGGTGCGCCGCATCATCGACTTCCCGGTCGGGTCATCGGGATTCGGGCGCACCAGGTCGTCGATCATGGGCCGGTGCAGATCGGTCGGGCGCACGCCGAAGTCGCGCTCCAGCTCGTCGAGCGAGCCGTACACGTCCACCCGCGGATAGGCCGGATCGTCGGAGACCCACACCGGGATGGGCGAACCCCAGTACCGGTTGCGGCTGATGTTCCAGTCGCGCGCACCCTCGAGCCACTTGCCGAACTGGCCGTCGCGGATGTGCTCGGGCACCCAGGTGATCTCCTGGTTGAGCTCCACCATGCGGTCGCGGAACTTGGTGACGGCCACGAACCAGGACGGCACCGCCATGTAGATGAGCGGCTGCCCGGACCGCCAGCTGTGGGGGTAGGAGTGCTCGATGGTCTCGTGCCGCAACAGCTTTCCGGCGGCCTTGAGGTCCTTGATGATCACCGGGTTGGCGTCGAAGACCATGAGGCCCTGGTACGGCGGCACCATGGAGGTGAACTTGCCGCCCGCGTCGAGGGGCTGCACCAGTTCGATACCCGCCGCCGACGCGACGTCCATATCCTCCTCACCGAAGGCGGGCGCGAGATGCACGATGCCGGTGCCGGAGTCGGTGGTCACGTAGTCGGCGGTCAGCACCCGGTGCGCGTTCGGGTGGCCGACGAAGAAGTCGAACGGCGGCTGATAGCACAGATCGACCAGGGCGGCGCCGAGATGTTCGCCGAGCACCTCGAAGCCGTCGGCCTCCTCGCCCAGCTCGCGCGCGTAGTGCGAAACCCGTTCGGCGGCAAGCAGGTAGCGCTTGCCGTCCTTGCCCTTGACGTGGGTGTAGGTGACGTCGGGGTGGACGGCGATCGCCAGGTTGGACGGCAGCGTCCAGGGCGTGGTGGTCCAGATCAGGGCGTTCGCGCCGTCCAGCTCGTGCAGCGGATGGTCCGCCGGCACCGACAGCACCATATCCACGGTGACCGCCGGGTCCTGCCGCATCTTGTAGGCGTCGTCGAGGCGGGTCTCCTGGTTCGACAGCGGCGTCTGCTCGTACCAGCTGTAGGGCAGCACCCGGAAGCCCTGATAGATGAGCCCCTTGTCGTACAACGCCTTGAAGGCCCACATGACCGACTCCATGAAGTCGAGATCGAGGGTCTTGTAGTCGTTGTCGAAGTCGACCCAGCGGGCCTGACGCGTCACATAGTTGCGCCACTCATTGGTGTAGCGAAGTACCGAGGACTTGCATGCGGCATTGAATTCCGCCAAGCCCATGGCATCGATCTGTGATTTGTCCGTGATACCGAGCTGCTTCTCCGCTTCGATTTCCGCGGGCAGGCCGTGAGTATCCCATCCGAATCGGCGCTCGACCTTCTTTCCGCGCATGGTTTGGAAGCGCGGGATCAAATCCTTGACATAGCCGGTGAGCAGATGTCCGTAATGCGGCAACCCATTGGCGAAGGGGGGCCCGTCATAGAAGACGAATTCCGGTGCATCGGAACGGTTCTCGATGCTGGCGCGGAAGGTGTCGTCGGCGGCCCAGCACGCCAGGACGCGCTGCTCCAGATCGGGGAAGGACACCTGGCCGCCGCCGGTGCGGCCCAGGTCGACGCGGGGGTACGCGTTGCGGGTGGCTGTGGGGTCCACCGCGGGGTTGTCTACAGGGGCCTCGTCCGCCATCGCGGGCTCCGTCTCTCCTCGTGCCATCACCTGTGGGCACGGGGACGACGACGAGCGCCCGATGCGCTCTCACCGCGGTACCACCCCGCTTGTCCGGCGACGTCCCGGTCGGGACGGCCGAACCTCTCGTTGCGAGCTGTGACGGGCTCACCCGTTCGGTTCTACTGAGCGGCCGCGGCCGCCGTTCTTCCGAAGGCTCCCCGGTGATTGCCGGATCGACGCCGTAGTGCAGTGTCAAGTCTAGCGAGCGCGGTCCAGGGATTATTCCGCGGACCCGCGCTCTAGTGTCTGGCGTGCTTACCGCCTGGCCGGGACTGGGTCTCGTCCTCGTCGGAGCGCATGGACAGCGCGCTGACCAGCAGGAGCACCGCGCCGATCACACAGACCACGATGCAGGCCCACGCCCACACCACGGAACCGGTGGTCAGGGCGGTCACCAGCAGTCCGAATCCGACCGCCGCTAGGCCGAGCGTCACCACGAGCACGGGCACCCCCTGGTCTGACCGCGAATTCCGAAACGGTGGTGTCGCTGCGCTGTGTCACCCGGCCCGTGGTCACCCGGCCCGTGCGGGCCGTGCTGCGCGGCACCGGGGGACGTCGTCGCGACGGCTTTACTTGCCGCCCTTGAGCAGTGCACCGTTGCCGGACGCGCCCTCGCCGAACTCGCCGCCGTCGACCGGCACCGCGGACCCGCGGTTCTCCAGCTCCTCGAGCTGCGATTCCAGGTAGGACTTCAGCCGCACCCGGTACTCGCGTTCGAAGGTCTTGAGCTGCTCGATCCGGCTCTCCAACACACTGCGCTGCTGAGTGATGGTGGCCATGATCTCGGTGTGCTTGCGCTCGGCGTCGGCCTGCAGGCCGTCGGCCTTCTCCTTGGCCTGGCGCAGCTGATTGTCGGAGCGGGTCTGCGCGTCCGACAGCATGGCCTCGGCCTTCTGGCGGGCGTCGGCGATCATCGACTCGGAGCGGGTGCGCGCATCGCTGACCAGGCGCTCGGAATTGGTTCTGGCGTTCGCCAGCAACTGCTCGGCCTCGGTCTTGGCATCGGAGGTGAGCCGATCGGCCATCTCCTGGGCCAGCGAGAGCACCTTGGCCGCTTGCAGATTCGCGTCCGCGGAGGGCGCGTCCTTGGCGGCGGGCGCGGGGGCCGGCATGGGCGCGGGGGCCGGAGCCGGGGCGGGCTTGGGCGGCTCCGGCGCGGGAGCCTGCTTCACGGCCGCGACCGGGCCCCGATTCTTCTTGGCGTCAGCGAGTTCCGCGTCGAGCTCGGCGACCCGCTGGCGCAGATCGGCGTTCTCTTCGATGAGGCGTGAGAGCTCCTGCTCGACCAGATCGAGGAAGGCGTCGACTTCGTCCTCGTTGTAGCCGCGCTTCCCGATCGGTGGTTTGCTGAACGCGACGTTGTGCACATCGGCTGGGGTCAGCGGCATGGAAGGATCCCTTCACGCTTCGTACGGAGATCTAGCACTAGATCAGACAAGCTTTCTTCTCGGCCCATTCTGTCACATCTCAGCTACGCGGTGCCGCCAGTGGCCGTGAGCGAGTAGAGGAAGAAGACGACAAAAAGCAGGACCATAATCGACAGATCGAGCCGAATTCCCCCAAGATTCACTGGCGGTATCAAACGCCTCAGGAGTTTCACCGGTGGATCCGTGATCGTGAAGATCACCTCGAAGATGACGGCGAGGAAGCCGCTGGGGCGCCAATCGCGCGCGAACACGTGGATGAACTCCACGATGACGCGGCTGATCAGCAGCAGCCAGAACAGGAGCAGGACTAGGTTCAACACCGCGATCAGGGCCACGTGTTCACTCTGCCTCAGAATCGGTGTCCCGCAAAACATACGCGCCGCTCGGATCGGCGCGCCCTCCCCCGTGCACGGCGTGTCCCCGCAGGGTGCGGCGGTGCGGCCGCACCCGGACGGGGTCGCTATTTCTGGTTGTAGAAACCGGTTTCGGCGATGCGCCGACGCTCCTCGGCCGATACGTCCACATCGGCCGGTGAGAGCAGGAACACCTTGGTCGCGACCTTGTCGAACGAGCCACGCAGCGCGAAGGCCAGCCCGGCGGCGAAGTCGACCAGGCGGCGAGCGTCGGAGTTGCTCATCTCGACCAGGTCCATGATCACCGGGGTGCCGTCGCGGAAACGCTCGCCGATGATGGCGGCCTCGGCATAGGTGCGCGGACGCAGCGTCGTGATCTTGGACAAGGGGCCGCCTTCCTCGAAGAGCCCGGACCGGCGCGGCGGCGCGGTCTCGATGCGGCGCTCCTCCATCCGCAGCTCTTCCATGCGCCGCTCGGCCTCCGTGTCCACCGCCAGCGCACCGCGGGTCGCGCCGCGCACCATCGGCGCACCGCCGCCCAGGCTGCGGGTGCGGCTGGACGGGGCGGTGTCGATGCGGGTGGGACGGCGCGGCGGCTCGTACCGGTCATCCGCGTAGTCGTCGGCGTAGTCATCGCGACGCGCCACGCTGTAGCCCGGCTGGTACGGGGCCTTGTAGGACGGCTCGGGGTAGGCGGGCTCGTCGTCGTAGCGGTCGTCGGCGTACCGGTCGTAGTCGCGGTCGTATTCCCGGGGACGGGGCCGACGCGCACCACGCTCGTCGAGGCCACCCCGGTGTCCCCCGCGGTCGTCGACGTAGTCGTCCTCGTAATCCTCGAGCGGAACCATGCCGAAGTACGCCTTGAACTTGTGCAGCGTGCTCATGCCTCCACCTCGCTAGCGCTCAACTCCAGCACGAGCACGCTCGTGGCTGCGTCGATCATTCGCTCGCTACGCTCGCTCATACCGGTCGACCTTCCTTCGGCCCCGACTGGCCTGGGGTGTTGAAGTACTGCTCAGTCCCTCGTCCTTCACAAGCATATGTTTCAAATGTGACTGATGAGGTTTCTTTGCTAAGGCGAGGTTATCGGTCGCGCGCCCATCAACGCGGTACCGACACGCACGCAGGTCGATCCGTGGGCGATGGCGGCCTCCAAATCGTTTGACATCCCCGCCGACAGCTCCCTGGCCTGGGGATGTGTCGCCAGCAGGCGGCCGTGCAGGTCGGCCAGGCGGGCGAATTCGGCGGCCGGATCGGTGCCCAGCGGCGGAATCGCCATCAGGCCCGCGAGCTGCAACGATGCCGTTTCCTCGATCCGGTCGGCGAGGGCCGGGAGATCGTCGGGGGCGACGCCGCCGCGGGAGGGGTCGGCGTCCAGGCTGACTTGCAGCAGGACACGCAGGGATGTGTCGCGATCGCCCGCCTCGAGGGCGGCGGTGACAGCGGTGTCGAGCGCGGTCGCCAACCTGTCCGAATCGACCGAATAGACGGTATTTGCCCAGCGTGCAACGTGTTTCGCTTTGTTGCGCTGGAGACGTCCGATGAATTCCCAGCGCACGTGCGCCAGGTGGCGCAACTGGGCCACTTTCTCGCTGGCCTCCTGTTCTCGGGATTCGCCGAATTCGCGGCGGCCGAGTCCATAGAGGATTTCGATATCCGAGGCCGGAAAGAATTTAGTTACGGGGAGTAAGCGTACGGTGTCGGGTTCCCGCCCGGCCACCCGGCATGCTGCGTCGATGCGCTCGGTCAGGGTGGTGAGGTTGGCCGACAGTTCGGCGGTGCGCGCCGTGACGCGCGTCTCGCCGTCGGTTTCGATACCCATTGCGGCGGTGGACGATTCGGAGGTCATGCCGCCGCTCCCTCGGATGACATCCAAATCACACCGGCGATTCGGCCGGTCGGCGCGCCGCGGCGGTGCGAGAACAGCGTTTCGTCCTCGATGGTGCAGCGCGGGTCCACCGCGACCGCGCCGACCCCGGCCGCCTCCAACTGCCGCCGGATGCCCGCGCGCAGATCCAGGCCCGGGGTGCCCTTGGCGGTGGTGGTGGCGCTGCCCGGCAGATGCTCCTCGACGTCGGCGCGCATGGTGGCGGGCACCTCGTACTGGCGTCCGCTGGCCGCCGGGCCCAGGAACGCGCCGATGCGTTCGGGTTTCGCGCCGAGTTCGTACATGGCCTCGAGCACCCGCGGCACGATACCGATGCGCGCGCCGATGCGGCCCGCGTGCACGGCCGCGATCACCCCCGCCTCGTCATCCGACAGCAGCACCGGGACACAGTCGGCGGTCAGCACCACCAGCGCCAGATCCGGCTGCGTGGTGACCAGGGCGTCGGTCGCGGGCACGGCGTCGGTGCGCGGCCCGTCCACCACCGTGACGGTGCGCCCGTGGATCTGCTCCATCCAGATCAACCGCTCCGGCGCCAGCCCGAGGTTCTCGGCCAGCCGCAATCGATTGCGCCGCACCGCCTCCGGATCGTCGCCGACATGATCCCCGAGATTGAACGAGTCGTACGGGGCCTTCGAGAACCCGCCCGCCCGTGTCGTCGTCACCCGCCGAGTACGCAGTACCGGTGCAGCAGAAGTCATGCCTCCGAGGGTAATGGCCACCACCGGGCAACCCGCGCCAGCGGCCGCGTGCGGACCATCACGTGACGCACCGCCCCGGACACCGGAACCGAACACCCGCCGCCCGACTCTCGACCACGCTCGGCACCGCGATTCCCATCGCACCACCGGCGACGGCGCTGTCGGTGGGCTCGATGCCGAGGTGACACGTCTCTCAGCCCGCGGAGCCGCTGGCCGAACCCGAGGAACCGGAGGAGCTGCCCGCCGAGCCGGAGGCGGAACCGCTGCCGCCGCCGGTGTTGCCGGTGGCGACGAGGCTGAAGTCGCCGCACCAGCCGCCGGGGCCGCGGGTGGCCTGGCAGGCGATGTAGGCGGTGTCGCCGACGGCGGTGAAGGTCTGGGTGACGGTGGTGGGGGCGGTGGCGGTGACGTCGCGGCTCACGTAGGCCACGCTGGTGGCCGAGTCCAGGGCCAATGCCAGCACCCCGCCGCCGTCGGCCGCGCCGACCCGCACCGAGAAGGTGTACTCGGCCCCCTTGACGACGGGGACGTCCTGGCCCACGTACCCGCTGTCGCGCACGGTGGCGGTGCCGCCGCCGAGGTGGGCGTTGTAGATGTGCCCCTCCCAGCCCCGGGCTCCCTCGGTGAACGCGGGATTGGCGACCAGATTCTGCGCGGCGGTCAACTCCACCCCCGGCGATGCCTGGGCAATCCCGGTGGAGGCGAAAGATCCCACCGCCGCGACCGCAATCGCGCAGCGAGCAGTCCGTCCCACCGTGCTGATCATGAAGCTCCTCCCGCACGCGGCGATTCCCGCGCATCGAATCCGTTACCCGCTGGCAACCCAACGACCGGCCACGCTAGCAGGCCGCGGCACCCGGACCACGCCACCCTCCGCGCCGCCACCGGTACGGCGGCGTACCGCGCCCGCCAGTACGCCGCCAGACGACACCACGCCCACATCAGCCGCCCGAGCGACAGCTGGCGCACATCAACCACCTGGACAGCGGCGGCTACTCAGGCGGTCGCACTGGGGCACACCGACGTCGACCATCGCGAGTTTCGGACCAGCCGCGGGCACGGCTGGCCGCGCACGACCACCGGCTGGCCGCATGGTGCCCCGGCGTGGCGGAGGTCTGGAATCCGGCGTACTCGCGTTTTTCGACGGTGCGGCGTCTGCGCGAGATTCCGGGGCCGGGACGCTCACGGCCACATCCCGAAACGCGCCGACGCACCGGTCCCGTGCGGGTACCGGTGCGTCGGTGGTGGTGGGTCAGCGCCGCATGAACGACGGCACGTCCACGTCGTCGTCGGTGTCGTCGTCGGAGGGCTGGATGTGCGAGCGGGGGTTGTGCGCCACCGTCGGGTCGATGGAGGGGCGGGGGGAGCCGTAGGAGGGGGCGGGACCGCGGGAGACCGGTTGTTCCGGGGCCGGGGCAGGGTCGGGGCGCACCGGGTCGGGGGTGCGGGCCGAACCGTAGTCGGAGGTGCGGGAGGTGGACGGGGCCACGTCGCCCGCCCGGGCGGAGCCGATGGTGGAGGTGGCGGTCCGGGTGATGGTGGATTCGATGCGCCGGGCGGGGCCGGTGCCGTCGAAGCCCGCCGCGATCACCGTGACCCGTACCTCGTCACCGAGGGAGTCGTCGATGACCGTGCCGAAGATGATGTTGGCCTCGATGTGTGCGGCCTCCTGCACCAGCGAGGCGGCCTCGTTGATCTCGAACAGGCCCAGATCCGAACCACCGGCGATGGACAGCAGCACCCCGTGCGCGCCGTCCATGGACGCCTCCAGCAGCGGTGAGTTGATGGCGGCCTCGGCCGCCTTCACCGAGCGCCCCTCACCCCGCGCCGAACCGATGCCCATGAGCGCACTGCCCGCCCCGGACATGACGCTCTTGACGTCGGCGAAGTCGACATTGATCAGACCGGGGGTGGTGATCAGGTCGGTGATGCCCTGCACACCGTTGAGCAGCACCTCGTCGGCCGAGCGGAAGGCGTCCATGAGCGAGACCGCCGCGTCGCCCAGCTGCAGCAGCCGGTCGTTGGGGATGACGATGAGGGTGTCGCAGGATTCGCGCAGCGCCTGGATGCCCGCCTCGGCCTGGTTGGAGCGGCGCTTGCCCTCGAAGGAGAACGGCCGCGTGACCACACCGATGGTGAGCGCGCCGAGCTTGCGGGCGATGCTCGCCACCACCGGCGCGCCGCCGGTGCCGGTGCCGCCGCCCTCACCGGCGGTCACGAAGACCATGTCGGCCCCCTTGAGGACCTCCTCGATCTCGTCCTTGTGGTCCTCGGCGGCCTTGCGGCCCACCTCGGGGTCGGCGCCCGCGCCGAGGCCGCGGGTGAGTTCCCGGCCGACATCGAGCTTGACGTCCGCGTCCGACATCAACAGCGCTTGCGCGTCGGTGTTGACCGCGATGAACTCGACTCCCTTGAGTCCCTGTTCGATCATTCGATTGACGGCGTTCACGCCGCCGCCGCCGATACCGACGACCTTGATCACTGCAAGGTAGTTGTGCGGGGGCGTCATGGACTCTCGCCTTCCTTCGATCCAACAAGCTTGGTGTCTTCGGATGCTCGCCGTAAGCCAGTACCGAAAGGTCTCGGTCTGATAAAGCCTCAACCATAGGTTTAGCGTTATGTCAAGTATCCGACTGTTGCGGAACGCTATTCGCAGCCACCGCGTTACGCGCGCAGGCGCGCCGAAACGAGATTCAGAATCTTGCGTGATCCCACTCGTCCGACCCGCCTCGCATCGTATCGTGGACGGTTGCTCTCCGGTGCCGGGATGGCAGCCGGAAGCGCTCCGGATGACCACCGAAAATTTCGGTGTCCCAAAGGGTATCGTTCACTTTACCGTGACGAGATTCGGACTCGAAATGTCGAACACCTCGCCGTCGCGTGTCAGCAGCGGTATCACCACCGCCGCCTTGCGCTCGGAATCGCCTGCTCCACCCCACAGCACGCGCCGTCCGTCGCGTAGCTCGAGCTGAATGTCCGAAACCGATCTCGCCACAATCTCTCCCACCTCGAGCCGCAGTGATACCGGGACCGCATTGATCACGGTGACGGCCGCACGGGTGGCGGGATCGTTGCCACCGGGAGTTTCGGTGACCAATTTCGGTACTCCGATCGGGGCCGGTTCGATGGCGAATTCCACGCTCTCGGAATCGATCAGGTGGGCGCCGTCGGGCGCCTCGAAGAAGAGCACCGGTGTGCGTTCGACCACCGTCACCCGCACCGAGGACGGGAACACCCGCTGCACCCGCACCGAGTGCACCTTGGGCAGCCGCGCCACCCGCTGCGCCAGCTCGGTGGTGTCGATGCGCAGCATGGACCGCCCCGCCGGCATGTCGAGAGCGTCGAGGACCTGCGCCTCGGTCACCACCGACAGGCCGTCGACGCGCACCGTGCGCACCGCCAGCAGCGGTGAGAAATAGGCGACCAGGCCGAGCGCCAGCGCGACCACGACCCCGGCGGCCACGCCGATGCGCGCCCGCCGCGACTCCCGGACCCGGATCCACCAGGGCTCCCGGCGACCGCGCCGGAGCCGGGCCCAGCGGGCCGCGTCGGCGCGCCGGCCGGTCTCGTCCGGATCGACGGAATCATCGACCGGATCGGCCGTTTCGGCGTCCACTCCCCCGCGGCGCATGCCGGATCACCGCCCGTGCGCGGGCCGGGCGCGCAGCCCGTCGAGAATCTGACCGCCGAGCATGGTGACATCGCCCGCGCCCATGGTGATCACCACATCGCCGGGGCGCGCGAGTCCGGCCACCTGGCGGCCCACCCGCGACATATCCGGCTGGTAGTGCACGGGTTTGGTGACGGCCTGCGCCACCAGTGCCCCGTTCACGCCCGGCAGCGGCTCCTCCCGCGCGCCGTACACGTCGAGCACCACCACTTCGTCGGCGAGGTCGAGGGCGGCCCCGAATTCGGTCGCGAAGGTGGCGGTGCGGCTGTACAGGTGCGGCTGGAAGACCACGATCACCCGCCCGGGCCGCGACCGCGCCCCGTCGGCGGCCTCCTGCGCCACCAGCTCCGCCGCCGCGCCGAGCACGGCGCGCACCTCGGTGGGGTGGTGGGCGTAGTCGTCGAAGACGCGCACGCCGTTCTCCCGACCGGTGAGCTGGAAGCGCCGGTGCACGCCGCCGAAACCCTCCAGCCCCTGGATGATCTCGCCGACGTCGGCCCCGGCGGCGCGGGCGGCCAGCAGCGCGCCGAGCGCGTTGAGCGCCATGTGGCGGCCGGGTACCGAGAGCCGCAGCGTGCGCGGCGCGGGTTCGTCGGCGAGCTGGAACTGCGCCACACCGCCCACATCGCGCGGCTCCCAGGAGTGCAGGCGCGCGGCGACGGGCACCCCGGTCGCCACTCCGGCCGAGCCGTAGCCGAGCACCTGGATGCCGCGGTCGTCGTCGGCGAGCCTGGCCACGGTGCGTTCGGCCAGTCCCAGCGAGCCCGGATCGTCCAGGCACACCACGAGTTTCCCGCCGGGTACCAGGCGGTCCACGAAATCGTCGAAGACCTGTACGTAGGCTTCGTCGGAGCCGAAGTAGTCCAGGTGGTCGGATTCGATATTGGTGACCACCGCGACATCGGGCGCGTACTGCAGCAGCGAGGCGTCGCTCTCGTCGGCCTCGGCCACGAAGCTGCCGCCGGTGCCGTGGTGGGCGTTGGTGCCGGATTCGTTGAGTTCGCCGCCGACCGCGAAGGACGGATCGAATCCGCAGTGCTGCAAGGCCACCACCAGCATGGAGGTGGTGGAGGTCTTACCGTGCGTACCGGAGACCAGCAGCGAGCGGTGCCCCTGCATGAGCGAGGCGAGCACGGCGGGGCGCAGCAGCACCGGGATGCCGCGGCGATTCGCCTCCACCAGTTCCGGATTGGTCTTGGGGATGGCGGCGTAGGTGGTGACGACGGCGCTGGGGCCGCCGGGTAGCAGGTCCAGGGCGCTGGCGTCGTGACCGATGCGCACCTGCGCGCCGCGCGCCCGCAGCGCCAGTACGCCGCGGCTCTCCTTGGCGTCCGAGCCGGAGACGAGTCCGCCGCGGGAGAGCAGGATGCGCGCGATGCCGGACATGCCCGCGCCGCCGATGCCGATCATGTGCACCCGGTGCAGATTCGCGGGCAGGTCGGTGCGCTGTTCGACCGGTGCCGCCGTCTCCTCCGTCATCGGCCCGCCACCTCCAGCACGATACGCGCGATGACGTCGGCGGCGTCGCGATGTCCGGCGTTCGCCGCGGCGCGCCCCATTGCCGTCAGCCGATCGGAATCCATGAGCAGCGGTATCACCTCGTCGATCACGTATTTCGGAGTCAGCTCCGCGTCCGCCACGATTCTGCCACCGCCGGCGGCCACCACCGGGCGGGCATTGAGTTCCTGCTCCCCGTTTCCGTGCGGGAGGGGGACGTAGAAGGCGGGCAGACCGACGGCCGACACCTCGGCGACGGTCATGGCGCCCGAGCGGCACACCACCGCGTCGGCGGCGGCGTAGGCCAGATCCATCCGCGACAGGTACGGCACGGCAACGTATTTCGCATTGTCCCCGGCGGTGTCGTCGAGGGTGAGGCTGTTCTTCGGCCCGTGCGCGTGCAGTACCGAGATACCGGCGGCGATGAGCTGCGGCGCGGCGGCCGAGACCGCCTCGTTGAGCGTCCGCGCGCCCTGGGAGCCGCCGAAGACCAGCAGTACCGGTCCCTCGGCGGGCAGGCCGAATTCGCTGCGCGCGGCGGCCCGCAGGCCCGCGCGGTCGAGTCCGGAGATGGATCCGCGCACCGGGATGCCGACCACCTCGGCGTCGGCCCGGCCGCGCGCCGCCACACCCGAATTCGGCACGGCCGCCAGCACGCGCGCCGCGACGCGGGCACCGACCTTGTTGGCGATACCGGCCTTGGCATTGGCCTCGTGGATGACCACCGGAACCCTGCGCCGCCGCCGCAGCGGACCCGGACCGGCCGCCAGATAGGCGGGTAGCGCGACATAGCCGCCCACCCCGAAGATCACATCGGCCTCGACGGCGTCGATGATCTGGCGTGTCCGTGACACGGAGGCGCGGACACGCCCCGGCAGCCGCAGCAGATCCATGGTGGGCTTGCGCGGCAACGGCACCGGCGGCACGAGTTCCAGCGGATAGCCGCGTTCGGGCACGAGTTTCGTTTCGAGTCCGCGCTGGGTGCCGAGTGCGGTCACCCGGATATTCGGGTCGATTCGCCGCAGCGCGTCCGCCACGGCCAGCGCGGGCTCGATATGTCCCGCGGTGCCACCGCCCGCCACGATCACCGAGAGCGGTCGCTCCCCTGTCACCTCGAATTTCCCCGTTCTCTCGCATGTCTCATCGGATAGCTGGGCTCCCAGGCCCGGGTGCTGCGCCACGATTCGGTGGAGGCCGAACGGCGACGCGATGAATCCGAATCTATCGACCTGCGCGCGTCCGCGCCGCCCCGACCGCTCGGTGGCAGTGCGCGTCGCGATTTCGCGCCTGGTTTGACCGCTTTCGCCGAGCGTTTGGCCGCCGAGCGGGCGCGGGCGGCGCGGGCGCGTCCGGCGGAGTAGATCTCCGGCTTCGGCAGGCGCAGCAGGCGGCTGAACCGGCCGTCCTGTCCCGCGTGCAGTGCCGCCACCGCCTCGGGTTCGTGCCGGGCCGCATTGGCGACGATGCCGAACATGAGCAGCGTGATGGCCAGCGACGAGCCGCCCGCCGACACCAGCGGCAGCTGCAGCCCGGTCACCGGCAGCAGCCCCACCACATAGCCGATATTGATCAGCGCCTGGCCGGTGATCCAGGTGGTGGCGGTGGCGGACAGCAGCCGCAGGAACGGATCCACCGAGCGGGTGGCGATGCGCAGCCCGGTGTAGGCGAACAGCGCGAAAAGCCCCAGCACCAGCGCACATCCGAGGAAGCCGAGTTCCTCGCCGATAATGGCGAAGATGAAATCGTTGTGGGCATTGGGCAGATAGCTCCACTTGGCCCGGCTCTGTCCGAGGCCGCGACCCCAGATACCGCCGTCGGCAAGCGAATACAGCGCCTGCCGGGACTGGTAGCCGATGCCCTGCGGATCCTCACCGGGATTGAAGAAGGCGCGCATGCGGTCGGAGCGGTAGCCCGCCGACAACGCCAGCACCCCCGCCGCCACCACGCCCGAGACGGCGATGGTGACGAACATGCGCAGCGGCAGCCCGCCGAACCACAGCAGCGCCGCCAGCACGATGCCCAGTGCGATGGTGGTGGACAGATTGGGCTCGAGCACGACCAGGAAGCACACCAGCAGCCCGGCGGGCACCAGCGGCATCAGGATCTCGCGATAGCCCACGTGCCCGTCGGCGTATTCGGCGCGGCGCGAGGCCAGCAGGTGCGCGCCCCACACCACCAGGGTGATCTTCACGATCTCCGACGGCTGCACGGAGACGAATCCGAGGTCGAACCAGCGCCGCGAACCCGACACCTTGGTGCCGATGCCGGGGATGAGCACCAGCACCAGCAGCACCACCGACAGCGCGAACACCGGGAAGGACAGCTGCCGCAGCACCCGCAGCGGAAT
Source organism: Nocardia otitidiscaviarum (assembly GCF_007362295.1). Lineage (NCBI taxonomy): Bacteria > Bacillati > Actinomycetota > Actinomycetes > Mycobacteriales > Nocardiaceae > Nocardia > Nocardia otitidiscaviarum. The sequence continues at coordinate 1,979,824 of NZ_CP041695.1, read as the reverse complement.
CCGCAGCGCCACATAGAACGCCAGCGCGCCCACCGCCGCGAACGCCGCCTGCTGGATGAACAGCGAGTACGCCGATTTGCCGACCGCGTACGCCTCGACGCTGGAGGCCGAGAGCACCATGACCAGGCCGAGCACCGTGAGCAGGGCGGCGATGCTCACCACCAGGTGGAACGAGGCCAGCGGGCGGGCCAGCCACGCGCCGAACCACCCGGCCCGGGCCCGTCGCGGGGTCTGCGCCGCGGCGGGCCGGGTGGCGGTCATTCGGTGCTCCCGATGTCCTTCTCGTTCAGGTCCGCCACCGCGGTGGCGAAGCTGCGGCCGCGATGGGTGTAGTCGGTGAACATGTCCAGCGAGGCGGCGGCCGGGGCCAGCAGCACGGTGTCGCCGCGCCGGGCGTATCCGGCGGCGGCGCGTACCGCGCGCGCCATGACGGCGTCCGGCCCGATCGCGGCGAGTTCGGTGGCGACCATCCCTGCATCGTCCCCCGAACCCAGGGTCACGACCGGGACGTCGGGGGCGTGTCGCGCCAGCGCGGCGGCGATCACATCGGCGTCCTGGCCGAAGAGCACGGCGGCGACGAGGTGTTCGCGCACCTCCTCGACGAGGTCCTCCACGCCCGCGCCCTTGAGCTGACCGCCCGCCACCCAGATCACGTGCGGGTGCGCCAGGATCGACGACCGCGCGGCGTGCGGGTTGGTGGCCTTGGAGTCGTCGATGAAGTCGACGCCCGCGACCTCGCGCACGAAGGCGGCCCGATGCGGGCCCACCTTGTGCTCGGCCAGCCCCTCTTTCACGAATTGCGGTGCCACGTCGATGGATCGGGTGAGCGCGGCGGCGGCGAGGGCGTCGGCCACTCCGGCCGGGCCCGGCGGGCTGATATCGCCCACCTCGGCCAGGATGGCGGCCTTGGTGAAGGCGCGGTCGAGCAGTTTGCCGTCCACCACGCCGAGTTCGCCGTCGGCGGGCACGCCGACGCGGAAGCCGACGGTGCGGCGCGCCTTGGACTTTCGGGCCAGCGCGGCGGCCACGGCGTCGTCGAGACCCACCACGCCGACCCGCCCGGTGAGTGCGCGCGCCTTGGCGGCGGCGTAGGCGTCGAGGCCGCCGTGCCAGTCCAGGTGGTCCTCGGCCACATTCAGCACCACCCCGGCCTCGGGTCGTACCGAGGGGGCCCAATGCAGTTGGAAGGAGGACAGTTCCACGGCCAGCACCTGCGGTCCGGGATTGCGCCGCAGCGCGTCCAGGATCGGGGTGCCGATATTGCCGCAGGCCACGCTGGGGATTCCGGCCGCGCGCAGGATGGCGTGCGTCATCTGCGTGGTGGTGGTCTTGCCGTTGGTGCCGGTGATGACCAGCCACTTGCGCACCGGACCGTAGATGCGGGCCTGATCGACCCACCAGGCGAATTCCACGTCGCCCCAGACCGGGATGCCGGAGGTGACCGCGGTGACCAGCACCGGGGAGTCCGGCCGCCAGCCCGGGCTGGTGATCACCAGCGCAAACCGGTCCAGCGCCCCGTGTTCCACCAGATCCGCGGGGGCGGCGGTGGCCAGACCGAGTTCGGCCGCCTCCGCCAGGGCCTTCTCACCGCCGTCGGTGACCACCGGACGCGCGCCGATGTCCTGTAGCGGCTCGATGAGCGAGCGCCCGGACACCCCCCATCCGGCGACGAGAACGTCACGGCCACGCAGAAATTCGAGCATGGGCCCCGGTGACCGGAGCACCCTCGGAGAATGTTCGACCATCGCCTTCGACCTACCCGACCGACAGATACTCGCTGTAGAACAGGCCCAGACCAACCGCGGACGCCATACCGGCGAGCATCCAGAATCGGATGATCACCGTCGTCTCGGCCCAGCCGCTCAATTCGAAATGGTGGTGGAACGGGGCCATCTTGAACAGCCGGTTCCGGGTGGTGCGGAAGACCGCGACCTGCAGCACCACCGACGCCGCCTCGGCCACGAACAGCGCGCCGATGACGATCATGAGCAGTTCGGTGTGCGTGGTGATGGACAGGCCCGCCAGCAGACCGCCCAGCGCCAGCGATCCGGTGTCACCCATGAAGATCTTGGCCGGAGCCGCGTTCCACCACAGGAATCCGATGCACGCCGCACCGCCGGCCGCGCACACCAGCGCCAGATCCAGCGGATCGCGCACGTTGTAGCAGCCCGCCTCCGGGTAGTCGACGCAGGCGTTGCGCCACTGCCAGAAGGTGATGATCATGTACGCGCCCAGCACCAGGCTCATGGACCCGGCGGCCAGACCGTCCAGGCCGTCGGTGAGGTTCACCGCATTGGACCAGGCCACCACGACCAGGCAGACGAAGGCCAGGAAGATCCACACGCTCATCGACACGGTGGTGATGTCGCGCACGTAGGACAGGTGTTTGCTGGCCGGGGTCAGCCCGCTGTCGTTGCGGAACTTCAGCGCCAGCACGCCGAAGACCACGGCGGCGGTGAGCTGTCCGATGTACTTGCCCGCCGCGGTGAGGCCCAGATTGCGCTGCTTGCGAATCTTGATGAAGTCGTCGAGGAAGCCGACGCCGCCCAGCGCGGTGGCCAGGCCCAGCACCAGCAGGCCCGAGGCCGACGGTCCGGGCTGGCCGTAGCTCATGCCGATCAGGTGGGTGCCCAGGTAACCGGCCCACATACCGGCGAGGATGGCGACACCGCCCATGGTGGGGGTGCCGCGCTTGGCCTTGTGGCTCTCCGGGCCGTCGACCCGGATCTCCTGTCCGAAGCCCTGTTTGGCGAACATGGAGATGAGGACGGGGGTGAGCAGAATGGAGACGGCGAGCGCGATGGCGGCCGAGAAGAGGATCTGGGTCATCGTGCGGCCTCCTCCGCCGCGGCGGGCCGCGCAATCGAATCAGCGGCGGGCCGCGATTTCGAATCAGCGGCGGGCCGCGAATCAGAACCAGCGGCGGGCCGCGCATCCGGACCTGCTGCGGCCGTCAGATGTTCGGCGACGGCCCACAGCCCCACCGACTTGGACGCCTTGACCAGCACCACGTCACCGGGTGCCAGTTCGCTGTCGAGCAGTTCGACGGCGGCGGCGATATCCGGCACGTGCACCGCCTCCTCGCCCCAGGATCCCTCCTGCACCGCGCCCTGGAACAAGGCGCGCACCGGACGGCCCGCCCCGACCACGATGAACCGGTCCACGTCGAGCCGGACGGCCAGGCGGCCGATCCGGTCGTGTTCGAGCACCGATTCCTCGCCCAGCTCCCCCATCTCACCGATGACGGCCCAGCTGCGGCGCGCGGTGTCGCCGGATTTGGCCATGGTGACCAGCGCCTTGAGCGCGGCCCGGACCGAATCCGGGTTGGCGTTGTAGGAGTCGTTGATCACGGTGACGCCGTCGGCCCGGGTGCGCACGTCCATGCGCCGTTCCGAGACCGCCTGCGCCGCACCGAGGGCGGCGGCGGCCGTCGCGAGATCCGCCCCGCATTCCAGGGCGACCGCGGCGGCGGCGAGCGCATTGCCGACCTGGTGTTCGCCGTGCACGGCCAGGGTCACGTCCACGCTCTCGTCCCCGCGGCGCAGGGTGAAGCGGGCGCGCGCCTGCTCGTCCAGGGTGACGTCGGTGGCGCGCAGATCCGCGCCGGCGGCCTGGCCGACCTGGACCACGCGCGCCGCGGTGCGTGCGGCCATGGCCGACACCAGCGGGTCGTCGGCATTGAGCACCGCGAGCCCGGTGGCCGGAAGTGCTTCCACCAGTTCGCCCTTGGTCTCCGCGATCGCCTCGCGGCTGCCGAATTCGCCCAGGTGCGCGGTGCCGACATTGAGCACCACGCCGATGCCCGGCGGGGCCACCTCGGTGAGGGCGCGAATGTGGCCGCGGCCGCGGGCGGACAGTTCCAGCACCAGGAAGCGGGTGTCGGCGTCGGCGCGCAGCGCCGTCCAGGGGTGACCGAGCTCGTTGTTGAACGAACCGGGCGGAGCGACAACGGGTCCCAGCGGGGACAGGACGGCGGCGAGCAGGTCCTTGGTGGAGGTCTTGCCGGAGGATCCGGTCACGCCGACGACGGTGAGGCCACCGGCGGCGACGAGCCGGTCGACGCTGGTGCGGGCCAGTTTCGCCAGCGCCGCCAGCACGGCCGCGCCGGAGCCGTCGGTATCGGCGGCCAGCGCCAGCGCCCGGCTGGTGCGGCGGTCTTCCGGTGCCGCGTCGCCGTCGGCTCCGGTATCTCCGTCTCGCGCTGCCGGGGCGGCGGACGGTGGCGTGACCACGATGGCGGGCACGCCCACCGGTCGGGCCGCCAACACCGCCACCGCGCCCGCGGCGACGGCCTGTCGCGCGTAGTCGTGTCCGTCGACCCGTGCACCCGGCAGCGCCAGGAACAGGTCGCCGGATCCGATACGGCGCGAATCGAATTCGACCGCGCCGGTCACGGTCACCTCCGGGTCGGGACAGTCGTGTAGCGTGCCGCCCACGACATCCGCGATCTCCCGCAGTGTCATCTCGATCATGAAACCGTCAGGTCCTTAGTTTTCTCGGAGAGAGCCGCCGCGAGCACCTCGCGGTCGTCGAACGGATACTTCACACCCGAAATCTCCTGCCCTGTCTCATGTCCCTTGCCCGCCACCAGCACCGCGTCCCCGGGCCGGGCCCAGTCCACGGCGGCGGCGATGGCGGCCGCCCGATCCCCCACCTCGCGCACCTCGCCACGCTGCCCCTCCGGCAGCGCGTCCGCGCCCGCGCGCACGGCCGCGCGGATGGCGGCCGGATCCTCCCCGCGTGGATTGTCGTCGGTGATGATGAGCAGATCCGCGCCGCGCGCCCCCGCCGCACCCATGAGCGGGCGCTTCCCGGCGTCGCGGTCCCCGCCCGCGCCCACCACCACGGCCAGGCGGCCGCCCGCGCCCTGTTCGGCGAGATACGTTCGCAGCGTGGCGATCACCGATTCCACGGCGGCGGGCTTGTGCGCGTAGTCCACCACGGCGAGGAAGTCCTGGCCGCGGTCCACGCGCTGCATGCGGCCCGGCACGTCCACCTCGCCCAGCGCGGCGGCGGCCGCGGCCGGATCGACACCGGCGGCCTCGCACACCGCGACCGCGAGCAGGCCGTTGGCGATGTTGTAGTCACCCGGAAGGCGCAGGCGCACCGGCACGTTCAGCGCACCGCGGGCGGCGGTGAAACTCTGGGTGCCAGCCGGTCCGGCGGTGACGTCGGCGGCGGTCCAGTGCGCGGGCTGCGTGGTGGAGACGGTCACGATATGGGTGCGCTGTTCGAGCTCCCCGGCCAGCCGCCGTCCCCAGGCGTCGTCCACGCAGATCACCGAGGTGGCCGCGCCCACCGACGAGGCCGGATCGAACAGGCGGCGCTTGGCCGCGTAGTAGTCCTCGAAATCGGCGTGGAAATCCAGGTGGTCCTGGGACAGATTCGTGAACGCGCCCACCGCGAACTCGACGCCGTCCACCCGGCCCAGCGCCAGCGCGTGACTGGACACCTCCATCACCACGGCCTGCACGCCCCGCTCCACCATGACCGCGAACATGGCGTGCAGCTGCGGCGCCTCCGGGGTGGTGAGGGCGCTGGGCACGCGCACGCCGCCGATGCGGGTCTCGATGGTGCCGATGAGCGCGGTGCGCAGCCCGGCCGCGGTCAGGCCCGCCTCCACCAGGTACGAGGTGGTGGTCTTGCCGGAGGTGCCGGTGATGCCGATGATGCGCAGCCGCCGCGACGGATCGCCGTAGAGGGCCGAGGACAGCGCGCCGAGCACCGCGCGCGGATCGTCGCGCACCAGCACCGGCACCTCGATCGCGCCGATCAGGTCCGCACCCGCCGCGTCGGTCAGCACGGCGACCGCGCCGCGCGCGACGGCGTCGTGGGCGAACCGCGCCCCGTGCGCCCGCTCCCCGGCCAGACCCGCGAACAGGTCGCCGGGCCGGACGGCGTTCGAGCGCTGTTCGATACCGGTGACCCGGATATCGTCCAGGGCCGCGGCGGCGAGCGCCGCGTCCGCCGAGCGCCGGTCGTGCGGCGCGAACCGCGCGCCCGTCAGCTCGGCCACCGACCGCAGGCTGGTCGCCGGTGGGTCCGCGGGCCGGAGTACCTGCGGCTCGGTCGAACCTCCGCTACGCGGTTGCGACTGCGCGGGCACGAAGCTCCTCTCTGGGGATGAACGGCTGGGCGGTGATCGAGCGCGTCGCGGGGCCACCGCAACGGATCGACGAGTCAGGTTACCTGTGGTGCCTCACTGGGCGATCGGCGCGGCGCGGTTCGCTCACCCGCCGGTGTCGGCGCGGGGTCGTCCGGAGCGTGCACTCACCCGTTCCCAGTCCTAGGACGCCTGCAGGATCAGGGGTTTCGCCGGTGGCGACGGCGGCACGCGATCGCGCTGCAGGGCCCACGACGCGATGGCGTGGAACAGCGGTGCGGCCGACTGCCCGCCGCTGCCGTCGGAGCTGCGCACCGGGGCGTCGAGCATCAGGCCGATCACGTAGCGCGGGTTGTCGGCGGGGGCCATCCCGGCGAAGGTGATCCAGTAGCTGGAGGTGGAGTAGCAGCGGCAGCCGGGGTCGATCTGCTGCGCGGTACCGGTCTTCCCGGCCACCTGGTAGCCCTCGACAGCGGCGGGCACGCCGGTGCCCATCTGGACGCCCATGGGATCGCGCTGCACCACGGCCTGGAACATCTCGCGCAGGGTGGCGGCGGTCTCCGGGCTCACCACGCGCACACCCTCGGGCGGTTCCTCCTCGGTGCGGTTGCCGTCCGGGTCGATCGTGGACTTCACGATGCGCGGCGGCACCCGGACACCGTCGTTGGCGATGGCCTGGTACATGGCGGTCATCTGCAGGGTGGTCATCGAAAGGCCCTGGCCGATGGGCAGATTGGCGAAGGTGGAGCCGGACCACTGCTCACGGGAGGGCACCACGCCCGCGCTCTCGCCGGGCAGGCCGACGCCGGTGCGCTGGCCGAGGCCGAATTTCTGCAGCATGTCGTAGTAGCGGTCCTCGCCGATGCGCTGCGCCAGCATCAGCGTGCCCACATTGGAGGACTTGCCGAAGATGCCGGTGGTGGTGAACGGCATGACGCCGTGCTGCCAGGCGTCGTTGACGGTGACGCCGCCCATGAAGATGTTTCCCGGCACCTGCAGCACCTCGTCGGGCGTGGTGAGGCCGTATTCGATGGCCGCGGCGGCGGTGACGATCTTGTTCACCGAACCGGGTTCGTACACCTCCTGCACCGACGGGTTGCCCAGCGAGGAGCTGGACCAGTGCTGCGGTCCCAGGGCCGGATTGAAGGTCGAATCATTGGCCATGGCGAGCACCTGCCCGGTGCGGGCGTCCAGCACCACCGCCGAGGCGGCCTGCGCTCCGGACAGCTCCTTGGCCTGCTGGATCTGCTGCTGCACGTAGTACTGCAGATCGGAGTCGAGGGTGAGTTCGACGCCGTAGCCGTTGACGGCGGGCTGCCGGTCACGCCAGCTGCCCGGGATGACCGCGCCGTCGGAGCCGCGGTCGTAGGTGTGCGAGCCGTCGGTGCCCGCGAGAATCGCGTCCAGGGCCGATTCCAGGCCGATCTGGCCGTGCCCGTCCCAGCCGGTCGCGCCGATCACATTGGCGGCCAGGGAGCCGCCCGGATATTCGCGCAGATCCTGGCGCTCGGTGCCGACCTCCGGGAACTTCAGGCTGATATCGGCCGCTACCCGGGGATCCACGTTCCGCACCAGGTAGACGAACGGCTCGTCACTGCGCAGCTTCTTCAGCAGATCCTGTTCCGGCGCGGCGGTGCCGAGTTTGCCGTGAATGTATTTCGCGATGGCCTGCATGCGCTGATCCGGCTCGGGTTTGGCCGAATTCTCGTCGTGCGCCTCCTGCAGATCCTTGCGCACCCGCACCGGCTGGAAGGTCAGCGCCTTGGCATTGACGGTGAAGGCCAGCGATTTGCCGTTGCGGTCGAGAATCGGCCCCCGGGTGGCGGCATCGATCTGATGCACCGTCCGCTGACTGGCCGCCTCCGCCGACAGCCGTGGCGCGGAGACGCTTTGGATCCACAGCAGTTGCAAGGCCGCGACCAGCAGCGCCACCAGCATCACGATCCGCCCCACGCCGAACCGGAACCGCGTGGACGCGTCCAACCCCGGCGCGGGCCGCGGTCTGGACGGCTTGCGCGCCCGCGCGGGCCCCGCCGCGCTCCGCGCACTCGCCGCCCGCTTTCCCGAACTCGCGCGCCCGCCACCGCCGTTCCCGCGTCCGCCACCGAAACGGCCGCGACCACGCCCGTTCTCGGCACGGTCGCGGCCGGAATCACGGCCACGCGACATCCGCGACGTCACCCGACCACCCCGTTTCGCGCAGCGCCGCGGCGACCATGCGGTCGGTGGCCGTTGCGGGCCGCACCCGCAGCCGACCCGGTGCGGCCGAGAAGCCTGGAGCCCGTGGCTGGTTCCGTTCCCGTTGTGGCACAGCCGCGTATGGCCCGTGCGACCGGATGTGCGGCACTCCGGTCGGCCGGTGCCGTGGCGGACCGGCCCAGCGCGCGGATCACCTCGGCACCTCCTGGAGGGCCGGGGCGGGCGTCGCCTGCACGGGGTTCGGGGTAACCGGCACGGGGGCCTGCGGGATGTCCTGGACCTGTTGCGGTGCGGGTGCAACCGGGTCCTGGGGCGCGGGCTGCTGCGCTGCCGGGGGTTGCGGCGCGTCGTTGTTCACCGGGTCGGCCGGGGGTTGGGGCGCGCCATCGTTCGCCGGGGCGGCCGGGGGCTGCTGGTTCGGTGGGGCGGCCGGGTTCGGTTGTGGGGCGGCCTGGATGGCCGGGTTCTGGTTCGCCGCGGGCGGCGGGGCGGCCGGGGTGGTGGTGACCGGGACGACCCGCTCGCCCTGCGCCTGCGAGAGATTCGGCGGGGGCGCGCCCGGGGTGGGCGGCAGGGTGTTGAGCGGTGGGGCGGGGGAACCCGCCGCCGGGGTCGGATCACCGACCACGATCACCTCACCGTTCGGGCCGATCACCAGGCGTGCGGGGTCGCGGGCCGGGATCATGCCGAGTTCGCGGGCGCGGGCGGCGAGCACGGGGGCCGAATCGGCGGCCGCCACCTCGCGCTGGAGGGCATCGCGCTCATCGGAGAGCTGCTGGTTCACTCGCCGGGCCGCACCGAGCTCATAGCTGTCCTCGGTGGCGCGGGTAGTGAGCAGCAGGGTGAGCGCCAGCCCGCAACCGAGCAGCGCGAGAATGGTCGCGACGAACGGAATGCGGCCCGCCAGCACCGGTTCCCCGGTGCGCGGCAGGGCGGGTGCGCCCTCGCGGCTGCGCCGCTTGGCGTAGGCCCGCTGCGCCGCACCGGATTTCACCTGCTCGGCCGCCTTGACCCGACGGGCCGGGCGGTTCTCGCGACGCTGCACACGTCCCTGCGTCATCGTCATAGCACCACCCCTCCCACACCTGTGCCCGCGCGCGGTCGTCTGCTCCGGGTCATGTCGTCTCCTCCCCAGCGATCCGCTCGGCCGCGCGCATCCGTACCGGCGCGGCCCGCGGGTTGTCCTCGATCTCCTGCTCCGTCGCCTTCTCCGCGCCGCGGGTCAGGATCTTGAATTCCGGGCCCATACCGGGCAGTTCGACGGGCAGGTCGAGTGGGGTGCGCGAGGCGGACCGCTTGGCGAACTCCGCCTTGACCACCTTGTCCTCGAGCGACTGGTAGCTCATCACCACGATGCGTCCGCCCGGAGCGAGCGCGTCGAGGGCGGCGGGCAGCGCCGCTTCGAGGGATTCCAGTTCTCGGTTCACCTCCACCCGCAGCGCCTGGAAGGTGCGCTTGGCGGGGTGCCCGCCGGTGCGACGGGCGGCGGCGGGAATGGCGGCGTAGAGCAGTTCCACCAGTTCGGCGCTGGTGGTGAAGGGCTTCTGCTGGCGGCGGCGCAGCACCTCGGAGGCGATCTTGCCCGCGAACCGCTCGTCGCCGTAGGTCTTGAGCACCCGGGCCAGATCACCGTGGCTGTAGGTGTTGAGCACATCGGCGGCGGTCATCCCGCCGCTGGGGTCCATGCGCATATCGAGTGGCGCGTCCACGGAGTAGGCGAAACCGCGGTCGGCCTCGTCCAACTGCATGGAGGAGACGCCGAGATCCATCAGGATGGCCTGTACCGAACCCCGCGGGGCGAGTCCGGCCTGCTCCAGCGCGCCCGGGATCCCGTCGTACCTGGTGTGCACCAGGGTGATTCGGTCCTCGAACGGGCGTAGTCGCTCACCCGCCAGTTTCAGCGCCTCGGTATCGCGATCCAGTCCGACGAGGCGGATGTTCGGATAGGTGCGCAGGAAGTACTCGGCGTGGCCGCCCAGGCCGAGGGTGCAGTCGACATAGACCGCGCCATCGGAATGCAGTGCGGGACCGAGGATTTCATCGGCGCGGTGGAGGAGGACCGGAACGTGGCGGGGACCATCGGCGTTTCGGTGCACCTAGACCTCCCGGATCCTGCCTCACGTTCGTTCGCACACCCCGTGCGGGTCGCTTGCGATTCGGACTTCACTGCTGAGTTGGTCGACTCTTCAGTGCGGTGGCCAATGCCCCGTGGTCTCTGACCGAAGCACCGCACCTGGCGTTGGGGAAGTACGTCAGGGTCGGCGTCGGGCAGAGGCCGCAGGGCACTCGCCTCGCTGTGGGCTAGAAGATCCCGCCCAGCGACTCGTCTCTGGCTTGCGAGTAATCCTCCTCGTGCTCGGCGAGGTAGGAATCCCACGCCGCCTTGTCCCAAATCTCCAGAAAGTCGACCGAGCCAATCACCACGCAGTCCTTGGTCAGGTTGGCGTAGCGGCGGTGTTCGGCCGACAGCATGATCCGGCCCTGTCCGTCCGGGCGCTGCTCATCGGTGGAGGCCGCGAGTGCGCGGACGAAGGCACGGGCCTGCGGATTGCTTCGAGACGCGGCCGCGGCTCGCCGCGCGAGGGCGGTGAACTCGTCCTTCGGATACACGGCAAGGCTGTGGTCCTGTCCCTTCGTGACCATCAACCCTCCCGCCAGTTCGTCTCGAAACTTCGCAGGCAACGTCAGTCGCCCCTTGTCGTCCAAACGGGGGGTATAGGTCCCGAGAAACAACTCCCGACACCTCCTACCGGATCACCCCTCGTCTGTTCGGCCTCCTGTAGTGCGCGCTCCACATTACCCCACTTTCCCCCACTTTCAATCGAAAGCGGCGGTGATCTCGGTCCCCGGTTGGCGAACTTCGCAGGTCACATCAGCTATCACCGAGGTGGGGAAGGTGCGCCGCAGTTCCCCCGACACACACGGCATACGGTGCCGCCGGTCCGACAACCGTCAGCAAACCCGCAGATAGCACGCATATCCGACAGCCGTGGGGCGCGGTGGGGAATACGGGTGGGGAGGTGTGGGGAGTCGTGGAATTGGGTATCGGGAACCCGCGACACGCACAAGACACGCCGCAGCGCCACACCCGAAATCAGTGTGGCGCTGCGGCGTGTCGCGCTTGTTTCCGAGCCGGGCCGAAGCCCGGCCGTCAATTGTCCTGTTCGAAGCGCCGCCGGAAGCGGTCTTCCATCCGGGCGGAGAATCCGCCCGCCTTCTTCGGGCGACCGCGCCCGCCACCGGGATTCGCACCCGATGTCGGATCGCCCTCGCCGCCGCCGTTGGCGGCACCCAAGCGGGGGCCACCCATCAGCAACAGCACGCCCGCTCCGAACATCACGATGAATCCGACCAGGCTGATGATCGGGAAGTCCCCGAGCTTGATCGGGGCGGCAATGCCCGCGACGAGTAGGAACAGGCCGAGGACGAAGAGCGCGGCCGCTTGCAGTCTGCGACGACCGGTGGCGGAACGTAGCCGCCCGCCTCGTACGGTCGACGCGAACTTGGGATCCTCAGCATAGAGCGCGCTCTCGATCTGTTCGAGCATGCGCTGCTCGTGCTCGGAGAGTGGCACGGTACCTCCCCCGGCACTAGGTAGTGGCGGTCGCCTCCGGGTAAGCGACGGATAGCCGACCTTGGCGGCTGTCTGCCACCAATGATACGAGTTCGATCAGAACCGGACCACCTACTCGGCCGATGTTCAAGCCAGCATTCCCGCGATCCATCCCGTGGAGGGTCTCGTTTTGGCCGCCGCGGCGAGCAGATCGTCCACGTCGTGCAGGAATGCGCCTACCCGCGAAGCGAACTCGTCGGCCTTGGCGTCGTCGATCTCCCGTGGTAGACCGGCCTCCAGCGCCGCGCGCGTCTCCGACTGGGCGCTGAAGTAGTCCGACCACATGATGAACTCGGGGGCCGCCTTCTGCATGAGCACCCAGGCATTGCGCGAACGCGCCCGCGGCATCCGGTCGACTCCGGTCAGCGCGAGCACCGCGCCCGCGCCGCGCAGGGCCGCCAGATAGGCGGTGCGGAAGCGCTCGGCCGGATCCCTCTCCCCCGCCGCCTGCATGAGCAGACCGTCGGCGCGCCGCAACAGCTCACCGGCCCGGCCCGGACGGCCCGGACGTTCAGTTTTCCCGGTCATCGGGTACCTCCCCACTCGCATACCCTGATCCACCAGGCATCTTGCCCATCGTGCGACCGGTGACGGCCACCGCCGAAGATCGAACAGGTATTCGAAGGATTCAATTGAGTTTGAATATAGAGAGAGCCACCGACAAGTTCCGGCGCTTCGCAGCACCGGATCCCAGCGCACACGGAAGTCGCGTCTGCCCCACATGACCGCCGTCACCCCGAAACCCACGCCCGTCGTCGTCGATCTGTCGGCCGCGACCATGCGCGCCCGGCTCGCCGACGCCCTCGCGGTGTACGTCGCGGCCATGGACTATCCGCCGGGCACCGAACACCACCGCGCCCCCATGTGGACCGAGCACACCACCCGGCCCGGCTGGCAGGCCGTCGCCGCGCTGCTCCCCGACGACGACGGCCGCCTCGACCTGCGCACCGCACCGGTACTGGCGATCGCCTACGGCTATCACGGTGCGGCGCACCAGTGGTGGCATCAGCAGGTGTACACCGGCATGCGGCGCACCGGCTGGCCCGAATACGCGGCCCGCGACCTGCTCTCCGACTACTTCGAACTCACCGAACTGCATGTGCACCCCGCCGCGCAGGGCCGCGGTATCGGCGAAACCCTGCTGGCCCGCCTGCTGGCCAACCGCCCCGAACGCATGGTGCTGCTGTCCACCCCCGAGGTGGACCAGGAGGCCAACCGCGCCTGGCGCCTCTACCGCCGCCAAGGCTTCGGCGATATCGTGCGCCACTTCGTCTTCTCCGGTGACACCAGGCGTTTCGCCGTCCTGGGCCGGCGGCTGCCGCTGTGAACGCACCGCCGGACAGCGTTCGCGCCACACCCCGAAACGACCGCCCGCGGCCCCCGCGATCCCACGCCGAAGACGGTCACGCACGCCGAGACGACCGCGAGCGCGTCACGTACCCCCGAAGGATGGCGGTGCCACCGCTACCAGTTCACGAGCCGAGCCACGGCGCCCTGGTCACCAGGGCGCGGTGGGCACGCAGCGGCTCCGCCCGACACGAAGTCCGGCAAGCACGCGGCGGATGCACCCGACACGAGACGCGGTGGGCACGCAGCGGCTTCACGCGACACCAGACGCGGCAGGCACGCAGCGGCTTCACGCGGCACCAGACGCGGTGGGCACGCGGCCGATTCGCGCGGCACGAGATCCGGCGGGCACACAGCTGCCTCACGCGACACCAGACGCGGCATGCACGCGGCCGATTCGCGCGGCACGAGATCCGGTGGACACGCAGCGGCCTCACCCGACACCAGACGCGGCAGGCACACAGCGGCCTCACCCGGCACGAAATCAGGCGGGCACACACCCACATCACGCGGCACGCGATCCGGCGGGGACACGGCGGATTCGTGCGGGGAGGGGTGTGGTCGTGCGGGTGATCGTGGTCGGGTCGGGGCACAATGCGCTCGTCGCCGCCTGTTATCTCGCGCGGGACGGGCATGCGGTGGAGGTGCTGGAGCGGGATACCGTGATCGGCGGGGCGGTGTCCACCGTGGAGCGGTTTCCCGGACATCGGGTGGACCGCGGGTCGTCGGCGCACATCATGGTGCGCCACACCGGGATCATCGAGGAGCTCGAGCTGGAGCGGTTCGGGCTGCGCTATATCGACTGCGATCCCTGGGGTTTCGCGCCCGCGCCGCCCGGGGGCGGGCATGAGCCGCCGCTGATCTTCCATCGAGACGTGGACCGGACCTGCGCGTCCATCGCCGCGGCGTGCGGGGAACGAGATGCCGAGGCATACCGGCGATTCGTCCGGGTGTGGGGGCCGCGCAGCGCCCGCGTCATGCGGTCGTTCGCGGGCGCGCCCACCGGCGGGCGGCTGCTGCGCGCGTTCTGGGGCCTGGACGCCCGCGACGCCGCCGGGGCGACCGGGCGCGGTGACGGCGGCGCGCTCTCGCGGGAATTCCTGCAGACCGGAGACGCACTGCTGGACAGCCTCTTCGACAGTGAACGGCTGAAGGCCGCACTGGCCTGGTTCGGCGCACAGTCCGGGCCACCCATGTCCGAGCCCGGCACCGCGCCCATGGTGGGCTTCGCGGCGCTCATGCACACCCTGCCGCCCGGGCGGGCCGTCGGTGGCAGCGGCGCGCTCACCCGGGCCCTGGCCGATCGGCTGCGCGCCGACGGCGGCGTGCTGCGCACCGGCGACGCGGTCACCGCCCTCACCCGCGACGGTAGCGGCTGGTCGGTGCGCACGGCGGGCGGACGCGAACTGCGCGCCGACACGGTGGTCGCGGGCGCACACATCCTCACCACCCTGGACCTGTTGGAGCAGGGCGGTTTCGACGCCGCCCGGCTGGCCGACTGGCGACGCCGCATCCGGGTCGGCCCCGGCATCGGCATGGTGGTGCGTGCCGCCACCAGCGACCTGCCCCGCTATCCGGGCGCGGACACCGCCGAATCCGCGACCGGCCTGCAACTGCTGACCACCGACCGCCGCCACCTGCGCCGCGCCCACGGGGCCGCGCTCGCGGGCGACCTACCGCCGCGCCCGGTGGTGCTGGCCATGAGTTTCAGCGCCCTCGATCCGAGTATCGCGCCCGCCGGGGAGCACCAGCTCTCGCTGTGGGCGCAGTGGCATCCCTACGCGCTCGCCGACGGCAGCGACTGGAACGCACACGCCGACCGCGAGGCCGACCGCGTCATCGCCGAGGTCGAGGCGCACGCACCGAGTTTCGCGGACACCGTGCTGCGTCGCCACGTACAGACCCCCGCCGACCTGGAACGGGAGCTGGGCCTGCGCGGCGGCAACGTCATGCACGTGGAGATGTCCCTGGACCAGATGTTCGCCTGGCGCCCCCTTCCCGAACTCGCCGCCCACCGCGTCCCCGGCGCACCCGGCCTCTACCTCACCGGCGCGTCCACCCACCCCGGCGGCGGCGTCTCCGGAGCCAGCGGCCGCACCGTAGCCCAGCTCGTCCACCGCACCACCCGCCGCCGCTTGCACCGACCCCGCCCATGACCAGCGCCACCCCACTCCTCGCCGCCGCACCCCACGCCGTCGATCGTGCGAGGGGGAATTGGTGGCGGGGTGCTCTCGGGCGATGCCGCCACCAGTTCCCCGTGATCAATCGTCCAGCCGCGTGCGGAGGCGGAGCGGCGGGGGCGCTAGGCGAGGGGCGGGTAGGTCGGTGAGGGCGGCGCGGTGGCCGGTGGCGGTGGTTCCGGCGGTGTTGCTGGTGGCGGTGCAGATTCTGTATCCGCTGACGGCCGGGGTGGCGCGGGATCGGGTGATCGTGGCGGTGGTGTTGCTCTCCGCGGCAACGGCTGTGACGCATGCGGGGCGGACGCGGGGTGTCCGGTGGGCCGTCGGTGTGCTGGTGATCGTGTCCGGGGTGGGGTTGCTGGCCGAGATGGTGGGCACGGCAACGGGATTCCCGTTCGGCTGCTACGACTACGCGAGCGGGCGGATCGGGCCGTCGGTGGCGGGGGTGCCGCTGGTGGTGGCGCTGGCCTGGACCGGTGGCCTGTACCCGGTGTGGATCGTCGCGGGGCAGCTGTACTCGCGCACGGTGATGCGGGTGATGATGACGGCCGTGGGGGCGGTCGGCTGGGATCTGTTCCTGGATCCGCAGATGGTGGCGGACGGACAGTGGACCTGGTGCTCGCCCTGGCCCGGCCTGCCCGGACTCCCGGAGATTCCGCTGACGAACTACCTCGGCTGGTTCGCCGTCGGCCTGGTGATGGCCGGACTGCTGGCGGCCTGGGACCGAGCCGAACCGAAACCCCAGCGCGCCCGCACCTCCGCGCCGCCTCCCGTCTCACCACCTGCGACCACCACCGATACGCCGGACTCCGTCTGCATACCACTCAATTCCCCGTCCGATCAGCGCACCGCCTCGTCGCAGGCCGCCAGGCTCAGCGCGCCAGAGCCGACTACCTCCCCCGACGCCGGGAATAAAGGGGTGGCGGCACCGACCAGCCCCGCCACCGGGCAGCGGACGACCGAGTCACCAGCCACCTCCGCCGCCGGGCAGCGCACGACCGAGCCACCAGCCACCTCCGCCGCCGCACCTGACCCGGCCGTGTCACAGTTCCCTGGCCCTCGACCCGACGCGGCACAGGTGGCGGCGGTCCGATCCGGGGATGTGGCGGTGCCGGTGGCCGTATTCCTGTGGACCTGGCTGGGTTCGGCGCTGGCGCATGCGGTGTTTCTCGGGTTGCCGGTGTCGGCGGGCTACGGGGTGGTGGGGCTGGGGGTGTTGGGGATTCCGCTGGTGCGGGCGTTGTCCGCCCGTCGAATCACGCTGCGGCCGGTGCGTCATGGCACGATGTGAGCCGTGCAGCCGAGTCCGAAGACCGCCATCGCAGCCGACCCGCTCGAACCCGCGCCGACCGCGCGGCGACCGCGCCGTGCGGTCCGGGTGACCGCCGCCTTACTGTTCGCGGCGTTGCTGCTGCCGCTGCTCTCCGGCTGCCTGCGGGTGCAGGCGTCCATGGGTGTGTCGTCCAACGACCGCGTCTCGGGGCGGATCGTCGCCGCCGCCGTCCCGCAGAGCGAGGACGACAAGGGTCCGCAGCTGAAGGCGCCGGACGCGCTCACCGGCAAGGTGCGCGTCGAGTCCTATTCGCAGGACGGCTATGTCGGCAGCCAGGTGTACTTCGAGGACCTGACCTTCGGTGAGGTGCAGCAGCTCAGCGCGCTGTCCGATCAGACCCAGGGCATGTTCACCCTCGCCTTCAACCGCCTCGGCGACCTGGTCACTCTCACCGGCCGGGTCGATCTGGGGAGCCTGCCGCCGCACGGTTCGGATGTGCAGTTCACCGTGGCCTTCCCGGCCCGCGTCGGCACCACCAACGGCACCCGCGAGGGCGATTCGGTGGTCACCTGGAAGCTGCCCGCCGGTGATGTGTCCACCCTGCGCGCCGAGGTCGGCTACGCCGATCCCAATACCCGTTCCTTCGCGGGCTGGGCGGGCATCGTCGGCGGCATCACCCTGGCCGTGGCCGCCATCGTGGCGGTGCTGGCCTACATGAACCGCAACCCCGACGCCCCCGAATACGTCCGCGCCGCCCGCTGGATCCGCCCCGGCCGCGGCCCACGAACGCCCGCCGAGTAGAGGCGACCGGCCTTGCGCCGCAGCATCTTTCCCACACGCCACCGGGCTGTGCCTCCCACACGCGAGCGGGCTGCGCGCGGCATTCCCAAGAATGAGCGGCTTGTACGCGGCTCTCCCTCACGCGAGCCGTTCGCGGGCGGCTTTCCCGCGCGCGAGACGTTCGTGGGCGACTCCCCTGGGCGCAAGCGGTTCGTGCGCGGCATGCCCGCGCGCGAGCGGTTCGTGCGCGGCTTCCCCGCGCGCAAGCGGTTCGTGCGCGACTCCCCCGCGCGCAAGCGGTTCGTGCGCGACTCCCCCGCGCGCAAGCGGTTCGTGCGCGACTCCCCCGCGCGCAAGCGGTTCGTGCGCGACTCCCCCGCGCGCAAGCGGTTCGTGCGCGACTCCCCCGCGCGGCAGCGGCTTGTGCGCGGCTTCCCCACGCGACAGCGGGCTGTACGCGTCGGTGAGCGGTTCGTGCGGGTCGGGGCCGCCGTCGCGGTGGCCGGGGCCGCCATGGCGCTGGTCAATCGGCTCACCGTGCCGCGGCTGCGGGTGGGGCAGAGTGTGATCGAACCGGTCACGGTGTGCGTTCCGGCCCGTGACGAGGTTGATCGGGTGCCCGCGCTCATCGCGGATCTGCGTGCGCAGCAAGGAGTTCCGCGGCTGCGGGTGATCGTCCTGGACGACGCCTCCGCCGACGGCACGTACGAGGCGATCGCCGAGGCCATCGCCGGTGACGATCGATTCACGCTGGCGCGCAATCACTCCGAGCCGCGCGCGGGCTGGACCGGCAAGACGGCGGCGTGTGCCGCATTGGCCGAATTGGCCACGGCGACGGAGCCCACGGCGCTCGTCTTCCTGGATGCCGACGTCCGGCTGGCCCCCGGAGCGCTGGCCGCCGCGGTCACCGAATTGCGCCGCCGCCGTGCCGCACTGCTGTGCCCCTGGCCCGAGCAGCGCGCCGAATCCCCCGCCGAACTGCTGGTACAGCCGCTGCTGGCCTGGTCGTGGGCGGGTACGCTGCCCGTCGCGGTGGCCAACCGCACCCGCCGCCCGTCCATGGCGGTGGCCTGCGGCCAGTTCCTGGTCTTCGATACCGCCGCCTATCGGGAGATCGGCGGACATGCGGCGGTCGCGGCCGAGATCACCGAGGATCTGGCCATCGCCCGCGCCCTGCGCCGAGCGGGCCGCCGCACCGTACTGGCGGCCGCCGGAGGCCTGGCCGGCACCCGAATGTACCGCGACGCAGCCGAACTCGAATCCGGCTACACCCGCTGGCTGTGGTCGGCCTACGGCGGCCGCACCCGCAGCGCCGCCGTCGCGGGCCTCGCAGCCCTCGCCTACTGGGTGCCCCCGCTGGCCGCCGTCGCGGGCCGGGATCGACTGCGCCGCACCGGACTACTGGGCTACGCCGCCGCCGTCGCCGCCCGGCTGCTGGCCCGCGGCACCGAGCGCCACCGTACCCTGTCGGTCACCGATATCCTTGCGGCCCTGGCCCATCCGCTCTCCATCGCCGCCTACCTGCGCCTGTCCTACCGCTCCCACCGCGCCCACCGCGCGGGCACGCTGACCTGGAAGAGTCGCGACATCCACGGTTGACCGGCCGGACCGCGAGCACTCCCGCGCACGCTGCGCACACCAGCACTCACCCGCCGTACGGCGACCCCGTGCCGAGGTCAGGGCACCTCGGTTATGCCGACCGTGGGCAGGAAGAAGCAGGAGGCCGCGCCGTTGCGGACCACGCCGAAGATGGCCGCGAGCACGGTGCCGGAACCGGTTTCGACCGGGACGGCGCGGACGCCGCCGCGCGGCAGGGCGGCGAGGAAGAAGTCGGCGACCGCCCGTTCGACCATCGGGCGGAGTTCGGCCGGGACCTGCGGCGGGATCATGGAGCGCACCACCTGGGACATCGAACCCATGGGCGCGAAACCGGATCGGCCGGTATCGGCATTGAGCCACACCACCTGCATGCCGGAGGTGTCCGCACCGTCGGCGGCCAGGCCGTAGGGCACGAAGGCGAACATGGTCTGGCCCGCCTTCACGGCCGAGAGGTCGAGCCCGGGAATGTCTCTGGCGAATCTGGGCCACGGGCCGGGGATCGCTCCGGCCATCGCGGGAGCCAGGCCGAGGGTGGTGGAGTTCAGGCAGAACGGGGCGGCCGTCGGGTACAGGAACGGCTGCACCCCCAACTCTTCCAGGCGCTCGACGGATTGGCCGTAGGCGCTGAGCCAGTCGCCGGGCGCCGCCGCCTCCATGGCGCGGGCGATGGCCGTGCTCGCGTCCGACTCCGGCCCGCCCGGGCTCGGGGCGGCGGTCGCGGGGCCCGCGAGGACCGCGCAGGCGCTCAGGGCGCCCACCACTCGGACGAGGTTGTGAAACATCGGCATGTCTGTCTCCTCGGAGTCGCGGTCGAGGAGGGACATTACTCCCGTGACCAGTGCATTCCGGGCATTTCACCCGGCGCGGTCAGGCGCGAACCGGTGCGGGAGTGACCGTGTAGCCGAGGTTGGACAGCACCTCACCGGTGGCCTTGGCGAAGTTCAGCGTGATGAAGTGCAGGCAGGGCGCGCCCTCGTCGATGAGCCGCTGCGCCATCTCGGTGGCGATCTCGATACCGGCGGCGCGCACGGCCTCGCGATTCTCCTCGGGACCGTCCCCCGCGGCCTTGCGCAGGCGTTCCATCACCGCGGCGGGCAGCGGGCGGCCGGACAGTTCCTCGGCGCGCTGCACGGTGCGCAGCGAGGTGATCGGCATGAGTTCCGGAATGATCGGCTTGGCACCCTGCTCCGGATCGGCCGCCACCGCCCGATCGCGCAGCCGCAGATAGTGCTCGACGTCGAAGAACATCTGAGTGATCGAATACTCCGCGCCCGCACGCAGTTTCGCCAACAGGAAGCGGGTGTCGGAGTCCAGGTCGACCGAACGCGGATGTCCCTGCGGGAAGGAGGCGACGCCCACGTGGAAGTCGCCGAGCTCGCGCACCATGCGCACCAGCTCCTCGGCGTACTCGACGCCGTCGGGATGCTTCACCCACTCCCCGAGCGGATCGCCCGGCGGATCGCCGCGCAGCACCAGCAGGTTGCGAATGCCGCAGTCCGCGTACGCGCCGACGATGGAGCGCAATTCGGCGACACTGTGGTCGACGGCCGTCAGATGCGCCACGGTGAGCAGCGTCGTCTCCCGCGCCAGCTGCCCCGTCACCCGAATGGTGCGATCGCGGGTGGACCCGCCCGCACCGTAGGTCATGGATACGAAGGCCGGATGCAGCCGCTCGAACTCCCGCGCCGCCCGCCACAGCCGTGCCTCCCCGGCGGCGTCACGTGGCGGATTGAACTCCACCGAGAACGGAATCGACCCGTCCGGCCGGGGCCCGAGGTGCTGCACAACCGATGGAGTTCCGGAAACCTGCAGCGTGCGGGAAACTCGGCCAGGGGTCGAAGCTCCCCGTACATCGTCGAAACTCACGGCCCCAGTGTAGGGGGCGCGACACCCGCACCCGACCGCCACCCGCACCACCTCGATCGTCGCGACCCGCACAGACACCCCGGCCTGTCCGAGAAACGAGACGACTGTCTCACCTACCGGACACGCCTGCCATACGAACCAGTCGGCATTCAGACCGGCACCGGCACCGGGCAGACCGCCGCGCGGGTCGACGGCTGTCCCACCACGGACGGGCGCTCTCCCGCTGGGTACAGTCGAGCCCGAACGTCCCTCGCGGACGAACCGCGGTCGCGGCGGCGGCGAACCACTGTTGCCAGCGCGGCATCCGAGCACGAATCTCAGGAGGTCCCCCGTGTCCGCCGGACCCGGTACGCCGACCCGTCACCCGGCCCTTCCGGCAGCGGGCTCGGGGTCGCTGGTCGCAGCCGTCGAGGAGCGACTCACCGACTTCTTCGCCAGCCGCGCGCCACTCGTGGAACCCCTCGGCCCGGTTTTCGTGGACGCGGCGCGCGCCCTGGCGGATTTCGTGCTGCGCGGCGGTAAGCGCACCCGGCCCGCGTTCGCCTGGACCGGCTGGCTCGGGGCGGGCGGACGCGCCGACGATCCGGCCGCGGCGGCGGTGCTCACCGCCTGCTCGGCGCTGGAACTGGTGCAGGCATGCGCCCTCATCCACGACGACATCATCGACTCCTCCCGTACCCGGCGCGGCTTCCCGACCGTGCACGTCGACTACGAGCAGCGGCACCGCGACGCCGGGTGGGCCGGGGATGCCGACCACTACGGCACCAGCGTCGCCATCCTGATCGGTGACCTCGCGCTGGCCTGGGCCGACGACATGACCCACGAGGCCGGGCTGGACGCCGCCGCCCGCGCCCGTTTCGCGCCGGTGTGGGCGGCCATGCGCACCGAGGTGCTCGGCGGACAGCTGCTCGATATCCACGGCGAGTCCGCGGGGGACGAATCCGTGGCGGCGGCGCTGCGGATCAACCGCTACAAGACCGCCGCCTACACCATCGAACGGCCGCTGCACATGGGCGCCGCACTCGCCGACGCCGATCCGGAACTCATCGCGGCCTACCGCGAGTTCGGCACCGACATCGGCATCGCCTTCCAGCTGCGCGACGACCTGCTGGGGGTCTTCGGCGATCCGGCGATCACCGGTAAACCCTCCGGCGACGACCTACGCGAGGGCAAGCGCACCGTCCTCGTCGCCGAGGCCCTGACCCGCGCCGATGCCACCGATCCGGCCGCGGCGCGACTGCTGCGCGAGAGCCTCGGCGCGGATCTCGACGCCGACCGGGTGGCGCGGCTGCGCACCGTCATCACCGATCTCGGCGCGGTGGACGCGGTGGAACGACGCATCACCGATCTCACCGACCGCGGTCTCACCGCCCTCGACGACAGCACCGCCACCGCCGAAGCCAAAGCCCATCTACGGAAGATGGCGCAGGCCGCGACGGCGCGCGCCTACTGAATCACACGGAGCGGTGGAATGAGAACTGTTGCGGGACCGACCGATCGGGTCGTGGTGGTGGGCGCGGGACTGGCCGGACTGGCCGCCGCCCTGCACCTGACCGGGTCCGGACGACAGGTGACGCTGCTGGAGCGGGCCGATCACCCGGGCGGGCGGGTCGGCCGCTATCGCGGCCCGGACTACGAGATCGATTCCGGCGCAACCATTCTCACCCTGCCCGAACTCGTCGACCAGGCGCTCGCGGCGGTCGGGCACACCCGGGAGTCGGTCGGGCTGCGCATTCTCGACGTGTCCCCCGCCTACCGCGCACGCTTCGCCGACGACACCGTCATCGCCGTCCACGCCGATCCGGACGCCATGGCCGCCGAGATCACCCGTGTGCGCGGCACCGCCGCCGCCCAGCGCTACCGGCGACTACGCGACTGGCTGCACCGGGTCTACCGGGCCGAGTTCGGCCCCTTCATGGACACCAATTTCGACTCCCCACTGGATATGGTCCGCATCCCCGAGAAGCGCACGGCGCTGGCCGAACTGGTGCGCATCGGCGCGTTCGGCCGCCTCGGCCCCCGGGTGCGGCGCATGCTGGGCGATGAGCAGCTCAGTCGCCTGTTCAGCTTCCAGGCCCTGTTCGCGGGAATGGCCCCCGCCCGGGCCCTCGCCGTCTACGGCGCGATCCCGTACATGGACACCTGCCTGGGCGTGTACTACCCGGAGGGCGGGATGCGCGCCATCGCCGACGCCCTGGCCCGCGCCTTCACCGCGGCGGGCGGCACCCTCGCGGTGAACACCGAGGTCACCGGCATCGATTATCACGGCCGCCGGGCCCGGGCCGTCCGTCTCGCCGACGGCAGCACCCTGCCCTGTGATGCCGTGGTGCTCACCGCCGACCTCGGCGATCTGGACCGTTTCGGCGTGCGCCGCCGCCGCTGGCTGCGCGCCTCCCCGTCGGCGGTCGTCGCGCACGGCACCATTCCGGCGCGGGAGACCGAATCCTGGCCGGTGCGGGCGCATCACACCATCGATTTCGGCCGGGCCTGGGACGACACCTTCACCGAGATCGCCGCCCGACCGGGCCGTGGCGCGCTCATGAGCGATCCGTCGCTGCTGCTCACCCGGCCGGCGCTCACCGATCCGACCCTCTACCTCGACCGCGCGGGCACCCGGTACGAACCGCTGTCGCTGCTGGCACCCTGCCCCAATCTCGATGCGGCGCCGCTGGACTGGGACCGATTGGGTCCGGCCTATCTGCGCGAACTCCTGATCACTCTGGAAGCGCGCGGCTACCAAGGGATTTCCGAGCACTTCCGCATCGACCACGTCGACACTCCGCGCACCTGGCTGGAGCGGGGCATGGTGGCGGGCACGCCGTTCTCGGCGGCGCACCTGTTCCGCCAGACCGGCCCCTTCCGCACCAGCAACCTGGTGCGCGGCCGCGACAATGTCGTTCTCGCAGGCTGCGGCACCACCCCGGGCGTCGGCGTGCCGACCGTTCTGCTCTCCGGACGACTCGCCGCGGCGCGCATCACGGGTGATGTGCGACATGCCCGGACCGGAACCGGCCGCACCGACGCGGTGGCCCCGTCGCCGACGCACTAGACTGGCCCGCGTCCAGAATCCGATGCGGTCACCAGACCGCCGACCTTTCCGGGGGGAATGACCGCCAATGCCGACCCCCGACACGGACGCCGCCACCGCACCGGACGCCTCCGGCGACAGTGTGGCGACCCCAGGGCCGACGACAGCGGCCACCGGCACAGCGATTTCGGGACAGAGCATGGTGAGCATCGGACACGATATCGGCACGGGGACCGACGGCGAGGCCGCCGCGCGCCGCCGCTGGGCCTACGTCGCGGACTTCATCCGCAGCCCGGAGGGCCGGGCGGCGCTGCTCGGCTTCTTCGGCGCGGTCATGATCACCTTCGGCGGGTTCGGAGCGGGCAGTGTGCGCCGCCGCGACCCGCTGCTGGAGGCCGCGCACCTGTCCTGGCTGCGCTTCGGGCACGGCTACTACCTGTCCACGCTGTTCGTGTGGATCGGCGTGCTCGCCATGATCACCGCCTGGGTGCGGCTCGGGCGGATCACCATCGGCACCGTGCGCGGTCCGGCGGTGACCCTGAACGAACTGCGCGCCATCGTCGGCATCTGGATCTTCCCGCTGCTGTTCGCGGTGCCGATGTTCAGCCGCGACGCCTACTCGTATCTGGCGCAGGGCGCGCTGCTGCGCGACGGCTTCGACCCCTATCAGGTCGGTCCGGTGGTCAATCCCGGTGTGCTGCTGGACAATGTCTCCAATGTGTGGACGCTGACCACCGCGCCCTACGGCCCGATCTTCCTGCTGCTCGGTGACGGCATCACCTCCATCACCGGTGACAATGTGGTGGCCGGGACCATCGCGCTGCGGCTGGTCATGCTGCCCGGGCTGGCGCTCATGCTGTGGGCGGTGCCGCATCTGACCAAGCATCTGGGCGGCAAGCCCACCACGGCGCTGTGGCTGGCGGTGCTCAACCCGCTGGTGCTCATCCATCTCATCGGCGGCGTGCACAACGAGATGCTGATGGTCGGGCTGATGGCCGCGGCCATCGCGCTGGTGCTGGAGAAGCACCATGTCGCCGGATTCGTGGTGCTGGCCATCGGTGTGGCCATCAAGGCCACCGCGGGGGTGGCGCTGCCGTTCCTGGTGTGGATCTGGATGATCCACGAGCGCGACCGGCGGGCCGAGTTGGCGCGTGCGCAGGGCTCGGACGACGAGGGGGAACTGCCGCATCCGGTGCTCATGTTCGCCAAGATCGCCGGACTCGGCGTCTCGGTGTTCGCGGCGGTCTTCGTGGCCGCCTCGGCGCTGGCCGGGGTCGGTATCGGCTGGCTGACGGCGCTGTCCGGCTCGAAGAAGATCATCAACTGGCTGTCCGCGCCGACCATCATGGCGCACATGGTCACCTGGGTGTCGCCGCTGCGGCTGGAATCGGTGCTGTCGGTGACGCGCATGCTGTGCGCGGTCGCGCTGGTGGTGGGGCTGGTGTGGACGTGGTGGCGGTTCCGGCACAGTGAGCGCGAGGCCGTCTTCGGCATCTGCATCGCGTTCGTGGCCATCGTGATCCTCTCGCCCGCGGCGCTGCCCTGGTACTACTCGTGGCCGCTGGCGCTGGCCGCCGGATTCGCGCTGTCCACCCGGACGCTGCAGTGGCTGGTCGGGCTGTGCACCTGGCTGATGCTGGTGTTCAACCCCGACGGTTCGATCGGGCTCTACAACTGGCTGCATGTCGCGGCGGCCACCTTCGCCGCCGTGGTGGCGGCGCTGGCGCTGCGCACCGTGGATCCGTTGCGGCTGAGCACCGAGCACACGCGCTCACGGACCGAGCCGCCCGCCGCGGCGGGCGCGGCCACGGCCATGGCCGCCCCGGCGTCGGGGTCCTCGGCGGCGGGTGTGTCATCGGCCGCCGCGGCGGCGGGTTCGTCGGCCACCGCGTCGTCGGCGCACACGCAGTGAGCTCATCGGCCGAACTGACGCGCGCCTACCGGGACTGCCGTCGGATCGCCGCCGCCCACGGCCGTACCTACTTCCTGGCCACGCGGCTGCTCTCGCCGGAGCAGCGCCCCGCCGTGCACGCGCTGTACGCGTTCGCCCGGCTGGTCGACGATATCGTCGACCACACCAGCGGCCGTGACCATGCGAAATCCAGTGCGGCGCACCTGGATGACATCGAGCGCGACCTCCGCACCCGCCTCCGCCGACTGTCCGGCGACGACGCGATCACCGCCGCAGCCGCCGACGAAGCGACGATGCCGGGCGGCGAACCCACCGTCGCCTCGATAATCCGGACCGTAGCGGCCTCCGCCGACACCGAGGCGCGAGATCCGCGGTCCCGCGTCCTGGCCGCCGTGGCCGACACCATTCACCGCTACGCCATCGCGCCGGAACACTTCTGGGTCTTCCTCGATTCCATGCGCATGGACGTCCCCGGCAGCCCGCTGTTCCGCGACCGCTATCCGTCCATGGCCGCCCTGCGCGAATACATGGCCGGTTCGGCCGCCGCCATCGGCCTGCAACTGCTGCCCGTCCTCGGCACCGTGGTTCCCACCGCCGCTGCGGAACCGGCCGCCGCAGCCCTCGGGGAGGCCTTCCAGCTCACCAACTTCCTCCGCGATGTCGGCGAGGACCTCGACCGCGGCCGCGTCTACCTGCCCGCCGACGAACTCACCGCCTTCGGCGTGCACGACGACCTGCTGCGCCACTGCCGCGCCACCGGCCGCACCGACCCGCGGGTGCGCCGGGCCCTGGCCCACCTCATCGCCACCAACCGCGCCGTCTACCGCACCGCCACCCCCGGCATAGATCTGCTGCGGCCCCGGGTGCGCCCTGCCATCCGCACCGCCGCCGCCCTCTACGCGGGCATCCTCGACGAAATCGAACGCCACGACTACGAGATCTTCACCCGCCGCGCCACGGTCCCCCGCCACCGCCGCCTCCGGGTCGCCGCCCGCGAGTTCGCCACCGCACGGCACGCGACGCGCGCGACTGACCGGCTCGGCCTCCGGCGTGTCGTCGCCGGAGGCGGGATTGTCTCGGCTCGGTAGTCTCGGCTCAGAACGGATCGGCGGCCGCGCGGCGAATGACCTCGCGGGCCAGCGGGCCGTGCAGGGCGTCGATGGGACGGCCGGGCAGGGAGTCGTCCTCGGTGTAGATCCACTCGAGGATTTCCTCGTCGGTGTACTTGGCGTCGCGCATGACGGTGATCAGACCGGTCAGGTGTTTGGCGACGGCGCCGGTGGAGTCGAAGAAGTCCTTCGGAATACCGGCGACCCCGTCGCGGCGCACCGCGATGAGCTGGTGGTCGCGCAGCATCTGATGCACCCGGGTGACGACCATGCCGAGCTGGTCCGCCACATCGGGCAGCGGGATCAGGGTGACCGAAGCCGGGAGGACGTCGTCGCTGCAAGGGAAGGCACTCACCCGCACAACGGTAGTCCGTCGCGGCGGTAACGTCGCATCACACCCCGTCCAGACTACGATCGGGTGAGTCGTACGGGTCCCCGTAGGGAAATATCGGGAAGGGCAACACTTGATCGGCCAGATCCTGGAAGGGCGCTACCGCATCGATGCGCCGATCGCGCGTGGCGGTATGTCAATGGTGTTCCGAGGTGAGGACACCCGTCTGGACCGCCCGGTCGCGATCAAGGTGATGGATCCCAAATTCGCCGCCGACCCCCAGTTCCTCACCCGTTTCGAACTCGAGGCGCGCGCGGTCGCCAAGCTCAAGCACCCGGCCCTGGTGGCCGTCTACGACCAGGGTGTGGACGGCGACCACCCGTTCCTCATCATGGAATTGGTCGAGGGCGGCACCCTGCGCGAACTGCTGCGCGAACGCGGCCCCATGCCCCCGCACGCGGTGCGCGCCGTGATCGAACCGGTCATGCAGGCCATCGGCGTGGCGCACTCCTCCGGGCTGGTGCACCGCGACATCAAACCGGAGAATGTGCTCATCTCCGACTCCGGCGAGGTCAAGATCGCCGATTTCGGTCTGGTGCGGGCGGTGGCCGCCGCCAATATCACCTCGGCCAGCGTCATTCTCGGCACCGCCGCCTACCTCTCCCCCGAACAGGTCACCAGCGGCCACGCCGACGCGCGCAGCGACGTCTACGCCGCGGGCGTGCTCATCTTCGAAATGCTCACCGGGCGCACCCCGTTCACCGGCGACAACTCGCTGTCCATCGCCTTGCAGCGGGTGGAGAACGACGTCCCCAGCCCGAGCCACCACATCTCCGGCGTCCCACCGGAATTCGACGAGCTGGTCGCGCACGCCACCGCCCGCGAACCCGCGCACCGCTTCGCCGACGGCAACGAGATGGCCGCCGAGATCCGCCGCATCGCCCAGGTGCTGCAACTGCCCGCCTACCGGGTGCCCGCACCGCAGGAGTCCGCGGAACACCTCAGCGCCCGCTACCGCGTCGGCCCCACCCCGGCACCGGCCGCACCGGCCGAATCCCGTTCGCGCCCGGCCCCCGTCGGTGCCGCCGATATGACGACGCGGCTTCCGGCCGAGCCGCCGACCACGCGGGTGCCGCAGGCGGCCGCACCGCCCGCCCACCAGCACACCCGGGTGATGACGGCGGCCCGGGAGCTACCTCCGGACTACGCGCAGTCGGCCGCGCACGCCCCACCGCCCACCCTGCCCCCGCACGGCGATCAACCGCCGCGCAACGGCTACCTGGCCGATCGCGGCAGATCCCGCCGCACCGCCGTGCTGTGGCTCGGCGCGGTGGTGGTGCTGGCCCTGCTGCTCGGCATCGGCGGCTGGTGGCTGGGCGTGGGCCGCTACGAAGCGGTTCCGGCCATCGCGGGAATGGACCGCGAACGCGCCGTCGCCACCCTCCAGGCCGCCGGTTTCGACACCGAGGTGAGAGACAAGGCGTCCGACACGATTCCGATGGGCAATGTGGTCGGCACCGATCCGTCCGCCGGAACCAAGGTGGTCAAGGGTTCCACGGTGGCGGTGCTCATCTCCAGCGGCAAACCCAAGGTGCCCGATATCCGACCGGGCCAGGACGTGCAGAGCGTCAAGCAGGCGATCAGAGATGCCGGACTGACTCCGGTGGATGCCGGGGAGGTCTCCAGTACGGCGGCGGAGGGCACGGTCGCCAAGGTGGATCCGGACCCCGGCACGATTCTGCCGATGGGCGCGGACGTGAAGGTGTACACGAGCAAGGGTTCCGCCCCGGTCGAGCTCCCGAATGTGCGGGGCAAGACCGAGGAGGAGGCGAGAGCCGCGCTGGACGCGGTCGGCATCGAGGTCACCGGCACCAGGGTCGAATTCGACTCCAAGGTCAAGGCCGGTGAGGTGGCCGGGACCGATCCGGCCGCCGGCACCACCATCGACTCCAGTCAGGGCGTGGTCCTGCTCATCTCCAATGCCGTGGAGGTGCCGGGTCTGCTCGGTTCCAGCGTCGGCGACGCCCGCGCGAAGCTCGAGGCCCTCGGCCTGGGCGTATCGGTGCGGCAGCTCGCCCCGAGTGATTCCTCGATCGTCATCTCGCAGAGCAGCGTGCCCGGCGCGAAGGTCGAACCGGGTTCCACCATCACCCTCGTCGCCTTGCCCTGATAATTCGATTGCGGTGCAGACGCGTGTGGCCCGTGCCGATCGGCACGGGCCACACGCGTGAATCCGGTTCTCAGCGCAGCATTTCCGCGACCAGGAAGGCCAGCTCCAGGGACTGCTGGGTGTTCAGGCGCGGATCACAGGCGGTCTCGTAGCGGTTCTCCAGATCCAGATCGGAGATGTCCTGCGCGCCACCGAGGCATTCGGTGACGTGTTCACCGGTGAGCTCGATGTGCAGGCCGCCCGGATGGGTGCCCAGCGCATGATGCACCTCGAAGAAGCCCTGCACCTCGTCGACGATGCGGTCGAAGTGGCGGGTCTTGTAGCCGTTGGACGCCTCGTGGGTGTTGCCGTGCATGGGGTCGCACTGCCAGATCACCTGGTGACCGGTGGCCTGCACCTTCTCGATGATGGCGGGCAGCACGTCGCGCACCTTGCCATTGCCCATGCGGGCGACCAGGGTGAGCCGACCGGGCTCGTTGTTGGGGTCCAGCCGCTCCACGTACTCCACCGCCATCTCGGGGGTGGTGCTCGGGCCGATCTTGAGGCCGATCGGGTTGCCGAGCAGCTCCGCGAAGGCGATGTGCGCGCCGTCGAGCTGGCGGGTGCGCTCCCCGATCCACAGGAAGTGCGCGGACAGGTCGTAGAGCACCGGCTCACCGGTGGTGGGGTGCTCGCTGAGCCGCAGCATGGCCCGCTCGTAGTCCAGCACCAGGGCCTCGTGCGAGGCGTAGAGGCGGGCGCTGGACAGGTTCGGGTCGTTCACCCGGCAGGCGTTCATGAACGCCAGAGCGCGGTCGATCTCGGTGGCCATCGCCTCGTAGCGGGCCCCGGCCGGGGACTGGGCCACGAATTCGCGGTTCCAGTCGTGCACCTTGTGCAGGTCGGCCATGCCGGCGGAGGTGAGCGCGCGCACCAGGTTCATGGCGGCGGAGGCGTTGGCGTAGGCGCGGACCAGTCGCGACGGATCGTGTTCGCGCACTGCGGGATCGGCGACCAGGGAGTTCACCATATCGCCGCGGTAGGACTTCAGCCCCAGCGCGTCCAGGTCGGCCGAGCGCGGCTTGGCGTACTGCCCGGCGATGCGGGCCACCTTCACCACGGGCAGGCTGGCGCCGTAGGTGAGCACCACCGCCATCTGGAGCAGGGTGCGGATATTGCCGCGGATATGCGGTTCGGTGTTGTCGGCGAAGGTCTCCGCGCAATCGCCGCCCTGCATGAGGAACGCCTCACCCCGGGCCACCTCGGCCAGGCGTAGCTTCAGCTCCTCCACCTCGGCGGGCACGCAGATGGGCGGCACGCTCTCCAGCACGGTGCGCATCTTGGCGGCCAGCTCCGGATCCCAGGACGGCTGCTGTAGCGCGGGCCGGGCGAGCGCGTCATCGAGCCGCCGACGCAGCTCGGCGGGCAACGGAGGCAACTCCGGCAAGCGATCGATCGGTACGTCGACGGTCCAGTTCACCCGTTCAGAATACGGACCCGCAATCGTCGTGTGGATTACACCCAGGGTGGAAATCGACCACACCGTGCCGAAGTGTTCCGACCGGTCGCCGGGAGCCGGCCGTTCCCGGATGCCAGCGACGCCGGGAGCAGGGCCTGCACATAGGGTGGTTCCCTGGGTATCCCGGCCGGGATGCCCACCACACGCGGGTCGACGGCGGGTGCCGACGACCACCGACCGAGGAGCTGGCCGAGACCTTGCGGTATTTTTATGACTGCGAATTCATTGAGGACGGGATCGTCATCGACCTCGTCTCAATCGCGGTGGTGTGCGAGGACGGTCGCGAGTATTACGCGGTATCAACCGAATTCGACGAATCCAAGGCCGGTCCGTTCGTGCGCCGCTACGTGCTCCCGCAGCTGCCGCCGCCCTCCTCCCCGCTGTGGCGCAGCCGCGAACGCATCCGCGACGACCTCTACAAATTCCTGGTGCCCCGCCCCGGTGTGGAACCCGAACTGTGGGCCTGGGTCGGCGCGTACGACCACGTCGCACTCTGCCAACTCTGGGGCTCCATGGTGGATCTGCCCAACGCGCTCCCCCGCTACACCAATGAACTGCGCCAGCACTGGGATCAGCACGGCCGCCCCGCGCTGCCGCCCGTCCCCAAGGACGCGCACGACGCCCTCGCCGACGCCCGGCACAACCTCGCCAAGTTCGAGGCCATCGAGGCGCACCGGCGGCTCGTCCGCCACACCGCCACCTCGGCGGGCTGAGAACCGGAAGCGACAGACGAGCCCCCGGGAAGACTCGGTCTTCCCGGGGGCTCGTCGTCGAATCGGCGGTCGATCCGGTGGTCAGCCCGCCATGGTCTGCGGGATGCGGTCGGCGTCCGGCCGCGAACCGGTGGGCACACCCTTCTTCAGGCTGGCGGCGTACACGTCCACGTATTCCTGCCCCGACATCCGCATGAGCTCGTACATGATCTCGTCGGTGACGGCGCGCTCCACGAAACGGTTGCCGCCCATGCCCTCGTAGCGGGAGAAGTCGATGGGCGCACCGAACTTCACGATGACCTTCTTCTTGCGCCAGCGGAACGGACCGGGTGGGCACACCTCGTCGGTGCCGATCAGGGCCACCGGGATCACCGGGACACCGGTCTCCAGGGCGAGGCGTGCCACCCCGGTCTTGCCTTTGTAGAGGCGGCCGTCCGGGGAGCGGGTGCCCTCCGGGTACAGGCCGACCAGGCGGCCCTCCGCCAGTAGCTTGCGGGCGGTGTTGAGGGCCGATTCGGCGGCGTCGGCACCGCTGCGGTCGATGGGGTACTGGCCGGTGCCGGAGAAGAAGAACTTCTGCAAACGGCCCTTGATGCCGGGGGTGGTGAAGTACTCGGCCTTGGCCAGATAGGTGATGCGTCGGGGGCTCATGAGCGGGGTGAACAGCCAGTCGGTGAACGACAGGTGGTTACCGGCCAGAATCGCCGCGCCCTTGGTCGGGATGTGCTCCACTCCCTCGACCTCGGGTCGGTTGACGAGATGCATGAGCGGTCCCACCAACACGAACTTCAGCAGCCAGTAGAACATCGCGTCCTTTCCCCTGATTTTCCTGATCGGGACCGGCCTCATTGCGGGCACCACCGTCAGCTGCCGACTCTACCGCCGAGACTCCGGCGTAACCAACCCCGGCGGCAGTTTTCACACGGTTGGCACACACCGAACCTGCTGGCAGCGGCCCGCGCTTCAAGGCCACCGTCGCGGCCGGGGCGAGACGCCGCGGCCCGCAACGCCTTCGGCATACCCCGCCGCGCCGACGGTATGCGTCCGACGGTAACGGTATGCGTCCGACACGGGCCAACCGCCCACTGGCGCGGCCCGGCCCGAGAACGCTGTCCTCCCCCGATAACCCTGCCCCGCGCCGCACGGACGCAGCCCATCCGGCGGACACAGCTGGGTACTGCGGACACGCCCCACTCCCGCGGACACCTCGGACAACGCCGACACGGCGCGCAGCGGGCCGTCGAGCACATGCCACACCCAGTCCGCGAGAACACAGCAATCCGGTCGCGAGAACACGGACCAGTCCTGCGTTGCACAGCGTGGTCCGGCGGGCACCGATCCGTCCGGGACGCGGTTCAGCAGGGCGGGTTGCCCGCCGACACCGCGTCCGGGTTCGCCACCAGGGCCGCGCGGGCGAGTTCGGCCGCGCCGATCATGCCCGCCGCCTCCCCGAGCTGCGCGGTGCGGATGCGGGCCAGCCGCCGGTGCTTCGCGCCGGTGATGGACTGGGCGTAGTGGTCGCGGGCATCGTCGAGGAACAGCGGGGCCGAGGTGCTCACGCCGCCCGCGATGACGATGAGGTCCGGGTCGAAGATATCGCTGACGGCGGCCAGTCCGAGGCCGAGCCAGCGCGCGAAGTCCGCCATCACGTCGAGGGCCACCGGATCGCCGTCCTGCGCCGCGCCCGCCACCCGGCGGCCGGTCAGCGAATCGGGATCGCGGTGCACCTCGCGGGCCAGCAGGGTGGAGCGCTGCGGATCGGTGGCCAGCAGCTCCAGCGCCGTATCGACCAGCGCGGTGCCGCTGCAATACCGTTCCCAGCAGCCACGTTTGCCGCAGGCGCAGGCGCGGCCGTTGGGCACCACCTGGATGTGGCCGAGTTCCGGTGCGACACCGTAGCTTCCGCGATACAGCTGGCCGCCGACCAGCAGCGCGGCTCCTATCCCGGTGCCGATCGCCACCAGCACCACATTGTGGCCGCCCGCGGCCGCGCCGAACCGGTATTCGGCCCACATGGCGGAATTGGCGTCGTGTTCCAGGATCACGGGCAGGCCGAGCCGTTCGGTGAGCCGGGTGGCGACGGGCGCGTCCTCCCACGGCAGATGCGGGGCGAACCGCACCGTGGCCCGATCCTCGTCCACGAATCCGGCCACCGCGAGCCCGACCGCGCCGATCCGATGGCGCGCACACAGTTCGCGCACCGCCCGCGCCAGCCCGTCCTCCAGCGCCCGCGCCGACTGCGGCGTCGGCGCGGTCACGGTATCCAGCACCTCGCCCGCGCCGTCCACCACGGACGCGCGAATATTCGTTCCGCCGACATCCACGCCGACGGTCAGCGGCTGCCCCATGGCGGCCGTCATGTTGTAGGGGGCTTGATGGTCACGGAGATAGGAACATAGCCGGACCGCGCCGCCCCTTCACGTCCGGTGCCCCGTACCCCGCGCCCCGCGCCCGCTCCACCGCGGCCCGCCGACGGCACACCGCTACCCGACTCCTGCCCGCGGCCCCCCGACACCTGCCCGCGGCTGCCCGACTCCGGCCCGCGCCCGACGCCTCCGCGCCCGGCGTCACCGGCGAATCGCCGTGCGTCCCGGCCGGTCTCACCGTGCGGGCCACCGGCCTGCCCGAAGATCGGGCCTGCCGCGCTTGCCGCCTGCTCCGCGCCGGTAGGCGAATGGCCCGGTCCGGGAGCCGCACTCGGATCACCCGGCTGCCACTGGACGCGCGGTGCGCCGGCGGCGGCGCTCCGGCCGCCGCCGTTGTCGTTCGGAGGACGTGGTGCCGACCTGTCGTCCCCGGCGGAACCGGATATCCCGACGGCGCCTGGCATCTCGAATCCGGCGGAAGAGACCGGCGGCGCAGCGTATCCCGTGCGTTGCGCCCCGAGGTCGGCCCCGCGTGAGCCGCCGGTGGCGGGTTCCGGACGCGTCGGCTCGGCGAACGGGCGTGCGGGTTCGGTCGACGAGCCCACATCGCCCGGCGATGCGGTCGGACCGCCGCCGCTCGGACCCGCGGCCGCCGTGAACCAGTCTGTGCGACTGGAGGTTGGGATCCGCTGCGCGGTCTCGTCGCGGGAATGCTGCCGATAGGTGGCCGACGGATCGGCGCCCGCGGCACCCCCGAATCCGGGCGCGTTGCCATACCCGCCCGAACCGGCGCTGGCGGTGGGACCGACCGGGTTCCCGCCGCTGCTCTCACCACCCGACGCGGCGTCACCACCCGACGCGGCGTCACCACCCGAGGCAGCACCGCCACCCGACGCAGCACCGCCACCCGACGCAGCACCACCACCCGACGCAGCACCACCACCCGACGCAGCACCACCACCCGACGCAGCACCACCACCCGACGCAGCACCACCACCCGACGCAGCACCACCACCCGACGCAGCATCACCACCGGACGCGGCGTCGCCGCGCGTCGAATCTCGGCCCGGCGAGCGGAGATTCGCGGCGACCGTGCTCCAGAAGCCGCCACGCGCTGGACCGGTCGCCGATCCAGCGCCGGTCACCGCCCCAGAGTCGGTCGCGCTGTCAGAACCCGTCGCGGCATCAGCGCCGGTCGCGGTATCACGACCGGCCGCCGCATCACGGCCAGCCGCCGCATCACGACCAGCCACCGCATCGGAGCGGCTCGCGGAATCCGGTTCCGGCACACCAGGGTCCGCGCCGGGAGCGCCGGCCATGTCCTCGGTCCAGGCCCCGGCGGCCGCGCCCGGATGACCCGTGTACCCCGCGCCACCCTTCGGCCCGGCACCGTGCTCGTTCCACGAATGCCGATGCGCCCCAGCATATTCGGGCGAATCCGGATCCACCTCGGGTGGAATGATCGGCTCCACCGGCACTCCCGCGAGGGCTTCGCGCAGCACCGTCACCAGGGCGGTGCCGTGGTCGGCGATGGCGGCCACCACATCGTGGTGTTCGCCGCGCAGCAGGGCCGCGGCGGCGCATACGGGGCACCAGGCGCAACTGGACCATTCGGCGCGGCCGTCGGCGGCGGTCTTACGGAGTACGGGTTCGACGCGCTCCAGGACGGCCTCGGCCAGCAGGCGGAGTTCGGCGGCGAATTCGGCGAGGTTCTCCTCGCTCGCGCCGTGGTGGTCACGGGTGTGCTGGTCGCTCATATCGGCCATACCTGAGGGTCGGGTCGGAATCGGACGATGAGGTGTTCGCCATCGAGTTCGGCGTTCTCGACCGTGCACCGCCGCAACACCGGGGCAAGGCGCAGGCGACGCCGGACCCCGTCCGCTCCCACGATCAAATCGTCCTCCACTCGTCCCAGGCGCAGGGTCGACGGATCGACCACCGGTAGGTGCATGCGCATCGCGTACACCGACCGCACGCCGGCCCCCGATTCCAGCCGCACCATGGGCTCGCCGGTGACAGCGGGCACACCGTCAACTTCCGATCCCAGCATAGGGACCGGTTCGGATCCGACCCAGCCGCCACTCGCATCGACATCGAAGGACATCGCCGACAGCGCCGAGAGACCCACCGGTTCGGCACCGGTGTGCCCCACCACCACGACCGGTGTCGGGGCCACGCGCCGCCGCAAGTCCGCGACCACCTCCAACTGTTCGGCACGGCGGTTGAAATACCACTGCACCGCCGGGTGTGCCGGACCGGCGGGCGAACCCGCATCGGGCAGCTCGCGGGTTTCGACGGGCGGCATGGGCGGCAGCACCTTGTTCACCAGGATCGCGTCCAGCCGCAGGCCGAGCAGCACCGCGGCCGAGCGCACCCGCGTCGATTCCGCCACCGCCACCCGCTCGGCGGCGGTCACCAGCCGCGCCCCGGTGCGGGTGCGATCGGCGAGCAGATCACGCACACCCGACACCGCGGCCGCGATCCGCTCCACCGTGGTGGCCAGCACCGCGCGTCGCAGATCCGCGCCGATGGCACTCAACGTCCGGGTGCGCGCGGGCCAGACCCGTTCCAGGTAGCCGAGCAGGGTGTCGGGTGCGGTGACGATGCGCAACATATCGGCCGACGGCGGGCAATCCACCACGACCACGTCCCAGTCCTCGTCCGCCACGAACTGCGCGATCTCCAGCAGCGCCAGCAGTTCCTGCACGCCGGGCAGTCCGGTCAGCTCGGCGGGGTCCAGCGCGCCGATGTCGATACCGTGATCGTGTCCCGCGCCGGACAGCATCCGCAGCACCTCACGGAACCGATCCTCCAGCAGCGCAAGGGAATCCACCTCGATCACATCGAGGCCCGGACGCACCGCCTGCACACCCGGCACCGTGCCGGGATCGTGCGCGATGCGCACCCCCAACGCGTCACCGAGCGAATGCGCCTGATCCAGGGAGGCGAGCAGCACGCGCTGCCCGGCCCGCGCGTACGCCATGGCGGTCGCGCAGGCCAGCGTCGTCTTGCCCACCCCGCCCTTGCCGACGAACAGTTCCACCCGGGTGGTTGATGGTTGCGGCCTGGTCCTGCTCGCGGTCAGCCTTCGACCCGTTTCTTGAGTTCCTTCAATGCCGTATCGGTGATGACCTTCTCGGCCTTGCGTTTGAACATGCCGATCATCGGGATGTTCAGGTCCACCGTCAGCTCGTACACCACCTGGGTACCGCCGTCGGGCAGATCTATCAGCTCGTAGCTGCCGTCCTGCGCTTTCTGCAGGTCACCGCTCACCAGCGTCCAGCTCACCGCCTTGCCGTCCGGCCGCCAGCGGTAGGCGAGGGTGTAGGTGTCCTTCACGACGCCCGCGTCCAGCACGAAGCGGGCGGTGCGGGCACGGCCGTCGGAGCCCTTCTCCAGGATGTCGACCGCGTGCGCCGCGGCCACCCATTCCGGATAGGACTCCAGGTCGGCGATGACGGCCATCACCCGATCCGACGGGGCGTCGATGACGATCGACCTCTGCGTCCGGTCGGCCATATCGGGCAACGCTTCCTTTCCAGCGACGACGGTGGTGGCGACGGTGCTCAGCGGGGCGCGGGAGCGACGCCGGCCGGTCGTCCGGCCTCCAGTCGCGCCTTGATCTCGAAGGCCATCCGTTTCCCGGCGACCCGGCGCGCCCGATTGCGGGCCATCAGATCACGCGCCGACAAGCCGTCCGCGCCCGGCGGTTCGGCGTGCAGGAAGTAGTGCAGGATGACGCCGTCGAGCATCTCCTCCAACCACACCTCCATGGTGCCGGTCAGCGGTCCCTTGACGGTCCAGCGAATCCCCTTCTCGCCCCGATCTTCTCGCACGTCGAGTGTGAGGTCGGGCCACCAGTGGCGCCAGCGGGCGCGATCGGCCAGCAGTTCGCCCACCGCCGCCCCGGGCGCGGCGACGAACGTCTGGTCGGCAACCTGGATACTGCTCACCCGGCTGAGCCTAGCGGACCGGGGATCAGTCGAGCGTCGGGCCGGGGCGGACAGGGTGCGGTGCGGGATCCAGCAGGTGGCGCAGGCGGGCGCCCATGGCGTCCCAGCGCCACTGGCGTTGCACCCAGGCGCGTCCGGCGGCGCCCATGGCGGCGGCGGCATCGCGGTCGGAGAGGATCTCGACGATGGCATCGGCGACGGCCATCGGGTCGCCGCCCTTGACGACCTTGCCGGTCTCGCCCTCCCGCACGGTTTCCGGCGCGCCGCCCGAATCGCCCGCCACCACCGGTACCCCGGACGCGGACGCCTCCAGGAAGACGATGCCCAGCCCTTCCACGTCCAGACCGAAACCGCGGGTGCGGCAGGGCATGGCGAAGACATCGCCGATGGTGTGGTGGGCGGCCAGTTCGGCCGCGGGCACGCGACCGGTGAAGACCACGTCGTCGGCCACGCCCATGGCCTGTGCGAGCGCCCGGAGCTTCTGCTCGTACGGCCCGCTGCCCGCGATGACCAGCACCGCGCCGTCGATCCGCTCCTTGATCCAGCGCATGGCCAGGATGAGTACGTCCTGACCCTTGCGCGGGACCAGCCGGGACAGGCACAGAATGGTCGGCCGGTCGCCCAGGCCGTAGCGGGCGCGCAGTTCGGCCCGTGCCGCCGGATCGGGTGCGAAGGTCTCCGAATCCACGGCGGGGGGCAGATACTCCAGCGCCGACTGCGCCCCGAAGGCCGCCGCGAACCGCCGCCGCGTGTATTTGCTGACGTAGGTCACCACATCGGTGTGATCGCCGATCACCCGCAGCGCCTGCCGCGAACCGGGCAGCATGGACCAGCCCACCTCGTGCCCGTGCGTCGAGGCGACGATGCGTTCGGCTCCCGACCGGCGCAACAGGGGCGAGAGCAGCGCCAGCGGCGCGGCCGCACCGAACCACACGCTGTCGCACTGCTCGTCGCGCAGCAGTTTGCGGGTGCGCCGCAGCACCAGCGGGGTGGGCAGCATGAGTGTGGTCGGGTGCCGCACCACCTGGAACGGCTGCTGCGCGTCGAATTTCCAGTGGCTGTCGCCCCGCCAGCGCGGCGCGTACACCACCAGTTCGTCCGCGGGCAACTGTAGGGCGAGCGCGTGCAGGTACGACTGGATGCCGCCCGGCCGCGGCGGGAAATCATTGGTAACCAGGAGAGTTCGCCCCATGCCCTCAAACTACTGCACCGGCCTCCGCCGCCCGGTCCGCGGCCGACTTCGCGCACCCGCTGTAGGGCGCCACGCCGCGTTCCCGCGCCGACATGCCGTAGATCGTCCCCGGGGCACCGTGTCGCGGACCCGGCCGCCCGGCCCGCAGCACGCGCACCGGCCGCGGTCGTATGCGCATATGCGCGCGCACCGCCGATGACGGGACCGGCCGCGCCGCATAGGCTGCCTGAGCATGAATTCACTTGCCGGACGACTGATGTCGATCGTGGCCGGGCAGCTCGGCCATCCCAGCGGCCCCCTCGGAAAAGTCGTGGCTCTCATGCTGAACCGCGGTAACCGGGCCGCGATCGCCGCGGCGGTCGAGGCCGCCGAGGTGGCGGCGGGCGAGGTCGCGGCCGATATCGGCTTCGGCGGCGGCGTCGGACTGCCGCTGCTGCTCGAGCGCGCCGGAGCCGACGGGGTGGTGTACGGCGTCGAGATCTCCACCGACATGCTGACACGCGCCACATCCCGCCATACCGCCGAGATCGGAGCCGGTCGGCTGCGCCTGCTCGCGGGCTCCCTGGACGACCTGCCCTTCGGCGCCGACAGCCTCGACGCCGCCATCACCGTCAACACTCTCTACTTCGTCGCGGACCTGGACCGCGCCTGCGCCGAACTGGCCCGGGTGCTGCGCCCGAAGGGCCGCCTGGTCATCGGCGTCGGCGACCCGGACGCCATGGCGAAGATGCCCTTCACGCCGTACGGATTCCGACTGCGTCCCGTGGCGGATATCCAGGCCGCGCTGGGACGAGCGGGATTCGACGTCGAGGACAAACCACTCCCGGGCGGTCCGGTGCCGTTCCATCTCCTGGTGGCACGGCAGCACGTGTGAGCGCGCGGCATCGAGCGGTGCCTACCGCGACACACCACGCCGCACACGGTCAGGCGCGCGTCACCGAACGCGAAGGACGCTGCTCCCAGCGCGCGCACAGCGCGGCTGCCCAGCGGATGCCCTCGCGCTGCGGTAGCCGAGCGTCCGTGCGCGCCCGGTCCGTCCACCCGCGGCTATACCCGCCGCCAGACGCTCGGGACGTTCGTGCGCAGCACTCCCGTCGGCTACGCCCCCGCCGCCGTCCGGGTGACGATCCACGATCGCCAGCGGGCGAGGAAACCCTCGCGAGGGGTCCCCAGAGTGTCGCGCAGGATGTCGTCCACGGCCGCGACGTTCTTGGGACCCGTCGCGAGGGAGCGATACAGGTTCACCAGTGTGGAATCGCCGAATTCGTCGGCGATGAAAGCGCAGGCGGACCACGCCTGTTCGTAGGCCGACGCGGCCTGTCCGCTGCTCGGTGCGAAGACCGCGTCCGCCGGCAGGTCGCGCGGCAGTTCCCCGGCACGGGCCCGCGCGGCCAGGGTGGGCGCGATCTCGGCGGCGGTCCGGTTTCCGCCACGATGTGCCGCGTATTCGGCGAAACCCTCGAGCATCCACTGTGGTGACCCGTCCACGGTTACCGCGCGCGTGGCGATATGGGTGAGTTCGTGCCGCAGCACCGAGCGCAGCCCGTCGGGGCCGAGGCGATCCCCGGATTCCGGGCCGAACACCACCCGCTGCCCGGTGGGTCGGCTCCCGGGCCGGAACGGATCGGCGACGGTCACCGCGGCCACCTCGGCGGGCACCTCGCCCACGGTGTTCGTGAGTCCGGCGAATTCCGATGGGCTGGTGGCGATCACCACCACGGGAGCGCGTGACCAGTCGGTTCCCCAGAGCGCGGTCACGGCCGCGGTGGCGTCGTCGAGTTCGGCGGCCAGGATGTCGATGGCATCCCGCTGCGCCGGATGTCCGAGCACGATCCCGGCCTGCCCGTCCCGGAGCGCGACGGTCTCGCTGACCACCTCACCGTAGGACGCCATCGTCCGCCGCACCCGCTCCAACTGCGGATCGGCGACCACACTCGACTGCGGCGTCGCCGCGGGCGGCGTACCCGCCCGCAGTTTCGGCACCACCGTCGTAGGCAGCAGCAGCAACGCACCACAGGTCCCGGTCAGCGTCATCACCATGACGAGCGTGACCACGAACTGGAACCGCCGCCGCGTACCCAGCCACCCCCGCAACCCCCGCAGCGCGCTCATGCTGCGCTCTTTCCCATATGAGCGTGGCGCTCCGCGGTAACACACCGCTGCCCCCTCCACACCTGAACGCCCATGCCCGCCTCGTATCAGTAGCGTCGCGCCGAATGGA
Organism: Nocardia otitidiscaviarum; assembly: GCF_007362295.1. Lineage (NCBI taxonomy): Bacteria > Bacillati > Actinomycetota > Actinomycetes > Mycobacteriales > Nocardiaceae > Nocardia > Nocardia otitidiscaviarum. Next base: position 1,938,371 of record NZ_CP041695.1, on the reverse strand, counting down.
AGGGTGTGGAGCCCATCGGGGCGACCGCTACCGGCACGCCGAAGGTGGAGGCGTGCAGCATCAGACCGTTGCCCGCGTAGATGCCCACATGTGACACCTCAGGGTAGAAGAACACCACGTCCCCGGGCTGCAGATCGGCCTGCGCCACCGGCGTGCCGAACTGCGACTGCTGCTGGCTGGTGCGCGGCACGTTCTTGCCGACCTGTTTGAACGCCCACTGCACCAGGCCGGAGCAGTCGAACTGGTCGGGTCCGACCGCACCCCAGACATAGGGCGCGCCGACCCGGGTGAGTCCGGCGGCCAGCGCACTGGTGCCGCTGCCGGGTACCAGTCCGCGCAGCAGGGTGTCGCGGTCGAAGCCGGGCGGGAACATGGATCCGGCGAGGGCGGACTTGTCGCTGGCCGACAGCTGCCCCCAGGCGGCGATGACCTGTGCGATGGATCCCTGGAGTTCGGAACGCTTGTGCTCGAGGTCGGCGCGCACGGCGTCGGCCTGGGCGCGCGCGGCATTGGCGGCGTCGGCGGCGGCGCGGGCGGCGGATTCGGCGGCGGCGGCCGCGTCGCTGACCTTCTTGTACTCGCTCAGCTGTGCGTCGGTACGGCTGCCGACCAGTGCCAGCGTGGACATCTGGTCGAGGAGTTGCTGCGGTGAACTACTGGCCAGCAGCGCGGTGAGCTGGTTGTTGCGGCCGCCGGTGTAGGCGGCGGCCGCCGCGCGGTCGATGACCGGCCGGTACTTCTCGATTTCGGCGCGGGCGTCGCCGAGGACCCGGGCGGCTTCGGCGGCCGTGGCATCGGCGGCCTCGGCGGCGGCGACCTTGGCGTCGAGGTCGGCCTGGGCGTTGAGCGCGGCCTGATTGAGCTGTTCGGACTGCCGGGACAGATCCACCAGGGTGGTGACGGCCTCACCGGCGGTGGCGGGGGTGGTGACCGGGTCGGCGGTGGCCGGGCCGCCTCCGTAACCGGCGACGACCAGGACGCCGACCGTCAGAGCCCCGCCCACGAGTCGTTTGGTTCGCTGTATCCGCTGCTGCGCTGCCACCGTCGGCGTGTCCCCGTCTCTTACCCCGAGTTGGAAAGAAAGGTCTCGATAAGGTTACGAAACGGCGGCCGTGCGTGTCCAGTAGGACACGAAAGGGTCACGGCCGCCGTGGATTTCGCAGCTCAGACGCGACGGGCTCCGGTGAACGGCATCGAGGAGATGGGGGCCACCTTCACCGGCTGGCCGGAGGTCGAGGCGTGCACGACCTCACCGTTGCCGACGTAGATGCCGGAGTGGCCGCCGCCGTAGAACGACACGATGTCGCCGGGCTGCAGCGCGTCGTAGGAGACCGGGGTGCCGGCGTTGAGCTGTGCGTAGCTGGTGCGCGGCAGGTCCACACCGGCCTGGGCGTAGGACCACTTCACCAGACCCGAGCAGTCGAAGGCGTTCGGGCCCGCGGCGCCGTACACGTACGGGGAGCCGACCTTGCTCAGCGCGGCGTCGACGGCGAGTTCGCCCGCGGTCTTCTGCGGGGCGACGAACGGGGCGGGCGGGGGCGGCACCTCGACACCCGGAATCGGCGGGATCACGACCGGAACGGACTCCGGCACACCCGGAATGCCCGCGGGCAGCTGAACCTGATCGGGGACGTCGAAGGTGCCGACGCCGGGGATGGTCACCGGCTGCGCCGATGCGGGGGCGGCGGGCAGCAGCAGCGCGCTCAGCGTGGCAGCGCCGACGGCGCCGGCCGCGACGGCTCGCTGCGCACTGCGCTGCACGCCCCGGGCCTGTCGCTTGACGGTGTTGGTCGCCATGGTGAGGTACTTCCAATCTGCCCCGCGACGCCGCACCGGTTTGGTGGGTCGGACTCCGCGAGGTCTCAGGAAGATTACGAGCCGATAACGGTGGTTTGTAAACCCGAAGTCGTACCCGGACTACGCCAAATTGTTGACCACCCCTATTTCGGTGCGACAAAAGTCACAGCAATCACGAAACAATAACGACGGCCGTTTCGCCGGGAGCGTCGCGACGGCTACCGAGCGGTAGCGCGCGCTCATCCATAGCGCGCTCTATCTCGGCTATTACCGAATATCCCCTGCTCAGGCACATAGTCATTGATCAGGACACGCCCGACCCCGCGACCCGCCGCGCCGACATGCCCGGCAACCCGCCCGTACGCGCCGGGCGACCCACCGGACCGTCCGGTCACCCCGCCCGCATTGATCGACAATGCGAATAACTGTGACCCTGGTCACAAAGAGGCATACTTTCGCAATTCGGGTCATTCATCTCGAGAATCTCGGTCAGATAAACGGACATTTCCGTCGTGAAAACATGTCGGACCCCCGGCCTACGCTTGCTGGCCGTGCCCGAGCAGCTCGCCTTCGACGACCTCGACACTCCGCTCTACGCCACGACTTTCGTGGTCGTGGACCTGGAGACCACCGGAACCAGCCCCGAGGGCGACGCCATCACCGAGATCGGCGCGGTGAAGGTGCGCGGTGGCGAGGTACTGGGCGAGTTCGCCACCCTGGTGAACCCGGGGCGGTCGATTCCACCGCAGATCGTGCAGGTCACCGGCATCACCACGGCCATGGTCTACGACGCGCCCCGGATCGACGCGGTCCTGCCCGGCTTCCTGGAGTTCGCCGCGGGTGCGGTGCTGGTGGCCCACAACGCACGCTTCGATCTCGGTTTCCTGAAGGCGGCGGCATTGCGCTGTGAGCTGGCCTGGCCCGCGTTCCAGGTGGTGTGCACGGTACAACTGGCACGGCGCATCCTGGGCCGTGACGAGGCCCCCTCGGTGAAGTTATCGGTACTGGCGCAGCTGCTGGGCGCGGAGACGACGCCCACGCACCGCGCACTCGACGATGCCCGCGCCACCGTGGACGTACTGCACGCGCTCATCGGTCGGGTCGGGAATCTGGGCGTGCACAGCCTCACCGAACTCGTCGACTATCTGCCGGAGGTCACGCGACAGCAGCGCGCCAAACGCGTGCTGGCGGTGGATCTTCCGACCGCGCCCGGGGTGTATCTGTTCCGCGGTCCCTCCGACGAGGTCCTCTATATAGGGACGGCGGTCGATCTGCGCCGCCGGGTACGCGGCTACTTCACCGATTCGGAGACCCGACCGCGCATGCGGGAGATGGTGCGGCTGGCCACCCGGGTCGACCACGTGGTGTGCGCGCACGGGCTCGAGGCCGGGGTGCGGGAGCTGCGGCTGCTCATGGCGCACGCGCCGCCGTACAACCGCCGGTCGAAGTTCCCGCAGCGGGCGTGGTGGCTCACGCTCACCGAGGAGCCGTTCCCCCGGTTCGCGGTCTCGCGGACGCCGACGCGATACAGCCTGGGGCCCTTCAGATCTCGGACGGACGCAGCGGAGGTGGGGGTGACGATCGCCGAGTACACCGGCCTGCGCACCTGCACCGTCCGCATCCCGCGCGACGGCCGCCATGAGTGCCCGCCCGCCGTGGTCGGCGGTTGCCCGGCGAGCGCCCGAAACGCACCCCTATATATAAAGGAGTACAACCGCGCTCCCGAAGCGGTCCGCGCACTGTTCACCGGCCGCTCCGACGAACCACTGCACGCCATTCACGCACGCATCGAAACCTATTCCGACGCAGAGACTTTCGAATCCGCCGCCCGCCTCCGCGACCGCCTGGCCACCGTCCTGCGCGCACTGCGCCGCACCCAGCGCCTGGCCGCCCTGGCCCGCATCCCCGAACTGATCGCCGCCCGCCCCGACGGCGCGGGCGGCTGGGAGTTCGCCGTCATCCGCCACGCCCGCCTGGCCGCCGCCGGAACCGCAGCCCGCGGCGTACCCCCCATGCCGGTCGTCGACCACCTGGTCGCCGCCGCCGAAACCGTCATCCCCACCCGCCTCCACGACAGCACTCCCCCCGACACGACCGCACCCGATCCGACGCTGCCGCCCGGCACGCCCGGCAAAACCCCGAAACCCGCACTCGGCACACCCGACCCAACCCCGGGCTACACACTCACCACGCCCGACCGCACCTCGGGACACGCACTCACCACACCCGACCAGACCGCAGGCCACGCACCCGGCACACCCGACCCCATCCCGGGCTGCACACTCACCACGCCCGGCCACACCTCTGGATACACACCACCCAGCACACCCGACCGCATGCCCGCGGGGGACATACTCGACGACGGCCCGTATCCCCCACTGCGCGGCGCACTTCCGGAGGAGGCCGCCCTCCTCGCCCGCTGGCTGGAACAACCTGGCACCCGCATCGTCCGCACCTCCGACGGCTACGGCGAACCCCGCCTCGGCGCAGGCGCATGGACGAGCTGGCTCGACCGTGCCGACGCGGCGGCCCGCGGTGAACAGCCCATCGACGACCCAGGGTGACATGCGCCTCGCGGCTCCTCCGCCCGGCACATCGCCGCCCGCACCAGCCGCCATGCCGGACCCGCCGAGGAGATGCGCACGCGCGAATGCCGTGACAGGCAGCACCCCCACCCCACCACAGTCCGCCAACAAGCGCCTCCGCCCCACTACAGCGACGCTCCAGGCGATCATGGACTCGCCCCGCCTACGCCCACTCCGCCCCACACCGACCACCCGCCCCCGCAGCCATCGCGAGGGGGAACTGGTGGCGGCGTCCTCTCGGCCGTTGCCGCCACCAGTTCCCCCTCGCGACGCGCGTTTGAGCGCGAGGCTCCAGGGCCGCGGCGTCGACGACGCGCATGACCGCGTCGGAGCCGCACTCGAAACCGCACCGATGACCGTGCCGCTGTCCACTGCGAATCTCGGCTCGCCCCGCCGGTACTCACCCCATCCGTCGCATGGTCAGGTCGGCGAAGTTCTGGACCATGTCGCAGCTGGCGCGGGGGTGGGTGACGACGCCGCGGTAGGACCACTCGAAGAAGTCGTCGCCGAGTTGTACGGCGAGCACGCAGACTTCCCGGGTCGGGCCGTCGGGGCTGTGGGAGAGGAAGCCGGGGTGGTCCGCCAGGGTGAGGGAGCGGATGTCGCGGCCCCACAGGGCTTCCCAGGCGCGTTCGCGGTCGATGGGGCTGCCGCGATAGGACGTGAAGGTCACATCGGTGTGCTGTGCGGTATGAAACCAGCGGCAGGTGACGGAGTTGCGGAAGATGTCGGAGGGCTCGGAAAGACCGGTGGTGGAACGTATCTCGGCATCCGTCACGTGACCGCACTCGCCGGTGAACGGACCCGGCGCCGCCACCCGCGCCGGCGGCCGGTCACCCGTCTCCTCCCGCCCGGCCTCCGACCCACAGGCACCGGCCAGCAGCGCGCACGCTCCGACCAGGAATCCGGCAACCCCCCGCATACCCTGCAATGCTACCGACCCCCCGGCCGCCTCGCGGGCAACGGACCCCGACCACCCCGCGAAACAACCGGCCCCTGGCCACGCCGCAAGCAATGGCCTCATCGACCGCCCCGCGAACAACCAACCCGCTTGACCATCCTACGAACGACGGACCGCAGCCCCCGCGAGCGGCCACGCCTGACCACTCCGTCGGCTACCGACGCACCGAACCGCCCACGACGACGCGCGGTTCGGCGCCCCGCGCCTGGACGCCCGCCCCGCCCGCGCCCGGCCGCAGCGGTGGGCGGGCGCGATCCAATACAGTGGCGTCATGATTACCGCGATCGTGCTCATCCACGCCGAGGCCGCCCGCATTCCCGAGACCGCGCAGGCGCTGGCCGATATCGACGGCGTGACCGAGGTGTATTCGTGCGCGGGCGATGTGGACCTGATCGCGATCGTGCGGGTGCGCGATCATGAGCAGATCGCCGAGGTGGTGACCGGCAGGATCAACAAGACGGCGGGTGTGCTGCGCACCGTCACCAATATCGCCTTCAAGTCCTATGCGCGCGCCGATGTGGAGGCGGGATTCTCCATCGGCGAGTAGTGCCGCGCGAACTCAGCCGCGTAGTCGGGTCCCCACCGTGGTGAGCGCGGCGAGCGCCATCGGGGCGGCCACGATGAAGACGGCCGCGAACAGCCCGGATTTGGCCAGAGCGTCGCGCATGCTGAACTCCTCACTCGAGCCGCGGTGCATCCGCGTCGGGTGCATCGGCACGGCTGGCAATCCCGTGCACCCTAACGTGGCGACCGGCTATCGATCGATGAGCAACACACCGGCTACGCGATAACGAGATCTCCCCGCCGAGCGGACTCGACGGGGAGAATCGCGGGAAGCCGTACCCCCGCCGCGGTCGAAATCCCTCAGTCGGTACCGAGTTCATTGCTGAGTGCCGCCCACCGGTCGAGCAGCCCGGCCGCCGCCCCGGAGTCGACCGCGGTCGCGACCCGCTTCAACGCTCCGGCCAGCTTGTCGTGCAGATCGGTCTCGACACTGTCGAGTTCGAAGGCCACGATGGCCGCGGCCGAGTTCAGCAGCACCGCGTCCCGCACCGGACCGGGCTCGCCCGCCAGCATATTGCGGGCGATGACCGCGTTCATGGCGGCATCCCCGCCCTGGAGCGCGGCGGGCTCCACTCGCGGAATCCCGAGTTCGACCGGGTCGACGGTGACGCGGCGGCGCTGTCCGCCCGCGACCACCCACACGTCGGTGGTGTCCACCGTGGTGATCTCGTCGAGTCCGTCGTTGCCGCGCACCACCAGCGCCGAGGCGCCGCGCTCGGTGAACACGCCCGCATAGGTCGGCAGCAGGTCCTCGAAGGCGCACCCGATGAGCCCCGCCCGCGGCTGCGCCGGATTGGTCAGCGGCCCCAGCACATTGAATACGGTGGGGATGCCGATCTCACTGCGCGCCGGCCCGGCGAATCGCAGTGACGGATGGAACATGGGCGCGAAGCAGAAGCCCACCCCGACCTCGCGCACACAGCGTTCCACCGCCTCCGGCCCGAGCGCGATCTTCACCCCGAGCGCCTCCAGCACATCGGCCCCGCCGCTCTTGGAGGACGCCGCCCGGTTCCCGTGTTTGACCACCGGCACCCCGCTGGCGGCCACCACGATCGAGGACATGGTGGAGATATTGACGCTGCCGGAGCGGTCACCGCCGGTGCCGACGATGTCGACGGCACCGAAGTCGAGTTCCACCCGCCGGGCGTGGGCGAGCATGCCCGAGGCCAGCCCGCTCAGTTCGGACAGCGAGGGGCCCTTCATCTTCATGGCCACGCCGAAGGCCGCGATCTGGGCGGAGGTGGCGTTGTCGGTGAAGATCTCGTTCATCGCCCACGCCGCCTCCTCCGTGGACAGGTCACGTCCTTCGGTCAGGATGGTGAGGATTTCCCTCCAGCTGCGCGCGCTCATGCTTCTCTCTCCCGTTGCTGGTGGTTTCGGCACACCAGTGCTCCCTCAGCAGCCTAGTGCGCCGGGCACGGGATTTTCCCCCGGGCGGTACCGGCTTTCACTGCCAGGCCGTCCAGCCGAGGGCGGTCCCGTCGTGCCGCTGCGCCAATCCGGCCATGCGCGCGCGTTCCTGCGAGCAGTGCAGCGCGTCGAGCAGCTGCACGCGTTGCAGCACCACCTCGCACGGATCGCCGGCGCCGCGCTCGTGCACCGCGTATCCGTCCTGTGCGGCGATGGCGGCCGCGCTCTCCACCTGCGCCGCGGGCAGTCGCAGCAGGTGCCGCAGCACCGCGGGCCGCTGCGGCGTCCAGCCGGTGGCCCGCTCCAGTGCGGTCGAACAGGCTTCGGCGTCGTCGAAACTCGACACCACCTCCACCAGATCGGTGTCGGAGGGATCGAGTTCGGGCACGGTCGCCCGCCCGAACAGCCGCCGCCACCAGGTCTTCGAGGTCATTTCGTTCCTTCCGCGGGTCCGGATCACAGGTTTCACTCTTGCCTTTTTCTCAGCCACGTGCTCTAGCTTGGGTGCCGTCACCGCCGCGAATCGCCCCGGCAGCAGAAAAGCCCTGCTCGAGAGACACGCCGGGCGCTACTCGGGAGATCCTCTCGCGCTGCGGTTTCCGACACGCGCCCCGAAGTTTCGTACCCGGCTACACCTGTCGTACTACAAGGGGTCATACTTACCGGCGTGACGACCGCAGTAGGGACCCCAGGATCGGCCATTACCCAGCGTGTGCATTCGCTGAACCGGCCCAACATGGTCAGTGTCGGTACCATCATCTGGCTGTCGAGCGAGCTGATGTTCTTCGCCGGCCTGTTCGCCATGTACTTCGTTGCTCGCGCGCAGGCCAACCCCGAACTCGGCTGGCCGACGGAGCCGACCGAGCTGAACATGGCACTCGCCGTGCCTGTCACCGCGGTGCTGGTCGCGTCGTCCTTCACCTGCCAGATGGGTGTTTTCGCGGCGGAGAAGGGCGATGTGTTCGGCCTGCGGCGCTGGTACTTCATCACCCTGCTCATGGGCACGTTCTTCGTGGCGGGCCAGGGCTACGAGTACTACCACCTCGTGCACGAGGGCACCTCGATCTCCAGCAGCGTCTACGGCTCGGTGTTCTACATCACCACCGGCTTCCACGGCCTGCACGTCATCGGCGGTCTGATCGCCTTCGTGTTCCTGCTGGTGCGCACGACGCTCAGCAAGTTCACCCCGGCGCAGGCCACGGCGGCGATCGTCGTCTCCTACTACTGGCACTTCGTCGACATCGTCTGGATCGGGCTGTTCGCCACGATCTACTTCGTCCGCTAGTCCGGACAAGAGCTTCTGCACAGTCGGTTCCGTCTACTCCAAAGGGACACAGATGAGTTCATCTCCCCCGTCAGCGCCAGATCCCAGCGGCCCCGGGATCGGCAGCGCGCAAGAGAATCAGGCCACCAAGATCCGCAAGCGGCGGCGCGGCAAGCGGCGCTTCGCGGGCGGTCTGGTTCTGCTGATGGGCCTCGTCGGAGCCGGCTTCACGGCCTCGGCGCTGACCCCGGACGCCCAGGTCGCGACCGCGAACGAGGATCAGTCCGCGCTGCTGCGCGAGGGTAAGCAGATCTACGACACCTCGTGTGTCACCTGCCACGGCGTCAACCTGCAGGGTGTGGAGGATCGCGGTCCCAGCCTGATCGGCGTCGGTGAGGCCGCGGTCTACTTCCAGGTCTCCACCGGCCGCATGCCCGCGGTCCGCAACGAGGCGCAGATCATGCGCAAGCCCCCCAAGTTCGACGCCCGCCAGACCGATGCGCTGGGCGCGTACATCGCCGCCAACGGCGGCGGCCCGACCGTGGTCCGCGACGCCGATGGCGAGATCGCGCAGGAGTCGCTGATCGGGGGCGCCGATCTGGGTCGCGGTGGCGAACTGTTCCGCATGAACTGCGCGTCCTGCCACAACTTCACCGGCAAGGGTGGCGCGCTGTCGTCCGGCAAGTTCGCGCCGCCGCTGGAACCGGCCAATGAGCAGCAGATCTACACCGCGATGCTCACCGGCCCGCAGAACATGCCCAAGTTCTCCGACCGGCAGCTGACGCCGGAGGAGAAGCGCGACATCGTCGCCTACGTCAAGGACCGCACCGAGACCCAGTCCGAGGGCGGCTACGGCCTCGGCGGCTTCGGTCCCGCCACCGAGGGTCTGGCCGCCTGGATCGTCGGCATCACCCTGCTGGTCGGTTCCGCCATGTGGATCGGATCCCGGTCATGAGCGAAGAGGAGCGAAACAGCATGGGGGACCACCCCACGCCGCAGACGGATCTGACCGAGGAGCAGCTCGACGCGCTGTCGCGGGACGAACTGGTCGAACTCGGCACGAAGATGGACGGTGTCGACGTCGCCTATCGCGCGCCGCGCTGGCCGGTGCCCGGCACCCGGGCCGAGAAGCGGGCCGAGCGTCAGGTGGCGATGTGGTTCGGCATCTCGGCGCTGTCGGCCGTCGCGCTGATCGGCGTCTTCCTGTTCTGGCCGTGGAGCTACAAGTCCCGCAATGACGAGGGCAATGCCGCCTACAGCCTGTACACGCCGCTGGTCGGCCTGTCGCTGGGTATCGCGGTGCTGGCCATCGGTATCGCGGTGGTGCTGATCCGCAAGAAGTTCATCCCGGCCGAGATCTCCATCCAGGACCGCCACGACGGCAAGTCCTCGGAGACCAACCGCCGCACCCTGGCCGCCGAGCTGCAGGACGCGCTGGACACCTCCACGCTGGCCCGCCGCAAGATGATCACCCGCACCGCGGGTCTGGGCGCGGGCCTGCTGGGCATCGGCGCGCTGTTCGTCTTCGTCGGCGGCATGGTGAAGAACCCGTGGGCCAAGGGTGACAAGTCGCCGCTGTGGGTGTCGGGCTGGACCCCGGACTACCCGGGTCAGACCGTCTACCTGCGCCGCGACACCGGCCGCATCGAGGACATCGTGCTGGTGCGTCCGGAGGATCTGGACGCGGGCGCGATGGAGACCGTCTTCCCCTGGAAGGAAGAGTGGCGGGGCGACTCGCACGAGACCCTGCAGTCGCTGCGCGGTATCCGCAATGCCGTCATGCTGATCCGCCTGCGCACCGCGGACGCGGAGAAGGCGGTCAAGCGTAAGGGCCAGGAGAGCTTCAACTACGGCGACTACTTCGCCTACTCGAAGATCTGCACCCACCTGGGCTGCCCGACCTCGCTGTTCGAGCAGCAGACCAACCGGATCCTGTGCCCCTGCCACCAGTCGCAGTTCTCCGCGACCGAATGGGGTAAGCCGGTCTTCGGTCCCGCCGCCCGCGCGCTGCCGCAGCTGCCGATCACCGTCAACTCCGAGGGCTACCTGGTCGCCAACGGCGACTTCATCGAGCCGCTCGGACCGGCCTTCTGGGAGCGTCGTTCATGAGCCCAAGCAAAGCGGCCGCACAGGCCAACGAAATGGATGAGCGGTATCAGGCCGCGGCCTTCGTGAAGCGCTCGATCAACAAGGTCTTCCCGACCCACTGGTCGTTCCTGCTCGGTGAGATCGCGCTCTACTGCTTCATCATCCTGCTGCTGTCGGGTATCTACCTGACGCTGTACTTCGACCCGTCGATGGCGCACGTCACCTATGACGGCGCGTACCAGCCGCTGCGCGGCGTCGGCATGTCGCGGGCGTACGAGACGGCGCTGAACATCTCCTTCGAGGTGCGCGGCGGCCTGTTCGTCCGGCAGGTGCACCACTGGGCGGCGCTGCTGTTCGCGGCGTCGATCATCATCCACCTGTTCCGCATCTTCTTCACCGGCGCGTTCCGCAAGCCGCGTGAGGCGAACTGGGTGATCGGTTCGCTGCTGCTGATCCTGGCCATGTTCGAGGGCTTCTTCGGCTACTCGCTGCCCGACGACCTGCTGTCGGGTACCGGTCTGCGCGCGGCCTTCTCGGGTATCACCATCGGTGTTCCGGTGGTGGGCACCTGGTTGCACTGGCTGATGTTCGGCGGCGACTTCCCCGGCGACATCATCATTCCGCGTCTGTACATCGCGCACGTGCTGCTGCTGCCGGGCATCATGCTGGCGCTGATCGCGGCGCACGTGGCGATCGTCTGGTACCAGAAGCACACCCAGTTCCCCGGTCCGGGCCGCAAGGAAACCAATGTGGTGGGTGCCCGCATCGTTCCGGTGTTCGCCGCGGATCAGGGCGCGTTCTTCTGCTTCACCCTCGGCATCATCGCGCTCATGGGTGGTCTGCTGCAGATCAACCCGATCTGGAACCTGGGTCCGTACAACCCGTCTCAGGTCTCGGCGGGTTCGCAGCCGGACTTCTACATGATGTGGACCGACGGTATGGCGCGTCTGATGCCGCCGTGGGAGATCTACATCGGCAACTACACGGTGCCCGCGGTGTTCTGGGTGGCGCTGATCATGGGTCTGGTGTTCACGGTGCTGATCGCCTACCCGTGGATCGAGAAGCGCCTCACCGGTGACGACGCCCGGCACAACCTGCTGCAGCGTCCGCGCGACGTGCCGGTGCGTACCGCCATCGGCGCCATGGCCATCACCTTCTACCTGGTGCTGACCATCTCCTGCGTGAACGACATCATCGCGTTCAAGTTCGACATCTCGCTGAACGCCACCACCTGGGGTGGTCGCATCCTGCTGCTGGTCGGCCCGCCGCTGGCGTACTTCATCGCCTACCGGTTCTGCATCGGCCTGCAGCGCAGCGACCGCGCGGTGCTGGAGCACGGTGTCGAGACCGGCGTGATCAAGCGCCTGCCGCACGGCGAGTACATCGAGATCCACCAGCCGCTGGGCCCGGTGGATTCGCACGGCCACCCGATCCCCCTGGAGTACCAGGGCGCTCCGGTGCCGAAGAAGATGTCCAAGCTGGGTTCGGCCGGCAAGCCGGGTTCGGGTTCCTTCCTGCGGGCCGATCCGCCCGCCGAGGTCGAGTCCAACGCGCAGCTGGCGCACCAGGAGGAGCACGACATGCTGGCGGCGCTGGAGGCGGCGCAGGATGCCGGTTCCAGCGGAAAGCACAGCGAGCACTGAGTTCTCACTGAGCGCAGTTCTCACTGATCGTCACAGGGCAGGGCCCCGAGTCGAATTCGACTCGGGGCCCTGCTGCGTTGTCCGCGAGTACGTGCCGATTGTCGGTTCGCGCCAATGCGTGCCGATTTCGCGGATTCGCCTACCGGCCGGTACGGCACGGGTGATCATTGATGAAAATGTGAACCGACTACTTGTCACATCTTGTGGTCAGGAGGTCACCCCGATGTTCGATCAGCTCCTTCCCCCCGTTCCCACCCTGCGGCACGCGGCCCGCACGGTCACGCGGCTCGTGGTCACGGGTGCGGCCGTGACCGCCCTGGCCCTCACCGCGGCCCCGGCGTTCGCCGAACCCGCTGCCGCCCCGGCACATCCGTCCACCGGAATCACCGACGAGGTGCTCGCGGCCATCGACTCGGTGACGACCGTGCGCCTGCCGGGCCTGGAACTGCCCGCGCTGTTCACCCCGAACACCGCCATCGTGGTGCTCGGCTACGGGCTGCTGCCGGACGGGTCCATGCGTCCGGAACTGATCAATCGGCTGCACGCCGGATACGTCTCGGCGGTGCTCTCCCCCGCCGCGCCGGTCATCGTCACCGGCGGCAATCCGCGCAATGGCGTGCCCGAGGCGGCGGCCATGGCGGAGTGGCTGATCGCGCGCGGCCTTCCCCCGCAGCGCATCCATGTCGAGACCCAGGCGAATTCGACAGTGCAGAACGCGGCCTTCTCGGCGAAGGTGATGGCGGCCATCGGCGCGACGACCGCCATCCTCATCACTTCCGCAGATCACATCGGGCGCGCGCTCAGCAATTTCCAGGCCGCCGGAATTTCGGTGGTGGCGACCATGACCCCCGATGAGACGCCCCTGTCGGCGCAGCCGTTCGGCCCCGGGCGGTAACGGCGCCCCCACCCCCGACAACCCGCCGCGCGACACCGCGGCGGTGCGGGGCAGCGACGCCACCGGACCCGGAGTCACATCAGATAGCGAGTGATGCTCTCGGCCACACAGGCCGGACGGTCGGCACCGTCGAGTTCGACGGTGACGGTGCGTTCGGCCTGCACCCCGCCGGGGACGTCGGTGACGGAGTTCAGCGTCAACCGCGCCCGAATCGCCCCACCGGCCGGAACCGGCGTGATGAAGCGAACCTTGTTCAGCCCGTAGTTGATTCCGGCGCTGGCGCAGCGCACGGTCATGATCTGCTGGGTGAGCGGCACGATGAGCGACAGGGTCAGAAAGCCGTGCGCGATGGTGCCGCCGTAGGGTCCGGCGGCGGCGCGGTCGGCGTCCACGTGGATCCACTGGTGGTCCCCGGTGGCCTCGGCGAACAGGTCGATGCGCCGCTGATCGACGGTGAGCCACTCGCTCACCCCGATCTCGGTGCCGGCGGCGGCGCGCAGGGCGTCGAAGTCCGCGAACTCGGTCATGCGTCGCGCTCCTTACAGTCCCATATCCTTGGCGATGATCATCTTCATCACCTCACTGGTGCCACCGTAGATCCGGTTGACGCGATTGTCGGCGTACAGCCGGGCGATCGGATACTCGTTGATGAATCCGTAGCCGCCGTGCAGTTGCAGGCACCGGTCGATGACGCGGGCGGCGACCTCGGTGCAGAACAGCTTGGCCGAGGCGGCGTCGGCGGGGGTCAGTTCCCCGGCGTCGAGGGCATCGAGGGCGCGGTCCACCACGGCCTCGGCGGCGTCGACCTCGGCGCGACAGGCGGCGAGTTCGAACTTGGTGTTCTGGAAGCTGGCCACCGGTTGCCCGAAAACACTGCGCTGCCGGGTGTATTCCTTCGCGAACCGCACCGCGGCCGTGGCCTGCGCGTACGCGCCGACGGCAATGGACAGTCGCTCCTGCGGCAGGTTGCGACCGAGGTAGGAGAATCCCTGATGTTCCGCGCCGAGCAGATCCGCCACCGGCACCCGCACGTCGGTGAAGGTGAGTTCGGCGGTATCGGAGACCTTCAGCCCCAGTTTGTCGAGCTTGCGGCCGACGGTGTAGCCGGGCGCCGTGGTGTCCACGACGAACAGCGAGATCCCGTGGCGGCGGTCCTGTTCGGTGGGCGGCGCGGTGCGGGCGCAGACGATCACCCGGTCGGCGTGCACGCCGCCGGTGATGAAGGTCTTGGCGCCGTTGAGCACATAGTGGGTGCCGTCCTCGGACAGCGTGGCGGTGGTGCGCATGCCGGCCAGGTCGGAGCCGGTGCCGGGTTCGGTCATGGCGATGGCGAACATCAGTTCGCCGGTGACGAAGCCCGGTAGCCAGCGCTGTTTCTGCTCGGCGGTGGCGAGGGATTTCAGATAGGGCAGGCAGAGTCCGACATGGACGCCCGAACCGCCGAAGGACACTCCGGCGCGCGCGGTCTCCTCCATGAGAATGGCCTGGAACTTGAAGGATTCGATACCCGCTCCGCCGTACTCCTCGGGCACCTCGATGCCGAAGACGCCGAGTTCGGCCAGCCTGTAGTAGAACTCGCGGGGCACGATGCCCTCGGCGTACCACTTCTCGTAGACGGGCACCACCTCGGCCGCGATGAAGGCGCGCACCGTCTCCCGGAAGGCGTCGTGGTCGGCGGTGAAAACCGTTCTGCGCATGATGTTCTCGATCCCCTAGAGACGGCGTCCGCCGTCGACGTACACGGTCTGCCCGGTGACGAAGGCTGCATTCTCGGAGGCCAGGAAGGCCACCACATCGGCGATATCGGCGGGCTGGCCGACCCGTCGCAGCGGGGTGATCTCGGCCGTCTTGGCCTGCAGCTCTTCGGAACTGACGCCCAGACGGGCGGCGGTGGCGGCGGTCATCTCGGTGACGATGAAGCCCGGTGCGACGGCGTTGACATTGATGCCGTAGGGCCCGAGTTCCATGGCGAGGGTGCGGGTGAAGCCCTGGATGCCCATCTTGGCGGCGCTGTAGTTGGCCTGCCCGCGATTGCCGAGCGCGGAGACGCTGGAGGTGTTGACGATCTTGCCGGAGCGCTGCGCCACCATATGCCGCTGAGCCGCCCGGCTGCACAGGAACGCTCCGCGCAGGTGAACCGACATGACGGTGTCCCACTCCGCCACGGACATCTTGAACAGCAGGTTGTCGCGCAGCACCCCGGCATTGTTGACCAGGATGTCCACTGAGCCGAGTTCGGCCGCCACCCGGTCGACGGCGGCGTCCACCTGATCCTCGGCGGTCACATCGCAGGCCACGGCGATGGCCTTGCCGCCCGCCGCGACGATGGCGTCCACGGTCGCGGCGCAGGCTGACTCGTCGAGGTCCACGACCGCCACGACGGCCCCGTCGGCGGCGAGCCGCTGCGCGATGGCCGCGCCGATCCCCCGGGCGGCACCGGTCACGAAGGCCACCGGCTGTGCTGCGTTCCCGGACCCGGGAGTCACGAGCGCGGGACTCGTGGACGGTGCGCTCGGAGGCGCGGGACTCGTGGACCGTGCGCTCGGAGGCGCGGGACTCGGGGACGCAGAACTCGCGGGCGCGGGTGCCCCAGCCGCGAGATTCAGCGGCGCGGAGTCGACGGGTGCGCGGTCGGCAGCCGCGGGATCGGCGGGTGCGCGATCGGCAGCCGCGGGCTCGGCGGGTGTGAGCTCGGCGGGTGTGAGCTCGGCCGGTGCGGGATTCTCGGACACGGAATTCTCCTGTCGGGCGGTATCTTTCGGGTAATGCCGGGGCGCGGTTCACGCGAAGGCGTTCACGCCGGTGAGGGCGCGGCCGATGAGCAGTTTCTGGATCTGGCTGGTGCCCTCGTAGAGGGTGAGCACGCGGGCGTCGCGCAGGTACTTCGACACCGGGTACTCGTCGATATAGCCGTAGCCGCCGAAGACCTGGATGGCATTGTTCGCGGCCTTGACCGCCGCCTCGCTGGCGAACAGCTTGGCCATGGACGCGGCGGTGCCGAAGGGCTGGCCGCGCTCGATCAGGTCGGCGACGCGCCAGGTCAGCAGGCGCGCGGCGTCGACCTCGACGGCGATATCGGCGAGCAGTTCCTGCACCAGCTGGAAGGACGCGATGGGTTTGCCGAACTGCTCGCGCTCCCCGGCGTAGCGCACCGACGCCTCCAGGCAGGCCCGCGCCACGCCGACGCAGCCCGCCGCGACGCCCATGCGGCCTTTGTCCAAGGCCCCCATGGCGATCCGGAAACCCTGGCCTTCCGCGCCGAGCCGCGCGGTATCGGGCACCCGAACGTCGTCGAGCACCAGTTCCGCGGTGGCCTGACCGCGCAGGCCGAGTTTCCCCTTGATCTCGGTGCGGCCGAATCCCGGTGTGTCCGTGGGCACCAGGAAGGCGGTCACACCCTTCGGCCCCGGCCCGCCGGTGCGTGCGAAGACGAGCGCGATATCGGCGTGGGTGCCGTTGGTGATGAAGATCTTGGTGCCCGACAGCACCCACTCGTCGCCGTCGCGGGCGGCGCGGGTGGTCAGCGCGGCGGCGTCGGAGCCGGTGCCCGGTTCGGTGAGGCCGAAGCAGCCCAGTGACTGTCCGGCGCACAGCCGCGGCAGCCAGTGCGCGCGCTGCTCGGCACTGCCGTAGGTCCTGATCGTTTTGGCGACCAGGCCCAGCGATACCGAGACGATGCCGCGCACGGCGCTGTCCCCGCGACCCAACTCCTCGAGCAGCAGGCAGTAGGCCAGGGCGTCGCCGCCGGAGCCGCCGTATTCCTCGGGTATCTCGATGCCGAGGAAGCCCATCGCGCCGAGTTTGCCGACGATCGCCGGATCGACCGCTTCGGCGCGGTCCCACTCGGTGGCGAACGGCACGACCTCCTTGTCGACCCACGCCCGGGCGACCTCCCGCAGTTCGCGGTGCGCGTCGCCGAGTTCGAAGTCCATCTCCACTCCTAACCGAACAGTGTTAGGTTTAACGCCGCAGACGGTATCCTAACGCTGTTCGGTTGATCAAGAGCCAGGTGCTGGATTCGGCTCCGACGAGAGAGGTGAGGGCGATGGCGAGGCCGAAGGTGCCGCTGCTCAGCCGCGACCGCATTCGCGAGGCGGCGCTGACCCTCGTCGACCGCGACGGTCTCGGTGAGCTGTCCATGCGCAAGCTGGCGGCCGAACTGGGCGTTCAGGCCGCGTCACTGTACGGCCACTACCCCACCAAGGACGATCTGCTCGACGATATCGCCCGCAGCCTCATGAGCCGGGTCGATACCTCGGCCTTCGAGTCCGGCGACTGGCGGCACGGACTCATGGAGTGGGCGCGCTCCTATCGCGCCGCCCTGGTGGCGCATCCGAATTTCGTGCCGTACCTGGCCTCCGGGCCGGGGCAGCGGGAGGAGAACCTGCGCGCGGCCGATGCGGTGCACGGCGGTCTGGTGGGTGCGGGCTGGCCGCCGCGCGAGGCCACCATGATCGGCGCGGCCACCCGCTATCTGGTGATGGGCTCGACCGTCGGCTCGTTCTCTCGCGGCTTCGTCGACGATGTGCGGGTCTACCGCGACCGCTATCCGCATCTGGAGCAGGCGCACCTGCTGCGCGCCCGGTCCGACGAAATCGACGCCGAGAGTTTCGAATTGGCGCTGCGTGCCTTCGTGGACGGGCTGGGGCTGCGCGCCGACAGCCCCGGCCCGTCCTGAACGAATCCGGGCTAGGCGAATTCCGCGCGCACCTGATCCTCGGTCAGCCCGTAGTCGGCCAGCGAGTACCGGTGTGACGGCTTGCGGTCACCGGATCTGCTCTCCGCGTCGAGGGCGAGCATGGCCGTGCGGGCCGCATCGGTGAGCTCCATGCCGAATGCCTTGTAGATGGTCTCGATGGTGCCCATCGGATCGGCCCGCAGATCCTCGAACTGGATGTCGAGGAACTGATCGGCGCGATAGCGCGACCGCGCCGCGGTGAACTCCCGCCAGCCGCGCGACCACAGCTCCAGTTGCGCCGCACCCAGTTTCGCCCCGCCGAAGGAGTTGGACCAACCCTTGGTGGCCTGCTCGGACAGACTGCACGAGGAGCCGACGATGGTGACCGGATCGCGGTGGGTCTGGATGATGAGCGCATCCGGGTACACCCGCATGAGCGCGTCCAGGGCGAACAGGTGGCTGGGGTTCTTGAGCACCCAGCGGCGCTGGTCGCCGAGTCCGATGAGTTGCAGGTTCTGCCGGTGCCGCACATAGGCATTGGTCCAGTCCTGCTCCCGCAGCCACCGCGAGTAGGTGGGCAGGTAGGCCAGGCTCTCGTAGGCGATGGATTTCACCGTCTGCCGCAGCAGCTGCCAGCATTCCTCCACATCGGCGGCGCTCATGTAGTGCACGCCCATGAATTCCGGATTCTCGATGCGGTGCTGCGCGAATCCGGCGTCGATGCGCTGGTAGACCGGATTGTCGGCCCAGGTGTCGCGCGGCGGCCGGGGTTGCGGGAATTCGGTCAGCCACATCTCCAGGGCCTGATGGGCCGGATCGGCGGCGAGCAGCCGGTGCAGGGCCGTGGTGCCGGTGCGCGGCAGCCCGGTCACGAAGATGGGCCGGGTGACCGGGGTGTCGGCGTAGCCGGGATGGGCCTGCCAGGACGCCTCGCTCAGCGCCCGCGCCACCAGTGCGCCGCGCAGGAAGTAGCGGCTCATCTTGCTGCCGAGTTCGGTCAGGTCGGCGTCGCGCTGGTAGGACTCCAGCAGCACGGCGAGCGCCTCGGTGTAGTCGTCGGCCCCGAAATCGGTGAGACCGCAGACCTTGGTGGCGGAGGCGTGCAGGTCCTCGACCGTTCCGACGCCGGTACGTCTGCTCATGATTGTCTGTTCCTCCACTCTCAGACGTGGTATTCGCCGCAGTTGACGTCGAGGGTCTGCCCGGTGATGGCGCTGGCCCACGGGGAGGCCAGGAACACCACGGCGCGGGCGATCTCGTCGGGTTCCGGCAGCCGCTTCAGGTCCGATTTGGCCGCCGTCTGCTCGTACACCTGTTCCGGGGTGATGCCGTACTTCTTGGCGATCTCACCGAAGTACCACTTCAGCTGGTCGTTCCAGATGTAGCCCGGGGCGACGGTATTGACGCGAATACCCTTCGGGCCGAGTTCGGTGGCGAGGGTGTGCGACATGGCGTGCAGTGCGGATTTGGCGAGTTTGTAACTGCCGTAGCGGGGTTCGGAGTGCCGCAGCACCGCGGAGTTGATCATGACCACGGCACCCTTGGACTCCGCCAGCGCGGGGGTGAACGCCTGGGTCATCCGCAGATTGCCCAGCACGGTCAGATCCAGGCTGTCGCTGATCTGCTGGAAGTCGGTGCGCTCCAACGGCTTCATGGACGGTACCGCGAAGGCATTGTTCACCAGGACGTCGACGCGGCCGAAGGTGTCCAGGGTGCGCGCCACCAGCGTGCGCACCGCCTCGTCGTCGGTGATATCGGTGGGCACGCAGAGGGTTTCGGCACCCGCCGCCTCCAGTTCGGCCGCCACCTCCTTCAGCCGGGATTCGGTGCGCGCGGCCAGCACGACGGTGGCTCCGGCGGCGGCGGATTCGGTGCAGATGGAGCGGCCGAGGCCGGGGCCGACGCCGCTGACGACGACGACCTTGTCGGCCAGCATGGGGTTGTTCATGAGGGTTCCTGTGCGTTGTAGGGATCAGCCGAGCGGGATCAGCCGAGTTGCCGGTCGGCGAAGGCGCGTTGGCGGGCGGCGATGCGCTCGCGCCAGCCCGCCGCGTCGATGCGGTTGTGGTCGTGGTGCGGCAGGTGGGCGGCGACCTTGTCGAAGGGCACCACCTCGGCGACCGGACCTTCCTCGGGGGTGATGGGCCGATCGGTGCGCTGCCAGCGGAACTGGAGAATGCCCTGACCGCGGCCGGTGGTCTCGATCCAGTTGGCGATGCCCGGATCGCGCGCCGACACCACCATGCGGACCATGTCATCCGGATCCACCTGTGCCTGCGCGTGATTGAGGCTGGTCTGGTGGTTCACGTAGTCCAGCGAGATGTACCACATGCTGCCCAGCTGGAAGCCCAGATACGGGGCGCGCGAGCGCGGGATGGTGATGACGAGCGCCTGGTCGTCGGTGAGGTCGTAGTGGCCCACCGAGGAGTACTGGGTGCTCAGTCCGCCGGGGGTGAGCCGGGGTGCGGTGAGGGTGTTGACCGGCAGGTCCAGGTAGAACCATTTCGGGAAGTTGAACCAGGTGTGGATGCGCGAGAGCAGCATCTTCCCGGCGGCCCGGTAGCGTTTGCGCAGTTGCGCGGTATCGGGCTCGATCGGGGCGGTGCCGACGGTGTCCACGCGTTCGATGCGGATGCGGCCCTTGGTCTCGTTCGCCCAGTCGCCGTACACCTCCCGCACGGCCAGCATGGACGCGCCCTCGCCGAGTACGAAGTAGTTCGGCTCCGGATTCGCCCTGGGCGGGCCGAAGCGCAGCTGGTAGCGACCGTCGGCGTCGATCTCGATCCGACGGTCGTCGAAGGCGTCGTCACCGCCCGGCACGTCGGTGGCCGTGTAATCACCTTTGAGCACTTGGAAACTCAGGTCGACGGTACTGCCGCGCACCCCGGTCACCAGGTATTCGGCCGTCGGTTCGATATTCGCGTGGTAGTAAAGGGTGTCCGGGTTGTCCAGGCCCATCTTGGCGTGCGGTCCGGTGGAGCTGACGAAGTACGGATGCGAGGTGCCGTGCGCGCCGGACAGGCGCAGGCAGGCCGAGATACTCGCCGCCAGATAGTCGTAGCCCTCGGCGAGGTCGGCGTCGGTGCGGATGAACGGCGCGGCGGCGATGAGCTTCTCGGCCTCGGCCACGGCCGCCAGGAAGGGATCGGTCAACGGCAGCGCCGCCTGGTCCGGCCCGGTGGCGGGGGTATCGGGGGCGTCTGCGGTGTCGGATGCGGTCATCGGTGTTCAGCGATTCCTAGCTCTCGGCGGATGAGTTCGGCAATGGCGGTCGGGGTGCCGTCGGCGGGGGTGACCACCAGGTCGGCGTGCTCGGGGCGTTCGTACGGGGAGTCGATCCCCGTGAATCGGGTGATCTCACCGGCGCGGGCTTTGGCGTAGAGCCCCTTGGGGTCCCGGTCCTCACAGGTGGCCAGCGGGGTGTCGACGAAGATCTCGTGGAATTCCAACCCCTTGTCGGCGTGGATCTTTCGCGCGTTCTCCCGCTCGGCGGCGAAGGGACTGATCAGCGAGACGATGGCGATCGTGCCGGAATCGGCGAACAGCGCCGCGATCTCGGCGACCCGGCGGATGTTCTCCCGCCGCTCGTCGTCGCCGAATCCCAGATCGCCGTTGATGCCGTGCCGCAGGTTGTCCCCGTCGAGCAGATAGGCGGGGCGTCCCGCGGCGATGAGCTGCCGCTCCAATTCCACGGCGATGGTGGACTTTCCGGAGCCGGACAGCCCGGTCAGCCACAGCGTCCTGCCCTGGGACAGCCGCTGGGTGCGCTCCACCGCCGAGCGGTGCCAGGTGACCGGCCCGCGGGCCTGCGGTTGTACCGGCGTGCGGCCGGTGATCATGCCCGCGGCGACGGTCTGATCGGTGTGCTCGTCGATGAGGATGAAGCTGCCCGTGGCGCGGTTGGCGCGGTAGGGATCGAACAGGATGGGCTGGGTGCTGTGCAGGGTGACGCGGCCGATGTCGTTGAGCGCCAGGAGCGGCGCGTCCTCCACCCGGTGCAGGGTGTTCACGTCCAGGCGGTAGTCGAGCGCCCGCACCCGCACCTGCGCGGTCTGGGCGGCGGTGCGGATGGCGTAGCGGTCGCCGGGCCGCAGTTGGGTGTCGTCGGAGAACCAGCACACCATGGCGTCGAGTTCCCGGTCCTGATGCGGCTGATTGCCGGGGCGGGCGAGCATATCGCCGCGGCCGATGTCGATCTCGTCGTCCAGGGTGAGGGAGACGGCCATGCCCGCGCAGGCTTCCTCCACCTTGCTGCCGCCCGGCCCCCAGATCTGGCCGACGCGGGTGGCGCGTCCCGAGGGCAGCACGGTGATCTCGTCGCCGGGTTTGAACACGCCGCCCGCGATGGTGCCCGCGTAGCTGCGCCGCGTCTCACCGCTGGGGCGGATGACGTACTGCACCGGCAGCCGGGCGTCGATGAGATTGCGGTCCGAGGCGATGTGCACATCCTCGAGGTGGCGCAGCAGCGGCGGGCCCGGGAACCACGGGGTGTGCGGGGAGGGTTCCACCACATTGTCGCCGTGCAGGGCCGACAGCGGCAGGAAGCTCAGGTCGCGGACCTCGAGTTTGGTGGCGAAATCGGCGAATTCCTCGCGGATCTCGTCGAAGCGGTGGCGGGAGAAGTCCACCAGGTCCATCTTGTTGACGCACAGCACCAGGTGGCCGACGCCCAGCAGCGAGGACAGGAAGGCGTGGCGGCGGGTCTGCTCGGAGACACCCTTGCGGGCGTCCACCAGAATGAGCGCCAGGTCCGCGGTGGAGGCTCCGGTCACCATGTTCCGGGTGTACTGCACATGGCCCGGGGTGTCGGCGATGACGAATTTCCGTCGGGGCGTGGCGAAATAGCGGTAGGCGACGTCGATGGTGATGCCCTGTTCGCGTTCGGCGCGCAGGCCGTCGGTGACCAGTGACAGGTCGGGGGCTTGGTCGCCGCGCGCGGTGCTGAATTTCTCTATGGCCGAGAGCTGGTCACTGAACAGGGCTTT
Organism: Nocardia otitidiscaviarum; assembly: GCF_007362295.1. Classification (NCBI taxonomy): domain Bacteria; kingdom Bacillati; phylum Actinomycetota; class Actinomycetes; order Mycobacteriales; family Nocardiaceae; genus Nocardia; species Nocardia otitidiscaviarum. The sequence goes on along the minus strand of NZ_CP041695.1, from coordinate 1,915,501 downwards.
GGAGTCGTAGAGCAGGCGGCCGATGAGGGTGGACTTGCCGTCGTCCACACTGCCCGCAGTGGCCAGGCGTAAGAGATTGCGGCGCATCAGAAGTAGCCCTCTCGCTTGCGATCCTCCATGCCGGAGTCGGAGATGCGGTCGTCGGCGCGGGTCGCGCCGCGTTCGGTGAGGCGGGTGACGGCGGTTTCGGCGATCACCTCGGCGGGAGTGGCGGCGCCGGATTCGACGCAGCCGGTGCAGGTGGCGTCGCCGACGGTGCGGAAGCGCACGGTGGTCTCGTAGGGCCGCTCCCCCGGGCCGAGCGGCAGGAAACGGTTGGTGGCCAACAGCATTCCGTCGCGCTCCACCACCTCGCGACGGTGCGCGTAGTACAGCGACGGCAGTTCCACGGCGGCGGAGTCGATGTACTCCCAGATATCCAGCTCGGTCCAGTTCGACAGCGGGAACACCCGGATGTGCTCACCCCTGCGGTGCCGTCCGTTGTACAGGTTCCACACCTCGGGGCGCTGGGCGCGCGGATCCCAGGCCCCGTACTCGTCGCGGAAGCTGAACACCCGTTCCTTGGCACGGGCCTTCTCCTCGTCGCGGCGCGCGCCGCCGAAGACCGCGTCGAAGCGGTGTTCGCCGATGGCGCGCAGCAGGGTGGTGGTCTGCAGGCGGTTGCGGGTCTCGCCCGGTCGCTCCACCACCCGCCCGGCGTCGATATCGTCCTGTACCCGCGCCACCAGTAGGCGAGCGCCCAGCCGTTCGGCGGTGCGGTCCCGGAAGTCGATCACCTCGTCGAAGTTGTGCCCGGTGTCGATGTGCAGCAGCGGGAAGGGCAGCGGTGCGGGCCAGAACGCCCGTCGCGCCAGTTCCAGCATGACCGCCGAATCCTTGCCGCCCGAGAACAGCAGTACCGGCCGCTCGAAGGTGGCCGCGACCTCTCGGATGATGTGCACCGATTCGGCCTCGAGCGCTGTCAGATGCGACAGCTCGTATCCCGTGGGCATCACTCACTCACCTATCGCGCCGAACGCCACCCGAGCCGTTTTCCCGAGGAGCCCGCCGGGTTGCGGTGTCGAATATTCGACGCTATTGTTCGATAATGTGACACCGACGATAGGCGGCGAGCCTGACGGCGGTCAATAGCCCATGGTGAATTCCCCTGCCCCGGGGCCGCTTCCACACCTCCACATGCCCTCCACACCTGCGCACGCCCTTCGCGCACCGACGAGCAGGACGAACGATGACCGCAGCCGCCCAGCCCGAGCCGTCCGCCTCTCCGCCTACCCAGCGGGTGGTGCGGGTGATCGAGCTGCTCTCCCGCCGCCCGGCCGAACACCTCTCGCTGGCGGCCATCGTCCGCGCCACCGGCATGTCCCGGGCGACGGCGCACGCGGTGCTGACCCAGCTCACCGCCGACGGCTGGACGCTGCGCGACGACAGCGGCAACTACAGCCTGGGATTGGAACTGGTGACGGTCGCGCGGCGCGCCGAAGCCGCCTTCCCGCTGCGCCGCCTGGCCGCCGAACCCATGCGAAAGCTGGCCGCCCAGCACGATATTCCGGTCTTCCTCGCCGAACGCGAAGCCGACGCCATCCTCGTCACGGAGGTCATCGGCAGCCCCTCGGTGCCCTGGATCCGGGTGGGCCGCCGCCTCCCCCTGGCCCCGCCGGTCTGCCGCGAATTCGTCGCCTGGGCCCCCGCGCCCGAACGCGACGCCTGGATCGCCACCGCCGACCCGTCCCACCGCCCCCGCCTGAGCGCCGTACTGGACGCCATCCGCACCCGCGGCTACGCGGTCGAGCGCCTCGCCGACGACTCCACCCCCATGCTCGAGGCCCTCTCCACCCTCCGCCACTCCCCCGTCACCGATCCCCTGCGCCACCGCCTCAACGCGATGATCACCGACCTCATCACCATCGACTACCTGCCCGACGAACTCACCGACCACAACGCGGTGGTCTCGGTCGCCGCGCCGATATTCGACACGAACCGTGTCACCACCGGCAGTGCTGGTACCGCCGGCGCCGGTACGGGCCGCACCACCGGCCACGTCGCCGCCGCCGTGGTCGCCTGCCCCGACACCAATCTCACCGCGGCCGCATTGGATGCCCTGGCCACCGACACCATGGCTGCCGCTGCCGCGATAGCCGGGGGACAGCGATAAGCAGAGCCGCACGACGACCAGCGCGCACTCGCGCGGACGGGTGACTCGCGACCGGATGTGCCGCACCACGGGGCGTGACACGCAACCGGGCGCAACTCGCGCCACCTGGCGCGCACGTACGGACACCGTATGCGAAAGAGCTTGGGACGCACGGAGAATGAGCATCACGCAGGTCGGGCACAGCACACGGACCAGGCTCATACAGCCGCCCTGAACCCGGCGACGAGGCCGCCGCTGCCCTGCGCACCCTGGCCCGAGACCGCCCGTCCTGATGCCGGCCCACCGCCCGCACGCGATCGCCAACGCGGTCCGTGTCCTGGACGATGCGGCATAGCTCAGCGGCGGCACCCGCGGCAGTGCAGATCACGCCAGGCAGCACACACCACCCCAGACAGCGCACAGCACGCGACGCGGGCACGCAGCGGCACGACGCAGGCCAGCCCAGCGCGTTGGGCAGACGCGCCGAACCCAAGCGCTCGGGCGGCCTGGGCGACGCTTCCCGGATTCGGGCGCTACCGCTCGTTCGGGACCGAAAAGCGCACGCCCAGGCCATATCCCGGCCGCAGGGCAGTGCGGCCGGACACCGTGGGGCCGTGACCCCACGCGGGCGACGGTAATGGGTGGGCGGGCGGGTCGGGAGCCCCCGAATACCGGGGCAGCGGCGGGGGCCGCCGCTCGTCCGGCAGGATCGTCAGGCATGGAGACGATCGATTCGCGTGAGGTCTATTCGAATGCCTGGATGACGGTCAGGGAGGACGCCATTCGGCGGGCCGACGGCAGCACCAGCATCTACGGCGTGGTGGATCGTTCGGACTTCGCGATCGTGGTGCCGCGCGACGGGGAACGGTTCCACCTGGTCGAGCAGTACCGGTATCCGCTCGGGCGGCGGAGTTGGGAGTTTCCGGCCGGATCGCTGCCCGATCGCGCCACCGCCGCCGAACCGATCGAGATCGCGCATCGGGAACTGCGGGAGGAGACGGGGCTACGGGCCGCCACCATGACGTATCTGGGCGAGTTGGCCCCCGCCCCGGCCGTGTGCAGCAACCGCGGACACTATTTCCTGGCCACCGATCTGACCGCGGGTCCGCACGAGCGGGAGGTGGAGGAGCAGGATATGCGGTCGGCCTGGTTCACCCGGGCCGAACTCGAATCCATGATCAGCTCCGGGGTGATCATCGACGCCGACACCGTCGCCGCCTACACCCTGCTCCTCTTCCACGAGCGCACGCGCTGAGCTCTTACGCCTTCGGCTCGATGAGCTGGATGTCCAACTCGATCGCCACCTTGTCGCTGATCATGGCCGACGGGATGGCGGTGGCCACGCCGAAATCGGTGCGCTTCAGCGTGCCGGTGGCGGTGAACCCGATGTGGTTGTCGCCGGTCTGCGGGAAAGGTTGCAGGCCGCCCCATTCGACGTCGAGGGTGACGGGCGCGGTCACACCACCGAGGGTGACCTCGCCGGTGACCTGGAAGTCCTCGGTGACGCGCAGTGGTTCGAGCGCCTTGAAGGTGAGGGTGGGCCGGGACTGCACATCGAGCAGATCGGCCGCGCGGGCGTGGGCGTCGCGGTCGGCATTGCCGGTGTCGAAGGAGTCGAGGTGAATGGTCGCGGAGACGGCGGCGGCACCGGTCTCGTCCACCACGAATTCGGTCTCGAAGCGGTTGAATCGGCCGCGAACCTTGGAGATGCCCAGGTGGCGGACGGTGAAGTTGACCGAGGAGTGCGCGGTGTCGAGCGTCCAGGCACCGGTGGCGAGGGTGGGCTGTGTCGAAGTCGTCATACCGGAGACGCTAAGTGGACTCCGGTCCGGTAACCACACCGCGCTGATCCTGGGACTGACAGGGCGGGGATAACAACCATCGGACCGGGCATCATGGTTGGCGTGGCACAGTCCGAATTCGCCGAATTCCTGGTGGCCCGCCGGGCCCAGTTGCAGCCCGAGCAGGTGGGCCTACCGCCCGGCCGACGCCGCCGCACCCCCGGTCTGCGCCGGGAGGAGGTGGCCGCGCTCGCCGGGGTGAGCGTCGATTATCTCGCCCGGCTGGAGCAGGGGCGCGACACCAATCCCTCCGCGAGCGTGCTCGCGGCGCTCGCGGACGCGCTCCGGCTCACCGCCGCCGAACGACAGCATTTCCTGCGCATCACCTTCGGCATGGAACCGGCCGCCTGCCCCACTGCCGGGAAGGCGCACGAGCGGGTGAGCGAGACCTTGCAGGCGGTCCTGGACACGCTGCATCCGACACCGGCCCTGCTGGTGGGACGGCGATTGAACATTCTCGCCTGCAATCCGGCCTGGCGGGATTTCGCGACCCCGCTGGGACTGCTGGACGAGTCCAACCATGACAATCTGGCGCGCTACATTTTCGGGAATTCCGCTGCGGCACAGCATATTCGCAATTGGCCGGAGGTCGCGGACATGTACATCTCGGCGCTGCGCTCGGCCTGTGCGCATTGGACCGACGATTCCGAGTTGCACGCCTTGGTGGCCGCCCTGCGGGCGTATCCGGAATTCGCCCACCGCTGGCATTCGCACCGCGTCATCGAACATCGCACGGGCATCATGCGATTGGACCATCCCGAACGCGGCGACACCGAGGTGGAGATCGAAACCATGAGCCCCACCCTGGACCAGGGCCTGATGGTGTGGCTGGTGGACCGGAAGCGGGCGCACACGCCCAGCCTGCGCCTGGTCAACGAGTAGGTGTCAGCGCAGTGCGGCCCGCGCCTCCATGAGCGCGAAGCCGAGCAGGTTCTCCCCTCGCCACGACGCCGGATCGGCCGCCTCCGGACGGTCGGCGCCGAGCCCGATCCCCCAGATGGTGTCGCGGGGCGCGGCTTCCACCAGCACCTTGTCGCCGGTGCCCACCAAGAAGCCCCGAAGGGTTTCGTGCGCACCGAATTTCGCGATACTGCCGCGCACCACGATGTCGTAGCGATGAGCCAGCCAGGTGGCGTCGCCGAATCCGCGCACCGCGCGCCCGAGCCGCTTGGCGTCCGCGGGCGTCGCGCTGGCCAGCACCCGCGCCCGCATCTCCTCGTCGCCGAACAGCCGGGCCTTCTCGGCCATCATGAAATGTTCGGCGCTGCGGTAGCTCACACCGCCCACCGGGAACTCGACCGGCCACCACTGACTGAGCACCCAGCGGCCCACCTCATGCCCCGGTGTCCGCGTATGGCCCCAGAAGTAGAGGAATTCCGGCGTCGCCCCGGCCGACATCTCCGCGATCAACCGCGCCCTGTTCATATCGCGCAACGGTATCCGACCGGCCCGACACCTTGCCCGCCATTATTCGCCCGCCCCTTACCGCGCGGCAGCCACCTCGCGGTATTTATCACGAAACGGTAACGTACGATCCATGACGCAAGAGACCGGAGTGATGTTGAGCTCGTGGCTGCTCCGGCTCTTGGCTACGGCCAGAACGGATCCCAATATCGCGCGCACCGCCATGGTGATGCCGCTCGCGGATACCGTCGAACTGGCCAAGACCTCCTTCGCCGCCGGCGATCCCGAACTGCGGTCGGTGGGTGTCGCGCTCACCTCGGAGATCCTGATGCAGTGGCGGACTTCGCAACCCGAGTTGCTCGCCGAATTGGCCCGCTGCGTCGCCGATCCGGACTATCACAGCGATGATGCGGCGGGGGTGCTGGCGGCGGTCGCGGGCACGGAACCAAGCCAGGATTTCGCACCGCTGGTACCGGTCATGGTCGCCGCGCTCGGACATGAGAGCTCTTTCGGCTCGGTCACTCTCGCACTGTCGCGCCTGCGCCACCGGGCCGCCATCGACACCGTGCGCGACTGGCTGACCAGCGGCCGCATCGGCATGCTCCGCGACCCCTTCGATATCGACCACGTCCTCACTCCCCTGGTCGACTTCGCCGACGCGCTGCTCCCGGGCATCCGCACCTGTCTCGCCACCGAGGGCTACCACAGCGCCCTGCGCCCGCTCCTGCGCGCCTTGACGGCGTGGGGTCCGGCGGCCGCACCGGCCGTGCCGGAACTGTTGCCGTACTTGCGCACCGGCCATGCCCGCTGGGCCTGCGAGGTGATCGGCGCGATCGGCCCGGCCGCACACCCGGCGGCGGATCTCCTCGAACGCTTCGCCCTGGGCGCGGAGCAGCCGCCCCGGCACGACACCGACCTCCCGCCCGACACCTCCTTGCGCTGGCACGGCACCCAGACGGCCGCCTGGGCGCACTGGCGGGTCACCGGCGAGCCGGAGGTGGCCGTGCGGGTCTTCGGCGAAGCCGTGGAAACCGGTATCGCCGTCGACTTCGACCGCCTCGCCGAACTCGGTGCCCTCGCCGCGCCTTTCGCCGACGACGTCCGCAAACGCCTGGAGTCCCCGGGCGGCTGGGAACGCGTCCACGCCGCCTCCGCCTGGTGGCACATCACCGGCGACCCGGACCCGGCCGTACCGGTACTCCTAGCCGCCCTGACCCCCTTGAACTCGGGCTACGCCGACGCCGACTGCCGCGCCGCCGCCCGCCTCATCAGCAAGATCGGCTCCCCCGCCACCGTCGCCGCGCCCCTCCTCGAAACCGTCCTCTCGACCGAACGCCGCTTCGCTTCCCTCCCACCCCACCGCACACGACAGTCCCAGACGGAACTACTGGCCGCCGACTGGGATTCGGAACTTCAGACCTCCGCGCGAATCGCCCTGTCCGCCATGCAATCCGTCTGAGTTGCCTTCCCCGCACCAGTCGGAATGGTCGGGAGTGAGTTCGGTGACGGCGGCTGCGATCCGATGGTGCTCGCGCATGCGCTGTCGGCTCGGTGGCGTTACGGTTCCGATCGAGCATCGCCCGCCAGTACGGCTACGGCCGTTCCGACGATGCCGGGCAGTCCGAGGCTCGCGCCCAGTATCGGTATGAATCCGAATCCGATATCGGCAGCGTCCACGCGTGGTCGCATTACCAGGAAGACCGTGTAGGACACGATGCCGATTACGCCGATCACCGAATACCATACGAGGAAGCGGCGCTGAGGGTTTCTGCTACTCAGCAGCGGGATCGGGATCAGACCGAACAACACTCCACCGAAGATCCCGCAGACGCCGTACACGATGAGCAGATCACCCCAGTCGGTCTTGCTCACGGCGCCGATCGCGACCGCCGCGGCCGACATCGTGACCAGCAGCCTCTGGGAGCGCTTCATCATTTCGACCATGGCGTTCGCCTCTCAGTGCGTGGATTCGTGCGCTCGGCACCGCTCCGAATTGCCGAACTCGATCGGTTGCGTAGCAGGGGCATCGGCCAAGAATCCGCTCCCGATCGCCAACCGGAAGGCTACTTTTGTCGCCTCACTGTAACGACGGGAAGATGCCAGTCAACGACCCCGACGTCAACTGAAGCGTGTCGCGAAATCCATCACCGGTAAGTCTTCTGGTGCCGAGGAAACGGCCGGTTTCGACCGTCTCCGTTGGGGATTGGAAGATATGAGGTGTGGTGGCGTTGGGTGCCTTTCCTGACTTTCGCTGACGCCGGGTTGGGTGCCGTTGGGTGGCTATTCCAGCCCACGGACTGGCTGTGGGGGCGTTCTAGGGATTCAAACACATGGGAAGTCTCGTCAGGGGTGAGCCTGTGGGCCTGGGAATGACCCGCACGGAATGGGTTCCGTGCGGGTGGTCCTATATACCGGTGCCACGATGGAGGTTGGTGGCCCGTCCGCAAAGGGTGTGGTGGTGGGCTTATTGCCGTAACGGTGGTGGTGGTAGCCCGGCGTCTTGTTTCACGCGCAGGCGGTGGATGGCCGAGCCGAGGAGTTCGTCGCCGTGATGGCGGTGATTGACCCGGTGTCTGCGTGTCGGGTCGTGGTGGGCCGGGGGCCGCCACCCGGTACGACCCGGATACCCAGTGTGCGCGTCGAGGCGTTCGGTGGCCCACCCGGTCGGATCCCCGGCGTCCTCGGCGACCTGGGCGTGATGCCGGTCGCACACCAGGGTCAGGTTGTCGATATCGGTGTCACCCCCGTGTGCCCACGGGATGAGGTGGTGGACCGCGCACATCGTCGCGGGCGCGTCGCAGCCAGGGAAGGTACAGCCACGGTCACGGGCCACACACGCCAACCGCTGCCAGCGCGACGCGAGGCGTTGCCCGCGCCCGAGGTAGAGGGGGACTCCGTCCCGGCCGAAGATCAACAGCCACGGGTAGCGGCCCTCGGCCAGCCGCAGCGCGGTCGGGATCGACATCGTCGTGCCCGCTGCGGTGACCGCGTGCCCGGTACCGCGTTCGAGGTCCTCGACACGCATGGTGAGCACGACCGAGACGGGCATGCCGCGGTGACTGCCGAGAGTTTTTGCGCCCCCGGTCGCGGTCAGGAACGCCGCCACAGCATCGTGATTGCGTTGCGCCACCGAACGAGTGTCGCGTCCAGCGGCGGACTCGAGCTGTTTCGAGTCGATCCCACGGGCCCCCAGCGACGGGCTGTCGGGGTCCTCCGGGTTGCACATGCCCGGTCGCGCGCCCTTGGCCAACACCGCGTCCAGCAGGGCCCGCAACGGTGGGGTGAGCAGGCCGCTGATCTCGGACATGCCGTCGATGCGCTGGCGTCCGAGGGTGATCCCCCGGACGCGGGCGCGGTCGCGGTCGTCGGTCAGGGTGCCGTCGGGGTCGAGGTGGGCCAGGATCGATTCCCCGACCGTCACGATTGCTTCCGGGGTCAGCTCGCACGCGTGCTGGGCCAACAGCTGTTCGGCCTCGACCCGTAATTCGGTCGGTACGGCGGCGGGGATGCGGTCCATGATCGTCATGATGCGGCGGGCGTGTTCGATCGACAACCGCCCGGCGGCTTGCTGGGCGGCGGTGTGCGGTAATTCCGGTTCCCGGTCTTCTCCGTGCACGAAATGGAACACGCCGAGTTTCTGTGCCGCGCGGCGTCGTGATCCGGCCTCGGCCATCGATATCTGCAGGGTTTCGCTCAAATACTTGGTCAGGCTCTTGGATCCGGCGCGTTCGGGCAGGTGCCGGTCGCTGGTCTCGATGACCAGGCGATGCGACACCGCGCCCAACCGGGCGCGGACGGCTTCGACGCGTCGCATCAGTTCCACGAAGTCGGTGTCGGTGTAGCGGGTGAGGTCTTCGTCGAGCAGGGCGGTGGTCGCGGTCGTCAATTCCTCCACGACCGCGAATACCTCACCTGCCCGGCTCGTATTCATGCCGCAATTCTATCGCGGAAAGTGTTGCGGCAGAATGAGAAAACCAATTCACGCACCCCTTCCAGCAAGCCGGATTTGTCCTTTTCTCGTCATCTGCCGTTCAAAGTCCGTTGAGAAACCTCAGCAATGGTCACCCCCATGGCCCTACACACCGGCTTCACTCGACGCACGCTTCTACGCACCTCCGCCTTCGGCTTGGTGGCCGCGCCCGCGCTGGTCTCCTGCTCCACCGACGGCCCGGCCGTCGTCCGCCAGCGCCCCACGCTCACCCACGGGGTCGCGGTCGGCGATCCGCGCCCGGACGGTGCCCTCATCTGGGCACGCTCCGATGCCCCGGCCAAGCTCATCGTCGAAACCGCCGGTACCGAATCCTTCAACAACCCACGGCGTTTCGAGGGCCCGCTGTTGACACCGGAGACGGACGGCACCGGGCGGCTCCGGATCGCCGGGTTGCAGCCGGGTCAGCAGGTGCACTACCGGGTCACCCTGGAGGCCGCGGACGGTGCGACGTCCGAGCCGATCACGGGCGTCTTCCGCACCGTTCCCAGCGCGCCGTCGGATATCAAGATCCTCTGGTCCGGCGATGTGGCGGGACAGGGGTACGGCAGCAACCCGGATCTCGGTGGCATGCAGGTCTTCTCCACCATGGCCGCTCGCGACCCGCACCTGTTCCTGCACTCCGGCGACTCCATCTACGCCGACGGTCCGCTCCAGGAGTCGGTCACCCTGCCGGACGGCCGAGTCTGGCGCAACACCGTCACCGAGGCGAAATCGGCTGTGGCGCAGACTCTCGAACAATTCCGGGGCAACTACGCCTACAACCTGTCCGACGAGAACTACCGGCGGTTCAACGGCTCGGTCGCGCAGCTGGTGCAGTGGGACGACCACGAGACCGTGAACAACTGGTCGCCGGGTGGGACGGTCGCCGCCGCCAAGGGCTACTCGGAACGGAATATGGATACCCTCGCCACCCGCTCGTGGCAGGCGTTCCACGAATGGATGCCGGTGGATCCCCGGGAAGCGGCGGACGGTCGGCTGTTCCGCAAGGTTTCCTACGGGCCGCTGCTGGACGTGTTCGTGCTCGATATGCGCACCTACAAGGATGCCAATACCGAGAACACCGGGGCCGACGGCCGAATTCTCGGACCGGCCCAAACCCAGTGGCTCATGGACGGTCTGCGTGATTCCACGGCCACCTGGAAGATCGTCGCCAACGATTTGCCGCTGGGGCTGGTGGTCAAGGACGGTGAGCAGAAGGACCGGACCGCTTTCGAAGGGGTGGCCAACAATGATCCGGGCGCGCCCTCGGGGCGGGAGGCCGAGATCGCGCGGGTGCTGTCCTCGATCAAGGCGAACCGGGTGACCGGGGTGGTCTGGTTGACGGCCGACGTGCACTACACCGCCGCCCACCACTACTCCCCGAGCCGGGCCGCCTTCACCGATTTCGACGAGTTCTGGGAGTTCGTCTCCGGCCCGCTCAATGCCGGTGCGTTCGGACCGAACGACCTGGATGGCACCTTCGGGCCGGAGGCGGTGTTCGTGCACGCCCCGACCACGCCGAACACCTCTCCGCTGGACGGCGAGTTCCAGCATTTCGGCGAGGTGCTCATCGACGGGCGCAGCCGGGAGTTGACGGTGAATCTGTGCGACGCGAGCGGGAAGATCCTGTTCACTCAGCGCTTGTCTCCCGCTGGGTGATCGGCCATCGAGACAGGGGCGCGCAACCTCCGGTTTTGTGGTTAGCTGTAGCGCCATGAGCACGTCCGCACCCACCATCGGAGATGAGTTCCTGCCCCGTGACACCGCGGATGTGGTTCGCACGGTTCGGGATTCGCGTAGGTCGACGAAACCGCTGATCATCCGCGGTGGCGAGCGGGCCGAGGACGAGCTGGCGGTGCCGGAGCAGGGTGCGGTGCTGTCCATGCGGAAGATGAACCGGGTGCAGGTGGTCGACGCCGACGCCCGCACCGTACGGGTGCAGGCGGGGGCGCGGTTGGCCGAGATCGACCGCACGCTGGGTGCGCACGGGCTGGGCCTGCCGATCGTGGGCGATCACCGCGAAATCACCGCGGGCGGATTCGCGGCGGTCGGCGGGCTCAGTTCCGCCTCACACCGGTTCGGCATGTTCAGCGACAATGTGGTGGAACTCGAATACGTCGATCAGGACGGACGATTCGGCACCTGCGGGCGCAGCCACAATACCGAGCGGTTCCGGCGCATCCTCGGCGGTGGCGGACGCACCGGCATCATCACCGCGCTCACCCTCGCCGTGCGCACGGTGGACAAGGACCGCACCTGGCTCACCACCGACGCGCACCGCTTCCTGGATTTCGACACCTTCGTCGACCAGTCGGTGCAGGAGATCACCCGGCCCGGTGACGCGGTACTCCAGGTGGGCCGGTGGGTCGACACCGCGCCGCTGCGAGTGTCGCGACCGGTCGGCACCGGACAGGTCAAACTGGGCACCATGCGGTTCGGGCAGTGGTCGAGCCTGCACCCGACCACACCGACCGGTTCGCTGCGCGCCCGGCGCGAGGTCGGCGCGCGGGCCCGAAAGTCGCTGGGCGCCATCGCCTCCTCGGCGGGCGGCCGCGCGGGTATGCCGGTGCGCTATGCCGCGGCCGGTGCGCTCATGTTCGCTCCGAAGGTGCTGACGCTGCGGGATGCGGAGTTCCTGGCCGATACCGTCATCAGTTCCTCCGAACGCGGTCCGGCGTACCGCATCTCGCTGTTCGCCCCCATGTCCACCTACGCGCGGGTCTTCCACGGCCTGCACGACCTGTTCTCCGACCTGCGCGAACGCACCGGCTGCTTCACCGTCATCTCGGCCATGACCTACGGTGTGCGGTCCCCCTACCTGCGCGAACTCGACGGCGAGGACCACGGTTTCATCACCTTCACCTGTCGGCTGCGTCCGGCCGCGCTGCCTTCGGAGATGCTGCGCGACATCGTGTCCGGAATCGACGAGATCTGTGTCGCCGAACGCGCCCGGCGGTATGACCCGACCGACTAGACTGTGTTCCGCCGCACACTCCTGGCAATCAGTCAGCGGCGAAGTGCGGCCGGTATCGGCACTGTCGGCGGGGTGCTGATGCATGGTTCGGCTCGTTCCCACACGAAGGTTGCCTGTTCCATGATCGAATTCCGCCATGATCGCCGTCGGCCCGCCTCCGAATCCGTCGCGGGTAAACGAATCGTCATCACCGATGCCTGTTCCGATATCGGCCGCGCCACCGCCCGGCTGCTAGCCCTCCAGGGCGCCGAGGTGCTGCTGGTGGCACGCCGCGGCGATCTCCTGATCTCCGACACCAATACCATTGTCCAAGCGGGCGGTACGGCCCGCTGGCACCGCTGCGATATGTCCGCCCTCGGCGATGTGGACCAACTCGTCGAATGGGCGGTCGCCGAATTCGAACGCATCGACGTGCTGGTCAACAATGCGGGCCGCCCGCTGCGCCGCCCGGTGCTGCAATCGCTGGACAAGTTCCGCGACTACCAGCGCATGATGGCCGCCAATTACTTCGGCCCGCTCCGGCTCACCCTCGGCCTGATCCCGGCCATGCTGGCCAGCGGATCCGGGCATGTGGTCAATGTGGGGCCGTGGAGCCTGTCGACCGGAGCCGCACCGAATTTCGCCTCCTACGCCAGCGCTCAGGCCGCCTGGACCACCTTCGGCGACTGTGCGGACGCGGAACTGTCGCCGCGCGGCATCCACGTCACCTCGGTGCAGTATCCGGCCTTCAAGGCCGACGCCGAATCGCCGGACTACTACGCCGAACATCCGGTCTCGGTGCCCGCCGAGGCGGCCCGCTGGATCGAGCACGCCATCCGCACCCGGCCCAGCCGGGTGGAGCCCCGCTTCTCCCGGACCCTGCGCGGGCTCGCGGGCGTCGCGCCGCGCTCCACCAGCCGCCTCATGCACGCCTTCGGCATGTAGCGCCTCGGCAGGTGGCAGCGCGGCATACAGCGCTTTCGGCAATTGCGCGGATGAGGGGAAGGCGGGGTGCCCGCCGCCGAGCACCCCGCCTCTCACACTCACGCGAATTGCGCTCCGGTGACCGGCATTCCGACATTCCGGATGGGTCCGTCGATACAGGTGGTCACCGAGCCACCCGCCTTCTCGATCGGGCCGGTCGTGATCACCACCGTGCCCCCGGAGCCCGGCCCCTCCACGATCTGGAGCGTATTGGTCGCGGGCGCCCCGTAGCCGTTCAGCGCGAACGGCCCGACGAGGCGGCTGACCTCACCATTGGCCCAGTTGAAGGTGGCGTCCAGCTTCCCGTTGACGCCCAGGCAGCTGGCTTCGCCGACGAAATCGGTGGACCAGCCACCCTCCTCGGTCGGGGTGCCGACACAGGTGTGCAGATCGCCGTCGAGCCGCGCCGTCACCTGTGTGGGTTCCAGACCGATGGGGGTGTCGGACATGAACTGCACATGCCCGCCCTCACAGCCCCCGGAGATCGCGGTCGCCGCGGCCGGCCCCGCCGTGACGGCGGCTCCCGCGGCCGTGAACAGCACACAAAGGGCTGGCACCGCCAGCGTGGAAATACGAAGCTTCATCCCGCCCTTTCCTCGTGATCGTTCGAAATGACAGCCGACCGTAGCGCAACCACGCGCGGCGACGAGCCGAAATGCGGTGAACCCGCGCGGCCGCCGAGCGACGCACCCGAGTGGACCCCGGCGGCGGCTCGGACCGCGATGGTTGCCAGTGCTCACGACTCCGAGCTACATTAGTCAAGTGACTAAGTTAGTCGAACGAGCAAATTCCAGCAGGGGTCGGCAACGACGCGAGGAACTCATCGAAGCGGGGGTGGCGCTGCTCATCGAGGGCGGCTGGGCGGCCGTGACGACGCGAGCACTGGCCGCGCGCAGCGGAGCCAATGCCGGGCTCATCCACTACCACTTCGGCGGCCTGCCCGGCCTGCGCCTGGCCATCGCCGAACGCGCGGGCGAGCGAGCCCTCGCCCCCGTTGTCGACGCACTGCTGGGCGCATCCGACGCACGCTCGGCGATAGCCACGATGCGGTCGACGATCTCGCGGGTGGCCACCGACGACCAGATGGTCCGGCTGGCAGTCGAATTGGTGTCGGGGACACGGCAGGACCCCGCACTCGGCGTGGCCTTGCGGGAGAGTCTGCGTGAGGCACGTGAGCGGATCGCGGAGTGGCTCGGCGACCTGAATCCGGAGTGGACACCCGCGCAGCGGGGCGGAGCCGCCGTACTCGTCGCGGCCCTCCTGGACGGCCTGCTCTTGCATCGCGAACTCGACGACGAGCTACCGATCGATCCCGCGCTGGCCGTCCTCGGCACCCTTCTGGGCGACGAGTCATGCGGATCCTGATCTCCGGCGGCGGGATCGCCGGGCTGACCCTCGCGTACTGGTCGCATCATTACGGCCATGAACCGGTCGTGGTCGAGCGCGCGCCGCGCGGCCGGTACGGCGGCTACGGCATCGACTTCTTCGGCACCGGCTACGACATCGCCGCCCGGATGGGTCTGACCGACCGGCTCGCCGCGCGGCAGCTGCCCACCGAAGACATCCGCACCGTCGACACCCGGGGCCGACCCCGCGCACGGCTGGAACGACGCGTGCTGGAGAAGGTGATCGGCGGCCCCTATCTCGCCCTGATGCACGCCAGGCTGGAGGAGGCGCTCGCCGATGCCGTACGGAATCGGGTCGAGGTCCGCCACGAGCAGCGGGTCACGACCGTGCGGCAGCGACCGGACGGTGTCGACGTCGCCTTCGCCGATGGCACCGAGGACAGCTTCGATCTGCTCATCGGCGCGGACGGCGTGCACTCGGCGACCCGCGAGCTGGTCTTCGGACCCGAGCGCGACTTCGCCCGGCACCTCGGCTACACCATGGCCTGCTACCCCGTATCCGACAGCTACGATCTCGGGCCGCGACGCGTCCACTACAGCGAGCCCGGCCGACAGACGGTGCTCTACCCCACCGACACTCCCGGCGAGCTGATCGCGCTTTTCCTTTACCGCACACGACGATTCGTGCCGCCGCGCGCCGAACGACCCGCGGCACTGCGCGCGGCGTTCGACGGGATGGGTTGGATCACCCCGCACCTGCTCGCGGCGGCCCCGGCGGACGACCTCTTCATGGACAGCCTCACCCAGATCCGGATGCCGAGTTGGCACCGCGGCCGCGTCGCCCTGATCGGTGATGCCGCCGCGGCGATGACGCTGACCTCCGCGCAGGGGGCGTCCATGGCCATGGCCGGTGGCTATCTCCTCGCCGAGGCGCTGCACCGGCATTCGGAGCACGTGGCCGCCTTCCACGCCTACGAGGCGAGACTGCGCGCCGCCGTAGAGCAGCGTCAGGACCGCGCCCTCGCCATCGCGCGCTCCCTCGTCCCCGCGACACGCACCGGCATCGCCGTTCAGACACTGGTCTCCGGCGTCGTCATGCGGGACGCCTTCGTCGGTCTGCTGCGCCGCGGATACGGCGACACCACCAGCGTGCTGGCCGAGACCTGAGTCCCATCCGCACGTGTCGACATCGCCCGACACCAGACCGACCTACACCAGACCGACCGACACCGGAAAGGCAATCTCTTGACAGACGACCGGAAACTGGTCCTCGTCGCCGGAGCGACCGGCTACCTGGGCCGACATATCGTCGCGCGACTGCACGACCAGGGGTATCGCGTCCGCGCGGTGGTCCGCGACAAGCAGCGGGCGCTGGCCCCCGGCGCGCACGGTGCGCCCGCCCTCACCGTCGGCGTCGACGAATGGGTCGTCACCGACCGCGCATCCCATCTCGACGCGTCGATCATGAAGGACGTGGACCATGTCGTGTCGGCGCTCGGCGTCACCCGGCAGCGGGCGGACCCGTGGGACGTCGACTTCCTGCTGAACCTGCGCTACCTGGAATTGGCGGAACAGCACGGCGCCGCCTCGTTCCTCTACGTCGGAGTCATGAACGTCGACACCGGCACCTCGGCGCTCACCCGCGCGAAGCACGCGTTCACGGCGGCGCTGAGCCGATCTCGGGTGAGTCCGCAGATCGTCAATCCGTCGGGCTACTTCTCCGACCTCACGGAGATCTACGATCTCGCCCGGCGCGGCGTGGTGTTCGGACTGGGTGACGGGAGTGTGCGACTGTCCCCCATCCACGGCGCCGACCTCGCGGACTTCTGCGTCTCCGTGCTCCCGGAGGGCGCGGGCACGTGGGATATCGGTGGACCCGAGGTGCTGAGCTACCGGGAGATCGTACGCCTGGCGTTCGACGCGGCCGGGCGGCGCGAACGGTATCTCCGGGTGCCCGGCGCGTTGACGTCGGCCGCGGTATGGCTCGCCGACCGCACCAACCCCCGCGCCGCCACCCTCATGCGGTTCTTCCTGGACGGCATGCGAACCGACTCCGTCGGAACGACTTACGGAACACGTACCCTCGGCGACTACTACGCGTCACTGGCTCGATAGCCCGAACCGCGGCACGCCACCGGACATCAGCGCCCCGCCCGGAATCCGGGCGGGGCGCTGATGTGCTCGGGTCAGTGCTTCTCGGGGCCGAGGTGGTACTCGAACACCAGACCGCCCGCGGCGATCAGGATCAGCACCACGCCGACGCCGATCAGCCAGAACTGGAAGAACGCGAAGCCCAGCGCGGCGACCGAGCCCGCCGCGGCCAGCAGGATGGGCCAGAACGAACCGGGCGAGAAGAAGCCCAGGTCGCCCGCGCCGTCCGCGATCTCGGCGTCCTCGAAGTCCTCGGGGCGCAGGTCGAGACGGCGCGCCACGAAGCGGAAGTAGGTGCCGACGATCAGCGACAGACCCGCCGACAGCACGATGGCGGTGGTGCCCGCCCATTCGACGCCGGTGCGCGACTGGGCGGTGAAGTAGCCGTACACGATGGCCACGAGCACGAAGAAGATCGTGATCAGTTCGAAGATGCGAGCTTCGACCTTCATGTCAGTTCAGTCCTCACTTGGCGGCTTCCGTAAGGCCCTCACCGCGGGCCGTACGTTCGGTGTCGAAGGGCTTGGTGGTCACGGCGACCGGCGACTCACCGATGGCGGCCAACGCCTCGGCATTGGTCTTACCGGACTCGCGCTCCTTCAGGTACTGCTCGAACTTCTCCGGCGTCACCGCGCGGACCTCGAAGTTCATCATGGAGTGGAAGGTGCCGCACATTTCCGCGCAGCGGCCCACGAACGCGCCTTCCTTCTCGATCTTGGTGATCTGGAAGGTGTTGTCCGAGTGGTTTTCCTTCGGGTTCGGCATGACGTCGCGCTTGAACAGGAACTCCGGCACCCAGAAGGCGTGGATGACATCCGCGGCCGCCAGCTCGAACTCGATGACCTTGCCGGTCGGCAGGACCAGCACCGGGATCTCCTCCGAGGTGCCGATGGTCTCGATCTTGTCGTAGTTCAGGTAGGAGATGTCATTGGCCGGCAGGCCGTTGTTCGGGCACGGCTGCGGGTGGCCCTCGTCGTTCTTGCGCTCCAGGCACTCTTCCCGGATCTGGGTGTTCATCTCCTCGCGCTCGGCGTCGACGCCGTCGTACTGGAGGCCACCGTCCTTGAAGTCGACCTTCTGGTAGCCGAACTTCCAGTTCCACTGGAAGGCGGTCACGTCGACCACGACATCCGGGTTGTCGACCTTCTCGTGCACGTAGTTCTGCACGACCACGGTGAAGTAGAACAGCACCGCGATGATCACGAACGGGATCGCCGTGTAGGTCAGCTCCAGCGGCACGTTGTAGCCGGTCTGGCGCGGGAACTCCGGCGAGTTCTTCTTCTTGCGGTGGAAGATGACGGTCCAGAAGGTCAGACCCCAGACCAGCACGCCCATCGCCAGCGCGGCGAGCACGGACCAGGTCCACAGCTCCCGCATCTTGGTGGCCTGCGGCGTGACACCCGAGGGCCAGCCGAACCGAAGCCACGGGTTATCGATCGAGCAGCCGGAGACGAGCATCGCGGTCATCCCCATGGACACCGCCAGCCCGGCCCGCCGAAGGATACGGCCCCGCCGACCCTGGGCGGGTCGTGCCCCTATCGCCTCGCTCGCCTTGTGCGCCACGCTCAACGCCTTCCTGGTCGTCTATTCGACACGGCGCCGCCCGGACTCCCTTCCGCCGGACGGCACATATTCAGCACGTTTGGGAAATTCTCAGGGTCGGGCGCACAACGCGCCACCGACCCCGGGAGTTCCCGAGTACTACGCAGCGTAGACCAAACCACCGCCCTGGATGTGATCGGGTAGCCCACGACACGCCCCACCACACCCCCTGCGCCCCAACTCCCCTGGTCCCGAACCACAACAGCCCCTGGTTCGCGGCGCGTCCCGGTTCTGGACTGAGTGGAGCGGGGGAGCGAAGCGGGGGAGCGGAGGGAGGGAAGAACCGGGACCTTCCAGCGCCGCGAACCCGCCCGAAGCGAAGCGGAGGGCAAATCAAACACAGCACCCGCCCGGAGCGCAGCGGAGGGCATAGATACGGCATACTCGGGCATTGAGTTTCGTCGTACCCGCCCCGTCCGGGGGCACGGTGTTCCCTTGACTCCCGAAGCGAGGTTTTCGTCGCAGTGTGTGGACTGCTCGGCTATCTGACCGTTGACACTTCCGGCGCTCCGGAGGGGACCACTGCCGAAGCCATCGCGGCGCAGCTGCACGAGGCGCTGGTCTGTCAGCGTCACCGCGGCCCCGATGAGCGGGGCACCTGGCACGACGAGCACATGGTGTTCGGCTTCAACCGCCTCTCGATCATCGATATCGAGCATTCGCACCAGCCGCTGCGCTGGGGTCCGCCGGAGAACCGGCAGCGCTACGCCATGACCTTCAACGGCGAGATCTACAACTATCTCGAACTGCGCGAGCAGCTGACCGCCGAGCACGGGGCCGAGTTCGGTGCCGACCCCATGTTCGCCACCGAGGGCGATACCGAGACCATCGCCGCGGCCTTCCACTACTGGGGTCCGGAGGCGGCCGCCCGCCTGCGCGGCATGTTCGCCTTCGCGATCTGGGACACCGAGACCCGCAAGCTGTTCATCGCCCGCGATCCCTTCGGCATCAAGCCGCTGTTCCTGGCCACCGGTCCGGGCGGTACGGCGTTCTCCAGCGAGAAGAAGAGCCTGCTGGACCTGCTCCCCCAGCTCGGGCTGAGCGATGCGCTCGATCCGCGCGCGCTCGAGCACTACACGGTATTGCAGTACGTCCCCGAGCCGGAGACCCTGCACCGGGATGTGCGGCGGCTGGAGTCGGGCTGCTACGCGTGGGTGGAGCCCGGGCAGGCCCCGAAGATCACCCGCTACTTCGATCCGCGTTTCCGGGTGGTGCCCTTCGCGAAGCCCGGCGAGGTGACCGCGCAGCCGCCCACCACGCGTCCGCGCCCGGCGGCGCAGCGCCCGAATACCGCCGAGTACCGCTATCGCGAGATCGCCGAGGCCCTGGAGGATTCGGTGGCCAAGCATATGCGCGCGGACGTCACGGTCGGCGCGTTCCTCTCCGGCGGTATCGATTCCACCGCCATCGCGGCGCTGGCCATCCGGCACAATCCGAATCTGCTCACCTTCACCTCGGCGTTCGAGCGCGAGGGCTACTCGGAGGCCGATGTGGCCGCCGAGACCGCCGCCGCCATCGGCGCGAAGCACTACATCCGCACCGTGAGCCCCGAGGAGTTCGCCGCCTCCATTCCGGAGATCGTCTGGTACCTGGACGAACCCGTGGCCGATCCGGCGCTGGTGCCGTTGTATTTCGTGGCCAAGGAGGCCCGTAAGCACGTCAAGGTGGTGCTGTCCGGCGAGGGTTCCGACGAACTGTTCGGTGGTTACACCATCTACCGGGAACCGCTGTCGCTGAAGCCGTTCGAGTATCTGCCCAAGCCGCTGCGCCGCCTGGCGGGGCGACTGTCGGAGCGCATTCCCGACGGCACCCGCGGCAAGAGTCTGCTGCACCGTGGTTCGCTGACCCTCGAGGACCGCTACTACGGCAATGCCCGCAGCTTCAACGACGCCCAATTGCGTTCGGTGCTGCGCGATTTCCGCCCGGAGTGGACGCATCGCGATGTGACCGATCCCATCTGGGCCATGCAGGGCCGCGACTGGGATCCGGTGGCGCGCATGCAGCATCTGGACCTGTTCACCTGGCTGCGCGGCGACATCCTGGTCAAGGCCGACAAGATGACCATGGCCAATTCGCTGGAGCTGCGGGTGCCGTTCCTGGATCCGGAGGTCTTCGCGGTCGCCGAGAAGATCCCGGTGGATCAGAAGATCACCAAGGACACCACCAAGTACGCCCTGCGCCGCGCGCTGGAGGACATCGTGCCCCCGCACGTCCTGCACCGCGCCAAGCTCGGTTTCCCCGTCCCGCTGCGGCACTGGCTGCGCGGCCCGGAGCTCTACGACTGGGCGCGCCAGCAGATCATCGACTCCGCCACCGACCACCTGCTCGACAAGACCGCCGTGCTGGGCATGCTGGACGCCCACCGCGCGGGCACCTCCGACCACAGCCGCCGCCTGTGGACCCTGCTGGTCTTCATGATCTGGCACGGCATCTTCGTCGAACAGCGCATCAAGCCGGAGATCCAGGAACCCACCTACCCGGTCTCCCTGTAACGCGCTGAGCGCAGACACCCTCCTGCGCCGTCACTTTCTTACACACCTTTGCCGTTCCTTTCGCATCGGTCTGACCTCACCCCACCACCATCGCTGTCGTGCCTCACCGGGAGGCACCACGGCGAAAGGTCCCGACCGATATGCGCAGCACGACGTGCACCGCACTGACAACCGTCGCCGCCGCACTGGTGGCACTGAGCACGCTCACCGCGTGCGGCGGCGCACAACCCTCCGGCGGCTCCCACACCGCGGCGAGCACACTGTCCTCAGCGAGCACGCCCGCATCCGGCACCCCGCAGTGGTGCCCGACCCTCGACACCCACCGCGTCGACTGCGGCACCATCGACCGCGACCTGGTGCCCGGCAGCCCCGACCTGGGTACCGTCCAGGTCGCCTACGCGCTGATCCACCGCACCGACCAGGACACCCCCGCCGCGGGCACCATCCTTCCGAATCCGGGCGGCCCGGGCGTCCCGCTCATCGAGCACGCCGATCTGGCCTTGGCCGCCGTCGACGGCGATCTCCTCACCGACCACGACCTCCTGCTCATCGACCCGCGCGGCACCGGCCGGTCCACACCGCTGGATTGCGGTGTCCCCGACCAGGATTTCCTGACCCTCTCCCGAGATGAGCAGCGCCGGACGGCAACTCGCTGCGGCGAGCTGCTCGGCCCCCGCGCGGCGGGCTACACCTCCGCCGCCACCGTGGACGACTTCGACGCCGTCCGTACCGAACTCGGCATTCCGAAGGTGGTGCTGTACGGCATCTCCTACGGCACCTACCTGCTCCCGGTCTACGCCCAGCGCCACCCGGACCACGTCCAGTCCATGGTGCTGTCGGGTGCGTACCCGCACGATTTCGACACGCTCAACCGCCCGAACGCCGAAGCGGTGTCGCTGGCGCTACAGCGCATCTGCGACCGCAGCGGCGTCTGTGATGGCGCGGCCGCCGTCGCGGACCTGCGTGCGGTGAATGCCCGCCTGCGCACCGACCCGCTGCCCGTCCCCGGCGAGCGCCCGTTCACGCTGACCGAGGACAAGTTCGCCAGCCTGCTCTTCGAGGCCGCCACCTCCGGGGTCGGCAGCGATCCCGACCCCGTGCTGGGCACCGTCCCCGCCGCCCTGCGTGCGGCGGTGCGCGGCGACGACGCTCCCCTGCGCGCCTTCGCGGTCCGCGCCGCCACCGCGCCGGTCATGGAGAACATCGACCTCTACCTCGCCGTGGCCTGCAACGACTACCCGACGATCTGGTCCCCGGACGCCCCGGTGGCCGAGCGTGAACAGCAGTACCGCCGGGCCGTGGCGGCGGCCGGGGAGGCCGGGGCCTTCAGCGCCGCCGGGTTCTCGGCGGCCCAGCGCGACGGCGGCGACATCTGCCTGGGCTGGCCCGCCACCACCCGTATCGACCATGCCGCCCAACCGCTTCCGAACGTGCCGGTGCTGGTGCTCTCCGGTGACCTGGACGCCATCACCCCGGATGCGAATGGCGTGCGGGTGGCGGCGAAGTTCCCCCGCGCCACCTTCGTCTCGGTGCCGAATGTGGGCCATGTGCCGGATCTGGTGCCGGGCGGCTGCGTCTCCGGTCTGGTGACGACGTTCCTGCGCACCGGCACGCCCGGCGCCACCGACTGCGTGCGATCCATCGCGCCGATCCCGGTGACGCCGGTCACCGACTGAGTCCGCGACCGTCATGTTCGACGCCTGTGACCGGCAGAATGAGCCAGTGAACATACCGACCGCCCCCACCGTTCTCATTGTCGAGGACGACCCGAACGTCCGCAGCACCCTGGACCAGCTGCTGCGCTTCGAGGGCTACCGGGTACTCCAGGCCGCCGACGGCAGCGCGGCGCTCAGCGTGCTGGCGACCCAGCGACCGGATCTGGCGGTGGTGGATGTGGTCATGCCGGAATTGGACGGACTCTCGCTCTGCCGGGTGCTGCGCCGCCGCGGCGACCGGCTGCCGATCCTGGTGCTCACCGCTCGGCACCAGGTCGGCGACCGGGTCGCCGGACTCGACGCCGGGGCCGACGACTATCTGGCCAAACCCTTCGACACCGAGGAACTGCTGGCCCGGCTGCGGGCGCTGCTGCGGCGCAGCGCACCCGATCCGGAACAGCGCGCCCTCACCGTCGCCGACCTCACCCTGGATCCGGCCACCCGCGAGGTGCGCCGCGGCGGCCGGGACCTGGAACTCACCCGCACCGAATTCGACGTCCTGGAACTGCTCATGCGCAATGAGCGCCTGGTGCTGCCGCGCAGCCGCATCTACGAGGACATCTGGGGATTCGACTTCGACACCGAATCCCGGTCCCTGGACGTGTATATCGGCTACCTGCGGCGCAAAACCGAAGCGGGCGGGGCGGTTCGGCTCATCCACACCGTCCGCGATGTCGGCTACACCATCCGGCCCGCGTAATGCTGCGCACCCGAATCACTCTCGTCGCGGTGTTCGCGGTCACGGTCGCCATCGTGGTCACCATCGTGACGGCGTACCGCAATGTCAGCCCGCTGGTGGCCGACCAGGTGGACCACGGCCTGACCGATCGGGCCGACACCGTCCTGGCCCTGCTGGCGGCGGACGCACCGCTGCCGGTCCGCCCGGATATGACCGAACAGCTGCTGCTGCCGGACGGCACGGTGCTCCCCCTGGTCCCGGGACGAGCGCCACTGCCGGTCACCGCGGCCGACCGCGCCATCGCCGCCGCCGGGAGCGGGCGCAACGAGACCGAGATCGAGGTCGACGGCATCGGCTACGGCGTGCTCACCAAGGGCCGTCCGGGCGGCGGCGCGGTCATGGTGAGCCAGAACTACGCCGATGTGGAACGCATCGACCGCGAATTCCTGTGGCGCACGGCCGCGATCACCGCGGTGGCACTGCTGGCGGCGGCGCTGCTGTGCTGGCTGGCCATCGGCCGCATCCTGCGGCCGATCCGCCGCCTGGCCGCCGCCACCGACCGCATCGCCAGCACCCAGGACCTCACGGTCACCCTGCCCGCGGCCGAGTCCGGTGAGGTCGGCGAACTGACCCGCAGCTTCAACACCATGCTCGCCGCACTGCGGTTCGCACGGGCGCAGCAGCAGCGCCTGGCCGAGGACGCCGGGCACGAACTGCGCACCCCGCTCACCTCGGTGCGCGGCAGCGCCGAACTCCTCCAGCGCGCCCGGGGACGGCTGGCCCCCGAGGACGAGGCCCAGGTGCTGGCCACCCTGGTCCAGGAGGCGAAGGCACTGGACGAACTGGTCCGGGAGCTGGTCGATCTGGCCACCGATCAGTACGCCGCCGAGGAGCCCGAAACCCTGTCGCTGGCGGAGGTGGCGCGGGAGTGCGCGCACCGCGTCCGCCGCCGCAGCGGACGCACTGTCATTCTGACCGTCACCGACCCGGTGCCGGTCTCGGGCCGTCCGCGTGCCCTGGCCCGCTGCGTCGACAATCTCATTGCCAACGCACTCAAATTCGGTCCGCCCGACACCCCGGTCGAGATCGCCGTGTGCGCGGCCGATCTCACCGTTCGGGACCACGGCCCCGGGATCGCCGACTCCGACCGGGAGGCCGTTTTCGGCCGGTTCTATCGCGCCGACGCCACCCGCTCGGCCCCCGGATCCGGCTTGGGCCTGGCCATTGTCCGCGATATCGTCACCGCGCACGGCGGCGTGACGCACGCCGACAACCACCCCGAAGGCGGTGCGCGCGTGGGCTTCCGACTACCCGCCGCCGCGCACGAGAAGCCGGTTCGCTGCCCGAGTGCTAGCGTGGACAGGCGAAATCGTTAGGGCAGCAAGGAATGTGAGATGGTCTCGGGTGATAGATCGGCTGTCCCACTATTTGGAGCTACCCCTTTGACCACTTCCTCACCGCGCTTCGGTGCCACCACGGATGCCCTACCCGTCCAGTACGGATCGCCCGTCGACTCCGCCGGCCCGCATATGGTGCTGCACTCGGAGGAGTTCGCGGCCGATCCGCACCGGGCCTACCGGGAGATGCGCGACAAGTACGGTTCGCTCGTCCCCATCGAACTGGCCCCGGGCGTACCCGCCACGCTGGTGATCGGCTATCAGACGGCGCTGCGCATCCTCAACGACCCGGAGCACTTCCCCGCCGATCCGCGCACCTGGCAGCAGTCCGTGCCCGACGAGTGCCCGGTCAAGCCGATGATGCAGTGGTACCCGAACGCCCTGCGCAATGCCGGGCCCACGCACGCCCGCTACCGGCAGAGCTACGTCGCCGGTATCGACGGCATCGACCTGCACACCCTGCACATCACCGTCGAGCAGGTCGCGGCCCCGCTGATCAACTCCTTCTGTGAGACTGGATCGGCGGATCTGGTGAGCCAGTACGCCTTTCCGCTGGTCTTCGAGGTGCTCAACCAAATGGTGGGCTGCTCGGCGGAATTGGGGCAGCGGGTGGCCACCGGGATGGCGGCGCTGTTCGACACCGTGAACGCCGCCTGGGGTATGCAGCATCTGAGCGAGGCGCTCATGGAGCTCATCGCACTGCGCCGGGCCGAGCCCGCCGACGACGTCACCTCGCGCATGGCGAGCCATCCGGCCAACCTCACCGACGAGGAAATGCTCTACCAGCTCATCAGCTTCTACGGCGCGGGCATCGAACCGCAGCAGAACCTGATCACCAACACGCTGCTGCTCATGCTCACCGACGACCGCTTCGCGGGCGGGTTCCTCACCGGCAGCCTGTCCACCCGGGACGCGCTCGACGAGGTGCTGTTCAACGACCCGCCGATGGCGAACTTCAGCATCAGCTACCCGCGCCAGCCGATCCTCATCGACAACACCTGGCTGCCCGCACACCAGCCCGTGGTGATCAGCCTGGCGGGCTGCAACAACGATCCCCGGATTCGCGGCGGCGACCGCACCGGCAACCGCTCCCATCTGGCATGGAGCGCCGGACCGCACGCATGCCCCGCCAAATCGGTTGCCTACCTGGTGGTTCAGGATGCCATCGACCAGCTGCTCGATGTGCTGCCGGAACTGCGGCTGGCGGTCTCCCCCGACGAGATCGTCTGGCGGCCGGGACCTTTCCACCGCGCCATGGCGTCGCTGCCGGTCGTCTTCCCACCGTCCCCTCCGCTGAATTCGGTTTAAGGAGTTGTCCGATGGAGTATGACCCGATCGTCCTGGACCCGACGGGCACGGATATTCAAGGTGAGAACGCGCGGATCCGCGAGCGCGGCCCGATCACGCTGATCGAACTGCCCGGCGGCGTGCCCGCCTGGTCGGTGACCGACCAGGCGATCCTCAAGGGACTGCTGGCCGATCCGCGCGTCTCCAAGGATCCGCGCCAGCACTGGTCTGCCTTCATCAACGGCGAGATCACCGAATCGTGGCCGCTGCTGCCGTGGGTGGCGGTGGACAATATGTTCACCGCCTACGGCGCCGACCACCGCCGACTGCGCAAACTGGTCTCCCCCGCCTTCACCCACCGCCGCACCACGGCCATGCGCGAGCGCATCGAGGAGATCACCGCGGCCCTGCTCGACGAACTGGCCGCCGAACCGGCCGACGCGGTGGTGGATCTGCGGGCGCGCTACGCCTACCCGGTGCCGATCCGGGTGATCAGCGAGCTCATCGGCATTCCGGACCATCTCGGCCCGGCCATGCACAAGTGCGTGGACGGCTTCTTCGACGGCACCTTCACCGCCGAGCAGGCGCAGGCCAACTATCTCGAAATGTTCCGGCTCGTCGGCGAACTCGTCGCCTTCCGGAGGGAGACTCCGGGCGAGGACATCACCAGCGTCCTCATCGGCACCCGCGACGACGACGGTTCGCAGCTGACCGACAAGGAACTCTGCGACACCCTCATGCTGGTCATCAATGCCGGGCACGAGACCACGGTGAACCTGCTCGACCAGGCCATCTTCGCACTGCTGAACCACCCCGAGCAGCTCGCCGACGTCCGCGCGGGCCGGGTGCCGTGGTCGGATGTGATCGAGGAGGCGCTGCGCTATCAGTCGCCGGTCGCGCATCTGCCGCTGCGTTATGCCGTGGAGGACATCGATATCGACGGCTTCCGCATCCCCAAGGGCGAGGCGATCCTCGCCTCCTACGCCGCCGCCAGCCGCGATCCGAAGATCCACGGCGCCGATGCCGACGCGTTCGACGTGCACCGCGCCACCAAGGATCAGCACGTCGCCTTCGGCCACGGCGCGCACCACTGCATCGGCGCTCCCCTGGCCCGGCTGGAGGCGGCCATCGCCCTGCCCGCACTGTTCGAGCGCTTCCCGGACATGCGGCTGGCCGCCGAACCATCCGGGTACGAGCCCGTGGTCAGCTTCGTGTCCAATGGTCACCAGCGCCTGCCGGTGCGGTTGCACGCCTGACGGGGGATGGTGTGCGCCCCGCTGTGTATCGGCGCGGCGTCAGCTGGCGGCGGTCGCCGGGGCGAGACGGGCGGTGAACCAGTCGCGGGCGAGCCCGGCGACCTGATCGAGGGTGCCCTCCTCGACGAACAGGTGGCTGGCCCCGGGGATCACGCGGATCTCGGTCTCGCAGGTCATGGCCGCCTGCGCGCCGTGGTTCAGCTCCAGCACCAGCGGGTCGTCACCGCCGACGATGAGCAGGGTGGGCGCCTGCACGCGGGACAGTGCGGCGCCGGCCAGATCGGGCCGGCCGCCGCGCGACACCACGGTGCGAACGCCCAACTCGGGGTCGGCGGCCGCGCACAGTGCCGCGGCGGCGCCGGTGCTGGCCCCGAAGTACCCCAGCGCCAGGCCGTCAGTGCGGCTCTCCGTCGCGAGCGCGCGGGTCACATCGGCCAGTCGCCGCGCCAGCAGTTCGATATCGAAGACATTGGCGCGCGCGGCTTCCTCGTTCGGAGTGAGCAGATCGACCAGCAGCGTGCCGATTCCGGCCCGGTCCAGGACGGCCGCCACGTGCCGATTGCGCGGACTGTACCGCCCGCTGCCGCTGCCGTGCGCGAAGACGACCAAACCCATCGGCCGCTCCGGAATGGTGAGATGCCCTGTCAGCGTGGTCTTTCCGGAGGTGACGCGAATATCGTCGTCGCGTAGTCGCCGCCCGCTGTCGCGGGGGTCGTCGAATGTCATATCAGGCTCCCGATGAATGGGGTTCGGCTCCAGTACTTCTCGATAGGTTGTCGGCCGTGTACCGGCGGTGAATCCGATAGCGGTGGCTGATCCGCGGATCCGGGCGATACGACTCGCGGCCGACGGCAGCCTCGTGGTCGTCGACGAGGTCGCCACCACGGTACAGCCCGAAGCGGGTTCGGCAGCAGATCGCCGCCGCGTGCGTCGATACGAGGAGCCGCGCTGATCACAGCTGGCGGATACCCGCTCCCCCGCCGAGTACACGGTGGACGCAGTCAGGCGCGCGGAACGCGCAGCGCACGCACCCGTGCCGCCGCGATGAGCGTGATGATCCGGACGGTCATCATCTGGAGCGTCGTCCACCCGGTGTACGGGGCGGCCGCGGGCGGTGCGGGCGGGCGCGGGGTCGGTGCCGCCACCACCGGAATCGCCGGTTCGAGCGGTGTCCGGGCGGGTGGTTCCGGTGTCCGTACCGGAACCTGCGGCTCCGGCGGCGCGGCGACCGGTGGTACGGCAGCGGGCCCGAGCTCGAGCGGGATCCCGGGCGGTTCGGGCACGGGCAAGAGCAGTAGACAGGTCAGCAGCGCACTCCCGGCAGCCGCACTACCCACCACCACGCTGCCCGCCCCCGACCCGCTCGACCCACCGCCGACGAGCAACCCGGGCAGCAGCGACCCGGACCCGCCCGACCCCGCCACCGACCCCGCCGCCAGTGCGGCACTCCCGAGCACAGCGCTGCCCGCACACGCGGTGGCCACACTCCCGGGCTCGAACCCCAACAGCTCCCCTGCCGTCCCCGCCACGTCACCGGTGACATAGGCGGCATCGGCCGCGCCGATCGCGATATCGCCGCCGCCCCCATCGGTGTCCACATGCCCGACACCCGCCCCACCGGGGGACACGGCGCTCCCACTGCCGATCGACAGCGGAAGTACGCCACTTCCACCACCACCATCCGCCACGCCGTCGGGTGATTCAGGATCACCGTCCGTCGGGAGACCGTCCGACGCTCCAGCACTACCCGACGCCCCAGCATGACCGAAAGGCTCGACGCCGCTGGATGGTTCGGTCCCGCCCAACTGCCCCGGGCCGCCGGGGGATTCGGGGCCGATCGAAGCGCCGGGGCCACCGAGGGATTCGGGGGCGGTCGAGAGCGCTGTGATACCGCCGAGTTCGGGCGCACCGGTACTGTCGGTGGCACCGCTGTCCGCCCAGGTGGCGGCGCTGCCGGAGCCGAGTTGCAGTGGGCTGCCGGTGGTGGCGTCGCCAGTGTCGGGCGGGACGAGATTGTCAGCGCTGTCGGGCATGGTGCCGCTGCCTGATGCGCTGCCGGTGATCAGCTCGCCCAGTGCGGGCAGCTCAGTCGAGAACGGCGTCGCGCTCGGGCCGGGGTCGGCGGGCAGTGGAGCCGGGTGCAGCACGAGCAATACTGCGGCGAGTGGCAGTGCCCGGCCGAATCGCCGTGCCGCGGCGGGGATTCGGCCGCCTGTCGAGTCGGTTGTCATCTGCGGGTCCGTTCCGCTAGTCGCCGGATTCGAAGCGCGTGCGTGCCAGTTCGAAGGCATCCGTCGGCACCACGTTCGCGCCCGAGAACGGCTGGTCCAGCTGGTAGACCGCGAGGATCACGCCGCCCACCACCAGCCCGAAGAGCGCGGTCATGATCACGCTGCGCCGGGTGACCACGACCCCGGAGAGCACGGAACCGCACAACAGCATGGCGGTGGCCAACCACAGTGCGAGATAAAGGAATCGGGGCATGCGGTACTCGGCGGTGAGGGCGCGTTCGAACCGGGCCTCGCCCACGGTGTCGAGCGCGTCGAGCGCGTCGGCGCGGGCCGCGACCACCAGCGGATCGGTCGAGCGCACCGCCTCCACGGCCGCTTCCACGTCGTCGAGCAACTCCTGCGCGGTGGCGCTCAGCCGCCCCTCGGCGGCCATGACCGCCCACTCCCCCGACATCACCTCGTCGGTGTAGTCGCGCACCAGTTCGCGCACCCGGGCGCCCTCGGCCTCGGGCAGATCGCCGGCCGCCGTGTGGACTTCGATGAGCGCCTTGGCCTCCTCGACGGTGTGCGCGTGCGCGTTGTCGTACTCCTGCCAGGCGATCACCACCACGAAGGCCACCACCGCGGCGAAGAACATGTTCACCAGGTCCAGGACGAACGAATGCCCGGACTCCTCGTCCTCGTGCCGCCACGACTCGGGCCGCAGCCGGTCACCGACCAGGAACACCGCCACCGCCACACCCGCGAACAGGATCGGCACGACGACGGGCACGATCAAATCCAGCGCCATACAACGGTATTCGCGACACCGGACCGCGCGGATCGAACCGCTTACCGACCAGGGTCGTCGCCTCCGCGGAAACAGACCGTCAGCATCCTTTTATCCCAGGTGATCGCCACCGCGCCGTTCTGGTCGGTCGGGCACCGCGTTCCGTCGAGGCTGTTCTCGAAGACCGCCGTCACCTGCACCACATGCGGTCCCGGCGTGGCGCAGTCCACCTTGACCGGATCGTTCATATCCGTGGTCTCATAACACATTCCGGCACGCCAGTCGTAGGCCAGGCACAGGTGGTAGTTGTAGTTCCCGGCGCGGTCGCGGCTGCTGGCCTCGACCTTGTACAGCGGACCGGTGCACGGCTCCGGCCCGGTCTGCAACACCCGGTAGTTCGCGGCCAGCGAGGTGCACTCCGCGGGTTCCGGCGGATCGGTCTCGTCCGGCGGCAGCGCGACGCAGTCCCCAGGCCGCAGCAGGGTGAGCGGATCGGGTTCGATCACGGTGGTGGTGCCCGGTGTGGTCGGCACCGGCGCGGTCGCCGGGACCAGCCCCGGTGCGGCCGGGAGCGCCGTTCCCGCGATCGTCGCACCGGGCAGCGACCGGCCCACCAGCGCGGCCGTCACCGCGATCACCACCAGCGCCACCACCGCCAGCGCGGTCCACAGTCGCCGTGCGTTCTTCGCATCCATCCGTCGTATCCCATCCAGCCCGCCGCACCCCGGATGACGCCAGAACCAGCCCCCCGGTATCCCCAAGCTATCAGCCGAGGACGACAGTCCGACCACGGTCGTCCCACGGCAGCGCACCGTCCACGCTCGCGTCCACCCGCAACCCGTCGACGGTGATATCACCGCCGTGATTGTCCAGAAAGGCGATATCGGAGGCATCGCGCCCGGTGGCGATGCGGACCATGGTCGAGCGCGGGGCCAGCCCGGTCGGATCCAGGGCCAGCCATCGGCCGTCCACGTACGCCTCGGCGATGGAGTGGAAGTCCATCGGCACACAGCCCGGCGCGTACACCGCCGCGACCCGGGCGGGCACACCCACCGCTCGCAGCAGCGCCACCACCAGATGGGAGAAGTCGCGGCACACCCCGGCCCCGCCCAACAGCGTCTCCACCGCGCCGTCGCTGGGGCCGCTGCTGCCGGTGACATAGCGGATGCGGGTGCCGACCCACTCCGCCACCCGGTCCGCGGTTCCGGAATCGCCTATGCCCAACCCGAATTCGGCCGCCGCGAAGCCGAGCAGCCTATCGGATTCGGCGAACCGGCTGGGCCGCAGATACAGCGCGAGGTCGTAGTCGGTGATCGGCTCCGGCGTCGCCGTCCCGCTCACCACGGCGCGATAGCGCACCCGCAGCTCGCCCGCGCGGGCGCCCAGCACGTGGATGCGGGTGCCATGCGATCCGCTGATCTCGCGGGCCAGCACGCCGCGTCCGTCCAGTTCGAACCGCAACGTCTCGGCGAGTTCGATACCGGGCCGCCGGGCGACGGCGATCTGGAATTCCAGGGCGGTGTCCGCGTGCACGCGGACGTCGATATGGGCGGAAACCACGCGCCTC
Source organism: Nocardia otitidiscaviarum (assembly GCF_007362295.1). NCBI lineage: Bacteria > Bacillati > Actinomycetota > Actinomycetes > Mycobacteriales > Nocardiaceae > Nocardia > Nocardia otitidiscaviarum. The sequence continues at coordinate 1,883,726 of NZ_CP041695.1, read as the reverse complement.
ACCCCGCTATCGTCGCATGCCGCCCGGCGCCGTCGCCGCCGGTTCGGCCGCCCCTCGGGGTCGAACGGTATTCCGCTGCTGTTCACGTCCCGTTGGGCGCGGAGGTGCCATCGGGAACACCGCGCCCTGCACGATCGGCAGCGTGCGCATTGTGCAGCTGGCGAACTTCTACGGTCCGCGCTCCGGTGGCCTGCGGACCGCGCTGCACCATCTGGGGGACGGCTACGCGGCGGCGGGACACGAGGTCGTTCTCATCGTGCCGGGGCCGCGCCGCGCCGAGGAGGTGCTGCCGTCGGGGACGCTGCGGATCACCGTGCCCGCCGCGCGGATTCCGTTCACCGGCGGCTATCGGGCCGCCGATCCGCGCCGCGTCGCCGATGTGCTGGCGGGTTTGCGTCCCGACGCGCTGGAGGTGTCCGATCGGCTGACCCTGCGCGGTTTCGGGCGCTGGGCCCGCTCCCGCGACGTGGCCTCGGTCATGATCTCGCACGAGCGCCTGGACCGGCTGCTGGGACAGGTGCTGCCCGGTCCGGCGGCCCGGCGCGCCGCCGATATCGCCAATCGGCACACCGCCCGGAATTACGACATGGTGGTCTGCACGACCGCGTTCGCCCGCGCCGAGTTCGAGCGCATCGACGCGCCCAATGTCGAGATGGTGCCGCTCGGAGTGGATCTCGACCTGTTCAGCCCCCGCCGACACGACCGGCGGCTGCGCACCGATCTGGCCGCCGACCATCTGCCGCTGCTCGTGCACTGCGGCCGGTTGTCGGTGGAGAAACGGGTGGACCGCAGTATCGAGGCGGTCGGCGCGCTGCGCCGCGAGGGTGTGGACGCCCGGCTGATCGTGGCCGGGGACGGCCCGCGCCGCGACGCCCTGCAACGGCGCGCCCGCGGCATTCCCGCGCTGGCGGACGGCCGTCCCGCGGTGCACTTCGCCGGATTCATCGACGACCGTGAGGCTTTGGCGACGCTGCTGGCCACCGCCGACGTCTCGCTGGCCCCCGGTCCGCACGAAACCTTCGGACTGGCGGCCCTGGAGGCGCTCGCCGCCGGTACGCCGGTGGTGGCGAGCCGGTCTTCGGCGCTGGCCGATATCGTGACCGCCGACTGCGGCGCGGTCGCCGCCGACCATCCGGACGCCTTCGCGCGCGCCGTGACCGATGTGCTGGCCCGACCACCGGCCCTGCGCCGCGGTGCCGCGCGCACCCGGGCCGAGCAGTTCACCTGGCCCGCGGCGGTTTCCGGCATGCTGGAACTGCTGCGCGGGGTGCGCTAGTACCGCCGATGGGTGGCCACACCCGCCAGATAGGTCGTCCGCACCCCGATATCGGGCAGTTCGTCCGGCGGCACCGTGTACGGATCCACGTCCAGCACGACGAGGTCGGCGTACTTGCCGGGTGTGATCGAGCCGGTGATGTCGTCGGCGAACAGCTGATACGCGGCATCCAGGGTTTGGGCGCGAATAGCCTGCTCCAGATTGACGCCCTCGTCCGGGCCGAGCACGCGGCCCCGGCGGGAGACGCGGGTGATGGCGCACGCCATATTGTGCAGCGGCGCTTCGGGAGTGACCGGGCAGTCGTTGTGAAAGGAGATCCGCACATCCGCCTCGATGGCGGATCTGGCGCGCACCCAATGCGATTCGGGCTCCCACGCGGCGCCGTCCGCGTTGCCGTCGGTCGCGGTGTCGCCCCAGTAGTAGAGGTGGTCCATGAACAGCGAGCAGGTGACGCCGAGCTGGTTGGCGCGCCGGAACTGCTCGGGCGTCATGGCCCCGCAGTGTTCCAGCCGCAGCCGGTGGTCCGATCGCGGATATGCCCGCAGCGCCTGCTCGTACGCATCGAGCACCAGGGTCGCCTCGTCACCGTCCTGGGCGCGGCAGGCCAGCTGCCAGCCGTCCGGGTGGTAGGCACGCACCAGCTCGCTTAGTCGGTCGGCGGTGTGCCGCGCGGTGTCGGGTGCCCGCAGCAGTTTGATGCCGATCTGGCGGAACATGTCGTCGCCGTTGTCGCGCGGGCAGATGGTACCCATGGCGGGTGAGGCGGTTTCGTAGGCGCGCGTGCGCACCTTGGCGAGCCCGCGCTGATACAGCCGCGCGGTGCGGACGCGGATCTCGTCGGTGAAACCCATATCGCCGCACAGCGTCACGCCGCGGGCGGCGAAATGCTCGTGCTCGCGCGCCAGCAGTCCGATCGCCGGATCCGGATGGTCGGCGACGATGCGATCGGTCACCGCCGCGATGGCGGGCTCCTCGTACGCCTTACCGGTGAGCATGCCGTACCGGTCACGTTCGAAATGTCCGCCGAACGGATCGGCCGTATCCTCGCTCAGCCCCGCCAACCGCAGCGCCGCGCTGTTGGCCCAGGCGATCCGGCCCGCGTTCTGCCGGATGACGATCGGCCGGTCGGGTACGAGTTCGTCGAGCCATTCCCGGGTGGGCTCCGGAAAGCCCGGCTGGAGTTCGGGGTCGAGTCCGTGGAACAGCAGCGCGCGTCCGGGCCGCGCCGCGCGCACCGCCTCGTCCACGAGGGTGCGCACCTGCGCGGCGGTGGCACAGGCCGTCGGCCGGATATCGATGACCGATTCGCTGAACAGGATCTGGTCCCGCGTCGGATGGGTGTGCGGCTCAACGAATCCCGGCAGCAGACAGCGGTCGTCGAGTTCGATCACATCGGTGCCGGGACCGCGCAGGGACAGCACCTCCCGGCCGCCGACGGCGAGTATGCGCCCGTCGCAGACCGCGACGGCGGTCGCACCCTCGGTCTCCGGATCGACGGTGATGATCGAAGCACCGGTGAAGATGAGATCGGCCGTGTCCATCGGGACGCTCCTCGTGCGCACTCGATCCGCGCCGCACCATTGCTGCGCGGTAGCTGGTTATCCAAGGATGCGCCGACACGGTGACGTTCGCGGTGGAATCGCCGATAAACCGGTGGAGGACGCGGTCTTTCGTCCGGTTCGCCGGTATGTCGCTCGGCGGCGAGACGGCTCCTCGGCACCATCGTCCCTTCTGGGGGATTCGTCACGCTCGCAACGATTTCGATACGATTTCCACACGAGAAGGGCTGTCTCGCCGCCCGACCGTCACCCGACAGTGGCCGCGCCGTGCCCGAATCGTCTGTATTGTCGAATTCACGGTAAAAACGGTTCGGGGATAGGCAGTTTCGATGAATGAACCCGAATTCTTCATGCCTTTCGCATCGGCGGGACACAACCCCGCCGAGGCCGAGGCGGAGAAGGCGATGTGGCAGTGGCTCGAGCACTACGACCTGGTGCCGACCGAGCCGACGCGGCGGCGGATGGAACGCACCCGCCCCGCCCGAATGTACGCACTCTGGTGCCCGAAGGCCGGACCGGAAGACCTGGCACTACTCAGCCAGTACACCGCCTGGGCTTTCATCGTGGACGACCAGTTCGATATCGAAATCCCGGACCCCGGGCGAACTTTGCACACCATCACCGCCCTGAACGCGGTCTACGACGGTGACGACCCGCCCTCGGGCGTGCTGGCCGTCGCGTTCGCGGAGCTGTGGCGGCGGCTGTGCGCGGGACGCTCCACCGCGTGGCGGGAGGCGGTGCGCGCGGAGATCCGCGCCTGGCTGTGGACCTACTACACCGAGAGCATCGGCCGCCGCACCGGCCACCTGCCCGAGATGGACACCTATCGGGCGCATCGGCGAGATTCGGTGGCGCTGTTCGTGTTCCTGGATATCAGCGAGATCGCCGAGGGGGTCGACCTGTGCGCGGCCGCCCGCCAACTGCCCGCCATGCGACTGCTGCGCGAAGCAGCGGTCGAACACATGGGACTGCTCAACGATGTGCTGTCGGTCGACTCCGACGAGGCATCGAGCTATCTCTACAACTCGGTGCTGTTGGCCGAACATCACTACGGGCATACGCGATCTCAGGCGCTCACGCTGGTGAACAGCATGCTCACCCAGCTCATCGACCGCATGACCACCGCCATCGAACGGCTACCGACCGAACTCGACGCGGCCGGCATCACCGGGCGAGATCGCGCCGATACGCTCGCCACCGCGCAGAACTACACGGTGTACGTGCGAGCCAATCTCGACTATCACTACCAGGCGGCGCGCTACACCAGCGCTCCGGCGGAGGCTCTCGAACACGGATCGCCGCTCGGCTGAGCCGCGGTATCCGGGTGGGAGTTGCCGAACTGAAACCTGGTGACGTACCGCGCCACCGGGCTCCGATGGGACGATGGGCTTCTTCTACGCATGGCCGCCGAGTGCAGCCGAATGCGCCCGAGGAGGCCGTGTCCGAGCGAGTGGGACCGATTATGCGAGCCTCGAATTCGATCAAACATCTGGTGGGCCAGCGTCTGCAGGGCACCCGCGGAGCGGCCCCCGCCCGCGCGGCGATCACCGCGCCCGATACCGATCACCCACGCCCGGTGGAGATCTCGCCACACGGGCCGAGTGTGCGCGAACCGGCAAGCGGTGAGCGAGCGGCCCGCAGACAGCTGGCCGACGCCCGCCACGCCATCGAACCGGTGCTGCGTGCCGCCGTGGCATCGCTGACCGATCCGCTGGATCGCATGGCGGGCTATCACTTCGGCTGGTGCGACACCACCGGCGCGCCCGCCCCGGGCGTCCAGGGCAAGGCATTTCGCCCCGCCCTGACCTTCGCGGCCGCCGCGGCCTGCGGCGGCCGCGTCGAGGACGCCGTCCACGCCGCCGCGGCCGTGGAACTGCTGCACAACTTCTCGCTGGTCCACGACGATGTGATGGACGCCGACGACACCCGCCACGGTCGCCCGACCGTCTGGCGCGTCTGGGGCGAGACCAATGCCACCCTGCTCGGCGACGCCCTGCAGGCCCTGGCCCTCGGGGTCCTCTCCGACGGGGTGCCCGAGGCGGTGACCGCCGAGGCCGTCATCCGCCTGGCGCGCACCACCGTCGCCCTCTGTCAGGGCCAGTACGAGGATTGCGCCTTCGAAACCCGCTCCAGCGTGAGCGTCACCGAGTACCTCGCCATGGCGGCGGGCAAAACCGGTGCGCTGCTGGGCTGTTCCTGTGCCCTGGGCGCGCTCTGCGCCGGCGCCGACCATCGCACGGTCTCCGCCATGCACACCTTCGGACGGGAACTGGGCCTGGTCTTCCAACTGGTCGACGACGCCATGGACATCTGGGGCGACCCCGCCATCACCGGCAAGCCCGCGCACAGCGACCTGCTGCACCGAAAACAGTCCTATCCCGTGGTCTGCGCCCTCAGCTCCGACACCGCCCCCGGCCGCGAGCTCGCGCGCCTGTACCGCAACCCGCATCCGATGACCGCCGAGAAGGCCGCGCGTGCGGCCGAACTCGTCGAGGCGGCGGGCGGACGGCAACGCACCCTGCACCGCGCGGCCACGGCCATGCGCTCCGCGCTCGCGGCGCTGCCGCCGGGGCTGGCCACCGGGGACCTCACCGCCCTGGCCCAACTCGTCGCCCACCGCAATCGCTGACCGGTAGCCGCGGTGCCGCTCACCGCACCCGCCGCGCGATGAGCGTGGCGATCTCGAGGGCGGCACCGCACACATCCCAGGCCACCGCCGCCTCCCGGGGCGCGTACTCGAGGTGGATGGTCCCGCCGGACGGCACCGCGACCCAGATCCGGCAGTTGCGGTAGCCGCCGTAGTTGCGCTCGTCCACCAGGAAGGCCGACCTGCCCTCGACGCGCAGGGTGCGGAAGTGCTCGTGGCCGCGGTGCGCCTGTTCGAGTTTGGGGTAGCTGTACCAGGGTTCGGGAACGAAATACATGTCGACCGGCGCCGGTGCGGTGCCGAGGGTGCGCCAGCGGCAGAACGCGTCGAATTCCCCCGGCTGCTCCGGACTGCCGAATCCGAAGCGGGCCAGATCCTCCCGCCCGAGCACGACGCACTGGTGGTGGACGAGTTCGGCCGCCGTCCACGGGGGCGAAGGCCGTGGTTTCTTCTCCGGTCCCGGAATGCTGGGCGTGGGGTTCGCGGGCTCGGGGTGTCCCTCGACCGCACACCCGGTCGCCAGCACAGCCGCGAGTATCGCCGCCGCCATGGCCGCCCGCACTCCACCGCGCATGTTCCCAGGCATGGTCACCCTTCCCGGCTTCCATGACAGCAGACCGCACCCGCCTCGCGCATCCCTCGGACCGATCGCCCGCCCTCAGTCCGGCTGGTCGCGCACCGCGTCGCTTCAGTCCGACTGGTCGCGCACCGCGTCGCTGAGGCGCTGGAGCGCACGCAGGAACGCCGTGCGGTCGGCCGGGGTCAGTTGGGACAGCAAGCGCTCTTCCCGCTCCTGGATCTCCCGCTGGGCGCGATCGCGGATGGCGCGCCCCTCCGGGGTCAGGGACAGCAGCCGGGCGCGGCGGTCGGCCGGGTCGGGGGTGCGGGTGATGAGGCCGCGCCGCTGGAGGTCGTCGAGCACGGCGATGATGCGGGTCTTGTCGGCGTTGATCCGTTTGGCCAGGGCGGCCTGGGTGTACACGGGGTCCTCGCCGAGGCCGAGCAGAACGGAGTAGCCCCACATGCTCAGGCCGTTGCGCTCGAGGATGGGCAACTCCTCCTGTACGAGGGCGCGGCCGAGGGGCGCCAGCATGGCGGCGAGATCGGGGCGCTTCACTTCCGGCATGGGAAGAAAATACCGCTCGACAGATAGTAAGCATGAACATACGATATGTACATGCTTACTTTTGACGCACTGACCACCCCCACCGATCTCGTCGCCTTGAACGCCCGCGCCGTCCGGGCCAGCAGCGCGGCCGTATCGCACTGCGGCCCGGCGGATCTGAGCAAACCGACCCCCTGCGCGGACTGGACCCTGCGCGACCTGCTCATCCATATGATCGCCCAGCACCGCGGTTTCGCCGCCGCCGCCCGCGGCGACGACAATCCGAACCACTGGCGCCCGCACCCGCTCGGCCCCGACCCGGTCGCCGACTACCGGGCCGCCGCCGATGACGTCCTGGACGCCTTCGCGGCCGACGACATCCTGGAACGCGCCTTCCCGCTGCCCGAATTCACCACCGAATTCCGGTTCCCGGGCACCCAGGCACTCACCTTCCATTTCATCGACTACGTGGTGCACACCTGGGACGTCGACCGAACCCTGGGCCGGACAACGACTTTCGACGACGACCTGCTCGCCGCCGCACTGCCGATCGCCGAATTCGTCCCCGACGACGCCTCCCGCACCGCCCCCGGCGCCGCCTTCGCACCCCGGCGCCCCTGGACGGGCGAGGCCACCCTCGACCGCATCGTCGCCCTCCTCGGCCGCTCCCCCCGCTGGCCCGCGTAGCCCCACCCGGCCGCTATGATCGGCGTCATGGGCACATACTGGCGCACCGTCACCCCGCCCCCGGTCGCGTGACCGGGCGCACCTGACGGCCTCCTCTCCGTAGTACCGCCGTGCGCGGCGGTACTGTCGTGCGCCCGTTCGGAATCCAGCTCCTATCGGAATTCGACGGAAGTTCACGACTGTGCCGAATCATTCCGCCGTTACGGCCGCGCGCCGGACGGCTGTTCAACCACGTTCATCCCGGGTCGGCGGAGCGCTGGCCATCCTGACCGCGGCGACGCTATGGGGGACCACGGGAACCGTTGCCACCCAGGCGCCTTCGGGCACTCCGGCCGCCGCGACCGGATCGGCCGGACTGCTGCTGGGCGGCCTGCTGCTCTACCTCACCGCGCGCGGAGTTCCGGCGCGCACCCGCCGCGAGCGGTGGCAGCTCGCCCTGGGTGCGGTGGCGGTGGCCGGATATCCGCTGACCTTCTATCCGGCCGTGCAGCGCACCGGCGTCGCCGTGGCCACGGTGATCGCCCTGGGCTGTGCTCCCGTCTTCGCGGGGGTGCTGGCCTGGGCCACCACCCGGACCCGCCCCGATACACGCTGGATGCTGGCGACACCGGCGGCGGTGACGGGATGCGCTGTGCTCGTTCTGGGTTCGACCACCGGGGGCGGTGTGGTCGATCCGCTCGGCGTGCTGCTGGCGGCGGGCGGCGGACTCGCCTACGCCTGCTACGCCCTGATCGGCGGGCGGCTCATCGCCGCCGGGCGCCCCGCCGGTGCGGTCATGGGGGCGATGTTCGGCGGCGGGGCGCTGCTGGTGCTGCCGGTGGTGCTGGCCACCGGCCCGGCCTGGCTGCTCGCGCCGCGCGGTACGGCGGTCGCGATGTATCTGGCGCTGTGCACCACCGTCCTGGCCTACCGGCTGTTCGGTTACGGGTTGCGCCACACCACATCTCAGACCGCCACCACCCTGACCCTGGTCGAACCGGCGGTGGCCGCCCTGCTGGGCGTCGTGGTGCTGCACGAACGGCTGAGCGTGCTGTCCCGATGCGGGATGGCCGTCCTCGTCCTCGCACTCGTCATCCTGGCCGCGCCCACCCGCGGGTCGAATCGGGCGGTGACGCGGCGAAGGTAGTGAACGCCTACCGCAGCGCCTGTTCCGCGCCCCGGTGCAGTGGCACCGGGGCAGTCTCGGCCGCGACCGCGCGGTCGATCCCCTCCGCGGCCGGATTCACCTGCTCCAGTCGGGATTTGCGGTCGAAGAGCACCGTGGTCAGCACGCAGGCCAGATCGGCGTCGATATCGTCACGCACCAGCAGCAGGTTGGGCACCACGATGGTCTCGACATCGGCGGGCAGCCCGTAGGCGGCGGCGGGAATGACGCCCTGCTCGTACACCGGGTTCACCGCACGCATCTCGTCGAGCAGTTCGGTGATGTCGAGGAAGCGCACCTCGTCGCGGGCGGTGGTGAACAGGTCGGTGATCCCCGGGGTGGGCAGCCCGCCGGACCAGAACATGGCGTCGATGGAGCCGTCCTTCATCCCGTCCACGGTCTTGGTCAGATCGAGCCGCTGCGCGGCGACGTCGGCGTCCGGGTCGAGTCCGGCCGCGGTGAGCAGCCGCCGCGCGATCACCTCGGTCCCCGATTTCGGCGACCCCGTGGAAACCCGCTTGCCCCGCAGATCGGCCACCGAACCGATATTCGCGTCGGCCCGCACGATCACCTGCGTGTAATTGGGGTAGATCCGCGACAGCGCCCGCACCGGCTGCTCCCCCTCGAAGCTGCCCGTCCCGCGCACGGCGTCGGCGGCGGTGTCGGCGAGGGAGAAGGCGACCTGGTAGGTGCCCGCCACCAACTGCTGGATGTTCTGCACCGAGGCGCCGGTCTCGGCGGCGGTGGCCTTGACCGTGCCGTCGGTGGCGTCGGCGATCTGTTCCGCGTAGGCGTTGCCGAGGGCGAAGTAGACGCCGGTGGCATTGCCGGTGGCGATGCCGATGCGGGTGTCCCGGTTCACCTCACAGGTGATCTCGCCGCCGGTATCGGCCTGCGGACTGTCCTGTCGCCCACCGCATCCGGTCAGCAGGGCGGCCGACATCGCGGCCACCGCGGCGATCGTCACGACTGTTCTCATGGTGTGCCTCCTGTCGGATCGGCGACGCGCGCCGGGGGAATGTCGTTGGCGGACAGTGGATCCCGGCGCAGCACCCGGGTGAGCAGCGCCGCCGCGGCGAGCAAGGCCGCGCCGATGGCCAGCGTGATCGGGCTCGGGTACAGCAGAATCAATCCGGCCAGTCCGGCCAGGACCCGTGCCGCCCACCCGGCCTCGCCGACGCCGAGCACCCAGCCGCCGGTGGCCATGGCGAGGGCGGCCACCCCCAGCGCCACCATCAGACCGGTGGCCGCGATCTCCAGGAGCGGTCCACGCCCGAGCAGCCGCTCCCCCGTACCGGTGAGCACGAAGACCATCGGCACCAGGAACGCGGGCAGGGCGTAGCGCAGCGTCTGCCACATGGTCGGGATCGGTTTGGCCCCGGTCACCGCCGCCGCGCCGACCGCGGCCAGGGCGGTCGGCGGCGTCACCTCCGACAGCACCGAGTAGTAGAAGACGAACATGGCAGTGGCGGGACCGGAGACGCCCAGGGACAGCAGGGCGGGCGCGATGATCACCCAGCCGATGACGAAGGAGGCCGTCACCGGAATGGCCAACCCCAGTAGCGCCAGCGCCACGGCGGCCAACACGACGGTGCAGGCCAGCACCACGGTCGCGTTGTCGGAGATCGCCTCCGCCGTCCGCACCAGGACGCCGGCCAACTGTGCGCCGAGCCCGGTCTTGGTGGTCATGGCGGTGATGATGCCGGCGGCGGCGCACACCGCCACCACGGGCAGGGCGGCGCGGATACCGCCGGACAGGGCGGTGAAGCATCCGACGGCGAATTCGCGCAGCATGCCTCGCCGCGTGGCCGCCGTAGGCCACTGCCGCACGGCGCGGTCGACGACGGCGAGCAGGAAGGCGAGCGCGGTGGCGTACACCACCGCCTTGGTCGCCGTGAACCCCAGCAGCATCAGCACCACGATGGCGAGCAGCGACAGGAAGTGATAGCCGAAGCGCGCCAGCAGTTTCCACGCCGACGGGCCGGCGTCGCCCGTCGGTGCGCCGTCGTCGGAGCCCCGGCGGTGGAACCGGCGCGCGTCGATCTCGACCGCCAGCAGAATGCCCAGATAGTAGAGCAGGGTCGGGATCGTCGCCCACAGCAGCACCGTGAGGTACGAGACCTCCAGATATTCGGCCACGATGAAGGCCGCGACCCCCAGCGTGGGCGGGGAGAGGATCGCGCCTACACCGGCCGCGGCCAGCATGCCGCCCGCCTGTTCGGGCCGGTAGCCCGCCTTACGCAGAATCGGCCAGGTGACCGCGCCATTGGTCACCGCGGTCGCGGTCCCCGATCCCGAGACCGTGCCCAGCAGGAATCCGGAGGTCACCGCGGTACGGCCCGCCGCCGTCCGGGACCGCCGGAACGCCGCCACCGACAGCTCTACGAAAAAGCGTGCCGCACCGGAGAATTCGAGCACCGCACCGTAGATGGTGAACAGCGCGATATAGCTGGCCGCCACATCCAGCGGGGTGCCGTAGAATCCGCTGCCGGAGTTGTAGAGCGCGTCCACGATCTGGTCGAAGTCGAGTCCGGCGTGCGCCACCGACCAGTGTTGCGGCAGCAACCCGCCGTAGTAGCCGTAGGCCAGGAACAGCGCGCACACCAGCGGCAGCACCCAGCCCGTGGTGCGGCGGCACGCCTCCGCCACGAGCAACAGCACCAGCGCACCCATGGCGATATCGACGGGATCGAGCAGCCCCTGCCGGTCGAGGAAGGCATCGTAGCCCCCGCCACCGGATCCGATGGTCAGCGGCAGCACCGGATACAGGCACACCAGCAGCGCCAGCACGGCCAGCAGCCAATCCCAGGGCGCGGGCCCGTGCGCCCGGTCGACCCATCCGGTACCCCCGTCCAGGTACCGCCACCCGGAGCGATAGCTCAGGAAGACCAGCGGCAGGGTGACCGCGAGAAAGACCACCAGGTAGAACTGGCTGCCCTGCGGCAGCGGCCGAAACACCTGCCACAGCACCAGAATCGCGATGGCGAACCCGCTGAGCGCCACGAGGCGCTCCGGCCACCCGGACAGGGTCCGCGCGGGCCGCTCCTCATCGTCGACACCCAATTCGGCCGGCGTCGCAAGATCTTTCGTGGCCGACATGGCGAGAAGATATCAGCGCGACCATGCCGCGCGGCCGGTTTCGGACAGGGCGGACGGCACACGATCCGTCCGACGCCCCGGAACCGGGCACTACCGGGCCGCTGCCTCACGGCGGGTCGCCGCCGGCGTGCTGCCCCGGTCGCGGCGAGTCGCCGCCGACCGAGCCGCGGCTGACCACACGGCGACCGACGCCGAAGGTGCAGCAGCAGGTGAGCCAGAGTGCGCCGAGGATCCAGCCCGCGAGCACGTCGGTGGGCCAGTGCACGCCGAGGTAGACCCGGGACAGGCCGATGGCCGGCACCAGCGCCAGCGCGGGCAGTGCCAGGCGTGCCCACCCGCGCACGTGCGGCAGCAGGGCCACGACCACCACGCCGATCACGACGAACGAGCCCAGGCTGTGGCCCGAGGGATACGACAGGCTGCTCTCGGTGGCCAGCCGCCCGTTCAGCGGCGGGCGCTCCCGGCCGACGAGCCGTTTGCCGACCGCCACCAGCACCGCGGCGCCCAGGGTGGCGACGCCGACCAGTACCGCGGACTCCCACCACCGCCGCCACGCGAATCCCACGCACACGACCGTCGCCAGCAGTGCCATGGTGAGGGTGTCGCCGCAGGTCGTGATCACCCGGGCAGCCAGTGTCATCCCATCGGATCGGAAGTCGACCGCCCAGTCGTGCAGGGCGGTATCGACATCCGTCGGCCCGGCCGCCCGCATCACCACGGCGGTGAGCCCACTGAACACCGCACCCAACAGCAGCATGACGGCGATACCGAGATAGACGCGGCGCTGGCCGACGGGCCCGGGCCGAGCGGTCGACGGGGCGGACACCTGCTGCGACGGCGATGGGGACGGCACACCATCGACAATGCCACGAATTAGCTGAGAGCGGCTGAGAGGTCCGGTATCCGGTCCGGTCGCCGGTAGGGTCGACCACATCCGAGCAGCACGGTTGTGGAGAGAACGGCGGTGATGCGGGTGCTTTCCTGGTTCAGCGAGGTTCGCTGGGTGTATCGACAGCGACGGGTGTGGTTACTGCCGACCCTCATCGTCGGGGCGGCGGTGCTGCTGTCCTGGCTGGTGCCCTATCTGGACCGGCTACTGGCCGACGCCCTGGCCGAACTGCCCCCGGGGGATTTCGCGTGGAAGTTCGACCCGGCCATCATGGCGACCGTGCTCGCGGCGGTGGCGTCGGGCACCATCGCTTTCACCGGCTTCGTGTTCTCGGTCCTGCTGCTGGTCATCCAGTTCGGCACCGGGACCATGTCGGCGCGCTTCGCACCCCGCCTCACCCAGGACTGGGTGCTCGGCGCGTCCCTGGGCACCTTCATGGCTACCTTCGTGTACACACTGCTGGTCTCGGTGCGGCTGGCCGCGCGCCTGGAGGACTACGAGCCGGTGCTCTCCTCGGTGGTGGCGATCGGGCTCGCCCTGGCCAGTGTGGCGCTGTTCTTCGCGCTGCTCACCCGGGTGGTCAACTTCCTGCGCCTGGTCAAGGCCCTGGACCGGGTGTCCCGCGCCGGAGCCCGGACCGCCGCCGCCGTGCACCCGAATCCGTATGGGAGCGAACCGGATTCCGGCAACGCCGCGGACGGGCCGCCGGATCGGGTGCTCCGGCACACCGGCCGCGCGGGCGTGCTGCTCGGCTTCGACGACGACGATATCGCCGAGCTCGCGCGGCGGGCCGACTGCCGGATCGTGGTGGTGCCCGCGGTCGGGGATTTCGTGCTGCCCGGTGCGCCGCTGTTCGACATCCGCGGTGCGACCCGGATTTCCGAGCGCAAGCTGCGGCGGCACGTCGTGGTCGGCATCGAACGGGTGGTGGACGCCGACCCGGCCTTCGCGCTGCGGGTCATGGTCGATATCGCGATCAAGGCGCTGTCCCCGGCCGTCAACGATCCGACCACGGCGGTGCAGGCGCTCGACCACATCGGCGCGCTGCTGCTCGACCTGTCCGGGCGCCAACTCGGCGTCACCCGCATCCGCGACCGTGACGGCCGGGTGCGGCTGACCCACCGCACCTCCGAGTGGCCGGACTACCTGTCCCTGGCCGTCGACGAGATCCGCTACTACGGCCGCGATTCCCTCCAGGTGGTGCGCCGCCTGCGCGCCCTGTACACGGATCTGCTGCGCGCCTGCCCACTCGAGCGCACCCCACCGGTGCTGGAACGCTTGGCCGCCATCGACGCGGACACCGCGGCCTTCACCACCGCCCTGGACCGAGCGGTCGCCGCTCAGGCCGACTGGCAGGGCCTCGGCGGTCCCCCGCCCTTCACCACCGCACCGGCCCGCGGGGACTCGGCATCCAGCCCGACGGTGTGAGGCGGCACGATATGAGTCGGCGCGGTGCGAGCACCGCGACAGTCGGGGAGCAAGCGGACACCTTCTCCGGTCGCACCAGCCCCACCCGGGCGGCCCGCTCCCGCCCACCCGCGCGTAGTCGACGGCTGAGGCGGCCAGCCCTCAGCCGGAATGCTCATCCTCGGCGGGCCGGGTGCCGGGCGATACGCGGATCACCCCGGCCTCCAGGTCGAGGTCCACGCGCGGCCGATGAGTCTGCCCGCCGCTGTCCTCGCTGTTCTCATTGGTCAGCTTCTTGCCGGGGAACAGTTCGCCCATGACGCCCATACCTCGACCATAGCCCGCCCAGACCATGACGACCCAGCGCACGGCCCCAGCGCACGGCGTCACAGCCCACGACATCCCAGAGCATTGCCCGCCCAAGTCACGGCCGCGGCCGCTCACTCCGTGCGCAGGGTCAGGCCCGGGTTCTCCTCCAGCACAGCGGCGACGGGCTGGGCGATCAGGCCGGGGCCGAAGTCGGCGGAACCGGCGGTGATCGGCTCGCGCACCGGGCACAGCGCCAGGTTCACCGACGGCACATTGCTGGAGATGCCGAGGGCCTTGGTGCCGGTGAGCACCGGGCCCCCGCTGTCGCCGGGCAGGGCGCAGGCGTTGGTGCGGAACAGCCCGGTCAACTCCACCGCCGGGGTGCGCCGGTGCTGGTCGCTGACCCGGCTGGTCACATCGACCTCGCGCACCACACCGCAGGTGAAGCCGGTGGTGGCCCCGGACTTGCAGATCGGCGCGCCCACCACGGGCGTGGCGACCCCGTCGACCCGCAGCGAACCCTCCCCGGGCACGCGAACCTCGTTGTTGGCGAGTCGATCTCGCGCACCGTCGGCGATCGCGACGACGGCGTAGTCCCGGCCGCCGAAGACCGATCGACGGAATCCGCCCAATCGCTCACCGTAGGGGCGGCCGGGAATCCACTCGTATACGCCTGCCGCCGTATCGGTTCCGGCCGCGGCGGGAGCCGGATCGCAGTGTCCGGCGGTGATGTTCACCGGGCCGCCGCCGCTGTCGGCGCCGTGGAAACCGAACGAGCAGTGCGCACCCGTCGAACCCGCCACGGCCACATAGGGATCGGCCGCGGCGACGCTGCCGCTCGGGGTGCGCGGGGTATTGCGCCAGTAGTCCTCGGCTCCCGGCGTGGTCTCGGGCGCGGGCCCGGTCTCGGGCAGCGGACCGGTGGAGCCGAGCCCCGCACTGCCGGTCGGCGCCAGCGGTGCGGCCACCGGCCGCGCCTGCACCACCACGCTGTCCGGCGCGACGAACGGCGGCATGACCACCCCGGCCCGCTCCACGCGCACCACGATCCGATTGCCGACCACGTCGATCCCCACCCCGTGCACCGCCTCGGCGACCTTACCGGGCTGTTCGGCCAGCCATCCTTCGAAGGCCGACTTCTCCCGCCCCAACTCCACCTCGCTGCGGTCGGCGGTCCGCACCTCGAAACCGGCGGCCCGGGCCGCCCGCCGGGCCGCGTCCGCACCCTCACCGGGGGTCAGCGCCGCGACCGGGGTGGCGCCGTCCAGCCAGGCTCCGGCGAAGGCCAGCGGATAGCGCTGCCGCGCGTCGGCGGCGAAGCCCGCCACCCGCTGTCCGAGCTCGGCGCGCCGCAGGTACTCCCCCGCCGTCAGCCCCAGATCCCGCCCGACGGCGTCGGTCAGCCCCGCGGGCAGTGCCGGTTCCGCCCTCGCCGCATTTCCGGGGACGGTCAGCGCCAGTCCGGCGGCTGCGGCAATCGCCATGCGGCGCAGCGGAATCGAGACGACGGCCGATCGGGTGCCCGGCGAGCGCGATAGACCCATGAGACAAACAGTAGAGTCTGTTTGTGACGCGGGACACAACCGCGAGCCCGCGTGTCACGGGCCCCGCGTCACACCGGGCGCATCACCACGATGCCCGGGGTACTGCGCACGTACTCGCGGAACGGTGAGTCGACCACTTCGTTGTGCTCCGCCAGCGAGGACGCGTTGCGGAAGACCGGGCCGGACGGTGTCATGACGAAGAAGCCGACATGGGTGACGTCGAGTCCCGCCGCGTCGGCGTACGCGCCGATGTAGTCGCCGGTGCGCAGCTGGGCGATCACGGCATCGTCCACCGCGTCGCGGGGAATGTAGGTGATGGCGCGGTCGACCACCGGCAGACCCGGAAGATAGGTTCCGCCATCGGCTTTGGCGTTCAGGTGCTTGTCCACCGTGACCGCCGCCGCGCTCACCGAGGCGGTGATGTCCGTGGCGGCGATGCGCTCGGTGTGCGCCCAGTCGCTGAAGAAGTGCTTGCGGTGCGCGAAATCGACCCGCCCGTCGGTGTAGCGGGTCCGGATCAGATTGTCCACGAACTGGTCCCGGTCGGCGGAGCGGCTCAGCGCCGTCACATAGTCGAGGTAGGTGAAGCAGTCCAGCGCCCGGAAGTCGATCACCAGCTCTTCGGGCCGGTCGGCGGAGCCGATGAGCATATTCGCCCGGTACGGGGTGCCCAGGAACTCGCGGGAGAGCAGTTCCAGCATGTCGCCCGCGCTCCGCTCGCCCGCGCCCGCCCGCACCCGCAGCAGGTCGTCGAGCTTGCCGGAGGTGGTGTCGTCGAGGGCCGGAGCGGCCGTCGCCACCGTCGGGACGAATGCGGCACCGCACACCAGGGCCAGCAGCAGGAGCAGGACACGAGCGAAGTTGCGCAAGACGCCTCCAGCGGATTCGGTACACAAGCGACATCCACCGTAGTCCTGGCCCGGCGGACCCGGTACTGCCGTCACAATCTGAAGTCATGCCCAAGCCCTGCCTGCTGTTGCAGCTACGGCCCGAGCGATCGGCCGCCGACGACGAATACCAGGCCATCCTGCGCGCCGCCCGGCTGGACGCGGACCGGATGGTGCGCATCCAGATGGACCAGCACTTCCCCGAACTCGATCTCGACGACTTCTCCGCGGTCATCGTGGGCGGCGGCCCCAGCAATGTGAGCAAGCCCTGGGATCTGAAGTACGACTATCAGCGACTCTTCGAACCCCCGCTGCGGCTGCTCGTCGCCGAGATCGCCCGCCGCGACTTCCCGTACCTGGGCGCCTGCTACGGGCTGAGCATGCTGGCCGACGTGCTCGGCGGCAAGGTGAGCGAGGAACGGTACGGCGAACCGCCCGGGGCGCAGACCATCGTGCTCACCGCCGCCGCCCGCGAGGATCCGCTGCTGAGCACCATCACGCCGGAATTCCGGGCCTTCGTGGGTCACAAGGAAGCCTGTCAGGAGGTACCCCCGGGCGCGGTGCTGCTGGCCGGTTCGGCGGGCTGCCCGGTGCAGATGGTCCGGGTGGGCAGCAATGTGTACGCCACCCAGTTCCATCCCGAACTCGACGGCGACGGACTCGCGGTGCGCATCGAAACCTACCGTCACGCAGGGTATTTCGATCCGGCGGAGGCCGACTACCTGACCGAGCTCGGGCATCGGGAGACGGTGACCGAACCGATGGAGATCCTGCACCGCTTCATCACCCGCTACTGCGGCGACGACCGCACGGCAATGCGATGATCGGTGCGAGGCGGCCACCGGAAGCGGGGCCGACCGACGAAAGGATCGCATCGCATCATGACCGAGCACGCATCGACCGTGGCCGTCCTGGGCCCCGGCGGGGTGGGTGGACTGCTGGCCGCACTGCTCGCGCGGGCCGGACACCGGGTGGTCTGCCTGGCCTCCGAGGACACCGCGAAGACCCTGCGCACCGACGGAATCCAGGTTCGCAGTGGGCAATTCGGTGATTTCACGGCCGCGGTCGAGGCGGATACCGAGCTTCGGGAACCGGTGGACGCCTGCCTGGTGACCGTCAAGCACACCGCCCTCGACACCGCCCTGGACCGCATCGCGCCGTCGGCGCTCGGCGACGGCCTGCTGATCCCGCTGCTCAACGGCGTGGAGCATCCGGCGCTGCTGCGTGCCCGCTACGGCGCCGACCGGGTCGCCCCCGCCGTCATCCGCGTCGAATCCACCCGCACCGCACCGGGAGTCGTCCAGCACGGCAGCCCGTTCACCGAGATCGACCTGACCGGTGCGTCGGCACCGCGCGATCGGCTCGACGCCCTGGCCCGGGCGCTCACCGCCGCCGGGGTGAGCACCCGGGTACTGGCCGACGAGGCGGCGGCGCTGTGGGCGAAACTGCTGTTCCTGGCACCGCTGGCGCTCATGACCACCCACTACGCGGAGCCGATCGGCGAGATCCGCACTCGGCATCGCGACGAACTGGCCGCCCTGGTGGCGGAGACGGCGGCGGTCAGCGCGGCCTGCGGCGGGCCGTCCGACCCCGCCGCGGCACTGGCCCGCTACGAAACCTTCCCCGCACAGGCGAAATCCTCCATGCAGCGGGATGCCGAGGCCGGGCGGCCGCTGGAACTCGACGCCATCGGCGGTGCGCTGCTGCGCGCCGCCGCCCGCCACGACATTCCGGTGCCCATCGCGACCCGCCTGGTCCGAGCCCTGAGCTGAGCATCCGCCGCCCGGCCCGAGCCGCAGGTCCCGGATGCTCGGGACCTTCGGCTCGGTGTCGAACCGCGCCCCGACGAACACACTCGGGATCGACACCATACGACGCGGACGGAAGGGCGGAAACCGACAGATACTGGCTGAACGGCCGAATCCGGACACGGTGGCAGCCGCACTGGATCTGGCGGTGCGCGCACCGTCGGTACACAATTCGCAGCCGTGGCGATGGCGGTTCGACGGCGGGACCCTCGAACTGTTCGCCGACCGGAGCAGACAGCTGCCCGCCACCGACCCGCAAGGCCGGGGGCTGGTGCTGAGCTGCGGAGCGGCGCTGCACCACCTGCGAGTGGCGACGGCCGTGCTGGGCTGGACCGCCGAGGTGCGATACCTGCCGCAGGCCCGGGAACCCGATCTGCTCGCCGCCGTCGAGTTCACGCCCTCGACACCGGCGCGCTCGGATTTCGACCTGGCCGCCGCGATCCTGCATCGGCGTTCGGACCGGCGGCGGTACAGCACCTGGCCGGTGCCCACCGGCTATCTGCGGCGGATCACCGGCGCCACGGTGCGATTCGGCGCGGCGGCCCGCCATGTGCCCGAGGGGCTGCGGGAGCGATTGGCGCGGCCTGCCTGGGCGGCACTCGAACGACACGCTCGGGACGCCGACTATCAGCGCGAACTCGCCGCATGGAGTGGGCGGCGCGGCGGCTGTGACGGGGTGCCCGCGGCGAATACGCCCCGCCCGCAGTGCGGCGACGAGATCCCGGTGCGCACCTTCCTCGACCCCGCGCTGGCCGACCGCACCCTGCACCCGGACGCCGCGGAATGGCTGGTGGTGTGCACCCCGGGCGATGACACCCGAGCGCGGTTGCGGGCCGGTGAGGCCCTGAGCGCGCTGCTGCTGACGGCGACCGATCTGGGTCTGTCCAGCTGTCTGCAAACCGAGCCGCTCGGCGTGCCCGCACTGCGGGAGGAGATCAGGTCCCAGGTGCTGCACGACTGCGCCCACGCCCAGGCCATGGTGCGCATCGGGTGGGTGCCGACCAGCGCCGCCCCGCTGCCGCACACGCCCCGCCGCCCGCTCGACGACATCGTGGTGTAGCCCGCCTCAGCGCTCGGGCGACTCGGCCAGCCCGAGCCGCGCGGCCAGCACCGCGGCCTGCGTGCGACCCGCCACCTCCAGCTTGCTCAGCAGCTGCGACACATAGTTCTTGACGGTCTTCTCCGACAGGAACATCCGCCGCGCGATCTGCCGGTTGGTCAGCCCCTGGCCCAGGTAGGCCAGGACCGTGCGCTCCCGGTCGGTCAGATTCGACAGCGGTCCGGGAGCGGCCTGTTCGCGCAGCTTCCCCATGAGCACCGCGGTGGCGCGGTCGTCCAGCAGCGACCGTCCCGCGGCGACCGCGCGCACGGCCGCGACCAGTTCCGGCCCGCGAATGTCCTTGACCAGGAACCCACTGGCCCCGGCGAGCACGGCCCCCACCATGGATTCCTCGTCCACGAACGAGGTCAGCATGAGGCAGCGGAGGTGCGGTGCGGCGGCCAGCAGATCGCGACACAGCTGCACCCCGCTGCCGTCGGGCAGGCGCACATCCAGCACGGCCACATCCGGCCGCAGCGACGGCACCCGGCGCCGGGCCTCGGCGCAGGTCGCGGCCTCACCGACCACGGTGAGATCGTCGGTGTCCTCGATGAGTTCGCGAATTCCGAGGCGTACGACCTCGTGATCGTCGACCAGGAACACCGTCACCATCGCCGCACCTCACTCCCCTACCGCGCATCCCACCCCACGCACCTGCGGATACCCGTGAGCCGCCGAGGGAAACGCCGCGCACCTGCGACACCGCACGCGCGGCGCCGCGACCGTCGGCCGACCGTCCGGGCCAGGGCCACGATTCTCAGGGTCGCGGTTCTCCGGGCCGCGGTTCTCAGGACCGCGGTTCTCAGGACCGCGGTTCTCAGGGCCGCAGTTCTCCGGGCCGCAGTTCTCCGGGCCGCAGTTCCCGGGCGACCACCCGCAGGTCCGCGAGGAATCCCCGGTACGCCCGCTCCCGATCCGGATCGCGCAGCACCGCGGAGGGGTGCACCGTGGCGACGGCCCGGTAGTCGTCCGCCGCCACCACTTGCCCGCGCATCCGGGTGACCCGGAAGTCCGAGCCCAGCACCGCCTGGGCCGCCACCGCCCCGAGACAGACCACCAGCTCGGGGCGGATATCGTCGAGTTCGGCGGTGAGCCAGGGTGCGCAGGCCACGATCTCGGTGCGGCCGGGGCGCTGATGGATGCGCCGCTTGCCGCGTTCGGTGAACTTGAAGTGTTTGACGGCATTGGTGAGATACACCGTCTCGCGATCCAGACCGGCTTCCTCGAGCGCCCGGTCCAGCAGCCGCCCGGACGGGCCGACGAACGGATGCCCGTCCAGATCCTCGCGGTCGCCCGGCTGCTCGCCGATCATGACCACCCGCGCGTCCGGCGGGCCCTCGCCGAACACCGTCTGGGTGGCGTCGTGGTACAGCTCGCAGCCCCGGCAGTCGCGGGCGGCGCGGCGCAGGGTCGCGAGGTCGGCATGTTCGGGTACGAATTCCGCCGCGGTCATGGTCGAGGTATAGCCGCGGCGGGCCGTCTCACGCTTCCGAGTGGGATCGGTAATTCGCGAGGATGCGGCGAATCGACGGGGTGACGGGCAGGTCGCCGTCCAGCCGGACCCAGTGGTGGTCGACGTAGTTGGTCAACCGGACGGGCCCGATATTCGCCACCTCGACCGCGAAGTGCTCCCGGCGCACCGGTGTCCCGGCATTGGACAGGTAGTCGAAGCTGCCCAGGTGGCGGACCACATCGACAACCGTCAGACCGGTCTCCTCGAATACCGCGCGGGCCACGGCGAGCGCGAGCGGCTCCCCCGGTCGCACGGTGGTCCCGGGTAGGTTCAGCGGGCTGCGGCCCGCGACATGCTCGTCGTGCTCCAGTAGCAGCACCGCTCCGTTGTGCTCGATGACGACGCCGAGCCGCAGCGCCACACCGTCGGACACGGCCCGGTCCAGCAGTTCGCTCATAACCGACTCACCGATGGACAACTTGGGCGACACCTCGAAACTCCACACAGCACACCACATCTCGTCTCGCCGGACATCCTCGACCGACATCACCTTCAACGCTACCGGTACGACGGCTCCCCCGGGTGGGGTCCGCGTCGAATCCGGCGCATCTCCGCCGATCCGGCGGACCACCGAAAAACTTTCGCACTGTTGCATTCACCGAGGGCCTGCGTATCACCAAGCGCCGATGAAGAGTTCGAGGCTCGACAGCGCGATGGCACCGAACAGCGTGATCGTACCCGCGAGGAGCAGGGTGAGGCGGCGCGCCCGCCGGATATCGGGTCCGGCGAGCCGGGCGGCGGCGACACCGCCCACCGCGCCCAGCAGGCCCAGCACCGGCGCGCCGCCCAGCACCAGGTAGAACAGGCTGCCCAGCGCCGCGGGAATCGCACCGCCGAACCCATCGGCATAGCCGGTCAGCGGAATCGGGAAGCGGTACAGGACCGCCACGATCGCCGCGGCCACGGGTGCGGCCGCCACGGCGGCGAGGGCCCCGACGAGCGCCTCCTTCCCGACGGGCGCGGTTCCTGGGGTCGGTGCGGTGGGCATGCGTCGCAGCGTAGGCCGCACCGCACCACGCCCGGCTCGGCGGAACTACCTCGGCGCGTTGCGTAGAACTACTCCGACCCGCGGCGTGAATCGACGCACGGACGGCCCACCGGTCGCCTAGCGTGAGCAGGTCGGTGCCGAAAGGGGTCTTGATGCGAACCGGGATGCTCACCGTCGCGGATCTGGTGCAGCGGGTCGAGGCGGGCATGGTGGACACGGTGTTGGTCGCCATGACCGATATGCAGGGCAGATTGCAGGGCAAGCGATGTTCGGCACGCTACTTCGTGGAGGAGGTGCTCCAGCACGCCACCGAGGCGTGCGACTACCTGCTGGCCGTGGACGTGGACATGACGACCGTGGACGGCTACGCACTCTCGTCCTGGGACACCGGCTACGGGGATTTCGTGCTGCGGCCCGATCTCGACACCCTGCGCCTGGTGCCCTGGTGGCCGGGCACCGCGCTGGTGCTGTGCGATGTGGAACGGCTCGGCGACCGGGGGGAGCCCGCGGGCGAGCCGGTGACGGCCTCGCCTCGGCAGGTGCTGCGGGCACAGTTGGATCGGTTGGCGCAGCACGGTTTACGCGCCTACGTCGGCACCGAACTGGAATTCCTGGTGTTCGACGACAGCTACGAGGCGGCGCAGCGCGGCGGCTACCGGGAACTCACGCCCGCCAACCAGTACAACGTCGACTACTCCATGCTCGGCACCGCCCGCGTCGAACCGCTGCTGCGGCGCATCCGCAACGAGATGGCCGGGGCGGGCATGTATCCGGAATCGGCCAAGGGCGAATGCAATCCGGGCCAGCACGAGATCGCCTTCCGCTACGACGAGGCGCTGGTGACCTGTGACAACCACAGCATCTACAAGACCGGGGCCAAGGAGATCGCCGCCCAGGAGGGGCGCAGCATCACCTTCATGGCGAAATACAATGAGCGCGAAGGCAGTTCGTGCCACATCCACATCAGCCTGCGCACCGAGTCGGGCGAGCCGGTGTTCGCCGGTGACGGCAAGGGCGGCGAATCCGCGCTCATGCGGCACTTCCTGGCCGGACAGCTGGACTGCCTGCGCGAACTCACCTACCTGCTCGCCCCGAATATCAACTCCTACAAGCGCTTCCAGACCGGCAGCTTCGCACCCACCGCGGTGGCATGGGGCCGGGACAATCGCACCTGCGCGCTGCGCGTGGTCGGCCACGGATCGTCGCTGCGCGTGGAGAACCGCGTCCCCGGCGCCGACGTGAACCCCTACCTCGCGGTGGCGGCCACCATCGCCGCCGGTCTGCACGGCATCGAACACCGCCTGCCCCTGGAACCGGAGTTCCACGGCAACGCCTACCGCTCGCAGCGCCCCCGGGTGCCGCGCACCCTGCGCGAGGCCGCCCAGCTCTTCGGCGACAGCAAGGTCGCCACCGCGGCCTTCGGCGCGGACGTGGTCCGCCACTACCGCAACGCGGCCCAGGTCGAACTCGACGCCTTCGACGCCGCCGTCACCGACTGGGAGCGAATCCGTGGCTTCGAGCGCCTCTGAGCGACCGCGCGACAGCACAGCACCACACGGCAGCACAGCACCCGGCGGGCGGCCGGTGATCGGGTTGTCCACCTACTCCGAGCGCGCCCGCTACGGCGTCTGGGATCACGAGGCGGTGCTGCTGCCGCGGGACTACGTCGATCTGGTGGAGCGGGCCGGCGGGATTCCGGTGTTGCTGCCGCCGGTCGGGAGCGCGGCGGCGGAACTGGTGGCGCGGCTCGACGGGGTGGTGCTGACCGGCGGGGCCGATCTCGATCCGGGCCGCTACGGCGCGGCGCCACATCCGTCCGTGCGCCAGATCCGGCCGGGGCGAGACGAATTCGAGTTCACGCTGTTCGAGCGGGCGCGGGCGGCCGAGTTGCCGGTGCTGGCGATCTGTCGCGGCATGCAGCTGGTGAATGTGGCGCTGGGCGGCACGCTGCTGCAACATCTGCCCGATGTGCTCGGTCATGAGGAGCACTGCCGGGTGCCCGGGGCCTTCACGCCGACGCGGGTGCGCACCGCACCGGGCAGCCGACTGGCCGCGATCGTCGGCCCGCAGGTGCTGGCGCACTGCCACCATCATCAGGCGATCGACCGGCTCGCCCCCGGTCTCACCGTTTCCGCCCGCGCCGAGGACGGCATCATCGAGGCGGCGGAGTCCGACACCGGCCCCTTCCTGGTCGGTGTGCAATGGCATCCGGAGGCCGACGCCACCGAACACCGGCTCATGCGGGCCCTGGTGGACGCGGCCGTGACGAATCGAAGGGAGCACCGGTGACGACGCAGGTGATCAACCCCGCGACCGCGGCGGTGGTGGCGACGGTCGAGGCGGCCGACCTGGCCGCCACCGACGCCGCCATCGACCGCGCCCGGCGCGCGGCGGCGGACTGGCGGGCGGTCGCCCCCGGTGACCGGGCACGCCTGCTGCGCCGGTTCGCCGAGGCGGTGGACGCCGACCTGGAGCGGCTGGCCCGGCTCGAGGTGCGCAATGCCGGGCACACCATCGGCAATGCGCGCTGGGAGGCGGGCAATGTGCGCGATGTGCTGCACTACAGCGCGGGACTGCCGGAACGCCTGCTGGGCAGTCAGATTCCGGTGGCCGGCGGCGTGGACATCACCTTCTGTGAACCGCTCGGGGTGGTCGGCATCATCGTGCCGTGGAACTTCCCCATGCCCATCGCCGCCTGGGGTTTCGCACCCGCGCTCGCGGCCGGGAACACCGTGGTGCTCAAACCGGCCGAGCTGACTCCGCTCACCGCCATCCGCCTGGGCGAACTCGCCCGCGAGGCCGGGCTGCCCGAGGGCGTCTTCCAGATCGTCACGGGCAAGGGGTCGGTGGTGGGTCAGCGGTTCGTGACCCATCCGGCGGTGCGCAAGGTGGTGTTCACCGGCTCCACCGAGGTCGGCAAGCAGATCATGGCGGGCTGCGCCGAGCAGGTGAAGCGGGTGACCCTGGAACTCGGCGGCAAGAGCGCCAATATCGTCTTCGCCGACGCCGATCTGGAGCGCGCCGCCGCCACCGCACCCTACGCGGTCTTCGACAACGCCGGCCAGGACTGCTGCGCGCGCTCGCGAATCCTGGTGCAGCGCAGTGTGTTCGACCGCTTCCTGGAGCTGCTGGAACCGGCCGTGCAGGCGGTGCGGGTGGGCGATCCCGCCGACGAGTCCACCGAGATGGGTCCGCTCATCTCGGCCGCGCACCGAGAGCGGGTCGCCGGATTCCTGGAGCCCGCCACCACGGTGGCCTTCACCGGAACCTGCCCGGACGGCCCCGGCTTCTGGTTCGCACCCACCGTGGTGCTGCCCGGGAGCCCGACGGACCGGGTGGTCACCGAGGAGGTGTTCGGTCCGGTGGTGGCCGTCCTGCCCTTCGAGGACGAGGCCGACGCCATCCGCATCGCGAACGACACCGAATACGGCCTGTCCGGGTCGCTGTGGACCTCCGACGTCGGACGCGCGCTGCGGGTCAGCCGGGCGGTGGAGGCCGGGAACCTGTCGGTGAATTCGCACTCCTCCGTGCGGTATTCGACACCGTTCGGCGGTTTCAAGCAGTCCGGGCTGGGCCGCGAACTCGGGCCGGACGCCGCCCGCGCCTTCACCGAGACCAAGAACGTCTTCATCGCCACCGAGTGATATCCCGTCACCCCCACCCCAGAGGAGATGCGTTGCAGCGCTTACAGGATCGAGTAGCGGTCGTCACCGGCGGCGGCAGCGGCATCGGCCTCGCCACGGTCCGCCGCTTCGCGCGCGAGGGCGCGAAGGTCGTCGTCGCCGATATCGACCCCACCACCGGCGCGGCCGCGGCCGCCGCGGTGGACGGACTGTACGTGAAGGTCGACGTCACCGACGAGACCCAGGTCCGCGCCCTGTTCCAGACCGCGGTGGACACCTACGGCGGACTGGACATCGCCTTCAACAACGCGGGAATCTCACCGCCGGAGGATGATTCGATCCTCACCACGGGCATGGACGCGTGGCGGCGGGTGCAGGAGGTCAATCTGACCTCGGTCTACCTGTGCAGCAAGTACGCCATCGAACACATGCTCGAGCGCGGCAGGGGGTCGGTGATCAATACCGCCTCCTTCGTCGCGGTCATGGGTGCGGCCACCTCCCAGATCTCCTACACCGCCTCCAAGGGCGGTGTGCTGGCCATGAGCCGCGAACTCGGGGTGCAGTTCGCCCGCCAGGGCATTCGAGTCAACGCCCTGTGCCCCGGGCCGGTGAACACGCCGCTGCTCCAGGAGCTGTTCGCCAAGGATCCGGAGCGCGCCGCGCGCCGCCTGGTGCACATTCCGCTGGGCCGTTTCGCCGAACCGGAGGAGATCGCCGCCGCCGTGGCCTTCCTGGCCAGCGACGACGCCTCGTTCATCACGGCCTCGCAGTTCCTGGTGGACGGCGGCATCTCCGGGGCCTACGTGACCCCGCTGTAGCTAATCCTCCTGCTCCAGTAGGCGTTTGGGGTGCATGCCGTTCACCTGGCCGATGAAGGGCGGGTGGATGCTGTACCCCAGCATGCGCCGGATGTCCTCGCTCACGGTGCGTACGATGTCGTGCGGCGTCGACAGCGTGAACGCCTCCTGCGGACGCAGCCAGGGTTCGCAGTACTGTGCGGTGAGCGCGAGCCGCGGATCCGCCGTGGTGTTCGCGCCACCGCCGTGCCACAGCGTGCCGAGGAAGAACACGCACGATCCGGCGGGCATGACCACCGGCACCCGGACATCGGTCTCGTCCGGCAGCCGGTCGCCCCAGCGGTGGCTGCCCGCGATGATGTCGGTCGCGCCGTTGACGGGCGTGAATGCGTCCACGGCCCAGATGGTGGCCGCGCTCAGGGCCGGGCGCGGGCGCGGCAGCGGGTAGAACCCGTCGTCGGTGTGCAGCATCTGGGCCGCCTCACCGGGCAGGATGTTGATCGCCTGGAGCATGGACAGCAGATAGTTCGGCATGAGCAGGCGGTCCAGCAGGGCCAGCACGCGCGGATGGGCGACCACGCGGTCGCAGCTGCGTGTCTTGTTCAGCAGGCTGTAGACCCGTTGGGTCGCATGCCCTTCGAAGTTGTTGCGGCCGGTCCGGTCCAGCAGCGGGCGCATCTCGCGCCGGATCTCGCCGAGTTCGTCCGGGGTCAGCAGGTTCTCCAGGACGACGTAGCCGTCGCGCCGCACGGCGGCCAGGTCGGCCGCGACGATCTCCGGATCGACAGTGCTGCCGCTACTTTCGGTGCGGCGGTATTTTCCGGCCAGATCCCCGGCCAGGTCGACGACCGATGTCACTTCGGCGCTCACGACGCCCTCCGATCCGTATAACATAACCGAATTCTGTTATTCTCCGACTGTGGCACGCGCACCCCTGGGACGTCAACAGCTCCTCGACGCCGCCCGCGCCGAACTCCTCGACGGCAACGGCACGGTCGACCTGCACGCCCTCAAACGCCGCTCCGGCCTCAGCACCGGCGCGCTCTACCACCACTTCGGCTCCAAGGCCGGTCTCCTGGTCGCCGTCTACGAGCGCTTCCACGCCGGACTGGTCGCGGCCATCGCCGACGACACCCTCCCCGCCGGCGTGCACTGGACCGACCGGGAACACGCCCGCACCCGCAACTTCGTCGCCTACCACTTCGGCGACCCCCTCGCGGAACTGCTGCTCACCCGGATCGCGATGGAACCGGAGGTGGCCGAGCTGGAGGCGGGCGCGCTCACCCGCCTCACCGCCGCCGCGGGCCGCAATATCCGCCAGGGCCAGCGGGACGGCGACATCGACCCCCGCATCGACCCCGAACTGGCCGGAGCCTGCATCATCGGCGCCCTGCGCTACGGCATCGCCGACCTGCTGCGCCGCGCCCCCCGCCCCACCGTCGACGACGCCGCCGACCGACTCTGGGGTGTCATCGCGGGCGCGGTCACCATCCGCTGACCTCACGGTCCGGAAATCCCGTGGCGACAACCGCACGCGCCGCGCAAGATGTGGCCATGCCGAGCTTCGCGGACTTCGATCGTCGCCACTACCGCACCGTCGATGTCGCCACCGGATACGACGGCTGGGCCGACACCTACGAGAACACCGTCCTGGACGCGATGGACCTGGCGTTGCTGGCGCGCCTGCGGCGGCCGGACTGGGCCCGGGTGCGCCGGGCCGCGGATCTGGGCTGCGGCACCGGCCGCACCGGGGACTGGTTGCGTCGGCAGGGCACGGCACGCGTCGACGGCATCGACCTGAGCGCGGGCATGCTGGCATGGGCGCGGGAGCGCGGCGTCCACGCCTCGCTCACCCACGGCGACGTCCGTGAGACCGGCTGGGACGGCGGCGCTTACGACCTCGTCATCGCCTCGCTCATCGACGAACACCTCCCCGCGTTGCCGCCGCTCTACCGCGAGGCCCGCCGCCTGGCCACCCCGGGCGGTCTGTTCGTCCTGGTCAGCTACCACCCGCAGTTCATGATGGTGGCCGGTATGCCCACCCACTACACCTCGGACGCCGGGGAACCTCTCGCCATCAGCACCCACCTGCACCGGGTCAGCGACCACGTGAGCGCGGGCACGGCGGCCGGATGGCGGCTCGTCGAACTGGCCGAGTGCGCCATCGACGACACCTGGATCGCCGCCAAGCCGAAGTGGGCCGAACTGCGCGGTCACCCGTTCACCATGGCGTCGGTCTGGGTCGCGGGCGATCCGGAGTAACCGATCCGGGAGTGACATCGACCCCCGTGGCGGGCGGTCGGGGTGAGGGGATCTCTCGTACCGTGGGGCGTATGAGCGAGCGCGTGGTGATCATCGGCGGGGATGCGGCGGGAATGTCGGCGGCATCGCAGGCGCGCCGGTTGCGGCGCGTCGAGGAACTCGAGGTCGTGGTGTTCGAACGCGGGCATTTCACCTCGTACTCGGCGTGCGGCATTCCCTACTGGGTGGGCGGCGACGTGACCGACCGCGATGAACTCATCGCGCGGACGCCCGCGGAGCATCGGGCGCGGGATATCGATCTGCGGCTGCGCACCGAGGTGGTCGAACTCGACGTGCCCGGCCGCCGGGTGCGGGCGCGCGAACTGGAGACCGGGGCCGAGAGCTGGTGGGACTACGACAAACTCGTGCTCGCCACCGGTGCGACGCCGATTCGGCCGCCGCTACCCGGCATCGACGCGGCCGGGGTGCACGGCGTGCAGACCCTCGACGACGGGCAGGCGCTCATCGACACCCTGGAGACCGTCGCGGGCAGGCGCGCGGTGGTGGTGGGCGCGGGCTATATCGGCGTCGAGATGGCGGAGGCGCTGATCAGTCGCGGATTCGACGTCACCCTGGTGAACCGGGGCACCGAACCCATGGCCACCCTCGACCCGGATATGGGCGTGCTCATCCGGAAAGCCATGGAAGGCATGGGCATTCGCGTTGTCGGCAATGCGGAGGTGACCGGCATCCGCACCGACGACGCGGGTCGGGCGCGCGCGGTCACCACCGCCGACGCCGAATACCCCGCCGATGTGGTGGTGCTCGGCATCGGCGTGCGCCCGGCCACCGAACTCGCCCGGGCGGCGGGGCTGCCGCTGGGGCAGTCCGGCGGCCTGCTCACCGATCTGGCCATGCGGGTGCGCGGTCACGAGAACATCTGGGCCGGAGGCGATTGCGTGGAAGTGCTCGATCTCGTATCCGGTTCCGAACGCCATATCCCGCTCGGCACCCACGCCAACAAACACGGGCAGATCATCGGCTCCGGCGTCGGCGGCGATTACGCCACTTTCCCCGGCGTGGTCGGCACGGCGGTCAGCAAGGTCTGCGATCTGGAGGTGGCGCGAACGGGCTTGCGCGAGAAGGACGCCCGCGCGGTCGGACTGCAATTCGTCACCGTCGTCATCGAATCCACCAGTCGCTCCGGCTATTTCCCCGGGGCCGCTCCCATGACGGTGAAGATGCTGGCCGAACGCCGCTCCGGCCGCCTGCTCGGCGTGCAGATCGTCGGACGAGAGGGTGCGGGCAAGCGCATCGATATCGCGGCGGTCGCGCTCACCGCCCGCATGACCGTGGAGCAGATGATCGCGCTCGATCTCGGCTACGCCCCGCCGTTCTCTCCGGTCTGGGATCCGGTGCTGGTGGCCGCGCGCAAGGCGGCGTCGGCACTGCGGAAGCAAGACAGAAACTGATCGGTCTGTTGACTCGACTTTGTAACAATACCGTCAATCGAAACGCGACCGACCGGCCGGGCTCCGCCGAATTCCCTTGAGCTGGTTGTACCGTCGAAATCCATGACGGAGAAAAAGCACATCGGCCTGTTCGTCGGTGCGTCTGTTTGTGCCGCCTTGATCGCATTGAATCCCGCCGCCGCCTGGGCTTCCGGCGATGTCGGACCGGCTCCGGCCCCCGGGCCGGGCAACCATTCACCCGGCTCACCGGCCGGGGCCATACCCGAACGCCCCGTTCCGGCTCCCGAGCGCATCGTGCCCGCGAGCCCACCGGGGGTAGGCGGCTTCTGCCCGACGCTGTAGACGCATCGAATCACCCACTCGCCCTCGGGTTGTCACGGCAGACTCCGACCTCCGCGGCAACCCGAGCCGAATTCAGTTGAAACAACACCGTTCCACCCGCCGTACCGCCCCGCCCCGGTTGCGACCGGGAGAACACCGGCCGAACATCCGGACCTGCGGGTGTCCCCGCCCTGGTGTATGAATCAGAATCGATTTCTTCCAACGATTCTCGGGAGTGGGCGGGGTGGAAGGCTTTCCTTTGGCCGAGGTGTCGGCGATTCTCGGCATCCTCGTACCGGCGCTGGCGTTCCTCTGGGAATTCGTGGTGGTCGGGCGCAAACGCCTCGGCTATCGCGTACAGATGGACACCCCCGTCACCGGCGAGGTCGAATCCGCGTTCCCGGGCCTGCTGACCCAGCTGCGCCCGCGTCCCGACGGCTCGCTGGCCGACCTGTCCATCGTGCTGCTGCGGGTGGAGAACGACGGCGCCACCACCATCGACCAGCACGACTACCGGGTGCACGACGGTGTGGCCGCCGGTCTGTCGGTCATCTTCGAGCGGCGGCGCGTGGTCGGCTACGCCGTCACCGAACTCAGTGATCGCGACCTGGGCCGCAGCCTCACCGGCACCTCCGGCATCGCCGTCCGCGAGGACACCGAACGCGACTTCGGCGTCCTCGACCTACCCCGGGTCCCGCTCAACCGGGGCGACCACTACAAGCTGCTCACCATCCTGCGCCGCACCGGCGGCACCGACGACTACCCCGCGCCACGGCTGGAGGGACGGCTCAAGAACGGCCGCGTGCACGAGAACCGCAGCCGCACCCGCCCCAGCCCCTGGGGCGTCGCCCTGATCCTGTTCCTGGTGTCGGTCATCGCGGTACAGCTCACCATCGCGGTGACCCAGCCCCGGGCCGCACCGCTGGACTGCGCGTCGGGCCGGCTCACCCTCACCGGTTCGACCGCGCTCGCCCCGGCCATCCAGGCCGCCGCCACCGCCTACGAGAAGGTCTGCCCCGACGCCGACTTCACCGCCGACTTCCGTGGCAGCGAGGTCGGGCTGCAAACCCTGAACGCCGCCGGATCCGCGGCGGCCGACAACGCCTCACCCGCCATGGTGGCCGTTTCCGACGGCGAGAAGGGTGACGGCTACCCCCGCCTGCTCCCCCGCCCGGTGGCGTTCTCGCTGTTCACCCTGGTCGTGCATCCCGACACGGGGGTCGCCGATCTGTCGCGTGCGAATATCCGTGCGCTGTACGAGGGTTCGATCACCAACTGGAGCGAGCTCGGCGGGCGCGACCTGCCGGTCCGCATCGTCGGCCGCAATCGGGGCTCGGGCACCCGTCAGACCTTCGAGAACCAACTACTCGACGGCGCGTGGCATCCCGACGCCAATTCCACCGACTGCCGCACCATCGGCAATCCGGCCGCCAGCGGACCGGTCCGCTGCGAACGGCTGAGCACGGCGGAGGTCCTCACCACCGTCGCCGCCCTGCCCGGCGCTCTGGGCTACGCGGAACTGGGCGCGGCCGTGCCCCGCCGTGACGTCACCCTGGTCCGCATCGACGGGCACGCGGCCGAGCTGCTCAATGCCACGCACGGTGCCTATCCGTTCTGGAACACCGAATTCGCCTACACCTACGGCGACCCCGCCGCCGAATCCCTCACCGCCAGCTTCCTGCGCTACCTCACCACCCAGCTCGGCCGGGACATCCTGCGGGCGCACGGCAACATCCCCTGCGACGAACTCGACAATCCGGTGCGCTGCCGCCCCACCGGCTGAGCCCGCGTGCGCCGCGATCGGTGCGCGACTCCCCAGAGCGCACCGATCGCGGCGACATCGTCGCCCATGGCGTCCCGGTGCGGGCCGATTCGCCATGGGGGATACCCCAGCGGTACGGGCCGCGATCCTCGCCGACCGCGTCCATACCGTCCCCTCCTGGCATCCGGCAGCCATCCTGTCTCGGACGGCCCTGAGAGCATCCCGAGTCGACCCGCCGGGGGTCAAGCCGAGGTCCTGTCCCAATTTGTCCCAGTTACCAGACCGGGTGAGATGTGCGTCACTCCGACGGTTCGGGCAATCGCCCCATCTGGCGGTAGGTTCATCGGGTAATCGCCAGCCGTTGGCAGCAGTCGTCTCAGGAGGTCGCACCCGCAGTGGAGCCACGGGAGGCCATCGCCGGTTACCTGCGAGAACGCCGCGCGGCCGCGGGTCTGACCCGCGCCGAGTTGGCCCGCCGGGCCGGTATCTCCGAGGGGCTCATCCAGAAGCTGGAACAGGGCACCCGGCCGCCGACCTCCACCGCCCTGGGCGCGCTGTTCGACGCGCTCGACGTGCCGATCAACTACCGCGAGTACGCGGCCAACGTGCTGCAACCGGAACTCACCGCGATCTCGGCCACGACACAGGCGCCGAGCCGCGCGGAGCTGGACTTCCTGGAGAGCATCCCGTACCCGGCCTGCTACCAGACCGTCCCCGCCCTGGATCTGATCGCCGGTAACGCCGCGTACCGGCGCGCGTTCCCGGGCCTGGAGGAACCGGGCACCAACATCATGGCCTGGATGCTGCTGCATCCGGTCGCCCGTGAGGTCATCGCCGATTGGGAACGCGAGGTGCACCTCATGGTGCATTCGTTCCGGCATATGGCCCACGGCGTCACCGCCCCCGAGCGCATCGCCGAGATCACCGAACTCTGCGCACGCTCCCCCGACTGGCAGCGCCTCTGGCACACCGATATCCCGCCCACCGACATCCCCCGCCGCCCCGTCCGGATCCGCCCCGTCGAGGGCGGCGACTGGACGCCCATGTACGTCCAACTGCTGCGCTGCGAACTCCCCCGCCGCGACTGGTGGGTCTACTCCATGGTTCCGCTGCGCGGCATCCGCCCCGCCCCCTGATCACCGGCCGTCGACATCGGGCCGATCGTCGGCCTCCGGATGCAGCAGCCGGTAGGGCCCCGACCCGCGCTCGGCCAGGGTGTCACTCGGATTGAGCAGGTAGCAGCGCCGCAGCGACAGGCAGCCGCAGCCGATGCACCCGGTGAGCTCCCGCTGTAGCTGCTCGATCTCCCGCCGCCGCGCCTCGAGGTGGTCGCTCCAGCGCCTGGAGATCCGGTCCCAGTCGCGTTTGCTCGGCATCCGGTCCTCGGGCAGCGCCACGAACACCTCGGCCACCTCGGCCAGCGGAATCCCGAGCCGCTTGGCGAACAGCACCAGCGACAGCCGCCGCAGCACATGGCGGCGGTAGCGGCGCTGATTGCCGGAGGTGCGGACCGAGGAGATCAGGCCCTGCTCTTCGTAGAAGCGCACGGCGGAAGTAGCGACCCCGGCGCGCCGGGCGAGTTCGCCGATGGTCAGCAGATCGGTCGGTGCCTGTCCCATACCCGCTCTCTTGACTTCAATAGAACTTGAAGTTCTAGCGTAGCGCCCTGTGACCGCAACACCATCGAAACCCCCAGTGACTAAGACGAATCCGGAGGACGGCGCATCGGGTGCCGTGACCGGCGGCTGGTCCGAACTGTTCTCCGGACGCTATCTCGCGAGTGTGCTCGTCCTGGCGGGCGGCGTCGCGCTGTATGCGATGAACCTCTACTTCACCGCCGCGCTGATGCCGTCGATCGTGGCCGATATCGGCGGCGCGCGGTACTACGCGTGGGTGGCGACCGGTTTCCTCATGGCGGCGGTGATCGCCGCCATGCTGGTCAGCCGCGTGCTCGGCCGGTGGGGTGCGGCGACCGCCTACCTCGCCGGTTTCCTGGTCTTCTCCCTCGGAGCCGCGATCAATGCGCTCAGCCCGACCATGGAGCTACTCGTCGTGGGCCGGGTGGTGCAGGGCCTCGGCGGTGGGCTGCTTGCCGGGCTCGGCTTCGCGGTCATCAGAAGTACGCTGCCGCAACACCTCTGGGCGCGCGGAGCCGGGCTGGTATCGGCCATGTGGGGAGTGGGGACGCTGATCGGGCCCGCGCTGGGCGGACTGTTCGCCGAACTCGGGGCGTGGCGGTGGGCCTACGGACTACTGCTGGCGGTGGCGCTGCTGCTGGCCGCGCTCACCCGCCGCACACTGCCGCGCGCGGCCGAATCCACCGACCGCAGCCCCGTTCCGGTGGCCGCACTGGTGACACTGACCCTCGCGGCCAGCGCGTTCAGCCTGAGTTCTACCGTGCCCGAGGGTATTTCGACCACCATCGCACTGGTCGCGGGCGTGCTGCTGATCGCCGCGTTCCTGTCGATCGATGCCAGGGGCGCGGTGAGCGTGCTCCCCCGCTCCACCTATGCGCGCGGGAATTCCCTCAAATGGGTCTATCTGACGGTGGCGGCGCTGTGTGCGGGGGTGATGACCGAGAATTTCGTGCCGCTGTTCGGCCAGCGCCTCGGCGGTCTGTCACCGCTCGTCGCCGGGTTGCTCGGCGCGGCACTGTCGGTCGGCTGGGTGGTGGCGCAGCTGTTCAGCGTCGGCCTCACCGCGCCCGCCGCGCGGCGGGCGATCCGCATCGCACCGCTGCTGCTCACCGGCGGACTGCTCGCCTACGGCCTGCTCCAGGCCGACGCCGCCCCCGGCGTCGTCGTCATCGCCTGGGCGGTGGTGCTCTTCGTCGCGGGCACGGGCATCGGCCTGGCCTTTCCGCACCTGAGCGTGGCAGCCATGAGCAGCACCGACGATCCGGCGGAGGGCGCGCAGGCCGCGGCGGCGCTCAACACCACCCAGCTCATCACCTACGCCGTCACCTCGGCCATCGCGGGCACGCTGATCCGGCTCGGGGACGCGTCGGTGGTGGACTCGGCCCGGCTCATGGCGCTGGGCATCGCCGTCCTCACCGCATTCGGCGTAGCGACGGCGGTTCTCGCCACCCGCAGGCGGTAGGTCAGCGGCTGGCGCGGCGGCGGTGCGCGGCGACGTGCACGGCCGTCGAGCAGCGGGTGGAGCAGAAGCGACGGCGGCCGTTGCGGGAGGTGTCCACGAACACGATGGCGCAGCCGTCGCGGGCGCAGCGGCCGATGCGGTGCGGGTCCTCGCAGAACAGCGAGGCCAGGCCGAAGGCCGTGTACGCCTTCACCCGCTCGTCCACCGGGGCCGTCTCGTCGGAGTAGTGCAGATGCGGGGCGCGGCCGTCGTGGGTGGAGATGTAGGGGCGACTGGTGGTCGCGGCCAGCAGGGCGTTGAGCAGTTCGACCGACGGCCGGTCGAAGACCGCGTCGAGTGCCGTGCTCCAGCGCCGCAATTCGGCCTGCTGGCGGGCGTCGATGGGGCCGAGCGGCTTGTAGTCCGCCTCGGCCAGCAGGCGACCGAGGTCTTGTTCGGGTGGGGCATTCACCAGGCGCACGGCCAGTTCGGCCGCCACCCCGCCGTAAGGGTTGAAATGCACTGAACCATTACAGCAGGGTGGAGCCATGTCAGCCACCTGCCCCACCTGCGCCTGGCCCACCCCGACCACCGTGTCCACCCACGGCGACGTGCGCTACCTGCGCTGCGTCTGCGGGCGGTGGCTGATCCAGGAGCGCGGGGCCGTACTCGCCACCGCCGGGGAGAGCGTCTTCGCCGACTCGGAGTAGGTCCGGTCCAGGAGTGAGTCCGGTCCAGGAGTGAGTCCGGTCTAGACGACCACCTGCACCACGTCACCCGGTGACAGATGATGGAACGTCGTCTCCGCACCCTCCGGCGTCATCCGGATACACCCGTGCGACTGCTCCTCGATCGGTCCGATGTGGGTGGCGATGTCCCCGTTGAAGAAGACCGCCCATTTCATCGGCACGTGGTGCAGGGTGCTCCAGTGGTCTTCCCGTTTGAACGCGACCCGGAAGGTCCCCGGCGGCGTCTCGTATCCGGGCCGTCCGTGCGAGATCGGCGTCGGCCCGTAGGTGACCCGGCCGTCCTCCATCAGCCACGCCTCATTGGTCGACAGCCGCATGCACATGCGCGCCGAGGCGTCACACGGCGCGACCACCGGCGCGGGCGGTGGCGGCGGGATGATCGCCGGGACACCCGGGATATCGGGTCCGCCCGGCCACAGCGGTTCGGCCTGCGCGGGCGCGGCGACGACGAGTCCGGCCGCCACCAGGCCGACCACGGCCGCGACTCTGCCTGCCCACGAACGACCTGTCCGGGAACGCTTCCTATCCATGACGCTTCCAGCCTCTCGCCTCGACCGGGCGGCGAGCAGCCGAATCACCGGTCGTCTGTATGGAAGGGCCCTGTGGGTATCGCCATATTCCGGAAGACAATCAATGGTACTGTCCGGCAGCCTTTTCCGCGATCATTCCGGACGCACCGCGGACGGCAGCAGGCCGTCCACGATGGCGGCCAGGCCCTGGCGGTGTGTATCCCGGACGGTCAGCTCGGCCCAACGGTCGGCGACCGCGGCGACCGTGGGCAGTGCGGTCACGTCCAGGTCGGCCAGCGCGTCCGCGCGGTCCAGCGCGGCGGCACGCTCCGGCGCGCCCTGTCGGCGTTCCCGGTTCGCGCGCATGACCAGATCGCCGACGATGTAGTACCAGAGGGTGCGGTACACGTCGACGGCCTGCTCGGGAGTGTGGCCGCAGGCCACCGCCGCCGCCATCATGACCTCCACCATCGGCATGGCCGAGGGGACGACGAGCGGGTCGGCCGCCAACACCTCCACGATCCACGGCCGTTCGGCCAGACGCTCGTACAGCACCAGCGCCGCGGCGAGCAACCGCTGCCGGGGATCCTCGGGCAACTCCAGTCGCGGGATCTCCCGCGCATGTGACTCCAGGACCAGTAGCAGCAGTTCGTCCTTGTCACGCACGTGGTGATACAGCGCCATCGCGGTGCTGTCGAGTTCCTTGGCCAGCCGCCGCATGGACAGCGCCTCCGGCCCCTCGTCGCGCAGCACCCGGTCGGCGGCGGCGACGATCGATTCCCGGGACAGCCGCGCCGGTCGGCCCGCCCTGCCCCGTGGTGCTGTTGCTCCGGACATCCGACCATCCTCCCTTACTCCCCGCTGCGGTCCGCCCGGGGCGGTGGCTCGGCGCGCGCACTCGAGGTACCTTTATTTTACGCGTATAGAAATGGATGGAGCCATGCCTGCCACCGACCTCGCCGAGCCCGCCGACGCCCTGTCCGCGCCGCACCTCGCACGCCGCTACGGCCCCGGTTTCGCGGCCGTCGTCACCCTGCAGATCATCGGCGCGATCGCCGGTCTCGCCCCACTGCTGGCGGTCGTCGAACTCGGCCGAATGCTGTTGTCGCCCAATCCCCTCGACCATGGGGACGTCCGATTCGCGGTCATCGCCGGTGCGGTCGGCCTGTTCGTGCGCCTGCTGTGCACGGCCGCGTCCGCGGGCATCGGTCATCTGCTCGACGGCCGCATCCAGCTGTGGCTGCGACGGCAGCTGGCCGCGCACCTGGGAACGGTGCCGATCGGCTGGGTCTCCCGGCGACGCACCGGCGAACTGGCCACCGTGGTGGGACCGGATGTGAGCGCCGTGCATCCGTTGCTCGCGCACGCCCCGGGCGAACTCGTCAACGCCTTCGTGGTGCCACTGGTCGCGCTGGCCTACCTGGTCACCGTCGACTGGCGGCTCACGCTCATCAGCCTGATCTCGGTGGTGCTGGCGGTGGCCGTGGTTCCGCTCATGCTGACCCCGACCCGGCAGCGCGAACAACAGGACCGCGATGCGGCCATGGCCCGTATTGCCGCCGCGGCGGTGGAGTTCGTCCAGGGCATCGCGGTGGTGAAGGCATTCGGCGGCGGCCAGCGGGCGCATCACGCGTTCCGCACGGCCACAGCGGAATTCGCCGACATCTTCCGCCGCTGGGTGCTCGGCCTGTCCGGACCCGCCGCGGCCATGTCGGTGGCGCTGTCGCCACCGTTCGTCCTGCTGGTGATCCTCGTCGGCGGTGCCGCGCTGATCACCGGCGGCTCGCTGGCCCCGGCCGATCTGCTGCCCTTCCTGCTGCTCGGACTGGGACTGACCGCACCCGTCGCCGCCCTCGGCCACGGCTTCGACGATCTGGTCGAGGCCCGTGCCGCCTTCGGCCGGATCCGGAACGTGCTTGCGGTACCGCCCCTTTCGACACCAGCCCACCCGAAGCCGCCGCGGGGGCACCGCGTCGAACTGCGCGGCGTCCGCTTCGGCTACGACGACGACCACGAGGTGCTGCGCGGTATCGACCTGACCCTCGAGCCCGGCACGGTCACCGCCGTCGTGGGACCTTCGGGCAGCGGAAAGTCCACGCTGGCACAGCTGTTGCCGCGCTACTTCGACCCGACCCACGGCCGGATCCGGCTCGGTGGAGTCGATCTGCGCGATATCGACAGCCGTGATCTGCACGCATCGATCTCGTTCGTCTTCCAGGATGTGCGGCTGCTGCGCGCGTCGATCGCCGAGAACATCGCGCTGGCGGTACCGCACGCCGACCGCGACGCGGTAGTGCGCGTCGCCCGACTGGCGAACATCCACGACCGGATTCTCGAACTGCCGCGCGGCTACGACGCGGTGGTCGGCGTGGACGTGCGACTGTCGGGCGGTGAGGCGCAACGGATCTCGATCGCCCGGGCCCTGCTCGCCGATGCCCCGGTGCTGGTGCTCGACGAGGCGACCGCCTTCGCCGACCCACGCACCGAACGCGCCGTGCGAGACGCCCTGGCCACGCTGGCGGGTGACCGCACGGTACTCGTGATCGCACACCGGCTCGAGACCATCGCCGACGCCGACACCGTCGTCGTGCTCGCGGACGGGCAGATCGTCGAATCCGGCCGACCCGCAGACCTATTGGCGCGCGGTGGCCGTTTCGCCGCGCTCTGGCACGCACACCGATCCGCCCACACCGACGGCGACATCACACCGGGAGCCGACCACTCATGATTCGCATGCTGCTACGACTGCTGGGTCCCGACTACGCCGCGCCCATGCGGCGCACCGTGGCCCTCATGACCGCGGCCGCCGTGGCCGAAGGGCTGTCCTACGCGCTGCTGGTGCCCGTACTGCGAGCCCTGTTCGGGGACCATCCCGGCGACGCCCGCCCCTGGCTGCTCGCTTTCGCGGGCGCGGTCGCGGGCTACGCCGTGCTGCGCTATCGCAGCGACCTGTCCGGCTTCCGCGTCGGCATCGCGTTGCTGCGCGGCGTCTATCACCGATTCGGCGATCATCTGGCCCGGCTGCCGTTGGGCTGGTTCGACTCCGGTCGTGTCGGGCAGGTCTCGACGCTGGCCGGCGAGGGCATCCTGGGTGCCATGGGCGCGGCGGCGCATCTGCTGTCCCCGTTCATCTCCGCATCCGTGACCCCGCTGACGATCCTGGCCGTGGTCCTCGTCGTCGACTGGCGGCTCGGCCTGGCCGCCCTGCTCGCGGTGCCGGTCCTGGTGGCGATTCAGTGGTGGGCGGGGCGCGCGAGCGCCGCCGCCGACGCCCAACGGCTCGAACGCGGCAGCGAGGCCGCCGGGCGCGTCATCGAATACCTGCAGGCGCAGCCGGTGCTGCGCAGCGGCGGCCGCACCGCCGCTCGCTTCGACCTGCTCGACGACGCGCTGTCCGCACTCGAGCGAACCGCACGCCGCTCCACCCTGTCGGCGCTGCCCGGCATCATCGGCCTGACGGTCACGGTGCAGGCGGTGTTCACCGCCCTGCTGGCGCTGGGCGCGTATCTGGCACTGGGCGGAGCCATCGGCGCGGCCGAACTGCTGGTGGTGCTGGTCCTCGCCGCCCGATGCGCCGACCCGCTGCTGTCGCTGGCGGAGATCGGCGGCAAGATGCGTGCCACCCGAGCGGAACTGGCCCGCCTCGACGCGGTGCTGCGCACCCCGCCACTGCCGCAGCCGCGCCGGCCGATCGAGCCGGTGCGCGCGGATCTGGAACTCGACGCCGTCACGCTGGGATCATCGACGGCGAGCACGGGCCGACAGGGACGCACGATGATCGACGGCGTGACGCTGTCGGTGCCGGAGGGCAGCCGCCTCGCCGTCGTCGGACCGTCGGGTGCGGGCAAGAGCACCCTGCTCCAGCTGCTCGCCCGATTCCACGACGTGGACGCGGGCGCGGTGCGCCTCGGCGGCGTCGATGTGCGCGACATCGCCACGGAGACACTGATGGAGCGCATCGCCATCGTCTTCCAGGAGGTGTACCTCTTCGACGGCACCATCGAGGAGAACGTCCGCCTCGGCCGCCCCGACGCGGCGCCCGAGCAGGTCCGGGCGGCGGCCACCGCCGCCCGCCTGGACGAGGTGGTCGCCCGACTGCCCCGGGGGTGGGACACTCCGGTCGGCGAGGGCGGCGCACTGCTGTCCGGCGGTGAGCGCCAACGCGTCTCGATTGCGCGAGCGTTGCTGAAGGATTCCCCCGTCATCCTGCTGGACGAGATCACCGCCGCGCTGGACCCGCTCAACGAGGCGGCCGTGCACGCCGCCCTCGACCGCCTCACCGCGGGGCGCACCGTGGTGCAGGTCGCCCACCGGCTGCGCACCGTGCGGCGGGCCGACCGCATCGCCTTCCTGGACAATGGTCGGATCGTCGAGCAGGGCACTCACGACGAATTGCTGCGGCGTGGTGGCCGCTACGCCGAATTCTGGCAGCTCGCACTGGTTCCCACCGCGAGCGAGTGAGCGGTCGGCGTCAGGACTCCCCGGCGCGGCGGGCGTGCCAGCGGTCGAAGAGTACGGGGAGTTCGGCGACGAAGAAGTCGAAGAAGTCGCGCATCTCGGCGAGGCGGCGTCCCACCGGGGTGTCCTCGCCGAGGAGTTCGACGCCCTCACCGGCGGTTTCGGACCACATCTTCATCATGCGGTCGCGTTTGAGGAAGCTCGCGTACCACAGATCGTCGCGCAGCCGGTACGAGTCGCGGCGTTCACCGGGCACGCGTTCCTTGATGATCAACCCGACCTGGTCGAGGTAGGCCACCGCGCCGGATACCGCCGCGGGGCTGATGGACAGCGCCTCGGTGAGCTCCCGGGCCGACATCCGGCCCTCCTCGGTCACCATGAGCGCCGCGAACACGCGCGCGGGCATCCGGGGCCAGCCCATATCGGTGAGCCCCAGCGCCAACTTCTCGACGAAGCGGGCCGTGGCGTCGCCACGGTCGGATGGGGCCGGATTCGCCGACACCAGCACTCCTCTCGGATCAGCCGACAGGATCGGCGGACGCGGACTCGTCCCCGAACAGCTCCTGGCGGCGCTGCTGCCATCGTCGCATCGTGTGCGGCAGTTCGGCGCGCATGAACCGGTAGTACTCGAGTGTTTCGCGCACCCGGCGGCCGCCGGGACGGGCGTGGTCGAGCAGTTCGACCCCTTCGTTGAGGAAGCGCACCGAGCGATCCAGGGCCTCCTGCCGCTGCATGGTGATGGCGTACCAGACGTCGTCGTCGTAGACGCGGTAGGTGTCGTGCCGGGCGCCGGGTTCGCGCTCACGGCCGAGCAGTCCGATCCGCACCAGGTGGCGGACCGCTCCCGAGACGGCGGCCGGGCTCACCCGTAGGCCCCGGGCCAGTTCCTGGGCGGTGTAGCGCTCGGCGTCATCGGCGAGGACGAAGGCGAACACCCGCGCCGAGGTGCGCGGCATGCCGGATTCGGTGAGCAACAGCGCGAACTGTTCCACGAACCGCAGGACGGCTTCCTCCTGCTGATCCTCCGGCGCTGTCGACACCCGTTCAACCTCCCATTGCCGTTATCGATGAGTAGCTACATCATAGCTTTTAGAACATTCACAAATTTGTGAAAGATATGTACGCTGCCTGCATGGACAACGCCATCGCCATCACCGGACTGCACAAGTCCTTCGGCCCCACCCAGGCACTCGACGGCCTCGATCTGCAGGTCGCCCGGGGCGAGGTGCACGGCTTCCTGGGCCCGAACGGCGCGGGGAAGACGACCACCATCCGGGTCCTGCTCGGACTACTCCAAGCCGACCGGGGCGAGGTGAACCTGCTCGGCGGCGACCCCTGGAACGACGCGGTGGACCTGCACCGGCGACTCGCCTACGTTCCCGGCGACGTGGAGCTGTGGCCCAACCTCACCGGCGGCGAGGCCATCGACCTGTTCGGCCGCCTGCGCGGCGGACTGGACAAGCGGCTGCGCGACGAACTCATCGAACGCTTCGATCTCGACCCGACCAAGAAGGGGCGCACCTACTCCAAGGGCAACCGGCAGAAGGTCGCGCTCATCGCCGCACTGGCCGCCGACGTGGAACTGTTCCTGCTCGACGAACCCACCGCGGGCCTCGACCCGCTGATGGAGGTCGTCTTCCAGGACGTGGTGCACGAGGTGAAGAGCGCCGGTGCGACCGTCCTGCTGTCGAGTCACATTCTGGCCCAGGTGGAGAAGCTCGCCGATCGGGTGAGCATCATCCGACAGGGCCAGGTCGTGCAGTCCGGAACCCTCACCGAGATGCGGCATCTCACCCGCACCTCGGTCGAGGCCGTGACCGAGCGCCCGGTCACGGGACTGGCGGAACTGGCCGGTGTCCACCACGTCACCACCGAGGACGGCAGGCTGCGCTTCGATGTCGACGGCGCGGCGCTCGACGCGGCCATCGCCCGGGTCAGCGCCGCCGGTATCCGCTCACTGACCAGCCATCCGCCCACCCTCGAGGAACTCATGCTGCGGCACTACGGCGACGAGCTCGCCGCCAGCGGCAACGGCCAGGGAGTGAGCGCGCGATGAGCACCCTCACCGGTACCG
The DNA here is from genome assembly GCF_007362295.1 of Nocardia otitidiscaviarum. Taxonomy (NCBI): domain Bacteria; kingdom Bacillati; phylum Actinomycetota; class Actinomycetes; order Mycobacteriales; family Nocardiaceae; genus Nocardia; species Nocardia otitidiscaviarum. The sequence continues at coordinate 1,840,681 of NZ_CP041695.1, read as the reverse complement.
CCGCGCCCACCCGGCCCGCCGCCGGGCACGGCACCGCCTTCACCGGAACCGGCACCCTGCTGCGCTTCATGCTGCGCCGCGACCGAATCAAGTTGCCCGCCTGGATCATCGGCATCACCTTCATGGGTTTGTACTACGCGGCCGCGCTGCCGCAGGTGTACAAGACCCAGGAGGATCTGCGCGCGGTCAGCCAATTCGCCGAGGGCACCATGGGCGCGCTCATCGCCGGTCCGGGCTACGGATTGACCGATCCCACCGTCGAATCCGTGATCGTCGCCATCTACGGGCTGTACTTCCTGCTGCTGGCCGCGCTGATGAACATCCTGCTCATCTCCCGGCACACCAGGGTGGAGGAGCAGACCGGCCGGGCCGAGCTGATCCGCGCCAACGCCGTCGGCCGCCACGCCCCGCTCACCGCGGCGCTGCTGCTGGCGGCGGCCGCGAATGTGGCGCTCTCCCTGCTGATCGCGGGCAGCTTCGCCATCTCCGGTCTCGACACCAGCGGTGCGCCGCTGTTCGGCGCGAGCGTCGGCGCCGCCGGTCTGGTCTTCGCCGGGATCACCGCGGTGACCGTGCAGGTCACCGAATACTCCCGCGCCGCATCGGGTGTGGCCGGTGCCGCGCTCGGCGTGGCGTACGTGGTGCGCGCGGCCGGGGATACGATCCGGGAGGGCGGCAGCGCGCTGTCCTGGTTCTCCCCGCTGGCCTGGTCGCAGCAGACCCGCGCCTACGTGGATCCGCGCTGGTGGCCGCTGGCGCTGTCGGTCGGCTGTGCCGTCGCGGCGGCGGCGATCGGCTACGCACTGTCGAGCCGCCGCGATCTGAATGCCGGTCTGGTCGCGCCGCGCCGCGGTAACCGCGAGGCCCCCGCCTGGCTCGATTCCCCTGTCGCCCTTGCCTTCCGGCTCCAGCGGGCCAGCCTGATCGGCTGGTCGCTGGCGCTGGCGGCGAGCGGGCTGCTCTACGGCGCGCTCACCAGCACCCTGGTCGACGCGTTCGAGGATCTGCCCGACAATGTCGTCGACGTCATGGGCGGTGACCCGAGCCGCATGCTGGACGGCTACGTCAGCACCATGGCCGTCTTCGACGCCCTGCTGGTGGCGATCTTCGTCATCCTCGGTGTGCAGTCGCTGCGCGGCGAGGAGACCAAGGGCCACGCCGAACCCGTGCTGGCCACCGGCACCAGCCGCTGGGCGCTGTTCGGCGGCTGGATCGGGGTGCTGGCGGCCGGGGCGGCCGCCCTGCTGCTGGTGGTGGGCGCGGCACTGGGCCTGTCGGCGGCCGTCTCCATCGGCGACGGCTCCTACCTGGGCAAGGTCATCGCGGCGCATCTGGCGTATCTGCCCGCCGTCCTGGTGGTGCTGGCGGTGGCGGCGCTGCTGTTCGGCGTCGTGCCGGGAGCGGTCGGCGCGGCCTGGGCGCTGTTCGGCTTCGCGATGATCCTCGCCTTCTTCGGATCCATCATGGACCTGCCGCAATGGGTGATGAACCTGTCGCCGTTCGAACACACCGCCGCGCTACCGCTGGAACCGATGACCTGGTCCCCGCTGGTCGTCCTCACCGCCCTCGCCCTCGCGCTGATCGGGGCGGGCGGCACGGCCTTCCGGCGGCGTGACCTCGATATGAAGTAGGGACCGGCGCGGATCGCGGATCCGGAGGTTTGCGTTCGCCCGCGCGTGACACTCGAAGAACAGTGAATACCGGTCCGCACCGGAGCGCGATCGCGCCCGCACTGCTGCTACTGCTGGCGGGCGCGGTCGCTCTCGTCTCCGCACTGCTGGGCGGCGGCACCGCGCACGGTCAGCAGGCGGACAGCGGTGTGCTGGCGACCTCGGTGGACGGCCCCATCACGACGGTCGTCGCCGACCATCTGCGCGAGGGCGTGCAGCGCGCCGAACGGGAGCAGCGCCGCGCCTTCCTGCTCGAACTGGACACCCCCGGCGGACTGGACACCGCCATGCGGGCGATCGTGCGGGAATTCCTCGACGCGCAGGTCCCGGTCGTGGTGTACGTCGCGCCGTCGGGGGCACGGGCGGCGTCGGCCGGATCCATCATCACCTCCGCCGCCCACATCGCCGCCATGGCGCCGGGCACCACCATCGGCGCTGCCACTCCGGTGGACGCGGCCAGTGGCGAGGAGGCCGGCGGCAAGGTCGTCGAGGACGCTGCCGCCTACGCGGTGTCGATCGCCGAACAGCGCGGCCGCGATACCGAATTCGCCGAGGACACCGTCCGGGAGGGCCGCGCGGTCACCGACCGCGAGGCGGTGGAGATCGGCGCGGTGGACCTGGTGGCCGCCGACCGCACCACCCTGCTGACCGAGATCGACGGCCGCACCGTGCGACTCGCCGACGGCACCGAAACCACCCTGCGCACCGCCGACGCCGCCGTGGACGACTACCGCATGGGCACCTTCGCCCAGTTGCGGCAGACCCTGGCCAACCCGACGCTGGCATTCCTGCTGCTCTCCCTCGGCAGCCTCGCCATCCTGTACGAATTGGCAAGTCCCGGAGCGGGTCTGGGCGGCGTGCTGGGTGCGGTGATGTTGGCGCTCGCCTTCGTCTCGCTCGCCGTGCTGCCGGTGAATATCGCGGGCCTGCTGCTGCTGGGCCTGGCCGTGGCGCTGTTCGTGGCCGAGCTGTTCACCCCCGGCATCGGGGTCTTCGCCGCCGGTGGTGCCATCGCCCTCGCGGTGTCCGGGTTGATGCTGTTCGACGAGCCGTTCGACGTCGACCCGCGCGTGCTGTGGCCGACGGCCGTGGTCGTCGGGCTGGGCGCGGTCCTGGCCGGACGGCTGGCCCTGCGCGCCCGGCGAGCCCCCACCGTCTCCGGCAGCCAGACGCTGATCGGACAGGAGACCACCATCGAGGAGGCCGAGGGCGAGCGGGGACGCGCCCGACTGGAGGGCTCGTGGTGGAACGTGCGCAGCGACGGGCCGCCGCTGCGTGCCGGGCAGCGGGTGCGGGTGGTCGACCTGCACGAGCTGACCCTCGTCGTCGAACCCCTCACACCGGAGAAGAAGTGAGTCAAGTGATACTCGGACTGATAGCCGCCGTGGTGGTCGTGCTGATGATGCTGGCCGCCGCCATCCGCATCGTGAACGAATACGAACGCGGCGTGATCTTCCGGCTCGGCCGGGTGATCGGCGCCAAGGGACCGGGCCTGTTCTTCATCATCCCGATCGTGGACCGCATGGTGAAGGTGTCGCTGCGCACGGTCACCATGGACATTCCGCCGCAGGACGTCATCACCAAGGACAATGTGACCGTCACCGTCAATGCGGTCACCTACTTCCGGGTGGTGGATCCGGTGCGATCGGTGGTGGCCGTGGAGGACCACGTCCTGGCCACCTCGCAATTCGCCCAGACCACCCTGCGCAGCATTCTCGGCCAGACCGATCTGGACGATCTGCTGATCAATCGCGAGCAGGTGAACTCGCAACTGCAGAAGATCATCGACGAGGTCACCAACCCGTGGGGCGTCAAGGTGGACCACGTGGAGGTCAAGGATGTGGAGCTGCCCGAGAGCATGCGCCGCGCCATGGCCCGGCAGGCCGAATCCGAACGTGAGCGCCGCGCGAAGGTGATCCACGCCAAGGGTGAACAGGAGGCCGCGGAAACCCTGGGCAAGGCCGCCGAGGTCATGGAGCGCCGCCCGGCCGCGCTGCAACTGCGGGTGCTGTCCACCATGGCCGATATCTCGGCGGACCGCAGTTCGACGCTGATCTTCCCGCTGCCCATGGAGTTCGTGAAGCTGGCCGATGCGGTGCGCCCGCTCGCCGAGGCCGCCGCCGCGCGGACGGAGGAGCCCCCGCAGCGGTGACCGCCCGCTGCGTTATCGTCGTCCCAGCATGTCGATACGTCGTTTTCTTCCCCGGGCAACATCGGAGTTGCCGACCGCCGATGGTTCGGCGCGCGCCCGCGCGCGGATCCCGGCGGCGTCCCGCCCGCTGCGCTGTGCGGCGGCACTGGCGGCACTACTGGGACTGACGGCGTGCTCGACCCGCGACGAGGCCCCGGTGCACCAGGGCGCCGCGCTCGCCCATCCCACGGCCGTGACGCCCGCGGATTACGAATTCCCGCTGGCCTGGGCCGGCGACTACACCTTCCGCTGGAGCGCCGCGGGCGATATCGACCTCGGCGCGCCGGAGGCGGCCGTGGTGCGCGCCTTCGCGGAGAGCACACAGGTGGCGCTGTCGGTGGGGGCGCGACTCGCGTATCCCGGCTACGCGGAGGTCATTCCGAACGGCAAATGGCTGCGCATTCCGGATGGCGGCGCGTACCCGCCGGGTGCGGCCGAGGGGGACTGGAAGCTGCGCTGGGCGGGCACGTTTCTCGGACGGATCCTGCGCATCCAGCCCGATGCCAGCGGTTTCACCGCCATGTACTGCCTGGACGACGTGGACGTGGCCGAGTCCTACGATGCCGGAGCCACCTACACCTGGCGGCAGGATCAGCCCGGGAAGCCGCCCCGCGGACTCCCGGTGTGGCTGACCGTACGCTCGACCGCCGCCCCCGCCGATCCCGAGGCCCCCGCGGCCGACACCGCCGGGGCAACCGGGGTGGACGCCCGCACCACCGAATTCGGGCATCGGCGGGCGCCGAACTACGACGTCTTCGAGGGCTGGACGATCACCGACGTCACGGCCACCGCGCCCCGCGACGCCGAGGCCGCCGCCCTCGCCGCGGCGTGCACGGCCTGGGCGCTCGACAATCCGCACATCAATCCGGCCTATCTGGCCGAGACGCCCAGCCGGGTACCGGCCGACCAGCTGCCCGAGGCGGCTCCGCCGCTGCCGGGCTGGGGTATCCGGATCGCCGAGTAGCCGAATGGTTGCGCTCGACTTCTAACATCGACGTGATGGCCAATTAACAGCCGGTTGATGCCCGTTGTGCGAGGATTGCGCTTCATATCGACACCTCGCCTGGGAGAACGCGCTTTGGCTGACTTTCTGAATACCATCAACGGATATATCTGGAGCAATGGGCTGGTCTACCTGTGTCTGGCGGCAGGTGTGTACTTCTCCATCCGATCCAGATTCGTTCAGGTGCGCCAGGTGCCGGAGATGGTCCGGCTGATGCTCAGGGGCGAGAAGTCGCCGTCGGGCGTCTCCTCGTTCCAGGCGCTGGCGATGTCGCTGTCCGGTCGCGTGGGCACCGGCAATATCGCGGGCGTCGCCACCGCCATCGCCTTCGGCGGCCCCGGTGCACTGTTCTGGATGTGGACGGTGGCCTTCCTCGGCGCGTCCACGTCCTTCGTGGAGTGCACCCTGGGCCAGATCTACAAGACCCGCGACCAACTCACCGGTGAGTACCGCGGCGGCCCGGCCTACTACATCAGCAAGGCGATGGCGCACACCCGCGCCGCCCCGGCCTTCAAGATCTACGGCTTCGCCTTCGCCGCGGTGACCGTGCTCGCGTGCGGTCTGCTGCTCCCGAGCGTGCAGTCCAACTCCATGGCCTCGGCCATGAACCAGGCGTGGGACGTGCCGACCTGGGTGGTGGCCGTGGGCGCGGTCATCCTGCTGGCCTTCGTGATCATCGGCGGCGTCAAGCGCATCGCCGCCTTCGCCGCGGTCGTGGTGCCGTTCATGGCCATCGCCTACATCCTGGTCGCACTGATCATCGTGGCGTTCAACGCCGCGGAGATCCCGAACGTCATCAGCACCATCTTCGCCAGCGCGTTCGGCGCGGACGCGGCCTTCGGAGCGATTCTCGGCGCGGCGGTCATGTGGGGCGTCAAGCGCGGCGTCTACTCCAATGAGGCCGGACAGGGCACCGGACCGCACGCCGCCGCGGCGGCGGAGGTCTCGCACCCGGCCAAGCAGGGCCTCGTCCAGGCGTTCGCGGTCTACATCGACACCCTGTTCATCTGCACCGCGACCGGCTTCCTGCTGATGTCGACCGGCGCGTACCGGGTGTTCGAGGGTGAGAGCTCCGACGGCACGGTACTGGCCGACGGCGGCGCGCTGCCGTCGGACACGGTGGTCGGCCCGGCCTTCGCCCAGACCGCGGTGGACACCCTGTGGAGCGGTGTCGGTGCCAGCTTCGTCGCCATCTCGCTGGCCTTCTTCTGCCTGACCACGATCATCGCCTACTACTACATGGCGGAGACCAATCTCCGCTTCCTGATGGGCAAGTACGCGCGGGTCCCGGTTCCGCTGATCCGCGGCACCGTCGGCTCCAACGTGACCCTGCTGCTGCAGGCGCTGATCCTGGTCTCGGTCACCATCGGCGCGGTCGCCACCGCCACCGACGCGTGGACCCTCGGTGATATCGGCGTCGGCCTGATGGCCTGGCTCAACATCATCGGCATCCTGATCCTGCAGCAACCGGCCTACAAGGCGCTGCGTGATTTCGAACGCCAGAAGAAGGCCGGACTGGACCCGACCTTCGATCCGCTGGCCCTGGGCATCCCCGGTGCCACGTTCTGGGAGACCTACGATCCGAAGTCCCGGGACAAGCTGACCAAGACCTCGGCGTAGCCGGTTCCGCACGCGGTCGACCACGGCCCGCTCGAGCTGCCACGAGAACGACTCGGGCACTCGGGCGGGCCGTGCTCGTACCGCGCCGACCCGGGGATCGGGGTCACTCCTGTGGGTTGCGCTGGTAGACATCGGGTATGCCGTCGGCGTTCTCGTCGATGTTCTCGGCCTCGTACAGACGGCGGTAGATGCCGTTGCGGCGCTTGACCAGAACGGCGGCCAGCACAGCGGCGATCAGGGAGCCGACCAGGACGGCGGCCTTGATGTGGTCGGAGTCGGTGGGGAAGGACAGCTCGCCGATGAGCAGGCTGACGGTGAACCCGATCCCGGCCAGAGTGGAGAGTGCGAAGACATCGGCCCATTGCAGTTCGGGGTTCAGTTGCGCGCGAGTGAATTTCACCGCCAGCCAGGTGCCGCCGAAAATGCCGACGATCTTGCCGATGACCAGGCCGAGGACCACCCCGAGCGACTCCGGCCGGGTGAACACCTCGCCCAGTGCGGAGGTCGACAGCGTCACGCCGGCGGCGAAGAGCGCGAACAGGGGGGCCGCGATACCGGCCGAGATGGGACGCAGCAGGTGGGCGGCGTGGGCGGCGGGCGTCTCCACCTCGCCGCGGTCGGCGTCCGGGGTGGCGCGCAGCAGCAGGCCCATGCACACCCCGGCCACCGTGGCGTGCACCCCGCCCACATAGGTCAGCGCCCAGATGGTGATGCCCAGCGGCACGTACCACCACCAGCCCCGCACCCGAAAGCGTTGCAGCGCAGCGAATACGATGAGACCGATAACGGCGCCGCCGAGTCCGAGCAGCTTCAGGTCGTCGGCGAAGGCCACCGCGATGACGGCGATGGCGCCGAGGTCGTCGACGACCGCCAAGGTGAGCAGAAAGGCGCGCAGCGCGGCGGGCAGGTGCGTGTTCAGTACGGCGAGGACGGCCAGCGCGAAGGCGATATCGGTGGCCATGGGCACCGCCCAGCCGGCGCTGTCACCACCGCTGGCCCCGGTGACGCTCAGGTACACGGCGGCGGGCAGCACCATGCCGCACAGGGCCGCGATCACCGGTAGCGCGGCGGTTGCCGGTGTCCGCAGCTCGCCGATGACGAGTTCGCGTTTCAATTCGATACCGGCGACCAGGAAGAAGATCGTCAGCAACCCGTCCGCGGTCCAGTGCGCGACCGACAGATCCAGCCCGAGCGCGCCGATCCCGAAGTGGTACTCGCTGATCCGCGTATACCACCCACCCCACGGGGAGTTCGCCCAGACCAGTGCGAGCACCGCGGCCGCCAGCAGCACCAGGCCGCCGACGGTTTCCGTGCGCAACGCCGTTGCCAGCGCTGATCGCTCGGACCAGGACAGCAGTCCGAGGAACACCCGGCGCTCGCGCGGGGCGGCAGCCATGAAAAACCTCCGGGGGCGTCGACGTGAGGGCACCTCGCCCCTTACCGCCGACCAGACTTCCCGGCACACCCCGCGTTCGTTGACGCGTTATTAACACCCTAACGGCCACTGTCTGGAATGTCTTCTTCGTGGTGGGAAATCCGGCCCGCCACCGGCCCGATACCGCCCTCGACATGCACTCGAAGCGCGTTTGCCATATGGTTGCCGAACACCGGTCGACCGCCCCGGGGCTATTCGACTTGCCCCGGGGGGATCTTTACGGCATTCTTACACCCACAAGGGGAGCCGGGAAGCCTGGTCGGCACGTGATGCACGTACGTGAATCACGGTGGAACGATCAAGGAGCTTCTCATGCAACATCTTTCGTCGATGCGCGCCCCATTCCGCCCGGCATCCGCCGGGCATGCGTGAATTCCTCACGGCGACACTGACTTTTCCCACCGTTGTCTTCAGCTTCGCGCTGATCGTCGTCGTCGCGTACTGGCTCGCCGTGCTGGCCGGTGGGGCCGATCCGGATCTGTTCGACACCGATTCCGACACCGGCGGTTCCGCCATCGGTGACCGGTGGGGTCTGAGCGGTGTGCCGGTATCGATCATCGTATCCATCATCGTCGCGCTGGCCTGGTTCCTGTGCCTGGCCGGGGCGACCCTGACCCGGGAGTTGAATCTCACCGGCTTCCTCGCCTTCTGCGCCGGTGTCGCCGTACTCGTGGTGGCCGTTCCGGTGTCCGTGCTGGGCACCAGGGCCATCGTCGTACCGCTGCGCCGCCTGTTCGCACCCGCGGCGGAGCCCAGCAGGAATGACCTCGTCGGCCGGGTGTGCGTCATCCGCACCGGCCGCGTCGGACCGGATTTCGGTCAGGCGGAACTGATTTCGCCCGACGGCTCGTCGGCGATCATCCAGGTTCGCCAAAGCGCCCAACATGCCGCCGAAACACCACTCGCACACGGTGTTTCCGCAATCGTCTACGACTACGACTCGGCCACCGAGACCTTCTGGGTGGCCCCACTGGAGGGGATCTGATGTCTACCATCGCCATTGGTCTGGGAGTTCTGCTGGCTCTCGCGCTCGTGATCGGCATAGCCGCGCTGTTCATCGTGAGCAGCCTGTTCAAGAAGGTGGAACAGGGCCGCGCCCTGATCATCTCGAAGATGCGCCGGGTGGATGTCACCTTCACCGGCGCGGTGGTGCTGCCGGTGCTGCACAAGGCCGAGTACATGGACATCTCGGTGAAGACCATCGAGATCGACCGGGTCGGCCGCGACGGGCTGATCTGCCGCGACAATATCCGCGCCGATATCCGCATCACCTTCTTCGTGCGGGTCAACAAGACCGTCGAGGATGTGGTCAAGGTCGCGCAGGCCATCGGCACCGCCCGCGCCAGCGACCAGTCCACGCTGCAGGAGCTGTTCGCCGCCAAGTTCTCCGAGGCGCTCAAGACGGTGGGCAAGCACCTCGACTTCGTCGACCTCTACACCAAGCGCGACGAGTTCCGCGACCGCATCATCGCGGTGATCGGCACCGACCTCAACGGCTACAGCCTCGAGGACGCCGCCATCGACTACCTGGAGCAGACCCCGCTCGCCCAGCTCGACGCCCAGAACATCCTGGACGCGCAGGGCATTCGCAAGATCACCGAACTCACCGCGGTGGAGCACGTGCGCACCAACGAATTCCGGCGCAACGAGGAGAAGGAGATCACCCGCCAGAACGTGCAGGCGCGCGAGGCGGTGCTGGAGCTGGAGCGTCAGCAGGCCGATGCCGAGATCCGCCAGCAGCGCGAGGTGGAGACCATGCGCGCCCGTGAGGAGGCCGAGATCGCCCGCGTCCAGGCCGAGGAGCGATTGCGCTCGCAGACCGCGCATCTGCGCACCGAGGAGGCCCTGGGCATCCAGCAGGAGAACATGGGCCGCGAGATCGCCGTCGCGGAGAAGAACCGCGAACGCGTGATCGCCGTGGAGGCCGAGCGCATCGAGAAGGACCGGCTGCTCGAGGTCACCGCCCGCGACCGCGAGGTGTCCCTTGCACGGATCGCCGCCGACCGCGAGGTGGAGACCGAGAAGCGCACCGTCGCCGAGGTGGTGCGCGAGCGCATCGCGGTGGACAAGACCGTGGCCGAACAGCAGGAGCAGATCAACCGACTGCGCGCGGTGGAGGCCGCCGAACGCGACCGCCAGGCCATCGTCATCCGCGCCGAGGCCGAGGCGCAGGAGCACCTGGTCAAGGACATCAAGGCGGCCGAGGCCGCGGAGGCCGCGGCCAAGTTCAAGGCCAAGGAGTCGCTGACGCTGGCCGAGGCCGAGCAGCAGGCGTCGGAACTGCAGGCGCGCGCCAAGATCCGCCTCGCCGAGGCGCAGCAGGCCGAGTCGGCCGCCTACGGGTTGGGCCAGGCGCAGGTCAAGGAGCGCGAGGCCGACGCCATCGAGAAGGTGGGCCGCGCCGAGGCGGTCGCACTGCGGGAGAAGGCCCTGGTGGAGGCCGAGGCGCTGCGCGAGAAGCTCAAGGGCGAGGCCGAGGGTCTGCAGGAGAAGGCCGCGGCCATGGCGGCGCTCGACGATGTCACCCGCGAGCACGAGGAGTACCGGCTGCGGCTGGAGATGGAGAAGGACATCGAGCTGGCCAAGGTCACCGCGCACCGCGAGGTCGCGCAGGCACAGGCCACGGTGCTCGCCACCGGTCTGGAGCAGGCCAATATCGACATCGTCGGCGGCGATTCGATCTTCCTGGACCGCCTGGTGGGCTCCATCGGCCTCGGGAAGGGCCTCGATCAGCTGATCGGCAACTCCGAGGTCGGCAAGTCCGCCGCGACCGCGCTCATCGGCCGACTGGCCGGGGTCAACGGGCACGGCTCCGACGACGTCCCGCAGGCCAAGTGAGCGGGGCGGCACCACTGGACACCGGTCGCCGGATCGGAGGGGAATCCGGCGACCGGGGTTCGGTCGACATCGAGACGGGCACCTACGAGATCCTGCACGCGCGGCTGCGCGAGCACGCCGCCGAGGTGGCGCGGCGGGCGGAGCTGCTCAATGAGCGCCGGATCGCGGCCTTCGGCGGCTCCGAGCTGACGCTGCTGGGCACCGAGCGCATCCGCACCGGCAACAACTGCGTGCCGCGCGATGTGGTGGCGCTGCCGGACGGGCGCATGGTGTTCGGCTACAACGTGTTCGTCGGCATGCGGCCGGAGACGACGGTCGCCGACGTCTTCGCGGTGCACCGCTTCCGGGCCGAGGGCGCGACGCCGAACGGCGCAGGGCCGAACGGCGCAGGGCCGAACAACGCGACGCCGAACGACACGGGGCCGAACAACGCAGCGCCGGGGGCCGCGCCGTTCGGATTCGAATCCGCCGACGCCACCGGGCTTTTCGACGATCCGCGGTTCCTCCGTGATTTCGCCGAGCTGTACCGCTACTACAGCCAGACCCGGCTGCTGCAACTGCGCCGGGTGGAGGGCCGCCTGCTGGCGGTGTTCCAGACCGGCCAGCGCACCGACGACATCCGGGTGCTGCGCTGGCAGCTGGATACCGACGGATCGCTGCGCTACCTGGACAATCGCGGGGAGCGCGACCATGTGTTCCCGCCGTCGCACGATTTCGAATGGATCGAGACCACCCGCGACGACCAGGTGCACGGGCGGCATCCGCACCTGTCGATTCTCGGCGAGGTGTTCGTGGAGACGCTCGGCGGCACCCTCACCATCAAGGTCGAGGACAATACCGAGACCGGGGCGGGCATCTACAGCGAGCCCGTCGACGAGCCGCTGCAGAGCCTGGCCGATGCCGACGTGCACTACGCGCGGCTGGGGCCGCTGATCCTGCTGCGCATTCGGCCGTACAACGAAACCGACTGGCGGCACCTGGTTTTCAATACCCGCACCAAGGACGTGGTGCGGCTGGACGGGATCGGGCAGTCGTGCCGTCGGCTGCCCGAGGATCAGGGCATCATCTTCCCCGGCGGCTACTATCTCGCCACCGGCGTGCACAAGCGGTTCGACACCGATACCGCCGAGCTGGAGTACGAGCGCACCGTCCGGGCGGGCAACGGCGAGGACGTGCTGTACGTCTTCCACGCCCGCGCGGCGGGCCGCACCCTGCTGCTGCCCTACAACCTGGTGCGCACCGAGGTCGCCAACCCCACCGTCTGCCACGGTTATTCGATGTTCGAGGACGGCACCATGGTGGTGCTGCGGGCCATGTCGGAGGAGCCGACGCGGGTGCATCCGCTCCAGGTGTGGCGCACCCCGTTCGTCTCCGACGTATACGCGGCCGCGCAGCCGGTGGGTACCGGCCCCTTGCACCGGGTCGGCAATGCCGAACTGGTGCGCGGTATCTCGGAATGTCTCGCGGTGCGCCGCATGGTGGACGAGATGCGGCCCGCCGCGGCGGTTTTCGAGGCCGTGATCGCGGCGTGCACCCGCACCGTCGACCTGTATCACTGGCTGGGCGATCCGGAGCTGGACGAGCCGGCCGCGGCGTTGGCCGAGGTGCGCGCCACCGCCGAACAGGTGCTGGACGAATTCGACAAGGTCACCGCGCTCACCGCGCAGGCGACCGCCGCCGTGGACGGCGCGGCCGACGAGGCCGCCGCGCTCATGCGCCGGGCCCGCGCCGCCGCGCACCGCACCGCCGACGACTGGGTGCGGATGCTGGCGGAGCTGCGGCGCGCGCAGGGGCATCTGGTGACGGTGCGCGAGCTGCGCTACGTCGACACCGAGCGCATCGACGCACTGGACGGTGAGCTCGCCGCCGCGCTCACCGACACCGGGCACCGGGCCGTCGAATTCCTTTCCGGCGCGGACGCTTTCGCGGGCTACCGCACCGAGCTCGACGATCTGCTGGCACAGGCCGAGGCCATCGCCTCCGCCGCCGCGGCCGAACCGCTGCGGGAGCGGTTGAGCGAGCAGACCGACGCCCTGCGCATCGTGACCGATGTGGTCGGCTCGCTCGACATCACCGACGCCACCGTGCGCACCACCATTCTCACGCGCATCGGCGAGGTGCTGGCCGGGGTCAACCGGGTGCGGGCCACCCTGGACACCCGGCGCGCGGAACTGGCCGCCGTGGAGGGCCGGGCCGCCTTCGCCGCCGAATACGCGCTGCTCGGGCAGTCGGTGAGCGGGGGGCTCGCGGTCTGCGACTCCCCCGAGGCATGCGACGACCAGCTGGCGAAACTACTGCTGGCCATCGAGAATCTGGAGTCCCGCTTCGGCGAATTCGACGATTTCGCCGAGCAACTCGGCGCCAAGCGCGAGGACGTGTACGAGGCGTTCGCGGCGCGCAAGCAGGCGCTGCTGGACGAGCGGGCCCGGCGCGGCGAACGTCTCGCGGACTCGGCGCAGCGCATTCTGTCCGGGGTGGGCCGCCGCGCCGCCGCCCTGGGCTCCCTGGACGAGGTGAACACCTACTTCGCCTCCGATCCCATGGTGGCGCGGCTGCGCACGGCCGTGGCCGACCTGCGCGCCCTCGGCGATCAGGTGCGGGCCGAGGAGTTCGAGGGCAGGCTGCGCGCGGCGCGGCAGGAGGCCGGGCGCGCGCTGCGCGACCGCACCGATCTCTACGCCGACGGCGGGGAGACGCTGCGCCTGGGCCGCCACCGCTTCGCCGTCGACACCCGGCCGGTGGAGCTGACCATGGTGCCGCACGAGGATGCGCTCTGGTACGCCATCACCGGCACCGACTATCGGGCTCCGGTGCGCGACAGCGGCTTCGAGGCGACGCGGCCGTACTGGTCGCAACTGCTGGTGTCGGAGACCGCCGAGGTGTACCGGGGCGAGTACCTGGCCGTGTCGATCCTCGCCGCCGCCGAACGCGACGGCGGCCTCGACGCCCTGCACGCGGCGGCCGCCGCCGGTGAACTCGCCGAACTGGTCGGCAAGATCGCCGCCGACCGCTACGACGAGGGCTACGAGCGCGGCGTGCACGACCACGACGCCGCAGCGATTCTCGATGCGGCCCTGCGCCTGTCGGCCGGAGCCGGGCTGCTGCGGTACCCGCCCGCCGAACGCGCGGCGGCCCAGCTGTGGTGGCGCTTCGCCCTGTCCCCGGAGCAGGCCGCGTACTGGCGTACCCGGGCCGGATCGCTGGCCCGTGCCCGCGCCGTCTTCGGCCGCACCACCGACGTGGACGAGGTGTGCGCCGAATTGGCCTCCGGGATAGTTGAATTCGGCAGCCACATCGGGCTCGACCCGGTGGACGCACAACTCGCCGGGGAGTACCTGTTCGAGGAATTGGCAACGCCCACTCCGGGTTTCGTCACCTCCGCCGGAGCCCTGCGATTGCTGGACCGCTTCCACCGGGCCCTCGACGCGGCCTCCGCCACCGGACGTGCCGACTTCGAGTCCGATCTGCGCGAACTCGCGGACACCACGCGCTATCGGCTGGTACGGGCCTGGCTCACCGCCTACCTGGACCAGGCCGACGATCCCGAGCCAGCGGCCGACCTCCCCGAGGCGGTGGCGATCGAGCTGTGCGGTAGCGCGCTGCCCCGCTACGATTCCGCCGCCGCGCTCACCGCCACCGTCGGCGGCCTGCTCGGCACCCACCCGCGGATCACGGGTCGGGAGTTGAGTTTCCGGCTCGACGAGCTGCTGGCCCGCTGCGGCCGGTTCCATCGCGAGCGGGTGCCGGGCTTCCGGGCCTATCTGCGGCGCCGCACCGAACTGGTCGCCGCCGAGCGCGAGCGGCTGCGGCTGGCGGAGTACCGTCCGCGCGCACTGAGCGGGTTCGTGCGCAACCGCCTGATCGACGAGGTGTATCTGCCGCTGATCGGCGACAACCTGGCCAAGCAGCTCGGCGTGGCCGGGGATACCGATCGCGTCGACCGCTCGGGTCTGCTGCTGCTGATCTCACCGCCGGGCTACGGCAAGACCACCCTCATGGAGTACGTGGCCGCCCGGCTGGGCCTGGTGCTGGTGAAGGTGAACGGCCCCGCGCTCGGCCACGAGGTGACCTCGATCGACCCCGAGCAGGCGCCGCACGCCACCGCCCGCCAGGAGCTCGAGAAGATCAACTTCGCCCTGGAACTCGGCAACAATGTGCTGCTGTACCTCGACGACATCCAGCACACCTCGCCGGAACTGCTGCAGAAGTTCATCTCGCTGTGCGACGGCCAGCGCCGCATGGAGGGCGTGTGGGAGGGCCGCACCCGCACCTACGATCTGCGCGGCAAGCGGTTCGCGGTGTGCATGGCCGGTAACCCGTACACCGAGCAGGGCAAGCGTTTCCGGATTCCGGACATGCTCGCCAACCGCGCCGACGTGTGGAATCTCGGCGATGTGCTCTCGGGCCGCGACGAGCAGTTCGCGCTCAGCTACCTGGAGAACGCGCTCACCTCGAATTCCGTTCTCGCCCCGCTGTCCTCGCGTGATCGCGGCGATCTGGAGATCCTGGTCCGGCTGGCGCGCGGCGACCGCACCGCCACCGCCGACGGCCTCGCTCACCCGTACCCGGCGGCGGAACTGGCCGAGATCACCGCGGTGCTGGGCAAACTGCTGCGCGTGCAGGAGGTGGTGCTGGCCGTCAATCGCGCCTACATCGCCTCGGCCGCCACCGCGGACGCCGCCCGCACTGAACCGCCATTCCAGCTCCAGGGCTCCTACCGCAATATGAACGCCCTCGCCGAACGCGTGGTCCCGGTCATGAACGACAGCGAACTCGAGGCCCTCATCGACGACCACTACCTCGGTGAGGCCCAAACCCTCGCCGCCGCCACCGAAGCCAACCTGCTCAAACTGGCCGAACTCCGCGGCACCCTGGCCCCGGATCAGGCCCGCCGCTGGACCGAGGTCAAGTCCGCTTATCTGCGCGAACAGGCCCTCGGTGGCGCCGAGGACGATCCGCTGGTCCGCGCCATCGGCGCGCTGGGACTGCTCGGCGACCGCATCGGCGGTATCGAATCCGCCCTGCGCGCACTCGAATCGACCGACTCCGGTCGGCATCACCGGGCGGCGGCACGGACCACGCACCAGGGGGCGGAGGAAGGATACCGATGATGTACGAGGCACGACTCGGGTTCGATCCGCGGTCGACGGGCATCCTCGGCATCTGTGCGCTGTTCGTGGTCGTCGCGCTGTTCGTCCCGGATATGCCTCTAGCGCTGCAGGTGGTCACGATCGTGTTCTTCGGTGGCGGCGGCGTACTGCTGGCGATGGGGATGGCATCGCGCGAACTCGCGCTGCGCGTCGACGAGGACGGCGTCACCCTCGGCGGCAATCCGCTGCGCCGACGCGGCACCACGGTGTTCGTATCGTGGTCGGAGATCGCTGCCATCGTCCTGTTCCGCCAGCGGCTGTCACACGGGGCGAGCATGCGCTACATCGGCGTCCAGCGCCACGCGGGACTGCCGCCGCTGCCGAGTGCCGCGGGTCGGACCGCACAGGCCGCATCCCGCCTGATTCCGCACGTCCCACCGGATGTGGTCGCCGCCAGCCGGGCGATCTCGGGCTGGCGGCTCGATGAGGACCGGCTCATCGCGGCGCTCCGGCACCACGCACCGCACGTCCGGCTCATCGACGCGGGTTGACCTGTGCCCCTTGCTCCTCCAGCGGCCGGCCGGAGTGGACGGCCGCGAGCGGCATCATCTCCGGCGCCGCGCGGCCGTACGACACGCCAAGCGGTAAACATGCACCACGAAAACCGGTTGCGCAAGTCGAGAACCGATGAACCGGGTGGCGGCACCGCGCGTTTGCCAGCGGTGCGATGAGTCGGGCATCTTAAGGGGCGGTGCGCCGGGATCAGGTCGGCAACCCCCGGCTTGTCGCTCTGGTCGGGGCCGCTTCGTAGTGGGGAGTTCTCGTGTACACGCGCACCCGGGGACCGGTCGCGCCCGTCGCACCGGCGGCCCGGAATCCGCTGCCCGGCATCGCCTCCCGTCCGAGCTACCGCGACGATCTCGACGGGCTGCGCGGTATCGCGATCGCGCTGGTGGTGGCCTTCCATGTCTGGATGGGGCGGGTATCCGGCGGTGTGGACATCTTCCTGGTGCTGTCCGGCTTCTTCTTCACCGGAATGCTGTTGCGCCGCACCGACACCACGGGCGGCCCCGGCATCGGCGCGACCCTGCGGCGCACCGCCCGCCGCCTGCTGCCCGCCCTGCTGGTGGTGCTGACCGCCGTCGCCGTCGCCACGGTCGTCGCGATGCCGTACACCCGCTGGAACGACATCTCGGCACAACTGCTGGCCTCGGGCTTCTACTTCCAGAACTGGTATCTGGCCGTCGCGGAGCTGGACTACGCCGCCGCGGATCCCTCGATCAGCCCGCTACAGCACCTGTGGTCCATGGCCGTACAGGGGCAGTTCTACCTGGCGATCCTGGCCGTCGTCGCGCTGTGGGCGGCGGTGCGGCCCCGCCCGGACCGGCGCCGCCCCACCCTGCTGCTGATGCTGCTGCTCGGCGCGGCGGCCTCGTTCTGCTACGCCGCCGACGCACCGCAGCAGCAGGCGTGGATCTACTACGACAGCGCCGCCCGCGCCTGGGAACTGCTGGCGGGCGCGATGCTGGCCGTGGTCGCGCCGTGGCTGACGATTCCGCACCGGATCCGCTGGCTGGCGGGCGCGGTGGGCCTGGGCATGGTGCTGTCGTGCGGCCTGCTGTTCGACGGTGCCACCGAATTCCCCGGTCCGGCAGCGTTGTTCCCGGTCGCCGCCGCCGTCCTGCTGATCCTGTCCGGACTGCACGTCCCGGCGGCCGAACGCCCGTGGGCCAACCGGATGCTGGCGAGCCGGTTGTGCACCGAACTCGGCGCCATCGCGTATCCGCTCTACCTGTGGCACTGGCCCATTCTGATCTTCTACCTGACCGAATCCGGCCGCGAACACGCGGGATTCGCCGACGGGCTGGCGGTGATCGCGGCATCGCTGGTACTGGCGTGGGTGACGACGCGGGTGATCGAGACACCGCTGCGCCGCCCCGCCCCGACGGCTCCGGATTCTTCCGGGGCCCGGTGGATTCGCCGCGGCACCGGCACCGTGGTCGCGGCCTTGGGCATCAGCGTGCTGGCCGGCGCGCTGGGCTGGCAGGTGGTGTCGGCCGCGAATCCTCCGCAGCCGCCGAAGCCGTTCGAATTCCCCACCAGGTACCCGGGCGCGGACGCCCTGGTTCGGGGCATCGACCCGCCGCCGCATCCCATGCGGCCCTCGGTCCTGCGGGGCAATGCCGATTCGCCGCCGCCCACCCGCGACGGCTGCATCACTCCCGACCGGGAGGTGCGCTCGTGCGTCTACGGTGACACCACCGCCGGTCGGGTCATCGCGGTGGTCGGCGGTTCGCATTCCGAGCATTGGATTCCCGCACTCCAAATCCTTTCCCGCGATTACGGATTCCGGATCGTCACCTATCTGAAGGAGCGCTGCCCGCTCACGCTCTCCGATCATCCCTCCTACGCGGAGGCCCCGTTCCCGGAGTGCCGGGAGTGGTCGGAGGAGGTGCTCGACCGGCTCGCCGAGGAGCGTCCGGACTGGGTGTTCACCATTTCCACGCGCAGCCGCGTGGAAGGTGCCGGGGACGAGGTGCCGCCGGAGTTCCTGGACGTGTGGTCGGCGCTGTCCGAGCGCGGCCTGCGGGTGCTCGCGCTGCGCGACACCCCGCGCCTGCGCCACGGCGACGTCTACTACCGGGCCGTCGACTGCCTGGCCCGGCGCGGCACCACACCCGACAGCTGCGGCATGGATCGTGCCGCGGCGCTGTCCGCGCGGGACCCCGCCGAGGAACCGGCGGCGAGCTATCCGAACATCTTCCCGATGGACCTCAGCGACGCCGTATGCCGTACGGACCGTTGCCGGGTCGCCGAGGGCAATGTGCTCATCTACCGCGACGAGCACCACCTCACCGCCAGCTACGTCCGCACCCTCGCCCCGGAGCTGGGGCGGCAGATCGCGGCGATCACGGAGTGGTGGTAGGCGGCCCACGCCGGAAGAGCGGTCCGGGCCGGAGTATTGCGGTGGCTTGACGGCGGATTTGCGATCCGGGCACAGCTAGCCGACTTTCGCCGTCGGCCACCGGGTTCGGCGCCACCGGTGCGGTAGCGTCGCAGCGGCGGCGGCGCTCCGCTGTCGGGACAGCTCCCTCGCGAAACCTACAGGGCCACCGGGTCGCCGCCGCCCCCATGACACCGTCAGCGTATCGACGTCGGTTCCCGCTCGGATTCCAGCACCTCGGCCTCCACCCGCGGCAGCCGCACCACGAACCGCGCCCCGCCGCCCGGCCGGTCCTCGCAGTACACCCGGCCCCCGTGCGCCGCAACGGTTTCCGACACCAGGGCGAGGCCGATACCGGTCCCCACCGCCGCACCGCGTTCGACCCGGATGGTGGCGAAGCGCTCGAAGATCCGGTTGCGGTCGGCGACCGGCACGCCGGGACCGGCGTCGTCGACCGTGATCACCGCGTCGGCGCCGTCCCGGCGCACGGTGACCGCGACCGGTCCCCCGCCGTGGCGGGTGGCGTTCTCCAGCAGGTTGGCGACGGTGCGCTCGAGTTCGAGCCGTCGGCCCTCGATGGTGGAATCGGTGACGACCGTGAGCAATTCGGGCGGATAGTGCCGTTCGGCGAGAGCGTGGGTGAGCAGTTCGCCGAGGGAGAGCAGTTCGACGTCGCCGCGGTGCACCCCGGCGTCCACGCGCGCCAATTCCAGCATGTCGTCCAGCATCCGGCGCATATGGCTGAGTTCGTCGCTGGTCAACCGCAGCGCTCGCCGCATCCGCTCGGGCAGCTGCTCCTCGTACTTGTTCATGACGCCGACGCTGGTGACCAAGGTGGTGAGCGGGGTGCGCAATTCGTGGCTGACGTCGCCGACCAGGCGGCGCTCCCGTTCGATGCGCTGCTGCAGCGAGTCGACCATGGTGTTGAAGGCGTCGACGGTATCGGACAGATCACGGTCGGCGGTGCGCGGCAGCCGGGTGTCGAGTTCGCCCGAGGCGATCCGCGAGGCCGTGACGGCCAGCTGGTGCAGCGGTTTGAGCACCCGCCGGCTCGCCCACACGCCGAGCACCGCACCGACCGAGGATGCGACGATGGCGCAGGCGATCAGTAGATTCCGCAGCATGCGCAGGGTGGAGTCCAACTCCGCGATGGGCGTGAACTCGTAGAACATATCCCCGCGCGCGTTCAGCGGAAGCCCAACGCGCAGATAGGGTTTGCCCGCCACCGTCACCCGCTGCGTGCTCTCCTCCGCACCGCCGGCGATATCCGGGGACAGCAGCGCCGAGGTCGCCAGGGCGGAGTCGCTGTCGATCCAGGTGTCACCCCAGCGCACCAGCAGCACCGTGCCGTCGGGCGGTTCGATGGCCACCAGATCGGCTTCGGTGGGCTGCTCGGCGGCGACATTCTGGCGCAGGATCCCGATATGGGCGTCGGTGAGACGGACGGCTGAGCGCTCGCGCTGCCCCTCCATATAGCCGCGGCCGACGGTGAACACCGAGACCGCCAGCACCAGCGACACCAGACTGGCGCTCAGGGCGAAGGCGAGCACCGCACGGCTGTACACACTGCGCGCGGGCCGCCATCGGGTGGTGCCGGCGTCCGCGGTCACCGCTGCACGTCTAGTCGGTATCCGAGCCCGCGCACCGTCACCACGATCCGCGGTGCGGACGGGTCCCTCTCGATCTTGGTACGCAACCTGCGCATATGCACGTCCACAATCCTTTGGTCACCGAAAAACCCGCGGTCCCACACTCTTTCGAGCAGGACATCGCGGCTGAGCACCCGCCCCGGAGCTTCCGCCAGTTCGCAGAGCAACCGGTACTCGGTGAGGGTCAGATGCACCTCCTCGTCGCCCCGCAGCAGGCGGCCGCTGTCCTGCGACAGCACCAGCGGCGGGTTCGATTCGGCGTCCAGCACCACCTCGGGGCGGCCGTCGGGGTCCGGGGCCGCGTCGCGGCCCTGCGCCAGTCGCGCCCGACGGCGCAGCGCCCGCATGCGCGCGGTGATCTCCTTGATCTCGAACGGCTTGGTCACGAAATCGTCCGCCCCGGCCTCCAACGCGGCCACCACGTCGTGGGTGTCGTCGCGAGCACTCACCACGATGATGGGCACGTCGTGGTCGCGGCGCACCTCACGGATGCAGGTGAATCCGTCCATCGCCCCCAGCATCAGATCCACGATCATGACATCGGGCACGCCGCGGCTGCGCACCTGCGCGAGCGCCACCTCGGCCCCACCGGCCTCGGAGACCTCGTACCCCTCGTCCTCCATGGCCAGCCGCAGCGCCTCCCGGACCCGGTCGTCGTCCTCTACGATCAGCAGGTTCGCGCCCATCAGTCCATCCCTCGCACCGCCGTCGGAACCAGTCACGCCCTGTCGCCTCCGAATCGCGGAGCGGACGACCCAGCAGCTTTGAGTACCCGACCACTCTGTCGGGAAAACCTTCCGTCGTTGCCGCACATGCCGCCGACGGTTCCCTACCGGGGCGACGCGTCGCAAGGCGGAGCGGTTTCGGCCCGCGAATCTTCAAACAACCGCAAACTAGTTTCCGGTGTCGCCGCAAAGTGGGCAACCCACCATCGACTAGGTGACGCAGAGTCGACTGTCCCGGCGTTCCTACCGCCGCATCGGCGATCCGGCGCTGTGGGAGCGCGGCATCCGCGCACACCATCGGTCACCGGGACCGCCGGAAGGTCGGCGGCAACCGTGCACCCGTGCCACACGGCGCTGCACTGACGACAACGGCGTCGCTCACCATGCCGTCACCACGCGTACGGATTCCATCGACCACCGGCTGTTCCGGTGACCGAGCCCAACTCGCACGACGTCCACGTGCGCCTGCGCTTTCCCGAGGGTGGCGCCGTGGTCGAATACCGGGCCACCGAGCCCGTGGCCCGCAGGCTCGCCCACGACCTGGGTCGGCACGGCGTCATCGTCACCATCGACAACGATGTGCATCCCCAGCTCAGCGACCTGCCCACCACCGATCTCTGGGGTTAGCCCGGCTCACTCCGGCCGCACCAGACGGGTCTCGTAGGCGTAGATCGCGGCCTGGGTGCGGTCGCGCAGATGCAGTTTGTCCAGGATGCGGGCCACATGCGTCTTCACCGTCTGTTCCGAGATCACCAGTGCGCGCGCGATCTCGGCATTGGACGACCCGCGCGCGATGCACACCAGCACCTCGGTCTCGCGGGCGGTGAGTTCGGCGGGTGCGGGGCCCGGTCGGTGGTCGGCGGTGCGGGCGAACCGTTCCACCAGGCGGCGGGTCACGGTGGGGGCGAGCATGGCCTCACCGCGGGCGACGGCGCGCACCGCCTCGCCCAGAATGTGGGCCGAGGCGTCCTTGAGCAGGAATCCGCTCGCCCCGGCCCGCAGCGCGGTGTAGACGTACTCGTCGAGGTCGAAGGTCGTCAGCACGATGACGCGGGTGTCGTGCTCGGCCGCGACGATGCGGCGGGTGGCTTCCAGCCCGTCGACGCCGGGCATGCGGACGTCCATCAGGACGATGTCGGGGTGCAGCAGCCGCGTCTGCGCCACCGCCGCGATGCCGTCGGCGGCGTGGCCGACGACGGCGATATCCGGCTGGGCGTCGAGCAGCACCGTCAGCCCCTCGCGCACCAGTTCCTGATCGTCGGCGACGAGCACGCGGATGGCCGTCACGGCTCCTCCCGGATCGGCAGTTCCGCGCGCACCCGGAAGCGGCCGTCGGCGGGTGCGGCCGTGAGCGTGCCGCCGTAGGCCGCGACCCGCTCCCGCATACCGGTCAGCCCGTGTCCGGCCCGGCCGCCGCCGGCTCCGGCCGGTAGCGGATTGTCGACGTCGATCCGCATCCGATCGGTGTCGCAGTGCACGCGCACCCGCACCGACGCGCCGGGGGCGTGCCGGACGGCATTGCTCAGCGCCTCCTGGACGATGCGGTACGCCGAGAGCCCGATGCCCGCCGGTACCGCGGTGAGGTCGCCGTCGGTATCGAGTTCGACGCGGGTGCCGGTGCCGCGCACCGAGTCGACCAGGCGCGGCAGGTCGGTCACGGTGGGCTGCGGCGCCGCACCGGTGTCTCCGGAGCGCAGCAGCTCCAGAATGCGCCGCATCTCACCCAGCGCGGTGACGGCGCTGTCCCGAATGGCGGCGAAAGTCTGTGGTGCGGCGGCGGATTCACGGAACTGCGCGGCCTCGGCCTGAATGGCGATGACCGACATGTGGTGCGCCACCACATCGTGCAGTTCGCGCGCGATCCGGGTCCGCTCCTCCAGCAGTGCGGTGCGTTCGGCCTGCCGCCGAGTCGCCTCCTGTTCGTCGCGCAGTCCGCGCCGGGCCGCCGCCAGCGCGCGCAGCGCCGCACCGGCCACCAGGATCAGGGCCGCCAGCACCGCCACCTCGAGCAGCTCCGCCGGCCCGCGCGGCGGCCGCAGCAGCACCGCGAGCAGCGCACCGGCCGCCACGGTGCCCGCCCAGTAGGCCGCGGCCTGCCGGGCGGGCACGCTCAGCGCGAGGACACCCAGCACCAGCAGGTGACTGTTGATCATGGCGTCCACCCACAGCCCGGCGTCCACCCACAGCGACGCCACCACGACCGCGATGACCGACGCCGCCCAGGCGGGCAGCGGCAGGCGGGGTGCGAGCGCCACCGCGAGGCCCTGGATCAGGGCGAGTCCGACGGCGCGGCGGTCCGACAGCCCGGTATCGGATTGCAGGGTGTGCAGCACGACCGCGAACACCAGCGCCGCGAGCACCAGCAGGGCGGCCGACAGCGCCTGGACCCACCGGAAGCGGCCGAGATCTGCCGAGATCAGCTCGAGCATGAGTCCACGATCTCAGATATCGGCGCGGTTCAGGGTGCGCCTGGCCAATCCGAGCGCCCCCACCGCCCCCGCCGCCACCAGCGCCAGGCGCGGCCAACCACCCAGCGAGCCCATGAGTTCCGGTGCCCCGTCGGCACTCTGCGACAGCTTCGCCACCACCGCACTGGGCGCGACGACGGTCACCCACCGGTGCAGCTCCCCCAGCGCCTGGGCGGCGGTGACCTGGGGCAGCACCACATGTGCGGTGATCACGGCCACCGCACCGGCCGAACTCCGCAGCGCCACCCCGACCGCCAGACCGAGCGCGGCCACGGCCGGGAAGCAGCAGTAGATGCCGAGCATCCCCGGAAATGCCTGTCCGTCAGCGTATCTCGTGCCGTCGATGATCGCGCCGCCGATCAGCCAGGCGGCCGTCACGGCGGGTATGCCGACCGCGGTGGACACCGTGACCACCAGCAGGGTTTTCGCCGCCAGCAGCAGATCCCGCCACGGGGTGGCGGTCAGTACCGGCCGGATGGTGCCCGATCCGAATTCGGTGGTCACGACCAGCGCGGCCCAGGCTCCGATCACGGCCAGCGCCAACGAGGTTCCGGTCAGCGCACCGCCGAGGACGGTGTCGTCCGGTTCCAGGCTGCCGGTCAGCCCGACCACGGCGGCCATGACCGGCGGCACGGCCAGCGCCAGCAGCGGCAGCAGCCACAGGCTGCGCGCCGAGCGCATCTTGATCACCTCGGAGCGCAGCTGATCGCGCAGCAGGGGCGCGAAGGGTGCCGTGACGGTCATCGGTGCGGTCGGGGCGACAGCGCGTGTCATACCCTCTCCCGGATGTCGCGCTGCCGGTATTGCCGGTGTGCGGCAACCAGATCCGTGTACACGTCCTCCACCGAGGCGCGCACCGGGGTCAGCTCGTCGAGCACGATGCCGCGATCGGCCGCCACCCGTCCGATCTCGCGCGGCGACAGCCCGCGCACGGTCGCGACCTCGCCCCGCAGTTCGGCCGCCCCGCCCAGGGCGGCGGTGAGCGCCACCAGGTCGGCGCTGCGCACCCGGACCACGGATTCGCTTCCCCGGGCGACGAATTCGCCGATCGGCTGGTCGGCGAGCAGCCGCCCCGCCCCGATCACCAGCAGGTGGTCGGCCACCAGTTCCAATTCGCTCATCAGGTGGCTGGACAGCAGCACGGTCCGCCCCTCGCCGGCCATATCGCGCAGCAGCCCTCGAATCCACCGGATCCCCGCGGTATCGAGTCCGTTCATCGGCTCGTCCAGGATCAGCACCCCGGGATCGCCCAGCAGCGCCGCCGCGATGCCCAACCGCTGCCGCATCCCCAGTGAGAAACCGCCGACCCGGCGACCGGCCACATCGGCCAGCCCCACCAGTCCGAGCACCTCGTCCACCCGCTCCGCCCGAATCCCGGTGCAGGCGGCCAGCATCGCCAGATGCGCGGCGGCGGTGCGCCCCGCCAGCACATCGCCCGCGTCCAACAGCGCGCCCACGGTGCACAGCGGCCGCCGCAAGTCGCGGTACCGCCGCCCGCACACCGTCACCTCCCCCCGGGTGGGCGCGTCGAGGCCGAGCACCAGCCGTAACGTGGTCGACTTCCCCGAGCCGTTGGGTCCCAGAAAGCCGGTCACCCGCCCCGGCCGCACCACGAACGTCGCGTCCGCGACGGCCCGCGTCCGCCCGTAGTACTTCGTCAGTCCCCGCGCCTCGATCATGGGTCGACGCTATGCGCGCACCGGGTGCGTCCACATCCCTCCCGCGGGCGGTTTCGCCCGTCCCCCGTGCGAGGGATGCGGATTCGCGCTATCGGTGCACGAGTGCGGGCGTCTCGGCGACCGGTTCGCGTCGACGCAGCCGGGTGCGGCGCTCCCAGAGTCCGGCCAGCAGGGCGGTGACGGCGACGTAGGCGAAGCCGAGCAGGACGTCGACGACATAGTGTTCGCCGCCGTAGACGAGGGTGAACGACATGGCCGCCGGGAAGAGGGCGAGGGGGACGCGCAGCCACCACGAGGTGAGCAGCGGCCACAGCGTCACGGTCACCAGCACGGCGAAGGCGGTGTGCAGCGAGGGCAGCGCGGCGACATAGTTGCCGTGCTGTTCGAGCCAGCCCGCACTGGTGTCGGACGGCACCAGTCCCAGCCCGAATCCGGAGATGCGGCGGACCTCCTCGGTGATCGCGCCCTCGCGGCTGGCGTACCAGGGCGGGGCGGCGGGCACCAGGATGTAGGTCAGCAGCGCCAGGTAGGACAGGATGAGGATGCGCCGCATGTACCGCGCCCACAGCGGCCGCGAGTACACGTAGAAGATCGCGGCCACCGCCCACGGCACGATGAAATGCGTGGTGTAGACGACGCCGATGATCGGCGTCCACCACGGCTCCCCGTCGGAGGCCAGGTGCTCCTGCAACCAGACCGTCGGCAGCGCGCCCCCGAACAACGCCCGCTCCGCCGCGACCAGTTCCCCCATCCGCAGCGGCATGCCGAGCGTATCGGCGAGATCGCGGGTGACGTCGTACACCACCAGCGCGCCGATCAGGGGGAGCCAGTCCACCAGCACCCGCAGGTGATCACGCCACGGCCGGTCGATGGTGAACGCCACCACCCCGGTCAGAATCCAGGCCGCCTCCACCAGCCGCCCGGACGGCAGTCCCCCGGCGAGTACCGTGACGACCAGAGCCGTCAGATACGTGTATCGCACCACGGCCCGCACGGTGGGCCGCCCCGGTGGAGCGCCGGGAGCGTCGTCGGCTGTCGTCTGAGAGGATTCGGTCCACAACCCCGCCATTCACACAGTGTTCCACGCCCGTTCATCGGGCGGACGGTCGAACCACCCGATCCGGCGCGACTCCAGGTCAGCCGCCTTCGACCACCCACCCGGCCCAGTGATACGGCTCCGGCCGGGTGCGCCGGACGGTGAGCTGCGCCGATCGCAGCGCCTCCGCCGGGGTGGAGCCCGTCGCCAGTTCGGCATAGAAGGCCGACACCAGCGCGGCGGCGGAGGCGTCGTCCACCTGCCACAGCGTGGACAGGCAGCACCGGGCGCCCGCCGCCAACGCCGCCGTGCGCAGGCCCAGCAGACTGCCATCGGCGAAATCCACCGCCCCCACCCCGGTTTCGCAGGCCGACAGGACGACCAGCTCCGTGCCGGCCAGATCGAGCAGGGCGAGTTCACCGGCCGACACGATGCCGGCGCTCACCTCGGGGGTGGTCCGCGCCCCGGCCAGCCAGGCGTTGAATCCGGCGAGCAGCAGCGCCGATCGGGACAGCTGCGCGGCCGGACCGATCCGCAGCAGCCACCGCACCCGGCTGCGGTGCCGGGCGCGCACGGTCTGCGCCCGCTCGATGCGGTCGTCCAGCAGTTCGGTGTTCTCGGTGCGGACCGCCACTCCGGCGACGGCGCGCAGGCGATAGCCCGTCGGCTCGTCGCGTTCGGCGGCGTTTCCGATGGCGTCGAGGAACACGCCGTGTGTCGCGATGTGCAGGATGCGCGGGCGAACGGCCGCGAGCAGCCGAGACCGGGTCGCCGCCGCGCCGACGACCGGTGGGACACCGAAACGCAGTGCCACCTCCTCGATTTCGATGCGGGCGTGGGGCAGTGACGGCACGCGCAGGGCGAAGATGAGCGGTTCGGCCGCATCGACCTGGTGGTCGAAATCCGGTGCGCCCAGCACGATCGGCGGCCCCGGCGGGGGCGGGTCCGGCGCGGACCGTCGGGCGACCAGCCACCGGGCGCTCGGAATCAGCGTGAGCACATGGCGTTCGGCCAGCGGAACGCCCGTGGCGTCCCGCAGGAACGCCGGGGGCACCATGCCCCACAGTCCGGTCGGGGCGATCGCCAGTGCGCGCGGCAGCGGGTCCGCGGCGGCCACGAGGGCGGGCATCAGTGCGCGCACCCGCGCCGTCCAGTCGAGATCCCGGTCCGGCGTGGGCCTTTCGGCGGCGAATCGGCCCAGCTGATACAGCCGCTCGTCGATCTCGTGCACGACTCCCAGCCGCCGATACCGGATCGCGTCGCGCCCGGTGACACGGAAGACCAGATACTCCCGCTCCCCGGTCGGTCGGCGCACGGTCGCGATATCCAGCAGCGCGGTGTGCTCCGGCAGGTGGTCGCGCACCTCCCCCACGGTCAGCGTCGCGACCCAGTGCCCACCCAGGTGCCGGTACAGCTCGACCTCCGCGTCACCGAGCCGCCGGGCGGCCTGCCGCTGCCGGCGGCGCGCGGCGGCGATCATCTCCTCCCCGGTCCACTCCAGATCGGTCCGCGCCATCTCGGCCCGCAGCGCCCGGACCCGCTCCAGTGGCGCCCCGGCATCCGCGCGGGCGCGCAGCCACCCGCTGCCCTGGCGCTCGGCGAGCACGCCCTTGCGATTCAGCAGCAGTTCGTACAGCCAGTCGGACGCCTCACCCTCGGCAGCGGCGGGCAGACAGTAACCGAGCACCAGCTCCGTACGCCGCATGACCTCGGCCATCATGGTGCGGGCGGCCGCCTCCGCCGCGCCTGCCATCCGGCGCGGTGACAGCTCCTCGTCGGTGGCGGCGATACACCTGCCCGCCGCCTCGGCCAGTTCCGGATCACCGGCGTGGTGGGCGGCGGACAGCAGCGCGGCGATTCCCTCCAGCGGACGCTCTTGCGCGCCCGCGTCCATCCAATCCGGCAGGGCGGGAGCGAGCAGATCCACCACGTCCCGGTACCGCCCCTGCCGCTCGAGCGCCTGCCCGCGCATGGAGAGCACCGCGAACGCGGTGGCGCGGGCGACCGGATAGGTCTCGAGCAGTTCGACGGCACGTCGGCTGAGTTCGTCCTGGCGCTCCAGCTCACCCGCCTTCGCGGCGGCGTCGGCTCGGTTGACCAGCGAGATGACCAGATCCTCGGCCGCGTCGGGCAGTGCCGATTCGAAGATCTCACCGGCCCGGTGCAGGTATTCCTCGGCGTCGTGAAGGTGTTGGGCGGCCTCGAGATTCACATATCCGTCGGCGGTCGTGACCGGACCGGACGCGGTGGCCAGCGCCGCCCGCACCACACCGAGGTTGTCCAGGGTGACGGCCAGGCTCAGTGGTTCCTCACCGACCTGTTCACCGATCTCCAGCGCCTCGATCAGCGCGTCCGCGGCGCCGGTCAGATCGTGGCGCCCCTGCCGGGTCAGCCCCAGATCGTTGAGCACCGCGCCGCGCAACCGGAGCGCGTCGGCATCCCCGCCGTCCAGCGCGGCCAACGCCGTCACGAGCGCGGATTCCGCCGCGTCGAGGTAACCCAGGCGGCGCAGCAGCTCACCGCGCAGGCCGTGCAATTGCGCTGTCGCGGAAGGCGACTCGCCGGGAGGCGCGCGGTCGGCGAGGGCCAGCGCACGGCCGAGGACTTCGATACCGTGCTCGACCATGCCGTGGCGGCTCAGCTGACGCGCGAACCCCATGGGCAAGGCCGGACTTCCGGTGCTCGCGAAGGCGGCCAGGGTGACGTCCGTGGCCGCCCGCACGGGTGCGGCGACCGCCCCGGGGTCCTCGCCGTGGCTCAGGTGCCCGGCCAGGCGCACCATACGGTCGCAACAGTGCACGACGGTGTCGAAATCGGCCGGATCGGCCGACCGGGCCCGGTCCAGGCACGCCGCGATGAGCTCAGCAGGGGGCTCCGGCTGGTCGAGCGCACGACGAACAAGGTCGTCGAGCGCGGCGGCCCAGCCGGTGTCCATCAGTCCTCCGCCGCGTCGAGACCTATCCGGATGCGTCGGGCGCCCGCCTCCAGCGCGTCGGCGATCAGGCGGCCGCGAACGTCCTCGGGCAGCGCGGCCAGCAGCACCACCGTGTCGTCGGGTCGTTCGACGGCCACCGTCGCATCGGGCTCGGCGGCGAACACGCGTTTCGCGAATTCGGTGACGATGGGAGTCAGCAGGGTCACGGCGCCGGAGACGAGCGCGACCGCCATGGCCGGATCCAACCCGCGATGTTCGGGCGTATCCGCCGTCACCGAGACCCCCGGCCGCTCCGACTCCGCGGAATTCAGCAGGCGCAGCAGCTCCCCCGCCGGAATCCAATCGGATTCCATGCTGATGGTCACGTGCGAAATGTCCACAACACCTCCGTCACTGTTGAATAAATGCTATCGGAGTGCGGGTAATTGATGTGGCTGTAACCCTGAAGCTATTGTCCCACAAGGAAACTCCGGCGTGACAAAGTGTTACCATCCGGAAATAACTGCTTGATTAGGCTGCTATCCGGCGACAGGGGATATCCCTTTCGCACAGCGGAGATCGAAGGAGAGAACAATGGGATTGCTCGCCGGTCTGATCGACATCGTTGGCAGCCTGCTGCATTTGCTGCTCGGCGGCCTGTGAGGCAGCGCGGGTCCGCACCCCGCGCTGACCGACTCCGATAGGACACGACTACCCGCCCCGCGTCGGATGCGGGGCGCGGGGCGGGTAGATCACATCTCCCCCTTGGTATTTCGGCCCCACCCGGATAGCCCGCCATTGACTCCACGGCCGGTACCCAGCAGGCTGAGCGTCATGCTGCCCCGCCTGACGATCGGTTGTCTGTCCGCCGTGCTCATGCTCGCCCTGACCGGTTGCGGCAAGGAGGAACTCGGCGACCGGAGCGGACCGCCGGACGCCATCTACGACGTGGACTACGTCGAGATCTTCCGCAATACCGACAGTTTCCCGAATATCGCACGAGTGTGCGTGCGCGGCATAGCCTTCGCGGCGACCTCCACCGGTCGCGGCGAGAACGCCGGCGGCGCGGGTCCGATCGTCCGGGTCACCGAATGGGACAGCTTCTGCGCCGGAAAATGACCGCCGACAGACCTCCGGGCCGCCCGTTCAGCGAGCCACCGCGCCGTCCGGCCCCGGGGCACCGCCACCACGGCGCGCGGTTGCGTGCGCGAGCATGGCCAGACTCGCCTCGTGAATCAGGATGTCCAGTTCGTCGAGCACCGCGGCGACCGCCAGGCTGGCGGTACACAGCTGCGCCGGATCGGCGTCGAGCCGGTCGAATACCGCACGCAATCCGTGCAATTGCAGTCCGGCCTCGAACAGGTGCTGCACCATGCGATCGCTGGCCTCGACGACGACCGCATCGGCGGTGCGGCCGGGCACGAACAGCCGCGGCGGCTCCCCATCCGCTCCGAGGCGGGGTCCGGGGGCGAAGCGGAAGGGCGGTGCTAGCTCGGCCATGGGGGCCTCCGATGTCACGGGCGCGAGAATACGACGGATGCGATTCGCCAGCCGCGCTTCCGGACTCGGTGAAAACTTGTGCCCGATCCTACGCGCTCATCCACGCGGTGCACCCCTTCGCTAGCCACCTCGACGCGGTCGCGGGGCGCGATCGACACCGAAACGCGGTGGGATCGGTTCGTTTCCGGTCATGACGCGCACCATCTCCGCCGCCAGCCGGGCGAGCTTGACATTGCGCTGATGGGAGGCCGTGCGCAGGACTCCGAACGCCTCCTCGGAGCCACAGCGACGCTGCAACATGATCATGCCGAGCGCTTGGTCGATCACGGCCCGCGATCCCAGCGCCTCCCGCAGCTGCGCGGTCAACTCGGCTTGGCGGGCGGTGGCCAGGACCGCGTCCAGCAGGACCGCGATCTGCGTGGCGGTCAATTCGATCGCCCCACGCATCGCCTCGTCGAATCCGTGCACGCGGGGGGAGTACAGATGTAGCGCACCGATGGCCGAGCCGTCGGTACGCAGGGGCTCGAAGTGAATGGATCGCACGCCGTGCGCGAGCATTCGCGCCGGATACGGGCCCCACCGCCGCTCGGCGGCAGTATCCGGCACCGAGACCGGTCTCCCGGTTTCGATCGTCTCCCGGCACGGGCCCTGCCCGTCACCGTGCGCGGATTCGGCGATCGGCACCGCGTGGGCGATACTCGGACCCACCGTCACGGGACCGGGGTCGCGGTGCAGGGTGACTCCGGCCAGCGGATGGCCCGGCAGCATTCTCGAAGCGGTATCGGCGAATTCGCCCAGGGTCGCCACCACATCGCGTGCCGACACCATCACGGCCGTCAATGCGGCCAAACCCCGCGCCAACTCATCCGGCGCGGACCGCTCCTGCGCCATGGGAAGCCCACTCCTCATCCACGAGTCGCGTCGCGTAGCTTTCCGACCTGTGCCTCTCATACCCGGCACATTGAGGAGCAAACCCATACGGCAACGGGGACAATGTAATCCAATAGTCAACAACCGGTATCGACCGCCGCATCGATCAGCCCGTCCAGCGCGGCCAGGGACGATGCCGGGTCACTGTAGGTCAGTTCCGGGCATTGTTCGGACCAGGCCACGAACGCACCGTCTTCCGGCGACCAGCGCACCTGAATGGTGGGCAGCAGTATTCGCGATTTCTCCGCGTCTTGCACCGAGTCCCCCTTTCCGGATCGACTTCCCCTGCGGGTCGTCCCGGCGCCCTGAGACCATTTCTACGGTACGCGTCAAAACTGTTGTTTCGCAGACCTTTTCACATTCCGGCAACACGACTGTCGGCGCGGCGATCATTGTCGAAGGCGCGGAGCAGATCCGCCGCCACGCTCACCGCGATGACGGCCGGCTCCTTCCCGGTGATCTCGGGCAGGCCGATGGGGGTGGTGATCCGGTCGATGGCGGCGGCGTCGTGCCCGCCCTCGGTGGCCAGGCGCTGGCGGAAACGCGCCCATTTGGCCGATGATCCGATCAATCCGATCGAACCGAGTTCGGGCAGGCGCAGGGCGGCGTCGCACAGGGCGGCGTCCTCGGCGTGATCGTGGGTCATGATCAGGACGTGCGTCCCGGGCGGCAGCTCGGCGAGCACCTCCTCGGGCAGCAGCGGCGTGTGGTGCACGTGCACCTGCGCCACCGCGTCCGCGAGCACACCGAGCCGATCCTCGGCGAGCTGGTCCGGGCGAGTGTCGACGAGATGCAGATCGAGTTCGTGGCGGGCCAGGATGCGGGCCAGCTCCCACCCGACGTGCCCGACGCCGAAGATCGCCACCGCGGGCACCACCGGCAGCGGTTCGAGCAGCACGGTGACGGTGCCGCCGCAGCACTGCACCCCGTGCCGGTTGGTGACCTTGTCGTTGAGCGCGAATTCCATCAGCTCCGGCTCCGCACCGGGCACGAGCAGTTCGCGGGCCCGATCGATGGCGACGGCCTCGATATTGCCGCCGCCGATCGACCCCCAGGTGTGCTCGCGCCCCACCACGAGTTTGGCACCGGCCTTGCGGGGCGCGTGGCCGCGCACGGTCGCGACGGTCACCAGCACACCGGGTTCCCGGCGGGCTCGCAACCGCGCGACCGCGGCGACCCAGGTCATCTCAGGCACCGCTGAGCGCGTCCGCATCGGCATCGGCCGGATTCCCGTTGACATCGGCCGGATTCCCGTCGGCATTGGCCGGATTCCCGTCGGCATCGGCCGGATTCCCGTTCGCGCCGGAGCGGCCGTTGCCCGCCGCGGCGCGATCGGTGCCGGGCCGACCGTCGACGGGCGACCCGTCGCCATGTCGGCTCCGGCCGCCATTGCCGTTGCCAGCTTGTCCGTCGCCGACCGACTTCGGCTCGCCCCGGCTGCCGCCGCGACCGTTCGGCCCGGCCACCGCCAGTCCGTCAGCGGACGGACCGCCCTCGACCCGACCGACCGCACGAGCAGCTGCCTGCCCGGTGCCCGCCCGCGCCGCCTGCACGGCCCAGTACACCGCCTCCGGCGTCGCGGGCGATGCCAGATCCACACTCACCCCGCCCGGCCCGAACGCCGCCGCGGCCTGCCGCAGTGCCTCTCGCACCGAGAACGCCAGCATCAGCGGCGGCTCGCCGACCGCCTTGGAGCCGTACACCGCCCCCTCTTCGGTGGCGTCGCGCAGCAGCCTGACATTGAATTCCTCGGGCATCTCCGAGAAGCTGGGCAGCTTGTAGGTGCTCGCCGCCTGGGTCAGCAGCCGTCCCCGACCGGGCCCGTCGCCGGTGTCCCAGCGCAGGTCCTCCAGGGTCAGCCAGCCCGCGCCCTGGACGAATCCGCCCTCGACCTGGCCGATGTCGATGAGCGGGGAGAGGCTGTCGCCCACGTCGTGCACGATGTCCACGCGCCGGATGCGGTACGCGCCGGTGAACCCGTCCACCTCCACCTCGGTCGCGGCCGCGCCGTAGGCGAAGTATTTGAACGGCGAGCCGTGGAAGGTCTTGGCATCCCAGTGCAATCCCTCGGTCCGGTAGAAGCCGGAGGCCGACAGCTGCACCCGCTGCATATAGGCGGTGCGCACCAGGGTGTCCCAGTCCAGCTCCGCATCGCTGCCCAGGGCGCGCGCCACGCCGTCGACGATGCGCACGTCCGAGGCGTTCACGCCCAGCTGCGACCCGGCCACCTGCTCCAGCC
The DNA here is from genome assembly GCF_007362295.1 of Nocardia otitidiscaviarum. Taxonomy (NCBI): domain Bacteria; kingdom Bacillati; phylum Actinomycetota; class Actinomycetes; order Mycobacteriales; family Nocardiaceae; genus Nocardia; species Nocardia otitidiscaviarum. The sequence goes on along the minus strand of NZ_CP041695.1, from coordinate 1,806,750 downwards.
GCGATCGCAGCTGTTCGCAGGCGTTCTTGATGGCGCCGCCGTTGAGGTCGGCGCCGGCGCTGGCGGCGGTGGCGGAGGTGTTGGGCACCTTGTCGGTGCGGGTGGGGGCCAACCGCACCTTGTGCAGCGGAATGCCGAGGGTGGTCGCGGCGACCTGCATCATCTTGGTGTGCAGGCCCTGCCCCATCTCGGTGCCGCCGTGGTTGACCAGGACCGAGCCGTCCTTGTAGATCAGCACCAGCGAACCGCCCTGGTTGAAGGCGGTCAGGTTGAACGAGATGCCGAACTTGATATTGGTGAGCGCCAAGGCGCGCTTGGTGTTCGGATGCGCGGCATTGAATTCCGCGATCTCGTGCTGTCGCCGCGTCCAGTCGGCGGTGTCGCGCACCTCGTGCCAGATCCTGCCGATGCGGTCGGTCTGCCCGACCGGCTGCCCGTACGGCGTGGTCTGTCCCGGCCGGTAGAAGTTGCGTTCGCGCAGATCCGCCGGATCCAGTCCGAGCAGCGGCGCGCACCGGCCCAGGATGTCCTCCATCACCAGCATGCCCTGCGGACCGCCGAAGCCGCGGAAGGCGGTGTTGGACACCGTATTCGACTTGGCGATGCGCCCGGCCACCTGCGCGTGCGGAATCCAGTAGGTGTTGTCGATATGGCAGAGCGCGCGGGCCAGCACGGGTTCGGACAGGTCCAGGCTCCAGCCGCCGTCCGCGGTGAGGGTGGCGTCCAGGGCCTGGATGTGGCCGTCGGCGTCGAAACCGATCCGCCAGGAGGCGTGGAAGCCGTGCCGTTTACCCGACATGGTCAGGTCCTGAGTCCGGTTGAGCCGCAATCGAACCGGGCGTCCGGTCAGCTTCGCGCCGAGCGCCGCCACCGCGGCGAACCCGTGCGGCTGCATCTCCTTGCCGCCGAAGCCGCCGCCCATGCGCAGGCACTGCACGGTCACCTCGTGGCTGTGCAGGCCGAGCACATGCGCCACGATCTCCTGGGTTTCGGAGGGGTGCTGGGTGCTGCTCTGGATGAACACCTGCCCGGCCTCGTCGACCTGGGCCAGGGCGCAGTGCGTCTCCAGGTAGAAGTGCTCCTGGCCCTTGAACTCGAATTCGCCGGTGAAGACGTGCGCCGACGCGGCGAACCCCGCCTCGATATCGCCGCGGATCATGGTGGGCCGCGCCCCGTGGAAGCTCTCGGCCTCGATCGCCTCCCGCAGCGTCACGATGGCGGGCAGCTCGTCGAGTTCCACCTCGACCGCCGCCGCGCCCGCGCGGGCCGCCTCCAGGGTCTCCCCCAGCACCCAGGCCACCGCGTGGCCGTGGAACATGACCTCGTCCGGGAACAGCGGCTCGTCGTGCTTCATCCCGGCGTCGTTGACGCCGGGCACATCGGCGATGGTGAGCACGCGCACCACGCCCGGCACGGCCAGCGCGGGTTCGGTACGCAGGGCGGTGATGCGGCCGTGCGCCTTCATCACCTGCACCGGATAGGCGTGCAGCACGTCCTTGGTGCGGTACACCAGATCGTCGGTGTACAGCGCGGTCCCGGTGACGTGCAGCGACGCGCTCTCGTGCGGCAGCGGCACGCCGACGACGGGCTTCTCCGGGCGTTCGGACAGATGACTCATGACAGCACCGCCTCGGTGGTTTGCGCGTACAGCTTCCGCAGACTCTGGCCGAGCATCGCGGCGCGGTACTCGGCACTGGCGCGGTGATCGCTCATGGGTGTGCCCTCGGCCTGGAGCACTCCGGCGGCCCGCTCCACGGTGTCGGTCGACCACGGCTGCCCGACCAGGGCCGCCTCGGTGTCGCGGGCGCGGATCGGGGTGGCGGCCACGCCGCCCAGGCCGATCCGCGCCGCGCGGACCGTCCCGTCCTCGAGCTCGAGCGCGAAAGCGACCGCCACACTGGAGATATCGTCGAACCGCCGCTTGGCGATCTTGTGGAATGCGGTGACCGGCGCCAGCGGCAGCGGGATGCGCACGGACCGGATGAGCTCGTCCGGCCGCCGCACACTCTGCCGGTATCCGGTGAAGTAGTCGGCCAGGTCGACCTCCCGCTCCCCGTCCACGGAGGCGAGCACCACCGACGCGCCGAGCGCCAGCAGCGCGGGCGGGCTGTCGCCGATGGGGGAACCGGTACCCAGATTGCCGCCGAGGGTGGCGTTGTTGCGAATGAGCCGGGAGGCGAACTGCGGGAACAACTCCGCCAACAGCGGCACCCGGCCGTCCAGGCGGCGTTCGATCTCGGTGAGCGGCACCGCCGCGCCGATCTCGATGTGCTCGGACTCGACGCGCAGCTCCCGCAATTCGGGCAGCCGGTCGATGGCGATGGCGTACTCCGCGCGCCGCGCCCGGATATTCACCTCCACACCCCAGTCGGTGCTGCCCGCGACCAGGACCGCGTCGGGCCGCTCCCGCAGCAGCCCCACCGCGTCGGCCAGGCTCGCCGGTCGCCGGAAGGTGCGTCCGTCCCGGGTGTACTCGGTGGCGACCGGGGCGGGCGCGGCCTGCTCCCGGCGGCGCGCGAACGGGTCGTCGGCATCCGGTGCGCCGAGCGCGAAGGCCGCGTCCCGGATCGGACGGTATCCGGTGCAGCGGCAGAGGTTTCCGCTCAGCGCGTGCAGGTCGAAGCCGTTGGGGCCGTGCTCGCCGTCGTGCGAGTGCGGTTCGGCCGCAGCGGAATCCGCGACAGCGGCGGTGGAATCGGCGGCGGTTTCAGCGACGGCGGGCGCGGCGGACGGGCAGCGGCCGGGACGGTAGTACTCCGAGGCCATGCTGCAGACGAATCCGGGCGTGCAGTACCCGCACTGCGAACCACCCCGCACCGCCATCTCCCGCTGCACCGGGTGCAGTTCGGTCGGCGCTCCGGTCGCGTCGAGTGTGCCGAGCCCCTCGGCGGTGACGATCTCCTGACCGTCCAGGGCCGCGACCGGCACCAGGCAGGCATTGACGGCCACCCAGTCGGTGGGCTGTTCCACGCCCGGTCGGGCCACCATAATCGAACACGCGCCGCATTCGCCCTCGGCGCAGCCTTCCTTGCTCCCGGTGAAGCCGCGCTCCCGCAGGAAATCCAGAACCGTCGTATGGGGTGCGGCCGGGGAAATCGGCGTGGACTTCCCGTTGACCGTGATCCGCGCCTCTACCATGGCACTACCTCATTTCGGTGCATGGTCGATATGAATATCCTAGTCGCCATTTCAGGAGCTTTCTGTTTCGGTGACGCCGCTCGCGAACCCGGAGCGCGTATCCACACGCGGCGACCTGCCGCGGGCGATGACAGAAGATCGAAAAGAAACCGGGGCCACCTACGTGCGCGCCGGAAGATGGGCTGTTCAGCAGCCGTGTGCGACGCGACCCGGGACCCAGACGGTCCGGTGAGCGAGGCGGCGCAGATCGGAGAGGGCAGACATCCGACATCGCCTCCTTTCAGCCGCTCACGAGTCGGTGCGCTTGAAACTACGTTGCGGCGGGCCGCCGGGTCAAGCCGATCGAGTAAGGCCCGTCACAGTCTGTAGGAATCTCCGACAGACGTGCCGCCGATCCCCCTCCGCGTCGATGGATCGCACAAATGGATATGGCGGCAATGTTTCTCACGGTAAACGCGTCGTTGCGTTCACCGGAGGTGGGATGTGTCGTTCAGCAATTGCACCGACGCATTCCCGTTCCCGTAATAGGCCACCGCCGACAGCGACGCGGCCGCGAGTTCCATACGGAACAGCGACGCGGGCGGCGCGCCGAGCGCCAACCGGATCAGGGTGCGCAGCGGCGCGACGTGTGAGACGACCAGGACGGTCTGCCCCGGATACCGGGCCAGCAGCGCGTCCCGCGCCGTGCGGACCCGCTCGGCCACCGCCGCCAGGGTTTCACCCGTACGGCCCGGCACCGCCGTCGGCGAGCGCAGCCATGCCGCCAGCTCATCCGGATGGTTCGCGCGCACCTCGGTGAAGGTCAGCCCCTCCCAGTCCCCGAAATCCGCCTCCCGCAGCCGCGGCTCGACCAGCACCCGCAGGTCCAGCCGGCGCGCCAGCACCTCGGCGGTCTCCAGGCAGCGCCGCAGCGGTGAGGACACCACCGCGTGCACGGGCTCGCGCGCCGCGAGCGACCGGGCGGCGGCCTCGGCCTGCCGCCGCCCGGCATCCGACAGGGCCGGATCGCCACCGCTGCCCGAGAAACGCCGCTGCGGGGTCAGCGCGGTCTCACCGTGCCGGAGCAGCAGCAGGGTGGTGGCCACCCCGGATTCGACGCTCATAGCTTCGTGACGAGGTGGTTGCCCAGCACCAGATAGTCGATCTCCGTACCCAGGAAGCAGTTCAACGCGTCGGCCGGGGAGCAGACGATCGGCTCGCCGGCCACATTGAACGAGGTGTTGATCAGGCACGGCACATCGGTCAGGGCGGTGAACCGGCGCAGCAGCGCCGCCAGCCGCGGGGTGTCGCGATCGGTGATCGTCTGCACCCGCGAGGTGCCGTCCACATGGGTCGCCCCCGGGATCAGGTCCCGGAACTCGGGCCGCACGTCGAAGACGAAAGTCATGTAGGGAGAACGGGTTTTGCGCCCCATGTCGAAGATCGCGGGCGCATCCGACTCGAGCACGATCGGCGCGAACGGGCGGAACGGTTCGCGGTGTTTGACCCGGGTGTTGATGACGTCCTTGATATCCGGGAACCGCGGGTTGGCGAGGATGCTGCGATGCCCGAGGGCGCGCGGACCGTGTTCGAGCCTGCCCTCGTACCAGCCGATGACGACCTTCTCGGTGAGCAACTTCGCCACCTGATCGACGATCTCGTCGTCGTCGAGGCGGGTCCAGGCCACCCGGTCACCGCGCTGCCGCAGTGCCGATTCGATCGCCGCATCGCCGAATTCCGGTCCCAGATAAGGGGTTACGGATGGCGCGGTGCCCCCGGCGCCCGGCGCACGGTGCCGAAGCCAGGTGTGCACGGCGGCCCCGATGACGACGCCGGTATCGCTGGCGCCGAAGCTCACGGCCATATCGTCGAATCGGGAGCCCTCGAACAGCGGCGTGTTGTTGAGGCAGTTCAGCGCCACGCCACCCTCGAACAGCAGGTGATTCAGGTCGGTTTTGGCCTCCAGCGCGCGCACCTGATGGGCGGTGACGACGCCCAGCATCTCCTGTGCGGCGGCGGCCACCCGGGCCTGGTACTCGAGCGTGTCCTCGAATGGACCGAAGTACCGTTCGAACAGCGGATCGAGACCGCGCGGATCGTCCGTCTCCAGCGGCCGGGCGAAGCTGTAGCGCCCGTCGGGGTGCAGTGCGACGAATTCGTCGAGAAACGGATTCGGCACGGGTGGCCGGGCATAGCCGGACAGACCCATGACCTTGTATTCGTCATTGTTGGGCACGAATCCGAGAAAACGCGTGATCGCGCTGAACAGCAGACCCATCGAATACTCCGCGCCGATCGCCGTCTCGTCGAAGAGATGGATGCGGCCGCCGCGGATTTCCCCCATCAGCGTCGAGAGCACTTCGGCGCGACCGTCGCTGATGAGGAAGGCGGTATCGCGCATACCCGCCACGTAGTACCCGGTCATCGCGTGGGCGAGGTGGTGCGGCACGAAAACCAACTGTTCCGGCGCGGGCGTGTGGCCGGTGCGGGCGGCGAAATCCGCCGCGATCGCCTCATGGCCGACGACCTCGGTGTACAGCGCGCCGATAGCGGCCAGCAGGTCCAGTTTCGCCGTCGGCGTCAGCGGCGCGGCCACGATGCCCGACAGCATCTCGTCGAGGACCCGCGGCGAGAAGTCGAACGGGATCGCGATCCGGTCGATATCGGCGAACCGCACGCCCGCCTGTTCCAGGCACCAGGTCACCGCGTTGATCGGGAAGTCGCTGGTCTTCTTCTCCCGGTTGAACCGTTCCTCCTCCACGGCCGCGACCACCTCGCCGTCCACCAGCAGGGCGGCCCCGGCATCGTGGCCGAGCAGATAGTGCTTATCGGTGCCGACCGCACCGAACCGCTCGGCGAAGACTTCCGAGACGCGGGTGAATCCATTGCACCCCAGGACAATCATGGCGGCTTCTTTCTGTGCTATCCGGTCGCGGCGGGCGATGGCTGTCCGGCCACGGGCATCGGACCTACCGTGGGTGTGGGTGGCTAACCGGCGGTGTGGGCGCGGCAGCGGTCGGTGGTGAACGGGGCGGGGTCGGTCCAGGGCCGTTCACCGAGGACGAGAGCGCGGACCAGCTCCGCGGCGGCGGGCGCCTGGCACAGGCCCTGACCGGAGAATCCGGCCGCGTAGACGACAGGGCGAGCGGGATCGCGGCCGAGGAAGGCCATGCCGTCCGGGCTCACATCGAGATCACCACTCCATCCCGGCTCCAGCGGATTCCCGGCGAGTGCGGGGAAGGTGGAGGCGAGTCGGCGGGTCACCCGGTCCAGCCACCCTGCCCGGGCCTCGCCCGGCTCGGGACGACCCATGCCGACCAGAATGCGATCACCCCACCCGCGTATCCGCAGGCCGGACGGGTGCAGGGTCATGGGCAGCGTGGGGATTTCGGCGGGTGCGGCGGTGAGCAGCAGTTCCACGGGATAGGTGGTCACCGGCAGCGACACCTCCGCCATGGCGGCGACGGCACCCGCCCAGGGGCCCGCCGCGCACACGATGGTGTCGGCCCGGATGCTGCCCGCGGGCGTATGCACCCGGCCGTCGGGATCGATGCCGGTGACCGGCGTATTCGTGTGCAGCAGTGCGCCCGCCCGCTGGGCGGCTCCGGCATACCCGCGCACGATGGCCGCCGGATCGCAGGCGTAGGCGTCGGGCGACCAGGCGGCCGCCAGCACGGTGCGCGGATCGACAAGCGGGTTGAGTCGCGCCGCCTCGGCCGCGGTCACGAGTTCGACGCGCACCCCGGCGGCCCGCTGCGCGGCGTGCGTGCGCCGGAAGTCCGCCACCTGGTGTTCCTCGGTGAACAACACCAGAAAGCCGGTCTGCCGCAGGCCGATATCGGTTCCGGTACGGGCGCCGAACTCGTGGTAGGCCATCAGGCTGCGCACGGCCATACCGCTGATCAGGTCGTTGCCGGGGAAATAGGTCCGCAGCACGCCCGCCGTGGTCCCGGACGCACCCGATCCGAGCGCACCGCGTTCGAGCAGTACGGTTCCGACACCGGCCGCGGCCAGTTGGCCGGCCACCGCCGTACCGATGACGCCGCCGCCGATGATGAGCGCATCGGTGCGCTCGGGCAGCCCGCTCACGACTGCTGACCGGCCTGAGCGGGACGCAACTGCCGCAGGTGATCTCCGGTGTCCCAGGGGTACAGGTGCAGATTCCAGCCGCCCAGGCAGTTGACGTAGAGGGCCAGCTGACTCGCCACCGCCAGGAAGTCGTCGCGGTCGAGCCGGTCCAGGCAGGCCAGGAAGCGCTGGGTGAAGTCCCACAGCCGCTCCAGCCCGCAGTAGCCGAGGAATTCGGCCGGAACGCCGACCAGCAGTCGCGCCATCTGCCGCAGCGACTCCATGGGCATACCCTGCACCGCACCCCGGACCAGCCCGCCGTAGCTGGCGTACCCCAGCGGCCGCGTCTCGCCATTGACGAAAAGTACTGTGGGCAGCACGGTTTCGAAGCTTCCGGCTCCGGACGGAATCAAGCCCCGGTGCAGATCCGCCAGTTCCGGCGGCACGGTCAGCCAGGCCCGCTCGGTGGCGGCGTGCACATCGTGGATGAGGCGATTCGCCTCGGGCTCGACGGCGGTCAGATGCGGAATGCGGTGGCCGCCCGCGGTTCCCGCCCGGCGGACCTCCACCAGGATGGTCCGCTTGGTCGCGTAGACCGCCTCCCAGACGGCCTGCCCGGCCGCGGCCAGCGCGGGCATATCCGCCTCCCGCACCCGGCCCACCGGGGTGGCGGGCATGGGTTCGGTGAGTGTTCCGTACTTGATACCCAGATGCTGTAGCGCGGAACAGAATACGGTGCCGTCGGGAGCCTCGCGCCGATCCGCGATCCGGGTGGACGCGGGCAGATGCAGCAGCGAGGGAATCGGCGCCACGTGGTACAGGTGCTCGCCCGCCACCAGCGCGTGTCCCTGCAGGCTCCGATAGGGCAGCGCCTCCCACAGCGCGTCGGCCAGTTCCGGATTGCGGCCGTCGAGTTCCGCGGTGACGATGATACCCAGCTCGGGCCAGGCGATATCGATGTGCCGACCGGACGACGTCTCAGTCACGGTTGTTCCCTTCGTTCTTCGCGTTGTCGCCGCTGCTGGTTCCGCTAGTTCCGCGCGAAATGGTCACGGATGGCATCGGTCTGCTTCGCCATCATGGCGATGATCGTCTCGACGACCTCGGTGTCGGCGTCCTCGGCGATGGTCAGCTCACGGGTCCAGTCGAAGAAGCAGCGGTTCGGGTCGTTGGTGATCGGGCGGACGCGGATGGTCGCGAGATAGCGCTGCACGCCCATGGTCGGTTCGATGGAGCGGTAGGTCTGCGACCGCCGGACCTCGTCGCGTCCGGCGACCTCCTGTTGCACCAGGCCACCGCTGAAGGTCAGCGTGAAGTTGTACTGCGACGGAACCCGCTCGGGCCCACCGTCCCCGACCCAGTGCACGTTCTCGGCGGCGGCGCCGGACACGATCGCCACCACCCGCAGCGCATCGCGCACCACGGCCCAGACGGTATCGGGATCGGCATCGACGACCGTCGAGTGGTACATCGTGTGCCTGCGCTGGACCGCCATGAAAACTCCTTGTCCCGCAAGAGGATTCCCTTGCTTCAAGCTTCAACCTGCGTGAGCCAGTACACCGGGGAACGGGTGGCGGCGGACAGAGACGGAAGGCACGAAGAAGATCACCGGCCGGGACAGGCATTTCGTAGAGTTCTACAACCCAGGACGACATTCGTATTCTCCTGCGCCATAACCACTTTCGATAGCGATGTAAACTTTCGCGTGATACAGCGAAGGCGGCGGACGACCCTGGGGTCGTCCGCCGCCTCGGCGTTCGCGATATTCCGGTGACCGATATCCCCGGAACCGGGATCAGTAATCGATCCGGTCGGCCTTGGCCAGCCACGCGTCGAAGGGAGCCGTCCGATTCGGCAGATCCAGCTGCTCGATCCGGGTCGGCCACATCGACTCCGGCTTCTTCTCGAACAGATCGTAGAACTTGCGGTCGTCGAATCCGGCCAGCGCCGCATCGTGCCGATCGGCGGAGTAGACGATCCGGTCGACCCTGGCCCACAGTGCCGACGACAGACACATCGGGCAGGGCTCACACGAGGTGACCAGCACACAGCCCTCCAGCGAGAAGGTTCCCAGCTCCCGGCACGCCGCCCGCATGGCGGTCACCTCGCCGTGCGCCGTCGGATCCAGCGTCGAGGTGACCTGGTTGTGCCCGATGGCGACCACCTCGCCATCCTTGGCGATCAGCGCACCGAACGGACCGCCACCGTTCGCCACGCTACTGGTGGCCAACCGGATCGCCTCGTCCATCCAGGCGCGTTCCAGCTCCTGGATGTTCTGCTCTCGGATCTGTGCGGTCACGGTTACTCCTCGCTGTTGCAAACTCTTCCGTGGAGTACACAGCACACCGCCTGCGATCAGCTAGAGATGGAAGACCGAAGACCACGGCGGTCACGGACCGGCAGTTCGTAGAGTTCTACAAGAGGCGATTCAAGGGTGTCACCCGTCGGAAACATCCGCACGAGGCCCGGATCGGACCCGCCGCACAGCCGACGGACTTCCCCATCAGCTAATACTCAGCTACTTAGATTGGGCCGATTTCGATTCATTCACCCAATTCGACAATTCGGGCGTTTAATTCGTTCGCAATGAGATTAAATGCGAACAACTCCGGATTCAAGCCATTCCACTTGGACAGAAACTCCTGTTCGGTAGTACCGTTTCCGCGTACTCGGCGAAATAAGCCGACCTCCGAACAAACAGCGGGTGAACGGTTTTCAACGACGCGAACAGTATCACCGCTATTACCTGGGAACAGGTTGGGCGGATTCCGCTATGAAATTCACCGGCACATTCGACGCGGTCCGCCGCGTACACGGTCACGCCGTCGTCTGGGCGGCACTGCTGGCGGTGCTGCTCGCCCTCGCCGAACTACTGGAGCGGGTGAGTTTCCCGGCCGCGCAGATGGTCCTCGGACTGACCGCGGGCGCGGGACTGGCGCTCACCGGGCGACTGCCCCGACCGCTGCCCCGGCAGGTGTTCGTCGGCGTGCAGGCGCTGATGGGCGTGCTCATGGGCAGCTATCTGGAACTGCCGCTGCTGTCGGCCATCGGCACCGCCATGCTGCCGGTGTTGGGCGTCACCGCGGCCACCCTGCTGGTGAGCGTGCTGGTCGCGCTGCTCTTCGCGCGCTGCACCAGGGTCGCGCTGCCCACCGCCGTCCTGGGCCTGCTGGCGGGCGGGTCGGCCGCGGTGGTGTCCTGCGCCGACGAACTCGACGCCGATCCCCGACAGGTGGCGTTCATGCAGTACCTGCGCGTCATGCTGGTCGCGGTCAGCGCACCACTGGTGACCGCGCTGCTCAGCGATGACGACACCGGCGGCCAGACCGTCCGGCTCGCCAGCCGGGTCACCAATGCCGAACTGCCGCACTGGATGATCGTCGGCCGCGGGGACCAGATCGCCGGACTCTGCACCGCCGTGCTGCTCAGCGTCGTCGGCATCCGCCTGGGCCGGCGACTGCACATCCCGAGCCCCAGCCTGATCGGCCCCATGCTGGTCACGGCCGCGCTCACCGCACTGGGCCACAGTCACGGCTACGCCCCCACCAACCTGCTGCGCGAACTGCTGTTCATCCTCATCGGCCTCGAGGTCGGATCCCGCTTCACCCGCGCGGTCATCACCGAGATGGCCCGCATGATCCCCGGCATCCTGCTGGCCGTCACCGCCCTCTCCGCCGCCGTCACCGCCCTGGCCTCCCTGCTGTCGCGCTGCGTCGACCTGAAACTCTCCGACCTCTACCTCGCCACCACCCCGGGCGGCATCAACGCCGTCCTCGCCACCGGCGAGGGCATGGGCGCCAACATGCCCCTGATCACCAGCGTGCAAACCATCCGCCTGCTGATCATGGTCGCCACCGTCCCCCTCATCGCCCGCCTACTCCGCCGCGCGGACCCGGACGCACGCGGCGAAGCCCATCGCGAATCACAAGCGTGAGCACCGTCGACGGCGGCACCGAGACATGGAGCCGCCCTCGATGCGGTCACCCTCGATCCGGTCGCCGAGGCTACGCGCCACAACCGATGGCACGGCCGACGTCCGCGGGAACACCGTGCCGGTTCACACAGTCCAAACCTTCACCGAGATCGATGACACGCCAGTGCGTGTTGCCGCCCTGCTCGGCGTACTCGAACAGATACATCACGGGGTGCAGTGAACCCTCGAAAGTGGTTTGCGCCGAGGCGAAGTTGCCGCTGCACCGGACCTGCTCCAGATCCGCAAGGGGATACTTCGGCGACCCCGTCATACGCAAGGTGGTGATCAGGTACTCCCGGTCGACCTCGGCACAGGGCTCCGCTCGCGGTGGTGGTGCGGCCGAGGTTTCGGGCGCGGTCGGCTCGGCAACCGGGGTGGATGGCTCGGCGACGGGCTCGGTCGGGTCAGCCACGGGTTCGGTCGGCTTGACGACCGGCGCGGTGGTCGCACCGACCGAGGCGGTGGTCGACGGGGGTGCCGAAGCCGTACTCGATGCTGCGGAACCCGTATCGGTGGCGCCGTCGCTGCCACAGGCGGTGAGGGCCAATGCGGTGCTGGCCGCGGCGGCAACGAGTACCAGAGTTCGGGTCATGGGGTCCTCCCCGGTAGTGGCCACCCATTCCGGCGGCCGCTTCCAGATCATCTGAGCGACCGAGGATTTCGTTTCATCCGCGAACGATGAGGGTGGACGGCGACCGTCCGCCACGGGCCAGCCTCGGTCCGCCAGACCCCAGGATTCGGGGGTGGGATCCGGCGCGGACCGCGCGATACAGTTCGCCCGTATCGATGAGGGGAGATCCATGCGCGACCTGCCACGGCGGATGTCGCCACGCGGCGGGGGTGCGATCGGCTCCCGTACGGCACGCGGTGGCCGGTGACGATCACCCTCGTACCCGCGGTGGACCGCGGCGACTCCGGCCCTGCCCGCATCCCGGCTCGACCGTCTCGCACGCTGACCATCATCGGAATTGCGATCGCCACCGCGCTTTTCGTGATCGGCGGCTGGCAGCGGCGCTGGATCGCCGACGACGGACTGACGGTGCTGCGCACGGTCCGCAATCTGCTGGCCGGCAACGGGCCGGTCTTCAACGCCGGTGAGCGCGTCGAGGTCAACACCAGTACCGCCTGGACCTACCTCGTCTGGTTCTTCGGCTGGCTGACGCAGGTGCGGCTGGAGTATGTGGTACTCGGCCTCGCGCTGAGCCTGTCGGCGTCGGCCATGATGGTCGCGATGCTGGGCGCGGCGCGGTTGTGGGGCAGCGGATCCCGGCTGCTGCTGCCCGCCGGTGCCGTCGTCTACATCGCGGTGCCACCGGCCCGCGACTACGCCACCTCCGGTCTGGAGTCCAGCCTCGTCATCTGCTGGCTGGCCCTGCTGTGGTGGTGCATGATTCGCTGGTCACAGGCTGACAAGCCGTCTCCGGCAACAGTGTTCGCGCTGTCCTTCCTCGCGGGGCTGGCGCCCCTGGTGCGCCCGGAGTTGGCGGTGGTGGGCGCGCTGGCGCTGCTCATGATCTGCTGCGCTCCGCTGCCGGAAATGCGGTTGCGGCCGTGGGCATCCCGGGCGCTGATCGGTGTGGCGGCGGGCCTGGTGCCAGTGTCCTACCAGATCTGGCGCATGGGCTATTACGGTCTGCCCTACCCCAACACGGCCGTCGCCAAGGACGCGGGCGGGGCGAAGTGGCGGCAGGGGGTGGACTATCTCTGGAATCTGATCGGTCCGTACTGGCTGTGGGTGCCCCTGGTGGTGCTGGGGGCGGCCGCGTTCCTGGCGGTGCGCACCGGGCCTGGTGCCGCAGCGAAACCCGAGCCGCGCCAACGCGTGCGCCGATACCGGTCACGGCTGCGCACTCCGGCCGCCGTGGTCGCTCTCCTGGTCGGCAGCGGAATTCTGTTGCTCGCCTATCAGATTCGCGTCGGCGGCGACTTCATGCACGGCCGCACGCTGCTGCCGCCGCTGTTCTGCCTGCTGCTGCCCGTCATGATGCTGCCGCTCGAATCCGCCACCGCGCGAACCGAACCACGTCGCGTCTCCCCCGCGCTGTCGGCGGCTCTCGCCGTCACCGTCGGCTGGGGACTGTGGTCGGCCGGCGTCACCGCGATCGAATCCGAGTCCGGGATCACCGCGTCCGGTATCGCGGACGAGCGGCTGTACTACGTCCGAACCACCGGCCACGACCACCCGATCCGAGCCGAGGACTATCTGGACTATCCGCGCATCCGCGCCATGGTCGGCGATATCGCCGCCAGCCCGGAGGGCGGCCTGCTCATCAATACGCCGTCCTTCCGACACTGGTACGTCGTACCGCCCAGCCCGATCCGCGATGCCGGGCACACCGTGTACTACATGAACCTCGGCATGATCAGCATGAACATGCCCCTCCACATCCGCGTCATCGACCCCATGGGTCTGGCCTATCCACTCGCCGCCCACACCGCCCGCTTCCCCGACGCCCGGATCGGCCACGACAAGAACCTCGACGCGGACTGGGCGGTCGTGGACGCGGGCATGGCGAGCAGACATCCCGAGCTGCCCGGTTTCATCGACGAAGGCTGGGTGTCCCGCATCGCCACCGCCCTGACCTGCCCCGAGACCCGCGACCCGCTGGCCGCCACCCGCGCCCCGCTCACCGTGGACCGATTCCTGCGCAATATCCACCGGTCGCCGCACTACGCCGCCTACCGCATCGACCGGGTTCCGGAGCACGAGATAGCGCGATGCGGTCTCGTCGACCGAGCCGCCCAGCGATGATTTTCGGACTCCCCACCCGTCCGAACTCATAACAGCACCTACCCGAGCACCGAGTAAGGAACGGTCACGATGAGTGGAATCGGTATCTGCCTCTGGTTCGACGACGAGGGCGAGGAGGCCGCACGCTACTACACCGCCATCTTCAAGAATTCGAAGATCACCTCGGTCGTCCCGTACGGTGACGCCTTCCCCGGCAAGGCGGGCGACACCATGCTGGTCGAATTCGAACTCAACGGCCAGCGGATCACCGCCCTCAACGGCGGCAAGATGGACTGGTCGTTCAACGAGGCGATCTCCCTGATGATCGACTGCGAAGACCAGGCCGAAGTAGACCACTACTGGAACGCCCTCACCGCGGACGGCGGCCAGGAGGGCCCCTGCGGCTGGCTCAAAGACAAGTACGGCGTCAGCTGGCAAATCACCCCCAAGCGCTACTACGAACTCGCCGACCCCACCGACCCCGCCCGCGCCGACCGCGTCAACAAGGCCCTCGAATCCATGAAGAAGATCGACCTCGCCACCCTGGAGCAGGCCGCCGCCGCGGAGTCGTGACGCTCTCGAACCCGAGACCGTCATGGCACGCGTCGACAACGGATATCTACGCCCGAATCCGTGACCGGGCGAGTGGTCGATCAGCCGAGGCGGAGTCCCTTGCCGTTGGATACGGGCGGGGGTGCGGGTTCCGTGTCGGGTGGGGCGCTGTCGGCGCCCAGGCCCTTCTCGGCCGCGGCCGTTCGGATCGCGTCCACGACGAGCAGGAGGGCGGCGCGGCGGGCGGTGTTGGTGCGGTAGGCCAGTGAGACCGTGCGGGTGAGGGCGTCGCCGAGGGCGACGATGTCCACGCCCGGTGGGCGCAGGGCCAAGCCCAGGTCGGAGACGAGGGTGACGCCGAGACCGGCCGCGACCATGGCCAGGGCCGTCGCCTGCTCCTCCACCTCGTGGTCGATGCGCGGCGCCACCCCGGCGGCCTGGAACGCCAGCCGGGCCGCATGCCCGAAATTGGATCGCGCGGGCGCGAGAATCCACGGGTGTTCGGCCAGTTCGGCCAATGTGACGCTGGCCGACGGCACCGCCCCCGCGGGCACGGCCGCATAGAGCCGCTCGACCGCGATGACCGTGCGCTGCAACCCGCTGTCCCACGTCGTCGGATAGTTCGAGTAGTCGATGACGAACGACAGGTCGAGCGCGCCGTCGCGCACCGCCGCGGCGGTCGCCTCCGGCGCGAGCTCCCGCGTCCGCACCAGAATCCCCGGGTGGGTGCGGGCCAACGCGGTCAGCGCGTCGGGCAGCAGTCCGGCCGCCACCGACGCCCACACCCCGGCGGTGAGCTTGGCCGTCACCGATTCACCGGCCTCCTCGAGCGCCTGGGTCGCGCGTTCGACCGAGGTCAGGATCTCCTCGGCGTGCTCGGCGAGCACCACCCCGAGGTCGGTGAGCTGCACGCGCCGCCCCCGCCGTTCGAACAGCCGGGTGCCCACATCGCGTTCCAACTGCGCGAGCTGCTGCGAGACCGCCGACGCGGTGTAGTGCAGGGCGGCCGCTGCCGCGGTGATCGTGCCGCGGCGGTGCAATTCGCGCAGCATCCGCAGCCGGGGCAGAGACAGGTCCATGGGACCGAGCCTAAATGCTGTGCAGGAACGCTGAATACTCCCGTGAACGAACCGTAAATGGACGCGCGGGCAGCCGGGACCGCACTCTGGTGGCACGCGAGTTGTCGGGTGAGTGATCACACCGCCCGGACTCCCGATTACGCGACGCGGCGTTCCCTGTAGGCGGTGGTTACCGACACGAGCACGACGAGGAGGTGGTTCGTCATGACGACAATGCAGAACCCGGGCGGAGGTGTCCCGCAGACGACACAGCCGGTTCCGACCATCTCTCCGGCGCCGGTCGCCCCCGCACCACATCGCCCCGAACCGTATCTGCGCATGCAGTGGACGGATTCGTGCACCGGCGCGGTCGGCTACCTCGTCGTCCACACCCTGCGCTCGGGCCTGGCCACCGGCGGCACCCGGATGCGTGCGGGCTGCACGCTGAGCGAGGTCGAGGATCTGGCGCGCGGCATGGCCAACAAGACCGCCACCTTCGACCTGCCGATCGGCGGCGCCAAGGGCGGCATCGACTTCGACCCCAAGGATCCGCGCGCACCCCACGTGCTGGAGCGCTTCTGCGCGGCCATGCGGCCGTGGATCGACGCGCACTGGGTGACCGCGGAGGATCTGGGCGTACCGCAGCACCTGATCGACGAGGTGTTCGCCCGGCTCGGCCTGGGCCAGAGCTATCACGCCGCCATTCGGCGCGCCGCCGATCCGGCCGCCACTCTGGAGCGCGTCCGCCGCGGGCTCGACGCTCGCGTGGAGGGCGGATTCGCACTCGGTGACGTGATCGGCGGCTACGGCGTCGCGCACGCCTGCCTCGCCGCCGCCGTCTCCTGGGGTCGGGCTCCCGCCGAGACCACCGTCGCCATTCAGGGTGTCGGCACCATGGGCGGTGCGGCGGCCTACTACCTGCACGAGGCCGGCATGCGGGTCACCACCGTGGCCGACGCCGCCGGAACCCTGCACCGCCCCGACGGCCTGGACATCCCGGCGCTGCTGGAGTTGCGCGACGGTTTCGGCGAGATCGACCGCTCCCGGCTGCCCGCGGATGTGGAGCGGCTGCCGCGCACCGCGATCGTCTCCGCCGATGTCGATATCCTTGTCCCGGCGGCGATCTCGTACGCGATCACCCCCGACAACTCCTTCGACGTCAAGGCCCGCGTCATCGTCGAGGCCGCCAACGCCGCCACCACGCCGGAGGCCGAGGCCATGCTCGCCGCGCGCGGCATCCCGGTGCTCCCCGACTTCGTCGCCAATGCCGGGGCCGTGGCCTGGGCGTGGTGGCTGCTGCTCGGCCAGGTCGACGACGTCCCGGAGACGTCCTTCGACCGCCTGCGCACCACCATGCACAGCAAGGTCGCGCAACTGCTCACCGCGTGGACCGATGCGGGCATCACCCCGCGCGAGGCCGGTCACCGCTGGGCCGACGACCCGGCAGCCGACCCCGAACCGGTCGTCATCCCCTGATCACGGACCGGGTGGCCCGGGGTCCCATCGCGCTGCTCGCGCTACATCGCGCCGTCCGGCTGCTCCGGCAGTTCGAGGGTGTCGCGCAGCCACCGCAGGACCGACGGCGCGACCCGCGGCACCGCGGATTCGGCGATGATCCAGTGCGGCAGACCGGGATGCCGCTGATGCTCGGCTCGATAGCGGGCCGCGATACGCGCCGATATCCACGGTGCGACATTGCGGTCCGCGCCCGCGCTGACGCACAGCACCGGGCAGGTGACGGCCGCGGCGTCGACCCGGACCGACGGCAGCCCGAGGGTCATGGCACGGAAGATTCGCCCGGAGTCCGGAACCAGTTGCGGCACAATCTGTTCCTGCTCCGCACGGGTGAGCGTGCTGAGCGGCACCGCACGCATGGTGCGCTCGCTCGGCAGGAACGATCGCCCGGCCAGCACGGCGGGCAGGACCGGGAACAAATGCGGTAGCGGCCGGAGCTGCGGCCACAGCACACCGGCCGGAATGGACGCCAGCAGCACCAGGGCACGGCAGTCCCGCGCGGCCGCCACCCGCTGCCCGATCAGGCCGCCCATACTGTGCCCGATCACGATGGCGTCCTCGCCGAGATCGTCGTAGGCGGCCAGCGCCACATCCACGCAGTCGCGAATGCCGGTGCGGCGCAGTACCGCGTGACCGACCGGATCGCGTCCGGGCAGCGCCGGTGCCACACAGTCGAAACCGGCCCGCTGGAAGTAGTCGAGCCACGGGCGCAACAGCGCCGGACGCCCGAAAACGCCGTGCAGGAACAGGATCGGCGGCCGCTCGCCGCCGGGCCGAGCAATCATGGGAGACCGCATTTCTGTCGTTCGGGCGCTGCCCGCCGACGGTACTGCAACCACACGCTCGCTACTCCCCCTTCGACACCTGTTCCGGCTGGAGGCGAAACACCTGGCAGGCCCCGAAGACCGACGGTGTCGCGACCACCGGCCGGGTCAGTCGCCCATACCGAGGTGCCGCACGATCGTGCCGATGTGATGATCGGTGTCTCCGAAGGCGAGTGCGCACGCCATCGCATGCCGCGTGTAGTGGTGCAGCCCGTGTTCGGCCGTGAACCCGATGGCACCGTGCACCTGGTGGGCGGTGGCGCACACCCGCTGGTACACCTCGGACACCCACGACTTCGCCAGCGCCACCTCGGTCGACGCGTCCAGTCCGGCCGCCAGCCGCCAGATCGCCTCGTAGGCCAGCAGCCGCGCACCGAGCACCTCGACGGCCATATCGGCGCAATGATGTTGCACGGCTTGGAATGCGCCGATCGGCCTGCCGAACTGTTCGCGCTGGGTGGCGTAGTCGACCGTCATATCCAACACCGCCTGCGCACCGCCCACCATCTCCGCGCAGGTCGCCGCCGCACCGTAGGCGGCGATCGCGGCGGCGATTTCGGATCCGGCCGCGAGCACTGAGCCCTCCGGGATCGGCACGTGGTCGAAACTCACCCGATACGATTCGTCGCCCACGACCGCCAGCGGCTCGCGGCTGATTCCCGGTGTCGCGCCATCGATCAGCACCGCCAGCGGCCGGTCGCTGTGCGCGACGACCAGCAGGGTGTCGGCGATGTCGGCGTGCGGCACGAACATCGCCGTGCCGTGCAGCGTTCCCGCCTGCGCCGCAATGACTTCGACGTGGGTGAGCAGCCGTCCGCCGGTGATCGCGGGGAGCCAGGCGGCGCGTTCGGCTGCGGTGCCGTACCGCATCACCGGCATCCCGCAGCAGGCCACCGTCGCCGCGAGTGGGCTGGGCACCCGGGCGCGGCCGATCTCCTCGAGCACCAGGCACAGTTCCAGGAAGCCGGCCCCGAGCCCGCCGTACTCCTCCGGAAACGGCAACCCGGCCCAACCGAGTTCGACCATCCGGGTCCAGAGTTTGCCCGACGACTCGGCCGTCCAGAGCGTGCCCGTCGACTCGGCCGCGCTCAGGAATTCCCGGGCGGTGGACCGGATCAGCTCCTGCTCCTCGGTCAGGGTGAGGTCCATCAGCTGTTCGCCGGGATCTTGTCCGACCGCACCCAGACGCCCGGCCGCTCCTCCCAGAACAGCTGCACGAGTACGCCACCGGCGTGCTTGGGGTGGATGAAAGTGTGCCGCCACGCCGCACCGTCGGTGACGCCCGCATCGTGGTCGAAGGTGGGCGTGTGATGGTGTTCGCAGGCGGCCAGCGCCGCGTCCCACTCGGCCACCTGGAAGGTCACATGGTGTACGCCCGGACCGTTCTTCGCCAGGAACCGGTCGATGAACGAATCCTCGCCGCGCGGCTGGATGATCTCCCAGCAGATCGCCGACCCGGGGATATTGAGCACCAGGTCGGCCATATCCGGCCATTCGTCGATGGGTGTCTTCCACACCGGGACGAACCCGGCCAGCTCGGCGTACCAGGTCGCCAGTACCTCGCGGTCCCGGAACGCCTGGCAGATATGGTCGAGCGCCACGATGCCGAGCGTCGGTCCGGTCGCGGCGGCGGGGGTGGCGGCGGTGGCGTGCTCGTCACCGACCAGGGCGAGGGTGCCCGGCCCGCGCAGCCGGAATCGTACGCCCGGCCCGTCCTCGGGCGGGGTCAGCGACGCCTCGATCCAGCCCGGCCCGTCGACCGGTTCGAGCCCCAGCTTGTGCAGTTCGGCGCGCGCCGCCTCGAGGTCGGGCACCTCGACGCCGATGTGGTGGACGGCCGGTCGGCCGCCCTGCCGCTCGAGTGCGGCGTGCAGCGGTGAGCCGTCGCCGGAGGGAGCGATGACCACCCAGTCCTGCCCCCAGCTGCCGGGCACCGTCAGCCGCACCCCGGTAACGCCCTGCTCGGGGTTGTCCCAGCTGCTGGTGCGGCGAAAGCCGAACAGCCCCTCCAGTTTCCGCGTCGCAGCGGCGAGATCGGGCACCAGCTGGGCGATGTGGTCGATTCGGTAGATGCGCACGGCGCCTCCTCAGCTCGGGTGCGGTTCGATCCAGTCGTAGCCGCCGGACACCAACTCCTTGACCAGCCGCAGGTTGTAGCGGTTCATGGCGGCGATCCGCTCGGCCAGTTCGCCCACGTGCTTGTCGAATTCCGCGGCCGGGAAGACGTTGTTCACCAGTCCCAGTTGCAGTGCCCGCTGCGCGTCCAATTGGATGCCGGTGAACAGCAGTTCCTTGGCGCGGGCCTTGCCGATGCGTTCCGGCAGCCGTTTCACCCCACCCCAGCCGGGTGCGGAGCCGCCGAAGGCGGGCTGGTCGGGGTCCGCGCCGCCGTTCATGTATTTCGGCTGGTAGGGCGGGCGAGCCGAGAGCGTGATCTCCACCAGCCCCAGCTTCGCGTCGTCCGAGCAGACGATGAAGTCGGCGGCCAGCGCCAGTTCGAGCCCGCCGCCGACCGCGTAACCGTGCACGGCGGCGACGACCGGAATCGACAGCCGCTCCATCATGGCGAAGGTCTTCTCACCGAGACGGCCCTGTTCGACCCGCTCCTTGGGTGTCAGGCCCTCCGACCAGCCCAGGTCCATACCGGCGCAGAACGCGCGCTCGCCCGCGCCGCGCAGCACCACGACGCACACGTCCTCGTCGTCGTCCACCTTGGTGAACACCTCGCGCAGTTCGGCCATGGAGGTGGGAGTCAGGGCGTTGAGTTTCTGCGGGCGGTTGAGCGTCAGCCAGGCCACGCGTTCTTCGATTGTCACGTCGAGGGTTTCGTACATCGGCACCTTCTCCCGGGGGACTATTTTCTCGGTAGGTTCAAACCTCTGGTCGCGATGACATTGCGTTGGATCTCGGTGGTGCCGCCGAGGAAGGTCGCGGCCACCGCGTCGAATCGCAGGCGCGTGAATTCGGCGGCCAGCGGATGCCACTCGCCCGGCGCGGTCAAATGGGCGAGTTCGCCGAATGCCTTCGTGCCGGTGTGGGCCAGCCGCTGCGCCAGTTCCGCGCCGAACAGCTGATTCACCGATGCTTCGTAGCCCGGCACGCCGCCGTGCGCCTGGCGCGAAACCGTATATCTGGCAAGGTTGTACAGGACCCGCAGCTCGATATAGCGGCGCGCGATCTCGTGCCGCAGCACCGCGGAGCCGCCGTCGGCGCGCACCTGCTCGACCAGGCGCGTCAGCGCCCGCTCGAGTTTCACCGTCGCGCCGATGCCGGCCCGTTCGAAGCTCAACGCGTCCATCGCCACATACCAGCCGCGGTTCTCGGCCCCGACCCGGTTGCGCACCGGCACTCGCGCGCCGTCGAAGAACACCTCGGCGAACGGTGTGTCGCCGCGGATGTCGGTGATCGGCCGGATGGTCACACCGGGTGTGGCCGTATCCACCAGCAGGAAGGTGATGCCCGCGTGCTTCGGCGCGTCCGAGTCGGTGCGCACCAGCACGAACAGCCAGTCGGCGTAGTGGGCCAGCGAGGTCCACACCTTCTGCCCGTCGAGGATGTAGTCGTCGCCGTCGCGCACCGCCCGGGTACGCAGCGACGCCAGGTCCGATCCCGCGCCGGGCTCGGAAAAGCCTTGTGCCCAGGTTCTTTCACCGCTGGCGATGGGCGGCAGGTGTCGCGCCCGCTGTTCCGGCGTGCCGTGCGCGATGAGCGTCGGACCGAGCAGGAACGCGCCGATGCCGTTCACCGTCGGCACCCCGGCCCGCATCATCTCCTCGTGCAGGATGAACTCCGCCACCGCGGTCAGCCCCGCGCCGCCGTACTCCTCGGGCCAGTGCGGAACGATCCACCCCCGGGCGGCGAGTGCGGCCGCCCATCGCCGGGCCCCGGCCGCCCGGTCGGGATCGGCGCTCACCCGGTCGACCGGCCAGTTGTAGCCCCAGACGTCCTCGGGTTCCAGACTGTGCTGCGCATCCGGGTCGGGCCGGTACTCGGCGGGGAATTCGGCCGCGATGAACGCCCGCACCTCGGCGCGGAATGCGGCCTGCTCCGGCGTATCACCCCAGTGCACAGCGGTCACCGGGAGTGGTCGGCGGGGCGGCGGGCGACTGGGCCTGCCGGTCCCAGGTGGTGGCGGTGACACCGTGGTCACCCTGTTCGCGCAACCGGTATTTGGCGACCTTGTCGGTCGGCGTGCGCGGCAGCGCGTCCACGAATTCGATATAGCGGGGCACCATATAGCCGGGCAGCTGCCGCTGACAGAACTCGACGAGCTCCTCCACGTCGAGCCGCGCGCCGGGACGCACCACCACGGCCAGTTTGACGTCCTCTTCCTCGAGTTCGGACGGCACGCCGATGGCCGCGGATTCCAGGACCGCGGGGTGCATATTCACCTCGCATTCGAGATCGAAGGCCGAAATCGATTCGCCGCGACGTCGAATGGAGTCGGTCATGCGGTCGAGGAAGAAGAAATACCCGTCCTCGTCACGCCAGACCCGATCACCGGTGTGGAACCACAGATTGCGGAAACACCTCGCGGTCGCGTCCGGCGCCTTGTGATAGCCGGTGGTGATCACATAGGGCTGCTTCGGCCGCAGCACCAGCTCCCCCGGCTCGCCGGGCCCCACCTCACGGTCGTACTCGTCCACCACCGCGGCGTGGAACCGCCGATCGTGCACCGTGCCGCAGGAACCCACCCGCCACTGGCCGTACGGGCTGCCGGTGGCGATCCCGGCCTCGGTGCTGGTGTAGGTCTCCACCGAGCGCACCCCGAATCGCTTGTGCAGCGGCTCATCCAGACTCGACTTGCCCATATAGAACATCTCGAGCGGATGGTCCTTGTCGTGCGGGGACGGCGGCTGTTTGAGCAGGATCGGAATCATCGAGAACACGCTCATCACCACGGCGGCGTCGAAGCGGCGCACATCGTCCCAGAACGTCGACGCGTGAAAGCGGTCCACGATCGCGATCGACCCACCGCACAGCAGCGCGGCGAGCACCCCGTCCCACAGCCCCGCCGCGTGGAAGAGCGGCAGCGGGCAATAGATCGACTTCCCCCACCGGTCCAGATAATTCAGCGAATCGTACGCGCAGGTCAAGGCCAGCGCGTGCGAACACATCGCACCCTTGGACGGTCCGGTCGTGCCGGAGGTGAACATGATGGCCTGGAGATCGTGAAAAGCGACCTCCACGCGCGGCGCCTCCGCACCGTGATCGAGCAGGGTCGACCACGGCAGCACCGGCACCCCGACATCGTCGGCCCGCTCCGCCTCCCCATCGGCTCCCGGCCCGAGGATGACCGTGCGCAGTCCGGGCACCCGGCGCGCCAACGGAACCAACCGCTCGACGTAATCGCTGTCGGCGATCAACAGCACCGCATCCGAGCCGACCAGCACATGCCGCAGCATCTCCCCCCGATGCGCGGTATTGACCGGCACCGCCACCGCCCGCAACCGCGCCAATGCGAAGATCACATACACGAACTCGGCACAGTTCGGCAGCATGACCGCGACATGGTCCCCCGGCCCCACGCCCACCGAAATCAGCCCCCGCGCCACCCGATTGGCCATCTCGTCGACCTCGCCGTAGCCGATCTGTCCGCCGTGGAGCCGGAGAAACGGCTCGGTCCGGTGCGTGATGGCGCGGCTCGCCAGCACATCACCGAGAACGAAACTGTCCACGTTCTCCGATGACGCTTGGCGCATGACAACAACCTCCGACAGCGCTGATGTTCGCCTTCCATCATGACTCCCACACCGCCACAACATGGCCGATCTCGCGATTCCGCTTTGGGCGCAACATCATTCGACATCACCGTCAGCCCTGGTCACCGCTGTTCCACACGCGGCATAGCGATCGGCGGCAAGACGTTAACAGCCACCGTGCCCCCAGAACTGGGGTTGGCGATATCCGCTAATGATCTCCGTGCCACCGACGACGCACTGATCATGAGCACAACGTGGAGCCCCACCCGCACGACGACGATGATCCTTCGCGCTGGCGTCGCCGCCACCTCGGTCACGGCGGCACTGGTCGGCTTCACCGGCCCCGCCACCGCTCTCCCCAGTGACCAGGCCACCATCTTCTCGACCACCCTCACCCGCATCCCCGGCCCCAGCTGTGCCGCCATCATCAACGCCACGGTCGTACCGCAACCCCGGTCCGGCGAATTCGGTGTCCGCGTGCGCATCACGCAGGACGGCGACTTCTGCAGCACGTATCGCGTCGCCGTACGCTGGCGCAACCTGGACACCGACCGCGAAAACGGCCAGTCACACCAGGTCAACGAGCGCGGCGAGATACAGCAAGCACCGGACGGCGTGATCACCGGCTTCGGCATGGGACCGGGGGCCGGTCGGGTGGAGGCGCGGATCGTCACCCTGTACGACGACGGCTCCCAGCGCGAGCTGGAACATATCAGCGGCACCGCCAGCTTCACCCTGGGCTGACCAGCACGAGGCCGACCGTCAGCAGCGAGCTCGCTACCCGACCGACAGCTCGATCCGGCGGCCTCATCGCGGATCCGACGCGGCATCGCGGAGGACATGGCTCGCCGAGCCGCGTCCTGCGCGGTCCGGCTCGGCGAGGCACGCCCGCACCAGGCGGCATCGCGACGCTGTCCAGGCCGCCGGGTACGTTCAGGGCGGAATCGGTGCCGCCGACCGTACCGGTCGACGTTGCCCGCGTCGCGCGAGATCAGCCAGTTCTGCCCGAGGTCCGTATAGCGTGCGCCCGAGGCGGATGCCGAAGCCACCGCCGGGGCGCCGGTCGTGGGTGACCGAGACGGCATCGCCGGACGGAAGCTCCCGCGCATCGATCGACAGTGGCCGCGGGCCTGGGCAAGGGATGTCCATGGGCACGACCGGCCTGCTTGCGCCCACCACCGTCATCACCGCGCTCGACGACGGTCGCACCATGCCGGTCGGGCCGATCGACGTCGTATTCCGGCTGACCCCGGACACGGAAGCACCGGCGGAGCTGAATTTCCATCTGCCGCAGTCCGAGTCGCTGTGCATGGCGGAGGACGCCTGTCCGACGCTGCACAACCTGCACAGCCTGTGCGGTGCCCAGGTCCCATGCCGATCGCCATGGTCTTCGACTACTTCGGGATTCGGCTCGACGGCCCGACCGCGGCATCGCATTCGATAACGCTGGGCTTCACCATCCGTGGCGGCCTGCGCGGCGATCCCCGCCGGATCACCGTCCGGTTGCGCAGCGGCGTCCTGGTCTACCAGTCCACCGCCGCGCCGTAGACCGCCGACGCCACTTACCGTCTCACCCGGGGACGGGCTGAACCGGCTCGCTCTCGACCGAACGGCGTCAAGGATCTGCTCGACTCCGGTGATCTGACCGTCGTCACCTGCTCACTGGAACCGTTCGACACCCTCATGCGTCTCATGGACACTTTCCGATTCGCCTTCGCACTCACCCTGCCCTGACCGTCACCGTTTCGACGGCGGTCGGTCCGACGGTTCCCACCACTTCTCGCTGCCGCGTGAGATCGGGCGATCCGAGGCCCGCAGCACGGTCAACGCGGCGCAGGTCACCCACGGATTGAACCGACGCCGCCCCGTCGGCCCCCAGTCGACGAGCGAACGGTATCTGCCGCCGGGCGCGGTACGAACCTGGTAGTAGCGTGCTTCGGCGGGGAACCCACCATCGGGCAGCCGCTTGGACTCCAGCAGGTCGAGGGCGGCGGAGCAGCGTGGGTCGGCGATCAGCCCCGCCTCCGCGAGCACGGTGAGCGCGAAGAGGACGTCATA
The DNA here is from genome assembly GCF_007362295.1 of Nocardia otitidiscaviarum. Lineage (NCBI taxonomy): Bacteria > Bacillati > Actinomycetota > Actinomycetes > Mycobacteriales > Nocardiaceae > Nocardia > Nocardia otitidiscaviarum. The sequence continues at coordinate 1,781,152 of NZ_CP041695.1, read as the reverse complement.
GTGCCAGTAGCATGGAAAATGCAACTGTACAAACGATTTCGCAATCACGGTGCCGTCACTGATGCGCCGGAACAGCTGGCGGCTCAGGAACGGCTCACCGGCCCGAACCACCGCGTCTCGGCTGTCCTCCCGACCGGTCCGCCGGGCGTGCAGCGCGAGTGCGCGCAGCGGAATGAGACTTTCGACGAACGAGGAGACGCGCCCGCTCGCGTGCCGGTCACAGTTCCAGCCGCCGTCGGGCCATTGGGTGGCGAGCAGGCGGGTCACGAGTTCCTCGGCGCGTTCGTCGGCGAGCCCGAGACTCAGCAGCGCCCACAGCAGATTCCCGTCGATGGAGGCATGCAGCGTGGGCAGCCCCCGCACCTGGCCGATAAGGCGTGTGCGGTACTCCTCGGACAGTACCCACCCCAATGCCTGCTCCCGCAACGGGATCAGCGACTCGTCACCGGTGGGATAACCGAGTTCGGCCAGTGCGACCAACACCCAATGCGCGCCGTACCACGTGGCGCCGTACGGATGGAACGGTAGCGTCCCGTCGTCCCTACGTTCCGACAGCAGAGTTCGCACCCGCGCGCTGGCAGCGATATCCGCCCGCACCGACCGCACCGCGGGATCGTCCACGGGCGTCCCGAGCAGCCGGGTGAGCGCGCGCCACCGGATCGACGGCTCCGGCGAATCCAGCAGCCGAGCCACGATCCCATCGGCCGCCAGGCCGCCGTCCCCGTTCATGCCGACCATCGTGGTCGCCGCGACCTCGTGCCGCTACGGCCTTCGGTCGAGCACATCGAGGGACCATGGTCCTCCGCCCGGTGCCGTGTCGTCGGCCCCAACTGCGGCACCTACCGCGTCGCCGTCCACTGGCGCAGCCTGGACACCGGCCGCCCCAGCGGACAATCGCACCAGGCCAACGAGCACGGCGAGATCCGGCAGGCGACTGACGGTGTGATCACTGGTCGGCATGGAACCGGGAGCCGGTCGGGTGGAGGCATGGATCGTCACCCAGTACGACGACGGCGCGGAGCGGGAGTTGGAACGGCCGCGCGTCCTTCACCCCTCGGCTGATCGACCGCCACGGCAGGCGGGCCTCACAACTTCGCCACGACCGCCTCGACGAGTTCGCGAACGATCACCGACCGTTCCCACTCCCGCTGCCGCCGCAGTTCATCCTTGTCGGGCTCGCGCCCGAACGCGACCGTCTCGGTGCCGTGCAGGTAACGGATCGCCGTGTACTCGTCGACCTGCCGCGTGTACTCGACCGTCATCGACACCTGGAACAGGACATACAGCGTCGCGCACACGAGACTATTGCCCTGGGCGGCCACGCACGGTATCCCGGCGACCGTGATCGGTGGATCGGCGGGGAAGGGCTGTGGCCGGTTCCGGTAGACGACCCCCGCACTGCCCGCGGCGATCACCTCGATCGTCACCTCGGCGCCGGACCGGGGCGGCAACTCGTCCGCCTCGAACGCGATACCAGGAAGCGCCATGGCGACCGTACAGAGCGCTCCCCCGACCCGCACCCGCTCCCGCGCCCATTCCGGCTCCGGCGGCTCCAAGGCGCTCAACGGCGCCGTCAGCATCAGGTCTTGGTGCACCGCGAACCTCTCGGTGTCGGTCACCTGCGGGAATATCGCCCGAATATCGGTGTCGGTGATCAGGTTGCATGCCTTGGGCCATTGATCGAACTCATAGAACCCGGAGGAGTGCAGGGGCGCACCCTCGTACCGCGGCCCGGTCGCGGTCACGGGAGCGGCCCCGAGACGAACCGGTGGCGGCGGCTCGGTAGGAAGCACAGCACAGGCCGCACCGAACACCACCACGACCCCTACCAGGAGAACTCGTCGAAAAATCGCACCTACCACCTTCACACCCACCGCGACCGAGAACAGCCGTGCGCTGAAACGCCAAGTATGGCAGCAGGTCTCACCACACACCGCTCGCACCACGGTTCTCGCTGGCGAGTTCGACCGGCACCCGGCACGACATCGGCAACGTTTCCTACGTGCACGGCCGACACTGGGCATCCCGGTCTGATCTCCGCGCCGTGAACAGCATCCGCCACGACTGATGGAGGTGCGCGGTTCCGGCCATCCTTCGAAAATCCAGAACACCGTGCAGCATGTCGCACCAGATGCTGTCGGCGGTGGCGGCGCGGGCACGTCCATCGGCGGTAGGGCAGGACGGCGGTCCACCTCGGGACCCTTGTCCCTGCCGGAGGCGACCGGATCGGTCGTACCGTGACCAAAGGAATCGACTTGGAGGGGTTCCGATGACGGCTACCGAAACGACTCGCCGCCCGTCCACGGCGGCACGCAGAGCCGGCTACGTCGTCGCCGCACTCTGCAACGCGGTGCTGCTCTACGCCATTCACGCCTGGCCGGGGTGGGACGCCCTGCCCTTTCTCACCGAGGACACCCCGCGGGTGCTGTGGCTCGTCACCGCATCGCTGATCGCCGGTTTGATCACCAGCGTCGTGTATCTGCCCGCCGATCCGCCGTGGTTGAAGTCCCTCGGCGACCTCGTCACCACCGGGATCGGCCTGGCGGCGACCATCCGCGTCTGGCAGGTGTTCCCGTTCGACTTCGGCAGCGCGACCTTCGACTGGGCTCTGGTGTTCCGCATTCTGCTGGCCATCGCGATCGCCGGAGCCGTCGTGGGCATGATCGTCCAATTGTTCACGTTCCTGCGCGCGGTGATCCCATAGCCGCCGCGCGCCGTGCGGAATCGACGGTTGGACGGCAAGCTACCCCGAGACATTCTGCGACGCAACACTTTCTGTGCAATGCAGACCCTCCGGCCAGTGGCAGCCGCACTGCAGCACCGGTGCGCGATGGCCACTACCAGGGGCAGGTTCTGGCCAACGGCGGCTTAGACCCGTCTCGCTTCGACGTCGGCGAGCGCGCGTTCGATAGGCGGAGGCTACTCGATCCATGTCCGCACGGGGGCGGCACGGACGCATACCAGATCACCCTGTGGTTCTCGGTCTGCTCGGTTCGGGTGCGTCCCGCGTTCCGACGATCTGGCCGCGAGGAGTCGAAACTGGACAAGAAAAGAGCTCTTCCTACATGTAGGGAGAGCTCTGTCGTCGGTGTGTCCGGAGGGGGACTTGAACCCCCACGCCCTAATACGGGCACTAGCACCTCAAGCTAGCGCGTCTGCCATTCCGCCACCCGGACCGGTGTTGCTCGAAAACTTTAGCGGATGAGCCGTCGGATTGTGAAAACGGCTGGATGCGATCCATTTTCCGGGAGAGTTGCGGGTGGATGGCAAGGGTTCGCGGCGGGGGCTGGGGTGCCGTGGGAGTTGCCAGTATCACGGCGGCTCAGCGGGGTATACGGCTGGATGACCCCGATCGGTCCGGTGTCGCCGCGAATGCGGCGACACCGGACCGGGTCAGGCGGCGAGCTGCTGGTGCAGCGTCACCCATTGGTCGGGGTGCACGTAGGCCACCACTGTGTCGCGGTCGATGCCCGCGACGGCCAGCGCTTCGTCCACGCCCTGATAGCGGGTGCGCAGGGACGCGCGGACGGAGCCGCCGAGGCCGGTGAAGCCGGTCCGGACCAGCTCCAGGTAGGAGTTCCGTTCCCGCACCAGCGGTTCCGGGCGGCGGACGATGCGCAGGATCGCCGAGTCGACCGATGGGACGGGCCGGAAGCTGGTCCGGTCCACCTGGCCGTGCAGTTCCCAGGTGAACCACGGCCAGGTTTCGGCCGTCACCAGGCTCCAGCGGCCGTAGTCGCCGGTGCGCTTGCGCGCGTATTCCCGCTGGGTGAGCAGGGTCGCCGAGGTGAGAGCGGGTGCGGTCAGGCACCAGTCGACGATCTTGGCGGTCACCGAGTACGGGATGTTGCCGACCACGGCGAACGGCTCACGCGGAGCCCTCGCCTTGGTGAAATCACCTCGGACGACCCGGATTCCGCTCTCGCGTCGGGTTCGCGCGGACAGCTTCATCGCTAGCAGCGGATCTATCTCGTATGCGGTCACACGGGCGCCGCGACGAGCCAGTTCCGTGGTGAGCACGCCCTCGCCCGCGCCGGGTTCGAGCACCAGCCCGGTCGGTTGGGCCACCGTCACCATGAGCTGGACGGCGTCGCGGTTCACCAGGAAGTTCTGGGAGAGGGTGCGCCTGGCATGGTCGCGCGGCGTGCGAGCGCCGCTGCCGCTGGTGACCTTGCGCTGGGTATGAGAGTAGTTTCGGTGTGCAAAATCTTGCGCCACAGCGTGTGCCCTTTCGGGTCCTCGAGTCGAATGAGTCTCGAAGGGCCCTGGGCGCGCGTGCGGACGCCGAGAGAAGAATCCGCGTCCGCTAGCGGGCCAGAGCCCGGCCGTGGCGGATACGGATGAAGTAGGGGGCGCAGTGACATGTCATGTGGGAAACGTAGGGACCGCGCGACTGCCGCCGCAACCGAATTTCCGGACCCGCGGCGATCCGCCCAGCACGGCCCACGGGGTCTCGTCCGACTCGCGGGTTCACACCCGCGGCCGCTTCACACCGCGAAACTCGATACGGCGACCGCGACCGTCGTCGCCACCTCGACCGCTGCCCCGAGTACGTCGCCATTGAGCCCGCCGAACCGGCGAACAGCGTGGCGAACCAGCACGGTGGCCGTCGCCAGCGCGGCTCCCACGGCGATCGGCCCCAGCCACCACGCATCGGTGACGAAGCCCGCTGCCACCAGAGCGACTGCGGCCCAGGCGAATCCGATCGCGCGCCGCTGCGTTCCCGCGACCAATGCCCCGAACCCGGCCCCCGGGGCGGCGTCGATCCCGCTGCGGCACGCGAGCACGACCGCGACCCGCCCCACCGCCACCGCGACCACCACGGCCAGCCACCGCTGCGCATCCACCAGCGCCGCGAACGCGACCGCCTGAATTCCGATGACGAACACCAGCGCCGCCACCCCGAACGGCCCCGCCCCACCGCTCTTCATGATCTCCCGCGCCCGCTCGGGCGGGCCGTAACTTCCGAGCCCGTCCATGGTGTCCGCGAGCCCGTCGATATGCATCCCCCGCGTCCCCAACGCCAGCGCGGCCACGCCCACCAACCCCGCCAGCAGCGGCGAAGCGCCCGCGATCGTGAGCGCCCACATCACCGCGACGGCCCCCGCGCCCAGCAGCACCCCCACCACGGGTGCCCAAGAGATGGCTCCCGCGGCCGCTCCCCTGTCCACCCGCTCCGGCCCTCGCACCGGCAGCACGGTCAGCCATGACACGGCCAGCGCGAGCCCCGTCACCACCTCCTCCGGCATGAAGGTTCCCGCACTACGCCGCACGCCGAGCCGACGGCACCCCGGACCCGTGCCCCGACACGCCCTCTCCTCACCGTCCGCGCATCGCCGCCGGTGGACGAACGATCAGGGGGAACTGGTGGCGGCGTCGTGCGAGTAGCCACCGCCACCAGTTCCCCCTCGCGCTGAGGGTGACCGTGGGGGCGACGGCGGGTGGGCTCCGTTGCGCGCGCGGGGCGGTACCGCCGCGCAGTGGGGGCGCGACCACGGCGCGTCGGGATATCAGCCGCCGTAGCCTGGTCCGCATCGCGCGGGTCGGCGGGTCCGGGATACCGGCACAGGGGGCGGCACCCGCGTGAGAGCGGCCCCCTACGCACTGGCTTCCGGCGAGTCGGCTGCACCCACCCCGGCTTCCGACGACGTAGTTCCGCCCCCACCGGATTCTGTCGAGTTGCCAGCGCGCACGCCTGCTTCCGACGAACCACCCACGGTCGCATCACCGTCCGATGAATCGGCCGTACTCACACCGGCCTCGGCGAACGTCGCCATCTCGCCGAGCGCCGCCACGGCCGCGCGCAGGACCGGGAGCGCGGTGAGCGCACCGGAGCCCTCACCCAGTCGCATGCTCAGGTCGACGAGGGGTTCCAGGCGCAGTCGGTCGAGGGCGATTCGGTGGGCGGGTTCGCTGGAGCGGTGCCCCGCCACCCACCAGGCGCTCGCCCCGGGTGCGAGCTGTTCGGCGATCAGGGCGGCGGCGGTCACCACGACACCGTCGAGGATCACCGGGGTGCGGCGGGCGGCGGCGCGCGCCAGGAATCCGGCCATGGCGGCGAAATCCGCGCCGCCCGCGACCCGCAGCAGGGCTTGCGGGTCCTTGACCACGGGGCGCGCCCGCCACATGGCGTCGCGCACGGCGGCGGTCTTGCGCATCCAGCCCGCATCGTCGATGCCGGTGCCGCGGCCGACCGCCACGACCGGTTCGGTGTCGGTGACGGCGGCGATGAGCACGGTCGCCGGGGTGGTGTTGCCGATGCCCATATCTCCGGCGATGAGAAGATCCGCGCCGGAATCGATTTCCTCGTCGGCGAGGGCCGCTCCGGCGTGCAGCGCGGTGCGGGTCTCGTCTTCGGTGAGGGCGTCTTCGCGGTCGATGGACCCGCTGGAGCGGCGCACCTTGAAGGTGGAGATCTCCGCCGCGGTATCGCCCTCCACGGCCAGATCCACCACCCGCACGGTGGCATCGGCCAACCGCGCCAACACATTCACGGCCGCGCCGCCGTGCAGGAAGTTGGCGACCATCTGCGCGGTCACCTCACTCGGATACGCCGACACCCCGTGCCGCGCCACCCCGTGATCCCCCGCGAACACCACCACCCGCGCCCGCTCGAACTGCCGCGGCGGACACACCCCCTGACATGCCGCCACCCAGTTCCCCAGCGCCTCCAACCGCCCCAACGCCCCCGCCGGTTTGGTCAACTGCCCCTGCCGCTCCCCCGCGGCCGCCCGCATCGCCGCATCCGGACCCGCCACCGGCCCGAACTCCACCGCCACCGCACTCCCCTTCGACAACCCGACCCGCCGCTGCGCACCCTCGCCACCAGTGGAAGCGATTGCGCCCCCGGCGGCACCAGCCCCGGACCCACCGCCCGCAGTCGACGCCGCACCGCTCTCGACCGCACCGGCGCTACTTCCCATCCGCCCGGCACCACTTCCAGCAGACCCGGCACCACTCATGGCTGCCCCGGCAGCACTGGTGAGCAGCCCGGCAACCCTCTCCGCTCGGCCCGCAGCGCTGTCAACGCGCCCCGCAGCACCATCGGCTGGCGCTTCATCGATTCCCGCCTCCCCTGAATGGGCTCCCCCCATCGCGGCAGGCACCGAAAGCCCGCTCGAGTCGTACTGCGCGGCTTCAGCTTTCGTCACCTCATGCGCAGATGCTCCCGCACCGGCGGCACCACTGTCCTCGCCACCCACGCCCGGCTTGACCCGCACCGCCTGCCCGGCGACGAGCAGATACACCTCATCGCACACCGCGGCGAGCCGCTGGTTGAGCGTGCCGATCTCATCCCGGAACAGCCGTCCGGAACGGGTGGCGGGAATGACGCCCAACCCGACTTCGGGGCTCACGATCACGAGCCGCTCCGCATAGCCGGCGACGGCGGCGACGAGGGCGTCCAGATCCGGCCCCACGGTGCCGCGCGGCAGCTCCCACGCTTTGCGGGCGTCGAGGCGGGCGGTGAGCCAGGTGCCCAGGTCGTCGATCAGGGTCGCGGAAGTGGACTGGCCCAGGCCCGCGATCGGGTCGCCCTCCACTACCGTCCAGTCCGCGGGGCGGCGCGCCTGATGCGCCGCGATCCGCTCGGCGAAGTCGGTATCCGCCGGGTCGACCACGGCGGTGGCGATGTACCGCACCGGCCCCGCGGCCACCAGTTGTTCCGCGAACGCCGATTTTCCGGACCGCGCCCCGCCGAGCACCAGTGTGCGGAGCGGCCGATCGGTTGAGTGAGCAGTGTGCGACACGGTCAGCACGGTATCAATCACCGCGCCGCGCGGCCCTCCCCAACCCACGCCGACACCAGCCCGAGCCGGTGAACATGAGTGACCGGATCCCTCCCCGCGCACCCAGGGTCCGTAGCCCTGCCCCGCACATGGTGGCGGCATGCGCTCTCGCACCGGCGCGACCTCGTCGCCAAGGCCTCACCCGAATGCTGCCACCGGCCCCGGCACCCCACGCACCGACCGGGCGCACGATCAGCCATCCCGCCTGGCCGCGATCACCTGTCTGAGAACGGGTGACGGACCTCCGACTCTCCGAACGCCGCACCCGGCCCCATCCCGAATGCCGCCCGGCACAACGCAGCCACCGGTGAATCCGCCCGGACCCAAGCCCCGGAGGGCGCACCTACCCGGCCCGTCCGCTCACTGGTTCTGCACGGCCAGCCGCCCCGCGAGCGCCACGAACGACGCCCCGAACACCCGCCGCATCCAGGTCACCACGGCGGGCCGGGTGATGATGTGGTCCCGCACCGCCGCCGCGGCCACCCCGTACACCGCGAACACCACGAAGGTCGCGAGCATGAACACGCCGCTCAGCTCGAGCATGCGCGGCACGGCATTCGCGGACCCGGCGGGCACGAACTGCGGCAGGAACGCGAAGAAGAAGATGGTCAGCTTGGGGTTCAGCACATTGGCCAGCACGGCCGCGCCGATCACCCGCCCAGCGCCCGGGGCGGCGCCCGATTGCTCGGGCACGGTCAGCGCCCCCTTGTCGCGGAAGGTCATCCACGCCATGTACAGCAGATAGGCGACCCCGAGATACTTCAGCGTCTGGAATGCCATGGCACTGGTGTTCAGCACCGCGGCCACGCCGGTCACGGCGGCGATCATGTGCGGAACGATGCCCAGGGTGCAGCCGAATGCGGCGATCACGCTGGCCCGCGTGCCCCTGGCGAGCCCGGCCGCGAGGGTGAACAGCACACCGGTTCCGGGTGTTGCGACGATGACGAGCGTCGTCAGCAGAAATTCGATGCTCATCTCCCGCACAGTAACCGGCGACCGCGTCCGGCGACACCCCCGCCGCGGGCGGTGCGCGAGCCGAGCCCCCCCTAGACTCCCACTTCGTCCGGATGCGCCCCGAAGCGTCGGCGGTATTCGGTGGGCGCGATGCCGACGAGTCGCTGGAAGTGGTGGCGCAGCAACGCTCCCGATCCGAATCCGCACCGATGCGCGACCGACTCCAGATCCAGTTCGGTGTCCTCCAGCAACTGTTTGGCCAGCAGAATCCGCTGCCCCGTCAGCCATTTCACCGGCGTGGTCCCGGTCTCGGCGGCGAACCTGCGCGCGAAGGTGCGCGTGGACATGGCGGAGCGCGCGGCCAGGGCCTCCACGGTATGCGGCAACTCCAAGTGTTCGTTCATCCAGTTCAGGGTGTCGCTGAGGCTGTCCGAAGTGCATTCGGGCACTGGGCGTTCGATGAACTGACGCTGTCCGCCGTCGCGCTGCGGCGGCACCACCATGCGCCGTGCGATGGCATTGGCCGCCGCGCTGCCCAGCTCGCGCCGCACCAGATGCAGGCAGGCGTCGATCCCGGCGGCGGTGCCCGCACTGGTGATCAGATCCCCCTCGTCCACGAACAGCACATCCGGGTCGACGGTGGCCTTCGGATACCGCTGCGCGAGGTCGTCCACGTATTTCCAGTGGGTGGTGCATTTGCGGTCGTCGAGCAGTCCGGCTTCCCCGGCGAGAAACGCCCCGGAGCAGACGGTGAGGACGGTGGCCCCGTTCTCGGCGGCTTCCCGCACCGCGGTGATCACCCGTGGATCGGTCTGTTCCAGCACACCGAACGGAAACGCCGGTATGGCAACGAGATCCGCGTTCCGCAGCTCGTCGAGCCCGTATTCGGGCGTGACCGTGATGCCGGGTGTGCTGCTGCCCAGCGGCTTGCCGGGTTTGAGCCCGCAGACGCGGAAGTCGAAGTAGGGCAGCCCGTCCATCCGACGGTCCAGCCCGAATACCTCGCAGACGACGCCGAATTCGAACATGGCGAGGCGCTCGTTGAGCACCACGGCGACCTTGGACAACATAGCCCCAGCCTATCTGGCCGAATCTTTGCGAACAATGTCAGTACTGCCACTGTTGGCAGAAAGCTCGCGAGAGAAAACTTACTGCCATGCACGCAGTCACCGCAATACTCGCAGCCGCAACCGTTATGACCGCCATGGCAATGGTCACCGGCGCGGCGATGGCCGGCGGCACCGAGACTTCCGACGAGCAGGAGGCATAAGCCATGACCGCCATCACCACCCCCGCCAGCACCGCCTCCCGCGGCGAGCGTCGCACCATCGCCACGGCGATCAGCCTGTTCCGCCGCGCGTTCACCCTGCTCGCCGCAGCCGGGCGGGCCGTACCCTTCCACCGCGAAGACGGCTCGCGGCGAGCCGGCCCCTACGACGTCGTCGACCGCGACGCCCAGCGGGCACTGGCCGAGCTCAATGCGATCAGCACCATTCGCGAACACGGATAGGCCCCGACAGCACGCGGCCCCGCTCCGAGTCGATACTCGGAGCGGGGCCGCCCGCGTCGATCCCCCTAGACGCTCGCGCCCGGCTGCACCCGCGGCTTGGGAGCCCGCATCTTGCGCAGCTGCGAGGCGCGCACGAACGCGTACCAGCCCAACGAGAAGCTGGAATCCTCGGCGTCCGGGAAGCGTTCCCGCACCCGCTTGTTCACGATCCGCCCCAGCACGAAGCCCTCGGCGATCATGAACACCATCATGACCAGCATGGCCAGCGTGACGTACGCCTGCAGCACCGGCGACAGGAACATGGTCAGAATCAGCACCAGCGCCAGCGGCATGAACAGTCCGAGCAGATTGCGCCGCGCGTCGACCACATCGCGCACGTATCCCTTCACCGGGCCGCGGTCGCGCGGCAGCAGGAACTGCTCTTCACCCGCGAGCATGCGCGCCCGCCGGTCGGCATTCTCGGCGCGCCGCTGGGCGGCGGCGACCTTGCGCTGCTCCTTGTTGCCGCGATTGGCCTTGCGCCGGGCGCGCGCCTCCTTGGCGGTCATGGGCGCGGGCGCCACGGGACCGCGCCGACGCCCTTCGGCGTCCCGCCGCTTGGGGGTGGGACGGCCCTTGCCGAGCGTGACGTTCGGCTCGGCGACCGTCGTCGAATCGCCGTTCGACGAAGCGGAGGTGGTGTCGTCGGTGGTGCTGGACTCGCCGCGGCGCAGGAACTTCACGCCGACCAGGCTATTCGATCCCGCGTTCGTCCGGAAAACGTGGTCCGTTTCCGGTGTCGTCGACCACACGAAACCTGGCCCCGACCGGGCTGAAACGGCGGCGCCGGTAGCCGGATATACGGACATCCCGCCCGGTCGCGACCATGGTCGCGGCTTACCGCCCAGCTCGAGGGCTCGCGCCGCCCGCACCGCCGGATGTCCGGGTGGGTAGGGCGGATGAGTCGCCGGGTCCCGCGTAGGATGAGGAATAGCCGCCGGGGAAGCGGCGTTGACAGCCTTTGAGCCGTGCACAGTTCACGGTTGAACACGGTGCCCTAGGAGAGTTCATGACTGTGCAGAACGAGACCACCACCCACGGGGTGACGCTGACCGATGCCGCCGCCTCGAAGGCGAAGGCACTGCTGGATCAGGAGGGTCGCGACGACCTCGCGCTGCGGATCGCCGTGCAGCCCGGTGGCTGTGCCGGCCTGCGCTACCAGCTCTTCTTCGACGACCGCAGCCTCGACGGCGACCTGACCGTCGAGTTCGGCGGCGTGAACCTGGTGGTCGACCGCATGAGCGCCCCCTACGTGCAGGGCGCGGCGATCGATTTCGTCGACACCATCGAGAAGCAGGGTTTCACCATCGACAACCCGAACGCCACCGGCTCCTGCGCCTGCGGCGACAGCTTCAACTGAGTCGCGCCGTCAGCGCGGAACCCCAGCCACGGGGTTCCGCGCTGACGCATGTCCAGCCGCGACCGAACCCGTAGCTCCCGGCCCGGATCGGCACGCCGATCCCCCGCTCGGGGGTGGAGTCGTCCGTCTCGGACAGTGTAGTTTTGGAGGGCGTCCGAGCATCGGCCGCCGATCCCACCGCCCCCGCGTCTGTCGTCCCGCATACAGGTGTGCCCTCGCCTGGCCTTGAACACAGCGCACGACACCGAAGGATTCCGCACGTGACCATCGCCGTGTCCGCCTCCATCGCGACCGATCACCTCATGCGATTTCCGGGCAAGTTCTCCGATGTGCTGCTGGCCGATCAGCTGCAACATGTTTCGCTGAGCTTCCTGGTCGACGATCTGGTCATTCGCCGCGGCGGTGTCGCGGGCAATATCGCCTACGCGATGGGTCTGCTGGGCCGCAACCCGCTGCTGGTCGGCGCGGTGGGCCCCGACTTCGCGGATTATCGGCAGTGGCTGGAATCCAACGGCGTGGACTGCTCGGCGGTGAAGGTGTCCACCGAGGCACACACGGCGCGCTTCGTCTGCACCACCGATGAGGCCATGGCGCAGATCGCCTCCTTCTACCCGGGCGCGATGAGCGAGGCCCGCGAGATCTCCATCGGCGAACTGGCCCGCACCCGCGCCATCGATCTGGTGCTGGTCGGCGCGAACGATCCCGACGCCATGCTGCTGCACACCGAACAGGCCCGCACCGCCGGGATCCCGTTCGCCGCCGACCCCTCCCAGCAGCTGGCCCGCCTGGACGGCGAGCAGGCGCTGCGCCTGATCGACGGTGCCGCATACCTTTTCACCAACGAGTACGAGTGGGGCCTGCTGCTGCAGAAGACCGGCCTGTCCGCCGCGGAGATCGGCGAGCGGGTCGGCATCCGGGTCACCACCCTGGGCGTGAAGGGCGCGCTGGTGGTCGACAAGGACGGCACCGAACTGCATGTCGATGTGGTGCCGGACAATTCGAAGGTCGACCCCACCGGCGTCGGTGACGGTTTCCGCGCGGGCTTCCTCACCGGCCACACGGCGGGTCTGAGCCTGGAACGCTCCGCACAGCTCGGATCCCTTATCGCCGTGCACATTCTGGAAACCGTGGGCACCCAGGAATGGACCCTGGACCATGATGTGGCCGTGAAGCGCCTGCGCGCGGCCTACGGCCCGGAGGCCGCGGCGGAAATCGAAACAATTCTTCGCTGACACCCGCCGGTTCCCTGCCGGACGCCTGAGCCCCGCACACTGATCGCGTGATCGGTGCGCGGGGCACCTGTCTGCGCGGACATTTCGCCTGTCCAATCACTGCTCTGTACTGATCTACGCGGTCGGCCCGATCGCGCCCGTTCCGAAGGATTGAACAAGTGTTTGCGTCATCGGACGCACCGCGGTCGGGCGGTGCAGCCGTGCGAATCGGAATCGTGGATCTGATGTCGCTGCGGCCGGAGAGTATGACTCGCAAAGTCTTTGCCGCCGCAGTGGCCGCGGGCGCGGCGCGGCTGGGCTGGCGGACAACGGGTTTCGGTGCCGCGACCGGTAGCCCGTCGGCGAGCGTCGCATCCGGACGAACGGCGACCGGATACGCGTCGGACGAATCCTCGGCGACCTGTCGCCCGGACGGCCGCCCCTCGGGAATCCGGTCCGAGGCGACTGGGGCATCCCCAGAGGAGGCGACCGAATCCGAAGTGGCGGTCACGTTTTTCGGCATCGACCCACTCCGCGCGAGCACCGACGTCGATTGGCCCGCACTGGCCGCCATGGACGCCCTCATCGTCAGCGGCAGTGAACCCAAGGCCGCGGATATCGCCGCCGAGCCCAGCCTCGCGGTGGTCGACCGCATCCTGCGCGACTGCTCGGGCGCTGCCTCACTGCTGTTCTCCTGCCAATCCGCCCACGCCGCACTGCATCTGCTGCACGGGCTGCAGCGCCACCGTCTGCCGTACCGCGCACACGGTGCGTTCGACCACTGGGTACACGGTGCCGCCCTGGACCGCATGGGCGGCGTGCAGCCGGGCGCGCATCCCGGCACCGCACTGGTCGAAGGTCTGGCGACACCCGTGCGGGTGCCCCATTCCCGCTGGAACGCGATGACTTCCGCAGATCTCCGGGAGGCGGGCGTCGACATTCTGCTCGACTCCGAGGAAGCCGAATGGCACCTCGCCACCGGCCCCGACGGCCTGCGCCACGTCTTCCTCCAGGGCCACCCCGAATACCTGCCCGACACCATGGCCCGCGAACACCGCCGCGACCTGCGCCGCTGGCTGTCCGACCCGATGCGCCCCTTCCCCGCCATCCCGTCGCGCTACTTCCCGCACGACACCGAACAAACCCTCCTCGACCTCGCCGTCCGCCTCCGCACCACCTTCGACCCGACCCTGCTCGACGGCTTCCCGCTGCCGACCCACCACTCCGAGGTGATGGCCGACTGGACCGCCGACGCGGAAGTGTTCTTCGCCAACTGGATTCGAGCCGTCGCACAGGCCCGCTCGACCGCCACCACCCCGGCAGACCCCGCACCTCAGCCGATCCCCTCGATCTGACCCGCCACCGGGCCGATGATTTCCGCGCCGCCGGTTCGTCTACACAGCACACCCCTGCGGAAGGAGCGAATCATGGCCGAGCCGAAAACACACACGCTCGAGGTTCCGGGCGCCGTCCTCACCTACGACATCCGCGACTCCGAGACCGGTGACGGTCCCGTCCTGCTGATGATCGGATCCCCCATGGGCGCGGCCGGTTTCGGCACCCTGGCCGGATACTTCACCGATCGCACGGTGGTCACCTACGATCCGCGCGGCGTGGAGCGCAGCACCCGCACCGACGACGCCCGCGAGTCCACCCCCGACCAGCACGCCGACGATCTGCACCGGCTCATCACCGCCCTGGATCGCGGCCCGGTGGACCTGTTCGCCAGCAGCGGCGGCGCCGTGAACGCGCTCGCCCTGGTGGCGAAGCATCCCGAACAGGTGCGCACCCTGGTGGCGCACGAACCGCCCGCCGCGCAGGTGCTCCCGGACCGTGAGCACGCGCTGGCGGCCACCACCGCTGTGTGCCGCACCTACACCGAGCACGGTTTCGGCTCGGCCATGGCCAAATTCATCATCCTGTCCAGCCATCGGGGCGAGGTGCCGGCCGACTTCACCGCATGGCCCACCCCGGACCCCGCCGAACTGGGCATGCCGACGGAAGACGACGGCAGCCGCGACGACGTGATGTTCGCGCAGAACCTCGCCAGCCTGGCCTACTACGAGTACGACTTCGACGCCCTGCGCGCGGCCCCGACCCGCATCGTGCTGGCGGGCGGCATCGAATCCGAGGGCCAGCTCGCCCGCCGCGGCAGCGAGGCCGTCGCCCAGCGCCTCGGCACCGAGATGGTCGTCTTCCCGAGCAACCACGGCGGCTTCCTGGGCGGCGAATACGGCCAGACCGGCGAACCCGAGGCTTTCGCGGCCGCCCTCCGCGAGGTGCTCGCGGGATAAGTGCCAGGGGGACCGTACCGCGGTGCAGCCGACTCGGCCGACCGCGCGTCACGCGGTGACCGTCCCCGCATTCGGTGCGGGCGCCGGGAGTCCCCGCCCGTCGATCCCGCCCGCCCCATAGGGTGTCCGGTATGGGATCCGACCGTGTGTACTTCCGCCAACTGCTCTCCGGCCGCGACTGGGCCGTGGGCGATCCGATCGCCACCCAGATGCGCAATTTCGCGTATCTCATCGGCGACCGCGACAGTGGCGAGTGCGTGGTGGTCGATCCGGCCTACGCGGCGAACGAACTGGTCGAGATCGCCGAGGGTGACGGCATGCGCCTGAGCGGCGTGCTGGCCACCCACCACCACCCCGACCATGTCGGCGGCACCATGCTCGGTTTCACCCTGCGCGGCGTGAAGGAACTCCTGGAGAACGTGGACGTGCCGGTGCACGTCAACAAGGAGGAGCTGCCCTGGGTCGCGCAGGTCACCGATATCGCGCCCAGTGAACTGACCGGCCACGAGCACGGCGACAAGGTCGCGATCGGCGGCCTGGAGATCGAACTGCTGCACACCCCCGGCCACACCCCGGGCAGCCAGTGCTTCCTGTTCGACGACCGTCTCATCGCGGGCGACACGCTGTTCGTCGAGGGCTGCGGCCGCACCGACTTCCCCGGCGGCGACTCCGACGCCATGTTCCACAGCCTCCGCTACCTGGCCGGCCTGAAGGGCGACCCGGTGGTGTACCCCGGCCACTGGTACTCCCAGGAGCCGAGCGCCGCCCTCTCCGCCGTGCGCGACAGCAATTACGTGATGCGCCCGCAGACGCTGGAGCAGTGGCACATGTTCATGCCCGGCTGATCGGCTTTCCGCGAAACCTGCACCGTGCGGTCCTTCATCGACTAACTTGCGAAACGTTTTTGTTTCACAACTTGGGCCGGGACCCGTCCCGGCTCGTCGGGGAAGGACTCCACCTCATGCGTAAAGCCCTGTGGCTCAACGGCGCGGCGCTGGCCGCCGCCGCCGTTCTGGCCGCCGCCGCACCCGCCCAGGCCACCGCCGGCACCATCGGCTCCGACGGCACCTTCCAGGTCGGCGTCGATATCAAACCCGGCGTCTACACCACCACGACCGCGGTGAAAGCGTGCGGCTGGGCGCGCCTGAGCGCCGAGATCCCCGAACTCGACGCCATGATCGAAACCGGCGGCGCGGTCAACGGCAAGGCCACCGTCGAGATCAAGGCCAGCGACGTAGCCTTCTACACCGTCGGCTGCGGCACCTGGAAGCTGAAGACCACCGCCCAGTTCCCCTTCCCCACCGGCTCCGCCGCCAACTCCAGCGGCTCCGCCAGCTCCTCCGACCAGGGCTGATGCGAGGGGGAACTGGTGGCGGCGGCTACTCGGCCGATACCGCCACCATTTCCCCCTGATCACACGTTCAGGCGAGTTTGCGCATCCAGCCGTGGCGGTCGGCGAAGGTGCCGCGCTGGATTCCGGTGAGGGTGTCGCGCAGGGCCATGGTGACCTCGCCGGGCTCACCGTCGCCGATGGTGAATTCGCCCTCGGCGGAGACGACCGATCCGACCGGGATGACCACGGCGGCGGTACCGCAGCCGAACACCTCGGTGATCTCCCCGGATTCGACGCCGCTGCGCCACTCCGCCACGGAGACCTTGCGCTCCTCCACCCGGTAGCCCGCATCGGCCGCCAGGGTGATGAGCGAATCGCGGGTGATGCCCGGCAGCAGCGAACCGGACAGTTCCGGGGTGACCAGGCGAGCGTCGGAGCCGGTGCCGAAGACGAAGAACAGGTTGTTGGTGCCCATCTCCTCGACGTAGTTGCGCTCACACGCGTCCAGCCACACCACCTGATCGCAGCCCTTGGCGGCGGCCTCCTGCTGGGCCAGCAGCGAGGCCGCGTAGTTGCCCGCCACCTTGGCCTCACCGGTGCCGCCGGGAGCGGCCCGCACGAACTCGGTCGACAGCCACACCCGCACCGGCTTCAGCCCTCCCGCGAAGTACGCACCCGCGGGCGACCCGAGTAGCAGGTACTTGTACCCCGCCGCGGGCTTGACCCCCAGCCCGACCTCGGTCGCGAACATGAACGGCCGCAGATACAGCGACTCCTCACCCCCGGCCGGCGGCACCCACTCCCCGTCCACCTCGAGCAGCTGCCGGATGGACTCGACGAACAGCTCCTCCGGCAGCTCGGCCATGGCCATCCGCCGCGCCGAACGCTGGAAGCGCTGCGCGTTGGCGTCCACCCGGAAGGTCGCGATGCTCCCATCGGACTGCCGGTACGCCTTCAACCCCTCGAAAATGGCCTGCCCGTAGTGGAACACCATGGTCGAGGGATCCATGGACAGCGGCGCATACGGCTGCACCCGCCCGTTCACCCACTCGCCGTCGACATAGTCCAGCGACACCATGTGATCGGTGAAGTACCGCCCGAACCCGGGCGCCGCGAGAATCTCCTGTCGCCGCTCCACCGGGGTGGGAGCCGGATGCGAGGTGCGAGAGAAGTGCGCGGCAACAGTCATGACCGGGAGTTTAATTCGCCGCTCCGGAGCCGCCGGTGCCGCCTCGGAAAAACTCCCACATGGCCAGCTCCCCATCGTGCGCCCGCAGCTTGGCGACGCCCGCGTCGAGCGGGCGTCCCTGGGTGAGTTCGTAGAACAGGTACAGCGCCGCGAACAGGCCGGCATGCCCGTACGGGGCGTCGACCGGGGCGATATAGGCCGCCGCCCCACTGTCCAGGAACGCTTGCGCGAGCTCCTTGTCCCCGGTATCGCAGCCGAGCGACAGCACCGTGCTGCCCGCCAACCGGAAATGCTCGCGCACCTCCTCCGGCCCGAGCCGGTCGAACGGCTGCGCGGCGGCGATCTCACCGCCGAGCCCCGGCAGCAGAATCGCCCCGTCGATCCCGTGGCAGCAGAGCACCACATAGGGCGCGACCGAGCGCTCACCCCCGAGCGCGGCCACCAGATGCCGGGCCTGCCCGATGGTCAGGAAGTTGACCTGAATCCCGAACTCCTCGAGCGCCATTCGCAATGGCTGCGCACACGAGTCCTCGATGACGACAAGATCCACCGTCGTCCACGCCAACCGCCCGTCACAGACTTCGTCCACTCGCGACATGAGCACGAGTCTGGCGGCGGCGTGTGCGGAACGACAACCGGATTACTGTCAGAGCGCACGCCCCGCAAAGGCGGCCGCGATACACCGACTTCGCCCGCCGCCATCCACTGGCCCGGTGACCATTCAGGCAGTCTTCGCCTGCACGAAGGGCGGCCGCACCACCTCGCACCGCAGCCGACGCCCGCGCACGTCGACCTCCACCTCGTCGCCCTCCGCGAGTCCCGCGGCGGTGTCGAGCAGTGCGAGCGCGATACCGATCTTGAGCGTCGGAGAGAACGTGCCGGAGGTGGTCTCCCCCACCCGCTCGTCACCCCGCATCACGGCCTGCCCCTGCCGCAGCACACCCCGATCGAGTGCCTTCAGCCCCAACAGCATTCGCTTCGGCCCGGCCGCCTTCTCCTGCTCCAGCGCGGCCTTACCCCAGAACTCCGGCTTCTTCCACCCGACCGCCCACCCGGCACGAGCCTGCACCGGCGAGATCTCCAGCGACAGTTCGTGTCCGTGCAGCGGATACCCCATCTCGGTGCGCAACGTATCCCGGGCACCGAGCCCCGCCGGCTGCCCGCCGGCGGCACGCACCTGCGCGACGAGCGCCCGGAACAGCGCCTCGGCATCCGCCCAGCGCGGCAGCAATTCGTACCCGTGCTCCCCGGTGTAGCCGGTGCGGCACACCCGAACCGGCCGCCCCTCCCACTCCGCGTCGGCGTACGCCATGTACTCCATATCGGTCGGCAACCCGAGCGCCGTCAGCACCTCCGCCGACTTCGGCCCCTGCACCGCGAACACCGCGTATTCCCGATGCTCGTCGGTAACCGTCACCCCGTCCGGCGCGGCCTTCGCCAACTCGGCCACCACCGCCGCCGTATTCGCCGCATTCGGCACCAGGAAGATCTCGTCATCCGACACGTAGTAGGCGATCAGATCATCGATTACCCCGCCCTCGGCCGTACAGCACAACGTGTACTGCGCCTTCCCCGGCCGAATCCGCCCGAGATCATTGCTCAGCGCCGAATTCACGAACGCCGCCGCCCCCGCCCCCTTGACGGTCGCCTTCCCCAGATGACTCACATCGAAAAGCCCCACCGCGGTCCGCACCGCCGTGTGCTCCCCCACCGTCCCCGCATAAGAAACCGGCATCTCCCACCCCCCGAACGGTGCGAAGGTAGCGCCGAGCTCGACATGAACGGCGTGGATGGGTCCCTGCAGCAGCTTCTCGTCGGTCACGGGTAGGAGCTTATCGGCCGCCCCCGCGAATCCCCGCCCAGCAGGAACCGAAACCGCCTCACCTGCGTCGATAGTGATAACACTCCGCTATCAACCGTAGTCGGTGCGCTAGAGTCTGCTCGGTATCGGCGGTCCAGGGAGAAGTATGACGTTCGAAGTGAATCCCGAGGGACTCCGCGCGGCTGCGGGGGCGCTGGCACTGCTGTCCACCCAGATCGACAGCGCTCCCCACCTGGGTGCCGAACCCGCAGCCAACAGGATGCTCGGCTCATCGGTCGGAAGCGCATTGGTCGATTCCGACCCGCGTAGCCGACAGGCGAAGGACCTGCTGAAGGCCCGGTTCAATCAGTTCTCCGCCATCCTGGCGCTGTCGGCGGAAACGTACAGCGGCACCGACATGGAGATTGCGAGCCGTCTCGCGGCTATCACCGATATCAACACCGGGGCACCACCGCAGGACGGTGGGTGATGCCGACTCCACTTCAGGTCCTGAACTGGGATGTGACCGGCTACCAGAAGGTCGCCGAGAACGCTTCCCACATCGCCGACACGTGCATCGCCGCATCGAACGACATGCACGGCACGATCTACGACCTGGCCTGGAAAGGCGAGGCCAGATACGCCGCCGAGTCGAGAGCCGACCGAGAACAGACGCAAATGCGTGCCATCGCGATCGCCTACGACAACCTGTCGAGCGCATGCGCGGGCGCGGTACGGGACATGACCGGCCCGATCGACGACATCAAAACAATCTTCCGCAACTACGTCCGCCCGCCGATCACGGTCGGCGACGACTGGAGCATCGACGGTGTCGAGGACTGGAATTCCGAAGCTGGAATCCAGCTGTCGAGGCTGGCCGGGCTCGTCGAAGCCCTTGTGACCTACGACGCCCACTGGGGAGCTCTGATCTCGCAGGCGAATCGCGAACTGGAGGCCACGGCGCCGGCACCCGTCCTCGCTGCCGCCTACGCCGAGATCGTGTCCGCCCAAGCCACGGATCCACGAGCCGATCCCGAACGCATCCGCACCTCGGCTGCTGCTTTTCAGCAGGTATTCGGCCGGGCACCCGGCAGTCCGACCGATTGGGCTACAGCAGAAGTGCTCAATCCGAACAGCTACAGCCCCAAGTACAACGGCGTATCGCCCGAAATCGTTGTCGGGCGGATCAACCCGGTTCCAGGCCAGGGTTCAGTCCGCTCGGCGTTCTACATTCCCGCCGCACAGGTCACGAACCTCCCCGAATACGATCTGGGCGACAATCGCCAGGAGGATCCCTACTTCGACCCTGAACATGCTCGTGTGGTCACCTATGTGGACTACGAGAACGGGATCATCGTGACCAGACAGAACCCTTCGGTGACCGTCGACGGCGATGTCAAGGTGGACCGTCCGGAGGTGGAAGCGCAACAGCTGAAGGATGGATCGGTGCTGGTCCGCTACGACGCCGTGAATCCGTTCGCACCGCCGGGCTCATCACTTTCCGGGCATTCCGTCAACGGCGAGATAGTATTCGCCCCGGAGAGCGGAAACCCTGGAACCGCCCGGATAGTCGCGGGTGGACTCATCACCGATTACCCCTCCGTCGAGATATACCAGGACAACTCAGCTGGAACCGCGCGGCCTGTGCTCATCGACGCGGCGGATTCCGGCAGCCAGTGGGGCCCTCTGTTCAACCTGCCATTTCATCACGAAGTCGGTGGAGGTACCGCAATGTTCGACCCATTCCGGGCCGACTTCAGTCAGCCCGACTGGCAGCGCAATGCGCCGACCCAACTCGGCAGCGTGCACAACCCGCCATCCGTCGTGGTCGTGACCAAATGATCCACAACGAATCCGACAGCCGGACAGTCGATCGCTCGTTCTGGCGCTGGGCAACACTCGCGCTGCCCCTCGCGATCGCTTTCGAAGCTGCGCTGTTCGCAGCCATCGGCTCAGCCATCGTCAACTCGGACCCCGTCGCCGACCCATCCCGGCATCTGCTGTTCTCCATAGTCGCAGCCGTGATGGTGACAGGCGCGATTCTACTGTTCCGCAAGGGAACTTCAGCCTCTAGAGGCACCGCCCTCGGGACCACAGCGGCCTGCGCCTTCCTACTGTTCTTCTGGCTGGTGACACTGTGACCGACCAGAACCCCGGCTTCCTCCGCAATGACTGGTTCGGCCCCGAATCCTTCGCCGCAGCCATAGCCGGCCTCATCTGCATCTCATTGCCCTATATCGGGTGGCTCCCGAACGACGCCGTGTGGGCGATCCTCACACCGGCGCTGACAGGTTCAGTGCTGCTCCCGTTCGCCGGTGCCGCCCGCCGGATCGGCGTCGGCTTCGTCACCGCATTCGCCGGCTTCGTAGTCGTGCTGATCGCGTTTCTCATCGGCTTAGCGATCGGACATCTGTTCTGAGGAAAGTACAGCTGTGCATCGCAGCGATCCTGCTGGTGGCCATCGGGTGCGCCGTCCCGACCGGCAAGGAGAAACCCGTGCCCAGCACCACCGAGTTCGCACAACTGACCCCGGCCGGGATCGAACAGATCAAGCAAACCGGCCACGCCCGATTCGACCTCCGCAACCGCGAACTGACCAAAGCCGCAGCAGGTATGGAGGGCCAAATCATGGGTCCGATCATCGGTGGGCCCGACCAACCGATGATCACCCTCGAACTATTGGGTCCGAACCGAACCGAAACGATCGAGGCGAACACCATCGGCTTCGTCTCGTCCGGACCAGCCGAAGAGCCGTACCAGGAAATCGTCTTCTTCCGACCGCTCGATACCCCGGAACAGGCCAATGGGGAACTGCGCGAAGGCATCACACGCTGGGGGTTCAATGCGGAGAACGTGCGGTTATGGGAGGAGAACACCAGCGGAAAGTCGGACTACCAACAGGTCGTGTCCATGGGCCTGGGACCGAGCGGCTTAGTGGTGGAGGTCGAGGCGTACCTCCAGCAGGGCAGGCCCTTGCTCCGCTACATCGTGCACCTCGAACCCTACCTGTACACGCCGCAGGCCCTCGAGGAGATTCGGACGACCGGCAACACGATGTATACGGGCTGAACTTCCTGGACAACTACTCCTCAGCGAATAGCCGTTCGGCAGCGGCGACCGCTCGAGCCAAGGATTGCGAATCCTGACCGAGCTCCGCGATGATGTGATCGACCTCCCGCAGACCGGCATTGGCGAGCATCCGCTTCTCGTTGAGCACCCATTCACCACGGGCGGCAAGTACGGCGTGAGCCGTGTACATTGCGGCCGTCGCCAGTGCACCGGCGACCTCGGCTACCTGACCACGTGCCACATAAGCCTTCTTGGCATACAGCATCGTGAGATTCGCTCGTTCCCGCCATTGCTTCGGTGCCGACTCCCGCAGCGCGTCGGGAAACTCCGGCCGGGGCAGGCTTCCGCGAAGGACCTCGTTCACAGCCAGTTCCGCCACGACGAGATAGCTCGGGATCCCCGCGAGGTGGAACATCAGCGGTTCCCAATGGAACCGCCCCGCCCCAGCCTCCTTCAACTCGTGTTCGACAACGTCGAGATCGCGGTAGAGCACATCGACGTGCCGACCGTCGATGGTCAGCCACGCACCACCGTTGAACACACCGGCACCCCACGAACCGACATCGAATACCTCTCCATCCCAACCGATCGCGCGCAGACCCTCAGGATCGAACGTGCCGCGATAATAGATCCCGAAATCCCAGTCGCTGTCCGGCGAGTGCGTATCCTGTGCGCGTGAACCCCCGAGCGACACCGCCCGCACATCTGGAAGTGCGGCAAGCCGGTCGGCCACGTACTCGCGAAACGCATCGTCGTCGTACTTCACGACCACCAATCCTGCTACGAGATCACCGCGATCGGTTTGGCATGCGCCCCCACAGCGTGTCGCTCCAGATCGAGACGGGCGAGGAACTGTCGTTCATCCATCACCTCGACCTGGAATCCCTTCGCCCGCAACTCCGCAACCTGCCGAGCCTTGACGGTGGTGAACGCGCCGGGCTCCGTCCCTTCGAACCCATCCCCGATCACCAAACACGTAGTCCGCCGGGTGACATTCCGCGCCGGGGTGGCTCCGCAAGCGGCGATGGCATCCCATGCCTCCTGCCGACTCATGGCGGCCAGCTCCCCGGTGAACACCACCACCTGCCCGGACAACGGGTGCCCCGGATCCCCGCCACTCACCTCCGGCATCACCAATTCCGCACGCGGGAACGCGGAGCGCCGCTGACGGCGACCCGAGCCACCCCGAACCGGCCGGTAGGGCCGCACCTCCCCCAACCGCTCGAGCTCCGCGAGACTGTCCACCCCCACTCGCGCCGCCAACGCCACCACGATGTCCGCCGCCGCAACGGCATCCGCCCCCGCGTCGTGATGGGCGATCAACTCGACCCCCAGCGCCCCGGCAACATCCGGCAGCCGATAGCTCTCCAAATCCAGATGCCGCCGCGCGATCGCCAAGCTACAGCGGAATTCCCACCCCGGCGCGTCGATCCCACTGTGCCCACACGCTTCTCGCACCGCCCCACTGTCGAACCCAGCATTGTGCGCCACCACCGGCAGCCCACCGACGACCCGCACTACCTCGGGCCACACCTCTCCGAACGCCGGTTCCCCGGCCACCGTAGCAGCCGAAATCCCGTGCACACGAACGTTGTGCCGCGCAAAGAAGTCCACGGCCCCCGGCGGCCGACACAACCACGAATGACTACCAACCCGCCTTCCCTCCCATACGACGGAAACCCCGATGGCACACACACTCCCCCGCGCCGAGTTCGCGGTCTCCACATCGAGCGCCGCGAACGACAGACCGTCCACGCTCACCGCAGTACGACCGGCAGCGCCCGAACCCCCGCCCCGCCGAACCCGAACGGAAACGGCCACCTCTGCCGCCGCGACTCGAACACATTCCAAGCCCCAGTCAATTCCGCAGTACCCCTCGCCAAAGTCAATGCCAGACGGACGGTTTCATCACACTAAGCAACAGTCGCCGCGCTTCGAGCCCGTCCTGGTTCCCAGAACCACCGCGGCCGTATCAGCTTGCCCGACGACCGCGCCTGATGTGCGGAGAATCGCTCATTCGCACCGGTTCTCGCGGCTCGCGCCGAGCGCACCCCTTTCCGGCGTGCTGAACCGCTACTCGGCTGCCGACGCGACCGCGCGATCGACCGCGAGAGCAGCTCAGCCCCGGCAACGTCCTGCCCCGTTGTTCCACGACGCATTGATGCCGTGGGTTTGCTCGCCAGTCACCGTCGCCGAATCCGGGGCAGGCACCCCTCGCATGCAAGCCTTCGAAGTCCTCCCCAGAGGTCGATGATCAGTCAGCCTTCAGGCCGGTCGCCCGACCGGTATCTCAGCTTGATCGCCGTTCTGCCAAGAATTGAACGGCGCAAACGTATCGTGAGTCGCTCACCGAGCCCGATAGGACTGAGAAGGCGGACGCCGATCCCGGCCTACGCCGATGCTTATGACATACTGCGCCAGATTGCTTGAACCACAGGGTAGTTCGCAACAACCGTTGCTACAGTCGACCCGCCGGAGGCCACGGGGGCATCGGGTGCATGACTAGGGGTATACATCGGTGAGTGTCGAGGCCTTCGAGATCAAGAAGCCGTTCCTTCGCAATCTGCTCGAGCAGGCCAGGGAGGGTCAGATTCAGCTGCCGGAATTCCAACGCGGCTGGGTATGGCCGGAGAACAATATCCGCAGCTTGCTGGGATCAGTATCACGAGGCTTCCCGGTCGGAACGCTGATGATGCTCCAGGCCGGTGGCCACACCCGCTTCAAACAGCGCCCCATCGAAGGCGTCGAGCTGCCCGGCAATGTGCCAGCGACGCAGTTGCTCCTGGACGGGCAGCAGCGGATCACCTCGCTGTATCAAGCACTGATGCTGGGTCGGCCGGTGGCCACCATCGACGAGCGGCGGCGGAAGGTCGAGGGGTGGTTCTACGTCGATATCGACCTGGTACTCGCCGACGACGCCGACCCGGACGAGGCGTTTCGCTTCATTCCGGCGGACCGTAAGACCCGCGCCAGCTTCGGGCGTACCGAGTTGGATCTGTCGACGATGGACGGGGAATGCCGGGCAGGACTTTTTCCCATGGCCCACGTTTTCGACGCGGACGAGTGGGGCTACCGCTACGCCGAATTGCACGACGATCCGGCAGCCGCGTTCAAGCGCTGGCAGAACTTCAATCGGCGGTTCATCAAGCGGTTCGAGCAGTACCTGGTCCCGGTGATCGAACTCTCCGCCTCCACCCCACGGGAAGCTGTCTGCCAGGTATTCGAGAAGGTCAATACCGGCGGCGTCACCCTGACCGTTTTCGAGTTGCTCACGGCCACATATGCTGCCGATGAGTTCAATCTTCGTGAACACTGGGATCAGTGCCGCATGCAGTGGAGCGACAGCAAATTCCGTGTGCTGTCGGATGTTTCGGAAACGGACTTCCTGCAAGCTGTCACACTGCTGGCCACCTTCCGACGGCGGGCGACCACCGGTACCTCCGACCCTAAGGGCGGTTCGCGCATCGGGTGTCGCCGAGTCGACATGCTGCGGCTGCCGCTGGACGATTACAAGAAGTGCAGCGAGGAGATCGCGAGCGGGCTGCTCATGGCCGCGAAGTTCCTCCATCACCGCAGCATCTTCGACGTGAAGTTCGTACCCTACGGCGCACAATTGATCCCCTTGGCAGCGGTCTGCGCGGCACTCGGCCAGTCGTGGCATCGGTATGACGTCCAGCAGAAGGTCGCACGCTGGTACTGGTGCGGAGTGTTCGGCGAGCTCTACAGCGGAACGACCGAAACCCGTTTCGCGCGAGACCTTCCCGAGGTGGTGGATTGGGCGCTCGGGCGCACGTCGTCCGAGCCTCGAACGATTGCCGAAGCCCAGTTCGCCCCGGGGCGCTTGCGCACGCTGAGAACGCGGAACAGCGCGGCGTACAAGGGTGTGTACGCCTTGCTGTTGGCCAATGGCGCGCGGGATTGGTGCAGCGGCAATCCCATCAATGCCGCAACGTATTTCGATGACGCCATCGACATTCACCACGTGTTTCCCCAGGCGTGGTGTGCCAAGCAGGGCCTCGACCGTGCCATCTACGACTCGGTGATCAACAAGACCCCGCTGTCCGCCTACACCAACCGCCACATTCTC
The DNA here is from genome assembly GCF_007362295.1 of Nocardia otitidiscaviarum. NCBI lineage: Bacteria > Bacillati > Actinomycetota > Actinomycetes > Mycobacteriales > Nocardiaceae > Nocardia > Nocardia otitidiscaviarum. The sequence goes on along the minus strand of NZ_CP041695.1, from coordinate 1,754,518 downwards.
GGTGGGTCCGCCCCGTCGAACTACCTGACGAAGCTGACCGGCATGGGTGCCGTCGACGCGCCCGCACTGCGCTCCCACGTGGCCACGCATCTGATCAATCCGGATGTCCTGCTGCACGACGACTTCGAGACCTTCATCGGACAACGTGAGGCCGTCCTGCTCAATCTGATCGCCACCGCGATGGAGAGCGGATTCGCGCAGCCGGACGAACCCGAACAGACACCACCGGAGGAACTCGTCGCCGGTGGCGAGTGCCACACGGTCGAGTTCAAGGCGTCGGCATTCTTGGATCTCAAGACGAATCAAGCCGAGCCGGATCGGCAGTACATCATCGCCAAGACCGTCTGTGGGCTGCTCAACGCCGACGGCGGGTCACTGTTCATCGGTGTGGAGGACAACGGCAACCCCGTCGGCCTGCACGGCGATATGCGATCCATCAATGTCTCGGACGTGGACAAGTACGAACTGCGTGTCCGGGAAATGATCGAGAACAACCTCTCCACGACCACCGCCGCCACCGTACGTGTCGAATTCCCCTCGATCTCGGGTAAGCAAGTTTGCCAGGTCATTGTCATGCCCGCGGTCAGGCCGGTATTCGTCACACGGACGAAACGCCTGGGCGGTAAGGGCGAATCCGAGTTCTGGGTTCGACGCGGGAACGCGACGGCGCAACTGCAAGGTGATGCCATGGAGCGGTACAAGGAGGAGCACTGGGGCTCTCCCGACCGCAATGCGCCGGGGGCCCGGTCGGTACGAAGTGCCGAACAGCCGGAGAATCCGCGCCGACGACACGGTCGACGTCCATGGGAAGCCGACGATCTCGACCTGGCCACGGAGTTGTGGAGCGAGCTGACCGATCGCGCGCGGTCCTTGTTCTCACTCCTCATCGACCACCCCAATCGGCAGTTCTCCGGCGAGGAACTGGCTGAGCTGCTCGGCCTGCCCAACAGCCAGTCGGTGGCCGCCCTGCTGAGCCGACCGGGGAAGCTGTGTGCCGATGCTGGCCGAAACTACCTGTGGTGGTGGGAGTATCTCGACGACGGCCGCTGCTACTACTGGATGGACGATCAACTCGCGGCGCTGTTCCGCGAGGTTCGTGACTGATCGACGGTCCGGCTGCCGTGGAACCTGGATCGGCGGCGCTTCCGAACGTGCGGATCGACGGGCCCTTGGCGCTCTGGTCCCCTGATGCGGAGTCAGAGCGCGGCCAACAGCTCCCCGACCTCCACGGTGAACGGATCGCGAGGACCTCTGATCATCATCAGATCGTCCAGCAGCGCTTGCAGCATCGTGCGCGCGGCCGGTAGGTCGCCGATCTCGCGTTTCAGGTCGCCGATCTCGAAGCGCAGGTCGAGGGCCAGTTCGGAGCCACTGCCGTCGGCAGTGGTCACCTCGGCGAGGATCTGTTCGAGTTCGGCCAAACCGCTCTCGATGTCGCCGAGCGCCATCCGGGCGCGGGCGGCGCCGGCGCGGCATTCCAGGGCCGAGCGGCTGAACCGGCCCTCGGCACGCTGGTATGCCTTGGCGAGCAGGTCGAATTCGCGGCAGGCGCGGCGGTCTTCACCGGCCAGTGCCCAGGCGGCGGCCACATCTTTGCGGAGGGTCAGCACTTGGACATTCTCCTTGCCCAATGCCGCCGCGGCACTGTCGATCACAGCCCTCAACGCATCTGCGGCTTGGGTGTAGCGTCCAGCTCGGACCAGCTGCACGTATCGGTCCTCGGCGTCGGTGATCGCGGTCTGCAAATGCTGCGCCGACATCGGCGCGGTGGGCGCGGCCGCCTGCGGGCGGAGGCGAGTCGCTTCGATCTGGCCGGTCTCCAGGGGTGCGTTCGGCCGCCGAAATACCCGTGTCGGGTCCGGGAATCCGGGCAAGTACAGCTCGGTGGGCGGGATTGGTGTGCCGGGACCGGGCAGAAACGGCAGCAGGCGCTCGTACACGGAGTAGGCGTCGGCGGGCCGCCGGTGCGGGTCTTTCTGCACCAAGTCGAGTACGAGCTGCTCGAACTCGGCGGGTACGTCGAGACCGAGCCGCCGGAGCGGAGTCGGTGCCTGTTCGGCATGCGCGATCATGATCGAGAACTCCGAATCCGCCTCGAACAGCGGTCGGCCACTGATCATTTCGTGCATCAGGCAGCCGAGCGCGTACAGGTCGCTGAGCGGCGTGACCCGGCGGCCGTGGACCCGTTCGGGTGACATGTACCGGAGCGTGCCGATCTGTTGTCCGGTCACCGTCAGCTTCGGCGCCGAACCATCGAGGATGGCGGCTATGCCGAAATCGATGACCTTGACCGAGCCGTCCCGGGTGATCAACACGTTGCCGGGTTTGAGATCGCGGTGCACCACCGGCAGCGCGTGCGCGTACGACAGCACCGTGGCGATCTGGGCGGCCACGGACGCCACCCATGACAGCGGCAGCGGGTGGTCCGGGTCGATGTAGTTCTGCAACGGAACCCCATCGATGAGCTCCATCACCAGGTACACCGTCTCGAACGACGCGTCGAGCACGGCGTCGAATACCTGTGGTACGCCGTGGTGTCGAATACGCGCGGTGACCCGAGCTTCGCGGCGGAATCGTTCGGTGAACTCCTCGGCCTGCTCCGCGGTGACCACCTGGTCGACGCGAATGGTCTTCACTGCGACCGCCCGGTCGAGCACGATGTCGTAGCCGCGCCAGACCGAGCCCATTCCGCCGGATGAGATCTGCTCGGTGAGTTCGTAGCGGTTGTCGATCCGCCGCACCCGCATAGGTCGTTCCCCCTGCTCCCCTACGTCGCTACCGGTAGACGTCCGTACACGCCGATCTGCCTACCTCCAGTTTGAGCCGGGCGGAGTACGCCACCGTCACGACTGGGAACGCGGGTCGGGAAGTCGGTCATGCTACTCCGTCCAGACCGTGCTGTCGCCGGATCATTCGCCACGCCGCCCGGCTGGCGTGCCGGTTCAGTGTTTCCTTGAACGCGGGCTCGGAGCGGCTGAAGTACTTGTTGCCGAGGTCGGCGACAGTGTCGAGGTGTTCCATCATCTTGTCCTGGAACACCTCGACGAACTTGCCCTGGAACTCGTCCTCGCTGCGATTGGCGACGGCGGCCAACTGGACCTCGGGATCGGCCATCGCCTCCTGGTAGGGCTTCGCCAGGTCCCCCTCGTCGAATTCGGTGCCGAAGCGTTCGTTGAGCTGGTCGATCAGCTCCGACAGCAACGATTTCTCCGGTTCTTTCGGCGCGGCGGCCGATTCACCGAATCCGCGGAGCGTGGCCGGGCCTTCCGGGGCAAGTCCGAGATCGAGGTCCCCGATGTGCTGGACGCGAACATGGCTGAGATCGACTTCTCCGACATCCACCCCGCCGTCGGCTCGTCGCGGCAGGACATTCAGCAGATGCTTGCCGTACAGGTGCAGCAGCTCGAGCTCGGCATCCCGATAGGGCACGATCTGGGCGAGGAATCCATACTTGCGTACATAGTCGCGCAGCTCGATCCGGAATTGTTCGGCGAGCTCCACGTCTGATTCCTCGTCGCCGTGCAGCAGTGCGGTGAACCTGTCCACGGCTGGCTGGAGGTGCCGGTACAGCTCGGCATGTAGCTTCTGCCATTTCGCCTGTGATCCGGCGGCCTGCTGTTCGGCGGTCAGGTAGGCCTCGGCGAACGCGCGCATCTCCGATTCGATGAGTATCGGGGCGGCCATGACTTTGGTCTGCGCCAGATACAGCAGGTTCGGGTCGGTGGGCATCGTCTCGGCCAGTTCGTAGTAGGGCCGGAACGACTTCTGAATGTCCTCGCCGTCGTTGGCGAAATCGAGCACGGCGAGGTCGGCCTGGGTCTTCAGCTCATGGGTGCGGTTGAGCCGCGACAAAGTCTGCACGGCGGCGATACCGTGCAGCTTCTTGTTCACGTACATGGTGGTGAGCAACGGCTGGTCGAATCCGGTCTGATACTTCTCGGCGACCACCAGTATCCGGTACTCGCGCTGTCCCGCACCGCCCGAGCGGGTAGCGACATCGTCGGCACGGGTGTAGGCGAAGGCCTTCGGCAGCTGGGATTCGGGCAGGCCACCGTTCTCCTTGGTTTCGGTGGTCTCCTCACCCTCGTAGTCGAGCGCGCCCGAGAAGGCCACCAGCACACCGATATCCGGGTACTTCTTGTCGTAGCCGATATCGGCCAGATGCCGCTTGATCGCCCGTGCCATCGCCACGGCGCTCTTGCGGGAATCGGTGACCACCATGGCCTTGGCTCGCCCGCCGAGCAACTCGCGGGTGTGCTCCACGAAATGCTCGACTATCACCTGCGCCTGCTGCACGACCGTAGACGGGTGGGTGAGAGCGAACCGGGCCAACATCGTCTTGGCCTTGGATTCGGGAACCTCACGGTCGGAGGGGTTTTCGTTGACCAGGCGGTAGAACGTCTTGTAGGTGACGTAGTTGCGCAGCGGATCGAGGATGAAGCCCTCCTCGATGGCCTGCCGCATGGAGTAGGTGTGGAACGGTCGATACCGGTCGCCGTCGAGGGTGCCGAACGATTCGAGTGTTTTAGCCTTGGGGGTCGCGGTGAACGCGAAGTACGACAGGTTCGCCGCGTGTGCGCGTTCGGCGGCTTTGCGGTCGAGGCGCTGTTCCAGCTTCAGTTCCGTCGCGCCGCCCTCCTCGTCGTCAGCGTCCAGGCCGAGATCGCGCAGCGCGGCGCGGACCGCGGTGGCGGCGTCACCGGACTGCGAGGAGTGCGCCTCGTCCACGATGATCGCGAACTTGCCGCCGCGCAGCTCGGTCGGGTTGCGGCGCAGGAAATCCAGCAGCGCCGGGAAGGTGTGCAGGGTGACGGTGATGATCTTCCCGGATTCCTGCGTGAGCGCCTGCGCCAGCTGTTCGGACTTCGCGCCCTGCCTGTCGTCGATCTTGACGACCAGACCGTGCACCCGCTCGAAACTGCCCACCGTCTCGCGCAGCTGGCTGTCCAGGTTGCGGCGGTCGGTAATGATGACGATCTTGTCGAAAACCGGTGCACCGGGCGTCAATCCGGCCGCCGGATCGAGCAGCCGGGGATCAGCCGCGGTATGCAAATCGGTAAGCCGATGCGCGAGCCACCCGATCGTGTTCGACTTACCCGAACCGGCCGAGGCCATCACCAGATAGTTGTGCCCCGCACCATGTGTGGCCGCGTGCGCGGTGAGCTTCTTGACCACATCCCACTGGTGATAGCGCGGGAAGATGATCGTCCGGCTCCCCCGCCCGCCGGGCCCCTTCGATTCGTGCGTGTGCACGAACCGTTCCAGCAGGTCCAGCCAGTTGTCCGGATGCCAGATCTGCTCCCACAGATAGGCGGTCGCGTACTTGCCCGCCACCGTCGGGGCCGGGTTACCCGCGCCACCGGCCTCCCCCGGCCCCTCCGAACCGGTATTGAACGGCAGAAAGCGTGTCTTCTTCCCCTTCAACTGGGTCGCCACGAACACCAGGTGCGGATCGACAGCGAAATTCGCGATCACCCGCCGCGTGAAGATCAGCTCGCTCGGATCGCGTTCGCTGCGATACTGCTCCTTCGCATCCTCCACCGTCTGCCCGGTCAGCGGATTCTTCAACTCGGCCGTCGCCACCGGAATCCCGTTGAGCAGCAACACCAGATCGAGCCGATGCTTGGCATCGGCCTGCTTCACCGCATACGGCAACTCCCGCACCACAGTCAACCGATTGGCACGATAGTCCCGCAGATCATCCGGCGACGTCACCAGATTCGGCTTGAAATACGCCAGCCGAATCCGCACTCCCCGATCCTTCACCCCCGACCGCAGGGTCTCGACCAACCCCTTGATCCCGATCTGCTGATCCACCGCTTTGGCGAAACCGAGCTCGGCGGCGTTCCGGTCTCCCCCGTAGAAGGAGACCAGCTCATCCCACGCGTCGTTCTGGGTAGCCCCGATGAAGGCCAGCAATTCGCCCATGTCCACCCCGAGATCAGGCTTGTACTCATACGGATTGCCCTTGTGCCAACCGTTGTCGAGCATGGCGGCGACGATGGAGTCGCCAAAGGTGAGTTCGTCATGGACTGGGCTCATTGCGGTTATACCCCCTGGATGGTGTTTCGGCCGCTGGCGGTTGCTACGTCGAATTGGCCGGTTACGGCGGCAGTGATGATGGCCTGGCGGCGTTCGGAGAGAAGCGCGTGTTGCCGTTCGAGGACGCGTACAGCATTTCCAATCATCAACTGCGCGTTCGCCACTTGTGCGGCCAAAACCCGCTGCTTCTCGATGCAGGGCAGCGGGATTGGGAAGCCTAGAATCTTGCTGCTGTTAGTCGATGCCAGGTTTGTCGTCTTCACGCCCGTGCTCTCGAAGTAGCAACGACCGTGTAGAGTCTGAGTCATCAGTGCCAGGAATTCGCCATCCAGCCGGCCACGTTCTGGACGTAGGGCGAATACATGGTTCTGGTGCAGGCAGCCGTCAATCTCCCCATGCCAGACCGTACCTCGGCCTAGCTTGTCCAGATCGCCCCCTTCAGTCATGAGCACATCACCTTGCCGGAGCGCCGTGCGAGCGGCAACATCTCTCGATACTGCAATCTCCGTGATTGAGCCGAGGTCAACGTAGCCAGCCTGAACATTCGCGACCCGGAGGTACGGCCTGGTCACCCAATCGGCCGAAGCCTGACGCTTCCCATCCACAGTAAGCCCGTTCTGGATTCTGCAGACATAGCCAAGCCTAACCAGTGGACGGTCATCGGGCAGATCTGGCAACCACGGCCAGGGCCACCTTCCCCTCGACTCCGAGAGGATGCCCGGAACGAGCACTTCTGAAGTGATCGCGCGCGACCGCTCGGCCAGAGATTCGATTTGTCGACGCCGCAATTCAACCAACCGGTCGATGCGGGAGGTTTCGGCGTCGAGGAAGTCGGCGATGCGGCGCTGTTCCTCCGACGAGGGTCTAGGAAGAGTCAAATTCCGGACTTGCTCAGCATTAAGGTTCGACTGAGTGTTGCTTCGAGCGAACTCGGAAATTCGTGGCCTGATAGACTCCAGTGCATACTTGAGAAACTGCGGAGAGGATCCTGACCTGGGAACGATTCCGAGAATTGCCTGATTCCAGGTTGACCATTCCGTCGTGAGCGCAGTATGCCCAAGACTTGCGTACATGCTTAGCAAGAGCGTTCCTGCGCCGAGAACCGGCAGTCGAGCTGCCTCAATACCCTGCATAGTAACACGCCGACCAGTAGCTTCTACTTGACCACGGTCTGACATATCGCCAATCGATATCCAGGCAATTCCTTCCGGAGAATCAGTCCAGTACAATGGATTCTCTACTGCCGGGGTCCCTCCAGCTAGCGTATCCGCGAGATACTTCAGCTTCACGCACGGATAACTCACTGCGTCACCTCCCCCAACAGCTCCTGAATCTCCGCCTCCAACGCCTTCAACTCCGCATCGATCTCCTCCAACGGGCGCGGCGGTGTGTACACGTAGAAGTGCCGGGTGAAGGGGATCTCGTACCCGATTTTCGTTTTGCTGTGGTCGATCCAGGCGTCGGGGACGTGTGGGAGGACCTCGCGGGCGAGATAGTCGTTCACGTCCTCTTCGAGCGGAACGTTCTCGTAGTCGCGCAGTTCGGTGTCGGGTTCGGGGGTGCCCTTGACGAGCTGCACTTCGCCTTCGGGGTCGCGAACGCCGAGGGCGTCGCGGAAGGCTTTGGCGAAGGGAGCACCGGTGGGCCAGGGTTCACCGGCACCCGCTAGCGCGTCCTTGAGCGCGGTAATGGCATCGGCCTTGGTATTCCAGGTCTTGCCGAGGAGATTGCGCAGTAGGTCCGCGAAGGCGGTCGGGTCGGTGTACAGCTTGCGGACCGGGGCCGATGCGGTGAGTTGGTCGAGGGCGTCCTCGGTGAGTTCGAAGCGCAGGCGCAGCGGACGTTCGACCGTGATGCGCTGGTAGCCGAAATCGCTGTTGGCGAAGACCTTCACCTTGCCGTGCAGGGGGTGGCCGGGGTCGGCGGCGACCTCGAGGGCGTCGCGGTAGAGGCGGGTGATCTCTTCGATCTGGTTGTCACCGATGCGTTTGCGCTTGTCGCCCAGGGATTTCCGCATCTTCTCCCAATAGTCGCGAGCGTCTATCAGCATCACCTTACCCTCATGGTCCGGTGCTTTGCGGTTGGTGAGGATCCAGAAGTAGGTGGAGATGCCGGTGTTGTAGAACAGCTGATCCGGCAGGGCGACAATGGCTTCCAGCCAGTCGTTCTCAATGATCCAGCGGCGGATGTTGGATTCGCCGGATTCGGCGGCGCCGGTGAACAGGGGGGAACCGTTGAAGACGATGGCGATGCGACTGCCGCCGCCGTTCGGGCCGACGGGCTTCATCTTGGAGATCATGTGCTGGAGGAACAGCAGCGAGCCGTCATTGATCCGGGGCAGGCCCGCGCCGAAACGTCCGGCGTCGCCGAGGGTTCTGTGTTCCCACTCGACGGCGTCCTTGACCTTCTTCCACTCCACGCCGAACGGCGGATTAGCCAGCAGGTAGTCGGCGCGCAGGTGCTTGTGGCCGTCGTCGCTGAAGGAGTTGCCGAAGACGATGTTGTCGGGGTCCTGGTCCTTGATCATCAGGTCCGAGCGGCAGATGGCCCACGATTCGGGGTTCAGCTCCTGGCCGTAAACCTCCACGCGCGCCTGCGGATTCAATGCCTTGATGTGGTCTTCGGCCGCGCTGAGCATGCCGCCGGTGCCGCATGCCGGGTCGAGTACCTTGCGGGTGACACCGGGGGTGCCGACCAGATCGATATCGGGTGCGATCAGCAGGTTCACCATGAGTTCGATGACCTCGCGCGGGGTGAAGTGCTCACCGGCGGTCTCATTGGACTGTTCCGCGAAACGCCGGATCAGCTCCTCGAACACGTAGCCCATATTGTGGTTGGACACCACGGCGGGCCGCAGATCCAGATCGGCGAACTTCCCGATCACCTGATACAGCAGCCCGGCCCCGTCGAGCCGTTTGATCTGCTGGGCGAACTCGTACTTCTCCAGCACCTCACGAGCGTTGTCGGAGAACCCGCCGACATAGTTGGTCATATTCTTCGCCACCTGCCCCGGGTCGGACAGGATGGACTTCAAGGTCAGCGGCGTGACGTTGTAGAAGCGGACACCGGACGCCTTCTTCAGGAACGGATCCAGATCCAGATCGCTGTCCTTACGTGCCTCCACCACCGCGAGCACCTTCTCCCGCGTCGGCTCCAGCACACACTCGAGCCTTCGTAGCACCGTGAACGGCAGAATCACCTTGCCGTAGTCGGACTGCTTGTAATCCCCGCGAAGCAGATCGGCGACCGACCATGCGTGGTTGGCCAGCTCGGTGTGCTTATTGGTGTTCACTTCCTACCTTTCCGAGAGGTGGTTTCCGCGGTATCGGCGGAGTGTTGTCGTGGTTCGAGCGCTCCGACGGTGAGCCCGGCGGTGATGAGTTCGGTCAGTCTGCCCGCTGTGTCGTCGGCGCGGCGGGCGGCGTTGCGTAAGCGGTGCAGCCGCCGGAAGGCCGCACCGTAGCGCTGCTGCTGGTCGAGGGGCAGCAGCGGTATGCGCAGGCGGCTGGGGACGACGCGGATGGTTGTCGCACCCATCATCGCGGCCGCGTTGTCGGGACCTGCGGCGAACCCGGCGAGGAACCACGGATCGACGCGGGTGGGGTCGGGGCGCAGCAGGAAGACGTTGGGGCCGAGGACGACACCCGCGTCGGCACGGTCCGCGACCCGGGCGCCGAGCTGACCGTCGCGGATACCGCGTATCTGTGGGATCACCACGTCACCGGCCTCGATCGCCACCACCGAGCCGGGCCAGTCCGTATCGACCACTCTTGACGGCGCGGTGCCCGTAGTGAGATCACGAGCGGTCAGCACCGGCCTACCCAGATCGGCATCGGCTACGGGTTCAGCTTCATCACGCAAACGGTAGTTGAGCAAGCGCAACGCGCCGCCCTTGTCGAGATCGGCGACCGTCGCTGTGCGCCACGGCTTCTCCTCGGCTCCGGACAGTTCCGGCAACCTGTCGAACGCACCGCTCAGGGCCGCGATATCACCCGCCAGCTCGAGGACTGTGGTCTCGACTGCGTTTACCGTCCGGTCGGCATCGACTGCCGCGCGGACATACCGCCCGGGTGTCAGATCCACGTCCTCATCGAGCACGTCCATCACACGCACCACAGCCGCGACATCGGAACTGGCGGCGGTTTTGATATCACCCCGATCGAACGCCCGCCACGATTCGATAGCGGTTTCGGACAACTCCCGCCATTCACCTGCGTTCGCCACTGCGGCATCGCGCCTGGTCGCGTCGATGAACAACACCTCATCGGCGACACCGCCAGCGGCGGGACCGCGCAGCACCCACAGCTGCAAGCCCAGCTGCCGCGGCGGCGCCGCACCCGCGGGTAATCCGATGACCGCGCGAAGCGCACCCTGACGCAGCAGCTCACCGCGGATCCGGCGACCAGTCGCACGCGACGCGACGGCCGGCGGCAGCAACAGCACAGCTGTTCCGCCCGGCCGCAAGTGCGCCAGCGCGTGCTGCACCCACGCCAACTCGGATTCCCCACGCGATGGCGTTCCGTACTTCCACCGCGGATCAAGAGACAGTTCGTCCACCCCCCAATCACGCTGTTGGTACGGCGGATTGCACAGCACCGCATCCACTTCCAGCCCCGGGAACGCGTCGTCGAGGAGGCTGTCGCCAGCGCGGAAAGTGGCCCCGGCGCCCGAGGCGTGTACCGATAGTAGGAGGGCGGCTCGCTGCGCTTGCACCGGCAAAATGTCTTGACCGAAGCACACATGGGCACCGACGCGGGCCGCCGCGGCCAACAAGCCACCACTCCCACATGCCGGGTCCAACACTCGGTCGAAGGGTATGTCCGCTGCGGGACGGGCGAGCTCCGCCATGAGATCAGCGACCGCGTCCGGAGTGAGATAGACGCCGGTCGTGGGGCCTTCTTCCAAACCGCGTTCGGCGAGCGCCTCCACCGTTGGCGCCATACCAACGTCCGCGACCGCGGCACGCATCGTCCGCATAATCTCGGAATCGTTCTTCCTGCGCGTTGAGGCACCATTTTCCGCCGAGATCACGGCGAGTTCATCCAGAAGACCGGGAATGTCCTGGGGCACGACCTGCGCGCGGAGCAGGGTGCGCAGTTCCCGCAGCGGTGATTCCGCCGATTCCACGCCGTGTTCGCGCAGCCAGTTCCGGACATCGTTCAACGCGAAGACCGGACGCGATTCACTGCCGCCCGCTGGCGGCGGGAAATCGGGGTGCCGTCGGCGCCAGTTGCTGACGGTCGCTCGGGTGACACCGGCCAGCCGGGAAATCTCTGCGGCTGTGACCAGCGGAGCGGTGTCCGACATACGCCTCCTCTCTCGTCCAGATAGCTTCACCCACCCAAGCGTTAAAGTCAATCTCCAAAATTTCGATTGACAATGTTTTCAGTGCCCATCTAGTGTTGCGTTGCATCAGCGGAAGCCGACTCAGGTCTCCGCACCGCCTATCTCGATCAGGTTGTGTCACAGGAGGTTTGCCATGGGGCATCGCAGCGATCAGCGCACCGACCGTGGGCACGGCCGGGGTGCCCGGCGCAGGCTCGCGGCCCGTGGTTACCGGCCCGTTCGCCTCCGGCACGGCGATGATCTACGGGATCTGCCGCCGCTTCCGCGTCGATCCCACTGTGAGTCGACCGGGAAGATCCGTTACTTCGACCCCGAGACCGCCGAACTGGCTCTGGCTGGAATCGATCACCGCGATCCCCGCCGACGTGAACAGCGCACCTACCACTGCCCTAGCTGCGGTGGCTGGCATCTGACCAGTCAGCCGCGCCGAAGCGAGCACTCCCCTGCCACCGGCAGCTTCAAGAGGCTGCCGTAGCCACGACCCTGACGGCAGGCCGCCGTACCTCACCGACCGTGTTCGCCGGATGGGTTCGCGGTCCGATCACCCCTGCTCACCAAGGATTCGATCCACATGATTCACAGAACCCTCACCCTGGTCACCGCCGCATCGGTGGCCGTACTGATCACTGCTGGCACCGCGTACGCCGCCCCACGTACCTGGCTCAACGAAGGCACCCAGGTCGTCGGTGAGGACGTACCGGCCGGCCTCTACAGCACCGCCGGACCGAACTCCGACGACCACGGCTACTGCTTCATCGAATGGCTTCCGTACAAGGGCGCAACTTCTTCCGAACTCATCGACATCGAGGCCTACGAAGGTCCGTCCTACGTGCAGCTCGATGACGGCGAAGTCATCACCGTCGACGGCTGCACCTGGATCCACGAGTCCTACACCCCCTGACCGGAGAGCCCCGCCACCGTGCCCGGCAGTCCTCGCCGGGCACTACCCAGGAGTCACCATGACCTACCAGCCATATCCCACCGCCACACCACCGCCAGCGCCGAATGCCGGCAAGGGCAAGCTCTTCGCCCTCATCGCGGGCGGAGTACTCGGTGGACTGGTCCTGCTCGGGGCGATTGGAGCCGCCGTCGGCGACGATGAGAACACCGCGGCTGCCACGACCACCGCCACCGGAGCGGCCGCCACACGACCGGCCCGCACGACTACCCCGGCGCCCGCTGTCGTCTATGACGTCCCCAGCGTCGCCAACATCGCTCCGGAGCTGACCGTCACCGAGAAGCAGTGCTTTGGTTCCGCCGGATGCATCTTCAGGTACGAACTCCGGATCACCTCGCTCGGACCGGTCAACTTCGACCCGGCGAAGTCCTATCGCGTGACGATCGCGATCGATGAGGGAACGACCTGGGAGCGTATCCATTCGCTCGAGGTCAAGGGCGCCAAGGCCGACGTAGTCACCGGTCACGTCAGCAGCGATACCCACAACACTCCCGTCGCGACGATCCAGACCGTCACGGCACGCTGACCACATTCGCGGCGTGCAGGCAGCGCGCCATAGCAGTCGGTCTCCGATGACCGGGTCGGAGCAAGCCGGCCCGGTCACGCCAACGAATCTTCTCGAAAGCGAAAGACAAGGAATCGCACCATGATCGACAATCACATGGGACTCACCGAACACGACGGACTCGACCGGGCCCTCGCCGCCGCATCCGCCGATGCCGCCGCGGCCGGGGCACGCGTCTTCCCCTGCACCGTCTTCCAGCAGGGCAAGCGCATCATGATCTCCACCTCGTTCCCTTACGCGTTCCTGGCCCGGCAGGTGGTCTCCGAATCCGCTGAGAAGGGCGGTGACCCCGCGAACACCACGAACCGGCCGCTCATGGCCGACCACGTGAAGAACATCAATACCTATGTCCGGGAGAACCGCGACAACTACATCCTCCCGCCCGTAACGCTCAATGCGCGCCAGCTGCCGGCACTGCACGTGCCCCGGGGCAACTTCAAGAACCGCCTCGGGTTCATGGTGATCGGCGACAACGTGCGGTTCTATGTCACCGACGGGCAGCATCGCATTACCGCGATCAAGGGACACGGCACCGGACGCTCAGCGACCCCGGGGCTGATGGACCTGGAGACCGGTTTCGAGGACGACAGCCTCGCGGTGCTGATCGTCGTCGAGGACGACCTCAAGCGTATCCACCAGGACTTCGCGGATGCCGCGCAGACCAAGCAGATTCCGGCGAGCCTGCTCGCCGTGTACAACACGCGGGAGCCGATCAATGGTGTGCTCGCCGACCTGGTGGAACGGACACGCCTGTTCCGGGGGCGGGTCGACGCCACCTCGACCAAGCTGCCCAAGGCCTCGCAGGCGGTGTTCCTTCTCAATCAGGTGCGCCAGTTCGTCAAGGAACTGCTGTTCAACGACCACGCGCTCAATGAAGAGTCCGTTTCCAAGCAGAGCACGCTGCTGATCGGCGATCCGGCGGCCCGCAGCGAGTTCGTCACCGACGCGGTCACGCTCATCGAAACGATGTCGGAGCATATGGACCCGTGGCGGGAGATTTGCGACCTGCCCACCACCGGTGGACCCGCCAATCAGGTCGCCGACTTCCGGCAGAAGTACATCAACCTGACCGCGACGGGGCTCATCGTAATCGGCCGCGTGGCCTACGAAGTCCGCAAGAGCCCGGACCTCGACTGGCGTCTCGAGCAGTACAAGCGGCTCGCCACCGAAATCGATTGGCGGCGCACGGCGTCGATCTGGCGGAACAACATCGTGTCCATCGACGGGAAGGTGTCCACCCAGCGTGGCCCGGTCCGGGAGGCCGCGAACCGGGTCATGGATGAACTCGGGTTGCAGCTGGACACCAGCCTGTAGGTCCCGTCCTCGGCGAAGGCCCTCCCGCGCGGGAGGGCCGAACCGTTGGCTGGAGTCGTTCATCTCCCACGGCGACGCCAGCGGTTCGGACCTCGAAACCGTATGACTGGTATGGCCATAGCGAGGTCGGCAGCCGAATCTTACTGGGACGCCGCCCCTTCGCGATCCACCCTCACGCGGGCAGGTCGAACCGTCCCGACCGGACGGCCGCGGTGAAGTCGTCCCATTCGGGACCGCCGAACATCAGCACCGCACCGGCCGCGTTCTTGCTGTCCCGCACACCGACCTCGCCACCCGGAAGATGCGCGGTTTCGACACAATCACCTTGAGGCTGGCTATAGCTGCTCTTGTACCACCGCACCACAGATGGGGCATCACTCACGCCGCGTACTCCTTCGCCAAATCCAGCATCATTCTTCGGCTGTCTTCCTCATCCAACGCCGCCCCGGCGATGTCCGCAACCGCCGTCCGGTACTTCTCGATCATCTCGTTGTCCTCGAAGAACAGTGCACCGGTGAACACTTCGACGAAGACGACCGGCGGCTCCCGCAACCCACTGTGCCGAAGCGCGGGGAACTCGAACAGCGTGAACTGTCCGACCACGAGGCCCATGTAGCCGTCGGCGTCATGCGGTACGACCCGGATTGCCACAGTCGGCGACTGCCCCACCTCGGCCAGATGCCTGAGCTGTTCGGCCATGACTTCCGGACCACCGACCCGGTGCCGCAATACCGCCTCGGACAGAAACACATTCACCTCGAACCCGTCGTCTTCCAGCAGCCGCACCCGCCGACGAATACCGAGTTCGATCTCCCGCTCAACATCCAGCGCGGACCGCCCCGGCTCCTTCACCAGGATCATCGCCCGGCGGTAGGCGGGTGTCTGGAGCAGGCCGGGCAGCAGCGTCATCTGGAAAGTGGTCAGCCGGGTACAGGCTTCTTCCAGATTCATGTAGTGGTCGAAATGGCTGCTCGTCACATCCTTGTACGCGCGCCACCAGCCGCCGCGCGGGTCGCCCCGGGCCGCCTTCACCTCCTCGAACAGCGACAGCGCCTGGTCGGCCACGTCCGGCTCCGCCCCATAGCATCTCAGCAGCTCCTTGACCTGCACGCCGCTGACCTTGACCGGTATCCCGTCCTCCATTCTGCCGATGACCTGTGGTGACACGTCGATGATCAATCCCGCGGCCAACTGCGTCTTCCCGGCCTGTGCCCGCAGGTCGTGCAATATCCGGCCCAACGCTCGCCGGGGGATGGTGGAACCCGCCATATCGTTAGCCTCGCTATCCGGGTCACTCCGTACTGGGGGCACCGTGCTGGCTGCCCAACGAGTTGCGGATCAACTTCGATGCGGAGCCTTCAGAATAGCTCCGGCAGTTGTCTAATCGAGGGTGTTCAGCAACCGAAATCCGCAGGCCAGGAGGCCGATTCGGCTCGCCTCAGCGGCCGACCGCGCCTGCCCGCCTACCGGAAGCCCACAACCCCCACCGACACCGAAAGCGGGAATTCGATCATGACGGCCGACCCACTTCCCACCTGGGTGACGCTCGGCGCACACGTTGTCGAGCTGTCCGAGACCCGTGGAATCGTCCTGTCCCGCACCAGAATCAAGTCCATCACCGACACGGCGATCGAACTGCGTTGCGGCACAAGGTATCTGCTGCGCACGATGCAACCCGCCGACCGCCCCGAAGAGGTGATCTTCAGCCGCCCCAACACCCTCATCCCGGGCATCAGAACCCGCCTGGCCTCGCCCGACCACCCCGAAGCACGGCACTGACCCACGGCGGCGGTCGCCCCCATCCGAATCAGCGAAAGGCCGAACGTCATGGAATACGTCTCCCCCAGGGCGCTGACCCTGGCCGGATGTGACTACGACGGCCCAATGAACCACCTCGAAGCCGCCGAGGCAGGCGCGCTGCACCGCGACTGCCATCCCGCCGAATGCCGCACCCTGCACGCGGCGCAGCGCACGACTGCCGAATCCGGTGAGTCGCCGCCACCGAGGCGACCCACCCGCACCAACCTCGAATCCGAAAGGGGTACACCGTGATCGCGTACTGGCTGTCCTTCCTGATCGGCGCGACCACCGGCGGCATCATCGCCTGGCTCGCGCCCGCGCTGACGACGCACATCTCACCCCGCCCGGCAGCGGGACACACCGTCGCCGCGATCACCGCACGCCTCGAGCGCGAGCGCCGCGCCGAGCGCGGGGCACGCCCGACAACACCATCGACCGCCGCCTCCGCGCACACACACCCGAGACACGCCCGCCTGGCCCCCGCCCGCTGACCGCGCCCGACCCGCTCGCATCCACAACCGCGCGCCCCTTGCCGACCGGCCCGTACCACCGCTGCGGTACAGCGCCTACCGGGGAATCTCGAGAGCGAGATCCCGACCATCCGCCCGCATGACCAGGCAGCTGACCTCCGCGCCACTGCATCGCATTCGCCGGAAAGTAGATGAAGCTGCGCAACTCGGCCAGCAGAGGACTGTTGATCAATGCCGGTGTCAACTCCTCGGTACACCGCGCATCGGCCCGCCGCGCCGACTCGTCCCGACTGGGCCACGGCCCCCCACCGGGAACTGAATGATCACCTCCGCCGCATGCGGCTGATCACACGACACGACCGGTATCGCACCGATGACCAGGCTCCTGGCACATTGCCTCATCACGCCGCCGCAAAGCCGCGACAGGCGCAAACCGGATCACCACCGGCCTGGGCGATGGAGTGATCTCTGCTCAGTGCCTCGGCCCGTGCCGACTACCGATCGCGGCGGCTTTCAACGACATTCCGACGGCACTGGATACGCGATGGAAGCGCACAGAATCCACAGATTTCACGCCCATGTCCGTCCGGTTCGCTACCGTCGTCCCAGGGGGCCTCCCCACCGCCTTGACGAGTACGGAGGGATTCTACGGATGGCGCGGGCATGGACGGTACGTGGCGGGTGGGACGGTCACCGTGAGGAGACAGCGCTCGCCGAAGGGTTGGCCATAGCGGGGTGGAGCGAAGTCCATCCCGATCTGTCGCCAGCCGAGTCCATCGACCAGCTGCGCACGATTCTCGAACGGTGCTACCCCACCGAGCGGCGGCGCACCGTGGACAACTGGACGCATCAGCTATGGCGTTTCGTGCGTGAGATGGAGGTCGGCGATTTCGTCGTCATGCCACGCAAGTATCAGCCCGTCGTGGCGATCGGACGGATCGTCGGCGAGTACGAGCACCGGCCGGAGGCCCGGCCCGGATTCATGCATGTGCGCAAAGTCGAGTGGCTTACCGCGGTGGAGCGTGCGGCCATCGGTGCCGACCTGCGGGACAGCATGGGTGCCTTCCTCACGATCAGTGAGCTGAGTCGGCGCGATGCTGCGGCCCGCATTCAGGAACTTGCCGATACAGGGATCGATCCCGGCTACTCCGGCGCGGTCACTCCTCCCGCTGATATCGACGAGTTGCTCGACGACATCCGGGAATCGGGCACGCGCCAGCTGTCGGCGCGGGATCTCATTGGGCTGTGGGGCCACTCCCGGCGGACCACCGATGCGGTCGAAGCAGTCAATCAGGAACTTCGAGAGCTCGGCATCACCACCGATCCGGACTTCACGGCGGTTCAGCTGGACGATACGGTCACGGTGTCCGCCGTCGAGAACGCCGAGCCCTCATCGGCAGCCGATTCCGAACAGGAAGCGAACACGAACCGTGGTTCGCGAGACCACGACCTGACGTGGCGGGTCGGCAACCTCCGCAGGACCGAACCCGTGATCGCGATCCGGCGTAATGAATCCCTCGCCCGCGCCGCCGAAATCATGGCTGCTCGCGAGTTCTCCCAGCTACCCATCGTCGACGAGAACCGGTGTTTGCTCGGCGTCATCACATGGGAGAGCATTGCGCACAGTCAGTTGCGTCCCGGGGGCGTGACGCTGTGGGAGGCGCGCGCGGACAAATGGCCGCCGGCTGCACACGTCGAGGAAGAACTGTTCACCCGAGTCCCCGATATCCAGAAGTTCGGGTACGTCATAGTCGTCGACAACGCGAACGTGGTCACCCGCATCATCACCGCGTCCGACCTCGCGGGTGAACTCAGGACCCGAGTCACGCCTTTCACCGTTCTCGAGGAAATCGAGCGCCGTCTGCGCATCGCCTTTGGAAAGGTGGCGAGCGCCGACCTGGGCATGTGCTTCGAGAACAACAAGAAGAAGGCTCAGTCCATCACTTCCCCGAGCCACTTGACCATGGGGAACTACCCTCATTTGGTCGCCAAGGAGAAGATCTGGAATCAGCTCGGATGGCCGTTCGAACAAGGGAGCTGGGTGGAGCGACTGACGGCTGTCGCGGAGTACCGCAATCAGATCGCGCATTGGAACGTCGACGCGCCGGAGAGTGAACGTAATCAGCTTGCCGAGGCTGAGGAGTTGCTGAACCTGCTGAAAATAGTCACACGCCATACCACTCCGTAAGTACATGGAGGCCATTTCGGCATCGGTCGGTATCACCGACGAACGCGGCCGGCACCATGACCTGAGCCGTCGACGCGACGACCACCGAGACCGCTCCAGCGGGTAGGTTTCCGCTCGCTAATCCGGACAACGCCGCGTCCCACGCACGGCCGTACCGTCGCGGCGATTGCCGCGCGCCTGGAGCGTGAGCGCCGCACCGAGCGACACGCAGCCTCCGCGAGACAGGCAACTATCGTGGGATCTTCAGCGTGAGGTCCCGCCCATCCACACGCATGACCAGGCAACTGACCTTCGGGTAGTCGCGCCACTGCATGGCGTTCGCCGGAAAATAGATGAAGCTGCGTAGTTCGGTGAGCATCGGACTGTCGATCAACGCCGGTGTCAATTCCTCGCTACAGCGGGCATCGGCTCGACGTGCCGATTCATCCCGGCCGGGCCACGACCCTTCCACCGGGAACTGAATGATCACCTCCGCGGCATGTGGCTGGTCGCATGGCACGACCGGAATCGCGTCGATCACGTCGGACTCCTCCACGCTCTTGACGCAGTCACCGACCGACAGATTCCGGGACAACATCGGCGGCAGCGCCTCGTCTTCCTCATCGGAACCTCCAATCGGGAAGAATGCCACCACCATGACACCGGCCAGGATGTAGCACATGGAGGCCGCCATCCCCGCCCGCGCGAGAACACCGCCCTGCTGCCCCCGATTGCGGATCTGCGCCAACGCGATCATCCCTAAAGGCACTGCCAGGAAGAATATTCCGAGCAGCCCGAGGATCAGCGTCGCGACCGCGAGGCTATTGGTTCCCGGCTGCTCCGGGGGTGGTTCCGGGCTCGACTCCGCCTGTTCGGCGCCGGGCATCAACGGAGCCTCCGATCCCCAATCGGCGGTATCCGGTTCGTTCTCGCGCTGCACTACCTACTACCCCTCACTCCGGTCCCGGCGGAACGAAACACGCTCGACCCCACCGTCAACCAACCTGCTCACGTTCTTCCTTGATGGCCCGGATCACCTGCGCGACCCGTGAATTCAGCACCGATACGAACCGACCGCTGTCGGCCGCCAATGCGACAGCGGGACTGTCGGTGATGACAAACCGACCATCACCCTCGATATCCCGCCAGCCAACCACATACCGGCGAATGCCGCGCGGCCCGAACATCGAACTGCCCTGCGCGATCTGAATCTGTCCGGAGGACACTACCGGCCTCCGCAGGAATCGAGCCGCCGACGCGTTCGCCGAATCATCAACGGCAGACACCAAACTCCGGAAATCAGTGTGCTCGTACCCGTCTCCGGCCGAGGCGAGCGCGATATCGCCGCCGCTACCCCGCCCCACGGCGGGCAATGCCGCTACCACCGCGTTGGTGAGCCGCACCGGGTCACATTCGGCGACCGTGTAACCGCCACGGTGATAGATCGACTCCCCCGGCAACTGCGTAATGACATACCCGCGGTCAGCCTTGCGCGCGGCCCGCATCCGAATCAACCCCGCCGGATCGGACTCGTCGCCGCCGCGAACCGTCAGATACAGATCCGGCGCGGACACGACATCCACGATCCCGTTCACTTCGTGGTCCGCACTGTCGCGCACCCGCTCTCGCGCCTCTTCCTGCTCGGCACGGTACTCCTGCTGCGTCGCCGCCTTCGAGGTGAACAGAAACGGAGCCGGAAGCCGATCCCCGGTCCGGTCCTTCCACAGCACCGAGAATCCGGCCTCACTGAATCGCCAGGTACGCATTACGAGTCGGTCGCCGGGGAGGAATCCAACTTCGGCCTACGGAAATCCGCGCGGCGCATCCGGTCGATCACCGCGTCGCAGGTGAGCTCGGTCCGCAGCCCGGGATTGCGCCAATAAAAGCGGACCAGGTGCAGCAGGAGTGGAGGGTCGATCTTCAGAGTCCACGCCGGGATATCGATTGCGTATCGAAGAGAGCGTTCTTCCATCCGCCCAAGCCAGCTGTTCGCGGCTTCAACATGCACCTTCGTGCCGGGAACGGGAGTTATTCGAACTGTGGCAACACTATTCTGCAACACAGGTTCAATTTGGCCGATCTCAGACCAGTCCAGGCGGCTAACGGCACGACCTTTACCTTGGAACACACCAGATTCGGAAATTACGAGGAAGCTTCCACTGCTTCGAGTTCGGGATTGATAGACAAACAGGCCGATGAAGATTACCAGAAGAACTGCTGCGACTATAGCGCCGACAAAATAGATGCTTGCGCGTATGGAGTTATCTGTTTCGACTGCCTGTGATGCGAAAATGTACGCACGTAGCAGTACAAATAATGCGCCTACAAGGAAGAAGGCGAGCAATAGCGGCTTCAATGATCGACGAACATCGAAGCGAAGGCCGAAACTCCCATCACCAAGTTCAGCAACGCCGACCTGACGTGGTAGTCCGGTACGCCGCACCCGTACGGCCGGAAGCGCGACTGCTACGAACGCAAACCCAGCCAAGCCCACAAGAGCACCGTACAGACCACTGATCGGCCCCTTCTGAGCGAGTAGATCGCTTACGTAGGAACCGAGCCCGATCACTCCGCAAATACCGAAGAATAGGATACCGATAACGATAGATGTCGGCGCCCGCTCAGCCCCCCATGCACGGGGCCACGATAATTTCCTTGCCGGCGCTGACATTCCTAAGCATTCCTTTTCTTTACTTGACTGCCTTAACAGCTTCCTCTGCGCCGTAGGCGCCTGCCGATCCGCCGATAAGTCCTCCGAGTCCGGCAGCTCCCGCCACACACGCAAGGTACAGAGGACCGGACCCAACACAGGCTACCGCACCTATTTTCGCTCCTAATGCGGCTCCTGCTGCTCCGCCGCCGATCCCGCCAAGAGCATTAGCTACAGCCTGGTCGCCCGGTTTTCCGTTTCCGTGATCCCAATCAACATAGTTGGCGTACGCATTGGTGCCGACAAGCACTGGCCAGTTGAGTAATTTCCCGCCGGTCTTCAGATACTTGGCCATATTGGAGTTGCGCGCGGCGTCATCGGCGGCGTCGCCGGCTTGGGCAAGCAGTCTGCCGCTGGGGGAGTTCGGGTCGGTAGGGACACCCTCGAGCGTGGCGTTGATGTATTTGATCCGGGCGTCCGCTGCGGCGTCAACAGCGAGTTGAGCCATGGTCGGTCCGGTTGGCGCCCCGTTGAGCGCCTGGTTGGCGAATTCGGCGCCGAAGGTACCAGCCACTCCGACTGCACTGTTGATGGGGTGTGTGGCCAGAGTGCCTTGTACGGACTCGAGGAACCCCGCGACACCGAATGGCGTGGCAGCGGGTTCACCGGATTCCGGTTTATCGGTAGTGAATATCGAGCCGTCCGGCATCTTGGTCGCAGTGGTGCCGTCAGGGAGTTCGACGGTCATGGCCTGGTTGCCGTTGGAGAATGTGGTGAACACTCGTCCGCTGCCGTCGGAGACCGAGCGAGTGCCGTCGCTGTCAGCGGTGGCGATCACCTGCTGAGTGCCGTCCGGGGCCGTGCCCGTGACGGTCGTTTGGGTGGAGCCATCGAGCTGCGTGCGAATCGTAGCGGTGGTCCCGGTGGCGGGATCGGGAATCTCGGTACGCATGGTGCCGTCGGGTTCGCGACTGGTAGTAGCTTCAGGCCCCAACTTGCCGTTCTGATCAATTGCCTGCGTACCGATACTTCCATCGTTCTTGACGGTGCTGACGGTGCGCTGTCGAGTGCCGTCGGGCATGGTCGTAACGGTATCGACGGTGCCGGTGCCATCATTGCGAGGGGTCGCCACGGACACTGTTTCGGGTCCACCATCGGTGCTCGAAACGACAGTGACGGTGCCATCCGGAGCAACAGTGGTTCTGGCGGTGGTCAACGTGCCGTCTGGATTGGGAATGGCGGTGACGCGTGTGCCGTCGGGTTCCTGATATGACGTCGGAATGCCCTCGGCGAGAGCATTGTCCATGGTGAAAGGGATATCCACCAGGTCGGTGGTCGGCGCGCCCGCCGCACCGGTCAGCTGGTCGTACAGAGGGTTGCCTGGGCTAGCAAGCGCGGTGATGGGGGTCGCCGCAGCGGGCGGCTGCGGAAGGCAGTTGCTCGAGATCTTCGCACCGACCCCGTACCAGTTGTCCCACACCGTCCGCATCTGATTGAGCTGTTCCTCATACGCCGACCCGGTCGGATCATGGGCAGTGACGAGAGGTTGTTGCGGTAGCAGCGATTGCAGCTTGACCATCCACCCTTTGGTGAACGCGAGAGTGTCGCTCATCGAGGTCATGTTCCCGACCAGGGTGTCGATGCCCGTCAGGTAGCTGTCGAGCGCGCCGCGTGCTTTGGCGGCGGCGGGTGACGCCCAGATACCGTCCGGATTGGTCCCGCTCGCCCCATCCTGCAAACTTCCCTGGTAGGCGGCCCGGAAGGCGGACGCTTGTGCTTTCAGCCCGTCGGCTGCCTTCTTCCACGAGTCGGCGAAGCGCTGCAGTTGCTCGGTGATCTGGTTACCGGCGACATGGTTGTACTGCGCGACGAAGTCGGGCCAGGTGTACATCTCGCCGGCTTCGGGATCGACCAGCGACTGCTGCATCGTGATCCCGTCGCCCTCTTTCTTCCCTCGCTCCCACAGCGATTGCGCCTCGCCGGTATCGGTCAGGCGGTCGTCGTAATCCTGTTGCGGCGAATCCGAGTACTTCAGTGATCCTCGCCCCGACGACGCCCAGGAAGGGCCGGTCGCAGCGCTCTCCGCGAAGGAGACAGGTGTGGCACCGCTTCGGAGGCTCTCGAATGCGGACCGCGACGCCTCCTCGCTGTTCTCGTACAGGCCGGTGGCAGCAAGGAACGTTTCGCCGATATCGGTGAGGATGTCGATATGCCGGGACAGCACGCTGTCAGCCATGATCGTCGCGGACCGGTTGATCATGCCGGCCAGGTCGGCACCGGAACCCTTCAGGTTCAGCGCCTTCAGGTCGGTCGCCGACGCGATCTCGGTCTTCGCGTTCTCCACCGCGGCCGCGAACGTGGCCGCCTCGCCTGCCAGCGTGGTGGCTACCGCCGGATCGAAGGCGATTGTCGTGGAGTTGAAGCCCCCGCCCCGGGCGTCCTGCCGCCAGTCGTCCCAGGACGTGTGCGTGTCATTCGTCTGTCCCCCGGTCACCGTCCACCCCGAGTCCGGTACGGTCCCACGTCGCAGCTCATCATTCGGTATCCCACCCTCCAGCCTGCCGTACAGGCGGCACGGACTCCCTGACCGCGCCGCTGACAAGACTCCTGGCAAATCAGCTCTTCACGATGCCGCAAAGCCGAGACCGGCGCAAACTGGATTGTCGGCCGCGCGGACCCCTTCGCAGCGACCGCGGTTACTCAGGCTGGAGCTTCGAGCCTGACATGCCCAGTACCGTCTTCTTCGTTACTACCGCCCCAGGCAGCAGCTGAATCGGGTATACGTCCGGTCGGTACCTAACGAACTGCACCGGTTCGTTGTCCCTGATGAACAGGTAGAACCCGTCCGAAGGACGGTCGGACATACCCGAATTGGACGGGAGGCCTTTCCAGCAGTAGCCCGGCGTTTGGGCCCGGGAGTTCAATTCGTCCCGCTCGGCGTCCTCCCAGACCCCGACCATACGGTCCCATTCATCGGACCAGCCCGCCGAATTGGTGAGGTCCAGCATCGAGACTGATTGTTTGTTCCCTGTAGCCTCGATCATCTTCTGGTAGAGCGCGTCACTGCGCCCAAGGGGCTGGGTATCGCTCATAGCCGTGAAGTCGAACGTTCCAGCGCTGCAATCCTGGATCGCTTGCTCCCGCGCCCGCTCTTGGTTCGGGGTCGGCCCCAGCCCACACGACGCGGTCAGCGATATCGAAACAGCGAGCAGTCCGGCACGGGGCAGGGTTCTCATCGTGATGTCCTCATTTCGCACGCCCGCTCCCTCACGAACAGCTGTCGAGCGCCGCGTCGCGGGCCGCGCGATAGCGGTCGTCCGCGGCCATGAACTCCTCCGGCGAGGTGGAGCCGGCGGTCAGCTTGTTCAGCTCGGATGCGAAACCGTTCGCGGCACTGGCGTATTCGGACATGGCCGTGTTGATGGTCGCGGGAATCGAGGGGTTGTCGCGTAGTGCGTCGGTGACCGTGGTGGCGGCGGAGGACAGTGCGGTGGCGGCGGCGCGGGCCTTGGTTCGGGCGGCCTCGCGGTCCTGCTGGGCCTCCAGCTCGCGATTGAAGGCACTGAGCTTGAATTTGACGTCGACCGCGGACCTGAAGAAGGCCCCGCACACGGTGACCTTGGCGGAGTGGGCTCGGGCGGACGTCGCCGCGGCGGCGGAGCTTGATACCGAGGAGACGTAGGCGGCGCGGTCGGTCTCATTGGCCACCGCCTCGCCGTCGATGGTGCGGGCGCAACCGGCCGCGGTCAGGCCGACTGCTACCGCAGTCAGGGCCAAGCCCTGCCCGAGAGCACGCACGTTCATCAGACACTCCCCCTGGTCGTCGACAAGCCGATCAAATCTACGACAGCAGAAGGCACGCCGAACGAACCTGTGAGCAGTCTCGCGTCATGCGAGGGGGTTGACCAAGATCTAAGAGTACAGACCCAAACATACAACAACGGGAAACTTACCTACGTTTTCCATGTGGAAAGTATAGTTAATACCTACTTGCTGGAGAAAACCAACCGAAAGTGCGACCACATGGACTGGCCATCGCATCGGGTTGAGGAGCGCCCCTGGAGCCCGCGTCAGCGGCAGGGCTCCAGGGGCGACCGCACCCTGGAGCGTATCGAGGTGTCGATCCCACCTCCTATCGCCAACCTGGACTATGACCCCGTGGGAGCGGTCGCCCGCGCTCATGAGGCGGCTGTGATCGCGATCGCGAGGCTCGAAGCCGGATTCGGTCGGCACCTGGCGCCGCTGGCGGACTTCCTACTGCGCAGCGAATCGGTGGCGTCGTCGAAGATCGAGCACATCGATGCGGGGTGGCGGGCATTCGGTAGGGCGGTCGGCGGCGGCAAGGCGAGCGATGAGGCGAAGGCGCAGTTGGCGGCGGTCAAGGCGCTCGTCGCCATGGTGGATGCCGCCAGCGCGAGGGCCGTCGGAATCGAGGATCTGCTGACCGCACACCGGCTGCTGATGGCACCGGATTACTACACGGCCCGGGATTCCGGTCGGTTGCGCGATGCGCAGAATTGGATCGGCGGCAGCGATTACACGCCGATCGACGCGGTGCACGTCCCACCGCCGCCGGAACTCGTGCCCGAGTTGATGGCAGACCTGATCACCTTCGTCAATCGGACCGACCTGCCGATACTCGCGCAGGCCGCGCTCGCGCATGCCCAGTTCGAATCGATTCATCCGTTCACCGACGGCAATGGCCGCATCGGCCGGGCTCTCATCAGCGCGGTCCTGCGCCGTCGCGGGTTGACCGAGCGCGTGACTGTTCCGCTGGCGTCGGTGATGCTCGCCGATACCGGCAGGTACTTCGGACACCTCAACACCTACCGACGGGGGCAGGTCGACCCGTTCGTCGAGTACCTGTCGCTCGCCGCGATCCATGCCAGTGAAGCGGCGCAGGAATCGGCGTGTGCCCTGGCCAGCCTGCCCGCACGGTGGCGGACGGCGGCACGACCGCGGGCGAACTCGGCCGATGAGGCGCTGATCGAGGCGCTGTTGGACACGCCGATTCTCAATGCGGAGACCGCCCAGCGCATCGCGGGTACCACCGACGCCAGCACCTACCGCGCGCTCGGCAGGCTGACGGACGCGGGCATTCTGGTAGTTCTCTCGGAAAGCAAGCGCAATCGTGTCTGGGCGGCGACCGACGTGCTGGCCGAGTTGGATGCGCTCAGCGCGGCCATCGGCAAACGCACAAGCGAACACCTGCGGTAAGCCCGATCCCAGGGGACGACACGGCGCAGTCCGGCTGCCACCTTGCGGTATCGGGGTTGGAACGCTGCGATGACACCGACAACTCCACCACGCTGAAAGCAGCACACGGTGAGAAGGGCTGTAGTGCACCGAAGCTCGTCGACTACCGTGAACCCAGACGGTAGCGGTGGGCGAGAGCGTGCCCGTAGCGTGGGAGAACATATGGCGCTGGAGATTCCGGATGTACTCGAGGAGTCCTGTGCCACGCGGCAGGCGTTGGAGCGGTTGGCGTCCAAGTGGCGGATTCTGGTGATCTACGCCCTGTTGGATGGGCCGCGGCGGCATGCGGAGTTGCGGCGGCGGTTGCCGGGGGTGACGCAGAAGGTGTTGACGGAGACGTTGCGGGGGATGGAGGCGGATGGGCTGGTGGTGCGGCGGGTGTATCGGGAGCGGGCGCCGCAGCATGTGGAGTATGCGTTGAGTGAGCTGGGGAAGTCGTTGGAGACGCCGTTGGCGGCTATTTGCGCGTGGGCGGTGGAGCAGGCGGAGTCGGCGGGGTAGCCGACTCCGCGGCGGATCAGTTGCTGGTGAAGCAGAGGGTCATGCCGTTGGTGACGCCTGGTTTGCGGGTCATGCGGGCCACGTAGTCGCCGGGGCATTCGGCGGTGTCGGTGTCGTGGCGGGAGGTCACGCGGACGCTAGCGGCCGGGTCGGAGCATTCGGCCTTCGTCGCTCGGAAGTCGTTGCCCTCGTCCGGCGGGATGACGCAGTCCCCGGCCATGGCGTAGCCGACATCGGCGTCGTCGACGGGGCCGACGCACAGGGCCACCACCAGATCCGTGGTGCCGTGGGAGTTCATGGTGAAGCCGGTCGCTCCCGTGACGCCGAGGCATTCGGGGGCAACGGGTTCGGTGTGCTGCACGCGGACGGTCAGCACTCGCTCCGCGGCCTCGGGCAGGGTGCAGGCGACAATGCTGGTCATGTTCTCGTTGACGCAGTCGCCGGGTTCGGCATTGCCGGTCGAGCTGGGGTTGGCGGCACGGACGCAGAGAACGAGGGCTCGGCCGCCCAGGGAGGAGTAGGCGAACGCCTGGCGGACGCGGGGGACATCGTGGCAGGCCCGGTCGGTGACGGGGACCTTGGTGTGCAGTCGGATGGCCAGCACCTCGCCCACGCCGGACTCGGGCGCGCAGGCGACGCGGGTGACCGTCGCGCCGCCGTCGGTCACCTTCACGCAATCGCCGGTCTCGATGGCGCCCGGATCGGTCGAGTTCACGCGGGTGGGGGCCAGGCACAGGACGGTATCCGGATTGGAGCCCTGGTCGGCGGCGTCGAGGACGGCGCGGGTCGCGTCGTCGTACTTCATGCACGCGGATTCCACTGGATAGACCACATTTTCGCGTGCGACGATGCGATAGGCGGCATTGATTTGTCCGCAGGTGTACTCGACCGGGTTGTCTTTGTCGAGTATCGAGACGCAGTCATCGACGGCGAGGGCGATGGGCTCCGGGCGGGTGAGGATGTACGTGGTCGAGATGGCGGCCGCGACAAGGACGATGGTGACGGCGAGGGTCACCCAGATCCACCGGCGCGACCGTGGTGGCGGTGCGGCCGGGTACTGCGGCGCGAAGGCCGGGTGTGCGGGCGGTGGCGGATAACCGGCCGACCCGGCGGGCGTTGGCGCGACAGGGTGCGGCGGTGCGACCGGGTGCGGTGCGGGCACCGGAGCGACCGAGTGCGGGGGCTGCGGAATATCCGACGACGGGGTGCCGGGTGATGCAGCCGAGTGCGGCCAGACGTTCTGGACCTCGGTGGGATTCTCGTCGAATGGCGATACGGCGAGCGGAATGCCGGTGCCGGATGGTCGGTCGTCGTTGTTCATGGTCGGATGGCCCTCCCCGGAAATGAATGAACGCGGTGCGTCATGGATCGAGATGCGGCTGGCGCGGGTGAACGAGGCGACACAGGGCGTCGCCCGGGCGCGCCGGTGATACGGCTGTGCGGATTCCCTCCCCTGATCCGGATGCCGTTCGGAGTCAAACCGCCTTGCGCACCGGTGTATTCATTCCTGTAATGCCGCGACGAGCCTAGCCCCCGCGCCGAGAACGACGCCACCCATATCGAAAGCGGTACCGCCGCGCCGGTTTGACCTGAAGTCGACTCGAGGTTTTAGCGTCGTCGGCAGTTGTCGGTCGACAGAAGGAGATCGGTCGTGATTCTCGTTACGGGAGCCACCGGAGGTATCGGCGGCGCATTGTTGTCGGAATTGCGCGCGGCGGGAGACGAGCCGGTGCGCGGGCTGGCGCGCGACCTCGCCTGGGCATCGTTTCCGACGGGGGTCGAGGTGGTGGAAGGCGATCTCGCCGAACCTGTTTCGCTGAAGCCGGCGTTCGAAGGCGTGCGGGCCATGTTCTACCTGTCGCGGTTCGGACCGGATCGGGAGATTCTCGCGGCGGCGCGCGCGGCGGGGGTGCGGCAGGTGGTGCTGGTGTCGTCGATAACCGTGCTCACCCATCCGTGGCTGGGACCGGCGGCGGAGAATGCGGCCGTGGAGTGGATGGTCGAGGACAGCGGAATGGACTGGACCGTACTGCGGCCGACCCAGTTCGCGTCCAACACCCTCATGTGGGCGGACGCGATTCGTGCCGGACAACCGGTCGAGGTGCCGTTCGCCGATATCGGGCTGCCCACCATTCACCCCGCCGATATCGCGGCGGTGGCGCGGGTCGCGCTCACCGATCCCGCGCATCGGGGGCGGGCCTACGCGTTGACCGGTCCGGCCCGGATATCGCCGCGCGAGCAGGTGGCGGCGATCGCGGCGGAGCTCGGCCGGGAGATCGAGATCGTCGAGATCAGCCGCGAGCGGGCGCGGGCGCGCATGGTGGAGGTGTTCGGCGCGGATGCGGCGGATGCGGTGCTGGATGTGACCGGCGGGGACGTCAATGACGAGTTGCTGCGGGTGCGCGATACCGTCCAGCGGCTCACCGGGACTGCCGGGCGGACCTACCGCCGGTGGGTCGCGGAGAACGCCGAGGCTTTCCGCTGACTTCGCGCGTGCCGGGCTCGATGAGCCCGGCACGGCGACAGCGAATCGCCGAATCAGTGGTCGTGGCCGCCGACGACACCGCTGAGTTCGTTCGGGGTGCCGTCCAGGGTCACCGAGGCCGCGGTGGTGCCCGCGGTCAGGTCGATGCGGTGGATCTGCTTGGTGGCCGGCTCGCTCACGTAGACGTCGTCACCGCGGACGAAGATGGCCGGGCGGGGCTGCTGCCATTCCAGGGGCTCCTCCCACGGGGCGATCACGTCGAAGCTGCGGGTCACGGTCGCGGCGACCGGGTCGATGACGTGGATCTTGCCGTCGGTGCCGAGGACCAGGGCCTCACCCTGCGGGCCGCGGGCCAGCGAGCGGAAGGTGTAGCTGGTGCCGAGTGGGACGAGCTTCAGGCTGGCGTCGCGGGTGTCGATCAGTGAGATCTGCTGCGGGCGTTCGAGTTCGGCGTCCTTGTCCTGCTTGTAGTCGCCGAGGGCGATCGGGGAGGCGCCGGAGCCCGCCTGGTTGCCGATGCGGCCGTACGGGGTGGGGCTGGTGACCTTGGTGATGACGCCGTCGCGGTAGATCAGGACGCCGGTCTGGCAGCCGATCACCACTGCCTCACCCGCGGTGGTGGATTCGCCGTGCACACCCGGGCAGTCCTCGTTGCGGGCGATCTCCTTGCGGTCGGAGTCGAGAACCACTATGCCGGTGCGCTTTTCCTCGGTGCCGAGGGTGGTGACCAGGTCGCCGTTGGACAGTTCGATGGCGACGCCGTGGTGGGGCGCGGCGGAGGTGTAGTTCGAGGTGTCGGGCTTGCCCTGTTCCAGGTCGTGCGGGTCGAAGATGGTGACCTCGCCGGTGCCGTCGGTGAACAGCACGGTGCGGTCGGCGTGACGGACCACGTGGCCGGGCTTCGCGCCGGGGAAGGTGATGTCGGTGAGCTCGCCGTGCACGGCGTCGAGGACCTGGAAGCCCTCCTTGGTCGACACCATGACGTGGGTGTCGTCGCCGGCCGGGTTGACGCGGTTGAAGCCGTCCAGCTTCACGTCACCGCCGACCGTCAGGGTCTGTCCGTCGAGCAGGTAGATGCCGCCGTCGTAGGTGACGGCCAGGGGGCTGGCGATCTCCGGGCGGGCGGCGGGCTCCGACTCGTCGGTGCCGCAGCCGCTCAGGGCCACTACCGAGGCCAGCAGGCCGGACAGGGCGGCCGCCGAGGCGGCTCTACTGCGGGTACGCATGGTTCGTGCTCCTCATCATGGTTGGTGCGCAACGCTTGTCGACGATCAGCGCGGTGCGAGGCCGGTGACGATGGCCTCGGTGTTGGCGCGCATCATGTCGAGGTAGGTGTCGGCTCCCCCGCCGGGCGGGGTGAGCGATTCGGTGTGCAGGGCGACGACTTCCACCCGCACGCCCGCCTGTTCGGCGAGGACGCGGGCCAGCCGGTCCGGCTGGGACGAGTCGGCGAAGATAGTCGGCACTCCGGCGGTGCGGACGGCGGTGGCGAGCTCGGCCAGGTCGGAGGCGCTCGGGGAGGCGAGTGCGGTACCGCTGGGGATGATCGCGCCGATTACCTCGAAACCGAATCGCAGTGCCAGATAACCGAATACGTGATGGTTGGTGACCAGGCGGCGCTGTTCGGGCGGGAGCGAATCGAAGCGGGCCGTCATCCAGGCGTCCAGGGCCTCGATCTCGGCGCGGTAGCGGTCGACATTCGCGCGGATCCGCGCGGTGTCGACGCCGGGCAGCGTGAGCAGACGCGCACCGATCACGTCGACGGCGGTGCGGACGCGGGCCGGGTCGGTCCAGAAGTGCGGGTCGGGGCCATCGCTGGTGCGGTAGTCGATCGGGTTCACCTGGTCGCCGACGGAAAGGGTTGGGACACCGGATTCTTCGGCGGCTTCGACGTGGCGCTCGACGCCCTCTTCCAGCCCGAGGCCATTGTGGATCAGCAGGGCGGCGTCGCCGATCCCGGCGGCCTGCTGGGCGGAGATGCCGAACTGGTGCGGGTCCGCACCGGGCGGCATGAGCACGGTGACCTTCGCCGCGTCACCTACCAGCTCCCGGGTGATGTCGCCGAGGATATTAGTGGTCACGACCACCTCCGGGCCGTCGGCGCCACCGGTGCCGCAGGCGGGCAGCAGCAGGAGGGCCGCGCAGGCCAGCAGGGTGCTCAGCAGGGATCTCATCGGCCGGTCTCCACCATGTGGTCGGGGGTGATGTCGAGGGCGAAGGTACGGGCACGACGCAGGTTGTCGCGGTAGTCGATCTCGTGAATCGCCTGGGCGGCAGGATCGTTGACGTAGGCGCGATTGGTGTCGACCTCGATGACCGGCGGCGAGTCCGCCGCGATCGGCCCGGAGAGCAGTTGCGCCCGTGCGGTTTCCGCGCCGGTGCCGGGATCGTAGGCGTGCAGCACCCCGTCACCGGTCAGGCCGAGGATCGAGCTCCCGGCACCCGCGGTATTGGCGGCCAGCACCGGCCCGGATTCGATGAGACGCCAACTCCGGGCGGCGATGTCGAGCACCCAGATGCCGCGCTCCCCGGCGATCGCGGTGAGGGTGGTCGAACCCGCGCGATGGGTGAAGCGGGCGGCGCGCTCGGTGACGGGCACTGGCCGCGGATAAGGGATCTCGGTGGCCGAGAACCGGCCCGCGTCGGCCGCGACGAGCAGCGCGCCGTCCGCACACCCGAAGACGACTCCCCGGCGGGTGACGGCCGTACCGCTCGGCGCGGCGCATTGCCCGGCGAGCGGTGTGACCTGTCCGCCCTCGCGGGTGCGGACCTCCACACGTCCGGCGGCGGACACGGTGACGAGGTGCTCGGAGTACGGGATCGCGAGCCCGTCCACGCTGCCGCGCTCGGCGACGACACCGGACTCCAGTTCCGCACGGTCCAGCAGCAGCGTGTTCGATGCGCCGATCAGCGCGGTGAGCGCCGTATCGCTGTGCACGGCGACCACTCCCCCGTGCGGCACCTCGCCGATATCCCGGACGGCCGCACGGTAGTAGTGCACATGATCGCCGTGGTCGACGGTCCAGCCGCCCCCGTCCAGCACGCCGGTGGCGTCGGCGGTGAGCGGGAAGCCGAAGCGGTCGTCGCCCGCGAGGCCGACGATTCCGGGCATCCGGTCGAACTCGGTGGTCTCCTCGGTGATCAGATCGATCACCCGCAGCTCACCTCCGGAGCCCGCGACCACCAGCCGCGACTGCACCGAGTCCATTTCCTCGGCGCCCTCGATGTACCCGTGCGGCACCTCGGCGGGCGGGTCCGGTTCGCCCGGTGCGGCGCACCCGACCAGCACCATCGACAGCGCCGCCAGCAGCACCAGGGCATTCGCACTCGGGGCGGGCAGTCGAATGGCGCGCGCCGACAATGCGATACGCAGCCGGGCGGCCGCGGCCGACAGGAAGAACAGCCCGACGGCGATGGCGGCGATGGTGGCTCCGGCCGCCGTCCCGGCATACCAGGACACCAGCAAACCGACGAAGGTGGCGATGCCGCCGAAGACGACCGCCAGGGCCATGATCACCGGAATCCGATGCGACCAGTAGGTGGCCGCCGCCGGCGGCGCGATGAGCAGGCCGAAGACCAGCAGCGTGCCCACCACGTGGAAGGACGCCACGATGGCGAGGGTGAGCAGGCCGAGCAGCGCCGCCTGCGCCCAGCGCGGGCGCAGCCCGAGAGTGTGCGCCGTGCGCGGGTCGAAGGCCAGCGCCACGAACGCGCGATGCCCCAGCACCGCGATCACCAGCGAAAGTCCCAGCGCCACCGCGAGATACGCGAGGTCGACCTCGCGGATGGCCAGCACATCGCCGAACAGCAGCGCGGTCACGTCGACGGCGAAGGATTGCGACCGCGAGACGATGATCACGCCCACCGAGAGCATGCCCGCGAACAGCAGCCCGATGGCGGTGTCAGCCGCGAAGCGCGTATTGCGGCCCAGCGCTGTCACACCCGCCGCCATCGCCCCGGCGCTGAGTGCCGCGCCGAGCACCAGGTTTCCGCCCAGCAGGGTGGCGACGGCCACGCCGGGCAGCAAACCGTGGGCCATGGCCTCGCCCAGAAATGCCATGCCGCGCACCACAACCCAGGTCCCGGCCAGCGCGCAGATACCGGAGACGAGCAGTCCGCCCCAGAGCGCTCTCTGCACGAAGGTCACCTCGAACGGGGCGAGCAGCCATTCCATGACACGGCACCTTATTATGGAAATGATTTTCAATACAAGTTAGGTGATGAAGTGAACGATCGCGACACCGCGGCGGTGCGGCTGCGAGGGCTAACCGCCGGTTATCGATCCCGAGCGGTGCTGCACGAGATCACGGCCGACATCCCGGCCGGTCGGGTGACCGCGCTCGTGGGGCACAACGGATCGGGGAAATCCACCCTGCTCGGCGTCCTGGCCGGAGTGATCACCCCCTCGGCGGGCACCGCCGAACGCACCGGCAGCCGCCGACCCGCGCTCGTCGTCCAGCAGGGCAGCGTGCCCTCGACCCTCCCGATCACGGTGCGCGAGACCGTGGCCATGGGCCGCTGGGCACATCGCGGGCCATGGCGGCGGCTCACCCGCGACGACCGACGCGTCGTGGCGGACTGCCTGGAGCGGATGGGAATCGCCCACCTCGCCGCGCGGCGGCTCACCGACCTCTCGGGCGGTCAGCGACAGCGCGCGCTACTCGCGCGCGCCCTGGCGCAGCAGGCGGACCTGCTGCTGCTGGACGAGCCCGCCGTCGGGTTGGATATCGAAGCACAGCAGCAGATCTCGCGCACGATCCGGGAAACCGCCGCGTCCGGGATCACCGTCGTGCACGCCACGCACGACCGCGCCGAGGCGCTCGGCGCGGATCACTGCCTGCTGATGCGCGACGGCGGACTCGCCGACTCCGGAGCGCCGGAGCGGGTGCTGGCGACGGCCCCGGCGGCCGAACCGCCCGCTATCGCCCCCACGCCAGCTTGATCCTGGTGGTGGACAGGAAATCGTCGGTCAGCTCGCGCAGTGCCAGGAACTGTCCACCGGTCCCGTACTTCTGCCGCAGACTGCCGAAGTCGAGGTATTCCGCGGCCGCCGCGATCTGATTCGATTCCGGAATCCGCGTCGGGAACAGGCGCGGCAGACTGCGGTCCCGGCGCAGGTCGTCAAGTATGCGCTGATGCACGGCCGAGGAGCGGCGGTACTTGGTGACCACCACGCCCAACTCCTCGATGGGAGCGCCCCACCGCGCCGACAGCTGCCGGATTCTGGCCTGCACCGCCGGAATGCCGTAGGTGGACATGAAATCTGGAATGGTCGGGATGAGGTAGCCGTCGGCGATGCGCAGGCCGTTCTGGGTGACCAGGCCCAGACTCGGCGGACAGTCGATCAGCACATAGTCGTAGTCGAACAGCACGCCGCTGAGCGAGTCGGCCAGCACGGCGGTCGGATCCACCGCCCGGACGTGGGTCAGATCGTCCTGGAGCGCAATGAGTTTGAGTGAGGACGGCAGCAGGTCCACCGAGGTGACGGTGCGCATGGCGGAGACGCGGGGCTGCACCAGCCCGGCCGCGTCGCGCGGGCGGTAGCCCTCCACCACATCGCCGAACACCGCCGCCAAGGTGTCCGCACCGGCATCCAGTTCGACCGCCCGGCGTTCACCGACCATCATGGTGGTGAGATTGCGCTGCGGATCGAGGTCGATGAGCAGCACCCGCTTGCCGAACTCGGCGGACAGGATCTCCGCCAGGGCCGCGGTGGTGGTCGTCTTGCCCACCCCGCCCTTCAGGTTGAAGGTGGCGACCACGTAGGGGCGGCTGCGGCCCGGTACCGGGTTCTGCTCCCAGATGCGTTGCGGGCGTTCGAAGTGCAGAATACGGCCGCTCTTGTCGGGCCACGCCCAGTCGAAGCCGTCGGCTTCGGCGAATCCCACCGAGCGCGCACGCTCCCCGGACACCACCTCACCGCGCAACTCCACCAGTTCGAAACCCTTCATCCCATGACCGCCGCGACGATCCGGTTCAGCCTAGTAACCCGGACCCGCGGCGACCGGTTACGACACCGGCGGGTTGAAACATCATGCGCTCTATCGTGAGCCAGAACACAAATGAGGATGACCTCAGATCTGCCACAATGCCTCGGTGCGTTATTTCGAGGGTGTGAGCGGCCTGGTGCATTACCGGAGGTGGCCGATCGAAAACCCCAGGGCGGTAGTCGTTCTGCTGCACGGGCTCGGACAGCAGAGCGCCGATTACCACCGGTTCTGCCGCGCGGCCAATCGATCCGGTGTCGACGTGTGGGGCATCGACCACATCGGACACGGCCTGAGCGAAGGCGACAGCGAGGCCATGCCGCCCATCGACGATCTCGCGGCCAATGCGGTGCGGCTCACCGCACTGGCGCGAACCGAACACCCCGAGCTACCGCTGATCATGGTCGGGCATTCCCTCGGAGCCGGTACCGCGCTCATCGCCATGCAGGACCGAGGTGCCGTGGTGGACTCGGTGTCGGGCGTGGTGCTGCTGGGATCGCCGGAACGAGCCGCGATCCTGGACGTTCCGGCCCCGCGCGTCCCCACGCTGGTGCTGCACGGCTGCGACGACCGGCGGGCTCCGATCGCGCCGATCAAGCGGTGGTGCGCGCAGCGGCCGGGCACGCGGATGCGCGAATTCCTCGACGCCGGGCACGATCTGCTGCACGAGCCGGGATATCGCGCGGTCACCGAGGCGATTCTGGAGTTCGTCCAGGACGCGGTGCGCCGGACCTCGATGCCTGCCCGACGCGTGCCGGGGTTGCCCGCTGTCGCCGTGTGAAGGCAGCCGACCCCGGTCGCGGTGACCGGGGCGGATGCCTCTTCCGACCGCTGGCGAGCGCCCGCCGACCGTCGATCTCAGCCGCGGAACCACATGGGCCGCAGGGTGGGACCGTTCTCCGGCAATTCGATGAGGTCGCCGTCGAGGACGAACCCGCAGCGCGCGTACAGGCGCGAGGAGCGTTCGGTGCTGGCCTCCAGGTAGGCGGGGACGCCCGCCTCGGAGGCCGCCTTGGCCCGCTCGGTGACGATGGCGGCTCCCGCGCCCTTGCCGCGGTGCTGCGGCAGCGTCACGATGACCTGTAGATAGCGGTGCGGGAATTCGGTCGGGTGACTCTGCTCCAGCAGACCCGACAGCGCCCGCAAACGCCGGAAGGGCGGCAGCGGAGCCTGTTCGTACAGCTCACGCATCTGCTCGGCTTCGCGCTGGACGCGCTCCCGGCCGGTGACGGTCTGCCACAGCGAGACCGCCCAGATCTCGTCCCCGGCCCCGGCGACCCACACCTCGTCCTCGCGCATGGTGCGCTCGATCATCTCCGGCGCGTACTGCGCGCGGAACTGTCGGGAGATCTCCGGATGCCCCGCCATGATCCAGCTGAACACCACCTCGTCGGCGGTCGCCTCGGCGAAGACCGCGGCCACCCGGTCGAGCTCGTCCAAGCCCGCGCGGCGGACCGTCGGCGTCGTCACCATCTCCGTCGTACCCATCTCTGCAACCTCCCGATCTGAACGGTGTCTTCGGGGGCCAAGGTATGGCGATGCCGACGGGGTTACGACAATTTCGTCACACTGGATGTCGTGATGAAACCAGAGACGCCGGAGTGCGCGGTGTGCGGCGAGGCGATCACGCATCCGTCACGCGGACGCCGACGCCGGTACTGCTCACGGTCCTGTCAGGCGCGGGCCTACCGGGCGCGGTCGCGGCCGGCCGCGCCACCGCGTCGCAGCCCGCCGCGACGGCTCACCACCGTCGCCGTGGTGCGCGCGGCCGTGGAACTCGCCGATCGGGAGGGCCTGGAGGGGCTGTCCATGCGCCGTCTCGCCACCGAACTGGGCGTGGCGACCGCCAGCCTGTACCGCCACTTCCCCGACCGCGACACCCTGCTCGCGGAGATGGCGGAATTGACGCTCGCCGAAACCCCTCCGCCCCCAGCCGATCTCACCGGCTGGCGGGACGGGCTCGGTTACGAGGCGCTCGGCGAATGGCGGCTCTACCGCCGCCACCCCTGGATGCTGCCGGTGCTCGCGCAGACCCGCCCGCCGCTGGGACCGACCCTGCTCGACTCCCTGGAGCGCGCCTTCACCGCCCTCTACCGACCGGGTATGACGCGGGAGAGCATGCTCACCGTCTACCTGTCGGTATCCGGCCTGGTGCAGGGACTGGCGCTGCTGCTCACCTCCGAACGCGCCCCGCTCGGTCCGCAGACCACCGCCGAGGACGTGGTGGAGATGGTCACCCCCGAATCCCACCCGATGCTCGTGCGCTACTTCGAAAACGAAGCCGGGGGCCTCGATCTGGACCTGGACCGGCTGCTCGGGGATTGCCTCGCACTGCTCTTCGAAGGCATCGCCGCGCGCCACTACCCCACCGAGCACGCGCCCAGCGGAGCACCCGACCGCTAGGACACCGCGGTCGAGTCCGCGACGCCCAGATATCGGGGCGGGACCTCGGCCACCAGCCAGACACCATTGCCGGTGACGAAGAACTCGTGGCCGTCGCGGTGCATATCCGCCGCCGCCACGGCGAGAACGGCCGGGCTGCCGTGCCGTGTGCCCACTGTGCGGGCGGTGTCCGGATCGGCGGACAGGTGCACGGCATGGCGGCGCATGGGGAGCAGGCCCCGCGACCGGATCAATGGGAGGTTCGATCGGGCCGTGCCGTGGTAGAGCCGCGCGGGCGGCGCGGCCGGGGCGTAGCCGAGGTCCACCGGAACGGAGTGACCCTGCCGTGCCCGGATCCGGGTGCCGCTCGCGTCGAATTCGAAGCGCCGCTTGTTGTTCCGCTCGACGACGAGGTCGAGCTGAGCGCGCGTGAAACCCTTTCCGTGCGCGGCCGCCTGTCGCAGCAGCGCCGCGACGGGCACCCAACCCGCCGCGTCCAGGTCCAAGCCGATGGCCTCGGGGTGATGCCGCAGCCAGTTCGACAGCCGCTTGGACACTTTCACTACGTCCCTGTCGTTCATGGTCCGATCACGGTCGCATACCGAGCGGCGCGGCACCAGGCGATAATGCCGTGCCGCGTCCCCGAACTACCCGCCGGAACCCGGCGCCGGCTCGTCGGAGCGGTTGATCAGGAAGCCCACCGCGAAGGCGGCCACGATCGCGGCCGCTACCACTGCGGCACTCCACACGGTGCGGGATGCGTTGGTGCCTGACCCGAAAAGTCCTATGCGAGGCGTTACGTTACCCACCCGCAATTCGACAGCAACCGATACCGTCGCGCCCGGCACGCCGGTCCGCGGAGGGCGCAGTAACGTGGCAGCCATGACAGCTGTTGCAGATCGTTCGCTCGGACCGGAATTGGTACGCACCGTAGGCATCGGCGAGGCCGATGTCCTCGTCATCGGACTCACGAGTTCCGACGACGGACCCGCGATCGCCCCGGCGGACGCGTTCGGCGACGTACTCGATGCCGAGACGCGCGCGACTCTGCTGACCGCGCTGACCGCGGTCGGGGCCAAGGGCAAGGGCGAGGAGCTGACCCGGGTGCCCGCGCCCGCCGGACTGGGCGTGGACAGTGTGCTGGCGGTCGGGCTCGGCGCGCTCGACAAGATCGACGCGGAACAGATCCGCAAATCGGCCGGTGTCGCCGGGCGGGCGCTGAGCGGGGTCGGCACCGCCGTCACCACGCTGTCCGGACTGGATCTGGGCGCGGCGGCCGAGGGCTTCTACCTGGGCGCGTACACCTTCACGCCGTACAAGGGGAAGTCCGCGCCCAAGCCGGAGGAGACCCCGGTCAAACGGGTCGAATTCCTGGTGCCCGACCCAGGATTCGGTGAGGAGGCGCTGTTCCGCGCCCAGGCCGTGGCCGAAGCCGTCGCCACCGCACGGGATTTCGTCAACACCCCGCCCAACGACCTGTTCCCCGCCGAATTCGCCGACCGCGCCGCGGAATTGGCCAAGGCCGCCGGACTCCAGGTGGAGATCCTCGACGAGCAGGCCCTCGCCGACGGCGGATACGGCGGCATTCTCGGCGTCGGCAAGGGCTCCTCGCGGCCGCCGCGGCTGATCCGCATCACCTACGCGGGCGGCGACAAGAAGGTCGCGCTGGTCGGCAAGGGCATCACCTTCGACACCGGCGGCATCTCCATCAAGCCCGCGCAGAACATGGAGAACATGACCTCCGACATGGCGGGTGCGGCGGCGGTCATCGCCACCACCCTGCTCGCCGCCCGGCTGAGCCTGCCGGTCACCGTCACCGCGACCGTGCCCATGGCCGAGAACATGCCCTCGGCAACCGCCCAGCGACCGGGCGATGTGCTCACCCAGTACGGCGGCACCACCGTCGAGGTGCTCAATACCGATGCCGAGGGTCGGCTCATCCTGGCCGACGCCATGGTGCGCGCCGGTGAGGACGAGCCGGACTACCTCATCGACGTCGCCACCCTCACCGGGGCGCAGATGGTGGCCCTGGGCACCCGCACCCCGGGCGTCATGGGCACCGAGGAGTTCCGGGACCGGGTGGCCCGCCTGTCCCAGAGCGTCGGCGAGAACGGTTGGCCCATGCCGCTGCCCGCGGAACTGCGCGCCGACCTCAACTCCAAGATCGCGGACCTGGCCAATGTCACCAACCACCGCTGGGGCGGCATGCTCTCGGCCGGGCTCTTCCTGAAGGAGTTCGTCGCGGACGGGCTGCAGTGGGCGCACGTCGATATCGCCGGACCGTCGTACAACACCGGCGGACCGTTCGGCTACACCCCGAAGGGTGGCACGGGCGTCCCGGTTCGCACCCTCATCGCGACCATCGAGGACATCGCCGCGGAATAGCCGCGACCGCGCGGTGGGGTCGGCACCGGCCCCACCGCGCACGGCAAACCGGCTGTCGGACGGCCGATTACGGCCGTGCAATAATCCGGACCGATGCAGTCGACGGGCGGCTCCACGGTCCGGGCCGTTCGGGAGGGACCTCAATGGCCACACGCGCGCTGACCCAGCAGGACTTCCGCCAGGTGGTGGCGAGCAATCACATAGTGCTGGTGGACTTCTGGGCCGACTGGTGCGGATGGTGCAAGCGCTTCGCACCCGTCTACGACGCATCCTCGGTGACCCATCCGCAGATCGTGCACGCCACCGTCAACGGGGAGACCGAACCCGCGCTGGCCGCCATGGCCGAACTCACCGGCTACCCGACCATCATGGCCTTCCGCGAGGGGCTGCCGGTCTACAAGCACGCCGGCTACCTGACCGCCGCGCAGCTGGAAGACGTGGTGCAGCAGGTGCAGTGGATGGACATGGACGAATTCCGGCGGCAGACGGCCGAACAGCTCCGGCAGCAGCAGGCCGCGCAGCAACAGGCCCCGGCTGCCGAGACCGCGGCGGCCCCGGTCGCGCACCGCGCCGGACTCGCGGGCGGGCCGCCGCAATACGGCTGGCCGGGCCTGCGGGCGCGCTGACGCCCGTCAGTCGTCGGCGAGCATGGCGCGCCGCCGCTCGATGCGGCGGCGGGCGTCGTAATCGCGCATCCGCTGCGGATATCCGACCTTACGCACGTCGTAGACGGGGATGCCGAGCTCACCCGACAGCCGGTGCGCGCCACGCTCACCCACCACCCGGCGGGTCCATTCGCCGTCGTGGGCCACCAGTGCCACCGACACGTCCGTCACCGTGGTCCGCGGTTCCACGAACGCCTCCACACCCCGACGGGTGCGCGTCCAGTCCCGCAGGTAGTCGATATCCGCCGCCCGCGCGCCGGCGGCACCACCGCGGAGCCGATCCAGGAATCCCATCCGGCAACCTCCTCTCCGGAGCCTGGGAAACGTTCCTTCCCACCCTCGATACTGCCAGCGAAACACCAGGTGGGGACGGGCGCGCCCGGACTCCACAGCGAATACACAGCCGGAGCTCGCGCGGTGCTCGGATTCGAGACCACGCTCGGCACTGGCGAGTTCGAGGCCCACGGGCCGCACACGGCGTCGGGCAGGTCGGGAACATTCCCAGGTGGTGGGAAGAGTGGCGACCCGAATTCTCGGGTCACAGTGCTCGCGCGCGGTGAGTTGTGACACGCGCGATCGGCTATCACCGCTGCTCGCCGCGTCGCCGCGCCCGCTCACGGCGGCGGTGGCCGTCCCGAGAGGTGGACGCAACGACCGCCCTGTGACACGCCGCACGCGCGGTAGTGCAAGGATGGGTATCCGGAACAACAACCTACGGATCTCCGGGGCCACAGAATTGGCTGTGGCTGTACGGGACCCCGCGACCCGCGGTGGAGACCCGCCGAGAGAACGAACTGTTTAACCCGACGAGCAGTCAGAGGAGTCAACGGACATGGCCTTCTCCGTCCAGATGCCGGCTCTTGGTGAGAGCGTCACCGAGGGCACTGTGACCAGGTGGCTGAAGCAGGAAGGAGACACGGTCGAGGTCGACGAGCCGCTGCTCGAGGTCTCCACCGACAAGGTCGACACCGAAATCCCGTCGCCTGCCGCGGGCACCCTGGTCAAGATCTCCGCCCAGGAGGACGACGTCGTCGAGGTCGGCGGCGAACTCGGTGTGATCGGTGACGCCAACGAGGCTCCCGCACCCGCTTCCGCGCCCGCCCCCGAAGCCGCGGCCCCGGCCGCCGAGGAGAAGCCCGCTCCGGCCCCCGAGCCCGAGCCGGCCCCGGCCGCCAGCGCGCCCGCCCCCGAGCCCGCGCCCGCCGCCGCCTCCTCCGGTCCCGCCGAGGGCACCCCGGTGAAGATGCCCGAGCTCGGCGAGTCCGTCACCGAGGGCACCGTCACCCGCTGGCTCAAGCAGGTCGGCGATCAGGTCGCGGTCGACGAGCCGCTGCTCGAGGTGTCCACCGACAAGGTCGACACCGAGATCCCCTCGCCCATCGCGGGCACCCTGCTGGAGATCACCGCGCAGGAAGACGACGTGGTCAATGTCGGCGGCCAGCTCGGCGTGATCGGCAGCGGCGCACCGGCTTCCGCGCCCGCCCCGGCCCCGGCTCCCGCCCCGGCCCCCGAGCCGAAGCCGGAACCCAAGCCCGAGCCCGCTCCGCAGCCCGCCGCCGCGGCACCCAAGCCCGCGCCGGCCCCCGCGCCCGCCCCCGAGCAGAAGCCCGCCCCGGTCCCCGCCGGTGCGACCCCGGCCGAGGAGCCCTCCACCAACGGTGGCGGCGGACCCTACGTCACCCCGCTGGTGCGCAAGCTCGCCGCCGAGCACGGCGTCGACCTCGCCGCCGTGAACGGCTCCGGTGTCGGCGGCCGCATCCGCAAGCAGGATGTACTCGCCGCCGCCGAGGCCAAGAAGGCTCCGGCCCCGGCCGCCGCCGCCCCGTCGGCTCCCGCTGCCGCCGCGCCCGCCGCCACCGCGGCCCCGCGCCCGCAGCTGGCCCACCTTCCGGGCACCACCCAGAAGGCCAGCCGCATCCGGCAGATCACCGCCACCAAGACCCTGGAGTCGCTGCAGACCACCGCGCAGCTCACCCAGGTGCACGAGGCCGATCTCACCAAGATCGCGGCGCTGCGGGCCAAGGCCAAGAACTCCTTCCAGCAGCGCGAGGGCGTCAAGCTCACGTTCCTGCCGTTCTTCGCCAAGGCCGCCATCGAGGCGCTGGGCGTGCACCCGAACGTGAACGCCTCCTACGACCCGGAGAAGAAGGAGATCACCTACCACTCGGTGGTCAACCTCGGCATCGCGGTCGACACCGAGCAGGGTCTGCTGTCCCCGGTCATCCACAACGCCAACGACCTGTCCCTCGCGGGACTGGCCCGGGCCATCGCCGATATCGCCAACCGGGCGCGCACCGGCGGCCTCAAGCCGGACGAGCTGTCGGGCGGCACCTTCACCATCACCAACATCGGTTCGCAGGGTGCGCTGTTCGACACCCCGATTCTGGTGCCGCCGCAGGCCGCCATGCTGGGCACCGGCGCGATCGTCAAGCGCCCCATGGTGA
This sequence comes from Nocardia otitidiscaviarum, assembly GCF_007362295.1. Lineage (NCBI taxonomy): Bacteria > Bacillati > Actinomycetota > Actinomycetes > Mycobacteriales > Nocardiaceae > Nocardia > Nocardia otitidiscaviarum. The sequence continues at coordinate 1,711,101 of NZ_CP041695.1, read as the reverse complement.
TCAGCGACAACGGCAGTGAGGCCATCGGCATCCGCTCCATGGCGTACCTGCCGCTGACCTACGACCACCGGCTCATCGACGGCGCCGACGCCGGCCGCTTCCTCACCACCATCCGACACCGGCTGGAAGAGGCGGCCTTCGAGGGCGATCTCGGCCTGTAGTCATGAAGGTCGTGGTGGCCGGGTCCTCCGGGCTGATCGGGACGGCACTGGTCGCGGCACTGCGCCGCGACGGGCACGAGGTGGCGCGCCTCGTGCGCCGTCCCGTGCGCGCCCGCGACGAGTTCTCCTGGGACCCGGCCCGCGCCGACCTGGATCAGCGCGCGCTGCGCGATGCCGACGCCGTGGTGAACCTCTGCGGCGCCAGCATCGGGCGGCGGCGCTGGACCGGCAGCTTCAAACAGGAGCTGCGCGACAGCCGCATCATCCCCACCGATGTGCTGGCCTCGGCGGTCGCCACCGCCGGAGTGCCGACGCTGGTCAACGCCAGCGCCATCGGCTACTACGGCATGGACACCGGTGACCGGGTGCTCACCGAGAGCGACCCGGCCGGAACGGGATTCCTGGCGGCGCTGTGCCGGGACTGGGAGGCCGCGACGCAACCGGCCGTCGACGCCGGAACGCGTACCGTGCTGCTGCGCAGTGCCGTGGTCATGTCCGCGCACGGCGGCATGCTCGGCATGCTGCGGCCGCTGTACTCCCTCGGACTGGGCGGCCGTATCGGCAACGGTCGCCAGTACATGCCGTGGATCTCGCTCGACGACGAGATCGGCGGTATCGTGCACGCCCTCACCCGACCGGCAGTCTCCGGGCCGGTGAACATGGTCGGCCCCGCCCCGGTCACCAATGCCGAGTTCAACCGGGCGCTGGGGCGCGCGCTGCACCGGCCCGCACCGTTCGTCGTCCCCGCCTTCGCCCTGCGCCTAGCCCTCGGCGAGTTCGCGGACGAGGCCATTCTGCACGGCCAGCGCGCGATTCCCGCTGTCCTCGAGGAGAGCGGCTACACCTTCACGCACCCCACCATCGGCGCGGCGCTCGCCGCCCTCGGCGACCGCTGACCCTGACCGGTGCCACCACTGGGGCGTGCCCTGTTTCGCGCGGCTATAGCCGGGTAACCCGTCAGTAGCTACCATGGATAACCCCACGTAAGACCCGTTGCTGCAGGTAAGCGGGCCGCCGAGCGAGACGGGCGTGACCGCCATGTTCAAAACCATTGATGTCAAATTGATCGCCGGCGAATTGGTTCTCACTCTCGCCATCCTCACCGCCGGGTATTCGATTCCGGACTTCGACAACCCGTTCCAGTGCGTGCCACATCTCGGCGATACCACCGAATTCCTCGCCTGCCTGGACCGATAGCCGGGCGAGAGCGGCGTCACAGCCCGGCGCTGGCTACCGTGAACGGGTGAGCGACGCCCCATCCCCCGCCGTGCTCGCACCGGCCGACCTGCTGGTGCGCGACGCCCGCCCGAGCGATCTGCCGGAAATCCTGGTGATCCACAACCACGCCATCGCCGAGACCACAGCCATCTGGGATACCGAACTCGCCGATCTCGGCGAGCGCACGGCCTGGTTCCAGGCCCGCACCGATGCCGGATGCCCCATCCTGGTCGCCGAGATCGACGGCGCGGTCGCCGGATACGCCAGCTATGGACAGTTCCGGCCCAAGTCGGGATACCGCTTCTCCGTGGAGAACTCGGTGTACGTCTCCGACCGGTTCCACCGGCGCGGCGTGGCCACCGCGCTGATGAGCGAACTGCTGGCGCGGGCGCGCCGGGGCGGCGTGCACGCCATGATCGCCGCCATCGAATCCGGCAACACCACCTCCATCGCCCTGCACGAGAAGTTCGGCTTCGCGATCGTCGGACAGCTGCCCGAGGTCGGGCACAAGTTCGGCCGCTGGATGGATCTGACACTCATGCAACTCGTCCTCGGCGATGGCGTAACGTCACAGTCGTGAGCGAGCGCACCACCCCCGCCCCGAGCACCCCGGCCGCAACCTCGGCCACCGGCGTCTCGGCCCGCTACGACAGCACGCCGCTGCTGGTCGAGGATCTGGGTCTGATCGACTACACCCTCGCCTGGGACCGCCAGCGCGCGATCGCCGCCGAACGCGCCGAGGGCATCGGTCAGGACCGGCTGCTGCTGCTCGAACATCCGTCGGTCTTCACCGCGGGCCGCCGCACCGAACCCGAGGACATGCCGATCGACGGCAGCCCGGTGATCGAGGTGGACCGGGGCGGCAAGATCACCTGGCACGGGCCCGGGCAGCTGGTCGGCTATCCGATCGTCCGCTTGGCCGAACCCGTCGACGTGGTCGCCTACGTGCGACGGCTCGAGGAGGCCATCATCCACGTGTGCGGGCAGCTGGGACTGCACGCCGGTCGCGTGGAGGGCCGTTCGGGAGTGTGGGTGCCCGCGAACGACTTCCAGCCCGAACGCAAGATCTCCGCCATCGGGGTGCGGGTGCAGCGCGGCGTCACCCTGCACGGGGTGTCGTTCAACTGCAATTCGGCGCTGGACGGTTTCCAGACGATAGTGCCGTGCGGAATCCGCGATGCCGGGGTGACCACGCTGACCCGGGAACTGGGGCGCGAGGTGACCGTGGCCGAGGTGCGGCCGCTGGTGGCCGAGGCCATCGCGCGGGCCCTCGACGGGGAGCTGCCGGTGAGCGAGCACGTCGTCGCCCGTGAGACCGCCAAGGTGGCCGAGCCGCGGCCGGAGGCGGCGTCGGGGTCGAAGTCCGAGGCGAGCGGTCCGGCGAAAGTCGAGGCCTGAGGGCCCTCCACGAGCCGAAGATCACGAGCGTAGAGTCGAAGAAGTGACCTCCGTCGACACCCCGACATCGAACCACCCGACCGCGGCCGACCCTGCGGCGGGCTCCACGGCACCCGCCGCGTCCGAGCGCGCCGCCGCACCCGCGGGCCGCAAGCTGCTCCGCATCGAGGCGCGCAACGCCGAGACGCCGATCGAGCGCAAGCCCAAGTGGATTCGCACCCGCGCCACCATGGGTCCGGAGTACTCCGAACTCAAGGGCCTGGTGAAACGTGAAGGGCTGCACACGGTCTGCGAGGAAGCGGGCTGTCCCAACATCTTCGAGTGCTGGGAAGACCGCGAGGCCACCTTCCTGATCGGCGGTGACCAGTGCACCCGCCGCTGCGACTTCTGCCAGATCGACACCGGCAAACCCAAGGCGCTGGACCGCGACGAACCGCGCCGGGTGGCCGAAAGCGTGCAGGCCATGGGGCTGCGCTACTCGACGGTCACCGGTGTGGCCCGCGACGACCTGGACGACGGCGGCGCGTGGCTGTACGCCGAAACCGTGCGCGCCATCAAGCGGCTCAACCCGCACACGGGCGTGGAGCTGCTCATCCCCGACTTCAACGCCGACCCGGACCAGCTGGCCGAGGTGTTCTCCAGCCGTCCCGAGGTGCTCGCCCACAATGTGGAGACGGTGCCGCGCGTGTTCAAGCGCATCCGCCCCGCCTTCCGCTACGAGCGCTCCCTGGCCGTGATCACCGCTGCCCGCGAGGCCGGGCTGGTCACCAAGTCCAACCTCATCCTGGGCATGGGCGAGACCCCGGAGGAGGTCACCCAGGCCATGCGCGACCTGCACGAGGCGGGCTGCGACATCCTCACCATCACCCAGTACCTGCGCCCGTCGCCGCGCCACCACCCGGTGGACCGCTGGGTCAAGCCGGAGGAGTTCGTCGAGCACTCCCGCACGGCCGAGGAGATCGGCTTCGCCGGTGTCATGGCGGGCCCGCTGGTCCGCTCCTCCTACCGCGCGGGTCGCCTCTACGCCCAGGCCATGCGGCACCACGGCCGCGAGATCGCGCCCGAGATGGCGCATCTCGCCGAGGAGGGCACCGCCTCGCAGGAGGCCACCTCGGTGCTGGCCCGCTTCGGTTCCTGAGCCGCGGCACAGACCTGTCGACGATGGCCCGGACAATGTCCGGGCCATCGTCGTATCCAACGCAAGATGGCGTATCGGCCGATTCGTGGACGCGATCCGCTCCCTGGTGGGAAGCTCGAAGTACCGCACGTGGCGACCAGGGGAGCGAGCCAGATGGTCGAGAAGACGAGTGCGTCGGCAGGCGCGAACGGTAGGGCAGTGACGGCCGACCGGCCGGAGGACATACGCAATGTGGTGCTGGTCGGGCACAGCGGGTCCGGGAAGACCACGCTGGTGGAGGCGCTGGCGGTGGCCACGGGGGCGGTGCCCAGATGTGGTCGGGTCGAGGACGGGACCGCGGTGTCCGACTACGACGACATCGAACAGCGACAGCACCGGTCGGTGCAGCTGTCGGTGGTGCCGATGGGGTGGGAGCATTACAAGATCAACCTATTGGACACCCCCGGCTACGCGGACTTCGTCGGGGAATTGCGGGCCGGTCTGCGCGCTGCGGACGCGGCCCTTTTCGTGCTCTCGGCCGCCGCCGGAGTGGAGGGGGTGAGCGGGCCGACGCTGGCGCTGTGGGAGGAATGCGCCAGAGTGGGCATGCCGCGCGCCATCGTGCTCACCCACCTCGACACCGCGCGCGCGGATTTCGACGAGATGACCGAGACCTGTCGCGACATCCTGGGCGGCGGAGCCGCGGAATCCATACTGCCGCTGCATCTCCCGGTCTACGGGGAGAAGGCCGCCGACGGCCACCGGCCGGTGCTGGGGCTGATCGACCTGCTCTCCCAGCACGTCTACGACTACTCCGCCGGTGCGCACACCGAGACCCCGGCCACCCCGGAGCAGGTGGCGCAGCTCGAGGAGGCGCGCAACCGGCTCATCGAGGGCATCATCGCCGAGAGCGAGGACGAGACCCTCATGGACCGCTACATCGGCGGCGAGGACATCGACCTCGCCACCCTGGAGGCCGATCTCGAAAAGGCCGTCGCACGAGGCAGTTTCCATCCCGTGCTGATCGCCGCGCCGCCACCGGAGGGGGCGCGGCAGGGGCTGGGCACCATGGAGATCCTGGAGCTGATCACGCGTGGATTCCCCACGCCCGCCGAACATCCCGTCTCCGCGACCGGAACCACCGGGGGCACACCCGAACCGCTGGTATGCGATCCGAAGGGGCCTCTGGCCGCCGAGGTGATCCGCACCTCCTCCGACCCGTATGTCGGCCGGATGTCGCTGGTGCGGGTGTTCTCCGGCACGCTGCGCACCGACGACACCGTGCACGTGTGCGGGCACGGGCCGTCCGAGACCACCAATCACGACGCCGATGAGCGGGTGGGGGCCGTCTCCGCACCGTTCGGCAAGCAGCAGCGGCCGCTCGGTCAGGCCATCGCGGGCGATATCGCCTGTGTCACCAAACTGTCGCGCGCCGAAACCGGCGACACCCTCTCGGCCAAGGACGCTCCGCTGCTCATCGAGCCGTGGACGCTGCCCGATCCGCTGCTGCCGGTGGCCATCGCGGCGCATTCCAAGGCCGACGAGGACAAACTCTCCCAGGGCCTGAGCCGACTGGTGGCCGAGGATCCGACGGTGCGGCTGGAACAGAATCCCGATACCCGGCAGCTGGTGCTGTGGTGTCTGGGTGAGGCGCACCGCGAGGTGGCGCTCGAGCGTCTGCGCACCCGGTTCGGCGTACAGGTCGATGTGGTCGAGCACAGGGTGGCGCTGCGGGAGACCTTCGCCGGCGCCGCCACCGGCCGCGGGCGGCATGTGAAGCAGTCGGGCGGCCACGGCCAGTACGCCATCTGCGAGATCGAGGTGCAGCCGCTGCCGGAGGGCTCCGGTATCGAGTTCGTGGACAAGGTGGTGGGCGGCGTCGTGCCGCGCCAGTTCATTCCCTCGGTGGAGAAGGGTGTGCGGGCGCAGGCCGCGCGCGGCGTGGTGGCCGGATACCCGCTGGTCGACGTGCGAGTGACGCTGTACGACGGCAAGGCCCACTCCGTCGACTCCTCCGACGCGGCCTTCCAGACCGCGGGCGCGCTCGCCCTGCGCGAGGCCGCCGCCGCGGCCCGCATCAACCTGCTCGAGCCCATAGCCGAAGTGCTGGTGGTGGTTTCGGACGACTACGTGGGGCCGGTGCTCGGTGACCTGTCGAGCCGGCGGGGGCGGGTGCTCGGCACGGAACCGATCGGGCGCGGCGGCCGCACCGCGATCAGGGCCGAGGTCCCCGAACTCGAATTGAGCCGCTACGCCATCGATCTGCGCTCACTGGCCCGCGGCGCGGCCGACTTCACCCGCCGCTACGTGCGGCACGAACCGGTACCCGCGCAGCTCGCAAACGGCATCCGCGACCAGGCCGCATCATCCGCCTGACCGTCAGCAGGCGTCGAGAACGCGTGTCATGGCGTCCTTCTCGGCCCGGGTCACCCAGAGTGCGTAGGCCGCTTTGACGTCGATCTGCTTGGCGACGTAGACACAGCGGTAGGGCTTGTTGGGCGGCAGCCAGGAGGCGGCGTCGCTGTCGCTCTTGCGCTGATTGGCGGGGCCGTCGACGGCGAGCAGGTTGCGCGGATCGTTGGCGAAGTTGCGGCGCTGGCGCGGGTCCAGCTGTTGCGCGCCCTTCTGCCAGGCGTCGGACAGGGCGACGACATGGTCGATCTGGACGGCGGCGGAGGTGTGCTGGCCGCGCCGGAAGTCGATGGTGGTGCCGGTGTACGGGTCGGCCAGGGTGCCGGTGGCGACCACGCAGTCGCGGGTGCCGGGCTTGTGGGTGATGCCGGTGAGGTCGCGGGCGAGGATGTCGTTGCGGGTATCGCAGCCATTGTGGCCGCCCGCCACATCCACGTCGTCGGACCAGCTGTCGCCGAACCGATCCCGGTCGTAGCCGGTCTTGGGGGCGCGTCCCTTCACCGGCAGGGTGTCGAGCAGGGCACGGGCCTCCTCGGTGGTCGGGACGCCCGCCGCCGACAGGTACGCGGTCTCGGCGGGGCCGGGCGGGGCGGTCTGGATCGTCATTCCGGCGCAGCCCGTCGACAGGGCGGTGGCGGCGAGTACGGCGACCAGGGTCGGACGGGTACGGCGGGCGGCACGGTCGAGCGTCCACGGCATTGTGGGTGGCGATCCTTCCGATGGGGGTCGGCGTTGCCGGGCCGGTCGCGGCCCGGTGAAAACAGCCTGGCGGCAAGGCAATCACCGGGCCGGGAACTTCCCGCGTGACCTTGCTCATAGCGGTGCGGCGCGGTGGTAGTGCTGGCGCTACCACCGGGCGGGTGCGTACCGGAGTTCGAATTCGGGTGTGCGCGGCACTGACGTGACCGGTGTGGATTCCTAACCTCGGAAGGGTGAGCGGGCGCATCGGTTCCCGCTTCCGAGCAGGAGGAATTATATTGCGCAGTAGGGCATTTCGGTGTCGCACCGGCCGGGTGGCGCCGGCCGGGGCGCTCGCGGGCACGGCGGAGCTCGACACGCCGGTCGAGCGGCCGGGCACGGCCGACCCGGTGGCGCACAATCAGCCCATGCGACTGGTGCGTGCGGCATGAGCTTCGGTAAATGGTTCGCGGCGCTGTGCCTGGTACTGCCCTTCGGAATCGGCTGTGCCACCGCGGACACCGCCGCCGCGCCCGAGCTGGACCGCTTCCACCACCAGCGGGTGGACTGGCGGCCCTGCGATCAGGAACGCCTCGACGAGGCCGGGGCGCAGTGCGCCGACGTCACCGTTCCGCTCGACTACGGCCGGCCGGACGGGCAGACGACGACCGTCGCCATCTCGCGCATCGCCGCCGATCCGGAGCGCAAACGCGGTGTCATGCTGTCGAATCCCGGCGGTCCGGGTGGCAGCGGGCTGGACTTCATGGTGGATGTCGGGGCGGCCATGACGCCCGAGGTGAAGGCGAGCTACGACCTGATCGGTATGGATCCGCGCGGAGTCGGACGCTCCGCGCCGGTCCGGTGTGACTGGCCGCGCGGCATCGGGCTGCAGGCGGCGGGTCCGGACGCGGCGAGCTTCGCGGCGTCCGTGGCGTCACAGGCCGAGCTGGCCGCGCGCTGCGCCACCGCGGAGGGAGAACGGTTGCGGCACATCACCACCCGCAATACCGCGCGGGATATGGATGTGATCCGCGCGGTGCTCGACGCCGAGCGGATCAGCTACTTCGGCACCTCGTACGGCACCTATCTGGGCGCGGTGTACACCGAGCTGTTCCCGGACCGGGTGGATCGGATGGTGCTGGACAGCGCGGTCGACCCGGAACGCAACGGACCGGTGGACATGGTGCGGGATATGGGTCCGGCCAATGAGGCGGCGCTGGACCTGTGGGCGGACTGGACCGCCGGACACGAACGCGACTACGGTCTCGGAGCCACCCGTGAGCAGGTGCGGGCGACCGTGCTGGAACTGCTGCGGCGTTCGGGGGAACAGCCGATCCGGATCGGCGAGTTCGCGGTGAGCGCGCACGAACTGCCGCTGATGCTGTTCACCGGGCTCGACGATCCACGACAGTACGGAATGGTCGCCGAGCAGGTGGCGCTGCTACGGGACGCGGCGCGGGGCCTGCCGGTGGCGATCACGCCGGAGCTGGACCAGGGGCTCGCCTTCGTGCTCGCCGCCGAGCCCGAGGACAATTCGGCGCAGATGGCGATCATGTGCGGCGACGTGGACGCACCGCGCGATCCGCTCTGGTACTGGAACAACCTCGAGCGGTCGCGGACCACGGCACCGGTGTTCGGGTCGTTCACCGACAACATCACGCCCTGCGCCTTCTGGGCCGCGCCCACGGAACCCCGCACGGTGGTGGACAATTCGGTACCGGCCCTGATCGTGCAGTCGACCGGCGACACCCGCACGACCTACGCCAATGCGGAGGGCATGCACCGCGCGCTGTCGGCGTCACGACTGGTGACGCTGCGGGATGTGCCGATTCACTGGATCTTCGGCCGCTATCCGAACACGTGCGTCTACGACGCCGTGAACGCGTACTTCCGGGACGGCACCCTGCCGGAATCGGATATCACCTGCGCCGCCGACTGACGTGCGGGCCCGAAACCCGCCCGGGTTTCGGGCCTCACGCGTTGAGGTAGGCGAGCACCGCCAGCACCCGCCGGTGCCCCGACTCGTCGGCCCCCAGCCCGAGCTTGGCGAAGATGCTCCGAATGTGTTTCAGCACAGCGCCTTCACTGACCACGAGGCGTTCGGCGATGGTGGCGTTGTCGTGGCCCTCCGCCATGAGCGCCAGCACCTCGCGCTCGCGCGGGGTGAGCGCCGCCAGCGGGTCATCGGCCTGGCGGCGCACCAGCAGTTGGGAGATCACCTCGGGATCCATGGCCGTTCCGCCGTCGGCTACCCGGCGCAGGGAGTCCAGGAAGCGGGCGACCTTGCCGACGCGTTCCTTCAGCAGGTAGCCGACACCACCGGCGCCGTCGCCGAGCAGTTCGGCGGCGTAGCTGTCCTCCACGTACGCCGAGAGCACCAGCACCGGCAGCCCGGGGTGAATCTCGCGGGCGCGCACCGCCGCTCGCAGGCCGTCGTCGGTGAAGGTCGGCGGCAGCCGCACATCCACCACCACGGCGTCGGGCCGCTCCCCCGCGAGCGCGGCCAGGAGGTCGCCGGCATTGTCGACGGCCGCGACCACCTCGATCCCGGCGGTGTTCAGCAGCAGGACGAGCCCCTCCCGCAGCAGGGCATCGTCCTCGGCGATCATGACGCGCACAGCGACTCCACGACGCACACCCTACCGAGGCGTGACCACGGCCCGGGACCGCGACGAGCCCCGGGTCACAGCCGCGACGGCAGATCCACCCGCAGCACCGTCGGCCCACCCGCGGGGCTGGTCAGGGTCATGCGGCCGTCGAGTGCCTCGGCGCGACGGCGGATGCCCGCCAAGCCACCACCGTCGATCTCCCGGGCCGCACCGATGCCGTCATCGCGCACCCGCACCGTGAGCAGGTCGGCGTCACCGGCGACCGAGACCGTGACCGACCGCGCGCCGGAATGTTTGGTCGCATTGGTAATGGCTTCCGCCACAACGAAATAGGCGGCCGCCTCGACGGCGGCGGGCCAGCGGCCGGTGGTGGCGACCTCCAGCGCGCACGGAATCGGACTGCGGGCGGCGAGGGCGGAGACGGCGCTGGCCAGACCGCGATCCGCCAGCACCGGCGGGTAGACGCTGCGCAGTACGTCGCGGAGTTCGGCGAGCGCGTCGGTCGCGGTGTCCTGGGCCTTCCGCATGAGTTCGCGGGCTCGGTCGGGGTCGCGGTCGTGCAGTTGCTCGGCCAGCCCCAGCTGCATGATCACCGCAGCGATGCGGGCCTGCGCGCCGTCGTGCAGATCGCGTTCGATGCGGCGCAGTTCCGCGCCGTGGGCGTCGAGGGCGGCGGCGCGGGTGGCGGTCAGCTCGGCGACCCGGCCCGCGAGGGCGATATCGGGGGCGGGGGCGAGGAACCGGCGGGCGACCCGTGCCTGCCCGCGGGCCATGGCGGGGATCAGCAGGGTCAGCGCGCCGATGGGAATCGCGAAGGCGAGATTGACCAGTGCGGTCGGCCACGAGGTGACGGGAAGGCCGAAGGTCGCGATCGATCCGGGCGGCAGCGCCTGCCAGTACAGCGGTATCAGCAGCTGGTTGACCGCGCTCAACGGCAGTGCGACGGCGAGAGCCGCGAGCGTCGAGCCGGTGACGGCGTGCACGCACAGCCAGCCGATATCGCGCCGGTTCGCGGGATCGGTGAACACCGTGGCCACCCGCTGCCGCAGCGGCGCGGCGAAGGGCCGGTACACCTCCGGAATCGCCTCCCCCAACCGCTCCCCCGCCCGGGTGCGCTCGAATCCGAGCAGCGGCCGGATCATTCGGACCGCATCGGGCAGCAAGGGAATTCCCACGCCCACCAGACACAGTGCGCCCGCCGCGAGCAGCGCGACCAGAACGAAGATCGACAGCAGCGACGTCGCCCCGCCGATCACCAGATACCGCACCGCCGACCGGAGCGCTCGCACCCGGTCGACCAGCACACCCCACGTCACCCGACCACCGTAAGCGCGAGCGACGGGTCCCACCCCGCCGGCCTGCGGGTACCCGCGCACCAGCGGGCTCGGCACGACGGACCGAAGCGGCCGGACGACACGGTGACCGCATGACACGGCGACCGGTGACACGGCAGCACACGCCACGGCGATCGGGCCGGTGGATCGGACGACCGAGCCCCGCCGTGCCCGCTGTTTCCGAGCCACAGCGGGGGCGCGGCGGTGACGCCGCGCGAAACCTCGCGATCCCGGCGGGGATCGGCGGGTGCGCGGCCATTATCCTGAGTGACATGGCAGCAGGTAAGGGCGGCAAGCCGTCGAAGGAAGCGAAGGCCGCGGCGAAGGCGGCGCGCAAGCAGGCGTCGAAGGAGCGTCGTCAGCAGCTCTGGCAGGCGTTCCAGATGCAGCGCAAGGAAGACAAGCTGCTGCTGCCGCTGATGATCGGCGCGCTGGTCGGCGTGACGGCGCTGTTCCTGATCATCGGGCTGATCTTCGATCTGCAGTGGTTCCTGCTGCCGATCGGCGTGCTGCTCGGCGCGCTGGCCGCGTTCATCATCTTCGGCCGTCGCGTGCAGAAGAACGTCTACGCCAAGGCGGAGGGGCAGGCGGGTGCGGCCGCGTGGGTGCTGGACAACCTGCAGGGCAAATGGCGTGTCACTCCCGGTGTCGCCGCCACCACCCAGCTCGACGCCGTGCACCGCGTCATCGGCCTGCCCGGGGTGATCCTGGTGGCGGAGGGCTCGCCGGGCCGGGTGAAGTCGCTGCTCGCCCAGGAGAAGAAGAAGGTCGCCCGCCTGGTCGGCGACACCCCCATCTACGACATCGTCATCGGCAATGACGAGGGCCAGGTCGCGCTGAAGGACCTGCAGCGTTTCCTCACCAAACTCCCCCGCAATATCGACGCCAAGCGCATGGAACTCATCGAGGGCCGCCTGTCCGCGCTCGCCACCCGAGGCGGCCCGGCGCTGCCCAAGGGCCCCATGCCCACCGGCGCGAAGATGAAGGGTATGCAGCGCACCATCCGCCGCCGCTGACTCCCGCCCGCGTCTGCTTCCCGTGCCCCGCCGCATACCGCGGCGGGGCACGGTTGTCCTAGGCCAGCAGTAGCCGACCGGCCGTGTACGTCGAATGACGTACTCCGATGGGGCGTGCGGGCCGATGTAACGGCCCCTGGACTTCCCTACCGTCGCCCACATGCGAAAACAGTGGATCGGATTGGCCGTTCCGACGGCGTACGTGTGGATCGCGATGGTGGCGTTCGGGGGGATCGCGGTGGAGACGATCATCATCTACCCGAATGTCTTCCACGATGTGCCCGCATCGCTGGCCGAGGCGTCGGACTTCTTCGAGGTGACCGGACCCGCGGACTTCTTCCCGCCGATGGGGGCGCTCACGGTGCTGGCCGCGGTGGCGTCCACCGTGCTGGCCTGGCGGGTTCCGGGGGCACGCTGGTGGCTGCTGGGCAGTCTGGGCTCGCTGGTGCTGGGTGAGTTCCTGTTCTCGGCGCTCTACTTCTGGCCGCGCAACGAGATCATGTTCGACGAGGGCGCGGCCGTGCATTCGACGGAGGTGCTGCGGCGGACCGCGACGGAGTTCGAGAACGGGCACTGGGTGCGGCTGGCCATGAGCGGGGTGACCGCGGTGCTGGCGTTCATCGGCTTCCTGCGGGTGTACCGGCAGACGACCGCTAGTGAGGTCCGCACGACTCGGGAGGTGGCGGCATGAGCGGACGGCGCGGGACGGTTCGTGCCCGAGGGGGCATCGGATGAGCACCGGGGAACGCATGAGGAACACGCTCGGCCTCTCCCCGCTCGCGGTGATCGTGCTGGCGGCGCTGGGCGTGCCCCGGGTGATCGCGCACGATCTGGGGCCGGTGCCCGCGGTGGTCAACGCGGTGCTGGTGTTCGTGCCGATCGCGGTGTGGATCGGCTATGTGCTGTGGCGGCGGGTGCCGAATCCCTTCCCGGCGCTGCTCGCGGTCGGCGCCTGTTACGGCCTGCTGCTGGCGCTCACGCACCAGCTGCTCTGGAACGCCGCCTTCGCCGACGATCCGCCGCGGCTGGGTGGCAATCTCGAAGGCAGGTTCTCGCCGGGCACCGAGGAGTTGGTGATGCGTGCCTTCGCCCTGGGCAGCAGTGTGCTCACCGGCGTGCTGCTCGGTGCGGCCACCGGTGCGGTGGCATGGTTGCTGGCGAGGATCACCGATCGCACTCGATAGGCGAAGGCGGCCGTGACACACGTGGGAAGCGGGGCTGGTGAGATGCATCCGAACGAGTCGCGAACCGGCAGGCGTCTTCCCGGCGCGGAATCGGAATCCCGCGTCGGGCAGGCGGAACCGAGGCGGTGGCCGATGCCCGCCGATGCCGGAACCCCGGCCGAGACGAACCGCGCCGAGCACCGTGCGCGGCTGGTCGACCTCGCTCTCGGCATGCTGACCCTGGTGGTGGTCGGCACCGCGATCACCGCCAATGTCGGCGGGTCGGCCGCCGGGGTCGCGCCGTCCGCCTATGCCTTCGGGGCGCTGTTCGGCGCGTTGATGCTGGTGCGCCGCCGCTGGCCGGTCGGCACGCTGCTGGTGTCGGGTGCGGCGCTGCTGGTCTACTACATGCTCGACTATCCGCCGATCGGGTTGGCGCTGCCGGTGGCGGCGGCTCTGTTCTCGGCGGCGGAGCGCGGGCGGCTGTGGTGGGCGGCGGGCACCGCGCTGGCCCTGCTGGCGATCTCCACCGCCGTGCGGGTGGTGCAGGGCGACAATCTGGGTTTCGTTCTCGGACTGGAACTTCCGTCCTCGGCCGGTTTGATGGCGGCGGTGATCGCGCTCGGCGACAGTATTCGCTCCCGGCGCGGCTGGCGTGCCGAACTTCAGCGGCGGGAGCGGACGGCGGCGGTGGAGCGCGAGCGCGAGGCCGCGCGCCGGGTCGAGCGGCAGCGGGTGCGCATCGCCCGCGACCTGCACGATCTGCTCGCGCACACGGTGTCGGTGATCGCCCTGCACACCGATGTGGCCCGCGAATCGCTGCGGGACGATCCGGACACCGCGGAGCGCTCCCTGACCGCCGCCCGCACCGCCTGCCGGGAGGCGAGCCGGGAGTTGCGCGCCACCGTCGACGCCCTGCGCGCCCCGGATGCCGCCGAACCGCCGACGCCGGGCCTCGACCGGCTCGACGAACTGATCACGGTCACAAGGGATTCCGGTCCGACGGTGACCTGCACCCGCTCGGGCGGTACCGCCCCGCTGCCCGCCATTGTCGAGACCACCGCCTACCGCGTGATCCAGGAATCGCTGAGCAATGTGCTGCGCCACGCGGACGCCCGCACCGTCGACATCGAATTACGCCGCGAGGCCGCCGAATTGGTGGTGCGCATCGCCGACGACGGCCGCGGATCCCGAGGCGACACGGCCGGGTGGGGGATCATCGGCATGCGCGAACGCGTGGCGCTGCTCGGCGGCGATCTGCGCGCGGAGAATCGACGGCAGGGAGGGTTCATGGTGGAGGCGCGCATACCGGCGCGGAGCGCGGCATGATCCGGGTGGCGCTGGTGGACGACCAGCATCTGGTGCGGGAGGGGCTGCGGGCGCTGCTGGAGCGCGCCGACGATATCGAGGTGGTGGGCGAGGCAGCCACCGGCGCGACCGGGGTGGAACTGGTCGCCGCCACTCGGCCCGACGTGGTGCTCATGGATATCCGCATGCCGGGCGGCGACGGCCTGGCGGCGACGAAACACATTGTCGCGCAACCGGAACTGCGCGACGTCCGGGTGGTGGTGCTCACCACCTTCGACACCGACGACAATCTGCTGGAGGCCATGCGCGCCGGGGCCGCCGGATTCCTGCTCAAGGACACCGACCCGGACGGGCTGCGGGAGGCGGTGCGGATCGTGGCGCGCGGCGACGCCCTGCTCTCCCCCGCCGTCACCCGCCGCGTGATGCTGGCGGCCGCGGCCGGACCGCACCCGCGTGCCGCCGAACTCCTGGACCGGCTCACCGCCCGGGAACGCGAGGTGCTGGCCGAAGTCGGTGCGGGACGGTCGAATTCCGAGATCGCGGCGACGCTGCACATGAGTCCCGCCACCGCGCGGACCCATGTCGGGCGACTGCTGACCAAACTCGACGCCCGCGACCGAGCCCAGCTGGTCGCGCTCGCCTACGAGACGGGGCTGATCACCCCGGGCTCGCGGCCGGAACGGGACTCGCTGCCGGAGCGATGATCACGCCGGATTCGCGGCCCGATCGGTGATCACGCCGGTCGTCGCTGCGACCCTGCTGCGATACCGGCAGGTCCACACGACACCTCGCACCGCACGGGCGCGCCCCCGACGTTCCACCCACCTGGCACACCCCGGCATCCCTTGGCAACACGAGGGTTCAGCCGATATGCCTGCCCAGGAAAGCCACCACATCCGGCATCACCGTGCGCCAGTACGCGTCGGTATGCGCACCCGGTGTGATGGACGCGATCTCCAGCGGCGCACGGGCGATGAACTCACGGCAGCCGTGCACGAACTTGTCGCGGTCCCCACACCAGAGCGCCATCGGAGCGGGTCCGAGTTTACCGATATTGCGCAGCGGATCCAGTGCGGCCCACTGGCTTTCACTGGCGAAGGCATTGCGCCTGCTCATATCCGCCCAGGAGGTCAGCAATCCCGGCGAGATGGTGGCCACCGCCCGCGCCGGATCGCCGCGTTCGGTGCGACGGCGGGCGTAGAGCATGGCGCCGAAGCCGCCCATGGACACACCGGTGCAGGCGAAGGGCGTTTCGTCGTGGCCGCGGGCGGCGAGCCAGTGCGGCACCTCGTCGAGCAGCATGGACATCGGGTCGTCGCCGGGATGATTCTCGTGCCAGTAGTTGTCCCCGCCGTCGACGGCGAGGAATCCGAAGGGCGGCACCTGCCGCGTCGTGACGGCGGCGGCCAATGCGTGGCCGATCCCGCCGACCCCGGCGGCGGTGTGCGCATTGCCCTTCAGGCCGTGCAGCAGAATCGAGATGGGCAGGTCGCGTACCCGCACGCCGGGCGGCAGGATGGTGACCACGTCCACCTCGCGCCCGCGTGCCGCCGAGTAGACGCGCTCGCGCCGGATCACCGGCCCCGATACGACGGGCGTGATCTCCTCGTAGACGTTGCGCAGCAGGACGTGCCGGACACCGGGTGGGCCGTTCAGGGTGTTCGCGGCGAAGGCGGCCACGCCGAGCAGACCGGTGGAGGCGAACAGCGACCGGCGGCTGAGTCCACGCGCCGCGGCCCGGTAGCCCTCGCTCATGCAACCTCCGAAGTCGTCACGACTGGACGTCCGCACAGTACCGGCCGAATATGAGAGCCGGTGAATAGCCAGCTACGTTGGAATGAACATGTCCGAGGTACGCACCTTTTACATTGTGCTGGACTTGACCAAGTCGACGCGGGAGCCACGCCGAGCCTGGTCGTCGTCGACAACCACCTCGCTCAGACCGATTCGCTGCTGAATCCGCTTCATCCAGGCAGGAGCCCACCAGCAGCGATCACCCAGCAAACGCATGACGGCGGGGACCAGCAGCATGCGCAGCACGGTGGCGTCGATGAACAGCGCCGCGATCATGCCGTAGGCGATGTACTGCATGAGCACCAGGTCGGAGAAGGCGAACGCACCCGTCACCACCAGCAGGATCAGCGCCGCCGCGGTGATGATGCGCCCGGATTGCACGGTGCCGATCCGGATCGCCTCCTCGGTGGTCGCGCCCGCGCCGCGCGCCTCGACCATGCGCGACAGCAAGAAGACCTCGTAGTCGATGGACAGGCCGTAGATGATGGCGATGATCAGCACCAGCATGTTCGCCTGACCGGGCTGCGGGGTGAAGTTCAGCAGTCCGGCCCCATGTCCGTCGATGAATATCCACGTCAGAATGCCCAAGGTGGAGCCGAGGCCGAGGCCGCTCATGAGCGCGGCCTTGATCGGCAGCACCAGCGAACCGAAGGTCAGGAACAGCAGCAGCGTGGTCACCAGCAGGACGAGGCCGATCATCCACGGAATCCGGACCAGCAGGGCGTCGATGGTGTCCTTCTGCAAAGCGGGTACCCCGCCGACCAGGACCGTCATCCCGTCGGGCAGGTCCAGTGACCGCAGATATTCGATGGTGGCCCCGGCGTCGTTGATATCCACCACCGCGGCCTTGGCCCGGTAGATGTCGGGCTGCGCGGGTGAGCGCGCGGGAATGTCGAACTGCCCCACCAGTCCCGGTGCCTGATTGGCCTGATTCCACACCGGTCCCACCGCCTGGGAGTTGTCGGCGATGAAGACCAACTCGATGGGATCGGATTTGCGCAGCGGGAAGTAGTGGTCGATCTCCTCCTGCGCCATGCGGGTCGGATTGTCCGGCGGCAGGTACTTCTCGCTGAAGCCGCCGAAGACGAGATTGTGCATGGGCACGATGAGCAGGACCAGCGCGAGCAGAATGGGGACGGCGACCTTGCCCGGATGCCGCATCACCCACGCGGTGGTGCGTGCGAGCAGACCGTTGTCGAGCTCCTCCGCCGATTTGGTGCGACGGAATCGCTTCAGCCCCAACAGGTCCACCCGCGGCCCGAGGACCGCGAGCACGGCCGGGAGGATGGTGATGGCGGTGACGGCGGCCAGGGTCACCGTCGCGATCGCACCGTAGGCGATGGATTTCAGAAACGCCTGCGGAAACAGCAGCAGCCCACCGAGACTCGCCACGATCATGGTGGCCGAGAAGACGACCGTGCGGCCGGCGGTCAGCACCGAACGCCGCACCGCCGTGCGGGTGTCGTTGCCCGCGGCCAGCTCCTCTCGGAATCGGCTCACGATGAACAGGCCGTAGTCGATGGCGAGCCCGAGCCCGATCATCGAAACCACCGGGGAGACGAAGGAGTTCACCTCCGTGAAGTTGGCGACGAACCGCACGATGCCGAACGCGCCGAAAATGGTGAGCACCCCGGTGAGCAGCGGCAGCGCGGCGGCGACGACGCCACCGAAGATGAAGAACAACAGCAGGCCCACGAAAGGTATGGCCAACAGTTCCATGCGGTGCAGATCGTCGGCGACGGTGTCGCTGAGCGCGCCCGCGATCGGTTGCAGTCCGCCCACCCGCACCTCGACCCCGGGAATCTCGAAGACATCCTTGACCGCTCGATAGTTGCGCTGGATATCGGTGTCGTTCTCCCCGCGCAGTGCGATGGCCGCGACGGCGCGGCGCTTGTCCTTGGTGGCCGTGGCGGCGCTGATCGCACCGGTCTCGGTGCGCCAATAGGTGCCGACGACGCGGGATATCTGCTCGGGATGCTCGCGCGGCAGGCTGTCGAGATGGTCGACGACCGTCCGGCTGAAGTCCGGGTCGTCGACCGTCCTACCCGGCGGCGCGGTGAACAGGACCACCACATCCACATCGTGGTTGCGTCCGAAGGCGGCGTCGGCCAGCCGCCCCGCCTCCGCGGATTCCGACGAGGGATCGAACATGCCCCCCGAACTCAGATGATCGTCGAGCCCGAGCCCGTAACCCCCCAACGCCAACAGCCCCGCGACCGCCACCCCGATGACCGCGAACCGCAAGCGGCAGACCACATTTCCCCACCAAGCGAACAAGAGGCTGCATCCTTCCGCGCGGTTCCCGCCGCCACCAAAGGTACATACCCCCTTTTCTCAACCAATGCCCCCGCGCTATCGCGCCAGGTAGATGGCGAGGGGGAACTGGTGGCGGGGCCTACTCGCGCGATGCCGCCACCAGTTCCCCCTCGAGCGAGCTAGCGGGCGCGGACGAGGGCGGTGCCGGTGGCGCGGTCGTGCATGCCGCGGCCGTCGCCGTCGGTGAAGAGGGCGGGGACCACGAAGACGAGCAGGATCTGGCGGACCAGGGCGCGGACGAAGCCGACGGGGGCGTCGGCGTCGATGCGCAGCACCCGCTCCTTCAGGAAGAACTGGCCGGGGGTGTAGCCGAAGAGGGTCACCGTGGCGACGCCGATGACGAACCACACCAGCAGCGTCGGAGTGGACAGCGAGCTGATGATGACGACCAGATCCGGCGGCGGCTGCTGTCCGGCCGGGATATCCATCTCGGCGATGAGCTGGTCCGGATTCGGGCGGAAGATGACCGCGGCCAGGCCGAGCGCCATGAACCAGTCCACCAGCAGGGCCGTGATGCGCCGCAGCATGGTGACCAGTGAGCCGACTCCTTCCTGCGGCAGTCCCAGATCCTTGCCCGGGTAGTCGCCGGGGGCGGAGCCGCCGGATTCGGCGTTCGGTCCGGACAGCCAGGAGCCGGTGATACGTGCCATGCACCCAGCTTAAGGGCCCGTGCGGCGGGGATTCGCGCGGCGTGTGGCGCGAGCGTGACCGCGAGGTAACCGAAAAAGTGCTGAACCGACCGGTCCGGCGGTGAGGATTCTCACGCGTGCCCGGGTCGACGTGGTAATCCCCCTATCTTTTCGGCGTCATGCGCGGCGATTGCCGCTGTTCGATGGCAGGATGTCGGTGCTGGTCGAGCGCAGCTCAGCGCCCTGCGCGGCCGTTTGCCGAACGCCGGGACACCGACGAACCCCCGGCCAGCTGTACGTGTAACACTGGCGAAACACAGCCTTGATTGTGGGGAAACACCGCATCCATACCGTCTGGTCGCGACGAACCCATGCAATCGTGAATTGGCTGGGAACCGATCCGTAAGGAGTACTAAGTGGCGTTCAGCACGGCCGATGAGGTCATCAAGTACATCAAGGAGGAGGAGGTCGAGTACGTCGACATCCGGTTCACCGACCTCCCGGGTGTGCAGCAGCACTTCTCGATCCCTGCGAAGGCGTTCACGGCCGACCTGGCCGAAGAAGGCCTCGCGTTCGACGGCTCGTCCGTCCGCGGCTTCCAGTCGATCGACGAGTCGGACATGCTCCTGCTCCCCGACTTCAGCACCGCTCGGATCGACCCGTTCCGTGCCGCGAAGACGCTGAACCTGAACTTCTTCGTGCACGACCCGTTCACCCGTGAGGCGTACTCCCGCGACCCGCGCAACATCGCGCGCAAGGCGGAGGAGTACCTGCGGTCGACCGGTATCGCCGACACCGCGTACTTCGGTCCCGAGGCGGAGTTCTACATCTTCGACTCGATCCGCTACGACTCGGCCATGAACGGCGCCTTCTACGAGATCGAGTCGATCTCCGGTTCCTGGAACACCGGCGCGGAGTTCAACCCGGACGGCACCCTGAACCGCGGTTACAAGGTTCGCAACAAGGGCGGCTACTTCCCGGTCGCGCCGTACGACCACTACGTCGACCTGCGCGACAAGATGTCGACCGCCCTGCAGCAGGCCGGTTTCGAGCTGGAGCGCGGACACCACGAGGTCGGCACCGCGGGCCAGGCGGAGATCAACTACCGCTTCAACACCCTGCTCGGCGCGGCCGATGACCTGATGCTGTTCAAGTACATCATCAAGAACACCGCGTGGCAGGAGAACAAGACCGTCACCTTCATGCCGAAGCCCCTCTTCGGCGACAACGGCTCGGGCATGCACGTGCACCAGTCGCTGTGGAAGGACGGCAAGCCGCTGTTCCACGACGAGGCCGGTTACGGTGGCCTGTCGGATCTGGCGCGCTGGTACATCGGCGGCATCCTGCACCACGCCCCGTCGCTGCTGGCGTTCACCAACCCGACCATCAACTCCTACCACCGTCTGGTGCCGGGCTACGAGGCCCCCATCAACCTGGTGTACTCGCAGCGCAACCGCTCCGCCGCGGTCCGCATCCCGGTCACGGGCAACAACCCGAAGGCCAAGCGCATCGAGTTCCGCGCCCCCGACTCCTCGGGCAACCCGTACCTGGCCTTCTCCGCCATGCTGATGGCCGGCCTGGACGGCATCAAGAAGAAGATCGAGCCGATGGCCCCGGTCGACAAGGACCTCTACGAGCTCCCGCCGGAGGAGGCCAAGAACATCCCCCAGGCCCCCACCAGCCTGGCCTCGGTCATCGACCGCCTCGAAGCCGACCACGACTACCTCACCGAGGGTGGCGTCTTCACCGAGGACCTGATCGAAACCTGGATCACCCTCAAGCGCGAGAACGAGATCGCCCCGGTCAACCTGCGCCCGCACCCGTACGAGTTCGAGCTGTACTACGACGTGTAAGTCGTTGTAGCGCAACTGATCTCGGGAGCCCCATCCGCTTCGGCGGGTGGGGCTTCGGGCGTTTCAGTGGCCGATGGGGTGGTCGCCGGCTTCCACCAGGCCGCTTTCGTAGGCGAAGACGACTATCTGGGTGCGGTCGCGTAGGCCCAGTTTGGTGAGGATGCTCGAGACGTGGGATTTGACGGTGGCGGGGCCGATGAAGAGTTGGGTCGCTATTTCGGGGTTGCTGGCGCCTCGGGCGATGGCGGTCATGACGTCGCGTTCGCGGTCGGTGAGGCGGGCCAGGCGGGCGGTGATGGTGGTGTCGGTGGTGAGGCGGCGGGCGAAGCGGCCGATCAGGCGGCGGGTGATGGAGGGGGCGAGGAGGGCGCCGCCGTCGGCTACGGTGCGGACGGCGGCGGCGAGTTGGTCGGCGGGCATGTCCTTGAGGACGAAGGCGCTGGCGCCGGCGCGGAGGGCGCGGTAGACGTAGTCGTCCGGGTCGAAGGTGGTGAGAATGAGGACGCGGACCTCCCAGTCGGCCTCGGCCAGCAGGCGGGAGGTGGCCTCCAGGCCGTCCATCTCGGGCATGCGGATATCCATGAGGACGATATCGGGGCGATGCCGGTGCGCGGCCTCGATGGCCGCCAAGCCGGTGCCCGCCTCACCCACCACCTCGATGTCGTCGTGCATCCGCAGCACCATGGTGAAGCCGCTGCGCACCAGGGCCTGATCGTCGACGACGAGGACGCGGATGGTCATGCGGGGTCCTTCGAAGTTGCCGAACGGTGGGTGTCGGCCCCGGTGGGGAGCCGGGCGGCCACCCGGAAACCGCCGCCGGGGCGGGGCTTCGCGTCGAGACTGCCCCCCAACAGTAGTGCGCGCTCGCGCATCCCGACGATGCCGTGCCCCGGGACGGCCGCGTCGGTACGGGCGGCGGCACCGCGGCCGTCGTCGAGCACTTCCAGCGTGATCTCGCCACCGGAGTTCGCAGCACGCAGGCGGATGTCGGCGTGGGTGCCGGGGCCGCTGTGCTTGAGCACATTGGTCAGCGCCTCCTGAACGATGCGGAAGGCCGACAGTTCCACACGTGCCGCCAGAGGAGTCCGGAACTCGTCGATATCCGCCGTGACGTCCAGGCCCGCCCGGCGGACCTGGTCGATCAGGCGCGGCAGATCGGCCAGACCGGGCTGCGGCCCCAGATCGTCGTTGTCCACGTCGGGCCGCAGCACACCCAGCAGATGCCGCAGTTCGTCCAGGGCTTCGCGGCCCGCCTCCTCCACCGCGGCCATGGCCTGGCGGGCGGCCTCGGGGTCGACGGCCGCCACCGCCTTGGCCGCGCCCGCCTGCACCGTCATCATGCTGACCCGGTGGGCGACCACATCGTGCAGCTCCCGGGCGATGCGGGTGCGCTCCTCGGTGAGCACGCGCAGATGCGCCGCGGCCCGCTCCCGGCGCGCCTGTTCGGCGCGCTGACCGCGCAACCGGATCCGGCGACCGATGTACCAGGCCAGTTCCATCACCACGACACCGGCGAAGATGTCGCCGAACGCGAAGCCGTCGAGGGCACCGTCGAGGATCACCAGCGCGATCGCACCCGCCGCACCGAGGTAGGACCAGCGGCCGTCGCGGGCGTAGCGGCCGACGGAGTACAGGGCGACGATGGCGATGCCGCCCAGGCCCGAATATCCGCTGCCGACCGTCACCGCCCAGGCGAGCAGGGCCGCCCCGAGCACCGGCAGCGGGTGGCGGCGACGCAGATACAGTGCCGCGCTCGCCACCGCGAACAGAACCAGGACGACGACCGGCACCGACGACATCGGCCGCAGCACGAGCGTGTCACCCGGCCCGTCGGCCACATGGACGGCCAGGACGAACAGCACGGCGGCGAGTACCGCGTCCGCGGTGCGCGGCCAGCGGCGAAACGGTCCGCGAAAGCCGCGGGTGGGGGCGCTGTCGCCGTCCATCACGACGCCGGTCGTCCGATGGGGTGGCGGAACCGGCCGGGTGCGTCCCGGTGCGAACTGTCGGTGGGCATCACGCAACGGTAGGTCAGCCGCCCGTAGCCGGTAACCCACCACGGGCTACCCGCGCCTCCGCCTGACGGGGGATCCTCCCCGCCTCGGCAACCCCTCTCGCGACGGAACGGAAACCTCCCGGCGGCGGGCGACCCGCACCGCCGCCGACCACGACGATGAAACCCGCTGGCCGACAAGGGAGTCGGGATCATGAACCATCATCGCCGAGGAGCACACCACCATGAACGCAATCACCCGCCGTATCGGTGACGCCAGCGCCAGGAGACCGTGGGCGGCGGTCGCCGCCTGGCTGGCCGCCGTCGCCCTCGTGCTGACCGCCGCGGGCACGCTCGGCGGTTCGTTCGTCGACGACTTCGTCGCCCCCGGCAGCCAGAGTGAACGGGCCATGGAACTGCTCGCGGAACGGTTCCCGGAGGCGGCGGGCGGCAGCGCGCTGGCGGTGTTCGCGGTGCCCGAGGGGCAGCGGCTCACCGAGCACCGGTCGCTCATCCAGGATGCGGTCGATCGCATGGACGAGGCGGAACACGTTGTGGCCGTGGCCGATCCGTTCACGGCGGGCACGGTGTCGGCGGACGGCCGGATCGGATACGCGCAGCTCACCTTCGACCTGCCCGCGACCGACCTCGCCCCGGAGTCACTGGCACCGCTGAACGCTGTCCTGGAGCGGGTGCGCGCATCCGGCGTCACCGCGGAACTGGGCGGTGACGCCGCGTTCATCAATGCCGAAACCCCCACCTCGGGAGCCGAGGCGGTCGGCGTGCTGGTGGCGCTGCTGGTCCTGGTCGTCGCCTTCGGCACGCTGGTGGCGGCGCTGGTGCCGATCGTGCTCGCCCTGGTGGCGGTGGCGGTCGGGCTGGGCGGGATCGCGGTGCTGGCCGCCGCCATGGACGTGTCCACCGCCGCACCGACCATCGGCGCGATGATCGGTTTGGGCGTCGGCATCGACTACTCGCTGTTCATCGTGGCGCGCTACCGGGAGAACCGGGCCGCGGGACAACCCGATGCGCACGCGCTGTCGAACGCCATGGGCGCGTCGGGGTCGGCCGTGCTGTTCGCCGGCGGCACCATCATGCTCGCCATGGTGGCGCTGGTGTTGACCGGCGTCGGCTTCCTGATCTCGGTCGGACTCGCCACCTCGCTGGTGGTGCTGGTCGCGGTGACCACCGCACTCACGCTGCTGCCCGCGCTGCTGACACTGCTCGGCGACCGCATCGACACCGGGCGAGTACTGCGACGCGCCCGGACCCGCGGCCTCGAGCAGTCGGCGTGGTGGCGGGTCGCGCATCGGGTGGCGGGGCGACCCTGGCCGTATCTCCTCATCGCCACGGCGGTGCTGGTCACCCTGGCCGCCCCGGCCCTGCACATGCGCACCGGATTCCCCGATGCCGGTGACGATGTCACCGCCACCAGCCACCGCCGCGCCTACGACCTGCTGGCCGAGGGTTTCGGCCCCGGCGTGAACGGGCCGCTGCTGCTGGTGGTCGATCAGCGCGACCGGGCCGCCGATATCGCGGGGCTGGCCGAGCGGGTCGCCGCCGATCCGGGCATCGTCTCGGTGGGTGGCGCACGCACCTCGTCCGACGGTGACACGGTGATCCTGCCCGCCGTGCCCACCACCGCGCCCGCGGACCCCGCCACCTCGGAAACCCTGGAGCGCCTGCGCGAGCTGGCCCCCGACAATGTGGCGGTCTCCGGGATGACCGCCATGACCGACGATCTCACCACCCGGCTGAACGAGGTCCTGCCGGTCTTCCTCGCCGCCATCCTGATCTCGTCGTTCCTCCTGCTGCTGATCGTCTTTCGTTCCGTGGCGATACCGCTGAAGGCGGCCGTGATGAATCTGCTGTCCATCGGCGGCGCGTACGGCATCGTGGTGGCGGTCTTCCAATGGGGTTGGGGCGCGGGTCTGCTCGGCCTGGACCGCACCTACCTGATCGCCTCCCCCATGCCGACCATGTTCTTCGCCATCCTGTTCGGCCTGTCGATGGACTACGAGGTGTTCCTGCTGTCCCGGATCCGCGAGGAGTACGACCGCACCCGCGACAACACCGAATCGGTGGCCCGGGGCATGGCGGGCACCGGCCGCGTCATCACCTCGGCCGCGCTCATCATGACCGCCGTCTTCGCCAGTTTCATCGCCAATCCGTCGCCGCTGGTCAAGATGATGGGGCTGGGTCTCGCGGCGGCCATCGTGCTGGACGCCACCGTCGTCCGCCTCGTCCTGGTCCCCGCCACCATGACACTGCTCGGCCGGGCGAACTGGTGGCTACCGGACTGGCTGGATCGCCTCCTCCCCCGCCTGCGCACGGAGGCCCGACCCACCCCGCGACCGGACGTGGCGGTACCGGCCGAGTAGCGCACGCCAGCCCACCCGCTCCGGCGGGTGGGCTGCCGGACGTTCGAACCGCCGGCTCAGGAGACGAGCTTCAAGCGCCCGCACATGATCCGCTAGCGGTCGATATTGCCCGGACGGCCGGGTACTGGTATCACTATTCCTAGTCCGCATATGACGGCTGGTAACTATTGAAATGTCAACGGAGAGACTCTTTTTCGCGCCGTTGTCCAGGCTCGATCCCGGTGGGCGGGGTAGGTGTCCCAGTCGGCGGAAATGTCCGGGCGAAGTCGATATCGGAATGGGCACCGGATCTACGTTCGCGGCCATGAAAAATAGTTTCACAGGGCGGCTTCGCCTTTCACTCATCGGTATGACCACGGCCGCGGCGGCCGTGCTGGGACTCGGGGCGACACTGGTGGCTCCCGCGGCCGTCGCGGAACCCGCGTTGGCGACGGCGACCAGGATCGAGTTGCAGGGGGCGGTGAATGTTCGGGACATCGGCGGATATTGGACCTATGACGGGTCGAAGACCAAGTCGGGGAAGGTGATTCGATCCGATGCGCTCGGCAAGCTGACCGATGCCGATGTGGCGAAATTGGGGACGCTGAATCTGAAGCAGGTGATCGATTTGCGGACCCCCGCCGAGGTGCAGGGGCTGGGGGCCGACCGGCTGCCGCCTGGAGTGCCGCTGGTGGCGCGGCCGATCGACGACACCGGCTTGTTCGTGAAGATGTTCGAGGCGATCAGTTCGCGGGATCCGGTGAAACAGGAGGAATTACTCGGCGGCGGCAAGGCCGAGCAGATCATGGGTGATGTGTACCGCAGCTTCTTCAGCGCGGATTCGCTGGCCAAGTTCGGGCAGACGGTCAAGGACCTCGCCGCGACCGACAAGGCGACGCTCGTGCACTGCACGGCGGGCAAGGACCGCACCGGCTGGCTGACCTACGTCACGCTGCGCGCCGTGGGCGTACCGGAATCGCTCGCCCGCAAGGACTACCTGCTGTCCAACCAGTACCGCGCCGCCTCCGACGCCGCCCTGCGGGAGCAACTGAAACAGGCTGGAGTGATGGAGAATCCGGACCTGCTGATCCCCCTGCAGGAGGTACGCGACGCGTACCTGGACATCGCGTTGCAGACCATGGAGCAGAAGTACGGGGACTTCGGGAAATTCCTGACCAACGGTCTCGGACTGGATCCGATGACCATCGTGAAACTGCGGAAGAACCTCGTCGACTGACGAATCCGTGACCACCGCCCTCCCGTGCGCCGCGCGGGAGGGCCTATCCGCCGCCGCGCCGCGCCATCGAACCGAGCACGCTCAGATCGAGATCCCCCGACGCCTCGGTCCAGCCGGTGGCCCGCAATTCCTCCGGTGAGCCGACCCCGAGCGCATCGTGCAGGCCGATGGCGACCGAGCGGGCCAAATCGACCAGCGCACTGTGCGGGATCGGCCAGAGTAGGCTGCGTCGCCAATTTTCGATCTCGCGCTGCAACACCGGCGCATTCCAGCCGAGATCGGACAACCGCTGCGCCGCGTCATCCGAAATCGGTTCCGTCAGGTAGTAATTGCCGGTCAGTTCGGCGGACAGTTTGATGTCGAACTGCTGGAATTGCACATAGCGATTTCCGGGCGCGGCGATGATGAGGGTTGCACGGGACGGCAATTCGGCCAAACAGCGGACCAGTGCTTGGACGAATCCGTCCCATTCCGTTGTCACAACCTGCTCGCTCTGCCCCCGTATGCCCATCGTGGCCGATCATACGCCGTCAGGTCGTCTGGGTCACCGCGCTCACGAGGAAATCCACACCACGGAACCGCCTCTCCCACACCGAAATGCGCGCAGCGGCGCAAATGTGTCAGCGGTGGAGCCATGGCCGGCGGACCACGCACGCGGATATCGCACCCGGATATGGTTGCCACCCGATCGAGATGATGAGAAGATTCAGTAGTAACTCTCTCAGGCTGTCAGGGTGGTGGCACCCAGCAGCCCGTGATCAAAGGAGATCACCATGACCGCCGCCGTGGCCCCCGTCGACTCCGCGACCTTGAGAGCACGCCCGCAGCGCCGCCCGTTCGGCCCCGGCACCCGCATGTGGGACGAGGTCGGCCTCATCACCTTCTCGTTCACCGCCGGGTCGGCCTTCCTGCTGCAAACCATGGAACCCACCATCTCCGCGGTGGTGGACGAACACTCCACCTTCCGCACCGACCCCATGGGCCGCGCCGTCCGCAGCATCGCCTCGGTGATGATGTGGGTCTACGGCGGCGACGAGGCCCTGGCCGAGGCCGACCGGCTGCGTGAACTGCACGCCGGACTGAACACCGAGAAGGAGGGCGTCCGCTACACCGCGCTGTCCTCCGGGCCCTGGGCCTGGGTGCTGCACACCGGCATCTTCGCCTTCACCGAAGGCAACCGGTATTTCTCCCGCACCCCGCTCACCGAGAACGACAAGGAACAGTACTACCAGGAAACCATGCAGCTCATGCGCAACTTCATGGTGGCGCCCAAGGAGATCCCGGCCTCCTACCGGGAGTGGGAGCCCTGGTTCGAGGACATGGTCGAGAACCACCTCGTCCCCACCCGGACCGCGCACGACTATCTGCGCGTCATCCGGTCCGTCGCGCCGCCCACCTGGCTGCCCGCACCCCTGCGCCCGGTGTGGCGGGCCGCCGTCGCGCCGGTGGGACGATTGCAGTACTTCTTCACCGTCGGCACCACCCCGGAGGTGGTGCGCCGCAAGCTCGACCTGGAATGGACCGAGAAGGACGAACGTGCCCTGCGGCGGCTGGGCTGGATTCTGGGCCGCACCGTTCCGCTGCTGCCCGAACGCGTCCGCTACTTCCCCATCGCCTACGAGGCGCGCCGCCTCGAACGCGACCGCGCCCGCCTGCGCAAGGTGATCGACTTCCGCCCGCTCTGATCTTCCGGCCCCCGCTCGCCGGGGGTCGTGTTACACCCCCGGTTCCTGGGGCTGGACGGACGCCCAGGCAGACTCGATAGTCCTATGGTGCGATCGGGATTCGTGAGGTGGCGGGTGGCGGCCGTGGTTGCGGCCACGCTCGGAATGGTGTTCGGAGTGGTGCTGCCCATGCGGGCGGCGGCGGAACCGGCGTATCAGCATCGGCAGGAGTTCATCACCGCGCCCGACGGCACCCGGCTGCACGCGGACATCCTGCGGCCGGTCGGCGTGGCCGACGACGTGCGGACGCCGGTGATCATGACGGTGAGTCCGTATCGGGCACATCTGGCGTATCTGAGCCAGCCGCGGCTCGGCGGGGGGGCCTCCACCAAGGACCTCAGCGTGGAGATGTTCCTCGCCGCCGGATACACCTACGTCATCGTGGACCTGCGCGGCTTCGGCGGCTCCAACGGCTGCCCGGACTTCGGCGGACCGAACGAACGCTCCGATGTGAAGACTGCGGTGGAGTGGGCGGCCGGGCAGCCGTGGTCCACCGGGCGGGTGGGCCTGACCGGCATCTCCTACGAGGCGTGGACCGGCATCATGGGCCTCGCCGCCCAGCCCGCCGGATTGGCGGCCGTCGCGGCCTTCGCACCGGTGGTGGACCCGTACTCCTACCTCTACATGCAGGGCATCGCCTGGAAGTTCTCCGGCAAGCCGGTAACCGAATCCGGGGTGCGGCCGGGCGATCTGGCAGGCCTGGAGCATGTGCTCATCGCGTCCACACCGGGCCACTGGGCGGATTCGGCGGAATACCGGGCGAATGCGTCGAACATCGACCCGGGCTGCTTCCAGCGGTATCTGAGCGAGACCGGCGATCACGATCCCGGCACCGCGTTCTGGCGCGAGCGCGACCTGGTGGAACAGGTGCGCGGCAACACCATTCCGTTGTTCCTGGGGCAGGGATTCGTCGACTACAACACCCGCGCGCACCGGGTGTTCGAACTGTGGGACGCACTCGGTCCGGGCGAGCACAAGGCGTGGTTCGGACAGTGGGGGCATCGCAACTGCTTCGAGAAATGCGGGACGCCGTTCTTCGGCGATGAGCTGCTGGCCTTCTTCGACCGGCATGTGGCGCAGCGGGACGTGACGGTGCCCGGACCACGCGTGACGGTGGGCCAATTCGACGGACGGTGGCGCGGCGAGCAGACCTGGCCGCCCGCCGACAGCCGCCCGGTGCGCGTGGCCGTGCGACCGGGCGCCTACACCGACCGCGGCCTGGTGCCGGGCGCCGACCGCGAGGTGTGGAGCTTCAGCCAGCCGCTCGCGCACGACCAGCACTTCTCCGGTGTCGCCACGGCCACCCTGCACCTGGACGGCCCCGCCGCGGCGACCGTGACCGTGGAGCTCTACGACGTCGCGCCCGACGGTCGGGCGACCGTCATCACCCGCGGCATCGCCCCGGTCGGCGCCACCGCGAATGTGCGCCTGCTGGCCCAGGATTGGCCGATCCCGGCCGGGCACCGCATCGGCATTCGCATCACCGATGTGATCGACGACGTGTGGGCGCATCCGCCGACCTTCGCCCGCGTCACGCTGACCGACGGGGAGGTGCGGCTGCCACTGCTGGAGACGGTGCGCACCCCGGATATCCCCGGCGGGCTGACCGAGGGCATTCCCAAGTGGCGCGCCGAGAAGACCATCCCGCTCCCGCCCGAACTGGTGAACAATGCAACGGTGACCGTCGACTTCCCGCCCCGAGCCACCCGATGACCGCGACCGCCGCCACCGGCCCCGCCGTCGACGCGGCCACCGCCGAACGCCTGGCCGAGGCCCTGCGCTGCGTCACCATCTCCCGTGAAGACCCCGCCGAGACCGACGACAGCCAATTCGTCCGGCTCGCGGCACATCTGGAGCGCAGCTTCCCGCTGGTGCACGAGCGGCTGGAGTTGG
The DNA here is from genome assembly GCF_007362295.1 of Nocardia otitidiscaviarum. NCBI lineage: Bacteria > Bacillati > Actinomycetota > Actinomycetes > Mycobacteriales > Nocardiaceae > Nocardia > Nocardia otitidiscaviarum. Next base: position 1,680,888 of record NZ_CP041695.1, on the reverse strand, counting down.
AGACCTTCGGCCACAGCCGGTTGTACACGTGGGCGGGGACCGAGGAGGACACGGCGGACTCCGCCGATCGCCCGTCCGCGGCGGCCATTCTGCTGGCGCATCTGGACGTGGTGCCCGTCGACGACGAGGCGGGGTGGACGCATCCGCCCTTCGCGGGCGTCGTGGACGACGAATTCATCTGGGGCCGTGGGGCCATCGACGACAAGAGCCGGGCCGTGGCGCTGCTGGAGGCGGTGGAGGCGGCATTGGCCGCGGGGGTGCGGCCGCGCCGGACGGTGTATCTGGCGCTCGGGCACGACGAGGAGGTGTTCGGCGACGGCGGGGCCGTGCGGATGGCGCGACGGCTGCGGGAACTCGGGGTGCGGGCGGACCTGCTGCTCGACGAGGGCGGAGTGATCACCCACGGTGTCGCCGACGGGGTGGACCGGCCGGTGGCCACCATCATGGTGGGCGAGAAGGGCTATGCGACGGTGCGGCTGTCGGTGTCGGCGGTGGGCGGGCACTCGTCCATGCCGGGACGGCGCACCGCGGTGGGCCGGTTGGCGCGTGCGGTGGCGCGGGTGCAGGAGCATCCGTTTCCGCTGCGCATGACCCCGGTGACGGCCGATATGCTGGCCCGTATCCGGATGTTCATGTCCGAACCGCGGCGCACCGCACTCGGCCTGAGCCGGGTGGCCGGTCCCGCCATCCTGCGGGTGCTGGCGCTGCGCCCGCAGACCGAGGCCATGGTGCGCACCACCACCGCGCCCACCGTCATCCACGGCGGCGTGAAGGCGAATGTGCTGCCGCAGCGCGCCGAGGCGCTGGTGAATTTCCGTATCCTGCCGGGTGATTCGGTGGATACGGTACTCGCGCACTGCCGTCGGGTGATCAAGGATCGCGAGGTGGCGGTCGAGCTGGTCGGCATGTCCTCCGAACCGTCCCCGGCCCGCTCCCCCGGGCCGTGGTTCGAGACCATCGCGGAGCTGGCGCGCGCGGTGGTGCCCGGGATCGCGGTGACCTCCGGGCTGGTGCCCGGCGCGACCGACTCCCGCCACTACGACGAACTCGCCGAGACCCGCTGCAATTTCGCGCCGATCGTGCTCACCGCCGCGGATCTGGAGCGGATTCACGGCACCGACGAGCGGCTCTCGCGCGAGAACTACGGCCGCCTGCTCGATTTCAACCGCCGACTCGTCGAACACCTGGCCCGCTGATCCGCCGCCGGTCGCGGCGCAGTGGGAGAATGGCCCGGCACCGAAGCCCGGATTGTCGCGTTATGCGACCGAGGAGGAGCGATGACCACAACCGAGACCGGCGAATTCGACGGCAAGGGCGGCCGGATCTTCTGGCGAGCGTGGCTGCCCGATACCGAACCGCGTGCGGTCGCGGTGATCGTGCACGGCATCGCCGAACATTCGGGACGCTACGAACACGTCGGTCAGCGTCTCGCCGACGCCGGTATCGCGGCCTACGCCCTGGACCACATCGGGCACGGGCAGTCCGCGGGCGGCAAGGCCAATATCGAATCGATGGAGAATACGGCCGACAATGTGGAGACCATGCTCGGGCTCGCCACCGAGCGGCATCCGGAGCTGTCGCGCTTCGTGATCGGCCACAGCATGGGCGGGCTCATCACCTCCTACCTGGCCACCCGCGCACCCCTGGACGTGACCGGCATCGTGCTGTCGGCGGCGGCCATCGAGATCGAGGCCGGGAACCCGATCCAGCGCATGCTGGGTCCGCTGGTCTCCCGATTCGCCCCGAATCTCGGGGTACTGAAACTGGATTCGACGCTCATCAGCCGTGATCCCGCGGTGGTGCATGCGTACGACACCGATCCGCTGGTGTACACCGGGCCGGTGGTGGCGCGCACCGGAGCGGAAATGCTGGAGGCCACCGTCCGGGTGAAGGAACGCCTGTCGGTGCTCACCGCGCCGCTGCTGGTGCTCCAGGGCACCGCCGACGGCCTGGTCGCGCCCACGAGCGCCGATGTGCTCGAAAAGGGCGTCGGCTCAGAGGATCTCACCGTCATCCGGTACGAGGGCCTCTACCACGAGGTGTTCAACGAGCCGGAGCAGGACAAGGTGCTCGGCGATCTGCTCGAGTGGTTGGAGGCGCGGCTGTAGCCGTGTGCGCGGAGTTCACAACCGTAGTCGGGCGATCACCGCGCGGTGGTCGGAACCGGGCACGGCCAGCGTGCGCACATCCTCGGCCTGGCCCTCGGCGACCAGCACCCGGTCGATGCCGATGACCGGGCCCCAGGACGGCTCCTCCGGCCAACTGGTGAGCCTGCCCGCACCCGCCAATTCGGCGGCGTCGGCGAAGCGGCCGGTCAGCAACTGGCGATACGCGTAGTGGTCGAAGGTGGCGTTGAAATCCGCGCCGACGATGGCGGGACCGGATGTGGTGGCGAGCAGCTCGCGGATGCGGTCCATCTCGTCGACCCAGGCCGCGAAGTTCAGCGGCGGCGGCACGGGATGGAACTGGAAGACCGTCACGGGACCGCGCTGCGGATGCAGCATGGTGGCGCGCAGGTTGGCCAGTTCGAAACCCGCCAGGGTGACGCCGTCCTGGAGCGCGTGGCGGCTGAAGATGCCGCCGCCCGCACCGCCGCCCAGCGGGGCGAGGTACCGGTACGGCAGTTCGGCGTCCAGACCCGCCGCCTCCAGGCGCAGCAGCATCTCCGGGGTGAGTTCCTCGAGGGTCAGCAGTTCGATGTCGTTGTCGCGCACCGACCGCACCACCGCGTCGGCGTCCGCCTCGCCGAAGTACAGGTTGGACTGCATGACCGGGATCTCGACGGCGAAACTCGCCTTGCCGTCCGGCACGAACAGGGTGAGCTGGCTGAACAGTGCGGCCGCCACCACCGCACCGGCCACCAGCGCGCTGCGCCAGCCGCGGGCCAGCAGCAGCAACACCGCGCCCACCAGCGCGCCGAGCATGAGGTAGGGCGCGAAGGAGGCGGCGAGCACGATCTCCCGCTGCGCCCACGGTGCGTAGTGCAGCGCGACCCCGGCGGCCCCGACCAGGACGGCCAGCCAGCCCAGCACCAGCAGCACCCGGCTGCTCCAGCGCCGCACCGGTGACGGCCGCGGCACTACGACCGTCTCCGCCACCGCGGTCCCCGCACTGCCCGAATACCCGGTGAACTCTTGTTTCCGCACCATGTGACACCTCCCCTTCGGCGACCACCCTACGGGAACGGCACCTGTCCGCGTCCGGGCGGCAGCGTCGGGATCGGGGCACGGCGGCGCGAATCCGTCGGTGGGGTCTGGGACCATCGGCACATGCGCGAACAGGTCGTCCCCATCCTCCGCGTCGCCGATGCGGCGACCGCGGTCCGCTGGTACGAGCGGCTCGGATTCACCCAGCGGTGGGAGCACCGTTTCGAACCCGGCCTCCCGGCCTTCGTCGAGGTGGCGCGGGGCGATATGCGGTTGTTCCTGTCCGAGCACACCGGCGACGCCCGGCCGGATACGCTCGTCTACCTCTCGGTGCGCGATGTGGACGCCGTGGCCGCGGAATTCGGGATGGCGGTCGAGGACGCGCCGTGGGCGCGGGAGATCGAACTGAGGGATCCCGACGGCAATCGACTACGGATCGGCACACCCGCCGACTGACACCCGGGGCACGTGTTCTCGGGCATCGCACGTCGGGCTGGGCACAGGACCCGGACTCCGAGTGGCGGTCACGATAATTCACGTGCCCGATCGGGTCGGCGCGGATACGATCCGAACGTCTCGTGGAGTAGATCAGTGGCAGATCACCCGGCTTCTCACCGGGCGGGCGCGGGTTCGAATCCCGCCTCCACGTCTGTAGCGCCCTGGTGTAGCTCAGTGGCAGAGCGCCCGGCTCGGGACCGGGAAGGCGCGGGTTCGAATCCTGCTGCCAGGTCTGGTCTTTCGGTTCAGCATGTGGGGAGATTCGGTGTCCGATCAGTCATTTCGAGACGGTCCGGCGCAGTACGCGATCGGGCAGTTGGCGCGCGCCGCCGCGGCGGCCGCACGCGCCGCCGAGGGCGTGGATCGGGACCGGGCACGTGAACGCATGCGGCGCTGGCGCGATGTGCTGGACGGCATGGCGGACGGTTCGCTGCGGGTCGGGGATCGCACGCCGGTCTCGGGGCTGCCCGCGTGGGTGACGCTCGAGGTTGCCCACGGCGGCTTCGCGACCGGGCGGGCACTGGCCGAACAGCCGCTCGGTGCGGCCGAATCCGCACTGCTCACGCGACTGCCCCGGGATGTGCCCGGTGGTACCGATCGGGAGCGGTTGAACCGCTGGTATCTCGGGGATGCCGGGCAGGCCGAACTGCTCGCCGCCCTGCGGTCCGGGCAGTATCGGATCGAGGTGCCCGAGGATGCCGCGCTGCCCGTGGTGGCGCTGCTGCTGGAGCGCGGGTTCGCCGCGGAGGCCCTGGATCTGGTGGCGGAGCTGTCACCGCTGCTGGATCGACTGCGGTTCGTACCGCCCTTCGATCCGGCAGCGCGACCCGCCGGTACGGCGGTACGGGTGGCCTCGGTCGGCGAGGTGCGCGGCGCGTTGCGCGCCGTGCGGACACCGGAGCCGCTGACCGCCATGCGCACCACCCTGGAGGTGTGGAATCCGCTGTACGACCGGCTGGTAGCGCTGTGGTGCGAGACGGTGACGGGTGAGCTGCCCACTCTCGATGAGACGGGCGCGGTGCGCGGCGGCTGGCCGTGCCGCCGACTCCCCGCGGACTGGGCGGCCGAGCGTGACCGCTGGCTGGCCGATGTGGCCGTCGCGCAGCGGGATTACGGCCTGAGCGGGCGGCACGCCCAGCCCAGGGGCAATTTCGCGCGCCTGCACGACGCGCTGCTGAGCTGCCCCGATGGCAGCGCGAATCTCACCGCCCGCCAGGTCGGGTGGATTCGCCGCGCCATCGCCAACACGGTCACCCGGCACGGTGCGCCGGGCAGCGCCGCACGCGCCCGGGTGCGCGCAGCCCAGAGGGATTCCATTGCGGCACCGCTGCATACGACGTTCGCGGCGCTGCTCACCGCCCGGCTGCGGCACTATCCGGCCGAGGGCGGCATCCCCGACCTCGCCCCGGTATCGGCTCCGGTATCCGATGACGACCGCTGCGATATCCCCTTCGGCACAGCCATTCCCCGGCATCTGCTGGACAAGGCGGCCCGCGCCCTGGAGGCGTCGGCCGACGAGCTGATCCGGCGCGGCATCATCGGCTCCGGCGATATGCTGGCGCGGGTCCTGCCGCAGCTCACCTCGCGGCTGCTGGCCGCCGATTTCGCCGACCCGGCCGCCGCGAACCTGTACGAGCAGCTCTACACCGCCTTCCGACGCCGCCGCGGCCTGCTGCTGCTGAACCTGCAGGGCCAGGTGCGCTTCGAAGAACTGCCCTGGGTCGCCGCGATGGCGGCACTGCGTGGCGGCGGCGCGGATGCGGCCGGAATCGAGGATGCCGCGAGCGGAGTCGGAGATTTCGGCGCGATCGGGGCCGATACCGCGGCGACGGAGCCCGCGGCATCGCGCCGCGCACGGCATCGAGGCGATGCGGCACGGCACGGTGCGCTGGCGGCCCGGCGGTTGCTCGGGCAGATGACGCTGCTGACACTCGACGCGTTTCCGTATGCCCTGCTGCCGAATCCGCTGGTGCGGGAGTTCGGTGCGCTCGCCCGGCAGGCGGAGCTGGACTTGCCGCTGGTCGAGGAGGTGGCGGCGGATATCTTCATGGGCACCTTCACCACCAAGTGGTTGGCGGCCGCACTGGTGGCCGGGCGGACCCTGGAAGGCACGCTGTACCAGGCGTATTACGATCTGCCCGCGCCCGGTGAGTGGGGCGGGCACGCCGATACGACGCAGCGGTGGGGCCGGGCCACAGCCGCGGGATTCACCGAACTGTGCACGCGCCGGGCGGGCGAGGCGGGATGCGACGGCGGGTATGTCGCGCGCAACGGGGCGATTCTGGAGCAGAGCCAGATCCTCACCACCCACAACCTCGCGGTCCTCTTCGACGCGCTCGAGTTGACCGCGCGCGTACGGGATTCCGCACCGGACCTCGCCCGCGACACCTTCACCTGGGTGGTGCACCAGCTCAGCCGACCCGCGCCGAACCGGCACGCGGAGCTCATCACGGCGAAGAACGCCGCCTACGCCTGGCGTCAGGGCGTGTACCTGCTCGCCGCGTGCGACCGCGAAACCCAGCGGGCCCAGGTGCTGCGCCTGATAGACGACGCGGGCGACACCCCGCTCGCGCCCGCCATCACGGGCCTGGGCCATATCGTCGAGGGCGGCCGCTTCACCCGCCAGGGCTGGGTACCCGACGGCTCCGGCCGACGCCTCCTCGGCTGGACGGCACGACGGCACTGGCTCTTCGGCGGACCGTAGCTCCGGTGGGTACAGCTGCGGCGTGCCGTGGCGAATCGCCGGGGGCATACCCGCGACCGGAACCCGGCGAGCGCTGTGCGCGTCCAATCCGTACACGACACTCGTGAACGGAGGCCGCCGATGGACCCGGAATCGCTGCATGCCGGTACCGCCGCCCGCCGCGCCCAGCGGGGTGCGGAGCGCGAGCAGCGGCGTATCTCGCACGCTGGCGTCGATCCCGACTACATCTGGCGGATGGAGCGGTTCACCGAGCTGACCCACGCCGAGATCCACGCGCGGGTGCGGGCGATGGACCCCGCCGCCATGCACGAGAGCGCCGACACCTGGGTCGGGATCGCCGACAGTCTGAGCGGAGCCGCGACGGGACTGCACATGACGGTGCAGTCCGCGCTCGCCGAGGCATTGCGCGGGCAGATCGCCGAGGCCGCCGAGGCGGCGGCGCGGGCCTTCGTGGCACGGGCCATGGATATCGCGGAGGTGGCGCGCAATGCCGGGCACCGCATCACGGCCGCCGCGTACGGTGCCGAGGCGGTACGGAGAACCGTGCCACCACCGCCGGATGCTGTCGCGGCGCTGCCCGATTCCGGTGCGGCGCTGCCCGATTCCGGTGCGACGCTGCCCGATTCCGGCGCACCGGCGGCCGGTGTCGATGCGACAGCACCCTTGCAGACCACGCCGACGGGCATCGCGGACCCTGCGGCGGAGCGATTCGCGGAGGAGCAGTACCAGCTCGCCTTAGCGGCCCTGGAAGCGAACTACGTGCCGATCTATCCTCCGGCCGGGTCGGGTGTGCCCGCCTTCGAACCCGCCCCGTCATCTCCGGACGGCAGCGACGATGGTGCTGCTACAACACTTCCCGCATCCGCCGTGTCCGGCGGTCCGATCTCGTCCGGGAACCCCGCCGCCTACGGAAACCCATCCGACGTGGTACCGGTCCGCAAGGACCCACCACCCTCAATGACCACCGATCCGACTGCTGCGGTGGTGAATTCGCCTGCCCTCGGCCATCCGAACGCTCCGTCGGGTACCGACCACGGAGTATCCGAGCCACCGCCGCCTGCCAGCCCGCACGGCGTGCCGCTGGCCGACCCGGCGACCACACCGTCCGGCGTGACGCCAGACCCGACAGCGCCGTCGCATTCCCCGGCGACCCCCAACCCGACAGCGGTACTGCCCTACTCGACGGCCCCGGGCCCGACGACAGCGCTTCCCAATCCAGCGACACCCGGCTCGACAGCACTGCCGGGCGCACCGGGGACGTCCGCCTCTCCCCCGGCACCGGGCGACCCCGGCCGCAGTATCCCCAGCCAGCCGACCGGCCGAACCACCCGCATCCCAACGTTTTCCGACAGCACCCCGCGTGCTGGCGGTTCCTGGCTCCCCGCCATGTACCCGCCCATGACGGGGAGCGGCGGTGACCAGGACGCACCCCGCACCACCCCCGCCTGGCTCGTCTGGAACCGAGAACAGGAACTCCTGGGCGACCCGCCACCATGCGCACACGGGGTCATCGGCGCGGACATTCCCGCCGCCCGACCATGCACCGGCCCCGAATGAGCGGACGGGCCTGAGCTGCAACCGATCCCGATATCCGCAGCCACGCCGCCGCTCATTCCCGTCGCCGCAACCAATTGATCGGGTCACCATCATCGAGTTCGGTTGCACCGTCCCCGATTTCGGTGCGCAGCCAATGCCGCACCAGGTACCGCCGGTGTGCCGAGTAACCGAGCACATGCGCGATCACGCTGCCGAGCACGAAGCTCTCCGGTGGATCGCAGAGCGCGTCGATGAGCGTGTCCTCCCATCCGCCGCGCCGGTCGATCTCGCGCACGGTGTCGAGCCAGCGCACCGCCACCCGCTCGTGCCGGTCGACCAGTTCCGGTAGGTCGTTGCCGCGTGGGCCGGGCATGTCCTCGCCGTCGATGGCGGCGAGCCAGCATTCCTTGGTCTCGACCAGATGGTCGAGTACCTCGGCGATGGAGGCTTCGGGGCCACGGAAGGCTTCCACGGTCAGTCCGGGCATCCGGACCCGCCGATACTGTTCCTCGGTGAGTTGCCCTGCCGCGGTGAGCAATTCGCGGGCGTCCTCGATGTCGTGGTGCAGCAGCAGCGTCGTCGGATCCATCTCGGACCGTCCCTTCGGCGCGTTCTCCACCCACAGCGACATGGGCGGATGGAAGTGGATGCCATTGGCGGCGGGCAGCCAGCGGCGGCGCTTCTCCGCGGTGGTGGCGCTGGGCGGGTGGCCGAACGCGCGGCTGTATGCCCGGCTGAAGCCCTCCACCGAGTCGTATCCGGCCGCGAACGCCACCTCGGTCACCGATTCCCCGGTGGACAGCGCCCATGCCGCACGCTCCAGCAGCACCCGCCGCTTGAGGGCGACCGGCGGTTCGCCGGTGCCGCGGGAGAACTGCCGGGTGAAGTGGAAGGGCGAGGCGTACGCGCCCGCCGCCATCTCCTCCAGTGTGGTGTTGTCCTCGTCCAGGACGGCGTCGAGCAGTTCCCGCAGTCGGTCTCGTCCGTTCTTGGGCACATCAGCAGTCTGCCAAGCCGGTGGCCGCCCGCGCTTGACCGTTCTTGCGGAGCCCGCGCGGAATCAGCCGCCGAAGACCCGCTCGACCACCGTCTTCGCCCGGCGCGTCACCCGCATGTAGTGGTCCAGGAACTCACTGCCGTCGTCATTGGGCCATCCGGCGACGATCGCGATGGCCGACAGCAGCCGTCCGGGACCGGGCAGCTGATCGGCGGGTTTGCCGCGCACCAGCACCAGGGCGTTGCGGGCCCGGGTGGCGGTGAGCCAGGCGTCGCGCAGCAGCGCCGCGTCGGCGGGGTCGATGAGTTCGGCGGCCTCGATGGCCTCCAGCGATTGCAGCGTCGAGGTGTTGTGCAGATCGGGCACCTCGTGCGCGTGCTGGAGTTGCAGCAGTTGCACGGTCCATTCGACGTCGGCGAGTCCGCCGCGGCCGAGTTTGGTGTGGGTGGCCGGGTTCGCGCCGCGCGGCAGCCGCTCGGAATCCACCCGGGCCTTGATGCGACGGATCTCGCGCACCCCGTCCGGGGACATGCCGCCGTTCGGATAGCGGATCGGGTCGACCGTGCGCAGGAACCGTTCGCCCAGCGTCGGATCGCCCGCCACGAAGCGGGCCCGCAGCAGCGCCTGCACCTCCCAGGACTGCGCCCACTGCCGGTAGTAGGCGGCATAGGCGGCCAGGCTGCGCACCAGCGCGCCATTGCGGCCCTCGGGGCGCAGCCCAGCGTCCACCTGGAGCGGCGGATCGGTGCTGGGCGCACCGAGCCGGCGCTGCACCTGTTCGGCGATGCCGATGGACCATTTCACGGCGACGGTCTCGTCCTCGCCGGGACGTGGGTCGCACACGAACAGCACATCGGCGTCGGAGCCGTAGCCCAGCTCCAGGCCACCCAGGCGACCCATGCCGATGACGGCCATGGCGGCGGGCGCGGGTTTGCCGCGTTCCACCTCGCTGGCGCGGATGACCGCCTGCAACGCCGCCTCCAGGGTGGCGATCCACACCGAGGACAGTGCCTCGCAGACCTGCGGCACCTCCAGCATGCCCAGCACATCCGCCGAGGCGACGCGGGCCAGCTCGCGACGGCGCAGCGACCGGGCCGTGGCCACCGCCCGTTTGGGTTCGTCGTAGCGCGCCGCGCCCGCGAGGATGCCGCGCGCCACCTCGGCGGGCTGGGTGGCCAGCAGCAGCGGCCCGTTCGGGCCGTCGGCGTACATGCGGATGGTTTCCGGCGCGTTGATGAGCAGATCGGGCAGGTAGGCCGAGGAGCCGAGCACGATCATGAGCCGCTGCGCGATGGCGCCCTCGTCGCGCAGTTCGCGCAGGAACCAGATCTCGCTGTCCAGCCCCTCCGAGACGCGGCGGTAGGCCAGCAGACCGGCGTCGGGATTCGGTGTGTCCCCGAGCCATTCGAGCAGGGTGGGCAGCAGCAGCGCCTGGATGCGGCCCTTGCGGCCGATCTCGCCGGTGAGGGCCTTGAGGTGGCCGAGCGCGTTCTCCGGGGCCGCGTAGCCGAGCGCGGCGAGCTGCCGCACGGCCGCCGCGGGGCTGAGTCGCAGCGCGGCGGCGTCGAGCCGCGCCACCGATTCCAGCAGTGGCCGGTAGAAGAGTTTGGCGTGCAGCCGCCGCACCCGCACGGTGTTGCGTTTGATCTCGCTGCGCAGTACGCCCACGGCGTCCTGGCGGCCGTCGGGGCGCATGTGCGCGGCCCGCGCCAGCCAGCGCATGCCCTCCTCGTCGTCGGCGGCGGGCAGGGTGTGGGTGCGCTTGAGCCGCTGCAATTGCAGGCGGTGTTCGAGCAGTCGCAGGAATTCGTAGGAGGCGGTCAGATTCGCGGCGTCGTCGCGGCCGACGTAGCCGCCCGCCGCCAGCGCGGTGAGCGCTTCCACGGTGCCCTGCACGTGCAGGGATTCATCGGCCTTGCCGTGCACCAGTTGCAGCAGCTGCACCGCGAATTCGACGTCGCGCAGCGAACCGTGCCCGAGTTTGAGTTCACGCTCGCGCATATCGGCGGGCACCAGATCTTCGACGCGGCGGCGCATGGCCTGCACGTCGGCGACGAAGTCGGTGCGCTCCGAGGCCGTCCACACCATGGGCATGAGCGCGTCGCGGTACTGCTCGCCGAGTTCGAGATCGCCGGTGGCGGGCCGCATCTTGAGCAGGGCCTGGAATTCCCAGGTGCGCGCCCAGCGCTTGTAGTAGGCGATATGCGATTCCAGGGTGCGCACCAGCGCACCGGCCTTGCCCTCGGGGCGCAGCGCGGCGTCGACCTCGAAGAAGGCCGCGCCGCCGACGCTCATCGTCTCCGCGGCCAGCCGGGTGGCGGTGGTGTCGGCGGGTTCGGCCACGAACACCACGTCCACGTCGGAGACGTAGTTCAGTTCGCGCGCACCGCATTTGCCCATGGCGATGACGGCCAGCCGCACCGGCACCGGCCGATCGGGGCACACCCGGGCCACCGCCACCGCGAGCGCGGCGGTGAGGGCGGCGTCGGCGAGGTCGGTGAGATGCCAGCCCACCTGCTGGTACGGCAGTACCGGTTCGTTCTCGACGGTGGCGGCCAGATCCACGGCCGCCAGCAGCATGAGCTGATCGCGATACCGCTTGCGCAGCAGGGCGACCGCCTCCGGTCCGGAGATCTTGGCGCGGTACAGCATCGGACCCGCCTGCGGACCGTCCTCGGGCTCCGCGGCGACGGCGTCGAGCAGTTCGGCGAGGATCTCCGCACGCCCGGGCAGATCGCGGCGGCGCAGCAGCTGCCACCCGCCGGGATCGGCCACCAGATGATCGGCGAAGGCGCTCGACGACCCGATCAGCGCGAACAGCCGACCGCGCAGTGAGGTATCGGTGCGCAGCTCGGAATCCAGTGCGGCCCAGTCATTTCCGAGCGCCTCCCGCAGGCGCATGAGCGTGAGCAACGCCAGGTCCGCATCGGGGGAACGCGACAGCGCCCACAGCAGCGGAACACTGTCGACATTGTCCCATGCCAACTCCCGGAGGTTGTTGGCTGCCGACGGCTCGAGCAAGCCGAGCCGTCCGACACCGGGGACCGCGGAACGGGCAGTCGGTGGCCGGACCATGCTCCCAAATTACCTGTCAGGCGGGGCGATCGCCGTAACGTTCCCCGCTCGGTTGTCGGACGCCGGGCTGCTACAGCCCCAGGTACTCCTGCAATTCGAACGGCGTCACCTGGGACCGGTAGTCGGCCCACTCGCGACGCTTGTTGCGCAGGAAGAAGTCGAAGACATGCTCGCCCAGCGCCTCGGCGACCAGTTCGGACTTCTCCATGTTCTTCAGCGCCTCGTCCAGGCTGCCCGGCAGTTCACGGAAGCCCATGGCGCGCCGCTCGGCCGACGTCAGCGACCACACGTCGTCCTCGGCCTCCGGCGGCAGCGTGTAGCCCTTCTCGATACCGCGCAGACCGGCGGCCAGCAGCACCGCGAAGGTCAGGTACGGGTTGCAGGCACTGTCGGGGCTGCGGATCTCGACGCGGCGCGAGGACGACTTGTTCGGCGTGTACATCGGCACGCGGACCAGCGCGGAGCGGTTGGAACGGCCCCACGACGCCGCGGTCGGGGCCTCGCCGCCGTGGATGAGGCGCTTGTAGGAGTTGACCCACTGGTTGGTGACGGCGCTGATCTCGTGGGCGTGCTCGAGAATGCCCGCGATGAAGGCGCGTGCGGTCTCCGACAGGTTGATCGGGTCGTCAGGATCGGCGAAGGCGTTCTGCTCACCCTCGAACAGCGACATGTGGGTGTGCATGGCCGAACCCGGGTGCGCGGCGAACGGCTTGGGCATGAACGTGGCGCGCACGTTCTCGTCGATCGCCACTTCCTTGATCAGGTAGCGGAAGGTCATCACATTGTCGGCCATGGACAGCGCGTCCGCGTAGCGCAGGTCGATCTCCTGCTGGCCGGGCGCGCCCTCGTGGTGGGAGAACTCCACGGAGATGCCCATGGACTCCAGCGCGTCGATGGCGTGGCGGCGGAAGTTCGGGGCCTCGTCGTGCACGGCCTGGTCGAAGAAGCCGCCGTTGTCGACCGGCACCGGCGAGGAGCCGTCGTAGGGGCCGGGCTTGATCAGGAAGAATTCGATCTCCGGGTGCACGTAGCAGCTGAAGCCCATATCCCCGGCCTTGTTCAGCTGGCGGCGCAGCACATGGCGCGGATCGGCCCAGGACGGCGAGCCGTCGGGCATGGCGATATCGCAGAACATGCGCGCGGAGTGCTGATGCCCCTTGGAGGTGGACCACGGCAGCACCTGGAAGGTGGACGGGTCCGGCTTGGCCACCATGTCCGCCTCGGAGACGCGGGCAAACCCTTCGATGGCCGAACCGTCGAAGCCGATGCCCTCTTCGAAGGCGCCCTCGAGTTCGGCGGGAGCGATCGCCACCGACTTGAGATAGCCCAGGACATCGGTGAACCAGAGCCGTACGAAGCGGATGTCCCGCTCTTCGAGCGTCCGCAGCACGAATTCCTTCTGGCGATCCATGCTCGCGAGCGTAGGCAGTCGGAGTTAAATCCGTGTTACATGGCAGCTGCGTTGTGAAACCTTCGCCGGCGAGCCGGCCCGGCCGTGCGGGACATCAGCAGGTCAGTCCCGGCGTAGGCGGCGTCAGGTCGATCAGGTAGTCGATGACGGGCGTATCGACACAGTCCGACACGCCCGACAGCGACACGGTGTGGCGGGTGCCGTTGTAGGTGATCAACGCGGCGTCGAGCTGCCGGGCCAGGTCCACGCCCGCCTGGTACGGGGTGGCCGGGTCCTCGGTGGTCGAGACCACCACCGTCGCGGGCAGATTCGGGATCGAGACCTCGTGCGGGGTGGAGGTGTTGGGCACCGGCCAGATCGCGCACAGTTCCAGCGGCGCGGCCCCGGTGCCGCGGCCGTCGTCGAGGAACGGGGCCACCCGGCGGTATTCGGCATCCTGCTTGGCCGCGACGGCCCGGTCCTCCACCCGTGGATCGTCCACGCAGCGAATGGCGTTGAACGCGTCCGCGGTGTTGTCGTAGGTGCCGTCGTCGCGGCGACCGTCGTAGAGGTCGGCCAGGGCCAGCAGGGTGTCGCCGCGGCCCTCCCGCAGTTCGTTGAGGCCCTTGGTGAGCGCGGGCCAGAACCGGTTGGAGTACAGCGTCTGCTGCACACCGGTGATGGCGTCGCCGTAGTGCAGCCCGCGCGGGTCGTCGGTTACGGCCGGGGTGTCCCACAGCGGGTCGACCAGCTCCCGGAACCGCTTGACCGATTCCGTGGGATCGGTGCCGAGCGGGCAGGCGGCCTCGGTGGCACAGTCTGCCGCGTAGGCGTCGAATGCCTGCTGGAAGCTCTCGGCCTGCAGGACCGATTCCTTGACCGGGTCCTGCGAGGGGTCCAGCGCACCGTCGAGCACGAGTGCGCGCACCCGGTCGGGGAACTGCTCGGCGTAGGTGTAACCGAGCCGGGTGCCGTAGGAGTAGCCCACGTAGCTGAGCTTGTCGTCGCCGAGCACCGCGCGGATCACGTCCATGTCCTGGACCACCTCGCGGGTGCCGACGTGGGCGAGGAACTCCGCGCCGGTGCGCTCGACGCATTTGCTCGCGTAGTCCTTGTTGTCCGCCTCGGCGGCGGCGATACCGGCCGGATCGTTGTCGAAGGGCGGCTCGGCGCGCTCGGCGTCCATCTCGGCCGGGGTCAGGCAGGTGATGGCCGGGGTGGACGCGCCGACGCCGCGGGGATCGAAGCCGATGCGGTCGAAGCGCTCCGCGAGCGCGGTGCCGTCGCCGACGGTGTTCATGGTGAGCCCGGAGACGCCCGGCCCGCCCGGGTTGAACAGCAGCGATCCGATCTTGTCGCCGGTGGCCCGCAGGCGGGAGATGGCGATCTCGGCGGTCTCGCCGCCCGGGTTCTCGTAGTCGACCGGGACGCTGACGTGGGCGCATTCGAGGCCACGCGGCAGTTCGTCCGCGCTGAACTTCGCGCAGCTGCCCCATCGCACGCTCTGACCGTAGAACTGCTCCAGCCCCGCGGGCGCGGTTGCCACCGGATTCCCGGTCACCACCTCACTGCTACACCCGGACGCCACCATCGCCACCGCCGCGACCGCGAGCACGGCGCGACCTGATCGCTTGAACCCCATGCCCACGATCGTGCCATGGCGGTTCCGGTTGCCTTCCCTTCGCCGGGAGTCCGCTCCCGGGCCGGTCACTGTGAGGAATTGCACCACGGGCACGACCACGCCGCGTGGGACACTGAAGGGCGTCAGTGAAACCCGGGGACCCGATCGGGCCTCGAGGACGACGAAAGGGACGATGATGTCCGTATCCGATGCGGAAACCCCTGCCTACGGCGCTGCACCGGCACCGGCTACTCCCGCCACGCGGAAGACGCGAGTGCATCACCTGCAGCAGATGAAGGCCAATGGTGAGCGCTGGTCCATGCTCACCGCCTACGACTACTCCTCGGCGCGCATCTTCGAGGAGGCCGGTATCCCGGTCCTGCTGGTCGGCGATTCGGCCGCCAATGTGGTGTACGGCTACGACACCACCGTGCCCATCACCATCGACGAGCTGATCCCGCTGGTGCGCGGCGTGGTGCGCGGTGCGCCGCACGCGCTGGTGGTGGCGGATCTGCCGTTCGGCAGCTATGAATCCGCCCCGGAGCAGGCCCTGGCGACCGCCACCCGCTTCATGAAGGAGGGCGGCGCGCACGCGGTCAAACTGGAGGGCGGCGAACGGGTCGCCGACCACATCGCCAAGCTGACCGCCGCCGGCATCCCGGTGATGGCGCATATCGGCTTCACCCCGCAGAGCGTCAACACCCTGGGCGGTTTCCGGGTGCAGGGGCGCGGCGACGGCGCCGAGCAGCTCATCGCCGACGCCATCGCGGTGCAGGAGGCCGGCGCTTTCTCCGTGGTCATGGAGATGGTGCCCGCCGAGTTGGCCGGGCAGGTCACCCGCAAGCTGACCATTCCGACCGTCGGCATCGGGGCCGGGGTGGACTGCGACGCACAGGTGCTGGTCTGGCAGGACATGGCGGGCTACACCAGCGGCAAGACCGCGAAGTTCGTCAAGCGCTTCGGCCGCGTCGGTGACGAACTGCGCACCGCCGCAGCTACTTTCGCCGACGAGGTGCGACGCGGCGCGTTCCCGGGTCCGGAACACAGCTTCTGATCGGGCCGGGCGAGCGGGACGGCGGCCCGCCCCCGCTCGCCCATCCCCGTCGATTCATAGCCATCGGCTCTCATCGCTGGGCGTGGCCGAACTGTGCTGGCCCGCGGCGGGAAATCGGTGGCAGACTCGGAGCGAACGAGTTGGATCGACCAAAGGGAACACATGTCGCAGGGCCGTTGGACGAGCACGCTTCATATCCGCGGGGCAGCACTGCTACTCGCCGGCGGAGCGGCCGTCGCGCTGACCGCCGGATGCGGGAACACCACGCCCGGCTCCGGACAGCCGGAGGGCTCCGCCTCCCCGTCGACGACCTCCAGCTCGGCACCGAAGACCAGCGCGGGCACCGCCCAGGGTGACCAGCTCACGGTCTCCGACGCCGTCGGCCAGCAGCTGTGCGACATCATCGAACCGCAGCTGTCGGACTGGCGGGTGCAGGGCCCCACGCTGGGCAAGATCTCACTCAACGGCTCCGTGCACGAGTGGGCGCTGCGCAACGGCGCCATCAACGGGCAGGTGCTCGGCGACAAGGACTCGGTGGACCGGATCATGACCGCGCAGTGCCCGGACGTGCACGCGCAGGCGGTGAGCGCGCTCGAACTGCCCAGCCTGGCGGCGGGACTGCTGTAATGCGCGACCTGTACCCGCCGCTGGAACCGCACCGCGAAGGCATGCTGGATGTCGGTGACGGGCAACGGATCTACTGGGAGGAGAGCGGCAACCCGGACGGCAAGCCGGTGGTCTTCCTGCACGGCGGCCCCGGGGGCGGCACCGCCCCGCTGCACCGTCGCTTCTTCGACCCGAGGGCGTACCGGATCGTGCTGTTCGACCAGCGCGGCTGCGGTCGCTCCGCCCCGCACATCGCCGACGGGGCGGGGTTGGAGACCAACACCACCTGGCATCTGGTCGCCGATATCGAGGCACTGCGGGAATTCCTCGGTATCGAGCGCTGGCAGGTGTTCGGCGGTTCCTGGGGTTCCACCCTGGCGCTGGCGTACGCGCAGCGGCATCCCGAGCGGGTGAGCGAACTCGTGCTGCGCGGCATCTTCCTGCTGCGGCGCAAGGAGATCGACTGGTACTACAACGGTGCGGCCGGATACGTCTACCCGGACGAGTGGGAGAAGTTCCTCGCGCCGGTGCCGGTGGCGGAACGGGACTCGGATCTGGTGGCCGTCTACCACCGGTTGCTGCACTCCCCCGATCCCGAGGTCGCCACCGCGGCGGCGATCGCCTGGTCCACCTGGGAGGGGGCGACGAGTTCGCTGCTGCCGCAACCGGATCGGGTGGCCGAGACGGCCGAGGAGCGGTTCGCACTGGCCTTCGCCAGAATCGAGAACCACTACTTCACCCACGGCGGGTTCCTCGAGGACGGGCAGCTGCTGCGCGATATCGACCGCATCGCCCATGTTCCGGGCGTGATCGTGCAGGGCCGCCACGACATCGTCTGCCCCACCGTCAGCGCGTGGGACCTGCACCGTGCGTGGCATAATTCGGAGCTGCACATCGTGCCCGACGCCGGGCACGCCGCCAACGAGCCCGGTATCACCCACCATCTGGTGGAGGCCACAGACAAGTTCCGGTCATGACGCACACCGCCGCAGGTCCCGCCGTAGTCGCCGCGGTCTCCGACGACGTCGATCGACTGCTGTCGGCCGAACCCGATGTGCGCCAAGACCTTCCGGACTCGGTGCACCAGATGCGGGTGGCCACGCGGCGGCTGCGCAGTGTGCTGCGGTCCTACCGGCGCGTCTTCCGCCGCCGCCCCGTCGACGAGCTGCGCGATGAATTGCGCTGGCTGGCAGGCTTATTGGGGGTGGCGCGGGATGCCGAGGTGCGCGCGGAACGCTTCGCCGCCCTGCTCGAACAACACCCGGAGCTGGCCAAGAAGAAGTTCCGCATCGGCGGAAAGGACGCTCCCGCACGGGGTTTGCGCAAGCTGCTGGTGACCGCCGAACGGGAGCGCTACGCCGCCGCGCACGCGGAGATCTTGACCGCGCTCGACAGTGAACGCTATCGCACCCTCACCGCGGCGCTCCGGACCCTGCTGGACGACCCGCCCCTACGGGAGGCGTACGCGCAGCGCCCGGCGGAACGCTTCTGCCGGTCGGTGCTGCGCGACGACTTCCATCGCGTGCGCCGCCTCGTCCGGCTCGAGCCCACCCTGTCCGAGGCCGAACGCGTGGAGCACCTGCACGATATCCGCAAGGCCGCCAAGCGCCTGCGCTATTCCGCCGACGCCGCCGTCCCGCTGCTGAACGGCCCCGCGAAATCGCTGTCCGGCAATGCCAAACGCCTGCAAACCGTGCTCGGCGACCACCGCGACGCCGTCGAGGCCGAGGCCGCCATCCGCGACCGCCTGCACGACAGCACCAACCCCGCCTGGCAGACCCTCTGCGAGGACGAGGCCGCCGCTGCCCGCAGGTCGCTGGAACAGTACCCGGCCACCACGGAGTTCCTGCGCAAGAGCTTCGACGGCTGAGACTCGACCCCCTGGGTGCATGCCGGTCCGGCCCGACTGGCGACAAGGCCGCGTGACCGTTCCAACACGGCGACGCCTGCGCTGGCCCCCGCCCCGTGTAAACACGAACGAACAGCGGCTCCGGTGACCGGCCGGCCAGAGTTCGTGCACCGACCGGGCGCGACGGTGTCCGCGGCGCGGGTCAGCGGTCGGCCGATGCGTCGCGCAGCGAACCGCGCACCGTGCCATCGCGACGCCGTGGCGATTCCGGCTCCGCGGGTCCACCGATCGGGCGGACTGTCAGGGCCCGCAGCAGCAGTGCGCCCAGGCGCAGGTAGCCGGTCGCGGCCTGGCGTGACGCGGCGACGGAGAACACGGTGTCGGTGGTCGTGCGATCGAGGGGTTTTCCGGCGAAGCGGGCCGCCAGCCAGTTCTCCACCAGCGGCGCGGCCAGCAGTCCGAGGCCGACGTGGTCGCCGAGCAGGTCGCGGATGTAGCGCACCGGGGTGCCCGCCGCGCGATAGCGGTCCACCAGCCGGTCCACATTGCCGACCGGGATGACCAGGTCGTGTACGCCCTGCACGGTGAGCACCGGGAAGTCGGGCGGATTGTCGCCCGGCTGGATGTCGGTGAGCACCGCACGCACCTGCGGCAGGGTGCGCAGGGCCGCGAGCGCGCCGCCCTCCAGATCCTGGAGGCGAGCGCGGCTGGCGCGCAGCACCAGCGGGATGGTGGTGCTGCGCTCGGCACGATCCAGCAGTTCCAGTGACGCCGGGTCGAGCCGTTCGGCCAGGCTGGCGTGCAGCGGTGGATAGGCGCGGCGCAGCCCGGCCAGACACAGCGTCGCCAGCCCGCCGAAGCCGAACCGTGCGTCATTGAGCCGGAAGAAGGTCGACTCCAGATCACCGACCGGCGACCCGGCCGCGGCGGCCAGGATATTCAGCTCCGGCGCGTAGGCGGCGGCCATCTCCGCCGCCCACACCGTGGCCAGTCCGCCGCCGGAGTAGCCGGACAGCGCCACCGGCGTATCCACCGGGTGGCCGAGGAAGGCCAGCGTGGCGCGCAGTCCGTCCAGGGCGCGGTAGCCGGGCTCGCGCGGCGTGCCGAAATGCCCCGCGGTGCCGATGTGGTCGGGCACCGAGATGGCCCAGCCCCGGGTGAGCGCGTGCGCGACGAGCAACAACTCCAACTGCGGCAGCGCACCCAAAGCCCGCGACCCGCGCCGAAACGCGTACGAGGGCAGGCAGTTCGACGCCACCGCGTCGATGGCGCACTGATAGGACACCACCGGCCGCGACCGCGCCGGATCCGCGCCCCAGGGCAGCAGCACGGTGGTCACGGCCGCTTCCGGCCGACCGTGCAGATCGGTGCTGCGGTAGAGCAGCTGCCACGCCGCGATCCGCTGCGGCAGCACCCCGAGCAGCGCCAGTTCCACCGCCCGCGACCGCAGCACGGCGCCCGGCGCGCGCCGGGACAGCCCCCGCGGCGGCCGATAGAACGGATCGTGCTCGGGCCGCGGCGGTTCCGCTGATTCGACCGCGACTTCCGCCGCCCCGCCGCCAACAGTGCTCGCCCCCATAGCGTGTCCTCTCCGCTCCGGGCGGATGTCCTCGCATCCGCCGAATCGATATTCCTCGGCAGCGCCCGCCACACATCACCCCGACGTATCGCGCGACCACGCCGGAGCAGCCATCACCTCCGTCCCCGTCGCCCGATGCCGCCCGGCCGCACCCCGGCGCACAGCCTCGTCCGCGCTCTGCCGCCACTCATCACGGGTCCGCACGCGCGGCACGGGCTGTCCGCCCGGTGCCGCCATCGGTCACCGCGGTCCGCACCTCCGCGTAGCGCCTGCCCGCCTGCTGTCATCTCGGCACCAGACCGGTGGGCCGTGCGGTCATGCTCCGCCCTGCACCTGACCCTCACCCCACCGCCGATCGCGTCGAATCCACGTGCGCCGCGAGCACGAACCGCAGTTCGCTGCGGCGGGCGACGGACAGCTTGCGGTACACCCGCGTCAGGTGCTGCTCCACCGTGCTGGTGGTGATGGTCAGCGCCGCCGCGATATCACGGTTGCGCTTGCCCAGGGCGGCCAGTTCCGCCACTCGGCGCTCGGCCGGGCTGAGGGTTTCGAAGGCGCTGGGGGCCAGGCGAACCCGCGGGATGGGCTCGGTGGCCGGTGGTTGCCGGTCACCGCGCAGTCGGCGCAACAGCAGTTCGGCATCGCACTGTTCGGCCAGCCGGATGGCGTCGCGCAGCAGCGGCCGGGCCCGGTCGGTATCGCCCATGGAACGGTAGGCGCGGCCCAGATCGCCCAGTGCCATGGCCAATTCGAGGTCGCCGTCGCCGGCGCGCGCCACCGCGACCGCCCGGCGCAGCAGACTCACCCGCCGATGCGGATCGGCGGTGGCGGCGAGAATACGCAGCGAAACCCCGGCGCTGCGGTGGCCGTCGGGGCCGCCGACCAGGTCCAGGTGCATGCTCGCGAAGGCGCGGGCCTCGCGTTGGCGGCCGACGGCCAGGTGCGCGGCGGCCACGTCATTGCGCCACGGGGTCAGCCACGCGTAGTCCATTCCCCACTGCCGCATGAGATTTCCGCACTGCCGGAAGTGCCGCAGCGCCTCCTCGGGCCGCCCGGTGGCCAGGCAGTGTTCACCGTGGGCGCTGAGATAGGTGAGGGCGAAGCGGGATTCGAACATGGCCCGGGGCACCGGGCGGCGCAGCTGGGCCGCGGCCTCGGAGTGCTTGCCCTGCGCGGTGAGCGCCCGCACCAGCACGCCGATGGGCCGCCCCGCCCACACGCCCAGATTTTCGGCGGGGACCAGGTTCAACGCGAGCACCGCGTGCTCGGCGGCCTCGCGGAGTCTGCCCTTGCGCAGCAGGGTTTCGGCGCGTACGGCCGCGAAGACGGACCGCCAGGTGGGCGCGTGCCGGGCCGCCGCCTCCGCCAGCAGTGAGGTGCACCAAGCGTCGGCGAGATCCAGCCGATCGGTGTGCATAAGGCAGTCGACGGCCGCCACCAGGGCCTCCACCGTGGTGATGGTGAGCCGGTGCCCGGCCAGGATGCGCTGGGCGGCGGCGGCGAGGTCGGCGGGCGGGCGCGGTGTGGCCAGGGCGGCGAGCAGGTCCGCGGCCTGCCGGTGCGGGGAGTCCCGCTCGCCCGGCGCGGCGGTGTCGCGGGGGCGTCCGGAGAACAGGTCGGGGTGGCGTTCCACATGGGTGGGATGGGTGTATCGGACCCAGGCACACAGGAATTCGATGCCCGGTCCGACGGTGAGCGCACCGCCGACGCCACGTTCGAGCCGGGCCAGCGCGCGGTCCACGTGCTGGCCGCATCCGTGCCACAGCATGAACGACACCGCGGCGGGCACCTCCGGGTAGGGCACCAGCCCGGCGGCCAGCGCCGCCCGTAGTCGCCCGAAGTTGCGGGTGCGCCCGGAGGGGTTGATCCGCCATTCCACCGCGACGAGCCGGGTGGCGATGGCCGCGCGCTCCCGGGCCCGATCACTGGCCCGGTAGCCCAGCTCGAGATATTTCGCCGCCCAGTCGAGCTGATCCTCGGCCACCGCCTCGGCCGCCGCGGCGACCAGCACCCGTGCCGCCCAGGCGGTGCCGGTCTCCCCCGCGGCGTAGAGGTGCGGCGCGACCACGGCCGGTCGGAATCCGCTACCGTGCAGCACTTCGGCTGCCCGGCCGTGCAGATCGCGCCGCTCCCCCACGGACAGGTCCCGCAGTAGGCGCGCACCCACCGCGGGGTCGATACAGCGTTGCCCCTCGAACGCCGCCGTCATCTCCAATTCCGTGATGACGCGGTGGGTTTCGGAGGTGTCGGTACCCAGCAGCGCGGACACCCGGGCAACGGTGGCGGCGGGGCCCAGTACCGCCACCGCCCGCGCGACGGACAGCCCCGTCCCGTTCAGCCGCAGCAGTTCCGCCATACCGTCCGGCTCGTCGTCCGGGCGGCGGTGCCGCGCCGGACCGCGCGTGCCGCCGACGATGGACAGTGGTTTCCGGTCCCGACCGATCGACCGCTGCATAGCCGACATCCCTTCATCGATCTCCTTCAGTCCCGACTGAGGGGAGGGCACGACGAGCTGATGTGCTGGAGCGGCATCGTTGCAGCGGGTGGACGCCTGACGGCGGCCGGTCTCAGCCGGGCACGACGGTGTGTTCCGGCGCTCGCCGACGCGTCCGTCGGCGAGCGATCGGATGAATCAGGTTAACCCGCAACCTGATTGGACTGCAGCTCGGCGACGGAACCGGAGCGTGACAGCGGCAGCGGTCGATACGGCAGACACGCCGCCGCGCTGTCGTCCGCGCCCAGGAACAGCACCGTGCGCACTCCCTCGAGCAGCCCCGACGCGGCAGCCTGCGCATACGCGTGCACCGGCGCCGCGCTGAACGGATCGCCCAGTGCCGGATCCACGCCCGCCACGGCCGCCACCGGAATGCCCAACCGGTAGGCCAGCCGTTCCCGGAATCCGGCCACCGGCGCGGGCGCGAGCAGCACCGCCTTGCCGGTGGCGAAATCCGCCGCGTCGATGCCCTCGTCGGCCAGGCAGGCGCGCACCACCCGGTCGGCCAACTCCAGCGGATCGCCCGTCCCGGCCCGCACGGTCAGCGCGTTGCGGCCGTCGGTGCCCGCCGACTCCAGATCCACCCAGGCGGTGGGCGGTGCCGAGCCGTCGACCTCGCTGGTGTGCGGGCGACCGAATCCGCCCGCCTCCGTATCGGATCGGAGCAGGACGGCCGCACCGCTGGCGGCGTAGGGGAAGTCGTCGCGGTCCCGAATCATGGAGGGATGGGTGTCGCCGGCGACCACCATGGCGTATTCCACCTCGCCGGGCGCCAGGAAGCACTGCGCGGCCATGTACGCGTGCAGCACACCGGTGGCCCCGTTCATGAGGTCGAAGGAGAAGGCGGGCACATTCCCGCTGACGTACTCCAGTCCGATGTCCAGGCGCTTCTGGATGAGCGCCGCCACCGCCGGTTCGGAGATATTGCTGTCGCGGAAGACGCCCGCGTTGATCACCAGGCCGATCCGGTTCGGCGACACCCCGGCCTGTTCCAGGCAGGTCCGCCCGGCGCGGCTGGCCAGTTCGAAGAAGCTGCCGGTGTCCTGATCGGTGCACACCGCCGCGGAAACAATCGCTGTGGACATACGTCACGCCTCCAATCGGGTGATGGTCGCGGCCAGGTGCCCGGAGACCACCCCGGACGCCTCCGGAATCAGCAGCACCTTGGATCCCTTCGGAATGCGCTGCCGCGCCAGGTGTTCGTGCAGCACCAGGAAGTGGGAGGTGGAGGCGGTATTGCCGAATTCGTCGTAGACGTTGAGCGGCTGCGGCATCGGGGTGTCGAAGTGCCGTTCGGTGAGCTGGCTGATGTATTCGATGGCCGGGCCGCTGAACTGGTGGTGCACCCAGTAGTCGTACTTCTCGCTCTCCCAGGTGCGCCCGGTTTCGGTCAGGAAGTCGTCCATGCGGCTGATGCCCTGCTGGAAGCGCGATTCGCTGGCCAGCGCCCGGTTGTCGGTGTACATGGCGATACCGGTGGTCTTCTCGCTCGGCATGCCCAGGCAGTGCTCGGCTCCCGCGGAGGTGGTCATGAGCTCGATGTAGTGGATCTCGTCGTGGTCGTCACCGCGTCCGTCGACCACCACCGCCACCGCGGCGTCGCCGACGGTGAGCGCGGCGAACTGGGGATCGTAGGGCTGGCTGATCTCTCGGGCGGCGGTATCGGCGATGGGCGTGATCTGTTCGCCGCTGACCACCAGGCCATTGCGCACCACCCCCGCCTTGATCATGCGGTCCAGCAGCAGCACCCCGGTGATCATGCCCGCGCAGGCATTGGAGAGGTCGAAGTACCGCGCCTGCTTCGCACCCAGGGCATTGCGCAGCATAAGTGCGAAAGACGGTGCGTAGCAGAAGTATTCGGGTCCGCGAAAGCGCGTGATCGAGACGTTGATGATGACGTCGAGATCCTCGGCGGCGTAGTCGGAGTGCGTCAGGCAGTCGTCGATCGCCCGCAGCGCCAGTTCGAACGAGGATTCGTAATCGTCCGGATCGCTGTTGTGCACGCGACGATTCTTGATTCCGGTGATCCGCTCCAGGTCCAAGGCCCTGGGGATCGACAGGCTGGCGATCACGTCCTCGGTGGAACGGACGGTGCCGGGTGTGTACGCACCGATCGATTCGAAACGGGTACGCATAGCCCCCTACTCTCTGGAAAGATTGTGCGAGTTCGGTCGAATTCTGGTGCGGCGATTCGTATTCGGATCGATCATCCGAAGCAATGCCGTCGTTATCCAGTAGCCCCGATGCCGATTCGAACGGTACCAGTACCCACTGGTAACTCTGCGCCACAACAGTCCCGCCAATCACAGACGTTACAGCGCCGTTTCAGTTTAAGATCGATAGAAACTCAAGGTAGACAGCAGTATTCGCGACCTGCCGGGAAAACTCGCATAGGGGTTGGGCTAGGGGGTGCGAGAGAACCTGTTGCGGTACTGCTGGACACACCAAACACGTTGTGCGGCAATGTATTGGCATACTTCGCGCGGTAGCGGACTCGCATTGCTCGAGGTAACCTCGCCGTACTGCCCGTCACATTCATCGTCGAATTCGACAGCAGTTGTTCTCCTTCCGTATCCACCATTTCCGCGCGTGCGATACCGCCGCCGTCGGCGCGAATATCGAGCGCGCGAATTCCACGAGGTGATGCCATGACCGCCGCGACCTACTGGCGCGCGCTCGACCGATTCCGTGACATCGTCGCCGCCCATCCGGATCGGGAGGCGGTGATATACGCCGACGGCCGCAATGCCGCGGGTCTGCCCGACTACCGGCAGCTCACCTACGCCGAGCTCGACAGCTGGTCCGATGCCGTCGCGGCGAACTTCCTCGCGGCGGGCGTGGGCCGGGGGATGCGGACCATCGTGCTGGTGCGGCCGGGGCCCGAGCTCTACGCGGTGCTCAACGGGCTGTTCAAAATCGGTGCGGTGCCGGTGATCATCGATCCCGGCATGGGTCTGTTCAAGATGATGCGCTGCCTGCAGGCCGCCGATGCGGAGGCGTTCGTCGGGGTGCCGGAGGCGCAGGCGGTGCGCATCGTCTTCCGTGCCTACTTCCGCAAGGTGCGGCTGGCGGTGACCGTCGGCCGCGGCTTCTGGCGCGGACCCACCCTGGACAGCTGGGGCCGCACCCCGCCCGCTCCACTGCCCCAGCGCGAGCCCGCGCCGGACGACGAACCGCTGCTCATCGCCTACACCACCGGCAGCACCGGACCGGCCAAGGCGGTCGTGCTCACCCACGGCAATCTCAGCGCCATGATCGAGCAGGTGGACGCGGCGCGCGAGCACATGGAGCCGGGCACCTCGCTCATCACCGCGCCGGTGGCCGGCATTCTGGAGCTGCTCATCGGATCCCGCTGTGTGCTGCCGCCGTTGATCCCCTCCAAGGTCGGGGCCACCGATCCCGAACATGTGGTGGACGCGGTGCACCGGTTCGGGGTGAAGACCATGTTCGCCTCCCCGGCGGTGTTGATTCCGCTGCTGCGGCATATCGAGCAGCACGGGTCGCAGCTGCCGACGCTGGAGAGCATCTACTCCGGCGGCGCGCCGGTGCCGGACTGGTGCATCGCCGGGCTGCGCGCGGTACTGCCCGAGGACGCGAAGGTGTACTCCGGTTACGGGGCCACCGAGGCACTGCCCATGGCCACCATCGAATCCCGGGAATTGCTGGGCGATCTCGTGGAGGCGGCGCATCGGGGCGAGGGCGTGTGCGTGGGCAAGCCCGCCCTGCACGTGCGGGCGCGCATCATCGCGATCACCGATGACCCGCTGCCCACCTGGCACGACGTCGACGAACGGGCCGAGGAGCTGGCCGCCACGGATTGGATCGGCGAACTGGTGGTCTCCGGACCGAATGTGAGCACCCGCTATCTCTGGCCGGATTCGGCCAATACCGTCGGCAAGATCCGCGACGGCGAGGTGGTGTGGCATCGCACCGGCGATCTGGCGCGCATCGACGATCAGGGCCGAATCCGGTTCTGCGGGCGCAAGAGTCAGCGCGTGGAAACCGCCGACGGGCCGCTGTTCACGGTGCGGGTGGAGCAGGTGTTCAATGTCGTCTCCGGGGTGGCGCGCACGGCGCTGGTGGGCGTGGGCGAGCGCGGTGCGCAGCGACCGGTGCTGTGCGTGGAACTCGAGGCCGACGCCGACCGCAAGGCCGTCGAGGTCAATCTGCGCAAGCGCCAGGCCGAATTCGAGATCACCGCACCGGTGACGGCCTTCCTGTTCCATCCCGGGTTCCCGGTCGACATCCGCCACAACGCCAAGATCGGGCGGGAGAAGCTGGCGGTCTGGGCCGCGAAACAACTCGACGTCTAGACCAGGAGGAGACGGTGAGAGAGATCGTGCTGCGATCGTTCCTGACCCTGGGGTCGCTGTCCCGGCTGGCGGGTGTGGTCACCGCGGTGGCGAGTATCGCCGCCGATGAGCGGGCGAGTCGGTCGACGCACCGCGACGGCCGGACCGGAGATGGAGGGGAGACGCTGTGCGGGCATTGGTGACCGGGGCTTCCGGATTCCTGGGCGGGGCGCTGGTGCGCCGTCTGGTACGCGACGGCGACTTCCAGGTCTCGATTCTGGTGCGTCCCACCAGCAATCTGCGTGATATCGCCGCCGTGCTGGACCGGGTGGAGGTGGTCAACGGCGACCTCGGCGATCCGGCCTCGCTGGAGCGGGCGGTGGAGGGCGTCGACATCGTATTCCACAGTGCCGCACGGGTGGACGAGCGCGGGACCCGGGAACAGTTCTGGAACGAGAACGTCAGGGCGACCGAGCGGCTGCTGACGGCGGCGCGGAACCGGGGGGCGCGCCGGTTCGTGTTCATCTCCAGCCCGAGCGCGATGATGGATCGCGACGGCGGGGATCAGGTCGACATCGACGAGTCGGTGCCGTATCCGCGCCGCTTTCTGAACCTCTACTGCGAGACCAAGGCGGCGGCCGAACGGCTCGTACTCGCCGCGAACACACCGGATTTCACCACCTGCGCGCTGCGACCGCGCGCCATCTGGGGTGCGGGTGACCGGTCCGGTCCGATCGTGCGGCTGCTGAGCCGCGCGGCGGCGGGGACGCTGCCGGATCTGTCGTTCGGGCGCGAGGTGTACGCCTCGCTGTGCCATGTCGACAATATCGTCGAAGCCTGCGTCAAGGCCGCTGGCTCCGACGCGGTCGGCGGCAGAGCGTATTTCATCGCCGATGCCGAGCAGACCAATGTATGGCGGTTCCTGCGACAGGTCGCCGCCGACCTGGGCTATCACCCGCCGGGGCGCAGGCCGCATCGGCGGGTGGTGGAGCTGGCCGTAGAGGTGATCGAAACCCTCAGGCGCATACCGTATCTCGCCGAACACTGGACCCCGCCGCTGTCGCGGTACACGGTCGCGGTGCTCACCCGCACCGGCACCTACGACACCGGGGCGGCCGCCCGCGATTTCGGCTATCGACCGATCACGGACCGGGATACCGGAATGGCGGAATTGCAACGGTGGCTGCGTTCCGGGGAGGTGATTCCCACGACGACGCGCTGACCGGCGATCGGGCGCTACTCCCCGAGCCTTGTGTTACCAGCGGTACCAGCTAGCATGGATTGCATATTCCGTGCCGGGGTATTTCGCTGTCGACGACCCTGGCCGGACGAGCAGGACAGCACCGCACTCAATGAGGAGAGCGCCCGATGCCGGTATTCGACTTCCACGGCGTTTCCGTCGCCTACGACCGTGCCGGATCGGGTGATCCGATCTTGTTCCTGCACAACATCGGTGGTGACCGGCGAATCTGGTCACATCAGATGCGGGCCCTCACAGCCACCAACAGCGTGTACGCACTGGATCTGTTCGGCTACGGCGAATCGGATATACCGACCAGTGGGTATACGGTCGACAATTACGTGCGCCTCATCTCGGAATTCGTCGCCGATCGCGGACTACAGAACGTCACGCTGGTGGGCAATTGTTTCGGCAGCGCGCTGTCGCTGTTCTATGCCCGGCAGGAGACGCAGCGGGTACGCGCCCTGGTGCTGTGCAGTCCGCTGACCGCCGCCACCCTGCGTCCGACACCGACCGGTTGGACCGCGAAGGCCGCCCGGCACATCCGCCTCGACGCACTGGCCTCGGCGACCAAGGTGCCCACCCTGGCGGCCACCTGGGTGGTGCGCGAACAGCTCGGCCCGCGCGGCCGCCACATGGACGCCACCGCCTTCGCCGCCTTCCGCGACCGCTGGACCGAACCCCGCCGCCTGCTGGCCCCCGCCGCCATCGCCCGTGACTTCGACCGCCTGGCCGCCCTGGACGAGTTCCGCCCCACCCTCGCCTTCCCGCCCATCACCACCATCTGGGGTGCGAAGAACCGCATTCTCTCCGCGACCGCCGGATCGGCGCTCAACCGCACGCTCTCCCCCACCCGGTCGCTGCTGCTGCCCGACTGCGGCCACCTGCTCATGCTCGAGGACCCCGACACCATCACCGCCGCGATCCGCTCGGCCACCGCCTCCGCCATCGCCAGTTGACGGCCGGCCCCGGCTCAGGAGGCCGGGTAGTCGAACATGACCGTGCGCGCGGCCGGATCGGCCTCGGTGAGCCGGACCGTCACCCGCTTCCCCTCCGGCGGTCCCCCGGTGCATTTCGACAGTACGGGCGGATCGGCGACGAAGATCTCCGCCGGGCGGGTGCCATTGGCCTCGCGCAGCACGACGGCCTCGAATTCCGTACCCACTCGGGATTTCAGCACCGTGGACTCGGTGAGGTCGATGCAGGCGCGCTCCAGCTTGCCCGCCACGGCATCGGTCCGGCGCATGGATTCCGCGGCGGCGTCCAGACCGTCCCGGACCCAGAGCGGAATCTCGGTGCCCGCGCAGTGCGCCAGGCAGATCTCGGTGGCGTAGCGGTCGGAGAGGCGACGCAGGGGTGCGGTCACATGGGCGTACGCCGCACCGATGGCGCTGTGCTGCAGGGTGTCCGGGTCCTCACCGTCCAGCACGGTGTAGGACGCGCCGCGCAGCAGGCTGGTGGCCTCGGACATGAGGACCAGCGCGGCCGGGGTGTTGGGGTCCAGGCGGGCGAGCATGCGGCCCACCGGTTCGTCGGCGGGCCAGTCGATTCCGACGGCCGCGGCGGTGCGGCGCATGGACTCGGCGGCGGACGACGGCGCGGGCGGCATGGTGCGCAGCAGGCCGAGGCGGTGGGAGCCGTTGCCGTCCAGCATGATCCGGGCGGCGCACATGCCGGTGAGCAGCGATACCTGCTCGTTCCAGTCGTCGGCGGCGGTACGCGGCTCCACCACCAGCTGCCAGTGGTCGTCGGTATTGTCCACGCGGATCACGCTCTGCGAGGGCAGGCGCAGCGAGATCGCGCCACGCGCCAGCCCGGCCTCGATACGCAGGCGGCCGAAGTCGGGCAGTGCGGCGATGGCGGCGGGCAAGCGCCCCGCGTCGGCGTCGGCCTGCACCCCGGCGTAGTCCAGGCGGGCGCGGGAGCGGACCAGGGCGCGCGTTACCGACCAGTTCGTCGGCTCGGCGTCGGCATCGAGTTCGATGGTCCACAGCGCGGCGGGACGGTCGAGGTCGGGCAGCAGGCTGGAGCGGTCCTCCGACAGCACGCGCGGATGCAGCGGCACCGTGCCGTCGGGCAGATAGAAGGTCTGGCCGCGCACCAGGGATTCGCGGGCGAGCGCACCGTCCGGCGCGACGACGGCCGCGACATCGGCGATGGCGTAGTGGAGTCGGAATCCCGTCGGGGTCCGTTCGAGATGCAGCGCCTGATCCAGATCCAGTGCGCCGGGCGGGTCGATGGTGACGAAGGGGATGTCGGTGCGATCGACCCGGTCGCCCGCGAACGCGTCCACCGCGTCGCGGGCCTCCGAGACGGCCTCGGCGGGATACGCCGAGGCCAACCCGAATTCGGTTCGGACGGCGCCGAAGTCGACCGGCGCCGAAACGATCCGCTGATGTAGTTCCACCGGGGAGACTGGTCCTACTGCAGAGCCAGCATGGTGCCGTTCAACTGGTCGAACGGCCCGAAGACGGTGAACACGACCCGCCCCTCCGGATACTGCGACGACAGCTTCGCCGCGGAATCCAGCGCCTGCCCGAAGGACGCGGCGGATGGATGCGGCAGACCGGCGAGGGTCTGCCCGAAGTGGGTGTCGGCCACCCAGCGCGTATCGGCGGGAGTGAGATCCACCTGCACCCCACCCGGCAGCGGGGTCACGGCGACCGCCGAGGCGGACCCGGAACCCATCACGGCCAGCACGACAGCGGTACCGGCGAGCAGCCCACCGGTGACCAGCTTGCGAGCAATTCGCATATAGACGAAACCTGCTTTCCGACGTTCGTTGATGCCCTTCGCCCCGTTGCTATCACCCGCAACGGAACCTTCCAACGCGCAACACTGTATGAGATCAGTCACGCTCCCGGCTAGTTCCGGGCAGAACGACCGGTCGACACGCCGTGCCGCGCCGCCTCCGGCTCGCTCCACCCGAGCTGTAGGGTTGCCGTCGCATCCGCCGCGTACCGCGGGTGGACGCGTTCTTCCGAGACCGAGCGATCCGAGGAGTTCCTTACCGCATGTCGATGATCCTCTTCGACCACCTGCTGCCCCTACTCGGCCCGGAGCAGGCCAGCTACTGGGCTCAGTTGCTCGTCGTACAACCGAACTGACCGAACAGCGGCACACAGCGGCGGTGACCCCCGGTGGGGTCGCCGCCGCTGTCGCGTCGAGCGCCGAAACGGGAAATCCCACACGGGGATAGCGATAGCCGTCGGCTATGCACACGGCGGGCGGACGAGTCGGTCTGTAAGCCGGATCCTGTCCCCGGTTCGCACCGGGGGGCGGCCATCCATCTGGACACACCGTTGCCGGGTGCCTCGAGCAGTCCACCCGCAGGCTCGGGCGAGCAGCCCTCGAACGCCTGCGCAGCCGCACTCTCGCCGAGAGTGCGGCCTTCGACCTTGCTCCGGGCGGGGTTTACCGAGCCGCGCCGGTCACCCGGCGCGCTGGTGCGCTCTTACCGCACCGTTTCACCCTTACCCACACATGGCGTGTGGGCGGTTTGTTTTCTGTGGCACTGTCCCGCGGGTCGCCCCGGGTTGCCGTTAGCAACCGCCCTGCTCTGTGGAGTCCGGACTTTCCTCGGCGACGGGCGGCGGCACAGCCGTGCCCGTTCCCATCGCCGCGGCCGCCCGACCGACTCGTCCGCGCAACCAGGGTACGGTAATGGCTCATGGAGCGTGTCGAGGTGGGGTTCGAATCGGAGGGTCACCGCTGTGCGGGGTGGCTGTATCTACCGGACGGACCGCCCAAACCGCGCCCGCTGGTCATCATGGGGCACGGGCTGGGGGCGGATCGGGAAATGGGGCTGGACCGCTATGCCCGGCGGTTCGCGGCGGCCGGAATGGGTGTGCTGGCCTTCGACTATCGGCATTTCGGCGGTTCGGAGGGTGAGCCGCGGCAGGTGATCAATATCGCCCGCCAGCGGGCGGACTGGCGGGCCGCCATCGCCTACGGGCGCACCCTGCGCGGCTTCGACGCCACCCGGATCGCACTGTGGGGCAGTTCCTTCGGCGGCGGGCATGTGCTCGCGGTGGCGCCGGAGGACGACTACCTCGCCGGTGTGGTGGCGCAGTGCCCGTTCACCAGCGGCTGGTCCTCGGCCATGGCGAAGGGACCGATCAGCCTCACCAAGACCGGCACGCTGGCGCTCACCGACCTGGTCGTCGGACCGCTGCGCCGCAAACCCGTCGGGGTGCGGCTGGCCGGACGCCGACGCACCGCGGCGCTGATGAGCGCCGCCGACGTCCCCGAGGGGTTCGGCCGTCTCGCCGAGGAGAGCACCGCCTACCGCCCGAAAGTCGCTGCCCGCGTCGGGCTCTCGGTACTGTTCGACAAACCGGTCAAGCGCGTCAAGGACATCAAGGTCCCGGTGCTCTACGCGGTCTGCGAGCACGACAGCGTCGCCCCGCCCGGCCCCACCCTGGAGGCCGCCGCCCGCACCAAACACGCGGTCGTCAAGCAGTATCCGATCGGACATTTCGACATCTACTTCGACGACTGGTTCGAGAAGGCGGTCTACGACCAGACCGAATTCCTGACCGCGGTGCTGCGCCCGTAACGCGGGCCGGTCAGTTCGGTCGGGGAAGCTCGCTGTCGTCAGGGGATTCGGGTTCGTCACGGTGCGGCAGGAACGGCTCCACATCCGGCGGCAGCCCCTGCGCGATACTGCGCGCCCGGGTCAGCTCGGCATTGAACTCCGCGCCGAGCAGTACCGCGGCATTGGACAGCCACAGCCACATCAGGAACACCACCACACCCGCGAGCGAGCCGTAGGTCTTGTTGTAGGAGCCGAAATTGGCTACGTAGACGGTGAATCCGGCCGAGGCGAGCACCCACAGCAGCACCGCGAGCAGACTGCCCGGACTGAGCCACCGGAAACCCGGCTGCACGGCATTGGGCGCGGCCCAGTACAGCAGGGCGAACACCAGACTCATCAGCAGCGCCAGCACCGGCCATTTGGCGATATCCCAGACGACCACCGCCTGCTCGGCCAGTCCCAGCCAACCGCCCACCCGGTCGGCCACCGCGCCGGTCACCACCACACCGGTGATCACCACGGCCAGCAGCACCAGCATCAGCGCCGTCAGCCCGACCCGCACCGGCAGTTGCTTCCACAGCGGACGCCCCTCGCGCATCTCCAGAATCGCGTTGGTCGCCCGCATGAACGCCCCGATGTACGCCGACGCGGTCCACAGCGCCACCAGCACACCGATGACGGCGAGCTGCCCGGCGAACGGCCGTGAGCCACGCAGCTCCTCGATGGCGTCCACCAGCAGTTCGGTGCCGCTGCCCGGCCCGATCTGGCGCACGGTGTCGATCAGCGACTGGGTGGGCTCGGGTCCCAGCAGCGCCAGCCCGGAGGTGAGCACCAGCAGCCCGGGAAAGATCGACAGCACGCTGTAGAACGTCAGTGCCGCGGCGAGATCCAGCACACCGTCCTCCTGGAATTCGCGCACCGTCCGACGCAGCACACCCCGCCACGCTCGCCGACTCAGTTTCGTCGGACCCACCGGGGCACCCGCGCCCACCGCCGCCTCGGCCATTCGTCCACCTCCAGACGCCGCCGAAGTACCCCGCGTCGTACCCGGCAAACGCCCGCGCCGGGTGGGCCCTATAGGTAGGAGGTGTCGTTGACCAGACGGACCGAGGAGCCGCCGTCGGCGTAGAACTCGGCGATGGAAAGCGAGGCCAAGTCCAGATGCAGGCGGTAGAGCAGTGACGGCCCGACCCCCAGCGCCAGTTGGAGCAGGGTCTTGATGGGTGTCACATGGCTGACCACGAGCACGTTCTCACCGGGATGCAGCGCCACCAGGTCGCGGCGCACCGCCTCGACGCGCTCGCGCACCTGGTCGAAACTCTCACCGCCCGGCGCGGGCAGCGACGGATCGCCCAGCCAGCGGGTGTGCAGTTCCGGATCGTGTTCGCGCGCCTCGCCGAACGTCATCCCCTCCCACACACCGAAATCGGTTTCGATGAGCCCGTCCAGCACCCGCACCGGCACTCCCAGCGCATGCCCGGCGGCCTCCGCGGTCTCCCGCGCCCGATCCAGCGGCGAGGAGACGATCGCCCCGATATTGCCTTTGCCCGCAAGCATTTTCGCGGCACCCGCCGCCTGCTCCCGCCCCAGCGCCGTCAGCGGCGGATTCCCGCGCCCCGAATACCGCCGCTGCACGGACAGTTCCGTCTGCCCGTGGCGCAGCAGCAGCAACCGCGTCGGCCGCCCGACCGCCCCGGTCCACCCGGGCGCGGTGTGCGCGCCGCTGGTCGCCGAAATGTCACCGGGTGCCGACGAGACGCCCGCCGGTGCCGAAGGATCGGGGGCGCTGTCCTCCGGCACGTTGTCGGCCAGCGCGGTGCGCACCTCCCCCACCAGGTCGCCGTCGTCCATGGCCTGATTGGCCAGGCGGTCGGCGTGCGAGTTCGCCGCGCGCGGAATCCAGTCGAAGCGCACCCCGTCGAAGCCCGCGACCAGCTGCCGGGCGCGGTCGGCCAGCGGAATCATGGCCGCGTGCTTGACCTTCCAGCGGCCCGACATCTGCTCGACCACGAGTTTGGAGTCCATGCGGACCGCCACCTCGGTGGCCCCGAGTTCGGCGGCGGCCTCCAGACCGGCGATGAGGCCGCGGTATTCGGCCACATTGTTGGTGGCCACACCGAGGTACTCCCAGCGCTCGGCGAGGACTCGCGCATGGTCGGCGTCCCAGACCACCGCGCCGTAACCGGCCGGTCCCGGGTTGCCGCGCGAGCCACCGTCGGCTTCGACGATCACCTTCACCGTTGTTCGCCCTCCCCGGCGCGGCCGCTCACAGTCCCGATTGCTTGGTGCGCACCAGGATCGCGCCGCATTCCGAGCAGCGGACCACCACCTCGGGGGCGGTCTTGGCGATGCGGGCGATCTCGCCGCGATCGAGTTCGATGCGGCAGGCGCCGCAGCGGCGGGCCTGGAGCAGGGCCGCGCCCACGCCGTAGCCGGCGCGCTGCTTGTCGTAGATCGCGGTCAGCTCGGCAGGGAAGCGACCGGCCAGGGCGGCGCGGTCGGATGCGCAGCGCTGCGCGGCGGCCTCCAGATCCCGCAATGCCTCGTCGCGCTTGCGCTGGGCCTCGGCGAGCAGCTGTTCGGCGTGGTCCAGATTGGCCCCGGCGTGATCGTGGTCGGCGGCCGCGGCCTCGCGACGCTCCATCACCTCGATGAGATCGTCCTCGAGCACCGTGCGGCGGCGCTCCAGGCTGGTCAGCTCGTGCTGGAGTTCCGAGAGCTGCTTGGCCCCGACCGATCCGGCGGTGAGCATGCCGCGGTCGCGCTCCTCGCGCTTGCGCACGGCGTCGATCTCACCCTCGAGCTTGCGGATATCGCGATCCAGGTCGTCGATGAGGATCTCCACCTTGACCGCCGCGTCCTTGCGTGCCGTCCGCTCCGACTCGAGCTGCCGCACCTCCTGCTCCTCGGGCAGCACCTTGCGGCGGTGCTCGATCCGCGTCAGCTCGGCGTCGACTGCGGCGAGGTCGAGCAGCTTGGCTTGGATCGATGGTTCGACATTCAACGCGGAGGCTCTCCTGGACGCTGTGGACAGTTCAAGACCCCCACCGTACTCCGTCGACAGCACCGATTTTTCCAACCCGCCCGCCAGCTGGGCGGATGTTCACGACGGTGGGCGACAGAGCTGATATCCGACACACTCTCGGATATGAGCGAACATCGGTACGAGGTCGAGGTGGTGTGGTCCGGCGCGACGACGGACTACCGTTCCTACAGCCGCAATCACGAACTGCTGACCGCCGGGCGGCCACCCATCCTCGCCACCTCCGACCCCCAGTTCCGCGGCGACCCCGAACGCTGGAATCCGGAGCAGTTGCTGGTCGCCTCCCTCTCGGACTGCCACATGCTCTGGTATCTGCACCTGTGCGCCACGGCCGGGGTGGTGGTCACCTCGTACCGCGACACGGCGCTGGGCGTGATGGACGACGAACGCTTCCGGACGGTCACGCTGCGGCCGCACATCACCGTCACCGACGCGGCCATGATCGACAAGGCGCACGGCCTGCACGCCGAAGCGCATCGGCGGTGCTTCATCGCCAACTCGGTGAACTTCCCGGTACTGCACGAAGCGACGATCGTGGCGGAATAGCGCGCACCGCAGCGGATGTCACGCCGGGGTGCGCCCGGTCAGCAGTCGGCCGCGCCGATGGTCCACGGGTCGGTGCGCTGCGTGGAGACGCGCGTCCCGACCCCCGGCAGCGCCGCCCGCACGAACCCCTCGGCCTGTGCGCACCAGGGGAATTCGGTGGCCCAGTGCGCGGCGTCGACGAGGGCCGGACCGCCGGAGCGCAGGTGCTCGTCGGCGGGGTGGTGGCGCAGGTCCGAGGTGACGTAGGCGTCCACGCCGAGGCGGGACACCGCCGACAGGAAGGAGTCACCCGCTCCGCCGCACACCGCCACCGTGCGGATAACGCGTTCGGGATCTCCGGCGGCGCGCACGCCCCAGGTGGTGGCGGGCAGCGTCGCGCGGACGCGGGCCGTGAATTTCCGCAGCGTCTGCGGCTGCGCCAGCTCGCCGACCCGGCCGATGCCCAGCCCGGACGGCAGCGGCGCGCGTTCGGTCACGTGGAAGGCCGGTTCCTCGTACGGGTGCGCCGCCCGCAGTGCGGTCAGCACCGCCCGCCGCGCCGCGGGCGGTGCCACCACCTCGATGCGGTCCTCGGGCACGAGCTGCAACTCCCCCACCGCCCCGATGGCGGGGGCGGCCCCGTCGAGGGGCCGGAACTGTCCCGTGCCGGTGACCGACCAGCTCGCCTCCCGATAGTTCCCGACCGCCCCCGCACCGGCCGCGAACAGCGCCGCACGCACCGCGTCGGTATGCGTGCGCGGCACCAGTACCTCCCACTCGTCCTGCGCCGCAACCGGTTTGGGATCCAGCGGACCGGTGACCGTCAGCCCGATGGCGTGCGCCAACGCATCCGACACTCCCGGATCCGCGGAATCGGCATTGGTATGCGCCGTGAACAGCGCGCAGCCCGTGCGGATCAGCCGGTGCAGCAGCGCGCCCTTCGGCGTACTAGCCGCCACCGTGTCCACACCGCGCAGCAGCAGCGGATGGTGCACCACCAGGGCCTGCGCACCCCACTCGACGGCCTCGTCCACCACCGCGGCGGTCGCGTCCACGGCGAACAGCACCCTGGTCACCGCCTCGTCGGGATCGCCGCAGACCAGACCCACCGAGTCCCAGGATTCCGCCAGCCGCGGCGGATACGCCGCGTCCAGCACCCCGATGACATCCGCCAACCGCACCGCCGTCACGATCAACCTCCTCCACTGCCCGAACGAACCGCACTCACCCGTCTGCGCGCCGGATCACAGTCCGACGTCTTCGATGGCCGCGACCAGGCGGTCCACCTCGGCCGGGGGACGCACCGCCACCCGCAGGAAACCGGCCGCCAGTCCCGGAAACGTATCACCCCGGCGCACGGCAATTCCCTTGTCGGCCAGCCGCTTCCGCAACAGTTCCGCATCCGGCACGCGAATCAGCAGGAACGGTCCCGCCGCGGGCTCGTGCACGTCGATGCCGAGCCTACGCAGCCGGGGAATCATGGCGGCGCGGTCGGCGGCAATGGCCTCCGCCTTGCGTCGCGTCTCGGCTACGGCGGCCGGTGCGCTGGTCGCGGCGATGGCCTCCACTTGCAGGGAGCCCAGCGGCCAGTGCGGACGACCGTGGTTCAGCCGCGCCAGCACTTCGGGCGCGCCGAGGGCGTAGCCGCAGCGCAGCCCCGCCAGCGCCCAGGTCTTGGTGAGGCTGCGCAGCACCAGCACATCGGGAAAGTCCATGCCGGACAGGGTTTCCGGCTCAGCCGGCACGGCGTCGGCGAAGGCTTCGTCCACCACCACGATTCGACCCGGGCGGCGCAGCGCCAGCAGCGCCTCGGCCGGATGCAGCACCGACGTGGGATTGGTCGGATTGCCCACCACCACGAGGTCGGCCTGCTCGGGCACCAGTCCGGCGTCGAGCGTGTACGGCGGCTCCAACACCACCCGCGTCACCGGCACGTCCGCTTCCCGCAGCACCAACTCCGGTTCGGTGAACGACGGATGGATCACCGCCGCCAGCCGCGCCCCCAGCCGCGGCAGCATGGCGAACCCCTCCGCCGCCCCGGCCAGCAACAGCACCTCCTCGGCCCGCCGCCCGTGCCGCGCCGCCACCGCCGCCCGCGCGGCCGCCTCCTCGCCACTGTCCGGATACCGCCCCAGCTCCGCCAGCCGCCCGGCCAACCGCTCCCGCAACCACTCCGGCGGCGCGGTCCCCTGCACATTCACCGCGAAGTCGATCATCCCCGGCCGCGCGTCGACATCCCCGTGATGGCGCAACCGCTGGTGATCGACGGAGCCGGGCGGCTCGACCGCCGCGCGATCACCCGCCGCGTCGAACTCGCGCCTCACCGCACCTCCCGATCCACGCCTCACCCCTGCTCCCGACACATCGCCCGCCGCTACTCCTGATTCACGGCTCGCCGTGGTGTCCTCCGGCACAGCTCAACACCCTACGTGGCAGCCCCGTAGGTGGACCCGACACAATGGCTGTTGTGGGCGAGCTGCATGTGACCTTCATCTGCACCGGCAATATCTGTCGGTCGCCGATGGCCGAGAAGATCTTCGCCGCGCATCTCGAGCGCGCCGGTCTGGCGGACCGGGTGCGGGTCAGCAGCGCGGGCACCGGCAGCTGGCACGTCGGCGACGACGCCGATCCGCGTACCACCGACGAATTGCGGCGACACGGATACCCGGTCGGCCATGTGGCGGCGGTGATCGGCGACGACCACCGCGACGCCGATCTGCTGATCGCACTCGACACCTCGCACGAGCGGGCGCTGGCGCGGCTGGGGGTGCCGTCGGAGGCACGGCGGCTGCTGCGCAGCTTCGACCCGGAGGCCGACGGTCCCGATATCGCCGATCCGTATTACGGCGATCGGCGCGATTTCGAACTGGTGCGGCAGCAGATCGAGGCCGCCGTCCCCGGCCTGCTGGACTGGGTGCGCGACCAGCTCGGCGAGCCGCGGCGGGGCACGGCATGAGCGGCCGGTCGGCGCTGCGGCGCCTCGGCTTCCTGCTGCGACCCAGCTGGCTGATCCTGGCCGTGGTGGTGGCCGGTTTCGCCTATATGTGCTTCACCGTGCTCGCCCCCTGGCAGCTGGGCAAGAACTCCGCCACCGAGCATCGCAATCAGCGGATCGCCGATTCGGTGCGGGCCGCGCCCGTCGACGTCACCGCCCTGCTCGACGGCACCGACACCGACAGTGAATGGCAGCGCGTCACCGCGAACGGCGGCTACGTGCCCGACTCCACGCTGCTGGTGCGTTTGCGGCATCTCGACGGCGCACCCGCCTTCGCGGTACTGGCCGCCTTCCGGCTCGACGACGGCCGCACGGTGCTGGTCGACCGCGGCATGGTGGCCGCCGTCGACGGCACGCGCCCCCCCGCCATCGCGGATCCGCCCGCCGGGCCGCAGCGCCTGGAGGCGCGGGTGCGCAACTCCGAGGGCGTTCCCGAGGACAAGCTGCCGATGACCGAGAACGGCCTGCGTCAGGTGTACTCCATCGACACCACGCAGGCGGCGCAGGTGCTCGACCTGCCGATCACCGCGATCCCCACCGACGGCCGCGGCGGCTACCTGCAACTGTCGGAGGGTCAGCCGGGCGTCTTCACCCCGGTCCCGCTGCCGCAGCTGGACGCCGGACCGTATCTCTCCTACGGCCTGCAATGGTTGGCGTTCGGCATCATGGCCCCGCTCGGCCTCGGCTATTTCGTCTACGCCGAACTCCGCGCCCGCCGCCGCGAGAACGCCGCGACCGGCTCCGACGACCCGAACCCGGCCGATCCGATCACCCCGCCGGACATGGACGCGGACGCCGCCACCCCGGCTCCCCCGCGCAAGGCACAGACCACCGAGGCCCGGTTGGCCGACCGCTACGGCGGCACCCGCCGCTGAGGGCCGGGGTCACGCGAGCGACCGCATTCCGGGCGACGATCCGGGGCATGGCCGCGGCGACCCGTTCGACTCAGCCGGCACGGGTGACGCGCTGCGTGATTCGCAGATCCGGCCACGGCGGCCGACGCAGGATCGCGCCGGTGACGAGACCGGCCGCGACCAACCCGACCAATTCGGCCAGCAGGGCGATCCGGGTGTGATCGAAGGCGGGTTCGAACCGTACCGCCCCCTCGCGGATCACATACATCCCGACCGGACGAAGTGCCTTCCGGAAGTACCCCGTCCGGCTGACCGGGACGATCGTCGTCCCGTCCGGCGTCTGATACGGCGTTCCGAACGCCTCTCCCCCGTCCGCCGTCGGCCACTCGGCCAGTCGATCCCGCACGCTCATCTCGCCACCTCAATCGTGAGTCCCTGCGCCACATCGTGTTTCGACAACGACGCATGAACCAGGGTAGGCCGGGACACGTTTCGCCCGTGGGCGGTCGACGCGATATCCACTCCCCGAGCCGCTTTGGGCGCATTGCACAGCCGATCCCGGATTCCAAGGCAATTCCACAAATTCGCGAGAATGCGTCGCTATCGCTGTGATCCACGCCATAGATTCCGAGCCGCTTCACCTCGTCACGCTCTACCCCCAGGAATACCTATGCGCCAACGTCTCACCCTTCTCGCCGCCACCACCGCCTGCTGCCTGTTCGCCACCGGCACGGCGTCGGCCGGAACCATTTCCTTCGCCCCGGCGGTGAATTCCCCGACGGGCGGTAATTTCCCGTCCTGGGGCCCCGGCCCGGCCCCGATCGGCGTAGTAACCGCCGATTTCAACGGCGACGGCAAGGCCGATATCGTCAGCGCCGATTTCGGCGGTCCGGGCCCGGTGCTCATGACCGGCAAGGGCGACGGCACCTTCAACCCGGGGACGCGGGTCGGCACGCCCGGCAATGGGTACGGCGCGGTCGCCGCCGGTGATCTCAATGGCGACGGCCGTCCCGATGTGGTGGCCCAGGCGTGGACCTTCGTCGCGACCTTCATCAACAACGGCGACGGCACCTTCGCCGACGCCAAGACCTATCCGACGCTGGAGGGGGCGCAGCAGGAGGTGATCGTCGCCGATGTGAACGGCGACGGCACACAGGATGTGCTGAGCCTGGTGCCGGCCGGGGTGAAGACCTGGCTCGGCAAGGGCAACGGCGAACTCGACGGCAAGGGTTCGGTGACCATTCCGGGTGCCCCCACGGCCTTCACCGTCGGGAATTTCGATGGTGACGGGAAACCCGATATCGCCGTCAACAATACTGTGCTGCAACGGGTGCACGTGGCGACCAACCGCGGCGACGGCAGTTTCGACCTGCGCGGCGGCAGCACCTCCGGACTGGTCACCGAGGATATCCGTGCCGGTGATTTCACCGGTGACGGAATCGACGACGTGATCACCGCCGATTCGTTCTCCTTCAGCACCACGGTGCTCATCTCCGACGGCAAGGGTGACTTCTCGAAGACCAACCGGGTACCGCTGTCCGGACTCGGCCCCACCAGTATCGTGGTGGGCGATTTCGACCGCGACGGCAATCTCGACGCCGTCATGTCCGCCGTACTGAACTCCAAGATCATGGTGTTCAGCGGGAACGGAGACGGCACCATCGGCCGCGCCGGCGACCACGACGTCACCTCGCAGCCGCAGACTCCGGCACTGGCCGACTACGACGGCGACGGCAAGCTGGATGTGGTGGTGGCGGGCAGCGCCAACGAACTCTCCTTCCTGAAGAACCAGTCCTGACCACCCCGCCGCGCCCCCACCCGCCGGGGGCGCGGCGGCGGGTCGACTACCCTCGCCGAGTGCGTACCGGGACCTCGACCGCAGCGGGACTGCTGCTCGGATTCGCGCTGGACCGCCTGTTCGGCGACCCGCGCCGCTGCCATCCGGTGGCCGGATTCGGTTCGGCGGCAATGGTATTGGAGACCAGGACCTATCGGGACAGCCGGGCGGCGGGCGTGCTGCACGAAGTGGTGCTGGTGGGTGCCGTGACCGCTGTCGGGGTGGCGGCACACCGGGCGAGATCGGGCCGGGTGCCGCTCACCGCGGCCGCCACCTGGACCGTGCTCGGCGGCCGCAGTCTGGCCCGCACCGGCCGCGCCATGGCCGACCGACTGGAGGCCGACGACCTGGCCGGGGCGCGAGAGTTGCTGCCGTCGCTGTGCGGTCGCGACCCCGCGGTCCTCGACGCCGACGGATTGGCCCGGGCCGCACTGGAATCCATTGCCGAGAACACCTCGGACGCGACGGTCGCCCCGCTGTTCTGGGGTGCGGTGGCCGGTATTCCCGGCCTGCTGGCCTACCGCGCGATCAACACCCTCGACGCCATGATCGGCTACCGGAACCAGCGCTATCGGAATTTCGGCTGGGCCGCCGCCCGCACCGACGACGTGGCCAATCTGGTGCCCGCCCGCCTCGCGGGAGCCCTCACCACCGCGCTGGCTCCGCTGGTCGGCGGCCGTCCCGCCGCCGCCTGGCGGGCCTGGCGACGCGATGCGTCCAGCCATCCGAGCCCCAATGCCGGTGTGGCCGAAGCCACCGTGGCCGGGGCGCTGGGCGTCGGCCTCGGCGGCCGCACCGAGTACCGGCACGGCGTCGAGATGCGACCCACGCTCGGCGACGGTCCCGCACCCCGGGTCCCGGACCTGCGCCGCGCGGTCGTTCTGTCCGAGGCGGTGCAACTCGCGGCGGCCCTCACCGCGGCGGGTATCGCGGCGGCTCGTGGCCGTCGAAAGAAGCAGGCGACCGACCGGTTCGTGTAGATATATCCCGACGACCCGGCCGACCGGTGGCCGCGTCCCGCAGCGGGATGTCACATCCGCCCGTCCCGTGTCGTCCCCCTGATGCACAGGAAGTACGTCGCCCCCGGGCGACCCGAACGAACGGCGAAACAGTGGCGACCGACAGCACCCCCGACCCGACCGACCTGGCCCGGCAGTTCGAGGAGCATCGCCCCTATCTGCGCCGGGTCGCCTACAGCACGCTCGGCAGCCTCAGCGACGCCGACGACGTCGTGCAGGAGGCGTGGCTGCGCTTGCAGCGATACCACGAGGGCAATTCGGGCGCGGAGATCGAGAATCTGCGCGCCTGGCTGACCACGGTCACCGGCCGCCTGGCGCTCGACCACCTGGGTTCGGCGCGCGCCCGCCGCGAACAGTACGTGGGTGAATGGCTGCCCGAACCGGAGGTGAGCGCCTGGGAGGACGATCCGGCCGACCGGGTCACCCAAGACGACCGGGTCACCACCGCACTGCTGGTGGTGCTGGAATCCCTCTCTCCCGCCGAGCGCAC
Source organism: Nocardia otitidiscaviarum (assembly GCF_007362295.1). Lineage (NCBI taxonomy): Bacteria > Bacillati > Actinomycetota > Actinomycetes > Mycobacteriales > Nocardiaceae > Nocardia > Nocardia otitidiscaviarum. Next base: position 1,637,507 of record NZ_CP041695.1, on the reverse strand, counting down.
CGCCTTCGTCCTCCAGGAGGTGTTCGGCATGACCGGCCCGGAGGTCGCCGAGGTGGTGGGCCGCACGCCGGCGGCGGTGCGGCAGTTGGCCTCCCGTGCCCGCAAACATGTACAGGAGGGCACCCCGCGCTTCCCGGCCAGCCGCGACGAGCACGCCAAGGTGGTGTCGGCCTTCACGGTGGCGTGGCGCTCGGGCGATCTGAACGCCCTGGTGGGCATCCTCGACAAGGACGTCACCTTCACCGCCGACGGCGGCGGCAAGGTGCTGGCGTTCCTGGAACCGCTGCACGGCGCGCAGACGGTGGCCGACACCCTCATGTCCTTCCTACGTGCGGCGAGCGAGGTCGAGAACGCGTGGCTGCGCAAGGTCACGGTCACCGGTCGGCCGGGCCTGATCGTGTTCGACGGCAAGCACATCGGCGTCTTCTCCTTCACCGTCGACAACGGCCGGATCACGGCCATCGACGCGGTGCGCAACCCGGACAAGCTGCGCGACCTGCCGATGGACGGCGATCCGGATTGGCCCCTCGGACGCTAGTGCACCGCCGCCACTACGACCGCGTGGCGGCACCGCCGACGGAGCCCAGGCCGTGCGCCTGGGCCACCTCCACGGCGTAGAGTTCGCCCGCATCGGCCGTGAGCCCCTGCGCCAGACCCGGATCGGCGTCGCAGGCGGCACGCCAGCCCAGATCGGCGATGGCCTTCGCGTACGGCAGGGTGGCGTTGGTGAGCGCGGTGGTGGAGGTGTGCGGTACCGCGCCGGGCATATTGGCCACGCAGTAGAACAGCGAATCCGCCACCCGGAAGGTGGGGTTCGCATGCGTGGTCGGATGTGAACTCTCGAAGCAGCCGCCCTGGTCGATGGCGATGTCGACCAGGACCGAGCCGGGCCGCATGCGCGCGACCAGAGCGTCGGTCACCAGTTTCGGGGCGCGCGCACCCGGCACCAGCACCGAGCCGATCACCAGATCCGCGCTCAGCACCGCCCGCTCGACCTCGGCGGTATTGGAGCCGATGGTGGTGATGCGGCCGGAGAACCGGGCGTCGAGTTCGCGCAGCCGCCGCAGGTTGGTGTCCAGCACGGTGACGCGCGCCCCCATCCCCACCGCGACACCGACGGCATTGGTGCCCGCCACCCCGCCGCCGAGCACCACCACAGTGGCGCGCCGCACGCCCGGCACCCCGCCGAGCAGCACCCCGCCGCCACCCTGCGGCGACATCAGGTGATACGCCCCGACCTGGGTGCCGAGTTTGCCCGCCACCTCGCTCATGGGCGCGAGCAGCGGCAGCGAGCCGTCGGCGGCACGGACCGTCTCGTAGGCGATGGCGGTGATACCGGACCGCAGGATCGCCTCGGTGCACTCCCGCGAGGCGGCCAGATGCAGATAGGTGAACAGCACCTGTCCGGCGCGCATGCGCGAATACTCCTCGGCGATGGGTTCTTTCACCTTGACCACGAGTTCGGCCGCGCGCCACACCTCGTCCGCCGTCGGCAGCGTCCGCACGCCGACCGCGGTGTAGTCGTCGTCGCCGAAGCCCGAGCCGACCCCCGCCCCGGCCTCGATCACCACCTCGTGCCCGTGGCGCACCAGCTCCCCGGCCCCGGCCGGGGTGAGCGCCACCCGATACTCCTGCTGCTTGACCTCCCGCGGTACCCCGATCCTCATACCGTCATCGTGGCCCACCCGACCCGCCCCCGCCATCACCGCCGCGCCCGAGTCGCCGGGTGGTAATCAGCGGACGGGAATCGCGCGAGATTCCGGTCGGACTGCTCGGCTACGGCGCGGTCACCGTCAGCGTCTCGCCCGGCACCGGAATGCGCAGCTGCTCACCGCGGCCGGCGTACTCGAAGTTGCGCGCCAGGTAGTCGAGGGTTTCGGAGAAGTGCGCCCAGCCCTCCGCGTGGACGGGCACGATCACGGCGTCGCCGAGCGCCTCGGCGGCCCGCACCGCGCTGCGGCCGTTCAGGGTGACGTCGGTGTCGCCGAAGCGGCCGGGATTCGCCGCGCCCACATTGAGGATCGCCACGTCGATGCGGCCCATCCGCTCGACGATTCGCTCCACCCGCTCGACGCTGGCGTTGTCGCCGGAGACATAGACGGTGGGCAGCCCCTCGGCCCGCAGCACGAAACCGGTGACCACACCAGTCACCGGCTCGCAGCCCTCCGGGCCGTGCAGCGCGGGCACGCCGGTGACGGTCACCTCGCCCAGTCGAACCGATTCCCAATTCTCCAGTCCCCGAACGCCCTCGATGCGCTCGGCGGCATCGGGCGTGGACAGCGTGGTCTCGACGCGGGACAGGAAGTCCCGACCGGTGCGGTCGAGATTGTCGGGATGCTGATCGTGCGAAAGCAGCACCACGTCCACCGGCCCGATCCGGTCGGCGCTCACGGCGGGACCGGTCAGCTTGCGCAGGGTCACCGGCCCCGGGTAGACGCCCGGCTCGTCGAAGGTGGGGTCGGTCAGCCAGGTGTGGCCGCCGTAGCGGAAACGGACGGTGGGACCGCCGATATGGAGCAGTTCAACGGTGGCGGCGGGGTCGATGGCGTTCGTCATATCGACGAGTCTCGTCCGGCGAACCAAGATCGAGAAGTGGCCCGCAGGCCACGCATCGATAGGATCGGGCCATGCACACCGTGGCCACGCTCGCCTACGACGGCATCAGCCCGTTCCATCTCTCGGTGCCGAGCCTGGTGTTCGCCCGGGCCGGGGTCGCCGCGGACACCGATCCGCCCTATCGCGTGCAGGTGTGCGCCGAGCAACCCGGAACCCTCTCCACCCCGGCGGGTTTCGATATCGCCATCGCACACGGCCTGGAGGCGATCGATCGCGCGCAGACGGTGATCGTGCCGAGTTGGCGACCACACGCGGAACTGTCCGACGCGCTGCGCGCCGCCCTGCACCGCGCCCACGATCGCGGCGCCCGCCTGGTGGGCCTGTGCCTCGGCTCGTGGGCGGTGGCCGCCAGCGGTCTCGCGGACGGCCGCGAGGTGACCACGCACTGGTCCGCCGCGGCCGAACTGCAACGCGCCCATCCGGCGGTGCGGGTGCGCGCCGACACCCTCTGGTCCGATCACGGCGACGTCATCACCTCAGCGGGGGTGGCGGCCGCCCTGGACTGCTGCCTGCACCTGGTGCGCGCCGACCTCGGCAGCCGCCGGGCCACCGAACTCGCCCGCGCCCTGGTGCTGGCTCCGCACCGCAGCGGCTCCCAGGCCCAGTACATTCCGGTGGCGGTCCCCGAGCCACTCGACGACGACCCGCTCGAGCACGCCATGGTCTGGGCGCGCACCCATCTCGACGACGTCATCGACCTGGACGCTTGGGCACGCACCGCTCTCATGGCCCGGCGCACCTTCACCCGCCGCTTCCGCGAGCGCACCGGTTCCAGTCCACAGCGGTGGCTGCTCCAGCAGCGGGTCGACCGCGCCCGCCTGCTGCTCGAGACCACCGACGCCACCATGGACCGTGTCGCCGCCGAATCCGGGCTGGGCACGGCGGTCAATCTGCGCCACCACTTCCACCGGATGCTCGGCATCTCGCCCGCCGCGCATCGCGCCGCCTTCCGTGCCGGCGGACCGGACCGCGCGGCCGGTTGACCGTGCTCTAGGTTCAGGCTCATGAAGATTCGTTTGGGCGAGCACGAACCGCAGATCGACGAGAGCGCGTGGATCGCGCCGAACGCCACCGTGGCCGGTCGGGTGAAACTGAGCGCGGAGGTGAGCGTCTGGTATTCGGCGGTATTGCGCGGCGATATGGACGACATCACCGTCGGCGAGCGAACCAATATCCAGGACGGCTGCGTCCTGCACGCCGATCCGGGTTTCCCGTGCACCGTGGGTGCGGGAGTCTCGGTGGGCCACAATGCGATCCTGCACGGCTGCACGGTCGGCGACGATGTGCTCGTCGGCATGGGCGCGACGGTGCTCAACGGCGCGGTGATCGGGTCGGGCAGTCTGATCGCGGCCAATGCCCTGATTCCGGAGGGTGCGCAGATCCCGCCGAATTCGCTGGTGGCGGGTGTGCCGGGCAAGGTGCGCCGGGAACTGGGCGAGCAGGAGTTGGAGCGGATCAAGCTCAATGCCGCGGTGTACCTGCACAACACGAGCCTGCATCGCGACGGTCAAGAGGCGTGACTCGGCCGAGTGTGTGAGACTCCACACACTGATCAAGCGACCATATAAGTCCGCTGCTAGCATCGTGCGCAGCGCTCCCGGCGGACCGGGCTCTGCCGTCGCCTGTCGGGTGCGCGCACGGGGCTAGCAGGAGGTTGCAACGGTGTCGTACGAGCAGGACGGTATGCACCGACGGCGGATCAGTGTGGCCGATATCGCGGCCCAGCCGGGGGGCATGGAGGCGCTACAGCGCCGGGTTCACGAATTACGCACCAATGGAATCGATTTCGCGGCGAATGCGATCGAGCGGGAAATGGCCGCACTGAACGTGCGCTGACGCTCCCGACACGAACCGGTGGGGCGAGGAGTCCGCGCCACGCGGCGGCGGTGCGATGAAATAATGACGCACGCCTTACCGCATCGACGCGGTCACCCCAACCGATCGACTGGAGATTCGATGCCTTCCGTGCCCAGCATGCTGCAGCGCATTCTCGACAAGCCGCGCCAAGACGGCGAGCAACTGCTCGAGAGCGCACTGTCCGCCTTCCTGGATTTCGGGATCAAGCGGACCAGCATGGGTGAGATCGCGCGCCGTGCGGGCATCAGCCCGGCCACCCTCTACCGCCGCTTCGAATCCAAGAACGAACTCGTCGAGGCCGTCAGCGTGCGCGAGGCACAGCGCTTCGTCGCCGAAATCGACAAGCGGGCGCAGGCATTCGACTCGACCGAGGACCAGCTGGTGGAGACCTTCGTCGCCTTCATCACCGCGCTGGCGCGCAATGAGCTGCTGCGGCGACTGCTGCGCACCGAACCCGATCTGGTGCTGCCCCGCCTCACCACCGAGGCCGGGCCGATCCTCGAGGTCGGCCGTGTCTATCTGGCGGGCAAGTTGCGCGAACTCCAGTCCGCCCAGGACACCACCGACTTCGACGCCGACCTGGTCGCCGAGATCATGGCGCGGTTGGCGCTGTCGCTGGCCCTGACGCCGGACGGCCTCATCCCGCTCGGTGACGCGCAGGCGGCCCGGGACTTCGCCCGCCGCACCCTGCTGCCCATGGTGGGCGTCAAGCCCGCCGTCCGGCGAAGCGCTTCATGATCGGCACATCGGCCCAGTGATACAGCGCGGCCGCCGCCACCAGTGACAGCACCAGGCTCAGGGCCGCGAACCCGGCCCAGCCGAGAACGCCGAACTGGTTGCCGCCGATGAGATGTCGCGTGATCACCACCATCACCGGGAACTGGATCAGATAGAACGCGTACGACACATTGCCCAGCCACACCATGCGCGGATGGGCATTCACTCCGCGGATACCCGCCAGATCCCGCGCGGCGAGCGTCGCCACGACGGCCGTCATGGGCACCAGCAGCAGCGCCGACATCTTGTAGTTCACCGGCACCACCCAGGTGGCGGCATAGGCCACCGCCAAACCCAGCAGCGGCGGACCGAGACGCGTACTGCGCCAACGCCCTTCGATCACCATGCGGGCGGCCAGCACCCCGAGGAAGAACTCCGGCAGCCGCGACAGCGGGAAGTTGTAGCTCAGCCAGTACGACGGCGAGACGGGGATATCCGGTTGCGCGAACCAGCGCGGATCGGCATGCAACTCGAACAACGGCGAAGCGTCCCCGGGCAGCAGCCGCGGCGCGAAAGCGTTCGCGATCCCCTTCGGCCCCGGCACCCACAGGTAGTAGGCCGTGTGCAGCGCGAAGATGAACAGCACCAACAGCCCGGCGGCCACCAGCAGCCGCCGGGTCGGGATCCGCCGAATCAGCGGGAACACCAGCGGAAAGCACAGATAGAACAGCATTTCCGAGGCCAGCGACCATGCGGGCACATTCAACCCGCCCACCGTGGTCCACTTCGGCACCCAGGTGTGCACCAGCAGCAGATTCGGCACCCACACCACCAGCCGCGACAACGGCACACTCGCCGCCACCACGAACACCGCCGCCGCCAGCACATGCGTGGGGTAGATCTTCAACACCCGCCGCCGGTAGAACCCCCGCACCGACGTCCCCGGGCGATACGACCAGTAGATGATGAACCCCGACAACACGAAGAAGAACGTCACCCCCGCCGCCCCCAACTGCATCGGCACCAGATTGTGCACCTGCCGGAACAACTCCGACTTCTGGAACGGATACACCGGCAGGAACACCAGGGCGTGCAGCGCGAACACCGCGAACGCCGCCCACCAGCGCGCCCCCGTCAACGACGGCAAGGCGGGCCGCCGCTGCGCCACCGACGCGACCGCGCCACCCGCGGCGGCGGGTGCGACCTCGACCATCAGCGCCCGACCTGGGCATGGATCCCGTCGGCGACCACCGCGTCACCCTGTTCGGAGGGATGGAACGGAATGGCGTCGGGGTCGCGCGGATCCTGGAAGTCGTTGATCCACGGCTCCGGTGAGCACAGCCCGTGCCCGGCCGTCGCCGCCCGGGTGTCGTAGAAGTCGATCTCGAGCAGCCGCGCCGCCTCCCGTTGTGCGGTGTCGAGCCGGTTCACGAATTCGATCGCCGCCCGCCCGCGCGGCTGCACGAAGCGTGCGACGCCGAAGGCGTCGAAGCACACCGATTCCGGTCCCGAGCCGAACAGTTCGGGATAGCCGACCAGGAGAATGCGGGCATGGGGTGCGTAATACTTCACGTACTCCACCACCGGGCGAATCCGGGCGGCGTAGGCGGCGCCGGTGACCTCCCGGTAGTCGGGGATGCGCCCCTGTTCGGCGGCATCGGGCCCACAACCCTGGATGAGATTGAGCACGCATTGTTGCAGCGCGAACCACATGGTGGTCTCGTGCGCGCCCCAGCGGTCGTTGAGTCCGAATTGCAGGGTCACCAGTTCGGTGCGCGGACCGAACGCGCCCTGCTTGTCGGCCTGTTTGGCCTCCCAGGCGGCGGTGTAGTTCGGCGGTGTGTCGAGCGAGGCTCCGGGACAGGACATATCGAGGAAGTCCGAGGTGCCCGCCACGCCCATGCGCTGGCTCAGCTGGGTGGGCCAGGAGGTCTCGCCGTGCCAGCAGTCGATGGTCTCGGACTCCAGTATCCAGGCATTGGAACTGAACGAATCACCGAGTACGACAAGTGTTTTGCCCTCGGCGGGCGCGGCGGCGCCGACCCCCGCCCCCGTCCCGGACACGGCGAGCGCCAGTACCGCCGCCGCTACCCAGCGGGCACCGATCCACTTTCCCACCCGTGCCCCCGCTCAGTATCCGGCTCGCGGCTCGAATCCCGGATCCGGCAGCGTCGGAGCGGGTTTCGGCGGTTCCGGCGCCGGCTGCTGCACCGCGGGCACGGTCGGGGCGGCGGGCGGAGCGGGGGCCTGCGGCGTCTGCGCGGCCGGCGCCTGCGGCACGACGGTGGTCGTCGGCGCGGGGGCCTCCGCGGGCGGCGGCACCGGCGACGGCTCCGAAGTCGGCTCCGAGGTCGGTTCGGCCACGGTCGAGGGCAGCACACTGCTGGACGGCGCCGGGACCCGCTCGTCATCACCCCCGGAACATGCCACCGCACCCGACAGCAGTGCGATGCCGCCGATCACCGCCACCGCGCACCGCGTCACCGCGAGCCGACCTCGGATCCAAGACTTCATATGAACCTCGTACATAGATCTGAAACAACTACAGTTCACTAGGCCGAGAGTGTAAGCGCGCCGACACACGACCCGGACCGGTTCCGCGATCATTTCCCACCCGGCGCCCACTGCACATCCCCGAATTCCGTGGGCGGCGTGGCCGAATGCCCTGCGCAGCGCGCCCACCCGGCGTAAATCCGCCATCCTTCGTAAGCTGCCGCCATGACGAGATCGCACGCCACCCCCGCCGAGACGGCGCGGTATTGGGCCCGCTATCCCGACCGGCACGGCTGGGCAGCGGGCGAGAAGGCCACCACGGTCGTGCGACGCCGGATACTGCCCGACCGCGTCTACGACGAATCGTTTCGCACCTGGGGCGGCTGGGCTCCCACCGCGACCCTCTACGACATCGACGACCCGCGCCCTTCGACGGTGCCGCATCTGGTGGAGATCAGTGCCGCCGACGCCGATCTGCTGCTGGGTGACCGATTCGGCGTGATCGGCGCGACCGGACAGGCGGAGTCGGTGATCGAGACCCCGGAACTGCCTGCGGCGGAGGCGGATTCGCTGCGCGCCCACTGGGACCACCTCACCCGGGTCGCGGCCGCGACGGCGAAGACGCTCGACGAGCTGCTGGACGAACTGCCCGCGTCCTGGGCCGCACGCCGGGTCGACCTCGCCCCCGTGAAATCACCCGAGTCGGTGCGCCGCCAGGTCGCGGTGCTGTGTTCGGAGGGCGTCGCGCTGCCCACCGCCCTGCGCGTGATCAACGACATCATCCGCTTCACCGTGGTACTCGACGCCGACGCCTACCCCGAGGCCGTCGCGCGGATCACCGCCCTGCTGGCGGCGCGCGGATGCACTCCGGTCCCCGGCTCATCGGCGGACTCCCGGGAGAATCCGCGCTATCGCGTCCGTCGCGCGGTGTGGACCGCCCCGGACGACCCGGCGCGTTTCGAGATCCAGTTCCACACCGCCGCCAGTCTCACGAACCGGGAACGCGACCAGCAACTGCACGACTTCGCCCGGCAGTCCGAACTCTGGCCCGCCGACACCCATCCCGGCGGGGCGGCCTTCGTCCGGCACAGCTCGTGGTGGTGTGTTCCCGAATCACCGGAGAACGGCCGTGCGGTGGCCGCCCTGCTCGGCTACCCCACCGGTGAAGAGGCGCTGCGCGATCTGGTGGCCGCGCCCACCCGCCTGGCCTATCTGCTGAACTTCCCGACCAACGACCTGTACCCGCTGCTCCAGGTGCGCCGCCTGATCACGGCCTTCGTGACCGGTCCCCCGGTGCCGCCGGTGGACGACGCCGACGCGATGGCGGCGGCGACGGTCGCGCTGACCTCGGTGCTACGGTCCGAGATCGGCGAATCCGACGGCAGCGCGGTGATATTCGGCGTACCGCATCCGACCGCCGACGATGCGATTCTCGAGATTCGCCGGGCCGCCCGCCTGCTCATAGGCGCGGCCGTCGTGCGGCGCGGCGATCTGGACGGCCAGCGGTGTCCGCGCGCCGCCGCCCCGGCCGGATCCAAGGCCGAGGTGGTCGCCGCCCTGCTGGGTCTCGCGGAGGCCGAGAGCGTGTACCGCGAACCCGCGCTGGCCGCCCGCCGACTCGCCTATCTACTGGGCATTCCCGCCCGCAACCCCACCGCGCTGCGCGTCCTCGCCAGCGTGCTGGAGGTGTTCGTCGAGCAGGCGCGGATCCCACCGCTGGGCCATACCGACGAACTGGTGGTGCAGACCGACCGGGTGGCGGGGGCGGCCACCCCGGCGGATTCGGAGCTCTACCGCACGGCGGCCAAGGGTCTCGGCATCTCCGACCTCAGTGCCGACGGCGCCGGAATCTACCGAATCTGTTCCCACGCGGCGGTTTTCCTGTTCAAGGCGGTGTTGATCCGACGGATCGACTGAGCGACCGCGGGCGGCGCGCCCCGCGGCCGCCTCGCTTCACGCCCGCACTTCGCTGCGGTCTCCGCTCCAGAGGGTGTGGAACTTGCCCTCGGCGTCGACGCGTTCGTAGGTGTGTGCGCCGAAGAAGTCGCGCTGTCCCTGGGTGAGGGCGGCGGGGAGGCGTTCGGCGCGCAGGGCGTCGTAGTAGGACAGCGAGGACGCGAACGCCGGGACCGGGATGCCGAGCAGGGTGGCCGTCGACACCACCCGTCGCCAGGAATCGATCGCGGTCTCGATGGCCGCACGGAAGTACGGGTCCAGGATCAGGCTCGGCAGTTCCGGATTCGCCTCGTAGGCTTCCTTGATCCGGTTGAGGAACCGCGCACGGATGATGCAGCCACCGCGCCAGATGGTGGCCATGTCCCCGGGGTTCAGATCCCAGTCGTATTCGGCGGACCCGGCCGCGATCTGGTCGAAGCCCTGGGCGTAGGCGACGATCTTGGAGGCGTAGAGGGCCTGGCGGATGTCCTCGGTGAACCGCGCGGTATCGGTGGGCCGCTCGGCCAGGGTGCCCGCGGCCAGCCCGCGCGCGGCCTGGCGCTGGGCGCGTGAGCCCGACAGCGCGCGGGCGAACACCGCCTCGGCGATACCGGTGACCGGAATGCCGAGATCGAGCGCGGACTTGACCGTCCAGCGGCCGGTGCCCTTCTGCTCGGCGGCATCGACGATCACATCGACCAGGGGCTTGCCGGTGGTGGCGTCGACCTGGTTCAGGACCTCGGCGGTGATCTCGACCAGGTAGGACTCCAGATCCCCGGAGTTCCAGTCGGTGAACACGTCGGCGATCTGCTTGGCATCGAAGCCGAGCGCGTCGCGGAACAGGTGGTAGGCCTCGCCGATGAGCTGCATATCGGCGTATTCGATGCCGTTGTGCACCATCTTCACGAAGTGCCCGGAGCCGTCGGGGCCGATGTGGGTGCAGCACGGGGTGCCGTCGACCTGCGCGGCGATGGACTCCAGCATGGGGCCGAGGGATTCGTAGGACTCCTTCGGACCGCCGGGCATGATCGCCGGGCCGTTGAGCGCGCCCTCCTCACCGCCGGAGATGCCCGCGCCGACGAAGTTGAGCCCGCGCGCGGCCATCGCCTGCTCGCGGCGGATGGTGTCGGTGTAGAGCGCGTTGCCGCCGTCGATGATGATGTCGCCGGGTTCCATGGCGTCGGCGAGTTCGGCGATCACGGCGTCGGTGGCGTCACCGGCCTTGACCATGATCAGCACCCGGCGGGGGCGTTCGAGCGCGGCCACGAATTCGGCGATGGTCTCGGTGCGCACGAAATCGCCCTCGTCGCCGTGTGCGGCGAGCAGGGCGTCGGTCTTGGCGACACTGCGGTTGTGCAGGGCAACGGTGTAGCCGTTGCGCGCGAAGTTGCGGGCGATATTGCTGCCCATGACCGCCAGGCCGGTGACACCGATCTGGGCACGCGCTTCCGAGGTCGCCATGAAAGAGCCTCTTTCCGTTCGACAGGTGTGAATGCGAGGCAAACCCTACCTGGACGGCGCGGCCGGATCACCGGGCGGTGAACTCCACCGGCAGCCGCTCCAGACCGCGGATGACCACATTGGGTTTGAACACCGGCTCCGCCGTGCACAGACTCATATCACCCACCTTGCGCAGCAGCACCTCGAGCAGGACCTCCATTTCCAGCAGTGCCAGCGGCGCACCCAGGCAGTAGTGGATGCCGAGGCTGAAGCCCAGATGCTTCTTGGCGGGACGCATCGGATCGGAGTAGCGCGCGACGTCCATGCGGTCCGGGTCGGAGTAGGCGTCGGCGTCGCGATTGGCCGACGTGATGAGCACGACCACGCCCTCACCCGGTTCGAAGTCGTGGCCCGCCACGGTGAGCGGCCGGGTGGCGGCCCGGGTGGTCATCTGCACCGACGGGTCCAGGCGCAGCAGTTCGTCGGGCGCGCTGGCCAGCAGGTCGGGTCGCTCCCGCAGGACGGCGAGCTGGCCGGGATCGCGCAGCAGCCGCAGCATGCCGGTGCCGATCAGGTTGGCGGTGGTCTCGTGCCCGGCGACGAAGGTGGTGATGCAGGTGGCGAGCAGTTCCTGTTCGGTGAGCACGTCACCGCGGTCCTCGACCTGGGAGAGCACGCTGAGCAGATCGTCGGCGGGTTCGGTGCGGCGCTGGTTCAGCAACTCCCGGAAGTAGGCCATGAATCCGCGCGAGCCCGCGCTGCGCGCCCGCAGCGCCTCCTCGGGCAGGGTGTAATCGTGGTCGAAGCCGCGCGCCAGATCCTGCGACCAGCGGTGCACCTGGGCGTAGGCGTCCTGCGGCACCCCGATGAGCTCGCAGGCGACGATGAGCGGCAGCGGGTAGGCGATCATCTCGACCAGATCGAATTCGCGGGCCTGGAGCGCATTGTCGATCAATTCCTCGCACAGCAACTCGATGCGCGGGCGCAGCCGGGTGACCATGCGCGGGGTGAAGCCCTTGGTCACCAGATTGCGCAACCGGGTGTGGTCCGGCGGCTCCATCCACAGGAACGAGGTGGGGAGTTCCTCGGCCGCGTCGTCCGGGGAAACGGTGGGATGCATCATGGCCGCCTCCTCCGCGTGGCTCCACGCGGTGGTGGACAGCACCGCCGCGCAGTCCTCGTAGCGGGTGAGCACGTGGTGCCCCAGCGGGGTGCGGTGCAGCGGCCCGGCCTCGCGCAACACGCGGGCCGGGGTGTAGGGGTCGGCGCGGCCGTCCGGTCCGAAGACCTGCGCCATGGCGGTGAGGACGGCCGAATCCGGTTCGGCGACGGCGGCGTTCGCGTGCGGTGCGGACATGTCGAGCCCTTCTGTGAGAGGTCTACCGGAGCGCTGCGGCGAGGGGGTTGCCGCGCAGCAGGATGCGCCCCGCCGTGCGGGGATCGGCGAGTGCGGCGGGCGGATCGACCAGATGCGCGACCCGCATGAAGGCGCGCGCCACCACCGGGTCGCCGTGCGCGACCCGATGCGCTTGCGCCACATAGGCATTGGTGAGCCGGGTGCGTACCGTGCGCGGTCCGCGCACCCCCGGGTGCCGCAGATCCGAGCCGGTCGCCATGCCCCAGGCAACGGCGGTGGCGTCGGCGGCGGCCCGGTAGAAGCGGGCGGGAAGGTCGGCGGGAGCGGCGTCCAGGCTCGCGCGCAGGGCGCGGGCCTGGAGTGCGGCGACCGTCATCCCCTGCGCGTAGAGCGGATTGAAACTGCACAGCGCGTCACCGAGCACGATCAGTCCCGCCGGTGGTGCGGCCAGCTGGTCGAACCGCCGCCGTACCGCGGTGCGGAAACGGTAGGGCGTCGGCGCGTCGACAGCCTCGGAGGCGGTGATGATGTCGTGGATATCGGGGGCGTCCAGACCGGCCGCGAAGCGTTCGAAGCCCGCGGCGTCCACCGGCGGGTGGTCGCCGACCATGCCCGCGAGCGTGACGTGCCAGCGGTCGCCCTCCACCCGCACCGCACCGCCGCCGCGCCCGTCCGCACCGGTGGAGATGATGACCGAGGACTGCCCGCCCAGCTGTCCGGGCCGATGCCGGTAGAACCGGGAGGCGTAGCCGAGATCGATATCGAGGCGTTCCTCCCGGGGCGCTCGCGTGCCGAGCGCGGTCAGCCAGTCCCGGATACGGGAGCCCCGTCCGGCGGCGTCGACGACGAGGTCCGCGCACAGGGCCGGTTCGCGGTCGGTGGCGACGGCGGACACCCGCCGCGCGTCCCCGACCAGACCGCGCGCCGAGATCCGTTCGCGCAGTTCGATATTCGGCAGCGCGAGGGTGCGGTCGCGCAGCACCGACTCCAGCAGCGGCCGGGTGGCGATGGCCGAGGTGAGTCCGGTCGGGGTGGCGGCGAGCCGGGAACCGCCCACGTACCATCGGGTTCCGACCAGGACCTCGGCGGTGGTGGCCCCGCGCCGCACCAGATCGTCGGTGTAGCCGGGATACAGCTCCTCGATGATGGTGCGGCCCCGGTCCAGCAGCCCGTGCAGATGCCCGGCCTGCGGCACTCCGCGCCGTGGGCCGGTTCCCACCTCGTCGCGTTCGAGAACGGTGACGCGCGAACAGGTGTCGGCCAGCACCCGGGCCGCCAGCAGTCCGGCGACACCGGCTCCGATGACGACCGCGTGCCCGCCGTTCACAGCCGCACCGGCAGCGCCATGACGCCGCGGTGGATCAGGCTGGGCCGGTATTCGACGGTGTCGGTCTCGAGGTGCAGTTCCGGTGCGCGCGCGAGCAGCGTGCGCAGCGCCGCCTCGGCCTCGATCCGGGCCAGTGGCGCGCCCACGCAGTAGTGCACGCCGAGACTGAAGCCGAGATGCTTACGCGCGGGCCGGTTTCCGGCGTAGCGGGTGACGTCGAAGGTGTCGGCGTCCGGATACACCCGGTCGTCCCGGCTGGCCGAGGCGGTGAGCACCACCACCCCGTCTCCGCGCCGGAAGCGGTGCCCGCGCACCTCGGTGTCGGCGAGCGCGACCCGGATGGTGAACTGGGTGGGGGCGTCGTAGCGCAGCATCTCGTCCAACGCGGGCCCGATGAGTTCCGGTTCCTCCCGCAGTCTGCGCAACTGCTCGGGATGCCGGAGCAGGGCCAGCATGCCGTTGCCGATCAGGTTGACGGAGGTCTCCATCCCCGCGACCAGAGTCAGCACCGACATGCCGATCACCTCGGGTTCGGTGAGCGTGTCGCCGTCCACGCTGGCGGCGACCAGCTCGCTCAGCAGGTCCGGGGTGGGGGCGGACTTCTTCGCGGCGATGAGGGCGGCGAAATGTCCCATGCACTCCATGGCGGCCGTCCCGCGCGCGGCGATGGCGGCGGCGTCCAGCAGGGAATCCGGATCGCTGCCGCGGGCGATGGCCAGCTGCCACTGCCGGAAGCGGTCACCGTCGGCCGGATCGGCGCCCAGCAGTCGCACCGGAACCATGGCCACCGCGAGCGGCACCGCGAGATCGGCCAGCACATCCAGGCCGCCGCGCTCGACCGCGGCGTCGACCAGGTCGTTCACCACCGCCCCGGCGACCGGTACCAGCTCGGCCATCATGCGCGGGGTGAACGCCTTGGCCACCAGCTTGCGGTAGCGGCCGTGCTCGGGCGGGTCCATGCGCACGAACGAGCCCGGAATGGCCGCGGTGGTGTCGCGGAACGGGCTGATGCCCGCGGCGTAGCCGTGCCCCCAGTCGGCCCCGGTCAGAATCTCGGCGCATTCCTCGTACCGGGTGACCAGAGTGACCGGTACGTCGCCGAATTCGTAGGGGAACAGCGCGGCGGCGTCGCGCACCCGCCGATAGGCCGGATACGGGTCGGCGCGGAACTCGGGATCGAAGGCGTCGAAGGTGATGTCGGGAACGGCGGTGCTCATCGGCCCTCCAAGCGGACTCGCAGCTGTGACATGCCGCGCACGACCACATTCGGCCGGTACGGCGGTTCCTCGAGCAGGGTCAGCGACCGCACGCGGGTGGCGATGGCGCGCAGCACCGTCTGCATCTCCAGGCGGGCCAGCGGCGCGCCCAGGCAGTAGTGCAGCCCGAGTCCGAACGACAGGTGCCGTTCGGGACGGTGTCCGGGCTGGAAGCGGGTGATGTCGAAGCGGTCGGCCACCGGGAAGGCCGCCGGGTCCCGATTGGCGGAGCCGAGCAGGACGATCACCGCCTCGCCGGGAGTGAAAGTCCTTCCGCCGACGGTGATCTCGTCGTGGGCGGTGCGCGTGGTGAGGTGGACCGGCGGGTCGTAGCGCAGCACCTCGTCGACCGCCGAGGCGCTCAGTTCGGGGTGATCGCACAGCCGCCGGAACTCGGCGGGATGGCGGATCAGCGCCAGCACGCCGTTGCCGATCAGGTTGACGGTGGTCTCGTGTCCGGCGACCACCAGGATGAGCAGGGTGCCGATGAGTTCGGTCGGGGTCAGCCGCACCCCGGATTCCTCGGCCTGCACCAGTGCGGTGATCAGATCCGCGCGCGGTGCGCGACGCCGCTGCTCCACCAGATCGCCGAAGAATTCCGTGAATTCGTGCACGGCGGCGGTGCGGGCGGCCAGGTCCTCCGGGGAGAGCAGCAGATCCGGATCCAGCCCCCGGGCGATGCCCGCGGACATGGCCCGCACTCGCTGGTGCGCCTCGGCCGGAACCCCCAGCAGTTCGCAGATGAGGGTGAGCGGCACCGGATACGCCAGCGCCTCCAACACCTCCACGTCGCCGTCGGCGAGCATGCGCGTCAGCAGGTCGTCGACCAGTTGCTCGGCCCGCTCGCGCAGCCCGTGCACGGTGCGTGCGGTGAACGCCTTGCCGACCAGTCCGCGCAGCCGGGTGTGGTCCGGCGGTTCCATCCAGAGGAAGGAGCCGGGCAGTTCCACATCGCTGTCGCCGTGCAGCAGGTCGGGTTCCTCGGCGTGGCTCCAGCGCGCGTCCTGCAGAATGGCCTGCGCGTCCACGTGCCGGGTCACCAGCTGGGTATCGTGCGGACCGGGCACGAAAGGCCCGGCCGCGCGCAGGATCTCATAGCTGTCGTAGGGATTGTGCCGCATCTGCGGCGCGACGCTGTCGATCACGGCCCGCTGCACCGGGGTCAATTCCCGCACCGCGGAATGGTCCGAACTCACCGGCAACTCCTGAAAAGAATTCCACGCGATAACTGTTTCGGCGTCCATCCTGCGGGCACTATCGCCCGGTCGACCGGCGCGATCGGCCACGCCTATCGCGCCATAGCCGAATTCGGTTATCGCACACGACGATTGGCCGATCGGCGCTGGTTATCAGCGCTCAGGATTCAGCGGCAGTTCAGGGCTCGGTCACCATTCGCTGCTGTCGTGGCGGATATGAATTCCTCGAATTCGCCCGATACGCTGCCGGGCCGTTTCGCGGGTATCGCGACCGACCATCCCCGGGTTTCGGCGACATTCTGGTCATCGGCCGAGAGCATCACCTACGCCGAGCTGGACCGCCGCGCCCGGGTGGCCGCGACCGAGTTGATCCGGCGCGGGCTGCGCCGCGGCGAGCCGGTGGGCATCCTCTCGCCCAACGCACCGGAATTCCTGATCGCCCTGTTCGCCGTCACCGCCGCCGGTGGCGCGGCCACTCCCCTGCCGCTGCCCGCCGGTATCCGGCACGCGCGCGGCTATCCCGAGAAACTGGCCGCCATCTCGGCGGCGGCGGGGATGCGGACCATCCTGATCTCGCCGCAACTGGCCGAGCTGGTGCCGCTCGTCGGCACCGCGCTGGACGTCGAATTCCTGGATGCCACCGCACTGTACGAGCGTGGCCTGCCGGAGAACTCGGTGCTGCCGGGAGAGTCTGGGCTGCCGACCGACCTCGGCCCCGACGATCTCGCCATCGTGCAGTTCACCTCGGGCAGCACCGCCCTGCCCAAGGGGGTGCGCCTGACGCACGCCAATGTGCTGAGCGGCCTGGCGGCGATCCGCTCCGGCATCGACCTGAGCCTGGACGACCAGGGCGGATTCTGGCTGCCGCTGTTCCACGATATGGGTCTGTTCGGCACGCTCTCGGCGATCCTGCGCGGTATTCCGGCGCACATCTGGTCGCCGGTGGCGTTCGTCAAGGATCCGGCGCGCTGGCTGCGGGAGTTCGCCGCCAGCGGCACCACCATCACCGCCATGCCCAATTTCGGGTACGAGGCACTGCTCGCCGCGGTGCCGCCGGAGCGGGTGGCCGAGTACGACCTGAGCCGCTGGCGCATCGCGTTCAACGGCGCGGAACCCATTTCGCACGCGGTGGTGACGCGGTTCCGTGAGCGCTTCGCCCCGGCCGGTTTTCGCGAAAGCACCATGTTCGGGGTGTACGGCATGGCCGAGGCCACCCTCGCGGTGACCTTCCCGCCGCTGGGCCGCACCCCTGTCTTCGAATGGGTGGACCGCGAACTGCTCTCCGATGCCGCGGTGGCGCACACCGTGTCACCGGAGCAGGCCGATGCCCGCGCGGTGGCGGGAGTGGGCGCACCCGTGGCGGAGATGGAGATCCGCATCGTCGCCACTGATTCCGGTATCGACCTGCCCGACGGCTGGGTCGGCGAGATCCTGATCCGGGGCGCGGCGGTGACCGACGGCTATCTCGTGGTCGACCCGGAGAGCGTGGCGGACCGCTTCGAGGACGGCTGGCTGCGCACCGGCGATCTCGGATACCGCCGTGCCGGTGAGCTTTTCGTCACCGGCAGGTGCAAGGACATGATCACCGTGCGCGGCGTGAACTATTACGCCCAGGATGTCGAGGCGGCCGTGCGCGACCTCGACGGCGTGTACCAGGGCCGCTGCACCGCCGCCGTCGATCCCGACGGTGATGATGTCATCGCCCTCATCGCCGAATCCGAATACACCGGCGCGACCGCCGATTCCCTCGCCGACGCCATCCGCGCCCGCATCACGGCCGATCTCGGCCTCGCCGCGGTGCGGGTGCACCTGGTCGCGCCGCGCACCATCCCCCGCACCAGCAGCGGCAAGCTCCAGCGGCTCGCCGCCCGCGACCTCATCGCCCAGCACCCCTGACGCCCAACGCTATTCGCCCCGACCCCAGGAGTCCCCGTGCACAGCTACGACGTCTTCCGCCACTACGAGCGCCTGCATTGGAAGCTGGGCGACCTCGCCCTCGACACCGTCGACCCCACCCTGGTCCGCCCCGAGTACGTGACCCTGGCCAAGAGCGCCGCCATGGGCGAATCCAATGTCATCGCCGCCGTGCACGGATTCCTCCAGGAGTTCGTGGACGACTACGACTTCTCCACCTTCGCCGTGGTGTGGGGCTACCAGGAGGTGCAGCATCACTACGCCTTCCGCTCCTGGCTGCGCGCCATCGGCGAGGATGTGGCCGATACCGCGGTGGACGCCATGCGCGAGCCGTACGCCCCCGGCACCACGCCCTCGGCGACCCTGGCCACCAATATCATTTCCGAACTCACGGTCAATCACGTCTACCGCGCGGTGTCGAACTGGGTGGCCGAACCGGTGCTGAAGAACCTGCTGCTCGACGCCAGTCGCGATGAGGCCGGGCACGCCCGGGAGTTCATCCACTACACCACCGAGCGGCTGCGGCGACGGCCCGAGGAGCTGCCGTCGGTGCTGGAGACGCTGTACGTGTACAGCTCCGAGGCCAAGATCAAGCATCCGGTCAGCACCTTCAAGGCCGGCATCGCGGAACTGGGCGATCACGAGACCATCGACACCGGATTCGAGCTGTTCCTGGCCGAGGTGGCCGCGGAGGGCGAACTCGACGTGCTGCACGACAAGGTGCGCCGCACCTTCGCCGGAATCACCGGCCTGGATCTGTCCAGCAATGCCAAGGTGCGCCGCGCACTGGCCGATGTGATCGCCTAGCCGTGCGGCACAGCGCCGACGCCGATACGGGCACCGATACCGACAGCGCCGTGCGGGTGCCCTGGTCGGTGATCCCCGACTACCGCTGTTTCGGCTGTTCACCGCACAATCCGTCCGGGCTGCGACTCACCTTCACCCCGCATCCGGAGGGACTGGCCGCATCCCTGCGGCTGGACCGGTCCTTCGAGTCCTATCCGGGTGTGGTGCACGGCGGTCTCGTCGGCGTGGTCTGTGACGAGGTGATGGGGAATCTGATCGTGCTGGCCCGGCGGGTACCCGCCTTCACCGTCTCCCAGCGCACCCGCTTCCTGACACCGCTGCTCGTCGACCACGAATACCACTGCATCGCACGGCTTTCCGACAGCGACAAGGGCGACCTCATCCAGACGTCGGCCGATGTGCTCGATGCCGACGGGGCGGTGTGCGCCACCTCGTCGGCCACCTACCAACCCTTCGCGCTGACCGACGTGCGCCACCGACTCACGCTCGGCGACGACGAGGTCGCCCTGCTCTCCCACGCCATCGCCACGGCGAATCCCCTCTCCCCGAACGGAGTTCAGCCATGACCACCTCCACCGACGACATCCTGCGCACTGTCACCGAGATCGCCGCCGCGGAAACCGGCTTGGCCGAATCGGTGCTGCTGCCCGACGCCGACCTGCGCGGCATGGCCGGTGTCGACTCGGTGCGCGTGCTGCGCATGATCGCCCGCATCGAACGCACCTACGACATCGAACTCGACGACCAGGACGTCTTCGGCACCGCCACCCTGGCCGACGTGGTGGCCGTGGTGTCCAAGGCGCTGCGCGAGGCGGCGGCGTGACGGTCACGGCGGACACCAATCAGCACTACGACCTCGATCCCGATATCTTCGGCCAGTTCCTGGACCCGCTGCGCAAGTACAGTTCGGCGCTCTACGAATCCGACGGCGACACCCTGGAGGTCGCCCAGCGCAACAAACTGCGCTTCGTCGCCGACCGGCTCGGGTTGCGCGGCGGCGAGCAGCTCATGGACGTCGGCTGCGGCTGGGGTGCGCTGATCCTGTTCATGGCCGAGGAGTTCGGCGGCGACACCCTCGGCATCAGCCCGGCACCGCGCCAGCACGAGTACATCGCCGAGCAGGCGTCGGTACGCGGGGTGGCCGATCGGGTGCGCACCCGCGTCGGGCACTTCGAACGGCTCGAGCTGCCCGCCCGCAGCGTGGACGCGGTGAGCATGCTCGGCTCCATCGTGCACATGCCCGATCTGGACGAGGTGTTCCGACGGGCCCGCGCGGTGCTGCGCCGCGGCGGCACCCTGTACGTCTCGGAGAGCTGCTTCCGCAATGCCGCCGCGCACCGCGCCTTCGACGAGCGGGCCGGTACCGAGTTCGTGCGCGCCGACATCTTCGGCTGGGGCGATCTGCGGCCGCTGTCGGATCTGGTCACCGCCGCCGAGGACGCCGGCTTCTCCATCATCTCGGTGGACGACCTCACCGAACACTATCGGCGCACCATCGACGACTGGATCGCCAATGTGGACGCCGCCGCCGACCGCATCGACGTGCACCGCACCGGGTTGGCCGCGACGCTGCGGCACTACCTGGAGATCGCCAATGCCGGTTGGGGTTACACCACCAAGCACTACGCGCTGGTGTGCCGCAATGCCCGCTGACGCCAGGGAGGGATCGTGAATCTGGAATCCGCGCTGCTACCCGCGGACGAGCTGGCGGCGGCCGTGGACGGCTTCCTGGCCGCCTCGCCCGCCACCCGCGCCTGGGATGTGGAGACCGCGTTCGACTGGGCGGCCGCCGACGCCGACCGCCTGACCGAGGGGCAGCGCTCCGCGGTCCGGTTCGTGACCTACATCGAGGACCACCTGCCCGGGTACTTCGATGTGTACCAACGGAATTTCCCGATCGACGACACCGTGGACCTGCCCACCGCCGTGCACAATCGGGAGCTCTACCACTTCACCGTCCGCTGGGCCCTCGAAGAGGACACCCACGCCCGCGCCCTGACGCGCTACCAGGAGGCGTCGGGTATCGCCGAACGCGCCTCGCTGCGTTCGGAATTGGCGGTCGAGGGCCGCAAGCCGTTCGACCTGCCCTACGCGCATCCGGTGCAGTTCTTCGCCTACGCGCTGGTCCAGGAGAAGGCCACGCAGATGTACTACCAGCAGCTGCGGGAGGTGTCCGGTGATCCGGTGCTGGGCGCGGTGCTGACCCGGCTGTCGCGCGACGAGGCGCGGCATTTCAGCTTCATGGCCGATGTGGTGACCCGCTACCTGCGCATCCAGGGCGACGCCGCGGTGGAGCCGATCCGGGACGTCATCGCGGGATTCCGCATGCCCCTTGCCGATACGCTGCGCGGCTACTGGCGGTGGGCGCTGCGCATCGCCGACGTCGCCGACTACGACCACACCCTGGCCTACGAACATCTGCTGAAGGTGATCGACCGGGCCGTGGACGCGCGCACGGACCGGGTGGACGAACTGGCCACCTTCATCGCCCAGTGCCGGTCGCTGGCCTGACCCGCGTCGAGCACGACCGAAAGGGCCCCTCGCCGAGGGGCCCTTTCCCATGCCGCTCAGCCCTGCGGCCGCAGCACCAGAATCGTGGTGGTGCCGTGCGCGATCAGCTTCCCGTTGGCGTCGGTGATCCGCCCCTCCGCCGTCGCCGTGCTGCGCCCCACGTGCACGGCGGTGGCCTCGCAGGTGAGCCGACTGCCGTCGAGTGTGACCGCACGAATGAAGTTCACCTTCAGCTCCAGCGTCGTATACGCCACGCCGTCACCGAGTCTGGTGAACACCGCGCTGCCCATGGCGGTGTCCATGAGGGTGGCGATGACGCCGCCGTGCACGGTGAACATGGCATTGATGGTCGCCGGATTCGGGTCCAGGTAGTAGCGGGTGTACCCGTCCCCGGCGCTCTCCAGGCGAATGCCCAGCGACGCGCCGACGCCGAGGTTCTCCTGCAGTCCCCGCGCGAAGACCTCCGTCAGCTCACGCACGCGCGCGGCGACGGTGCCGTTGACCGGGGTGTCGGTGCTGGTCATGAATTGTTCCTCCCTGCCGATCGAATGTCCGACGAGACCCCGCCCGGACCGAAGTCCGAGCGGGGTCCCTGTCCCCCCGGCGCTCCGCGCCGGAGTCCCTACTTCGCCGGTTGGTTGGGCATCGGCGAATTGATGGTGGTGAAGTACTGCACGGCCGCCATGATGGCGACCGGCGCGGTGATCAGGATCTGACCGGCGACGGCGCCCAGCGAGCCCATGGCGAGGATGCCGCCGATGCAGCCGACGGCCGCGGCCGGGATGAACGGTCCGAACAGGCCGACGATGGTGGCCGAGGCGATGGTGGCGCCGGCGATGCCGCCCAGGATGCAGCCCACGCCCGCGCCGCCGATACCGCCGACCAGGGCGGCGACCGCCGCGCCCAGGCTGATGGTGGAGGTCATCCGGGTCCAGGCGTCCTTCTCCCGGTCGTATTCGGACTTCCACGGCGCCTTGTCCTCGAAGGGCAGGGCGACCGGCTTGTACTCCGCGTGCGCGAGGCTGAACAGCGGGGTGAGCGTGACGGTGCGGTCGACGATGTCGGCGGCGATCGGGAAGACGAATTCGTCCACCCGGAAGGACAGTTCGGTGCCCGCGATGACATCGCCGTTGGGGGCCTTGATCTTCAGCACGCCGTTGTCGACGTCCAGGGAGCCCGCGTCGGTGGTGATGACGGTGGAGGTTTCGGTGGTGGTCGCGGTGTAGTTGACGACGCCGTCCTCGGCCTGAGCCGTACCGGTGGCTCCGGCGGTGACGCACAGCGCGGCGGCGAGCAGCGCGGACGCCGCGGCA
Source organism: Nocardia otitidiscaviarum (assembly GCF_007362295.1). Taxonomy (NCBI): domain Bacteria; kingdom Bacillati; phylum Actinomycetota; class Actinomycetes; order Mycobacteriales; family Nocardiaceae; genus Nocardia; species Nocardia otitidiscaviarum. Next base: position 1,614,768 of record NZ_CP041695.1, on the reverse strand, counting down.
GTTTTCCTCATCGGTATGTGTTTCCTTCTACTTTCTCGTGTTCCCGAACGGGAGACCGGCGCGTGGGGTACGCGCACGCCTGTGTGACCCGATTCCGGCATCGACCGCGCATTACAGATCCAGGACCAGCACATCCGAATGCGCCCGCGAGACGCACAGCATCATGGTGTCGCCGCGCTCGCGTTCGGCGGCGGTCAGGATCGTGTCGCGGTGGTCGATCTCGCCGTCCAGGACGGCGGTCTCGCAGCTGCCGCAGGTGCCCTCGCGGCACGAGGTGATCACCGGCAGGCCCGCGCCCTCCAGCACGTCCGCGATGGACCGGCCGACGGGCACCCGCAGGGTGCGCGCGCTGGCGGCCAAGCGGATCTCGAACTCCCGGTCGACCGCGTCGCCGGTGTCACGGGCGGTGAAACGCTCGGTGTGCACCGCGAGCCCCCTACTGCCGCAGGCATTCTCGACCGCGTCCAGCAACGGGGCGGGACCACAGCAGTACACCGTGGCGGCGGATTCCGCGAGAATCCGTGCGAGCGGCAGCAGACCGAATTCGTCCTGCGGCACCAGGTTCACCCCCGGATACCGGCGCGCCAGCTCGTCGGCGAAGGCCATATGCGCCCGGGTGCGAGCACCGTAGTGCAGGGTCCACCGCGCCCCGGCCCGCTCGGCCGCCGCGAGCATGGGCAGGATCGGGGTGATCCCGATCCCGCCCGCCACGAAGAGGTACTCCGGTGCCGCGACGAGTGGGAAATGGTTGCGGGGCAGCGAAACCGACAGTTCCGTACCGGGTGTCGCGGTGCGGTGCAGGTGGTCGGAACCACCCCGGCCGCCGGGCTCGTGCAGGACGGCGATGCGCCACCGGCTGCCGTCGGCGGGGTCGCCGCACAGCGAGTACTGCCGCACCCCGGCCGCGCCGACACCCACGTCGATGTGAGCGCCCGCCGACCAGGTCGGCAGTGCGCCGCCGTCGACGGCGGCGAGATCGAGTGCGAACACACCCTCGGCAACGTCACGGCGATCGGTCACCCGGACCGTCAACTCGGTCATCGCATCCCCTCGGAATCGGTGTCGCCAACACCCTGACCGAGCCGCGCGCCCGATCCGCTCCCGCGCACCGGAGTCGATTAGACCGATCGAGATTGACTATCGCCCCGGCCGCGACCGCCCCCGCCGCCACAGACTGACCCCATGAGCGCTGTACCGGAACTGGTCGACAGGACCAGACAGTTCGTACTCGACCACGTGATCCCGGTGGAACGCGAGGTGGTGGCGGGCGGACGCGTCACCGACGACGCGCTGCGGCTGGACCTCCAGAAGAAGGCCAAGGAGGCCGGGGTCTTCGGCCCGCTCTCCGATCCGAGCCACGGCGGCCTGGGACTCGACACCCGCGGCCAGGCCGAGGTCCTCGAAGCGGCCGGGGCCAGCCTGCTCGGCCCGCTCGCGGTGAACGCCTGGGCCCCCGACGACGGCAATATCCATCTGCTCAGCCATGTCGCCGATGCCGAGCAGCGGGAACGCTATCTGGCCCCGCTGGCCTCCGGCGAGGTGCGCTCGGCCATCGCCATGACCGAGCCCGCGCCCGGCGCGGGCTCGGATCCGCGCATGCTGCGCACCGTCGCCGAGGAGACCGACGACGGCTGGGTCATCAACGGGGACAAGCACTTCACCACCGGCGCACAGGGCGCGGCCTTCGTCATCTGCGTGGCCGCGACCACGGACGGCCCCACCATGTTCCTGGTCGACCAGGACAATCCGGGTATGCGGGTGGGCCGCCGCATGCCCACCCTGGACCGCACCAGCGCCCCGGGCGGACACTGCGAGGTGCGCTTCACCGACTGCGCGGTGCCCGATTCCGCGGTGCTCGGCGAGGTGGGCCGGGGGCTGGAACTGGCGCAGGTGCGGCTGGCGCCGTCGCGGCTGGTGTTCTGCATGAACTGGCTCGGGCTGGCGGTGCGGGCACAGCAGCTCACCGTCGAGCACATCACGCGACGCTCGTCCTTCGGCGTCCCGGTGGCCGAGCACGGCATGGCGCAGGCGCTCGTCGCCGACAGCGAGATCGACATCGCCGCCGCCCGCGGCCTGGTACGCGGCACCGCCGCCACCATCGACGCGCACGGCCCGTCCTCGCCGCAGGCCCGGCACGAGGCGGCGATCACCAAAACCTTCGTCTCCGAGGCGGTCTGGCGCGTTCTCGACCGCGCCGTGCAGCTGCACGGCGGCCTCGGCGTCTGTGAGGACCACCTGGTGGCCCGGTTCCTGGTCGAGGCCAGGGCCTTCCGCATCTACGAGGGGCCCTCCGAGGTCCTGCGCTGGTCCATAGCCCGCCGCGTCCTGCGCGGACCCCGCTGAACGGAGTAGCACCGATGACCACGAGAACCCTGTCCGGCTTCGCCGCGGCGTACCCGGAACTCGACCCCGATGCCGTGGATTACGGCTACCTGCGCGCTGTCTCACAGGCCATGGTGCCGTTCGGCCGCCAGGTGGGCACCGTCGTCACCGAGATCTCCGCCGACCGCGCGGTGGTCGAGATCCCGGCCGGTGAGGCCGTGCGCAACCACATGGGCACCGTGCACGCCGGGGCCCTGTTCACCGCCGCCGATATCGCGGGGGCGGCGGCCTTCGTGGGCGGTGCGGCCACCCGGCTGCACACCATCGCGCAGTTGGTGCTGCGCGGCGGGTCGGCCGCCTACCGCAAACCGGCGCTGGGCCGCATCCGCGCCGTCGCCACCGTCGATCCGCGCGAGCTGGCCGAGATCCTGGCCGCCACCGAGTCGCGGCGCTTCGAATTGTCCGGCAAGGCAATCCTGCTCGACGACAATGACGTGACGGTCGCCAAGTTCACCTTCGACTACGTGTGCGATGTGGCCATCGCCGGGGCGGAGGCGTGATGACCACCGCGACCCCCGAATCGCGTTCGGAGTTCGGCGCCCTGGCGTCGACCCGCGTCGAGACCTCCGACGGTGTCGCCTTCACCGTGCGCTGGCTGCCCGCCGAACGCGCCGACGCGCCCGTCGTGCTGATCCTGCCCGCCATGGCCATGAAGGCGCGCACCTACCTGCCGCTCGCCAAGGCACTGCACGCCCAGGGCCTTTCGGTCGCCACCGTGGACCTGCGCGCCCACGGCGAGGCGACGCCGCCGCTGGGCGAGCACACCGATTTCGGCTACCGCGAAATGCTGGAGATCGACCTGCCCGCCATTGTCGGCGCGGTCGAGCAGCGCTTCCCGGACGCGCCGGTGCACCTGTTCGGGCACAGCCTGGGCGGTCAGCTCGCCCTGCTGTTCGCGGCCGCCGAACCCGAGCGCGTCGCCGGGGTGACGGTGATCGGCACCGGCACGGTGTTCTGGTGGGCCTTCGGCCCGCGCCGCTGGTTCGAGGCGCTGAGCCAGATCCAGTGGATCGGCCTGGTCGCGCGGTTCAAGGGCCACTGGCCCGGCGGGGTGCTGATTCCCGCGCCCATGCCCGGCGGCGTCATGGTCGACTGGTCGGTCCACTCGCTCACCAGCTACTACCGCCCGCGCGGCACCACCCGCCGCTACAACAGCCTGCTGGCCCGCATGACCCTGCCCGCCCTGGTCATCTCGCTGTCCGAGGACGTGCTCGGGCCGAAATCGAATGTCGACTTCCTGGTCTCGCGCATGCCCGCCGCGCGAGTGAGCCGCTGGCATATCGACGAGAACTCGGAGGTGGTCCATCGCGACCACTTCCGGTGGGTGAAGGACGCCCCCGCCATCGCGGCCGGTGTGGCGACGTGGATCACGACCGGCGCGCCGGTCTGAAGGAGAACCGGTGGCCCGGCTGCACATCGACGCGGTATCCAAGAGATTCGGCACGGAGTACGCGGTGCGCGAGGTGAGCCTCGACATCGCCGACGGTGAGTTCATGGTGTTGCTCGGCCCCAGCGGCTGCGGCAAATCCACCCTGCTGCGCATGATCGCGGGGCTGGAGGAACCGACATCGGGACGAATCCTGCTGGACGGCAACGACATCACCGACGCCGCACCGCAGCGGCGGGATCTGGCCATGGTGTTCCAGAGCTATGCGCTGTACCCGCATCTGACGGTGGCGAAGAACATCGGCTTCCCGCTGCGGTCGCGCCGCCAGCCGCGCGCCCGCATCACCGAACGCGTCGCCGAGGTGGCGCGCACACTGGAGCTGTCGGCGCTGCTGGATCGCCGCCCGGCCGCATTGTCGGGCGGGCAGCGGCAGCGAGTCGCGTTGGCGCGGGCCATGGTTCGCGATCCGGGCGCCTTCCTCATGGACGAGCCGCTGTCCAATCTGGACGCCAAACTGCGCAGCGCCACCCGCGCCGAACTGATCGCCCTGCACCGCCGCCTCGGGGCCACCTTCCTGTACGTGACCCACGACCAGGTGGAGGCCATGACCATGGCCACCCGGATCGCACTGCTGGACGCGGGCCGGGTGGAACAGGTCGGCACCCCCGAGGAGCTCTACGACCGCCCCCGCACCGCCTTCGTGGCGGGATTTCTCGGCTCCCCGCCCATGAACCTGTTTCCCGCGGTCGTCACCCGGCGCGACGGCGGGTTGCGGGTGATGGCCGACGGCATCGACGCCGCTCTGGGCATCACGGCGGATTCCGGCGAGGACACCGTGGTCACCGCCGGAATCCGCCCCGAACGGCTGCGCGTCGACGCCGACGCCACCGCCGTGCGCGGGCGCGTGACCATGGTCGAGAACCTGGGCAGCGAGGAACTGGTGCACGTCGACACCGGCACCCACACGCTGTGCGCGCGCACCCCGCGACCGGCCGGGGTGCGCGCGGGGCAGGAGATCGGCTTCCGGGTCGATCCCGCCCACATCCACCTGTTCCATCCCGACTCCGGACTGCGCCTGACCTGGCAGCAGCCGAACGCGGATCCGACACCGACCCCGGACGCGGCGGCCGTGCCCGTCCCCTGATGTCCGCACCACCATTCGATGAGGAGAATCCCGTGAAACGCACCGCGCCCTTCCTGGGCCTGGTGTTCGCCACCGCCGTCGCAGTCAGCAGCTGCGGCCTCGGCGGCACCACCGCCACCGAGGCCACGACCACCGCACAGGTCCCCGAACTCGAGCCCGACCAGCAGGTGTCGATCGTGTTCGAGTCCTACAACTACGGCCTGGCCGGGGCGTGGACCGACACCTTCAACGAACTGATCGCGGAGTTCGGCGAGCAGCACCCCAATATCAAGGTCACCGCGCAGAAGCCGCAGGGCAACAGCCCCAACCCGGCCACCGACACCATCTCCAGCATCCAGAACCAGATGGTGGCGGGCACCACCCCGGACGTGGCCCAATTGGGTTTCAGCGACCTGGATTTCACCATCAACCAGTTGCAGGCCAAGCCGCTGGACGTACTGTTCGGCGCGGACGAGGTGCAGCGCAACTTCGACGGCCGGGTACCGTACGCCGACCGCGCCCGCACCCTCGACGACTGGGACGGCCACACCTACGGCGTGCCGTTCGTGTTCTCCACGCCGGTGCTGTACTACAATGCGACCCTGTTCACCGAGGCCGGTCTGGACCCGGCCAAGCCTCCGGCCACGTGGGCGGAGGTCGCCGACGCGGCGCAGGCCATCAGCACGACGACCGGTAAGGGCGGCGTCTACATCGACTGCCTCACCAAGACGTCGAAGGACTGGTGCTTCCAGGCGCTGGTGCGTTCCAATGGCGGCCGCGTCATCTCCGAGGACCGCCGCACCCTCACCTACGCCGACGCCCCCGTCGTCGAGGTCACCCGGATGGCACAGGATCTCGTGAACTCCGGCAGTATGCCCAAGCTCGCGCAGAAGCAGGGCTACGAGGGTTTCGCCCGCGGTGAGATCGGCATGATCCTGGAGACCAGCGCCGTGCAGGGCGTCTTCGTCAAGGGCGCCAAGGACAAGTGGGATCTGCGCTCGACCACCATGCCGCGCTTCGGCGACAAGCCGACGGTACCCACCAATTCCGGTGCGGGCCTGCACATTCTGTCCAACGACCCGGCCAAGCAGCGCGCGGGGTGGGAGCTGATCAAATTCCTCACCAGTGAGGAGTCGTACGTGAAGATCTCGCAGAACATCGGCTATCTGCCGCTGCGCACCGGACTCATGAACGAGCCCGGCTCGCTGGGCGCGTGGGCGGCGGCCAATCCGCTGCTGGCCCCCAATGTGGCGCAGCTGGCGGCCATGGAGCCGTGGGTGTCCATGCCGGGCGACAGCTATCTGCAGATCCGCGACGGCATGATGGATGCCGTCGAGGCCATCGTGTACCAGGGCGCGGATCCGCAGTCCACCCTGACCGCCGCCCGCACCGAGGGCTCGAAACTCCTTCCGGCCGCATGACATCCCACGACATGCGGGACCTGACCGTCGTCCAGCTCACCGACACCCACATCCGTCCCGCCGGTGAACGCCTCTACGACGCGGTGGACACCTACGAGAATCTGCACCACGTGCTGGATCGGCTGCGGGCCTCCGGACCGGTCGATGCCCTGGTGCTGTCCGGCGACCTCACCGACAGCGGGTCGCCGGAGGGGTACCGGCGGCTGCGGGAGGCGGTGGAACCCGCGGCGGCCGAACTGGGCGCGGAGGTGGTGTACGCCATGGGCAACCACGACGAACGCACCGCCTTCGGGGTCGAACTGCTGGGCCACGCACCGGGTGCGGTGGCGGCGGACGTCCCGCACGATCAGGTGGTCGAGGTGGCGGGCCTGCGCATCATCGCGCTGGACAGCACCACACCGCGACGGCATACGGGCAAGCTGGAACTCGATCAGCTGGCCTGGCTGACCGACCAGCTGCGGCGGCCCGCGCCCCGCGGCACCCTGCTGGTGCTGCACCATCCGCCGCTGCGCTCGGCCATCCCGGCGGCCGAACTGCTCGGGCTCGGGCAGATCGAACTGCTGGAGGCGGCGGTGGCGGACAGCGATGTGGGCATGATCCTGTGCGGGCACAACCATATGACCGCGGCGGGCAGCCTGGCCGGTATCCCGGTGTGGGTGGGTCCGGCGCTGGCCTACCGCATCGACGCCATGGCCCCGGTGGGCCGCCAGCGGGCGGTGAGCGGATTCGGATACAGCCGGATCGATGTGCTCGGTTCGGCCTTCGTGGTGAGCGCGGTGGAGGCCACCCCCGCCCCGGAGCTCTACAACCGGGCCGAGGGCGACATGCTGGAGTACCTGCGGTCCATCGACCAGCGTGGCGATCACGCGGGAACCCGGTGAGCGGTGTTCGTCGTCGCTGAACGACCGGAGGCGGCGTCGCGGCCCACAGTGGCCGCGGCGCCGCCGCCGCGTCGCCCCGTGATCCCGCGGATGGTGCGGGGAGTCGCCCCGTACCTGTATCTCGCGCCCGCGCTGTTCCTCCTGTTCGTGTGGACCTATCAGCCGCTGGCCCAGGCGTTCCAGCTGTCCACCTATTCGTGGAACATGCTGCCCAGTTCACCGATGCGATCGGTGGGCGCCGCCAATTACGAACGGCTGCTGGACCTTCCGGCCTTCCGGGACTCCCTGGGCCGGACCGCGGTGCTCATCGTCGGCATGCTGCCGTTCACGGTCGTGCTGCCGGTGCTCATCGCGCTGGCGAGCCGCCGGGTGCGCGGTCGGTCCCGCACCGTCTATCACGCGCTGGTGTTCGCGCCGTTCCTGGTCGCGCCGGTCGCCGCCGCCGCGGTGTGGCGCTGGCTGCTGCATCCCGGCAGCGGTTTCGTGGACCAGGTGCTGGGCACCCACCGTAACTGGGTGTACGACGCCACCACCGCCCACGCCGTGATCATCGGCATCACCGGCTGGCAGTTGCTGGGTTTCGCGGTGCTGGTGGTGTGGGCCGGATTGGCCGGTATCAGTGGGGATTACGACGAGGCGGCGCGGGTGGACGGCGCGAGTCCGGGCCAGATCCGGCGCTGGATCACGCTGCCGCTGCTCTCGCCCACCCTCATGTTCCTGGTGCTCACCACCGTCCTGCTCAGTCCCACCCTGACCTTCCCGCTCATCGACTCCATGACCCAGGGCGGGCCCGCGCAGGCCACCACCAATATCTACTACCTGCTCTGGGACTACGCCTTCCACAGCTTCGACGCCGGTCTCAGCGCGGCGGCGGGGGTGCTGCTGTTCCTCGGCTTCGGCGTGCTCGCCGGAATCCTGGTCTGGATGTCGGAAAAGGTTGCCTTCCATGACGATTGACCGCGTGCGGACCCTCGGCAGCCATGCGCTGCTGGCGGCCACCTCGCTGCTGTGCGTCTTCCCCATCTACTGGCTGTTCGCGACGGCGCTGCGCCGCCCCGAGGACATCACCTCGCTGTCCCCCATCCCCTGGCCGCTGTCCCTGGGCAACTACGCCGACGCCGCGCACAAGGTGGACATCACCGGACTGATCGCGAACACCTTCTTCGTGGCGGTGCTCTCGGCGGCCGGGCAGCTGCTCATCGCGCTATTGGCGTCCTATGCCTTCGCCATGTACACCTTCCCGCTGCAACGGCTGCTGTACCTGGCCTTCGTCGGCACCTGGCTGGTCCCCTTCCAGGTGACCATGCTCCCCAACTACATCCTGCTCAACCGCCTGGGTCTGATCAATTCCCTGATCGGCGTGGTCCTTCCGACGCTCTGCTCGGCGCTGGCGGTGCTGCTGCTGCGCCAGCACATGGCGGCCTTCCCCAAGGAGCTCATCGCGGCCGCCAAGATCGACGGCCGCTCCTCCTGGTCCATCCTCTGGACCGTGGTCGTCCCCAACCTCCGCCCCGCCCTCGCTGCCCTGGGCATTCTGCTGTTCATCAACGCCTGGAACGAGTACTTCTGGCCCGCGGTGGTGCTGCGCCAGTCCAACAGCGTGCTGCAGTTGGGCCTGCGCAGCTTCATGGGCACCGAGGGCGATCAGTGGGGTCCCATGATGGCCGTCGCCTCCCTCGCCTGCCTGCCCGTCCTGCTCCTCTACCTGGTCCTGCAACGGCACATCGTGAACGCCTTCGTCCGCTCGGGTCTGAAATAGCGTGACCGAATACGCGAGCGGCCCGCCACGGATCATTCCGTGGCGGGCCGCTCGTTCCTTATCGGACTCGTTCGTTTCAGGTCAGCGCCGCGGCACGGGTGGTGAGGGTGCCGATGAGGGCAGTGTCGTGGGTGGCGGCGCGGAAGCGGGGATGGTCGAGGATGTCGTGCAGGAACTCGGTGGTGGTGGCGACGCCGGGGCCGCGCACGGTTGTTTCCGCGAGCGCCCGGCGCATACGGGCGATCGCGGCCGGGCGGTCCGGGGCCCAGACGATGATCTTGGCCAGCAGCGAATCATAGTGCGGGGGAACGGCGTAGCCGGTGCGGATGTGGGTGTCGACGCGGACGAACGGTCCGCCCGGCAGCAGGCATTCGCCGAGTGTGCCCGGGGCGGGCGCGAATTCGCGGTCCGGGTCCTCGGCATTGATGCGGCATTCGATGGCCACGCCGGCGGGTCGGGCCGCGGTGGCCGTGAGCCGTTCGCCCGCGGCGATGCGCACCTGCTCGGCCACCAGGTCGACGCCGGTCACCATCTCGGTGACCGGATGCTCCACCTGGAGGCGGCAATTGACCTCCATGAAGTAGAACTCGCCATCGGGGGCGAGCAGGAATTCGAAGGTGCCCGCGCCCACGTAGCCGACGGCCCGCGCGCCCCGGACGGCCGCGGCCCCGATGCGCTCGGCCAGTTCCGCGGACAGGCCGGGGGCGGGCGACTCCTCCACCAGTTTCTGGTGTCGCCGTTGCAGCGAGCAGTCGCGCAGACCCAGATGCACCACGGTGCCGTGGGTGTCGGCGAGGATCTGCACCTCCACATGGCGGGCGGATTCCAGATAGCGCTCCACGTACAGGCGGCCGTCGCCGAAGACCGCGGCGGCCCCGGCGCGGGTCTCCTGCCACGCGACGGCGAATTCGGCGGCGTGGCGGACCACCCGCATGCCGCGTCCACCGCCGCCGGCCACGGCCTTGATGATGACCGGGTAGCCGATCTCGTCGGCGAGCGCCTGCGCGGCCTCCACACCGTCGATCGGATCGTGGCTGCCGGGCAGCAGCGGCAGTCCGGCGGCGCTCATCAGCGCCCGCGCGGTGGACTTGTCGCCCAGCCGGGACATCACATCGGCGGGCGCGCCGATGAAGACGAACCCCTCCGCCTCGCACACCTCGGCGAAATCCGGGTTCTCCGACAGGAATCCGTAACCCGGGTGGATGGCATCGGCCCCGGTCGCCCGGGCCGCCTCGATGATCGCCGGAATGTGCAGATAACTGCGTTTGGCCGGGCCGGGGCCGATGCGCACGGCACGGTCGGCCAGCCGCACCGCCGCCGACTCGCGGTCCGCCTCCGAGTACACGGCGACCGTGGCGATGCCCAGTTCGGCGCAGGTGCGGATGACGCGCACGGCGATCTCGCCGCGATTGGCCACCAGTACGGTGCGGATGCGGCCGATCATCGGACCTCCTCGAAACGGATGAGCGGCTGCCCGTACTCCACGGGTTCGGCGTCACCGACCAGGAATTCGGCCACCCGCCCGTCGCGGGCGGCCGTCACCGGAATCATCAGCTTCATCGCCTCGACGATGCCGACCTGCTGACCGGCCCGCACCGGATCACCGTCGGTGACGAAGGGTGCCGCGCCGGGCTCGGGGGCACGGTAGAAGACGCCGACGGTTTCCGCGGCGAGAGTGAAAGTACCGGCGTCCAAACCGTTTTCCTGGGTCGGCACGGTCGTGTCCGACCCGGTGGCGGCGGCTCCGGGCGCGACCGCCCCGGAGGCGTCGGCGGGCGACGAACTCGCGTCGGCCACGGACGCGGCCGCACCCGACGCGAGCCGGTCCTCCCAGCTGATCCGCAACAGCACCGGTCCATTGGCGACGGTCACCGAGGTGGGTGCGGGCGCGGTTCCGGACCGGACGGTGAGCGCGTGCCGGGTGAGCACGGCCAGGCTGTGGTCCGCCTCGGCGGCGCTCACGGCGCGGCCCGCGGTGTCGGTGGGCAGGGTCTCGGTCATCGTGTCTCCTGAAGGTCTTCTCGGGCGATACCGAAGGCGCGGAAGCGCGCGTGCCGTCCGGTGAGCAGTTCGGCCACCGGCCAGGCCCGCAGTTCATGCACCGCCAGCCGCAGGGCGCGGCCCAGCAGTTCGGTGGCGGCGAGCGGGTCCGCATCCGCACCACCGGCCGGTTCGGGGACGACGGCGTCGGCGATCCCGAGTTCCAGCAGGGCGGCGGCGTCCACGCGCAGAGCGGCGGCCGCACGGGGCGCGGCGGCCGGATCCTGCCACAGGATGGCGGCACACCCCTCGGGGCTGATCACCGAGTAGACGGCGTTCTCGCACACCAGCACCCGGTCGGCCAGCGCCAACGCCAGGGCTCCCCCGCTGCCGCCCTCGCCGGTGATCACCGACACCACCGGAACCGGTAGCCCGGCGAGCAGTTTCAGGGATTCGGCGATGGCGACGGCCTGCCCCTGCCGCTCGGCGGCCACCCCCGGATAGGCACCGGCGGTGTCGATCAGGGCGATCACCGGCAGTCCGAGTTTGGCCGCCAGCCGCAGCACCCGCGCGGCCTTGCGGTATCCGGCCGGGCTCGGCATGCCGTAGTTGCGCCGCGCCAATTCGACGGCGGTATGCCCCTTCTGGGTGCCCACCACCGCCACCGGGACGCCGCCGAGGCGGGCGAGGCCGGCGACCATGGCCGGACAGTCGGCGGCCATCCGGTCGCCGTGCAGTTCGGTGAACTCCTCGAAGGCCCCCGCGATGTGCTCGAGGGTGGTGGGGCGGCCCAGTTCGCGTGCGGCCCGCACCCGCTCCCACGGATCACGGTCGGCCAGTCGGGTCGGATCGGTGAGCACCGCGTCGGGATCGGGCACCGCGGTGCGGGTGGGCCGCACCGTCAGCGCGACCAGCCGGATCAGGGTGTCCCGCAGTGCCGATCGGTGGGCGATCAGATCGACGATGCCGTGTTCGAGCAGGAATTCGGCGGTCTGGAAGCCGGGCGGCAGGGTTTCGCCGATGGTCTGGCGAATGACGCGCGGCCCCGCGAAGCCCAGGCGCGCACCGGGTTCGGCGATGATGATGTCGGTGGATGTGGCGAAGGAGGCCGCCACCCCGCCGTAGGTGGGATCGGTGACCACCGAGACGGTGAGAATGCCCGCGTCGTCCAGACGCCGCAGCGCCACACTGGTCTTGGCCATCTGCATGAGGGCGACGATGCCCTCCTGCATGCGCGCTCCCCCGGAGGCGGCGACGATGATCAAGGGCGCCCGGGTGGCCAGCGCCGTATCCGCGGCGGCGGTCACCGCCGCGCCGACCGCACTGCCCAGACTGCCACCGAGGAACCGGAAGTCCATGACCGCCAACACCACCGGGGTGCCGCCCAGCGTGGCGCGCACGCACCGGACGGCGTCCGGCATGCCGGTGCGCTCCCGCGCCTGCGCCATCCGCTCCGGATAGGAGCGGGAATCGGTGAACCCCAACGGATCTCGCACCGTCACCGGCGCCTCGATCGGCACCGCCGAATCCGGGTCCGCCAGTTGCCCGATGCGCTGGTCGGCGGTGAGCATGCCGTGGCCGTCGCATTCCGGGCACACCCGGGCGGTGCGCTCGTACCGTGCCGCGTAGATCATCGCTCCGCAGGCCGGGCACAGCAACCACGCTGTGCCCGTATCGTTCCCGGCTTCGAGTGTGGTCATGATTCCTCCCTCGGACGCGGCACGTACCGGGCGCAGGCGGCGGGCAGCCGCACGCCGGCGGTGCGCAACTGGGCGACACGGGTGAGATGGGCAGCGCCGACCATCATCTGGTGCGCCATATCGGCGACGTAACGGTTCTCGGGTGCGGCGAGATAGGTGCCGGCGGCCCAGCGGTTGAATCCGCCCATGGCCGGGCCGCACCAGATCTGGTAGTCGGCGGCGCGATCGGCCTCGCAACGCATACTCCAGCCCGATGACAGGCCGAGGTACCACCGGAACACCAGGGCCATCCGGGCTTTCGGATCGTCGGCGGCCCGGGTGAGCTGGTCGGGGTCCCGTTCGGTGAAGTAGTCCACGCACTCGCGCCACACCTGTTCCAGGGGACGCCGGAACAGCGTGGTCTCCAGTTCTCGCCGCACCGCATCGGGCAGGGCGTCGATACCGTCGTGGGCCCGGTACAGGTCGTAGAGGCGCTGCGCGCGGGCGGCGAACATGGTGCCGCGCCGCAGCACCTGCACCTGCACGCCGAGTTCGAACATGTCCGAGGACGGGGCCATGACGCAGTCCGCGAACTCGGCCGAGGCGAGCAGGCGTTTGGTGGCCTCGCACTGATTCGCCTCGCGGGCGGCCTGATTGATGGAGCCGGTGACGATATAGGCCGCGCCCATGGCGAAGGCCGCGGCGGCGGCATCGGGGGTGCCGATACCGCCCGCCGCGCCGATCCGGACCCCGGCGGCGGCCGCGACCGTGCGCGCCACCCGGTCCCGGGCGGCCACCAGTTCGGGCAGCAGCACCATCAGTGGTCTGCGGTCGGTGTGGCCGCCCGAATCCGCCTCGGCGGTGATGTCGTCCGCCAGCGGGACCTGTTCGGCCAGCCGGGCCTGCTCGGCGGTGAGCACCCCGCCGTCGACCAGCGGGCGCAGCAGCCGGGCCGGGGCCGGGCGCAGGAACAGTTCCGCCACCTCGACCCGGGACACCTTGGCGATCAACCGATGTCGGCTGTCGATGTGGCCCTCCCGGGTCACCGACAGCCCGGCGGCACGGTAGCGCACCACTTCGGGGGTGAGGTCCATGAAGGCCGACGCCTCCACACAGCGCACGCCGTGCCGCAGGCAGGAATCGACGATCGCCCGCTCCAAGGCCAGCTCGGACGGGCTGTGAATCAGGTTGCAGGCGAACGGCCTGTCACCCAGCCGCCGCGACAGTTCCGCCAGCGCGGATTCGACGCCCGCGGGCGGTACGCCCGCCGCCCCGTAGGAGGCGAGATATCCGGCCTCCGCCATGGCCGTCACCAGCGCCGGGGAGGCGATGCCATTGGCCATGGCCCCCGCCGCGTACGCCGCCCGCACGCCGTGCGCGGCCCGGAAACCGCTGTCGCCGAGCTGTTCCGGCGGCAGCGGTCCCACGGCGGCGAGCACCTGAGAGCGGGCCGCCGTCGCCGCGTGGGCGGTGGCGGCCACCCGGCCCTCGTGCCGGATGATCCAGCAGGGACTGTCCAGGTCGAGCAGCAGTGCGCTGATCTCCGCGGCCGTTTCCGCCACGGCCTGGTATCCGAGTGTCGTCACGGTCGGGCCTTTCGGTCGACGAGTTCGATGGCGAGATCGACGAGTTCGTAGATGCGCAGGCCGGGCTTCCACAGCGAGCCGTCCACGGTGACGGTCACCCGCCCCGGCTCCCGCCGCACCGATTTGATGTGCGCCTCGAGTTCGACGGTGCCGTCGGTGGGCAGGAACTGGCCGCGATAGCGCCAGCCGAAGGCGATATCGGCGGGGATGCGGAAGGCGGGATCGGCCATGTCCGAGGCGAATCCGGTGTCGATCATCCACTCCTGTACGGCGTGGATCACCGATTCCACGCCCAGCGATCCCGGAATCACCGGATCGAGGTGGAAGTGGCGGGCGAAGAACCAATCCGACGGGTCGATCTCCCGCAGCGAGCGCAGGTATCCCGCGCCGTGCTCGCCGCCGCCGTCCACCACCTCCACGCGGTCGATGAGGGCGAGGGTGCGGCGGGCGCACAGGTGGGCGGCCGGATCGGCGCGGCGGGCCGCCACGTCGATCACCCGGGTGCGCGCCTCTGGATGCCGTGCCAGCCAGGTGGGCGCGAAACGTCCGGCGTCCAAGCCGGTTTGGTTGGCCAGCGCCTCGTCGCTGAAGTAGCCGAACATGGTTTCGCCCCGGTAGAACGGCGCACCGTCGACACTGAGCGTGTAATCGAAGGTCTGGAGCGAGGATCCGGGCAGGATAGTGGTGGACAGCAGCCGCGAGGACTGCACGATGGTGCGGTCGCGCAGGTCGACCTGCCGCAGCACGGTGGCGGTACCACCCAGATTGCGCAGGCTGAGCGTGGTGCCGGGCTGGGTCAGCGTCGGCCCCGCGTAGTAGCCCATGAGCAGCGCCGCCTGCAGGGAGGTCTCCATGTACACGAAGTGCGGCATGGATTCGTTGGCGGTATCCGCGTAGTACCAGGAGTCGGCCGGGGAGTCGTATTCGGTGGTGTAGGAGGCACTGTCGAGCTGCCCCCGCGCACCGTCGAAGGTGAGCACCCGATCCACCAGCAGCAGCCCGCCGGTCGGCAGCCGGGTCGCCCGCACGCCGGTATACGCGTCGAATTCCGGCCCCATGGCGATCCCCTGATCGCCGCGCGCCAGGTGGGCCATATGGAATTCGTTGAGCAGCGGCCCGCGCACCGCCCCACCGGGGCCGACATCCGCCCCGGCCGCCTCGACCACCATGACGGTGACCTCGAGTGCGGCGGCGTCCCGGAACTCCGCCCGCGCCCGCACGAACGGCCGCGGTACGAGATCGAGCGCCTCGACCACCAATTCGACCGTTCCCGACGTGACCACCGGCGCCCCGACAACACCGGTGCTGAGCGTGCTCCCGGACAGGCACAGCGGCATCCCGGTGTACAGGGCGAACAGCTCGGCCGCCTGGGTGGCCGCCGCAGCCGTATCGCCGTCGAAATACGCGACGACCCGGCCGTTCCCGGCACCGCCGTACAGCTCGACGTCGGTGACCTCCGTCAGCACGAGCGGACCGCGCGCGGCGAGCCGCACCGCCGACTCGACCCCGGCCCGCCGGTAGGACACTCCGAACACGTCGGCGACCTCCCCGCGCGCCAGGGCCGCCAGGGCCGCTCGGTCCAACCGAGTACGCTCGCTCCTGGCGAGCGGCTTGAATGCCCCTTCGCGCGCGGCGACACGGCGGCCACCATCCGTCATACCGGTGCCGTTGTTCTCCAGGGCCGGTGGCATCGCGACCGGCCGCGGAACGCCTGTCGAATCTGGCAGCTCCGGCTGCCCCGCCCGCGCGCCCGCCCGCCGCCACACTGCCCATTGCATGGCCGCCTGCGCTGACAGCGCGGCACGATGTGCGGCCACGACGCCCGCCCGGATCTCCGCGATCGGGTTCGCGGCCGACGCACTCTCGGTGCCGTCGGACCGCACGTCCGTTGCGGCGTAGTCGCGCCCCACGCCCGTCGGGTCGAAGGCGATCCCGTCGAATTCCAGCGCTGTCATGCCGTCCACCGCCTCACCGAGGTCCGGAACTTCTCCGTCAGATCGGGTGTCGTCACCACGGTGACGTCCGAGAATCGTTGCAGCACAGTCCCGTCCGTGCCCAGCGCGGTGGCGTCGATGCGGGCCTCCAGGCGGGCGGGCCGGGGGTTGTCGACCTGGAGCAGGAAGGGCTCGCCGGTCGGGAGGGGTGCGTGGTAGTCGATGCGGCCGATCCCGAGTGGGAGGCAGGCCGTGCCGAGTAGGCGTTGGCCCAGGACCGGTGGCCCTTGCAGGACGAGGTCCGCCGTGACCGGATTGTGCAGTCGGCCCGCGTACGCGCCCAAGGCGACCGGTTCGGCCGGGAGGGAGCACTCGAAGACGATCGCGGTGTCGCTCTCGGACCGGATCCGGCGCAGCCCTTGGAGTGCGGGAGCGTGGAACTGGATGGCGTCGCGGTAGATCCGCTCGGCATCCGTGCCCGCGTCGCCCGGAACCCGCTGCCGGGCAGAGGGTTCCGATGGCTCCCCGAACAGCAGCGTGGCCCGGAAGTGAGCGGTGGTGTCACCGAAGACGGTGGCGCGCACCGCTTCGTGCCCGTCGACCGACCCGATCGGCTCGATCTCCAGGTCCAGCGCGGTCACGGGATGGTCGAAGACCAGCCCCTTGAGCACCTGGAAGTCGCGCACGCCCACCACCGTTCGCCCCGCTCCGGCGCGTTCGGCGAGGTTGACCATCGCGCCCAGTCCGAATGTCGCCGGCAGCACGATGTGCGCACCGATCCGATGGGCGGCGATGACCGGTTCGTCGACCAGTCCGGCCAACCCGCGGCGGGCCCGGACCGGCCCCGTCTCGACCTGGCCCGCCGACAGCGGTGTCGCCGCACCGACGAGCAGTACCGGTTCCGGACGCCGCGCGGTGCTGAACTGCGCCGTGAACGCCGCCGCTCCGGCGGCCGGATCCAGCAGCGGAATGCCCAGGCTCCGGAAGTGTTCGCGCAGTGCGGGTGTCACCATGCCGCCGTCCCACGCGCCCCAGGCCAGCGCGGTCACCCGGCGTTCCGGGTAGCGGCGGCCCCAGCTGACGGCGAAGCGGCTCAACGCCTCGTTGGCCGCCGCGTAGTCCGCCTGCCCGGTATTGCCGAACAGTCCGGCCACCGAGGTGAACAGCACCAGGTGCCGAGGCTCCGCGACGATGTCCAGCACCGCGGCGAGTCCGGCGAGTTTGGGCCGCAGTACCCGTTCGATGGACTCCGGCGTCTTGTCGGGGATCAGGGAATCCGCGAGCACCCCGGCCCCGTGTACGACGCCGGTGATGGCGTCGCGCCACGGCAGCAGCGCCCACCGCAGGGCTTCGGCGTCGGTGGCATCGACCGCCACATACTCCGCCCGCTCACCGAGTTCGTCCAGCACGGAACGGATCTCGCGCCCCGCCCGTACACCCGCGCAGAGCCGGTCGATCGCGCGCGGCGTCACCCCGTTCCCGGCGAGTGCCCGCACCGCCGCGGACTTCAGCTCCGCATCGGTCACGCCCTGCGCCCAGTCCGGTTCCGTCGCCAGTTCGGTCCGGCCGAGCAGCACGAACCGGGCCGGGCACACCTGGGCCAACGCACGCACACAGGTCGCCGTCACCCCGCGCGCCCCACCGGTGACCAGTAGGACGTCGTCCGCGGTGAGGCTGTCGATCTCGAAGGCCGTGTCGGACCGCACGATATCGCTGTCCCGCGCCGCCGCGTGCCGACTCGGCACCAGCGTGCGCCGCCGCCCCGCCGCGTCCACCCCGACCTCGACGGTGTCCCGCGCCGCATCGCACAGCTCCTCGAGCACGATCTCGGCCAGCTGTCCCGGCAATACCGCCGGATCGACGTCGAGTGCCCGGCAGAACAGCGAGGGCTGCTCGGCGGCAAGTGTTTTCACCACACCGCCGAGGCCGCCCAGCAGCGCCGCCACCGGTGCCGCACCCCGGAACCCGAGCTGCCCGTCGATCCGCGTGACGGTGACGAAACCGGCCCGGCCGCTCGCACCGCCCAGTCCGGGCAAGGCCCGTCCGGCCACCAGAATGCCGTCGCTCAGAACACGCTGCGCCTGCTCCCATTCCGACGCCACACCCGCGACCACCACGCACACATCCATCGGAGCGCCACCGAGTTCGGCGGCACCGTCGGCACGGCGAACCTGCCAGCCGCGCTCGCGCAACTCCTCCTCCACCGCCTCGCAATCGGTTTCGGCGGAGGGGTCCAGGCACACCACCGCGGCGCGCCCGGCCGTCCGGTGCAGATCCACGACGAGATCCACCGGCGCAAGTTCGACGAGTTCGACGAGGTGCCGCGGCGTCCGGGCCGCGGCCTCAGCTTTTGGGTGGACATCACCCCCGGCCAGCTCCGCCACGATCTGATCGAGCGTGCGCAGCGTGCCCAGTTGTTCGGGACCGAGACTCGGCAGCGCCGGAAAGCGTTCCTGCAGCGCCCCGATCACCTGCACCCGCTTGATCGAATCCACACCCAGATCCGCCTCCAGATCCATGGCCGGATCGATCATCTCCACCGGATACCCGGTCTTCTCGGCCACCACCTCCCGCAGCGTCCGCCGCAGCGCGTCATCCGACGCATCGACTACGACCTGTCCGTCCGCTGGAGCAGCGACAAGGGTATCGGGCTGCGCCCCCGCCGAACCCGCGAGCAGGTCCGCGATCTGATCCAGCGTCCGCAACGTACCCAACTGCTCGGGACCGAGACTCGGCAGCGCCGGGAACCGTTCCTGCAGCGCCCCGATCACCTGCACCCGCTTGATCGAATCCACACCCAGATCCGCCTCCAGATCCATGGCCGGATCGACCATGTCCACCGGATACCCGGTCTTCTCGGCCACCACCTCCCGCAGCGCCTGCCGCAGGGATTCGCCCGAGAGGGCCGAATCGGCCGTGGCCGCCTCGGAATTCGACTGCCCAGCACCGGACAGACCGTGTGGCACATCGGCGACCGATTCGAGGCGCGAGGCAGTCTCGGAAACCTCCCGCGCCGCGACCGACGCGGATTCGCTCCCCAGCGTTGTGGGAACGGCATCTCCACTGCCGGACCCCAGCGACCGCCGTGCGGTGACTTCCGGCACGCGCTCCTCCCGGCCCCCATTGCCCGGCACGAGCGACCGCACCGGCTCGGCGTCCACCGTGACCGCCGTGGAGCGCGGCGGCACCGAAACCCCACCCTCCAACTCGGCCAGCTGCGCCAGCACCTCGCTGGCTCGCGAGTGGCTGTCGCTGATGGCCACGCCGTGCTCCTTCACGGCCTCGATGGCGCGCACGGTCAGATCGTCGAGGGCGCCGTCGCGCAGCGCTCCCGCGAGTCCGCGCGCCAGATCGAGCTGGCCGTCCAGGTAGTGGCGGTGGGTGTGCAGATGCTGGGCGAGGGCGCTGTCCAGGGCGCTCGCGGGCTCTCGGTACTGCGGGTCCGCTGACACGTGGTTCTCCGATTGTCCGTTCGAGGGAATGATCGCGGGCGAGGGGGCGGGCACCGGCACGGGCGCCGGTGCCGGTGGCGCGGGAGCGTCCACGGTGACGCGATAGCCGTCCGACAGGGCGGCGGCGTAGGCGGCGCGACGTCTCTCCGGCACGTACTCGGGAGCCGAAAGTGTCACCGCCATGGCGGGTTTCGAGGTGACCACCGGCGGTTCGGCGACGGCGAAACGATTGATCCCGCGAATATCGAAGCCAAGCACGGCCAACCGCACCGCGGCCCGCTTGAGCGCGAGGTCACCATTGCCGATCGGCCCGGAGTCGGTCGCGATGGCGATCACCTCGTCACCGTAGTTGCGGCGCACCAGCGAGGTCAGCACCTGCTTGGGACCGAACTCCACGAAGACGGTGCAGCCGTCGGCCCGCATGGCGGCCAGGGCGTCGGCGAACTCCACCGGATTGCTGAGCTGCGCGGTGAGGGTGGCGCGATTGCCGTCGACGTCCTCGCCGTAGGCAGCGCCCCGGGTATTGGCGTACACCGGCGCGTCCGGCGCACCGATCTCCACCTCCGCGACCGCCGCCCCGAACGTCGTCACCGCATGGCCGACATACGGCGTGTGGAACGCGCCGGACACCGGCAGATGTCTTAGCGCCCAGCCGTTTTCGGCACAGCGCTCGGTCACTGTCGCGATCCCGTCGGTGCCACCGCCGACCACGACCTGATCGGGCGCGTTGTGATTGCAGATCCACACGTCGTCGATGCCGTCGATGAGCGCCTCCACCGCGTCGCGGGCGGCGGCGACGGCGACCATGGTGCCCGCGTCCACGTCGTCGGCCACCGTCATGGCCGCGCCGCGCGCCCGCGCCAGCCCGAAGAACTGCTCGGTGGTGACCGACCCGGCGGCCCACAGCGCGGTGAGCTCACCAAAGCTGTGTCCGAGATACCCGTCCGCCCGGAATCCGTACTCGGACAGCACCCGGTACTGCCCCACCGACAGCGCCCCGATGGCGGGCTGTGCGAATTCGGTGCGGCGCAGGGTGTTCTCCTGCTCCTCCCGCGCGGACTCGTCGAAGGCGGGCGGCGGGAACACCACCGCGCCGAGCCGCACGGGCGCATCGGCGAATCCGGCGTTGGCGGCGTCGAAGGCCGCGCCGACGGGTGGATTGTTCAGCGCCGCGTCGGCACCCATATCGACGTACTGGCTGCCCTGACCGGCGAACAGCGCGCCGACCTTGCGGTCCGGCAGCGCCGCAGCCCGGAAGTACACGCCCTCCGGGTGATCCCAGTGCGCCGCATCGGGGTTGCGCACCAGCTCGTCCACCGCGAGCGCCCGCAGATGGTCGGTGGAGTCGTCGTCGAGCGAGACGAATCCGATGCGGACGTGGCCGTCCGGAATATCCCCGCCGTCACCGCCCGCGCTGTCGCGCACCGCGTCGATGAGCGTGGCCACGTCGGGCGCGTGCCAGAGGTGGGCGCGCGGCACCCGGTGCAGCACCGGCCCGCGCGTCGCGTCCGCCTCCTCCAGCACCAGGTGGAAGTTGGTGCCGCCGAAGCCCATTGCCGAGGCCGCCGCCCGGCGCACCGGCCGCCGCGGGTCCCGGATCCACGGCCGGGTGCGGCTGTTCACGTAGTACGGCGCGGTCGCCGCGTCGATCTCGGCATTGGGGGCCTCGACATTGATGGTCCCCGGCAGCACCTTCTGGTGCAGGGCCAGCGCGAGTTTCATGACGCTCGCCGTACCCGCCGCGCCCTTGGTGTGGCCGATCTGCGATTTCACACTGCCCAGCGCCGCGAACCGGGTTTCCGGACTCGCTTCGGACAGCAGACTTTTCAACGCGGTCAGCTCGGTCTTGTCGCCGACGGCGGTGCCGGTGGCGTGCGCCTCGATGAGTTCGACGTCGGCGGGTGAGCAGTCCGCGTCGGCGTAGGCGCGATCCAAGGCCACCCGCTGTCCTTCGGCCCGGGGCGCGTAAATGCTCTTGGAACGCCCGTCGCTGGAGGAGCCGAGACCGCGGATGACCGCGTAGATCCGATTGCCGTCGCGCCGGGCGTCGGCCAGGCGGCGCAGCGCCAGCATGGTGATGCCCTCACCCAGCAGGGTGCCGTCGGCCCCGGCGGCGAACGGGCTGATCCGCCCGCTCGGCGACAGCGCGCCCACCTTGGAGAAGCACAGGTAGATGAAGATGGTGTTCTCGGTGTCCACCCCGCCGGTGATCATCATGTCGGCCCGGCCGTCGCGCAGTTCGGCGATGGCGGTGCGGATGGCGGCCAGCGAGGCCGCGCAGGCGGCGTCGACGGTGCAGTTCATCCCGCCCAGGCCGAGGCGGTTGGCGACCCGCCCGGCGACCACATTGGCCAGCAGGCCCGGGAACGAGTTCTCCTCCCAGGGGGCGAAGGCCGCGACGAAGCGGTCGGCGATGGCATCGGCGTCCCGGTCGGTGAGCCCCACCGAGCGCGCGGCCTCCTTCAACACCGGCGTGGACAGCCGCGCGGCCAGCGGATGCATGAGCGGGACCGGACCGGTGGTGCCGAGCACCACGCCCGTCCGGGCCGGGTCGTACCACGGCGATCCGGTCGCACCGGCGTCGGCGAGCAGATCCCGAGCCACCCCCAGGCTGAGGGTCTGCATGGTGCTGGTCACCTCGAGTTGGTTCGGCGGCAGGCCGAACTCGAGCGGGTCGAAGTCGATATCGGGCAGGAATGCGCCACGGCGCGAATAGGTTTTGTCCGGGGCGGCCGGATCCGCGTCGTAGTAGTCGTCCAGGCTCCACCGCGACGGCGGCACCTCCTCGGTGCAGTCCACGCCGTCGATGATGTTCTGCCAGTACTCACGGTGATTGCGTGCCTTGGGCAGCAGGCCCGACATCCCGACAATGGCGATCGGGTCGTGTGCCAGGCGTCTGTCGTCCGTCACGGTATTCCTCTCGAACCGGGGCTGA
This sequence comes from Nocardia otitidiscaviarum, assembly GCF_007362295.1. NCBI lineage: Bacteria > Bacillati > Actinomycetota > Actinomycetes > Mycobacteriales > Nocardiaceae > Nocardia > Nocardia otitidiscaviarum. The sequence continues at coordinate 1,592,249 of NZ_CP041695.1, read as the reverse complement.
TCCGCCGCTCAGGCGGCGACGATGGAGGCGGTGCTCGATGCGATGAGTTCGGCCGCACCGGCGGCGAACAGGCGGTGGCCCAGTGGGCTCGGGTGCAGGCCGTCCTCGGTCCACACCTGCGGGCGGGCCCATTCGGTGTCCTCGGCGATCGGCAGCACCAGCGTGCCGGTCGCCGCGGCCACCCGTCGCACCGCGTCATTGGCGACGTGGAATCGTTCGCGCAACAGTGCGCGGAAGCTCTCCGGAACCGGCAGGCGCGCCGGAATATCCGGGTAGTCGGCGGTGAACACCGTGGCGCCGCCGCGCGTCAGCGTGCCCAGAATCTCGGCCAGATTGTCCTCGAAACGATCCGGGTCGTAATCACTGACGAGATCGTTGACGCCGACCACGACCCCGTACAGCGGCGCGTTGGACGCCGCCGCCGACGGCAGCTGGGTACGCACCACATCACCGGTGGTGGCACCGTGCGTACCCAGGTTGCGAATCATGCTGGGCCGCAGTCCCAATTGCCCGCCGAGCCGGACCACCCAGCCCCGGTATCCCCCGGACGCGGCCGGATCGCCGCGTCCCTCCACGAAACTGTCCCCGACCGCGGTCAGGCTGGTCATAGCGCCGCCTCGGGCGTATTGGTCAGATGCCGCGCGTGCTCGGGGAAGTCGACCAGCTCGTACAGCTCGGTCAGCTCCTGCTCACCGAAGAACTTGTCCGGCGGGTACAGGCCCGCGATCAGGCCGAAGAACTTCTTCGAATAGTCCGGGCTCATGCTGGCGGCGCGGAACACCGAGTCGTAGTACGGGGTCAGCGTCAGCTCGGAGATGCTCTGGGTCAGCTCGTAGGTGCTGGCGCTCTGGGCGTCGCGCTCCCGCTGGTACTCCGGCATGGTCTCCTCGAAAGGCCGCTCGCCGGAGAGGCTTTCGCCGACCAGGTCGGCCAGCAGCTGCGCGTACTTGAAGGCGTCGGTGATGCCCCAGCCGGTGAACGGATCCTTGTGGTATCCGGCGTCGCCGACCAGCGCCCAGCCGGGTCCGTAGGACTGGCGGCGGTAGTTGTCCGGGTACAGCATGGGCCGGAAGGGCTCCACGCGTCGGCCCGAATCCCGCAGGCGCGCACCGATCTCCGGGTCGATCTGCTCGACGATCTCCTGCACGCCGGCGTCCGGATCGGCGCGGAACTCACGGAACCGGTCCCGCTTGCGCATGACCGCCACCAGCGACAACTCGTCATTGGTGGGCCAGGCCGCGAACTGCTGCTCACCGAATCCGGTGCGGTGGTGCATGCCCCAGTCCACGCCCTCGTAGTACGAGTAGTAGATGAAGCAAGCGGCCGGGGAGCCCTCGTAGACCGGTGCGCCGACCTCCTTGGCCACGATCGAGTTCGCGCCGTCCGCGCCGATCACCAGCGCAGCCCGGAACTCCTGCTCGGCACCGTCGCCCACCCGGCCGCGGATACCGGCGACCCGGTCGCCGTCGCGCAGCAGCCCGGTGACGGTGAAGCCCTCGATCAGTTCGGCCCCGGCCGCACCGGCGGCGTCGACCAGAACCTTGTCCAGCACCGTGCGGCGCGGGCAGTACACGGCGTCGATGCCGTCGGCCGACGGATCGGCCATACCGTTGATGACGATATCGGTGTAGGTGAAGTTCAGGTGGCGAATGGGCGGGCAGCCGGTCGCGGTCACCCGATCCAGCAGACCCCAGGTCTTCAGCAGGCTCAGCCCGGCCTGGTGGACGTAGTGGGTGGAGGGGGTGTCGCTGGGGAAGGTGGCCCGGTCCACGGCCAGCACCCGGAATCCCTTGCGAGCCAGCAGCATGGCCAGTGGCGCACCCGCCACGCGAGTTCCGACAACAATGACGTCGTACATGATCGCATCACTTTCGGTGGTCGAATGTCGTATTCGAGTCTGCGGCCGAATTCATGCGGAACTACAGTGGGACAAAGCAATTCATCGGCCGATCGGTCCCGGCTATCGTCGGCGGGAAGTGAGTGGAATTTCGCGCGATGTCACCCGCGCGACATATACAGCTGATCGATATCCGCGGCGAATGCGACCGAAATGGCCTCGCGGCGCAGTTTCTGAGACGAGGTGAGCAGACCGTTGTCCACGGTGAAATCACCGTCGACAATGCGGAAAGCCCGAATGGATTCGGCCCTGGACACCAGTGAATTCGCCTCGTCCACGGCATCCTGCACGGCCGTCGCCGGATCCTGTCCCGGACGGTCCGCGCGCCACTGGTCCACGCGCTGGGCGTCCAGCGTCACCAAGGCGGTGATGAAGGGCCTGCCCTCCCCCACCACCATGCAGTTGCTCACCAGCGGGTGCAGCCGCACCCGGTCCTCCAGCGGGGTCGGCGCGACATTCTTCCCGCCGGAGGTCACCAGGATCTCCTTCTTGCGGCCGGTGATGCGCAGGTAGCCGTCGTCGAGTTCGCCGATGTCGCCGGTGTGCAACCAGCCGTCGGCGTCCACGGGACGCTGGTCGGCAGCCGCACCCCAGTAGCCGGGCGAGACGTGCGGGCCGCTCACCAGCACCTCGCCGTCCGCGGCGATCCCCACACCGGTGCCCGGGATGGGACGGCCCACGGTGCCGAGCCGATTGCTCTCCGGTGCGCTCACCGTCACCGCGGTCGCCGCCTCGGTCAGCCCGTAGCAGTTGAGGATCACCACGCCGAAGCCCGCGTAGAACCCGGCCGTGGACTCGTCCAGGGACGCGCCGCCGGAGATGACGTAGCGCAGCCGTCCGCCGAAGGCGTCCGCCACCGGATGCGCCACCGGAGCGGGCGCGCCACCGGCCGTGAGCAGCCGCACCCCGCGCTCCACCGCCGCGCGCTCCTCGTCGTCGGTGAGCAACGCCCGGCAGTGCTTGCGAATCTTCTCCAACGCGTAGGGAATCAGGGCCAGGAAGGTCGGCCGCAGCCGCGCCAGCGCCGGCACCAGGTCAGGCACGCTCGGCAGCAGGTGGGTCCGGCTGCCGCCGTACAGGCAGGCGAACAGGATGGTCTGGCCGAAAACGTGCGACAGCGGCAGGGCCAGCACGGTGGTGCCGTCGAAGATGCCGCCGGTCTGGCGCACCGTGTTCGCGGCCGTCACCGTCATATTGCGGTGGGTGATCATGCAGCCCTTGGACAGCCCGGTGGTGCCGCTGGTGTAGACGATCATGGCGAGGTCGTCGGCGCGCACCCGCTCGATCCGGGCATCCAGTTCCGGGCTCGCCGCACCCTTGGCCCACACCGCGACCTCGTCGAAGGTCCACACCTCCCCCGCGCCCGCGGCCGCCAGCCGGTCGGCGTCCGCGCCGGTCTCGGCGGCGAAATGCGCACTGCCGCTGTCGCGCAGGATGTGCTCGATCTGGGCGGGCGAGGAGGTCGGGTACACCGGCACCACCACCGCGCCGACGGCCAGCGCCGCGCAGTTGAGCAGCGCCCACTCCAGCCCGGTGCGGCCCAGCACGGCCAGCCGGTCACCGGCCGCCACCTCCCGCTCCAGCAGCGCCGAGGCCAGTGCCCGCACACGGGTGTCGAGTTCGGCGCGGGTGAGTTGGGTGCCGTCGGCGCCGCACAGCGAATCCCGTTCCGGATCGCGCCGCGCCGCCTCGGAGACGATCGTGTACAGACTCGCGGTATCGGGTGGGTCGAATCCGTCCGGGGTGAAAAACACTGTGTTCACGAGTTGAATTCTTCACGGCGACAATGATTCTCGTCGCCGTCGATACCGCGGTTCCTACCGTGCGAGTGTCATCTCCTATCGAACCGCTCAGGCCGACAGCGCCTGGGCATCATCGAGCTGTGCCGGTTCCGCGGATTCCATGCAATCGAGAAACAGCGAGACCGCCGGATTCGTTTCCGCGGCCCGCCATACCGCGTACAGATCCAGGGTCGGCACCGGATCCGACAATTTCACCGCGACCGACGCACTGCCGGGCGCACCCATTCCCATCGAAATCGCCCGGGGCAGCGAGGCGAAGCCCACGAACGGGCGCACCGACACCATATGGGCGGTGGCGCCCGGATCGTCGGCGGTATGCGAGACGGTGAGCGAAATCCGATTCTGCGCGGCCGCCCGGAAGATGGAGTCGTACATGGCGGGACACTGTTCGCGCGCGAAGAGCACGCACTCCTGCCCCTGGAGTTCGGCGAACGGCACACTCGGCCGGTCGGCCCAGCGGTGCCGACGGCCCACCACCGCCACCAGCGGCACCCGGTGCAGCAGCCGCCGATACCGGAACTCGGCGGTGGACGGGTGGCCGTAGACGAGGGCGAGGTCGAGCGAACCGTCCGCCAGTGCGGCCAGCTGCGGTCCGGTGCGCTTCTCCCACAGCGACACCACGATATCGGGGTGCCGTTCGGTCATCCGGGTCAGCGCGTCCGGCAGCACGTGTCGGCTGGCGGGCAGGTTGTAGCCGATGGCGAGGGTGCCCGCGCGGCCCTCGGCGGTCGCCTTCGCCACCTGCGCGGCCCGATCGAGCTGGGCGACGATCTGGCGGGCCTGGAGTTCGAACTCCCGGCCCGCCGCGGTGAGCCGCACCTCGTGCGAGTTGCGGGCCACCAGTTGGACTCCGAGGGATTTCTCCAGCTTCTGCAGCTGGGCGCTGAGACTTGGCTGGGTCAGATGCAGGCGCTGCGCCGCGCGGCCGAAGTGCAACTCTTCGGCGATCGTGATGAACGAAACGAGATGTCGGAATTCCATGACGCCGACTCCTTCCGAGTACCCGTCACGGTAGCCGGAGCAGGTAACAGCCGATGAATCACGGCCGCACAGACATCACCATCCGGCTTGCCGAACAGTGAATCTCACTTGTAGCGAGAACCTCTGTGCTAGTGAGGAAGTGCGGGCGTGTACCGCCGAACAGCCGCTACACCTGCGGAAAGACGAGGAGAACCACGGTGGCGATCATCGACGTGTGGGCGCAGCACCCCACACCACGACTCATCCAGCACGACATGTTCGATTCACTGCGGCGCTGGGGCGCCCCGCTGCCGACCGAACCGCTGCCGGTCTCGGCGACCGTGGCCGCCATGGCGGCCGGTAGCGTGGATGTCGCCCTGATCAGCGCCTGGTACGCACCCGAGGGCGTACTCGTCTCCAATGACGAGGTGGCCGAGTTCGCGGCGGCGTCGCAGGGGCGGCTGATCGGCGTCGCGTCGGTGGATCTGCGGCGGCCCATGGCGGCGGTGCGGGAACTGCGCCGGGCGGTCACCGAACTGGGCCTGCGGGCGCTGCGCGTGGTGCCGTGGCTGTGGGGCCTGCCGCCCAACGACCGTCGCTACTATCCGCTCTACGCCACCTGTGTGGAGCTGGGCATTCCGTTCTGCACACAGGTCGGGCACACCGGCCCGCTGCGCGCCTCCGAAACCGGCCGCCCCATCCCCTATCTCGACGATGTGGCGCTGGAGTTTCCCGAACTCACCATCGTGGGCGGGCATATCGGCTATCCGTGGACCACCGAGATGATCGCGCTGGCCACCAAGTATCCGAACGTGTACATCGACACCTCCGCCTACACCGCGCGCCGCTACCCCGAGGAGCTGGTGCGGTACCTGCGCGGACACGGCCGCCGGAAGGTGCTGTTCGGGACCAACTTCCCGATGATCACCCCCGAGCACGCCCTGGCCGGGCTCGACGACCTCGGCCTCGACACGGAGGCCCGGGAGCTGTTCCTGTCCGGCAACGCCCGACGGGTGTTCGGACTGCCGGAGTAGACCGCGCGGGTCAGCCGCGCCCGTGTCGTGCCTCGTAGGCCGCGCGCTCGGCGGCCTGGCGCCGGCGTTCGCCGATATCGGCGAGCTCCGGGTCCAGGCCGTGCTTGAGCAGCCGGTGGCGGCGGTACACGTACATGAGCGCGATGGTGAAGTACACCAGCGGCAGATACAGCAGCGCCATCATGGACAGGCCGATCCACAGCGGTCCCGGCACCAGCAGGAACAGGCAGAGCACCGGCAGCACCGGAATCAGGAAGCGCAGCAGGTAGCGGCGCGCCGCCCCTGGACCGGTCAGATCCGCGAGCACCCAGTCCCGCATATCGGGCGGCAGCGTCGCACCGCAGATATAGCGCACGCGTTGAACGAGATTCGGCTTGCTGGCGCTCACATGTTCTCCCTGTGCATCGGTGCCGCTCGCCGCGCGGCCTTGTTCACGCGGGTGAGCACGTCGCGCAACTGTTCGAGATCCGCCAGGCTCACCCCCAGTCGCTCCACCACGGCGGGCGGAATCCGCTCCGCCTCGCGCCGCATGGCCCGCCCCCGCTCGGTCAGGTCGACCAGCAGCGTCCGCTCGTCGCGGCGATCGCGGCGGCGGGTGATCAATCCGGCCGTCTCGAGCCGTTTCAGCAGCGGCGAGAGAGTGGCCGAATCCAGTTCGATGGCCTCGGCGATGGCCTTCACCGACATCGGCGACTCACCCCACAGCGCCAGCATCACCAGATACTGCGGGTGGGTGAGCCCCAGCGGTTCCAGCAGCGGCCGGTACACCGCGAGCACGGAGCGGTTGGCGACCGCCAGCGCGAAACACACCTGCCGATCGAGGCGCAGGGGATCGTCCGGTGCGTCGCGTCCACTCACGGTCGTGAGCTTAACGCGCTAATAGTTAATGCACAAACTAATGCCCGTCAGCCCAGCACGGGCAGCTCCCGCTCGTCGGCGAGCGCGGAGAGTCCGCGCTGCATGACGCCGGTGACGATGTCGTAGGCGGCGGCCAGGTCGTCGGCCTCGTGGCCGCCCTTCGCGAGTTCGTCCGGCAGGTCGATGGGTTCGCGGAAATCCACCACGATCTTGGCGGGCAGCGGGATGTGCCCGAGGGCGTCGCTGATATTGACGCCCCACGGCAGCGCGAGCGAGATCGGGAACACCTTCACCCGCAGCAACCGGTCCAGCCGCAGGAAGCGGGCGATGCGGTCGCCACGGGTGAGGATGAACAGGGTCTCCTGACCGCCGATGGTCACCACCGGAACGATCGGCACCCCTTCCTCGAGCGCCAGCCGCACGAAACCCGTGCGGCCCGCGAAGTCGATGCGGTCCGACTCCGCCGTGGGCCGCATCACCTCCCAGTCGCCGCCGGATACACCAGCACCGCCGCGCCCGTCCGCAGTGCCGTGCGCGCGTTGTCCGGTGCGGCCGCGAGGGTTCCGTACCTGCGCGCGACGTCGCCCACGCCGGGCAGGGTGACCAGCAGGTCGTGGGCCAGCTGATAGAACGGCCGCTCCGCTCCGAAGTGCCGGAAGAACGCCAGCGCCGTGATCGGCACCTCCGGTGCGGTGATGCCGCCGGTGTGATTGCCCACCAACAGCACCGGCCCGGTCGCGGGCACCCGCTCGATGCCGCGCACCTCCGCCCGGAAATACACCCGCACCAGCCGCCAGCCGAGATCGACCGTGCGCGAGATGAACTCGGGGTCGCGGTCGCCGAGATCGGCCTCCGGCACCAGCCCGCGCACCCAGCTGCTCACCGTGTCGATCGGCGATCGGGTCCACCATGCGTTCATCACCACAGACGTGCCCGTCCGCACACAATCGAAACCCGGTGCGCGAGCACCGGGTTTCGACAACGAGAACCGCGAGACCTAGGGCGTCGGCGTCACACTCGACGTGGTCGTGGTCGTGGTCGTGGACGTGGACGTGGTTGTGGTTGTGGTCGACGACGGCGCGGTGGTCGTGGACGACGGCACGGTCGTCGGAACCTCCGACTCCTTCGCGATCGGCGCGTTCGCGGTAGTCGACTCGGCCGACGTGGTCGCGGTGGTCGACGGCGCGACCGACGTCGACGGCGCGGTGGTGGACGATTCCGGCGAGGTCGTAGACGATTCGGGCGAGGTCGTGGTCGACTCGGGCGCAGTCGTGGTGGACTCGGGCGCAGTCGTGGTGGACTCGGGCGAGGTCGTGGACGACTCGGCCGGTGTCGTGGACGGAGTCGTCGTCGACGACGTCACCCCACTCTTCGACACCGTCGTACCGGTGGTGGAACTCGTAGCCTTCGTCGTCGACGTCGTCTTGCTCGCCGCCGCCTGCACCGAGTTGGTGTACCCCTGCACCGCGGGCAGCGGCTCGGCCTTCCGCTCGACCGGCTCACCCGCCTGCGCCTTCTTGGCCAGTTCGGTCAGCCACGCCGCCGCGTACTCGGCGGAGGTCAGCTCCTTGCCGTCCTCGGGCTTGGCGTCGCGCCAGTAGTCGAAGTGGTGTCCGCTGCCATTGGGGCCGAGCGTCAGGTTGTACGGATCGCTGAGGATCACCGGGATGGTGTTCTGGTTGGTCACGATCAGACCGACGATCTCGTTGAAGATCTTCTGCGGCAGATAGGCCAGCGGCGAGAGGCCCTCGGCGGCGACGTTCTCCGCCTGCGCGGGCGCCCGGTGCTCACCCGGCTTGTAGGCCGGATCCGACACCCGCAACAGCACTTCCAGGAAGGTTTCGTCGCTGGCCATCCAGTTCGGCTGCGACGCGATATCGGAGAAGGCGGTCATGGCGATGCGGCCGAGCACCACCGCGACATCCTGTCCGGTCGCGGGGGTGAGCCCCTCACGTTCGAGCTGATCGGCATTGACCTGCCGGCCCACATTGACCACCAGTTGCAGCAGCGAGATGTTCTGCGGTGCGGCGCAGGTTAGGTCGCCCTCGGAGCAGAACGAGGCGATCTTGCCGTTGAGTTTGCCGAAATCGCCGCTGGTTCCCGGTAGCGCGCCCTGCCCGGAGATCGGGTTGGCGCCGTTCTGGTACTTGCGGTCGAATCCGTCGGGATTGCTGAACGGATCCTCGGCGCCGATGAAGGGGCCCTCACCCGCCTGCCGCCCGGAGTCGGCGAGGATGACCACGCCGAGCACATCGTCCGGATTGACGCCGGATTCCTCGTTGCCGATCTTCATGGCGACGCGGCGCACCACGTCGGCGCCCTCGCTGTAGCCCACGATGGAGAATTTGGTGTCCGGGCAGGCCGCCGAGATCTCGCCCATCACCTGTTCGGTATTGGCCACACCGGTGTTGACGGCGTCCTCGTAGGTGGCCATATTCGCCGGATACGCGATGTACACGGCGGCGTACGAGCCCTGCCCGACATCATCGGACGGCGCGTTGACCACCGGGTCGAGCCATTCGCTCTTGTGATCACCCGACAGCGCGGCGGGCAGCGGGTTCCCGTTGGCGTCCACCAGCAGCGCGGTGGTGCCCTCCTTCGGCGTGTCGCCACGACCGGCCACCGAAATGGTCACCATGTCGTGGCATTCGGTCACCGACGACCTGAGCTGTGTATCCACCACGGGCGGCTCCGATTCCGGAGCCCAGATCACCGCGGCGGCGGCCGCCACACCCAATGTCGTCAGCGCCGCGGCCGCGGACGCGGTGCGGTGCCGCACGAAGAAATCACCGAAGGCCATGCCCTTGATCCCCATTCCAGTACCGATGAGCACACGGAAGGCCCTCCCCGGACGGGCCGTATGTCACCGGAGACGTCGTCGCGGGGCACGGGAACGTTACGGATCGCTAACCGACCGCAATTCCGCGGCGCACCGAATGTGCTTCAGGTCACAGTGATTCGACCTGCCCGTGTGGCGACCGCGCGTCCGGTGGCACACCGCATGCCATGGTGAAGCCATGACCTCTCGCGCGCAGCTCCGCAAGACCGCCTTGTCGCTCCCCGAAACCGTCGAGCAGGACGCCGGTGCGCGAGCGATCGCATTCGCGGTCGACGACATACGGTTCGCCATAGCAACCGCCGATGGACTGGTGGAACTCCTGTTGACCCCGTCCGACGCCGAGGAGGTACTGGCCGCGCACCCCACCGCCGAGCGGTGGGTCCGGGCCGCCACACCGGTGGGCGTCCGAATTCGGCTGGCCGACATCAATGGCCAGTAGCTCAACCACTGGGTGCGCCGAGCCTGGCTGTCGGCCGCGCCGACGCGGCTGGCCGCCCGAGCCGCCGAGGCGGATCGGGCCACCCCCGGCACGGTGGGAGATCTTCCGAAGGCCATCGGCGGGCCGGCTACCCGAGCACTGGTCTCGGCGGGGGTCACCACCCTCGATCAGGTCGCGGCCATGGGCCGCGCCGAACTGTCGGCTCTGCACGGCGTCGGACCGAAGGCCGTGCGCATTCTGGACGAGACGCTCGCCGCGACCGGACGCACGCTCACCTGATCGCGCGGTTCCGGGCGTAGAGCTCGAGACGATAACTGTCTCAGACAATCCTTGTCCACCGTGTGGTCTTGCCGCTACCGTTGACACATGGACGCACATCTCCGATCCGAGGTCGAACTCCCCGCCGGAGTGGAAGGCCGCGCCGCTGCCGGGTATGCCTCCGCCGCAAGGCTTTTCGCACGAATGTTCGCGGGCAAGCGAGGCAACGGCGCGGGGCTCGCCGTGTACCACCGCGGTGCGCCGGTGCTGAACATCTGGGCGGGTTCGGCCGACGCCGGGGGGACACCGTGGACCCGCGACACCGGTGCGATGGTGTACTCGGCGTCGAAGGGCGTCACCGCCACCGTCATGCACCGACTGGCCGATCGAGGGCTCATCGACTATCACGCCCCGATCGCCGAGTACTGGCCCGAGTTCGGCGCGAACGGCAAGGGCGACATCACCATTCGTGACGTGATGACACACCGGTCCGGACTGTCCGCACTCCCGGCGAACACCTGGGAGGAGATCCTCGACCACGAACTCATGGAACGGCGGCTGGCCGCGGCCGCCCCGGATCGCTTGCGCGGCAAGCCGATCTACCACGCGCTCACCCAGGGCTGGATACTGGCCGGAGTGGCCCGCGCCGTCACGGGCCTGTCCATGGCGGAGCTGTACCGCACCGAGGTCGCCGAGCCGCTCGGCGTGGACGGCATCCACCTCGGCCGACCGCCCGCCGACGCGCCCACCATCACCGCGGATCTGGTCGGCTCGGCGAAAGCGCTGTGCGAGAGCGCATATGCGCGCCCCACCGCCAGCCTGGCCGCCCGCCTGCCCGGCCCCTTCCGCGCCCCGCTGCGGTCGATCTACTTCCCGGGCCTGGAAGCCGCGTTCGCCGGCGATGAGCCGCCGATTCTGACCACGCAGCTGCCCGCGGGCAATGCCGTCTGCACCGCCGACGGGCTCGCCAAGATGTACAGCGCCCTCGCCTGCGACGGCATGGTCGACGGGGAGCGCTACCTGTCGCACGACACCGTGCGCACCCTGGAGATCGTGCAGACCATCCAGCCGGATCGCACCCTCATCGTGCCGTGTTGGCATCTCGGCTACCACATCTTCCCGTCCCCGCGGGCCCCGCGCGGATACGGCCACCTCGGTGCGTTCGGCTCCGGCGGCTGGGCGGATCCGGCCTCGGGCATCTCCATCGGCTTCGTGCACAACCGCATGTCCGTCGGCTGGGTCTCCGCGGATATGACCCTGCTGGCCTGGCTGATTCCCGCGATCCTGGCGGGAGCCCGCGGCAGCGTGGCCACCGCGGCCGCCGCCGACGCGGCCACCCACGTGGCGTGACGCTACTGCCCGTCGCTGAGCGGGCGTCCGGTCAGCACCCGCCCGGCGACACCGAGCAGCCGCCGGTAGCCCGCCAGCGCGCCGCTCGAAAAAGCCAGTGACCACACGGTTTTCGGAGCCGAGGGCGGCAGTGGTTTGCCCGCCAGCCGATCGGCCAGCCACTCCGTCACCAGCGGTGCCGCGATGACGGCGAGTGTCACATGGCCGCTGAGCCGGTCGCGCACATACTGCACCGACGCCCCCGCCGCCCGGTAACGCCACACCTGCTCGTCCATATCCTCCACGGCCACGACGGCGTCATTGGTGGCCTGCACCACCAGCATGGGAAACGCCGGCGCCGAGGTGACCGGGCGCAGTGCCTCGAAGATGGCCTCGAATTCGGGCCGGGTGATCAGCTCGGCGACCGTCACCGCGCTGTGCCGGTCGAGATCGCGGCGCAGGCTGCGGAAGACGATGGGCAGGATGGTGCTCGACTCGGCGTGGGCGATCAACTCGTGGAACGGACCGTCGAAGTGCGCGCGTACGGCGGCGCGCAGATCCGGGTAGGCACGGCAGAGCGCGGACAGCACCAGCACGATGAGTCCCGCGTACACCGTGCCGTTGAGCCGGGCGAAGACACTGCGCGGATCACCGACCGGAGAACCCGCCGACGCCCCGACGATATCGAGCTCCGGGGCGTACTCACCCGCCATCTCGGCCGCCCACGTGGTGGCCAGCCCACCGCCCGAATAGCCCCACAGCGCCACCGGTGTGCGTTCGGTCAGACCGAGCGGTTCGAAGGAGAGCGCCGCGCGAATCCCGTCCAGAATGCGGTAGCCGGGTTCCCGGGGCACCCCGAAATGTCCGTCCGTGCCGACGTGATCGGGCACCGACAGCACCCACCCGCGCGCCAGCGCGTTCGCGAACAGGAACAGCTCGAGCTGCGGCACCGAGCCGAAGGCCCGCGCACCCTGCCGCAGGTTGTAGGACGGCAGCCCCTTCGCCACCACGGCGTCGATGGCGCACTGATACGACACCAGCGGCCGCCGCTCCCCCGGCTCGGCGTGCTCGGGAAGCAGGACCGTGGTCACCACCGCTTCCGGCGTGCCGTGCACGGAGGTGGTGCGATACAGCAGCTGCCATGCCGAGATCCGCTGCGGCACCACGCCCAGCAGTCCGAGCTCCACCTCGCGGGACCGGATGACGGTGCCCGGGGTGAGCGCCGCCAGATCCGGCGGCGGCAGGTAGAAGGGGTCGTCCAAGGGTGGCAGCGGCCCCTCGGCGGTCGTGTCACTCGCGGTGGCGTCGGCCTCGACGGTCGCGCGCAGCGGCACGACCTCCGCTGCGGTTGCCTCCGCGGAGTTGGTGATATCGACGCTCATGGCCGCCCCTCCTCATTTCGTCCGGCGATTGCTCCCGGACCGTAGCAACAACCACCGAACGCCTCCGTAGACCGAAACATGCACAGTCCCAAGGGCATTGCGTACAGCAACCGGGTATCCACACCGATCGGCCGAAGCGATGCGGTGCGACGCGAATGCCGTGCAATCCCGCCGAATAGGGGATTTCTAGGGGCCGATGCGCGCCGAGCGCGCATCGGCCTCGTCACCGGCCATCTCCAGCAGGTGGGCGCGCACCGCGTGGGTGCCATCCCAGCACGAGCGGTCCTGCTCGGCCAGCGGAATCAGGCGGTTGTCCGCGACGCGAGCCGCCGCCCGGGCGTGGGTGAGCAGCATGAGCGCCAGCGCTCCGGACACCTCGTCGTGGTCGGGGATGGCCGCCCGCGCGTGCCCGGTCGGACCGCATCTCGACATCGGCGCCGGGTGTTTGCCGACGATGTCTGCGGGCACTGCCTCGGAATGGTCGACAGTGCGCGCGAGAATCGCATGGTGATCGGACTGCTGGCCGATCCGGATCTGCCGAGTCAGCTCGCGCGGCGGCTGGGCGACGAGCTGCCCGGCGAGTTGGGGCGTGCGCTCGGTGGTGGGACCGAGTGGCGGGCGGAGGTGCTCGCCGACCCCTTCGAGGCGCTGTACCCCGACCACGAGTATCTGATCGACAAAGCGCACGAGCGCGTGCGGGACACCCCGTGGGATATCGCGCTGTGTATCACCGATGTGCCGCTGCACGACGGTGGTGGCGTCGTGGTGGCGAATATCGATGCCCCGGGACGGGTGGCGGTGGTGTCGTTGCCCGCGCTGGGCGGGGTGCGGCTGCGACGGCGGCTCACCGAGTTGGCGGTGGCGCTGGTCGGGGCGCTGCTGCGGCGGCCGGAGGACACCGCCGTGGACCGGGAGTTGGCGCGGCGGCTGCCGTCCCCGCTGCGTGTGCATCGCGGCCCCGCCGACACCGACACTTCCGTGGTCCGCAGTCGCCGCTCCGGGGTGCCCACCCTGCTGGCGGGCATGGTGCGGGCCAATCGGCCCTGGCAGTTGATCGTCGGGCTGTCGACCGCCCTGGCGGGAGCGTTGACGGGCACCGCGTTCGGTGTCTTGTACTCATCCATCTGGACGCTCGCCGTCTCGCTCAGCGGACTCCGCCTCGCCGGAATCACCGTCGCCGCCCTCGCGAGCCTGACCCTCTGGATCATTGTCGGACACGGCCTCTGGGACACCCGCGAATCATTCGGGTGGACACAGGATTCCGACCGTTTGCTGCGCAATGCCGGAACCGTGGCCACGGTCGCGGTCGGCACGACGGCCTTCTTCGGCACCCTGTACCTGCTCGCCCTGGCCGCCGTCACCCTGGTGATACCACCGGAATATCTGTCCGGGGTCGTGCAGCGACCGGTACGTATCCACGACTACCTCGCCATCGCCCTGGTGGCCACCGTACTGGGCACCATCGCCGGAGCGGTGGGCTCCGGCCTGGAGGACGACGTCACCGTCCGCAAGGCCACCTACAGCTATCGCGAGCGGGAGCGCCGCCGCCGAGCCGAGCAGCGGCGTCACCGCGATCAGTGACGCCCACGCGCACCCGATGTCACCGGATATCCAGCGTCACCCGGGCGTTGAGCGCGGTGGTCAGGGAGGCGCCGAAGGTGCGGCGGATGGTTTCGCTGAGGTGGGAGGGGGAGGCGAAGCCGGCGTCGGCGGCGCAGCGGGTGAGGTCGTATCCGGCGGACATGCCCGCCAGCACGATTCGCACCCTGGCCCACTGTCGGTAGCGGCGGAAGGTGGTTCCGGTGTGAGCGGCGAACAGTCGCAGGAAGTAGTGCTCCGACATGCCGACATCGGCGGCCGCGCGATCGGCGCGCGGATGCGCGGTCGGATCCGCACGGATATCGCGCATGATCGCCTCGATCCGCGGATCCAGCACGGACGGCGAATCAGGCTGGGAGAGCAGCGCGTCCAGGCTCGGCACGCCCGCGCGGGCGGCGGCGACACAGGCGGCCTCCGCGGCGGGATCGAGAGCGCGCGGCTCGACGGCGTCGCGCAGCCCGGCGATCACGGCGCTGCCCGGCTCGGCGAATACCAGCGCGATCCGGCCCGCCGAGACGATCCGATGCCGAACCCGGGCCTGCACGAACACACTGCGGGTGACGAGCGTCCCGTAGTCCTCGGTCTCCACCGTGAACGATCCGTCCAGGCTCAGGCCCAGACATGCGATCGCCGTGGCATGCATGCCCACGCCCAGATCCGGCCCCAGATATCCGGCGTGCCGGGGCCGCATCCACACCACGGGCGCGGCAGCGCAGGTTTGTGAAAGCGCGGCCCCGGTCATATCGGCCAGGCTAATCGGTACCCGGCGCGGACGGCGTCGGCGAGTACGACAGAGGGATGCGCCATGACCACCGACCCACACGCGAAGCCCAGTTGGCGGACCCGAGCGGTCACCGCACTGTTGCGGGCGGGCGGCCAGCGGAAACTGCTCGCCACCCCGGAGGGGGTGCACGCGGAGATCGCGAAGCGCGACCGGCGCGACACCGAGGTGCGCCCGCCCGCCTCCCTGCGTAAGCGGGCCACCGTCACCCGGGAGGACCTCGACGGCTGGCCCGTCTACCGCATCACGCCGAACGACGTCACCACCGACGTCGCGGTGGTCTTCCTGCACGGCGGCGGTTTCTTCCGCGAGATCGTCGGCGCACATTGGAAATTCGCGGCCCGGCTGGCCGCCGCCGTTCCGGCCGAATGCGTGGTCCCGATCTATCCGCTGGTCCCGCACGGCCGCGCCGCCGAGATGGTGCCCACCACCGCCGCCATCCTGGCCCGCACCATCGAGCGGCGCGGTACGGGATCGACCGTGGTGATGGGCAATTCGGCCGGTGGCGGACTGGCGCTGGCGGCCGCGCAGGCCCTCCGCGACCGGGGCGGCCCGCAGCCGTCCCGCCTCGTCCTGATCTCCCCCTGGCTCGATATGACCATGTCCGACCCGGCCCAGGCGGAGATCGAGCCGACCGATCCCCTGCACCTGCGCCCCGGCCTGGTGGAGATCGGCCGCCGCTACGCGGACCGGCTCGCCCCCGAGGACCCCCGTGTCAGTCCGCTGTTCGGCCGTCTCGAAGGTCTCCCGCCGATCACGGCCTTCGCCGGTACCCGCGAAATCTTCGTCACCGACACCCGCACCCTCGCCCGCCGTGCGGCGGAGGCGCACGTGCCGATCGACTATCACGAGGCCGCGAACCTCCCGCACAACTACGCCCTGTTCCCCGCTCCGGAGGGTCGCGCGGCTCGCGAGATCATGGTCGACGCCTGCCGCGCCCCCCTGCCCGCCGGGCAGCGCTGAATCGACGACCAGCCGCCGGATACCCCCCTCCGATACCCGGTGGCTGGTCTTCGGCGGCGAAACCAGTTACGGCGCAGCCATATTGAATCAGGAATCCGGGCCGCGTTCGGTGAACCGGCAGCGGTTGACCACGGGTGCCGGCACCACGGGCACAGCGTGCCCACGAGCGTCCGGGTTCGGGCAATATCTTGCCGAAACCCGCGCCGTCACGAGCCGGTGCACAGGTCTTCCGCGGGGACGCCGGGGAGGTACCGCTCCCACTCCTCGGCGGTGAGCGGAGTACTTCCGCCGCCGCACAATTCGGCCGCCACCCGATCCGGATCGGTCGCCCACAGCTGCACCGTCATGGCGGGTCCGCCCGCCGCCAGCAGCGCACCGCCATGGCCGTACACCACCTCGTTGACCCGCCCCTCGTAGCCGTTCAGCACCGCGGCCCGGCTCGGTGCGCGCGGATCGGTGATATCCCACACCCAGATGCCGCCGCCCCCACCGCCTCCGGCGACGCGGGTGCCGTCGGGGCTGAAGTTGAGCGTGATGACCGCGTCCGCCGGACCGCGCAGCACCGCCAGCCGCCGCGGCTCGTCCGGGTCGGCGAGGCCGAACAGGCGGACGGTGCGATCGGCCCCGGCGGCCGCGAGCAGTCCGTCCCGCGGACCGAAGGCGACACTGGCGACGTCATTGCCGAATCCGGTGAGCGACGGCACTTCGCGCGGGCGACGCCGGTCGGTGATATCCCACAGCCGCACCGACTCGTGCGAGGTGGCGACGGCCAGCAGGGTGCCCGACGGGTCGATGGCGACGATCGAGGGGAGACCGGGCCCGACGGCCAGCAGGGTGCCCGACGGGTCGATGGCGACGATCGAGGGGAGACCGGGCCCGACGTCCAGCGTGCCGAGCGGCGCGGGCCGCGCGATATCGCCGACGTCCCAGAGTGTGACGGTCTGGTCGTCCTGGCCCGCCACGACGAGCAGGGTCGCGTCCGGATCGAAGGCGAGCGCGCCGACGAGCCCACGCACACCGGGGATTTCGGCTCGGTGCCGAGGTTGCCGGGGATCACCCAGATCCCACAGGTGGACCCGTCCGGTGCGGGCCCCCACCGCCGCCACCGACCCGTCGGCGGCCAGTGCGACCGCACCGGTGGTCTGTTCCTCCGGTCCGACGCCCAGCGTCGAGTACTCGACGGGTGCGTCGGGTTCGCTCAGATCCCACAGGCGCGGATGGCTGTCGGCCGCGCCGGTGCCGACCAGGAGCCGAGTTCCGGTGCGGTCCATCGGCATCTGATAGACCACCGACCGCGCACCGCGCAGTGCCGGGCCGGGCAGCGGCCACACCCGGGCCGCACCGTCGATCCCGCCGGTGACGATCCCGGTGCCGTCGCCGACGAACACGACCGACACCACGATCACCGGATTCGGCAGCGTGACCTCGAGCAGATCACCGTCCGTCGCCCAGATCCGGGTCGTATTGTCCGAACTCGTCGCCGCCAGCCGATCGCCGTCCGGACTGTAGGCGAGATCGTTGACATAGCTGGTGAATCCGGTGAGCGTGGGCAGCCCCACCGGCCGCGCCGGATCGGCCACCGACCAGCGTCGTACGTCCCGGCCGCGCCCGCCCGCGGCCAGCACCGTCCCGGTCGGATGGAAGCTCAGCGCGGTGAAATCGTCGGTGCTGCCGTCCGGCCCGCTGTCGTGCACCGGTGTCGGGACGTCGCGCCGCCGATCCCAGATCCGCAGTGCCGCACCCGCTCCGCCCGCGGCGAGTAGCAGACCGTCGGGACTGTAGGCCACCACCGAACCCTCCGTGGGAAACACCAACGGCGGCCGCGCGACTGGGCGCGCGGGGTCCGAGACAGTCCACCGGTGCACGTCGTTCGTGACGAGCCCACCCCCGGCCAGCTCCGCGCCGTCGGGACTGAACGCCAGATTCTTCACCGGCACCGCGGTCGCGCCCAGCACGGCCAGCGGTGCGGGCGCGTCGCGATCGGCGATATCCCACAGGTGGATGCCACGGTCGGTCGCCGCCGCCAGCAGACGACCCGCGCGGTCCACCGCCAGCGCGTCCAGCCGCGTCGCCCCCTCCGACCCGATCGACACAGCGGCCAGCGACCGCAGCGGAGTTCGTGACATCCGCTCGTACAGCATTACCGACCTGTCCTGGCGGCCCACCGCGAACACCTCGCCCGTGGCATCGGCGGCGATGAGCGCCCCGCCCGGCGCCCCCAGCAGCCGCACCGGTGTGTGAGTGGCGCTCGCGTCCAGCACCGCCGAGCGCGCCTCGAGGGTCGGATGCACCCGGTAGGCCGCCAGCGCCAGCTGGGCGGCGAGGGCCGGATCCTTCGCTCGCAGCGTGGCCGACTGCACCGCGATCTGACGCGATCTGGCCTCGTCGCGCGCCCGATTCGCGGTCGATCTGGCGATCAGGGCAACACCCGCCAGCACCATGGCGACGACCAACGCGAGCGCCAACCCGGCCACCAACCGGCGCAGTATCCGGGTGCGCCGTCGTTCGCTCGCCACCAGCGCTTCCTGATGGGCGATGCTGGCGCGCAGATACTCTCGCTCGTCCCGGTTCAACGCGGTGTCGTGGTCGTCGGTCTCGGCCCACTCCCGCATGAGCGCGAGTCGCCCGGTGCCGAGCAGTGCCCCGGGATCGCGGTCGGCGTCCAGCCAGGTCCGGGTGGCCTGGGTCAGCCTGCGGTGCACCAGTAATCCGGTGCGGTCGGTATTGATCCAGTCGGTGAGCCGCCGCCAGGCGCCGATAAGGGCCTCGTGCGAGATCTCGATGGTGTCCTCATCCACCGTGAGCAGCCGATGCGCGGCGAACCGTTCGATCACCGTCTCGACATCGTCCACCGATTCGGTGTCGAAGAACAACTCCCCGTGCTGCACCCGGCGGCGCGTGGACAGCTCCTCCTCCACGCTGACCAGCCGCAGGAAGGTGCGCCTGGCGAGATCGCGCTGCCGGTCGGTGAGCGTGGTGTACACCGCTTCGGCACTCTGCTGGATCGCACCGCCGATACCCCCGGTGGCCAGGTAGTCGGCGACGGTCATGCGCCGCCGGGTGCTGTGCCGCCACGTCTCCAGCAGGGCGTGCGACAGCAGCGGCAACGCGCCCACATCGTGAGCGGCGGCCGAACCGTGCGGAGCCAGTTCCACCAGCAGCAGGTGTACCAACTCCTCCTCCACCGTCCATTTCGCCTTGCGCGCGGGTTCGACGATCACCTCGCGCACGGCCGCGGAGGTCAACGGCCGCACCAGCATCGCGTGGGCGGCGAGCGCGTCGAGCAGTTCGGCCTCCTCGGCCACCTGCCGGTAGAAGTCGGCGCGCAGGCCGAGCACGTACACGCACCCGGACCGGGATCCGGTGATGGCATCGAAGAATTCGCGCCGCTGCTCGAGGTCTCGACACTGCGACCATGCCTCCTCGAACTGGTCGACGACCAGGACGTCGACCGGTGGTGCCGCCGCCAGCGCCGCGGCCGGACGTGTGCCCGGCCGCAGCACCGCCACGGAGCGGCCGTGTCGGCACAGCAGCGGGACCAGGCCCGCGCGCAGCAGCGAGGATTTACCCGACCCGGAAGCGCCGACGACGATGAGGACGCGTGCGGATTCCGAACCGGTGCGCAGGGATTCGACCCGCTGAAAGAGTTCGGCGGTGGCGTCGGCTCGCCCGAAGAACCATGCGGCGTCCTCGGCGGCGAAGGCCGCCAGGCCGCGGTAGGGCAGCTCGCCCGCCTCGCGCCGCCGCCCCGTGGTCGGGCGTACTCGCCGCAGGGCGGCCAGCCACGAATCCTGTTCCGCCACCGTCACTCCGCAGCAACCGAGCACATCGCGAAACATGCGCTCGTTCGCTTCGGTGGGCAGATGCTGCCCGGCGAACCAGCCGCTGACGGTGCCGTGCAACGCACCCGAGCGCTCCACCACCTGCCGCACCGTCAAGCCCGCCGACCTGCGCAAGGCGGTGAGGGCGGCGGCGAATTCCTCTCGCGTCGACACTCGACTCAGGTCCGGGCCCCGACCGGCCACGCTGGACATGGCCCGACCGTAGCGAGCGCCCCACCGGGCCCGCAGGAGCCGTATGGACCTTGTATCGAGTTCTTTCAGCCGTTGTCGGACCCGTCGGACGATCGTCGCGACACATCCGAATACGGCCGCCGCCAGAGGTTTCGGCCGATCAGGGAAGGAGCAGCGATCGTGTCCGCCCCCATCGTCACCCCCGTCGAGGCCGAACCCGGCTTCGGTCGTGCGCTCGATCTGTTCCAGCGCACCGCGCGACATGTGCCCGCGTACGCCGAATTCCTCACCGAGCACGGCATCGACCCGAGCGACGTCCGCACACCCGAGGACTTCGCCGCGGTACCGCCCACCACGAAAACCGACTACCTGCAACGCTATCGGATCGACCGGCTGCTGTGGCACGGCGACATCACCGGCGCGGGCACCTGGTCGTGCAGTTCGGGTTCCAGCGGCCACCCCACCTACTGGCCCCGCGATATGGTCGCGCTGGACGAGGGCGCCGAACTGTACGCCAGGATTCTCCGCCACTGCTTCGAATCGCCGCGCCGCTCCACCCTGCTGGTGATCGGCTTCGCCATGGGCAACTGGATCGGCGGAACCTACACCTACGCGGCCGCACTCGCCCTGCGCCGACGCGGACTGCCGGTATCGGTCATCGCGCCCGGTATCGAGCCGGACACCATCCTGGAGAACATCGAACGGCTCGGACCGCACTACGAGCAGGTGGTGCTCGCCGGCTACCCGCCCTTCGTCAAGGATGTGCTCGACCGAGCCCCGGAAACGGTGCTGCGCCACGACATCCGGCTGCTACTGGCCGGTGAGGCGATCACCGAACGGTTTCGCGACCACATGCTGGACCGGATCGGCAAAACCGACCGGCCGACCGAGATCTGCCTCGTCTACGGCACCGCCGACGCGGGCATCATGGGTCACGAGACGCCCACCACGATCGCGGTTCGCCGCGCCGCCCGCACCGACGCGGCGCTGGGGCGGGAGCTGTTCGGCGGCGACCCGATTCAGCCCACCTTCGTCGAGTACGACGCCGGATATCGGTTCACCGAGGTGGACCCCGACGGGTACTTCCTGTTCACCTCCGACAGCTCGATTCCGCTGGTGCGCTACCGGATCAACGATCAGGGCCGCATCCTGTCCGCCGACGCACTGTCCGAGGCGCTGCGCGCGCACGGATACCGGCTGCCGGTGCGCCCGTCCACCGAGACCTGCGGATACCTGGCGCTGCACCGCCGCACCGATATCGCCGCGGCCTTCTACGGTCTGCAGATCTATCCCGAGAATGTGCGCGCCGCATTGGAACACGCCGATCTCGCGGACATCGTGAGCGGAAAGTTCGTGCTCTCGGTGCGCAGCGACGAACAGTTCACCCAGACCCTGGCGCTGCGCGTCGAATTGCGAACCGGGGTAACGCCCGCCCCCGGCTTCCGAGATCGGCTGCGCCAGCGCGTGATCGCGGCACTGGACCGGACCAACGGTGAATACCGCCGCCTCCACCAGACGCTCGGCGTCGCCGCCGAACCCGATATCACGATGCACGATTTCGGCTCCGCCGGATTCGGGCCCGGTATCAAGCACCAGTGGACGGACACCCGCTCATGATCGAGATCCTGCACCCCGCAACCGATCGCGCCCGGATCACCGCCCTGCGCGCCACGGCGTCCGGCTACCGTTTCGTCGACGGCTGGACCAGCGCGCTGCCCGAACTGCTCGCCATCCGACATCCCCGGCTGGCGGGCCGCCGCCATGGCGGCGCCGACGACTTCGCGGCCCTGGCCGCCATGGCGCAGGCGGCCGGATCGCTCGACGAGATCAGCCGCTACATCGTCTATCCGTGGCGACGGGTGCTGGTCCGGCTACCGGACGCCGAGCATTTCCATCGGCTGCGCACCGCCCGCAACCGCTGGCTCATCACCGCCGAGGAGCAGCGGCTCTGGTCGTCGGCGCTGATCGGCGTCGCCGGGCTCAGCGTCGGCGCGTCCGTACTCACCGCATGCTCGCTCACCGGGGCGCGACGCTTCCGCCTGGCCGAGCACGACACCCTGGGGCCGACGAACCTGAACCGGCTGCCCGCATCCGTCTGCGACCTCGGGGAGCCGAAACTCCTACTGGCACAACGGCGTATATGGGAGATCGATCCCTACACCGAGATCGCGACCTACTCGAAGGGGTACCGCACTCACGACGCGTCGGCCTTCCTCGGTCGTGGCCCCGGACGGCTGGCGGTGGTCGTCGAGGAGATGGACGATCTGGCCATGAAGGTCGATATCCGGGTGCGGGCGCGCGCCGCGCGCATTCCGGTGGTCATGGCGACCGATCACGGTGACGGCGCCTTCCTGGACGTGGAACGCTACGACCTGGAGCCGGACGCGCCGCTGTTCGGCGGGCGGGCGGGTGATCTCACCGCGGATCGGGCGGCGCTGACCGACCCGGCCCGCAGGCTGGAGATCGTGCACGCCATCGTCGGCGACGCTGTCTCACCACGCACCCGCGCCTCGCTGGCCGAGGTGGGCCGGACCCTGCCCACCTGGCCGCAATTGGGGACCGCGGTGGGCGTGGCGGGTGCGCTGGCGGCCGCCGCGGCCCGGGCCATCGTCTGCGGTGCGCCGATGCCGTCAGGCCGCTATCGGGTCGATCCGGACGAGTTGACCGCCGCCGTCCGGGCGTGAACCGTCAGGACCGCTGCCAGGGAATGCCCGGTGAGCGTTGCCCGGCGCGCAGCACCTCCGGGTAGCCGTTGCGTCGGCACCAGCTCACCAGGTAGCGGGAATGCAGCCCGCACCACCGGTAGACGGCCCCGAGGGTCAGCGGCAGCGCCGGATCGTGTTCGGCCCGCTCCCTGATGATCGGCCCCAGATAGACGTTGGTGATCTTGTTGGCGGTATTGCGGCCCACCCCGGCGGCGTGGGCGAGACTGGATGCGTCGGTGGCCCGTCCCGCGGCGATGGCCCCGGCCATCCGGCCCGCGGTCGCGCCGCGTTTGCTCTGGAAGCATTCGTACAGCGAGCGCGGTCCGCCCGGCGTCGGCGATCCGCCGCGGCGTGGGGCGACGGCCGCCGTGCGGATCATGGCCAGCAGGACGTCCACCCCGGCCGACTTCTCGAAGACCCCCACCACGGCCGGTGACAGGCGCGCCTCGTCCAGGTGGTCCTGCTCCATGGTGTGGCCCTGCGCCGCGAGCAGCACCCGCGGATCCCGATCGACCAGCGCCACCATATCGACGACATCGAGGCCGTCGAAGGTGTACTCGAGTTCCGGTTTGTTCCAGATCAGGTCGGCGACAACCACATCGAAGCGGACCGTATCGGTGATCGCCGCCAGTACCTGCCGCCGGTCGGCGGCCACCGCCACCTTGGACACGCCCGGCGCCTGCCGCAGGATCGGCTCGACGACCTTCCCAAGCGGAGAGGCGACCAGGATTCTCATCCCCGTCCCCACGCGTCGAGTCTATCCCGCGGCCGGCGCGAAAACCCGGGCGGTACCCGGGTTTTCGCGATCGGACCGACTACTGGGCGACCAGTTCCGGAATCTCGGCGGCGCTGTCGTGACCACCCGTGCGCGGGTAGGTCGGGTACTCGATGCCCGAGATGTACTGCACCGTGCGCACCACCTGGCACGAGTAACCGAATTCGTTGTCGTACCACAGGTACAGGATCGCGGTGTCACCGTCGACGATGGTGGCGTTGGCGTCCACGATGGAGGCCGCGCGCGAACCGATGAAATCGCTGGAGACCACATCGGTGGCGGCGGTGTAGTCCAGATTGCGGCTCAGCGGACCCGACAGGGACACCCGGCGCAGGTACTCCAGCACCTCCTCGCGCGTGGTCTCGCGCTGGAGCTGCAGGTTCAGGATCGCGACCGAGACGTCCGGGGTGGGCACGCGGATGGAATTGCCGGTGATCTTGGCCTTGAAGTCCGGCATCGCCTTGGCCACCGCGGACGCCGCACCGGTCTCGGTGAGCACCAGGTTGAACGGCGCGGAACGGCCGCGGCGGTCGGCCTTGTGGAAGTTGTCCAGCAGGTTCTGGTCGTTGGTGAACGAGTGCACGGTCTCCACGTGGCCACGGACGATGCCGAATTCGTCGTCCATGGCCTTGAGCGGCGGGACGATGGCATTGGTCGTGCACGAGGCGCAGGACACGACGCGCTCCGACAGGTCCAGCCCGCGGTGGTTGACCCCGTGCACGATATTCGGCACATCGCCCTTGCCCGGTGCGGTCAGCAGCACCTTGGCGATGCCGGGACGCAGATGCTGGGCCAGTCCCTGCCGGTCGCGCCACCTGCCGGTGTTGTCGATGAGGATCGCCTCGTCGATGCCGTAGGCGGTGTAGTCGATGGTGGTCGGGTCGTCGCTGTAGATGAACCTGATCACATTGCCGTTCGCGATGATCGCATCGTTCTCGGCGTCGACCTTGATCGTCCCGTTGAACTGCCCGTGCACCGAATCCCGCCGCAGCAGCGAGGCACGCTTGGCCAGATCACCCTCGCCGCCCTTGCGCACCACCACGGCCCGCAGATTCAGCCCGTTGCCGGAGCCGGTCTTCTCGATCAGCAGCCGCGCCACCAGCCGCCCGATCCGCCCGAAGCCGTACAGCACCACATCCCGCGGCCCCTGCGCCTCGGCCTTGTTGCCATCGGTGACCTCGGCCAGCACCGCGGCGGTGAACTCGGCCACCGACCGCCCGCCCCCCTCGGCGCGATACGCCATCGCCAACCGCCCGAGGTCGATCTTGCACGCCCCCAGATCCAGCTCGCCGAGCACCTCGAGGAACGGCAGCGTCTCCTCGATCGACAGCTCCTCCCCCTCGATCTGCCGCGCGAACCGATGCGTCCGCAGAATGCTGATCACCGACTTGTTCACCAGCGATCGGCTGTGCAGGAGAATGGTCACCCCCTTCTCCCGATACAGCTTCCCGATAATCGGAATCATCGCCTCCGCGGAAGCCTCGTGAGCGTTCCAGCGGTCAAGGTGCTCGGTAGTCAACACACGTCCTAGGGGTGTCCTCGATCAGTACGAAAATCGACTCTAGCCAGGCCCGCGGTATCACACGGGCCCGCCTTCCCCTTGTGAGGTTCAGCCCGCGCACATGGCGGACCGGACGAACCGGTCCACGGCGGCGGTGAAGCCGTAGCCGGTGGTGTCGGTGATCGAGAGTGCGACGCTGTGGCTGCCGTCGGGGCTGCGTAGGGCGAGGGAGCCGAAGCCGTTGACGTAGCCGTTGTGGCCGTGGCCGTGGCAGCCGGGGGCCAGGCGGAATTCGTAGAGGCCCAGGCCGTAGCCGTAGGAACCGTTCACGTGCCGGAAGGCGCGCATCTCGGCCAGCAGATGCGGGGGCAGCAGGCGGCCGTCCAGCAGGCCGGTGAGGAAGGTGTGCAGGTCCTGGGTGGAGGAGACGATGCCGCCGGCCGCCCACACGTACGAGGGGTTCTGGTCGGTGACGTCGGTCAGGCCGCCGCCGTAGTCGTAGTAGCCGTGGGCGTGCGGGCCGAGAATGCCGTCGAAGGTCTGCGGCACGCCGGTGCCCAACATGAGCAGCGGCAGCGTGATCCGGGTGTAGATGTTCACGTGGTACGGCAGCCCCGAGGCCCGCTCGATGAGCAGGCCCGCCACGATGTAGTTGGTATTCGAGTAGGCCCACCCGCTGCCCGGCTCGAATTGCAGCGGTTTCTCCGTCGCCCATCGCACGAAATCGGGCGGCTGCCAGGTGCGCCGGATATCGCCGAGCGTGTCACCCACCATCGGCGGGTAGCCACCGCCGCCGTTGAGGTAGTCGAGCAGGCCGCTGGTCTGCGCGAGGACCATGCGCACGGTGATCCGCGGATCGACCCCGAATTCGGGCAGCCAGCGGCTCACGGGATCGTCCAACCCGATCCGGCCCTCGCCGACGAGCTGCAACAGCGCGGTCGCGGTGAACGTCTTGGTGATACTGCCGATGCGGAACCGCCCGCCGCTCGGCACCGGTTCCGGCCGCCCCAACCGCACCACCCCCGCCGACCCGTCCCACACCCCGGCGGGCGTGCGCACCTGCGCCTGCACCCCCGCCGCCCCGTGCGCGACGATGTCCTCCAGCGCCCGCTGCCAGCCGCCGGGTTCGGCGACCGCGGACGTGTGCGCGGATCCCGCGCACAGCAGAGCGGCGGTGAAGACGAGCAGAACTCGACGCATTTCGCGCACAGTAATAGTCAGACCGCATCGAGTACGGTCAACACGCCCGACACACCCCCAACGACCGAAGGAGCATCCCCCATGCGCGCCCTGTTCCCGATATGCGTGCTGGCCGTCGCGGTCGTGGCGGTCAGCGGTTGCGCCGATTCCGATCCGGAACGCACCGAGTTGACCTTGACCGTCGCGGCTCCGGACAACCGCGACACCGCCCGCACGGTGACCCTGCGGTGCGCGCCCGATGTGGGCGGCGACCACCCCGCCGCGGACCGCGCCTGCGCCGAATTGGAGGCCGTCGACGGCGATTTCGACGAACTGAACGTCGACCCCCAGGCCATCTGCACCCAGGAGTACGACCCGGTCGTCTACGCCGCCAGCGGCACCTGGCGCGGCCGCGCGGTCGCCTTCACCAAGACCTTCCCGAACGACTGCCACGGCAAGGGCGCGACCGGGAGCGTCTTCGACTTCTGAGCTCGGGACAGTGATCCGCGGAACAGCGTCGGGAGGTCCTGATCGACACCGGCGTGGATTACCATCGGGCACGACGCCGAGAGGGGGTGGTGAGCGTGGCCGCGGAACAACAGGGTGCCCACGCTCAGCGAATCGACCGGGCCATGTCGACGGTGCGCGGGCGTGCCGAGGCGTCCGGGGGCCTGGTGATCGTCGAATCCGATGCGTACGGGACGATCACCGACCTCCAGATCGCACCCGCCGCGATGACCGTCGAACCCGCCCGACTCGCCGCGGCCATCACCCGGTGCCATGAACGCGCCAGGGAGGAAGCCGAAGCCGCCGCGGCCGAACTGCTCGGACAACTCGCCCGGGACGGCCGTCCGGGGCCGCCCGCCGCGGCGACCGAGCAGTGGGAAGACGCTGCCCCGGTCCGGATCACGTACCGGCTGTAGGAATGACGAGGGAGGGCGACAGTGTCGGTTGACGGGTTGCAGGTCGATCCGGCGGCGTTGGAGCAGACCGCCAAGGGCATCAACGGCATGATCGACGCACTGGCGGAGGTGGGGATCAAGGAGACCGCGTCGTCCGGGCGCGGGTTGGCGCTGCTCACCCTGTCCGCGCTGGAGGCGGGCAAGCAGTCGGTGCAGTCCGAATTCGAGTCCTACACCGAGCGGTGGTCCTGGGGCGTGCGGGCGCTGGTGCAGGCGGGCAATCAGATCGCGCAGGCGCTGGGCCTGAGCGCGGGCCGCTACCAGGCCATGGAGGACAAGGCTTCCACCATGTTCAAGGTGCTGTGGACCAGCATGGCGGGCAACCCGCACCTGACCAAGGACCAGATCGCCGCCCGCGACTGGGGCGAAACACTCGCCGACAACTCGTTCAACCACATCCGCAATCCCGACTACAGCCGCGAATCCTTCGACCGCGCGGCCCTTGCCGCGCAGATGAATTGGGAGATCGTGCAGGCCGTCGGCCCACAGGCGGCCGCCAACCTGGGCGTGCTGAGCAATCCGGCCACGATCGGCACGGGCGGTGCCCCGGACGGACTCCCCGCGCCGGGCTGGAATACCGGCGCGGCCGCCCAGGTCGAGCAGATTCAGCAGAAGTACGCGCCACTGCTGAATCCGCAAGGCGGCCAGGGAGAGTAAGCCGGGGTGGGCATCGGGGACTGGCTGGAGGACAAGGCCAATCAGATCGGGGAGGCCGTCGAGAACGCGGCCGAATCGGCCACCGCGGCGGTCGGCGAGGCGATCGACGACGTACTCGACGTCGGCGCGGACGCCGCCCGCTCCGTCGGCTGGGACGGGGTGGGCGAGGCGCTGGACGATGCCGGCGACCAGGTGTCCTCGGCGCTGGGCGGGGCGGTCGAGGAGCGGGAACTCGGGGAGACCGAGGACCCCAAGGAGCTGATCCGCGGCGAACCATCGGCGATCACGGAGGCCGGAAACAGTCTGGGGAAGCTGTCGCAGGCGGCCGATCAGACCGGCGAGGGGTTGCGCGCGGTCGGGAACATCAGCGACTGGCACGGCTTGGGCGCGGACGGGTACCGGGTGGGATTCTCGCCGCAGCCCGGCAAATGGACCGAGGCCGCCGATGCGTTCACCGACGCCAAGACCGCGCTCGAGGCGTGGGCTTCGGCGGTCTCGGCGGCCCAGGGTCTGGCCGCCGACGCCATCGCCGAATGGAAGGCAGCGGTGCAGGAGCGGCGGCGGGTGCTGGCCTGGTGGCGCTCGCTCACCGACGAGCAGAAAGACAAGACGACGGTGACCGACACCTGGTCACCGCGCTTCCAGGCCGCGCGCGACATCCTGTCCCGGGCGCGCACCAACCGCGACACCGCGGCCGATCAGGCGGTGGCCTCGTTGTCCGCTGCCAAAGCCGCGGCGCCGGAAGAGCCGCCGTTCGTCTCCCGCATGGCGGCCAACCTCGAAGACGCGGTGCAGATCGGCGAGTACGCGAATCTGAGCTTCACCGACGGTGTGCTCGGCGGGGCGTCGGGACTACTGCAATTCGTGCGCAAGCTCAACCCCACCGACACCTACAACCTCACGCACCCAGGCGAGTACCTGGAGAACATGTCGAATCTGGCCGGGGGTCTGGTGACCACCGCGGCCGATCCGGGGCCGGTGGTGGACGCGCTGATCGACGACGCGCGAGCCAATCCGTTCGAAGCCCTCGGCACCGTGGCCTTCGATGTCGCGACCGCCGTTCCGACCGGCGGTGCGGGACTGGCCGCCAAAGCGCCGTCGCTGCTGAACAAGGTCGACAATCTAGCTCCGTCGGTCCGGCCGAGACCCGAGGTGCCGACCCGCGCGCCCGTCGATCGGGCCGCTCCCGACGGGTTCAGTCCCCGATCCGATCCGGCGGGCACGAATCCGCGGCCAGATATCGACGCCCCTGCGCCACAACGGGATACGCCCGGCACGGATGCTCCGCCTCGTGACGCCGACGCCCCGGTGCAGGACCGGGGCGCGGGCGCTGCACCGGAACCGGATCGCCCCGACTCCAGTGTGCAGGCCGCCCAGCACGATCAGCCCGCCCCGACCCGAGAACAGCCCGCCGACCGCGCCGATGACGACGGTCAGGTCGAGGTGTCCGCCGAACAGCCTCGGGGTGAACCGGATTCGCCCGCGACGCGCCCCGATCCGACACCGGAGGCACCGGCGCAGCGCCCGGACAATCCCTCGGCGGGACCGGCGCGCGTCGATGACCCCGGTACGCCGGGTACCCGCCCGGACTCCGATCCGCCCGGACCGCTGCGCGATACCTACACGCCGCCCACACATCCGGATATCTCCGATGCGCCGGGTGCGACGCGACCCGACACCGACCCGGCCGCGACGCGCAGCGACACTGCCCCGGACGCGCCGCGCGGCAACGACCCGGCCGGTACGAATCCGCCTGGGAATCAACCGCATTCCGATCCGACCGCAAATCAGCCAAACAACCAGCCGCATCCGGACACCGGCGGCGACCGCACGGACTCCACCCTCAGCCCCGCATCGACAACCCCGGAGAACCCGCACGTCGACAACGGCGGACGCACGCTCGGAGAGACACCGGCCCGTCCCGACGGCACGAGCCCGACCGACACACCCGGCACCCGCACGCCGGACACGACCGCACCCGCCCACACCCAGTCGACACCCACGAACACCCATCCCACAGCGCCCCGCGACACCCCCGCGCCGCGCACCGATCCGGTACCCGGACCGACGCGCGCCGACACCCCGGCCGGTCGCGGGCCGGTGTCCCCCGCGGCGACCACTCCGCCCAGTCCGACACCCGGCCCACGCCCCACTCCGGACACCCCAGCCGGTCCACGCGCCCAACCCGGAAATACGAATCCGCACACCAATCTGGACGCCGGAACCTCGACCCGCCCGCTGCCCGACAGCCCGAATGCCCCGCGCGCCGACCTCGCTCCGGACACGCGACAGGTGCCCGATCAGGGATCGACACCCGACCGCAACCCCGCCGACGGTCGCGAACCGGACACACGAAACGACGACGGTGCTCGGGACCATGACACCGACGACCGCCGCGAACGGGACGACGACGGCCGCAACGACACCGACGACCGCGATACCGATCCCGACCGCGATAACCAAGACAGACAAAAGGATCCAGATCAGTCGGACCCCGACGCAGCCACCGCCGCCAAGAATTCGGCAAACACTCAGACCGACGCCGATGTCGCCAAATGCGGCGACCCCGTCGATGCCGCGACCGGCGAATTCCTGCTCCCCGAAACCGATCTCACGCTACCCGGAATCCTCCCCCTGGTCCTGACCCGGCGACACCGCTCGAACTACCGCTGGGGCCGCTGGTTCGGCCCCACCTGGTCGTCGATCCTGGATATGCGCGTGGTCGTCGACGAGAACCAGGTGACCTTCCTCGGCGAGGACGGCCTGCTACTGGCCTACCCGCACGCCGACCCCGGCATCGCCGTGGAGCCGCTGGTCGGCGGCGCACGGTACGCGTGTTCCCGTACCGACACCGGCACCTACCGCGTCTCCGACCCCGAGCGCGAAATCATCTGGCATTTCACCCCGGAACCCGAACTCGACGGGCTGTTCGGGGTGTACCCGATCTCGGCGATCACCGACCGCCACCTCAACCGCATCCGCTTCCACTACGCCCCCGACGGCGCCCCGACCACGATCACCCATAGCGGCGGCTACCACATCGAGATCGCCACCGATCCCGCCCTAGGACGCGTGACCGGCCTGACCGTCGTCGACACGACCAGCCCGGACGGTCCCGAATCCAGGACCGCTGTCCGTCGATTCGACTATGCCGCAGGCAATCTGGCAGCGGTCACCAATGGTTCCGGCGCCACCACCCGCTACACCTACGACGACCGCGACCGCATGCTGTCGTGGACCGACTCGCGCGGCACCACCATGGTCAACACCTACGACAGTGCCGGTCGCGTGATCCTCCAGCACGGCACCGACGGCGTCCTCAACGCCGGATTCGACTACCTCGACTACCCCGACGGCACCGGCCACATCACCCGCCACATCAACTCCCAGGGTGCGGTCACCACCCGGGGTTTCGACCACGACCTGCGTGTCCGCGACATCATGGACCCGGCGGGCGGCCACACCCGCATCGACTACAACGCCGACCGCCGCCCCCTCCAGGTCACCGCCCCCGACAACGCGGTCACCCGCTACACCTACTCCCCCGACGGCGACGTCACCCGTATCGTCCGCCCCGACGGCCGCTCCATCGATATCGGCTACGCCTGGCGCAACCGCCCCGAAACCATCACCCACCCCGACGGCACCACCGCTCGCCGCGACTGGGACGCACACGGAAACCTCACCGCCACAACCACTCCCGGCGGAATCCGCACCACCTACACCTACCACCCCAACGGCGCGGTAGCGACAGTCACCGAACCCAACACGGCCCGCACCACCGTCACCGTCGACGCCGCCGGCCTCCCCGTCACGGTGACCGACCCCCTCGGCGCCACCACCCATATCATCCGCGACGCCTTCGGTCGCCCGTCCGCCGTCACCGATCCCCTCGGCCACACCACCCGCTACCACTGGTCCCCCGACGGCGAACTCCTGCGCCGCCTCGACCCCGACGGCCACCACGAGTCCTGGACCTACGACGGCGAAGGCAACCTCCTCACGCACACCAACCGCGCCGGCGGCATCACCCGATTCACCTACGCCAGTTGGGATCTCCCGATCTCCCGCACCGACCCAGACGGCGCCACCACCCGCTACACCTACGACACCGAACGCCGCCTCACCTCGGTCACCAACCCCCTCGGCCACACCTGGCACTACCGCTACGACACCGCCGGCCGCCTGATCTCCGAAACCGACTACAACGGCGCGACCACCACCTACACCCACGACCCGGCCAGCCGAGTAGCCACCGTCACCCCTGCCACCGGCGTCACCCGCCACCACCGCTACGACATCCTCGGCCGCCTCACCGAAATCACCACCGACTCCGGCCACTGGCGCCGCTACACCCACGACCCCCTGGGCCGCCTCCTCACCGCCATCAGCGGCGAAGCCGAAACCCCCATCCACACCCTCGATTTCACCCACACCCCCGACGGCCAACTCGCCACCCAAACCCTGGACGCGGGCACCCCCATGCGGTTCGAATACGACCCCCTCGGCCGCCGCGCCCGCCGCATCACCCCCACCGGCTCCGAAACCCGCTGGCGCTGGGACTGGTCCGGCCGCCCCACCGCCCTCGACACCGACGGCCACACCATCGGCTTCACCCACGACCCCGCGGGCCAACTCACCGAATGGACCATCGGCGAACTCGCGGTCAACCACACGTACGACCCCCTCGGCCGCCTCCAGCAACAAACCGTCACCGGCTTTCCGACCCGCCTGTCCACCCTCGGCCTGGACAGCAACCCCCGCCCCGAACCCCGGCAGCTCCGCACCGACGAATACACCTGGCGACCGGACGGATACATCACCACCCACACCACCCACACCGACAGGGCGACCACCCGCCTCGACTACACCCTCGACCCTATCGGCCGAGTCCACTCACTCGCCCGCAATGGCACGCTGGCCGAGCAATACAGCTACGACGCCCTCAGCAACATCACCGAGAGCTACACACCTAGCGAGCCAACCTCTCCTACGCCCGACTCGCCCGGCGCCACCCCCGCCCAATCAACCGCCGGCAGCACCCGACGTGAATACCACAACAACCTCCTCATCCGGGACGGCCGCAATCGGCACCACTACGACGCAGCGGGCCGCGTTATCCGCAAATCCACCGTGCGTTTGTCGCGCAAAGCAGCAGTCTGGCACTTCCGCTACGACGCTTTCGACCAACTCACCGATGTGTGGACTCCGGAGAACCAGTGGTGGCATTACACGTATGACGCCCTTGGTCGGAGGATGACGAAGCAACGCCTCGCAACCGACAGCACCGTCCTCGAATACATCAGCTATGCGTGGGATGGAACGGTCCTCACCGAGAACATAACCGATGATGCAATCACACGGTGGAATCATTACCCTGGTGCCTATCATCCGCTCACCCAGGCGGTCGAACGAACGGGGACAGATCGTGAATTTCTCGCAGTAGTTACGAATATTGTCGGGGTACCCGCACAATTGCTCGATGTAGCGACCACCTCCACGACGGGCACTGCTGTATCCGACATATGGGGCCGAACAAGCTGGCACGGGAGAAGCACGCTTCTCCGCTTCCCAGGCCAGATATACGACATCGAGACAAGTCTACATTATAATGTATTCCGCACATACGACCCCAGCGTAGGCCGCTATTTAACTTCAGACCCACTCGGCCTTTGGCCAGCAGATAATCCCAGTACATACCCACATAACCCTTTGGTGTGGATGGACCCACTAGGGCTCACTCCATGCAAAGAGGTTACTCTGGAAGCCTTCGATTCATTCGAGCAAGCACGAAACAAGGCACTAGAATTGCTCGGCGATATAGATCCCGCCACCCGAGAACCTTATGTCGGACGCCTAGAAACCGCTGCCACCACTTACGGTAAAATCGTGGGATTCACCACGCGAGTAGACGGCATCTTCAAAAGGATCCGGATCGATTTCGACCCCATAAAGGGCCCCCACTTCAATGTCGAGATAGGAAAGGGGGATTCTGCTCGAAAATGGGCGGTCCCTTGGCTCGGCTCGGAGGCGGAGATCGCAAGGCTAATGAGGAGAAACGTATGACAATCGAAAACGTATACGGGTCAAGGCCCGAGCTTCTTCCGAAGTCCTTGGTCCGTCTCGTTCGCAAAGATGGCCACACTGTTTGGTCCGGTCGAGAAGGGGTGCAACTCCTCGACCTTAGCAATCATCTCAAGTACGAGCAGGAAAGTATCCGTCGCTTTTCACGCAGATCCGACGGCACCATAAATTGGGAAAGCACTCCGCCATCACTCGTTCTAGCGACCCTTGAGCCCAACCATGAAGAGATAAGCGCCGCTATACACAGCTTTATGCCGACGAAGGGGTCCTTAATAATCTTTTGGAGCAGTCTCGCACTGCCGACAACAGAGATCGAATACCGAGTTCTCGATTCGTGTCTCCGCGATGTCACTGAAACGAGTCCGGAATTTTGGATCTATTCCCCAGTTGCCAACCGACTGCTTGAGAGCACCTTCGCCGGAGAGGTGCGCGTTGCCCAAATCCCCTAGAAGACTGAATGCCCAAACGCCACCCATAGGATCCCGGTAGTGGAGATTACACTTCTCGAAGATGCTCAACCCGACGAGAAAGTCACCGTTAGATTTCGCAACAAGGAGTGGGTGGCCACCTGGAGAGGCAAAACGGCGGTGCCTAAAGGCTCTATCTGTCAGGTTGAGCTAGAAGTCGAAGAAATCGATACTTGGAGAAATATTGATGCCGAGGCCGAGCTCAGCGGTGCCGGAACCGCCCACAACCAGCCCACACTATGCGGTCTGGTTTCCACAGTGTATACCGACGGCGTAATAGCTCTCGACCTCGATCCTGGAGTTGTTCTGATCGACTCTGAATCTCTCTCGGAAGTTCAAAAGGGGCAGCGAATCCAAATAGTCCCTCACGCGGTCGCAATATTCCCGTACAGTATGTAACGAAACGACCTGCATCCTCGACAATTTCGAGGCAAATAGATAAATTTGATCCGATCCGCCCTGCGGAGCTGAGCGTTGGCACGTTCACCGGGGGCACGCAGCCGCGCGTGGGCTCGGTTGGCCTGCTTCTGCGACTCGGGTTCGTCGTGCTCCTTGTACGGAGTTATCAGGCCGTCGATACCGCAATATCTCTGTAGCTCCACGGTCTCGCCGGCGTAGCGCCAAGCCGCGGTCGTCGAGATGTCGCACCCAGCACCGAGATCGGCGTAGGTTTCAGCTTTGCGCAGGTGGGCCAGCATGAGCAGGGCTTGCCGACCTCGGATCGAGCGTGCGCCAGGCCGAGCCGATCGCGCGGCGGTGCCCGCCGATCAGTCCGGCGACGAAGCGGAGGGGCTGACGTGACAACGGCAGCGTGAAACGGTAGAACAACACTTGAATCCCTCAGTACTCAGCAGTTTTGGTCGACAGCTGATCTACCAGGAGATTCACCCATTCCGGCATCGACACGCCGCATCGATCACACTGGAGCACAGCATCTTCAGCCGGGATGATAACGACCCACTATTGTGCGAACAACTATCGACAAAGGCCTCATCCCAGAGGAAGCTGCGGTGCATATTTCCCACCCCGGCGTCGGCGATGTCAGAGCGCTACCGAGCGATATGCTACCAAAACTCGGAAGACTACGAGTATTGCCATATGGAACACATGGAGAACATGATGCATTTCGTACTCGCTGGACCATCGCCCGATACACTGATTCCATGGCGTCAAGCATTCACCGGGATCAAGAACACTGAATTTCGAGTAGGCACCCTCCCGGAAATCGGTTTCGGGTGCGATGCACAGATTGTTCCCGCTTTTCTCGCACACGATAGGTACGGAGGGAATCCATATCAACACCGAGGGCAAGTTTTGGAGAATAACCGCGGCGACGGCAGTCCAGACCTAATCGTTTCCACCCCTTTACACGGCCCAATTCTCAGCTGGAATGAAGGGAATGAAAAGGCGATTGCCCGAATCAGCGAAATATTTCGCGCCAGCTTAGAGGCGATCGAGAGATACAACTCGACGCATGCCTCGGTCGAGAATATCCACCGCATCCTGATAAATGTGAACGCCATGGGGACAGGAGCGCTAGGCGCTGCGTGCAACGCAGCCGGATTGAAGGACGCCCTCACGCGGCCATGACACCTTAGGATCTATCTTCCAACCGTGCTCGATACCGATGCAACGCCCATCACTCGGAGGCACGGTTGCCACCGAGAGGTTCCGGCCATATGCGCTGCTACCGCGCATGGCCTCAATTTTCGGCATGTCGCTCTAGCTGGGGTTTCGTGTCGCGGTCACAGCCGGTAGATTCGAACACATGAGCGAAACCGTCGCGGTCGAGGCCACCAGCTACGAGCTGGTCGCGCGGCTGCGGGAGGTACACGCGCAGATCGCCGCCGCCCAGGCCGAGGAGGTGGCGTTGATGACGCGGCTGTATCGGCTGCGGCGCGCCCAGCAGCTCGAGGCCGGGGTCGCGGCACGGTATGCCGGGGAGTCGGCGGCGGCCGAAATCGGTGTGGCGGTGCGGGTCTCGCAGCGCAGCGTGGACGGGTTGATCGCGCTCGGGATGGGATTGGGGCGGTTGCCCGCGACCCGCCGGGCGTTCGCGCAGGGACGGATCGATCTGGCGCGGGTACGCGCGATCCACGACACCCTGGTCAACACACCCGACGACACCGTCGCGGAGTTGGAAGAAACGGTGGTCGCTCGTGCCGAAGGGTGTGATCCCGCGCGGTTGCGGCGCATCATCCGCAAGCGGCTGCTCGAACTCGACCCCGCCGGGCAGGCGCGGCGGCGTCGTGAGGCCGAACGCGAACGGTATGTGGCCGTGCGTGCGGCCGACGACGGGACCGCGCTGGTCGATGCCGTGTTGCCCGCGGCCGGGGGGTGGACGTTGTTCGAACGGTTGCGGGAGATGGCGGTCAGTCAGTGTTGTGCCGCCGATCCGCGCTCGATGAACCAGCGGCGTGCTGATGCGTTGGTGGCGTTGGCCGACGGGAGCGGGCGACTGATCTGCGGCTGCGGACTGCCCGAGTGTGCCCGCCGGGACCCGACCACGTCGGTGCCGGTCGCGCGGCGGGCGTTGGTGCAGGTCGGTGTCAGCGCGGCGACCCTGGCGGGGGTGCAGGACAATCCGAGGTTGTTGGCCGGGTTCGGGGCGATCGACGCCGATCTGGCGCGGCAGATCGCCCGCCACGCCCGCTTCCATGTGGTCACCGAGACCAGCGACGAGATGCGTTACGGCTCCGCCGCATCGCACACGAGTGACACCCCCGCATCCCACACGAGTGACACCGCCGACCTCACCACAGCGGAGTCGCCGACCAACGAACTCCCCACAGTGCAGTCGCCGACCCCGGAGACCACCGACGCCAATCGTGCATCAGCCGTGATCGACACCGACAGCGACCATCGTTCTTCCACGATCGAGGTCACCCGAAACACACACGCGCACATCACCACTGCCCCGGTACCACCGACGAACCCACCAGAATGGCGATACCGGCCCAGCGCCACCGTCGCCGCACGCGTGCGGGCACTCGATGGAACCTGCCGCGCACCCGGCTGCCCGGTCTCGGCCGCAGCCACCGACCTCGACCACCAACAGCCCTTCGACCACCACTCCCCCGTCACCGGCGGACCCACCACCGTGCACAACCTCGGCTGCCGCTGCCGCCGACATCACCGCCTGAAAACCCTGGCCGACCACGGCCTGAACGGCTGGACGGTGACCCACCATCCGAATCGGCGCATCGAATGGCGCACCCCCACCGGCGATACGATCACCACCAGCCCCGAAGGCGCCAAATTCCTGTTCCCACATGCGCCGGTGGCTGCCAGCCTAGTGGAACCCGTTGAACCACAACCCGATCCACCGCTACTCGACCCGGGACCAGCGGTCAATGCACTCACCGAACTACTCCACGTCTACATCCCGCCAGGGCGACGACACCTGCGCACTCACCGCGACATCCACCACACCGTCACTATCGGAGGCACCCTGTGCAGTGACCGCGGCTCCGATCGGGATGCAGACCGCCCACCGTTCTGAACCCGCTCGTGAACGGCCGCAGTCACGAGCGTTGGAGCGGTGGCAGACCGGGGATTTCCACGGCCAACGACGAACTGCTTGTCGTCCATATCACTCACGATGGTGATGCCCGGCCGCTTGGGGAGGTAGTCGAGC
Organism: Nocardia otitidiscaviarum; assembly: GCF_007362295.1. NCBI lineage: Bacteria > Bacillati > Actinomycetota > Actinomycetes > Mycobacteriales > Nocardiaceae > Nocardia > Nocardia otitidiscaviarum. The sequence goes on along the minus strand of NZ_CP041695.1, from coordinate 1,554,128 downwards.
GATGCGGTTCCATCGGCCGAGCCGTCCGCATTTCGGATTGACGACCAGTTGGAATGGAGACCGGTACGGTCACCCGAAAACCCGGGCACTGCCCGGGTTTTCGCTGACAGTCGCCGAGGGTTTCACCCTCACCGCGTAGCGATGATCGCCGATCCGTGTCCGAACAGCCCTTGATTCACCGCGATACCGGCCCTGGCACCGTCCACCTGACGACCATCAGCCTGCCCGCGCAACTGCCAGGTGAGCTCGCAGATCTGCGCGATCGCTTGTGCGGGAATCGCTTCGCCGAAACAGGCGAGCCCACCACTGGGGTTGACGGGAACACGTCCGCCCAATGTCGTTGCACCGCTACGCAGCAGATCTTCCGCACCACCAGTTTCGCAGAGCCCGATATCCTCGTACCAGTCCAGCTCCAGCGCGGTCGACAAGTCGTAGACCTCCGCGAAAGAAAGGTCCGCAGGCCCGATCCCAGCCTCCTCGTACGCCGCATACGCGATGGCGGAACGAAACGCGCGCGGCGGCGGCTCGACCGCGACAGCGGAATCAGTTGCGAAATCCGGAAGGTCGAGAACGGTTTTCGGAAATGTCGGCGTCACCGTCGACAGCGCCCGGATGCGGACCGGGTCCGCGATACCGTGACGGCGCGCGTACTCCATCGACGTCAGCACCAGCGCGGCCCCGCCGTCACTGGTCGCGCAGATATCGAGCAGTCGCAGCGGATCCGAAACCACGGCCGAGGCAGCGACCTCCTCGGCCGACACCTCTTTGCGGTAGCGGGCATACGGGTTGTTCAGCCCATGCTTGGCATTCTTCACCTTGACCGCGGCGAAATTGTCAAGCGTGGCACCGTGGATCGCCATCCTGCGTCGGGCATAGAGTGCGAAATAGATCGGATTGGTGGCACCGAGCAGGTGGAAACGCAACCAATCCGGGTCGTCGCGGCGCTCGCCGCCGACCGGCTGGAAGAAGCCCTTCGGGGTGGCATCCGCGCCGATCACCAGCGCCACATCGCACAGTCCCGCCAGGATCTGGGCACGGGCATTGGCGATCGCCTGGGCACCGGAGGCGCAGGCGGCGTAGCTGCTCGAGATCCGCGCACCCGACCAACCCAGCGCCTGGGCGAACGTCGCGCCCGAAACGAAGCCCGGATAGCCGTTCCGGATGGTGTCCGCCCCGGCGATATAGCCGACCTCGCTGTGGTCCACCCCGGCATCGGCCAGCGCGGCCCGCGCCGCGACCAGCCCGTACTCGACGAAGTTCCGCCCCCACTTGCCCCACTGGTGCATACCCGCACCGAGGACGGCGATATCGCGATTCGTGTCAGTCATTGACCGGCCTCCACATCCACACCGTGCGCTCCGCCTCGTCGTCCTCGTACAACGTGCCGAGCGCCAGCTCGACCGGCATGCCGACGGCCAGGTCGTCCACCGTGAAACCGCGCACGACCTGCCCGAGTATCACCATCTGCTCGACCTCGAGCTCCACGGCCGCGACGACATACGGCTCGAACGGATCCGGCGAGACGTACGGCGCGGGCGGTTTGTATCGCGCATCGGCATAGGACCAGATCCGGCCACGCGTGGAGAACAGGTACTCGACCAGCTCGGAGCCGTCCTTCGGAGCCGAACACCGCGGATTGCGGCAGGCGAGGGTGTTCCGAGGGAAGTACGGCGTGCCGCACACCTCGCAGCGGCTCCCCTTCAGACGTACCGCACCGTCCTCCGCAGTGAACCAGTCTGCCACGGCGGGGCGTTGTTCTTTCTGCACAGACCGACCGTATAGGAACACGTTCTACTTTGTCGCGGAAATCCCGCCCAGCGGTGCGGAGGCGGGGGTACGGTGGGGCCGGATTGCGGGTGTCTGGGCATCCGCGCGTCGATCTGGAGTACCGCACCGCGATGGGCACCAAAGCCATTGACCCGCAGGCGATCCGCAATGTCACGGTGATGGGGCATCCCGATGAGACAGCGCGGGTGGTCCACCGGCTGTCCCGCCACCTCGACAAGGTCGGCGCGGGGACCCCGGTCGCGTTCCGATGGACGGCCGACGGGGTCAACCACACGATCCGCCTCGCGGAGCTATCGAGCCACACACCCATCCCCGACATGGAACGGACGATCCGTCTGGCGGATGGCGTTGTGGCCGTCGTGAATGCTGCTTCGAACCGACCAGCACGACTCGAAACGATGCTGCGGGTCGCCGACGACCATCAGATCGCACGGTTGTGCCTGGTCACCGGACTCGATCAGCCAGGCGCCGATTTCGATCGCTGCGTGCGAGCGGTCGCCGATACACGCGGCGCAGCGCCATTGCCGCTGCAGATGCCGATCGGTATCGATACCGAGTTCGCGGGTGCCATCGACCTGGTGGCGATGGTGACATACGAAGCGGCAGACCGCGAGCCTCACGGAGTCCAGGCGGTACTAGCCGAGCAGAGGCGTCACAGGCTCCTGGCTACCGTGCTCGGCCGGCCCGCCCTCCCGAACCCCCGAACGGTCTCGACCGAAAGAGTGCACCACCTGATCCGGTACCGCACTCGCATCGGTGACGTCGTCCCGATGCTGTGCAGTGTGGCACCGCGCCGTATCGATGATGTCGCCCCGCTCCTGGACGCCCTGGTCCGCTACCTTCCATCACCCATGGATGTCTGTCAGCCGACACACGTGCTCGATTACTGAGGATCTGTCAGCGATCATCGAATTCGGTCTCGCGCTGGACGTTGGTGATGAACCACGATGCGACGGCTGCGGTAACCACGCCGACAACGGCGATGCCCACGATCATCAGACCGACCGCCAACAATCGACCCTGCCACGTTACGGGGTAGTGATCGCCGTACCCCACAGTGGTCACCGTGACCGATGCCCACCACAGCGCGTCACCGAAGTTCGTGATTCTTGTCCCCGGCGCCTCCTGCTCGGCATCCAATACCGCGATCGCGCCCAGGAATACGGTCAGCACCGCAGCTCCGGTGACATACATCGATGCGCGTCCCGCAAGAGATCCGACGACCGAGCGATTGAGCAGCCGCATCACAGCGAGGACTCGAAGGAGCCGGAAAGCGCGCAGCATCGGTAGCACGAGTAGAGCAACGTCATACCAGCGCCGCAACGCATACCGCCCGCGACGTTCGGCGAGGAACAAGCGGATCGCGAAGTCGACAGCGAAGGCACCCCATACTGTCCAGGACAGTACATCGAGTGATGTGCGCAGGTCGGTGTCAAGAGCCGGATCCAGCACCGGCCATGCATATGCGAGCAAGAACGCCACCGCGAAGAGCAGCATCGGGATCTCGGCACGACGCTCCCAGTTCGCCACGCGGTCGCCGAATTCGGGGCCTGACGAGGCGTGCGAGTCTTTTCCGATCACGAACAGCTGGTGGTCGCCGGGATGCCGTTGAAGCGGTCGGCGAGCCAATCCAATGCAGCGCCGGAACCGACGGTCTCGGCGCTGACATGTTCGGTGCCAGGGTATTTGATATAGCTGACGGGTACGCTGCGGGCGCAGTAGTCGGCGATCAAGGCATCGGTGTTGGCGGTGATGGCGATCTGGTCCTGTTCGGCCATGAACAGGTACAAAGGAGCGTTGGGTGTGCCGTAGCGACCGGCTTTCAGGGTTTCGAGCACCGCCGCGACCTTTGGCTCGCCCAGCGGCCAGGCGCGGTCCACCGTCCGGTCCTGCATCCAGGTGAACGGATACGAGGCCAGGGTCTGGGCCTGGCACATGGACGCAAGGGTCCGTTCGAAATTCGGATCGGCGAAGAACGCGGCTATGTTTAGTTCGGGGTAGGCGCGGGCCAGACCGAACGCCGCCTGATAGTTGATACCGGCGAACGGTCCACCGTTGATGAAGGCGCTGGTGGCAGCCATGTCGGTAGGCAGGCCACCGGCCGCGGTACCAGCGATATTCAGTTCGGGCGCGTAACCGTCGGCCAGTTCGGCGGCGAACTCCGCACCGCGTGAACCACCGGAATAGCCGAATACTCCGACCGGAGTGTCACCGGTGAGCCCCGCGGGAGCGAAGCTCAGAGCAGCGCGAATTCCGTCCAAGGTGTTGCGACCCTCGACATACCCTGCGGCGAAATGGTTTTCCGGTCCCAGATAATCGGGAACGACGACGGTCCAGCCACGATCCAGAGCCGCGCTCAGATTCGTCATCTCCCCGATCATTCCGGAGGACGCCACGTACGAGTAATCGGTCCGCAACTGATACGAAGGATTGCACGTGGTGTCGAGCACGTCGATCCACGGTAGGAAAGCGAGTAGCTTCGCGGGACCGGGCCGACCGGCGGGCCGGATGATCGTCGCCATTGTCGTCCAAGGCTTGCCCTTGGTGTTCTGGCTGACGTATTTCACCTGCCACGAACTGAATTGGGTGCTGGTCGGGATCACACCGACGCTGACGGGGCGGCTGTCCAGAACTTGCCCCATCGACAGCCCCTCGAAGGACTCCGGCTGTGCATAGAAGGGATCCTGCGCCGGAACCGGCGGCTGCCCTGGATCGGCACTGCTCGCCGCCGGGGTGAACAGTCCAGCAACGGCAAGCACGACAGCAACCCTATAGCGACCACACCGTTTCATGCGCCCGGAGTGTAATGGGATTGCACGACTACACCCGGCGCGACATGCCCCACACCCGCTGCGGCACTCCATGGTCTGCCCTGGATCAGCGGGAAACCTCCGGTGTCACTGCTGCACCGGCACGGTTAGAGCGGGCGATCCCCGGCACAACGGGCGATCGAACGTGGCGAAGAAGCGATCACCGGCTGGGGTCCGCAGTCAGCTACGCCGTAGCCAATGCCGATCCGGTCTCATCGACGGGTGCCGCACAGAAACCGGCCTGCAATGACGACATCACGAGAACGCCCTCAGTAATACTGTAAATCGACGACGCCATGACCGAAGCCGAACACACTGGTGTGCCGTACTAGTCACCATTCGATGAGATCGAACCTCCGATACAGGAAGAGCGAGAATGACCGATCCGACTTCCGCGTCATTCGGGCGCCCAGCTGGGGTTGCCGTAGCTTCGCTCGGCCGCCGCATGGTCGAGCAATGCCTCGGCGGAGGCGGCTCGATCCTCACTCCATCGCGTCCGGTGTGGACGCGAGACAACCTCGCCGAGCTTCGGCGAGACTTCGTCGACCGCCCGGATGCCGGGGTGGGAAGCTTCTTCAGCAAGCTCGGTAAGCAGCTGGCGACAACGTCGCCGGCGGCGATTCAGCTGTTCGCCGAGCTGCTGCTGCTCAATATGCTTCCGATCACCAACCTTCGGGGCGATACGAAGATCGAGCAGTTGCAGAAGGTTCTCGGCATGAGTCGCACACCGGTTCTGGTCCCTGCCGACATCGTCGACACCCTGCGCGGCGGCGGCGTTTATCACGGTGGCCAGGCGTTCAACAACTACCGATGGATACAACTGCAGTACCTGATCAAGTTCGCATCGCACTTCGCGGAACTTTCCGAGACTGACCGTCGGCTCGCGCTCAGCGATCCACTCGTCTTCAGAGATGCAGCGAACGCTGTTGAGACGCGTCAGGTAGCACAGCGCCAATCTCTTCTCTACTTGGCCTTTCCGAGTTTCTATCTGCCGATCGTCAGCCCTGTGCATCGGCGCCGCATCCGCGACGCGTTCACGGACTATCTCAGCCACGAAACCGGCGATGTCGACCAGGATCTGCACGACATCAACGAGGCGCTCATGCGGGAGCAGGGAAACCCGGTCGACTTCTATCGTTCGCCGTGGAAGGAGCGCTGGGAACCTAAGCCAGAGGTCGCCGATCCGACCGATACCGTTCAACACGCGTGGCGAGTGCGCGGTTCCAACGTGCTCGGTTACGACTTGGTGCCGATGTGGCGGGAGAAGAGCATCGTCTCGCTGTCGGCGCGGCTACTGCGACCGGTGGAGCCCGGTATCACCCGGGATGAGCTCAAAGGGTATGTCGAAGAGGACTACCGCACATCCGGATACGCGGCCCGGCAGGAGAAGTCCGAGGAGTTCTATGCCTTCCTCGCCCGCATGCACCCTGGGGATCTCGTGGTCACCGTCAGTCAGCGCCGACTGTACTTCGGCACCATCACCAGCGACGCGGAATACAGCAAGAGCGAGGATGGCCTGTCCAATCTGCGCCGTACCGTGAAGTGGGAATCACATTCGCTCCCACTTGATTCCGCCCCCGATGAGCTGATTACGCTGCTGGACAGCCCCAGCGATGTCACCGACTTGTCCGCCCAGATCGACACGCTAAATCCCCTTGTCGAACGCCGTCACGGTCCAGCCTCGGCCAAGTCGGCAAAGCTACCCGACGCCACCCCGGAACTGGCGCAGCGTCTGCATGTCCCGCAAGCGTGGCTGCAAGAATGTATCGACCTACTCCGCGACCGGCCGCAGCTACTCTTCTACGGCCCCCCTGGCACAGGGAAAACCTATCTGGCGCAGAAGATCGCCGAGCATGTAGCGCCCGACGGCAACGTGACGGTCGTGCAGTTCCATCCAGCGTACTCGTATGAGGACTTCTTCGAGGGCTACCGCCCGATTCCGATGAGCAACGGTCAGATCGGCTTCGACCTCAAGCCCGGCCCGCTGCGCCGCATTGTGGACAAGGCGGTGGAGAATCCACACGCGGCCTATGTGCTGATCATCGATGAGATCAACCGCGGCAATCTGGCCAAGATCTTCGGTGAACTGTATTTCTTGCTGGAGTATCGGAATACGTCCATCGAACTGCTCTACCGGTCGGAATCGGAAGGCGGGTTCTCGCTGCCGCGCAACCTCGTCATGATCGGCACCATGAATACCTCCGACCGGTCGATCGCGCTGGTGGACTCCGCCATGCGCCGCCGGTTCGCTTTCCTCCCACTACATCCCAGCGAGTCACCGACGGACGGAATCCTGCGCAGCTGGCTCGCCGAGTACGGCTACGACATCACTGTCGCCGATCTGCTCGACGCCCTCAACGCTCGCATCGAGGATCCCGACTTCAAGATTGGGCCGTCATACTTCATGCGGTCGGCGGTCTTCGCGCCCGGAGGGCTCGAACGCGTTTGGCGCACAGCGATTCTGCCGCTGCTTGAGGAACACCACTACGGTGACCGCACCATCGACGTCACCGAGACCTACGGCCTCGACGCCATCCGCCGCAGCCTCGGACCGACACCCGCGAACCTGGAACGTGACAGTGGAACCACGGCTGACACTGACTGAAGGTGACCCCGCGCAACGGATCGCCCTCAGCGATTCCGAACATACCGCGTTGCAGCGGCTCGGCATTGCTGCTGTTGTACCGACCACGATGCCCGGCGTCTATGAGCTATCCGCGAGCCGGAAGGTCGGCGTGGTCTCATTAGGAGACCGAGAGCTACTGGTGCGCCCGAAGATTCAAGACCTGAACCGCCTGACATTTCTCGCCGGGTACGCCCTGAAGCCCGATATCTGGCGCGACGACCCGGTACGGCTCGACCCTGCCGAGGAGCTACTGCCCGCACTCGCGGAAGCGTTCTCCCGCATGGCGACCCGCGCCGCCGAGCAGGGCCTGCTCATGGGGTACCGCACTGTCTCCGACGACATACCGGTGCTACGTGGCCGATTGCTCACGGGTATCCAGATGAGCCGCTGGTACGGGATGCCGCTGCCCTTGGCGGTCGAGTACGACGAATTCTCCAGCGATATCGCCGAGAACCGGGTGCTGCTGCTCGCGACGACCCGGCTGCTCACCTTGCCATGCCTGTCGGAGCCCGCCCGTAGGCGTCTTCATCGTCTGCGGATGGCCTTTGCGGAGGTCACTCTGCTACCACGCGGCGCGGTCGTGCCCGCCTGGCAGCCCTCCCGACTCAACGTCCGCTTCCACGATGCCCTTCGACTGGCCGAGTTGGTACTCGCTGCCGAATCATTCGAGCATCGGTTCGGATCGCTCACCGTCACCGGCTATATGTTCGACATGTGGAAGATCTATGAGGATTTCGTATGCACCGCACTGAGCGAATCCTTGGCCCCGTACGGGGGCCACTGCGCTCTCCAGCACCGCATGCCGATGGACGATGCTGCTGAGATCACCACATGTCCAGACCTGGTCTGGTTCCGCAGCGGCCGAAACCCCCGCGCCATCGTCGACGCGAAGTACAAGGCGGAATCCCCCGCCGGATTTCCTGACGCCGACCTGTATCAAATGCTCGCTTACTGCACTGTCACCGGTCTCGACCATGGGCACCTGGTGTACGCGAAAGGCAATGCGCCCAACCGAGTTCACCGTATCCGCGGCAGCTCGGTCACCATACACTGCCACGCGCTGGATCTGTCCTTGCCCCCCTTGGACCTGCTCGCCGCTGTAGACGACCTCGCCGCTCGCATAGCAGCGCCTTCGTACGCCACGGCCACCCCGGCACAAGAGACCTGATGGCCGCCCTCGCGATCGACAAGCAATTCCTACTCGACTTCGACCGACTCGACCGCCCACTCCGACACAAGGTGGCCGGGTAGTCGAGACGTTCTACCACCACTTCTAGTCGACGATCTAGAAGACACTGTGACAACCCCGGGTGACGGACGAGATGAATCCAGTCTTCGCCGACCTGCACCGAGCCACACGCATCTACCGACGGGCACGAACGTCCAGGTCGAAGCGGGTCGGCAAGCCTGGAATCGCACCGCCGGACGGCGGTTCGTACGTGGCTCTCTGGGTGGGCGCAGAGGGGTTCGAACCCCCGACCGCTGGTGTGTAAAACCAGTGCTCTACCACTGAGCTATACGCCCTCGGGGCGCCGGCGGACCGGCGCGACGGTTTATGAATCTAGCGCGGCGAGCGCTTTCTCCCAAGCTGCCTGGTCACGGGGCTCTCCGGGGCCGTTCATTTCGGAGAATTGGATGATGCCGTCCTTGTCTACGACGAAGGTGCCGCGGTTGGGGTAGCCGGACTTCTCGTTGAAGACGCCGTAGGACTGGGCTACGGCGCCGTGGGGCCAGAAGTCGGAGAGGAGGGGGAAGGTGTAGCCTTGCTCGGCGGCCCAGATCTTGTGGGTGGGCGGGGGGCCTACCGAGATGGCGAGGATTTCGGCGTTGTCGTTCTGGAACTTGGGCAGTTCGTCGCGGACCTTGCAGAGTTCGCCCTGGCAGATGCCGGTGAAGGCGAGAGGGTAGAAGACGATGAGGACGTTCTTCTCGCCTCGGTAGCTCGACAGGGTGACTTCCTGGTTGTTCTGGTCCTTCAGGGTGAAGTCCGGGGCGAGCGTACCGACCTCTAGCGGCATACGGTGAACCTCCATCGGATTCGGGCTTACGGCGGGCGGGCACGGTCGCCCGCCCGATCGAAAACCTTAGCGAAGGCAGGGATCAGCGCTGCTTCGAGGGCGTCTTGGGTTGGGTCAGCTTGGTGCCGGTCCAACTACCCAGGCTGACCGGGGTGGTCGAATTCAGGCCCGCAGACGGTGCGGACTCGGCGATCTCGCTGGGATCGACGTGACCGGGCTGGCCGGTCTTGGGGGTGAGCACCCAGACGATGCCGTCGTCGGCCAGGGGGGTGATCACATTGAGCAGTTCGTCGACCAGGTCTCCGTCACCGTCCCGCCACCAGAGCAGCACGACCTCGACCACCTCGTCGGTGTCCTCGTCGAGGAGCTCCGAACCGATGGTCTCCTCGATCGAGTTCCGCAGCGTGTCGTCGGTATCTTCGTCCCAGCCCAGTTCCTGTACCACCATGCCGTGCGAGATGCCAAGCTTCTGAGCGTAATTCTGCGCGTCCGCCGCGGCGACCACGGTGGTGTCCTCCTCGAGTCCCGACAATAGGTAGTTGCAAGCGAACATGGTTAAGAGCCTCAGCGCAAGCCGATCGGCCGAAATCGCCGAGGAAATTGTCGCGAGTGTTATCGGGCCGGGCAGGCGTCGCGGACCGCGTTGAGGGCGTCGTTGACCTTCTTGCTGGCGTCGTTGAGCGCCGCGACCGGGGAGGTGTAGGTCATCACGCGGGCCTGGGCGGCAAGCTCTCGAGCAGCGTTCACGTAATCGGTGAGCTTCTGCGCGAGGTCCGGGGGCAGCGCCTCGCCCGCCTCCTGCACGCGCGTCTCGACGGTCCGCGCCGCATCCTCGATCGTGTTCGCGGCGGTGTCTCGTTTGGCCGCGTAGTCCGGCGCATTTGCGTCATGGGCGTCGACGAACTCGTTGTAGCGCGTCACCGCGGGACCGGTGGTGTCCCGGAACGGATCGCAGTTGTCGGCGATCGCCTTGGCCTGTGCGGCCGCCCGGCGCGACGAGGTGGCCGCCGCCGAACTCGACGACGCCTCAGCGCGATACGACGTAACCTGGGCCTCGTTGGCCGTCGGTGTGCCCTCGATGCGATCGGCACATCCCGCGACCGCTAGACCAGCGGTTACCGCCAGGCTCGCACAGACCAGACCGAACCCCCGCGGGTTCAGCAGCTTCATCGATCCTCCCGGTTCGACTGCCATGACGGTTCCCTACCGAACCGTACTGGATTTCCGGCTGACATGATGATCCAGGACGCATCGTGCACGAGGATGTGAGATGCGCCCTAGAAACCATCGTGAACGGGTACCCGCCGACCAGCGGTCACCCGGGGTAATGACGCCACGCTTGTCCCACCCCATGTACGAGGAGCAAATGTCTTGACCGACCTGATGCACCCCATTTCTTCGTCGAGTCCTACAAACGGGCCGGCACGCAATCGCCCGGCGGGGGGCCGGGTCCGAGTGATCCGCGAGGGGGTGGCGTCATACCTGCCGGACATCGATCCGGAAGAGACCAGCGAATGGCTCGAGTCCTTCGACGAGATGCTCGAGCGCGAAGGACCTGGCCGGGCGCGCTACCTGATGCTGCGGCTGCTCGAACGCGCCGGTGAACGCCGTGTCGCGATTCCCGCACTGACCTCCACCGACTACGTCAACACCATCCCCACCGAGAACGAGCCCTGGTTCCCCGGCGACGAAGAGGTCGAACGCCGCTACCGGGCCTGGATCCGCTGGAACGCGGCCGTCATGGTGCACCGCGCGCAGCGGCCCGGAATCGGTGTCGGCGGCCATATCTCGACCTATGCCTCCTCCGCCGCGCTCTACGAAGTCGGCTTCAACCACTTCTTCCGCGGCAAGGACCATCCCGGCGGCGGCGACCAGGTGTTCATCCAGGGGCACGCCTCCCCCGGCATCTACGCCCGCGCCTACCTCGAGGGACGACTGACCGAGGATCAGCTCGACGGCTTCCGCCAGGAGTACTCGCACGGCGGCCCGGGCCGCGGCCTGTCGTCGTACCCGCATCCGCGGCTCATGCCGGACTTCTGGGAATTCCCCACGGTGTCCATGGGCCTGGGCCCGATGAACGCCATCTACCAGGCGCGGTTCAACCACTACCTGAACGATCGCGGTATCAAGGACACCTCCGATCAGCACGTGTGGGCGTTCCTGGGCGACGGCGAGATGGACGAGCCGGAATCGCGCGGCCTCATCCAGGTGGCGGCCAACGAGGGCCTGGACAACCTGACCTTCGTGATCAACTGCAACCTGCAGCGCCTGGACGGCCCGGTGCGCGGTAACGGCAAGATCATTCAGGAGCTGGAGTCGTTCTTCCGCGGCGCCGGCTGGAACGTCATCAAGGTCGTGTGGGGCCGCGAGTGGGACTCCCTGCTCCAGGCCGACCGCGACGGCGCGCTGGTGAACCTGATGAACTCCACGCCCGACGGCGACTACCAGACCTACAAGGCCAATGACGGCGCGTACGTGCGCGAGCACTTCTTCGGGCGCGATCCGCGCACCAAGGAGCTGGTGAAGGGGCTGTCCGACAGCGACATCTGGAACCTCAAGCGCGGCGGCCACGACTACCGCAAGATCTACGCGGCCTATGCGGCGGCCATGGCCCACAAGGGGCAGCCGACGGTCATCCTGGCCAAGACCATCAAGGGCTACGGTCTGGGCAAGCACTTCGAGGCGCGCAACGCCACGCACCAGATGAAGAAGATGACCCTGGACGATCTGAAGGCGTTCCGCGACGTGCAGCGCATTCCGATCACCGACGCCGAGCTCGAGGCCAACCCGTACCTGCCGCCGTACTACCACCCCGGCCAGGACGATCCGGCCATCCAGTACATGATGGACCGCCGCAACTCCCTCGGCGGTTTCGTGCCCGAGCGCCGCACCAAGGCGAAGCCGCTGCAGCTGCCGGGCGATGAGCCGTACCGCTCCATACGCAAGGGTTCCGGCAAACAGAACGTGGCCACCACCATGGCTTTCGTGCGCCTGATGAAGGAACTGCTGCGCGACAAGGAGATCGGCAAGCGGATCGTGCCGATCATTCCCGACGAGGCCCGCACCTTCGGTATGGACTCGTGGTTCCCGTCGTTGAAGATCTACAACCGCAACGGCCAGCTGTACACGTCGGTCGACGCGGAACTGATGCTCGCCTACAAGGAGTCGAGCGTCGGGCAGATCCTGCACGAGGGCATCAACGAGGCCGGTTCGACCTCGTCGTTCACCGCGGTGGGCACCTCGTACGCCACCCAGGGCGAGCCGATGATCCCGCTCTACATCTTCTACTCGATGTTCGGATTCCAGCGCACCGGCGACGGCCTGTGGGCGGCGGCGGACCAGATGGCGCGCGGATTCGTCCTCGGGGCGACCGCCGGGCGGACCACGCTGACCGGTGAGGGACTACAGCACAACGACGGTCACTCGCTGCTGCTGGCGTCCACCAACCCGGCCTGCGTGCCGTACGACCCCGCCTTCGCCTACGAGATCGCCCACATCGTGCGCGACGGCCTGCGCCGCATGTACGGCGGCGGTGTCTCCTCGGGCTACCAGGAGGCGCTGCCGGGGACCGATCCGGAGACGCACTCGCGCCATCACGAGTTCGGCGGCGAGGACATCTTCTACTACATCACCCTGTACAACGAGCCGCAGTCGCAGCCCGCGGAGCCCGACGACCTGGATGTGGAGGGCCTGCTCAAGGGCATCTACCTCTACAAGAAGGGCGGCGCGGGTGACGTCCGCGCGCAGATCCTGGTGGCGGGTGTGACCATGCCCGACGGTCTGCGCGCCCAGGAGATCCTGGCCGAGGAGTGGGGCGTACAGGCCGATGTGTGGTCGGTGACCTCGTGGGGTGAACTCCGCAAGGAGGCGCTCGCCGGCGAGATCGCCAAACTGCACAACCCGACCGCCGAACCGACCGTGCCCTATGTGACCAAGGTGCTGTCGCAGGCCGAGGGCCCGTTCGTGGCCGCCTCGGACTGGATGCGGGCGGTGCCGGATCAGATCCGCCAGTGGGTTCCGGGCGACTACATCACCCTCGGCACCGACGGTTTCGGCTTCTCCGACACCCGCCCGGCCGCGCGCCGCGTATTCAACGTGGACGCGCAGTCGATCGTGGTGGCGGCGCTGTCGGGGCTGGCGAAGGCCGGGAAGATCGACGCGGGCAAGGTCGCCGAGGCGGCCGCGCGCTACCGCATCGACGACGTGAACGCCGCGCCGAAGGCGGCACCGGGTACCGAGGGCGGCGACGCATAACGGACGATAGGCATCGTGGAACGTAAACCGCCGAGGCCGCGCCGGATTTCCGAGAGCACCTCCTCCCACGAGGTGTATCTACCCACCGGCGCGCTCTCCCCGAATCGGCAGACCCGCGACCCGCTCCCGGACACGCTCCTCAAGCGGGTGAAGCAGTTCTCCGGTCGACTCTCGACCGAGGCCGTGGCGTCCATGCAGGATCGGCTGCCGTTCTTCGCCAATCTGGACGCCGCCCAGCGGGCCGGCGTGCAGATGCTGGTGCAGACGGCGGTGGTGAACTTCCTCGAATGGCTACAGGACCCGGAAAGCGATATCCGGTTCAGTCTGGACGCTTTCCAGGTCATCCCGGACGATCTGGCGCGGCGGCTCACGCTGCGCCAGACCGTCGACATGGTCCGGGTGGCCATGGAGTTCTTCGAACAGTGGCTGCCCGCGCTGGCGCGCAACGACCGGCAGCTGGTGGCGCTCACCGAGGCGGTGCTGCGATACGGGCGTGAGCTCGGTTTCGCGGCCGCCTCGGTGTACGCCAGCGCCGCGGAATCGCGGGGCGCGTGGGACACCCGGCTGGAGGCCCTGGTGGTCGACGCCGTGGTGCGCGGCGATACCGGACCCGAAATGCTCTCGCGCGCGGCCACATTGAACTGGGACGCCACCGCGCCCGCCACGGTGCTGGTGGGCACTCCCCCGAAGGACCAGATGACCGTGGTGGGTTCGGTGCACGGCATCGCCGCCCGGCACGGTCGCGCGGCGCTGGCCGTGGTGCAGGGTTCGCGGCTGGTGATGGTGGTGAGCGGACATCTGGGCGACACCATGTATCCCTCGCCGTTCCTGGCGGACCTGCTCACCGAGGTGTTCTCCGAGGGCCCGGTGGTGATCGGGCCGACCACGCGCACCCTGTCCGCGGCGCATGTGAGCGCGGTGGAGGCGATGGCCGGTATGGAGGCCGTGGTGGGCTGGCGGGGTGCGCCACGCCCGGTGCACGCGTCCGAACTCCTGCCGGAACGGGCACTGCTCGGCGATCGGGCCGCTGTGGACGCCCTGAACGAGAGTCTTGTGCTACCGTTGGCCGCCGCCGGGGCAGCGCTGTCCGACACCTTGGACGCCTACCTGGACTGCGGTGGAGCCGTCGAGACCTGCGCCCGCCAGCTGTACGTTCATCCAAATACCGTCCGCTATCGGTTGAAGCGAATCGCCGATATCACGGGACGGGATCCGATGAATCCGCGGGACGCCTATGTGCTCCGGATCGCCGCCACCATAGGTCGGCTGACACGAACCCGTAACGAATCGCCTACTTCAGCCTCAGAAGCGACTCCCGTCACAGATCCGAAAGATGGGATGTAACGCGATCCGGGAATCGGGCGATCCGGACAACTCACTTGCGCTTTTGTAGAGTCCACACAAAAGCACCCGCCAAGCTTCATTCGCGCCGACATCTCTGGAGACCCGCCTCACAGTGTTCTCTTAGAGGCGTGATCGCGTTGTTCGCCCCAGGACAGGGCTCTCAGACACCCGGCATGCTCTCCCCGTGGCTCGAACTGCCCGGTGCGGCCGACCGCATCGAGCTGTGGTCGAAAGCCTCGGGACTGGACCTGCTGCAGTTGGGCACCACTGCGACCGCTGAGGAGATCACCGATACGGCGGTGACTCAGCCGTTGGTCGTCGCGGCTGCCCTGTTGGCTTTCGCGGAAATCCCGCAGGACTCGCTTCCCGCGGATACGATCGTCGCCGGTCATTCGGTCGGCGAACTCGCCGCCGCTGCCGTCGCCGGAGTCATCTCCGCCGATGACGCGGTGGCCCTGGCCGCCATCCGCGGTGCGGAGATGGCCAAAGCTTGCGCACTCGAACCGACCGGCATGTCGGCGGTGCTCGGCGGTGACGAAGCCGCCGTGCTCGCCCGGCTCGACGAGCTGGACCTCGTTCCGGCCAACCGCAACGCGGTGGGCCAGATCGTGGCGGCGGGCCGGTTGGACGCCCTCGCGGAACTCGCGGCGAATCCCCCGGAGAAGGCCCGGATTCGCGCGCTGCCCGTGGCGGGCGCCTTCCACACCGCGTTCATGGCTCCGGCCCAGGACGCCGTGACGAAGGCCATTTCCACGATCACCCCGGGTGAACCGACCCGGGTGCTGCTGTCGAACTTCGACGGCAAACCGGTCGCCTCCGGTCAGGACGCGATCGACAAGCTCGCCGCCCAGGTCACCCGACCCGTGCGGTGGGACCTGTGTAACGAAACCGTGCGCGCGAGCGGTGTATCCGCGGTAGCGGAGCTGCCGCCCGCGGGCACCCTGGTGGGTATCGCCAAGCGGGAGCTGAAGGGTACGCCGAATCTGGCGCTCAAAACCCCGGCCGACCTCCCCGCGCTGGCCGAACTCACGACCAAGGACTAGCTTGGCCTGCGGCCTCCGGCCCGATCGTCAACGGCGACATCGGTGTACAGCCGCAAACCAGAAGAACACCACCAATCCCACAACAAGAATCACGAAGGGAGCCACGAAGTGGCCGCTCTGACCCAGGAACAGATCGTCGAAGAGCTCGGCAAGATCATCGAAGAGGTGACCGGTATCGAGCCCTCCGAGGTGACGATCGAGAAGTCCTTCGTCGATGACCTGGACATCGACTCCCTGTCGATGGTCGAGATCGCGGTGCAGACCGAGGACAAGTACGGCGTCAAGATCCCGGACGAGGATCTGGCCAGCCTGAAGACCGTCGGCGACGCCGTGGCTTACATCCAGAAGCTCGAGGCCGAGAACAGCGAAGCGGCCGCGGAGCTCAAGGCGAAGTTCGGTAGCGAGTAAAGGCCGACATCGTGACCACTCCTTCCACCCGGAACGGGAATTTCCCCAACGTCGTCGTCACCAGCATGGCGGCGACCACATCGATCGCAGGCGACGTTGATGCGACCTGGAAGGGCCTGCTCAACGGCGAAAGCGGCATCGATGTCCTCGAGGACGATTTCGTCGCCGAGTACGACCTTCCGGTCCGCATCGGCGGCCACCTGAAGGTTTCGCCGGACACCCTGCTCAGCCGGGTCGAGATCCGCCGGATGGCGTATGTCGAGCGGCTGGCGACCGTACTCGGTCGCGAGGTGTGGAAGAACGCCGGTTCCCCCGAGGTCGACCCGCTGCGGCTGGGTGTGGCCATCGGTACCGGTCTCGGCGGCGGTGACGCGCTGATCGATTCGGTGGACAAGCTGAAGAACGGTGGCTATCGCAAGATCTCGCCGCTGGCCGTTCAGATGGTCATGCCGAACGGCCCGTCCGCCGTCGTCGGTCTCGAACTCCAGGCCAGGGCAGGAGTGGTCACTCCGGTCTCGGCGTGTTCGTCGGGTTCGGAGGCCATCGCGAACGCGTGGCGCATGATCGTCATGGGTGACGCCGACATGGTCGTCACCGGCGGTGTCGAGGGCTTCATCGACTCGGTGCCGATCGCCGCCTTCTCGATGATGCGGGCCATGTCGACCCGCAACGACGACCCGAAGGGTGCCTCGCGGCCGTTCGACTCCGATCGCGACGGTTTCGTCTTCGGTGAGGCCGGTGCGCTCATGGTCATCGAGACCGAGGAGCACGCCAAGGCTCGTGGAGCCACCATCCACGCCCGACTGCTGGGCGCGGGTATCACCTCCGACGGCTTCCACCTGGTCGCCCCGGATCCGGAAGGTTCCGGTGCGGCGCGTGCGATGGAGCGTGCCATGCAGACCGCCGGTCTGTCCGCACAGGACATCACCCACGTCAACGCCCACGCGACCGCCACCCCCATCGGTGACACCGCGGAGGCCAAGGCGATTCACAAGGCGGGCGTCCAGCACGCCTCGGTGTACGCACCCAAGTCCGCCCTGGGCCACTCGATCGGCGCCGTGGGCGCGCTCGAGTCGGTGCTCACGGTCCTCAGCATCCGGGACGGCATCGTCCCCCCGACGCTGAACCTGGAGAACCAGGATCCGGAGATCGACCTGGATGTCGTGAAGGGCGAGGCTCGCCGTCAGGACATCGAGTACGCGATCAACAACTCGTTCGGTTTCGGTGGGCACAATGTCGCGCTCGCCTTCGGCCGGTACTGACGACACCGGTCGTTAGCCAAGCGGTCCCGGCGGGGTCTCGGCAAGAGATCCCGCCGCCGAAACCACCGCCGGGACTTCGACATTCGCAGCCGCTCTCAGCGACCGCGCTTCCTTTCACAGGAGTTCGCGATGACCATCATGGCTCCCGCGCATGCGGATACCACCACGACCGATCCCCGCGATCCGCTGGGCCGGTTGCAGCGCTTCTTCGATCCCGGAACCGTGCTGCCCCTGCACCCCCGCGACAAGTCCGGCGTGCTCGCCGCCATCGGTGAGGTCGACGGCGTGCGCACGGTGGCCTACTGCTCGGACGCCACCGTCATGGGCGGTGCGATGGGCGTCGAGGGCTGCAAGCACATCGTCGATGCGATCGACACCGCCATCGACTCCAAGATTCCCGTTGTCGGCCTGTGGCATTCGGGTGGCGCCCGCCTCGCGGAAGGGGTGGAGGCGCTGCACGCGGTCGGCCTGGTCTTCGAGGCCATGGTCCGCGCGTCCGGACAGGTCCCCCAGATTTCCGTGGTGCTCGGCTTCGCCGCCGGTGGCGCCGCCTACGGTCCCGCGCTGACCGATATCGTGATCATGGCTCCCGAGGGGCGCGTCTTCGTCACCGGCCCGGATGTGGTCCGCAGTGTGACCGGTGAGAACGTGGACATGGCGACCCTGGGCGGTCCGATCACCCACGGCAAGAAGTCCGGCGTCTGCCATATCGTCGCCGACGACGAGTCCGATGCCATGCACCGCGCCCGCCGCCTGGTCTCGATGTTCGCCGAACAGGGCGAATTCGATATGACCGCGGCCGCGCACGGCGACGTCGACCTCAAGGCCATCCTGCCGGAGTCGGCCAAGCGCGCCTACGACGTCAAGCCGCTCATCCACGAACTGCTCGACAATGTGGACGGCGAAAGTTCCTTCGAGGAATTGCAGGGCGGTTACGCCCGCTCCATCGTCACCGGCCTGGGTCGCCTCGGCGGTCGCACCGTGGGCGTGCTGGCCAACAACCCGATTCGCCTGGGCGGCTGCCTCAACTCCGAAAGCGCCGAGAAGGCAGCGCGTTTCGTGCGCCTGTGCAACGCCTTCGGCATTCCGATGGTCGTGGTGACCGACGTGCCCGGCTACCTGCCCGGCGTGAGCATGGAGTGGGAGGGCGTGGTGCGCCGCGGCGCGAAGCTGCTGCACGCCTTCGCCGAGGCCCGCGTCCCGCGCGTCACCCTGGTGACCCGCAAGATCTACGGTGGCGCGTACATCGCCATGAACGCCCGCTCGCTCGGCGCCACCGCGGTCTACGCCTGGCCCGACTCCGAGGTCGCGGTCATGGGCGCCAAGGCCGCCGTGGGCATCCTGCACAAGAAGGCGCTCGCCGCGGCTCCCGAGGAGGAGCGCGAGGCCCTGCTCGAGCGCCTGACCGCCGAACACGAGGCCATTGCCGGCGGTGTCGGCCGCGCACTGTCCATCGGCGTGGTGGACGAGGTCATCGACCCGGCCAAGACCCGCTCGACCATCGCGGCGGCCCTGGCCGCGGCCCCGTCCCGGCCGCAGCACAACAAGAACATCCCGCTGTAGCAGCGGTCCAGCGAACCCGGAGCGGGGCGGTCTCATTCGAGGCCGCCCCGCTCCGCATTCCCAGGGCAAATCATCGGATGTTCTTCGCTACTGGCAACAGTGGCGATACGGCGGTGATACACGGCGCTCCTAGCGTGCACGCATGTCCGCAACCCTGGAGAGAATCGACACCGCCGAACCCGCTGCCCGACCACCCTGGTATTCCTCGCTGTTCGTGCAGCTTCTGGTGGCCGTGGTCGCCGGAATCACCGTCGGCGCGCTGTGGCCGGATCTCGGCGCCGATCTGAAACCGCTGGGCGACGGATTCATCAAGCTCATCAAGATGGTGATCGCGCCCATCGTGTTCTGCACGGTGGTGCTCGGCATCGCCCACATCGGGAATCTGAAGTCGGTGGGGCGCATCGGCATCAAAGCGCTGATCTACTTCGAGGTGGTGACCACCTTCGCGCTGGTCTTCGGGCTGGTGGTGGGAAATCTGGTGCGGCCGGGCGCGGGGTTCAGCATCGACCCGGAGACGCTCGCCACCGGCGCCGAGGCGGTGGCGCAGAAGACCGGTGACGGGGAGCTGCCGCATACGGTCGAATTCCTGCTCAACATCATCCCGGCCTCGCTGGTGTCGGCCTTCGCGGAGAACCAACTGCTCCAGGTGCTGTTCATCGCGGTGCTGTTCGGGTTGGCGCTGGCCAAGTTCGGCGAGAACGGGCCGCCGGTGGTACTGGAGCTGATCGATCACGTCAGCCGCATCCTGTTCATCGTGATCGGCTGGATCATGCGGCTGTCCCCGCTGGGCGCGTTCGGCGCGATGGCCTACATCATCGGGCAGTACGGGCTGCGGTCACTGGGCAGCTATGCCAAGCTGATCGCCTGCTGCTACGGGGCCGCCGCGCTGTTTCTGCTGGTGCTGGCGGTGATCACCCGGGTGTTCGCCGGGGTGAGCTTCTGGAAGCTGTTGCGCTACCTCAAGGACGAGCTGTTCGTGGCCCTGGGCACCGCGTCCACCGAGGTGGTGCTGCCCCGCATCATGACCAAACTCATCGACGCCGGAGCCTCACGGGCGACCACCGGTCTCGTCGTACCGACCGGATACTCGTTCAATCTGGACGGTGCGACGCTGTATCTGGCCATCTGCGTGCTGTTCCTGTCGCAGGCGGTCGGCGTGGACCTGACGCTGGGTGAGCAGATCACCGCGCTGCTGGTGCTCATGCTGACCTCGAAGGGGATGGCGGGGGTGCCGGGCTCGTCCTTCCTGGCGCTGTCGGCCACCATCAGCGCCATCGGGCACGGCTCCATTCCCGTTGCGGCCGTGGCAATTCTGCTCGGCGCCGACCGCATCATGGATTCCATGCGGGTGACGGTCAATCTGCTCGGCAATTGTGTCGCCACCCTGGTGGTCGCCAACTGGGAGGGACAACTCGACCACGAGCGGCTCGCCCGGGTGCTGGACGCGCGGCAATCCACGTCGAGGCCGACGACGGGGTCGTGACGGTGGCGCGGGGGCACCCCCAGCAGGTCACTCCCGGTCGAGAACGGCGTGCAGGAACTCCCGGGTGCGGGCGTGGTCGGGTTCGCTGAAGATCTTCTCCGGTGGGCCGTCCTCGATGATGCGGCCGGAGTCGAGCACCATGACGCGGTCGGAACTGGTTCGGGCGAAACGCATTTCGTGGGTGACACACAGGAAGGTGATGTCGGTGTCGGCGGCGATGTCGGCGAGCAGGCCGAGTACGCCGGTGACCAGTTCGGGGTCGAGGGCGGAGGTGACCTCGTCCAGCAGCAGCACCTTGGGGTCCATGGCCAGGGCGCGGGCGATGGCGACACGCTGCTGCTGACCGCCGGAGAGCTGGGTGGGGTGTGCCTTCACCTTGTCGGCCAGCCCGACCATGCCCAGCAACTCCACGGCGCGCGCCTCGGCCTCCTCCTTGGAACGCCCCAGGCTGCGGATCTGGCCCTCGGTGATATTGCGCAGCACGTTCATATTCGGGAACAGGTTGAACTGCTGGAACACCATGCCGATATGGCGGCGCGCGTGCCGCAGATGCTTCTCGTCGGCGGGCACCAGCTTCCCGCGCCGCTCCATATGGCTGAGCGGTTCCCCGGCGACCTCGATGGTGCCGGAGGTGACCCGCTCCAGCGTCATGAGCAGCCGCAGCACCGTCGTCTTTCCGGAGCCCGACGGCCCGATGAGGGTGACGAATTCCCCTGGCGCGACCGCGAAGTCGAGCGCCTCCAGGCACCTCACCTCGCCGTAGCGCTTCACCACGTCGTTGAAGCGGATCATGGGCTCGGAGCCGCCGCCCACGACGGCGACGGCGGATTCAGATGCTAGGGATTCAGATGCTTCCGACACGGCGTTCCAGCTTTCGTACCAGGAGGGAGCAGGGATAGCTCAGCATGAGGAAGGTGAGGCCGACCGCGAACCACGCCTCCGGTCCGGCACCGCCGGTATTGGCGGCGTAGACGGTCTTCACCTGATAGACCATGTCGAGCACGACGATCGAGGACAGCAGCGGCACCTCTTTGAACATGGCGATGGTGTAGTTGCCGAGGGCGGGCAACACCCGCGGAATCGCCTGCGGCAGCACCACATCGGTCCAGGTGCGGGTGCGCGGCAGATTCAGCGCCGTGGCCGCCTCCCATTGGGCGCGCGGCACCGCGTCGATACCGGCGCGGTACACCTCGGAGGTGTAGCAGGCGTAGTGCACGCCCAGGGCGACCACACCCACCAGCAGGCGCTGGGTCTCGATCGGCAGCTCGCCCAGCAATGGCGGGCGAACCACCCAGTACAGCACGAAGATCTGCACCAGCAGCGGTGTGCTGCGCACGAATTCGATGAACAGCCAGAGCGCCTGGCTGATTACGGGAATGCTCAGGCGGCCGATGACGGCGAAGAGCAACCCCAGCGCGTACGCGACCAGCGAGCCCAGCAGGGTGAACTGGATGGTGACCTTGAGGCCGTCGAGAATGTAGGGGAAGGCGTCGAAGAACCGGTCCCACTGCCACTTTTCCATCAGACCGCCACCGTCCGCACGCCACGCCACGTCGCCTGGCGACCGACTCGCCGGGCCGCCAGCATCTCCACCACACGCATGATCGCCGTGACCGCCACCGCGATCAGCAGATAGAACACCAGCTCGATGGCATAGATCAGGCCGAGCTCCTGCGAGAACTCCGGTACCGCGCGCAGTTCATCGGTCTTCTTGAAGATCTCGGGTGCGGCGATGAAGCTCAGCAGGGCCGTACTCTTCACCAGTTGGATGAACAGCGTATTGAACGAGGGCACCATCTCGACCACGGCCTGCGGCAGCACGACCCGCCACATGCGTTGCCACGGAGACAGATTCAGCGCCACCGAGGCGTCGATCTGCCCGCGCGGCACGGATTGGATGGCGCCGCGCACGATTTCGGCACCATAGGCGCCGTGGTTGAGCCCGAGCACCATGATGCCGATGTACAGCAGCCCTTCGGCCGTCGCACCGAGCGCCACTCCGAGGAAGATGGGCAGCGCGACCGCGAAGAAGAACAGCTGCACGACCTCGGAACTGCCGCGGAACCCCTCCACGTAGACGCGGGTCACGAAGCGCACCGAGCGCCGCGGCGACAGCAACGCGATACCCGCCGTGAACGACAGCACGATGGTGAGCGCGATGCCGCCGATCGTCGCCCACAGCGTGAACGGCAGACCGGCGAGCATCCGCTCCAGATAGATCGGAATATTGTCGGACACGGAATTATCAGGCCGTGCAGTACGACTCGGTGGTCATGCCGGGATCGGGCTCATTGGCGGCGGTCAGGCCGTACGGCTCCACCAGTTGCAGCCACTCCCCGCTCTCGTGCAGGGCACGCAGTTCGCGGTTGAAGTCCTCGCGAAACTCGTCGTCGTCCAGGCGGAAGTTGAAGGTGCCGACGTCCGGGCGGTCGCTGAAGTTGAAGGACGGGGTGACCTCCAGTCCCGCACCGGGGTTGTTCTTCACCAGCCAGGAGGCGGTGACGTCGAGGATGGCGGCGCCGTAGACGTCACCGTTGTCGACGGCACGCAGGATGTCGTCCTGCTTCGCCATGGGCTCGATCAGGTTGCCGGGCACACCGGCCTGTTCGGCGTAGCCGTTCTCCACCGCTCCGCCGAGGGTGGCGACACGGACGTTCTCCCGGGTGATGTCCTCGAACCGGGTGATATTGCGGGGGTTGCCCTCCGGCACCATGAAGGCCGAGCCGACCTGATAGTCCGGGATGGCGAAGTCGGAGTTCTCGCAGCGTTCCGGGTTGATGAACATACCGGCGGCCACGAAGGCGTAGTTCTGGGCGCGCAGGCCGTCGATGAGACCGCCGAAGTCGGTGACCACGCCCTCGACCTCGTCGATGCCGAGCTTCTTCAGCACGGCGCGGGCGACGGTCGGCGCGTAGCCGGTCAGCTCACCATTCTCGTCGAGGTAGGCCCAGGGGGCCTCGTTGGCGAATCCGACCTTGATGCGGCCGGAGGACTTGGCATCGGAGTAGGTGGTGGCGGCCGCGTCGTCGCCGCCGACACCGCAGCCCGTGACGGCGAGCAGCGCCGCGGCGGTGAGAGCCAGGATCGGGCGCAGGCGGCCGCGCGGTCGCCCGCTCGTCGGCGATGTCCGCACCGTCCGGCGGGATGGAATGGCCCATTGTATGAATCGTGTCCGCATAGACAGTCGAGCCTTGCGCATCGACTTTGCGATCAGACCGTCGATTGATTTGCGGCTGTGTGACGGACGACACGCGGCCGTCGTCTACGAGTAGAGGTGGATCTGGTCGGCGGACTCGTTCTGGCTGCCGCACTCCTGGTACGGATTGGGATCGCCCTGCCGTTCGGCGCAGACCCAGCGGATATTGTCGACGGTGACGGCGATATCCCCCTCGGGCTGGGAATCACGTTGTGCCGCATACTCGTTCACCACTTCGAGGGCCATGGCGCAGAAGTCCGGGCCCTTGGTGGTGTAGACGACGACCGACAGGCCCCAGGGGCCGGTTCCGCACTGTACGGGTTCGCCGGGCAGCGGGGTGGCGGGCCTGGTCGACGTGGCGGAGGTTGTTGTCGAACTCGTGACGGACGACTCCGAGGTGGAATCGTCACCGCAGCCCGTCACCGCGACCAGGGTGACGGCCAGACCGGCCAGCGCCGATGCTCCGATGGCACCTCGCATACGCACTCCTCTCTCTCGAACTGCTCCCTGTCGAGCGTCCAGCAGCAGGCGTTCAGCCGACGTCGCGGCGCAGCCAGGTGACCTCCGCGCCCTCACCGCCGAGGCGGAAGGGCTCGAGCGCGTCGTCCCAGGCGGTGCCGAGCGCGCGGTCGATATCGGCGGCGATGTCGGCGGCGGTGTGGCGACCCGCGCCGCGAGCCTGTTCGACAATGGCGCGCAGGCGCATCTCGCCGACCACCACATCGCCGCTGGCGGACGTCGCGCCGTTCCAGAGGCCGAGGCCGGGAACGAAGCAGTAGCGTTCGCCGTCGACGCCCTCACTGGGGTTCTCGGTGACCTCGAAATAGAGTACCGGCCAATCCCGCAATGCCCTGGCTAATCTACTGGCGGTGCCGACCGGTCCGTACCAGTCGATGGTCGCCCGCAATTGCCCGTCGGCCGCGGGCTGCGCCGTCCAGCGCAGTTTGGCGGGAGCCTTGAGGGTGGAGGTGAGCGTCCATTCGATGTGCGGGCACAGCGCGGCCGGCGACGAGTGGATGTAGACGACACCCGACGTCGCGTCGGCGAACTGACTCGATGCGCGCACCACTAACACCTCCGGCTTCGACGGGGACGTCTTCCCCAACGACCCTCCGAGCCGGCGTTGCCCGAGTTTACTGGAGTGCCCGGTGTTACGGGTGTTACTTATTCGACGTGTCGCGAGTCCGCGCGTGTCCGATGCGGCAACCAGGCAGATCCGCGCGACGCCTAGCCGAACTCGGCGATGACGGCATCACTGAGGGCCGGCCAGGCCGCACGGGCCCAGTCACCGAAATTCTCGTCCGCCAGCGCGAGACACGCCATACCGACGGCCGGATCGACCCACAGGAACGTGCCCGACTGCCCGAAATGCCCATAGGTACGAGGCGAATTCGCGCCTCCGGTCCAGTGCGGGGACTTGTGGTCGCGGATTTCGAACCCGAGCCCCCAGTCGTTGGGACGCTGCGAGCCGTAGCCGGGAAGAATCCCATTGCGATCCGGGAATTGCACTGTGCTTGCTTCGCCGAGCAATTCCGCACTCACCAAACGCGGGTTCAGCAATTCCTCAGCGAAGCGCAGCAGATCTGCTACCGAGGACCGTGCGGCATGTCCGGCCGCACCGGCCAGCACCGACGAGCGCATGCCCAGCGGCTCGAAGACCGCCTCGTGCAGGTAGCGGTCGAACGCGATCCCGGACTGTTCGGCCACGAAGTCGGCCAGCACCTCGAAACCCGCGCTCGAATAGATCCGCCGGGCCCCCGGCTGCGCCACCACCTGCGTGGTGTCGAACGCATACCCCGAGGTGTGCGCCAGCAGATGCCGCACCGTGGACCCCTCCGGCCCGGCGGGCTGATCGAGTTCGACGGCCCCCTCCTCCACCGCCACCAGAACCGCGTACGCCACAAGCGGTTTGGTCACCGAGGCGAGCGCGAACACCCGATCCGCATCCCCTTCCCGGTCCACCACCCCCTTGCCGTTCACGACCACACCCGCGGCCGCATGCCGGACCGGCCACTGTCGAATCTGCTCCAGCGCTCGCACCCCTCGAGCCTACGAGTTCCACACCGGCGCGGGGGCGCACGGGTGCGGATTCAGTGTCGCTCGTGCGCCGCGTCGTGGTGTCGGGCCAGCAGGGAACGCCGCCGCGCGAGGGTGGCGATCTCGTCGTCGAGGCGAGCGAGGCCGTCGCGGATGACCGCGCGGGAGTGGTCGCAGTGGGCGAAGCCGGTCTCGGTGACGCAGGGCAGCAGGGCGTGGATGGCGGCGGTGTTCAGGCCCGCGTCGAGGAGTTCGCGAATACGCGCCACCCGGGCGACGGCGGTCTCGGGGTAGACGCGGTAGCCGTTGGCGTCCCGGCGGGCGACCAGCAGCCCCTGCTCCTCGTAGTAGCGCAGCAGCCGGGGACTCACGCCGGTGGCGCGCGACAGTTCTCCGATCAGCACGTCGGCCCGCCGTGGGTGCGGCGCGGTGGTTCCGAGCGCTGTGTTCCCAAGTGCTGTGTTCCCGAGCACCGGGGCTTGACCCTCACATCCATGTCAATCCCTAACGTCGCCGCCATGACGACGATTCCACTCACCACCACCGTGACCGGCTCCGGACCCGCCATCGTGCTCGCGCACGGTGCCAGCGGCGGCATCGAGGCCAATTTCGGATCGCTGATCCCCTTGCTCGCGACCGACCACATGGTCATCGGGTCGGACTACCCGGACGACGACACCCCGTTGGAACTCGACGCGCTGGCCGACGCACTGGTCGCCGCGGCCGTCGAGGCCGGAGCCGAGGAGTTCGCGATCATCGGCTATTCGCTCGGGACCGCGGTGGCCGTGCGGGCGGCGATACGGCATCCGGAGCGGGTGCGCGGGCTGGTGCTGGCCGCCGGGTTCGCCCGCGCCGACCATCGGGCGGTGCTCACCATGCACCAGTGGCGGCAGACCCTGGCGGCCGGGGATACAGACGCCTTCGCGCGGATCGCGCTGCTGGGCGGATTCGCCGCCGACTTCGTCAATTCCCTCTCCCCCGAACAGCTCTCGACCGTGCTCGAGCAGACCGCCGCGCGGGTACCGGGAGGCACCGCCGCCCAGGCGGACCTGGTGACGCGGGTGGACACCACCGCCGACCTCCCCCGCGTCCGGGTGCCGACGCTGTCCATCGGCGCGCGCGACGATCTGCTGATCGATCCGGCGGGCGCACGCCGGTTGGCCGCCGAGATTCCCGGAGCCGAGTACCTCGAAGTGCCCGCCGGGCATGTGCTGATGGTGGAGCGGCCCGATGCCTGGCACAGCGCCGTCCTCGACTTCGTGCGGCACCGGATCCCGGTGCGCGCCTGAGCATCTCGTCGCGACTACGGCCGCGCGACGGTCGGGTCGGGGTTGGCAGCGGCCGTCAGCCGGGAGTGAGGGCGGCCGTAGCCGAAGTAGACGAACAGGCCGAAGGCGGTCCACAGGGTGAATGCCAGCCAGGTGACGCCGGGCAGGCGCAGCAGCAGCCAGGCGCACATGCCGACGCCGAGGACCGGGACCAGCGGCACCAGGGTCCGGAAAGTGCGAGGCAGGTCGGGCTTGGTGCGACGCAGCACCAGCACGCCGATGTTGACCAGGCCGAAGGACACCAGGGTGCCGATATTGGTGGCGTTCACCAGTTCTCCGAGCGGAACGAGCGCGGCCAGCACCGACACCACCCCGCCGACGATGAGGATATTGAGGGTCGGCACCCGCTTGCCGCCGACCCGCGACAGCACCCGCGGCATGAGCCCGTCGCGGGACATGGAGACCAGGATGCGGGTCTGCCCGTAGAGCACGGTCAGCACCACCGAGGCGATGGCGATCACCGCACCGGCCGCCAGCACGGTCGCGGGCCAGCCCGCACCGGTCACCCGCTCCAGCACGGTGGCCAGCGAGGCCCCCGAACCGCTCACCTCATCCACTCCGACCGCGCCGACCGCGGTCAGCGCCACCAGCACGTACACCACGGTGACGATGCCGAGTGAGATCACGATGGCGCGCGGCAGATCCCGCTGCGGATTCTTGGCCTCCTCACCGGCGGTGGAGGCGGCGTCGAAACCGATGAAGGAGAAGAACACCATGGACGCCGCCGAGGTGATGCCCGCGATCCCGGCCGGGGCGAAGGGCGCGAGATTGCCGGAGTCGAAGGCCGTGACCGCGACGACCACGAAGAAGACCAGCACGGCGATCTTGAGCAGCGTGGTGAAGGTGGTGACGCGGGCGCTCTCCTTGATGCCGTCCAACAACACGGCGGTGGCGATCAGCACCACGACCGCGGCGGGCAGGTTCACGATCCCACCCTCGCTGGGCGCGGCGGCCAGCGCGTCGGGAATGCGCCAGCCGATGGTGCCCGCGAGGAATTCGTTCAGATACGCACCCCAGCCGACCGCGACGGCCGCCACCGAGACGCCGTACTCCAGCAGCAGGCACCAGCCGCACACCCAGGCGACGATCTCGCCGAGGGTGGCGTAGGTGTAGGAGTAGGCCGAACCCGAGACCGGCACCGCACCGGCCAGCTCCGCATACGACAGCGCCGAGAACAGCGCGGCCAGCGCGGCGAGCGCGAAGGACACCACCACGGCGGGTCCGGCCAGCGGTGCGGCCTCCCCCAAGACGACGAAGATGCCGGTGCCCAGTGTCGCGCCGACCGAGAGCGCGATGAGCGAGATCAGCCCGAGACTGCGCCGCAGCTGAGAGTGCTCGCCGTCGGCGGCCAGCTGTTCGACGGGTTTGGTGCGCAGCAACGATGCGGTGAATCGACTGAGTCCGGGCACGTGCGGCCACGCTACCCGGTGATAACCGGCCGGTTACCATCGGTTGCACCATGAGTGAGATTCCCCAGATCCACGGCGAGGTGGACACCGGCTTCGGCCCCGTCGCCGACGCCTTTCGGCGCAACTTCACCCGGCACGGCGAGATCGGGGCGGCGGTGGCCGTGTACGCCGGTGACCGACCGGTGGTGGATCTGTGGGCGGGGTATCGGGATCGCCGGCGCTCGGTGCCGTGGGAGCGCGACACCATGGCCCCGGTGTTCTCCTCCACCAAGGGCATGGCGGCCTTCGTCGTCGCCGCGGCGGTCTCGCGGGGATGGCTCGCCTACGAGACACCGGTGGCCGAGTACTGGCCGGAGTTCGCCGCGCACGGCAAGGAGTCCATCACCGTCCGGCAGCTGATCGACCACCAGGCCGGGCTGGCGGCGCTGGACCGCACGGTGCGGCTGCGGGAGCTGGACGACCTCGATCGGCTGGCCGAGATCCTGGCGGAGCAGAAACCGTTGTGGCGGCCCGGAACCCGGCACGGCTACCACCCGATCACGGCCGGGCTCTACCAGACGGAGCTGATCCGCCGGGTGGATCCGCGGGGGCGCACCCTGGGCCGGGTCTTCGCCGAGGACCTCGCCGCGCCACTGGGTCTGGACTTCCACATCGGGCTGCCCGAGCAGGTGTCGATGGACGGTATCGCGACGCTGTCGGGTACCCGGGGCCTGGACGTGCTGCGCTACGAACGCGATCTGCCGGTGCGCATCGGCATTCAGCTGGCGGTGCAGCGCGGCCTGTCGTATCGGGCGCTGAGCAGCCCCCGCACCGGCGCTCCGGAGCGCGCGGCCCGCCGGGAGTTCCTGTCCAAGGAGCTGCCCGGTTCCAGCGGTGTCGGCACCGCCCGCTCGCTGGCCCGCGTCTACGGTGCGGCGGCGGCCCGCACCGGCGAGCTCCCGATCGACCCGGACCTCATCGACCGGCTCGGTGCCGCCGACACCGCCGACGACGTACCGGCCGACGACCTGATCCTGCTCACCCGCAGCCGCTACCACCTCGGCTTCCGGAAGTCGTGCGGCGCTTTCCGTTTCGGCACCGACAAGCGCGCCTACGGCACCACCGGCCTCGGCGGCTCGTTCGGTTTCGCCGATCCGGCAACGGGTCTCGGCTTCGGCTACGCCATGAACCGGCTCGGCCTGGCGGTGCTCGACGACGCGCGCGCCCGCAATCTGCGCACGGCGCTGCGGGCCTGCGTCGCCTGATTCCGGCTCAGGCGCGCACGTCGTGGACGTGGTGGACCAGGTCGTGCAGGAAGTAGCGGCCCAGGGTGTCGACGGTGAACTGGGAGCCGTTGCTGCGGCGGGCCACCCGCGCGCGCTGGTCGGCGGGCACGGATTCGTAGGCGCGGGCCGCTGATTCGGCGGCGGCGCCGAGTTCGGCGGCGACGGCGGCGGGACTCTGGGCCGCGTAATCGTCGGCCTCGGCGGTGACGTCCTGATCCCAGTTGGCGAACATCGGAACACCAGCGTCGACGGTGACGCTCGGGTCGTAGCCGGAGATGACCGGGCCGGGGACGGCGGCCGCCGCCAGTGTGATGCCGAGGCGGTGGGTCATGATGCGGCACACGTCGCGCACATGGGCGGCGTATTCCAGGGTGGACCAGGTCGATTCGTCCGGGCGGACCCGGACGTCCGGGCGTTCGAGCGCCGCGGCGAAGCGGTCGGCGCTCTCCCGCACCAGGCCCGGAACGGCCTCGTAGGGGGTGGCGGCGGGGTCGAATCCACAGTCGGCGCAGGCGCGTTCGAGGACCCAGGTCCAGTCCTTGGTATCGGGAACGATCGGCATGCCGAAAACTTATCCTGGCAAAAGTTTTTCGGCCACCAATTTCCTGCCACCCCTCGGCAAGATTCCGACAGTGCGGCTCACTCCATCAGCCGGTGCGCCTTCTCGAACAGCTCCAGGGTGATGGCGTGCAGGAAATCGCCGACCTGCTTGGGCGCCTTCCCGGCGAAGGCGCGGGCGTGGGTGCCCTCCAGCACGATGCCGAGCTTGAAGCAGGCCAGCACCGTGTACCAGGTGACATCGCTCAGATCGCGGTCGGAGAACCGGCCGTAGTGGGCGGTCATCTCCTCCGGCGTGGGGAGGCCGCCGACCGCGCCCAGGCTGCCGACCAGGGCCGCGCCCGTGGTGCCGGGTTCGGGGCGGGTGGCGATCTGCCAGCCCAGGTCCAGCAGCGGGTCGCCGATGGTGGACATCTCCCAGTCGACCATGGCCACCACCTCGGGGCCGTCGAAGGAGAACATCATATTGGCGAGGTGGCAGTCGCCGTGCAGGATGCCGGGCCGCCACCGGGCGGGACGGTTGCGGTCGAGCCAGTCCCCGACGCGCTCCACGCCCGGGATCTCCGGCCCCGGGTAGCCCGCATTGGCGCTGTAGGAGTCGAGCTCCTTCAGCCAGCGCGGCACCTGACGTTCCAGGAAGCCCTCCGGCTTGCCGTAGTCGCTCAGCCCGAGCGCCTCGTGGTCGAGGGAGCCGAGGCGGGCGATGGCCTCCACCGCCGACAGACCCATCTGCCGCCGCACCTCGGGATCACCCGCGTGCAGCTCGGGCAGTTCGTTCTGCGGGTTGAAGCCGACGACCGGCTCCATGAGATAGAAGGACGCACCGAGCACCGAGTCGTCGGGGCAGGCGGCGATCACCCGGGGGGCGCGGATACCGGTGCCGTCGAGCGCGCCGAGAATGCGCGATTCGCGATTGATGACGGAATTGCTGGCCGCTCGCAGATGCTTGGGACCGCGCCGCAGCACATAGTCGCGGCCGCCGCGGCGGAAGCGCAGCATGATGTTCTGGGTGCCGCCGCCAAGCGGTCGCACATCCTCGAATTCCCCGCCGGGCAAGCCCTGCTCATCCATCCACTTCCCGATGATCGCGAAGTCGACGACATCTCGATCCACTGCGACCGGCTGCACTTCAGACATGCCCCACATTGTGCCGCAGCCGTCCAGCACAACTGAAGGCATATGCCAGCAGAAGTGGCGGTGGCCATGTTCACGCAGGTCGAAGTGCGGTGTTCGATACCGGGCGGCGTAGTCTGCCAGGCAAATGCGCACGCTCCTGATCGACAACTACGACTCGTTCACCTACAACCTGTATCAGCTGATCAGTGAGGTGAACGGGGTCGAACCCGTGGTCGTGCGCAATGACGAGGTCGACGATCCGGCCGAGCTGGAACTGGAAGCCTTCGACAACATCGTCATCTCCCCCGGACCGGGCCGACCGGATGTGCCGCGCGATGTCGGCGTCTCGACGGCGCTCATCGCCCGCGGCGAGCTACCGCTGCTGGGTGTTTGCCTGGGCCACCAGGGCATCGTGCTCGCGGCGGGCGGGGTGGTGACGAGGGCTCCCGAACCCCGGCACGGTTATCCCGATCGCGTCACCCACGACGGGCGGGATCTGTTCGCGGGTGTACCGCAGGACTTCACGGCAGTGCGGTACCACTCGCTGTGCGCGGCGCGGCCGCTGCCGGAGGCCCTGGAGGTCACGGCGACCACGCCGGACGGGGTGATCATGGGGGTGCGGCATCGCGGCCGCCCGCAGTGGGGGGTGCAGTTCCACCCGGAGTCCGTCGCGAGTGAATACGGGCGCGCGCTGCTGCGGAACTTCGCGCGGCTGACGGAGACGGCCGGTGCCCGGGCACCCGGCCGGAGCGGGGTCGCGAGCCCTGCCCCGGCGCGGTCCGGCTCCGGTCGTCGACTCGGCGGACACGGCGCTGCTTTCGGCCCGCGCGCGGGGACCGCATCGGAAGGCCACGACGTCGCGTCCCTGGAAAACCGTGCCGCACAGCGCCTGCCGGAGACGCACGCGGCGACCGTCGAGTACCGGGTCGAGCACACGACCATCGAGCGGGCCTTGGACGCCGAGGCGGTATTCCTGCGGCTGTACCGGAATTCGGAGACGGCGTTCTGGCTCGACAGCGAACATGTGGAGCCCGGGTTGGACCGGTTCTCCTTCCTCGGGGACGCCTCGGGACCGCTGGCCGAGGTGGTGCGCTACCGGGTCGGTTCGGGCAGCGTGGAGGTGGAGTCGGCGGGCGGCCGACGACAGGTCGCGGGCGGGGTGCTGGACTATCTGTCCCGGGAGCTACGTCGTCGCCACATCGAATTCCCGCCGGTGCCTTTCGATTTCGTCGGCGGCTACGTGGGGTACCTCGGCTACGAGATGAAGGCGGACTGCGGTGCGGCCGCGGCGCACCGCGCGCCCGCCCCGGACGCACAGTGGGTGTTCGCCGACCGGCTGATCGTCGTCGACCACGAGGCGGGCCGCACCCACCTGCTGGCGCTGGCCGAGCCGGGCGCGGAATCGGTTCGGGCCGCGCGGGATTGGCTCACCGCCACGCGCGCCGTCGTAGCCGCGCTGCCCACCTGGGACAACCCGCCCGCCCTGGACCTGGTCGCGGAGGAGCGGACGGTCGCGCCGCTGCTGACCCGGGGGCGGGAGCGGTACCTCGCCGATGTCGCGGCCTGCCGGGAGCAGTTGCGCGCGGGCGAGTCGTACGAGATCTGCATAACCGACAGCGCCTATCTCCCCGCCGATTCCGACGGGCTCGACGTCTACCGCACCCTGCGCCGCAGCAATCCCGCCCCGTACGCGGCCTTCCTGCGCTTCCCGGGACTGGAGGTGGCCTGCTCCTCCCCCGAGCGCTTCCTCAAGATCGACCGCACGCGCACGGTGGAGTCCAAGCCCATCAAGGGCACCGCGCCGCGCGGCCTCACCGCCGCCGAGGACGAACAGCTGGCGGCGGAACTGGCCAGCAGCCCGAAGACCCGCGCGGAGAACCTCATGATCGTGGATCTACTGCGCAACGATCTGGGCCGGGTGTGCGAGATCGGCACCGTGCACGTGCCCAAGCTGATGGCGGTCGAGACGTATACCACCCTGCACCAGCTGGTTTCGACCGTTCGCGGCACCCTGCGCGCCGACCACGACGTGATCGACTGCGTCCGCGCCTGCTTTCCCGGCGGGTCCATGACCGGGGCCCCGAAGCTGCGCACCATGGAGATCATCGACGGCCTCGAGACCGAGGCCCGCGGTGTCTACTCCGGCACCATCGGCTTCCTCGGTCTGGGCGGCACCGCCGATCTGAATATCGTCATCCGCACCGCGGTGCGCCAGCACGGCCGCTGGCGGGTGGGCGCGGGCGGGGCCGTCGTCCTGGACTCCGATCCCGAGGCCGAGTACCACGAGATGGTCTGGAAGGCCGCCGCCGCGCTGCGCGCCCTGCCGGGTATCGGCGTCGCACCGCGCGCACCCCTGCCCTCGGCTTGAGGGCGGCGGCTACTTCCGGCGATCGCGGCGCGATGTCGGTTCGGGCGGGGCGGGCTCGGCGTCCTCGCGGGGAACGGTGAAGCGACCCAACAGGGATACACCGGGGAGTCGGGACAGTCGGGTGAACACGTCCTCGCCGAACGCGATCATGGCCTCCAGCCGCGGGAGCAGGCGGTCGTAGGCGGCGAAGGCCGGATCGGCCAGTGCCAGCGTCCGGTCGAGACGGTCGATGGTGGCATTGAGCCGGTCGATGGCGGTGGCGAGGTTCTCGATGAGGTCGGGGAGCTGGGCGGCCAGTTGCACGGAGGCCGGTGGCAGGCGCACCGCGGTGTCGAAGGCGGTACCGGCGGTGAGCTGGGCGGCGTCGAGGACTTGGCCCGCGGCGTGCTGGGCCGCTTCCACCGCGGACTGGGCGACGGCGATGAGGTCGCCGGGGCTGGCGGCGCGCTGCTGGCCCTTGCGGCCGGACCCCTTCGGGTTGCTGCCGGGGCCCTTCGGAGTGGTCATACCTCCACTGTGCCGGAGCGGCGGCGAAAGTACATGTAAGACCGCCCGGTTCTATTCGGCCGGGTGGTGTGTCGGAGCGACATGGCATAGTTCGATCACGATGAAACTGATCAGGGGTGGCCATGCGCCGGTGCCGACATCGCTTCTGACCGTTGTCCTTTCGTGGCAGTCGGAACACGAGGTGGACGCGCACGCCCTGTTACTCGCCGACGGCGGCCGGGTGCGCTCCGACCGGGACTTCGTCTTCTTCAACGCGCCCCGCCACATATCCCAGGCGGTCACCCTGGACCAGGCGCCCGCCCCCGGCACCGCGCGCCTGTCGATCTCCCTCCCGCGCACCGAATCCGACGTCACACGCATCGTCCTCACCGGCTCGGTGGACGCCGACTCCTTCACCGAGATCCCGGGTCTCGTCCTGACCGTGTTCGATCACAGCCGCCCGGTGGCCTGGTTCGAGATCGACGCCGCGGAATCGGTGCGGGCCATGATGTTCGGCGAGTTCTACCGCCGCGACGGGCAGTGGCGTTTCCGCGCCATCGCGCAGGGCTGGGCCAGCGGGCTGGCGGGCATCGTCACCGAATTCGGCGTCGAGGTCGACGACGAGGAAGCCCCGGAGCGCACGGATGCCGACCACGAGATGGCGGGAACGCGGGCGGGGGGCTCCGCGCCGTGGGAGCGGCGGATGCGGCCGGGATTGTCGTTGGAGCGGGAATCCCGGGAGATTCCACCGCTGCTGCTGCCACCGCCGCATCCGGAGCGGGCGGACTGGCACGTGGATCCGGAGGACCCCGCACGGCTGCGCTGGTGGGACGCGGCGCAGTGGACCAGTTCCGTGCGACCGGTGCCGTCCACCGACGCGCGGCACTGCCCGCGGTGCGGGCGGGCGCGGCGCTGGCGGTTGTTCGGGCGGCCCGCCCCGTGCCGGGAGTGCTCGGACCGGATCGAGGAGTATCTCGAGGGCTGGGTGCAGCGAGCCGCGCGGGTACTGCGGACGACCGGGACACACGGTGCCGACTGGGAGGCGCTGTGGACGGCGCTGCGCTATCAGCGCATCGATCAGGCGCTGGGGCTGGAACGGTTGCGGCCCGTCGGGCACGACCATGTGGAACGCCTGGTGGCGTTCGCCTTCGCCGACGGGGTCATCGAGCAGGCCGAACGCGACGCCTTCGACGCGGCGGTCGGCGAACTGGCCCTGACCGGTCCGCTCATCGAGGATCTGCGGCGGCGCATGCAGCGCGGGCATACGCTGTCCCGGCTGCGGGCCGGGGACCTGCCGGTGGTGCGGGCGGTGGGCCTGCACCTCGATCCGGAGGAGAAGGTGCACCTGGATGTGCCCGCCATCCACATCCGCCAGCTGTCGCGCGGACCCAAGCACAGCGAGGGCAGGCTGATCTGCAGCAATAAGAAGCTGCGCTTCGTCGGCATCGACACCGGCATCGAAATGCCCTGGGCGCGCGTGGTCTCGGTGATCTCGGAGAACGGTCGCGTGGTGCTGGCCGCGACCTCGGCACGCGGCGGCGCGACCTTCGACGTGGCCGATCCGGACTACACGGCCGCCAGCCTGGAGGGCGCGCTGCGGGTGGCCAAGCGCCTCGCCCTCACCCCAGGGCAGCGCGATACCCGCAGCATTCCCCAGGAGGTCAAGGCGGAGGTGTGGCAGCGCGACGGCGGCAAGTGCGTGGAGTGCGGCGACAGCCACTATCTGGAGTTCGACCACATCATCCCGCTCAGCCGGGGTGGGGCGACCAGCGCGGCGAATCTGCAGATCCTGTGCCGCGCCTGCAATCGCTCCAAGGGCGCTCGTATCTAGTTGTGCTCGGCGGTCCCGGCAACCGCCCGTAACCAACCGGTTGGATCGTTAGACGGTCGCGCCCCATTGCGCTGGCCTCGACGTCATTGGCGAGGCGGTGGTCCTCCGATTCCGGCGGCCACGTCGGCGGTATGCCGAGGAAGCCTGTTCTGTTGTGATGTCCATCCTCATCCACGCGCGGATGAGGTCACATCCGGGGAATTACCGAATCCAGCCCGGATATTCAGCCCCGGAGAATACGTAGTACCACCGGTTCGGTACAGAACCGTTCCCGTGCCTCCACCAGCGAGGGCAGCTCGGTGTCCGACAATCCGCCCGCGTCCACCACGGTGCACGTGCTGTCGGTGATGCGGGTGCCGTCGGTGTCCAGGCGCACCCGGGCGGTGACGACGGGGGTCAACACGTCGTCCGCGAAGCGCCAGAACCCGACCGCCCAGCTCAGCTGGGCGTCGCGGGCGGTGGACGCCACATAGCCGTCGGCGGTGGTGTCGATGGCGACGCCGGTGAGTTCACCGGCCCGCCGCAGTTCGGTGGCCGCTCCCGACGCGTGATAGACGGCGTAGCGGGTATTCGGCGTGGCGAGGTGGAGCGGGACGATCAGCTCCTCACGTCCGTCACCGTCGAGATCGCGCAGGCTCGGATCGGAGGGATGCCGGATATCGCGCTCGGCGAGTGTCTGCGTGGCGGCGCCGTCGGGCCCGGTGACCTCGATGGTCGCGTCGGTCCGCCCGTCCACGGTGGTCCGCCGGACCGTGAAGGCGAGGCCCACCGGATCGCGGGAGCGCAGGCGGCAGTCCGGCGAGTCGGCGGGCACGCCGAGATCGCCGCACGCGGGCGGCCCGTCGGGTTCGGGCGCACGGGAGACCGTCCGCGGCTGCCGCACCTCGGCGACCCCCGAGCGCTCCGAGACCGGTTGGGCCGTATCGGATTCGGCGCAGCCCGCGAGGACGGAGGCGGTCAGGGCGATCAGGTAGCCGACCGCGGAGATCCTCCCCATACGGCGAGGATAGGGCGTCCCACCGTCGCACCGAGCGATATCGCCCCGACCCGCGCGGCGGCAGCACTGCCCGGCACAACATGACATCATGTGCACAACTGCGCACTTATTGGCTTATAGTGGGCGGCGTGATGGAGGTTCTGCGGCACCGGCGATTCCGCCGGCTGTTCACCGCGCAGGTGGTGGCGCTGATCGGTACCGGCCTGCTCACGGTCGCCCTCGGCCTGCTGGCCTACGACATCGCGGGCAGTCGGGCCGGCGCGGTGCTCGGCACCGCGCTGGCCATCAAAATGGTGGCGTATGTCTTTGTGGCCCCGGTGTTCTCGGCCGTGGCCGAACGGGTGCCGCGCAAGCTGCTGTTGCTCTCGGCGGATGCCGTGCGGGCCGCGGTCGCGGTGCTGCTGCCGTTCGTGACGCAGGTGTGGCAGATCTACGCGCTGATCTTCGTCCTGCAGGCCGCCTCGGCGACCTTCACGCCCGCCTTCCAGGCCGTGATCCCCGCGATCCTGGTCGAGGAGCGGCAGTACACGCGCGCCCTGTCGCTGTCCCGGGCGGCCTATGACCTGGAGTCGCTGCTGAGTCCGGCGCTGGCCGCCGCCCTGCTGACCGTGCTGGGCTACCACCTGCTGTTCCTCGGCACGGCAGCGGGTTTCGCGGTATCGGCCGCCATGGTGGTAGGCACCGCGCTCCCCCGGCTCACCCCGGTGCCGACGGCAGAGTCGCTGCCGCGCCGCATCACCGCGGGCGCACGGGCCATGCTGGCCCTGCCCGCGCTGCGCGCCCTGCTGGTCATGAATCTCGCGGTGGCGGCCGCGACGGCGCTGGTGGTGGTGAACACCGTCGTGTACGTGCGGGAACTGCTGCACGGCACGGCGACCGGGGTGGCGGTGGCCTTGGGCTGCTTCGGATTCGGCTCCCTGACGGTGGCCCTGGCCACGCCCCGCCTGCTGGCGGCACTCGGTGACCGGCGGCTCATGCTCACGGGGACGCGGTTGCTCGCCGCCGGATCGACCGCCGCGGCCGCGCTGACACCGTTGTTCGACTGGCCGCTGCTGGCCTGCACCTGGATGGCGCTGGGGGCGGGCACTTCCCTGGTGAATACACCGGCAGCCCGGCTGCTGCGGGCAGGATCCTCACCCGGTGACCGGACGGCCGTGTTCACCGCTCAGTTCTCACTGTCGCACGCGGCGTTCCTGCTCACCTACCCCATCGCGGGGTGGGCGGGTACGCTCACCGCCCGGTTGATCCCGGGTCGACCGGGCACGGCCTGGGCGGATCCGGCCGGCGGGCTGTTCGTGGCGGCGGCCGTACTGGCGGCGATCGCTACACTTGCGGCTATGGCGGCCGCCCGGTTGTGGCCGGTGTCCGCACCGGCGGGCACGGGAGGGCCGGTCTCGGTAGGAAGGTGAACTGATGGCGCGCAAAGGTATTCCGGCCGCGGAATCCGCTGCCAGCCTCAGCCATCCGATCGCCCCGGACCAGGCCCGCCTCGATGCCGCGACCTCGACCTTCCGCATGCTCTCCGATCCCACCCGGCTGCACATCCTGTGGATTCTGGCCGCGTCCGAGGCCGATGTGACGGCGCTGACCGAGGCGGTCGGGGCCAATCGCACCGCGGTCAGCCAACATCTGGCCAAACTGCGCTTCAGCGGCATGGTGGACACCCGCCGCGAGGGGCGGCGGATCATCTACCGGCTGCGGGACGGGCATCTGGCGCGACTGGTGCGCGAGGGGCTCAACCACGCCGACCACGTGGTGACCGGCGAACCGCCGCACGAGTAGCGGGTCCGCGCTCCTGATCAGTGGGACGAAGGGTCGCGGCGCCGCGCTCACCCGCTCGACCATATGCCTATTCGAAATACTCGAGACGAATGGGCGAGAGGGCGAGCATGCACTCCAACAGCGAGGCGGACGGCCGGTACGACGTGGTGATCGTCGGGGCGGGGTTCGCGGGGCTCTACGGGGTCCACCATGCGGTGCGGGCGGGTCTGACCGTGCTCGGCATCGAGGCGGGCGACGATGTGGGCGGCACCTGGTATTGGAACCGCTATCCGGGCGCACGCTGCGATGTGGAGAGCGTGGACTACTCGTACTCCTTCGATCCGGAATTGCAGCAGACCTGGACGTGGACCGAGCGTTTCGCGGCGCAGCCGGAGATCCACGCCTACCTGCGACATGTGGCCGAACGCTACGACCTGCGACGGCACTACCGGTTCGGCACCCGCGTCACCGCCGCGGAATTCGACGAGCCCACCGCCACCTGGACGGTGCGCACCGAAAGCGGCGACACCGTCACCGCCCGCTTCGTCATCTTCGCCACCGGCTGCCTGTCCGAACCCATCCGCCCGAATATCCCGGGGGCCGACACCTTTCGGGGCGTCGAGCTGTTCACCGCCCGCTGGCCGGAGACGGGCGCGGACCTCACCGGCAAGCGGGTCGCCGTGATCGGCACCGGCTCCTCCGGCATCCAGGTCTCGCCGCTGCTGGCGCGCGAGGCCGCCGCCCTCACCGTCTTCCAGCGCTCGCCGAACTACAGCGTGCCCATGCCCAACCGGCCGTGGACCGAGGACGAACAGCGCGGCATCCGTGCGAGTTACGCCGAACGCCGCGCGAAGTCCTACTACGCCCCGGCCGCCACCCCGCACACCGGTATCCAGACCAAGGCCCTCGAGCTGAGCGAACCCGAACGCCTGGCCGCCATGGAACAGCGCTGGAACGAGGGCGGCGTGCTGTTCAACAAGGTCTTCCCGGACCAGAACAGCGATCTGGCCGCCAATGACATCGTGCGGGAGTTCGCCGAGGCCAAGATTCGCGCCAAGGTCGCCGACGCCGCCGTCGCCGCCGATCTCATTCCCACCGACCACCCCATCGGCACCAAGCGCATCTGCACCGACGTCGGCTACTACGAGATGTTCAACGAGCCGCACGTCGACCTGGTGAATCTGCGCCGCGAGCCCATCGAGGAGATCACCGCCACCGGCATCCGCACCGGCGACCGGTTCCTGGAGTTCGACGCTATCGTCTACGCCACCGGGTTCGACGCCATGACCGGCGCGCTGCTGCGGGTGAATCCACGGGGCGCGAACGGGATTCGGCTGCACGACGCCTTCGCCGACGGCCCGACCACCTATCTCGGCTTCGGAATTCCGGGCTTTCCCAACATGTTCAGCGTCAACAGCGTCGGAACCCCGTCGGTGATGGCGAATATGGCGCTGCACTCCGAACAGCAACTGGACTGGGTGCTCGCGCTCATCGACCACTGCCGCGCCACCGGTGTCACCCGGGTGGAAGCCCGCCCGGAAGCCGCCGCGGAGTGGACCGCCCACCTCACCGAGGTGGCGGAGGGCACCCTGTTCGTGCGCGCCAATTCCTGGTACATCGGTGCCAATGTGGATGGTAAGAAGCGGGTGTTCATGCCCTACATCGGCGGCTTCGGCAACTATCGCCGCCGCTGTGACACCGAGCGCGAGCACGGCTACCCGGGCTTCGCGCTGAGCCGCTAGCGGTCAGCCGGACAACGGCAGCCGAAGTTCCACCGACGTCCCCGTGCTGCCGGTCTCCAGCCGGACCTCCGGAACCAGAGCCCGGACCAGTCGCAGGCCGCGGCCGCGCACCTCGCCCGGATCCGGTCGCGGTGGTCTCCACCGGCCGTGGTCGGTCACCACGAGGTGCACCGCGGACCGGGTCGCCCAGCCCTCGACATGCACGGTGCCCGGACGGTCCCGATAGCCGTGTTCGATGGCGTTGGAGCACACCTCGGTCACCGCCAGCACCACATCGTCCACCCGTTCCGACGCCATCCCCGTGCTCGGCAGCCAGTCGCGCAGCGCCCGGCGCACCATCACCAGGTTGCGGGGCTCGGCGGGCAGCCGGACGCGCAGGGGCGTCGATGGTTGCGCTTGCCGCGGTCGCTGGATCATCATCGACACGCCGCCTCCTGTTCCGCCGTTGCCGGCGAGTCGCACCATCTGTCCTAGTCGCTCCTTGGTAGCAATACCCGTGCAACTCACGGCTATTCGACCCGTTGTGGGAGGATTGAACACACGGCGGATGGGTACGCACGCAATGGCGCGCGGCCAGGAACCGGCCGCCCGCGCAGTACCTGGGCAGCCCTGGAGAAAGGACTCGACGGTGACCGAGAGCGGGACGTCCCGAACACTGTCCGTGGCGGTCCACGAGCACGATGGCACGCTCGTGGTGACCGCGAACGGTGAGATCGACATCGCCTCGGTCCCCGAGCTGCAATCGGTGCTCGAGGAGACCCTGGCCACCGGGCGCGTGCCGGTGCTGGACATGTCGGGGGTCGGTTTCATGGGCTCGGTGGGGCTGAGCGCCCTGCTGGTGGCGGCCGAGGCGGCCAAACCGGCCCGGCTGCGTGTGGCCGCCAGCCCGCAGGTGCGCCGCCCCATCGACGTGACGGGGCTGGACGAGGTGGTGGCGCTGTTCGACACCCTGGACGAGGCCCTCGCCGCCGGGGAGCTCGATCTCTCGGTGTGATCGGGCCGCCCCGGCCGGTCAGTGCCGGGGCAGCCGGACCACCTGGACGAAGAATTCGTCGATCTGCTTGATCGCGGCCATGAACTGGTCCAGATCCACCGGTTTGGTCACGTAGGCGTTGGCGTGCAGCTGATAGCTGCGCAGGATGTCCTCCTCCGCCGCCGAGGTGGTCAGCACGACCACCGGAATGTGCGCCAGCTCGGGATCGGTCTTGACCTTGCCGAGGACTTCCCGCCCGTCGTATCTGGGCAGGTTGAGGTCGAGCAGGATGAGGTCGGGGCGCGGGGCGTCGGCGTGCTCGCCCTGACGGTAGAGGAAGTCCAGCGCCTCCTGCCCGTCCCGCGCGACGTGCATGGTGTTGCCGATCTTGTTGTCCTCGAACGCCTCTCGCGTCATCAGCTCGTCGGCGGGATCGTCCTCCACCAGCAGGATATCGATCGGACGGACGACCTCGTTCATGGCGATACTCCTTCTTCGGCGGTGATCGGCCGGTCGACGGTGGATTCGACCGCCGCGACCAGCGTGAAACGGAACCGGGTGCCACCGGTGTAGTCGGTGTCGATCCCGATGCGACCACCGTGGTACTCGACGATTTTCTTGCAGATGGCCAAACCGATTCCGGTACCGCCGTATTCACCGCGCGGATGCAACCGCTGGAAGATGACGAACACCTTGTCGGCGAACTCCGGCTCGATGCCGATGCCGTTGTCGGTCACCGTGAACGACCAGCCACCGTCCGCATCCGCCACGCAGGTGATCTCGACGACCGGTGCGCGATCGGCGGCACGGAACTTGATGGCGTTCCCGATCAGGTTCTGCCACAGCATGGTCAGCAGCACGGGTTCACCGACCAGCTCGGGCAGCCGGTCCGGGCGGACGACGCGCGCCCCGCTCTCCTCGATGGCAGTGGACAGGTTGGCCAGCGCGCGGTCGAGCGGATCGTCCAGTCCGATGGGTTCGGTGCTGGTGATCACCCGACCCACGCGGGAGAAGGCCAGCAGGTCGTTGATCAGCACCTGCATGCGCTTGGCCCCGTCCACCGCGTAGTGGATGTACTGCTTGCCGCGCTCGTCCAGTTCGCTGCCGTAGCGCTTCTCGATCAGCTGACAGAACGAGGCGACCTTGCGCAGCGGTTCCTGCAGGTCGTGGGAGGCGACGTAGGCGAACTGCTCGAGTTCGGCATTGGAGCGGCGCAGTTCCAGGGTCTGGCTGTCCAGGAACGCGCGCTGCTCCTCCACCCGGGCCTGCTGTTCCCGGGAGGACTCCAGTTCGGCGAGGATGCGGCGGCGCATATCGTCGACCGCCGTCGCCACCGCCGCCACGTCGGCCGGGCCGCGGGCGTCGATGCGGTGGGCGAAGTCGCCGCCCGCCACCCGTTGCGACGATTCGGTGAGTTCCCGCATGGGCCGCACGATCAGCCGCCGGACCAGGACGATCATGGCGATGCCGGTCAGCAGGCAGACCCCGATCATGACGCCGAGGATCGCGTTGCGCACGGTCCGGGTCCGCGCCAGCGCCGCGGAATCGGTCGCCGCCATCTCGTTCAGATGCTCCTCCTGGGTGGTGAAGCGGTCGCGAAGCTGGTCGAAGATGTCCTTGCCCTGCGCGGCCGTGACATCCCCCAGATCGCGGACCGCCTCTGCGGAGCCCGCCGAGACCAGCGGTTCGGCGTAGGAGCCGCGCCAGCCCGCCGCGGCCTGTTCGACGGCGGCCAGATCCGCGATCGCCACCGGCCGATCGCCCACCAGCTCCCGAAGCCGCTGTGCCGCTCGGCCTTCCTCCAATCTGCCGTCGTAGTAGGGCTGGAGGAAGCGTGGATCGCCGGTGATGGCGTAGCCGCGGATACCGGTCTCCTGGCTGATGAGCGCGTTCTGTAGGCGAATGGCCTCGTTCTGCGCGGGCAGTGCGCTCGCCACCAGCCGGTCGGTCACCTCCGTGGTCTCGGCGACCACCTGGGCGACGGCCAGCGCCGCCAGTGCCACCACGAACAGCAGACTCGCCAGGACCACGTGCAGCCATGCCTGTGCCGTCAGCTTCCCCACCGGTCCGGAGGGTCGCTCGGATGCCATCAGTCGCGGTTCTCCCTGTCGTCGGCCCAATGCAGATACAGCATGGCCACATCGTCGTCGAGTCCGCCCGATGCGGCGGCCAGCAACTCGACCTGGCCGATCAGCGCGTCCAGGAAGGCGTCGGGGCTGTCGGCGCGGATGCGGCGGGCCAGGTCGAGCAGGCCGTCCTCGCCGAGCCGGTCGCCGTGCTCGTTCACGCAGCCTTCGAACAGGCCGTCGGTGAGCAGGGCGAGACCGCAGTCGGCGGGCAGGGGCACCGTGTGTTCCGGCCAGTCGGCCCGACCAGGCAGGAAGCCGAGCGCCGGACCACCGGGCGTCTCCAGCCAGGAGACCTCGTCGCCGCAGCGCAGCAGCATGCCGGGATGGCCCGCGCGCAGCACCCGCACGGTGCCGTCGTCGGGACGCAGTTCCAGGCTGGTGGCGGTGGCGAAGGTGGACGGCGCGGTGCGTTCGGCCAGCAGCACCTGTTCCAGCAGCCGCAGCTGTCGCGTGCCGGTGACGCCGCTGAGAATCAAGGTGCGCCAAGCCAAGCGCAGCGCCACCCCGGCGGCGGCCGCGTCCGGGCCGTGGCCGGAGACATCGCCGATCACCGCGTGCACGATGCCGTCGGCATCGGCGACCACATCGTAGAAATCACCGCCGAGCAGTGCGTGCGCCCGACCGGGCCGGTAGCGCGGGACGGCGGTCACGGCACTGCGCGCGGGCAGCAGCGGGGTGGGCAGCAGTCCGCGTTCCAGGCGGGCGTTCTCCTGCGCCCGCATCTGACTGGCCTGGAGGGCGGCGCTGGTGTGCTCGGTCTGTTTGCGCTGAATCGCGTATCGCACCGCGCGCCCGAACAATTCGGGTTCGACCCGGCCCTTGACGAGATAGTCCTGCGCCCCGGCGGCGACGGCGGCCAGACCGGTGTGCTCCTCGTCGAGCCCGGTGAGCACCACCACCGCCACATCGGTGCGGCCGCGTACCCGCGACAGCGCCTCCAGAC
The DNA here is from genome assembly GCF_007362295.1 of Nocardia otitidiscaviarum. Taxonomy (NCBI): domain Bacteria; kingdom Bacillati; phylum Actinomycetota; class Actinomycetes; order Mycobacteriales; family Nocardiaceae; genus Nocardia; species Nocardia otitidiscaviarum. The sequence goes on along the minus strand of NZ_CP041695.1, from coordinate 1,509,390 downwards.
CGTGGGCGTCGGGCAGGTGCAGGTCGAGCAGCACGCAGTTGGCCGTGCCCGCACGCAATTCCGGATCCGCCTCGGCCAGCGAGCGCACCCACCGCAGGGTGCATCCGGGCGCGCCCTCGGTGACCAACTCCTCCACCAGAAGGGCGTCGGCGGGGTCGTCCTCGATCAGGAGCACCCGGGGCTGGGGCCACACCCGGTCGGCGACCAGGCTTTCGAAGGGCTCACGCCGCACGGGCACCGCCGACGGGTATGGGGCAGGGGCGAGCGCGCCGGGTGGTGCGGCGTCCGGTGGTGCGGCGGAACAAGATCATTGCCTCCGATCGACCCCTGCGGGCAGGGTGGGCATGCGTCATCGACGCCACGGCCGGTTTCTGGACCGAACGGCCCTCGAATCGTAGCCGATCCAGCAGATTCACGGCAGCGACGCAGGTGAGCACCGGCGCGGCGGCATTACCTCGAAGGTAATCGACCCGCGTACCCGCGTCCGGCAGGCTCGAGGTCATGACCGCAACGATCGACACCGCCGGCACCGCCCTCTTCCACCGGTCCATGCCGTTCACCGAACGCCTGGGCGTGGAGGTGCTCGACAGTCGCCCCGATCTGGTGCGCAGCCGTCTGGCCTGGGACGAATCCCTGTGCACCCTGGGCGGTGTGCTGCACGGCGGCGTGCTGATGGCCCTGGCCGACTCGACCGGGGCCGTCTGCGCGTATCTGAATCTCCCCGAGGGCAAGGCCGGTACGACCACGGTCGAGTCCAAGACGAATTTCCTGCGCGCCGTCCGCTCCGGCTACGCCACCGCCACCGCGCGCCCCCTGCACGCCGGTCGCGCCTTCATCGTGGTCGAGACCGAGATCCACGACGACGCGGGCGATCTCGTCGCCAAGGTCACCCAGACCCAGGCCGTGCGCTAGGCGCTGCGGCGGCCGTGCAGACCGTAGCGCTCGCGCGCCGCGGCGGGGGTGACCACGGTCGGGTTCGCCGGGACGTCCGCCTCGAGGTGCTCGCGGTACAGCCGCGCGGTCATCGGGCCGATGGCCGAGCGCAGCACGGCCAGTTTGGCCCGGTCGCCGCTGACCGCCGCCACGGCGAGTCGGGCGGCGGGGCGGATACCCGCGTCCACCAGGCGCGGATGGTCGAAGCCGCCGGTTTCCCGCATCCACCTCGGGAGTGTGGCGATGACGGCCGGGGCGATGAGGCGGCTGCCGAAACCGAGCCGGAAACCGCGGTCGAACGGGGTGTGCAGCAGGTAGTGCATGGCGCGGTGGGCGCGGTCGGAGCTGCACAGGCGCGGTTTGACGGCCGCGAAGTAGTCGCGCACCTCCGCTCGCGAGCGCGGTACGTCCGCCGGTTTGCAGGTTTGCAGTTCGGCGGCGACGGCGCATTCGGCCCAGTACCGCCGCTCCTCGGCGGGCGACAGCGGTCCGGGTCCGTACTGCTCGTAGCACTTGAGCACCGAATGCCAGCCGGTGACGTGGATCCACAGCTGCGAGTCGGGATTGTTGGCGCTGTAGCGCTTTCCGGTGATGGGCTCGATACCGGTCGCCTTGGCGTGCACCTTCATGAGGTGATCGGCGGATTCGACGGCCATGCGGCTGTCGCCCACCGCCGCGATGAGGAAGTAGGCGAAGGTGTGGTCGAGCCGGCCGCGCGGATCGCTGTAGATGCCGCCGACGTCCGCGACCGCGGCGGTCAGATCCGGATCGAAATGCTCGAGCGTGACCGAACGCTGGAATCCCAGCACCGCGGTCGGCGCGGTCCACACCTTCCAGGTGGGTGAATCGGGTCCGAAGAAGCCGTAGTCGACCTCCCGGATCTTGCGGGTGGGCGCGTTGAACTGCGGACGCTCGGTCTGTGTGGTCATCGCGTGCTCCTTTGCACAACTTCGCTGCCGAAAACCAGCCGACCAAATTTATACACGAGCGTAGCATTTTCGTCGAAGCAGCCGCCAGACCCGCCGCTACCTGGCGAAACCCGGTGGCGTCAGATGTATCGACACATCGTTCACGGTCACCTCGGGAGCCGTCAGGCGCGCCCGGACGTAGCCGCCGGTCGCGTCGTCGGTGGTCCAGACGCTCACGCTCGGCCCGCACCAGGGCAGCGCGGTGCGCTCAATCGCCTCCTCCACATCGGCGACCCGCATCACCGGCAGCACCGGTCCGAGCGTCTGCTGCGCCATCACCGCCATGGCCGGATCGGCGTCGGCGAGGACCGTCGGCTCGAAACGATTGCCCGTCCCCGCCCCGCCGATGCGCACCGACGCACCCTTCGTCACCGCGTCCTCGACCTGACCGGCCACGAATCGGACGTGGGCCGCGGAGGTCATGACATAGGGGTCGGTGTCCTCGGGATCCTCGGCCCCGAAGGCCGCCACCTCGGTGCCGAGTTTGTCCAGAAACGCCTCGTAGACCGCGGATTCGACGAAGACGCGCTCGATGCTGTGATACCCCTGCCCGCATTCGGCGAGACCGCCCAGGGCCACCGCCGCGGCGGCGCGATCGAGATCGGCGTCGGCGAGCACGATCGCCGTGGATTTGCCGCCCAGCCCGAGCCGGCACGGAATCAGCCGGCTCGCGGCCCGCAGCGCCACCACCTTGCCGGTATCGGCCGAGCCGGTGAAGTGCACGTGGTCGACGGTGTCGAGGACGGCGGGTCCGGCCTCCGGACCGAGCGCGGCGGTGAGCACCGCCGGTGCGCCGACGCGCGCCCAACCCGACACCACCTCGTTGACGGTCAACGGCGTCACACTCGACGGTTTGACGATCACCGCGCAGCCCGACAGCAGCGCCGGAACGGCGTCGAAGAGGCTGAGCGCCAGCGGATAGGTCCAGGGCGCGATCACCCCCACCACCGCGCAGCGGCGGTAGGAGATCGACAGGTGCACCCCCAGCGTCGGCATGCTGTGCGCCCGGGGGCGTTGTACGCCAAGGAATTCCGCGCCGTGGCTGCGGTGGTAGTCGATGGCCTCGACGGCCAGGTCGAATTCCCGCCGCGCCGCCGACACCGACTTTCCGGTTTCGCTCGCCAGCAGATCGGTGATGGCGTCGTCACTGTCCAGTAGCCATTCGCGGAATTGCGTCAGCCAGTGCAGGCGCCCGATGACACCCATTGCACGCCAGGGAATCTGGGCGGCCCGGAGGCGATTCACCGCGGTGTTCACCTGCTCGGGCGAATCCACCCAAACAGTTCCGACCGGTCGGCCATCATCCGGGGAATATACGGTGATCGAAGATTCCCGGACGGTTTTCGTATGCGGCATTCCAGCTCACTTCAGACGAATCGGGAATGGAAGTGCCGCACCGCGATCGGGTGAGTCGGGGGCACACTGGGCGACTACCGGGGCGGATGACCGCCGCTCGCGGTGCGGCATAAAGTCACCGTACGTTCGCCGGGTACGCCCGAACAGCACACAATGGGCCAGGAACCGGCGAATATCGGCCGCACCGGCGACCGAATCGTCACCGAATCCGAACCACCGGCAGGGCGGATTCTGAGACGATTTCACCATGGACACGGACAGGGCGGACCAACCTACTCGATTGCGCTCCATCGTCGGTGCGGCCCTGTTGGCGGACTTCGCGAGCACCCGGGGGCTCGGTCTGCCCGAGGTGCTGCGCGATACCGGCATCCGGGAGAGCGATCTGAACGAACCCACTGCCGAGATCACCCTCGGTCAGGAGGTCGCACTCATGCGCAATGTGGTGCGCGGCGTGGGTGACGAACCCGGTCAGGGTTTGCTGGCCGGACTGCTGTGCCATCCGCCGAGTATGGGCGTGCTGGGCTTCGCGCTCATGACCTGTCCGACTTTCGGGCACGCGGTGGATATCGCCACCCGCTACGCCGACCTGTCCTTCACCGCCGCCCGGCTGTCCACCCGCCGGATCGGCGACGAGTTCTGGGTGCTGCGCGACGACCAGGCGCTGCCATCCGATATCCGCACCTTCGCGCTGGAGCGGGATCTGGCCGCCGTCGCGACGGTGCAGCAGGACCTGCTGTCCACCAAACTCCCCGTCGTACGCGTGGAGGTCACCGTCGCCCCGCATCCCATCTACGAGATGTTCGGGGCCATTTTCGGCGTGGACGACATCCGCTTCGACGCCGACACCAGCTACCTGGTCATTCCGGCCAACACCCTGGACATGCCTCTCCCCCAAGCGAATACCGCCACCGCCCGCTACTACGAGCAGCAGTGCGCCGATCTCATGGAACGCCGCCGCAGCCGCGTCGGCGTCAGCGGCCAGGTCCGCAAACTGCTCATCCGCCGCGGCGGCGTCGCCGACCAGACCCACATCGCCGCCGACCTCGACATCAGCGTCCGCACCCTGCGCCGCCGCCTCGCCGACGAGGGCACCACCTTCCGCGAACTGAGCAACGAGACCGTCGGCATGCTCGCCGAGGAACTCCTCGTAGCCGGCCTCACGGTGGAGCAGGTAGCCGACCGCCTCGGCTACTCCAGCGTCTCAGCCTTCGGCTCAGCCTTCCGCTCCTGGAAAGGCCAGTCCCCCGGCCACTTCGCCCGCATCAACCGCGGCCGAGCGACGGTCCGGGTGGGCGCCTGATCACTCAGCCTCCGCCTGGCCTGGCGAACCTCCACATCGAGCCCGAGGACCAGCCCTCGGAACCACCCGAGAAAAGCTGGTCCGGCCCGGTGGATACCGCGATCCGAAGTGCCCCCGGCCGGGCTCGAACCGGCAACCGACGGATTATGAGTCCGCAGCTCTAACCCATTGAGCTACAGGGGCGTGCTTCGGCACATTAGCAAGCGCGTCCGCAACCGCCAAACCCAACACCAGGTGGAGCGATTCCGCGCTCGACCTGGTCGATCCAGTAGCAACCGACTGAGCTACCGCCGTTACCGATTCCCTTTGTGGATATCGGCATTCCAGCCTTTCGACCGGGGAAGGTCCGTAACGGTGTCACCGCTGTCCGACGGGGCGGGCGGTGTCCTGATGACGGTCTCTCGTTTCTGTCCGCTGCTGCGGATTGCGTCACCTGCCCGTGACCGCTCGGCTGGGGTGCCGAGGCGGCCGTTGCGGGTCTTCCGGTCGACTCCACGAGGCTTCGGAGCTGGCGCTCCCCGGTCTCCGGCCACTCCGGTACCGGTCGTACTGTGCGCCGCCGCGAGGGCGGCGAGGTTGCGAGCGGCATTCTCGTCACGATCCATGACGAGGCCACACTCGCACGTGAATACTCGACAACCCGGGCGCAGTTTGGCTTTCACCGCGCCGCAGGTCGAGCAGGTCTTCGAAGACGGGTACCAACGGTCGGCCACGACCGTACGGCCGCCACACCATTCACCCTTGTAGGTGAGCTGATGTCGGATCCGACCGAATCCCGCATCCGCGATCCGGCGAGCCAGACGGCGATTGCGCAGCATGCCGGTGACATGCAGATCCTCCACGATCACGGTGCCGTACTCCGCGCGGATCGATGTGGTGAGCTTGTGCAGGGCATCGGCGCGCGCATTCGCCACGCGATGATGGACACGGTTCCGTTCGGCGTTCGCCTTCCGCCATCGGTTCGACGGCTCAACGCCCCTGCGACGATCGGGACCGCGGCGGCGTGACACCCTGCGAGACAACTTCCTGAGGCGCACCAGCGCGGTGTCGTAGTGACGCGGGTTGGGTACGACGCGGACACGACCGCGCGAGTCGGCCAGCACAGCCAGGTTCCTGACCCCTAGATCCACACCCACGATCGCGTCGGCCCGCTCGGCGACGCGTGGTTCACGCTCGACTTCGACCTGGAACGCGACCCACCAACGGCCCCGCTCGTACCGGACCGTCGCGGACATGATCCGTGCGGTGCCATTGGCTATGCGGCGCTGCAATTTTCGAGTCGACTCGTGGGTTCGAACGGTCCCCAGCCGAGGCAGCGTGACATGCCTGCGGTCGGTGTCGACCCGAATCGCGCCCGTGGTGAATCGACAAGCCATCGGTGCGTGATGCTTCGACTTCAGCCGAGGGATACCCGACCGACGGCTCTCGACGCGCTTGGACTTCACGTAGCTGTCGAACGCGGCGGCCGCGTTCGCGAACCCGGTGTTGTATGCCTCCTTCGAGTTCTCCGCCCACCAGGAAGAGAATCGAGGATCCTCACGTTTGACCAGGTTGAACGCTTTCCTCAGCGAAGGCACCGACCATGACCGCCACGGGGTCAGCTGGGGTTCCGCGATCCCGTACGACAGCTCGGCCGAACGTTGCGACCACGAGGCCGTTATCCAGCGAACAGCCCAGTTGTAGGACGCGCGTGCCGCACCACAGTGCGACCGCAGCGCCGCCTGCTGGCCGGCGTTCGGGTCGAGTGCGAACCGATACGCCTGGACCACCCGGCCCGGTCGCGGCTGATACACCTTCACCCCCGATCACCCCTAGATTGAGAACGTGGCGCAGTTTACGCGTTCGTTCAACAGCGCCCGGTGGGTTTCGAACTCTGCCCGAGAAGCGACTGACCAGGAGGAATGATGGCGAGCATGTTCACGAGGGTGTTGCGGGCCCATCAGTGGCTCTACGAGAAGAGTGGTGGGGTGGTGGGGCATCGGCTGTTGTTCGGCAACCCCACGTTGCTGCTGCGGACGGTGGGGCGGAAGACGGGGATGGAGCGGACGAATGCGTTGACCTATGCGCGGGATGGGAAGGATTATCTGGTGACCGCGTCGAATGGTGGGTCGCCGCGGCCGCCGGGGTGGTTGGCGAATGTGAAGGCCAAGGGGGACTGTGAGATTCAGGTGGGGACCACGCGGATTCCGGTGACGGCGCGGGCCACGTATCCGGAGGATCCGGAGTACGCGCGGCGGTGGGCGCTGGTGGACGAGGTCAACAAGGGGAGGTACACGGCGTATCAGAAGCAGACGTCGCGGCCGATCGCGGTGGTGGTACTCAGCCCCCGCTGATCGGACAAATTGGACACGAGGCTATGGGGCGGCTATCCTCGGCCGCGAGGGGAGTACTTCCCAAGCATCACTCCGGTCAGTACGGATCGCGCCGTCGCGATCCCCGGATGATCACCCGCGGCTCTCGCGGGTGAAGGAGACCTCGGCTGGTTATCCATGTCCGAGGAGTCTCTGTGTCCAATGTCTCTGTGCTCGCCGCCGCCACGAGTGTCGAATCCGTTGGTACGCCCGGTTTGTGGGCGTTGACCATTGTCGGCGTACTCGGCCTGCTGGTGCTCGATTTCGTACTGACGCGGCGACCGCACGAGGTGTCCATGCGGGAGGCGATGGGATGGACCATCTTCTACATCGCCCTGCCCGTGGCCTTCGGCGTATACCTGTGGGCGAGTAGGGGTTCCACGCCGGGCGTGGAATTCTTCACCGGCTATCTGCTCGAGAAATCGCTGTCGGTCGACAACCTGTTCGTCTTCATGCTGCTGTTGACGGCGTTCGCCGTCCCGGCGGCGCTGGCGCAGCGGGTGCTGTTGTTCGGCATCGCGGGTGCGCTGGTACTGCGCGGCATCTTCATCGCGCTGGGCGCGGCGGCGCTGGCCACACTGGACTGGGCATTCCTGCTGTTCGGGCTGATCCTGCTGGTCACCGCGATCAAACTGATCCTCGACGCCATCGGCGGCGGCGAGACCGAGATCGACGTGAACTCCATGAAGTCGGTTCGGCTGATGCGCCGGTTCATGCCGGTGACCGACGGCTACCGCGGCACCCGGCTGACCGTCGTGGAGCACGGCAAGCGCGCCCTGACCCCGCTGGCGCTGGTGGTCGCCGCCGTCATGGCCACCGATCTGGTGTTCGCGGTGGACTCGGTGCCCGCCGTCTACGGCGTCACGGGTGACCCGTACCTGGTGTTCGCCACCAACGCGTTCGCGCTGCTCGGTTTGCGCGCACTGTATTTCGTGTTACACGCGGCGCTGACACGCCTGGTGCACCTGGTCTACGGTCTGGCGATCATTCTCGCCTTCATCGGCGTGAAGCTGGTGCTGCACTGGGCGCACGACATCTGGAGCGGCGTGCCGACCATCCCGACCCTGGCGTCGCTGGGCGTGATCGTGGCGGTGCTGACGACGGTGACGCTCACCAGCCTCTACGCCACTCGCGACCGCGCGGGCGACAAGGCCGAGCTGGCCGGTTGACGAGAGCCGGGTGCGGGACGGCCCACGCCCGCCCCGGGAATTCCCGTGTGGTGCCCCGTCGCCGCGCCGTCGTACGGTGAATCGTGTTGCGTAGACTCGGCAATCGCCCTCGAATCGACCGGATCAACAGCGCGGTGGACGCACTGGAGTTGCCGGACGCGATCTTCAAGACCTGTCCGTGGCAGCCGCGTGAGCTGGTGGAGACCGGTTTGCGGCAGTGGCTGCGGTGCTGCGGCGCGGCGCTGCGGGACGATCAGGTGATCGGCATGCCGTCCCATGCCGTGGACGAGGCGTGGCACGGCTTCATTCTGTGCACGCTGCGCTATCAGCGCTTCTGCGACACCGCGTACGGGCGGTTCCTGCACCACTTTCCGGAGGGCGAGGGCTCCCGGGGCGCGGTCGTCGACCCCATGGCGGAGCAGCTCGGCCGGACAGTGGTGGCCTGGTCGATGGTCGCCCGGCCCGGTGAGAGCTGCGTGCTGTGGGATCTGGATTCTCGAGTGGGCGTCGCGCGGCCGTGGGGTATTCCCACGGAGCGCGTCGCCCTGATCGAGGAATCGCTACGGCTGGATTCGCGGTAGCGGCGCGGCAGACGATTCAGCTGCCGCCGCCACCGCAACCGCCGCCACCGCCGCAGCCGGAGCTACCGCTGCTCCCGGAATCGCCTCCACCCCAATCGCTGCCGCCGTAACCGCTCCCGCCCCCGTACCAGCTGCCGCCCGTGTAGCCGCCACCCGTGTAGCTGCCGCCCGCGTAGCCGCCACCCGCGTACCCGTCCGAGCGTCGATACCTGCCCGCTCGCACGCTCCCATGGCCGTACCGCTGCTGCCGTGCCTCCTCCGAGTTCCGCTTGCTGGACCGGATGAACAACCCGATCACCGAGCCCACCAGGAGCACTGCCACCAAGAATATGAACAGATCCATATCGATCCCCTCCCCCGAGTGCCGACATCTTCACCTGCCGGATAGCAGAACGCTACCAGTCCCGGCGGACACCGCGCAGACCCATTTTTCGGGGTGATTGAACCGCGAGGGCTTCGGGTACGGCGGCTATTCACCGCCTCCGCCTCCGCCTCCCCCGCCGCAACCCGAGCCGCCATCACTCTCGGACCCGCCGATATAGCCGCCGTCTTTCCCACCGACGGCACCGCCTCCCTCCCACCTACTCCGGCGTCGCCTCGGCTTCGGCAGTGCCCCGGAGGTCCGCCCGAGCCACGCGATGAACAGCCCCACAGCCACCAGCAGCACCAGCGCCGCTATCAATACGTCCATGCCCGAACGCTAAGGCGTGACCGTCTGTGCCGCTATTGTTTTCGGCTCAGCACGACAACGGCCGGTCCGCAGACGCGGACCGGCCGTCTCCCGGACACCCACCGGGAGTTCGTGCGCTTCGCGGCTAGGTCAGCTTGACCCGCGCCGCGAAGAAGCGGGCGATGGCCGGGGCGAACCGGTTGAAGCGGTATTGCAGGTGCGCCTCGGGGGTCACCGGGACCACGGCACGTCCCTTCTCGACGGCCTTGACGATCTGGGCGGCGACCTTCTCCGGGCCGTAGCGCCGGGCCGCGTAGAGCTTGTCGTAGCGCTGCTGCTTGGCGGCTTCCTCCTCGGCGGAGACACCCGAGAAGCGGGTGGTGGCAACGATATTGGTGTGCACGATGCCGGGGCAGATGGTGTGCACGCCGATGCCCTTGCCCGCCAGCTCCGCGCGCAGGCAGTCGGAGAACATGAAGACGGCCGACTTGCTGGTGGAGTAGGCGCTGAAGCCGCGCTGCGGCGTGTAGGCGGCCATGGAGGACAGGTTGACGATATGTCCGCCGAGTCCGCGCTCGGCCATGGCCTTGCCGAAGGCGCGGCAGCCGTTGACGACGCCGTGCAGGTTGATGTTCAGCACCCGGTCGAATTCCGCCGCGGGCGTGTCGAAGAAGTCCCCGGCCTGGCCCACCCCGGCATTGTTGATCAGGATGTCGGGCACCCCATGCGCGGCGATCACGGCGGCGGCGTGTTCGGCGACGGCCGCCTCGTCCGCTACGTCCAGTTGGTAGGCGTGGGCCGTACCTCCTTCGCGCGCGACGAGTTCCGCGGTCTCCTTGGCGGCGTCGAGGTTGATGTCGGAGAGCACCACCTCGGCTCCCTTGCGCGCGAACGCGAGCGCGGTCTCCCGGCCGATGCCGCTGCCGCCGCCGGTGATGACCAGCAGCTGATCCTCGAATTCGCGCTGCTGCCTGCCGACTTCGGCACGTCGCAGCCCACGGACGGCCTCCCCGGTCCGCAGTGATTCGATCATCTCGGTGGTGGCGGTGGCCAACAGTTCGGGGTGGGAGAACGGCAGCCAGTGCCCGCCGCCGACCTCGCGCCGGAACAGGGTGGGGGCCCAGTCCTGCTCGTTGTCGTAACCGGCGGGCCGCACCGCCACATCGCGGCGCGCGATGATCAACTGCACCGGCACCTCGGTGCGGCGCTCCCGCGGATCGGCCAGGCGGCGCGGGATGTTCGCGCGGTAGATGCGCATTCCGTCGAAGAAGTCGCGCCGGAACTCGGGGCCGAGCGTGATGTTCGCGGGTGAGGTCTCGTTCATCAGCCCGACGAAGCGTGACCACATCTTCTCGGTCCCCAGCGGCTTGAGCACCACGCGCGGCACCCCGGGGGTCATGAAGAGTCCGGTGTAGAGCGAGGACAGCAGCTGTGTGAACGGCCCCCACACCTTGCCGCGCGAGAGTTCCCCGCGCACCCACGCGCCCAGGTGATCGAGGTTGGGGCCGGACACCGAGGTGAAGGAGGCCACGCGCGCGGCGGCCTGCGGCTCGCACACCGCCTCCCACACCTGGACCGAACCCCAGTCGTGGGCGAGGACGTGGACGGGCCGGTCCGGGCTCACCGCGTCGGCGACGGCGAAGAAGTCGGACGCGAACCGCTCCAGGCGGTAGTCCTCGGTGCGGTCGGTGCGGGTGGAACGCCCGTGGCCGCGGGTGTCGTAGGTGACCACGTGGAAGCGGTCGGCCAGCAGCGGCACCACGCGATCCCACAGGTGGTTGTCGTCGGGCCAGCCGTGCACGAGCAGTACGGTCTCGTTCGACGGCTCCCCGTATTCGTAGACGGCGATGTCGAAGTCGTCATTGCGTACCAGCCGCTGGGACGCCGGGGTGATGGTCGGTTGATCGGTCACGATCGTCTCCTGGGGGTGGGGTGCTAGAGGTCCAGCACCAGTCGTTCACCGCCGCAGCGGGATACACAGATGAGCATGTCGCCCGCCGCGCGCTCGGCGTCGGTGAGCACGGTGTCACGGTGGTCGACGTCGGTGGACAGCGCCGTCACCCGGCAGGTGCGGCAGAAGCCCTGGCGGCACGAATATGCCAGGTCGGGGCGGACTTTCAGTACTTGTTCGAGCACCGATTTGTCGGCGGGCACGTCGACGACCGTGCCGCTGCGGGCCAGCTCGACCCGGAAGGCGGTGCCGTTCACCACCGGCGGCGCGGAGAAACGTTCGGAGTACAGTTCCACGCCCGGCCGCTCGGCGACCGCCTCGGCGATGACGCGGGTCATCACCACCGGTCCACAGCAGTACACCGAGGTGTCGGCTCCCGCTCCGTGCAAAAGGTCGGCGGCCGTGGGCAATCCGTGCTCGTCATCGGTGCGGACCGTGACCCGGGAGCCGAAGGACTCCACCTCGTCGAGGAAGGGGATGGTGTCGCGGGAACGTCCGACGTACACCATGCTCCAGTCCACGCCGAGCCGCTGCGCCATCCGCACCATGGGCAGGATCGGGGTGATGCCGATGCCGCCCGCCACGAAATGCACTCGGCTGGCGGAGGATCCGTATCCGGGCAGGACGAAGGGGAAGGCATTGCGTGGCCCGCGCACGGTCACCGGCGTGCCGACGGGCAGCGCCTCGTGCACCTCCCGTGAACCGCCGAGCCCGTCGGGAATGCGCCGCACCGCGATGCGGTAGCTGTGCCGGTCGGCGGGGTCGCCACACAGCGAGTACTGCCGCACCTTGCCGGAGGGCAGTTCCAGGTCCAGATGCGCGCCCGGCCGCCAGGCGGGCAGCGCACGACCGTCGGGGGCGGTGAACATGATGCTGACGACGTCGTTGTCCCGCGCCTCGACGCGGCGTTCGGTGACGATCAACGGCGTGCGCCGGTCGTCCACCCGGCCCTGCGGGGCCTTCCGGTTGACCACCGTGGTCCAGCGCAGCCGGGTTTCGGCGATCAGGTCCAGCACCCGGGTGGCGCGGTCGCTGCGGGGTTTGCCGAAGAGGTCGAGCGGCGCGGCGGCGGGCACCGGACGCGATGCCGTCACGACGCCGCCCGGCGCGCCGCCGGGGACTGCGCCAGATAGGCGATGGCCTGCGCGGTGGAGCCGACCGTCTCCGGGCTGTATCCCGGTTTGAAGGTGGACAGCGCGCTCACCAGCAGCGACGGCACACCGGGCAGAGCACCCCGCCACATGGCGGCGAAGATGCGCCCGACCAGCCGCGGGTAGCGATGGTTGGGCAGCGACTCGTCCTGGTGCACAAGGTATTTGGTACCGCGCAGCAGCAGCGCGATGAAGATCGGGAAGACCATCAGCATCAGCGCGCCGCGTCGCACGTAGCCGACCTCGAAGTATTCGGCCACATCGTGGGCGACCATGCGGTGTTCGACCTCTTCGGCCCCGTGCCAGCGGAACAGGTCCAGCATCTGCGGGTCGGCGTCGAACCGCTCCAGGTCGGCGTTGATCACCCAGTCGCCCAGGAAGGCGAAGAAGTGCTCGAGGGCCGCGATCACGCCGAGCCGCTCCACCAGATGCTGGCGGGCGGCGGCCTCGGTGTCGAACTCGCGCGGGCCGAGCGTCTTGCGGAAGAGGTATTCCGCCTGCCGCACATACGGTTCCACGTCGATGCCGTGCGTCTTCAGTACGTTGTCGAGTACACCGTTGTGGCTTTCGGCGTGCATGGATTCCTGGCCGATGAAGCCGATCATGGCCTCGCGCAGCTTCTCGTCTCGCACCAGTGGAAGGGCCTCGCCGAAGGTGACCAGGAACATGCGCTCCCCCTCGGGCAGCAGCATGCTCAGGGCATTGAGCACGTGGGAGGCGACCGGCTCGCGCCGCATCCAGACGGGCTCGGTCGCGGCCCAGTCGAACTGCACGTTGCGTGCGTTGAGGGCTACCTCACCGGGATCGGTCGTCGCCGTGCGGCGGCCCATATTCGGAAGTAGCTTCATCGATACTCCTGGTCATCGTCGTACCCGCGACCGGGGGTGATGCCCGCGGCCGCCGTTGCTACGTGAGCGTAGCAACAGTCTAGCCGTTTATGCGACTGCGAGTAACAGCTAGTTTTCCCCGGCGCTATGACCAGGGCACGACGATACCGGCACTAGGGTTCGAATCATGACCGCGCAAGCCCCGCAGATCGTGGTAATGGGAGTGGCGGGCTCCGGGAAGACGACCGTCGGAACCCTGCTCGCCCACGCGCTGGGCGTCGAGTACGGCGAGGGCGACGATTTCCACCCCGAAGCCAATGTGGCCAAGATGGCGTCCGGCGTACCGCTGGACGACACCGATCGCGCACCGTGGCTCGATGCACTGGCCGGGTGGCTGGCCGACCGACGCAGCACGGGCGCGGTGCTGACCTGCTCGGCGCTCAAACAGAGCTATCGCGATCGACTGCGCGCGGCCGCGCCCGACCTGTTCTTCGTGCACCTGGCCGCGCCCCGGGACGAACTGGAGCGCCGCCTCACCTCCCGTAGGGGCCATTTCATGGGGGCGCGGATGCTCGACTCCCAACTCGCCGTCCTGCGGCCGCTGACCGACGACGAATCCGGGATCACCCTGGACGCCACGCTGCCGCCGGCCGAGCTGGTCGAGCAGATCCGCACGGCCCTTCCCACGACGGTCGCATAGGTCCCGGCGAGGTGGGTAGCTCCTCGGTGACCCCCGAGGAAGGAGAACCCCGTGCAACAGCCCGTGATGACCACACTCGACACCGAGCAGCAGCGGATCGCCGGTGAGGCACTGAGCGGCACCGTGGTGGACCTCATCGACCTGACGCTCATCGCCAAGCAGGCGCACTGGAACGTGACCGGCCGCAACTTCCGCCCGCTGCACCTGGCGCTCGACGAACTGGTCGCCTCCGCACGGACATTCACCGACGATGCCGCCGAGCGCGCCACCGCCATCGGCGTCAGCCCGGACGGCCGCGCCCGCACCGTGGCCGAGCAGGCCGGAACCACCGGCTTCCCGGCGGGATGGGTGCGCGACGCCGACGTGATCGACAAGATCACCGACAACCTGACCGAGGTAATAGGCCGCCTCCGCCAGCGCGTCGACGCCACCGAGAAGGCCGACCCGGTCACCCAGGACGTGCTGATCGACATCACCGCCCGGCTGGAGCAGCTGCACTGGATGTGGCAGGTGCAGCGGGAGGAGTGAGGCGCTCGACGCTTCACACGGTCAGCAAGGTCCTTCCCACCGGCGACGGCTACCAGCACCCGCGACCCCGGCCCGATACCCGCCGCCTCCGCCACGGTGAAGGCGGTGCGCCCGTCAGACCTCGGGACCGCCGAACGACTTCGCCTCGACTACTCGCATTGCCCTTGTCTCCCTGTGTTTTCGGGTCTCTCGAACGGACTTCAGCCTGGAACCTCGAGGCAGGTTGAGGTCAAGTCCGTCGCGCCGATTTCGCATTGGGCGAACGATCGGTTAAGCTATCGGAGCTTCCGAGATCGAGAGATCGAGGACAGTCCTGGCCCCGTCGTCTAGCGGCCTAGGACGCCGCCCTCTCAAGGCGGTAGCGCGGGTTCAAATCCCGTCGGGGCTACAGCGCAGGCTCCCGGTCGAATCAGACCGGGAGCCTTCTGCTTTCCGGCGACCCGGTGTCCGCCGGAAGGTCACGGAAACCGCTCGAACCGCCCGCCGTCGCCCCCGGTACGTACAGGCGCAAGCGACGTTCGCATCGGCCCCCTCCCCCGAGGTACACCGGAATCGGGAGGACACGCCATGGGCACCAACCGATCCTGGGACACCATTACCGGCGCGCTCGACCGGGTCAGCGGACCCGGCCGCGCCAGCGGCGAGTGGACCCGCTACCTGTGCCCGGTCCACGAGGGTGACGGACGCCACCACCACCCCTCGCTCGGGGTCGTCTACGACCGGAAGAAGGGACGAACCGTCGTCCGCTGCTTCGCCGGATGTCCGGACGAGCGGGTCCTGGAACGGCTCGGACTGCGGGTGCGCGATCTGTTCGACCGACCGCTCCCGCACGCCGGGCGCACGCCGCGACCGCGCCCGGAACCCTCCATCGCCGATCGCGCCCTGCTTGCCGCCGGGCTGCCGCTCGCCACGCCCACCCGCGATCTGGGACGCCCACTCGGCGCGCCCCGTCGGGTCGCCGTCTATGTGTACGAACGGCTCGACGGGCGGCCGGTGGGTCGCGTCCACCGCATGCACATTCCCCATGAGCGCGTCCGGGCGAAAACCTTCTGGCAGCAGCGCATGACCGACAATGGTTGGCGGCGCGGCGGGTTCGCGCGCATCCCCTTCCAGCTGCCGACGATCGTGCCCGCGGTGCGCGCGGGCGCCGACATCTTCGTCTGCGAGGGCGAACGGGATGTGCTCACCGCCCGCCACTGCGGGGTGTACGCCACCTGCAATGCGGGCGGCGCGCTCGGCTGGCACCCCGAACACGCGGCCTGGCTGCGCGGGGCGCGACGGGTGATCATCGTCGCGGACCGGGACGCGCCGGGCTACCGGCGGGCCGTCCGGGTGGCGACGACACTGGTGGGCTCGGTCGCGCAGCTCCGTGTGGTCGAGGCCCGGGACGGCAAGGACCTCACCGATCACTGCGATGCCGGACACCAGATCAGCGAACTCGATCCGGTCCCGCTGCTCGACGCCCACTATCGACGACGCCGCTAGCTATTGCTCACCCGGAATGGCCGCGAGGATCAGCACCAGCAGCGGTGGTGCCGCCGCGAGCGCCACACAGACCGTCAGATAGAACCATTTGTGCTCGAACAGGATGCCGACGAATTCGCGCAGCACCGCGCTCGGCAGGTAGTACAGCGCGGTCGGTGATCCCACCACCGCGGCGTCCAAGCCCATGCGCCGCGCCAGGATCGCGGTACGCAGGGCGTGGAAATTGCTCGTCACCAACAACATTCGGGTACTGATGCCACGCTCGGCGAGCAGTTGCCGGGTGAACAGCAGGTTCTCGCGCGTGGTCGCGGAACGGTTCTCCCGCAGGATGGCGGCGTCGGGCAGTCCGCGGTCGATGAGGTAGCCCGCCATGGCGTCGGCCTCGGCCAGCTCCTCGTCGGAGCCCTTGCCGCCGCTGGTGACCAGCAGTGGCCGGTACCCGGCGGCGACCTCGGCCGCGTACACCTCGAGTGCCTTGTCCAGACGGCCGGCCAACAGCGGCGGCACCCGGGAGCCGATCAGCCCCGAACCGTGCACTACGATCGCGCCCGCACCCCGCCCGGCGGGCAGGCGCAGATAGACGAACGAGTACAGCAGGAAGGCCAGCAGCAGGAAACCGATGAAGCTGACCACCAGCGTGCCCGAGGCCAGCACCACCGCCAGCCACAGGTTCCCGCTGACGAGCGCCACCACGAACAGCACATACGGTGCGACGAGGGCGATACCGAGTCCGAGGGACAGCAGGTTCGCCGCCCGCCGACCCTCCCGACGCGCCATGTGCACGCCGTTCGCCATGAGCAGACCGGCGAGTACGAGCACCAGCAGCGGCGACAGCATCACCAGTAACGCGGCGAGAACGGCGAGCATGCTCTCGGAGTCGTAGTCCACCACGCCGATCACACTGAAGATGAGCGCGGCGAGCAGCACCACCCCGTTGACCAGCCGCCGCGGCTCCCGGACGACCAGGACAACGAATACCCCCAGCAGAGCGAGACCGAGCAGCAGCGCTATCACTCCGCCACGGTAACCGCGCCCGAGCTCGCCGCCCCGGCTCGGCGCGCCGCACTACGGAACGGTCACCGGGAATTCGCGCGGCCGCATACCCGGCAATATCGGAGCGTAAGCCGCATAGCGGACAACATATTCCAACTCGACCGAAGAAAACCGGAATCCGACCTAGGCTCGATTCCAGCAACCCCGAGTGTGCTGATCATTTGCTATGCGCTCGTACCGGGATCGGCTATCGTCGGGAAGGCCGGTCGGGAATCGTGTCGACCGGTAGCGGTCAGGAGGTGCTGTGGTCACGATCATCGGCGGCGGAATCGCCGGAACAGTCCTGGCTGGAGCGCTGGCCTGCCACGAACGGACGGCCCGGGTATTCGAGCGGCGCACGCCGGGCGGCGACGGGTCATTCCTTGTTCTGGACCGGCATGCTCATGATGTGCTGGCGGAACTCGAAGTACCGTCGGCCGCACTGATGGCGGCGTCGTATCCGGTCTCCGGGTTCCGCTTCCACTACCTGGCGCCGGGCCGGGGCGAACTGAACAGTCGCGGGCATCGGCTGTATCGGCGCCCCGAACTCATGCGCGCGCTCACCGAATTCGCCCGGGGCGCGGGCGCCGATCTGCATTTCGACACACCGGTCACCGATATCGATCCGACCAGCGGCACCGTGCGCAGCGGCAATCATGTCGTCGCCATCGACGATCTGGTGATCGCCGCCGACGGCGTCGACTCCGTGGGGCGCACCCGCCTGGAGCCCGAACGCACTCCCGAATACGCCGGGCAGGTCATCTTCTACGGCACCACGACCACACCCGTCCGCCTGTCGACCGAACCGTCGGTACTGCACTTCGACGGCCGCCTCGGCGCGGGCATCCTGCCGACCAGCAGTTTCGGACACCTCTGGAACGACGAGGCCGCCTTCTGGTTCGCGCGCCTGACCCGACCGCCGATACCTCAGCGGGAGACCGGATTCCATCCGGTCTCGGTCTGGGCCGAGCACATTCGCGCCGCCGCACCCGATACCGACATCATCGACCAACTGCTCGATCACACCGAGACCCTGCACGTCTCCAATGCTCGAACGGTCCCCTTCGACACCGCGAAGCCGCCGCAGCCGCCACTGATCCTGTGCGGTGACGCCGACCACGCCATCACCCCTGCCGCCGGGCGCGGAGCCTGCGAGGCCATCGACGATGCGGACGCACTGCATCGCGCCATCCTCACCGGGTCGGATCCGGCCGCGGCCATGGTCGTGCGGCGGCGGCGCATCGCGGCCGAGCGGGAAGAGGCGCAGCGGCTGTACGCACGGGCGCGCTCGTAGGGAGCAGGGCGTACGTTCTCCCGGTGGAGAGGAGTCGGTCGTGCGGGTACTGGTGACGGGGGCCGAAGGCTATGTCGGGCGGGCGGTCGTCGCGGCATTGCGGAGCAGCGGATTCCAACCGGTCGCGATGGTACGCAGGCGGCCGACTGCCACCTCGGAAGCGGTGCGCGAGCTGCCGACGGAGTGCACGGATATCCGGATCGCCGAGCTGCTCGACGCGGCCGCGGTACGGGAGGCCGTGGAGAGCGTCGATGCCGTCTGCCATCTGGCCGGACTGGGGCGCGCCCGCGAGTCACTGACCGATCCGCTGCGATATTTCCGGGTCAACACCGGGGGAACGGTCACCCTGCTGGAGGCCATGGCCGATGCCGGTGTGCGCCGAATCGTGTTGGCCTCGACGGCTTCCATCTATGGGTCACCGGAGCTGCAGCCCATGGGCGAGGCACTGCCGGACGCGCCGCCGCACCCGTACGCGAGCAGTAAGCTGGCGGCCGAACTCGCCGTCGAAGCGCAGGCGAGCACCGGTCGGCTCGCGGCGGCCGTGCTACGGCTGTCGAATATCGCGGGCGGTGCGGATCCCGACCCGACCCGGCTGATTCCGCGCGCCCTCGCCGCCGCTCTCGACGGCACTCCCCTGACGATCAACGGCGACGGCACCGCGGTTCGCGACTACCTCCATGTGCGCGATGCCGCAACGGCTTTCGTAGCCGCGCTCGAGCATCTGCCGCTCCGGGGACCATCACGCCGCTACAACATCGGCAGCGGGAAAGGCTCGAGCGTTCTCGATGTGGCCGCCGCCGTCGAGCGCGTCACCGGACGCCGCGTCCCCCTGGTCCATGGCCCGGCCGTGCCCGAACCGCGCACGCTGATCATCGACCCCGGTCGCGCTGTCGGTGAAATCGACTGGGCACCACGTGCTTCCGATCTCGACACGCTCGTTCAGGACTGCTGGGAACAGCGTCGGAGGTAGGCCGCTGCCTCGTGTGGCCGCCACGGCGGCGCCGCTGGCTCTGTGGCCGCCACGGCGGCTCAGTGCCGCCGGCCGCCCCACAGCCGATGCCACCAGCGCGTCGGCGCATCGGTCCGGTCGCGGCCGGGTTCGTCGGAGTCGGCGCGGACGGCTCCGATGGCCGTTTCGGTCGCCGTCACCCGGTCGCTTCGCCATCGCGCGACCACCTCGTCCGCATCCACGGGCCGGATCGGCACGGCCGGTCCGACCGGCATCCGCAGCCACTCCACAATGCGCCGATTGAGTTCTCCGACCGTTTCGCGCACCTGGGCCTCCGAGTTCGCGTCGCGCACGCTCTCGTCGATCCGCTCGATATCCCGCCGCAGCAGCAGCGCGGGCGGCAGCAGCGCGTCCCCCGACACCCCCTCCCGTTTCAGATACCCGTGCAACCACCAGTTCTCGTCGACCGGCGTCCCCTCCCCCGGGATCGGCTTCCCCGCCCCTTCCAGATCGTCGAACTCACCGCGCTCGGTCGCCTCCCGAATCTGCCGATCGATCCAGGATTCGAACCCCATCCCCGCCGGTTTCCGCTCAACCATGCGAACCTCCCGCTCAGGCGCGCTGCATGCGCGCCCGCACCGCGGGCCGCCGCAACGGCGGCACGGTCTTGGGCGGCACCCGCCGCTCCGGCAGCGCGTCCAACAGTCGTTCGGTGGCCGCCGCGATCTCCGCCACCGCGGCGTCCACCGCCGCCCGATTGGTGTCGGACACGCTCGACAGCCCGCCGACCTTCCGCACGTATTGCAGCGCGGCGGCATTGATCTCCTCCGGCGTAGCCGCCGGTTCCAGCCCTCGCAGGGCGGTGATATTTCGGCACATAATCCGAGGCTAGCGCGCCGCACCGACACCCGGCAGCCCGTGATTCGAGCTGCTCGGTGCCGGTCGGCGCGGCCTTCGCTATTCGAGTGCGACCCGCGCACCCCCGGAGAACATCGAGTCATGGAACTCGATGGCAGTGATCCGGGAGCCGACCGGGATATCGAAGATGATCGTCTTCGATATCGTCAGGCCAGGGTTGAGTTCCTTGGGTCCGGAATCGATGGTCAATTCCGCCATCGTGTCATTGGTGAATTCCCGGCCCTGGTCGTCGATCGCCTTCTGGTTCTCACCGAAGTAGCTGCGCGGCTCGCCGCCGGTATTCGTGATATCGACATAGACGAGCAGGTATTCACCCTGGGCCGTCTCGGCCAGGTAACCCTCGCCGACCGTCGGTGTGCGCTCGGTGCCCGTCACCACGAATTCGAACTGCCCGTCCCGAACGGGCGAACCGGCGGGCGCGGCCGAGGTGCGGCGCTCCTCGCTCTTGGCCACTTCGTTGGCTGTTGTGCTGAAGAGTGCCACGCAGCCGCCGACTAGGGCGACGAAGGCCAGAAATACGGCGAGCAGCACCCACGGCCAGACCTTGCGTTTCCGCGGTGGCATCGGGTACGGCGCGCCAGCAGGCTGCTGTGCCGGGATAGGATAGCCCGGAGGCGGTGTGGTCATTGTTTCCCCACATGGTCGGGGCAGAAGGAGATCCTTCTGCGAAAATCTATACGGCGGGTTTGCCGTACCGGTGCTGAGACATCCGCCCGGACCGGAGCAGTCGTTATCCACGTCCGAGCGGCTGGCACGGGACGTCAGTGCAAACGACGCGGAATGGCGAATTCCTGGCTCAGGAAGTCAGCAGAGCTTTGTACAGAACACGATGTGTGACCGGTTTGCCCATTTGTGCGCCGACATACCGAAGACGAGATATGTAACGGGTCCTCGTCCACCGTCGAAACCCAGTGCACCGCAGTCTGAATTCGAAGGGTGAAACGGTGACGTCAGCAATGCTGTCCAAAGGTCAGAATCTGCCCCTGCCCGAGGATGTGGAACGCATCGATGTCGTCATCGGATGGACGGAATCGGAGATCGACGTCGACGCGTCGGCGCTATTGCTCGGCGCCGACCGGAAGGTACGCGGCGACGGCGACTTCATCTTCTACAACCAACCCGAATCGGCGGACGGCTCGGTACGCATGCTGGGCACGAGCGCGACCGAGGAGGGCGCGCAGACCCGCATCGCGATCGATCTGACCGCCGTGCCCGAGGACGTCCACACGGTGGCGCTGGCGGGCAGTCTCAGCACCGGCACCTTCGGCGATCTGGGCAAGATCGCGTTCCGCATTGTGGACGGCACCGGGCATCCGGTGGCGGAATACCTGTCGGGCGATGCCACATCGGAGTCGGCGTTCCTGTTCGGCGAGGTGTACCGCCGCGCCGACACCTGGAAGGTGCGCGCGGTGGGACAGGGTTGGGATTCCGGGCTCGCCGGTCTGGCAACGGATTTCGGCGTCACCATCGACGACGATCAGGAACCGGAAGCACCGGTCGACGCGGCGGCTCCCTCGGATGCGTGCGCGCCGTCCGGCGAAGCGGCCGCGCCATCCGACGGAGCGGTCACGCCGGAGGTCGGTTCCGCAGCCGCCGACACGGTCTCGAAGCCGACGCGACCCCGGGGCGTGCGCACCACCAAACGTGTCGCCAAGAAGGCCAAGCCGATCGAATTCCGGCTCGCCGAGAGCGATACCTGGCAACCGGCCCGACTGTTCTCGGTCGTCGGCGTGGGTGCGAGCGAGGAGCAGGAACGCCGCGCCACCTCCGCCCTGATCGCCACCATGCAGGCGGTTCGCCCCTTCGCCCGTGCGCTCTGCGCCCGGATGGGCGCTCCCGCAGGCGCTTTCGAAGGCTATGTCGAGGTGCAGTACGAGCGGGGTGATTCCAAGGTCATCCCCGACGCGGTTCTCAAGGTCGTGCGCGGCAACCGAGTGTGGACGGGCCTGCTGGAGGTGAAGACCGGCACCGGCAAACTCAAGCGTGACCAACTGGAGAGCTACCTCGATGTGGCACGCCGGAAGAAGTACGACGCGGTCGTGAGCCTGTCCAACGATGTCCCTGCGGGCCCCGGCGAACTGCCGGTCGAGGTGGACCGCCGCAAACTCGCCAAGGTGGACCTGCGGCATCTGTCCTGGGCCGAGATCGCCCACGAGGCGCGCATGCTGCTGTCCCACGGCGGCATCGACGACGAACTGCGAACCTGGATCCTCGGCGAATTCCTGCGCTACCTCGAACATCCCCGTTCCGGAGCCACCGAATTCACCGATATGGGCCGCCATTGGGTCGCCGTGCGCGACGCCGTCACCGCGGGCACCCTGCGCGCCGGCGACCAGAAGGCGCTGACCGTCGCCGAACGCTGGGTGTCCCTGTCCCGCCACCTCGCCCTGCGCCTGACCGCCGAACTCGGCGTGGCCGTCAAACATCAGCTGCCGCGTCGGCACCGCACCGATCCCGCCGCCCGCAACACCGCCGTCGCCGAACGCCTGGCATCCGACGGCACCTTCGAAGCGACCCTGCGCATCCCCGACACCGCGGGCGACCTGATCGTCGTCGCCGACATCCGCACCAACAAGATCCGCTGCCGCACCACCCTGAACGCCCCCAACGAGGGCACCGCCGGACGCCGCCTGTCCTGGCTGCTCAAACAACTCACCGACGCCCCCGGCCAAGTCCAGGTCGAAGCGGTGTTCTCCGAGAAGGGCATGGAGACCTGCGAACACCTCGACACCATCCGCGCGAACCCGAAGATCCTGACCGACGGCCGTGCCGGAGAGATCGTCTCCTTCTCCCTGGAACAAACCTTCCCTCTCGGCAACCGACGCTCCGGCACCGCGGCCAGTTTCATCACCAGCGTGACGACGGCGACCGACGCCTTCTACGGAGCGGTGGTGCAGCCGCTGCGGGGGTGGGTGCCCGCGGCCCCGAAGCAATCGGACCAGCCGCAGGGCGACGGGCCGGACCCGACGTGAGGCGCGCCGATGCCGCCGGTTCTCACCCCGGCGGTACGAGCGGCCGTCACGGCTTGGGCAGCGCGGCCTTGACAGGCTTGTCCTGGACGTAATCCGACAGGCACAGCAGGTCCGCCAACGACACCTGATCATCGTTCTTAGCGGGATCGTCCCCGAAGATCGCCTGAATGACCTGCAACTGAGCTGCCTTGTCCAGCTTTGTGAACTGCCCGCACGTAACGCTCAGCGGATCGTCCACCGGCGCGGGTGGCGCTGCCTGCGCGGACATCTTCGTGGTGGTCGTGGTTGTACTGGTCGCGGCGACAGCGGTGGATGTCGAAGTCGATGCGGACGCAGGCGTCGCCTCATCCGTTGAACAGCCCCCCACCACGATCACCGCGAGAACCATCGCGGACAGGGCACATGCCGAACGTGCTGTTTTCATGCGGCTCATCTTGCCCGAGGTGCGGGCGGCTTGCCGCCCCGGCCGGCAGGGCTCGACTGTCTCCGCGAGTACCGGATTCATGAATGCTGAAGAGTTGCTACAGCAGTACTACTACCCCTCGCCACGCGCCCTGACCAGCGCTGCAGCAATCCGTACCTACCGGCTATCCTTCGAGAGCCATGCTGAGAATGCCTGGAGAGGAGTCGCCGTGGCCATGTTCGAAGCTGATATCGAGCAGATCAACGGGCTTGCGCGCACTCTCGACGAGGTTGCCGCCACGATTGACGCGATAGACGTCCGCACCTCGGCGCAGTCAGTTGCCGCGGCATTGCCGGGAACTCCACTCGGTGCGGCCTGCGAGTTGGCAACCGAATACACCGAAGGTGCGTGGCTACGCGCCTCGCAGCGAATCGCGCAGATCTCGGCAGCGATGACACAGGTCGCGAATGACGTCGCGGCCACCGATGACGCGTTCCGCCGACGGTTGGAATCGATGAGTTTCCACACCGGGGGCCGCTGATGAGCGGATGGGCACTGACTCGGCTGAACGTCGTGAACTGGAATCCCGCCGCACTGTCGGAGTTGGCCAGCGTGGTCGCGAGCGGGAATGCAACCTACAACTACCAGGTCGACCGGATGCCTCGGCACTTCGCCGACATCGACGGTGCGTGGTCGGGGAAGGCGCATCTCGCCGCATACAACCGGGTCGGAGAAGATCACTGGCAAGCTCGCAAAATCGAGAACGAGGTGGCCGACCTGGTCGCTGTCCTGCACCAGGCCGCTGGGCGACTGTTCAACGAACGAGACGTCCTCTTGGGCAAGGTTGCCGACGCCGAGGACCCGCACGCTGCCGTCGCCGGTGAGGTGATCCGCGTCAGTGATCGATGGGAGGTCGACGTCACCTATCCACCGAGCACCACTGCCACCGATCGACGAGCGCGTGGCCGGTCAGCAGGGCCTGGTCAACGCCGCGTTCTACGGCCTGCACGATGCCGTGACCCAATTCGACCAAGCGATCCGAGGTGCTGCGCAGCAGGTCCGCGACGCAGGCAGCAATTTCGGCGACGCCATCGACGCACCGGTAGCACCCGGCACCACCATCCCGGCACCAGCCGGCTCCGATCCCCGAACCGTAGCCTCGGCGGCGGCGTTCACCCAGATGTTCGGCCGCCCACCAGTCACCGATGTCGATTGGGCGACCGCGGCGGTGCTCAACCCTTACAGCTATGACCCAAAGTATCGAGAGGTCCCTCCAGAAATTCGGGTCGTGCGGATCAATCCGGTAGAAGGCCAGGGGCTGGTCCGGACCTCGCACTTCATCGAACAGCGCGATGTCAGCAATCCGCAATGGAACAACCCTGGTGGTCGCGATCGAGGCGATGACCGCGGCGCCGATCCGAACTTCGATCCCGAACACGCCCGAGTCACCACGTACATCGACTACGACAACGGCATTGTCGTGATGCGGCAGAACCCCTCCGTCGTTCAGAACGCCGACGGTACTCCGGGCGAGGTCCGTGTCAGCGCTCCCGCAGGAGAGGTGTGGCAAGCCGATGATGGTTCGATACGTATCCGATACAGCGCGGGCAATCCCTTCGCACCGGGGTTGGCCGCGGACCCACCGATACTCGATGGCGACGGTACGACGGTCAACCTCGACGACCACAAAATGACCGTCAACGGCGACCTGGTCTTCACGCCCGGCCGCGACGGGGTCACGCTCGCGGGCACCCGCACCGATTACCCGTCACTGGAGGCCTACCAGGATCTGCCCTCCGGCGCGACGCGCACCATCGCCATCGATCCCGCGGCTACCGGCCGATCGTGGGGTCCGGCTGTCAACCTGCCCTTCCACCACGACATCGGTAATCCCGACACCGTGTTTCCCAGGTTCCACGACTGGAACTACGAATATGACGTGCCAGGAAATCCGACACAGTCGACACCGTTCGGACCCGTCGACACTCCACCTCACGTACCACTGCCGAAGGGAATGATCTGATGGGGCACAGCGCAACTGGTTCCGATCACCGGTACTGGACGGCGGCGACGTGGAGTGTCGCCGGGTGGTTCGTCGTGAACACACTGGTTCTGCTCATCGCCGGGCGGCTCATCGACTCCGAGGCCACGGAGATTCCATTGGGAGCCTTCGTCATTGCCGCAGCAGTGTCGGCGGGATACGCGGCAGTGCTGCGGTGGTGGGGATCGGGATCCGTTCGCGCCGTCGCCACAGCCGCCGTGGTAGCTGCATCTGCCTGGAGTGCGGCTGCGGTACTTATTGCGCTGCTCTACATTTCGGCAAAGTAGGACAGGGGCCGTCGCAATGGTGAATACCGATCGACCCAACTCGGGAGTGACTGCTTGGTTCGGCCCGGCGTCCGTGTCCGCAGCGACGATCACCTTGACGATCAACCTGTTCCCGGTGACGATCGTCCCCTCGCTCGTCTTCCTCCTCGCTTTCCTCTACGTCGCCGAACTCATCGCCGCGGCCATCCTCTGTTTGTCGGGCGGCCGTGCACGCCATACAGGAGCCGGCCTGCTCGTCGCCGTGATCGGCACACTGCTGTGCTTCGCGGCAGCAACGGTGATCAGTCAACTCTGGTGAGCTGAATGGATCGGCTTCGCCAACAACCAGTGGTGCGTCCGCCAGCACCAGTACCGCCAACGCTGTGGGACGACTTGGCCGGACTTCGACAGGACCGGTCGACGAAACATTCGGCGGTGAATTCTCGAGGCTTCTTGGTGCGGGTCCGATCAGTGGACCAAACGAATAAGGCCCCTGACCATGCCTACTGGTCAAGGGCCTATTCCTGCTCCCCCATCTGGACTCGAACCAGAAACCTGCCGATTAACAGTCGGCTGCTCTGCCAATTGAGCTATAGGGGATTGTTTCCCGGTCCGGCCTGGCGGGCCGAACGGATTGAAACTTTAGCGTACGTTCGCCGAAGTTCCCAAATCGCCCCTCTACCTGCGGACATGTGGTGGGTTGGGGGTGGGGTGCCGGATCGACAGGGGGTGGGGGGTTCGGGCAGGATGTAGGCGCGGACTGGCCTACGGGAGGAGCACTTCTCAATGCTGCGGTTGATCATCGGCGTCGCTGCCGGGTATGTGTTGGGCGCGAAGGCCGGGCGGGCTCGGTATGAGCAGATCAGCAAGACGGCGCGGGCGATCAATGAGAGTCCGGTCACGCGGAAGCTGGTGTTGGTGAGTCGGCAGAAGCTGGCGGACAAGTTGAGCACGCAGCCGAAGTTGGAGCCGATGGTGCCGCTGGACGAGCGCACCACCGTGATGGTGCCGCAGGATCAGCTGCGGCGCTGAGAGAGGGCTCGGCTGCGCCGTCGCGCCCTGGGCGGGAGCCGCGCCTCAGCTGCCGATGGCGAAGTCGTCGGAGTTGCCCATGGCCTGGGTGAGCAAGCTCTTGCGGTACTGCTCCAGGGCTACCAGGTCGCCGAAGAGCTCCATGTAGGCGTCGGTCTGCTCGGTGGAGGAGATGCGCTGGAGTTTGGACTTCAGCTGAGCGATCTGGCGGCCCACCCAGGCTTCCTGGGTGCGGGCCAGGACGCCGGTGATGACGCGGGGGACGTCGTCGGCGGATTTGACCGGGAGGGGTTCGGCGGCCAGTTCGGAGACCAGGGCGCGCAGCGTCAGGTCGGGGGTGTTGTCGGCGACCAGGGTGACCCATTCGGCGCCGCCGATGCCGCTGGAGACGCCCCCGGCGTCGGTGATGGCGGTGCGGACGGCGATGTAGGCGGGGTGGGTGAATGCCTCCGGGTCGAGAGTGTCGAAGAGCGGACCCGCCAGGGCCGGGTATTGCAGTGCGGCGGCCAGGGATTGGCGCTGCGGGAGCAGGGTCGGGTCGTTGGGGTTGGGGCGGGCGGCGGGATGCGCCGTGACCTCCTGCGCCGCTTCACGCCCCGGGATGCCGGGGCGCGCGCCGCCGCGGGCGATCTTGCGGGCCTCCTCGCCGACGCGGCGGACGACGAGCTGGATGTCGTCCCAGCCGACCCAGCCCGCGAGTTTGGTGGCGTACGCCTTGCGTAGGGCGTTGTCCTTGATCTGCGCGACCACGGGGACGGCGCGGCGCAGGGCGTCGACCTGCCCCTCGGGCGAATCCAGGTTGTGTTCGGCGAGCAGGCCGCGAATCACGAACTCGTACAGGGGAACCCGGCGGGCCACCAGGTCGCGGACCGCGCCGTCGCCGGAGCGCTGGCGCAGCTCGCACGGGTCCATGCCGTCGGGGGCCACGGCGATATAGGTCTGCCCGGCGAGCTTCTGGTCGCCGCTGAACGCCTTGAGGGCGGCGGCCTGCCCGGCCGCGTCGCCGTCGAAGGTGTAGATGATCTCGCCACGCCAGAAGTTGTCGTCCATGAGCAGGCGGCGCAGCACGGCGAGATGTTCGTCACCGAAGGCCGTACCACAGGATGCCACCGCGGTTTTGACGCCCGCCAAGTGCATGGCCATCACATCGGTGTAGCCCTCGACCACCACCGCCTGATGCCCCTTGGCGATGTCGCGTTTGGCCAGATCGAGGCCGAACAACACCTGAGACTTCTTGTACAGCACCGTTTCCGGGGTGTTGATGTACTTCGCGGTCATCTGGTCGTCGTCGTAGAGCCGACGTGCGCCGAAGCCGATCACATCGCCGCTGAGATTGCGGATGGGCCACAGCAGTCTGCGGTGGAAGCGGTCGATGGGGCCCTGGCGGCCCTGCTTGGACAGGCCCGCCGCCTCCAGCTCCTTGAACTCGAAGCCGCGGCGCAGCAGATGTTTGGTGAGCGCGTCCCAGCCGCCGGGAGCGTAGCCGCAGCCGAACTGGCGGGCGGCGGCCGCGTCGAAATTGCGGTCGGTGAGGTACTTGCGGGCGGCCTCGGCTCCGGGCTCGCCCAGCTGCGCCATGTAGAACTCGTGGGCGGCCTGATTGGCTGCCACCAGGCGGCTGCGGGTGCCGCGGTCGCGCTGGACCGAGGTGCCGCCGCCCTCGTAATTGATCTTGTAGCCGATCCGGTCGGCCAACTGTTCCACGGCCTCGACGAATCCGACGTGCTCGATCTTCTGCAGGAAGGCGAAGACGTCGCCGCCCTCACCGCAGCCGAAGCAGTGGAAGTGGCCGTGCTGCGGACGCACGTGGAACGACGGGGACTTCTCGTCGTGGAACGGGCACAGGCCCTTCATCGAGAGCGGACCGGCCGCCTTCAGGGCGACGTATTCGCCGACGACATCCTCGATCCGGACTCGTTCACGAATCGCTGCGATATCACGATCAGGGAGTCGTCCGGCCACGCCGCGAGTCTAGCCGCGTCACGGCGACACGCGAGACCCGGACGCACCCGGAGATCGGCCCCGGCCCCCGCACCTCGGGAAAGGGTGGGCCGCATGCCACCATCTAGCGGTGCTCAGCCTCTATCACGACGCCCGGACGCCGGTGCATGCCGTGCCCGCCGGAGCGAAGCTGATCGTTTTGGCGACCACGGGCACCACCCTGTTCTTCGTCACCTCGCCGGTGTGGCTGGCGGTGGCGCTGGGCGTCGTACTGGCCCTGTACGCGCTGGCACGAATTCCCTGGCGAGCGACCGGGCGGCAGGTGCTGGCCATCGCCCCCTTCCTGGTCCTGATCGCCATCGCCCAGCTGATGTTCACCGGCTGGGTGAGCGCCGTACTGGTGAGCGAACGGATCCTGGCGCTGGTGCTGCTGGCGAATCTGGTGACGCTCACCACGCGCACCTCGGCCATGATCGACACCATCGAACGGGCATTGGGTCCGCTGCGACCGGTCGGCGTGCGCCCCGAGCGGGTGGGCCTGCTGGTGGCCATGACCATCCGCTTCATTCCGGTCATCCGCGAACAGGCCGAGCTGGTGCGGGCGGCGCAACGGGCGCGCGGCGTCGAGCGCAGCACCGCCTTCCTCGTTCCACTACTCATCCGCACCCTGCGCATGGCGGACAATCTCGGTGAGGCCCTCGACGCCCGCGGGTTGCAGTAGCGCCGCGGCAAGCGAGACCGCCGTACCAGATCACACCCGCCCCTCCCCTACGATGCTCCGGTGCGTAGTAGGGATTTGGCGCAGGTGGCGCTGTTCACGGCGATCATGGTGGTGCTCGGGTTCTTCCCGCTCATCCAACTGCCGGGGGCCTTCGCGCCGTTCACCTCGCAAACCCTGGGCGTGATCCTGGCGGGATCGATCCTCGGCGCGAAGCGCGGCACCCTGGCCATGCTGTTGTTCGTCGTGCTGGTCCTGGTGGGCCTGCCGGTACTGCCGGGCGGACGCGGCGGACTGTCGGTGATCCTCGGTCCGACGGGCGGCTTCGTCCTCGCCTATCCGATCGGCGCGCTGGTCATCGGTCTGCTGACCGAGCGGCTGTGGCGGCGCTACAGCCTGCCCGTCGCGCTGGCGATCAACTTCTTCGGCGGGGCGATCGTGTTGTACGCCATCGGCATTCCGTGGATGGCCGTCGCGGCCGATATCCCGCTCGGCAAGGCCATCGTCACCTCCGCGGCCTTCCTCCCGGGTGATGCGGTGAAGACGGTGATCGGCTCACTGGCCGCCGTCGCCGTGCGTCGGGCCTACCCCCTCATCCCGGCCCGCGCATGATCGAACTCGAGGGTGTCGGCCATCATTTCGGTGAGCGCGACGTGCTGCGCGAGCTGAATCTGACGCTGAGCGAGCGCCGCATCGGCGTCATCGGCTCCAATGGCTCGGGCAAGTCCACCTTCGCCCGATTGCTCAACGGCTTGCAGATCCCGACCGAGGGCCGGGTGCGAGTGGACGGGCTGGATACCCGCAAGCGGGGCCGCGAGGTGCGCAAACGGGTCGGCTTCGTCTTCCAGGACCCCGATGTGCAGATCGTCATGCCGACCGTGGCCGAAGACCTGGCGTTCGGGTTGAAACACCACGGGCTGGCCAAGCCGGAGATCGCCGCCCGCGTCACCGAGGTGCTCGCCGAGTACGGATTGAGCGACTACCGCGACCACCCCGCCCATCTGCTCAGCGGCGGACAGAAACAGCTGCTCGCCATTGCCGCGGTACTCGCCGTGCGACCCGACCACGTCGTCTTCGACGAACCGACCACGCTGCTGGACCTGCGCAACAAGCGCCGCATCACGCGCTTGCTGCACACCCTGCCGCAGCGCGTGGTGGTGGTCTCCCACGATCTCGATCTGCTCGCCGACTTCGACCGTGTCCTGGTGTTCGACGGGGGCCGCGTCGTCGCCGACGGGTCGCCCGCCGACAGCGTCGCCCACTACCTCGCCATGCACCCGTAGCCGAATCCGCGCGTCAGCCGTGCGAGTTGGCGGCGAACCGTGGTGGCGCGGCCCGGAATTCGACGGTCGATTCGACCGCCATGGTGACGGCGACCCGGCCCTTGGCGGCATGCGGGGACCACAGCCGATGCGCGGCGGCGCGCACCTGCCCCGCGGTGGCGGCCTCGGCCGCACCGCCGACCGTCAGCAGTACCGAATTCTCCCGGGGCGGCACCTCCCACCAGTGTCCGGCGGAGTCCTCGATCAGCAGGCCGCACAGCAGGTCCGGCAGCAGGAAGGTCAGGAAGCCGGTGTCGCCGTGGACGGCGGTATCCGGTGTGCAGTGCCGGTCCGGCTCCGGGCAGGCGTGCACGAGCTGCGGGCGCACCGCCGTCACTCGACCGACCCAGCGGTCGAAGTGATCCTCCGGATATCCCAGAGCCGAGGCGAGCGCGGCGAGCAGATCCGGTGACAGTGCCGCGAGGCCGCGCGCCCAGTCCGAGACCGACTGGCGCAGCGGGGCGGTCACGACATCGTCGGGCAGGTGCGCGACATCGATCACCCCCGAGGCGGCCGCGTGCGCACAGAATTGCCTGGCCGCCGTGAGAACGTCGACGAGTGGGAGTTGCCGAATCTCGACGCCGATCAAATAACAGATACCGGTGTCCGCCAATGCGTCTCGGAGCCGGGTGCCGAAATCGGCCCGGTCCATTCGCAGGCCGGCCACATCGAGCGTTGGTACGCGGAATCTATCGCCCACGGCGATCAGCCCCCTCTGAATGCAGCGCACCCGAAAAAACCAACTGGAACGAATCATTCGCGGGGGAATGATTCCGGGTGGAGAATGACACAGCCGAATGACGCTCGCCAAATCCTCGTCCCACGATTCGGAACCTCATGGTCGCCCCTCCGCACCGAACCGGCGGCGACGGGCTTCCTCGCCGAGGGTCCGCCCGGGACGGGAATGGAAATCCATGGTCGCGCTCACCCGGGGCACCGGCCCCCGGCTCGGCGTCACCCGGTGCACCGACAGCCTGCCCGCGTGCAGCATCAGCGCACCGGGCAGGGTGGGCAGCACCCGCACCGAATGTCGGCGCGGACCGGCGATGAGCTGGGCCGGAAACGATTCCCCGGTCGCCCAGGGCAGCGGCACGTACTCGAACATGCCGCCGTACTCCGGGGCCAGGACATGCAGGGTGAGCGTGTAGTCCGCGGCATCGAAATGCCAGTTCTCGTCGGCGGGTTCGTGACCGTGCACCGTCACCGCCGCGCGGTCGTCCGCGGACCGGTACGCATGCTCGCCGACCACACCGGAGACGAAATCGAGCAGTGGTTCCCAGCGGTAGAGGAGTTTCAGTGGCGAGGATTCGGGTATTCGGTCGTAGGTCAGCGTGGTGACACCGACGGTCGAGTCCGCCACGGAATCGTCCGATTCCACGACCATCTCGGCTATTTCGATAATGGCTCCCCTTTTCAAGAAGTCGCGCAGCAGTACCGTGCCCGTGGATTCGAATTCCGCGCGCCACTGTGCCATCAGGGTTTTCAGGACCGCGGGGTCACGGCGGTCCAACGGATACCGATCCAGGTCGACGGCTGATTCGAGTCCCATCGGCATCGTGTCCCCTGCTCGCCGAATTACCGCCGCGGGAACGATTGGGCGCGACGGTCTCACCTTCCAGGGTGACATATCGTCCGGCGGCGGTTCGAGGTTTCGCGACCGGTTAGGGGTGCGCTAGGGGATCGCGGCCGCGACGCGCTCCAACCGGCTCTCGGTGTAGGACGCGATCTGATCCACGATGACGCGCACCCGGGCGGTGTCGTCGGCGGCGACCTCCCACCAGGGCAGCAGTACCGGATCCAGCCCGCGCGGCGCGGTGGCGAGCAGGTGGTCGGCGACCGACAGGATGCGTTCGCGCTGGTCACGCTGGCGGTCCTGGTGGCCACGGTCGGACATGACGTAGCGCAGGGCGACCGTCTTCAGCACGGCGACCTCGGCGGCGACGATCGGCGGCACCGCCAGGTCGGCGGCGTAGCGACACAGTCGGCGACCGCCCCACGCCTCCCGGGTGGCCTCCACCGCGGCGGTGGCGAAGCGGCCGACCAATTCACTGGTGAGGCGTTTGAGCGCCACCGAGGCCGCCAGCGACGCGTCGTAGTCGCAGGCGGCGGCCACCACCGGCAGCTCGGACAGGCGCTGCGCCGCGGCCACGAGCTCTTCCGGATCGAGTGAACGGTGCTGTGCCGCACCGAGTTCGGCGAGGGCGGCCTGCTCCACCGGATCGCCCAGGGCGCGCAGATCGATGCGGCCCGCGATCACACCGTCCTCCACGTCGTGGACGGAGTACGCCACATCGTCGGACCAGTCCATGATCTGGGACTCCAGGCACTGGCGGCGCTCCGGGGCATTCCGGCGCACCCACTCCAGCCGCTCCATGTCCACGTCGTACGCGCCGAACTTGCCGCCGGGAGCGGTTCTCCCCCACGGATACTTGATCACCGCGTCGAGGGCGGCGCGGGTGAGGTTCAGACCCGCGCTCACCCCGTGCTCGTCGACGACCTTCGGTTCCAGGCGGGTGAGAATCCGCAGGTTCTGGGCATTGCCCTCGAATCCACCGTAGGCGTCGGCGAACTGGTCGAGGGCGTGCTCACCATTGTGGCCGTAGGGCGGATGGCCGATATCGTGCGCCATTCCGGCCAGATCGACCAGATCCGGATCGCAGCCCAACCCGTCGGCGATACTGCGGCCGATCTGCGCGACCTCGAGCGAATGGGTGAGCCGGGTGCGCGGGGTGTCGCCCTCACGCGGACCCATGACCTGTGTCTTGTCCGCCAGTCGCCGCAACGCGGCGGAATGCAGCACACGCGCGCGGTCGCGAGAGAAATCGGTGCGGCGCGCCGGAGTCGACGACCAGCTGAGTCCGGCCGTCTTGGCGGATTCGGTGACCAGGCGGGCCCGGTCGTCGTCGGTGTACGGATCGGCGCTCATGGCTCACTGCTCCGCGGTGTACTCGAAATCGGCCGAGTAGTGCGTGATCCGGTACCAGATCAGGGCGAAGGTCTCCCGGAAGATGCCGTGCGCCTGCGACTCCCGGGTGTAGACGGCCGGACCGGTGCGCGTGGGTGCGGTCCACGCCTCCAGCCCCGCGTCGCGGGCCATGGTGCGGGTACGCAGCGAATGCCACGGATCGCTCACCAGCACCGTCGACGTCTTGTCCCGGGCCCGGAGGGCCTTGGCGACGGCCTCCACGCTCTGCAGGGTGTCCGAACCGGTTTCCACGGCCAGGATGCTGTCGGCCGGGACACCACGGGACTTCAGGTAGTTCTTGCCCGAGGCGGCCTCGGTGTAGTTGTCGCCCAGCTGTTTTCCGCCCACGGTGACGATCAGCGGGGCCACGCCGCGCTGGAACAGCCGATACGCCTGGTCCAAGCGCGCCTCGAAGACCGTGGACGGGGTGCCGTCGTATTGGGCCGCGCCCAGCACCACGATGGCGTCGGCCTTCGAGTAGTCGCTGATCCGGGCGACCTGCCAGACCCGCACGGCCGTCCCGCCGACCACGACCAGCCCGGCCAGCACCGCCCCCACCAGCAGCCGCGCGGTCCAGCGCCAGATGCCGCGCGCGCAGCCGCCTCGCTCGTCGGCGGCCGCCCGCCGCATCGGGTCGGGGTAGCCGCGCTGCTGGATATTCACCAACCGCGTCGCCGCCACTCGGGCAACTGCGGACGTTCCGCGCCGAGCGTGGTGTCGTCGCCGTGGCCCGGGTAGACGACCGTGTCGTCACCGAAACGGGCGAACAGCTTGGACTCGACATCGCCGAGCAGGGAGGTGAAATCCGCGGGGGTACCGGTCTTGCCGACACCGCCCGGGAAGAGCGAGTCACCGGTGAACAGATGGGTGCGCCCCGCGCCGTCGGTGAGGGCCAGCGCGACCGACCCGGGGGTGTGGCCGCGCAGATGGATCACCTCGAGGTCGAGTTCGCCGATGCGCACCGTCTCGCCGTCGGCGAGCAGCCGGTCCGGGGGCACGGGCAGGGCGGGGGCGTCGAGTTCATGGGCGGCGGTGGGGATCTCGGTGGCCGATGCCACCTCCTTCAGCGCCCACCAGTGGTCCGGGTGCTGATGCGTGGTGACGATCAACTCGACCCACCCGGGTGCCTCCTGCCCGATGAGTTCCAGCAGGCGTTCGGCTTCGTTGGCGGCGTCGATCAGCAGGGTCGCGCCGGTGGCGGTGCACCGCACCAGATAGACGTTGTTGTCCATCTGGCCGACCGACATCTTCACGATGCGCGCGCCCGGGACCTCCCGCTGCTGCGGATTGCTGCCGGGGGCGACATGGCCCGTATAGGGCGAATCGATCGTGATCACACTGCCGATGGTAGTCATGGCCGCCGACACGGGTGGTAGGAAGAAAACTCACGCACCCCTTCCCTGCGGATAGATTCGAGACCATGGCGCCACCGAAGCCACTGATCCTGGTCCTGACCGGCTTTCTGCTGGCCTTCACACTGCTGGCCGGCCAGCCCGCGGTGGCGCGCGCGGAGCAGCCGACGCGGCTGCCCGGGTACGTCACCGACACCGCGCGGGTGTTGAGCGACGCGCAGGAGGCCGAGGTCGCGGCGGCCGTGGAGGAGCTGTACGGCGCCGAACGCGAACGGCTGTGGGTCGTCTATGTGCGCGACTTCGCCGGAATGGACCCCCGGGAGTGGGGTGAGCGCACGGCGGCGGCCTCCAATCTCGGGGATCGGGATGTGCTGCTGTCCGTCGCCGTGGACGACCGCGCCTACGCGTTCACCGGCAGCCTTCCCCAGGATGTCGGCGAGAGCGACCTGGACCGCATGCTCACCGAAGACGTGGAACCCAGACTGCGCGCCGAGGACTGGGCCGGGGCCGCGGTGGCGACCGCGCACGGGCTGTCGGCGGCCATGAATCCGCCCGGGACCAACCCGCTGCCGCTGCTGATCGTCGCGGCGGTGGTGGTGCTGCTGGTGGCGGGGCTGTGGTGGTGGTCGCGGTCCCGGCGGGCCGAGCGGGAGCGGCGGGAACTGGAGCGGGTGCGGGAGATCGACCCGACCGACACCGCCGCGCTGACCGCACTGCCGCTGCCGACCCTCGACACGCGCTCGCGGGAACTGCTCGTGGACATCGACAACGCGATTCGCACCAGCACCGAGGAATTGCGTTTGGCCACTGACGAATTCGGCAACACCACCACCGCGCCCTTCGCCGCCGCACTGGAGGCCGCGAAACACGCATTGGCCACAGCGTTCTCGATCCGCCAGCAGCTCGACGACGCGATCCCGGAGTCCCCGGATCAGCGCCGCGGCATGCTGGTGGACCTCATCGCCACCTGCGGGCGCGCCGACCGGGAACTCGACGCCAAGGTCGACGAATTCGACGCCATGCGCAATCTGCTCATCAATGCCGGAGACCGGCTGGACGCGCTGACCCGGAGCCTGGTGGAGCTGACGGCGCGGATGCCGGGCGCGGAGACGACGCTGGACACGCTGGTGCGGGAGCATCCGGCATCGGTGATCGCGCCCATTCGCGACAATGTGAACATGGCGCGCGAGCGAATCGCGTTCGCGGAGCACAATATCGAGCAGGGACGGGCTGCGGCTGCCCGGCCGGTGGGTGAGCAGGGCGCCGCGGTCGGAGCCATCCGCGCCGCCGAATCGGCGGTGGACGCGGCGCGCACGCTGCTGGACGCCGTGGACACCGCCGCCACCGATATCGCCGCCGCGCGTTCCGGACTGGCCGCGATGGTGGCCGAGCTGCGGCGCGATCTCGCCACGGCCGAAACCCTCGGCGCCCACGGCGGAACCGAACTGCCCGCGGCGACCAGCGCGGCGCGCGACGCCCTGGAGGACGCCACCGCCAACGGCGACGCCAACCCGCTCGGAGTCTTCCAGCGGGCGGTGGCCGCGGACACCGCCCTGGACAAGGCGATCGCCGCCGCCACCGACCGCAAGCTGGCCGCCGACGATCTGGCGCGACGCCTCGATCAGGCCATGACGGCCGCGCGCGGACGCATCAATGCCGCGGCCGATTTCATCAGCACCCGGCGCGGCGGCGTGGACGCCGAACCCCGCACCCGATTGGCCGAGGCCCAACGCCATCTGGACCGGGCGCAGGAGCTCGCCACCACGAACCCCGGCGAGGCGCTGCAATCGGCCCAGCGCGCAGTGGAACTCGGGGCCAGCGCCCTGCACACCGCCGAGGCGAACGTGCGGTCCTGGCAGGCCAGCCACACACCCACCGGCGGCTCGCAGACCGGCGCGGTGCTGGGCGGCATTCTCATCGACGGCATGCTGCGCGGGATGGGCACCGGGTACCGGCGCGGCGGTGGGTTCGGCGGCGGATTCAGCCGTGGTGGCGGCCGCGGGATGGGGCCCGGGTCCTTCGGCGGGTCGCAGGGTTCGCGGCGCATCAGCCGCGGCGGGCGTTTCTGACGTCGGCTCCGACTTGCGGGCATGCGCACCGTTTCGCAACCGGAGATCGGAGACGCGGACTAGCGTGGGTTCATGACAGCCGAGCATGGTTACGCCAAGTTCGAGCACGGATTTCCGCTACCCGCACATGCCAGCCCGGCCGCGATCCGGTCCTGTCTGGATCCGGCGGATGTGCAGCGCTTCGATCGCGAATACTCCGACGCCCTCGACGTGGCGCGCGAAAGTCTCGACCTCACGGGATTGTTCGACACCCTGGCCACCTGGCGGCACACCGCCGATCGCGCGCTGCTGCCCGACGGCCGGGTGCCGGTGCGCTGCGTGCTGCTCTTCGGCGACGAGGCCCGTCTCGTCACCCCCTGGCATCTGGGCCGGGATCTGCTGCGCCTGCCCGCCTCGGTGATCGCCCGCGCCTGCGATATGCCCGCCAACGAACTACCGGGGCGCTACTTCACCGCCACCGGGGACCGCGACAACCTGCACGACTTCCGCTTGGTCAACGATCCGCGGCTGTGATCCGCCGCGGGCCGTCCGGCTCAGGCGTCGACCGTGACCCGGTGCAGACCGCCCGGGCCGAGCGGATACGGCGGGCGCACGTCGGCGTCCTGGACCTCGCCGGAGCGGCTGGTGACGCGGGCCTCCACGGTGTGCGGGCCGGGTGGGAGGTCGACAACGGTGCGCCAGCGCCGCCACGCGGCCGGGGCGAGTTCGGCGCCGAGTTCGACCGGGAGCCATTCGGTTTCGTCGATGCGGATCTCGACGCCCGCCACGCCGTGCGGCGGCGCCCAGGCGACGCCCGCGACGGTGCATTTGCCGGAACCGGGACTGCCGACCGAGGCGACGTCGATGCGGGCCTGCGGGCGCACCCACAGCGGCTCACTGGTCCAGCCGCGCTTCCACCAGTAGTCCAGGTGGCTGTCGTCGGTGAGTTCCAGTTCGGTGAGCCACTTCGCGCCGGTGTACTGACCGTACAGGCCGGGCACGAAAACCCGGGCCGGGAAACCGTGTTCGGGGCTGAGCGGTTCACCGTTCATGCCGATGACCAGGTACCCGGGCCACTCGCCCGTGCGCAGCGGAGCCAGCGGCAGCGAGATGGTGAATCCGTCGCTGGCGCGGGTGACCAGGCGGGTGGCGCCGGTTTCGGGCAGGGCGTGATCGAACAGCGTGGTCAGCGGCACCCCGAGCCAGCGGGCGTTCCCGGCGCGCCCGGCGGCGACGGTATTGTGCACGCACACCATGACCGCGTCGAATTCCTCGGCCTGCTCGGCCAATTCACGCAGCGACAGGCGCAGCGAGTGCGCGACCATACCGCTGATGGACAACCGCCAGTGTTCGGGATCGAGCCGGGGCGGGCGCGAATTCACGTCCGCCACATAGAACTTCGTGCTCGTGGTGATGAGCGGTGACAGACCGCGTTCGATGCCGAGGCCGTCGTCGGGGATCGGCTGGTGGGCGCCCATGGGACCGACCCGCTGCGCGCGCTCGCGGTAGCGGCGGTCGGCCCGGCGCAACAGGGTCTCCGCACCCGCGAGGAGACCGGCACCGGCGGTGGCCCAGAGCAACCGGGCGCCCGGCCCGCGTGGCGGACGCCGCAGTCCGGCGCCGAGCACGGCGGCCGCGGCGACGCT
Organism: Nocardia otitidiscaviarum; assembly: GCF_007362295.1. Classification (NCBI taxonomy): domain Bacteria; kingdom Bacillati; phylum Actinomycetota; class Actinomycetes; order Mycobacteriales; family Nocardiaceae; genus Nocardia; species Nocardia otitidiscaviarum. The sequence continues at coordinate 1,470,521 of NZ_CP041695.1, read as the reverse complement.
CCCGGCGACCGCGGACCCGGAACGAGTCGGCCGCCGCAGCGACAGCGCGCCGACCCCGGCCCCGGCGGCGAGCGCGGCGGGGACGCGCAACCGTTCGGGCAGCGCCGACAGTCCGGCCGCGGCGGCGACACCGCCCAGGACGGTGCCGACGCGGGTGGTCTCCTTGTCGTGTTCCCCCGACATGGCCACGGTGGCCTCGACCACCGGGGTGGGCGCGGTGTCGACCAGCAGCCGACTCACTCCGTCGATGAGCGAACCCCCGCCGCTCGCGGCAATCAGCTCACCGGCGCCCAGGGCACCCAGTCCCACCGCGGCGGCCCCGAACGCCCGGCGCTTCCCGTTCCTCGACACAGTCGAACCTGCTTCCCACACGATCGGTCGTCTCGGCCCATTGTTCCCCAACCCGGGGAGCGCCTCGCGGGGTTCGCCACCATCGGCCGGAAATCCGGTGCATACTCAGTCTCGCGGTGCCGACGGTGAGCGGTGGCCCGCCAGGTACGCGTCCACCCGCGGTCCGATATCGGCCAGCGCCTCCGGCGTGATCAGCCGGTTGTGTTCGAAATCGAGCGTGACCTCGTGTATTTCGCCGTCGACATACGGAATCCAGGTATCCACGTTGGGTTCGGGCGGCCCGGCCGCGGCGGTGAAGAACAGCACGTCGCCGTCGAAGACCTCGGGGCGGTGGGCGCCGATGCGGTGGAGCAGGTGGCGTAGGTCACGGTAGAGGCGGTCGAGATCGGCGGCCGTGAGGGCGCTGGCCGCGCCGGTGGTCGAGCGCAACAGTTCGGCCGCGCGTTCGGCGGTCAGGGCGACGCCCTCCGGGACGTCCACCCCGCCGAACTCGGCGAGCAGCAGTTCGGGGGCGGGCATGCGATCGTCGGTGACCTCGACGTCGGCGCGGGCGTCCATCATGATCAGCGAGGGCACCGGTGCGCCGCGGCGGCGCAACTCCACCGCCACGGCGTGGGCCAGCAGCCCGCCCGCCGAATAGCCGAGCAGATGGTAGGGGCCGTTCGGTTGGGTTCGCTGGATCTCGTCGGCGTAGCGGGTGGCGAGATCGCCGACCGTGCCGCCGTCGGGAATGCCCGGTGACTGGATGCCATGGACGGGCCGCGCCGGGTCGATGTACCGCACCAATCCCGCGTAGCACCAGGCCAATCCGATGGCGGGGTGGAGGCAGAACAGCGCCGGTGCGGTGCCGGTCGACCGCAGGGGCAGCAGTATGTCCGCGGCGGAATCGGGGGTGCTCTCGCTCAGGCGGCGGGCCAGTGCGGCCGGGGTGGGTGCGGCGAACATCAGGTGCAGCGGTACGGCGTCGCCCGTGCTGGCACGCAACCGCTCGGCCAGTCGGACCGCCGCCATGGAGTTGCCGCCGTGGTCGAAGAAGTTGTCGTCCAAGCCGATTCGCGGATTCTCCAGTACGGCCTCGAAGGCGTCGACGACCAGTCGTTCCAGTTCGGTACGGGGTGCGCGGTAGGGACGCAGCGGGACCGGTTCGGGGCGGCCGTGCACCGTCGGGACAGCGGTCGCCGTGGCCACGCCGGTCCAGCCGGTGAGTTCGGCGAGGGTGCTCTCGGGCGCGGTGGTCGCCGCCTCGATCAGGCGCTCGAGGCCATCGGCCATGGTCTGGGCGGTGGTGCGGTCGAACAGGTCGGTGGCGAAGATGAGCGAGCCGGTGATGCCGGCGGGCTCTCCGGCGGGGCCGAAGTGTTCGGCGAGCATCCATTCCAGATCGAACTTGGCGCCGGGGACCGCGGTGTCGAGTGGTCGAACGTGCAGACCGGGCAGCGCGGTCGCCGCCGGGGGCAGGTTCTGGAATGCCAGCAGCACCTGGAACAGCGGATGATGCGCGGTGTCGCGGGTCGGTGCCAGGGCCTCGACCACCTGCTCGAAGGGGAGGTCGAGATTGCCGTAGGCGGCCAGGTCGGCGCGGCGGGTGTCGGACAGCGCGGCGGTGAAGCTCAGTGCCGGGTCTAGATGGGAACGCAGCACGACGGTATTGACGAACATGCCCACCAGATCGTCCAACTCCCCGTCGCCGCGGCCCGCGACCACCGAGCCGATGGCGATATCGGGGACACCGGACAGGCGGGCCAGCAGGACCGCGAGTGCGGTGTGCGCCACCATGAACGGGCTCGCACCGGCTGCCCGGGACAGCACGTGGACGCGGTCGTGCACCTCGGCCGGAATGGTGAAGGCGATGCGGTCGCCGCTGCCCGAGGGGGTGGCCGGGCGGGGCCGGTCGGTGGGGATGGCGTGCCGTTCGGGCAGGCCGTCGAGGGTGGTGCGCCAGAACTCCAGCTGGCGGTGGGCGAGACCGGCCGGATCGTCGGCGGCGCCGAGCAGATCGTGTTGCCAGAGCGCGTAATCGGCGTATTGCAGGGGCAGCGGCGTCCACCGGGGCGGTTCACCGGACAGGCGGGATGCGTACGCGGCCAGCACATCTCGAGCCAACGGTCCCATCGACCAGCCGTCGGCGGCGATGTGGTGGACCGCCATGGCCAGCACGGCGTGTTCGGGTGCCAGGCGCAGCACCCAGACGCGCAACGGGGTCTCCCGGGTGAGGTCGAAGCCACGGGACAGCCGGGCCGCCAGCATGTCGTCGAGTTCGTCTGCGGCCACCTCGAGTTCGCGCACCGGGGTCATTCCCGGTGCGGGAGCCAGGATCTCCTGCCGGGGCAGGCCGTCCGCGTCGACCGGGTAGCGGATGCGCAGGATCTCGTGCCGTGCCACCACATCGTCCAGCGCGGCGCGCAGCGCCGAAATGTCCAGTGCCCCGGTGATGTCGAAGGCGGCGGGGATGTTGTAAGCGGGCGATTCCGGGTCGTAGCGGTTCAGGAACCACATGCGCCGCTGCGCTGCCGACAGCGGGATGCGTTCCGGACGCGGCCGCGGACCGGGCCGGGTGCGGCCGGACGTGGCACCGGAGGTGACGAGTTCGGCCAGCTCCGCCACCGTGGGAGCGTCGAACAGTGCCCGCACCGGTACGGCGGCGTCCAAGGCCGCGCCGAGGCGGGCCACCACGCGGGTGGCGATGAGCGAATTGCCGCCGAGGGCGAAGAAGTCGTCGTCGAGCCAGACCCGTTCGACCGCCAGCACCTCCTGGAACGCGGTCGCCACCGCGCGCTCGGCGGCGGTTTCGGGGGCCCGGCGTTCGACTGCGGTGTGCTGCGGCGCGGGCAGTGCGTCGAGGTCGAGCTTGCCGTTGGCGGAGCGCGGCAGGGAGTCAAGCACCACGATGGCCGAGGGCACCATATAGGACGGGAGTCGCTGCGCGACAGCGCGTTTCAGCTGCGCGACATCCGGCGGCCCGGCCGCGCCCAGCACGTAGGCGACCAGCGCGTCACCGCGACCGTCGGCACGGACGACGGCCACCGCGTGAGCGACGGCCGGGTCGGCGGTCAGCGCCGCCTCCACCTCACCGAGTTCGATGCGCAGGCCGCGCAGCTTCACCTGATTGTCGGTACGGCCCAGATATTCGAGCTCGGTGCCGCGCCGCCGCACCAGATCGCCGGTGCGATACATGCGCTCCCCCGCGGCGCCGTACGGATCGGCGACGAAACGAGCCGCGGTCAGGTCGCCGCGCCCGATGTAGCCACGGGCGAGGGTGATCCCGGACAGGTACAGCTCCCCCACCACACCATCGGGGACCGGGCGCAGCCGGGCATCGAGAATCACGGCCCGCACGCCGGGTGCGGGCGTGCCGATGGTGACGGTGTCCCCCGGATGCAGTGCGGCGCTGCCGGTCGCCCACACCGTCGCCTCGGTCGGGCCGTAATCGTTGTAGTGCGCGCGACCCGGGGCCGACCAGGCGGCCACCAGCTCCGGCGGGCAGGGCTCGCCGCCGTTGATGATCACCCGGAGTGCGTCCAATCCGGCCGGATCGACCGTGGCCAATGCCGACGGGGTGAGCGCGATATGCGATACCTGTTCGCGCGCCAGCAGATCCGCGAGTTCGCTGCCCGCGAAGACGGTCGGCGGGGCCACCACCAGGGTCGCCGCAGCACTCGCCGCCATGACCAATTCCAGTACCGAGGCGTCGAAACTCGGTGAGGCGACGTGCAGTACCCGCGAGTCGGAGGTCAGGTGGCACCGCTTCCGCTGTGCGGCCGCCATATTCGCCAGTCCGGCGTGGGTGACCAGCACGCCCTTCGGGGCACCGGTCGAGCCGGAGGTGAACAGCACGTACGCCGGGTGCTCGGGGCGGATCCGAGGCGGGGGTCGGTGCTGCTCGGCGGCGGTCGGCCCGATGTCCGCGTCGTCCGGATGCCGGCTGTCCAGGTTCCACCAGTGCACGGTGGCGGGCAGGCGGTCTCGGCAGGCGGGCACGGTCAGACCGAGGCGCACCCCGGCCGTGTCGATGATGTGCGTGATCCGCTCGGGCGGATAGGACGGGTCCACGGGGACGAAGGCGGCCCCGGTGCGGGTGACGGCCCAGACGGCGAGGACCGATTCGAGCGAACGCGGAATACCCACGGCCACCACGGTTTCCGGTCCCGCACCCGCGCGGGTCAACTGCCGGGCCAGCCGTTCGGCGCGAGTGTCGAGTTCCCGATAGGTGAGCTGGCGGTCCGCACAGCGGACGGCCACGCCGTCCGGGTTGGCGGCGACGGCCTCGGCCAGGAGATCCGCCAGCGGACGCGGCGTCGCCACGGGCGGGGTGTGCGTGCGCTGGCGGCGCAGTTCCGTCTCGGTGCACAGCTCGATATCACCCACCGGTCGGGCCGGATCGGCGGTGACAACGGTGAGCAGTCGCACCAGTCGCCGCAGGAGCATGCGCACGGTGGTGGCGTCGAACAGGTCGGTGGCGTAGTCGCAGCGCAGCTCCATGCCGTCCGCGCCGCCGGAGACGGTGAGGCTCAGGTCGAATCGGCTCACGGTCCGGGGCAGCTCCAGGGGTGCCACCCGCAGGCCCGGGAGGGTGAACTCCGGGTGGGTGAGGTTCTGGAACACCAGCATGACCTGGGTGATCGGGTGCCGGGCTGCGGACCGGGCCGGTGCCAGCTCCTCGACGAGGCGCTCGAAGGGCAGGTCCGCGTGGCCGAACGCCTCCAGGTCGGTGCGGCGCACGCGTTCGAGCAGTGCGCCGAAGCCCTCCTCGGCGCGGATATCGGTGCGCAGGGCAAGGGTGTTGACGAACATGCCGACGAGGTCGTCCAGTTCGCGGTCACCGCGTCCGGCGATGGGCGTGCCGATCACCACGTCGCGGGCACCGCTGAGCCGGGCCAGCAGGACCGACAGCGCGGCGTGCAGGACCATGAACGGGGTCGCGCGCCGGGTTCGGGCGCAGTGGTCCATGGCCGCCGTCAGGTCGGCGTCCAGGCGGTCGGAAACCTCGGCGGCGCGATGCGAAGCACGGGCCGGGCGAGGTCGGTCGGTGGGCAGGTCCAGCTGGTCGGGTGCGTCGGCGAGGACGTCGGACCAGTATCGAAGCTGGTGGTGCAGCAGGGATTCCGGGTCGTCGGCGGCGCCCAGGCGGGTGTGTTGCCAGAGCGCGTAGTCGGCGTACTGCACGGGTAGCGGCTGCCACGCGGGTGCGGCGCCGCGCACGCGTGCGGTATAGGCGGTCACCACATCCCGGACCAGTGGTGCCATCGAGTACCCGTCCAAGGTGATGTGGTGGGCGACCACCACCAGGACGAAGTCGTCGGTCCCCTCGACCCGGAACAGCCTCAGCCGCAGGGGAACCGAGGCGGTGACATCGAACCCGGTGCCGACGGCGGCCGCCACCGCCGCGCCGATATCGGCCGCGCGCACGGGGATCGGGGTCAGGTCGAGTTCCACCGCCGCGGCCGCCACGATGCGCTGGCTGCCGACGCCATCGATGTCCGGATAGACGGTGCGCAGTGCTTCATGCCGTTCCAGCACGTCGGAAAGTGCGTGACGCAATGCTGTTCGATCGAGGTCGCCCGAGAGTCGCAGGGCCAGCGGAATGTTGTAGGCCGGGGATGTCGGGTCGTAGCGATTGACGAACCACATGCGCTGCTGGGCCGGGGACAGCGGTATCCGGTCGGGCCGTGGGCCCGATACCAGCGGCGGTGGGGCGGCCGTGGTCGCGGTGTCCAGACGGCGGGCGAGATCGGCCACCACGGGTGCCTCGAACAGGGTGCGCACCGGGACAGTGGTGTGCAGGGCCGCGCTCAGCCGGGCGGCAACCCGGGCGGCGAGCAGTGAATCGCCGCCGAGAGCGAAGAAGTCGTCGCGGGCACCCACGTGGTCGGCGTGCAGCACCTCGGCGAAGGTATCGGCCACAACGGCCGCGGTACCGGTCGGAGCCACGTACTCCGTGTGCGGCGCTTCGGGTTCGGGCAGGGCGCGTAGGTCGACCTTGCCGCTCGCGGTGCGCGGCAGCTCGGGCAGCACGGTAATACTCGACGGCACCAGATAGCGCGGCAGCCGCGCGGACAGCCACGCGGTCAGCTCGGTGACCGACGGTGGCACGGCAGGCGCAGCGTCCTGCGATGGGACGCTCGGCTCGGCGTCCGACGGCGACACGGCAGGCTCAGCGTCCTGCGATGGGACGCTCGGCTCGGCGTCCGACGGCGACACGGCAGGCTCAGCGTCCTGCGATGGGACGCTCGGCTCGGTGTCCGACGGCGACACGGTCGGCGCAGTGTCCGACAGCGGCGCGGCAGACTCGGCGACCTGCGGCGGGAAGGTCGGCTCGGTGTCCGACAGCGGCACACTCGACCCAGTGCCTGACAGCGGCACGCTCGACCCGGCGAACAGCGGAGGCTCGGCGGCTGTCGGGGTGCGGAAGGTGATGTAGGAGCACAGTGCGGTCGTGCCCGCGCGGGTGGGCCGGGCCACCGTGACGGCCGACTCCACCTGGGGATGCGCGGTGAGCGCGGAATCCACTTCCCCTGGCTCGACCCGGATTCCGCGCACCTTGACCTGGGAATCGCCGCGCCCCACGTATTCCAGGGCACCGGGCGCGGTATGGCGCACCAGATCGCCGGTGCGGTACAGCCGTTGGCCCACCGTGAACGGGTCGGCTACGAAGCGGCTCGCGGTCAGGGCGGTGCGCCCGGCGTATCCGCGGGCCAGGCCCGGGCCGCGCACGTACAGCTCGCCGACCGTGCCCACCGGAACGGGCCGCAGCCAGCGGTCGAGCACCAGCAGGGTGGCACCCGGTACCGGCGCGCCCACGACGGCGGCGGTGTCGGGGGTCATGGGGTCGCCGAAACTCACCGCCACCGAGGTTTCGGCCGGGCCGTAGGAATTCACCAGGGCGCGAGTGGAACCCAGCCGTGCGACCAGCGCGGGCGGGCAGAGTTCACCGCCGACGATCGCCATCGCCACGCCGCGCAGCTGTTCGTCGCGCAGGGTGGCGAGGACGCCGGGCGTGCAGATCAGGTGGGTCGGCGCACCGGTCGCGATGGCGTCGGCCAGTTCACCGCCCGCACTCGCCTCGAGCGGGGCGATGACGAGCGTGGCCCCGAGAGCGAAGGCGCTCAGCCACACCAGGATCGCGGCGTCGAAACTCGGGTTCAGGGCGTGCAACAGGCGGGAATCGGGGCCGATGCGGCCGTTGGACGCCGCGGCGGCGACCAGGTTCACCAGGCCCGCGTGTGTGACCACCACGCCCTTGGGGGTTCCGGTGGAGCCGGAGGTGAACACCACGTAGGCCGGATGCTCGGGTCGCAGCGGTGCGAGCCGGGCGGTGTCATCGACGGCAGCGCCCGATACGGCGGCGGTGGCCGCGCCGGTCTCGGGATCGTCGAGCAGCAGCCAGCGCACCGAATCCGGGAGTGCCGCATCCGCTCCCGCCGCGCTGACGCCCAGAACCGCACCGCATTCGGCGGCGATGGCGGCCGTCCGCGCGGCGGGCTGCTCGCAGTCCACCGGCACGAACGCCGCGCCGGTCTTGGCGACCGCCCACAGCGCGATCATCTGGTCGACCGAGCGCGGCAGTGCGAGCAGCACGGTACGCTCCGGTCCGGCACCGGCCCGAATCAGCACGCGGGCAAGGCGATTGGACAGCTCGTCGAGCTGGGCGTAGGTAACCGCCGTCGTACCGAACCCGTCGCCGCCGTGAACATTCGAGCCTGGCGTCGCGTGCCCGCTCGAACCCGGCTCCACGCCTCCGCCCCGACCGACGTCCCCAGCGACGGGCTCGCCGCGCCGCGCGGGCACGGTCGGATTCGGGGTGGCCATGGTCGCGGCGAGGGCGTCCGGTGACCCGGTGGCGGTCAGGAGATCCGGTAGGAGACGTGGCGGAAGTGCGGGAGAGCCGGACCATTCCGTGTGTCCGCGATCGGCTGTGCCGCGTATCTCGGCGGTGCGGAGGTTGTCGCCGTCGGCCAAGGTGGTGAGGATGCGGGACAGGGCGCGGGCCATCGACTCGGCCTGGTCGGCGTCGAAGTGGCGGGGTGAGCGGCTGAGGACCAGGCGCAGGCCGTCTCCGGCGTAGGTGGCCAGGGCCAGCGGGTAGTGGGTGCCGTCGTGGCCGCGGATGCCGGTGACGCGCAGGCGGGCCTGGCGGGTCGCGGCGGTGAGGGCCGCGGCGTCGACCGGATAGGACTCGAAGACCGTCGCCGTATCGAAGAGCGGGCCGATCCCGGCCAGCGCCTGGATCTCGTCCAGCCCCAGCGTGTGGTGTTCGGCGAGGGCGCTCTGCTCGGCTCGGACACGGGTGAGCAGGTCGGTCACGGATTCGGCGGGTCGCAGGGTGATGCGCACCGGGACGGTGTTGACCAGCATGCCGATCATGCGATCGGAGCCGGGCAGCTCCGGCGGGCGGCCGGAAACCGTTGCGCCGAAGACGATATCGGTGTCACCGGTCAGCTCGGCGAGCAGCAGCGCCCACGCCACCTGCACCAGGGTGTTCACGGTGACCTCGCGGTCGGCGGCGGCGCGGCGCAGCCTCGCCGCGCAGCCCTCGGGCAGCGGCACCTCGTGGGCGACGGGCGCAGTGGCCGCCTCGCCCCGGGGCGCGGACGGTGCGGCCAGGGTGGGGCCGTCCAGTCCGGCCAGGGCCGAGGTCCAGGCGGCGCGGGCCGGGTCGCGCGGACGGGCGGCGAGCCATTCCAGATAGCGGCGCGGCGCGGGCGGCTCCGCGAATCCGGTGTCACTGCCACCCGTTTCGTAGAGGGCGACGAGGTCACCGAACAGCAGCGGCATGGACCAGCCGTCGAGAATCAGGTGGTGGTTGGTGATGACGAGCCGGAACCGGATCGGGGCCACCGCGATACAGGCGAAGCGCAGCAGCGGTGGGCGATCCACCTCGAACGGGATGCGCAACTGCCGTGCCGCGAGCTCGTCGAGTTCGGCGTCGGTGGCACCGTGCGCGTCCAGCTCGGTCCAGGGCACCTCCACGTCCGAGACGATCACCTGCACCGCCGTTTCCGCGGTCTGCACGAAGGCCGCCCGCAGGGCCGGATGGCGACGCACCAGGGCGGCGGCCGCGGCGGCCAGCCGATCGCGATCGAGTTCGGCCTCGATATCGATCACGGCCTGCACCGAATAGCCGTCCAGCCCGTCCGGGGCGAGCTGCGCCTGGAACAGCAGGCCGCGTTGCAGCGGCGTCAGCGGCCACACATCGTCCAGGTGGCCGAAACGCGCCTCCCAGGAATCGATCTCGGCCTGCGTGGTGGCGACCAGCGGAAGGTCGCTCGGCGTGCGGCCGCCCGCCTCCGGCTCGGTCAGCCGCCGCGCGATCTCGGTCACCGCCGCCAGCCAGTCATGGGCGAGTTCGTCGGCGGCCTCGTGGTCGATGGCCGCGCAGGCGTACTGCCAGACGGCGTGCAGTCGGGTGCCCCGCTCGGTCACCAGGGCGGCGGCGTCCACCGACAACACCGCGGCCAGCGGCATATCCGGATGCGCGTGCCCGCCCAGCCGATCCGTCATCCCCACCGGCATCCAGTCGGCCTCGACGGCGGCACCGGGAATCTGTCCGAGGTAGTTGAAGCCGATTTGCGGCTCCGGCAACGCGGCGAGGTCTCCCCCGGCCGGGTTCAGATATCGCAGCAGACCGTAGCCGACACCGCCCGCGGGTACCGAGCGCACCTGCTCCTTGACGGTCTTCACTACCGCCGCAACGGTTTCCGCGGCGGGCCCGATCCGCAGTGGCACCTGCCGGGTGAACCAGCCGACCGTCCGCGACAGCTCCGCGCCGGGAGCGACGGCCTCGTCCCGGCCGTGCCGCTCCACGGTCACCACGGTCTCGGCATCGGGCCGCCCGCGGCGCGCGCGGAACCGCGCCAGCGCCAGCACCAGCCCCGCTAGCAGTGCCTCCTCCACGCCGCAGCGGTAGGCCGCCGCCACCCGCGTGAGCAGCACCTCGGTCTCGGCCTCGGGCAACTCCACGCGAATCCGGCCCGCCGTCCGATGCGTGTCCACGGCCGGGTCGAGCCGACGGCGACCGAGGACCGGGTCCGGAGCCAGGACGGCACGCCAGTGCTCGAGGCCGCCGAACCGGTCGGCGAAACCCTCCGGCAGCCCGTCCGCGTCCTCATCGACAGCCAGGGCATGCAGGACATGCGCCCAGGTGCGTACGGACGTTCCCGTCTCCGGCAGGTCGGCGGCATGTCCGGTGCAGGTTCGCGACCACGCGGTCATGAGATCCGGCAGCAAGATGCGCCAGGAGACGGCGTCGCAGGCGAGATGGTGAGCGGCGACGATCAGGCGTCCCGACGCCGCCGGCCCCGGATCCAGCCAGGTCAGGGCGAGCATCCGGCCGCCACGGGGATCGAGCCGCCGCACGGCCTCGGCGAGTTCGCGGTCGACGCGCGGGTCGGGATCACCGCACGGCACCCGGGTCAGCAGCCGTTCCGCGTCGGCGACCTGCGGCGGCGGCACTTCGAGCACCGGTCCCGCCACCGATTCCACCACCCGGGCGCGCAGCATATCGTGGCGATCCAGCAGTCCCTGCACCGTGCGGGCCAGGGCCGCGGGTTCGATGCCGATGGGTAGCCGCACCACCATGGACTGGGCGAAACGCTCCCAGCCCGGACGCGCCAGCAGCCAGGCGGCGATGGGGGTGAGCGGCATGCGACCCACTCCCCCACCCGGCAGCTCCGGGAGGCGACGCGGCGCATCGGACGTCCGGTGCGCGGCGGCGGCCAAGGCGGCAGGGGTGCGGTGTTCGAACACGTCGCGCGCGGAGAACACCAGCCCGGCGGCGCGGGCGCGCGACACCAGGCCGATGGCCATGATGGAATCGCCGCCCAGGGCGAAGAAGGAGGACTCGGGGTCCACCGGCCCGGAACCCAGTACCTCGCCGAACAATTCGCACAGCAGACGCTCGGCCTCGGTGGCCGCCGCGCGCCGCCGCACCGGCGACGCCACCACCGGTTCCGGCAGGGCCGCGCGGTCCACCTTGCCGTTGCCGGTGAGCGGCAGCGCACCCAGCACCGTCACGGTGGCGGGCACCATGTACGGGGGCAGCCGCCGGGCGGCGTGCTCGAGCAGTTCCGGCTCACCGATCCGGGCGCCCGCCACCGGCACCACATAGGACGCCAGGGCGGTCCCGGCGCCGATCGGGCGCGCCACCGTCACCGCGATCTCCACACCCGGGTGGGCATCCAGAACGGCGTCGATCTCACCGAGTTCGATCCGCATCCCGCGCAGCTTCACCTGGAAGTCGCCGCGGCCCACGTATTCCAGGACACCGGGGGCGGTCCAGCGCACCAGATCGCCGGTGCGGTAGACGCGTTCGCCGGACGGCGCGGCCACGAAACGCTGCGCGGTGAGTCCGGGCCGCCCGGCATAACCGCGCGCCACGCCCGCACCGGCCACGTACAGTTCACCGACCACGCCGATCGGGACCGGGCGCAGCAGTCGGTCCAATACCAGCACCCCCACGCCGGGGATCGGATTCCCCAGGCCCGCAGGAACTCCCGGCAGCAGCGCGGCGGTGTAGGTGACGGCCACCGTGGTCTCACTGGGGCCGTAGGAATTCAACAACCGCCGCCCGGGACCGAAGCGGGCCACCAGCTCGGGCGGGCACGGCTCCCCACCGGTGGATACCGCCCGCACCCCGTCCAGCGCACCGGGATCCAGGGTGGCCAGCACGGCGGGTGTCGAACACACCTGTGTCACACCGTATTCGCGCACGATACGGGCCATGTCGCCACCGAGCACCGGGTCGGCGTCGGCGACCACGAGCGTCGCCCCGGCCGCGAACGCCTGTAGCCATTCGAGGACGGCGGCGTCGAAACCCGGGTTGAGACATTGCAGTACACGTGAGCCGGGGGTGACGTCGTAGGCATCGACGATCGCGGCGGCCAGGCCGGCCAGGCCGCGGTGGGTCACGACCACGCCCTTGGGGACGCCGGTCGACCCGGAGGTGAACACGAGATAGGCGGAATTGTCGATGCGGGCGCGGGACAGCGGCCCCTGCGGCTCCGCACCCCGCGACCCCCAACTCTGCGGCTCCGGGCCACCCCCTGCGACCTCGACTGGTTCGCCGGAATCGGCTTCCAGCACGAGCCAGCCGACCGAACCAGGCAGTCCCGGAAGCGTTTCCGCGACCGTCAGGCCCAAGCGCGCATCGCACTCCCCGGCGATCCGCAGCACGCGATCACCGGGTAGCGCGGTGCCCAGCGGCACGAAGGCGGCCCCGGTCTTGGTGACCGCCCAGACGGCGACCACCGCGGCCACCGAGCGTGGGAGGGCCAGCAGCACAGGTGTTTCCGGTCCCACCCGCACCCCGGTCGCGGCACCCGCGGCGATCAGCCGGTGCGCCAGGCGATCCGAGAGCGCGTCGAGTTCGCCGTAGGTGAGCCGACGGTTCCCCGACACCACCGCCACGGCGTCGCGCCCGGCGCGACGCAGACCGTCCCGCAGGATGTCCGGAAGCAGCCGCGGCCGCGGCGGTCGCGGACCGAACGCGCCCCGCGACACCGCCTCGTCGGCCAGACTGCGGTAGGCCAGCTCCGACAGCGGCGTCGCCGGAGCCGCGTCGAGCAGCGATTCCAGCAGTGTCAGGAAGCGACCGTGGTGGCGGCCGAGCGAATCCTCGTCGTAGAGGCGGGGATTCGCGGCGAAATCCACATGGATCGGCGCGTCGGCGCCGTGCTGGTAGAAGTTGACGAACAGATCCTCGATGGGTCCGGAGGTGAGCACGTGCAGGCTCGACTCCACCCCCTCGAAGTCGATCCCGCGCGGGAACAGCATGATGTTGACGACCGGGCCGACCAGACCCCGGCCGAACTCGGGCTGATCCTCCGCGCCGTCGCGCATATCCTCGTGCCGGAAGCGCTGATGGCGCAGCGCACCCGACGCCGCCACCCGCAACGCCTCCATGACGTCACCGACGGTGCCGCGGTCGGGAACCGGGACCCGCAGCGGCACCACATTGGCGATCATGCCGCCCGACCGCCGCAGCAGCGCGGTGGTACGACCGGAGACCGGCAGGCTGATGACCACCTCGTCCATGGCGGTCAGCCGCGCGTAGTACAGCGCCAGCGCCGCCATCACCAGGGTGGCGGAGCTGGCGTCGAAGCGGCGCGCCGCGGCCTCGAGCCGCGCGGCCCTCTCCGGCGACAGTTCACCGCGCTGCTCCCGGGCCAGCGCGCGGGCCGGTGCGGTCGCCGAGACCAGCGAGCAGCGTTCGGGCATACCCGCCACGATCTCGCGCCAGTACCGCTGATCCGCGCGGTAGCGGCTCGAATTCCGGTACGCGACTTCGGCTTCGTGCACCTCGAGCAGCGAGGCGGCGCTGCTCGGCGGCGCCGACTCCCCGCGCGTCGCCGCGTTGTACAGCTCGGCCACCCGATACAGCATGCTCACCGAGCCGAAGCCGTCGATGAGGATGTGGTGCGCCCGCGAGTACCAGAGGTGATGGTCGGCGCCGACCTTCAACACCACCGTCATCCCGACCCGGTCGCCCAGCAGGTCGATGGGCTCGGCCACCTCGGCGCGCATCCACTCCAGTGCCGCCGCCATCGGATCCGGCCGCCCGCTGAGGTCGAGGTAGCCGACCGCGGTCTCCAGGCTGGGGTCGACCACCTGGTGCGGCTCCCCGTCGATCTCGACGAGACGCAGCACCCCCGAACCGAATTCGCGAGCGGCGGTGATCGCGGCCGTGCGCAGCCGCTCCCGATCCAGTGGTCCGCGCATCTCGATGTACTGGGCCTCCGAGAGCGGAACGCTCGGGTCCAGCTGCTGTGCGTACCACATGCCGGACTGGGCCGGAGACAGCGGAAATACCGTGGCGGTCGCCTGCGCCGTGACTTCGCGCGTCATGGCCGGTCACCGGGCGGGCAGCGGGCAGGCGGAATCCTCCGGCTGCACCTCGTAGGCGGGTACCGGTGCGTCGGCGCGGGAGGTCAGGCGTCCCACCACCACCGATCGCACATGCGCCGGAATCATGGGCGCGAACTTGCGGACGTAGGCGTCCATCCATTCCGTACGGCCGAGTAGGAATGGGAAATCGGTGGTCATCATGGTGCGCACCACCAGCATGGGCAGCGGTGCGTCCAGGGGCCGAAATTCCTTGTTCCACAATCCCGGTTGATCACAGCCGGGATAGAACTGTCCCAGCATGAATCCGCGTTCCACGAAGCTGCTCTTGAATTCCGCGTGCAGATCGTCGATCAGCGAATAGTCCCCGAGGTTCGGGAACACCGTGATCAGTCCGCGCAGCACCGAGGTGGAACTGCCGTTCCCGGTGGGTAATTCGGGATAGATTTCCAGGGCGTCCTCGATGATCGTGCGCATCCAGCTCAGCCGCGGCCGGACGGCCGGGACCTGTCCCAGCCAGAGCAGATCACGTCGGATGGAGGGCCGGACGTACGGACATACCGGTCCGTCCCGACCCAGGTCGTCGCAGGGCTGGGTCAGAAAACGATCCGCCCAGGATTTGAATGAAGTTACAGTGGACCGCGCCGCGGTACACATGGATAATGACTTGTCCCCCAATGAGACCCATTGCAGGCCCGAGCGGGGACCGATTACTCGCTCGCTCATGACTCACCTCAGGCAGATAGAGCTACAGCGTCAGGCGCCGATGCCCACACACATAAATAGTGCGACGGTCATGGGTTGTTAACACGAGTAGTCGCATACCCGAATTTCTGCGTGTGCCCCGAATTTTTGGGGCAAAAAGCAAAAAGAAAGGACCGGTCGATTTCGACCGATCCTTTCCTGTGACCTTATTCAGGCACCCAGCAGCCGCGTGGCCAGGTAGTTCTCCACCTGATCGAGGCCGATCCGCTCCTGCGCCATGGAATCCCGTTCCCGAACCGTTACCGCCTGGTCCTCCAAGGTATCGAAATCGACAGTGATACAGAACGGGGTACCGATCTCGTCCTGGCGGCGGTAGCGGCGACCGATGGCCTGGGCGTCGTCGAACTCGACGTTCCAGTTCTTGCGCAGCCGTGCCGCGAGATCCTTCGCCTTGGGCGAGAGGTCGGCATTGCGCGACAGCGGCAACACCGCCGCCTTCACCGGCGCGAGGCGGCGATCGAGCCGCAGCACGGTGCGCTTCTCCAGCACGCCCTTGGCATTGGGCGCCTCGTCCTCGCTGTAGGCGTCGATGAGGAAGGCCATGAGCGAACGGGTCAGGCCCGCCGCGGGTTCGATGACGTACGGGGTGTAGCGCTCACCGGTGGCCTGGTCGAAGTAGTTCAGATCGTTGCCGGAATGCTCGGAGTGGGTCTTCAGATCGAAGTCCGTGCGATTGGCGACGCCCTCCAGTTCACCCCACTCGCTACCGGCGAAGTGGAAGCGGTACTCGATGTCGACCGTGCGGGTCGAGTAGTGCGAGAGCTTTTCCTTCGGATGCTCGTAGAGTCGCAGGTTCTCCGGGGCGATGCCCAGATCGGTGTACCAGGCCAGCCGGGTGTCGATCCAGTACTGGTGCCACTCCTCGTCCTCGCCCGGCTTGACGAAGAACTCCATCTCCATCTGTTCGAACTCGCGGGTGCGGAAGATGAAGTTGCCCGGGGTGATCTCGTTGCGGAAGCTCTTGCCCATCTGGGCGATGCCGAACGGCGGCTTCTTGCGCGCGGTGGTCATGACGTTCGCGAAGTTCACGAAGATGCCCTGCGCGGTCTCCGGCCGCAGGTAGTGCAGGCCCTCCTCGGACTCGATCGGGCCCAGGTAGGTCTTGAGCATCATGTTGAAGTCGCGCGGCTCGGTCCACTTGCCGACGGTGCCGCAGTCCGGGCACGCGATGACCTCCATGGACACGCTGTCCGGGTCGTCGATGCCCTTCTTCTCCGCGTAGCCCTCCTGCAGGTGGTCCTGCCGGTGCCGCTTGTGGCAGTTGAGGCATTCCACCAGCGGGTCGTTGAAGACCGCGACGTGACCGGAGGCGACCCACACCTGCCGCGGCAGGATGATCGAGGAGTCCAGGCCGACCACATCCTCGCGGCTGGTGACCATGGAACGCCACCACTGCTTCTTGATGTTCTCCTTGAGCTCGACTCCCAGCGGGCCGTAATCCCACGCCGACCTGGTGCCGCCATAGATCTCACCCGACGGGTACACCAGGCCCCGGCGCTTGGCCAGGTTGGCGACGGTGTCCACCTTCGACTTGGGTGCCACTCGAGATTTCTCCATCCGGTCCGGAAGATTGCAAGGGATTGGCTCCAGACTATCGGCACCGACCAAGCGGATTTGCACCCACTCGCCTCCGATGTCGCGGCCCCCACATATCCTGCCGGTGCCGACTCTCCGCGCGCCTGTTTGACATGCGCACCTGTGCATACCAATAATGGCAGTGGTTTCCAATAAGGAGTTGGTTCGATGACCGCCGACAGCGGCGCCCCCACGCGGCGATCCCGCGTGGACACCGAAGCGCCGACCGCGATCCCGCACGACCCGTACCCGTACCGGTCGCCCACCCCACCTGCCGTCCCGCCGCGCGGCATCCTCGACAATGCCGGGGAACTGCTGCGCGCACTGGCCGCACCCGTGCGCATCGCCATCGTGCTGCAACTGCGCGAATCGCCGCGCTGCGTGCACGAACTGGTCGACACCCTGGGTGTCACCCAGCCCCTCATCAGCCAGCACCTGCGGATTCTCAAGTCCGCGGGCGTCGTGCGCGGTGAGCGGACCGGGCGCGAAGTGATCTACGAACTCGTCGACGAGCATCTGGCGCATATCGTGGTCGATGCCGTGGCGCATGCGGAGGAAGGGTGATCGTGGCGGGGAAGTCGGAAGCCAAGACGGTCGGGGTCCGCAGCACCCGTCAGCGCAGTGCCATCTCGGCGCTGCTGTCCGATATCGAGGAGTTCCGGTCGGCGCAGGAGTTGCACGACGAACTCCGCAAACGAGGCGAGGGCATCGGGCTGACCACCGTCTACCGGACGCTGCAGTCGCTCGCCGACGCCGGGCACGTGGACGTACTGCGCACCGACTCCGGCGAATCGGTGTACCGGCAGTGCTCCAAGGGCCACCACCACCATCTCGTCTGCCGCCACTGCGGGCGCACGGTCGAGGTGGAGGGGCCGACCGTGGAGGCGTGGGCGGACACCGTCGCGGCCGAACACGGATTCAGCGATATCAGCCATACGGTGGAGATCTTCGGCTGCTGCCGAGCGTGCGCCAACGGCAAGCGCTGAGCGCGATCGCGACAGCCGCCACGCCGCGAGGTCGAACGCACATCACGCGACGGCGCAGCGCCCGCTCCCGGAGGAGCGGGCGCTGCGCCGATGTCGCCGGGTGATCCGTCAGGCGGCGACCGGGACCGGGGCACCGACCGGGGCCTCGACCCGGCGGGCACGCACGGCACCCAGTCCGAGCAGGGCCAGGGCCGCGGCGGCCCAGACCAGCAGGACGGTCAGCGGTGCCGCCGCACCGGCGCCGTCGAAGAACGCCACCGAGCGGAGCAGGCTGGCCGCCGCGCCGGGCGGCAGCAGCTGACCGAGGGCGCCCCAGGGCTGCGGCAGGAGTTCGGGAGCGGAGGTGGCCCCGGAGAAGGGGTTGCCGATCAGCAGCAGGGTCAGCGCGGCCAGTCCGATACCCGCGCGGCCGACGGCGGTGGCCAGTCCGACCACGGTTCCGGCGACGGTGAAGGAGACCAGACCGGCGATGGCGGCGAGTGTCCAGTAGGACCCGGGCAGGATCGACAGCCAGCCCTGCACGATGGCCATGCTCAGCAGTCCACCGGCGACGGCGAAGCTGAACAGTCCCGTGACGCGTCCGCCGACCGCGGGGATCAGCAGGGACAGCAGCACCCCGGCGGCGAGACCGGACATCACCAGGGGCAGCACCATCGCGCCGAATCCGGCACCGCGCGGATCATCGGGATCGGCGGCCACCACATCCTCGACGGGAGCGGCGGGGGTGCCGGCGAGCTGCTGACCGATGGCCGTGAGCTGTTGCGCCACCGCGGGACTCGCGCCGGAGGCGATCAGCACCCGGGGTTGTCCGTCCCCGGTCACGATGGCGCCGTACACCTCGCGCTCGTCGATGGCGGTGCGGGCGGCGGATTCGTCCGCGACGGTGATGATCTCGAAGGCGTCCGCGTCGCGCTGGGTGAGTTTGTCGGCCACCACGGCCGATTGCGGTCCGGCCACGGCGATGGGCAGCTCCCGCGCCCCGATATTGACGGCGGGCCAGGCGAAGGCGATGAGCATGACGGCCTGGATGAGGGCGGCGGCGATCCCGAGGGCGATGGCGCGCTGGGTGGTGTTCATCAGGTGGCTCCCAAGAAAATCGGAGGCTCGTTCTCTTTTGATGGGACAACCCTGACATCCGGTTGTCAGCTTGTCAAGAACGGATATTCGTTTTACTTTTGAACCATGCCCAGAGTCAGCGAAGAACACCTGGAACGCCGCAGGCAGCAGATCCTCGAAGCCGCCCAGACCTGCTTTGCCCGCAAGGGCCTGCACACCGCCACCATGCAGGACGTCTTCGCCGAGGCCGGACTCTCCGCGGGGGCCGTCTACCGCTACTTCAAGAGCAAGGACGACATCGTCGCCGCGCTCATCTACCAGGCCAGCAGCGGACTGCGCGAGTCGCTCACCGCCGCGGTGCACCGCGATCCGCTGCCCACTCCCCCGGAGCTGGTGCGCCTCATGGCCGAGACGATCACGCAGCAGGCCGGACCCGGCGGTCCGGTACGACTGCTCCCCCAGGCGTGGTCGCTGGCGCTCACCAACCCGCACATCGCCGACTTCGTGCGCACCAATATCGGCAGTATCCGCGGGCTCTGGATGGAATACGCCCGCCGGATGCGCGACGTCGGCTGGCTACCCGAGAACGCCGACACCGAGGCCGTCGCCAAGACGCTCATGGGCATCCTGCCCGGCTACATCCTGCAGCACCTCATCATCGGCGACACCACGCCAGAAGACATCGCCCGCGGCACCGAACTACTGTTCCCGCAGTACCGGGCCGACGAAATCGCTCCCGCCTGAACGGGATTCACGGCGGTGCGCTCAGTCCACGGGCTCGTCCGGCCGTAGCATGGGCACCAGGAAGCGCCGCGCGATCTCGGCCAGCCGCTCGTCGTCGTCCAGATCGACGATCCGGCTCGGGATCGCCAGGAACGACGCGCAGGTGCGCACCATGAGTTCGGCCACCAGATCGATCTGAACCGCCTCCGACACCGTGCCCGCCCGCTGCTCCTGACGCAACTGACCGGCCACGAATTGACTCACCATGGCCACCGTGCGCCCGTCGTCGCCGATGAGCGAACTCACCAGGTGGTTCGGCTCCGCGGCGATCAGACCGCCGATCAGCGGGTTGTTCCGAATGGTGCGCAGGGAACTCACGAACCCGAGCACCACGCGGTCGGCCGCGGATTCGGCGGGCGCGATATCCAGGAAGAACTGGCGGAAGTACCGGCGGAACTCACGCAGTATCACCTGTTCGACCAGCAGGTCCTTGGTGGCGAAGCGGCGGTAGAGGGTGATGCGGGAGACCCCGGCGCGCCGCGCCACATCCTCCATGGTCGAGCGCTGGATGCCCAGCCAGCAGAACTGCTCGAAGGCCGCGTCGAGCAGTTTCGCCCGGGTGGGGTCGGTGTCGTCGACGCGCGCGACGACCTGCTGATAGGCGCGTTCGAGCAGCGTCTCCGCATTCGGGTCCGGATTGTGAACGGGCAGCGCAGATTCCACGTGTCCTCCTGAGAGGGACAATGGTACACAGATGCGGCAGCTGTTTCATTACGTCACGGCCGCCGTATCCGAATCGCTACGGCAGCAGCCCCTGCCGGGCGCGCCCCGCCCCCGACAGCACCAGCAGCAGCATGGTCGCCAGCGCCTCATCGTCCAACCCGGCCGCCGGGAAGGTGTAGCGCAGGATGACATCGGCCTGCTTGTCGTGGCCGATCACCGTGATGGAACCGAACTGGAGCCCGGCATTGCGCTCGGCGACGCGCTTGTGCAGCTGCGGTTTCAGCGGCCGGTCCCAGGCCAGCACGCAGGTCAGGGTGAGCACGTCCAGGCCGGGAGCCAGGTTCACCCCGCGCAGTGAGCAGAGCGCGCCGTCGTATTGGAAGCCCAGACCGCCGTCCTCCACCTGCACCGAGACGTCGTAGCGCTCCAGGCACGCACCGGCGCGGGCCTGGAGTTCCTCGGCGGTGGTCGTCTCGCTCACTTCACCCCACCGAACCGGCGATCGCGCTTGGCGTATTCGAGGCACGCGGCCCACAGATTGCGGCGGTCGAAATCCGGGAAAAGCGTGTCCTGGAAGACGTATTCGGCGTACGCGGACTGCCACAGCAGGAAGTTGGAGCTGCGGAACTCACCCGAGGGGCGCAGGAACAGGTCCACGTCCGGCATATCCGGCTCGTCCAGGAACCGGGCGAAGGTATCTTCGTTGATCTTCTCCGGATCGATCTCGCCCGCCTGCACCCGGCGCGCGATTTCCCTTGCCGCATCGGCGATCTCGGCGCGACCGCCGTAGTTCACGCACATGGTCAGGGTCATCACCGTATTGTCCCTGGTGAGTTCCTCGGCGACCTCGAGTTCCTTGATCACGCTGCGCCACAACCGCGGTCGCCGCCCCGCCCAGCGCACCCGCACCCCCATCTCGTGCATCTCGTCGCGCCGCCGCCGGATCACATCCCGGTTGAAGCCCATGAGGAAGCGCACCTCATCGGGGCTGCGCCGCCAGTTCTCGGTGGAGAACGCGTACGCCGACAGCCACTTGACCCCGATCTCGATACAGCCCTCGACGGTATCCATGAGCACGGCCTCACCCCGCTCGTGCCCCGCGGTCCGCGGCAAACCCCGCTCCTGCGCCCACCGACCGTTGCCATCCATCACCAGCGCCACATGCCGGGGCACGAACTCGGCCGGAATCTTGGGCGGCGTCGCCCCCGACGGATGCGGCGACGGCGGACGCACGGCAGGCATGGCTACGGAGGACTTGCGATTACCGATCACGCCCCCAATCCTGCACCACGCCGCACAGCGCCCGACCGAGACCGTCGCTATCTCCGCCAACTCTCCACAAGTCGGCCGCGCCGCTCGCGGTCAGGAGCGCTGGCGGACACCGAGGGTCGAAGGTCAACCCACCTGGGATGCCGCCGAGGCTTCGAGGGGTTCGTGGGGGCGGGTGCGTTCGATGAGGGGAAGGGTGCGGAGCTGGCGTTCCAGGTGCCATTGCAGATGGGCGGCGATCAGGCCGGTGGCCTGGCGGCGCAGGTGGTCGGGGACGGTGTCGACCACCGACCAGTCGCCGCGCTCGAGGGCGTGCATGTGGTCGAGGACGCCGAGGGCGGGGGTGGCGGCGCCGGGTGGGCGGCAGTGCACGCAGACCGCGCCGCCGGCGGCGACGTGGAAGGCGCGGTGCGGGCCGGGGGTGGCGCAGCGGGCGCAGTCGGTGAGTGCGGGGGCCCAGCCCGCGAAACCCATGGCGCGCAGCAGGAAGGCGTCCAGGATGAGTTCGTGCGGGCGGTGGGCGGCGGCGATGGCGCGCAGGGCGCCCGCGGTGAGGGTGTGCAGGCGGGGGGCGGGGGCGCGTTCCTCGCCCGCCAGCCGCTCAGCGGTCTCGAGCACCGCGCAGGCGGCGGTGTAGCGGCCGTAGTCGGCGACGATATCGGCGGCGAACGCCTCCACCGTGTGCACCTGGGTGATGGTGTCGAGGGTGCGGCCGGGATACAGCTGCACGTCCACGTAGGCGAACGGCTCCAGCCGCGCCCCGAACTTGGACCGGGTGCGCCGGGCCCCCTTGGCGACCGCGCGCACCAGCCCGTGCTGGCGGGTCAGGAGCGTGACGATGCGATCGGCCTCGCCCAGCTTGTGCTGGCGCACCACCACGGCATGGTCCCGATACAAACGCACGCGGGTAAGTCTCCCACGTCGCCCCGACGAATCGCGATGTCGGCCGGAGCCGAGTCGCGACGCGGGCGGGAAGGACAGCGTGGCGGAACCGGACCTGCCGACTGCGGGCGCCGGCTGGGTTCGTTCGCGGCAGCGGATCGGGCGGGGGTTCCGGACGGGCACCGCGGCACGGCGATCGTGATCACGGGGCGGCGGGGCTGGCCGGATAACGAGACGAATTCGCTCCGGCAACGCGGAGCCGCCGTCATTCGGCCCACCGTCCGCCGGGGCCTCATCCAAGGGAACGACATGTCTTATTCCCGCCAGTCATGCGGTTGCCGGGGCGGCAGAGTCGATGGGGAACGACGAGTGAGAGGAGACGGTCATGACCGTCTACACGACAATGGACAGCCCGCTCGGCGAGCTGCTGCTGGTTGGAGAGCCGGTGCCCGGGGGCGTCGCGCTCGCCTCGGTGTCGGTGCCGGGACAGAAGGGCGGGGCGATCGTACTACCCGAGTGGACCCCGGACGAGGCGGCGTTCGACACGGTCGCCACGCAGTTGCGGGAGTACTTCGACGGGACGCGCACCCGGTTCGAGCTCGAATTCGGCGGCGGTGGCAGCGAATTCCAGCGGCGGGTGTGGCGGGCCGTCGAGGAGATCCCGTACGGCTCCACCGCCACCTACGGCGAGATCGCGGCGCGGGCGGGGGAACGGCGAGAGCGGGTGCGGGTGGTCGCCGCGGCCGTCGGCGCGAACCCGCTGCTCATCGTCCGCCCCTGCCACCGGGTGATCGCCGCGAACGGGGCGTTGACCGGGTACTCCGGTGGGCTACAGCGCAAGCAGCGGCTGCTGGAGCTCGAGCACGTGTTGCTACCGGCATGACCGCGGCCCGGGTCGATACCGCCGCGCAGCGGGAATACGCGGTGGCACAGTACGCGGTGGCACAGCAGGATTGGGCCGATATCGCGGCCGAACTCGACGCGTACGGCAGCGCGCTCACCGGGCCGCTGCTGGACGCCGACGAATGCCGGGCACTCACCGGTCTGTACGAGTGCGACGAACTGTTCCGCACCACCGTGAACATGCAGCGCCACCGGTTCGGTTCGGGCGAGTACCGGTACTTCACCCACGACCTGCCCGCGGTGGTGCGGGAGCTGCGGGAAGCGCTGTATCCGCGTCTGCTCCCCATCGCCCGGGAGTGGGCGCGGCGGCTGGAACTGCCCGCGCCCTGGCCGGATTCGCTGCCGGAGTGGATCGCGATGTGCCACCGCGCGGAACAGTCGCGGTCGGCGCAGATCCTGCTGCGCTACGGCCCCGGCGACTGGAACGCCCTGCACCGAGACGTCTTCGGCGACATGGTGTTCCCGCTCCAGGTGGTGATCGGCCTGGACCGCCCCGGCGTGGACTACACCGGCGGCGAATTCCTCATGCTCGAACAGCGCCCGCGCGCCCAGTCCCGCGGTTCGGCGACCGCCCTGCCGCAGGGCCACGGGCTGGTGTTCACCACCCGCGACCGGCCGGTGCGCTCCAGCCGGGGATGGTCGGTCGGCCCCATGCGCCACGGCGTGAGCACCGTGCGCTCGGGTCGCCGCCACACTCTCGGCCTGGTGTTCCATGACGCGGCCTAGCGGTGCATCGCCCGCCCGTCGCCGCTGCATACCGCCCCTGCGCCCGCTGTCTGCCCACCGCCTACCGGCGCTGGAAGATCGCGCACCGTTAACAGCACCCCGGCGAGTCGCGCTCCTGTTCGCGAGGGGGAACTGGTGGCGGGACCTTCTTGCGCGATGCCGCCACCGGTTCCCCCTCGGCGCGCGGGAACGGGAGGGCGGACGCATTGGACGTGTGACCAGAATCGCGCTACCTTGCGAATGGGATATCAGGGAGACGGGAATCACATGACGATGGCGGCCGTGGGCGAATTGGGCTTGGTGGAACTCGCGGCGGCGCTGGCCGCCGGACAGGTCGGCTCGGTCGAGGCGACCACGGCCGCGCTGGATCGGATCAACGCCAGCCAGCCCACGCTCAACGCGTTCCGGGTGGTGGTGCGCGAGCGGGCGCTCGCCGACGCGGCGGCGGCGGATCGGCGGCTGGCCGCCGGGGAGCGGCTGCCGCTGCTCGGTGTGCCCATCGCCATCAAGGACGACACCGATCTCGCCGGTACCCCAACGGCTTTCGGCTGTGGCGGCGACTTTCCCGCCAAGACCGAGGACGCCGAATCGGTGCGGCGACTGCGCGCGGCCGGAGCGGTGATCGTCGGCAAGACCAATACCTGCGAACTCGGACAGCTCCCGTTCACCAGCGGAGACGCCTTCGGGCACACCAGGAATCCGTGGAGCGCCGAGCATACGCCGGGCGGCTCCTCCGGTGGTTCCGCCGCGGCGGTGGCAGCCGGATTGGTTCCCGCCGCACTGGGTTCCGACGGCGCGGGTTCGGTGCGCATCCCCTCGGCGTGGAACAACCTGGTGGGCATCAAACCGCAGCGCGGACGCATCTCCACCTGGCCGCTGGCCGAGGCGTTCGAGGGGCTCACCGTGAACGGCCCCCTCGCCCGCACCGTGGCCGACGCGGCGCTCCTGCTCGATGCCGCCGCCGGGCCGCATCCGGGTGACAAGCACGTCCCGCGCGCCCTGCGCGTCTCCGAGGCCGTGGGCCGCGATCCCGGCCGCCTGCGCATCGCGCTGTCCCTGCGCATACCCTTCACCGCCACCAGGACCGCACTCGATCCGGAGGTGGCGGCGCGCGTCCACGCCCTGGCGGACACCCTGCGCGCCCTCGGCCACGAGGTGACGGTGGCCGATGTGGATTACGGCGTCCTCCTGGGCGCGAGCTTCCTGCCCCGCTCCATGGTGGGTATCCGGCACGCGCTCGACCGACTGCCGGGCGCTGCCGTCGACCCGCGCACCAGGCACAATGCCCTGCTCGGCCGCGTGCTCGGCCCGGCCCTGTTCGCCGCCCGCGCCGCCGAACCCCTGCTGCGCATGCGCATCGGCGCCATGTACGACAGGTTCGACGTGGTGCTCTCCCCCACCACCGCCACCCCACCCCCGGGCGTCACCGAGATCGACGGCATCGGCACCATGGCGACCGACGCCCTCATCACCGCCGCCTGCCCGTATACCTGGCCGTGGAATGTGCTGGGCTGGCCCAGCGTCAACGTCCCCGCGGGCTTCACCGCCGCCGGACTGCCGGTGGGCGCGCAGCTCATGGGTCCGGCCAACTCGGAGGAGCTGCTGGTTTCGGTTGCGGCCCAACTGGAGTCGGAGCTGAAGTGGTACGAGCAGCGGCCCGCGCCGTGGTGGCTGGAGCATCCGGCGGCGTGAGCACCGCGCGGGCGGGTTTCGGCCGGAATCGTCGAAATCCGGCCGTTTCGACGGCGCTGCGGCCACGGCTACGGACCCCCGATCAGCACCGGCACCGCCGCGATGACACCGGCACCGCCGCAACAGCACAGCACAGCCACGCGACACCGGCACAGTCACCGACAACACCGCAACTACATCGGCAACCCCGCGCCCAGGGTGACTTTCCGCAAGACCGCGCCCAAAGCGACCTTCCGCAACCCCACGCCCAAGCGACCCTCCGCAACCCCACGCCCAAGCGACCCTCCGCAACCCCACGCCCAAAGCGGCGTGCCTGCTGGGAGATCAGCGTCCCGCCCGGTAGCGTCCGCACGACCGGGGCCCCGGGCCGGGTCGCCGATGGGCCACCGGGCCCAGGGTCACCGCGACCGGTGCCCTGAGACCACCACGTCGCCGAGGCCGGGGCACAGAGCCTGAGACCAGGTCGCCTAGGCCGAGGCACCGAGACCGACTCCCTACCTCGAGGAGGCTGTTGTGCTGGCAGTCGTACAGATCCTGGCCGCGCTCGCGGGCTTGGTGCACGTGGGGATCTTCTACATGGAGGCGGTGCGGTTCACCGATCCCAAGGTGCACCGCGGCATCTTCGGCGTCGCCGAGGACGAGGTGGCGGCCACGCAGCCGTGGGCGTTCAACCAGGGGTTCTACAACCTGTTCCTCGCCATCGGCGCATTCGTCGGCGTGGCCCTGGTCCGTGCCGACGCCTCGGCCGGTTGGGCGCTGATCCTGATGAGCTGCGGCTCCATGCTCGCCGCGGCCGTGGTGCTGGTCGCCCGCTACCGCGACAAGGCCAACGCGGCCGCCAAGCAGGCTCTCTTCCCGGCCCTGACGCTGCTGGCCGCGCTCACTCAGCTGTAGGCCCGGCCGTCAGCCGGTGCAGCGCGGTCCGGCTCTCCTCGTCGGCGGCGCGATAGATCACCAGGCACTGATCCGGATCCTGCAAGGGCATGAGCTGCTCGTAGCGCACGGTGAGCACGCCGAGTTCGGGGTGGTGGAACACCTTGTGGCCGCGACCGTTCACCCGCACATCCCGCTGCGTCCACCAGTGTTCGAACTCCGCACTCCCGGAACGGAATTCCTCGATCCGTTCGACCAGCACCGCATCATCGGGATGCGCGGCCCAGGCCGCACGCAGCCCCGCGATGCCCTCGCGCATGGCGCGCTCCCGGTCACCGAAGAACTCCCGCAGGTCCGGGTGGAGCACGCACAGCCACATGGTGTTGCGCTGTCGCGGCGGCAGGGCGTCGAAGTCGAGCAGCAGCAGCGACATCTCGCGGTTCCAGGCGAGGATGTCGTAGCGATGGTTGACCACCATGGCCGGTAGCGGCGACAGATCCGCCACCAGCAGCGCCAGTTCCGGAGCCGCCGTGGTGGCGGACTTGCCGTCGTCGGGGCGCCGCTGCCGGGCCAGGTCGAACAGGTAGTCGCGCTCCACCTCGTCCAGACGCAGCGCGCGGGCCAGCGCCTCCAGCACCTCCGGGGACGGCCGCAGGCCGCGGCCCTGCTCCAGCCGCACCACGTAGTCCGTGCTCACCCCGGCCAGTTCGGCGACTTCCTCGCGCCGCAGGCCGGGGGTGCGCCGGTGCTGTCGCCGCGGCGGCAGGCCGAGATCGCGCGGGTCGAGACGTTCGCGCCGGGAGCGCAGGAAGGCGGCGAGTTCCCGGGTCGTATCCACGGTGCCAGTCATCGCCCTCGATCCTACGGCCAGGGTAGGACGGGCGTTCCCAGGAAGACTCCTCCCTTACCGCCCGGTGGCCGCCGCCGCAGACTCGTTGTCGACCACGACCGACGAGCACAGGAGGACCGATGACCCTCACCCTCGACACCTACCGGACGCTGGGCCGCTCCGGACTGCGGGTTTCCCCGCTCGCCCTGGGCACCATGACCTTCGGTTCGGACTGGGGCTGGGGCGCGGAGGCGAGCGAGGCGCGCAAACTGCTCGACATCTACACCGAGCGGGGCGGCAACTTCATCGACACCGCCAGCATGTACACCGGCGGCAGCTCCGAGCGGCTGCTCGGCGAATTCACTCGCGACAACCGCGAAAGTCTGGTGCTGGCAACCAAATACACCATGCTGCGGCGGCCGGGCGACCCGAATTCCGGTGGCAATCACCGCAAGAGCATGTTCGCGTCGGTGGAGGCCAGCCTGCGCAACCTGCGGACCGACTACCTCGACCTGCTGTACCTGCACGCCTGGGATTTCCTGACCCCGGTCGAGGAGATCCTGCGCGGCATGGACGATCTGGTGCGCCACGGCAAGGTGCTGTACGTGGCCATCTCCGACGCCCCGGCCTGGCAGGTGTCACGCATGCAGACCATCGCCGACCTGCGCGGCTGGTCCCCGCTGGTGGCGTTGCAGATCGAGTACAGCCTCATCGAGCGCACGGTGGAGCGCGATCTCATCCCGATGGCCCGCGAGCTGGGCTTGGGCGTGATCCCGTGGTCGCCGCTGGGCAGCGGCGTGCTCAGCGGTAAATACAGCCGAGCCGATCTGGATGCACAGGGTGTGGGTTCGCCCGAGGGCACCCGCAAGAACGTCGCCCTCGCCAGTGGCGCGCTCACCGAACGCGGGCTCGCCATCGCCGAGGTGGTGAAGGAGGTGGCGGCGCAGCTGGGCCGCACCCCGGCGCAGGTCGCACTGGCCTGGACGCTGCGCAACCCGGCCGTCACCGCGCCGATCATCGGCGCGCGGACGCCCGAACAGCTCGAGGACAATCTCGGGGCGCTGACCGTGGAGTTCGATGCCGGGCAGGTGGCGCGACTGGAGGCGGCGAGCGCCGTCGACCTGGGCTTCCCGCACGAGTTCCTGGCCCGCGAGATGACGCGCACCGTGACGACCGGCGGACTGACCGTCCAGGCGCGGCGGTAAGACCGCCGCGCGACCGGCTCAGAAGCCCAACTTGCCCAACTGTTTCGGGTCTCGCTGCCAATCCTTGGCGACCTTGACGTGCAGGTGCAGGTAGATACGGGTGCCGAGGATGTGCTCGATCTGCTTGCGGGCGTTGGTGCCGACCTCTTTGAGGCGGGAGCCGCCCTTGCCGATGATGATCGCCTTCTGGCTGGGACGTTCGACATAGAGGAGGGCGTGCACGTCGAGCATATCCTTGGCGGACTTGGCATTCGGGTCGTCGGCGTCCACCTCGCGGGGCAGGATCTCCTCGATGACCACGGCCAGGGAGTGTGGGAGCTCGTCGCGCACGCCTTCGAGGGCGGCCTCGCGGATGAGCTCGGCCATGAGGGTTTCCTCGGGCTCGTCGGTGAGCTCGCCGTCGGGGTAGAAGGCCGGGCCCTCGGGCATCTTCGAGGCGATCACATCGACGAGGGTTTCCACCTGCTCGCCCTTGACCGCCGATACCGGCACCACGTCGGCGTCGGGCCCGAGCAGTTCCGAGACCGCGACCAGCTGGTGGGCGATCTGGTCGCGGCTCACCTTGTCGATCTTGGTGACCACGCCGAGCAGGGTGGTCTTGGGGGCCATGAGCTTGATCTGCTCGATGATCCAGCGGTCGCCGGGGCCGATCTTCTCGTCGGCCGGAACGCACATGGCGATCACGTCGACCTCGGAGTAGGTGTCGCGCACCAGGTCGTTGAGCCGCTGCCCGAGCAGGGTGCGGGGCCGGTGCAGGCCGGGGGTGTCCACCAGGATCAGCTGGGCGTGCTCGCGGTGCACGATACCGCGAATGGTGTGCCGGGTGGTCTGCGGCCGCGAGGAGGTGATGGCGATCTTCTGCCCCACCATGGCATTGGTGAGCGTGGACTTGCCGGTATTCGGCCGTCCCACGAAACAGACGAAACCCGAACGGAATTCACTCATTCGAACACCTCGGATCCGGATTGTGCGTCGGAGCTCTCCGGTACGCCGGAGCGCTGGGCGGGATCGCCCTCCACGGGCCCGTCGACAATGTCGAAGACCTTGCCCTTGGCATCGGAGAAGATGATCTTCGCCGTCTCCGACACCTCGCGTACGGCGGCCACCCCCCGGTCGGAGAACGGGCTGCCGACCACCACCGCCGCCTCGAAACCCTCGGCGCCGCTGGAGATCGCGGCCGCGACGGCGGCCTGCAGCGCGGTCAGCCGCAGGGCGTGCAGCGATACCTCACCGGCGGCGTAGGTGCGCCCGTCGGTGTCCCGGATCGCCGCCCCGCCGGACCCCCCGGTGCGGCCCATGGCCCCGCGCGCCAGGATCAGCAGCTTGTTGTCCTCGGCATCCAGTTCAATCATCGGCCTCTCCATCCTCATTCGCGCCGGACCCGCCGACGCCGTTCGCTCCGGCCGATTCGCCGTCGGCCCGTTCCGATGCGGCCCTACCGGCATCGGATTTCTCGGCACCGGCCTTGTCGGCGGCCCGCTTCACCACGACCGTGTGCACCCGCACCCGGCCGCGGGCGTCGGATCCGCCCTCCCCCTTCAGCACCAGTCCGTGCGCCACCGCTTTCGAACCCGGCAGCGGCACGCGCCCCAATTCGTGTGCGAGCAGCCCGCCGACGGTGTCGACGTCCTCCTCCTCGATCGCCATGCCGAACAGCTCGCCCAGGTCCTCGACCGACAGTCGGGCGGAGACGCGGTATTTGCCGTTGCCGAGGTCCTCGACGTCGGGCACCTCGTTCTGGTCGTACTCGTCCACGATCTCGCCGACGATCTCCTCGAGCACATCCTCGATGGTGACCAGTCCGGCGATGCCGCCGTATTCGTCCACCAGCACCGCCATGTGATTGCGACGGCGCTGCATCTCGTCGAGCAGATCGTCGAGCGGTTTGGAGTCCGGCACGAAGACGGCCGCGCGCATCACCTCGTGCACGCGGACCTTCCGGCTGCGATCCGCGTAGGGCACCATATCCTTCAGGTACACCACGCCGACGATGTCGTCGACGTTCTCGCCGATCACCGGAATCCGGGAGTGCCCGGAACGCACCGCCAGCGACATCGCCTGCGCCACGGTCTTCTCCGACTCGATCCACACCATTTCGGTGCGCGGCACCATGACCGCGCGGGCCGCGGTGTCGCCGAGTTCGAAGACCGACTGGATCATGCGGCGTTCGTCGTCGGCCACCACGCCGCGCTCACCGGCGAGGTCGACCACCTCGCGCAGTTCGATCTCGGAGGCGAAGGGGCCGTTGCGGAATCCCTTACCGGGGGTGATGGCATTGCCGATCAGGATGAGCAGCCGGCTCACCGGACCGAGCAGGGTGCCGATCGCCTGCAACGGCAAGGACGCCGCCAGCGCGAGCGAATACGCGTGCTGGCGACCCAGCGTGCGCGGCCCGACCCCGATCACCAGGTAGTCCACCAGCACCATGACGGCGGCGGTGACGACCAGCGCCCACAGCTGATCCATCCAGTCCAGCAGCACCGCGGCCAGCAGGACCGTCGCGGTGATCTCGCACAGCACCCGCAGCAGCACCATGAGGTTCACATAGCGGGGCCGATCGGTGATGATGTGCGCCAGCCGCGCCGCGCCGGGCCGCTCGGCCCGCACCATATCGTCCACCCGGGCCGCCGAAATGGTGTTCAGCGAGGAGTCGAGCGCCGCGAAGATGCCACCCAATGGCACCAGCACGATCGCCAGCGCCAGCAGAAACAGTGAATTCACGCCGGGTCCAAGGGATCTCCGGGCGCGGTGAAGCCGGTCTTGCCGAGCAGCCGCGCATCCCGCTCGGCCAGTTCGGCGCGCCGCTGGGCCTCGCGCACACTCTCGTACCAACCCTCCAGCAGCGACGCCTGCAGGGCGAACATCTCCTTCTCCTCCTCCGGCTCCGCGTGGTCGTAGCCGAGCAGGTGCAGGACGCCGTGCACGGTCAGCAGCGCCAACTCGTGGTCGACGGAATGTCCGGCCTTGGTGGCCTGCTGGGCCGCAAATTCGGGGCACAGCACGATATCGCCCAACATGGAGGGGCCGGGCTCACCGGCGTCGGGACGCCCGCCCGGCTCCAGCTCGTCCATGGGGAACGACATGACGTCGGTGGGACCGGGCAGGTCCATCCAGCGCATGTGCAGATCGGCCATGGTGTCGAGATCGACCAGCACCATCGACAGTTCGGCCGCCGGATGCACGTCCATCTGGCCGATCACGAAACGCGCGACACTGACCAGCTCCTCTTCGGATACGTCCATACCCGATTCATTGGCGATCTCGATGCTCACCCGCTCAGCCTATCGGCCGAGTTCAGCGCCGCTCCGCTCGGCTCGCGGCACGCCGCTGCGCGCGATTGCCCGGATAGTGCGCCGTCACCTGCGGGCGCGTCTCCGCCTCGAACCGGTCGTAGGCGTCCACGATCTGCCCGACCAGCCGGTGGCGGACCACATCCGCGCTGGTGAGCTCGGAGATATGGATGTCCTCGATGCCGTCGAGGATCTCCGTCGCCGCCCGCAGCCCCGACCGCGCACCACTGGGCAGATCGACCTGGGTGATGTCACCGGTCACCACGATCTTGGAACCGAAGCCCAACCGGGTGAGGAACATCTTCATCTGCTCGGCCGTGGTGTTCTGCGCCTCGTCCAAGATGATGAAGGAATCATTCAACGTTCTACCGCGCATGTACGCCAGCGGCGCGACCTCGATGACGCCCGCGGCCATGAGCTTGGGAATGGCCTCGGGATCCATCATGTCGTGCAGGGCGTCGTAGAGCGGGCGCAGGTACGGGTCGATCTTCTCGTTGAGCGTGCCCGGCAGGAAGCCCAGCCGCTCCCCCGCCTCGACCGCGGGCCGGGTCAGGATGATGCGGTTGACCTGTTTGGTCTGCAACGCCTGCACGGCCTTGGCCATGGCGAGGTAGGTCTTGCCGGTACCGGCCGGACCCACGCCGAACACGATGGTGTGCTCGTCGATGGCGTCGACGTAGCGCTTCTGATTGAGCGTCTTGGGCCGGATGGTCTTGCCGCGCCGGGACAGGATGTCCAGGCTCAGCACCTCCGCCGGGGAATCCGAGGAACCCTCGGTGAGCATGGAGTACGTGTGCCGGACCGCCTCGGGGGTCACCACCCGGTTGCGCGCGGTGAGCGCCACCAGTTGGGCGATGACGCGCTCGGCGAGAGCCACGTCGGCCGGTTTGCCGGTGAGGGTGACGGAATTGCCGCGGACATGGATGTCGGCGTCGAGCAGGCGTTCGAGTTCACGCAGGTTCTCATCCGCCGAACCCAGGAATCCGAACACCGATTCCGGTGCGAGTTCGATGCTCGAACGTACGGTCCGCCCCGCCGGTCCGGACCCGTTGCCGCCGGCCCCGATGCCCGCGACGGGAGTGGTCTGGTCGCCGTTTTCGCCTGGTGTTCTCAAAAGTGGCTATAGCCTGCT
Source organism: Nocardia otitidiscaviarum (assembly GCF_007362295.1). Taxonomy (NCBI): domain Bacteria; kingdom Bacillati; phylum Actinomycetota; class Actinomycetes; order Mycobacteriales; family Nocardiaceae; genus Nocardia; species Nocardia otitidiscaviarum. The sequence goes on along the minus strand of NZ_CP041695.1, from coordinate 1,437,705 downwards.
TTCCGGTCTCGAACGTCACCTTCGTTGATGAAAGTTTAGCGCCGTCCACCGACAGCGCCCAGTGAATATGCTGCTACCGGCAGTGCCGCTGCGAGACCGTCACCCGGTCGAGGCGGGCTGGTGACCGGGGCGCGCCGCCGCCCAGTCGAGGGTGAAATCGCGGAACCGCCGCACCGCCTCCGACGGCGCGGCGCCGGGCACCCAGATCATGCCGACGGTGCGCAGGGCATTCGAATCGGTCAGCGGCAGCAGCGTCAGCCCCGGCTGGAGGCCGGTGATACGCGGGTCCTCGAGCGGCAGCAGCGCCACCCCGAGACCCACCGCGACCAGACCCGCGATGGTGCCGAGATTGCTGCATTCGAAGCCGATGCGGGGGCGGAAGTCGGCGGCGGCGCACAGGTCGTCGAGCACCCGACGCATGCCGAAACCCGGGTGCATGGCAATGAATTCGGCATCGGCGGCATCGGCCAGGCCGACCTGTCGCCGCCCGGCGAGCCGATGGTCGGCGGGCACCGCCAACGCCAACTGCTGGCGCAGCAGCGGCCGCCAGCCCAGTCCGGGCGCGGCCGGTTTGGGCGAGACCAGGCCCAGATCTGCGCGGCCGTCGAGCACCGCCGCGGTCACCACATCGGCCGCGTCCTGGCTCAGGGTGAAGGTGATGCGCCCGGTGCGGCGTCGGAAGCCCGCGATCAGTTCGGGGACCAGACGCGCGCCCAGAGAATGCTGAAAGGCCAGCCGCACCACGCCTTTGGCGGGGTGTGCGAGGTCGGCGAGTTCCCGCTCCGCGGTCTCGAGTTCGGCGCGGGCGCGTCGTGCGTGCTCGTAGTAGACGCGCCCGAAGTCGTTGAGCGTGAGGCGTTTTCCGTGCCGGTCGAACAGGTGCACACCGAGGCGGCGTTCCAGGCGGGCCAGCATGCGCGACAGGGTCGGCTGGGTCAGGTGCAGGCGTTCGGCGGCCGCGCCCACCCGCTCGAGTTCGGCGAGCGTGATGAACCAGTGCAGATCGTCACTGCCCATACTCGACCCTCCGCCGATTAGCTGCACAAATACCGATTCGGCATCAACTTCCGATTCATTATGCATTTCCTTTGTCATGCCCGGTGTGCGCATGGTGGGCAACATGAGCATCGCGGCGGCCACCGAGACCGCGTCCCGGGACAAGCGCATCATCCTCGCCCTGTTCGCGGCCGGTTTGACCACCTTCGCGTCCATGTACAGCGCCCAGGCGCTGCTGCCCAGCCTGTCGGCGGCGTTCGGGGCGGCTCCGGCGCATGCGGCGCTGGCGGTCTCGCTCACCACGGGACTGCTGGCGCTGGCGATCGTGCCGGTGAGCGTGCTGTCGAACCGATTCGGACGCACCCGGGTGATGCGGGCGTCGGCGGTGGCGAGTTGTGCGATCGGGCTGCTGCTGCCCTTCGCGCCGACGCTCGACGTGCTGCTGGTCGGGCGCGCGCTCCAGGGGCTCGCGCTGGCCGGGGTGCCCGCCGTGGCCATGGCGTATCTGGCCGAGGAGATCGGCGGGGCCGGATTGGGCGCGGCCATGGGTGTGTACGTGTCCGGGACCAGCGTGGGCGGTCTGGCCGGGCGGCTGATTCCGGCGGTGACCTTGGAGGCGGCCTCGTGGCGCTGGGCGGGGGCGGTGCTGGCGGTGGCGGCGGCGCTGTGCACGGCGTGGTTCGTGCGGGTGCTGCCGCCCTCACGGCACTTCACCCCGGTCGCCACCGATATCCGCACGCTCGCAGCGGATCTCGCGGGCCATCTGCGCCACCGCACCCTGCTTCCGCTGTTCGGCACGGCCTTCGTGCTGGCGGGCGGATTCACCGCCATGTACAACTTCCTGGGCTTCCGCCTCACTCGACCGCCGTTCGAATTGTCCGAGTCCGTGGCGGGTTCGGTCTTCGCCATGTATCTGGCGGGCACCGCGGCGGCCACCCTCGCGGGCCGCTGGGCCGACCGCCACGGCCGGCACCGCGTCCTGGTCGCGGCGATCCTGGCGATGGCGGTGGGCGTCGCATTCACCCTGCCCGACCGGCTACCGTTCCTCCTGCTCGGCGTATTGCTCTGCACCGCGGGCTTTTTCGGTGCACACGCGGTGGCCAGCGGCTGGGTGGGCACGGCCGCCGCCGGCAACCGCGCCGCCGCGTCGTCCCTCTACGTCTTCGCCTACTACCTGGGCAACTCGATCATCGGCGGTGCGGCGGGCCTCGCCTTCGGCCACCGGGGCTGGGCCGGGCTGGCCGGGTACGTGGCCGTACTCATCGGCGCGGCCGCGCTGCTGGCGGTGCCGCTGTGCCAACGCCCGTGATCCGGCTACCAGCGGGGTGTCAGCGCGCCCAGTGCGCCGAGGGCGACGGCCGCGGCGGTGGAGGTGCGCAGCACGGTGGGGCCGAGTAGGACGGTGTCCGCGCCCGCGGCGGCGAGGGCGGTCAGTTCGGTGTCGTCCAGGCCGCCTTCGGGGCCGACGATGAGCACGATCTCGGGTGCGTCGGCGAAGGGCAGGCGGGTGAAGCGGCCGGTGCCGGATTCGTGCAGGGCGGCCACCACCGCGCCCGCCGCCTTGGCCGTGCGGACCAGGTCCAGCACGTCGGCGGTGCGGTGCAGGTCGGCCACGTCGGGGATGTAGGCGCGCCGCGACTGGCGGGCGGCCTGTTTGGCGGCGCTGCGCCATTTCTCGACGGCCTTGTGCGCCTTGGCTTCCCAGTTGGAGACGCAGCGGGCGGCCTGCCAGGGGACGATGGCGTCCGCGCCCGCCTCGGTCATGAGTTCCACGGCCAGTTCGGAGCGGTCGCTCTTGGGCAACGCCTGGACGACCGTCACCTGCGGGGTCGCCGGATCGGCGACCCGGCGACCGAGGACCTTCAGTTCCAGCCGATCCTTCTGTGCCGCCACCACTTCCGATTCTGCGAGGACCCCGTGCCCGTCGGAGAGGGTGATGGGCTCACCCACCCGAATGCGGCGCACCGTGGCGGCGTGCCGCCCCTCCGGGCCGTCCAGGACGGCGGTGCCGCCCGGTGCGGGGACCTCGTCCAGGTAGAAGACGGTGGCGGCCACCGGGTCAGCGTCCGCTGAAGGAGGCGCGCAGCCGCGCGAACAGTCCGCTGTTGTGCTCGGACTGGGCCGTCAGCACCTCGGTGCGCTCGTTGCCGCGCAGGCCCTTGTACTTGCGCAGCAGATCGGTCTGCTTGCCGTCCAGCTTGCTCGGGATGACGATGTCCAGGTGTGCGATCAGATCGCCGCGGGAGTTGGCACGCAGCTTGGGCATGCCGTGGCCGCGCAGCACCGACACCTCGCCGGGCTGGGTGCCCGCCGGAATGGTGAGCTCCACCGGACCGTCGAGGATGGTGTCGATGACCACCGTCGCGCCCAGCGCCGCGTCCACCATGGGTACGCGGATGGTGCAGTGCAGATCGTCGCCGTCGCGCACGAAGGTGTCGTGCGGCTGCTCCACGATCTCGACGTACAGATCACCGGCCGGGCCACCGCCGGGGCCGACCTCGCCCTGCGCGGCCAGTCGCACGCGCATACCGCTGGCCACACCCGCGGGAATGGGCGCGGCGATCTCGCGCCGCGACCGCACCCGGCCGTCGCCGCCGCACTTGCGGCACGGATCGGGAATGGTCTCCCCCGCGCCGCGGCAGGTCGGGCACGGCCGCGAGGTCATGACCTGGCCCAGGAAGGACCGCTGCACGGTCTGCACCTCGCCCGCGCCGCCACAGGTCTCACAGCGCACCGGCTTGGAGTTGCCATTGGTGCCCGCGCCCTGGCACAGGTCGCAGAGCACGGCGGTGTCGACGGTGAGGTGCTTGGTCACCCCCACCGCGCACTCCTGCAAGGACAGCCGCGTCCGCAGCAGCGAATCCGCGCCGGGCTGCACCCGCCCACGCGGCTTGCGCTGACCACCGGAAGCGCCCATACCGCCGAAGAACGCCTCGAACACATCGCCGAGGCCGCCGAAACCGGCACCGGAGAAGCCGCCGCCCATGCCGCCGCCGGACTCCAGCGGGTCACCGCCGAGGTCGACGATGCGCCGCTTCTCCGGGTCGGTGAGCACCTCGTAGGCGCTCGACACCTCGCGGAAGCGCTCCTGCGCACCCGGATCCGGATTCACATCGGGATGCAGTTCACGCGCCAGCTTGCGGTAGGCGCGCTTGATCTCCTGGTCGGTCGCGTTACGCGCGACACCGAGCAGTGCGTAATAGTCCCGTGCCACTTGCGCTCTCTAGTCCTGTCCTGGGGCTCGTCCCCGCCCGTGCGGGGAAACACTCTTCAACCGGCTCACCGTTCGGCGAGCACCTCACCGATATACCGGGCGACCGCGGCCACCGAAGCAATGGTCCCGGGGTAGTCCATCCGGGTCGGACCGAGCACACCCATTCCCCCGAGCACGGTACCCGTTACGCCGTAGCCGGTGGACACCACCGCCGTGCCGCGCATCTGCTCGACCTTGGTCTCCTCCCCGATCTGCACGGTCACGGTACCCGGCTGCTGTGCCGCGGCCAGCAGCTTCAGCACGATCACCTGCTCCTCGAGCGCCTCCAGCACCGAGCGCAACGAGCCGGGGAACCCGTTGCCCGCGAAATCGGAGGCGCTGCGTGTCAGATTGGCGGTGCCACCGAGCACCAGCCGCTCCTCCGGATGTTCGACGAGGGTCTCCACCAATACCGTCGACACCCGCACCAGCACGTCCCGCAGCTTGGCCGGGGCGTGCTCGGGCAGTTCGGCCACCGCGGCCGAGGCCGCGCCCAGCCGTTTGCCGTCCATGGCCTTGCCGAGCATGCCGCGCAGCGCGGCGAGATCTTCCTCGGAGACCACATCGCCCAGCTCCACCAGCCGCTGGTCGACGCGGCCGGTGTCGGTGATGACCACCAGCAGCAGCCGGGCGGGATTGAGCGCGACCACCTCCAGATGGCGGACGGTGGAGGCGGTGACGGTCGGGTACTGCACCATGGCGACCTGGCGGGTCAGCTGGGCCAGCAGGCGCACCCCGCGCCGCAGCACATCGTCGAGATCGACGCCGTTCTCCAGGAATTCCATGATCGCCCGCCGCTCGGCCCCGGACAGCGGTTTCACCTCGGCGATGTGGTCGACGAACTGGCGATAGCCCTTGTCGGTGGGGATGCGGCCGGAGCTGGTGTGCGGCTGGGTGATGTAGCCCTCGGCCTCCAGCACCGCCATGTCATTGCGCACGGTCGCACTGGAGACGCCCAGGTTGTGCCGATCGACCAGACTCTTGGACCCGATCGGTTCCTTGGTCGCGATGTAATCCGCGACGATCGCGCGCAGGACTTCGAGCCGCCGTTGCTCGGTGCTCGACATCTGCCCCACCTCCTCGTTCGCCTTCGGGTCCGCCGCCCGCCCGCACCCGTTCGGAGCGCAGGGTGGACTCGCGGATTCCCGGTTGATCCGCGATCCAGTTTAATTGCCCGACGGCGTATCGCCCGCGCACCCGTCACCAGCTGCGTGGATATCGGCCCGCGGAACTACCCCAAGGTCATCCGCGGTTCATTGCCGGGCTTCCATTTGATGCCGCAGCCGATGCTGGGCGTATGCGGTTCCGGAACGATGCCGCCCGCGAACACGAACGACACCGCCGACCGCAGCGACGCACCGTCGGAGGGCAGATCGTTGCCGGGCCGGGCGGCATCGAATTCGCCGCGGTAGGCCAGGCGGCGGTCGGCGTCGTAGAGGAACAGATCCGGGGTGCACTGCGCTCGGAACGCCTTGGCCACCTCCTGCGATTCGTCGATCAGATACGGGAACCGGAATCCTGCCCGCCGCGCCTGCTCGCGCAGGTGGTCGGCATCGTCGTCGGGATAGTTGCGCACATCGTTGCTGCCGATCGCGACCGTGGCCAGACCCTCGGACGCCAGTTCCGCGGTCACCGCGCCGAACGCGTGCTCGATCCGCCGCACGTACGGACAGTGATTCGACAGGAAGGCGACCAGCAGGGCCGGTTGGGAAGCGAAACTGCTCAGGGAGAACGTGCCACCGTCGACGGACGGCAGCGTGAAATCGGGGGCGGGCGTGCCGAGCTGAACCATCAGGGATTGGAGCGCCATCCGCCCATTGTCCGTCGCCGGGACGCGTCTGTGCGGGGTTCGGCGTGGTGAATCAGCTCAGTTCGGCGAAGAAGGCGCGGATGTCGGCGGCCAGGATGTCGGGGGTCTGCATGGCCGCGAAGTGACCGCCGGAGTCGTAGTCGGTCCAGCGGACGATGTGGTTGACCTGTTCGGCATAGCGGCGGATGGCGACATCCTCGGCGAAGTTGGCCACGGCCGTGGGGGTGCGGGAGGGGGTGGGGAGGTTGCGGGTGTGCAGCGACTCGTAATACAGCTGGGCCGAGCTGCTTCCGGTGTTGGTGAACCAGTAGACGGAGATGTTGGCCAGCATGTGGTCGCGGTTCACCCGGTCGTCCAGGGTGCCGTCGGTGCCGGTCCAGGCCTCGAACTTCTCGACGATCCAGGCGAGTTGGCCCGCCGGGGAGTCGGCCAGCGCGAAGCCGAGGGTGTGCGGTCGGGTGCCCTGGATCTGGAAGTAGCCGCTGCCGTCGGAGAGGTAGCGGCCCAGGCGCAGCAGGCGGATGCGCTCGAGTTCGGTGAGGGTCTCCACCTCCTGGTCCGGTACCGGGCCGTAGGGGATGAAGCCCATGGTGGCGGCGTTGACGTGCACGCCGATCACGCTACCGGCGTCGATGCGGCCGAGATCGGGGGCGATGAACGCGCCGAAGTCGCCGCCCTGCACCCCGTAGCGGGGATAGCCGAGGCGGCGCATGAGTTCGGCGTAGGCGCGGGCGGTGCGGGTGCTGTCCCAGCCGATATCGAGGGCGGGACCGGAGAATCCGAAGTTGGGATGCGACGGAATGATCAGGTCGAAGACCGGGCCGTCGTCCCCCGGATCGGTGAGCGGTTCGATGACGTCCAGGAATTCCAGCACCGAGCCGGGCCAGCCGTGCAGCAGCACCAGCGGAATGGCATCGGGATGGCGAGAACGGATGTGCAGGAAGTGGATTCGGGTGCCGTCGATGGTGGTGAGGTATTGCGGATAGGAGTTGAGCCGCTTCTCCCACACCGTCCAGTCGAACCGCTCCGCCCAATGCCCGGCCAGTTCGCGCAGATAGTCGACCGGGACGCCCCGTGCCCAGCCGACGCCGGGAATCTGTGTGGGCCAGCGGGTTTCGCCGAGCCGTCGGCGTAGATCCGACAACTCGTCCCGGCCGATCTCCACCTGGAACGGAACAATGTCCTCGTCGTACATGACGGATTCCTCGCAGCCGCGATACGAACTCGAAAGCCCTGGTGGGCAGCAGCCTAGTCGGCCGCCCCGGTATCGCGGCACGGTTTCGGCGCGCCCGCCCCGGTCGGTCTGGCATGGATCACGCGCCTCCAGGCGCGGACCGCAGGGCGGTCGGGCTACGTGAGCAGGGTGCGGACGACCGCGTCGGCCAGCAGGCGGCCGCGGTCGGTGAGGATCAGGCGGTCCTCGCGGCGGTCGGCGAGCCCGTCGGTGATGACGCGGGCGGCGGCGGCACGCCCGGCGGCGTCGAGGTCGTCGAGGGGCAGGCCGGTGCGGAGGCGGACGGTGAGCATGACCCGCTCGGTGTAGCGCTCCTCGTCGGTGAGCCGTTCCCACCCGGCGGCCGGGAGCGCGCCGGTGGCGACCCGCTCCGCGTAGCGCGCCGGATGCTTCACATTCCACCAGCGCACGCCGCCCACGTGGCTGTGCGCGCCCGGCCCCGCGCCGAGCCAGTCGCCGCCGTCCCAGTAGCCGAGGTTGTGGCGGCAGCGGGCGGTGTCGTCGGCGGCCCAGTTGGAGACCTCGTACCAGTGCAGGCCCGCCTGTTCGAGGCGAGCGTCGAGGCGTTCGTAGCGGGCGGCGAGCACATCCTCGTCGGGGGCGGGCAGTTCGCCGCGCCGCACGCGGCGGGCCAGGGCGGTGCCGTCCTCGACGATGAGCGAATAGGCGGAGACGTGGTCGACCCCCGCGGCGAGCACGGCGTCGAGGCTGGCGTCCAGGTCGGCGTCGGTCTCGCCCGGGGTGCCGTAGATGAGGTCCAGGTTGACGTGGTCGAATCCGGCGGCGCGCGCCTCGCGGGCGGCGGCCACCGCCCGGCCGGGGGTGTGGGTGCGGTCGAGCACCTTCAGCACGTGCGCGGCGGCGGACTGCATGCCCAGGGAGATGCGGGTGTATCCGGCCGCGCGCAGCCGCTCGAAGAAGGCGGGCGAGGTGGATTCCGGATTCGATTCGGTGGTCACCTCCGCGTCGGCGGCCAGGGTGAAGTGCGCGCGCACCGCGTCGAGCACGTCGGCCAGCCCGTCCCCGCCGAGCAGCGACGGCGTCCCGCCACCGACGAACACGGTCTCCACCGGCGGCACCGCACTCGGCAGCGCCTCGAATTCCCTTGCCGCCGTGGCCAGTTCCCCACGCAACGCCTCGAACCAGGATTGCGGCGACGAGGAGCTGCCCAGCTCCCCCGCCGTGTAGGTGTTGAAATCGCAGTACCCGCACCGGGTGGCGCAGAACGGGACGTGAATGTAGATCCCGAACGCCCCGCCCCCGAAGTCGCGCAGCGTCGGCACCGGCGTTTCGGTGTCCGCCGGGGTGGCGTGAGCGGAGGACGGAGCGGATGCGGTCACCCCTCCAGTCTGACCGGTCGCGCACATCACACCGCGAGCACCTCACCAGGCGCGGGTGTCCGACGCCGGCAGCGCGGTCGCGGAAGTGGGTGGCCGGCCCGAACCCGCTCAGGCCCGGCGCGCCGAGCAGGCATTCCGGGCAGGGTGCCGACCCGGCGCGCCGTCGGCGAGTTCAGTGGTCGACGACGGGGGTGTTCTGGCAGAAGGTGAGCAGCCAGCGGCCGTCCTCCTTGGTCATGCCGTACAGCGGTGAGCCCTCGGACTGGACTTCACCGTCGTGGGAGAGATAGCGCTGCCGGACCTTGACCGCGGCCACGTCGGGCCGGATGAAGCGCACGAAGAACACCTCGTAGGTGGCGTAGCCGTCCTTGGTCGCGCCGGGCAGCACGGCACGGGTGAACTCGGCGATCTCGTCGCGTCCGTCGAGGAATCTGCCCGCACCGGTGGTCCAGATGGCATCGGGGTGGAACAGGGCCAGGAAGGCGTCGGCGTCCTCGGCACGCTGGGCACGGTCGACGGCGGCGACCACGGCGTGGATGGCCTCGAGTTCGGCGGCGGTATCGATATCGGGTGTCGTCATACCCGAGATCGTTCAACCTCGATACCGGTTCAGGTCAATACCCGAAAACCGGTGGCGGGCCGGGCTATGAGAAGCGTCACAAATCAGGTCGGCTGTCCAGGGGATTTCCCGGAGAAGTCCGGAAAATACTGTCGAGCGGTCGGAACGACCCGTCTGACATGGCACAATAAGCTGCATGACGGCACTCGGAGTACGACTCGTGGCACGACGCCATGTCGACTTCAAGCGCGTCTGCAGCGCGAGCTGTCTGCCCGGAAGCCTCCGGTAGATCGGCTCCCCACTCTTCCCGGAAACCGGCGTCACCGCGACGCCGCGGAAACCGGTTCGCTGATAGCCGTATCACTGATTCGGAGGCGTGAGCCAGCCCCTCCCGCCTGCCCGCAAGACCCATCAGGAGCGATCCCCATGACGTCGAGCACCGACGCCACCAGTTCCGATTCCGCTCGCCCCGCCCTGCCCGCACGTCCCGCCGCCGAGCGACGCGTGCGCCCGGACCGGCCGCGTTCGGAAGCGCCCGTGGCTCCTCGGGAGCGCACCGGTCGACCGGTCCGCCGCAAGTCCGAGGGCCAGTGGGCGCTCGGCTACCGCGAGCCGCTGAACCCGAACGAGCAGAACAAGAAGGACGACAACCCGCTCAACGTCCGCGCCCGCATCGAGAACATCTACTCCAAGGCCGGATTCGACTCCATCGACAAGAGCGATCTGCGCGGCCGCTTCCGCTGGTGGGGCCTCTACACCCAGCGCGAAGAGGGCTACGACGGCACCTGGACCGGCGACGAGAACATCGACATTCTCGAGGCGAAGTACTTCATGATGCGGGTGCGCTGCGACGCGGGCGCGCTCACCGCCCGGCAGTTGCGCACCATCGGCGAGATCTCCACCGAATTCGGCCGCGACACCGCCGATCTCTCCGACCGTGAGAACGTGCAGTACCACTGGATCGAGATCGAGAACGTGCCGGAGATCTGGCGGCGGCTCGAGGAGGTCGGCCTGCACACCACCGAGGCGTGCGGCGACTGCCCGCGCGTCATCCTGGGTTCGCCGCTGGCCGGTGAATCCTTCGGCGAGATCCTCGATCCCACCCCGGCCATCGACGAGATCGTCAAGCGCTACATCGGCGACAAGCGCTACTCCAACCTGCCGCGCAAGTTCAAGACCGCCATCTCCGGCCAGCAGGACGTGGTGCACGAGATCAACGACGTCGCCTTCATCGGCGTCGAACATCCCGAACACGGTCCCGGCCTCGATGTCTGGGTCGGCGGCGGCCTGTCCACCAATCCCATGCTGGCGCAGCGCTTGGGCGCGTGGGTGCCGCTCGACGAGGTGCCCGATGTGTGGGAGGCCATCGTGGCGCTCTACCGCGACTACGGCTACCGCCGACTGCGCACCAAAGCCCGCATCAAGTTCCTGGTGAAGGATTGGGGCGTCGAGAAGTTCCGCGAGGTGCTCGAGACCGAGTACCTGAAGCGCAAGCTCATCGACGGACCCGCCCCGGAGAAGCCCGCGCGCCCCATCGACCACATCGGGGTGCAGAAGCTGCGCAACGGCCGCAACGCGGTCGGCTTCTCCCCCATCGCCGGTCGCGTCTCGGGCACCATCCTGCAGCAGGTCGCCGATGCGGTGGAGCGTGTCGGCTCCGACCGGGTGCGCTTCACCCCCTACCAGAAGCTCATCGTCCTCGATGTGGCCGACGACAAGGTCGATCAGCTGATCGACGAGCTGGCACCGCTGGGTCTGCACGCCCGTCCGTCGCACTGGCGACGAAATCTGCTGGCGTGCAGCGGTATCGAGTTCTGCAAGCTGTCGTTCGTGGAGACCCGCAAGCGCTCGCAGGTGCTGGCTCCCGAACTCGAGCAACGGCTCGCGGACATCAACGCCGACCTGGACGTGCCCATCACCATCAATATCAACGGTTGCCCGAACTCGTGCGGCCGGTCCCAGATCGCCGATATCGGCTTCAAGGGCCAGCTCGTCGACGACGGCGACGGGAATCAGGTGGAGGGCTTCCAGGTTCACCTGGGTGGCAGCCTCGGGCTCGACAGCGGTTTCGGCCGCAAGCTGCGCCAGCACAAGGTGACCAGCGCCGAGCTCGGCGACTACATCGAGCGCGTGGTGCGCAACTTCGTCAAGAACCGTGACGGTGACGAGCGGTTCGCGCAGTGGGCTGTTCGCGCCGACGAGGCAGATCTGCGGTAGTTGGGAGAGACCCGGTATGACAACCAAACTCGCTGAATCCGAGCTGCGGGCCATCGCCGAGAAGGGGGCGGCCGAACTCGGTCCGGACGCCACCGCGCTGGAACTGCTGCGGTGGACCGAGGACACCTTCGGATCCGATTACATCGTCGCCTCCAATATGCAGGACGCCGTGCTGGTGCAGCTGGCCGCGCAGGTGCGGGCCGACGGCGGCGCCGGCGATCGGGGTCCGGTGGACGTGCTGTTCCTCGACACCGGCTACCACTTCGCCGAGACCATCGGCACCCGCGACGCCGTGGAGATGGTGTACGGCGTGAACATCGTGAACGTCACGCCCGAACACACTGTGGCCGAACAGGATCAGCTGCTGGGCAAGGATCTGTTCGCCCGCGACGCCGGAGAGTGCTGCCGCCTGCGCAAGGTGGTGCCGCTGCGCAGGTCGCTGTCCGGCTACAACGCCTGGGTCACCGGCATCCGCCGGGTGGAGGCTCCCACCCGCGCCAACGCGCCCCTGATCTCCTTCGACGAGGCGTTCGGCCTGGTGAAGATCAATCCGATCGCCGCCTGGTCCGACGAAGAGATGGCCGCCTATATCGAGGCCAACGGCATCCTCGTCAATCCCCTTGTGGAAGAGGGATATCCGTCCATCGGTTGCGCTCCGTGCACACGGAAGCCGGAACCGGGATCCGATCCGCGATCCGGCCGCTGGGCCGGGCTCGCCAAGACCGAATGCGGGTTGCACGCCTCATGACCAGTTTGATCGAGCCGAACGCTGTCACCGATAACACTGTCACCGAATTCGACACCCTGGCCGCGCTGGAGTCGGAGTCCATCCACATCTTCCGCGAGGTCGCGGGCGAGTTCGAACGGCCGGTGATCCTGTTCTCCGGCGGCAAGGACTCCACGGTGCTGCTGCACCTGGCCATCAAGGCGTTCTGGCCCGCGCCGCTGCCCTTCGCGCTGCTGCACGTGGACACCGGGCACAACCTGCCCGAGGTGCTCGAGTTCCGCGACAAGGTGGTCGAGAAGTACGGGCTGCGCCTGCATGTCGCCTCGGTCGAGGAGTACCTCGCCGACGGGCGGTTGACCGAACGCCCGGACGGTATCCGCAATCCGCTGCAGACCGTGCCGCTGCTGGACGCCATCGCCGAGAACCGCTTCGACGCCGTCTTCGGCGGCGGCCGCCGCGACGAGGAGCGCTCGCGCGCCAAGGAGCGCATCTTCTCGCTGCGCGACGCCTTCGGACGCTGGGATCCCAAGCGGCAGCGGCCCGAACTGTGGAACCTGTACAACGGTCGCCACGCACCCGGTGAGCATGTGCGGGTGTTCCCGCTGTCCAACTGGACCGAGCTGGACATCTGGCGCTACATCGCCCGCGAGAACGTGGAGCTGGCCACCATCTACTACGCCCATGAGCGCCCGGTGTACCTGCGCGACGGCATGTGGATGACCCCGGGTTCCTGGGGCGGTCCGGCCGAGGGTGAGGAACTGGTGGTCAAGTCGGTGCGCTACCGCACCGTGGGCGACGGCTCCACCACGGGCGCGATCATTTCCGATGCCGCCGACAACGCGGCGATTCTCGCCGAGGTGGCCGCGTCCCGGCTCACCGAACGTGGTGCGACCCGCGGCGACGACCGCGTCTCCGAGGCCGCCATGGAAGACCGTAAACGAGAGGGTTACTTCTGATGTCTGCCGAGCGCAGCTTGCGGAGCGAGCATCCAACGCAGCTACTGAGACTCGCCACCGCCGGGTCGGTGGACGACGGCAAGTCCACCCTGGTCGGACGCCTGCTGTACGACACGAAATCCGTTCTGGCCGACCAGATCGACGCGGTCACCCGCGCCTCGGTCGACAAGGGCCTGTCCACCCCGGATCTGTCGCTGCTCGTGGACGGCCTGCGCGCCGAGCGTGAACAGGGCATCACCATCGACGTGGCGTACCGCTACTTCGCCACGCCCAAGCGGTCTTTCGTACTCGCGGATACGCCGGGACACGTGCAGTACACCCGCAATACGGTGTCCGGCGCGTCCACCGCGCAGCTGGTGATCCTGCTCGTGGACGCCCGCAAGGGCGTGATCGAGCAGACCCGCCGCCACGCCGCGGTCATGGCGCTGCTGGGGGTGCCGAAGCTGGTGCTGGCGGTCAACAAGATCGACCTGGTGGACGATCCGGCCGCCGTGTTCGACAGGATCCGCGGCGAATTCGGGGAACTGACCGCCAAACTCGGCTGGGCTCCCGAGGATGTGCAGGAGATTCCGGTGTCGGCGCTGCACGGTGACAATGTCGCCTCGCGCTCGGAGAACACCCCGTATTACACCGGCCCCTCGCTCATCGAGCATCTGGAATCGGTGCCGGTGGACGCCGACAGCCACGGCCGCCACGAGGTGGGGCTGCGCTTCCCCGTGCAGTATGTGATCCGGCCGCGCACCGCCGAGTACCCGGACTACCGCGGCTACGCCGGACTGGTCGCCGCGGGCGTGGTCGCCAAGGGCGACGAGGTCGTGGTGCTGCCCTCGGGCACCCGCACCACCGTCGAGCGCATCGACACCCCCGATGGTGAACTGCCGCAGGCACAGCCGGGTCGCAGCGTCACCCTGGTGCTGGCCGATGACGTGGACGTCTCGCGCGGCGACATCATCGCCGCCGCGGCCGACGCCCCCGAACCCATCGACTCCTTCGACGCCACCGTGTGCTGGCTCGGCGACAAGCCGCTGCGCCCGGGTGCGCGCCTGCTGCTCAAGCACGGCACCCGCACCACCCAGGCCATCGTGGGCGCACTGCTGGAACGTTTCGACGAACAGCACCTGGCCGCCGATCCCAACCCGGAAACGCTGTCGCTCAACGACATCGGCCGCATCTCGGTGCGCGTGGCCGACCCCGTCGTGGCCGACGACTACAGCGTCAACCGGCACACCGGCTCCTTCCTGCTCATCGACCCGGCGGGCGGCAACACCCTGGCCGCGGGCTTGGTGGGCGATGCGCTGACCGCCGTCGAGGTCGGTGCGGAGATCGGCGTGTGAGCAGCGCACGGCCATCGCGTAGGCCGGACGGCACGATGACGGGTCGCGCTGGCACGGTGACGCATCCGACTGGCACGGTGGCGAGTTCGATTGCCGTGGTCACAGCGGCGTCCGCGTTGACCGTCACCGGCGCGGCAGCGGGCCGCCGCGCCGTGGACGGAGCCGAGACGCCGGGCGATCGCGGCCGCCCGGCGCTCATCGCGGTGGCGCATGGCAGCCGGGATCCGCGCTCGGCCGCCACCATGCACGCGGTGGTTTCAGATGTCGCCGCCGCACGTCCGGATCTGGATGTGCGCCTGGCCTTCCTGGATCTGAGTACGCCGTCCGTCGAACAGGTCGTGGCCGCGGTGGCGGCGGACGGCCACTCGCATGCCGTGGTGGTACCGCTGTTGCTGGGCAAGGCTTTTCACGCCCGGGTGGATCTGCCCGGACTGCTCGCCGAGGCGGGGGCCCGGCATCCGCGACTGCGGCTCACCCAGGCCGATGTGCTCGGTCCCGATCCGCGGCTGGTCGAGGCGTTGCGTGACCGCGTGGTCGAGTCGTTGACCGCCGAATTGCCCGGGGAGGCATCGCCCGCCGCGGGCGTCGGCGGGCGTTCTCCGGTCGCTTCGCCACTGACGAGCGGGATACGCCTGGGCATCGCCGTGGCCGCCGTGGGCTCGTCATCCTCCGCCGCGAACGAGCGCACGGCGCGGGTAGCGCGGCAACTCGCCGCCCGTACCGGCTGGGATACCGAAATCTGCTTCGCCACCACCGAACCCACCGTCACCGCCGCATTGTCGAGACTGCGCGCCCGTGGCGCGGAACGACTCCTGGTCGCCCCGTGGTTCCTGGCTCCCGGGCTGCTCACCGACAGACTGGCGAACGCGGCCCCCGACCTGACCCACGCCGCCGCGATCGGCGCGCATCAGCTGCTCGTCGACGTCGTGCTGAACCGATTCGACGCCCCGACATCACTCCCGCGCACGCTGACCGCCTGACATCTCCGCGACCCGGTCCCGGTCGTGACGGACGCGTCCGCCACCGCTGGCTTCGCGACCGCACCACCGTCCGCCCGCGCTGTTCGGCACCACGCCGGCGCGGCCGGGACACGTATTCATCGCGGTCGTCCGACACCATCGGCCCGAGCCGGTACCCCCGCCCGGGACTGCTCGGGCCGACAGCCGCATGCGCACCGGTGTCGGCGACTACATGCAGGCTTCGTAGTCCTTGCCGAAGGACCCGGTCACCGACGAGCACATGTCGTCGCCGATCGGAGTCGAACGGGTGTCGGAGGTGGTGACTTCGGCGGGCGCCTCGACCAGCGGGATATCGGCGGCTGCCGGTCCCGCGAGGGCGGCGGCCGCACCGATTCCGAGCGCGACGACGCCGGTCCGCAGCAGGATGCGCATGAGGGAACTCCTTTTGAAAGGCGATAGTTTCACAAACGCCGTCCGCACCATACCCATCCCGGACCGATCGCGACCGGAAAATCGCGGTACTCGCGTGCACGTCGACCCGTATCCTGCGCAGTTCGGACCTCACACCCGAGCCCCTCCAGCCGAGGCGGGGATGCCGCTCGGCCTCGTGCCGGGCACCGATACGCTGGGCCGATGATCAAGGCTGTGGTGTTCGATGTGGGCGAGACGCTGATCGACGAGACGCGGATCTGGTGCCGGTGGGCCGACCGGCTGGGCGTGCCCCGATTCGCCATGCTCGGGGTGATCGGCGGCATGGCCGCCACCGGACGACCGCTGGCCGACGCCTTCGAAGTACTCTCGCCCGGAATCGATCTGGAGGAGGAGCAGATCGCCTGGGCGGCCGAGGAGCCCGGCAGCCTGCGGGTGAACTTCGACGCCGACGATCTGTATCCGGATGTGCGCCGGGCGCTGGCCAAGCTGCGCGCCCGCGGGTTGCGGGTGATCATCGCGGGCAATCAGCCGCCGCAGGCCAAGGCGGCGCTGGAAGGCATGGACCTGCCCGTCGACGCCGTCTACACCTCCGCCGAATGGGAGCTCGAGAAGCCGGATCCCACATTCTTCGACAAGGTGGTGGAGGTGACCGAGCTGCGGCCGCCCGAGATCTGCTACGTCGGTGACCGGGTCGACAACGATGTCATGCCCGCCAATGCCGCGGGTATGGTGCCGGTGCTCATCCGGCGCGGGCCGTGGGGCTATCTGCATGCGGAACTGCCCCAGGCCACGCGCTACGGCGTGGTGGTCGACGGCTTGGACGCGCTGCCCGATCTGCTCGCCCCCACCGACCGCTGAGTTCTCGCCGCCGAACGCGACGACCGATTCCCGCCGGATCCGAACCCGCGCGCGTCTTTTACTAGACGTGTCAACGAAACAATCTCTACCGCAAGGGGATAGCGCGATGGGTTCTCGCTTCGAGTCGAAGGTCGTTCTGATCACCGGCGCCACCTCGGGTGTCGGCGCGGCCGTGGCGCGGCGTATCGCCGCCGAGGGCGGCGCGGTGGTGCTGGGCGCCCGTGGCAAGGAGGTCGGCGACCGGATGTCCGAAGAGCTGCGGGCAGCCGGTGGGCGGGCGATCTTCGTGCCCACCGATGTCACCGTGGAGGCGGATGTCGAACGCCTCACCGCCGCCGCCGTGCACGAATTCGGCAGGCTGGACGCCGCTTTCAACAATGCCGGGGCGATCAACGCCTTCGGCGATATCGAGTCGATCGACGAGGCGGGCTGGCGCGCCGACCTGGAACTCAATCTCACCAGCGTGTACTACGGTCTGCGGCACCAGGTTCCGGCCCTGGCCGCATCGGGCGGCGGCGCGATTCTCAACAACGCCTCCAATCTGGGCGTGGTCGGCATGGGACAGGTCGCCCCGTACGTGGCGGCCAAACACGGCGCCATCGGACTCACCCGGGCGGTCGCGCTGGAGGCCGCCGGACGGGGTGTCCGGGTCAATGCGGTGGTGTCCGGGGCCGTCGACACCCCAGCCTTCCGCAACTCCATGGGCGCGACGCCCGAAGGTGAGGCGGCGATCGCCGCCCTGCATCCCCTCGGACGCATCGCCACCCCCGACGAGATCGCCGCCTTCTGCGCCTACCTGCTCAGCGACGAAGCGGCATTCGTCACCGGCGCGGCACTCGCGATCGACGGCGGCTTCACCGCGCGCTGAACCCCGCACGCCGACCGAGGCGGCGAATCTCTGGGCGCACGTGTACGACGGTCGCCAGCGGGTACCAGCGAGCACACCGGGTGGTGGTCGATCGGATCGGGTCGTCCGAGCAAACGAACGCACGGATGCCACCGCCATCACCCGCCACCCGCTCGACGAGAGGAGTTCCGATGAGCACCGTTGCCGCCATGGTGGATTCGCATCCCGCGAACCGGCACGCCGACCGCCACGAGCACTGCCGTGTCTGCGCCGAAACGTGTTTGCGCTGCGCCCGGTCCTGCCGGGAGTTGCTCGCCGCTCTGAGCTGACGGCGATCGGGACAGCTCATGTGGTTCGACGCGTGGCCGGATCTGCTGCGGGTGGTGTTGGTGGGGTCGGCGGCCTATGTGACGCTGGTGGTGGTGCTGCGGGCTACCGGTAAGCGCACGCTGGCGAAGCTGAACGCGTTCGACCTGGTCGTCACGGTGGCGCTCGGTTCGACCCTGGCCACCATCCTGCTCAGCGCGGAGGTGTCCTGGGCCGAGGGAGCGGTGGCGCTGCTCCTGTTGGCGCTGCTGCAGTATGCGGCGGCGCTGGTGGCGACGCGACCGCGCGGCGGACGGCGGCTGCTCAGCGCCGCGGATATCCGGCAAGCGGTGCGGTCCGACGGTCACGGCGATCTGACGCGCATCGCGGCGGGGATCCTGGAGACGGACGGGAGCCTGAGCGTCATCACCGGCGCCGCGTTCGGCGACGGTTCGGCCCTCGACGGGGTGGAAGAGCCCGAGTGAACGGGGGACGAATCCTGCTCGCCCACTCGGAGGTTGGGGACGCCCGCCGCCGCGGTGCGGACACGCGGCGGCGGGCGGTCGAACGGCCCACCGCCGCGTCGCGGGCACGAAGGACGACGCGGGGTGGACCCGTTGGAGGCCGCCCGAGCACGTAACCGGTGGCATGCCGGTGACACGAAGGGCAATTCGTCGTGCTGGGCGGCGAGCCGACCGTCACACGGGTCGCACGGGGGGCGTGACGGCCGACCAGTTCGAGGGCTACCTGCGATGGGGGCGCGGTAGCCGATGGGATGGGACAGGGATTCGGTACTGCTCGGGGTCGATCCGGGTGCTACTTGTCGGAACCACCGCCTCCGCCGCCGGAACCGCCCGAGCCGCCGCTGCCGCCCGAGCCACCGCTGCCACCCGAGCCGCCGCTGCCACCCGAGCCACCGGAACCACCGCTACCGCTGCTGCCGCCGCTGCCGCCGGAGCTCTTACCGGAACCGCCGGAGGACGATCCGCCGGAGCCGCCCGAGCCCTTGCTCGAGCCCCCGGAGGAGGAGTTGCCGCCGGATGAACTCTTGCCGCCGGAACTGGAGCTGCCACCCGAGTCGGACCCGCCGGACGAGGAGCCGCCCGAGCCGGAACCACCGGAGGAGTCGCCGCCGGAACCGTAGCCCCCGCCGCCGTAGCCGCCGCCGGAGCCACCGGACCCGTAGCCGCCTCCGGAGGTCGAGCCGCCGGAGGTGGAGCCACCCGACGTGTTCCCGCCCGAAGTACTGCCGCCGGAGGTGGAACCGCCACCGGTAGAGCCACCGGAAGTGCTGCCGCCGGAAGTGCTGCCGCCGGAAGTGTTCCCGCCCGAGGTGGAGCCGCCGGACGTCGATCCGCCACCGTCGGTGCCGCCCGAGGGCGCACCGCCACCGGAAGTCGTTCCACCGGAAGTCGTTCCGCCGCCGGTGTTCCCACCGTCGGTGGTGCTCCCGCCCGCAGGGGCCCCGGTGCCGCCGCTCGTATCCGGCGTACCGCCGGTGCCGACCGGATCGCCGGGGATCGCGCCGCCGGTACCGTCGGGCAGTGCCGTACCGGGATCGGTGGTGCCGGGCGTGGTTCCCGGCGCGCTCGGCAGATCGGGCATCGCATCGGGCATCGAGGGCAGCTGCGGCGTGCCACCCACCGGTGCGGTCGGGATATCGCCGAGATCGGGCATTCCGATCGGATTCGTCACCGGGTCACCGGCATTCGGCATGCCGGGCAGACCGGGTGGCAGGCTCACCGACGGGATCTGCCCCGGATCGATGGGTCCGATCACCACGCCACCACCACCGCCGCCGTTGTCCCGGGGCAGTTCGAAGGGCACCGGATTGGTGAACCGCGACGGGTCGGCGTAGGTGGTATTGCCCGCGTTGGAACGGGTTTCGCACTGGTTGCCCGCGCGCACCCGATTCACGGGCCGTCCGCCGGACCATTCGGCGGTCACCGTCGGCGGCATCACGCCGTACTGGCGGATGCTCGCCGCGGTGCTCACCGCGTGGACGCGGCTCCCGGGCCCGGCGCTCACGTCGTCGAGGAGGAGAACATCGTGAGCGCCGGTCCCGGAAGTTTTGGTGGTGCCGGTATTGTCCGGCGTCGCCTGGAAGCCGGGCGCACCCGAGGTGCCGCCCATCATGGCGGCGGCCGACATGGCGAGCGCCGAGGCGACGGCCGCGCCGGAGAAGGCGGCCGCCTTGGGCGCGTATCTGCCGATGGCGGAACCGGTCTCGGCGCTGCGCGCCGCGGCGATGGCCGCACCGATGGCGACGGTGTGCGCCGGATCCGGTGACATGATGATGGGCAGTCCGAGTTCGCTCAGCGCCCGCCCCACCTCGACCGGGCGGGCCGCGCCGCCGATGAGCAGAATGCGGTCGATGTGGTTGAGGCTCAGGCCGCAGCGGTGCACGGTGGCCCGCACCAGCCGTAGCGAATTGCGAATGTGCCAGGTGCGCAGTCTGCTGGTGTCCGCCGCGGGCACCACCGCCGAGACCGGTTGGGCGGCGTCGGGGGCGATACTGCGCGCGTACCGGGCCAGCAGGGTGCCGAGTGGTCGGCCGCCGTAGTCGTGGGAGCGTTCGGCCCGGCCGAGTATCCCGCGCTCACCGCGGTCGGCCTCGGTGCGCACCACCGCGATATCGAGGCTGTTGCCGCCCAGGTCGTAGACGAGGGTGAGGCCGCCCTCGGAGATGCCGTGCTGGGCGTCGAGCCATTCCACCGCCGCCACCGGTTCGGGCATGAGCAGGACGTCGGATCCACCGGACCAGTCCAGCGCCCGCCGCAGCCGATGGACGTGCTTGTCGGAATAGCTTGCGGGATAGGCGGTTACGGCGGGCGCCTCGGGAGCGTTGGTCTCGATGAGCCCGTTGACCACCGCGGCGACCAGATCCGCGGGCGACCAGATGCGGCCGCCCACCACCACCGGATCGGGTTCGCGGCTGAGATCGGCGAAATCCGTGACAACAGGGGCGAATCGGGGAATTCCACCGATTCGGGCACCGCCGGCACTGTCGAAGGTGACGGCCGTGCGCCGGACTCGGACAGCGGGCCGATTGCGTTCACCCGCCGCCCGCGAGGTCGAGCTGGTGATCGCCCACACGGAGTTCACTGTGCCGATGCTCATGCCAAAACCAACAGTCATCGCTATCCCGTCAACGCACCGTGACCACGGCCCCACGTCGCACAACCATGTGGTCGCGGTCGTTTACCAAACAGCGCGTTCAGGTTAGCTGGCTCGTGCCGGACGTGAATGTTGAATCGGTGGAAAAGTTTTCGTGAACGGTAGCCAAGTTTGCGAATCTACTGGTCGGACAGCATCAAGACCAAGATCGCAGCCAACTTACAGCCCAGAAATACCGACCAGTCTTGCTTTGTGGCTACAACTCAGCGAACGTCATTCAATACCAACCGGTACGCGAGAAGAGTCCGGAAAACAAAACCGCGACGTCCGTACGGCACGGTGATTTTCGGGTCACTGCTTGGTTGCTCACCCGAAACTTCGGTATTCGGAATGGAATAGACCGCTACCCGGTCGACACTCGGACGGTCATACGAAGAACGTCGTCCGGCCGCCCCGCGGTATTACACGCGATCACACAACTCACACATCCTGGACGGTCGCGCAGCGATATCCACCCGGAAGAAGCCCTCGAATCACGGTATGCAGCAGGACTATTCGCCCAAACAGGACGACCGCCGTATGCGATCGGATCGCATACGGCGGTCGTGAGGTCGGTTTCCGAGCCCTGCTCGGGACTAGCGGCTGCGCACCAGCAGACGCAACGAACGTCGTGGATGGTTGGCGGCACCACCACGGACGACCTGCGGCTGCCGAGCTCCAACCAAGCGGTCGAATTCGGCTGCGCTACCGGCCGGTTCGGACAGCCGTCCCGCATTGAAGTCCGCGACCAGCTGCCGCACGGTTTCCTGTGCGCAGGACTTGTTGGTGCCGATAAAACCGGTCGGTCCCCGCTTGATCCACCCAGTGACATAGGCTCCGGACACCACCGCACCACCCGTGGCCTCCAACACCCGGCCGTCCAGATTCGGCACCACCCCGGCCCGCTCGTCGAACGGCAGCCCGGTCAGCGGCACACCCCGGTACCCCACCGAGGTGAGAACCAGTCCGGTATCCAGGGTTTCGGTCTGCTCGGTGGCCACGGCCCGCACCGCGCCGTCGGCGTCGGCGACGAGTTCGTTGCGCACCAGCTCCATCCCGGTCACCCGGTCCACCCCGGTGAGCGCGGTGGGCGACGCCAGATACTTGAAGACGATGCGCTTGCGCCCACCGGTCGGCCGCTCCGCCAGTCCGCGCAGCAGCTTCAGCTTCTGCTCGACCTTCTGCGGCGCGTCGGCCGGGGTCTCGGGAATCTCGCCCTCGACGACGATATCCACGTCGGCGCCCAGCAGACCCACGAATTCCGGCACGGTGAAGGCGGATTCGGCCGGACCGCGACGCCCGACGACCACCACCTCCTCGATCTTGCTGTGCCGCAGCGCCTGCAACGCCTTGGGCGAGACCTCGGTCCCGGCCAGCAGCTCCGGATCGGTGGTCAGCAGCCGCGCCACATCGAGGGCGACGTTGCCGTTGCCGACGATGACCGCCCGCCGCTGGGACAGGTCGAAGTACCGATCGGCATGATCGGGATGCCCGTTGTACCAGGCCACGAACTCGGTGGCCGAGACGCTGCCCGGCAGCCCCTCGCCCGGAATGCCGAGCTTGCGGTCCGCGGAGGCACCCACCGCGTACACCACGGCGTGATGGTGCCGCAGCAGCTCCTCGTGCGAAATATGCTTGCCGATCTCGACATTCAGGTACGAGCCGAAGCCCGGCTGCGCCGAGATGGTGTCGAAGAGCTTGGCGACCTGACGGGTCTTGGCGTGATCGGGCGCGACGCCGAAGCGGGCCAGACCGTACGGCGTGGACAGCCGGTCGAACACCGTCACCTGCACCCCGGCCTGGGTGAGCAGCTCGTCGGCGGCGTACATGGCCGACGGTCCGGAACCGATCACGGCCACCCGCAGCGGCTCCCGGCCGGGCTTCACCTCGGGCGCGGGAATGGGCCGCGCCAGCAGCGGCCGGGGCCGCTCCTGCCGGTAGAAGTCGGCGTTGATCTCGATGAACGGCTGCTGGTCCGCGGTCAGCTTCTTCGAGGAGGTGATGGCGTCCACCGGGCAGGCGGTGGCGCACGCGCCGCAGTCCACGCACGCCTTCGGGTCGACGTAGAGCATCTCCGCCGTACGGAAGTCGGGTTCGTCCGGCGTGGGGTGGATGCAGTTGACCGGGCAGGCGTAGACGCAGGACGCGTCGCTGCAGCAGGACTGCGTGACGACGTAGGGCATCTAGACCGCCTTGCTGCCGCGGAGCGGCTCCGAGCGGTAGCGGGAGGTGGGGCCGTCGATGCGCAGCAGCTTCCACACCGCCTTGGAGACCGGGTTCATCAGGCCGATCTCCTTGGCCAGGGCGCGCACGTCCACGAAGTAGTCGGCGAAGACCTGCTTGGCGTCCTTGGACCCGTAGAACAGCTCCTTGCGCACCTTCTCCGGGATGTCGAACTCCTGGAAGAACGCCTTGGGCGGGGTCGCGATGGAGCGGCCCAGAATCCACATGACGATCGGCATGGCGATGGAGAGCACGAAGCGCTGCGGCGCGCCCTGCTCGGGCACATGCTGCTTGAGGAATTCGTGCGCGAAGGAGATGTGGCGGGCCTCCTCGGCGACATGGATCGCCATGACGCCGCGCATGATCGGGTGCACGTCCTCGCCGGAGCGCAGGATCTGCTTCTGGATGTGGTCGATGGGCTCCTCGCCCGCGAGTACGGCCATGAAGAACAGATTCGGGAACATGACGGCCACGGGCACGCCGAGGTGGCGCAGCTGGCGCACGAGCGGGCCCATGCCCGGTACGTCCATGCCGATGCGGTTCACCATCTCCTGGAACATCAGGGTGTGGTTGAGCTCTTCGGCCATCTCGTGGGTGCAGTACCGGAACTCCGGGTCACCGTTGGGCAGCGAGAAGGTGTGCTGCACCATGCCGCTGATCAGGATGGACTCGAACTGCAGGCCGACCTTGGCGACATTGGCCTGGCGGTACTTGCCGATGGCGATCTTCTGCTCATCGCTCAGCGCGCGGTACCAGGGGTGGCGACCCAGCGGGTCGGCGGACTCGGGCAGGATCCAGCGCTCGGGCTTGGTGTTCGCGTCGAAGTCCGGGTTCTCCCAGTCGATGTCCTCGTAGGGGTCGAAGTGCTTGTTCACCGACCCTTCCGACAGCAGCAGCAGCTTCTGCGCGTATTCCTGAGCTTCCGCGACGATCGGGTCGTCGATGGGCGTTGTGGCTACGGACATCGTCGTCACAGCCTCTCCAGTTCAGTGTCGGTAACTGTGTCCCATGGTTACACCAAACCGGAGTTACGTCAATAATGCTGTCACGGATATCTGGTTACCCGCGAGTCGTGACCGGGGAGGATGCGCGCGAAACCGCGAAGAGACCCGCATCACAGCGCACGGAAGTATCCGTAACCCGAACCGCTCAGATGGCGGCGACGCGGGCCAGGCGGCGACGGAAGAGGCTGAAGCCGGGGTGTCGGTGGGTCGCGGCCTCGTGGTCGAGTTGGGCGTCGCGGGCCGCGATGGCCGCGCCGTCGGCAATGGTGCGTTCGGGGTCCTGCGCCACGATGACAGGGCGTGCCAGTTCGGCCGAGAGCACCTCGGCGACCTCGGGCGGGCGGGCCGCACCGCCCACGACCAGTACGCGGTCGACGTCGGCCATGGTGACGTCGGCGATGCGCAGACCCCGGTAGACCAGAGCGAGGGAGCGGCGCACATGGCGGGCGCGCAGATCGCCGGCATCAGCGTCGGAGACGTGGGAGACGACCGAACCGCCGTGGCGCTTCAGATGCTGGGCGAGCATGCCGCCGAAGGCGCGACCACCGTAGTCGGTGGAGCGCACCGGCTCCCCCACGATGGGATCGGCGGGCGCGCCCGCGCCCACGCGCACGAGGGTGACGGTGAGGCCGGAGCCGCCCAGGTCGTAGACGAGCGCCAGTCCCGGGGTGAGCGGTCCGCGTTCGGCGGCGAGCCAGGACACCGCGGCGAGGGGCTCGGCCAGCAGGGTGGCCCGGTCGAGCCCGACGCCCGCGAGCGCGGCACGCAGGTCGGCCACGTGATCGTCGGAGTACCCGGCCGGATGGGCCACCGTGACGGCGGTGTCCGCGGCCGGAGCCTTCCCCAGCACCTCCTCGATCACGCTGTACGCCACGGTCGCCACCAGATCCGGTGCCGTGAGCGCGCGGTGGCCGACGCGCGCGGTCGGCGCGCCGCGCTGGGTCAGATCGGCGAATTCGGTGATGACGCGACCGTGTTTGGGTATCCGGCCGACGCGGGCATTGCCCGAACTGTCGAAGGTGAGAGTGGTCCGCCAGGTGACGGGGACGGCGCCGCGGCGACGGCCGGGCGGATTCTTGCCCGCACGGTCCGATGCCGTCGCGCACACCGTATTGACCGTTCCGATACTGAGACCAACGCCGAACACCATCAGTTCACCTCGATCGACGAGTCGTTGTTTCGCCAGTCACCATGACCCGACCCGTGTTTCAGGCAACCACCGCGCCGGATGCTTGCCAAGCAGAGGACACCCGGTTGTCCGCAGTTGCGCCTCCCGGTGACGGCACCGCCGGTGAGCGGGGGCTGGGTGACGCCGCACCCGAGCGGACATCGAGATCGCGAGAAGTTTGCCCGAATCCCACGCACCGGTCGGTCCGTGTTGATCTTGCCGCCATGAACCGCCCGCCCCCGCCGCGCCCGTACTTGCGGACAACGAAAACCGCCCTCGCACCGGGGAATTCGGTGCGAGGGCGGCACGGTTCGGCGGGCACGGCGCTCAGTTGGTCGGCGCGATCAACTCCGACATGAGGGTCGAGACCAGCGTGTAGGCGAGATTGACCAGACTGGAGGCGATCCCGGTCTCCTGACTGTTCATGCCGAGCATCTTGGCCATCGGCCCCAGCAGCTGCACGGCGGTTTGCACCAGCGTCTTCAGCGAACCGGATTCCGACTGCTTCGTCTTGTCCGCCCCCGGCGTGGACGGTGCCGTCGCCCCCGGGCTCGGCTTCGCGTTCGGCAGTTGCGGTGCGGCCGGCGCCGCCGGATTCGGCTTGGCGGCCGCGGCGGGCACCTGCGGATTCGGCTGTGCGCCGGGAGCCTGCGGGACGGCCGGAGTGCCGGCCGGAATCGGCACACCCTCCGAGATCGGCCGGATGCCGTGGCCGGCCGTGTCGCCCGAAACCGCCTGCTGCGGCGCGGTCGCGTCGTCGTGGGCTCCCGGTTGCGCCTGGAGCTGCACCGGCGCACCCTCCGCCCGCGGCTCGTCCGGAGTTCCCGGCTGCACCGCGGGTTGCTCAGCGCCCGGGGCCGGGTCCGGCTCGATCGCCTGCGCGGGCTGCACCGGGTAGGCGGGCACCTCCGGTGCCGGAGCGGGCGCCTGCGCCTGCACCTGTGGGTCCGGCTCCGGAACGGCCGCCTGCTGCGGCTCGGCCGGACCCGGGTCCAGTCCGAGCAGGAAGGCCGCCAGGCCGGTGGTGATGGCCACCGCGTGGCGCAATTGCCCCTCGGGCGATTCGAGCAGTCGCGCGTCCTCGGGGTTCGCGCCATTGCCCATTTCGAGGAAGACGTCGGGCACATGGGTCAGGGCCGGTCCGGCGATATCGGCGCGGGTCTGCAGGCCCTCGTTCCCGCCGTAGGAGGCGATGGGGAAACCGGCGCGCACGTAGGCGTCGCGCATGGCCTGGCTGGCGGCCAGTCCGGGTCCGCCCTGCACCTCGGTGGCCTTGGCGTCGGGCACCGGCAGTTCCGGAACGATGAGGTGGAAGCCGCGCAGTTCGGCGGGTGCGCTGTCGGCGTGGATGCTCACCGCGACATCGGCACCGGACTGGTTGGCCGCGGCGGCGCGTTCGTCGATGCAGCCGCCCCAGCCGGTGTCGTCGGACCGGCTGAGCACGACCTCCGCGCCCAGGCCCTCCAGCGAGGTCCGCACCAACTGCGCGACATTCCAGTTGATGGTGTGCTCGGGGACGCCGTTGACGGTGACCATGCCGGTGGTCTGACACGGTTTGGAGCCGCCGCGGCCGTTGGAGACCGGCCGGGCGATGTTCTGATTGTGATTGGGGCCCTGGTGTCCCGGATCCAGGAAGACGGTCTTCCCGGCGAGCTTCTGGGGCAGTTCGGATATCGCGGGGCTGTCGGGCGCGGGGTTGTCGGGCGCGGCCAGCGCGGTGGCCGGGACGAATCCGGCCACGGTGGTGATCGCCGCGGCCGTGACGGCAGTGCGAATACCAGCCTTGATGATGCTTGGCTTCATAAGCGGTGACGGCGATCCGGGCGGAACGCCCCTCCCTTCCCACTAGTAACACCAAACCCAGTGGTTCACTCTCGCAACGCCGGTTATCTTCTGGCAAGTGCCGGGCTGCGCCGTGATCGAACTGTTACCAGTGGTCAGGAGGTATTACACCGTCAAGCCGACACGATGCGGTCGCCCTCCACCCGGATCGAGCGACCGTTCAGCGGACGTGCCGCCGGACCGCTGGCGACCGTGCCGTCCAACCGGAAGCTGCTGCCGTGGCACGGGCACTTGATCAGGCCGTCGGACACCTCGTTGACCGTGCATCCGGCGTGCGTGCAGGTCGAGGAGAAGCCCTGGAAGGTTCCGGCCGCGGCCTGCGTGATCACCACATCACCGGCGATGAGCCCGCCGCCCACCGGCACGTCGGCGGTCTTGGCCAACTCGGCCGGGGGCTGCCCGTCCGCCCGCTCCTCCGGCGCGCCCGAATCGGCCTGGTCGCCGCCGTAGCTGGAACAGGCGGCCAGGGTCACGGCGGCCGCGGCCACGCCCACACCGGCCAGTGCGGTGCGGCGGTCCAGCCGCGGGCCGCCGGGCTCGGCGTCCGGCGTCGAGGTGTCACTGTCGGTCGAGTTGTCACTGTCGTGGGTCATGGATTCACTCCTGTTCGCAGGGGGCCGACGAGAAGGCCGCTCATGGTTATCGACGTACGGGCGGGCCGCCGGGTTCACGCGCCGAAACCCTTGACCCGGAAATACCAGACCGCCGAGCTGAACCACAGCCCCACGAATCCGGTGAACAGCAGCCCACCCGCGACCGGAATCACCCAGCCGGGTAACCCTTTTCGGGTGAGCAGCAGCATCTTGGTGACGAAGATGCCGTAGACCAGACAGCCGAGCAGCGAGTGCACCAGCACCCGGGTGTCGAAGGTGGCGAAACCGAAGGCGTAGAGACAGTGCACCGCGACCGGCAGGCTGATCAGCACCGCCAGGCGGCCCGACCAGACGTGCCAGAACGAGGCCCACCGGCCGGGCCGGACCCTCGGCAGCAGGCCGTACATGGCCAGCGCGCTGATGTCCTGCCCGACCGCCAGCACCACCACCACGGTGGCGAGCCAGGATTTCACCGCGCCCGGGCTGGAGAACCCGGCCAGGCTCACGGCGGTGCCCGCCGGGGTGTGCACGGCGCCGTAGACACCGAGCGCGACGGCGGTGGCCGCGCCCGCTAGCACGATCAGGGCGATGGCCGAAGCCGTTGTGCTGCCTCCGGTTTCGCGGGCCGGAGGCTCAGAATTCGTCGTCATCGCCGGTCACCTTTCGGGCGTCGGGGGCCAGGCTCGGGGCGGGTGAGGTGGTCCCGTCGGCATTGCGGCGCACACCCGTGACCGAGCCGTCGGGGGCGACCACCCAGCTGTCGCGCGCGCCCGCGCCGCGGTCGATGTAGATGCCCGCCGGATCGCGGACGGCGGGTGCGGTGAATTCCCAGCTGCGCTCCCCCATGGTCAGCAGCCCGGTCAGGGCACCGTCGAGGAGGGCGGCCTCGATTCGGGATTCCTTGCCCGACAGCTCGGTTCGCCCAGCGGCGGCGTCGCCGCGCAGCCAGCTCTCGACGCTCGCGCCGTCGCAGACGTAGGCGACGGAGCGATCGCCGGAGACCGTCACCGACAGGGTGAGCGGACGCCCCTCGGTCGCGATGGTGGTCACGTAGTCGGCCTGAGCCGGGAACGGCGTCGCACTGGCCGTGAGGGTCGTGGTGGCGGGAGTCGCGGTGGTGGGAGTCGCGGTGGTGGGAGTCGCGGTGCTGGGCACCGTGACGGCGGTGGCGGGACCGGCGCTGTCGGCGGGCGCGGAGTCGCTGCCGCCCCCGGTGACGATATTGGTCAGCAGCAGGCCGCCGCCGACGGCGGCCACCGCGAGGAGGGTGAGGACTGGACCGGCGCGTTTCATGGGAACTCCTGGGGCGGCGGGACGGGGATCAGGCGCTGAGGGGCAGTCGGCGCAGGGAGCGCAGGGCGTAGTGCACGCGGGTTTTGACGGTGCCGACGGGAACCCCCATATCGGCGGCCACATCCTGGTAGGCGCGATCGTTGAGGATCACCTGCACGACGGCGTCGCGCTGGGGCGCGGGCAGCCGGGAGAGCAGTTCCGCGACCAGCAGCCCGTCGGCGAGGGTGTCGGCGAAATCCGGGCGGGCGTAGTGGCCCTCGGCCACGTCGCCGAGCTCGTCCCAGGCGCTGTCACCGGGGCGGGCGGCGCGCACCCGGGCGATATCGGTGAGGACATTGCGTTCGATGGTGAGCAGCCAGGTGCGCACGCTGCCGCGGTCGGGGTTGTAGGTGCCACAGGCGCGCCAGGCCCGGAGCAGGGTCTCCTGGACGGCGTGTTCGGCCAGCCCGGGGTCGCCCAGGCGACGCAGGGCGCGCCAGTGCAGCAGGGCCTTGTCGGCGCCCAGCACCTGCGCGAGGCCGGAGTCGGTGCACAGCCGGGCGCAGCGGTCGGCGCACCCCGGCCGGCCGGTGCGGGTGGCGGTCAGAGTCGGGAGGGGCCGCAAGTGTGTCATGTCCTGAATATCGCGAGCCGACCCGGGAACGACATCGGTGGTTGATACCTAATTCCGAAACGTCCGGGCGGTCGGATTGCCGCCCAAAATCATTCGCATGGCTAAGCGAATGGATGATTTGCCCAGTTGTGAAACCATCCGGTACCTTTTTCTACGCGCCACCGCCTCGAATCCGGCGGCGCGGTCCCCGTGGGTCCGAGGGGAACCCGCGGGGACGATCCGGGAACCGCCGCACGACACCCTCGATCGAGCACATTGAAACCGGTTTGTACGCAATGAATTCGGGCGTTCCTCACATTTACCCACGTTTTCTCTGATAGACCTGCGCCCGGAGAGATTCGGGGATCTTTCACCACGGGGCCGCACGCACCGGAATTCCGTGCGGCCGTCGCGAACTGCGAGGGAGGACCGTCGTGCGTATGCGCACGCTTGCGATCGCGGGGGTCATGGCGTCCGCGCTCATACCGCTGACATCGGGTGTCGCCGCCGCGGCACCGGCCGCGGAAATGCCGGGTGATGGTCAGTATCTGGTCGGCGTGGATATTCAGCCGGGTTACTACGAGGCCAGTGGCGTCGAAGATCCCGCCGTCGCCTGTTTCTGGCGGCGGTTGTGGAAAGTCCAGACCGATACCGACTACAACGATCCGAACTATTACATCATCGCCAGCGACTTCACCCGGGCCCGTCCCGTCCGGGTGGAGATAAAGGCCACCGATGTGGCATTCCGCAGCGACAACTGCGGGAGCTGGCGCATGGTCCCCAAACCACCCAGCACCGGCTCGTTCGGCTGACGAGCACAGCATTCCGACCGTGCGGTCCGGCTAGGGTGGCGGTATGACGAGGCGCAGAATTCTGATCACCGGAGCGAGTTCCGGACTCGGTGCGGGCATGGCGCGCGAGTTCGCCCGCCGCGGTCGCGATCTGGCGCTGTGCGCGCGCCGACTGGACCGGTTGACGGAACTGCGCGACGAACTGTGCGCCGCCCATCCGGACATCACCGTCGCGGTGCGGGCCCTGGACGTGGACGACCACGCGGCGGTGCCGAAGGTGTTCGGCGAGTTGCGCGAGGAACTGGGCGGGCTGGACCGGATCATCGTGAACGCGGGCATCGGAAAGGGCGCCCGCCTGGGCACCGGACGCGCCGAGGCCAATATCGCCACCGCCACCACCAATTTCGTGAGCGCGCTGGCCCAGGCCGAGGCCGCCCTGAGCATCTTCCGCGAGCAGCGGTCCGGTCATCTGGTGCTGATCTCCTCCATGAGCGCGGTGCGCGGGCTGCCCGGCAAGAAGGCGGCGTACGCGGCCAGCAAAGCCGGGCTGTCAGCGCTCGGCGAGGGTCTCGCCATCGAATTGCGGAGCAGCCCGATCACCGTCACCACCGTGCAGCCGGGTTTCATCGCCACCGAGATGTCGGCACAGGCGGGGGACGCGAAACTCGTTGTCTCGCTGGACAAGGGCGTGGCCGCCATGGTGGCCGCCATCGAGCGCGAGCCGGTGCGCGCCGATGTGCCCGCCTGGCCCTGGCGGCTGATCGGCGCGGTACTGCCCCGGCTGCCGCGCGCGGTGGTGGCGCGGGTGAGCTGAACCGCGACCGTCCACGCACCGCCCCAGCAAACCGCGCCGCGGACCGCACAATGGAGCCGACCGAACAATATGCGTAATGAAACGCCCAGTAGTGCAATATATTTCGTCGTATCCTGAAAGATCACAACGAGTCCCGGACCGCTGACGGACCGGGATATCGGCGAACGGCACGACAGGACAAGGGGTTGATGCGGATGATCGCGACCGTGGGTACGGCATATGCCGTCGTCGTGACCGCGGTGAGCGATCCGCGCGCCGTGGAGGGGCTGGAGTGGGACCGTGCCGTCGAGTTCCTGCCCAGTATCGCCTCCAACAATCTGCGGGCCTGGTTGCGCGCCCAGGAGGCCGCGGGCACGACACTGCGCCACGGCGTGGTCGTCCCGGCCTCCGCGCGCGCCCGACCCGCGCACCGATCACCGGTCCGTGAGGTCTGCGTGCCCGCGGTGGAATACCTGCTCTTCATGGACGCCCTCCGGGCGGAACTGCGCACCCGCCGCGCGGCGCTGGCGGAGCGGCGACCGTCCGGATCCCAGCAGCGGGCCGATCGACGAATGACCGCCCGGCTGGCGGCGGACGGCGTGATCGACGTGGAGGAACGACTAGACGAGCGCGAGTTCCCGACCGAACTCGACCGCATCGCAGCGCTCCTGACCGCGCGCCGCTGAGTAGATCAGTCGGCTTCCAGCGCGCCCGAGCCATTTTCGGGACGCACCCGGAGCGACCGAGCGAAGCGGCCACCCGCTCGAACCCGAGGGCACTTCGGGCTCGTGCGGGTGGCCGAGGGAGGGGTGCAACCTGTTCCGGGGCGACGCGGCCTTGGGCGGGCGGCCACGGGCGACGACGTTGTCACCATGCTCCGGAGCAGACCGTCAACTGACGCCACGGCGCGAGACTCGGATTCGCTCACACCGCACGCGGATTCGTCGTCGGTTCTACCAGTGTGCGCAACCGAGGAGTCGGTCCGCTGTCCTACTTTGGGACAGTTGCCCCTTGACGAGTCCGGCGCGCACTGCGGACAATCCGCTGACGGCGTATGCACCCCGCCGTTCCTTCCGACGATTCGATGGCTCGAGGAGTGCGGTGGACGCTGGAGATGACACGATCGGTGTCGAACGCGCACGAGAGGTATTCGTCTCCGCGGGCGATATTCCCTCCGGCGCGGTATCGGACCTGGTCGTGGCCTCGTGGCAGCGCTCGGTGAACGCCGGGGTCGACGATGTCGAGAATGTGCTCGACCGGACCTATCTGGACGATCTGGATCTGCACGGCCGATTCGCGCGCTGCGCGGTGCCGGTGATCGACCGGCTGGAACACGAACTGAGCGATATGCCGGTGAGCATCGCACTCGCCGATCAGGACGGTCGCGTGCTGCTGCGCCGAGACAATCAGCGCTTTCTGACCGGTCGCTTCGACGGCGTGTTCTTCGCGCCGGGTTTCGTCTACACCGAGGACACCGTCGGCACCAATGGCGTCGGCACCGCGCTCGCCGCCGGAAAGGCCGTGCTGATCCGGGGCGCGGAGCATTACGCGGAGAACATCACGGTCTTCGCGTGCGCGGGTGCGCCCGTGCGCGATCCGCTGACCGGGGCGGTGCAGGGCATTCTGGATCTGAGCTGCCTGGCCAAGGACGCCAACGGCCTCATGCTGGCCCTGGTGCGGGAGGCGGCCCGCGGTATCGAGAGCGAACTGCGCGCCGCGGCGTCGCTGGGTCAGCAGGCGGTGCTGGACAGTTTCCTGCGCATCGGCCGGATGGGCCGCACCCCGACGGTCGCACTCGCGGGCGAGGTGTTCATGACCGATGCCCGCGCGGATGCGGAACTCAGCCCGCACGACCGCATCCGGCTGCGCGAACTCGCGGCGGGGCTTACGGGTGCGCGCGGCACGGTGGTGTCGGTCGATCTGCCGACCGGTCGGAAGGCTCGGGTGCGTTCGATTCCGGTACCCGCGGACGGACCGGCGGCCGGTGTGGTGTTGCAGGTGGACCTCACCCCCACGACCGCCCGCGCGATCCCCCACGCCACCAGGCGAATCGGGTTGGCGGAGGTGCCCGGTGACTCGCCCGCCTGGCGGATGGCCTGTTCCGACGTGCTCGAGACCGCGCGGGTGCGCCGACCGCTGGTCATGCTCGGCGAACCGGGCGTCGGCAAGCGCGCCCTGATCGCCGCCGCCCACCGCCACACCTATCCGACCCGGTCGCTGGTGGTGGTCGACTGTCGCGACGACGCCGTGCCGAGCGGCTTCGACGCCGCATGGAACCGGTCGCGGCCGGCCACCATCGTGCTCGCGCACCTGAACGAGCTGCCCGACCGGTCGGTGGAGGAACTGGCGGCCCGTCTCGAGAACGCGGACGGCTCGGACCACTGGCTGGCGGTGACCATGACGACCACCGAATCGGCCGAGCCCGGACGGCTGGACGCCGTGCTCCGGCATTTCGAGCATTCGATCACGGTGCCCGCCCTGCGCCACCACATCGACGATCTGCGCCAGATCGTTCCGCGCCTGCTGCGCACGCTGGCGCCCCGGCGGGCGGTGCACCCCACCCCGGATGCCATGCGCGTGCTGCTCGGCTACGACTGGCCCGGCAATATCGCCGAACTCCGCGACGCCCTGCGCACCGCCCTGGCCCGCCGTCCGGCGGGCGATCTACGCCGCGCCGACCTGCCGGAATCCTGTTTCGCCGCCAGCCGACGGGTGCTCACCCCCATCGAGGTGGTGGAACGCGACGCCATCGTGCGGGCGCTGGTCCAGGTCGGCGGCAACCGCCATCACGCCGCCCGCATGCTCGGCATCGCCCGCTCATCGCTCTATCGCAAGATCGAGTCCTACGGCATCCGGCCCACCGCCTAGCCGGATGCACCGCACAGCCGAAAACGCCGCCCAGCCGAAGCGCCGCGCGGCGGGGGGCACCGCACAGCCGGAAGCGCCAGACCTCCGTGCCGCGCACGAGATCCGACGCGGTGGTGACGCGCCCGGGCTACGGGAGCAGGCCGTGGCGGCGGGCCTGCACCACCGCCTCGTGGCGGGTGTGCGCGCCGAGTTTGACCATGGCGCTGCGCAGGTAGCTCTTCACCGTTTCAGGTTTCAGGGAAAGTCGCTGGGCGGCTTCGATATTGGTGCAGCCGAGGGCGATCTGGGCGAGGACGTCGACCTCGCGCGGAGCCAGGGTGACCGGATCGTCGGGTGCGGCGACACCGGAGACCAGGCGCGCGATCCGTTCGGACATGGCGCGCAGGCGGTCGCGGGCGGTGGCGTCGGAGACTTCCTGGGTGAGGCCGCGCAGTTCGGCGTGCAGGTCCCGAAGCTGTTCGGTCACAACGGCATCCGCCACGGGCACGACGGGTCGCCGGGGTTGCGCGGTGTGCAGGCGCACGCGCCGGTCCACCTCGTCGCGAATGGTGAACTCCAGACTCAGGCGGCGACCGGCCTGCACCATGAATTCGGCGATGCGGTCACCGATCGGGCTGGGGTCGCGGTTGGCGACGTAGAGCACGGCCCGGGACTCCCCCGAGACAACTACCGGCACCGCCACCACGGCCCGCAGCCCCTCACCGAGCACCGGAACGTCGTAGTGGTGGGTGATGGTGGCGTCCGAGCGGTAGTCCGCCACCGATGTCGGCCGCCGACTCGCCACCGCCCGGCCGCCCAATCCCGACTGCGGTTGCACCGCGAGTCCGCGCATGCCGTTGGTGCGGGTGCCGATGAACTCGCTGAGCACCAGCGTCCCCGCTTGGACCGCGCCGCCGAAGGCGACCGGAGCCCCGGTCGCGGTCGCGATCCGACGCAGTTCGGCCCGCAGCGCATCGGCGTCGCGGGGCCGCAGCGAGTCGGCTGTGCGGGTCATCGGGATACACCTTTTCGGGGGTAGTCGTCGGATCGGTGTGATGTGGATCCTATCGGAGTGAGCAAGAGCATGGACCGGCTCCGGCCGGTGAGCTATACCTTCGGCGTCTGGGATGCGCCGCTGCTCGGCGACACCATCGGCGACAATCTCGACCGCACGGCCGCCGCGCATCCGCACCGTGAGGCGCTGGTCGACTACGGTACCGGCGAGCGCTGGACCTACCGGGAGTTCGTCGCCGAGGTCGACGCGCTGGCGCTGGGTCTGCTGGCGGCGGGGATCGGCAAGGGCGACCGGGTGGGCATCTGGTCGCCGAACTGCCCGCAGTGGACGCTGACGCAGTACGCGACGGCCAAGATCGGCGCCATCCTGGTGAACATCAATCCGGCGTATCGTTCGCACGAGCTGCGCTACGTGCTGCGGCAGGCGGGAATTCGCGCGCTGATCGCGGCACCGGCGTTCAAGACCTCGGACTACGCGGCCATGATCGACGAGGTGCGGGCCGACTGCCCCGACCTCGACCGGGTGATCCTGCTGGATTCCGGCGACTGGCGGGGACTGTTCGAGGCCGGACGCGCCGCCGATCCGGGCGAGCTGACGCGGGCACAGGCCGCCCTCTCCCCCGACGACCCCATCAATATCCAGTACACCTCGGGCACAACGGGATTCCCCAAGGGCGCGACGCTGAGCCACCACAATATCCTCAACAACGGATATTTCGTGGGCGAGCTGTGCGGCTACACCGAGCAGGACCGGATCTGCATTCCGGTGCCCTTCTACCACTGCTTCGGCATGGTCATGGGCAATCTGGCGGCCACCAGCCACGGCGCCACCATGGTCATCCCGGCCCCGGCCTTCGATCCGAAGGCCACCCTGGAGGCGGTGGCGGCCGAACGCTGCACCTCGCTCTACGGGGTGCCGACCATGTTCATCGCCGAACTGGCCGAGCCGGATTTCGACTCCTACGACCTGTCCTCGCTGCGCACCGGCATCATGGCCGGGTCACCCTGCCCGGTGGAGGTGATGAAGCAGGTCATCGAGCGCATGGGCATGCGCGAGGTGTCGATCTGCTACGGCATGACCGAGACCTCCCCGGTCTCCACGCAGACTCGCCGCGACGACAGCCTGGTGCAGCGCACCGCCACCGTGGGCCGCGCCGGACCGCATATCGAGATCAAGATCGTGGATCCGGTGACGGGGCTGACGGTGCCGCGCGGCGAACCCGGCGAGCTGTGCACCCGCGGCTACTCGGTCATGCTCGGCTACTGGAACGATCCCGAGAAGACCGCCGACGCCATCGATTCCGCGCGCTGGATGCACACCGGCGATCTGGCCACCATGGACGACGCGGGTTATGTCGCCATCACCGGCCGGATCAAGGACATGGTGATCCGCGGTGGGGAGAACATCTACCCGCGCGAGATCGAGGAGTTCCTCTACACCCACCCGGATATCCTCGACGCCCAGGTGATCGGGGTGCCCGATGCCAAGTACGGCGAGGAACTCATGGCCTGGGTGCGCCTGCGCGAGGACGCGCCGGTGTTGACCCCGCAGGCGCTGCGCGAGTTCTGCACCGGCCGCCTGGCGCATTTCAAGATCCCCCGTTACGTCCACGTCGTCGACGAGTTCCCCATGACCGTCACCGGCAAGATCCGCAAGGTCGAGATGCGCGAGGTCGCCGCGCGCCTGCTCGGCCTGTCCGAGGAGGACCGATGACCGCGAACACCGCCGCCTACCGTGCCGCCCGGGACCAGTTGGTCGCCGCGGCAACCGATTACGACGCCGCCGTGCGCGAGTTCGCGTGGCCGCGGCTGACCGGGACGTTCAACTGGGCCACGGACTGGTTCGATGTGATCGCGCGCGGCAACGACCGCCCCGCCCTCTGGATCGTGGAGGAGGACGGCCGCGAACAGCGCGTCACCTTCGACGAGATGGCGAACCGCTCCGATCAGGTGGCCACCTGGCTGTCGGCGCTGGGCGTGGGCAAGGGCGACCGGGTCCTGCTCATGCTCGGCAATCAGGTCGAACTGTGGGAGGCCATGCTGGCCATCGCCAAACTGGGCGCGGTCATCATGCCGACCACGGCGGCGCTGGGGCCCGCCGACCTCGCCGACCGGATCGAGCGGGGCGCGGTACGTTTCGTGATCGCCAATGCGGCCGACGCCCCGAAGTTCGCCGAGGTCGCGGGTGACTACCGGCGCATCGTGGTGGGCGGACAGATCCCCGGCTGGCACGGCTACGCGGAATCGTCGACCTACCCGTCGGCGGGGCCGTTCGCGGCCGTCACCACGGTCGAGGATCCGCTGCTGGTGTACTTCACCTCCGGCACCACCAGCAAGCCGAAGATGGTGCAGCATTCCCAGATCAGCTATCCGGTGGGCCATCTGTCCACCATGTACTGGATCGGTGTGCGGCCCGGCGACGTACATCTGGCCATCAGCGCGCCGGGCTGGGCCAAGCACGCCTGGAGTTGCTTCTTCGCACCGTGGATCGCCGAGGCGACGGTCTTCGTCTACAACTACGGCCGGTTCGACGCGGCGGCGCTGCTCGCGCAGTTGCGCCGCGCCGAGGTGAACACCTTCTGCGCCCCGCCGACGGTGTGGCGCATGCTGATTCAGGCCGACCTGGGTGAGCGCCCGACCGGGTTGCGCGAAATCCTCGGCGCGGGCGAACCGCTCAACCCGGATGTCATCGCGCAGGTGGAGAAGGCGTGGGGGCTGACCATCCGTGACGGTTTCGGCCAGACCGAGACCACCTTGCAGGTGGGCAATACGCCGGGGCAGCCGGTCAAGGCCGGTTCGATGGGCCGCCCCGCGCCGGGAGTGCCGGTGGCGCTGGTCGATCCGATCAGCGGTGCGCCCGGTGACGAGGGCGAGATCTGTCTGGATCTGAGTGCCGCGCCGGTCAATCTCATGACGGGCTATCTGGGTGATCCCGAACGCAATGCCGCGGTCATGGCCGACGGCTACTACCACACCGGGGATGTGGCGAGCCGGGACGCCGACGGCTACATCACCTATGTCGGCCGCACCGACGACGTGTTCAAGTCCTCCGACTACAAGGTGTCGCCGTTCGAACTGGAGAGCGTGCTCATCGAGCATCCGGCGGTGGTGGAGGCCGCGGTGGTGCCGCAGCCCGACGACACCCGCCTGAGCGTTCCCAAGGCGTATGTGACGCTGGCGGCGGGGTGGGAGCCGTCTCGTGAAACGGCGCGCGCCATAATGGAATACGCCCGCGATCACCTCGCGCCCTACCTGCGTGTGCGACGCTTGGAGTTCACCGAACTGCCCAAGACGATTTCCGGCAAGATCCGGCGCGTGGAACTGCGCCAGCGGGAGGAGCAGGCGCACGCCGCCGGCACCGCCATACCGACCGAATACCGATACGAGGACGTACTTTCCGACGCCAGGACGTAACCGGTCACTGCGGCCGGTTACCACGGCCGCACACCATTCAACGATGATTGGAGTTCGCATGCCACACACGATGGAAAGCGCCACCGCCTACGTCATCGCCGCCCTGGAAGGCAAAGGCACCGCCACCCGGGAGGACTTCGATGTCCCGGGCATCGTCGCCACCACGCACGCGCTCGCCGAGAGTTGGGATTTCGAGACCGTCCACGATCGGACCTTCTGGCATATCGCCTCGGTTCACCTGAGGTTCTGATGCGGCCCTACCGAATGCCCGGGACGGGGCCGACACAGCCCAGGACGAAGCAGCCCGCGGGCCAGTCGGCGAACGGCGGGGACAGCGGTTTGCCCAGGCAGTTCAGCGGGCCGCAGCCCGGATAGGTCATCGGGCCCAGACCGAGCGCGGCCAGGGTCGCGTCCGGGTTGGTGATCATCGGATCGGTGAGGCTGATATCCGGTTTCGGCGCGTACGGACCCGGATCCGGGAGTTCCGGGGACAGGAACGACTGGGATACCGCGCGCAGCACATCGTGCGGGAAGCTCACCGATCCGCCCGGTACCGTGACGCCGGTCCAGCTGACCAGCAGTCCGAGACTCGGCACGATGAAATTGTCCTGACGCATCATGCCCGACATCTGGATGGCGTCCTTCGGCAGGCCGGGGAAGGCGCCGTCGCAGCTCGGGCCGTTGATGGTGAACAGGAAGCCGTAGCAGGGATGGGTGGCGGCGGAACTGCTCGCCTGTTCCAGGTAGTCGATCGGAATCAGTTGCCGCCCATCCCAATTGCCGCGATTGACCAGGAGCAGACCGAGTTTGACGAAGTCGTCGGGCGGTAGCACCAGATGGGCGTAACCGTAGGTGTTTCCGCTGCGGTCACGCGCCCAGTGATAGTCGTCGGCCGGGATTCCCAAGGGATCGAACAACTTTCGCTGCGCATACGCCTGGAAGTCCTCGCCGACCGCCTGCTGGACGACGTAGACGATGAGATCCACGGCGCGCTGACTGTACTGCCATGCGGTGCCCTGTTCGTGCACGATCGGCATGCCCAGGGCCTGGGCCACCACATTGGGATCGATCTGCGCCAGCCCGGTGATACCCTCCGAGGCCACCGCCACCTGCATACCCGAGGATTCGGTGAGCAGATTGCGCACGGTGATGGCGCGGTGCGCGGCATCACCCAGTCCCGGGGGCAGATAGCGGTCGATGGGGTCGTCGACATTCAATTTCCCGTCGCCGACCGCGATTCCGGCCACCATGGACACCACGCTCTTGGTGCTGCTCCACAGATTCCACGGCATCCGGCCCGCGCCCGCATGGCTTTCGCGCTCGAGGACCAGACAGTTGTTGCGGTACACCCGGAAGGTGAAGCGGGTGGGATCGTTCGCGAAGTCCAGCGCCTCTCGCAGCCTTCGCGCGTCCAGCCCGACCTCCTCGGGGGTGGCGGTCTGCGGCTCCCGCCCACTGCTCACGGCACAGTGCTTCACCTCCGCGGGCTCACCCCCGGCCACAGGCGGTTCGAACCCCACGAACAGCATTCCCGCCGCCACCGCCGCCACCACGGCACTGATCAACGCTCGACGCACGCCAGCCTCTCCACTCCCCGACCCGTCAGGACTCGAATCAGGACGCTAGCGATCGACGCCCCGCAGTCTCAGACCCCAGTTGCCGGGGCGAAAGTTATCGGGGCGCAGTGATTTCCGCCGTCACCGGATGCGAGTGCGGATGCCGGACTCGGCGCCCGCACCTCGGTAGGGCACGCGCTCCGGCCGGATCAGGTGCAAATGGTCGATCGGGTTTCGCCGCGATCGAACACCGCCGGTCAGATACGACGACGCGCCGCGGCTCCCGGGCCGCGGCGCGCTGTGGTGTCGATCCGTCAGGGTGTCGCGCCGGTCAGGCGCAGACGCCGCCGGTATTGACCGTGGTGATGGTGGTGTAGCCGGCGGTGGTGCGGACGTGGGCGGGGCCGCCGTAGTAGACGCCGCTGACGATGTGCTGGCCGTCGATATCGGGAACCCACGGGATGCTGGCGGTGCCGTCGTGCACCGGGGCGGTGCCGACGGTATTGCCGGCCACACCGGGGAGGCGGCTGAAGAAGTCGACGAAGCCGCCGGTGACCGGGCTGCCGTCGGGCATGGTCACCCGGGCCATCGCGGTCTGCGGGCAGCCGACCGCCGCTAGTCTGGCCGCGCCGAGCGCGGAACCTCCCATCGTCACCGACAGTGTCGGTGAGACCGCCGCCTGCGCGTGCGGGGCGATGACCGCCGGTAGTGCCAGACAGGCCGCCGCGCACGCGGTGCCGGCCATCAGGCGTGAAGTGTCGAATCCGCTCATCGTGCCCCGCCTTTCGGTGAACCC
Source organism: Nocardia otitidiscaviarum (assembly GCF_007362295.1). NCBI lineage: Bacteria > Bacillati > Actinomycetota > Actinomycetes > Mycobacteriales > Nocardiaceae > Nocardia > Nocardia otitidiscaviarum. The sequence goes on along the minus strand of NZ_CP041695.1, from coordinate 1,396,795 downwards.
GGGTCAATCGTGGCCAGATCTTCGAATCGGCTCGCAGGGTATCCGACCGGTGCGCGGTTGTTGCGCAGGCGCGCACCGCCGAATCCGGAAATCGATTGCGTGACATTCGACCCCCGGGGCACCATGGGGCGCTGCCGGGGCGTGCCCGCCGTGGCGGGAGATCCGATCCGGTGGAGGCCCATCCGCATGCCGACCCCCGCGCCGACCGCGCAGCGCGGCAACGCGCTGCGACTGCTGCGCACCAACTGCCCGCTCGGCGCGCTGTTCACGGCGCGGGTGGTGTCCTATACGGGCGACTCCATGAGCCTGGTCGCGCTCATGCTGCACGTCGCGCACACCACCGGGCAGGGGTTGGCGGTGGCGCTGCTGCTGCTCGTCGGCGATTTCGTGCCCTCCCTGCTGAGTCCGCTCACCGGTGCGCTCAGCGACCGCTTCGACCGCCGCCGCCTCATGATCGGCTGCGAGGTGGCGCAGGGCGTGCTGGTCCTGTTGATCGCGCTGTCCCTGCCGCCACTGCCGCTGCTGCTGGCGCTGGTGGCGGCGCGGTCCGTCGCATCGAACATCTTCCAGCCCGCCTCCCGATCCGCGGTGCCCGCCATGGTGGCGGACAAGGATCTGGCGACCGCGAACTCCACCATCGGATTCGGGGCCAATGCCGCCGAGGCGTTCGGCCCGCTGCTGGCCGCCGCCCTGCTGCCCTTCCTCGGCATCCGGGGTGTGCTGCTGGTCGACGCGGCCTCGTTCCTGCTGTCGGCGCTGGTCCTGCTCGCCACCCGGCCGATGCCGCCGACCCCGGCGGACGGGGACCCGGGTTCGCTGCTGACCGAGGCCCGGACAGGCCTGCGCTACATCCTGCGCACCCCGGTGGTGCGGATCGTGGCGCTCGGCTTCTGCGCGGTGGTGGCGTGCAACGGCGTGGACGATGTGGCCCTGGTACTGCTGGCCACGCAGACCCTGGCTTCCGGCGACGCCGCGGTGGGCCTGCTGCTGGGCGCGGTGGGCATCGGGCTGCTGATCGGTTACGCGCTGATCGGCCGCCTGAGCACCCGTATGTCGATGACCGCACTGCTCATCGGCGGTTTCCTGGTCAGCAGCGCCGGGAATCTGCTCACCGGACTGGCCTGGTCGGTGGCCGCCGCGTTCACCGTGCAGGCGGTGCGGGGCCTCGGTATCGCGGGCATGGACGTGGCATCCAGCACCCTGATCCAGCGGCTGGTGCCCGACGGCATGCTCGGCCGGGTGTTCGGAAATCTGTACGGCGCCATCGGAATCGCCGCCGCGCTGTCGTATGTCGGCGGCGGCCTGCTGCTCGATGCCACCGATCCCCGCACCACGCTGGTGGTCGCGGGGGCGGGCGGCACGCTGGTCACGGCGGCGGTGGCGGTCGCCCTGCCGCGGGCGCTGCGCCGCCACGGCCCGCCCGCCGGGGACTGACGGCCGCTCTGGTTGGATGGGCGCGGTGACCAGCGTGCCCTTCCGATTGCTCGACCCCGTCCGCTTCGACCGGGTGATGCCCGCGTGGGCGCCGCACTACCCGCGGTTCGACACCGTGGTGGGGTACTCGGATCTGGGGCACGCCTTCCTCATGAGCACCCGGACCGGCGAGTACGGGTTGCTCGATCCCTACAGTCCGGGAGTCAAGGTCTACGGTCCGTTCGCCGAGATCGCCGATTTCGTGGACCGCGTCCTGTTCGATCCGGACGTGGTGACGTATGTGCTACAGCCGCACCATGTTTCGGCGATTCGGGCCCGCCTGGGCGCGCTGGCGCCCGACGAGGTGTACATCGCCACGCCGTACCCGTTCCTGGGCGGCTCGGAAGCTCCGGAATCCTACGACCGGGGCGGAGTGTGGGTGTTCTTCGACCTGGTGGCGCAGGCGCACGGCATGGAGTGACCCTCCTTGCGCCACAGGCATTCTCAGCTGGGATGTCCCGGTTCGAGATCGGCGACGTCGTGGTAGCGCAGCGCGGTCACCGGCGCGCCGGGTCCCGCCCCGTACTCCGGGGCCAGCACCACCCCTTCGTGATCGCCGAAGTCGTGGCGCGCCACCACCCTGCCGACGAACCAGGCGGCGGCCTCCTCGAGCAGGGGCGCGCCGTGCGGCCCCACATACCACCGGCACCAGCTGAACTTGTCCATCTCGTCCCCGGTTTCGGCCCCAAACAACTGCGCGAGGGCGATATTCTCGCGATCCACCAGATGAACTCCGAGATGGTGCGCCCGCCGCGCGACACCGTAGGTGTGATTGGCCCTGGAGACGCATACCAGGAAGCGCGGGGGTTCGATGGCGACCTGCGTGGCGAACCCCACCACACAGCCCGCCCGCTCGTCGTCGACGGCCGCGGTCACGATGACGATCGGCGCGTCGGCGGCGGCGACGAGCGCGTCGAACGCCGCTCGCGGCTCAGGTCCTTCGGACATGCCCCGTGTATAGCAGTGATTCGCGCGCGCCTCGCCACGACAGCCGATACGGGGATCCCGCTCGCCGATCACGTTTCGGTAACGAGAGTCGGGGTATCCGAAAGACATCGGATTTCCGAGGAGTGCGAGGAGCAGCCGATGCCGACCGCAGAGACCCGAACGAGCCGAACCGACCAACCGCTGAGGGCAGGCACTGACAGTTACGACAATATCGAGCCGTGGTTCGAGAAGCTGGCCGCGCTGGCCCCCGATGACCCGCACCGCACCGAGATCCGCGAGCAGATCATGCACCTGTGCCTGCCGCTGGCCGAGCACATCGCGCGCCGCTTCGCCGGACGCGGCGAGGAATTCGACGACCTGCATCAGATCGCCACCCTGGGCCTGGTGCTGGCCGTGGATCGCTTCGATGTGAGCCGGGGCAGCGGATTCCTGTCCTTCGCGGTGCCCACCATCATGGGCGAGGTGCGCCGCCACTTCCGCGACCACACCTGGGCACTGCGGGTGCCGCGGCGTACCAAGGAGATTCAGCGGAATATCGGTCCGGCCGTGGACCGCCTCACGCAGCGGCTGCGCCGCCAGCCCACCGCCCGCGAGATCGCCGCCGAACTCGGAGTCGAACTCACCGAGGTGACCCAGGCGCTGATCGCCCGCACGGCCTACAAGGCCGACTCCCTGGACGCCGCGACCCACACCGAGGACGACAACCCCGCACCCCGGACGGTGGACACGCTGGGCACCGAGGAGCCCTGCTATCGCCTCCTGGAGGACGCCATGGCGGTGCGCCCGCTCATCGCGGCCCTGCCCGAACGCGAGCGCCGGATCCTGACCATGCGCTTCTACCAGCACATGACCCAATCCCAGATCGCCGCCCAGCTGGGGGTGTCGCAGATGCAGGTGTCCCGCATTCTGAGCAAGACCCTGGCGAAGCTGCGGCACCAGGCACTCGGCGAGGAACGCGCGGCCTGAGATGACGGCGACGAGCGCACCGGTCACGGCACTGCCCGCGCCCTGCGGAGAACTGTCCGCGGCGGTGGTCGAGACGCTGCGCCGACCGCCGGGGACGCCGGTGCCCACCCCGATCCTCACATCGGCCGATCCCTACGGCCGCGACCTGCACCTGGCCCTGCACACCTGCTACGAACTGCACTATCAGGGGCTGGCGGGGGTGGACGCGGACTGGGAGTGGGATCCGGAACTGCTGCGCCTGCGCGCCGGTCTGGAGCAGGTGTTCCTGGCCGCCCTGCGCGCCGACACTCCGGGCGGCGACGATCTGGACGGCGAACTCGACCGGCTGCTCGAGGTCCCCGCCGAGGCGGGCGGTCCGAGCGGGTTCCTGCGCGATCAGGGCGAGATGTGGCAGCTGCGCGAGTACTTCGTGCACCGATCGGTACTGCATCACCAGGAGGCCGACCCGTACGCCTGGCTGATCCCCCGCCTGCGCGGCTGGTCCAAGGCCGCCCTGGTGGTCGTGGAGTTCGACGAGTTCGGCGGTGGACGGGGCGACCGGGTGCACGCCGAGCTCTACGCCGATCTGCTGGCGGGCGCGCAGTTGCATCCCGGCTATCTGCACTACCTGGAGGTCGCGGCCACGCCCATGCTCGCCCTGGTCGACATGATGTCGCTGTTCGGGTTGCACCGCGGCCTGCGCGGTGCGGGCATCGGTCATTTCGCCGCCGTGGAGATCACCTCCCCACCGGCCTCGCAGCACATGGTGGCGGCGCTGACCCGCCTGGACGCGCATCCGGCCTGCGTGCGGTTCTATCGCGAGCACGTGGAGGCGGACGCGGTGCACGAGCAGCTGATGCGCCGCGATGTGATCGGCGATCTGCTGCTGCGGGAACCCGGGCTGCGCGAATCGGTGGTCTTCGGTATCCAGGCCACCGACCTGCTCGAACAGCGGTTCGCCGACCAGGTGCTCGCCTGCTGGCGGCAGGGCCGTCCGTCGCTGTGGGAGCCCGCCGCGGCCGATTAGCTCGCCGGTTCCTGGTTATCCGGTATTCGTGATGTTGATTCGCGCACCGGGCGTCTACCGCCCCCAGGCCGATACCCGGCTGCTCGCTCGCGCTCTGGCCGATGCCGCCATCGCACCGCACGGCCGGGTGCTGGACATGTGCACCGGCACCGGTGCGCTGGCCATCCATGCCGCGTCCCGGCTCCGTCCCGCGGCGCTGACCGCGGTGGACATCTCCCGCGCCGCGCTGGCCTCGGCGTGGCTGAACTGCCGCATGCGGGGCATCGATATCGAGCTGCTGCGTGGAGATTTCCGAAAAATGCTGCACGACAGGCGTTTCGATGTGGTCCTGGCCAATCCGCCCTATGTTCCGGCGGCTTCGGACGGTCCGGCCCGGGGCGCCGCGCGCAACTGGGCCGCCGGATCGGACGGCCGGGACGCGGTCGACGCGGTGTGTGGACTCGCGCCCCGCGTGCTGTCGCGCACCGGGATGCTGCTGCTCGTCCATTCGAACCTCTGCGGCACCGACCGCACCCTGACGCACCTGCGCGAGGGCGGCCTGAAAGCCGCCGTGGTCGCCCGCGCCACCATTCCGTTCGGTCCGGTGCTGCGCCGCCAAGCCGACCGGCTGGCCCGTGTGGGTCTCATCCATCCCACCCAGCGACATGAGGAGTTGGTGGTGATCCGTGCCGACCGACCCCGACAGTGACCGGCGGCGGATCACCTACACCGCCGACGGACCGGCCCTGGTGGAGGGGCCGGTGGAACTCGTCACGGCCGACGGACGCACCATCCGGTCGGACCGCTGTGTGGTGGCGTTGTGCCTGTGTCGCCGTTCGGCGCTCTATCCGCTGTGCGACACCAGTCACCGCAAGCGCCGCCGCGCGCGCGAGCAGCCCCGCTAGTCGAGCGGGTCGAACGCCTCCACCAGCATGCGCAGCGCGGTCTCCACCGTCCGTGCCAGCACATCCTCCGGCGGGCCGTCGAACTGCCGGTGCCGCGCCCGGGAGCCGTCCACCGAGTCGACCGCCAGCCACACCGATCCGGCGGGCTCACCATCCTGCGCATCGGGACCGCCCACCCCGGTCACCGCCACCGCGAAATCGGCGTCCAGCAGTGAGCGCACCCCGGCGGCCATGGCCAGTGCCGCCGTCTCCGACACCACCGGTACATCGGGCACGCCGAGTACCTTGCGCTTGACCTCCGTGCTGTAGGCCACCAGTCCACCGCGCAGCCACTGCGCCGAATCCGGTGCGGCGCCGAGGGCGGCGCTGATCTTCCCGCAGGTCAGTGATTCCGCGACCGCGATGGTACGTCCGGACCGCAGGGCGATCCGGGCCAGCGCGGACGCGAGTTCCCCGGTGTCGGACACGGATTCCACCTTACCGACGCCCGCCGGTTGCCGACCGTCCGCTACGACAGGCTCGTACAGGTGGCGGCCGGGGGCAGTTCGTCGGCGAGGAAGACGGTTTGGGCCATCATCTTGGGGCCGGACATCCGTTCCCGGAACACCTCGATGGACTCCTCGGGGTGCACCGAGTCGATGACGGCGTGCGGGCCGACGGCGTTGAACTGGTGGCTGACGCCGCGCGGGATCTGCATATCGACGAAGGAGCAGGGCGGGACGACCAGGTTGTAGCGGGTGCGGTGGACGTCCGGCGGGGTGTTCGGCAGCGTGTCGGTGAATTCGGCCGGTGCGAAGGGGGTCACGCCCGGAATGTGGGTGACCGTGAACGGGGACAGGCTGCCGACCCGGATATGGGTGTCGGGGCCGGTCATCATGCGGACGAAGCGCAGTCCGGTGTGCAGGTGCATGCGTGAGCAGATGCCGCGTTCCTCGGCATCGTAGAAGTCCATCAGGTACCGGTCGGCGAAGAACCCGTCGAACGGGGTCTCGATCAGATAGACCTCACCTTCCTCGAAGGTCTGGGCGCGCACGATGCCGTCGGCGTCCGGACTGGTGGCGATGCGGCTGGCGGCGGCATCGCGGACGATGCGCGCGAACGCCTCCACCACCGTGAGTGCGACCTCCGGCGGGAACTGCGCCACCGGTGTGACGACATTGCGGCCCGCGTCCACGAAGTCGGACAAGTCGTGGATCTCGTTCTCCGCGTCGGCGGCGCGCTTCAGGCGTGGTTCGGTCATGATGCTCCTCGAAACTGCTGCGGTGGTTCGTCTTTCGCCGGTGTCAGGGTCCGGCCCCGAAGGAGCGCAGCCACAGTTCCAGCGACAGCACCAACCACAGCTTGCCGCCCTGGCGCGGCAGCAGCACGCCGTCACCGCGCAGCCAGGTCCGCACGGTGTCCTCGCGGAACAGGCCACGGGCGCGCGCGGATTCGCCGAGCAACAGGTCGTGGCCGAGTTCGCGCAGCGGGCCGGACAGCCACTGCTGCACCGGTACTCGCATTCCGCTCTTGGGCCGGTCGACGATGGTCGAGGGCAGCAGATCGCGCACGGCCTGTTTGAGGATCCACTTCTCCCGCGTCCCCGCCAGTTTGCAGCGCGGCGGCACCCGGAAGGCGTAATCGACGACGGCGCGGTCGAACAGCGGTGCGCGGCCCTCCACACCACAGGCCGCGGTGAGCCGTTCGACCTTGGTGAGAATGTGGTGCGCGCCCTTGGTGCGCAGGTTGGCGTGCAGCAGCTGATTGAGCAGGCTGCTCATCCGGCCTTGGCGGAGATAGGGTGCGACCAGCCGGGTCGGCGGTGGGGCGTCGGCGAGTTCGGCGAGCACCGCGGGGGTGAGCAGGACCGGCAGATCGCCGTGGCATTTGCGGTAGCTGTCCAGGTAGGCCAGCGCCCTGGCCTCCGGGTCCGGATCATCGCGGGCGAGTTCGAAGATCAGCATCGGCAGATTCTTCGGGCCGCCGAAGACCGGGTCACCGCCCTCGCCATTGAGCAGCACCCGGATACCGTCCGCGGCGGCGGCCTCGGCGAGCATCAGATTGGGGACGGTCAGCGGGTCGCCGACCGGGCAGTCCAGCAGCGCGACCGTCTCCGCCAGCCGCGCGGCGACCGCCGTGCCCGGCACGGTCAGCACCCGGTGCTGGGTGCGGCAGTGCGCGGCGACGAGTCCCGAGTAGGCGAGTTCGTCGGGCGCGTCCGGGCCGAAGCTGATGGAGTAGGAGTGCACGACCCGGTCGTGGATGCTCGCGGTGAGCGCCGTGACCAGGCTGCTGTCGATGCCACCGGAGAGCAGCACGCCGACCGGTGCCGCGGCGGGCAGACGCGTGGACACCGCCGCCTCCAGCAGGGCGCGCAGGGCGGACGCGTGCTCCGTCTCGGCGCGCGGATCGTCGATCTCCGCTGGCTCCCAGTAGATCTCCTCGGTGGTGGAGCCGTCGGCGCGCAGGCGCACGCAGCGGCCCGGCAGCGCCTCCTCGACGCCGCGCAGCAGGGTCTCCCGCCCGGGCAGGTAGGCGAAGGTGAGGAAGGTGCGCACCGCGGGCAGATGCAGCCCGGTGCGCAGTCGCGGCCACCGTTGCAGAGCACGCAGGGAAGTGGTTGCCGCCCAGTCTGTCCCGGCCCGCGCGTGGAAGAGGGTGCGGGTGCCGACGTGGTCGCGGATCAGCACCAGATCCGAGCCGTCGGCGATGGCGAGGGCGAACATGCCGTCCGCCGCGGCGATGCCGTCGAGGCCGAAGCGGCGGTAGGCGTGCAGCAGCAGTTCGCCGTCCGGGCGGTCCGGGGGCGGCGCGTCCGCCCCGAGCCGGGCACGCAACCGCTCCGCGTGGAACAGCGTCACCTCGCCGACCGCGGTCAGCTCACCCGCGGTGAAGAGCCCCGCGACGCCGGGGCCCGCCAGCAGGCCCAGCGCATATCGGCCGCCCACCGCCACCGGGTCGGCGCCCATCGCCCGCAGCTGACCGCCCGGATCGTCCGGGGTCAGCACCGCGCACCAGCGTGACATCGGTTATCCCTCAGCCGAAATCGTCGTCATCGTCCGCGTCGCCACCCCAGTAGCCGTAGTCGCCCGCGTCCCCGCCGCCGAAGTCCGCCGATCCGCTCTGCTCCGCCTGTCGCCGCAGCTCTTCCTCCTGCGCCGCGGTCAGCGTCTGCGGCGGCGCGGCCACGGCGCCGAGCAGCGCGCCGCCGGTCACCGCCGCCAGCAGCGCACCGACCCGGCCGCCGAAGGAGGATCGGTTGACGGTGAGTTCCCCGTCGCTCCACCGGGTTCGGCCGTAGCCGCCCTCGCGTCCGTAGCGCACCCGCCCGTCGCGGTGGGTGCGTTTGACGATCGAACGGCCCAGGGGCTCATCGGTTCCCGAATCGCCGCGGTCGTCGCGCCAGTGCACCAGCCCGTGCGGACCCCGGGTGCGCCATTCCTCGCGTCCGTCCGAGTAGCGCCGGTGCACGGTCGAGTCGGCGAGCAGTTCGTCGGTGTAGGTGGTCTGTCGCTGCGGCACGGCTGATATCTCCTACGCGCGGGCGGCCTCAGGTGGCGGGCCAGGTCAGAAAGCCCGCGGACCGCGCGGTGCGCAGCTCCGCCAGGGCCGATCGGGGCGGACGCACGGCCCGTACGAGGCGGTGCACCGTGCGCAGCAGGGCCGCCGGGCGCACCGCCTCCACCTCGACGGATCGGCCGCGGCGCAGCCAGGCCAGCTCCCACGAATCCGCTTGTGGTGCAGTCATATCCGGCTCCGGTCCGATGTGGTGCGCCAGGTGCAGCGCACCGGCCTGGCGCGGCCGCAGGCCCAAGGGCAGCACCCGGACCCCCGGCGGCACCTCGGTCCCGGCGGTGAACCGCGCCGGAAAGGTGAGCCCCGCCGGGCTCGCGTCGTGCAGCAGATAGATGGTCCCCGACGCCAGTGCGAGCATGTCGACGACGCGCGTGTCGAGCGGCAGCTCGGCCGCGCTCAGCACCGGACAGGCGGATTCCATGGGCACGCCGTTGGCGCGCAGCATCTGGGCGACGGCGTCGGATTCGGCGACCAGCAGGCGCGGCAGTCCGTAGTCGAAGAGATCGGGTTCGGGGGTGTGCCGACCGGCGGGCCGAGGGTGTGACGGAGTGCGGGTGAGCAGTCCGGGGATCTCGCCGGAGCGCCGCAGCGCGGACCGAAAGGCCGGATAGGGCACCACGGTCGGCACCGTGAACAGCGGCCGGCGCGGCAGCCGCGGCCATGCCGCCCGGCAGAGTTCGTGATACAGCTGACGTTCGGTGAACCGCAGCCCGCCCGGCGCGCCCGCCCGCTCGACCGCCCCGGGCAGCAGCCGGTCGAGCAGCGCCCGGCTCATCCGGTCGGCCATGAGAGGAACCCGATCCGACGGGCGCGGTCGTGGTCCGGATCGCCCGCGGCGTCCACCCGCTCGATCGCCCGCCCCAGTGCGGAGAGCAGTTTGGCGGGCGGTACGGCGGCGATCGGCGCCCACCAGCCCTCGGCCAGCCACTCGATCCCCGACTCCGGCAGGCCCTCGCGCCGCAGCCGGTCCAGATCGGCGTCGCCGTGCCACGGTTCCCGCAGCCGCAGAGCCGATCGGCTCATCGCGACGGTGTGCGGCAGCAGGCCCACCGTGACGGCGCGGCTGCCCAGCGCCGCCCGCGCGTCGACGGCGAAGGTGACGCCGCGCACGCTGGCATCGTGCAGGAGGAAGACCGGAATGTCGGCGGGCAGCAGGTCCATTCGCTCCGTCACCAGCATCGACCAGGTCCCGGCCACGTCATTGGCGGTGAGGCAGGCGAGCACGCTGCGGTCCTGACACAGCACCGCGTACCGGGGATCGTCCACCGCCGGGGGCCGAATCGTGTTCTCGTCCACCACGCCCGGGGGCGCGGCACCGTAGGTGTGCGCCCACGCGCCGATGACGTCGGCACGAAAGCTGTCGTAGGGCACCGGCATTCGGATCACGGCACGCTCGGCGAACCAGGGTCGCACCCGCCGCATGCCGAGTACGGCCAGCGCCACCAGCATGGCGGTGATCACGATTGCCGCGAACCTCGACGCACCGCCCAACCAGACCAGGAGGCCGAATCCCACGGCGGTGGCGCAGACCGCCAGCCGCACACCGCGGAACAGCCCGAGTCCGTCGGGCAGTTTCGTCCGGGAGGCCGCGTACCACAGCTGCGCCGCCGTGTAGCGCAGCTCCCGTTCGTCCCGGAGCCGGTCGACCAGTCTGCGCAGGCGCAGATCGTGCAGCCCGAGCGGACTCTCCTTGGGTTCGAGGGCGAAGGACCGTCCGCACGTCGAACACCGCCGATCACCCCGCTCTCGGCGCAGCAGATTCGCACTGCAATGCGGACAGATCACAACACGCCCTCATCTCGACCCACGGCGGCAGCCGAGTCCAGATTAGTGCGGACTACGAATTTTCTCGCGGGGATCGGCACCGCTGCGGGCGGCGGGCGCGGCGGCGCGATGTGCTGGACAGCAGCGGCTCGATCGGGCCGTCGTAGCCGGAGGCGATGAGAACTACGGTGGCGGTGAACTTCTCGACGAAGCGTTCGGCGGTCTCGCGGTCGAAGCGGGCCACCGGATAGCGGAAGGGGCCGTCGATCCCGGCGGCGGCGCCCGTCTGGTCGTAATGCTCGGTGAGGCCGAACTCCAGATCGTGTTTGGCCCGGACCACGCCGGTGGGCAACTCCGTCACGGACAGCTCGCCCACCTCGGCGGCCGCGGTCGGGGCGGCGTCGGCGCGCTGCAGGATGAGCGTGGCCTGAAAGAGCGGGTGGGACGGGTCCTGCGGCAGGCAGCGCTGGAGCCGGGGGTTGGGGGTGTCGGGGTGGGCGAAGGCGGCTAGGCCGACCCGGCGCACCTGGTCGAGGAGTTCGACCAGATCGGCGGTGCGGTGCAGGCGAATCCGCATGAGGACGTCATCGGCGAGGTTGCCGACCAGATCCGCCAGCAGCGGGTCGTCGCGGCCGGACACCGAGGTGGCCACCGTGACGTCGCGGGAGTTCGCGAAGGCCGCGACACTCAGCGCGAACGCGGTCTGCAACAGCAGGAACAGGCTGGAACCGCACGCGCGGGCGCGGGCGAGCAGATCGCGGTGCAGGTCGGCGTCGAAGCGCACGGCGACGGTGTCGCCGGTGGTGTCGGGGCGCGCCGGTCGCGGTCTGTCGTAGGGGAATTCCAGCGGTGTGGGGCGGCCCGCCAGATTGATCGCCCAGTACCGCAGCTGGGCGCTGGCACGGCTGTACGGATCGTCGAAGTCGCCGAGGTACTCGTGCTTCCACAGGGTGTAGTCGACAAAGTCGACGGGCAGCGGCGGCAAGTCGGGCGCGTGCCCGGCGGCCCGCGCCAGATACGCGGTCACCAGGTCGCGCATGAGCGGGCCGATGGAGGCGCCGTCCACGGAGATGTGATGAACCACCAGGGCGAGCACCACATCCCGCTGTCCGAGGCGGAAGACCCGCGCCCGGATGGGCAGTTCGGTCGCGAGATCGAACGCGTAGGAGCTGAACTCGGCGAGTTGCCCGGCGAGGCGGCCGGTGAAGGTGTCCACCACCCGGACGTCGAGGCGGGCGAAGTCGGCGTCCACCACCACCTGGATCGGACCGTCCAGGGCGGGCGGATAGCAGGTGCGCAGCGGCGTATGCCGCCGCACCACATCCTCGAGGGCGGCGGTCAGGGCGGAAACATTCACCGCCTGTCCACGAATTCGAAAGGCGCGAGCAATATTCCAGTCACCCGAAAGTCCGGCCTGCGCGGCATGCCACATACGCTCCTGCGCGGGAGCCAGGGGAATTCGCGGTGATCTCCGCATTCGGCGCAATGGAAGCGGTTCGGAAACGATTCGCAGGAATTCCTCGTCCTCCGCTGGTCGCCGCCGATTCTCCGGGCTCGACCAGGCAGGAACCGGTACGAGCATGGCGGCCTTCCTTTCCGCTGCCGCGCGCGAAACTCACCGCCGCCCGCGAATCCGGCAGCATTTCGGGGCGACGAGCGGCAACCGTAGCAAGAACTCGGCTATTCGGGAGTTCCTAGGAAAGAGATGCGAATCACGAGCTACCTCGGGGTACCGACGCCGTGGGCGGGCTCCGAGACCCTCCGGCCCACCGGACCGGAGCCGGTCACCCCGTCACGTACGCGGACGCCCTCCGCCGAACCGCCGCACAGCCGGTTATTTCCCGATCAGTAGCTGGAATTCTTGGCCGGGAGGGCGGTCGACCCGTACGGTATCCCGAGGTCGGGAATTGGAACCAAAGCATCCCCACAGCAAGGAGATTCATATGATCAACGTCCGGACTGCGGCACTGGTGGGCGTCGCCGCGGCCGCGCTGACCGCCTTCGGCGGCGGCACCGCCAGCGCTGGTAACCCCGCCGACTTCGACGCGCAGGCCACCCAGGTCTGCCACGAGACCGGCAATGGTGAGTACCAGAAGGTCCAGTTCGCGATCCAGGGCTACCCGGCGTTCGTGAACTGCATCAGCGGCCCCGACATCAAGATCACCCCCATGCCCGCCGGAGCGTACTGCACCATCGCCGGCATCCCGCCGCGCGAGGGCGAGGCGGACGGCACGGGCGCCTGCCGCCTGATCGGCTGACAACTCCACGCTCAGCCATTCGGAGCCGACGAGGCCGGACACCGCGCCCGGCCGCGTCGGCTCCGTCGTATCCGCGCCCGCCGCCGCGGGGCGCACCGATGGGGTGGCACGAATCCGACCCGAAGACGCTTTCGGGGGACCGCACACCCCTCTGGACAGCAAACGACCCGCAAGCGCATCATTTTCATACCGTCCAGTGCCGTTCGTCGGGGGAACGTCAAAGGAAACCCGAACGGATGGAAGAGAAAATGTTTATCAGGAAGTTGGTGGCGACAGCGATACTCGCCGTAGCGGCCACCGGAATCACCATGGCAACGGCACACGGCCAGGCGGGCCTCAGCGTCAGCGGAGTGGACGGCCCGGTCGGCTACACCGCGACCCTGGCGGCGGATCATTCGAATGCCCTCATCACCCTCGCCTCCGGCAAATTCGTGCTGACGCCGGACGCCGTGCAGGTGGTGGCGGACAATGGCGCGGTCGTCGGGGCGATCCCGACCAGCCTGCGCACGGAGGCCGGCGCGAACCTCGCCGTCACGCCGACTCTGCACAGCGATACCGAACTGACCCTCGCCCCGGTGGGCGGACCGACGCCGGCCGCGCTCACCTCTCAGGATCTGCCCTTCGTCAATGAGGCCGGCGGCCCCGGCCACATCTTCGCGGGCATCGCGATCGGCTGCGTGATCGGCGTGCTGATCGGGATCTGGTTCTTCCTGGTCGGCGCGATCGTCGGCTGCTTCGTCGGTGCCGTCATCGGCGGATTCATCGGCGCGGCGTGGTGAACAACGGGTCGTTCACCGTTCCGGCGCAGGCGTTCTCGCCGCCTCGGTGAGCGACCGAGCGCCCGTGGCCACCGCGATGGCCGCGGGCAGATCGAGATGGAGTTCGAGGTCGGGGTCGACGGCGGGACCGTCGACATGGGCGATCCCGCTGTCGGTGACCGTGTAGTGCAACACCGTATCGCCGATGCGCACGGTGACGGTGCCCTCCGGAACCAGTTGGGCCACAGCGCGTCCCAGCGGCAGCGCGAACCAGTGGGCGCGCACGGCGTCGGTGGCGCGGCGCTCGCCGAGCAGTGGCGTTCCCCAGGCGGAGAGCGCGTCCAGCACGGGCCGCAGCGCGAGTCCCGCGGGCGTGAGTTCGTACACGACCGTCGCGGCCCGCGTTCCGGCCCGCCCGCGCGTCAGGATGCCCTCGCGTTCCAGATCCTTGAGCCGGGCGGCGAGCATATCGGTGCTGATGCCGGGTAGATCGGCGAACAGATCGCTGTAACGGCGCGGCCCGGAACACAATTCGCGCACCACCAGCAGGCTCCAGCGGTCCCCGACGATATCGAGGGCCCGGCTGACGGCGCAGTAGTGGTCGTAGCTTCGGCGTGGCACGAGCCCACTGTAACGTGTCACTTGGAAATTCCAAGCACAAACTTTGATTTTCCAAGTAGAGTGTGCGGCAACCGGATCGAGAAGGGGTTGTTCATGCAGGTCAAGCAGTCCAGCAAGCTGGCGGGTGTCTCCTACGAGATCCGTGGCCCGGTGGCCGAACACGCCGCGCGGCTGGAGGCCGAGGGGCATCATGTGGTGAAGCTCAACACGGGCAACCCGCTGCCGTTCGGCTTCGAGGCGCCCGCGGAGATCCTTCAGGACATCGTGCGCAATCTGCCCGGCTCCAGCGGCTACTGCACCTCGAAGGGCCTGCTCAGCGCGCGCCGGGCCGTGGTGCAGTACTACCAGACGCTCGGTCTGCCCGATGTGGACGTCGAGGACGTCTTCCTGGGCAACGGCGTCTCCGAACTGATCATGATGGCGATGACGGCGCTGCTGGAGAACGGCGACGAAGTCCTCGTTCCCGCACCGGACTTCCCACTCTGGACGGCGGCCACCACGCTCAACGGCGGCCGCCCCGTGCATTACGTGTGCGACGAATCCTCGGACTGGTTCCCGGATGTCGCCGATATCGAATCCAAGATCACCGACCGCACCCGCGCCATCGTCATCATCAACCCGAACAACCCCACCGGCGCGGTGTACTCCGACGAGGTGCTGCGCCAGATCCTGGAGGTCGCGCGCCGCCACAGCCTGGTGGTGTTCTCCGACGAGATCTACGACAAGATCCGCTACGACGAATCCCCGCACACCGCCACCGCCACCCTCGCCCCGGATCTGCTGTGCCTGACCTTCTCCGGCCTGTCCAAGGCGTACCGCTGCGCGGGCTTCCGCTCCGGCTGGCTGGTGGTCACCGGCCCCACCCAGCATGCCGAGAACTACCTCGAGGGCCTGACCATGCTCGCCGGGCTGCGCCTGTGCGCGAATGTGCCCGCGCAGCAGGCGATTCAGGCCGCCCTGGGCGGCCATCAGAGCATCCACGACCTCACCCTGCCGGGCGGGCGGCTCCGCGAACAGAGCGAACGCGCCTGGGAGGCGCTCAATGCCATTCCGGGCATCTCCTGCGTCAAGCCCAAGGGCGCGCTCTACGCCTTCCCCCGCATCGACCTGGACATGTACCCGATCCACAGCGACGAGCAGTTCATCCTGGACCTGCTGCTCCAGGAGAAGATCCACATCGTGCAGGGCACCGGCTTCAACTGGCCGCGGCCAGACCACTTCCGGATCGTCACCCTGCCGCACGCCGACGATCTGGAGGCGATCATCGAGCGCATCGGCCGCTTCCTGGCGACCTATCGCCAGTAGCGTCCGCTACCGGGCGGGCGTCAGCTCGGGTGCGGTGACGGCGGCGGGCAGCGACCGCCGCCGGGTGGCCACCAGGAACAGCGCCACCAGCAGCAGGCTCCACCAGATGTAGGTATTGCCGACGAAGTGCTGCCAGGGCGTCCAGGTCGTCTCGCGGTGCTCCCCGTCCGGCAGCCAGTTCTGCGGACCGATCACGTAGATCGCGGCCGTGACGGCGGCCGCCGCGTACCAGCCGATCCCCTGCCGCCACGGCAGTCGCGTCGCATATCCGACCATGGCGAGCAGGGCCGGAGCGATCCAGATCCAATGGTGCGACCACGAGATCGGCGAGACCAGCAGCGTGAACACCGCGTTGACGGCCAGCAGCAGCGGCGGGAAGTCCACGGCCCGGCGCATGGCCGCCACCACCAGCACCAGCAGCGCCGCCGCGATCACCAACCACAGGATGGTGGACAGCGGCTTGTGCACCGAGAGCCGGGTCAGCACGGCCTGGATCGACTGATTGGTATGGAACGCCGACCCACTGAGCCCCGAGGCATTGCCCAGCCCGCCGAACCAGTAGTCGATCGAACTCCGGGGCAGCACCAGGAAGGTGACCGCGGTCGCGGCGGCCCCCGTGACCGCGGCGGTGACGGCGGCGCGGTAGTCGCGGCGGATGAGGAAGTAGAGCACGAAGGCGGCCGGGGTCAATTTGACCGCGGCGGCGATGCCGATCAGCACGCCGCGCCGCCACCGCGGCTTCTCCACCAGGCAGTCGGCCGCCACCAGCGCCATCAGCAGCAGGTTGACCTGGCCGAAATCCAGCGTCGAGCGGGCCGGTTCCAGCAGCAGCGCCAGCGGCGTCGCGCACGCGGTGACGAAGACGGCGAGCCGACGGTGCCCCGCGCCCGGCCAGATCCGCCGGGCGACCACGTAGAGCGTGACCGCCAGCGCGGCCACCGAGGTCACGAAGAAGGCCACGGCCGCCACCGGCCAGGGCACCAGCGCGAACGGCATGAGCACCAGCGCGGCGAAGGGCGGATAGATGAACGGCAGCCCGATGCCGATGGTGGTCTGCGGCAACTGCCCGTACAGGTCACCGCCACGCCGCAGCGTATCGATGCCCAGCCGGTACACCTGGAGGTCGATGAAGCCGCCGCTGATCTCCTTGAACGGCCAGACCGACGCGGTGAGGCACAGCGTGGCCAGGCCCGCGCACAATAGCGGAACCAGCCACATGACCCGCCTCGAGCGGCGGTCCGGCGACTTCGGCACAGCAACAGCGGTGGAACAACTCATCCGCGGCGACTATACCGGCGATACCCGCCCGATATGAACCCGCGCGTGGGCGGCTCAGGCGGTCAGGCCGCGGCGAACGAGCAGTGGTTCGACCTCGGGGGCCCGGCCGCGGAAGGCCGCGAAGGCGGTGAGCGGATCGACCGAGCCGCCGCGCGAGAGCAGTTCCCGCCGGAAGGTCTCGCCCTTGTCCCGGATCGGGGCCGCACCGTCGGCGAACCACTCCACGGTGTCGGCGTCGAGCACCTCGCTCCAGATGTAGGAGTAGTAGCCCGCCGCGTAGCCCCCGGCGAAGATGTGGGCGAAATAACCGGTGCGGTAGCGCGGCGGAATGGCGGCGAGCGCGATTCCGGCCGCGCGGAGCGCCTGGTGTTCGAACGCCTCGGCGTCGGCCGGCGCGTCGGCGGCGATGCGGTGCCACGCCCAGTCCAGCAGTGCGGCGGCCAGATACTCGACGGTGCGGAAACCCTCGCCGAAGCGTTCGGCCGCGGCCATGCGCTCGACCAGCTCGGCGGGCATGGGCGCGCCGGTCTCGACATGTCTGGCGTAGTTGGGCAGCACCGCCGGATGCGACATCCACATCTCGTTCACCTGCGACGGGAACTCGACGAAATCGCGCGGCACCTCGGTGCCGGCGAAGAACGGATAGCGCACGTTCGAGAACAGCCCGTGCAGCGCGTGCCCGAACTCGTGGAAGAGGGTGCGGACATTGTCCCAGGTGAGCAGGGCCGGTTCCGATTCCGGCGGCTTCACGATATTGAGATTGTTGACCACCACCGGCCGCTGTCCCAACAGCGCCGACTGGCTGACCAGTTCGTTCATCCACGCGCCGCCGCGTTTGGACGGGCGGGTGAAGAAGTCGCCGAGGAACAGCCCCAGCGCTGCGCCGTCGGCGTCGAAGACCTCGAAGACCCGGACCTCGGGGTGGTAGCCGATCAGATCCTGCCGCTCCCGCAGGGTGATGCCGTAGACCTGTTCGGCGGCGAAGAACACGCCGTCGAAGAGCACGCGTTCCAGTTCGAAGTACGGGCGCAGTGCCTCGGCATCCACCGAGAAGCGTTCGGCGCGTACCTTTTCCGACCAGAACTGCCAATCCCAGGAGCGCAGTTCGGCGTCGGCGCCGACCTCCGCCCGCATGGCGGCGGTGAGTTCGGCGGCCTCACGCTCGGCATTGGCGACCGCGGGCGGGACCAGGCGGGCGAGCATATCCTCCACCGCCGCGACGGTTTTCGCGGTCTGGTCGGCGACCGCGTAGGCGGCGTGGTCATTGTAGCCGAGCAGCGTCGCCCGCTCGGCCCGCAGCGCGGCCATGCGGGCCGCGAGTGCGCCGTTGTCACCATTGCCGTCGAAGCCGCGCTCCAGCGAGGCGGCCATGACGCGCTGCCGCACCTCCCGGTCGGCCAGTTGCGCCAGCACCGGCTGATTGGAGACGTTCTGCAGGCTCAATGCCCACTTGCCCTGGTGCCCGAGCGATTCGGCGAGTTCGGCCGCGGCGGCGACGGCCGTGGGCGCGAGCCCGGACAGTTGCGCCTCGCTGTCGAGGATCAGCGTGGCGGCATTGGCGGCCGCCAGGTTGCGCTGCCCGAATTCCGTTGCCGCCGCGGCGAGTTCGGCATTGATTTCACGAAGCCTGGCCTGGCCCGCCGCATCCAGCCGGGCACCGGCGCGAACGAATCGAATGTGGTACTGCTCCAGCAGCCGTGCCTGTTCGGCGTCCAGATCGAGTTCGTCACGCCGCTCGTACAGCGTTTCGACGCGGGCGAACAGGGCCTGGTCCAGGTGGATGGCGTCCCGATGCGCCGCCAGCCGCGGCGAGATGTCCGCCTCGATGGCCTCGATCCGTTCGGTGGAGTCGGCGGAGGCGATGTTGAAGAACACATTCGACACCCGGGTCAGCAGGGCACCCGAGCGTTCCAGGGCCTCGATCGTATTCGCGAAGGTCGGTTCCGCACCGGTGGCGGTGATGGCCGCGACCTCGGCCAGCTGCTCGGCCATTCCCCGTTCGAACGCGGGCAGGTAGTGCTCGTCGGCGATCTCCGCGAAGACGGGGAGTTCGTACGGAAGCGGGCTGCGCTCGAAGAACGGGTTGATCGTCATGGCGCAACTTTATGCGGCGCGCCCGACAGGCGGCGCCGCGACCGGAGCGCGGCTCAGCCCCGATCGCCGAGGGTGAAGGCGGCGCTGCGTCCGCGGCCGTCGAGCCTGCCGTCGCCCCAGCTGGCGCTGCCGTAGGCGTCGACCTCGATGGCGTAGTCGCCGTCGGGGAGGGCGGGCAGGCGCAGCACGGCCGCGGTGCGGCGGCCGTCCACGAGTTCCAGGTACCGGCGGGTTGCGTCGGTACCCAAGGGCACCAGGAAGATTCGTGCGTACTCGAACTTGACGCGGGCGTCACCGGCGGGTGACCAGGTGATCTCCGCCGTATCGCGGCCCGTGACCGCGACCGTCACCCGCAGGGCCGCCACGGCCCGCTCCCTCACGACGACTTCCCGGTGCCGGACGCGGGTGTTCAGGCCCGCCGGTCGACCGCGACCCAGGCGGCCAGCGCCACCGCGCTCGAGACCACCGCCACCGACGGCCAGGCCCCGATCTTCTTCGCCAGCGGATGCGAGGCTCCCATGGCTCCGATCGCCATCCCGGTCAATGCCGCCGCACCCCCGGCACCGGCGGTCTTGTACCACCGCGGCACCGCTGCGAGGGTCCCCGCCGCGAACACCGCCCCACCCAACTGCCGCTGCTTGGTCGCCTGCGCGAGCGCGAAACCACCGGTGAGCCCACCGGCCGCGAGCAACGACGTGGGAATTCGAGCCATCAGCACAACCTCCACCAGAGTTCGAACAATGCCCTTCGACAGTACTCGCGGCACGCGGGCGGATATCACCGCCGTCAGTCCATACGCGCGCAGGCTCGCAGCCGCGCCATGGTCTGCGCGTCGGGATGGTCCACGACGCGGTAGCGGGTCGGGTGGATACCCTCGACCGGCCGCAGATCGACTGCGTCGGCGAGGGTTTCCCAGGGCAGGCCGAATGTCTCGCCGGTGTCGACATCGGTGAGGGTGACGGTGTGCGCCCGTGGCAGCAGGGTCGGCACCGTATCGGTCCACGCCGCGAAGGTCGTCTCGCTGCCGTCCGGCTTGCGGGCGTGCATGAGCTGTGCCGCACGATCCTCGATCAGGCCCGCGGCGAGATCGGCCCGCAGGTATTCGTACTGCTGTGTGTACACCTGGGCGGCGAGCGTCGACTCCGCGGAACGGATCTCCCGCCACGCCGGGTGACCCCGCTCGACGCGATACGGAACCAATGCTCCCGCCGCATCGACCGTGTAGGGAACCGGCGACACCGGCCGCACCGCGTTGTCGAACAGCTCCCGGGCGACGGACAGCAGCCGCAGCACATGCTGGTCGGAGAACTCCGCGCCGACCAGCACGCCGACGTTCTCGGCGACGAAGACGATCGGCCGTGCACCGGCTTTCGCGCCGATCCCGGCCAGCCAGCCCTCCACCAGCGGCAGCGATCCGGCGTACAGATCGCCGTCGGTATCGGGCAGGTGCATCATGCCGCCCTGCGTCCCCGGGTCGTAGCGGGCGAGGGTGTCGAAGGCCAGTTCCGCCAGATTGTCTCTGGTCAGTGGGCGCGGAGGGCGTCGAGGATCATGGGGCGGGCGGTGGCTAGGGCCTGCTGCCAGTAGGGCCAGACGTGGGTGCCCTGGACGAAGTCGAAGCGGGCGGGGATGCCGAGGGCGGCGAGGCGGTCGTGGAAGATGCGGGCGGCGGTCTGGGTCATGGCCTCCAGGGCCATGGCATTGGCGGTATTGCCGAGGCCGTAGCCGATATCGGGCAGGCCGGGGACACCGTTGCCGGTGGAGATGTACATCGGTAGGCCGCGCAGCCGTTCGGCCTGCACCGTGGCGTCATTGCGCCGCCAGGCGGGATCGCCCGCCGGACCCCACATGTCGTCGACGTTGAAACGGCCCTCATCCCACATCGCCGCCCGCATGGCCTCGTGCCACAGCGGGAAGGTCGGATTCACGAACCCCGAGAAGCTGCCCGCGAAGCGGAACTGGTCGCGATGGTAGGCCGCCAGGACGAGTGCGGCATTGCCGCCCATGGAAGCGCCGACGATGCCGTTGTTGGTGCGGGATACGCCGTACCGCGCCAGAAAGGCGGGCAGCTCCCGCGTCAGGAAGGTCTCCCACCGGTACGTCACCCGCTGGCCATTGGTCCCGCTCGGCCGATACCAGTCGGTGTAGAAGCTCGACCGCCCGCCGACCGGGAACACCAATGTCACGTTGTCACCGGCGAATTGGCGCAGGGCATCGGTGTCACTGGTCCACTGGCTGTGGTCGTCCGGCGCGCGCAACCCGTCGAGCACGTACAGCGCGGCACTCCCACCCCGTGCCGCCCACTGCACCTGTACCTTGATGGGGCCCATACTCGACGGCACCCACAGTTCCTGAAAACCACCGGCCGGTGCGCGCCGCGCCGGGGCGGCATCGGCCACCGCCGCACCGAGCGAGGCCATGAGCGCGACGGCCGCCACCATCGTGACGACCACCCGCAACCACGCGTGAATCACCCCTCGATCTCCGGACCGCACGACCCCGTCCACCACGTACCTCCCACCGTAGTCCCCCTGGGAACGCTACTACTAAGCGGCGAATCCTGCTGTGGCTCAGTAGGATTTACCGGATGGCGCAAGTGGGAACGCTGGTGGGACCACCATCGACGGCGATATCGCGCCCACCCGCGCACCATCCCCCGCGGGATCCGGCGAGCCCGCCGGACCGGTCGCACTGCCGCGGCCCCGGCGCAGCCGGTGTCGCTCGGTCGGCCGGCGCCGGTACGACGGCATCCCGCGAAATCCCCGGGCGTCGCGGTTTCCCCACTATGCTCGGCCGCGACACCGACCAGTGGGAGGGGTGAGCACTGGACACCCTGTGGAGCTATATCGTCGACCATCGCCAGCAGCTGATGACGGATTCGTATCTGCACGTCTCCGCGGTGGTGCAGGCCATCGTCATCGCCTCGGTGGTGGCGGTGCTGATCGGGGCGCTGGTGCACCGCAGCCCGCTGGGGTCGGCGGCGGCGACCGCCACCGCGAGCATCATCCTGACCATTCCGTCGTTCGCACTGCTCGGGATACTGATTCCCGTTCTGGGCCTAGGGGTTCCGCCCACCATCACCGCGCTCGTGCTGTACGCGCTGCTGCCGATCCTGCGCAACACCATCGTCGGGCTGTCCGCGGTGGATCCGGCGGTGACCGATGCCGCGCGCGGCGTGGGGATGAACCGGCTGCGGGTGCTGACGCGAATCGAACTGCCGCTGGCCTGGCCCGCCATTCTCGCGGGCATGCGGGTCAGTACCCAGATGATCATGGGGATTCTCGCCATCGCCGCCTACGCCAAGGGCCCCGGCCTGGGCAATCTCATCTTCTCGGGACTGGCCCGGCTGGGCACGCCGACGGCGGTGCCGCAGGCGCTCACCGGCACGGTGCTCATCGTGGTCCTGGCCCTGCTGCTCGACGCACTCCTCGTCCTCACCGGGCGACTGACCACATCCGGGGGTATCCGTGCCTGACACCAGCAGCGTCGAACCGGCCGTCTCCGGGGCCGAGATCGTGCTCGACGCCGTCACCAAACACTATCCGGGCCAACGTGACCCGGCGGTGGACCGGGTCTCCATGACCATTCCGGCCGGGGAGACGGTGGTGCTGGTGGGGCCGTCGGGCTGCGGCAAGACCACCACCATGCGCATGATCAACCGGCTCATCGAACCCAGTTCGGGCACCATCACCATCGACGGGCGCGACACCGCGGCGGTGAACCCGGATCGGTTGCGGCGCGGCATCGGCTACTCCATCCAGCAGGCCGGACTGTTCCCGCATCTGACGGTGGCGCGGAATGTGGCCACCGTCCCCGGCCTCGTCGGCTGGGATCGCGCCCGCGTCGCCGCGCGCGTCGACGAGATGCTCGAGCTGGTGGGGCTCGATCCGGACACCTTCCGCGATCGCTATCCGCGTCAGCTGTCGGGCGGTCAGCAGCAGCGGGTCGGAGTGGCGCGGGCGCTGGCCGCCGATCCGCCGGTGCTGCTCATGGACGAGCCGTTCGGCGCGGTCGACCCCATCACCCGCGGCCTGCTCCAGGACGAATTGCTGCGGCTGCAAGCCGAATTGCGCAAGACCATCGTCTTCGTCACCCACGACTTCAACGAGGCGGTCAAGCTCGGCGACCGTATCGCGGTGCTGGGCAACCGATCCCGCATCCTGCAGTACGACACCCCGGCCGCGATCCTGGCCGAACCGGCCGACGAGACCGTGGCCGGATTCGTGGGCGCGGACGCGGCGCTCAAACAGCTCACCCTCACCCGGGTCGCGGACGTCGAACTGGGTGACTGCCCCACCGTGGTGGAGAGCTCCTCGGTCGACCTGCTGCGCGAGACGCTCGCCAGCGGGCAGCGCGACTTCGGCCTGATTCTCGACGACCACAGCCGCCCGCTGCGCTGGGTCACCCTCCCCCAGCTCGCGCACGCGACCTCACTGCGGGAGGTGGGAACGCCGGTGGGCGAGGCAGTTTCGCTGCGGTCCACCTTGCAGGAGGCACTGGAGGCGCTGCTCGCCGACAGCACCGCCAATGCCGTCGTCACCGGCCGCCGCGGCGCCTACGCCGGTCTGATCACCATCGACACGCTGGTCGCGCACCTGTCCGCCATCCGGACCGCGCACGCGCGCGCGGACGCGGGAGATTCGGCGTGACCGCGCGGGCCGAGCGGCGCGCCGAACGCATCCGGCTGGTGGCGCAGCCGCTGCTCGCGGTGCTGCTGAGTGCGGGAGTCCTGGTGTGGGCCTTCGCGCGCGACCTCACGGCCACGCAGCGGGCCAGCCTCACCGCCGACAATATCGCCACCGTCACCCGACAGCACGTTCTCATCACCGTCACCGTGGTCGCGATCGTCGTCGTGATCGCCGTACCGCTGGGCACGCTGCTCACCCGCCCCCGATTCCGGCGTCTCACACCGCTGTTCGTCGGTCTGGCGAATATCGGCGCGGCGGCCCCGGCCATCGGCCTCATCGTGCTGTTCTACCTGATCACCCGCACCACCGGCTTCTGGATCGGGGTCGCCCCCATCGTGCTGCTGTCATTGCTGCCGGTGCTGCGCAATACCATCCTGGGCTACGACGAGGTCGATCCGGCGATCGTCGACGCGGGTCGTGGCCAGGGCATGTCGGCGGCGACGGTGCTGCGGCGCATCGAATTCCCGCTCGCCGTGCCCTACATTCTGGCGGGACTGCGCACCTCGCTGGTGCTGGCGGTGGGCACCGCCACCCTGTCGTTCCTGGTGAGCGCGGGCGGGCTGGGCATCCTCATCGACACCGGCTACAAGCTGCGCGATAATGTGACGCTCTGGGTGGGCGCGCTGCTGACGGTGGCGCTCGCCCTGTTCATCGACTGGCTGGGGGCGCTGGCCGAGCGGTTCCTCGGCCCGAGGGGGTTGCGGTGAACGGTCGAATCCGGCGCGGCTGCACGGCCGTGCTGCTCGCCATCGGAATGCTGGCGGCGGCCTGCGGCCTGGAGGCGGGCAGCGCGGTGCCGCTGCGCGTCGAGCCCGGCTCTGTTCAGCCGGTTCCCGCACTGGACGGGGTGTCGATCACGGTCGGCTCCAAGGACTTCACCGAGCAGCTCGTGCTCGGGTACCTCATCGAGTTCGCGCTCTCGGCGGCCGGGGCACAGGTGCGCGACCTCACCAATATCGTCGGCTCCAACAGTCTGCGCGCCGCGCAGGAGCGCGGGCAGATCGATATCGCCTACGACTACACCGGGACGGGCTGGATCAACTACCTGGGCAACGAGACTCCGGTGCCGGGTTCCCGGGAGCAGTTCGAGGCGGTGCGGGACGCCGATCTGGCCGCACACGGCATGGTCTGGGCGGCAATGGCTCCCATGAACAACACCTATGCCATCGCGACCAGCGCCCGCACGGCCGAGGAGACCGGGGTGCGGACCCTGTCCGACTACGCGGCGCTGGTCGCCGCCGATCCGGCCGCTGCCGCCACCTGCGTCGGCACCGAATTCAATGTGCGCCAGGACGGTTTCCCGGGCATGACGCGCACCTACGGCGTCGATGCCGGTCGGGTGCCGAAGCAGATCGTGCAGGACGCGCTCGTCTATCAGGCCGTCGCCGATGCCCGCCAGTGCCGCTTCGGCTCCGTCGCCGCCACCGACGGCCGTATTCCCGCACTGGATCTGCGGCTGCTCACCGACGATCGCGGCTTCTTCCCGCAATACAATGCGGCCCTGGTCATGCGGGAGGATTTCGCCACGGCGCATCCGGAGGTGATCGAGGTGCTGACCCCGATCTCGCGACTGCTCACCAACGAGACCATCACCGAATTGAACCGGCAGGTGGATGTAGAGGGCCGCGAACCGGCGCAGGTGGCGCGCGAGTGGATGGCGGAGCGGGGATTCGTCACCATCGGGTGAGTCAGGCCGGATCGAACGGCGACCGGTCCATCGCGCATCGGGTGTCCGCCGGAGGCAGTTCGCCGGTGAACAGGTATTCCCGCTTCACCCGTTCGGCACAGGTGCTGGGCACGTACATGCTGCTGTGGCCCGTCCCCTCGACCACCACCACGCGGGCGTCGGCCAGTTGCGCGGCTCCCGCGTCCGCGCCCGCCAGCGGTGTGGCCGGGTCGAATCGGCTGTTGAGCACCAGGATCGGGGCGGCGGTCCGGCGGTTCCAGGGGCCGGTGTAGCGGTCGGCGTCCTGTGCCTGCCAGAACGCGCAGGCCATCATGTCGAAGACACCGATCCGGCCGAAGTAGGGCACCCGCCGGTCCTCGGTGACGGCGGCGCGGCTGTACACCGCGAGATCGGTGGGCACCGTGCTGTCGGCGCACTGGGTGGTGAAGAACGCCTCCGTGCGATTGCCGGTGTAGTTCGCCCCGCCGGAGACCGGCGCGATGCCCGGCAGCCCGAACACCGCGTCGAACAGCGACTGCAGCAGTTCGGCCAGCTCGGGATAGGTGGACGGGCGCGAAAGGTCCGACGCCGCATTGACGATGGCGGAGTACGTCCAGGTGTACCCGTTCAGCCGGATGGGCGCGAAGCGCGCCCGTTCGGCGATCAACCGCCATTTGAGTCCGGGGAACCCCGCGGAGAAGGCGCAGTTCGGCCCGGCCTGCGCGCACTGCCGCAGGAAGGCGTCGAAGGTCTCCGCGATACCGGTGGCCACGTCCTGGCGGGCGTCCAGCGGAACGGTGGTCCCCTGGTTCCCGTGGCCGGTGACACTGCCCTGGAAGTCCATGGACCCGTCGAACACCAGGGCCCGGACACGTCCGGGGAACATGTTGGCGTAGGTGGCGCCGAGCAGGGTGCCGTAGGAGATGCCGTGGTAGGTCAGTCGCGGGTCACCGACGGCCCGCCGCAGCAGTTCCAGGTCCCGCGCGGTATCGGCGGTCGAGGCGTGGCGCAGTATCGGGCCCGCCGATCGCGCACAGTGCTCGGCGAATTCCCGGTTGTAGGAATAGAATTCGGCCTCGCCCGCCGCATCTCCGGGCATATTCGGGAACGCGCCCAGAAATGCCAGCTGCGCATCGGTATTCGGAAAGCACCGTGCCGCCGCGCTGCGCGCCACCGCCCGCGGATCCCACGAGACGATGTCGAAGCGCGCCCGCAGCTCCGCGGAGAACAGCCAGGGCCAGCGAGCCCGTTCCCGCAGCCGATCGACGCCGGACGCGCCAGGACCGCCGAAATTGACGAACAGGGTGCCGATGCGGGCATTCGGATCCGCGGCGGGCAGTTTGATCACGGCCAGTTCGATGCCCTCGTCGCGCGGACGGTGGTAGTCCAGCGGCACCGTCGCGCTCGCGCACTCGAACCCGTCACCGCAGTCGTTCCAGTGCAGCACCGGTGTTTCCGCCGCCTCGGCCAGCGCGTCGACATGGTTGTCGACGGCGTCGGCCGCGGCGGGCACGGGCACCGCACCCAGCCCGGCCAGCACCACCGCGAGGGCGACTAGCCACGGAAATCTGCTGCGCCCCAACCGCGAAACCACACCGAGCCTTCCGAACACCGAACGACACCTGCCCGGACCACCCTGCCACAGCGTGCCCGATGACGGGAATCCCGCTGGCGGCCGGTCGAACTCAGGCCAGGGAGAGGAAGAGCTTCTCCATCTTCTTGGTGTCGACGCTGTCCGGGCCGCCGGTGGTCAGGCAGTGCTGCAGGCCGGTGGCCACCAGCGCGTAGCCGCTGCGGCTGAGCGCCTTGTTGACGGCGGCGAGCTGGGTGAGGACGTCCTCACATTCCGCGCCCTCCTCCATCATGCGGATGACGCTGGCCAAATGGCCGTGAGCGCGCTTCATCCGGGTGAGCACGGCCCTGGTGTCCTCGGGCTCTAGTCGCATGGGTCCATCTCCTTCGGCTGATCGGCCGAATCGCGGCCGGACTCGTTCATTGTATATCCCCCCGGGGGGATGTACGCTGGGTCTTGCATCCCCCCGGGGGGATAAGTGAGAGTCGAAAGGAACACCGATGTCACCCGTCACCGAGCACACGTCCCGGCACGGCACCGCGGTGCTGCGCGAACTGTCCCCACAGCACCGTGAGCTGCGCCGCAGCATTCCCGAGGTCTACAAGGGCTTCGGCGAGCTGAGCAAGGCGGCGTTCGCGCCGGGGGCGCTGGACCGCAAGACCAAGGAACTCATCGCCTTCGCCATCGGCGTGGTGGAGGGCTGCGACGGCTGCATCGCCTCGCACGGGCAGGCCGCGGCCCGCGCCGGAGCCACCCGGCAGGAGGCCGCCGAGGCCATCGGCGTCACCTTCCTCATGCACGGCGGACCCGCCACCATCCACGGCGCCCGCGCCTACGAAGCCTTCTGCGAATTCGCCGACGCGGTCGACAACGGCGACGGCCCGGCATGACCCACCACGGAAAGGTAATCCCGCATGTGTAGCCCCGTCCGCTGCCGAACCTGCGGCAAGACCACCTGGTCCGGCTGCGGCCACCATGTCGCGCAGGTCCGCGCCGCGGTCCCCGCCGACCAGTGGTGCCCCGGCCACCAGACCGATACCGACCGAGGCTGGCTGCGCCGCCTCCGCAACCGATAGCGAGCAGGTGACGAGATGAAGACGAACCCGGAACTGTCGACCACGCTGCACACCTCCTTCGCCGATGCCGTGGAACGCACCCGAACGGCCCTGTCGCAGCAGGGTTTCGGAGTGCTCACCGAAATCGACGTCCGCGCCACCATGAAGGCCAAACTCGACGTCGACATGGAGGACTACCTCATCCTCGGCGCGTGCAATCCCCCACTGGCCAACCGCGCCCTCGACGCCGAGCGCCGCATCGGCCTGCTGCTCCCCTGCAATGTCGTGGTCCGCGGCACCGGACCCGACACCGTGCTGGTGGAGGCAGCGGACCCGCGAATGATGGCGGATCTCGCCGACGCACCCGCCCTCGAGGACGTGGCCGACGAGGCCACCGACCGGCTGCGCGCCGCCATCACGGCACTCGGCGACTGAGCGTCCACTCGCCGCCGTACGCATGCGGTGCTCCCCACACTGGGAAGAACCGACAATGGCAGCGAACGAACCGGATCGCGAGACGAGGAGTTGCGATGGACAGTGCGGAACGAGTAGACCTGCGCTCACCCACCGATCCGGCGCGCGAGCAGATCGATCAGGTCGTCGGCGCACTCGGCGAGCAACAGGCACGGCTCGCCGACATCTATCAGCGGCTGCACACGCTGCGCTGCACCGCCGAGTCGGCGGACGGCCTGGTGGAGGTCACCGTGGACGCCTCCGGTGTACTCACCGACGTGCGCTTCGGCGCCGACGCCCGGCGAATCTCCCTGGAACAGCTGGGCACCGCCGTCGCGGCGGCCGGCCGCGAGGCGTCCAAGCGCGCCCAGGCGCGCACCTGGGAACTGATGGCCTCCTTCACACCGACCCCCGGCCAGCTCCCCTCCCCGGCCGCCGTGGTCCCCGGCGCGCCGAGCTTCGGGTAGGAGGCCCCGACACGCGTTGCCCGCCGACCCAACCCTTCCTGCCGATCCACTCTTCCCCGTAATGGGAATACCGTAATCGGTGCATCCCGCCGTCATCTCGGATGATCACCAGGCGGCGTGATGACTCACGTCGGTTGACCGATGCCGGGTGCGGGGAGCGATGGGATGAGTGGGTTGCTCTCCCGGCTGGGACAGCAGATCTTGCAGCGGATCAGCACGGCGCTCCAGAGCGGAGCCAATCAGGGCGCCGCCCCGCCCATGCACCATGCCGCCGGCGAACTGCGCGCGACCGGCTCGAACGCTGTGGGGGCCGATCGGCACAACATGCGAGCCGTGGAAGGGCACTTTCCTTCCGAATCGCCACGGCATGTCCCCGACACGCCACCTGCCACGGCAACCGGCTACCGGCCGAGCCGCGAAGAACTGGAGATGCGACGTGGCCTGTCGGGGCCGGATCCGGGACGGCGGGTCGACTCGCTGCACGGACCCGACGCCACGCTGGGGAACGATCTCGAGCGGGGTCAGCGCGAAAAGCAGGTCTACCGTGCCGAATCGAGCGATGGCAGCCGCTATGTAGTGAAGCCGTTCACCGGCGAGATACGAACCCGCGCCTGTATTCCGGCTGGCGGGGGCGCTCAGGGCGCACGGGAGGTCGCGACTTATCGGGTGGACCACCTGCTCGGCTGGGATCTCGTTCCCCCGGCCGGGATCGCCGACAATGCCGCGGACTTCGGCCCCAGCGCGGTAATGAAGTTCGTGGAATCGGACGAGGCTCGCAGCCTGGAGGACTATGACATCGTCGACCGGCATCGGATGGCGGTGCTCGACTACATCACGGGCAATACCGACAGGCATGCGGGCAACTACCGGACGGTTGTCGAGTCGGATCGAATCCGCCCCGTGGCGATCGACCACTCGCTGACGTTCCCGGAGTATCGAGATACGGAATTCGGTATACGGTCCGACTTCATCTCGCACTACATGAACGACCGAGGACCCGATGCCCCGAGCGACGGCTCGCTGCATTCCGACGTTCTGCGGGACGTCCGCGCGTTGCACCCCGATCAGCTGCGGTCCGCTCTCGGGGATCTCGGCCTGAGCGACGACGCCATCAAGGGGGCCGTCGATCGCCTGGTCGAGATCCAGCAGGACGGTAAGATCACCGGAAGAGAATGGCGGCCAGGCATAATCGTTTAGGAAATCGAAGCCGTATGGACGAACATCTACCGACCCTTGTCGCGATATACGACCTCGGCTCCTGGGATCCCCGGCGCGTGGCCGAGTTCCGTCTGACCGAGACCGGTACGGCGGCACTCACGTTCACGGCACCCGGGGGATGCGCTCTCGCCGAGCAATGGCATCGATCCGGTATCGAGATCCGCGGTACGGGCAGGTACGTGCACCCAGACGACGGACCCGGGTTCATGCGCGCGCTGCTGCAACCCTTCGGCATGAGCTACTACGACATCGTCGACGAATCCGACGGTCAGCGGTAGCACGGCGGAGCGCCGATCGAACTCACCCCCGGACGCGCCGTCGCGGACCGCGTGAAATCGACCGGTATGGAAATCCCGGGGAGTCACCACCCTGCGGCGTGATCATCGTCTACCGTGATCCGACAAGTCGGGCATCAGCTGTCGGGCACACCCGTTCCGGCGCGGTGCCGTACGTTCTCGCGGCCACAAGCCGCTGCGGACCCGGGAGGTGCCCGTCATGGTCGAATTGGACGCGGTAACGCTGACCACGTTCGTCATCTATCTGGTGGCGATGGTGGCGATCGGGGTGTGGGTGTATCGCCGTACGGCGACGCTCGCCGATTTCGCGCTGGGCGGCCGGAAACTCAACGCTCCCACGGCCGCACTGTCGGCACAGGCCAGTGATATGTCCGGCTGGCTGCTGCTCGGGCTGCCCGGGGCCGTGTACGCGGCCGGGATCGGCGCCACCTGGATCGCCGTCGGGTTGGCGGTGGGCACCTATCTCAACTGGTTGTTCGTCGCGCCGCGCTTGCGCACCTACACCGAGCGGGCCGGTAACGCGGTGAGCCTGTCCTCGTATTTCGAGAGCCGGTTCGAGGACCGCACGCGGCTGTTGCGGGTGGTGTCGGCGCTGGTGATCCTGGTGTTCTTCACGGTGTACGTGGCCAGCGGGCTGGTCGCCGGGGGCGTGCTGTTCGAGGAGGTGTTCGGCGTCGACTCGACGCTGGCCATCACGGTCGCGGTGCTGGTGATCGTCCTGTACGCCTTCCTGGGCGGTTTTCTCGCGGTGAGCTTCACCGATGTGGTGCAGGGCCTGCTGATGTTCTTCGCCCTGGTGCTGGTGCCCATCGTCGCCGTCGCCGGCTTCGGCGGATTCGGCGCGGTGCGAGACGCGTTGCGGGACAAGACGCCCGACCTGATGGATATGGGCGCGGAGGCGAGTTTCGCCGACGGCGTCTGGGGTGACGGCGGTTCGCTCGGATTCGTGGCCATCGTGTCGCTGCTCGCCTGGGGGCTCGGCTATTTCGGCCAGCCGCATATTCTGGCGCGGTTCATGGGCATTCGCAGCGCCGACGACGTGCCCACCGCCCGCCGCATCGGAATGAGCTGGGTGCTCATCACGCTCACGGCCGCCTGCCTGGTCGGCCTGATCGGCGTGGTGGCGCTCGACGAGCCGCTGGACAATCCCGAGACGGTGTTCATCGCGCTCACCCAGCAGGAGTTGGCGCCCTGGATCGCCGGTCTGGTGCTGGCCGCGGTGCTGGCGGCCATCATGTCCACCGCCGACAGCCAGCTGCTGGTGTCCTCCACCGCCCTGACCGAGGACTTCTACCACGCCTTCCTCAACCGCGATGCCTCCGAACGAGTCCTGGTGTGGGTGGGCCGCGCGGCCGTGGTCGCGGTCGCCGTCGTGGCCTATGTGATGGCGCTCAGCGGCGGCGCGGTCCTCGATATCGTCGCCTACGCCTGGGCGGGTTTCGGCGCGGCGTTCGGCCCGGTCATCCTGCTGTCGCTGTACTGGCCGCGCATGACGGCCGCCGGCGCGATGGCGGGCATTCTGGGCGGAGCGGTCACCGTCGTGGTCTGGCGCCAGGTCGACGCCCTGGCCGACACCGGCTGGTATGAGATCGTGCCGGGCTGGATCGTCGCCACCGCCGCCGCCCTCCTCTGCGGCCGCTTCATCGGCAGTCCGCCGGAACGCGCCTGGGAGGGCACGACCGGCGAACCCGCCCCCGCCCGCTAGGCCGCCCACACGGCCTCGAACGGCGGAAATCCGTGCGGCACCGGGCAATCCGGCTACCGCAGCAGCGACGTATCGGAATCAGGCCGGGTCACATGATGGATCGTGCGCACGGAACAGTCGCTCGACCATGGCGTGGAATTGCCGCCGCTCCTCCGGGGTGAACGGAGCCAGGAAGTCGGCCTGCGCGGTGGCGAGTTCGGCCACCGCCTGCTCCAGGGTGCGCGCCCCCGCCTCGGTCACCGCCACCAGAAAGCGCCTGCGGTCGTGTTCGTCGCGTTCCCGACGCGCGTAACCGATCGATTCGAGCCGGTCGAGCACACCGACCATGGTGGTGCGGTCCAGTCCGGCGGCCTCGGCCAACTCCCGCTGCGACATCGACCGCGCGGCGGCGAAGCCGAGCACACGCAGGTCTCGGGCGCTCAGATTCCATTGCCCCAACAGCGTTTCGGTGCGCTCGCGCAGGAACTCGCCGAGTCGCAGCATGAGATAACCGGTCGACGAGGTGACCAGTTCCGTGGGGGATTGCGAGCTCATGCGCATACCTTACGCCGCCCTTGTCAGCCTCCTGATAGTCGCCTAGCCTGATTATCAGCACTACTGACGAATTGGAGACGGTTGTGGCCGAGAGATCGAATAGCGAATCCACGCTGCGGGTGTTGCTGATGACGATGGGGTTGATCACCGCCACCCCCGCCATCGCACTGGTCGACGCATACGCCCTGGAATGGACCTACCGGGTCACCGATCCCGATCCCATGACCCTCGCGCTGCTGCAACACCGCGGCATGCTGCAACTCCTGCTGGGCGCGGCCCTGGTGTGGGCCGTCTTCCACCCCTCCGCCCGGTTCGCCGCGGCCATCGCCGCGATCGTCGGCAAATCGACCTTCCTGCTGCTGATCCTGCCGAACCCGACCATCCGCGGCGATCTCGCACCGTTCAGCATCGTGTTCGACCTGCTGTGCATCGCCGCACTCACCGGTGTGGCGATCCGGTACGCCCGTCCCCGACGCACGATCGGCGCGCTCGCCTGATGGGCGGCATGCTGCTGATCGCGGGCCGCCTGGCCGCCGTCACCGTCAGCCTCCCGACCTTTCTCTATCTCTTCCTGCAGAATCGATTCCACGCGGACAACCTGTTTCTTTGGCCCGATCTGGTGCTGTGCGTATGGCTGACCACCGCCGCGCTGCTGCCTCACCGACATGCGGTCCCGGCACTCGGCTTCGGTTTCGCGTTCGCCGCCGGGGTGATCGGGACGGCCGTGTCCTCCTACCTCACCCGCGGCGCGTTCAATGTGTTCACCGCCCTGATCGCGGCGCTATGTGTCGCCATGGGGCTGGCGTTCGCCTGGCACCGCCGGGACCGGCGGGGTACTCCCCCGCGCGCTACGGCCCGGGCGGTCCCCGCAGGCTCGTGAGGGCGACCGGGTCAGAGGTCCACGCCCAGGATCGGTCCGGCGAGAGTGAACATGGCCAGGGTGATCAAGACCATGCCGATCACGTTGAGACCGATTCCGGCCCTGATCATCTGGCCGATGCGGATATGTCCCGAACCGAAGACCACGGCGTTGGGCGGTGTCGCCACCGGCAGCATGAAGGCCGATGTCGCGGCCAGGGCCACGGGGACCGCGAGCAGCATCGGGTCCAGGCCGAGGCCGCCCGCCACACCGATGATGATCGGGAGGAAGGTGGCGGTGGTGGCGGTGTTGCTGGTCAACTCGGTGAGCAGCAGCACCAGGCCGGTAACCACGGCGACCAGCAGCAGGATCGGAATGCCGCCGAGCCCGGACACCTGATCGCCGATCCAGGTGCCCAATCCGGTCACCCGGATCTGGTTGGCCAGCGACAGCCCGCCGCCGAAGAGCAGCAGAATGCCCCAGGGGATGCCCTTGGCCGTCTCCCAGTCCAGCAGGCGTTCGCCGCGGCCGACCGGAACGATGAACAGGGCGATGGCCATGACGATGGCGATCACCTCGTCACCGATGCGGGTCAGGAACGGCAAGGCGTCGCGCAGCGCGTCGATTCCGTTGGAGCCGAACAAGGTCGGTATGAGGATCCAGGCCAGCGCGGTGGTCACGAACACCACCAGGACCGTGATCTCCCCGCGCGACATCGGCCCCAGTTCGCGGTACTGCTCGTCGATGGCCTCACGACCGCCGGGTATTTCGGACATGCGCGGCGGAAATACCAAGCGGGTCAATACGATCCAGGCCAGCACCAGGAACACCGCGGCGATCGGCACCCCGAACAGCATCCACTGGCCGAACGAGATGGCTATGCCCTCCTCGGCCAGGTTCGACACCAGCAGACCGTTGGGCGGGGTGCCGATGATCGTGCCCAGCGAGCCGATCGACGCCGCGTAGGCGATACCGAGCATGAGCGCCGCGGCGAAGTTTGGATCGCCGTCGCCGTCCCCGAGCCGCGTGGTCAGCACGATCACCGACAGGCCGATGGGCAGCATCATGACGGCGGTCGCGGTATTGCTCACCCACATCGACAAGAAGGCCGTGGCCAGCATGAACCCCGCGATGAGCCATACCGGCCGGGTGCCCACCGCACGGATGGTCCGCAAGGCGATGCGGCGGTGCAGTCCCCACTTCTGCATGGCCGCCGCCAGCAGGAAGCCGCCCAGGAACAGAAAGATGATCTTGTCGGCGTAGGGCGCGGCGGCGCCGAGCACATCACCGGTGGTCGCGTCGTCCCCGACGGCATCGAGCCCCCGCGTTCCCATCGGCGCGACATTCAGCAGCGGGAACGCCACCAGCGGCACCAGCGCCGTAGCGGGCAGCGGCAATGCCTCGGTCATCCACCACACGGCCATGAGCACGGCCACCGCCGCGGTCGACCGCGCGGGCGTCCCGAGCGAATCGGGCAGTACCCAGTACACGATCACGGCCAGGATCACCCCGAGGCCGAGGCCGATCCACCGTCGCGGGGCCGCGCCGCTGGAATCGTCCACGACGACCGCGGAATCAGTGGAATGTGACATAGCCCACCTCTCAACGCGCTGTGTCCGTGACGGTACCGGGCGGTCCGGCCCCGTACGTGCGAAACGCGTGGGTCGCCCGGTCAGCGAATGGCGAGCGCGACCAGCTGGGTGACCTGTTCGGCGCTGAAGTTGTTGTCGCTCACCAGGATCAGCGTGCGTTCACCGGTGGCGAGACGCGGCCCCCAGGTCATGCCCTCGATATTGTCGACATGGGACAGGCCGAGCTCGTCCAGGTCGGCGACCAGCCGTTTGGTGGCCGGGCGGGCGTCGGTCACGCTGGTGCCGTGCACGTCGGTGGCGGCGGTCAGGTCGGCTTCGTAGAGACGGATCTTGGTGCCGACGCCCGGGACGAAGCCGCGTTCCAGAACGAGCAGCGTCGACGGGTTCAGGGCGTCGGCGGCGAGGATGGAGACGATGCCGTTGTCGCCGCGGCCGGGTTCGGGGCGCGACGCGGCGAAGACCGGCTCGGTCGGATACAGGTACTGGGCCAGCACCGGACCGAATCGGGACTGCACGGTCAGGCGGTTGAGCGATCCGCCGCCGGTGGTGGGTCCGGGACCGTCCTCGAGCAGCGGGCCCTCGAGCGCGGTCACGAACAGGGTGCCGCCCGCGGCGAAGGTCGCGGCCTCCAAGGCGGCATTGCGGCGCGGACCCGTGTCCGGGCGCATTCGTTCGTTGTCGGGGATCGGGAGATCCCCGGCGTAGGTGCCGTCCGGGCGGGCGATCCGCACCGACGGGTCGATCAGCACACCGTCCGCGCGCTCCCCCTCCTGGGTCCAGAAGTAGTCGCCGGTCCACGGATCGACCCGAATCTCCTCGGGGTCGACGGATTTCGCCGGGTACTCGGCACCGGCGGGATCGAGCAGCGGGTGCGTGCCGGTGAAGGTGACCGGCCCGACCCCGTCGCCATCCACCGTGAAGCGCGCGGTGTAGAACCGCGCCGGATCGCGTTCCGACCGATCATCGCTGATCAGCACGTAGTCGCCGGCACTCGCGCGATAGTCGATTCCCGACAGCCCACCGAGCACCGTCCCCCGCACATCGAGATCGTGGGCGATCACCCGCTCCCCCAGCAACCGCACCCCCGGTTGCGCGTGCGCCGTCGGCGCCCCCAACACCCCCGCGACCGCCACCGCCAGTGCTACCTGCCCAGCCCTACGCCATCCATGCGCCACGGGCCACCACGCTAGCGGCGGGCCGGGACCGACAGGTGAACGGCCGGGAACCATCCGATGCCCGGTACACGCGTCACGCGCGGTGGTAGGCGGGCGGCAGCGGGTACCCGCGTTCGGTTACGCCGGACCACCGATACGACGCGCACCCGAGCATTCTCGCCGACGGCGAGTCCGCGCCGACCGAGAATCCGCGGCGTGGTTCCCGCCAGCGGTTCTCGCCCGGCCCCTGCCGGATCACTCATTCGTGGTGGTCCGGCAGTCGGCCTCGAGGGTCGATCAGGCCGGGCGGTAGGTGTTGATGACGATGCCGCTGCCGGTGCGTTTGGTGTCGACGAGGTCGAGGCGGTGCAGTAGCCCGTCGTCGGTGAACAGGCGAGCCCCTTTGCCCGCGATCACCGGGTAGATCATGAGTTCCAGTTCGTCGAGCAGATCGGCCTCGAGCAGGCGGCGGACCAGGGTGGGACTGCCCGCGGTGCCGATGTTGTTGCCCGGCTGCCGTTTCAGCTCGGCGAGGGTGGCAGCCAGGTCGGCGCCGCGCAGCAGGGTGGCGTTGGTCCAGCCGACCTCGTCGAGGGTGTCGGATACGACGTACTTCCGGACGCTGTTGATATGTCCGGCGAAGGGCTCGTCGGTGGAGGTGGGCCAGTAGTCGACCCACTCCGTATAGGTGTTGCGGCCCAACAGCATGGTGTCGGTGGCGGCGAGCACCGTTCCCATGTGCGCGCCGAAATCCTCGTCGAACAGATCGAACGACCATTGATCGGGTGATTCCACGACGCCGTCCACGGTGATGAACAAGCCGCCCACTACTTTGCGCATTGCACTGTCCCAACGTTCTCGATCCGGTCCCGGATGGACCGAACTCCTGACAGATCGAAGGTAAAACCGCTGCTCGGCCTGCTGTCAGACCACAATGCGCCGTGCGCGGGACAGAACGCGCCAACCGCTTTATGGTGAGCGAGTGATCGCAGGAACGGTGCCGCCGCACATGCTGCGCCTGATCCTCGCCGCGGCGCTCGAGGCCGGGGTGAAGGACTCCGATCTCGTACGAGTGCGCGGGATGGCGGCCATTCACGAGGACGGCGTACGACTGTCTTCCGCTATGGCGCTGGATATCTGGCAGATTGCCGGAGACGAGATGGAGGCATGGGGCGGCGGCGCGCGGATCGCGACCCTGTGGCAGCCCGGACTGCTCAGTTCATGGGACTACCTGTTCCGCACCGCCCCCACCCTGACCGGTGGTCTCACCGCTGGGGCGAACCTGCTCGCGGCGGTCCGCGACCCGCTGGAGAGCGCGGAGGTCACCATGGACGCCGCGGGCGCGGCCACCGTCGTCTACCGCACGCCCTACGCCGACCTGTCGTGTGGCTCGATGATCAACGAACTGGCGATGGGCCTCATTCTGCGCGAGGCACGCGCCGCCGTGGGTCGGCACCTCCGCCCGCAGCGGGTGACGTTCACAACCGCGCCGCCGCCGCACCACCGGCATCTGGTGGAACTCTTCGGCACCGACGACATGCACTTCGGCGCGGAGCACACCACCATCACCTTCACCGAAGCCGATGCGGCACAGCCCCTTCCGGAGGCCGATCCGGTACTGGCCGCGATCATGCGGTCCTACACCGAGACCACCATCACCTCCGCCCGCCCGATGCTGGGCTGGCTGGACCAGTTGCACACCGCGATTCGCGAAGCGCTGCAACAGGGTTCGGCGCCAACCCTCCGCGCCGTCGCACACCGCATGGCGACCAGCCCCCGTACCCTTCAGCGCCGCCTGCGCGAGGAGGACACCACCTGGCGCACCGAACTGGAACGCGTCCGCCACACCGAATCCGCACGCCTGCTGCGGGAGTCGTCACTCGGTGTCGAGTCCATCGCCACCCGGGTCGGCTACGCCGACGTGCGCGCCCTGCGCCGCGCCTTCCACCGCCTCCACGGCGTCGCGCCCAGCGAATACCGCAGGCGCACCGCACGCTGAGTTCACCGCCGCGTCTCCGTGCCGTCGCGACAGCTTCGCCGCACGGCAAAACTACCGGTCAGACCCGCGAGCGGCGTTCTGTGGACCGGATCACCACGGCCGCCGTCCGGGTGGTAGCCAGGCGGACCTCTTGGTAGGTTTCGGCGTGTTCGCGCAGCGCGGCGCATGACTTCCAGCCCTCATCCGCGGAACGTCCCCACATCCATGTCCGAGCGCCTCTTTCGTCGTCGACGGAGGCGGTAACAGCCATGTCCACCCGCAGCCGACACACGGCCGTCTCGACGGCGCGCTCGGCGGCGGCATCGAT
The DNA here is from genome assembly GCF_007362295.1 of Nocardia otitidiscaviarum. Classification (NCBI taxonomy): domain Bacteria; kingdom Bacillati; phylum Actinomycetota; class Actinomycetes; order Mycobacteriales; family Nocardiaceae; genus Nocardia; species Nocardia otitidiscaviarum. Next base: position 1,358,319 of record NZ_CP041695.1, on the reverse strand, counting down.
GGAGCTTGCATGACACCCACCACCACGCCACCGGTCTCGGTGTGCGTGAACGAGATACCCGACGCCGTCGTGCGCGGTCGGGGATTGCTGATCGGATACTTCACCGGGCTCGGCGTCGTGATGGCCGTCTGGGGAACACGCATACCGGCCGTTCAGGAGGCCGCGGGTCTGGATACCGCGGGTCTGGCCGCGGTCCTCCTCGCCGCCGCGGTCGGGATGGTCGGCGGCCTGCAAGTCGGCGGCCGACTGGCCGAACCGGCCCGGCTGCCACGACTTCTGACCGCGGGCGCACTCGGCCTCGCCATGAGCTTGGCGCTGCTCGGCGTCTGCCGGGACCCGATCGCTCTGCTTGCGGCGGCGCTGCTCTTCGGCGCCGCGCACGGCGTTCTGGATGTCGCGGCGAATGCGGCGGCGGTTCGGTGTCAGGACGCCTACGGTCGGCCGATCATGTCGAGCCTGCACGCGGCCTACAGCCTCGGAGCCCTGGGCGGCGCGCTGATTGTCGCTGCCGTGGCGCACAATTCGCACACCTACATCTTCACCGCCACGGCGGCCGTCGCCGTGGCGGCCACGCTCGCGGTGGCACCGGCGACCCGCCACATCGGCTACCCGGCCCCACTCCCGGAAACCTCGCAAGCGCCCGAGAAGCCCGCGGCACTGCCTCGAATTCGACTCTGGCTGTTGGGTTTGCTGGCCGCCGCGTGTCTGCTGGGTGAAGGCGCCGCCGCCGATTGGTCCGCGGTTCACCTCAGCGAACTGCACGCGTCCACCGCGGCCAGTGCTGCCGCATACGCCGGATACAGCGCGGCCATGGCGGCTGGCCGACTGGTCGGCGATCGGCTCATCGCGTACTTCGGCGCGCCGAAAGTCGTTCGGGCAGGCGCGATCCTGGCGGCAGTGGGACTCGTGGCGGGCCTGTCCGCGGGTACCGTGCCGCTCGCGCTGCTCGGCTGGGCCGCTTTCGGACTCGGCCTGTCCGTCACGATCCCGTCATTGTTCAGCGCAGCGGGCGCGGGCGGTCCGCGTGCGGTCGCCGCCGTAGCCGTGACCGGCTACCTCGGTCTGCTCGCGGGACCGGCGCTCATCGGAGCCGTGGCCGCCGTGACCACCCTGCCCGTCGCACTCGTCCTGCCCGCCGCGCTCGCCGCGGTGGTCGCCGTCCTTTCCCATCGAGCACTGGAGAACAGGTGATCACCTCACAGCCCCCTCAGCCCGCACGACTCGACGCGGTCATCTTCGACTACAACGGCGTCATCGGCCTGCAACCGACCCTCCCGATGTGGGGCGAGCTGGCCGAACTCGCCGGATTCCGGGCGGATCAGCTGGAGCACTTCCGCACCGCCTTCTGGAGCGCCCGCGAGCGCTACGATTCCGGTGACCTCGACGACGCGGCCTTCTGGACCGCCGTGCTCGGCCACCGCCCGAACCCGGACCTGCTCGAGCGATTGCGTGCCGTCGACACCGCGCTGTGGACCCGCACCGACGACCGCGTGGTCGCGCTCCTGCACCGGGCACGACAGCTCGACCTCCCGATGGTCCTGCTGTCCAACGCACCGCACCCCGTGAGCGATGCTCTCGATGCCTCCCACTGGCGTCCCCTGATGAACGATGCCCTTTACTCGGCTCGCCTGGGCATGAACAAGCCCCACCCGGACACCTACCGGAACGCGTTGTCGGCGACCGGCGTTCACGATTCGGGCGGGGTGCTGTTCATAGACGATCGCGTCGACAACTGCCGCGCCGCCGCCAGTATCGGTCTGCGCGTACTGCACTACACCGGCTCGCCCGCCGATATCGAGAACCAGCTCCGCCTCACCGTGGCCGCGTGAACCAACGGCGCGAATCAGCCGCGCGATAATGTGAAGAATGTTAGTTTCACTCCGATCGGGGCGAGAGCTACACGGCCGGAAGGGATCTCATGGCTACTACTCGGGTGCGCGGCACCGGATTGGGTGCGACGACGCTCGGCATCGGCGCGGCGTTGGTGATGCTGGCGCCGCATGCGGCGGCCGCGGGCCAGGGGTATGTGGCGATGGCGGCATCGAATCCGAAGGTCGGGTGCGACTACGCGGTCACCAGCGGTGATCTCGTCGGCGGCGGCAGCAGTTCGAGCAATGGGCTGCCGATCACCTTCTACGACAACGGCGTCGCGATCGGGACCGACGAGGTGGGCGGCGGCCTGGTGGGCAAGGCCGCCAAGGTGACTTGGACGCCGAAGACCACCGGACAGCACGTGCTCACGGCCATCGGCAGCTGGGGCGACGACCACGTGATCACGCTGACGCCACTGACCGTCCAGGTCGCCGCGAGCACCGCCACCGGCAGCTTCGGCTGCCCGTTGCCGAGCATCTCCGGATAACCCACCGCCGAGGAGGACTCGGTGACATCGGAAACCGCTACCGTCCGCGAGCGGTGACGGCGTCGGCGGCAGCAGGGACGTCGGTATCGACGGCAGCAGGGACGGCAGGGTCGGCGGCAGTAGCGGGGCGGCAGAGTCGGCGGCGGCAGCAGCGTCGGTGTCAGCGGGTGTCGGTGGCAGAGTCGGCGACAGCATCGTCGGCGGCAGCGGTGTCGGTGTCAGCGGTGTCGGCGGCAAGGAGTTTCAGCACTACCGGCCGGGAGAGCGTACCGGCGACCTGCCGGGCCAATCGGTTCGCGCTCACCCCGGCGGCATGGGACTCCCGCAGTGCGGCGGCGAGGTCGTCGCGGGCGGCCGCGGCAGCCGTCTGCGCCTCCCGCAGGCGGCGGGCGGCCGCGGCGACCACATCGCCCGCACGCACATCCTCGCTGCGCGCGGCCGCGTGCACATCCTCACTGCGCCCGGGAGCGTCATCGGTCAACGCATTGACCAGTTCGAGATCCCCGTGCCCCGCCCGCATGGCCGATCGCGCGAAATCGGCCATGAACCGCTTGGTGGCCTCGGTGTCGTCGGCCGCCTCGCCGAGCAGCAGTCGGGTGGTCTGCGGCACCGCCAGCGACCAGTTGGCCAGCCCGCACAGGGCGAGCAGCACCAAACCGGCCCGGCGTTCGTCCACACCGAACTGCTCCTGGGCCCGATTGAACTTGCGCACATAGTGATCGGCGCGCCAGCCGTCGATATCGTGCGCGTCCGCACCACGGTGCAGGCCCTCCCACAGCAGCAGCCGCAGCAGCTGCGGGTGCGCGCGGTGATAGTCGAAGAGCTTGCCCACGTATTCGCCCGGTTCGGTCTCCGACAGCGGCTGCACCACCTCGAGGAACTCGCGCATGGTGTCGATGAGGATGACGTCGAACAGCTTGTCCTTACTGCCGAACAGGCCGTAGATGCGTTCCTTGTTCACCCCCGCCGCCTCTGCGATGCGGTCCACGCGCGCGCCCGCGAGGCCGTATTCGGCGAATTCCGCGCGGGCCGCACGCAGCAGGGCCCGCCTGGTCGCGTCACTGCGCTTGGCCGGAGCGTTCATGACGGCGACTCTAACATCCACTAATCCAACTATTTGGTTGACATGTTGGTCACCGGCGTCCTACCGTCGTCACCATGCCGACCACCGCCCTGCCGAATCCGACCGACACCCAGGTCTCGACCGCCACGCACCGCGCCCACACCGCGCGCACGCTACCGGTCTTCGTGTTGTCCGCCCTGCTGGCGACGGGGCAGATGTACATACCGATTCCGCTGTTCACCGCCATGCAATCCGACTGGCAGGTGAGCGCGAGCGCCATGACGTGGATCATCAGTGCCTTCGCCTTCGGGTACGCGGGCGGCTTCGTCGCCTTCGGCCCGCTGTCGGACCGGTACGGCCACCGGCGTGTGCTGATGACCGGGATGCTCGCCGCCGCAGTGGTCACCCTATTGACCGGTTTGGCGCTCAGCGCGCCGCTCGCCATCGGCCTGCGGGTCGTCCAAGGCCTGGTGGTCGGTTCGATACCGCCCGCGATCATGGCCTATGTGGCCACTCGGATCACGCCCGCGCATCGCGCCGTGGTGACCATGTCGGTGGCCACCTCGTTCCTGGCCGCGACGGTGCTGGCGCAGATCGCGTCGCAGGCCGTGGTCGCCTCGCTCCCGTGGCGGACCATGTTCCTCGGGTCGGCGGCGGCCTTCGCGGCGCTGGCACTGGCACTGCGCGCGGTCATGGTGCCCGACGCGCCGACCGGCACGGACCGTCCGCTGCTGCACAGCTACGCCACCGTCCCCGCGGTACTGCGGATCACGCCGCTACTCCCCCTGCTGATCGCGGGCGCCCTGTCCATGGCCGTCATGGTGGGCGTCTACACCGGCATCGAGATCACCGGCCTGGTCCACGGGTCGGGCGAACTGCTCGCCCTGCGCGCGGGCGCGCTACCGGTCATGGTGGCGCTGCCGCTGCTCGCGGTGCCGCTGGCTCGGCTCACCAAACACAATCAGATCGTGCTGGGCGCGCTGGTCGCGGCGGCGGCCATGGTGGCCGCCACCTTCGAGGGTGGCCATATCGGCATCCTGACCGCACTGCTCGCGATCCTGGTCGGCGGACTCGGCGTCATCGCGCCCGCCGTCCTCCAGACCACCGGCGAACTCGGCGGCGAGGCCCGGGCGGCGGCCTCCTCGGTCGCCATGTTCAGCTTCTACGTCGGCGCCACCATCGGCCCGATCATCGCGTCGATCGCAGCGCCGCACGGGTTCTCGGCCCTGGCCTGGACCCTGGCGCTGCTCCTGCTCGTCGCGCTGGGGTGCACCCTGCTGGGCGCACGCCTCCAGCGCGGGGCGGCCTCCTCCTGATCCGAGCACTCGGCACCGGCGTCAGAACGCGTCGGAGCAACCGCAGGAACCGCGGGTGCGCAGGTCCGCGTCGAGGCGGATGATGCCGGGATCCGGTGTGCGGCTTTCTATCTGCTCGAGCAGTAGGTCCACCGCCAGCTCACCCATGCGGCGGGCCGGTTGGACCATGGTGGTCAGGCCGGGGCGGGTGTACCGGGAGTATTCGATGCCGTCGAAGGCGACCACGGCCAGATCGTCGGGCACTCGCAGTCCCGCGTCGTAGGCGGCGCGGAGCATACCCATGGCCTGGAGGTCACTGGTGACGAATACGGCCGTCGGCGGGTTCGGCCCGGCCGCCAACTCGGCCAGGGCGTGATACCCGGCCGAGCCGCCGAAATCGGTCCGCACGATGACGCCTTCGGGCAAGCCCTTGGCCGCCAGGGCATTCCGATAGCCCTGCACCCGATCCTCGGCCGTGGAGACATGCGGTCCGCTCAGGCAGGCGATCCGGGTGTGGCCGTGTCCGATGAGATGGTCCACGGCCTGCTGCGCCCCCGCGACCGAATCGCACAGCACGTGGGTGCAGCGCGCCGGATCGATAATGCGGTCCAGGGCGACCAACACCATTCCGGCCTGCTCGCAGGCGTCGGCGATACCGGTCTCCCAGGCGGAGGAAATCGCCAGCAGCCCTTCGACGCGCCGGTCGATGAACGAGCGGACATAGGCTTGTTCCCGCCCGGGATCTCCGGCGGCATTGCCGACGAACAGCGGGTATCCGCGCGCGAACGCCGCCGCCTCGATCACCGCCGACAACTCGGCGAAGAAGGGATTGGCGCCGTCCGGAATCACCATGCCGAGGGCGTGGCCGCGGTTGGTGCGCAGGCTGCGGGCGGACATATTGGGCCGGTAGCCGAGTTCGGCGATGGCGGCCTCGATGCGGGCCCGGGTCGCCGGCGCGACCTGTCGCGGACCGCCATTGATCACATAACTGACCAGCGCCGGAGACGTACCCGCCAGCCGAGCCACGTCGGCCCGTGTGACCGCCATCGAGTTATCTCCTTCTCGCGCACCGTCCATCCAAGCATCGAACCGGCCGACGGTGAAAGACCAGCCCCTTGACAGCTCGTGACCCGCATCACACACTGTCATTCAACTCGTGTTGATCAACACGAGTTGATACTACGAAACAGATTAGGTCGGTTCACGATGAATGCACGATTTCGCCGCGCTCTGATACCTGTCGCCCTGGTCACCGCGGTTGCCGCACTGACGACCGGCTGCGGCCGCGGTGATGACTCCGGCTCCGACGAGTTCAAGATCGCGATCGTCACCCGGAACTTCACCAACCCGTACTGGGCGGCGTTGCGCGACGGTGCGAAGGCCGAGGCGGAGGCGCTGGGCGTGCGGGTCGACGTCCAGGCCGGACAGTCCGAGACCGATGCCGACGGCGAGAACGCCCAGATCTCCACCATGGCGGCCCAGGGTTACGACTGTTTCGGCGTGGTCCCGGTCAACAGCACCAATGTGATCACGCCGCTGACGCCGGTCGCGCGCAAGGACATTCCGATCCTGAACCTCGACACCCAGATCGACGCGAAGGCGTCCGAGGCGGCGGGTGTCAGCTACGCCAGCTTCATCGGTTCGGACAATCTCGATGCCGGTCGGATCGCCGGTGAGCGGATGGTGCAGGCGCTGGGCGGCAGCGGCAAGGTGGTGATGCTGCAGGGCATCGCGGGCGAGCAGAACGGCATCAACCGTGACCAGGGTTTCAGCGACGCCGTGGCGGGCAAGCTGGAGATCGTGCAGAAGGCACCCGCCGACTACGAGCAGGACAAGGGCCTCCAGGTCACCGAGGCGATGCTGCGGGCGCATCCGGACATCACCGGAATCTTCGCCGCCAATGACACCATGGGACTCGGTGCGGCACAGGCGATCAAGAACGCGGGCAAGTCGGAACAGATCAAGGTGATCTCGGTCGACGGCATCCAGGCCGCTCTCGACGCCGTGCGGTCCGGGGATCTGTACGGCACGGTGACCCAATACCCCTATGCGGAAGGCCAACTCGCCGTGCAGGGGTGCCTGGCCCTGCACCAGGGCAAGACCCTGCCCTCGCGCGTCGTCGCCCCGATCGCGTTCATCGGCGCGGACAATGTCGAACAGCAGATCGAGGCGTTCCCGCGCCCGATCGTCGCCTTCGACAACCCGATCGAAGGGCTCCTGGACAAGTGACGGCCACCGTGGACACCGCATCGGTCGACTCGCGCGAGCGCGCGGGACGCACCGAGATCCTGTCCAGAATCGCGGAATTCGCGGCTCCCCTGGCCCTGGTGGTGCTCTGGGTGGTGTTCTTCATCGCCACCCCGCACTTCCTGACACTGGACAACATCAGTGATCTGCTCGTCGCCTCGACCATTCTGACCGTGCTGGCCCTGGGCCAGCAGTTCGCGATCACGGCCGGTGGCATCGACCTGTCCGTGGGAGCCAACCTGCCGTGGGCCGCCGCGATTCTCGGCTATCTGACCGCGCAGGGTTATCCGCTGGCGATCGGCATCACCGGCGCGATTCTCGGCGGGCTGGCGGTCGGCGTCGTCAACGGGGTGCTCGTCGGTCGGCTGGGCATGACCGATTTCGTGGTCACCCTCGGCATGCTGAGCGTACTCAACGGCATCACGCTGCTGTTGACGCACGGCAATACGCAGGCGGTGAGTTCCCAGTTCCTGCAACGGCTCGCACTCGACGGCATCGGCCCGGTGCGCTGGTTCTGGCTGCTGGCGCTGCTGGCCGCGCTGGCGGTGGCGGTGATCATCTTCCGGACCCGGATCGGCACGCATCTGCTCGCGACCGGCGGTCGGCTGGAAGCGGCCCGCGACACCGGTATTCCGGTGAACCGGATTCGCCTGTTCGCCTACGCCATGTCCGGATTGCTGTGCGGCATAGCCGGTGTCATGCTGGTCGCCCGCAATGGCGGGGCGGACCCATCGTTGCAGACCACCTATCTGCTGAGTTCCATCGCGGCCGTGGTGCTGGGCGGCTCATCGCTCTCCGGCGGCAAGGCATCGGTCCTCGGAACCGTCTGCGGAGCGGTGCTTTTCACCTCGCTCATCAACGGGTTCACCATTCTCGGCATCTCGCAGTACTACCAGCCGGTCGCGGTCGGCGCGGTACTGCTGCTCGCCGCGGGCATCGCCCGCTTCCGAAAGTAGGTCAGCACATGGCGATTCCACTGCTGGAGGCACGAGATCTCACCAAGTCGTTCGACTCGGTGCGCGCGCTCGCCGGGGTCAGCATGACGATTCCCGAGGGTGAGGTCACCGCGCTGGTCGGTGACAACGGCGCGGGCAAGTCGACGCTGGTGCGCTGCCTGACCGGCGTACAGCCGCCCGACACCGGGCAGATACTGTTCCGCGGCGAGCCGGTGCGCCTGCGGTCGCCGGAGCATGCCCGACGGATGGGTATCGAGACCGTCTACCAGGACCTGGCGCTCATCGACGACCTGACCGTCTGGCAGAACCTGTTCCTCAATCGCGAGCTGGTGTATCCGCTCGGCATCGTCAACCGCAAGGCCATGATCAACCGCGCCGGAGAGATCCTGCGCGACCTGGATGTCGACGTGCCGTCGGTGCGCACCACCGTCCGGCGGATGAGCGGCGGTCAGCGCCAGAGCATCGCCATCGCGCGGGCGGTGGCGTGGGGCAAGTCCATGGTCATCATGGACGAGCCCACCGCCGCACTCGGAGTCCGGGAAACGGCCGCGGTGGAACAGCTGGTGCGCGGGCTGCGCGAGCGCGGCGTCACGGTGCTGATCATCAGCCACGATCTCGACCAGGTGCTGCGCATCTGCGACAACGTCGTGGTACTGCGGCGCGGCAGATCCGTTGCCGCACATCGCATCGACGAGGTGGACGGTGACCGGCTGGTCGCGCTGATCACCGGTGCCGCACCCGGCAACCTCGATGTCGCCGAGGTGGCCTCGTGACCGTGGTGGTGCTCGGTTCGGTCAATCGGGATGTGGTGTGCGAGGTGCCGCGGCTGCCCGCACCCGGTGAGACCGTCCTCGCGGTCGGCACGCGAACCAATCTGGGCGGCAAGGGATCCAATCAGGCGGTGGCGGCGGCCAAGGCGGGCGGGCGCGTCGAGTTCGTGGCCCGAATCGGCGCGGAACCGGACCCCTCGCTACGGAAGTCGCTGCGTGAGTATGGCGTCGGACTCGAGGCGATGTGCGAGGTACCGGGTGCCCACACCGGAACGGCCTACATCACCGTCGCCTCGGGTGAGAACCAGATCGTGGTCGACCCGGCCGCCAACTTCCAGTGGGAGACCGATCCGGAACTCGATGCCGCCGCCGCGGCCCGGCTGATCGCGGACGCGGATGTGGTGGTGGCGCAATTGGAGGTGCCGGTGCGGGTGGTGGACTGGGCGGCGCGGCGCGCACGGCGGTTCATCCTCAATGCCGCCCCGGCGGCGGAACTGCCCACCGATCTCCTGCATCGGTGTGATCCGTTGATAGTCAACGAAACCGAGCTCGCGACCTTCACCGGCGCGACCGCGACGACACCGCCGGAGGCGTTCGACCAGGCGCGTGAACTGTGCCGCGGCGGCGTTCCCGCCGTGGTCGCCACCCTCGGTGCGGCCGGAGCCGTCTGGGTCCGCCGCGACGGCGGCACCGTCGTCGGCGGGCATCAGCCCGCTCCACGAATCCACGCCACCGATTCCACCGGAGCCGGGGACGCCTTCGTCGGCGCACTGGCCACCGCGCTCGCACGCGGCGACGATCTGCCCGCCGGGGTCGCCTTCGCGACCGCCGCCGCCGCGCTGGCGGTCCAGTCCCCCGGCACCCATTCCGCCTACCCCGGCCACGAGCAGATCACCGCCGCCCTCGGCACCGTTCCCCCGGCCGCCCAGCTGCCCTGATCACTCCATCCCCGCAAAGGATTTCGATCGTGCGATCCACCGGAATCATCCACGCCGACCTGCTGTCGGCACTCACCGCGCTACGGCACACCGACCTGTTCGCCGTCAGCGACTCCGGTCTCCCCGTCCCCGCCGACGTCCCGGTCATCGACCTCGGAATCAGCTACGGCCTGCCCCGGTTCGAGCCGGTACTCGACCTCATTCTGGGCGAGGTCACCGTGGAGGCGGCGTGGGGCAGCGGCGATGTCACCACCCACAACCCCGACGCCGCCACCCTGCTCACCGACCGGCTTCAGGCGAAGCTCATCGACCACGCCGAGTTCAAGGCCCGTATCGCCCAGTGCCGCTTCGTCGTTCGCACCGGCGAGGCACAGCCGTACGCCAATGTGCTGCTGCGCGCGGGGGTGCCGTGGCTGTGAATCGGTGATGCCGCGCACTCGGCCGACAGGTCGGGATTACCGAGGAGCGCCCGGATTGGCGACCTCGTCCGGGATCGACGGGTTCGGCGTAACCGTGCGGCCGTCCGAGCCGAGGGTGTAGGTGATGACCACGGGACCACCCGACGGGCAGCAGTTGGCATCGTCACCGGTCAGCCAGCGATAGCGCACCTGAACCGCACGCTCGGAGGAACCGACGACGCTCGTGTACGCCGTGGCCTTGGATGTCGCGGTGCCGAGGTAGCCGTCGTGGTCGAAGAACAGCACGTGGTAGGGCGAACTGGCCGTGCCGCCCGGTGTCGTCGCCAGCACCCAGAGCAACTCCGGACACGAGCCGACCGGCGCGTCGGTGGCGCTGTCGATGCTGTACGGATCGCCGCCCACCGAGGGGCCGAGCGAGGTGATCGCCGCATCGACCACGGTCGAACTCGGATCCAGGCACAGACCGTTGCCCGCGGTGGCGGGAAGGCCGTCGGTCGGCGAGCTCGTCACCGGCGGCTGCTTGGGCCGCGAGGTGTTCGTCGGCGCGGCGGTCACGGTGCCCGGTGCCGACGGACCGGGCGTCGGTGATCCGGTCTCCGGCGGTGTCGTGGTGTCCTGACACCCCGTCACCACTCCGGCCACGAAGAAGGCCGCCAACCCCGTACCAATGATCTTGTTCATTGAAATTCCTCCCCACCCGCCATGGCATTCACTCCGAGAACGACAGGACCACCCGCAGGAACAGGTCGGCCCGGCGGTCCAGGTTCACCTGCTTGCCCGGTTCCATCAGGCATTGGGTCATCGTGCCGTCCTGCACGGCGACCAGCGCCTGGCCGAGCGCTTCCCGATCGGTGACCGTCCGGCCGACTCTCGCCAGCAGGGTTTCGACCACCGGGAGCAGAGCCGCGGTGATCGATTCCTCGCGTGCGACCATGACCTGGCGCAACTCCGGGTTCCGCAGCGCGTGCGCGGTGAACTCGAGGCTGATGCGAAACCACTTGTCGTCCATCGGAACCGCCCGCAGGAAGTGGTCGACGACATGACGGGCGTCGCGGATGTCGGTGACCGGTTCCTGTTCGAGCACCGCGGTCACGTCGGCGAGCAGCCGCGTGGCCCGGTCCGCCCACATGGTGAGGAACACCTCGTCCATCGAGGTGAACTGCGAATAGAACGCGCCCCGGGTGTATCCGGCGCGCTCGCAGATCTGCTCGGGCTTGACACGACCGAAGCCGACTTCGGCGAACACCTCGTAGGCGGCGTCGAGCAGGCGTTGCCGGGTTTCGGCCCGACGCTTGGTGACTCGCTTCCCGACCGGGCGATCGGACGGGGTGGACGACTCGGCCGTCCTCGACGTGGCCACGCGATCGATCCCTTCTGGCGCCGACTGGTGCAGCGATACGTTACCCCGTTCGAATCAGAGCTGCATCGGATACACATCAGCCAACGGATTCAGATTTGAATGCGATACACATTCGTCTTCGATGTGTTAGCGTGACCGTCGTCGCATTCAGTGGGGAATGCGACGGTTTCGCTATCAGAGAGTGGTGGAAGATCGATGCTGAGCAGGGGTGGGCGGCGCTGGCTGCGCTCAGGTGCCGTACTGATACCCGCGGTGATCGCCGCGACAATGCTGACGGCCCCGGTCGCCCCTGTGGCGCCCGACGGCGGGACGCGCGGGGCGCAATGGCTCTCCGACTACGAGTCGGCACCGAAATACCCTGGTGTACATATTGATTGGGATGTCCCGGTCACCATGAGCGATGGCACGGTCTTGAAGGCGAACGTCTACCGTCCAGCGGATGCCGACGGTCCGATCGCCGAGCGACTGCCTACCATCGTCAACATCACCCCGTACACCAAGCTGATGCAGAATCTGGTGGATTCCGCCATCGCGATGCCCGTGCTCTACGACGTGATCACGCGGTTGGCGCAGATGATCGACCTGTCCGCCTTCGGATTCGCCGGTCTGTCCGACCTCATTCAGACCGCACCGGCCGGTATGGGCCGCATCTTCGCCGGAGTGGACCGCAAACTCATTCAGAGCGGCTACACGATGGTCGTCGTCGACGCCCGGGGAACCGGCTTCTCCCAAGGTACGTGGGACGTATTCGGACCGCGCGAACAACTGGACGCGCGGGAGATCACCGAATGGGCGGGCAGCCAGCCGTGGTCGACCGGCAAGGTCGGCATGACCGGCGTCTCGTACTGCGCGATCAACCAGCTGCACGCGGCGCAGCAGGGCTCGACGTCGCTGGCGGCGATCTTCCCGGTGGATTCCGGCAACGATCTGCTCCACGACATCGCCGGTACCGGCGGCGCGTTCGGCGCGGGCTTCCTGGTGCCGTGGTTGGGCGCGGTCAATGTGCTGAAGTTCCTCCCCGATCTGGAGTCGATCCTCGCCGGTAGGTTCGACTGGCAGTGGTTCACCGATCGAGTGGACAGCCCGCTGGTCATGGCCGATGTACTCGCCGGATTCCTGTTCAGCCAGCGCGCCGACCAGGTGCCGCAGCCGACCCTGGACCTGCTGGATCCGTCCGATCCGCAACACCGGGCCTGGCTGGGCGGGGTCGACGACATCACGACGCCGACATTCATGGTCGGCAGCTGGTACGACCTGTTCGCGTACTCGGAAGTCAAGGCGTTCAACGACATTCCGCTGCCGTCGAGTCAGAAGAAACTGCTGATGGGCCATGGCTACCACGGAACGCCGCTGGGACGTGTCGGTGAACCGGGCAAGCCGCCCCGGCTCGATGTGCTGCAACGCGCGTGGTTCGACAAGTGGCTCAAGGGCATCGACAACGGCATCGACGAATACGACCCGTACACGTTGTATCAGCAGGGCGGCGGCTGGACGAGCACCGATCAGTTCCCGAGAGCGGGAGCAGAGCACCGGAGACTCTACCTCTCCGGACGGCCCAGCGGGACAACCACATTCCCGGTGGTGCACGACGGCAGTCTCGATCCGGAGGTGCCCATCGACGCCCAACGGCTCACCGTCGCACCGGGATTGACCACGCTGTGCTCCCGGGACGCGGCCCAGATCACCGCCGGCGCCATCGCGGTACTCGACATCTGCGCTGCCGACAGCCGCATCGCGGAAACGAACGCGCTGACCTTCACCAGTGCGCCGGTCGCCGAACCCACCGAGGTCTCGGGCCCGATCGCGATTCATCTGAACACCGTGCACGACACCTCCGACGGGTACTGGACCGTCACCCTCAACGACGTCGCTCCAGACGGCCGTTCGACCTCGATCAGCTCGGGACAGCTGGTGTCCTCCTTCCGAGAGATCGACGACGCCCGATCGACGCGTTCCGCGAACGGCGACTACACCGACCCGTACCCCACGCTGGCGCTCCAGGCTCGAAAGCCCACCGTTCCGGGTGAGCCCACCACCCTCGACATCAGCCTGCTGGCCACCGATGCGATCCTGCAACCCGGCCACCGCCTGCGCGTGGACGTCTATGCCGGCAACTTCCCGCGCGGTGTGCCGATGGGCCTTACCCTGACCGACAGCCGGCTCGCCCCGCAACACCTGCTGCTCGACCCGAACGCCCCGAGCTGGATCAACATTCCGCTGGGCGGAAACCCCGGATGGTAACAACACCCGGATGCAAGCGCACCGACCATCCCGCAGTTCGACACGTTCTACCGACCCGCGCCCGAGGTGGTCGCGGCGGCGCGGCCCGGCGAGATCCTGTCCGCCCGCCGGACGGCAGTGGTCGATTCCGGGAGCGATCACCGGGCAGGTGGTGGCGTCGACCGGCTTCCTCGAAGTGCAGGTGGAACTGCAACAGGGCTGGGCGGCATCCGGCGGCCGAGAATTGCACGCCGCTCGGATTGGACGGCGCCGCAACGGAAGTCGGCATGATGGGTTACTCCGGCGGGTCCATACCCACCATGCACGCCGCGGAACTGGCCGGAATGGGTGTCCATCGTCGGTGAGACCATCGCGGGACTGTTCGGCGCACCGATCGGCAACTGACGCCGCCGGTGCGCCGACGTCGGCGCTGCGGCGCGGCGCACGATGGGTTGTGCGGGGTGGCCGTGTCACAGCCGGATCGGTCCGAGGTCGGCGGCGGTGCGGGCCAGGGCCCGGATCGCGGCGCTGTCGGAGATGGTGCGCCAGGTCAAGGCCCACTGCAACTCCGGGGCGTCGGGCATGGGTAGGAAGACGACGCCCGGCGGGCTGTTGTAGCGGGCAGCGATCTCGCCGAGGGGGTGCACACACCGTCCGGACGCGACGAGGGAAATGATCTCGTGGAAGGTACGGGCGATCGGCCCGCGCGGGATTCGTCGCCCCTGCGGGGTGCGGGTGGGAACCATGGACGCGACCCAGTATTCGGGGGCGTCCGGGCCGAAGTCGGCGACATGGTTGTCGGCCAGATCCTCCAGCGACGCGGTGCCGCGTACGGCCAACGGGTGGTCGGTGGCCACGGCCAGCACGCGGCGTCCGGTGAGGACGGTGGGGCCGACGGTGAGGTCGGGCTCGACGACCGGTAGCCACACCACGTTCACGTCGTGGTCGCCGGTGCGGAGCGCGGTGAACGGATCGGCGCCGTTGATCTCGCCGAAGGTGATGCTGCTGCCCGGATAGCGGGTGCGGAATGCCTCTGTGAGGGGCCGTAATTCGTGGCCGGCATGGCCGAACACGCCGATCTTCAGAGTGCCGCCACCGCTCAGCCCGGCGGCTTCGGCCCGGGCGAGTGCGGCTTGCAGCAGGTCGTGGACCTGCTGGAGGTCCGCGCGCAGCCGTCGACCCACCGGTGTCAGCTGTACGCGGCGGCTGGTGCGTTCGAACAGCGCGGTGCCGATGCGTCGCTCTTGCTTGCGGATGGCCTGGCTGACCCGAGCCTGAGACACGTGCAGTCGCTCGGCGGTGCGGCCGAAATGCAATTCCTCGGCCAGCGTCAGGAAGATCTCTATGTCGCGTAGCTCCACACATAACTCCGGAGTTATCAATCAGTGCACGGAGTCTACGTTGTTCGATCGCGACTCGCGTCGGAAGCTGAGTTCGTCACCGCGGCACTCGACCCGGTGGACAGCACGACAGCGGGTGACCTGTCGCACCGACTGTCATGACAGCGGGAACGCGGTGTCCTGTGCCCGTGCCCCGCATCGAACGGAGGAAGACACAATGAGCCATAAGTACGACGTCGTCGTTGTCGGTGGCGGATACGCCGGAGTGATGGCGGCCAACCGTGTGACCCAGCGTGATGATGTGGCCGTGACCGTGGTGAATCCACGTGCGACGTTCGTCCCACGGCTCCGACTGCATCAACTGGTGGGCGGAACCCACGAGGCGGCCATCGACTACTCCGACGTTCTCGCCGAGCGAGTGCGGCTGGTGGTCGACACCGCGACCCGGATCGACCCCGCCGAGCGCGACATCACCCTCGCCGAAGGCGGCACGATCGGCTACGACTACCTGATCTACGCGGCGGGCAGCGGCAGCCCCACGCCGCAGGTGCCCGGCGCAGCCGAGTTCGCCTATCCGGTAGCGACATTGGAGGCCGCACAGCGTTTGCGGTCGGTGCTGTTCGATACGCCCACGGCGGCCGCGGTGACGGTGATCGGAGGCGGTCCGGCCGGCACCGAGACCGCTGCCGAACTCGCCGCGCAGGGGCGCGAGGTCACGTTGATCTGCGGCGGCCTTCTCGTTCCGTACCTGCACCCCAAGGCGCGACGAACCGCCCGCAGGTACCTCGCCAAGTTGGGAGTCGAGGTCATCGAAGGCTCCGATGCGGCGGTCACCGCGGTGACCGCCGAGGCCGTGACCCTCGCGGATGGCCGCACGCTGGCCAGCGAGGTCACGATCTGGGCCGCCGGCTTCGGGGTACCCGACCTGGCCGCCCGAAGCGGTCTGAGCACCGACACCGCCGGGCGACTGCTCACCGATGAGACATTGACCAGCGTCGACGATGATCGCATCGTCGCGGCGGGTGATTCATCGGCACCGTCGGATCTGCCGTTCCGGATGAGCGCCTACAGCGCGTACTGCCTCGGGGCCCACGCCGCCGACACCGTATTGCACCGGATCGCCGGTGAGCAGCCCACGCCGATCGACTTCACCTTCCCCGCCATGTGTCTGAGCTTCGGCCGCGCCGCCGGCATCTATCAGCTCGGCCACAAGGACGAGACCGCGCGGCGGCTCTACTTCAGCGGATTCGCGGGGCGCGCACTGAAGGAGATCGCCTGCGAGGCAGGGATCAAGCACCTGGCGAAGGAGGCCGTCGAGCCGGGCTCGCACCGCTGGTTCAAAGACGGCAAGTATCGGCCGGCCCTGCTGGCCGAGCGTGGCGGCGCGGCCGTACCGGTCGCGTAGGACAACCGACGGTCGACTCGACGAACGCGAACACCGCGATTCCATGGACAACACACCAGAAACCGATGATCGACGGGCGGCGTACCGCGACAGCGGCGACCCCGCCGTGATCGAGTCGACCGAAACGTTTCTCGCACACCGCAATCTGCTGTTCACGGTGGCATACGAGTTACTCGGATCGGCGGTCGACGCCGAAGACGTGCTGCAGGAGACGTGGCTGCGCTGGCACGCCGTCGGCTCCGACCAGATCGTGGACTCGCGCGCCGGTCTGGTCCGGATCGTCACCCGCCAAGCGCTCAACCGACTGCGGTCGGTGCAGCGCCGCGGGGAGTCCCATGTCGGCCCATGGCTGCCCGCGCCGCTGCCGACGGCTCCGGACGCGGCACACGATGTCGAACTCGCCGAGAGTATGGCGATGGCGTTGATGCTGGTCCTCGAAACACTCACACCGACCGAGCGCGCCGTATTCGTCCTGCGTGAGGCGTTCGACCTCGGCTACGACGAGATCGCCGCCGCCGTCGGCAAGGCGCCGACGGCGGTCCGTCAGATCGCGCACCGCGCTCGCCGACATGTCGCGGTTCGCCGCCCGCACCGGGCGGTCTCGGCGGACCAGGCCCGGCAGGCGGCCGACTCGTTGCGGCACGCGCTCGAAACCGGGGAGCCTCGGGTCCTGCTCGATGTCCTGGCTCCCGACGTCGTCCTCGTCAGCGACGGCGGCGACGGACGGGCCGCGACGCGGCCCGTCCGCGGTGCCGACAGGGTCGTCCGATTCATCGTCGGGGGGATCGGCAAGAGCAAGGCAGCGCCCACCTACGAGCCGGTCGTCGTCAACGGCAACGCCGCCCTGGCCGTTCATACCGACGGTGAGCTCGACGGCATCATGGCGATCGGTACCGACGGTGCCCGTGTCACCGGCCTCTACTTCGTCCGCAACCCGGCCGAACCGAGTCGTATCGACAGTGAGAACCCGCTGACCCTACGGTGATCCCGCCGCACCGATGAATCTCGGACGGCTGCCCCGTCCCTTTCTCAGGATCCGCTGCTACAACCGAGTAGCTCGTACCAGGGGCCGACGCACACCCGCGCCGCCGTACCGGCGGCGCGCGCCGAAAGGAGCCATCATGACCGATACCGACCAGCGCGACCGTCAACCCGAGCGCGGGACGATTCAGCGAATGGACAACGTCGCCATCGTCGTCGACGACCTCCCGGCGGCCACGGCGTTCTTCACCGCACTCGGCCTGGAGCTGGAGGGTGAGGCGACGGTCGAGGGCAGCTCGGTGGACCGCCTCATCGGACTCGAGGGCGTCCGAACGGATATCGCGATGATGCGCACCCCGGACGGCCACGGACGCCTCGAACTGACCGAATACCAGTCCCCCCAGGTCCGAGACGCCGACCCACACGCCCCGGCCAACACCCTGGGCATGCACCGCGTCATGTTCGCCGTCGACAACATCGACGACACCCTCGACCGCGTCCGCCCCCACGGCGCCGAACTCCTCGGTGAACTGGTGCGATACGAGAACAGCTACCGCCTCTGCTACCTCCGCGGGCCGGCGGGCATCGTCATCGCGCTCGCCGAGCAGATCGAGTGATCGCAAGCACCTACTGGTCCGCGTCGGTCCGTAGGTATTCGAGAATCGCCAGCACCCGGCGATTGTGTGCCGCACCGGGTGGCAGCTCGAGTTTGGTGAAGATCGCGTTGATGTGTTTCTCCACCGCGCTGCGGGTGATGAAAAGCTGGTCACAGATCGCGGTGTTGCTGTGGCCCTCGGCCATGAGCGTCAGGACTACTCGTTCCCGGTCGGTGAGCCGGTGCAACGGCGATTCAGCACGGCTGTGCAGCAGCAGTTGGCGCACCACCTCGGGGTCGAATGCGGTGCCGCCCGACGCGACCCGCTCGATGGCGTCGAGGAACGTGCCGATGGCCGATACCCGATCCTTGAGCAGATAGCCGATCCCGCCGGTGCCGGTGAGGAATTCGCCGGTGTAGCGACGTTCGATGTACTGCGAGAGCACGAGAACCGCTACGTCGGGCCAGGTCCGGCGTATCTCCAGGGCGGCGCGAATGCCCTCGTCCACATGGTCGGGCGGCATCCGCACATCGGCGATGACCAGATCCGGCTGTCGGTTCCGCACCGCGGCGAGCAGTTCGGTGGCGGTGCCGACCGAATCGACGACCTCATGGCCCTCCGCAGTGAGCAATTGGGCGATGCTCTCGCGCAGAAGTGCGGAATCATCGGCCAGCGTTATGCGCACGGCACCTCCACTCGGATGATCGTCGGCCCCCCGACGGGACTGTCGACCGACAGTGTGCCGTCGAGTGCGGTGACGCGCGAGGCGATTCCGCTGAGCCCATGGCCGTTCGGATCCGCCCCGCCACGGCCATTGTCGCGGACCGACATGCGCAGCAGTCCGTCCGCCGCGGTGACGGTGATGTCGATGCGGTCGGCGGCGGCGTGCTTGATGACATTGGTGACAGCCTCGCTGGCGGCGAAATAGCAGGCGGATTCGACAGGTCGGGGCGCGCGGCCGGTCGGCCGGTAGTCGATACGGGTGGGCACCGGGGTGCGATCGGCCAGCGCCTCCAGCGCACTGCGCAGACCGTCGCGGGCCAGCATGGCCGGATAGATCCGCCAGGACACCTCGCGCAGATCGGCCAGGATATTGCCGGTTTCGGCGAGCGCCCGGCGGCGTAGATCGGCCTGGCCGGCCGGGTCGGTTTCACGTTCCGCGCGGCCGAGCAGAATGGAGAGCGCGACCACCCGCTGCTGGACACCGTCGTGGATATCGCGTTCGATCCGCCGCCGTTCCTCGTCGATGGCGTCGATGACCTCGGCGCGGGTCGCGGCGAGCTGTACGACCCGCTGTTCCAGCGCGCCGGCACCGGGACGTGCGAACAACCGCCACGCTCGGACCTCCAGACCTACCACGCCGACCAGGCCCTGAGCGGCTAGGAAACCCAGTATCAGGCCGGGCGCGGCGAGTACCGCGACCGTCGTCCAGGTCACCCGGCCCGGCTCGGGCGCGTCGAACATCGGCACCGCGCCGCCCGTCGCCGCGCCGAGGGTGATGCCGGCGGACACCACCAGGCCCGCGCAGATCAGGACCGTGATCACCGCGGCCAGCAGGCCGAGCAGTGAGCGGACCGCCAGAAAGGCCGCGGCCCGACGACCGGCGGGAGAACCTTCCAATGCGGCGGCGTACCAGACCGTCAGGCGGCGACCTTCGACGGCGGTCACCGCGCGAACCGGACGCTCCGAGAACGGAGCAGCCGCCACCGCGGCGAGATCGAGGGGCACCGTCAGTGCGCCGAGCAGCAGTCCCACCGCACCCGCGGCAGCGCGACGCAGGAGCGTGGTGCGGGGGACGGCGCCGGACTTCATGATCGGATTCTCTCCTGCCGCACCGAACGCACCTGAAGCAGCCGCCGCACCACGAAGACCGCGGCCGCGACCACGACGGTCACGATGACGAGCTTCTGCAGCACGCCGGAATAGCGCTCCACCGACGACCAGTTCTCCCCCAGCTGATAGCCCGCGAGCACGAACACCGTATTCCAGATCAGGCTGCCCGCGGTGGTCAGCAGTGTGAACCGGACCAGGCCCATCCGCTCGATGCCCGCCGGAACGGAGATCACGCTGCGGAAGATCGGGATCATCCGGCCCAGGAACACCGCCTTGTCTCCGTGCCGGGCGAACCATTGCTCGGCACGATCCACATCCGACAACCGAACCAGCGGCATCCGCGCCACGATCGCCCGCATACGATCCCGACCGAACAGGGCCCCGATGCCGTAGAGCACCAGGGCTCCGACCACCGAGCCGAGCGTGGTCCAGCACAGCACCTCGACGAGGGTGAAGCGGCCGCGGCTCGCGGTGAATCCGCTCAACGGCAGGATCACTTCACTGGGCAGTGGCGGGAAGAGGTTTTCCAGCGCGATGGCGAGACCCGCTCCGAAGCCGCCCAGGTGCTCCATCAGATCGACGGCCCAGGCCGCGATGCCGTCGAGTTCGGCGGTCGAATTCGTTGTCGTAGTCATACTTTCGACGCTATGAACACCGGCCTCGACCGACCATGCGGACAGCCACCCGGCCGGGCGCGGACGACCGGAGTGCACGGGGTGGGGTTTTCCGCAGGTCGATGCTGTGCTCAGCCCCATCGTCGGGTGGCTTGCACCCTCCTAGTGTCGAAGTCCATGCAGAACGGACTTTTTCGCACGGCAGTGCTGTCCTGCGCGGTGATCGCCGCGTCGGTGTTCTCGTCCGCGCCGGTCACGGCCGCGCCGCGGGAGGATGCGCTCGACGCGGTAGTGGACCTGGCCGCGTCCAACGCGGCGGCCGATGTGCTGCTGCGGGTTTCCGATCCAGCGGGCGCGCGGCTGTGGACGGCCCGCGGTACCGATCTCACCCATCCGGGCGCGCTCGGCCCGGACAGCCGCTTCCGAATTGGCAGCGTCACCAAGACATTCGTCGCGACCGTGGTGATGCAGTTGGTGGACGAGGGCCGCATCGCACTCGATGGAACCATCGCCGACCAGCTGGCGTACCCGGTGCCCGGCGGCGACCGGATCACCGTGCGGCAGTTGCTCAACCACACCAGTGGTTTGTACGACTACATGAAAGAACCCGGCATGTCGACGAATCGTTGGCGTGGCGACGACCGTTTCCGCGGCTACCGTCCGGAGCAACTGCTCGACACCGCGTTCCGGCACGAGCCGTACTTCGCGCCGGGAACCGATTTCCGCTACTCCAACACCAACTACATCGTGCTCGGCAAACTCGTCGAACAGGTGACAGGCAACGCCTACGGGCAGGAGATCGACCGTCGTATCCTGCGACCGCTCGGGCTGGCGCACACCCTCGTCCCCGGCCAGGACGCGAGCGTCCCCGAACCGGCCGTCCGCGCGCGGCGCACCCTGGACGACGGCACGACCGTCGACGTGACCGAGATGAACCCGTCGTTGGACTGGGCCGCCGGGGAAATGCTGTCCACGACAGCCGATCTCGACACCTTCCTGAACGCCCTACTGTCGGGTGGACTGACCAGCCCCGCCGCCCTCGCCGAGATGATGCGCACCGTCCCGATGGGCCAGGGCTTCCACTACGGGCTCGGCATCGAACGCTTCGACGCGCCGTGCGGCGGCTCGCTGTGGGGGCACGGCGGCGAACTACTGGGCTACCTCACCTACGCCTACCGCTCACCCACCCACCGCACCATGACCCTGGCCATCGCCTCCGCCCACTCCGACGAGCTGGCGACGTTCTATGCCGCGACCACGGCCGCGTTCTGCGGAAGCTGAGCAGGATCAGGGTCGACCGGCCGCGGTCGAGAGCCGCGGTGCCGATCCACCCACCGCAACGAAAAGACAGAGCCGCAGGTCATCGAACTGCGGCTCTGCATCGGAAGTGGAGCTAAGGGGACTCGAACCCCTGACCCCCACACTGCCAGTGTGGTGCGCTACCAGCTGCGCCATAGCCCCGAGTGTTTGCTCTCGGAGTGCTCCGAGTGCGCGGATGAAAATTACACGGGGCGGGGGTGTGGGGGCAAATCGGGTGGGAGGGGGGCACTCCCGGCCGCTGTGAGGCGGGCGGCCGGGAGTGCGTCCGGGGCCTGGCGTGCGGTGGCGGTCCGACGCCTGAGCAGCGGCGCCCGGAGGTTGCGGAAGATTTGGTAGCTGGATGATCGCCTGGGAAAAAATTAAAGGCGGCCGGTATCTTTCAGGACTCGGCGAGCCTGCGCGAAGAGCATGCCGACATTGACGGTTTTGCGGCAGACGGCTACGACCACCACGTCGTCTCGGCTTTCGGTGCGGATGAACAGGTGGGTGAGGTTGTCGCTGTTGACCAGGATTTCCTGGAAATAGTGGCGGTCGGTTCGTACTCCGCGGCGTTCCTTCCAAATGTCTTCGATCATGGTCACATTGCGGCCCTGGAAGATTTCCAGGGTGGCGGCGGCGAGGAGATCGAGCACCTCCTGCGGGTGGTTGTCGACGGTTTCGACCGCGAGAAGCATGCCCGTGGCCATGTCGATCGCGCCGGCGGCGATGCATTCGGGGACCTCGGAGCGCATCACCTTCACGAGAATCGCGATGCGATCGGAGAGACTGCCTTGTCCGGCGGGGGTGGAGGTGTTCATGGCTTCCTTTCTGGTTCCCGCGCGACGGGGATGATCTGTTGACCGATCCGGGCGCGCGGCGGAGGTGGTCGGAGGGTGTCGTTGATGCCGCTGGCCCCGCGGCGGCGACGCGGCAGCAGGGAGCGGCCCGAGGGTGTGCGCGGCGGCTCGGGGATCTCCCGCTGCGGCGGGGTGATCGCGAGGATGTCGTCGCCGAGCATGCGGGAGACTTCCACGGTGACCGGGTAGAGACCGCGGCTGAGCTGCATGGCGATATCGCGGCAGCTGCGGTGGCCGTTCACCCACAGCAGGATCTCCGCACGCGGATTCGGGCCGGTATCGGCCAGCAGGGTGCGGCCGCGGTCGGTGAGCGCCAGGTGGTTTCGGTGCGGTGACACCCCGGCGTGCGCGAGGGCGCGCAATCGCCGATCGGTCTCGAACAGCAGCCAGCCGGGCTCGATACCGGGTGTGGGCGGCGCGAAGACGGGTGGTGGCGGTTCGATCGGCTCCTGCCAGTAGCAGCTGCCGAGCCAGCCCGCGGCTATGGCGAACGCCCCGTCCAGCGCCGCCATCATCGCCACCACCCGCATTTCCGCGACACCGGAGGAGGTCCGTCCGGGACGGGTCAGCAGATCGCCGACGCCCGGCGCACCGGGCGAATCGACGATGACTATCCGGCCCCGGACGATATGGAAATCACCTCCCGGATCTCCGGTGACACGTAATACTCCCGTTCGCAATTCCTTTGCTCCATCGGATAATTCGAGAAGTAGCTCCCGAGCGGTCTCTCGCCCCAGGGCGAGAAATTTCCCCGTATCGGAGAAGGTCCCCGCAGTCATGGCCTAACTCCTGAAATTGGACACACGCCGATGAATACTGTTCTCGCAAAAGGGAATACATCGCAACCACATCCGATCGGAAGCGGTCACGTGCGAGATATCCTGACAGCACAGCAGTTTTAGAGCAACCGATTCCGAGGAATTGCTCGCCGGATGCGCGCGTCCCGCCGCGACATTCCGGTACCGCACCCCCGCCACCAGCACTCGGGCCGCGCCACGCGCGCCCGGGACGGTCAAGCTGCCTTGACCCACGGCGGGATTCGGCCCCGGACGCGACGCAGCGCCCGCGCGGCTCCCGCGGGCGCTCGTGCCGGGCCGATGAGGCCGACTACGGCCGCGAGAGCGGCACGGTCAGGAACGACGCAGCGCCCGCATGCCGCCGGACGTCGTACGAACTGCCCAGCAGCGCCGGATAGTCCTTCGGATTCAGGATGTGCGTCGGCATATCCCCGGTGCCCAGGGTGATCTGGAGCCGGTGCCCGGGCCGCAGCACATGGAAGGCCGGGCGCGCCTTGATGTGATACTCGGTCACCTCCCCCGGCACCACCGGCAGCAGTGATTCGCGGGTGCCGGGGTGGAATGCCCCCTGCACGCTGCCGTCCGGTGCGCGCCAGGTGCGGTCCTCGTCCAGCGCCCGGTGGTTACCGGCCAATTGCCCATCGGTGAGGGCGGTGGCTGTGCCGTCCGGAGCGATGTCCTGCACCGTGACGCTGAAGGCGGACGCGGGCCGGTTCGAGGCCGCGAAGAGGGTGAGCCCGATGGGTCCGGCCAGAACTGTCGGCTCGGTGAACGCCTCGGTGGTGTAGCTCTGATTCTCCAGTAGGCCGGGCACTTCCGGATGCGCCGGGAAACGCGCACACGGGTCGTCGGCGCCGAGCAGACTGCTCAGCAACTGGAAGACACCGGAGAAGTTGCGGGAGAACGACGCGTTGCAGATGGTTCCGGCATTGACCGGAGAGAAGTCGAGCCGGTCCGATCCGGTCGGCGCGGTGGGCGCGTCGACGGTGAGCCGCCCGCCCTCCCGGAGGTACAACCGCCGCGCCGGAGCTTCCCGCACCGGATAGGTGGCGCTTTCGATGACATTGCCGTCCAGGTCGATAGCGCGCAGCGGGGTGTCGGTCTCGTCGATGCCGTTGCGGTCCCCCTTCAGCCACCGATCGAACCAGGCCAACTGGATGGCATGCATATCGAGATCGGCGGTGCTGCGATGGATTCCGGGTTGGACGTGGAACCACGGGCCGGTGAGCAGTTGGAACCGGCCGCTCGACGGGGCGTCGGCGGGCATCGGGCCGTTCTTCCCGCGCCCGGCGTAGGCATTCTGCAATCCGGCGAAGGTGCGCGGCGTGCCGTCCTGGAGCAGGTCGTAGTGCCCGCTGATCAGATAGGTCGGAATGTCGTTGGCGGCAATCTGTTCCAGGACATTGTCCAGCGCCCGCGCCTCCCAGTACGGCCCGTTGTAGAGCTTGTCGCCGTCGAGCAGGGCATTGACGATCGACGGCCAGGTGGCGTCGTCGCGCAGATGGGTGAGCAGGTGGTCGGTGAAGACGCTCAGCATCTTGCCGGGCTCGCGGTACAGCCCGAGAATCGGATCCAGTTGCGGCAGTGTCGTGATCGGCACCGCCAGCATGGAGGACAGGAAGGCGATGTTCAGGAATCCGTCGTGATTCAGCAGGTCCTGGAAGGCATGGTTGCCGACCATCAGCGGGAACAGCGCCTTGACCGGGGAATCGGGCCCCAGCGTTCCGGCGGTGAACAACTCGCTCATGCCGAGGTACGACAACCCCCACAGACCGATCTCGCCGGTCGAATCGGGCAGCCCCGCCGCCCATTCCACGATCCGCAGGGAATCCTCACGCTCCTGCGGTTGCAGCACGCTCCAGTGGCCTCCGGAGGATCCGGTGCCGCGAATATCGACGATGACGCTGATGTAGCCGCGTTTGACGAAGTAGTCGCCGTACCCCGCGGCGTCGGCGATCTGCTCGGCCACGTCGACGACGGTCGGCAGGGCGTTCTCCAGCAGTGGGCCGAGGCCCTCGTAGGACAGCAGCCGCATCAGCCCGGTGCTGTCCTTGCCGTAGGACGTCTGGGTCATGACGACCGGAAACGGCCCGGCCGCCGGAGCCCCGGATGCGTCGACGGGGTAGCGCACGTCGGCACGCAACACCACCCCGTCGCTCATGGTGATCTCGACATTCTTGTGTTCGCCGACGCCGTACCGCTCCGGCCCCGGCTCCCAGCCGTCCGGAAGTCCGGTGCGCGCATCGGCTTTCGGGAACGTGTCGCCGGGCGGGGGCACCGCGGCGATCGGGGCGGCGGTGGGCAGGGCCGTCGCGAGGACCGCGGCCGCGACGGCGATGGCGCCGCGCAGGAATCGTGCTCTCGTACGCACAGTGGTTCGCCTCTCGTCGGCGCCGGTCACCGCTGACCGATGGCGTGGCCGACCAGGGCCTGTGCCGCGGTCGGCAGTATCTCGCTCAGGGCTTGACCGAATGCGGGATCCGTCAGCGTGGTGACCGGCTCGGTCACGGTGCAGCCGGACGGCGCGGGGACGCCGTTCAGTCGGTCGCGCAACCAGTGGAACGCACCCGGCAGATGGGAGGCGATCCCGGAAATATGTTCGGCGGCAGCCTCTCTCACATAGGTGACGCTCGGCGCGCCGTCCCGGCAGTACTGGTCGACGACCGCGTCGGTCCCGGCGATCGGAATGAGTTCGTCCCACTGCGCGTGATAGAAGTACACCGGCACCGAGGGGGTGCGCTGCCCCAGCGAATTGTCCTCGATGGCGAAGCGGATCTCCGGCAGCAGCAGCGGATCCGTGCCCTGGAAGGTGCCCAGGTAGTTGAATCCGGGGAAGAGGGTCGCGCCCATCGGATGGCACAGCACCTTCTTCGAGCCCAGCACCAGTTGGCCGAGGATGTCCACCCGCTCCCGCAGCACGCGTTCCATCTCCGGATATTCGGTCGCCAGCCCGACGAAGGAGGCGGAGATGAGACCGGCGTACATGCCGCCGTTGTTGTGCCGCACCACCGCCGCGTAATCGCCCGCCGCCACTCCGCCCGAGGCCGCGCCGACGATATTCAACTCGGGCGCGTACTCGTCCTTGATCTCGGGCACGAAGGAGGTGGGAATGGTGCCGCCGGAATAGCCCCACAGGGCGACAGGTGTACTCGCCCCACTCAATTGGGCGGGTTCGAAATTCTCGACCGCGCGAATACCGTCCAGGGTGGCCTGGGCGTTCATGCGTGATGCGCCGTACGCCGAATTCGGACCCTGGTAGTCCGGCAGCGCGACCGTCCAGCCCTGGCCGATACCGGCGGCGATGGGGATGAGGGTCTCCGCCGCGTTCACGTAATCGAAGGGAATGGCCCCGGATTGGATGACGTAGGAGGGCGCGCAGTACTGGGCCACGCTGTCCTCGGCGATCTGGTACGAAAGCAGTTTGCGCCCGCCCGCCGGTGCCGCGCCCCGCGGTTTCAAGACCGTGGTGACGGTGGCGATGGCCTCGCCGCGACTGTTGTCGGTGCGGTAGAGCAGCTGCCAGGCGTCGATGTTCAAGGGCAGCAGTCCGAAGAACGCCGGATTGACGCGACGTGCCCGCAGGATCTCGCCGGGCTGCGCGGCCGCCACGATATCGGCGGCGGGCCGGTAGAAGTCGTCCAGTTCCGGCGGCAGAGTGAGCGCGGGCGCGGGTTCGATGCGGGCACCCTGATCACCCGGGGCCGTATGGCCCGAAACCATTGCCGCCCATGGTGTCATCACGGCGATGACACCGATTACGACGACGCGCCCGACTCTGCGCACGTTCATCCCGTTGCCTTTCCCGAAGCACTGCCGACATCGATGGGCATCCAGGTGGTCCCATCGTGAATGGGAGCGTAGGCAGGGAAATAGTCCGAAACCAGATGGAATCACATTCTGCGCCGAATCGAGCGCGACGGTCATATTTCGCGCGACGCGCGGTCATTCCCTCGCGCCCCGGAAATTCCTAGGATCGTTCGCCCGCTCGGACGCGATAGGCGCCCGGTGGGCTGCCCGTCCACCGCCGAAAGGCCCGGCGGAAGGCGCTCGGTTCGGAGAAGCCCAGGCGCGCCGACAGCTCCTCCACCGTCTCCGCACCGGCGACCAGACTCGCGATGGCGGCGTCGCGGAGGATCTCCTCCTTGATGACGGTGATGGAGGTCCCCTCCTCGCCCAGTCTGCGGCGTACCGTCGGCGCGCTCAGCGAGAGCCTGGCGGCGATGTCCTCGGCACCGGGCCACGCACCGGTCAGCCCGCGCGCCAGAATGCGGCGCACCTGCTCGGACATCGACGTGCCGTACTCGCGGCGGGCGAGCAGATCCGCCGGTGCGTCCCGGAGCCACGCGAGTAGTTCCGCCTCATCGCGGACGATCGGCGACGACAGCAGCGAACTCTCGAAAACCAGTGCGGCGGTGGCACTGTCGAAGATCGGGCGGATGCCGAACACCAGGTCGTAGTCGCCGATATTGCGCGGCCGCGGGAAGGGCAGCTCCACCTGCCGCAGCGGAATGCGGCGGCCGATCCCCCAGGCCATGAAGCGGTGCGCGGAGGCCAGGAGGAAGGCGGTGATCAGGTGCTCGGGATCGTCGAGAACCGCGGTGTCGATGGTGAATCGGGTGCGTGCCCGCGCGGTGACGGCCGCCATGGGCGGCAGGCCGGGCGTCAGCCGCTGGTAGTCGGTGAAGCGGGCGAGCGCCGACCCCAGGTCCGGACAGCCCAGCAGGCCGT
Source organism: Nocardia otitidiscaviarum (assembly GCF_007362295.1). Taxonomy (NCBI): domain Bacteria; kingdom Bacillati; phylum Actinomycetota; class Actinomycetes; order Mycobacteriales; family Nocardiaceae; genus Nocardia; species Nocardia otitidiscaviarum. The sequence continues at coordinate 1,330,242 of NZ_CP041695.1, read as the reverse complement.
AGCCGATCAGCCGCAGGGTGCCGCGTGGTACCGGTCGCGGTCCGAGTCCGAACAGCTCGTCATCGCTCAACCGCCACAGCCGCCGCACGGTGTACGCCATCTGCGCCACGGTCACCCGCGCGCGATCCTGCGCGATCAGGTCCGGGGCCACGCCGACCGTCCGCAGCAGGTCGGAGGTGTCCACGCCGCGGCGTGCCGCGGTCGCCACGGCGGCACGGACGAAGCCGATGGGCACGGTACGGGCGCTCTCGGCGGTCGCGGACTTATCGCTCACCGGCTCTCCTCGGCGACGGCTGCTGCGACCGTATCAGGCACAATGCGGGCTTCGGGAGGGGCGCGACCGACCTCTCGGTCCGGAAAGGCGGCTCCTCGTCCGGAAGCGCGGCGGTCAGGCCCGGGTCGCGGTCGCCGACCGCATCCGCTCGGCGACCGTGCGGAACAGTGTGAAGTTCCCGACCACGTCCGCGGGCAGTGAATCCAGCGGCAGCGATTCCCCGCGGACGCGTACCGAGACCCAGCCCTTGTGCACGACGATGCCGCTGACCCGGGCCCATGACACCGCGCGGTGGTCCACGCCGATCTCGGTGGATGTCATCCAGAAGGGTGCGAAGTCGAGGCGTCCGCCCGACTCCAGGGTGGCCAGCGCCCGCGGCAGTTGCGCCTCGGTGACGGCGCGGTCGATCTCCGGACCCCACTGTTCCGGGTGGTCGATGGTGTGCCGCAGCACGATCGGATCGCCGCCGGTGTCGGTCACCGTGTACGGGTGCGCGGTCCGGTCGGGCACGTGGTCGGCGTCCTCGGTCACCGCCCGCCGCACCGTGGCGGTGTCGTATCGGATGGTCCGTGCGCGGCCGCCGACCACGGCCACGCAGCCGCCGTCGTACAACTCCAGCCGGGTGTCGCGATCGCGTCCGTTCACGTAGGCCGATCGGGTCAGCTCGCACACCAGGCGCACGCCGAGCATGAGCGCGCCCGCGAGACCCGGAATGACCAGGACCGCCGCACCGGTGGCCGCGCCGATCGCCGCGACCGTTCCGCAGAGCAGCAGGCCCATGACCTCGAGCGCGTGCCGCCGGGTGGGCGGCCGCACGGCGACATAGGTGTCCCGGTGCGCGCCGAGTCCCGCACCGGAGTCGCCCCGGACGGTGGCGGTGCGGATGTCGAGATCCTTGACTACGTCCATTCCCGATCAGGTGCCCACCCGCGCGGCGGCCCAAACCACCCGTGGCAACCCTCCTTGACAGAGGTGTGGAAGATGCCCCGCACACGGCCGGAGCGCAGCGGGGTCGGCGAAGATCCGGGGCTGGGGCGCACACCCCGCATTCGGTCAGGAGACGGCGGGCGCCGCGAAGATCCGGGCGATGAACGCGGCGGTGGCCTCGTGCATCGCCGCGTTCATATCGGTGTGCGCGCCGAGGCCGAAGACGGTCTGGAAGTCCACGCCGTGCGCGGCGAACTGAGCCATCAGGGCGGCGTGCAGCGGGGAGGGCACCGTGGTGTCGGTGGCGTTGACCAGCAACAGGATCGGGCGGTCGTACCCCGCGACGGGTACCTCCATGTAGCCGGTGAGCGTGCTGCGGAAACGGTCGTCCACCAGCGGCTGGGCCAGCAGGTCGCCGAGGGACAGTCCGGCCAGGCGCTCGGTGATCTGCGCCGAGCACAGCCCGCCGATGCTGTCGACCACCGCGCGACCGGTGGGGCTGAGGTAGTGGTCCACGTCGAAATCCGGTCGGGCGGCCCGCAATCCGGCGAGAATGTAGGCGGAGAAATCGGTGATCTTGTCCAGCGCGCGGGCGTTCGGCACCCACGGACCCATCAGGGGTGCGACCTTCTCCACATCGGATTCCGGATCGAGGGCGATGGTGCCGCGGAAGTCGAGTTCGGGAGCGTAGGTGTCCTGGAGGTGGGCCGCACCCAAGGCCGCCTGGCCGCCCTGTGATTCCCCGAAGACCGCCCAGGTGCGGGAGAGCCCCGGATTCGCCGCCCGCGCCGCCCGCACCAGATCGATGGCCGCGGTGGCCTCGGTACGGATCTCCAGGTAGGGGTGCGTGCCGGTGTCGAAGCGCCCCAGGCCCAGATAGTCGGGGGCCACCACCGCGATGCCCCGGGCCACCAGGTCGCGGAACAGCGGCCACAGCGGCTCGGCGTCCGGGGTGGTCTGTCCACCGCAGTTCGGCCCGAGGCCGCTGGTGCCGTGGTCGTACACCATGATCGGCCAGCCGTCGGGCGGCGGCGGTCCGGCGGGGACGAACAGCGCGCCGCTGGCGGGGACCGGTTCGCCCTGTGATCCGGTCATCCAGTAGTCGATCACCGCCCCCTGGGCCATGCCGCGCCAGCCCGCCGGTCGGGCGATGACGTCGATGAGGCCGCCGGGCGTCGCGGCGGGCGCGGCGGTGGCCGGTGCCGCCGTGGCCAGCAGGGCGACCGCCACCGCGGATCCGATCAGTGCCCGACGCAGCATGCCCATGAATCAGCCTCCCATCGCCTGTGCGGGCCGCCGCCGACCCGATCCGACGGTAGCTGATCCATAGCTAGAGAATGGCGACCGGGGCGACCGGTGTTCCGGTCGCCCCCACGAAGGGTTCCGGCATGGCGGACAGCAGAAACTCGTATCGCCGTTCCTCCGCGCACACCGCCGACAGTTCCTCGAGATTCCAGTTCTGTCCCTGCACCATCCCCATGTCGACCAGGTGCAGCGCGTGCACCGCCAGGAAGAGGTTCTCGATCTCCGGCGGGAAGATCTCGAAGACCAGCGTGTCGTTGGCGACGGCCGCGACATCGCGCGCGTGGAACCATTCCGGGCATCGAATCGACAGTCCGGGTGAGGGCATGGCGTAGGCGTCGCGATCACCGGCGAGATAGAGCCGCAGCTGTCCGGTGCGCACCAGCACCACGTCCCCGGCCCGCACCCGCACTCCCCCGAAATCCTCGGCCGCCGCCAGATCCTCCGGTGTGACAGCGTGATTCGACGGCAGGCCCGCGACGCCGTGGGCGGCCGCCACATCCAGCAGCACACCGCGCGACACGATGTGGCGCGCCTTCTCGATGCCGCTGAAGGCGCAGCCGTGGTGGGCGGTGATGCTGTCGGCGGGGCGTCCGTTGTAGATGCGGCCGCGGTAGGAGATGTGGGTCAGCGCATCCCAGTGCGTTCCGGCCTGCAATCCCATCGTCACCGCGTCGTCGCTGGTGGCGATGGTGTCGGGGCCGAACATCTCCCAGTTCACCGCGAGCATGGTGTGCAGCGGGTTCACCCGGCCGGGAATCAGCCCGGTCTGGATCCCCTGCTGGCGCAACGGCACCGCCAGCGGCACCCGCCGTCCCGTCCGCACCGTCGCGGCCGCGGCCCGCACCACCTCGTCGGTGATCAGGTTGAGCGTGCCGATCTCGTCGTCGGAACCCCAACGCCCCCAATTGTTCACGCGTTCGGCGACGGCGAGGAACTCGGACGGTAGCGCCATGGTGGGCAAACTACCGGAAAAATCGCCCGCGCCACACCGCCGCGAAGATTGCCGACCGGTAGCCCCAATGGTTCCATGAGCTCCGAAGAACCTGATGGTTTGGCATCTCGCACACCGAACGCTGCCCGCCCGAAACACTGTGCTGGCGAAAGGGGCTGCGCCGGATGCCTGCGCGCGAGAAACGCTGGTGCCATTGCGGAATCACACTGCTCGCCGCGATCGCGACCGCCGCGCTCACGAGCGCGCCCGCATCCGCACACGACGAGGGCCGGGCACCGGTCGGCGCGAACGACTGGAGCTGTACGCCCACGGCGGCGCACCCGGAACCGGTGCTGTTGGTGCACGGCACCTGGGGCAACCAGAACTCCTGGGACACACTGGCTCCCGAACTGAAGGCGCACGAGGTCTGCGTGTTCACGCTCAATTACGGACACGCCACCGCCAGCCTGCGCGGCGCGGCCCCGGGCGTCTTCGGGACGGCGGATATGCGCACCTCCGCCAAGGAGCTGGCGGCCTTCGTCGACCGGGTGCGCACCGCCACCGGCGCGGCGAAGGTCGATGTGGTGGCGCACTCCCAGGGCGGACCCCTGGTTCGGCAGTATCTGCGCTTCGAAGGCGGCGCGCATCGAGAAGACCCGAGCCGCACCAGTATCCGGCGTCTGATCAGCATCGCCGCCACCCATCACGGCACCACCGCCGAGGGTCTGCGCTACCTGTTGCCGTCCGGCAGCGCGGGTGCGGTGGCCGACAGCCTGATCGCCCGGGTGCTGGGGACCGCGGCCGCGCAGCAGCTCATCGACAGCGAGTTCCTGGCCACGCTCAACGCCGCCGGTGACACCGAACCCGGTGTCGCCTACACCGCCATCGCCAGCCGGGTGGACCGCGTGGTCACCCCGCCGGAGGCCACCTTCCTGCGCGCCGGACCGCGCGCCACCGTCACCAATGTCTGGGTGCAGGACGTCTGCCCGACCGACACCCACCACCACGGCATCCTCCCGGACTCCCCCGCCGTCTCGTATCTGGTGCACCGGGCGCTCGGCCTGCCCTACCGAGGCACGCCCTGCCCCGCGGACTGACGCTCCGACCGATCCCGCCGCAGCGCTCCCGGCCGAGGCAGTCCGGCCGGTCCGTCACCCTCTCATGACGCGCGCCGCGCGGCCACCGACGCGCCGTCGAGCTGGTGCAGCAGCTCGGCGGTGGTCGACACCGCGCCGCAGCGGCGGGCGGTGTAGTTCAGGGCCATCAGGTGCTCCTCGCGGCTGAAGTCGGCGGTGGCGTCCAGGGCCAGGAAGGGCCGCACATCGCTCATGAAGGCTTCGGCGGCGCTGAGCATGCAGCCCATATGCGCGTACACGCCGGTGACCAGGAGATGGTCGCGGTTGTAGTAGCCGAGCAGCTCGCGCAGGTCGGTGCGCTGGAAGGCGGAGTAGCGCCATTTGGTGACCTGGATGTCGCGGTCGTCGGGGCGCAGTTCGGCGATCACCTCGGTCTCCGGGCCGTGTGACATGCCGGTGCCCCAGAAGTCGGCCAGGATGCCGCGGCGGGACGGATGCTGGTCGCCCGGCTGCATGGTGTAGATGACCGGAATCCCCAACTCGTGGCAGCGGTTTCGCAGTCGCGCGATATTGGCGATGAGGGTGCGCGCCGGTTCCGCCCCGGTGTCGTAGGCGGCCAGGAAGTACTGCTGCATATCGTGGATGAGCAGCGCGGTGCGGGCCGGATCGACGGTCCACCCCACCTGGTTGGCGGTCACCTCCTCGGGCGTGGGCATCGGATAGGGCGCGATCGGCGGAATAGGCATGAGATCTCCCGAAGTCGTGTGTGGCGGTCAGGCGACGGTGACCGGTAGGTCCGCGATGCCGAGCGGGGCCAGGATGCGCTGGAACTTGCCGGTGGTCTCGGCCAATTCGGCCACCGGATCGGATTCGGCCACGATGCCGCCGCCCGCGTGCGCCAGCAGGCTCAGACCGTCGGCGGCCAGTTCGGCGCAGCGAATGCTGACCATCCACTCGCCATTGCCCGCGGCGTCGCACCAGCCCACCGCGCCCGCGTAGAAGCCGCGGTCACCCTCGAGTTCGGCGATCAGCCGCGCCGCCTCGGCGGTGGGGGTACCGCAGATGGCCGGGGTGGGGTGCAGGGCCGCCGCCAACTCCAGTGCGGAGGGGCCGTCGGCGCGCACCGTGGCGGTGATCGGGGTGCCGAGATGCCACATCTCGGGGGTGCTGGTGAGTTCGGGGGCGGGCGCGACCACCTCGGCGCAGCGGTCACGCAGCACGCCGCTGACCTGGTCGACCACATAGCGGTGCTCGTGCTGATCCTTCGAGGAGCCGAGCAGTGTCTCCGCCACCACCCGGTCGGCCCGCTCGTCGTCGAGAATCCGCCGTGCCGATCCGGCCAGCGGATGACTGAGCACCTCGGCGCCGTCGCGTCGGAGCAGGATTTCCGGGCTGGACCCGACGAGATGCCTGCCGGTGTACGGCGCGCCCGCGGCCGACAGGTCCACCAGGAAACCATTGCCCATGGGATCGGTCGACACCAGGCGGTCCAGGATCTCCACCGCCCGCGTCGCGACGGCGGCGCGGGCACGAATCGACCGGGCCAGCACCACTTTTCGAATGGGATGCGTCTCATCGGCCAGCAGCCGCACCGCCGCGGCCACCCGCCGCACGTGCGTGTCGGGCTCCGGGACGGCGGCCGCGAAGTCGAAGACCGGACGGCTACCGGCGTCGGGTACGTAGCCGGATTCGGTCACGGTGATCGAGTCCGGCGCCCACAGCGCCGCCGGGGCGTCCGGCGCGAAGGGCAGCGCGCCGACGATATGGCCGACCTCGCCCGCGCGCAGCGCCGACACCGCATCGTGTGCGGATCGGAAGACGCGGCCACCGCGCCCCGCCACCACCGTGCGGTAGGGGCGGGCGAGCACGAAGGCGGGGTCCGCGCTGTCGGTCGAATCGGTATCTGGTGTGGCGGAAATAGGGATCATCCTCTCGGGTCACATATCGAGGGTCGCGCCGCCGTCCACCCGCAGATCGTGCAGGGTGATGTGGCGAGCGTCGTCGGATACCAGAAAGCGCACGGCCGCGGCGATATCGGCGGGCCGCGCGATGCGGCGCAGCGGGATGCCGAGCCGGAACTGCTCGGGATCACCGGCCAGCAGACCGGCGTGGGCGGCATCGTCGAGGGGTCGGTCGTCGCCGTCGGCGTACAGGCCGCGCAGCATGGCGGTGTCGGTGGAACCGGGCGAGACCAGGTTCACCCGGACGCCGTGCGGGGCGACCTGGAGGGCGAGTGCGCGGGTGTAGGCGGTGGCGGCGGCCTTGGCGGCGCAGTAGGCGGCCATGCCGACGCGGGGCGTGCTCGCGGCATTGGAGGAGACCACCACGATGGCGCCGCGTCCGGCGGTGACCATCTCCCGGGCCGCCCGCTGGGTGACGTGCATGGTGCCGGTGGCGTTGACGGCGAAGCTGCGGTCCCACACCTCCGGCGTGATTTCCAGTGCTGTACCGGAATCCATGACTCCGGCGGCGTGCACCAGCACGTCGGCCGGGCCGAACTCGCCGGTGAACCGGTCGAAGGCGGCCCGCACCGACATCGCGTCGGCCACATCCACCTCGGCGGCGCGTACGGACCCGCCGGTGCGGTCGGCGATCTCGCGCGCCACCCGGTGTACCCGCGGATCACGGTCCCAGAGCGCCAACGCGTGCGCTCCGCTCGCGAGTTCGGCGGCGACGGCCGCTCCGATGCCCGCGGCCGCGCCGGTCACGACGACCGCGCGCTTACCCGAATCGATCATGAACATAAGGTTAGCCTAACCTGATAAGAATATGGGGCGCGTACCGCTCCCCGGTGTGCGCGAGTGCCGACAGAATCCGCGAAAGAAGGTGTGCCCCAATGCCATCGACCGTTCTCCCCGGCTTCACCCCGTGGCCGACCGATGAGGCGCGACGGTATCGAGAACTCGGCTGCTGGACCGGAGAGACCTTCGGCGACGTGCTCGCCGCCCGCGCGGTCACCGCCGGAGCGGCCGTCGCCGTCGTGGACGAGCGGCACCGCTGGACCTACGCCGAACTCGACCACCGCTCCCGGTCGCTGGCCACCGGGCTGGCCCGGATCGGCATCCGCCCGCGCGATCGGGTGCTCGTGCAACTGCCCAATCGCGCGGAATTCGTGGAGGTGATCTTCGCGCTCTTCCGGCTCGGCGCGCTGCCGGTGTTCTGCCTGCCCGCGCATCGGCAGGCGGAACTGGTGCCGATCGCCACGGCCAGCGCCGCCACGGCCGTCATCACCAGCGGGGTGCATCAGCGTTTCGACTATGCGGCACTGGCGGATTCGGTCCGCGCGCAGGTGCCGTCGCTGCGCCATCTCCTCGTGGTCACCGACGACGGGGACGCCGCGCTGCCGGAGGGAGCGCACGATATCGCGGAACTGCGGGACGAACCCGGTGAGCTGCCCGCGCCCGCGGCGAGCGATGTCGCCTTCCTGCAACTGTCCGGCGGCAGCACCGGCATCCCGAAGCTCATCCCCCGCACCCACGACGACTACCTCTACAGCGTGCGGCGCAGTGCCGAGATCTGCGAACTCGACACCGACACCGTCTATCTCGCGACCTTGCCGGTGGCGCACAACTTCCCGATGAGCTCGCCCGGCATTCTGGGCGCGCTGTGGGCGGGCGGCACGGTGGCCATGACCCCGGACCCCACGCCCGCGACGGCGTTCCGGGCCATCGAACGCTTCGGGGTGACCATCACCGGGCTGGTGCCGCCGCTGGCCCGGCTGTGGGTGGAGAAGGCCGAGAGCGGTGACACCCCGGACCTGTCCAGCCTGCGGGTGCTGCAGGTGGGCGGGGCCCGCTGCCAGGAGGAGTTGGCGCGCCGGGTGGGTCCGGCGCTGGGCGTGACCCTGCAGCAGGTGTTCGGCATGGCCGAGGGCCTGGTCTGCTACACCCGGCTCGACGATCCGCTCGAGGTGGTGGTGAGCACCCAGGGCCGCCCGATGTCCGAACACGATCGCGTCATGGTCGTGGACGACACCGGCGCGGAGGTGCCACCCGGCACGCCCGGAAATCTGATCACCCACGGCCCGTACACGATTCGCGGCTACTACGACAATCCCGAGGCCGATGCCCGCAGCTTCACCGCGCAGGGCTGGTACCGCACCGGCGATATGGTGCGCATCCGCCCGGACGGCAATCTGGACGTGCTGGGCCGGGCCGGGGACTGGGTGAACCGCGGCGGCGAGAAGGTCTCGGCCGAGGAGTTGGAGGCGCATCTGCTGGCCCATCCGGGAATTCGGGACGCGGTCATCGTCGGCACCCCGGACCCGGTTCTGGGACAGCGCATCTCCGCCTTCGTTCAGCCCACCGATCCGGCGGACCGGCCCACCCTGACCGGCGTACGCGCCTTCGTACGCGAGCGCGGGGTGGCGGCCTGGAAGATGCCGGACACGGTGGAGGTCGTGGACGACTTCCCGGAGACGGGCGTCGGCAAGACCAGTCGCAAGGAACTGCGGCGGCTGCTGGCCGACGGGGCACAGCGGGTTCGATAGCGCCGGCCCAGGCATCCCGGTGCGGCCGACCGCCGCCGCGGGCGGAATCCCGCCACGGTCGGCCGCCGCCGGGTGCGGCACCGCGGAGGCGGCCGGTCGCGGGCGGGTCGGCGCGCCGGGGCACGCGGTCATCAGCCCAGGGCTTCGATCCAGGACCCCAGTACGGGGTCGGAGGCCAGCGTGGGGAAGTCGATGTGCTCGAATCCGGCGGAGCGCCACGTCTCCACCAGCGACATGATGCGCACCGAATCCAGTCCGGCATCGAGCAGATTGGTCTCGTCGGTGAGCTCGGCGGGCTCCACGCCCAGCGCGGCCGCCACATCGGCGATCACGCGCGCACGCTCGGCCACGATGGTGTTCTCGTTCGTCATGATCCCTCACTCGTCTCGGTCGTAGTCGGCCACGCCGCGCTTCCAGTACCCGGCGATCAGGCTGTCCTTCGGTCCCACCCCCAGGTCGGTGCGCACCCAGCGGCGCAGCGGTTTCAGCACCCCGGCCTCCCCCGCGAGCCAGACGTACACCCGTTCCCCGGCAGGCACTTCCACACCGCGAACCGCCCTTTCGAAGGCGTCGCCGGTGCCCGGTTCGGCGTCGCCGCGGTGCACCCACCGCACCTCGACGCCGAGCGGGGCGTCGATGGCGATCTCCTCGTCCGGACCGCCCACCTCGATGACGGCCCATCCGGCCGCCTCGCGCGGCAGCCATTCCAGCCAGCGGGCGATGGCGGGCAGGGCGGTGATATCGCCCGCCAGCAGGAACCTGTCATAGTTCGTCGGCACCACGACGCCGCCGGGCGGCCCGGCGATATGCATGGGGGTGCCCGGCGTGGCGGCCAGGGCCCAGTCCGAGGCCAGACCGCCGGGGTGGATGGCGAAGTCGATATCGAGTTCCCGATCCGCGGCGCTGAAGCGGCGCACCGTGTACTCGCGCGACACCGGGCGCGGCTGGCCCCATTCCAGGGACAGGCCGTCCTTCCTCGGCAGTCGCAGCACCCCGTCGTCGTCCGGAAAGACCAGGCGCACATGCTCATCCGGCACATAGCTGTGGAAGCCGGCCAACTCCTCGCCACCGAAGGTGATGCGCACCAGACCGGCTCCCACCGCGACGGTGCGTTTCACCTCCACCGCGCACAATCCGATCGGATAGCCGACCTTGGCTCCGTGCTCGCCGGACAGCACCTCGGTGATGCGTTCGGCATAGGCGGCACGATCCATGGGCGCTACTCCCTTCCCAACAGGGGCGCGGCGGCCAGGGCCGTGACCGCGCCGAGTACCAGTACGGACAGCCCGTAGACCACGAGAGCGGTTCTGGGCGCGAAGAATTGGCCCACCAGCCCGGCCACCATGGAGCCGACGGCGGTGCCGGTGACGGCCTGCACCATGAGCAGGCCGGACACCCGGCCGCGCAGCTCCTCGGGGGCCTGCTGCTGGAGCACGGTGTAGCGCAGCACCATGTTCACCGCGCGGGCCAGGCCGAATCCGGCGAGGCCGAGGAAGACCACGGCGGCGTGCGGCGCCAGTCCGGCCACGATGACGCCGATCGGCATGAGTGCCAGCGAGATCAGCAGGGCACGGCCGGGCCGGACGCTGCGCCCGATCCAGCCGCTGGTGAGCGAACCCAGCACCGCGCCCGCACCGGGGGCGGCGTAGAGCAGGCCGAGCGTGGTCGTGCCCGCGTCGAGATCGTGTTCGGCCAGGGCGGGCAGCAGCACCAGCGGGCCGCTCACCAGCATGGCGATCAGCCCGGTCAGTAGTGCGGCGCGAATCGCCCGGTGCCGCATCGCGAACCGAATGCCGATGACCAGTTCCCGCAGCGGATGCTGGATCTCGCGGGCCGGGGGCGGCTGCGGTCCGATGGCGCGGATCAGCCCGACCGTGGCCACGGTCGCACCGGCCGCCAGGAAGAAGGCCGGCCCCACACCGGTTTTCGCGATCAGCAGACCGGCCAGGGCGGGGGTGATCATGGTGCCCAGATCGGAGGTCAGCGCGGTGAGGGCACCGGCGGCGGCCACCTTCTCCCGGCCGACCAGCATGGGGACCAGCGCCATCAGCGCCGAGCCGCTGACGCCACCGGCCAGACCGTCCACCACGCCCGCGGCGTAGATGACGGCCAGGAACGGTTCCGGCAGTAAGGCGTTCAGGCCGAGCGCGAGGAAACCGAGTCCCGCCGCGGTGCGCGACCACTGAATGACATCGCGGCGGTCGTAGCGGTCCGCGATCACCCCACCCGCCAGACTTCCGGCGAACAGGGCGACCGCGGTGACCGTGGTAACGCCGGCGACCTGCAGCGAGGAGCCGGTCAGCTGGTAGACCTGCACGGGCAGGGCCACCATGAGCAGCCCGATCCCCAGCACCGATACCAGCCGGGCCGCGAAGGCGCAGCGGAACTCCCGGCTGGCGCGCAGGGGCGAGGTATCGATGAGCAGGCCGCCGACGGCTGTCACCGGAAGCGCTCCGCGAGCAGATCGAGGGTGGCCATCACATTGCGGTAGTCGGGGCGCTGGCTGGTGGCGGGCAGGTCGTAGACCTGGCCGGACCGGAAGGCCGGGAGCGCCGCCAGCATCGGGTCCTCCCGCAGCTGGGCGATGCTGCGACCGCCGTCGAGCTGCACGACGAACAGCACGGGCGCGTCGACCACGGTGGTGGTGAGTTCCGGGCTGAACGAGACCCAGTCGGCGGCCGCCGCGCGCGTGGGGTTGCCCGCCTTGGCCTCGACCTTGTCGTCGATGGTGAAGCCGACCTCGGACAGCAGTGCGGCCAGCGGGGTGCCGGGGGCGATGACCGAGGGCTTGAGATCCTTGCGCGACTGGAAGACCGACACCGCGCCCTGCGGCACCTTGATGGTGGACTTCACCTCGGCGACCTTGTCGTTGTACGAACTGATCAGGCCCTCGACCTCGGCGGACCGGTTCACCGCGTCGGCGACCGACTTCAGCTGGTCCTGCCAGTTGGTGAGATTCGAGGGCACCAGCACGGTCGGGGCGATGGCGGTGAGCTTGTCGTAGGCGTCGATGGACTGCTGGCCCGGATAGCCCTGGCCGCCGCCGATGATCAGATCCGGCTGCTGGGAGGCGATGAACTCCAGATTGATGTCGTCGCCGGAGGGCAGCACCTCGGTGCCCTGCGCCTTGGCGTCGTCCGCCCAGGCGGCCGGGAACTCACCGGGTTTCAGGGTCACGCCGAGTACGCGCGGGTCCGCCGCCTTCACCTTGGCGCCCAGATCGTAGAGGTATCCGGCGAGCGAGCCGTTGACGACGACGATGCGCTGCGGATCGGCGGGCACGCTCACCACGCCGCGATCGGTCCGCACCTCACGGGTGCCGGATGCGCTCGCATCGTCGGAGGCGGAACTGCTACAGCCCGCCACCACCGCGATCAGCGAGAGCAGGAACAGGGCGACGGCGGCGCGGAGGCGGGCCGTCATTCGGTACAGCGACATGGATGGTGTGTTCTTTCTTTTCTTCTTCTGGGGGAGGGTCATGCGCGGATCGCCGGATCGGCGTCCAGCAGCGCCGCGACCTCGGTCCAGCCGGTCGGGGACACGATGTCGACATGCGAGTAGGGCAGGCGGCGCACCACCAGCCGCGCGCCGTCGGCCAGCCAGCCGGACAGCTGGGCCTCGGCCCGACCCGGCTGGGTGCCGGTGTCGGCGGCGTAGAGGGCCATGGAGCCGTGGTAGCGCGGCGGCGTGGAACGGGTGACCATGTCCAGCAGCGCGGTCGCGGCGGTGCGCACGGCGGCCGCGAGTTCCGGTGCGTCCGAGGGGAGTTCGGGCAGCAGCCGGTCCAGGTCGGCCGGTGCGGTCAGCGCTCGGGCGGCCTGATCGGTGAGCGTCGCCAGCGGGTGCGAATCCACCAGGCCCACATAGGCGAGCGACTCCCCCTCGGCTTCGAGGGCGGCCGCCACGGCGTGCACGATATTGCCGCCCAGCGAATAGCCGAGCAGATGGTAGGGGCCGTGCGGCTGTATGCGCCGAATGGTGCCGAGATAGTGGCGGGCCAGCTCTTCCAGGGTGTCCGCGTGGAAATTCCGGTCCCGCAGGGCGGGCAGTTGCAGGCCGATGATCGGGCGGTCCGCGCGCAGCAGCCGGGCCAGCGGCCCGAACTGCCAGGCGGTACCGCCGACCGGGTGCACGCAGAACAGTGGCGCGGCCGAACCGGTGGCGCGCAGTTCCAGGACGTGGTCCAGACGGCTGCCGAGCAGGGCGAGACCATCGAGGTGGGCATCGACTCGGGCCGCGGTGCGCGCGTCACCCCTGGCTCCGTCGGTACTCCCGGCTCCGTACGCGCTCGCTACATCCCGCGTACCCGCGACAACCGCCGCGCCCGTGGCGGGCGGAGCCGCAGCCGTGGCTGGGCTCGCATCGTCGACGTGGCCGCGCACGGCGTCGAGACCCCGCACCGAGCCGCGCGCGCTGATGCGGGCGGTGAGCGCGCGTGCTGTCGGGGCGGCGAAGATGTCGTCCAAGACGGTGTCGATTCCGGCGCGCCGCAGTCGCCCGGTGAGCCGGACCGCGGTGAGCGAGTGGCCGCCCGCCGCGAAGAAGTCGTCGTCCGCGCCGAGATCGGGTGTGGACAGCACCGCGGCCATGGCGGCGCGGATATCACCGAGCAGCGCTGTCGCCGCCTCCGGACCGGAGTGCTCCCCCACGGCAGCGCCCGCTGTCAGCACGGGGTCCGCTCCCGGATCCGAGTTCCCCGGCGCGGCGGCATCCGCTGGCCGCGTGGACTCCCCCGCGGTCGGCAGTTCCTGTCGTGCCGTAGACCGATGCGCCGCCGCGCCGTCACCGTTCCGGGCGGGATCCGAACCGCTGTCGGGCTTGTCGTGCGCGCGTGGATGGCCGCCGGAGGCACCCGGGACTGCCGGGGCGGCAGGCTCGGCGTAGACCGGGATCGGCAGGGCCTTGCGGTCGATCTTCTCGCTGGCGGTGCGGGGGATCTGGTCGAGTACCACGTACGCGGCGGGAATCATGTACGCGGGCAGTGTGGTTCGTAGTTCGGCGCGGATCGTGTCGGGGTCGAGGTCGGCGCCTGAGCGTGGGATGAGGTAGGCCGCCAGGCGTTGGTCGCCGGGGGTGTCCTCGCGGAGCAGGACCGCGGCCTGCGCGATGCCCGTGCAGGTCAGCAGGGCCGCTTCGATATCGCCGAGTTCGATGCGCTGGCCGCGCAGCTTCACCTGGCTGTCGCCGCGACCGAGGTAGTCGAGTTCGCCGTTCGGGTTCCACTTCACCAGATCACCGGTGCGGTACATGCGGGCACCGGGTTCGTAGGGGTCGGCGACGAAGGCGGCGGCGGTCAGGTCGGGGCGGGACAGGTAGCCGCGGGCCAGCTGGGCACCGGTCAGGTAGAGCTCGCCGATGGTTCCGGCCGGGACGGGGCGCAGCCGCTCGTCCAGGACGCGGGCCCCGGATCCCTTGGCGGGCTTGCCGATCGGCACCGACGCGGTATCGGCGTCGGTGGCCTCGTGGTAGGCGATGCACACCGCGGCCTCGGTCGGGCCGTACAGGTTGTGCACCCGTGCGCCGGTCAGTTCCCGCACCCGCCGCGCGGTGGCCGGGGGCAGCGCCTCCCCGCCGGTGATGACGCAGCGCAGGTCGGCGCACCCGGCCAGATCGGTCTCCTCGGCGAGCACGGTCAGCATGGAGGTGGTCATCTGCACGACGCTGACCCGCTCGGCGCGCATGAGTTCGGCCTGGTAGTAGGGATCGCGGTGGCCGTCCGGGCGGGTGAGCACGATCCGCGCGCCGACCAGCAGCGGCAGATACAGCTCCAGCAGCGAGGCGTCGAAAATGGGCGGGGTGCGGTACAGCACCGTATCGCCGGGGCCGAAACGCTGCTGCTCCCAAAGCCATTCGAAGGTGTTCACAATGGACTCGTGGCTGACTGCCACTCCCTTGGGCACGCCGGTGGAGCCGGAGGTGAACAGCAGATAGGCGGTGTGCGCGGGACGCAGTGGTGCGATGCGATCGGTGTCGGAGAGTTCGGTGTCCGCGAATCCGGCGGTGTCGATATCGTCCAGAGATTCCAGAACCAGTGCCGGAGCGGCGGTGTCGAGTATGCGTTCGCGGCGCTGGGCGGGCTGGTCGGGGTCGACCGGCAGGTAGACGCCGCCGGAGCGCGCGATGGCGTGGGCGGCGACGACCGCGTCGATGGTGCGCGGCATGGTCACCGCCACCACGGTCTCGGGGCCGATACCGCGCGCGATGAGCCAGCGCGCCAGACGATTCACGCGGGCGCGGAACTCGCCGTGGTCGATCGTGGTGTCCGCGAGCGTCACGGCCGGTGCCGTCGATGCGACGGCGGTCCCCCAGTCCGCGAGCGTGCTGCCCCGCGTTTCCCGTCGCGCCGTCGCGGCGGCCAGCGTCGCGACCGTGGCGGTGGGATCGGTGACCAGAGCGGACAGTACGGCACCGAGGTGCTGAGCCAGGCGCGCCGCCGTCGCGTCCGCGACCGCCGCCGGGTCGTGGTGCAGCAGGAGGCGGAGCCGCTCGCCGGGGCGTGCGGTGACCGTGATCGGGAAGTGGGTGAGGCTGTGCACCACTACGTCCGCGACCCGCACCTCATGGGTATCGGGTTGGCGCAGGCCCGATTTCGGGAAGTTCTCGAAGACGACGAGGGTGTCGAAGAGTCGTCCGAGTCCGGCGGCGCGCTCGAGGGTGGCTAGGCCGAGATAGCCGTGGGCCTGCATGTCGAAGCACGACCGCTGGATCTCACCGAGCTGCGCGGCGAGCGGCCGGTCCGCGTCCAGCCGCACGCGTACCGGCACCGTATTGCTGAACAGCCCAACGGTTCTCTCGATATCCGGCAGTTCGGCCGGGCGGCCGGAGATGACGGTCCCGAAGACCACATCGGTGCGACCGACATGCTCGGCGAGCACCGTCGCCCACGCGCCCTGTACGAGCGTGCTCATGGTGAGGCCGTGCCGGCGGCCCAACGCCTCCAGGTCGGCGCCCAGGGTCGCGGGTAGGTCGACGTCCCGGCCGACGGCGGGCAGGCGTCGGCCCGCCGGGGCACCGACCAGCGTGGGTGCTGGTAACCCGGTCAGGAAGTCGCTCCACCGTTCGACCGCCGTCGCGGTGTCGCGGCCGCCGAGCCAGGCCAGATAGTCGCCGTAATACGGTGGGGCGGGCAGATTTCGGTCGTCGCCGTGGTACAGCGCGAGCGTTTCGCGCAGCATGATCGGCACCGACCAGCCGTCGGCGAGCAGATGGTGGGCGATGAGCACCAGTCGGTGCGCGGTATCGGTCAGGCGGATCAGGACGACGCGCAGTAGCGGCGGTTCGGCGATATCGACGGGTTCGGCAGCCGCGCGCGACTCCAGTTCGGCGGCGGCCCGCTCGGCGTCCCCGGCCGTGCGGTCGCGCAGGTCCACCACCCGGAAGTCGGCTCGCGGCACGGCCGGAACCACCTGGACCGGCTGATCGAAGTCCTCGTAGCGGAAGGCCGCACCCAGATTCGGGTGCCGGGCCAGCATGCGCTGGAAGGCCGTCGCCAGCCGGTCCGGGGCGACCGGGCCCTCCAGGTCGAATCGCGCCGTCATGGTGTAGACGTCGGCGTCGCCATCGCGCAGTGCGTGGAAAAGCAGGCCCTCCTGCAAGGGGGACAGCGACAGTACGTCGGCGATCTCGCCGTAGCGGGCCGCCAGATCGTCCAAGCTCGCCCTTGGCAGCGTCAGGCCCCGCGCGGGTCGGCCGGGGAGCGCGGCCTCCCCGACAACCGTTGCGCTGGCGGCGAGTTCACTCAGCGCCCGGCGCGACAGCAGCTCCTGCGGTGTCAGCACGAACCCGCGCTCACGCAGGCGGCTGCTGACACTGATGGCGGTGATGCTGTCCCCGCCGACGCCGAAGAAGTCGTCGTCCACACTGACGGTGTCGTGGCCCAGCGCGGACCCGACCACCTCGCACACCGCGATCTCCGCCGGGGTGGACGGCGGACGGCCGCCGGTGTCGGACGGTGGTTCGGGCAGCGCCGCACGGTCGATCTTCCCGTTCACGGTGTGCGGCAGCACATCCACCACGACCAGTCGCGACGGCACCATGTGATCGGGCACCACATCGGCCAGCCGCGAACGCAGTTCGACCGCGTTCGGCGCGGCCCCGGCCGCGACCACGTAGCCGACGAGCGTGGGTCGTCCGGAGATCTCACGAATGTCGGCAGCCGCCGCCCGCACCTCGGGCAGCGCCCCGAGCGCGGCCTCGACCTCCCCCAATTCCACGCGGTGACCGCGGATCTTGACCTGATTATCGACGCGGCCGACGTACTCGTAGCCACGGCCGGGCACCCAGCGCGCCCGGTCGCCGGTGCGGTACATGCGCGCGCCCGGCGGTCCGTAGGGGTCGGCGACGAAACGGTCCGCCGTCGCGTCCGGACGGCCGAGATAGCCGCGCGCGAGTTGCGGCCCGGCCAGATACAGTTCACCGACCCGATGGTCGGCGACGGCCTGGAGAGCATTGTCCAACAGATGGATTCGCGCTCCCCGAACCGGCGAACCGATGGCCGGATGCGCGCCGTCGACCGGTGCGGTGAGCGCGTCGACGGTGGCCTCGGTCGGCCCGTACAGATTGACCGCCGTGATCCCCGCGCGCTGCACGGCCCGCCACAGTTCCGGCGGGCACGCCTCTCCGCCGAGCGCCAGCAGTCGCGGGCCGATATCGGCCAACCCGTGCTCCAGCAGCGCCGCCGCGAAGGTGGGGGTTCCGTCCACGACGTCGATCCCGTCCCGCGCGAAGGCCGCGACCAGCGCGGCGGGATCACGCCGGATCTCACTGTCGTACACGTGGATACGGTGGCCGTCGAGCAGCCACAGCAGTGGATCGAGCGCGGCGTCGAAGGCGAACGACGTGGTATGCGCAACGGCCAGCGGCCGTCCGGCACGCTCGGCCGTCTCGGCGTACATCCCGGCCCGATGCGCGGCCAGCAGCCGCGCCAACGCCCCATGTTCCACCAGCACGCCCTTGGGCCGCCCGGTCGACCCGGACGTGTAGATCAGGTACGCGCCGTGTCTCGCGTCCAGACCGCCGCTGGGCGACGACGGTTTCCGTGCACCCGCCCCCGCATCGACGGCGAGAGCCGACACCGTGCCGCCCACTCCGTCGCTGTCGAATGGCGCGCCTGAGCACCGGTCGAGTTCGTCGCGGAAGCCCACGGCGTTCATGTCCACGCATCGGAGCGGTGTGCGTCCTGGCTCCGGGCCCACCGCCCCGGACACGGTGACCCGGGGGTCCCGGGTGTCGGCCGCGACGGCCAGTCGGGTGGTCAGATCGCCCGCGCTGAGTACCAGTTCGGGGGCGGCGTCGTCGATGACGGCGTGCAGGCGGGGTAGCGGGTGTTCGGGATCCAGGGGTAGGAATACACCGCCCGCGCGCCACACCGCGAACAGGGCCACCACCAGGTCCGGCGTGCGGGGTAGAGCGACGCCGACCACGACTTCCGGCCCCACCCCGCGGCCGCGCAGCCAGCGGGCGAGGCGGTTGACTCGGGCACCGAATTCGGCAGCCGACCACGGGTTCTCACCCTCGTCGCCCGGTGCGAGCACCATGGCATCGGGTCGCTCGGCCACCAGACGGTCGAGAGCATCCGGCGCCAGTTCGGCGCTGTCGGTCGCCGCCGTACCGGACCGGGCGGCCAGCAGCCGGGCGCGCTCCTCCCGCGCGATGATCGCCAGCGCCCCGACCGCGGGTTTGTCACCGCCGGTGAAGGCGTCGATCACCCGGACCAGGCCGTCGATGCGCCGCCGCACATCCTCCGGATCATTGGTGCGCGCATCGGGTTCGAAGCCGAGCAGCACCGTACCGTCGGGCAGCGGGGTGACGGTCAGGCCGAGGTCCTCCGGCGGCCCACCGGCCACATTGCGCAGGACGCCGCGCGCACCGTCGAAGTCCAGGGCGAAGTCGAAGACCTTGAGGTTGATGCCGACGCCGTGCAGCAGGTCGCCCGCCCCGTAGCCGTGGAAGTCGCGGGCCAGATCGTCACCGCTGTAGCGCTGGTGCGCCCGCACCGCACGCAACGCCTCGGCCACGCGCGGCCCGAGATCGTTCAGGCGGTCGTCGGCGCGCACGGGCAGGCGCAGCGGCAGCACATTCACGGCCATGGCCGGAGTGCTCAGGGCGGCCCGGCCGACCCGTCCCATGAGCAGCATGGAGACCACCACGTCGGAGGTGCCGAGTTGCCGGTTCAGGAAGGCCGCGTAGCTCGCCACCAGTACATCCGCCCAGGTGATGCCGTAGTTCTCCGCGCATTCACGCAGCCGGGTCAGCGTTTCGGCCGACAGCACGGCCTCGGCGCGCAGGGTGCGCTCCACCGCGCCGCCAACGTGGCGGCCGCGGCCGTCGAGATCGGGCCACGGCGTGAGCTGATCGCGCCAGAATCGGCGGTCGAGTTCGAACTGCGCACCGGCGCGGTACTCCCGCTCCTCCGCCACCAGTGCGGCGATGGTGCCGAAAGTCCGCTTGGGCGCGGGCTTTCCGCGCCGCAGCGCGGTGTAGTGCGCGGCCACCCGACGCGAGAGCAGGGCCGCGCTGTAACCGTCCACGATGAGGTGGTGGTAGAGCTGCACGCACCACACCTGGCAGTCGGTGACCCGGATGAGCGTGTAGTTGTACAGCTGCCGATCCACCATGGCGCGGCAGTCCTCGGCGGCGCGCTGCCGTTCGAGGGCCACCGCCTCGTGGGCGAGCGCCACGGGTTCGGCGGCGGCGCGCAGGTCGATGGTCGGCCGCAGCACGGCCTCGGCATCGGTGACGAACTGCCGTGGCCCCTCGGCGGTTTCCCGGAAGCGCAGCCGCATGTTCTCGGCCTCGGCCACGGTGCGGCGGATGGCCTCGGCGAGCAGTTCGACGTCGACGGGAGCGTCGCCGGTGATCTCCAGTACCTCGCCGACCAGGTAGCGGCCCGACTCGGGATCGAAGCGCTGAGCGTTCCAGATGCCCAGCTGTGGTCCGGTCAGCGGCAGTCCGAGAGAGGTTCTCGCATCGTTCCGCTCCACCGACACCACGGCAACTCCCTTCATCAGCAACAACATTCGGCCCGCACCACCCCTGCGGACGACCCACCAACAGACAACTGAAGTAGGTTAGCCTAACTTAAGTTGCAATGGGGAAGCTTCGTCTCGACGCCCCCGACCGGCGGTCGTCAACCGATTCGGGCCGCGCCGCGCGCCAGTGGAACGACCAGCGGCGCACCGGTTTCCGGATCGTCGATGACCCGGCAGCCGAGCGAGAAGACCTCCCGCACCAGCTCCGCCGTGACGATCTCGCCGGGCGGTCCGGCGGCGACCACGCGCCCGTCCCGCATGGCGATCAGGTGATCGGCGTAGCGGAAGGCGTGGTTCAGGTCGTGCAGCACCGCCACCACGGTGCGGTCGGATTCCCGATTCAGCGCCCGGCACAGATCCAGCAGGTGAATCTGATGGGCGATATCCAGGTAGGTGGTGGGTTCGTCCAGCAGGATCACCGGCGTGTCCTGCGCCAGCACCATGGCGATCCACACCCGCTGCCGCTGCCCGCCGGACAGTTCGTCCACCGGGCGCGCGGACAGCTCCGCCACGCCGGTGGCGGCCATGGCGGCGGCGACGGCCTCGGCGTCGGCCTGCGACCACTGCCGCAGCAGCGACTGATGCGGATAGCGGCCGCGCGCCACCAGATCCGCCACCCGGATGCCGTCGGGCGCGGTGGAGGTCTGCGGCAGCAGGCCGATGCGCCGGGCCACCTCCTTGGCCGGATACGACGCAATGGCCTTGCCGTCCAACAGCACCGCACCGTCCTCGGGTTTCAGCAGCCGGGCCAGCGCCCGCAGCAGCGTGGACTTACCGCAGGCATTGGGGCCGATGATGACGGTGAACGTCCCATCCGGAATATCCACCGAGAGCCCGTCACTGATCACGCGGCCGCCGTAGCCGAGCCGGACCCGGTCCGCACGCAGCCGCGCCGCGGCGGCGGCCGATTCCCCAGCGGTATCGACGGTTTCGTTCATCATCGCTTCCTCTAGTTCCGTCGCGCCTCGGCCACCAGCAGATAGGCCAGGTACAGTCCGCCGATCGAGACGGTGACGACGCCGACCGGGAGCGTGGTGGGGGCGAAGGCGCGCTGGGCCATCCAGTCGCAGGCGACCAGCAGCAGCGCACCCATGGCGGCGGCCGGGGCGAGCGCGGTGGACGGGGTGCGCGCCAGGCGACGACCCAGTTGCGGTGCGGCCAGGGCGACGAAGGCGATCGGCCCGGCCACGGCGGTGGCGGTCGCGGTGAGCGCCACACTCAGCACGATCAGGAGCATGCGGGCCCGGCCCACCCGAATTCCGAAGGCGTGGGCCAGATCATCGCCCAGTTCCAGCATGCGCAACCGGGGCGCGGCCGGAATCACGGCGATGGTCAGGACGGCCAGTATGAGCAGTGCCGGACCGACCTGCGGCCAGGACAGGCCGTTCAGGGAACCCGCACCCCAGGCGGCGGCCGACATGGCCGCGTGCAGATCGGCCCGCAGAATCAGCCAGGTGTTGACCGAGGCCAGCATGGCGCTCACGCCGATACCCACGATGATCAGCCGAAAGCCGGAGACATGGTGCCGGAAGGCCAGCAGTTGAATGGCCAGCGCCGCACCGAGACCGCCGATCAGCGCACCGGCCGCGGTCTGGAAGTTGCCGCCGCCCACAGTGAGAATGACGATCAGCGCACCGGTGTAGGCCCCGGTGTTGAATCCCACGATATCCGGACTGCCCAGCGGATTCCGGGTCACCGACTGCAGGATCGCACCGCTCACACCCAGCGCAGCGCCGAGCGCCAGAGCCAGCAGTACCCGCGGGAATCGCCACTCCCACACCACCAGTCGGTCGAAGCGATTGTCACCGGAGAACAGCGCGCGCACCACCCGATCCGGCGGAATGGCGTAATCGCCCGTGCCCAGCGCCAATACGGCCACGCCCAGCGCCGCGGCGAGCAGTGCCGCGCACACCACGGCGGTGCGCAGCCCCATCCGGGCGCTGCGGCCGCGGGCGCGCACCACCAGGGTGGTCCGGCCGAAGTCGGTCTCCGTGCTCATGCCGCACCCGCCTGGGCGCGACGGGCCAGCCAGATGAGTACGGGTGCGCCGAGGAAGGCGGTCACCAGACCCGCGGGTACCTCGTCACCGGGAATGAGGATGCGGCCCAGCACATCCGCGCCCAGCACCAGGGTGGGCGCGAGCAGCAGCGAGTAGGCGATGATCCACCGCTGGTCGGGTCCGACGATCCAGCGGGCGATGTGCGGGACCGCCAGTCCGATGAAGGTGATGGGTCCGACGGCGGCGGTCGCGGTGCCGCACAGCAGGGTCAGGGCCGCGGCGGTGAGCAGCCGGGTGCGGGTGACGCGCACGCCCAGCGCGTGGGCCAGATCGTCGCCGAGGGCGACGGCATTGAGCGAGCGCGCGGCGATGACGGCGGCCACCAGTCCGACGGCGATGAAGGGCGCCGCCCCGGCGATGATGTCGTAGCCGCGCCCGGTCAGCGATCCGGAATCCCACTGGCGCATCTCGTCGAAAGCCTTGGCGTTCAGCAGGATCAGGCCCTTGGTCAGGCCGGTCAGCACCGCGGTGACCGCCACACCCGCCAGGGTCAGGCGCACCGGATCCGCACCCTGCCTGCCCGCGGTGCCCAGGCGGTAGACCACCAGCGCGATGAGCGCGGCACCGATGAAGCCGAACCACACGTAGGAGGCGATATCGGTGACGCCGAGGAAGGCGACCGCGACGGTGATCGCGAAGGCGGCTCCGGCATTGATGCCGAGCAGCCCCGGATCCGCGAGCGGATTGCGGGTGAGCCCCTGCATCAGGCAGCCCGCGACGCCGAGCGCGATGCCCGCCAGCAGACCGAGCAGGGTGCGCGGCAGTCGGTACTCGGTGACGATCAGCCGGTCCGACGAGTCGCCGCCGTGCCACAGGGCTGCCCAGACCTCGCCCACCGCAATGGATTTCGCACCGATGAGCAGGCTGAACAGGCAGACCAGCGCGAGCACCGCACCCGCCGCGAGCCAACCCCGCCAATGCCGGGTGGGCGCGGCGGCGATTGCCGGAGCATCGCTGGCCGTGCTGAGGCTTTCTCGCGGTCTGTCCATCGGGGCTTTCTCATCAGCGCGTCAGTGCAGGTCACGCGGCACGTCAACGACTCCGGTCACAATAAGCGAGGTTAGCCTAACCTACAAACCGGGGGATTTGTCCAGCCGCGCGGATATCGATGACCGGTACGGCGAATCCTCCCAGTCTTAGCGAACTCGCTTGCCCACCAGGCTTTTTCACAGCATCGCTGTGATACATCCCATATTTGTACACCGTACGAGCCCTATTCCCGGTGCTGGTGGTGGTAGTCCTTCCCACTGCTAGACGCGAGTCGGTTCCCGGTCGTTGCGAGTTGTCCGAGAACGCGATTCGATTCCTCCACCTGATGAGGAAACCCCCACGATGCGAAAACTCCTTGCTGCCTCCGCGCTGGCAACCGCCGCCCTCGGGCTGGCCAGCGGTACGGCGACCGCCGACACCTTCGTCCCGCTGCCGGACGGTGAGACGGTCGGACCCGGCGTGACCATCAAGCGGGTCGCGGAGAGCGCCCTGATCTCGCCGTCCATGGCAGCCAACGGCGCCGGACGCGTGGCCTGGGTGAGCGGCACCGTACTCGCCGACGTGACCGAGACCCCCAAGGGCGACCCCAAGCCCTTCGTCGGCGGCAGCGGTGCGCCGGGTACCAACAATTCCTCGACGCACGGCTCCTCGCGCATCAACACCGGCTACATCATCGGCTGCCAGGTCAGCATCGCAGACAACGCCATCTCCGCCGGCGTCTCGGGCGGCATCACCACCACCGGCATGAACGCCGGTGGCTCCGTCTCGGTGAAGATCGGCCCGGGCGAGGTCAAGTTCGTCGGCGTCGAGGGCTTCGACATCGTCGAGGCGGGCCAGTACCACGTCAGCTACAAGGATGTGGAACTCCAGATCCAGGGCTGCGCCGGATACGCGCAGGCGCGCGCCTACACCGTGGTCGAGATCATCGGCACCAACTACTCGAAGACCACCCTCTACGGGGCTCCGTTCAGCATCGGCTGACACCGGCCGTCTTCGTCGATCCCCCTCGTGCTGAACAGCATTCACGCTCCGAAAGAGACATCATCATGACCATCCTGAAGAAAGCCGCCGCCCGCCTGGCCGGTGTCGCGGCGACCGCCACCGTCGCGCTGGGCCTGTTCTCCCCGGGTGCCGCGCACGCCGACACCTTCATCCCGCTGCCCGGCGGTGAGATCACCCAGACGCTGCCCGACGGCACCGCCGTCACCATTCGGCTGGTGAACGAGTCGGTCAATATCAACCCGTCCATGGGCGCCACTCCGCTGCACCGCAATGTGTGGGCGTCCGGCCGGGCCGAGGTGGAGATCCACGGCGAGCACAAGTACTCGAAGATCTACCCCGGCTACGTTGTCGGCTGCCAGGTCGACATCAGCGGCGGCAATGGCACCGGTGGCGCGAACGCCGCCACCACCTGGGAGGGCAAGGGTAGCGGCGGGGTCAGCACCGGCGGCAACCTGACGCTGGGCCCCGGCCAGGCGTCCACCTTCTGGCTGCTCGACCTCGAGGGCCCGGATGCCTACGGCGAGAAGAGCTACCTGCGCGGCTTCAAGTTCACCGAGCAGCAGGCGTCGGTGAACTGGAAGGACTCCACGCTCGGCCTGTCCGGCTGCGCCGGATACGCCCAGGCCCGCGCCTTCGTCGGCGTCGAGGTGACCACCAAGTTCGGCCGTTCCGAGCTGCGCCTGTGGGGCCAGCCGTTCAGCCTGGGCTGACCAGACGGCCCTGGTGCGGCCGCGGTCCCACCCGAATCCCACGGGCGGGACCGCGGCCGCACCTCCGATCCCATCGAAATCGAGGTAGCACCGGCGGCTCTCGAATGAGACCATGGCAGCGTCACTCGGAGGCGTCCGGGGGTTTCACACCACCCTCGCTAGCGAATTCTGGGCTACATTCGCCTGAATCGAAGAACGCACCGACTACGTCGACCCGGGAGGTCCCGTCATGACTGGCCCCGAAAACTATCCCGCCCCCGAGACCGGAGTTCCGGTCAAGGAACCCACTGTCGATCTGGATATCTTTCCACCGGAACAGCATTCACGCCTCACCGTACTACTGCGTCTACTGCTCATCATTCCGCAGGCCATTGTCGTCTGGTTCCTGGGGCTGGCCGCGATCGTCGTCGTGATCTGCGGCTGGTTCGGCGCGCTCGTCCTCGGCCGCCTGCCCGATTGGTGCACGGAGTTTCTGCGTGGCTACTTTTCCTACACCACTCGGGTCTACGGCTACGGCATGCTGCTGGTGGACGCCTACCCGCCCTTCGCCTGGAATCCGGCCGACTATCCGGTCCGCGTCCTGTTCCACCCGCCGACCGAACTCAACCGGCTGGCGGTGCTGTTCCGCCTGATCCTCGCCATCCCGATCCTGATCTTCGCCAGCTGGCTGACCACCGGGTGGACGGTCATCGCCTTCTTCATCTGGCTCATCGTCCTCATCACCGGCCGCATGCCGCAGCCGGTGTTCGAGGCCACCGCCGCCGTGATCCGCACGCAACTGCGCACCAGCGCCTACGCCTATCTGCTCACCCCCACCTATCTGAAGGGGCCCTTCGGTGACGGCACGCAGCCCACCGATCCGGTGCTGGCCGCCGCGCAGCCGCCGGCCGCCTCCCCCACCCGACCGCTGTGGGTTTCGCAGGGCGGCAAGATCCTGCTCATCGTCATTCTGGTGCTGGGCATTCTGGCCAGCATCGGCCAGTCCGTCGCCCAGCCCAGCTACGACGACACCGATACGGTCGACACGTCACAGGCCGATTAGGTCGTCAGCGCGGCGATTTCGGTGGCGAGTGCCGCCGCGATATCGGTGATGTCGCGGTGCACTCGCCCACGGACCACCCACCGGCCCGCGACCATCACATCGGTGACATCGGAAGCGGTTGCGGCGTACAGGGTTCCAGCGCCATCCGCACCCGCCGTACGCGGTGAGCCGGTATCGACGACCACCAGGTCGGCGTCCCGCCCGGGTGCGATCTCCCCCGGCCCCGACCAGCCCGAGGCGGCGTGCCCGGTGGCGGCGGACAGCAGTTCCACGGGCTCGAAGCAGCCTCGGCGACCGGCGGCCAGACGTTCGTGCCATTCCAGCGCCCGGGTTTCGAACCACGGATCGACCACCGCGTTCGAATCGCTGCCCAGGCACAGCCGCACCCCGGCGTCCGCGAGCCGCCGCGCGGGGCCGATACCGTCGCCCAGATCGGATTCCGTACTGGGACACAGGCATACCCAGCTTCCGGCCAGTGCGGTGATGTCGGCGGGTTCCAGATGGGTGGCGTGGACGGCCACCGTACGGGGCGTCCACGCACCGGCCGAGGCCAGCAGTTGCGTAGGGGTGCACCCGTAGCGTTGGCGGCATTCCGCGTTCTCACGCGGCTGTTCGGAGAGATGCACGTGCAACGGGCGGTCCGCGGCCGCGGCCACCACGATGGGCAGCTGGTCGACCGGGACGGCCCGCACGGAATGAATCGCGGCTCCGGTGACGACGAGACCGGCTGCCGGACGGAAGGATTCGACGCGTCGCGCCCAGGCGTCGGCATCGCCGTCGTCGAATCGCCGCTGCACACCGGCGGTGGGCTGCTCGAAGCCGCCCGCCAGGTAGCACACATCGAGCAGGGTCAACCGGATTCCGGCGTCGACGGCCGCGGCGACCAGCGCGTGGGAGAACTCGTTGGGATCGGCGTAGCGCTGCCCGCCACCGGGATGGTGCAGGTAGTGGAATTCGGCGACGCTGGTGTAGCCCGCCGACACCATCTCCGCGTACACCGCACGGGCCAGCCGGTAGTAGGAATCCGGTTGCAGCCGTTCGGCCAGCGCGTACATGCGGTCGCGCCAGGTCCAGAAGCTGCCGCGATCGTCATGGGTGCGCCCGCGCAGAGCACGGTGGAAGGCGTGCGAGTGGGTGTTCGCGAAGCCGGGCACCACCAGGCCGGACAGCACCGTCCCGGCGCGCGGCGCGCCGGTGGACACCGCGGTGATGACGCCGTCTGCCACCTCGACGCGCACGCCGTCCGCGACGCCGTCGGGCAGCCACGCCCGCTCGCACCAGTACGCGGTCATGCGGCGAGGCTCCGTAGCACGCGAGCCAGTTCCACTGTCCCGTAATCGATATCGGCGGGTTCGGCGAACTCCTCCGGCGCGTGGCTGATACCGGTGGGGTTGCGCACGTAGAGCATCGCCGTGGGCACGAAGGGGGCCAGCACCGCGGCATCGTGCCCGGCTCCGGTCGGCAGCATCGGCGCGCCGCCGAGCAGCGCGCCGAGCCGATCCCGCAGGGCCGGATCGAAATCGGCGGTGCCCTCGAAGGACTGCTCGCGCACCTCGACCGTGCAGCCCTCGAGTTCGGCCGCCGTGCGGGCCGCGTCGGTGATCTCCGCGACCAGATCGCGCACACTGCCCGGTTCGGGCAGTCGCGCGTCCAGCCAGACGTCGACCTGGGACGCGATCACATTGGTACCGCCCGGGGTCGGCGTCAGCCGCCCCACGGTGGCCCGGGCCTCCGGTACGGCCGCGGCGCACCGCCGCGCCGCCAGCACCAGCTGGGCCGCGGCCACCATGGGATCGCGGCGGTCGGCCATGAGCGTGGTGCCGGCGTGATTGCCCTGTCCGGTGAAACGGAACCGCCAGCGCCCGTGCGGAATGATATTGCTGCCCACGGCCAGTGGCGCGTCCAGGTGCACCAGGCCGCGCCCCTGTTCCACGTGCAGTTCCACGAATGTGCCGATGCGGCCAAGAGTTTCGTCGTCGCGACCGAAGTGCTCCGGACGCGCTCCGGCGGCGCGGGCGGCCTCGGCGAAGGTGGTGCCGTCGGCATCGCGCAGGGCCAGCGCCTCCGGGGCGGCCAAGGTGCCGGTGAGCAGGCGAGATCCCAGACACGGCACCCCGAAGCGACCGCCCTCTTCCTCGGCGAACACCACGATGGCGAGCGGACGCCGCGGTGTGAATCCCTGTGCGCGCAGCAGATCGACGGCGGCCAGCGCGCTCACCACGCCCAGCGGGCCATCGTAGGCCCCGCCGCCCGGGACCGAGTCCAGGTGGCTGCCGGTGACCACCGCATCCGGTCCGGGTGTGCCGAACCAGGCCCACAGGTTGGCGTTTCGATCGGTGTGCACCGCCAGGCCGCGCGCCCGGGCGGCGGCGGTGAACCACTCGCGCAGTGCGCCGTCGGCGGCGGTGAAGACATGCCGCGAATAGCCACCGCGCACGGCATCCGCGCCGATCCGTTCGATCTCGGCCAGCAGGGTGTTGGCCGCGGGCGTCTGCACGTTCACCGGATCACCGCTCCCACAGCGGGATTCGCACATCGCGGGCGCGCGCCACCTCGTCGGCCTCCGGGTAGCCGGCGTCCACGTGTCGCAGCACACCCATCCCGGGGTCGTTGCTCAGCACCCGCTCGATCTTCTGCGCGGCGAGTTCGGTGCCGTCCGCGACGGTGACCTGCCCGGCATGGATGGACCGGCCCATGCCCACGCCGCCGCCGTGGTGAATGGACACCCAGCTCGCGCCGGAGGCGGTGTTGACCAGGGCATTGAGCAGCGGCCAGTCGGCGACGGCGTCGGAGCCGTCGGCCATGGCCTCGGTCTCGCGGTACGGCGAGGCCACCGAACCGCAGTCCAGGTGGTCGCGGCCGATCACGATGGGCGCGGACACCTCGCCGCTGGCCACCATCTCGTTGAAGCGCAGTCCGGCCAGGTGCCGTTCGCCGTAGCCGAGCCAGCAGATGCGGGCGGGCAGCCCCTGGAACTCCACCCGCTCCCCCGCCAGGCGAATCCAGCGGGCCAGGGATTCGTTGTGCGGGAACAGTTCCAGGATGGCGCGGTCGGTGGCGGCGATATCGGCCGGATCACCGGAAAGCGCCACCCAGCGGAACGGTCCCTTGCCCTCGCAGAACAGCGGGCGGATGTAGGCGGGTACGAAGCCCGGGAAGTCGAAGGCGCGCTCGTATCCGGCCAGCTGCGCCTCACCCCGAATCGAGTTGCCGTAGTCGAACACCTCGGCCCCGCGATCCAGGAAGCCCACCATCGCGCCGACGTGGGCGGCCATGGATTCGCGGGCGCGGCGGGTGAATTCGTCGGGCTTGCGCGCCGCGTAGTCGTCCCAGTCCTCGAGCGCCACCCCGATCGGCAGATAGGTGAGCGGGTCGTGCGCCGAGGTCTGGTCGGTGACCACGTCCACCTCGATCTCGCGGCGCAACAGTTCCGGCAGCACCTCGGCGGCATTGCCGATGACGGCGACCGACAGCGGCCGCCGCTCGCGTTTGGCGGCCAGCACCCGGTCCAGCGCATCGTCGAGATCGGACGCGATCTCGTCGAGGTAGCGCGTCTCCACCCGCCGCTGCGCGTGCGCCGGATTGCATTCGATACACAGCGCCACACCGTCGTTCATGGTGACGGCCAGCGGCTGCGCACCGCCCATGCCGCCCAGACCCGCTGTGACGGTGAGGGTTCCGGCCAGGCTGCCGCCGAACCGCTTGGCCGCCACGGCCGCGAAGGTCTCGTAGGTGCCCTGCAGGATGCCCTGGGTGCCGATGTAGATCCAGGATCCGGCCGTCATCTGGCCGTACATGGTGAGCCCCATGGACTCGAGCCGCCGGAACTCCGGCCACGTCGCCCAGTCCGGCACGAGATTGGAGTTCGCGATGAGCACCCGGGGCGCCCATTCATGGGTGCGCAGCACACCGACCGGCTTGCCCGACTGCACCAGCAGCGTCTCGTCCGCGCCCAGATCGGTCAGACAGCGGCCGATGGCGTCGAAACTGGCCCAGTCCCGGGCCGCCTTGCCGGTGCCGCCGTAGACGACGAGATCCTGGGGGCGTTCGGCGACCTCGGGATCGAGGTTGTTGTGCAGCATGCGCAGCGCCGCCTCGGCCTGCCAGGTGCGCGCGGTGAGTTCGCCGCCGCGGGCGGCGCGAATGGTCCTGCTCATGAGTTCGAAATCCCCTCGTCGAGAATGCGATCGACCGCACCGGCTCGGATCAGCTCCACCGCCGCGGCGATATCCGGAGCGAGATGGCGATCCGGGCCCGGCCCGGGTACGTGGGTGCGCAGCAGATCCCGCACCGCGCCGGTCACGGGCGCGGGCCGCAGCGGCGCGCGCAGGTCGAGCGCGCGTGCGGCGGTGAGCAATTCGATGGCCAGCACGGTGGTCAGCCCGTCCACGGCGCGGCGCAGCTTGCGTGCGGCCGCCCAGCCCATGGACACATGGTCCTCCTGCATGGCACTGGACGGAATGGAATCCACCGAGGCGGGGGCCGCGCAGCGCTTGAGCTCCGACACCACCCCGGCCTGGGTGTACTGGGCGATCATGTAACCGGAGTCGACGCCCGGGTCGTCGGCCAGGAACGGCGGCAGGCCGTGCGAGCGATGCACATCGAGCATGCGGTCGGTGCGACGCTCGGCGATGGACGCCACATCCGCGATGGCGATGGCCAGGAAGTCCAGTACATACGCGACCGGTGCGCCGTGGAAGTTGCCGTTGGACTCCACCCGGCCGTCGTCGAGCACCACCGGATTGTCGACGGCCGCGCGCAGTTCCCGCTCGGCCACGGTCTCCGCGTACGCCAGGGTGTCGCGCGCCGCGCCGTGCACCTGCGGGGCACAGCGCAGCGAGTAGGCGTCCTGCACGCGCGGGCAGTCGTCGCCGCGGTGGCTAGCGACGATCGCCGAATCGGCGAGCGCCGCACGCATATTCGCCGCGGACACGGCCTGCCCGGGATGCGGGCGCAAGCCCTGGAGGTCGGCGGCGAACACCCGATCGGTGCCCAACTGCGCCTCCACGCTCATGGCGGCCGTCAGATCGGCCACATCGAACAGTCGGTGCAGATCGTCGATGGCCAGCACCAGCATGCCGAGCATGCCGTCGGTGCCGTTGGTCAGCGCCAGCCCCTCCTTCTCCGCCAGCACCAGCGGGGTGAGCCCGGCCGCGGCGGCGGCCTCGGCCATGGGGCGCGGGCCGTCCGGACCGTGCACCGAGCCCTCACCCATGAGCGCCAGCGCCACGGCCGCGAGCGGGGCCAGATCACCGGAGCAGCCCAGCGAACCGTATTCCGGCACCACCGGAATCAGGCCGCTGTCCAGCAGCGCCGCCAACGCCCGCGCGGTCTCCGGCCGCACGCCGGTGTGCCCGGACATGAGGGTGCGCAGGCGCAGCAGCATCATGGCCCGCACCACCTCCGCCTCCACCGGCGTGCCCGCGCCCGCGGCATGGGAGCGGATGAGCGAGCGTTGCAGGTCGGTGCGCCGGTCCGGCGGGATATGCCGCAGGGCCAGCGCGCCGAAGCCGGTGGACACGCCGTATACCGGCCGTTCCCCGTGCGCCAGCTCGTCGATATGGCCGCGCACCTTCACCAGGTGAGCCAGATCCGGTTCGGCGAGCTCCACGCGCGCGCCGTGCCGCGCGACCGCCACCACCTCCGCCCGCGTCACAGGGTTCGCGCTCACCAGCACCCGCTGGATTCCGATCGTCATGGGCACCATTCCAGCGCCTCGAGCCGTCGCGATCGAGCACCCCGGGCCGGGTTTTGTCTGGTATTTCAGACAGAATGGACGGCGGACGGGTGAGGTGATGGCGGATGAGCGGTGATATTCCGGCGCTGCGGCGCGGTCTGCGCATCCTCGGACTGCTCGCGCAGCGGCCGCATCCGGTGCCCGCCGCGGTGATCGCCCGCGAGCTCGACATTCCCCGCTCGTCCACGTATCAGCTGCTCAACGAGTTGCAGGCGGCCGGGTACGTGGCCTATCTGGCGGCCGAGCGCAAATACGGGCTCGGCATCGGCGCGTTCGAGATCGGTTCGGCCTACCTGCGGCACGATCCGCTCGAGCGGGTGGCGGCGCCGCTGCTGCGCGGTCTGGTGGACGCGGTCGGCTGCACCGGGCACCTCGGCGTCCTGCACGGCAACGAGTCGCTGTACCTCATCGAGCAGCGGCCGCCGCGCCCGCAGACCCTGGTCACCGATGTGGGGGTGCGCCTACCCGCCCATCTCACCGCCACCGGGCGGGCCATCCTCGGGCATCTGACGCCGAAACATGTGCGCGCGCTCTTTCCGGGTCCGGCCGCGTTTCCGATGCGCACCTCCCGGGGCCCGCGCGAGCTGCGGGCGCTGCGCCACCTGCTGCGCGTGGAGGCCGCACGCGGCTGGGCGGTCGAGGACGGCTACATCACGCCGGGTTTCGCCACCGTCGCCCACGCGGTGTTCGATCACGGCGGGCGACCCATCGCCGCCCTCGGGCTCACGCTGCGCCACCACTGCCCGGACGAGGCGACCGAATGCGGTCACACCTGGCCGGAACTGGCCGCCCCGCTGCGCACCGCCGCCGCGGCCGTGACCGCCGCCATCGGCGGCCGCGCTCCGGCCGGGTGAACGCGGTTCAGACCACCGGAACCGGATCGGGTACTGCCGCCTGGGCGGCCTGCACCGCGGCCAGCGCGTTGAGCCTGCCGAAGCCGTACCTGGCGCTGTGGCCCGCCGCGTCGTATCCGCCGCCGGACCTGTCGATGCGATCGCAGGAGCCCTGGAGCAGACCCTTGACCTGCCGCCAGGTCAGCTCCGGACGCACCGACAGCACCAGGGCCGCGACGCCGGCCGCACCCGGGCAGGCGCTCGAGGTGCCGCCGAAGCTGTTGGTGAAATGTCCTGCGGCATCGCCCCATTCGGGATCGCCGGGGTTGTAGCCGTCCGCGCCGCGCCGGTCGACGGTCCAGATGCCCGGGGTGAGGGGATCGGGATGACCGAAGGGGGCATGGCCGAAGTCGTTGCTGGGGAAGGCACACCACACGGCCTTGCCGAAATCGCTGTAGACGCTGCGCTTTCCGGTGTCGTTGCAGGCCGCGACGGCGATCACGGACGGGTGGCTGGCGTAGCCGTCGTTGTCGACGGACTCGTTGCCGTTGCCCGCGGCGAAGCAGATGACGCACCCCTTGCCGCCGCGGCCCTTGGTGATCACGTAGTCGATGGCGAGCCGGGTGCTGGCGGGCATGGGCACCACCCGCTGGTGGGCCGGATCGTTCGGCCGGAACCACAGGCCGTCGGCCGGGCCCCAGCTGCACGAGATGACGTCCGCGCCGTGGTCGGCCGCCCACTGGAAGGCTTGCGCCTCCGCCTGGGAACCGAGACCCGAGGCCAGGCGAATCGGCATGAGGGCCGCGTCGGGAGCCACGCCGGACGCACCGAGTGCGCCATTGGCGCAGGCCACGCCCGCGCAGGCGGTGCCGTGATTGTCGCCGAAGTCGGGACCGGTGCCGAACGGGTCCTTCGGTCGCGGATCGTCGGTGCGCAGGGTGGCGTCGCGCGGGGCGACCACCTTGCCGGTACCGGCGAATTCCGGATGGTCGATGTCCACGCCGTCGTCGATGACGGCCACCGTCGCGCCGGAGCCGCGGGTGACGGCATGGGCCGCTTCGACATTCGCGTGCGCGTCCACGGTGACCCCGCCGATGACGGTGGTGCGCAGATGCCACTGCGGGGGAAAGACGGCCTTGCGGGCGCGGCGGCGAATGAGTTCGGGATGGGAGTAGACGACGTCGGCGCGGCGCAGCAGAGTGTTCGCGATATCGAAGGTTCGCTGTCCGGTGCCTTCCGGCGCGGCGGCGAAGTAGGCGTTCTCGGCGTAGTCCACCCGCTGTTTGATCGACAGCCTGGCCTCGCGCAGCACGGCCTCGCAGTCGCGTGGATCCGCCTCGTCGACGAACTTCACGAAGATGTTCTCGGTGTACAGCACGGGTTCGTCGCCGATCGGATCCACCAGCACGTGTCCGGCGAAACGCACCTCGGGCGCGGCGTTCAGCCGCGTCTTGCGTTCCTCGACCGACCGGGATCCGGGCGGAATGCGATACACCTCGACCCCCGCCTCGGGGTAGGTCTGCACGAGGCTCGCGTCCTCGAGCACCCCGCTGACGGGGGTGCGCACCGACCCTGCCTGCAACGGCACCCCGCGCCCGTACCGCGCGCGCACCACGATCAGATCCGGACTCTGCTCGAGTTCGAAACCGGGTTCGTCCTTCGTCCCGAAATTCGCGGTAGGCATGATGACTCCCTTTCGCCCTGCAACCCCGGACCCACCGTAGAACCTATCCCCGGCACATCGCGGTGTACCGAGTACCCGGGTACTCGATTCGCGGCGGCGACCCCGCCGTTAGTAGACGTCCGCTATCGGGCGTCGGGGACGTATCCGGCGTGGTGGGAGAACCGCCCGGGGCGGCGACTGCCCCGGGCGGCGGCGCGGCTACGGGATCAGCAGCCAGGCGAGGAGGTTGTTGATTGCCGAGGTGACGTCGTCGATGAAGCGCGGGATCATAGGTGTTCCTCCTTCGTGAAGATGCGTTATGAAGCAAGGTGATTCGTGCGGTGATCGCTATTCGTTGCCGCGCGGGGAAAGGATGGCTACCGGTCGGCATTGGCCGGAAGTCGGTGGCCGACCAGGGCGTTCGGTTTGCAAAAGTAACTTCTTTACGGAATCATTACCATCGAGCGAGCCGGGAGGTCTGGACGGAGAACACTCCGCGACAACGGCTGATGCCCCACCCGCCGCCATGACTGTGACGGGATAGCTGAAAGTAGATGGTGGCACACGAAACCGCGCTCGCACTCATTCAACTGGGCGCGGTCTTTTTCGGATTGGGACTGCTCGGACGACTGGCCGCGCGGATCGGCATGTCGCCGATCCCGCTGTACCTGATCGGCGGGCTGGTATTCGGCACCGGCGGGCTGGTCGAACTCGACCACATCGACGAGTTCATCCACCTGGCCAGCGAGATCGGCGTGGTCCTGCTGCTGTTGCTGCTCGGATTGGAGTACAGCGCAAGCGAACTCGTCACGGGTATGCGCAGATCCTGGGCGGCGGGCGTGGTCGACCTGGTGTTGAACGCGACCCCGGGGGTGCTGGTGGCGCTGTGGCTGGGCTGGGGCGTGACCGGGGCGGTGGCCATGGCGGGCGTCACCTACATCTCCTCCTCCGGCATCGTCGCCAAGGTGCTCAACGACCTCGGCCGACTCGGCAACCGGGAGACGCCGACCATTCTGTCGATCCTGGTGTTCGAAGATCTCGTCATGGCCGGATACCTGCCGGTGCTCACCGCGGTGCTGGCCGGAATCGGCTTCCTCGCCGGGCTGCAGTCGGTCGGCATCGCGCTGGCGGCGGTCACCGTGGTGCTCGTGGTGGCGCTGCGCTACGGCCGCTACGTATCCATGATCGTGGACAGCGATATTCGCGAGATCTTCCTGCTCAAACTGCTGGGTGCGGCACTGCTGATCGCCGGGGTCGCCTCCGCGCTCCAGGTCTCGGCCGCGGTGGGCGCGTTCCTACTGGGTATCGCGATCTCGGGATCGACGGCGCACAATGCCGCCAAACTCCTGGAACCGCTGCGTGATTTGTTCGCCGCGCTGTTCTTCGTCCTGTTCGGGCTGAGCACCGACCCCAGCAGCATCCCGCCCGTACTCGGCTGGGCCGTCGCGCTGGCCGTGGTGACCACCGCCGCCAAACTCTTCACCGGCTGGTGGGCCGCCCGCCGCGCCGGAGCCTCCCGCAACGGCCGCGCACGGGCGGGTGCGGCGCTGGTGGCGCACGGGGAGTTCTCCATCGTCATCGCCGGACTCGCGGTCGCGGCCGGCGCGGTACCGGCGGAATTCGCGGCCCTGGCGACCACCTACGTCCTGCTGATGGCCGTGCTCGGACCGATCGCCGCCCGCGTGGTGGAACCGCTGCTGCGCACCTTCACGCCGCCGGTGCGGGTCAGCGCCTGACGGACCTCTCGAAACCGGTGCCGTCCGGTTGTCGTGATCAGCGTTGTGCCGATCGTCTGGTGGGTAGAGGCTGGGACGCACCCGGCCGCCGACGAAAGAGGATCGATGAAATACGTACTGCTGTTCATCGAGGACGAGAAGTTCGCCGCCGAACTCGAAGCCATGTCGCCCTCGGAGCGTGAGCACGCCTACGAGCGGGTCGGCCGGTGGATGGCCGAGCACGCCGACCGGATCCGCGGCGGCTCGAAACTGCGTGCCCCCGAGACCGCCACCACCGTGCGGCTAGGCGGCGCGGAACCGATCATCAGCGACGGTCCGTTCGTGGAGGGCAAGGAGGTGGTCAGCGGCTACACCGAGATCGACGTGGCCGATCTCGACGAGGCGCTGGCCATGGTGCGGACCTGGCCCGGCTGCCCGATCGTCGAGATCAGGCCGATCGAATCCTGAGATGGGCCAGCCCACCAGCGATCCCCACACCGCCCCCTCGCACGCGGAGTTGGTGCGGACGCTGCGCGAGCACGCGGCGCGGCTGACTGCCACGCTGGTCGCCCTGCTCGGCGATGTCGGGGCGGCCGAGGATCTGGTGCAGGACGCGGTGGAGAGCGCCCTGCGGCGCTGGCCCGTCGACGGCATTCCGGACCATCCGGATGCCTGGTTGCTGACCGTGGCGCGGCGGCGCGGGATCGACATCCTGCGCCGCGAGCGCACCTACCGCGCCAAGGTCGCGCAGCTGCAATGGCCGGTCCGCGCCGAGCCCGACGATCGGCTGCGGCTCATCTTCACCTGCTGCCATCCGGCCCTGCCGCGCACCGCGCAGATCGCGCTCACCCTGCGTGTGGTGTGCGGCCTGACGACCGCGCAGATCGCCGCGGCCTTCCTGGTCCCGGAACCCACCGTGGCGCGACGTCTGACCCGCGCCAAACGCAAGATCACCGAAGCCGCCATCCCCTACCGGATTCCGGACGCGGACGACCTTCCGGCCCGGCTGGACGAGGTGCTGGCGGTCATCTATCTGATGTTCAACGAGGCGTACCTCTCCTCGACGGCCGACGCGGTGCACCGGCCTGATCTGGCCGCGGACGCGGAATGGCTGGCCGCGCTACTGGCCGAACTCATGCCCACCGAACCCGAGGTCGCCGGACTGCTGGCCCTGATCCGGCTACACCGGGCCCGCACCCCCGCCCGCTTCGACACCGACGGATTGGTGCTGCTGCGCGACCAGGATCGCGACCGCTGGGACCGCCGCGCCATCGCCGACGCCACCGCCCTGCTCACCCGCGCCGCCCGCCGCCACCGACCCGGGCCGTATCAACTCCAGGCGGCACTGGTGGCCTGCCACGCGGAGGCACCCACCTGGGCGGACACCGACTGGCCGCAACTGCTGGCCCTCTACGACATGCTGCTGTTCCTGGCCCCCTCACCGGTCACCCGCCTGCACCGCACCATCGTCTCGAGCTATGTGCACGGCCCCCGCCGAGCCCTCACCGAACTCGACCCGCTCGCCCCCGCCCTCGACCGCTACCCGCTCTTCCACGCCACCCGCGCCGAACTGCACCGCGCCCTCGGCGAGACCGCCGCCGCCCAAGCCGCCGACGAACGCGCCCGCGAACTCACCGCCAACCCGGCCCAGCAGTCGCTACTCGAGCGGCGACTGGAGTGGGGATGACGGATTCCATGCCGGCGTTGTCGTATTCCGGGCGGTACCGATCGTCTGGAGGATATGACGACAATTCAGCCGATCCCCAGCACCTATCGTCGCGTCACCCCGGCCCTGGTGGTCTCCGGTGCCGCGAAGGCCCTCGAGTTCTACACCGAGGTTTTCGGGGCCACCGAACGCATGCGCTTTCCCGGTCCCGACGGCGGTATCGCCCACGCCGAGATCGAGATCGGTGACGCGGTACTCATCGTCGAAGACGAATCGCCGATGTTCGGCACTACCGCGCCCCCGCCCGCGGGCCTGCCCGGCACACCGATCTTCCTTTTCCTCTACGTCGCCGATGTCGACGACACCGTGCGCCGCGCGGCGGAATTGGGCGCAACCGTGGTCCGCCCACCCCAGAACCAGTTCTACGGCGACCGCGACGCCCACCTCACCGACCCCTTCGGACACACCTGGACGGTCGCGACCCACGTCGAGGATGTCGCGCCGGAGGAGATGACGCGCCGCATGGCGGAGCTGAGCGGTTCGCCGGACAGCGCGGATCACTCCGGCTGAGCGGCCTGCACCACCGACCCGATCACCCGCTCGATGCGTTCGGCGGCATGGTCGGGTTCGGGTTGTCCCGCGTCGAGCCACGCGATCACGGCTTCGAGAGTGAGGGTGGGAACCAGCCGAACGGCCCACTCCCGCCACGGCCCCTCCGGAATGGCCGCGGCCAGGTGCCGCTCGGCGATATCGGCCGAGGCCGTGCGGATGCCGTCGACGACGTCGCAAAACTCCGGCTCCCGGACGGCATGCCGGAACAGTAGCCGGAAGCCGTCCGGATCGGCGGCCGCCGCGCGCAGCAGCGCCGGAACCGAACCCTCGTCGTAGTGGTCGACGCCGACCGTCTCGGCCAGGTGGGCGCAGGCGCGGTCGAGGACGGCTCGGTAGAGCTCACTCTTGGAGGTGAAGTGCCGGTAGACGATGACGTGGGTGATCCCGGCCGCCGCCGCCACATCGTCCAAACCCGTTGCGGCGTAACCACCCCGAGCGAACACCCGGGTCGCTGCGTCGAGGATCTGCGCGCGGCGCTCCGCACGCGGCAATCGGCGAACGGCCGTCATCCCACCTCCTCTTGTTAAAGAGAGAATATACAAGTAGCGTTGTTTAAATCATCTTATACAAGAGCACTTGTACTTATGGAGCAGTCATGAACCACGTGCCCCAGCTGCCGTTCGAGAAGCCGCACGCTCTCGCCGCCGCACCGGAGCTGCTCGACCTGAGGTCCCGAGGGTCCATCCACCGTGTCCGCACCGCGGTCGGCGACGAGGCGTGGCTGGTCACCGACTACGCACAGGTGCGCGCGCTGCTGGACGACGACCGTCTCGGCCGCGCCCACCCGGAACCCGAAAAGGCCGCGCGGACCGGACATTCGGCGCTGTTCGGCGGTCCACTGGGCAATATCGACACCGAGCGCGCCGATCACGCCCGGATGCGCGGCCTGCTGCGACCGCACTTCACGCCCGCACACATGCGCGCCCTGCGCCCCCGGGTCGGCGAGCTGACGACGCGATTGCTGGACGAGCTGGAGAAGCAAGACCAACCCGCCGACCTGCACGCGGCGGTGGCGCTCCCACTGCCCATTCTGGTGATCTGCGCATTGCTCGGCGTGCCCTACGAGGACCGCGACCGGTTCCACGCCTGGACGCAGGCCGCCGCCGACACCGTGGACGGAACCCGATCCGAGCAGGGTCTGGCGGCACTGTTCGACTACGGCCTGCGACTGGTCGCCCGCAAACGCGCGGACCCCGCCGACGACGTGATCTCCCGGCTGTGCGCCACCGAGGGCGTGCCCGATACCGAGATCGCGAGTCTGACCATGGCCCTGCTGTTCGCCGGACACGAGACCACCGTGGTCCAGATAGGCTTGGGTACAGCACATCTGCTGGCCGACCGCACCCAGTGGCAGACCTTGCTCACGCAGCCCGAACTGATCCCGGGCGCGGTGGAGGAGCTACTGCGGGCACCCGCGAAGGGCGGCGGAGGCATCCCCCGGTATGCCCGAACCAGCCTGGAGATCGACGGCACAACCGTCCAGGCGGGAGAGCTCGTACTCTTGGACAACGGTGCGGCCAACCACGACCCGACGGTGTTCCCCGAACCCGCACGGACGGACGTAACACGTTCGGCGGCACAACATCTCACCTTCGGACACGGCGCCCGCTACTGCCTCGGCGCACCACTGGCCCGCATCGAATTGCGGGAGGTGTTCGCCCAGCTCATCCCGCGCTTTCCGAATATGCGGCTGGCGGTGGAGCCCGAGCGACTACGGACGCGGCCGAATGTGCTCACCGGGGGGCTCCTGGAACTACCCGTGGCCTGGCGAGGAAGCGGGGCGGTGCAAGCGCCTGCCCCGCCGCTCGATTCGGCTACCGAGGCGTATCCGAGGCTCCCCGGTCATGATGCCGCGATGCCGTCGACGATCATGTCGACGGCGGCGCGAATCGTCTCCGCCGATATCTCGCGGCCCAGGTGAATGGCGTGAATGTGAACCAGGCCGCCGAGCGACAGCACGACCGTGCGCGGGTCGGCGGTGGCCGCGACCTCCCCCCTGGACTGGGCGCGGCGCACGATCTGCTCGGAGGCGGTGAGGCGGTGGTGCCAGTACTCCTCGCGCATGGCGGTGACCTCGGGGTCGTCGTCGGCCACCACGGTTCCGCGCACCAGGGCGGTTCCGGTGGGGGTTGCCACGAAACGGGCCAGGGCGGTGGCGAATTCCGCTAGATCGGTGCGGACCGAACCGGTGTCGGGGATCGGGACCTCGGCGGCAGTGCGGGAGACCAGCGCGTCGGTGAGTAGGCGGGCGAGGGTCTTCCAGCGGCGATAGATGGAGGTCTCGTGCACGCCCGCCGCGACCGCCACATCGGCGATGCGCACCTGGTCGATGCCCACCGCCTCGACCCGGGCGATGGTCGCGTCGAGTACCGCTCGCCGCAGCTTCACGCCGCGCAGCTGCGGGGGCTTCGGCTTCTTCACGCCGGGAACCTTATCGCAAGTTCTCTTGCGTTTCTGTCGGTGGCGTCCTACGGTGGCCGTATCGCAAGTCAACTTGCGATAGAAGTGAGGAATCATGTCGATGGCGACTACCCACTCCGGCCGCTGGCGCGGTGAGATCACCGACGGTGTAGCCGTTTTCCGCGGCGTGCGCTACGCCCGCGCGCAGCGTTTCGAACCACCCCGTCGACTCGGCCCGCCCGACAACCCGGTGAGTCCGGTATCCATTGCGCCGCAGACACCTTCGCGCATGGAGGCGGTTATGGGCGCACCGGAGACGCTGCCGTGGTCCGAGGACTGCCTGTCGGTGACGGTCACCGTCCCCGCCGACGCCGAGCCGGGCACACTGCCCGTGCTGGTCTGGCTGCACGGCGGGGCGTACCTGTCCGGCAGCGGCGCGTGGGCGTGGTACGGCGCGCGGCGACTGGTGCGAGAGACCGGGATCGCGGTCGTCGCCGTCAACTACCGGCTCGGCGCGCTGGGCTATCTGCGCGCCGCGGGTGTATCGCCGGGCAACCTCGGCCTGCTCGACCAGATCACGGCGCTGGAATGGGTGCGCGACAC
The DNA here is from genome assembly GCF_007362295.1 of Nocardia otitidiscaviarum. Classification (NCBI taxonomy): domain Bacteria; kingdom Bacillati; phylum Actinomycetota; class Actinomycetes; order Mycobacteriales; family Nocardiaceae; genus Nocardia; species Nocardia otitidiscaviarum. The sequence goes on along the minus strand of NZ_CP041695.1, from coordinate 1,289,178 downwards.
CATCGCCGACTTCGGCGGCGATCCCGAGAATGTCACCGTCGCAGGGCAATCCGCGGGCGGGCAGTCCATCGCGGCACTGCTGGGGATCCCGAGCACCCGGTCACTGTTCCACCGCGCCATCCTGCAGAGCGCACCGCTGGGACTGTCCTTCCCCGACCGCGACCGCGCGGAACGGGTGGGTCGGGCGGTACTCGACCGGCTCGACGGAGACCCGCGCACCGCACCGGTCGAGGCCGTCATGCGGGCACAGGGTGCGGCGGTGCGGACGCTGGCCGGACCCGGCGGGCTCAACGCCGCACCACCGTTCCTGCCGATCGCCGGGGTGGACCCGCTGCCGGATCGGGAAGCCTGGCGCGATGAGGTGCGACACCGGGCGCGGGCGCTGCGGGTGATCATCGGCCACACCGAGCACGAGATGGCCGCCTTCCACGGCCCGCATCCGATCTTCGCGGCGGTTCGCCGGGTCCCCGCCGTCGGGCGGCGGGTCGCGGCGGCGGTATCGAATGCGATGGGACGCAGGGTCTTCGAGGAACCGGCCCGGCTCTTCGCCGACGAGCTCACCGCCGCCGGTGCGGTGGTCCACCGCTACCGCGTCGAACCGCTGGCACCGGACGCGCCGTTCGGCGCCTGCCACTGCATCGACCTGCCACTACTGCTCGGTGACGCCGACGCCTGGCACGACGCGCCCATGCTGCGCGGCCTCCCCTTCGACCGGGTCGACACCCTCGGTGCACCCATGCGCCGCGCCTGGGGCGAATTCGTGCGCTCGGGCACCGCCGACCCACTGCGCTGGCAACCGCACACCGTCGGCTCCCGCACTGTCTTCCCCTTCCCTTGATCACGAAAGGCCCACGGATACACAGCACCGGTTCCACCCGGGTCAGCGGGTGGTGTAGCCGCCGTTGGCGAAGATGGTCTGGCCGGTGACCCAACCGCCGTCGGTGACCAGGAATTCCACCAGGGGGGCGATGTCCTCGATGCGGGTGAGGCGGCCGCCCATGGCCTGGGACTTGTGGAACTCCACCCGCTCCGGAGTCTCCTGCGGATAGAAGAAGGGGGTGTCCATCGGCCCCGGGGCGACATTGTTGACCGAGATGCCGCGGGCGGCGAACTCTTTCGCCGCGGCGCGGGTGAAGTGCTCCACGGGGGATTTGGCACCGGCGTAGGTTGAGTAGCCGTCGGTGAAGGCGGCCAGCAGCGAGGTCACGACGGTGACGATCCGGCCGCCGTCCGCCAGACGCTTACCGGCTTCCTGGAGGAAGAAGTAGGCGGCCTTGGCATTGATGTCGAACATCGAATCATATTCGGCCTCGGTGGTTTCCACGATCGGCTTGCGCAGCACCTTGCCGACGGTGTTGACGGCGATATCCACGGTGCCGAAGGCATCGACGGCCGCGTCGAACAACTGCCGCACATTCGCCGGAACGGTGAGATCGGCCTGGAACTTCACCGCCTTGCGGCCGAGTGCCTCGATGGCGGCGACGGTCTTGTCGGCCTCGGCCTCGGTGCTCGCGCTGTTGTAGTGCACCAGCACATTCGCGCCGCGTTCCGCCAGGGAGTTGCTGATCAGTCCGCCGAGGTTCTTCGCACCCGCGGCGACGACCGCCGACCTGCCTGCCAACGTGTTGCTCATAGGTCAGTCCTTCGTTCGGAGTTCGGAGATCTTCCGGTACCGACGCTAGGAGTCGGACTGACAAATGAGAAACAGAATATTTGGGTGAATCTACAAATACTGATTGTTAGCCACTCGTATGCTGGTTATCGCCCGTGGTCAGTAGATCGCGAATGGCCGAACGAGTATGCGGGAGCCACACGGCCTGCACGGGAGCCAGCGGCGGATGCTCGATCTCGACAATCCACGCTCGATCGCCGAGTGCCGAACCGGGCGGCGCGGTGACGAAGGCGACCGCATCCGGATAATCGAGCACGGCCGTCGCCGGTGTCGTGCCCTGAATCCGATCGACCACCAGCTCAGGCTCGAAACCCGCACGGCGGCAGGTGCTCAGAATGAAGTCGGTGTAGAACGACGCACCCGGTGGAGCCCATACGACGATTCGTTCCGTGCGCAGCTCACCGAGGGTGACGGTACGGCGCCCGGCCAGCGGATGTCCGCTCGCGACGGCGATCCGCAGCGGGTGATACGCGATCACCGCCGAGGCCAGGGTGGCGGGCACGGTCGTACCCCGCCGCAGCGCCAGATCGACCCGGCCGTCCAGCACCGCCGCTTCGAGCTCCTTCGGAAACATCTGGATGGCCGTCACGGACAACTCCGGCATCCCCGCGCGCACCGGCTCCAGCACCCCGTGCACCTCCTAGCCGGTGATGGCCGGCGTATGCGCCACCACGAACGGCCGCTGCTGCGCCGCCGCCGCATCCCGCACCTGCCGCGCCAAGACCTGCCCCGCCGCCAACAACACCGACGCGCCCGCCCGCAGCGCCTCCCCCGCCGCCGTCAGCCGCACCTGCCGACCCGACCGATCGAACAGCGACACCCCCAGCTGCCCTTCCAACTTGGCGACCGAACTGCTGAGTGCCTGCTGACTCACATGCAGACGCTCGGCGGCCCGACTGAAGCTGGCGACCTCCGCAACACACAGAAACTGCTGCAAACGCCGCGAATCCAGCGGCTCCCCGAGCGGCGACAACGCGGTATTCAGCATGCGCCGGATGCTACCGGCCGGTTCGCCGCTGCCCACCGCACCGACGGCGGTTCTCACCGTTCGTCGGACCGCGCTGACCGGATGCCCGCCCCATGGCCGCACCACCACGGGCTCCACGCCGAGCGACCGTCCGCGCGTTACGGTGGGGCGGCATGGACACCGTCATGATCGAACCGCCGCGGGCCGATGTGCGCGCGGAATCGGTGCACCGGTCGCGGATGCGGCCGGTCGTGGTCGCGGCGGTGGGTGTGCTGTTGTTGCAGCTGGTGATTCGGGGGTGGGTCGCCGGATCCGGGTACTTCTACTGGGACGATTTCATTCTGGTGAGCCGGGCGGCCGAGTATCCGGTGTGGTCGGCGGAGCTGCTGCTGCACGACCACGACGGGCATTTCATGCCGCTGGCCTTCGTCACCGCGTGGGTGGTGACGGCGGTGGCACCGTTGGGGTGGACTGCGGCAGCGGCCTCCATGGTGCTGCTGCAACTCGTCGCGTCGGTGGCCGTACTGCGCATGCTGCTGGTACTGCTGGGCGCGCGGTGGGTGGTGCTGGTGCCGCTGGTGTTCTATGCGTTCTGCCCGTTGACGATTCCCGCCTTCGTGTGGTGGTCGGCGGCGCTCAACGCGCTGCCGCTGCAGGGCGCGCTGGCCTGGGTGATCGCCGATGCGGTCCTGCTGACGCGGACTCGGCGGCGACGGTACGCGATTTCGGGTGTCGCGGTCTCGGCGGTGGCGCTGCTGTTCTTCGAGAAGGCGGCGATCGTGCCGTTCGCGGCCTTCGCCTTCGCGGTGCTGGTCCGGTATCTCGACGGGCGGGCAGCGCCGGTGCGCACGGTGGCGCGACGGGGTGCGGCGCTGTGGATCGGGTCCGGCGTGGTACTCACCTGCTGGTCACTGGCCTATCTCGCGGTGGTCGGGCTGCCCCGCGCCTCGGGCGGCAGTACCGAGACCCGGGAATTCCTCTCCGGGACAGCGGCATTGGATGTCACGCCCGCACTGTTCGGCGGCCCGTGGCACTGGGAGCGCTGGCCTCCGGCGACACCGTGGGCGGATCCGCCGGACTGGGCGGTGGCGGCGGCGTGGTTCGCGCTGGCCGCCGTGGTGGCGGTGACCATCCGCGCCCGCCGGCGCGTGCTCGCGGTCTGGCTGGTGGTTGCCGCCTACATCCTGCTCGCACAGCTGCCGGTGGTGCTGGCGCGCGGTGGGCCGAATACCGCTGCGGCGGAACTGCTCCGGTCACTGCGCTATTTCGCCGACTCGACGGTGGTGCTGGCCGCGGCGCTCGCCCTGATCCTGTCGACGCACGCCCGCCGCAGCACCCGTGCGCGCCCCCGCGTCACCGTCGCGGTGACGATGGTGTTCATCCTGAGCTGCCTGTGGTCCACCTACGCCTTCGTGCGCTGCTGGCAGCCCAACCCGGCGCGCACCTACATCGCGAATACCGAGGCGGCACTGCGTGATTGGCGGCAGGAACCACTGCTGGAACAAGAAGTGCCGTGGCAGGTGCTGAACCCGACGGTCTATCCGCAGAATCTGGTCAGCCGGGTGCTGTCCGCCGTCGCACCGGCGGACGCCTTCGCCACCTCCACGCCCCGGCTGCGGATGATCACCGACACCGGCGCGATCGTCGACGCCGAGGTCTGGTGGAACCGCAGCATCACTCCAGGACCCGACCGCGACTGCGGATACCGCGTCCAGGGCACCGCGCCCACCGTTCTCCCGCTCGACGGCCCCCTGCTCGATCACGAATGGACGGCCCAACTCAATTACCTCGCGAGCGGGGACGGCAGCATCACGGTCGCCCTGGAATACGGCGACTGGGTGACCGTTCCGATCCGGCGCGGGCTGAACACGGTCTATGTGCGTACGGTCGGCAGCGGCCGCGCGCTCCGGATCGGCGCGCTCACCCCGGGGCTCACGGTGTGCGTCGGCGTCGGGCCGGTCGGCGTCGCCTCCTGGGACAACTGAGTAGCGGGCCGACCGAGCCGACGATCGAGGTGCATCAGCAAACCCGGGCCAGCGGCCGGCACACTACCCAACCGGAGCCGTTGTCGCGGCCGACCTGAGTCCAGGTGGTGGTGGTGCCGCCGGAGCTGTTCGACGCCTCGGCCTGCTCACCGAAGGAGGTCGGGAGGTGGTCACGCCGCGCCCGATCCCGCTCGGCCCGCGACCGGGGGTCGTCGAACGAGTGGTGGAACCCGCGCGGGTCGATGTGATCCCATCCGGTCGAATCGCCGAAGTCCTTCGTGGGCGCGGCGCTCGCGGCTCCGGTGCCCGCGGCGAAGGCCGCGCCGGTCAGTGCGCAGGCGAGGGTGGCACCGGCCAGCAGTCGGCGGGCCCGGGTGGTCGGCATCGTGGTGCTGGACATCGAATTTGCTCCGTTCATACCGTTCGGTCGAATCGGCGGGCTGGGTAGTGGCCGATCGATCCGGTAGCTTCTTGCCGCTATTCAGTGGCGCGTTAACCAGTGTCACACCTGGGAGGGAACTCACTGTTCCCAGCACTGGGAAGGCCTCCATCGGCTCGTCGATGGTCTTTCGCCAGGTGAGATCCGCCGGATACAGTCCTTTCTCGGCAATCCGAAGAGTGACCAACAGCCCCCGGATGCGACCTTCCAGCTCTGAGAACACACCATTCAATGTGCCGCTAATCAGCGGTACATTGAATGCATTGAGGAGTTCCCACCCCTTCGGTGCGATGGCACGGAAGGCATCCGATGAACGGAGACGGGTATGCGCACTGCGAGACAGCGTGGCCGCACACCGACACTGCTGGCCACCACGGCGATCGCGGCCTCATTGAGCCTGATCCCCGCCGGTGTCACGGCCGGGTTCGCCGGTGGCGTATTCACCGCCGCGACGGCGACGGCCGCCCCGGGTGCCGACGGCTCCGCAGGTGACAGCGACACCGGCGGCGGATTCGACGGCGGTGGATTCGACGGCGGCGGGTTCGACGGCGGCGGGTTCGACGGCGGCGGGTTCGACGGCGGCGGGTTCGACGGCGGTGGATTCGATACCGACAACTGGTCGGACCCCTCGCGGACCCCCAGCGGCGATTCACCGGGCGGCGGCACACCCGGTATGGGCGGCTGGGACGGGAGCGGACCGGGTTTCGGCGGCGACACCGACGATGACCACGGATTCGGCGGCCCGGGCATGGACGGCCCCGGCATCGGAGGCGGAATCCCCGACGCCCCGGGGTTCGACGGCGGCCGTGGCGACGGGCCCGCGTGGCAGCGGGATGACCACGACTCGGATGGCGGTATCGGTCACGGCACCGGCGGCCCCGGTCACGGGGGCGGGGACGGACTCGACCTGCCGAACTTCCCGGTGCGGCCCGACATCCCGGCGCAGCCCGCCGTCCCGGTACAACCCGGCGGACCGTCGCAGCCCACGGAACCGCCCCACCCCGTGGAACCATCGGAACCCGCGGCACCCCCGCGAACCGACCAACCGCCGCAGCACGGGATTCCCGGCGGACCGCTGTTCCCCTGGGACCCGGCCTTCCCCGGCGGGCCGTGGTTCCCCTGGCTTCCCCCGCACCCCGGCTTCCCCGGCGGGCCGATCGACGACGGCGGGGATCACGACGACGATGACGATCACGATCCGGGCGGTAACAGCCTCGGCTGCACCGACTTTCCACCAGCACCGCAACCGCGGCCCACCTGGTGCGACCCCCAGCACATCCAGGTCCCGCAGCTGCTGGTCCGGCCCGGAACCGTTCACACGCCGTGGGGCGAGGTCGAGGTCCCCGTCGTGGAGTTCAGCGCTGCGGCATCCCACTTCGGCGCGACAGCACCGGCGGAGCGGCCCGGACTCACGAATCGTTGAGCACCCCGGCGAATTCGCAGGCCTCGCGACGTTCGGGACGGTAGCGCATCATCACGACGGCACTGTCGAAGGTGGTCACGTCCGTCAACCGGAGCCGCGAGGTGTCGACCGACGACGGAAACAGCGGTATGCCGCGACCGAGCAGAATCGGGTGTACGAACAGCCGATACTCGTCGATCAGATCGTTGGCGATACAGGTCGATGCCGTCTCGACGCCGCCGAACAGGATCACGGTGCCCCCGGGGCCGGACCGCAGCGCGGCGATTTCGTCGACCGCCCGGCGACCGATCACCCGGGTGTTCCACCCCGGTGCACGCAACGTACGGGACAGCACGATCTTCGGCTTGTCCTTCCAGACCCGGGCGAAGTCGGCATAGAACGGCGAGAACGCATGATCGGAATCGGCCGTCGGCCACAACGCGGCCATGATCTCGAAGGTTTCGCGGCCGTAGAGAAAGGCGTCGGCGGCGCGGAACTCGTCCAGGAACGGTGCGCACAGTTCCTCGTCCACCACCGGCCAGTGCACTTCGCGGCCCGCGCCCTCGGCGAAGCCGTCGAGGGACATCTGCATCCAGAGCGCCACGCTTGCCATCACGCACCTACCTGTGTATCCGAGCCGAAGGGACACTGAAGTCTTCGGTCATCGCGGTGCGCGGCGCATCGGTATTGCCGCGGCCGCTACTTAAGTAGCCGAGTTCGTGACCGGAGTCCCGCGCCGCCGTGGTGAGCGGTGCGCCGGACCGTTTACCGGTGCACCCGCCGGGTAGCCCGACCACTGTGTCGAAGGTATCGGCAGACGAAGATCCGGCCCCGTCACGCCGGGCGGGCGCCGGGAGAAGGAGGTTGCTATGAGTACCGTCACCGCTTCGACCGAGGTCAATGTGCCGATCCGGACGGCCTACAACCAGTGGACGCAGTTCGAATCGTTCCCCCGCTTCATGGAGGGGGTGGAGCGCATCGATCAGCTCGACGACACCCATACGCACTGGAAGGTGAAGTTCGGTCCGGTGGAACGTGAATTCGACGCCACCATCACCGAACAGCATCCGGAGGAGCGGGTGGCCTGGCACTCCGACAGCGGGCCGGAGCACGCGGGTGTGGTGACCTTCCACCGCATCGACGACACCACCACCCGGGTGATCACTCAGATGGATATCGATCCGGAGGGATTCGTGGAGAACGTCGGCGACAAGCTCGGCGTCCTCGACCTGCGGGTGAAGGGCGATCTGAAGCGTTTCAAGCAGTTCATCGAGGAGCAGGGGCACGAGACCGGGGCCTGGCGCGGGGACGTGCCGCGACCGGGAAACTGACCCGATGCGGGCTCAGCGCGCCATGCCGATGAGTTTGTCGGGATTGCCGATGGTGTAGATGCAGCGGATGCGCTCGGTCTCGGGATCTATGTCGAGCACGCCGACGCCGTAGGGCTCGCCCCGGCGGAAACAGACGACGGCCGGCTCACCGTTGATGTGGCCGAGCCGAAGGTCGAGATCGACCATGGTGCTCCGGACGCCGGGACCGGTGAGCAGGCGGGCGACCTTGGCCGCACCCTCGATGGGACGCAGTGCGGTCCGGATACGTCCGCCGCCGTCGGAATGGAAGATGACGTCGGGCGCGAGCAAGTCCATCAGAGCCGACAGATCACTGCCCCGCTGCGCGTCGAGGAACCGCTCGGTCACCCGCCGCTGCACCACCGGGTCGGCGCGGAAGCGGGGTCGGCGCGCCTGTACGTGCGACCGGGCGCGGTGCGCGAGCTGCCGCACGGCGGCCGCCTCCCGGCCGATCATGGGGGCGATCTCGGCGTGCCGGTACCCGAAGACCTCGTTCAGCACGAAGACCGCCCGCTCCAGCGGGGTCAGGGTCTGCAGCACCACCAGCATGGCCATGGATACCGCCTCGGTGCGCAGCGCGGCGTCGGCGGTATCGGCGTCGTCGGTGAGCAGCGGTTCGGGAAGCCATGGGCCGATATAGGTTTCGCGGCGACGAGCGATGTCCGACTGGCGTGCCAGGGCGGCATTGACCGCGATGCGCACCAGGTACGCGCGCGGGTTGGCGATCTCGTCCGTGCCGCGTCGCTGCCGCGGCATCCAGGACAGCCAGGTCTCCTGCAACACGTCCTCGGTATCGGCGATACTGCCCAGCAGGTTGTAGACCAGGGCGAACAGCAGATCACGATGTTCGGCGAAGGTCTCGGTCGCGGTGTCCGCGGCAGCGTCGGTCACGTCTCCTCCTCTGACGGTGTCGAGCTTAGGAGGGCCCGCGCACCGCGAAATGTGACATGGCGACCGCGTGTGATCCACATCGCACGCCGTCACATTCACCGCTCCCACCCGTCTCTCATACGCACCACCGCATTGCCGCGGTCGACGGGAGGAGACAGAGGTGCTGGAGAGAACGACGAGCCTGTGCGCACGCCATCGGCGGGCGGTACTGGTCGTGGCCACGATCGCCGTGCTACTGGCGGGCATCGCGGCCGCGACCCTGTTCGACCGTTTGAAAGGCGGCGGATTCGATGATCCGGGAGCGGAATCCCGCGCCGCCGCCGACATCCTGAGCGAACAGTTCGGCCAGGGTGAACCGAATCTGGTGCTGCTGGTGCGGACGCCGGGTTCGGTCGACGATCCGGCCGCCACCGCCGCCGCCACGGCGCTCACCGCGCGCCTCGGCGCGGAACCCGACGTCACCGGGGTGACGTCCTATTGGACGGCGGGCAGGCCGCCGGTACTGCGCGGCTCCGGCGGCGACCGCGCGCTGGTGATCGCCACCATCCTCGGCGACCCGGACCATATCGACGAGCGGATCGCCGATCTCGCCCCGCGCTACGCCGGTGCCCACGACGGACTCGAGGTGCGGGTCGGCGGCTACGCCATGTTGCAGCGGGAGATGTTCGAGCAGAGCGAGCGTGACGCCATCGCGGGTGAATCCATCGCCTTCCCGATCACGCTCGTCGCCCTGCTGTTCGTTTTCGGCAGTGTGGTGGCGGCGCTGCTGCCCCTGCTGGTCGCGATGGTCACGGTGCTGCTCACCATGGGCGCGATCTGGCTGCTCGCCGGGGTGATGGACCTGTCGGCGCTGTCGATGAACGTGGTGACGCTGCTGGGACTGGGCCTGGCCATCGATTACAGCCTGCTGATCGTGAGTCGTTTCCGCGAGGAGCTCGCGGCCGGGGACGAGCCGGGTCCGGCCTTGGCGACGACCATGCGGTCGGCGGGACGGACTGTCGCGTTCTCCGCGGTCACCGTGGCGGTGGCGCTGTCCGGGCTGCTGTTCTTCCCGTTGCAGGCGGTGCGATCGGTGGGTATCGCCGGTATCGCGGTGGCCCTGATCGCGGCGCTCAGCTCGCTGACCGTGCTGCCCGCCCTGCTGGCGGTACTGGGGCGACGGGTGGACAAGTGGCGAATCCGCAACGCCGACAGCGAGTCCCGGGATGTGCGGGAGGGTCGGTGGCATCGGCTGGCCGTCTTCGTCATGCGGCGGCCCGGTACGGTCGCGGTATCGGTGATCGCACTGCTGCTCGCGGTCGGTTCGCCGTTCCTGGGATTGCGGCTGGGCTTCCCGGACGAGCGGTCCATGCCCGAATCCTCGAGCGCCCGGCAGGTCGCCGAAACCGTGCGCGCCGACTTCGACACCAGTGAGCAGAACGCGCTGACCGTCGTACTGCCGCGGCTCGACGCCGATCCGGGCGCGTATGCCGCACGCCTCTCGGAACTGCCGCATGTGCAGCGGATCGACACCATCACCGGCGGCTATGCCGATGGCGCACAGGTGATTCCGCCGACGGCCGCGCACGCCCGGTACGGCGCGGACGGCGGCGCCTTCCTCACCGTGGTGCCCGATACCGACGATGCCGGGACGCTGGAGACGCTGGTCTCCGATATCCGCGCGGTCGATGCGCCCGGCGAGGCGCTGGTGGGCGGGGTGGCGGCGGTCAGCCTGGATGCGACCGACGCTCTCGTGCAACGGCTTCCGCTCGCGCTCACGGTGGTGGTCGCCGCCATGGTGGTGCTGCTGTTCCTGCTCACCGGCAGCGTCTTCCTGCCGGTGGTGGCGGTGCTGCTGAGCTGCCTGAGCCTCACCGCGACCTTCGGCTCACTGGTCTGGATCTTCCAGGACGGCCATCTGTCCGAACTGCTCGGGTTCACCGTCACCGGCACCCTGACCGCCACCGTCCCGATCATGCTGTTCGGGGTGGCGTTCGGCTTGGCCATGGACTACCAGGTGTTCCTGCTCGCCCGCATCCGCGAGGAGTACGAACGCACCGGCGATCCGACCGCGGCCGTGGCCAGCGGCTTGGAGCGCATCGGCCGCATCGTCACCGCTGCCGCGGTGCTCATCTCCGTGGTGTTCCTCGGCTTCCTGGTCTCCGACATCACCTTCATGAAGGCGTTCGGCATCGGCCTGCCGCTCGCGGTGCTCGCGGACGCCACCCTCATCCGGGGGTTCCTGCTGCCCGCGGCCATGCGGTTGGGCGGCCGGTGGACCTGGTGGGCACCCGCGCCGCTGCGACATCTGCACGCCCGCTTCGGTATTCGGGAGGGTGAGAGCGTCGATACCGGGGAGCGGGTGACCGTGTAGCGCACGCGCCGGTGTCCGCGCTTCCGGCCGTGGCGGGTGCGCCCGGTCGGAAGCGCATACGCCGCGTCGACTTCGCATTGAAAACGATGTTCAGTAGTATCGCCGCGTGACGATCAGCGCGCAGCAGCGGACCGGCAAACCGGGAACCGGAACGTCCACCGACGATCCGGCCGCCGCCGAAGCCGTATTCTTGGACGCGACCATGCGCCTGCTCGCACCACTGGGCGTCACGACCGGCGACGTGGTCGCCGACGTGGGTCCCGGAGCCGGAACCGCCGCCGTCGCACTGGCCCACGCCGTCGGCCCGCGCGGCCGCGTCTACGCCGTCGACCTGGACCCAGGAATGCTCGAAGCCACCATGGCCGCGGCCCACGATGCCGGTGTGGGCGATCGGATCCGGCCGGTCCTGCACGATCTGGAGGACGGCGCACCGCCGCTGCCCGAAACCGTCGACGCGGTGTGGTCGTCCTGGTGCGTACACCACGCCCGCGACTGGGATGCCGCCACCCGGGCCCTGGTCGGCATGCTGCGGCCGGGCGGCGTGCTGTGCCTGGCGGAGGGCGGGCTACCCACCCGATGTCTGCCCTGGGACACCGGCATCGGCCGCCCCGGACTGGAGATCCGGTTGGACGAGGCCCACGATCGGCATTTCACCCAGTGGTTCTTCGGCCGGGCGGGCGCGAAACGCCCCGGGCGGGGCTGGGCCGACATCCTCGCCCGCGCCGGGCTCACCGATGTCACCGCCTTCACCGAACTGGTCGACATTCCCGCACCGCTGCCCGCCGAGGTGCGCGGAGTGGTGCTGGCCGAACTGGCGGCGCGCGTCGGCCGGGCCGGACCGTTCCTCACCGCCGACGACGCCGCCGCGTGGCAGCGGCTGCTCGATCCGGACGACGCCGCCTGGCTCGGGCACCGCCACGATCTGGCCCTGCTCACCGCCCGCACCGGCTGGCGGGGGCGCAGGCCCGAGGCGTAGTCAGCTCGCCATCTCCTCGCAGCGCCGCACCACCTCGAGCACCCGGTCGATCTCCTCCGGCGTGTTGTAGACGTGCGCGCTCACCCGCACCGCGTGATCGTCGGAATCCCGACCGGCCTGGCAGTGGGCGTCGGCGCGCACCATGATGCCCTCGTCGGCGAGGACGAAACCGAGATCGTCGGACCGGACCCGCGCGTGCCGGAAGGTCACGATGCCCTCCCGGCGCTGCACCGGGGAATCCGCGCCGAGGCTGTCCTGACAGCCCAGCACCCGCACCCCGGGTAACCGGGAGAGGCCGTCGGTGAGGCGGGCGGCGAGGGCGGTGTTCCACGCCCCGATGTCGGCCAGCCCGGCCGCGTCGAGCCAGTCGAAGGCGGCCGCCAGACTCACGATGCCGGTCGTATTCGGCGTGCCCGCCCAGCCTCGCAGCGCGAAGCGGGGGCCGCGCCGATTGCGTGCCCACACCGCGCCGACACCGGGCAGCGCCAGTGCCTTGTGCCCGGAGAACACGACGAAGTCGACATCGAGATCGGCCACCGAGACCGGCCGATGACCTACGCTCTGCGCGGCGTCCAGGCAGATCGGCACGTCCGGTCCGACCGCGGCGCGCACCCGGTGCACATTCAGGTCGACACCGAACACGTGGTGCACGTGGGTGACGGCGACGAAGCGGGTCCGGTCGGTCACGAGGGACGGCAGTGCCCGGTGGTCGTAGTCCCCGGACGCGGGGTCCACCGGCATCGGCCGTACAGTGACACGAATGCCGCTGCGCGCCAGGCTGTCTCGCAGGTCGAGCCAGGGCCGCAGATTGGCTTCGTGATCACCGAACGGGGCGATGATCTCGTCACCGTCGGTGAGCGACTCCGCCAGCCAGTCCCGCGCCACCGCCCGCAGCCCGTCGCTGGTGCCGCCGACGAACTCGACCGTCGACTCGGAGCCGTTGTCGCCCAGCACCTGTCGAATGCGCTCGCGGGCGGCGTCGATGCGTCGGCCGGTGGCGGTGCCCCACGGGTAGGAGCCGCGCCCGGCATTGGCGTTGCCGGTGGTGAGGTACGCGGTGACGGCGTCGAGCACCGCCGTCGGCTTCTGTGTGGTGGCCGCGCTGTCCAGATACGCCAGTCCCGGATTGTTCGCGATGATAGGGAACTGCGCCCGCAATCCCCGCTGCCAGTGCGCCAGGCGGTGCAGGACCTCGGCCGGATTCGTCATGGTGGTCATGGCATCAGTCCCGGACCAGCGGTGCGCCCGCGTCGCGCCAGGCCACGATGCCGCCGCGCAGACTGCGCGCGTCCCGATGCCCCATTCTCGTCAGCAGCGCCGCGTAGCGGGCGGACTTCTCGCCGACCGGGCACACCAGCAGCACCGGCCGTGCCGAGCCGAACGGCAGGCCGCCGCGCAGCAGGTCGTCGAAGAGTTCGTCCACCATATTGATCGAATTCTCGATATGCAGTGCGGTGTAGGCGAATCCGCCGCGCAGGTCCACCACCAGCGGGCGTTCCCGCTCGATCCACTCGCGCGCCTCGGGCACATCCACCTGGACGGCGGCGGCGATCTCGGCGTCGGTCAGCGTATCCACCGAATTGGGGCGCGGCGGCTGCTTGAACAGGTCGGGACGGCGCTTGCGCAGATAGCTCATATAGCTCTCCACCCGGTCGCACACGATGAACACCGCGGTGCGCCGCTCGGTGAGCGTGGCGTCCAGAGCCGAAAGATGACGCAGGGCACCGAAGTACGCCGCACCGGCGGTGGGGCCGCCCAGGATGCCGCAGCGACGGTTGAGGGTGAGCATGCCGTCGATGGCCTCGGCGGCGCTCACCGCGTCCAGGGTGTCGTAGTTCTCCGGGTCGAACAGCCCGACCTCGTTGACCTCGTCGATATTTCGGATACCGGGGATGAAATCGCTTTTGGCCGCGACCAATCCGACCACCGATACGGACGGGTCGTGTTCCCGCAGCACACCCGCCACCCCCGATGACGACCCGGCCGTGCCGACGCAGGCGATGAAGACGTCCGGGGCGCGGCCGTCGAGATCCTTGATGATCTCGGTGGCGGTGCCGACCCGGTGCGCGTCCAGATTGCGCGGATTGAAGTACTGATCGGTGTGCAGGTAGCCGTTGCCCTCCTCGGTGAGCATCCGGTACATGCGGGTCAGCGGATCCTCGGTATCGGTCGGGTCCAGGCATTCGGTCTGGCCGGGCAGCTCCTCGATCTGCGCGCCGAGCAACAACAGCAGATCCTTGATCTCGGGCACCCGCATGCGGTTGGTCACGCTCTTGAACGGCAGGCCGTGCATGGCGGCGATGACCGCGAGGGCCTTGGCGGTATTGCCGCTGGACAGTTCCACGATGGCGTCGCCGCGCTCGATGGCCGCGGGCAGGTCCTCGCGCACCATGTTCCAGGCCGGGCGGTCCTTCACCGAGCCGAACGGATTGAGCATCTCCAGCTTGGCGTACAGGTCGATATGGCGCAGCCCGTGCACGGTCGGGTCGATCCGGACCAGCGGCGTATCCCCGATGGCGTCGAGAATGCTGTCGTACTTCATGAGCGGTTCCCTTTCACCGGCCAGTACTGTTCGTCCAGGCACCACGACCATCCGCCCGCGGCGCGATGGACCGCGACCGTGCGGGCGATGGGCTGCATCAGCGCGTGATCCGCAGCGAAATCCATGAAGTAGCCGGCCGTGTTCACGAAGGCCAGCAGATCTCCCGGCTCCGGCGGGCGGGGCAGCGTGACCTGACGGCGGGTGATCAGGTCGTCCTCGAGACACAGATTCCCCGCCAGGTACACACCGGTCGGCGTGCCCGGGCGCGATGGCAGCAGCACCGGATCCATCAGCACCGCATGCTCTTCCGCGCTGATATCGCGCGAGTTGGCCGCCAGCCGGACCAGCGGGTCGCCGCTGTGGGTGGTGCGCACCTCGGCGATCCGGGCCAGGGTGAGGCCGCACTGGTCGGCCAGTGCGCGTCCGGGCTCGATGTACAGGTCGTAGAGGTTTTCCAGCAGCAGCGTGGCGAACGACCGTTCCAGGCTGACGGATTCGCGATCGAGCAGCTCGTCCAGGTACCGCGCGCCGGCCGTGTCGCGGTAGGCCGGATACACGCCCAGCGCACCGCGCAGGGTTCCGGCTTCGGCGCGCAGGCCGTAGCCGTGGTTCTGCCAGGTCATGGGTGGGCGCAGGCCGAGGACCGCGGTGCCGAGTTCGGTGGTGTAGCGCTCCCATTCGCCGCGGTCGGCCAGATAGTTGACGCCGAAGCCGCCGCCGATGTCGATCGCGGTGGGGGCGAAGCCGCGCCCCAGGGCCTCGTGCATGGCCAGCAGGCAGCCTTCGAGGGCGAGCGCCTTCTCCTCGATGCCGGTGGTGTCCAGATGGTAGGAGACGCCGAGCAGGCGCAGCACGGCCCGGTGCTCGTCGAGAGTGTCCAGCACGTCGGCGAGTTCGCGGGCGTGCACCCCGAATCTGCTGGGGCGACTGAGAATCGGCACGCCCGGCGAATCGAAGGCCGAGAGCCGGATCATCACCCGCACCGGCGGCAGGCCGAAGCGGGTGACGATGGCGGCAAGCTCCCGCAGCTCCGCGCGGGAGTCGGCGTTGACCACCGCACCCACCCTGGCTGCGAGCCACAGGAATTCGGCGTCCTTGGGGCCGGTCGCCATGATCCGATCCCCGCTGAACCCGGCCGCCAGCACATGCCGCAGTTCACCGAGCGAGGCGACGTCCACCCCGCACTCCCCCGCCGCCAGCTCGCGGATCAGCGCGCTGGACCGGTTGGCCTTGTGCGCGAAGTACACCTCTCCGCTCAGCCGCCGCCGGTCGTACACCGCGCGATACTCCGCCGCGTTGGCCGTGATCTGTTCGGGTACAACAATATTCAGCGGCGAACCGAGCGCGTCCACCATGGCGGACAGTCGCTCCGGGACCGCGAGGACATCCCTGACCAGCTCGCTCATCAGCGGCGTCAGAACCAGCTCCGGCTTCACCTATACAACCCCGTCCGAGTCCGGCACCGCACCTGGCGCAAACCACCGTCTTGCTTGTAAATCCAGGGTAGCGACCAGTATGGAACCGGACCGCTCCTCATGGCATGAGAGGCAGCGAACGGGCAGCAGTCACCCCGAGGGCCAACCTCCCGGCCCGGGGGCACGGATCGAACACATGCGAAGTCAAGTTCTGACCAGTCGGAATTGATCCGATCATTTTCCGGGAGATGGCGTTTGCAAGTACATGCTCTTGGTCATTCGTATAATTCGTTGTAGCGGAGCATATTACGATTCACCTGGCCATCGGAGGATGAATACGATGCCCACCACCAAACTGAAGGAATGCCCCCAGGAACTCTGGCTCGGCGAGTACGGGTATTCGAGCAGCGGAATCTGCTATTACATGAGCGAATACGTGCGCGAGAGCATATGGAACGGGGTCAAGAAATTCTCCGAAGCGGTCGACGCGGCCAAGGAGGCGGTACCCGCCACGATCGTGAAAGCGGGCAAGGCCAAGAACCTGCGCGACAAGGGCGGTGAGGCACACGGCAAAGCCCAGCAGGCGTACAACCAGATCCCCGCCGACCTGGCCACCAACAAGGTCTACCGCGTCGGCCTCTGGTTCGGCGAGACCGGCAAGAACCCTGCCAACGGCCAGCATCAGAACCACGAGGCCGTCGTCCTCACCAGCGGCGACACCGAAGTCGTCTTCTTCGAGCCCAACTTCGGCTTCTACCACGCCGATGAGGGCACCACCCGCAAAGCGGCATTCGAAGGAGCCGTCCGCAACCTCTACACCGGCAACGGCGAACACGCCGAGAACTTCCACTACGAGGTGGACCGCAGCGTCAAATAGAGAATGTCGGCGTCACGTAGGGAGTGATCGACGCCGCTGCACGAGGCGCGAACCCGACGGAGCCGTGGATCCATGATCCGCGGCTCTTGTTCGTGACAACTCGGCAACCCACTCTCGGATAGATCGCGACACACGACCTTCTGTGGTTCGCCGATGAGCCGTGTCAACAATGTGGTGCAGGCGGGCCAGCACGGGAAATGACGTCGGCCCGATGCGACACTGGAGGCGGTAACGATTCCAGAGCGAACAAGGGAGCGCCGACACCATGGCCGCCAACCCCGACCCCGACGACCTGTTTCTCAGCGACGAGGAGCGGACGCACGCCCTCGACGCGCTCGGCAAGCACTACGCCGACGGGCGCTTGGACAGCACCGAGTTCTACGACCGCTCGGGCGCGGTCGCCACCGCCCGCACGCTGGGCGCGCTCGGGGAGGCGTTCAGCGGCCTGCCCGGCGGCGTGCCGCTGACGCGAGTCAACGGGCAGGTGGCCAAGGTCCCCGTCAACGACAACCCCCCGGCGACGGGCGGCGACAACGCGGCGGCCGAACTCGCCGCGCTCCGCGCCCGCGGCAATACCATCGACTCACTCGACTGGATCATCGTCGGCATCACCCTCATCACCTTCCTCGTCCTCCAGGTGATCGTGAGCTGGGACTACGCCTGGATCGTCTGGCCCTCGCTGATCATCACCCTGAGCATTCCGCGCATGATCCTGCGATTCAGCGATTCCGACGAAGAGGTGTACGAGGAACTGAAGAAGTCCGACGCGGCCGCCCGCAAGAAGCGACTCTCCGAAGCCACCAAGCGGATCCGGGAACTCGAGGGCGGCGGCAACACCGGCGGCTGACGGTCAGTATCGCCACACGAAATCCGGGACCTGCCCGATGACATCGTGCAGGAAGTCGGCATGGAACCAGACCTCGTCCGGTCGCAGACGGCCCGCGCGCACGGTGATCGCCCACTGACCTTCGAACCGGAATCCGACGGTGTTCGCGCGGGCGTCGGCCAGTAGCCACTCCATCATCCGTGGGCTGAGCACGTCGTAGGCGAAACGTTCGCTGGCGGCGTCGATTCGAAAGCGTTCATTGAACTCCTGGCTCTCCAGCAGCACGCCCTTGCGGCCGCGACAGGAGAACAACCCGCTGCCGAAATCCCGGCTGACGCTCAGCCACGGACGGCACGACGGCAGCGCCAGTGCGACGAACTGCCAAGAATGGACCACGGTCGACTTGTTGTTCTTGGTGGTGTACCGGTACTCCCCGAAGACAATTGCCCGCCCGCGGTGGTTGCCCCGGAACACGTCGTGGCCGACGCGATCGTTCCCGACACCGAAAGGCGCACGGAGCGAGAGTGCGCTGACAGTACGGTCGTTCGGCGTGTAGTGCAGTCCGTTGCGCACGGCCCATTGATGCAGGCGTGCCATCTCCAGCCGACGGGCCTGCTCCCGGTGCGAGGTGATCGCGACAGCGACGACGATCGGCGCGACGATCGCCGACACCGAAAGAAGCAGCAGCACCAGCATCAATTCCATGTCCGCCCCCGGCCGGCATCAGTGTGCGGGCGGAAGGGACTGCGGTGGATACGGCGGCTGGACTTGATTCCCCCGATTCCAGAGTCCGCCGATCTGCGGCGCTTGGCGAGCCCGCGCGTCGGCGATTTCGAAGTACTCCGCCGGGGCGAACGAGAACATACTCGCGAAGAGGCTCGAGGGAACCGTCTGCAACCGCGTATTGTACTGGCGCACATTGCCGTTGAAGAACCGTCGCCCGGCCGCGATCCGATCCTCGGTCTCGGCGAGCTGCCGCTGCAGATACAGGAAATTCTGATTCGACCGCAGCTGCGGATAGCTCTCCGCCAGCCCGAGGAAGCCATGCAACGCACCGCTCAGCTCGGATTCCAGTTGCCCCTGCCGACCGCGACCGACATCCGACGCCTGCCGCGCCCGCACCGCCGCCGATCGCGCGTTCACGACAGCCGACATCGCCTGCTGCTCGAATCCGGCAGCGATACGCGCGGTGTCGACGAGATTGGGAATCAGATCATGCCGCCGCTGCAGTTCGACATCGACCTGACGCCATGCCTCCTCGATCATATGGCGCTGCCGCACGAAGGTGTTGTACGCCGAGAACACCACGATGAGCACGACCATGACGACGAGAAGCAACAGGACGAAAGCAACTGCCATGATGATCAGCTTGGCAGGGGGCGACCGGAATGCGCCAACGGGCGACGACTCGGCACGAGGCACGAAATCAATGGCTGACGTTTGGACGGACATGTTACCGTCAGCATCGTGACGGAGGTCGACTTTCCCATCCTCGGCACGGAGCCGCTGCCGGTGGAGTTCGCGAACACCGACTACGGCGGCGGTGCGGAGCGCATCGACTTCCTGCGGAGCGCCGAACAGATCGATCGATGGTTCGCGGTCGTTCACCCGCCCGCGATCGAGGGTGAGATGGGGCGCGCCGGTGAGCGGGTGCGGCAGTTGCGGGACGGTGTGCGTCACCTCCTGAGCGCTGCCGCCGACCGGGCCGCACCGGATCCGCGACGACTCGACATCGTCAATGAATTCGCCCGAGCCGCACCCACATTCGCACAGATGGTGTGGACACCGGATACTGCGCCCGCAGCCCGACGGTTCGACATCGCCACCGGCGCACCGGCTCTGCTGGGCCACATCGCCACCTGCAGTATCGAATTGCTCATCGGGCCACAGTCGGACGCCCTGCGCCGCTGCTCGGGTCCGGGCTGCTCCCTGCTTTTCGTCAAGAACCACGCCCGGCGACGCTGGTGCCACCCCTCCTGCGGGCACCGCGACCGCCAAGCCCGCTACTACCGCCGTCATCATCCCCGAGAGGTGCGCCCGTGATCACCTGGCGTCGACTGCGCGAGCAGGACTTTCCCCTGCTCGCGCACTGGCTCGAACAGCCGCATGTCGCCCGCTGGTGGCATCACGAAACCTCGCCCGAAGCGGTCGCCCGCGACTTCGGACCCGCCACCCGCGGCGAGGAACCCTCCGAGGACCTCCTGGTCTTTCTCGACCGCCGCCCCGTGGGCCTGGTCCAGCGCTGCGCCCTGGCCGACTACCCCGACTATCGCGACGAGTTGGCCGCCGCGACCGAGGTGCCCACCAACACCCTGACCATCGACTATCTGATCGGCGACCTCGACCGCACCGGCCACGGCCTGGGCAGCCGCATGATCGCGGCCGTCGTCGAGGCGACCTGGACCGATCACCCCACCGCGACAACCATTCTGGTCCCGGTCGTCGCCGCCAACCGCGCCTCCTGGCGGGCGCTGGAGAAGGCCGGTCTGCACCGAGTAGCCGAAGCCGACCTGGAACCGGACAACCCGGTCGACGGTCGAACCCACTACCTCTACCGGGCGGACCGCACCCGCACCACCGCCCACACCGAACGCGACGACTCGCCTCGACACGCGGTGCGGTGAGCCGACCGGCTGGACCGCCGAGCACCCTCCCTCTGTGAAAGGCGCTCGGCGAACTTGAGAATCACAGGTACGGCCGGGCGTTTATCTCGATACCGTGACCAGCGGGGTCGCGGAAGTAGACACCCCGCCCACCATGCTCGGAGTTGATCTCGCCGGGCCGGTGGAAGTGCGGATCGGCCCAGTGCGCCACACCCCATCGCGCAGGTGGTGTTGCCGGTGCTCACCGGAGAGGTGAGTGCTTGCGAGGACGCGCAGCGGCGTGGCGTGAGTCCGACGACGCTGGCCGACGGCACCCTTTGAGTGCCGTGCCGGGACTGAGTGCCTTCGAAGCAACCGCCCCGGACAGCCCGTGGTAGGCGGCGTCAGAATGCATCGGCGAAGGTCTGGACGACTGGTTGTCGCGGGTCGTAGGTGGCCCACCCGGGGTCTCCTGCTCTCGCGAAAGCGACCCAGGCGGAATGCATCTGGGCCGCGAGGCCGACCGGGACGTCGCCGGGACCGAGCAAGCCGGTATCCCCGCGAAGCCGTGGCTCGTCGATCGTGTCGAACACGAAGGGCAACTCGACGGCATGAGCAGCGCCGAGCCGCCCGCGCAGAGCTGTCGAACGGAACCCGAACGAGTAGACGTGCGTGCGGCCACCCGAAATCCGCGCGTGTGCCTGCGCCATCCGCGCGGTGCCGGCCCAGAACAGGGTGTCGCTGAGCACTGTGGAGCGCAGTTCTCCCGGTCCGGCATTCGGCCGGTCCGCGCGAAGCTCGGCGAGCGCGGTCTCCGGGTCCGCGTACGCGCGGTCGGTGACGGCGAGTAGGTCGGCCTCGGTAGTGGACTCGAGAGTTCCTGCGGGCACGACGTAGAGACGCCCCTCCTCGGTGTTGGTACCGATCAGCAACTCGACCTCGCTCGCAGGGCCGTCGGCCAGACCGTCGGCAGGTTGAACGGGCAGTACCAGACTGAACGGGCTGAGACCGACCAGCGGATCCGTCGCAGTGGCTGTGTGCAGATCCAGACCGCTCAGCGCAGGCAAGATAGCCAGTAGACGCTCGTCCGCAATCGCGGCGAACGCCTCCACAGTCGGTTCCACACCCAGCACAGCGGCCGCCGCCGCGGTAACCCGCTGCGCCTGCTCCGGTGTGAAAGCGCCTGTGCCATTGCCGCTCTGGATGATCGCTCGATGGAACAGGCCCCTGGCGTCCGGAGCCGCGAGTAGCGCGCCGACCAGTGTGGCACCTGCGGATTGACCGAAGACCGTGACATTCTCCGGATCCCCGCCGAACGTCGCGATCGTGTCGCGCACCCAGCCGAGTGCGGCGAGCACATCGAGCAGCCCACGGTTGGCCGGCGCACCTTCCAGGTCGAGGAAGCCGGGAATGCCGAGACGGTAGTTCACTGTCACGAGGACGACGCCGTCGCGGGCAAAGGCGCTGCCGTCGTAGAGCGCGGCGCGAGTCGAGCCGGTGACGAACCCGCCGCCGTGGACGAAAACCATGACGGGACGTTTGCCGCTGTCGGCGGCAGGTGTGCGGACATCGACCGTCAAGTACTCCGCGCCCCGCACCCAGCCCGGTCCGAAGTAGGGAATCATGTCGAGCTTGCCGAAATCGCGGGCGGGCTGGGGCGCCGTCGGCCCGTACTGGGTGCCGTCGCGGACGAAGGACCAGCCGGGATGCCTTGTGGGTGGCGCGAATCGGCGTGCACCGATCGGGGCCACCGCATAGGGGATGGCACGAAAGAACTGGCCGGACTCGTCGCGACCCCCGCGCACGGCGCCCGCGGGGGTTTCAACGATCGGGTCTGGATCAACAGGCATCGGAAACACTTCCTCTCCGGGAAAGTTCAGGAGATGCGGGAGAAACCCGCCCACTCCTTGATCGAGAACTTCGACCCGGTCCGCTCGATCCGGGCCGCACCCTGGCCGCCGAAATGCGCGGGGAACACGAGTGCGTTGTTCTCGGCGGCCTGACCGAGCAGCCTGTGCCGGGTGGCGCGGGCTTCGGCCGGGTCCTCACAGAAGCAGGAATTGGTTCGCGGCTCCACGATCTGCAACGGGGTGTGCATCAGGTCCCCGACGAACAGCGCCCGGTCGGTGCCCGACTCCAGGGTGAGGACGGACGAACCTGGCGTGTGCCCCGGCGCGAGATCGAGTCGCAAGTTCTTGTCGATCCGATATGACCCGTCCCACAAATGGGCCAGCCCCGCCTGATGGATCGGCGTGACACTGTCCTCGAAGACATTCTGGTTGCCGCGGCCGAGTACGGTCTCACGCTCGTTGGCCGGATCCCAGAACTCGAAGTCCCGCAACGGCATCAGATAGGTCGCGTTCGGGAAGGTCGGTACCCACGTGCGGCCGTCCAGACGGGTGTTCCAGCCGACGTGGTCGATGTGCAGGTGGGTGTTGATCACGACATCGACGTCCTCGGGGCGGACCCCGGCGGCGGCGAGGTTGTCGAGGTAGTTCGTATCGAGGCGGCTCCACACCGGTGCGTATGGCCGTTCCTTGTGGTTGCCGACGCCGGTGTCGACCAGGATCGTGCGCCCCTCACTGCGCAGCAGCCAGGTCTGCAGCGCCGAGTGGCACTCGCCGGTTTCGAGGTTCCAGAACTCGGGTGCCAGCCAGCCGCGGTGTGCGTCCCACGCGCCGTCGGGGCTGTCGGGGAAGAACTGGCCCGGGCTCATCTCGACCGTGCCGTAGAACTCTTTGATTCGGGTGACGGTGACCTCGCCAAGGGTGATCTGTTCCATGTCGTCGAGCCTGGACATCGCGGCGCGGACCAACCACTCCCGCTGTGTCCTACCACCGCCAGGGTGTGGCTGCGCCCGACCCGTCCCCGGATACTGGAGCAATGAGCGGACCCGGACCCCTCGGCGACTTTCTCCAAGCCCGGCGGGCAAGGCTGCGGCCGGAGGACGTCGGCTTGCGCGAGACCGGACCCCGCAGGCGGGTCAGCGGTTTGAGGCGCGAAGAGCTGGCCCAGCTGGCCGGGGTCAGCGTCTCGTATTACACACGGCTTGAGCAGGGGACGTCGCGCGGGGCCTCGGCCGAGGTACTCGACGCGGTCGCGCACGCGCTGCGCCTCGACGACCACGAGCGCGCGCACCTCGACCGCCTCGCCGCCGCCGCTCGCCACACATCCCGAGTGCGCCGGCCACGTCCCGAGAGACTCGCCGATGAGACGCGCGACCTGCTCCGCGCCGTCGACGGGGTCCCGGCGCTGGTACTCGGCAGGCGCACCGACGTGCTCGCGTGGAACACTCTCGGACACGCCCTGCTGGCCGGGCACCTGGACTTCCACAGCCCGGACGACCCATCGCGCCGGCCGAATATGAGCAGGCTGGTCTTCCTGGACCCGCACAGTCGCGAGCTGTACGCGGACTGGAAACGCAAGGCCCGCGCCGTAGTCGGCAACCTGCGCATCGCCGTTGGTATGTACCCGGATGACCCGCTGCTCGCGGAACTGATCGGCGAGCTGACGATGAAGAGTCCGGAGTTCGTGACACTGTGGGGCGACCACCGGGTGACACCCTGCGACGCCGCGTCCTACGAACTGCACCATCCGGTCGTCGGCACGACGACGGTGACGCAGCAGACCCTCTCGATCGCCCGCGCCCCCGGCCAGGCACTGATCGTGTGTACGACCGCCTCCGGGTCCCCTGCCGAGGAAGCACTCGCATTGCTCCGACAGGCAGGCGAGGGCCGCGCCGCAGTGAGTACTCGCACCCCATGATGGTGTGTAGTCATCACGGTGGGGGCAGCGGAGTCAGGTTCTCGCCGTTGAGGATTGCCTGCATCCGGTGTTCGATATGACCCTTCCACTCCGGGTGGGTCAGCACATAGAGACGTTCCTCCCGAATGGCTCGCAGCACCTGATCGGCGACAACTCGCGGGCTGGTGCCGTGGGCGAACATCTGCCGCAGGTCGTCCATACTCACCTCGGGCGGAAGCGAACTCGGGCCGACGTCGGCGAAGCGGTCGGGTCGATTGCGGTCGGAATCCAGGATGCGGGTATCGACCACCCCTGGCATCAGTACCGAGATCCGCGGCTTCAATCCGCCGCCGACAAGTTCCATGTGGACCGTCTCCGACAGCGCGATCACGGCGGATTTGGTCGCGCCGTACACGCTGGACCCGCCCGCCACACCGGCCACCGACGCCGTGTTGACGATGTGTGCCTCTTCGTCCTGCTCGATCATGATCGGCAGGAAGCTGCGGTGACCGTGCACCACGCCCATCAGGTTGACGCCGAGCACCCACGACCAGTCGTCGAGCGTGCTCGTCCACGACGGCACACCACCCCCGGCCACCCCGGCGTTGTTGCACAGGATATGCACGGCCCCGTACCGCTCCAGGGTCGCCGCAGCCAGTGCCGCCACCTCGTCGGGGTTCGACACATCCGTCACGATGCCGTGCACGTCCCCACCGGCCGCCCGCAACTCCGCCGCGGTCGCCGCGAGCGCATCCTCCTCCACATCGCTGAGGACCACCCGGGTTCCGGAATCGAGGAATGCCTCGACCATCCCCCGCCCGATACCGCTGGCCGCCCCGGTGACAACGGCGACCTTGTCGCGCAGATCCCGCACCGCGCCTCCCTTTTCGCCCGGACAAGACCCTTCCCACCGTACGGCGGCGACCGGTACCGCACATCGGCCCGACGAATGATGTCGCGAATCCGGTTCGACCGCAGGCCGTTAGATGATCACGGCTGGGCGCAGTCGGCTGTTGTATTGCGGCCCTGTGCGATACGGACGCTCATCGATGGTCGGCGTCAGCGTCGAGGTTCGCGATCATGCGCCGTAGCACATCCATCATCAGCGTGAAGTCGTCCTGGCTGATCCCTCGCGCGGCGATGTCGCGGATGCGGGCGACCTCCGTGCCCGCCGCGGTGTGTACGGAGCGGCCCGCGTTGGTCAGGGCGACGGTGCCGTCGGGTTGAGCGTGGATCCACCCGCGGCCGATCAGATCGTCGGTCAGTTCGGTCAGGTTTTCGTTGTTCACCTCCCAGAACGGCCGCAGGGCATCGATCAGCTCGTCGTGACCGCGGGGACCGGCGGCGAGAGTGTTGAGGGTCTGCCACTGGCGGCGGGTGAGTCCCGCATCGCCGAGCAGGCGGCCGAAGGTCGATTCGAGCAGTTGATCCAGACGCTTGAGCTGGTAGCCGATCAACCGTTCCGATCGTTCGTCTTCCGTGTTCCCAGCGGTCGTGGTGGTGCTCTGCGCGGTATCCGAACCGCACGCCGCCAGCGATCCGGCGATGACCAGCACCAGTGTGACGGCGATGGCGCGAAGTCTCATGAGGGTTCCGTTCCTGTCGGATTTGATTGTACATCTACATGTATATGCCCAATTACAACTACTTGTAAAGACGTATCATGCCGAGGTGGACGATGTGGATCTGATCGAGCGGGCGATGGTGGCGATCAGGCGCAGGCAGAACCGACGGTCCCTGGCCCCGCCGGGCGAGCCGACCGGCCAGGCGTTCGATGTCCTGGACGCCGTCGAATCCATCCCGGACGCAACGGTTTCGACGGTCGCTTCCGCCCTCGGCGCCGACCAGCCGCGCGTGAGCCGGTTGATAACGTCAGCCGTCGACGCCGGGTATGTCGAGCGGGTGGCCGATCAACGCGACGGCCGCCGCTCCCGTCTCACGTTGACCGATGCGGGACTGGCCGTGGTCACCGCCGCACACCACCGTCGCGCCCAGACGTTCGCGGCGGCGATGGCCGATTGGACCGCCGCCGAGCGCACCCAGTTCGCGACCCTGCTCACCCGCTTCGTCGAACGACTGCCGAATCCCGGGACACCACCTCGAGAAGGCTGACCAGCGCGGGCGCTACCCCTCGCGGACCAGCTCGACTTCCTGACGGCGCACCCACTGTGATGCCCACACCGCATCTACCTCCTGATATCATCGATATCAGGAGGTAGATGCCATGACGGATATCTTGATTCGCGACGTACCCGAACCAGCGATCGAGGAGATCGATCGGCGGGCTCGGGAATTGGGCGTCTCACGAAGCGAGTTCCTTCGGCGGTGGCTCAGCAACGACTTCCGGCCCGCCACCCCGGTCACGACCGGAGACCTCAGCCGTTTCAGCGAACTCGCACAGGATCTGGGCAACCCCGAAGTAATGGGCCGAGCATGGTCGTGACCGGCCGTCCCTGGTTGATCGACAAGTCCGCACTGATGCGCCTCGGTCAATGCGCTGATGCCCACGAGTGGGCTTCGCGGATCGAGCGAGGTCTGATCAGAATCTCGACAGTCACCCTGCTGGAGACCGGATACTCCGCGAGGTCCGCATCGGACCTCGCGGAACTTCTCGACCTTCCGCCGCTCGCCCAGATGCCGATCGAGTACATGACGCCGACCGCGGAAGATCGAGCGGTACAGGTACTTCGGGAACTCGCGGACACCGGGAAGCATCGCGCACCGTCTATTCCCGATCTACTGATCGCAGCAATCGCGGAGCAGGCAAAACTCGTAGTCCTACACGCCGACAAGGACTTCGACCTCATTGCCGAGGTCACCGGTCAGCCGACAGAGCGACTCCGATTCGACGCCCCCTGACCCGAACGACTATCGGACACTTCGGCATGTCTCGACATCGGCGATATCCGCAAGTTCGCGGCAGCGAGCGGTTCAGTCGCCCTGGAGCAAGAGTCGGAACGACGGATGAGCGGGCGTCAGAGGCCGCACGGCGCGAAAATCCTTCTCATCCAACGTCAAGATGTCATTGGTGAGGTAGCGCTCGGCGAGTACGACCGTGACCGCGTCGGCCAGGTCGAGGCGGAGGCCGCGATACTGCTCGATGACCTTCTGGGCGACTCGGAGGTCATCACGGTCCACCTGCGGTACGAGCACCGCGCCCTCCTCGGCCGAGGTGAGCAGGTCATCGAGGACGAGATCGGCTGTGCGGCGGTCCTTCCCGAACCGTGCCACGAGCAGATGATCAACCTCATCCAGCACCAGCGGCGAAACAACCGCAACAGAGGTGGAGAGAAATTCGCGCGCCCGCTCGTGCAGTTCCGCGGCACGGTCGTAAGCGGCGATGATGGCCGAGGTATCAGCGATGAAGAAGCTCACTCGTCGTATGCCTCGCCGAGCAATTCCTCACTGCTGGCGGCGAACCCAGGATCGCCGGAATCGAATGACGGCCAGGGCCGAGTACGGCGTACCCGGTGCGACCGCAACAACACCAACTCGATCCCCTCGCGGATCAAATCGGCTTCCGATCGTCCCGCCGCCGCGGCCGCCTCCTTGAGACGGGCAGCCTGCTCGGGATCCAGGTACACGCTCGTTTTGGCCTTCATGAACGTAGGGTACTACGTAGGGCATCTCTCGGGTTCGTGCCTTGCCGGAAAACGACAGAGCCGCAGGTCGATGACCTGCGGCTCTGTCGTGGAGTGGAGCTAAGGGGACTCGAACCCCTGACCCCCACACTGCCAGTGTGGTGCGCTACCAGCTGCGCCATAGCCCCGTGTTCAGTTCTGTGTCAGCGGGGTGTTCCCCGCTGGCTTGAACGAAGTTACACCACCGCTGTTGCGCGGACCAAATCGCCTGGACAGGTAGGTGACAAGAGCGATCTTCGGGAGTAGGCTCGAACATATGTTCGACAGCAGGGAGGTCCAGGTGATGGGTGACGAGGAGCTGGTCGACGCATTGCGGAGGGCGCACGGGGCCGCCGCATTCGCACAGGCGGCGGAGATCACAGCCGTGCGGGAGTTGTATCGGCGGCATCGGGCGGCCAATGCGGCGCCGGGGGCCGGCGGGGTGCGGGCCGGGGAATTCGCGGCGGCCGAGGTGGCGGTGGCGGTGCAGATCTCCGAGCCGGTGGCGGCGGCGCTCATCGACATCGGGCTGGCCCTGGACGAGCTACCCGGGACGCGGAAGGCGTTCGGGGACGGGCGGATCGATCTGGCGCGGGTGCAGGTGATCGCGGAGACCACTCGCGGGCTGGCGCGCGAGGTGCGGGAAGCGGTGGAGCCCAAGCTGATCGACGCGGCGACACGCAATGATCCGGCGCGGCTGCGGCAGACAGCGCGGCGGTGGGTGGCGCGGTTGGATCCGGACGGCGAGCGGGAGCGGCGCGAGGAGCGCGAACACGATCGCGACGTGCGGATTCGCGCCGTGCAGGACGGGATGGCGGTGTTCGACGGGCTGCTGCCCGCGGTGGGGGCGCAGACCGTGGCCAATCGGCTGCGGGAGCTGTGCGGACAGGTGTGCGCCGAGGACCCGCGCACCATGCCGCAGCGTCGAGCGGACGCGTTGGTGGCCCTGGCCGACGGGTCGCAGCGGCTGTGGTGTGCGTGCGGGCGCGGTGCGCGCTGCCCGAAGTCGGCGACCGCATCCGGAGCCGAATTCGCGGCGCCGCGCGACACCACCGGACCGGCATGGACCGAACGCCCGGCGACTCACGACGATGCCGGAGCGGCCGAGACCGAACGCCCGGCGACTCCGGACAGCACCCAACCAGCGCGAAACGAACCCCCAGCGCCCGTGGGCGGCACCCGATCGGCGCAGACCGGATCCGAAGCAGCCGGCGGCGACACCGCACCTTCGTGGACCGGACCCGCGACTCGCCGCGACGACACCGCGCCGGGGCGAATCGAACCGGCCGGCGCGGCTCCCGTAGGACCCGGGGCGCAGCCGCCGCGGCCACCGCTGATCCAGATCGGGGTGTCGGCCGAGTCCCTGGCCGGGCTGCGGAACGATCCCGCCATGCTGGTGGGGTACGGGCCGATCGATACGACACTGGCTCGGGAGCTCGCGAAGTACGCGCGGTTCGAGGTGGTGCCGGAGCCGCCGGCACCGGAGGCGGGGGCGCGGCGGCCGACGTCGACGCAGTCACCCGAGGATGTGCGGGCGATCGACGGCGTGTGCCGATTTCCCGGATGCGGGATGCCCGCCACCGATGCCCAACTCGCGTACGTGGAGGCGACGAACGCCCGGCCGCGGCTCCCGGGTATGGCGCACGTGGCAGCGTTGTGCACGCGGCACCACCGGCTGAAGATGCTGGCGGACCGGGGCAGTCAGGCATGGCGGGTGCGTCGCGCGGACGCCGATCGGATCGTGTGGACCGACCCCAGCGGCGAAACCCACACCACGACGCGCGAAGGTGCGCGGTATCTGTTCCCGCACACCGATATCGACGCCCCCACCGTGCCGCCGACACCCTACGAGCGGGTACACGTGCGACCGCCGCAGCCGGTGCGCACCGTCCCGGCCGATCTCACCTACCCGATCGACGGGCACGCCCTCATCCACCCGCAGCTGTCCCGCTGCACCCCCGACAACGACATCCCCGACGACCTACCGGTGAACCACACCGCGTCGTTCCGCCGTTGACCACGCGCCCCACTGCGCGCAGGCAACCACGCGCCGACCGCGGGGTGCGCAGCGCCGCTCCACGGCGGCTCCGGGGACCTGCGCGCCCTCACCTGCCGAGCGCGACGGTCGTGTCGTCAACCGACGCCACGCCGGGATTCCGCTCGCACCGCGAGTCGTCCGATGCGGCGGGTGCGGCAGCGGGCAGCCGCCGATCTGGCACGGCTGCCTTGTCTGCGGCCCACGGGTGCGGGGCGCGACGGAACTGAACACAGCTTGTCCGGCACAGAGAGCGAGCCGCGGGTCCAGTGCCCGCGGCTCGCTCGTGTGCTCTCGCTTCGGCCGTACCCGCTCACTTGGCGGCGTCGAGCACCCAGTCCTTGTTGTTGACGTCGATCTCGCGGCCGTCCAGGAAGACCGACGGGGTGCCCGCCGCGCCGCCGCTGGCCGCCTCCAGCGCGGTGATGGCCGCTTCGGCGTGGTTGCGGGCGGAGTCGACGCGGTCGCCGGAGGTGATGCACCGCTGGGCGGATTCGGGGGCTCCGGCATCCGCGGCGATGGCGGCCAGTTGCTGGTTGTCCAGGTCGCCGCTGCCTTCGGCGGGCTGCTTGTCGGTGAAGAGGAGTGCGTGGAACTTGGCGTAGACGGGGCCGTCACCCTCCTGCGCCACGCATTCGTTGGCGGCGACGGCGCGGGTCGAGTAGTCCTTGCTGCCGGACCGCTCGTCGAGGAAGTTGACCAGGCGGTAGCGGACCGCGATCTTGCCCTCGTCGATCTGCTGGGCGATCTCCTGGCCGTAGATGCGTTCCAGGGATCCGCAGGCGGGGCACAGCGGGTCCTCGTAGATCTCGACGGTCTTGGCGATATCGGGCTTGCCGAGCACGATCGCGCCATCGGAGTCGAGGGCCACGCCGACCGCCGGGTCGTGCGCGGGACCGTAACCGTCATTGCGGATCTCGCTGTCGCCGCCGCTCCACTGGAACAGGGCGAACACGATCAGCGCGACCACCACCACGGCCACCGCCCCGAGGGCATAGGTGGTCTTGTTGGACACCGGACGCGGGGTGTAGTTCGTCGTCGGTTTGCTCACGGCCACCACTCTGCCCCAACCCACCGCGTCGCGGGTACGCAACCCGTCCGAACGCTACCGGGTCAATCCTGGGGCCGGGTCGTCGCGGCGGCCGTCGTCTCGACCAGCGGCTTGCGCTGCAACGGTTCCGGCACGATCGCCCACGCCACCGCCGCCGACGCCAGCAGTGCGCCCGTGACCGCGAGCGCGAATCCGTACGAGAGGTGTTCGGCCAGCAGGCCGACCGCGTACGGGCCGAGCACCGTGCCCAGGTCAGCCGACATCTGGAAACCCGCCAGCACCGGTCCACCGCGCCGTCCCGCGCCGACGATATCGGCGACGGCGGCCTGCTGGGCGGGGGTGAACATACCGGACCCGAGGCCCGCGACGAAGGAGGCGACCAGCAGCCAGGGCAGGTTCGCGGCGAAGCCGAGTCCGGCCGTGCCGACCGCGCACAGCAGCGTGCCGCAGATCAGAAACGGTCTGCGCCCCAGGCGATCCGACCAGCGCCCGGACTGGAACAGCACCACCGCGTTGCCCGCCGCGAACACCGTCAACGCCACCCCGGCCAGGGCCGCGTCGTAGCGCAGTACCTCCACCACCAGCAGCGGCACCAGCGCCATGCGCACCCCGAACACCGCCGCGCCATTGCCGAAGTTGGACCACAGCACCGCCCGGTACTCGGATTTGCGCACCGCCTCCCGGAAGGTCATGACCGGGGTGTCACCGAGCGCCTCGGGCCGCACCAGCGGCGAATCCCTCAGCGCCAGATACACGATGGCACTGGCCACCAGCAGTGCGACCGCGTAGATGACGAACGGCGCGCGCAATCCCAGTCCGGCCAGCGCCCCACCCACCAGCGGACCGGAGATGGAACCGATCAGGAAGCTGGTCGAGTACACCCCGGACACCCGACCCCGCTCCGTCGGCGGCGACATGCGGATCACCAGCGCCAGCGACGACACCGTGAACATGGTCGACCCGATACCGCCGAAGGATCGCAGCACCAGCAGCTGCCAGTAGCTCTGCGCCAGCGCGCACGCCCCCGTGGACACCGCCACGATCAGCAGCCCGCCCAGATAGACCGGCCGCTCCCCCAGTTTCTGCACCAACCGCCCGCTCATGGGCGCGAACAGCAGTCGCATCAGCGCGAAGGCGCTGACTATGGCCGAGGCCGCCGCGACACCCACCCCGAAGCCGCGCGCGTACTGCGGTAGCGCCGGTGCGACGAGCCCGAATCCGATGGCGATGGTGAACGCCGCCCCCACCAGCACCCAGATCTCGACCGGCAGGGATTTGGATCTGCTCACTCCGATAGCGCCTGTCGCACAACTTCCTCCGCGGCCGCCTGCACCTGGGCCAGATGCTCCGGGCCCTCGAACGATTCCGCGTAGATCTTGTATTTGTCCTCGGTGCCGGAGGGACGGGCCGCGAACCACGCGTTCTCGGTGGTTACCTTGACCCCGCCCAGGGCCGCGCCGTTGCCGCGCGCGCGGGTCTGAATGCCGGTGACTTGCTCCCCGGCGATCTCGGTCGCTGTGATCACATCCGGCGTCAACGCCGCCAACCGGGCTTTCTGTTCCGGGGTGGCGTCGGCGTCGGTGCGCGCGTATGCCGGGCTGCCGTAGCGCTTCTCCAACTCGGTGTAGCGCGTGGACGGGCTCTGCCCGGTGACGGCGGTGATCTCGGCCGCCAGCAGCGCCAGCAGGATGCCGTCCTTGTCGGTGGTCCACACGGTGCCGTCGCTGCGCAGGAAGGAGGCTCCGGCGCTCTCCTCACCGCCGAATGCCAGGCTGCCGCTGAACAATCCGGGCACGAACCATTTGAAGCCGACCGGCACCTCGTACACGTCGCGGCCCAGCACCCGCACCACCCGGTCGATCATGGCGGAGGTGACCACCGTCTTGCCGATCTTGGTGAGCGCGTCCCACCCCATCCGGTTGGCGATCAGGTATTCGATGGCCACCGCCAGGTAGTGGTTCGGATTCATCAGTCCCGCATCGGGAGTCACGATGCCGTGCCGGTCGGCGTCGGCGTCGTTTCCGGTGGAGATGTCGTAGTCGTCGCGAATCGACACCAGCGACGCCATGGCGTAGCGCGACGACGGGTCCATGCGGATGCGTCCGTCACTGTCGAGCGTCATGAACCGCCAGGTGGGGTCGACGAACGGGTTCACCACCTCGAGTTCGAGGTCGTAGCGCTGCCCGATCTCCTCCCAGTAGTCCACGCTCGCGCCGCCCATGGGGTCGGCGCCGAGCCGGATGCCCGCGCCGCGAATGGCGTCCAGATTCAACACGTTCGGCAGATCCGCGATATAGCGGTCCAGGTAGTCGTAACGCTCCACCCTGCCGGCCAGCGCGTGCGCCAAGGTCGTGCGCTTCACCTCGGACAGGCCGTTACGCAGCAGATCGTTGGCCCGCGCGGCGATGGCGTCGGTGGCGACGGTGTCGGCCGGGCCGCCATGCGGCGGGTTGTACTTGAACCCGCCGTCGCGCGGCGGATTGTGCGAGGGCGTCACGACGATGCCGTCGGCCTGATGCCGGGTGCCGCCGCGATTGTGCCGTAGCACGGCGTGACTCAAAGCCGGTGTGGGCGTGTAGCGGTCGCGCGCGTCGATGATGGCGGTGACGTCGTTGGCGGCCAGCACCTCGAGCGCGGTGGTCCAGGCGGGCTCGGACAGGGCATGCGTATCGCGGGCCAGATACACCGGCCCGGTGATGCCGCGGGTGGCGCGGTATTCCACGATCGCCTGGGTGATGGCGAGTATGTGCGCCTCGTTGAAGGCGTTGTCGAGGCTGGACCCGCGATGCCCGGAGGTGCCGAAGGCGACCAGTTGCGCCGGATCCGCGGGATCCGGGATACGGCTGTAGTAGGCCGTCACCAGGTGCGCGACGTCCACGAGGTCCGCGGCCCGGGCCGGTCGACCGGCTCGATCGTGGGCCATGCTCGGGCCTCCCTTCCGTATCGCCTGTGCCCGGCTGGTCATCAGGATCACGGCAACCCCCCGTGCGCCGCGCCCAGGAACAACTGGGCGGCACCGGCTCCGAGGAAGGCCGCGGCCAGGCTCGCCACAACGCCGATCACGACGTTCGCCACCGCATAGCTGTAAGCGCCCTCCTCAGCCAATCGAACCGTCTCGTATCCGAACGTACTGAACGTGGTCAGCGCACCGCAGAAGCCCGTTCCGGCCACGGCGAGCAGCCAGTGGTTTGCTCCCGCGCCGATCAGTG
Organism: Nocardia otitidiscaviarum; assembly: GCF_007362295.1. Lineage (NCBI taxonomy): Bacteria > Bacillati > Actinomycetota > Actinomycetes > Mycobacteriales > Nocardiaceae > Nocardia > Nocardia otitidiscaviarum. The sequence goes on along the minus strand of NZ_CP041695.1, from coordinate 1,255,243 downwards.
CGCCCAGAATCGCCGACCCGGTCACGTTCACCGTCAATGTGCCCAGTGGGAAGACACTAGCGAATCGACGGGCCATCGCGCGATCCGCCAGATAGCGAACCGGCGCTCCGACCATGCCGCCGAGCGCCACGAGCAACATCGTCACGCGCGCTCCCCCTGCCAGGATTCCACCGGCGAGAGTGTCACGGTGAGCGAATTCAGCAGGTCCGCATTGGTTTCCACGAACCGCCGCAGCGCGTCGGTGTCGTCGACGATCATCACGAGCACGGGTAGCCGGTCGGCCAGATCCAATAGTCGAGTGGTGTGGATATCCGCCGACGCCCCGAATCCCTCGATGCCGCGCCACACGCTCGCCCCGGCCAATCCGGCATCTCGGGCACGCCGCACGATCTCGTGGTAGCGGGGGCGATGCTGCCACCGGTCGTCCTCGCTCAGCAGCACGGTGAGCCGCGAGGCGGGTCGCCAGCGCGCACCCGTCGGGTCGTTCATCGCCTGCCCCCTTTCGCCGTGCCTGTCCCGGTCCGTCTCCACCACCGCGTCGCGCCCGCCCCGATCACGACCGCGCCCACCGACGCCACCACCGTTCCCCCGAGATAGCCGAGCGCGGAAACCGTCCGCCCCGATTCGAGCAGTGTACGAACTTCCACACCGAAGGTGGAGAAGGTGGTGAAACCGCCCAGTACCCCGACGCCCAGAAAGAGCCGCGGTAGCCGCCGCGCAACCCAGATCTCGGTCACGCACACCATGAGGACGCCGATGGCGAAGCACCCGACGACATTGACGGCCATGGTCTGCCAGGGAATGTCCCCGCGCCGGGGCAACCACGCGGCCACACCGTAGCGCAGGCTCGACCCCAGCGCGCCGCCTGCGGCGATGGCGGCGAGAGCCGGTGCGTCGGATCGCGCGAACGTTGCGACCACCACCCCTCCGCCTCGATAGCCAATTCGTTGCTGTTCGGCGTGTTGCTGAGGCCGAACGACACCTCGGGACTGCGAGGATAGTGCCGCCATCTCAGCGTTGTCCCATCGGCCTGGAGGAGCGAAGTTGACGGTACGGCAGTCGATCAGGGGGTTGCTGGTCCGGAGCTCTGTTATCGCCGCGGCCGTAGCGGCGGCTCTGGCGAGCAGTCTCGGCGCGACTCCGGTCGCCCACGGCGCCATCTATCCCTTCCCGGACCCCGACGCGTTCTATGCGCCCCCGGGCAATATCGGCGCCTTCGCCCCCGGCGATGTCATCAACAGCCGCATCGTCCCCGCCCACGGCTATCCGGGCGCGACGGTGTGGCAGCTGAACTACCGCTCCACCAACTCCGCGGGCGCCCCCATCTCGGCGGTGACCACGCTCATCCTCCCCGGCGGTGGCGGACCGCGGCCCATCGTGTCGTATCAGCCGTTCGTGAATTCCCTGGGCACGCAGTGCGCTCCGTCGCACAGCCTGTTCGACGGCAGCCTGCAGGAGGCTCCGGCGCTGAATCTGCTGCTGGCCCGCGGCTGGGCGGTGGCGGTGCCGGATCACCTCGGGCCGACCAGTGCGTACGGGGCGGCCCGGATGGGCGGGCAGATCACCCTCGACGGCATTCGGGCGGTGAAGCGCTTCGCCCCTGCGGGACTGGGTGATTCGCCGGTCGGCCTGGCCGGATATTCGGGTGGCGCCATGGCGACCGGCTTCGCGGCGGCACTGGCGGCGGAGTACGCGCCGGAGCTGCCGATCGTCGGGGTGGCCATCGGTGGCGTACCGGTGAATCCCGGCAAGATGGCCCTGCAGATCGGCAATGCGCCGCATCCGCTGTTCGGGCTCGGCTTCGCGGTGGCGGTCGGGCTGGAGCGCGAGTACCCGGCGGAGATGAACCTCGACGACGCGCTCAGCCCGGCCGGTCTGGCATTGCGCGCGCAGATCGCCAATGCCTGCGTGGGCGAGATCATCAACGCGGGCGCGAACCACTCCATCGGCGAGATGTTCCGCCCCGGAATGGAAGCCAGCGCCAACAACATTCGCATCCTGCACGAGAACAGCCTGGAGATCCATCCCGGTGTGCCGCGCGCGCCGGTCTATCAGTGGCACGGCGGCAACGACCAGGTGCCGCTGGATCTGGCGCTCAGCGTGGCGGGACGCTACTGCCACGCCGGGACCCCGGTGCTGTTCGACGTGATCCCGGGAGCCGATCACGGCACGGCCATCTTCTCCGGAGCGCCGCGCGCCTTCAACTACCTGTCGGATCGTTTCGCGGGCCTCGCGGCCCCGTCCAACTGCTGAGCACGGACCGCCGCCGCGCCGGGCAGGGCGCAACGGTAACCCGCGCGGGCCATCGGGACCCACGCACCGCGTCGAGAAGTGCCCCGTCCGCGATCGCGGACGGGGCACTCCGGTATCGCGCGCACCGCTGCGGCGCGTGGCGCTGGGACTCAGTGCGCCAGTACGGGTTCCCCTTCGGCCGGGACCGGCACGGTATTCGGCATGATCACGCCGGTGATGATCGCGCCGACCAGGAAGATGCCCGCCGCCCACCAGAAGGTGGTGGTGTAGCTCTCCACGGCGGCCTGGGCCAGCACGCCGGGGTTGGGCGGCAGGTGATCGGCGACGTAGCCGTCGAAGGCGCTGGCCGCCAGGGTGCTCAGCAGTGCGGTGCCGATGGAGCCGCCGACCTGCTGGCTGGTGTTCACCATGGCCGAGGCGACGCCCGCGTCGGTGTGGTGCACCCCGGCGGTGGCGCCGGCGAAGGCGGTGGACATGGCCGCACCGAGACCGACGCCCATGATGATCAGGCTCGGCAGGATGTGGCTGGCGTAGCCGGTGTCCACGCCGATACGGGTGAGCAGCACCATGCCCAGGGTGGCGAGCAGGTAGCCGGACACCACCGTCACCCGCGGCCCGACCCGCGGCAGCACCAGCGACGGCACCGTGGTGGAGGAGATCACCATGCCCGCCACCATCGGCAGGAACGCCACGCCGGTCACGATCGGGGTGTACCCCAGCTGCTGCTGCATGTAGTAGGTGAGGAACAGGAACATGGCGAACATGCCGATGCCGATGGCGAATACGGTGAGGTAGGACGCCCCGCGAGTGCGGTCGGCGATCACCCGCAGCGGCAGCAGCGGATGCGCTACCCGCTGTTCGATCCAGAAGAACACCGCCAGCAGCACCGTGCCGCCGATCAGGAAGCCGAGCGTGGCCGAGTCGGTCCAGCCGTCGGATTCGGCCTTGGAGAAGCCGTAGACGATGGCGAACAGCGCCGCGGTCACGGTGATGGTGCCGGGAATGTCGAGTTTCGGCCGCTCCGCGGTGGTGACGTGCTTGGCCAGCAGCAGCACCGCGCCGATCAGCGCGACGGCCGCGAAGATCAGGTTCACGTACATGACCCAGCGCCAGGAGGCCCATTCGGTGAGTGCTCCGCCGAGCAGCAGACCGAGTGCGCCGCCCGCACCGGCGATGGCGCCGAAGATGCCGAATGCCTTGGCGCGTTCGCCCGGTTCGGTGAAGGTGACGGTCAACAGCGACAGCGCGGCCGGGGCCAGCAGCGCACCGAAGACGCCCTGGGCGACCCGGGAGGCGACCAGCATCTCGAAGTTGGCGGCCGCCCCGCCCACCGCGGAGGCGACGGCGAAGCCGACCAGGCCGACGATGAAGGTGGTGCGCCGCCCGAACAGATCGGAGAGCCGTCCGCCGAGCAGCAGCAGGCTGCCGAAGGCGAGCGCGTAGCCGGTGATCACCCACTGCCGGTCGGCGTTGGAGAAGCCGAGATCGGCCTGCGCCTCCGGTAGCGCGATATTCACCACGGTCGCGTCGAGCACGACCATGAGCTGGGCGACGCCGAGTACCGCGAGCACCCACCAGCGCAGGGCGTGGGAGCCGCGACGACCGGTCGGCGGAGCCGGTTTCGCTATGTCGATGGTGGAAGTCATGCGGTGTCCTCGTCCCGTACACTTAGTGGAGGAAGGCCCTCCGGTTTCCTGTCAGAAGTTACCATCAAAACGGAGAGATAGCCTCCACTTAATCCCGAAGGTTGCTAGCATATGGGTGTGAATCACGCCACCACCACGGCCGCAGCGGCCGCGACGACCCCCTCGGGTCGTCCCGCCACGGGACAGCCCACCCGTCGCCTGCGCGCCGACGCCGCCCGCAATCAGCAGCGGATCATCGCCGCCGCGCGCGAGCTGTTCGCCGAGCACGGACTCGAGATCACCCTCGACGACGTCGCCGACAAGGCGGGAGTCGGCGTGGGCACCGTGTACCGCCGCTTCGCCAACAAGCAGGAACTGATCTCGGAGGTGTTCGACCAGAACGTCAACGAGTTCGCCGCGGCGGTGGAAACCGCCCTGCACCATCCCGACCCATGGACGGGCCTGGTGGATCTGTTCGAGTACGCCTGCCGCCACATGGCCACCAATCGCGGCCTGAGCGAGGTGCTGCTCGAGATGAAGGACAGCATGGAGCGCTTCGAGTGCATGCGCGACCGCGTCCGGCCCGGCATGTTCCAGGTGGTGCAGCGCGCCAAGGACGCCGGAGCGCTGCGGCCCGAGATCGAGTCCGGCGACTTCTTCGCCATGGTCAATATGGTCGACGCGGTCGCGGGTTTCGCCCGACCGGTCAACCCGGACGTCTGGCGGCGCTACATGGCGCTCATCCTCAACGGCGTGCGCGGCGACGCGGTCCCCCGCATCCCCCTCGACGTGCCACCGCTCACCGAGGAGGAGGTGGAGCGAGGCAAGGCGGCCATGTGCATGAGCCGCAAACGGTAGCGCCGATCACATGTCCGGTTTAGAGTTGGACACATGACCAACTCTTGGGTGAACTGGGCCGGGGATCAGCGCTGTACTCCGGCAGCCATCGCCGAACCGGGCTCGCCCGAGGAAGTCGCCGCCCTGCTCGCGCGGGCGGAGGCCGCCGGGCACACCGTCCGGGTGGCCGGATCGGGCCACTCGTTCACCGACACCGTCTGCACCGACGGCACCCTCATGCGGCTGTCGAAGCTGAACCGGATCCACTCGGTGGACCGCGCCAGCGGACTCGTGCGCGTCGACGCCGGCCTGACGCTCAATGCCGCCAGCAATTCCCTGCACCCGCTCGGCCTGGCCTTCCCCAACCTGGGTGATATCGACGTGCAGACCATCGCGGGCGCGACCGCGACCGGCACGCACGGCACCGGGGCCAAACTCCAGAACCTCTCCGCCGCCCTGCATTCGGTCGAGATGGTGCTGGCCGACGGCAGCCGGGTGGAACTGAACGAGCGGACCGATCCGGACGGCTGGCGCGCGGCGCGGGTGAACATCGGCGCACTCGGCGTGGTCACCGCGGTGACGCTGCAGATGGTGCCCTCCTTCGTACTCGAGGGCATCGAACGGCCGCTCCCGCTCGAGGACGTGCTGGCCGATCTGGATTCCCACGTGGACGGCAACGAGCACTTCGAGTTCTACATGTTCGCCCACAGCGACATCGCCATGACCAAGCGCAACAACACCGTGCAGCTGCCGGAGCAACCGCGCGGGCGGGCCGTCGAATGGTTCTCCGACATCCTGATCAACAACCACGTATTCGACGCGCTGTGCCGCCTCACCCGCCGCACCCCCGCGCTCATCCCCCGGGTGCAGCAGTTCTCGGCGCTGGCGGGTAGCTATCGACGCCAGGTGGAACGCTCCTATCGGGTGTTCGCCAGCCCGCGGCTGTTCCGCTTCACCGAGATGGAGTACGCGATCGCGCGCGAACACTCCGTGGACGCCATTCGCGAGATCAAGGAGGTGGCCAAGCGGTTCGACACCGTCATGCCCATCGAGGTGCGGTGGGTCGCGCCCGACGACGCCTTCCTCTCCCCCGCCGGTGGGCGTGCCACCTGCTATATCGCGGTGCACCAGTACGCCGGGATGGAGTACGAGCCGTACTTCCGGGCCTGCGAGGCGGTCTTCGACCGGTACGGCGGTCGCCCGCACTGGGGTAAGCGGCACTTCCAGACCGCGGCGACCCTGGCCGAGCGGTATCCGGAGTGGGAGCGGTTCGCGGCGGTGCGCCGGCGCTTCGATCCGAACGGCCGCTTCGCCAATCCGTACCTCGATCGGGTACTCGGCCCGACACGCTGACCTGCGACAACTCCCGTTCCTGCCCGGTCGGTTCCGGATAGTTCCGGACCGACCGGGCTTTTTCATGTGGAACGGGCGTAGGATCATTTGCTGAAAGATCGCTCGTCGAAGTACCCCGAACCAGCGCGCCCGGTCCGGGCGTGCCACACCTACGGAGGTTTCGATGTCGCTCATGGACAAGGCCAAGGAGGCCGCGCAGAAGGCCAAGGAGCAGGCCGACCGCATGGGGAACAAGATCGAGGATCAGGCCGACGAGTTCGAATCCAAGTTCTACGAGGCGACCGGCGACGCCAAGCGCCGGGCGACCGAGGCACGGGACAAGGCCGAAGGCGCCATGCGCGACGCCAAGGACAAGCTCGGCGGCGGCCGGTAGGCGGGAGCACGCGTGGCCGACGAGGACAACAATCTCACCGCGACATCCGACGAACTCGCCGAGAACATCAGCGATACCGCTGGCGAGTGGGCCGAACGCGCCGGGGACGCGGCGGGGCAACTGGCCGAGAAGGCCAGCAGCGCCGCCGCCGAACTGGCCGACCGCGCCCAGACGGCCGCGGCCGAATTCGCGGATATGGCCAAGGCATTGGCCGACAGGCTCGCGGGTGAGGACATCCAGAAATCGCTCGATCAGGCTCGTGCGAATCTCGAGGGCGCGGCCGCCGACGCCATGCGGGCGCTCAACGAGATCGTCGAGAACCTGAAGAACAAGATGGGCGATTCGTAGCACCGCGGGTTCTCGACCCCGACCGTCTGCGGGCCGGGGTCGAGAACCCGTCCACACGGGGGATTCACAGGGGACATGCCAACACCACAGAGGACGGAGTACGTGAGCGCACCGAGCAGCGTTTCATCCGATACGAGCGCGGTTCACCCTCGATCCGCCGTCGAACCCAGGGTGTTCTGGCCCGCCGCCATCGTGGTGGTCGCGTTCACCGTCTACGCCATCGTGTTCCGCGAAACCGCCGCCGAGCAGGCGAAAGCCTTGCAGGACAATGTGATCGGCGGCATGGGTTGGTACTACATCGTCATCGTGTCCCTGTTCGTGGTGTTCGCGATCTGGTTGGGGCTGGGCCGATTCGGCAGCATCACCCTCGGCGACGACGGGGAACCGGCCGAGTATTCGATCACCGCCTGGCTGGCCATGCTGTTCGCCGCTGGGATGGGAATCGGGCTGGTGTTCTGGGGTGTGGCCGAACCGCTGTTCCACTACGACGATCCCCGCCCGGGCGTGGGCGATACGGACGCCCAGCGCGCCGACGCCGCCATGGTGCAGACGTTCCTGCACTGGGGAATCCACCCGTGGGCCATCTACGTGGTGGTGGGACTGGCCATCGCGTACTCGATCCACCGCCGCAAGCGTCCGGTGTCCATTCGATGGGCGCTGGAATCGCTCGCTCCGGAACGCATTCGCGGCTGGCGCGGTGACCTCATCGACATCGTCGCGGTGATCGGAACCGTATTCGGTGTGGCCACCTCGCTCGGGCTGGGCGTGCTCCAGATCTCGGCGGGCCTGAACTACCAGGGCTGGATCAACCAGCCCGGCAAGGGCTTTCAGGTGGTGCTCATCATCGCCGTGACCCTGCTGGCCACCGTCTCGGTGGTGACGGGCGTGGACCGGGGCATCAAATGGCTGTCGCAGATCAATATGGGGCTGGCGGGCATGCTGCTGCTGTTCGTGCTGGCGGTCGGTCCGACGCTGTTCATCGTGAACGACCTGGTGCAGAACATCGGCACCTACCTCCAGCAGTTGCCCAAGATCAGCCTCTACACCGGCGCGACCGAGGGCCCGAAGGGCACCAACTGGACGCAGCAGTGGACGGTCTTCTACTGGGGCTGGTGGATCTCCTGGGCACCCTTCGTGGGCGTGTTCATCGCCCGTATCTCGCGCGGGCGCACCGTGCGTGAATTCGTGGCCGGAGTGCTGTTGGTGCCGACGCTGCTGACCTTCCTCTGGTTCAGCGTCTTCGGCGGTGCCGGGCTGTTCCGCGAGATGTTCGGCGGCGGTGGACTCGTCGGGCCGGAGGGTCCCGATCGCGACAGCGCGCTGTTCTCCCTGCTGCACACGCTGCCTGGCGGCGCGCTCACCGCGGGCATCGCGATCCTGGTGATCGTGCTGTTCTTCGTCACCTCCGCCGATTCCGGTGCGCTGGTGGTGAATATGATCTCCTCCGGCGGCAATCCGGAGCCGCCGGTATGGAGCCGGGTGTTCTGGACCTGCTCCATGGGCACCGTGGCCATCGCGCTGCTGGTGGCCAGCGGCGAGGGCGCACAGGCGCTCACCACCCTGCAGACCGTGGCGGTGCTCATCGCACTGCCGTTCAGCGTGGTCATGCTGGCCATGTGCGTGGCCCTGGTGCGCACCTTCCGCAGCGACCGCGCGACCCGCACCGGCCGGACGCCGAAACGCGCGGGGGTGGGCTGAGTCACGAACCACCCCACCGACGTTGGCAACTTCACAGCTAATAGACCCGGTCGCCGAGGCGAAATCGCGGCTCGATCCGCCTTAGACTGCGCGCGGCACTAGTGAACCGGCGCGGATTGGATTCAGCGGATCATGTTCAAGGGTTTCAAAGAGTTCCTGATGAGGGGCAATGTCATCGATCTGGCGGTGGCGGTCGTCATGGGCACAGCCTTCACCGCCATCGTGACCTCGGTCACCAAGGGGCTGATCGAACCCCTGCTGGCGATTCTGGGCACCAATGGTGAACTGGGCCTGGGCTTTCAGATCGTCGGCGACAAACCCGCCACCTTCGTGGCGGTGGGGCCGATCATCAGCGCGGCCATCAATTTCGTCATGGTGGCGGCGGTGCTGTACTTCGTGCTCATCCTGCCGATGAACCACCTGAAGAAGCGGTTCGCCACCCCGACCGAGGTCAAGGCCGATCCCACCGAGCTGGAGTTGCTCGCCGAGATCCGCGACCTGCTGGTGGCGCAGCGCGCCGCGGGTGACGGCAAGCACGCGCTGGCGGCGCGTGCCACCGGCGACGGGCCGAACGGCGATTCGGCCACGAAGTAGCGCGAACGGCCGTGCCCGGCGCGGACATTCTCCGTTTCGGGCTATCGTCGTTAGCCGAACCATTGCCAACACGCGAGGCGAGGAGGCGCGACGATGGACCGGGTCCCCCACGGGCAGGTGCCCGCACCCGATTCCGACAGCGCGGACGCCCCGCTGCCCGGACGCTGGGCCATGCTGGCGGTGCTGTGCGCGAGCCTGCTGCTGGTGGCCATGGACGCCACCATCCTGAATGTGGCGCTGCCCTCGCTCATCCAGGACATGCAGCCCAGCCCGATCGAACAGCTGTGGATCATCGACATCTACGGTCTCGTCCTGGGCGGCCTGCTCATCACCTGCGGTGCGCTGGGCGACCGGCAGGGCCGAAAGCGCTTGTTCCTCATCGGCTTCGTGCTGTTCGGCCTCGCCTCGGTGGTGGCGGCGACGGCGCAGCAGCCCTGGCAGCTGATTCTCGGGCGGGTGCTGCTCGGCATCGGCGGGGCCATGGTCATGCCGTCCACGCTGTCGCTGATCCGCACCATCTTCACCGACGACCACGAACGCACGCTGGCCATCGGCATCTGGGCGGCGGTGGCCGGGGCAGGCGCGTGCGTGGGCCCGGTCGCCGGTGGTGTGCTGGTGGAGCACTTCGGATGGTCGGCCGCGTTCTGGATGAACGTTCCGGTGGTCGTGGTGACGGTGGCGGCCGGTATCGCGCTGCTGCCGGAGTACCGCGCGCCGCAACAGGGTGGCCTCGACCTCACCAGTGCGGCGCTGTCCATCGCCGGTGTGGTGGCGCTGGCCTGGAGCATCAAACACCTCGCCGCGGGCAGTGTGACGGTGCTCGACGCGGCGATGCTGCTGGTGGCGCTGGCGCTGCTGGCATTGTTCACGCTGCGGCAGCTGCGCTCGGCCGATCCGCTGCTGGATGTGCGGTTGTTCCGCAATCGCACCTTCCTGGCGGCGGCGCTGGCGACACTGGTGGCCATGCTCGCCATCGGCGCGGCGCTGTTCCTGATCTCGTTGTGGCTGCAGTACATTCACGGCTATTCACCGCTGGAGGCGGGTGTTCGCACCATTCCGGCGGCGGTGGCGACGCTGTTGGGGTCGCTGGCCACGCCGTGGCTGCTGCGCCACGTCGGGGTGCGCACCGTGCTCGGCGTGGGATTGTTCGCCCTCGCCGCCGGTTTCGCCGTGCTGGCGATCTCGCCGGAGCCCACCGTGTACCCGGTGGTGGCGCTGGTGCTGGTCGCCCTCGGGCTCGGGGACGGGCTCGCGGTCACGACCGCCGCCGCGGTCATGGTGGCGGCGGTGCCGCCCGAGCGTGCGGGTCAGGCCGGTGCCGTCGAGGAGACCAACTACGAACTCGGCATCGGTTTGGGGGTGGCGCTGCTCGGCAGTATCCACGCCCGGATCTTCGCCGCCCATATGACGGGTTTGCCGCTGCGCGGCGATGATCTCGAGACCGCGCAGGGCTCCGTCGGCGGTGCCGCCTATGTGGCGAGCCGTGCGGACGGTCCGATCGCCGAGCAGATCCTCACCACCGCCGGCCACGCTTTCGACCTCGCCCTCACCACCACGGCGTGGATCTCGGTGGCGCTGGTCGGCACGGTGGCGCTGCTCGCGGTGACCCTCGTCCCTCGCGGCTTCAAGGCCACCGCCAGCCACTGACAGCCTCGACTGGTATCCGCAGCCCACCCGATCGTCGACCGGGCACGATCGTCGACCGGGCACGGTTGCCGACCGGACACGGTTGCCGGGTGCGAGGTTGTCGGTCACGGGGGTTGTCGGTCACGGGGGTTGTCAGCCGCGGGCGGGGGCGGCGTCGGCCAGTAGGACCGTTTTCAGTTGGGCCAGGCCGGATCTGATGCGGGCCTTGGCGGCGGGTTCGCCGATGCCGAGGCGGGCGGCGACCTGGCGGTAGGTGAGGCCGCAGTAGAAGGCCAGTATCACCGATTCGCGTTGGCGTGGGGTGAGGGCGGTCAAACCCGTTCGTACCGCGTGTTCTTCGTGGCGACGCACGATCTCCTCGGCCACCACGTCGGCCGGGCGGCGGTAATCGCTCGCACCCCAGCGGTTTTCGTACCCGTAGGCGGTGCGTTCGCGGCGCACGCGGTCCACCGCCTGATGGTGGGCCAGGGCGCACAGCCAGGTGAGGGCGTTGCCGCGCGCCGGGTCGAAGGCGGCGGCGCTGCGCCAGACCTGGAGGTACACCTCATGACAGGTCTCCTCGGCGTATCCGATGTCGCGCACGACGGCCCGCACCCGGGAGAACACCAGTGTGCGGGTGGCGCGGTAGAGCCGGTCGTAGGCGTCGCGGTCGCGGTCGCCGACGCGGCGGAGCAGATCGTCGTAGTCGCTGCCGCGGCGGATCGGGCGGGCGGCGGCGGGTGCCGCCGTGGTACACGGTGGTTGTGACATGAGTGAAGCCCCCGGGTGGATATGCAGGATCGCGGACGGGCGTCGAGGTTCTGGACGCTCGCTTGTCATTGCGGAATCCATCCGGGGACAGGGGATCTCGGCTCCGCAGTGCTCAGGCTACTCCGTCGGCGAAATTCACATCGGGGATCTTCGCCAGGTCACTCAGATTCGCAGACCCAGCTCCACGATGCCGCGGGCGACGGCGTGCACGGTGACCCGATTGCGCCGGGCGTGGGCACGAATGAGCTCGAACGCCACGGCGGTCGTGGTGCCGTGCGCGTGGGCGATGACGCCCTTGGCCTGTTCCACCACGATCCGCGAGGTCAGCGCGTGCCGCAGTTGGGCGGTGGTGCGCTGGTGCTGGCGCACCTGATGTCTGCTGAGAATGTGTTCGGCGGCCATGGTGGCCAACAGTGCGGCACGGTGCACGTCGCGCCGCGACCACGGTCGCGGCGCATGCGAATACAGGCTCAGCACACCGGCTTCGGTGTCGTCCACGCGCATGGGGATGGCCGCCACGGCGCAGATGCCGTGCCGTCGCGCCAGATCGGCGTACTCCGGCCAGATGTCACGGTAGCGCTCGATCTCGGTGATGGTCATGGGCGCTCGGCACGAGAAGGCCACCGCGCCGGGGCCGTCGCCCCGATCCCACTGGCAGGCTTCGAGTTCCAGCAGTTCCTCGGGCAGCGCCCCGAACAGTTCCGGCTGATCGGGCAACCGGACCGCGACGGTGACCCCGTCGGGCTCCAGTACGCCCATGGCGCTGCGCAGGACCAGCAGCTCACCGTCTGACACCGCCATCACCCCGATCGCCGGACATACGTCTCCGCCGCGAAAAAGAACCCGTGCCGCGCCGCCCAACATCCCATCGTATGAGAACGTGAAGCTTCAACGGAATAGCCGTCTCATTCCGGCTCGAAACATATGCTCCGGTCCACCACGCCCCGTGCCACCTGGACCAGCGAAAGCCCGTGGGAGAAGGCGTATCCGCGCATCCGCGCGTAGGCGTCGGTCACCTCGATGCCGAGCTGGGCGCTGGCCATCCCCGCGGCCTGGTGGATCCACCGGCTCGACGACGGCTGCCCCCAGCGCCGCGTCTCCCCCTCTGCCGCCAGGACGAGGCTGGCGGTGACCAAATCGGCGACGTGCAGGCTCGCCGTCACCAGCCGGGGCCCGGGCCGCCCGATCGCGTCCCGGTACAGATCGAGCGCGCCGAGCCTGGCTCCGCCCAGGCGCAGCGGAATCGCCAGCAGGGATCCGCGCGGGGCGGCATCACCCAGCGCCTCGGCGAATCCGGGCCAGCGCTCGACCTCGGTGGCCAGGTCGGGAACGGCGACCGGCACTCCGTCGTCCACCGCCGACACCGCCGGCCCTTCCCCGGCGGTGGCCTGCGCGGCCTCCACCCGGTCGGCGATCTCGTCACTGGCGCACCAGGGTTGCAGTCCGGCATCGCGCTCCTCGAGCACGATGGCCGCCCGCCGCACCGGCAGCACGTGCACGCAGGCCCCGCACACGGCCACCAGTCCGCCGCCGCCGTCGCGCACCGACCGGAGGAACTGTCCGGTCAGCTGATCGAACTGTGCAGCACCCATCGCACCGAACCACCCCACGACACCTTGTTGGCAGCCAGTATCCGCAGGGTAGCCCGGCCGGTCCAGAGTCGAAAGTCCCTCGTGCACAGCACGATCGGTCGGTACGTTCCCGATGCGGCGGCTACGATTCCGCGACCGTCCGGTGCGGGACACCGAGCCGGGACAGTCCGCGCAGATCGTAGGTGTGCGTGGCGACGGCCCCGAACAGCAGGCCGATCCCGAGTCCGAGCACCGTCATCCAGATGCCCTGGCTCAGTCCCGCTTCCAGATGGCCGTCGAAGAACAGGATCGCGCGCACGGCCAGGTAGATCTGGTGCATGGGCTCGAAGGCGGCCAGATCGGCGATGTAGCGCGGGGTCGCCTCGATCGGAATGGACCCGGACGAGGACGGCAGTCCGAGCACCACGAACAGGACCATGTTGACCACCAGCCCCGGCGTGCCGAAAGCGGCCAGCACCGACAGCCCGGTCACCGCGACCGCGACCACGGCCAGGGTGCCGTACAGGAACAGCGTGAGCGGATGGTCGACGGGCATGTCCAGCAGGGTGGCGATGCCGAGGAAGATGGCGGACACGATGGGCGCGGTCACCACCGCGACGCCCCATTTGAGCAGCAGCGTACGCCAGCGACTGATCGGCGCGGGCGGCGAATTCCGGTAGTAGGGACCGTATTCCGCGGGCGCGTAGCCGAGCGAGGAGTCCACCAGCGAGTGGATGATCATGGCACCGCTGAAGCCCGCGAACAACAGGATGAGCGTGTAGAAGAAGGCCGACAGCCCCTGTCCGGTGCCCTCGGGCAGCGGACGGTAGGGCGCGATGTCGATGTTGATCGGCTCGGCGAGCTGCAGGCGCGCGGCCCCGGTGAGCGCGGCGGCCGCGGTCTCGCTACCCGGCGGCGGTCGCAGCTGCGCCTCCACCCGCTCGGTGAGCTGGGTGCCGACGGTCGCGTTCACCTCGCGCATGGCACGATCGGTCACCCGCTGCATGATCGAGGCCGCGTAGGTGCCCGCGCGCGGGTTGGTGTTGACGGTGATGATGGGCCGTTCCACCTCGCCGGGCACCACGGCGGCCGCGCCGAGAATGGCCATCCGCTTGGTGAAGTCCCCGGGGATGATGATGGCCCCGTAGACCTGTCCGTGCTGGAGTTGCCGCCGGGCCTCGTTGATGCCGAGCAGGCGCAGGTCGATCTTGTCGGCCGGAACCTTCTCGACCATGGCCGCGGTGATCTGGTCGCCGAAGTTGACGGGCTGCCCGTCGAGGGTGTCGCCGACGTCCTGATTGACCAGCGCGACCGGGAAGTCGTGCAGATTCTTCTCCGGGTCGGCGGTGTAGCCGAGGTACATGGTGCCCAGCAGTGCGGCGAGCAGGCTCACGACCGCGATCGGGAAGGCCCATCCGCGCGGGGAGAGGTGGCGTCCGGGTGCGGGGGCCGTCGCGGCGGCGGGTTGGTCTTGGGGTGCGTTCGTCTCATCCACGTGCGCACCGCTTTTCGCCTCGGGGGCGCTCTGGTTCGTCATAACCTTCGCCAATGTAGGCAGTGACTACAAAGTAGTCAATGCCAACATCGCGGATGTGTCGGATATCCTGTGCGGACCATGTCCATCCGTTCTCGCTACCACCACGGTGATCTGCGCTCGGCGCTGCTCCAACGCGCCGAGGCCACCTTGCGCAAAGTAGGGGTGGACGGCCTGTCGCTACGCCAGCTGGCCCGCGATATCGGCGTCAGCCACGCGGCCCCGAGCCGCCACTTCCGCGATAAGCAGGCCCTGCTCGACCAGCTCGCCGCCACCGGCTTCGACCGGCTGGGCGAATGCTTCGCCCACACCGTCACCGACGGACCGGTGACCGAACGCCTCTACGGCATGGCCCGCGCCTACCTGCGCTTCGCCGTCGAGAATCCGGAACTGCTAGCCCTCATGTTCGCCCGCAAACAACGCTCCACCTCCCCCGAACTGTCCGCGGCGGTGCAGCGCGCCTTCGCGGTGCCGGTGGACCTCATCGCCGTGGGACAGGCCGAGGGCGAGATCGTGGCCGGTGACCCCAAACGTCTCGGTCTGACCGCCATCGCCGCACTACAGGGCGTCGCCACCATCGTGGCCTCGGATTTCACCAGCGACTACGACGCCGACCAGCTGCTGACCGATATGGTCCGCCACCTCACCCACGGATTGCGTCCCCGCCCCTGAGCGATTCCCGCCCCGGCAGCCGCCCGGCTACGGTGTGTGACGTGACAGTGGAGGGCAGGCAGTACGGCGGGCGGGCCGTGGCCGAGCGCAGGGCCGAGCGACGGCAGCGCTTCCTGGACGCCGCGACCAAGATCTTCGCCGAACGCGGCTACGCCAACTGCTCGCTGGCCGACGTGTGCGCGGCGGCCGGACTGTCCAAACGACAGTTCTACGAGGAGTTCGAGACCCGCGAGGACGTCCTCGTCGCCGCCTACGACCGGATCCAGGACGAGGCCGGGGCCGCCATCGCCGCGGCGCTGGGCGATCTCGCCGGCGGCGATCCCACCGCCGCCGTCACCCAGGTGCTGGCGGCGTACCTGGCCTCCATCGACTCCGACCCGTACCGCGCCAAGGTGGCCTTCATCGAAGTGGTCGGCGTGAGCGAGCGTATGGAACAGCATCGTCGCGCCCGTCGCCACGCCTGGGGCCGGGTGGTGCTGGCGGCGCTGGAACCCATTGCCGGATCCGGTGCGCGGGTGCGCGGCAATCCGGCCCTGGCCACCAGCGCCCTCATCGGCGCGATCAACGGCCTGGCGCACGAATGGCTGCTGGAGCAGCCGCGCCCACCGGTCGACGAGCTCGTGGAACTGCTGGTGCCGATCGCGGTCGCCCTCATCGACCGCTGACGGCCGGATCAGCCGAGCTGGCGTTGGAAGTAGGTGTACTCCAGCGCGGTGGTGTACGCCCGCTCGTCATTGTTCGAGCCGCCGCCGTGGCCGCCCCGAGTGGCCTCGTAGAACAGGTACGGGTGCCCCTGTTCGGCCAGCCGCGCGGCGAATTTGCGGGCGTGCTGCGGGCCGACCCGGTCGTCGGTGGTAGTGGTCCACACCAGCGGTTCCGGGTAGACCACCCCGGGCTTCAGCTGGGCGTAGGGCGAGATGGAGGCGAGGAAGGCGCGCTGCTCCGGATCGGCCACCGTGCCGTACTCGTCCACCCAGGACGCCCCCGCGGCGATCTCCTCGTAGCGCAGCATATCCAGCAGCGGCACCGCGATATCGACGGCATTCCACAGGTGCGGGCGCTGCACGCCGACCAGCAGTCCGCCGTTCGAGCCGCCCTGGATGCCGAGGTGGCGCGGCGTGGTGATGCCTCGGGCGATGAGATCCTGTGCCACGGCGGCGAAGTCGTCGTAGGCGCGCTGCCGGTGCACCCCGCGCGCCGCCTCGTGCCAGCGCGGCCCGTATTCACCGCCGCCGCGAATATTCGCCAGCACGTAGACGCCGCCCCGCTCCAGCCACAGGCGGCCCAGCACCCCGTCGTAACCGGGTGTGGACACCGAACCGAACCCGCCGTAGGCCGACAGCACGGTGGGATTGGTGCCATCGAAGGCCATCCCGGCGGGCCGGACCACGAAGTAGGGCACGCGGGTGCCGTCCGGCGAGGTGGTCTTCCTCTGCTCCACCACGTAGCGCGACGAATCGAACCGGGCCGGAGCCATTTTCACCGGGGTGGCCACGCCGCTGGCCGTATCCAGGCTCAGCAGCGTGGTCGGGGTGAGGAACGAGGTCACCGACAGATAGGCGATATCGCCCGCCGCGTCGGCGTCCACGGCCTCCACGGTGGCGTTCTCGGGTACGGGAACCGGTGCGGCGGACCAGGTTCCGTCCGGAAGCGGGGTATGGACGGTGGCGCGCCCGCGCACATCGTCGAGCGAGGTGACCACGATCCGGTCGCGGGTGACGAGGACGCTGCCCAGCGCCTCCCGCGGGCCGGGCACGTACACCGGCACCGGCCGCATCCGGCTCGGGTCGGCGGTGAGCTCGGCCACCCGCAGCGACAGCAGGCTTCCGGCGGCGTGGGTGACGCCCGCGACGGTCCAGTCCTGCCGCAGACCGATCAGCAGTCGATCGCCGATCAGGCCCTCCAGGTCGTGCTTGGGCGGGATGCCGAGCAGTTCCGGCGCGCGGCCGTCGAAACGGCTCACCTCGTGCTCGAAGAAGGTGGTGCCGCGCCGGATCAGGCTCATCCGGCCGCCCGATCCGTCCTCCAGCAGCACCGGCTGAGTGGCGAGTTCGTCGGCGGGGTCGCCGCGCAGCACCTCCACGGCGGCGTCGAGTGGCTGGCCGCGCCGCAGCTGTTTGACGATATAGGGGTAGCCGGAGGCGGTGACCTCGCCGGGCCGCCACTCCCGCGAGACCAGCAGCGTATCGAGGTCGAGCCAGGCCACGTACTGCTTCCCGCGGGGCAGCGCGAACCCATTGTCGACGAATGCGCCTGTGGTGCGGTCGAATTCCCGGACGGTCACGGCATCCTCGCCGCCCTCGGACAGGCGCACCAGACATCGGGTGTGCCGGATCGGATCGCAGTCGATGCCCTTCCACACCCAGTTCTTGCCGTCCGCCCGCGCGACCGCGTCGAGGTCCAGCACCGTGGTCCAATGCGGTTGCGGTGACTCGTAGTCGGCTCGGGTGGTCTCGCGCCAGATACCGCGCGGATGCTCGGCGTCCTGCCAGAAGTTGCCGACCCGTCCGTGTTCGAGCCTGGGCACGGGGATCCGATCGGGCGAGTTGCCGAGTTCCCGGGCCACCGCGAGGTTGCCGGGGAAGTCCGGATGCCGTTCCAGCACATCGAGAGTCCGCGCGTTCTGGTCGGCCACCCACTGCCGCACCCGGGGGCTGTCGAGTTCCTCCAGCCACAGGTGCGGATCCTGTGCACCGTCCGCCGTACCGCATGCCGCGATCACCGCGACCACCACGGCCGCCAGCGCCGTCCGCCACCACCTGCCCACGCCACCCATGAAGCCCCCTTCGGTATCGGAACCACCCTGTCCACCCACGGTCGAGAATGACCGATGGTCGACGACGCGGTGGCGTGGCGCGCGGGATCGGTGTGTCAGCCGCGCGCCCGGTCGGCGATATCGAGCGCCGCGAGGTACCCGAACACCAGCGCCGGACCGATGGTCGCCCCCGGTCCAGCGTAGGTATGGCCCATGACCGGCGCACTGGTGTTGCCGGCCGCGTAGAGCCCCGCGATCACCGAGCCGTCGGCCCGCAGCGCGCGGCCGGCGGCGTCGGTGTCGATGCCGCCCTTGGTGCCGAGGTCGCCCGGCACCAGCCGCGCCGCGTAGAACGGGCCCTTGGTCAGCGGCCCGAGGCTCGGATTCGGCTTGTTGGCGATATCGCCGTAGTAGTGGTCGTAGACGCTCTCGCCGCGCTGGAAGTCCTCGTCCGCCCCGTTGTCCGCGAAGCCGTTGAAGCGCTCGACGGTGGCGGTCAGGGCGGCGGCGGGCACGCCGATCCGCTCCGCCAGTTCCGCGATGGTGGCCGCCTCGACCAGCACGCCGGACTCCAGCCACGCCTTGGGCAGCGGGGCGCGGCCGGGCAGCGTCGCGAACATGTACCGGTTGCGGTACTTCTTGTCGAAGATCAGCCAGGCGGGAATGTGCTCGCCCGGACCGTCGCCCTGCCCGAAGTCGCCGCCGTACATGCGATGCACCGCTTCGACATACGGCAGCGATTCGTTCATGAACCGCTCTCCTCGGGCGTCGACGATGATGCTGCGCGGCAGTGACCGTTCGGTCAGCGCGAACCACGGCCCCTCGGGCAGCGGGATGGCGGGCCCCCACCACGCGTCGTCCATGAGGCGCACGGCCGCACCGAGTTTCAGCGCGGCGGTGATGCCGTCACCGGTGTTGGTGGGCGCGCCGGTGGTCCACTCCGAACCGACGGGCTCACGCTGGTACTTGCGCCGCATCTCGGCATTGTGCTCGAAACCGCCGCAGGCCAGGATGATTCCGTGCCGGGCCCGCCACACCTCGGAGCGACCGTCGCGCTCGACGCGGGCGCCCACCACGCGATCGTGCTCGGTGATGAGTTCGGTGAGCGCGGTGCCGAGTTCCACGGGCACCCCGGCCGTTCGCAGCCCCAGCATGAGTTCGCCCATGAGGGCCGCGCCGAGGCCGCGCAGGCGGCGACCGCGCAGGTACGCCCCGATGGCCCGCGCACCGACCCGCAGCATGGCGGCCGGACCACGCCAGGTGCGCAATCCCACACTGATCCAACGGTATTCGGACTGCTTCACCACGACATTGGTGGGCGCGGTGCTGTAGGGCGGATGCAGGGTGGCGGCGTCCGCGCCGAGGCGGCGGGTGTCGAAGGGCAGCGGCTCGCAGGAGCGTCCACCCGCCCGGCCGCCGGGGGCCTCCGGATAGTAGTCGGAGTAGCCGCGCACCCATTCCAGATGCAGTGGGGCGGTGTCGATCAGGAAGTTCAGGGCTTCCGCGCCGCGGTCCAGGTAGGCGTCGATCCGGGCCGGATCGGCGTGCGGCCCGACAATGCCGTGCAGGTAGCGGCGGGCCTGTTCGAGGTCGTCGGCCGGGGCCTGCTCGCGCAGCACCCGATTGTCGGGAATCCAGACACCGCCGCCGGACCGCGCGCTGGAACCGCCCCAGTACGAAGACTTTTCGATGACGACCGGGTGCAGGCCGTGGGCGGCGGCGGTCAGCGCGGCGCTCATACCCGCCGCACCCGAACCCACCACGAGAACGTCGACGACGCGCTCGGCAGTTTCCGCATCCGAGCCCGAAATCTTCACGACGGTCCTTTCAGATCTTGTGCGAGCGGAAGGTTACCCGCCGGTCACCAGCCGGGCGAATCGGGCCGCACGCCCCGTCGGGCGAGCGGCTAGATTGACTGCGGGTCGGACAGTCCGAACGGGAGAACACAGGTCCATGGAACGCAACCGCGGCATCGCCGCCACCGGCGCACTCGCCCGCGCCGCCGTCCGGCTGTCGGTCGCGGCCGGGGTCGCCGCACTCGCCACGACGGTCGCGATCACTCCGGCCGGGGCGGAGCCGGCCGGATGCGCCGCCGTCACGACAACCGCACTGCCGCTGCGGATTCCGGTGCTGGACTGGGCGGAGAGCATCGGCGTCGATGCCCGCGGCGATATCTGGGTGGGGCGCATGTATCGCAACGCGGTGGAACGCTACAGCCCCTCCGGTGAACTCACCGCGACGGTCCCCGTGGCCTTCCCCGGCGCGATCGCCTTCGGCCCCGACGGCCTGCTGTACGTGAACACCGGCAATGCGCCGTTCTCGGCCCTCACCCGCTCCGGCGGCGTCGTCCGTCTGGATCCGACGGCCGCCGGCCCCCGACCGGAGCCCTTCGTGAGCGGCCTCGGCATGGCCAATGGCGCGGACTTCGACGCGGCGGGCAACCTCTACGTCGGCGACACCACCGCCGGGGTGATCCGCATCCGTCCCGACGGCACCGTCGACACCGCGTGGACCGAGCGCGCCCCGAAAACCGTCAGCGCCGCCGGCCTCGCCGTCAACGGCATTGCCGTACACGGTGATTCGGTCTACGTCACGATCATGAGCAGTCCGGCCGCCCGGGTGCTCCGCGTCCCCCTCGACGATCCCGGCCGTCCGACCGTGGCCGCCGACCTCGCGGCCACCCCGTTCACCGCCCCCGCCCTTCCCGACGATCTCACCGTCGGCCCGGACGGCCGACTCTACGTCGCCACCACCAGCGGCCACCTGGTGCGCCTCGACCCGGACACGCACACCACCTGCACCGTACTGACGGGCGAACCCATGACCGCGGTGACCACCGTCCCCGACTCCGACCGGGAACTGCTGGTGAGCACGGAAAGCGGCACGGTGCTGCGGGTCCGGCTCGGCTGAACGCCGGTGGCCTACGATCGACCCACCGCCGCCCGAGCGGCCCACCGGGATTCGCTCCGACCCCGGCAGCGGGCGCGCCGAGGAGCTGACAGGTGACCACCGAACAGATTCGGCGCCTCGAAGGGGCCATGGTGGACGGCCGCCGGTGGCGGGTGGGGACGCATCGGACAACGGTCGTCGAGCAGCCGGGGCTGGGGGCGATGGCGCAGCGGGTCGTCTGGGCGGCCTTCGATGCGGATGGCGCTGTCGTTACGTCGTTTCGGATCGATAACGATGGTGCGTACCTCGACATCGAGGGGGCGGCGCTCGAACTGCCCGACGACGCGCTCGTCGGTGTGGCGCATCCGCTGCACCTCGGCGACGCCCGCGCACGGTGGCGCGCGGTGTACTCCGAGCGCGGGCTGGCGCAACCGTTCGCTCAGCTCGATCGTGACGTGTACGCCTGCACGGCGGCGGAGGCCGCGTCGAATCGCTTGGCCCGCTTCGACAATCGCCGGGTGGCCACGGCACGGGTGTTCGGACTTCAGCGGTTCGGCTGGGTCCTCGCCGACCGGTGGGCGCACCGCCGCGTCGACGCCCGCCACGACGTGACGCTCACCCTCGACCGCGGCATTCGGGGCGGGTTCCACGACGACCCCGACGAGCTGCGCATCTTCGGAGTGGAGGTGAGCGGCGGCGTCTTCGGGGCATTGGAGCCCGTCGCCGCCTCGGAGCTGCTGCGACAGCTGGAACGGCTCTCCCGCTGACGCTGTTACTGTCGATGGGACCACTGGCGCGGCGCTGTCGCATCTCGCGCCGCGCCGACGAGAATGGTCCTCCCGTGAAATACCTCCCCCGCGTCATCCTGTTCCTGGCGATTCCCGCCCTGCTGTTCCTCCTACCCTGGTGGACGCTGGTCGCCGCGCCCACCGACGGCGCGAGCACGCTGTTCTGGCTGGGTACGGCGGTATTCCTGCTGGGCTACGCCGTGCTGCCGACGACCATGATGCTCGGGCACGGGAGCAGACAGTCGGATGCGGCGTCGATCGTGGGCGACACCCTGCTGGGCGTGATGTGGGTGCTGTTCAGCTGGTCGGCGATCGGCCTGGCGGCCGGGGTGGGGTTGTCGGTCGCGGGCGTGGACGATCCGGCGCGCTCCCGACTCGTCGCGGCGGGGGTGCTCGGCGTCTCGGTGGCGCTCAGCGTCTGGGGCGTCGTCGAGGCACGTCGGGTGCCCCGGGTACGCACCGTGGAGGTGCCCATCCGCGGGCTCGGCGCGGGCCTGGACGGGTTGCGGGTCGCGGTCGTCACCGATACCCACTACGCCGCCACCGACCGGCTGCGCTGGTCCGAACGCGTGGTCGAGGTGGTCAATGCGCTCGAACCCGATATCGCCTGCCATGCGGGCGACCTCGCCGACGGCGCGGTGGAGAAGCGGCACACCCAGGTCGACCCGCTCGGCAAGGTGGAGGCCCGCCTGGGCCGCTACTACATCACCGGCAACCACGAGTACTTCGGCGACGCCCAGGGCTGGATCGACCACATGACCTCGATCGGCTGGCAGCCCCTGCACAACCAGCACGAAACCCTCACCCACGGCGGCGACAGCCTCGTCCTGGCGGGCATCGACGACCCCACCGGCACCACCCTCCCCGGCCACGGCCCCGACCTCACCGCCGCCCTGGACGGCGCGAACCGCGACCTCCCCGTCATCCTGCTCGCCCACCAGCCCAAGCAGATCATCGAAGCCCAGGCGGCGGGCGTAGCCCTGCAGATCTCCGGCCATACCCACGGCGGCCAGATCTGGCCCTTCCGCTACCTGGTCCGCCTCGACCAGCCGGTGGTGGCGGGTCTGTCCCGGCACGGCGCGACCCAGCTCTACACCAGCCGCGGCACCGGCTTCTGGGGCCCGCAACTCCGCGTCTTCGCCCCCAGCGAGATCACCCTGCTGATCCTGCGTGCGGAACGGACCGACTCCGGCCGATGATCGTGAGGCACGGATGCCAGCGGACGGGAAGGTCGATCCCGGCCTGCGCGGCCGGGCCGCTCAGTCGCGGGGCGGGGCGGCCAGGCGGAGCAGGGCGGCACGGAGGTCCGGGCGGGGGCCGCGGTCCGTCAGTTCCATGAGCGCGGTTTCGGCGATGGCGGCGACGAGCAGGGTGGCGACCGGTTCGGGGTCGCTCCAGCCGAGCGCGGTGAGATCGGCGGTGAGGACGCCGGCGGCCCGCCTGTTGCGTTGTGCCACTTCGTCTCCGAGGGCGGCCTCGGTGCGGGCCTGGACGAGCAGGGCCTTGGTGGCCGGTTCGGCGAGGCAGCCGTCGAGGTACGCCTGGATACCGGTGGCGAGGCGTTCGGCCCCGGGCCGGTGGTCGGCGATCCGGTCCTGTACGCGCTCGAACAGGTGGTCGTGGAAGGCGCGGTGCAGGGCGAGGATGTAGTCGTCGCGGCTGGGCCAGTGCTGGTAGAAGCTGCCCTTGGCCATATCGGCGGTGGCGGTGATGGAGTTGACCGACAGTTTGGACAGGTCGGAGGTGGCCAGCAGGGTGCGGCCGGCGTCCAGCAGGGCGCGGCGGCCCGGTTCGGCGGATCTCATGACACCGATCCTGCCCGGTGCTCGAGAAACGGCCGCACCGCGTCGAGGAACAGCCCCGGGTGCTCGCTGAACGGTTCGTGCCGGGTGGGCAGCGTCGAGATGCGGGCGTGCGGCAGGGCGCGGGTGATACCGCGTCGGTTGAGCGGCCACGGATTGATCGGATCGCGCGTACCCCACACCACCTGAACCGGGGTGTGCGGCAACAGCGGAGCCTCGGCGACCAGGTCGCATCGCGGATCGGCGAGGCTGCGCCACAGCGAGCAATAGACGGCCAGCCGCACCGGATCGTCCGGAACCCGTTGCGCCCGTTCGTAGATGGCGCGGTGTCCGGCGTCGCGCAGCGGTCCCAGGTAGGCGCGGGCACTGGGCCGGACGAGGTGGCGCGCCAGTGCGGGCCGCCCCATCGCTCGACAGACCAGACGGGTCGCGACGGTCGCCGGGGTGAATCCGGCGGGCTGCACCAGCACCACCGCCCGCACCCGTTCCGGCCGGAGCTGTGCCGCGCGCACCGCGGCATAGCCGCCGACACTGTTGCCGATAATGGCAACGCGTTGAATTCCCCTCCGCCCCAACGCATCGACCACCTCGACCGCCACCTCTCCGAGGCTGTCCGCGGTCATCTCCTCCGGGTGCGCGGCGGACGAATCGCCGTAGCCGGGCCAGTCGACACCCGCTACCGGCAGCTCCCGAGCGAATTCCGCCGCGACGGCATCGAAATCGCGATGATCGCCCGGATTGGCATGCAGCAGTAGCACTCCCGGCACATCGCCACGTTCCGGACCGGACAACCACACCGCCACGCTGCCGTGGCGCGTATCGATGTCGAGGCGGGCAGGGCGGTTCATCGCACGCCCCCGTGCTCGACCGGCGGCGCCAACGGCCCGAGCAGCGGTGCGACCACGGTGCAGTCCACCGGCCGCGCCCGCTCCGGGTCCAGGGCATTGATCACCTCCGCGACCGCGACCGGGTCGGATGTCAGGCCGTAGTGCTCGCTGAAGTCGGTGGCGCACACATCCTGCAGCACCACGCTGCGCGCGTTGGGCCCCTCCAGAAGTCCGGTCGTGTACGGGGTGGCGATCTCGTCGTATCGGCTGACGATGCCGACGAATTCGGTGTCGGGCAGCAGCCGGGGGTCGGCGCGCAGCAGGTCGATCATCGGCGAACCCGGCGACATCTGGCACGGTCCGCAGTCCGCGACGATCGCCGCCGCGTCCGGCAGATCACGGACGCGGTCGCCGAGCATGGCCAGCCCGCTGACGGTCGTCCCGTGAAACGGCCCACCCAGGCCGATCAGGCGGGCGATGGTGGACGCGCCATCCAGGTGGTGCATGTAGAAGAAGGGCACCGCGGCACCCATCGAATGCCCCACGACATCCACCCGGGCCGCACCGGTCGCGGTGCGCACGCGGTCGATGAACGCGCCGATCTCGGCGGCGCTGCGCTCGACCGGAGCCAGCGCGCCCACCGCGGGCCCGAGCGCACCCGTGCCGTAGGTGGTGGTGAAGACGCAGTATCCGGACCGCGCGAGCAGGGGCGACAGCGTCTGCCAGGTCACGGTCTCATTGCCCAGCCCGTGCAGCAGTACCACCGGGCGCGGATGACGCTCGTTCGGGCGACAGGACCAGTCGTTCGCACCCGGCGGCGGCTGGCCCGGGGCGGCGGCCTGTGCTGCCAGTCCGGCCAGATAGCTGTAGGGCACCGGCTCGTCCCGCTCGGCCGCGGCCGTACCCGCGGCCCCACCCAGGAGCACCGTCGCCGTGGCGACCAGTGCCGCGCATCGTGTCACGAATTCCACCGCATCCCTTCCTGCCGAAGCACCGGGCGGTCACCACATCGACGGAGTGACCGACCGGTCGGTCATAGGCTACCGCGTGTGACACCGCCCTGGGAAGGGCGTTCGGAGAACGGAATTGCGAGCCGCTACCTCTTTCGCGCGACGTAGTAGCTGTTGAAGATGTCCGCCTCGATGTGCTTCACCTCGACGGAGGCGAATCCGGCGTCGTGCAGCATGCGGGTCGCGAGCTGCTCGCCCCACATGGTGCCGAGCCCGTCACCGTCGAGCGCCAGCGACACCGTCATACAGTGCATGGTGGAGATGGTGTACATGGACGGGCCGAGCGGATGCTCCATGTTCTCCTCCAGATTGCTGGAGGCCTGGATATCCACCATCAGGAAGGTGCCGTCCTCCCGGAGCGCATCGGCGATGCCGCTCAGTACGCGCGCGGGATGCGCCTGATCGTGGATCGAGTCGAAGGCGGTGATCAGGTCGTAGCTGTCGACCACGCCCAGATTCGTCACATCGCGCACCTCGAATCGGGTGTTGGTCACGCCCATCGCCGCCGCCTCCGCACGACCGGTGGCGATGCCCTCCTCGGAGAAGTCGTAACCGACGAACCGGCTGTTCGGAAATTCCCGGCCGAGCAGGTTCAGCGCATGCCCACTGCCGCAGCCGATATCGGCGACGTCGATGCCCTCCCGCAGCAGCTCGGGCAGACCCGGCACCAGCGTGATGGTGACATCGATCAGCGCGACATCGTGGATCGCGGAGCTCTCCTCCGCCATCAGCTGCTGGAACCGGCCGTACTTGGAGTAGGGCACGCCGCCGCCCCGCCGGAAGCAGTCGACGACATCGGATTCGACGCTCGCCGCCAGCGGGATGTACTGAGTGAAGGCGGCGACATTCTCCGGACCGGCTGCCCTGGTCAGCGCCGCCGCATGTTCGGGGGGCAGGGCGAAGGTACGGCTGCCCGGGTCGTAGTCGACGATCTTCCCGACGGTGAGCGCGGACAACCACTCCCGCACATAGCGCTCGTTCAGATTCGCGGCGCGAGCGATTTCCGCACTCGTCGCGGGGGGCAGACCGCTCATGGTGTCGAACAGCCCGGTCTGATGGCCGATACTGACCATGAGCGTCAGGAAGCCATCGTTGATCAGTTCCAGCATGCGGTTGCCGAAGGCCTCCGCCCGGGCGGCGAATTCCGGATCCTCCGATCCGGTCGCGGGGGCGGCTGCGAGTGTTTGAGTACCGTCGGACATGACATCTCGATTCCGAATGATTCGACCTGTTGATCAGCGCGGTCGACGAGCGCCGATCGCCCCCACCGCTTCCTTGTGACACCCACCCCACCCGCGGTGATGCCGACTATGCGCCGCACCCGATCTTCCCGAGACGTGATGCGCATCACATAGTAACCCCGGCGGTAGCAGCCGACAAGGCGAGCGAACCGCCCGCGCCGTCCCGACCGGAACGGCGCGGGCCAGGTCAGGCCGCCTGCGCCAGGCGCGGCCAGGTATGCGGCTGGTCGCGCAGCCACCGCAGGTTCTCCCGCACGGCATCGCGCCAATCCTGGGTCGGCAGGTATCCCAGCTTCGCCGTGGCGTAGTCGCTGGGGCACCACCAGTCCTCGGCGACGTGCACCAGGGACCGGGTCAGGAACGGATCCGCGCCGGGCAGCACCGGATGCAGCGCCTCCATCAGTCCACCGAAGGCGTATCCGGCGCGGTAGGGAACGCTGAACCACGGCGCGGGCGCGCCGATCTCGGCCGCTATGAACTCGATAACCGTTCGGGCGGTAGGGAATTCGGGTCCGCAGATATTGAACGACTCGTACGGATCGAGTCCCGGCGCGAGCGCCGCGCGCGCCACGCCCTCGCCGAGATCGTGGTCCCCGACCAGGGCCAGACGGGCACGTCCGCCGTTCAACCAGGGCACCAGCCGGGTAGGCAGGCGGGGTGCGAGCGCGGACACCAGACCGAGCGCATTCCCCGCCCCGACGAAGTGTCCGAGCCGAAGCGTGACCATTTCCGTTCCCGCACCGCTGCTTTCGCGCAGGTGCCGGTCGAGATCGATCAAGCGGTCGGCATGCGGCCAGAATCCCGTGTACCTGGCCGGGGCGAAATCGCCGACCGCCGTACCGTCCCGGCTCGGCGTGGCGATAGCCACCGTGGCGGCCAGCACGAAGCGACGGGCACCGGCCGCCACCGCCTGATTCACGAGGTCGACCGCGGGCTCCAGGAAGTGGGTGCGCTCTTCGCGGCGATGACCCCAGAAGGCACCCCAGGTGCCGAGGTGGCAGATCACATCGACATCGCGCACCACGTCGCGGCGGTAGCCCGGATCGAGCAGGTCGCCCGATCGCACCTGGCCGGTGAACCAGTCGGGCAACCGAATCGGGTTGCGGCAGGCGGCAATCGGTTCGGCATCGGCGCGCGTGGACAGTGCCCGCAGGGCGCGGCCGCCGAGGAACCCGGTGGCTCCGGTGACCAGTACCCGGGTGCGGTCGGTGGTGCTCATGCCAGGCCCTTCAGCTCGACGGCGGGAGTGGCCGCATCGATGTCCGACCGGTTCTTGCCGATACGCAGTTCACCGGCGCGCAGGGCGAGCACGGCCGCCGCGAGTGCGAAGATCCCGCAGACGAACAGCGCCCGCTGGAAGCCCGCGGTGAATGCCTCCGGCGGTGCCGTCGCCGCGGCGAGCAGCTCGTTGGTACGCGAGGTCGCGATGGCGGTCAGAATCGCCAAACCCAGTGCGGCGCCGAGCTGTTGCGAACTGTTGAGCAGTCCGGCCGCCAGGCCCGCCCGGTCGGCGGGCACCCCCGCGTTGGCCGCGGTCGTCACGGCCACGAATACCGCGCCGAGTCCGATGGACACCACCAGCAGGCCGGGCAGCAGATCCGACCGGTAGTCGCCGCCGACCGGAATGCGGGACAGCTGGAACATGGCGGCCGCGGCGATCAGCGCACCCGCCACGATCACCGGCCGGGTGCCGACGCGTTCGAACAGCTTGGCGGACACGCCCGCGGCGATACCCATGCCCACGGTCACCGGTAGATACGCGGCACCGGCCTGGGTCGGCGAGAAGCCGAGCACATTCTGCATGTAGAGGGTGAGGAAGAAGAACATGGAGACGAATCCGGCGAAGGCCAGCATCTGGGTGGCGTCGGCGGCGGCCAGGCCGCGAACCCGGAAGATGGAGAAGGGGAACAGCGGATTGCGGTGGCGCAGTTCGTTTCCGATGAACGCGGCGAGCAGCAGCGCCGCCCCGGCGAAGCAGGCGAGGGTGACGGCGGTGGTCCAACCCTGCTCGGGCGCGCGCACCAGTGCGTAGACGAGCAGCAGCATGCCACCGGTGCCCAACAGCGCACCGGCGGCATCGAAATCGCGCACCCGCTCGCGGGGGCCGTCGGCGGGCAGCAGCCGGTGCGCGGCGGCGATGATGGCCAGGCAGACCGGCAGATTCACCAGCAGCACCCACCGCCAGCCGGGACCGTCCGACAGCACGCCGCCGAAGAAGACCCCGGTGGCGGCGGCCAGGCCGGAAACCGCGCCCCAGACGCCGAGCGCCCGATTGCGGTCGGCCGTGGACCGGAAGGTGGTGGTGAGGATGGACAGCCCGGCCGGGGCCATCAGGGCCGCGCCCACGCCTTGCAGGACGCGCGCAGCGACCAGCATCTCGGGGGTGACGGCGAGTCCGCCCGCGAGGGAGCAGGCCGCGAACAGGACGGTTCCGGCGACGAGCATGCGGCGGCGTCCGACCAGGTCGGCCAGCCGCCCGCCGAGCAGCAGGAAGCCGCCGTAGGTGAGCAGGTAGCCGCTCAGCACCCACTGCACGCCGTGCGCCGTGAAGGGCAGGTCCGCGCGGATCGAGGGCAGGGCGACATTGAGGATCGAGGAGTCGACGATATCGAGGAATTGGACCGCGCAGAGGAGTAGCAGGATCAACCGGCCGCGGGCCGAGGTCAGGGTGGAGTCGGTTTCGGCAACCATGATTCACCTTCGATTGGACTGTTTAGTCCAATCGAAGGTAGCAGCCTTTGGACTATTCAGTCCAGAGTAGTGACGGGCCGTCCGCCCACAGCGAAATCAGGCGGCCTCCATCCGCAGCCGCACCAGCCCGGCCTCCACCGCCAATCGCAGCGAGACGGGGTCCCGCCGCGCATGCCCCAGCAGCAACCCGCCCTCCAAGCTCGCCAGCAGTCCGGTCGCCAGCGCCGCCGAATCGGCGCCCGACCGCAACTCACCCCGCTCGACCATGCGCGCGATGGCATCGGCGAACAGCCGCTCCCACGCGTCGAACGCCGACGCGACCTGCTGCCGCGCGGCCTCGTTCCGATCCCCCACCTCACCGGCCAGGGTCCCGATCGGGCATCCGGCCATGGTCTGCTCGTACACCGCCACGAACCCCGCGAGCGCCTGCTCGAGCTCCTCCAGACTCGCCACCCGACCCAGCAACCGAGTCAATTCCTCGATCACCCGCCCGCACCGATACCCCACCGCGGCGGCGATCAGATCGTCCCGATCGGCGAAGTAGTGGTACAGCTGGCTCTTGCTCGCCCCCGTCGCCGCGCGCACCACATCCAGACTCGTGGCATCTACCCCGCGTTCGCCGATGAGTTCGGCCGCCTGCTCGACAATCCGCTCCCGGGTCGCGCGCCCCCGGGTGGTCTTCGGGTCATTCGACATACCACGATGGTAGTCCAGTTCTGGACCACTCGGTCCATACCGCTGCCGTCGGCGAATTCCGCACGAATATCGACGCATACTCGATACCCCTTCCGCCGGAATTCCTGAAATTTACGACATATATACGAATGCGGCGGCGCATGCCCATGGCAATGCACCGCCGCGTTCGTGATGGATCAGGCGAAGATTCCGACGATCGAGCCGATCAGCTTGACGATCGCGGTGCCCAGGTCCAGGCCGCTCCCGAGCACGCCGGAACCGCTGTTGAGCACCGAGGAACCTGCATCGATTCCGCTGACGAAGTTAATCATTTCTGAACCACCTGTACTGATGAGGAGGGTTTTCGGGGACAAGGGGAAAGCTAACACCGGCAATTTCGGTCGACAACCCTTGTAATCGAAAGAAGGACACCGCTGATCACAATAATCAAATCGAGCCGAATACATCCCGATCAGCCGGGCCCCAACCCTGGCCACTACCGGCTCCCATAGATTCCGCGAATAGTTCGACAATTGCAGTTATTGGGCCGTTATTAACTTGGAATTCAGAGAATCCGGGCATTGTGAGTCCGGTCACCGAGCTGCCCCCGATCTCAGGGGCATGGCCTCCGGGGCACAGAAGATCCGGATTCCGCCACCGGCCCGGCTTTTCTACCGTCTGCCGTACGACGCGACGATCGCGTCGATCTGTCGAAGGTTGTGCATAGCTCCATGGAGGACGGTCATGGTTTCGAGGATCGGTTCAGCAGCGGTTCGTTTCGGCGTGGGAGCCGCGGCGGCGGTGGCGACATGTATGGGGTCGGCCGTGGCCGCCGGCCAGCCGGGTAGCGCCGACACCGGTAGCGGCATTCTCGGCGACATCATCGGTTCCGGCAGTTCCTCCGGAAGCTCCGGCAGCGGTTCCGGCGGCAGTGGTTCCGCGGGCGGGGGCTCGTCCGACAGCGGATCCTCCGGCAGCGGCCTGCCCGGCGGCGGCGTCCAGCAGTGCAACAACTCCACCAAATCCGGCGGCGCGGGCGTAACCACCACGGTCCACCAGCTCGGCGTCGCCGGACCCACCTCGTTCGTGCTGGCCTACGAGACATACGACATTCCCGATCGGATTCAGGTCTTCTACGAGAATGCGCAGATCCACGACACCGGGTATGTCGGCGACAATGCCAACCAGGGCACGGGTTCGGCCGTGGTGACCGTCCCGGCCGGTGGTGCCACCTCGGTCACCGTCCGGGTCACCGGGCCGTCCCGGACGAAATGGGAGTACACCGTCCACTGCCCCCGCTGACC
This sequence comes from Nocardia otitidiscaviarum, assembly GCF_007362295.1. Classification (NCBI taxonomy): domain Bacteria; kingdom Bacillati; phylum Actinomycetota; class Actinomycetes; order Mycobacteriales; family Nocardiaceae; genus Nocardia; species Nocardia otitidiscaviarum. The sequence continues at coordinate 1,224,006 of NZ_CP041695.1, read as the reverse complement.
GCCGCTCAGGCCCGGTGGCGCGGATCCCGCAGAAAGCCGTCCCTCGCGGCTTCCCGATAGAGATCCACCCGCGTCCGCACGGGCCGACCGGCCTCGGCGTACTTGCGGCGGATCCGGCCGAGGTAGTCGTTGACGGTGTACTCCGACAGCCCCAGCCGCCGCGCCACCGAACCCGCCGTCTCGCCGTTCGCGTACAGCTCGAGCACCTCGCGCTGCCGCGTCGGCAAGATGATGTCCCCCAGGCCCGGGTCGGAGCCGACGGCCGGTGCCCCACTCGCCGTGGGCACCGGCCGTCCGGCGGCCGCCGCCCGCACCATCGCCACCGTCAGCTCGACCGGGTCGGACTTGAGCGCGACACCCAGTGCCCCGGCCCGCGCCGCCGCCCGAATGAGGTCACGCCGTTCCCCGGCGGTATAGATCAGCGCGCCGAGCCCGCGTTCCCGCAATGTCGTGATGTTCGCCCGCGGTGTGGACCCGTCGGCGAGCACCAGACTCAGCACGACCAGATCGAGATCCGTTGCCCGCGCGAGGAGTTCGGGCACGGTCGGCGCGATCGCGGTCACGGCGAGATCCGGCTGCTCGCCCAGCACCGCGGCCAGACCCACAGCGGTGGCCTGATGGTCTTCGACATACCCGATACGGCGTGACGCACCGGGCTCGGCGAAATCACCCGGGAGTTCGGTAGCCGCGATACCGGCCATCGATAGGATGTGGCGCAAATTCACGCATCGATATGTACCGGACGTTTATCCACGCGGCAATGAGAATTCGTGCCAGTTACCATACCGACCAAGCGCCACATTTCCGAGATATCCGAATACGCAAACCGGATATTTCCACCATCAGCGCGTGAGTACCACAATGGGAATCTCCCATTCCACCGCATCCTGCATATCCCTCAGGAATCCCCACCGCTCGATCTGCCTATCCCACAACCGTTTCCGCTCCTCCCCCGCCGCCACCGACGCGACCATCGACCACACCTCGCGCCCGACCTCGACCTCCACTCGCGGCCGCGCGACCAGATCATGAAACCAATTCGGCCCCCGCTCCCGCCCGTTGTCCGCCGCGAACACCACCAACCGCTCCCCATCCCGCGCATACCCCACCGGTACGGTTCGCCGCTCCCCGCCATCCCCCTCGGTGGTCAGCAACAACACATCGAACTCCGCGTACACCCCGCCCAACTTCCCCCCATTGGCCCGAAACTCCGCAACGGCCTCCCGCTGCACGCGGCGACTCTCCTCGTAGGACATGTGCCGATGGTAGGCACCGCGAGCTACCGGAATCGCCCCGGACTATTCCGTCGCCGATCGGTGCCGCACCGCGACGCCGTCGAGCAGCAATCCGACTCCGGTCGTGAGCAGGTCGTCGAAGGACAGTGCTGGGCTCGGCGGGCGGGCAGCGAACATCCGGTGCAATGTCGGGCGGATGCGCGGGTCGAGTAGTTCGGCGATCTCGGCCGGGACCGTGTCCGAGCCGGCGCCCGGAAACTCACCCCGATCGGCGTTCCACATCAGCGCCAGCCCCTGTGCCAAACCGGAGCAGACGAGGTAGACGGCGAGCAGATCGGTGCCGGTCAGTTCGAGTTCGTCGAGGGCCGTGAAACTGCGTTCCAGCGAGTCCAACAGGGCCGGACCGACAGGTGGTCTGGTGCGGGCGAGCACCGCGAGCAACCAGGGGTGTCGCCGATAGAGCCGCCATTCCGCGCCGGCCTCCGCGGCCAGCGTGCTCCGCCAGTCCGGTCCGGGTGCCGGCGCCGGTGTCTCCTCCATGGCCAATTCGGTCATCGCTGCCACCAGAGTCTTTCGGTCGGGGTAGTAGCGGTACAGCGCGGCGGTCGCGACACCGAGTTCGCGAGCGAGGCGGCGCATGGTGAGGCCGTCGAGACCGTCCCGGTCCGCGACGTCGATCGCGGTGGCGGCGATGTGGACGGCGGTGAGCCGGACGGGTCTGGTCCGGCGCACCGGCGTGCGCCGATCTCGGCGGGCACGGTAGGCCCGCGCTTGGCACGACCGTGAGCAATACCGGCGCATCCGCCCGCGGTCGGCCTGGACCACTTCGCCCCCGCAGTACCCGCACACCGTCGATTTCCGCACACCAACCAGTGTGACGAAAAGGTCGTCACTGTGCTGCACGACTTCTAAATTGGCTGTCGCGAACGCTGTTAACCGGCGTCGCCGCGATGCCGCACGACGGCCAGGACAGCGGTGACCGAACCACCGGAATCAGCGTTCGAACCCCTTTCCGAAATCAGCGAGTACTCGACGTAGGGAGCGATGATGCGAAAAGACCGGACACCCGAAGGGCGAGTTCTGCCTCCCCGGGGCGAGGATTGGCCGCTCGTCCGGGATCGACTGCAGGCACTGCGTGACCTCGACGTCAGCCCCGGACTGGGGCGGCTCAACATCTATTGCCACCAGGGTTCGGAGCAGCTCGCGACGGTCCGGGACGAAGCGGCGCGGGTCTTCGCGCACTCCAACGCGTTCCTCGCGAAGTATCTCGACGGTTCCGACCAGGTCGAGTCCGAGGTGCGCCGGATGGTCCTCGAGGTACTCCATGGCGGCCCGGATGCCCAGGCGTTCATCACCACCGGTGGGACGGAGAGCATTTTCTGCGCGATCCACGCCGCGCGTGAGTGGAGCCGGGTGGAGCGGCCGACGCCAGGTGTCCCCGAGGTGATCCTTCCGTATTCCGGTCATGCCGCATTCGACAAGGCCTGCCATTACCTGGGCATGCGGATCGTGCGGGTCCCGGTTCGGCCGGACTATCGGGCCGATGTGGACGCGATGGCGGCGGCGATCACCCCGAACACCATCGCCATCGTCGGATCCGCGCCGTGCTGGCCGTACGGCACGATCGACCCGATCCCGGACATCGCGCAGCTCGCGCTCGAACACAACCTCTGGATGCACATCGACGCGTGTGTCGGTGGGTTCATCAATCCTTGGCTGGAGCGTCTCGGCTACGAACTGCCCGGATTCGATTTCCGGGTGCCCGGCGTCCGGTCCATGTCGGCGGACCTGCACAAGCACGGGTACGCCGCCAAACCGTGTTCCACGGTCGCCTTCTCCTCGATCGACCTGGAGCGCTATCACTTCGTGCCGGTGGACAACTGGCCCGACGGTGAGTACAAGACGACTGGATTCGTGGGTAGCCGACCGATGTCGTCGGTCGCCACCGCGTGGGCGGTCATGCAGGTACTGGGCGAAGCGGGATATGTCGACCTGACCCGCCGCTGCATGGAGACGAAAGCGGCGCTCGTCAAGGGTATCGAGAGCATCGCCGACTTCCGATGCCTCGAGAACGACTCGACCATGGTCTACTTCCGGTCCGAGCGCCTCGACATGATGACGGTGATCGGGGGCATGGCCGACCGCGGGTACTTCCCGTTCGGTGTCTTCAATCCGGTCATGCTGCAACTCGTCGCCGAACCGGTGTCGCCGGAGGTGATCGACTCCTATCTGGACGACCTCCGGCAGGTAGCCGCCGGCGTCGCCGATGGAACCATCACCTCGACCTCGATCGCCCGATACTCATGATCGCGAATCCGACGATGAAACGATCACCGCTGGCGACATCGGCATTCCAGCTGATCCTGTTCCTGATCGGTCGCCGGATTCAGTGGTTGGCCCGGCACGACCGCGGCTTCCGGTACGACATCCGGGAAAAACGACTGGTCCTGCAGATAGCGCTGCGTGGCGGGCGCGGCATCCGCTGGTTCGAATTCCGGGACGGCACCGTCGACACCCAACGAGGCTGGCACCCCCGCTACGAAGCGGCCGCTCGCGGACACCTCGGGGAACGAGTCACCGTCCTCACCTTCGCCTCGGCCCCGACCGCGGTGCGCATCATGACCAGCGGTACCGGTGATCTGGGGGTCTACCTGAGAGCCATACGCAGCAAGGAATTGGCTCTCGACGGAGATTTCACCCTCTTCCTGTGGTTCGGATGGCTGGCCGACCAGCTCGGACCCCGTCGCTGACCACCGACGGTCGAAGTCCCAGGGCCGGGACAGCACCCCGCGTAGCACCGCGGTTCGTGCCGGTCACCTCCGGCGGGCGGGGTTCAGGCGGATCTCGATGGCATCGGAGGTCGGCTCCTTGACCGGATCGGCGGTGACGCGGACCCGCACGGGACGGCCGGTTTCGGGTTCGACGAAGGACAGGGGCGGGCGGCCGTCCTGCAGGTACTTGTCGCCCCACTGCATGAGGGACAGGAAGACGGGCAGGAGGTCTTCGCCGGAGTGGGTCAGGCGGTATTCGTCGCGGGCCCGCCTACCCGGTTCCCGATAGGGGACGCGGGTGACGACTCCGGCGGACTCCAGCTGCTTGAGGGCTCTGGACACCGCCGGGGCGGACGTGCCGATCCTGGTGACGAAGTCTTCGAATTTGGTTGTGCCGTAGAAGCATTCACGGATCACCAGGAAGACGGTCTTGGTGCTGAGCAGGCCGAGTACTCGTTCCGCCGAGCAGCCGTCGCCGATCGACCAGACGTTCCGGTCACGCAGTCGCTCCTCGAACTCCATCGCCACCTCCGCATTGTAACTAACGCTTGCGTTATTCAGCGCCGCTGTGCTTGCATCTAACTAACGATGTCGTTACCGAGATGGAGGATGCGGTGGTCGCGATAGATGGCAAGGTGGCGGTGGTGACCGGCGGGCGGCGCGGGCTCGGCGCGGCACTGGTGGACGAACTACTGCGGCGCGGAGCGCGCAAGGTGTACTCCACCGCGCGCTCCGCATACGACGACGAGCGGCCGGAAGTGGTGACCGCCGAACTCGAGGTGCGGGCGGCGGATTCGGTGGCGGCGCTGGCGAGGATGGCGACCGACACCGAACTCGTGTTCAACAATGCCGGTGTGCTGCTGCCCGCAGCCCTGCTGACAGGCGAGTTCGACACTGTCGGTGAGACGATCGACGTGAACGTACTGGGTCCGCTGCGGGTGGCACGCGCCTTCGCCCCCATCCTCGCCGCCAATGGCGGTGGCGCGCTGGTGAATATGCATTCGGTGCTGTCCTGGTTGGCGGGCAGCGGGGCTTATGGCGCGTCGAAAGCCGCGGCGTGGTCGGTCACCAACTCACTGCGTATCGAAATGGCGAGCCAGCACACCCAGGTAGTGGGCGTGCACGCGGGATTCATCGACACCGACATGGTTTCGGCTATCCAGCGGCCGAAGGCCACACCTGTCGAGATCGCCGCGCGCATTCTCGACGGCCTCGAATCCGGCGCCACGGAGGTGCTCGCCGACGACGTGACGGTGGCGGTCAAGGCCGCCCTGTCCGGATCCGTGGAGCGGCTGACCTTCCCGGCCGCCAGCTGACACCCACCACCTACCGAGGAGACGAATCACCATGCCCCTGTGGACAATTCACCACACCCCCGGAACCTTCGCCGAGGCCGAAAAACGCGAGCTCGCCACCCGCATCGCCGACCACTACGAACAGGTCGGACTGCCCCGCTTCTACGTGGTCACCCTGTTCCAAGAGGTCCGCCCCGAGAACTTCTACGTCGGCGGCGAATCCACCCCCGTCGGCGTGCGCATCACCATCGACCACATCGCCCGACGCAACCCAGACCAGGCCAGCCGCCGCCGCACCGCCCAGTGGATCCGGAGCATGCTGCAACCCCAACTGGAACGACTCCCCGGCCTGCACTGGGAGTTCCACGCCGACGAGACCAGCGAGGATCTTTGGATGATCAATGGACTGGTCCCGCCGCCGGGCGGTTCGGACGCCGAAAAAGACTGGGCAAAACGAAATTCCACCTTCGCCTACTGAGTACGCGCAGCGCGGTAGCGCTGATCCGGAATCGAAGAAGGCCCCCTGACCTGGAATCCAGGTCAGGGGGCCTTCCGAGTGGAGCTGCCGGGAATCGAACCCGGGTCCTCCGCCGCATCTTCAGGGCTTCTCCGTGTGCAGTTCGCTGTGCCTCTGCTCGGATCTCTCGGTCACGCGAACAAGCCGAGATGACGATCCCAGCCGCTGTTTGATGTCCCGTCCGACGCCGCGGCCGCGGCGGACGGTAGAGCCCTCTAGCTGATGCCAGGGACCGGGTCGAGGGCGAACCCGGGCTGACAGACACGCTCTACTGCTTAGGCAGCGAGAGCGTAGTCGCGCTGATGAGAATCGGCGCTTATAGGGTTACAGCGACGCTTATACGGTGGTCTCCTGCCTGCACCGACACGCTTCCCCTGAATCAACGTACGCAGTCGAAACCGTTCAGCCCCGAGCTGTGTTCATCGATCCAGATGAACTCCCGGTCTCGCGACCGGGCTTGTAACTTTAACACTCCGCGACCGGCGGATCATTCCATTATCCCGCTGTGGCGTGGCTGACACGAACCGCGCAGGTGAGGGGTGGTCAGCGCATGCCCTTGATGCGGCGGCCGATCTCGCGGGTGACCTCGCGCTCGGCGGTGCGGCGGGCCAGGTCCTGGCGCTTGTCGTAGTCCTGCTTGCCCTTGGCCAGGGCCAGTTCGACCTTCACCTTGCCGTCGCTGAAGTACATGGACAGCGGGACCAGGGTGAGGCTGGTCTCCTTGGTCTTGCCGGTCAACTTGTCGATCTCGCGGCGGTGCAGGAGTAGTTTGCGGGTGCGTCGCGGGGCGTGATTGGTCCAGGTGCCGTGGCCGTATTCGGGGACGTGCAGACCGCGCAGCCAGACCTCGCCGTCGTCGATGGTGGCGTAGGCGTCGACCAGCGATGCCTTGCCCTCCCGCAGGCTCTTCACCTCGGTGCCGACCAGCGCGACCCCGGCCTCGAAGGTCTCCAGGATCGTGTAGTTGTGCCGCGCCTTGCGGTTGGTGGCGATGACCTTGCGACCCTTTTCTTTCACAGCACCACTCTAAGTGGTCGGGCAACGGGATTATTCCCTGGTCGGGCCGTGCTAACCGCCGCGTTGCAGCCACAGGTAGAGCAGCAGGGTCCCGATCCACAGGGCGGACATGACGATCGTGGTCAGCCGGGGGCGGCCGCGGCGCGGTGCGCGCCGCGGCCCCAACCAGCCGGTATCCACGATCTCGTGCACTCGCGGCGGTGGGACAACTCCCGCGTCCGCCGCCTCGGCCTCTGGTGGCCGCTCGGTTTCGAGTTCGTCACCAGCGCCGTTACCGGAATCCATGTCCGAAAGGTATCCCCAACCAGGGCGTTTTATGCCTCCATTCGCACGGTCGATACCGGACCGCAGGATTGCCGGGAAGTGGCGCTGTAGCGCGCCGTCAGTCCCAGTCGGGCGGCGGCACCTCGTCGTACTCCGGCGGGGGCTCGGGCAGCGGAATGTCGTCGGGAGCGTCGAATGCCGATGCCGCCGCACGGCCGGTGCGGGTCGGCGTTCGCGGCACCTCGTCCCCCGGGAACCGCGAGGACGGCCGGGACGCTGCGCCGGCACCTCCCGCGGACGCGGGCGATGCCACACCGGCTCCGGCGACGACCTCGAGCACGCCCTCGCCGTACTTGGCGCGCTTGCCCTCGCCGATACCCGAGATGCCGCCGAGATCGGCCAGCGAGGCGGGTTTGCGGGAGGCGATCTCGCGGAGGGTGGCGTCGTGGAACACCACGTAGGCGGGGACGCCCTGTTCCTTGGCGACGCCCGCCCGCCAGGCCCGCAGCTTTTCGAACAGCTCGTTGTCGGCCGGGGACATGTCCGCGGCCGCCAGCCGGGACGCCTTGCTGGACTTGGGTGTCCGGGCAGCCTTGGCGCGTTCGGGTTCGCGGCGCAGCTTCACCTCGCGTTTCTCGAACAGCACCTGATTGCTGGCCTCGGTGAGGGTGAGCACGCCGTAATCGCCGTGCACGGCCAGCAGTCCCTGGGCGAGGAGTTGGCGGACGACGCCGCGCCATTCGATGTCACGCAGTTCGGTGCCCACGCCGAAGACCTTGAGTTCGTGGTGGGCGTGCTGTTCGACCTTGGGGTTGCGCTTGCCGACGAGGATGTCGACGATATGGCCCGCGCCGAAGCTCTGGCCGCGCTCGCGCTTCAGCCGCAGCACCGTGGACAGCACCTTCTGGGCCGCGACTGTGCCGTCCCAGGACTCGGGCGGGGTGAGGCAGGTGTCGCAGTTGCCGCACTTCTCCCCGGTCTGGCCGAAGTAGTTGAGCAACTGGGTGCGGCGGCATTCCACCGTCTCGCACAACGCCAGCATGGCGTCGAGATGCAGCTGCAACTGTCGGCGGTGCGCGGCGTCACCGTCGGACAGGTCGATCATCTTGCGCTGCTGCACGACATCGCTGAGGCCGTAGACCATCCACGCCGTGGACGGGAGCCCGTCACGTCCGGCGCGACCGGTCTCCTGGTAGTAGCCCTCCACGGATTTCGGCAGATCCAGATGCGCCACGAAGCGCACATCGGGTTTGTCGATCCCCATGCCGAAGGCGATGGTGGCGCAGACGACCAGACCGTCCTCGCGCAGGAAACGAGCCTGGTTGGTCGCCCGGGTGCGATTGTCGAGCCCCGCGTGATACGGCACCGCCTCGATGCCGTTGGCGGTCAGGAAGGCCGCCGTCTTCTCCACCGAATTGCGGGACAGGCAGTAGACGATGCCCGCGTCCCCGGCGTGCTCCGTTCGGATGAACGACAGCAGTTGCTGTTCGGGCCGATTCTTGGCCTCGATCCGGTATTGGATGTTCGGTCGGTCGAAACTCGCGACGAAGTGTTTGGCCCCGGTCAGATCCAACCGCTGGGCGATCTCCTTGCGGGTGGCCTCGGTGGCGGTGGCGGTGAGCGCGATGCGCGGCACGTCCGGCCAGCGCTCGTGCAGCATGGACAGCGCCAGATAGTCCGGCCGGAAGTCGTGGCCCCACTGCGAGACACAGTGCGCCTCGTCGATGGCGAAGACGGAGATCTTGCCGCGGTCCAGCAACTGCGCCGTGGCGTCGAGCCGCAGCCGTTCCGGGGCGAGGTAGAGCACGTCCAACTCCCCCGCCACGAATTGCGCCTCCACCGTGCGCCGTTCGTCGGGGAACTGGGTGGAGTTGAGGAATCCGGCGCGCACACCGAGGGCGTTGAGCGCGTCCACCTGGTCCTGCATGAGCGCGATGAGCGGTGAGATCACCACACCCACACCGGGTCGCACCAGCGCCGGAATCTGATAGCACAGCGATTTGCCGCCGCCGGTCGGCATGAGCACCAGCGCGTCACCGCCGGAGATCACCTGGTCGACGATGTCCGCCTGCGGCCCCCGGAAACTGTCGTAACCGAATACCCGACGTAGCACCTCGTGCGCGGCCTTGCTGCCGACGTCGGCACCAGTTGCGGACATGGTCTCGATCTCCGGGGCACTCACCCCGGCAATCCTACGGATCGCCGCCGACAGCGGAACCCCGTTGTCCGGTCTCCGCGAGACTTCGCACCGCTTCTCCGTTCTCGCACCGCGTTTCGGCCGAAAGACAACGCACCCCACCCGATTCGGGTGGGGTGCGCCGATATCGTCGCGATGTGCGGACACTCACTCCCGCACGTAGTACCGCAGCGCGGCGTAGGCCGTCAGCGCGGCGAAACCGACGCCCACCGGCAGGATGACGAACGACACCGCCGCGATGTCGTCACCGCTGATACCCGGCAGCACCCGATTGTCGAACAGATCACCCAGCGCCCGATTGATCACCAGCGGTTTGGCGATGAACAGTCCCGCCACCGCCAGCGCCGAACCCACCAGCGCGGCCAACACGGCTTCCAGGAGGAATGGCAGCTGCGTATACCAGCGGGTCGCTCCCACCAGGCGCATGATGCCCACCTCGGTCTTGCGGGCCAGGGCCGCCACCTGCACCATATTCGCGATCAGCAGCAGCGCCGCGAACGCTTGGAGCAGCGCCAAACCGAATGCGGCATTGCGCAATCCGACGAAGAAGCTGACCAGTCGGTCGACGATGTCCTTGTCATTGAGCACCGTCATCACGCCCGGCCGGGTCGCGAACTCGTCGTAGATGGCCTGGTAGTTCTCGGCGTCGGTCAATTTCACGCGGAACGACGCGGGCAGCCCCTCCTTGGTGACCTCGTCGGCCAACCCCGGCTGATCCTTGAAGGTGGTCTCCTTGACCTCCTTCACCGCCTCCTCGCTGTTGACGAACTGCACGCTCGCCACCTTGTCGTTCGCCTTCAGGTCCGCCTGCAGGGATTTACAGGGTTCGGCCAGGCAGTCCGGGTCGGTGGTGGAGACGGTGTCGTCGAGATACAGCCGGATCTCGACACGGTCCATGTAGAAGTTCTCGATCTTGTCCGCCATGCGCACCGCGAGCAGACCGCCGCCGAGCATGGTCAACGACACCGCGGTGGTGAGGATCATGGCGATGGTCATGGTGATGTTCCGGCGCAGACCGGTGAACACCTCACCGAGTAGGAATCCGACGCGCATTACCGGCCCACCCCGTATACGCCGGTCTCGTCGTCGCGCACGAGTCGGCCGCGATCGAGTTCCACCACGCGCCGCCGCATGGCGTCGACGATGGTGTTGTCGTGGGTGGCCATCACCACCGTGGTGCCCGTGCGATTGATGCGTTCCAGCAGCGTCATGATGTCCTGACTGGTATCCGGGTCGAGGTTGCCGGTGGGTTCGTCGGCCAGCAGCACCAGCGGCCGGTTCACGAAGGCACGGGCGAGCGCGACGCGCTGCTGCTCACCACCGGAGAGTTCGCTGGGCAACCGGTCCGCCTTGCCCGACAGCCCCACCATGTCCAGCGCCTCGGGCACCGCGCGGTTGATGAACGAACCCTTCTTGCCGATCACCTCCAGGGCGAAGGCGACGTTCTGCTCGACCGTCTTCTGTTGCAGCAGCCGGAAGTCCTGGAAGACACAGCCGATGCGCTGCCGCAGTTTGGGCACTTTGCGCCCGGGTAGCCGGTCCACCCGAAAGTCCGCCACCCAGACCTCGCCCGCTGTCGGCTTCTCGTCTTTGAGCAGCAAACGCATGAACGTCGATTTGCCGGAACCGGACGGCCCGATCACGAAGACGAACTCGCCTTTTCCGATATCGACGGAGACGTTGTCCAGCGCGGGTCGCGTCGAGGTCTTGTAGGACTTGGTGACGTTCCGCAGGGTTATCACGGGGAGCCAGTGTAGCCAGACGCGCCGGACACTCCGGCGCGCCGCGCGGCCTCGAGGTCAGCGCGGCGGCGGTGTCCCACCGTCCTTCGCGTCATTGTTGAGCACCGAGTTGACGATGGGGGTATACGCCGGGCGCTGCGACGCTTCGGGCTTGACGAAGACGTACAGCACGAATGTCGCGACCCATACCGTCATCAGAATCGCCGTGGATTTGCGGGCTTTCAGCGTGAAGCCCGGTGATTTACGCAGTTTCACTCAGACCCTCTCGGCGCAGCGCCGCGGCCACCCGCACCCGCAGCTCGCGCCCTACTTCGAACTGTTTGCCCGGCAGTGTCCGGGCGACCATCTTGATGTTCATCTGGTCGACGGTGAGATCTTCGACACCCATGACGGTCGGCTCGTCGAGCAACAGCGATTTGAGCTTGCGATCGGCGAAAGCCCGGCTGCCGACCTCGTGCAGGATCTCGTTGACCCGGTTGATGTCGGCGCTGGCGGGTACGGGCACGTCGATGGCCGCACGCGCCCAATCCTTCGACAGATTGATAACTTTCACGATCTGACCATTGGGTACGGTGATCACTTCGCCGTCAGCGTTGCGCAGCGTGGTGATACGCAAGGTGACGTCCTCTACCGTACCTTCAGCATCCTGTGATGAGCCCGTTACCGCAATGCGAACGACATCACCATAGCCGTACTGCTTTTCGGTGATGAGGAAGAAACCGGCCAGCAGGTCCTGCACGATGCGCTGCGCGCCGAAACCGAGCGCCGCACCGAGCACCGCCGCCGGGGCGACCAGCCCGCCGAGCTGAAAGCCCAAGCGCTGCAATACTTCCAAACCGACCAGGAAGTACACCAGGGACAGCACCACCCAGGTGAGCACCTGGGCGAGCGCATGCCGATGCTTGGCCGCCTCCGAGCGCACCAGCGAATCACTGCTGCGGAATCCGGCGTCGATCCGGCGGGTCACCCGATCGCGCACGTAGGTCACGAACCGGCTGAACAGCATCGCGCCGACGATCAGCAGTACGATCTCGAGTCCGCTCGACCGGACCCAGTTGCCGAAGTCCGAGGCGGTGCTCGCGGCGAGCAGCATCTGCATGGTTGTACCTCGAGTCAGCGCTCAGTGATGGTGCCGCAAAGGGTTACTGGTTGTCGCCGGACATCCGCCATCGGATGCCGCCCGTGCTCAGGCATCCTGATTCTGCTGCATGCGCCAGCGGATCCCGCTCTCGATGAAGGAGTCGATGTCACCGTCCAGCACCGCCGACGGGTTGTTGACCTCGTAGTTGGTGCGCAGATCCTTCACCATCTGGTACGGGTGCAGCACGTAGGACCGCATCTGGTTGCCCCACGACGCGCCCTCGTTGGTCTTGAGCGCGTCCATCTGCGCGCGCTCCTCCTGCCGCTTGCGCTCCAGCAGTTTGGCCTGGAGCACGCGCATGGCCGAGATCTTGTTCTGTAGCTGCGACTTCTCGTTCTGGCAGGTGACCACGATGCCGGTCGGGATGTGGGTCAGGCGCACCGCCGAGTCGGTGGTGTTGACGCTCTGACCGCCAGGACCGGAGGAGCGGTACACGTCGACGCGCACCTCGTTGTCCGGAATCTCGATGTGGTCGGTGGTCTCGACCACGGGTAGCACTTCGACCTCGGCGAAGGAGGTCTGACGGCGGCCCTGATTGTCGAACGGGCTGATGCGCACCAGGCGATGGGTACCCATCTCCACCGAGAGGGTGCCGTAGGCGTACGGGGTCTTGACGGCGAAGGTGGCCGACTTGATACCGGCCTCCTCGGCGTAGGAGGTGTCGTAGATCTCCACCGGGTACTTGTGCCGCTCCGCCCAGCGCACGTACATGCGCATGAGCATCTGGGCCCAGTCGGCGGCGTCCACGCCACCCGCGCCGGAGCGGATGTTGACCAGCGCCTCACGCTTGTCGTACTCGCCCGACAGCAGGGTGCGGACCTCCATGGCCTCCACATCGGCGTGCAGAGCCGAGCGCTCGGCGTCGGCGTCGGCGACGGCCTGGGCGCGGGCCTCACCTTCCTCGCCCTCGGCGAGTTCGTAGAGCACGGGGAGGTCCTCGAGCCGCTGCCGCAGGTCACGCACGCGGCGCAGTTCACCCTGGGCGTGCGAGAGCTCGCTGGTGACGGCCTGGGCGTGTTCCTGGTTGTTCCACAGCTCCGGGTCGGCGGCCTGCTGCTCCAGCTCGTCGATGCGGCGGACCAACTCGTCGATATCGAGCACCGACTCGACGGTCTTCAGGGTCGCGTCGAGTTCGGCAAGATCAGCGGAGACGTCAGGATGCACGGTGTTCAAGGCTACAGGGCCGCCTCTCCGAAACTTAAGCGCCCGGCTCGGGTGCCGCGACGGGGTTGTGCACGCATATCGCCGGTCGGGACCGGGGGAATCCGATGGGTCGACCACCCTCGGGCGGGCTGTCCCGGAGCGAGCGGCGGAATGGCGTGTCGATGGGGAGTCGTCGGCCGCAGGGTGATCCGGCGCGGCCGGTTCTCTTCAAACCTCGGAGCGCGGCCGGCCGATGCCTCGTCGCACGGCGCGCGACCCGGCTCTCTGGGATTCGCTTCGATCGATCACGGTGCACATGATACGCCGCGCTCACACCGGTGACGAGTGGAAAAGATTACCGCCCAAGGGATTACCGTGACCACCGCTCAGCCGAGCGCGCGCAGACCGCCCGGACGGCGTCCCATCAACCGGTCGAGGGCCGCGGCGGTGGGGTCGTCGGCGGGGAGGTGAACGAGAATGTGCTGGTCGTCGTCGGCGGAGAGGTCCAGGCGCTCCCAGGCCAGGCGCAATTCGCCGACCTCGGGATGGGCCAGGCGGTGAATGCCGTTGGCGGCGGCGAAACCGGGTATCGATAGCACCCGGTCGGTGAATTCCGGGCCGACGGTGACCGCGAGTTCGTCGGCCAGGGACGCGACCAGGGCGTCGGAGCGGAAGGGACCGGCCTTCAGGGTGGCGACGGTGGCGTCGGCCAGGTGCGCCCAATCCAGGTAGACGGTGCGGGCGCGAGGGTCGGTGAACACGTAGCGGGTGAAGTTGGCGGGCAGTCCCGCATCGAGCAGACCCGATGGTTCCATCAGCCCGCGATAACTCTCCGTGCAGGCCAGCACCTCACCGAGCCGGTTGAGCACGGCGGCGGGCGCGGGTTCGAGCCGGTCCAGGATGGCGAGCACGGCGGGGCGCACCTCGCGGTTGGGCTGCGCGCCGCCCAGGCAGTGGAAGCCGCGGCCGGCCTTCTGCATCTGATACAGGTGAATGCGTTCGCTCGAGGTCAGCCGCAGTGCGTCCGCCAGCGCCGACAGCACCTCCGCCGAGGGATGCCGGTCGCGCCCCTGCTCCAATCGGGTGAGGTATTCGACGCTCACCCCGGCAAGGGTGGCGAGTTCCGAGCGGCGCAGGCCGGGCGTGCGTCGCCGCGGCCCGGCGGGCAGCCCCACGGCCGCGGGCGTGACGGCCTCGCGCCGACTACGCAGGAACAACCCCATCTCGTTATCACTCACGGCTCGAACGTAACAGCGTCCGCTCCCCGGAGAGTGGCCCTGCCACTACCACTCTCGGCGCGGCCTCCCGGCCACAGCACCGCGGCGGCAGAGTCGAATTCGGCGACCGAGCAGACAGCGCGGTCCTGACGGCGGAGACGCATCGACCACAGGTCGCCACCAACACCCGTATGCGACCGCGGCCAGCCGCGCCGCTCCACTTATGAAGGAGTTCCCATGTCCGACACCCTGCGCCTCGCGGTGATCATCGCCAGTGTTCGCGAGGGCCGCTTCGGCCCGGTGGTCGCCAACTGGATCACCGAGTACGCCCGCGCTCACGGCGGCTTCGAGGTGGATCTGATCGACCTGGCGGAGATGGAGCTGCCGCACGCCCTGCCCGCGGTCTCCCCACTCATGGACCCCAACCCACCCCGCCCGGCGGGGATGGTCGACCTGACCGAACGTCTGGGCGCGGCCGACGCGTTCATCATCGTCACCCCGGAGTTCAACCGCAGCTACCCGAGTTCCCTCAAGGCCGCCATCGACTGGCATTTCACCCAGTGGAACCGCAAGGCCATCGCGTTCGTCGGCTACAGCGGCAACAGCGGCGGCATCCTGGCCATCGAGCACCTGCGCCAGGTCTTCAACGAACTCCACGCCCACACCGTCCGCAGCTACGTCTCCTTCCCCCGCTTCTACCTCCTGTTCGACGCCGAGGGAAAGCTCCTGGACCCGTCCGGGCCGGAAGAAGCCGCCACCGCCATGCTGGACGAACTCCACTGGTGGTCGGCCGCCCTGGCCGCCGCCCGCACGGAGCCGGTGAGCGTGTGATCGAGAGCAGGTCGCGGTGGAGGTGTCCGGTGGCGGGTGACAGGTTACGGTTTGGGGCGTGACCTCGTATTCCAGTGACCTCGAACTCGCCCTGCGGCTGGCCGACGCGGCCGATGGGATTACCCGTGATCGGTTCGGTGCGCTCGATTTGAAGATCGACTCGAAGCCGGATCTGACGCCGGTGTCGGATGCGGATCTCGCGGTGGAGCGGGAGATCCGGACGATACTGGCGGCAGAGCGGCCGGAGGATGCGGTGCTGGGTGAGGAGTTCGGCGGGGAGGCCGAGTTCGGGGGGCGGCAGTGGGTGGTCGATCCGATCGACGGGACCAAGAACTTCGTGCGCGGGGTGCCGGTGTGGGCGACGCTCATCGCGCTGCTCGAGGACGGCGTGCCCGTGGTGGGCGTGGTGAGCGCTCCGGCGCTGGCGCGGCGCTGGTGGGCGGCGCGGGAGGCGGGGGCGTGGAGCAGTTTCGAGTCCGGGGAGCCGAAGGCGATCTCGGTGTCGGCGGTGCCGCAGCTGGGTTCGGCCAGTCTGGCGATCTCCAGCCTGTCGGGCTGGCGTGATATCGGCCGCCGGGATCAGCTCATCACGCTCACCGACGAGGTGTGGCGGGTGCGCGGCTACGGCGACTTCTTCGGGTACGCGCTCCTGGCGGAGGGCGCGGTGGACATCGTCACCGAACCCGAACTGTCCCTGTGGGATATGGCCGCGCTGGACATTCTCATTCGGGAGGCGGGCGGCCGCTTCACCGCCCTGGACGGCACCCCCGGCCCGCACGGCGGCAGCGCGGTGGCCACCAATGGGCTGCTGCACGACGTGGTGCTGGCCGCGCTGGCGAGCTGAGTTCGCGCCGGAAACGCCGAGAACGCCCCCGCTCCATCGCGGGGGCGTTCTGCTGTCCGGAGTGGAATCAGGCGGATCCGGTGCCGCCACCATCCATGGGGCCGATCAGCACCCCGACGAGACCACCGAGCAAACCAACGACTACAGAGACGAGTCCTGACAACATGACTTCCTCCTTTCGCCTCGGTGAAAAACGTAGTGCCCCTTGACAGTTGACGCTATGAGATCGAAATAACCGCATAAAACTCCTCGTTATACAGATCTTGCAACGCAGCGAATCGCTTTGAAAACAAGGAGGTTTGAACTTCGATCATCGCAATTGCGTTGTGTCAGAACATTATCCAAGATGACGCATCATAGCCCACATTTCACCCCATGACCTGCGCGGGTCGCGGCACAGCAACAGCTCCGCACCCTGTTCGTCATTGTCGATACCGAATCCGTTGTCGATCCGCCCCACCGATTCCGGTTCGTGACACAGGCTTTCGACCTCCGCTCGCGGAATACCCACCGTGAACACCCACCGGCCGTCGGCGGGCGGACCCCACCACCAGTAGGCGTTGTGCCCGCTGTGCGGCGTCGGCAGCCCGTACGCCGCGCCGAAGCGTTCGAGGGCGGCGGCCTCCCCGTAGTTGGACGTGAGTAGTTCGGCGTCGGGTGCGACCTCGGATCGGATCTCGGCGATCTGCCGTACGAACTCCGGCCAGCCGATGGTCTCCCCCGCGTCGTAATTCACCGCCGGCACCGGCGATTCCGGAACCGCGGAGATCGGGAGCACCGGCAGGAACAGCAGCGCCGACCCGACCGCGCCGACGCCCACCACGGCACCGACGCCGACCGCGCGCACCCGACGCGCCGTGTACCACCGCTCGAGTCCCACCGCCCCGGCGGCGAGCAGCAGCGGATACATTCCACCCAGGTAGTACGCCTTCCCGCCGGCGACGGCATAGAGAGCGAACAGCACGCCGTAGGTGAGAGCGAATGCGCGATAGGGCGGTCGCCGCCACAGCCACCACAACCCGTACCCCCACAGCGGCACCAGCAGCGGTCCGATCAACCCCAATTGCAGGAGTATGAAGGTGAGCGGCGTGTCCGAGGTGCCCGACGATCCGCCCGCCAGCGACCTGCTCACCTCCCATTGCGGCCAGCCGTGCCGGGCCTGCCAGACCAGATAGGGCGATATGAGCAGGGCCGCGAGCAGGACGGCTAGAGGGAAGTACCTGGTGGCGAATATCTTTCGCGGGCCGATCGCGGCGAAGCACAACGCCGTGACGACCAGCGGGACCGCGATGAGCGCCTTGTTCAGCAGCCCGAACCCCGCGAGCGCCCCCACCGCGAGCCACAGCCGCGGGTCGGCTTCCGGTCGCAGCAATCGCAGCAGCAGAACGACCACACCCGACCACACCGCGAGATCGATGATCGTGGTACCGAACAGATGCCCGGCCGCCATGACCAGCGCCGCGGCCGCCACCGAGGCCGACGCCAGCGCTTGCGCGGCCTTCCCACCACCGAGTTCCCGTGCCGCGAGCCCGGCGCAGATCACCACGACAGTGGCTGCCACGATCACCGGAAGCCGCAGCAGCACCAGCGAATCCGCGTCGATGGTCGAGATGGCTCGAGCGATCAGCGGTGTCAGCGGCGGTTGGTCGGCGTATCCCCAGTCGAGTCGCCGCCCCGCCGCGAGGAAGTACATCTCGTCGCGGTGGTAGCCGTACCGATCGGCGACCACTCCGAGGACGACCGCGAAAACCCCCGCTACCCAGTACATATCGTTACCGTCCCACACCGGGTCCGGTTCGGCGCGGGTACCGGCGCGCCAGCTGCGGTGCCGTCGCCGGTACGCGCGAGTCAGTCCGGAATCAGGTCGAATCCGGCGGAGTTGGTGTCGATGCCGACGTCCACGTCGGTGTCGCCGCCACCGGGCGTGGGCAGTGCGGAGTTGGAGCCGACCTCGCTGGCACTGCCGCTGCTGCCGAATTCGGTGCCGATCGCGCCGGCCTCTGCCGGGGTCTGAATCGGCTGGTACGGCTCCAGCGGGATGGTGGCGGATGCGGCGGGTACGACGGCGAGGGTCAGGGCGGCGACGGCACCGGCCGTGGCCACGAGTCTCTTCATGGTGCGACCTCCTTGCGGGGGCGGATGATGCGCCCCCACGGTAGCCCAGCCCGCCTCTTTCTGAAGCGAATTTGTTTCACTAGTTGCCGCGATCTCGACACTCCGCCACCGACCAGGTGATTCGACAACTCTCGACGGCTTTCTTACTCTGAAGTAAGATAGTCTTACTCAGGAGTAAGATTGCTGGGCAGGATCACCCCACACACCCGAGAAATTTGGTGATTATGAGTACTCGAGACACCGCAACGAAGCGGGACACCTCCGCTGTCGGACTCAACCCGGTCAAGCGCGACTGGATGGGCGCGGCCATGCGGGTCATGACGACGATCACGGGATCGGAACTCGCCGAGAAGTACAAGCTGCGCAAGCCGATCGAGCGGCTCACCTACGAGGGCACCAAGACCGGTTTCCGCACCCTCGGCGCGGCCACCCGGGCGTTCGAGAAGGTGTCCGGCGGCGGCGCTCCGAAGCGGCTGCCCGCCAACGAGTCCCGGGGCAAGGACTACTTCGACCTGACCCCGACCGACGAACAGCAGATGATCGTCGAGACGGTGAAGGAGTTCGCCGAGGAGATCCTGCGCCCGGCCGCCTACGACGCCGACAACGCCGCCAAGGCCCCGCGTGATCTGCTCGAGCGGGCCGCGGAACTCGGCATCACCCTGATCAATGTTCCCGAGGAGCTGGACGGCGCGGCCTCCGAGCGCGGCGCGGTCACCAACGCGCTGGTCGCCGAGGCGCTCGCGCACGGCGATATGGGACTCGCACTGCCCATCCTGGCCCCCAGCGGCGTGGCCGTGGCGCTGTCGCAGTGGGGTACCGACGCCCAGCAGCGCACCTACCTCGGCGCTTTCACCGGCGAGAACGTGCCGCAGGCGTCGGTCGTGATCAGCGAGCCGCAGCCGCTGTTCGACCCCTTCGCGCTGCGCACCAAGGCGACCCGCTCCCCCAGCGGCTACCGCCTCAACGGTGTGAAGAGCTTGGTCCCGGCCGCCGGTGACGCCGAGCTGTTCATCGTCGCCGCCGAACTCGACGGCCGCCCCGCCTTCTTCATCGTCGAATCCGACACCGACGGTGTGGTGATCGAGGCGGATCCGGCCATGGGTCTGCGCGCCGCGGGCCTGGGTCGACTGCTGCTGAACAATGTCGCGGTTCCGGCCAACGCCATCCTGGGCGATGCCGACGCCGTGCAGCGCGCCGAGGATTACGCCGACGCGGTGCGGCTGGCCCGGCTGGGCTGGTCGTCGCTGGCGGTCGGCACCGGCCAGGCCGTGCTGGACTACGTGATTCCGTATGTGAAGGAGCGCGAGGCGTTCGGTGAGCCGATCGCGCACCGGCAGGCGGTGGCGTTCATGGTCGCCAATATGGCGATCGAGCTGGACGGTATGCGCCTGGTGACACTGCGTGGCGCGTCGCGCGCCGAGCAGGGGCTGTCGTTCGCCCGCGAGGCGGCGCTGGCCAAGAAGCTGGCCACCGACAAGGGCATGCAGATCGGCCTGGACGGCGTGCAGTTGCTCGGCGGCCACGGCTTCACCAAGGAGCACCCGGTCGAGCGCTGGTACCGCGATCTGCGCGGCATCGGCGTCGCCGAAGGCGTCGTCCTCGTCTAGCCCCGACTTCTCACACGGAGACCACAATGATCAATCTCGAACTCCCCAAGAAGCTGCGGGCCAGCGCCAATCAGGCCCATCAGGTGGCCGCGGAGATCTTCCGCCCCACCTCGCGCAAGTACGACCTCGCCGAGCACGAGTACCCGGTCGAGCTGGACACCATGGCCGCCATGGTGGAGGGCCTGTCCGACTCCGGTGCACAGGACGTCTCCGGCGCCACCGGCGGACGCAAGGCCCAGGAGGGCGAGGGCGACGGCCACGCCACCGAACTGCTGGGCAACAGCAACGGCGGCAACATGTCCGCGCTCATGAACGCCCTGGAGACCTCGTGGGGCGATGTCGGCCTCATGCTCTCCATCCCCTACCAGGGGCTGGGCAATGCGGCCATCGCCGCGGTCGCCACCGATGAGCAGTTGCAGCGCTTCGGCAAGGTGTGGGCCGCCATGGCGATCACCGAGCCGTCCTTCGGCTCCGACTCGGCCGCGGTGTCCACCACCGCGGTGCTCGACGGTGACGAGTGGGTGCTCAACGGCACCAAGATCTTCGTGACCGCCGGTTCGCGTGCCACCCACATCGTGGTGTGGGCCTCGGTGGACAAGTCCAAGGGGCGCGCCGCCATCAAGTCCTTCGTGGTGCCCCGGGATGCCAAGGGCCTCACCGTGTCCCGCCTCGAGCACAAGCTCGGCATCAAGGCGTCCGACACCGCCGAGATCCGCTTCGAGGACTGCCGCATTCCGAAGGACAACATCCTCGGTTCGCCGGAAGTCAATGTGGAGAAGGGTTTCGCGGGCGTCATGCAGACGTTCGACAACACCCGCCCGCTGGTGGCCGGTATGGCCGTCGGTGTGGGCCGCGCCGCCCTCGAGGAACTGCGCAAGATCCTCACCGACGCGGGCGTCGAGATCTCCTACGACACCCCGCCGAACAACCAGCACGCCGCCGCCGCGGAATACCTCCGCCTGGAAGCCGACTGGGAAGCCGCCTACCTGCTCTCCCTACGCGCGGCCTGGATGGCCGACAACAAGAAGCCGAACTCCCTCGAGGCCTCCATGTCCAAGGCCAAGGCCGGCCGCATGGGCACCGACGTCACCCTCAAGGCCGTCGAACTCGCGGGCCCCCTCGGCTACAGCCAGCGCACCCTGCTCGAGAAGTGGGGCCGCGACTCGAAGATCCTCGACATCTTCGAAGGCACCCAGCAGATCCAGCAGCTCATCGTGGCCCGCCGGGTGCTGGGACTGTCGAGCGACAAGCTGAAGTAGGTTCTGGGACAGGGCAACCGGCGCGAGTTCCGCGGAGCTCGCGCCGGTTTCCGTTCGCGGCATCCATCGGGGATTCCACAGTGCTGTGCCCAGCGGGGCACCTCAGCCGATGGCAGCCAGCGGAGGCCAGGGCGACAGCCATGGCCCGCCCCACTCGATATCTCACATACTGGGGCGATGTTGCCCTTCACGTTGCCCGGTCGGTTCTGGCGGGGGAATCTGCACTGTCACTCGAACCGGTCGGATGGAGCGCTGGCACCGGAGGAGGTCTGTCGGCGGTATCGGGAGGCGGGGTACGACTTCGTCGCCGTCACCGACCACTTCCGCCCGGAGTACGGGTTTCCACTCACGGATACGCGGGCCATTCGAACCGACGATTTCACCACATTGCTCGGGGCCGAGTTGGAGGCGCCGCGAATGCAATTCGCCAGTAGATGGCATATTGTCGCGGTGGGGTTGCCGGTGGGGTTCGTGCCGCCGGAGCCGTCCGAGAGTGGGCCGGAGTTGGCGCGGCGGGCGCGGGCGGCGGGGGCTTTCATCGGGATGGCGCATCCGGCGGCAGCTTTGTCGACCGTCGAGGATGCGGCGACGCTGGATGCGGCGCATGCGGTGGAGGTGTTCAATTCGCTTGCGGCACGGGAGGATCGGGGGGACAGTCTGCATCTCTATGATGTGCTGCTGGGGCGGGGGTATCGGCTCGACGCGTATGCGGCCGACGACTGTCACTTTCAGCCGCAGGATCCGGCCGGGCGCGATGCCTGGGTGCAGGTGCGTGCCGAATCCCTCGATCCTGATGCTTTGCTGATCGCGTTGAAGGCCGGGCACTACTACTCCAGTACCGGGCCGGAGATTCACGGCATCGAGATCGCGGGCGGGCGGATCGAGATTCGATGTTCGCCGGTGCACAAGATCGTGGTGACCGGATCGGTTCCCGGGGCGCAGTGGCGGATGGGTGACGGGTTGACCGAATGTCGGCTGCCGCTGGACATGTTCGCGCGCAGCCCGTACGTGCGGGTGACGGTCACCGACGTGGCGGGCAACCGGGCCTGGAGCAATCCGATTCGGCGGCAGTGAGTTTCAGGGGTTCGGTGCCGAGCGTCAGGCGCTGAACTCCTCCACCAGGCGGCGATAGGTCTCGAAGGCCGCCTTGGGGCGGTAGTCGCTGGACGTGATTCCCAACTGCGCCATGGGTTCCGGCTGAGCGGAGTTGGCGTCGCGCAGGCCGAAGAGTTCGAGATGGGTCACGTGGTGGCGGCTTCGCACCGCCGCGACGGCGCGTACCAGGTGATCGATGCTGTCGGCCTGGTGTTCGGGGGTGCGCTCCGGGCCGGTGATGCTGCCGCATTCCGAGATGTGGATCGGTACGTGAGATCCTATGCGCGCCTTGGGCAGCGACTCCTCGCGCAGCTGCTGGATGGCGTGCTTCACCTGGGAATCGATATCGCCGGGCGTGCCGTGCGGTGCGACCGGGGAGAAGGCATCGGGATACAGCGCCAGCCCGACATAGTCGACCAGGTCGGCGAATTCGTGTGCGGGTACGGCCGCCAGCTGCTCCCAAAAGGCCGCGTCACCGCCCATCCAGTCCGGTGATTCGGCCACCGAGAATCCGATGCGCACCGCGTCCAGGCCCACCGTGTCGAGCGCCTTGCGCGCGTGCGCGATGCCGCGCACCAGGGCCGTCACCACGCCGGGGGAACTGCCGTCGATCCACGGGATGTCGAAATTGGGTTCCAGCGTGATCTGGAGGTAGCGCACGATCCGCCCGTACCGGTCGATGGCCCGGTCGATGAAATTCAGCCAGCCGTCCACGTCGACGGCAGTGGGCAGGTAGCAGAGCACCAGGTCCAACTGCCGGTGCCCCTCCAGATACCACCGATCCGGCATGGTCAGCTCGCCGTAGACGCGTTCGGGGTGCAGGACCGCAGCCCGTTCCGGGTCCGGTGGAGTACCCAGGTAGTGCAGGTACTCCCGCACCACGAACGGCGCGTCCCCCTGTAGCCGCCGCACCAGATCCGCGATGGCGGCGCGGTCGTCGGGCGGCCCGGCCACCGTGCTGACCTGCCCCGCCGCGTACACACCGAAGAGCAACTCCGTGGAATCGGTCACCCGGTCCATGTAACCATCGGTGAGCGCCCGCCGGTCACCGCCCGGATCGATACACCCGATCCGCCACGGCAAAACGCCTGGTCGGTGGACGCACCCGGCCGCGCTGTCCGATCTGACCGGATTTCTGTAACGTCGGTCACACTCCACTGCTACCGTTGCGCCAATCGCAGGGTGTCGTGCGGCGTCGAACCGGCACGACCACGAGTTCGGAGGTTGATCGAGATGGCCTCGATTCTGCATTCGGTGCAGCAGCGTATGACCCACACCGGAGAGGTGATCAAGGGTCTGGGGCGGTTGCGGGAGGTCGGCATCAGCGATCCCCGCAATCCCATGGAAACCCTGCGAACCATGCGGGAGGCCAAGGTTTTCGGGCCGCAGGCCACCATGGTGCAGCATGCCGCGCGGGTGTGGCCGGACCGCCCGGCGCTGGCCGACGAACGCGGCGAGATGACCTACCGCGAACTCGACGAGGGTTCGACGGCGGTGGCCCGGGGCCTCCAGGCCATGGGCATCCAGCCGGGCATGGTGATCGGCATCCTCGCCCGCGACCACCGCGGACTGCTGCTCTCGCTGGCGGCCGCCGGGAAGCTCGGCGTGCGCTCGGCGCTGATGAACACCGGATTCGCCAAGCCGCAGTTCGCCGAGGTGTGCGCCCGCGAGAACGTCAAGGCGGTGCTGCACGACAGCGAGTTCCTCGGCCTGCTCGACGCCCTGCCGCCGGAACTGCCGCGCGTGCTCACCTGGGTGGACGAGGGACACGAGGTCCCGGCGGGGGCGACGACGCTCGACACGCTGATGGCGGAGAACTCCACCGAGCGGCTGCCCGCCCCGCAGAAGCCGGGCGGTTTCATCATCCTCACCAGCGGCACCACCGGCCTGCCCAAGGGCGCGCCGCGCACCAAGGTCGGCCCGATCGGCACCGTGCAGATGGTGGACCGCATCGACTTCCCGCGCCAGGGCACCATGGTGATCGTCTCCCCCATCTTCCACAGCACCGGCATGGGCACCTGGCTGGTCGGCACGGCACTGGGCAACAAGGTGGTGCTGGTCCGCCGGTTCGACGCCGAACGCACGCTGCGGCTGATCGACGAGCACAAGGCGGACATGCTGGTGGCGGTGCCGACCATGGTGCACCGCATGGTGGAGTTGGATCCGGCCATTCGCGAGAAGTACGACACCTCCTCGCTGCGGGGCATCGTCATCGCCGGTTCGGCACTGTCGCCCGAGCTCAGCGTGCGCACCCAGGAGGTCTTCGGCCCGGTGCTGTACAACCTGTACGGCTCGACCGAATGCGCGGTGGCGACGGTGGCGCGCCCCGAGGATCTGGCCAAGGCACCGGGCACAGCGGGCAAATCGCCGCTGACCTGCGAGGTCGCCCTGTTCGACGATGACGACAAGCGCATCCACGCCAAGAATGTCACCGGCCGTATCTTCATCCGCTCCGGCGCACCCTTCGAGGGCTACACCGACGGGCGGCACAAGCAGATCATCGACGGGTACATGTCCAGCGGCGACGTCGGGCATTTCGACGACAACGGCCTACTGTTCGTGGACGGCCGCGACGACGACATGATCGTCTCCGGCGGGGAGAACGTCTTCCCGCAGGAGGTGGAGAACCTGCTGCTGGAGCGGCGGGACGTATTCGACGCGGCGGTGGTCGGCGTGGACGATGTGGAGTTCGGAAAGCGCTTGCGCGCCTTCATCGTTCCGGAACCGGGTGCGAGCCCGGACGCCGAGGAGATCAAGGCGTACGTGAAGGGCAATCTGGCCCGCTACAAGGTGCCGCGCGAGGTGATCTTCCTCGACGATCTGCCCCGCAACACCACCGGCAAGCTGCTGCGCCGCGTGCTGGTCGAGTACGAGGTGTAGCCGGGGGTCACATTCCGACCGCATTAAGCGCTACTTCGGGTAACAGAGACCTGAGCCACAACCTTTCTGCCTGCGCTTGCTAGGCTGCAAGCGCACTGGATCTCGATGTCGCGGTCCGCCCGGCCGACTCGTCCGGCAGGGAGATCGCGGGAATGGTTGTACCCATGTCAGTTGCCCGTCCGACGGCAAACAGCGCGTTGAAAAAGGTCAGCGACACGGCGCTCAGCGTGAACGCCATGATGAAGCGGGGCCTGTTCAATCCGCTGCGCCCCGATCATGCCGTCAAATCCGCGCTGAACGTGCTCAAGTTCGGCCCGTTCGCCGGCGTCGTCATGCATGCCGCGCAGACCAACCCGCACGCCGCCATCATCGACGAGCGCGGTGAGCTGTCGGTCAAGGAGCTCGACGAACTGTCCAACGCCTTCGCGCGCGGACTCAGCGCGCGCGGGCTGCGGCCCGGCGATGTGGTGGCGGTGCTGGCCCGCGACCACCGCGGCATGGTGCTGAGCCTGCTCGCCACCGGCAAGCTCGGGGTGCGCGCCGTCCTCATGAACACCGGCTTCGCCAAGCCGCAGTTCGCCGATGTGGCGGCCCGCGAGCAGGTCAAGGCGGTCCTGCACGACAGTGAGTTCTTCGAGCTCATGAGTGCCATTCCCGAGGACATTCCGCGCATCCTCACCTGGGTGGACGAGAAGGACAACGCCGATCCGGCCATCCCCACCATCGAGTCGGTGTCGCAGGGGCAGTCCACCGCACCGATCACGCCGCCGGACAAGCCGGGCGGCATGGTCATCCTGACCTCCGGCACCACCGGCACCCCGAAGGGTGCGCCGCGCGACAAGGTGAGCCCGTTCATCTCGGCCCAGTTCCTGGATCGAATTCCGCTGCCGCGCAACGGCACCATGGTGATGGCCGCGCCCATCTTCCACGGCACCGGCCTGTCGCAGTTCACCCTGTCCATCGCACTGGGCAACAAGGTGGTCTTCCAGCAGCGCCGCTTCGACCCGGAGCTCACGATCGCCAATATCGTGAAGTACCGGGCGCAGGGCCTGACCGTGGTGCCGACCATGCTGCAGCGCATGCTCGACCTGCCGTCCGAGGTGCTAGCCAAGTACAACCCGAAGGCGTCGCTGCGCGTCATCTTCGCCGCCGGGTCGGCCATCCCGCCGGACGTGGTCACCCGCAGTCTGGACTACTTCGGCCCGACGCTCTACAACCTGTACGGCTCCACCGAATGCGCGGTCATCACCGTGGCCACCCCGGATGAGCTGCGCAAGTCGCCGACCACCGCGGGCCGCCCGCCGGTCGGCATCACCCTCGCGCTGTACGACGAGAACCGTAAGCTCATCACCAAGCCGGGCGTGACGGGCACCATCTTCATCGGCAACGCGCATTCCTTCAAGGCGTACACCGACGGCCGTACCAAGGAGTTCGTGGACGGCCTCATGTCCTCGGGCGACGTGGGTCACTTCGACGCCGACGGCCTGCTGTTCATCGACGGCCGCGACGACGACATGATCGTCTCCGGCGGCGAGAACGTCTTCCCGCAGGAGGTGGAGCACCTCATCTCCAACCGCCCCGACGTGCTGGAGGCGGCCGTGGTGGGTGTGGACGATGCCGACTTCGGAAAGCGTTTGCGCGCCATCGTGGTTCCGGGCCCGGATTCCCAGCGCGACGCCCAGGAGATCAAGGATTTCGTGAAGGAGAACCTGGCGCGCTACAAGGTGCCGCGCGAGGTGATCTTCCTCGACGAGCTGCCGCGCAATGCCACCGGCAAACTGCTGCGCAAGCCGCTGGTCGAAATGGAAGTTCCGGCGGAGTAATTCGACGCGACCACTCCGTCCGCACTCCGGCGGGTAGCGGGTGTGGAGTCCGGAATCCAGGGACCGCTATCATCAGCGGGTGAGTTTCGAGTCCGGCCGCCCTACGGCGCATTTTCGCGGTGATGCCGCGGTATTGCGCGGTGGGGCGGCCGGTTCGATTTCCGGGGCGCTGGCCGTCGCCGCGCACGGTTGGGCCTCCGGCGCCATGGCCCCCGATTCAGGCGCGCTGACTCTGCTCATCGCGGGCTGTGCCGCCGTGGGCGCGCTGACCGCCGGGGTGCGCTCGCTGCGCACCACCGCCGTCGGTCTGGTGGGCGCGCTGGTGGGCGGACAGCTGCTGGGCCACCTCGCCATGTCGTGGGGAGCCGGCGGCGGGCATCACCACCAGCAGTCGGTGTGGACGCCGTCCATGCTGCTGGCGCATATCGTGGCCGCCATCGCCGCGGCTGTCGTGATCCTGGGCGCGGAGGCCGCCTATCGGATCGTCACCGCCGTGATGGCGCGGGTGCTGCCGGTACCCGTCGTGCTGCCGGTGCTCGCGGGGCCGCCCGCGCTGCCCATCGAGCACCGCGATCGGATCGTGCTGCGGCTCTTCGCCGCCGACGCACTGCGCACCCGCGGGCCACCCGTTCTCGTTCGAGGCTGATTCTCCTTTCTCGCCCGGCACACGGACTTTCCCGTCCGTGTGATCGCGCTGTCCACGTATGCCGATGCGGCATGCGGTATTCCGCGCATCCGGGCTGCCCCTCGAACAGAAAGTCCGCTAGTGACCACCACGGATAGCGGTGTCGAGACGACACCGCCTATTTCGCCTACCCCGGAAACGGATTCATCCGCCGAATCCGCGGGCGGTAAGAAGAAAGCAGGCGGCGCTTTTCAAGCGCTGATGCTGAGACTCCATTTTTACGCGGGCGTTTTCGTCGCCCCGTTCATCCTGATCGCGGCCGTCACGGGCGCGCTCTACGCCATTGCCCCGACCCTGGAGAACATCACCGAACGGGGCCTGCTGCACACCGATTCGACCGGCCCGGTCAAGCCGCTGTCGGATCAGATCCGCGCCGCTGTCGCGCGGCAGCCGGACCTGGCGCTGGCGGCGGTCGCCCCGGCGCAGGGCACCGGGGACACCACCCGTGTGATCTTCACCGACCCGACACTCGGAGCGTCCGAGCGACGCGCCGTCTTCGTGGATCCGGTGACCGCCGAGCCGCTGGGCGACAGCGTCGTCTACGGCAGCTCGGGTGCGCTGCCCATGCGCACCTGGATCGACCAGTTGCACCGTGACCTGCATCTGGGCGAACCGGGTCGCCTCTACAGCGAGTTGGCCGCCTCCTGGCTGTGGGTGATCGCCCTGGCCGGGCTGGTGCTGTGGATCCGGCGGGTGCGCGCCCGGCGCGAGCGCCGGTCCGCGCGCTGGCTGCTGTGGCCGGATCGTTCCCGCCCGCGTGGCCGTTCGCTGAATTGGCATGCGGCCGTGGGTGTGTGGATTCTGCCGATCGTGCTGCTGCTGTCGGTGACCGGTATGACCTGGTCCACCTACGCCGGTGAGAACATCGCGAAGATCCGCGAGGAGATGAGCTGGACCACCCCGAAGGTGAGTTCCGAACTGCCGGGTGCCGCGACGCCGTCCGCGCCCGCCGCCGGGGAACACTCCCATCACGCCATGCCGGATCCGGAGGCGGCCGCGCCGTCGGTCAAGGCGATCGAGCAGGCGGATCTGGTGTACGGCGTGGTGCGCGCCAATGGCATCGAATCGCCCGTGGAGATCAGCATTCCGGCGGCGGAGGACGTGGCGTTCACCGCCAAGGAACGCCGGATGCCCGGGGTGCTCACCGTCGACTCCATCGCCGTGAACGGCGCCAGCGGTGAGGTCACCGACCTGCTGCGGTATTCCGACTGGTCGCTGGCGGCCAAGCTGACCAACTGGGGCATCCAGTTCCATATGGGCCTGATGTTCGGGCTGCTCAACCAGCTGTTGCTGCTGGCCGTCATGGTCGGGCTGATCACGGTGATCGTGCGCGGCTACCTGATGTGGTGGCGGCGACGACCGACCAGGGACGCCAAGGCGTTCGCCGTCGGCAAGGCGCCGCGGCGCGGGGTGCTGCGGCAGACGCCGCTGTGGCTGCTGCTGCCGTTCGCGGCCGCGGCCGTGGTGGTGGGCTGGTTCGCTCCGCTCATCGGGCTCAGCGTGCTCGGCTTCCTCGTCGTGGACGTGGTGGTCGGTCTGATCGCACGCCGCCGGGCCTCGGCCTAACTCACTTCCGAACTGCACCCAGCGACACGGCATTCGAGCCGTGCCGCCGGTGCGGTCCGTCCACTCCCAGGGTCACGTCGCCTGTTCACTGGCATGGAGGCGGCGCGCTGGACCCTGCGCAGCTACCGAAGGAATTCACCTGATGAAGATCAACAAGTTCGCCGCCACCTCGGCCCTGCTCGTCGCCGCCCTCGGCGTCGCCACCGGCACCGGCCACGCCGACGCGCCGACCGGGCCCGCCCCGGTCAACGTCTCCTACCAGGCGCAGGAGCGGAGCCTGACGCTCTCCACCGATATCGGTTCGCTGGAGGTCGCGAACGGTGTGCTGGCGATCAAGTCGGCCGACGGCACGGTCGTGGCGGGCGCTCCCCTCCGGGTGCGGGTGGACGACTTCGTCTTCCCCGTCGCCGCGGAGGTCTCCGGGCACACCGCGACCCTGACGCCGCAGATCGACCGCGAACATGCTGTCTACCAGCCCGTTTCGCTGCCGTTCGAGGACAAGGCCGAGTTCAAGAACGAGTACGAGCGGGAGAAGGCCGCCTGGTCCCGGATGACCTCCCGCATCGGTTTGGCGGGTACCCTGGCCGGGCTGACCACGACCGTGCTGGGCGGTCTCGTCGGCTGCGCCCTCGGCGCGGTCGCGGGCACGATCGCGACGGGCGTCGTCGCCACGCTGTTCGGTGCCGGCCCGATCGTCGGCTGCCTGGTCGGCGCGGCGGCAGGCGCGAGCCTGATCGGCATCGCGGGCACGGTGCTGATCACCGCCCCGGTGGCGGTGGCGTCGATCATCGACTACTTCAACACCATCAACGCACCGCTGCCCCAGCCCGCCGACTGAGACGAGACCGACCCCGCCCGGCCAGCGACCGGGCGGGGTCACCGCTCCTCGGTGGGGACACCCTCGGGCCACTGCTCGGCCAGTCGTACCGCGTCGGCGACCGCCAAGGGCGCGTCGCATCGGCGACCTCCCGCGCGTGATCGGCGATAAGCAGACGTCCCAGCAACACCGCGGCCGCCGCCGCCAGCAGCGCGACCGCTGTCGACCACCGCGCCAACCGGCCCGGTCCGGCGGTCAATTCTTCCCTCACCGGCGGTGACCCTACCCATCCGTCACGCGCTCGGTCGACCGCCACGATCTCGAGCCCGGGAAGCGCCGATGCCGATCACCCCCGTACGCTGCGGATCTGTGAGTCATCCCATGCCGCCGCAGCAGCCGCAGTACCCGCCGCAGCAACCGTACGCACAGCAGCCCTACCCGCAGCAGCAGCCCGGGCCGCAGTTCCCGATTCTGGTCTCCACCATGAACGATGTGCCCGGTCAGGACATCGTGCAGGTTTTCGGGGAGGTGGCCGGGTTGACGGTGCGCAGTCGCAGTATCGGGTCGAATATCGGCGCGACCTTCCGCTCCCTGGGCGGCGGGGAGATTCACGAGTACACCCAGCTGCTGTACCAGTCCCGGCACGAGGCGATCATGCGCATGTGCCAGCACGCCATCTCGCTGGGCGCGAATGCCATTGTGGCCATGCGCTTCGACTGCAACGAGATCGCGGGCACCATGAGCGAGGTGGCGGCCTACGGTACGGCCGTGCGGATCCGGCCCGTCCAAGCCGCGCCGTAGCCAGCGCGCCGTCGCCCGGCAGCGGCGTAGATTGTTCATGCTTTTCTGTATACAGATTCTGATGTAGCGTCAGGGGTTATGGAGACCCTGCTGCACTCGGACGCGTTGGCTCGGTTCGGGCATGCGCTGTCCGACCCGACGCGTACCCGAATCCTGTTGAGCCTGCGGGACGGACCCGCCTATCCGTCGGAGATGGCGGAGCGGATCGGGGTGTCGCGGCAGATCCTGTCGAATCACCTTGCCTGCCTGCGGGGATGCGGGCTGGTGGTGGCGGTGCCCGAGGGGCGGCGCAATCGGTACGAGCTGGCCGACCGGCGTATCGCGGCCGCGCTGGGGGATCTGCTGGGTGTGGTGTTGGCGGTGGACCCCGCGTGCTGCCCCGCCGCCGAAGCCCAGGACTGCTGCTGAGCACACGAGAGCGAGTACGACGATGAGCGACGCGTGCTGCGGCATCGACGAAGGCCCCGGCGAGCACGGGAACGCGGCAGCGCCGGACGCCGGAGACGAACGCCCGCAGCGGTTGTGGCAGGTGCGGGAACTCCGGCTGGCCGGTGTGGCGGGGGTGCTGCTGCTGAGCGGTTTCGCGGCGGACTGGTCCGGCTTCGAGGCCGGGGCGACCACGGCGCACCTGGCAGCGGCGGCGGTCGGCGGGACGACCTTCGTACCGGGTGCGGTGCGGGCACTGCTGCGGCGGCGGATCGGCGTCGCCACGCTGATGACGATCGCATTGATCGGCGCGCTGGCGCTGGGGCAGTTCGCCGAGGCGGCGATGCTGGCGTTCCTGTTCTCCATCAGCGAAGCCCTGGAGGACTATTCGCTCGCGCGCACCCGCCAGGGGTTGCGGGCGCTGCTCACCCTGGTGCCGGACCGGGTGCGCGTGCTGCGCGACGGCCGCGAAACCACCATCGAGCCCGGTGAACTGCTGGTCGGGGACCTGATGCTGGTGCGGGCGGGTGACCGGATCGCCAGCGACGGCATGGTGCGCGAAGGGCGTTCGAGTCTGGACACCGCCGCGGTGACCGGGGAGTCGGTGCCGGTGGAGGTCGGCCCGGGTGACGCGGTGTTCGCCGGGTCGATCAATGCCCGCGGCGCGCTGGTGGTGCGGGCGACCGCGACCGTGGCGGACAATTCGCTGGCCAAGGTCGTCCGCGTGGTCGAGGACGCCCAGCGGCGCAAGGGTTCCCGGCAGCGGCTGGCCGACCGGTTGGCCCGCCCGCTGGTGCCCGCGGTCATGGTGCTCGCCGCCGGAATCGCCGCGCTCGGCGGTGTTTTCGGCGATCCGGCGCTGTGGTTCGAACGTGCGCTGGTGGTGCTGGTCGCCGCCGCCCCGTGCGCCCTGGCCATTTCGGTGCCGGTCACCGTCATCGCCGCGGTCGGCGCCGCCACCCGGCTCGGGGTGCTGGTCAAGGGTGGCGCGGCGCTGGAAGCGCTGGGCGCGGTGCGCACGGTCGCGCTGGACAAGACCGGCACGCTGACCCGCAACCGGCCCACCGTCGTCGAGATCGTTCCCACCGCGGACCATTCTCGCGAACGGGTCCACGCGCTCGCCGCCGCGCTGGAGGCGCGCAGTGAACATCCGCTCGCCGCCGCGATTCTGGCCGACGCTCCCGCACCCGCCGCGCCCGCACGGGACGTCACCACCGTTCCCGGTGCGGGGATCGAGGGCATCGTGGACGGGCGGGCGGCCCGCCTCGGCAAGCCCGGCTGGATTCGTACCGGCGCACTCGCCGACCATGTCGATCGACTCCAGGACGCCGGTGTGACGGTCGCGCTGCTCGAATACGATCACGTCCTGATCGGACTGGTCGGCATCCGTGACGAACTGCGCCCCGAGGCCGCCGACACCGTCGCCGACCTCCACCGGGCCGGGGTGCGGGTGGCCATGCTGACCGGCGACAACGCCCGCACGGCGGCCGCGCTCGCCGCACGGGCGGGTATCGACGACGTCCATGCCGAACTGCTTCCCACCGACAAGGCCGACCACATCGCCCGGCTGCGCCGGGAGCGCCCCGGCGCGGTCGCCATGGTCGGCGACGGCGTCAACGACGCCCCCGCGCTGGCCACCGCCGATATCGGAATCGCCATGGGCGCCATGGGAACCGATGTCGCCATCGAGACCGCCGATATCGCACTGCTCGGGCACGACCTGCGCCAACTGCCGCACGCCGTCCGGCACGCCCGCCGCGCCCGCGCGATCATGCTCCAGAACATGGGCCTGTCGGCCGCGATCGTGCTGTCGCTGGTCCCGCTCGCCGCCACCGGCGTCCTCGGCCTGGCCACCGTGGTCTTCATCCACGAACTCGCCGAGGTCTTCGTCATCGCCAACGG
Organism: Nocardia otitidiscaviarum; assembly: GCF_007362295.1. NCBI lineage: Bacteria > Bacillati > Actinomycetota > Actinomycetes > Mycobacteriales > Nocardiaceae > Nocardia > Nocardia otitidiscaviarum. The sequence continues at coordinate 1,190,816 of NZ_CP041695.1, read as the reverse complement.
CATCCGCGCCGCCCGGCTGCGCCGTCGTGCCGACCTGCCAACCATGCAACCGGTCGGTACTCCCCCATCGTTCGACATCCGCGCCACACGACCGTCGGCAGCCACCCCGGCCTGTGACTGCTGCGCGGAACCCGCGCCCATCGACCTGACCATTCGTCCGTCGGAACGACAGGCAGCGCGGTTCGAACCTCAGTGGTTCGGTAACCGCGGGTGACGACGCGCGGGTGCCGGGCCGTGGGCGATGCCGAGCAGGGATGCGGCGCGGGAATGCAGGGAGCAGATCCCCGGATCGCAATCCCGGTGTAGGGCCAGCACGTTCGAGAGGTCCAGTCTGGTCAGGTTCTCCAATTCGACCGAGCAGTCGACGAGTTCGAGCGAGCGGGGCGCGAAGTACTCCATTGGCTCACCTTCGGTGATGCTTTCCGGTGGCACGGTGCCGACCGGCGGCGACGGGGACGAGGACCGCGTCGTCTTCCATCCACGTCTGTGTGTCGGGAGTACGGCGATCGTTCGTTACCGATGCCGCGGCGGACACGCGCGCGACGCGCCCGCGCACTCTCCGGCGCTGAGCTATTCGGCGGGCTGCTCGTCCTCCGGCGGGGTGGGTGGGACCTGGACGGGGCGCAGGCGGACCCAGGTGAAGAACACGGCGGCGGCGATGAGCATGCCGATGCCGGTCCACTGGTTGATGTCGATCCCGCCGGTTTTGGCCTCCTGTTCGGCGGCGTCGTAGGTCAGGCCGGTCACCAGGACGATGAGGCCGTAGCAGGCGAGCAGTGCGCCGACGATGGTGCGGATATCGAACAGCATGGCGGGCCTTTCCTATCCGGCGGGTGCGGTCAGCCGACGAAGATATTGAGGGCGATGACGATGACCAGGGCGATACCGGCCAGCAGGACGGGCCGCTGGTACCAGGGCAGCGTGTCCGATTCCGGGTCGGTGCGCACCTCTTTGGGAGTCTCGGAGTAGACCAGGCCGACCAGTTCCGCCGCGGGCCTGGGCTGCGACACCTGGGTGACGACCACGCTCACCACGATATCCACCGCGAACGCCACGCCCGCCGCCACGAAACTCGAACCCTGCCCGGACAAATGGAAGACACCGGCCTCGTGCAGGATGAAAACGACGATGGCGGAGGCGGTTCCGGCCACCAGGCCCGCCCACCCGGCGGCCGGTGTCATGCGCTTCCAGAACATGCCCAGGATGAAGGTCGCGAACAGCGGTGCGTTGAAGAAGCTGAACAGCGTTTGCAGATAGTCCATCATATTGCCGAAATTCCCGGCGATGAACGCGGTGCCGATGGCGGCGACGGTGGCGCCGACGGTGGCCAGGCGGCCCACGCGCAGGTAGTACCCGTCCTCCCGGTCCTTGACCACGTACTGCTGCCACAGGTCGTAGCTGAACACGGTATTGAACGCCGAGACATTGGCCGCCATACCGGCCATGAACGCCGCGAGGAGTCCGGCCAGCCCCACCCCCAGCAGCCCGTTGGGCAGCGTGTCCTTCATGAGGTACAGCAGCGCCTGGTTGTAGGTGGTGTCACCCTGGTAGTCCGGATTCGCCGCGGTCTGCGCCTTGAGGTCGATGATCTGCGGCACCAGCACCGCGGAGATCATGCCCGGGATGACGACGAGGAAGGGGATGAACATCTTCGGATACGCGCCGATGATCGGCGTGCGCCGCGCGGCGGAGATCGAGTGCGTCGCCATGGCGCGCTGCACCTCGACGAAATTGGTGGTCCAGTAGCCGAACGACAGCACGAAGCCGAGGCCGAACACGATGCCGAGAATGGACATGAAGTTGTTCGCGAAGCCGGACAGCTCATTACCCGGCCACGCCTCGACCTGCTGCGCGCCGCCGGGACCGGCGATCACCTTGTCGCGCAGGCCATCCCAGCCACCCACCTTGTGCAGACCGACCAGTGTCAGCGGCAGCAGGGCGGCCACGATCACGAAGAACTGCAGCACCTCGTTGTAGATGGCCGCCGACAGCCCGCCCAATGTGATGTAGGAGAGCACGATCACCGCGGCCGCCATCACCGACACCCACAGCGGCCAGCCCAGCAGCACATTGAGGATGGTGCCGAGCAGATACAGGTTGACCCCGGCGATGAGCACCTGCGCCACCGCGAAGCTGAGCGCGTTGACCAGGTGCGCACCCGGTCCGAAGCGCCGCCGCATGAATTCCGGGACGCTGCGCACCTTGGAGCCGTAGTAGAACGGCATCATCACCACGCCCAGGAACAGCATGGCCGGCACCGCGCCGATCCAGAAGTAGTGCATGGTCGGCATGCCGTACTCCGCGCCGTTGGCGGACATGCCCATGATCTCGACCGCGCCGAGATTGGCGGAGATGAAGGCCAGACCGGTCACCCAGGCGGGCAGCGAACGTCCGGACAGGAAGAAGTCGATACTCGACGAAACCCGCTGCCGGGCCAGCAGACCGATGCCGAGAACGAAGACGAAATACAGCGCTACCAGCGCGTAGTCGACGGGATCGGCATCCAGCCGCAATTGCCCGTCGGCGAGTACGGCGGTGAGGGGTGCGGCGGAACCGGCGACGTGGAACGGCATACAGCTCTCCTGACGAGACGATCGGGCGGAGACGAACAACCGTGCGGCGAATACTAACTGTCCAGTCCGTAGCGCCGGTGATGATCGCGTGGGACACGCCTGGCATCGGGTCACACGCCCAGCCCTCGAAGTCGAAGCCTCACAGCGCAGCATGCACAGCGAACCTTGCGAAAAGCAGTCCTACGCGTTCGTCCAAGTCCGATACGGGAAGCTTGTTTTCGTGACATGATCGACTCTGCTACCCGGGACCGTATGGCCGTACACGGGGTTCACCTCACCCCCAACGAGCCGCGCCCAGTGCGCACCGGGTGACCTCATGGCGGAGGAATCGCGGACCTACGATGAAGTGGCGGCTTCATCGGGGACGGAGCGGACAAAGGGGGCGGCTGGTGGGCAGGGAGGCAGGGCCAACGGAGAGGTCCGGTCGACTATTCGGATCCTGTTGGCGCACCGTGCTGTTCGGATTTCTGCTCTGCCTGCTGACCCTGCTGCTGCTCCTGGCTTCCCGCTCCTTCGGCGTGTTCACGCTCAGCGTTTCCGTCATCGCCAGCGTGACCATGATCGGGGTGGGGCTGCGCCGCTACGCACCTCCGCAGCCGTTGCCGTGGTATCTGCTCTCGATCTCCGCCGTGCAGTTCACCATCGGGACGGTACTGCGGGATGTCACACACTCGCAGACGCATCCGTTCGACGACCTGTTCACGCTCACCGGATACTGCGGTATCGGCGCGGCGGCGGTGCTGTGGCTGCGGCCCCGCAAGCGCAGCACCGATCACGATCTGCTGCTGGATTCCGCGCTCATCGGATTGGGCGCGCTGCTGGCCTCGTGGACCTTCCTCATCTCGCCGATCCTGCACGCGGCCGAGCGGATCTCGTTCACCACGCTGACCGCCGCCACCTACCCGGTGGTGGACGCGCTCCTGCTGACCGTGGTCGCGCATTCGGTGGTGACCTCGGCGCGTTCGGAATACTCCCTGCGTCTGGTGCACCTGGCCATGCTGATCATTCTGGCGGGCGATCTGGGCTACAACCTGGAGACGGCCGGATCGGCGGTGATCGAGCACGAGATCCTGCTGGTGCCACTGCAACTGGCGTACACGCTGATCGGGGTGGCGGCCCTGCACCCCACCATGGTCACGCTCGGGGAACCGCGGCGAATCCTGTCGCACCGGTCACGGCAGCGGGCCAGCATCATCGCCATCGTGCTCATCGTGGCGTCACTGGTGCCGGTGGTGGGTTCGAGCCTGGATCCGGTGGACCGGCTGGTGGTGTCGTCGCTGTTCGCGCTGCTGCTGGCCGGAATGCTGCTGCGCAGTGAGCGTGCCATCGAACGCAGCGCGCGCAGTGAGCGGCGGGCGCAGTATCAGGCCGATCACGACATGCTGACCGGGCTGCTCAATCGCGCGGCACTGCTGCGGGCGCTGCACCGCAATCGCGAGCACTGGGGTGAGGCGCCGCTGGCGCTGCTGTTCATCGACCTGGACGGGTTCAAACGGGTCAACGACAACTACGGGCACGCGGTGGGTGACGAGTTGATCGCCAATGCGGCGGCGCGGATTCGGCGCATCATCCGGCGCGACGACGCCGCCGCCCGCTACGGCGGTGACGAATTCGTGGTGCTCACTCCGGTGGGACGGCAGCAGGCCACCCTGCTGGCGGAGCGGCTGCTGGCCGCGCTCGGTGAGCCGTTCGAGCTCAGTGCGGCGGAGGTGCGGATCGCGGCCAGTATCGGTGTCGCGTGCAGCGGCGGACGGGGCAGTGACACCACCGTGTACGACCTACTGCGCGAGGCGGATTCGGCCATGTACCAGGCCAAGGAGTTCTCGCTCGGCTACGTGTTCCAGGACGAGGCGCCCCCGGTCCAGCCCGCCGATCCACCGGCCTGGCAGCGGGAGACGGCGGTCTGAGCGACCCCGCCCAGCCGGTCGCGCGGCGGCGCGACGGACCGGGCGGGACGGCGGGTCAGTTGCTGCCGAGCTCGTCGAGCAGGCGGCGGGCGTTCTCCAGTTCGGCCTGCAACTGTTCCACCTTGGCGCGCTGGGCGCCGCGCACCGCCTCGAGTACGGAGTCGACCACCTCGGCCACCTCCGGGTGCAGGATCTTGGCCGCCTGCGCTACCGACGAACTCGGCACCGAGAGACCGCGAATGGTGCGCTTCTTGCCGTTGACGACATCGAGGGTCCATTCACCGTCGGCGGTGCCGGAGAGGGTGACGGTCACCTCCGGGGCCTTGGCCTTGCGGGATGCGGCGGCGGCATTGCGGGCGGGGCGGGACCCGGCGGGCTTGGCCGCCTTGCCCGTGTCGTTGTTGGAGGTGGCGGCGGTGCCCGCGGGCTCCGGCCCCGAGCCGGGCTGCGCCGCTGCGGGATCGGGCGTGGGCGATGCGCTCGGCTGGGCCGATGGCATGGTCGCGGGCGACGACATCGTCACAGTGGAATCCTTCCTGGTTGCCGTTGTCGGTTTCGCTACAGGCGGTTTCGCGTCGGTCGTTGTCGCGGCGGCCGCGGCCTTGGCCGCGGTCGCCTTCTTCCCGGCCGCGGCGTCCTTCTGGGGCCGGGCCGGTTTGATCAGGGTGACCTCGGTGGGGCCGAAGGCCATCACATCTTTCGAGCCGGTCGGTTTTATCTGTAGGAAATCGCCCTCGGAGGGATCGCCGAGTGCGAGCACCTTCCCGGACCGCCCCTCCGGCACCCCGACCGCCGCGGCCGTGAACCACACCATCGGCGGACGGCCGGCCTCGATATCCGTGGCGATCTGCCGAATCTCGCTATCCGACAAGGGCTGTGGCTTGGTGCGGCGGGACGACATGGGGCACTCCGAGCGGTGGTGGACACTTGCGTGCCCAAGAGCATGCACCATGGCACCGACAAATCCACAACGGAGAGTTCGGCCCGCTGCTGATCCTAAGCGCTGCGCGACCCCCGCCGGGCGGGTTTGGCCCGAGCCCGGAGCAGCCTCCCGGCAACCGGTAATTCGAGTTCAGAGCTGTTCCACATCCCGCAGCACGCACGCCACGGTGTCCGGCCGCCGCACCGGATCGAGCCGAGTTTCGGTGGTGAAGTTCTCCGTCGCCCCCGGCTGCACCAGCACCTCGGTGCGGGTGCGCTCCAGTACGGTCGACTCCGGCGTGACGAAGCTGACCACGACCGCGTAGCGGTGCTCGACGTCATCGCGGTTGCTCACCACCCCGGCGGCCCGCCACCCGGCCGCCGTGCCCCCGCACTCGGTGACGAAGACACTGCGCTGCGCGTTCGACGCGTCCGTCGCGGCCGGTTCCGCACCGAACGCCTCGGTGGTGGTGTCGTCCCGATGGGCACATCCCGACGCCAGTACCGCACATGCACCTGCGACACCGGCCAACCACACGCGGCGGGCGATCATCGAATCTCCCTTTCCCCAGCACACTTCCGGCCCCCGAACCTCGGTTGCCGTCCATTAGCTGCGCGAAGAGTACCCCACCACACCGGCGTGTCGTCACATGACGCGTGGGTCGTGTCGCAATCACGCAATCGGCGCACGCGGACCCGCTACTATGGGCGAGTTTTCGCCAAGAGTTAACTGTTGCAGTGTTCCGGTACCCGGCGGCAAAGGTGGCTCGTGAGCAATCCCCAGCGTCACAGGTTTCTGGCCAGCGGTCTCACCCTCGCGCTCGGAGTGCTGGTCGGAGGCGGTTATCTGCTGTTCGACGTGATGCGGGTGCGACCACCCGGATCGACGTACACGGTGACCATCCAATTGGACCGGTCGGGCGGTTTGCAGGCGGGTAACAATGTCACCTGGCGGGGCTACCGGATCGGCGAGATCGCGGCCGTCGAACTCACCGACGCCGGTGCCGCGGTGGCGGTGCGCGCGGAAGTCGACAACCGATACCGGATTCCGAAGGATACGGCCGTCCAGGTGCACGCGCTGTCCGCCGCCGGGGAGCAGTACATCGACTTCGTGCCCAATACCGACCGGGGTCCCTACCTCGACGACGGTGCGGTAGTGCCGTTCGACGCCGCCCGCACCTCCACCCCGGTGCCGCTCTCGGAGGTCCTGATCGACTCCAGCGAGCTCATCGCCCAGATCGATCCGGACAAGTTCGCCGTCATCCTGGACGAACTCGATATCGCGCTCAGCGGCGGACCGGACCAGTTCCGCGCCTTCGTGAACGGCATCAGCCTGGCCGTGGCCGGGTTGGACAATCTGCTGCCGCAGACCACCAATCTCATCACCAGCCTGCGCACCATCGCCGCCACCACCTCCCAGGCCCAACCGGATCTGGGCACGCTGACCCGCAATTCGCGCATACTCATCGATCAGGTCACCGCCGCCGACGCCGAGATCCGGGCACTGCTCGACGACGCGCCGGGCATGATCGACGTGGCGGCGCGGACGCTGGACCGCAATGCCGACCCCATCACCAGCCTGGCCACCAATCTCAGCGCCGTGGTCCGCGCGGCCCAGCTGCGTATTCCGGCGCTGCGGGCACTGTTCCCGTCGCTGCTGATCGGCACCTCCGCCATGGGCGTGCCCGCGCACGACGGCGAGTTCTACACCATCGTCGACATCTGGCCGCGCCCGTTCTGCCAGTACCCGACCAAGCAGACTCCCCAATACGTGGTGCAGGACGGTACCTTCCGCCGCTGGAACTACTGCGTGAATCCGCCCGCCGAACAACAGATTCGCGGCTCGGGCAATGCGCCGCGGCCGAATGTGCCCGACAATGGCGCGAATCAGCCCACGGGGGTGGATCCGAACGAACGGACGCTGCCGCCGGTGCGCTGACCCGGCAGGCTGCCCGGAATTCCCGGCGGGAATTGTGCAACCGACAAGACCGGCCGCACGGGTATTCCACCGAGCGGATCGGCGTCCATATCGTGGGCCGATGAACGCGATTCGCACCCGGCAGCACGATGCCGTCCTCACCGTGGAACTGGATAATCCGCCCTACAACTTTCTCACCGGCGAGATGATGCGCGACCTGGAAGCACTGCTGCACCGGCTGGCCGACGACGAGACGGTGCGGGCGGTCGTGGTGACCAGCGCGCTGCCCGGGGTGTTCGTGAGCCACTACGACGTGGCCGAGATCCTCGCCGGGGCCGAGGCCAGCCCGCTGCCGCTGAGTCCGGCGCTGGCCGGTGCGGCACTGCGAACCACGCGCGCGGCCAGCCATCTGCCCGGGGCGCAGGCGGTGCTCGGGCGCGGGATGACCGCCGGGCTCACCGATATCCTGCGCTATCACGAGGTGTGCCGCCTGATGCGGCGATCGGACAAGGTCTTCGTCGCCGCGGTGAACGGCCACGCCATGGGCGGCGGCTGCGAACTCGTCCTGTCCTGCGATATCCGGCTGATGGCCGACGGGCCGTACCGCATCGGGCAGCCGGAAATCCTGGTCGGGCTGATTCCGGGCGGCGGCGGCACCCAGCTGCTCACCCGCTCGCTCGGGGCGGCGCGGGCGCTGGAACTGTGTCTGGAGGGCGCGCCGATCGACGCCGCCACCGCGCGGGATATCGGGCTGGTGAACCGGCTGGTCGATCCGGATCGGCTGCTCGCGGAGGCACTCGATACCGCGCGGCGGTTGGCGCGGCGCTCCCCCGTGGCCGTCGCCGCCGTCAAACGCGCTGTGCACGAGGGCGGTTCGGCCGGGTTGGAGGCCGGACTGCATGTGGAGCGGGCCGGATTCCTCGCCGCCGCCTCGCAGCCGCAGACGCGGGACGCCATGCGCGCCTATCTCGCCGATGTGCGGCGCAACGAGGCGGCGGGGAAGGATCTCACCGCGTTCATCGAGGAGCGGCTGCCGGATTGGCATCGGGGTACGGCCGGGGAATCCTAGGACGGCGCGGGTGAATTCGCCGGGGGTGGCCGTGACTGTTGGATTCCGCACACTTCCTACCAAGCAAACGCTTGGCTGATAACGTCGGAGGGGCAGGAGGACGGTGACGGACATCGATCGCAGCGCGGCGACGATGGAGCGCCGCAGCGCCCTACCGGTCCGCGTGGACGCGGCCGATCGGGGACTATCAATGGGGATGTACCGGGGGCAATTCGATGCCGCCCGAGGCTTTTCGAGCATGGGCGCAGGCCGTCTCGCGCCGCCCGTCCACCGCCAGTGCGAGAGACAGGAATGGGTACATGAGCACCACCACGCAGGTTCCGGATCCGAATCACCCGCTGCTGCCCCTGGCGCGGGCCTACACGAGTTACTTCACCCCGACGGTGAGCGGGCTGGAGAATCTGCCCGCCTCGGGTCCGGCGCTGGTCATCGGCAATCACTCGTCCATCTACTGGGCGCCCGAGGTGTGGATCACGTTCATGGCCATGATGGAGCGTCGCCCCACCGAGCCGACCTTCGGGGTCGCGCACGAAATCCTTTTGCGCGCACCGTTTCTCGGTGACAGTCTGCGGCAGTTCGGCGTGATTCCCGCGTCCCAGGAGGCGGCCGCGGCCGGACTCAAGGACGGCGGCGCGGTCATGGTGTACCCCGGTGGCGACTGGGAGGCGTGCCGTCCCTGGACCGAGCGCGGCAAGATCGATTTCGCCGGGCGCAAGGGATTCATCCGGCTGGCCCTGAAACTGGGGGTGCCGGTCATCCCCGCGGTCGCCAACGGCGGCCACGATTCCATCTTCGTCCTCAGCCGCGGCGAACGCACCGCCAAGCTCTTGCAGCTCGACAAGCTGTTCCGCGCCAAGGTATTCCCCTACACCGTCGGCCTCCCCTTCGGCATCGCCCCGGTGATACCGCAGATCCCCCTGCCCGCCACGGTCGACGTCAGCTTCCTCCCACCCCTGGACTGGTCCACCGAACCCGGTGACCCCGAGGACACAGCCGCGGTGGCCGCCCACTACGAATCAACAGTGCGCACCATGCAAACCGAACTCGACCGCCTCCGAGCCGAAACCCCCAACCCGGTGTCCGCGGGCATCAAGAACCACCTCGCGGCCCTCCCCGGACCGCTGTCCGGCTTGGCGAACCTCCTGTAGGACGACATACCGCCCGACGGACAGCCGTGGCCCGGAGAGACCTCCTACTCTCCGGGCCGCTTCCGCGCCGGGGCGACCGCTGTCGATGCACGCTCGGGCAGAGTGCGCGGATGCCGCAGTGGTGGGCCCACCGTCCCGAAATGCTCGGCCGCCAGCGATATTCCATGCTCTGATACTGCCGCGCGGGATACCACGCGCCGACGTCGTCACGCGGAACCCACGCCAGCGCCAGCCCACGCGTTGACATCGCCGCTCGGCACCTCCACACCAGCGGCACGCCACGCGCCGACGTCGCCGCGTGGTGCCCACGCCAGCGCTGGCGTGGGCGCTGATGTTGACGCGCGCTCGTCGCGGCGAGTGTGGTGCCCGGTCGGCGGTATCCGGGGCCTCGGGCGCTTCCGAAGGGAGGGCGAAACGCACGGGCGCGCGACGTTGCCGGGTCGCTGTGGTCGGTGGTCGTCGAATGTCGTGCGATCCACCTCGATCGAGCATCGGCGGGCTGTTGCCGTGCGGAGGTGGGGAATACGCGGTGAGAGCGACGCTATCCGTGCACGTCCACCACGAGGGCGGTGGCGTTGTCGGTGCCGCCGGAGGTGAGGGCGGTTTCCACCAGGGAGTCGGCGGTGAGGCCGGGGGTGGTGGGGTCGGTGAGCAGGGCTTTGACGGTGGCGATGTCCAGGGGCTTGTGGACGCCGTCGGTGGTGAGGAGGAAACGGCCGGTGCTGGAGCCGGTGGCGGCCTGGCCGATGTCCTCGGCGCGCGCGGTGCGGGCGGAGGTGGTGACCAGGTGGCCCATCCCGGGCAGGGGTTCGTGGCCACGCAGGCGGAAGTATTCGGCGACGGTGTGGTCGGTGGTGATCTGGTGCAGGACACGGCCGTTCCAGCGGTAGACGCGGCAGTCGCCGACCCAGGCGATATCGCACGGGCCGTCGGGGCGACCGTCGGCGGGCAGCACCGCGACCGCCAGCACGCTGTCACCGCCGGACTCGGGTAGCTCGCGTTCCAGTTCGGTTCGGGCGGCGAGGATTCCGGCGCGCGCCCCCTCGGTGACCGCCACCCGTGCCGCCGTGCGGGCCACGATGCGGGCCGCCCGGGCCGCGCCCAGATGGTCGCCGACGCCGTCCGCCACCACCACCGCGGTGCGCCCGACCCGGCGATCGGTCACCGTGGCGACCGCATCGGCGTTGATCTCGCGCCGTCCGCGCTTGCTGACCGCCTCCCCCGCGACCCGCACCGCCCGCCCCTCCCCGTCCGGACCTACCGACGTGACGGCTCCGACCTCGATGGCTGCGCTGTGCATGGCCCGACCTCCTCGGACTCGCGGGTGCTGCCGATCAGCACAACCCATAGTCAACAGCCTCGAGCCGTGTTCCGCGCCAGAATTACCTGTGTAGTTGCTATGTGATCGGATTGTCACCTAACCGGTCGTCGGTCGGCTGACCTGCTGCGGAGCCGTTATCGAGCGCACACAGCCGGGCCCGCAGGATCGGGCCGAGTTCGGCTGCCTTGTCGGCGCTCAACATTCCGGTATGCCAGGCGTCAACGGGGATTTCCTCGATACGGCCGGTGATGTACCGCCGCCAGGTCGCGGTGAACCCGTCCCGGTTCGGCTCGCGGGCGGAGGTGAACAGCAGGGCGTCGCCGGTGAAGTGGCGCGGGTCGTAGGGCAGCGGTTGGGAGAAGCTCTCCAGGACGCGTTCCACCTGCGGTGCCGTCAGGATGCCGGCGCGGCTGATCCGATCGGAGACCAGGGCGTAGAAGTCCTCGACCCGGTCGATGTCGGGAATGTCGGACAGGCCGAGCGCCTCTCGCCAGCCGCCGAGAATCCGGCCGACGGTCTCGGCCACCTCGCGCGGTCCCGGTTCCGGCAGTTCGACGGGTTCGGTGGTGATACCGGCGTCCACCAGGGCGAGCAGGCCGACCGGGTGGCCGAGTTCCTGCAGCCGGGCGGCCATGGCGTGGGCGATCTGGCCGCCGAGGGACCAGCCCAGCAGGTGGTAGGTGGTGTCCGGGAATCGCTTGAGGAGTTCGCGCACGTACCGATCGGCGTATGCGCCAACGGATTCCAGCCGAGGTTCGTCGGCGACGATGTAGGGGTCCTGGAGGCCGTGTACGGGGCGGTCCGGCTCGAGGTGACCGACCAGTGCGCCGTACACCCAGGCCAGACCGCCGCCGGGATGGACACAGAACAGCGGCGGGCGGGTGCCCGTGGAGCGCAGGGGGGTCAGGACGCCGAGCGAGATGTTCATGGTGTCCGCGCCGCTGTCGAGGGCGTGTGCGAGTGCGGCCGGGCTGGCGTCGGAGAAGAGGTGGCCGTACCGCAACTGCCTGCCGGTGCGGGACCGCAGCAGCGTGACGACCCGCACCGCGCTGAGCGAGTTCCCGCCGAGTGCGAAGAAGTCGTCGTCCGCGCCCACCCGGTCGACCCCGAGCACCTCGGCGAACACCGCCGCGACCAGCCGCTCGGTGGCGGTGGCCGGTGCGCGGAAGGTACGTGCCGCGAGCACCGGTTCCGGCAGCGCGCGGCGGTCGACCTTGCCGCTGGCGGTCATCGGCAGGGCGGTGAGCGCCATGACGGTATCGGGCACCAGATAGCCGGGCAGACGCCGGCCCAGCTCCCGGCGCACCCGATCCGGGTCCACGGTGTGCTCCGGCCGCGCCGTCACATAGGCCACCAGGCGCGCCCCGGCGGCGTCGTCGGGGGTGTGCACGACGACGGCCGCCTGCTCGATGGAGTCCAGCTCGGTCAGCGCCGCTTCGACCTCGCCGAGCTCCAGCCGTTGGCCGCGCACCTTTACCTGGAAGTCGGCGCGGCCCACGAAGGTCAGCACTCCCCGTCCACCGACATGGTCGGGGGCTGCGGCACCGCGCTCAGCAGCTGCCCCCGGACTCGCTCCGGGCCGAACCGGGCCGGAGGCGCCCGGCCCTTGCCGGAACTCGGGTACGGCCGAGTCGAATCCGCCGACCCCGGCACAGGTGTCGCCGGTCGTCCAGCGCACCAGGTCGCCGGTGCGGTACAGACGCGCGCCGGGTGGGCCGTAGGGGTCGGCGACGAACCGGGCCGCGGTGGCGGCGGCGCCGCCTCGATAACCGCGTGCCACACCGGGTCCCGAGATGTACAGCTCGCCGACCACGCCCGCGGGCACCGGGCGCAGCCAGCCGTCGAGCACCGTGACCGCGGCTCCGGGGATCGCCGAACCGAGGGTGACCGGGGTGTCGGGCAGCAGTTCGGCGCTGGCGGTCGCCCAGATCGTCGTTTCGGCGGGGCCGTAGAGGTTGTGCACGCGCCGCCGCCGCGCCGTATCGGTGCGCGACCAGCGCGACACCAGTCGGGACGGACACCGGTCCCCGCCGGTGAGCACCACCCGCAGGTCGTCGAGTCCGTCCGGGTCCACCGAGAGCGCCACTGCGGGTGTCAGGAAGGCGTGGGTGACGCGCTGTGCGCGCAGCACCCGCGCGAGCGGCTCACCGCCGAACGCGTCCGGGGGCGCGACGACCAGTGTGGCGCTGCCCGACAGCGCCAGCAGCAGTTCGAGCACGGCGGCGTCGAATGTCCGTGCCGCCACGGCAACTACGCGCGAATCCGGGTCGACATCGTATTCGCGCTGGTCCGTCGCCACCAGGGCGGCCAGACCGGAATGCGGGACCGCCACCCCCTTCGGGCGGCCGGTGGAGCCCGAGGTGTACACGACGTAGGCCGTCGTGGTCGGCAACAGCAGTCCGAGACGATCCGTATCGGATACCGCGGTCGCGTCGAACCGCGTCAGGTCGATCGCGTCGAGACGAATCGTCGGCACACCGGGCACCTCGAAGCCCAGGTCGTGCACCGCGAGCAGGCAGCGTGCTTCGGAATCGGTGCATACGAACAGGTTTCGTTCCGCGGGGTGCGCGGGATCCACCGACACGAAGGCCGCACCGGCCTTGGCGACGGCCCAGACGGCCAGCACCCAGTCCAGTGAGCGCGCGATGCCGATGGCGACCACCGCTTCGGGTCCGACGCCGTGCCCGATCAGGCAGCGCGCCAGCCGGTTCGAGCGCTCGTCCAGCTCGCGGTAGGACAGTCGCCGGTCACCGTCGACGACCGCGTCGCCCTCGGGATGGCCCGCCACGGCCGCCTCCAGCAGCTCCGGCATCGTGATCGTGGCGAGTTCGAGGTCCGGGCCGTGCCCGTATTCGGTCAGGAGGCGCTGCCGCTCCGCGATCGCGAGGATGTCGATATCCCGCACGGGCACGGCGGGATTCGCGGTGATGGCGCGTAGCACCCGCAGCAGGCGTTCGGCGACGTCGGCGACCGTCCGCGCGTCGAAGAGGTCGGTGGCGTAGCCGATGTGCACTCCGAGCGCGCCGTCGGCGTCGGCGATATCGGTCAGGGTGAAGGTCAGGTCGAAACGTTCGATGCCGGTGTCGGTCCCGACGGGCGTCACCGACACCTCCGGCAACTCCACCCCGGCCGGATCGAGGTTCTGGAAGGCCAGCATCACCTGGAACAGCGGGTGGTGGGCCTGGGTCCGAGGCGGATCCAGCGCCTCCACCACCTGTTCGAAGGGAATCTCCGCGTGTGCGAAGGCATCCAGGTCGACGCCGCGAACCTCGGACAACAGTTCGGTGAAGGGCACCGACTCGTCCACGCGGGTGCGCAGCACGAGCGTATTGACGAACATGCCCACCAGATCGTCGAGTTCGGCCGCGCCGCGCCCCGCGACCGGTGTGCCCACGGCGATGTCGGCACTGTTCGACAACCGCGCCAGCAGCACCGCCAAGGCCGCGTGGAACACCATGAACATGGTCACCCCGCGCGTGCGCGCCAGCTCCCGCAGAGCGGTGACCACCGCCGGGTCCACGGTGAACCGATGGGTGGCTCCCCGATGGGAGGCCACGGCCGGGCGCGGGCGATCGACGGGCAGCTCCAGGACCTCCGGCAGACCGCGCAGCCGCTCGGTCCAGAAGTCGAGTTGCCGCGACAGCGGTGCGTCCGGGTCGTCCGCCGTGCCCAGCGATTCGCGCTGCCACAGGGTGTAGTCGGCGTACTGCACCGGCAGCGGGGCCCACTCCGGCGGCCGCCCGGCGCAGCGCGCGGCGTAGGCGGTGGCCAGGTCTCGCGCCAGCGGAGCCATGGAGAAGCCGTCCGCGGCGATATGGTGCACGACCCACACCAGCACGTACTCCTCGGGACCGGTCGACAGCAGTCGCACCCGCAGCGGAACCCGCTGCCCCACATCGAATCCCACCGATGCCGCGGCGGCGACCGCGGCGGTCACGGCGGTGGGTTCCACCGGCCGCGGCGTCAGGTCGATCTCCGCCACGGCGGGCAACTCCTCGACCGGGACGACCACTTGGAACGGCACACCGTCCACATCCGGGTACCGCGTGCGCAGCACCTCGTGGCGGCCCAGCACATCCCGGACGGCGGCCGCGAGCGCCGGCACGCGCACCGCGCCGGACAGCCGCAGTGCCAACGGGATGCTGTAGGCCGCGGATTCGGGGGCGTACCGGTTGACGAACCACATGCGCTGCTGCGCGAACGACAGCGGCACCCGCTCCGGCCGCACCCGCGCGGCGATCCGCGGCACGTCCACCGTCGCAGCGCTGGTGCGGGTGTCGAGCAGCGCCGCCAGCTCCGCGACCACCGGCCGCTCGAACACGTCGCGTACGCCGACGCCGAGACCGGTCTCGTCGGCCAGTCGCGCCGACAGCCGGGTCGCCGACAGCGAATTGCCGCCCAGGGCGAAGAAGTCGTCGTGGCGGCCGATCCGCTCGGCCTCGAGCACGGCCGCGAACACGCGGGCCACCAGCTCTTCGGTGCGGGTGACCGGCGCGCGGTACTCCGCCCGCTGCCACACCGGTTCGGGCAGGGCCGCCTTGTCGACCTTGCCGTGCACCGTGACCGGCAGCCGATCCAGCACCGTGACCGCGTCCGGCACCATATAGCCGGGCAGGCGCCGACCCAGCGCGCGCCGCACCGTCGCCGGGTCGGGCCGGTGTCCCGGCGCGGCGACCACGTAGGCCACCAGGCGCGCACCGGCACCGCCGTTCGGGGTGTGCACGACGACGGCGGCCTGTTCGACGTCCGCCAGCTCGGTGAGGGCGCTTTCGACCTCACCGGGCTCCATCCGCTGACCGCGCACCTTCACCTGGAAGTCGACCCGGCCCACGAATTCCAGTACGCCGGAGCCGGATTCCGTGTCCGGCAGCCACCGCACCAGGTCGCCGGTGCGGTAGAGACGCTCCCCCGCCGTTCCGAACGGGTCGGCGACGAAGCGCGCGGCGGTCAGGCTCGCACGGCCTCGGTAGCCCCGCGCCACACCGGGTCCGGAGACGTACAGTTCACCCGCCACCCCGGCGGGCACCGGCCGCAACCACGAATCCAGCACCACCACACCCATGCCCGGGATCGGCCCGCCGATCACCACCGGGCGACCGGGTGTCAGTTCGGCGCCCGTCACCCAGACGGTCGCCTCGGCCGGACCGTACAGATTGCGCACCGTGCGCCGACCCGCGGTATCGGTGCGCGACCAGCGCGAAACCAACTGTGGCGCACAGCGATCACCGCCGGTCATGACCATGCGCAGCTCATCCAGACCCTCCGTTTCCACGGTCAGCGCCACCGCGGGCGTCATGAACGCGTGCGTGATGCGCGCGGTGCGCAGCAGCGCGGCCAGCGCCGGGCCGCCGTACACGTCGTCGGGTGCGATCACCAGCAGCGCGCCGCCCGAGACCGCCGACAGGAATTCGAGGACGGCCGCGTCGAAGGTCCGCGCGGCGACCGCCAGCACCCGCGAATCGGGCCGTACCTCGTGGTCACGGAGCTGCGCGGCGGCCAGGGCCGCGAGTCCGGCATGGGTGACCTGCACACCCTTGGGGCGTCCGGTGGATCCGGAGGTGTAGATGAGGTAGGCGGTATTGCCGAGCCGAATGCCGCGGTGGCGTTCGGCGTCGGTGACCGGTGTGGGCGCGCACGCCGCGATCGCGTCCGCGCTGCCCGGGTGGTCCAGCACCAGCCAGGCCACGCCGTCGCGCGGCAGTGCCGCCGCATGGCCTTCGGTCGTGATCCCGATGCGCACAGCGGAATCCGTGCAGACGAACCGATTGCGGTCGAGCGGGTGGCCGGGGTCCAGCGAGAGGAACGCGGCACCGGCCTTGGCGATGGCCCAGACCGCCAGCACCCATTCCGGGGAGCGCGGCAGGCCGATGGCGATAACCGACTCGGGGCCGACGCCCTGGCCGATCAGGTAGTGCGCCAATCGATTCGAGTGCCGGTCGAGTTCGCGGTACGTGAGGGTCCGATGGCCGTCGGTGACCGCGGCGCCGTCGGGATTGCGGTTCACCGCCGCCGCCAGTAGGTCCGGCATGGTCACGGCGGCCGTGGCCGGGTTGCCGCGGCGTCCCCAGTCGCGGACGAGCCGATCGTGCTCGGCGGGCGACGGCAGGCCGAGGGCACGTACCGGCGTCTCCGGGGCACGGGCGACCGTGCGCAGGGTCTCGTGCAGCCGGGTGGCGAACGCCGTGACGGCGGTCTCGTCCAGCACGTCCGGACGGTACTGCAATCGAATCCGCAGGCCGTCCTGTGCGATGACACTGCAGGTGAGCGGATAGTGGGTGGAGTCGGCGGCGCTCACGCCGGTGACGGCGACGGCGCCCGGACCGGTGAGCCGACGCACGGCGTCGACGTCGACCGGGTAGGACTCCAGCACCATGACGGTGTCGAACAGGGCGTCGCTGCCGGCGAGCGCGTGAATCTCGGTGAGCCCCAGGTGCTGATGGTCGAGCAGGGCCGCCTGTTCGTCGTGTACGCGGGTCCACAGCCGGGCGACCGGCTCGGCCGGGCGCAGTCGCACCCGGGTCGGCACCGTATTGATGAACAGGCCGATGGCGCGGTCGGCACCGGGCAGCTCACCGGGACGACCCGACACCGTCGTACCGAACACCACATCGCCGCGTCCGGTGAGCCGCGCGATCAGCACGGCCCACACCGACTGGAGGATAGTGTTGAGGGTGACGCCCGCGGCGGCGGCCGCGGCGGTCAGCTCTCGGGTTTCGTTGTCCGCGACGGTGATCCAGTGGTCGGCGACGATCCCGGTGTCGGCGGTGGCACCGGCGATCAGGGTGGGTTCGACGCCGTCCAGCGCGCGAGCCCAGGCGGCGCGGGCCGCGTCCCGGTCCCGGGTCGCCAGCCAGGCCAGGAAATCTCGATACGAGCCGGGAGCCGTCGGCGCGTCCTCGCCCAGATACGCGGCGAACAGCTCGGTGAGCAGCAGCGGGCAGGACCAGCCGTCGAGAATCGCATGGTGGTTGGTCAGGATCAGGGCCCACCGCTCGGGGCCCGTTGCGACGACGGTGCAGCGCAGCAGCGGGGCCGCCGCGAGATCGAAGCGCCGGCCCTTCTCGGCGGCGGCCAGCTCCGCAAGCGCCGCCTCGCTATCGGTCGCGTCGGTGAGATCCACGAATTCCCACGGTATTTCGGCGTCATCGCAGATCACGGCCACGGTGGTGCCGTCGCGGCCGCTGGCGAACGCGCTGCGCAGGCTCGGGTGACGTTCCAGAACCACCGCCCCCGCCCGGCGCAGCCGGTCGACGTCCAGGTCGCCGAACAGTCGCAGCAGCACCTGTGAGGCGTACAGATCGTCGGCGGCGGCCCATCGGGCGTGGAACAGCAGCCCGGCCTGCAACGGAGTCACCGGCCAGATATCGCTCAGCGCCGGATACGCCCGCTCCAACCCATCGATCTCGGCTTGCGTCAACCGCACCAGATCGAAGTCGGACGGCGAATGTCCACCCGCACCGGGCAGTTCGGCGTACTCGGCGATCGCGGTCAACGCCCCCGACCACAACTGCGCCAACTCCTCGACCTCGGACCGGTCGAGCAGCGTACGCGGGAACCGAATGCTCCCCCGCAGTCGGTCGCCCACCGCGATCGCACTGATGTCCAGGGCCACCGTCACCGGTGTCTCGGGATCGGGTGCCACCGCGAGTTCGCCCAGCCCGCCGTGGATCTCGTCGTCGCCGGTATCGGAGATCCGGCCGAGGTAGTTGAAGGCGATGCGGCCCGGCATCCGATCCGGCAGCTGGGCGGCGGTCTCGGGATTGAGGTACCGCAGCAGGCCGTAGCCGATGCCCTTGTCCGGGAGGGCGCGCAGAGTCTCCTTCACCGACCGCACCAGTGCGGCCGTACCGGCGCTGCCGGTGAGCGGCCCGTCCGGGTCGAGCCCGGTCGTATCGAGGCGTACCGGGAACATGGAGGTGAACCAGCCGACCGTGCGCGACAGGTCCGCACCGGGCACGACCTGCTCCTCGCGTCCGTGCCCCTCCAGTCGCACCAGCACCGACGGCTCCGCGATGCCGCGCCGGTGACGCCAGATGCGCACGGCCGCGGCCAGACTCGCCAGTAGTCCGTCGTTGACGCTGCCGTGGAAGACGGTCGGCACCGTCGACAGCAGTGCGCGGGTGACCGACTCGGGCAGTTCGATGCCGACCTGGTCCAGTACTTCGACGGTATCGATCCCCGAATCCAGGTCGCGCCCGCCCCACAGCGGGTCCGGACCGGTCACCATGGCGTGCCAGACGAGTAGTTCGGCCGTGCGGGACGCCTCGCCGGCGGCGGTCACCAGGCCGTGGGCCCAGCGCCGCAGGGAGGTGCCCACCGGCGGCAGGGTCGGCGCGCTGCCGGCGGTGGCCTGGGCCAGGGCCGCGAGCAGGTCCGGCACCAGGATTCGCCAGGACACGCCGTCGACGACGAGATGGTGCGCCACGATCAGCAGCCATCCGGGTGCGCCGTCGGCGGGCGCGAGCCAGACCATTCGCACCATGTCGCCGGTGCTCGGATCCAAGCGCCGCAGCGCCGAATCCAGTTCCACCGCGGCGATATGGGTGACGGTCCGGCGGCCTCGTTCGGAGTCGACGTCGACGGCCGGGTCGAGCGCACGCCGGTGCAGTACCGTCGCCGCGTTCACCGCATCGGCCGCGGCGATATGCAGGGACCACTCCCCCGATCCGTCGTGGCGCAGCGTCGAGCGAAGCGCGTCGTGCCGCTCCAGCACTGCGCCGACGGCCGCGAGCAGGTCCGATTCGTGGACACCGGCCGGGAGCCGCAACACCACGTGCTGGTCGAAACGCTGGAAACCCCTGCCCCACTCCACCATCCAGCGGGCGATCGGCAGCAGGGGCAGCTCGCCCACTCCGCCGCCGGGCAGCTCGGTCGCGGCGGCTGCCGCGTCCGCGGCGGTCCGGGCGACCGTCGCGAGACGGGCCGCGGTCCGCTGCTCGAACACCTCCCGTGGACCGAACACCACGCCCCGTGCCCTGGCTTTCGCCACGACCTGGATGGAGACGATGGAATCGCCGCCCAAAACGAAGAAGTCGTCGTCCACGCCGACCCGGTCGGTCCCGAGCACGTCGGCGAACACCTCGGCGATGATCCGCTCGGTCGCGCCGGCGGGCGCGCGGTAATCTCGTTGCGCGAGAGCGGGTTCGGGCAGGGCCCGGCGGTCGACCTTGCCGCTGCTGTTCAACGGCAGTTCGTCGAGCACGGTCACCACATCCGGCACCAGGAACGCGGGCAGCCGCCGGGCCACCGATTCGCGCACGCCGGAAGGGTCGAGGACGCTGCCGGGCGCGGCCGCGACATAGGCCACCAGCCGCGGCGCGGCGGCGTCGCCCGCCGGATGGTGCACCATCGCGACGGCCTGCCCCACCCCCGCCACTTCGGTCAGCGCGGATTCGACCTCACCGAGTTCCAGGCGCTGACCACGCACCTTGACCTGGAAGTCGGAACGCCCGACGAACTCCAGTTCCCCGGCACCGGAACCCGATTCGCCGGTGATCCAGCGCACCAGGTCGCCGGTGCGGTACATGCGCTGCCCGGGCCGCCCGTGCGGGTCGGCCACGAACCGGGTCGCGGTGAGGCCCGCGCGGCCCCGATAGCCGCGCGCCAGGCCGGGTCCCGAGACGTAGAGTTCACCGACCACGCCCGCGGGCACGGGCCGCAGCCAGGTGTCCAGGACAGCCACCGACATGCCGGTGATGTTCGCGCCCACCGTGATCGGCGCATCCGCGCGCAACTCGCGGCTCCCGGTCACCCAGATGGTGGCCTCCGCCGGACCGTACAGGTTGTGCACGCGCCGCCGCCGGGCCGGGTCGGTGCGCGACCACCGCGCCACCAACTGCGGTGGGCAGCGGTCGCCGCCGGTCAGCACGACCCGCAGCGCGTCGAGTCCGTCGGCGTCCATCGACAGCGCCACCGCGGGCGTGAGGAACGCGTGGGTGATGCGCCGCGACCGCAGCAGGTCCGCCAACGGCGGGCCGCCGTAGGTCTGCTCGGGCGCGACGACCAGCGCGGCGCCGCCGGAGACCGCGAGCAGCAGTTCCAGCACGGCCGCGTCGAAGGTGCGCGCCGCGACCGCCAGCACGCGCGAATCCGGGTCGACGGCAACGCGGTTCCGGTGGTCGGCCACCAGGTTCGCCAGTCCGGCATGGGTGACCTCCACCCCCTTCGGGCGGCCCGTCGAACCGGAGGTGTAGACCACATAGGCCGTGGTGGACGGTCGCACCGCACCGCGGTCCGCGGCCGTCACCGGTGCGGGCGCGCACGCCGCGATCTCGTCCGAGGTGGCGGTCGCGTCGAGGACCAGCCACGACACCCCGTCCACCGGGAGGTCGGCGGTGTGCGCGGTCACGGTGAGACCGACCCGCACCCGGGAATCGGCGCAGATGTAGCGATTGCGGTCGATCGGGTGGCCCGGGTCCACGGACAGGAAGGCCGCGCCGGTCTTGGCGACCGCCCAGACCGCCAGCACCCAGTCCAGGGAACGGGGCACGCCCACCGCCACCACCGACTCGGGGCCGACGCCGCGGCCGATCAGGAAGCGTGCCAGGCGATTCGCCTGCTCGTCCAGCTGCCGGTAGGTGAGGGTGCGATCGCCGTCCACCAGCGCCGCACCGTCCGGATTGCTCGCCACGGCCGCCGCCAGCAGGGCCGGCAGCGGAGTGCCCGCCCCGGCGTGGACGTCGTCCCCGGCGCACGGCGGCAGCTGACGCTCCCGCTCCGGCAGCGGGTCGATGTCGCGCACCGTGGCGGCGGTCTCGGTGCCGATGATATGCAGCACCCACCGCAGTTGCCGGGTGAACTCGGCGACGGTGTCGGCGTCGAAAATCGCCGTGTGGTACTGGATTCGCAGGCGCAGAGTGTCCTGGACGGTGGCAGTGCAGGTCAGCGGGTAGTGAGTGGCGTCGTCGGCGACGATGCGCTCGACGGTGAGGCCGCCGTCGCCGATGCTGTGTTCGATGCCGTCGGCGTCCACCGGGTACGACTCCAGCACCATGAGGGTGTCGAACAGACTGTCCTGCCCGGTGAGCGCGTGAATCTCGCGCAGGCCGACATGGTGGTGGTCGAGCAGCGCCGCCTGTTCCTGGTGCATGCGAGCCCAGAGCTGGGCCACGGATTCGTCGGGGCGCAGGCGAACCCGGGTCGGAATCGTATTGATGAACAGGCCGATGGTGCGCTCGGCGGCGGGCAGGTCGCCGGGACGCCCGGAGACCGTGGCCCCGAAGACCACGTCGGTGCGTCCGCTCCACCGTGCGATCATGATCGCCCAGGCCGACTGGAGCACGGTATTGACGGTCACGCCCGCCGCCGCGGCGGCGGCCAGCAGGTCGCGGGTTTCGCTGTCGTCCAGCGTGATCGCGTGATCGGCCACCGCGAGCGGGCCGGTGCCGAGGGTGGCCCCGGCGGCGAGAAGGGTGGGTTCGGCGCCGTCGAGCGCGGCGGTCCAGGCGGCGCGGGCCGCGTCCCGGTCCCGGGCCGCCAACCAGACGAGGAAGTCACGGTACGAACCGGACGGCGTTCCCGGCGCATCGGCGTAGTGGCCGAACAGATCGGTGAGCAGTAGCGGCCAGGACCAGCCGTCGAGGATCACATGGTGGTTGGTCAGCACCAGCGCCCAGCGGTCGGCGGGGAGTGCGGCGACCGTGCACCGCAGCAGCGGTGCGGCGGTGAGGTCGAAGGGGGCCGCCTTCTCCGTCGCGGCCAACCGCGCCAGCGCGGTGTCCGGATCGGGATCGTCGGTGAGATCCACCACCCGCCACGGCAGTTCGACGTCGTCGCGGAGCACCGCCACGGTGCTGCCGCTGTCGGTGGTGTGGAACGCGGTGCGCAGGCCGTCGTGGCGGGCCAGCAGCGTGGCCGCCGCGCGGCGCAGCCGGTCGACGTCCAGATCACCGGACAGTCGCAGCATCAGCTGTGCGACATAGGCGTCCGCGTCGGCGTCGACCAGGTGGGCATGGAACAGCAGTCCGGCCTGCAACGGAGTCACCGGCCAGATATCACCCAGGGACGGGTACGCGACCTCCAACGCGTCGATCTCCGATTGCGTGAGCCGCACCAGC
Organism: Nocardia otitidiscaviarum; assembly: GCF_007362295.1. Lineage (NCBI taxonomy): Bacteria > Bacillati > Actinomycetota > Actinomycetes > Mycobacteriales > Nocardiaceae > Nocardia > Nocardia otitidiscaviarum. The sequence goes on along the minus strand of NZ_CP041695.1, from coordinate 1,167,903 downwards.
TCGAAGTCGGACGGCGAATGCCCACCCGCACCGGGCGTTTCGGCACACTCGGCGATCGCGGTCAATGCCTGCGACCACAGCTGTGCGAACTCCTCGACCTCGGACCGATCGAGCAGCGTACGCGGGAAGCGGAAGCTGGCCCGCAGCCGATCGTCGATGGCGATCGCGCTGATGTCCACCGCCACCGTCACCGGCATATCGGGATCCGGTGCGGCATCGAGCTCGCCCAGTCCGCCGTGCACTTCGCTGTCGCCGGTGTCGGCGGCGGAGACGCGGCCCAGATAGTTGAAGCCGATCCGTCCGGGCATGCGATCGGGCAGTCGGGCGGCGGTGTCGGGATTGAGATAGCGCAGCAGGCCGTAGCCGATGCCCTTGTCCGGGAGGGCGCGCAGGGTCTCCTTCACCGACCGCACCACCGTGGCGACGTCCGCGAGGTCGACGCCGGTCAGATCGAAGCGCACCGGGAACATCGAGGTGAACCAGCCCACGGTGCGGGACAGGTCCGCGCCGGGCACCACCTGTTCCTCGCGCCCGTGCCCTTCCAGCCGCACCAGCACCGTCGGTTCGTCGATGCCGCGGCGCGCCAGCCAGAGTCGCACGGCCACGGCCAGACCGGCGAGCAGCCCGTCGTTGACGCCGCCGTGGAATACGGTCGGGACCGTGGTCAGCAGGGTGTGCGTGACCGCCTCGGGCAGCTCGACACGCACCTGGTCGAGCGTCTCGGCGGTATCGACCGCGGGGTCGAGGTCCCGTCCGCCCCACAGCGGGTCGGGTCCGTCGACGATGCCCTGCCAGAGCTCCAGTTCCGCCAGCCGAGCCGGTTCCGCGGCCGCCGCGACGAGGCCGTGCGCCCACCGCCGCATCGAGGTGCCCACGGGGGCGAGAACGGGGGCCGCGCCGGTACGCACCCGGTCGAGTGCCGACAGCAGATCCGGGACCAGCACGCGCCAGGACACGCCGTCGACCACCAGGTGGTGCACCACCACCAGCAGCCAACCGGGCGTATCGCCGGGGTCGAGCCAGACGAACCGCACCATCGCCCCGGCGGCCGGATCGAGCGCTCGCAGAGCCGAATCCAGCTCCGCGGCGGCGATATTCGTGACGGCCTCCAGGCCGTCGGATACCAGCTCCGGGTCGATCGGCCGGTGATGCAGCCGCGACGCGGCGGCGACCGTGCTCGGCGGCGCGACCGAGATCCACCACTGTCCGGACGCATCGCACCGCAGCGTCGAGCGCAGCATGTCGTGGTGGTCCAGCAGCGCGCCCAGCGCGTCGTGCAGCCCGGTTTCGGTCACGCCGTCGGGCAGCCGCAGCACCACGTGTTGCTCGAAGCGCCGGAAGCCCTTCCCCCACTGCACCATCCAGTGTGCTACCGACAGCAGCGGCAGTTCGCCCACACCGCCGCCGGGCAGCTCCGCCAGCGTGACCCCGGCGGCCGCGGTGGTGTCGGCGACGGCCGCCAGGCGCGCCGCCGTCCGCTGTTCGAAGACGTCGCGCGGGCCGAAGGCCACGCCCCGGGCCCGCGCCTTCGCCACCACCTGGATGGAGACGATGGAATCGCCGCCCAGGGCGAAGAAGTCGTCCTCCGCGCCGACCCGGTCGATGCCCAGCACCTCGGCGAACACCTCGGCCACCACCTGTTCGGCGGGGGTGGCCGGTGCCCGGAACTCGTGCGGGGCGAGCACCGGTTCCGGCAGTGCGCGGCGGTCGATCTTGCCGCTGCTGGTCAGTGGCAGTTCGTCGAGCACCGTCACCACATCGGGAACCAGATAGCCGGGCAGGCGTCGGCGCACCGACTCCCGCACCGCTGCCGGATCGAGCTCGGTTCCGGGCGCGGCGACCACGTAGGCCACCAAGCGCGCTCCGGCGGCGTCCTCGCTGCCGTGCGCGAGCGCGACGGCCTGCGCCACGCCGGTCACCCCGGTCAGCGCGGCCTCGACCTCACCCGGTTCCAGACGCTGACCGCGGACCTTCACCTGGAAGTCGGACCGGCCGACATACTCCAGAATCCCGGTGGCGGAGTCGGATTCGCCGCCGTGCACCCACCGCACCAGATCGCCGGTGCGGTACAGCCGCTCGCCGGGCCGCCCGTAGGGGTCGGCGATGAAGTGTCCCGCCGTCAACCCCGCGCGACCCCGATACCCGCGTGCCACACCGGGGCCCGACACGTACAGCTCACCCACCACGCCGACCGGAACCGGCCGCAGCGACGAATCCAGCACCCGCATTGACATGCCCGCGATACCCGCGCCGAGGGTGATCGGGTCACCCGCGCGGAGTTCGGGGCTGACGGTCACGATGACGGTGGTTTCCGTGGGGCCGTAGACATTGAAGAAGCGCCGCGCACGTGCGGTGTCGGTGCGCGACCACCGTGCCACCAGATCCGGTGGGTAGTGCTCGCCGCCGACCGTGACCACCCGCAGTGCGTCGAGCCCGTCGGGGTCCACCGACCGTGCCACCGCCGGGGTCCAGAAGAGGTGGCTGATGCGTTGGGCGCGCAGGAGTTCGGCCAGCGGTTCGCCGCCGTAGACATCGGCGGGCGCGAGCACCAGCGTCGCGCCGGTGGGGACGGCGAGCAGGATCTCCAGTACGGCGGCGTCGAAGGTGCGGGCGGCCACGCCCAGTATCCGCGACTCGGTGTCGATCGCGTACCGCTGCGCCTGGGTGGCGGCGACCGCGGACAATCCGGCATGGGTGACCGCGACGCCCTTCGGACGGCCGGTCGACCCCGAGGTGTAGACGATGTAGGCGAGGGCGTCGGGATGGAGCGCACCGCGCCGATCCGCGTCGGTCACCGGTGTGGCGGGCTGGTTGCGAACCCGCTGCGCCACTTCCGGAGCGTCCACGACCAGCCATTCGGGCACCGCGTCCGACAGCTCCGCACGGTGGCGCTCCCGTGTGATCCCCACACGCACCTCGGAATCGGCGCACAGGAACCGATTGCGCTCGCCCGGATGCGCCGGATCGAGGGAGAGGAATCCGGCCCCGGCCTTGGTGACGGCCCAGACCGCCAACACCCATTCCAGCGACCGCGGTATGCCGATGGCGACCACCGACTCGGGGCCGACCCCGCACTCGATCAGGTAGCGCGCCAACCGATTCGTGTGTTCGTCCGCCTCCCGGTAGGTCAGGCGGCGTTCGCCCGCGACGACCGCGTACCCGTTCGGATTCGCCGCCACGGCCCGTGCCAGCAGTTCGGGCAGCGTGCCGCCGGCGGAGGCCGGGACGGTGTCGGCGCGGCCCCATTCGGAGAGCAGGCTGTGCCGTTCGGAGGCCGAGAGGATGTCGATATCCCGCACGGCGCGGTCGAAATCGGCGGTGCAGGCGCTCAGTACGCGAATCAGCCGCTGCGCGAGCGCGGACACCGTGGCCTCGTCGAACAGATCGGTGGCGTAGCCGATCGCGATCGGCATGGCCCCGCGTTCGTCGGGGGTGTCGGCGGCGGTGAGGGTCAGATCGAACCGTTCCACGCCGGTGTCGGCACCCGATGCGACGACATCGACTCCGGGCAGGGCGATGTCGGCGTCGGCGAGATTGTGGAAGGCCAGCATCACCTGGAACAGCGGGTGCCGGGACTCGCTGCGCGGCGGATCCACCGCCTCCACCACCTGTTCGAACGGAATCTCCGCGTGCGCGAACGCTTCCAGGTCGACGTCGCGCACCTCGGCCAGCAGGTCGGCGACCGTGGCCGACTCGTCGATCCGGGTACGCAGCACCACCGTGTTCACGAACATGCCGACGAGACCGTCGAGTTCGGCCGCGCCGCGCCCCGCGACCGGCGACCCGATGGCGATATCGGCGCTGCCCGACAGCCGCGACAGCACGACCGCCAGGGCGGCGTGGACGATCATGAACACCGTGACGCCGCGGGCGCGGGCGGTGTCGTGCAGCCCGGCGACCACGCTCGGCGCCACCGTGACGTGGAGGGTGGCTCCCCGATGCGACGCCACGGCCGGGCGGGGACGGTCGGTCGGCAGGTCCAGGGTGTCCGGCAATCCGTCCAACTGCTCGGACCAGTACCGGAGCTGCCGTGTCAGTAGCGAGGTCGGGTCGTCCGCCGAGCCGAGGAGCTCACGCTGCCACAGGGTGTAGTCGGCGTACTGCACCGGCAGCGCCGCCCACGCCGGGTGCCGTCCGGCGGACCTGGCCCGATACGCCTCGGCCAGATCGCGGGCCAGCGGACCCATCGAGAAACCGTCCGCGCCGATGTGGTGCACCACCCACACCAGCACGAACTCCTCGGGCCCCACCGACAGCAGCCGCACCCGCAGCGGAACCCGCTGCGCGACATCGAATCCCACCGCCACCTCGGCGGCGACGGTCGCAGCGACAGCGGCGGCTGCCACGGGACGCGGGGTGGTGTCCACCTCCGCCGCGGCGGCAAGCTCAGCGACCGGCACCACCGACTGGTAGGGAACCCCGTCCGCGTCGGGGTAGCGCGTGCGCAGCACCTCGTGGCGGCCGAGCACATCCCATACCGCCGCCGACAGCGCCGCCACGTCCACACGACCGGTCAGCCGCAGCACCATGGGAATGCTGTAGGCGACGGAGTCCGGTGCGAAGCGGTTCACGAACCACATGCGCTGCTGCGCGAAGGACAGCGGCACCCGTTCCGGGCGCGTCCGCGGCCGCAGTGGTGGAACATCCGCGCCGGTGGTCGATTCCGCCACCCGGGCGGTGAGTGTCGCCGCCAGCTCGCCCACCATCGGCCGCGCGAAAATATCGCGCAGGCCCACCGTGACGCCGATCCCGTCGGCCAGCCGCGCCGACAGTCGGGTGGCGGACAGGGAGTTGCCGCCCAGCGCGAAGAAGTCGTCATCGAGTCCGACGCGGCCGGTACCGAGCACCTCGGCGACGATGGCCGCCACCCGCTGTTCGATCGGCGTGGCGGGCGCGCGATAGGCGGCCCGGGCCGATACCGGTTCGGGCAGCGCCGCCCTGTCCACCTTGCCGTTCACCGTCAGCGGCAGCTCGTCGAGCACCAGCACCGCATCCGGCACCATGTATCCGGGCAGACGTCGGCCCACGGCTTCCCGGATCCGGGCCGGATCGAGGCGGTGGCCCGGATCGGCCACCACATAGGCCACCAGGCGCGCGCCGCCGCCGTCCGCCGGGGTGCGCACCAGCACGACGGCCCGGTCGATACCGGCGAGGTCGGTCAGGGCGGCTTCGACCTCCCCCGGCTCCAGACGCTGTCCCCGCACCTTGACCTGTCCGTCACCGCGTCCGACGAACTCCAGTTCCGCCGCGCCCGAGCCGTTTTCGTCTGTCGTCCAGCGCACGAGATCGCCGGTGCGGTACATGCGGCGTCCGGTCTCACCGCTGGGGTCGGCGACGAACCGGGCGGCGGTCTGTGCCGGGCGGCCCGCATAGCCCCGGGCCAGTCCCGCGCCGCAGACGTACAGCTCGCCCACCACACCGGTGGGAACCGGCCGCAGCCACGAATCCAGCACGCGCACCGTCATTCCGGCGACGACCGCGCCCATGGGCACCGGGGCGCCGGCACGCAGGTCGGCGCTGCCGGTCACCCAGATCGTGGCCTCGGCGGGGCCGTACAGGTTGTGCACCCGCCGTCGACCCGCGCTGTCGGTATGCGACCAGCGGGTGACCAGGGCGGGCGGGCAGGCCTCACCGGCGAGGGTAAGCACCTCCAGGTCGTCGAGCCCGGCGGGGTCGACGGTGGCGGCCACGGCCGGGGTGAGCACGGCGTGGCTGACCCGTTCGGCGCGCAGCAGGTCGGCCAGGGCTCGGCCGCCGTAGACGTCGGGCGGGCTGATCACCAGCGTCGCGGAACCCGACAGCGCCAGCAGCAGTTCGAAGACGGCGGCGTCGAAGGTGCGGGCGGCCACGCTCAGCACCCGTGCGTCCGGGGTCACTCCGAATCGCTGGCGCTGTTCGGCGCACAGGGCCGCGAGTCCGGTGTGGGTGATGGCGACGCCCTTGGGGCGGCCGGTCGAGCCCGAGGTGTAGACGATGTAGGCGGTGCCGTCCGGGTGCGGCCGAACCGTGACCGGTGTCGGCGGGTACTGCCGAATGTCGGCCGCCACGGCCGGATCGTCGACCACCAGCCAGCCGATGGTCTCGCTCGGCAGTGCCGACGCCTGCCGGGTGACGGCAATGCCCACCGGCACAGCGGAATCGGCGCACATGAAGGAGTTGCGTTCCAGTGGATGCCCGGGATCGAGCGAGAGGAAGGCCGCGCCGGTCTTGGCGACGGCCCAGACCGCCGTCACCCAGTCCAGCGACCTCGGCAGCCCGATCGCCACCACCGTCTCCGGACCGATGCCCCGGTCGATCAGGAAGTGCGCCAACCGATTCGACCGCTCGTTCAGCTCGCGGTAGGTGATCCGCCGGTCCCCGTCCACGACCGCGTCGCCCTCGGGATCGCCCGTCACGGCGGCGGCCAGCAGGAGCGGCAGGGTCACCTCGGACGAGCCGGGGTCGACGGCGACCCCGCGCCCACGGTGCGACAGCAGTCGCCGTTGCGCTGGCGGCAGCAGGTCCACGGCCCGCAGCGGCAGGGCCGCGTCGGCGGCGATCGCACCCAGCACCTGCCGTAGGCGCTGAGCGAAAGCGGCGATGGCGGCGTCGGTGAACAGTTCTGGCCGGTACTGCAACCGCAGCCGCAGCGTCTCCTGCAAGGTGACGCTGCACGTCAGCGGGTAGTGCGTGGCATCGGTCGCGTCCACGCCGTCGATGCCGATGCCGACGCGGCCGGTGAGCGTCCGAATCCGCTCGGCGTCGAGGGGATAGGACTCGAACACCATGACCGTGTCGAACAGGCGGTCGCAGCCGGTGAGTTCATGGATATCGGTGAGTCCGAGATGCTGATGCTCGAGCAGCGTCGCCTGCTCGTCGTGCATACGCTGCCACAGCCGGGTGAGGGTCTCGGCCGGGCGCAGCCGCACCCGGGTCGGCACCGTATTGATGAACAGGCCGATGGCGCGCTCGGCACCGGGCAGCTCACCCGGACGACCCGACACCGTCGAACCGAACACCACATCGTCGCGTCCGGTCAGCTGCCCGACCAGCAGCGCCCAGGCCGATTGCAGCACCGTATGGACCGTCACACCGGCGGCCGCGGCGGTCGCCAGCAGCGCCCGGGTGTCGGCGTCGTCGAGGGTGACGGCGTAGTCGGCCACCGCGCCGGACCCGGTGTCGGTGCTCGCCGCGACCAGGGTCGGTTCGGCACCGTGCAGGGTTTCGCGCCACGCCGCACGCGCCGCGTCCACGTCCCGGGCGGCCAGCCAGGCCAGGAAGTCCCGATACGATCCGGCCGCGCCGAGGGAGCGGGTGTCCGGCTCGGCGTAGCGGGTGAACAGTTCGGTGATGAGCAGCGGCCACGACCAGCCGTCGAGAATGACGTGGTGGTTGGTCAGCACCAGCGCCCAGCGGTCGGCGGCCAGCCGCGCGAGGACGAAGCGCAGCAGCGGCGCGGACGCCGGGGCGAAGCGCCGGTCCCGCTCCGCGGCGGCCAGCTCCGCGAGAACGACGGTGGCGTCCGCCACGGCGGCCGACCCGTCACCGCCCCGCCGATCGGTGAGATCCACTACCTGCCAGGGCGGTTCGACATCGTCGAGGACGACGGCGACGCTGACGCCGCTGCCGGTGGTGGTGTACGCGGTGCGCAGGCTCGGATGGGCGTCCAGGACCGCGCGCGCGGCGTCGTGCAGGCGATCCACGTCCAGCGCACCGGTCAGCCGCAGCACCAGCTGGGCGGTGTACAGGTCGACGTCGGTGTCGAGTTCGGCGTGGAACAGCAGACCGGCTTGCAGCGGCGTCACCGGCCACACGTCGCGCAGTGTCGGGTAGGCGGATTCCAGTGCGGTGACGTCGGATTGGGTCAGCGACACCAGCGCGAAGTCGGAGGGGCTGTGCCCGCCCGCGCCGGGCAGTTCGGCGTGCTCGGCCAGGCCGGTCAGCGCCTGCGACCAGGCCGACGCCAGCTCGTGCACATCCGCGCGGTGCAGCAGCGTACGCGGGTAGCGGAAATTGGCGCGCAGGCGGTCGCCGCTGACGATCGCGCTGATATCCACGGCCAGGGTCACCGGCATCTCCGGATCCGGGGTGCCGGGCAGTTCGCCCAGCCCGCCGTCGATGCCGTCATCGCCGAGTCCCGCCAGGCGGCCGAGGTAGTTGAAGCCGATGCGGCCGGGCATGCGGTGCGGCAGACGGTTCGCGCTGTCCGCGTCGAGATGGCGCAGCAGGCCGTAGCCGATGCCCCGGTCCGGGATCGAGCGCAGTGTCTCCTTGACCGTCCGCACCACGGCGTCGAGTTCGGCCCCGCCCGCCGCCACCGTGTCGGGGTCGATGCCGGACAGGTTGAAGCGCACCGGGTACATGGAGGTGAACCAGCCCACGGTCCGCGACAGATCCGCTCCCGGTACGACCTGTTCCTCGCGCCCGTGGCCCTCCAACCGGATCAGCACCGACGGGTCGTCCACACCGCGGTGGGACCGCCAGCGGCGCACCGCCACCACCAGCCCCGCGAGCAGTCCGTCGTCGACGCCGCCGTGGAATACCGCGGGCACCCGCGACAGCAGCGCACGGGTCACCGCGGGCGGCAACTCGACGCGCACCTCGTCGAGCGTGGCGGCGGTGTCGACGGCCGGGTCGAGATCGCGTCCGCCCCAGAGCGGATCGGGGCCGGACGTCATGTGCTGCCAGAGCGCCAGCTCACCGCGCCGACGCGGGGCGGTCGCCGCCGCGTGCAGGCCGTGTGTCCAGCGGCGCAGGGACGTGCCGACGGGCGGCAGCACCGGCGGTGTCCCCGATCCCGCCTGTGCGAGCGCGGACAGCAGATCGGGGATGACGATCCGCCAGGACACCCCGTCGACCACGAGGTGGTGCGCCACCATCAGCAGCCAACCGGGCGCGTGATCGCCGGGGTCGAGCCACACGCACCGCATCATCGCCCCGGCGGCCGGATCGAGCCCGGCCTGGGCCGAATCCAGTGCCGCGGCGGCGATATCCGCGATGGCCGCCCGCCCCGCCTCGGTATCCGGGTCGGTTGCGGGATCGAGCGCCCGCCGGGACAGCACGTCGGCGGCGAGCACGCTGCCGGGTGCGGGCACGACCAGCGTCCAGTCGCCGAACCCGTTGCGCCGCAGGGTGGCCCGCAGGGCGTCGTGACGGTCGAGCAGTGCGCCGACCGCCAGGGCGAGAGCCGCCGCGTCGACTTCGGCCGGGAGTCGCAGCAGCACATGCTGTTCGAAGCGCCGGAATCCGCCGCCCCACTCCACCATCCACCGAGCCACCGGCAGCAGCGGGAACTCGCCCGTACCATCGTCCACGGTGTCGCGGACGGCCTCCGGCTCGACGGTGCGCGCGATCACCGCCAGTCGGGCGGGCGTGCGCTGTTCGAACACGTCCTTCGGGCCGAACACCACCCCGCGTTCGCGGGCCTTGGCCACCACCTGGATGGAGATGATCGAATCGCCGCCCAGGACGAAGAAGTCGTCGTCGGCTCCCACCCGCTCGATGCCAAGCACCTCGGCGACGACCCGGGCGATGGTCTCCTCGACCGGTGTGGCGGGTGCCCGGAAGGTGGGCGTGTCGAACACCGGCTCGGGCAGGGCACGCCGGTCCACCTTGCCGCTGCTGCTCAGGGGCAGCGCGTCGAGAACGGTCACCGCATCGGGCACCATGTAGCCCGGCAGGCGTCGGCTCACCGCCTCCCGCACCGCCACCGCGTCCAGTTCGGACCCGGACGCCGTCACATAGGCGATCAATCGTGTCCCGGCGGCGGTGGCCTGGGCGGCGGCGACCGCCTGTTCGACCCCGTCGACCTCGCTCAGCGCGGCCTCCACCTCACCGAGCTCCAACCGCTGACCGCGTACCTTCACCTGCGAGTCGGCGCGGCCGACATAGGCCAGTTCGGCGGCGCCGGACGCCGCGTCGTCGATCCAGCGCACCAGATCACCTGTGCGGTACCGCCGTTCGCCGGGGCGCCCGTGCGGATCGGCCACGAACCGCGTCGCCGTCAGGCCCGGCCGCCCCCGATACCCGCGGGCCACGCCGGGACCGGAGACGTACAGCTCGCCCACCACCCCGGCGGGGACGGGGCGCAGCCACTCGTCCAGGACGGCGACCGACATCCCGGCGATCGGGCCGCCGATACCCACCGACCGGCCCACGGCCGGTTCCGCCCCCGTGACCCAGATGCTCGCCTCGGCCGGACCGTAGAGGTTGTGCACCGTGCGCCGCCGCCCCGGATCGGTACCCGACCAGCGCGAAACCAGCTGCGGTCCACACTGGTCGCCGCCGGTCATGACGACCCGGAGGGCGTCGAGCCCGTCGGGGTCCACCGACATCGCCACCGACGGGGTGAGGAAGGCGTGCGTAATGCGCTGGGCCCGCAGCAGATCCGCCAGCGGCGGCCCGCCGTACACGTCCTCGGGCGCGAGCACCAGTGCCGCACCGCCGGACAGTGACAGCAGCAGTTCCAGGATCGCCGCGTCGAAGGTCCGGGCCGCGACCGCGAGCACGCGCGAATCGGCGGCCACCCCGGCGCGCCGCCGCTGGTCGGCAACCAGCGCGGCCAGGCCGGTGTGCGTGACCTCCACGCCCTTCGGACGGCCCGTGGAACCCGAGGTGTAGACGACATAGGCCGTGGTCGCCGGGTGCGGCGCCGCGATCCGCTCGGCGTCGGTCACGGCGGTGCCCGCGCACGCCTCGATATCGGAGCTGGCGGCCGGATCATCGGCCACCAGCCAGGACATGCCGTCGGCGGGCAGTGCCGCCGCATACCGCTGGGCCGTGATGCCCACCCGCACAGCGGAATCCGCGCAGACGAAGCGATTGCGCTCCAGCGGATGCGCCGGATCCACGGACAGGAAGGCGGCCCCCGTCTTGGCGACCGCCCATACCGCGAGCACCCATTCCAGCGACCGGGGCAGCCCGACGGCCACCACGGCCTCCGGTCCGATCGCGCGGTCGATCAGCCAGCGCGCCAGTCGATTCGAGCGTTCATCCAGATCCCGGTAGCTGAGCCGCCGGTCCCCGTCCACCACCGCGTCGCCGTCCGGATTGCTCGCCACTGCCGCGGCCAGCAGGTCGGGCAGCAGTACGCCGTCCACGACGTGATCGTTGCGGCCCCAGACGTCGAGCAGCCGGTGTCGCTCCGATGGCGACAGCACATCGATATCGCGCACCAGGACGGCGGGATCGTGCGCCACCGTGCGCAGCACCGAGCGCAGCCGCCGGGTCAGCGCCTCGATCGTGGCCGGATCGAAAAGATCGGTGGCATAGCCGAGTTCGACCGGTATCGCCCCGGTGGCGTCCGGTGTGTCGCTCAGTGTGAAGGTCAGGTCGAAGCGCTCGATGCCGGTGTCGGCTCCCGAGCCGGTCACCACCAGGCCGGGGAAGTCGAACCGGACCTCGTCGAGATTGTGGAAGGCCAGCATGACCTGGAACAGCGGATGATGCGCCCGGCTGCGCGGCGGATCCACCGCCTCCACCACCTGCTCGAACGGAACTTCCGCGTGCGCGAACGCGTCCAGGTCCACCCCGCGCACCCGCGCCAGCAGATCGGCGAAGGGTTCCGCCTCGTCCACCCGGGTGCGCAGCACGATCGTATTCACGAACATGCCCACGAGATCGTCCAACTCGGCGACGCCGCGGCCCGACACCGGTGAGCCGATGGCGATGTCCCGGCTGCCGGACAGCCGGGACAGCACGACCGCCAGGGCGGCGTGGAAGATCATGAACACCGTGACGCCACCGGTATGCGCCAGTTCCCGCAGCCGCGCGACCACCTCGGGTTCCACCGCGAAGCCGTACTTCGCGCCGCGATGCGACGCCACCGCCGCGCGCGGGCGATCGGTGGGCAGCGCCATCACCTCGGGCAACCCGTCCAGCTGCGTCACCCAGTACCGCAGCTGCCGCGCCAGTGGCGATTCCGGATCGGTGACCGACCCGAGCGCCTCGCGCTGCCACAGCGTGTAGTCGGCGTACTGCACCGGCAGCGGAGCCCACTCCGGCTGTCGCCCCCGGCACCGTGCCGCGTACGCCGCGGCCAGATCCCGGGCCAGCACCGCGATGGAGAAGCCGTCGGCATTGATGTGGTGCACCACCAGCACCAGCACGAACTCGTCGGGACGCACCGACAGCAACCGTGCCCGCTGCGGAATGCGCTGCGCCACATCGAAACCCGTTGCCACCACATCGGCGATCACCGCGCGGGCACCGGCCTCGTCCACCGCCTGCGGCGTGAGGTCGAAGTCCACGGCCTCGGCCAGTTCCTCGACCGGCACCACCACCTGGTACGGAATGCCGGCCACCTCGGGATACCGGGTCCGCAGCACCTCGTGCCGAACGAGCACATCCCGCACCGCCGCGGTCAGCGCCGCCACCTCCACCCGGCCCGCGATCCGCAGCAGCATGGGAATGCTGTATGCCGCCGAGTCCGGGTCGAACCGGTTCACGAACCACATCCGCTGCTGCGCGTACGACAGCGGCACCCGCTCCGGGCGCGGCCGCGGGGTCAGTCGCGGCGCCGCCGCCACCCGCGCCACATCCGCGCCCGCGACGCGTTCGTCGAGCAGCGCCGCCAGCGCCCCGGCCGTCGACGCCTCGAAGATATGGCGCACGGTCAGCGCGACGCCCACGCCGTCCGCCAGCCGCGCCGCCAGTCGGGTCGCGGACAGCGAGTTGCCGCCCAGTTCGAAGAAGTCGTCGTCGACGCCCACCCGGTCGATGCCGAGCACCTCGCCGAACACCCCGGCCACCACCTCCTCCATGGCGGTGGCGGGTGCGCGGTAGGCCGTGCGGGTCAGCACCGGATCGGGCAGGGCGGCCTTGTCGACCTTGCCGTTCACCGTCAGCGGCAGGCCGTCCAGGACCATGACCACATCCGGCACCATGTAGCCGGGCAGCCGCTCGCCCAGCCGCTGCCGCATCCGGGTGCCGAGCGCCGACGGCGACATCCACCGCGGCCGCTGCTCCAGCACGTTCACCCGGTTGGCGTCGACACCGGAATCGAGACCCCGCCGCACCGCGTAGACGATGTGCAGGTCGGTGCCCTCCACCTTCGGCGACACCCGGGAGGCGACCTGGAATCCGTGCTCCCGCAACAGCTTCTCGATGCAGGCGAGGCGGTCCTCGATATCGTGCACCTCGATGACCATCCGGTCGATGCGCGGCCAGTCGTCGCATGCGATGCCGCGCAGCGCATCCAGTTCGCTGCCCTCCACATCGATCTTCAGCAGATCGATATGGTCGATGGCGTACTCGCCGATGATGTGCGACAGGGTGCGGATGGGCACGTCGACCTGTTCGAACTCCAACCGGTCGGCGATCAGCTGATCGACGTACCGCTCCCCCGGATCTCCGCTCTCACCGCGGTATTCGTTGTGCAGATAGGACTCCAGGATGCCGCGCTGTACGTGGCTGTCGCTGCCGCGCCCGGACAGTACCGACATCTCCGGGTAGTAGGTGAAGGTGTCCATCTCGGCCGCCGCGCCGATCGCGTAGGGCACCAGGGTCGCGTTCAGGCCGTGCAGGGCGGCGTTGGCCGCGAACATGCGCCGCAGTTCCGGCATCGGCTCGACCGCGACGATCCTCAGCTCCGGTGACTTGCTCTGCGCGTAGAGGGAGAACATGCCGACGTGCGAACCGATGTCGACCACACAGCCCGTTTCGGGAATGGTCAGCCCGCAGGCGCAGTACTCCGCCCGTTCGAAGATCTCCTCGTACAGGAAGCGGATATTGGACCGATTGCGGCCCACCACCGGCATGCCGTTGGGCAGCTCGTGCAGTTCATCGGCGGCGATGACGCCGTCGCGCCGCAATTCCAGGCAGCGCAGCGCCACCGGCGCGACCCCCGGATCCGGAACCATATAGGCGACAAGCTGATCCGAGGACGCGGTGGGGCGGGTGGTGACCACGGCCCGCGCCACCTCGTCCTGGGCGGCGAGCACGGCCTCGATCTCGCCCAGTTCGATGCGATAGCCGCGGATCTTCACCTGCTCGTCGGCGCGGCCGAGGTACTCCAGCACCCCGGCCTCGGTCCAGCGGACCACATCGCCACTGCGGTAGAGGCGTCCGCCACCGGCCACGTCGAAGGGGTCGGCCACGAAGCGCGCGGCGGTCAGCCCCGGTCGGTCATGGTAGCCGCGGCCGACCTGACCACCCGCCACGTACAGCTCACCGGCGGCCCCGATCGGGACCGGTCGCAGCCAGGTGTCCAGGACATAGACGCGCAGATTCGCCAGCGGCAGGCCGATCGGGCTGCTGCCCGCCGCACCGCGCCAATGTGCGGGCTCGAGCGGCTGTTTCGTCACATGGACGGTGGTCTCGGTGATCCCGTACATGTTGACCAGTGCGGGAGCGGCCGCGGTGTCCAGCAGCGGCCAGCGCCGCAGCCGGGCCGGGTCCAGGGCCTCCCCGCCGAAGATGACCAGCCGCAGCGCGCTGGCATCCTCCGCACGCGTGCAATGGGATTCGATCAGGGCGTAGAACGCCGAGGGGGTCTGGTTGAGAATGGTCACGCCCTGCGCCACGACGAGTTCCCACAGCTCCGGGGGCGAGTACGCCACCTCGCGCGGTACGACCACCACGCGGCCGCCGTACAGCAGCGCGCCCCAGATCTCCCATACCGAGAAGTCGAATGCCTGGGAATGGCACCAGGCCCACACATCGTCGGGGCCGAACCCGCCCCATGGCCGCGTACCGGCGAACAGTGCTACCGCATTCGCGTGGGTTACCGCGACGCCCTTGGGTTTTCCGGTCGTGCCGGAGGTGTAGATGTAATACGCCGCATTGTCCGGACGCACCCGCGGCGATCGGGCCCGCGCCGCTCCGTCGTGCGGCACCTGGTCGACGCGCAGGCACGGCACCCGCTCGTGGTCGACCAGATGCGCCGTGCTGTCGTCGGCGAGCACGAGGCGCGGCGCGGCGTCGGCGAGGATGTAGGCGAGGCGGTCCGGCGGTGACGCCGGGTCGAGCGGCAGGTAGGCGGCACCGGCCTCGAGTACCGCCAGCAGCGCCGTGATCAGCTCCATGCCGCGCGGAAGCGCCACGGCGACAATCGTTTCCGGTCCCACTCCGCGCTCGGCCAACAGGGCCGCGAGGTGTCGGGCGCGGGTGCCGAGTTCGGCGTAGGCGTATGCCCGGTCGCCGGATACCACGGCGACCGCGTCCGGGGCCTCGTCCGCCCGCGCCCGGAACATGTCCACCAGGGTGCGGTCCGGGTCCACCGGTAGCGCGGTGTCGTTCCACAGCCGCAGCAGCCGATCGCGTTCGCCGTCGTCGAGGACGTCGACGCGCCGCACCGGTGTGTCCGGGTCGGTGACGATCGTGTGCAGGAAACCGTGGAAGAAGCCGAGGAACCGGCGATGCTGCGCCGCGAGTTCGGCCGGGGTGTAGAGGTCGTGGTTCCCGACGAAGTCCAGGCGGGTGGCCTCGGCACCGGCGCCGGAATAGCAGCTGACCGACAGATCCGAGACCAGCCCCGGGGTCAACACCTGGAGGTGGCCGACGATCGAACCGAGGACGATCTTGGTGTCGAACATCATCAGGTCCACGAACGGCCCGAACACCTGGGATTGCGGCGTGAGGCGGCCGATATCCCGGAACATGTCCTCCTGGCGGTAGCGCTGGTGGCGCAGCGCGTCGATGAGCTGCCGCTGCGCCGATTCGATGAGCGCGCCGACGGTGTCGTACGGGCCGGTGGTGATCCGGAACGGGAGGGTATTGGCCAGCATGCCGCCGGACCGCCGCGCCGAGGTGGTGACGCGCGCCGATACCGGCAGGCCGAGAACGACATCCGCGCTGTCGGTCATGCGGCTCAGGAACAGGCCGAACGCCGCGAGGATCAGGGCGGCCGGGGTGGTCGCGTGCTTCTTGACCACGGTGTCGAGCAGGTGCGCGGTCTCGGCGGAGAGCAGCCCGCTCACCGAAACCGGGTGGGCGTCGGCCTGCCCGGTGCGACCGGCGAGGCTCACCGGCGCGGGCAGTCCCGCCAGCCGCTCCCGCCAGTACTCCCGGTCGCTGACGAAACGTTCGGAGGCACGGTACTTCTCGTCCTCGGCGACCAGCTCGGCCAGACCGTGCACCCGCGCGGGTGCGGGCTCGGCGCCCTCGACCGCGGCGGTGTACACCGCGCCGACCCGGGTCAGCAGGGTCATGGCGGCGACGCCGTCCATGGCGATGTGGTGGGCGCGCAGGTACCAGAACCAGCGGCGCTGCTCCACCCGCAGCACCGCGGTGGTGATGAGCCGGTCGGCGTACAGGTCGACCGGCTCGCTGTATTCCGCGCGCATCCACTCGTGGGCGGCGGCGACCGGGTCCGGGGCGCGGCGCAGATCCAGGCACCGGGCCGGTTCGTCCAACTCCCGATCCACCACCTGCATCGGGATGCCGTCGGTTTCGATCAGGCGCAGGCGGGCGGCCTCGAACTCCCCCGCCACGCGCCAGAACGAGGCCAGTAGCAGGTCGGGATCGAGGTCGCCGTGCAGGTCGATGCAGAGCGAATTGGTGATCGGGGTCGAGCCGGATAACTGCTGTGCGTACCAAATCCCTTGCTGGGCAGCCGATAACGGAAACGGCAGTGATCGCGGAACGGTCAACTATGCTGCCCTTTTCTCGAGTCGAGCCAGTGCTGCGAGACCCTCCAGCACATCGGCGTCGGGAATGCCGAAGTCGATCAGGCACGCGATCTCGTCCACGCCGATCTCCCGCAGCCGGGTGACCATCGAGCTGGCGGAATCCGGGGTGCCGAACAGCCCGTTGTTGCGGTAGTAGCGTTCGAAGGCGAAGTCCAGCACCTTGGCCCGCGCGTGCTCGTCCAGGCTTTCCAGCGCGGCCGAGCCCCGCCGCCACAGGTCGACGGAATCCTCCAGATAGCGTTTGAACGGCCCCTCGACGGTGCGCCGGACCCGCGCCTCGTCCTCGCCGACGAAGGTGTGCAGCATGACGGTGACGGTGCCGTCGTCGACGCCGTGGCCGTGCTCCGCCCGCGCCTTGCGATAGGCCGCCACCTTCTCCGCCAGCTCGTCTACCTCTTGGAAGAGCAAGGCGGTCAACACATTCGCGCCGAGCGCGCCCGCCATCGCGAAGCGTTCGACCCCGCCGCTGCACGTCAGCCAGGTGGGCAGTGCGGGTTGGACGGGGTTCGGGAAGATCCGCACCGAGCGCTGCTCGCCCACACCATTGGGCAGTTCGACGGATTCGCCACGCCAGAGCCGCTGCACGGTGTCCATGCCCGAGCGGGTGATCTCGACCCGATCGGCGTAGTTTCCGTCGGCGAGGACGAAGTCGTCCACGTTCCATCCGGTGGCGAACGCCACGTCGACCCGGCCGTCGGACAGATTGTCGACCACCGCCCAGTCCTCGGCCACGCGCACCGGATTGTGCAGTGGCAGAACCACGCTCCCGGCGCGAATGCGCACCCGCTCGGTGGCGGTGGCCAGCGCCGCACCCAGCACCGCGGGATTCGGGTAGAGGCCGCCGAAGCTGTGGAAGTGGCGTTCCGGAACCCAGATGGCCTTGAAATCGTGCGCATCGGCGAACCGGGCGCTCTCCAGCAGCAGCCGGTAGCGTTCCCCGGCGGCGCGCTGCGCGTCACTGGCGAAGAACAGCAGGCTGAAATCCATGGTGCGTGCCGTGTTCTCCGCGCCGGACGCGCTCACCTTGGCCGCGATATCGGCCAGGCTCAGCCCGTCGAAGATCTCCTCGGCGGTGATCTCGGTGTCGTACCGGTCCTCGAGGATGGTCATGAGTTCGGCGGCCTGCACCGAATCGAGGCCGAGGGAGGTGAGCGGCGCGTGCGGGTCGACGGAGTCCCGTTCCAGCCGCCGCGCGACCCAGTCCACGAAGTAGTCCACCACGGTGGCATTGCCCGTCACACCGCTCATAGCGCACTCTCCTCCAATGCCGTTCCGGCCGAATAGGTTTCGCGCAGCCGCTGCCGCTGGATCTTGCCGCTGGTCGTCTTGGGCACAGCGCCCTTCTCGACGAAGACGACCTGATGCAGGCTGATGGCGTGCACGCGGCTGACGATGTCGCGAATCGATCCCTCCAGGGCCGCCGCGCTACCGGGCTCCAGGGTGTCGTTCAACTCCTGGACCGCGATGACGCGGTCCTCGTTGTCGATGGTGGCGGCGAATACCGCGCAGCCGCCGGGGCGCAGCATGGGGTGGTTGGAGACGATGGTCCGCTCGACATCCTGCGGGAAGATATTGCGGCCGTGGACGATCATCAATTCCTTGCTGCGTCCGGAGACGTACAGTTCGCCCGCGCACACGAAGCCGAGGTCGCCGGTGCGCAGATACTCGGCCCCGTCCTCCCCGGCGATCGTCGCCGCGAAGGCGCCGCGGGTCTGCTCCGGCTTGTTCCAGTACCCGGCGGCGACACTCGCGCCGCGCAGCCAGATCTCGCCGACCCGGTTGTCCGGGCAGCGTCGTCCCGTCGCCCGATCGACCACGGCGACGTGCTCCGGTCGCACCGGCCCCATACTCAGCAGTTCGCGGCCGGTGGGCCATTCGATGGCGACGCCGCGTTCGAGTTCGTCGGTGGAGAACCTGCGGGGGCGCGCACCCGCGCCCACCGGGCCGCCGCTCACGTAGAGGGTGGATTCGGCCAGGCCGTAGGTGGGCACGAAGCTCTCCGCGCGGAACCCGCTCACCGCGAAGGTGTCGGCGAAGGCGCGCAGGGTCTTCGGATCCACCGGCTCCGCGCCGACGAAGGCCATCTCCCAACCGCTCAGATCCAGCAGTGCCGCCTCGGCCGGTGAGATCCGCTTCGTGCACAGGCCGTACGCCAGATTCGGGCCACCGGCGAGGACGTTCTCGCTCTCCGATATCGCCCGCAGCCAGGTGAGCGGATTGCGCAGGAATGTCATGGGCGACATGAGGGTGGCCCGCATGCCGACGAACACCGGCAGCAGCATGCCCTGGATCAAGCCCATATCGTGAAAGGGCGGCAACCACGACACCAGCGAATTGCGCTCGGTGAGACCGAAATTCGCGGTGATGAGTTCGAGGTTGTGCACGAGATTGCGGTGCAGCACCGTGACTCCCTTGGGAGATCCGGTGGAGCCCGAGGTGTATTGCAGGAAGGCGATGTCATCGGGTGTGGGCGCAGCGCACCGTATTTCGAGACCCGTGCCACCGTCTATCGAATCGATATCGATGATCCGGAGATCGCGGCCGAGTATTTCCCCGTCGACCGGCACCGCGGACAAGGGCGCGATCGCCGCCGCCGCGCCGCTGTCGCGAACGATCGCCGTCACCGCGGCCACCTGGTGCGGCGAGGTGGGCAGGGGTACGGCGACCGCGATCCGGCGTGTCGCCAGGCAGGCGAAGAACGCGTGGACGAAATGCGGTCCGGGCGGACAGAGCAGCACCACCCGGTCACCGGGCGCGGTCGTGTCGATCAGCCGCTGCGCGACGGCGGCGACTCGTTCCCACAGCCGCCGGAAATCGACCTCCTCGGTGTCCTCCCGGTAGCTCGAGAACCGAAAAGCGATTCGGTGCGGGTCGTCGGTTACTCGTGCCGATGCGATATCCACCAGGGTGGGAGGGGTCCCCATGTACGCCCGGCTCCTTCCGGATCCTCGGCTGCGCACCGGGCCGGACGCGCCGACGACCCGGGTGAACAGCGGCTAGACGGAACAGCAGCTGAAAAGACCGTGCAAGATCATAGCTTGCAGGTGACCCGGATCACGTCAGCGCGATGTCGCGGAGCGTTGTCTCCCATCCTCGGTGCCGCCGCGGGCGCGGTCACGGCGGCGGGGTGAGCACCCTGTCGATCACGTAGACGGTGGCGTCGGCCGTTCGGAAACCACCACGCAGCACCGTCGCGCCGTTGACCTCGAGACCGTGCGTACCTCGCGTGACAGTCAATTCGCGGCCCGCGAGGGTGGGATAGCTGCCCTCGAGCATTTCGGGCGGCAGGCCGATCGGAACCGTGTGATAGGCGATGATCCTCAGCAGGGCGGCGCGGTCGGCGCGCAACCATCTCGTCGTCCCCGCATCGAGCGCGCGGAACGCGCCCGCCACCGGCATGAAGACGGTGAAACTCGGGTCGGCACGAGCATGGCCGTGCGGTAGCCGGTCGGGGGTCCGATATTCCGTTCGAACCTGTCCCGTCCCCGCCACCACGACGGCCACGGCCGCGGCGATCAGCGTCGACCGCCACCACCGGGATACGGGCAGCGCCGATCGCGACCGCCGTTGATCACTAGCCGCGCCCATCACCCCCCATGGCCGCGATCAGACTGTTCGGACGCATATCGGTCCAGTGCAGCTCCACGTAATCGAGGCAGTCGCGGCGGCTGCCCTCGTGGACGACCTGCCATCCCTCGGGGATCGGCGCGAAGTCGGGCCACAGCGAGTACTGCCCTTCGGCGTTGCGCAGCACCGAGAACTCGCCCTCGTCGTTGTCGAACGGATTGGTGTCGCTCATCGTGCATTCCCTTCTGTCGGTACTTCTTCCGTCGCTGCATCGTTCAGATGACTCCGCACTACCGGACCGATCTCGCCCAGTGCCGGGGGCGAGCCCATATCGACGTGCGACCATGCGGTGACGTGCTCGTCGACCGCACCGCGCACCACCCGCCGCCACGGGGCGGCACCACCGGCCGGGGCCGGGGCCCGGGTGGGCTCCGCGGGCGGAACCGGTTCGGTGGCCGTGAAGTACAGCAGATCGCCGTCGTAGACGCCGGGGCGATACCGGTGGCCCATGGCCGTCCCCGCCAGGTACCCCGCGTACATCCGCTCCACCCGCTCGGGATCGATGGAGCCGAGCGGGCCCTGCCGTTCGCGCAGCAGTCGCGCGGCATGCTGCGGAGTGATGTGACGCGTCGCCAGGCTCTCGTCCCCCAGTAGCGCGGCCAGCAGTTCGCCCGCACTGGGATCGGTGGGTTCGGGCGCGTCGGCCAGCACCCGGCTGTCGAGCAGGGCGAGCACACCCACCTGTGCACCCGCCGCGCGGAGCTGCACCGCCATCTCATAGGCGATCAATCCGCCCAGTGACCAGCCGAGCAGGTGATAGGGGCCGTGCGGACGCACCGCGCGCAGTTCACGGATATAGCGTTGGGCCAGTTCTTCGATGGAGTCGATGCCGACGCCGTCCTCGGTGAGATGCGGCAGTTGCAGGCCGTACACCGGCCGCTCCGGTTCGACGTGCGGCAGCAGGGCCGCATAGTTCCAGGCCACGCCGCTGACCGAATGGACGCAGAACAGCGGCGGCAGCGTGCCGCGCGCTCGCAACGGCAGCAGTGGATCCAGCGCGGCCGCGACGGCATCGACAGGACCGCCCCGGTCGGCGACATATGCGGCAATCCCGGCCGGTGTGGGATCCAGGAAGAGGGCCTGCATGGGAATCCGCGCACCATGGGTGTCCCCGAGCTCCGCCACCAGCCGGGTGGCGAGCAGGGAGTTGCCGCCCAGTTCGAAGAAGTTGTCGTCGGCTCCCACCGTGTCCGACCCCAGGACGGTGGCGAAGACGGCGCACACCCGAGCTTCCAGTGGGCTGCCCGGCTCACGATAACCGGCGCTCGCGAGGAGCACCGGTTCCGGCAGCGCCGCACGGTCGATCTTGCCCGCGGGCGTTCGCGGCAGCTCCGCCAGCACCGTGATGGCCTGCGGCACCATGTATCCCGGCACCTTGGCGGCGACATGGCGGCGCAGCTCCGCCGCCGTCGGGTGGGCGCCGGGCGCACAACCCACATAGGAGGCCAGGATCGTCGTGCCGCCCGGCAGGTCGTAGCCGATGGTAATGACGGCGGCCACCTCCGGATGGGTGGCGAGGACGGCGTCGATCTCACCGAACTCGATACGGAAGCCGCGAATCTTCACCTGATGATCGGTGCGACCGAGATACTCGAGTTCCCAACGGCCCTCGAGCCGCAGCCAACGCACCAGATCACCGGTGCGGTACATGCGGGTGCCGGGCGCTCCGAACGGATCGGCGACGAATCGCGCCGCCGTCAGTCCGGGTCGCCGGTGATACCCGCGTGCCAGAGCGTTTCCGGCCAGGTACAGCTCCCCCGGCACGCCCATCGGCACCGGATGCAACCGGTCGTCCAGCACCACGACGGCGAACCCCCGCAGCGGCCCTCCGATCGTGATCGGCGCACCGGGCAGCAACGGGGCGCTCACGGTCGCCGCCACGGTTGCCTCCGATGGCCCGTAGGCGTTCAGCATGGTGCGGCGGGACGCGGTGGTGTCGTCCACCCACCGCCGCACCAGTTCCGGATCGGTGCGGTCCCCGCCGACCATGACGAACCCGAGCTGGTCGAGACCCGTGGCGTCGACGGTGGACAGCGCTGCCGGCGTGCTGAAAGCGTGCGTTATCGCGTTGGTGCGCAACAACTCTCGCAGCTCGTCACCACCGTATACCGAGGGATCGGCGAGGACCAGCGTCGCGGCCGAGCCGAGTGCGAGCAACACCTCCAGGATGGCGGCGTCGAAACTGGGGGAGGCGAAGTGCAGTACCCGTGATTCGGCGGTCACCCCGCCGCGTGCGGCCAACTCGGCGGTGAAGTCGGCGATACCCGCGTGCGTCACACACACGCCCTTGGGCACGCCGGTCGATCCGGAGGTGTAGACCAGATACGCGGGGTGGTCGAGCCGCGGCCAACCGCCGGGCTCGGCGACTCGCACCGGCGCGTCCGAATACGTCCGCACCTCGGCCGCGAAGCCGGGGTCGTCGAGCACCAGCCACCGACTCCCGTCGGGCAGGGCGTCGCGACAGTGGGCGACGGTGAGGCCGATCCGCGCGTCCGCGTCCGACACCATGTGCCGGATGCGCTCGGCCGGGTAGGACGGATCGACGGGCACGAAGGCGGCTCCGGTCTTGATCACCGCCACCATGGCCCGCACCGATTCGACGGATCGTGGGATACCCAGCGCCACATACGATTCCGGGCCGATGCCGAGTTCCAGCAGTACCCGGGCCAGCCGGTTGGTGGCACGGTCGAGTTGGTCGTAGCTCATCTGGATCTCGTGATCGCGGACCGCGACGGTGTCGGCACCCGCGGCAACGGCGGCGGCGAAGAGCGCGGGGAACGACGCCGCACCGGTCGACGCCGCACCGCGCACGGGTGCGAGCACACGCCGCTCCCGTACGTCGAGCAGATCCACGTCCCCGACCAGGGTGTCGGGTTGTGCGACGACGGCGGCCAGGATTCGCCGGAACCGCTCACACAGCTCGCGAACGGTGTCGCGGTCGAACAGATCCTCGGCGTAGGTGACGCACAGCTCGATGCCGCCCGGACCACCCCCGTCCGTTCGCGTCTCCGTGAGGGTGAACTGGAGGTCGAATTTCGCCACCTCGACGCCAGGGTCTTCGGCGACGACGCTCAGCCCGTCCAGCCGCGGTGTGCCCGGCACCGTGCTGTGCACCGACAGCATCACCTGGAACAGCGGGTGGTACGCGGCGGACCGGGTCGGTGCCAGCGCCTCCACCAGACGTTCGAAGGGTATGTCGGCGTGCGCGAAGGCATCCAGATCGGTTTCACGCACCGAGTGCAGCAGATCGGCGAAGGATCGGTCGGGCGGCACCGCCGTGCGTAGCACGAGCGTGCCCACGAACATCCCGACCAGAGGCTCGAGCCTCGGATCGACGCGACCGCCGATGGGCGTGCCCACCGAGATGTCGGTGACACCGGCGAGGCGGCTCAGCAGCACCGCCGTGACGGCGTGCAGCACCATGAAAACGCTGACACCGCTGCGATGCGCCAGATCGGTCAGGGCATCGTGCAATTCCGCGTCGATCCGAGCGGCCACGGACGCGCCTCGGTGCGAGGGTACGGCCGGGCGTGGCCGATCACTCGGCAACGCCAGGCATTCCGCCGCACCGGCAAGTCGCTCGGACCAGTAGGCCAACTGGCGTGCGGCCGGGCTCTCCGGATCCTGCTCACTGCCCAGCGTCTCGTGCTGCCACAGACTGAAGTCGGCGTATTGCACCGGCAGCGGCGGCCATTCGGGTGCGCTGCCCACGCTGCGGGCCGCGTAGGCGGCGGTCAGATCCGCCGCCAGCGGTCCGACCGAGCCGCCGTCGGCGGCAATGTGGTGCAAGACCAGCACCAGCACATGTTCGACTGCCGTGAGCCGAAGCAACCGCGCGCGAATCGGTATCTCCCGGCTGATGTCGAATCCATCGGCGGCACAGCGGCGCACGTGGTCGGACACCTCACCCTCGGTGCTGTCGACGATCGGAACCGGGGGCGTGGCGTCGGGAACCGGCACCTGATGCGGTCCCTCCGCGTCCGCCGGGAACACCGTGTGCAGCACCTCGTGGCGCGCCACCACATCGGCGACCGCCCGGCACAGCGCCGTCTCGTCCAACGACCCCCGTAGCCGCAGCACCAGCGGCACGTTGTACGCCCCGGAGCCGGTGTCGAAGCGGTTGAGCAGCCACAGCCGCTGCTGCGCCGGTGACAGCGGCACCCGCGCCGGGCGGGTCCGCGCCACCAGTTCGGGACCGCGGCCACCGCTGTCGGCGTGATCGAGCACTGCGCCCAACCCGGCCGGGGTGGGATTCTCGAATACCGCCCGCACCTCGAGACGGCACCCGGAGGCCGCCGCGATCCGCGCCACCAGCTGGGTGGCCGAGAGCGAGTTGCCGCCCAGCTCGAAGAAGTTGTGCTCGGCCAGAACTCGCTCCTGCCCGATTACCTCGGCCATCGCGGCGGCCACCACCCGCTCGCCGTCGGTGCGTGGCTCGCGCCCGCCGTCGGACCTCGTCCAGCTCGGTTCAGGCAGCGCCCGCCGGTCCAGTTTTCCGTTGGGCGACAACGGGATCGAGTCCAGCACCAGGAACAGGGCGGGCACCATGTGCGCCGGGAGCCGTACTGCGGCCGCGGCACGGAGGGCACCGGTGTCGAGGGTCCGATCGTCCAGCGCGACCACGTAGCACACCAGCTGCGCCCGACCTGCGGCATCGTAGCGAATATCCGTGTGCGCGAATCGGACTCCCTCGCAGCCCGCGACGACCGCGGTGATCTCGCCGAGTTCGATTCGGAAGCCGCGCACCTTGACCTGATCATCGGCGCGGCCGACGAAGACGAGTTCGCCGTCGGCGTTCCAGCGCACCAGGTCACCGGTGCGGTACATACGCGCACCGGGACCCCCGGACGGGTCCGCGACGAATCGTTCGGCGGTCAGCACCGGTCGGCGGTGATAGCCGCGCGCCACACCGATGCCGCCGACATAGAGTTCCCCGACCACGCCCAGCGGCACCGGGCGCATCCGCCCGTCCAGCACCATCGCGGTCACACCGCGGATCGGACGACCCAGGGCGATCGGCCGCTCGGGGTGCATCGGCGCGGAGAAGGTGGTGGCGATGGTCGCCTCGGAGGGCCCGTAGCCGTTCACCATGGCCCGGCCACCTCCCCACTGCTCCACCAGCTCCCGGTCGAACGCCTCGCCACCGACCACCAGGGTGCGCAGCCGAGGCAGCGGCCAGCGCTCGGTGTCGATGGTCGCGAGGACGGCCGGCGTGATCACGGCGTGGGTCACCGCCCGGGTCTCGAGCAGCTCGGCCAGCGCGTCGCCGCCGTAGACGTCGGTCCCGGCGATGACCATGGTCGCGCCCGCGCACCAGGCGAGCAGCAGTTCCAGCACGGACACGTCGAAGCTGGGCGAGGCCAGGTGCAGGGTGCGCGAGCCGCGGTCCACGCCGAAGCGAACCCGTTGCACCTCGGCGCAGTTGAACAGGCCGCGGTGGGTCACGGCCACGCCCTTGGGCAGGCCGGTCGAACCCGACGTGTAGATCACGTACGCGATCTCGTCGAGACGCAGCGGTCCCCTGCGTTCCCCCTCGTCGATCGCGCCGGCCGGCCACTCCGACGCGGTGTCGACCGGCAGCCACTCCACTCCGAGATCCCCGGGCAACGCGGCCCGGTCCGCATCGACGGTGAGGCCGCAGCGCACCGCGGAATCGGTCAGCATGTGCCGGATACGGTCCACCGGATGGCGCACGTCCACGGGCAGGAAGGCCGCGCCGGTCTTGGCGACGGCCAACGCCGCGACGACGGACTCCACCGAGCGCGCCAGGCCCAGCGCCACGACGTCGCCGGGTCCGACACCGGCCGCGATGAGCCTGCGGGCCAACCGGTTCGACCAGGTGTCGAGCTCGCTGTAGCTCACCGTGCGGGCATCCGCGACGAGCGCCGGATGGGTGGTGTCCACGGCGCGGGCGAACATTTCGGGCAGGACGATCGGCGACGCGGCGGGCGCGCCGCGACCGGGTGCGAGCACCGAACGCTCCCAGGCGCTGAGCAGATCGATATCGCCGACCGGGGCGTGTGGATCGTCGAGCACGCCCTCGAGCAACCGGACGAAGCGGCGGCTCAGGCGGTCCGCCGTGGTGGCGTCGAACAGATCGGTGGCGTAGGTGAGGTTCAACTCGATGCCGTCCGGATCCCCGTGTGGTGTCCGCGTTTCGGTGCAGGTGAATTGGAGATCGCACTTCGCCAGGCCCGGATCGACGGGCAGGCCCGAGACCTCCAGTTCCGGCAGCCGCACCGTGGGCACGCCCACGTTGGTGAGCGACAGGCTCACCTGGAACAGCGGATGGTGTGCGGTCGAGCGAACCGGGTTGAGCAGCTCCACCAGTCGTTCGAAGGGCAGGTCGGCGTAGGCGAAGGCGTCGAGATCGGTATCGCGTACGGCCGCCAGCACCGTGGGGAAATCGGCCGCGCCGTCGATCCGGGTGCGCAGGACCAGCGTGCCCACGAACATGCCGATCAGATCGTCGAGCGCGGCGTCGCCGCGACCGGACACGGCCGTGCCGATTGCGATATCGCCGGTGCCACCGGTCCGGGCCATCAGCACCGCCAGCACCGCGTGCAACACCATGAAGACACTCGCATCGTGCGCCCGGGCGATATCGGTGACGCGGGCGTGCAGCCGCGCGTCCACCCGTACCGACGTCGTGGCACCGCGGTGGGTGGCCACTGCCGGACGCGGGCGGTCGGCGGGCAGCTCCAGGCATTCGGGCAGCTCGGCCAGCCGCTCGGTCCAGTACCGCACCTGCGCCGCCGCGACGCTGTTCGGATCGTCCTCGCTGCCCAGCGCCTCCCGTTGCCACAGGCTGTAATCCGCGTACTGCACCGGCAGCGACGACCACTCGGGGGCACGGTCGGCGCGGCGCGCCTCGTAGGCCGCCACCAGGTCGGCGGCCAGCGGGGTCAGCGACCACCCGTCCGCGGCGATGTGATGGACCACGAGCACCAGCGCGTGGTCGTCGCGACCGACCCGGAGCAGCGCGGCCCGCAGCGGCGGTGCCGCACCCAGATCGAATCCGGTGCGCGCCACCTCGACCGCGTCGTCGACCATCGTGCGTGCGCTGGAGACGACGCGCACGAACGGAATCGGGGTGTCCGGCGGCAGGATCACCTGATGCGGTCCCTCGGCATCCTCCGGGAAGATCGTGCGCAGTATCTCGTGCCGAGCGGCCACATCGGCGACGGCATGCCGCAGCGCGTCGATGTCCAGACGCCCGAGCAGGCGCAGACCAACCGGAATGTTGTAGGCCCCGGAACCGGGCTCGAAGCGGTTGAGGAACCACAGGCGCAGTTGCGCCGAGGACAGCGGCACCCGTGCGGGCCGCGGTCGGGCTTGCAGCGCCGGGCGGGCCGGATGCGGATCGGATGCCGAATCGTCCAGTAGCGCGGCCAGTTCCGCGGGTGTCGGATGGTCGAACACCGCACGCACCGCGAGCTGCCGACCACCGGCTGCCGCGAGGCGCGCGACCAGCTGGGTCGCCGAGAGCGAGTTGCCGCCGAGGTCGAAGAAGCCCTGATCGGCCCCGATGTCGGAGCGACCGAGCACCTCGCCCATCACCCCGGCGACCACCCGTTCGGTGGCGGTGCGCGGAGCGCGGCCGGGGGTCGCCGCGGGCCAGACCGGTTCCGGCAGCGCGCGGCGGTCCAGCTTGCCGTTGGGCGACAGCGGAATCTCGGACAGCGGCACGAACGCCGCCGGAACCATGTGCGCGGGCAGCCGGCGCGCCACCGCTTCCCGCAGACATGCCGTATCGGCGTCGGTATCGCCGTTCTCCGGCGCGACGAAGCACACGATGGCCGGTGCCCCGGCGGGATCTCGGCGTACTTCGGTGTGTGCGAAGCGAATTCCGTCGACCTGCGCCGCCACCGCGCTGATCTCTCCCGGTTCGATGCGGAAGCCCCGGATCTTCACCTGATCGTCGCCGCGGCCCAGGAACAGCAGCTCGCCGTTCTCCGTCCACCGCACCACGTCGCCGGTGCGGTACATCCGCTCCCCCGGCAGCGTGGCATAGGGGTTCGCCACGAAGCGCTGCGCGGTGAGCCCCGGGCGCAGCTGGTAGCCGCGGGCCAGACCGTCACCGGCGATGTACAGATCCCCGGTGACTCCCGGAGGGAGCGGCCGCAATCGCTGGTCCAGCACCACCACGGCGGTGCCGCGGATCGGGCGGCCCAGTACCACGGGGGCCGACTCCGACATCGGGTCCGAGATGGCGCTCATGATGGTGGTCTCGGTCGGCCCGTACCCGTTGTGCAGCGCCCGACCCGGGGCCCAGCGAGCCACCAGTTCGGCGCCTACGGCTTCACCGCCCACCACGAGGCGGTGCAGGGCGGGCAACGGCCACCGGCCGGCGTCGATGCTGGCCAGTGCCGCCGGCGTGACGAAGGCATGCGTGACCTGTTCGCGGTCGAGCAGTGCCGCCAGTTCGTCGCCGCCGTACACCTCGGGCGGCACGATCACCATGGTCGCCCCGGCACACCAGGCGAGCAGTAGTTCGAGCACCGCGGCGTCGAAGCTGGGTGACGCGAAATGCAGCGTCCGGCTGCCAGATTCCACGCCGTAGCGGGTGCGCTGCTCCAGGGCGAACCCGGCGAGACCACGGTGGGTCACCGCCACGCCCTTCGGACGGCCGGTCGAGCCGGAGGTGTAGATCAGGTACGCGACGTCGTCGATACCCGGGGATCGCACCCGGTCCGCGTCCGTGACGGCCGCCGCCGACTCGAAGCCCGCCAGCTCGGCCAGGGACAGCCAGCCGATGTCCCTCGGCAGCCGCGTATCCGTCACGGCGGCGGTCACGCCCAGACGCGCACCGGAATCGGTGAGCATATGGCTGATGCGATCGGCGGGATAGCGAACGTCGACGGGCAGGAACGCCGCCCCCGTCTTGGCGACCGCTACCGTCGCGAGCACCGATGCCGCCGAGCGGGGCAGGGCGAGGGCGACGGTGTCGCCCGGGCCGACGCCGTGGGCGAGCAGCGCTCGCGCCACCCGATTCGACCGTTCGTCCAGCTCGCCGTAGGTCGGTGCGCCGTCCGCCGCGACGACCGCGACACGGTCCCGTTCGGTGGTGGCCGCGGCGAACAGCTCCGGCAGGGTGGCCGCCACCGGCCCGGCCGGACCCCGCGCCGGAACCAGGGTGGCGCGCTCCGGTACCGACAGCAGGTCCAGATCGCCGACCGGTTTGCGCGGCCGCCTGCTGACCTGGGCCAGCAGCCGCAGGAATCGGCCCGCCAGCCGCTCGGCAGTGCCGACGTCGAAGATATCGGTGGCGTAGGTCAGCCGGATGTCGATGCCGTCCGGATCACCCTGGGCGGTATGGGTTTCGGTGAAGGTGAACTGCAGATCGAACTTCGCGATGTCGAGCGCGATCTCCTCGATCGTCACCTCGATCTCGTCGAACAGCGGTACCGCCGGGAGTGAGTCGTGGACCGACAGCATCACCTGAAACAGCGGATGGTGCGCGGTGGATCGCACCGGGTCGAGTTCTTCGACCAATCGCTCGAACGGAATGTCGCTGTGCGCGAAGGCGTCCAGATCGCGATCGCGCACCGCCGCCAACAGATCGGTGAAGGCCGTAGCGCGGTCGACCGGGGTGCGCAGGGCCAGGGTGCCCGCGAACATGCCGATCAGCGGGTGCAGCCGGGCATCGGCCCGACCGGAGATCGGCGTGCCGACCACCACGTCGTCGGTGCCCGCCAGGCGGGCCAGCAGTACCGCCAACACGGTGTGCAGCACCATGAACAGGCTCGCGTCGTGATCGCGGGCGACCCGCAACAGCGCGGTGTGCGCGGCGCCGTCCAGTCGTGCCGTGACCGCCGCGCCGTGCTGGTTCCGCACGGCCGGACGCGGCCGGTCTGCGGGCAGCTCGAGGCATTCGGCCAGCCCCGACAGCGTGTCGCGCCAGTAGCGCAGCTGCCGGGCGGCGACGCTGTCCCCGTCCTCCTCATCACCCAGCAGCGCCCGCTGCCAGATGCTGAAATCCGCGTATTGCACCGCCAATTCGGGCCATGTCGGTGCGTGACCGTTCCGCCGGGCCTCGTAGGCCACGGCCAGATCACCCGCCAGCGGCGCGATCGAGCCGCCGTCGGCGGCGATGTGGTGCACGACCACCACCAGCAGCCGATCGTCGTCGACCCGCAGCAGCTCGGCGCGCAGCGGTAACTCGGTGACCAGGTCGAATCCCGTGACCGCCAGCGCGCGCAGCCGCGCCGCCAGATCGTCGGCGGCGCAGTCGAGCACGGGCACCGGGAACTCCAGCCCGTCCGCGGCCAGCACCACCTGATGTGGTCCGGTCGCGTCCTGCGGAAACACCGTACGCAGCGCCTCGTGCCGAACCACCACATCGCGCAGTGCCGCACGCAGTGCGTCCACGTCGACCGGACCGTGCAGCCGCAGCGCCATGGGGATGTTGTAGGCGCCGGAATCGGTGTCGAATCGGTTGAGGAACCACAGCCGCTGCTGGGCCGGGGACAACGGCACCCGATCCGGTCGGGGCCCGCGTTCCAGCCGCGGCAGCGCGGTGTCGCCCCGCGTCAACCGCTCGTCGACGAGCTGAGCCAGGCGTTCCGGGGTGGGATGCTCGAAGACCGCGCGTACGCCGAGTTGCCGGCCGGTCGCGGTGGCGAGCCGCGCGACCAGTCGGGTCGCCGTGAGCGAGGTGCCGCCGAGTTCGAAGAAGTCCTGGTCGGCGTGGACGCGCTCCCGGCCGGTGATCTCGGCCATGGCCGCCGCCACCAGAATCTCGCTGGGCGTCTCGGGCTCGCGGCTGCCCTCGACCGCCTCCCAGTCGGGTTCGGGCAGGGCGCGCCGATCCAGTTTGCCGCTGGGCGAGAGGGGTACCTCGGCGAGCGGAACCACGGCGGCGGGCACCATATAGCCGGGCAACCGAGCCGCGGCCTGGCTACGCACCGCTCGCACGTCCACCGGCTCCGTCGTGGTGACATAGGCGACCAGCCGGGGCGTACCGGCTCGGTCGTGGCGAACCTCGGTGTGGGCGAACCCGATTCCCGCGATCGCCGCCACCACGGAACTGATCTCGCCGAGTTCGATGCGGAAACCGCGAATCTTCACCTGGTCGTCGCCTCGGCCCACGAAGACCAGATCCCCCGCGGCGGTCCACCGCACCAGGTCGCCCGTGCGGTACATCCGCTCCCCCGGGTGCGCGGCGAACGGATTCGCCACGAAACGCTCCGCCGTGAGCGCCGGGCGCTCCAGGTAGCCGCGCGCCAGGCCCGCACCCGCCACGTACAGCTCCCCCGCCACACCGACCGGCACCGGTCGCAGCCGGGTGTCCAGCACGGCGACCGCGACACCGCGGATCGGACGACCGAGCACGACCGGCTCATCGGTCGGCAGGGCCGACGAGATCACCGGTGCCACTGTGGCTTCCGAGGGCCCGTAGGCGTTGAACATGGCGCGGTGCGCGGCCCAGCGGGACACCAGGTCGGCGCCCACCGCCTCGCCGCCGACAATGAGACAGCGCAGTGCGGGCAGACGCCAGCGGGCCGCGTCGATGCTCGCCAGCGCCGCGGGGGTGATGAACGCGTGCGTCACCGCCTGGTTCTTGAGCAGCGTCGCCAGTTCGTCGCCGCCGTAGCTGTCGGCGGGAGCCACCACCATGGTCGCGCCCGCGCACCACGCCAGCAACAGTTCCAGCACCGAGGCGTCGAAGCTGGGCGATGCGAAATGCAGGGTGCGACTCGTGGATTCGACGCCGTAGCGGGCGCGCTGCTCCAGGGCGAATCCGGCCAGTCCGCGATGCGGCACGGCCACGCCCTTGGGCACGCCGGTCGAGCCCGAGGTGTAGATGACATAGGCGATGTCGTCGACGTGCACGCCGCGCAGCCGATCAGAATCCGTGACGGGGGCCGATGATTCGGACTCCGCGATGATGTCGGCGGGCAGCCAGGAGATCGCGGGTTCGGTGGGCAACCGGTCCCGATCCGCCGCGGTCGTCACCCCCAGCCGCGCCCCGGAGTCGGTGAGCATGTGCTGGATTCGCTCGGCCGGGTGCCGCACGTCGACTGGAAGATAGGCCGCGCCGGTCTTGGCGACCGCCACGGTGGCCACCACCGACTCGACCGATCGCGCCATGCCCAGCGCGACCACCGCGCCCGGACCCGCGCCATGCGCGATGAGTATGCGCGCCAGCCGATTCGACCACTCGTCGAGCTCCCGATAGGTCAGCGTGCGGTCCGCGCAGACCAGAGCCACTCGATCCGGGTCGGCCGCAGCCAGGGCGAAGAGCTCCGGCAGGGTGAGCACGATATCCGACACCGGGCCGGACACCGGGGACAGGGCGCGTGCCTCCTCCACGGTGAGGATGTCCAGCACGCCCACCGTCACATCCGGATCGGCGATGACGGCGTCGAGTACGCGCAGCAGGCGACGGCCGAGCCCGGCCGCGGTGGTCTCGTCGAACAGATCGGTGGCATAGGTCAGGCACAGTTCCAGCCCGCCGTCGGCATCGGCACCGAAGGCGAATTGCAGATCGAACTTGGCCACGGTCGGCTGGACCCGCAGCACCGAGACGTCGAGTCCGGGCAGCCGGGGCGCGGCGGGCACGAAATCGTCCAGCGACAGGCTCACCTGGAACAACGGGTGGTAGGCGGTGGAGCGCATCGGATTCAGGGCCTCCACCAGCTGCTCGAACGGCAGGTCGGCGTGGGCGAAGGCCTCCAGGTCGGTCTCGCGTACCGTCCGCAGCAGCTCGTGGAAGGCCCGGTCGCACTCCACCGCCGTGCGCAGCACCAGGGTGCCGACGAACGCACCGACCAGCCCCTCGAGTTCGGGTTCGGTACGACCGGCGACCGCGGTGCCGATGGCGATATCGGAGCCGCCGCCGAGGCGGGACAGCAGCAGCGCGACGGCCGCGTGCAGCACCATGAATTCGGTGACATCGTGGGCGCGCGCGAAATCACGCAGCCGCGTGCCGGTTTCGGCGGCCGCGGACAGCCGCACCGCCGCGCCGCGATGGGACGCCACCGCCGGACGCGGGCGATCGGTCGGCAACTCCAGGCAGTCCGGCAGCCCGGCCAACCGCGAGCGCCAGTACCGCAGCTGACGACCGGCCACGCTGTCCGGATCGTGTTCATCACCGAGCAGCTCGGCCTGCCACACCGCGAAATCGCGGAACTGCACGGGCAGCGGCGGCCACTCCGGGGCTTGTCCGGCCCGGCGCGCCGCGTAGGCCGTCAGGAGGTCGGTCAGGAGTGGAGCCAGCGACCAACCGTCCATGGCGATGTGGTGAATGGTGAGCGCGAGGGTGAAGTCGGCGTCTCCGCTGCGCATCAGCTCGGCCCGCAGCGGCAGCTCGGTGGTGAGGTCGAAACCGGGCTCGGCGAAGGCCTCCACATCGTATTCGACCTCGAGCGGCGACACCTCCATGCGGGTCAACGGCATCGGCACGTCGTGGGCGGGAATCACCACCTGGTGCGGTCCGTGCTCGTCCTGCGGATAGAGCGTGCGCAGAATCTCGTGCCGAGTGATCACATCGAGCAGCGCCGCCCGCAGCGCCGCCTCGTCCAGCGGGCCGCGCAGTCGCAGCGCCGCCGGGATGTTGTACACGCCCGAGTCGGTGTCGAGCTGATTGAGGAACCACAGCCGCTGCTGTGCCGAGGACAGCGGAACGCGGGCGAGCGCGGTACCCGGACGCAGCCGCGGGCGGAGCGACACCGCCTCGTCCACGGCGCCGTCCAGGATGCGGGCCAGTCCTTCGGGGGTCGGATGGTCGAACACCTCGCGTACGGCGAGCCGGTGCCCGTGCGCGGCGGCGATCCGGGAAACCAGCAGCGTGGCCGACAATGAATCGCCGCCGAGATCGAAGAAGCCGTGATCGGCGCAGACCATCTCCCGGCCGAGGATGCGCGCCATCTCCGCGGCCACCAGCTCCTCGGCCGGGGTCGCGGGTGCGCGCCCGCGGTCCTCGGCCTCCCATGCCGGTTCCGGCAGCGCGCGGCGGTCCAGTTTGCCGCTGGGCGACAGCGGCACCGAGGCCAGGGGGACGATCGCCGAGGGCACCATGTGGGCGGGCAGACAGGCCGCGGCGTGCGCACGCACCGCCCGCGGGTCCACCGCATCGGCTCCCTCGCCGAGTACGTAGCAGACGATCCGCGCCCGACCACCGTCGTCCGCGCGAAGCTCGGTGTGCGCGAAGCGAACTCCCGCACATCCCGTGACGACGGCGTTGATCTCGCCGAGTTCCACGCGGAATCCACGCAACTTCACCTGATCGTCGGCGCGGCCGACGAACACCAGTTCGCCGCCCGCGCTCCAGCGCACCAGGTCACCGGTGCGGTACATCCGTTCGCCGGGACCGCCGTAGGGGTCGGCCACGAAACGGGTCGCCGTCACCTCGACACGACCCCGATAGCCGCGTGCCAGTCCCGCACCGCTGAGGTACAGCTCGCCGACGACCCCGAGCGGGACCGGGCGCAGGCGGCGATCGAGTACGGCCAGCCCGGCACCACGGATCGGGCCGCCGAGGACGATCCGCTCCCCGGGTACGAGCGCGGCGGAGACGACCGCGGCGATGGTGGACTCGGACGGCCCGTAGGCGTTGAACATGGTTCGGTCCCGCCCCCAGCGCCGCACCAGTTCGGCACTGACGGCTTCGCCGCCGACGATGAGACAGCGCAGACCGAGCAGTGGCCAGCGCCGTGCATCGACGGTGGCGAGTGCACCGGGCGTCAGGAAGGCGTGGCTGATCCGTTCTCGCTCCAGCAGTTCGGCGAGTTCTTCACCGCCGTACAGCTCGGGCGGCGCGATCACCACGGTCGCGCCCGCCCCCCAGGCCAACAACAGCTCGAGCACCGAGGCGTCGAAGCTCGGCGAGGCGAAATGCAGTGTTCGGGACTCGGATTCGACGCCGAACCGCTCGGCCATGGTGCGGGTGAAATTCGCCAGCCCGGTGTGTGTGACCGCGACGCCCTTGGGTGTACCGGTCGACCCGGAGGTGTAGATCAGATAGGCCGTATGCGAAATGTGCTGTGGGGCCGTCCGATCCGCGTCCGTGATCGGGTCGTCCGAACGGCGTGCCAGGTCGCCGGTCACCGCCGCGTCGTCGAGGACCAGCCAATCGACCGCGCCGTCGGGGAGTTCCCCGCGGTGCCCGGCGACGGTAAGTCCCACCCGGACATCCGAGTCGGTGAGCATGTGCCGCTTGCGCGGCATCGGGTAGTTCGGGTCGACCGGCAGGAACGCCGCGCCCGTCTTGGTCACCGCCACCAGCGCGTACACGGACTCTATCGAGCGGGACAGAGCAAGCGCGACAGTGCTTTCCGGTCCGACACCGGAGCCGATGAGGAGCCGGGCGAGTCGGTTCGAGATCCGGTCCAGCTCACCGTAGCTCAGCTCCCGCGCACCGGCTCGAACGCCGGGGCGGGCCGGGTCGATGGCGGCCGCGGCGGTGAAGATCTCGGCCAGCGTCCGCACCGGCGCGGCCGCCGCGCCGAGTACCGGTGTCAGGGCATGGGTTTCCTCGGCGGTGAGCAGCGGCAGCTCCCCTACGGGCAGTTCCGGTTCGATCGCCGCGACGGTGAGCAGCCGGATGAAACGCTCGACGAGGCGACGTGCGGTCTCGGGGGCGAACAGATCCGTGGCGTAGGTCAACTCGAGATCGATGCCCGCCGGGTCGCCTGTGGCGGTATGCCTTTCGACGAGGGTGAACTGAAGATCCCACCGGGCGGCTGCGGTGTCGAGTGCTGTCGCGGTCGCACGCAACCCCGGCATTTCCACCGTGTCGGCCACCGCGCTGTGTACGGACAGCATCACCTGGAACAGCGGGTGATGCGCCGCCGACCGGACCGGGGCCAGTGCCTCGACCAGCCGCTCGAACGGCAGATCGGCATGGGCGAAGGCGTCCAGATCCGTATCGCGCACGGTGTCCAGCAGTGCGGCGAACGGCGCGGCGGTGTCCACGGGCGTGCGCAGCACCAGGGTGCCCACGAACATGCCGATCAGGTCGTCGAGGCGGGGATCGGTGCGCCCCGCCACCGGTGTGCCGACGGCCACGTCGTCGGTGGCGGCGAGCCGAGCCAGCAGCGCGGCCAGGGCCGCGTGCAGCACCATGAAGACGCTCACGCTCCGACTACGTGCCATCGCCGCCACCTCGGCATGCGTATGTGCCTCGAGCCGGGTGCGGACCGTCGCCCCGCACTGGGACGCCACCGGCGGCCGCGGCCGGTCGGTGGGCAGGTCCAGGCATTCGGGCAGCTCCGCGAGGCGTGCCCGCCAATGGGCGAGCTGACGCGCGGCCAGGCTGTCGGGATCGTCCGGGTCGCCCAGCGAATCCTGCTGCCACACCGCATAATCCGCGTACTGGATCGGCAGTGGCGGCCGGTGCGGCGCGACACCGGAGAGCCGGGCGCGGTAGGCCGCCACCAGATCCGCGGCCAGCGGCGTCAGCGACCAGCCGTCGGCGGCGATGTGGTGCACGACGACCACGAGCAGGTGCTCCTCCGGCGCGAGACGCAGCAGGCCCACGCGTATCGGCGTCTCGGCCGTCAGATCGAATCCGGCCGCGGCGAATTCTCGTGCGTCGGCGTCGGCGGTGTCGGGGGTGGACGCGATCCGCGCGACGGGCACCGCGCAGATCGGCCGCACCACCTGGTGCGGTCCCTCGGCATCCTCCGGGAACACCGTTCGCAGTACCTCGTGGCGAGCAACCACATCGGTAACGGCGGATTCCAGCGCAGGGTCCGTCAACCGGCCCGACAACCGCAGGCCGACGGCGATGTTGTACGCACCCGATGCGGCGTCCAGTCGGTTCAGGAACCACAGCCGTCGCTGCGCCGACGACAGCGGAATCCGACCCGGCCGCTGCCCCGCCGTCAGGGCCGGGCGGCCGCCGCTGCCCGCGGCCGTCTCCAACCGTGCGGCCAGCCGCGCCACCGTCGGCGCGTCGAACAGCGCCCTGACCTCGACCGCCGTCTCGAGCGATCGGCTCAGGCGGGCAGCGACCTTCGTCGCGAGCAGGGAGTTGCCGCCGCGGGCGAAGAAATCGTCGTCCAGACCGATTCGCTCCACCCCGAGCACCTCGGCGAAGACCGCCGCCACCAGCCGCTCCGCCCGGCTCAGCGGTGCGCGGTAGCGAGCGGGGGCGAAGACCGGGTCCGGCAGCGCCGCGCGGTCCACCTTGCCGGTGGCGGTCACCGGCAGCGCGTCCAGCACCACGAGCGCCGCGGGCACCATGTAGGCGGGCAGCAGGGCGGCCAGGCGGGCCCGCACGGTCTCGGGGTCCGGGGTGTGGCCCGGTTCGGGTGCGAGGTAGGCGACCAGCCGGTCACCGCCGTCGGCATCCGGACGGGTGACGACGACCGTGGCGGCGATGCCCTCCTGAGCGAGCAGCGCGGCCTCGATATCACCCAGCTCGATCCGGAACCCCCGGATCTTGACCTGAAAGTCGGTGCGCCCGTGGTACTCCAGCTCTCCGGTCGTGGTCCAGGCCGCGAGATCGCCGGTGCGATACATGCGTTCGCCCGGGGCGGCGAACAGGTTGGGCACGAATCGTTCCGCGGTCAGCGCCCCCGCTCCGACATAGCCGTGCGCCAGCTGCACACCCGCGAGATAGAGTTCACCCACCACGCCGGGCGGAACCGGCCGCAGCCGTGCGTCCAGCACGTAGGCCCGGGTATTCCATTCCGGGCGGCCGATCGCGACCGTCGCGGTATCGCGGTCGTCCACCCGATGCGCGGTCACCGAGACCGCGGCCTCGGTGGGGCCGTACAGATTCCACAACTGGACGTGTGGATTGACCCGGCGGAAGCGCTGTGCCGTCGCCGCGGGCAGTGTCTCGCCGATGGCGAGTACCAGCCGCGTCGTGGCGGGCAGGTCGGCGGGCGATCCCGCCAGCAGCGCGGTCAGCAGAGACGGCACCAGATGCAATACC
This sequence comes from Nocardia otitidiscaviarum, assembly GCF_007362295.1. Classification (NCBI taxonomy): domain Bacteria; kingdom Bacillati; phylum Actinomycetota; class Actinomycetes; order Mycobacteriales; family Nocardiaceae; genus Nocardia; species Nocardia otitidiscaviarum. Next base: position 1,129,782 of record NZ_CP041695.1, on the reverse strand, counting down.
GACACCCGCTGTGCGCCGATGAGGGTGCGCAGATACGCCGGATCGCGATGGCCGTCCGGGGCGGCGATCACGGTGCGACCGCCGACCAGGGCCGCCGAGTACAGCTCCCATACCGACAGGTCGAAGGTCGCGGCGGTCTTCAACAACACCGTGTCATCGCTGTCGAGGCCGAATGTGGCTTGTTTCCAGAGCAATTGGTTCACCACCGCACGATGGGGTACCGCGACGCCCTTCGGGCGACCGGTGGACCCCGAGGTGAACACGATGTAGGCGGTGTGCTCCGGTCGCAACGGGGAACGCCGCTCCCCGTCGAGCACCGGGTAGGGCGGCAGTGCGGACAGGTCCAGGGCATCGATCGCCACCACCGGCACGGTGGTCGACGGCAACCCGGCGCCGTCGGCGACGGTGCTCAGCAGCACATGTGGTCCGGCGCCGCGCAGGATCCGATCGAGGCGTTCCGCAGGTTGGTCCGGGTCGATCGGAATGTACGCGCCCCCGGCCGTCAGCACCGCGTACATGCCGACCATCAGCTCCGTGGAGCGGCGCACCGCCAGCGCCACCCGCGTTTCCGGGCCCACCCCCAGTGAGATCAGGTGGCGCGCGAGGCGATTCACCCTCGCCGAGAACTCCCGGTAGGTCAGGGTCAGGGGTTCGCCCGTGCCGTGATCCGCCACCAGAGCCACGGCGGCCGGTGTCCGCGCGGCTTGCGCGGCGAAGAGCGAGGCCAGCGTCTGGCGGTCCGGCACCGCATGATCAGTGGCGTTCCACTCACGCAGAATTCGCGTCGCCTCGACGGTGCCCAGCAGATCCAGATCACCGACCGGCAGGTGCGGACGGGCGACGGCGTCGGTGAGGACGCGCGTGAAGCGCGTCGCGAGATCGGCGACCGTCGTCTCGTCGAACAGGTCGGTGGCATAGACGATGTGCCCGGCGATCCCGGTCGGCGCTCCGGTGTCGTCGTAGTGGTCGGTGAGCACCAATTGCAGATCGAACTGCGCGACACCGGTCTCGATCGCCGATCCGGACACGGTCAGCCCGGGCAGGTCGACCGTGACGGCACCCAGGTTCTGGAAAGAGAAGCCGATCTGCACCAGCGGATGCCGGGCGGTGGAGCGGACCGGATTCAATTCCTCCACCAGCCGCTCGAACGGCAACCGCGCATGCGCGAAGGCGGCCAGGTCGGCGGTTCGCTGCCGGGACAGCAGCGCCCGGAAGGACTCGCCCGGATCCAGCCGGGCGCGGAATACCACCGTATTGACGAACATGCCGATCAGAGCGTCCAACTCCCGTTCGCCGCGCCCCGCCACCGGTGTGCCCACCGCGATGTCGTCGCCGCCGGACATACGGGCCAACAGCACCGAGAACGCCGCGTGCACGACCATGAACGGTGTGGCATCGGTGTCGCGGGCCAGTCGCAGCAGTTCCGTATGGACAGCGGCATCGATCGTGACGGCAACCTTGGCGCCCCGGAACGACTGCACGGCCGGGCGCGGTCGGTCGTACGGCAGCGACAGTTCGTCGGGGAGGTCGGTCAGCTGATCGCGCCAGTAGGCGAGCTCGGCCGCGGCCGCGCTGTCGGGGTCGGTCGCGTCGCCGAGTGCCTCGCTCTGCCACACGCTGTAGTCGGCGTACTGGACCGGCAGCGGGGACCAGTCCGGGCCGTGACCGGACAGTCGCGCGGTGTACGCCGTGGAGAGGTCGGCGAGCAGCGGCGCCAGCGACCAGCCATCGGCGGCGATATGGTGGATGACGACGACAAGCACGTGCTCGTGCGCTGCGACGCGCAGTAGTTCGATGCGTAGTCCCGGCTCCACGGTCAGGTCGAAACCGACGCGGGCGATGGCACGCAGGCACGCGTCCGATTCCTCGGCGCGGACGTCGCGCACGTCGAGGCGCGGGGTGACCGCCTCCGGGGGCAGGATCAACTGCCGCGGACCGTCCGAGCCATCCGGGTATACGGTGCGCAGCGGCTCGTGACGAGCGACGAGATCGGCGACGGCCGCCCGCAGCGCGTCGCTGTCCAGCTCACCGCACATACGCATGGCGAACGGGATGTTGTAGGTGTGGGCGCGCTGGTCGAATCGGTTGATGAACCACAGGCGTTGCTGTGCCGGGGACAGCGGAATGCGCGCGGGACGCGGCCGGACCGCCAGCCGCGTGTCCCGGCCGTCGGGGTGCAGCGCCGCGACCCGCTCGGCCAGCGCGGCCACCGTGGACTCCTCGAGCACCAGCCGGATCGGCACGGTGACACCGAGCTCCGCGCCCAGACGCGCGGCCACCCGGGTGGCGCTCAGGGAATTGCCGCCCAGGGCGAAGAAGCCGTCGTCCAGGCCGACCCGCTCCACCTCGAGCACCTCGGCCAGCACCGCCGCGGTGGCTCGCTCCGCCCGGCTGACCGGGGCACGATAGGCCACCGTCACCGCGACCGGCTCGGGCAGCGCCCGGCGATCCAGCTTTCCGTTGGCCGTCAGCGGAATGGCATCGAGCGGCACGAACGCCGCGGGCACCATGTAGTCCGGGAGCCGTCGTGCCAGATCTGTGCGCAGCTCCGGGAGATCCAGCGCCACGGTCGATTCGGGTACCAGATAGGCCACGATCCGCGGATTGTCGGTCTCGTCGTGTCGCAGGATCACCGCCGCCTGGCGCACCCGGCTGTCGGCCACCAGCGCCGCCTCGATCTCACCGAGTTCGATGCGGAAACCGCGCACCTTCACCTGTTCGTCGGCCCGGCCCAGATACTCGAGTTCGCCGGCGGCGGTCCACCGCCCGAGGTCGCCCGATCGGTAGAGCCGGGTACCGGGCGGCCCGAACGGATCGGCGACGAACCGAGCGGCGGTCAGCCCCGGCTGGCCGAGGTACCCGCGTGCGAGCTGGCCGCCGCAGACATGGATTTCCCCGGCGACGCCGAGCGGCACCGGCCGTAGCCGCTTGTCCAGCAGGAGGATTCCCAATCCCGGCAGTGCCCGGCCGATGCCGCCGCCGGATGCCGCGACGTCACGGTCGAGCGCACGGTGTGTGACGTGCACCGTGGTCTCGGTGATGCCGTACATGTCGACCAGCCGCGGCGCGGTGTCGTCGTGGCGGCGGTACCAGTCGGCGAGGCGGCGCGCGTCCAGCGCCTCACCGCCGAAGACGATGTAGCGCAGCGATAGTGGTGCGGCGTCGGGATCGGAGTCGGTTCGTTCGACATCGGCGAGCTGGTGGAAGGCCGACGGCGTTTGATTGAGCACGGTGACCCGCTCGCGGCGCAGCAGAGCCAGGAAGGTCGCCGGGGATCGCGACGTCTGGTAGTCGACCACGACCAGGGTGCCGCCGGTGAGCAGCGGCCCCCACAGTTCCCAGACCGAGAAGTCGAAGGCATAGGAGTGGAACAGCGTCCATACGTCGTCGGGCCCGAACCCGAAGGCGGGCGCGGTGTTCCGAAACAGGGTCACCACATTGGCGTGCGGGATCTGCACGCCCTTCGGGCGGCCGGTCGAGCCCGAGGTGTAGATGACGTAGGCGATGTGCTGCGGGGCCAGGGTGGCCGGCCGCTCGGCGGCCGTGATCGGCGCACCGTCGGTCTCGGCCGCGTTCCAGCGCTCCAGATCGACGACCGGAAGCTCCGGAGGCAGTGTCAGGGCCGCGGTTCCGGCGGTGACGACGCAGGTCGGACGAGCATCGGAGAGCATGTAGGCGATGCGGTCGGCCGGATAGTCGGGGTCGACCGGCAGGTAACCACCGCCCGCTTTGATCACGGCCAGCAGCGCGACGACCAGCTCGGGCGAGCGGGGCAGTGCGACGGCGACCAGCGCCTCCGGACCGACGCCCCGCCGAATGAGCTCGCGTGCCAGGCGATTTACCCGATCGTCCAATTCCCGATAGGTCAGGGTGCGGCCGTCGCCGCGCACCGCCACGGCCGTGCCGTGCGCGGCGACGGCGGCGTCGAAGAGGTCGGCGAGGGTGGCGGTGGGAGCGAAGCCGCCGTCGGCGGCGACCGCCGGCGTCAACGCCCAGTCCCGCAGCACCAGCTGTCGCTCGGCGGCGCCCAGCACCGACAGCTCCGACACCCGGGTCGGCGGTGCGGCACTGAGGAAATCGGCGAGAAAGGCCAGGAAGCGCCCATGGTGCGCACGCAGTTCGTCGACGGTGTAGCGCGCCGGGTTGCCGATGAAGTCGATATGCAGCTCGCCGTCTCCGGAGCCGTTGTAGATGTTGACCGACAGATCCTCCACCGGTCCGGTCGACAGCAGATGCATGGTGGCGGCCGCGTTTCCGAAGCGAATGCCGTTGTGGAACAGCATGATATTGACCACCGGCCCGAGGAACCCACGGTCCGTACCGGCCGCGCCCCGGTCGCGGGCCATATCCTCGTGCCGATACCGCTGGTGCCGCAGCGCGTCACGAATGCCGGGATCGACCCGACCCACGAGATCCTCGATCGAGTGGTCGCCGGTGACCTCGAAGTGCAGTGGAACCACATTCGATACGTAGCCCGCCGACATCCGCAGCCCGGCGGTGGTGCGTGCGGTGACCGGCAGGCTCAGGGTGACCTCCTGACGGCCGGTGACGGCGGCCAGATACGCGACCACCCCGGCCGTCAACAATGCCGGGCGCGAAGCTCCGAAGCGCGAACGTACCGCCGCGAGTTCGGCGGTCGCGGCCGGGTCGAGCAGGCCGCCCTCGATCAACCGTTCGGCCCCCACCGGACCGTGGCGGTCGCTGAGGCTGAATTCGGAACCGATGGCGGCCAAACGTTCGCTCCAGAACTGCCGGTCCCGTTCGAACTGCTCGGAGTCCCGGTAGTCGCGTTCGGATTCGTAGATCGAATACAGGTCCCTGGCCACCGCCGGGCTCGCGGCGGTGCCGCCGATCAGCGCGGTGTAGTGTTCGGCGATCCGCGCGACCAGCAGCATCGCGCCGTAGCCGTCGATGGCGATGTGGTGCATCTTGGCGTACCACAGGTATTCGTCGTCCCCTACCCGCAGCGCGGCGGTCTCGAACAGCCGATCACCCAGGACGGGGATCGGAACGGCCGCGTCCCGTCGCATCCAGGACATCGCCGCCGCGCGTGGGTCGGCACAGGATCGGAAGTCGTGCGATACCACCTCGATCGGGCTGTCGGGACCGACCAGCTGCCGCGGTTCCCCCGCCACCTCCACAATGCGCAGCCGCAGGCTCTGCAAATCGGCAGCACACAGCCGCATGGCCCGACCGAGAACGGATGCGTCGAATTCGCCGTGGATTTCGACGTACTGGGCAACGGTCAAGGGCACCTGCGGAGCAATGTGCTGCGCGTTCCAGATCCCGATCTGAGCCTCTGACAAGGGGAAAGAGAATTCGGTGTTCGATGCGTCACGACCTGCGGGCTCCGAGGCCAAGGCGGTCATCAAAACACTCCAATCGCCGATAGAAACCGTGGACTATCTCCGGACATGGCAGCAACTTCCCTGCAACGAGCTAGACAGGAAGTCGCACCGAACACCCGGACGGATTGGTCGGTTCACTGAAACGATTTGGCAATCGCCATAATTCAGACAAAATGCGCGGTCACTGGCGCGATGCGCTCGGTGCCACGCACGTGATCACGGTCGGTATGACCGCGATCCGCTGTGTGCAGCCGTGCTCAGCGCACGGTGATCACGCGGTTGTGCCACCCGGTGGAGCCGTCGGGGAAGGGCGGGGTGCGCTGCTCGGTCTGCCGCTCCCCCGTGCCGTCGGTGGCCCGGACGCGCAGGGTGTGCGTGCCCGATGTGGCCGTCCACTGCCAGGTCCACTGCCGCCAGGTGTCGACGGAATACTCCGCGGCGAGGGTCGCGGGCTGCCAGGGCTGGTTGTCGACCTGCACCTCCACGCTCGCGATACCGCGGCGCTGCGCCCAGGCGACTCCGGCGACCGTCAGCGGCCCCGCGGGCACGGTGGCGAACGACGCGGGAACGTCGATCCGGGAGGCGATCTTGATCGGGGCGCGGTCGGCCCAGCCGCGCTCGGTCCAGTAGGCCCGGGCGCGGTCGAAACGAGTCACCTCGAGATCCACCACCCATTTGGTGGCGGAGACATAGCCGTACAGTCCGGGCACGATCAGCCGTGCCGGATAGCCGTGATCGATCGGCAGGGCCTCGCCGTTCATGCCGATCGCGAGCAGTGCGTCCCGGCCGTCCAGCACCGTCGACAGCGGAGTTCCGGCCGTGAACCCGTCGATACTGCGGGACAGCAGCATATCGGCGTCTGGCCGCACCCCGGCCTCGGCGAGCAGGTCGGCCAAGGGATAGCCGAGCCAGCGGGCCGTGCCGACCAGGTCGCCGCCGACCTCGTTGGACACACAGGTGAGCGTGATGACGCGCTCCACGGCGGGGCGTCGGCGCAGCTCGTCGAAATCGAATTCCACTGTGCGGTCCGTCATTCCGTGTATCCGCAGTCGCCAGTCGGCACTGGCCAACGCGGGCAGTTGCAGTGCGGTGTCGACCCGGTAGAAGCGGTCGTTGGGGGTGAGCAGCGGGGCGATTCCCGGAACGGGCACTTCGGCCTCCGGCGGGATGGGCGGCGCTGTCCGGCGGGCAACGGGGAGCACGAATCGCGCCCGATCGGCCACCACGTCGCGCAGGCGCGCACCCAGCCAGCGACCGGTCGCCGCCGCACCGGCCGCGACCGCGCCCACGGCGACCGCGCCGGTCAGGAATCGCCGCCGCGACAATCCCTCCGGTTCCCCCGGGCGGGGCGTCGCGGTCCACACCAGGGCGCGCAGGGCCAGGATGCCGGCGACGATCCCCACCACGGTGGGTAGTGCGAACCACGGTGTGGCAGTGGGCCGTTGCAGCGCCGCCAGCGCGGTGACACCGCCCAGCAGGAGTAGGAGCGCACTGCCGATGGGCCGACGGCGTTCGAGCAGGCCCGCGATGGCCGCGCCGATGGACATCACCACGGCCATGGAGACGAACAGTGCCAGCTTGTCATTGCTGCCGAAGCGTCGAATCGCCGCTTCTTTCAAGGCGGTCGGCGTATTGTCGACCATGGTCGCGCCGAGTGCGAAGAACGGTGAGGACGCCGGATCGACGAATACCGCGACCAGATGCCCCACCCCGAGCACCGTGGCGGCACCGAGCATCCCGGCCAGCGCGGCCCGACCGCGACCGATCCCCGTGGCCGACGAATTCGGTCGGGAGCCGACGGTGGCACTGTTCGGATTCGACATCACGACTCCTTCGGATCGAGTCGGCTCAGGTGAGGTTGAGGCTGGCCACCGGTGGCGTCGTCGGCTGCGGGGAGCCGCCGGAGGGTTCGACGGTGATGGCCAAGGTGTCGGCGGGACCGAAACCGGCGATCACCGGCATGGTCGACAGCGCGTCCACGACGGCGGCCGACCGCGGCTCGCCGCCCAGCTCGACCAGCCAGATCTGATAGCAGCGGCCGACGGGCGGAACCGGTACATCCCGAAGGTCGACCGCCGCGGCACCCAGTAGCGCAGACGAGCGCACCACCACCTCGCCGCCGCCCGTGACCACGGCGGTGCGGGTCACCGCGTCTGGCTGCCGTTCGATCGTCGCCGCCGTCACCTCCCCGGAACCCGTTGGTTCCCAGGGGCGTTGGACGACGAAGCCGATGCCCGCGCCGAGGGCGATCACCAGCACCACGGCTGCCGCGAACCAGTCCAGCCGGGAGAACGGCCCCAGGCCACCATGTATCCGGTACCCCACACCGCGCCCACCGGCGGCGCGGATGACCCGGTCGAGGGCGCGCAGCAGCCGGCCTTCCAACTCCGCTGGGGGAGAGACCGAATCGACCACGGTGAGATCGGCCACGGTGTCACGGATAGCGACGACAGTGGCGTCGAACTCGGCGGCGGTGAATCGGTCGGCCCGCTCTCGGCGCGCCTCGATGGCCGCGCGCTCCGCATCGGACACGGCGTCGATCGCGTACGGGTAGGCGAGTTCGAGCAGGTCCAGATCGGGCCGCTCGGTGGTGCTCATCGGAGGTCACCTCCTGTCAGGCAGGCCGCCAGGCGCTTGAGCCCGTCGCGGATACGGGTTTTCACGGTGGGCACGGGTGTGCCCAGGTGGTCGGCGACCTCCGAATAGGTGCGCCCGCTGTAGTAGGCCAGCGCGAGGGTTTCCCGCTGCAACGGAGTCAGCGTCTCCAGGCAACTGCGCACGGCCCCCTCGTCGAAACTCTGCTCCACGGCTTCCAGTACGACGTCGTGGTCACGGCCCAGATGCAGGTGGCCGTAGGCGTTTTCCCGCCCGGTCGCCGACCGCTCCATGCGGATGCGGTCGACGGCCCGGCGATGGGTCAGCATCATCAGCCAGCCCATGGGACTGGCCATCCGCTCGTCGTAGCGACCCGCCAGCGACCACGCCTGGAGGTACACCTCCTGGGTGATCTCCTCGGCGGTGGATCGGTTGCGCAGCATGCGCAAGGCCAGGCCGTAGACGCGGTGGCTGGTCAGGCGGTACAGCTCGGTGAACGCCGCCCGATCGCCCCCGCCCACCGCCGCCAGCAGGCCGACGAGGCGTTCGGCGAGCTCCCGGTCCCGTCCCGGGCGGTCGGCGGGACAGGACGGCTGCGCCACCGCGGTCTGCTCCAGATCACGGAACAGCGGAACAACCGTCGAATGCTCGTCATCGGTCATGCGGGCACCTGCGGTATTCCTGCGAACTCGGCCGAGTTGAACGGGATTCGCGGCGTCGGCATCAGACTCTCGTTTCCTGGCGGCGTGGTGGACGTGAGCGACCATGGGCGTATCGGACCGTGCGCTCAGGCGGGCGGCATCAGCACGGAGTCGATCATGTAGACCGTCGCATTGGCGGTCTTGACCCCACCGCAGACGACCGCGGCGTCGCCGACCTTGATGTCGTCCCCGTTCCGGGTGACCGTGACCGATCCGCCCTCGACGGTCTGATGCGTTCCGGCGATCTCGTCGGGCGCGATCTGCCCGGGGACCACGTGGTAGGTGAGGATCTTGGTCAGCGTCGCCGAATCGGTCTTCAGGCCGTCCACGGTCTCGCTCGGGATCTTGGCGAAGGCCGAATCGACGGGCGCGAAAACGGTGAACTGCCCGCCGTTCAGGGTGTCGACCAGGTTCACCTCCGGGTTGAGCTTGCCCGACACCGCCGACACCAGGGTGGTGAGCATGGGGTTGTTGGAGGCCGCCACGGCGACCGGATCCTGCGCCATACCGCTCACCGAACCCGCGCCGGTGGGCACCTGTTCGGCGTACTCCATACAGCCGGGACCGACCAGGTCCGAGGCCGCGTCGGCGGTGGTCGTCGCGGCCGCCGTCGTGGTGGTCGACGAGGTCGCGGCGGTCGAATCGGACTGGTCATCGGAGCACCCGGTCACGACCGCGGTGGCGGCGGCCAGGGCGACGGCCACCGCGAGGGTGCGCTGCGACATCTTCATGATCATCTTCTTTCGTCGTGCGGCCCGCTTGCGCGACCGCGGAATTCGGGACGGGAGGGACTTCGGCCAGCCATGCCGGTCGGATTGGTGTCCTTTCCGCTCGGGCCTTCGCCTGGTCACCGGCCGCGGGTCGGGGGCGGCAGCGACCGGTGACGTCCAGCTGCGGGGCGGCTGAGACCCCGAGTACTCATGGCCGTCCACGAGTACCGAGAGGACTTCGCCCAGCCCCCGCCCGCGGTTTGGTGCCCGACGAGATTTCTTCGGACGACCACCGAAACGGACAAAATCCGCGCACAGACCAAACCGCGACGACGAGCGCGCCGAAATCGAGACAGGCGTGGCCGACGCACCGCTGCCCGGCGGGCAGTCGCCCGTCCACGCCCGCCCCACCGCACACCCGCGGTCATCCCGGTGACCGTTCGAGGGAGACAACCCGCTATGGCAGACGACCAGCGCTACTCGGTCCCTACCGACGATGCCCCTGAACGCGACGTCGCCCCGGCTTGTCCCCTACCCCGCGCGCGACCATCGTCCACCTTCAGCCGACGGCTCGCGGAGCTGCTCGCCAAGGTCGCGGCCGCGGACCGCGACGCCTTCACACAGTTCTACCGGTCCACTCAGGAACGTGTTTTCGGCTTGTCACTGCGCATCGTGCGCCGCCGCTCGGTGGCCGAGGAGATCACCCAGGAGGTGTACCTCCAGATCTGGGCCGAGGCGAGTCGGTACGACGAGCGGTTGGCCAGCCCGCTCGGATGGCTGATGATGCTCACCCACCGCCGTGCCGTCGACCGGGTCCGATCGGAATCGCACGCGCATCTGCGCGAGCTGGCGTACGGGTACCGCGCCATCGGACGCGACCACGACGCTGTCGCCGAGGCGGTGGGCCAGCGGTCCGAGGAGCGCGCGGTGGCGCGGTGTCTGACGACGCTGACCGATACCCAGCGCGACACTCTCGCGCTCGCCTACTACGACGGCCGCACCTACAGCGAAGTCGCCGAACACCTCGGCATTCCGCTGTCGACGGTGAAAACCCGTATCCGCGCGGGGCTGGAGCGCCTGCGGAACTGTCTGACAGGATCGGTGACCGATGTCTGACCCGCACGACACGGACCTGCTCGAGCTCGCATTCCCCTACGCGCTCGACGCACTCACCGAGGGTGAACGGGGCGCGGTCGAGCATGCGCTGGACACGGCCGATCCGGCTGTCGCGGAGGGCTTTCGCGACATGGTCCGCGATATCCGGGAGACCGTGGCAGCCATGACGGTCGTCGACGCGATTCCCGCTCCCGCCCATCTCGAGGGCGCACTACAGCGCGCTCTGGACACCGGTGCGCCACGGCTCACGGCGCTGCGTCGGGCTCGGCGACGGTCGCTGTGGTGGGTGGCGGCGGCCGTCATGCTGGTCGCGATCTCGATCACCGCCGGGGCGGCGCTGCTGCGCACACCCGCGCCGGACCACGGCATCACCGCACAGCAGATCCGCACCCAGGCCGATGCCCGCATCACCACGGTCCCGGTCACCGGCGGCGGTACGGCGACCGTCAGCGCGTCGGCGGAATTGGACGCGGCCGCCGTGTCCTTCGCGGCCGTGGCGGCGGCTCCGACCGGACACACCTATCAGCTGTGGCTGCTACCGGCCGACGGTCGACCACGTTCGGCCGCGGTCCTCGATGCCCTGCCCGCCGAGGCCGACCCCGTGGTGGTGCCGCTCGACCGCGCCGAAGGACTCGCGCTGTCGGTGGAGCCCGCGGGCGGGTCGCCGCAGCCCTCCACCGAGCCGGTTGTCGCCGTGCCGCTGCGGTGAGCGGCCGCTACTCCCGAGCGTCCTCGTGGGTGCCGGTCGGCGGTTCGGCGCACAGCGCGTGCAGGGCGGTCGTCATCGCGGCCACCGTGGACTCCACCGTGCTGCGCTCGAAAAGCTCTGCGGCATACACCATCTCGCCCCGGATTCCGGCGTACTCGCCGTTCGGGCCGTATTCCTCGCGCAGGTTCAGCAGCAGTTCCCAGGGGGTGTGGCGGACCGGGACGGGGTGGTGGCGGATGGTGAGGCCGGTGTCGGCGGTGTCGATTCGGGTGCCGCGCAGGTAGGTCACCATGACCTGGAACAGGGGATGGTGGGTGCGGGAGCGTGGCGGGTTGAGCAGGGCCACGAGGTCGTCGAAGGGGAATTCCTTGTTGTCGTAGGCGGCGAGGACGCGTTCGCGGACCTGCGCCACCAGGTCGCCGGGGGTGGGAGCGGCGGACAGGTCGACGCGGACGACGGCGGTGTCGACCACGCAGCCCACCAGGTCGTGCAGGCCCGCGGTGTCCCGGGCGCTCAGGGCCACGCCGATGGGCAGGTCGGGGCCCGCGCCGCGATCGTGCAGGGCGAGGGCGAGGGCGGTGTGGACGAGCATGTAGACGCTGGCGCGGTGGGCGCGGGCGGTATGTGCGAGCTCGCGGTGGGTGGCGGCGTCCAGGTGGATGGGGAGCGACGCCGCGCTGTTGTCGCGGCGGCCCGCGCGGGGGCGGTCGGTGGGCAGCACCGGGTGTGGTGGCAGGCCGTCGAGTGCCGTGCGCCAGTAACGCGCCTGTCGTTCGAGGAGGGGGCCGTCGGCGTGCGTCAGTTGCCGGAGCCACAGCGTGTAGTCGGCGAATTGGGTTGCGGGAGCGTCCCATCGGGGCGGGTGGCCGACCGCCCGCGCGCGGTAGGCGGTGAGCAGGTCGTGCTGGAGCACGGCCAGGGATTCGCCGTCGCCCGCGACATGGTGCAGGACGCCGAGCAGGATGTGGTGTTCGGGGCCGGTGCGATAGAGGCGGATGCGCAGCGGTGGACGCGTGGTGAGGTCGAAGCCCACGGCGAGTTCGGCGTCCACCGCCCGGTCGACGCTGTCACCGGCGGGCAGGTCGACGATCCGGAAGTCCGGGTGTGCGGATGCCGCCGGCAGGATGTGCTGCACGGGCCCGTCCGTGCCGTACGGCAGGACGGTGCGCAGGATTTCGTGCCGTTCGACCACATCGGTGACCGCCGCCGCCACGGCCGTCGGATCGAGCGGCCCGGATATCTCGAGGCCGGTGGCGATCAGGTAGTCGGGGCGGTTGCCGCCGAGGTAGTTCACGGTCCACAGGCGTTGCTGGGCGGGTGCGAGCGGGATCGGATCGGTACGGCGCACGGCGGCAAGGCCGTTCGGGAGGCGTTCGGGCGCACGGTCGGCGAGCGCCTGCTCGAGTGCCGCGACGGTCGGCGACTCGAACAGGTCGCGCAGCGATACGGCGACCCCGAGCCGGGACCGCAGCGCCGCGACCACCCGGATCGCCGACAGCGAATTGCCACCGAGCGCGAAGAAGTCGTCGGTGACGCCGACCTCCGCAATGCCCAACGCCGCCGCGAACTCGCGCACGAGGACCCGCTGGCGCGGTGTGCCGGCCGGAATCCGATCACCGTTCGCGGGTGCGGGAAGCGCGTTCACGTCGATCTTCCCCATGGGCGTCAACGGCAGCGCGTCCAGGGCCACGATGGCCGAGGGCACCAGGTAGGACGGCAGCGTCGCCGCCAGCCGGGTCCGCAGCGCGGCGGTGTCGACCGTATCGGTGGCGACGATGTGCGCGATGAGCGACTGCCCGCTGGCGGCCCGGCGCGCGGTGACGATCGCGGCGTCGACGCCGGGCTCGCGCCGCAGCGCCGCCTCCACCTCACCCGGTTCGACGCGAAAACCGTTGACCTTCAACTGCCGATCGGCACGGCCGAGGAAGTGCAGCAGGCCGTCGGTGTCCCAGCGCCCGAGATCGCCGGTGCGGTACATGCGCCCACCGGCGGGCCCGAACGGGTCGGCGACGAAGCGCTCCGCGGTGTGGGCCGGGGCGCGGTGGTAGCCGTTGGCCAGTCCCGCCCCGGACAGGTAGATCTCCCCGGCGACACCGACCGGCACCGGTCGCAGCGCCGAGTCCAGCACCGCGACCCGGGTATTGTCGGCCGGACGTCCGACGGGTACGGGTCGGTCCGCCGCCATATCCGCCGGAATCGCGAAGCCGAGCGCGTAGCTCGTCGCCTCGACGGGTCCGTATAGATTCGTCACCACGGGCGGGCGCGCGCCGCGCCGTACCGTCGCGGCGGCGCGCGGCGGCAGCACGTCACCGGCGGACGCGATCATCCGCAGTCCGGCGAGCGCATCCGGTATCCGCTCGGCCAGCAGGTCGAACAGCCCGGCGGGCAGCATGATCGAGGTGACCTCGCCCGCGCGCAGGATCTCGGTGTAGTCGTGCACGTCGAGGACGCCGGGGCGGGCGATGACCGTCGTCCGTCCGGTGAGCAGCGGCAGCCACAGCTCCCAGACCACCATGTCCCAGTTGTGCGGCAGGTGCATGAGCATGCGCCGGTGCCCGTCGTCGCGGCCGATCCGGTCGCGGGCGCGGGCCACGATATTGCGATGGGTGACCTCGACGCCCTTGGACGCACCGGTCGAGCCGGAGGTGAACATGAGGGTGGCGACGGCATCGGCCGATACCTCTACGCCGAGGTTGCCGTCGTCGAATTCCGCTGCCGCGCCGTCGAGTTCGTGTAGCACCAGCTCGGTTTCGGTGAAGGCCAGCAGCCGTCGCACCTGCGCGGGCGGATAGCGGTCGCTGATCGGCACGCACAGTGCGCCCAGTTTGGCGATGGCGAGGAAGGCGACCACCAGATCGACCGACCGCGGCAGCGCCAGACCGATCGGCACACCGGGTCCCGCGCCGCGGGTGCGCAGCCACCGGGCGACCCGGTTGGCGCGCGCATTCAGCTCGGCGTAGGTGACTTCCGTTCCGTCGTACCAGAGGGCGATGTCGTGGGCGTGCTCCCGTACCGTCGTCTCGAAACACCGACCGAGGCCCGCGTTCTCGATATCGGTGTCCGCGCCGCGTCCGGCGGCCAGCAGTGCGGCGCGGCGGGCGGGCGGCAGCAGTTCGAGCCGACCGACCGGGGACGGGTGCGGCGCGGTCAGCGCCGCCGCGGCGGTGCGGATGCGCGCCCACAGCTCGTCGATATCGGCGAGGGCGTCGATGCGGTCCAGATGCGCGCCGATGCGGAAGTCCAGGTCCTCGGCTCCGGGCACCACGACCACGGTGAGCGGAAAGTGCGTGCCGCCGATGACATCAACGGAGGTGACCCGCACGTCGGCGTCCGAGCCGTCGAGCAGCGGGGTGTCGAACAGCGCGGTGTCGAGCGGGAAGTTCTCGAAGACGAGCGAGGTGTCGAACAGATCGCTCACCCCGGCCGCCGCCATGATGTCGGGCAGTCCGAGATGATCGTGGTCCATCAGCGCCACCCGGTCGCGCTGTATCCGCGACGCCAGTTCGAGCGGCGTCCCCGCGGGATGGCGGCGCACCCGCAGCGGCACGGTGTTCATGAGCAGTCCGACGGTGTCGTGCAGATCGCCGGTGTCGCGGCCGGAGACGGTGATGCCGAAGACGACGTCGTCGGTGCCGGTGAGGTCGGCCAGCACCAGCGCCCACAGGGCCTGGATCATCGTATTGAGGGTCAGGCCGTGCGCGCCGGCCCGCTCGCGCAGCGCGGTGACGACGGAGGCGGGCAGGGTGAACCGGTGTTCGGCGGGTCGCCGCCACCGCCCCGGGTCGGCGCGGGCGACCTTGCCGGGTTCGGCACCGCGCAGCGCCCGCGCCCAGGCCGCACGGGCCCGCTCGCGATCCAGGGTGGCGGACTGGTCGAGAAATGCGGCGAAGGCCGGGGCGGCGGGCAATCCGTGCCCGTAATAGCTCAGCAGCAGTTCGCGCAGCAGGATGCCCAGCGACCAGCCGTCGAGCAGCGCGTGGTGGTGGGTGATCAGCAGGGTGGCCGACCGGGGGCCGGTGCGCACCAGGGTGGCGCGCAGCGGTGGGGCCGCGAGCGGATCCATGCGAGCGTCCTCGGCCAGTGCCACGCGCACCGCGCCGTCCCATTCGGTGGACGGACGGTCAGGAGTCGCACGGTCGGCAGCCGCGCTGTCAGCGAGATCTACTACGCGCCACGGTGTTTCCAGGTCGGTTCGGATCTCGTACCGCGGGCTGTCACCGTCGACGACGAAGCGCCCCCGCAAGTGTGGATGCCGGTCGAGCACCGTGCGCAGGGCCGCGGCCAGCCGCTCCGCATCGATCGGGCCGTCCAGTGTCAGCACGGCCTGGACGAGATAGGGGTCCTCGCCCTCCCCCGCCTGGAACAGCGAGTGGAACAGCAGCCCGGCCTGCAAGGGTGTCGTCGGCAGGACGGTGCGGCCGTCCGGGAGAGCCGGATCGGGGCGGGCGGCGCTCGGCGGGAGCGGCGCGGCATCGCGGGCCAGTGCGCGAATGTGCTGTCGCTCGAACACATCCCGCGGCGTGAGGGCGAATCCGGCCGCGCGGGCGCGGTCCGCCAGCCGGATGGCGAGAATACTGTCACCACCGATGGCGAAGAACCCGTCCTCGGCCCCGAAATCGTCGTGCCCGAGCACCTCCGCGAATACCGCGTGCAAGCGCGTCTCGGCGTCGGTGCGGGGGCGGGCGTCGGGCGTGCCCGTGGCGGTGGCGAGTGCGCGCAGTCGGCGTTCGTCGACCTTGCCGTTGGGGGTCGTCGGTATGGCGTCGACGGGCACGATCGTGGCGGGCACCGCATGGGCGGGTAGCCGTTCGGCGATTCCCGTGCGCACCGCGCCGATATCGACGCCGTCCCCGGTGACGAAGGCCGCCAGCCGCCGATCCCCGGGCCCGCGCGCCACGGTCAGCACCACCGCCGCCCGCACGGCCGGGAGCGCGCACAACGCGGCCTCGATCTCGCCGGGCTCGATCCGGAAGCCGCGGATCTTGACCTGACGGTCGGCGCGCCCGAGGTACTCGAGCGTCCCGGACTCGGTCCATCGCGCGATATCGCCGCTGCGGTACATGACCGCGCCGGGTGCGCCGAAACGGTCGGCCACGAATCGGGCCGCGGTAACGGCCGGTCGGCGCAGGTACCCGGCGGCTACGCCCGGACCGGCCACATAGAGTTCTCCCGGCACTCCCGGCGGGCACGGGCGCAGGGCGGCATCGAGCACGTATACCGCCAGATCGGCCAGGGGCGTACCGATGTCGCCCGCCGCGGCGGCGTCGGCCAGGGTGGCGCCGGTGGTGAACACCGTGGTCTCGGTGATGCCGTACATATTGACCAGCCGCGGCCGTCGCGGATCGTGCCGCGACCACCACTCGGCCAGCCGCCACGGCTCCACCGGCTCCCCGCCGAAGATGATGTGACGCAGGGCGAGCCGGTCGCCGTCGACCGGTCGGTCCGCCTCGGCGTCGACCAGCATGCCGAATGCGGACGGCGTCTGATTGAGCACCGTAACCCGCTGTGCCACCAGCAGATCCAGAAAATCGCGCGGTGAACGCGCCACCTCGGCGTCGACCACGACGAGCTTGCCGCCGTGCGCCAGCGCCCCCCACATCTCCCAGACCGAGAAGTCGAATGCGGTGGAGTGGAACAGGGTCCAGACATCATCCGCGCCGAAGTCGAACCACGATCGGGTCGCGGTGAGCAGCCGGACCACGTTCGCGTGCGTGACCACCACGCCCTTCGGCGTCCCGGTGGTGCCGGAGGTGTGGATGACATAGGCGGGGTGCACCGGTCCGGGCCGTCGCGGCTGTCGGGGCGCGACCTGCGGCGGGTCGCCAATCCGCAGTACATGCCGCGCCGCAATGGATTCCGGAAGCAAGACGTCCGTCCCGGCGATGACAAGCGTCGGGGCCACATCGTCGACGATGGTGCGCAATCGCTGCTCCGGATAGGCCGGATCCAGCGGCACATACCCCGCGCCGGTCTTCAGCACCGCCAGGATCGCCACCACGAGATCGACCGAACGCGGCAGCGCGAGACCCACGAAATGCCCCGGGCCGACGTCGTATCCGGCGAGAACGCGGGCCAGCCGCTGTGCGCGCAGATCGAGTTCGCGATAGGTGAGCGCGGTATCGCCGTGCACCACGGCGGGAGCGGAGGCTTGCGCGACCGCCGTGCGCTCGAACAGATCGACCAGGGTGTCCGACGGTGCGACGGTGACCGCGGGTCCGGCCGGATCGGACACGGTCCGCAGTCGGGCCAGCGGACGGTCCCGCGGCGCGGCGGCCAGAGCGGCGAGGGTTTCGGTCAGCCGCCGGTGGTGTGCGGTCAGGTCGTCGTCGGAGTAGCGCAGGGTATTCGACTCGAGCACCACCGACAGCGTCGGATCACCGTTGTCGTAGAGGCTGATGTTCAGATTGTCGGAGCGCCCGGCGGCGAGATGGCGCAGGGCGGCCGGTTCGGAGCCGAAGCGCAGATCCTTCTGCATGGGCATCACATTGACGGTGGGGCCGATGACGCCGCCGCCGAGCCCGCTCGCGCCCAGCTCCGCGAGCATCTCACCGTACTGAAAACGCTGGTGGCGCAGGATGATCAGCGATTCCGCGCGCACGGCCGCGAGTAGATCGCCGACCGTGGCGGCCGGGTCGACCGTGATCCGCAGCGGGAGCACATTGGCGGTCATGCCGAGCGCGTGCCGGGAACGCTTGGCGGGGACGGCCAGACCGAGGGTGACCGTGCGGACCCCCGAATCAGCGTGCAGCAGTAGGGCGATGGCCGCGAAGGCCCAGACCGGCCACGGTGTTCCGGAGGATTCCGCGCGGGCGCGCAGCGCTTTCCACTCGGACTCGCCCAGCACACCGGCACGGCGGAGGAATCGCGCGCCATCGGTGATCGGCGGCGACCCGCCGAACTGCGGTGCGTCATAGGGTTCGTCGGTCGCGAGCCGATCCGCCCAGAACTCCCGGTCGGCCGTGAACCGCGTGGAGACGCGGAATCGCTCGTCCTCGGCGATCAGGTCGGCCACCCGGTCGAACACCGATTCCGCCACCCGATGCCCGCGCAGCAGCGCGGTGTAGGTGTCGGCCACGCGGCGAATGAAGGCGGCCGAGGACGCGCCGTCGAGGATCAGGTGGTGGGATCGGATGAACCACAGCGTGCCCGCATCGCCGAGGTCGAGCAGGTGATGTTCGAACAGCGGTGTACGGCTCAGGTCGAAGGGCCGGTCCAGGGCCGCGTCCATATGGCGCGCCGCCGCATCGTGCGGATCGGCGGCAGCACGAAAGCTGGTGCGGTGCAACGGCCAGTCGGGCAACTCCTCGACCACTTGCACAGCGGTGCCGTCGGCGGTGGTCTCGAAGCGCACCCGCAGGGTTTCGGCTCCGGCGACGACGATCCGCAACGCTCGCTCGAACACCGCGTCGTCGATCGCGCCGTGTATGTGCACGTAGCCGCCGACGATCAGGCGTCGGCCGGTGTCGTCGAGTTGCTGTGCGACCCAGACCTGTTGCTGTGCGCGCGTGAGCGGAAAGCGTGCGGTCACGCCAGCTCCTCGATCGTCAGGTGCGGGTCGCTGGCGATGGTGGTGAGCAGTCGCCGCATGGCGGCACCGATCTCGGCGATCTTCGCCAGATCGAAGACGTCGCACAGATAGCCTATTCGGACGCGCAGTTCGCTTCCCGGTTCCACGGTGACGGTCAGCGGATAGTGGGCGGCGTCGGTGACTTCCAGTCGCGCACCGGTCACGCCATCGACGGCGGCGGCCGCTGCGCTGAGCTGTTCGGTGTCCACCGGATAGGACTCGAAGGCGAGAACGGTATCGAACAGCGGGTCGCGGAACCCGGCGGCGGTGTGGATCTCGGTGAGGCCCAGCTGATGATGCTCGATCAGCTCCGCCTGTTCGGCCTGCACCGCCAGCAACAGGTCCGCCACGGACGTGCCCGCCACGATGCGCACCCGTACCGGCACGGTGTTGATACACAGTCCGACAATCGATTCCACGCCGGGCACCGTGGCCGGGCGCCCCGAGACGGTAGCACCGAACACCACGTCGTCGCGTCCGAGTGCGCGCCCCAGCTGGATCGCCCAGGTCACTTGCAGCACGGTGTTGACGGTGACCCCGAGTTCCGCGGCGGTGACGCCGAGTGCGGTGGTGGTCGCCGCATCGAGGGACCACCGGTGATCCGCCGTCGTCACCGCGCTGTCGTGGCTCCGGATCCCCGGGGCGACCAACGTCGGCGCGCGCACGCCATCCAGCGCCCGTCGCCAGGCTCGCGTGGCGACGACCGTATCTCGCCCGTGGTTCCAGGCGAGGTAGTCGCGGAAAGTGCCCGGCGGGGCAGGCAGCGACTCGTCGGTGGCGTAGAGCGCCAGCAGATCACGCAGCACCAGTGGGACGGACCAGCCGTCGAGCAGGATGTGGTGATACGTCACCACCAGAACGTGCTCCGCGTCGGCGACGCGGGCCAGCGTGAAGCGCAGCAGCGGCGGGTGGGCCGGATCGAATCGGCGCGCCCGCTCCCGCACGGCCAGCTCCGCCAGGTCGTGCTCCGTCTGCAGGGCCACGTCCCGCCAGGGCAGTTCGACCGTTTCGGGCACCACTTGCCGGGGCGTGCCGGCGGTGTCGAAAACGAAGGCCGCGCGCAGGTTCGGGTACCGCTCGAGAATGCGCTGCCCGGCCTGCCGTAACCGATCGCGGTCGATCGGCCCGCTCAGTCGCACGACCGTCTGCACGTTGTAGACGTCGGCGATATCGGTGTCTCCCGGCGCCGCGACGGTGGCGTGGAAGAGCAGACCGGATTGCAGCGGTGCGAGCGGCCACACCTCGGTGAGGCGCCCGTAGTCCCGCTCCCAGCCGAGGATGTCGTCATGGCGCACCCGCACCAGCGGGAAATCCGACGGGGTGTGCCCGCCGGCGTCCGCGGCGCGCGTGTGCGTCGCGATCGCGTCGAGCGCGGTCACCCACAGTCGGGCCAGTTCCGACACCTCCGTTTCGTCGAGAAGTGTGCTGGGGTAGGCGAATCCCGCGTGCAGGGTGGCGCCCGCCACGATCGCGTTCACTTCGAGCGCGGCCGCCGCGGGCAGATCCGGGTCGGGACGGGCGTCCGGTGTCGCGAACACCCCACCGTCCCGGTCCTCGACGCGGCCGAGGTAGTTGAAGGCGACCTGCCCGGGCATGGCGTCCGGAAGCTGTTCGCCCGTATCGGGATTGAGGTAGCGGAGCAGACCGTAGCCGATCCCGTGCTCGGGAACGGCGCGCAGTTGCTCCTTGATCGTCTTGAGCGCCGTCCCGGTCGCGGCGGTCCCGGCCAGCGCCGCGTCGATGCCGAGCTCGCCGAGGTCGAGACGCACCGGGTAGAGGGAGGTGAACCAGCCGACCGTGCGGGACAGGTCCGCACCCGGCGCGAGCTGCTCCGCGCGTCCATGACCTTCCAGCCGCAGCAGCGACACCGGGGCGTCCGTGCCCCGTCCGGCTCGCCATGCCGCGAGGGCGACGGCCAGCGCGGCGATCAGGATTTCGTCGACCCCGGCGTGGAAACGCGCGGTAGCGGTGCGCACCAGCGCCGCGGTGACCGCGTCGTCCACGGTGATGTCCACGGTCGCGAGGCGATCGGCGGTGTCGATGACGGGGTCGAGCGGCCGCACGGTCAGCGGCGGTTCGACCGTCGCGCAGACCCGCCGCCAGTGGGCGAGTTCGGCGATCCGGTCGGGTGCGTGCGCAGCGTCGAGCAGCGCGTGTGCCCAGCGCCGCATGGACGTGCCGACCGGCTCCAGCCGCGGCACGGCCCCCTGGGCGGCGGCCGCCAGCGCGGTGAACAGGTCGGGCAGCAGGATCCGCCAGGAGACGCCGTCCACGGCGAGGTGGTGCGCGCAGATGATCAACCGGTCCGGTCCGCTCCCCTGTTCCGGGGTGAGGTGGACGAACTGCACCATCACCCCGGCCGCGGGGTCGAGCCGGTCCAGCGCGGCGTCGACGGCCGTGGCGGTCAGCGTGCGCACGGCCTCCGAGTCGGTGGCGTCCACGGTGATGTGCCGCACCGACTCCGCGGCCGCGAGCGCGCCCACCGGTTCTGTCCGGAAGCGCCATTCACCGGACTCGTCGCGGAACAGCCTGGCGCGCAACATATCGTGGCGGTCGATGAGCGCCGTGGCGGCGGCGACCACATCGTCGTAACCGGTGCGCGCGGGCAGTTCGACGGTCAGTGTCTGGTTGACCCGGCGGAAGCCGCCGCCGCGTTCGATCAGCCACCGCACGACGGGCGTGAGCGGGATGTCACCGACACCGCCGCCCGGAAGTTCCGGCAACGCGTTCGGCACGTCGGCGTCGCTGCCCAGCAGCCTTGCGACAGCCGCGATCCCGGCGACCGTGCGGTTCTCGAAGATCTCGCGCGGGGTGACGTGCAGGCCGCGGGCGCGCGCCCGGGCGGCGAGTTGGATGGAGATGATGCTGTCGCCCCCGAGCGCGAAGAACGAGTCGTCCACGCCCGGCCGGTCGACGCCGAGCACTTCGGCGAAGAGGTCGGCCACCAGATGTTCGACCGGGGTGCGCGGAGTGCGGTCCGAGCGCGGGGCCGGGACCGGATCGGGAAGCGCCGAAAGATCCAGTTTGCCGTTGCCGGTCAGTGGGATCGCGTCGACCGGCACGATGGCAGCCGGTCGCAAGTACACCGGAAGGCGCTCCGCGAGGTGGGCTTCCAGTACGTCCACGATGGGCGTGGCTGTCGAAGCGGGCATCACGTAGGCGATCAACCCATCGGCCCCGGAAGGAGCGGTGCGGACCACGGCGACCGCCCGCGACACCGACTCGTGTTCCAGCAGTACGGCTTCGACCTCACCCGGCTCGATGCGATAGCCGCGAATCTTCACCTGGTGATCGGCGCGGCCGAGGTATTCGAGCTGTCCGTCGGCATTCCAGCGCGCCAGATCGCCGGTGCGATACAGGCGAGCGCCGGGCGCACCGATCGGATCGGCCACGTAACGTTCGGCGGTGGTCGCCGGGCGAGCATGGTAGCCGCGGGCGAGTTGGATGCCGGACAGATAGAGCTCACCCCGGACACCGACCGGAGTCGGTCGCAGCCGGGAATCCAGCACGCGCACGGTCATTCCCGGCAGGCCACGGCCGATCACACTGGCCCGCGTCGACTCGGCGTGTGCCCGCCCCACCACGAAGTGGGTGGCGTGCACGGTCGCCTCGGTGATGCCGTACAGATTCGAAATCCGGGTTGCCCCGGCCGGATCGGTGTCGTACCACGCCCGCAGCCGTCGCGGGTCCACCGCTTCGCCACCGAGCACGATCTGCCGCAGCGCCGGTGCGGCGGTGCGACCGAAACCGGAGTCCAGCAGTGCCGAGAAGGCCGACGGGGTCTGGCTCAGCACCGTGACGCGCTCACGGGCAAGCAGTTCGGCGAACTCGCCGGGCGACCGTGTCAGTCCGTCCTCCACGACGACGAGCGTGCCGCCGCCGGACAGCGCGCCCCACAGCTCCCACACCGAGAAGTCGAAGGTGTGCGAGTGGAACATGGTCCACACATCGGTGTGATCGGCGCCGACCAGGGTTCGGGCGGCGGTGAGCATGCCGACCACATTGCGATGGGTGACGCACACCCCCTTCGGGCGGCCGGTGGAGCCCGAGGTGTAGAGCACGTAGGCGGTATCGTCCGGACGTGGCGGCAGCGGAACGCGATCGGCCGCCGCTGTCGTCCCTCCGTTTCGTGCCGACCCACCTACCCGGTCGCGCCCGGCAGCTGCCGAGCCGTCGCGGGCTCCCGTGCCGGCGGAATCCTGCGCGGCGGCTATTTCTCCGGCCCCGTCGAGAACCACCTGCGGCAGCCCGTGCGCGGGCAGCGCGGCGTGATCGGCCACGGAGGTGACGACGCAGACCGGATCGGTTTCGGCGAGTACGAATTCCAGGCGTCGCGTCGGATCGCCCGGATCCAGCGGTACGTATCCCGCCCCGGATTCGAGCACGCCGAGCAGCGCCACGATCAGTTCGACGGAGCGTGAGACACCGACGGCCACCAGCGATCCGGCTCCGACGCCGCGGACGGCGAGGGCCCGCGACAGCGCCGCGACGGCCGCACCGAGGGCGCGGTAGGTCAGGGTGCGGTCCCCGCAGCGCACCGCGACGGCGTCGCCGCGCGCGGCAACCTGGGCGCGAAAGAGGTCGACCAGGGTCGCTTCCGGCAGCCGCACGGCCGGACGCTGCCAGTCCCGCAGCACGCGAAGCCGCTCCGCCTCGTCGAGCACCTCGATGTCGGACACCGCGGTCGCCGGATTCGCGGCGAGCGCCTCCAGTACCCGGGCGAACCGCTCACCCAGACGCACCACGGTGGCCTCGTCGATCTGATCCGGCCGCCAGCCGGTGAGCAGGTGCAGCCGGTCGGTCTGCCGAACGGTCAGCGTGAGCGGGTAGTGCGTCGCCTCCCGGGAGCGCACCCCGGTGATGGTGAGGTCGGCGTAGGCGAGGGCGTCCGCGCGCAGCTGTGCCGCGTCGACCGGATAGGACTCGACGACCACGAGGGTGTCGAACAGTCCGGTCTCGCCGAAGCCGGTCTGTGCGCCGATCTCGGGCAGGCCCAGGTGATGGTGCGCCGTGAGCCCGAACTGTTCCCGCTGCACGCGGCGCAGCAGTGCGCCCACGGACTCCCCCGGCAGCAGACGAATCCGCACCGGGATCGTATTGATGAACAGCCCCACCATGTTCTCGACGCCCGCGAGTTCGGCTGGACGACCCGAGACCGTGGTGCCGAAAACGATGTCGGTGCGATCGACGGTGCGCGACAACAGAATCGCCCACGCTGCCTGGACGACGGTGTTGACGGTCACCTCGAGCTCGGATGCCAGGCGGTGCACCGCACGGGTACGGTCCTCGTCGAGGTCGAACGCCCGCTCCCGGGGCAGGGCCGCGGGGGCTGGCGCGATGGCGTCACCCGTGAGCAGTGTCGGCTCCGCGAGCTCCGCCAGCGCCGGCGCCCATGCCTGTCGGGAGGCCGAGTCGTCCTGTCGGGAGCGCCATTCCACGTAATGGCGGTACGGGCGCGGCGATTCGAGCTCGAAACCGGCGTAACCGGCCATGATCTCACGCAGCAGCAGCGGAATGGACCAGCCGTCGAGCAGCAGATGATGGCAGGTCACCGCGAATTCGGTGCGGCCGTCCGCGAGGCGGAGCAGCAGGAAGCGCAGCAGCGGCGGCGCGGTGAGATCGAACGGTGTGGTGCGGTCGGCGTCGAGCAGGCGGTCGTAGTCCTCGGCCGCCACCGTCAGGTCCACCTCATGCCACGGCAGGACCGCATCGCCGGTGACGATCTGGACCGGCGCGCCGTCGCTGGCGACCTCGAACGCGGTGCGCAGGTTGGCGTGTCGATCCAGCACCGCCGCGGCCGCGGAACGCAGCCGCGCCGCGTCCACCGCTCCCTCCAGGCTCAGCACCAGCTGCACCGTGTACACATCCACCGTGCCCGGATCGAACAGGGCGTGGAACATCATGCCCGCCTGCAACGGTGTGACCGGCCATACCTCCCGCAGTGTCGGGTACCGCGCCTCCCAGGTATCGATATCGCCCTGGGAGACGACCGTCAGCGGGAAATCGGACGGGGTGTATCCGCCGCGGGTGCGCGGGTCCCGCGCATGCCGGGCCACGGCGGCGAGCGCCGCCCGCCAGAGCTCGACCAGTTCCGCACCGTCGGCGTCACCGAAAATGCCGCGCGCGTAGCCGAAGCTGGTCACCAGGCGGTTGCCGAGGACGATGGAGTCCACCTCCACCGCTCCCAGCGCGCCGCGGCGGGAGTCGGGCCGGATGATCAGCCTGCCGAATTCGGTGGACGGCAGGAAGCCGATTCCGGCCAGTTCGGCGGGAATGTCGAGCCCGGTGATGTGCCCGAAGTAGTTGAACGAGATCTGGCCGGGCTCGCCCGACGGCAGCGCGGCGGCGGTGTCCGGGTTGAGGTGGCGGAGCAGACCGAAGCCGAAACCGTTGTGCGGCAATGCCCGCAGCTGTTCCTTGACGGCTTTGAGGGCGTGTCCCATGGCGGGTCCACCGGCGAGGGCGTCGTCGAGATCCACGCCGCTCAGGTCCAGTCGAGCCGGGACGATGGAGGTGAACCAGCCGACGGTGCGGGACAGTTCCGTCCCGGGTACCGCGTCCTGTTCGCGGCCGTGGCCCTCCAACCGCAGCAGTACCGTGCGTTCGTCCTCGTCGCGCCGGGCGCGCCAGCGTGTCACCGCCAGCGCGAGCGCCGTCAGCAGGGCGTCGGCTACCCGGGCCCGGTAGCGGTCGGGAATGGCGGTGAGCAGGGCCTCGGTATCGGCCTCGTCGAGTTCGACACTGGTGTGCGCCACCTCGGTGGCCATATCGAGGTGTGGGTCGAAGGGCCGGTCGCCGAACGATGGATCCGGGCCGGTCACGATCTCGCGCCAGCGCGGCAGTTCGGCGGTCACCGATTCGCTGTGCGCGGTGTCGACCAGCGCGTGCGCCCAGCGACGCATGGACGTACCCACCGCGGGCAGCCGAGGCGTGGTGCCCGCTGCGACGGCCGCCCAGGCGGCGATGAAATCGGGCAGCAGGATGCGCCAGGAGACGCCGTCGACGGCGATATGGTGCGCGGCGATGATGAGCAGGCCGGGGGCGGTCGCCGAATCCGGTGTCAGCCAGACGAATCGCAGCACCTCGCCGGTGGACGGGTCGATGCGGTCGACGGCCCGGTTAACCTCGGCCGTGGCCAGGGCCAGCAGGTCGTCGTGTCCGAGATCGGCGGCGTGCTCCACCCGGTGGATGCGGGAGTCCACGTCGACGCTGCCGGGTGGGGTCACCAGGACGCGCCAGTCGCCGGAGTCGTCACGGTAGAGGCGCGAGCGCAGCATGTCGTGGTGGTCGACCACCGCCGTGATGGTGGACACCAGTGCGGCGCGGTCGATTCCGGCGGGCAGTTCGAGGGTCATGGACTGGCAGAAGCGGTCGAAGGTGCCGCCGCGCTCGACCAGGAACCGGATGACCGGCGTGAGCGGCAGTTCGCCGACACCACCGCCCGGCAGCTCGGCGAGCGGTGGAACCTCCTCCACACCAGCGGTTTCGGCGATGGCCGCCAGCCGGGCGACGGTGCGGTGTTCGTACACCTGCTGCGCGGTGACGGCGACGCCGCGGGCCCGTGCCCGGGAGACCAGCAGAATGGACATGATGCTGTCGCCGCCGAGCGCGAAGAAGGATTCGTCGACGCCGATGCCGTCGCGGCCGAGCACCTCGGCATAGGCTGCGGCCAGGGCGGTTTCGGTCTCCGTGCGCGGAGCGCGGAAGGCCACCGGCTCGACGTCGGGGACGGGCAGCGCCGTGCGGTCCACCTTGCCGGAACGGTTCACCGGGAACTCGGCGAGCCCGATGATCGTCGCGGGCACCAGGTGCCGGGGCAGCAGGTCGCGCAATCGCTGGTCCAGGGCGGCGGTGTCGATGCGGTGACCGGCGGCCGGGGTGACATAGGCGACCAGTCGGCCACCGGAATCGCCGCCGTGCGCGACCGCGACCGCCTGTGCCACGGATTCCTGTGCGGTGAGCGCTGCTTCGAGTTCACCGAGTTCGATGCGGATACCGCGCAACTTCACCTGGAAGTCGGCGCGGCCGAGGTATTCGAGCTCGCCGCGTCCGGTCGACCGCACGATATCGCCGGTGCGGTACAGGCGCTGGCCGGGACCGCCGAAGGGGTCGGCGACGAAACGGGCCGCGGTGAGCGCGGCGCGGCGTACATAGCCGCGGGCGAGGGTCGCGCCGCCGAGGTACAGCTCGCCCGGTAGGCCGGTCGGCACGGGGCGCAGGCAGGCGTCGAGCACGTGGGCGCGGACGCCCCACGCGGGTGCGCCGATCGGCACCGCGGCGGTGTCGTGCTCGCCGACGGCATGCCGGGTGACGGCGATGGTCGCCTCGGTCGGGCCGTAGAGATTGTCGACGTGCGCGCCCGGTGCGACGGTGGGCAGGGTGGCGGCGAGGGCAGGGGTCAGCGCCTCACCGGCGAGCAGCACCCGGCGCACGCTCGGTGCCAGCGGTGCGGGCACGGCGCGCCGGTGCGCGGTGAGCGTGGACGGTGTGAACTGCACCGTGGTGACGTCGTATTCGGTGATGGTGCGGGCCAATTCGGCCGGGTCGCCGTACCTGCCGGAACCTTCGATCACCAGTCGCGCCCCGGTGGTGAACGGCCACAGCACTTCCCAGGCCGAGACGTCGAAGGTCAACGCGGTCTTGCGCACCACCGCGTCGGTATCGTCCAGCGGGTGCAGCCGCCGCATCCAGGCGAGGTGATTGCGGACGGCGGCATGGGTGACGCCCACGCCCTTGGGTTCGCCGGTGGAGCCGGAGGTGAACAGCACGTAGGCGAGGTGGTCCGGACGCAGCGGGGCGATGCGGTCGGCATCGGTAATTGTGGTGTCCGCTTCGCCCGCGAGGTCGAGTTCGTCGATGTGGATGACGCGGACACCGGCCGGGGCCTCGAATCCGGCCGCCCGCGTGGTGAGTACGCAGTTCGGGCGTGCGATATCGAGGGTGCGGGCGTGCCGGGCACGCGGGTGTTCCGGATCGAGCGGCAGATACGCGGCACCGGTCGCCACCACCGCGTGGACCGCGAGGATCTGTTCCGGCGAGGGGCCGATGGCGATTCCCACCAGCTGTTCCGGCCCGGCTCCCAGGGTGATCAGCTTGCGCGCCAGTCGATTCGAGTCGCGATGCAGCTGCGCGTAGGTCATGCGGGTGTCGGACCCGACGAGCGCGATCGCCTCCGGTGACCGGGTCGCCTGCGCGGCGAAGAGATCGGCGAGAGTGGCGGGGGTAGCGCTCTCTGCCGGGGGCTCGTCGCCGATGAGGTGGTCGATCTCGTCCGGCGCGGCGATATCCACCCGCGCGATGGGCGTGTGCGGCGCGTGGGCCAGCCGCCCCAGCAGCCGGCCGAAGCGGTCTCGGTGGGAGCGCGGTGCGCCGGGAACGGCGATCCGCCAACCGCCGTCCGCCCGATCGTCCACGCATACGATGAAGGCGTCCCCGCTCCCGGACCAGGCCGAAATCCGTGCCGCCTCGATCCCGTCGGCAGCGGAGCCGCCCAGCATGCGCACGGCCAGCGGCCACCGCCCGTGCACCGGCGCATCCGGCCACGGCTCGTCGATATCCGGGAGATAGCGGTGCCTGCGCGCCTTGCGCAGCTCCCGCCCCACCAGTCGGGCAATGGCATCGAACCCGGCCCCCGGCGGCACCGGAATACGCAGCGGCACAGCGGTATCCCCGTTGTCCAGTGCGACGACGACGGAATCCGCCATGGCGAGCCGAGTCCCGTACACCGCCAGCGCGGCCAGCACCACCGCCGGTGTTCCGCCCCCACAGGCACGCGCCAGCCTGGTGAGTTCCCGCGACCCATCCACGGCCGCCCACAGCGGCGCGGCCGAATCGCCGAGCGTAGCCCTATCGAGCGTCGTAGTCGCGGAACCACTGTCCGCCGCGGCGTGCGGGTTCGGCGCTGCGATGCGACCGGACTCCTCCCTCGTGGGCTGGCGCACGGTGACATCGACTGTCGTCGTGTGAGATGTTCCGGGTGGCGATGGCCGTGTGGTCGCCTGGGACTCGGCGGAGTGGTTCGCGGGCATCGCGTCATCCGCCGTCGCGGGCGGTGGCGCGGGGAGAGGTTCGGGGCGGGCGGCGGTGGCGAGGGCGTGTTCCCAGTACTCGCGGTCGGCGGCCCACGCGCCGGATTCGCGGTATCCGCGTTCGTCTTCCCAGCGGTCGGCGGACGCGCCGCTCAGGTCAGCGATAGTCATGGAATCCTTGTCCGGTCTTGCGGCCGAAATGTCCGGCGGTGACGAGCGCCGCGAGCGCGGGCGGCACCCGGTAGTGCTGCTCGCCCGTCTCGCGCCGCAGCACCTCGATGGTGTCGGCGACGTTGTCCAGGCCGATCAGATCCGCGGTGCGCAGCGGACCCATGCGATGGCCCAGGCATTGTTCGAAGAGGTCGTCGACGGTGGCGGCGGTCTCGCCCGCGTCGAGCAGGGCGGCGGCCTCCGCGATGCTCAGCATGAGCAGCCGGTTCAGGACGAAGCCGGGGCGGTCGCCGACCACGATCGGCTGCTTGCCGAGTGCGGTGAGCAGATCGGTGGCGCGGGCCATGGTGTCGGGCGAGGTGGCCGCACCGCGCACGACCTCCACGGCGTCGGTCAGTGGGGCCGGATTCATGAAGTGCAGGCCGAGCACCCGGTCCGGGCGGGCGGTCGCGGCGGCCAGCCGGGCGATGGGAATGGCGGAGGTGATGGAGGCGAGCACGGTGTCGTCGGGACACACGCGGTCGAGGTCGGCGAACAGCTTCTCCTTCAACTCGATCCGCTCGACGGCGCATTCGATGACGAAGTCGGCCGCGTCGAATTCGTCGATGGTGTCGGACCAGCGCACCCGGCGGGCGGTGTCGAGCGCGGTGCGGCGATCACCGCGGCCCAGCAGCAGGGCCAGGCGCACCGCCTCGTCGAGTCCGCGGCGCGCCCGCTCCACGGCGGTCGGATCGGGTTCGACCACGATCACCTCGCGCCCGGCCTGCGCGAGGCATTGTGCGATGCCCGCGCCCATGGTGCCAGCGCCGAGCACACCCACGACTCCGGTCACCGGATCACCTCCGCTTCGGCGATGCGACGCACCGCGATATCGGGCACCGGATCCTCCGGCGTCTCCCGCAGGCCCCGCAGCAGGCGGACCAGATCGGCGAGCAGCTGCCGTGCGGTCGATTCGTCGAAGAGTTCGGTGGCGTACGACAGTTCCAGCACGGAGAGGTCATCGGTTGCCCGATCGAGCGCCAATTCCGTTGTTTCGGTAGGGGTATCGCCGAAGCGCAGGGCTGCGGCACCGGCGGGCCCCGCCGGTGCCTCCAAGGTTGCGGCGGCCCGCGCGCACAGGTCGGATCCGGTGGGCTCGTCGGCGAGGTCCATGCGGGCCACGCCGTTCGGCAGCGCCACGGCCACCTCGTCCGAACCGGAGTACCAGCTCAGCAGCGCCACCCAGGCGGCGAGCAGGTCCGCGTCCGCGGGCGCGGACTCCAGCCGCTCGCGCACCACGCCGGGCGTGTAGCCGGTATGTGTTCCGCGCGGGCGGTCCGTCGGAATATCCAGTGCCGCCGTCTCTTCCGCCTCGGCCAGCGGTGCGGGCGCGGGGGCGATCAGCTCCTCGATCGACCGTTCCGGGGCGGAATCCACCACCTCGGTGAGGATGTCGAGGTAGGCGGCCGCGAAGCCCGCGGCGGTGCGCTGCGTGAAGAGTTCGGTGCTGTACTCGAAGCAGGCCAGCATGTCGTGGTCGTCGCTGCGGTCGTAGGTGATCAGGCTGAGGTCGAATTTCGCGGTGCCGGGCGGCAGTCCACCGAAGGCGTTGTGAATCGAGTGCTCCAGGTCGAAGAACTCCGTCTCCTCCCCGCTGAGCGGATTGGCCGCGCCGGTACTGGTGAGGTCCTGGTGGACGTAGAGCACATCGAAGATCGGGGTGCGGGACAGGTCGCGCTGATCGTCGAGCGCGTGCACGACGCGCTCGAAGGGGATCTCCTGATTCTCCAACGCTCCCAGGACGATCGCGCGCACCCGCTCCAGCATGTCGGCCAGCGTGGCGGGACCGGAGAGGTTGGCGCGCAGGGCAACGGTGCTGTTGAAGAAGCCGATGAGTCCCTCCAGCTCGCGGCGGGTCCGACCGGTCGTAGGCGTGCCGACGACGAGATCGCGCTGCCCGCTGCGCCGGGCGAGCAGCAGATAGAAGGCGGCCAGCAGCACCACGAACAGTGAGACCGATTCCCGTTTGGCGACGGTGCGGGCCGCGGCGAGCAGCGCCGCCGGAACCGTGAACGGCTCCAGTTCACCGGTGAACGTCTTGCGGGCCGGACGCGGGAAGTCGGTGGGCAGCCGCAGTTTCGGCGCATCACGCAGCACGTGCACCCAGTAGTCCAACTCGTGGTCGAGGGCACCGGAATCGAGCAGCTCGCGATGCCAGCGCGCGTAATCGCGGTAGCGGATCGGCAGCGGCTCCAGTTCGGCGGTGCGCCCCTCCTGTCGCGCGGCGTAGAGCACCGGGATCTCGCGGGCGAGAATCCCCGGGGTCTGGCCGTCGGTGACGCAGTGGTGGCAGACCACCTGTAGCACATGGGTATCGGCGCTCAGTGTCACCACGAGCACCCGCACCATCGGGTCGCGGGCCAAGTCGAATGGCCGGACGGCGGCCTCCTGGATGAGCGCACGCGCCCGGGCGACCGGATCGGGGTCGCCGGAGACGTCCACGACACGGAAGAAGTCCACCAGCGCGGGGCGCACCCGCACCGCCGGGAGGCCGTTCTCCTCGACCAGGTTGTAGCGCAACGGTTCATGGCGCTCGGCGAAATCCTCGAAGGTGCCCTTGACGGCGTCGATATCGATCGGCCCGCGCAGCAGGTTGACCACCGGGTAGTTGTAGAGGGTGGTGTCGGGCACGAGCTGGTGGTGGAACCACATGCGCTCCTGTCCGGGCGACATGACCAGCTCATCGGTGCGGGTGATGGGCGGCACCCCGCGCACCGCCGGGCTCGCCGCGGGCTCCGCCGTGCGCGCACCGGTACGCAGCAGGTCGGCGAAATCGGCGACCGTGGGCCGCTCGTACACATCGAGCAGCTTGGGCCGGAACCCGAACGTCTCCTCCACCCGCTCGACCAGCTGCACGGCGATGATCGAATTGCCGCCGACGTCGAAATAATCGTCGTCCGGCCCGATCTCGGCCTCCGCATGCAACAGCTCACGCAGCACGCCACTCAGCCACGCGGTCGCATCCTCGGGTACGGGCGTGCGCCGGGTGCGGGCGGCAGCCTCGTCGGACGCGCTCGCATCGGCAGGGGCGGCGGTCACCGCGCCCACCGTCGCAGCGACATCGGCAGCGGTCGCAGTCCCGCCGACACCGGCAGCAGCAATCGCAGTCGCGGGCACTCCGGTATCCGTCACGGTCCCGCCACTACCAGCACCCGTCGCAGTCGCGGCTGGGTCGCTGACGGAAGCGGTCTCGGTCGCGCGGGTCGTGGCGGCATCGGACGCGGCGGGAGTGGTGGCTGCACCGGTCGAGGTGGGGGCGGCGGCGGTGGGAAGATCTACCCAGCATCGTGTTCCGTGCATCGGATGTCCGGGCAGTCGCACCCGGCGGCCCTCGACCGCCTGCATCCCCCAATCGAGGTCCACCCCCCGCTCGTAGAGACGGGCCAGGATGCCGAGCGGTCCGCCGGAATCCGGCGCGCCGAACAGCACTTCCGCATCGGAGCGGTTTGCGAGATCCTCGGCCAGGAAACGACCCAGCACACCGTCCCGGCTGGGGTCGACGAAGACCACCGAGCCGTCCCGCAACAGAGTCTCCGCGGCGGTACGCAGCCGCGCCCGGTCCACCGTGGGTGTCGCCGCCGCGGCGGCCAACTCCCCCGCATCCACCCTCTCGCGCGAACCCAGCAGATAGCGAGCGAGGAACTTCGACGCTCCTCCGCTGAGCACCGCTCCGAACCGAATCCCCCAGTCGCGCAGCAGGTCATGAGCCGCGAGCTGCCCGGCGAGCGCATCCGCGACCGCGCCGACGGCAGGCAACTGCACGGGCAGCGAGGCCCCCGCCGAGTGCGTAGGCCCCTCTCCGACCGCCCCACTCGCATCGACGGAACCTGCTGCGGTCGAATGCGTTCCTTCGGCACCCGCACCGGCCCCGACGCGCGGATCAACCGGCGTCGCACCCGGCGAGAGCAGCAGCGCCACTCGCGGCGCGGCCGGCCGCGCGCCGGCCTGATCGACGGCGCTACCGCGCATGTCGAGCGCATCCGCCAATTCGGCATTGCCGCTTGCGGTTACCGCGACACGGTGTCCGAAGTGCGCCCGGCCCCGACCGAGGGTGTGCGCGACATCCGCGAATTCGACCGCACCGCCCCGCACATGTCGCGCGAGCGTGCCACAGAGTTCCGCCAACGCGGCGGGAGTTCGAGCCGACACCCCGACGAGCCGCCGAACCGGCGCACCGTCCACCCGCCCGACATCATGCGGCAAACGTCCGCCCTCGAGGTCCGCGTTCCGCCCTCGGCCGACGTCATCCGCCAGCACCCGACCGTTCTCAGCGGGACCCGCACACAGTGACCGCCCGCCTTCCTCGCTCCGCCCCCGTCCGGCACTGTGTCGCAGGTCCGCATTCGCACGGTCGACGAATTCTTCCGGTCGCAGCGCGCCCCGCGCTCCCGAACCACCGCTGGTCGCTCGCGGCACCTCACCATTCGTGGTCAGCACCCCCGCCTCGCGGTCCCGCGGCACGACATCATCCACCGGTGGATGCCCATCCGCCCCACTCACCGCCCGTCCGACATCCTCGGTGCGGGTCCGCCCAACCATCCCGGGCTGCCCGACATCCGACCGCTGTGGGGAGTCGGCGGGCGCACGGTTGCCGGAGGCTGCCGGTGGCAGCGCACCCCGCTCCGCCGTGCCACCGCTGTTCGACTGGGGCACATCGTCATTCGCGGCCAGTGCCCCCGCCGCGCGCACGTGCGGCACGGTGCCGTCCGCCCTCGGACCCGGATCGGTCGCCGGTAGCGCAGTGGTCGGCGACGGCATTGCCACGGCAGACCCGGCGGTCGTGCGGGCCGCGATATCGGGGCGCGGCTCGGCGTCGTCCGGCGGCGGGGCCACGCACTCGACCCGTTGTCCTCGATCGCCTGTCAGGGCCGTCTGCGCCACGGTTGCGGGCGCAGGTTGGCGCGCGTCCGGCGCTTGCTGGATGACGCAGTGGGCGTTCGCGCCGCCGAGGCTGTAGGAGCTCACGCCCGCCAGGCGGGGGGTGCCGCCCGGCCAGGGGCGCGGCGTAGTGACCACTTCGATTCCGGCGGCGGCCAAGTCGAGGTCGCCGGTGGGGCGGTGGAAGTGCAGGGACGGGAAGAGTTGACCGTGGGCGACGGAGAGGACAGCTTTGACCAGGCCCGCTACTCCGGCGGCGTGATCGAGGTGGCCGATATTGGTTTTGACCGAACCGATCGGCAGTGGTGTGTCGCGGTCGGCGAAGGCGGTGCGCAGGCCCTCGAGTTCGACGGCGTCGCCCAGGCGGGTGGCGGAACCGTGTGCCTCGAGGTACCCGGCGGTGCGGGGGTCGACTCCCGCCTTGCGCCAGGCGCGGTCGATAACCCTGGCCTGGGTGGCGGCGCTCGGGGTGCTGATGGTGGCGCTGGAGTGTCCGTTGTGCAGGACAGCGCTGCCGCGGATGACGGCGTAAATCGGTGCGCGGTCGGCGCGGGCGCGCGCGAGGGTGGTCAGCAGCAGGGCCGCGCCGCCCTCACCGGGGACGGTGCCGTCGGCGTCGGAGTCGAAGGCTCGCACCTGGTTGCCGGGTGAGGC
Source organism: Nocardia otitidiscaviarum (assembly GCF_007362295.1). Taxonomy (NCBI): domain Bacteria; kingdom Bacillati; phylum Actinomycetota; class Actinomycetes; order Mycobacteriales; family Nocardiaceae; genus Nocardia; species Nocardia otitidiscaviarum. The sequence goes on along the minus strand of NZ_CP041695.1, from coordinate 1,095,266 downwards.
GATCTCGGTCATGGTCCGCGCGGTCCAGGCCGGGGAGCCGCCCGCGCGTACGCTCACACCCCCGGCGAGCGCGTAATCCGCGTCGCCGCCACGCAATTCCCGGCAGGCGTGGTGCACGGCGATGAGGGAGGCGTTGCAACCGCTGTCGACGGCGTAACACGGACCGTCGAAACCCAGCAGATGCGCGATTCGGGCCGGGGTGGCGAAGGGCAGATTGCCCAGCATGGCGAGCGGTCCCGGATCGACGGCCATGGCGTGATAGCCGGGCATGGGCGCGCTGAACACCACCGCCGTGCTCGCCGACCGCAGGGTGTCGGGGGCGTATCCGGCGTCCTCGACGGCGCGGTAGGCGAGTTCCAAGGCGATCCGCTGTTGCGGATCCATCAGCGCCGCTTCGCGTTTGGACAGCCCGAAGAAGGCGTAGTCGAAGGTGTGGATATCGGTGAGGTGGCCCATGGGCAGGTACCGGACGCGGCGGTCCAGGCCGGTCGCCTCGGCGCGGGAATCCGGCATGGGGCCGATGGAATCGCGTCCGGCGGCGAGATTGGCGCGGAACTCGTCCAGGTTCGCCGCGTCCGGGAAGCGCGCGCCGATCCCGATGATGGCGATGTCGTCGTCACGTAATGCTGGCGTGGTCACGATGTCCTTCACACCTCGAATGCCAGGGGGATGTCGGCCGCCGCGGCGGGTTCGGCGGTGTGCGCCGGGTCCGCGGGCAGCGCGGCGGCCTGCGCGGCCACGGTGTCCAGATCGAACAGCAGGCCCACCGAGATCGCGCCCGGCCAGCGCGCCTCCAGCCGCATGTGCAGCGCGACCACACGATGGGAGTTGCCGCCGACGTCGAGAAAGCGGTCCTCGCGGTCGAATTCGTCGTGCAGCAGCACTTCCGACCAGATCGCGCCGATCGCGCGCTCGGCCTCGGACCAGTCGTCCCGCGAAACCGGCTGCCGATCAACGGGTTTGTGCAGCAGCGCGCGCAGGGCCGATTCGTCGAGCTTGCTGCTGCCCGCCGCGATCGGCAGCGCGTCGATGGGGACGAAGCGCGCCGGAACCGCCTCGGGCATCAGACGTTCTGCACAGAACTCGGCCAACGCACTCGATGCGGGCGGGACGGCGGTGCTGTCCACCGGCACCCAGAAGCCGGCCAGATATACGGTGTCGTCGACATCGGTGACCGGCAGTACGACCGCTTCACGCACGGCCGGATGGGCTTCCAGCACCGTCTCCACCGCACCGCGTTCGATGCGCACACCGCGAACCTTGAGCTGACTGTCGGCGCGACCGTGGAATTCGATATCGCCGTGGGCGTCCGTGCGGGCGAGGTCGCCGGTCAGGTACATGCGCGCACCCGGTGCGGTGGCGAACGGGTCGGCCACGAAGCGGGTCGCGGTCAGGCCAGGCTGGGCGGCGTAGCCATCGGTGATCTGTCCGCCGCCGAGGTACAGGTCGCCCCGCGTGCCACTGCGGACCGGACGCAGCCGATCGTCCAGCAGGTGCGCCGTGCTGCCCGCGGTCGGCCTGCCGATCGGCACCAACTGTCTCGGGATGTCCGCGACGGTGTGCACGATGCAGGTGACGGTCGCCTCGGTGGGTCCGTATTCGTTGTACAGGGCGGCGGCAGGCAGGATCTCGCGGTGCTCGTTTACCACGCGCGCCGGAAGCGCCTCCCCGGCCAGCGTCACAATGCGTAGTGTCGACCGCAGTTCGACCAGGCGTGGCAGCAGCAGCCGATAGAACGACGGGGTGGCGACGAGGTGGGTCACCGCGTGGCGACGGGCGAGCGCGGCGACCGCGTCCGCGTCGCGCAGCATCCGGGCGTCGGGCAGCACGCTCGTGCCGCCCACCGTGAGCGCCCAGGCCAGCGCCATCAGGGAACCGTCCCAGATCAGCCGCATGGCCGAGAAGGTGACCAGTTCGCCATCGGTGTACGGGTAGTCCCGCGAGCCGATCAGGATGGCGAGATTCGCGCGGGAAACCACCACCACCTTGGGCACGCCCGTGGAGCCGGAGGTGGTGATGGCGTAAGCGGGCGCTCGCGACAGCGGCCGACCCGGCAGTGGCATCTCGGACGATTCCGCCCGCACGGCGACGTCGAGCAGTGGCGGACCCCCCGTCGCGTCCGCCACTGCCGCCGCCATCCCGCCCGGCGTGAGCGGATCGCGGCCGTCGATGATCACGGCCCCGCAATCCACCGCCGCCAGCAACGCGCCCAAGGACGCCTCACCACCGGGGCCGGGTTCGATGACGCACCAGGCCGCCGCCGCGCGCTGGGCCGCGATCATCCCGATCAGGGTATCCAGGCTCTGTTGCTGGTAGACGACGACCGTCTGCCCGGGACGCACCCCGGCGGCGAGCAGCCGACGCGCCAACGACGCTGTCGCGGTGTCGAGTTCGCGGTAGGTGACCGAGCGCTCCCCCACCACGAGGGCGGTGCGATCGGGTACCCGGTCGGCTTGGCGCAGGAACCCGTCGAGCAGGTCGGCGCTCGGCACATCGGTACTCGGTATATCAACGCTCAGCGGGTCCGTGTTCATCGGACCACCTCGACATGATCGGTGCCGCCGATAGTCGCGGCCGGAGCCGTGCGGGCGAGCAGTATGCGGTCCCCCGCGCGCTCGACCACGTCGTATCCGGCGAAACGCAGGGTCACCAACATGACCCGGTTCAGCGGTGTGGCAACGAATTCCGCGGCCGAGCGCAGACCGGCCGCGGCGGCGCGCCGCACCACCTCGGCGATGAAGGCGGTACCGACACCGCGCGACATGACCCGGCAGGACATGAGCAGCAGGAGCAGGACCGAATCGGATCCGCGCCGTTCGGTCACCGCCAGCCCGATGGTGCCGTAGCCACCGAAGCGGTCGGTGAGCGAGGCGACGAGCACCTCGTGGCGCGGGGAGGCGCACAGGGCCCGCAGTTCGGCGAGGTCGAAGGTGACGCCGGTGGTATTGAGCTGGTGGGTGCGTTCGGTCAGCTCGTGTGCGCGCACCAGATCGGCTTCGGTGGCCGGGCGCACCGTCATGACCAGATCCAGCGAGGCGAGGAAATCGGAGTCCGAACCGCCGAATTCGGCCTGGGACTCCTGGCGTTCGCGTTCCGCGCGGTACAGCGCGCGACGCTGCCTCGCCTCGGATGTCGCGGTGGCGGGCGTGAATTCGGGTAGCTCCGGCAGCTCGGTAATGCGCTCGGCCGGGTAGCAGCGCACCTCCGGGAGGGCGGCGGCCACCTCGGCCAGCTCGACCGGATCGTTGTCGACGAAGGCGATGGTGTCGCGTCCGATATTCAGTGCCGCGGCGATGCGGCGGACGGCCTCCGACTTGGGGCCCCAGCCGATCTCGACGGCCGAGAACATGTCCTCGATACCGTGGGCGCGCAAATGCGCCGTGGTGGCGGCCGGTTCACCGCGACTCGCGACCGCGTGCAGGATGCCGCGCTCGTCGAGAGTCCGGATGGTGTGCAGCACTTCGGCTTTCGGTGCGCCACCATCGGCTTCCAGGACGACGCCGGGCCACACCGTGTCATCGAGATCCCAGACCAGGCATTTCACCGTCGTCATCACAGCCTCCGCAGCAGTCCGGCGCTCCACGCGGCGACCGGGCTGCTGTTCAACAGCAGTGCGTACGCATCGGTCGCACGGGTGGGTGCGGCGGCTTCGAGATTGACCAGCATGTCCATCGAGCCGAGATGGCCGTAGGCCGCCAGATTGGCGTGGCAGACCTTGTCGACCGGGCGGTCGAGCGCCTCCTCCCAGAAGGCGAACGCTCCCGCCGACAGGTTCTGCATGAGCATCGACCCCGGCGCGCCGTGAGGAACTTCGTTGCGGCGCAGCAGTTCCGGGATGATCGTGTCGAATCGCTTCTTGCTCTCCACGGCGAGCCGGAAGGAATAGCTGGACTCGTCGGCGCACTCCTCCACCCAGTCCTCGGAGTCGGTGTCGCGGTAGTCGATGCGGAACAGATCGGCGTATTTGCCTTCACTGCGCACGATCTGGTCGACGAACTCCCAGCGACCCGGACCGGAGGTGGTGACCAGCACCGCCGCCGCACCGTCGCCGAGCAGCGTCATGGGGGCGCGATAGCGGTTGCGGGTGGGTGTCTTGGCCGCGGTGACCACGAGGGCGGTGCGGCAGTGGGTTTCGGCGCGCACCAGGGCGGCGGCCAGGGTCAGTGCCGAGGAGATGGAGACGCAGCCGAGATCGCCGACCGCCGTGGTGAAGGCGCGGGTGGCGCCGAGCCGGTGTTGCAGCCGGGTCGCCTCCGAGGCCAGCAGGTAGTGCGGTGCGCGGCCGGTGACCAGGATCAGCGCGTCCAGGTCGGCGGCGTCGAGCGCGGCCTCGTCCAGGGCAATGCGTGCCGCCTCGGCGGCGAGATCGACCTCGGTCATGGCGTCGGCCGTGCGCACCGTGTCGATGCCCAGGGCCAGGGCATGGTCGCGGCGGTGCGCGGGCAGTTCGGACAGTTCCGCCAGGGTCGCGACCTCGGCCACGGTGTCCGGGAACCAGGTCGCGACCGGACCCAGCAGTACGCGGTCGTGCGTCATCGCGCACCCCGCACGACATGTTCACCCATGGCCACCTCGGCGACCTCCTGTGCTCCCTCGATGATTTGCATGACCTTGGCGTCGCGATAGAACCGGCCGACGCGACCGTCCGGTGCGCAGCCCGCCGCGCCGAGCACCTGCACGGCGCGCTCGCTGACCGTGGCCGCGGCGGCCGCGGCCGCGTATTTGGCGGTGATGGTGGCGATCAGCGCCGCCGGGGATCCGGCGATCCGGGCGTCGGCCGCGCGTTCGCACAATGCTCGAGCGCCTTCGACGTCCGCCCAGCCGCGGCCGAGCGTGGCGCGGATCAACTGGTGTTCGGCGAGCGCCGTGCCGCCCTGGACGCGGGTGGCGGCGTGAGCGGCGGCATCGTCGAGGCAGGCGCGGGCGAGCCCGACGCAGCCCCAGGCAACGGTGTAGCGGCCGTGATCCAGCGCGGTGCCGATGACGTGGGAGAGGCCGAATCCGGGCGGTGCGATCAGCTGGGTGGCGGGGATGCGCACCCGGTCGAACCGAATGGTCGCCAGCCGCGCGCCGCGCAGGCCGAGGCCACTGTCGGCGGGCTCCACCGCGACGCCGGGACGGTGCCGATCCACCAGTGCCGCGCACAGGCCACCCGGGGCGGAGCCGGGTGCGGTCGGCCCGGATGCCGGATCGGGCGATCCACCCACCTTGCCGAGTACGAGGTACACGTCCGCGCGCTGGCCGAAGGTGACCCACAGTTTGGTGCCGGTCACCAGGAAATCCTGGCCGTCGGGTGCGAAAGTCGTAGCGACAGCGGATAGTTCGGTGCCAGCACCGGCTTCGGTCGCCGCCAGCGCGGCAATGAGCTCACCGGAGGTGAGCCGGGGCAGCCACTCGCCGCGCTGCGCGGCCGTACCCCAGCGGTCCACCGCGGCGGCGACCATTCCGTGCACCGTCAGCAGCGAACGCAGGCTGGTGCACGCGTGCCCCAGCGTCGCGGCCAGTTCGCCCAGCTCGCGCGCATCGCATCCGGCACCGCCGAATGCCACGGGCCGATCCGCGCCGAGCACCCCGGCCCGCGCCGCCCGCTCGACCATGGCATCGGGCAGCCCGTCGCGATCCCACCGCGCACCGTCCACGGCCGCGGCCCGGACGAGGTCGTCCACCGCGATCACGAGCGACTGTCCCTGCCCCGCTTGCGCTCGACGAAGGCGGCCGCCCGCGCCGCGCTGCGAAAGTTGTCCAGCTCGAGATCCTCGACCTCGACCGTGATGCCGTACGTCTTCTCGACGTGCACGACGATCTCGAGCGCCCGCAGCGAATTCACCAGTCCGAGCGCGAAAATATCGTCATCCGGCGACAATTCGATCTCGGCCATCGACCCGAAGTAGGCCAGCAGCTCCTTCGCCAGCTCCGCACGCCGCGCCTCGACCCGTTCCAGGTCTCCCACGAATGTTTCCCTCTCGCCGTGATCCCGCGGCGAGCTCCTCCCGATCCCTCACCGCGTAGACAACGACACCATCGCGGGTGATGGCGAACAAGCCCCGGTTTCTACGGGCGAAACGGGCACAACGTGGCCTCGAGTCCACTGGGTACTGTTCCCCTACGAATCGTTTCTCATCCCGAATCGTTCGAAGGAGGGACGAATGGACAGGCCAGGATCGGACTCGCTCGGCACGAAGCTGGACAGACTGGCCGAGGCGCTGACGGAGGGGCACGCCGCCATCCGAGCCGACGGCGTCTACGTCGATGTCAGGGCGGACGGCCAGGTCACCACCGTGCACATCGACGAGGACGCCTTTCCGGGCGGGCGGCGGCTGGGTCCGCTGCTCACGCGCCTGCTCAACAGCGCCCGCGAGCAGGCGCAGGCTCAGGTCGAAGATCTGGTTCGCGAGGTGCGCGACGATCCCCGGACAGCGGCGGTGATCGAACAGATCGGGGACGCACCCCAGCGCGACCTGCCACCGCCGCCCGCGAACATGGGCTACGGCTCCGGCGACGATGAGGACTACCACCCGCTGCGGCCGAAACCGCGCATCGCGGCCGACTGACCGAGCGTCCGGCGCGAGGGCCCTGCGACTCGCGTCCAGTACAGTTACCAGCGGAAACGGACCAGACTGACCGAAGCGGGGATCGGCCGATGAGCTACGACGCCGAGGATTTCATCTTCGTCGACCGGGAACGGGTTCGTGGTCTGGTGTCCGCGATGAACACCGCCGCGGACACGCTGGGCGGGATCCGCGCCGACGACCAGACGCTGTCCTCGACGCTTGCCCTCAACCCACTGCTGCCCGGCACCGGGATCGACGCGGCATGCATGACCGGCTCCACCAATGCCACGATCGCCATGACCGCGACCACCGAACAGGTCCGGGTGATGGCCGTGCGCACCGGCAACGGCCTGTCCGCGGTCCTGGCGCAAGACGCGGACTCCGCGAGCCGGATCCCCCGGTAGCGAGGACCGGCCATGAGCGAGTCCCCCACTCCCACCGTGTCGCAGGTGCGCGACTGGCAACTCGAGCAGCTCGAGCAGCAGGGCAGCTTCTGGACCCAGCAGGCGAGCAAGTTCCAGACCGAACTCGACGTCGCCTACAACGATATCGGCAACTCCGCCGACTACCTGGTCGGCAAGTTCGGCAACGGTCTGCGCGACAAGAGCGTGACCGTCCGCGACACCGGCTACCGGACCATCGGAGCGCTGCAAGCGGCCGGCACCGCGATCAGCAACGGTCTCGAGCCGCTACGGTTCGCTCAGAAGACGGTGACGACGCTGCTGACCGCGATCACCTCCGGCGGCTTCCTCTGGGGTGAGGACGGCACCGTGACGCTGTCGCTGGCGCAGACGGCGAACGCGCTCTCCGGTGACGCGGACAGCGCGGCCATCAAGCTCGCGGCGCTGGAACGCCAGGCCGACGAGTACACCCGCGCCCTGCAAGCCGGACTGTCCGGGGCGGGGGCGGCCGCGCAGAGCGTCGTCACTGGCATCGACACCGCATTCGCGGAGCTGCCCAATGCCGGTGCCGCGCCGTCGGTCGACGGCAATACCGGTGCGGACCTGGGCACGGAAGTCGCCAAGGAGGGCCCGGTGTCGCCCGAGGCCATGACCCGCATCGAGCAGGCTCTCGACCAGGTCAACCTTTCCGGCGACGACCAGGCGGCACTGGCAGCCGGTGCGACCGTCGTCGTTCCCGCCTCCACGCTCGAGTTCACCCAACGCCTCCTCGAGACCGCCGGACCGGAGGGCTTCGCCGAACTCAGCGAGCAACTGCGGACGCAGGGACCCGAGGGCGAAGCCAGGGCGCAGGCCCTGGGCAATGCGGTCATGCTGCTGTCGAACGAGAAGGTCGTCGGCGTCGGCGCGGACGGGACCCAGACCCCCGGCGGCTACGACCGGCTCCCCGGCGACGTCCAGCAAATGATCTCCACACGGGTGAGCCTCAGTGGCTCGGCACCGGACGACAATGCCAGCCAGTACCCCGACATGGGGCTGCCGGGCATCGCGAACCAGGGCGCGTTCCTGTCCCAGCAGGGCCGGTTCCTCGATGCCCTCGCACAGTCGGACCCGGGTTACCAGCCCGGCGCGAAACTGTCGACCGAACTGCACCGGCAGGGCCTGCATCTGGCCTGGCTGGAATCGCACAACATTCAAATGGGTCCGGACTCCGGTGTCCCCCTGGATGATTCGCTCACCGACGCGATCGAGATCGCTTCCCGCAACCACGAGGGCACCACCGCCATCCTCACCGGCGAGAGCGGACCGGAGATCCTGGGCGACGGCTACCACCCCGACACCGCCATGCTCTCGCTGCTGCAACGCGAATCCAGCGACCCGAACAGTCCGCTGCTCGGGGCGATGACCGACTGGATTCCAGAGAACGCGCACGTCACCGTGCCGCCGGAGCACCCCGACCATCAGGCGCAGGTCGACCAGGCCACCCAGGCCGGGCGTGCCGCGCGCGGACTCGCCGACATCATCTCCACCACCAACTCCGCCGACGGCACCAACAACTATCAGGTACTGCTGTCCGGCAAGAATCCCGACGATCTCGGCACGCTGGACAGTGCCGGGATGTCGCCCGAAGCATCCAAGCAGGTCGCGGAGGCGCTACAGCCGTTCGTCGGCAAGCTGGTCGGCATGCCCGATGATCTGGCCGGAACCCTCGGATTCGGCAACGATGTCGGCCCCAAGGACGCCGTGCGAGTACTGAGTGTATTGTCCACCGATCCCGACGCCAGTCAGATCATCAACGGCGCGGCTCTAGCGGAGTCGCAGCGGATGGACAAGGTATTCGTCACGCCCGGTATGCCCGGTGCCGGTGATCCCGATATCGGCCGGTACGCCAACCGGATGGAATGGGCAGTCACAGAGGCACTTGCGACTGAGTACAGCGAACGCACCGGCGAAGCCAGAGACGACGCCGCCGACAAGTCCGCGAAATGGAGTGCCGCCTACACCGCCGCGCAGATCATGACCGGTGGATTCGGCCCCGGCGGGGCCGCCGTCGCGGCGGCATCCGAACCGTTCAAACTGGGTGTGTTCCCGTTCGACCCCGAACAGGTCGACCCGTACGACCCACTGAAGTACAACCTCCGGCCCGACCAGGTCGGCCAGTACGACCCATTGACCGCCAAGGGCAGTGATTTCAGCGCGACCACCTTCGGCGATCTGAACCACCGCCAGTACACCGCCCTGCTGGAACTCACTAATCAAGGCAGGATCGACATCAATGATGTGCCACCGGAATACAAGGACGCCACGGGACAACGTTTCAAGACATACACCGACTACAGCGCCGACATCAAAGGCCAGCCGCAGGAAGACCGGACCGACTCCGCATATCGTGTGAGCGAACTGCTCACGAAGGCCGGTGTGGACACTGCGAAATTCGACACCTACGGCCAGACAGCCGACCGAGGTGAGACCGTGACACTCAAAGACGCGATCGCTCCCCTCGATCGCGAGGAATCGGTCAACAATGTTCTCGCTGGCCTCGCCGCACCCCAGGACCCCAAGGACACATGGCCCACAGGATGATACGACGACGACCGGCACGACTCACCGCGACCGTCGGCGCGATGATGCTCCTCATCACCGGGTGCGGCGGGAGTGACACAAGCAATACCCCGACAACCAGCAGCAGCGCGCGACCCTCGGGCAGCGTTTACGAACCTCCCGACGAGGTCCGCAACGCCACTGTGGTGTGGTCGGCCGAACCCGGCATCGACCTGTTCTCCACCGCAGCCACACTGGCGCGCGCGGCGAGGGAATCCGACATCATCGGCAGCTACGCCGGACTCGAACACACATACCCCGGCTACGCCAAGGCACTGGATCGGCCATACGCGACCCACTACGACGTCGAGAGTTACCGCGGAACCATCGCCGGAACCATGCTCCACCACATCCAGCGAATCCAGGACACCGGAGACGGGTACCTCGTCGAGTACTGCGCCCTACCGAACGCCTACGGTCAACTCGATGACGGCCGGTACCGGAGGTGGTATGGCCGAGGATCAGCTCTGGCAGCACGATTCACCCGCAACGACGACGCACCCGCCCCCGCGACCACCACACCCACGGCCACACCGAACCCAGCACCCGACCCGATGCATTGGCAGGCACCCACCTACAACGTGTTCACTGGATGGACCGTCTCCTACGTCGTGAACGACACATCGTGCGATGACTGGGCCCTGAGCCTGTACCCGGACGCACCGGTCGAGAACGAGATCAGCTACAGCGACACACCACCACCCGTACAACCCGCCTACCCGGGCTGGCCCACCCAACCGGACTAGGCCACCCGCATGATTGGCAACTCGAGACGCTGAACGACCTCCAGGGATCCCGATGATCTCACCGTCATCAGGGATGCGGCTGCTTGCCGGGGTGTTTCCGAAGCCGAGATCATCCGCGAGGCAATCCACCGGGCGGCGCAGAAACCGCGACTATGGTCCGAACCGTCGGATGGGATCGTGATCGCGGATACCTCGGGCGGCCGACAGCAGTGGATGCGGCCCTGGCGGCCGAATACCACGCCGACGCGGGATTGATGTTGGATCGACGTGAATTCCGCGCGATGTGCCCATTCACCGGCTTCGAACATTTTCGCGTCATGCTCGACGACGGCTGACTGGAGTTCGGCCCGCGGACTGGGGAGTGATTGTTCGGCGGTGGGTTTCGGCCTTGTCCATGTGTTGAGGTTTCGGGGGTCGTGTCGGGTTCGGGGTGTTACTGCAGAGATGTGAAGAGATGAGTGTGGTGGCGGTGGGTGACTTACCTGGCTTTCGCTGACGCCGGGTTGGGTGCCGCACCCTTCTACCCCAGCCGACGGACTGGCTGGGGTTGCGTTCTCGAGATGGTTGTTACCGGGGTGGTTGTTATTGGCGTAAGTGGTCGCCTCGGGTCGGGTCCGGCCGCTGGGCGTTTTGCGGGGGCACCGTGCGGCGTGAGGATCTGAGCGGTCGTGGTGGTCGGTGGCGTTTCGGTCGATCCGTCGCGGGGCCGGGCGATCACACGCACCCGCACCCTGCCGACCCAACGGCAGAGGCATCGGCCGACCGACGACCGAGGGCTTCGGCTGGCCAAGCGTCGAGAGCGTCTGCTGCCCCTTCGTTCGAGGCATCGGCTGGCCGCTCACTGGGGGCGCCGGGTGACCCAACGAAGGAGGCGTCGGCTCGCCGATCACCGGACGCGACGGCTGACCCGACGTCGGCTGACTCAGTGTTGGAGGTGTCGGTTGGCCGACCACCGGGTGCGTCGACCGTGCGAGCGCACGGGACATCGGCTGGCCGAGCGTTGGGGATGCCGATTGGCTGAGCGTCGGCGGCGACTGCCCGCCCGGGGCACCGGTGAGCCACTGCTCCGGATGATGATGCAGATTCACCCGGAGAACCCGCCCCGGATCGATCCGCGTCGGCGGCGCCCACACCACACGACCCGGATACCGGCCACTGCCGACACCACCGCCACGGTTGCCGCCGCCACCGAGGCCGCCACCGATACCGCCGATGCTGCCGCCGCGGCTGCGGCCGCTGCCGTCGCTGCCGCTGCTGTTGCCGCCGTTGCCGCCGTTGCCGCTGCTGTTGCCGGCGTTGCTGTGGTTGCCGCTGCCGCTGTTGCCGCCGGCGATGCCGTCGCTGATGTTGCCGCGTCCGAGGGTGGCCCACCCGGTCGGGTCGTCGCCGTCCTCGGGGATCTGGGCGTGGCAGCGGTCGCACACCAACGTCAGGTTGTCGATATCGGTACGACCACCCCGCAACCACGGCACCATATGATGCACCGCGCACATCGTCGCGGGAGCCTCACAGCCCGGACGGGTGCAGCCTCGATCAGCGGCGATACACGCCAACCGCTGCCACGGCGACGCCAACCGATACTTCCCCCGACCCAGATGTAACGGGAATCCTTTGCCGTCGAACAGCATCAGCAACGGATAGCTGCCCTCGGCCATCCGCAACGCGTCGGGGATCGACATCACCGATCCCGACGCGGTATGGGCGTACCCGGTTCCGGCCTGCAGGTCGGTGAGACTCATCGTCAACACCACCGACACCGGCACACCCCGATGCGATCCCAGGTTCTCCGGACCGCCTCCGGCGGCGAGGAACGCTTTGAGCGCGTCGTGGTTACGCTGCCCGGCACTACGCCGGTCTCGCCGCGCCGCCGCCTCCACCGCATCCTTGTCGACGGCTGCGGGTCCCATGCGGGGGCTGTCGGGATCTTCGGGGTTGCACATGCCCGGACGCGCCCACTTCGCCAAGACGACATCCAACAGGGCACGCAGCTGCGGATCGAGCACGCCTTTGATCTCGCTCATACCGTCCACACGTTGCTTGCCGACCCAGAGCTCGCGGTGCCGCGCCCGGTCGTCGTCATTGGTGAGCACCCCGTCCGGGTCCAGACACGACAACAGCACGTGCCCGACCTTGCTCACGTACTCCGGCGGCATCTGCACCGCCGCGCGCGCGAGCTGCTGCTCGGCCTCGGTCTTCGTCTCTTCCGGAACCGCGTTGGGGATGCGGTCCATCACCCGCATGATCACCCGCGCGTGCTCGGGCGAGATCGTGCCCTCGGCCTGCAACCTCGCGGTGGTCGGCAACAACGCCGGGGCCGGTTCCCCGCAGAACGCACGCGGCCGCAACGGGATCGAGGCCCGTACCCGCGCCCCCGCCTCGGCCGCCGACAGGCGCAACACATCGATCAGATACCCGCGCATGCCCTTGGCTCCGGCGCGCTCCCACAGATGTCGGGACTCGACTTCGGCGATCATGCGGTGCGACAGTGCCGCCATCCGACAGCGAACGGATTCCACTTCCCGCATGACGTCCACGAGAGCGGTGTCGGACAGTCCGGTGAGATCGGTCGCGAGCAGGGTGTCCATCGCGGCCGATACATCGGCTGCGGTATCACCGCCTCGCGTTTCCCCCTCCGGAATCATGCATCTATTCTATCGCGAATTCCATTGCGGCAGAATAGCAATACTCATGTGATATCAGAATCTTCAGATGCTCACTCCTATCTTCGATGCGGCAGCACACGGGATTTCGACGATCCCCAGCTGCCATTCCGGCACATGAGGGATGATTCCGAAGTCGGAGACGATGTCGAAACGTGCCGCAGGATCTCGAATTTCGCAAACTACCCACCCGAACAGATTCACGTTCGGTCCCGCAGGAGAATTCGGCGTAGACGGCGATAGGTGGGTGCCATTGCACGCAAGCGTCGAAGGACTCATCGACGAACTTCCGTTGAGCGCTTTCGAACCCGTGATCGAGATTCGCGGCCTAGCCGACACCTGGTGGCGAGGATCGGACTCGCTTATCGCGATCTATACCGGAGAGGCCGAATACTTGGGCGCAAGGGTTTCGCGTCGCCCGCGTGTACGCCGGTCTCGACGAATGGGGACTGAGCGGAGGATGACGGCGGGCGAATCCGCCACGTCATCGCCAATTCCGAGATTCCGCCAGGCCGCGGCGCAGCTGCCGCCCTCGCTCGGCTGCGCCCGCATCCGGGAACTGTGGGACGCCTGGCAGCGGCTCGCCGAACTCACCGTCGGCTACGACGACCTCACCGACGAGGCCGCCGCCGGGCACCCGCGCAACCCAGCCGTCAAGTAACGCCGCAGGTAGGAGGCCGATAGATCGGTACACGGCCGGAATCCACCGCGGCTCTCCCTCGCCCGTGGGGGCACGATGTCATATCCCCGAGAACATCCGCCGCCGCGACCAGCACGGCACGGCGCGGTGCCGACTGTGGTCGTCGTCGTGGTCGGTATCGCCGCGGCGGTGTGGGTGGTCGTGTTCGGTGCGACGCTTGCCGTCCTGCTCGGCGGCGTCGACCGATACGAGTCCACGACGCCTCGGTACACGGAGTACTCGCAGGTGACTCCTACCGCGTCGGGCGGGCCGGACTCGGAGAGTTCACCGGTGGCAGCGCCGCCAGTGGTCGCCACGCCGCCGTCCGCGACCGCACCACCCGCCACCCCGACCCGGCCACCGACCACCGCCGAGACACCGCCGATCGCGCCAGCCGCACCGGTGCCGCAGGCCGCGCCGACGGAACCTCAAATCGCACCGCCCGCAGCGGATTCCGGATGTCACCCGTCCTACGACCCCTGCCTGCCGATCGTCAGCGATGTGGACTGCGCCGGTGGGAGCGGCAACGGGCCGGTGTACACACCGGGACCCGTGCGGGTCATCGGGCCGGACGAGTACGGGCTCGATCGCGACCGCGACGGGGTGGGCTGCGAATAGCGCGGAGGAGTGGACGAGCCACCGCTCGACGGGTCGCGTTCAGGACCAGACGTCGAATGGGATATGTCCCACCGCGATGCCGCTGCGGGGGTCGAGCAGGCGGCCCATGCGTTTGAGGGCGCTGAGGGTGTAGGAGCGTTCGGTGATGCGCAGGGTCGGAAAGTGGTGCAGGAGGCGGGATTCCAGGGCGATCAGCTCCTGGGGGGTGCGCAGCCAGGCGATCAGCAGGACATTGCTGTCGTCGTCGGCGGTCACCACGCAGAGCCGGATCTCCGGCCACTCGGGTAACGCCGCACCGAGGGCGTCCAGGTCGGTGGCCGGGATGCGCGCGCGGATATTGGTGTTCACCCGCCAGCCCGCGGCCTGCTGGGCGAAATCGCAGCGGAAGATCAGGCGGCCGGAGCGGGTCATCTCCGAAATGCGGCGGCGCACCGTGGCGTCGCTGAGACCCGTGTCGGCGGCCAGTTCGACCGCGCTGCGGCGGGCGTCGGCGCCTAGGGCGAGCACCAGTTCCCGATCGCCGCGGCGGCGGCGCGGCGCTCCCGGTGCGCGCTCGTCGCCCTCGGTCAGCACCGCCTCCTGCGTCGGGTCCAGGGCGCGGGGACGCCAGTGGCTGCCGTCGGAGTACTGGTGCACGGCCACGGCCAGGCGGGCCTCCTCGATGCCGGGGTGCTCGGCCAGCCAGCGGACGCGGAAGTCGTCCAGGGCGGCGGGTGATTCGGCCGCGACCGACAGTTGCAGGTCGTAGCGCCCGCTGGTCCGGTCGACCGCGAACACGCAGCCGTACGTGCTGGACCGGGCGGAGACCTCGGCGACCGTATCGGGGCGACATCGCAGCCGCATGTAGCCGACCGTCGCGAACTCCGGCGCGTACGCGGTCGTCCAGGCCAGGCCGGTATCGGTGAGGTGCTGCCAGCGGCGGGCCGCCGTGGTGGCGTCGATGCCGAGGGACGCGCCGATCAGGGACCAGGGTGCCCGCGGGCTGATCTGCAGCGCGTTCACCAGGTCCAAGTCGCGCTCGCCGAACTCGACCGCGGCGTCGAAACCCTGCGCGGGGGTGTTACCGATGTCGGATTCCGGCGTTTCCGATGTGCTGTAGAACACATGACCCATTGTGACAGCACCGCCACGCCAAGAGGAGGACCCACGGGTTTGCTGCGTACCACTCGAATCACGGTGTTGCTGTTGTCGGCAGCTTGGATCGCCGACTACATCGACCGCATCGTCATCAACTTCGCGCTGCCCGCGATCGGCGACGACCTGAACCTCGACCACACCCAGCTGGGCATGGTGGTGTCGGTGTTCTTCCTCGCCTACGCGGGCATGCAGATTCCCGCCGGGTTGCTGGCCGACCGTTACGGCGCGCTCACGATGGGCACCATCGGCCTGCTCGCCTGGTCGGTCTTCACCGGACTGACCGCGGTGGCCTGGTCGTTCTCCACACTGCTCGCCATGCGTTTCCTGTTCGGGCTGGTGCAGGGCGTCTTTCCCCCGGCGGCGCTGAAGGCGCTGTCGGAACGCAGCCTGCCCGAGCAGCGCACCACCGCCAGCGGCTGGACCAATGCCTCCAACGCGGTCGGCACCCTGCTGGCCGCCCTGGTGGCCGCGATCCTGCTGCCCACCGTGGGCTGGCGCATCATGTTCGCCCTCATCTCGCTGTTGGGCGTCGCGGTACTGCTGGCGTGGCGACGCTGGATGCCCGACCCGCTGCCGGAGGCGGTGGCCGCACCCGATGCCCGACCAGTGCGCGACGACCGGTTGCGACGGCTGGTCATGCGCTCACCGGCGCTGCTGGGCTTCGCGGTGATCTTCTTCGGCTACGACGCGATCGTGTGGGGGCTGAGTGCCTGGATGCCCACCTATCTGCACGACGAGTACGGCGTCTCGACCAGCACGGCCGCGCTGATCGGACTGCCCGCCACGGTTTTCGCGGCCGTGGGAACGGTGGCGGGCGCGCGGCTGTCGGACCGCATCGGCGGGCGGCCCCGGCGCATCGTGATACCGGCCATGATCGGCACCGCCGCGCTGGCCGTGGCCCTGCCGTACGCCGGGTCGGTACTCGTCTTCGTGATCGCGGCGACAGTGCTGGGCACGGTGGCGTCGCTGTGCTACATGCCCGCCTTCGCGGTCCCGCTGCGGGCACTGCCCACCGAGCTGCTGGGTTCGGCCACGGCGGTGATCATCTTCGGCGGCCAGCTCGCCGGAGTCGTCACTCCCCTGCTGTTCGGCGCGGTCACCGACCACGTCTCGTACACCGCGGCCTTCGCGACGCTGACCCTCGGACCGGTGCTGGCCATCGCGGCGGCGGCCGTCGTGCCGCAGACCGCCGATGCCTTCCGCGCCCTGCTGCCGCAACCACCCGCTCCCGAGCCGAAGGAGACCCTCGCATGACCATCACCCCGGACCAATTGCCGCACAACGGTTTCCCCACGCCGGACGGGACGGTCGATCCGCACTGGCAGCAGGTGTACCGGCACCTGCACGCGCATCCGGAACTGTCCGGCGCGGAATTCGACACCGCCCGGCTGGTCGCCGACGAGCTACGTGCCCTGCCCGGCTGGGAGGTGAGCGAGGGCATCGGCGGCACCGGTGTGGTCGGCGTGCTGCACGGCGGACCCGGCCCGGTGATCTGGCTGCGCGCCGATATGGACGCGCTACCCGTACAGGAGGACACCGGACTGGACTACATGTCCCGGAACCCCGGTGTGATGCACGCCTGCGGGCACGACATGCACGTCACCGCCCTGCTCGCCGCCTGCGCACGGCTCGCCGCCGAACCCTTCGCCGGCACCGTGGTGGCCATCTTCCAGCCCGCCGAGGAGACCGGCGGCGGGGCGCGCGCCATGCTCGACGACGGCCTGCTGGAGCGGGTGCCGCGACCGCGAATCTGCTTGGGCCAGCATGTGAGTCCGCTGCCCGCGGGGCTCATCGCCAGCAAGGGCGGCCCCATCATGGCGGCCTCGGATTCGGTGCGCATCGTGCTCAGCGGCAAGGGCGGTCACGGGTCCACCCCGCACCTGGCCGTGGACCCGGTGTCCATGGCGGCGTCGCTGGTGCTGCGCCTGCAATCGTTGACCGCGCGACAGACGGCCCGGCCGTCCTCGCCGGTGCTCACAGTGGGCGCGCTGCACGCGGGAACCCGGCCCAACATCATTCCCGAGACCGCCGAAATGCTGTTGACGCTACGCACTTTCAGCGACAGCGCCCGGCAGCTGATGCTGGACGGGATCGAGCGGCTCGCCCGGGCCGAGGCGGAGGCCGCCGGTGCGCCGGAAGCGCCGCGGATCGAGTGCTACGACCGCTTCCCCGTCACGGTCAACACCCCCGCCGACACCGATCGCGTGCTCGCCGCGTTCACCGCCGCCGGGCTCCCCGCGCTCACGCTGCCGCACCCGCAGACCGGCAGCGAGGACTTCGGCGTACTCGGCACCGCGGCCGAATGCCCCTCGGTGTTCTGGCATATCGGCGGATACCCCCTGGACCGATTCTCCGAGGAGGACCGGGCGGTCATGCTCGCCGACCACACCCTGCCCGCGAGCATCCCCGCCAATCACTCGCCGCACTTCGCGCCCGATCCGGAACAGACCCTGCCCGCGGCCACCGCCGCGATGGTCACCGCCGCGCGCACCGAACTCGCCGTCGAGGCGTAACCCCCGGCCGTCCCTGTCGGACGGCATGCACCACCCATGATGAGGAACAACAGATGAGTATTCGTCGAGCAGCCCTGACCACGGCCCTCCTGGCCGCGAGCGTCGTCACCGGCACCGCGACCGCGACGGCGGCACCGGAGCCCGCCGCCGAACCGGTTTCCTTCCGCGCCAACCTGATCGGCGACACCGTGGTCACCACCCTCGACCACGCGTCCTTCGCCCTGGCCGCGGATACCCGGTCGGTCACGATCAGCGATACCGCCGGACGCCCGCTCCAGGTGGTCCCGCTGTCGTTCACCCTCGACGGCCAACGGCTGCCGCTGCGGCAGCAGATCTCCGCCGACGGCCGCACCCTGCGGCTGACCCCGGAACTCGACGGCCTGGACCGTACGGCGCTGCGACCGGTGGCCTCACCGCTGGAAAACCAGCTCGCCATGAACGATCTCATCAACGCCGTCAGCCTGGGCACCTCGGTCGGCAGCCTGATCGGCACCGCGATCGGCGCGGTCGCGGGCGTCGGCGTGGGCATCGCGCTGGCCGGTGCCTCCTGCCTGGTGTTGAGCCTGGGCTGTGTGGTGGCGGTGCTGCCCATCGTCAGCATGGTCGCCGCGGCCGGTGGTCTCGCCGGTCTCATCCTCGGCGGTGGCCCCACCGCGGCGGCAGCGGCCTTCGACTACTGGACCACACTCAACGCGGCTCCGGGCGAGAGCCGGTACGCCCCGCACCTGCCGGGCGTCCAGGCACCCGCGAACTGAGTGGACGGAGACCGATGATGCGCATTCGCACAACAGCTTTCGCCGCGATCGTGACCGCTGGGGCGGTGGGCGCGGCGGCCACACCCGCCGCCGCCGCCCCACCGACGGCGCACTACAGCTCCGTCGTCGCCGACGGCTCCGTCACCACCACCCTGGACGGCGCGACGTTCGCGCTCACCGCGGACGGGCGGACGGTGCTCGCCCACGACCCGACGGGACACGAGGTCCTGCGCCTGCCACTGGCGTTCGAACTCGACGGTGCGGTGCACCCGATCCGGCACCGCATCGACGATGCGGGACGCACGCTGGTGCTCACCCCGGACCTCGGGCCGCGCCCGATCGCCTCACCCATGGAAAACCAACTGGCACTGGGTGAATGGGCCGGAAACATGACCAAGGGCGCACTGGTCGGCACCCTCGGCGGATTCGTGCTGGGCGCGCTGGTGGGCGCCGCGCTCGGCCTCGGCTCATGCCTGGTGGTCGGTCCGGGCTGCCTGGCGACCACACCGGCGGCGATCATGGCCTTCGCCGCCGGTGGCGGCCTGCTCGGCACCCTGGCCGTTGGCGGCGTGGCCCTGGCCGACGGTCTGTGGAAATACATCACCACCCTGCAGGCCGCACCGGGTGAGAGCGCGTACGCCGACGACGACGGCCTACTCGACCCCAACGGCACCGGCGTCCCCGACGCCAACCTGCGCCTGCCGCCGCTGCCGTTCAAGGCGTTGATGAGCGGTTCCGCAGGGCGCTGACAGGCCGGACGCGGCCTGCCCCGGCTTCTTCGGGCTGTTGTTCGATCAGCCCGTGTGTTGCACTGGAAGGAACTCGACGGGAGGCGGAGTCATGGACTCAATCCTGTACTGGAATTCCATTGCGCTGGAAGCTAATCGAGTAAGTCACAGTAATGGGGCCGGGGAACAGACCGGGCCGCCGCTCAGCGCACGCGCGTTGGCGATGGTGCATCTGGCCATGCACGACGGGTACATCGGCGCACTGGGTGCGGGCACGAGATATTGCCCGTACCTGCCGGATTCGGCACCGGCCCCACCGGGCGCGGCCGCGGACGCGGCGGTGGCCGGAGCGGCGCATCGAACGCTGACATCCTTGTACCCGAGCCAGACACGAGCGTTCGACGAGGCGCTGGCGTACCCGGGCCTCAGCGGTCCCGGCGTCGACGAGGGGTTGAAGTACGGCCGCCTGATCGCCGAACGAATTCTCGACGACCGCTCGGACGATCCCGGGGTCGGTGACGACGGCTATCGGCCCGCACCCGAGCGCTATCGGCACCGCCCGGACCCGTTCAATCCGGACCAGGGTTTCCACGGGCCGTTCTACGGTGCGCGCTCGAAACTGTTCGCCGCGACCCGTCGCCACCAGATCGATCCACCGCACCGCGGTGACGACGTATATCTCGAATCGCTGCGAATCGTGCGGGCCACCGGCGTAGCGCCCGAACTGCTGAGCACCATCCCGCAATTCCTCATCGACGGTCTGCCGCCCGACCGGCGTCGCCGCACCGAGGAACGCACCCTCATCGGCATGTTCTGGGCCTACGACGGAGCTCATGGCATCGGCACCCCGCCGCGGTTCAACAACCAGATCCTCCGGAAGGTCGCCGCCCGCCGGAACACCTCCACCGAGGACAACGCGCGCTTGTTCGCGCTCGTCAATGTGGCCATGGCCGATGCCGGCATTCTCGGGTGGGAGGAGAAGTACCGCCACGACCTGTGGCGACCCGTGGTCGGCATTCGGGAGCACGACCCGTCGCTGGGACCGGCCGCACGCGAGGGCGACAACGACATCACCACCGACTGCCAGACCGACTGGCGTCCACTCGGCTCACCGGCATCGAATACGACCAATCGCAACTTCACCCCGAACTTCCCCGCCTACCCGTCCGGCCACGCGACCTTCGCCGCCGCCGCATTCCACATCGCCCGCCGCTTCTACGGCATACCCGCCGACGACCAGAATCCCGACACCCTCACCGAGGGCCTCACCTTCATCTCCGACGAACTGAACGGCGTGACCACGGACAACACCGGCGCGGTCCGCCCCCGCCACGTCCGCACCTTTCCCGACGGCCTCCACCAGATGATCGTCGAGAACGGCCGCAGCCGAATCTGGCTGGGCGTCCACTGGGAATTCGACTTCGCCCCGAGACCCCTCGGCATAGGCGGCCTACCCCTGGGACTGGCGATCGCCAACGACATCTTCGACACCGGCATGCGGAAGTCCACGGTCGGCCCGCGCTGACACCCATTCCTTCGGCGTGACTATCGGAAGTCGAGCAGACCATGTCCGAGCAGCGGGGCCGTTCTTACAGGAACAGCACGGGTACCGTCACACTCCAGAACGGGCTCGACCCGACCGATACCGGAGTAAAGGCGGTTATCGGCACGGTGTTCAGTGTTACCCACGTCGCATCCTGTTGATAGGGAAGATCGAACTGGACCGGCGCACCGCCGGTGCGGTCGGCGTCGATGCGGTCCAGGCGGCTGTAGATCAGATTCCATGGGTTGCGGTCGGTGGAGGAGAAGGGAACCAGGGTGACCGAACAGGTGGCCGGTGCCTCTGTGCCAGGAATCGTCGGCCGGATCCCCCGCGGTTGAATGTGCGCGATGACGCGGTGCGGGTCCGTCTGGTCGCGGTCGACCCACAGGGTGTAGTCGACATAGCAGTTCAGGGTGTCGCCCATCGCCCAGGTGTCGACTGGTCCGGGGACCGCCCCGGGCGGGAGCGGAAGGCCCGGCAGGGCGTGCGCGACCGATTCGCCGCCTACGAACGGTGTGGCGACGAGCAGTCCCGTGCTCACCGTGGCGACCGTCAGCACCGCGGCGGATAACTTACGGAAATACATGACTCTCCCGGGAACGATGAATATGTGAGGCAGCTCTCGGTTCGACACACATCGAAACGATGAAAATCCAGGACGGCGGGCAACCGACATCGCGACTGCAATTCACTGCCGTTGGGTACCGTGAGCTGCGAGAAGAGTAGCAGTCGGTGATCATCCGCCCAGCGGCGGACCGGTCTCGGTGACGTATCGACGCGGGGCGTCAATCGACCGGATCCGGCCAGCGCCGCGATCTTCCGCATCCCGGCCCGATCCGCTTCCACGACCATGAACCGCGCCCGCAACCCCAGCGGCTCGGCTACCTCGGACAGCCGCGCCTCCACGGGCGAGGCGAGCGAGACGACAATGCCGCCCGCGCCGTCCCGATCACAGACGCCCCGCGTGCCTTGGCGATCTGCACCGCCAGTTGCCGTCCCCGGACGCGAACAACGTGACCCCCGGCCCGACCGCCTCGACCACACCTGACACATCCCAGCCCAGCCGCACGATCGCTCCGCCAGCCCGCCATTGAACCGATGGCGGCGCGCGGTCCGGCTCGGATCGGCATGTCTCGTACTGCCCGCCGCGGAGGTGCCGTCGGCGGCGCTGGAGACGGCGCGCGATATCGCGCCGGATGTCGAAGGTGAACGGATCGGTGAAGGCTTCCGCGGCGAAGTTCGCCGACCGATACGCCGTGACCACGGTGTGGCCCAGCGGATGATCTCATCCGCCGCGGTGCGCGGCACATCCGGACTTCGGGCCGTAATCGGCGAAAGTGTTGCGGGGGTAGCGTTTCAGTGACTAGCTTTGCGAGAACCGCTGGCGGTTAGCCAGACCTGTGAGTAGGCGAGAATTCGGTGATCGGCAGCAGTTTCCTCCGCAAGATCTCAGTACGGTGGCGGCGGACCGTCAGCGTCCGGACCAGAGTGCTGGTCATTGTGCTCATTCCGAGTATCGCGTTGCTCGCGATCGGGATAGGCGGATCCGCCTATCTGGTGCAGAGCGGGCGGGAGGCCAATCGGTTCGCCGAACTGGCGCGCGGCACCTCCGGGCCGTCGATCATGATGATCGAGGCGTTCCAGGAGGAGCGTCGGCTCTCGCTCTTGTTCCTGGCCGGAGACGATTCGGCCGGATTCGCCTTGCCGGCGGCGCGCAAGCAGTCCGATGCGGGGTACGCGGCGGTGGTGGCCCAGGCCAATGCGCTCTCGGAGCTGCGGCCCGACCTGAAAGACGGGTTCTTCCGGGTCGGTGTCGGTCAGAAGGTGCCAGCCCTGCGGGCCGCGATCGATGCGCGCGCGATTCCGGCCGCCGATGCGTTCACCGCGTACAGCATGGCGGTCGCGGCCATTGTCAACGGCTGGCTCATCTCGGCGGACGTCGCGCCCGATTCCCATATCGCGGTCGAACTGTACAAGTCGGTACATGCGCTGCGGGCCGCCGAATCCATCTCGCAGACCAGCGGTTTGGGCTCATTGGTGATGCTCACCGGGGAGCTGTCGCCGGAGCTGCTGGTGGAGTTGACCGGATACATCGGCGACGGGCGCGGCGAGGTCGCCTACGTCGGGTCGGTGCTGCAGGGAGCGCACCTGGACCAGTGGAAGGCGATCACCTCCAGTACGGAATGGCAGCGGCTGCGCGCTATGGAGGACGCGATCATCCAGCGCGGCCCGGTCGCAGCGGCCGGCGACAGCGGTCGATCCTCCGGCGAATCCGCCGAGCGGCTACCGCTGACGCTGGCCGAATGGCAGCAGGTCGCGGGTAAGGTCCGGCGCGATCTGCTGACCCTGTGGGAGACCCAAAGTGTCGACGCGCATTTCGAGGCGACCGAACAGGGCAATCGGCTCGAGCGAGACTCGCTGTCCGCCGGGGCGGGCGTGCTCGCGCTCGCGCTGCTGGCCTTCCTCGGTGCGCTGGTACTGGCCAACAAGTTCATCGCGCGCCTGCGCCGGCTGCGCCGGGACACCCTGGAATTGGCCGATGAACGGCTGCCGGACACCATCCATCGGCTGTCGGCTGGTGAGGAATTCGACCAGGACGCCAACCGGCTGGACTTCGGCTCCGACGAGATCGGCCACGTCGCCGACGCTTTCAACCGCGCACACCGGGCGGCGGTGGACGCGGCGGTGGCCGAGGCCAAGACCCGGGCGGGCGTGAACGCGGTATTCGTGAAGATCGCCCACCGGTCCCAGGGCGTCGTGCACCGCCAGCTGGCCCTGCTCGACAAGGCCGAACGAGAGGAACCGGATTCGGACCGGCTGAAACTGCTGTTCCAGCTCGACCATTTGGCGACCCGGGCCCGGCGCAACTCCGAGAACCTCATCGTGCTCGGCGGTGAACAGCCGGGACGCAAGTGGCGCAATCCGGTGCCGCTGGTCGATGTGGTTCGCGGCGCGGCAGCGGAATCGTTGGACTACACCAGAATTCACGTCCGCAAGCTACCGGAGACGCAGATCGTCGGACCCGCCGTCACCGATATCATCCACCTGCTGGCGGAACTGGCCGACAATGCCAGCGCCTTCTCCCCGCCGGAGTCGCCCGTCGAGGTCACCGGCGGTCTGGTCGGCAAGGGGATCGCCATCGAGATCTCCGATCAGGGCCTCGGCATGACCGAGGAGGAGATGGCCGCCCGCAACGCAATGCTGGCGCAGCCACCGGATTTCAGCGTCGCGACCCTGGCCGGAGACATCCGGCTCGGCTTGTTCGTCGTCGCGAAACTGGCGGCCCGCCACGGTATTACGGTCCGGCTCACGGAGTCCGACTACGGCGGCGTGAAGGCCGTGGTGCTGATCCCGAGAGCGCTCACCACCGCCGCTCTGGACACGGGTGCGGCCGATTCCGTGCGGGAGAACCGAATTCCGGCACAGCCCGAGTACACATGAACGATTCGGACGAGTCGTGGTACGACGAGGATGCCGGGCCGGTGGTGCGGCTCTACGCGGTGACGCGGGGCCGATCCGGGACCCGCCGCACCGATGTGGACATGGTCACCCGGGTGGTGACGTCCAGCCTGGGCAGGCTGCGCCGCCACGAACCCGAATACGCGGCCATCGTGGAGTTGACGCGATCGCCGCTCTCGGTGGCCGAGATCGCCGCCCGGCTGCACCTGCCGATCACCGCGACCAAGATCCTGGTCGGGGATCTCATCGGTGACGGCGTCCTCGACTTCCGTGCTCCCGCCGCCGGCGCGGGGGCCGCCGACGACCTCACCGTGCTCCGTGCGGTCCTGAAAGGGATTCAGGCCCTGTAACAGTCGGCGGCAGCTATCTCGGCGGCTGGGACCAGCCGAAGGTGAGCTCCACCGCGCGCTTCCAATTGCCGTACTCGGCTTTCACGTGTTCGGGATCCGCCTGCGGCTGCCATTCGGCCGCGCGATGCCAGTTGCGGCGCAGCACCTCGAGGTCGGCCCAGTAGCCGACGGCCAGCCCGGCGGCGTAGGCGACGCCCAGCGAGACGGTCTCGATGACCATGGGGCGCTTGACCGGAACGTCGAGGACATCGGCCACGAACTGCATGAGCAGGTGGTCGGTGGTCATGCCGCCGTCCACCTTGAGCGCGGTCGCCTGGAGCCTGGAGTCGGCATTCATGGCGTCGACGACCTCGCGGGTCTGCCACGCGGTGGCCTCGAGCACGGCCCGGGCCAGGTGCCCCTTGGTGACATAGGAGGTGAGCCCGACGATGATGCCGCGGGCCTCGCTGCGCCAGTGCGGCGCGAACAGGCCGGAGAAGGCGGGCACGATATAGCAGCCGCCGTTGTCGTCGACGGTGCGGGCGAGCGTCTCGATTTCCGGTGCGCTGGAAATCAATCCGAGCCCATCGCGGAACCACTGGACCAGTGACCCGGTGACGGCGATGGAGCCTTCCAGCGCGTACATGGCCGGCGCGTCGCCGATCCGGTAGCCGACGGTGGTGAGTAGACCATGAGTGGACCGGACCGGCGACCGGCCGGTGTTCATGAGCAGGAAACCGCCGGTGCCATAGGTGCATTTGGTGTCCCCGCGGGAGAAACAGGTCTGCCCGAACAGCGCCGCCTGCTGATCGCCGAGCGCGGCGGCGATGGTGATGCCGGGAACCACGCGCCGCGTGACGCCGTAGACCTCACTGGAGGAGCGGATCTCCGGCAGCATGGCCGGGGGAATGTCGAAGAAGGCCAACAACTCCCGGTCCCACTCCAGGGTCTCGAGATTCATCAGCAGGGTCCGGCTGGCATTGGTGACGTCGGTGAGGTGGATGCCGCCGTCGACGCCGCCGGTCAGATTCCAGATCAGCCAGGTCTCCATGGTGCCGAACAGGACGTCGCCGCGTTCGGCGCGGGCCCGCAATCCGGGGACGGAGTCGAGCAGCCAGCGCAGCTTGGGCGCGGAGAAGTAGGTGCCCAGCGGCAGCCCGCTCAGCTCGGGCACGCGGTGGGCGTCGGGCCGATCGCTCAGCGATCGCACCAGATCCGCGGTGCGGACGTCCTGCCACACAATGGCCTTGCCCACCGGATGCCCGGTGTGGCGGTCCCAGACGACGCTGGTCTCGCGCTGATTGGTAATGCCGAGCGCGACAATCTGCTCGCGGGCGATGTTCGCATCGCGCAGGGCGCGGGGAATGATGCGATCGACATTGCGCCAGATCTCCATCGCGTCCTGTTCGGCCCAGCCGGGCTTGGGAAAGTAGTGCTGGTGTTCGCGCTGCGCCACCGAGACCAGCCGACCGGCTGGGTCGAACACTATGCAGCGGGTCGAGGTCGTCCCCTGATCGATGGCCATCACATAGCGCTGCGTCATTGGGCGCGCCCTTTCTGCGGGTAGAGCGAATCGGGGCCCTCGCGCCCCGGGATTTACTTGTTCTCGACCAGATCTCGCGACACCGCGCGGGCGGCGTCACGCACGTAGCCGAGCAGCGCCGGGTCCGGTCCCCGTCCGGTCGGGAAGATCCGTTCGGCGGCGCCGGAGATGCCGATCGCACCGACCACCAGGCCGCCGTGCGAGCGGATCGAGGCGGCGATGCTCGCCTCGCCGGGCTCGAGCTCGCCGTACTCGCCGGCCCACGCGTTGTCCCTGACATCCGCCAGCGATTTGGCGAGCAGCGCCGGTTGGATCACGGTGCGGCGGGTGAGCGACTCGAGCTTCCCGGCGCGGATGCGGGCCGCCAGATCACTGTCGTAGGCGAGCAGGATCTTGCCGAGCGCGGTGGCGTGCAGCGGCAGCAGCGCGCCCACATCGAGGGTCTGCGGGGTGTCGTCCGGCCGGAAGACATGGTGCGCCACGAGAACACGGTCCTGGGACGCCACACCGATCCGGACGGCCTCACCGCTGCGCGCGGCGAGAGCGTCGGCCCAGTTGATCGCCCGCGAACGCAATTCATTGGCGTCCAGGTGACCGGCGCCCAAGTACCGCAGTGCCGTACCGAGCCGGTACTTCCCGCCGCCGCGATCCTGTTCGACGAAGCCGATGGCCTGCAACGTCCGCAGGATGCCGTGCGCGGTCCCCTTGGCGAGCTCGAGCGAGCTGGCGATATCACCGACACCCAGACCGCCCGAACTGCGGGCGAGCAATTGCAGCATCGCGCCCGCACGCTCGATCGATTGCACCGGGCCCGGCATAGCGGACAACGTATTCCATCGAACGCGGTCCGACAATGTCGAACGCCGAACCGCCGTGGGCCCACGGTCGGCGCCCCATCATGACCTGCGCCTTCTTCGATGTGATCTAGGTCATAGCGCCTTTCGGCAGCGTAACGCGCAGATTCGGCGGAATCGAGCGTTCGACATTGTCGAACCGACCGGATTGTATGTGCGCCACGTCACCGTAGAGTTCTGCGCACTTTCGGGGTCCGGGCAACGTGGTCCGGGACCACCCCACGGACGATTGGAGCAATCGTGGGTCTCGCAGAGGTTTTCGTCAGCGAGGTGTTCGGCACGGGAGTGCTGATACTGCTCGGCGGCGGAGTCGTGGCCAATGTCCTGCTGGCGAAGTCCAAGGGTGCCGACGGCGGCTGGCTGCTGATCAATTTCGGATGGGGATTCGCCGTGATGGCGGGCGTCTACGTCGCCTTCAAGTCCGGCGCGCACCTCAATCCCGCGGTGACACTCGGGATTCTGAGCAGCGGGGCCCAGGAGTACGCCCCGGGCGTCGCCATCTCGTTCGGATCGACGGTGGCCTATGTGGCCGGGCAGCTCCTCGGCGCGTTCCTCGGCGCCTGTCTGGTATTCGTGGCGTACAAGCAGCATTTCGACGCCGAGACCGACGAGGGCAAGAAGCTGGCCGTCTTCTCGACCGGCCCGGCCATCCGCAGCTACGGCTGGAATCTCGCCACCGAGGCGATCGGCACCTTCATCCTGGTCCTGGTGGTGCTCTCGTTCGGGAAGACGCCCTCCGGTCTCGGCCCCCTCGCGGTCGCGCTGCTGGTGGTCGGTATCGGCGCCTCGCTCGGCGGCCCGACGGGCTACGCCATCAACCCGGCCCGCGACCTCGGCCCGCGCATCGCGCACGCGGTGCTGCCGCTGCGGCGCACCGCCCCGGAGCCGGTCCACGCGCACTCCGCGAGCCTGGGCGCGGCCGCCCGACCGGCGCCCGAGCCCGCGGCCGGATCCAGTGACTGGGCCTACTCCTGGGTCCCGGTCGTCGGCCCGCTGATCGGCGGCGTGCTCGCCGGGCTCGTCTCGCAGCTCATCTTCTGATCGAATCACGCGCAGCACCAAACAGTTTCGCCGAAGGAGAAATCCCCATGTCACGATACGTCGCAGCGATCGACCAGGGCACCACCTCGACCCGCGCCATGATCTTCGACCACGCGGGCACGGTCATCGCCGTCGACCAGCGCGAGCACAGTCAGATCTTCCCGCGCGCGGGCTGGGTGGAACACGATCCGGCCGAGATCTGGGAGAACACCCGCGCGGTGGTCGCGGGCGCACTGGCCAAGGGTGATCTCACCGCCGCCGATATCGCCGCGGTCGGCATCACCAACCAGCGCGAGACCACTGTGGTCTGGGATCGCGCCACCGGGGAACCGGTCTACAACGCGATCGTGTGGCAGGACACCCGCACCGACCGCATCGCCGAGGAGCTGGGCCAGCTCGGCGGCGGGCAGGAACGGTACCGGGAAAAGACCGGATTGCCGCTGGCGACGTACTTCTCCGGACCGAAGATCAAGTGGATTCTGGACAATGTCGACGGCGCCCGGGAACGCGCGGAGGCGGGCGAACTGGCCTTCGGCAATATGGACACCTGGATCCTGTGGAATATGACCGGCGGCACGGACGGCGGCGTGCACGCCACCGATCCGACCAATGCCTCGCGCACGCTGCTGATGGATCTGGAGACGCTGCAATGGGATTCGGAGATCGCGGCGGAGATGGGCGTGCCGCTGTCACTGCTCCCCGAAATCCGTTCGTCCTCCGAGGTGTACGGCACGGTGCGCGCCCGCGGCGCGCTGGCCGGCGTGCCCATCGCGGGCATTCTCGGCGATCAGCAGGCCGCCACCTTCGGCCAGGCCTGCCTGACGCCCGGCGAAGCCAAGAATACTTACGGCACCGGTAATTTCGTGCTGCTCAATACCGGAAACGACAAGGTGCTCTCCAACAACGGCCTGCTGACCACCGTCTGCTACCAGCTCGGCGACGCCAAGCCGGTGTACGCGCTGGAGGGGGCCATCGCGGTGACCGGTTCGCTGGTGCAGTGGCTGCGCGACAACCTCGGCATGATCGGTTCGGCGGCCGAGATCGAGGAGCACGCGCGGACCGTCGAGGACAATGGCGGCGCGTACTTCGTGCCCGCCTTCTCCGGCCTGTTCGCGCCCTACTGGCGCTCCGATGCCCGCGGCGCGATCGTCGGGCTGACGCGCTTCGTCAGCAAGGGTCATCTCGCGCGGGCCGTCCTGGAGGCCACCGCCTTCCAGACCCGCGAGGTCATCGACGCCATGAACGCCGACTCCGGTGTCGCGCTCACCTCGCTCAAGGTGGACGGCGGCATGGTCGTCAACGAACTGCTCATGCAGTTCCAGGCCGACATCCTGGGAGTCGAGGTCATTCGCCCGGTCGTCGCGGAGACCACCGCGCTCGGCGCGGCCTACGCCGCCGGTCTCGCCGTCGGATTCTGGGAGAGCGAGGACGCCATCCGGACGAACTGGGCCGAGGACAAGCGCTGGCGGCCCGCCCTCGACGAGACCCGCCGGGAAGCCGAGTACCGCAACTGGAAGAAAGCCGTCACCAAGACCTTCGATTGGGTCGAGGACTGACCTTCCACCCCTCCCGGCCTGAGCAACGGACGAGGACGCGTCCGGCACATACGAAAACGGCCCGGAACCTTAAGGTTCCGGGCCGCTTCGTCAGTAGCGGGGACAGGATTTGAACCTGCGACCTCTGGGTTATGAGCCCAGCGAGCTACCGAGCTGCTCCACCCCGCGTCGGTGGGTACTACGCTACCCAGTACTTGGGGGTAGTACCTAATCCGCTGGCGGGAGGGGGTTTTGCGGTGGTGAAGGTGGGGTCAGCGGCTGTCGCCGAGTAGGGCCGGGGCGGCGCGCCAGGCGCGGGCCAGGCCGAATTCGGCGACGCTGCGGATCAGGTCGCGGAAGGTCGCGTCGGTGGCGCCGTCGGTTCGGGCCAGTTCCGCGTGCAGGCGCAGGGATTCGTCCAGGGTTTGGTAGAAGATGTCCACGACCAGGCAGGTGAGGGCGCGCTCGCGGATGCTGAGGTGGGGGCGGGCCCAGCGTTGGGCGAACTGGTCCTCGGTGAAGGCGGCCAGGCCGGGGTCCAGGCGTTCGAGGTCGCGGACCGTGCGAGCCAGTCCGTCGGACGGCGGTGTCGGGGCGACCGGGTCGGTATCCCTCGCCGCGGGCAGGCCCAGGTCGGTCAGGCGCTGGAAGGCCGAGACCACGATGGGGTAGCCCACGTAGGGGGCCAGATGGCGGAAGAGTTCCCGGACGGCTTCCGGGTCGACCTCATTGGTCAGGGCCATACCGATGTGCATGGCCAGCGGCTGATCCAGATGCGGGTGACACAGGTCGGCGGTCAGGCAGATGAACGCCTTCTCGCGCACGGTCAGATTCGGCAGGCTCCACAGGCTGTGGCCCGCGCCGACGGCGAGTTGGGCGAAGACGGGATCGAGGTCGGTCAGAGCGTCGGCTCCGGCGAGCTGGGTCATGGCGGGAACTCCGTTCAGGACAGGCCGAGCGCGCGCAGGCGCAGGGCATCGAGGGTGCGTTGGGGTAGCACCCGGCCGAGGGTGCTCATCAGGCGGGACTTCTTGCCGACCGGATACCGGACGCGGGGCCTGCGGGCGGTCACCGCGTGCAGGATGGCCTGGGCGACCACGTCCGGGCTGGAACCGGCCCGCTCCTCACGCAGCGAGGCGGCGGTCATGGATCGGTACGCCGCACCGTAGAGTCGCCGCCCCTCCTCGCCGATCGCGGCCAGCCGCGGGTCGACCTCGTCCTCCAACTTGTCCACGGCGGCGGTGTGGATGGAGCCGGGTTCGATCAGGACCGCGGTCACGCCGTATGGCGCGACCTCCATCCGCAGGGCGTCGTTGAGCGAACGGATGGCGTGCTTGGACGAGCACAGCGGCCCGCCGAAGGGCAGCGTGATCCAGCTGCCCACCGAGCCCACCGTGACCACTCGACCACGCGTAGCCCGCAGCTTGGGCAGCATGGCCTGGGTGACCGCCACCTGACCGAACACATTGACCTCGTACTGAAGTCGCAACGCGTCGAGGGATA
Source organism: Nocardia otitidiscaviarum (assembly GCF_007362295.1). Classification (NCBI taxonomy): domain Bacteria; kingdom Bacillati; phylum Actinomycetota; class Actinomycetes; order Mycobacteriales; family Nocardiaceae; genus Nocardia; species Nocardia otitidiscaviarum. The sequence continues at coordinate 1,064,070 of NZ_CP041695.1, read as the reverse complement.
CGAACTCCAGCGGCCCGGTGACACCGATGCCCGCATTGTTGACCAGGGCGTCCAGTCGGCCGATGCGTTCGGCGGCGTCGGCGATCTGACCGGCATCGGTGACATCCAGCAGCAGCGGGGTGACGGTGGGACCGAGCGCTTCGCCGTCGGCCTCCTTGCGCACACCGGCGTAGACGGTGCAGCCCTCGCGGGCCAACAGCAGGGCGGTGGTGCGGCCGATTCCGGTCGAAGCGCCGGTCACCAGCACGGTTTTCGATGATGTCGGGGGCTCGGGTGGTCTGGTCATGGCGGAACCGTAGGACGAGTGCCGAGGCGACCGCGTCCGTCGAATGACCGATCCGCATCCGGCGCGGATCGGTCGTCGGCGCACGTCCCGGCGAACCATGGGCGGACCAGATGCCCGCGGCCTGCGGGTACGGGTTCGTCCCCCACCGGCAGCAGCGGCCGACCGCCGACGCTTCCCGGGAGACCGGCGGCATCGAAATTCCGGTGCGCCCGGAATTCCCTCGACGACAGGGGAAGTCACGACGGGCGGCATACTTGTCCGGCGCTACGGAGTATCAGTCGACCGACGGAAGCGAGCACCGGTACGTACGGAGTACCGTCCGCGACCATGGAGCTGGTCAACGATCACATGGCGCTGAAAGCTCGGGCGCTGCCGAGGACCGATGACGGATTTCCAGTGCTCGCGGACGAGGTCGGCGACCGGCGATCAAAGCCAATGGCATTGCCGCCCAACCGATCATCTACCGCAAGATGAGACGTCCTCAGTTCAGCTCCGGGAACCTGCTCAGCTCGGCGCGCGAGGAGACCCCCAACTTGGGAAACGCCTTGTACAGGTGGGAGGCGACGGTGCGGGGACTCAGGAACAGTTGAGCGCCGATCTCGCGATTCGACGCCCCGGTGACGGCCAACCGCACCACCTGCTGTTCCTGCGGGGTGAGCGCGCCCAGCGGGTCGCCGATACCGGCCCCGGGGACTGTGACGCCGGTGGCGCGCAGTTCGGCGGACGCCCGGGCGGACCAGGGTGCGGCGCCGAGCCGGTCGAATGTTTCCAGGGCGATCCGAAGATGGGTGCGCGCCTCGGCGCGGCGGCGATCGCGGCGCAGCCACTCCCCGTAGACCAGGCGGGTACGCGCCTCGTCGAAGGGCTGCCGCTCCCGGGCGTGCAGCACCAGCGCCCGCTCGTACAGCGCGCCCGCGGCGTCGTCGGGGGCCAGCAGCGCGCGAACCCGGTGCAGCACCGCGAGCGGACCGGCCCGCCCGGCGGACCGCGCCCACTCCGCGTAGCGGGCGAGCCGATCGTGGGAGCGCGCCGGATCACCCACCCGGACCGCGGCCTCGACGTAATCCGGCCAGGAGTACCGCCACAGGAACGCATGGCGGGTGGGGCCGGACATCGCGCGATCCACTCGGTCGAGCATGGATTCGAAACGACCCGACCCCAGGTCCAGCATGCCCCGCGCGGATTCGACCCAGCAGGCGGCGGGCATCCACTGCGTCGGGTCGGCGTCTCGGATCGCCTGCTCCGCCAGCGCCTCGCACTCCGCCTCGTCGCCCGCCACCGCCGACAGCCAGGCGTTCGCACCCGCCAGATAGCCACGCCACATGGGCTGACCGACATCGGCGGCCAGGGCCAGTCCCGCGGCCGCGGTGGCCCGCGCGGACCGGTGGCGACCGTCGAGCAGCTGCGCCAGCGTGAGGAGCAGCATGGCCTGCGGCATTCGCCCCAGCCGACCCTCCGCCCGGCACTCCTCGACGAGCTCGGTCGCACCCTCGAGCATGGCGCCGAAATCGGCGCGGGCGAGACTCTGGAAGGTGATGAGGAAGCGCAGCTCGTTCGGCACGGTCTCGTCCAGGCCGGCTACGGGATAGGTCAGCGTGGTCACGTCGTCGCCCTCCAGAATGAGGCGGAAGGCGAGGTTGATGGTTCGCACCACCGCCGACAGGCCGTCGCCGTCCGGGGACAGTTCCTCGGTGCGGCGGGCCAGGGTGAGCTGGTCCGGGTGGGCGGCGCTGGCCCAGGTGTAGTAGCCGGCCATGCTGAGCAGCGACAGTCTGGTGGTGAGGTCGTCGGCGGCCGCCACGGCCTGGTGGAGCAGCCGCACGGCGTGCAGCGGACGGCCCGCCTCGACCTCCAATTTCGCTTGTACGTAGGCGAGTTCGGCCCGGACCGCACCCCGCGGCGGGATGGCGTCGGCTCGCTGCCGCGCCTTCTCCACGAGTTCGGCCGCCCGTTGCCACATGCCCGCTTCGATCGCGGCGGCGGCCGCGGCGGTGCCGCGGCGCACCGCGTGGCCGACGTCGGCGGACAGCTCGGCGGCGCGTGCGTAGGCCGCCGACACCGCCGCCTGTCCACCGCGCCGCCGAGCCCGCAGCGCGAGACCCTCCAGTCGTTCGGCCACGTCCTCGTCGGGTTGCAGTGTGACCGCGGCCAGGTGCCAGGCTCGCCGGTCGTCGTCGGATGCCTCGGCCAGCGCCCGGTGTGCGGCCATTCCGGCGGCGACATCACATGCCAGCAGCACCGCGGTGCGCACCAGTGGGTGATGGAACGCGACGCCGTCCGGACCCACCCGCACCAGTCCCGCGTGCTCCGCGGCGGCGAAGTCGGCCAGGGTGGCGCCGAGCAGACCGACGGCGCGCTCGAGCAGTCGGAGTTCGTCGTGGTTGCCCAGGGTCGCGACCAGCAGGCAGCAGCGGGTGGCCGGGGGCAGCCGCGCGATCCGGTCGCGGAAACCGAGCAGCACCCGATCGGTCACCGCGGTCGCCGTGCCGAGCGAGAACGACATCGGAACCGACGCGCCCCGGCGCTGCGCGGGCGTCAGCATGCGTGGAATCTCGATGAGCGCCAGCGGGTTTCCCTCGGTCTCGGCCAGGACCTGAGCCCGGACCGCCGGCGGCAGGTCGGCCGCCCGCTCGGCGAGCAGCGCCCGCGCCGCCTCCTCGTCCAACCTGCCCACCCGCAGCTCCGGCAGCCCGCTCGCGGGAAAACCGTCGGCACGGGCGGCGAACAGCATCGTGACGGGTTCGGCGTGCAGGCGGCGCGCGGCGAACAGCAGCGCGTCCGCCGACTCACCGTCCAGCCATTGGGCATCGTCGATCAGGCACACCACCGGACTGGACGCCGACAGTTCCACCAGCAGTTCGAGCGTCGCGAGACCGACCAGGAAGCGATCGCCCGAGACGGCGTCCTCCAGGCCGAACGCGGCGCGCAGCGCGTGCGCCTGCTGCCGCGGCAACGCGTCGACCCGATCGAGGATGGGACGGAGCAGCAGATGCAGCGCGGAGAAGGGCAGATCGGCCTCCGACTCGGCTCCGGCCACCCGCAGCACCCGCGCCCGCACTCGCGCGGCGGCGGTCTCCAGCAGTGCCGACTTCCCGATACCCGCCTCGCCGCGCACGATCAGTGCACCGCCCTCACCATGCAGAGTTTCCGACAGCACCGACAACTCCACCTGCCGCCCGTACAGCATCACTCTCCAAAACAGTTGGCCGCCACGTGGATAACGGAAGGTATCACCGGTCGTCGCGGCGCGCCGGGCAGTGCGCGGCTGGGCGGTGGATCAGCGGGTGGTGGGCGTGAGTTCGCGGACCACGTTCGCGCTCAGGAAGTCCGGCGCCTTGATCACGTACCGGAGCATGAAGCGAATGAAGGCGGGCATGCCGGCGGCCGTGGGATCGCGGTAGACGTGCGGATTGTCGACCTCGTAGGTGCGCCGCCGCGTCTCGAGCTGGAAGTGTCCGGCCGCGAGCACATTTCGCACCCAATCGGATTCGGCACCGTAGGTCAGCGCGATCACGAAGCCACCGTCACGGCGGAACGCCCACAGCGGAGTGCGGAAGACCTTGCCGGATTTGCGTCCGCGATGCACCACCACCGCCCATCCGGGCGCCCACGGCGCGATGAACTTGGTGATGCGATTGAGTCCGGCCTTGTTGACACGAGCGACCCAGCGTGGAGCAGGCATATCAGAAACTCCTCACTTGTGGAATTATCTGCCCAGATTACCGCCCTCACACGGCAGAAGTCAACGCTTGTAGAATTCCTGACACCATGCCCCCGATCGGACGCAGACCAGGAAAAACCGATACCCGCGAGGTGCTGCTGGCCACGGCCCGCCGCCGCTTCGCCGCCACCGGCTACGAGCGGACCAGCGTTCGCGAGATCGCGGCCGAGGCGGGCGTCGACCCGGGCCTGATCCGCCATTACTTCGGCAGCAAGGCCGAACTCTTCCGCGCCACCATGGGGTGGCCGTTCCAACCCGCCGATATCGCGGCTCGCATCGTCGACGGCGACCCGGAACAACTCGGAGAACGCCTGACCCGCGTCTTCTTCGAGATCTGGGACAACCCCGACACCCGGGCCCCACTGCTCGCCATCCTGCGCGGAGCCGCCACTCACGACGAGTCCGCGACACTCGTCCGCCAGTTCATCCAGGGCCGCGTCTACTCCGAAATCGCCTCCGCCCTACCGTTTCCCGACGCGGAACTGCGCATCGACCTGGCCATGGCGCACCTCGTGGGCGTCGCCTACCTCCGCTACATCCTGCGGGTGGAACCGGTGGCCTCCGAACCGCGCGAGGGCCTCGTCACCCGCATCGCACCCGCGGTCTCGCTGCACCTCGCTGTCGCCCCGAGTACCGACACTTCCGCCTGAGCACGAAGACCACGGACCAACGGCCAGAGACGCACCCGCTCGGCTTCCCTCGAATGGGAAGGCACGTCCAACTCCTGTGACACACTCAATAACGTACCGCTGTATAGCGGCACGGTGTTTAGAGGGAAGTTATCTCGGGTTGTCGCCGCCGACGACGGCGACCCGTTACACACGTCGTGCCACCGCCGTGACGAATACGCGCTGTCGGGTATCTGCCTCGGGTGCCCGGAGTCGCGCTGAAAGGGTCTTGATGTCTGCGAACACAATAGGTTTCGCGTTACTCCTCATCGGAGTGATGATGTTGGTTTCCAAGATCATCCGCGTGAAATGGCGATTGGCGCAGAAGCTGTTCATTCCGAGTTCGATCATCGGCGGTGTGCTCGCGCTGCTGATCGGCCCCGATGTGCTCGGTCGGATCGCTTCGGCGGTGGGTTTCGACGGGATGGCCGATGCCGGCCTGTTCACCACGGAGATCCTCGACGTCTGGAGCAGTCTGCCGGGGTTGCTCATCTCACTGGTATTCGCCGGTCTGTTCATGGGGCACCGCCTGCCGTCGCCGAAGGAGGCCCTGAACATCGCCGGGCCGCAGATCTCTTTCGGTATGACCATCGCCAGCGGCCAGTACGTCGTCGGCCTGCTGCTGGCGATACTGGTGCTGGTCCCGCTGTTCGATGTACCCGTCTGGACGGGCACGCTGATCGAGATCGGCTTCGAAGGCGGGCACGGCACCGCCGCCGGGATGGCCGACACCTTCGCCGAATTCGGCTTCGCGGAGGCACAGGACCTCGCCCTCGGCATGGCCACCATCGGCATCCTCTCCGGGATCATCGTTGGTATCGCCCTGATCAACTGGGGTGTGCGCCGCAACAAGACGCAGATCCTGCACAGCGATGCCTCGCCCTCGGTGGCCGAACAGGCCGGGATCGTGGAGAAGGAGCGCCGCCGCGCCGCGGGCACGCTGACCGTGCAGCCGTCGTCCATCGAAACGCTCACCCTGCACTTCGGTCTGCTGGCCATGGGTGTGTTGATCGGCTGGCTGTTGCTCACCGGCATCCAGTGGGTGGAATCGAAGCTGTGGGCCGATAGTTTCGAGCTGTTCTCCTATGTCCCGCTGTTCCCGATCGCCATGGTCGGCGGCATCATCGTCCAGCTGGCCATCCAGGCCTTCGATCGCGACGAGATCGTCGATCAGCAGCTGATCGAACGGCTGCAGGGCTTCTCGCTCGACGTCCTGGTGATCGCGGCGCTCGGCACCCTGTCACTGTCGGCCATCGCGTCGAATATCGGACCATTCCTGCTACTGGCAGGCGCGGGCCTGGCCTGGACGGTGGGCGCCTTCATCTTCCTGGCACCGCGGATGCTGCCGAACTTCTGGTTCGAGCGCGGCATCGCCGACACCGGCCAGGCCCTGGGTGTCACCTCCACCGGACTCATCCTGCTCCGCGTGGTCGACCCCAACCTGGAGACACCCGCCTACTCCGCCTTCGGTTACAAGCAACTCCTGCTAGAACCGTTCTTCGGCGGCGGACTGGTCACGGCCGGCGTCATTCCGATCATCGCCAACTTCGGTGTGGGTTGGGTACTCGGCCCGATGCTGGTGCTGCTCGTGGCATCGCTGTCGATCGGCATGCTGTACTTCGGGCGACAGCGAACGCCCGCGCCGACGGTGGCCACGGATCAGGTCACGACCGGCTGATTCGGTACGGACAGGGCGCTGAGCCGGGACTACCCGCTCGGCGCCCTCGTCGTATGCCCGGTGCTCGCCGCGGGCGTTCGGCGCGGGCGGATCCGGATCACGTCACCTGAATTCCACGCTGAGCGAGCCACCGTTGCGGATCCACGGCCGAACCGTTCTGCCGTACCTCGAAATGCAGGTGCGGACCGGTGGACCGGCCCTCATTACCCATCCGGGCGATCTGCTGTCCGGCGCTGACCTGCTGCCCGGGCTGGACGGAGTAGCTGTCGACATGGCCGTAGATCGTCTCGGTACCGTCCGAGTGCCGGATCTTCACCCATTGGCCGAACCCGCTCGCCGGTCCGGCGGCCACCACCACTCCGTCGGCAGCGGCGAGGATCGGGGTGCCGATCGCGTTGGCGATATCGACACCGTTGTGGTGCTTGCCCCATCGAGGACCATATCCGGAGGTGAAGGTACCTCGGGCGGGCAGCGCGAAACGGCCGCTGCCCGCGCTGCCACCGACACCGGTATAGCTGGACGGATTCTGTCCGGCGAGGTTGTAGAGGTACTGGTTGGTGAGTTGGTTGATGTGGGCGGCGGTCTGTGCGGAGTTGCCCTGGCCGGTGCCGACGATCTGATGGGCGTACTGGAGCGCGCGAGTGAGGATCTGGTGGGCTTTGCGCTGTCCCGCCGGGGTGTAGGTGTCCGGCCCCAGGGTGGCCAGCGCGACATTCGTCTCGCGGATGAGATGCCGGAGCTGGGCGCGGTCGACGGTATTGGCCCCGGCGAGGTTGGTGATGTAGTTGGCGAGCCGGTTGTCGAGATTGGTGAACGCGGTGGCGGCGTGCCGTTGGAACAGGGAGGCGGCGGTGTGGCCGGCGGCGGTCGCGCCGGTGCCGCCGGTCTTCCCGGTGGCCACGTCGAGGCCGGTGGTGGGTGCGGCGGCGGCTTCGCGTGCGCCGTAGAGGGCGGCCAGCACCTTCAGGATTCGCAGGGCTCGCTCGGCCTGCGGAGACAATCCGACGGTGACGGGCTCGTCGTCGGGGCCGGTGACCGTGGTGTCGGATATCCCGCTACCGCTACCGGTGCCGGAGTCGGTCGTGTGCGGGCTGGCCGCGCTCGCGGTGGGGGATTGCGGCGTGGACAGGGCCTGCGACAGGGCGGGTAGCAGCTGCGCCAACGCGTCCTCGATACCGGACCGATCGGCATCGGCCGCATCGCTGTCGGCGTCGCTATCGGCCTCGCTGTCTCGGTCGAGCCCCGGGCTCGACCGCTCGCGGGGCACGCCGAGCCCCTCGGGGAGCGGCGTCCCGGCTACCGACACCGAGGTATCCGGTCCGGTCACCGCGGCCACGGGGACGATCGCACCGGGCTGCGCCACAACCGCGTTCGGGAGCGACGCCGGACCAGCCACCGGCGTCACCGCCGACGGTGTTGCGGCCGAAGTGCCCGGGCTCGGCCCGGACGTCGACGCGGGCGCGGTGGGTGCCGAGGCGGGCGCGGTGGTTCCTCCGGCGTGATTTCGCCTGGGCGTCCACGGCGTCGCCGTTATCTGTCCCGCACCGTCGTCCTCATCGAAGCCCACCGACAGCGAAGAGTCCGGCACATCCGCGGTCTCGTCGACGAGCTCGGCACCGGCCCCCGGTTCGGTACTCACGGTCATCACTCCCCCGCCCCGTCCGAAGCCACCGCCCACATGGCCATCCGATGCCTCCTCGACCCGCTCGGGGAACCGTCCGACAACCATCCTGACCACCCGCGCCGCCACACGAACCACCACCGCTGGGAACACCCGGGCGACCGGGCCGGAGCGGGTCCGGGTGACAGATCCGAGCCGCTACGCTACCGACCGAGAGCACGGTCGAATCCCGTTCGCGCGGAGGCCTTTTCGCTACCCGTGAATCCGAACCGAGGGATACGGGGGAATCCCGACAGCCGTCGCGGCACGGCGCGGTCGCGGCCTGCGGCCGCCCTCAGTAGTCCCATGGACCCGGTCCCTCATCGGGGTGTCCGTGGCCGAGGACCGAAATCCGGTGTGCCGTATGGTCGGCCAATGCGCGATTCCGCTCGGTGGGCGCGTCGTAGTATCGCGCGACCGCCGCGCTGTGCGCCTCGGCCGCCTCGGTACCGATGACGTGCCGGGTCGCGGCACCGACCGATCGCCACCGGTCCGCCGGGATGACGGTACGCAGCGCCCCCGGGGTGTCCCAGTGTCGGCGTACGAGATCGACGAATGCCGAGTCGACCTCCGCGTCGACTCGCGGCCCCGGCGCATCCCGGGCGAGCTTGCGCGCCGCGACCTGGGCCCGCGCGGCGAAGGCCAGATGCTCACGCAGGTCCCGCTCCGATCCGACCGGATGGTTGTGCACCGATTCCCAGGCGGCCAGGGCCTGTCGCACCCGGTTCGGCACATAGGTGTTCTGCGACATCGACGCGTTCTGCACGGCGATGGCACGGTCGGCGTGCAACGCGTCGTCCGGACGGACTCCGATGGTGGCGAGCGCGCCGTTGAGTTCCGCCTTGGGGATTCCGGAATCCATGAGCGAGTCGATGACCTCGGCGACGGCCAGCGGCGTGTCCACACCGCCGTGCTTCTCGGCGCGATAGCGCGCCGCACGCTCCCAGGAGTCACGGTTCGCCTTCGCCCATCGCTGCCGGTGCAGTGACAGCGAGCTGTACTCCGCGAAGTCGAGCGCCGTGCTCCGACGTCTGCGCGCGTAGGGCGACAACGGATTCCGTGTCTTGCCCAACAGCCACGCGGTGGCCGGTGACTTGTTGACCGTGGACACGGCGGCCAGCCCGACGAGCAGCCCCGCTCCGGATGACAGCGAATTCGCCGCGCCCACGGTGCCCATGCCGAGCGCCGCCGGGGCGGACGAACCGGAACCGGACGGGGAGCCGCCCTGCGCCGTCAGCGCGACCCGGTTCGCTATCCACGCGGCGCCGCGATCCAGGCCCCGCTTCAATCGCCGCAGTTGCCAGATCGCCACGATCTCGACGACCCCACCGATGGTGAGAACGGCCAGCACCTGGTCCCCGGCCAGCCGGAACAGATTCCCGAGAAACAGCACATAGACACCGAGGAAAACGGTGTAGACGACCATGCGCGCGGCGGCCATTCCGATATCGACGATATTGCGAACGAGGAAGGTCTGCGTCGGCCCGTAGACGAATCCTCCGGCCGCGAAGCCGAAGATCGCCATGAACCCCTGATACACCGCGTCCAGCGCGGACCGGATGATCTGCAAGCCCAGATAGGCCGCGAACGCCAGCAGCGACGTGCCGAAGACGAGCAGCGACAACCCGGTACCCAGCTGGGCCGCTCCGGGATTCTCGATGGCCGCGTGCGCGGTGGTATCCCCACAGTCCCGAAGCCCGTCGGCGACCTCGGACACCTCACCGGACCGGATTCCGGCGGACCAGGCCGCCTGGCAGCTGTACCGTCCGTCCACGACGTGCCCGAAGTTCCACACCTGCACCGGCCGCCGCGCGAAGTTGTCCGCCAGGTCGCCCTGCACCGCGGCCACCAACCCACTCGGTTGCGGGTTGCCGTCGCCGTTGAGCCCCGCCGCGACCGACAGCCCGATATCGCGCCCGTGTACCAGCAGTCCGTCGGAGGACAGCACCGCCGCGAGCGGTTCGGCGAGGAAGAGCGGGCCGAGCACAGCCACGGCGAGCATGGCGACCGTCTGCGCGGTGGCCCTGGCCCGATACCCGCGCACGAGCAGCCAGGCCACCACGACCGCCCCGATCGTGGCGGCGGTGAGCAGAACGATCGGAGTCGCCAGCTGTGCGGCCACACCATCCGCGACACCGATCAGTGCGTCGGCGAAGAGATCGAGCCACCGAAAACTGAGGACATATCCGATAAGCCAGATCGCCGTGGTGACGATCACCATGTATCCGGCGAATTCCAGGGTGATCAGCAGTGCCCACATCCCGCCGCCGGGATTGAGCAAGGACCCGTGATCGGTGGCGAAATGGTACTCCGACAGCGGCACTCCGGAAGTGTCCCGGATATCCATCCAGCCGAGTCCGCTGTTCACCGCGGCGCCGGGCGCCGCAGCGCCCGGTTGTGCGGTCGCGACGGTCCCCAAAGCGCCCGGGACCAGCACGAACAGGACGAAGCAGGACGCTGTCCAGGCTGCGCGACGCCGCGATGGCTTTTCCCGAATCCATCGCCGAATATCCGGCGCAATGTACACGCGGATAACGTACCGACGGATAGCGATCGATTACAGGATCGCGCTTTTGTCGATCAGGCGAACAACCAGTGAATTCGAAGCGAGGAATTCAACCGTTATTCACGGATCGTATATTTGTCGCGTTCACCCCGTCACGAACCGTTTCCCATGTCGAGCACCCGCTTGACCCGGATGTCGCCGGCGCGTGGGAGCCCCTGCCGCACGAAGCCACCGGCCGACGGATCGCCAGTGACGATCTGACCGTCGCCCACGACGACGCCGACCCGAGTCGGCGCGTTGTCCCGGTACTCCCAGAACACCAGATCGCCCGCCGAGGCCGCGGACGGATCGACGCGCTGCCCGCATACCCCCTGTCCGGCGATCGTGGTCGGCAGCACCGGTGCGCAGCCGGGCCGGTCGGCGTTCGGGGTGGGCGCTGCCACCAACACACACGTACCGGTGGTGGTGGCGGCCAACGCGGCCGAGTAGACGACGGACCGGGACAGATCCGCTGGCCCGGACGCGCCGTCGTCCCCTTCCGTCCACCGCCTTCCCTCCTGCGTCATCGCGAGCTGCCCGGCGCATGCCCCGGCGGGGCCGGTGTTGGGTGTCCGCAAGGCGGGGAGCTGGTAGGGGGCCGAGCGCATGGCCTCGACGCAGTCCCGTTGCCACTGGGAGACTTCGGTGTCGTCGGGGTCCACGGTGATGGCGGCGTACGGATTCGTCGACGGCCGTGCGGTGAGGGCCGCCGCGCCGGTCGGGGGCACGGTGGAGGTCACCGGCGTCTCGGTGAGCGAGGGGTCCGGCCCCAGCGCGGTATCGCACTGATAGTGCAGGTCCGCAGAGGCCGATTGGCCAGCCGTTCCGATCACGAGACTCAGCAGGATCAGGACCCCGGCGATCATCAGCCCGAACAGGATCATCACCAGGATCGGAAAAGGAACCATGGTGACGAGGAACATGAGTCGACGCCGATCGGTCGATGCCATGTCACGAATCCCACGGATCGAGACCAGCTTCCGGATCCAAGTGATCCAGATTGGAGATGCGCCGGGCGATCTGGTCGACCGCCACCCGGTTCTCCTCGACGGGGTTGTTGTAATAGCGCAGGACGGCGTCCCGGTGCTGGTTCGCCAGCTCGGACCCGATGTGATGGCGAGTGTTCGCGCCGACCTGGTTCCACCGGGCCGGTGAGATGGCCGCCTGCAGGGCCGCCGCCGAATCCCAGTTCGCCCGTACGTCGTTCACGAATGCCCAGTCGATATCGGATTGGCCGCCGATGAAATGCGGTACCCGCGAATGCCTGGCGAAGTTGGTCGCGGCGACATGCGCCTGCGCCACGAACGCCCGGTGTTCGCGCAGGCTCCGCCCCGGTTCGATCGGGTGGTTGTTCACCGATTCCCACGCCGCCAATGCCTTCTGCAATGGTGCGAATCCGTACGGGTTCTGCGACTTCGACGCGTTCATGACCGCGACGGCCCGGTCGACGTGCAGAGCGTCCATCGGATCCACGGCTCTGCCGTTGAATCGGAGTTCGGCCAGCGCGCCGTTGAGCTCCGCCTTGGGAATGCCCGAGTCGTACAGGCCGTCGATGATATTGGCCACCTTCAGCGGATCGTCCACGCCGCCCGCCTTCTGCGCGCGCCGCTCCGCCGCCCGCAGCCACGATTCCCGGTTGTGCAGCAACCATTTCTGCCGGTGCAGCAGCCATGGCGTGTATTCCATCCGGGCGAGCTCGGCGCGCTGGCGCTGGCGGGCGTACGGCGCCAGCGGATTCAGGGTGCGACCGAACAGCCACTCGGTCGCCGGCGAGCCGCTGATCGTCGACAACGCCGCGAAACCGGCCAAGGCACCCAGACCACCGCCCGCCGCACCCGCCGCGACAGCCTCACCCATTCCCAGCGCCCGGCCGCCACCGCCACCGCCACCGCCCCCTCCCCCGGAGCCCTGGCCGATCTGGCCCTGGGTCGCGAGCGCGAAGCGGTTCGCCACCCAGTCGTTGCCCTTGCGGAGATTCTTGCTCAACCGGCGCAGCTGGCTGAAGGCCACGAGTTCGACGATGGCCCCGATCACGAACACCGCCATCACCTGCCCCCTGGCCTGATCGAACACATTGGCCAGGAACAGCACATAGACACCGAGAAAGATGGTGAACACGGCCATCTGCGCCGCCGCCATCACGGAGTGGACGAGATTCCGGATCAGGAAGGTCTGTGTCGGGCCGTACACGAATCCGCCCGCGGCGAACCCGAAAATGGCCATGAATCCGTGATAGATGGTGTCGAGCGCCGACTTCATCACCTTGAGAGCCAGATACACGGCGAACAGCAGCAGGATGGTCCCACAGATCAGCAGCAACACTCCGGTGCCGATCTGCCCGGCACTCGGATTGTCCGCCGCCGCACGGGCGTAGGTGTCATTGCACGCCTCCAGCCCCTCCTTCACCTGCCCCGAGTCCCCGGCACGCATCCCCGAGGACCATTGCGCGCGACACGACATCCGATCGTCGATCACATGCCCGAAGTTCCACACCTGGAGCGGCTTCCGAGCGAAGCTGTCGGCGAGGTCGCCGCCCACACTTTCGACCATGACGCTCGGATTCGGGTTGTTGTGGCCGTGCAGGCCCGCCGCCACCGCGATGCCGATATCGCGGCCCTTGGCGAGCAAGCCGTCCGACGCCAGCACATCCGCCAGCGGCTCCGCGAGGAACAGTGGCCCGAACACGCCGACCGCCAGCATCGTCACCACCTGCATCGTCGCCTTGGCGTGGTAGCCGCGGACGATGAAATAGCCGACGAAGAACGCGCCGATGGTCGCCGCGGTGACCAGCAGGATGGGGGTGGCGATCTGACCGGTCAGGGCGTCGGCCACCCCGGTCAGGGCCTGGGCGAACATATCGAGCCAGCGGAAGCTCAGCGCGAAGCCGATCAGCCAGATGGCGGTGGTCACCAGCACCATGTAGCCCGCGAACTCGAGCTCCAGGACCAGCGCCAGCGCGGTCTTGCCCGGGTCGAGCACGCTGCCGTAGTCGGTGACGAAACGGTAGTCCGAGAGCAGGACACCATCCGAGTCGCGGATATCCATCCAGCTCAGACCGCTGTTGGCGGTTCCCTGGGCCAGGGTGTCCGATTGTGCGACGGCCACCGCGCCGAGCATGGCGGGCAGCACGAGCGTCACGAAGGCCACGAACAGCGCCCACGCTGTCCGGCGACGCCACGGCGAACCGGCCAGCCAACCGCGGAACCGCCGGGCGACCGCGCGAGGCCGCCAGCGCTCGCTATCCCAGAAGGTCAACTCCCAGGCCATATCCCGACGCCGGCGGGTACTCATCGCGCGTCCCGGCGCTCCAGCGACGCGGACTGGCCGGACACCGTCGGCGTGCTGGTGATGGCCTCGGCTCGGTCGCCGCGGGCGGGACCGAGTATCTTGCCCCGGCCGATCCGGCTCAGTGCGTCGCGCATGAACATCTCACCGCGCCGTTCCGGGGGGACCTGCCGCCCCTGGCCGACCGGCGGAGACGTCTCCTCCCGCAGGATTTGCAGCAGGAACGGCGCTTCGTCGAGGTCGACACCGAGCCATTCCAGGCTGTTGCGAGCGAGGGTCTCGTCCCGTTGCCGGAAGACGAAACGGTTCGGGATCAGATTGTGCGCCGCGCCCTGGAAGTCGGTGGCCGGGTCGTGCGAGGCCAATCCGATGGCGGCCAGATGCTTACGTCCGTCGCGGCTGAAGTCCGAGGTGACCGCCGCGCCCACCTGCGTCTGGGTGAAGTGGTGGGCCTCGTCCCCGACCAGGAGGCCGAATCTGCCGTTGTCGGTCAGGAACGCCTCCCGCGCGGCGACCCCGACGAGTTCGTAGAGCGCGGTGCCGAGGCGCTTGGTCAACGGCAGCCGGTGGTAGAGATGCGGTGTGGTGAGTTCCTCGGCGGTGGGCAGGGCCAGGCCGTGACTGCGCACGACCGTCGCCGCCGCGGTCAGTCGCAGCGGTTTCAGCGTCGGATCGAACAGCACCGGAACCCGGTCGACGACGGCGCCGAGGCGGGCCGCCAGATCCGCGTACTCCGGACCCGAACCCGGCTCGTCCCGCAGCCGGTGCGCCGCCCGCACCAGATCCAGCATGGAGTGGATGCCGTGCTCGGCGCGCCCCTTCTCGGTGAGCATATTGCTGACGACCGCACCGGCGCTCGCCGTCGGCGACAGGTCGAGCATCGGCAGCAGCGAGTCGAGCGCTCGCTCACCGGCCACCTTGGCGTCGAAGAGCCGCAGCGGATCCAACGACACCGTCGGATTGGTCAGGTCGATCACCACCGCGTCGTCGATGGCGGCGGCGAAATGCGCCCACTCCCCGACCTGACTGCGGTCGATGGCCAGGAACTGGCCACCCATGTCGTGCACGAGCACCGCCATCAGCTTGAGGAAGAACGACTTGCCCGAACCGAGTTCCCCGGTCACCGCGAAGGACGCGGACAGATCGTGCAGCGCCGCCTCCATGATGCCGAAGTGGATGGGCTCGTATTGCCCGGACAGCAGGTTGATTCCGATCACCGGGCCGCTGTCGTCACCGATGTCACTCGAGGTGAACGGGACGAAGCCCGCCCACATGTCGGAGGGGACGATGTGGGCGAAATCCTCGTAGGCCCGGCGCACGGGACTGCCGGGGATCAGCATCGACCACAGATCCACCTGTGCGCCCACCGGCGCCGTCAGTTCGACCTGAAACCGCTTGTAGCGGCGCTTGAGTGCGTTGACCGCATCGAGTGTCGCCTCCCGCGAGGGACCGCCGACCGCGATGACGGTCGTGAACGACACCTCCGACTCGCCGCCGTTCACCTCGAAGTGTTGGTTGTACTCGTTGAGCAGCTGTGCCTTCGACATCAAGGTGTTCTGGGCGAAGGAGACCTCGGTGTCGCGCTGTTCCATCTGTTCGCCGAGCCGTCGGAGGCCGAGCTCGTTGTTCTGCAATACCTCGTCGGCCGATCTGGTGGACACCCGCATGCCCCAGTCGACGGTCACGTCACCGAGACCGTCGAGCATGGCGAGGAATTCGCTGCCGCCCGGAAAGGTCATGCCGCCGTAGGGAAAAGAGCGCGGTGTCAGCACCGACTGATAGGACGGGCGGTCGGCGCTGTCCGGCTGCACCACCTTGATCACCGGGGTGAACGACGGCCGGAATCGCCGGGTGTTGTCGGCCTGCGCGCCCTCATCCAGTGCGGCGGAACGGAATACCGCCGCGGTGGCGTCCTCGAGCACCCCGACCCGGGTGGGCGCGGCCGGATCCCCGACCGCGCCGCGGGACAGGTAGTGCTCCCACAGCCACTGGAACAGTGCGGCCGGGACCGGGGTCGGCCGGAAGTCGCTGCCGATCCGGGACAGGATCTTGCTCGCCTCCTCGTCGTAGGTGGCCAGGTCGGTCCGCGAGACGGCGGCGACATCGACGGAGCTGTTGCCACGCCACAATCCGGCCAGCGACGATATCCCGGTCGACGTGGAACCCACCGGGATGGACAGCAGATAGATCCGGGTCTGCGGCACGATCGCCTGGATACGCTCATAGGAGGCGACGACCTCCGCGGCGTAGTCCTCGCACTCGTCGAGGTCGACGCCCTCGACCATCTTCCGCAGCACATCGAGGGTCTCGAGCCGGGCCTGGATGCCGAGCAGCAGCGACCCATTCGGCACATTCGTGATCAGGGCGTGGTGCGCCAGCTTCACGTCGTATTTGTCGCGCGGCGAGCGCAGGCCGTATCCGAGCGGCTCGATGAAGTAGGTCGCCGTGACCAGGCCGGCGTGAGTGAACTGCAGGTTCCCGCGGATCGCCGCGGTCGGCTGAATATCGCGCCCGGACGCCATCATTGTTCGTTCCGAGGTTCATCCCGGGTCGGATCGACGGTCCGCCCGGCGGCCAGTTCGAGTATTCCGCTCGCCAGCGCGCGGGCCGGCGGCTCCGGTCGCGGTACCCCGTCGAGGTCGGGCAGGATGACGACGACGGAGTCCTCGATGTACACGGAGTAGCGGGCCGAGTCCGGGCTGACCGGCATTCCGGAGGCGGACACCGGTTTCCGGATCAGGATCAGCCGACCGAACCACAGCACCCGGGAGGTCAGCCGCACCCCGGTATCGGGCACCAGACCGAGTGCGAACACCACGATCACGGTGAGTACCAGGCCGAGGATGAAGACCACCGCGGGATTACCCGGAATCGACATGGCGGCGATCGAGGTGACCAGCATGAGCGCGACGCCCGCGGCGACCTGCGGCAGCGTATACGGCCCGAAGGGGATCTTCTGCCCGTTCTGTGCCTTGCCGATCACGGTGGGCACGCGCTTGATCGGCGTGAAGACGCGGATGACCTCGGCCATCAGTACCCTCCGACGGGCCGATCGGGAATGACGGTACCGACCTCGGCACGCGAATAGTTGATGAGCGTGGGCAGCACCCAGATCAGGACTCCGGCCAGGATCGCCGAGCCGGCGACGGCCAGGACCTTCCCCGGCGAGAGGCGCTCCTTGACGGCTTCGCTGATCAGCACACCGATACCTACGATCGCGATCAGGATGAGGCCGGCCCAGCGAACGAACAGCAATATGCCGTAAAGCATATTGGTGAGACTGCTACCCATGGTCGCTCCCGTCAGTTCTGCGTCGCCGGCGGTACGGTGACCGACGGCGACGGCGCGGTGGTCGACGCCGAACTCCGCGGCGTGTTCGGGGCCACGCCGCCGGCTACGACGGTGATCGGATCCGGCAGTGCCGGAATGGAATCGATGGTCTGCACCTGCCACTGCTCCTCGACGCGCACCATCGTCAGCGGGTAGTCCAGCGGCGCCAGGGTGTCGTCGCCGACCGCCGGGGTCACCGTCGCCAGCACGCGGGCGCTCGTTCCGGTGGTTCCGCAGCCGGAGTCCTGAGCCGACACCGAGACCGACTCGAGTTCGGCGAACGGCGCGGGTCGCAGAGCGGTGATGTCGGAATCGTGGCTGGTGTATCGGGTCACGTCGCCGGAGCCGGTGAGGAAGACGTCGAGGAAGCCGGCGGCGACGTGGGCGAGCGGCGACTCCTCACCGCAGGGCGAGGAGTACACCGTGAGCAGATCCTGGCCCTCGGCGGGCGGTGCGACCAGCCACGGCCGCGAGAGTGCGCGCAGCCGACCGTGATTCACCGCGACCCCCACCCGGTAGTACTGCGGCATCGGTGCGGCGGACGTCTGCTTCCCGCCCGTGGCCCGCGTCCCGGTTTCCGGACGGACCGATACCGTCACCGACCAGATCTCGATCGGTGTCGCGGCCCGGGTTCGCCGCACGGACACCACGGCGGGGTCGGAGACCTGCCGAGCGGTCGCCGGCAGCCCGATCGACTCGGCGCCCCCGATGAAATCGGCGATCCGGTCCTGGTCCCCGGCCGTCGCGCCCAGATAGGCGACCACGAATTCCTGCGCGAAGGATCCGGCCAGTTGGGCATTGCCCACGATCGCCACCGTCGTATCGTCCGACGGGCCGGGCGGCGCTTCGGAGAACAGGCTCAGGACCGCGTGCCCGCCGCCGAGTATCGCGAGCCCGGCCAGCACGGTGAAGATCACGTTGTCGCGACGGCGTCGGGCGATCATGCGGCGTAGCAACGCATCCCCCGAATCCACCCGCGCGTCCGCTGCTTTCCTCACCCGTCAGAGCGTAATGAGACACCGAAGTCCGAGCCGCGGCGTTGTTCCCACCGCTGGGGAGCCGATTACGACGCCCGAACGAACCGGTCCCGCCTGGAGATGTGCCGGCGCAAGTGGTCGTCGTATCCGAGCGGCTCGGGCAGTCGGCACGGCCCCGCGCGACTGGACGGACTGTCACAGCGATCGTCGGCCAGACGTAATTCACCGATCACGAGCTGGCTGCGGGAGTAGCCGGGATACGGGTAGAGCCGCAACCGCGTCGAGAGATAGTCGCCGGAGTAGCCGAGTGTCCGCACCGTCACCTCGGCGGTCTCCCCGGCTCGGATACCGTCCCGCACCGCGACCAGTCGATCGCGGTCGTCGGGATGAAACACATCCACGGGGCGGTACAGGAACTCCCACCGCACCCAGGGCGCCGGATCCGTCAACCAGTGCGAGATCGAGGTGTGCTCGAGTTGTACGACGGCGAGGTGGGTTCCGGCCCGCCGGTGCGCTTCCCGTAGGCCGACCTGTTCCAGCGTGGGCCAGGCCGGCGGCGCCGACTGCTCCCGGATGTCCTCGATCAGCAGCCACGCGCCGCGACCCCGGGGACGAGCCGCGACCCGCCACCGACCCAGCGGTCCCGCGGAACGGCCGGCCAGGGGGCCGATGTCCACGTCGAATTGCAGTTTGTCCTCGGGACCCGGGTCGTACAGGAGATCGAGCACCTCACCGTGGCGATCGAACGCGGCGGCCCGATGGAACAGCTCCGTGACGGACATCGTGGGCACATGTTCGTCGGCCGACACTCCGCGCAGGGTGGTCATCGCATCGGGCTGGTGCACCGTTTGGCTGTCGAGGTCCCAGACCGCGCCCACCGCCGGGGGTGGCGGGGTGACCGCACCGGCGGGACCGATCCACAACTGCACCGCATGCACTCCACCGGTGGGTCCGAGCACCGGCCGGGCCCGAACCAGGTGCTGGCCGGCGGCCGTCGGCACCTCCAGATCGGTCTGCTGCGCCTGCCCACGGGCGGCCCGGACGACGTCGATGATTCCGCGAGTGGTGATGCTGTCGTACACGGCAGGTGTTCTGGTGAGCACTCGCTGCAGCACGCGGCGCACGCTCGCGAAGGCGCGCTGCTCGCCACCCACGGTCGCGACCGACATGGTGTCGGGAGCCAATGTCTCCACCGTCACCCACGGTATCGCCCGAGCTGATTCCGTCATCGGTTCCTCAGTTGCCCTACTGCTTGCTCTATTGCTGCCTCATTGCCTGACACCGGTACCGCACGGTGTGAACCTACCTGATGGCCCGATAGCCAGCGGCGCGTGGAAAAGAGACAGTTACCAAGCTGAAATATGCCGAGCTGAAACATGCCAACCTGAAACATGCATTGCCGCCATGGTCGCGCACCGCCGTGGTCGCGCCCGCGGCAGCGAAACAACGATTGTCGAGCCCATAGTCTCCGGGGCAACAGCCCACCGAGGCGGAATGTTCCCGAGTCCACCCGATTTCAGCGGCCACCAATGCCGTCGAGACGTCATGGGTTGAACCTAGAACACGTGTCCGATCGCGATCAGCGGAACCGAAGCTTTCACGTTCGAACATCACACATCGCAACCCTCCCGCATACCGATCATGAGTCACGTGACGTCCGGCACCCGGGGTTCGCAGCTCCTTGCCTCCGGCTGACACGCAGGTGTAGCGTACCGTATTGTACCGCTGTTTAGCGGTACATCGTCTAGGTAACTTCACGCGATCCACACAAGTCAGGAGCTCACACCGTGTCGAGCCATCGGGAAGGCGTGCGTTGACCATGCGGCCCACGCAACGCCGATCAGCAACTACTACGACCTCCGAACCCGAACTGCCCACGCGCACCGCACTTCCCGATTCCCCCGGTGGTGATCCGACGTCGCTGCAGATGGCGTACTTCCGTCAAGTGCGTTCCGGTGCCGCACTATCCGGTCCCGGTGAATCCGAACGCATCTTCCGGCGGCACCTGGCCCTCGCCGCCACCCGGACCACCGGAGCCGCCACCACCCGCGTGTACCACCCCGACGAGCCGAACGGCATCGGGCCGGCCGTCCAGGTGGTCAATTCCGATATGCCCCTGCTGGTCGAGTCACTGGTCTCGACGCTGCGGCGGCTCGGCGCCACCGTCACCGACGTCATCCATCCGATCTTCGAGGTGGTTCGCGATCCGAGCGGACGGCTGCTCTCGCTGGCACCGTACGAGGGCGACAGCCCGGCGACGCAGCCCGGCGGCGGGATGACCCGCGAGTCCTGGATACACATCCAGCTGAGCGCCGCGACCGACAACGGCGCACTGGCGACGATCGCGGCCGTCCTGCCGCCCCTGCTCGCCGACCTGCGCCAGATCGCGGACAGCACCGTCGCCATGCAGCGCAGGCAGTCCTTCCTCGCCGATCAACTGCACTCGGATGCTCCCCCGTACAGCGGGGCCGACCCGGCGGAGGCGCGCGAGTGCGCGCGGCTGTTGCGCTGGCTCGCCGACGACCGTTTCGTCCTGCTCGGCTACGCCCGATACGCCGTCCCCGAGAGTGCGGACCCCGAAGCCCCCGCCACCATGCGACCGGTCCCGGGCACCGGGCTCGGCATACTCGGCGCCGGATCGGCGACCAAAATCGATGTCCCCACCCCCGGACCGGATCGTGGCCTGCTGCGGCTGGCTCCGGGGGCGATCGAATCGGCGGCGCCGGGCTGGATCAATCCCTATCTCATCGGCATCGCCGAATACGACACCGACGGCCGGGTGGTGGGCGAGCAGCTGTTCGTCGGGACCTTCACCATTTCCGCGCTGCACGAGAACATCCTCGACATTCCGGTGATCGAACACCGGGTGCGCCAGGTCGTCGAATGGGCCGGGTTCGAACTCAATTCGTTCTCCGGCCGATCGATGCTGGAGGTGATGCAGTCCTTCCCACGCGTGGAACTGTTCTCCTCGGACACCCGGCGACTGTTCGACACCACGTCCGCGGTGCTTACCCTCGGTCAGCGACGACAGGTACGGCTGTTTCTGCGGCCCGATCCGCGCGGTAGGACGGTGTCGTGCCTGGTCTATCTGCCGATGGACCGATACAACACGGCCGTGCGCCAGCGGATGCAGCAGATTCTGCTGTCCGAATTCGGCGGCGACCATATCGCCTACTCCGCGCGAGCCACCGAATCCGAGCTCGTCAACATCTATTTCACGGTGCACCGCGGCAAGTACGCGGCACCCGCGGACCTCTCCGAGGCGCGACGGCAGCACCTCCAGGATCTGCTCTTCGCCACCACCCACACCTGGGCCGATCGGCTGGTTGCCGAGGCGGCGGCCACGGCCGCCGTGGACTCCAGAACCGCCAAGCGGTACGCCGACAGCTTCCCCGACGGCTACAAGGAGAGCTTCACCCCGAGTCACGCGCTGGCCGATATCCAGCGGCTCGAGGAGCTCGGCGACAACGCGATCGATATGCACCTGTCCCGGGCGGCCGACGCCGCGGTCGACGACTGGCAGTTCGCGCTCTACGTCAGCGGCGCGGGCGTATCGCTGAGCCGAGTGCTGCCGATCCTGCACAGCCTCGGCGTCGACGTGCACGACGAGCGGCCCTATCCGATCGAACTGCCGGACTCCCGGCCCCGCTGGATCTACCGGTTCAACCTGCACGCACCGCGAGAACTGCTGGACACCGCCCTGGACGGCGCCATCGACGCCGCACTCACCGCCACCGACGCCCTGTCCGCGGCGGTCACCGATGCCCAGCGGCGCTTCCCCGAGGCATTCGCGGCCATGTGGTACGGCCGCGCCGACACCGACGGGCTGAACGAACTGGTCCTGCGTGCCGGACTGCACTGGCATGAGGTGGCCGTCCTGCGCGCCTATGCGCGATACCTGCGGCAAGCGGGATTCGCCTACAGCCAGAGCAACATCACGCGGGTGCTGCTGCGGCAGCCCGGCGCGGCGCGGGCCTTCGTCGAACTCTTCGGCGCGCACTTCGACCCCGATCGCAGCGACCCCGCCCGGGCGCAGCGGATCGAATCCGAGTTGCGAGCCCGCATCGACGCCGTCACCAGCCTGGACGCCGACCGGATCCTGCGCGCCTTCCTCGGCTTGATCGGTGCGACGCTGCGGACCAACTACTACATGAGCGGGTCACCGGCCACGGTGCGGTCGCAGGCGGCGGTGTCGCGCGACTATCTGGCCTTCAAGTTCGCCCCGCGACGCATCGACGAACTGCCGAAACCGAAGCCGCAGTACGAGATCTACGTCTACTCGCCCCGCGTGGAGGGGGTGCATCTGCGCTTCGGCGCGGTCGCCCGCGGCGGCCTGCGCTGGTCGGATCGGCGGGAGGACTTCCGCACCGAGATCCTCGGCCTCGCCAAGGCGCAGGCGGTCAAGAACGCGGTCATCGTTCCGGTCGGAGCGAAAGGTGGCTTCGTGGTGAAGAATCCGCCCGCCGCGACCGGTGACCCGGCCACGGATCGGCAGGCTCAGCGCGAGGAGGGCGTGGCCTGCTACCGCACCTTCATCTCCGGCCTGCTCGACCTCACCGACAATATCGACAATCGCACCGGCGCGGTCCTGGCGCCCGACCGGGTGGTGCGCCGCGACGGCGACGACACCTATCTCGTGGTGGCCGCCGACAAGGGGACGGCGACCTTCTCCGACGTCGCCAACGAGGTCGCACACCGATACGGCTTCTGGCTCGGCGACGCCTTCGCCTCCGGCGGCTCGGTCGGCTACGACCACAAGGCCATGGGCATCACCGCCAAGGGCGCCTGGGAGAGTGTGAAGCGGCACTTCCGGGAGTTCGACATCGACGTCCAGACCGAGCCGTTCACCGTAGCCGGCATCGGCGACATGAGCGGCGACGTCTTCGGCAACGGAATGCTGCTCTCCGAACACATCCGGCTCGTCGCGGCCTTCGATCACCGGCACATCTTCCTCGACCCGAACCCCGACGCGGCCCGCTCGTTCGCCGAGCGCAAGCGGATGTTCGCCCTGCCCCGCTCGTCGTGGGCCGACTACGACGCCGAGCTGATCAGCGCGGGCGGCGGAGTGTGGGACCGCACCGCCAAGAGCATTCCGATCAGTCCGCAGGCGCGTACCGCCCTCGGATTGGATGACAGCGTCACCGAGCTGTCACCGCCGGAGGTGGTGCGCGCGATCCTGCTGGCACCGGTCGATCTGCTGTGGAACGGCGGTATCGGCACCTACATCAAGGCCGCCGACGAGACCGACGCCGATGTCGGCGACAAATCCAACGACGCCGTGCGGGTGAACGGAAGCCAGTTGCGGGCGAAGGTGATCGGCGAGGGCGGCAACCTGGGCGCCACCGCACGGGGCCGGATCGAGTTCTGCCGATCGGGCGGCCGGATGAACACCGACGCCCTCGACAACTCCGCGGGTGTGGACTGCTCCGACCATGAGGTCAACATCAAGATTCTGCTGGATCGCGTGGTCGCCGCCGGCGAACTGGACGCCGGTGACCGTGATCGGCTGCTCGCCTCCATGACCGAGGAGGTGTCCGATCTCGTCCTGGGCGACAATATCGCGCAGAACTTCCTGATGGGCCTCTCCCGCGCGGATGCGGCGGAAACGCTGGACCTGCACCGCCGCACGATCCAGGCGCTGGAGTCCGGCCACGGCCTGGACCGCGAACTCGAAGCTCTGCCCTCGGAGGCCGAACTGGCCCGCCGCGGCGCCGAAGGGCGCGGCCTGACCTCGCCCGAACTCGCGACGCTGATGGCCCAGGTGAAACTCGCCGTGAAGGCCGATCTGCTGGCCGGGTCGCTGCCGGACGACGCGATGTTCGCGGATCGACTGCACACCTACTTCCCGGCACCGCTACGCCAACGCTTCGGCCGGGCCATCGACGCGCATCCGCTGCGCCGGCAGATCGTGGCCACCGTGCTGGCCAACGAGGTCGTCGACTTCGGCGGAATCACCTACCCGTTCCGGCAATCCGAGGAGGCGGGCGCCGACACCGCCGACGCGGTGCGGGCCTTCGGGGTCGCGGTGCGGATCTTCGATCTGCACGAGCTGTGGGATCGCATTCGTTCCACCGAGATGCCGACGGCGGCCCGGGACGCGCTGGAGATGGAGACCAAACGGACGCTGGACCGCGCCTCCCGGTGGCTGCTCGGCAATCGGCCGCAGCCGCTCGACATCACCGCGGAGATCGACCGGTACGCGCCGGGGGTTCGCGCGCTCACCGCCACGGTGCCCGGGCGGCTCGGCGCCGACCACCGTGCCGACCTCACCGCACGCGCCCGAACGGCCATCGACCTGGGGGCGCCCGCGGAGTTGGCCGACGAGGTGGCCCGGCTGATCTATCTGTTCCCGCTGCTGGACGTCATCGATATCGCGGAGATCACCCACCGGGACCGCTCCGAGGTGGCCGAAATCCATTACGTGCTCGACGATCATCTGAAGATCGAACAGCTCCTCAACGAGGTGCGGCGTCTGGAACGGGCCGGCCGCTGGTCCTCACTGGCCCGGCTGGCCGTTTCCGACGACATCTACGCGGCGCTGCGTTCGCTGACCATCACGGTCCTCGACCTCACCGGACCGGACGAGTCCGCGGCGGAGAAGATCGCCCACTGGGAATCGACGCACCGCTCCAGGATCGCCCGGGCACGGGCCATGTTGGACGAGATCCACACCGGACCCGGCCACGATCTCGCGACCCTCTCGGTGGCGGCTCGACAGATCAGGAGTATGGCCAGCGGGCCGGCCGAATTCGAGCGTCGGACCTGACCGCAGCCGCCGGTGCCGTGTTCGGACACGGCACCGGCGGCTGTGGTGGTATCGGAAGCCGGCTATTCGCCGTCCGAACAGCGAATCACGCTGCGGCCGAGCACGATCTGCCGCTGAATTCCGCCCCGGGGCGTCCTCGACACGGTCCGTGCAGTGGTCAGCGGTTCGCCGGAACCCTTCTTGCACACCGTCTGTGTACGAACGATTCTGGTGGGACGTTGGCGATCGACCGGCGCGATGCGGTGCCGATCCAGATTCGGGATGACCTTTCCGGAGTTGTCGTAGCCGACTCCCGCCCAGATCATGGCCCGTGGCCCTTCGCCGGCTTCGACCAGGGCGGTCGCCATCCGCTGACACTGGACGAACAGCGGGCACGCGTGGCAGGCCGCTACGGCTTGGCGCCAGGCGTCCGGCGTACCGGTGTCCAGGTCCCAGCCGTCGGGATGCTGAGCGCACGGTGGACGCGGTATCGATGTGTTCTCCGCGTGGGTATCTCGGTCCAGTGAACGGTTCTGCGTAACAGTCATGGCAAGTCTCCGGGTACGCCGGGGAGCATCGGGCGATGCCTGCCCCGTAGCGCGCGAGTAAGCGCAAGTCCTCCATCAGGGCTGCTCAACAGTCCCCGGAAACCAGCTGCGGATGAGCTGTTCGTGAACAGTAGCCCAACGCCGAGCTGCCGAGCAACCCTTAGCGTCCCGCCATTTAGCGGCACATTGGCTAGTGTACCTCTATCCAATGTGGTTTCCTTGTCTTATGACGACGGAGTCCGAATTCACCATCGATGCACTGGCCCGCGCTGCCCACACCACCGTGCGCAGCGTGCGCGTCTACCATGAGCGCGGTCTGCTACCGGCCCCGCAGGTCCGCGGCCGGATCGGCTACTACCGACCGGAGCATCTGGTCCGGCTGCAGACCATCGGCCAGCTGCTGCGCAAGGGAATGAAACTGACCGGCATCAAAGAGCTCCTCGACGCCTGGGATCGCGGCGAAGGGCTCGATGAGGTCCTCCAGGTACGGAGCAATGCCCTCGCGGGCGGCGCCGCATACCGCCGATCCACCGACGACGACAGCCGATTGGCGACAACGCTGCAACAGCTGCGCACGACCGGCGAGACCGGACCGGATGTCAGCGCGCTACAGGCCACCCACCCCAAACTGCACGCCCTGGCAGCCGGGCTGATCGACGCCGGACTTCCCGCCGACGAGATATTCCGGCCGCTCATCCGCCTGCATGCCGATTGCAGCCGGGTCGCCGCCCGGCAGGCCGAGATCGTCCGCCGACTCGCCGAACACCGGACGGCATCCGTCGACGCCGACGGGGAAGGGCAGGAGCAGGCCGTGGAGCACGCCCGGCAACTGGCGATCGCGGCCACCGCGGAACTGGTCGCCCGATCGCTGCATGAGCGTTTGGAAGGCCAAATCCCTTCCTACCAAGGCTCATTGGAACACGACAAGCATTGAATCGCTGACGCCGGCCCGGGCCCGCGAATCAGGTGCGGCAGGGCCGGCGTCACCGAATACTGTGACACCGAACCGGATTACACGGCGACAGCGGATCAGACCGAGACGCTGGTCGTCATGGCACCCGCGATGCTGTTCGCGTTGGCAATGCGCTTCGCACGCGCCGAACCGTCGCTGCGCTCGTAGTACTGGTCGAACACCGCGGCAGCCTCACCGGGTGTCCGCGCATTCCGAAGATGCGCGTAGGCAGCCGATTCCTTGTTCTGGAGCTCATGCGAGATGTAATCGATCTGGATACGCCAATCGGTGACCGAACCGCCGCGCGCGGCCGCGAATCGCTCGAGACCCTCCAGCCGGTCGCCTCGCCACTGCGCCAAGCCCAGGGATGCCTCACCCGCGTTCCAGGCATCGGTGCGAAAGCCCGACTCCGCCTGGAGATTACCCAGGATGCCCGCCGCCTGCGCCGGTGTGAAGCCGTTGTCGAGCAGCCGCTGATACATCTCGTCCACCCGGGCGCGCTGCCCTTCGGGAATCGCCTCGGCGCTCACCGTCTGCATGAATCCACCACCGCCGGAATCATTTCCGGCGGGAGCATAGCCGCCGTAGCCGCCGGTATTCATCATCATCGGTGGTGTCGGCGCCCCGTAGGTCGGCGACGAATAGGTGATCCGCTCCGCCTCTTCCGCGACTCCGTCGGACGCCTTCTCGATGATGTCGGAGACGGCGTCCGCGGTCCGCAGCATGGCGCTCAGGAGCCGATCTTCGGCCGCTACCGACAGCCGCTCCTCGCCCGGGGCGGGCCCCTCGGCGGCGAGGGTCGACTTCAGTCCGTCCACCTCGTGATCGATATCGGACATCGCCGAACTGGCCTTGGTGGAGGTCGCGTAGGCGGACGTGTCCACTTCCCTGTTCTGCCGGTGCAATTCGGCCGCGATCGCGTCGATCTCGTCTCGGTTCGACGCATAATCGTCGGCCATGACCGACTGGTTCCCGGAATCGTCGACCAGCCCCCGCTCCGCGAACTGCTCGACCAGATCCGGCGCCCGCTCCCCCGCCCCGGACCCGAATAAATCGACCGAGAGCTGGATGGCGCGCTCAGTGGCCTCGATCACCGAATAGAGCCCCGCGGACCCACCGCGCGGATGCGGCAGCTCGACGGTCCAGTCTCGATAGTGCGCCACCCCGTCCTGGCCGTTCACCACCATGTCGGCACCCGACTCTCGGATCCGGACGAGCCCGTGGCCGGCGCGCGCACGATCATCAGCATGCTCAGCTCCTCGATCGACTCATCGGCACGGTCGGTGCCACCATCCGGCCCGACTCCTCCGACCGTTCCAGTCTCATGCATCCCCGGAGCTGGGAAGTTCTCAGTGCACCCGATACCACTTGAACGACTCGTTCGCGGTCGGGCCGTAGCGCTGGATCTGGTCGAAGAGCCAGCTGGCCGGTTCGACTATCGCCTCGCGGTCGCGGTCGTTGACGTATGCCATCGCGATGCCGACGAAAGCCGCGTGGCCGTCGGAGGTTTGGCGGTATACGACACCGCCCGAGTCGCCGTGTTCGAACCAGAGGTCCCGGGTGGTGTAGATGACGCCGTCCTCGACCTTGGTGATGGTGCCGCAGTTCCAGCCGGTGGTGGCCCCGATCTTGCAGACCTGCTGGCCGCGGCGCGGGTCCATGTCGATGGAGCTGAGACCGAAGGCGCCCATGGACGCGGACACACCGACACCGTCGTACAGGCGAATCAGCCCGAACCCCAGAGTGAGTCCGCGATCGGGTTGATACGACTCGTACCAGCCGATCGGATTGCCCTCGGCATCGGTGACGACCCCCGGTCGCCGACAGTGCCCGGCCGTGACGGCGTAGCGAGCCTTTCCGACGAATCCGGTCAACCCGACAGTGCATTGGAAACCGACGACCTTGCCGTCCTCCTCGGTCATGGTCCGAATCGCCAGCCCGGGGTGCACCACGACGGCCGGATCGGTGGCATGCGCGGTCGACGCGGGAAACAGGGTGCCCGCCGTGCCACACACCGCCGCGGAGACGAATGCCATCACCAGGCGGCGGAGGTGAGCCGGTGGCGACCAACCCAGCGTTGTCGCTCGCGATTCGTGATTCCCGCGGCTGCGCAACGTCGTGTCCGTCCTTCCTCGAACATGCCTTCCTCGAACCCGGTGCGGACTCGATTCCCGCTCGGCACAGTGGAATTCTCCCGGATTCCCAGCGCCGGGAACCCGATCGGAAGTCAGTTCGGAGGGGAGTCCGGGACGCCGTGGCGCCGAATGTCCGTAGTGGCGCGATGGAATGAGCCGCCGATGCTCTGCACATTGCGGAACGGGCAGCGGATCGGGTCGAAGCCCAGGCCGGCCAGCAGTTCGGCGATCTGGTCGTCCTGCGCCTCCACCACCACCCGTTCCCGGTCGATCACCAGGACGTCCATGCGCGCCCCCGCGTCGGCCAGGTACAGCGGCGGCCGCTCCCGAGGCGCCGGGCGCGGTGCCGGAACGAGATCCCATTCGGCGAACATGCAGCGCCGCAGACTGTCCGCGTCGACCCGGTCGGGATCGAACAGCAGGGTTCCGGGACGCAACGGCATGATCGTGCGGTCCAACCGCATGGTGTGCGGATCGTCGCTGTCGAGCACATGGATTCGGTAGGTGTCGCCGAGGTGCCTGCGCAGCCAGTCGATACCGGCCCGGTTCGTGACGTGGCTGCGCTGCGCGACGATATCGCGGCCGAAGCGCAGGAAGTCCGTGGCGGCGAAGGCGGGCTGGGTTTCGTTGATCGCCCACCGGGCGTCGGACGCACCGTCGAGCAGGCGGTCGTGGTCGAGCACCCGCGGCGCCGACACCCACCGCGCGCCCGACTCGTGATAGTGCTGCAGGAGAGGGCGATACGCCAGCACCTCACCGCGCCGAGACCGCCAGGCCATCGGCGCTTCGATGACGGTCGAGCCGACGACCAGGAGCGAGTCACGGGGCAGTGCCGAGGTGTAGCCGTCCAGGCTCGCCGGATCGACCCAGGTGGGGCGCTGGACGACGACACCGGCGTCGGTCAGCACCCGGTCGAGATTGTCCAGCTCGGCCTGCGCCGCGGCGATGATCCGGGCGGGGAACGGGCGGGCCGTCTCGAACAGCTGCCAGTACCGGCGCGGCATGGTGGCCTCGACCATTCGCCGCGCCTCCACGGGGAAGACGGTACCGACGGCGACCCCGACGATGATCTCCTCCAACGGATCCCACTCGTTGCGGGACCAGACCCGTGACGACTCGGTCGATGTCTCCGCGGTGGTTCCAGGACCGGCGTCGGTCGCGTCGGCGATTTTCTTGCCACTGTTTGAGTGCACGTTATTGATTGAACCACCATATGTGGTTAAGATGGACATCGGGCGGTGGTTCCCCTCATCATCACCGGCCTCGCCAGCACGGCTGCCGTCCCCGCAGACCGCGGCAGCTGTGCTGGCTTACAACAGCGCCGCTGTGCCGCCGCTACTGTCCATCCGGCGGTAGTGCGAGCAATCCGGCACCGGTCAGCACCGCCGTATCGCCCAACTGTGAGGGCATCACCCGCAGGCCGGACAGGAATCCGATCCGCGCATGCGCGCCTACCGCCGCACCCAGTGACTTCCAGAGCGCGGGACCTGCCGTCGCGGCCTCGCCGCCGACCACCACGCGGTCGACGTCGAACAGTGCCGCCACCGACGACAGCGCCTGTCCCAGAACGGTTCCCATGCGCTCCACCGCCGCACCGGCAGTGGCGTCGCCCGCGCCGGCCGCGGCGATGAGCGCCGCGAAACCGTCCCCCTGCCAGCCGCGCTTCTCGGCCCAGCGCACGGCCGCGGACGTGCTGGCGATGGCCTGCACACACCCCCGGGCGCCACAGTCGCAGAGATCGTCGTAGCCGGACATCACCATATGGCCGATATTGCCCGCGTTTCCGGTACGTCCCACCGCCACGAAACCACCGACCACGATGCCGCCGCTGATCCGAGAGGACACCGACACGACCAGTGCGTCCGGGACACCGCGCAGCAGGCCGTGGCGCTGTTCGGCCAGCGCGGCGCACACGCCGTCGAGCGCCATTCCCACGGTGGCCGAGGGGAATTGCTTACGCGCGGCCTCGACCAGGCCGAAGCCGACCTGCCATTCCGCGATATCGGGCGGGGCCGCCACCCCGGCGGCCATATCGACGGGCCCGGTGGTGCCGATGCCCAGACTGGTGACATCACCGCCGGCGGCCACCTCGACCAGCAGGTCGCGGCAGCTGTTCCAGGGCGCGCGCGAGGTCACCGGGATCGCCCGGACATCCTGCACCTTCCCGTCCGGTGCCACCCGACCGGCCGCGAACCGGGTCGGGCCGATCTCCAACGCCAGAACCGTCATTGTTTGTGCTCCAATCCAGCTGTTCGCCTGTTCGTCCTCGGTTCATCGGTTCAGGCACGCGGCGCCGAGAGCGCGGCCAGCGTGTTCAGGTCGCCGTTCAGTGTCTCGACGATCTCGTTGATGGCCAGCGCCGTCGCCCGAACCTCCACCCGCAGACCATCGATGTGGTCGGCCGCCAGCTCCGCGTCGGTCGCGACCGCCATCAGCGCGGTGATGTCGAGGCCCACCCCGACCGTGCGCTCGGCGATCTCGGCATTGGTCAGTTCGGCCTGGAGTTCCGCCAGATGCGCGCGGTAGGCGGTCAACGCGCTCACCCGAGCGACCAGACCGGTCCACACCCGAGCCAGGGCCGCGTGCGCGTTCTCGGTGGCCTGCCGCGCCGTCGTCGCGGTCGTGGAATCGCCGACGACGTCGGTGAGCGGCCTGGACGCGCACTCCACCCGCAATGCGTGCTGGATGATCGCGTCGAGCTCGGCGTCCAGGTCCAGCCGCAGACGATGCGACATCAGGTAGCCGCTCTGCCAGGCGGGCGAATCGGCGATGCTGTCCCGCAATTCCACGGCGCGCGCGATGAGTTCGGGAACCGGGAACGCCTCGATCGGATCGCCGCGCAGCCCCCGATCATCGCTCGGATCGGGCACATACAACCGCCTGGTCGCGGCGGCCACGGCGCGCCGGTCACTCGCGGTCAGCGATACGGTGGAACGCGCGGTGCGGCGCAGCGTCGCACCGGCGGCGACGACCGCCGCGGCGAGCACGAGGCCCCACAGCCACGGCGGTCCCGTGCCGAGGAGGAGCAGCAGCAGCGCACCCGCCCCGAGCACACCGGCGGCACCCAGCACGACGACGGAATCGCCGCCCCCGGTGATCCCTTGGTGGACCGGCGGATACCCCGCGGCGCGCCGCTGTTCGAGCCGCTGCCGCAGCTGCGCCGACAGCTGTCGCTCATCGACATAGGTCAGCCAGGTTCCGTCGAAGGTGTAGTCGATCAGGCGTGTCATCGGCTCACCCAGCACTACCACCAGGTGCGCGGACGCACCTGGTTGGCCAGGTCGACCAGATGGTAGCGGTGCATCCGGTCGTCGCATTTGCGCGCGAGCAGTCGCAGGGACTCCGAGACGCCGTGGCGCACGCCGTCTTCGGTGAACGGCACACCCAGCAGCGTCGTCTGCGGGCGCTCCGGACCGCGCCGCGTGGTCAGCCACATCAGTGCGGCGTTCAACACCAGCACGCGCATCTGCTGCGCGCGCGGTTCGTCCGCGGGCAACTCCCGCACCCGAGTCGCGGCGGCGTGCAGGTCGGACTCCTCGAGTTCGGCCGGCGGCCGGGACACCAGCAGCACGCAGCCGGTCATCCGGGCCAGCGCGTGCAGGCTCGAAGTCCGTGCCACTTCGTCCAGGACCGCTACCGCCGCGAGAGGATCGCGGGCGGCCGCCAAGCGGCGGGCCATGCCGAAAGCGGCACTGACCGCGCTGCGGTTGGTGCGCCAGACGATCGTGTAATACCGCAGCGCCACCTCGTGCCAGCGCCCGGCGTGATCATCGGCGGGTTCGGTCTCCGACCGCGAAATCCGTTCCTGCAGAAGGAGTTCAGCAGTGGCAGCCAGGGCCAGAGAGGGCGTGAGCTCCCCCGGCACCCTGGTGTGCACCGTGTCGAATCGGGTGAATGCTTCGTCGAAGTCCTCCGCCAGCAAGGCCGCGACACCCCGGTACCAGGCGATACGCCAGTCCGCGCGACTGTCGGACGCGATCCGGTCCAGCCGCTGCCTGGCGGCGACCGGATCGCCCATATCCAGATACGCACGCACCTCCGCCAGTGCGCCCTCCAGTTCGTACGAGGCCGGTGTGTCGATCTTGCCGGCCTGCGACCACTCCGCGACCATCCGCAGCGTGTCGAGTACCTGCTGCGGATCACTGGGCAGCGACCGCGACGACAGATTCACGCTCGGATCGTCGACGTCGGTCAGCGGCACCGGCAGCGCCGCGACCACACTGGACGCGTCCAGGGTCCCGTGCCGGTACACGCCGTCGGCGAGGCTGTCGGTCGGCGCGATCAGCGCCGTGGTCCCGAAACTGGTGCGCTGCGCGCTGAACAGGGTCGACGCCTGCGGGTACTCCTCGCCGGTGTCGGTCGCGAGCACGGTGGCGAGCACGCCGGTCAGCTGCGTGTGCAGTGCCTGCATGGTCGGAAACCGCAGTGCCGGATCGGGATCGGTCGCCCGCAGCAGCAGCCGGTAGAACGCCTCGTAGCGGCGCAGCACCGGCTGCTCGATCGGGGTGGGCAGATCGTCGCTGCCACCGCGCGCCCGGCGCGCTGGATCGAGGGTCAGCGCGGCCAGGGTCCGGCCGACCGTGTAGATGTCGGAGGCGACCGTGGGTCCGGTGCTGGTGAGCTCCGGGGCCTGGAAACCCGGTGTGCCGTAGAGATATCCGGCCGAATCCATGGCCGCCACCGCACCGAGGTCGATGAGCTTGACCCGTTCCCCGACCATGATGTTGCCGGGCTTCAGGTCGTTGTAGGCGAGGCCGTTGGAGTGCAGATACTCCAGTGCCGGAACGATTTCCAGGACGAAGGCGATGGCCTCGGCGACCGAGAGCCGATGCGGGGCGGCCGCGTGCAGGATGTCGTCCAGAGACCGGCCGTCGGCGTACTCCATCACGATGTAGCCGCACGGCTGCCCGTGCGGGGGCTGATGCTGAACGAAGTTGTAGATCTTCACGATATTGGGGTGCGACACCTCGGCCAGGAACTGCCGCTCGGCGACGGCGACCGCATGGGCCTCGAAGTCGCCGTAGGTCATCAGCCCTTTCAGCACCACCCATCGATCACTGACATTGCGGTCGATCGCGAGATACACCCAGCCCATACCGCCGTGGGCGAGGCAGCCCTGCACCTCGTATTGGTCCGCGACCAGATCGCCCTCCGCCAGCGCGGGCCGAAAATCGAAGGGCGCGTCACAGATCTCGCATTCGCCCGATGCCGTGGCGGGCACGGCCGGCGTGGAACGGCCGACCGGCTCGTCACACCGCCAGCAGAACCGTTTCTCTTCTCGGACAACCGGTTCGGCGAGGACCGCGGTACGCGGATCGATCGGCTCGGCGGGCGGCAGTTCCACCCAGCCCCCACCCAGTCGACGAACGCTGGGCCGCGAACGCGGGCCGCGTCCGGCACCGAGCCCGGCATCGTCGAGCGCGGCGACCAACCCGGTGGTGGACAGCTCTGGTGCGGATTCGGTGCCGTGGTCCAGCATTCGGCCCCCTCCCGGTCTGCCTCGGCGGCGTGTGCCTCGGCATTCTGCGCGCCCGGTCACCGATACGCCACGCGACCCTTCCCCACCGTGGGAATACGACGCTCGGCCGGCCTGGGAAGCGACCGTATCCTCGACGACATGGCCTGGTTCGAGCGGGAATTCATCGCTGTTCCCGACAGCCGCAAGAACCAGTTGGTGTACAAGTGGCCGGACGTCAACATCCGGCGCTTCTCCCGCGTGATCGTGAACTCCGGCGAGGTCGCGCTGTTCGTGCATACCGGACAGGTCGCGGGTCTGATGACTCCCGGTCGGCACCGGGTCGACGCCACCGAACTGCCGGGCCTGGGCGCCCTGCTGGACGCCGTCACCGGCGGCAACGCCTACCGTGCGGAGCTGTATTTCGTGGGAACCAGGGAGTTCCCGGGCAACAGGTTCGGCGGCCGGCTCGACGACATCCTGGATCCCCGCAGCGAGCAGATCGTCACCCTGCGCGTCTTCGGCGAGTACGCGCTGACCGTCCAGGATCCGGCCGCCCTGGTCACGGGGCTGATCGGCACCGTCGACCTGGCCGACCCCGACCAGGTCACCGCATGGTGCTCGGATCTGCTGCTGCGCTCGATGAAGATCGCGGTGACATCCGGGATCACCAATGGCCGGTGGCCGGTGCTCGGTCTCTCGGCGCACATGCCGGAGATCGACACCGACGTGCTGGCGGTGACGAACCGGCAGCTGCGCAGGTATGGGCTGCTGATCACCCGCATGGGCAACTTCGACATCAACCTGGCACCCGAGGATGCCGATCGGCTCAAGCGGCTGGCCAAGGACACCAGATACCTCGAACTGGTGGGCGACTTCGGGCAGTACGCGGCGGGCGAGCTGGCGATCGGAGCCGGTCAGGGCATGGCGCACGGCGGCGACGCCGCTCTGGGCGGAGCCTTCCTCGGCGCCGGGCTCGGCCTGAGCGCCGTCCACCCGCAACTCGCGGCGCGGCCCCGGTACAGTGCTCCCGGAAATACGGCGGACCGTGGGCATTCGGGTTCCGCGTGCCCACGGTGCCGGGCGGTGCACCCGGCTTCGACGGCGTTCTGCACCAGCTGCGGCGAACGGATGAGCACCGAGCGGTCGTGCACCGGCTGCGGGGCCGCGCTGCCGCCCGATGCCCGGTTCTGCGGTGCGTGCGGCACGCGGTCCGCCGACCGTTGACCCAACCGGTCTGAACTTCGGTGTGACACTTCCTGACGTACCGTTGAATATCGTGTCGTTCTATTTTCAAGGAATTCCCACTGTGGTTTCCTTGAAGGATGGCAGTCGAGGCGAAGTACACGATCGACGAGTTGGCGCGGGAAGCCGGCACCACCGTCCGCAGCCTGCGTGTCTATCACGAGCGTGGCATTCTTCCCCCACCGATGGTGAAGGGCCGAACCGGCTACTACAGCCCGGAGCATCTGAGCCGGGTGCGCACCATCAGCCGCCTGCTCAACCGAGGGATCAAGCTGAGCGGTATCAAGGAACTGCTGAAGGCTTGGGACCGCGGCGACGGGCTCTCCGACGTGCTCGGCGTCATCGACGAGACGACCGCCCGATCCGGCAAATTCCCCAATGAGACCATCTCGGCCGCCGAACTGCAGGAGCGGTACCGCGACGTTCCCGACGGCCTCGCGCGGATCGTCGCCATCGGGCTCTACCAACCCGTCGATGCCGTCACCTATCGGATCGCCAATCCTCGGCTGATCACCATCGGCAGTCGACTTACCGAGGCCGGGCTGCCGCTGAGCGAGGTCGTCGACGAGCTGGAGAATCTCTACGCCGACTGCGACCGCATCGCGCGCCGGCACGTCGACCTCTTCCACCGGATGGGCTGGGCCCGTTTCCAGCAGTCCGAGCGCACCCCGGACGACCTGGCCAGGGTCACCGAGCAGCTGGCCGCCACCCGCGTCGTTCCGGGGCGCGCGACCGTGGCGCTGGTGAGCCAGCTGGTGCTGCGCTATCTGGAGGACGACACCGCGGAATTGGCCGAACTCTACGACGATCCGGCGGATCTGACGGCGGCGCTACGTCACGAACCGTCCTGATCGAGCAGCCCCGACCGCTCCAGAAAGCTCCGGGCGCTCCCGTCCCCGTCGAAGGCCCCGGTCTCCAGAACGACACCGGTCCTGATGTCGGCGTAGCGCACGGTGGCCGAGGGTCCCACCGCCGCGAACACGTCGCCGTCGGCGACGATCGTCCGGGCACTCGAACGCCACTGCTCGACGGTGGCCGCGAGCGCATCGGACGGCGGCGTGCGCACATGGAAGGTCAGATCCCGGCCCGCCGACAGGCCCCGCAGTAACGGGTCACCGGCCGCGAGTACGCACCGTTCGCCGGACTCGGCGTGGTAGGGCCGACAGGTAGCGGCACGCAGCGGTTCGGGCAGCCGGGCGGACGCGGTCGTGGCGGCGATCGGCGTGAGCGGCGGCGAGAACCTGCCCGCGATGAGCACACCACACACCAGCAGCACGGCCAGGCCCCCGACGGTCAACAGCCAGTGCCGCGGTGAATACCGCTTCCGCTCGGTCAGGGTCCGAACCCCGGAGGCCAGACCGTGTTCGACGGCGCCCACCGCGCGGAGGGCGTCCGCGCCACCGCGGGCAGCCGCTCCGCCGAAACGGACCGCGGACTCCGCATCGTGCGCGATGCGGGCGGCGGCGGTACCGATCCCCGGATGCCGGTGCTCCGGAACCGGCGGTGCCTCGCTCGGCCGCGGATCCGCCGCCGGTCCGGCGGCCGGGGCGGGCGCGGCCAGCGGCGCACCGCAGTACGCACAGCGCGCCAGGTCGCCGTCATTACGATGCGAGCAGTAGCCGCATGTCACCGCGGACATCTCGACTCACCCCTGCGGCTTTCCGGTGATCACGATCGAGGACACGGCGGTGTCGTTCAGCGATCGATCGCCACTCGACTCGAGAATCGTCAGAATGATCTCCGATGCCCGCACCGGCGGGCTGATCTCGGTGGTCACGACGCCGCGCTGATCGAGGGTCTCCTGGGTGTAGGTGGTGAAGTTCTCGTTGTCGAACTGGTACGACACCCGGCTCGCCGTCCGGTGCCGGCTCCATTCGTCCACGCCGTCGGCGCGGATGTGGTCCCAGCCGGGCACGATCGAGATGGATTCGACGAGATAGGTCCCGCCCAGGTCGATGGTCAGCACCTGGCCGTCGACGTGATAGGCCCGCACACACGACCACGCCTTGCCCGCCTCACCCGAGAAGGCGTCCATACCGTCGGTGCTGCCCGGCGGACAGTGGCTCGTCGCCGACACCACCTCGATCGGCTTCCCACGGCTCACCTCCTCGGTCGGCTCGGCGGGCGGCGGCGCGGGCGTCGGCGCCGCCGACGTCACGACCAGTGGTTGCCCCGCCTGTTGCTGCTCACCACCGGTGGTGATGAGCACGACCAGCAGCAGGACGGCCAGCACCGCGCCGACGGACAGCAGTACCTTGGGTTTGCGCAGCTGTGGAGCGATCCGCTGCGTCAACGCACCGAGACGGCCGCCGGGCGTCGGCCGCAACAGGTCGTCGAACCGGTCCTTGCCGACCGGCTCCTCCCGCCGTTTCGGTGGGGCCTCGGTATCGCGCCGCTCCGGTGGCATCCGAGCCGGATCGGTGAACCCCTGTGCTCTGGGCTCGATGGGCCCCGAGCCGTTCAACAGCGCGTTGATCTGCTCACTGGCAGAGGACCTCCGTGCCGAACGCGGGCGGACCGGCGCCGGGCTGCCCGCCCCGGTGGGGCGCCGTGGTTCCGGAACGGTTTCCGCCTCCGCCAGCTCGCGGTCCGCGGCATCCAGGTCCGTCGCGGCCGAGCCAGTCGAAACCGGTTCGGGCGCTTCCTTTTCCGCCTCCGGCTTCGCCCCGGACGAGCCCGGCAACAGCGCGGCCAGGACCACGCTCCGATGGCGGAGGAAGACATCTCCCGGTTCCTCGTCGGGCATGCCGGGAATCGTATCGATTTCTCGGTCGCCGCCCGTTCCCAAGTGTGAGAACGCCACCGGCTACTGGTTGGGCTCGGTGATGAAATACTCTGGCGCGACATCGAATACGCGCGCCAGCGCGACGATCAGATCCAAGCGCGGTATGGCCTCACCGTGGATGAGGCGGTACAGGCCGGACTGCGATATCGGCACGTCCGGGTAGGCCAGCTCCAGGTGTTGGGCCAGTGAGTACAACGTCAGCGACCGCACCGGACCGTCGTCCTCGGTGGATACGACCGATTCCGCGACGAGTTCGGCGAGCCGCTTGGAGAACACCGACGCCGCCAGCTGTCGCGGCGTCAGTTCCTCACCGCCGCCGCCATTCCGGGATTCCGCCTCCGCTGACACGATATTCGACCTACTTTCCATCCGAGCCGGACGCGGGCCGGGCGCCCGCGAGTTCGGGTACCGGACGCTGCCGGTCCGGGGACGAGATACCGGCGGATTCGTCGACACCGGTCAGGAACCGGTCCTCGCCGATCGGTTCGATCAGATCGATCCGCACGGTGTGCATGGGGATACCGACATCGATCGCGGCCGCGCCGGTCTGATCGATGGACAGGTCGGCGGATCGCTGCCGTGGTCCGCCGGGTGCACTGATGACGATCGTGGTGGGCGCGGCCGTGGTACTCGGCACGAGCTGGTCGAAGACCGCCACGGTCGCCGGGCCCACTTCGGGCTCGGTACCGTTGCGCGCCCCGATCGGGCCGTGTGCACCGACCAGCCGCAACGACCGGGGATCTCCGACCGCGTCCACCAGGTGCTGCCACTGCCCCGGGCGGCTCGAATGGATCTCGACATCGGCGCCTACGGCCACGGTCCGGAGCACGATCTGCTGGGCGATCGGCAGCTCCGCGTGCACGTCGACGGTGCGCCGCCGCGGGTTGTACCGCACCGGATCGTAAAGGGGCAGTGCGAGATTGTGTTCGGCCCGCCCTCTGATCGCACCGAGAATCTGCCCACTGGGACCGATCGCCATGCGCAGTTGTTCCGCCGCTACCTCGAGCTGTTCTCCGACCTGCCACACGACCGGATCGACGCGGCGTGGGCGGCCGATACGGTGCCACCGTTCGCGGCCACCGACCGGTAGCGATGCCAGCAGCGCGGCGCCTTGACGGCCGGTCAGTGGATGCAGGTAAGCGGGTCGTCCGACCTGCGGCCCCGGCCCGACATAGCGCGCCAGGGCACGCACCTCGACCTCGCGGTCTTCGGCAGCGCCCGTACCGCCGTGTCGGACGCCCCGGCTGGTCAATGCCACGGTGAGGGTTGTCCGGCCGGTGTGCCACGTCCAGCAGGTATCGAGGGCATCGTCGATCCGCGCGAGATCGATCTCATAGCTGGTGACGTGGCGAGTCGGCACCGGTCCGGCCAGCATGCGCCAGCTCTCTCGCAGATCGGTCAATTCGAATCCGGTGTGCAGCGACCGGGTCGCCGCCTGCATGGCCTCGGCGGGCAGCGGATGAGCGGCGATGTCTATCTCGCGCAGCCGGGCCGCGATGCGATGTGCCGCGGAGGCAAGCGCTTTCGGCGCCGCGGCCGCCGCCGAACCACGCCGGGCGAGGGGCTCGAGGTTCCGTTCGACATCCAGACGCAGCACCAACCAGGTCAACCGCTCCCCGACCGCCGGGTCGGTGCCGATCAGCTGGTCGTACAGCATGCCGTAGCTTCCCACGGACCGAACCCGCCGGCCAGTCGTCACGATGTCGATGTCGATCGCGATGCCGTACTGGTCGAGCATCTCGGCGAGCACCGGCACCGGCACCGTGTCCTCGGTGTAGGTGGTGCCCGCGCCGATGATCGTCGGCAGATCCAGGTTCGGAGCCAGCTGGATCATCGCGATCAGGGTGTCACCCCCACGCCGGATGCCGCAGACGCCCGCGGCCACACGCACGTCGACCACCGACTCCGGTCGCACGAGTTCGCGGGCCCGGGCCGACCGACCGGCACGGTACCCGATCCAGTCGCGCACCCATCGGTAGGCGGTGCGCTGGCCCACGGGCACCACGACGACGGCTGACCACAGTGCGAGAACCAGTGCGGCGACCCACCACGGATGGGTCCGGGACAGCACGACCAGCATGAGGACGGCGATGAAAACCGCCCCGGCGACCGGGCCGGGTTCGGCGCCGAACGGTAGCCGCGGGGCCGGAGTGCCGCTCGGACCGGCGCCGCGGAACGATACGGTCACCGCGACCTCGACGACTGGGTGCCGGACCGCCGGATCCCGGCGAACCCGGGGCCGAAGCCGACCGCGAGACCCAGCAGTACGGCACCGGCGATGACCACTGTGGCGGTGATCGCGGGGCGCAGGTCTCGCGGTCGTTCGGGTGGTTTCACGGCCAGCGGCGCGGACTGGAAGAGCCCCTCCGGTCGGCTGGGCGGCGTCCGGTAGCTGAGCGCCGCCAGTGGGTCGATGAGCCCGGCGCCGACCACATTGTCCACACCGCGAGCCGGCGAATGGGCGCTGGCTTGCAGGCGCGTCGCGATCTCGGCCGGTGTCTCGCCCGGGAACCGCGACCGCAGCAGGGCGGCGACACCGCTGACATACGCGGTGGCGAAGGACGCACCGCCGATCTCGGACAGCGCGGCCGGATCGCCGACTCCGCTGACGACGCCACCACCGGGACCGAGAGATACGATGCCGGTCCCCGGTGCGGCCACCGAGACCCAGGGTCCGGCGAGCGAGCTGTCCAACGCGGCACCGGCGACGGTGGTGACGCCGACCGTGAGCACCTCGGGGGTGAACCAGCCGGGTGTGGATATGGTCTGCACCCTCCGCCAGCCGCGCGGATCCACCGAATCGGTGGGATCGACACCCGGATTCTGCTGGTTGCACCCCGATCCGCCGGTGTCACCGGCGCTGGCGACGATCAGTGCGCCACGTACCCGGACGGCGTAGCCGATGGCCGCCGAGAGCTGGGACTGATCGACCGCCTCCCGCACCGGCACGCATATCGGCAGCGCCACGGTGATCACACCCGCGCCCTGCCGGGCCGCGTGCACGATGGCGCGGGCCAGCGTGCGGACCTGGACCGCTGCCTCCGCGCCCGGCCGGAAGTGCTGCGGATCCTCGGCCGTGAACGCCGCGGACCGGTAGCGGATGGACAGGATCCGGGCCTCGGGGGCGACGCCGATGAACCCGTCCGTGGGGTCTGCTGTGCCGGCGATGATGCCGGCCACCAGGGTGCCGTGCGCGTCGCAATCGGACAGTCCCTCGCCGCCGTCGGCGACATAATCCCCACCTCCGACGACATCGCGCAGCCGGTGGCTCGGTTTCACCCCGGTATCGATCACGGCCACGGTGACGCCCGCGCCCCGGCTCAGTTCCCTGGCTCGGGACAGGTTCAAGGCGGTGTCGACCGGGGGCTGCCGCGCCGGATCGGTTCCCGGAAGAATACCGGCCGCCACGCAGCCTTTGTCCTGTTTCATCGGAAACTCCGGTTTCGGCGGCTCTTCCGCTGGTGGCGGTCCGACGACGACCTGTGGCGGCTCGACGGCGGCCGCGGGCGCCGCACCGGTGAACAGGGCGGCCGCCACCAGCGTCACGGCGCATCCGGTCGTACGCATCAGATCGCCCTCATCGCCGCATAGATGCCCATGATCCAGAACGCCAGGATCGGCACGATCAGCAGCAGCAGGTATTCGAACAGGTCGGTCACCCGCCGGGTCACCGGGGACAGCCGGACATTCGGCAACCGGACCGCCGCGAGACAACCCAGCACCGCCGCAACCAGAACGAGGACCGCGACCAGCAGCCGGACGCCGACCGTATCGTGCACGCCGACCAGCACGATTCCCAGCCCGATCACCGTCACCGCGGATCCGGTCACCAACGCGATGGCCTGCACGCGGTCCGGATACCAGCGGGCCCGCATCGCCAGGATTCCCGCGACCGCCACGGCGAGCACGATCTCGCGGATCTTGCCGGGGTGCGTCGCGGCCGCCAGCACCGTGGCGACGGACAGCGACAGCGACAGCGCCACGACCAATCCGCGCAGGCTCGTCACCGCCAGACGCGCCCGTGATTCGAAGGTGGCCTCGATGCGTCGGCGTTGCGGGTCGTCGGGTTCGCTCTCGTTGCCGGTCTCGGCGTCGAAGATGTCGGTGAGTGTCGCGGGCGCCACCTCGTTGCCCGGGTCGGGCAGATCGGGTGGCCGGATCCGGGCGATCACCGCGGCCACCCGCGGAGCCGATCCCAGCAGCATCACGATGACCAGCACCGCACCGGCCGCCACCTGGCTCGCCGACAGCTCCAGATAGGCCGCGGGCAGCGCCGCGAGAACGCCGAGGATGCCGAGCGCGGTCACCGACATCAGCGTCGCGATACCCACCCGGGTCACGCGCATCATGGTCGCCGCGGCGACGGCGGCGACCACGGCGCCCGCCGCGAGGTTGGCCGCGGTGAATCGGCCGGTTTCGTCGTATTCCGTCGGCACCAGCATGGCGCCGCCGGCGAACAGCAGCACCAGGGCGGCGAGGGCCGATCCCAGGCAGGCGCGGGGCGCGGCGAACCGCTGGCCGGCGACGACGGCCGCACCCAGGAACACCGCGCCCAGCAGCAGGGCGGGGACCGCACACCACAGGACCGATCCGCTGCGCAGCCATGCCCAGGTCAGCATGCTCGCGGCCGCCGTCGCACCGGCCACCAGCACGCCGAAGCCGACCACCGCCGACGTTCCGGCGTCGTATTCGGCGAACTCGCGCTCGTTGATCAGGGCGAGCGCGTCGGTGATGTCCTCGACGATCGGCCGGAACACTTCCGCGGACTCGACCGGCATCAGCACCAGCACGGCGCCGTCGGCGATGTCGTGGTCGGCAAGGCTGCGCCAGCGCGGAATCGGGAGCTGTCCGGGTCGGGCCAGACTCCACTGTCCGACCGGCGGGGTGAAGTCGACGTCGTCGTCCTCGACCGCCGCGGCCAGCACTTCGAGCAGATCGTCGATGAATGTCTCCACCGCGAACTTGGTGGGCACCACGACGTCCACCTGATAGGTGGCCACCATGATCGCCACCCGGACCCGGGCCACTTCCGCCGAGGTCGCCGCGTCCGCGGCCGGCGAGGCGACAGCGGTCACCGTGTCGCTCCTCGGAAGGTCGGGAACCCGTCGGACAGGGCCGCGGCCAGTTCCTCGAACGCCAATACGGTGTCGCCGTGCAGCAGTCGCAGATCGATCTCGCCGCCCTCGGCCAGATGTGGGTCGTAGGGCAGCGTGTAGGTGGGCCGTTCCGCGGTGGCGAACAACTGCTCGATCGCCGCCACGTCGACATTCGGCTTCACCGGATGCTGGTGCACGATGGCCACACTCGACCGGTGGACCAGGCGTTCGAGACCGTGGGCGGCGAGCCAGTTCAGGGTCGCGACCGCACCGGTCACCCCGCCCACCGTGGCCGGGGTGACCACCAGTGCCGCATCACTGCTGGCCAGTACCCCACCGGTCGCCGAATCGAACACACCGGTACCGCAGTCGACGACCACCAGGTTGTAATGCACCCGAAGGGTTTGCACGGCCGCCGCGTACTCGTCTCCGTTCAGCGCCCGGGTGGCATCGGTCGCCCACGGCGACGCGACGACCACCAGATTGGCGTTGTTCGTGGTGGTGTAGGCCTGGACGGCCGAGAACGCCCGGAGATCCCGGGCTTGTGCCAGATCGCGGAGGGTGAGCCCGTACGGATGTCGCACGGTCCGGGTGCCGAGATCGCTGAAGTCGGGATTGGCGTCGACCGCGACCACCCGGTCGTAGCGGATGGAGGCGAAGGTCGATCCGAGTGTCGCCGCGGTCGTGGTCCGGCCGACGCCGCCCTTCACGCTGATGACCGCGATCTGGTAGGTGCCGGGAATCTGCCGCCGGATCCGGTTGCGCCGGTCCTCGGCGCGCTGCTCGGCCGGTGACAGTCCGAAACGGAAGCCAACCTTGTTCAGTGCGCCGCGCACGCCGGTGGACGCCCGCAGGGTCGCACGGTTGGTCGCGGTGATCTCCGCCAGCAGGTGGGAGGCGGCCTGCGCGGCCGAGATGACCTCCACGCGGCCCGCCGGCTCGGACCGCTGCCCGATCGGCTCCACACCCATGGTGACCTCGGGCTCGAGTTCGCCGGTGGCCGACCATCTCGTCACGTCACGTCCCGCGTGCTCGGC
The DNA here is from genome assembly GCF_007362295.1 of Nocardia otitidiscaviarum. NCBI lineage: Bacteria > Bacillati > Actinomycetota > Actinomycetes > Mycobacteriales > Nocardiaceae > Nocardia > Nocardia otitidiscaviarum. The sequence continues at coordinate 1,019,922 of NZ_CP041695.1, read as the reverse complement.
GGCACCCGCGGCCTCCGATGCCGCATCGTGGGCCGCCAGGGCGCTGGATTCGCTCCCGGATCCGACGGCGGTGCTCGCGTCTCGCGGCTGCGCCTGCCCGGCCGTATTCGCGGGGTAGGCCGCCGTGGACGATGGCGGCACGGGCGAGGCATATGTCAGTGCGGCCGCGCCGGTCGAGTTCGGCGGCTGTGCCGTGGCATATGTGGATGCCGGTGCGCCGGTCCCGACGGAGGCGACCCCGGAGTGCTGCGGCGGCGCGGCCTGGGCGGTGGTCGGCGTCGCGGTATCCGCCGGGCGCGGCGTCGGCGGCGCGGCGGGTCGGTCCGAGGCGACGGACGCGTCGACGCCTGGCTGGGCACCGCCCGGTCCGGTGGATTCCGCCTGCTGCGCCGCGGCATCGGGACCAGGGGAGTCCGGGAGCAGGTAGGTGCCGTAGCCGCCCAGGTGGCGGGCCGAGTCCTGTCCCCGTCCATTGACGGTCGGTGGTCGATTCACCATGTGCCTCTTCCTCGCACGATCATTCGTTCCCTCACCGATGCCGCCACCGTTCAGACCCGGCTGGTGTCGAACCAGCTGCGGCTCGGCAACATCTCGACCAGGGCGGCGACACCGGCCGCGACGGTGGCGTCGTCACCCGGGGCGAAGGTCGCCCATTGCTGCCCGTCGTAACCGACGCCGGGCGTCGCGACGACCCGGCCGAATTCGGTGTCGAACACGCTCATACACACTCCCGCCTCCGCGGTCCCGCCGTCGTGATGTTCGAGGACCACCACCTCCGCACGCCGCAACACCTCTTCGAACACCCGGCTCAGCACACCCGCGGTGTGCGGAACCGCACCCAACTCCAGGAAGCGCTGCTTCCACTCGGCCGCGCCGTCGGACGGCGCACCGACGAATTCCTCCGGCTCGGCTGTCACCGGCTCGAATTCCACTGCGGGGCAGGGCCCCAACGCCGCGAGCAGCGCGCCGGCCACCGCGCGCAGGTCGCGGGCTTCGTTGAAGACCGGCTGTATCACCACGTGGTCGTCGTACCGCAGCGCCAGCACATGGACGTCGTCGCGACGGACCAGCGACATTCGCAGTACGCCAGCCGGAACCTCGTCGGCACCGGTGTCGATGATTCGCGCGGCGAGCTCCACATCCGGTCGATACAGGCACTCCAGCCAGTGCGCGACCTGTGGATGCACTCGGTCGCCCACGAGCACGCCCGCCTCGACGAGCTGCTCGCGTACGACCGCGTACACCCGGTCACGGTCCTCGACGCGGTAGATATTGGGCATCAGCGCGAGCACCACGGGGTAGGAGTCGATGCCGACCAACTGCTGAAGCAGCAGGGCGGCATCGACATTCAGATCTACCGCTACCGGATCCGAGTCCACTCCGCCACCCGGTGATCGATGCCATCGCGCCTAGATGCCGATAGCAAGGAACCTCGATCCCGCGTCCTTGTCCGTCGTGTTCATCAGTCCGCCGGCGCCACCGGCCGTCATGATCGCCGTCTTCAGTGACTGCAGGGCAGCGTTGTATTCGCCGATCTTCTTCAGCAGCAGATCGATCTGCGGATGCCAGCCGTTCTCCGCCGCCTCACCGGTGAAGGATGCCTTGAGCCCGTTCTCCAGGCCCATCAGGCTTTGATTGTTCTCTTCGATCGCGCCTACGATCTGCTGGAACGTCAGCGTGCTGGTATCGACGGCCTGATAGTTGTATGTCATTGCCATGACAATCGACCTCTTATGCTGTTCGTGAATAGATGTTCGGTTCGTGTGGGGATTTCGTTCTCAGAAATTGGTGTTCACCGGACTGGTCCCCGAAGGTGCGGGGACGTCCACCGCTCCATTGGTGCCCAGTGATGTCGCATTCCGGACCTGGGCGGCCGCGTCCATATCACTGGCATCGATCCTGATACCGGTGTCCTGCAGGGTCTGGATGATCTCCTGCAGTTTCACGGCGAGATCGTGGCCTTTGGTGTGCGCGTTCGTCATGGCTTCCCGCACGGCCGCACCGGCGCCCGGGCTGACGATCGCCGCCGCCAACTCGTCCTGAACGCCGAGCAGTGCCTTCAGATAGCCTTCGTGATTTCCCTGCAGAGCCATCGCATTCCGGGCAGCGGGAATCAATACATCGGGATCAGCATTAAGTGCCATTTCACTTTCCTTCCTCAGTTACCAGCACTAGGCCGCGGTGTACGTCACCGGGACCGCCCTCGTGTGACGAGCTGGCCTCGTCGTCGGCGTACTCGATGACGCCGATCACGGGTGGCTTCTCGAGGACTGGCACCTCCTGGGGCTCTCCCGGGACGTATGCCTTGCTCGACTTCTTCTCGTCGTCGCGGCGACGACGCATTCTCGCCGTGGGTGCGGTGACTCCCCGGCGTGGTGCGCTGCGGGAGACCGGTGCGCCTGACGTTCCGGCGGCCGGTGCACCGAATGCGGTACCGACGCCGGGTGGCCAACTCGACGGCATCCGGAACCCGGTCGACAGCCCGGACATGGCGCCGAGGCCGCCCCGGACCATTCCCATCGCCACCATGCCGCCCATACCGCCGTTCAAGGCGGCGAGGGTGGTCGACCCGGTCGACGTCCCCGGAAAACCCGGCTGGCCCATGGATTCGCCGCCGAACTCCGACATTCCGAGGTCGGCCATATCGGGCATTGCGGGGTCGGTCACCTGGTCCGCCGCCGACGACACCGCCTGCTCGACGTCGGGCAGTGGATTATCCGCCTGCGGGGACGGCTGCGAGGGTCCTTGGCCCGCATCACCGGTGTTCGGTGAGGACCCGCTCTGACCGCCGCCCGAATTGCCGCCGCCCGAATTGCCGCCGGTGGGCCCGCCACCAGTGCCACCCGTCGTCGGATTCGGCGCGGTGGAAAGCTTCGGGACCGGTGCCGGCCCGATAGGGGGAACAGCGGCGGAGTACGGGGAGACCGGACCGGTACCGGCGACGATCGGCGGCGGCGGAATCGGCGGCGGCAACGCCGCCACATGGGCCGACGCCTGTCCGGTGTAGTTGATCATCGAGGAGGCCGCCGTGACCCACATGGTCGCGTAGACCGCCTCGGCGGCCGCCAGCACGGCCGTGGTCGGTGCCGAGGCCGCCCCCGCGAGAGTGGCCGCCCGACATGCCTCGATCACCGCTTTGACCGCCAGAATCGACGGGAGCGGTGGCATCGTGCCCATCGCTCCCGTATACGCCCCGGCGACGCCGGCGGCATGCGCCGCCACCTGGTCGGCGACCGCGGCCTGTTGCCGCAACCAGGCGGCGTGGGTACGGAACGCGGTCGATGCGGCGTTCGCGGAGGGTCCGGCCCACGCGAACGACATCGAGTTCATCGACCCGTCGGAGGCCGCGGCCGTACCCGCGAGCACGGTGGCCAGTTGCCGGTATCCAGCCGAGGTGGCGAGCATGGGCGCCGGTCCCGGACCGGTCGACAACATGAACGAATTGAATTCCGGCGGCAGTGCCGCGAACAGGAAACCCAGCGGGAGTACCACAGGAAGCTCCGGGTCAGCCGTTGAAGGCGGCGCCGCGCGGTGTGACCACCGCGCCGCCCGTGGTATCCGTGCCCTGGTAATTGACACTGACCGGCACCAGTTCCTGCGCACCGGCCTGCAGGTGTCCCGCTCCGGTCGCGGTGAGCTCGAAGAACGGGGCGGCGTATCCGGCGAACGCCACTGCCGACAGGATGCTCACCGGGTCGATCGCGGCGGGAACCGGTGCGGCGGTCGCCGCGGCGGTCGTCATGGAACCGACGAGAGTTGTCTCCGCCGCGACCAATTCGGCGCTGGTGACAGGAAGGTGTTCCGGAGAAATGTGCAGCGTCATCGCATGAACTCCTATCGACGGATGCTGCCCCTTTCGGGCTGCACAGTCAGAACGTTAAGGCATCCCCAACAGTGGGGATAGTTCCGCGAATCGCCAGCGAAATCGGTTCTCATCACTGCTATTCCGGTTCCCAGGCCGCCTGCACGAGGTCTTTGCGCGCATGTAAAGGCTCGACGAAGATCCCGCGGCCGGGCGGCTGTTTCGTGGGCTTCACGTCGCCGATCAGAATGCCGTCGAGCTTGGAGCCGTCCATGATCAGACCGGAGGAGTTCAGGTTCTTCATCTGACCGAGAATGTTGTCGTAGAGCGCGGTGTCGGCCTGGGCGATATTGCGGGCGGCGATGACGTGCAGACCGGTGTCCCGGCCGTCGACGATGATGTCCTTGATCGGGTCGAGGGGATTCATCGCGCCGCGCTGCGCCACCATGTGGTAGTCGTCGATGACCAGGAAGATCTCGGGCCCGCTCCACCAGGACCGCTCCTTGAGCTGCTGCGAGGTGACGCCGTCCGGGGCGCGGCGGCTGCGCATCTTGGCGGCGAACGCCGGCAGCCCGTCGGCGAGATCGCGTTCGGTGGTCAGGTACCCGATCCGCTGCTCGTCGCTGATCGCGTCCATGTGCCGACGCCGATAGTCGACCAGCAGCACCCGGGCCTGGTCCGGGGTGAACTGCCGCCGGATCGATTCCAGGAACGCCGCGATCACCGTCGACTTCCCGCTGCCCGAGGAGCCGAGCACGATCATGTGCGTGGACACCCCGAAATCGACGGCGGCGACACTCAGATCGGATTCCCGTACCCCGAACGGCAACACCAGTCGCTGGGCGAGAGTCTGCGGGGCCGGGCGATTCGCGTGAATCTCGTCCCAGCCGATCCGGGACGGCAGCAGCTTCACCGCGGGAGCCTTCCGGCCGGCGTAGACCTGGGACAGATGCTCGATCGCGGCCGCGAGTCCCTCGGCCGCGGTGTCGGCCTCGCTCACCCCGTCGATCCGGGGCAGCGCGGTCAGCATGTGCAGGGCGTCGACGGAGATGCAGCGCCCCGGCCGATTCGGCGGAATCGCGGCGACCAGGCTCCGGTGGGAGTTGAAGACCGTGTCCGTGAGATCGCCGAGCCGCAGTTCCACCCGGGTCTGCAGCATATCCTTCATGGCGGGCCGGATCGCGGCCCAGCGCGAACTGCTGATCACCAGGTGGATACCGTAGTTCAGGCCCTGCAGCGCAATGGCTTCCAGCGTCGGCATGTACTCGTCGTAATACGGACCGGTGATCGTGAAGCCGATATCCCAGCCGTCGACGACCAGGAAGACATCGCCGTGCTGATCGCGGGCGGTCAACTCGGCCGCGGTCTCCGGCGCGGCCAGCCGCCGCCGGAATTCCCGCATGCTGTCGATCCCGAATTCGGCGAACAACGCCTGCCGACTCGCCAGCAGATTGTTCACCAGCGCGATGGTGCGCCGGATCCGATCCGCGTCCCGGGGCAGCGCCACCGAACCCACGTGCGGGAGATTGCGCAGTGCCGCCAGACCACCGGAGAAGTCCAGGCAGTAGAACTGCACCTGTTCCGGGGTGTGGGTGAGGGCGGCGGACAGGATGAGGGTCTGCAACGCGGTGGACTTGCCCGACTGCGGGCCGCCGACGATGGCCGCGTGCCCACCGGCTCCGGACAGATCCATCGACCACACGTCTTGGCGCTGCTGGCGCGGCTTGTCCACGACCGCGAGCGGTATCCGCAGTCCGCCCGGTTCGACGGCGGGGACCAGCCGATCCAGCGTGGGCGCCACGTTCAACGGCGGCAACCACATCTTGTGCGCGGGCCGGCCGTGCCCGGCCAGCTGTTGCAGCACCGTCTCCATCACGGTGACCGCTTCGCCCTCGGGCTCCGGCTCCGGCGTCGTCGGCTGCTCCGGTTCGGGTGCCGGTGGCCGGATATCGGCGACCGCGGCCGCCGTGAACAGCTGCGGCGGCCGATAGCCGCCGCCCGGCCGGCGGGCCCGATTCGAGGCCGCCGAACCGGCCGCGGCCGGGGTCGGCGCGGTCCACGACTCGCCGACGTACGCGGCCTGGAATCGCTGCAGCTCACCGGCACCGACACGCAGGTACCCGGAACCGGGTTTCTTCGGTAGGTGGTAGGCGTCCGCGGTGCCGATCGCATCGCGCGAGTCGCTGGTCTGGTTGGTGCGCAACGCAACCCGGTACGACAGATGCGCCTCCAGTTCACCCATCCGATTGGAGGGCACCTTCTGCGAGGACAGCAGCAGGTGGATGCGCAGCGAGCGGCCCAACCGTCCGATCGCCACGAACAGTTTGGCGAAATCCGGGTACTGCTCCAGCAATTCGGCGAACTCGTCGAGAATGATGAACAGGGTGGGCAGTGGCGCCAGGTCGGCGCCCTGTTCCCGGGCCTTCTCGTAGTCGGCCACATTGGCGAAATTGCCCGCGTCGCGCAGAATCCGCTGCCGGCGCGCCATTTCGCCGTTGATCACGTCCTCCATACGGGTGACCAGGTCGGATTCTTCCTCCATATTGGTGACCACGGCCGTCACGTGGGAGAGGCGGTCGAAGCCCAGGAAGGTCGCACCACCCTTGAAGTCGACCAGCAGCAGGTTGAGGGCGTCCGGCGAATGGGTGGCGACAGCCGACAGCACCAGGGTGCGGAGGAACTCGGATTTGCCGGATCCGGTTGCGCCGATGCACATTCCGTGCGGGCCCATACCCTCCTCGGCGGATTCCTTGATATCGAGGAACACCGTCGCACCCGCCGGATCGTGGCCGAACGGGATGTTCAACCGGGCGCGGTCGCTGTCCCGCCGCGGCGGCCACTGCCGGTCGATGCGGATCGCCCCGGGATCGGCGATGCCGACCATCTCCTGCCATGAGGTGCCGCCGCTGGCCTGCTCGGCGGCCACGGCCTCCACCACCGACGACAGCCGGTACGGGGAAACGCTGCGGGCCAACGCGGTCATGGCGGACACCGATATCCGGTCGGCGATGGCGACCTGCCGGGTGGACCGCGAGGTCACCTCCCGGATGGTCCGGTCGGCGTCGACGGTGAACCGCAGCGAGCGCGGCAGCGGTTGTTCCGTCGCACCGATCCGGATCCAGGTGCAGCCGTCGATACCGGAGATATCGCGTTCGTTCGCCGAGCCGCCGACATCGACGATCAGCACGAGATGCTTCTTGTCCACCGCGGGTTCGGCGGTGGTGGAGAACGGACCGCGGTTGAACTGGGCCAGCACCTTGGTCCTGATCTCACCGACGGTGCGGTAGACCATCCGGCCGGAGCCGATACCGTCGGTGGCGTCGCGATGTTGACTGTGCGGCAACCATTTCAGCCAACCCCACTCCGGTGCGTCCGGATCCCGCAGGGCGGCGGCCACCGCCACCTGGTCCGGGCCGTGCAGGACGGCGATCTCGGCGATCATCGACCGCACCAGCGCGGCGACCGCGTCCGGATCACCGTCGAAGATCACCTGGGGGGTGGACAGCAGATTCATCGCCACCGGCATCCCCCCGACGGTGGAGTAGGCCTTGGCGAAGCGGGTGATCTCGACGACGCCCACCGGATCGAGGTCGGAGGTGGGCGCCGCCTCCGGCACGATGACCCGTACCTGATTGGCGATCCGCCCCAACCCGATTCGCACGCGCAGGAACTGCGGGTGCGGTGCCTGGATCTCCCACATCCGCTTGCCGCCGACGAGCTTGCCTATCTCGTCCGGCCCCGGGTGCGAATACCGCAGGAAGCGGTGCAGTTCGGCTTCGGCGTCGTGCACGGTCTTGCGATGGTCGGTGATACTGCGCAGATAGTCCTTGCGGTCCTCGTTCACCTCGGCCGCGGAGCCCTTGTTGCCGCCGCCCAGCCCGCCGCTCATCATGCCGACCATCGACACCATCATCATCATGGGGAAGAACAGCATCATCGGTGACATGGCCCGCCCGCTGCGGAACATCATCACCATCATGCCGACCATCGCGGCCACCATGACGACGGGCAGGATCATCTTCAGTTTGGACGGCGGTACCGGCCGGGGCAGTTCGGTCGGCGGCTGTAGCTTCAGCTCGGCCACCGCCGGAGCCTTCGGCCCCGTCACCATTCGGGCCGGTCGTACGAACCGTCGCGTCGTGGTCATCGTCCGTCCCCGCCGAAGCCGACACCGGTGTCGTTGGATGGAATGCCGTCGTGCTGGATCCGCGCGTCCACCTGGGACAGCGTGGGCCCCACCGCGAACAGCGAGACGATCGACCACGGTGCGGGCACCGGGGTGCCGAGGTTCAGTGATCGCAGTGTCGGATCCGCCGACGGCGATCGACCGGCCTCGACGGCGATGCCGTAGCGGACTCCGCTGTCGGAGATCCACCACAACGATTCCCGCAGACCGGATCCGGGATCATCACCGGTCACCTGAATGAATCGCCCGCTGGTGCGCGGCAGGTAGGCGGCATCGGCGGTGGTGCCCGCCGAACCGGCCGCGGTCACCAGCCCGACCGGCAGCCGCTGTTCATCGGGGGCGAGCGGCAACTGCCGGCCCACCAGAAGATCGATCATGGCACTCGGTTCCGTGTCGAGACGCTCCCAGGACAAACAGGTCACCGCGTGCGTCGAGGTGTCCACCAGGCGGACGGGACGGCGGGGGTAGTGCTCGGTTCCCGGCCAGTCCCCGGGCCGTAGGTTCGCGGCGATCACGCTCGGGCTCACCGTCTGCGACGAAATGGCGCCGCGCACATCGAAATTGCGGACCATCGCCGCGAGCACCGGGCTCACCCGGACCGCGCCCGACGACGAGACCAGGTAGTACTCCGCGCCCCGGTCCGGCTGCGAGACCGTCAGCACCGACCCGACCGGCACCGTCAGGCCGGTCGAAAAGGTCATGCTGGTGCCGAAATCGGGAATCTCGGGCACCCGGAGAGCCGGAACCTCGGGTATCGCTTCGATCAGTCCGTCGGACGCGGGCATGACCGGTGCAGTGGCGTCGAGCCCGAGGGCCAGGGTCACCGCGGAGTCGGCGAGGTCGATCATGGCACGCACCGCGCCGTTCGCACCGTCGCGGTACACCAGCCAGATCGTGCGCCCGTTGCGCATCAGCCGCGCCTCGTCCGCCTCCAGTTCGCGGGCGCCGTCGCCGTCCACGGTGAGTGGGCCGCCGATCGCGGTGGTGTGCACCGGCGCCGTCGTCGCCGTCGGCACGCCGGTGTCCGGGTCCACCGGGGCGGCGGCCCCGCCCCGGGCGCGGTCGCATACCGCCCAGTACGAGTCGCGATCCGAACTGCCCACCATGCGGCCCGGTGCGCCGGGAATGCCGACCCACGGCCCGCGCGGGTACTTCGCCAGTTCGCCCGCGTCGACCCGCACCGGATCGACCGCCTGCCCGGTGATCAGCCGCGCCGAGGTCAGATTGAGCGCCGGATACATCCGGCCGCCCATGTTCACATACAGCGCCCCGGAGTCCTTGTCGGCCACGATCGGCGAGTCGCCCACCTTCTTCGCGGGCGAGAAGAACGCCAGCACGGCCGCTCCGGCGACACCGACACAGGCCAGCGCGAGGCCGATCATCAGGGCGGTCGACCGGCCGCGCTGAGGATCGTCCAGCATCGAGGCGTCGCGGCGCACCAGCGCGTGCTCGATCCGGCGGAGCAGAAAGCGCCATCCGGACACCTGGTGTTTGGACACCACCCGGAAGCGGGCCACGGTGTGCTACCTCTGCGCGGTGGGTGTCAAACCCGCCAGGGCCGCCGTGATGTCGAAGGCGTCGACGGTCATCAACTCTTGGTCGGTCATCGCCGAGATGTCCACATTGTCGCGGGTGAAACGGTAGTCCCGCTCGGCCTCGGCGGCTTCGACCACATTGCGCACGAAGCGGCCGTTGCCGGCCAGATCGATCATCCGCCGCCCCCCGGCGTCGCGGCGGGACATCTCCGCGCACCGTTCCCGCAGAATCTCCCGGGCGTCCTCGGAGATCAGCGAATCCTTCTTCTTGGCAATGTGATCCGCGATCTGCACCAGTTCGTCCGGGTCGTAGCTGGGGAAGCGGATCCGCTTGGTGAACCGCGAGGACAAGCCCTCGTTCGAGGCCAGGAACCGGTCGATCTCGTCCTCGTAGCCGGCGATGATCACCACCAGCTTGTCGCGGTCGTTCTCCATCCGGGCGAGCAGCGTGTCGACGGCTTCCTTGCCGAACGCGTCGCCGCCCGACAGTCCCTCCTGGATCAGCGTGTACGCCTCGTCGATGAACAGCACCCCACCCAGCGCCGAGTCGATCAGCGCATTGGTCTTGGGCGCGGTGTGGCCGAGATGGGTGCCGACCATATCGTTGCGGGACACCTCCACCACGTCGGCCTTCTCCACCACCCCGAGTCCGGCGAAGATCTTGGCCACCACCCGCGCGATGGTGGTCTTGCCGGTGCCGGGCGGGCCGGAGAAGATCAGGTGCTGGGATTTGGAGTCGACGGCCAGGCCGCGCTTGGCCCGGACCTGATCCATCTGCACACCGGATTTCAATCGGTCGACCTGCTCTTTGACCGATTCCATCCCGATCTGCGCCCGCAACAGCTCCGATGCCTCGGCCAGCAGCGACGCCCGCTCCTCCCGGGCCGCCGCGGCCGCGACCTCGACCGGATCGTCACCGGACTTCGGATCCCATTCGTCGGTGCGGGAAGCGATCACGGCCGGTGTGGTCTGCGGCAGCCGATAGGACTTGTCCTCGACCGCGCGCTGCCACTCCGGGCGCGCGGACCAGAGTCCGGAGCCCTGCAACCCCTTCAGCACCTTGTCACCGGCCTCGTGCTCGCCGGTGTGCCGCAACAGCATTCCGTACAGGAAGTGCGCGTCCGCCCAGATATACGACTGGTTGCCCGACGAGCTGTCCTCCACCAGCCGCCGCGCCCGCGGCAGTGCCTCGCCGAACCGGCCCAGGTGCGCCATGGCCTGGGCGGCCATCAGTTCGGCGGCGATATCGAGCAGGCCGTCGTCGAGCACCGGCCGCCGGGTCCGCATCTCGAGCACATCGGTCCAGCGTTCCGTGCGGAAGTACAGTGACATTCGGACGAATTCGGCGACCTCGTCACCCGGTACCTCGTCCAGGATCGCGGCGGCCTCCCGCCACTCCCCCGCCTCGGCGTAGGCGGCGGCCTGCGCGATGGCGATCTGGTCCCGGTCGGCCATGGCCACCCGCAGCCCGTACATCCCGATCTCGACCTGGCACCACAGGGCCCGATCGACCAGGCCGGCCCGCTGCTGGTCTCGGTACAGATTGTGTACCGACCGATAGGCACCGTAGATCACCTCGGGAGTGACCTCACCCGCCATCGCGCGCCCCAGCCAGGCATCACACATGTCCGGGTCCAGATCTGTCGCCGCCCTGAATGCGGCCGCCGCGTGCTCCTCATTGCGCATACCGCCGGCGATCAGACCCAAAGCCTGCACACCGGTGTAGAACGCGTCCTCCGGACCCGACACTCGCCCCGTCCCTTCCGCCGATCTCGTTCCCCCGCACCATAAGTCACCCCGTCGAACGTCTCACCGGACTCATTCCCACCGGTGGGAACAGGTCCGGACGTGCGGCGATGGCCGCGCGGACCCGCTACGCCTAGATCTCGGTGAGGCCGTCGTCGGACAAATCGTCGGCCGACGGTGCGTCGTCCGCCTCGTCCTCGGCGTCCGCTGCCGGTCGCGCCGCCGCCGGTTGCAGCGCGGAGCGGACACCTCGGCCCACTGCGCCGACCAACGGACCGAGGGGCCCGAGCGGGTCGGCCGCCGGTTGCCCGACGGCTTCGCCCGTAGCCGACGAATCGGGCTGTGGTGACTCCGGTTCGCCCTCGGCCTTGCTGCCGTCCGGATTCGGCTGCTCCGCCTCGGCGGCGCGCGGATCGGTCTGGGCGGGCGAATCATTCGGTGCGGGTGCGCTTTCCGGCGCCGGCGCGCCGCTCGCGTCCGCACCGTCCTCCGGTTCGCCGTTGAGGTTCTCCAGCAGTTCAGGCACCATGTTGAGCAGCGGCATGGCCATCATGGGAAGCATGGCCAGCATCGGGAGCATCGAGGCGATCCCGCCGCCGTCACCGCCACCGGATCCGGCTCCACCGCCGCCGCTGCCGGGTTTGCCGTCGCCGTCATCCTCGGAACCGGCCATATCCTTGTTCAGCTCCGCGACAGCGGTCAGCTTGTTCTGCACGGCGGCGACGGCCTCCGCGAGATGGCGCAACAGTTCCATCTCCTGGGCAGGCTTCAGTTCGGCCTTGCCGACGGCCTCGAGTTTGCCATTGAGGTCGCCGACGATGTCCTTGAAGGCGCGTAGCGTCTGATCCTCTTCGCTGGAAACGTATTTCGCGATTTCGACGACATTGCGGTCCGCCCGCAGCAACGCACCCTGGCGGGCCTCGACCTTGGTCAGGGTCTCCTTGTAGTCATCGGTGGACTCGCTCTTGCCGAGATTCTCGTAGACGACGGGGCGGATCAGGTCGTCGACGAGGGGCGGCGGACTGGTCGTGCCGATGCCGAGCAGGTTCACACAGCCCTGAATGGCGGCCTCGGCCAACGCGATGTATGCCAGCAGACCGGTCGACGCGCCGGGTGGCCGGACGAGCTCGACGGTCCAGAAATTCTTGTCCTCTTTTTTGTCGGTCTCCTCGGCCAACAGCGCGAACAGCCGTTCCTCGAGATCCGCTACCTGCTCGTCGGTCAGCTCAGCCGCCATGCCGTCGCCACCACCTCTCTGCCCCGTCCGCCCATTGTCGTTTATCCCCTACCGTGGGAAGGGCCGACAATGAGCCGGGGGCGATCCGAGAGGTGGGCGGGCGGTGAATCGATCGAATGGTGGCGGATTTGACTGCTGATGTAGACGAGACATTGCGTGTGCTGGCCGGCCTGTACGGCGAAGGACGGCCCGCGACCGGTCATTCGACGGTCATGATGCGCGATATCGCCGCCGGTATGCGCGCGCAGAGCGCGTCCGGCCTGGCCGGATACACCGAAGCCCTCGGCGCGCACACCGTTGTCGCCGACAGCCAGTCCCGCCGAGACGGCACCGTGCACACCTCCGTGGCCCGATCCGGCGACGGCACCGTGGTCGGCAGACAGCAACTCGCACACCAGCTCACCGAATTCCGGACCCGCGTGCAGGCTCTCGTCTCGGTGGGTGACGCTCGGTTCAGCGGACCCGCGCTGCTCGACACCGCGCAGCGGAGCATCGCGCAGGCGACCAGGCAGGTCACCGCCGACCTGGACGCCGCCCGCCGCTTGGCCGCGCAGATCATGCCACCGACGGTCGCGCCGCCCCGCCCGCGCACCGTGCCCGCCGAACGCCGAGTACGGCGGCGTCGGCGGATCCGCCCGGTAGCCGCGGCGCTCGGCGCCCATGCCGCGCCACCACGCGGTCCGCGCCAGCAATCGGATGGCACACCGGGGGGCGCGGCGGTATCCGCGGCCAGTGGCTGGCTCGGCACGCCGTATGTCTGGGGTGGTGGCGGCGCGAACGGCCCGAGCGGCGGCGGCTTCGACTGCTCGGGGTTGACGCAGTACGCGGTAGCACAGGCAACCGGCGGCGACGTGGTGCTGCCCCGCACCACCTACGAGCAGATCTACAGCGGCATCCGCATACACCCCAGTGATGCCCAGCCGGGTGACCTGGTGTTCCCCGGGAATTCGTTCAGCACTCGCGGACCCGAGCACGTGCAGCTCGCGGCGGGCGGCGGCAAGGTGATCGAGGCGCCGTATGCCGGGGCGCGCGTCCGCTGGTCCGATATGGACCGCAACTCCGTCGTCGTACGGGTGCTGTAACCGGGCCGTATGAGGCTGCACCCGTGGCGATTCAGATTCCGAGCGAAGTCGCGCTCTTCCTGAACTTCCTGGGGTATCCCTATCCGGATATCAACGAAGACCACGTACGGGAACTCGCCGACCAGGTACGCACCTTCGCCGAGAAGGTCCGGAACACGCACACCGCGGCGACCGGCACGATCAACGATATGGGGTCGGTGTACTCCGGCTATTCCTACGAGCAGCTCGTCACCACCTGGGCGCGCATGAGCGCGACGAATATGGCCGACCTCGATCAGGCGTGCACCGTCGTCGCCACCGCGCTGGACGCCGCCGCGGTGGTGATCGTTACGGTCAAGATCGCCGTCCTGACCGAACTCGCGGCGCTCGCGGTCGCGTACGCCACGGCCATGTCGGCGGCGGTGGCCACCTCCGGGCTGTCCGCCACCATGGGTCCGGCCATCGCCGCGGCGGCCCGGCGGCTGCTCGTCGCCATGGAACAGACCTTGCTGAGCTACCTCCTCGCCGAGGTGATCGGCCGCGCGGTCGAACCGCTCGAGGAAACCGTCGCCCGGGTGGTCAACGGGTTCGCCTACGAGTCCGCGCGCCGCGCCCTCGGTGTGCCGTCGGAGGCCGGGCCGACACAGACGCTCCGTATCGATCCCGACGAGGTGCTGCGATACGCGAAGGTGCTGGACGACCACGCGGCCGACATCACCCGGCACGCACAGGATTTCGCGAACAATGTCGCCGGTCTGGACTTCACCACGCCGGACGGCGGGCTGGACGACCGAGCCGGAACCCCCCGGACCTGGACGTCACCCGACCCCGGAGCGAACGCGGGTATGCCGGATCCGAATCCGGCCGGGGACCCGCGGTATTCCGGTAGCCCGGCCGTCACCGCGTCCCCGGCCGCCGTGGCGGCACCGGCAGCGTGGCAAGCGGCGAGCGGGTCCGGAGAACCGTCCGGCACATCGCCATTGGAATCTGCCGCCTCACCGGCGTCCGAGTCCCGGATGCAACCTCCGCCGCCATCCACACCGGACGGCACGAGCCGAACCGAGCAGACGACCGACGGCGCACGGCAACAGCCCGCTACTCCGGACCGGAGCGGCACCGGCACACCAGGACAACCGGCCGCGGCCGACAGCGGCGGCACCCCCGGACGCCTGTCGGATCAGCCGTCCGGCGACACTTCGGCACCGACCCGAGCGATACCCGGCTCATCCGATCCCGTCGGTCAGCGCCCCGACGCCGAGCCACGGTCGGACCGCCAGCACGATATCCGTAGCGCGGATTCGACTGCGGCTGGCGCGGCATCCGATTCGGCCGTCCCTCGAAGCGTCGGTTCTCTCTCCGACACAACCACATTCACTTCTCCATCGGCGTCGGCGACAGCATCGACGGCGGCGTCCGCATCGGGCGACGGCCAGCGGACCGGTAGCGGCACCGGCAATCTCGCGCCGTCCGCCGGAGCGAGCCCAGGACGTCCCCCCAAGACAACACCGTGGACACGCACCGCGAAACCCGTCGGACCGAGCACGACACCGCCGGAGCCGGACCTGGTGAGCGCGGCCCGATCCGCACAGCCGCAGCCCGAGCGCGCACCCATCACGACGCCCTGGTCGAGAACCCGGCCCGCCACCGATGTCCCCTCTCGGGTCGCCGTGCCCGCAAACACCCGACCGGCACCGAAAGTCGCGCTCCCGGGCGACGCTACCGATCCCCCGCGGACCGATCCGCCCCCGGCGACGCCGAGCGTCGTCGCCGCGCGGCCTGTCGCGGCCGCCCCCGACCACGAGGCGCCAGCGATACCGAACCGCGAAGCCGAGGCCGCCGGACCGGCCGCCCACGACCGACCGGCCGACTCAACCGGATCGGCCGACTCAACCGGACCAGGCGCCTCAACCGCCCTGCCCGAAATCGACACCGCCGGACCGGCCATACCTCGGGAAACTGCCGGGCCTGGTCGACCCGACGGACATACAGGACCCGACGGACATGCCGAGCCTGGCGATTCTGCCGAACCTACCGAACCTCGCGAATCCGTCGAACCCACCGAGCCTCGCGGGGCTGCCGGACCCAGCGGACCTGCCGGACTTCCCGGCCCCGGCGGATCCGGAGTCGTCGGCAGTCCGCGCAGACCCGGCGGCGTCACCGCACCCGACATCGGCCCACCACAATCCGTCTGACCGGCGCGTCACTGGAAGCGGATCGACGCCCCGGTCGCCGTCGCCCACACCGTGCGGACTGGGGTTCGGCCCGCCACAGAGCGCACTCGGATGCGATGCACGCACGGGGCGTACAGCGCGTCGGCGCCCGCCTCACCATGGACGATCGGGTCGTGGTCGCGCGCAGCGCCCTCGACGAGACCGAGGGGAGCGTGGAATCTCCTCGGCGAAGCGGATCTTCGTGCAGTGCGGCCGCTCGTCGGTGATCCGGCCGGTGTCCACGGTGGTCATGAGAGTGCGACGACGGGCCGTGCTCAGACTCCGGCTACTACCGTAACGTCGGAGCCTCCACGGCGGGCGGTTCCGGGGCGGTCCGGTCCGAGGCGGTGACCGGCGGCGGGTCGGCCGTGGCGGCATCGTCGGTGGGGTCGGGAGTCGGTGTGGTCTGGTCGATTCCGGTCGGATGGAAGTAGCCGACGAAGTCGCCGTACGGCCCGTTGCCGTCATCGGGGGGATTGTTCGGATCCAGCGGAACGAGCTGCCCGCTCACAATGACCTTCAGGCCCTCGTCGGTCACCACCACCAGCGCCGTCCGGTTCTCCCACTGCACCACATCGCCGGTCTGAATGCCGGGGCGGGGTTCGTCATCGGTTCCTCCGGGTGTGGGACCCACGGGTACCCACGAATTGCCCGCGGACGCCTCCGCGACCGTCCCCTCGTAGGCGCCCCGCCCGTCACTGCCGTTCGGGTTGTGCAGCTCCTTGTTCACCGCCTCGGCGACCACCGCCGGCAGTTTCTGCGATGTACCGTCCGGGAGCTTGACGTCCACCATCCCGCCACGCGGGGTGAGTGTCTGCGGCGGAGGGCCGACACCCTCGGGCGGGGTCACCGCGTCGGGCATCTCACTGCCCGGAATCGGCACCGGATTCTGGTCGGGGGCATACGGATTCCCACCGGGGTCGGTGTTCCGGGGATCCTCGTCAGGCGCGGAATCGGGTTCCTTCCGTGCGAACGGGCTGTTATTGCCGGACAAACCAGACATAAGCGCGGCCGCCGGCAGAAAGTCCATACCGCCCATGCCGGTGTTGGCGTTCTGCGCGGGGGCCTGGGTGGCAACCGGGTTCGGGGAGGGAGTATCGCCGGTACCGGCGTCGGAGTCACGGGCACCGCCGCCCGAATCGCCCGAGTCGGCACCATCGGCTCCGCGCGAAGCCTCCAGATCGCTGATTATCTGTTCCAGCTTCTCGGCGGTGAGGCCGCTACCGCCCCCGGTCTCGCCGTTCGCACCGGTCTCCCCGTTCTGGCCACCGATCAGATCACCGAACAGGTCCTCGCTGTTGTTCAGACCGTTGCCGGCGAAGGGATTGGGGTTCGGGTTGGGGTTCGGGTTGGGATTGGGGTTCGGGTTGGGATTGGGGTTCGGGTTGGGATTGGGGTCTGGGTCTGGGTCGGGGTCGGGGTCGGGATTGGGGTCCTCATCGACTCGAGCGGCAGCATCCTGGAACTCCTCGATCGCGTTGTCATATTCCGTTTCCCACGCCTCGGAGGCATCGATGATCTTCTGCACGTAGTAGTACTGCTCCCGGTCGGGATGGAGCTCGTACTGCCGAACCCCCGACTCGTTCTCGTCGAGCTCGTACAAGACGCTGGTGTGATACTGTTTCTCGGCTCTATCGAAGGATTCGACGACAATATTGCCGTCCTCATCGACTTCGACCTTCGACCCCTCCAGTTCCTCCATATGGACCAGGAGATCCAGCGAGAGATCTTCTTTCAAGTCATCCTTGATCTTTCGCAGAGCCGCCAGTATTTCTTCCTTTTTGGGCGAGAGGTCGTCGACGTCGATCTTGACCGTATCGTTCTTGTCGTCGAACAAGGATTGCCGCGAATCCATTCGCTCGGCGAATGTCTCGTGTTCGTCAGTGGTCGTCGATTGGTCCTCGATGCCCATGACCTGCTTCCACCCGTTCGTCGTCCCGATGTCCGCCAGGACGTTCGTGAACTCCGGGGCCGATTCCGGATCGCCCACGCCGATGGAGTCGAAGCCCTCTTGCATGGTTTTCTGGGTATCCTCGATCAACAGCTTCAGATCCGGGCTGGCACCGCGCGGAACGGGCAGGTTCACCACCTCGATGCGATCCCCTTCCGGAGTCAGGACCGTCCGTTCGCCGAAATCACCCCAAAGATCCAGATCAGCTAGCGTCTCGCTTTTTTCGATATCATTCTCAGTGTCCGGACTGTCTTCGTCGATTCGATATTCTTTGTCTTCCAGATCGTCCGCATCGACCGAGTCATCGGCCGAGTACGCGGTACCGTCCCCGGATACGCGGTAGTCGACAGCATCCGAATTGGGCCACACTTCGATAGGAACGTGCTGTCCGTCCACCACCTCATAAAGGGTCAGCTCTCCGTCGGGATCATCCTGAGCGTAGTAGAACCCGTCATCGGGTCGGGTATCGTTATCGGTACGGTTGCCGTCATTGTCGTAAACTACATAATTGGTATCGCCCGACATGATCTCTCCTCGCTATTCGGCGCGCAGCAGTCCACTGTCCGGTCCGACACGGAGATCAGGGACGGCGACGGGCCGTCCGGCATCACCCGCTGGCCCGACGGTTACCACCGGGGAATCGGCGAAGGCCGGATGCTTCACAATCTGCTCATATGCGTAGAACTGGTTCCGGAGTCGGCGATATCCCGGCTCTCCGTTCAGCAGCAGCACCAATTCGGTGCATCGGCGCTGAAATGCCAGTGACAGCTTGGTTTCCCGGTCCCCTGCCGCGCGGGACCGGATCGCGTCAGCAAGGGCGTTATCGGCCCGCCGCAACTCGGCCCACCACTGTTTCGGCGCGGGCTCCCCGGCTTCGAGCAGCGCCAGCATCTGTTCCCGCAGTTGTTCGACCGGTACCGCAGCCACCGGTGTGGCATCGGCTCGCCGCACCCGGTGATGGGCGTCGACAGCCAAGGCGAGACCCCGGGCCCCGCGTTCGGCACTCGGTACACCGAATGCCTCGGCCTGCGCGTCAGCGGATCCGGCGAATCCCAATCGATCGACTGTACGGGGCCCGGGACTCCGCAACTTCAGTTCGTTCGCGGGTTCGACCCGCTCGCCGACGGAAGTGTCCGGATTATCCGCTAGCAGTTGCGGATCGATGTGCTCCGAACTCACCAGCGCGGTCAGCCTGGCATTCGCTCTCGGCCCGAAGATCCGAGCGAACTCGACCAGAATCCGGGCCGGGTCGATGTGCTGTTCCCAGATGTTCCACTCGGATTCCCCCACACCCACCGCATCGTCGCGCCGCCACGGCGTGGACAGATTCCGGGGCAGGTATAGTCCGGACGGCAACCACCCCCGGCCCTCGTTCGTGGTGAGAAACAGCGCCATGCCGACCGGACTGCGCATCGCCGCGACCGACCATGCGACGCCGGGCGCCGTGGACCCGACGGCGTGCAGTACCGAAGCGAGCAGGGTGCGGGCGGCGGTCAAGTCACTGGTGTCGGCTTCCGCGTTCACCGGCCGGGGACGCTGCCGGGCGCCAGCGGTGGTCACGGCCGCTCCCACGGCCATGGGCGATATCGGCCTGGCGACACTGGCGGATCGGGCGCGCGAGGGCGCGTCGGCGGCCGCGAGCCCAGTCACCGGAGGGGGACCCGCGCCCGGACCGGAAACGGTCACCCCCGCCGGGGCCGGTGACCCGAGCCCGCCCGGACCGCCCGGCGGTGGTGGTGCGGTCCCGCTGCCGCCCGCCCGGCCGGTGTTCTCCTGTGCCCGAAAGGATTCACCAGACACTGGAGGCCGAGCCACCAGTCCGGAGTGCTGAGAATCGGAGTGGTTCCGGGCATTTGCTCCCGGGATCATCGCCGGGACCGAACCATCGTCCGGAAGATGTTGCGGCGCAACCGGTCGGCCGGTTACAGGGCCGGTCGGCACGGAGTTCGACGCTGACGGCCCTGGAGCCACGGCGGTGGGATTGGTGACCATCGGAGGGGCGACTACCGGGTTCGTGGCGGTGGGAGGTGTCGAAACGGGCACCGGCCCACCGGATGTGGGCACGGGATCGAAACCGCGCCCGCGATCACCGATATTCTGCCCGGACTCGTGGTCTCGATGCTCCAGCTCGTTCGCTGCCGCCCGCAGGATGTCGCGGGTCCGCTCGTGTCTGGCGGCCTGCCGCTCCGCCCGTCGGTGCCGCCGATCGAAATAGTCTGCCAGCGCGGCACGCATCGGTTCGGCGATGGTTCCGTACTGGGATCGAAATCTGCCGATCCAACCCTCCGGAATCCGGCCCGCCTCCCGGATTTTGGCAGCGGCCCGATCGTGCCGGTCCGCCAGTGCGCGCAGGTTATCCGGATCGAGGCGCAGCTGGTTGACCATCCGGATGTCTCCCTCCGCTGACGTACCTGCCGTTCATTCTCCTTGCTTCCCAAAATTGGGAATCTGATCCTTCGGACCGTCTCCGGAACGCCACTCGCGCACGATCTCGCCCAGCGGCCGTGGCCGATCGGTCGGATCGCTCGTCGCGATCCGGTACTGCTGCCGCGCGTCGTTGGTGCTCTCCAGCACCGCGGCCATGATCTCGTCCACCAGTTCCCGGCTGTCGAAACGCGCACACGTTCCGGGTGCCAGATACAGATTCAGCAACTGCCCCTTGGCATTCACCTCGGGAATGACCATGCCGGACGGTGACGGCCGCCGCGCGACGATGCGCTCGAACTTCTCCCGCATCGCCAGTGCACGATGTCGCAGTTCCCGCGCCATGGCCTGCGCGGCGCGCACATCGGGATGGAGCGGGCGACGCCCAGCGCTCACCGCGCGCCATTCTTTCCGGAACCACGATCGTCGCGGCCGAGATCCGGTGCGACGGCTCCCGCCGTGGGCGTGGTGGATACCGGCGGAACAGCACCGGCGGACGGCGCCGACGCGATGGGCGGCACGGTCCCCACGGGCGGTGCCGTGCCAGCAAGCGGTGTAGTCCCAGCAGGCGGTGCGACCTCGGTGGGCGACCCCACCCGCGTAGCGGGCGTGGCGGTGGCATCCGGTGATCCGGCGCTGACGCCCGGCTGCCCGGTCTCGGCACCGACGAGATCGGCTTCGGAGACGAGCACCTCGTACCGCTGTGCCACGACCGCGTCCGGCGCGGCCACCGTCTCCGGTGTCGCGGCGTAGAGCGGGTGGCCGATGATCTGCACGTGCGCGTACACCGCGTCGCGCAATTCCTGCCGGGTCACGTTCTCGCTCAACAACATCAGCACTTCGTCGCAGCGGCGTTCGTACACCAGGGCGCGCAGGAGCGCGGCCTGGTCGTCCACCCGCAGCTCACCGAGTTCGACGCGGCGCACATCGACGCGGCGCGAAAGCATGGCCGCGGCCAGCAGATCGTCGGCGTCGCGCAGCTCGTCCCACCAGTCGCGCGGCACTTCGGCGCCTTCCCGCAGCTGGTCGAGGATCTTGGTGCGCAGCCGGCGTACCGCAGCCGACTCCGGTGTCGGAGCGCTGGTCTGCCCGAGCCGGGAGTGGGCGTCGATCGCGAGCCCGAGGCAGTGGTCGCGGAGTTTGTCGTCGGGCACGCCGGCGACCTTGTCCTGCAACTGCGGCAGGCCGGTGAGCGCCAGGCGGTCCACCGTGTCCGGCGTGTGCACGCTCAGGTCCACCTCGTCGGAGGGCGGGACCGCGGACTGCATCGAGACATCGCCGAAACGTTGCCGCAGCCCGGAGTCGATCTCCGCCGAGGAGACCAGGGCCGTCAGCCTGGCACCGGATGCGGCGCCGATCGTGAGGCTGAACTCGGCCAGTACCCGCGCCGGATCCGAGATGCCCTCCCAGGCGGTCTCCGCCCCGGCCACGCTCCACGGCAGCGTGGTGCCCTGCGGCACGAAAACCCCGGCGGGCAGCCAACCCCGGCCCTCGTTCGAGGTCACCAGCACCATGGCGCCACCCGGGCCGCGCAGCACCGACACCGCCCATTGCAGTCCGAGCGCGGAAGTCCTTACGGCGGAGAGGATTCCGCCGAGCAGCGTGCGGGCCAGCACCAGGTCGTCATCCGGCCGCCCGCCGACCACGAAGTCCGGTCCGGCGGCCTTGTCCCTGGCATTGGCCAGTGCGGAGGCGAACGGCGCGATCGGCATCATCGGCAGGCCCGCGGCATTGGCGGTCGACCCGCCCGGTGTACCGGACGCGGTCTGGTCCACACCGCCGGGGATGCCGGCGGCGGGCGTCACCATCGCCGGGGGCACCACACCGCCGGGCGGCGTCGACGCGCCGGGCGTGGTTCCGGACGGTTGCGCTCCCGTACCCGTGGTGGCCGGGGTGGTCGACTGCGTGTCGCCGGGCGCTGTCGGGCTTCCGGCGGCCGAGGGGGCCGCGGCCGCCGGTGAGGTGGCTGCGGCCGCGGGTGCCGTCGGCTCCGTGGCCGGCGTGGTCGCGGCACCCGCACCGAGCCCTGTGCCGATCGGTGCGCCGCTGTGACCGGCGTCGGTATTCGTGGCTCCAGGTGCGGTGACGGCGGGAGCATCGGCCGACGGGGCTCCGTTGATCGGAGTCGGCTGACCGGCCCCGGGCGCCCCCGGCAGCTGCGATGGCGCGCCGAATTCGTCACCGGCCCTGCGGAATCCGGAGGCGATGTCCTCGTCGGTGCGTTCGTAGCTGTTCGCGGCGGCCCGCAGCGACGCGGCGGTCTGGTCGTGCTGATCGGCCAGCCGTTCCCCGGCGCGCTGGCGGGCGTCGTAGTACCGCACGAGGGCGTTGTACACCGGGTAGGCGATCTTGCCGTAGGTGGGCAGGAAGTTGTCGAGCCAGGCCGACGGCGGCTGCGCCCACTCCCGGGTGTCGCGGGCGACCCGATCGTGCTGATTCGCGAGCTGACGCAACACTTCCGGGTCGATATCCATCCGGTCCGGCATGCTCGCTCTGTCCTTTCCCGCGCCTGTGGCCTACATTCTCCGACCTTCCCAGTCGTGGGAGGTTCGGCCGCGGCGCGGATCAGCGCGGCGGTGCCGTGACGACCGGCCGACCGCCGCCCGGATCGGCGGGACCGGTGGGCGCTTCCGGGACGAACTGTGGATGTCCGAGGATCTGGGCGTGGGCGTATATGGCATCCCGCATCAGCTGTCGGGCCGCGAGACCACCGGAGGATGCCCCGGTCTCCGCGACCAGGAGTACGAGTTCGTCGCAGCGGCGTTCGAAGACCATGGCGCGCAGCACGGCACTGTCGGGTCCGGCTTTGAGTTCGCCCAGGTCCACCCGGGAGGCGTCGATCCGCCGGGTCAGCATGGCAGCGGTCAGCAGGTCGTCGGCGTCGCGCAGTTCGTCCCACAGCTCCGGTGGCACGGGCTCGTCCCGGCGCACAATCGCCAGGATCCGTTCCCGGACTTCACGAGTCATGACGGCCTCCGGCCCCGGTGCGGTCAGTGCGGCGACCTTCGTGTGCGCATCCCACGCCAGCCCGGCGCACCGTGCCGCCGTCTCACCGCCCGGGATCGCGTCGGCCCGCGCGGACAGTTCCCGCGCGCCGACCGCGCCGAGTCGGTCGACCAGGCCCGGGGCCGGTGCCCGCAGGTCCCACCGTGCCGAGGCCGGGACCGAATCCGCCATCGGCAGTTCCCGGAATCGGGCGCGCAGGTCGGGACCGATCGTCGTCGACGAGGCCAGCGCGGTGAAGCCCGCCGCGGAACGCTGCCCCCACGCCAGGCCGAACTCGACGAGCACCCGGGTCGGATCGGCTATCCCCTCCCAGGCCGCACCGGCCCGTTCGGATTCCGACCAGAGCCACGGCATCGAGACCGCCTCCGGCAGGAACAGTCCGGTGGGCAGCCAACCCCGGCCCTCGTTCGAGGTCAGGAAGGCGCTCAGGCCGGCGGGTCCACGCATCGTCGCGACCGCCCAGTCCAGGCCGAGCACGGTGGGACCGACGGCGGCGAGCACTCCGGCCAACAGCGTCCGGGCCAAAACCAGATCGCCGTCGACACGTTCGCCCACCAGGAACGACGGCGCGGCGGCGGCGACCATCGCGGCGCCGACCACCTCCTCGGCGCGTTGCGGTTCGTCACGCTCCGCCGCTGTGTCGTCCCGCCCGAGCGGGGTCGACGGCCGGTCCGGCCGGGCATCGGCTCGCTGTGGCGGCGCACCCGACGAAGTGCTTTGAGGAACAGCAGAATTCGGGCCGAACACGCCCGATGGCGACCGCGCCGCAGCGGTCGCATTGGCCGATGCCGCCGCTGCGGCGGTGCTCGCCGCACCAGCGGTGGCCGCCGTCGACTGTGAAGCGACCGCCGGCATCGGCGGCGGCGCGGTCACCACCGCGGGCGGCAGCACCTGGCCCGGCGCGACGGGTGCGTCCGCCCACCCCCCGCTCGGCGCGACGTCGAGGCCGAGCGCCGATCCGTCGCCGCCGATGTCCGCGGCCCCGTCGCCGCCGACGTCTCCGGACCCCTCGGTATCGCCGACGTCTCCGGACCTGTCGGTCCCGCCGACGTCTCCGGACCCCGTGGTGTCGTCCTCGCTCCCGGAGGCGCGCTCACCGGCCCGGCCCACAGCCGAATCCTCGGTGTCCGAGGTTGTCTCGTCGTCGTCCGGCTGGGTGACGACCGGCGCCGTCCGGCCCATCCCCGCCCCGGTCGGACCTCCGGTCCCCGTATCGGCCGACGGGTCGTGCCACGGCCCGACGGGCGGCGCACCCGGCATCGGGTCGACCACCTCCGGCCCGCCCGCTCGTTCGGCCGACGGCCCGGGGGGCTCGCGACGTTCCGGTCGCCCCGGCGCATCCTCGCCGGCGCGCGCGTCGTCACCGATGGGCATCGTGGAATCCGGCTCGCCCCAGCCCGCCGGTGGCAGCGGGAATACCGCATGCGGACCGCGGGCATACGGACTTCGCGGCTCCCCGGGAGGCCCGGCCGCGTCCGGACCCGGCGGGGCATCGATATCCGGTTCGGTCTCCGCCGACGGTGTGGCCGAGGGCGATTGCGGTTCCGGTGCCATGGGCCGATTCGGCGCCAGCGGCCCTGGCTGCCCCAAATGGTCGGCGATAGCGGTCAATTCCGGCAGTGAGACCGGACTGATCGAGTTGAGGGCGGCGGCGGCGATATCGTCAACGTCCGCGCGAGCCCGCGTGATGACGGCGGCGATCCGTCGCTCCCGCTCGGCGGCACGGTCCGCCGCCGCTTCGTCGTCCTCGTCGTCGTGCTCCGCCGCGGCGGCTCGCTGCTCGGCGCGGATGTCGCGGTCCGCGCGCTCGACGATATCGAGGATCTGATTTCTGGTCCGGTACACCACATCCGAGTAGCTGCGCAGCACATCGGCGGTGGCCGCGAGCGCATCGGAATAGGCCTGCGGATCATTGCGCTGGGCCAGCATCCGATCCTTGACCGACTGCAATCGGCCGCTCGAGCGCACCCGCTCATCGAAGTCGAGACGCGCTCGGGCCGCATCGTCGGTGTTCATCGCCCGCGATGCCTCCCGAGCGGCGGCTTCCAGTGCACTCCACTCTGCCGGGCCGATCGCGGGCCAGTTCGGGCCGACGATCTCGTCCCAGTGCGCGCTCTGTTGTTCCGGTGCCATTACCGCACGTGCATCAGATCGATTCGTACCGGGTCCGGGATGCGTTGAATACGTCCGCGGCGTCGAGCTCGGAGGTGCCGAACAGGGCGTCGACGAGTACATCGTCCGCACGGCCGGCACTGGACCGGGCGGCCGCCGCAAAGGTGGATCGCACCCATTCGAGCTGATCACACATGGCGCGGTCGAGGTCGGATTCCGGCTTGGTCTCCGGTCGCAGAGTGTCCGCGGACCCGCTCGCCACCTCGGTGGCCGTGTGCACGGCCGTCGTGAATCTGCCCGCGGCGGAGGTGATCTCCGGCGCATCGTCGATATCCAGTATCGGTCCGCCGCTGTCCGACATCGGCTACTCCGTTCCTAGGTGGCGTGCTCGGGTCAGGACCTGGTGCCGAATTCGGCGTCCTCCATGGCGCGGTAGGCCGCCTCGGTCGGCAGATCGAACGCGTCGATCGTGTAGGGCCGCGCCCCTTTGTATTCCATCTCGGCCCGCAGCCCGACCCGTGATTTCTGATGCGCCAGCCGCGCCAATTTGAGTATTTCGGCGGACAGCCAGGTCTCCCCGAACTCCCGGGCGTCGTCGGTGAGGTGCAGGCCGATGATCTCACCGTCCCGGTTGCAGGCCACACCGACCGTATTGTCCGGATTGAAGACTTCGTAGGTGCGCTTGCCCCAGTCCGGAGCCGCAGGGGTTTCCTCGTCTTCGCCGAGGTGCGTGTCGTTCATCAGCTGTTGTCCTCCGCCATCCGTGGATCCAGGGTCGCCGACAGCGCCGACCAGGTGGTGTCGTCGATGGTCATCACCTTGCGCAGCCGCCAGAACCGGGTGCCGAGATAGCATTCCCCGCTGCCGTCGGCTTCGACGTCGAGGTGATCGGGGCTCTCGGTCGTGGGGTTGAGCGTGACCGTGGTGATCGGGGGCCGCGCATCGTCGATATTGATGAGCGTGGCTCCGCCACCGGGAATGAAGGTGTGCCGGTATCGGTCGCTGCCCCCGATGGCGGTGGCAGCGCTGTTGGTGGTCAGCGTGATCTCGGGGTTGAGCATCAACTGCATGGCCCAGGAGCGGGCCACGCACTCGGGGCGGTCGGCATTGATCGCCATGCCGAGCGTGGACTCGAGATCCACGATGAGCGCCGCCTCCGCCGAGGTGATCCCGACGACCACCAGTCGCCGCGAGCTGTCCGCCGGATGCGGCAGATCCTCGGCCGACAGCGTGATCGCGTCGGAGCCGCCCTCGGCCCCGGTGGCCGGATGCACGGTGACCGTGCCGGTGGCCACCGCCACCGTGTACGCGGCGATCGGATTCGATTGTCGCGCACCGACACCCGCCAGCCGCTGCAAACCTTCCTCGTACAGCCACCGCAGGGTCTCGGTGACGGTGACGGTCCCGCCGACCTCGGTCACGATCGCGGCCCCACGGCCCCGGGCACCGTTTCCGCTTGCGCGCCACTGTCTTCCGGCACGGTGCTGTCCATGATGGCGCGATGTTGGCGCGCGGCGTCGGCGGTGCTCTCGGTGACCGCCGCCATGATCTCCTGGACGAGTTCGTCACTGGTGTGCCGCATCGTGGTCCCGGGCGCCAGGTACAGGTCGGTGAGCCGACCCATGGCGTCCACTTCCGGGATCACATCGCCACTGGGTGAGGGCCGGCGAGCGCGGATCTGGTCGATCCGTTCCCGCATATCGGCGATGCGGTGGCGCAGATCGCGGGCCATGTCCAGCGCCGCTTGCACATCGGGATGGATTTCGCTCATGCGGAGCCTCCAGCATTGTTCTGGGTCTGGGCAGCCGGGGCCGGGGTCGGCGGGGTCACGGTGGGGGCGATCACCGGTCGTTCGCCGATCACCGATTCGGTGTGCGGGGTGTCGTCGACGTACATGAGCCGGTCCGGATGCCAGGCGACGACCCGGCCCCGGTCCCCGCCGCCGCCCGCCCCGGCGCCGCCCGCGCCCGGCGCCATCGGCATCATCGGCATATAGCCACCGCGGCCCATCATCGTTCCCGTCGGGGAGGACCCGGACCGGATGGGTTCGAAGGCCGAAGGGCGGGGTGTGCCCGCGCCGCCTCCGGATGTGGCGGAGGGGGCGGCGCTCATCGGCATCGGCCCGAGCGTGTACGCCGGATTGATACCGGGACCGGAGCCGTCGAACGTCCCCGGTGGGTTGCTGCCCGGCGAGGCTCCGTCGTAGTTGCCGTAGTCGCCGTAATCACCGTAGCTGGGATAGTCGTCGTAGTAGCCGTCGTAGGAGCCCTCGGTGAGCGTCTGGTCGGCGGCCAGCATCCCGCCCTGGCTCAATGCCGACATCAGTGCCGGCAGCAGCGCCTGGAGCATGCTGGAATCACCCTCGCCGCCGCCCTCGCCATTGCCCTTGGCGGCATCCGCGGCCATGCTCCCCTCGTATCCACCGATCGCTTCCGCGGAGCGCAGATTCAACTCCTCGTACTTGGCCAGCGCGGCCGAGGTCGCGGCCTCGTTCTTCGACCGCATGGCGCGAAGCAGTTCCTTGCGGGCGGTGAGGATCTCCGACGGCGTGGGATGTTTGTCCTTGGCGATCCGGAACGCGTCGCTGTAGGCGTCGACGCGGTCGGCGAGCCGATTCAGCTGCCGCCGGATCCGATCCAGCCAGTCGTTGTGCCGGGTGAGTTCGGCCGACGCCTGCGCGCCGACCGGTGTCCAGCTCCGCAACACCTCGGCGGCCGCACCGACACGGCGACCGGCGTCGGCGGCGGCCCCGTTGTCGAAGGCGCGCAACACCTCCGCGAACCGAGCCGGGGCCGCCGGTCCCGGACCGGCGTGCAACATCTGTGCGAAGGCCAGCGGATCCACGGCGACACCGGGGTCCGGAAACGTGATGACGGGGGGCACCAGCATCGGTACGTTGCCGGGTAGCTCCGCCGGATTGCCGACCTCGGCACCGGAGGTCCCGCCGAGCAGACGGGAATTGGTCGAGTCGGTGGCCGCGTAGTCCACGGCCGCCGCACCGACTTCATGGGCGGACCGCTGCACCACACTCAACAGACCCCGCACCCCGTTGAGCAGTTGCGCCGCTTCGTTGTTGAGCTGTGGGACCATTCCGGCGGAAATCGGGTCGGAGCCGGCCGGCGTCACCCACTCGGACGGGACGGCCGCGCCGGTCACCCGCACCAGGTCGGCGAGTGCGGCGGCCGCTCCGACGAGTTCCTCCGGATCGACATTGAGCACCACGGCCTCCTCCTCCCGCCTATTGCCGCCTCGCTATCCGCGTCGGACGCTTCCCGATGGGCTCGGGGTGGCGCGGACGTGACAGCCCCAGTTCACCCAGCTGCGCGGGTGACCAGCCGCCGTCCAGTGCGGCGTCGTAGGCGGCGGACAGTCGTTCGGCGGCTTCGTGATAGGCCAGGTCGGCTTCGTGCACCTGCACGGCGAGGCCGGCTTTGCGCTCCAGATCCTCGCTCTGCGAGAGGATGTCGCGAGCCTCTCGGAGAACACCGTCACGGTCTCGTGCCATCTGCTGTTCCTGATCCGTCGAGCCACACCCTGGCTTTCCTCATCCGACGACCCCATTGTCGAACATCCCCAACCGTGGGAACGCCGATCACGACCGGGCCGGGTGCTCCCGTCGATGGTGACAGGCCGATGGCCGCCGCGGGCTACCGTCGACTCCCATGAGTCACCCAAGCCCGACTCCGTGGTCGCGCCTGCGCGAGCGACGGGACGAGGTCGGAACCTCGGGGGCTCCGGTGCCCGCACGGCCGGGTCCGGATGCGCCATCGTCGCCCGGCCGGCCGCTGGGAAAGGTTGTGCGTACCGGGGTTTCGATCGTCGGGATCGTCGTGGCTGTGCTGATTGTCGCCGTGGGCTGCTGGGCCACCGACGGGTCCGGTGGGCCGGACGAGAAACCGGTTCAAACCGGTCGCGGCAGCACACTGGGAACGGTGGTCACGGCCGAGGGTGCGCTGCTGCGAGTCCGCGGCGTCAACGGCGGTTCGACCGCGGTTCACACGAATACCGACACCAGTGTGTTCGTCCTCGGCGGGACCGAGGTGTCGGATGTCCGGCCCGGCGCCATGGTCTTCGTCCGCGGTGTCACGTACTCGGACGGGTCCATGCTCGCCGAGTTGATCATCGGCGCGTCGATGCGGTTGCCCGACTTCCGATTTCCCGACGCGCCTTTTCCGGACCCGCCGGGTCCGCCATAGTCGAATCCCTCGAACGTTTCGGCCGACCGGACCGTAGCGACCGATCTACCCGGATGCCACAGCACGGTCAGGAGCGCGACGAAGACCGTGACCGCAGCGGCGCCACAACTCAGCGTCGCCGCGAGTTCGAAGCTCGAACCGGCGGCGGTCGGCGCGACCGCATCCGCCGCCGGGTTCTGGTTGCCGGTGAGGAGCGTATCGAGCAGATCGCCGAGACTGCCGTCGAGGGCGTCGGTCCGTTCCGTGAGCGCACGGAGTTCGGACCCCTTGCCGTCCAGGTAGTACCGCACGGCCACGACGAGCAGCGCCGCGGCCGAGGCCGAGGCGAGCACCAGGCGCGACAGCGTCCGAACTGGGATCCACAGCCGCAGCAGGACCGCGGCCACGGTCACGACCAGCGCGGCGACGGCCAGAAAAGCCCATGCGCCACTGATGTTCTCCTCCGGACGGCCGTAGGCGATCGGCCAGTCGACGATATTCCCGAAGGCGTCGACGGTGACGGTGCCGTTCGGTCCCGTCGCGGACAGCCAAGGCTGGAACAGTAGTACCAGGGTGACCAGACTCGTCACCGCGATACAGAGATAGCCCCAGCCGGATCGGAGATCGAAGCGGCGCACGGTCACCGCTCGAACGAATTCCTCGTCGCCCGCGTACGGACGGGTCGGATCTTCCTGAACTTGCCAAGGCGTTTGAGTGGACATTTCTCCAGGCTCTGCAATACCCGTGTCGATCACCATTACGAACACCGACGCGAGTGTCGAATAATTTGTTCTGCAATGGGCGCCATCGGCCACTGACGATTGATTACGCTAGCTTGGCCGGAACATGAGAACAAGGCAGATCGAAGGCTTGTGACCCTATTAACAAGCACACTGCGACCCCGGTCACAATCAACACGAATTCTACTCGCCAGTAGCCGCGAGTAATTGGGATGGAGCCTGCTAGCTTTTTCCGGAATCGACGTCCGGCGATCGATATTTATTCGGTTTGCGACCGAGGATTCGTTGACTGATACACGCCAGCGCCGAGCCGATCGAGGTGATGCTGGCGAACATCGCGGCGGGCGTGAGGCTCGCGGAGGAGTACCCGACCTCACGCATGCCGGGCAGGATGAGCTGCCCGTTTCCGAACGCCCAGGCCATCAGGGAACCGACCTGACCGCCCAGGTCCCACCGGCGGGTCGTCATGGCTTTCAGGTCGGATCCCTTGCTGTTGAGGTAGACCAGCGTCGCCAATACGAATACCGCGGCGGCGACGGTGGCAATCGTCGCCAGCCGGTCCATCAGGTCGGATCGAAGGCGAAGATGGATCACCACCGCGGCCACCGAGATGACGAGGGCGGCACTGGTGAACAGCGCCCACATTCCGGTGACATCCGCGGTAGGCGATTTGAGCTGCGACCAAGCGGTCAGATAATTGGTGGTCGCGTCGATCCGGCCGAAGGCATTCGCACGTACCTTTCCCGCGGGGCCGGATGCGATGATCCACGGCTGGAACAACAGCAGAAAGGTGACGATACTGCCGGCCACCGCGATCACATAACCCCATTTGCCCGCCAACGCGGCGCGCAACACTCGAAGTACCGGGTGGCCGGCCCGCGCCAATGCCGCTCCGCTGATTCGCCGTCCCGACGGTCGTTCCGGGGAGTGCTGAACCGCCTTCGGTCCCCAAGGCGTGGGTTGCACCATAGAGTAATTCTATGGGTCTGCCCAGCCCTGGGAACTCGACATCAGCCGACCGCCGACACCGGCATCGCGGGCACCGGCTGCACCGTCGGGTCGGTCGCCGGGATGGCATCCCCCGACGTCGTACCGGAGGCACTCTCCTCGATGCCCGGCGGGTGGAAGAACCCGGCGAACGCGCCGAAATCGCCTTCGGCGTCGCTCATTTCGGGGCCGAACTCCGTCAACACACCGTCGACGATGACCTCGAGCGTGCCGCCACCCGACGGGCCGCCGTTCTCATCGCCGAACACCACCAGCAACGCCGTCCGGCCGTCCTCCCACATCGCGATATCGCCCGTCATCAACTGGTTCGGATCGACGCGGCTGCCCGGGTACTTGTCCTTCGGTTCTCCCGACTTCCCGGTCTCCATCCCGTACGCCGCCCGGGCGTCCGTGCCCTTCGTATCGGCGAAGGCGGCCTCCAGCGCGTCGTAGACCTTCGGGTACACGTACTGGGTGCGGCCGTCCTTGAAGTCGTAGAGCACCTTGCCGTCGGAACGAGTGGTACGCGGCGGCGTTCCGGAATCCTGCGGGGCGGTCGCACCCGGCGTCGGGCCGGTGTGCGGTGTGGGCTGGCCTCCAGGCGTGCCCGTGCCCTGTGGACTCTGCTGTCCGGGCGGTGTGGTCGGCTGCGGCTGCGGCGGCTGCACCTGCGGCGGTTGCACCGGTGACAATCGCTCACGATCGAAGCGCCGCGGATCGCTCTCCCTGCCCCATTGATCCCGCTGGCCGAACAGCCCGTTCTGGGCAGCCAGCAGCGGGAACAACGAACCCAGCAGGTTCGACCCCATACCTGCCAGACCGGACCCCATTCCACCGGACGGTGGCGTCACCGGTGCCGGAACCGACGGTGAGGTGGGGTCGTTCGGCCTGCTCGGATCCCGGGTGATCGGATCCCGCCCGCCCGGTGTGGACGGACCGCCCGGAGTTCCGGGAAGGCGACCGGGATCGGAGGGCTTCGACGGGTCCGAGGGGGTCGGGATATTCGGTGTGGGCAGAGTCGGCGACGGCGAACTCGGATCGTTCGGACTCGGCTGCCAGGGGGGCGTTCCGGGGTTGTAGGGGTTGCCTGGATTCTGTGGCAGTTCCTGCCACTTCTTCATGGCCTCCGCGAGTGCCTTCCGGTCCTCCTCCAGCTGCGCATTCATTCGGGCTTCCATATCCGCGATCACCTTCGCGATCTCGGAACTTGTGCCGGAGCGCTCCTCCATGGTCGACAGGTTCTCGGCGAACGCCTGCCCGAGCAGCTCGACGAAGCTCGCATCGGTACCGTCGGATGTCTGCGCCTTCAGATTGATCCCGCGGATCAGGGCGGAGATCTGCTCCCGGCCGAGTTCGGTGTTCTCGGCGGACTCGACGACCTGTTCGGCCACTTCCTCTTGGATGGCGTCGAACTGCTGCGCCGTCTGTACCAGCCTGCTCGCCGCTTCCTGATACGCGGCGGGCGTCTGGGCACCGATCTGCATGGGCACCGTCGGCAATGGCGGCACGGTCGCCTTGTCGGTCTCGAAGTTGCCTGCGTCGCCGAACAACTGCCAGTTGTCGCTCAGCCCGTCGGCCAGCGAACCGTTGCCGTCCAGACCACCTCGGGATCCGTACCAGCTCTGCAAATCGGCTGCGATGCCGTTCGGCTGGAACAGAAAGCCCACCCGTTCCCCCGGCGGGCCACTGCCCGGCCCCGGCTTGAACTGCCCCTCCCCCATGGACTCGACGTGGCCGCCGACCCAGATCCCTTGCGCCGCGGTGCGATCGGTCTCCGGCGAGCCGCCGACACCGGCCGGATCATCCGAGTCCCAGCGGCCGGGAGCCACCGACCACGCCGCCAGCCCGCCGAGACCACGCAGGAGGTTGTTCCCCAGCCCCGCCCGCGTCGCCGTGCCCCAGCGACCGCTGCGTTCGCCCGATCGGAAGAGTTCCCGGTAGCGATCCGCTCTCGTACTCGCACTGTTGGCGGCGGTTCCTTCCAACCGCTGCCGGGCTCTCGTTCTGATATCGCGACGCGCCTGGTCGGCGGCGTCGCTGCGAAGCTGTTGCCTGCTCGGCGCATTGCCGAGCGGATTCCTGGCCCGCAGGTTTTGCATGCGGCCGCCGAAATCGCTCAGGGGCTGGTTCATGACTCGCTGATGCGCCCGGTTCCCGAGTCGGTCCAGCCGTGCGTCCATACCGTTGGCAGCGGCTCTGCCAGCGCGGTTCTGCAAGAACCGCCTGCCAACACCCGCATCTTCGAACCCGTTGCGCAGCACCCGCGACAGCCCGCCGCCCGCCCCGGACCCCACCAGACCCAGACCAGCGGATACCCACGCGTTGCCGGACGTGAAATCGATCTCCCCGGCCTGGATGAAGCTGCCCGCCATACCGCCCACGGCTCCCCCGATGAGCCCGCCGGCGCCCGGCACGATCATATTGCCGACCACGGGTGCGGCGACACTGACGCCGAGCGAGAGTCCCGTCTGCCACCAGCTCATCGAGTCTCCTTACGCCGGAACCGAAGCGACGGCCGCGGTGTCGGCCTCCGGCGCCGTTCCCGCCGCCCGATCCGTCGAACCGGAGACATCGATTCCGGGCGGATGGAAGAAGCCCGCGAACGGTCCGAAATCTCCTTGGTTGTCACGCATTTCAGCGGAGAACGAGAGCAACTCACCGGCCACGATCACCTCCAGGGTCCCGCTGCTCTCGGTATCGAAAGCGACGACCAGAGCGGTCCGCTGATCCCACCGCGCGACATCGCCGGTGATGAGTTGATACGGATCCACCGGGGCGCCGAGACGCTGCTCGTTCAGCGCCACGGCGGCGCTCTCGTAGGCTGCCCGCGCGTCGGTGGTCGCGGCATTGTCGAACGCGGCATCCAGCGCGGCATACACCACCGCCGACACCTCCTGGGTGCGGCCGTCCGGGAAGGTGTACACCATCGGTTTGTCCGTGTTCGGCCGCAGCATCGGCTGGCTGCTGGAGACCTGCGTGCGGGGTGTCGTCGCCGAGGTGTTCGTCGCCGGAGTGTTCGTTGCCGGAGTATTCGCCGTCGTGGTGGCTGGTTGCTGGCCCGTGGTGGACGTCGGCGGCGCGGCCGGGCCGGACTGCACGATCCCCGGCTGTTCCGGACCGGGGTCGGAGTCGCGCCGCTCGCGTTCTTCGTCGCCCTCGGTCGGTTCTTCTCGCTGTTTCTGGTTCAGCAGGCTCGACAGCAACAGCGGGTCCAGTCCCGTCCCGGTCGACGGTGCCGCGGTCGGTGTCGGGCTCGATACCGGCGTCGGACTCGACGTGGGCGACGTCGTCGATCGCGGCGGTGGAGCCTCCGCAGGGGTGCGGTCGTCGCCGCCGACGCCCTCACGGATCGCGCTCGGATTGTCCGCACCGCTGCTCCGGCTGGCGTCGCGGATGGCGGTCGGTGTCCCGTTCAGACCGAAATCGATCGGCCGGAACTGGCTGCCCGTCGTACCGCCGTTCTGGTACTGGTTCGGATTCGGGTAGGGGTACGGATATGGGTACGGCGTGTCGTTGCCATTGCCCGATTCGTCACCATCGGATTTGTCACCGTCGCCCTCGCCCTCGTCCTTCTTGTCGTCGGCCCCGGGATCGTCGGCGGTGAGCCTTTCCACCTCGGTCGCGAGCGTCTGCAGTTCGCCGGTGGCGGCGTCCATGATTCCGGTGATCAGGGCGAGGTGGGTGTCGATCAGCTGCGACACGAACTCGTCCTCCTCCATCGGACCGGTCGCCCGCTCGATCGCCCCCTGCGAGATGAGCAGCGACAACTGCTCGACATTCATCGGATTGACGGTGGCGAAGTCCCGCAACCCGGCGACCGCGCTTTCGACTTGCGTCCGCGAGGTTTTCGATATCCGGGCCACCTCCTCGAGCAGAATCGACTTCTCCTCCTCGGTCAGGCCGAGCGCCGCGTCCGCGGCCAGCAGGTCGTCGTACTTCGTCTTCAGTTCCTTGGCGCTCGACACGTAGCTGATGATCGCGGCGCTGTCCTCACCGGAAGTCTGCTCGACGCGGGGACTGGCGGGAGCGTCCTCCGTGTCACCGCGGCCGAACATTTCCCAACTGGTGTAGACGCTTTCGGTGAAGTCCTCGTAGTTCTTCTCACCACCCGTGGACAGCAACTCCAGCCCGTCCGGCCAGTTCGCGCTGGAGCGATCCGGACCGTGGACATGGGCGGTGTAGGCGCTGTCCACGGTGAGCCGACCGTCTCTGATGAGCTTCGACGTGTAGTCCATCGTGGGGACCGGCCCGGCGGCACCTCCAGCCTGGAGGGCGCCATAGTTTTCCCTGGCGTTCATCCCTCCCCACGTGCCGGCCCCGGACCCGAGTCCGCCCATGATGAATCTGCCGGTACCGACATTCAGCCCCGTACGGGCACCGTTCCACGCGCCGGGTAGCGCCCCACGGAAACCGTTGGTGAAAAGCCCTTTTCCGCCCTCCTTGATACTCGCGCCCACGGCCTTGCCACCCGCCACCGACAGCGCCCCCCGGAAACCGAGCGAACCGATCCCGCCGCCGATCAGACCTAATGTTCCCCCCAGCGCGGCGTCCCCGATTACTTCGCCGAAACTGTTGCCCTGTCTCCAGGAATTGAGCCCCGAGGCAGCACCGCCCAGCAGCGCGGCACCGGCCGGACCGGCGATGAGGAACCCTCCTACACCGGCCGCCCCGACCAGGATGTCATCGCCGTACTCACTGAAGAAGTCACCGACGCCGTCCCAAAAGCCCATGGGCTCACCCGCCCTGGGTCAGACGGTCGGTGGCGAACACCCGTCCACGATCGATCCCGTCACGGTCTCGAGTCATCGGCAGTTCCTGATCCGTCCCGGTGGTGGACTGTGTCGACCGCGTAGTCCGGACCAGCACGCGACGCACGCGCCCATCCCGACTACACCTTGACTTCCTTTCCGACCACCCCATTGTCGAACATCCCCACCCCTGGGAACGCCGCCAGCGCCTCGGGAAGCCGCCGGGCCGCTGACACACCGACCGTGGGATCGCGATACCCGTCGACTCCGCCGGTCGAGCCGTGATACACGGCACGGACGCGGATCCATGCGCTGTCATGAATAGTTCCCGCTGCTGGCGAATCACGCTGTACCGGTTAGGTTTGCATCGCTCCGGACGGCAGAACGCCCCGCTACGGCGGATTACATGGCAGCGACCGCCGGTAGCTCTCATGGTGATCAAGAAACCTCGACGAGAATCTCCGGCAGCGTCCGGGCAACTTGGTGAATCGTATTGGCTATCACGAATATTCAGTCGTACTCCCATCTGACCGCAGTCGATATCGAATCCTTCGGACGCGAACTCGATCAGATCCGAACAGACATCGAGGACTCACTCGGACAACGAGATGCGGACTACATCCAACGGGTGATCAGGATTCATCGGGGACTGGAGACGGCGGCGCGTCTGTTGTTGTGCGCCAGCAGATACCGTGCACCACGAATCGCCGGGACAGTGCTGCTGGCGGCGGCCAAGTCCATCGAGATGATGGAACTCGGCCACAATATCGCCCACGGCCAGTGGGATTGGATGAACGATCCCGAAATCCACTCGACGAGCTGGGAGTGGGATTTCGCCGGACCCTCCGGGCAGTGGCAGCGCTCGCACAATTACGTTCACCACACCTACACCAACGTGTACGGGATGGATGAGGACCTCAGCTTCGTGGTGCTGCGGATGACCCGCGACGAGCCGTGGCGGCCCGTCCACCTGGTTCAACCGATCAGCGGTCTGGTCGTCGCGGCCGGGTTCGAATGGGCCATCGCCGTGCACGACTGGGCGCTCGAACGACGGCAGCCGAACGTTCCCCGACACAACCTGCGGTCCCAGCCGAACCGGGATTTCGCGCGAAAGTTCACTCGCCAGATCAGCAAGGATTTCCTGCTGTTCCCAGCGCTGAGCGGACGCGGGTTCCGGCATACGCTCGCGGCGAACGCATCGGCCCTACTGCTGCGCAATCTGTGGTCCTACCTGGTGATCATGTGCGGTCACTTTCCCGATGGCGCGGAGAAGTTCACCATCGAACAGCTGGAGCGGGAGACCCGAGGGGAGTGGTATCTGCGGCAATTGCTGGGGACCGCCAACTTCACCGCCGGCCCGGTACTGGCTTTCCTGTGCGGCAACCTCTGCTACCAAATCGAACACCATCTGTTCCCCGATCTGCCCAGCAATCGCTACCCCGAGATCGCCGAGCGGGTCCGCGCACTCTGCGAGAAGTATGACCTGCCGTACACGACCGGATCGCTCCCGGCACAGTTCTGGCTCGCCTACCGAACCGTGTGGAAGCTCGCGCTACCGGACCGATTTCTTCGCTCGACGTCGGACGATGCCGCCGAGACTCGCTCCGAACGGAAGTTCTTCGGGGTTTCTCTCACATCGAGCGGTCAGCGCGTCCAGCCGACCATCGACCCGGCCACCGGTGCGCGGCGCGGCCTGCGCACCGCATTGGCCGCAGCCGATGCGTCGATTCGCCGGGCCGATCGCACATTCGGCCGCTTTCGGCGGCGCTCCACCAGGTCGGCCGTCGACCAGTTCGGCGTGACACAGCGAAAGGGCAGTCGTTGACACAGCGAAGACCAGTGGTTCGGATTCTCGCCGGGGTGGCCGGCCGCAGTCTGCCGATGATGGTGGGAATGGCCGTCGGATCGGTGGACGCCCTCACGGCCCGGCTGGCGCGGAGAAGCACACATCCCGTTCCCATTCCGCAACCGATCGTCGTCGGCGTCAGCGGTGGCGCGCTCGCCGCCACGGCGGTCGCGCTCGGCATCGACCGCGACCGAGCGCGACAGCTGGCGACAGCACATCCCGAGCAGGATGTGCTGGGCCCGAGGAGCTTTCGTGCCATGCTCAGCCGCCAGGGCCTCTACCCCGAGGCTCGGATTCGTGAACTCGCCCACGCCATCGCGGGTGACCGCACCTTCGCCGACTTCGCCGTCGATCCGAAACCCGCCGACCACCAACCACACCGGTTCACGTCGTCGCTGCTGATACCCGTCTACTCGGCGAAATACGGCACCCTGCTGTTGCCACGAGACCTGCCGGTACTGGGCCTGTCCGATCTGCCCGTCGCCGACGCACTCGTCGCCGCCACCCGCATACCGGGAGCCCTGCCCGCCGCCGCGGGGCTGGAGGACCTTTTCGACGGGGGCTGCCAGTATCGGGTTCCGCACGACATCTTCGCCCCGCACCGCGCCTTGGTCCTGGACCTGTACGGACCGCGACCATACGACAGCCGAGGCGGCCTGATCTTCCCCCTGCTCCATCCATCGTTACCCGTCGTTCCCCGTCGCCCGCGTCCGTTCCACGACGAAACCGTGCGCGAGTCGACCATATTCGCCCACCAGCCCTACGGCGCAGCCCTCAAAACTCCAGTGCGAACAACCGGGGAGCTGTTCGATACCGGCTATGACATCGCCACGAAGTGGATCGATTCCCGCACCGAGGAGCAGTTGCTGAATTTCGTCGATCGGGATGGGCTGCCGGAGCGGACCGTCACCGGCACTCGAACCGAGACGATCGCCTGACGAGGGGCCACACGATCAATCGATCGACTCGTCATGCGTGCAATGGACGCGACTATCGTGAGCGTTCGGACGGTGTAGCGCCCGCGTCGTCGCGGGATGCCATCACGGCGGCCGTCATGAGAGCGGCGGCGTAGGGGCTGTGCGCTTGAATCAAGGTGAAGTACAGCAGATCAGCTGCGATCGGTTCGGGTCGATGATCCGGTGCCGACATTGGCGACCTCCCTGGGCTGAGGAGTTCCCAACGTGAGCAGCGACTTTCGCGACTGCGGACTCAACCGCGCCATGAACGTGCGCTCCGGCCACGGCCAATCCTCCAGGTTGACAACCATATTCGGCTCCGATGCCCGCGGATGGTCTGTATTCCTCCACGGTAGGTGAGTCCGAGGTGCGACGAGGGGCTAAGCATCAGGAGGTCCGGAGGAGTGCCCTGAGGAAAGGCACCTGTTCGGCGGCGCCCTCCGAGTGACGACGCCCGACGGCCGCTCGTACATCCCGCATGTAAGCCTGGGTCTCCGACAAGGCGCGATGCCGCAGGTAATTGCCGAAATCATCGTGACCGGCGAGCAATTCGGCGACGAGTGCGGTGAACCTCCGCAGCGCCCGGTCCTCGGCCGACGTCCCGATGTCCAGCGCACGCTGAAGAAGTCGCGGAGCTGAGTCGGGCGGTGCGTCCAACATGCTGGTCACCGTGGTCGCGAACCACAGCCCGACCCGGTCCTCGGCGGACAATTCACGGCCTGCGTAGCTGTCGCGGAGCTTATGCGCTTCGCGACGTTGAAAGGGCGCCACGACCTCGTCCATCAGGTAGGTGCAGAACGTTCCGGAGATGATGTCGGGAAGGAGGATGTCCGCGTAGCGACGCGTCCGCAAGTAGTCCGGTGACGGATTCCGGTGCGAGCGGCAGCCCGGATAGTGCAGCGTGTACACCCCATCCCGGGGAACACGGAGAAATCGCGATCGCTCGGTCGGTACCAACTCTCGAATCGTCAGGTCGATATCGGGGGTGAGCAGTGGCCTCGCACCGACGATCGCGATGTAGGCGCACTGCGGTAACTCATCGAGCGACAAGGTCCGCGCCGCCCGGCCGATGACGCTGGGACGGTTCGGATCGTCCGAGGAGAGCGTCCGCAACTTCCAGATGGGCTGTATCTCGCCGGGCAACCGCGGGCGCTCCTGCCTGATCAACAGCGAGCCTTGCCGCGTATCGGGCAGCTCGAGCAGCGCCTCGGCTTCCAATGCGGCCAGAGTGAGCGCACCCAGTGCACCGAGCCGGGCGCTGTTGGCGGTGAGCCAACCCCGCTCCCATTCGAATTGGTGTGGTGACTGGAAGAACTCGGCACCGGTCGGTTCCCCGGGCGTTTCGTCGGGTCGGTCGCCGATATAGCCGAATCCGGCATAGCGCATCAGTTCGGTCTCGACGGCGTTGGGGCCGGTCTCCGGCTCGTCACGGGTCCGGTCGGTGGCTCGGTGCGCGGTCCACGGAGTGACGGGAGAAGGTACCGCTGACGGTTCGGTGTCCGCCGGGAGGGCGGCCGGGGAGCGAGCACTCCACGGGGTGAGCGACGGGGAGTGGGAGCGCCGACCATCCTGCCTGTCGGCGAGGTTGCCGCCGTCCCGTGCTGTGGCACGAGAGGGCGTAGCTGTCGCGTCCCCCGGGCCGATTTCACGTCCCGGCCGCACCGTCGGCTCGAGGGTGCGCTCGAGGTGGTCTGCCTTCGCCTCGAAGTTCTCCGAGATATGGATCGTCTGTGCCGGGAAGCGACTCAGCAGGGCCGCATCGATCATGCCGCGCGCCTTGGCGAAACCCGGGTGGCCGACATCCGGATCGCGATGGGCTATCGATACATGAACGCGCCCGTCGTCGTGGATGCGATACACGATCCGTACCCGTACGGCGACGCCGTCGACATCGAATTGGACGACGAACGGGGTTCCGAGGTCTACCCGTAATTCGAGGTGCGACGGCCCACGCGCCTCCACGGCATGCAGGACCAGGGAATTCGGTCCGCCGTCCGCGCCGATCCGAGTGATCAGGCCAGCGACCGAATCCTTGTGTGCACCGCGCATGCCTTTGACTTCGCGGACGATGAGCGTCCCGGAAACCCCGTCCGTGTCCGGTCGGTCGGTCGGAGTACGCAGCTGCGGTGGCTGATCGATCGATTCGTCGTCGGAAGCGTGTACCGATGCGGTCGTACCGTCGGTTCCCTGCGGTGTGTGCGTGCGGGCCGTGCCCTCCAGACCCGTCCATTCCGCGAGCCAGGCCGTCGCAGCATCGAGGTATTCGATCAGCCACGCCAGATATGCCCTGGGTACGACCTGGTCCGGCCGCTGCACAAGGGCGATGAGGTCGTCCAGCTGTGTCTGCATGAACTGCAGCTTCCGATAGTGGTCGAAGGCCTTGCTCGACTCGACCGTGTCGTACGGGTCGACCTGGTCGGCGTCGTTCCCGGCACGGATCAGTTCCGCACCGACCGTGTTCCCTGCCGACTCCAGCTTGCCGATGTCGACCGTGCCGAGCAGGCCGGTCGCGGCGGCCTGCACGCGTGCATCTGTCGGTACCGCGTCACGTTCCGCCGCGACATCGGCGAGACGGCGATCGGCGATCCGTACCGAGTCCTCCTCCTGCGTTGCCCACCGAGTCCGGGCGGCGGCCGCCCGCACGTCCTCGGCCGCCGTCCGCGCCGCGACGCCGTGTCCCGGCATCGAGCCCTTCGGCTCGCCGGAGACGGTCGCCGTCGGAGGCGCCGCGATGTCTCCCGTGATGTGCACGGTGCCTCCGTCCGATTCCACCTTGCGCACGACCACATCCCGTCCCCGCCCGACAACGATCTCGGGTTTGCCTCCGTTGGCGATGAACCATGCGGGGGTTCCACGCGGCACCAGCAGACGCAGCGTGCCGGGTAGATGAGCGAGGAAGTACGGCGCCTCCGGGCCCGTCGTTCCGGTCAGGTATGCCGACTGCCGCCACCGGTCGCCCACCTGCAAGTCATTCAGTGCCCGCACGGCAGCGGGGTCCACCTTGCGCGTGATCCAGATCGACTCCGCCAGCGGTAGCATGAGCGCATCGATCTCGGTGACGAGACTGTCCATCTCGTCGCTCGTCCTGATCTTCCGCGTTGACCGTCGCCAGTCGGGCTCACCCCGCAGGTACCTGTTGATGGCCGCACCCTCGGTTATGTAAAGGTCGGCGAGGCGACGATGGTCCCTGCTTTCGGGCGAATGCTCCTCTCCGAAGGCCCGGGCCTCCTCGTCCGAAGCGAAGCTTCTGCCGCGCCGATCGATGATCGCGTGAACGAAGTCGGTGAGTGGAACGATTCCGTCGCCGCGTCCGGTGCGGTCCAGATGCCGCATGCCGTCGCGGAAGTCCTGGTCCCAGAACGGGTAGATCGACAGCTCGGTGGATTCACCGTCCGAACCAACCACTATGTAGGCCGGTTCTACGTCGGTTCTCCCGGCGTGGAGGCGGCTGTGGTTTCTTCGGCCGATGTGGCGCAGCTGCTGGTCGGCGGAGTCCTGACTGACGTGCAAGGGCGCTGTCACGGACCGGAGCGGGGCCAGGACCTCGGCGAGTCGCGCGAAGTTCCGGAAGCGGACCGCGATCGCGGGTTCACCGTCGGCGCTCAGCGGCACATGCCGGACCGATGCGAGCACATCGGTCAGCCATCGGGGCAGAGCAGGTGTCTCGAGCACGCGAAACGACAGCTCCCGACTCCAGTCCGGGTCGCCGTCGGCGAGGCGCACGTCGAGGCGGCCGTGGCTGGAGTCCTCCAGCACGGAGTCGGGCGGCCGGTGCTGCCCTCGGTCGTGTACGGCGATGCGAAGTCGGCGAGCGCCCGGCGTGCCGCTGATCGCGAGTACCACCCGGACGTCGTCGCCGGTCGTGCGCACACTGTGCTCCACCACATCGGCCAGGGTGAGGCCGGCGTCATCGATCCGTGCGGCGGGCCAGCCGGACAGTTGCCGCGCCAGCCAATCCCACGCTTCGGTCGCAGCGCGCGCGGGTGCATCGCGCTCACCGGGACGTGCCGGGTGATGGCGAACGATGATTTCACGATGCTCGGTCCGGCCGGTAGGTTCAGCTGCCTGTCGGCGCGGCGCGTCCCAGAGACGTGCGTCGTGCGGGTGCTCGGGGTTGCCGTGCTCGTCGTTGTGGTGGTGGAAGACGGCCCCGGCTGGCAACGGCGGCCTGGCCGCACCGGTCCCACGATGCTGCTGGGGAAAATGCGGGTCGAGTGGATCGACCTCGTCGAAGATGTTGGTGCGGGGAGGAAGCGCGGGCCGGGAGGGCTCGGCCCGCTGCGGCGAATCGGGCGTTGCCGGGTTCCTCGATTCTTCGGACTGGTCCGACGAGATCTGCTGCACGAGATCGAACAGGGCCGAGGTGGCCAGATACCGTGCCGCACGGGCAACGATGTCGTCGACCACCGGGCTGTGGGCGCTCCGGTTGACCGCCGCCGGATCGGCCGTCGCAGGTGCGGTAGGGCCCTCGAGGTCCGGCCGGCTGTCGCGGTGCGTGGTGGTGACATGGCGTTCGACCGCTTCTCCGACGATGTCGCGGGCGATGGCCGGGGTGACACTGGACAGCGGGTATCCGAGTGATGTCGCCAAGCCGTTCCTGGCTTCCGTCGCTGCGGCACCGAGGGTGTTCCGGCCTTCGGCGCCGACGATGTCGGCGATCGGCACGCCCAGTTCGACAGCGAGCCGATCCCGACGCGAGTTGAGGTGTTGCGGTGCCTGTTCGGCGGTACGCGATGAGTTCGGCATGGTCGCCGCGGGCGCGGTCGCGGCGACCTGCTGTTGTAGTGCCTCGGCGGCGGCGGATGGGATACCGGCTTGTTCCAGCAGTTCCCGGAACGGATGCTCGACATCGTTTCGTTCGAGTACGGCGAAGGCGCCGACGATCACGGAGGTGGAGATTCCCAGCAGACCGGCCAGGCGGGCGACCCCATCGGACCGCCCGTCGTCGGTGCGGGCCCGGTGGACTCCGGTCTCGGCTTCGGACAGTACGCGGGCCGGGTTGTCGGTGCTGTGGGCGTGGTTGCGGAGGAAGTCCGCGGTCGCATGCCGCAGGGCGCGCTGCTGCAGGTCGGGCACCATCGAATTGAGGTGGTGGCTCGCCTCGACGATCGCGTGCCGGTTGTCGGCGGTGGGATCGGCGCGGTGGGCGGCGGTGGCCTGTTCGTAGTGGATCACCGCCTCGCGAACCCCACGCAGGTGCATGGCGTTGCGGATCAGCGCGTCCTGCGGCGACATCACCGCCTGGGTGGTGCCGGGGGCACCGTTACGGGCGGTACGGTTCTTGCCCTGCTC
Organism: Nocardia otitidiscaviarum; assembly: GCF_007362295.1. NCBI lineage: Bacteria > Bacillati > Actinomycetota > Actinomycetes > Mycobacteriales > Nocardiaceae > Nocardia > Nocardia otitidiscaviarum. Next base: position 975,908 of record NZ_CP041695.1, on the reverse strand, counting down.
GGCGATGTAGGACTGTTCGGAGACCTCGGTCCGCCACACATGCATGCCGCCCTTCGCCAGCACCTCCTCCGATACGGCGATATCGACGCCGCGCTGGCCCTGCCGGTTGATCACCAGGATCTTGCCCGGTTCACCGGCATCATCGAAGATCTTCTGCAACTGGGCTTCCCAGTCCGCGCCCCACCCGGCGATTCGATCGGCGTCCACCGCCTCGATCGCCTCCCGGGGCACGCCCTCGCGTACCAGCGCGTCCACCTGCCGGTCGACCAGGTCGTTGCGATGAACCAGGATTTCCTGGAACCGGCCACGGCCGCCATCCCAGATGCCGTACGCACTCTCGGCGATCGAGCTCAGCTTGGCGCGGGTGTTCGCCACCACTTCCGGCTCGCCCTCCACCAGCCGCTGCGGCTGGGAACGGTCGAGTTGGTGTGCGCTCTCCAGGCCGTAGATCTTCTCCAGCACCGGATTCAGGTCCGCGAGCGTGCCCGACGCGCCGGTCACTTCGTCGAAGAACCTGCCCCCCGAGCGGTAGATCTCGACCGAATCGATCCGTGTGGTGGAGTCGGCGTCGGCACGGATCTCGATCCGATGCTGTTCGGAGCTCAGCCCGCGGGCTTCGGCGGCGCGCACCTCCTTCGCCTCGATGGCCTGGGCGAGGCTCGCTGCGCCTTCCTCAGCGCTCCACCGTGATTCGCTCGAGGTCGTCGGATTGCGTTGCAGGCCGTGCTCGCCCTGATCGATGATGACGATCTTGCCCTCATCCATCACATAGTGAGTCTTGTTGCGCGTGGTGAACTCGGCCGCGGCGGCCATCTCGAGCCGGGACAGTCCCATCCCGTCCAGCCATCGCCTGCCATCCGGCAGCGCCTCGACCTTCGCCCGTCCTTCGGGCGTCAGCGAAGCCTGGCCGTCGTACCAGAACTCGACTTCGGGCGTTCCATCCGGGTGCACACCGACTTCTTCGGTGAGCTGCCGGAGCCCGAAATCCTCGTGGGACAACCGTCCCTCCGCGCGCGCGTCGGCGAGGAAGTCGTGTGCCGCGAAGACTTCGCGCGCCGTCGATTCGGGTGCGGTTCGGTCCGCTCCTTCGGATCGGAGGAATTGCCGCTCGCCGCGGTCGATGATCCCGTCTATCTCGTCGATCAGCGCACGCCGTGGCGGCAGATGACCGGCATTGGTCAGATGGCCGACCGTTTCGCCGGTCGCCACCACGATCGCCGGCCTGTCGGTGATCGGCCCGAAGCCTTGCTGTTGGTCGGCGCGGAAGACATCGATTCCATAGTCGGTCAACAGATTTCGATATTTGACGAACTCGCGGTGAGCCAGCCCGTCGGTGGTCGTCACCAGCAGGACCGAGTCGTGCTGCACGGCTCGCTGCATGGCCGCCGCCAGGAACATCAGCGACTTGCCCTCGCCCGGTTTCATCTCCACCGGACGCTCGGCCAGTGCGTACACACCCTCGAGCTGTTCGACGCGCAACACCATCCCATCCGGTACGGCATCACTGACCGTGCCGCGCCGGATGACCTCCATCGTCGCGAGCATCGACTGGTCGGAATCGCTGTCGAACAGTTTGGCCCGCAATGCCTCATCCGAGAGATTGCCGAGCCGCAGATGCTCGGCGACCCCTTCGCCGGAGTTCGCGTGGAAGTCGGCCAGCACCTCGGCCGCCCGATCACGGGCGCTTCGCGGCGAACCGTCCGGATCGCCGGTACTCGCGGTCGGGTCACCCTCGGCCGCCCCTTCGTGGGGAGCGGGTTGGACCGTCGATTCGGCGTCGGCGGCGGACGCGGCTGCTTCGTCGTGGTCTTGCCGGGGCGGTACCGGACCGTCGTCCGGAGTCGAGTGCGCCGCGCCGTCCGGTGGCGGGTGCCCCGGTCGCGCGGCGCCGCTGTCACCCTTCGGTGGCAGGTCACCGTGAGTTTCGGGGGTAACCCGGACCTCGTCCGCGCTGCGAACGGTGACCGGCGATTCGGCGACATCGATACGCGGTGGCGGTGTATCCGGTGCCGCCGAGGTCCCCGGAACCGTCCCCGTCCGCGTCGACCGCACGCCGTCGGCCGCATGCGCACTGCCGCCGTGACCCGAACCGCCGCCGTGCCCTGCTGCACCGTTCCCCCAGGGCGATCGGTTCGTCGGTGACACCGCATTCGGCGAATACGGCGGGCTGGCCGGTCCGGAGCGCTGGACCGAGTGCTGCACCGCTCCCGACTCCTCGAGCTGTCGCGGGCTGTCGGCACCGGCCACCCGGTCGTGTTCCGTCCTGTTCGGTGCATGCCGACCTGTATCCGGCGCGCCACCGTCGGTGTTCCGGATCAGGTTGTGGGCGGTGGGATCGGCCGTGGCCGAACCGATCTCGCGATCGATGGTGAAACGCTCCGCCATCTGCTCGGCGCCGAGTCCCGGCGATCGGGCCGCACGGCCGTCCTCGGCGAGTCGTGCCTGCCGCGCGGAATCGGTTCCTGGGGCGAGACCGCTCTCATCCGACCGACCCGCCGAGCCGTCCGGCACCGGTCGCGGGGGGTCGGCTGACACCACCGAATCCGAGCCGACACCGGGTGCGGTCGGGTCGACGGAGCGTGCGATTCGGATCGCGGCCCCGGTAGCGCCGACCAGGCCCGAACCGAATCCGACCTGGAGCATGGCCAGCAGGTCGGTACCGCGGAGTTGTCCGCCGTCGAGTAGCAGGGCGACGCCGCCGCCGGTGAGCGAACCGACGACACCACCGGTCGCGCTCGCCGCGAGCACCCCCATGACCTGCGGGTACGCCCGAATCGCACGCAATGCGGAGTTCGCCGCCAGCCGACTCGCCGGCCCCATCACGGCACCGCCCGCCACGGCACCCGTTATGCCACCCACCGCGCCGGCCGCGGTCGCGACCCACACCTGTTTCGTATCAACGGAATCCCGGTCGCCCTGCTCCACTTGCAGGCGCTGGGCCGCCCAGTTGACGCCACCGCCGGCGGCCACGCCGAATACCGCACCCGATGTCGCCATCGCCGATAACGGATGCGCTGCCACGAACGTCCCGTACTTGTCGCCGTACTTGGCGGCCAGTTCCAGCAGTTTCTTCCGCAAGGTGTCGCGGGCGGCCAGCATGGCCGTCTTCGATCGCGCCTTGGCGGCCGTCAGCTGTACCAGGCCGCCCGGCGGCGGCATGAGTAGCGCCGTGGCCACCTGGGTCAGCAGCACGCCGGCGATGAATACCGCCTGGTATTGCATCAGTTCGTAGGCCAGTGCGCTTTCGTACTGTTGCCGTGCCCGATCATCACAGGACTCCGCCAGCTTCCCGATGTCCTGGTCCAGTCGGCTGTATCGTTCGGAGAGCGTCTCACCGGTATAGCCGCGGATCGTATCGTCGGCCTGGAGCCCGGCCAGCTGCTCGTCACGCAGAGCTCGTAGAAAGTCGGCCGAATCGGACCAGGCGTCGCCGCACCGCCGCATGGCGTCCACATCGGCTTCGGGGATATGCCCCACCGTCCAATCCGCCAGCCAGGGTGGGAACTCCGGGGGGATGTTGACCCCCATCAGTGATCCGATCGCGCCCGGGCACGCTCGACCACCAGCCGGTGCACCGCCTTGGCCGGGCCGCACGCCCCCGCACCGCACAACTCGACCTCGGCGAAGGACTCCGCGCTCGTCGCCCGCGGATCGAGCCGACCGCCGGTAAAGCATGTTCCGCTCAGCTGTGCCCGCCACCGGCGATAGCCACGGGTGACGGCGGCCAGGGTGTCTCCACGATCCCAGGGACCGCTGACGCGGTGGTACTCGCCGATCAGGGTGCGCTGAACCAGCCGGGATGTGCGCGGACCCGCAGCGGCCGCCGCTACCTGCCCGAGGTCGGCGACAATCGTCGCGTACATGGGCTGTGCGGCGAAAACCCGCGACAGATCACCGGATCTCGCCGGGGTACCTACCCGCGCGGGCAGTCCGGCGGGATCGGCTACCGCGGCGCGGTCCAGGACGATCCATGCCCCCGGCCCGCCGGCGTACTCGTACCGTACGCGGGACACGCCGCCGCTGAGTTCGGCGATCGCCAGCCCACCGAGTTCGAGGAACGGAAACTTCCCGAGTGTCTCGTCGAGTGCCGCCGCGATCTCGTGGACGGTCGGCCCGGTGATTCCCGATGTGTCGAACCCGGCCAGGCGTAATCCGTGCCGGGCCGCGAGTTCCTCCGCGGCCGCCAGTGCGGCCGGATCTGTCCGCACTGTTCTCGGCAGCGCCGGAACAGATTTGCGCTGCGGCCGCCGGTCGTCCGTGCGCGGCTTCGCGGGAGTGTGCGGTGGGTTGCCGGGCCGCCAGGATTCCGCCGGGCCAGCGCTGATCGGTGGCTTGCGCTGCCACGGGGACCGGGGTGCGCCCGGGGTCGCGGGGCCGGTCACGCGGGGGCGGGACCACGGTGTGCTCGCCGATGTCCGTCCCTGGGTGTTCGCCGAAGCCGACGCCGGCCGTTCACCCCATCGGTACGCGGCGGGCGCCACCGGGTGTCGATTCGGGGCGGCACCCGGGACCGTGGCTCCCACTCGACCCGGCTGCCCGGCGGTGAAGGACCCGGGCGGCCCGGTCGGAGCCCCGGAGACCGATGGCGCCGAAGCGGGATCCGATGCGGCGGACCCGTCGCTCATCGGTGGAGCTGTCGCGCCGGCGGGCGGAGCCGACACCGCTTCGGGCGACCGCGGGTCGGATTCGAATGGGGTCGAGGTGGGTTGTTCGGACCCCGTGGTCGGTAGGTGGCCGGAGTTCGGGTCTTCGGCAGATGGGATCGGGCTCCGGTTCGGGTACGGACCCGGCTCCAACTCCGGCCCCGGCCCCGGCCCCGAAGGATCGAGACCGCCGGACGGACGCGGGGGCGACTGCGGCACCGCGGGATCCAGGCCGTCCGCCCGTGCTGTCCGGCGGATATCTTCGGCGAGTTGTTGATCCCGGTCCTCGAAGTCATCCGCGGTTTCCGCGATGCCGTCGCGCACCCCCTGCAGGCTCCGCACCAGACTCTCGAAGTTGGTGATTCCGTCGCGCGCGGCAGGCTCGTAGCTTTCCGCGAAGGTGCGACCGGGGTCGTCGGCGCCCCAACAGGCACCCTCCCGGGTGAGTCGGGTTCTGAGCCGGTCCAATTCGGCCCTGATTGCCCCCTCAAGGCCGTCGAGTTCCGGTAGCTGTCCACGCAAGCGGTCGGGATCGACCCGCAAAGAAGGAGCCATATCAGGTCATCCGAGCTGTGCCGATCGTCCTGCACCACACCGCACTCACCTCGAAACCGGTCACCGGCACTCGCCTCCTCCCGCCGTTCAGAATGCCGTGTTCCCAAGTCCGGGAAGGCATCCGACGGTCAGGTGCCGTGTAGCATCGACTGCCACTCTCGCTGAGAGCACCGTCCGGACCGTCGGTGTGCTCGCGTCGAACTGGAGCACGTTGGGGTGGGTTGCCCGAGCGATCGGAGTCGGCGGATCGGCCGTGCCGGGTGTGCCCGGCCGGGCTGCGGCAGCCCAGGATGAGGAGGATGGCGTGACCGACGTGGTCGGCGAGCTGACTGCCGCGCATCCGTTCGTTCGTGCTCTCGGCGCGGCGGGCCCGGCCGGATGGGAACGAATGACAGCGGTGTTCGCCCTCACGACCACGGCCGAGATCGGCGATCTCTGCTACACCGTCGGCGAGAAGACCGTATCGGTGAGTCCGCCGGAACTTGTACTCGTCCACGCGCGGGAATTGCGCACGCGGGCAGCGACATCCGGTGCGGGGCCGTGGTGGCGGATGCTGGTGTCGATGAACGCATCCGGGGCGCCGGAAGTGGACTACGACTACGGTGCCGAGCCGTTCGTCGAGGCGCACGCGCTGGGACCGGAGGCGATTCGGGCCGACCTGCGGGAGTTTCCGCGCCCGACGGTACCGGTGTGGCTGGCCGCGTTCGCCGGCCACGGTGACCGGCAACGGCGCGGCCCACGGCAGGCGGCCGAGCAGGCCCGCGCCGATCGGGAATCGGAAGTGTGGGCGGTGCTCGCGGAGAACGAGTTCCCACCCTTTCCGCTCCTGTGGTCACGGTGGGCGACTCTCGCCGCGGCGTTCGTGGCCGTAGGGTCACCGCGCGGCCCGCGAATGGTGCCGTGGACCGGTGTGTTCGAAGCTGCCACCCGCGGTGGTTCCACGCTGACGGCGCTGCCGGCCGGGCGCGCGGTGCTGTCCGGCGGACTGTGGAACGACCCGACCCTGTCCGCTGTATACAACCACGGTGCGCCGATGCCGGATCTGTACGCCGGTGCGCCGGAATGGGTGGCCGAGCCGGCGCTGAACTCGCGCGCCACGACCGGTCTGCTGTCGTTCTGCTATTGGTGGGAGTCGGGACGGTGGTATCGCGGACAGTCTCCGTCGGCCGCACGATGCGCGGACGCGGTGCCGGGCATGTGGACTGCCGACACCGTAGCGGACATCGTCACGCGGCTCTCGAGTGCCGGTTCGAGCGATGCCGGTTCGGATCGGCCCGACCGTGCCGTGCGCGAAGCGGTGGCGACACTGATCGCGGCCGCCGAGCTGGGCGCCGTAACGCGCGACCTCCTGACCGCGCTCTTCGGCGACGACGGACGCTGTGATATCGACGGCGCCTACTACCAGTACTCGGCCGCTGGACTCGTATCGACGGTGCCCGAGCCGATGCCGTCCGGTCAGGCCATTTCCCGGGTGCGGGACTATGTCACCGGGCCGGGATCGGACACCGCGGGAGACTTCCTGTCGGAGCTGGTCGCCGAGCGGTTCGAGGTGGGCTGGATGGTGTACGCGCCGGTATCCGACAAGCCGATCGCGGCCGACCGGACGATCTTCTACCTCGCCGACGACGGTGTGCTGGAGCACTCGTCGTCCGCGATCACACCGGCCGACTACATTGCGGAGTTCGCAGATCGATATGCCGCACGGCAGGGCCGAGTGCCCAACGGTTGAGGAGTTTTCCGGGAGGATCGATGGAGCGGTGGGAAAAGGACAGTCTGCGCGCCGGTGACCACGCGATACGTAATCGGGTCAACAACATCCTCGACGCCGTCGACGAGCAGCACGCGCGTCTGGCCCGCGTGGTCGAGCAGCTGGACGCGGTGCGGTGCACGGCCACGTCGGCCGATGGCCTGGTGGAGGTGACCGTCGACGTCGCCGGGGTGCTCACCGACGTCCGGTTCGCGGCGGGTGCGCTGCGCAACGAACCGGAGAAGCTGGCCGCGTCGGTCACCCAGGCGGGGCGGGCGGCAGCTCGGCTGGCGCACGACCGGCACCGGGAGCTTCTCGCCCCCGTCGCCGGCGCCGCGGAACACCTGCCCGATCTTCCGGATCTGGTGCCCGGCGCGCCGAGTCTGCGCGAACCGGACGAGCCCGGGGACTTGCCGCGATCGTGAAGCGATCAGCCCCACCAGCACCCGCAAGCCGGCGGTTGACGAAAACGGCCCCGGAACCAGTGGTTCCGGGGCCGTTCGCTAGTAGCGGGGACAGGATTTGAACCTGCGACCTCTGGGTTATGAGCCCAGCGAGCTACCGAGCTGCTCCACCCCGCGTCGGTGAACACAACATTACACACGGTCGCGGAAGGGATGCAAATCTGCTGTTCAGGGTGGTTTTTCTGGGTTGCGAAGATGATCACGGGACGGGGTTGGCGAGTGGGTCGCGCGATTCCCAGGCGGGACCCCGTCGGAAACGTGAAGCATGTCACAATTTCGGAGTGATATAGAACACATCACGGGTAGATAACAGACCGTTTGGGATTTGCGAATGCAGCATAGCTGCGCTGCATCAATGATGTTTTTCGCGTTATTCGCATCATGCAATTCAAGAGTTATCAAGACGTGATCTGTTGAGATTTACTCGTTATCGTCATGCTCGGCCCGGATCAAACCGTGATGGGCAGCCGACCCGAACCGCCGCACGCCGGAGACCCTGTCCCGCGGTACGGGCACCCCGACCTCCTGGGGACAGGGACACGACGGAGCGATCCGGCGGAGTCGGTGGGCGCAGGGAGGGACACCACCATGAAACAGAACCGGAAGATCAACACTCGCGCTCTGGGCCTCGCGGCCGTCACCGGCGCCCTTGTTGCCGTCCCGTTCGGTCTTTCCGCCTCCGCGTCGGCCGCGCCGACCCACGACTGGGACGGTGTTGCCCAGTGTGAAAGCGGCGGCAACTGGGGAATCAATACCGGTAACGGCTACTACGGTGGCCTGCAGTTCTCGCACAGCACCTGGGTCGCCAACGGCGGCACCGGCTACGCCCACCAGGCCAGCAAGGCGGAGCAGATCCGCGTCGCCGAGAATGTGCTCCAGACCCAGGGCGTCGGCGCCTGGCCCGTGTGCGGCCAGTACCTGCGCGCGGGCACCTCCGAGCCCGAGCCCGCCCCGGAACCGGCCGCCCCCGCCCCGGCTCCCGCCCCCGCGCCCGTCAATGACGCCCAGGCCCTCATCGACCAGGCCACGGCCACCGGTGGCGAGCTGGCCCGCCAGTTCGGCGTCGAGGGCCAGTACCACCAGATCCTCGCCGACAACGCCGGGCTCATCGAGTCCATCGGCGGATAAGTCGCCGCTTCGGCGCACGTTGTCCCGGAAGCGGACCTCCTCCCGCTCCAGCGGACTCGCGAAGGCGCTGCCATCTCGTGGCGATGGCAGCGCCTTCTGCTGTCTCACGGTCAGTCGCCCGAGTCGCCAGAGGCAGCCACCCAACCCTCGGGGTCCGGCGGCATCGCGACCCGTGCACGAAGAAGGGCGCTGTCGTCCACCGACGACAGCGCCCTTCTCGGTCAGCGGCGAATAGTGCCTATCCGCCGGAGTTCTCGTACGCGTCCACGGCCTGTTGCAGTCGTTCCAGGGCGCGGCCGAGCTCACCCAGATCACCCGACTTCTGGGCGTCCTGCACCGACCTCAGAGCGCTGTCGATCTGCGCGACCGCGGCGTCCCGGCCCGCGGGCGGTGGCGTCGTGCCCTGATCGGGCGGCGGTGTCGTGCCCTGGTTCGGCGGTGGCGTGGTGCCCTGCTGGCCGGGCTGGTTGGTGGCGGCGCTGCCGGTGCCGGGCAGCACCTTGTCCAGGGCCTCCTGCACCGTGGAGCCGTAGCCCACCTTGTCGCGGTAGCTGGCCAGCACCTTCACCAGCTGCGGGAAGGTCGGGGCGCCGGCACCGGCGTTGCGTTCCAGATACCACGGCTCGACGTACAGGATGCCGCCGTTGCCGACCGGCAGGGTCAGCAGATTGCCGTAGCGGATCTTGTTGACATTGCCACCGGTGAGCAGGTTGCGGTCACGGGAGACCTCGTCGGCGGTGGTCATCGACGTCTGCGTCTGTCCGGGGCCGGGGGTTTCCGAACCCGGTGGCAATTGCAGCACGGTGATCTTGCCGTAGTTCTCCGGATCCGAATGCGCCTGCAGGTACGCCGACAGGAACTGGCGGCGGAAGCCCACCATGCCGCTGGTCAGCGTGAACATCGGCTTGCCGGTCTCGGGGTCGCCGAGCAGCTGGTAGTACGGGGGCTGATGGGCGTTGGCGGCCGCACCCTCCACCGTCGGATCGTTGGGCACCGACCAGAAGGCGTTGTTGGTGAAGAACTCGCGCGGATCGTTCACGTGGTACTTCGACAGCAGTTCACGCTGCACCTTGAACAGATCCTCGGGGTAGCGGAAGTGCGCCCGCAGCTCCGGCGAGATCTCGCTCTCCGGCGTCACCGCGTTCGGGAACACGCCGCGCCACGCCTGCAGCACCGGATCGGTGGAGTCGACCTCGTACAGCTTCACGGTGCCGTCGTAGGCGTCGATGGTCGCCTTCACCGAGTTGCGGATGTAGCTGACCTCCTTGCGCGGCAGCAGTCGCCCGGTGGTCTGGTCGATACTGTCCTCGAGCACGCCGTCCAGCGAGGTGCGCTGCGCGTACGGGTAGCTGTCCAGGGTGGTGTAGGCGTCGACGATCCACACGATGCGGCCGTCGACCACCGCCGGGTAGGCGTCGCTGTCGGCGGTCAGCCACGGTGCGACCTGCTCCACGCGGTCCCGCGGATTGCGATTGAAGATGATCTTCGAATCGGGGCCGATCACGCCGGAGAACAGAATGTTGCGCTCGGCGTACTTGGCGGCGAAGGCCAAGCGGTTGACCCAGTTGCCCAGCGGCACACCGCCCGCACCGTCGTAGGTGTACTGCGAGTCGGGCTTGTCGTACTCGCGGGCGGGCTGACCGTTGGCACCGACGATGGCGTAGTCCGCGTCGCTCTTGGAGATCAGCTCGCCGTAGTAGATGCGCGGCTCGTCGACCGGAATCGCCTGCCGCTCCTTCGGAATGAACAGATCGCTGACCGTCGACAGACCGTCCACGTCGAAGACCGGGTAGCCGTAGCCGCCCGATTCGCCCGCCGCCTGCTGCGCCTGCTCGGACTCCTTGGGCGGGGCCACGTTCACGCGGTTCGCGGGCGCGGCCACGAAACCGTTGCCGTGCGTGTACACGGTGTGCTTGTTGATCCAGTCCGTCTGGTTGCCGGACAGGTTCTGCGGCTGCAATTCACGGGCCGCGACGATGAAGTCGCGCATCTCGCCGTTGACCTCGTAGCGGTCCACGTCCAGCGGATCGGGGAAGCCGTAGAAGTTCTGCAGCTGCTGGTTGCGCTGAATGAAGGTGGCCTGCATCAGGTTCGGATCGAGCAGGCGGATATTCGCGATGGTGGCGCGGTCGGCGGCCGACATGCTCGTGCCGTTGGTGTTCTGGGCGACGCCCTTGTAGTCGACGTATTCGACCTTGTCGTCGGTGATTCCGTACGCCTGCCTGGTCGCCTCGATATTGCGCTCGATGTAGGCGGCTTCCTTGGTGGCCGCGTTCGGGCGCACCGAGAACTGCTCCACCAGCAGCGGCCACACCGCGCCCACCAGCACCGAGGACAGCACCAGCAGCGCCGCCGCCATCGCCGGAACCCGCAGATCCTTCAACACGATGCCGGCGAAGAAGGCGACCGCGCAGATCACCGCGATGGACAGCAGGATGAGCTTGGCGGGCAACACCGCGTTGATATCGGTGTAGGAACCACCGGTGAAGGTGGGTTCCTTGCGTTGACTGGACAGCAGGGCGTAGCGGTCGAACCAGTACGCGATCGCCTTGAGCAGCACGAAGATTCCGGCCAGCACCGCCAGCTGCACCCGCGCCGCGGTGCTCAGCGAGCCCTCCCGGCCGGTGAGGCGCAGACCGCCGAAGACGTAGTGGGTCACCAGGTTCGCGAAGAACGCGATCAGCACGGCGACGAACAGCCAGTTCAGGACCCAGCGGTAGAACGGCAGGTCGAAGGCGTAGAAGCCGATGTCGAGATTGAACTGCGGATCCTTCTGGCCGAAGGAACCGCCGTGCAGGAACAGCTGCACCGTCACCCAGCTCGACTGCGCGACCAGACCGGACAGCAGACCGATCACCAGCGGGATGCCGACGCCGAACAGGCGAAGTCGGCTCATGACCGTGGTGCGGTAGCGGGCGATCGGATCGCCGGGGCCGGCCGGTGGCAGGAACATGGGGCGGGTGCGGTACGCCAGCAGCAGCGCCACCCAGATGATGGCGGCGACGGCGATGGTGACCACCAGGAACAGCAGGATCCGGGTCAGCAGGACGCGGTGGTACACGTCGCGGAAACCCACCTCGCCGAACCACAGCCAGTTGGTGTACGCGTCGGTGAGCCGGGGGCCCACCAGCAGCAGTGCGGCCATGACGAGTGCTGCGACCAGCAGTACTCGGCTGCGTCGAGACAGCGAAGGTAAGCCTGTCGGGGGGCGCATGCCCACGGTGCCACGCTCCTGAGTCCGGTGATCGATGGTGGTCCCACGAGACCTTTCGCGCCCCACTCTACGTAAAACACCCGGCAGTGGATGGGGCACACCCGATGTTCGCGAGCCGCGAACCCCACATGGGGAGAAACATCGCGCTCCCGCTGCCGTCGTGCAGCGTGAGCACGGGGGCGGCGGGCGGCGCGCGGCACGCGATGATGAGCGCGGGGGCGTGTGCCGCGGCAAGTCGACACGCGGCGAGGCGGGCCGTGACCCCCGCAATGGACACTCGGTATCCGATGCGAGGATTGGGCGTGTGAATCCCGAGCAATGGTCAGCGTCTGCCCTGTACCGGTGTATCCGCGAAGTGGCCGAGTTCGTCGACGGTGAAGGGTGGGATCGGCCGCCGCAGCTGTTCGCCCTGGTGCCGACCGAGGATCTGGTGGCGGCGGAGCCCGCGCTGCTGGATCAGCTCGACGGCGGCAACGCCTACACCCCCATCGCGCAGGATCCGCTGCCGGAGGACGTGTCCGGGGATCCGATGGCGCTCGACGAGTTCCTGGCCACCACCAGTTGGCCGGCCGCGGTGCAGGGGGTGGTGCTGGTGCAGGAGATCCTGGTGCTGCCGCCCACCGCCGAGCAGACCCTCGACGATGCCATCGCGCCGCTGCTCGCCGACCGTGACGCCGCCGACGCCGCGGGACGCCGCGCCGCCGACAACCACCCCGACCGCCGCGAGGCCCGCCTCTTCGCGGGTGTGCTCCGCGACGGCACCGCGCTGTCGCTGCTGCACGTTCGACCCACCGAGGACGAGGAAGACCCGTTCGGCGACCTCGACCTGCGTACCGCGCCCAACCTGGCTCCCAACATCATCGAGGCGCTGCGGCACACCTTGGAGAACGAGCCGGAGGACTGACGCCGCGGGGCGGCATCGCGCCTACTCGCAGGTGGGGAAGTCTTTGCCCGCGTTGATGCTCTCCAGGGATTCGATTGCGCCGCTGAGGGTTTCGACACGGACCAGGCGCAGGCCGTCGGGCTTGCGCTGTGTGGCCTCGTTGCAGTTGGCGGCGGGGACCAGGAAGGTTTCGGCGCCGGCCTCGCGGGCGGCGATCATCTTGTACTGAATGCCGCCGATCGGGCCGACCTCGCCCGCCGGATCGATGGTGCCGGTACCCGCCACGAACTTGCCGCCGTTGAGTTCACCCGGGGTGAGCTTGTCGATGAGCGCCAGGCTGAAGATGAGCCCGGCGGAGGGCCCGCCGACCTCGGAGAGGTTGAAGTCCACCTCGAGCGGGCCGACCGCCGCCTCGGTCGGGGTGACGCCCAGGTAGCCCTTCTCCGCATCGTCGGGCCGCGCGCCGACGGTGAGCTGGACGGTCTGCTCCACGCCGTCACGTTTGATCACGATCGGCACCGTCGCCCCGGGTTTGGCGGACGCCGCCGCGTCCAGCAGATCCTGCACCGCGGTGAGGGGTTTGCCGTCCAGGCTGATCAGCTCGTCACCCTCCTTCAGCACATCCTTGGAGGGGCCGTCCTCCGCCACCGAGCGCACCGTCACCACGGTCGGCATGTCCAGATAGTGCAGCGCCGCCAGCTCGGCATTGTCCTCGGAGCGCTTGAAATCCAGCTTGTTGGACTTGTCCACCTCGTCGCGGGAGATACCGGGCGGGTACACCTCCGCGCGCGGCACCAAGCCCTGCTGACCGCTCAGCCACAGCCCGAACGCCTCGAAGATATTCAGCCCGTCGCGAACGGAGACCGTCGTCATATTCAGGTGCCCGGTGGTCTCGTCGACCGGCACTCCCCGCACCTCGACCACGGGTTTGTCACCGACCTCACCCAGCGTGTCGAACGTCGGGCCAGGACCGAGCGCCACGAACGGGACGGTGACGGCGCTACCCACAGCCCCCAGGATCAGAATGGGGATCAGAGCGGCGAGCAGGGTGAATATCCGACGGTTCACCGGGCCAAGGGTACTGGTGATGGGCGCGATCGCGACGCACCGCTGCGCGGATTGCCCTCCGCCGGGCTCCAGTACCGTAGTGGGTATGAGTGACTATCCGTTCGGATTCTCGAACCGCGACGACGATCCGGAGCGCAAGAAGCCGGGCGACGAGTCGGGGTCCGGACCGAACGATCCGTTCGGCTTCATGATCGGCGGACCGGGCGGTGCGGGCGGCTTCGACCCGTCGCAACTCGGGCAGATGCTCAGCCAGTTGGGCGCGATGTTCAGCGGGATGGGTCAGCCGGGCGCGCAATCGGGTCCGGTGAACTACGACGTCGCCAAGCGGCTGGCCCGCCAGCAGCTGGGCGCGGGCGTCAGCCCGGTGACCGAGGGCACCCGCCGCGCCGTCACCGATGCCGCGCACCTGGCCGAACTGTGGCTGGATGCCGCCACCACGCTGCCCGCGGGCGCGACCAAGGCCGTCGCGTGGACCGCCAACGACTGGCTCGAGGAGACGCTGCCCACCTGGAAGCGGCTGTGCGATCCGGTGGCCGAGCAGATCTCGGGCATGTGGACCTCCACACTGCCCGAGGAGGCCAAGCAGTTCGCCGGGCCCATGATGGGCATGCTGAGCCAGATGGGCGGGCTGGCGTTCGGCTCGCAGCTGGGCCAGGCGCTGGGTCAGCTGGCCAAGGAGGTGCTGACCTCCACCGATATCGGCCTGCCGCTCGGCCCGGACGGCACCGCCGCGCTGCTGCCCGCCGCCGTCTCGGAGTTCAGCGCGGGTCTGGAGCGGCCGGAGAGCGAGATCCTGGTCTATCTGGCCGCGCGCGAGGTCGCCCATCAGCGCCTGTTCGCGCATGTCCCGTGGCTGCGCCAGCAGGTGCTGGGCGCGGTGGAGGATTACGCCCGCGGCATCCGCATGGACTTCTCGGCCATCGAGCAGGCCGCGCAGAGCATCGACCCGATGTCGCTGGCGGATCCGTCGAAACTGGAGGAGCTGCTGTCGCAGGGCACCTTCGAACCGCAGACCACGCCCGAGCAGAAGGCGGCGCTGGAGCGGTTGGAGACGCTGCTGGCGCTGATCGAGGGCTGGGTCGAGGTCGTGGTGACCGATGCCGTCGGCGACCGGCTCCCGGGCGCGGGCGCGCTCGCGGAGACGCTGCGCCGCCGCCGCGCCACCGGCGGTCCGGCCGAACAGACCTTCGCGACCCTGGTCGGGCTGGAGCTGCGGCCGCGCAAGGTGCGCGAGGCGGCCGCGCTGTGGCGGCGACTGACCACCGACGCGGGCATCGAGAAGCGCGATGGGGTCTGGGCGCATCCCGACCTGCTACCGCACTCCTCGGACCTGGACTCCCCCGCCGGATTCATCGACTCGGTGATCGGCGGCGGCACCGCGGCCTTCGACGATCCGCTGGCACAGCTGGCCGAGACCGAGGCCCGCGAGAAGCAAGAACGCGACGAGAAGCAGGGCAACGGCGGGAACGACCGCGACGCCGGGGACATCGACATGCGCAAGGGCGACGACGACGCCTGACAACGGCGACTACGGCCGGAGCGAACAACGCTCCGGCCGTTCGTTTTTCGGCGGACGGCGACCGTGAAAGGCGCTTGGCGAACAGCGATCGACACGCGGCGACCAGCATGCGGCGAGCGGCGAGCGGCTCGGCAGTACATGGCGCGCGGCGAGCGGCTCGGCAATGCGTGGCGCGCGGCGACCCGGCGTGCGGCGTGCGGGCGACGAGTGATCAGCATGCGGCGCGCGGGCATGCGGCGCGACGGCGACGACCAGAAGCACACGGCACACGGCACAACAGCGACCAGCACACGGGACACGGCGCGACAGCGATGAGCAAGCGGCACCCGGCGGACGACGAGCGGCAGGCGGGCGACCGACGCTGCGGCGCACGGCGACCGACACACGGCGAACACGTGGCGAGCGGCGAACAGCGCGGCGGAGCAGCATGCAGCGAACAGCATGGCGGCGCGCAATTGGTGGGGCGGCGACCGGCGCGGCGGCGACTTGTGACCAGCGAGAGGCATGCGGCGTGCGGCGTGCGGGGCGGCGGCGTGCGGCGAGAGGCGCGCGGGTGGGTCTCCGCGGGAGCGAGGTACCGTGCGTTGGGCGGGGCGGCCGTCGCCGTGCGGCGCGCGAGTAGGTGGAAGCCCGGGGGTGTTGTGCACAATGTCCCGGGCGGGCTATCGGCCTGTGGATAGCCGTTCGAGTGCCTGATCAGCAGGTGTTTTCGCGGGCTGGCGTCGGGGCCGGGGCGCGCATACTTCGGGGTATGAGCATGCGTGTCCAGGGGCCGATGCTGCACCCGCGCTATCCGGTGCTGGTGCGGCGTGACGGTGGGGTTCAGGTGGGGTGGGATCCGGGTCGGGCGCTGATCCTGCGGCTACCCGGGGTCGACACCCAGCGGGTGCTGGCCTTCCTGCGACTGTTGGACGGACTGTGCACCTATCCGCGCATTCTGTGGCGCGCACGCGAACTCGGCATCGAGGCGGATACCGTGCGCGGGGTGCTGGCGGAGATGCGGACGGCCGGACTGCTCGCCGGTGCCGGTGCCGAACGAGTGGGGGGCATCCGGCTCCTGGGCGGGGTGCATCTACACGGGCGCGGCCCGCTGTCCGACGCCCTGCTGCTCGGTCTGCGGCGGATGGGCATGCGTCCCAGTCACTCCCGTGGACAGTCACCGCCCACCGCATGGCGGCCGCAACTGGTGGTGCTGGCCGACACCCTGGTGCCCGCTCCGGATCTGGTGGAAAGGCTGGTGCGGCTGCGTATTCCGCATGTGCAGGTCTGCGTTCGGGACAGTCACGGCGTCATCGGCCCGCTGGTGCTGCCCGGTGTCACCAGTTGCCTGTCGTGCGCGGACCGGTATCGAGCCGACCGCGAACCGGAGTGGCCGCACCTGGCGGCGCAGCTGCTGGGGCGGGTCGGCCAGGCCAGCGCGGCCGGTATCGCGGCCACCGCGGGCCTGGCGCTGGCCGAGATCGAGGCCGTCGCGGCGGGCGAGCCCGACCGTCCGCCCACCGTGCTGAACGCCACCCTGGAGCTGAATTTGGATTCCCGACGGCTCGACCGCCGCACCTGGCCGCCCCACCCGTCCTGCCATTGTCGGAAAAGCCCAGTTCAGGTCGAAGTGTGATGGAGGACACTATCTATGGAGTCGATGAAGATCAGCCAATTCCCATGGCACATCGGCTGGTACGTCGGCAATGATGGGGACGTGTCTGAGATTGTGAGCCGCCGCTCCTCCCGCAATGCCAAGTTGGCCAAGATTCCACTCGGTATCGCGGGCCGGGCGGCCGTAGGGTTCGGTCGCAAACTCGCCGGGGGCGACAAGAAGGAGATCAACGCCGAGCTGAACCAGCGGGCCGCCGAACAGCTGTTCGCGGTGCTCGGTGAGCTCAAGGGCGGGGCGATGAAGTTCGGCCAGGCGTTGAGCGTCATGGAGGCCGCCGTACCGGAGGAGTTCGGCGAGCACTATCGCGAGGCCCTCACCAAGTTGCAGGCCGCCGCGCCGCCCATGCCCGCCGCCGCCGTGCACAAACAGCTGGACCAGCAGCTCGGCACCGCCTGGCGGCAGCGGTTCAAGCATTTCGACGACGAGCCCACCGCCTCGGCCAGTATCGGCCAGGTGCACAAGGCCGAATGGTCCGACGGCCGCATCGTCGCGGTGAAGGTCCAGTATCCGGGCGCGGACGAGGCACTGCGCGCGGATCTCAAGACGCTCAACCGCATGGCGGGCATGATCGGCTCGCTCATTCCGGGCGCGGATGTGAAGCCGATTCTGGCCGAGATCAGCGAGCGCACCGAAGAGGAGCTCGACTACCGCATCGAGGCGGGCCATCAGCGGCAGTTCGCCAAGGCCTTCGACGGGCATCCGCGCTTCCTGGTGCCCAAGGTGGTGGCCAGCGCGCCCAAGGTGGTGGTCACCGAATGGCTGGACGACGCCACCCCGGTCTCGACCATCATCAAGCAGGGCGAGCAGGACCCGGCGGGCACCCTGGAACTGCGCAATCGGGTGGCCGGGCTGATGGCCGAGTTCCACTTCTCCTCCCCGGCGATCGCCGGGCTGCTGCACGCCGACCCGCATCCGGGCAATTTCATGATGCTCGCCGACGGCCGTCTCGCGGTCATCGACTACGGCGCGTGCGCGCCACTGCCACAGGGCTTCCCGCCGATTCTGGGACAGATGGTGGCGTTGGCCGTGGAGGAGCGTTTCGACGAACTCACCGAACTGCTGCACGCCCACGGTTGGGTGATTCCCGGAAAGCGCCTGAGCCATCAGGAGATTCAGGACTATCTGCGGCCGTTCACCGATCCCATCCAGACCGAGACCTTCCACTTCACCCGGCGGTGGATGCAGCGGGTGGCGGGCAAGGCCACCGACATCACCAGTGCGGAGATGAAAACCGCTCGCGCCCTACAGCTTCCGGCGGAGCACGTGATGATCTTCCGGGTGCTGGGCGGCTCGGTGGGCATCTGCGCCCAGCTGGACGCCGAGGTGCCGTTCATGGAACTCATGCACGACTGGGTGCCGGGGTACGCCGAGAACCGCCGGGCGAGCTGAAAAAGACTTTCCCCCACAGCGATACAGCCATCGCGGCCGGACCCCGAACGTACAACGACCCGCTCACTGCGAAGTGAGCGGGTCGTATGTGTTCCGTCCCCCCGTTGCGGAGGGGCATCACGCCACCGCGACCTTGCGCGGGCGGCCACGCGGCCGCTTGCGGGCGATCACGACACCCTGGTCGAAGATCTCACCGCCCCACACGCCCCACGGCTCACCGCGATCCAGGGCGGCGGTCAGGCAGCCCTGACGGATCGGGCAGGAGGCGCACAGCGCCTTGGCCTCTTCCAGCTGAGCGGGGCTCTCCGCGAACCAGAGGTCGGGGTTGCCGACCCGGCAGGGGATGTTGAGAGCGACTCCCCGGCGGGTGCGGGTGGTCGGGGTCACGTTTCGGCATGTCGCGCGTTCACGGATGACCGTGGTGGACACGTCTTCTCCTTCAGCTCGTGCAGCGGTCGTTGCGTTGTCTTCCGCGAAACCGGTGCCTGTGGCTGAAGGGCCGTTGAATCTGTGGCCACGGTTTCGCTTCTGGGCGATCCGTGGCCGGAGGTCAGGGAGTGTTCCCTACCTGGGTCGACTTCGGTGTCGACGCCTGATCACGGTCGCTGGGTGGGCATTGCGGGTGCGGGCTGCCGCCGGCAGATGCACCGGACGGAGTCCGGCCTCTGCGGTGGCGCCGAAGACGGCGAAATCAGCGATCGGCTGATCAGCGGTCGGCTGCCAGTCACCCTTGGGCTTGTCCTGCATGACGATGTGCGACGGCGCATAACGTCCGGTTTCGAAAACCTTGCGGAATTCGGAGACGCCGATGCCACTGCCGCGCACGCTGGACAGACGAATCCCCTGCGCGAGGATCCCCCGGGAGGCCGACACGACGGACGGCGCAATCGCTTGCATCGACAAAGTCGTCGACATTGCGTTCGTGGTCATTGGTCTGCCTCCCTCCTGAACTCGTTGCGATCGAAAGTGTTCATGCATGCGGGGTGACACCCCGGGTGCATGACAACCACCCTAAGCGGGCGATACATCAGTGCACAACCTATTTTTGACCTGCGTTTTTGTGCCCTGTCGCACCTCTTGCGAGGCAAGCCCCCGAAGCTGGGGGCATCGCCGCGGGAACTACGAGGAGGCGCGCAGCCGCGACCGCACGATGGCGATCACCTCCGCGCCGTACGCCTGCAACTTCTTCGCCCCGATACCCGGAATGGCGACCAGAGCGCGGTCGTCGGTCGGCTGCTGTTCCGCGATGGCGGTCAGGGTCGTATCGCTGAAAACCACGAAATGCGGCAGCGACAGCTCGTCGGCCTTCTCCCTACGCCATTCCTTCAGCGCTTCCAGCAGTGCGGGATCCAGATCGGCCGGACAGCGGGAACAGCGGCCGAGCATGGTCGCGGTGGTGTTGAGCAGTGGTCGCCCGCAGATCCGGCAGGTGGGATGCACGCGTTTGGGACCGCGGCGATCGGTGGTGTGCTGGGCGATGCGCGAGGCCGGGGAGTCGTCGGGGACCAGGCCGGCGAGGAAGCGGGAGCGGCGGCGCACCTTGCGTCCCCCCTCGGTGCGGGCCAGCGCCCAGGACAGCCGCAGATGCTCCCGGGCCCGGGTGACGCCCACATAGAGCAGCCGCCGCTCCTCCTCCAGGGCCGCTTCGTCGGCGACGGTATTGTCCGGACCGAGCACGTGCGCGATGGGCAGCGTGCCGTCGGCGAGACCGACCAGGAAGACGGCGTCCCACTCCAGCCCCTTGGCGGCGTGCAGGGAGGCCAGGGTGACGCCCTGGACCGTCGGCGGATGCCGGGCCTCCGAACGGGCGGCGAGTTCGCGGAGCAGGCCGGGCAGGTCCAGGTCCGGGTCGTGGGCGGTCAACTCCTCGGTGAGTTGCACCAGGGCCACCAGCGAGGACCAGCGTTCGCGGGCCTGCGCGCCGGTGGGCTCCTCGGTGGTGAGCCCGAGCCGAGCCAGCGCGGCCCGCACCAGGGTGACCAGGTCCGCGCCGCGCGCATCGGGCAGGTCGTCGCGACCGGCGGTCTGACGCAGCGTGCTGACGGCCTGGCGTACCTCCGGCCGCAGGAAGAAGCCCTCGCCGCCGCGCACCTGATACGGGATGCCCGCCTCGGTGAGCGCCTGTTCGTAGACCTCGGACTGGGCGTTGATGCGGTAGAGCACCGCGATCTCGGCGGCGGGCACGCCCTTGCCGAGCAGTTTCGCGATGGCGCGGGCCACGGCCGCCGCCTCGGCGGGCTCGTCGTCGTACTCGGCGAAGCCCGGCTCCGGGCCGTCGGCGCGTTGGCCGACGAGTTGCAGGCGGGTGCCCGCGATGCGGCCGCGCGCCGCGCCGATGACGCGATTGGCCAGCGAGACCACCTGCGGGGTGGAGCGGTAGTCGCGCTCCAGCCGCACCACGGTCGCCTCCGGGAAGCGGCGGGAGAAGTCGAGCAGATAGGTCGGGCTGGCCCCGGTGAAGGAGTAGATGGTCTGGTTGGCGTCGCCGACCACGGTGAGATCGTCGCGCTCGCCGAGCCAGGCGTCGAGCACCCGCTGTTGCAGCGGGGTGACGTCCTGGTACTCGTCCACCACGAAACAGCGGTAGCGGCCGCGGAACTCCTCGGCCACCGCCGGAAAATCCTCGATGGCGGCGGCGGTGTGCAGCAGCAGATCGTCGAAGTCCAGCAGCATGCCGTCCGGGGTGATCTTGAGCTGTTCGTAGGCCGCGTAGACGGCCGCGACCTTGGCCGCGTCGTACGGGGTCTCGCGGTGGTGGAGGGCCACCGTGGCGGCGTAGTCCTCGGGGGCCACGAGTGTGCCCTTGGCCCATTCGATTTCGCCGAGCAGGTCGCGCACGCTGTCGGTGTCGGCGGGCAGTCCGCCGCGCTGGGCGGCCTGGGCCACGATGGGGAATTTCCGGTCGATCAGCTTCCACGGCACATCGCCGATGACCTGCGGCCAGAAATAGCGCAACTGCCGCAGCGCCGCGGCGTGGAAGGTGCGGGCCTGCACCTGGGTGGCGTCACCGCCGAGTCCGAGCGTCCGCAGCCGCCCGCGCAACTCCCCCGCGGCCCGCGCGGTGAAGGTCACCGCCAGCACCTGATCGGCGCGCACGTGGCCCGCCGCCACCAGGTGGGCGATGCGGTGGGTGATGGTGCGCGTCTTGCCGGTCCCGGCCCCCGCTAGCACGCAGACCGGGCCGCGCGGGGCACGGGCGGCCGCCGCCTGCTCCGGATCGAGCTCGTCGAGCAGGTGATCGCTGGACTGGGTGGTGGTGGCCGGCACGCGCTCCATCATGGCAGCCGCCTCCGACACCGTGCGTACCCCGCACACCACGGCTGTCCGGGAACAGGTTCCGCACCCGGCGCGTTGCACGACCCGTGACTGCAACGGACCTGACCATGTACTCGACGACCTGGTGCGGCTACTGCCGCCGACTCAGGAAGCAACTCGACGAGGCGGGGATCACCTACGAGGTGATCGATATCGAGGAGAATCCCGCGGCGGCCGAATTCGTCGGCAGCGTGAACAACGGCAACCACGTGGTGCCGACCGTGAAATATCGGGACGGGTCCACCGCCACCAATCCCAGCCTGGCCGCCGTGCGGCAGGCCCTCGCCGCGATCAGCTGATCCGACGCGCACCGGGTTCGGCGCGGACGGTCCATGAAAAAGCCGCACATCCCGTTCGGGATGTGCGGCTTCGCGCTACCGGGTCAGTCGGTGCAGACCGATTCCTTGATCACACCGCGTTCCGGGCTGGAACTGCCGGTGAACGGGAACGGCAGCGGCGGCTTGACGGCCGCCAGCTTGTCGAGCGCCGCCCGCTCCGCCTCGGGACGGGTCACCCCGGTCCCCCCGTGGAAGCGCATCTTGTCTTCGCTCATGGCGACCGCGCCGCAGCCATTGGCCCAGCTGGCCAGCACCTCACAACCCCGGTAGCCGCATTCGGCGAGCGCGGCCTGCTCGGCCGACGCCCGATCCGGATAGTTCCAGGCCGAACCGTAGGAGGTGAAGTCGCTGAACGCGCCGACGGCGATGGCACCCCAGTATCCGTCCGGGCCGGGCTCCGCCGCAGCGGTGCCCATGCCGACGGACGTGAGTGCGGCCGCCGAGACAACCAGACTCATGGCGGCCTTACTCAGAAAACCCATCGAAAAATCTCCCCATCAGAAAACGGCTTCCGACGTGAAAGCCGTTCCAGTGATCTTGACGGGGATTAGTCCTGTTTGTCCAACAAGTTCCGAATAGTGGGAATCAGCCTGCGGCAGCCCAGGATTCGACAATCGTGCGCGCGATGGAAATCGATCCCGGCAGCAGCAACCGCGCATCGCCGCCGCCACTGCCCCACGCACCGGCCGCCAGCGCCTCGCGCACCTCGGCGCGGGTGAACCAGTGCGCCTCGGCGATCTCACCGTCGGAGAAATGCAGCGGCTGTTCGGGATCGGCCTGCGCGGCGAAACCCACCATGAGCGAGCGCGGAAACGGCCACGGCTGCGAGCCCAGGTAGCGGACCTCGCGCACATCGACGCCCACCTCCTCCTTGATCTCGCGCTCCACGCACCGCTCCAGGGATTCCCCTGCCTCCACGAAACCGGCCAGCAGCGAGAACAATCCCTCCGGCCAGGTGTGCTGGCGGCCCAGCAGCACCCGGTCGCCGCCGTCGTGCACGAGGCAGATGACGGCCGGGTCGATGCGGGGGAATTCCTGATGGCCGGAATCGCTGGTGCGCGACCACCCGGCGTTCGACGCGCGCGTCGGCGTGCCGTCGTGCGCGCTGTAGCCGGCCTTGTCGTGCCAGTTCAGCAGCGCGATGGCGGTGGAGAGCAGACCGGCGCCGAAATCGTCGAGATCGAGCGTCGCCCCCACGGCACGCAGATCGGTCAGCTCCCCCTCGATCTCGTTGTCGCGCACCGCCCACAGGTGGATCTCGCCGTCCACACCCAGGAACACCGCATGCGGCGACGGCTCGGCCGACAGCGTCACCGCCTCCTCCAGCACCACCGTATTACCCTCGACGCGCACCTGGCCGCGCCGGTTCATGCGCACCAGCTTCGCCCGCCCCCATCCTTCCTTCAGGGCCTGCTCATCGGCGCGGAGATGCTCCGCCCGATCGAGCGCGGAACGCGAGAGCACGGGCACGGCATTGAGATCAAATACGGACACAGCGTCTATTTTGCCCTTCGCTTCGCTCCGGGCGGATTCGCGTCAGAGATTGGCGCGGCGGAGGTACAGGAGTTTGTCGGCGGTTTCGAGGGCGTCCACCTCGGGTTCGCCGACGCGGATGAGCTGGCCTTCGCGGACCACGCCGAGGACGATATCGCGGAGGTGGCGGGGGGAGCCGCCCACCTCCTCGGGTTCCACGTCGCGTTCGGCGATGGCGAAACCGGCCTCGGGGGTGAGCAGGTCCTCGATCATGTCGACCACGCTGGGGGTGGTGGTGGCGATGCCGAGCAGGCGGCCCGCGGTCTCCGAGGACACCACCACCGAATCCGCGCCGGACTGGCGCAACAGGTGGGTGTTCTCGGCCTCGCGGATGGAGGCCACGATCTTGGCCTTGGCATTGAGTTCGCGGGCGGTCAGGGTGACCAGGACGGCGGTGTCGTCGCGGTTGGCGGCGATGACGATCGAGGCCGCGTTCTGCACGCCGGCCAGCCGCAGCACATCGGACTGGGTGGCCGAACCGTGCACCGTCACCAGGCCCGCGTTGGCCGCGCGCTCCAACATGTCGGCGTCGGTGTCGACGACGACGATCTCGGCGGGCTGCACGCCGTCGCCCAGCATGGCGTCGACCGCGGTGCGGCCCTTGGTGCCGTAGCCGACGACCACGGTGTGATTGCGCACGGTGTGCCTCCATCGCTGAATCTTGAAAGCCTGCCGGGACCGTTCGGTCAGCACGGACAGGGTGGTGCCGACCAGGACGATCAGGAACAGCACCCGCAGCGGGGTGATGACCAGGATATTGACCAGCCGGGCCTTGTCGGTGACGGGCGCGATGTCGCCGTACCCGGTGGTGGACAGCGAAACCGTCGAGTAGTACAGCGCGTCCATGAGGGACAGCTCACCGTCGGTGTTGTCGTTGTAGCCGTCGCGCCCGATGTAGACCACGGTGGTGGCGAGGGCCAGCAGCAGCACGGCCATGCCGATCCGGCGCCACAGCAGCCGCCAGGGGCTGGTCTGCGCCTCCGGGATGCGCAGGACGCCCACCAGGGCGAAGTCGGGGCGCTCGGTGAGTCTGCCCAGGCCGGGCGAGGAGTCACCGAACATGGGAACCACCGGCCCATCCGAAAGCGTCTAGCTGCGGCACAGGACGGCAGACTACCGGTCCGATCGGCGGGATGTGATGTCCGGACGGGGCGCGTCCGGAGATCGATCCGTGTCCTCCGGTGTGTCGGGCTCGGGGCCGAGCGGTGCGGCGGCGCCGATGAGCCCGGCCAATTCGCCTGGGCCGGGCAGATGTTCGGGGGCGATGGTGCGGCCGGTGCGCACGTAGTGGAAGGCCGCTCCGATCCGGTCCAGCATCTCGGCCTCGGTGGCGCCGGTGCGCTGGGCGAGCAGCCGCGCCCAGGCCACGCGGTAGACGGCCAGCTGCACGGCGACGGCGGCCTCCTCGGCGGGTTTCGGTTCCGCGCCGGTCTTCCAGTCGACCACCACCCAGCGGCCGTCCGGTTCCCGGAAGACGGCGTCCATGCGACCGCGCAGGACGGTGCCCGCCAGTGTCGTTTCGAAGGACACCTCGACCTCGACGGGATTGCGGTCGGCCCACGGCGAGGCGAGGAACGCCTCCTGGAGGCGGACCAGGTCGGCGTCGGTGTCGCCGATGTCGGACGCGCCGGGGAGTTCGTCGACGCCGAGCAGGCGCGACGCCCCGAACCAGCGTTGCAGCCAGGCGTGGAAGGCGGTGCCGCGCCGAGCGTACGGACTGGGCGGATACGGCAGCGGACGCCGCAGCCGGGCAGCCAGTTTCGCCGGATCGGCATGCAGGTCGACCAGGGCGGTGGCGGGCAGCTGCCCCGGCAGCTCGACCTCTCGGGCGGCCTGCGTGGCCGCGGCGTGCTCGGCGAGCAGGGCGTCGACATCGGCCGCCCAGCCTTCGGGATCGGGGTCGTCGGAGTCCGATTCGCCCGCAACGGTTTCGACGTCGACGGACAGATCCGCGAGCGGATCGGCACGCCGGTGCGGCGGTCCGTCACCGCCCCTCCCACCCGCGCTCGGTTCCGCGCGCAAGTCGGCGAGGGCCGCGCGGACCAGGGCGGCGGCGTGTTCGATATCGGGGCGGCGCTTGCCGAGGGGGTCGCGGGGCCAGGTGGCGGTGGGCGGGTTGTCGGTGAACGGGTTGGGGGTGTCGGGGGGTGGTGGGTCGTCCCAGCGGTCGATGCGAACGGCGCGGGCCAGCGTGCCGGGCTGTTCCGCGGCGCGCGCCAGGTCGAGCAGGAAGTCGGAGGGGCCCTTGGGCTTGGAGCCGGTCTCGGCCCAGTGGTGCGCCGAAACGAACAGGGCGCGTTCGGTTCTGGTGAGGGCCACATAGAAGAGGCGACGCTCCTCGTCGAGGCGGCGGGCGGCCAGTGCCTTCTTGTGCGCGTCCAGGGCGCGTTCCAGATCGGCGCGATCGTGGATATCGGTGAGGTCGAGCACCGGGACACCCTCACCGGCGTCGTCGCGCTGGCGGTCCCCGCGCAGCGCGGTGGGGAGTTCCGCGAGCGCGCCCATCCAGGTGGTGGTGCCGGTGCCGGACGGGAAGGTGCCGTCCACCACGTGCGGGACCGCCACCACCTCCCATTCCAGGCCCTTGGCGGCGTGCACCGTGAGCACCTGCACCCGGTCCCGGGCGACCTCGACTTCGCCCGGCTCCAAACCGTTCTCGACCTCCTCGGCGGCGGCGAGGAAGGCGAGCAGGCCGGTCAGCGAGGCGCGATGGTCGGCGGCGTAGCCGGAGACCACCTCGGCGAAGGCGTCCAGATGCTCGCGACCCGCGCCCGCCCCGGCGGCGGCGCGCCGGGCCTGGGTCTCCACGCCCACCCCGATGGTGCGCTCCACATCCGCGACCAGTTCCGGCAGCGGCTGTCCGCTCCGCTCGCGCAGGGCGGTGAGCTCCGCGCCCAGGGCATTGATCCGCGCGAAACCCTGCGGTGAATACTGTTCCGCCGCACCGGGATCGGCAATAGCGTCGGCCAGGCCCGCCTGTTCGGAGGGTTCCGGCGCGACCTCGCGCAGTGCGTCGTCCAGTGTCCCGGTGTCGGTGATGGCGGCCTGCTGTCCGCCGGGCTGTCGAATGGACAGCTCTCGGGCACGCCGGAACAGGGCGGCGATATCCGCGACGCCGATGCGCCAGCGCGCGCCGGTGAGGATGCGGATGGCCGCGCTGCCCGCCGACGGGTCGGCGATCAACCGCAGCGTGGCCACGACATCGGCCACCTCGGGCGTATGCAGCAGCCCGCCCAGCCCGACGATCTCCACGGGTAATCCCCGCTCCCGCAGGGCCTCCGCGAGCGGGGCCGCGTCGGCGTTGCGGCGCACCAGCACCGCCGAGATGGGCGGCTGCGCACCCAGGTCGGCGGCGGCCTCCCATTCGGCCGCGATGCGTTCGGCCACCCACTCCCGTTCGTCCGCGACCGTCTCGGTGAGGGCGAAGGCGAGCACGCCGTCGGTGGCGTCGGGCCGCGGGCGCAGGGCGTCCACGGTGACGCCCCCGCCCTCGGCCGCCCGCCGCCGCAGCGGATCGGCCACCAGATTGGCCAGTTCCAGCGCCTCCGGCGGGTTGCGCCAACTGGTGAGCAGCGGCAGCACCGGCGCGGGAATGCCGGGCGCACAGGGGAAGTCGGTGGCGAAGCGGGGCAGGTTGGCCGCCGACGCACCGCGCCACCCGTAGATCGACTGCATGGGATCGCCCACCGCGGTCACCGCGAGCCGTCCGCTCCCGGCCGGGTCGTCGTCGTGATCGGATCCGATGCCGCCGAAGAGGGAGGCCAGCAGAATGCGCTGGGAGTGGCCGGTGTCCTGGTATTCGTCGAGCAGCACCAGGCGGAAACGCTCACCTTCGGCGGCCGAGACCTCCGGATGCTCGGCGGCCAGCCGGGCGGCCAGGGACATCTGCGCACCGAAATCCAGTGCGCCGCGGCGGCGCAGCTCCTCGGCGAGCCGTTCCACCAGGGGCAGCAGCGAGATGCGCTCCTCCTGCACGGCGAGCAGGTCCAGCAGGGCCTTCTTGGGTCCGCCGCGCTGCTTGGGACCCGCGGGCAGGGTGTGGATGAGGCGGTCCAATTCCCGGTGGGCGTCCCGCAATTGGTCCGGCCGCACCAGGTGCTCGGCCAGCTGCCCGGACAGCGCCAGCACGGCCTCGGTGACCGAAACCGGGGTGCGGTCGATGTCGAGGTCACCGTCCCAGGTCGAGACGAGCCGATAGGCCAGCTGCCAGAGCTGGGTCTCGCTGAGCAGGGTGGCGTTGGGTTCCACCGGCAGCAGCAGGCCGTGTTCGGTGAGCAACCGGCCCGCGTAGGAGTGATAGGTGCTGATCTCCGGTTCGGAGCCGGTGAGCAGGGCGCGCAGGTGCCCGGTGGGGTCGATATCGCGCACCAGCGGGGCTCCGGCGAGCCGGGCCAGGCGGGTGCGGATGCGGGTGGTCAACTGCTGGGCGGCTTTTCGGGTGAAGGTCAGGCCCAGCACCTGTTCGGGTTCGACCAGGCCGTTGGCGACCATCCACACCACGCGGGCGGCCATGGTTTCGGTCTTGCCCGCGCCCGCCCCCGCCACGACCAGGGTCGGGCCGGGCGGGGCGGCGATCACGGCGGCCTGCTCGTCGGTGGGCGGGGGCAGGCCCAGCGCGTCGGCCAGTTGCCGGGGGGTGATCACTCGTCGGTCACCTGCCGACCGGTGTCCTGCACCGGGCAGCTGCCGGAGACCTTGCAGTGGCGGCAGCCGTCATTGCGCATGGCGAGATAGCTGGGGCCGCGGGTGGCGGCGGCCGCGTCGTGGATCACGCCGCGCCACCGGTCGATTCCCGCCTCGTCCAGGGGTGGCTGCGCACGCTGGGTGGCGCCCTCCCTACTGGACGGCTTGGCCACGTAGACCAGGCGGGCGCCGCCGGGTTCGCCGTCACCGAGCGCGCCCTCGGCGGCGGCGACCTGATAGGTCGCCAGCTGGGCGTGGTCCTCGGCGGCCTGTTTGGAGATGGGCGTCTTACCGGTCTTGACATCGACGATCACGAAGCGGCCCAGGGCGTCTCGTTCCACGCGGTCGACGCGGCCCTTGATGCGCACCGGCAGTTCGTCGGGGCCGCGCGCGGGCAGGGTGAGGTCGATCGGCACCTCGACGCCCAGCGCGGTCAGTTCGTCGCGGGTATTGCGCAGCCAGGCCAGGAAGGTGTCGACCATGGTCTCGGTGCGGCGCAGTTCCTGGCGGGAATGCCAGTTCTCGCCCTCCCGGGAGCTGGGGTCGACCTTCTTCCACGCCTTGGCCAGTGCCGCCTTCACCTGCGCCTCGTCGACCTGTCCGGCCAGGGCCTGCACCAGGGTGTGCACCAGATTGCCCTTGAGGGCGTGCACATTGTCGCCGTCCTGGCCGCCGTGGCGTTCCAGCGCCCAGCGCAGCGGGCAGGTTTTCAGCTGGTCGACGGTGGACGGGGAGAGACCGACGGCGCCGTCCTCGATCTCCCACAGCGGATGCTCGGAGCTGAGGTCGGCGGTGCCGTACCACTCGTCGGGGTGTGCGCCGCGCACACCGGCGGCGGCGAGGCGGGCCAGTTGGCGGGCGGCGCGGTCGGCGCGATCCGGATCGGCCTCGGGATCGCAGACGGCGCCGCGTAATTCGGCGATGAGGGCGTGCATGGCGAGCGCGCGACCCGGGTCGACCGGGGCGGGGATGCGGCCCGGTGCACCGTGGTCGGTATCGGCGTCGAGTTCGGCGAGGAAGCGCGACGGGGTGAGATCCTGGTCGCCGGTGACGGATTCGACGGCGGTCACCAGCAGGGAACGGCGGGCCCGGCCGCAGGCCACCAGCAGCAGCCGCCGCTCCTCGGCCAGCAGGGGTGCGGCGCGGCTGAGACGTTCGCCGGTATTCCCAACTCCGGCAATGACATCCACCAGCTCCTCGACGCCGAGCAGGGTGCCGCGCGGGCGCAGGTTGGGCCAGATGCCCTCCTGCACACCGGCGACCGCGACGGTATCCCATTCGCGTCCCGCCGCGCCGTGCGCGCTGACGATGGTGACGGCCTCACCCGGATCGGTGTGCGGTGCACTGTCCTGCGGAATCTCCTGCTGCTCCAGGTATTCCACGAAGCCCTCGACGGTGGCGTGCGGCAACCGGTCCACATACGCCCCGGCCGCCTCGAACAGCCCGACCACCGCGTCCAGATCCCGGTCCGCCTGCATCCCGACCGCTCCCCCGCGCTCGGACTGCCCCACCCACCGCCGCTCCAGGTTCGACGCCGTCCACACCGCCCACAGCGTCTCCTCCAGCCCCTCCCCGCGCCGCCGCGCCGCGCGTCCCCGCCCCACGGCCTTCAACACCCGCCGCAGCGGCGCGGACTCCACCTCGGTGAGCCGCCCCAGCACGGCCCGATCCCCCACGCCGATAATGAGATCCCGCAGTATCTCCGCCGAGGACCGATCGAGATCGGCGAACCGCTCCGCCTCCCGCTCTCCGTCCGGCCCGGTAGCCTGCCCGACTCGGACATCTTCCCGGCCGCCGGACACTGCCGCCCCGGTGCCTGGCGTTCGGCTGTCCGCCCCGGCGTCATCGCCCGGTGCGGCCCCGCTCGGTTCGGCGCGGTCCGTCCCGGGGCGGGGCTCGCTGCCGTCGACCGTTGCCGAATCGTCCGGGGCGGAAGCGTGCGCGTCGGCATCCGGTTCGGGTCGGCGGGTGGGGTGGCCGAGTTCGAGAACCGAGCGGCGGATGCCGCGGCGCAGGCGGCGCAGGCTGATCTGGTCGGCGCCGCCGAGGGGGCCCGCGAGCAGGTCCAGGGCGTCGTCGGCGGTGAAGGCGTCGGGGCGGGGGCCGGGGTGGCGGCTGGGGTCGCTGGCCATGATGGCGCGCAGGGTGAGCAGCGCCCAGGCCGCGCCGCGGCGGCGGGCGAGCGGGACCTCCGGCGGGGGCTGGCGCACGGGGACGCCCGCCGCCAGCAGCGCACGCCGCAGGGGGGCCAGCGACAGCGGGATGGAGCGGACGATCACGGCCATCCGGGACCACGGGACGCCGTGGGTGAGGTGCGCGCGGCGCAGATGGTCGGCGACGAGAGCCGCCTCCTTGGCCGGGGTGGTGAGGACGTGGACCCGCACCTCGCCCTCGAGGGCCGGAATGTCGCCACCGCGGCCAGACTCCCGCGCACCGACTCCGGCACGGTGACCGACACCCGTATCCGCGGTGCGGGCCGTATCCGGGTACGCACTCGCTGCCGCGTCCGACGCGGCAGCACGGTCGTCTCGCGCGCCGACATCCCGGGCAGACCCAACCCAGCCCGGCCCGGCGACCCACCCGGTACGCGGCCCAGCGGCTCGGTCGGTACCAGGCGCAGCCACTCGGTCGGTCGCGGTGCTGGCCGATATGGTGGCCTGTGCGGAGTCGCGGGCCGCGTCGGGCTCGGTGGCGGGGGCGTCGACCACCCGCAGGGTGACCGGCGGGGTGCGGTGGACGCCGGTGCCGGGGAGGCGGGCGGTGATGCGGGCCAGGGCCTCCTGGATGGCGGGGGCGCTGCGGTGGTTGTCGCGGAGGATGACGCGGCGGTCCTCGGGTGCGCCGGGGTCGGCGGCGAAGCGGGCGTCCGCGCCGCGGAAGGTGAAGACGGACTGGTCCGGGTCGGCGGCGATCACCGCGGTGGCGGGGCCGCTGCCGATGGCGCGAACCAGTTGGGCCGCTTGCGGATCCAGGTGCTGGGCGTCGTCGACCAGCAGGTGCCGGACGCGGTCGCGTTCGGCGGCGAGCAGCTCCGGGTCCAGCACCAGGGCGTCCAGCGCCGCGCCCACGAGTTCGGCGGCGTCCAGGGCGGGAGCGCTGGCCTCCGGGGTCTCCATGCCGACCGACCAGCGCAGCAGCATGGTCTGCTCGTACCGTTCGGCGAAGCGGCCCGCGGCCACCCACTCCGGATGCTGTTGGGCGCGCCCCAGTTCCACCAGGTCCTCGGGTCCGAGTCCGCGTTCGGTGGCGCGCAACATGAGATCGCGCAACTGTTCGGCGAAGCCGCCGGTGGGCAGGGCGGGGTGCAGCCGCTCGGGCCAGTACTTCGCGCCGTCCTGGAGTTCTCCGCGCAGCAGCTCGCGCAGCACGATGTCCTGTTCGGATCCGGTGAGCAGCCGCGGTGGCGGATTGCCGTGCGTCGCCGCGTGCGTGCGCAGCAGGCCGAAGGCGTAGGAGTGCACGGTGCGCACCAGCGGCGCCCGGGTCGCGCCCGGCACGCCGCCCAGCTCCGGAGCCAGCGCGGCGATGCGGAGGGTCAGCGCGTTGCGCACCGCGGTGGCCGCCCGTTTGGAGTAGGTGAGCACCAGCACCGACTCCGGATCCTCGCCCGCGATGATCCGGGTCGCCGCCAGATCCACCAGCAGCGCGGTCTTGCCCGTCCCGGGACCGCCGAGCACCTGCCACGGCCGCCACCCCGGTTCCGGTCCCACGCCGTCGAACAGCTCCCGGACATCGGCGTCCCACTCCGGGGAGTGGGACGCGGTCTGCACCCGGCGCACCAATCGCACCGAGCTATCCGATCGCATCACGCGGGCTATTTCAACAGACGCCCCCGACACCATTGTTTGCCCGGTCTTCGCCGAGTGTTCTCGCACACTCCGCCGACCCGGCACCTGTCGTACCCACCCGGCAGAATGGGGCGGTGGCCGATCTCCAGGTACATCGTTTCGGGCCCTCGACAGGGCCGCTCGTGTTGGCGCTGCACGGCCTGACCGGGCACGGGAACCGCTGGCGGGCGCTGGCCGAGGAGCAGTTGCCGGAGGTCCGGATGGTGGCTCCGGATCTGCGGGGACACGGGCGATCGACCTCGCTGCCGCCGTGGGACTTCGAGACCGTCGTCGCCGATCTCGTCACCGTGCTGACCGCCGAGACCGGCAAACCCGCGGTGGTGGTCGGGCATTCGTTCGGCGGGGCGGTGGCGATCCACCTGGCGCGCGCCCGCCCGGACCTGGTGCGGGCCCTGGTCCTGCTCGATCCGGCCATCGGCATCGATCCGGTGCTGCTGCACGACATCGCCCGCAGCACGCTCGAGCATCCCGACTACGAGAGTGTCGAGGCCGCGCGGTTCGACAAGTTGGAGACCGGCTGGGCCGAGGTGGAACCGCGGCTGTTGGACGCCGAACTGGCCGAACACCTGATGCCCACCGGCGGCGGCCGGGTCGGCTGGCGGCTGTTCGCCCCGGCCGTCCTGTCGTACTGGGGGCAGCTGGCCCGCGATGTCGTGCTGCCGCCCGCGGGGATGCCGACCGTCCTGGTGCAGGCCGCGAAGGTGCGGCCGCCGTTCGTGCCGCCCGCCTTCCGCGCCGCGCTCACCGACCAGCTGGGCGACCGGCTCACGGTGCACGACTTCGACTGCGACCATATGGTGTCGGAGGCCCGTCCCGCCGAGACCGCGGCGCTGGTCCGCGCCGTGCTGGCGACCACGTGACCGCCCACCGACCGGCCTCGACGGCCACCGACGAATTCCGACACGACCGGGAGCGCATGCGATGGCGACGACCGATGCCGAGATCGAACGAGTCCGCGCACTGGTGGCCCTGATTCCGCCCGGCCGCGTCGCCACCTACGGCGATATCGCCGCGGCGGCGGGCCTGTCCACCCCGCGCACCGTCGGCTGGATCATGCGCACCGATTCCGCCGACCTGCCCTGGCACCGGGTGCTGCGCGCCGACGGCCGCCCCGCCCCGCACCTGGCGGGCCGCCAACTCCAACGGCTGGCCGCGGAGGGTTGCCCGCTCCTCGACGATCGCGTGGACCTGCGCCGCGCCCGCTTCGACCTCGCCGCCGATCAGTCCCCGGGCGACTGATCGCGGTCGGTCGCGATACCGAGAAACACCTGCACACTGTCGGAACGGTTCGGGAAGTCGGCCCGAAACATCTGCACCGCCACGGTGCGGCGGACCGCGGTCTCGGGATCGCGGAGATGCAGCAGCGGCCGGTCCCGACCGTAGGCGGGGATGCCCTCGTCCCAGATGCGCCGGAAGAATTCGTAGCGGCCCAGATCGGCGAGCAGTTCGCTCGCGGCGACACCGGTCCCGGCCCCCGCGATGAGGCCGCGCAGCCAGCGCACCAGCAGGCGGGTCTCCTGCTCCCATTCCACCAGCACCCGGCGCGAGGACTTGTCGCCGAGCAGCCAGCGCAGCATATTGCCGTCGTCGGTGATTCCGGGAAAGGCCCGCGCGAAACTGTCGTTGCAGGCGAGCACGTTCCATCCGATATCGAGGTAGGCGGCGAGGTTCGGTTCGTGCAGCATGAGCGCTCGGCGCGGATCGTCACCGAGCCCACCGCCGAGCTCGCCGCGCAGTTCGTCGGGGGCGACGCGTTCACGCACATCGAATCCGGCGAGATCGAGCAGATACCGATACTCGACGGCGGACAGCGGACCGATCTGGTGCAGACAGCGGACCAATGCCTGGAGCACTTCCTGGGTCGGGCGCTCTCGATTGCCGTTCTCCAGATGTGTGATGTAACTCGCGCTCACCCCGGCGTTGAATGCCAGCCTTTCCCGGGAGACCCGACGACTGTCCCGCAACCGCCGCAGTAAATTTCCGAGTGTCGGCGGCTGCACCTCCCCTGCTTTGTCGACGCACCCCGAATTCGCTGCCATGGTTCTCCTCCGTCCCGACCCATCGCCAGTCGTACCTAGATATAAGTCACCCGTATTTAGTTGTCCACTAATAGTTTTCACGGTATTACGGCCGCCGGACGGGAAGTTTTCGTGGCAGTACACCGCGGAACACGTCGAGCTAACGTCCGGATTCGCGTTGCCGAGGGCTTGCCCGCTCGCCGGTCGGCCACTCCTCGGGAAATCCGTACTCGAGGACCTCCCGAATCAGCGAGTGCTCGAACCCGATTCGCCCGACCGGATCGAAGCGGATGATCCCGGCGGCCTGCGCGGTGGTGATGCGGTCCAGCAGCGCGGTTTCCGAGCAGCCCAGCAGCGCCAGCAGCCCGGCCACGTCGGCGTCGTCGCCGAGTCGGGCGGTGTAGCGCAGTGTCCGGATCACCTCGGCGGGCAGCCGCTCGATCCGGGCGCGCACGATATCGCGGACGCGCGGCGGCAGTTCGCGAATATCGCCGTGCTGCGCCGCGATTCCGGCGAGTTCGCGCACGAACAGCGGATTGCCGCCGGTGCGTTCGCGTAGGGCGGCGATGGTGTCGCGGTCCACGGCCGTCCCGCCGGCCGTCCGCACCATGCGCGCCACGGTATCCGGACCGACCCCGTTCAGTTCCTCCCAGGACACGGTGCGGTCGGCCAGCGCGGTCACGGTGGCGCGCAGTTCCGGCCCGGCCTCGGCCGGGCGCAGCGTGAGGATCAGCAGCACGGGCGCGCGGCGCAGCCAGGCGGTGAGCAGGCGCAGGATGTGCAGGGTCACCGGATCGGCGTACTGCAGATCCTCGAGCACCAGGGCGACCGGCCGGGCGGCCGCGACCGTCCGGCAGCGCTGTGCGATGGTCCGGGCGACATCGAAATAGCGTGCGGCCGAGAGCGATTCGGCGAATCCAGCGGGACCGTCCAGGCTCGCCGCGATATCCGCCCAGGCCCGCGCGGGCGGCCCGCCGTCCACGCAGCGCCCGGTGGCTACGGTCCACGATCGCCGTCGCAGCTCGGCCGCGACCGACTCCGCCAGATAGGTTTTGCCCATACCCGCCGCACCGGCCAGCCATATCGGGCGGGCGCCGCGCGCCCAGGCTTCGGCGGCGGCCGCGAGCACGGCGGCGAACTGTCGCGGATACCCGGTGTGCGCACCACCGGACGGGCCGGGGTCGAGCGCCGAATCCCGCCCTGCGGCAGGTGTTTCCGCGATCGCATGCACGGTCGGGCCGACTTGGAGCGGATCCGTCTGGTTGAGGATGGCCGACTCCAGGTCCCGCAGCCGTCGTCCCGGATACACCCCGATCTCCCGCACCAGGTACTCACCGGCACGGCGCAGCGTGGCCAGCGCCTCGGCCTGCTGACCGAGCCGATACTGGGCGATGGCGAGCAGGCGAGCGCCCTCCTCCCGCCCGGGCCGCTGGTCCAGCAGCGGCCGCAGCCCGGTCACCACCTCGGTCGGGCGGTCCAACGCGAGTGCGGCCTGTGCGCGCAGTTCCGCGGCCAGCAGACGCAGGTCGGTGAGGCGGTCGGCCTCGCCGACCGCCCACCCCGCGTCCTGGAAGGATTCCAGCGCGGCACCGTCCCAGCAGGCCAGTGCGGCATCGAGCAGTCGGCACCGGTCGGCCGGGTCGATACCGGTCCCCGATTCCCGGAGCCGATCCTGGTAGACGCGCAGCAGCGCCTCGAAATGCCAGGCGTCGACCTGTTCGACCGCGAGTCGCAGCGCGTAACCGCCGCCCTCGGACACCAGGACGGTGGCCGGTGCCCGCCGATGGCGTCGCGGTTCGAAAACCGTTCGCAGCTTGTGGATCTGGACCTGGAGCACGGAGGCGGCGCTCGACGGCGGCGTCCCCTCCCAGATATCGTCCACGAGCCGGTCCACCGACAACACCCGGCCGTGCGCCACCACCAGCCGCCCGAGCAGCGTGCGCGGGAGGCGACCGCGGATGTCGACGGGCGTGCCATCGATCACGACACGCAGCGGCCCCAGCACTCGTATCCGCCGATCGTTCATCACTTTCCCGGCCCGCCAAGTATTCTCACGCATCCGAGGCCGCACCTCGGCCGTTTGCTGAATATTAACGATTTGCCGAAGTGCCAAGTCGTACTGTCCCATTGGCGTGTCGCGGGCAATGTTCGAAATCACATCCGTGGAAGTAATCCGTTGGCCACCCGAATCTTTCAGGAAGAACCACACAGAAAGTCACCGAGAAGCCGGGACCCGGAAACTGTCTGTCATGCGTGAGAACGGCTTCGCCGCCACACTGCTCGGTTATCTGTCCGACCTCACCGAAACCATTGCCCGGCGCATCGACCGAATCGTGATCGCCCGCACCCTCTCCCTCGACGAAGCCGGCGCTCCCGACGGTCTGTACCGAGACCGCTTCGGTGCGCTCTGGGAGAAGCATGCGCGCGGGTGGCGGCTGTGGCTGCGGTCCGGCGCGGCCCTCGAGGTCCTCGCGACCGAAGCGGACATCGCCCGCACCCTGCGCAGTTTCGCGCCGTTCACCCCGGTGGTCGTGTGGCTGCCGCGCCGATGACCGACCGGAGCACCGACGGCCGGATCACCGCCGACCTGTCCTATCCCGCCATCGATCGACCGGACCTGTACGACCGGCTCGATGCCGCCACGGCCGCCGGGGGCCGGGTGGTGCTGCTCAGCGCGGCGGCCGGAACCGGGAAATCGGTCACCGTCGCGGACTGGTTACGGCGGCGGCCAGCGCCCGGAACGACCGTCACCTGGGTCGACCTCGCCGACTCCGATACCGATCCGGGTGTCGCGCTGCGCGGCCGCACCGGGCCGACCCTGCTGGTCGTGGACAATGCCCAGCGGATCACCGATCCGGCCGCACTGGAACCGCGCCTGCGCTGTCTGCCGAGCACGGTGACGGTCGTGCTGTGCGCACGCACCGATCCGGCGCTGCGCTGGCACGCCTTGGAACTGTGCGGCCGGGTCACCCGGATCGGCGCCGCCGAACTGGCGTTGACCGCCGCGCAGACGCGGGCACTGTGCGCCCAGCACGGCTACCACCCGGATGACGATGAGCTGGCGGCGCTGCGGGAGTTGACCGGTGGCTGGGCGGCGCCCACGCGCATCCTCGCCGCACGGCTCGCGCTCGCTCACCCCGGCGGGCGATCGGTCGCGGCCCTGCGCACCCATCTGCCACGAGCACTGTCGGACTTCCTCACCCGGGAGGTGATCGAGCCGCTGCCCGCCGACCTGCGCCGATTCCTGCTGTGCACCGGTGCGCCCACGGCCTTCACCACCGAGCTGGCCGCGACGCTGGCCGGACCGTCGGCACCACTGCTGCTGCGGGAGTTGGAACGTCGCAATATTCCGATCGCCCGGATCGCCCGCGACGACGGAGTCTGGTTCGAGCACCATCCGCTGCTGCACGCCCAGCTCCGCGCCGACCTGCCGCGGCTCGGGGCGGAGTTCGCCGCCGGACTGGAGTCGCGGGCCGCACGATGGTTCGACGCCGCCGGTCTGCCGCTGCTGGCGCTGCCCCACCTGCTCGACGCCGGTGCGAGCGACCGACTGGCCGACCACCTGCGCCGGCACGGAATGACGATGGTGCTCGACGGCGACGGTCCGGCCCTGTTCGCGCACCTGAACCGCGGGCGGCCGGAGCTGTCCGGCGATCCCTACCTGGCGCTGCTGCGCGCGGTGGACGCACTGGGTCGCGGTGACGCCACGCTGACGGAATCGCTGCCGTCACCCGGCCATCGCGGGGCGACGTCGGTGGCGCCCGCCGCGTGGCTGACCCCGCTGGCACGCGCCGCCGATATCGATACCGCGCTGCGCACCGACCGTCCGGTGGGCAGGCCGGTCGCGGCACCGACCACCGGCCACCTCGATCTCGACTGCTATCTCACCGTCCACCTGGCGTCGGCGCGCGCACTGCACGGGGATCGCGCGGACGGGGAAGCTCGGCTGCGGCACGGGCTCACCCTGGCGACCCGGGCCAACCGGCCCGGGTTGGCCCTGCGGGCGGTGACCGGGCTGGCCGTCGCGGCGGGCCGCGCCGACGCGCTGACCGCCATGCGCGATCGCGCCGCGAAGGCCATCGCGGTCGCCGCCGAACACGATCTGGATCGGACCGTCGACGCCCTGCACGCCGCGGGCATGGCCGCCTTCGGAGCGTATCTACAGGGTGAATCCTGGCCGGCGGACCAGACCGAGGCGCTGCTGACCACCCGGGAGGACGCCGACGGCACCCCGCGCCCCGCGGCCGGATGGTCGACCCACGTCATCGGGCGGCTGCTGGACTTCCACCGATGCCCGGAGCAACGCACCGCCGCCGAGGATCTCCGCTCCGCCATGCTCGCGCTGCTCGACCGTGGTGGCCCCCTACCGGTGTCGGGATCGCGACTGCTGCTGCCGGTGGTCTGGGCGCTGTCGACGGTGCGGGCGCCGCGGACCGCGCGACTGCTGGTGG
This sequence comes from Nocardia otitidiscaviarum, assembly GCF_007362295.1. Lineage (NCBI taxonomy): Bacteria > Bacillati > Actinomycetota > Actinomycetes > Mycobacteriales > Nocardiaceae > Nocardia > Nocardia otitidiscaviarum. The sequence goes on along the minus strand of NZ_CP041695.1, from coordinate 937,458 downwards.
CGCACGCCCGCACCACCGGCGTCGGCATCCCGGAGGTGCCGCTCGCGCAGGCGGCGCTGGCATTGGTCGCGGGCGGAGCCACCGCCGTGCGGCCGATGCTCGCGGCAGCGCACGAACGCGCCGCGGAACTCGCGACCACCGAGCGGACCACCCTGTGGTTGCTCGACGCGGCCACCGCGGCGCTGTCCGACGCGCCGCATCCGGCCGGGGACCGGCTGCGGCGCGCTGTCGAACTCGCCGCGCCGGAGCAGGTGGTGCGGCCCTTCCTGGATGTCCCCGGAGTGATCGAGATGCTGGATGACCGGGCCGGAACCTTCGGGCGCGGGGACGATTTCGTGGACCGCATCCGTCGGCATCCGGGGATCGGCCGCACGGCGGCCGCACCGCCGCTGACCGCCGCCGAGATCACCGTCCTCACCCAGCTGCCGTCCGGGCGCACCGCCCAGCAGATCGCGGCCGACCTGGGGGTATCGATCAATACCGTGAAGACGCACCTGCACCGCCTCTACGCCAAACTCGGCGTGAACTCCCGGATGGACGCCATCGGCCGGGGCCGCCGCATCGGCCTGCTGTGAACGCGGTCCGTGCGGGCTGCACTCACCGGTGCGCCGCAGTCGGTGGCTACCAGCGCGGCGGTCCGAGTGCCGCCGATGAACCCGTGACCGGCGATGTAGCGTAGCGACTCCGCTACCCGGCCCGCGTCGACGTGGCACCCCCGCGGTCGCCGGTGTGTCACCCATCGGAGGTGAAGCACCGGCCGCGGGGTTGGGCGTAGCGTCGGATCCGTTCCGAGCGGAGGAGCCGTCAGGTGCCGAACGAGGAAGTACCGCACACCGTTCCGGCCGGCGCGCGGCCCGGTGTGGTGCGGCGCGCGCTGCTGCCGCCGCTGCTCACCGCGGCGGTGCTGCTGCTGGCCTACTTCGTGCTGCCGTTCACCGGCGTGCTCGCGGGCCGCGCACTGGTCGTGCTGGTCCTGGGCGGGCTGCTGGTGTGCGTGACGCTGGGTTGGGAGTTGCGGCGGGTGCTGCGCGCCGAGAACCCGCTCGCTCGCGGGCTGGAGGGGCTGGCCGCCGTATTCGGGCTGCATATCGTCGGTTTCGCCACGGTCTACCTGATGCTCTCCGAGGTCGATCCGGCCAACTTCAGCGAAACGCTGACCCGGCTGGACGCGCTCTACTTCTGCGTGACCGTCTTCACGACGGTGGGCTTCGGCGATATCGTGGCCGACTCCCAGCCCGCCCGGGCGGCCGTGCTCGTTCAGATGGTCGTCAACCTCGTCCTGATCGGGGCGGCGCTGCGGCTGTTCACACATGCGGTGGGGCTGCGGCAGCGGCAGTTGGATCGGCGGGAACCGGGGGTCGACCCGCCCGCGACGGGTCCGTGACCGGCGGCGAATCCACCCCGCGACAACCTCGACAAGGGGTGCCGAGTGGCCGAGACCGAGGCGCGCCCAGCGGGCGGATCCCCAGACCCGAGCGAGCTCGACGGTCAGCGCCGGGCGAGTCGACGACCGGACCCGCGTAAGCCCAACGGCCAGAGCCGGGCGAGCGGTTGTCGAACCCAGGTGAGCCACCCGCACTGGCGCCTGGCGAGCGGTTCGTCCGGAGCCCGGCCAGCGACGTACCGAACCCAGGTGAGCCACCCGCACTGGCGCCTGGCGAGCGGTTCGTCCGGAGCCTGACCAGCGACGTACCGAACCCAGGTGAGCCGAGCGACCGGGAGCCTGGTGGGTCGGTCGTCGGATCGGCCGGGCCGGGCGGTAGGAGGCGATATCCGGCCGTCCGGCGGCGACATCCGGCGAAACCCGGTACGCGCTACCCGGTGCGGCGGTTACCGTGGATTCATGTCCACCCGTCTGGCCTGCGTGGTGTTCGATGCGACCGAGCCCCGGTCGGCGGCTCGCTTCTGGGCGGAGTTGCTCGGTTGGGAGATCACGCTGGACCGGCCCGCCGAGGTGGACGTGGCCGCGCCCGATCCGGACGGGGTGGAGGTGGCGCTGACCTTCCTGGCGGCCCCGCACCCCAAGGCGGCCAAGAACCGCATCCATCTGGACCTGGCCAGCCGGTCGCTGGATCACCAACGGGTGCAGGTGGATCGGGCGCTGTCGCTGGGCGCGCGGCGGCTGGACATCGGGCAGGGTGCGGTGCCGTGGACGGTGCTGGCCGACCCCGAGGGCAACGAGTTCTGCGTGCTCGAACCACGTGAACAGTACGTCGACACCGGCGCGGTGGCCGCCATCGTGGTCGATACCCGAAATCCGTTGCGACTGGCCGAGTTCTGGTCGGCAGCCGCCGGATGGCCGCTCACCCACGACACCGCTCGCTACGCCGGAATCCGCTCGGCGACCGGGCAGGGCCCCTGGCTCGAGTTCCTCCGCACCCCGGCCGTCTGCCCCGACCGCGGCCGCCTGCACCTGGATCTGGTCGCCTTCCCCAGCGACGATCCGGCCGCGGAGACGGCTCGGCTGCGCGCCGCGGGTGCGACGCCGATCAGCTCCGGCGGTGACGAGACCGATGCGCCGGTGGCGGTCCTCGCCGATCCGGAGACCAACGAGTTCTGCCTACTACGCGCGCCCGCCGATTGACCAGCGGCCGATCACCGGCGCGGATCCCGGCACCGAACCTCAGCCACCGGAACGAGCACCGAACCACTGCCGCCGAACTACTGCCGCGGGATTCCGGCACCGCGAACCACTGCCGCCGGACCGAGGATCGAACCGCAGCGGCCAGATCGCCGGCACCGAACGCCACGGCCGATCTCAGGTATCGGACTCCGCACGACCGCAGGCCGCCTCGCCCGGCACGACTTCAGGCCGCCTCGCCCTTCTTGAGCCGCCGTCGCTCCCGCTCCGAGAGCCCTCCCCAGATGCCGAAGCGCTCGTCCCGGGCCATGGCGTACTCCAGGCACTGCACGCGCACCTCGCAGCCCGCGCAGACCCGCTTGGCCTCCCTGGTGGAGCCGCCCTTCTCGGGGTAGAACGCCTCCGGATCGGTCTGGGTGCACAGGCCGCGCTCCCGCCAGCCCGTATCGTCGAATTCGGCCTTGTCCGCGAGAGCCTCGAACGCGGCGTCGAACTTGGTGAACATCAACTTCATGGTGTGCCTCCAAGCATGCGTAGCGACAGCGGTGGGTTTCGACGGGACTGCTAGCGGCCCATGGCGCAATCGGCGACCGCGCTGAGCGGGCGGGACTGCTCACCGGCGGCGAAGATGCGGCGGGCGTGCACGGCGGCCGGAGTGGACGACCAGGGCGCGAGCGCGGTGGTGAACATGAGCTCGCACCAGGACAGCGCAGGCACCTCCCCACCCGCGAGCGTGCCCAGCAGCGACATCTCGGTGTCGTGGTCGGTCCAGGCGGCGAGCAGCCAGGCGGCGTCGAGACGGCCGAGGAATTCCTCGGCATCTTCCGGCGGGCCGTTCGGGGCGTCCACGGCGAGGTGGACGACGGCGGAAATGGCATGGCGCATACGGGCATCCAGCCCGATGCCGTTGTGCAGCAGCAGGCCCTCCAGGGCCTCCCGTAGGCCCGCGCCGCGATCGACTCGGAAATCGGTGCGCCGCTCGGCGGTGGTGAACTCGAACATGACGTTCCTTTCGCGATAATGCACGTAGGAATAGAAAATCAAGGTAGACAAGGGGTTTCGGCCTGGCGCACCGGAATTCCGGATGCGGTCCCCGCCGCGGTGGCTCGGTATTCCACGAGCGCCGCCAATGTTCCCGGTTGCCAATCCCGGCGACCGGGTACCCGGCACCAGTCCCGGGCCGGATTGTCGGAGGTCGAGAACAACCGCAGTGTCATTCCCGCCATGGTCGCCATGCCGAACAGCACCGCCGCGTCCACCTCGCGATCGGAAACGGTCAGCCGCACATCGGCCTGGCGCAGACCGGTTTCGGCGCACGCCCGCCCCGCCAGCCATACCGCGCGGGACGCGGCGGCCATACCGGCGGCCACCCGGGGGCCGCGCGGATGGGCGTGCTCGTAGTCGGAATAGGGTCCATACCACAGGGCGGTACCTTCGCCATCACATACCGCGAACGTTCCGGATCTCGGATCCCCCGCGGCGGCGACCGCGATATGCGGCACCAGCCTGATCATTCTCGACATCGGTGACTCGCTTTCGAAACACGGCCGCCCCGCACAAAGATGACGTGACCGCCCGGATCATCGAAATGCATTCTGGTGAACCGCTTCTGGTTGCGGCTTCAATGCATGTGATTGATCTAAAAGCGACAAGACCGACTTGTCCACCCGCAGCCAAGGTTTGAGCAAACCCCTAGCAGTACCCACACTGACCAGTGGTGGTACCGATGCGAGTAGCCACTCGAAGGAGAACCGCACTCTTTCGGCAAACACTGTCGCGCACCGCGTTCAGACCTTACGGTCTCCTCATGCCATATGTGCACTCGGGTTCGGCAACCGTCCACTTCCGCACGTCAGAGGTATCGGGACCCACCCTGGTGGGCGCGCACGGATTCTTCTTGGACGGGTCCGCGTTCGAACCGCTGTGCAAACCCCTGGCGGCGGCCGGGATAAACCTCGTCACGATCGACGCGCGCGGCCACGGCCGCACTCGGACGCCCGACGGTGAAATCTTCAGCTACTGGGATCTGGCCGCCGATATCCTGGCGGTCCTGGATGAACTCGATATCGACGGGGCCGTGATCGGCGGTATGGGTCAGGGCGGATTCTCCGCATTGCGCCTGGCCCTCGCCGCACCGCATCGGATTCGGGGCCTGGCGCTGATGGACACCGAGGCGGGTGAGTGCACACCGGCGGAATTGGCCTGGTACCGCGTATTCTTCGAACGCTGGTGCGGAAGTGAACCGCTCGCACCGCTCATCGCGGAATTGGCCCCGCAGCTCATCGGCGGCCAGGATCCGCGCGCCTGGCGGGAATGGACGGTGCGCTGGAGCGAATCCGATCGCACGATCGTGGGCGCGGCGGCGCGATGCCTGATGGATCGCCGCTCACTCCTGCATCGACTGCCCGAGATCACCGCACCCGCACTGGTATTGCGCGGCAGCCACGACGGCGTCAGCACCGCGCAGAAATCGGAGGCACTGGCGGCGGGGTTGCCGGGAGCCGACGGCGTGGTCACGATTCCCGGCGCCGGGCACGGTGCGGTGTGGACACATCCGGAATCGATCGCACCCCTGCTGATTCAGCTGGTACGCCGGGCGGAGGGTGATATCGATTCCGTGCGGACGCCGCGCACCGCGCCGGGCCGCGGTGCGCGAGTCGCCGTGCCGCCCGCCGCGATCGCCATGTGACGCGCGGCCGCACCGGAACGCGGACGCGGCGGCGCGGGCGGACTCAGGAACGCACGTCGACGGGATGCGTCCGCTCCGAACACCAGGTGGGCAGTCCGAGGAAGATCTGAATCTGGTCCGGATTGCTGGCGCTGTAGACCTTGAACAGCTGCACGGCGATGGAGCGGCAGCGCCCGGTCTCGGCGTCGCGCACATGCATGATGGGCCGGTCTCGCCCGTAGGCCGCCACCCCTTCGTCCCACAGCTCGCGGAACAGGTCGTAGCGGCCGAGTTCGGCGAGGAATTCGGTGGACCAGGCGGTGTCGCCGGTGCTGCCGATGAGCCCGCGCAGCCAGCGCACCGTGGTGCGCACCTCGGCTTCCCATTCCACCATGACCTGCCGGGATCTCGGATTGGCGAAGAACCAGCGCAGCATGTTCACGTCCTCGGCCAATCCCGGGAATGCGCGGTTGTAGCTGTCATTGCAGGCCAGCACATTCCAACGGGTGTCGATATAGGCCGCCAGGTGCGGTTCGTGCAATTCCAGCGCGCGGCGCATATCCGGGCCGACCTCGTCGCGCAGTCGATCGACGGAGGGAAATTCCCCGGCACCCAGTCCGGCCAGGTCGAGCAGATGTCGGCGCTCCACCTGGGAGAGGGCGTCGATGCGGTCGAGATAGCGCACCAGCGCGTCGACCACCTCGCGGGTGGGATGGTCGCGGTCGCCCTTTTCCAGATGGCTGATATAGCTGGCGCTGACTCCGGCGTTGAAGGCGAGGCGTTCCCGGGATACTCCTCGGTCGTCGCGCAGGCGACGCAGCAGCAGGCCGAACGACGGCGGGCGCACATTCTCCGAATCACGCCTGGGTTTCGCGCTCGTAACCACGACTATCCCCTTCCACAAACTCTCAGCAATCACGTTCGATGCCTGCGCGGACCCGGCGGCGCATACAGCCGGACACCCGAACCACAACGTCGAAGAACTGCGGTGATTGCCTCACCCGTCGTCAGTTCCGCTTCGGGATAGTGCCACATTTTGTTGTACATAAGACCAAAACATGGCCGTTTCTTTACTGTGTCGCCGCTGGCAAGCCCACGTCGAACAGTAGCCCGCGAACATAGGGCAATCGAAAATCCGGGACCGTCGATCCGCGTCGGGTTCGGGTCCGCCACCGCCCGCCCGCTACCATCGGCAGCCATGACCAGCCTCGTTCCGGACCGCGCCCCGTGACGACCGTCGACGCGATCGTGCTCGCCGGCGGGCGCGCCACCCGGATGGGCGGGGTGGACAAACCCGCCATCGTGGTCGGCGGGCAGTCCATGCTCGACGCCGCCCTCGGCGCGGTCGCCGACTGTGCGCGCACGGTGGTGGTGGGGCCGCAGCGACCGGAGCTGCCGCCGGAAATCCTGCAGGCGCAAGAGATTCCGGCCGGAGCCGGACCGGTCGCCGCCATCGCCGCTGGCCTGGGAGTATTGGCGGGCTGCGACTTTCCCGCCGGGCTGATCGTGGTACTGGCGGCCGACATGCCCTTCCTCACCGCGCCCGCGATCGACGAACTCCTCAGGCACGCACTCGAATCCGGCAGTGACGCGGTGTTCGCGGCCGACGAGTCGGGGCGGCCGCAGTATCTGGTCGGCGTGTGGCGGCGCGCGGCGCTGACCGCGGCGGTGAGCCGACTGGAGTCGTTGGTGAACCAGCCGATGAAGGCGCTGGTGCCGGTGGACACCGTCATGGTGCCGCTGGCGGGGGTGGCCGATTGCGATACCCCCGACCAAGTGCGCCATGCGCGCGAGGCGGTCGAGCAAACCACGGCAAACACTCCGATGACCCTGGATGAGGCGCGTAGTGTGTTGCGCCACACTGTATCCCAGCTCACTCCCCGCAGCGCCGCGATCCGGGCGGCACGCGGCGCCGCGCTCGCCGAACCACTGCTGGCCGCCGACGCCCTACCGCGCTTCGACGTCTCGGCCATGGACGGTTACGCCGTCTCGGGGGACGGGCCGTGGCAGGTGCGCCGCGATATCGGCTTCGCGGGCGGGCAGCGGCCGGTCGGGCTGCTGACCGGTGAGGCCGTCCGGATCGCCACCGGCGCGCATGTTCCCGACGGCACCACCACCGTGGTGCGCGACGAGTTCGTCCGGGTGGACGAGAGCGGCGTGCTGCATCGGCTGCCGGACGCTCCGGTGCGCGACGATGTGCGCCGCCGCGGCGAGGACTGGTTGCCGGGGACCGAGATCGCGCCCGCCGGGACACCGGTGCACGCCGCGCTGGTCTCGGCGGCGGCCAGCGCCGAGGTGCGCACGGCGCTGGTGCGCGGCCCGGTGCGGGCGCGAATCGTCATGACCGGGGACGAGATTCGCAGCGAAGGGCCGCTGCACGCGGGACAGACCCGCGATTCGATCGGCCCGATCCTGCCCGATCTGCTGGCCTGGCACGGCGTGCAGACCCAGGACCGGGTGCATCTGCGCGATGCCGCCAACGCCTTCGACGAGGTGCTGGCCGCCGCGTCCGACTGCGATCTGCTGGTGATCGTGGGCGCGACCGGCGGCGGCGCGGCCGATCAGCTGCGCGCGGCATTGGGCCGGGCGCGGGCCGGCGTGCTGGTGCGCAGGCTGCGGCTGCGGCCGGGCGGATCCACGGTGGTAGCGCAACTACGTTCCGGCGCAGTGGTTCTCGGTCTACCCGGCAATCCGTTCGCCGCCGTCGCGACACTGCTGGCGCTGTCACCGGCCCTGGTGTCCGGCCTCACCGGCGCCACGCACGAGCGCGTACTCCTGGGGCCGCTCGCCAACGCCGGTGAGATCTCCGGCCCGGTGGCGCGCATCGTCCCCGCCCGGGCGGTGCCCACCGGAGGCTGGGTGGGCGATGCGAGCATCCGCACCGCGCACCTGGCCGGACTCCTGTACCGCGACGGTCTCGTGGTGGTGCCCGCCGAGGCCCGCGACGGCGACCCCGTGGAGTTCATCCCGCTGCCCGGCTGAACCGCACCGCGGTCGCCGACCCCGGAATGACCGGGCGACCGGGCAATCGGGTGACCGGGCAATCGGGTGGCCAGGCAATCGGGTGGCCAGGCGGCCGGGCGATCGGGTGAGCAGGCGATCGGGCGGCCGGGCGGCCGGGCGATCGGGTGAGCAGGCGATCGGATGAGCGGGTGACGCGCACCGTCCAGCGCGACAGGATCGCCTCGGGCGCAGTGAGTTCGACCACTCCGGTGGGGGTGGGCCGCCTGGCGTCGCACCCGCCGGTAGGGGGTGCGGCCCGTGCCTTTGCGGCGTCGTAGGCCGAGAAACCTATTGCAAACCAACCGGTTTGCGAGTGGTTGGACGCCGGGCGAATATGGTCGGGTAGTGCTCGTGGGAGACGAGCACTACGGCACAGTCGATGGTGACGGCGCGAGTACCGCGCCGACCGACCTCCCCTTCCTCGCGGGCCGGGTCTACGACACCGAAGACAGACTGATGCAGCGCGCCTACACCTTCGCCTGCCCGGTCCCCGGCTGTCCCCATCTCCACGAGGACCGCACCGACAGCCCCCCGGAGGTCTGGCAGGCCCGCGTCAAGTCGGCCCTGGCGCGCCACCTCGCCGCGGCACACCCGGATTGGCGTCCCAGCGCCGACGACTGACAACCCGTCGGCATCCGGGGAATGGGGATATACACCCGCCACCTCGGGTGAGCCGGATCGTCCCGTGGAATCGCGGCGGGAAATCCACGAGATCGAGCAGTCGTCGAGAAGTGGCCGGATTATGCCCGCGATCCCGCAGCAAACCGATCGGCCGGGGCGGGAACGGGCTGGTCGGAAAGGCGCACGGAGTTAGCCGGAATGGCGGATAATCGCGTGTCACCGGTCACCATCAGTGTGTTAACAAATATTAAGCGGCCGAGAACCGAACGTTTCCAAAGCATCACCGGCACCGTCCCGAAACCCCCTCGAGGCGAGGCGTTTCGGCCGGTCATTACGGATTCGCGCAGGTCGAACGGGGCCGACCGGAGGCGGGTCGCTATCGCACAGTGACCGCCACGTTGCGGCGATCTCACAACTCACAACGGCGGTTCGCGCACTGTGAGAGAATCGTTTTGACGCCCGCTATGACGTCTTTACAGTCGATGCAGCAGCCCAATTTCCACAGCTCGAAGGGGGCGTCATGGCAAACCCGGGGACCGATAGCTCGTCCGCCGATGCACTGCTTCGACTGGGGAAGTATTTCAACCGCGGTGAAGTGTCCGCGGACCTGCGCACGGTCCACAAGGTGGGCGGACGCGATGCCGACGAGTTCTACCGGGATCGCTGGGCGCACGACAAGGTGGTGCGCTCCACGCACGGCGTGAACTGCACCGGCTCGTGCTCGTGGAAGATCTACGTCTCCGACGGCGTGATCACCTGGGAATCGCAGCAGACCGACTACCCGTCCGTCGGCGCGGACAAACCGGAGTACGAACCACGCGGCTGCCCGCGCGGCGCATCCTTCTCCTGGTACACGTATTCGCCCGCACGGGTGCGCTACCCCTATGTGCGCGGCGTCCTGCTCGAGCTCTACCGCGCCGCCAAGGCCGAACTCAAGGACCCGGTGCTGGCCTGGGAGTCCATCGTCGAGGATCCCGAGCAGGCGAAACGCTACAAGCACGCCCGCGGCAAGGGCGGCTTCGTGCGCGCCGAATGGTGGGAGGCCGCCGAGATCGCGGCCGCCGCCCATGTGTACACCATCAAGAAGTACGGGCCGGACCGGGTCGCCGGGTTCTCCCCCATTCCCGCCATGTCCATGGTCAGTCACGCGGTGGGCGCGCGGTTCATCTCGCTCATCGGCGGATCCATGCTGTCGTTCTACGACTGGTACGCCGACCTGCCGGTGGCCTCGCCGCAGGTCTTCGGCGATCAGACCGACGTGCCGGAGTCGGCCGACTGGTTCGACGCGGGCTACCTGATCATGTGGGGCTCCAATGTGCCGGTGACCCGCACCCCGGACGCGCACTACATGACCGAGGCCCGCTACCGGGGCCAGAAGGTGGTCGTGGTCTCGCCCGACTACGCCGACAACACCAAGTTCGCCGACGAATGGGTGCCCGCCCGCCCGGGAACCGATGCGGCACTGGCCATGTCCATGGGCCACGTGGTGCTCAAGGAGTTCTTCGTCGAGCGCGACACCCCGTACTTCCGGGACTACGTCAAGCGCTACACCGACCTGCCGTATCTGATCACGCTGGACGACAAGGACGGCGTGTGCGTACCCGGCAAGTTCCTCACCGCCGCCGATCTCGGGCACACGGGCGAGGGCGTCGAGTTCCAGACGGTGCTGCTGGACGCCGACGGGAACCCTGCCGTGCCCAACGGGTCGCTCGGTCACCGCTTCACCGAGGCGGGCAAGGGCAAGTGGAACCTGGATCTCGGGGATGTCGATCCCCTGCTGACTCTGCACGGCCGCGTCAGTGACGCCGCGGCCGTGCAGCTTCCCCGCTTCGACGACGGCACCGCCGGGGTCATCACCCGCGGCGTGCCCACCGCCGTGGTCGCGGGCAAGCGGGTGACCACCGTCTTCGATCTGCTGCTGGCCCAGTACGGCGTGGCGCGCACGGGCCTGCCCGGCAGCTGGCCGACCGGCTACGACGACGCCAGCGAGCCGTACACCCCCGCCTGGCAGGAGACCATCACCGGCGTTCCGGCCAAGCAGGCCGAGCGCATCGGCCGCGAATTCGCCGACAATGCCGAGAAATCCCAGGGCCGCTCCATGATTCTCATGGGCGCGGGCACCAACCACTGGTTCCACTCGGACCAGATCTACCGCGCCTTCTTCACCCTGACCCTGCTCACCGGCTGCCAGGGCGTGAACGGCGGCGGCTGGGCGCACTACGTGGGCCAGGAGAAATGCCGTCCGGTCACCGGTTGGTCCACACTGGCCTTCGGCCTGGACTGGCAGCGCCCGCCGCGGCAGATGCAGGGCACCGTGTTCTGGTACCTGGCCAACGACCAGTGGCGCTACGACCCGTTCACGGCGGAATCGTTCTCCTCGCCGCTGGGTGCGGGGCGCTTCGCCGGGCGCACGGCCGCCGACAATATCGCGCTCGCCACCCGGCTGGGCTGGATGCCCAGCTACCCGACCCTCAACCGCAACCCGCTCGATCTGGTGGACGAGGCCGAGGCTGCGGGCAAGACCCCGGCCGACCACGTGGTGGACGGCCTCACCTCCGGTGAGCTGCGCTTCGCCTGCGAGGATCCGGACGCGCCGGAGAACTTCCCGCGCGTGCTGACCGTATGGCGCGCCAATCTGCTCGGCTCCTCCGGCAAGGGCAACGAGTACTTCCACAAGCATCTGCTCGGCGCGGACTCCAACCTGCAGACCACCGACACCACGGGGGTACGTCCGCAGGAACTGGTGTGGCGCGAGCAGGCCGCCACCGGCAAGCTGGATCTGCTCATGTCGCTGGACTTCCGGATGACCAGCACCACGCTGTTCTCCGATATCGTCTTCCCGGCCGCCACCTGGTACGAGAAGCACGATCTGTCCTCCACGGACATGCACCCGTTCGTGCACGCCTTCTCCCCCGCCATCTCCCCGCCGTGGGAGGCCAAGACCGACTTCGACGCCTTCCACCGCATCGCCCGCGGATTCTCCTGGCTGGCGGAGAAGCATCTGGGCAAGCGCAAGGATCTGGTCGCGGTACCGCTGCAACACGACAGCGCCGACGCGCTGGCCCAGGCCGGTGGCCGCGTCCTGGACTGGAAGGCCGGGGAATGCGAACCGGTCCCCGGTAGGACCATGCCGAAACTGGTTGTGGTCGAACGCGATTACCCCAGCGTGGCGGAGAAGATGGCCGCGCTCGGACCGCTGGTCGAGACGGCCGGGCTCACCGTCAAGGGTGTCACCACCCTGCCCGATGCCGAGGTGGAGTACCTGAAGGGTGTCAACGGGACCGTGGTTTCCGGTGTGGCGCAGGGACGTCCGTCGCTGGCCAAGGACACCCACGCCGCCGAGGCCATCCTGGCGCTGTCCGGAACCACCAACGGCCGACTCGCCGTGGAGGGGTTCCACGCGCTCGAGCAGCGCACCGGCACCCGGTTGGCCGATCTGGCCGCCGAACACGAGGGCAAGCGGATCTCCTTCGCCGACACCCAGGCCCGGCCGGTGCCGGTGATCACCTCACCGGAATGGTCGGGCAGTGAGACCGGTGGGCGGCGGTACTCGCCGTTCACCATCAATACCGAGCGGCTCAAGCCGTGGCACACGCTGACCGGGCGGCAGCACTTCTACCTCGACCACGACTGGATGATCGAACTCGGCGAGCAGCTGCCGATCTTCCGGCCGCCGCTGGATATGACCGCGTTGTTCAGTGAGCCCGGCGTCGGCAATGTGAGCGAGAACGGCGTCACCGTGCGCTATCTGACGCCGCACTCCAAGTGGTCCATCCACTCCGCCTACCAGGACAACCTGCATATGCTGACGCTCTCGCGCGGCGGGCAGTCGATCTGGATGTCGGACAAGGACGCCGCCAAGATCGGTGTCGCGGACAACGACTGGATCGAGGCCGTCAACCGCAACGGCGTCGTGGTGGCGCGCGCCATCGTGTCGCACCGCATGCCCGAGGGCACGGTGTTCATGTATCACGCGCAGGACCGCGCGGTGGACGTGCCGCGCATCGAGGGCACACCGAACGGCAACGGGGCCAACGGCTCCGGGGCTGACGGCTCCGGCTTCGTCGGCAAGGGCAAGCGCGGCGGCATCCACAATGCGCTGACCCGCATCATGATCAAGCCCTCGCATCTCATCGGCGGCTACGCACAGCAGTCCTTCGCCCTGAACTACCACGGCCCCACCGGAAATCAGCGCGACGAAGTGACGACCATTCGAAAGCGCTCGCAGGAAGTGGAGTACTGACATGCGCGTCATGGCACAGCTCGCCATGGTCATGAACCTGGACAAGTGCATCGGCTGTCATACGTGCAGCGTCACCTGCAAGCAGGCGTGGACCAATCGCGGCGGCACCGAGTACGTCTGGTTCAACAATGTGGAAACCCGCCCCGGACAGGGGTATCCGCGGCAGTACCAGGATCAGGAGAAGTGGAAGGGCGGCTGGACGCTCAATCGCAAGGGCCGCCTCACATTGAAGTCCGGGTCGCGAATGAAGAGGCTGCTGAACATCTTCGCCAACCCGGACCTTCCCACGGTAAGCGATTACTACGATCCGTGGAGCTACGATTACGACAATCTGCTGTCCTCACCCCAAATCGATACCACTCCGGTGGCGCGGCCCAAATCGCTGATCACCGGTGAGGACACCAAGGTCACCTGGGGTGCGAACTGGGACGACGACCTCGGCTCCGGCCCGGAGCAGGTCGGTAGGGACCCGCTGCTGTCCAAGCTGTCCGACCAGGTCAAGCTGGAATTCGAGCAGACCTTCATGTTCTACCTGCCGCGCATCTGCGAGCACTGCCTGAACCCGTCGTGCGCGGCATCCTGCCCCTCGGGTGCCATCTACAAGCGCGCCGAGGACGGCATCGTGCTGGTGGACCAGGACAAGTGCCGCGGCTGGCGGCAGTGCGTCACCGGCTGCCCGTACAAGAAGATCTACTTCAACCACAAGACCGGCAAAGCCGAGAAATGCACCTTCTGCTATCCGCGCGTGGAGGTCGGCATCCCGACCGTGTGCTCGGAAACCTGTGTGGGGCGGCTGCGCTACATCGGCGTCATGCTCTACGACGCCGACGCGGTGCAGGAGGCGGCCTCGGTCGAGAACGACAAGGATCTGTACCCGGCACAGCTGGGCGTCTTCCTGAATCCGCACGACCCGCGGGTGGTCGCGGAGGCCGAGCGGGCGGGCATCTCCACCGAATGGATTCAGGCGGCGCAGGATTCACCCGTCTACAAGCTCATCGTCGACTACCAGATCGCGCTGCCGCTGCATCCGGAATATCGGACCATGCCCATGGTCTGGTACGTGCCGCCGCTGTCGCCGGTGGTGGACGTGCTGTCGGAGACCGGGCACGACGGGGAGGACCATTCGAATCTGTTCGGCGCGATCGACGCGCTGCGGATTCCGGTGGAGTATCTGGCGGAGCTGTTCACCGCCGGTGAGGTCGGACCGGTGCGGGCGGCGCTGCAACGACTGGCCGGGATGCGGTCGTTCATGCGGTCGATCAATCTCGGGCAGGAGCCGGATCTCTCGATCCCAGAGGCGGTGCGGCTGGAGCCCGAGGAGATCGAGGCCATGTACCGGCTGCTCGCCATCGCCAAGTACGAGCATCGGTACGTGATCCCCAGCGGCGCGACTTCCCGTGCGCACGAACTGGATTCGCTGGCCACCGGATGCAGTCTGGACACCGACGGCGGACCGGGCATGACGGCCTACGACTACATGGCGGACAAGTTCCACCTGAGCGATACCAATGGCGCCGCGCCGGAGGAGAAGTCGAACCGGATCAACCTGCTCAACTGGGACGGCAAGAAGACCGACGGGCTGGTGCCGACCCGCGACGGGGCCGCCGCCGACGGCAACGGCGTTTCGAACGGCGGCGTCGGTTCGAACGGCAGCGGAGTCTCGAACGGCGACGGGCACAACGGCACCGAGCCCCACGGCGATGGCGCGCACGCCGCCACCGACGCGGACCCCACACCCGAGCCGAGCGGAGTTCGTCGATGAAACTGCTCACCCTGCGGCGGCGGCCGGAGCCGACGGTACGGATGTCGGAGCGGGACCGCCGCCTGGTCTGGCGGACGGCGGCCCTGTGCCTGGACTACCCGTCCGAGGACATGTTGCGCACCGTGCACGAGTTCGGCGGGGCCGTAGACGAACTGCCCGCCGAAGTGCGCGCCCAGCTCGGCGAGTTCCTCGCCCACCTGCGCGAGACCGATCCGCTCGCATTGGCCCAGCGCTATGTCGAGACCTTCGACATGCGCCGCCGCGCCAGCCTGCACCTCACCTTCTACGCCTACGGCGACACCCGTAAACGCGGGATGGCGCTGCTGCGCTTCAAGCACGCCTACCGGCACGCGGGCGTCGAACTCGGCGACGAGGAACTGCCCGACCACCTCCCGGTGCTGCTGGAATTCGCGGCCACCGTGGATCCCATCGGCGGGGAACGGCTGCTCGGTGAGCACGTGCCGGTGCTGGAACTGCTGCGACTGTCGCTGTCGGACAACGGGTCTCCCTATGCGGCCGTCCTCGCCGCCGTGACGGCCACGCTGCCGCCGGTGACCACCGCCGACCGCCGCCGCATCGCCGAGCTCGCCGCCCAGGGTCCGCCGGAAGAGGAGGTGGGCCTCGAGCCCTTCGCCATGGACCCCATGATGTTCGCCGGATCGGAAGGCCGCCGATGACCACCACCCTCTGGATGACGCTGCCGTACGTGGCCTTCACCTCGTTCCTGCTCGGCCACCTGTGGCGCTACCGCAACGACCAATTCGGCTGGACCACACGGTCTTCGCAGATTTACGAATCGCGCCTGCTGCGGCTGGGCAGCCCGCTGTTCCACTTCGGCATGCTCGGCGTCATCGGCGGACATGTGGTGGGCGTGCTGATTCCCGCGTCCTGGACCGCCGCCATCGGCATCTCCGAGCACCTGTACCACGTGGTCGCCGTCTCCGCCGGAACGGTGGCCGGCGTCGCGGTGATCGTCGGCATCGGCATCCTGCTCTACCGCCGCGTCACGGTGCCCGCCGTCCGCAAGGCCACCACCCGCAACGACAAGCTCATGTACGTCCTGCTGGCGGGTGCGCTCATCACCGGCATGCTCAATACCGTGGGCAGCAACCTGCTGTGGGGCACCTACAACTACCGCGAGACCGTATCCCCGTGGTTCCGCAGCCTTTTCACGCTGCACCCGCAGCCCGAGCTCATGGTCGGCACCCCCTGGACCTTCCAGGCGCACGGCCTGATCGTGCTCGCCCTCATCGGCGTCTGGCCGTATACCCGCCTGGTCCACATGTTCAGCGCCCCGATCGGCTACTTCGTGCGCCCCTACGTCGTCTACCGCAGCAAGCCGGACGCCGCCCCGGACAAGCGCCGCTACGCCCGCGCCTGGGACTCCCCGGTCCTGCCGCCGCGCTAGTTCGGCGGCAGGCCCCGCCCACTTCAACTGGCGACGCGCAGCGGTTCGAGCCGAACCTCGAGTCGCAGCTGCAGCGCGGCGGCCAGACGTTCGAGCACGGGAATCGTCGGCATCGTGCCCCCCGCCTCGAACCTGGCCACCGCCGGTTGTTTCAGTCCGGCGAGCTCCCCCAGCTCCGCCTGTGTCAAACCGAGTTCCTCACGGCGCTGTCGCACCGCAGCACCGAGTTCGAATCGAATACGAGCCGCGTCATACGCCGCACCCGCTCCCGGGCGTCCCATGATCTCGGCGCGCTTCTCGGCCCAACTCCTTCGTTCGCCCATGGATCTCACTCCTCCTCCACGGTATGAGCCTCGGCAATGCAGCGCTCCATAGCGCGCACAGCCCGCTCGATCTCAGCGGTCTCCCGCATTCTCCGCTTCCGGAAAACCGTCAGCAGAATGATCCGCCTGTCCGACCCGACCCAGTAGGTAATCCGCACAGCGTCACGGGCGAGATGGAATCGAAGCTCACGTAGCTTCCCGTGCAATTGCCTGGTGTACGGCTCGCCCAGCAGGACTCCCCGTTCAGCCAGGAGATCGACGTAGAAGGCCACCGTCTCCTGATCGTCTTGGTCGAGCGAGTCGAACCACTCGTCGACCTCCGACTCCAGTTCCACCTCTCCCCAATTCATAACACAGACGTTATATCAGCGGCAAGGGTCGGATCGGCAGTTTCGTTGGTACAGGTCGTTCGCCGCGGTGGGGCGGGTCACCCGGGGGTGGTCATGGCTTGCAGGCGTTCCCTGGTGAACCGCTCGGCCAGCAGGGGGAGGAAGGTTTCCACCTTGGCCTGCCGCGCCACCCGGTTGTAGGTGGAGTACAGGAGGTGGTCGATGGTGTGCTCGTCGGTGTGGTCGCCGAACTCCCGCAGTAGGCGGGCGGCGGCGGCCTCGAGTGCGAGTTTCTGATCGAGAGGGAGATCGCCGCGCGGATGCGCGGCATGATCGACAGGACTCTGTGTCATCGCGAACTCCGGCAGGTGAACAATTCGGAGTCGGCGCCCACCGTGGCGGTGAACGCCATGAATAGAGATTGCCGCTGCCGCCTTGCCGGAAAACGAACACCCGGTGAACGGCCGGTGCGCTCACCAGCGGGCGGCGCGGGCCAGCCGATGCGCCTGCTCGTTGAGCGCGTGACCGCCGTGGCCCTGAATCCACTGCGCGCGGAAGGGCAGTGGCCTGCCCAGGGCGCGATCGACATGGTCGAGCACCCGATCCGACACCGGGAAGGGCAGCCCTGCGGCGGCACGTCGCCGGATCGCGGTATTGACGGCGGCCACGGCCTGCTCACAATCGGAGAGGATACGCAGTTCCCGCTCGAACAGCTCGGGCGCGGCGGCGGTTTCGCAGATGGCGATGATCTCCGATTCCACCGAACTCCGGCCGTCCACGCAGCGCCCGCCGCGGCTGCGCCCGTCCTCGGCCGCCCAGCCGTACCCACCCACCTCACCGTATCCGGAGGCGTCGGTGGCCACGGTGAGCGGTCCCGACGGTATCCCGCCCGCCGGGCGCGGGGCGATCGGCTCGCCGCCGGGTCCGGGCGGCGCCGTCGACCGCACGGCCAGCCGCAGCCGGTCCGCCAGCTCACCGCCGCCGGTGCCGAACAGCGTGAATCCGGTCCGGTCCCAGCTGTCGCGATGCTCCCACACCACCCGCCGCACGCGGTCCCACAGCGCCCGGTGCGCCCGCCCCACCTCGTCGGCGGCGGCGGTACCGCACCATTCCCGCACGGAATCGGTTGCGGCGTCGACCAGTTCGACGATGATATCGCGCGAGTCCAGATACCGGCGCAGCGCCTCCCGCCGCTGCACGCGCAGTTCGGCCAACTGCTCGTACCCCTCGACCACGCGCGGCAGCGCCGCCTCGAGCGCGGCGCCCGACAGCGGGCGCGCCGCCGCCACCGCGTCGTCGAGTTCCGCCCGCAGCGTGAGCTCCAACGCCTTGAAGGTGGCGTACCAGCGCTCCGCCACCGCCGGATGGTCCGATCCGGGCACCCGCGCCCCGCCCAGCGCGCGCCGCACCACGGCCACGAATCCCGGCTCGTCCAGGGCCAGCAGGCGCAGCGCCGCCGGACTCGGCGTATCGGTCAGCCAGCCGTGTGTCACGGCCCATCGCCACCAGTCGCGCGACGGCAGCCGGGTGCGCAGCGGATCGAGTCCGCAGGCGCGCATGGCCGACGCGAACGCCGCCTCGTACTCGGTCGGCAGCAGCAGCGACAGCACCCAGGCGCACACCTGTTCGTAGCCTTTGGGACCCGTGCGCCGCGGCGTGCGGCGGCCCGCCCGCAGCCGGGCCAGGGCGGCGACGCGCAGTGCCTGTGCGCGGTGCTCCAGCTCGGCGAGTTCGGCACGCTCCCGGCGGCTTCCGCCCCGCAGTTTCAGCAGGCACAGGTCCCGCATGAGCAGCGTTTCCCAGTAGTAGAGCGCGTTGACGCGAGGTTCGCGCAGCGCGTCGGCGTGCAGGGCGGTGAGCAGCTCCGGCGCGGCCGTCTCCTCGATCTCCGCCCAGCAGGCATCCAGCAGCGCGTCGAAATCGTTTCGCAGGGAATCGATTACGCTTTCGGAGGCGACGTTCTCGGCCACCTTTCGACGGTAGCCGCCACCCCCGACAGATCGGAGGTCCGCGCCGGTGACACCGTTCAGGCCGAGGACAGTTTCGCCAGATTGGGAAAGTTGCTGATCTCCCAGCCGCCATCCACCACCAGTTCGGTGCCGGTGATGTAGGAGGCGTCGTCACTCGCCAGGAACAGGCACGGCGCGGCGATCTGCTCCGGTGTCGCCGCCACGCCGAGCGGAATCCGTTCCAGGAACATGCGTTCGGCGGGTTCGTAGGCCAGCACCGGGGCCACCAGGGGTGTGTCCACGAGTCCGGGCAGCACCGTATTGACCCGAATCCGGTACGGGGCCAGTTCCAGCGCGGCGCTCTTGGAGAACATGACCACCCCCGCCTTGCCGGTGGAGTAGGCGCTGCCCGCGGGCATGGGGATGCGCCCGTCCAGTGACGAGATGTTCACGATGCTGCCGCCGCGCCCGGTGTCGCGCATCAGCCGGGCCTCGTGCTTGGTGCACAGGAAAACGCTCTTCTGCACCAGGTCGACGGTGAAATCCCAGTCCTCGACCGCCATATCGGTGATCGCGCCGATACGGGAGCCGCCCGCCACGTTGAAGGCCATGTCCAGGCCGCCGAACCGCGCCGCCGCCTCGGCGATCCCGGCCTCGACCTGCTCCTCCACCGTCACATCGGCGGCGACGGGCACGAAGGCGTCGCCGAAGTCGGCGGCGCGCTCGCGGAGCCCGTCGGTGTCGATATCCAGCCCGACCACCCGCGCACCGGCACTCAGCAGGGCGGCCGCGACGGCCGCCCCGATACCGGAGGCGGCACCGGTCACCACCGCCGTGCGGTCCTCGAATCCACCGTCGCTCACGCCTGTTCCCTTCGTCGTCCGGCGCGCAGGAAGCGGCCGGTGCGTTCGACGCCGAGCGCCGGTGACCGCCGCCCCGCGCCGAAGACGTACCGTCCGTTCACCAGGACCGCCGCGACGGTGTCGTCATTGCGGTTCACCATGCGCGACAGGCCGTCGTACTCCGGGACCGCCTGCTCGGCGTACTCCTCGAGACCGGCGTCCAGCCGTTCGGGATCGACGACGAGGACATCGGCGCGGTCACCCACCCGCAGATGACCGGCGTCCAGGTCGTACCAGTCCGCGAGTTCGCCGGTCACCCGGTGCACCGCCTGCTCGACGGTCATGAACGGCCGCCCGGCCCGCTCGTGGTCGCGCACCCGCCGCAACAGCCGCAGCCCGAAGTTGTAGAAGGCCATATTCCGCAGGTGCGCGCCCGCGTCCGAGAATCCCAGCTGCACACCGGGATCGGCGGCCAGCCGGTTCAGCACCTCGGGTCGATGATTGGAGATGGTGGTGCGCCAGCGCACCTTGGAGCCGTACTCCACCAGCAGATCCAGGAAGGCGTCCACCGGGTGCACGCCACCGCGCTCGACGCCCACCTGGCCGAAGGTCTTCCCGATCACACTGTCGTCGGGGCATTCGGTGATCTCGGCGTCGAAGAAGTCGCGGTGCCACACCCGCGGCCCCCACTTCTTCTCGTAGTCCGCGCGGAACCAGCGCCGATACTCCTCCTGCGCGAACAACTCCTGCCGCCGCTCCAGCTGATCGGACAGGTGCAGCGCCGCGGCACCGGAACCGAACTCCTCGAACACCGGCAGATCGATGCCGTCGGAGTACACCTCGAACGGCACCGGCAGATGCTGCCAGCGGAAGTCGCCGCCGAGTGCGTTGAGCACCCGCGCGATCCACGGGAAGATGTGCACCACACCGGGAATGGCCTTGATATCGGCCGCCGACAGCAGACTGACCTTGAGGCGGGGCCGGAGAATACCGAGGGTGCTCACCGCCATGGCCACCAGGCTCCGGGGCCGCGCCACATCCGGTCCGCCCTGCAGCGCCCGCCCGCGGCGGCGCAGAATCGCGTTGAGCCGCCGCCGTTCCCGGGTGGTGGCGTAGGTGGAGGGCAGTGTGCGGGAGCGGCAGACCTCGCCGTCGAGTTTGTCGAACAGCAGCTGCTGCGAGGACATTCCGATGAAGCCCGCGTCCAGGGCCTCGGTGAGTCGATGCTCCATGGCGCGCAGTTCCGCCTCGGTGGGCCGCACATCGGGCCGGGTGGCCCGGTCCAGCCCCATGAGCGCGACCCGGATGTCGGAATGTCCGATGAAGGCCGCGAGATTCGGGCCCAGCGGCAGCGCTTCGAGGGCCGCCACATAGCCGTGCGCGCTGTTCCAGGTCTTGGCCCCGTCGACGGCGGCGACCACGTGCCGCCGCGGAATGGCCTCCACTCGGCCGAACAGATCACCGGCCTGCGAGCCGTTCACGTGAATGGTGGACAGCGAGCAGGAGCCGAGCAGAATCGTGGTCACCCCGTGCCGCACCGATTCCGACAGCGACGGATCGAGCAGCACCTCCACGTCGTAGTGGGTGTGGATGTCGATCATGCCGGGCATGACCCAGTGGCCGGTGGCGTCGATGACGGCACCGCAACCGGTTTCGTCGAGCGGTTCGGCGCTGACGGCGGCGACGCGGCCGTCCCGGATGCCCAGATGCCGGATGGCCGAGGGCGCGCCGGTGCCGTCGAACCAGCGCCCGCCCTTGATGACGGTGTCGAACACGGAACTCACCCCACTGTCACATCGCGACGCAGCACCTTGCCGGTCACATTGCGCGGCAACGGATCCGAGCTGATCCGCCACACCGCCGGAACTTTGAAGTAGGCGAGGCGCCGCGCTACGAACTCGCGCAGCTCCTCCTCGGTGACGGCGACCGGATCGGCGACCACCACCACGGCGGCGACCTGCTCACCCAGATCGTCGTGCGGCAGTCCGACCACCACGGATTCCAGCACCGCCGGATGTTCGTCGATGACATTCTCGATCTCGGTCGGGTAGACGTTCTCCCCGCCGCGCAGAATGAGATCCGAACGCCGACCGGCCATCTGGAGTCTGCCCTCGCTGAGGAATCCGAAGTCGCCGGTGCGCAGCCAGCGGTGTTCGTCGATGGCAGCGGCGGTGGCGGCCTCGTCGTTCCAGTAGCCGAGCATGACGTAGGGGCTGCGCACGCAGATCTCGCCCGACTCCCCGTCCGGCAGCACCGTGCCGTCGGGGTCGCGGATCTCCACCGAGACGCCCACGATGGGGCGGCCCACCGTCTCCGGATGCGCGGCCAGTTCCACCGGATTGGCCACGGTGGCGGCGGTGCCGCTCTCGGTACAGCCGTAGCTGGTGGTCAGCGCGACCTGCGCGACCGGCAGCCGCTCCCGCAGCCGCGCCTGCAGGGCCGGTGAGGAGGGGGCCGTATTGAGCGAGAAGGCCGTGAGCGAGGACAAGTCGTAGCGCGACAGATCGTGGTGCAGCATGCGGCTGGCCATGGTGGGCACCGCCGCCCAGTGCGTGACGCGCTGGGACTCGATCAGCTGGCACAGCCGGTCGACGTCGTACGCGCCCTGGTAGATGACCACGGTGTCACCGGTGACGATGCGCGGCACCGCGAGGTTGTGCAGGCAGGCGATGTGGAACAGCGGCGAGGTCATGAGGTAGCGGCGACCGCGCGGCGCGGGGTCGTAGTCGCGGCCCAGGAAGCCGTCCAGCATGCCGTCGGTGAAGCGGTGATAGTTGCTGATGGCCACCAGGTTCCGGTGCGTGTGCACCACGCCCTTGGGGCGGCCGGTGGTGCCGCTGGTGTAGAGGATGACCGCCGGATCGTCTTCCGCCACGGCGGTTCTCGGGAACTCGCCGCGGTATTCGTCCACCAGCCCGGGCAGATCGCGCTCCATGGTGAGCACCGGAATGCGGGTTCCGGTCTCGGCCAGCAGTTCCGCGCGTTTGGCGTCGGCGATCACCACCACCGGCTGTGTGTGCTCGAGCCCGTAGGCGATCTCGCGCGGGGCCCACCACGCGTTGTAGCCGACCGGGATCGCACCCAGGCACTGGGCGGCCCAGAAGGTGAGCACCCAGTCCGGATCGTTGGCGGCGAGAATGCCGATGCGGTCGCCCTTGCCGATGCCGTACCGCTGTGCCAGGGCGGCGGCCAGCGCACCGGCCGCCTCGGCGTGCTCGGCGAAGGTCACGGTGCGTTCGGCGGTGACCAGATAGTCGCGATCGCCGTGGGCGCGTGAGCCTTCCAGCAGTTCCAGCAACGACCGAGCCCGGTCCGCGAGCAGCGGGACGGGTGCGCCCAGCACCTCTTCGACGGTCAGCTCGAACGGTCCGCCCGGCCCGGTCAGCTTGGCGGCCACCTGGGCGGCGAGTGCCTGGAGATCGACGGCATTCGTCATGAGTCACGTCCTCGACTGTCGTTCACGGCCGCGTACACGGCTCTCAGATAGGCGTCGCAGCGCTCCGACCCGATCAGGCCGGTCGCCATGCGGTTCATGGCGTAGGCGACGGTGATGCGGTGGTCGAGGTCGTTGACGACCATGGCCCCGCCCAGACCTCCCCACCAGCACACCCGGCCCTCCGGAACGAAGGGCGCGGTCTGCGGTTGCGGCAGACCGTAGCCGATGCCGAAGCGCAGCGGCAGCAGAATCGCCTGATCCACGCCGTCGGACTGCTGCCGGAAGATGAGGTCGATAGTGCTGGGCGACAGGAACTTCCGGCCGCCGAGTACGCCGCCGGTGCTCACGATGGACTGCACGCGGGCGATGGAACGGGCATTGCCGTGCCCGCCCACGCCGCCGATCTCGGCCTGCCGCCAGGCCGGGGTGGCGACCGCGTCGAAATCCAGCAGCGGTTGGAACAGTGTCTTGTAGAGCACGCTGTCCCGTGGCAGCTGGGACTGGTCGAACTGCATCCAGTCCGGCGGTATCAGGGTGGCGATTCGGTCGAAATGCTCCGGGGCCGTGCCGATGTGGAAGTCGGCCCCGAGCGGTCCGGCGAGCTCCTCCGCGAAGAAGCGGCCCAGGGTGCGGCCGTCGATACGGCGGATGAGCGCGTCCACCAGGTGCCCGTAGTTGAGGGCGTGATAGCCGGAGGCGGTGCCCGGTTCCCACCACGGCGGCTGTGCGGCCAGCCGCTGCTGCGACGCCGCCACATCGTAGATATCGGTGAGTTCGATGGGCGCTTCCCAGCCGGACACCCCGGAGGTGTGCGACAGCAGGTGGCGCACCTCGATATCCGCCTTGCCCGCGGCGGCGAACTCCGGCCAGTAGTGCGCCACCTTCCGGTCCACGTCCAGCTCACCGCGATCGACCAGGAGCAGGGCGCACAGCGCGGTCATGGTCTTGGTTATGGAGAAGGTGTTGACCAGGGTGTCCGCACCCCAGCGGCGGGTTCGCCCGGGGTCTGCCCAGCCGCCCCACAGGTCCACCACCGGCGCACCGTCCACCGTGACGCACAGGGAGGCGCCCAATTCCGCGCCGGATTCCACCTGTTCGGTGAAAGCCGCTCGCACACTCTCGAATTCGTCCACACAGAAACCGGCGACAGTGCCCATTTCCGTCCTCCTAGACCCGGATCGCGGCGCGCGCCGGTACCGGCAGCGCGTATCCCGAGGCGGCGGCGCGCCTGGCCCCCCGCTCCATTTCCTTCATCAGATCGCGCACGTACGGCTCGAATTCGATCTGGATCGTGTGCCGTGGTGAGTCGTAGTAGCGCCCGGTGCGGCGGGCCTCGGCCGCCTCGATATCGGCCCGCATCTCGGCTTGCGAGGGCAGGTGGTAGTTGCCGGTGAGATAGGCGGCCACCAGCTTGGACTGCTGTTCGGCGAAATTCACCAGGGTGGGCAGCGGCTGCGCCAGGCCGAGGTAGAAGAGATTGTCGACGCCGGGCTTGATCATCTGCCGGAACAGCGGGAAGACGTTGCGTGCGTCGGGTTTCAGCGCCGGATCGGCGAAGAACGGGAAGGAGATGTGATACCCGGTGGCGCATACGATCACATCCACCTCCGCCACGCTGCCGTCGGCGAAGTGCACGCGCGGGCCGTCCAGACGGGTGATGGCCGGTTTGAAGACGATGTCGCCGCAACCCGCCCGGTGCAGGAATTCCTCACTGGCCGACGGATGCGCCTCGAACGGCAGGTGATCCGGCTCGGGCAGCCCGTAGTTCCGCATATGGCCGCGGTTCTTGACGACGAAGCGCTGCTTGAGCTTCAGGCCCAGCTTGGGCGGCATCCACGCCGGCATAGACGACTTGTCACCGACCTTGCCGTTCACGTACTTCGGCAGCACCCAGACGCCGCGGCGGGCGGAGAGGTAGAACTCCGAGGCGATGAAGCGCTGCGACAGTTCGGTGGCGATGTCCAGGCCGGAATTGCCCATGCCCACCACCACGATGCGCTTGCCGCGCATGTCGATGGGGTCGAACGGGTCGTTGTAGGCGTGCGAATGCATGAGGACGCCGTCGAATTCGCCCGGGTAGTCGGGCATGCGGGGATCCCAGTGGTGGCCGTTGCAGACCACCACCGCGTCGTAGACCTCGGTGCGGCCGGTGTCGGTGGTGACGGTCCACAGTCCGTCCGCGTCGCGGCGCGCGTCGATCACCTTGGTGTTGAAGATGATTCGGTCGCGCAGCCCGAAATGGTCCACGTAGTCCCGGAAATACCGGTGCAGCTGCGAATGGTGCGGGAAATCCGGCCATTCCGCCGGGGCCGGGTAGTCCTCGAAGGCCAGCCGGAACTTCGAGGTGTCGATGTGCAGGCTCTGATAGCACGCCGACATGCCGTTGGGGTTCTTGAAGTACCAGTTGCCGCCCACCTCGTCGGAGGCTTCGTAGCAGTCGAAGGGGATGCCGTACTCCGCGAGCCGCTTGGCGGCGGTGATTCCGGACGGGCCCGCGCCGATCACACAGACCCGGGGCAATGCGCGTGTATCCAATTCACTCTCCCTGTTCGGCCGCGGATCACACCGTCGGGCCGGACGTGATGTGCCACACACGCTAACACTCGCTTGACAGAGTGTCTAGTGAGTGAACGTACGTCTATCATGGGGGCGTGACCCGGACCGATGAGCACACCCCCGCACCCGCGCGGCGCACCTCGCTGCGCGACGAACAGAAGCGACTCACCCGCAACCGACTGATCGAGGCGGCCACCCAGCTCTTCGTCACCCAGGGCTACGCCCAGGTCCGGGTGGACGACATCGCCGCCGCCGTCGGCTGTAGCCGCGCCACCTTCTACCTGCACTTCACCGGCAAACCCGACGTGCTGCGCGCCATCGCCGAACAGGGCACGCTGCCCAGCGTCCAGCACTTCTACGAGGACCTGGACCATGTGCTCGACAGCGGTTCGCGCGCCGAATTCGCGGCCTGGATGCGACGGGCCATCGCCTGGTTCCAGGAATACAAGGACCTACTGCCCGCCTGGGACGAGGCGACCGCACTGGAACCCGAATTCCGGGAGATCGCCCGCGCGGGCATCCTCGCCCTGCCGAATGTGATGACGTCGTATCTGTCCCGCTGGCCCGAGGCGCAGCAGGACGAGGCGCGGCTGCGCATCGAACTGCTGGTGGCGCAGTTGGAGCGGTTCTTCACCCGCTGGGCCATGCAGGGCACCATCGACGTCACCGCCGAACAGGCGGCCGAGGTGCTGACCGATATCTGGTTCCCGGCACTGCGCACGCCGGAGGCGTGAACCGCGCCGCGTCGTATGCGCTATACCGCGCCGGTGCGCGCCCGCTCCAGTTCCCAGAACGCCCGCAGCGCAGTGATTTTCCCATCCGCGTCGACCCGGTAGGTGACGACGGCGTCCACCTCCACGACGATGTCGGCGCGAGTGCTGCGAATGGTGGTCACGAATGCCGCCTCGTCGCCGCACGCGAAGGAGTCGGTATGCCGGAACTCGATCGCACTGCGCGCGATGGCTTTGTCCCAGAACGCCGCGATGGCGTCCCGGCCGCGATGCCCCTCCCCCACCGGATCGTACGGCGACACCCCGATCGGATCCTCCACCCGGGCATCGGCCGCGAACAGCGCGAGCCACTCGTCCCGGCGATGCCCGCACACCGCGGACTGGGAGGCGAGACCGGCACGGCGGGCGGGATGTTCGGCCATACCGTCATCCTCGCCGCTCCCGGCGAGCACTCAACGCCGCGACTCCGGCTGCCGGACAATCGCGTCCATTCAGTGGGGACGCCCCTCGACACGGCGGCGACACCGGACGCGACCGCGAGCGTGCGGCGGCGACACCGAACGCGACCACGAGCGTGCGGCGGCGGGCGACAGTGCAGACAGTGCGCGAGCACCGTTGTTCCGGACGAGAGTCGGGAGCGGACCAGCACGTGCACCGATGTGGATCCCGCGCGTGTGGCTGGGTCGCGCGCTCCGCGTCGACAGCATCGCCGCGGTGTTCGCGGCCGATCGCTACTTCGGGTAAGCGCCCGGTCCGTCCGCTCAGCGCGGGGTGGGCCGGGTGGCCGGGCCGT
Source organism: Nocardia otitidiscaviarum (assembly GCF_007362295.1). Classification (NCBI taxonomy): domain Bacteria; kingdom Bacillati; phylum Actinomycetota; class Actinomycetes; order Mycobacteriales; family Nocardiaceae; genus Nocardia; species Nocardia otitidiscaviarum. The sequence goes on along the minus strand of NZ_CP041695.1, from coordinate 910,213 downwards.
CGAGGATCTCGCGGCATTCGGCGGCGGTGTGGCCGGATTGCAGGCAGTTGGCCCAGTCGATCTGGTCCTGTACCCAGGGGTTGGGTTGCGGGGCGGGGCCGGGCTGCTGCGCGGCGGTGGTGGGTGTCAGGGCGGCGGCGGTGGCCACGAGGAGAACTGCGGTGGCCGCGAACCTCTTCATGGCTGTCCCCTCCCGGTGCGCACGATCGTGTTCGCACTCCAGGATGCCAGGAATATGCCGGATTTGCTGGTGGATCGCCGGATCAGGCCACGCGGGCGGCGGTGAGGGTGCGGGCCGCGGTGCGGTAGCGGTCGGCGATGAGGCGGACCACGGCCGGGTGGACGCCGATCGGGTCGGCCACGCCGTCCGCGCCGCACTCGTGCAGGCGCTGGTGGAACAGGCCGTGGGCCAGCAGGTAGGAGGCGATGAAGACGCGGCGCGCACCGGACTCGCGGACCTGTGCGACCACCTCCGGCACCCGCGGCGCGCCCGTGGCGATGTAGGCCGTGCGGACCGGGCTGCCGATCTGCTCCGCGAGCAGCCCCGCGGCGCGCCGCACATCCTGGCGGGCGCGGGCGTCCGACGAACCGGCGGCCGCGAAGACCACCGCGTCACCCGGCCGCCACCCCGCCGCCCGCAGCCGCATGCGCATGATCGCCGCCAGCGCCGGATCCGGACCCATCGCGTGGGTGACCGCGACCGCGTCATGCGCACTCGCGGCCACCTCTCGCGGCACATCCTGATACACGTGGTATCCCGACGCCAGGAACGCCGGAACCACCACGGCGGGAACCGAATCCAGATCCCGCAACACCTCGGCCGGAGACGGCCCGAGCACATCCACGAACGCCGTCCGCACCCGCGGCACCTTGCCGCCGAGACGAGCCCACAGCGCTCGCTGCGACGGCATCCCACTCAGCGCGTGCTGAGCACGGGAATCGACGCCGACGGGAGCCGCGGCATCGTGCAGCGCACCGCTCCCGCACTCCGCGCTCCACTCGGGAAGCACTGAGCCAGCATCGGAAGCCAGTGCGGCGGTCGGTGTTTCGGTCAGCGGTGCCGGTGCTGCCCCGAAAACGGCACCGGCACCGGTCTCGGGGGTCGCGCCGAGTTCGCGCGCCACGGCCTCCGCCAGGGAGGCGATCATCTGGACGCCCTTGGTGCTGCGGGTGCCGTGGGCCACCAGCACCAGGGCCGGGGTGGTCACCACGCCCCCAGACTGGGTGCGGGGCGGGTGGGTCGGACCGGCACACCGGAACCCGTGACCGGCGGATTCCCTTGGGTCGGTGCGGCACTCGCCGAGCGCGCGGGCAAGCCGGGTCGCGTCGCCGCGGCCGAGACGTCCGCCGAGCGCGAGGAAGCCGGGGGGACTGGCGAATCCGCGGCCCGCACCGGGCGGGCCGCCGCCTGGGCGTCCACCGGACGAGCCTGGGGCTCCGCGCCGCGAGCCGAGCGGGACGGAGCGGGTGCGACAGCAGAATCCGCGACACGGACGGGGCGGGCCGAGGCCGGGGCGGCGGGGAATTCCGTGCGGGCGGTGACGGAGTGGGCCTGGCGGAAGGTGGCCGATGCGGAGGATTGGTCCGGCCCCGGGGCACGGGGCGGGAAGACCGGGCGCGCACCGGGGTTCGTGCCGCGGCCCGGGTAGGGCTGGCGGGGGGCCGGGGTGGCCGGGCGCGGGTTGTCGTAGCTCTCGGTGGGGTCCAAGGCCAGGCGGTAGCCGCGTTTCACCACGGTCTGAATGGCTTTCGGGGTGCCCAGGCCCGCGCGCAGGCGGGCGATGGCGGTCTCCACGGCGTGGGTGTCCTCACCGCCGCCGGGCAGGGCCGCGAGCAGGTCCTCGCGGGAGACGACGCGTCCGGGCTGGCGGGCCAGCGCGCGCATGAGCGCCATCGGGGCGGGGGCGAGCTGGCGCACCTGGCCGTCCACCACCACGCAGCCGCCGCGCACGCTCAGATTGTGGCCACCGGCCTGAATTCGATTGGCGCGCCGGGGAAGTTCCTCGGCCACATGCCGGGCCAGCGCACCCAGGCGGGCTCGACCGGGCATGGAGGTGGGCACGCCCAGCTCCTCCAGCGGCGCGGCCGTGATCGGTCCGACACAGGCGGCCAGCACCCGCCCGCGCAGGGCGTGCAGCACCGCCTCGAGCAGTCCGGTCTCCTTGGCGCGCATCAGTAGCGACGCCACGGCGGGCGCACTGGTGAAGGTCACGCAGTCCAGGCCGGAGGTGACGATGGCCTCGATGAGCCGGTCCATCGGGGTGCGGTCCTCCGGCGGAATCCACCGGTAGACGGGCACCGGCACCACATCGGCCCCGGCCATGCGCAGCACCTCGCAGAAGTCCGGCACCGGCTCCCATTCGGTGGTCGCACCGTGCAACTGCACCGCGATGCGCACCCCCTCGACGCCCTGGGCGAGCAGGTGATCCAGCACCTCGGCCGAGGACTCCGACGCCGGCGACCACTCCTCCCGCAGCTCCGCGGCGCGAATCGCGCCCTTGGCCTTGGGTCCGCGCGCCAGCATGCGGGTGGCCGAGAGCGTCTCGCGCAGTTCCTCGGCCAGACCCCAGCCCTCGGCGGCCTCCATCCAGCCCCGGAAGCCGATGCCGGTGGTCGCCACCGCGATCTGCGGCGGCTCCGCCACCAGCTGGCGCGTCACCCGCTCCAGTTCGGTGTCGTCCGACAGCGGAATGATTCGAATCGCCGGTGCGGTAACGATATTCGCGCCCCGGCGCTGGAGCAGGGTGGCGAGTTCCTCGGACCGTCGCGCGGCGGTGATGCCGATGGTGAACCCGGCCAGCGGGGTAGGTGAATCGAGCTCGGTCATGCGGTACCACCGGGAATGTCCAGCGGCTCGTTCGACACCGCGACCACACCGTCGGCCACCCGCACCGCGTACACCGGCAGCGAGACCGACTCGTCGTCCAGGCAGCGCCCGTCGATCAGCGAGAACGCCTGCTTGAGCAGCGGCGACGCCACCACCGGCACGCCACCGCGGTCACCGACGATGCCGCGGGACATGACGGCCGCGCGGCCGAAGGGGTCGATATTGCCCACCGCGTACAGCGAGCCGTCGGGCAGTAGGAACAGGGCCGCCTGTCGGCCACCCTTCAACAGAACCGCCACGCCGCGGCCGGGGATGAGGTAGTCCAGTCGGCACGCCTGCGTCCAACCGGCAATGGTGGTGGTGACTGCTGAGCTGGGTGTGTCGATCACGGTCATCGGTAACTCTCCTCCGAACGCCTTACCCATTGGTACCGGCGTCCTGTTTCCATGCGGTTAAGCAGTCATTTCCCCGACGTGGCGGTCGAAGATTCCGGCGAGATCTCCGGCATACCCAGCAGGACGGGCACCTTCCGCTCGCCGCTGTCGTCGAAGGAGATGGTCGGATCGGCCTGGTCCGGGGCGTTGACGAAGGACACGAAGCGCGACAGCTTCTCCTCGTCGTCGAGCACCGCGGCCCACTCGTCGCGGTATCCGGCGACGTGGGAGGTCATGGCGGCCTCCAGGTCGTCGGCGATGCCCAGGCTGTCCTCGCAGATGACCTGCTTCAGGTAGTCGATGCCACCCTCCAGGGCCTCCTGCCACGGCGCGGTGCGCTGCAACCGGTCCGCGGTGCGGATGTAGAACATGAGGTAGCGGTCGATGTACTTGATCAGGGTCTCGTCGTCGAGATCGCCCGCCAGCAGCACCGCGTGCTTGGGCGTGAGACCGCCGTTGCCGCCCACGTACAGGTTCCAGCCGTGCTCGGTGGCGATGACGCCGACATCCTTGCCGCGCGCCTCCGCGCACTCGCGGGCGCAGCCGGAGACGGCCAGCTTCAGCTTGTGCGGGGAGCGCAGGCCGCGATACCGCTTCTCCAGCAGCACCGCCATGCCCACCGAATCCTGCTGACCGTAGCGGCACCAGGTGGAACCGACACAGGACTTCACGGTGCGCAGCGACTTGCCGTAGGCGTGGCCGGACTCCATACCCGCGTCGACCAGCCGCTTCCAGATCAGCGGCAGCTGCTCCACGCGCGCGCCGAACAGGTCGATGCGCTGGCCGCCGGTGACCTTGACATACAGGCCGAATTCCTTGGCCACCTCGCCGATCGTGATGAGCTGCTCGGCGGTCACCTCACCGCCGGGCATGCGCGGCACCACCGAGTAGGTGCCGTTCTTCTGGAGATTGGCCAGGAAGTGGTCGTTGGTGTCCTGCAGCGCGGCCTGCTCGCCGTCGAGAATGTGATCGCTCGAGGTGGACGCCAGGATGGAGGCGACGGTCGGCTTGCAGATATCGCAGCCGGTGCCGGTGCCGTGCTTGGCGATCAGCTCCGAGAACTTGCGGATACCGGTGGACTGCACGATGTGGAACAGCTCCGCGCGCGACTGCGTGAAGTGCTCGCACAGCGACTTCGACACCTCCACGCCCGACTGCTCCAGCAGCTTCTTGAGCATGGGAACGCAACCGCCGCACGAGGTTCCGGCATTGGTGCAGCTCTTGATGGCGGGCACGTCGCAGGCGCCCTCGGCGATCGCGCCGCAGATCGAGCCCTTGGACACGTTGTTGCAGGAGCAGATCTGGGCGTCGTCGGGCAGCGCGTCCGCGCCCAATTCGGCACCGGCCGGGGAGATCAGCGCGGCCGGATCGGCGGGCAGCGGGCTGCCGACCAGCGGGCGCAGCGCCGCGTACGCCGACGCGTCACCGACCAGGATGCCGCCGAGCAGGGTCTTGGCGTCGTCGGAGACGACGAGCTTGGCGTAGGTGCCCTTGGCCGCGTCGTGCAGCACCACCGACAGCGCGCCCTCGGTGGTGCCGAAGGCGTCACCGAAGCTGGCCACGTCCACGCCGAGCAGCTTCAACTTGGTGGACAGGTCGGCGCCCGGGAACTCGCCCGCACCGCCGAGCAGCCGGTCCGCCACGATCTCGGCGGTGGTGTAGCCGGGAGCCACCAGGCCGTAGCAGACACCCTCCACGGCGGCGACCTCGCCGACGGCGTAGATGTGCGGATCGGAGGTGCGCAGACCCAGGTCGGTGATCACGCCACCGCGCGGGCCGACCTCCAGCCCGGCGTCGCGGGCGATCTGATCGCGGGGCCGGATACCGGCGGAGAACACCACCAGGGAGGCGTCGATGACGGACTCGTCCGACAGCGTGACCTTCAGACCCGCACCGTCTTCCGCCTCCGCGATGGAGGCGGTGCCGACACCGGTGTGCACGTGCAGGCCGAGATCGGTGACCAGGCGCTCCAGGATCGCGCCGCCGCCCTCGTCCACCTGCACCGGCATCAGCCGGGGGGCGAACTCGACCACGTGCGGGGTCATGCCCATCAGCCGCAACGCGTTCGCGGCCTCCAGACCGAGCAGACCGCCGCCGACCACCACGCCGACCGCACCCGGACCGGCGGCCTCGGCCGCGGCGCGGATGCCGTCCAGATCCTCGATGGTGCGGTAGACGAAGCACTCCGGACGATCGTGGCCCGGCACCGGCGGCACGAAGGCGTAGGAACCGGTCGCGAGCACCAGCGCGTCGTAGGCGATCACGTCGCCGGTGGAGGTGACCACCTTGCGGGCATCGCGGTCGATGGTGTCGGCGCGCACCCCCAGGCGCAAATCGACCAGCACGTCACCGTCGTAGGTGTTGCCGGGTAGCGCGAGTCCCTCCGCCTGCCAGCTGCCCACGTAGGAGGACAAACCGACGCGGTCGTAGGCGGGCAGCGCTTCCTCGCTGAGCACGACGACCTGCCAGGTCCCGGCCTCGTCGCGGGAGCGCAGGGCCTCCACGAAGCGGTGTCCGACCATGCCGTGGCCGACGACCACCGCGGTCTTGCGTTCGACTGTGTGCGTCATGACAGTCTGTCCTTTCGGTGGGTGGTTTCCGGTCAGGCTCGCGCCGACGTGGACGTGGAAGAGGTGGTGGCGGATTCGGATTCGGCTTTCAGCACCAGCGCCTCGGCCTCGGCGACCACATCGCCGCCGCGGCCGGAGGTCGGACGGCGCAGGAAGACGGCCCAGCAGACCGCCGCGCACACCACGTAGAAGACCATGAACGCCCAGAACGCGGTGGTGGCGGAGTTGGTGGCCGCGTACGACGAGCGCAGCGCCAGGTTGATGCCGACGCCGCCGAGCGTGCCGATCGCGCCGACGAAGCCGATGAGCGCGCCCGAGGTGTTCTGCGCCCACTGCGTGCGGGACTTCGCGTCACCGGGCAGGCTGCGCGACTTCGCCTCGAACACCGACGGGATGATCTTGGTGACCGCACCGTTGGCCAGACCCGAGATGATGAACAGCGCCACGAAGCCGAAGATCATGGCCCCGAGCACGCCGCCGGACAGGCCGCCCGCGCCGTCTCCGATGGCACTGGAACTCGCCACCACCACGGTCGCGGCCGTCATCGCGCCGAACATGTACAGGGTGACCCGGCTGCCGCCGATGCGGTCGGCCCATTTGCCGCCGTAGGGGCGGGCCAGCGAACCCAGCAGCGGACCGACGAAGGCGATGGACGCGGCATGCAGCGCGGCCTGCGCGGGAGTGGACCCGCCCGCCTTGAAGTTGATCTGGAGCACCTGCGCGAAGGCGAAGCTGTAGCCGATGAACGAGCCGAAGGTGCCGATGTAGAGGAAGGCGATGGCCCACGACTGCGGCACCTTGAGCGCCGTGATCATGAAGGACATGTCGGCCTTCTGATTCTTCACGTTGTCCATGTAGAGCGCGGCGCCCAGCGCCGCCACCACGACCGCGATCAGATACACCGCGCAGACCACCGAGGCATTGCCGTAGGCGTTGCCCAGGGTCGCGATGACCGCCAGACCGATCACCTGGATCACCGGCACACCGATATTGCCGCCGCCCGCGTTCATACCCAGCGCCCAGCCCTTGAGCCGCTGCGGGTAGAAGACGTTGATATTCGACATCGACGACGAGAAGTTGCCGCCGCCCAGGCCCGCGAACGCCGCCACGATCAGGAACGTGGTGTACGAGGTGCCGGGCTGGTTGATGAAGTACAGGGTCAGCAGCAGCGGCACCAGCAGCGCCAGCGCGCTGAAGATGGTCCAGTTGCGTCCGCCGAACTTCGCGGTGGCGACGGTGTACGGAATGCGCATGATGCCGCCCACCAGCGTGGGGACCGCACCGAGGAAGAACTTGCCGGCGGTGTCGATGCCGAACTGCTCGGTCGGCATGAACAACACCATGACCGACCAGATCGACCACACCGAGAACCCGATGTGCTCGGCGAAGACCGACCAGATCAGATTGCGCTTGGCGATGTCCTTGCCGCCTGCCTCCCAAGCGGCGACGTCCTCGGCATCCCAGTGCTCGATGTCGTGATTGCGCGTCAACGTGCGGAACAAGGGGCCTCCTGAAATCTGGATAGGCCCCAAGGTAGGAAACCGGTATTGCGCGAATGCTGCGCCAAATGACCGGAGAATCAACGGTTGCTCACGATTCTCCGGAATCGGCCGTGAGAACTACCGCTATGTTTCGTCCATGTGACACAACGGTTTCCGCGTGTCACAGAACACAGAAATCCCGAATGGCCGACCGTGAGGTGAGATGGCCGTCACCAGCATCTCCGATACCTCACGAGTCGGCAACTCGAACGGTGAATCAATTCCAGCTGTCTTCGAGCATGCGCGGCTTGCAGGCGTGCCACGCACCGGCCAGCATGACGAACACCGCGACCGACAGCATGGCGAACGGAATCTTCCAGCCCCCGGTCGCCGAATGCAGCAGGCCGAAGACGACCGGGCCGACGCATGCCACGGTGTAGCCGACGCCCTGGGTGAACCCCGACAGCGAGGCCGAACCGGTGGCGGTGCGGGTGCGCATATTGATCAGGGTCAGCGCCATCGGGAAGGTCGACGGGCCCAGGCCCAGCAGCAGCACCCACACCAGGGTGGCGGTCATGGGCGCGATCAGCAGACCGGCGAAACCGACGAAATAGCACAGCGCGCAGGCGACGGCGACCGGGAAGGGATTCGCCACCCGGCCCACCACCAGCGGCGCGCCCAGCGCCGCCACCAGGCCGATGAGGGCGAAGACGCCCACCATGCTGCCGCCGTAGGCCAGGCTGGCCCCGGCGTCGTGCAGGATCGTCGGCAGCCAGGTGAACACCGAATAGGTGATCAGCGAGGTCATGCCGAACATGAACGCCATCCCCCAGGCCACCGGTGAGCGCCACACCTTGCCGTCGGGTTGCGCGGTGGTCGGCAGCGCGGTGACATCGGCCTTGGCGTGGCCGCGCCGGTCACGCAGCACCCCCAGCCAGGGCAGCGCGGCGGCGAAGCCGAGCAGCGCCCACAGGCCCAGCGAGATGCGCCAGCCGTGCGCCTCGGCCACCGGGACCGCGACCAGCGCCGGAATCACCGTGCCCAGCTGCACCATGACGATGTAGACCGAGGACAGCAGCGCCAGCCGATCCGGGAAGTAGCGCTTGACCAGCGGCGGAATCACCACATTGCCGATGCCCATCCCGGTCAGCGCCAGCGCGGAGAAGGCCAGCAGCTCCCAGGTCTGCGGCACCAGCGCGCGAATGGCCGAGCCGACGCCGGTCATGAGCATGGCGATGAGCGCGGTGCTCTCCAGGCCGAAGCGGCGCACCAGCACCGGGGTCAGCAGTCCGGCGACGGCGAACATGGCGGTCGGGATCATGCCGAAGACGCCGATGATCGCCGTCGAATAGCCGATGTCCTCCCCGATCTGGGTGGCCAGCGGCGTGAAGGCGGTGACGGCGACCCGCAGCGTGAGCGCCGACATGACAATGGCCGCCAGCACGAGCAAGCGCCCCTCGGTGAGGTGGCGCTTGGCGATGCGGTCGATTGTCGGTCGGTCTCTGACCTCGAGGGTCGTCTCATCCAGGGTCGCAGTCACCGAGAAATCATAGGATGACCCGATGATGTGATGCAACGAATGTGAGGCACGGTACGCTGTCATGCGTGCAACCAGTCCGGCGCACGAGCCTCATCGCCCAGGTGACCGAGCAGCTTCGTGCCGAAATCCGTTCCGGCCGTTGGCCCGTCGGCTCCCGCATCCCCACCGAACCGGAGCTCACCGAGCTCACCGGAACCGGCCGCAATACCGTGCGCGAGGCCGTCCAGGCGCTCGTGCACGCGGGCATGCTGGAGCGCCGCCAAGGCTCCGGGACCTATGTCATCTCCACCTCGAACCTCGGTGCGACGCTCAACCAGTACTTCGCCGACGCCCAGGAACGCGACATCCTCGAGCTACGCCGCGCCCTGGACACCACCGCGGCCGCGCTGGCCGCCCGACGCCGCGACGAGGCCGATATCGCCGACCTGCGGCGACTGCTGGAGGAACGCCGGCTGTCCTGGGACGACGACAATCCCGTCGCCATCGAGGCCGATCTACAGCTGCACCGCGCCATCGTCGCGGCCAGCCACAATGCCGTATACCTGGAGTTCTACGATTCCCTGCTCCCGGTCATCGAGGCCGGAATCCGCTCCCGGACAGCCAAATCCGGCGGCTCCTTCGAGGCCGAGCACGTCGAACTGGTGGAGGCCGTGATCGCGGGCGATCCGGACCGCGCCGCCGCGGCGGCGGACTGCTTCCTGTCGTCCCTGCTCGCCGAGATCCCCGACGCCAGGTAACCGAGACGTCACCACCGCGATGTGCGAGAAGTGAGCCGGAATTACTCCGGTTGTCATCGAAAGCGACGTCGTTGTAACGGGTGGTTCGTACGGTGGATGCGACCGCGAGGAACCTTTCCGGACCGATTTCTTCCAGGTATCCGGAGTTCCCGATGAGGGCTGGTCACATCTCGAGAGGAATGCGTCCATGACATCCACAGCCGCGCCGGAAACGCCGGAAAAGACCACTTTCCAGTATCAGAAGCGAGGCCGTTGGCTCGATCATTGGGAGCCGGACAACGAGCAATTCTGGGAGAACGGCGGAAAACGGACCGCCTGGAAGAATTTGACCTTCTCGGTGCTGTCCGAACATCTCGGATTCAACGTCTGGGTTATCTGGACAATCGTCGTCACCAATATGGGTAACGCGGGCTTCGCATTCATGCAGGGCCTCGGTGACAAGAACCCGCAGGCCGTCTCCAACGCCCTGCTGCTCACCTCCGCGCCCGTGCTGATCGGCGCCGCGCTGCGGGTGCCCTACACCTTCGCGATCCCCAAGTTCGGCGGCCGGGCCTTCACCGCGTTCAGCGCGGGCATGCTGTTGATCCCCACCCTGGGGCTGGCCTTCTTCATCAACCGGCCCGACACCCCGATGGCGGTCTTCCTGATCCTGGCCGCGCTGGCCGGTTTCGGCGGCGGCAACTTCTCCTCGTCGATGGCGAACATCTCCTTCTTCTTCCCCGAGGGCAAGAAGGGCACCGCGCTCGGCATCAACGCCGCGGGCGGCAACCTCGGCGTCGCCGTGACCCAGCTCGCGCTGCCGCTGCTCATCACCCTCGGCACCACCATCCTGGCCAAGGACCCGGCCGGATACCGTCTCGGCCTCACCCTGGCCGCACTGTTCTGGGTGCCCTTCATCGCCCTGGCCGTCTTCTCGGCGCTGCGCTACATGGACAGCATCACCGCCGCCAAGCCGGACGGGCAGTCCTACCGGCTGGCCATGACCAATAAGCAGACCTGGGTGATGGCCTTCCTCTACATCGGCACCTTCGGTTCCTTCATCGGCTTCTCCTTCGCCTTCCCCACCCTGATCAAGGCCAACTTCCCCGAGCTGAAGGATGTCGGCATCCTGGTCGCGCTCGGCAACCTCGCCTTCCTGGGCGCACTGGTCGGCTCGTTCACGCGGCCGTTCGGCGGCTGGCTCTCCGACCGCATCGGCGGCGGCGCCAAGATCACCCTGTGGGTGTTCGTCAGCATGGCGGTGGGTATCGCCTGCATCATGGCCTCGCTGGAACTGCACAGCTTCCCGCTGTACCTGCTGTCGTTCCTGGCGCTGTTCGTGCTGACCGGCATCGGCAACGGCTCCACCTACCGGATGATCCCGATGATCTTCAGCGCCGAGACCAAGAAGCGGGCCGAAGAGCTCGGCATGAGCGCCGAGGAGATGACGGCCTCGGCCAAGCGGCAGGCCGGAGCCGCGATCGGTGTGATCGGCGCGGTGGGCGCGTTCGGCGGCTTCCTGCTCCAGCAGGCGCTGCGCCTGGCGAACACCAACTTCGGCAGCATGGCGCCCGCCTTCTGGGGTTACGCGGTGGCGTTCCTGGTGATGGCCGGCGTGACCTGGTGGTACTACCTGCGCACCTCGTTCGCGGTCCAGCAGGCTCCCTCCCTGGCCTACGCGAGCGTGTAATCGCCTGTCCCAGCGTGTGATACGAAGTGCGTCCGTATCACATATCCGGGCGCGGTGGCGGCCGTCGCCTCCCCCTCGTGGCCGCCCCCGCCCCGTGATTCGCCAACGCCCGCCCCGTCGAACCCTCGACGGGGCGGGCGTTGCGGTGTGTGCCGAAACATTGGCGGCGAACGATCCTCGCCGACACCGCCGGGTATCCGACTCCGACCACTCATCCCCGAATCGGCTCAGAGCAGCAGGCGGATCATGTCGGCGGTGCGGTTCAGGCCCGGGAAGGCTTCCGGGGTGGAGCGTGGGTGCAGGGCGTGCACCGCAAGGCGGAACATGACCGCGCGGACCAGCATCTGCGGCCATTCGGGCAGACTCGACCAGCGTTCCAGCAGGCCGTCGTCCGCGCCGCCCCAGGACAGCGCGTCCACCACGATGACGGCGGCCGCCCAGGACGGGGGTCGCCAGTAGGGCGTGATGTCGGTCAGGCCCGGCGCGAAGGAACCGGAGAACAGCACGGTGCCGAACAGGTCGCCGTGCACCAGCTGCGGCGCCGCGGTCACCGGCTTGCGGAGGGTGGCCAGCTGGCCGATCAACTCCAGGCTGCGCTCCCCGTCCGGGGAGGTGGCGGGCAGCATGCCGCCGATCTTCAGGCTGCGCAGCGGCACCGCCTCCCAGGCGGCGCGGTCGGCGGCCACGAAGACGTCCACGTCCACCCAGGGCGCGATCGGGGGCTGCGCCAGGAAACGCGGGCGCTCCAATTGCGCGGTCGCCTGATGTAGTCGCAGCGAGACCGACACCACCTCGTCGTGCCGCGGTTCGGGCACCCCGTCCAGGAAGGTGTCCGCACGCCATCCGGAGACGACGTAGCGGCCGTCGGTGGCGCGCACCGGCCGCGCCAGGCGCAGCCCGTCCACCCGCAGCCCCTCCCGCACCTTCGCGCTCCAGGCCGCCCGCGCGTGATCGGTCACCGGACTCAGCACCACATCCGCGCAGCGCCAGCCGCCGTCCCAGGTCCCCAGCGGAACCGGCATCACCTCGCGCAGCCCGAAGGTGGCGCGCACATGCTCGGGAGGTTCCACAGCAGTCATGGTCACGCGCGTACCGTACCCGCGCAATGGAACCGAAAATCGGAGCCACACCGGACACACCGCCCGGTCGGAACCGGCACGCAATCGCACTGTGACCCACATCGGGGATCGTTTCGCGCGGCCCCGCACTCGGAGAATCCGGTCGGCCGCCTGCGGGATCTGGTTGACTGGTTTCATGAAGCGAGCCCGCCCTGACAAGAGAGAGCCGCCCACACGCCATCCCACGCCGTGAACTCGTGGTCATCGTCTCCGATGGCTCGGTGATCAATTCTGCGTACCGATGGCTGCAGGGCGTTCCCGTCTCGGAAGCCGATCCGGGCCATGTACTCGCTACTGCCACCTCACACGGGTGGGCCGATGTCTTGGAACAGAAGCGCCTGTATCGCCCCTGGCTGACAGATTGTGTCGGTGTCCTGACCGCCGAGGAGCTGGCCGCACTCGACAGCCGCAAGGGCATCGCGTTCCGCCTGATCGGACCGGGGCGCTGAACGCGGACGACACGCTGGTCTGGTACGCCGCCTACGGGTCGAATCTGCTGGCGGCGCGGTTCCGCTTCTATCTCGAGGGCGGGACGCCGGACGGCACCACCCGGGTCTACTCCGGTTTTCGGAATCGGCGGCCGCCGGTGCGCAGCGCACCGCTGACGCTGCCCGGGTGCGTGTACTTCAGCGGTGAGTCGCGGGTGTGGGGCGGCGGGATGGCGTTCTACGCGCCCGAGCGCTGCGCGGGCTGGCCCGGGCAGGCCGCCGCACGCGGTTATCTGCTCACGGCGGGCCAGTTCGCGGATCTGGTCGAGCAGGAGATGCACCGATCCGCGCGCGCGGAGCTGGATCTGACGCGGGTGCTGCGCGACGGCCGCGACACCCTCGGCCCCGGCCGCTACGAAACCCTGGTCCGCGTCGGCGACCTCGACGGCCACCCGATCCTCACCTGCACGGCCCCCTGGGCCCCGACCGCGATCGAGTTGCGCCCGCCCAGCGCGCGCTACCTGAGTCTGATCGCGACCGGCCTGCACGAAACCCACGGCTGGTCCCACCACCGCGTCCGCGCGTACACCGCCGACCTGCCGGGCATCCGGGACCACTGGAACCACACGGACCTGGACGCGGTGATCACGACCGCCCTGGGAATCGCCACTCGGCGGACAGCCGCCCTGCGGGCGCCCGGCCCGGACTGATCGCCGCAGGGGTCTGCGGGGTTCGGCGGGCCGGGCGGGCGGGTCAGTACACCGGGAGGGAGGTGTCGACCTGGTTGGCCCAGGCGACGATGCCGCCCTGGAGGTGGGTGGCGTCGGAGAAGCCCGCGTTCTTCAGGGCGGCGAGGGCTTCGGCGGAGCGGATGCCGGTCTTGCAGTAGAGGGTGATGGGGGTGTTCTGCGGGAGTTCGGCGAGGGCCTCGCCGGAGAGGATGCGGTCCTTGGGGACGAGGGTCGCGCCCTCGATGCGGACGATGTCCCACTCCACCGGCTCGCGGACGTCGACGACGGCGACGGGCTTGCCCGCGTCCAGCATGTCCTTGAGTTCGCGGGCGGTGACGGTGGAACCGATCGCCGCCGCCTGGCCCTCCTCGGACACCACACCGCAGAAGGCGTCGTAGTCGATGAGCTCGGTGATCGGCTGCCGGTCCGGGTCGCGCCGCAGCTTGATGGTCCGGTAGGTCATATCCAGTGCGTCGTAGACCATCAGGCGGCCCAGCAGCGGATCGCCCATACCGGTCAGCAGCTTGATGGCCTCGGTGACCATGATCGACCCGATGGAGGCGCACAGCACGCCCAGCACACCGCCCTCGGCGCAGGAGGGCACCATGCCCGGCGGCGGCGCTTCCGGGTACAGGTCGCGGTAGTTGATGCCGCGCCCGTCCGGTGCGTCCTCCCAGAAGACCGAGACCTGGCCCTCGAAGCGGTAGATCGAACCCCACACGTAGGGCTTCCCGGCCAGCACGGCGGCATCGTTGACCAGGTAGCGGGTGGCGAAGTTGTCGGTGCCGTCCACGATCAGGTCGTAGTCGCGGAACAGTTCGATCGCGTTCTCGGGTTCGAGGCGGATCTTGTGCAGATTCACCGTGATGCCCGAGTTGATCTCCAGAATGGAGTCACGCGCCGAATCGGCCTTGGACCGGCCGATATCGGACTCACCGTGGATGATCTGCCGTTGCAGGTTGGAGGCATCGACCTCGTCGAACTCCACGATGCCGAGGGTGCCCACACCCGCGGCGGCGAGGTACAGCAGCGCTGGGGAGCCGAGCCCGCCCGCACCGATCACCAGCACCTTGGCGTTCTTCAAGCGTTTCTGCCCGTCCACGCCCAGATCCGGGATGATCAGGTGGCGGCTGTAGCGGGCGACCTCGTCCCGGGTCAGCTCCGCGGCCGGCTCGACGAGCGGCGGCAGGGACTTGGTGGATGACACGTCCTGGACTCCTCGAATCGAATTCACCGATCACGCCTGCCGCGACACGGCAGCACACCGTAGTGCAACACGGCGGACCGGGGCGTTCTTCCCCAGCCTAGGCGGCGCTACCCGCGCGGATACGGCCAGGGGTTGAAGCGGCACTTCTTGCCGTCCATGGGCACCACCCCGTGCGGATCGAGCGCGGCGATCTCGTTGTTCTTGGTGCCGAAGGTCTGCTGCATCATCACCGGGGCCAGGCCGCCGTCGGACTCACACGGCTGATGCTCGTGGTAGCCGATGGCGTGGCCGACCTCGTGGTTGACCAGGTACTGCCGATACGAGCCGATATCGCCCTCGTAGGACAGCGCGCCGCGCACCCAGCGCACCTCCGACAGCACCACCCGGCCCAGATCGGAGTTGTAACAGGAGGAATCGATGGGGATCTCGAATCCGCATGCGGTGCGGGTGGTTTCGCGGGAGGTGAGCGATATCCGGAAATCCGGTTCGCCGGAATCGACGCGGCGGAAGCCGAACCGTGGATCGTGGGTCCAGCTCTTGGGATTGGCGAGGGTGGCCTCCACCATCGCGGCCACCGATGCGTCGCCGCCGATTCCGGAGGTGTCCATTCCGTCCTCGATGTCGACGGTGTAGGTGAATACCCGTTCGGTGCCGGTGCCGACCTGCTGTGTGGTTCCCGGCACCACATGCCAGGTGCCCGCGCCGGTCACCGCATAGGGGCCGCCGTCGGGCAATGCGCCGGTGGGCAGGTCGGCGGCGAATTTGCCGTCACCTTTGGGTGGTGCGCCGTAAATTCCCGTTTCTTCTGAGCGCTCGCTCAATCGCCCGAAACCGGGCGCCGACCCGGCACTCTGTCCGCCGCCGCGCACCGCGTCCCAGACCACCAGAATCGTGACGAACAACAGCACCGGCAAGGCGTAGGCGCGCCAGCCGTAGGTGGAGACGAATCGTCCCAGCGCGCTCTGTTTCTTGGTCTCACGCTGCGGTCGGGAGCGATTGCGGGTGTCCTCGGGCGGCGCGGTCGGATCCCAGCGGGCCCGCAGCGGCTGATGTGGATGCGGGAGCTGCGGCCCCGCACCGTCGTCGGTGCGCGCGGCGACGCTGCCCTCGCCCGTATAGAGCCCCAGCGGGTCATAAACCGGCCCGGTCGGTTTGCCTTTGCGTTTCGAGCCGCCGAGAGCGCGCGGCGCGGCAGTTCCCAGGGGGCGGCGTGAATCGCGCCCGCCGGAATATCTGCCCCCATGGTCGGTCACGCACTCCAGCGTCTCACAGTGACGCAACCCGGCCGGACGGGCCGCGCGGCCCCCGGTGACGCTGCGATATATCTCACCCGAACATTGCGGCGGATCTCACAAAGCGGTAGTCGTTCTTACATACTGTGACGCGCGACAACATCCAGCACACCAAAAATCGGAACCAGGATCGCCCGCGGTGTCCCGTGCGAGTATCGTTCGATGGATACCCGGCGCACATCCTCCACGTCCGGGAATCAACTGGGAGATCGGATAATGACAGACCTCGTGGACCGGATGACTGCGCGCCGCAGTTCGTCCGAGGCCATGGCGCCGAGTAAGCGCGGAACCCGCCTGCCCCGTGACGCCCGCCGCGCTCAGCTACTCGCCGCCGCCAGTGAGGTCTTCGTGCTGCGCGGCTATCACGCCGCGGGCATGGATGAGATCTCGCAATGCGCGGGCGTCAGCAAACCCGTGCTGTACCAGCACTTCTCATCCAAGCTGGAGCTGTATCTGGCGGTCCTGCAGAACTATGTGGACGCCCTGGTGTCGAGCGTGCGGCAGGCGCTGCGCTCCACCACCGACAACAAGCAGCGGGTGAAGGCGGCCGTCCAGGCGTACTTCGACTTCGTCGACCACGAGACGCAGGGCTTCCGCCTGGTCTTCGAATCCGACCTCACCAGCGAACCGCAGGTGCAGCGGCGGGTCGAACAGGCCACCGAGGCCTGTGTGGACGCGGTGTTCGACCTGGTCGCCCACGATTCCGGCCTGGACCCCTACCGCGCCCGCGTGCTGGCGGTCGGCCTGGTCGGCGCGAGCCAGTTCAGCGCCCGCTACTGGCTGGAGGCGGACCGGCCCATTCCCAAGGAGGAAGCGGTCGACACCACCGTCGCGCTCTGCTGGGGCGGCCTCAAGCACATCCCCCTGCACCCCATCGACTGAACGATCTCCCCCGACGAAAACGAGTGCCCCGTTGAGCGATTCAACGGGGCATTCGGCGTTTCAGGGTTCTCACACGGCGGCGAAGCCGACGCGGCCGCTGGTGGAGGTGCCGATCTCGACGTAGGCGACCTTCGCGGCCTGGATCAGGTACTTGCGGCCCTTCTCGTCGACCAGCGCGACCACGCCGCCGTCGCCCTGCAGCGCACCGGTCACCAGCGCCTCGACCTCTTCGGGGGTCTGCGAGCTGGCGATCACCAGTTCACGCGGGCTATCCGAAATACCGATCTTGACCTCCACGGCCAACCTCCGAACGTAGTGTCCTGTGCTGTCTCCGACCAGGCTAATGCAGGGCGCGGCGGGTCCGTCAGCGACCGCCCTGCGCTGACAGCGAACAGTGCGCGCCACCGCGACCGGCCCCGCTCGGGACCGGATTCCCGCTCAGCCGGTATAGGTCCGGTAGCGCAGATTCGCGCGCAGCCGACCGACCAGACCGGCGGTGTGCATGATCCACAGCCCGGGCGGGACCAGACGGCGGGTGAACGGGTTCAGCGGATGGCACAGCACCGCCACCACGAGCGAGGTCAGGGCGGCGCGCATCGGAATCCGCGGACAGCCGAGGGGCCGGTGCTTGACGCACACCTCGGCGTAGCCGTATCCGTAGCCGACACACTGTCGCCACGCGGCCCGCCACTCCGTGCGCAGGCGGTAGGCGATCAGCGCGTCCGGCGCGTGCCCGAACGACAGCCCGGCCTGCTGCACCCGCCACGAGATGTCGACATCGTCGCCACCGGTGATCAGAGCCTCGTCGTACCCGCCGATCTTCTCGAAGGCCGTGCGCCAGTAGGCCGTATTGTTCCCGTTCGCGAACGGCAGCCAGTGGGTGGCGAAGCCCTCGGCGGGTGCGGGCACCGGCCGCCAGGTGGCGGACGCGCGGTCGTTGAGCGTATCCGACTCGATCGCCCCGCCCACCGCGTCGTACTCCGCGGCGGCCCGGACCAGCGCGCCGAGCCAATGGGGGTATACACGGTCGTCCTGGTCGATGAACACCAGGAAGTCGCCCGCGGCGACCGCCGCCGCGTTGTTGCGGGCGAACGGCGCACCCGGGGTGGCGGAGCTGTCGATATAGCGCACCGTGAGCCGTTCGCGCACCGGATGATTCGCGATGTGCGCGCGCAGGCCGTCGGTGGACCCGTTATCACTGATCAGCACCTCGAACGGGCCGGAGTAGTCCTGCTCCGCCAGCCCGTTCAACTGTTCGTCGAGATCGGGCAGTCCGTTGTGGACCGGGATGATGATCGACACCAACTCTGGTGTGCGCGCGGTCGGTGGTGCATCGTTCATGAAATCCGCTCTCAGCGCTTCGGTCGCAGGTGTGCACCACTCAACGGCGATGCGACGCAATAATATTCGTCGAACGCGAGGTCCGCCGGATTTCCCATTCCTGGGGATGCGGGATGGGGCGAAGACTGCGAGGATCGAGCGCTCAGTCGACACCTGGGATAGCGAAATGGACAGTCCGATGCCCCATCCCACTCCCCGACAGACGCTGTCGGTGGTCATTCCGGCGCTCAACGAGGCCACCTCGATCGCCCGGACGCTCGAACGCCTGCTGCCCCAGGCGGATATCGACGAGATCATCGTCGTCGACAACGGCAGCGACGACGCCACCGCCGATATCGTGCACCGAATCGCCGAACACCACCCGAAACTCGCACTCGTGCACGAGCCGACCCGAGGCATCGCGGCGGCGCGCAACTGCGGCTTCGACAAGGCCCGCGGCGACGTGATCGCCCGCACCGACGCGGATACGCTGGTGGACCCGGATTGGGCCCGGACGATCCTCGATTTCCTCGCCGAACATCCCGAGACCGCCGCCATCACCGGGCTGTGCACCTACCACGATTCGCCGATCGGATTCCTGCTGCGGTCGGGGCAGTGGCTGCTGTTGCGGCTCGGCGTGCTGGGTGGACAGGTGGGGAATCTGTACGGGCCGAATATGGCGATCCGACGGGACGCCTGGCACCAGGTCCGCGACGACACGCGCGTGCGCGTCGATGTGGTCGACGATCTGGATCTGGCGCTGTGCCTGGCGAAACGGGGGCTGCGCATCGACCAGCCGACCCGGCTGCGGGCACGGACCTCCGCGCGCCGCAGACGCACCGGTCCCCTGCGCTGGTGGCGATATCAGCAACTCGGCCTGCACACCATCTCCGAGCACGGGTTCATCGTGCGCCCGCTGCACCGATTCATGATCGTCACGGCGTGGCTGGGGCACACCGTGCAATGGCCGATCTACCGCTGGTGGGACTTCCGGCGACGGCGGTTCAGCCTGCGGCCCGGGTCGGAGCGGATCTCCCCGGTCGGCTCGCGCTGACCGCCGTTCGCGCTCAGCCCAATCCGAGTACGGTCATGCGCTCGGCGTGACTGTTCTGCATGCGCTCGAAGAGGGTGGCGATGCCGTTCAGGTCGCCGGTGGCGGTGAGCACTAGATCGGTGAGCTCGTCGCGCTGGGCCATGACGTACTGGGCCTGCGTGATGGCCTCACCGAGCAGGCGACGGCCCCAGAGAGTGAGCCGGTCGCGCTCGGACCGGTTCTGGGCCACCGCGGTGCGGACCTCCTCCACCACGAACTCGGAATGGCTGGTCTCGGCGAGCACGTCGCGGACCACCTCGGAGACCTCGGGAGCCAGCGCGTCGGCGATCTCGGTGTAGAAGTCGGCGGCGATGCCGTCACCCACGTAGAACTTGACCATCGACTCCAGCCAGGTGGAGGGGTCGGTGGAGGCGTGATACGCGTCCAGGGCGCGCACGAACGGGGCCATGGCGTCGAAGACGTCCACCCCACGCGCCGCGAGGGCCTGCTCGAGCGTTTTGAAGTGGTCCATCTCCGCGCCCGCCATCTTGGCGACGGCCACCTTGCCGCGCAGGGTCGGCGACAGTTTGGCCTCCTCGGCCAAACGGTAGAACGCGGAGATCTCGCCGTAGGCGAGCACCGCGAACAGGTCGATCACCCCCGGATCGTCCGCGGCGACCTTACCCGAAACCTCCGAAACACCCAGCGCGGCAGACGTGTCAGCTCCCATGCTCTACACCCTAGCTTCCGGCGCGTCAGGGCAGGTCGCGGAGGAACTTGTCGAGGTAGGTCCACGTGGTGTCGCGGGCGAGCAGGATGCCGAGGTGGCTGCCGGGGGCCGTCTCGTAGCGCACCTCCGGCGAGCCGGTCAGGGTTTCGGTGCCGTGCCGCACGGCGGCGGCCGCGGTGATGGCGTCGTCGGGGCCGCCGACCAACAGCACCGGGACCGTGACATCGGCCAGCTCGATCCGGCGCTCACCCAGTCGCACCACGCCCTTGCCGATGTCGTTCGCCATCATGAAGCGCTTCCACAGCTGGTTGTAGAAGCGCGCCGGGTAGCCGGGCAGGGCGTTCTGGAAACGGTCGATGGTCTCCATGCGCGCCAGGGTGGCGGTGTCGGTGAGATTGCGGGCGATGAACCAGGGGCGCTTCACCTCGCGCTCCCACGCGGTGACGCGGTAGGCGATGCGGGTCAGCGGGGCGGGCACACCCCCGGCCAGGTGCACCGCGGCCACGGCGGCGCGGTCACCGGTCACCTTGACGAGCTGGCGCAGCTGCGGCATGCCGACCATGTGGTCGTAGCTCAGCGGTGCGCCGACGGCGGTGACGGACCGGATCGGCAGGGTCGGGTCCGCGGCGGTCGTCAGCAGTTCCAGCACCCCGCCGATGGACCAGCCCACCAGGTCCACCGGTCGACCGCCCCGATCGGCCGAGACCCGGCGGATCGCCTCGGGCAGGATGTCGTCGATCCAGGTCTCGAAACCCATGTCGCGGTCGGCGTATCCGATATCGCCGTAGTCGACCAGGTAGGGCGCGCGGCCGGAGTCGAGCAGGAAGCGCACCAGGCTCTGGTCCGGGCGCAGATCGAAGCAGAAGGCGGGCGCGGCCAGCGGCGGCACCAGCAGTACGGCCGGGGCGTCGGCGGCGGCGCCGTCGTAGCGGTGCAGCAGGCGGTGCGGCCGATCGTCGAGCACCGTCGCCGGGGTGGGCTCGGGGGCTTCGATGCCGGCGCCGAAGGTCAGGGCCCACGCATTGCGCGCGGCGGTGGTCACGGTGTCTGCCAAACTCACCCGCTCAACTTCGCACATGCCGGTACAGCGTGTATCACCTATGTGATGAACTCAACTGCCGAACGACCCTAATCCACCCGATCGAAGATCGAATTATGCTGCGCCGCAGCACCTGCCACCAGGAATATGCGGACCTGGCGCACCGGTTGAAGCCGATAGGAACCATGCGGATACGGCAATAACCCGCGCAATTGCGGTGGCGGAAAAAGAGTGGGCGACCGTATCACGCTACAATCTCCCCGGACAACGGAAATTTTCGCCCGACTCCGGTTTGCCCGCACGCGTGAACCGCACGGGCAGGGGTCGCCGAAGTCCGAGAAAATGTGCGCGCACCGGATCCACGTCATCCCGAGCGCCGCGCCAGGTAGATGCCAGCAATCGGTCACCAACGACCGGCCTTGGGGTATCCCGCAGCGGCCGATGACAGCGAATGGATCAGTGGTCGTCGCGGGCCGCCCGGGCCCGCCCCACACCCTCGTGCGCGCGAGACGCGATATACGAGGAAGGCACGAACCTGAGCAAGATCACCGTAGAGCAGGAACCCGGCGTCGCCGACACCCTGCTGACAGCCGAACTGGACGACACCCACACCGCCCCGACTTTCGCGGAATTGGGCGTGCGCACCGAAATCGTCCGCGCCCTCGACGAGATCGGCATCCAGCGGACATTCGCCATTCAAGAACTCACCCTGCCGCTGGCACTGGCCGGTGAGGACCTCATCGGTCAGGCCCGCACCGGTATGGGCAAGACCTTCGGTTTCGGCGTGCCGCTGCTGCATCGCATCGCCACCACCGATTCCGGCACCACCCCCCTGGACGGCACCCCCCGCGCCCTCATCATCGTGCCGACGCGCGAACTGTGCATCCAGGTCACCCAGGATCTGGAGAACGCCTCCAAGTACCTGCGCAATCAGAAAGGCCCGCTGAAGGTCACCTCGATCTACGGCGGCCGCCCCTACGAATCGCAGATCGCGGCGCTGCGCGAAGGCGTCGACGTGGTCGTCGGCACCCCGGGCCGCCTGCAGGACCTCGCCGAACAGCAGCATCTGGTGCTCGGCAAGGTGGGCGTGCTGGTGCTGGACGAAGCCGACGAAATGCTCGACCTGGGCTTCCTGCCCGATATCGAGCGAATTCTGAACATGGTGCCGCAGCAGCGGCAGACCATGCTGTTCTCGGCCACCATGCCCGGGCCGATCATCACCCTGGCCCGCACCTTCCTGAACCGGCCCACCCATATCCGGGCCGAGGAAGCCAACGCCACCACCATCACCGAGCGCATCTCGCAGTTCGTCTACCGCGCGCACGCGCTGGACAAGAGCGAACTGGTCTCGCGCATCCTCCAAGCCGAGTCCCGCGGGGCCACCATGGTGTTCGCCCGCACCAAGCGCACCGCGCAGAAGGTGGCCGACGATCTGGCCGAACGCGGCTTCGCGGTCGGCGCGGTGCACGGCGACCTGAACCAGGTGCAGCGCGAGAAGGCGTTGAAGAAGTTCCGCGAGGGCAAGATCGACGTGCTGGTCGCCACCGATGTGGCGGCGCGCGGCATCGATATCGACGATGTCACCCACGTGGTGAACTACCAGTGCCCGGAGGATGAGAAGACCTACGTGCACCGGATCGGCCGCACCGGCCGCGCGGGCCGCCACGGCGTCGCCATCACCCTGGTGGACTGGGATGAGCTGAACCGCTGGAGCGCCATCGATTCCGCGCTCCGGCTCGGCATTCCCGAACCGGTGGAGACCTATTCGCGCTCCCCGCACCTCTACACCGACCTCGGCATCCCCGAGGGCGTCACCGGTGTGATCCGCAAGCGCAAGCCCGAACGCGACGAGGACGCCGTGGTGGTGGAGCGCGAGGCGCGCGCCCCGCGCAAGCGCAACCGCCGCCGCACCCGGGGCGGGCAGCCGGTGGACGATGCGGCGACCACCGGTTCCGACGCGACCACCGGATCCAGCGCCGACGGCGCGGGCGATGCGGAGGGCGACAAGCCCGGGCGTCGCCGTCGTCGCCGCCGGGGACGCGGCGGGTCCGACGAGGCCGCCGGTTCCGCGCGGAACACCGACGACGCGGCGAATGCCGATGCCGCCGAAGCGGTTTCGAGCGACAACGGATCGTCCGCGACCGAGTCCGACGAGGCGCGAGCGGACCGTCCCGGCCGTCGTCGCCGCCGTCGCCGCGGCGGTGCCGACCGCACCGACCGGGCCACCGGCACGGATACCGCCGACGCCTCCGCCCCGGTGAGCGCCGAAGGGGCGGCCGATCACCGCGCCGACGACGCGGCCCAGGGTTCCGAGAACGCCGACTCCACGGTGCTCGCGGACGAGCCTCGTACCGCCCCGCACGGGAACACGGACACGGCCGCGCCGAACGACGCGGCGACGGATGCCTCCAAGCCCACCGCGGCCGAGGAAGGCGTCGCTCCGAAGCGCTCCCGTACGCGGCGCGCCAAGAGCACGGCCGCCGAATCGAGCGCGACCAACGGCGCAGCCGTCACCGACGCCGCGAACACGGCCGCTGACGCCAGCGCCCGTGACGCCGAGAGTGCCTCGGCCGCAGCGGCTTCCGCTGCCGACAGCCAGAGCGGCACGGTCATGCCGAGCGCTGACTCGACGGTCGCCCCGAACGCTGACCCGACGGTCGCCTCGAACGCTGACTCGACAGTCGGGCCGAAGGCTGACGCAACGGTGACGAGGCCCAAGCGCACCCGTACCCGGCGCACCGCAGTCGATACCACCGGGGCCGATACCACCGGGGCCGGCGCGGACGCGGCTGTCCCGGCGGCCGAGGCAGTGGCCACAGCCGGTGCCGATGCGGCGGCTGACATCGCCGAGGCTTCGGTTCGCCAAGCGGATTCCGCCGCAAAGGAATCGACCGCGACTTCGGCGGAGGGCGACACCGCGACGGCAGCTCCGAAGCGCACTCGCCGCAAGGCCACGGCCGCAGCGGGCGCACCGACCCGGAACACTGCCGCCACCGCGGAAACGGATGCAGGCGCACCCGCCGAGGCGGGCGCGGCGGCTGGAGCCGCTGCCGCGCAGGCCGGCGAGGCCGTGACGGCGAGCGATTCCGATACCGCGGCACCGCAGCGGACCCGTACCCGGCGGACCAAGGCCGCAACCGAAACCGGCACGGCCGCAACCGAACCGAGTTCGAATGGCACCGGCACGGAGGCTGAGTCGGAAGCCGGGACGCGCAAGCGCACCCGCCGCAAGTCCGCGGCCGACGCAAACGCCACGACGGCCGACGACACGACCGGCACGGTGGCTCCGAAGCGCGCACGGGCTCGTCGGACCAAGGCCGCAGCCGAGGCCGATTCCAGCGCAACCGAATCGAACCGGAACGTCGAGAACGGATCGGACGCGGCGGGCACCGGTGCTGCGGGCGCAGTGGGCACCGCGACGACGGGTGCGGCGGATGCGGCGGGCACGGGTGCAGCGGACGCGGCTGCACCGAAGCGCACCCGCACGCGACGGACCAAGGCCGCAGCCGAAGACGAAGCCGCCGCAACCACATCGAGCCGAAGCGCCGACGACGCGGCGGACGCGACGACCGACGCGGCGCCGAAGCGCACCCGCGCCCGCCGTGCCAAGGCGGATACCGCCGCGGCCGAGGCGGGTGCCACCGCGGGAGACACCACGTCCAACGGGTCGGCGGCGGCCGGGATCGCGGAGGGGGCCGCGCCCGCGCAGCGGCGGCGTCGGCGGAAGGCGGAGGAGGGTGAGGTCGTGACGGCCGAGGCCGACACCGCTGTCGCCGCGACGGCCTAGTCGGGCGGATCGGATAGTCTCGCAGACGTGCTCGCACCAGAGCGGCGGACGCGCGCCGATATCGTCATCGCCGCCGCGATCGCCGCTCTGGTGGCGATCGCGGCGGTCGTGGTGTGGTGGACCAGCGACGCGCGGAGTACCGAATCGGTCACCGCGGACCGCACTCTCACCGCCCCGCCCACCCCGGATCGTCTCCCCTCCGACCTGCGCGAACTCTGGCGCGCCCCGGACGGGGCGGCACAGCGCGCGCTGACGGTCGGCGGTGTCGCGGTGACCGCCGACGGCAGCACCGTGACCGGCCGCGATCCGCGCACCGGCGAACAGGTGTGGATGTACCGCCGCGACCTGCCCCTGTGCGGGGTGGAGTCGCAGTTCGGCATGGTCGTGGCCACCTACCGTGACGATCGCGGGTGCAGCCAGACCACCCAGCTCTACGGTGAGACCGGGGCACGGCAGACCGCCCGCTCCAGCTATATGGACGATCGCGTCGAACTCACGGTGGACGGCACCCATGTGCTGGCGCTCGGCCCGCGCCGGTTGGAGATGTGGCGCTCGGATCTGGTGCGCACCCTCGAATACGGGTATGTCGACGCCCCGGTCAACCCGAACACGCAGCCCCGCAGCGGATGCCGATTCCTTTCCGCCGCTTCGAGTTCCAAGAATCTGGCGGTGCTGGAACGCTGCCCGGACGAGGACGCCGACCGGCTCACCGTGCAGAACTCGGCCCCCAAGGACGCCACGGTGCCGGATGTGCACAGCTCCCACGTGCTCACCGCGCCCGGCGGCGCGGACGAGAACGCCCGGGTGCTCGCGGTCTCCGACAGCCGGGTCGCGCTCTACCTACCCCGAAGCGGTTCCAGCGAACCACGATTGGCGCTGTACGACATCTCCGGCAACCCGGTCGCCAATTATCCGCTCCCGGCGGATTTCACCGACGGGGCGCGCACGGCCCGGATCGGCTCGACCGTCTACGCATTCACCGGCAACAGCCTGATCGCCTTGAACTCCACCACGCTCGCACCGAGCTGGATTCTGGAAAGCGTGCTCGGCACCCCGGCGCTCATGTCGGGCCGCCTGCTGGTCCCGGTCGCCGACGGCCTCGCCGCCGTGGCCCCCGACACCGGTGCGACGAGTTCGCTGATTACCGTGCGGCGCAGCGACTATCACGGCGAACCGATCTCGGTGGCGGTGGTGGGGCCGACCGTGCTGGAGCGGCGCGGCGGACAGCTGTACGCCCTCGGCGGGGACGCCCCGTAACGCACCACGGGCGCGCCCGCGTCCCCCGCGCCCGAAGGGTCGTCAGGCATGATCGATTTCATGGCCGACAACGAACACCGCCTGGTCCTGCTGCGACACGGCGAGACCGAATGGTCACGGGCCCGCAAGCACACCGGCCGCACCGACCTGCCGCTGACCGCCGCCGGCGAAGCACAGGCGCGCACGGCCGCCAAGATCCTGGAAGGGCTGGCGCTGCGCGACCCCCTGGTGATCAGCAGTCCCCGGCAGCGGGCCGTGCACACCGCCGAACTGGCCGGATTCCCCGCCGACCGCGTCGACGACGACCTGGCCGAATGGGATTACGGCGACTACGAGGGCATCACCACGCCGCAGATCCGGGAGCACGATCCGGATTGGACCATCTGGACCGGTACCGTTCCCGGCGGTGAGACGGCCGCGCAGGTGAGCGCGCGCGCCGACCGCGTGCTGGACCGGGTGGGGCCGGAGCTGCGCGACCACGATGTGGTGCTGGTCGGCCACGGCCACTTCTCGCGCGCCCTCATCGCCCGCTGGTTGGACCTCGAGGTGCGGGAGGGCCGCCGGTTCTTCATGTCCACCGCCGGGGTGAGCGTGCTGGGCCACGATCACGACGCGCGTACGCTGCGGGCGCACAATCTGATCGCACATCTGGACGACCTGTGAAAGGGCATCGATGATCCGCCGCGCCACGCCCGCCGATATCCCCGCCCTCGTGGAACTGGTGTACGACCTGGCCGAATACGAGAAGGCGCGCGAGGAGTGCCACCTCACCGCCGAGCAACTGCGCACCGCGCTGTTCGGCCCATCGCCCGCGCTGTTCGCTCATGTGGCCGAGGGACCGGAGGGCGTGGTCGGCTGCGCCATCTGGTTCCTGAACTTCTCCACCTGGCGGGGTGTGCACGGCATCTACCTGGAGGACCTGTACGTCAAGCCGGAGGCGCGCGGGCGCGGGCTGGGCCGGGCGCTACTGGTGGCGCTCGCGCGGGAGGCCGCCGCGCAGGGGTACGGGCGGGTGGACTGGTCGGTATTGACCTGGAATACACCGTCCATCGAGTTCTACGAATCGCTGGGCGCGGTCGGCCAGAAGGAGTGGATCGGCTACCGGCTCGAGGGCGACGCGCTGACCGCGCTGGCCGCCGAATCCTGAGAAATTCGCACCGGCTCGTCGATTTCGGTTGCCCGCGCGCGTCGAAGAGGTGGATGGTCCGAACAGCGGACCGCACGACGCAGGAGGGACACCATGCCGAAGTACGTGGCACTCATCTTCGACGACGCCCGTTGGGAGAATCCGGAGCCCGGCATGTTGGAGCCGGTACTCCAGCAGCACTACGAATTCGAGAAACGCAACAGGGAGGCCGTGCTGGGCGGTGAGGCGCTGGCCTGGCACACCACCGCCACCAGCATCCGCCCCGACGGCAGCGGCGGCTTCCTGGTCACCGACGGTCCCTTCGTGGAGACCAAGGAGAACCTGGGCGGCTTCTACCTGCTCGAGGCCGCCGACCTGGACGCCGCCATCGAGATCGCCAAGCAGATCCCCATGCCGCCCGACTGCGGCGTGGAGGTCCGCCCGGTCCTCGACTACTGACCATGACACCCGTCGACGCCGGGCCACCGGCCAGCGGCAGCGATCGTCACCGGCCCGGTCCACCCGGCGGTGACGACCGCGCGGCGGTGCGCGGCGAGCCCGCGAACACGGGTGGTCGTCCGGGCGCGGAGGGCGCGCGAGGCAGCTCTCACACCGCGAATCCCGGTGACGGTGCGCGGACTGGACGAGCCCGTGGCCCGGTGTGCATGGACACGGCCGTGACGGCGGCGGTGGCGGATGCGCATCGGCGCGAGTGGGCGTTCGTGCTCGCGGCGACCGTGCGCGTCACCCGGGATCTGGATCTGGCCGAGGAGTGCGTGCAGGACGCGTACGCGCAGGCGCTGACACGGTGGGCGGTCGACGGGGTACCCGCGAAACCGGGCGGTTGGCTGACCACCACCGCCCGGAACCGGGCGCTCGACCTGCTGCGCCGCCAATCCACACTGCGGCGACGGCTACCGCTGCTGGTGTCCGACGAGACCGGTGCGGACCCGGCCGAGGCGGCGCTGGTCGCGGCCGAGATCCCCGACGACCGGCTGCGCCTCATCTGCACCTGCTGCCATCCGGCGCTGTCGATCGAGGCGCAGGTGGCGCTGACACTGCGGCTGGTGTGCGGGCTCACCACCGCCGAGGTGGCGCGGGCCTTCCTGGTCGGCGAATCGACCATGGCGGCCCGGATCACCCGGGCCAAGAAGAAGATCGCGGCGGCGCGCATCCCCTACCGAGTGCCCGCACCCGCCGAACTACCCGAACGCATCGACGCCGTGCTGACGGTCGTGCACCTGCTGTTCACCACCGGCCACACCGCACCGTCCGGGGACGCCCTGATCCGCCACGACCTCGCCGACCGCGCCACCGACCTGACCCGCATGCTCCGCCTGCTGCTGCCCGACAACGCCGAGGTGGCGGGCCTGCTCGCCCTCATCCTGCTCACCGACGCCCGCCGCGACACCCGGGTGGACGCATCCGGGGCCATGGTGCCGCTGGCCGACCAGGACCGCACCCGATGGGACCGCACCCGCATCGCCGAGGGCCTGGCCCTGGTCCGCGCGGCACTGTCGAGCTCGCCCCACGGGACCGGTCCCCGAACCCGCAACTCCCCCGACGACACCCACCCTGAGCCCGGACCACCGCCCGCACCCTCCGACAGACCACGACCGGACAGCGCCACCCACCCCGACCACGCAGAATCCCCCGCCGAACCGCACCCCGCACCCTCCGACAGGCCACAACCGTTCGACACCACCCACCCCGACCACGCGGATCCCCCCGCCGAACCGCATCCCACACCATCCGAACACGCGGAACCCACGGTCAGGTCGCATCCCACACCACCCGGCGATTCGGCGACCACGGGCGGTAGCTCGCGCAATCACGCCGGGCTTCCTCCGACAGCGCCCGGCCGGTACGCGCTACAGGCCGCCATCGCCGCCGTGCACGCCGAATCCCCCAGCTACGCGGACACCGACTGGCACGACCTCCTCGGCCTCTACGACATTTTGATCCAATGCTGGCCCTCCCCCGTGGTGGCGCTCAACCGTGCCGTCGCGCTCGGCATGGCCGAGGGCCCCGCGGCGGGACTCGCCGCCCTCGAACCCCTCACCGCGGAACCGCAATTGGCCGCTTACCCGTACCTGCCCGCGGCCCGCGCCCACTTCCTGGCCGAACTCGGCCGCACCGACGCGGCCCGCCTGGCCTACGAGGAGGCCATCCTGCTCGCCGACAACGCCCCGCAGCGCGGGTATCTCGCGGCCGAGCTGGCGCGGCTGCGCTAGGTCCCGGCGGCCGCGCGCAGCAGCCGCAGTTGTCCGATCTCGGCCGCGTTCTTCATGAGTTCGGCATTCACCCAGGCGATGGTGTGCGCCAACGTCTTCTCCGGGTCGTCGGCCCAGGGGAACCGCGCCGGGGCGTCCAGGTCGGCCGCATCGGCCCGGTCCAGCAGCTCCGCCCAGTCGGAGCGCAATCCGCGCAACCACTCCACCGCCGCCGCCGGACCCGGCCAGGTGATCTCGCTGCGCTCGCGCGGTGTCCGCCCGTGCGCATGATCCAGCGCCGTCGACCACCACCAGCCGATATGCCAGGTGAGCCAGGCGATGGTGGGCACCGGAATCGGGTCGGGTTCGGTATCGGCCCAGTCCGGAATCCATTCCCCGGCGGCATCGCGCCGCACGGTCCAGCACAGCGGTGCGGGCTCCCAGCAATGGTCGTCGGGCCGCAGCCGCTGGAGGTGGTAGTCGAACAGCTCCCAGGTCAGGTCGAACTGCCAGCACAGCAGATCACGTCGTGATTCGGACATCGGGCGAGCATCGCAGAGCGACGGCCGTAGGACACGTGTTTATTCAGGACCACCCGCGCACTACTGGACGGACGACCAAGAGCCGTCTGTGTGGCGATCAGGGGCCATTGCGGCCCATGCCGGAGCGGCTACCTCGACAGGTCGTACCCGGCCGCCATCCAGCGCGTGGAGGCCGGGGCGAACAGGGCCACCAGGGCGGCGAGGGTGACCAGTGCCAGGGGGGCGCCGAGTTCGGGGCGGTCGGAGGTGAACATGTAGTAGGCGACGCCGAGCAGCAGTAGCTGGGTGAGGACGGCGATGGCGCGGCCCCAGCGTTTGCCGCGCAGCAGGCCGACACCGGCCGCGAACACCGCACCGCCGACGATCGCGGCATACGCGGCGGTCAGGTAGCTGTTGCCGGAGTTCTGCGCCGAGCCGTTGATGCCCGCCACCACCAGCGCGACCATGGCCACCAGGCCCGATGCGCCCTCCAGGGTCACCAGCGCGCCCGCCACGCGCACCGTCATCGGCACGACGTCGGTCGCGCCCGCGTTCTCCGCACCGGAGTTCTGCTCAGCCACCCGCCCAGCCTAACGACCGGGATCGACCCGGCACGAGGCATGCGGGCGGTTCGCACATCGGTTCGCTCAGTAGGCTCCTCAGGGTGCGGACGCTGTTGATCGTGAACCCCAATGCCACCTCCACGACCCCCGAGACACGCGATCTGCTCGCCCACGCACTGGAGAGCCGCACCCAGCTGACCGTGGTGCACACCGAACACCGGGGGCATGCGGCGGAGTTGGCGCAGTGGGCCGCCGATATCGAGATGGACCTCATCGTGGTGCACGGCGGCGACGGCACGGTCAACGAGACGATCAACGGATTCCTGCCGTTGCCGGGAGCCGCGAACCAGCGCGAGCGGTTGCCGCGTTTGGGGATCATTCCGGGCGGTTCCGCGAATGTCTTCGCCCGCGCCCTGGGGATCGATCCGGATCCGGTGCGTGCCACCAACCAGTTGATCGATCTGCTCAGCGTGGACAAGGATCGTCGCATCGGTCTCGGCGTCGCCGACGACCGCTGGTTCATTTTCAGCGCCGGTGTCGGACTCGACGCCGATGTCTGCGAGGCCATTGATGCCAAGCGCGCCAACGGACATGCCGCGACCCCGAGCCGCTATCTGCGAACCACCGTCAAACAGTTCTTCAAGGCCAAGCGACGCGATCCCATGGTGCGCGTGGCGATTCCAGGTCACGAACCGGTCACGGAAGTGCATTACGCATTCGTGACCAATGCGAGCCCATGGACCTACCTCGACAACACGCCGGTGCGAACCAACCCGGGCACCTCCTTCGAAACCGGTCTCGGGGTGTTTGCCATGCGCACCATGGGCCTGCTGCCCACCCTCCGCATCGCTCGACAGTTGCTGGCCCCCAATGGAAACCCCAAGGGGGACAAATTGTTTCGCGTGGACGACAGCCCGTCGGTGCGCGTCGAAGCGAGCGAGCCGATCGGTTTGCAAATCGATGGTGACTTCATCGGCCGACGCAACATGGTGAATTTCACAGCCGTACCCGATGTACTGGAAGTCGTCGCGCCGCAGCCGTAGTCGACCCGACACACCTGAGAAACATCGCCGTTGGGCTGCGAAAACCCGAACGAGCGAGTACAAATGATCAGGCAGACCCTCGATGTAGGGGTCTTACAGCGTGAGCTTCCCCACGGTGCACCACACATCTCTTGACATCTACGGTGTTCGTGAAAGCATTCACAAGCAACCGTGCGGAAACATTCGAGTCGCACAAGTGAACGGACCACAAACCCGAAGGGCAGCGTCATGCGCATGCCCTAGCAAAGGAGCAGAGGAATGGACTGGCGCCACAAGGCCATCTGTCGCGACGAGGACCCCGAGCTGTTTTTCCCGGTGGGTAACAGTGGTCCTGCGCTCGCGCAGATCGCCGATGCGAAGCTGGTCTGCGCGCGCTGCCCCGTTACCGCCGACTGCCTCTCCTGGGCTCTCAAGTCCGGGCAGGATGCCGGTGTCTGGGGCGGTATGAGCGAAGACGAGCGTCGCGCTCTGAAGCGTCGCAACGCGCGTACGCGCACCCGCACCGTCGTCTGATTCGGACGACCGGCGTCACCGCCGCAGCCCCCACGACGGCATAGACGCATTTCGGCCCGGCACCCTTCGGAGGTGCCGGGCTTCATTGTGCCCACGACGCATTTCCAGCATTTTCGATTCGGTGAGCGGAAATACCGCCGGAGAAACACCGAAAATATGCGTATCCGTTTATGGGCGCGCTCAGCGGGCGGAGCGGCGGCCGAGGGGGACGCGCAGTACCGCGTCGGTGCCGACATCCTTACCCGGATGCAGGCCGATGGAGCCGCCCAGTTCGGCCGTGACCAGTGTGCGGACGATTTGCAGACCCAACCGGTCGGAGCCCTCGAGGCTGAATCCGTCCGGCAGGCCGCGGCCGTCGTCGCTGATGATCACGTCCAGCCAGCGCGCCGAACGCTCGGAGCGAATCGTGACGACACCGTCCTCCCCGGCGTCGAAGGCGTGCTCGATGGCATTCTGCACCAGCTCGGTCAGCACCATGACCAGCGGTGTCGCCCGTTCCGCGGAGAACACGCCGAGCGATCCGGCGCGGCGCACCTTGATCCGCGCGGTGTGCACGGTGGCCACATCGGCCATGATCGGCAACAGCCGATCCACCACCTCGTCGAGATCGACCTCTTCGTCCACCGACATGGACAGCATCTCGTGCACCGACGCGATGGAGGTGACCCGCCGCACCGACTCGGTGAGCGCCAGCCGCGCCTCCTCGTTCTCGGTGCGGCGCGCCTGTAGTCGCAGCAGCGCCGCCACGGTCTGCAGATTGTTCTTGACCCGGTGATGGATCTCGCGAATGGTGGCGTCCTTGGACAGCAGCGCCCGATCGCGCCGCTTCACCTCGGTGACATCGCGCACCAGCACCGCCGCCCCGGCCAGCTCCCCGTGCGGGCGCAGCACCAGCGTGCGCAGCAGTACGGTCGCGCCGCGCGCCTCGACTTCCATTCTGCGCCCGGCCTTTCCGGCCAGCGCCGCCTGGATGTCGCCCACCACCTCCTGCGCGTCGAAGGGGTCGGTGATGAGCGAGCGGGTGGTGAGCGCCAGATCCTGGCCGACCAGATCGTTCTGCAAACCCATGCGGTGATAGGCCGAGAGCGCGTTGGGGCTGGCGTAGACGACGGTGCCCTCGGTGTCGAGCCGGATGAAGCCGTCGCCCGCGCGGGGGCTGGAGTGCGAGCCGGTGCGGTCCTCGAGCGTGGGGAAGGTGCCGTCGTTGACCATCTGGCACAGGTCGTCGGCGCACGACATGTACGCCACCTCGAGATTGGAGCGCATCTTGCGGCGCTGCACATCGGTGTCGCGACCGAGCACGGCGATCACATCGTCGCCGACCCGCACCGGAATGGCCTCGCGGACGGCGTGCACCGGATGCGGGTGGTAGACGCCGGCGGCCTCGCTGTCGACGTCGACGCGCACGATATCGCCGCTGATCAGCGCGTCGAACACCTGGTGATGGTCATCGTGGGCGGCCAGACCGCCGACCAGGTCCTCCGGGTGCACGGTGGGTGCGGTGGTCGGGCGGCACTGGGCGACGCACACCACATCCGCGCCGTCGGAGACCGGCCCGGCACCGACCCAGAGCGTCAGGTCCGCGAACGACAGGTCGGCCAGCAACTGCCAGTCACCCACCACCCGCTGGAGATGATCGACGGCCGCACCCGGCAGATCCGTGTGCTCGGCCAGCAGCTCGCTCAGTGTCGACAATTTCAGCCACGCTCCTTCACCCGCGTCGGGTGTATGTTCCCACGCGGGCCCCGGGAAGGGATTGTCCGGGAAGGGGTTCGCTCAGGCGATGGTCGCGATGAGGTCGCCTTTCTGCAGCACCTGGCCGACCGTCACATCGATGGAGGCGACGGTGCCGTCGGACTCCACCACGACGGGGATCTCCATCTTCATGGACTCGAGCATGATGACCGGGTCGTTGACCTTCACCTTGTCGCCGACCGAGACCAGGATCTCCTGAACGGTCGACACCATCTCCGCGAGGACTTCCTCAGCCATGACACCCCTTGTCTCCGGTTGGCCTGTGATACCGCGGTACCGCTGCCGGTACAGCCAACCACACGTGAAAGAATGGCCTTCAATCAGAAGGGAGACTAACCGATGGGTAAGCGTGGACGTAAGAAGCGCAGCCGCCGCAAGAACGGCGCCAACCACGGCAAGCGGCCGAACGCCTGAGCCGGTAGGCTTGCGTTGAAAAGCATTGAGCGGCACAGTTTTCCAGCAGAGGAAAACGTGCCGCTCAGCTCTTTCCGGGGCCCGCGGGCGTGCTATTCGCCCGATTCGACCCGGCGGGTCTCCACCTGGGTGTAGGTCGTCCGGATCTCCATGGTGAGGCGCTGGCGCAGGGTGTCGGGGGCCTTGTCGCCGCCGCACTTGCGGTTGAGCAGGCTCTTGAGCTTCTCCTCCAGGCCGTACTGTTCGATGCACGGGGAGCAGTGGTCCATATGGTGCTGGAGACGATCGCGGGTGGCCTGATCGCATTCACCGTCCAGGATCAGCCACACATCGGCGAGTACCGCCGAGCAGTCCAGGTCCATATCGTCGCTCACTGGGTTACCTCCTGACGCGCGCTACCCGATCGGTTGAATCCCCGCTCCCGCGCCACATCGGCGAGCAGACCCTTGAGCTGCTTGCGGCCGCGGTGCAGACGGGACATCACGGTGCCGATCGGGGTACCCATGATCTCGGCGATTTCCTTGTAGGGGAAGCCCTCTACGTCCGCGTAGTACACCGCCATCCGGAATTCCTCCGGAAGCTCCTGTAGAGCCCGCTTGATGTCGTCGTCCGGCAGCGCCTCGAGCGCCTCCATCTCGGCCGAGCGCAGGCCCGTCGAGGTGTGCTCGGCGGTGGCGGCCAACTGCCAGTCGGTGATCTCGTCGGTCGGATACTGCGCGGGCTGGCGCTGCTTCTTCCGATACGAGTTGATGTAGGTGTTGGTGAGGATGCGGTACAGCCAGGCACGCAGGTTGGTGCCCTCCTTGAAGGAGCGGAAACCCTGGTACGCCTTGGCGAAGGTCTCCTGCACCAGATCCTCGGCGTCGGCCGGATTGCGGGTCATGCGCAGGGCCGCGCCGTAGAGCTGGTCGAGCAGCGGGAGCGCGTCGCGCTCGAAGCGCGCGGCCAGATCGGCGTCACTGGCGGTGCTGCGGACCGCGCCGGATTCCTCGTCGTTGTCGTCGGCGACCGCTGGGTCGTCGATGCCCTCGTTCATGGCCGTATCGTCATCGCCTGGGCGATCGACAGCCATTTCGTCGTCGCTCGTCACGCTCATCCCTTCGATCGCCGTAGCTTGTGAATCTACCGCGAGCGGGGTGAGCACCGCGAAACCGGCATCGGTCGCGGGGCGGGGAATGCGGATGAGCGGCACGGTCCCGGTCGAGCGGGCCTGCGCCGTCCGCGGGCGGGTGTCCACCAGAACGGTCACCTGGGCATCTCCTTCGCACACTCCGCCGACCGGGTGGTATCGGTCGCGCATGGCGTGCAACATGCCGGGTGGTCGCCGTGTTCCCGGGTGCGGAAAACCGGTGTCGCCGCCGGGGCGCGGCGTTCTAGGCTGATCGGCTATGGCCGCCGCTTCCACTCCCGCGATCCGCGCCCTGGTGCAGGCGCAGGTCGAGCACCGGGTGCACTCCTACCCCCACGATCCGCGCAGCGATTCCTACGGTGCGGAGGCGGTGGCGGCACTGGCCGAGGGGGTGGGCGTGCGCGCCGAGCAGATCTTCAAGACCCTGGTGATCGAGGTGGGCGCGGGTCTGGCGGTGGCGGTGCTGCCCGTGCCGAACACGCTGTCGCTGAAGGCGGCGGCCGCGGCGCTGGGCGGTGGTAAGGCGACCATGGCCGACAGGGCCAGGGCCGAGCGCACCACCGGCTATGTACTGGGCGGCATCTCGCCGCTGGGGCAGAAGAAGCGGCTGCCGACGGTGCTCGACGAGTCGGCGCTGCAGTGGGATCGGGTGCTGTGCAGCGCCGGTAAGCGCGGGCTGGAGATCGAGGTCGCACCGGAGGATCTGGTGCGCCTGACGGGAGCGGTCACCGCGTCCGTCACCGCGGGCTGACTCCCCTTCGAATCCACGCCCGCGCCGGGCGGGAATGGATCTTCCCACATATTTGCTTTCTACAACTAGTTGTCTGATACAAATAGTTGTACAGCCCAAGCAAAGGAGGTGTGCCGAAATATGCCCGCATCCCCGGCTCCCGGCGTGGACGCGCCGTCAGCCGATATCCCCGAGGCGCTCATCGACGATGTCGCCCGGCAGCTCATCCGCCTGCACCGCCTGCGCGAGCGCACCAATGCGCAGATCGCCGTCGCCAGCGACGGCGAGGTGGAACCGGCCGCCTTCGCCATCCTGTTCCAGCTGATCTGCCAGGGACCGATGCGTTCGGGCGCACTGGCCGAAACGCTCTACTCCGACGCCTCCACCGTCAGCCGGCAGGTCACCAATCTGGTGAAGCGCGGTTTCCTGGAACGCCGCGCCGATCCCGCCGACGGGCGCGTCAGCGTCCTGTCCGTCACCGACGCCGGACGCGCGGTCGCGGCCGAGATCCGCGCCCGGCGCAATCAGTCGCTGCGACTCATGCTGGCCGACTGGACCAGCGCGGACCGCGAGACCTTCGCCGCGCTGCTGCGGCGCTTCGTGGACGACTACGAAACCACCCGCAGCGCCCTGCTCACCAGCCTTTTCCCGACTTCCCAAGCGGCAGAGAGACATTCGTGACAGCCACCACCGACACACCGAACTCCGCGGGTTTCACCCACAGACAGATCCTCACCATCCTCAGCGGGCTCATGCTCGGCATGCTGCTGGGTGCGCTGGACCAGACCATCGTCTCCACCTCCATCCGCACCATCGCCGATGACCTGCAGGGGTATTCGCTCCAGGCGTGGGTGACCACCGCCTACCTGATCACCGCCACGCTGGCCACCCCGCTCTACGGCAAGCTCTCGGACATGTACGGGCGCAAGCCCTTCTACCTGGCCGCCATCACGCTGTTCATCGCGGGCTCGCTCATGTGCACCCTGGCCCAGTCGATGTACCAGCTCGCGGCGGCGCGGGCATTCCAGGGCCTGGGCGCGGGCGGGCTGATGTCGCTGGCGCTCACCATCCTCGGCGATATCGTCAGCCCCCGGGAACGCGCCCGCTACCAGGGCTACTTCCTGGCCGTCTTCGGCACCTCCAGCGTGGTAGGGCCGGTGCTGGGCGGCCTCATCTCCGGGCAGAACGAGATTCTCGGCATCACCGGCTGGCGCTGGGTGTTCCTGGTGAACGTGCCGATCGGCCTGGTGGCGCTGGCCGTGGTGTCGCGGGTGCTGCGACTGCCCAAGGTGGAACGGTCCAAGGTGCCGGTCGACTGGTTCGGCGTGCTCATGCTCGCCATCGGCATCGTGCCGCTGCTGGTGGTGGCCGAGCAGGGCCGCGAATGGGGTTGGAGCAGCGGGGGTTCCCTGGCCTGCTACCTCATCGGCGCACTCGGCATCCTGGGCTTCATCGCGGTGGAGGCCCGGCAGGGCGATGCCGCGCTGATTCCGCTGCGCACCTTCAAGAACTCCACCTTCGCATTGGGTGTGGTGATCTCGTTCGTGGTCGGTATGGCCATGTTCGGCGGCATCACGCTGCTGCCGCAGTACCTCCAGGTGGTGCAGGGCTCCAGTCCGACGCTGGCGGGCATGCAGATGCTGCCGCTGGTGCTGGGCATGATGACGGCCTCGATCATCTCCGGGCAGCTCATCTCGCGCACCGGGCGCTACCGCTGGTTCCCGCCCATCGGCGCGGTGCTGGTGACGCTGGGCATGTTCCTGCTGCACCTCGTGTCCGCCGATACCGAGCTGTGGGTGGTCATGGTCTTCATGGCGATCACCGGTCTGGGCCTGGGCAATCTCATGCAGCCGCTGATGCTGGCACTGCAGAACGCGCTGCCGCCGAAGGATATGGGCGTCTCCACCGCGGCGGCGACCTTCTTCCGGCAGATCGGCGGCACGCTCGGGGTGGCGGTCTTCCTGTCCATTCTGTTCTCGCAGCTCACCCCGAACATCTCCGATGAGCTGCGGGCGGCGTCGGCGCGGCCGGAATTCCAGGCCGCGGTGGTGGCCGGTGCGCGCAGCGACAATCCGGCCGACCGGGCGCTGGCCACCGGGCTGGCCCGGCAGGATCACTCGGCGGCGGGTGAGGTCATGCAGGACAGCTCGATCATCCAGCAGCTGGATCCGACTCTGGCCGCACCGTTCAAGGCCGGGTTCGCCGATGCCATGGACACCGTGTTCCTGGTGGCCGCCGGGGTGTCGGTGATCGCGCTGCTGCTGGTGGCGTTCTGGAAGGAGGTGCCGCTGCGCACGGCGGGCGGCATCCAGGCGCGCACCGAGGCCGAACGGGCCGAGGCGGAGGTCACGGCGGCGGCGAAGACCATCGCCTCATCGGCGGCCGAGGCCGGGACGTAATACGACGCGTCCGGCGCGGATCCTCGGGTTCGCGCCGGATGTGTGCGTTACTTGAGGACGCGCTCGCAGTTCCGCAGTTCACCGACAACAGTCGTTCGACCCGAGGATGTGATGCGGTATGTCCCTCCGTCAGCGTGTACGCACCGTCGGGATCGCCGTCTGTGGCGCGGCGGTCCTCGTCGTGGGTCCCGGATTGGCGACCGCCGCCACCGCGCACGCGGCGCCCGGGCTGGTGCTGACCGCCCCGGCGAATCCGAACTACCCGCTCGGCAGCGATCCCGGCCCGTCCGGGGAGCCGAAGAAGGACAAGAACATCGAGAAGGCCGAGAACCTGGGCGGCGGCTTGGCCACCAAGGTCATCGACACCATCGCGGGCGTGGCCAAATGCGGCATCTCCTTCGCGCTGGACTCGGTCAAGTGCAAGGTCTGAATGGCCGTAAAGTCTGAATCGCCGTATCGAGCATCGTGCCCGCCGCGCCCCGCGGCGGGCACAGTTGACTGCGCCGGGTTCCGGGCCCGCTAGAGCAGGCTGGTGTGCCCGGCCTGCTCGTCCACCCGGCCCAGCAGTTCCGGGCCGTTGTTCTTCACGCTGTTCACCAGCATGGGTACCGGCCGCGCGATGATGTCCGCGATGTCTTGCGGGGTGGGCGTTTCCAGGAGTTCCGCGGGGGCCGGATGGTCCGGGTCCAGCCAGGCGTCCCAGTGCGCGCGCGGCATGGGCAGCGGCATGCGGTCGTGGATCTCGGTGAGGTCGCCGACCGCGTCGGTGGTCAGGATGGTGCAGGAGAGCAGTGGTTCGGAATCCCGCGCCTCGCGATCGCGCCAAACCGACCACAGACCCGCCATGTAGAGCCGCTCACCGTCGGCACGCGACATGAAGAAGGGCCGCTTCACGGCCTTGCCCTGCTCGTCCACGTCGGTGACCCACTCGTACCAGCCGTCCATGGGCACCAGACAGCGCCGCTTCTTCACCGCGTCGCGGAACGAGGCGGTGGTGGCGGCCTTGTCGGCGCGGGCGTTGAACAGCGGCTTGCCCTTGGCGGGCACGCCCGGCTCGGCGGCCTTGGTCCACGGCGGGATCAGGCCCCAGCGCATCATCCGGACGCGTAGTCGGGCGGCTTCCTCCGGATGCTCGCGGTCGTGCCGCTCCACCACCGTGACCACCTGATTCGTGGGGGCCACGTTGTAGTTGGGGGTCCCGGTGTCGTCGGTTTCGTCGATGGCGTCGAGCTCGACGGCCAGCGACGCCGGATTCGTCGTAGTCGCGTACCTACCGCACATGTGGACCATGCTGCCATCCGGCACCGACAGATGACGGGCATCGGCGTACCGTGGATGTGGCACACGTAACTGATGGCAATTGACTTCAGTTGGCGGGTGTGAGACGTTCTCCCCATCACATTCTCACCAAGGGATCGCCGCACATCATGTCTACTACCGAAACCGCCGTCACCGAGCGGGACGAATCACTGACATCCGTCAACCCGGCCACCGGCGAAACGCTGGCCACGTACCGGATCGACGATGAAGACGCCGTGCGGGCGGCGGTCGCCAAGGCCCGTACCGCCGCTGCCACCTGGGGCGCGCTCACCTACGACGAGCGCAAGAAGTACCTGCTGCGTTGGACCAGCAAACTGGTCGAGAAGTCCGATGCGCTGTGCGAACTCATCCACGCGGAGAACGGCAAGCCGCGCGACGACGCCTTCCTCGAACTCATGCTGGCGCTCGAGCACATCTCCTGGGCGGCCAAGAACGCCGAGAAGGTGCTCAAGGCCAAGAAGGTCTCCCCCGGCGCGCTCATGGCGAACTTCTCCGCGCATCTGGAGCAGCGTCCGCTCGGCGTGATCGGCGTCATCGGTCCGTGGAACTACCCGATCTACACCCCGAACGGCTCCATCGCGTACGCGCTGGCGGCCGGAAACACGGTGGTGTTCAAGCCGAGTGAGTTCTCCACCGGTATCGGCAACTTCTTCACCGCCGCCTTCGCCGAGGCCAATCCGGAACTGCCGGACGGGGTGTTCACCACGGTCAACGGCTACGGCGCGACCGGTGCGGCGCTGGTGCGGGCCGGGGTCGACAAGATCGCCTTCACCGGTTCCACCGCCACCGGCAAGAAGATCATGGCCGCGGCGGCCGAGACACTGACCCCGGTGCTGCTGGAGTGCGGCGGCAAGGACGCGGTGATCGTGGCCGCCGACGCCGACATCAAGGCCGCCGCCGACGCCGTGGCCTGGGGCGCGACCGCCAACAGCGGCCAGACCTGCGCCGGTGTCGAGCGCGTGTACGTGGACTCCTCGATCGCCGACGAGTTCGTCGCCGAGGTGAAGCGCATTCTCACCGAGATCAAGCCCGGCTCCGACGACAAGGCGTCCTACGGGCCGATGACCATGCCCGCGCAGATCGATATCGTGCGCCGCCATATCGAGGACGCGTTGAAGAACGGCGGCAAGGCGGTGCTGGGCGGGCCGGAATCGGTCCAGGGCCCCTACATCGCGCCGGTCGTCATCGTGGACGCCGACGAATCCTCCGATGCCGTCTGCGAGGAGACCTTCGGCCCGACCGTCACCATCAAGACGGTCAACGGCGTCGACGAGGCCATCAAGCTCGCCAACAACAACAAGTACGGCCTGGGCTCGGCGGTCTACTCCAAGAAGCAGGGCCTCGAGATCGCCCGCCGCCTGTCCGTGGGCTGCACCTCGGTGAACTCGGTGCTCGGCTTCGCCGCCATCGCCGCCCTGCCCTTCGGCGGCGTCGGCGACTCCGGCATCGGCCGCATCCACGGCGCACCCGGCATGCTGGAATTCACCCGCCCGCACTCCATCGCGGTGCAGCGCTTCACCATCCCCGGCATGGCCCTGCTCTCCTACAGCCGCACCGACCGCACCATGAAACTCCTCCGCAAACTGGTCCCCTTCCTCCACGGCCGCCACAAGTAGCGCCGACCGCTGCCGACCGGTCGCTCGATGTCGGCCCCCGCTGGGCCGACATCGAGACGCGGAGCGGCGGATACGCCGCGGGATGCGAAGATGTGGGGGTGACTTTCTGGCCCGCGCCCCATGTCGACGTCCCCGTACAAGCGACCGTGACCCTGCCCGGATCGAAATCCATCACCAACCGTGCCCTGATCCTCGCCGCGCTGGCGGATCGGCCGTCCACCATCACCGGCGCGCTGCGCAGCCGGGACACCAACCTCATGATCGGCGCGCTGCGGGCCTTGGGCGTGGGAATCGAGGGGGATGGTGACACGCTGACGGTGACGCCCGCCGCCGAGCTCGGGTCCGCGACGGTGGACTGCGGGCTGGCGGGGACGATCATGCGGTTCCTGCCGCCGGTGGCGGCGCTGGCGCGTGGGGACGTGGCCTTCGACGGGGACGAGCAGGCGCGGGTGCGGCCGCTGGGGACGATTCTCGACGCGCTGCGCACGCTGGGCGTCGACATCGACGGCAGCGCACTGCCTTTCGTGGTGCACGGCACCGGAACGCTGCGCGGCGGGCCGGTCACCATCGACGCCTCGGGGTCCTCGCAGTTCGTCTCCGGGCTGCTGCTGTCCGCGGCCCGGTTCGAGCAGGGCATCACGGTGCATCACCGGGGCGCGCCGCTGCCGTCCATGCCGCATATCGAGATGACCGTGCAGATGCTGCGGCAGGCCGATGTGCGGGTGGCCGCGCCCGAGGATCCGCGCCGGCCGCAGACCTGGACGGTGTCGCCCGGTCCCATTCGCGCGGTGGACTGGGAGGTGGAGCCGGATCTGTCCAATGCCACCCCGTTCCTGGCGGCGGCGGCCGTGACCGGCGGCGAGGTGAGCATTCCGCACTGGCCGCGGCTGACCACGCAGGCGGGTGACGTGATCCGCGAGATCCTGGTGCGGATGGGCGCGGAGGCCCGCTTCTACGACAGCACCCTGATCGTGCACGGCCCGGATCGGCTGGCGGGCATCGACATCGATCTGCACGATGTCGGCGAGCTGACCCCGACCGTGGCGGCGCTGGCCGCGCTGGCGGATTCGCCGTCGCGGCTGCGCGGCATCGCGCATCTGCGTGGACACGAAACCGATCGGCTGGCGGCGCTGTCCACCGAGATCAACCGGCTCGGCGGCAAGGTCACCGAGACCGAGGACGGCCTGATCATCGATCCCACCCCGCTCTCCGGCGGCGTCTGGCATTCCTACGCCGATCACCGGATGGCCACGGCCGGAGCGATTCTCGGCCTCGCCGTGCCCGGTATCGAGATCGAGGACATCGGCACCACCGCCAAGACCCTGCCGAACTTCGTGACCCTCTGGGAGGGCATGCTGGCCGACTCGGGAGTGGTCCGCTGAGGCGGCGCGAGTACGACGAATCCGATGTCCGGGTGCGCCCGGGCAAGGGTTCCCGTCCCCGCACCAAGACTCGGCCCCGGCATCTGGATGCCGCACCGGCCATGGTCGTATCGGTCGACCGCGGCCGGTGGGGCTGCGTGCTCGACGGTGATCCGGAGCGGCTCATCGTGGCCATGCGCGCCCGCGAGCTCGGGCGCACCCCGATCGTGGTGGGCGATCAGGTGGATGTGGTCGGCGATCTCTCCGGCAAGCCGGATACCCTCGCCCGCATCGTCCGCGTGGCCGACCGTTCGACGGTATTGCGCCGCACCGCCGATGACACCGATCCGTTCGAACGGGTGGTGGTGGCCAATGCCGAACAGCTGTTCATCGTGGTGGCGCTGGCCGATCCGCCGCCCCGCACCGGCTTCGTCGAGCGCGCCATGGTGGCCGCGTATGTCGGTGGGCTGCAACCGATTCTGTGCCTGACCAAACACGATCTGGTGGCGGAGTCCGAATTCGCGGCCGCCTTCGAGGATTTGGATCTCACCATCATCTACGGTGGGATCGAGGATCCGCTCGACCCGGTGCGAGAGCTGTTGCACGACAAGCTCACCGCCTTCATCGGCCACTCCGGCGTGGGTAAGTCGACGCTGGTGAATCGCCTCGTCCCGGACGCGGATCGAGCCACCGGCACGGTGTCCGGCGTGGGCAAGGGACGCCACACCTCCACCCAGTCGGTGGCGCTGCCGCTGCCGGACGGCGGGTGGGTCGTCGACACTCCCGGCCTGCGCTCCTTCGGCCTGGCGCACATCACCCCGGACGACGTCATCAAGGCGTTCTCCGACCTCTCCGAGGCCATCGAGGACTGTCCGCGCGGCTGCACCCATCTGGGCCCGCCCGCCGATCCCGAATGCGCCCTGGATCAGCTGCCCGGCACCCAGCGCCGGGTGGCCGCCATCCGGCTGCTGCTCACCGCGCTCAACTCCAACGATCCCTGGTTCCGCGGCCAGTCCGGCTGAATCAGTCTGGGGCCGTGTCGATTCCGGCGAGCAGCCAGCGCAGCGCCTGGGCGAAGGTCTCGTCGGATACCGAGGCGGGGTCGAGACGCCGCTGCTGCACGAGCCCACGGAACAGGGCGAACACGATGGTGGCGAGCATATCGGCGGGTACCCGGTCCTGGAGGCCGCGCTCGGCGAGTTCGCCGGTCAGCAGGGCGGTCAGGCCATCGAGCGGGCGACGCAGCTGGGCGGCGAGGGCGTCCATGGCGTCCGGATTGCGGATGGCGTAGAGCCAGAATTCGGCCTGCAGGGGTGCCCAGTCGCGGTCTTTGTCGGCCACGGCGA
The DNA here is from genome assembly GCF_007362295.1 of Nocardia otitidiscaviarum. Lineage (NCBI taxonomy): Bacteria > Bacillati > Actinomycetota > Actinomycetes > Mycobacteriales > Nocardiaceae > Nocardia > Nocardia otitidiscaviarum. The sequence goes on along the minus strand of NZ_CP041695.1, from coordinate 866,082 downwards.
CCAGCAGTTGGCCCAGGGCGGCGAGCGGATTCGCGTCGTCACCGTCGGCGAGCAGTCGCGCGGCCTGTTGGACGCGGCCCCCGGCGCGACTGGAGAGCAGTTCGGTGAAGAGTTTGTCCTTGCTGCCGAAGTTCGAATAGACCGCGCCGATCGAATAGCCCGCCGTCTCGGCGATCTCCTCCACGGACGCTCCGGCGAAACCCTTGCGCGCGAACACCTGTTCCGCCGCGTCGAGCAGGAGTTCTCGGGTGCGGGCCTTGGCGTCCGCGCGGCTCAGGCGCTTCCGTGCTACGTTGGCGTCGTCATTCACATAGTGAACGCTATTCGAGTAGCAGCGACTATTCAAGCAGACTATTCAAGCAAGGGATGCGCCATGTCCGCACACAGCTCCGAACCACCCATGACCACCACCCGGCTGGATCGCCGCCGCATGCTCGCCATGCTGGCCGCCGCCCCCGCCGCGGTGCCGATACTGCGGGGCGCGCTCGCACCCGCGGCGCAGGCGGCACCGCCGGACCGGCCCAACATCCTGGTGGTCATGACCGATCAGGAGCGAGCGGATGTGGTTCTGCCCCAGGGGTTCACGCTGCCCGCCAGTGACCGGCTGACAGCCCGGGGCGTGCGATTCGCCATGCACCACACCCCCACCGCTCCGTGCTCGCCCGCACGCTCGGCCGTCTTCACCGGCCTGCACGCCCCGGCGAGCGGCGTCAAAGACAATGTGCAGGGCAGTGAGGATCTGCTGGGTGCCGTGCTCGGCGCGGTGCAGACCTGGAATCCCGATCTCGACACCGCCATCCCCACCCTCGGCACCCTGCTCCGAGATGCCGGCTACCACACCGCGTACATCGGCAAATGGCATCTCTCCGGCTCCGTGGGACCGGAGCCGACGGCCTTGTCCGCGTACGGATTCGACGAGGCCATCGAAATCCTGGACGGCGGCGGCCCGAACGCGGGCCTGCACGAGGATCCGGTGGTCGTCGCCCATGCCACCGACTGGCTGCACCGGCACGGCGGCGACAGCAAGCCGTGGCTGTGCGTGGTGAGCATGGTGAATCCGCACGACATGATGTTCTGCCCACGCTTCTACCGCCTCGAGGACGTGCCGGATCACGGCGCGGAGGTGCCGCCGAACTTCGAATCCGACCTCTCCACCAAACCGCGCGTCCAGAGCACCTGGCGCGGCCTCAACGACCTGGTGGGCGGGGTGATGCCGACCGAGGTGGACTCCCCCGCCGCCCGGCAGCAGTGGCGGCGGTGGGGCAACTGGTACCTCGAATTGCTGCGCCGCACCGACGAATTGACCGGTCGGGTGCTCGACGCCCTGGAGCGCGGCGGGGCCGCCGCCGATACCGTGGTGGTACGGGTGGCCGACCACGGCGAACTCGGCGGCGCGCACGGGCTGCGCCAGAAGGGCGCGATGATCTACCGCGAGAACAACCGCGTGCCACTGGTCATCGCCGACCCGCGCCGCCCCGCCACGCACGGCAGTAGCACGCAGGCACTCTCCTCCCATGTCGATCTGGTGCCGACCCTGGCGGCGCTGGCCGGAATCGGCAGCGCGGCAACGGGACCCGGCCGTGACCTGACTCCGCTGCTGACCGACCCTTCGGGCACCGTGCGCGACGCGCTGCTGCTCACCTCGGACGCGAAATCCAGTGGCGGACAACCGCCCGACAGCCGGTACTGCCTGCGGGGCACGGTCACGCCCCGCTACAGCTTCGCCCGCTACTCCACACCCGACCGAATCGACGGCCCCCGCACCGCCTTCGAGTACGAGCTCTACGACCGCGTGGCGGATCCGCTGGAGCTGCGCAATCTGGCGCACGGCGGCGGCGCGTCGGCACTGGTCGACGAATTGAACGAACTCGTGGACGCCCTCATCGCCCAGGAACTGCACAAAGATATTCCTTGACAAGAATATTCTCCTGAGTGAATACTTCTGGTCATGGATCAGATCGCATCGGCACTCGGGGACGCGGCTCGCTGGCGCATGGTCGAACTCCTCGCCGAGCGGCCACGATCCGTCGGTGAGCTGGCTCAGTTGACCGGTCTGCGGCAGCCGCAGACCACCAAACACCTGCAAACCCTCGCCCGGGCGGGCCTCGTCACGGTGTTCCCGCTCGGGCAGCGGCGTGTCTACGCCCTCGACACACCGCCGCTGCGCGGGCTGGCACAGCGCCTACTGGACCTGGCCGACACCGCGGCGGCACACGCCGACGACCGCGCGGCGCTGGCCCACTACCGCACCGCGATCGACACGGAAACCCGTGCCGCGCAGCGGGATCGGTGGGCCGACGGGCGCGACTTCGACTTCGAACGCACCCTCGACGCGCCCCGCGACCTGGTCTGGCGGTACTGGACCGACGCCGACCTGCTCGGCTCCTGGTGGGCACCGCCGTCACTGACCGTCGCCGAATGCGTGCTCGAGCCGAGGCCGGGCGGGCGCACCGTCCTCGACTACCGCGACGCCGAGGGGCGGCACTACCGCTCCACGGGTCGGGTGGCGGCGGCCAACGCGCCCGAACACCTCGTCTTCGAGCTGTCCGTCCTGGACGACACCGGTTCGATCTCCTTCACCGGCCACTACGACCTGACCCTCACCGAGGTCGCGGACGGCACCCGCCTGCGACTCCATCTCAGCCTCACCGATACGGCCGTCGCGGCCGCCCCCTACATCGCCGGTATCGAGACCGGCTGGAACCAGGTGCTCGGCACGCTCGCCGACACCATTGCCACCCGACTCGCGAAGGAAGTACAGCCATGAGCACCACCCGTATCGTGACCGCCAACATCAGCCTCACCCTCGACGGGCGCTACAGCGGCCCCGGCGGACCGGGCGACCTGAGCGCGATCATCCCCTATGCGGGCACCGACGTCGCCCGCGATCAGATGTCACGCATGTGCGAGAACGCCACCACGGCGGTGCTCGGCCGCGGCAATGCCGAAGGCTTCCTGGGCTACTGGCCCTCGGTCGCCGCCGACGAGAACGCCGATCCGCGCGACCGCGGCTACGCGAAGTGGCTGGTCGACGCGGACAAGGTCGTCCTCTCCAGCACGCTGCGCGAAGCGCCGTGGGAACGCACCCGGGTGATGAACGCCCCGACCGCCGACGTCATCACGGAATTGAAGACGGAAGGCACCGGCGAGATTCTCGTCAACACCAGTCCGAGCGTGATCAAGCCGCTGCTCGCCGCGAATCTGCTCGATCGGCTCTACCTGGTGATCTGCCCGGAGATCGCCGGGGGCGGGCAGCGGCTGTTCGACGACGGCCTGCCGTCGTCGAAGTGGAAGCTGACATTCCAGGAGACCGGCGAATCGGGTGTGATGGCGGTGATCTACGACCGCGTGGCGGAGTAGAGAACTCCTTTCCACTTTCAACTTATAGCGGGCCCCGGGGCTTGCGGCAAGGCCCCGGGGATGGCGCACAATCGCTGGCCGTGGCCGGAACCTGCGGAAATGTTCCGCTCGGGTACATCGGGCCACGGGGAAGTGAGGGCGTGTGTCTGTGCAGGAGTTCGGGGCCGAGCTGCGGTCCGAGCAGGAGTACGTGGCCGGGCTGTACGCACGCCTCGACGCCGAGCGGGCGCGGGTGCGGGGCCGCTACGGCGCGGCGCTGCGGTCGCACGCCGGTGCGGCCGTGGACCGGGATGTCGAGGTGCGCGCGCTGGCCCGGGAGGCGAAGCGGCTGGACGTGGCCGACAACGGGCTGTGCTTCGGCCGGATGGACGCGCTGTCGGGCGAGAGCACCTATGTCGGCCGGATCGGCATCTACGACGAGGACGACGGATTCGAGCCGCTGCTGCTGGATTGGCGGGCACCGGCGGCGCGAGCGTTCTACGTGGCCACCGCCGCGCATCCGGAGAACATGCGCCGCCGTCGCCGATTCCACACGCGCGGACGGCGGGTGCTCGACTTCACCGATGACGTCTTCGGCCGTCCCGGTGGGGATGCGCGCGGCGATGCCGCGCTGCTGGCGGCGGTGAACGCGCCGCGCGGTGCGGGCATGCGCGATATCGTCGCCACCATCCAGGCCGAGCAGGACGAGATCATCCGGCTCGACCATCCGGGCGTGCTGGTGATCGAGGGCGGCCCGGGGACCGGCAAGACCGTGGTGGCGCTGCACCGGGTGGCGTATCTGCTGTACACGCAGCGGCAGCAGCTGGAACGCCACGGGGTGCTGGTGGTCGGCCCCAATCCGGCGTTCCTGAATCACATCGACCGGGTGCTGCCGTCGCTGGGCGAATCGAGTGTGGTGTTCATGACGCCCGGCGACTTCGTGCCCGGACTGCACGTCACCGCCGAGGACGCGCCGGAGGTCGCCCGGCGCAAGGGCGCGCTGCGCATGCTCGACGTGCTCGCGGCGGCGGTCGCGGATCGGCAGCGGCTGCCCGAGGAGCCGATGCCCATCCGGCTCGCCGATGTCACGGTGCGGATCGGGCGCGATATCGCGGAGTGGGCCCGCGACGAGGCGCGCGCGAGCGGACTGCCGCACAACGAGGCGCGGGCGGTATTCCTGGACGTGCTCACCTGGGCGCTCACCGAACGGGCGCTCGGACGGATCGGCGACGGCTGGCTGACCCGCGACGATCGCGAGGCGTGGGAGCAGATGCGCGGCGACCTGCGCGCGGAGCTGGCGCGCGACGAGCGCTTCGGTGCGGCGGTGGACGAGCTGTGGCCGACGCTCACCCCGCAGCAGCTGCTGGCGCAGCTGTACACCTCCCCCGAGCGGCTGCGGGCGGCGGGCGCGGACCCGACGCTGTGGCGCGCCGACGGGGAGGCGTGGACCGTGTCGGATGTCCCGCTGCTCGACGAGCTGGTCGATCTGCTGGGCCACGACCGCTCCGCCGAGCAGGCCGCCGCCGAGCGGGAACGCCGGGCGCAGACCGAATACGCCGCGGGCGTCCTGGATCTCATGGTCGGGCGCGAGGACATGATGGACGACGAGGACCATCTGTTCGCCCAGGACCTGCTCTACGCCGAGGACCTGGCCGAGCGCTTTCTCGAGCGCGACACCCGCGAACTCGCCGAACGTGCTGCCGCGGACCGGGATTGGACCTACCGGCACATCGTGGTCGACGAGGCGCAGGAGTTGTCCGAGCTGGACTGGCGGGTGCTCATGCGGCGGTGCCCGAGCCGGTCGTTCACGGTCGTCGGCGATCTCGCCCAGCGCCGGTCGGCGGCCGGAGCGAGATCCTGGGGCGCGATGCTGGAACCGTATGTGCCCGGCCGCTGGGCGTACCGGTCGCTGTCGGTGAACTACCGCACCCCGGCGGAGATCATGACGGTGGCCGCCGCCGTACTCGCCGAGTTCGCCCCGGACATCCGGCCGCCGGAGTCGGTCCGCGCCTGCGGGGTGCGGCCCTGGTCCCGGCGGGTCACCGCGGACGAACTGCCTACCGCCATCGCGGAATTCACGCGTGCCGAGGCCGACCGGGAAGGCACCAGCGTGGTGATCGGCCCGCCCGGAACACCCGGCGCGGTACCGGCGTCGGAAACCAAGGGCCTGGAATTCGACGCCGTACTGGTGGTGGAACCCGAACGCATCCTGGCCGACGGCCCGCGCGGCGCGGCCGAACTCTACGTCGCCCTCACCCGCGCGACCCAGCGCCTGGCCATCCTGCACCGTGGGTCCCTCCCGCGCGCCCTGGACGGTCTGACCGCGACCGAGGCACCCGTCCCCACGGCGCGTCCGGCCTGATCCGTCCGGCCGGATTCGACCACCCGGTTCGCGGATCGACCGCGCGGTGGCACTCTGCGAGTGTCGGGGAAAGATACCGGATGATGGCGGTAGGCGGCGGCCGCGGTGACGAGCGCGGCGGACACGCTGGCGGTCAGGGCGCAGGCGGGGCGGGTCGATCCGCTGCGGTATCCGCCGGTGCCGTGGCGGCCAGCGCCTGCGAAAAAGCTTGCAGGCGCGCGGTTTCGCGGTCGCGGTGCCAGATCAGGCCGAGCCGGGACGGGGGCAGACCGGTGACCGGGACGAACCGCACGGGGCGGCGGCCGTGGTATTCGGCGGTGGAATCGCACAGCAGCAGCGCGCCGCGACCGGCCGACACCAGGGCCAGGCCCTCCTCCAGGGTGCCCACCGCCGGGCCCGGCGGTATCGGACGGCCGGTCGGCGTGGTGGCCGGGGCCTGCACCGCCCGCCAGTACTCCGGAGCCGGGCCGCGCACGCCGATCAGCGCGGTGGCGGCCAGATCCTCGACCGTGACGCGGGCGCGGCGGGTGAACGGATGGCCGCTGGGCACCGCCACCGACACCGCCTGTGGCGAGAACACCTGTCCGAGCACGATATCGGGCTCACGCACCGGAAGCAGGACGACCGCGGCGTCGACCTCGTGCCGGTACACCGCCCCGAAGGGGTCCGACAGCGGAATCTCGGTGAGCTCGATGGCGCAGTCCGGGTAGCGGGTGGTGAACAGCGCGATGGCGCTCACCAGATGTTCGTTGGTCGCCCCCTGGAAGCCGAGGCGCACCGTGCCCGACACGCCGCGGGCGGCGGCGCGGACGGTGTCGAGGGCGGCGTGCAGGGCCGTATACGCGGGCCGCAGTTCGGCCAGGAACGCGACACCGAGCGGGGTCAGCCGCACCCGGCGGCTGGTGCGCTCCACCAGGGTGGCGCCGACCCGCTGTTCGAGTGAGCGCAGCAATTGGCTCACCCGGCTCTGCGACAGGTAGAGCCGGGCACCGGCGCGGCCGAAGTGCAGTTCGTCGGCCAGAGCCAGGAATGCCTCGAGTTCCCGGACGTCCAGGCTGCCCATACGTTCTCCCGACCCTCGCCGACGATTCATTAGCCCGGCTCATGGAACCATGAGCGCTTCGCCGTTGTTCCCGGCCGTCGCGGGCAGTTGGCTGGAGCCATGGAGCATGTCGAGGAAGTCGCGAAGACGGCTGTAGCCCAGCGCCGTTCGGCCCGGCCGCGGTACTGGGCCGGGGTTGCCGCCCTGGCCGGGGGCACCTTCACGGTGGTCACCTCGGAGATGCTGCCGGTGGGACTGCTGACGCCGATGAGCGAGGCGCTGCGCGTCAGCGCCGGCACCGCCGGACTGTCGCTGACCGTGACCGGCCTGGTCGCCGCCGTCTCGGCGCCGCTGCTGACCGCGTGGGGCGGTCGGTTCGATCGGCGCACCATGCTGGCGGTGCTCATGGCGGTGGTGCTGCTGGGCAATCTCGGCACCGCATGGGCCCCGGGTCCGGTCGCGCTGATCGTGGCGCGCGTACTGGTCGGGGTCGGCATGGGCGGGGTCTGGGCGATCGCGGCGGGACTGGCCGTGCGCCTGGTGCCGCCGAGGTCGGTGGGGTCCGCCACCGCGCTGGTGTTCAGCGGTGTCGCGGTGGCCTCGGTGCTCGGCGTTCCGGCGGGGACGTTCATCGGGGCGATCGCCGGATGGCGGGCGGCCTTCGCGGTGGTCGCGGGCCTGGCGCTGCTGGTCGGCGCGGCCATGCTGACCTGCCTGCCGAAACTGCCCGCCGAACAGTCGGTTTCGCTGCGCGCCGCACTGGGCCGGGCCCGAATTCCGCGGGTGCGCACCGGTTTGGTGGTGATCGCCTTCCTGGTCACCGGCCATTTCGCGGCCTACACCTATATCCGCCCGGTGCTGGAGATCCGGGCGCACGCGGGCGCGGGTCTGGTGTCGACGCTGCTGCTGGTCTACGGAATCACCGGCGTCCTGGGCAATTTCGCCGCGGGCGCACTGGCGGCCCGGTCCCCGCGCCGCGCCCTGATGGTCATCGCCGCGACACTCGCCGCGACGGTGTCGCTGCTGCCGGTGCTGGGTGCGGCGCTACCCGCCGCGGTGCTGCTGGTGGCCGTGTGGGGGCTGGCGTACGGCGGCGTCTCGGTGAGCGCCCAACTGTGGTTGGCGGCCGCGGATCCCATGGCGCGGGAGAGCGTATCGGCCTTGTTCGTCGCGGTCTTCAATGCGGCCATCGCGGCGGGCGCGCTGCTCGGCGGACTGGTGACGGATCGCCTCGGCGTGGCGGCGGCCATGGTTGTGGGCGGTTTGTTCGGATTCGCCGCACTACTCGCGGCGGCAACGGGCCACGCCCCGGCGAGTCCTCGACCCTGACCGCACCCGCGATATCGCGAGCCGCGGCAGCGGTACGGGTGGTGATCATGTCGGTTCCGTCCTTCGGCGCGGTCGACGACTGAGATCGACCAGCACGAGCACGAAGAGTCCCACCCCCACCCAGGCGAACCAGTCGCCGAAGCGCGCGTAGACGGTGCGCTCGGCGGTCAGCGGAACGTCGGCGAGAACGGATGCCGTCGTGGTGATATCCGTTCTCGCCGACGCCAGCACGCGTCCCCGAGAATCGCTCACGACGAGTTCACCCAGTTGCGCGGCGCGCGCGACCCCCATACCCGACTCGACGCCGCGGACGACCGCCATGCGGCTGTGCCGCCAGTGATCGTCGGTGAAATCCAGGGCCGGAACCAGCAGCAGCGTGGCCCCGAGGCGACGGTTCTCCCGAACCAGTGCGGGTCGGTCCAGATCGAAACACACCGCCAGCGCCCAGGGTTCGCCGGGCACGAGCCGGAAGTCGTCGCCCGCCGCCAAGTCGTCCTCGAGCCCCGGCACGAGGTGGTGCTTGGCGTAGACCGCCCCGGACGGAAAGTCGATGGCGGCGTTGACGCTGCGGCCCGCGCGCGTGAGGATCAGGCCCGCGACGATGTGGATCTCGCGGCGCACCGCCACCTCGGTCAGCGGACCGGACAGCCGCGACAGGGTGGATTCGTCGGCCCGCCATGCCTTCTCGGGCAGCACCACGACACGGGCACCGCGATCGGCGAGCGATTCGACCTCGACGATCACCCGGGCAATCATGTCCTGGCCCGCCGGAGAGTCGACCGGAACATACGCGGGCGGTTGGGAAACGGCCACCAATCCGGCCCGCACCGTTTCTCCCCGGGGTTCGGCGGCGAGCCGCCACGCGCCGAATCCGGCAACGGCGACCGCCAGCATGCCGCCCATCGCGGTGAGCCGAATACGCTGCGGTCGATCCACATTCGCCGCCACCGCCAGCACCGAAGGTGCGAGCAGGAGGATGAACGTCAGCCCCCACACACCGGTCACCGCCGCCGTCTGCAGGACCGGCAGCACCTCGGCCTGGGTGTAGGCGATACTCCACCACGCTCCGAACGGGCCGAGCAGCGACAGCGAGAATTCCAGCGCCACCCATCCGGCGGGGACCACGATGACCGCCGACCAGGTGCGACCGCGCCGCAGGCATGCCGACATCAGCGCGACCAGCGCACCGAACCACAGCGCCGAACCGCCGAGCAGAGCGACCGTCGCCGGCACCGGTTGCTCCACCGTCCCGGTCAGATACGGCCACAGCCACAGCGCGCCACCCAGCCACGCGCACGCACCCGAGAGGAAGGCGAACGGCGTGGAAAGGCTCGGCGCGACCAGCAATACCGGCAGCGGCGCCAGAAACGCCACGCCCGGCACCGGATGCAGTCCGGAGCCGACATGCCACAGCACCGCCGACAGCAGGGCCGCGACCCCGGCGATCGCCACTTGTCTCACGCGGTGACTCCTCTCCCCCGGCGCGAGAACGCCGAGCGGTCACCATCTTCCGCGACACCCCTGCGGGACCGCCTCACACTCCGGTACGGGTGCGAACTCGTCCGCGAGTATCAGGCCGAGGCGATCGGCAACGACAGCATCCCGGAACAGCGATGGCGCCCGAGCCGGAGCTCGGACGCCATCATCGTGCGGATATCAGCGGCGGCGCTTGGACTTCGGGGCCTTGTCGTGCTTGCTCGCGGCCCGGGCGGCCTCGCGGCGCTCCCGGCGGGTGCCGGTGGTGGTCGCGGCGTGCCCGTATTCCTCGGCATCGCTGTGGACGGCCGCGTGGCCGCCCTCGTCCGGACCGGAGTAGCTGAACGCACGGGATCCGGCGGAGTCGTCGATACCCTTGGCGCGCAGCGCCGCCGGGGCGCCGTTGGCGGCCGGGGCGGGCTGTTCGACGGGCTGCGGACGGGAGCCGACCGGCGACTGCAGGCCCGGCGCCACGTTCATACCGGCGGGCTGCGGCGCCTGCACCTCGACCTGGAGGTTGAACAGGAAGCCGACCGACTCCTCCTTCAGACCGTCGAGCATGGCGGTGAACATGTCGAAGCCCTCGCGCTGGTACTCGACCAGCGGATCGCGCTGCGCCATGGCGCGCAGGCCGATGCCCTCCTTGAGGTAGTCCATCTCGTAGAGGTGTTCGCGCCACTTGCGGTCCAGCACGCTCAGCAGCACCTGGCGTTCCAGATTGCGCATGCTGCCCTCGCCCGCGAGGCCGTCGATCTCGGCTTCGCGCTTCTCGTAGGCGGTGTGCGCGTCGTCGAGGATGGCGTCCAGCAGTTCGTCGCGGTCGAGGTCGCCGACCTCGCCGTGCTCGGACTCACCGGTCAGGTCGCGGTAGTCGATGCCGATGGGGTACAGCGTCTTCAGCGCGGTCCAGAGCTTGTCCAGATCCCAGTCCTCGACATAGCCCTCGGCAGTGGCCGCGTTCACGTACTCGGTGATGACGTCGGTGATCATCTCCTGCACCTGGCCCTCCATATCCTCACCCTCGAGGATGCGGGCACGCTCGGCGTAGATCACCGTGCGCTGCTGGTTCATGACCTCGTCGTACTTGAGAACGTTCTTGCGGATCTCGAAGTTCTGCTGCTCGACCTGGGTCTGCGCCGACTTGATGGCCCGCGAGACCATCTTGGCCTCGATCGGCACGTCGTCGGGCAGGTTGAGCCGGGTCATGATCGACTCCAGCGCCGCGCCGTTGAAGCGCCGCATGAGCTCGTCGCCCAGCGACAGGTAGAAGCGGGACTCGCCCGGGTCGCCCTGACGGCCGGAGCGGCCGCGCAGCTGGTTGTCGATACGCCGCGACTCGTGGCGCTCGGTGCCGAGCACGTACAGCCCGCCGGCCTCGCGCACCGCCTCGGCATCCGCCTCGGTCTGCTGCTTGACCCGTTCGAGGGTGCCGTGCCAGGCGGCCTCGTACTCGTCCGGAGTCTCCACCGGGTCCAGGCCCTGCTTGCGCAGCAGGATGTCGGCGATGATGTCCGGGTTGCCGCCGAGCACGATATCGGTACCGCGACCGGCCATATTGGTGGCGACGGTGACCGCGCCGGGCCGACCGGCCTCGGCGATGATGGTGGCTTCCTGCTCGTGGAACTTGGCATTGAGCACGTTGTGCGGGATGCCGCGCTTGGTCAGCAGCTTGGACAGGTACTCCGAGCGCTCCACCGAGGTGGTGCCGACCAGCACCGGCTGACCCGCCTCGTGCTTCTCGGCGATGTCGTCGGCGACCGCGGCGTACTTGGACTCCTCGGTCTTGTAGATGAGGTCGGCCTGATCCTTGCGGACCATCGGCTTGTTGGTGGGGATGGGCACCACGCCGAGGTTGTAGATCTGGTGCAGCTCGGCCGCCTCGGTCTCGGCGGTACCGGTCATGCCGGAGAGCTTGTCGTAGAGGCGGAAGTAGTTCTGCAGCGTGATGGTGGCGAGGGTCTGGTTCTCGGGCTGGATCTCCACGCCCTCCTTGGCCTCGATGGCCTGGTGCATGCCCTCGTTGTAGCGGCGGCCCACCAGGATGCGGCCGGTGAACTCGTCGACGATGATCACTTCACCGTTGCGGACGATGTAGTCCTTGTCCTTGGTGTACAGCTCCTTGGCCTTGATGGCGTTGTTCAGGTAGCTGACCAGCGGCGAGTTGGCCGCCTCGTACAGGTTGTCGATGCCGAGTTGATCCTCGACGAATTCGACGCCCGCCTCGTGCACGCCGATGGTGCGCTTCTTGATGTCGACCTCGTAGTGCAGGTCCTTCTTGAGCAGCGGCGCGATGCGGGCGAACTCCGCGTACCACTTCGAGGAGGCGTCGGCCGGACCCGAGATGATGAGCGGGGTGCGGGCCTCGTCGATGAGGATGGAGTCGACCTCGTCGACCACGGCGAAGTTGTGCCCGCGCTGGACCAGATCGTCCAGCGAGTGGGTCATGTTGTCGCGCAGGTAGTCGAAGCCGAACTCGTTGTTGGTGCCGTAGGTGATGTCCGCGGCGTAGGCCGCGCGGCGCTCGGCCGGGGTCATGCCCGACAGGATCACACCGACCTCGAGGCCGAGGAAGCGGTGCACGCGGCCCATCCACTCGGCGTCGCGCCGGGCCAGGTAGTCGTTGACCGTGACCACGTGCACGCCCTCGCCGCTGATGGCGTTGAGGTAGGCGGGCAGCACACAGGTGAGGGTCTTGCCCTCACCGGTCTTCATCTCGGCGATATTGCCGATGTGCAGGGCCGCGCCACCCATGATCTGCACCTTGTAGTGCTTCTGGTTGAGCACGCGCCAGGACGCCTCGCGGGCCACCGCGAACGCTTCCAACAGCAGTTCGTCGAGGGTTTCCCCGTCGGCGTAGCGCTGTTTGAACTCGTCGGTCTTGGCGCGCAGCTCGGCGTCGCTGAGGGCCTCGAATTCCTCGTCGAGGGCGATGACCTCGTCCGCCAGATGCGACAGCCGCTTGACCGTGCGACCCTCACCAATCCGTAGCAACCTCGAAAGTGTCAGCGCAGGCACGGGCTCAGTCAGTCCTCTGGTAGGTGTGTCGGTCTTGATTCCCCGGAGGGTTTCGGGCCACGCGGATGCACGGCCAAACCCCATGGTAATGCTGTCCCGATCGTATGCGCTGAAGTGCGCGAGCGGGTGACCGGGCGGCGACCGCGGCGCTCGCCCGGGGCGGCCGCGCGGCGATTTCCCGACTCCAGCTATCACTCAGCGAATCGTTTTGGCGCAGAACCTGTTTCACCGGCCTTGGCGTAGGATGGTGAGCGTCCGTCGCGTGGGTGCGCGTGCTCGCGCACTCGAGAGGGGTTCGGCGACGGCGCAGGGGGCCGGGCATCGACGCCCGATTTCCCCAGTGATCCGGATCGCTTGCGCACAGAACCGGCACGCATATCGCCGACCGGAACGGCAGGATGAGTGCGGGTCGGCAGGGAAAAGCAGGGAGTAGCGGGCAGCGTGATCACCAGACTGACGCCGCAGGACGCGTCGTTCTATCGGCTCGAATCGAGTAGCAACCCGATGCACATCGGCTCTCTCGCGATTCTGCGAAATCCCGGCTCCACCGGGAACTCCGGTAGGCGGCCGCTGGATTACGACCGGCTCGTCGAACTGGTGGAGGCCCGCCTGCCGCTGGTCCCCCGCTACCGGCGCAAGGTCCGCGAGATCCCGTTCGCGCTGGGCCGTCCGGTCTGGGTGGACGACGCCCGGTTCGACATCACCTATCACATCCGCCGCTCGGCGCTGCCGGAACCCGGGACCGACGCGCAGTTGCACGATCTGGTCGCCCGGCTGGCCTCCCATCCGCTCGACCACACCCGGCCGCTGTGGGAGATGTACCTGGTCGAGGGGCTGGCCGGGGGACGCTGCGCGGTCTTCACCAAAACGCATTCGGCACTGGTGGACGGTGACGCCGCACTGGAGATCGGGCATGTGATCCTGGACTCCTCCGCCGCGCCCCGCGAACTCGCCGACGACGCCTGGACCCCGCATCGCGAACCCGCCGACCTGGAACTGCTGATCGGCGCGATCCTGCACCTGGCCACCCAGCCGCGGGAGGCGTTCGATGTCCTCCGCCACCAGGGCGCGGAGGCGTTCGCCTTCGTCGACGCCACCGGCAAGGCCGTGAAGAAGATGGTGTCCATGGTGCGCGCCGCCGCGGTCGGCTTCGCCGACAGTCCGCTCAATACCCGGACCTCGCGCAATCGACGGTTCGAGGTGGCGCGCACCGATCTGGAGGACTACCGCAAGATCCGCCGCAGATTCGACTGCTCCATCAACGACGTGGTCCTCTCGGTGGTCACCGGCGCGCTGCGCAACTGGCTGCTCTCGCGCGGCGAGGTGCTCACCGAATCCTCGGCGCTGCGGGCCGTGGTGCCGATGAGCGTGTACTCCGAGGGCCCCGACGGGCAGCTGAAACCGGCCGGTCGGGTGACCTCGTTGCTGGTGGATCTGCCGGTCGGCGAACCGAATCCGGTCATCCGGCTCTCGCACCTCAGGCACGCCACCGAGGTGCACACCAAGCATCAGCACGGCGTGCGCGCGCGGACCCTGGTGCACATGGCCGGATTCGCCCCGGCGAGCCTGCATGCCATGAGCGTGCGGGCAGCGAGTACGTTCGCAGAACACACGTTCAATCTGGTGATCACCAACGCGCCGGGTCCGCAGCGGCCGATGTACATCGGCGGCGCGCGGATGCTGGAGATGTATCCGGTATCGCCATTGCTGCGCTATCAGGCGCTGAGCATCGGGATCACGTCCTACGACGGGCGCGTGTTCTACGGGCTCAATGCCGATCGCGACGCGATGGCCGATATCGCGGTGCTGACCGCGTCGGTGCACGAGTCGATGGAGGAGATGCTCGGTGCCTGCGTCCAGTGAGTCGTCCCACCGCGCCGTATCCGGGAAGCTACGGGTCTACGTGCCCGTCACCGTGGCCATGCTGCGGGAGCTGGTGACCGAGCGGGAGCTGCGGGCGGTGAACGACACCGCCTTCGCGGTCACCCCCGCCCTGCGCGAGGCGTACGCCTCCGGCGATGACGAGGAGCTGGCGGAGGTCGCCATGGGCGAGGCCGCGCGCGCCTCGCTGCGACTGCTCGCCGACGACCGGGCCGCGGACGAACTGCACGGCACCGGGGACGACGGTGACGCGGCCGGCGGGTCCGGTGCCACCGACGATGCCGGTGATGTCGCGGACCGGACGGACGACGCCGGCGACTCGGCGGACACCGACGGTCGCGATGACGCCGACGCTGTGCTGGATCCGGCGACCGCCGACGCCCCCGCCCCGGCCGACGTCTCACACCGCCCGGTCTACCGCCGTGCCGTCGTCGCCGCCGATGTGGAGGGCGCGACCCTGCGCCCGGACCTCGACGACGCGGTGGTGCGGCTGAGCGGCCCCATCACCTGGAACCGCGTCGCCTCCGTGCATCTGGACCTGGTGGAGGCCGAACCCGCCGTGGCCAAGGCGGTGGATGTCATCGACGCCGCCGATATGGGCGATCCGGACGCCGAATTCGTGCTCGGCGACGCCGAGGACCACCAACTGGCCTGGTACGCCACCCAGGAACTGCCGTTCCTGCTGGACCTGCTGTAGCGCTGACGAAAGACCTCTTCCCTCGGCGGCGACGGCACCGTAACCTACGATGCCGTAACCTTGGCGGCGGAGGCGTGCGGATGCGCGCCGATTGCGCCGCGGCGGTGGCAACGAGGTCGGCCGCGGGAGAAGCACAGCGCTCGAGCAGCGCACACGATGACGAGGAAGAGCGTCCGCGATCATGGGTTTGAAAGTTGGGGGTATGCGAGGGCTGCGGGAGTGGCTGGAGGCTCCGGTCGCCGAACACGGTCCGGCGGGGCGCACCCGGATGGAGGCGCTGCGCGGGGCCGCGGCCCGCATCACCACGCCGCTGCTGCCGGACGACTACCTGCACCTGGTGAATCCGCTGTGGTCGGCGCGGGAGCTGCGCGGGCGCATCGTGGAGGTGCGCAAGGAGACCGCCGATTCGGCCACGCTGGTGATCAAGCCGGGCTGGGGTTTCGACTTCAAGTTCGAGCCGGGCCAGTACATCGGCATCGGCGTTCTGGTGAACGGCCGCTGGCACTGGCGCTCGTACTCGCTGACCTGTCCCCCGGATTGGACCGATCCGGGCCATCGGTCCAAGCGGCTCATCTCCATCGCGGTCAAGGCCATGCCGGAGGGTTTCCTCTCCAGCCACCTGGTGTCGGGCGTCCCGGTCGGCAGCGTGGTGCGGCTGGCCGCGCCGCAGGGCGGCTTCGTGCTGCCCGAGCCGCCGCCCGCCAAGGTGCTGTTCCTCACCGCGGGCTCGGGCATCACTCCGGTCATGGCCATGCTGCGCACCATGGACCGGCGCGGGGTGGTGCCGGATGTGGTGCATGTGCACTCCGCCCGCACTCCCGACGATGTGATGTTCGGCGAGGAACTGCGTGAATTGCACGAGCGGCACCCGAGTTTCACCGCCGACCTGCATTTCACCGGCGAGCACGGCAAGCTCGACCTGGCCGAACTGGACCGGCGCGTCCCGGACTGGCGTGAACGTGACACCTGGGCCTGCGGCCCGGCCGCCATGCTGGACTCCGCCGAAAAGCACTGGGCCGCCGCCGGTATCGGGGAGCGGCTGCATGTGGAGCGCTTCGAGATCGAACGCTCGGCGGTCGGCGAGGGCGGCACCGTCACCTTCGCCAAGACCGGCCGCAGCGTGGAGATCGACGGGGCGACCAGTCTGCTTCAGGCCGGTGAGGGCGCGGGCGTGCGCATGCCGTTCGGCTGCCGCATGGGCATCTGCCAGACCTGCGTGGTGACCATTACCGACGGTCATGTCCGAGATCTGCGCAACGGCAACGAACATCGCGCCGGGGACAAGGTGCAGACCTGCATCTCCGCCGCCGCGGGCGACTGCACCCTGGATGTGTGAGCCGACGCCTGTACCCTCGATGGCAGTCGAGCACGGTGCCGGACACGGCGCGATCTGCGACGCGCGTCCCGGTTCGGGGCACTCGAATCATGGAAGGATCCGCCGGTGGCAATCACCGACATCAAAGCTTTCGCACACCTGACGGAAGCGGATATCGAGACCCTGGGTCAGGAGCTCGACGCCATTCGCCGTGAGGTCGAACTCTCCCTCGGCGAGCGCGACGCCAAATACATCCGCCGGACGATCGCGGCCCAGCGGGCACTGGAGGCCGCCGGGCGCGCCACGCTGTTCTTCTCCAAGAAGCGCTGGGCCTGGATCACCGGCACCGCCCTGCTCTCGGTCGCCAAGATCATCGAGAACATGGAGCTCGGGCACAACATCAGCCACGGGCAGTGGGACTGGATGAACGACCCGGAGATCCACTCCACCACCTGGGAGTGGGATATGACCGGGACGTCGGCGCAGTGGAAGGCCGCGCACAACTACTCCCACCACACCTACACCAATATCGTGGACATGGACCACGACGTGGGCTTCGGCATTCTGCGCATGACCCGCGACGAGGAGTGGCGACCGCGCAATCTCGCCCAGCCGGTCGGGAATCTGGTGCTGGCGGCGCTGTTCGAGTGGGGTATCGCCCTGCACGATCTGTCCATTGTCAAGGAGCATCTGGGGACCGATCCCAAGCAGGTGCTGTCGGAGCCGAACAAGGAGTTCTTCAAGAAGGCGGGCCGTCAGGTCGCCAAGGACTTCGTGATCTTCCCGGCGCTCACCGGCCCGGCGTGGAAGCAGACACTCAAGGCGAATGCCACCGCGAATCTGGTGCGCAATCTCTGGGCATACGCGGTGATCTTCTGCGGCCATTTCCCGGACGGGGCCGAGAAGTTCACTCAGGAACAGTTCGAGAACGAGACGCAGGGCGAGTGGTACCTGCGGCAGATGCTGGGCAGCGCCAATTTCGAGGCGGGTCCGGTGATGGCGTTCATGAGCGGCAATCTGAGCTTCCAGATCGAGCATCACCTGTTCCCGGACATTCCGAGCAATCGGTACCACCAGGTCTCGATGAAGGTGCGCGAACTGTGTGACAAGTACGACCTGCCCTACACCACCGGTTCGCTGGGCAAGCAGTATCTGCTGGCCTTCCGGACGATTCACAAACTCGCGCTGCCGGACCGATTCCTCAAGCGCACCGCCGACGACGCACCGGAGACCTCGTCCGAGCGCAAGTTCGCGGGCATCACGCTGCCATCACTGCCGTCGATGCCGTCGATGCCGAGTGACGAGTGGCTGGTCGAACATCACTGGCCCGTCGACCCGGTCACCGGTAAGCGTCAGGGACTGCGGTCGGCCATGGCCGAGGCCAAGGTGGCGCTGAAGGAGAAGGCGCGGCACGAGAAGGAAGTGCTGCGCGAGGCCAGGGCGGCGCTGAAGGAGAAGGCGCGCCAGGAGAAGGAAGTGCTGCGCGAGAAGGCCCGCAACAGTGAGCGGGGCCGGTCGCTGTCGCGTTTCCTGCGCCGCGATTACTAACACAGTCAGATATCGAAAGCAATGCGTTCTTCGACACGGTAGGGATTCATTCGTAGGCAACCTACGGGACCGTAACCTACGGTAGTGTAACCACCATGGCGATCTCGGATGTCAAGGAATACGCACATCTCACCCCCGAGGATGTCGAAGCCATCGGCGCGGAACTGGACGCGATTCGCCGCGAGATCGAATCGTCTCGTGGCGAACGCGACGCCAAGTACATCCGCAATGTGATCCGGTTGCAGCGCGGCCTCGAAATCAGCGGCCGCGCGGTGCTGTTCGCGAGCCTCTTCCCGCCCGCCTGGTTCGCGGGTGTGGCCCTGCTGTCCACGGCCAAGATCATCGAGAATATGGAGATCGGCCACAATGTGATGCACGGCCAGTGGGATTGGATGAACGATCCGGAAATCCATTCCACCAGCTGGGAATGGGACAATGTCGGCCCGGCCGAGCACTGGAAGATCACCCACAACTTCCTGCACCACAAGTACACCAATGTGCTGGGCATGGACGACGACATCGGCTACGGACTGCTGCGGGTCACCCGCGATCAGCGGTGGTCGCCGTTCTACCTGGGCCAGCCGGTGTACAACCTGCTGCTGCAGATGTTCTTCGAATACGGTGTGGCGATCCAGCACCTGGAGTTGGGCAAGGTCGCCAAGAAGAAGTGGGAGCCGGGCAGCCCCGAGCGCATCCAGTTCGAGCAGGACCGCACACTCGTGCTGAAGAAGATCGCCAAGCAGGCGGGCAAGGACTACCTGCTGTTCCCGCTGCTCACCGGCCCGGCGTTCTTCGGCACGCTCACCGCGAATCTCACCGCCAATGTGATTCGCAATGTGTGGACCAACGCGGTGATCTTCTGCGGGCACTTCCCCGACGGCGCGGAGAAGTTCACCCGCCGCGATGTGGAGACCGAGACCCAGGCCGAGTGGTACCTGCGGCAGATGCTGGGCAGCGCCAATATCTCCGGTGGACGGCTCATGCACTTCATGACCGGCAACCTGTCGCACCAGATCGAGCACCACCTCTTCCCCGACCTGCCCTCCAACCGACTGGCGTCCATCGCCGTGCGGGTGCGGGCCATGTGCGACAAGTACGACCTGCCCTACACCACCGGTTCGCTGCCGGTGCAGTACGCCAAGGCATGGCGCACCATCATGAAGCTCTCGCTGCCCAACAAGTACCTGCGCCACACCACCGACGACGCCCCGGAGACCAAGTCGGAGAAGGCGTTCGGCGGCGCACCGGCGGTGGACCCGGCGACCGGTCGTCGCCGCGGGCTGCGCACCGCCCTCGCCGAGGGTCGCCGCCGCATCACCCGCCGCAAGGAACCGGCCCTGGTCGGCTGAGCAGTCCCGGATCGGATCCCGACGCCCCCCGCCTCACCGGCAGGGGGCGTCGCGGGGGGCTGCGGAGGTCGGGCGCGCCGCCCGGCAAACCTCCTGGTTCACTGATGGACGTGTGTGCTGAAGGTCCGCTTGCCCCCGCCGAATATCCGAACGTCTACGACGTGATCCGTCTGCGCCGGGATGTGCGCGCGGAGTTCACCGGCGCGGTGGTCGACGACGCGACCCTGCTGCGCATTCTGGACGCCGCGCATCGCGCACCCAGCGTCGGCAATTCGATGCCGTGGGATTTCGTGGTGGTGCGCGATCGGGACACCCTGCGCACCTTCGCCGACCACGTGGCCGACAAGCGGCGGGCCTTCCACGCCTCGCTGCCCGAGGACCGCGCCCGCACCTTCGACCCGATCAAGATCGAGGGCATTGTCGAGTCCGGCACCGGCATCGTCGTCACCCACGATCAGTCGCGCGGCGGCACCCACGTGCTCGGCCGCGCGACCGTCCCGGAAACCGGCCTCTACTCCACCATTCTCGCCATCCAGAACCTGTGGCTCGCCGCCACCGCCGAGGGCGTCGGCGTGGGCTGGGTGAGCTTCTACGACACCCCGTACCTCGCCGAATTGATCGGCGTTCCCGAGGGTGTGAAGCCGGTGGCCTGGCTGTGCGTGGGGCCGGTGCGGGAATTCCAGGAGATCCCGGATCTGGAGCGATTCGGCTGGCGGAACCGCCGCCCGCTCGAGGCGGCCGTGCACTGGGAGCGGTTCCCGAGCCGCGAGCAGCGGGCCTGAGCATCCAGCGGGTCAGACCCGTTCCAGCACCGCCGATGCGCCGATGCCGCCCGCCGCGCAGATGCCGAGCAGGGCGGTGGATTTGCCGGTGCGGGCCAACTCGTTGGCCATGGTGGTGACCATGCGGGCGCCGGTCGCTCCGAAGGGGTGGCCGAGGGAGACCGAGCCGCCGTGCACGTTCAGGGTGGCCGGGTCGATCGCACCGACGGCGGTGTCGCGGTCCAGGCGGGTCTTGGCCCAGTCGGTGCTGGCCAGGGCCGAGACCACGGACAGGGTCTGGGCCGCGAACGCCTCGTGGATATCCACCAGGTCGACGTCGGACAGCGACATTCCAGCCTTGTCCAGGGCGCGGGGCATGGAGATGGCCGGGCCGATGAGCACCTGATCGCGCGGGTCCACGCTGACGTAGCTCCAGGAACGGAAGGCCGCGAGGGGTTCGAAGCCGAGTTCGAAGGCCTTGTCCTCGCTCATCAGCAGCACCGCGGACGCGCCGTCGGTGAGCGGGCTGGCATTGCCCGCGGTGACGGTGCCGTCCTTCGCGAAAACCGGTGCGAGGGTGGCGAGCTTCTCGACACTGGTGCCGGGGCGGACCAGCCCGTCGCGGGTGACCGTCTTGCCCTCGGGCGTGGTCACCGACAGCACCTCGCTGTCGAAACGCCCGGAGTCGATGGCCGCGGCGGCGCGGTGGTGCGAGCGGACGGCGAACTCGTCCTGCGCGGCACGGGTGATGCCGTGGATGCGCGCCATCTTCTCGGCGGACTCCCCCATCACCTCGCCGGTGGTGCGCTCCTGGATCTTGGGGCGGCGCGGCACGATGTCGACGAACGGGGCGAGCTGCGCGACCGCCGCGAGATAGTCCTTCGGCTTGGGTTTGCCCAGGGCCAGCGGGGCGGCGGCGTGCACCACCTTCTGCGGCAGCTTGACCTCGGCATTGCTGGTGGAATCGGAGCCGCCCGCGATCATGATGTCGTACTCGCCGCGCTCGATGGCGGCCGCGGCGGAGGTGACCGCCTGCAAGCCCGAGGCACAGGCGCGGGTCACCGTGTAGCCCTCGCACCCGGAATCGAGTTCCAGGTCCAGGGCGATCTCGCGGGCGATGTTCGGCGCGGCGCCGGGCAGGATCACCCCACCCCACACGATGGCCTGCACGGCCGCCTTGGGCAGCCCGGTGCGCGCCAGCAGTCCGCGGACCGCGGTATCGGCCAGATCGATGGAGTCCATCCGGGTGTAGTCGGAAAACGCCCTGACGAACGGCGTCCGAGCCCCGGAGACGATGACAGCACGGCGAGCACCCTTGGTAGCCATGGGATTTCCTTTCCAGCGAATCCTGTGACCACCAACTTACTGGAAAGTAAGAAGAAAGGCGATACAGCGTGTATCAGCAAGCGGCCGGGGCGCTGCGCCCCGGCCGGTAGCGGGTGGAAAACGCCGTTCTACTCAGCGAGCCGGATCAGGCCGTAGTCGAAGGCGTGGCGACGATAGACGACCGACGGTTGGTCGGACTCCTTGTCGTGGAAGAGGAAGAAGTCGTGGCCGACGAGCTCCATCTGGTAGAGGGCGTCGTCGACGGACATCGGAATCGCGGGGTGTGTCTTGGTGCGCACGATATGGCCGGGTCCCGCGTACTCCTGGCCCTCGTCGACCGCCTCGGCGGCATGATCGTGGGCCTTCGCGGCACCGTTCCCGTTCGACGAGGCGAACAGGGAATCATCGATGAGTCCGGCCGTGGCCTCCGCGACCGAAATGGGGGTCTTCTCCCCGTGATGGACGCGACGGCGGTCCTTCAATTTGCGCAATCGGCTCTCGAGTTTCGCGACGACCAACTCGAGGGCGGCGTAGAAACTGTCGGCACAGGCCTCCGCCCGTACCACCGGGCCCTTGCCACGCGCGGTGATCTCCACCCGCTGGCAGCTCTTGCGTTGACGACGGTTGCGTTCGTGGAACAGCTCCACGTCGAAAAGGAATATCGACGGGTCGAAGCGTTCCAAACGGGAAAGCTTGTCCGCGACGTGAATTCGGAAATGGTCGGGAACCTCGACATTGCGTCCCTTGACCACCACATCCGCCTTCATGCCCTTGGGGGCATCCTCGGGGACAGGGGCTTCCAGCACCGCAGTGTCTGCGTCTTTCACTGAAGGTCGTGAAGAAGTCGTCACGCGTACCTCCCGGATCTGGCCGCACAATCCGCTCGTGCGGCGGGATTGAAACGTGTGCCGATCGAAGACTCGCTCGGCACGTGATGTCCGAGGCGCCACCTCCAAACTCTCGGTTCGGGTGTCTGATCGCGACGCTAGTACGCCAGCGATCGTTCCGCCAGTGTTCACGCTAATTTCTGTCAGTCAAGCTCGACAGGTCACGAACACGGCTCGGACCGGCACGCCCGCACCCGTCAGCGCGCGCACCGATTCGCGGGCGGTAACCCCGGTGGTCAACACGTCATCCATCAGCACTACCTCGGCATTTGCCGGAATCGGCACCGCGTGTCGGGACGGCCGGGCAGTGATGATCCGGCCGCGCAGGTTGTGCTCCCGATCGCCCGGCGACAGGCCGACCGAATCCCGCACACCCGGCCGCGTCCGCAACAGCCGTGCCATCCGGCAATCCGGCAGCCAACTCGCTGCGACGAGCGCCGTGCGCACCACCGGATCGCCCCCGCGCCGACGCGCGGCGGATCGGCGACTGGGCGCGGGCACCAGCACCAGCGGCCGTGCGTGGTCGCGCAACCGGTCCAGTCCCCTGGCCACCGCCAATCCCAGCGGATCGGCCAGCTCCCGGCGGCACTGCTCCTTGACGGCCAGCACCGCGCGCCGCGCCGGACCGGCATAGGGTGCCAGCGCCCAGCAGGGCACCCCGGGATCGGCGCGGGGACGCGCCCGCACCGGTGGACCCGCCAGTGTCACGGCGCACTCCGCACACCAGCCGAACCCACCCGCGCCGCATCCGCAGCACGTCCGCGGCAGCACCAGATCGAGCAGCTCCCCCATGCCCCCAGTGTCACCCGCCGGGGCCTTGCCCACCGGCGTTTTCACCCCCGAACGCCACGTTTGCCCGTCTAGCGGGGTGACACCGGCGGCGCTCCCGACCCGCAAGCGAGTCGGATTGTGTCCCCGCTCGCCATGCGGTTGGGCGGCGGGCACACGCCGGGGAAGAATCGGTCGCCACCACACCGCCGACGCCACCGCGAGCCGCTTCCCCGGGCCTCGTGAGGCCCCACCCGGTCGCAAGGCTCCCTGCCGACCCGGTCGCAATACCCCGGCCCCACCCTGTCGGTCGTCACGACCGGACCACTCCTGCCGCTCGTCGCGGGCGGACCACTCCTGTCGGTCGTCGCGGCGGGGCGATTCAGCCGGGCAGTACCGGAATGGCGTTCGCGCCCAGGCCCGGCACCACGCGCCAATAGCGTTCGCCGCCTTCGGCACTGCTGGTGAGTTCCATGACGTCGCGGGCGTCGGCCACGTACTGGCGGTCGGAGGCCGCGGCCACGACGCGGAGCGGCGGGGTGAGGTTCTGACTCGTGACCGAGTTGAGGCCGGAACCGTCGATGGGCACGCGGACGATGGGATCGACCGTGCCTTCGCGGGCGATCATCACGCTGTCCATCTGGGTGTTCTGGGTGTACCAGTCCAGCGAGACCGCGGCGGTGCTCAACTCGGGCGCGATGGGCAGCGGCGCGGTCAGCGCGTAGCGGCCCTCGGGACGCGGCTCCACCACGGCCAGATACACCTTGCCGCCCGCGATGAGGGCGGCGCGCACACCCGACGGGGAGATGCGCAGATCGGTGATGGGCAGGCGCGGGGTGAGCGCGCCGGTGGCGCTCGCCACCGGCGCGATGAGGGCGGAGATATCCACGTCCTGCACCGACACGTTCCCGCTGGCGCGGTCGTGCACGGCCCGGATGACCCGTTCCCCGTCCACCACCGCCCACGCCGAGGTGCCGTCGGAGGTCCAGGACGGTCGGGTGATCAGACCGCCCGTCGCCACCGGGAAGCCGGTGCCGTCATAGGTGCCGATGATCAGGGTGCGGCCCGGCTCCGGTTCGGGGCGACCGGAATCCGCGACCGCCGCGACCAACTGCCCGTCCGGCGACAGCCCCACCGATTGCAGGGTGCGGGTGGTACCGAAGAAGCCCGGCGCGGGCACGATCCCGTTGTCGGTGACCCGCACCAGCGAGCCGTCCCGCACCGCGTGCAGTCCGATGCGGTTGCGCGCCGCCTCGGACGGGCTCAGCGCTTCGACGTCCTGGCGGGTCCAGCCATTGAGGGCGTACCGCTCATCCAGGGGTTTTCCATCGGCGAGCAGCATGAACGGTCCGAAGATCTCGGCCTCCGACAGGGTGAGCACCACCTGTGCGGCCAGCAGTTCCTTGGATCGTGTGTCCAGCCCCGCCGCGCCCGAGAAGTCGATGAGCACGCCGCCCGCGCCGACGCCCACGGCTTCCTGCTCGCCATTGGCCTTGGTGACCGGTCCGCGCAGACTGACCGGGCCGGACAGCACGTTCTTCACCGCGGGAGTGAGCGCGGGCTGCGGGCCCTCGGCGAGCAGGCCCAGCAGTTTCTGGGTGAGCTGTTCCTTGGGCGCGGCGATCCAGCGCAGGTCGGGCACCATGACCGTCCCGGCCTGATTGCTGAAGTACAGCGCGTGCCGCCGGTAGGACTTGTTGAAGGCGCTGCGCTCGATCAGGACGCCGGTGGGCAGGTCGTCGATGCGCCATTCGCCGTCGATCTTGACAAGTTTGACCTTGTCCTCGAGGGTGCCGTCGGCGACCCGGTAGGAGCCGTCGGCCTCGAGTTCGCCGATCTTGCGGGTGCGGATGACGTAGGTGGCGGTGTCCTCGGTGCGGGACTCCCGCAGCGTGTCCGGCTTCTCGATGATGGTGGTGCCCTCGGCGTCGTCCCAGTTGACCGCCGCCGCCGGGGTCAGGAACTGGCGCGCCGCCTGATGCCGGTTGGCCGGATCGGCGGTGGCCTGCACGAAGTCCTGCAACAGCGCCTCGGGCTCGCGCCCGACGATGGGCGGCGCCGGTTCGGTGCTGGTCGGCTGCCGGTCGAGGGTGCCGAGCGCCTGCGGGGCCGAGGAGTCCGGCAGCTGGGCACAGCCGACCATGCCAGACAGCGAACCGACCAGCACGGCCAGCAGCCCGATTCTGCGCAATCTCATGCTTTCCCGTCCCCTGACTCGGTGAGCACGCTGTCATCGGGACCGTCCGACCCCGAGCCGACCGTGCCCGCAGGCCGCTGGCGATCGGAATCGGCACCGGGATCGCGACCATGCGCGCGCCGGGAAGCGGGGAGAGCCGAGTCGGTACCCGCCGAGTGGGCGGGTCCGCCAGCCGACCCCCACGAGAACGCGGTGCCCGCCGGGGCCGAATCGGCACGCGCGTCCGACGCGCCTCCGGCCGCACCGTCGGCCCCGTCCGACACACCGGACGACCCGCGCGGCGCACCGGTCGAATCGGGTCCGCTGGTCGACTCGGACCGCCCGTCGGACGCACCGGGCCGAGCATCCGATGCGTGCGGCCGCCCCGCGTCCGGGCCGGGCGGAGTACCCGGCCCCTCCGGTCGACTCTCGGACGAACCAGACCCGTCCTCGGACGCATCGGACGCCCGCGCGGCCGAATCAGCCGAGTCCCCGGACGCATCCGATCCGATCTCGGATGCACCGGACGAATCCGCCGACGTGTCAGTGGAATCCGGCACCGCACCCGAACCCGGCTGGGCCGCCGACGATCCAGACTCGGCACCCGGCGAGTCCGACGTACCGACCGACTCCGACCGAGTCACCGACGAACCGGATCTAGTCCCGGACGCATCCGCGTGGCTGCCCGATCCCTCCGGTCGGCTACGCGACGCGTCCGGCCGGGTGTCCGGCTGAGTGCCCGGCACATCCGACTGAGCGCCCGGCACATCCGGCCGAACACCCGGCACATCCGGCTGAGTGCCCGGCACATTCGGCGCAGTCGCGGATGGATCCGGCTGGGGGGCCGGGCTTTCCGGCGGGGCCACCTGTTCCGTGCCGAGGTGGGGGAAGGAGTCGGTGCGGTAGGCGGATTCGTCGGCCACCCGGGTCATGGGGCGGGTGGGGGCGTCGGGGCCCGCGGAGACGAATCCGGCGGCCTCGGTGAGGTTTCCGACCTCCGGGGGCGGGGGCTCGGCGGGCGGGCCGCCGCGACGCTTGGGCGGTTCCAGCGGTAGCGGGCTGGCGCCGAGCTTGCGGCCGCGCACCAGGGGCAGGGTCAGGCGGAAGCTGGCTCCGACGCCGGTCTCGCCCCACGCCTCCAGCTTGCCGTCGTGCAGATTGGCGTCCTCGACGCTGATCGACAGCCCCAAACCCGTTCCGCCGGAACGCCGCACCCGCGAGGGGTCCGAGCGCCAGAACCGGTTGAAGACCATCTTCTCCTCACCCGGCCGCAGGCCGACGCCCTGATCGCGCACCACGAAGGCGACCGAGTTGGCGTCGGCGTCCCCGCGCACCCGCATGAGCACCGGTTTGCCCTCGCTGTGGTCGATGGCATTGGCCAGCAGATTGCGCAGCACGCGTTCCACACGACGCGGATCCACCTCGGCGACAAGCGGTTCCTCGGGCATGTCCACCACCAGCTCGACGCCGGTCTCCTTGGCCAGATGCCGCACCGTGGACACCGCCGCCCGCGCGCACATCCGCACATCCAGCGATTCCACCTGGAGTTCGGCCACACCCGCGTCGTGGCGGCTGATCTCGAGCAGATCGTTGAGCAGTCCCTCGAAGCGGTCGAGTTCGTTGACGAGCAGTTCGGCCGAGCGGGCCAGCGCCGGATCGAGATCGTCGCTGGAGCCGTGGATGAGGTCGGCGGCCATGCGCACCGTGGTGAGCGGGGTGCGCAGCTCGTGGCTGACGTCGGAGGTGAAGCGGCGCTGGAGGTTTCCGAACTCCTCCAGCTGCGTGATCTGGTTGGAGAGGCTTTCCGCCATCTCGTTGAAGGCCATGGCCAGGCGCGCCATATCGTCCTCGCCCCGCACGAGCATGCGCTCCTTGAGGCGGCCGTCGGCGAAGCGGCTGGCGATCCGCGCGGCGGATCGAATGGGCAGCACCACCTGTCGCGTCACCAGCGCGGTGATGGCGGCCAGCAGCACGAGTAGCACCACGCCGCCGATGAGCATGGTGCCGCGCATCAGCGACAGGCTGCGTTCCTCGCTGCTGAGCGGGAAGACGAGATAGATTTCGAGCGAATCGATCTCGGCGGAGGGACTGCCGATGATGAGCGCCGAGCCGCGGCGGCCCTCCGAGTCGGTGATGGTCGCGAACTGGTAGCTCACCTGATTCGATTGCACGAAATGCCGGAGTTCCGGCGGGATCTCCTGAATCGGCCCGGCGGTGAGTTCGCGGTGATTGTCGCCGTACATGGCGAGCGCGGAATCGTAACTGCCCGCCGCGCCGCCACTTCCGCCGCTGGTACTGCTCCCCGCGGACAAGGCGCGGCGGGCATCGTCCAGCCGCACCAGCGGGGTACTCGAATCATGCACACCCGAGAGGGTGGACTGCACCGTATTGCGGGCGCGACTCATCTCCTCGACAGCCGCGTTGATCTTCGCGTCCAGCAGTCTGTCGGTGATCTGGGAGGTGAGCACGACGCCCAAGATCGTGATCACGATCAGCGACAGGGTGAGTGTGGACACGACGACGCGCAATTGCAGCGAACGCCGCCAGATGTGGCCCAGTTGCTCTCCGAGATTGCGAAACCAGGCCACCACCGCTGCCAGCCACCGCTCGACGCGGTTTCTGGAGCCAGCGATCACGGCGGTCCGGCCTTGTAACCCACGCCTCGTACGGTGAGCACGATCTCAGGGTTCTCGGGATCCTTCTCCACCTTGGCGCGCAACCGCTGCACGTGCACATTGACCAGGCGGGTATCGGCGGCGTGCCGGTAACCCCAGACCTGTTCCAGGAGCACTTCACGGGTGAACACCTGACGCGGCTTGCGGGCCAGCGCCACCAGCAGATCGAATTCCAAGGGAGTCAGCGAGATCTGCTGTCCGCCGCGGGTCACCTTGTGCGCGGGCACGTCGATGACGATATCGGCGATGGAGAGCAGTTCCTGCGGCTCTTCCTCGGTGCGGCGCAGGCGGGCCCGCACCCGAGCGACCAGTTCTTTGGGCTTGAACGGCTTGACGATGTAATCGTCAGCCCCCGACTCCAAACCCAGGACGACGTCGACCGTATCGGTCTTCGCCGTCAGCATCACGATGGGCACGCCCGAATCCGCGCGCAGCACCCGGCACACGTCGATGCCGTTCATGCCGGGCAGCATGAGATCCAGCAACACCAGATCCGGACGTAATTCCCGGACCGCGGTGAGCGCCTGCGTACCGTCGCCCACGACATGGGGATCGAACCCCTCGCCGCGCAAGACGATCGTGAGCATCTCGGCGAGCGCCATATCGTCGTCGACGACCAGAATCTTCGGCTTCATAAGTACTATGTTGTCACCCTTCCGGCTCTGTTCGGGTCGCCTCGCCGACAGTCGTGATTACTCCGGCGCACATCCAACCCTATCCAGCAACAATTTCCGCGAGACGCGCGGCAAGTGTTGCCGGATCGTCACCGCTCCGATGCACCCACCATGGTCCGCGCCACTGCGTTTCGGCGAGTTCGGAATAGACCTTAGCGGTGCGACGCTGTAGTCCACCGTCTTTTTCGTAGGCGTCCAGCGCCCGCGCCGTGTCCGCTTCGCCGCGTTTGCGCGCGCGTTCCTCGGCCACCTCGGTCGGCACCGACAGCAGGACCTGCAGATCCGGGACCGGAAGTTCGAAACGGCCGAACTCCAAATCCTCGATCCAGCGGGCGATTTCACCGCGGGAATCCTGTTCCCGCCGGGCGGCCGAATAGGCCAGATTGGAGGCGACATAGCGGTCGAGCAGCACGATATCGTTGTCGACCAACAGCTTCGACAATTCGTCGCGGGCATCGGCCCGGTCGAGGGCGAACAGCAGCGCCATGGCGTGTACGGAGGCGGCGACGTCGCCGTGGCCACCACGCAGCGACTCGGCCGCGAGGTCGGCGTGCACGCTGCGGCCGTAGCGCGGAAAGGCCAGCGTGGCCACCCGCAGACCACGTGCCCGCAGGGCGGTCACGACGGCATCGGTGAGCGTGCGCTTGCCCGCGCCGTCCAGACCCTCCACCGCAACCAACGCTCCCATGGCCGCGAGAGTACCGAATGCCGGCGACAACGGTGCGAGTGACCGGACAATTCACCGCCGCGACCACTCGAAATAGCCACGTGATTGCTACCATCCCCGGTCATGACCTCCCTCCACGCCAGGTCCACGACGACACGGACGGTCGCCGCCCTCGGCGTCGCGGTGGCCGCCCTAGCGCTGACCGCCTGCGGTTCCGACGACCCCGACTCCACCGCGCCGACCACCTCCGCGGCGAGCGCCGCGGCCGACCCGAATCGCCCCTTCGATCTACAGGCGCATCGCGGCGGCCGCGGGCTGACCATCGAGGAGTCACTGCCCGGCTTCGCCAAGGCCATCGAATTGGGCGTCAGCACACTGGAACTCGATATCGTGCTCACCCGGGACAAGGTGCCGCTCATCTGGCACGACCCCGAGATCGAGGACGAGAAGTGCTCCGACACCGCCCCCGCCACCCCGGACGACCCGCAGTACCCGTACGTCGGCAAGCTGGTGCACGACCTCACCTACACCCAGATCCAGACCCTGGACTGCGGTAAGAGGCTGGCGGACTTCCCCACCGCCCAGGAGCTGCCGGGCAATCGCATCGCCACCCTGCCCGAGCTGTTCGACCTGGTGAAAACCTATCCGGGCGCATTCGAGGGGCTGCGCTACAACATCGAGACCAAGATCGAGGCGGAGGACCGCGACGAATCGGCCACCCCCGAGGAATTCGTCGACGTCATCCTGGCCGCCGTGGACGCGGCGGGCGCGACCGACAAGGTGGAGATCCAGAGCTTCGACTGGCGCAGCCTGCCGCTGGTGAAGGCGAAGAACCCGGCCGTGCCCACCGTCGCCCTGTACGACGACTCCACGTTCACGGCGGGCAGCGCGTGGCTGGGGCCGATCCGCTACGAGGACCACCGCGACGATCCGCTGGCCGCCGTCAAGGCCCTCGGCGCGGATATCGCGTCCCCCAGCTACGTCAACCCCTGGGACAGCGACGCGAAGCTCGGTGACGCCGGTTTCACCCTCGTCACAGACAGCGCGTACGTCCGCCGCGCACACGAGCTGGGCCTGCGGGTGGTCCCCTGGACCGTCAACGACAAGGCGACCCTGGCGGCGGTGATCGACCAGGGCGTCGACGGCGTCATCACCGACTACCCCGACCGGGCGCGCGAGGTGATGCGGGAGAAGGGCATGCCGCTGCCCGCGAGCTACACCCGGTAGGACCGGTCTACGCGGGCGGCCCGAAAACCCGATTCGGCCGGTCATCGATCGATGACCGGCCGAATCGTCGTTCTACCCCGGGTGTCTCACGCCGTGGCGTGAAACCCGTCGCGGCTCAGTACCGGTAGTGCTCCGGCTTGAACGGGCCCTCCACGTCCACGCCGATGTACTCGGCCTGGTCCTTGGTGAGCTTGGTCAGGGTGCCGCCGAGGGCCTCGACGTGGATCTTGGCGACCTTCTCGTCGAGCACCTTGGGCAGGCGGTAGACCTCGTTGTCGTACTCCTCCGGCTTGGTCCACAGCTCGATCTGCGCGATGACCTGGTTGGAGAAGCTGTTCGACATGACGAACGAGGGGTGTCCGGTGGCATTGCCCAGGTTGAGCAGACGACCCTCGGACAGCACGATGATGGACTTGCCCGAATCCGGGAAGGTCCACAGGTCGACCTGCGGCTTGATATTGAGCCGCGCCGCGCCGGAGCGCTCCAGGGCGGCCATGTCGATCTCGTTGTCGAAGTGGCCGATATTGCCCAGGATGGCCTGGTCCTTCATCGCCTTCATGTGATCGAGCAGGATGATGTCCTTGTTGCCCGTGGAGGTGATGACGATATCGGCCTCGCCGATGGCCTGCTCCACGGTGACCACGTCGAAGCCGTCCATCAGCGCCTGCAGCGCGTTGATCGGGTCGATCTCGGTGACCTGCACGCGCGCGCCCTGACCGGCCATGGACTCCGCACAGCCCTTGCCGACATCGCCGTACCCGCAGATCAGCACCTTCTTGCCGCCGATGAGCACATCGGTGCCACGGTTGATGCCGTCGATGAGGGAGTGGCGGGTGCCGTACTTGTTGTCGAACTTGGACTTGGTGACCGAGTCGTTGACATTGATGGCCGGGAAGGACAGCTCACCGGCGGCGGCGAACTGGTACAGGCGCAGCACGCCCGTGGTGGTCTCCTCGGTGACGCCCTTGACCGACTCGGCGATCGCGGTCCACTTGCCCTTGTCGGTCTCGAACCGCTCCCGCAGCAGGTTCAAGAACACGGTGTACTCGGCGGAGTGGTTCTCGTCGGCGGGCGGGACCACACCGGCCTTCTCGAACTGCGCGCCGCGCAGCACCAGCATGGTGGCGTCGCCGCCGTCGTCGAGGATCATGTTGGCGGGCTCATCGGGCCAGGTGAGCATCTGCTCGGCGGCCCACCAGTACTCCTCCAGGGTCTCGCCCTTCCAGGCGAAGACCGGGGTGCCCTTGGGCTCGTCCACGGTGCCGTGCGGGCCGACCACCACGGCCGCGGCGGCATGGTCCTGGGTGGAGAAGATGTTGCAGGACGCCCAGCGCACCTGCGCGCCCAAATCGACCAGGGTCTCGATCAGCACCGCGGTCTGCACGGTCATGTGCAGCGAACCGGAGATCCGCGCACCCCGCAGCGGCTGCACGTCGGCGTACTCGCGACGCAGCGCCATCAGGCCCGGCATCTCGTGCTCGGCCAGGCGAATCTCCTTGCGGCCGAACTCGGCCAGTGACAGGTCCGCCACCTTGTAATCGATCCCGTTGCGGACATCGGGGGTCATCATGCTGGACACTGCGGTCGTCATCTGCCTCTCCTGGTCGGCTGCTTCCCAGGCAAGGCTAGTCCAACTCACGACGCTTTCCCGGGCTGCGCCCCGGAAACCCCCTACCGGGGGTCGATGAGATCGGTCCCGGGGCTGCCGCCCCGGACCCCGGCGGGAGACGGGCCGGGTTCATGCTGCCGAGCCGATCGCCGGCCGTACAGCGGGCCGCGGCGGCGAACTCGCCTGGCCGCCGCGGGTGCCCGGCGGATCGGACCGGCCGAGGCAGGGACCTGCGGGGCGGTTGGTGGGTTTCCGGGGCGGGCATGGGTAGATTTGCGGGCGAGCATGATCGATTGGCCGGGACGTAAGGGGCCGCCGGTGACACAGCAACTGCCGTTCGATTCGCTGTATCGACACGGGTTCGCGCGGGTGGCGGTGGCCGTACCGCGGGTGCGGGTGGCCGATCCGGCCTACAACGCCGAGCAGACGCTGGTGCTGGCGCGGCAGGCGGCCGAGCGCGGGGCGGTGCTGACCGTGTTCCCGGAGTTAGGGTTGTCGAGCTATACCGCCGACGATCTGTTCCATCAGGACGCGCTCGACGACGCGGTGGGGGCGGCGCTGGCGCGCATCGTGGCCGAGAGCGTGGATATCGCCACGGTGCTGGTGGTGGGTGCACCGGTGCGGACGCAGGGGCGACTGTTCAACTGCGGCATCGTGATCCAGGGCGGGCGGGTACTGGGCGCCGCGCCCAAGAGCTATCTGCCGAACTACCGGGAGTTCTACGAGAAACGGCAGTACGCGGCGGCACGGGAATCGCTCGACGATCACATCACCATTGCCGGACAACGGGTTCCGTTCGGCGACGACCTGCTGTTCCAGGCCGCGAACGTGCCCGGCTTCGTCGCCCACCTGGAGATCTGCGAGGACGGCTGGGTGCCGTTGCCGCCCAGCGGATTCGCCGCGCTGGCGGGAGCCACGGTGCTGGTGAACCTGTCCGCCAGCAATATCGTCATCGGCAAGGCCGACTACCGCCGCGAGCTGTGCACCTCGCATTCCGCGCGATATATGGCCGCCTACCTGTATTCGGCCGCCGGACACGGGGAGTCGACCACCGATATGGCGTGGGACGGGCAGGCCCTCATCTGTGAGAACGGCAATCTGCTGGCCGAGGGCGAACGGTTCGCCGCACAGCCCCAGCTGGTGACGGCCGATATCGACCTGCACCGGCTGGCCGCCGACCGGCTGCGCATGACCAGCTTCGCCGACAATGTGCACGACCACCGCGACCGGCTGCGCCGCTTCCGGCGTATCGAACTCGGCCTGCCGGTGCCCGCGGGCGCGGTGCCGCTGCGCCGGGAGATCCCGCGCTTCCCCTACGTCCCGGCCGATCCGGCCAGCCGCAACGAGCGCTGCGCCGAAGTGCACCACATCCAGGTCGAGGGCCTGAGCACGCGCATGGCGGCCACCGGCTCGCAGCGGGTCGTCATCGGGGTGTCGGGCGGCCTGGACTCCACCGTGGCGCTGATCGTCGCCGCCAAGACCATGGACCGGCTGGGGCTGCCGCGCTCGAATGTGCTGGCCTACACCATGCCCGGCTTCGGCACCAGCACCCGCACCCTGGAGGACGCGCGCCGGCTGATGCGCGCGGTGGGGGCGACGGCGCACGAGATCGACATCCGGCCGTCGTCCACCCAGATGCTGCGGGATCTCGGGCACCCGGCCGCCGAGGGTGCGCCGCAGTACGACGTCACCTACGAGAACGTGCAGGCCGGGGACCGCACCTCACATCTATTCCGGCTGGCCAATATGCACCGGGCGCTGGTCGTCGGCACCGGCGATCTGAGCGAACTGGCCCTCGGCTGGTGCACCTTCGGCGTGGGTGATCACATGGCGCACTACAGCGTGAACGCGTCGGTACCCAAGACGCTGGTGAAATTCCTGGTGGCGTGGACCATCGACACCGACGGTCTGGGGCCGGAGGCCAGCGAGGTGCTGAAATCCATTCTGGCGACCGAGATCTCACCGGAGCTCATTCCCGGCGACAGCGACGCGCCCGCGCAGAGCTCCGAGGCCACCGTGGGGCCCTACGAACTCCAGGACTTCCACCTCTACCATCTGCTGCGCTTCGGTGACCGGCCCAGCCGCATCGCCTACCTGGCGCGGCACGCGTGGGGGGATCGCACCCGAGGGCGCTGGCCCGACCTGATCCCGGCCGACCAGCGCAACGAGTACGACCTCGCCACCATCAAGCACTGGCTGGGCGAGTTCCTGCACCGCTTCGTGCAGACCAGCCAGTTCAAGCGCTCCACCCTGCCGAACGCGCCCAAGGTCGGATCGGGTGGGTCGCTGTCCCCGCGCGGGGACTGGCGGGCGCCGAGCGACGCCTCGGCCGCCGCGTGGCTGGACGAACTGCACCGCAACGTGCCGGACCGCTGAGGGAGTGTGCACGCGCCGCGGAGCAGATCGCTGAGGCGGTGCACGGCGGGAGCGGCGCTGGGCGAAGTGACTGTCCCGGAGGGTGCTGCGCTTGCCCACCCTGCGCCCCTGGCGCAGACTGCCCAAGCGCAGCGGCCCAACGCAATAGCCGAGCGTTGCAGCCGAGCGCGGCAGCCGACCGGACCGACTCGGCGGGCCGGTCAGGCCGCGGTTGTCACCCCGTAGCGGGTCAGTAGGCGGGTGCGTTTGCGGGGGTGGAGGTTGGCTTGGCTGACGTCGCCGCCGTAGTGGGCCAGCAGGCGCGGGTCCATGACGAGTCGCCACAGCGGGGGGATGAGGGCCAGGACGATCATGGTCGCGTAGCCCGCCGGGAGTTGCGGAGCCTCGTCGGAGCTGCGCAGGGTTTGGTAGCGGCGGCCGGGGTTGGCGTGGTGGTCGCTGTGCCGCTGGAGGTGGAACAGGAAGATGTTCGTGACCAGGCGGTCGGAGTTCCAGCTGTCCCGGGGTGAGCAGCGGGCCCAGTGGCCGTTGGCGCGGCGGCGGCGCAGCAGGCCGTAGTGCTCGACGTAGTTGACCGTCTCGAGCAGCCCGGCCCCGATCACCGCTTGCAGCAGCAGGTAGGGCAGCACCGCCCAGCCGAAGGCGAGGAGCAGCCCGCCGAACAGCACGAGCGTCATGGACCACGCCTGCAGGATGTGGTTGTGGATACTCCACCAGCCGTGTCCCTTTCGGCGCAGCCGGTCGCGTTCCAGGGTGATGGCGGACCGGAAGCCGCCGAATATGCTGCGCGGCAGGAATCCCCACAGTGATTCGCCCATGCGCGCGCTGGCCGGATCGTCGGGGGTGGCCACGCGAGCGTGGTGGCCACGGTTGTGCTCCACGAAGAAGTGGCCGTAGCCCGATTGCGCCAGCGCGATCTTGGACAGCCAGCGCTCCAGGTGTTCGACGCGATGCCCGAGTTCGTGCGCGGCATTGATGCCGATGCCGCTGACGAAGCCGAGTGTGGCCGCCAAACCCAGTTTGTCGGTCAGCGTCAGTTCGTCACCGGCCCACATATAGCAGGCGATGATCAGACCGATGAGCTGGATGGGCAGGAACAGGTAGGTGCACCAGCGGTAGTAGCGGTCGTTGGACAATAGCTCGTAGTCCTCGTCGCGCGGATTGGTGCCGTCCTCTCCGACGACCCAGTCCAGCACCGGAATGACGATGAGCACGATGATCGGACCGATCCACCAGAACACCTCGGAGCCGGTGTGCAACACCAGCTGCGAGGGCAGCAACGCACACCCCGGGGCAATCAACCCCAACACCCACAGGTGGCGTTTCGGATCGGGAGAACCCGAACGTTTGCCAACCATTTGCACGTTTGCCCCGCTAATTAGATACCTTTGGAACTTCGCAGGTAGATATGTACAGACCCTACCGCCGTTACGTCACACGCAGCCGAGCAAAGGTGGCAACGGTTACATGCCAGGCAGTTGGTTGCGGGAGAACTGCCAATGTGATTTCTATCACCGCACATCACAGGCAAACTCGTAGTGAACTCCACTACCTGCGTAACCCCCCTGAGCGAACTCGCAGCCGCACTGCGGTAATCCACCGGACGCAGCAAACCGTACGACCCTCTCATACCAAATTGTTGTGAGCGCAGCCCGGCACAGCGGAGCTGCGAAGGCGCGAAACGACTTTCGCTCGCCGCGCTCACCGACCCCACACATAGCGGACGCGCGGACGCCCGGTGCGACCATAGTCGGTTTGCCGCCGCACCACGCCGTCATCGGCCAGCCGCTCCAGATACCGCCAGGCGGTGACCCGCGAGACCCCGATGGCCCGCCCCGCGTCCCCGGCCGTCAACCCGGCGTCGGCATCGCGCAGCACCCGGGTGATCTCCTGCAAGGTCTGCGGCGCAAGACCTTTGGGCGTGCCGACCCTGGTATCGGTGGTGCGCAGCGCACCGAAGGCCCGGTCGATGTCCTGCTGCGACACCGCGTCGGTGGTGTCGGGCAGCGCCGCCCGGAACTCCAGGTAGCGCTCCAGCTTGTCGCGGAAGGCCGCGAAGGTGAACGGCTTCAGCAGATACAGCACCACCCCGTGCGCCACCGCCGCCCGCACCACCTCGAGATCCCGCGCGGAGGTGATGGCGATGACATCGGGTCGCCGCCGCGACCGCGCCAGCACCGCGGCCACCTCCAGGCCGCTCATATCGGGCAGCCCGATATCCATGAGCACCAGATCGATCGGCTCATCCGCGCGGGCGGCCTTGGCCACCGCGTCCAACGCCGCGCGCCCGCTGTGCGCCACCGCCACCGGCTCGAAACCCGGCACCCGCGCCACATACGAGCGGTGCGCCGAGGCGATCGCGGGTTCGTCCTCCACCACGAGCACCCTGATCATCGC
The DNA here is from genome assembly GCF_007362295.1 of Nocardia otitidiscaviarum. Lineage (NCBI taxonomy): Bacteria > Bacillati > Actinomycetota > Actinomycetes > Mycobacteriales > Nocardiaceae > Nocardia > Nocardia otitidiscaviarum. The sequence goes on along the minus strand of NZ_CP041695.1, from coordinate 829,186 downwards.
GCGCACCCCGCCATCCGCCACCGCGGCCGTGCGCGCCGCCGCGGCGCCCGCGCGCGACCCACCACCGACGTCCATTCCACCGACATCCACGCCACCGACATCCACGCCACCGACATCCATCCCACCGAGTTCCTTCCCGTCACCGAGTTCCACCGCACCCACACGGCGCTACCGCGCTTCCCGTCATCGCTGAAACCTCACGACCACAGCCGATTCCGGCGTGCGCACCGCGCGCAGCTCACCGCCGTGCCGCGTCACCAACCGGCGCACCAGGGCGAGCCCGAGCCCGTGATGGTCGGTCTTGGTCGAATACCCGCGTTCGGTGGCGCGGGTGAACACCTCCTCGGACATCCCCGCGCCGCTGTCGGCCACCCGCACGAACAGTCCCTCCGGATCATTGCGCACGGTGACCTCCACCCACGCGTCGTCGTCGCGCCCGACGGCGTCGAGTGCGTTGTCGATGAGATTGCCCAGCAGCGTGACCATTTCGTTCGGAGTGAGCGGATCGGTGGACTCGAGCGCGGTGTCACCGCTCACGGTGAGTTCGATTCCGAACTCGGCGGCCTGCTCGACCTTGCCCAGCAGCAGCGCCACCACGGCCGGTTCGGCCACCGCGCCGGTCATGCGGTCGATGAGCGATTGGGTCAACTCCAGTTCGGCGGTGGCGAAGTCGACGGCCTGGCGGGTGTGGCCGAGTTCGACCATGGTGATGACGGTGTGCAGCCGGTTGGCCGCCTCGTGCGCCTGGGCGCGCAGGGCGTCGGCGAAACCGCGTACCGAATCGAGTTCGCCCAGCACATCCCGCAGTTCGGTGTGGTCGCGCAGGGTGACCACGGTGCCGATGCGCCGCCCGTCGCGCTCCACCACATCCTGGTTCACCACCAGCACGTGGTCCGGCGTCACATGCATCTCGTCGCGCACGGCGTCGGATCCCAACTGCCGCAACGACTGCGGCAGATCCGCCCGACGCACCCACCCCTCCGGCAACCCGAGCAGCCGACGCGCCTCGTCGTTCACCACCACCGCGTCCTCACCCTCGGCATCGAAGACGAGCAGTCCCTCGTGCACCGAATGCAGTACGGCCTCGTGGTGCTCGTAGAGGGCGCGCAGTTCGTCCGGGGCCAGTCCGTGGGTCTGCCGAAGCAGCCTGCGCCGCAACAACAGTGAGCCGATGGTCGCCAGCACCAGCCCCGCCGCCGCGATCCCGAGGATGCCGGGTAGCCGATCCTCCACCTGATCGCCGATCCGGGCTCGGGTGACACCCGCCGACACCAGCGCCACGATGCGGCCGTCCCCGTCGCGCACCGGCGTCACCGCGCGCATGGACGGCCCCAGGCTCCCGGCATAGGTCTCGGTGAAGGTCTCCCCCGCCAGGGCTCGATCGATGGTGCCGCTGAACGGTTTTCCGATCCGCCCCGGATCGGTGTGCGTGTAGCGGGTGCGGTCGGGGGCCATCACCACGATGAAATCCATGCCGACGCTGGTGCGAATCCGTTCGGTCACCGGTTGCAGCAGCGCGGGCGGGTCGGGGCTGCGCAGCGCCGCCAGGGTGGACGGGGCCTGCGCCAGCGTCACGGCCACATCGATCACCTGACGCCGCGTCGCCTCGTCGCGCTCCCGCCGCGTCTGCCAGACGCCCAGGGCCGTGCCCGCACCGATGACCAGCGCCAACACCACCAGCTGCACCACGAACACCTGACCGGCCAGACTGCGCCGACGGCGCTGGACTCGTCGCTTCACCCGGTGGCCCTTCCGTGAACGTAATGAACGAAACAGTGACCGGCATCACTGCCGCGGCCCATCATTCTGACCGAAAAGTGTGTGAGTGCGCTCACGCAGCGACCGGCGAAGGACATCCCGATGAGCGAAACCGCAGTGCACGGCGAGACGACCGGGCGGCGACCCCGCCGCGACCGCACCCACTGGCTGTACTCGGCGGTCATCGTGGCGGTGCTGGCGGGCATCCTGGTGGGCTGGCTGGCCCCCGGCTTCGGCAAATCGGTGGGTGAGCTGGGCGCCCTGTTCGTGAGCCTGATCAAGATGATGATCGCGCCGGTCATCTTCTGCACCATCGTGCTCGGCATCGGTTCGGTGCGGGCGGCCGCACGGGTCGGCAAGGTGGGCGGCATGGCCGTCGCCTACTTCCTGCTCATGTCGACGGCCGCGCTGGCCATCGGCCTGGTGGTCGGCAATCTGCTGCAGCCGGGCACCGGCCTGGACCTGTCGGCGAACGCCGGAGCCGCCGCCAAATACGCCGAGGACGCCCACGGCGCCGGCGGCACCTGGGACTTCATCTCCGGCATCGTGCCCACCACGCTGGTGTCGTCGCTGACCGCCGGCAGTGTGCTGCAGGCGCTGTTCGTGGCCCTGCTGGTGGGTTTCGCCATCCAGGCCATGGGTCCGACCGGTGAACCGCTGCTGCGCGGGGTGGCGCTGCTGCAGAAGCTGGTGTTCCGGATTCTCACCATGATCCTGTGGCTGGCCCCGGTCGGCGCGTTCGGCGCCATCGCGAATGTGGTGGCCCGCACCGGACTCGACGCGGTCAAGCAGCTGGCGGTGCTGATGATCGCCTTCTACCTCACCTGCGTGGTGTTCGTGTTCGGGGTGCTCGGCGTGCTGATGTGGGCCGTGGCCAAGGTGTCGATCTTCAAACTGGTGCGGTACCTGGCGCGCGAGTACCTGCTGATCGTGGCCACCTCCTCCTCGGAGTCCGCGCTGCCGCGGCTCATCGCCAAGATGGAGCACCTCGGGGTGGAGCGCACCACCGTGGGCGTGGTGGTGCCGACCGGATACTCGTTCAACCTGGACGGCACCGCCATCTACCTGACCATGGCGACGCTGTTCATCGCCGACGCCATGGGCCAGCCGCTGGCGTGGAGCGAACAGCTGGGACTGCTGCTGTTCATGATCGTGGCGTCGAAGGGCGCGGCGGGGGTGACCGGTGCGGGCTTGGCGACGCTCGCGGGTGGGCTCCAGTCGCATCGACCCGACCTGCTGGACGGGGTCGGCATCATCGTCGGCATCGACCGCTTCATGTCCGAAGCCCGTGCGCTGACCAACTTCTCGGGCAATGCCGTCGCCACCGTGCTGGTCGGCACCTGGACCCGGACCGTCGACGCCGGGCAGGTGCGCGACGTGCTGGACCGCAAGCTGCCCTTCGACGAGACCACCATGGTGGACGACCATCCGGCACCCGCACCCGAGGCGGAAGGGAAGAAGACCCTGGTTTCGGCCTGATCTGCCCAACACTTCCCGGGCCGAAACCAGTCGCCGCCGAGACGCACCCCTGGCGAATCGGCGGCCGACGTCCCCGCACCCCATGCCCCCGCAGCCCACAGCGGGCGCGGCAGCGGTGCGGGGACGTCCGCGTCTTCCGGGTCAGGACGCCGCGGCGGGCACGTTCACCGTGGCCGCGATGGCATTCGCCAATTCCGTTCCCTTGACCGTGAAGTGGCGCGCGAAATACTCCAGGTGCTCGGCGTGCTCGTGGAAGTGATGCGGGGTGAGTACGGCCGAGAACACCGGCACATCGGTCTCCAGCTGCACCCGCATGAGCGCGTCCACGACGGTGGCGGCCACGAAGTCGTGCCGGTAGATGCCGCCGTCCACCACGAGCGCCACACCGGCGATTCCGGCGTACTCGCCGCTGGCGGCCAAACGCCGGACCCGCAGCGGGATTTCGAACGCGCCGGGCACCTCGATCACGTCGACCTCGGTGAAGCCGTGGTCGGCCAGTGCGATGCGAGCGGCCTCGACGGCCCGGTCGACGATGTCGGCATGCCAGCGCGCGGCGACGAGGGCGATACGAGTGGGTGACATGAGTTTCCTCCTGTTCGCTGTCACCCAGGGCAAGGCGACGCGAACAGGCCCACCCGCGTTCGACGGGAAGGCTGATGCGCCGCGTTCTCTTCCATCCGGACTGTGACCGTCGGCTCCGGAATCACACCGGAATCTGCTGGACCCGCCCGGTCCGTGGACCGTGCGGCGCTCGCGGGCTCGTGCGCACCGGATCGGTCCGGACGCCATTTCCGCCGGTGGGGACTTCCACCCCGCCCTGAGAACGTGTACTCGCCGAACATAACACGGGTGCGGACCCCCGGGAACCGGAGTACTCGGTGGGTGGGAGCGCCGCTCAGCAACGCAGGAGGCCAAATACGCCATGCGGATTTCCAGCGCCGGTCCCGAAATGAACTTCGTCGCGGGGCGACTCGCCAGTGCCTTCCACCAACTCTGCGGCAAACTCCACGACCACACCTCCGGCGCAGCCGACTACACGCGCAAAGTCGGAGAGATCCTCAGCGGCGTCGATCAACGCTCACGACCCTCGAGCGAATTCAGCACCCCCACACCCACCACCCCGGTCAGCGCAGTCCCCACGCCTGCCCCCACCGGTCCCGCGCTGCTCAGCGGGCGACAAGCACTCGACGACCTCGCCACACGTTATGGCGACCGCATCGTCTTCCACGGCACCGCGGACCCCCTCGATAGACTCGAACCCCGGCAGATGAGCTGGGCTGACGGCACCGGCCGCCGCTACCCCGACGGAGAACCCGCCATCTGCGCCGACGCCAGCTACGACATCCCCATGTTCATGGCTCTGTTCAAAGGCCGCACCCGATACGGATACGGCACGGACGCCGACGGCAATGTCATCTATCGAGCCAAAGGCGCCGCCACCGAGGACATGAGCGGATACACCGGCCACGTCCACGTCATGGACCGTCGACACTTCCAGCTGATCGACCTGCAAGCCCCACAGGATTGGCCAGATCCACTCAACGGGCCACGCACCCCCGAACTCCGCTCCTCCACCGCGGTCGAGCCCTTCGCCATCGTCAAAGTCACCATGGACGACTTCCCGCATCCGATCAACGACTACGACACCTGACCCCGGCCCGGACCGCCGTCCGACCGAAAGTCCCGGCCTCGGTCCGCGGTCGCGAACCTTCCCGCGCCCAAGGTCCGGACCATTCACGTGTGTGGTGCCCGCGCACGGCGGCACCGGGACCCGCGGTGCCCGGGTGCGCCGGGCGGCGCGGTCAGCGCAGCAGGACGTCCGCGTCGTCGGGCAGGGCGTCGACCGGCCACCAGCGCAGGTCCGTGGATTCCGCGCTGCGCACCGGGACGGCGCCCTCGGGGGCGCGGATGCGGAAGAGCAGATCCAGGTGGCGGGTGGGGACGCCGAGCGAACAGGTGATGGGGTGGGCCTGCGCACCGTAGAGGCCGGGTTCCAGGACCAGGTCCGGGATGCCGGATTCCTCGGTGGCCTCCCGGAAGGCGGCCGCCGACACCGTATCGTCGGCCTCCTCGCAGTGGCCGCCCAGCTGAATCCAGCGGCCCACCTTCGGATGCAGGGTGAGCAACACCTCACCGCCGTCGTGGGAGAACACCACCGCCGAGGCGGTGATGTGCCCCGGTGCGTGCTCGCGCAGGCAACCGCGCGGGGCCGAGCCCAGGAACGCCAACATGGCCTCGCGCAGGGATGCGTCGGATGCCGTTGGCGGCGACCAGGTTTCGAGCAGTTCGACCGCCGACTTGTGCAGTGATTCCGCGCTCACGCGGGCACCCCCGGCAGTGATCGACGGCTCACAGTTCCACCAGACCGACGTCGGGATCGCGGGGTTCGCGGGGCGCCAATTCCTCCGTCGGGTAGCCGATGGCGATGGCCCCCAGGGGGTTCCAGTCGTCCTTCAGGCCGAGCACATCGCGGGTGAGCTCCGGCGCGAAGATGGTCGAGCCGATCCAGCAGCTGCCGACGCCCCGGGTGGCGAGGGCGACCAGCAGGCCCTGGACGGCCGCGCCGACCGCCACGGTGAACATGGTGGACTCGGCCGCGCGGCGAGTGGCGTCGGGATAGTCGTGCGCGCCGTCGGGCACACAGAACGGAATGATCACCTCGGGGGCGTCGAAGAGGATGCGGCCCCGGGCGACCCGCCGCTCCACGCGTTCGGGGCTCAGGCCGTCGGCGGCGAGGTCGGCGCGCCACTTCTCCGCCATGGCCTCCAATAGGCGCGTGCGCAGCCCGCGCTCGCGCACCCAGACGAAGCGCACCGGACGGGTGTGGTGGGGAGCCGGTGCGGTGAGGGCGTCCGCGACGGCGGCGCGGACGAACTCCGGCGGTACCGGGGTGTCGGCGAACTGCCGCACCGAGCGGCGCAGCAGCAGCGCCTCCCGGCGGCCCTGGTCGATGGCCTCGGCGGTGCCCAGCCAGAACAGATCCTCCGCGCCGCGGCGCAGCAGATCCGCGGCGGTGGAGCCGTCGTCGCCGTATTCGAATCCGCGCACCACGGCCACGGGCACACCGGCGAGTTTGCCCTTCACCAGATCGGCGGCGGCGGCCAGTTCGTCGGCGACGGCGACCTGGGTGACGTGCAGTTCATTGCCCTGCCCGTCGACCGCCCCGTTGTAGTCGTGCAGCACCCGCAGGCCCGACGAGCCGATGGCGGTATCGGTCTGGCCGTTGCGCCAGGCGCGGCCCATGGTGTCGGTGACGACCACCGCGACCCGCACGCCGAGCCGGTCGGCCAGTGCGGTGCGCAGCGCCTTGGCGCTGGCGTCGGGATCGACCGGGAGCAGCACCAGTTCGCCCTGTTCGACATTGGAGCCGTCCACCCCGGAGGCGGCCTGCACGATGCCGAGCTTGTTCTCGGTGATCAGGGTGCGGCCCTTGCGCGCCAGCACCCGCACCGCCTCCCGCGCCACCAGTTCCCGGCGCGCGGCGTCGCGCGCCTCCGGATCGGCCGGGGCCGCCACGATACGGCCCTCGACCTTGGCGATGATCTTGCTGGTGACCACCAGGATGTCCCCGTCCGCCAACCAGGGCGCCCGGGCCGCGAGGGCATCGGCCAGGTCGTCGCCGGGGCGGAATTCGGGCAGGCCGTGGACGGGCAGGATGCGCAGTGCGCCGCCCACCGCGTGGTCGATCACAGGCTCCGCGCTCACGGCTTGACTCCCGCGATGTCCAGGGCCTCGCGCACCATCTCGGCGGTGGCGGCCGGATCGGTCATGAGCAGCGGCACGCTGCGCACCTCGACGCCCGGCACCGCGGCGGTATCGGTGCTGTGCACCAGCCAACCGTCCAGGATGCCGGTGGCCGAGCGCGCGCCGTAGTGGTTGCCGACGGCTTCGGCGTCGGACGAGACGCCGATCACCGACAGGCAGGCATCGGCCATGCCGCGCAACGGTTTTCCACCGATCACCGGCGCGATACCGACTACCTTGGCGGTGGTGGTGCGCAGCGCGCCGCGTATACCCGGCACGGACAGGATGGCGCCGATGCTCACGACGGGGTTGGAGGGGGCCAGCAGCACCGCATCCGCGGATTCTATGATTTCCGTCACACCCGGAGCTGGTTTCGCCACATCCGCCCCAATAGTCACGAATCCATGGGTCTCTACGTTGGCGCGGTAGCGAACCCACCACTCCTGGAAATGGATCGCGCGGCGTTCGCCAGCGTTCTCCGGGTCATCGATTACTACGTGCGTTTCACACCTGTCGTCGGTTGCCGGGAGCAGCGTCACGCCGGGTTGCCAGCGATTGCAGAGGGCCTCGGTGACCGCCGAGAGCGGGTATCCCTGGCGCAGCATTTCACTGCGGATGAGATGGGTGGCGATATCGCGATCCCCCAACCCGAACCAATCGGGCTGAGCCTGATATTTCGCGAGCTCCTCCTTGGCGTTCCAGGTCTCGTTCGCGTGCCCCCAGCCGCGCTCCGGGTCGATGCCGCCACCCAGGGTGTACATGCAGGTGTCCAGGTCAGGGCAGATGCGCAGACCGTGCATCCAGACGTCGTCGCCGACATTGACGATGGCCGTCACGTCCGCGCCGGGCAGCAGCTCACGCACGCCCTGCAGGAACCGCGCGCCGCCGACGCCACCGACCAGGACCGCGATCCGCAGGCCGGCGCCGGGCGCGCTCTCCGCTTGTTCTCCAGTCACATCCGCACAGCCTATGCGGTCGCCGCGCGAACCCGCCGCACGCCATATTTGCCGGTCATTTGCTGGTTTGAGTCGCTCCGGTTCGGGTAAAGGGGTCGTGGATGGTAACGGAATAGCTTCGGCGGCTTGACCACCGCCACGCCCGGCGTGTCTAATCACAGGCATGTCATTCCGGGTTCGCGCGAGAGAGCAAGGCGCGGACGGATTTTCGAACAGATGTTCGCACCGGGATGGCGCTAGCTCGGGGATGTCCGCGGGACAACGTCGCGGTGTTGGGCCGTCGGTGGGAACGGCTGTCGACGGATTAATCATTCTGCGCTAACACACAGTGAGGAGGCGGAGCGATGGCCGATGAGCTGGCCCCGTCAGGCATTCCGGGCGGTGTATCGCAAACCGATTCCACAGCAGGCGCAGCACCAGACTTCTGCGCCGACAACCGAATCGGATACGAGGGGGGTGACATGACGACACGGCACCACGGGGGACAGTGGGCCCGTACGCAGATCCAACCGGAAGCGCCACGGCTCAGCCTGATCGTCACCGGAATGGACGACATGCTCGACGCCGTCGCGCGTTCGAGCCGGGAGATGGACGCCGAACAGTGGCAGGAGCGGGCTCTCTGCGCCCAAACCGATCCCGAGGCGTTCTTCCCGGAGAAGGGTGGTTCCACCCGCGAGGCCAAGCGCATCTGCTCCGGCTGCGAGGTCCGCGACGAATGCCTCGAGTACGCCCTCGCCCACGATGAGCGCTTCGGCATCTGGGGCGGGCTCTCCGAACGGGAACGCCGCCGCCTCAAGCGCGGCATCATCTGAGGTACCGCAGCGGAACCCGTTGCATCACCTGAGTTTCCACCCCGCCGCCGAGGTGGCGAGGTAGCACAGCGGGACGAGTAGGCCCCCGGTCCCGTCGCGACCACCGCGACGAGATCCGATGAGGGCGGGCCACTCCCCAGCACTCCAAGATCCCAGCACCCCAACACGATCCGCGCGGCCCCCGAGCCCGCCGCGGCATACGGGTAACCAATCATCCCGAGCGGCACACCCACTCGGCTCCCCAGCCCGCACGGCACTGCTGGTGACCAACCCTCCCCAGCGGCACACCCACACGGCACCCCCGCACGGACACGACCGGATTTACTCCAGCGCGGAGCCGGTGTGCGGCACAGCGCGGCTTCACAACACGGCGTCGTCTCGCAGCGCGCCCCACGGCACCGTCTCGCAGCGCGCCCCACGGCACCGGGGCCACACCGCACCGGTGACCGTCAGCGCGGCGCGAACGCCGGGCGGGCGGGACGCGTGGAGATGCCTCGTCGGCCGGTGGCATCCGCCGCGGCGAGCGCCGACGCCCCCCGAGGGCGGCGGGAACCTCGGACACGCCGCGGCCGGGTCTGTGCGATGGGAACCCCGGACTACTCCGGGGCCGGGTCGATGACGTCCGGGTCCACGCCCAGATAGGTGGCGATCTGCTGGACCAGCACCTCGCGTAGCAGATCCACCAGGTCGTCGGGGTCGCTGGCGCGCAACTCCAGGGGTTTGCGGAACAGCACCACGCGGGCGCGGGTGGCTACACCGTGGCGGTCCACGCCCGCGGGGATCAACCGGGACAGCGGCACCGGGCCGTCGGCCACCACCTCATCCGGCCAGGTGACCGAATCCGGATGCAGCGGACGGATTTTCGGGACGTCGTCGACCGCGATATCGAACTTCGTGAGACGGTCGTGCCAGCGGCCGTCGAGGGGCGCGAACGCCTCCAGCACGAGACGGTCGAACTGCTGGCCGCGAGTGCGCCAAGCCGGAACGGTCGGCGGCAACATCGGCCCGCGCACACCCCGCCCGCGGCGGATCACCGACCGCGCGGTGGGCGGTCGCCTCTTACGTGAACGGGTCATACGATGAATCTACTGTGTCTATTGCCTCCGCTTCGCTCCGGCGGATTCGCGGCGCTGGAAGTCCCGGTTCTTCCCTCCCTCCGCTCCCCCGCTTCGCTCCTCCGCTCCGGTCAGTCCAGAACCGGGACGCGCCGCGAATCGGAGAGTGCACGTAGAGCCAGCCGTGGCACCGATGAGGACACAACGCACCGCAACGGGTGCGCGGGTGGAATCGCTGGCAGGAAAGGCCCTGTATGCGGGGGACGCGCCGTAGTGAGACCGGCAACATTGAGCGTGTCTGTCCCCGGCGAGGCGTGAGGGGGGTTACCCTGCTTGGCGTGATTCCCATGCGTCGTTGCTGCCGTCCAGGCTGCAAGAACCCGGCCGTAGCGACGCTGACCTATGTGTACTCCGAGTCGACGGCCGTGGTCGGGCCGCTGGCCACGGTGGCCGAGCCGCACTCCTGGGACCTGTGTGAAACACATGCGTCCCGGATTACCGCCCCGAAGGGGTGGGAGATGGTGCGGCACGAGGGCGGCTTCTCGTCCAGCACACCGGATGACGACGACCTGACCGCCCTGGCCGAGGCCGTGCGCGAAGCGGGGCTACGGCGGCGGTCACCGGAACCGGAACAACCCGGCTACTCCGACTACGCACCCCCGCAGCGCACCACCCGCACCGGCCGCACGGGACGCCGCGGTCACCTCCGGGTCCTGCCCGACCCACCGAACTGATCCCCCGATGCGCACTCGACCGGGCGCTGAAGTCGGGCAGGCGGACCAGCACAGGGGTTCTCCTACTAGGGTGTTGGCTATGACAGTCGCCCGGTCTGCCGATTCCGTTCATGCAGTGATCAAGGCGTACGACGTTCGCGGGGTAGTGGGCGAACAGATCGACGCGGATTTCGTCAAGGATGTCGGCGCGTCGTTCGCGCGGCTGATGCGCGAGGAGGGCGCGCGGCAGGTCGTGATCGGTCACGATATGCGTGATTCCTCCCCCGCGCTGTCCGCCGCCTTCGCCGCGGGCGTGCAGGCCCAGGGCCTCGACGTGATCCACATCGGCCTGGCCTCCACCGACGAGTTGTACTTCGCCTCCGGCCATCTCGACTGCCCGGGCGCGATGTTCACCGCCTCGCACAATCCGGCCCGGTACAACGGCATCAAACTGTGCCGCGCCAAGGCGCTTCCGGTCGGACAGGACACCGGCCTGGCCACCATCACCGACGAGGTGATCAACGGTGTGCCCGCCTACGACGGCGCGCCGGGCACCGCCTCCGAGCAGGACCTGCTCTCCGCCTACGCGGCCTACCTGCACGAACTGGTCGATCTGAGCGCGTCCCGCCCGCTGCGTATCGCCGTGGACGCGGGCAACGGCATGGGCGGTTTCACCGTGCCCGCCGTGCTGGGCACACTGCCGCAGTTCACCATCGAACCGCTCTATTTCGAACTCGACGGCACCTTCCCCAATCACGAAGCCAATCCGCTGGATCCGAAGAATCTGGTGGATCTGCAGGAGTACGTCCGCAAGACCGGGGCCGATATCGGGCTGGCCTTCGACGGCGACGCCGACCGCTGCTTCGTGGTGGACGAGAAGGGCGAGCCGGTCTCCCCGTCGGCGGTGACCGCGCTGGTGGCCGAGCGTGAGCTGGCCAAGGAACCGGGCGCGACCATCATCCACAATCTGATCACCTCCAAGGCGGTGCCGGAGCTGGTGGCCGAGCTCGGCGGCACCCCGGTGCGCACCCGCGTCGGCCACTCCTTCATCAAGCAGCAGATGGCCGCCACCGGCGCGATCTTCGGCGGCGAACATTCCGCGCACTACTACTTCCGCGACTTCTGGGGCGCGGATTCCGGCATGCTGGCGGCCCTGCACGTGCTGGCCGCGCTGGGCGAGAAGGACCGCCCGATGTCCGAGCTCGCGTCCGCCTATGCAACATATGCGGCCTCCGGGGAGATCAACTCCACAGTGGCGGATGCGAAGGAGCGGACCACGGCGGTGGTCGAGGCGTTCCGCGACCGGGCCAGCTCGGTGGACCGGCTCGACGGCGTGACCGTGCAGTTGCCCGCGGGTGCGTGGTTCAACCTGCGGGCCTCCAATACCGAACCGCTGCTGCGCCTCAACGTCGAAGCCCGATCGCAGGAGGATGTAGACGCACTCGTAACCGAGATTCTGAGCATCGTGCGCGGCTGACTGGAATAGTGGAATCACAGAGCGTGGATTCGCCCGCGGGTGACCCGATGAGGGGAGGTGGCAACGCCCGATGATCGCTGGGACACCGGTTCTGGACCTCGATGACGTCGCCTCGCTGGAGGCGGCCGACTCCGGAGGGACACTGCGTTCCGCCGCGTCGGCGGGTGCGCAGGTGCGCGCCACCGCCGCGGCCATCGACGAGGACATCCTGCGTCGCCTCACCGGTATGCGGCCACGCAGTCTGGTCATGGTGTCCGGTTCGGGCCGGGCGGCCCGGGCGGCGGGCATTCTGATCGCCGCGCTCGGCGACCGCGCCAATCTGCCGGTGGTGCCCGCCACCACGATTCCGCCGTGGGTGGGCCCCCTCGACGTGGTGCTGGTGGCCGGTGACGACGCGGGCGATCCGCGGCTGGCCGAGGCGGTGGACCGGGCATTGCGCCGCGGTGCCGAGGTGGTGGTCGCGGCTCCGGACGAGGGTCCGCTGCGTGCCGTCGCCGCGGGCCGGGCCACCGTGCTGCCCCCGCGTGTGCCCGTCCTCGACCACAATCGGATGCTGCGCTTCCTGGCGGTCGGCACCGCCGTGCTGACGGCGCTGGACCCCGGTCGCATCGCCCCGCTGGTTCCCGATCTGAATTCGCTCGCCGATCTGCTGGACGCCGAGGCGCTGCGCGGCGGCCCGCAGAACGAGTCCTTCCACAACCCCGCCAAGACCCTCGCCACCCGGATGCGGGAGCGGCGCATCGTGCTCGCGGGTGATTCCCCCGCCGCCATCGAATTGGCCGAGCATGCCGCCGAGGTGCTGCTGGCCACCGCCGGTCAGATCGTGGCCTCGGCCGATCTCGCCGAGACCGTCGCCGCGCACGCCCGCATGGTGGAGGCCGCCGGGGTGGACGCCCCCGGCTACGACCCGCTGTTCCACGACGAGCAGCTCGACGGTCCCGCCCCCGTGGACAAGGTGCGGGTGTTCGTGGTGACCGCGGACGCCGATCAGGTGGCGGCGCGACGACGGCTGGCCGTCTTCGGCGCGGGCCAGGGTTTGGTGGACGCCGATCTGGTCAATGTCGATGTGGAAATCATGGGCGCGGGATCGCCCGCCCCCGCCGAAGGCCAGGCCGCTCCCGCCGGACGAGGCGGAGAATTGGAACAGCTCGCGGTATTGGCCCTGCGCCTGGAAATGGCTGCGGCGTATCTACGACTACTCGGTTCCCGTCCGGCAACGACGCCGGGACACTACGACGGGGGACACTACTAGTGCACGAACTCGTTGGTGCGCTGCGCTCCTACGCTTGGGGTTCGCGCACCGCGCTCGCTCAGCTGTGCGGCCGACCGGTCCCGTCCGCGCATCCGGAAGCCGAACTCTGGTTCGGAGCACACCCCGCCGATCCGGCGCGCGTGCGCGTCAACGGCCACGATCGCTCGCTCCTGGATCTGCTCGCCGCCGACCCGCAACGCGAACTCGGCTCGGTCGCGGGTGAATTCGACGGGCGGCTGCCGTTCCTGCTGAAGATCCTCGCCGCCGAGGAGCCGCTGTCGCTACAGGCGCATCCCAGCCTCGAACAGGCACGCGCCGGATTCGCGCGGGAGAACCACACGGGCGTCCCCATCGATTCGCCCATGCGCAACTACCGCGACGAGAACCACAAGCCCGAGCTCGTGGTGGCGCTGGACCGTTTCGAGGCCCTGGCCGGATTCCGCGACCCGAACGCCACCGTGCGCCTGCTCCAGGCCCTGGCGGTGCCCGAACTCGCCCCCTACGCTGACCTGCTTGCCGCCCAGCCGGATTCGGCGGGCCTGCGCACCCTGTTCACCACCTGGATCGCGCTGCCCCAGAACGCGCTGGCCACCCTGCTGCCCAAGGTGCTCGACGGCTGCGTGCACTACCTGTCCGACCGCGACGCCGGAAACAACGGCGCGCGCAAGGAGTTCACCGCCGAGGTGAAGACCGCGCTGGAGCTGGCGGAGGCGTATCCGGGCGATGCCGGGGTGCTGGCGGCGCTGCTGCTCAACCGCATCACCCTCGAACCCGGCGAGGGCCTGTTCCTGGCTGCCGGGAATCTGCACGCCTATCTGCGCGGCGTCGGCGTGGAGATCATGGCGAACTCCGACAATGTGCTGCGCGGCGGACTCACCCCCAAGCACGTGGACGTGCCGGAGCTGTTGCGCGTCCTCGATTTCGAACCTCTCGATCTCCCGATCGTCGCGCCGGAGACGGAGGCCGAGGGCGTGTTCCGGTACCGCACGCCCGCGGCGGAATTCACCCTGCGGCGAGTGGAATTGGCGGAGGGCGAACCACCGCTCCCGCTGCCCGCCGCCGGACCCGAGATCGCGCTGTGCACCCTGGGCGCGGTGCGCCTGACCCAGCACGGCCGCCACCTGGAGGTCCCCTGCGGCCGCGCGGCCTGGATCTCCGCCACCGACGGTCCGATCACCGCCCAGGCGATCGACGGTCCGGCACAACTGTTCTGCGCTTCTGTTTGATCACCGCGGCGGTACTCTGAGCCGGGCGATTCGTCAGGGAATCGACAGGCTCCGGAAAGGGACGAACAGTGGCTGCGGGTGGCGGTAGGAAGGCGATCATCGCGGCGATGAGCGCCAATGGCGGTATCGCGGTGGCGAAATTCGTGGGCGCGGGGATCACCGGGTCGGCGTCCATGCTGGCGGAGGCCGTGCACTCGGTGGCCGACACCTGCAATCAGGGCCTGCTGCTGTTCGGGCAGCGCAGGGCCGCGCAGGAGGCCGACAACCTGCATCAGTTCGGGTACGGGCGCAACCGCTACTTCTACTCGTTCGTGGTCGCGCTGGTGATCTTCGCGCTCGGTTCGCTGTACGCGCTCTACGAGGGTGTGCACAAGGTGCAGCATCCGGAGGAACTCTCCAGTCCGATGGTGGCCATCGTGATCCTGGGAATCGCGATCGTGCTGGAGACCTTCAGCATGATCACCGCCGTCAAGGAGTCGCGACCGCTCAAGGGCGATGCCAGCTGGTGGCGGTTCATCCGCACCTCGCGGCATCCGGAACTGCCGGTGGTGCTGCTCGAGGACGCGGGCGCGCTGATCGGTCTGACCCTGGCCTTCGGCGCGGTCAGCATGACCGTGGTCACCGGTGATCCGGTCTGGGACGGTATCGGCACGCTGTGCATCGGTGTGCTGCTGGGCGTCATCGCCATCATCCTCATCGTGGAGATGAAGAGCCTGCTCATCGGTGAGGGCGCGACCGCCAAGGACGACGAGCTGATTCGCGAGCGATTGGTCGACGGCACCCGGATCGACCGCGTCATCCACCTGAAGACCCAGTACCTCGGCCCGGAGGAGCTGCTGGTGGCCGCCAAGGTCGCCATCGTGCCCGGACTGGAGATCGCCGATATCGCCGCCGCCATCGACGATGCCGAGGCACGCGTGCGCGCGGCGGTGCCGATCGCGAAGATCATGTACCTGGAGCCGGACCTGTACCGCGCCACCGCCGACACGACCGTCTGATCGTCGGCGGGCGGACATCCCGCCCGGCGTGTGTCCGCCCGCCGACGCCCGGCGACGTCGTAGCGTAGGAACCCATGTCCACCGGTGGCGGCAAGAAGGCGATTGTGGCGGCGTTCTCGGCGGATGCCGGGATCACGGTCGCGAAGTACATCGGTGCGTTCCTGACCGGTTCGGCGTCCATGCTGGCCGAGGCGGTGCACTCGACCGCCGATACCGCCAATCAAGGGTTGCTGCTGCTCGGGCGGCGGCGTGCGGAGCAGGCTCCCGACGACCTGCACCCGTTCGGGTACGGGCGCAACCGCTACTTCTACTCGTTCATCGTGGCGCTGGTGATCTTCCTGCTCGGCGCGCTGTACGCGATCGACGAGGGCATCACCAAGATCCGGCATCCGGAGCGGCTGGACGATCCGATCATCGCCATCGTGATCCTGCTGGTGGCGCTGGCACTGGAGTCCTACAGCCTGGCCACCGCGCGGCGCGAGTCGGCGCCGCTCAAGGGGCGTACCAGCTGGTGGAAGTTCATCCGCACCACCCGCAATCCCGAACTGCCGGTGGTGCTGCTCGAGGACACCGGTGCGCTCATCGGCCTGCTGTTCGCCTTCCTCGGGGTCGGGCTGACCATGCTGACCGGCAGCGCCGTGTGGGACGGCATCGGCACGCTGCTCATCGGAGGGCTGCTGCTGGTCATCGCGATCGTGCTGATCGTGGAGATGAAGAGTCTGCTCATCGGGGAGGGCGCGACACCGGAGGAGGATCGCCTGATTCGCGCCGGGCTGGTGGACGGGACGCGCATCGACCGGGTGATCCATCTGAAGACCCAGTATCTGGCCCCGGACGATCTGTTGGTCGCCACCAAGGTGTCCATCGTACCGGGATTGGGGATCGCCGAAGTGGCGGCGGCCATCGACGACGCGGAGGAGCGGGTGCGGGCGGCGGTGCCCACTGCGCGCGATATCTACATCGAGCCGGATCTGTATCGCGCACGGTCGGTCTGAGTACATCCGGGCGAGTTCGAGCGCGCAGGGTTCGTTCGCGCCGGTTCGACTACACCGGTTTGCGGTGCAGTCGTTCGGATTCCAGCAGTTCGATGGGATCGGTGTGCAAGCCGAACTCGCGGCGCAGCACGTGGCGCACGGCGAGCATGCCGTTCATGCCGTGCACGCCCGGACCGGGCGGGGTCGCCGACGAGCACAGGTAGACGCCGGGAAGCGGTGTGCGATACGGATTCCAGCGCGGCACCGGTCGGAAGACGGTCTGGCGCAGCGTCATCGCGCCCGCCGAGATATCCCCGCCGACATAGTTGGCATTGTGCGCGGGCATGGTGGCGGCGGTGCGCACATGCGAGGCGAGGATCAGATCACGGAAGCCGGGGGCGAAGCGCTCCACCTGGGCGGTGACGGCCTCGGTGAGGTCGCGGGTCGATCCGTTGGGTACGTGCGCGTAGGTGTAGAGCGTGTATTTGCCCGCGGGAGCGCGGGTTTCGTCGACGACGCCGGGTTGGATGGCCAGCACGTAGGGGCGCTCGGCGTGGTCGCCGCGCGCCACCGCCTGCTCGGCCGCCACCAGTTCGGCGCGACTGCCCGCCAGGTGCAGGGTGCCCGCGCGGTCGCAGCCGACGGCCTGCCAGGGGACGGGGCCGGACAGCGCGAAGTCCACCTTGCAGGCCGCGCCGCCGTACCGGAAGCGTTGCAGCGCGGCGTCGTAGCGGCCGGGCAGGCGGTGTTCGGCGATGCGGCGCACCTCGGCCGGGGCCAGGTCGAGCAGGACCGCGCGCACGTCCTCGAATTCGTCGATGGAGTCGACGCGGTGGCCGGTGAAGATCTGTCCGCCGTGGGCTTTCAGGTCGTCGGCGAGGGCATCGATGATGGCCTGCGACCCGCCACGCGGCACCGGCCAGCCGCCCACGTGGGCGAGGGTGCCGAGCAGCATGGCGACACCGGCGGCCGGAATCGCGCGCGGGGGGATGATGGCGTGCCCGGCGACGCCGGTCAGCAGGGCCGGAGCCACCTGTTCGCGGAAACGCAGATTCCACAGCGGAGTCGCCTGTTCCAGCAGGCGTTTGGCGAATCGCAGTTCGATGCCGGGATCCAGGCGCAGCAGGCCCAGCGGATCCAGCGGCGGGTGCCGCAGATCCGACATGGCCAACCCGACCAGGTCTTCCCACCTGCGCACCAGCGGCCCGAACAGCCGCCGCCAGCTTTTGCCGTCGCGCCCCAGCCCGTCGACGGTCCGCTCGAGGTCGTGCCAGGCCAGGCCCGCCACCCCGCCGTCCAGCGGGTGGGCGTAGGACACTTGCGGCGCAAGCAGTTCCACGCCGTGCGCGGGTAGGTCGAAGGCGCGGAAGAAGGGCGAGGCGACCGCCATGGGGTGCGCGCCCGCGCACACGTCGTGGTGGAAGCCCGGCAGGGTGAGTTCGGCGGTGCGACAGCCGCCGCCGATCGTCTCCTCGGCCTCGTACACCTGGACATGCAGCCCGGCGCGGGCCAGGATCACGGCCGCCGCCAGCCCGTTCGGCCCCGATCCGACCACCACAGCGTCAGCCATGATCACACTCTAGGCCCCGGCCCCGTGGTGAGCGTCCGCCCGAAAGGTGAAATCTGTCCGGGATCACCCTGATCTGACGGAATCGATCGATCAAGTCGACCGCCCGGCCGGCGACGCACCACGATC
This sequence comes from Nocardia otitidiscaviarum, assembly GCF_007362295.1. Lineage (NCBI taxonomy): Bacteria > Bacillati > Actinomycetota > Actinomycetes > Mycobacteriales > Nocardiaceae > Nocardia > Nocardia otitidiscaviarum. Next base: position 811,046 of record NZ_CP041695.1, on the reverse strand, counting down.
GCCGGACGTCACGCCCGGAACCCCGGGCCGCGGACGTCCGCGTGACCCTCGTCACACGGCGATGAATTCACCCCCACCGGTCCGTCACAACCTCCGAACCCGAGAAGGAGCACTCGAATGACCACCAAGCCCCACGGACCGGCGTCCTACTTCCCGTCCATCGAGTCCAAGTACGGCCGCACCATGGACGAATGGTTCAGCGCCGTCCGCGAATCCGGCCACACCGGCCACAAGGATCTGGTGACTTGGCTGAAGACCGAGCACGGTATGGGCCACGGCCACGCCACGGCCGTCGTCCAGTACCACCTGAATCCGGAGAAGTGGGCGGTCTGAGGGTCGACTACAGCGCGGGGCCGCTCACCGCTGGGTGAGCGGCCCCGCGCCGTCCGGTTGTCGGACGCCGGTATCAGACGTCGGTGGAGAAGCGGATGCCGCCGTCGGGGAGTTCGACACCCGGCCAGACGCGCGCACCGCGTAGTAGTTCGCAGCGGGCGCCGACATTGGCGCCGTCACCGATGACGGCGTCGCGGACGAGGGCGCGCGGACCGATGCGGGCGCCGAAGCCGATGATGGAGCGTTCGACGGTGGCCCCGGCCTCGACGCAGGCGCCGTCGAAGAGGACCGCGCCGTCCAGGCGGGCGCCCGCACCGACCTCGGCGCCGCGCCCGACGACGGTGCCGCCGATGAGGAGGGCGCCGGGTGCCACGCCCGCACCCGCGTGGACCAGGGATTCGCCGCGCTGGCCGGGCAGGGCCGGGGAGGGCGCGATGCCGCGCACCAGGTCGGCCGAGCCGCGGACGAAGTCCTCCGGGGTGCCCATATCGCGCCAGTAGGAGGTGTCCACATGGCCCTGGATGTGCGCGCCCTCGGCGAGCAGGGACGGGAAGACCTCGCGCTCCACCGACACCGGGCGGCCGGCGGGGATCTTCTCGATGTACTCGCGACGGAAGACGTAGCACCCGGCATTGATCTGGTCGGTCGGCGGATCCTGGGTCTTCTCCAGGAACGCCGTGACGCGGCCGGACTCGTCGGTGGGCACACAGCCGAAGGCGCGCGGGTCGCCGACCCGGACCAGGTGCAGGGTCACATCGGCGTTGGTGGAGTGGTGGGTCTCCAGCACCGCGCCCAGATCGGTGCCGCCCAGCACGTCACCGTTGAACACCATCACGGTGTCGGCGCGCAGTTTGGGCAGCACATTGCGAATGCCGCCGCCGGTGCCGAGCGGTTCGGTCTCGGTGACGTATTCGATCTCCAGCCCGAAGTCGGAGCCGTCACCGAAATGCTCCTCGAAGACCTCGGCCTTGTAGGAGGTGCCGAGTACCACGTGGTGGATTCCGGCGTCCGCGATGCGGGCCAGCAGATGCTGGAGGAACGGCAGACCGGCCGTGGGCAGCATCGGCTTGGGTGCCGACAGGGTCAGCGGACGCAAGCGCGTCCCCTGGCCTCCGACCAGGATCACCGCATCCGTTCCGTTCGCCATCTTCTCCCCTGTATCAGGTCGTCTTTCGGTCGCGTCGGCGCATGCCGAGGCCGAGCTGTCCGGCCGCGCACACCGCGCGGCCGGGGTCATTGTGCCTGAGCGGACCGCTCAGTTCGTACCGGCCGCGCGGTCGCGCTCGCGCAGAGCGGATCGAACCGCAAGCCTGCACCGAATGGCAAGTCCGGCCTTGAGCGCCCCCCGCAGCGGCGCCTGCCACCAGTGTGGATGCCGGTCGGCCTGGAATCGGTAGGCGCTGGCGTGGTGGGCGGGCAGCATGGCCTCGGGGTGCTTGCCGGCGGCGTGGCCCTTGGCGTGCGTGACCTCGGCCGATGGCACGAATACATTGTGCCAGCCCGCCTTGCCCATGCGGTCGCCGAAGTCCACGTCCTCCATGTACATGAAGTACCGGGAGTCGAAGCCGTCGATGGCGTCGAAGGCGGCGCGGCGCACCAGCAGGCACGAACCGGACAGCCAGCCCACCGCCCGCTCGGAGATCTCCTCGTTGTCCTGCCGGTAGCGCAGGGTCCACGGGTTGGACGGCCACAGCGTGCCGAGAATGGCGTGACCCGCGCCGTCGGCAAGGCCGGGCACCCGCCGCGCGGACGGGTACACGCTGCCGTCGGGCTCGCGCACCATGGGTCCGAGCGCTCCGGCGCGCGGCCAGCGCTTGGCGACGGCCAGCAGCTCGTCGATGGAATCGGTACCCCACCGGATATCCGGGTTGGCGATGACGATGAACTCGATCTCCGGATCGATCTCGGCGACGGCGCGGTTGATGGCGCCGCCGTAGCCGATATTGCCGCCGGTGCGTAGCAGTCGCACATGTTCGTTGGCGTCGGCGACCAGTTCGGGCACGCCGTCGTTCGATCCGTTGTCGGCCAGGATGACCTGGGGCTTCTCGCTGGTGGCGGTGGCGAGGGTACTGATGAAGTGCTCGAGGTGCTCACCGGGCGAGTAGGTCACCGTGACGACGGCCAGTGTCGGCCGTCCGACTGAATCCGAGGGGCTCACGGGCGACCAGCCTAGTCGGAAGCGGCGGCGAGCGCGTCGTTCAGCGCATCCTGCCAGGGGCGCAGTGGCGACAGCCCGGCCGCGGTCCAGGACGCCGTGGACAGCACCGAATATGCCGGGCGCGGAGCGGGTCTCGGGAAAGCCGAGGTCGAGCAGGGCCGGACCCGGTCCGGATCGGCTCCGACACCCGCGAACACCGCCCGCGCCAGATCGAACCAACTGGCCTGTCCCGCGTTGGCGGCGTGCAGAATTCGCGGCGCGTCGGGTTGTTCGGCGAGTTCGACCAGCGCCGCCGCGAGATCGGGTGCGTAGGTGGGCGAACCGATCTGATCGTCCACCACGTCGACGGTCTCCCGTTCCCGCTCCAGACGGCGCATGGTGGCGACGAAATCGCTGCCCGTCCCGGTGTACACCCAGGCGGTGCGCACGATATGACCGGTCTCGGGGAGCAGATCCGCCACCGCCCGCTCCCCCGCCAGCTTGGATTTGCCGTACACCGAGGTCGGCCCGGTGGGGTCGGCGGTCTCGTACGGTCGCGACCCGGTGCCCGGGAACACGTAGTCGGTGGAGACGTGGATGAGCCGCGCCCCGACCTCCCCGCACGCCACCGCCAGCGCCATCGGCCCGCGCGCATTGACGGCGCAGGCCGCGTCGATATCGGTTTCGGCCCGGTCCACGGCCGTGTAGGCGGCGCAATTGATCACCACATCGCCGCACCGCAGCGCGGCGCGCACCGCGTCCAGATCGGTGATGTCCAGGTCGGCGTGGGTGTAGCCGCGGGCATCGGGTGCGAGGTCGAGCAGCGCACGGCCCAGCTGACCCCGCGCCCCGGTCACCACCAGCCGCCCGGTGACAGGTGTCACGGAGGGGAGAGTCACGCCGGTCAGTCTGGCACGCCGTGCCGACCGGGCGGCGACCCGGTGCGACCTGCCGGAACGACGACGGCCCCGGCGCGCGGTCGCCATAGCCGCCGCGCAGTGCCGGGCGCGCGGCACGCAACGCACGGGTAGCGGCTTCCACCGTCCCGCTCCGTCGCGCGTCTAGCCTGCACTCAGGGGGTAGTTCCACGGATACCGACCGGGACGCTGTCCGGGCCGGGCGGTGGGCATGGTCGGGAAAGGATACGGGGTTTGCCGGAACGCACGAGGGTATCGACGCCGCTACCGTCGCGACGACCGGCCGCGCGGACGCGGGCCGGGCGGCTCGGCGCGATGCGGGCGCTGTCGGCCGCCGCCGCGGTGGCGGTGCTGGTCCTGACCGGTCTCGGCTGGCATCAGGTGGACGGGCTGGTGTCCAGCATCGAGCGCATCGGCAATCTCGGGCTGGGCGGGGGCCGCGACGGCGCGGTGGACATCCTCATGGTCGGCATCGACAGCCGCACCGACGCACACGGCAATCCGCTCACCGACACCGAGCGGGCCATGCTGCACGCCGGTGACGAGGAGGGCCTCAATACCGACACCATCGTGCTCATCCGGGTGCCCAACGACGGACGTTCGGCCACGGCCATCTCCATCCCGCGCGACTCGTACGTGGACATCCCGGGACAGGGCAAGGGCAAGATCAACTCGGCCTTCGGCACCACCAAGTTCACCGAACAGCAGAAGCTGCTCGACAAGGGCGTGGACGCGTCCGAGGCCGACGCGAAATCCACCGAGGCCGGGCGGCAGGCGCTGATCAAATCGGTCGCCAACCTGACCGGTATCACCGTGGACCACTACGCCGAGGTGGGCCTGCTCGGTTTCGTCCTGCTCACCGATGCCGTGGGCGGTGTCGAGGTGTGCCTGAACGACGCCGTCTACGAACCGTATTCGGGTGCCGACTTCCCCGCCGGTGAGCAGCGGCTCGATGGCGCGCAGGCGCTGAGCTTCGTCCGCCAGCGCCACGGCCTGCCCCGGGGCGACCTGGACCGGATCGTGCGCCAGCAGGTGTACATGGCACAGCTGGTGAATCAGGTGCTCAGCGCCAAGACGCTCACCAATCCGGGCCGCCTGCAACAGCTCAGCGACGCCGTGGGCCGCACCGTGGTGATCGACGACGGCTGGAATGTGCTGGACTTCCTCGGCCAGCTCCAGGATCTCTCCGGCGGCCAGGTGAAATTCGAGACCATTCCGGTCGAAGACCTCAACGGCATGACCGAGGACGGCGTCTCGGTGGTGAAGGTGGACCCGGAGGCCGTCCAGAAGTACGTGGCCGCCATGGTGGGCGAGGCGAAGCCGGAGGAGAAGAAGGACGGCGTCGACCCGTCCACCGTCACCGCCGATGTGTACAACGCCAGCTCCATCGGCGGCCTGGCCGGTCAGGTGTCACAGGCGCTGGCGGGCAAGGGGTTCGGCACCGGCACCGTGGACAACTGGATCGGCGGCCCCATCCAGAGCAGCCGGGTGCTGGCCAGCAGCGCCACCGACCCCGGGGCGCGCGCCGTCGCCGAGGCCCTGGGCGGACTGCCGGTGATGAGCGAGTCGGGCCTGGCGGCGGGGGCGGTGCGCGTGCTGCTGGCGGGTGACTACTCTGGTCCGGGCTCGTCGGCGGACGGCGGCGTCGACTTCACCGGAATGTCGACCACCCCCACGCCGGTGCCGCCCGCCCCACCCATCGACGCCGGGCAGAACGGACCGAAATGCGTGAACTGACCGAGACCCTCACCGAAGCGGTGCTCGACCCGATCCTCGCCCGCGACCCCGCGGGCCCCCGCATCACCTACTACGACGACGCCACCGGTGCGCGAATCGAACTGTCCGCGCTCACCCTCGCCAACTGGGCGGCCAAGACCGCCAATATGATCCGCGACGAATTCGGACTCACCCCGGGCGCGCGGGTGGCCGTGCTGCTGCCCGCGCACTGGCAGACCGCCGCGGTGCTGCTGGGCTGCTGGTGGGCGGGCACCGAGGTGGTGCTGCGCGCCGACCCGGACGCCGAGCTGGCGTTGGTGACCGCCGACCGCGTCGACGAGGCCGACGGCATCGCCGAGGTGGCCGCGCTGTCACTGGATCCGATGGGCATGCCGGTGCGGGACCTGCCGGTCGGCGTCACCGACTACGCCACCTCGGTGCGCGTGCACGGCGATCAGTTCCTGCCCGGCGGCGTCGGTGCGGCGCTGGACGGCATGACCGCGGGCGCGGTCCTGGACGAGGCCCGCAAATCCGCGGCGCGACAGGGCTTCACGGCCGAGGACCGGGTGCTGTCGACCACGCCGTGGGAGACGCCGACCGAGTTGATCGACGGCCTGGTGGCGGTACTGGCGGCGGGGGCATCGCTGGTGCAGGTGGCGAATCCCGATCCGGCGGTCCAGGAGAAGCGGGTGGCCAGCGAGCGGGTCACCGCGCGCCGCGGCGACTGATCGCGCCCGCCAGCCGCGGTACGCACTCATACCATGGTAGGACCTGCGGCTCCCGCCGTGGAACGTTCCGGACCGCACCGGATTTCCGTACCGTCTAACCATCCGACGACGACGGGAGTCAGCGGCGATGATGCCTCGGTACTGGATTCGATGGATGGTGGAGCAGGGTGCGCCCCGGTGGGTGATGCGCTGGCAGGCCCGCCGCGGCGATCCGTTCGGCAAGCTGCACACCGAACCGGAGGCGCGGCGGGACCCGTACCCGCTCATCGAGGAGCTGCGCGAGCGCGGGCGGCTGGTGCGCACCCCGTACGCGTGGATCGCCACCGACTACGAACTCACCCGAAGTATGCTGCGCGACAACCGCTTCGGCGTCTTCGTCCTCGACAATGTGAACACCCCCGCACCGCTGCGCGCTGTGGTGCGCAGGGCCGCGCTGCCCGCCAATCCGGTGGAGCCGCCGTCCATGCTCACCATCGACCCGCCCGACCACACCCGCATTCGCAAATCGGTGTCCGCGGCCTTCACCCCGCGCGCCGTCGGCCGCCTCCGGGATCGGGTGGAGTCGGTGACCGCGGAACTGATCGACGCGCTCGGAGCGAACGGATCGACCGATCTGGTCGCGGACTTCGCCGCGCAGGTGCCGATCGCCATCATCTCCGAGATGCTCGGCTTCCCGGACGAGATGCGCGCGGAGTTCCTGGAATGGGGCGACCGCACCACGCCCATGCTCGATCTGGGGCTCACCTGGCGCAGCTGGCGCGTCGCGGCCGGCGCCATCGCGCAGATGGACCACTACCTCGACGGACATATCGCACGGCTGCGCCAGGAGCCCGGTGAGGACATCCTCAGCAGCCTGGTCACCGCCGGACACCTCGACGAACGGGAGCTGAAGGCCACCGCCACCCTGCTCATGGGCGCGGGCTTCGAGACCACCGTCAACCTCATCGGCAACGCGGTGGTGCAGTTGCTGGCGCATCCGGAGCAGTTGACGCGGCTGCGCGCGGAACCGGACCTGTGGACGGGCGCGGTGGAGGAGGTGCTGCGGTTCGATCCGCCGGTGCGCACCACCGCCCGGCAGGCGCTGTGCGATGTGGAACTCGACGGCGTGCGACTGCGGCGGGGTGCGGTGGTGGTGCTGTCCCTGGCAGGGGCCAATCGGGATCCTCGCATGTTCGCCGACCCCAACCGTTTCGACATCACCCGCTCCAATGCCCGTGAGCACCTCACCTTTTCGAGCGGCATCCACACCTGCCTGGGGGCCGCCCTGGCGCGGATGGAGGCCACGCACGCCCTGCGCACCCTCTTCGAGGAGTTCCCGGAACTGTCGCTGGCGGGCGAACCCCAACTGCGAGAGCTGTTCACGCTGCACGGATATCAGCGCATGCCGGTGACGCTGGGCAATCGAGCGCACGCATCCGTCCAGCGCTAGAAGAAGCCCACGGCCTCGCTGCCCCACACCGCGTTCCGGTCCCGGTCGGGATCGTCCACCACCCGGTCGTTGGCGTCGACGACCAGGGTGGTGCGGGTGTTCTCGTGGTAGGGCGGCCAGTGCTTGGACCCGTCCAGCGCCGCGGGCACCCCGTGTTCGGCGAAGGCCAGCCAGCGCCGCATGATGCGACCCGAAACCTCCTGCGCCACTTTGCGTCCGCCCAGCCAGAAGGTCGGGTCGTAGTTGAAGGAACCGAAATTGCCGAAGACGTACGGCAATTCGGTGGCATGTCCGGCGCCGACCCGGGCCGCGCGCAACATGGGGGTGGCGTAGTCGAAGCGATACATCCAGGTGGGCGAATGCCGGGAGTGGGCGTCGGCCACCCAGTGCGCGGGCATCCGGAAGGCGGCGTCGGTGGACATGGCCAGCGCCCCACGGGTGGAGGTGAGATCCGGGTAGGCGGAGGTGATCTCGGCGATCCGGGCGGGTGAGAGCCCCGGATGCTCCTCGGCCACGCTGCGCAGCATGGCGTTCACCGCGTCCGGGGTGACCGGCATGATCGGCGAGCGGAAGAACCGGAACAGCGACGCCTCGTCCTTGTTGGTGCCGATGATGAGTGGCACCCGATGCGAGCGTCCGTCCCGGAAGCGTTCGGTGGGGTACGCCGGGAGCAGGTCACCGTCCACCACGGGGGCGGCGGCCAGGCGGCCGGGTTCGGTGAGCGGCACCTCGTCCAGCAGCACCCCGGCGGCGGGGAGCAGCACCTCGATCGGACACTCCAGCAGGTCGCCGACGCGATCGCGGGGCAGGTCCAGGATCTCCAGATAGCGCCGGGCCACGGCCTCGGTCCGCTCCTGACCGAAAACCGTGGTGGCGGGCGGTGATTCGGCGATGGCGCGATGGAACAGGCCCGCCGCGCGGGGTGCGGTCAGCAGTGCGGTGACGCAGCCCGCGCCCGAGGATTCGCCGAACAGGGTGACATTGCCCGGATCGCCACCGAAGGCGGCGATGTTGTCGCGCACCCATTCCAGGGCGGCGATCTGGTCGTGCAGGCCCAGGTTGGGGGTGAACTGCGGACCCAGCGAGGACAGGTCGAGGAAGCCGAGCACCCCGATCCGGTAGTTGACCGACACCAGGATCACCTTGCCGGTCTCCACCAGTTTGCGGCCGTCGTAGATCTCCTGGGCGGCGGTGCCCAGGCAGTACGCGCCGCCGTGCACCCACACCATGACCGGGCGGGGTTCGTCGGAGGGCGCGGCGGGGGCCCATACGTTCACCCAGAGACAGTCCTCCCCCATGCGCAGGGTGGAGTCGACCGGCACCATGACGCCGAGGGTCTGCGGGGCGATCTCGCCGTATTCCAGGCAGTCGCGCACGCCCTCCCACGGCTCGGGCGGTCGCGGCGGCGCGAACCGGTGCGCTCCGGCCGCCGGGGCGGCGTAGGGGATGCTGCGCCAGACGTGGACATCGCCCTCGCGGCGGCCGCGCACAGCTCCGAATTCGGTCTCGGCCACCGGGCCGTTCGCGAGAACGTCCACCTCGGGGGCATCGAAGGATTCCGCAGCGCTCACACCAGACCTCCTCGTACTCCGTATTCGAGGGTACTGGCTGATACGACCGCGCTATCGACACCGCCGACCAGCGTGCCGTTGGTCTACCCTGACGTCGTGCCGAGTTATGCGTACCGTTGCCGCGGCTGCGGCGACACCTTCGAACTGACGCGCCCCATGGCCGAGGCGTCCGCCCCGGCCACCTGCCCGCACGGGCACGCCGACACCGTGAAACTGCTGACCACCTTCGCGGCGGTCACCCGCGGCGGCGGCAACCCGGCCCCCGCCGCTCCCAGCGCCCCCGCCGGTGGCGGGTGCTGCGGAGGCGGCTGCTGCGGCTGAGGCCGCGGCACTGGACGGGCGGAGCACGCGGCGGCGACCTCCGCGAGCGCGCTGCGGCTGACGTGCCCACGGCCCGAGCGGCGGGCCGGTGGGACGGTCGCGGTCAGTCCGCGCTCTCCTGACGTTTGTCGGTGTGGCCCAGGGAGCGACCCGGGGCCACCTTGTCGCGGACGCGTTGTTTGAGCACGGCTATGTCGGGAAAGCCGCCGTCGGCCTTGCGTTCCCAGATCTGATCGCCGTCGACGCTGATCCGGAAGATGCCACCCGCACCCGGGATGAGCGCCACCTCGGAGAGGTCGGTGCCGAAGGTGCTCAGCAGTTCCTGCGCCATCCACCCGGCACGCAGCAGCCAGCGGCATTGCGTGCAGTACTCGATCGCGACGCGGGACATGGTGCGCACCCTACCGGTCCGGCGCAGAACGCCGATCGTGCGGGCGACCGCACATGTCGGTGGTCTGCGATAGAACTCGGGGCGACAGTGGAAGGGGGAAACAATGCGTACGCGAGAGACCGCGGCGGTGCCCGGTGCCCCGTCAGCGGTGGCCGGACGGCGGTCGGCGGCGGACACGCGGCATGCGCGGGTGAGCGCGGGGTTGGCGGAGTTGGATATGTGGCTGGCCGATCAGGTGCGGACCGGCCTGGCTCAGATGGATCGGTCACACCAGGTGTTCGAGGCGGTGGCGGCGCGGATGGTCGACGCGCAGGCGCCCGGTGTGGCGCGGGCGCTGCGTGAACTCGCGCGCGTCGGCACGCGGGCCGACTGGCCGCAGCGACTGCTGCGGGAATTCGGCCGCCTGCATCTGCTGATCGCCGCCCACCAGCGCCTCGACCACCTCTCCCCCGCCCTCCGCGCCAGCGTGCGAACCCACATCGGCTACCCCACCCCCGTGGATTCGGTGCGCGAACAACCCGCGGTGCGCGACATCTGGCAGGTGCTCGCCACCCGCACCACCGTCGAAGACGGCCTGTACTCCCGCCGAACCTGGTTGCGCGGCACCACGACCGCCCGCTGGGCACTCCTGCTCGACCACCACTACGGCAGCCCCACCTTCCCCCAGGACACCCCCGCCCCCGGCGTCCACATCGACGCCGACCTGCACTACTACCCCACCGCCGCACCACTGCGCGCGATCTGGGGCGAGCGCTACGGCGAACCCGCCTCCCACACCGAACGACCGAACGCCGACATCTCCTCGGCCGCACCACCACCTGCCCCGCTCCCCGCCCCCGAACTAGGCACGGCCGACACTCGGCCACCCGGCACCACCACCGTGGTCGAACACCGCGATCCGAACACCACTCCGGACTTCACCAGCACCACAGCACCTCCGCCCGACCCCGCCGCCACCGCTCATTCGGCCGCCACCGCAGCCGGACTCGCAACCTCCGCGGCACCATCTGCCGCCGCGAGCGCGGGGACCGGGCGCGATTCGGTCACCGGGCCACCGGGCTCCATCGACGCGGCCGGACTCGGCATTTTCGCCGCGCTGGGCGCGCATGCCGCGGCGGTGGGTGCGGATCCGTTCCTGCGCTCGTGGCCGATGATGCTGGTCGATGTGGTGCCGGTGCGGTCCGAAAGTGGTTGGTATGTGGTCGAAGCCACGGGGGATTCGCTTCCGGTCACCGTCGAGGACGGCGAACCGTGGCGCATGTTGGGCGTATCCGGCGGCCATCCGGTGACCGTGGTCGGCGAGTGGACCACGGACGGGCTGGTGCCGCTCGCCGTGCACGCCGCGGGGACGGTCGTGGCTGCCGTGGCGGCGGACGGGATTTCGGTCGCCACGCCGCCGGTCGCCAGTGCCCTGGGTGGCCGGCCGGGTACCGCGGCCGACGCCGAGCCGGGTATCGCGGAGCTCGTCTCCACGGCCCTGGTCGGAACGGCTAGGCGGACCGTCGATACTGCCGCGCTTCCGGCACCCGTCGCGGCGGCGTCCCGGTCCGGCGCGGCGGCGTCCCGGTCCGGCGCGGATCCGGCCGTCGCCCTGCTCGAAGCCATTGCCCTGCAGGACTGTTTCGTGCGCGGGGCGGTATCGCCGAGTGCGGCGGAGAAGTCAGATACCGCCGAAGACGATCCGCGCCCGCTGCTGCCGCCCGCCGCCGCGGCACGGCTGGGAAGCCTGCTGACCGGTACCTCGTCCTTCCTGGCGGAGTGGTTCGCGGCGGCCGAGCCGTTCGACTACCGCGCCCCGGACCCCATGTGCAGCCGACTGCTGGAGCGCGCCAAATCGGTTGCCGTCCATCGGGAAGCCCTGCTGCGCCTGGCCGGTGCGCGTGGTCGCTGGCTGGCGGCGCGGCATCCCGGCTGGCGCGGTCTGATCCGCGCCGCCGCGGACGACGACTCGGTGTGGTCGCACGGCCGCCCGGCGGAGCGCCGGGCCTGGCTGGCCCGGCTGCGGCGCACCGATCCCGGCGCGGCGCGCACCGCACTCGCGGCCTCCTGGCCCACCGAATCCGGACCGGGCAAGGTGGAGCTGCTGGCGGTACTGGCCGACGCCCTGTCGACGGCCGACGCACCGCTGCTGGAATCCGGCCTGGACGATCGCCGGGCCGAGGTCCGCAGACTGGCCGCGGATCTACTGGCCCGCCTGCCTGATTCGGCTTTCGCCGGGCGGATGGCGCGGCGCGCGAGCGCATGGCTCACCATGGGCGCGCACCCCGACGGTCCGCGCCTGACCACCACCGGTCCGGGTGTGCTCGACGACGCCGCCCGCCGCGACGGCGTCGCGGATCCGTTCCCCTTCACCGCCTACCGGGCCGACGGCGCACCGGACCTGGCCGCCGAATGGCTGCACCGGGTGGTGGCCGCGACCCCGCTGCGGCACTGGGAACCGCTGGGCCCGCCCGAGGAGGCGGTGCGGGTGCCCATGGCCGAGGGACTGCGCGGCCCGATGCTGCACGGCTGGGCCGATGCCGCCCTGGCACAACGTGATCCGGCCTGGGCGCGAGCGCTGTTCGCGATCATCGCCGCACCGGCGGCGGGCGATCCGGATATGGAGCAGCTGCGCGAACTGTTCGCCATGCAGCCGCTCGACGATCAGGTGCGGCATCTGCGCCGCCTGGACAGCAGTTGGCTGGCCGAGATCGAATCGCTGCTGCGGGCGCTCCCACATCCCTGGCCGGAACCGGTGGCCGAGCACGTGCTGCGCCTGCTCCTGGAGCGGGCGCGGCTGAGCGCGGACCGGCCGGGCGCGCCCAGTCTGGTGCCGGGGTCGTACCGGACGCTGTTCCGGGCGGCCGCCACCCATTTCCCGGTGACGACCGCGCCCGCCGTCACCACCACCGCCCGACACTGCGGAGAACCGTACTGGGAGCAGGCATTCGACCAGCTCGCCGCGGATCTCGTGGAACGTCGGACCATGCTCGAGGAGTTGCAGTGACCAGCACCGCGGATCGGGACGCCCTGCTGCGCCCGCACGCCGAACAGTCCTATGCCGACGAATTGGCCGCCCTGGCCGCCGCCGACGACCGCCCGCGGCCACCGTCGTGGCGGCTCTCGCCGTGGGCGGTGGTCACCTATCTGCTCGGCGGCACACTGGCCGACGGCACCGTCATCACACCCAAGTACGTGGGGCCGCGACGGCTCATGGAGGTCGCGGTCGCCACCCTGGCCACCGATCGCGCACTGCTGCTGCTCGGCGTGCCCGGCACCGCCAAAACCTGGGTGTCGGAACATCTCTCGGCCGCCATCTCGGGTGCGTCGACCCTGCTGGTGCAGGGCACCTCGGGGACGACGGAGGAGGCGGTGCGCTACGGCTGGAACTACGCCCGCCTGCTGGCGGAGGGGCCGAGCGCGGCGGCGCTGGTGCCGTCGCCGGTCATGACGGCCATGCGGACCGGGTCCGTCGCCCGCATCGAGGAACTCACCCGCATCCCCTCGGATGTGCAGGATGCGCTGATCACCGTGCTGTCGGAGAAGACGCTGCCGATACCGGAACTGGGCATGGAGGTGCAGGCGGCCAAGGGCTTCACGGTGATCGCGACGGCCAACGACCGCGACCGCGGCGTCAACGAGCTGTCCTCGGCGCTGCGGCGACGCTTCAATACCGTGGTGCTGCCGCTGCCCGCCGGCGAGGACGACGAGGTGGCCATTGTGACCCGGCGGGTCGAACAGCTCGGCGCGGCACTGGAATTGCCCGCCGTGCCCGCCGCCGCGGAGGAGATCCGGCGGGTGGTCCGGGTCTTCCGGGAGCTGCGTTCGGGGATGACGGTGGACGGGCGCACCAAGCTCAAGTCGCCGTCGGGCACACTGTCCACCGCCGAGGCCATCTCGGTGATCACCAGTGGGCTGGCGCTGGCCGCGCATTTCGGTGACGGCGTGCTGCGCGCCGAGGATGTGGCGGGTGCGGTGCAGGGCGCGATCATCAAGGATCCGGTCGCCGACGCCGTGGTGTGGACCGAATATCTGGAAGCCGTGGTGCGCGGACGCCAGGACTGGGCCGACTTCTACCGTGCCTGCCGCGAGGTGCACACGTGAGTGCCCCCGCCCTGTCGTCGGAGGCCGACTCCGAGCCGCGGACCAGGATCTTCGGTATCCGCCACCACGGGCCCGGATCGGCGCGTTCGCTGCGCTCGGCCCTGGAGCGGTTTCGGCCGGACGTGATTCTCATCGAGGGTCCGGCCGACGCCGACGGCCTGGTCCGCTACGTGGCCGCCGAGGCGATGGCACCGCCGGTGGCGCTGCTCGCCTATCGACCGGAGGAGCCGTCGACGGCGGCGTTCTGGCCCTACGCCGAGTTCTCCCCCGAATGGCAGGCGCTGCGGTACGGAGTGGAACACGGTGTGCGGGTGGGGTTCTGCGATCTGCCCGCCGCCACCGCGCTCGCGGCGGCGGAGGAACCCGGTGACCGCACCGACCCGCTGAGCCTGCTGGCCGCCGCCGGTGGCTACGACGACGCCGAACGCTGGTGGGACGCCGTCATCGAATCCAGCCCGGACGCGTACATCTTCGATGCCGTGCACGAGGCCATGGCCGCCTTGCGCGAGGCGGCGGCCCCCGCGAACACCACCTCGGACAACGAAGACGCCGCCCCACCCCCGACCGAGGGCAGCGCCGCGGCACCAATGGCCCCGGCCGATGGGGGCGAGGCGGGGGAGGCGGCGAGCGCCGATATCGAGGTGCGGCGGCGGGTCGCGGCCGAGATCGTGGTCGACGCGCACACCCTGCGCCGGGAGGCGCATATGCGGCAGGTCATGCGCAAGGCGTTGAAGGACGGGGCGCGGCGGCTGGCCGTGGTGTGCGGTGCCTGGCACGCGCCCGCACTGAGCGGGTCGCTGCCCCCGGCGGTGGCGGACGCGCGGCTGCTGAAGGGCATGCCGAAGGTGAAGACCACACTCACCTGGGTGCCGTGGACGCATTCGCGACTGTCGAGTTCATCCGGGTACGGCGCGGGCATCACCTCGCCGGGCTGGTACCGGCACCTGTTCGCCGAGACCGAGCAGCCGATCGCGCGCTGGCTGACCCGGGTGGCGGGGATGCTGCGGCGGCACGACCTGCCGGTGTCGAGTGCGCACATCATCGAGGCCGTCCGGCTCGCGGAGACCCTCGCCACCCTGCGCGGACGGCCGCTGGCCGGCTTGTCCGAGGTCACCGAGGCCACCCGGTCGGTGCTGTGCGACGGCGACGAGACCATGCTGGACCTGGTCACCCGCGAGTTGGTGATCGGCGAGGCGTTGGGGACCGTGCCCGAGGACACGCCGACCGTCCCGCTGGAGGCGGATCTGCGGGCGCGAATCAGAACCCTGCGGCTGCGGCAGGAGGCCGCGGAACGCACCGTGGAGCTGGATCTGCGCACCGAGCGCGATATGGCGAAATCCCAACTGCTGCACCGCCTGGAGTTGCTCGGCATCGACTGGGGGCGGCGCACCCGCGACGGGGTGCGCGGCACCGGCACCTTCCGCGAGACCTGGACGCTGCGATGGCGGCCCGAACTGGTGATGGCGGTGGTGGAGGCGTCACGCTGGGGCACCACCCTGGCGACGGCCGCCACGGCGCGGATCCTCGACCGCGTGCACGCGCCCGATACCGGCCTGCCCGAGGTGGCCGCCGCCCTCGACGCCGCCCTGCTGGCCGATCTGGGCGACGCCGTCGACGGATTGGTCAGCCGACTGGAGTCGGTGGCCGCGCTGGACCACGACATCACCCACCTGCTGGCCGCGCTGCCCGAACTGCTGCGCACCCTGCGCTACGGCGATGTGCGCGGCACCGATACCGCCGCGCTGGCCCGGGTGGCCGACGGCCTGCTGGTGCGGGTGTGCGCGGGCCTGCCGAGCGCGGTCACCGGCCTGGACGCCGACGCCGCGGCGCACCTGCGCGCCCGGCTCGATGCCGTCCATCTGGCGCTGGCCACCCGCGCCGACGACTGGGCCACGAACGCCTGGCTCACCACCCTGCGCGGGCTGGCCGACCGCGACGATGTGCACGGTGGTCTCGTCGGCCGCGCCGTGCGACTGCTCCGCGACGCCGAGGTCATCGACGCCGCCGAGTCGGCCCGGCGCTTCTCCGCCGCGTTGTCGGTGGGGCGCACCGCCACCGACAAGGCCGCCTGGATCGACGGTTTCCTCGGCGGCCGCGGCCTGCTGCTCGTCCACGACCGCAACCTGCTGGCACTCGTCAACTCCTGGCTGGTCGGCCTGGCGGAGCCGGATTTCGTCGCCGTCCTGCCCCTGCTGCGCCGCACCTTCGGCGATTTCGACAGCGGCGAGCGGCGATCCATCGCCGAGGCGATCCGCCACGGCGCACCCACCGGCGCGGCCGGGACGACAGCGCCTGCCGACCATGACCGAGGCGCGATGGCATTGCGCGCCGCCCGCGAAATCCTGGGAGTGGACGCATGAACGGCCGACGCGGAGACTCGCGACGCGGCACTGCGCTTCCGAGCACCAGGACCGTCCCGCGTGGATTCGGCGGGCACACCGGCTCGCTGTTCGGGCCGACGCCCGGCCGCGACCGGGTAGCGGGAGGTCCGGCGGCCATCTATCCGCGCGGAGCAGCCGTCGTGGCGTCCGCCCCACGCCGGCACGCGCACGCCGCACCCGCGACCTCCACTCGAACCACAAGGCTGGCCGATGCACGACGATGACGAAACCCGTTCCCGACGTTGGCGATTGGTATTGGGGGCGGCGGGCGAGGCGGAGCTGGGCGGTGTGGGCAGCGCCGAGGACGCCGCCATGGACCGGGCGCTGTCGGCGCTGTACGACTCCGACGCCCGCACCGGGCAGGGTGGTCGGCGCTCCGGCGGGCTGGGCGGTTCGGCGCCGAATGTGGCGCGCTGGCTGGGTGATATCCGCTCGTACTTCCCGACCACGGTGGTCGAGGTGATGCAGCGGGACGCGGTGCGGCGGCTGAATCTCACCGAACTGCTGGTGGAACCGGAACTCTTGGACGCGGTCGAACCGGACGTCCATCTGGTCGGCACCCTGCTCGGCCTGAACAAGGTGATGCCGGAGACCACCAGGGCCACCGCCCGCATGGTGGTGGAGCGGGTGGTGCGCGACATCGAGCGGCGCATCGCCGCCCGCACCGTCGCCGCGGTGGGCGGCGCGCTGAACAGGGCGGCGCGGGTGGCGCGGCCGAAACCGCGGGATATCGATTGGGACCGCACCATTCGCCGTAATCTCGGCACCTATCTGCCCGAGTACCGGACCGTCGTGCCGGAGCGGTTGGTCGGCTACGGCCGCAAGGCGCAGGCGGTGCGGCGCGATGTGGTGCTGGCCATCGATCAATCCGGTTCCATGGCGTCGAGCGTGGTGTACGCGTCGGTGTTCGGGGCGGTGCTGGCGACCATGCGGTCGCTGCGGACCTCGCTGATCGTGTTCGACACCGCGGTCGTGGATCTCACCGATCGGCTCGCCGATCCGGTGGACGTGCTGTTCGGCACCCAACTCGGCGGTGGCACCGATATCAATCGCGCCCTCGCCTACGCGCAGTCGCTCATCACCCGCCCCGCCGACTCCCTGTTCGTGCTCATCTCCGACCTGTACGAGGGTGGAGTCCGCGCCGATATGCTGCGGCGGGTGCGCGCCATGACCGAGGCGGGCGTTCAGGTCGTGGTGCTGCTGGCGCTGTCCGACGACGGCGCGCCCGCCTACGACCGCGAGAACGCCGCCGCCCTGGACGCCCTCGGCGTCCCCGCCTTCGCGTGCACCCCCGACCGCTTCCCGGAGCTGCTGGCGGTCGCACTGGACCGGGGCGATGTGCGCCGGTGGGCCGAGCTGCACACCGGGCGGTCCGCCCCCTGACCCGGGTGCGCGGCGGGGCGCGTCCGCGGAATCGGCGCACGCAAACACTGCTAGGCTGCCTGGCGATTCGACTCGTGGAAACGGGGGCTCTCGGTTGCTGAACTCTGGTGAAGATTTCGCCGGTTACGTCATCGAGCGCGAACTGGGCCGCGGCGGTATGGGTTCGGTCTACCTGGCCAAGCATCCGCGGCTGCCGCGCATGACGGCCTTGAAACTGCTCAATCAGGAGATGTTCTCCGATGACGAGATCCGCGCCCGGTTCATCCGGGAAGCCGATCTGGTCGCCCAGCTCGATCATCCGAATATCGTGACGGTCTACGACCGCGGCGCGGTGGACGAGCAGCTGTGGATCTCCATGCAGTACATCGACGGGGTGAACGCCGCCGCCGTCGATCCGGGCAAGCTGCCGCCGCTGCGCGCGGTGCAGATCATCACCGAGACCGCCAAGGCCCTCGACTACGCGCACGGCATCGGCGTCCTGCACCGCGATGTGAAGCCCGCCAATATCCTGCTGGCCCGCTCGGGTCGTGCGGGGGCGGGTGGTGAACGGGTGTATCTCACCGATTTCGGCATCGCCCGGCTGCGCGACGACACCGGTCATCTCACCCAGACCGGCACCGTGACCGCCACCCTGGCCTACGCCTCACCGGAGCAGTTGACCGGCGCGACGTTGGACGGCCGCTCCGATCAGTACTCGCTGGCCTGCACGCTGTTCCAATTGCTCACCGGCAGTGTGCCGTTCGAGGGCACCAGTCCGGCGGCGGTGATCCGCGGCCATCTGCAGGAGCGCCCCCGCCTGCCCAGCACACTGCGCGCGGACCTACCGCCCGCCGTCGACGGGGTGCTGGCCCGCGCGCTGTCCAAGCGCCCACAGGACCGCTACCACTCCTGCACCGAGTTCGCGAACGCGGCCGAACGTGCCTTCGCCATCTCCCGCACCGCACCCCCGCAGCCGGTACAGCCGCCGCGCCCGCCGACTCCGGCCCGACCGCAGCCGGTCGTACCGCACACCCCGTCGTCGCCGCGCCCGCTCGTCGGTCAGCAGGGGCCGATGGGGCAGTCGGCACCGCACAGTCCGCCACCGGGTCAGGTCGGCCCCCAATCCTCGCCCCGCAACCCGCAAGCGGGCCAGCCGAACCCGCAATCCACGCCGTACCACCCGCAGGCGGGTCAGGTCGGCCCGCAGTCCGCGCCCTACACCCCGCAGGCGGGCCAGGTCGGCCCGCAGTCCGCGCCCTACACCCCGCAGGCGGGCCAGGTCGGCCCGCAGTCCGCGCCGTTCAACCCGCAGGCGGGTTCGCCGAATCCGCAGTCCGCGCCGCACAATCCACTGGCGAGCCACCCGAATCCGCCGTCGGTGTACAACCCGAGCCAGTCCATGCCCCGCCCGGCTCCCTACGCGCAGTCCGCGCCGTTCGCCCCGCAGGGCACTCCACCCCAGCCGTACGGATATCAGGCTCCGCCCCCGAACTACGCCCCGCCCCAACAGGGTTCCGGCTCCAACACCGGCATCATCCTCGGCATCGTGGCGGCCGTGATCATCGCGGTGATCGCGGTGATCGTCATCGTGGCCCTGGCCTGATTCGCGCCCCCGCGCCGATCGGCGCGGGGGCGGAAGGCATTCGCGCGGAACCGCTTACAAATCCGCGATGGCCGCCAGCGGTGGGGTGCGGGCGGCACGCACCGCGGGCCACAGCGCCGCCAGCACGCCGACCACGCCCGAGGCGATGAGCATGCCCACGATCTGCCCCCACGGCACCGCGATGGTCCCGAGGCCGAGATCCTGCAGGGTGCGCAGGAATCCGATGCCGAGTCCCAGGCCGAGGATGACGCCGACCACCGCACCGAAGATGGCGATCAGCATGGACTCCAGGTAGATGGAGCGCCGCACCTGCGGTCGCTGCATGCCCACCGCGCGCAGCATGCCGATCTCGCGGCGGCGTTCCACCACCGACAGCGCCAGGGTGTTGACGATGCCGAGAATGGCGATCACCACCGCCAGGGCGAGCAGCCCGTAGAGGATGGCCAACATGGTGTCGATCTGACGCCCCTGCACGCCCTTGAAGTCCTCGCGGTCCATCACCTGGACGTTGCCGTACTTCTCGGTGGCCTGCTCCAGATCGGTGCGCAGCGTGGCGAGGTCGGTGCCCGGCGCGGCATCGACCGCCACCATGAAACTGCTCCGGAAGCTGGTCGGCACCGTCTGCTCGTAGAGCGACATGGGGGCGACGAGGGCTTGCAGCAGCTGGGTGTCCGCGTAGATGCCCGCCACCTCGACCTGGTACTTCTTGCCGTCCACGCCGGCTACCTCGACGGTCTGCCCGACCTGCCAACCATTGTCGGAGGCAAGGGTTTCCGAGGCGAGAATCTGATCGTCCCCGACCGAACCGCTGCCCTGCTGGATCTCGTAGGACAGCACGCGGTCCAACGGGCCCTCCGGCACGGTGCCGAAGACCTGGTCACCGCCGACCTTCAGGGCGACACCGTGGAAGGCCACGGCTTCCTCCACACCGGGCACCGCCTTCACCTCGTCGGTGGCCTGCAGTGGAACGCCGATGAGGGCGCCGGGCGGACCCGACAGCATGTAGTCGGCCCGCACGCCCTTGTCCACGAGTTCCCCGACGCTGGCCTTGGCCGAGGCGCCGAGCATGCCGATGGCCGACACCAGCATGAGTCCCAGGGTGAGCGCGAAGGCGGTGGCGGCGGTGCGGCGCGGATTGCGGATGGCGTTGTTGCGCGCCATCCGGCCGACGGGACCGAACGGCCGCACCAGCACACCGAGCCCGGCCAGCACCGGGCGCGACAGTGCGGGCGAGGCGAACAGCACCGCGAGAATCAGTGCGGCCGCCCCGATTCCGACGGTGGCGGCGGCATTGCCGCCGGTGTTCTGCGCGCCCAGCACCACCAGCGCCACACCGATCACGGCCAGCACCGCACCGGCGATGGTGCGCAGCCGCAGCGATTCGGAGTGCGAGGCGAATTCTTCCCGCATGGCCTCCACCGGTGGTACCCGGGCGGCGCGACTGGCGGGCGCGTAGGCGCTCACCACGGTCACGACCACGCCGAGCACCAGCGCCACCGCCACCGTGCGCGGCAGGACGGCCATGGATCCGGTGGGCAGCCCCAGGTCGAAGGCGTTGAGCAGCGCCGCCAGGCCGTAGGCCAGACCGATACCGGCGGCGAGACCCAGTGCGCTGCCGACCAATCCGACGATCAGCGCCTCCCCGACCACCGAGCGGCCGACCTGTCCGCGGCTCGCGCCCACCGCGCGCAGCAGCGCCAGTTCCCGCAGCCGCTGGGCGACGAGCATGGAGAAGGTGTTGTAGATGATGAAGGTGCCGACGATCAGTGCGATGGCGCCGAAGGCGAGCAGGAAGTAGTTGATGAACTTGAGCGCGTCACCGAGCTGCTGCTTCATGTCCTCGCGGACCTCGTCACCGCTCTGCACCTTGTAATCCGGTAAGGCCGTGACGATTTCGGAGCGCAGTTGGTCCGGGTCGGTGCCGGGCTGTGCCGCGATGTCCAGGTAGGCGACGTGCTTGCCGTCGGTGAACAGCCGCATGGCCTCGTCGTAGTCGAATTGCAGGCCGATGAAGCCGCCGGTCGCACCGCCGCCGTCGAGCTGGTAGATACCCGAGATGGTGGCGGCCACATTGCCTTTCGCGGGCGTGACCACCGTGACCGGATCGCCGACCCGGAGTCCGGCCCGGTCCGCGCCGCCCTGGTTGATGGCGACCTGCCCGGGTTCGGAGGGCGGCGACCCGTCGACGAACCGCTGCGGTTCGGCCACCGCACGCTCCGGTGGCAGGTACGCCTCGCCGATGGTCGGCGCGCCGCCGGTCTGGACGACCTTGCCGTCCTTCAGCAGGGTGACCGGGCCGTTGGCGCCCGGAGCCACGGTGCGCACCCCGTCCATGGCGGTGACCTGGTCGACCAGGGTGAGCGGTACCCCGATGGACTGCTGCTCCTCCGGGCTGATCCGGACGTCCACGCCCCTGGCCTGGTTGGCGAAGATATTGTCGAAGGTGCGCTGCAGCGTGTCGGTGAAGACGAACGAACCCGCGATGAAGGCGGTCCCGAGCACCACCGACAGCACGGTGAGCACCAGGCGCACCTTGTGCGCGGCGAGATTGCGCAAGGCGACCTTGCGCATCGGGCTTCCGGACATCAGATCGTCTCCAGGGACTTGATCTTGTCGAGGACGGAATCGGCGGTGGGGTCGCGCAATTCGTCGACGATCCGGCCGTCGGCCAGGAACACCACGCGGTCGGCGAAGGAGGCGGTGCGCGGATCGTGGGTGACGATCACGACGGTCTGATCGAATTCGTCCACCGCCGCCCGCAGGATCGACAGCACCTCACCCGAGGAGTGCGAATCCAGGTTGCCGGTCGGCTCGTCGCCGAAGATGATGTCCGGCTTGCCCGCCAGCGCGCGGGCACACGCCACGCGCGCTGCTGGCCGCCCGACAGCTCGGCGGGCCGATGCCCGAGGCGATCGGTGAGGCCGAGACGCTTGACCACCGTGGCGATCCACTCCTCATCGCCCTTGCGGCCCGCGATATCCAGGGGCAGGGTGATGTTCTCCATGGCGGTGAGGGTGGGCACCAGGTTGAATGCCTGGAAGACGAAGCCGATACGGTCGCGGCGCAGACTGGTCATCTGCTTGTCGGACAGGGTGGTGAGGTCGGTGTCACCGATGTGCACGGTGCCCGCCGTGGCCGAGTCGAGACCGGCCAGGCAGTGCATGAGGGTGGACTTGCCCGAACCGGACGGGCCCATGATGGCTGTGAATTCCCCCCTGGCGAACTCCGCGGACACTCCGTCGAGCGCCTTGACCTGCGTATCACCGGAACCGTAGAGCTTCACCAGATCGGTCGCGCGGGCGGCGACCGAGGCGGGGGCCGACTTGTCGAGGGCGACGGAAGCCGAGGCGTCTGAAGTCATGGTGTCCAGTGTGTCGAGGATCGCGAGCTGACGCCATCGGGGAACACCCGGAAACACGCACCCTCAGGAAATTCACAAAAGCCCACGACAACGGGTGAATCGCGGGCTTTCGCGCAAGCCGTCAGTTCAGGGGGGCCGACCGCCACCAGGTCAGCACCTCGTCCAATGTGCCCACGATGCCGTCGGTGTACATGAGGTACTGGGTGCGGTTGTCGTCACCGGTGAACACCGTGACCATGCGCGGCCGGTCGCCGCCGAACTGGTAGTTGGTGTAGGTCTTGCCGCCGTTGGTGTCGGTGGTCCGCTGGTCCGGCGCCAGCGCGGCGACCACGGCCTGCGCCTCGGCCGCCGTCGAGTAGGCGTAGAGACGGTAGAACGGGTCGGCGTTGTCGGCGCCGCCGAAGCAGCGCCACTGCACCGCCCACGTCTTGAAGTCGGGTTCACCCTCGGTCTTGTCCGGCGGGCTGTTCGGATCGGCCAGGTAGCAGCTGGCCCCGTTGTAGCCCACATCGGCGGAGGTGCTGGCGGGCACCATGTTCGGGAATTCGGCGATCAGGGACTGTGCGTCGACCGGTCGGTCGGCCACCACCGCGGTGGTCGTCGCGGTCGTGGTCGTGGTGCCGCCCGAGGTGGTGGTCGTGCCGCTGTCGCTCGCCGCGACGATCACCACCACGGCGACGACCAGCAGCAGGACCACACCCACGATGGCGGCGATGATCAGCCCGGCATTGGACTTGCCCGGCGGCGGATGCCCATGGAAGCCCTGGGGTGGCGGTCCCGATGGCGGCGCCCCGCTACCCGCGAACTGCTGCGCGGGGAAGGAGGGCGGCGGGGTGTACCCCGGCTGCGTGTACTGATTGGTCTGGCGGGGCGCGGTGTAGTTCGGCTGCGCCGGCGGAGTCAGGGTGCCCGCAGCGGTACCGGTGTGCTGGTACGGGGTGGGCGCGGTGCCGGTCTGCTGGAACGGCGTGGGCGCGGCCGTCGCGGTGGGTGATTGCGTGGGCGGCCGCAACTGCTGCAGCAGCTGCGGAGGCGCGGTGTTCGCATTCGCCGGCGGCACCGCGGACGCGCTCGGCGCGGCCAGGGCGCGGCGGGCGGCGGTGGCGAACTCGGCGCAGCTGTCGAAGCGGTCTTCGGGACGCTTGGCCATGGCCTTGTGCAGCACCATGTCCAGGGCGGGCGGCAGGCCGGGGCGCGCGGTGCTCAGCGGCGGCGGCGAATTCTGCAGATGCCCCTGGATGACGGCGGCGGGATTGGTCGCCGCGAACGGGCCCGCGCCGGTGAGCAGCCAGAACAGGCTGCACGCCAGCGAGTACTGGTCGGAACGGCCGTCCAGCGCGGAACCGGTCAGCTGTTCCGGGGACGCGTAGGCCAGGGTCGCGGTGAACGTTCCGGTCTGCGTGAGATGGCCGGTGTCGTCGCGCAGTCGGGCGATGCCGAAGTCGGTGAGGTAGACCCGCTCGCCCTTACCGCCGGTGGCGCGGGCGAGCAGGATGTTCGCCGGTTTCACATCGCGGTGCAGGACGCCGTTGCGGTGCGCGTAGTCGAGCGCGTCGGCGGTCTCGGCCACGATCTGCACGGCCCGCTCCGGGGGCAGGGTGCGGGCGTCCACGCTCGCGGCGTCCGGGCCGTCGATGTACTGCATGGAGATCCAGAGCTGGCCGTCCTCCATGCCCCGGTCGTAGACGGTGACGATATTGGGGTGGTCGAGCTGGGCGACCAGATCGGCCTCGCGCTCGAAGCGGGTGCGGATCTCCTTGTCGAACACCATGTCCCGGTTCAACAGCTTGAGCGCGGTCAGCCGGGGCAGGCGCGGATGTTTGGCCAGGTACACCGAGCCCATGCCCCCGCGGCCCAGCTGGCGCTCGATGACATAGCCGGCGAAAACGTCACCGCTGGACAGCATGGCTAATCCCACTTCCCACGGCACCCACCGGGACCCACCGGTGTGCGCCGTACCGCAAACGATCGGCATGATCGCGCTCGGCCGATCCGAAATCACCGAAACCATAGCAGGAGCGGCGAATCTCCCGAGCGTTCGAAAGGTCTACGGACTTATCTTCGCTCGGGCCGCTTACGCAACAGTTATGGATCGCTTGGCATGGTTGTCGGTGGGGGTCGATACGCTGACCACCATGCGTCTAGGAGCACACGTGCGGATGGACAGCGACCCCATCGGCTTCGGGGAGAAGCTCGGGGCCGATGTCATCCAGATGTTCGTGGTCGACCCGCAGAGCTGGGAGAAGCCGACACCGCATCCGCGCACCGATGAGATCAGGGCCAGCCCGATCGAGGTGGTGGTGCACTCCTCGTACCAGATCAATGTGGCCAGCGTGAACAACCGGCTACGCATGCCGTCGCGCAACGCGGTGGCGCAGCAGGCGAAGGCGGCGGCGGAACTCGGCGCGTTCGGGCTGGTGGTGCACGGCGGCCACGTGCGCTCCGATGCCGAGATGGCCGAGGGGATCGTGAACTGGCGCAAACTGTTCCAGCGCCAAGAGGACAAGGGCGGCTTCGCCGTGCCGATCCTCATCGAGAACACCGCGGGCGGCAATCACGCCATGGCCCGGCATTTCGACAATATCGCGCGGCTGTGGGAGGCCGTCGGCGACTACGACGCGGGCTTCTGCCTGGACACCTGCCACGCCTGGGCCGGCGGCGAGGAACTGCTCGGCATCGTGGACCGGATCAAGGCCATCACCGGCCGCATCGACCTGGTACACCTCAACTCCTCCCGCGACGCCTTCGACTCCGGAGCCGACCGGCACGCCAACCTCGCCGACGGCACCATCGACCCGCAACTCCTGGTGGAGGTGTGCAAGGCCGTGGACGCACCGATCGTGCTGGAAACCCCGGCCGAAGGCGTCGCCGACGACCTGGCCTACCTGCGCGAACAGGTCGGCTAGCACTCGGTCCGCAGATCACGCGGGCGGCCCGCAGCGGATGCGGGTCGACGCGGTGACCACGGGCCGGGGCGCGCACGAGCCGATCCGCCGGTGTGGCATCCGGACCGGCGGGCGAGTCAGGCCGCTGCCAGGTCGAGTACGTTCCCGCGCCGCGAACGCGCCCAGGGGACGGCGCGCAGCAGCGCCCATCGCAGCAGTGGGTTGCGGGTCGTCGCGCGGGCCATCATCCTCTTAGCGTCCGCGACCTCCGCAAACGCGTAGTCGAGCAGCTCTCGCTGATAGTCCTCGACCGCGTTGACCAGAGGCATGCCCCGCTCCGCCGCGTCGCGCAGTCGCTCACCGAGCAGTGCGGCGTCGCGCAGCGCGGTATTGCCGCCGTGCGCGTTGAACGGAGGCATGAGGTGCACGGCGTCGCCCAGCAGGGTGGCCCGCGAGCCCGACCAGTCGGTGGGGCGGACGGCCGCACGCATCGGCACCTCGAGCGTGTCCTCGATATCGGCGCGTTCCACCAGCCGGCGCAGCACCGGGTGGTAGTCACCGACCGCCGCGAGCGCCATGGCGTGCAGTTCCGCGCTGTCTCCGCGGCGGTCTGCGGGGAATGCCGACCCGGGCAGATTGACCGCCCACATCACGTAGTCGTCATCCACGGGTGCCTCGCGGTCGGAGCCGAACCTGGCGAACGCCTCCCGCGGCGATCGCGGGAACCGCATGGTGGTGAAGAAGAACGAGGATCCCGGCGCGTCCCCCAGTGCCAGCACACCGCTGTTCACCAGCGACTCGGGCACGAGTGCACGACCGTCGTGCACCAGCCGCGAGCGGCCGTAGATGGCGGTGAGCCCCAAGCGCTCCGGCTCGCAGTCGGGCAGCAATCGCTGGCGCAGTGGTGAATTCGCGCCGTCCGCGCCGACCACCAGCGCGGCGGTCACCGCGGCGCCGTCGGTGAAACGCAGCGTCGCGCTGTCGGCCGCCACGTCCACGCCCGCCGCCGCCTTGCCGAAGTGCACGCGGTCGCCCAATCCGGACAGCAGCAGCGCGCGCAGCGTCTGCCGGTCGGCCTGACGCGGCGTGCGCAGGTCCGTGCCGCCGGGACCGCCCTCGAAGGTGAGGGTGAAGACCGATCCCATCCGCTGGTTCACGAATCGGAAGTAACCCGTACCGCTGGGATCACTGGCGGTGGCCAGATAGAGCTCGAACAGGTGCGGCGGCAGACTGCGGCGCAGTGCGTCGATGCCGTACTCGTCGGTGGTGATGCGGTACCCCTGACGGCGACTGTGCGCGGATGCGTCGCGCTCGTAGACGTGCACGTCGAAGCCCGAGCGCAGCAGTGATTGAGCCAGGCAGAGCCCGCCCAGGCCGGCTCCTGCGATGGCCACGGAGATCTGTTCGGACATGGCGACTTCCTCGATATCGGTTCTCGATGACGCTCGAATAATCATCCATTTGGATGATAGTGTCAACCATCAGTACAGTAAATGACCGTCATGACGGACCGAACATCGAACGAGAGCAGCGGACGCCGCTCCCCCGCGCCGGAGGAGCGCCAACGCGATGCCGAACGCACCCGCCGCCGCCTGCTGGCCGCCGCCCTGGACGTCTTCGCGGAGCAGGGTTTCGCGGGTGCGCGTGTGCAGCGGATCGCCGACCGCGCGGGCGTGAACAAGCAGCTCATCACCTACTACTTCGGCGGCAAGGACGGCCTGTACCGCGCCCTCCAGGAACAGTGGCTGCGGCGCGAGGAAGAGTTCGCCAGCCCCGATCTCCCGCTGGACGAACTGCTCGCCGCCTATCTGCGCTCCGGTTTCGAGGATCCGCGCCTGGGCCGTCTGCTGGCCTGGGAGGGGCTGACCGAGTCGGCGGGCACGTCGCCCGCCGATCATCCCCCCGAAGATCTCTCCGACCTGCACCGTCGACAGGAGGACGGGCAACTGCCCGCCGACCTCGACGTCGGCGCGTTCCTGCTGGCGTTCATGGGCGCGGCCATGGTTCCGACGGTGCTGCCGCAGGTGGTGCGCCGGGTGACCGGACTCGCCCCGGATTCCCCGGAGTTCGAGCGGTTCTACACCGATCAGTTGCGGCGGATCATTCGCCATCTCGGCCGATGATCAGGAGCCGACCGGGGGCGGGCAGGGGGTCGCGAGCTCTAGAGTTCACGGTGTGACGATGGAGATTCGACCGCTCGACGGGGTGCGGGTGCTGGAGTTGGGGAACTACGTCGCGGCGCCGACCGCCGGGCGGATCCTCGGGGACTTCGGGGCCGAGGTGATCAAGGTCGAGCGCCCCAAGACCGGGGACGAGCTGCGGAATTGGCGGCTGTACGGCGGCGATACCTCGATGCTGTACCGGACCGTCAACCGGAACAAGAAGTCCATCACCTTGGATCTGCGCACCGAGGCGGGGCGGCGGATCGTGCTCGAACTCATCGAGCGGTGCGATGTGCTGCTGGAGAACTTCCGGCCCGGCATGCTGGAGAAGTGGGGGCTGGGGCCGGAGGTGCTGTCGGCGGCCAATCCGAAGCTGGTGATCACGCGGATCTCGGCCTACGGGCAGACCGGTCCGCTCGCGCAGCGCCCGGGTTTCGCCGCCGTCGCCGAGGCGGTGGGCGGTCTGCGCGAACTCGTCGGCGATCCGGATCGTCCGCCGGTGCGGGTGGGCGTCTCCATCGGCGACTCCATCGCGGGCATCTACGCGGCCTTCGGCACCGTGATGGCGCTGTTCCAGCGCGAGCGGGTGGAGCGGGTTCCCCTGGAGCAGCGCATCATCGACGTCGCGCTCAACGAGTCGATCCTGTCGGTGATGGAATCGCTGGTGCCGGACTATCTCGCCTACGGCATCACACGCGAACGCGTCGGCGGTCGCATGGAGGGCATCGCGCCCAGCAATGCCTACCCGTGCGCCGACGGCACCAGCATCATCATCGGCGGCAACGGGGACGCCATCTTCCAGCGCTATATGCGAGTCATCGACCGGCCGGACCTCGCCGCCGACCCGGAACTCCAGGACAATGCGGGACGCTGGCAGCATCGCGAACGCCTCGACGCCGCCATCGCCGAGTGGACACGCCGACACACCCGCGACGAGGCGCTGAAGGTGCTCGAGGAGGCGGCCATCCCGTGCGGCCCCATCTACACCGCCGCCGACCTGGTCGCCGACGAACAGTTGAAGGCACGCAATATGATCCAGCCCTTCCGCGTGGACGTCGGCGAGCCCGAACCCAAGGAGGTCGGCTTCACCGGCATCGTGCCCGTGATCGGCGGTGCGTCGCTGCCCATCCGGTCGGTCGGCCCCGACCTGGGTGAACACACCCGCGAGGTGCTGTCGGGCCTGCTCGGCATGACCGACGACGCGATCGAGGCGCTGGAGGCGGACCGATGAACCGGAACGGCGGCGCGGTGCCCCTGCTCCGTGATGTGACCCTGCGCGACGGTCTGCAACTCACCGGCAAAGTCCTTTCCACCGAACACAAGGTGGAGATCGTGCGGCGGCTGCTCGTACTCGGTGTGCCGGAGTTGGAGATCGGCTCCCTCGCCCGGCCGGACCTGGTGCCGCCCATGGCCAACAGCCTGGAGGTGGTGGCCGCGCTGAGTCCGGAGGAGTTGCGGCGGTGCTGGCTCTGGGTCGCCACTCCGCGGCATGTGGAGAAGGCCGCCGCGGCGGGAGCGCGTAATTTCCAGTACTGCTTCTCGGTCTCCGATGCCCACAACCGGGCCAATATCGGCCGTGCGACGGAGGACAGTGTGGCCGCCATGCCCGCCGCCGTCGAACTGGCGCGCGCGGTGGGCGGGCGGATTCAACTCTGTCTCGCCACGGCTTTCACCTGCCCGTTCGACGGGCCGGTGGATCCCGAGCGGGTACTGGCCATCGCCGCGGATCCCCGCACCGCGGGCGCGGACGACATCGTGCTCGCCGATACGCTCGGCCAAGCGCACCCCGGGCAGGTGGCCGCCCTGGTCGCGGCCGTGCGCGCCCGCGATCCACAGCGGCGCATCGTCTTCCACGGCCACGACACCTGGGGTCTGGGTGTGGCGAACTCCCTGGCGGCGGCCGCGGCCGGGGCCGATGTGGTGGACGGGTCGCTCGGCGGGCTGGGTGGATGCCCGTTCGCGCCGGGGGCGAGCGGCAACACCTCGAGTGAGGATCTGCTGTTCGCGACCCGGCCGGACTGGTTCACCCCGCCGGTGCTCGGTGAGCTGGTGCGAATGTCCGAAGCATTGCTGACCGAACTCGGCGAGCCGAATCGGTCCCGGACGGTCGAGGGTGCGCGGTCGAAAGCGCAGGCGTTCGAATGGGTTATCCGCGGCTGAAGTCCGCGCGTAGCCGTAACAGCACCAAACCCGCGGTGCACGCCAGAATCAATCCGGCGACGGTGATTTCGACATGTAGTCCGGCGATTCCGAATCCGGCGCCCACCAGGCCGCCGAGGAATATGAACCAGGCGAGCGCCCGGGCCAGGATCTCGGTCACCCGCCGCGGCCGGTCCGCCGCGGAATCCAGGGATTCCACGGGCTGCGCGGCCGTGCGCAGCGGGGATGTCGAGGAAGCTCCCATCATCCACTCCTAGATGACGCCCCTCGAGTTCGGCGCTCACGACTTCGTGAACCTGCGCGCGTCCCTCAGCTAATTCCGGGCGTCTCACATGTAACTTTGGTCACACATTACGGGTAGGCAACGGAATGTCCATGCGACACGGACGCGCAACACGCAGAGTTGACCAATTCGATATGTGAATTACTGCTGTTTGAGATTGTCTTGTGACGGCGGAACCCACCGCGCGGGACGGGATTCGAACCGACCGCCCGCCTGGCCCCGTCCGGCGGCCTCCATTAGGGTGAGCCCCACTCGAAACGAATGAGGAGAGCTCACCGATGGACGGCAGCAACAGCCGCGCGGACGATCACGACGAGCACCGCTCGCGACGACTGCCCGCCCCCATGATGGGCGCGGTCGCCGCCGCCGGAGCGGTCTCCCTCGGACTCGTCCTCATCGGCTCCTGCGGCCTCGACGGCGAAGACACCTACGTCGCGCCCCCTCCCCTCAACGCCGACCTCCAAGCCGCACCCACCGGCTACGCCCGCTCCAGCACCACCACCCCGGTCATCGTCATCCCGCCCTCCCCCACCTGGCGCGTCGCCGCCGACCGCCCCCCGCGCCGCACCACCACGACCACGACCACGACCACCACCGTCGCGGTCGAGCGCGACGAGGACCGCGAGTACTCCGACACCGAGACCACCACCCGCACCACCCGCCCGACCACCCCGCGCACAACGCGCCCCACCCCCAGCACCACCACCGAGCGCACCGAAACGCTCACCCGGCCTCCCACCGAAGAGCCGCCGACCACCACCGAGGATCTGCCCACCACCGTGGTTCCGACCTTCCCGGACGAAGAGAGCGGGGAGTAGCACCCGGACCGTCCCCGGCCGACCCGGCTCAACTCACCGCGCAACACTTCCCGAGGCGCACACGCACATTCAGCCGCACCGCTGCGCCGGAGAGTCCGCGCCAGGAGTGCAAGGTGGACGAGCGCAGCACACCAGGACAGGCGCGCTGATCCGACACCGACTCCTGGGAACCCCACCTCGGCAACCGGCAGCACACCCCGGCCGAAGACTCGGCGGTAGGGGCGGGGCACGACGCGGGTCGGCGGTGCGGGCGTGGAGGTCCGGCGGAAACGACTGTGGCCCCTTCGATTTCGGAGGGGCCACAGTCGTTCGCGTGGAATCCGGTCAGATTTCGACCAGGCCGTAGTCGGCGACGCGGTCGGTGAGGACCCGGAGGTGTTCCAGGTCGCCGCCGAGGGTGCGGCCGATGGCGGTCAGGCGGGCGACGTAGTGGCTGACCGGGTATTCGGTGGTGATGCCGATGCCGCCGTGCATCTGCACGGCCTCCTGGCCGATGTGCCGCGCCCCGCGCGCGACCTGGAGGCGGGCGCGGGAGGCGATCACCGGATCCACGGTGCCGTCGGCGAGGGCGGCGGTGGCGTAGTAGCTCATGCTGCGGGCCAGTTCCAGCGAGACGTACATATCCGCGGCCCGCTGCGACAGGGTCTGGAACTTCGACAGCGTGACCCCGAACTGCTTGCGGGTCTTCAGGTATTCGGTGGTGAGTCGCAGCGATTCCGCCATCGCGCCCAGGGATTCCGCGCACAGGGCGGCCTGCGCCTGAACCAACGCCGCGTCGATGGCGGACCGGGCGTCACCGCCGGTGCCGAGCACTTCGGCGGGGGTGGAATCGAATTCGAGCTGTGCGCCGCGCCGTCCGTCGAAGGTGCGGAAGGGTTTGCGCGCCACCGTATCCGCGGCGACCAGGAACAGTCCGGTGCCGCCGTCGGGCAGCGCCGCGCTGACCACCAGGGTGTCGGCGCAATCGCCGTGCGGAACCGGGTTCTTCACGCCGGTCAGCACATACGAATCCCCCTGTGCCGCAGCGGTGGTGGACAGCTCCGTGGACGGCCACCGCAGCCCGGGCTCCTCGTGCGCGAAGGCCAGCAGCCGCTGTCCGCCGACCACCTCGGGCAGCACCCGCTGCCGCTGTTCGGCGGTGCCCACGCTCGCCACCAGCGAGCCGGGCAGCAGCACCGCGTCCAGCAGCGGTTCGGGCGCGAGGCAGCGGCCGATCTCCTCGAGCACCACCATGGTCTCGACGGGGCCCGCGTCCATACCGCCGTCCGCTTCACTGAAAGCCAGTCCCAGCACGCCCAATTCGGCGAGCTGCCCCCACACGTCGCGGCTCCAGCCCAGATCGGTGTCGGTGATCTTCAGCCGCGACTCCGGATCGTAGGTGCGCGCCAGCACCTCGCGCACCGTGTCGCGCAGCATGATCTGTTCATCGGTGAGTTCGAAATCCATGGCGGCGCCTCACAATCCGAGGATGGTGGAGGCGATGATGGTGCGCTGCACCTCGTTCGACCCTCCGTAGATGCTGGTCTTGCGGTAGTTGAGGTAGGTGGGGCCGGTGATCTGCGCCCACTCCGGGGAGGCGATGTCGGCGGCGTGCACCGGCAGCGCGTCGGGTCCGGCGATATCCATGAGCAGTTCGGTGGCGGCCTGCTGCAATTCGGTGCCGCGCAGTTTCAGCACCGACGACGCCGGATTCGGCTTGCCGTCCAGCGGCTGGGAGACCACGCGCATGAGGGTCAGCTCCAGCGCCAGCAGTTCGTTCTCCAGTTCGGCGACCCGGGCGGCGAAGACCGGATCGTCCATGAGCGTGCCGCCACCCGACTTGGTCTGGGCCGCATACTCTTTCGCCAAACCCAGCTTGACCTTGGTGCGGCCGACGCCGGTGATGCCGGTGCGCTCGTTGCCGAGCAGGAACTTCGCGTAGGTCCAGCCCATGTTCTCCTCGCCGACCAGCTGATCGGCGGGCACCCGGACGTTCTCGAAGAAGACCTCGTTCACCTCGTGGTGGCCGTCGATGAGCTTGATCGGGCGGATGGTGACGCCCGGGGTGTTCACATCGAACAGCAGCATCGAGATACCCGCCTGCTTCTTGGCGTTCGGGTCGGTGCGCACCAGGCAGAAGATCCAGTCGGCGTACTGCGCCAGGGTGGTCCAGATCTTCTGGCCGTTGACGATGTAGGAGTCGCCGTCGCGCACGGCGGTGGTGCGCAGCGAGGCCAGATCGGAGCCGGCGTCGGGTTCGGAGAAGCCCTGGCACCACCAGATGTCGAGATTGGCGGTCGGCGGCAGGAAGCGCTGCTTGAGCTCCTCGGAGCCGAACTGGGCGATCACCGGGCCGATCATCTGGGCGTTGAAGGTGAGCGGTTCGGGGACCGAGGCCAGCTGCATCTCGTCCTCCCAGATGTGCAGCTGCATGGGCGACCAGTCCTGCCCGCCCCACTGCACCGGCCACTTCGGCACCGCGAGACCGTGCTCGTTGAGGATCCGATGGGTGGTGACGATGTCCTCGCGGGAGAGTTCGCGGCCGTACTTCACGCGGTCGCGGATCTCGGCCGGGATCTTGGTCCGGTAGAACTCGCGCAGTTCGTCCCGGAATGTCACCTCATCGGGTGAGAGAGCTAGCTTCATCGCGTCTCCAGGCGTTCGCCGTATGTGTTCCGCGTCTCGGTCTTAAAAGACACGGCCAAGTGGGTGTCTCAAAGCTACCACTGGGTAATGGTCGGTCTGTCACTCGCATCACACCGGCGGCGCGGGCTCATCCCCCACGCCGGGCACGCGGCTGGTAATTTGCGGGGGGATCAGCGCGCCCCGGAAAGGCATCCGGCGGCCGCGCCCATCGAAATCTCGAGGAGCAATACGAGTGAACGGCAGGACCCTCCGCCGCGCCGCGTCCGCGACCGCCATCGCGGCCACGGTGGCGCTAGGCACGACCGCAGTCGCCCACGCCGAACCCGCGGAGCCGCAGCCCTCACCCGTCGACACGGCCATCCAGCAGCTCACCGACACCGCCGACGGCAATGCCGACGCCGAGGCCGCGGTGCGCTCCACCGCCAAGGCCGCACAGCTCATCACCGCCGCCAAGCTGGGCAATGTGGCGTTCGCGCCATTCGCCTACATGGCACCCACCATCGGCTGCGGCACCACTATGCCGCTCAGCCTGACCGCGGCCTCCGCCATCGCGGGCGGCACCCCCGACAGCCTCGGCGCCGCCCCCGGCACCATCCGCTTCCAGGCCGTCGCCCAGCACTCCGGCATGCCGCTGGCCTCCGGCCTCAGCGTGGTCTGGCTGAACGTGAACAACGGCCGCAGCGGAATCAATATGCTCGACGACGTCTCCGAGTACAACCTCCCCAGCCTCTCCAAGACCGTCGACTCCGGCCCCGGCAACATCATCGCCTCCCTCTGGGGCACCATCGACTACCCCGGCGCCCGCTGCGTGGTCACCCCCACCGTCGGCCTCTTCACCGTCCCCGACCTCCCGCCCCCGGCCCCGGAAACTCCCGCCGACCCGGCAGCCCCGGCCCCGGCAGCCCCGGCCCCAGCCGACGCCGGCTCAGCGGGCGCCCCCGAACAGCCCGCCCCCGCGGCCCCGGCCGACACCCCCGCGCCGAACTAACCACGCCCCCAACCGAACCGGCTCAGAGCCCGCCACAACCCTGCGGGCTCGCCCGCTACGGCATCACCCCACCACCACCCGAGCCCGCCCGAACCGGCAGGCTCGCGCCCGGTCCGCGATCCCATACGGGACCGTTCCGCTCAGCCGCGCCTAGGACCGGCCCCACGGCGCACGTCCTTTCGCCGAGGGGGAACTGGTGGCGGACCGCTCTCGCACAATGCCGCCACAGATTCCCCCTCACCCCCAGCGGGGCGCTGGGTGGTCGGGCGCGGGGGTATCGAGCGCTGCTCGCGCACCTGGGCGGTCGTTCTAGGGAAGAACCGGGACCTTCAGCGCCGCGAATCCGCCCGGAGCGCAGCGGAGGGCAAGTCGAACCCAGCTCAAGCGCGGGGTTTGCGGCGGTCGAAGCGCTTACCGCCGTCGCGGCGGGGGGCGCGGCTCAGGGGCCGGTGTCCGGGCGGGCCGGAGTCGAGCTGGAGTTGGATGAGCTGGCCGCTGATGCGGGTGCGGCGCAGCGCGTCCAGGGTCTCCGAGGACAGGTCGGCGGGGAGTTCGACCAGGCTGTGGTCGGGGCGGATGCTGATGTGGCCGAAATCGCTGCGGCGCAGGCCGCCCTCATTGGCGATGG
The DNA here is from genome assembly GCF_007362295.1 of Nocardia otitidiscaviarum. Lineage (NCBI taxonomy): Bacteria > Bacillati > Actinomycetota > Actinomycetes > Mycobacteriales > Nocardiaceae > Nocardia > Nocardia otitidiscaviarum. The sequence continues at coordinate 776,164 of NZ_CP041695.1, read as the reverse complement.
CACCGACGATGGCGCCGGGCACCACCTTGTGGCGCTTGCCGACCGAGATGCGGTAGGTGGCCATTTCGGCACCGGTCGCGCGGTGGCGGGACGGGCCCTCGCGGCGCGGGCGGTCACCCTCGAAGGAGCGGGAGCCGCGTTCGCGGGGGCGGCGTTCGGGCTCCGGATCGGGTTCCATGAAGAAGTTGTCGCCGTCGTGCGAGCCGACGGCCAGCGCGGCGGCGATATCCACCAGCGGGATGTTGTGCTCGCGCTCGTAGTCCTCGATGAGTTTGCGGAACAGCGCCAGGTTCGCCGCGGACAGGTTCTCGGTGATCATGTCGCCGAATTTGGCGACGCGCTGCGCGTTCACATCCTCCACGCTGGGCAGCTGCATCTCGGTGAGCGGCTGGCGGGTGGCGCGTTCGATGGAGTCGAGCAGGCGGCGTTCGCGCGGCGCGACGAACAGCAGCGCTTCACCGCTGCGGCCGGCGCGGCCGGTGCGGCCGATGCGGTGCACGTAGGACTCGGTGTCGTGCGGGATGTCGTAGTTGACGACGTGCGAGATGCGCTCCACGTCGAGGCCGCGGGCGGCGACGTCGGTGGCGACGAGGATGTCCAGCGCGCCCGATTTGAGCTGTCCGATGGTGCGCTCACGCTGCGCCTGCACGATGTCGCCGTTGATGGCGGCGGCGGAATACCCTCGGGCGCGCAGCTTCTCGGCCAGCTCCTCGGTGGCCTGCTTGGTGCGCACGAAGATGATCATGGCCTCGAAGGGTTCGACCTCGAGGATGCGGGTCAGCGCGTCGAGCTTGCGCTGATAGGACACCTGCACCCAGCGCTGGGTGATGTTGGTGTTGGTGGCCGTCTTGGCCTTGACCGTGATCTCCACCGGGTCGTGCAGGTACTGCTTGGAGATCTTGCGGATGGCGGTCGGCATGGTCGCCGAGAACAGCGCCACCTGCTTGGACTCGGGCGTGTCGCGCAGGATGCGCTCCACGTCGTCCTGGAAGCCCATCTTCAGCATCTCGTCGGCCTCGTCGAGCACGAGGTACTGGAGCTGGGTCAGGTCCAGGGTGCCGCGTTCCAGGTGGTCGATCACGCGACCGGGCGTGCCGACCACGACCTGCGCGCCGCGGCGCAGCCCGGACAGCTGGACGGCGTAGTTCTGGCCGCCGTAGATGGGCAGCACATGCAGGTCGGGCATGTGCGCGGAGTAGCGCTCGAACGCCTCGGCCACCTGGATGGCCAGCTCGCGGGTCGGGGCCAGGACCAGCGCCCGCGGCGATTTGCCGGAGACTTGCAGGCCCATGAGGATCGGAATCGCGAACGCGGCGGTCTTGCCGGTGCCGGTCTGCGCGAGCCCCACCACGTCCGCGCCGTCGAGCAGCGGCGGGATGGTCGCCGCCTGGATGGGCGACGGCGACTCGTAGCCGACATCGGCGATGGCCCGCAGAATGCGGTCATCGATGCCCAGATCGGCGAAGGACGGGCCGGTCGCGTCCCTCTCGTCGTCGATCGAAACGCTGTCGGCCGGTGAGGTGCTCATTGGCCGCAAGTTTACTGCTTGGCAGTGGTCGCCCCGACCATCGGGCCGACCGGGTGAGACCCAGATAACCGAACGGTCGGCATCGCATACCTCGGCACCACCCGAATCCCCAGCCCCGGCAGCCGTTTCCACCACCACCCCGAATCCCCACCCCAGCCGCCCCGCCGACCCGCCGCACCCGAGCACACCGCAGCCTCCACCACCCCGCCGCCCGCACCTCTTGCGGCAGCCCGCCACGACGCTCGGACACGCCCTGACATTCCACGCACTGCGGCCCGCGCGGCATCCGGGCCACACCTCAGCCCGCACGTGACGAGGTGTCGGCCTGGCGGGCACCTCCACGGCGCTGAGTGCGATGTTGGCCGCCGCCTACATCACCTGGGACACCGCCGCCACCGGACTCGCCCACCTCCGTACACACCACGACCTTCGTACACACCGCAGCATCCCGACACACCGCCGTCCGTACACGTACAGCCCCTCGCCGCCCGTCCACACCCAGACATCACGCCACACCGCAGCCTCTACACCACGGCATCCCGCAGCGCCTGCACGCCACAGCATCACGTCTGGCCGTCCGTAGACGCCGCGGTGTTTCACCGCCGCCGCGGACGCCCCGACGCGCCACCAATGCCGCGGGTGGGTTCAGCAGCGACCTTTCGGGGCGTCGAGCCGGTGTCGCGCGTATGTTCCCGGTGTCGCTGGACGCCGGAATCGGGTACTTCTGTGTGCATGAGCGCCTTCGCCCACGAACCGGCCGCCGCCGTGCACCCGGCCGACGAATCCCCCGCCGGGACCACCGTGGATATCGCGGTGATCCAATTCGGGCCCGGCACCGATGTCGAGGCCAATCTCGCGGCGCTGCGGGAGGAGGTGCGGGCGGCGGCGGAGCTGGGGGCCAAGCTCGTGGTCGCGCCTGAGTACTCCATGTACTCGGTGCAGCGGCTGGATGAGCGGGTGGTGGCGATAGCGGAACCGCTGACCGGACCGTTCGTGAGCGGATTACGGGGTATCGCAGCGGAATTCGGGGTGCACCTGGTGGCGGGTGTGGCGGAGGCGCCGGGCGGTGACCTGCCCGCCGACCGCATCTTCAACACCCTGGTCGCCGCCACGCCCGAGGCGGAGTTCGCCGCGATCTACCGCAAGGTGCACCTCTACGACGCCTTCGGGTTCCGCGAGTCCGAGGTGGTGCTGCCCGGACCGCTCGACCCGCCGCGGACCTTCACCGTCGACGGTGTGGTGTTCGGGATGCAAACCTGCTTCGACCTGCGTTTCCCCGAAGGCTGCCGCCGCATCGCCGCGGCCGGGGCGCAGGTGCTGCTGCTGCCCGCGCAGTGGATTCCCGGACCGGGCAAGGTCGATCAGTGGACCACCCTGCTGCGCGCCCGCGCCATCGAGAACACCCTGTACGTGGCCGCCGCCGACCAGTGCGCGCCCAAGGGCGCGGGTTCCTCCATGATCATCGACCCCACCGGCGGCGTGGTCGCCGAACTCGGCGAGCACGCGGGCATCGCCACGGCCCGCATCGACGTGGAATACCTGGAGAGCGTGCGCGCCACCAACCCGAGCCTGTCGCTGCGCAGGTTCACCATCGGTACCGACTGAACCCGCCCTCGCCACCACCCACGAATACCGGGTGAACGTCCCGCCCCAGCACATCGCCCCGACCCGCCCCGCACACCGACGACTCACCGGCCGCCGACCCCTGTACATCGAGCCGCCCACACGACTGAATCCCGCACGCCAATTCAGTCAGCCCCCGCCCGCCGACAACGCGGTACCCGGACAACCGCCCGGAGGGCACGGCGCATTTCTGTGCGCGCGGTGAGCCGGACCTGCCTCGGTCCGAGCCGAATCCAATGGTCTAGGAACCCTGCTGGTGGCGGGGAGCACGCCTAGACTGGGGGCGATGATCTATCCGGATCGAGTCGCCGCCGGTCGCGCGCTGGGTGGATCGCTTCGGCACCTGCGCGCGATGAATCCGCTGGTGCTGGGGCTGCCCCGGGGCGGGGTCCCGGTGGCCGCCGCCGTGCGCGACGAGATCGGCGGGGACCTCGATGTGCTGCTGGTCCGCAAGCTCGGGGTGCCATGGCAGCCCGAGCTGGCCATGGGGGCGATCGGCGAGGACGGGGTGCGGGTTCTCAATGACGACGTGGTGCGGCACACCGGTGTCACCGACGCGCAGATCGCCGAGGTCGAGCGGATCGAGCGCGCGGAACTGGAGCGGCGCCGTGAACTGCTGCGCGGCACGGTTCCGCCCCTGCCGTTGCGGGACCGGGTGGTCGTGATCGTCGACGACGGTATGGCGACCGGCGCCACAGTGGCCGTGGCCTGCGAGATCGCCGGACTGCACGGTCCACGCCGCCTGATCGTGGCCGTGCCGGTGTCCTCCGCCGAGGCGCTGCACCGCATCCGCGCCCGCGCCGACGACGTGGTCTGCCCGCTGGTGCCGCGCCACCTCGGCGGGGTCGGCGGAGCCTACGAGGATTTCCATCAGCTCACCGACGAGGAGGTCGTGGAGTTGCTCGGGCCGCGGTCTCGGCCGGGGAGGTGAGGGCGGCCAGGATGCCCGGCGAAGGCCGCACGGTGACGGCGCTCAGTCGGCGGCTATCTCGGTGACGCCGGTGCGGTGCCGCTGCGCCAGCTCCGCGTAGTAGGACGGATTGAGCTTGACCCAGCCCTCGGCGGCGGTACCCGCGATGGGCCGCTTGACCTGCGCGGGCGACCCGGCGGCGAGCACTCCGTCGGGAATCTCGGTGCCCGGAGTGACCAGCGAGTGGGCGGCGATCATGGACCCCGCGCCGATCGTCGCCATATCCAGCACGGTGGTGCCGTTGCCGACAATGGAATCCGATGCCACCGTCGCGCCGTGGAACACCACGCTGTGCGCGATGGTCGCGCCCGCCCCGATCTCCACGGTCACCTCCGGCGGGGCGTGCACGACCGCATTGTCCTGCACATTCGCCCGCTCCCGCACGATGATCGGGCCGCAGTCCCCGCGCAGCACCGCGCCGTACCAGATGGAGGCTCCCGCCTCGACCCGCACATCACCGATGAGGCTCGCGGTGGGCGCGACGAAGGCGGTCGGATCGACCACCGGCCGCTTTCCCTCGAATTCGAAGAGTGGCACGTCGTACAACGTAACCCCATCGCCAGAAAGCCGACCGCCCGGATCGAAAATCCCTGCGGCTCGCCGTGTTCGGGGCGCGCGGCACAGTCGAAGCGCGGGCCGCACAAGCGGGGCGCACGCCACACCAGCCGGGCGCAGGCCACACAGTCGGAACGCGGGCCACACAGTCGAACGCAGGCCACACCAGCCGGGCGCAGGCCACACCAGCCGGGCGCAGGCCACACCAGCCGGGCGCAAGCCACACCAGCCGGGCGCAAGCCACACCAGCCGGGCGCAAGCCACACCAGCCGGGCGCAAGCCACACCAGCCGGGCGCAAGCCACACCAGCCGGGCGCGGGCCACACAGTATCGTTCCGCCGTCCCCCGGGCAACAGCCGGAGCAGCCTGCACCGACGCGGACAGTGCCACCGACGCGGTCGAGCATCCGATGCTCACCCGGTGCCGCAGTGCGCGGCCACCCATTCCGCGATATCCGCGGTGACCTCGGCGTGCACCGGCTCGTGCAGTAGGTCGTGCCCGGCATCGGGGTACGCGCGGAAGTCGACGGAAGCCGTGCGCGCCCACCCGCGCACCCGGTCGATCGGTGCGCGCCGATCATCGACACCATGCACCACGAGCACCGGAAGCCCCTCCGGCAGCAGCGGGGCGGCGCCGCGACCGGCCACCCCCGCATCGGCCGGTCTCACACCGTGCCCGGCGTACGGCGTGCCACCGGCACCGCGCACGGAACGGGGATGCGGCGCGTCACCGGCCCCACGCGCCGACCGCGGCGGTCTGCCGTCGAATACGGCTGCCGGGGTGCCGCACAGAATCAGGCCCGCGAGCGGAGTATCAGCGACGAGCGCGAGCGCGGTGGCCGCGCCGAGTGAATGCCCCATCAGGAACAGCGGTTCCGAGCGCTGGGGTAGACGCCCGGCGGCGGACGGGACGGCCGGTCCGGGCATAGCCGCATCGGATCGCGGCGGTGTCCGCACGGATCGCGGCGCGCCCGGCGTCGACGGCAGAACCGGCGGCGCGGACTTCGGAGCACCGTGCGCGGATCCCGGACCCGACAGCTCGGTTCGCGGGGAGCCCGGAACAGCGCCCGAACCCGACGACGGAGGTCCAGAAGCACCCGGCACGGATTCCGAACCCGACGATGCGGACCACGGAACACCCGGCGCGGATTCCGAAACCGTCGACGCGGATCGCTGAGCGGTCGGTGCCGTTCGCGGGACCGGCGGCGTCGAGTTGAGCGTCGTTCGGATCTCGGTGAGAAAGGCGAGTGCGTCCGCAGCCAGTTCCGGGAGCGTGCCGGGGCGTTCGGGATCGCCTTCGCTGAGCCCGTGGCCGGAGGTGTCGAGACACCACAGCGATATCCCGGAACTCACCAGACCGGCGGCGAACCGGTGATAGTGGCCACTGTGCTGACCACTCCCCGGAAGGAGCGCAAGCGCACCAACGGACGGTTCGGCCGGCCGGTGCCGATAGTGCAATCGCCCCCGGGGCCCCACGAAGTACGGCACAGCGCCCATCCTCCCAGAGGCATTCACCATCGAGGGGGAACTGGTGGCGGGGCCTTCTCGCACGATGCCGCCACGGATTCCCGCTCGCGGCAGGCGCGGGGACGCGCGAGGTGCGACACGCCGACGTGGTGGGCGGGGTTGCGGGGTTGTGGGCGGGGCGGGAGCGGGGGTGAGGCGGGGTGGGGGGACGAGTCGTGTTGTCGCGCAACGTCGCCCGGGAGGGGTTGCCGACGGGGGGATGGAAAGGGACGGGGTGGGGGGTGAAGTGGCCGCTACCTCGTAACACACCGGTCCGCTTCCACTTACTACGCTGTTGCGCGACTCGGCACGCAAGGGTGCGTGGACCGGGTGCGGGTGTCGGCGAGGAAGGCACAGGAGGGCCGCGCTTGATTCTGTTCGGTGATCGTGTCGTGTGCAGCACCGGTGACCTGGTGGAGGCGGCGCGCTGCGAGTTCGCGCTGCTGCGCGCGCTCGACGCCGAACTGGGGCTGGTGGGACCGGTGGAGTACCGCGCACCGGGCGTCGCGCCGCGCCCGGCGGACGCCGAGCGCGACCACCGCCTCGCGGACCTGCGCGACCGCTACGGCAGCGGCCTGGTGCGCATCCGCACGGAGTACGACCACCGGATGACGTTCGAGGGTAGGCCGACGACGGCGCGTCGTGATCCGGCGGATACGGGGGCCGGGCATGCGGATCCGGGACGGGTTGTCGCGGCGCTCGCCGCCGCGCACGAGGCCACCGTGGCGGCGCTGCGGGCGGATGCCGAGGTGGTCGCGAGCCCGGTGCTGTTCGAGGGGGACTTCGCTGTCGGGTGCGACTTCCTGCTGCGCGACGGCGCTCCCGAGGCACACGACTATCTGACCGCCGGGGTCGCCAGCCGCCGGACGCGAATCGGCACCCTGCTGGAACATGCCGCCTGTGCGGATGCTTTGCAGCGCAACGGCTTCCGACCCGCGCCGCATACCAGGCTCTGGCTCGGCGGGGTGGCGAGCACGCACACACTGGCCGATATCGCCGTCGTGTACCGGGCGCGGCGGGCGCGGTTGACATTGATCCTCGACGCCAAGCTGAACGAATTGCTGCCGGTGCAGTGGGGCGATCGGCGATTCCTCGCCTGCGGGCAGTGCACCACCTGCACGGCCGAATTGGAGGCGCGGCGGGATCTGCTGCTGGTGGCCGGGATGCGACCGGCGGTGCGGGCGCAGTTGCGGGATGCGGGCATCACGACGGTGGATCGGCTGGCCGCGTCGGACGGGGCGGTGACGGGGGTGCCCGCGCCCACCTTCACGGCGCTGCGCCGCCAGGCCGAACTCCAGTTGCACCGGGAGCATACGGGCCACCCGATCTACACCGTGCTGGATGCCGACGCGCTGGGTGGGCTGCCCGCACCTACCGCCGGTGACCTGTTCGTCTCGGTCACCGCGCCGGAGACGGGGACCGCCACGGATCTGCTGGTGACCATCGGTTCCGGGGAACCGGAGAACGTCTTCCGCACCTTCGTGATCCACGACCGCGCCGACGAGCCCCGCGGCCCCTATCCGGCCGACGATGCCGCGGCCCTGCTGGACTTCCTCGCGGAATGGCAGTGGAATCATCCCGGACTGCGCATCCACCACTACCGCGGCGGCCTGCGACCGCTGCTGGCCGGACTGGCCGACCAGCACCCGGACGGCGAGGACATCGTCGCCGCCCTGCTGCCCCTCCTGTTCGACCTCTACCCCGTCGTGCGCGCGGCGCTGCTGGTCGGCGAACGCTCCTACGGCCTGCACCATCTGCCCCCGAACCTCTTCGGCCCCAACGACTTCGACGACCTCCCCGAAACCACCCCCGGCCCACCGGAACCCGACCACGGCCCACCGATCACCCACGGCCACCACCGCGCGCACGCCGCGGTGGCCATGCTGGACCGCACCGCACGCGCCGACGTCGGCAACACTCGCGTCCTGACCGAAGCGGCCTCGGTGGACGCGACACCGGTGGTTGCGACGCTGGCGAGCACGGCGACGACCGACACGACAATCCCGACGACCGCGGACACGGCCGCTACGGCAACGGCGCCGACCGATACGGGTACCGCCGCATCGGAATCGGGAGCGGCGACGACATCGACCGCAGCCGCACGGACCGGCATCGCGCGCGCCGACGCAGTGCCCGCCGACGTCTCACATACCCACGACGGGCTCGTCGATACGTCCCGGGTCGACGAGTTCGTCTCGGTCGCCGAACCGGCCGACTCGGTATGGGCGGAGGCGGCTTTCGCGGGTGCGGGACTCACCGAGTCCCTGCTGCCCGCGGCGGCGCTGACCGAGCTGGAGCACGCCGCGCTCGCGCACCTCGATTCCGATTGCGCGGCCGCGGCGGATGGTGCCGGTGACTGGGTTGCCGTGGCGCGGCTGCGTGACTGGCTGCTGGAGTTGGCCGAGGGGTACGCCGTTCATCCTCGGGGGCGTCCCGACGAGATGGTGGCCGAGCCGGTGCCCGCCGCGGTGGAGGCCGCGCTGCGGGAGTTCGCGACCGGCCCGGCCCGCGGCGATGCGGCGCGATCGGGTGGCGGGGCGGCGTACGACGTGGACGGGCAGCGGGACGACGCCCGGCTGGCGGCCGCGCTGACCGCCGCCGCCCTGGGCTACCACCGTCGTGAGCGTCGCCCGCTGCGCTGGGCGCACGCGGACCGCCTCGACCATCCGGTGGAGGAATGGGCCGACACCCCGGGCGTGCTCATCGCCGACTGGGGCACGGTGGACACCAACTGGCACCGCACCGGCCAGCATCCCATGCGCCGCTATCTCACCCTGACCGGACGGCTCGGCACCGGTCACGCTCCCCCGCCCGGTACCCCGGTCGTCACCCTGTACGACCGTGCGGCACCGGATATCCCGGCTCGCCCCGGCCGCCGCCCGCTGGCTCGCGCGACCGTGCTGGGCTGTGCGCTGGACGCCAATTTCGACGATGTGGTGCGGGTGGTGGAACTGCTGCCCGCGGGCTGCGAACCCTTCGACGAACTGCCCGCCGCCATCGCCCCGTGCCCGCCCGCGCGCGCGGACCGGCTGGAGGACGCCATCGAGGATGTGGCGCACGATCTGCTGGTGACCCTGCCGGAGGTGCCGCCGACGGCGACCTTCGACCTGCTGTGCCGCCGCCCGCCGCGTCTGCTGTCGGGTGGGGCGCTGCCGGAGGTGTTCGGCGACCATGCGGCCGCCATCACCGCGGCCGTCCTGGATCTCGCGGATTCCTATGTGGCGGTGCAGGGTCCGCCCGGCACCGGGAAGACCGACACCACCGCCCGCGCGGTGGAACGCCTGGTGACCCGGTACCGATGGCGGGTCGGCGTGGTGGCGCGCTCCCATGTGGCGGTGGAACATCTGCTGGACGCGGTGGTCCGGGTCGGGGTGTTGCCGGAACTGGTGGCCAAGGCGGACGCGCAGACGGTGGCCCCGGAGTGGTTGGGCATCGACGCCGACCGCTATGCACGCTTCCTCGACAATGCCGTCAACGGCTGCGTGGTCGGTGGCCTGCCCGACGATTTCACCGATACCGAACGGATTCCGCGCGACAGCCTGGATCTGCTGGTGATCGCCGACGCCGGTCGCTTCCCCCTGGCCGATACCGTCGCGGTGGCGGTGAGCGCCCGAAACCTGCTGCTGGTGGGCGATCCCGCACCACGCGCCGGGCACGGCGCGCATCCGGAACCGGTGGACGAGGCGGTGCTGGGCTGGCTGATCGGACCGCATCGGACGCTGCCTGCCGAGTACGGCTACTTCCTGGACCGCACCTGGCGCATGCATCCGCGCATGTGCGGCCCGGTGTCGCGGCTGCGCTACGACAATCGGCTGCGGGCCAATGAAACCGTCACGCTGGCAAGGGAACTCGACGGTGTCGCGCCCGGCATCCGCACCGTGACGGTCGAACATCACGGCAATGCCGCCGAATCCGCCGAGGAGGCCCGGGAAATCGTGCGCCAGGTGCGCACCCTGCTCGGGCTGCCCTGGCATACCGGGGCCGTCACGCGTCGCCTGCATCCGCACGACATTCTGGTGGTCGCGCCGTATCACGCGCAGGTGGCCCGGATTCGAACCTCGTTGTCCCGCGCCCGAATCGAGGATGTACTCGTCGGCACCCCCGATCACTTCCAGGGTCGCGAGGCCGCGGTGGTGCTGGTCTCCATGACCACCTCGGCCCCCAAGGACGCCCCGCACGGTGTCGCGCCGCTGCTCTCCCGACACTGGCTGACCAGCGCTATCTCCCGCGCCATGTGGGCGGCGGTCATCGTGCGTTCACCGCTGCTGACCGAGTATCTGCCCAGCGGCACGGCGGAGCTGTCGGATCTGGCGGCGTTCCTGCAGCTGGATCGGGTCTAGCCGAAGCACTTCCCCTCGCCGCGGTAGGTGGGCACGGTGGTGCGAATGCCGTTCTCCACCAGGTGAACTTCGGTGAATCGCTCGCAGAGTTCACCGGCCTTGGCGTGGCGGAACCAGACGCGGTCGCCGATGCGCAGTCCACCCGCGCCGGTGAGCGGGGTCTGCACCTCACCCGCGCCCTCGGTGCCGATCAGCTTCAATCCCAAGGGCCACACCGGCTTCGGCACCCGTGACGCACCCGCCGGGCCGGACGCGATGAACCCACCGGAGAAGACGGTGGCGATGCCCGGAGCCGGGCGGCGCAGCACGGGCAGGGCGAAGTGCATGGCCGGGCGCCGGGCCAGATTGCGGTAGCCGTCGAAGAGGGTGGGCAGGTAGAGCCCGGAACCGGCGGTCACCTCGGTGACGTCCGGGTCGGCGATGCTCACCTCGATGGAGCCGGTGCCGCCGCTGTTGACGATCTCGAGTTCACCGACCTCGGCGCGCACCGCCTCCAGCACCGTGCGGCGACGCCGCAGGATTTCCGCCGCGGACATCTTCTTCACCAGGCGCACAGCGGGATTCGTATCGGGCAGGCCCGCGATCTGCGCCTCGTAGGTCATCACGCCGACCACTTCGAAGCCGCGCCGGACGGCCGCGGCGGCCAGGGCGGCGGCCTGCTCCGGGGTGCGGACGGGCGAGCGGCGCACCCCCAGGTGCAGCGGGCCGATCCGCAGCGAAGCGTCCACGTCGAGGCAGACGCGCGGGTGCACATGCTCGGTGCCGACGGCGGCACGAATGAAGTCCAGCTGATCGACATCGTCGACCATGAGGGTGATGGCCGCGCGCAGGGTGTCGTCGGCGGCCAGTTCGGCCAGGGCGGCGCGGTCGGCGGTGGGGTAGCCGAGCAGGATGTCGCGGGCGCCCTCGCGCACCAGCCAGATGGCCTCGCGCAGGGAGTAGCCCATGATGCCGGCGAAGCCGCCGTCGGCGGTGAGGTCCTTGCCGAGCACTTCCTCCAGCACGGCCCGGCACCGCACCGATTTGCTCGCCACCCGGATCGGTACGCCGTTCGCGCGGCGTACCAGGTCGTTCGCATTGGCCCGCAGGGCGGCGAGGTCGACGGCGGCCAGCGGCGGATCCAGATCGGCGGTGGCCGCGTGCAGCCCGCTGATCAGCGACGAATCGGTCACATAGGCCACTCAACCATGAAACTGGTCATCCGTCCAGCATTCCGGACGTGCCGAACCCGCGCACTCCAGGATTACCCCGACCGACGCGCCCGCTGCCACCGGGCGCACCGCTTCGGCTCAACCGCGATCGAGCGCCTTGGTCGACAGGCTCGAGACCAGGTCGTCCAGCACCACCAGGGCGGTTTCGTCATCGCAGTCGGCCAGCCAGCGCAGCACGATGCCCTGCATGACCGCGACCAGGTAGGCGGCGATGGCCTCGACCGGCTCCAGCCATTCGGTGCCCGAACGCTCGGCGCACAGATGCAGGAAGGACACGACATCGGCGTCCATCTGCCGGTACATGGCCGACGCCACCGGATCCGGGGTGCAGACCGACTGGTTCTCCCAGCGGCGGCGCAACACCGCCAGGGTGGATTCGTACGCCTCGATCTGCCGGTCCGGCGTGGCCTTGATGATCGGCCACAGCGCGCTGATCCCGGCGTGCAGCAGTACGCGCAGCGCCCGGGTACCGGTGAAATCGAGTGAGGCGGCGGCCTTCTCGATCGACTCGGTCATGGCGGGCCGCACTCCGATGTGAATTGTTTCTCCAGCGCTCAACGACGACTCCCTCAGCGAAAGAACTCGCGCACTTCGCACTGCGCGGCTCGCTCAGCGGGTTGCCAGATCGACACTGATCCCCCCAAGGCTTCCACCCCGGATGCAACCGCTCAACGGGTACCGATGGTAAAGGTTTTTCTGGGTGCTCGACCAGCTTTGATAGCCATTTTCGTACCTGAAGACGGTTTTGTTACCTAATCGGAACAGTGGCGCGATCGAACGGGAATGTTCGGAATTAGGCTGGCGACCTGGTAAACGCCGACTTTGGCGACCGAACGGTATTTTATGGATTCGATTCGGGACAATGCCACATACTGTGCCATATGACACAGGTGTAAGCCGTAAAGCCCCCTGGTCGTAGCAGGAATTCGTCCCATCGATCCGACATCGACACCCACGGTATACCGCCGTACCGATAGCCTGGGTCGGTGACTTCAGCGGGCTCCGATCAGTTCCTCATCCCCGGCACCTTCAACTACCGCGACGTCGCGGGCGCACGCACCGGAGGCGGCGCGAAGGTCCGCTCGGGGATCCTCATGCGGTCGGCCGAACTCAGCCGCCTCGACGGCGACGGCCACGCCACCCTGCTCGAACTCGGCATCACCGACGTGCACGACCTGCGCGGCCACGCCGAGATCGACTACATCGGTCACGACTCGCTACCCGAGGGCGTGCGGCTCAACGTCACCCCGTTCGATCCGCGCATGGGCGAGGCCCCGCCGCACGAGGCCCGCCGCCACAGCACCGCGTCCGCGCACATGCTCGAGGTCTACCGCCGGTTCCCCGCCCTGCCCGAAGCGCACACCGCCATCGCCGCCCTGGCCGACTCGATCCTGGCGGGCAGCGCGCTGGTGCACTGCGCGGCGGGCAAGGACCGCACCGGCTGGGCCGTCGCCACCGTACTGCGCGCCGTCGACGTCACCGAGGACGACATCTTCGCCGACTACCTGCGCAGCAACGACGCCGTCCCCACGCTGCGCGCGATCATCGCCGCCGGCAGCGACGAGGAACTCTCCGACGATCTGCTCGGCGTACGCGCCGACTACCTCGCCGCAGGCACCGCCTCCATGGTGGAGATGTACGGCGGCGTCGACGGCTACCTCGTCGAGATCGGCATCACCCCCGACCGCCGCGAGGCCCTGCGCGCCCGCCTGCTGGAGTGAGCTCGCCCGCCAGGACTCGAACCTGGACAGCGAGAACCAAAATCTCGCGTGCTGCCGATTACACCACGGGCGAAAGCTGGTGCGGGAGATCGATCCTCGCCGATCCAGACGGTTTCCGACAAACTGTTTACGGCAACGCCCACGTATCGGTGCCCGAACGCACATCCGGAGTCCGCGCGAGAGCGGAACGCGCCGTCTACCGGTCGGCGCGGCGGACGAGGCCGTCGGCGTCGATGCTGACCTGATTCCCGGTGTGGAACCAGGTTCCGGTGAAACGGGATTCGGTGGTCTGCGGGTCGTTCCAGTAGCGCCGGGTGACATTGGGGCCACGGCAGAGAAGTTCGCCGTGGCCGGTGTCGGCGCGCGGGCCCCAGAGCGCGAGTTCGGTTCCGCCGAAGGCGAATCCGAGCGCGTCCCGGGTGGCGGTGTCGTCGCGGGCCAGTCCGATGCCGCTGGTCTCCGTCGCACCCCACACCGACCACTGGCGAGCCTCGGGGAAGATGTCGCGCAGGGCGGCGGCGACCGTATCGGCGGTCCCGGGTTCGGCGGCGGCGAGTTCGGCGCGATGACCGGCGCTGCACACCCGCCCGACCCGGTCCAGGCGCAGCCCCGCCAGTTCGGGCACCAGCCCGGCGAACACCCGCGGTGTGGCCGAGACCATGTCGATGCGTTCGGACACCAGCGCTGCCGCGACCGCCTCCGGATCGGGGGCCAGCACCACGGTGCCGCCCACCGCGAAGGTCGGCAGCAGCTGGTCCACGCAGCCGCTGGCGTGGGACAGTGGCAGCAGCAGCAGATTTCGCAGCCCGTCGGTGGGCAGATCCAGCGCGCCCACCACGGAGCGGATGGCCGAGAGCAGATTCTCGTTGGTCAGCTCCACGCCCTTGGGGTCCGCGCCGTGGGCGGGGCTGGTGTAGCAGAGCAGGGCCAACTCGGTCAGCGAGGCGCCGTCGTCGATGAACGCCGCGCCGTCGGGCAGCGCCTCGCGGAATCCGGCCGCACTGCCGCCGCCGTCCAGGATGTAGTCCGCGCAGCTGTCGTGGATCACCCGCTCCGCCAGCGCATCCGGGAGGCCCTCGTGCACCAGTACCGGCACCGCACCGGAGAGCAGTGCCCCCAGGAACGCCTGCACCCAGCGCGCCCCGACCGGCATGCGCACCGCCACCCGGTCGCCGTAGCCGATGCCGTGCTCCTGCAACCCGCCCGCGATGCGGGAGGCCGAGTACCAGAGCTCGCGGTAGGTGAGGCGGGGGCCGCCGATCTCGACCACCGCCTCCCGCGCCGCGAAGGTGTGCACCTGGATGTCCAGCAGCTCGGTGAGCGCCGGATTCAGGTTGCCGTACCGCAGCACGCCGTCGGCACCGCGCGCAAGGGGGTTGTCGCTCCAGGCTTTTCGCGATTCGCACGACGCCTGGGGATATTCGACCAGTAACTGCGACATCCGTCCCTCCGAGTGCCTCCGAGCCATCAGGCACCAGTGACTATATGATGCACGTCACATTCTAGGGTGGATTGTCGGCAAACGTCTTTCAGCCGTCACCCGGCTGAAACCGACTCACTGACCGGAATAGGTGGCCTTACCTGGGCCGACCTCGAGGAAGCTACGAACCGCGCCCTGCAGATCGGCGGTGTCGAACAACGCGCCGGAGACGGCCGGGGTCACCGAATCGGCGTGGGCGACACCGCCGGAGCGCCACGCCTCGATGATCTGCTTGGTGGCGGCGTGCGCCTTGGTGGGACCGTCGGCGAGGCGGGCCAGCAGCGCGCGGGCGGCGGCGTCGACGTCCTCGTGGACGGCGTTGACCACACCCCAGTCGGCCATGGTGGCGGCGTCGTAGAGGTCGCCGGTCATGACGAATTCGCGGGCGCGGCCGGATCCGGCACGCTCGGCCAGCCGCTGTGGGCCGCCCATGGACGGCGTCAGCCCGACCACGGTCTCCACCAAACCGAACTTGGCCCTGGGCGCGGCCAGAATGACATCGCAGGCCAGCGCGACCTCGAAGGCGGCGGTCAGGGTGAGGCCGTGCGCGGCGAACACGACCGGGCAGGGCAGCGCCTCCACCGGGTGGATGATGCGCGCGAACAGGGTCCGCCACAGTTCCGCGCCCTGATCGGGGGTGAGGCCGTCGAAGATGTGCACGTCCACGCCGCCCGACACCAGCTTGCCCTCGGCGCGCAGCAGCAGCGCCCGCGGCGGGGTGGCCGTCAGCTCGGCGATATCGGCCGCCAGGGCCTCCATCAGCGCCTTGTCGAAGAGGTTCAGCGGCGGATGCGCGATGGTGATGACGGCGGCCCGCGCGCCACCCTCGGTGGTGACGTATTCGAGACGGGTCGGCTTGGTGTCGGTCATGAGGGCGAATCTAGGCGCTGGCGCGACCGGGCGACAGCCCTGCCCACTGACGGTGTCACGCCCTACTGGGAGCGCGCGCCTTCTGACAGACTGGCCGGGTGACTACTTCGGCTTCGGACACTTCGCAGCGCGGCAGCTACGTCGAACCCGGCGAGTTCACGCGGGACACCAACTACATCACCACCCGGATCACCGCCGACGGGCGCGACGGCTACCCGGTGGAGCCCGGCCGCTACCGACTGGTCGCGGCGCGCGCCTGCCCGTGGGCCAATCGCACGCTCATCGTGCGGCGACTGCTCGGCCTGGAACCGGTGCTGTCGCTGGGCCTCTGCGGGCCCACACACGACAAGCGCAGCTGGACCTTCGATCTCGACCCGGGCGGCGTGGATCCCGTACTCGGCATCCACTTCCTGGCCGACGCGTACTTCGCGCGCTTCCCCGACTACCCGCGCGGCATCACCGTCCCCGCCGTCGTGGACGAACGCACCGGGCAGGTCGTCACCAACGACTACGCCCGGATGACACTCGACTTCGCCACGGAGTGGACCGAATACCACCGCGCGGGCGCGCCGCGGCTGTATCCGGAGGAGCTGCACGCCGAGATCGACTCGGTGAACCGGCGGGTCTACACCGAGGTCAACAACGGCGTCTACCGCTGCGGATTCGCGGGCTCCCAGGACGCCTACGACGCCGCCTACGATCGGCTGTTCACGGCGCTGGACTGGCTCTCCGAACGGCTCGCCGGGCAGCGCTACCTGGTGGGCGACACCATTACCGAGGCCGATGTGCGGCTGTTCACCACGCTGGTGCGATTCGACGCCGTGTACCACGGGCACTTCAAATGCAATCGCGAGAAGCTGACGGAACTGCCGGTGCTGTGGGCCTACGCCCGCGACCTGTTCCAGACGCCCGGCTTCGGGGACACCGTCGACTTCACGCAGATCAAACAGCACTACTACATCGTCCACCGGGACATCAACCCGACGGGGATCGTGCCCAAGGGGCCGGAACTGTCCAATTGGCTCACCCCACACGGACGGGAAGCGCTGGGCGGCAAGCCGTTCGGCGACGGCACCCCGCCCCCGCCGCCGGTGGAGTCCGAGCGCGTACCGGCCGAACACGGGGCGGCGTAGCGGGACAAGCCGGGGCACAGTCCGATCATCAGGGCGGGCAGCGGCACCCGGCCCCCAGGGAGGCGGTGGCACCCGACCTCCCGGGTGACCCTCGCCCCGGCCACGCGGGCGCGAAAGACGGACCGCCCCAGCACCGGTGGGTCGCGGTTCCGCTTCCGGTGTCGGCGGCGTCGTCAGGACTCTCCGTGCCCCCGATAGGTGCCGAAACTCCAGTACACGCCCTCGGGGTCGCGGACGGTGAAGCCGCGGGACTCGTAGCCCTCCTCCTCCCGCAGCTCCCGGGTGACCCTCGCCCCGGCCGCGCGGGCGCGGTCGTGCAGGGCGTCCACGTCGTCGAGGGCGATGTAGACGCAGCCCGCGCCGGGCGGCAGCTCCCTGGCGGCCATATCCTCCCGCCAGGAGCCGAGCATGACCCCGCCACCGCCGGGCCACGCCAGCTCGGCGTGGTGCACCACCTGTCCCTCGGCGTAGCAGGCGCGGGTCTCGAATCCGAAGGCCCGCTCCAGGAAGTCGATGGCGGCGCGGGCATCACGGTAGGTCAGGCACGGCCAGATCGCCGTGCCGGTGGGCGCGGTGGGCGCGGTGGGCGTCGACGCGGCGGCGGTCGGTACAGCGGCGGCCGATTCAGCGGCGGTCGGTACAACGGCGGTCGATTCAGCGGCGGTCGATTCAGTCATGGGACGAGGATCCCGCCGCGTACGGGAGTTGGTCTTGGACGAATGGGAACACCTCGCGCTCCCGCCACACCGACGGCGGCAGACCGGCGAATTCGCGCCATTCCCGGGCCATGTGCGCCTGGTCGTAGTATCCGGTGCGGGCGGCGACCTCCGCGAGCGCGGGCACGTCCGGCAACCGCAGCAGTCGGTGCGAGCGCTCGAAGCGGGCGATGCGGGCGGCGTCCTTCGGCGAGATGCCGAATTCGGCGGTGAACCGGTTGACCAGATGCCTGCGGCTCCAACCGATATCGGCGGCCACGTCGCCGACCCGCACCCAGGGGCCGGGCCCGGAGAGCAGATCCCAGGCCCGCGTGAGCTCGTCGGCCCAGGGCACCGGCCGCACCTCGCGCAGCAGGATGTCGTCCAGCACGGCGAACCGCTCCGACCAGGCGGGCGTCGCCGAGATCCGGTCCCGCAACTCCACCGCCCGCGCGCCCAGCAGGTCACCGAGATCCACCACCCACGAACCCAGCGCCGCGGTGGGAACACCCAGCAGCGCGCGTGCCCCGCGCGGGGTCAAACCCAACTGGATGCCGTGCTGGAAACCGTCGTGCGCGACCAGGGCCGGGCGCACCGTCAATCCGCTGGCCAACATGTCCCAGCGCCCGCCCGCCTGCGCCGGATGCGAGGACACCGGCACGTCCACCGGTTCGTCGATGGTGACCAGCATGGTCAGCGTGGTCGCGGGCATGCCCACATGTGTCCCCGGCGCGAAGCCGCGCAACAGGTAGCCCTCGTAGGAGAGGACATACGGTCGCAGACGCGGATCGGGCAGGCCCCGAGCGCCCTCGGACACTCCGGTCACCTGATCACGGTAAGCCCGCGCACCGACAGCCACCACCCCGCCGCGCGAAGCTCCCGGGGCCCACCATCGCTACCGCGACATCCGTAGGCCGCCACCCGACCACAGCGAGCGTCACGGTCCACCGCCACCAGCAGCACGCGGTGCGTCACCGCCTTGCCCGTACGGAGCGTCGCGTCCGCCACGCGGCGCGGGTGAGCGGGAGGCCGCATTCTGGGTATTGCACAGGTGTCCGCCGGTACGGCGGCGGGCGCTCGCCCGGGTACAGCCGGTGATCGACCCGGAACCGCCGTACATCGCGGATCGTTGTCTTCGTGCCATAGAGTTCTGGTCAGCGGACCGGAGGAGAGGGGTGTTGTCGATGTTCAAGGGCGGACTGGAGAAGACGGTCGTCTCGCTGCTCGACAACGGATCACAGGTGCAAGCGCCTGCCGTCGCCAAATACGTGGAACGGCTGCGCAAGGCCCATCCGGACGGATCCCCGGCGCAGATCATCACGCGACTGGAGAAGCTGTACCTGACCACGGTGACCGGCAGTGGCACCGCCGTCGGCGCGGCCGCCGCTGTGCCCGGCGTCGGCACCGTCGCCTCGGTGGCGGCCATCTCCGCGGAGACCGCGTTCTTCCTGGAGGCCTCCGCGGTGTTCACCCTCGCCGTCGCCGCCGTGCACGGTGTCGCACCCGAGGACAAGGAGCGCCGCCGCGCGCTGGTGCTCGCCGTGGTGCTGGGCGAGAGCGGTATGGAGATCGTGCAGAAGAGCGTCGGTCACTCCGCCAAGAACTGGGGCACCCTGCTGGCCAACAAGATTCCCGGCATCAGCAGCATGAACGATTCGCTGCTCAAGCGATTCCTGGTGCAGTTCATCACCAAACGCAGCGCGCTCATGTTCGGCAAGGTGCTGCCCGCCGGAATCGGCGCCGCCGTCGGCGGTTTCGGCAATCGGGCGCTGGGCCACCGGCTCATCGACAACTCCCGGCAGGCGTTCGGCACCCCGCCGCGCACCTGGCCGCAACCACACGTCATCGACGCCGACCCGCTGCCCGCCCTGGACGCGGCAGACAAGCAGGCGCGATGAGCCCGGCGCGGCCGCTCGCCTTCGCCGTCGCGGGCCTGCACAAGACCTTCGATACCGCGCCCGTGGTCCGCGATGTGAGTTTCGTGGTGCCGGCCGGAACCGTCGCCGCACTCGTCGGCCCGCCGGGGGCGGGCAAATCCGCCGTGCTGCGCATGCTGCTCGGCCTGCTGCCACCCACCTCCGGCACCGTGCACATCGGCGGCCCCGGTTCGGGCGTGCGTCCGGGAGGGCGCGCGGTGGGCGCCGCGCTCACCCCGCGCGGACTGCACCCCGCCCGCGCCGCCCGCGATCAGCTGCGGGTATTCGCCGGTGCCGCAGGGGTTTCCGATGCTCGGGTGGAGGAACTGCTCGCCCTGGTACGCCTGGATACCGTGGGCGGTCAGCGCATCCAGTCCTTTACACCGGGTATGAGCACCCGGCTGGCCCTGGCCGCCGCACTCCTCGGCGATCCGCCGCTGCTGGTGCTCGACGAGCCGACCCTGGGCCTGGACCCCGGGGAAACGGCGTGGCTCACCGAGTTCCTGCGAGCGCATGCCAGGCGCGGCGGCACCGTCGTGTTCACCGCGCGCACCCTCAGCGCGGCGCTGCCGATGGCCGACGAGTTGATCGTGCTGGACCGTGGGGCCATCACCTACCAGGGCAGTCCGGCGCGACTGCGCCGCAGCCACCCGGATCGGCTGCTGGTCAAGTCCTCCAGCCAGATCGCGCTGGCCACCACGCTCGCCGCCCACGGCTTCACGGACGCGGTGATGCGGCCGGACGGTCGGCTCGCCGTCGCCGAGGTGACCATCGCCCAGTTGGAGACGGCCGCCGCGGCGGCGCGGGTGCAGCTCACCGAGGTCAGTGCCGAACACGTCCACCCGGATCAGGTGCTCGCCACCCTCACCCGGGGCACGCCCGCCCCGCCGTCCCCGGCGTTGTACGCGATGCCGCGGTGACATCCGCCGTGCCGCACAGGTTTCCGACCGGAAGGTAGTCGATGATCCGCACCGTGCCGCCCGCAATACTCCAGGCGGGCACCTCCGAGGTCCGCAAGGTCACCTCGCTGCGCATGAACCGGACCATGGCCGGGGCGCTGGTGCTGGTCGGGGCGATCGTGTTCACCGTCGCCGGACTCACGGTGGAGACCGCCATCGCCAGCGACGGCATCTCGCACACCATGGCGGCCGGGTCGGCGCTGCTCGCCGTGGGGGCGACGCTGGCGGCGGCCATCGTGCTGGCCGGAATATTCGGCGCGATCGGTTCCGGGGCCGAGTACCGGTACCACACGCTGCCGGTGAGCGCGCTGCTCACCCCGGACCGAAATCTGCTGTTCGGCTCCAAATTGGCTGTGACAGCGGCCTTCGCGGTCGGCACGGTGCTGCTCACCGAGGTGCTCGGCCTCGGGGCCTTCCTGCTGTTCGGCAGCGAGCGGCTGCAACTGCACGCCTGGTTCTTCGGACTGCTCGGCGGCGTGCTGCTGAGCGCGCTGTGCTGGGCGCTGCTGGGTGCGGCACTGGGGTACCTGCTGCGCTCACCCGTCCAAGCCGTCGCGGTCATCGTCGGGTGGACGCTGCTGGAACCGCTGGTGTGGCTGGTCGCGCAGGGGGCGGGCATTCCGGGCTTCGCCACCGTGCTGCCGGTCTCGGCCACCCTCGCCACCGCCACCGCGGGCGCGTTCGCCGATGCCGCGTTCATCGCGCACACCCCGGCGGCCATCGTGGTGCTGCTGCTGTGGACCGTCGGCACGGTGACCGCGGCCTGGTGGTTCCTACGGGTGCGCGACCTCTAGTCGGTGACGATCGAAAGCCGCTGCCACCCGGTGTGATCCGTGGCGGGCCACCCGGAGTGTCGGTCCCGTACACGGCGATCTCGGCGGCCAGGTCCAGCGGGCGGGTCGGCGCGCGCAGTTCCCGCTCCACCGCGGCATCCGAAACCAGCCAGCGGACTTGGCGGAACACCCGGCCCGGGAAGCCGCCCATCCGCCGGAAGCCGAGCACCGCTCCGCGGAACGCGGCCGAGCGCTCCGGTCGGGGTCGAACAGAACGGCGTGATCGAAGCGCTGAATCGGCGGGGCTCCGACCAGCACGGCGCACAAGCAAGCGTCCCGATCCGGCGGGAACAAAATCACGTCGGTGCGGGTAGATACCGTCGATACGGATGACTGCGATCGAGACTGATGAGCCGAGGAACCGACCGGCGGCGGGCGCCGCGCGCGGTGGGTGGATTCGGCGCTTGTGGGCGCGCTGCCGGGAGCATCCGTGGGTGCTGCTCGGCATCACCGCGGCCCTGCTCGCGGGGGCCGTGGTCGAGGTGACCGGGCCGCTGCTGGCCAAACGCGCGTTGGACGGGGCGACGGCGGGCGACACCGCGATCATCGCGGTGATGGCCGGATTCATGGCCGCGCTGGCGGTGGGACGGTTCGCGGCCACCTTCACCCGGCGCTGGCTGGCGGGGCGGCTGGCGCTGGACGTGCAGCACGAACTGCGGCTGGATCTGCTGGCGGCACTGCAGCGGCTGGACGGGCGGGGGCAGGACGCACTGCGTACCGGGCAGGTGGTCTCACGCTCGATCACCGATCTGCAACTCGTACAGGGACTGCTGGCCATGGCGCCCTGGTCGACCATGGCGGCCCTGCAATTCGTGCTGGCGGCCGCGGTGATGCTGTGGCTGTCGCCGCCGCTGGCCCTGACCGCACTGCTGGTGGTGCCCGCCATCGCCGTGGTGGTGTATCGGATCCGGCCGCGGCTGTACGCGGCCACCTGGTCGGCGCAGCAGCGGGCGGCCGATCTCGCCCAGCATGTGGAGGAGACCGTCACCGGAGTCCGGGTGGTGAAGGGCTTCGGGCAGGAGTCCCGCATGGTCGGCGTGCTGGAGGGGCACGGCAGGCGGCTGTTCGCCGAACGCATGCGGGCGGCGCGACTCGATGCCCGATTCGCGCCGACGCTGGCGGCCATCCCGCAGGCCGGGCTGGTCGGCGTGATCGCGGTCGGCGGGCTGCTGGCGCTGCGTGGATCGATCGGCGTCGGCACCTTCCTGGCGTTCACGGCCTATGTGGCGACCATGACCGCGGCGGCCCGCACCATCTCCTCGGTGCTGGTGATGGCGCAGCTGACCCGCGCCGCCGCCGAACGTGTGCACCAGGTGATCGACAGCGCACCGCACCGGACCGATCCGGAGCATCCGGTCGCCCTGCCCAGCGGGCCGCTGGGCATCGAGATCGACGGGCTGAGCTTCGGATTCGATCCGGAGCAGCCCATCCTGCGCGATTTCACGCTGACGGTGGAACCGGGCGAGACGGTGGCGATCATCGGTCCCGCGGGGTCGGGAAAGTCCACCCTCGCGCTGCTGCTGCCCCGGTTCTACCCGCCCGACGCCGGTCGAATCATGCTGCGCGGCGGTGACTCCCGGGCCGATCTCGCCGAATTGCGGGCCGCCGACCTGCGTTCGGCCATCGGTGTGGTGTTCGACGAGCCGTTTCTGTTCTCCGACACCATCGCCGCCAATATCGCTCTCGGCCGCCCCGAAGCCACCGCGGCCGAGATCCGCGCCGCCGCCGACATCGCCGCGGCCGCCGAATTCATCGAGGCGCTGCCCGAGGGCTACGACACGGTGGTCGGCGAGCGCGGGCTCACCCTCTCCGGCGGTCAGCGCCAGCGCATCGCCCTGGCCCGCGCCCTGCTCACCGATCCGCGCATCCTGGTCCTCGACGACGCCACCTCCGCCGTCGACGCCGTCACCGAGGCCGCCATCTTCGACGCCCTCCCACACCGCGCGGGCCGCACCACCATCATCCTCGCCCACCGCGAATCCACCCTGGCCCGCGCCGACCGCGTCATCCGCCTCCCCGGCCCGGACCTCACCGTGCCGACCGCCGACCCACGCGACCTCGCCAGGCCGACCGCCGACCTGCGCAACCCCACCGCACCTCTTTCCGACCCGCGCGACCTCGCCAGGCCAACTGCCGACGCGCACAACCTCACCGCGCCTCTCGCCGACGCGCGCGACCTCACCAGGCCAACCGCCGACGCGCGCGATCTCACCCAGCCGCCCGATCCGGCGACCATCGACACCGCGCGCACGCCCGGTACGACCGCGCCGTCAGGAATAGTCGCGGAACGTCATCAGGAACCCGGCAACGGCCACCACGAACAGCGTCGCGAACCCGAGCACCCGCAACCACACGACCGACCAGTCGCGCACCCACAGCCCGGCGAGCATGACGAACAGCAGCATGAGCACCCCGTAGAACGGGGTCCGCTGGGGATGTCGTCCCATACCTCCGGCGTACTCCCCGCACCGCCCACTCGCCAGCACACCCGGTCGGACCACCGATCGACAGGCAACGGCACAGACCACCACACGCCCACCGGCTCCCCGCACGACCAGCCCGCACTCGCATCGGATCGACCGGGCGCACGCGCGGAAACGACCGGCACCGCCGGGCCCGCGGACATAGATCCGGATACGCCGCCGGAGGTGCGGCGGTCGCTGCGGAAGCTGGCGCCGGCCACCGAGGCGCCCGGGGTTGATGAGCGGGGGTTGCGGGAGCCCGATCCCGGGTTCCGGTTGCGGCGGGCGCTGCGGCCGGTGCGGTGGCTGGTGGCGGCGACCGTGCTGCTGCTCGGGCTGGACGCACTGGTGAGCGTGGGATTCCCGTCCCTCGTGCGGTTCGCCATCGACCATGGTGTGAGTGCCGGGAACGGCGGGGCGCTGGGGTGGGCCGCCGGGGGTGGCGCGGTGCTGGTCGCCGTCGGGTGGGTGGTGGCCTCGGCGGCGCTGCTGTGGGGGTCGCGGGCCGGGGAGCGGGTGCTGTACGGGCTGCGGGTGCGCAGTTACGCGCATTTGCAGCGGCTGGGCCTGGACTACTACGAGCGCGAACTGTCCGGTCGGATCATGACCCGGATGACCACCGATATCGACGCGCTGTCGACCTTCCTGCAGACCGGCGTGCCCGAGGTCGTGGTCAGCCTGCTGACCGTGGTGGGCATCGCGGCGGCGCTGCTGCTGATCGACGCGCAGCTGGCACTGGTGATCATCGCCGCCATACCGCCGCTGGCGCTGGCCACCTGGCTGTTCCGCCGGGTGTCGAATTCGGCCTACAGTGCGGCGCGCGAGCACGCCGCCACCGTGAACGCCGACTTCCAGGAGAACGTGTCGGGGCTGCGGGTGGTGCAGGCGTACCGGCACGAGCCGCGGGCCGCGCGCCGCTTCGCCCGGTACTCCGACAACTACCGGGCCAGCCGGATGCGGGCGCAGCGCGCCATCGCGGTGTTCTTCTCCTTCGTCGGCGCGTGGACGGATCTGGCGCTGGCCGCCGTGGTGTTCGCCGGAGCCTGGCAGGTGGCCCGGGGCACCACCACGGCGGGCACGCTGGTGGCGTTCGTGCTGTACCTGGGCCTGCTGTTCGGCCCCATCCACCAGCTGTCCCAGCTCTTCGACGGCTATCAGCAGGCGCGGGTGGGCCTGCGGCGCATCGGCGAACTGCTGCGCACCGAATCGTCCATCGCACCCGATCCGGAGAACGCGGTCCCGATCGCGGGTGAATTGCGCGGCGAGGTGGTATTCGAGAATGTGCGATTCCGGTATCCGACCGCTTCGACCCCGGCCCTGGACGGGGTGAGTTTCCGCATCCCCGCCGGTGGCAGCCTCGCGCTCGTCGGTGCGACGGGTGCGGGCAAGTCGACGATCGTCAAACTGCTGGCCCGGCTCTACGACCTGCCCCGGGATCCGGATTCCGGCGGCGTCTTCGTCGACGGCGTCGACATCCGGGACTACCGGCTCACCGACTACCGCTCCCGATTGGGCGTGGTGCCGCAGGAAGCTCACCTCTTCACCGGCGACGTGGCGAGCAACATCTCATTTGGCAAACCTTTCGCCACCACCTCACAGATCGCGCGGGCAGCCGATGAAGTGGGAGCGCTCGACACCATCGCGGCCCTGCCGCGCGGGTTCGGGCAGCCGGTCGGCGAACGGGGACGGGGACTGTCGGCGGGCCAGCGGCAGCTCATCGCGCTGGCGCGGGCCGAGCTGGTGCACCCGGATCTGCTGCTGCTCGATGAGGCCACGGCCGTGCTCGACCCGGCGGCCGAGGCATCGGTGCTGGTCGCGAGCAGATCGGTGACGCGCGGGCGGACCGCGATCATTGTCGCGCACCGCCTGGCCACCGCCGCCCAGGCCGATCGGATCGCGGTCGTGGAGCACGGCCGCATCACCGAAATCGGCACCCACGACGAACTGCTGGCCGCCGCGGGCACGTACTCCCGCCTGTGGGCTGCGGCGGGTGCGGAGAAAGGAATATTCTCGGGCGGGGACGAGTCGTCACTAAGGGAGATGTCCACTCGGTGGTAGTCCACGCCCACGGGCGATCGGGCGGGGGCATATCCTCAGTGGGGGCGCATCGGCGCGCATCTTGCCGATTACCCGTGCCGGGCACGTCACAAACGTCGCAGCGCGAAGAACGAAATGAGGCGAACACCTGCTGTGAGCAGCTCAACAGACCAGTTCGGACAGAACCAGTGGCTCGTCGACGAGATGTACCAGAAGTACAAACAGGACCCGTCGTCTGTCGATGAGAGCTGGCACGAGTTCCTCGCCGACTACACACCGGAGAACAACGCCGACGGCAACAGCCAGGCCGCCGCCCCGGCCGCTGCCGCCGCCCCCGCTCCGGCTCCCGCCCCGCCGCGGCCCGCCGCTCCGAAGCCCGCCGCCGCGCCCGCCCCGGCACCGGCCAAGGCTCCCGCGCAGGCGCGCTCCCCGCAGACCACTCCCGCCCCCGCCTCCAACGCCGCCCCCACCGCAGGTGCGCCGAAGGCGGACGTGAGCGATGAGGCCAAGGTCCTACGCGGGCCCGCCGCGGCGGTCGTGAAGAACATGTCGGCGTCCCTGACCATCCCCACCGCCACCTCCGTGCGCGCCATCCCGGCGAAGCTGATGATCGACAACCGTCTGGTCATCAACAATCACCTGGCCCGCACCCGCGGCGGCAAGATCTCCTTCACCCACCTGCTCGGCTACGCCATCGTGCAGGCGGTCAAGTCCTTCCCGAACATGAACCGGCACTTCGCCGAGATCGACGGGAAGCCCAACGCGGTCACCCCGGCGCACACCAACCTGGGTCTGGCCATCGACCTGCCCGGCAAGGACGGCAACCGCTCCCTGGTCGTGGCGGCCATCAAGAACTGCGAGGGCATGACCTTCGCGCAGTTCCACAGCGCCTACGAGGACATCGTGCGCCGCGCTCGCGACGGCAAGCTGGGCATCGAGGACTTCTCGGGCGTCACCATCTCGCTGACCAACCCGGGCACCATCGGCACCAACCATTCGGTGCCGCGGCTCATGCCGGGTCAGGGCGCGATCATCGGTGCGGGCGCCATGGAGTACCCGGCCGAGTTCCAGGGCATGGGTGACGACCAGCTCGCCGAGATCGGTATCGGCAAGCTGATGACGCTCACCTCCACCTACGACCACCGCATCATCCAGGGCGCGGAGTCCGGCGACTTCCTGCGCACCATCCACCAGCTGCTGATCTCCGACGAGTTCTACGACGAGATCTTCCACGGCATGGGCGTGCCCTACGAGCCGGTGCGCTGGCGTCGCGACGTCACCGAGCGCGGCATCGACAAGAGCGTGCGCGTGCAGGAGCTCATCGCCGCGTACCGCAACCGCGGCCACCTGATGGCCGACACCGATCCCCTACGGCTGGTCAAGGACAAGTTCCGCTCGCATCCGGACCTGGACGTCACCGAGCACGGCCTGACCCTGTGGGATCTGGACCGCGAATTCAATGTGGCGGGCTTCCACGGCCAGGAGCGCATGAAGCTGCGCGACGTGCTGTCCATCCTGCGCGACGCCTACTGCCGCCACGTCGGCGTGGAGTACACCCACATCCTCGATCCCGAGCAGTTGCAGTGGATCCAGGACCGGGTCGAGCAGAAGCACGAGAAGCCGTCGGTCGCCGAGCAGAAGTACATTCTGTCGCGGCTGAACGCCGCCGAGGCGTTCGAGACCTTCCTGCAGACCAAGTACGTGGGTCAGAAGCGCTTCTCGCTGGAGGGCGCGGAGTCGGTCATCCCGATGATGGACTCGGTCATCAACCAGTGCGCCGAGCACGCCCTCGACGAGGTCGTCATCGGTATGCCGCACCGCGGCCGCCTGAACGTGCTGGCCAATATCGTCGGCAAGCCCTACTCGAAGATCTTCACCGAGTTCGAGGGCAATATGAACCCGGCCGCCACGCACGGCTCCGGTGACGTGAAGTACCACCTGGGCGCGCAGGGCACCTACATCCAGATGTTCGGCGACAACGACATCACGGTGTCGCTGACCGCCAACCCCTCGCACCTGGAGGCGGTGGACCCGGTGCTGGAGGGCCTGGTCCGCGCCAAGCAGGACCTGCTCACCAAGGAGGACCTGTCCACCAAGGGCGAGGAGGAGCGCAACTTCTCCGTCGTGCCGCTCATGCTGCACGGCGACGCGGCCTTCGCGGGCCAGGGCGTGGTGGCCGAGACCCTGAACCTGTCGGGTCTGCGCGGCTACCGCACCGGCGGCACCGTGCACATCGTGGTCAACAACCAGATCGGCTTCACCACCGCGCCGGAGTACTCGCGCTCCACCGAATACTCCACCGATATCGCGAAGTTCATCGGTGCGCCGATCTTCCACGTGAACGGTGACGATCCCGAAGCCTGCGTGTGGGTGGCCGAGCTGGCCGTCGACTACCGGCAGAAGTTCAACAAGGACGTCGTCATCGACCTCATCTGCTACCGCCGCCGCGGGCACAACGAGGGCGACGACCCGTCGATGACCCAGCCGCAGATGTACGACGTGATCGACACCAAGCGCTCGGTGCGCAAGATCTACACCGAGAGCCTGATCGGTCGTGGCGACATCTCCATGAAGGAAGCCGAAGACGCCCTGCGCGACTACCAGGGTCAGCTGGAGCGCGTCTTCAACGAGGTCCGCGAGCTGGAGAAGTACCGGCCGGAACCGTCGGAGTCGGTCGAGGACGACCAGCAGATTCCGCCGAATATGGTTACCGCCGTGGACAAGACGGTGCTGCAGCGCATCGGCGACGCGTTCGTGAACGTGCCCGAGGGCTTCAGTGTGCACCCGCGCGTCAAGCCGGTGCTGGAGCGCCGCCGCGAAATGGCCTACGAGGGCAAGGTGGACTGGGCGTTCGCCGAGCTGCTCGCCTTCGGCACCCTGATCGACGAGGGGCACGCGGTGCGCCTGACCGGTCAGGACTCCCGCCGCGGCACCTTCACCCAGCGCCACTCGGTGATCATCGACCGCAAGAGCGGCAGCGAGTACACCCCGCTGCACAACATCGGGTCGACGAACGCCGGCTGGTTCGCGGTGCACGATTCGGCGCTGAGCGAATTCGCCGCCGTCGGTTTCGAATACGGCTACTCGCTGGGCAACCCGGACGCGCTGGTGCTGTGGGAGGCGCAGTTCGGCGACTTCGTCAACGGCGCGCAGACCATCATCGACGAGTTCATCTCCTCCGGTGAGGCCAAGTGGGGTCAGCTCTCCGAGGTCGTGCTGCTGCTGCCGCACGGTCACGAGGGTCAGGGCCCGGACCACACCTCCGGCCGTATCGAGCGGTTCCTCCAGCTGTGCGCGGAGGGTTCGATGACGGTGGCGGTGCCGTCCACGCCGTCGAACTACTTCCACCTGCTGCGCCGCCACGCGCTGGACGGCATCCGCCGCCCGCTGGTGGTGTTCACGCCGAAGTCCATGCTGCGCAACAAGGCCGTCATCTCCGATATCGAGGACTTCACGGACAACAAGTTCCGCACCGTCCTGGAGGAGCCGACCTACGAGAGCGGCGACGGCGACCGGTCGAAGGTCAAGCGCGTGCTGCTCACCTCGGGCAAGCTCTACTACGAGCTGGTGGCGGAGAAGCAGAAGCGGGGCCGTGACGATGTCGCCATCGTGCGCGTCGAGCAGCTGTACCCGATTCCGAAGTTCCGCCTGAACGAGGCGCTGGAGGGCTACGCCGCCGCCACCGATCTGGTGTGGATCCAGGAGGAGCCCGCCAACCAGGGTGCGTGGCCGTTCTTCGGCCTGAACCTGCCGGAGATCCTCCCGGCCCGGTTCGGCAAGCTGCGCCGCATCTCGCGCCGCGCCATGTCGGCCCCGTCCTCGGGTTCGTCGAAGGTGCACGCGGTGGAGCAGCAGGAGATCATCGAAGAGGCGTTCGCGGCGACCTCGTAAGGTGAGCCCCCGCTACGGCGCCGGGTTGGATCCGTTCCCTCGGAACGGTTCGACTCGGCGTCGTAGGGGGCACTCGACTCAGCGCGTCAGCCCGCTGAGTCGATTCCAGTCGATGGTGATCGCGATGGGCAGTTCGACCACCGCCGACTGCCCCTGTGGTTCCAGCTTCCACTGCGGTCGGTACTGACCCAGTACGTGGTCCAGCACATGCACTTCGATCGACTCGACCCGATTGTCGCCCAGGGTGACAATCCAGTACCAGGCGATACCCGCGCGCGCGTACTCCGCCTTCTTCACGACAAGATCCACATTCTCGGTTCCCGGCGAGATGATCTCGACGACCAACCGCACCAACGAAGCGGGCAGTGGCCGAAGATCCTCTGGCGCACAATCGAATACCGCGATGTCGGGCCGCCGGATCGTAGTCCTCGGCATCTCCCACAGCAGCACATCGAAGTCGGTGTTCACATCGAGGCAGTCGCCGTGATAACGGTTCAGATGGGCGGCCACCCCCGCATCGAGAATGTCCGCCAGCCTGCGTTGCGCGGTCTGGTGTGGCCGGGTCGGAGACTCGGCCCGCACTGCCTGACCGTTCTCGACCTCTACCAAACGACAGAAGTCCTCCGGCAACTTCTTCCAGATCTCGACGGTAATCGGCTCGGGCTGCAAGTTCTCCTCCCGTGCCCAATCGAGCATCCCGGACATGACGCCCTCCTCACCCGGCCGACGGTAACGATTCGATCCTATCGTCGGCCACGCCGACTACGGTTGATCCGCATGCCGCCACTCGAGGTCGGCACCCGGTGGGAGAGGTGCGTCGGGCGCGGTGTGCGGAGCGGTCCGACAAGCCACGGATCCGGACGACACCACCGTATTGCCGCCCAGCTGTTTTGCCCGGTACATGGCGGCGTCGGCGCAGCGCAGCAGGTCGTCGGCGGTGGCGCCGTGTTCGAAGGCGGCGACGCCGACACTGGCGGTGACCGGGGTGTGCGGGCCGGTCATGGTGGCGATGGCGCGGCAGACGCGTTCGGCCGCGGCCTGTGCGGCGGCCGGGTCCAGGTGCGCGAGGACGGCGAATTCCTCACCGCCGCTTCGGGCTACGAGAGTGTCGCCGTCGGCGCAGGCGCGTAGTCGGGCCGCGGTGCGGACCAGGATGTCGTCGCCCGCCGAATGCCCGTAGGTGTCGTTGACCGCCTTGAAGTCGTCCAGGTCGATGACCATGGCGCAGACCGCGCGACCGTCGTCCACGCCGAACCGACCGGACAGGTAGTAGTCGAGGCCGCGGCGGTTCAGCAACGCGGTCAGCGCGTCGGTGAGGGCGTCGGTGCGCAGCACCCAGTAGCAGAAGTGCACGGTGGGCAGCACCACCACGATGGCCACGGCCATGATCAGGACGATGGCGACCGCCAGCGCGACGTCACCGGTCTCCCCCGCCAGCCGCGCCGCCAGCACGATCACCGACACCAGGGAGAACACCGCATGCGCGGTCAGTGCCCGCGGACTGTGGAAGACGCTCACGTAGCCGCCCGTGACCACCAGCAGCAGCGCCCCGATCGCGCCGTAGACCCGGTCCTGGTCCATCAGGCACGCCGACACCACCAGCAGGTCGGCCGCGCCGACCAGCAGCAGCGATTCGTTCTCCCCCGGCCACGGCCCCAACCACCAGCGCAGCGCCCACAGCGTCGCCCCGCCGGTCACGAACGCGAAGACGATATGCCCGGTCGTCCCGTGCGGCCCCGCCGGTGAGATCCAGGTGAGCACCGAGATCACCACCATGACGGCCCCGCCCGCGCCCACCACGATCCGCACCGGCCAGTCCGCCGAGCGCGCCGCCAAGGTCCGCAGCAGCCACCGGTAGTCCACCGGATCGTTCCACCAGGCGCGGACGATCGCACACCTGTCCCGCTCACCACCCGTCGGCAAAGAACGCCCCTTCTTCCGCCGAACACCGAATCCCGCCATATGGGACGATCCCCGACCGCGCCCCGGTGCACACACCCCAGCACAAACCGCCCCATCCGGGCAACCCCCGAGGGTTCCCAGGACATGTTCGAACCTCGACGGTTCCGGGTCCGCGTTGGCCGGGCGGCTCACGCCACCCGGCGCGACCACCCACGCGCATGCTCCCGCACTGCACGGCCGCACGACGACAGCCACGCCGCCCGGTGCGCTCCATACCGCCAGTGGCACGCCACGCACGAACATGGCGACGTCTGCTCGCCCGCGCCCACGACGACCGCGGCACGCGAAGGCCGTCAGCCCGCGGATTCGAATCCGCGGGCTGTCCGGGCGCGGTCAGCGCAGGGGGCCGAAGAAGGCGCGGAGGTCGGCGGCGAGGTCGGCGGGTGCCTCCATGGCGGGGAAGTGGAGACCGTGCGGGAAGTCGGTCCAGTGCGCGTTGTCGGGGGCTGGGACGAGGCGGCGGACGGTGTCGTCGGAGCCGAAGGCGGCGAAGCCCTGGGGGACGCTGGTGGGGCCGCCCCAGTCGGTGCTGTGGGCCTGGTCGTAGAGGGTGTGAGCGGCGGTGGAGCCGGAGGCGGTGAACCAGTAGAGGCTGACCGTGGTGAGGAGTTGATCGCGGTCGACGGGCCGTTCGGTCCATTCGGCGAACTTCTCGGCGATCCAGGCCAATTGGAAGATCGGGGAGTCGACCAGGCCGTAGCCGACGGTCTGGGGCCGGGTGTTCTGGATGGCGAGATAGCCGGAGCCGTCCTGCTGGAACTCCGCTATGCGGGTGAGGATGAGCTTGTCGACCGGATCGTCGGCGTCCAGACGGTCGGCCATGCCGGGAATGAAGGTCGCCGTCGCCGCGGCGGTGAGCGGATCGGTGACCACGTGGATGCCGATGACGTGTTCGGGGTCGAAACTCGCCACCATGCCGGAGATGCCCGCGCCCACGTCGCCGCCGTGCACGGCGTAGCGCTCGTAGCCGAGGCGGCGCATGAGTTCCACCCAGGCGCGCCCGGTGCGCGCCATGCTCCAGCCGGTGCCGCTCAGCGGCGTCGACAGCGTGTAGCCGGGCAGCGACGGGGCCACCACGTGAAATGCCTGGCCCTGCTCGGGATTCACCAGCGGCTCGATGAGGTGCAGGAATTCGGCGACCGAACTCGGGAAGCCGTGGGTGATCAGCAGCGGCATGGCATCGGGATGGTTCGAGGTCACGTGCAGGAAGTGCACGCGCTGCCCGTCGATGTCGGTGACGAACTGGGGATGGGCATTGAGCACCGCTTCCTGAGCGCGCCAGTCGAAGCCGGTGCGCCAGTAGTCGGCCAACTCCCGCAGGTCGTCCACGGGGATGCCGCGTTCGGAACCGGTGCCGGGCACGTGCTGGGCGTAGCGGGCGCGGGCCAGCCGGTCGTGCAGGTCGTCCAGGTCGGACTGCGGGATCTCGAGGCGGAAGGGACGGATATCGGCGTGCATCTCGGAACTCCGTTCGGTGCGGGTGCGCTGTCTTGCGCTGGTGAAGCCACGGTAGGAACAATTGCGGAAGGGTTCGTTCCGCAATTGGAGGTGCAATCGAGAAATGTTGGAAACGTCCGCCCGATTGCTCCGTCTGCTCTCCCTGCTCCAGTCCCGCCGCGACTGGACCAGCGCCGAACTGTCCGATCGCCTGCGCGTCACCACGCGCACCGTCCGCAAGGACATCGAGCGCCTGCGCGAACTCGGTTATCCGGTCGAGGCCCGTCCCGGCGTGGACGGCGGCTACCGGCTCGGCGTGGGCGGCGCGCTACCGCCGCTGCTGCTCGATGACGACGAAGCGGTGGCGGTGGCCATCGGATTGCGCACGGCCGCAACGGGTTCCATTGCGGGCATCGAGGAGACATCCTTGCGCGCGCTCACCAAACTGCAGCGCATCCTCCCCGCCCGCCTGCGCCACCGGGTGAGCGCCTTCGGCTCGCACACCCTGCCGGTTCCGGCCCGTGGGCCGCTGGTCGACCCCGAGGTGCTCACCGTGCTCGCCGGGGTCTGCCGCGACAACGAGCGGCTGCGCTTCGACTACAGCTCGCACTCCGGGGCCGACACCCGACGCGAGGTGGAGCCCTATCGCCTGGTCAGCCATCGGCAGCGCTGGTACCTGCTGGCCTGGGATCGCGGACGCGACGACTGGCGCACCTTCCGGGTGGATCGCATCCGCCCGCGCACGCCCACCGGACCGCGTTTCACCCCCCGCGCACTGCCGCCCGATCACGAGATCAGCGCACGGGTGGAGCGCGGTGTCGGCGAGGGCACCTGGCGGTACCGGGCGCGGATCATCGTGCACGCCCCGGAAAGCCATGTGCGGGAGCGACTTCCGATTCCGGTGGAGATCGAGGCACTGGGTCCCGACCGGTGCGCCTTCACGCCGGGCTCCGACCATCCGCTCCAGCTCGCCCTGTACGTGGGCATGCTCGACGCCGACTTCGAGGTGGTGGACGCGCCGGAACTGGCCGACGCGCTGCGCACCCTCATCGCGCGTTACCGCCGGGCGCTGCCGGACTGAGCGCGTGAAGGCCCTCACACCGCCTTGTCGCCCCGAGATTCCGCGCCGTATATTCCACATGGAATATTTGGTTTCGGGGCATCCACTGGGAGGAATCCGACGGTGGCAAGGAAGGCGGCGGGCGCGGCGCTGACGCCGATGGCGATCGCGGTGCTCGCCCTGCTGGAGGAGCGGCCGATGCATCCGTACGAGATGTATCAACTGCTCATGACCCGGCGTGAGGATTACCTGATCAAGATCCGCCCCGGCTCGCTGTATCACACCGTGGACCGCCTCACCCAGCACGACTTCGCGGCCGCCGAGGGCACCGACCGCGCCGGAAACCGCCCGGAGCGCACCATCTACCGGATTACCGACGCGGGCCGCGCCGCCCTGCGCGGCCAGATCACCGAACTGCTGCGCCGACCGCTGCGCGAATACCCGATGTTCCCGGTGGTGCTGGCCGAATCCCACAATCTGCCCCGCGAGCAGGTGCTCGCGGCGCTGCGCGAACGCATCACCTGGCTGAGCGGTGACATCGCCGAACTCGACGCCCTGCGCGACTGGGTACGGCACAGGAGTGTGCCCCGCCGCTACTGGATGGTCCTGGACTACCTGCGCGCCCAGCGGGCCACCGAGATCGGCTGGCTGCGCGATTTCGTCACCGAACTGGACAGCGACGAATTCCCTTGGGAGGCATTCGATCCGGAGACCGGCGAGCGCCTGCCCGCTACCGACGAGCGACTCGGGCACGATTGGGCCGCCTCGATCTCCGACGACATCTTCGAGGAACGAAACTCATGACCACTCATCGCAATCCGTGGCTGGCGCTGTACGCGCTGGTCGTCGGCTTCTTCATGATCCTGCTGGATATGACCATCGTGGCGGTGGCCAATCCAGCGATCATGACCGACCTGCACGCCGACATCAACAGCGTCATCTGGGTGACCAGCGCCTACCTGCTCACCTACGCGGTTCCACTGCTGGTCACCGGACGACTCGGAGATCGCTTCGGCCCCAAGAACATCTATCTGCTCGGCTTGGCCGTCTTCACCGGCTCCTCGCTGTGGTGCGCCATGTCGGGCTCCATCGAGATGCTGATCGCGGCGCGCGCGGTGCAGGGTCTCGGCGCGGCCCTGATGACCCCGCAGACCATGGCGGTCATCACCCGCACCTTCCCGCCGGACAAGCGCGGCGCGGCCATGGGACTGTGGGGCGGCGTCGCCGGTCTGGCCACGTTGGTCGGCCCGATTCTGGGTGGCTTCCTGGTGGATTCGCACGGCTGGGAGTGGATCTTCTACATCAACGTGCCGGTCGGCGTCATCGCCTTCGGTCTGGCCGTCTGGCTGGTGCCCGCCCTGGACACCCATTCGCACAAGTTCGATCTGGTGGGCGTGGTGCTCAGCGCGGTCGGCATGTTCCTGCTGGTCTTCGGCATTCAGGAGGGCAACAGCCGGGATTGGGACGCCGTCATCTGGGCGCTGATCATCGCCGGGCTGGTGGTGCTCGGGTTGTTCGTGATCAATCAGGCTCGCAATACCGGGGAACCGCTGGTGCCGCTGAGCCTGTTCCGGGATCGCAACTTCGCGCTGTCCAATCTGGGCATCGCCGCCATGGGCGCGTCGGTGACCGCGATCTTCGTGCCGTTCTACTTCTACCTGCAACAGGTTCGGGACCTGTCGCCGACGCGTTCGGCGCTGGTGCTGGCCCCCATGGCCATCATCACCGGTGTGTGCGCGCCGATCATCGGCAAACTGTCGGATCGGACGCCGCCGCGCCTCCTCCCGACCGTCGGTTTCGCCCTGTTCGCGACCACCACCTTCGGGTTCGCGATCTTCATGACGCCGGATACGCCGATTCCGGTGTTCCTGGTGCTCGGTGGCATCGCCGGTATCGCCAACGCGTGCATCTGGGCGCCGCTGGCCACCACGGCCACCCACAATCTGCCGGTGCAGCAGGCCGGAGCGGGAGCCGGCGTCTACAACACCACGCGTCAGGTGGGTTCGGTGCTGGGGTCGGCCGCCGTGGCCGCGCTGCTCTCGGCGCGCATCGCGGCGCAGGGGCTACCGTCGGACAGTCCGATCGGTGAGGGCGCGCCGGGCATGGGAGCGATGCCGCCGGAGGTGCTGGACAAGCTCAGCACCGCGTTGAGCCAGTCCATGTACCTGCCCGCCTGCGTGCTGCTGATCGGGGTGGTGGCCGCCGCGCTGTTCGTCGGCCGCCCCGGCTCGGACCAGCCGAAACCCGAACCGGCGCGCGCGGTCAGAGCAGCAGACCGGTGAGGCGGTGCCAGTCCACCCGGATCTCGATCGGCATCTCCACCAGCGTCGACTCGACATCGGCCTTGAGCCGCTTGTGCAGCCGGTACTGGCGCAGCACCAGCACATGGATGTCGATGGACGCCACCCGCTCGCCGTCCATCCGCACCAACCAGTACCAGGGGATGCCCGCCAGCGCGTATTCGGCGGTCTTGTCGGCGGTGTCCACACGTTCGGTGGCCGGGGACACCACCTCCACCGCGATCTTGATGCGGGCGGCGGGCATGGGGCCGAAATCGGAGGGCTCACCGCAGAACAGCGCCACGTCCGGGCGACGCACGGTGACGCGCGGCAGATCCCACAGCAGCACATCGAGATCGGTCGCCACGAACAGCCAACCGTCGTTGTAGCGGTTCATATGCTTCTCGGCCGCGGTCTCCAGCATGGACGACAGTCGCCGCGCCGCATTGCGCTGCGCGAGGGTGGGTTTGTCGGCCCGCACGGCATCACCGTTGACCACCTCGACGAGTCGGCAGAACTCGCGCGGCAGCTTCTTCCAGATATCGAGGGTGATGGGCTCGGGCTGGAGGTTCTCCGGCCGAGCCCAATCCAGTACACCGGTCATGCACGCTCCTCGGGTGGGCGTCGACGGCCGGAAGAGATACTAAGCCCACACCACCGCGGGAAGACCGGTAGTTCGGTACGGCGTGCCGTATGTCCGATTGCCGGTCTGAATTCGGCTATCCGACCCGGACGGTGACCGTGGGATGCCCGGTCGCGCCGTCGGGCACCACGTCCCGGCGTTCGGCGGACTGCACCGCGCCGGTGCCGTCGGTGGCGCGGGCGGTGACGGTGTGCTCGCCGGGCGTGGCGTCCCACTCGAAGACCCACTGCCGCCAGGTGTCCACCGACGGTTCGGCGGCCAACCGGGCGGGCTGCCAGTCACCGTCGTCGATGCGCACCTCCACGGCGCGGATGCCGCGATGCTGCGCCCAGGCGACACCCGCGACGACCACCCGCCCCGGGCTCAGGAGGGAGCGGGAGCGCGGGGTGTCGATGCGGGTGCCGGTCTTGATCGGTCCGCGCGCCGACCAGCCGCGCCGGGTCCAATACGCCTGGGCGCGATCGAATCTGGTGACCTCCAGTTCGGTGACCCACTTGGTGGCGGAGACGTAGCCGTACAGGCCCGGGACCACCAGCCGGGCCGGATAGCCGTGCGCGACCGGCAGCGGTTCACCGTTCATGCCGACCGCGAGCATGGCGTCGCGGCCGTCGGTGAGCACCGACAGCGGACTGCCCGCCGTCCAGCCGTCGGCACTGCGGGAGAGCACCATATCGGCATCCGGATGCGGCCCGGCCTCGGCGAGCAGTTCGTCCAGGCGGTACCCCAGCCAGCTGGCATTGCCGATGAGGTCGCCGCCGATG
This sequence comes from Nocardia otitidiscaviarum, assembly GCF_007362295.1. Classification (NCBI taxonomy): domain Bacteria; kingdom Bacillati; phylum Actinomycetota; class Actinomycetes; order Mycobacteriales; family Nocardiaceae; genus Nocardia; species Nocardia otitidiscaviarum. Next base: position 738,293 of record NZ_CP041695.1, on the reverse strand, counting down.
GGGTTGGACACGCAGGCGAGCGTCACCAGCCGTTCGATGGCGGGCCGGGTCGCCAGATCGGCGTAGCCGAGCCGGATTTCCCGATCCACCATGCCGTGAATGCGCAGCGACCAGTCGTCCTTGCTCACCTGCGGCAGGATCAGCGCGGTGTCGATCCGGTAGAAGTCGGCGTTGGACGTGACATACGGCGTCAACCCCGGTAGCCGCAGATCCGCCTCCCCCTCGAGCACCGTCACCGGCCCGCTCGGCGGCGGCAGCGTCACCGCCGCCCGCTCCCCCGACACATCCCGCGACCGCGCCCCCAACCACCGGCCGACCACCCCGGTCGCCACCGCCGCCGCACCCGCGACCGCGATCCCGCGCACCACCACCCGCCGGTCCATGCGGGCCGAATCGGCAATTCCGGGGTGCGGCCTCGAGACGGGTCCGGCCCCGTCGAAGTCTCGCGATCCAGCGTCCGCACGCCCGGCGAGGACGCCGCCGGCCGCCGCACCGCCGGTCGGGCCGGGTGCCGTGCCGCCCGATCCGGCGAGGTCACTCCCCGCCGAGCGGCCGGGCGGCTCGGGGAAGGTGGTCGCGCGGCCGGTTCCGGCAGCGCTCGTACGCGCCGCTGGGTCTTCGATTCGGTGGATCAGCGTGCGCAGCACCGTGATTCCGGCGAGCACGCCGATTGCCGTTGGGAGCGCCCAGGTCCACGCCGCCTGCGGGCGGTCCAGGGCGGCAGCGGTCGCCAGCACGCCGAAGGCCCCGAACAGGATCGATCCGAGCGGCCGGCGCACCCGTTCCAGCAGGCCCGCACCGGCGGCCACGGTCACCGCGACCGCGCCCATGATGAGGTACAGCACGAATTTGTCGCTGGTGCCGAAGGTGTCGATCGCCCACTCGCGCACCGCGTCCGGGGTGTGGTCGACCACCCCGGCCCCGACGGCGGCCAGGGGCGCGCTCTGCACGGCGACGATCGCGGCGAGCAGTTCGGCCACGCCGAGGATCGCCCCGGCCGCCACGACGCCGCTCGCTATCCGCAGTTCCCGTTCGGCCACGCAATCGACCCTACTGCCGGTGCGAGCCGCTGAGCTGCGGCGAGTTGTGACATTACGGTGACGTCGGGTCGAGGGCGGCCGGGACCCGGCACGTGCGAGCACACCCTGCGCCGCGGCGATACGGGACAGGTCAGGGCGATGCGGGTGCGCCGTGCTCCCGCGCTCGCCGCACATACAGCCGCTGGCTGGCCCGCGCGACCAACTCCCCGTCGGCATCCACGATGCGCGCCTCGTGTTCGGTCTCGGATTTGGAGCCGTCGGCGGTCCGTTCCCGGATCTCCTCCACCAGTGCGCGCGGCATCTCCATGGTGGCGTACACCGTGCCACGGCCGGGCCGCACGAAGTCGATCTCGGCGGTGGTGTTCCACACCCGGTACGCGCCGCCGAGCTGCCCCTGCGCCATCATGCCGAAGAAGGGATCGGTCATGGCGAACAGTGACCAGCCGGGTGCCGCCCCATTGTGGTTGGAGTTCCACCGCCGCACCCGCAGGCGCACGGTGACCGAGGTCCAGTCGTCGGCGAACGGCTCCACGTGGACGCCCAGAAACAGCAGGGGCGGAGCGAGACTCATGACCTTCGCGAGCCGGCGCGGGGTCAGCAATCGTGCCGAGATGCCGCGCTCACCGAAACCGACCGTGCTCGATCCCATTTCGGCAGTCTAGGTCGGGACCGGTCAGCGCGCGTCGCCTTTGTGTCGCTGGTAGTAGCGGGCCACGCGGGCGCGGTTGCCGCAGCGGTCGGGGGAACACCACTGGCGGCGCGGATGGGCGGGCAGGAAGAGCATGACGCAATCGTCTGCGGCGCAACGCTTCACCCGTGTGAGGGCGGGGTCGGTGAGAAGATCCACGGCGGCGTCGGCCAAGGTCGCGGCCAGGTGGGCGGTCGGGTCGCCGATGCGGCGCGGGGCGGCGGTGAGGGTCGCACCGTTCCAGTCCAGCCGGCGGACGGCGGGTGCGGCGGATTGCGCTTCGTACAGTCCGCGCAGCGCCGCCGCCGGGGGACGGCGTTCGCGCAGCAGGGCGTCGAGTACGGCGGCGGTGTGCTCGCGGACGGCCCGCACCGCCGCCAGTTCGGCGGGTCCGGGATACGTGTTCACCGGTTCCGGCAGCCGGTCGCCCTCCAGCCGCAACCAGTTCCCCAACTGCTCCGGGGTTTCCAGCAGGTCAGCGCCGACCGGCCGGGTGTTCACCAGGTCCAGGGCCAGTGGTTCGCCGATCAGCGGTTCGAGCTCCATCACTCCCTAATGCTAACTCAAGCCGTTGACACATTAGAAGGCCATGGGCTAGAAACTAATGCATCATCTCCACGAGAAAGCATGTGAATAGCGTGAGCGCTCTCCCCCTGGTCCAGTACCGCACTCGCACCGTCGACGACGTCGAGGTCCACTACCGCGAATCGGTCCCCACCCGCGCCGACGCGCCCGTCCTGCTGCTCCTGCACGGCTTCCCCTCCGGCTCCCACCAGTTCCGTCGCCTCATCGACCTGCTCGGCGACCGCTACCGCCTCATCGCCCCCGACTACCCCGGTTTCGGAAACACCGTCGCCCCAGCCGATTTCGACTACACCTTCGACCGTCTGGCCGATATCACCGAGGGATTCGTCGAGAGTCTCGGCCTGACCCGTTTCGCCATGTACGTCTTCGATTTCGGTGCACCGGTCGGCTTCCGCCTCGCCACCCGCCACCCCGACTGGATCTCCGCCCTCGTGGTGCAGAACGGCAACGCCTACGAGGCCGGACTTTCCGACGGCGCAAGGGATTTCATCGCTCTGCGCCCCGACCAGGACGGCGCGGAGGCCGCCATCCGCCAACTGCTCACCCTGGAAGGCACCCGAGGCCAGTACGAACACGGCGTCCCCGACCCCACCCTGCTCTCCCCCGACAGCTGGACCCTGGACCAGCACTACCTCGACCTCCCCGGCCGCAAGGAAGCCCAACTCGCCCTGGCCTTCGACTACCACTCCAACGTGGCCCGCTACCCCGAATGGCAGTCCTGGCTCCGCACCCACACACCCCCCACCCTCATCACCTGGGGCGCGAACGACCCCTTCTTCCCCGCCCCCGGCGCCCACGCCTACCGCACCGACCTCCCCGACGCCGAACTACACCTCTTCGACACCGGCCACTTCGCCCTGGAAACCCACCTGTCCGAGATCGCCCCGCTCATCGCCGACTTCCTCGACCGAGTCCACACACCCGCCGTTCGGTCCGTTCGGAAGTGAATCGGCTGTCACCACAACCCTGTCGGTGCCGGCCTCGAAGGACCCGAAACACCCACTAACAGCCCGCCAGCACCACAATCGTCAGGAGCAGTTCCATGATCGAAGACGCGGAAAGCTTACAAACCGCTGCTAGCCGCACCGACTCGATACAGCGGCGGATAGAAGTTCCCGGGGCGCTGCGAGGCCAGGAGCTCCCGCAGCTTCAGGGTGGTGGCCGGACTGATGGCATGGACCAACTCGGCGACGCGTCGCAAAGTAAGCGCATCAACACCGCGGTCCCGCGCATGCCTGCCGTACGCGTCGATGACGTTCAATGATTGGGGGGTCGGCACACGGACTTCGGAATGCTCGCCGGCAGCCTTGCGGCGTTCGATATCGAGTTCACTCCGGCCGCCGCGGCGATTTCGCAACATCTGCTCCGCCTGGTCCAGACTGTTCGTCGATGTGAGGAGCCTTGCCAGTGATGACTTCGTCAGCGCCTGACCGTCCACTTCGTAGATCCCGGTCGTATCGTCGGTCAGGTCTATGACCGCGCGACGCTGGGTCTCAACCGCGCCCCGCCAGCCGTCGGCCGCCATCGCGAGCAGCGAGGTCGCCTCGGATGGGTGCCAGGACCAGAGGTCCGCGAACGGCGCAGCATCTACCGGTGTCAGGCTCGCGACCTGGCACGCGCCCAAGTCCGCGAACCGCGCGTGCACCTCGCTCGGCAACAGCTCGCCATCGACGCCGGGGCCAGCGACCAGCACCCGAGTGGGGAGCCCGGTCATCATGGCAGCGGCGAGAGCGAGTGAATCAGCCAGCGGACTGAGAAGTCCACTCTCGTGGCCTTCGGCGATGATGTCACCGCCGACGTCGACCACTATCAGCTCGTCGGCGCTGAACATCTGCGCCGCTTTAACGATAGTTGCGGCCATCCCGGCCGCGCCGTTCTCCGCCTCGAGCAACAGCAGCGGGTGCGCCATGCTGCCCGCCAATCGCGGCAGCGTGGACGTCCCTTTCCGCAATGTGGACGTCTCCGAGATGGTCGCTACCCCGCAATGTTCGACCAGCCCCTGAAATTCGGCGCGCGTTCGCGGGCCCGGCGCGGGGTCCATCATGAACCGATCCCACGAATAGCTCATGATCGCGCTAACCCGCAGTTCCGGCATGGCAGCGGCGAGCATGGCGGCGGTGATGGCGTCGCCTCCACCACCAGCGGCGATCGCTAACGCGGCATGCATCACTACCCCGACATCTGCTTCAGGTCCGTATAGTGGCTAGTGGCATATGGTACTCACCGAAGGATTGCGTTGCCAGAAATCGAGGAGGTACTTCCCAAGTACCTACAGATCGCCGGACACCTCCGCGACCAGATCGTGCGAGGCGATCTCGCACCGGGCGACGAGGTCCCCTCCGAACGCGAACTGGCCACGGATTGGAAGGTGGCGCGCCCGACCGCGGCCAAGGCGTTGCAGGTGCTCCGCCAGCAGCGACTGGTCGAAAGCCGGCGGGGGTCGGGCACTTTCGTACTGGAGCCGCACGCGGCGCCGCGAGCCCGTGAGCGATACGAGCGCGCAGCAGCAATGGGCACGATGTACTCGCCGACAGAGAAGGTCGAGTTCGCCTCGGCAAGCATCCTGGACGCTCCGCCGCACGTCGCGTCAGCCCTGGGGCTCGAGGTTGGCGCACAGGTAGCGCAGCGGCGTCGCATCATCCGGAACGTGATCAGCGGCCCGACCGAGCTGTCGATCTCATGGTTCCCCGCCGCGTTTACCAAGGATGCGCCACGACTCCTCGACACCACCGAGGGGATTCGCGGCGGGACACTTCCGTACCTGTCGGATGTCTTCGGCCTGCGGTCCCTGTATGCACGCGACCAGGTGTCGGCGCGACTGGCCACCGACGAGGAGCGTGAGGTGCTCGGTCTGCCGAACCCGTCAGCAGTGCTGGTCTACTGGCTCGTCGCGTACGACAGCGGAGATAGCCCGATCGAGTTCGACGAGGCCGTGTATCCGCCCGACCGGTGGGCTTTCCGGCAAGAGTTCCCAGTCACCGTCTAGGGCCTGGCCGATTACCCGCCCGCTCCGGAATTTTTCCACTCTTTACTAAGTGGCCTATGCCACTAGCCTTGGTAGTGGCATAGTCCAGATGCGGCCCCGGTGTCGGGTGAAATCGACGCCCCGGCACCAGGGCCGCACTCATATCCGCCACGGCACACACCGGAGGAACCGGTATGAACACGACCGAGGCGCGTGTCCTCGCCGCACTCGCCCCAGGCGGCCATCTCACCGCCGACCGCATCGCTGACAGCGCAGACATACCCACCAGAGCCGCCCGCCGCGCCATCGACCGCCTCGCCTACCTGGGACTGATCGTCACCGGCGTCGGCATATGGCGTGAGACCTGGATGCTCAGCCGCCGCGGCCGCGCCTACATCGAGACACCGATCGGCCGTGCACACCTCGACGTCCCAGCGGGAGTGTGACCATGGAACTCCTCGCCTTCGTCCTGCTCATCGCGGGCATGCTCGCCTTCGCCGCTACCCACGGCCACCAGCCGCCCCGCCACCGCCACGGCCTGCCGTTCGCGCAGCTCCAGGCGCGGCTGGAGGTTGAGTCGCAGCGCACCTACCTGCCATTGCGAGGGTGGTGACGATGCGGTTCGAGTACCTCGATCACCACAACCGGGAATGGGCGCGCCGTGACCCCCGCCTGGCCATGCAGGTGCACATCGACTGCCACCCCGACACGTGCGGGACCAAGGCTGCCGCGTGGACGGTGCTCGTGGACGCCGGGAAGATCGTGCCCGACTCGAGCCGGAGCCGCGCATGACTGGGCACATCTCCTACCAGCACCGTGACGACGGCATCTGGCCTGTCGGCGAGGACGGCTGGCCCGTCACCACCGAGGAGCTGCGGGAGCTGGGCGCCGAAGTACGGGACGCGCTCAGCCTGCTGGCCGGCCCTGAGGTGATCGACGTCGAACCGGAATCCGTGGTCGACATCAACGCCGGGGACCGACCGTGAACGACGCCACGATCAAGGCGCTGTCCCGGGCATACGACAGGTACCTCGCGGGGCCGAGCCACCGCCACCGCGATCGCCAGGAGAAGCTTCATGATCGACGGCCCCAACCCCGAGACCTCCCACCTGCCGGCAGCCACCGCAAGGCATCAATCTCCAACCCTCCCAGACGCACGGACACGTCACGGGAGCTCACTGACCAGCCCTACGGCGACCCGCAACTGCAGGGGCAGTTCCTTGTCCTCCTGCCCCACGAACACGCCGATCCATCGCTCACCGCGCCGCCAAATCCGCAATGCCGGAATGTAGTCCGCAATCATCCGCAACACCGGCGCGTACTCGGCGACCTGGACCGGAGGCGGAAGATCGGAGTCGCCCCACAGCGTCAGCAGTTCACCCTCGCCCCAGCGTTCCCGCAAAGCCGTCTGTAGGTCAGCGAGGTCCGAGTCGTATCGATGCTGCGCCGCCCAGTACGCCTCCAAGTCATCATCGAGGTCGAAACAGTCGTCGGTGCAAGCGAGGTCCAGCAGGTGGCACCCCGGTCCGGATTGATCGGCGGCAAAGCAACCCTCATCGACCTTTTCCTTCGGGAATGGACGGTCCAGAGCGTCGTCGATGGCGGCCAGAGCGGTTGCGAGGTTCATCGTTACAGTTAATCTCAAGCATCGTTACTACGACAGCCGACAACGCTTTACATGTCACATCACACATGCCTCCACAGCCAGAAGGCTAATATTTGGCTAACACACCCCGGCACACTGCGCCTCTTAGGGAAACCAGAACTGGCTTCTGCCTGCTAGTCGGCAGCGCATCACGCCCACGCCACGTCACAACTCCCGGCCTGGGGCGGCGAACGCCCGATACTCACCGGGCCGCGTGAGGTCTTCGACAGATACTTCGCTACCGAACAGGCCGCCCTCGATGACCATCCCGAACCGGTCCCAGTGCACCAGGTGGACACCATGTACTACCGGGTCGCAGACGACATCGGGAGGGCATTGGGCGCGTTCATCACGCAGAGAATCGACGACTACACCGAATCCTGAGCCGCGAAAGCCATGATCGTCCGCCAACCGCACGAACCGCACCGGATATCGCGGTCGAATCTCGAATCATGTTCTGCCCCATCCCGGTTGCATACGGCCCGCCGCATAGCATCTCGTCATGCGACCGCAATGGATCATCGATCTCCACGAGGACTTCCCCGGCTCCGCTCTCATCGCGGCCGCGCTCGACGACCCGCTGATCGTGGAACCGCATGATGCGATGATGGGCCGCTGGCCGGGCGTCCACGAGGGCCGCGCGGTCGTCGGGTACGGCACGATGCCGACGATACGGAGCCTCCGTCGCGTTCCAAGGCTCGGTGAAGCGGTGTTCGACGACTACGCGACGCTGCGCTGCTCGTTCTACTACCGCCACGTGTACGACCTGCTCGGACGGACCGCCGTGTTCGTGCCGTTCTCGGCGGTTCCCCAGCTACCGCTCCGGCGCATGGTCGGAGGTGACCGGGTCTTCGTTCGCAGCGATACGAACTACAAGTTGTTCCCCGCCGGCGTGCATGCGATCGCGGAGCTGGGGCGCTGGCTCCAGACGTACGACCAGTACCGCGACGAGCTCGTCGTCGTCTCCGAGGTCGTGAGCTTCGAGCGTGAGTTTCGGTGTTTCTGCCGTAACGGCCGATTCGTCTGCGGAAGCTCGTATCCGATCGAGCCGTACCTTCCGGTCCCGGATGACGTCCGCGGGTTCGCGGAGGCCGCGGCGGCACGACTACTCCCCCACGGTTCCACCATGGTCACCGTCGACGTCGGCGTGGGCCGCGACGGCGCGCTCCGACTGGTCGAGATGGGCGGTGTGAACAGCTGGGGCATCTACGGCTCGCACGTCGCAGACTTCATCGCCGCGATGGAAGCCGAGGCACTCGCTCGCGCCGACGTGTGATGACGTTCCGGGGACATGGCGGCGTCGCACCATTGCCCGAGGCGATTCAGTAACACGACAGCTATCCCGGTCCGATGTGTCAGACATCACCCATTCAGGAGGTTCGGGATGTTATCTGCGAAGCGACTTGCCGCCAGCGCCGTCGTAGCCGGCGCGACCGCGGCCACCGTACTCGCCGGTGGTGGCACGGCACAGGCTGACGTGCCGGTATGGCAGGCGAACTGTCACGTGTACAACATCTTCAACACCGGCGGGATGTCCACCTGCGAGCTGCCGACCTGGCACCAGGTGAAACTCACCTGTGTCGCCTGGCCAATACCGTTCATCTACTGGAAGTACGGCCCGGCACACTACGGGCAGAACCAGTCCTGGGCCAGCTGCGACTCGCTGAACGCACTGGTGGGCATCGAGGTCATTCAGGCGTAGGCCGGGCACCGCACCGACGCGAACGGCGTGCTCACCACAAGCACGCGCAGCCGGCTTCTCGATCCGGCCCGCACTGACGGCGGGCGGGAATCAGGGTCGAGTGGAATGCCTTTCGTGACGGGGGCCGGGTGGAATACGATGGGACGGTGAGACTTCCGCATTGATGCGGGGGTGTTCTCTTCGACAGTTCCGTCTCCGGACCTTGGTCGGTTTGCTGTCCTGCCTCGATTGCTGGGTGGTGAACGGCCATGATGGCGTGGACCGGATTCGGCTGGACGTCGACAGGTCTCGGTACGGAACGGGCGCGCTGCTTTCCGGCGTGGTCTGTCACGGTGGTCACTGCCGATGGTGAGCGATCGCCGGATACCGGAGTAGTGGTGGCCGCGGATCTGGAGTTGGCGGCGGCGCAGTTGTGCCTGCACCTGGATAGGGCAGCCATCGGCAGCAGACGCAGCTTTCTGCTGGCCACCCGCGACACTCTCGACCGGCGTAACGGTCAGGTGCGCTATCTCGCTCCGGTGCACCGTGATCCAGGCACCGGGGCCGCGAGCTACGGCGAGTGGACCGCCGCAGACGATGTCGCCGCAGCGCTACGGGAGCTACGGTGAGCGAGACACAGACGGTCGCCGTTCGATTCATGTCGGCTGTGCGACGCGCGGAGGACGACCCTCTGGGCCCACGGGGGGCGAATCTGTTGAGCAGGGTGTCCGCGCAACTGCTTCCGGCGGGGCGGACCGCGATCATGGTGTGCACGGGTGGGCAGAACTGGGAGATGCTCGGCGCGTCCGACCCGATCGCGACCCTGTGGGCGCAGCTGCAGGTGGCCGCCGGAGAAGGCCCCGGCCCGACGGCGTATTCGCTCGACGCGCCGGTGCTGGTGCCCGATCTCGGTGCCGCGCTGGCCGGTGGGCGCTGGCCATTGCTGGCGATGTCCGGAATCGGGGAACGCGGCGGTGCGGTGTTCTCGTTTCCGCTGCACCAGGGCGCGATTCGAGTCGGAACGTTGGACCTGTACACCGATACCCCGATGGCCCTCGACCAGGCCGGGTTCGCCAGCACCGTGGAGATCGCCGACCTGGTCACCGTGATCCTGCTCGCGGGTGTGCGCGCCTGGGCGCGAACAAGCGACAGCAACGGGTCCACGCCCGGCAGTGAAGGATTGGGTCCGTGGTGGGAGGTGGCGGTCTCCACCCGTGAGATCCATCAAGCCACCGGGATGGTGGCCGTGCAGTTGGGTGTCGATATCGCCGACGCCTATTCCCGGATCGTCGCCCGCGCGCTGACCGAGGGGCGCCCCATCGAGATGCTCGCCGCCGATATCCTCACGCGCCGCATCCGCTTCGACCCCGGCGACTCCGAACCGGGCCGATACGACCCCGACGTGCTGTGACGGATGTCGAAGGTCCCGCTGGTCCGTGCCATCGGGACGCTGTGCCCGCCGCGCGCACAGTGCATCGTGAAGTGATGAACGTGCAGCCGAGCGACATCGAGCTGCGGTCACCGGGAGGCGGATCAACGGATGGCAAGCAGGGAATCGAAACTGCTCACCGCGCTCGTGCGGATGGCCGACTCGCTGGTCGAAGGCTATGACCCGATCGAGATCGCCCAGCAACTGGTGGACGTCATCGTCGAGGTGCTGCCGGTCGACACCGCCGGGTCGATGCTGGCCGACCACCGCGGCCGGCTGCATGTGCTGGCCTCCACCAGCGAGGCGACCCGGCTGCTGGAACTCTTCCAAATCCAATCCGATGCCGGGCCGTGCTTGACCGCCTATCAGGAAGGCGTACCGGTGCTGGTGCCGGACCTCGGCGCACAACGCGAACGCTGGCCCGCCTTCGCCGACCGTGCCCGCGCCGAAGGCTGGGCATCGGTCTACGCACTGCCGATGCGACTGCGCACCGACCGTATCGGCGCGATCAACCTCTTCGCGTCCCCCCGAACCGGCCAGGTCGGCACCGCCGATATCACCGCCGCTCAGTCCCTGGCCGATGTGGCGACCATCGGAATCCTGCACGCCCGCACACTGGCCGATTCGGTGTCGGTGTCCGCGCAACTCCAACGCGCCCTCAACAGCCGCGTGGTGATCGAACAGGCCAAAGGCATGCTCGCCGAACAAGGCCACGTCACCCTGGATGCCGCATTCGCCGCGCTACGCACCTACGCACGCAACACCAACACTCGCATACTCGACCTGGCGATGGCCGTCATCGACTACCGCGTCGACATGACCACCATCATCACCCACCGCCCCGGCCAGGCGCAGTGACCTCGCCACGTTCGACTATTCGACCGGGCTGAAGCCCACCATCCACGGCACCCCGAACTTGTCGGTCACCATGCCGAACGCCTCCGACCATTCGGTCTTGCCGAAGGGCATGGTGATCTCGCCGCCCGCGGCGAGTTCGGTGAAGATGCGTTCGGCTTCCTCGCGGAGGTCGAGGTCGACGGAGACGGCGTAGGGCGGGTTGGTGGTGTCGACGGACTGGCCGGGTGGGCAGTCGGAGGCCATGAGGAGGTGGGCGGTGCCGCGTAGCGGGAGGGCTACGTGGGCGATGAGGTTCTTGGACTCGGTCGGGAGTTCGTCGCCGCCGCCCATCTCACCGAAGCGGGTGATGTCGAGTTCGCCGCCGAAGACGCTCTGGTAGAAGGTGAACGCCTCCTCGGCGTTGCCGTTGAAGAGCAGGTACGGATTCAGGTTCACGGTATGCCTCCTCACGTGCTGATCGGTCGGGCAGACGGCAGCGGCCGCCGCCCCCGCAATGGAGACGACGGCCGCGGCCGAAACTCATCGGTGTTCAGCTGTAGATCGCGTCCACGTCGGTGGCGTACTGCTTCATGACCACGGCGCGCTTGAGCGACATCTTCGGGGTCAGCTCGCCGCCCTCCTGGGTCCAGTCGACCGGCAGGATGCGGATCTTCTTGATGGCCTCGGCGTGCGACACCAGCTTGTTGGTGGCGGCCACCGCCTCGTTGATCTCCGCGACCAGCTTCGGGTTCTCGATGATCTGCTCCATCGCGGTGTCGGCCGGAACGCCGTTGCGCTCCTTCCAACCCGGCAGTGCCTCCTGGTCGATGGTGATGAGCGCGCCGACGAACGGCTGTCCGTCACCGACCACCATGACCTGGCTGATCAGCGGATGCTGACGCAGGGAGTCCTCGAGCAGCGCCGGGGAGACGTTCTTGCCGCCCGCGGTGACGATGATCTCCTTCTTGCGACCGACGATGGAGATGAAGCCCTGCTCGTCGATGGCGCCGAGGTCACCGGTCTTGAACCAGCCGTCGGCGAACGCGTCGGCGGTGGCCTCCGGGTTGTTCCAGTAGCCCGCGAACACGACCGGACCCTTGATGAGCAGCTCGCCGTCCTCGGCGACCTTCGCACCGTGCCCCGGCAGCGGACGGCCCACGGTGCCGACCTTGATGTTCTCGGGGGTGTTCACGCTGACGGCGGCGGTGGACTCGGTCAGACCGTAACCCTCGTAGATGGTGACGCCAGCGCCGCGGAAGAAGTGGCCCAGGCGCGCACCCAGGGGTCCGCCGCCGGAGACGGCGGAGGCGCAGCGGCCGCCCATGGCCTCGCGCAGCTTGCCGTACACCAGCTTGTCGAAGACGGTGTGCTTGAGCTTCAGCACGAAACCGGGGCCGCCGTTCTGCAGCGCCTCGGAGTACTGCACGGCCACGTCGGCGGCGGCGTCGAAGATCTTGCCCTTGCCGCCGTCGTGCGCCTTCTGCTTGGCGCCGTTGAACACCTTCTCGAACACGCGCGGCACCGAGAGGATGAAGTCCGGCTTGTACTTGCCGAACTGCTCTACCAGCGTGGACCAGTCGGCGGTGTGCGCCACGGTGACACCGGCGTCGAACGCGGCCAGCGCCACGGCGCGGGCGAAGACGTGCGCCAGCGGCAGGAACAGCAGCGACTTGCGGTCGGGCCGCAGGAATTCGCTCATGGCGGAGCGGTCGGCGGCCGACTCGGCGTAGAGGTTGGCGTGCGAGAGCATGACGCCCTTGGGGCGGCCGGTGGTGCCGGAGGTGTAGATGAGGGTGGCCGGGGAGGCCGCCTTCACCTGGGCGCGGCGCTCGTGCACCACGCTGTCGTCGAGGTCCGCGCCGCGCTTGATCAGCTCGGCGACGGCGCCGCCCTCGATCTGCAGCACCTCGTTCAGCTCGCCCAGACCGCCCTCGATCTCGCCGATGGTGGCGCGATGCTGCTCGTTCTGGACGATGATCAGCTTGGTGGCCGAGTCGGACAGGATCCAGCGGCACTGCTCGGCCGAGGAGCTGTCGAAGATGGCGACGGTGCAGCCACCGGCGGCCCAGATGGCGAAGTCGAGGACCACCCACTCGTAGCTGGTGGCGGCCATGATCGCGACGCGGTCGCCGAGCTCGATGCCGGAGGCCACGAAGCCCTTGGCGACATCGGTCACGGTCTTGGCGAACTCGGTGGCCGTGACGTCGTTCCAGCCGCCGTTACCGTCCGGGGTGTTGAAGACGACCAGGTTCGGCGTCTCCTTCGCATGCCGGAACGCGCCGTCCGACATGTTCGCGTTCTCCGGAATGGTGTAGGTAGCCGGGACTTCGAACTCTCGCATCGCTGCCCTTCCACAGTGGGTTAACTCGCCAGTAATTTACGCCACGCTTCGGCGCAGCGCCCGGCGGGACCGGCGGAACACGTTCCGCGGTAGGCCGCCGGGCCGGGGTCACAAGCGCTCGGACACTAGCCTATGGACCGGGTTTGAGCAGGTCGCAGGGCCTGCCGCAGGAATACCGCGAGCTCGCGGGTCACCTGCGCGGCGGCTTCTACCAGAGTTGCCTGCGCTTGGGAGACGTGCCAGAGCCCACGGCTCTCGCTGAAGTCGACCGTAACACCGGAAGATTCCAGTTTCGTGACCAACCGCAGGCACTGACCGTGCAGCAGTTCGTCCACGTCGGCCTGCACATAGGTGGGCGGCAGGCCGTGCAGTTCGGCGAGCAGCGGCGCGTAGCCGGGGTCGAGCCCGTCACCGTCCCCCAGGTAGGCGTCGGCGCAGGCACGCGACCACGGCTTGGTGAGCACGAGATCGCTGGAGCGCTCCGGGATCTCGTTGGGATCGGTCCACGGCGCGATCAGTCCGAGCGCGGCCGGGGTGAACCCGTGCCGGTCCCGCAACCGCAGCGCCAAGGCCATCGACAGTCCACCACCGGCCGAATCACCGGCCACCGCAATGCGTTCCGGCCGGTAACCGGTGGCGACCAGATCGAGGAAGGCGGCTTCGGCGTCGTCGAGCGCGGCCGGGAACGGATGTTCGGGCGCGAGCCGGTAGTCCGGCACGTGCACCCGGCAGCCGATCTCCCGGGCCAGCACCGCGGCCAGGGCGCGGTGCGTCACCGGTGAACCGACCGTGTAACCGCCGCCGTGCAGGTACAGCACCGTGATGGCATCGGAAACCGGTCCGGCGGTGAGCCTTTCGGCGGGCCGCTCGCCCAGGCGGATGCGTTCCACCCGGGTGCCGCGCGGCAGCAGCTGTCCGGCCGCACCGGCGTCCATGAGCCGACGCTGCACGGTGAACGGCAGTCGGGCGTTGAGCATGACACGGAACAGCGGACGGAGTACCGCGCGGGCGACGGGCAGCGGCAGCGAGATCTCGGGCATGATCACTTTCAGGGCAGAGCGCGCTTCTGCACGACGGCGGCGATGCGCTGGTAGTACGAGGCGGTGGTACGCACGAACAGGTCCAGAACCTTTGCCTCCCAACCGATCAGCACGCGGCCGTGGCCCTTGCCGACGCCGTTGAGAATGGTTTCGGCGGCCATCTCGGGGGTGTGCATGGCCAGCTTGCTGTCGAAGAGGGCGGCCAGATTCTTCTGATCCAGGCCCTCGGCGACGGTGGCGTTGCGGGCCACGGCGGTCTTGATGCCGCCGGGGTGCACGCAGGTCACCTTGACCGGGTCACCGCTCATGAGCATTTCCTGCCGCAGCGCCTCGGTGAAGCCGCGCACCGCGAACTTGGCGGCGTTGTAGGCACTCTGGCCGGGGACCGCGATCAGCCCGAACAGGCTGGACACGTTCACCACGTGGCCCGCGCCGGATTCGATCAGATACGGCAGAAAAGCCTTGGTGCCGTTGACGACTCCCCAGAAGTCGACGTCCATGATGCGCTCGATGTCCTTGAACTGCGTCGCGATCACGTCGCCGTGGTGGGCGATACCGGCATTGTTGTAGATCTGGTTGACCTTGCCGAAATGCTCCTTGACCTGGTCGGCGTAGAGCAGCACGGCCTCGCGCTCGGCCACATTGAGCCGGTCGGACTTGATCTGCACGCCGAACTTCTCACAGCGGCGCACGGTTTCGGCCAGGCCCTCGGTATCGATATCGGAGAGCGCGAGTTTCGCGCCGCGCCGGGCCAGCGCCTCGGCGAGGGCGCGACCGATGCCGGATCCGGCGCCGGTGATCACGCAGACCTTGTCCTGGAAGTAAGCGTCGTTGCTCACGGTCACTCTTTCGGTTGGGGTGGACGGATTCAGGATGCCTTGGCGACGGCGGCGGTCGTGGTGTCGTAGGCCGCCACATCGAACTTCTCGAGCAGACTACGGAACCGGAAGGTGAAGTCCGGCCACAGCGTGGTGTTGTTGCCGTGCTTGTCGAGATACCAGCTGGCGCAGCCGCCGGTGCTCCACACGGAACCGACCAGCTTCTTCTGCAATTCGGCGTTGAAGGCGTCCTGCACGTCCTGACGCACCTCCACGGTGCGCAGCCCCTGCTTGTCGATGGTGGCGACCGCGTCGGCGATGTAGTTGATCTGCGATTCGATCATGTACACCATCGAGGTGTGCCCCAGACCCACGTTCGGGCCCAGCAGGAAGAACATATTCGGGTAGTTGTGGATGGTCGAGCCCTTGTAGCCCTGCTGGCCGGTGGCGTCGAAGACCTCGGCGAGGGTGCGGCCGTCACGACCGGCGATGGTCTCGAACACCGGGGAGTCGGTGACGTGGAAGCCGGTGGCGACCACGATGGCGTCGACCTCGCGCACCGTGCCGTCCTTGGTGACGATGGAGTTGCCGGTGATCTCCTTGATGCCGTCGGTGACCACGTCCACATTGTCGCGCGAGAGCGCCGGGTAGTAGTCGTTGGAGATCAGCATGCGCTTGCAGCCGATGCGGAAGTTCGGGGTGACCTTGCGGCGCAGTTCCGGATCGCGCACCTCGGCGAACAGCTTGGCGCGGGCGATGGTCTCCAGGATGCGCATGGCGGGCGGGAATTTCGCCAGGCCCACCACCTGGGTTTCGCGGGCGGCGTAGATGGCGGCGCGGGAGAGCGCCTGCACGCCCGGAATGTACTTGAACGCCAGCTTCTCCGGGGCCAGGTAGGGCCGGTCCATGCGCGGCAGCAGCCACGGCGCGGTGCGCTGGTACACGTCCAGGTGTGCGACCTGCTTCGCGATATTCGGCACGATCTGGATCGCGGAGGCGCCGGTGCCGATCACGGCGACCCGCTTGCCGGTGAGGTCGGCGTCGTGGTCCCAGCGCGCGGAGTGGAATATCTCACCCTGGAACTCGTTGATGCCCTTGATATCCGGCAGGTTGGGCTCACACAGCGCGCCCACGGCGGAGATCAGGATGTCGGCGGTGAACGCGCCCTGGCTGGTCTGGATCTCCCAGCGCGCGGCGGCGTCGTTCCACTGCGCACCGGTCATCTCGCAGCCGAAGATGTGGCGGTCGCGTACCCCGTACTTGTCGGCGACGCCCTGGATGTAGCGCTGGATCTCCGGCTGCTTGGAGAACGAGCGGCTCCAGTCCGGGTTGAGCGCGAAGGAGTACGAGTACAGCTGGGAGGGCACGTCGCAGGCCGCGCCCGGGTAGGTGTTGTCGCGCCAGGTGCCGCCGACATCGTGTCCGCGCTCCAGCACGAGGTAATCGTTGTGCCCCTGCTGGCTCAGGCGGATCGCCATGCCCAGACCGGAAAACCCGCTGCCCACGATGATGATGCGGGAGTGACGGGCAGGCCGGTTGCCGACAGCTTTGTCTGTAACCTTGCGACTCATATAAGCGAGCGTAAGGTCTTATTGAGCAGGAGTCAACAGTATTGACTCACGTTCAGTAGTATCGGTGTGATGAGTAGGGAACGCAGCCGGGACCAGACCGTATCCAAGCGTGTGCGCCTGAGCCCGGAGGAACGCCGCCGACAGCTCATCACGCTGGGCGTGGAGATGCTGCGCGGACGCGCGCTCGAAGACATCTCCATCGGCGAGATCGCGACCCAGGCTGGCATCTCCCGGGGCCTGCTGTTCCACTATTTCCCGTCCAAACAGGACTTCCACTTGGCGATCGTCCAGTACGCCAATGCCGAACTCCTGGAGAAGACCGCCCCCGACCGCACCCTGCCGCTCTACGACATGCTGCGCGACGCGATCGAACGCTATGTCGACTACGTCAGCGAGAACCGCACCTCCTATCTGGCCCTGCTGCGCGGCCCGGCCAGCGCCAGCCCCGAACTGGTCGCCCTGGTCACCCAGACCCGCCTGGCCCTCGTCGACCGCATCCTCACCGAATCCCCGATCGCCGTCGACGATCCGGACCGCCCCCGCCTGCGCCTGGCCGTGCGCGGCTGGATCGCCTTTGTCGAGGAGACCACCCTCACCTGGCTACGCGAAGAGCCCATCCCCCGCGAGACGCTGGTCGACATGCTCGTCGACTCGCTCCCGGCCCTGGCGTTGAATCCGGTGCTCGCGGCGGCACTGCGCGCCTGATCGATCGAGCG
The DNA here is from genome assembly GCF_007362295.1 of Nocardia otitidiscaviarum. Taxonomy (NCBI): domain Bacteria; kingdom Bacillati; phylum Actinomycetota; class Actinomycetes; order Mycobacteriales; family Nocardiaceae; genus Nocardia; species Nocardia otitidiscaviarum. The sequence continues at coordinate 720,937 of NZ_CP041695.1, read as the reverse complement.
CCGCCACCGCACACCGGCAGCAGTCGCCGTCGCCGTCGCGCGCACGCCGAGAAGGCGGATCGAGCCACCGGTGGCCGTGCTCATCCACATGACCGCCACAGGTCCGCGCGCCGGTCCGGGATCGGCGACCGCGCCGTCCCGGACCGCGTGCACTCAGTGCGGTACCGAGACGGCCTCCACGAAGTGGGCGAGCTGCTCGTCGCTCACATTGCGGGCCAGGTCGGATTCGCAGATCATGCCGACCAGGCGTTTGCCGTTGCGGGTGTCGATGACCGGGAGGCGCTTGATCTGCGCCTGTTCCATCATCTCGAGCACTTCGGAGACATCGGTGTCGGCCGATACCCACCGCGGGGTGCCCTGCGCCAGATCGCCCGCCCGCACCCGGCTCGGGTCGTGGCCCTCGGCGATGCAACGCACCACGATGTCGCGGTCGGTGAGCATCCCGATGAGGCGGTCGTCATTGCAGATGGGCAGGGCGCCGACGTCCATATTGCGCATCAGCTGCGCGGCCCTGTCCAGGGTTTCGTCGGCGGGGACGCAGGTGGCGTCCCGGTGCATGATGTCGCGTGCCTTCATGGCCTTCACAACAATCCTCCTGAGGGTGGGGTGAGTGAATCCGGCACTACTTCGGGCCGAATCCATCGTGACCCACCTCACAGCAGGGGTCAATGGTTGGATTTGCGGGCGGATAGCGGACGCATGCCGCCGACGCCCGGCGCCGAGGCCCGCACGGCCAGTGCGAGCAGGCCGTCCAGCGCCAGGGCGAGGGCGGCGACCAGGATCGCGCCCACCAGCACCCGGTCGTATTTGTAGAGGCCGATGCCGTCGAAGATGTAGCGGCCGAGCCCACCCAGATTGACGTAGGCCGCGATGGTGGCGGTGGCGACCACCTGGAGGGTGGCGGCGCGCAACCCGGTCAGCAGGATGGGCAGCGCATTGGGGAACTCCACGCGCAGCAGGATCTGATACTCGCGCATCCCCATGGCGCGGGAGGCGTCCACGACCAGCGGGTCCACATTGGCCACCCCCGCGTAGGCCCCGGCCAGCAGCGGCGGAATGCCCACCGTGATCAGCGCCAGCAGGGGCGGAATCAGGCCCAGCCCCATCAGCAGCACCAGGAAGGTGAGCAGACCGAGGGTGGGCAGGGCGCGCATGGCATTGGCGAAGCCGACGATGAACGCCGAGCCGCGCCGGGTGTGGCCGATGACCATGCCCAGCGGCACGGCCAGCGCCGCGGACAGCGCGACCGCCAGGAAGCTGTACCAGAGATGCTCGCGCAACCGGGCGGCGATACCGGCGGGCCCGGACCAGTTGCCGGCCGTGCTGAGGTATTCCCAGGCCTGCACGAAAAGGTTCATGCCGCACTACCTTTCGGAGCAGCCGCACCGCCATTCGGGGCCGCCGGGCCCTTGGCCGGATCGATCGCGCCGCGCAGCCGCCGCCGGGTGCCGGGCGTGCGGCCGGTGCGCAGCCACGGCGTGGCCAACCGGCCCAGCAGGTAGAGCAGGCGGTCGATCACCAGCGCCAGCACCAGCACGACGATGATGCCCGCGATGATCTCGTCCGGATAGTCGCGCTGATATCCCTGGGTGAACAGTTTGCCGAGTCCGCCCACGCCGATGAGCGCGCCCACGGTGACCATGGAGATATTGGTGACCGCGACCACCCGCAGATTCGCCACGAAAACCGGGAAGGCCAGCGGGAATTCGACGGTGAGCACGCGGCGCAGGCGGGCGTAGCCGATGGCGTCGGCGGCGTCGAGCACCGCCGCGGGCACCGAATCCAGCGCCGTGGGCACCGCGACCACCAGCAATGCCACCGAGTAGATGGTCAACGCGATGATCACGTTCAGCGGGTCGATGGTCGAAATGCCCAGCAGCGGCGGCAGAATCACGAACAGCGCCAGCGACGGAATGGTGTACGCGATTCCGGCGGCGGTGACGGTGATCCGGCGCAGCCACGGAACCCGGTGCGCCACCGCGCCCGCCGGAATGGCGATCAGCAGCCCGAGCAGCAACGGCACCAGCGCCAGCACCAGATGGGTGCGGGTGTATCCGGCGATCTCGCCGAAGTTGTCGATGAGGTACCTCATCGCGCGCTCCGCACCACGTGCGAGCCGCGAATGCGAGCGCGCAGCGCGGCAGCCGCACCCGCCCGCGTGGTAGGCACGCCAGCGCCAGGGCGGCGCAGCACCGCCAAGTCATTCCGCGGCGCTGCGGTGGTTCGGCGCGGCGCGGCGATGGTGCCACGCAGCGCGACTCTTCCACGCAGCCCGACGGTTCCACACGGCGGAACCGTTCCACGCGGCGGGACCGTTCCACAGGGCGCGATCGTTCCACGCGGCGCGACCGTTCCACGCGGCCCGACGGTTCCATGCGGCGGGACCGTTCCACTGGGCGCATCCGTTCCGCCGGGCAGGTCCGTTCCACACGGCGGAACCGTTCCACACGGCACGGCGGGGGTGCCACGCGGCGCGGCGGTGGCGGGGGTCGCCGGGCGGCGCGTCATCACGCCTCCCGGTCAGCGGTCGGTGATTCCTGGAAGTAGTGCTTGTTGCGGTCGGCGTCCTCGCCGGAGCGTTGGCGGGCCAGTGCCTCGAGCACGTCGCCGGCGTCGATGCCGCCGCGCACCGCACCCGTGTCGTCCACGGCCACACCGATTCCCGACGGCGAGGAGACGGCGGCGTCCAGTGCGAGCCGCAGGTCGCCGTTCGGCGGGAACAGGGAGCCGCCCGCGGACATGCAGTCGCGCAGCGGATTTCCGGCGCGGAAGGCTTCCACGCCGGTGACGTCGATCCAGCCGAGCGGCTTCCGTTCGGAGTCCACCACCAGCACCCAGTCACCGAGCAGCAGCCGCTGCCCGCTGATCTCGTCCTCGGTCGCGGTGGCGACGCCCAGGATCGGCACGGTGTCGGCGGAGCGGAACGACAGCGCCCGGTAACCCCGGTCGCGGCCGACGAATTCGGCGACGAAGTCGTTGGCGGGCTGGGCCAGCACATGGTCGGGGGTGTCGTACTGCTGGAGCACGCCGCCCGGCCCGAAGACCGCGATGCGTTCGCCCAGGGTGACCGCTTCGTCGATATCGTGCGTGACGAACACGATGGTCTTGTGCAGTTCGGCTTGCAGCCGCAGCATTTCGGTCTGGAGTTCGGCGCGCACCACCGGATCCACGGCGCTGAACGGCTCGTCCATGAGCAGGATGGGCGGATCGGCGGCCAGCGCCCGCGCCACCCCGACACGCTGTTGCTGACCACCCGACAGCTGGGACGGATAGCGTTGCGCCAGACCGCGGTCCAGACCGACCCGGCCCAGCACCTCCAGCGCCGCCGTGCGCGCCTGCTTGCGCCGCACCCCCTGGAGCACCGGCACCGTGGCCACGTTGTCCAGGACGGTGCGGTGCGGCAGCAGACCCGCACTCTGGATGACGTAGCCGATACCGAGCCGCAGCTTCACCGGGTCGATCGCCGAAATATCCTGTCCGGCAACGGTGATCGTCCCCGCGGTGGGGGCGATCATGCGATTGATCATGCGCATCGAGGTGGTCTTGCCGCAGCCGGACGGGCCGACGAAGACGGTGAAGGAACCGGATTCGATGCGCAGGTCCAGATCGTGTACGGCGGTGGTGCCGTCCGGATAGGTCTTGGTGACGCCGCGGAACTCGATATCGGACACGTGGCCCTCCCTATGCGATCGGCTTGTCGAGCCCCTGCGCCCGCACCCAGTCCGCCGCCGCGGCGGCCGGTTCGGTCTTGCTCGCGCCGGAGACCGCGGTATTGAGCGAAATCAGTTCCTCCGTCGTGAGTTTCGCCGACACGGCGTTCAGGACGGACACCAGCTTGTCGCTCTTCTTGGCGGCGTTGAACAGCGGCACCACGTTCTGGGCGGCGAAGTTGTTCTTCGGATCGGCCAGCACCACGAGGTCGTTCTCCGCGATGGCGGGTGAGGTGGTGAAGATGTCGGCGGCCGTCACCTGCCCTTCGACGAGTGCGCGCACGGTGGCCGGACCGCCGCCGTCGGCGATCGGCACGAAGTTGCCCGGCGCGATGTCGAGGTCGTAGTTCTTCTTCAGCCCCGGCAGACCGCCCGGCCGCTCCTGGAATTCCGCGGGCGCGGCGAACGTGACCTCGGCCGAGTGCGGGGCCAGATCGCCGATGGTCCGCAGGTTCCAGCGGTCGGCGGTGGCACGGGTGACCACCACGGCGTCGGAGTCCTGGCCGGGAGCCGGGTCGGCGATGGCGAGCTGATCGCCGAGCGCGGCGGTGAGCGCGGCGTTCACCTCGTCGGCGGAGGTGGCGGTCGCCGACGAGTCCAGGTACTGGAGCAGGTTGCCGGTGTAATCGGGCACCAGGCCGATCGAGCAGCTGCGCAGCGCCGGGACGTACGCCTCGCGGCTGCCGATATTGAGTTTGGTGTCGACGCTGAAACCGTTGGCGCGCAAGGCTTCCGCATAGATGTTGGCGACAGTCTCGGATTCCGGGAAGTTGGCCGAGCCGACGGTGACCTGGTTCTCGTCGGTGCTGCAGCTGCCGCCGCCGCCCGAGAGCGGGTCGGAGTCGCCGCACGCCGTGAGCGCCATGGCGGCCGCGAGCGCGACGGCCGCGGCGACCACCCGGGCAACGGTGAATGCGGGGCGTAGTCCGCGGCGGCCACGCGTGGTGATCGGGGATTTCACAACTGTCCTTCCGACATCCCAGCGGATCGACAGCGGCCACGGGATGGGAGGACCGGACCGCTCATGGGTGTCCATATTGCCTGGCTCGCCGAGTTGTCGCTGACTTCTCCTGGGCGTTTCGCGCAATCGAGTGTGCCGCTGTCCACCGCCCGCACCCCCGCCAGGCAGACTGTCGCACATGTTCGGCGCAACGATTCGCTTCGGGCGGAATGGTTTCGGTCGGCTGCTCGGTACGGCACTGGTGGTGGTGTCGGCGGCGGCCATGGTGTCCTGTGCCCGCGACGACGATCCGGCCATCGTGGTGGGCGCGGGTGATTCCGCGCAGGCGCGGGTGGTCGCCGAGATCTACGCGGGCGCGCTGGCCCGCACCGGAGCCCGCACCGCCGTCGCGGCCGACCTCGGCACCCGCGCCGACTACCTCGCCGCCCTCGACGCCGCCACCATCGCGCTGACCGGCGACGACACCGGCGATCTGCTGCGCGCCCTGCACGCCGACGCCACCGCGACCACCCCCGAGAAGGTGCTCGCGGCCGTCTACGCCGCGCTGCCCGAGGGCATCGTGGTCTCCGACCCCGCCGACGGCACCGATCTGCGCATCACACTCGCCACCCGCGCCGCCGAGAACCTCCCCGCCACACTGCCGGACCTGGCTCCCCGCTGCGCCGAGCTGCGGGTGGGCATCACCACCGGCACACCCACCGATCCGCTGCGTCCCGCCCTCGACCCCACGCGGGACGTGCGGGACCCGCTGCGAAACACCTACGGCTGCACCATCACTCAGATCACCGCGTACCCCGACGATATCGCGACCCGAAACGCCCTGCTCAACGGCGAGATCCAGGCGGCCGTCCTGACCGTCCCTCCGCCGTTGCTGCCCGGCCCCACCCCGGAAGACCTCACCACCATCGCGGACCCCGACTACGCCTTCCGCGCCCAACAGGTCCTCCCCGTCATCCGCAAGGGCGCGCTCACCGGCGACCAGACCCGCAAACTGAACTACGTGGCGGGTGAACTCACCACCGCCGACCTCGCCACCATGGTCCGCGACGTCCGCGACCACAACGCCTCCCCCGCCGACCTGGCCCGCTCCTGGCTCGACGCCCACGCCCTGTAGCGGGACGGTCGCGCACGCACCCGCCGCCGAGCGGGGATCTCGTCACGACGCGTCCCGGCCGCCGTCACGGTGAGGTTCCGCGCAACCGGCACGACCAGACCGCACTCAGGCCGTACGGCGGTGTCCCGGATGCGGGTTCGGCACGGTCGACACGGTTCACGCCTCGCCTCAACGGCGGCTGTCCGCTCCTCCCGGCGGGCGCTCGTCGACGCGCCGCACGGCCGCCTGCCGTTCCGTCGACCGGTCGCGGAACCCGCCGACGCAGCCGGGGCCCGTCGACGCGCCACGCCCGACGGGAGCGCACGTCCGGAGGGACCGCACGCCCCAGGAGGACTGCACGCCCCAGGAGGACTGCACGCCCCAGGAGGACTGCACGCCCCGGGAGGACCGCACGCCCCCCGGGACAGCCCGGCGCAGCCCGAAACACGCGACGGGGGTCCGACTCCGATGGAGCCGGACCCCCGTCCCGGTGACGTCTCCCGAGCTACGCGACGCCCTCGGCGCGGGCGGTGGCGGCCACGGCCTCGGCGACGGCCGGGGCCACGCGGGGGTCGAGGGGGCTGGGGATGATCTTGTCGGCGGAGAGCTCGTCGGCGACGACACCGAAGATGGCGTCGGCGGCGGCGACCTTCATGCCCTCGGTGATGCGGCGCGCGCCCGCGTCCAACGCGCCCTTGAAGACGCCGGGGAAGGCGAGCACATTGTTGATCTGGTTCGGGAAGTCGCTGCGCCCGGTGGCCACGATGGCGGCGTACTTGGCGGCCACCTCCGGGTGGATCTCCGGGTTCGGGTTGGACATGGCGAAGACGATGGACTCCGGCGCCATGGCGGCGATGAGCTCCTCGGCGACGGTGCCCGCCGACAGCCCCAGGAACACGTCCGCGCCCGCCAGCGCCTCGGCCGGGCCGCCGGTGACATGGCGCGGGTTGGTGCGCTGGGCCAGTTCGGCCTTGACCTCGTTGAGGTCGGTGCGGTCCTGGCTCACCACGCCCTTGGAGTCGAGCACGATGATGTCGGAGACACCGGCGGCCAACAGGATGTTCGTGCAGGCCACGCCGGCGGCGCCGGCCCCGGAGACCACGACCTTCATGGCGGACATGTCACGCTGCTGCAGCGCGGCCGCGCCCTTCAGGGCGGCCAGCACCACGATGGCGGTGCCGTGCTGGTCGTCGTGCATGACCGGGCAGTCCAGCGCCTCGACGACGCGCTTCTCGATCTCGAAGCAGCGGGGGGCGGAGATGTCCTCCAGGTTCACCGCGCCGAAGCTCGGGCGCAGGCGGATCAGGGTCTCCACGATGGCGTCCGGATCCTTGGTGTCGAGCACCAGCGGGATGGAGTCGAGACCGGCGAACTTCTTGAACAGCGCCGCCTTGCCCTCCATGACGGGCAGCGAGGCGCGTGCGCCGATATCGCCCAGGCCCAGCACGGCGGTGCCGTCGGAGACCACCACGACCAGGCGCTCGGCCCAGGTGTAGGTCTTGGCCAGGGATTCGTCCTCGGCGATGCCGAGGCACACCTTCGCCACTCCGGGGGTGTAGGCGATGGACAGGTCGCGCTGGGTCTCGAGCGGTGCGGTGAGTTCGACCGACAGCTTGCCACCGAGGTGACCCGCGTAGATTTCTTCCGTGGTGATGTCGGCCAGGTTCGCCGCATTGGTCGACGGGGTCGCGGTGGCGTTCACTGCTTCAGTCACGGGTGACACGATTTCACTCCTGCTCGGTGCGGACTCAACCGTTTGACGGTTACCGTTCGGTAATAGGTATTAATGGTTTTCGGGGGCTCTGAGGTGCGCTGACCACGCCGTCGAAACGCACTGTGCCACTGTCGTCGGTCGACGTGACATAGGCAAGGGTCCGACGGTTTGGAAAGAGCGTGTCGCTGCACAGATCGTCGAGCGAGAAAACCGGACGGGTGTGTCCGGGCATGGTGCCGGGGTGATCGTGATCACCGGATCTCCCGACCGGCTGGGGTGACAGCGGACGGGGATCGTCATATCTTGCCAGCAGCCGCGACGACGCGCCAAATCGGGCCTACGGTCCGTCTCGCTCATTCACCATTTTCAGAGCGTAGTGGACGGTAATTAACCGGAGGTAAGGGAGAACTCGCACGACCGCGTCACGATTCGGTGAGACATCACAATGCGGTCTACTCGGCTGCGGTGAGTTCCCCCACTGCCGTATTCGCCGCCGACCGGTCGGAACGGACCCACACCGAATCCAAGCCGCCCGACACCAGCCGCACCCGCCCCGCGCGGCTGCGGCCCGGATGGTCGGTGCGGCGATGCATGCCGCGGGTCTCGGTGCGCGCGAGCGCGCTGTACTTGGTCCAGCGCGCCACCGCCAGCAGCGCCGCCGCCTGCCGGGCGCGCAACCGGTCCGCCCCGCCGCCGCCCAGATCGAACCGCACGCCCGGCCACACGCCGTCCAGTTCGCCGATGCTGTCGCGCAGGCTGCCCTCGCTGCGCCAGTACGAGCGCCGCAGCGGCAGGGTGTGCTCCTGCACCAGGCCGACCACCGCGCGCGGGTCGATGCCGGACCGCGCGCCCAGTCCGGCTCCGGGCACCGCGCGCGTCTTGCCGATCTTGCGCCGCTCCCGCGCGAACCGGGCCGCGGCGGCGCCCGACCACACCCCGGAGGAGATCGCCCAGGCCCCGTTCTGTCCGCCGAATCCGCTCACCGCACCCGTGATCGGCTCCCGAGTGGTCACATCGCCCGCGCCGAAGAGGCCCGGCAGGCTGGTGCCGCAGTCGGGTCCGGTCAACCGCAGGCCGCCGGTACCGCGCACCGTCCCCTCCAGCACCGCCCGCAGCGGCACCCGCCCGGCCGCGTCCAGGCCGCCCGCGCGGATCAGCTGGGCGCGCAGGGCGTCCGGCAGGTCGTCGGCCAGGGCGTAGACCCGTCGGCCGTCCGCGATGGCGGCGAACGCCTCGGCCCGGGAACCGAATTCGCGACCGCCGCCCGCCGACCGCTCGTCGGGCCGGGTCGCCAGGTACATGAGCAGATCCGGCGCGAACACCACGGGCGCGCCCGCGACCCCGGTGGGCGCCAGGGCGTAGGCGCTGGAGAATTCCATCCCCGAGAGTTCGGCTCCGGCCTCGGCGGCCATGAGCAGTCCGTCGCCGGTGTCCACGTCGGTGCCCGCGCCGCCGGACAGGAAGGCGCAGCCGCCGGTGGCCACCACCACGGCGGCGGCCCGGGCGGTCCAGGTGCGGTGCCCCTTGGCCAGGGCGATCCCGGCGGCGCCGGAGACCAGGCCGTCGCGATCGGCGAGCAGTTGCAGGGCGGGATGCTGGTCGAGAATCCGCACCCCGGCGATCACCATGCTGCGCCGCATGCGGCCGAGGTATTTGGCCCCGTCGAGCACCACCCGGGTGGGTCCGGCCGCCGGTTCGCCGTCGACCCGGAATCCGCGGCGCACCAATTGCTCCACGCGCCGGTGCGTCTCGTCGAGGACCCGGTACATCCACTCCGGATCACCCAGACCCTTGCCACCCGCGAAGCCCTGTCGCACCGCCTCGTCGCGGGCCGGGCCGGGCGGCAGATTCCAGAGCGAGACCGTGCCGCAGGCGGTGGGGCCGCTGGCACCCGCGCGCGCCTTGTCGACCACGAGAACCCGAGCGCCGCGGGCGGCCGCCGCCAAGGCGGCCCAGCAGCCCGCCGGGCCACCGCCCAATACGAGCACATCGGCCTCGAATTCGGTCATATCGACAGATGTTCGACCACAGTTCAACCGGCCGCAACCGTTATCCGCGTTCCGATTTCCGCACCGAGACAGAGTTGTTATCGATTACTCGGGGAATGGAATTCAGACACCGACGGCTTCCTCGATTTCCGCCTCGATCTCGCTCTCGGTCGGCTGCCGCGACCGCTCGGACCGCGCGCGTTCGTAGCGCGCCGCCACGACCACCAGTGCCAGCCCGGCCGCCAACCACAGCAGCAGGCTCAGCAGCCGCCCGCCCAGTCCGGCATTGTCGAAGTAGAGCAGCCCGCGCGCGCCCTCCACGAAACCCGCGCCGTTCCAGAAGGCGTGCAGCGCGCCGAAGAAGCCGTTCTGGAGTTCGGGGCCGTACACGCCGCCCGCGGTGGTGAAGTTGAGCATGACGAACAGCACCATGAGCGCCAGCGTGGTCCAGCGTTGCAGGAAGGTGTGCAGGCCGATGCCCACCGCCACGATGCCCGCGCTGTACAGCAGGCCCAGGCCCCAGACCCCCGCGTAGCCGTGATCCACGATGTGGAAGACGGGACCGGCCAGCACGATGCCGATCACGCTCACCGCCAGCGACATGCCCAGGCCGAGCAGAGCGCGCACGCCCATGGACAGCGCGGCACCGGCCGCACCGATCACCGCGACGCTGGTGTACGAGCCGATGCTCAACGCGACCAGCAGGAAGAACAGGCCCTGCGCGGTGGGATCGCCCGCGGCGGGGGCGGCCACGTCGGTGACGGTCAGCGGTGCGCCCTGCCGGGCGGCGACCTGGCCGAAGACCGCTTCCACGGCCATGGCGGTGGTATCCGAACCGGCCTTGGCGACCAGCAGTTCGGGCTGCCCCGGACCGGGCAGGTACGCACCGGAGAGCTCGCGGTCGCGCAGTCGCGCCACGGCCTGCTCGCGGTCGGGCAGGGTCACCACCTCGAGCGCGGTACCACCGCCGTCCTTCAGGGTCTGGGCGAGGACCTTGACCTCCGGGCTGTCACCGATGACGGCGACCTGGAGGTGGTGAGGTTCGGGCTGGTGGAACGCGCCCAGGTAGGCAAGGCCCATGCCGAGGCACATGAGCAGCGGTGTGAGCAGGTGACCGGCGAGGTGCCGCAGCTGAGGCGAGGCCATACACTCTCCAATGGTTGGTAAATACAACTATTATCGTTGTATGATACAACCATGAATTCCGAGCCCGCCTACCCCACCCGTGCGGCGGCCATCCAGAGCATTCAGCGCGAGCTCACCGCCTTCGCCCGCCGCGCCCGGGGCAGATCGGCGGAACTGCACCCGGAGCTGTCCCTGGTGGCGTTCACCATCCTGGACCTGGTGATCGAACGCGACGGCTGCCTGGCCGCCGAGCTGGCCCAGCACTTCGCCCTCGACAAATCCACCGTGAGCCGCCAGGTCAGCACCCTCGAACAGGCGAATTACCTACGGCGCGAAGTGGATCCGACCAACCGGCGCAACCATGTCCTGCACGCCACCGCGGCCGGACGCGAGATCGCCCGCGAGGCCGACGAACGGCGGCGGGAGGCGTTCACCCTGCGCTTCCTGGACTGGGACGACGCCGACGTCGCCCGATTCGCGGACTATCTGCGCCGCTACAACGACAGCGACTGAGACCTAGTCCCACCACTGGGTCCACAGCAGCGCCGCGACCGTCGCCAGTACGATCACCGCGCCGACCAGCGTGGCACCCCAGGTCCGCCGACGATCGGCGTACACCTGCACCCCGACCGCCAGCACCGCCGCCGCGATGTGCCAGGCGATCACGCCGACTCCGGGTCCCGGGAAACCCTTGCGCGCCCCGAGGATTCCGGCTCCCAGCACGGTCGCCGCCAACACTGCCGTCCCCCCGGCGACCACCCCGCTCAACCCCCGCACCACCCTCATGACGTCCCCTTGGAGATCACCGGCACACCCGTCGCCTTGCCCACCAATTCCTCGAACTGCTCCGGATCGGTGGTGAATTCGCCGATCCGGATGGTCTTGTTGCTGCCGTGGTAGTCGGAGGAGCCCGTGGTCAGCAGGCCCAGTTCGGCCGCCAGCTCGGTGAGCACCGTGCGGTCGGCGGCATTGTGGTCGGGGTGGTCGATCTCCAGGCCGCCCAGGCCGATCGCGGCCAGATCGCGGATATCGTCCAGCGCCAGCAGCCGTCCGCGCTTGCGCGCCCGCGCGTGCGCCACCACACTCACACCCCCGGCCGAGGCGACCATCTCCACCGCGCGCCGCAGCGGGGTATCCGCCTTCTCCACGTAGTAGCGGCCGTGCGGGGCGAGCAGATCCTGGAAGGCCGCGTCCACACTGGGCACCACCCCGGCCGCCACCAGCGCCCGCGCCAGATGCGGCCGACCCGCCGACGGACCCACCGAGGCCATCAGCTCCTCCGGATCGACGGGCAGGCCGTCGGCCGCCATGCGCTCGGCCATCCCGCGCAGCCGGACCACACGTTCGGCGCGCAGCCGCTCCCGCTCCTGCGCGAACGACTCGTCGGAGGGATCGAACAGGTACGCCAGCAGATGCACCGGCACCGGATACCCGTCCTCGCCCATGCCCACACACGACATCTCCATCCCCCGTACCAGCGTCACCCCCGGCGGCAGCGCCTCGACCGCCGCGGCCCAGCCGGAGGTGGTGTCGTGGTCGGTCAGCGCCACCACGTCCAGTCCGGCGGCCGCGGCGTTGCGGACCAGTTCGGCCGGGGTGTCGGTGCCGTCGGAGGCGGTGGAATGGGTGTGGAGATCGATGCGCACGGGTCCATCTTGCCTGCGCCGGTATCGATCTTGCGCGCCCCGCCCGTCACGCGCGGTTCGACCGCCCCCGCGCGGATAGCATCGGGCCGTGCCCACCATGCCGCCGCTGCCGTCGTTCCGCGGGCCGCGCCGCGCCGCCGACGGGGACCGACCGCGCATTCCGGTGCCGACCGCGCGCGCCGTCGTAGACTGCGGGGTGTACGTGGCGGGCAAGCGGCTTCCGGGCCGGTTCACCCACGAGCAGGCCCTGCGCGAGGTCCGCGAACGCGGCGCGGGCTTCGTCTGGCTCGGGCTCTACGAGCCGGACGCCACCCAGATGGCGGACGTGGCGCGCACGTTCGGCCTGCACGACCTGGCGGTCGAGGACGCGGTGCAGGCGCATCAGCGCCCCAAGCTGGAGCGCTACGACGACACGCTGTTCGTGGTGCTGCGCACCGTCGACTACCACGAACACGAGTTGAACACCGTGAGCGAGATCGTGAGCACCGGCGAGATCATGGTGTTCCTCGGCACCGATTTCGTGATCACCGTGCGCCACGGCGACCACACCGCCCTGACCGGCGTGCGCCACGAACTCGAGGCCGACCCCGACCATCTCGCCCTCGGCCCGGCCACCGTGCTGCACGCCGTGGCCGACCGGGTCGTCGACACCTACGTGGAGGTGTCCGAACGCATCGAAGACGATGTGGACCTGATGGAGGAGGCGGTGTTCACCCCGGGGAACAAGCTCACCGTCGAACCCATCTACCAGCTCAAACGCGAAGTGGTGGAACTGCGCCGGGCGGTGAACCCACTGGCGCTGCCGCTGCAATTCCTCACCCACGACACGGCGTTGCCGCTGCCGAAGGAGATCCGGCGCTACCTGCGCGACGTCACCGACCACCACACCGCGGTGGCCGAGCGCATCACCGATTTCAACGAACAGCTCAGCGCGCTGATCAGCGCCGCGCTGGCGAAGGTGAGCGTGCAGCAGAACACCGATATGCGCAAGATCTCCGCGTGGGCCGCCATGGCGGCGGTGCCCACCATGGTCGCGGGCATCTACGGCATGAATTTCGAGCACATGCCGGAACTGAAGTGGCCCTTCGGGTATCCGCTGATCTGGGGGATCATCCTGAGCGCCTGCGGCGTGCTGCTCGTGCTCTTCCGGCGCAACAGGTGGTTGTGAGAGCTCCGGTCAGAGGTTGGCCGCGCCCCGATCGGGATCGCGTACGTCGATGCCCGCTTCGGTCCAGGCGTCGCGCAGGGCCGCCGCACCGCGAATCCGCACCCACGCGGCCTCGGTCGCGGTGATCGGGGTGACCGTCAGAAAGCGTACGGGCTCCGCCGGTTCCGGCAGCTTCACCTCGGCCATATCGCTCGCACCGAGCAGCACGGCGGTGAAACGGGCGTTGTGCCACAGCGGTTCTCCCAGATCCAGCAATGCATCCGGTTGCAGCACAACGCCTTCCACGGCGGGCGTGGCCACCAGCACACCGAGGGTGCGCACCAGGCCGGAACTCGCGCCCGCACTGCCCAACTGGGTGAGCACCAGTTCCGCGCGCGGGCCGCGCAGCGGATCGGCCAGCGCCGCGGTGGGATCGGTCATGGGATGGCGGGAGCCGCCCAGCGTCACGTAGTGCACCAGATCGCCCGCCGGGACGCGCAGGATCTCGATGGGCTCCAGCCCGAGGAAGGTCACCGAGGCGGAATCGGCCGATGCCACCCCGAAATGTCCGAGCACCGCGGCCCGGACGTCGTCGATCACATCCATCCGCTAGATCGCCAGCCTCGCCAGCATGTCCCGCGCCTGCTCGGCGGCCTTGGGCTCGCACAGCACGTCGTAGCGGCCCGCCACCAGCTGCATGGTGGAGGCGAAGTCGCGCTGGCCGCGGGTGGCGGCGTACGGGATGGCCGCCGAGATCAGACCGAAGATGATGCCGCCGACCAGGCCGACCGCGATAATGCCCAGGCTGCTGCTGCCCTCGGGCCGGAACAGGCTCAGCAGCAGGCCGATGAACAGGCCCAGCCACGCGCCCGACACCATGCCGCCGCCGATGACCTTGCCCCAGGTCAGCCGGTACAGCACGCGTTCGACCTGCATGAGGTCGACACCGACGATGGTGACGTTCTCGACCGGAAAGTGGTTGTCCGCCAGATAGTCGACGGCCTTCTGCGCCTCGGCGTAGGTGGGGTACGACCCGACCGGCCAGCCCGACGGGGGCGTCGGCAGTCCCGGCCGGTTGCGGTTGTTCGGTGTCCCCATGGGATTGGTCATAGCCATATCATGCTATTTCTGCTCGTCGGCGGGGCCAACGAAACGCGTGGTTCGCGTCATTCCGGCCGCCCGTCCTTTATCAGCGATGACCTGCGCCATCTTCGCACTGGCCTCATCGATCATCTCGTCACCCAGCATAACCGCGCCCCGCGCGCCACCATCGGCGGACGTGTGGAAGGCATACGCGTCCAGGATCTCCTCGGCCTTGTCGTAGTCGGCCTGGCGCGGGCTGAAGATCTCGTTGGCCGCGGCGATCTGGTCCGGATGCAGTACCCATTTGCCGTCGAAGCCGAGCGCGGCGGTGCGGGCGGCGTTGCGGCGGAAGCCCTCGATATCGCGGACCGCCAGATAGGGGCCGTCGATGGCCTGGAGGCCGTGCGCGCGGGCGGCGAGCAGGATCGTCATATAGATGTGGTGGTAGGCGTCGCCCGGCGTGTAGCCCTCGGGCTGCTCCCCCACCACCAGGGTGCGCATGCTGATGCTGGCCATGAAGTCGGCGGGGCCGAAGACCAGCGTCTGCACCCGGGGGCTGGCGGTGGCGATCTCGTCGATATTGCGCAGGCCCAGGGCGTTCTCGATTTGCGGTTCGATGCCGATCCCGCCGGGGGTGAGGCCGTTGGCCTTCTCCAACTGGGTCAGCAGCAGGTCCAGGGCGCGCACCTGGCCCGCGTCGGTGACCTTGGGCAGCAGGATGGCGTCCAGATTCGCGCCCGCGCCCTCCACGACCATGATCACGTCGGCGTAGGTCCACTCGGTGGTCCAGTCGTTGACCCGCACCACGCGGATCTGGTCGCCCCAGCCGCCGGAGTTCAGGGCCGCCACGATATTCGCCCGTGCCGCCGCCTTCGCCGCCGGTGCGACCGCGTCCTCGAGGTCCAGGAACACCTCGTCGGCGGCGAGTCCCTTGGCTTTCTCGATCATGCGCTGATTGCTGCCGGGCACGGCGAGTACCGAACGGCGCGATGTCATGCGTCACCTCTCACATCCGCGCTCGTGGCGCGACAATTCGGGCAGCCAGACCCTCTAGCCTGACAGTTATGGCAGCGACGAAGGTATTCGCCGCCCGGCTCGCGGGCCTGGTGGTACTGGGACCGGACGGGGAGTCTATCGGCCGCCTCCGTGATCTGGTGATCTCCATCCGGTACGACCGGCAGCAGCCGCGCATCCTCGGCATCCTCGTCGAACTGCCCACCCGGCGGCGCATTTTCGTGCCCATGCTGCGGGTGACCTCGATCGAACCCGGCGCGATCACCCTGAATACCGGCACCATCAGCGTGCGCCGCTTCGAGCAGCGGCACGGTGAGATGCTGGCCATCGCCCAGATCATCGACTCCACCGTGCGCGTGGACGATCCGGAACTGCCGGAGCTGGGCAATATCGATGTGGTGGTGACCGATCTCGGCTTGGAGCAGACCCGCACCCGTGACTGGGTGGTGTCCCGGGTGGCGGTGCGCGAACGCCGCCGGCTGGGCTCGGCCTTCCGTCGGCGCGGGGCCGTGCACGTGGTCGCGTGGTCGCATGTGCGGGGTTTGACTCAGACGGAGCTGAACCTGCCGGGCCAGGACGTCACCCAGCTGCTCGAGCAATTCGAGGGCATGCGGGCGGCGGATGTCGCGCATCTGGTGCGCGAACTCCCGGAGAAGCGCCGTATCGAGGTGGTGCGCGCGCTCGACGACGAGCGCCTCGCCGATGTGGTGCAGGAGTTGCCGGAGAACGACCAGATCGAACTGCTGGAACAGCTCGGCACCGAACGCGCCGCCGACCTGCTCGAGGCGATGGACCCCGACGACGCCGCCGACCTGCTCGGCGAGCTGCCCGCGGGCGAGGCGGAATCGCTGCTGGCCCTGATGGATCCGGAGGAATCCGAACCGGTGCGGCGGCTGCTCGAGCATGCGCCCTACACCGCCGGTGGCCTCATGACGCCCTCCCCGGTGGTGCTCACCGCCTCCACCACCATCGCCGAGGCGCTGGCCCGGGTGCGCGATCCGGATCTCACCCCGGCGCTGGCCTCCATGGTCTTCGTGGTGCGCCCGCCGACCGCGACGCCCACGGGCCGGTATCTGGGCTGCGTACACATTCAGCAACTGCTGCGCGAACCTCCGGCACACCTGGTGGGCGGCATTCTCGACACCGATCTGAGCCCGCTGCGCCCGGAGGCGTCGCTCACCGCGGTCACCCGCTATTTCGCCACCTACAACCTGGTGTGCGGGCCGGTGGTCGACGACGAGAACCACCTGCTGGGCGCGGTCTCGGTGGACGATCTGCTGGACCACCTGCTGCCCGAGGATTGGCGCGAACAGGATGAGCACGAGCTCACCGAGGCGACCGGAACCGTTGTCGCGCACAAGCTTCCGGGAGGCAAGCCATGACCGACCACAGCCCCCGGGGGCGGTTGGAGACGCCGTCGGAGTCGCGCTTCCGGTTCGACTGGGACGCCGAGGCGCTGGCCCGCTCCAGCGAGCGCGTGGCCCGGTTCCTGGGCACCGGGCGCTATCTGGCGATCCAGACCGTCGTGGTGGTGGTGTGGATCGTGCTCAATGTCTTCGCGGTGAGCCTGCGCTGGGACCCGTACCCGTTCATCCTGCTCAACCTGGCTTTCTCCACCCAGGCCGCCTATGCCGCGCCGCTCATCCTGCTGGCGCAGAACCGGCAGGACAACCGCGACCGGGTGGCGCTGGAGGAGGACCGGATGCGCGCCGCCCAGACCAAGGCCGACACCGAGTTCCTGGCTCGGGAGCTGGCGGCGCTGCGGCTGGCCGTCGGCGAGGTGGCGACCCGTGACTATCTGCGGCGCGAACTCGAGGACATCAAGGATCTGATCGCCCGTCTGGACGGCGAATCCGCAGGTGGAACGGACAAATCAGAACGGTCAGGCGAACGCAAAAAGAAGAAGGGTACCGAGGGAAAGAGGTCTGAGGTCGTAGTTTCGCCGCAAAAAGATGGCGAATGACGGCACAAGTTGCACACAACAAGCTTACGGATGGGTAACCTGGATCACGTTGTTCCGAGCAACCGACTCAGACACCTTCCACTGAGGTGGGTGTCACCGCGCTACCGGTTGCTCCACGACTGTTGAGGGGATTGTGTGGTGCCAAAACGAATAGCAGCTCCGGTGACAGCATCGGCTCTCATCCTGGCCGGACTCGTCACCGCCGGATCGGCCACCAACACCACCCACAGAACCGAGGCGCCCCAGGCCCCCGACGCCCTACTGGCCGCGAGCGCGGTCGACGCCGTCGCCGCCGACCAACCCACCTCCGACAAACTCGTCGGACTGGTGCCCGCCGCCCCGGAGCCGCCGCGCAAGCTGCGCGCCCTGACCCCACCCGCCGACGGCATGTTCAACGGCACCGTGCCGCTCCAGGACATCGCGCTGCCCGGCGGCGCCGGCGTACTCGGCATTCCGGAGATCGTGCTCGCCGCCTACCGCAATGCCGAGCTGGCGCTGGAATCCTCCATGCCCGGCTGCGGGCTGTCGTGGAATCTGCTGGCCGGAATCGGACGCATCGAATCCGGACATGCCAGCAATGGCCGCACCGACGCCGCGGGCACCACCGTCACGCCCATCTACGGCCCGGCGCTGGACGGAACCCTGCCGGGCAACGAGATCATCAAGGCCGCCGACGGCGGCTATGTGCGCGCCCTGGGTCCCATGCAGTTCCTGCCCGGCACCTGGGCGCTGTACGCCGCCGACGGCAATGGCGACGGCGTCTCCGATCCGCACAATGTCTTCGACGCCGCGCTGGCCGCGGGCAAGTACCTGTGCTCGGGCAATATGAACCTGCGCGATCAGCAGCAGCAGCTGCGGGCCGTGCTGCGCTACAACAACTCCATGTCGTACGCGGCCCAGGTGCTGAGCTGGTCGCACGCCTACCGGACCGGCGGCGCGCCCACCCAGGTCAGCATCTCGCCGGATCTCATCGCCCCGGGCAGCATTCCCACCGCGACCGTGCCGGATATGACGCTGGCCAACAACACGCTCCCGACCCCGTCCACCGCGGAGCAGCCGCCGTCGAACACCGTCGCGCCGCAGCAGACGCCGACCCAGGTGATGATCACCATTCCGGGGCTGCCGCCGATTCCGTGCGGCATCTTCTGCCCGCCGCCCCCGCCGAACCCCTGTGCGCAGGAAGCGGTTCCGGCACCGATGCCGGATCCGATGGACGCCGCGAACGCGGCACCGGAAGTGGGCAAAGCGGAGGAATCGGCCCAGCCCGACCTGTCCGGACAGCAGTTCGGTCCGGACGGCCGGCCGCTGCCGACCCCGGCGTCCTGCACCGCCCCCGAGGCCGCCCAGCCGCCGCAGCCCGCACCGCAGCCGCAGGCTCAGCCGCAGCCCGAGAATCCGGTGCTGCCAACGGAATCCGCACCGCCCGCGCCCGCCGAGGGCTCGGCTCCCGCGCCCGCGGAGGAGCCCGCCGCACCGCCCGCACCGGCCATCACGCTGCCGTTCGGCATCACGATTCCGCTGCCCCCGCCGCCCCCGGCCCCGGCTCCGTGACGCAAACGAGAAAAAGGATCACGAAGGAGTAACGAACAGATCTCGAATGCGGTACCGTGATCTCCATTGCATTACCGAGGGCACATCCGGACAGCAATGGAGGGCCATCACACCGTGGGACGTCACCGCAAACCGCCGGCCGTCAACGTACGTCGGCAGTCTGTCATCGCACTCACCGGACTCGTTCCCGCGGGACTCGCCACCGTAACCGGGGCGGCCGACGGCAGCCTGGCCGACAAGCTGGCAAGCTCTGTGCAGCAACGGATTTCGCCTGAAGCCGACGATCACCTACCCAGACTGGAGGCGGCCGCCGCACCGGTGGCCGCCGCCCCGGAACTCTTACTGCGAGAGGCCAAACAGGCCGCGCCGCCGCCACCGCCGCAGGTGCGGACGGTCGCGCAGCCCGACGGCCGCGCTCCGGCCGCCGTCCCCGCCGGTCCGCTCGATATGCCCGGCATCGCCGAGGCCGCGTACAAGAACGCGGAACATGTACTGGCGGCGGAGAATCCGACCTGCGGCATGTCGTGGTCCATGCTCGCCGGCATCGGCCGCGTGGAATCCCGGCACGTCTTCGGCGGCAAGGCCGACGACGGCGGCAATCCGCTCACCCCCGTCTACGGACCGGTGCTGGACGGCAGCCTGTACGGCAACCACGTGATCTACGATTCCGACGGCGGATCCCTGGACGGGCTCCAGGGTTACGACCGCGCGGTCGGTCCCATGCAGTTCCTGCCCGAGACCTGGAAGCACTACGCGGCCGACGGCAACGGCGACGGCATCGCCGACCCGCAGAACCTCTTCGACGCCACCCTCACCGCGGGCAAATACCTGTGCTCGGGCGGACTCGACATGCGGGATCGGGCGCAGCAGACCCGCGCCATCCTCCGGTACAACAACTCCATGGCCTACGTCGCCAACGTGATGGCCTGGCAGGTCGCCTACCAGAGCGGCGTCGCACCGCAGCCCGCCCAATTGCCGCGCATCTGAGGCCCATCGATGCCACGCATCCGAGGCCAATAGACTGGCGTACATGCCAGTGGTAACGGAATCGGATGTGCGGGGCGCGCTCGCGAAGGTGGACGACCCGGAGATCCGGAAGCCGATCACCGAACTGGGCATGGTGAAGAGCGTCGAGATCGGCGCCGACAGCAGTGTCCACGTCGAGATCTACCTGACGACGGCGGCGTGCCCGCTCAAGACCACGCTCACCGAGCGGGTCACCAAGGCGGTCGCCGACGTGCCCCACGTGGGCGCGATCGACGTGACCCTCGACGTCATGAACGACGAGCAGCGCACCGAGCTGCGCCGCAAGCTGCGCGGCGACGCCGCCGAACCGGTCATCCCCTTCGCCCAGCCCGGATCGCTGACCCGCGTGTACGCGGTGGCCTCCGGCAAGGGTGGCGTCGGAAAGTCCAGCGTCACCGTGAATCTCGCGGCCGCCATGGCCGCGCGCGGACTCGCGGTGGGCGTGCTCGACGCCGATATCTACGGCCACTCGGTGCCGCGCATGCTGGGCACCGACCAGCGGCCCACGCAGGTGGAGCGGATGATCATGCCGCCCGTCGCGCACGACGTGAAGGTCATCTCGATCTCCATGTTCACCCAGGGCAATACGCCCGTGGTGTGGCGCGGACCGATGCTGCACCGGGCGTTGCAGCAGTTCCTCGCCGACGTGTTCTGGGGCGATCTGGACGTGCTGCTGCTCGACCTGCCGCCCGGCACCGGCGACGTGGCCATCTCGCTGGCCCAGCTCATCCCCAATGCCGAGATCCTGGTGGTGACCACCCCGCAGCTGGCCGCCGCCGAGGTGGCTGAGCGCGCGGGCTCCATCGCGCTGCAGACCCGCCAGCGCATCGCGGGCGTCATCGAGAACATGTCTTGGCTCGATCTGCCCGACGGCACCCGCATGGACCTCTACGGCTCCGGCGGCGGTCAGACCGTCGCCGAGAACCTCACCCGCGCCATCGGCGCGGATGTCCCGCTGCTGGGTCAGATCCCGATCGAACAGTCGCTGCGCGAGGCGGGCGACGAGGGCACCCCCATCGTCCTGCGCGCCCCCGACAGTGCCTCGGGCAAGGCGCTGCGCGATATCGCCGACAAACTCGCGGTCCGCCGCCGCGGCCTGGCCGGCATGTCCCTCAATATCGACACCACCCGCCACCTCTGACCCCACCCGCCCGCACACGCGCCGCTGCGCTTGGGCAGTCTGCGCCAGGGGCGCAGGGTGGGCAAGCGCAGCACACTCCGGGCAGGCGCCGCCCCCTGCACCCCACCCAGCACCGACCCGTGCGCGCCACAACACGCCCACTGCGCTCGGGCAGCCTGCGCCAGGGGCGCAGGGTGGACAAGCGCAGCACACTCAGAACAGACGCGTTCTCCAACACCTCTCCCCCGCAATACCCCCCACCGCCGCACAACACGCCCACTCTATTTCGCCCACCCGAACATTTAGTTTCGGTGTACCGTTGACGCGTCGGACAGCGTGTACCGACAGCCACCGCGGTCCCGCGCCACCGCACCCAGGCGCGGGACCGCACCCACCACCACGCTCCCCCTCCCCCAACCGAATTCGACGGCCGAATTCCGCCGGGGCCGAGCCCACCCCCGCCCGCGAACGCCCCCTAAGCTCGAACCCATGCTCACGCTGCTGCTGTACGTGCTGATCGTCGGTCTGGTGGCCGCGCTGCTGTTCCTGGTCGCCAGCGCGGTATTCGGCCGATCCGAGGAGCTGGGCCCGCTCCCCGAGGGCACCACCGCCACGGTGCTCCCCGTCGACGGCATCACCGGCGGCGATGTGCGCGCCCTGCGCTTCCAGCAGGTGCTGCGCGGCTACAAGGCCGGTGAGGTTGACTGGGCCCTGACCCGCCTCGCCGCCCGCATCGACGAACTCGAATGGCAGCTGGCCCAGGCCCGCGCGGGCCAGCCCACACCGGCCAACGGCACCTCGTACCGCGAGCACACCGCCACGCCGCACCGCGATACCGCCAACGGGGCCGCGCGGACGAATCCCGGCGAACCGCTCGCGCCCCGAGGCCAGGCCGCCCAGACCGCCACGGTCCCGCCGGTCGGGCAGCCGTACGGTGGCCCGGCGTCCGGTCCGGTGCCGGGCGCCGCCCCCGCCGCCGCCGGGTCCAGTTCGGTGAACCGGACTACGCCCGCGGATTCCGGCGCGGGAGCATCGGACCACGCGCCCGCCGCGGGTCCGGGCCGGTCGGACGGGCAGGCGATGCCCGGCATCGTGCCCGGCGTCTCCACGCCCGAGACCGAGGCGGACGAGCGGTGACGACCCTGGAATCACCCACCGACGGGCTGACCAGGTGCGGCTGGTCGACCGGGTCGCAGCTGTACCGGGATTACCACGACCAGGAATGGGGAAAGCCCCTGCACGGGGATGACGCATTGTTCGAACGGATGTGTCTGGAGGCGTTTCAGTCCGGACTTTCCTGGATCACGATTTTGCGGAAGCGGCCCGCATTCCGGGCGGCGTTCGAGGGGTTCGAGATCGAGCGGGTGGCGAAGTTCGGGGATGCCGATGTGGAACGACTGCTCGGCGATCCGGGCATAGTTCGCAATCGCGCCAAAATCGAGGCTTGTATCACCAATGCCAGGGTTGCCCGGGAGCTCGACACCGGCCTCGACGAGCTGCTCTGGTCGTTCGCGCCGGGGCCGCGACCACGTCCGGCGACACTGTCCGACGTGCCCGCCGTCACAGCCGAATCCACCGCTCTCGCAAAAGATCTGAAGAAGCGCGGCTTCCGTTTCGTCGGTCCCACGACGGCCTACGCGCTGATGCAGGCGACCGGAATGGTGGATGATCACGTGGCCGATTGCTGGGTACGCCCATAGCACCCGCACGCGCCACAACGGTCGGTTTTTGGAACTCAGGTACCCGCCCCGATCGGCGATAGGGAAGAATGGGTGCGGTGCGGCCCGCCACATACGCGCGGGCTGCCAGTTGGTGACAACTGGAGTTCCATGAAAGTGCGCAGCAGACCGCGCAGATCTGGAGGGAGCAGAGGATGGCGGCCATGAAGCCCCGCACCGGGGACGGTCCCCTCGAGGCAACCAAGGAAGGGCGTGGAATCGTCATGCGGGTTCCACTCGAGGGTGGCGGGCGTCTGGTCGTCGAGCTCACGCCGGAGGAAGCCGCGGCGCTCGGTGACGAACTCAAGAGTGTCACCAGCTAGCAGCCTGACCTGCCGGTGAGCCGCACCGACCCGGTGAACCGGCTCACCGGCACCGCAGCGACGCATCTCGGCGACACCGAACCGCTCACCGGTCCCGTACCGGGCCCGACCGAGCGGCTCTTCGCATGCGCCGATCTACTCTCCTGCCCGGAGTGCGGCCGGGACCTCACCGGCCGGGACCGCACCCTGCGCTGCCCCCGGGGCCACTCCTTCGACCTGGCCAAACAGGGCTACGTCAGCCTCCTCACCGGCTCGTCCACCAAAATGACCGGCGACACCCCGGAAATGCTCGACGCCCGCGCCGCCTTCCAAGCCGCGGGCCACTTCGCCCCGATAGCCGCGGCCGTGGCCCGTGCGGTGGGCAGTGCGGTCGCCCCGATGCCCACGCCATCGACACACCCGCCCCACGCCGACGAGGCGGATGGGGGCGACCTCGGACCCGCCCCAACCACCGGGACGCGGCATACGACGCCCGACCCAGCTCCGCACATGGCCGGCAGTCGAGTAGCGAGGAAGTTCGCGCCCGCGGCAACCCCGGCACCAACCTCGCGGGAGGCCGAGGGAACGACTGACGCCAGCCCGTCTGCGCCTGCGGCAGAAGCGGTGCGGCCGGAAGCAACGGATGGAGGTGCGCCTGCCGCCGGGCTCCCCCGCCCCGGCGCATCATCGACCACGACCGGCCTCCCGCGTGGATCGGCAGCCGGCGTGGGCGGGAACTCGAACGGCCCCGCTCGGCCCGGGGCTGTTCGAGCAGCGTCGGCGGCACGGCTCGCAGCCATCCTGCTGCCGGGCGCGGTGCGCGACCGCACCGAGCGTGTCGGCTTTGCGAGCGAGACGATCACGGCCACATGCGACGACGACCGGTCGAGCATGGCCTCGGACCCGAAGGTGAACGCGGCGGTTCATGCGGGTGCGGAGGTTTCGCCCGCGAACGACCATGCGGACGAGGATGGTGCGACCGCACGCTCACATCAGGGCGAGAACCCACCACTCACAACCGACCGCGCGGGCGACAACCAACCACTCACAACCCACCACGCAGGCGACAACCAACCACTCACAACCCACCACGCAGGCGACAACCAACCACTCACAACCCACCACGCAGGCGACAACCAACCACTCACAACCCACCACGCAGGCGACAACCAACCACTCACAACCCACCACGCAGGCGACAACCAACCACTCACAACCCACCGCGTGGGCGATGACCTGCCGCCGCGCCGGACCGACGCGGCGGTGCTGGAGGTCGGGGCGGGGACCGGGTACTACCTGGCGACGGTGCTGGATGCGGCGCCCGCCGCGCGGGGGATCGCGGTGGATGTGTCGAAACCGGCGGTACGGCGGTGCGCGCGGGCGCATGGGCGGGCGGGGGCGGTGCTGGCCGATGCGTGGCGGGGGCTGCCGGTGCGCGACGGGGTGCTCGACGCGGTGCTGTGCGTGTTCGCGCCACGCAATGCGGAGGAGGTGGCGCGGGTGCTGACACCGGACGGCCGGTTCGTGGTGGTCACGCCGACCGAGCGGCATCTCGGTGAGCTCATCGAGCCGCTCGCCATGGTGCGGGTGGACGCGGACAAGCAGGAGCGGCTGGCGGAATCGCTGGGTGCGCGGTTCGAACTGCTGGAGCGCACGCCGGTGGAGTACACGATGGCGCTCGACCACGCCGACATCCGCCACGTGGTGCGCATGGGCCCGTCCGCCTTCCACGGGGCCGACACCCGCGACGAACGCATCGCGGCGCTGCCCGAGCCGTATCCGGTGACCGCCTCGGTCACGGTGTCGGTGTACCGCCCGCGCGGCTGACCACTCCCAGAGCCGGGTGCCGCTCGCAACGCCATGCCGGTTGCCACCGCGAAGTGCCGCTCCCACCACCGAGCAGGCCGCCCCAACCACACCCCACCCGCACCACCGAGCAGGCCGCCCCAACCACACCCCACCCGCACCACCGAGCAGGCCGCCGCAACCAAGCCCCACTCGCACCACGGAGCTGTGGCCGCAGCCGGACCCGGCCTGACCGTCCGCCATCCATTGACACCTGGTTCGCTCGTTCGGCCGGGTGCGGCTCCCGGCGGCCCCGGCGGGCTCGGCTGCGCACCGGCCTCCTCGAATACCTCCGTGTCCGGTTGTGGCGGTACGGTTCTCCGCATGAGCGCTCAGTTCCCGGATCGGCGGTGGGGTCCGCAGACAGGTCTGCTGCGGCGGGCGGCGAGTTCGTTCGCGGCCACCAGCGTGGGGTCGACGGTGATTCGCAAGCTCACGCCGTTGGATCGGCGGGTGCTGGAGCGCACCGCGGGCAAGTACACGGTGCTGGGGCCGATCGGTGCGCCGGTGATCCTGTTGACCACCACCGGCCGCAAGTCGGGGCAGCCGCGCACCACGCCGCTGCTGTACGTGCACGACGGCGATGTGCTGTACGTGATCGGCAGCAATTTCGGTCAGGCCACCCATCCGGCGTGGACGGGCAATCTGCTGGCCGATCCGACGGGCACGGTCACCATTGCCGGACAGCGGATTCCGGTGACGGCCACCCGCGTCACCGACCCGGAGCAGCAGGCGGAGATCTTCGCCCGTTTCGAGGAGACCACGCAGGCGTACACCGCCTACAAGGGCCGCACCAGCCGCGAACTGCGCATCTTCGCCCTGCGCCGCGCCGCCGCCCAGTAGTCGCGGCACCGGCGGCAACCTGTCGCGCCGCCACCGGCGCGAACCACACCGCGATCGTCGGCCTCCGGCACCGCCGCGAGGCCTCGTCGGCCACAGCACCGCGGCGAGCACCCGCGTCGTGCACCCCGGCACCGCGGCGAGCACCCGCATCGTGCACCCGGCACCGCGCGTTTCTAGCTCTTACGCACCCGGTCGTAGACCCGCACCGTCTGCGCGGCGATCCGGTTCCAGTCGAATTCGGCTATGGCGCGGGCTCTTCCGGCCGCGCCCATGGCCTCGGCGGTCACCGGGTCGCCCGCGACGGACTCGATGACCCGGGCCAGCGCCTCCTCGAAGCCCACGGTGTCGTGCGCGTCGTAGGGCACCAGCCGCCCGGTCACCCCGTCGGACACCACCTCCGGAATGCCGCCCACATCCGACGCCACCACCGCGGTCCCACAGGCCATGGCCTCCAGATTCACGATCCCCAGCGGCTCGTACACCGATGGGCAGACAAAAACGCTTGCCGCGGAGAGGATCTGCCGCACCATCTCGGTGGGCAACATCTCCCGCACCCAGAACACCGCGCCGCGTCGTCGGCTCAGCTCCCGCACCGATTCCGCCACCTCGGCCTCCAGCCGGGGCGTGTCCGCCGCGCCCGCGCACAGCACCAGCTGGATGTCCGGGTCCAGTCGCCGCGCCGCCGCCAGCAGGTGCGAGACGCCCTTCTGCTGGGTGATGCGCCCGACGAACGCCACGATCGGCCGGTCCCGGCGCACCCCCAGTTCGGCCAGTACGTCCCGCACCCCCTCGGGCGGGCCGCCGGGATGCCAGGTCTGCGCGTCGATTCCGTTGTGCACCACGTGCACTCGCTCGGGGTCGAGATCCGGATAGGCGTCGAGGACGTCGGCCCGCATCCCGGAACTCACCGCGATCACGGCATCGGCGGCGGCCATGGCATTGCGCTCGGACCAGGACGAGAGCCGGTATCCCCCGCCCAGCTGCTCGGCCTTCCAGGGCCGCCGCGGTTCCAGCGAATGCGCGGTGAGCACATGCGGTATCCCGTACAGTTCGGCCGCCAGATGCCCGGCCAACCCGGTGTACCAGGTGTGCGAGTGCACCACGTCGGCCCCGCCCGCAGCATCGGCCATGCGCAGTTGCGCGGACATCATTTGCAGCGCCGAATTGGCCGCGTACAGCATGGGATCGGGTTGATGCACGACGGCGTCGGTGCGCGGCACCCCCATGCAGTGCACGGTGACGTCGCACAGCCGCCGCAGCCGCGGCACCAGCTGGGTGACGTGCACGCCCGCCCCGCCGTACACCTCGGGCGGGTATTCGCGGGTCATCATGGCGACGCGCAGTTCGCGTCCACCGTCCGCGCCGTATTCCACGCGCTCCAACCTAAACGCTCGACCGAATCGCCACCAAGCTCTGTACGGATTGTCCGGGCCGCGTCACAGCGGGTCTTCGGCGTGTCTCGATAGCGACGACGGGATTGTCCGATTGCTCGTAAGTCGGCGTGTGTCTCGCCGGCACTGCGCAGACACCCTGACGCTGTAAGTTGGGGAGGGTGAGGAGCCAGCCGCACGTACTCGGGATCGTGCTCGCCGGTGGCGAGGGCAAGCGACTCTTCCCGCTCACCAAGGACCGGGCCAAGCCCGCGGTGCCGTTCGGCGGGGCCTACCGCCTCATCGACTTCGTGCTGTCGAATCTGGTGAACGCCGGATACCTGCGGATCTGCGTCCTCACCCAGTACAAGTCGCATTCCCTGGACCGCCACATCTCCCAGACCTGGCGGCTGTCGGGTTTCGGCGGCGAGTACATCACCCCGGTGCCCGCGCAGCAGCGGTTGGGCCCGCGCTGGTACACCGGCAGCGCCGACGCCATCATGCAGTCGCTGAACCTCATCTACGACGAGGATCCGGAGTACATCGTGGTCTTCGGCGCGGATCACGTGTACCGCATGGATCCCGAGCAGATGGTGTCGCATCACATCGAGTCCGGCGCGGGCGTGACGGTCGCGGGGATTCGGGTGCCGCGCAGCACCGCCAGCGCCTTCGGCTGCATCGACTCCGACGAGTCCGGTCGCATCATCGGCTTCCTGGAGAAGCCGGTGCATCCGCCGGGCACCCCGGACGACCCGAACGCCACCTTCGCCTCCATGGGCAATTACGTTTTCACCACCAAGGTGCTGGTGGACGCCATTCGCGCGGATGCCGACAACACCGACTCCGATCACGACATGGGCGGCGACATCATCCCGGAGTTGGTGCGCGCCGGGCAGGCGTCGGTCTACGACTTCGCCCGCAACGACGTGCCCGGATCCACCGAACGCAATCGCGGCTACTGGCGCGATGTGGGCACCATCGACGCCTTCTACGACGCGCATATGGATCTGGTGTCGGTGGATCCGGTGTTCGACCTGTACAACCGGCACTGGCCGATTCGCGGCGCGGCCGAGAACCTGCCCCCGGCCAAGTTCGGCCGCGGCGGCCTGGCGCAGGAGTCGATCGTGGGCGCGGGCAGCATTCTGTCGGCGGCCACGGTCCGCAATTCGGTGCTGTTCTCGAATGTGTTCGTGGAGGACGGCGCGACGGTGGAGGGCAGTGTGCTCATGCCGGGTGTGCGGATCGGGCGCGGCGCGGTGGTGCGGCACGCCATCTTGGACAAGAACGTGGTGGTCTCGGAGGGCGAGATCATCGGCGTCGACCTGGAACGGGATCGGGAACGGTTCGCGGTGAGCAACGGCGGTGTGGTGACCGTCGGCAAGGGCATCTGGGTTTAGCTGGACAGCCGCCCGCTCGCGGCCAGAGAATCGAGTGGGTGACGCGCGCCGCTCGGCAGCGCGGGAGGGAGCATCATGGGACGCGCCGCACGTGCCGCCACCGCCGCGACCTGTCTGGCCGTGCTACTCACCGGATGCGGGGTGTCCGGCACGCCCATGGCGGGTGAGATCGACGTCCGCACCCTCGACACCGGCTCCTATCCGGTCGACCGCTACACCTATCCGGAGCGCGCCGACGGCTCAGGCCCGGTGCTGGAGGGTATGCGCATGGCCGAGGCGGTCACGCCCGCGGTGCGGATCGATCCGTCGCTCACGGTGGGTCGCGGCGGCATCGTGCTGCCCGATGCGGACACGGTGGTCGAGGTGAGCCATCTGTCCGGGGTGTCGCGGCCGATTCTGGAGAACCGCGGCTTCATCGCGGGCTATGCGGCCAGCGGTTCCGACAAGCCCGATCCGGCGGGTTCGGACGCGCCCGATCCGACGAGCACCACGGTGACCGTTCGACTGCTGCGCTTCCCGTCGGAGGACGCCGCCAAGCTGGCCGCGCGGGAACTCGAGGACGCCGATTTCGACGTGGCGCGCGAGCAGAACCGCAAGCTGACCATCGCCGAATATCCCGATGCCTTCGCGCATTGGCGGCCGGGCGTGCCGAATATCGGAATGACCATGCCGCGCAAGGAGTTCGTGATCGCGGTGTTCGCGTCCCGGCCGCGTGCCGACGAACAGGATCTGGTGTCGTGGGCGCGCAAGACCCTGGACGCCCAGGTGCCGCTGGTGGACGCCTTCGAACCCACGCCCGCGGATCGGGTGGACGATTTGCCCGTCGATCCGGGCCGGATGCTGGCGCGGACCCTGGTGGACAGCCGCGACGGGCACACCCCGAATCCGGACGACTTCGCGGTCTACGGCCCGAACGCGCTGGTGCTGGGTGCGCCCGATCAGGCCAAACGGCAGCAGTTGGTCGACGACACCGACCTCGACGCCATGAGCCTGACCGAGGAGAACGTCCTGTTCCGGGTGCGTGACGCCGCCGCCGGGCGGAATCTGATCGACGGGCTGATCGGCAGTCTCGGCGAGCGCTGGGTGAGCGGTTCGGCGCCGGAACGGGTGCCCGATACGACATGCATGCGGCTGCCGCGCTCGAGCAGCGGCGACGGCGTGTACCGCTGCTATGTGTCCTACAAGCGGTATGTGGCGCTGGTCAACGCGGATTCGGAGACGTCGGTGCAGCGGAAGGCGTCCGCGCAGTACGCGCTGCTGGCCAATAGTCTCTAGCGCAGTGCCGGTCGCCGGAACCGTTGCGGCCCGCACGCGCGCCGTGCGTCCGGGTGCGGCCGGGGCGCGGCCGTGCGCCCGCCTCGGCCGGTACGCTGTCGTCACGGAAGAGGTAGTCGCGAAATCCGAAGGGCTGCAACAGTGCCCGTAGGAATTCCGCGCCCGCGCCGGGCAGCACCGTACGCTGTTCGCCGAGGATGCCGACGCCCTGCTGGAACCAGACGCGGCCGACCAGCCCCTCGACCGGATCGATGGCGCGAAATGTGGCGTGCCCCTCCGTATTCACCCGGAACTCGGCGATGCGCCGCCACCGCTGACCGTCACGCAGGTACAACCCCACCACGGTCGGAAACCGCTGCACCATGGCACACCCCATCCGTCGATCTCACCGATGGAGTAGCCGCCACGGCGGTGAGGTAATCCTCACCGCGCCGATTCAGCGCTGGTGAGCGGGGGCGTACACCGGTTCGGTGCAGAACGGGGCGCACGATCCCGGCGTCGGGGTCGGCGAGATACCACCCTGATGGTCGTCGAACCGCGCCCCGCTGACCAGCAGCAGCACCAGCAGTGCCACGAAAACCACGCCGCCGAACAGGATCAGCGCGGGCCACAGCCATCCCGACGGCAGATGCGCGCCGAGGATTGCCCCTTCGTACATTGCCGCACCTCCTCATCCTTCGATTCCCCCACCATTCGTGTACCACCGTCCAGGTGGGGAAATCCAGACCTCGGCCCGAGTTCACAGACTCCCGACCCACAACCGACCGGTCGGAAATCCACAGCACGCCAGGAGATTCGGAGCGGCCTTGCCCTAGCGCAGATCTCGGCGACGGAAACCGAACAACCCCACCGTGATCAGGGTCGCCGCCAGCAGGGTGATGATCACCAGCGGCGTGGCCGTGAACTCCGCACCCGGGAGTTTCGGTGCGTGCTGGTAGGGGTCGAGATTGCGGAACCATTGGGGTGCTCCGGAAATCGCGCCCAGCAGGAAGACCGCCACGGCGGCGACGAAGACACCCCAGGCGACCGGGGTCCAGCGCGGCGCCACGCCGAACAGGAGGATCACGACACCGACGAACAGCCAGATGGCGGGCAACTGCACCAGGGCCGCGCCCAGCACGGCGCCGAGTTTGCCGCTCACATCTCCCGCGGCCCGCCCGTACACCAGCCCGCCGACCGTCCCGGCCACGGTGAGTATCACCGCCGGACCCAGCAGAGCTATCACCAGATGCGATGCGGCCCAGCGGATTCGAGAGACAGCGACAGTGAGCACCGTCTCCGCGTGCTGGGCGGCCTCCTCACCGTGCAGGCGCAGCGCCGCCGAGATGGCGTAGGCGGTGGCGGCCACGCTCAGCATGGTGAATCCGTAGTTGAGCATCGCATCCTCCAGCAGCTGTGCACCGCCCATGCGCTGGATCAGCTCGCGAATCATTTCGCTGTCGCCGAGTTCGTCGCCGATGCCGTACACCACACTGCCGAACACCAACCCGTACAGCGCGAGTCCGACGGTCCACGCCAGCAGCGATCCGCGTTGCAGCCGCCACGCCAGCCCCAGCGGACCGGACAGCGCGGGCCCCGCCCGCAGCGCGCCCGACCGTTCGGCGATGAGACCGCCGCCGAGATCGCGGTGCGCCAGCAGGGTGTAGGCGACGGCGGTCAGCACGGTCACCGTGACCAGGTGCAGCAGCAGCACCGCGAAATGGTCGCCCGCGTACGCCCGCACCTGCAACGACCATCCCTGCGGCGACAGCCAGGTGAGCACCGAGGTCGGCCCGTCCCCGGCCCGGGCGTCGCCGATGGCCCGCAGCGTGTAGGTGGCGGCCAGTACCGCGAACGCGATTCCGCGTGCCGTGCGGGCGCTCGGCGACACCTGTGCGGCCACCGCCGCCACGGCCGCGAAGACCGCGCCGGATCCGGCCAGCGCCAGCCCGAAAGCCAGTGAACCCGAGGCGGGTACCGACGTGCCCAGCAGGCTCAGCGTGCCCAGCAACCCGGTGGCGAGCGCACCGCCGAGGCCGAGCACCAGCGCCGCGGTGAGTCCGGCGAACCGTCCGATTCGGGTGGAGGCCACCAGTTCCCCGCGCCCCGTTTCCTCTTCGGCCCGGGTGTGCCGGATGACGGTGAGGATCGTGGCGATGCCGAGCAGGGTGAAGAACATGCCCGCTTTCCAGATCCCGACCGCGCCGAGACCGGTGTCGTAGATCGGGCCGTACATGGCTAGCTGGGCGGGACTGGCCAGAATCGACCGGGCGAAGCCTACTCGTCCGGCCTCGTCGGGATACACCGACGCGATGCTCTCGATGTACACACTGCCCAACGGCAGCGACAGCAGCAGCACCCACAGCGGCAGCACGATGCGGTCGCGACGCAGGAACAGGCGCAGCATCTGACCGGTACCGGCGAAATCGGCCGCACGGAACACGGTTTCGGTCGTGTGCGGGCGCGGCAGCACGGCGGTGGTCATCGCACCGCCTCCGCCTCGACGGCCCGCTCGCCATTGTGCGAGTAGTGGCGCAGGAACAGTTCCTCCAGCGTCGGCGGCTGGCTCACCAGGCTGCGCACTCCGGCCGCGCCCAGCACGCGGACGAGTTCGCCGAGATGCTCGGCGTCCACCTGGCAGCGCAGCGTGTGGTCCTCCAGGCTCACGTCGGCCACACCGGGAAGGCGGCCGAGATCGCCCGGGTCACCGGTCAATTCGGCGGTGATGGAGGTGCGGCTCAGATGCCGCAGCTCGCGCAGGCTGCCCGTTTCCACGGTGCGTCCGGCGCGGATGATGGTCACGCGCTGACACAGCTTCTCCACCTCGGACAGGATGTGACTGGACAGCAGGACGGTGCAGCCGCGCCGTGCCGCCTCGGCCACACACTCGTTGAACACCTGCTCCATGAGCGGATCCAGGCCGGAGGTGGGCTCGTCCAGCAGGAGCAGGCTGGCATGGGACGAGAACGCCGAGACCAGTGCGACCTTCTGCCGATTGCCCTTGGAATAGGTGCGGGCCTTCTTCTTGGGATCGAGTTCGAAACGCTCGATCAGCTCGGCGCGCCGGGCGTCGTCGATGCCGCCGCGCATCCGCCCGAGCAGGTCGATGGTCTCCCCGCCGCTGAGTGTCGGCCAGAGCGTGACATCGCCTGGCACATAGGCGATGTCGTGGTGCAGGGCGACGGCGTCGGCCCAGGGGTCGCGGCCGAACACCCGGGCCTCGCCCGAGGTGCGGGACAGCACGCCGAGCAGCACGCGGATGGTGGTGGACTTGCCCGCCCCGTTAGGTCCGAGGAAGCCGTGCACCTCCCCCGCGGCGACCTCGAGGTCGAGACCGTCCAGGGCGCGCACCGGCCCGAAGTGTTTGTGCAGATCCCGGACCGAGATGGCCGGGGTGGTCGAGGCGTTCATCGAGTCTCCTTGCCGGAAGCAGGATCCGGTCGGCTATGGGGGGTTGTCCTGCCGCTGGGCGAGCAGGGTGTCGAGCATCATGGAGTCGGTCAGCAGACCGTGGGTGTAAAGCTCGAGGGCGGGCAGCATCATGCGGTCGGCGTACTCGCGCAGGGCTTTCCGGTAGTCGACGGGGCCGGGGTGTTCGGTCGCGTAGAGCTGCAGGAACATCATCATGCCGCCGCCGTTGGTGGTCGCCAGGAAACGCGCCGTCGCCGCGAGATCGCTGGGGGCACGCAGGGTTCCGGCCGCGATACCGGCGCTCAGATAGTGCTCGACGTCCTCGACCATGTGCTCGAAGAAGGCGGCGGCCAGACTGCCTCCGGCCTGAAAGCTGCGCACCAGGTAGGCGATGAGTGGCGCGTACTCCTCGATCTCGGCGATCTGCCGCAGCAGCCCCGACGGTGACGGCCGTTCCATGGATTCGACCTTGGCCTCCCGCACCACCGCGCGGACGTACTCGTCGCACGCCGCGCGCAGACCGTCCTTCGATCCGAAGTGATGGTTGACGAGGCCGGGCGAGACTCCCGCGGCCGTGGCGATCGCGCGTACACCCACCCCGAAGCCCTGCTCACCGAATACGGCGATGGCGGCGTCCCGGATACGGGCGCGAGTACTCAGATCCTCGGCGGATCCTTGCGGTACGGCTGGTCGGTTGAACACACGTTTAATATACTAAACAGGCGTTCAACGCTTCCGCAAGACCCGACACTCCCCTGGTCGCCGCACGCCTCGCGCGGATATTCCGCACGGCAAGTTCAACCCGGCGGCATCGCTCCGCATGTCAGAATTCCGCGCGTACGATAAATGCCGATGCCCGGCGCGGCGACATCCGGCGGTGCGACCCCAGTGCCGTCCCGGCGGGTGCCCGGCCCTCAGTGCCATCCCGGCGGTGCCCGGCCCCAGCGTCATCCCGGCGGGTACCCGGCCCTCAGCGTCATCCCGGCGGGTACCCGGCCCTCAGTGCCATCCCGGCGGTTCCCGGTCCCAGCGCCATCCCGGCGGTGTCCGGCCTCAGCGTTCGGACATGCCCTGCAATCCGGCGACACCCGCGGTCGCCACGGCGTCGGTCTCGTGCCGGCCGCGGCGGCTGCCCGTGTACGCCCACTTCCGCACCGCGGTCACCGGACGCGGCAGCAACTCCACCTCCGGCGGCAGATTGCGCACCGGATCGAAGAATCCGGGTCCGGCCTGTTCGCCGATCTCCGGTGCGGCGACGGTGATCTCCGCCAGTGTCCGCTTGGGACCGGTCAGCGGCGCGGCCCGCAGGGTGAAGCCGAGCCGGTGCCTCTCCAGATGGGTCGACATCGCCCCGAGCGACGGTGATTCGGGTTGGGCCGCATCGGGTTCGGCGAAGATCCACTCGACCGGACCGTCCTCGAACCGGTACGCCATCAGACTGCCGTAGTACGCACTCGACCAGCCCAGCGCGGGCGTGATCACGAACCGGCTCAGCGTGCCGGCGCCCGTGGTGGCCAGCGCCAGATCCCACGGGCGGTCGTGCCGGTCGAGTACCCGCACCGCCAGTCCGAGCACGTCCGGCACCCCGTCGGGCAAGCCGACGCCCTTCGAAATCCGCGCCAGCACAGGACGATCCGCACTGCCCAGCAGTTGCTTGTAGACACCGTCGACGGCATGCAGCACACCGGTCAACGGCAATCCGTTCGGATGGAAGACACGGGCGTCACGCACGCGCGCGGCCGCCGCGAACGCTCCCCGCACAATGCCGTCGGCAATAGCCATTCGTCTGCACCTCTCGAATCACTCGACTCTCGCGAGCAATACCCGCAGACACAGCCCCGAACCGTCCGATATGCCACCTGTGCGACACCGCCCGCCCTCCGACCCACCACCGGCCGCGGTCGCTGCGGGAGCCATTGCGACGCACCCGAATACGGTCGGCGCGCCACCGGTCGCGACCGCGCGACGCTCTAGGCGTCACCCAACGCACGGCCGGTGCGGCGCGGTGCCCACGGGCTCAACCACGCGACGCGCACAGCAGACCGTCGCCGACCGGGATCAGGACGCTGGTCAGTTGCGGGTCTTCGGCTACGGCGCGGGTGGCGGCGCGGACCGCCTGGGTGGCCGGATCGCGTTGGGCCGGGTCGGGCACGCGGCCGCCGAGCAGGGCATTGTGCAGCAGAATCGCGCCGCCCTCGCGGAGCAGGCGCACCCCCTGTTCCACATACTGCGGGTGCTCGAGCGGCGCGCAGTCGATGAACACCAGGTCGTAGGCCCCGTCGGCGAGACGCGGCAGCACGTCCAGGGCGCGGCCGTTGATGAGCCGCGTGCGGGCGGGCGCGATATCCGCGGCGCGGAACGCCTCCCGGGCGGCCCGCTGGTGTTCGGGCTCGGAGTCGATGGTGGTGAGGGTGCCCTCGGAGTGCATGCCGTCCAGCAGCCACAGCCCACTGATCCCGGCCCCGGTGCCCACCTCCACCACGGCCTTGGCCCCCAGCAGCTGGGCGTACATGCTGAGCAGCGCTCCGACCGCGGGCGGCACCGGAGACGCGCCCAATTCGACGGCGCGTTCGCGGGCGGCGACGAGAATATCGTCCTCGGCCACGGATTCCTCGACGTAGGCGAGGTTGCGCTGCAGGTTCGATGCCGCGGGAGTCTGGCTCACGGATATGAGGCTAACGGCGCGACGCCCCTATCGCGTGCCGGTGACCGACCGGTGTGGCGAATTTTCTCAGGTGTCCCTCAGCCTGCGCATACGGCTGCCACATCGGGACCGGGAAGAGTAATCGCCAACGCCAGGCCAGCGACCGCGAGCCCGGTTCGGGAACAACTCGAGCCAACCCTTCGGTTGTACCCCGTACCGACGTTCACGGTCCCGAGTAGGAGGTAACCCCATCCACATGGTCGACGCGGCGCGTGAACACGCCAATCTGCCCGAGCAGATCCTGCCGAACAGCGATATCGCGCTGGACGGCGAATCCTTCGCGGACGAGCCCCTCACCGGGACCGCCGCCTTCGACGCCACCGGTGACCGCACCATGATGCCCTCCTGGGACGATCTGGTGCGCGAGCACGCCGATCGCGTCTATCGCCTCGCCTATCGCCTGACCGGTGATCCGCAGGACGCCGAGGACCTGACCCAGGAAACCTTCATTCGCGTCTTCCGCTCCCTGTCGAACTACCAGCCGGGGACCTTCGAGGGCTGGCTGCACCGCATCACCACCAACCTGTTCCTCGACATGGTTCGCCGCCGCAATCGCATCCGCATGGAGGCGTTGCCGGAGGACTACGACCGGGTGCCGTCCGAGGGTCCGGGGCCGGAGCAGGTCTACCACGACGCGAATCTGGACCCGAACCTGCAGTCGGCGCTGGACGCGCTGGCGCCGGAGTTCCGTGCGGCGGTCGTCCTCTGTGACATCGAGGGACTGTCCTACGAGGAGATCGGCGCCACCCTGGGCGTGAAATTGGGCACCGTGCGCAGCCGAATCCACCGGGGACGGCAGGCACTGCGCGAATACCTCGAGCATAATGGGACACAGCGGCGTTTCGACGCCGCGAAGGTCGGGTAAACCTTGCGGGCTGTGTGTCCGTAGTTCCCGGCACCGGGTTCCCGGGCATTGCCGAGGTCGTTCCGGAAGGGTGTGCACCATATGAACGGCGAGGACAGAACGCCGAAGCGTCCGCCTCGATTCGCCCCCACCGAGCATCTGGCCACCGAGGCCATTGCCGCGTATGTGGACGGTGAGCTGCGGATGAACGCGTATCTGCGCGCCTCGCATCACCTGTCGGTGTGCCCCGAATGCGCGGCCGAGGTGGAGTCCCAGCAGCAGGCGCGGATCGCGCTGCGGCAGTCGAGCCACATCACCGCACCGCTGCGGCTGCACGACACCCTGAGCCGGATCCCCATCTCGGAGCTGCCCGGCGCGGAGCCGACACCACCGCAGCATCCCGCCCCGGGCCCCGCCGCCGACCACGGCATGTTCGCCGCGGGAGCGAGTTCCTTCGGCATGCGCCAAGATTCGTTCGACAGCAGGCGGTGGACGGCGTGGTGGCGCAAGTAGAGTTCATCGCGTGACCTCCGAATCGAAGAACACTCCGGCGGCATCGGGTGCCGGGGACCAGCAGCCACCGCAGTCCGCGGAGACGCCCGATTCGGCGGCCAACAGGGGGAACCTGAGGCCGTCGGACGCACCGGTCCTGGGGCCGCGCCCGGTCTACCGCCCGCACGTCGACAAGCACACCGCCCGCGCCTTCCGCCGCCCGAACGGGCAGGCCGGTTCCTTCGGCCCGCGCCCCGGCGGAGTCCCGGCCGCGCCGCCCGCGGATGCGCCCGAGGTGCAGAACCGCCCGCCGGATGCCGTACTGGCCGAGGCGTTCTCGCGTCCCGAGGGCTCCACCGAGCTGTTGCAGCGCGATCCGGAGGCGGCGCACGACGACGCGACCGCGACCCCGCCCGCCGATCCGTGGCGTGACCCGGACGCGGCCGCGCGCCTGGGCGCGCCCGCGATCGCCGTGCCGCGGCCCGAACCGCTCGCTCCCGGGGAGCAGCTGACCGCCCGCGAGGTGCTGTTCGGCGGCAAGGTGAAGCCGGAGGCGCTGCTCGCGCTGGGCACGGTGGCGGTGGTGCTGGGCGTGCTCGCGGGTCTGCTGGGCGGTGTGATCGGCCTGTTCGCCGGTCAGTCCGCCTCCTCGCTCACCGCGCGCAAGGTGGAGTTGCAGACCGCCGGCGGCGGCGAGATCCCGGCCGGTGAGATCGGCCGGGTGGTCGGCGCGGTCATGCCCGCCATGGTCACGGTGCGGGCGTGGGTCGGCGACAGCGGCTCCTCCGGTTCCGGGGTGGTGATCTCCGGCGAGGGCCATATCGTCACCAACAATCACGTGATCTCACTGGCCGCCAACGACAAGACCGGCCAGGCCAAATTGCAGGTGGTGTTCTCCGACAACACGCGGGTCCCGGCCACCATTGTCGGACGCGATCCCAAATCCGATCTGGCCGTGCTGCATGTGGACGTGAAGAATCTGTCGGTCATCCAGCTCGGGGAATCGGAGAATGTGAAGGTCGGCGATCAGGTGCTGGCCATCGGTTCACCGCTGGGCCTGGAGGAGACGGTCACCGCCGGTATCGTGTCGGCGCTGAATCGGCCGGTCAAGGTCGGCGGTGAGGGCACCGACACCGATGCCACGCTCGACGCCGTGCAGACCGATGCCGCCATCAACCACGGCAACTCCGGCGGTGCGCTGGTGGATATGCAGGGCCGACTGGTCGGCATCAATACCGCCATCAAATCCGAGAGCGGCGGTTCGGTGGGCCTCGGTTTCGCCATTCCGGTGGATCAGGTGAAGCGG
Source organism: Nocardia otitidiscaviarum (assembly GCF_007362295.1). Taxonomy (NCBI): domain Bacteria; kingdom Bacillati; phylum Actinomycetota; class Actinomycetes; order Mycobacteriales; family Nocardiaceae; genus Nocardia; species Nocardia otitidiscaviarum. The sequence goes on along the minus strand of NZ_CP041695.1, from coordinate 682,310 downwards.
ATTTCGCAGGCGCTGATCGACAACGGTGAGGTGCACCACCCCCGGCTGGGTGTGAGCGCCCGCACCAAGATCGTCGCCAATGACGTGATGAGCGGTGCCGAGGTGGCCGATGTGCAGGCCGGCGGTCCGGCCGCCAAGGCGGGCATCGTGGAGGGCGACGTGATCGTGGGGGTCGGCGACCGCGAGGTCACCGGTCCGGAGGAGCTCACCGTCGCGGTGCAGTCACAGGAAATTGGCCAGACGGTCACCGTCCGCTTGATCCGCGACGGCCGGGAAGTAGATGTCCCGGTTACTCTCGAATCAGACTGACCACCCTCGAACGACACCTCGACAGGAGCGGAGGAGGGAAGAATCGAGGCCCGCCGGGCCGCGAACAGCCGGAGCGAAGCGGAGGCAAGAAGACACCGTGTTCAGCAATATCAGCTGGGGCGAGATGATGATCCTGGTCGTCGCCGCCCTCGTCATCCTCGGACCGGAGCGGCTGCCCGGCGCTATCCGCTGGACCGGTAAAACGCTGCGACAGGTGCGCGATTACGCCACCGGTGCGACGACATCGCTGAAGCAGGAACTCGGGCCGGAATTCGAGGAGATCCGGAAACCGCTCGAGCAGTTGAACGAACTCCGCGGTATGAATCCGCGGTCGATGGTGACCAAACACCTTCTCGACGGCGACGATTCCCTCTTCACCGGAAAATTCGACAAACCCGTCAGCGCTCCTAGCAGCAATTACGGCAGTTTTTCGATGCCGGAACCGGCTAAACCGCTGGAGCGCAACGAGCGCCCGCCGCTGGATCCCGACGCGACCTAATTCGGGCCAAGTAAACCGGAGTAGACGCCGAGAGCTGTTCAGGTACCTAGACTTCGGTTATGTCGGCCGATGAGGTGGCACGGGTGTTCGCGATCGAGGACAAGGTCGAACGCCTCAAGGCGGCCACCGATGGTGTGGCCGCAGCCCAGCAGACCATCAACGAGCTCACCAGAATTCGGCGTGCGGTCATCAGGGAACTGCACGCGGAGGGCTGGACCTTCGCGAGAATCGGTGCGGCGGCGGGGCTTTCCCGGGCGCGCATCCATCAGGTGAGCACGCAGGGACCGGTACCGGAAGGTTTGTTCTTCGGGCACGGACCGCTCACCATCCTCACCCCTGACGTACGGTCCACCACCCGCGCCATGGCCCTGGTGGGCGCGCCGGACCCGGCCGGGCCGCACCGGCTGCTGGAACTGCTGCGCGAACTCGGATTCACCGTCACCATCGAGCGCTTCCTGCCCGGACGTCCGCTGGATCTCGACCGGGACGGGTTGATCGTGCTCGGCGGGCCCGAACTCTCCCCCAGCCTGCGCTACCTGGTGGCGGCGGACCCGCGGCTGCGGCGCACGGTGGCGCGGGCCGGGCGGGTGCGCCGCGGTATCGAGGATCGCGCCGCCCGCCGGGTATACCGACCGGGCGGCACCGAGCCCTACGACATCGCCTACCTGGCCCGCCTCCCCCGCCCCGACGGCCGCGGCCACGTGCTGGTCATCGACGGCCTGCACCCACCCGCCTCCCTCGGCGCCATCCGCCTGCTGGCCACCCGTCTGGCGACCCTGCACGAGCGCGCGGGCATCCACCCCTTCTCGGCCGTCGTGGGCGTCCGCTACGACCGCTCCACCGGCGAACCCATCGAAGCCGACCTGCTCACCCCCATCTACCGCCACGACCGCTGACAGGCGGCCTCGTGACACCGAGAAGGCGGGCCGCTCCGGCGATTCCGGTCGGCCCGCCTTCGCGACGGATTCAGCTCAGGCGGCGGCCCAGGCGGGGCGCAGCTCCTTCATGGGTGGGCGGTCGGTGAGGGACACCTCGGTGGTCAGCGCGGTGAACTCGCCGCCGATGAGCGGGAACTGGGTCAGGGCCGCGCCGGAGTCCGGGATTCCGCTGCGGCCCAGCACCGTTCCGAGGATCTGGCGGCTCATGACGCCGAGGTCGGACAGCGGGCGGTTGCGATGGGTGCGGACGCCGAGGTTGACCTGGCCGATGGCGTGCAGGCCGTACAGGTCGAAAGTGTCCAGCAGCAGGCCGATCTCGACGCCGTAGCCGGGTGCGAACGGCACCGAGGTGAGCAGTTCACGGGTGCCCGCGTACTCGCCGCCGAGCGGCTGCAACACCTTCGACAGTTCGGGTCGCAGCGCCGACAGCAGCGGACGGGCCACCAGTTCGGTGACGCGGCCGCCGCCGTGCTCGTCGATACCGGTGTCGTGGCGCAGCGGGCGGCGGTAGTACGCCTTGGACAGTTGCACGTCCGGCACGGTGAGCAGTGGGCCGAGCAGCTTCGGCACGAACATGGGGTCCGGATCGATGAGATCGGAGTCCACGAACGCCACCAGGTCACCGTCGGTGACGGCCAGCGACCGCCACAGCACCTCCCCCTTGCCCGGCACGGGCTCGAGTTCGGGTACGGCCTGTTCGCGGGTGTACACGGTGGCCCCGGCGGCGCGGGCGCGTTCGATGGTGGCGTCGGTGGAGCCGGAGTCCAGCACCACCAGTTCGTCCACCAGGGCGCCGAGCAGGGGTCTGATACTGGCGACGACGTCGGCGACGGTGTCCTGTTCGTTGAGGGCGGGCAGGACCACCGATACGGTGCGGTCCTTCTTGGCGGCGACGAGCTCTTCGATCGTCCAGTCGGGACGATCCCAGGTATGGGTGAAGTTCCAGTCCGTCATACGAGACCTCGCAGGGTTCGGGCGGGCGGGCGGAGACCCTGGATGGCGGCGATCATGTCGACCACACGGCGCGTGGCGGCGACCTCGTGCACCCGGAAAACCCGAGCGCCCGCGGCGGCGGACCAAGCAGTTGCTGCCAATGTGCCCTCCAATCGTTCGGACAGGCCGACACCAAGAGTCTCTCCGATGAAATCCTTATTGCTCAGCGCCATCAAGACCGGCCAGCCGGAGTTAACGAGAACGTCCAAAGCCCGCAACAATTCCAGCCCGTGGTAGGTGTTTTTGCCGAAATCATGCGTGGGATCGATCAGTATCGAATCTTTTGCCACGCCAGCCGCCGCGGCGGCCTCGGCCGCGCCCACCACCGTGTCGGTGACCTCGGCCACCACATCGGCGTAGCGCACCCGATGCGGGCGGGTGCGCGGCACGGCTCCGCCGGTGTGGCTGCACACGATGCCCACCCCCAGTTCGGCCGCCACCCCCACCAGGTCCGGATCGGCGCCGGCCCAGGTGTCGTTGATCAGATCCGCGCCCGCCGCCACCGCGGCCCGCGCCACCTCGGCCCGCCAGGTGTCCACACTGATCAACAGGTCCGGATGCGCCTCCCGAATGGCGGCCACGAACGGCACCACCCGCCGCGCCTCCTCGGCGGCGTCCACCTCGGCACCGGGCCCGGCCTTCACCCCGCCGATGTCGACGAGGTCGGCCCCCTCCCGCACCGCCCGGGCAACCGCCCCCATGGCGGCCTCGTCACCGAAGGTCGCACCCTTGTCGTAGAAGCTGTCCGGCGTCCGGTTCACGATCGCCATCACCAGCGCCCGATCCGTCGCCACCGGCTTCCCGCACAATGTCGGCAACGGCGCACACATGCCCTCGACTGTACCCAGCCCTGTACCCACCCCGCCCGTCAGGAGATCGAGGACACCCGGGTCCGGCTCCCCGCGACGGCGGTCAGTCGCGGGGGGCTCGGGCGTTGGCCACGTCCTCGGGATAGGTGGGGTAGGCGGGGACGTAGCCGCCGGTGCGGCCGGAGAGGACGTAGAGGTCGCTGTGGTCGTCGGGGGTGTAGCCCTGTTTGCGGAGGTCGACCTTGCGGCTCTTGAAGGTGGAGGTCTGCTCCAGTTCGCCGACGACGCGGACGAAGAGGGGGACGGCGTAGGCGGGGAGGCGGTCGTACAGGTGGGCGGCGACCTGGTGACCGTCGAATTTCGCGTCCTCGGCGAGGGTGACGGCGGCCATGCCCGCCTTGCCGTCGGTGCCGGGGATGTCGACGCCGTAGACGACCGCCTGGGAGACGGCGTCGAGGCCGTCGAACGCGCCCTCGACCTCGGTGGTGGCCACGTTCTCGCCCTTCCAGCGGAAGGTGTCGCCGAGGCGGTCCACGAAGGCGATGTGCCGGTAACCCTGGTCGCGGACCAGGTCGCCGGTGTCGAACCAGCAGTCGCCGTCGGCGAAGCCGTCGCGGACCAGCTTGGATTCGGTGGCGTCCGCGTCGGTGTAGCCGTCGAAGGGTGAGCGCTCGGTCACCTTGGCCAGCAGTAGGCCGACGCCGCCGGTCGACACCTTGCGGAGCTTGCCGTCCGGACCGCGTCGGGCCTTACCGGTCTCGTCGTCGTAGTCGACGATGGCGAAGGGCAGCGGCGTGAAGCCGGCGGTGCGGTCCACACCGAAGGCGTTGATGAAGGCGACGTTCCCCTCACTGGCACCGTAGAACTCGACGATTCGCCGAATGCCGAACCGATCCCGGAACTCGTCCCACAGCTCCGGCCGCAGCCCGTTGCCCACCGCGACGGCCACCCGACGCGACCGGTCGGTGCTCTTGCGCGGCTGGTTGAGCAGATACCGGCACAGCTCGCCGATGTAGATGAAGGCCGTGGCATCGGCCGCGATGGCCTCGTCCCAGAACCGCGAGGCCGAGAAATGCCGTCCCAGCGCCAGGCACGCACCCGCCGACACCACCGACGACAGCGCCACCGTGAGCGCGTTGTTGTGGTACAGCGGCAGACAGCAGTACATGGTGTCGTCGCCGCGCAGCCGCACGCCGAGCCCACCCAGGCCCGCCATGCTCTTGGTCCACCGCAGATGCGTCATGACGCTCGCCTTGGGCATGCCGGTGGTGCCGGAGGTGAAGATCAGGAAGGCCCGCTCGCCCGCCGTGACCTCCGCCGTCACCGCCGGATTCGCGGTGTCGGCGGTGCGGGCGGCGTCGGCCAGCTGCTGCGACCACAGTACCGCGGGGCGCGGCGCGGCCAGCGACTCGAGCGCCTCCCGGCACTCCTCCCCCACCACGTCCACCACACTGTCCAACAGCCCGAAACTGTGCGCCAGCACGGTATCTCGCTGATTATGGTTGAGCAGCCCGACCGTCGCCCCGAGCTTGACCGTGGCCAGCGCGGTGAACAGCGTCTCCGGACGGTTGGTCATGAGCACGCCGACCACGTCACCGCGGCCGACCCCGCGCCCGGCCAGCACGTGCGCGTACCGGTTCACCTCGGCATTCACCTCGCCCCAGGTGTACACGCGGCCTTCGAATTTCAGGAAGGGCCGGTCCGGATGCCGCCGGGCCGCATGCTGGAAGAACAGGCCGATCGAGGCTCTGTCCCGCGATTTCACCAACAGGCCCAGCGCATTTCGCGCCATCTGCGGTGCTCGCACAGCCATCCCGGGCAGGGCGCGGACCAGGTCGAGCAGGCTCACCGTCGAACGTGCATCGGTCGTCACATCTTCCAGCCTTTCCGATGACGCCCGAGTTGTCGAGGAGAACGCGAAATTCGGCCGCTTCAGGCGTCGGGCCGCAGGGCGGCGAACGCCGCGGGCAGATCCTTGGTCACCGTCACCAGGTCGACCGCCGCACGTCCGACGAAACCCCGGCCGCCCAACCGCTCGTCGATCCAGTCGAACATGCCGCGGTAGTGGTCGTCGGGATCCAGCACCACCACCGGTTTGTCGTGCACGCCGAGATACGCACCGGTCCAGGTCTCGAAGAACTCCTCGAGGGTGCCGATACCGCCCGGCAGGGTGAGGAAGGCGTCGGCGCGGTCCTCCATGATCTGCTTGCGCTGCCGCATGGTGTCGGTGACGATCAGCTCGTCGGCGTCCACATCCGCGACCTCCTTGTGCACCAGGTGCTTCGGTATCACGCCGAGGGTGTGCGCGCCCGCCGCCCGCGCCGCCTGGGCCACCGCGCCCATCATGGAGACATTGCCGCCGCCGGACACCAGTCGCCACCCGCGACGGCCGATCTCGGTGCCCACCCGCGCCGCCAGCTCCAGCACCGACGCGTCGGCGGAACTGGCCGAGCAGTACACGCACACCGCGTACGCGGTGCTGTCCGGACCCGCGTCGCTCACCACTGTTCCTCCACCTCCGCCGCCTCGAGTTCGGCGCGGGCCTCGGCGGCCTGCGTCACGATGTTCACCACATCCTCCACACTGTCGGTGACATGCAGCAGGCCGAGGTCGCCGGGGGAGATCTTGGCCGAGCCCAACAGCGAATCCCGCAGCCAATCCACCAGACCCGACCAGTAGCGGGTGCCGAACAGGATGATCGGGAAGCGGGTGATCTTGCGGGTCTGCACCAGGGTGAGCGCCTCGAACAGCTCGTCGAGTGTGCCGAAACCGCCTGGGAGACAGACGAATGCCTGCGAGTACTTCACGAACATGGTCTTGCGGACGAAGAAGTAGCGGAAGTTGATCCCCAGATCCACCCACTCGTTGAGGTGCTGTTCGAACGGCAGCTCGATGCCGAGCCCGATCGAATACCCGCCCTCCTCGGACGCACCCCGGTTGGCGGCCTCCATCGCCCCCGGCCCACCGCCGGTGATCACCGCGAACCCGGCCCGCGCCAGCGCCGCCCCGATGGCCTGCCCCGCCTGATACTCCGGATGATCGGCCGGAGTCCGCGCCGACCCGAACACCGCCACGGCCCGCGGCACCTCCGCCAAAGTGCCGAAGCCCTCGACGAATTCGGCCTGAATCCGCAGCACCCGCCACGGATCGGTGTGCACCCAGTCACCGGTCCCGCGTTCGTCGAGCAAATGCTCGTCGGTGGTCCCTATCCCCTTCTTACGATCACGGCGCAGCATTATCGGACCCCGGAACCGAGGAGTCTTGGACGAGCGAGCACCGAATTCGGCGTCAGCAGACATACGGGCAGTATCTAATTTGCCCTCCGCTGCGCTCCGGGCGGGGCAGTGTTCGATTTGCCCTCCGCTTCGCTCCGGGCGGGGCTCGCGGCGCTGGAAGTCCCGGTTCTTCCTTCCCTCCGCTCCCCCGCTTCGCTCCTCCGCTCCGGTCAGTCCAGTCCGGTCAGTCCAGAACCGGGACGCGCCGCGAGCCCCGGAGTGTGGGCGTTCGGGATGTGGTGGGGGCGGGAGCGTACTGCTCGGGAGGTGTCGTGCGCCGGAGTCCACGCCTACGGGACCGGCCGCCGGAGTCCACGCACACCGGACCGGACGCCGAAGCACTTCTCTGCGCGGCGTTCCATCGTTGCAACGGATCAGGATAATGGGGCCACGCTGCTGGCGTCTGGCTCGCCGGAGTCCCCGCACAGCCTCGCCGGCGTCCCCGCGCAGCAGGGCGGCGCGCCGGAGCACCTGTGCACACGGCGTTCTACCGCCGCTGTGGCTTCGGAGATGGGGGCGTCTCGGTCGTGGCAGCCGTCGCGGGAGGCGGGTTACCCCTTGTCGCCGGTGAGGTAGCTGCGGAGCATGGCGGTCACCTGGGTGATCTGGGTGACGGGGAGGTGTTCGTCGCGTTTGTGGGCGAGGTTGGGGTCGCCGGGGCCGAAGTTGACGGCGGGGATGCCGCGGGCGGCGAAGCGGGAGACGTCGGTCCAGCCGTACTTGGCGCGGACGCCGCCGCTGCCGTGGGCGTGCACGATCCTGATGAGGTCCTTGGCCGCGGGGGCGGACAGGCCGGGCAGGGCGCCGGGGGCGCCGTCGGTGCGCTCGAAGTGGATGTCGAGGCCGTCGAAGACCGCGCGCACGTGCTCGGTGGCCTCGTCCAGGGTGCGGTCGGGGGCGAAGCGGAAGTTCACGTCCACCTCGGCGGCGTCGGGCACCACATTGCCCGCCACCCCGCCGGAGATCCGCACCGCCGACAGCCCCTCGCGGTACACGCAGCCGTCGATGTCGACCTCCCGCGCCCGGTAGGCCGCCATTCGCTCCAGCACCGGGGCCAGCCGGTGAATGGCATTGTCGCCCAGCCACGCCCGCGCCGAATGCGCCCGCACCCCGGCGGTGGTGATGCGTGCCCGCAGCGTGCCCTGACAGCCCGCCTCCACCCAGCCACCGGACGGCTCGCCGAGGATCGCGAGGTCACCGTCCAGCCATTCCGGCAGCTCCCGCTCGATCCGCCCGAGCCCGTTGAACTCGGCGGCGATCTCCTCGCAGTCGTAGAAGATGAGGGTCAGATCGTGCACCGGTTCGGCGACGGTGGCGGCCAGGTGCAGGAACACCGCGTCGCCGGATTTCATGTCCACGCTGCCGCAGCCGTACAGCAGCCGCTCCCCGTTCTCGCCCTCCACGAAATGGCCGGGCACATTGTCGGCGATCGGCACGGTGTCCAGATGTCCGGCGAGGATCACCCGGGTCGGCAGTCCGCGATTGGTGCGCGCCAGCACGGTGTTCCCGTGCCGCAGGACCTCGAACCCTTCGGTCTGCTCCCGCAGTGCCCAGGCGACGGTGTCCGCGATGACCGCCTCGTCCTTGGACACGCTGGGGATATCCACGAGAGCGGCGGTGAGGGCGATGGGGTCGGCGCGCAGATCGATGGTCACGCCCCCACTGTATTGATTCGCTGCATCGACTCCCCGCCCGGCAGCGATTCACCCACGGCGGACGTCGCTCCAGTGCGGGTCGGCGATGGTCGCGAGCGTGCGAGGTGCCGGGGTCCCGGGTGTGGCCGCCCACCCGAGGGACGCCGCCGGGTAACCTCTGGGGACGTGAGCACTCAGGGAGCATCAGCAGTCGGCCTCGCCACCATCACCGCCAACGGGACGGTTCTGGATACCTGGTATCCCTACCCGGAGCTGGGTGAGGTCGCCGAGACCGGCACCGCGCGCCTGGACTCCTCCGATGTCGAGTACGCCAAGTTCGCCCAGGTCGCGGGCCCGGATGAGGCCCGCCGGGTGGAGGTGGTCGTGGTGCGCACCAGCATTGCCGACCTGGCCGCCGCGCCGGTCGACACCCACGACGTCTACCTGCGCCTGCACCTGCTCTCGCATCGCCTGGTCAAGCCGCACGGCCTGAATCTGGACGGCATCTTCGGCCACCTGGCCAATGTGGCGTGGACCAACCACGGCCCCTGCTCGCTGGAGGAGCTGGAGCTGGTGCGCCTGAACCTGCGCGCCCGCGGCCCGGTCACCGTGTACGGCGTGGACAAGTTCCCGCGCATGGTCGACTACGTGGTCCCCTCCGGGGTGCGCATCGCCGACGCCGACCGTGTCCGCCTGGGCGCACACCTGGCCTCCGGCACCACGGTCATGCACGAGGGCTTCGTGAACTTCAACGCGGGCACCCTCGGCAACTCCATGGTCGAGGGCCGCATCTCCGCCGGTGTGGTGGTGGGCGACGGCTCCGATGTCGGCGGCGGCGCGTCCATCATGGGCACCCTGTCCGGCGGCGGCAAGCAGGTCATCTCGCTGGGCGAGCGCTGCCTGCTCGGCGCGAACGCCGGTATCGGCATCTCCCTCGGCGACGACTGTGTGGTGGAGGCGGGCCTCTACGTCACCGCCGGCACCAAGGTCACCCTCCCGGACGGCGGCACCATCAAGGCCGCCGACCTGAGCGGCAAGTCCAACCTGCTGTTCCGCCGCAACTCCGTCTCCGGCGCGGTCGAGGTGGTGCCCCGCAAGGGCACCGGCATCGAACTCAACGCCGCCCTGCACGCCAACGACTGATCCGCGATCGACCGGTGCCCCCGCGGTGAGAACCGTGGGGGCACTGTCGTATTCGGAACAGCACGACCGCTCGGAACCCGCTCAGTCGATGCCGAAGGCCAGCACGCGCTCGGGGGTGATGCGGATGAGTTCGCGCGACATTCCCTCGGCGTAGGGGTCCACATCGCGCAATGCGACGGCGGTGCCGCGGATTTCGAGGCAGCGGACTTCCCAGGGGTCGAGTGACTTGATGTCGTCGACCACGAGGGACACCCGCTGCTCCTTGTCGAGGTTGCGGAACTTCTGGGTGGCGCCCATGCGGTAGCCGCCGATGTCGATCACGCCGAGGATCTCGTCGTAGCGGTAGCCCACCGGATTGTTCTGCGGGGAGCCGTCGGGCCGGATGGTGGCCAGGCGGCCGAGTCGTTGGCTGCGGAGATAGTCGATCTGGGCGGGGGTGAGCGTTGCGACCATGGGGTTGACGGTAGAACCTCGAGCGGGCTCGAGGTCAACCCCGCGCCTCATGTCACAGCAGCAGCTTCTTCTGCACCTTGCCCATGGCATTGCGCGGCAGGGATGCGACCACGCGGATCTCGCGCGGGCGCTTGTGCACCGAGAGTTCGCCCGCCACATGGTCGATGAGCCGCTGCTCGATGGCCGCGGAGTCGCCGTCACGCAGCACCACGAAGGCGACGATCCGCTGCCCGAGATCGTCGTCGGGCACTCCGACCACGGCGGTTTCGGCCACGGCGGGATGCCCGAGCAGTGCGGTCTCGATTTCCCCGGCCCCGATCCGGTAGCCGCCGGATTTGATGAGGTCCACCGATTCCCGGCCCACGATGCGATGGAATCCGGCGGCGTCGACGACCGCCACGTCGCCGGTGGTGAACCAGCCGTCCGCGGTGAAGTTCGCGGCGGTCACCTCGGGCCGGTTCAGGTAGCCGTCGAACAGCATGGGCCCGCGCACCTGTAGTCCGCCGACGCTTTCCCCGTCGTGCGGTACCGGGTTCCCGGCCTCGTCCCGCAGTCGCGTCTCGACACCGGCGACCGGGGTGCCGACCCATCCGGGCCGCCGCTCCCCGTCCGGCCGGGTGGACAGGGTGATCATGGTTTCGCTCATGCCGTAGCGCTCGATCGGCGCGTGCCCGGTGAGTTCGCGCAGCCGCTCGAACACCGGCACCGGCAGCGGCGCGCTCCCGGAGATCAGCACCCGGGCGGACGCCAGTTCCCGTGCCGCCGCAGGCGTTTCGACCACCCGCGACCATACGGTCGGAACGCCGAAGTACATGGTCCCCCGCGCTCGCGCGTACGCCTCGGGCGTCGGCTTGCCGGTATGGATCAGCGGGCTGCCCACCCGCAGCGGCCCCAGCACACCCAGAATCAACCCGTGTACGTGGAACAGCGGAAGCCCGTGCACCAGTACGTCGTTCGCGGTCCACCCCCACGCCTCGACGAGTGCGTCCAGCCCGGCGGCGACGGCCCGGCGGCTCAGCATCACGCCCTTGGGCGCGCCGGTGGTGCCGGAGGTGTACAGGATGAAAGCCGTTGCGCCGGGGTCGGGTTCGGCATACGTATGCCAGGAGCGGGCGTGCTTGCGCACCGGCACCACCGGCAGCGCGCTGCCCTCGGGAGCCTTCCCCAGCCACGCCTGCGCCCCCGAGTCGGTCAGGATGTGCGCCAGTTCGGCGCTGCCCGCGTCGGGCGGCACCGGCACCACGGTGACCCCGGCGATGAGGCAGCCGACCACGGCCAGCACGGTGGTGACGGTCGGCTCGGCCAGCACCGCCACCCGCTGCGCCCGTGCCACCCGTTCGGCGACGGAGGTGGCCGCGCCCAGCAGATCGCCGCGCGACAGCGTCACGCCGTCGATGGTGACGGCATCGGGAATATCGTCCCCGGCGGCGACGGCGGCGGGATTCAACGAGCTCAACAGCAGCGGCGACCCATACGACACGCCGCCAACGGTACTGCCCGGATCGAGGTCGTCACGATTCGGCCGGAACGGTTGACACTCCCCTGAGCGGGTAAGAAAGTATGTGCATAACCTTCTCATCGAGAATGGGGTCAACGATGACCAGTCCCCTGCGCCTGCCCACGCACGAACCGGACCTGCCGCCGATCGACATCCGGCAGTTCGTCGACGGGGCCGCGGGCCTGCTCGGCGGAGCGGCCAATGTGATCATGCAGCTGTCCCAACCACCGGTCGGCTACGGCGTGGTGGAGAGTCCGGTCGACAGCGGCAATGTCTTCAAGCATCCGGTGAAGCGACTGCGCACGACCGTCACCTACCTCGCCGTGGCCATGCTGGGCAGCGAGGACGAGCGGGCCGCCTACCGCGCCGCCGTGGACACCTCGCACCGCCACGTCCGCTCCCGCCCGGGCAGCCCGGTGAAGTACAACGCCTTCGATCCGAAGCTCCAGCTCTGGGTGGCGGCCTGCCTCTACTGGGGCGCACGGGATCTCTACCAGCGCATGCACGGCCCCATGGACGACGCCACCGCCGACGCCTTCTACCACTACTCCGCCCGACTGGGCACCACGCTCCAGATGCGCCCGGAGATGTGGCCGCCGACGCGCGCGGACTTCGACCGCTACTGGGACGAGCAACTGGCCCGCGCCACCATCGATCCGACGGTGCACGCCTACTTCGACGATCTGATCGACCTGAAGATGCTGCCGCGCCCGTTCCAGCTGGCCTTCGGGCCGACCCACCGCTTCTTCGTCACCGGCCTGCTGCCCCAGCATCTGCGGGACGAGATGGGGATGACCTGGTCGCCGCGCCAGGACCGCGCGCTGGCCCGCATGCTGCGCACGCTGGGCCGGGTCGAGGACCACCTGCCCACGGCCGTGCGCACCTTCCCACTCAATCTCTATCTGACGGATATGCGCGTGCGCCGCCGCCTGGGCCTGCGGCTCGTCTGAGCGGACTCGGGCCGTCGGCCCCGGCTCAGATCAGCCGGAACCCGGGAACCACGTGCTCGACGGCGAATTCGCGCAGCTTCTCCGGCTCGTCGAGCGGGATGACCGTTTGCGGGGTCAGCGCCATGGACAGCGCGGTGCGCGCGATCATCTCGGCCAGCGGCATCGGATCGTAGTGCGGCAGTTTGCCTTCCGACTGCAAGCGGGTGATGAACTCGGCCAGGTAGTCGCGGCCGAGCTCGATCACCGGCGCGCCCTGCACGGTGAGATACGGCAGCACCATCTCCGGCTCGGTACTGAGCAGCCGCACCAGTAGCTTGTTGCCGCGCAGACCTTCGATGAAGGCGGTGAACAGCGCGACGATCTGATCCTCGGCGCTGGCGTCGCGCTCGATCTCGCTGGCGATGGCGGCGTCCACGGAGTCGATGAACTGCCGGGTCTGCCGCAGCCCGACGGCCTGGATGAGGTCGTTCTTGCCCGCGAAGCGCCGGTACAGGGTGGCCAGCGACAGTCCGCCGCGCCGCGCCACCTCGACCATGCTGGTGCGCTTGATGCCGAAGTCCAGGAAGGCCAGTAGGGCGGCATCGAGCACGGTGGCCTGATTGCGGTCCTCGGGCCCCGATCCGCGCACCAACGGCAGCAGTTTGGCCAGTTTGGCCATGTACCCGATCCCCTCTCGGTGCGGCGAAACGATGACACACAAATCATCGCACATTGACACCGCCCGCCCGGAGTGAGAAGGTGCGAGGAGATAATTCTCATACTCTCTCCGCGGCGCGACTGCGAGGTGGGGAGCGAGACAAGGAGACGAGTCAACGATGACCGCCCCTCTGCGCAAATCGGAGTACCAACCGGTCGATATACCCGAATCGTTCACCCCGGAAACAGTGCGGGAGCATATCGACGGCGTGGCGGCCTTCCTGGGCGGCGCCGCCAACGTGATCATGCAGCTGTCGCTGAAACCGGTCGCCTACGGCGTCATGGAGAGCGATGTGCACAGCGGCGCGATCACCGTGCACCCGATCAAGCGACTGCGCACCACGCTCACCTACCTCGCCGTCGCCTGGCTCGGCGACGACCGCGACCGCGCGGACTACCGCGAGGCCGTCAACGGCTCGCACCGCACCATCCGCACCAAGCCGACCAGCCCGGTGAAGTACAACGCCTTCGATCCGAAACTCCAGCTGTGGGTCGCGGCCTGCCTCTACTGGGGCGTGGACGACCTCTACCACCGCATGCGCGGCCCCATGAAACCCGATGTGGCGGAGTCGTTCTACCGGTACTGCGCCCGCCTGGGCACCACCTTGCAGATGCGCCCGGAGATGTGGCCCGCCACCCGCGAGGAGTTCTACGCCTACTGGGACGCGACCCTGCCCACGCACACCATCGACGAGCCCACCCGGCGCTACTTCAACGACCTCACCGACCTGAAGATGCTGCCGCGCCCGCTCCAGTTGGTCTTCGGCCGCCTGCACCGCTTCATCGTGACGGCCCTGCTGCCCCAGCACCTGCGCGATCAGATGCACATGACCTGGACCGCCCGCGACGAGCGCGTCTTCGGCGCCATGCTGCGCGCCATCGCCACGGTGTGGACCCGCCTGCCGGTCCCGCTGCGCCTGTTCCCGTTCAACTTCTACCTCGCCGATATGCGCATCCGGCGGCGACTGGGTCGACCGCTGGTCTAGGGCACACGGACAGGCCAGCGGTAACCGGGCGGGCGGGGAAGTCGATACACCCCCGCCCGCCCGATCATTCGCCGCGTTGCCGTGCGAGCTTGTCGCCGATTCCACGCGCGACAGCCCCCTACGGCGGCATTTCCTCCCGCTCCGGTCCGCACCCACGCCCGGTACCCCGGCCGTGCGACGACCGACCTTCGGCCACACGCGCAACGGCTCTCGGGCACAGGCTCACAGACCCGAGGGCCTCGGGTCCGACGCCGCCTGGGCAGCATCGTTCCCGGAATCGGCAGCACCGCCGATCAGTTCCGTTCGGCCAGCGCCCGTAGGAAGAAGCCCAGGTTGGCGGGCCGCTCGGCGAGACGCCGCATCAGGTAGCCGTACCACTGCCCGCCGTAGGGCACGTACACGCGCACGGTGTGGCCCTGTTCGACCAGACGACGCTGTTCGGCGTCGTGAATCCCGTACAGCATCTGGAATTCGAAATCCCCCGCGCCCCGGCCGTATTCGGCGGCCTCGGTGAGCGCGGCCGCGATCATGGCCGGATCGTGCGAGGCCACCATGGGGTAGCCGTCGCCGCGCATGAGCACGTCCAGGCATTCCAGGTAGGAGGCGTCCACCTCGGCTCGCTTCTGGTACGCGACCGTCGCGGGTTCCTGGTACGCGCCCTTGCACAGGCGAATGCGCGCCCCCGCCGCCGCCAGCTCCCGGCAGCGTCCCTCCGCCGCCCGCAGATAGGTCTGCACCGCGACCGCCAGCCACGGAAACTCCTCGCGCAGCTGACGCACCGCCTCCAGGGTCTCCTCGGTGGTGGTGTGGTCCTCGGCGTCCACGGTCACCCACACCCGCGATTCCTCGGCCTTCCCGCACAGCTTGTGCAGATTCTCGATGGCGATGGCCGGACCGTCCTGCCCCAGCGACTGCCCCAATGCCGAGAGCTTCACCGAAACCTCCACGCGCGGTGCGGTTTCCTGCCCACCGCCCAGGGTGGACAGGTCGTCGATGAGCGCCACGTATTCGGCCACCGCCGTATCCGCCATGGCCCGCTCGGTGGTGTACTCGCCGAGGAAATCCACGCTGACGGCGCGTCCGTCGGCGAGCAGTGCGCGCACCACCGGCGCGAGTTCCGCGCGCGTCTCCCCCGCCACGAACCGCCGCACCACCCTGGAGGTGACGGGAGCCGAGGCGATCGCCCGCCGCAGCCGATCCGATCCGGCCGCGGCGAGGATGACCGGGCGCAGGGGATTCATCACACCTCCATATGTGGGTAGCGGTAATCCGTGGGCGGAACGAAGGTCTCCTTGAGCGAACGCGGCGCGACCCAGCGCAGCAGATTGAGATAGGACCCGGCCTTGTCGTCGGTCCCGGAGGCGCGGGCCCCGCCGAAGGGCTGCTGACCGACCACCGCGCCGGTGGGCTTGTCGTTGACGTAGAAGTTGCCCGCCGCGAATCGCAGTGCGGCCGAGGCCTGGTCGACGGCCTGGCGGTCGGTGGCGAAGACGGCTCCGGTGAGCGCGTAGGGCGCGGCGGAGTCGACCTCGGCGAGCACATCGGCGTAGGCGTCCGGATCGCGGTCGTCGTAGACGTACACCGCGAGGATTGGACCGAAGAACTCGGTGCTGAAGGCTTCATCGGTCGGATCGTCGGTGAGCAGCACCGTCGGCCGGATGAAGAACCCCTCGCTGTCGTCGTAGGTGCCGCCGGCGGCGATGGTGACCCCGCGCTCCCGCGCCCGCTCGATGGCCGCGACGCTCTTGTCGTAGGCGCGCCGATCGATCACGGCCCCACCGAAATTCGACAGATCGGCCACGTCACCGTAGCTGAGCCCCTCGACCTCGGCGAGGAACTCGTCCCCCATCCGCTGCCACACCGATGCGGCGATGTAGGCGCGCGAGGCCGCCGAGCATTTCTGCCCCTGGTATTCGTAGGCTCCGCGAATCAGCCCGGTGCGCAACGCGTCCGGGTCGGCGGAGGCGTGCGCGACGATGAAGTCCTTGCCGCCGGTCTCGCCCACCAGGCGCGGATAGCCCCGGTAGGTGCCGATATTCGCGCCCACCTGCTGCCACAGGTACTGGAAGGTGCGGGTGGAGCCGGTGAAGTGGATCCCGGCCAGGCGCGGATCGGTCAGCGCCACCTCCGACAGCCGCACCCCGTCACCGGTGACCATATTGATGACCCCCGGCGGCATCCCGGCGGCTTCCAGCAGTTTCATCACGTAGTACGCCGACAGCGTCTGGGTGGGCGAGGGTTTCCACACCACCGTATTGCCCATCAGCGCCGGTGCGGTGGGCAGATTGCCGGCGATGGCGGTGAAGTTGAAGGGGGTGATGGCGTAGACGAACCCCTCCAGCGGCCGGTAGTCCATGCGGTTCCAGACTCCCGCCGAGGATTGCGGCTGCTGCTCGAGAATCCCGCGGGCGAAGGCCACATTGAAGCGCCAGAAGTCCACCAGTTCGCAGGGTGCGTCGATCTCCGCCTGCTGCGCGGTCTTGGACTGGCCCAGCATGGTGGCGGCGGCGACCGTCTCCCGCCACGGCCCGGCCAGCAGGTCGGCGGCCCGCAGCAGGACGGCCGCCCGTTCGTCGAAGGGCAGCGCCCGCCAGTCCGCCGCCGCGGCCGTCGCGGCTTCGACGGCGGTCCTGGCCTCGTCGTGGGTGGTATTCGTGTAGGTCCCCAGCACGTGCCGGTGTCGATGCGGCATCACGATGTGGTGCCGCTCGCCGCCGCCGGGCTGGTGTTTGCCGCCGATCACCAGCGGCACGTCCACCGTCTCGGCGGAGAGTTCGGAGAGTCGATCACGCAGCAGCGCGCGTTCCCGGCTTCCCGGTGCGTAGGAGTGCACCGGTTCGTTACCGGGAAGGGGGACAACCGTGACAGCGTCCATATCCCAGGCTAACGCGTACCCGGCTACGGACGCCGCCGACTCACAGGTCGTTCGCCACGATGTTCTCGATATTGCGTTCGGCCAGTGCGGTAATGGTGACGAACGGATTCACGCTGGTATTGCCGGGTATCAACGATCCGTCGATGACGTAGAGGCCGGTGTAGCCGGGCAGGCGGCCGTAATTGTCGGTGGCCTCGTCGAGCACGCAGCCGCCCAGCGGGTGGTAGGTGAGATCGTCGCCCCAGGTCTTGTACACGCCGAAGAGGTCGGTCCGGTAGATCGTCCCCTCCTTCTTGTTGATCTTGTCGAATATGCGTTTGGCGGCGTCGATGGAGTACTGGTTCTGCGAGGTCTGCCAGTTCAGATCGACCTTCCCGGTACCGGAATTGAAGGTGAACTGCGCCCGGTTGGGATTCTTGGTGATGGCGAGGTAGAGGCTCACGTAGGTCTCCAGCCCGGCCGGGAACGGCGCGACCTCCGCGAAGGCCGGGCCGCCGGTGTCGGCCCAGTTGTCGATGCCCAGGCACGGCATGCTGGATTGCAGTTTCCCGGTGCCGTCCCACATGTGGTTGGCCCGGCCCACCATGACATTGCCGTTGTTGCCCCACTTCTTGCCGACGGCGTCGGGCAGGTCGGGCAGCTTGCCCTGCGCCTTCATGGCGACCAGCAGCTTGGAGGTGCCGATACTGCCCGCCGCGAAGAACACCTTCTGCGCCACAACGGCTTTGGTCGCCACGGTCGCGCCGGAGGTGTTGATCTGGTTCATCTCCACCCGGTAGCCGCCCTCGGTCGGGGATACCGCGGTCACCACATGCAGGGGTGTGATGCGGACCTTGCCGGTGCCGGTGGCGGCGGCCAGATACGTCTTGTCCAGCGACCGCTTGCCGTGGTTGTTGCCGTAGATGACCTCGCCGTCCAGTGCGGAGCGGGTGACGGTGCCCGCCTGCTCCTTCTTCATGTAGCCGAAGTCGTAGACGTTGGGCACGAAGGTCCAGCCGAAGCCGGAGCGCTCCGCGTGTTTGCGGCCCACCCGCGCGAACTGGTAGCACTCGGCCGACTCGAACCAGTTCTCGTCGATGTGGTTCACGCCCAGGCCGCTGTTGGCGCGCGGGTAGTAGACGTTGTACATCTCATCGGCGTTCACCGAGGGCAGGATGTCGGCGAAGTGCTCCCGCCGGGGCGTCACCGCCATACCGCCGTTGACCAGGGAGCCGCCGCCCACGCCCCGGCCCTGGTAGACGCGGATGCCGCCGAAGTGCTCGGAATCCAGGACGCCGGTGTACCTTTCGATGTCCTTGTTGTAGTCGCCGCCGACGAAGTAGCCGATGGGCTGGTCGGTGCGGTCGCGCAGCCAGTACGAGCGGCCGTCGGGTTTCAGCACCGGGCAGAAGATCTTGCCGTCGGATCCGGGCGTGTCCCAGGACTTCCCCATTTCGACCACGGTGGTCTCGACCCCCGCCTGCGCCAGCCGCAGCGCGGCCACCGCTCCCCCGTATCCGCTGCCGATGACGAGCGCGGGGATCGTCTCCCCGTCCGCCAGCGGTGCGGCCAGCGCCCGTGTCATGGACCTCCCCACCAGCGCGGCAGCAACAGTGAAACCCGTTGCAGCTAGAAAACCGCGCCTGCTCACCCCCCGCCCAAACCGACCACCAACAGGCATTTCATAGGTGCGAACAGACAAACCCAGGCTCCTCATCGAGTCGTAGATGGGAACCTGTTATAGCGATGAGAAACGCGACCGCGCGGGATATTCCGGACACGCCGGAAATCTTTCGATCATGGAGTGAAAAGGGTGGGGTGAACAGAATGTTCACCGCCCGGAGAGAATTCCTGCGACCCTGACGGGACTCGAACCCGCGACCTCCGCCGTGACAGGGCGGCGCGCTAACCAACTGCGCCACAGGGCCTTACTCGCACCGACCCGCGGGCCGACTGCGTGGAAGACGCTATCACGCCGCTCGACACCGGAGGAAATCGGCTGGTCAGACGACCAAACCGCTATTCGGCGAGGCGCGCCGCGGCGGCCGCGATGCGCTCATCGGTCGCGGTCAGCGCGATGCGCACATGTTCGGCACCCAGCGGACCGTAGAACTCGCCCGGGGCGGCCAGGATGCCACGCTCGGCCAGCCGATCCAGGGTCACCCGGCACGGCTCCCCGCGCGTGCACCACAGGTACAGCCCGGCCTCCGAATGGTCGATGCGGAATCCCGCCTCCACCAAAGCCTTTCGCAGCACCTCGCGGCGCACCCGGTAGCGCTCCCGCTGCCGCGCCTCGTGCTCGTCGTCGGCCAGCGCGGCCGTCATGGCGGCCTGGATCGGGAAGGGCAGCATCATGCCCGAGTGCTTGCGCACCTCCAGCAGTTCCGCCACCAGATCCGGATCACCGGTCACGTACCCGGCGCGGTAGCTGGCCAGATTCGACGTCTTGGACAGCGAGTGGATGGCCAGCAGGCCGGTGTGGTCGCCGTCGCACACCTCGGGATCGAGGATGGACACCGCCCGCCCCTCCCAGGCCAGTCCCAGATAGCACTCGTCCGAGGCCACGATCGCGCCGCGTTCCCGCGCGAACTCCACCACCTTGCGCAGATGCTCGACCCCGAGCACCTTGCCGGTCGGATTCGACGGCGAGTTCACGTAGATCAGGGCGGGCGCTTCCGGGCCGAGCCGAGTCACGCCGTCCGCGCGCAGGATTCGGGTTCCGGACAGCAGCGCGCCCACCTCGTAGGTGGGGTACGCGACCTCCGGAATCACCACCAGATCCGCCGCGCCCAGCCCGAGTAGGCGCGGCAGTCCGGCGATCAGCTCCTTGGTG
Organism: Nocardia otitidiscaviarum; assembly: GCF_007362295.1. NCBI lineage: Bacteria > Bacillati > Actinomycetota > Actinomycetes > Mycobacteriales > Nocardiaceae > Nocardia > Nocardia otitidiscaviarum. The sequence continues at coordinate 662,440 of NZ_CP041695.1, read as the reverse complement.
CCGATGACCGGCAGCACGGCGGCCGGGCCGACGCCCGTGATGCCGAACCGGCGCTTCATCGCCTCCACGGCGGCCGTGCGCAATTCGGGGGTGCCGTGCGTGGTCGGATAACCCGGTATCTCCGCCACCGAGGCCAGCGCCGCACGGATCAGTGGATCCACCGGATCGACGGGCGTACCCACCGACAGGTCGACGATGCCGCCGGGATGCTCGGCGGCCCGAGCCTTGGCGGAAGAGATGGTGTCCCAGGGAAAATCGGGCAGCAGCGAGCTGACCCGGCCACGCGCGCTCAAACCTGCTGCCTACTCGCTGGCCATCGGCGGTAGCGCGGCGATGAACGGCGGGTCGTAGTCGACCTTGCCGACCTTGGTCGCGCCACCGGGCGAGCCGAGATCGTCGAAGAACTCGACATTGGCGTTGACGTAACCGCTCCACTGATCCGGGGTGTCGTCCTCGTAGAAGATCGCCTCCACCGGGCACACCGGTTCACATGCACCACAGTCCACGCACTCGTCCGGTTGGATGTACAGCATGCGGCCGCCCTCGTAGATGCAGTCCACGGGGCATTCCTCGATGCACGCCTTGTCCTTCACGTCAACGCACGGTTCAGCGATGATGTACGGCACTGCCGCTCTCCTAGTCTGTCCTCACATGCGGGATACTCCGCCCGCGAAACAGTATCCCGGCGCCCCAACATTACTACTGGCCAGCCTGCCCTAACTCGGGGCGAATGCTATCCCACCGACCTCGGTGAGCCGACCGGCGCGGCCACACTCGTCACGGGTCCTCCGATGCCACCAGCAGCCGCAGCAGTTCTCGCAGTTCCCGCTGCTGCGCGACACCGAGCCTGGTCAGTGGCGATCCGCTCGCCAGTCGCGTCAACACCGCATCCCGGCTGCGCTGCCCGGCGGCGGTGAGCTCGAGTCGTTTGGCTCGCCTGTCGGTCGGGTGCGGGGTGCGCTCGACCAATCCTTGCGCCTCCAGCCTATCCACTACGAAGGTCACATTCGACGGCTCGCACGACATGCGAACGGCCAGTTCGCGCGCGGTGACGGGTTCGGACAGCTCCCGCAGGGCGATCACCTGCGTGGGGGTCAGCCCGAGGTCCTCCGCCGCGCGGCGCACGTGCACATCGAGCCGACGAGTGAACGAGTGCACGAGTTTGCACACGTCACGGTCGATTTCCCGAGTCACGTCGGCGTCTCGCCCACCCATGCCGCCGAGTCTAGCGGCGTTCATTCGAACTGTGATAGTTCTAGTTCGAATCATTCGAGTTGTAACTACTTGGAGCGTCCGTGAAACTTCCTGTTCTCTCCCTCACACTTGTCGTATTCGGGCTCACCACCGGCGAATTCGTGATCGCCGGGATCCTTCCGGAGCTGGCGGCGGACCTCGCCGTACCGGTGTCGTCGGCGGGATTGCTGGTCAGCGCCTACGCCCTGGGCATGATCGTCGGCGGACCGGTGGTCACGACCCTCACCGCGCGCCTACCGCGCCGACCGCTGATCCTCGGCCTCATCGCGTTCGCGGTGCTGGCGAATCTGGCGTCCGCCCTGGCACCCGGCTATGCGCTGCTGCTGGCCACCCGCTTCGCCGCCGGTCTGGTCGTGGCCACGTTCTTCGCCATCGCCATCGCGACGGCGGTGCGGCTGGCGCCGCCGGGCCGGGAGGCATCGGCCGTCGCGCGGGTGGCGCTGGGCATGAATCTCGGCATCGTGCTGGGCAGTCCGCTCGGCACGCTCGTCGGTCAGCACTTCGGCTGGCGGACCACGTTCGTGGTGGTGGCGGCGTGCGCCGCGCTGGGACTGCTGGCGGTCGCGCGTTTCGTCACCGACCTGCCCGCAGCCACCACCGGATCCGTGCTCGGTGAGCTGCGCGTCCTGGGCGATCGCGGACTGCTGCTGGCCATCGCGCTCACGGCGGCGGGCAATCTGGGCGTGGTGATGGTCTTCACCTACATCGCGCCACTGCTGACCGATGTCGCCGGCCTCACCGCGGCGACCGTGCCCGCGCTGCTGCTCGTCTACGGCGCGGGCGCGATCGTCGGCAACCACGTCGGCGGACGCCTGGCCGACCGGGCCCTGCTGCCCGCCCTCATCGGCCTGCTGCTCGCCCTGTCCGCGACCCTGGCGCTGTTCTGGGCGGTCGGCGAGGTCGCCGTGGCCGCCGCCGTTCTCGTCTTCGCCCTGGGCGCACTGGGATTCGCGATCATCCCGGGCATGCAGGCGCGCGTGGTCGCGGCCTCCGCCGCCGCACCGACCCTCGGCGTCGCCGTCAACGCTGCCGCCTTCCAGGTGGCGGCCGCCCTGGCCGGACGTGTCGGCGGCTGGGTCATCGCCGACGGCCCGGGCCTGCGCGCACTTCCGCTCATCGGCGCGGCCCTCACCATGGTCGGGGTGGCGGTCGCGGTACAGCTGCGGTACCGGGACCGGACCACGCTCGTCGCGGCGTGACCCGAAGCGGACACCGCCCGGTCTGGCCCGCCGCCGGGGCACGGCTCGGGCCGCCCGCCGTGGGGGTCGGCTCAGCTCACCGGCAGGGAGACCGGGGTGCGGCGCGGCGGGGTGCCGTAGGTGGTGGTGCGCTGGCGCACCGGGCGGCCGATACCCGTCGCGATCTCGGTCAGTTCCGCCACCGTCTTGGCCGAGCCGTGTTCGGAACCGGCCATGCGCGAGATGGTCTCCTCCATGAGGGTGCCGCCCAGGTCGTTCGCGCCGCCGTTCAGCATCAGCTGGGTGCCCGTGGTACCGAGCTTCACCCAGCTGGTCTGGATATTGGCGATACGGCCGTGCAGCATGATGCGGGCCAGGGCGTGGGCGGCGCGGTTGTCGCGCACCGTGGGGCCGGGACGCGAGGCGCCGGCCAGGTAGAGCGGTGCGCTCTGGTGCACGAACGGCAGCAGCACGAATTCGGTGAAACCACCGGTCTCGTCCTGGATTCCGCGCAGCACCCGCAGGTGGCCGACCCAGTGCTTCGGATTGTCCACGTGCCCGTACATCATGGTGGAACTGGAGCGGATGCCCAGCCGGTGCGCGGTGGTGATCACCTCGATCCAGGCCGAGGTGGGCAGTTTGCCCTTGGTGAGAATCCAGCGCACCTCGTCGTCGAGGATCTCGGCGGCCGTACCCGGAATCGTGTCCAGCCCGGCCTCTTTCAGCGCCGCGAGCCAGTCGTGGATGCTCTGCCCGCCGCGCGAGGCACCGTTGACCACCTCCATGGGGCTGAAGGCGTGCACATGCATCTCCGGCACCCGGTTCTTGATGGCGCGCACCAGATCCGCGTAACCGGTGACCGGCAGCTCCGGATCGATGCCGCCCTGCATGCAGATCTCGGTCGCACCCTCGACCCACGCCTCCCAGGCGCGGTCGGCGACCTCCTCCGAACTCAGCGTGAAGGCGTCGGCGTCACCCTTGCGCTGGGCGAAGGCGCAGAACCGGCAGCCGGTGTAGCAGATATTGGTGAAGTTGATATTGCGGTTGACGATGTAGGTGACGTCGTCGCCGACGGTGTCGCGGCGCAGCTGATCGGCGAAGGCGGTGACCGCCTCCAGGGCCGCGCCGTCGGCCGTGGCCAGCGCCAGGTACTGGTCGTCGGTCAGCCCCGCCGGATCGCGCTCGGCCGCCCGCAGCGCCGCCATCACATCGGCGTCGAAGCGCTCCGGTGCGGCGGCGGCCAACTCGTGCACCTGCTCGCGAATGGTCTCCCAGTCGCCGAACGCGCCCAGCCCGTCGTCGGACAGCGCGGAGTCACTGCGGGATTCGGTATTGCGGCCCTCGGAGTCGATGGCGGTGTTGAGGTCGATGCGCCCGACCGACTCCCAGTCGTGGTCGGGTTCCTGCCACGGCAGCCCCGTCGGTTTGGTGTCGGGGCGCGCCAGCCCGGTCGCCGGATCGGCCAGCGCCGCCACATGGGCCGACACCCGCGGATCGATCCACGGATGCCCCGCCAGCACATACTTGGGATGCGCGGTGACGCGCTCGGTGAGCACGTATCCGGCATCGGCGGTGACCTGCGCCAGCACCTCCAGATTCGGCCACGGCCGCTCCGGATTCACGTGATCGGGGGTCAGCGGCGACACCCCGCCCCAGTCGTCCACGCCCGCGGCCAGCAGCGCCCGGCATTCGTCGAGCGCGACCAGATTCGGCGGTGCCTGCACCCGCATCTTGGGGCCGAGCAGAATGCGGGTCACGGCGATGGTGGCCCGGAACTCCTGGAGGTCGGCATCGGGGGTATCGCGCATGGCGGTATCCGACTTGGCCAGGAAGTTCTGCACGATCACCTCCTGCACATGCCCGAACGCCTTGTGCGCCTTGCGGATCGCCAGAATGGATTCGGCCCGCTCGGTCAGGTTCTCGCCGATGCCCACCAGAATGCCGGTGGTGAACGGCACCGACAGCCGACCCGCGTCGGTGAGCGCGCGCAGCCGCACCGCCGGATCCTTGTCCGGGCTGCCGTAGTGCGCCTGCCCCTTCTCGGTGAACAGGCGGGTGGAGGTGGTCTCCAGCATCATGCCCATGGACGGTGCGACCGGCTTGAGCCGCGACAGCTCCGCCCAGGACATCACGCCGGGATTGAGGTGCGGCAGCAGGCCGGTCTCCTCGAGCACCCGGATGGACATGGCGCGCACATAGTCCAGCGTGGAGTCGTAGCCGCGTTCGTCCAGCCACTGCCGCGCCTCCGGCCAGCGCTCCTCCGGCCGGTCACCGAGGGTGAAAAGCGCTTCCTTGCAGCCCAATTCGGCACCGCGACGGGCGATGTCGAGCACCTCGTCGGGTTCCAGGTACATGCCGTGGCCCGCGGCCCGCAGCTTGCCCGGCACGGTCACGAACGTGCAGTAGTGGCATTTGTCCCGACACAGGCGGGTGAGCGGAATGAACACCTTGCGCGAGTAGGTGATCGGCAGGACGTCGCCCGCGTACCCGCTGTCGCGCAGCCCCGCGTCCCGCACCCGCGCCGCCGTGGCGCACAGATCGTCGAGGTCGGCGTCGCGCGCGTGCAACAGCACCACGGCCTCGTCGAGATTGAGCGTCGCCCCGTCCCGGGCGCGGCGCAGCGCCCGGCGCATGGCGGAGGCGCTCGGCGCCACCGGGGACGATCCTGCGGCACCGCCGGGTCCCGCGGCCGGTGGGCGCTGCGGTACCGAGGGGAGACTCGGGTTCGGTAGATCCGTCACGTCCTCGATCATGCGCCATCCGTCCGCGTGGTCCGACTCGGGTGTCTATGCGGGGGGACAACTGGGTGCCGCGGCGCACTATTCCGCCGAAGGAAAGATGTCCGCCCCCGTCGCGTGTGGGCATGGAAGCATGGCAGGCATGTCCCAGCCTCTGCGCACCGGCGGCATCATGGCCGACCCCGCATGGCGCCCCAGCCCGCGTGCGAAACTCCTGTGGTCTCTGACAGCCGCCCTGAGCTGGGCATTCCCCTTGCTCGGCCTGATCGTGTGGGCGGTGCTCGATCCCGACCGCCGGGGCTGGCAGCTGGCGGCGCTGATCGTGATCGTGCTCGCGGCCGGCTTCAATATCGCGGTGGTGCCGCTGTGGCGGTTCACCGTGCACCGCTGGGAGATCACCGACGAGGCCGTGTACACCCGTACCGGGTGGTTGACACAGGAGAGCCGGGTCGCGCCGATCACCCGCATCCAGACGGTGGACACCCAGCGTGGACCGCTGGAGCGGCTGCTCGGACTGGCCACGGTCACGGTCACCACGGCGTCCTCGGCGGGCGCGGTCACCATCGACGCGCTCGACCTGCCCGTCGCCGAGGAGACGGTGGAGAAGCTGACCGAGATCGCGGCCAGACATCGCGGGGACGCGACATGAGTGAGCGAACGGACGGCACGACCGAGAACAGCGCGGCAGACCGCACGACCGAGCACAGCGCGGCTCCGGCGAGCACGACCGAGCACAGCGCGGCTCCGGCGAGCACGGCCGAGCACGGCGAGTGGGCGGCGAGCGCGGCCGAGTCCGCGGTAGTGGCTCCCCCGCTCGAAACCCCCTGGCAGCGCCTGGACAAGCGCATGCTGCTGGTGCACCCCATCACCGAGACCGTGAAGTACATCCCGGTGCTGATCGCGTCGGTGATCGGCAGCGCGCAGAGCGAGAACCCGATGTGGGCGATGCTGGCGCTGACCTTCATCGTCGGCGTCGCCGTCACCCGCTGGTTCACCACCACCTACCGCATCGGTCCGGACAATGTGGAGCTGCGCACCGGCCTGCTCGAACGCAAGAAGCTCGCGGTGCCGCGCTCGCGCATCCGCTCGGTGGACATCGAAGCCGATGTGCTGCACCGCATCCTGGGCCTGGCCGTGCTGCAGATCGGCACCGGGCAGCAGGCGGAGCGCGGCGAGGGCTTCAAACTCGATTCCCTGGACGCCCGGCTGGTGCCGGGTCTGCGCGCCGAACTGCTCGCGCACACGGCGAAAACCACCGCACCACAGCGGGTTCCGGGGGCCGAGGACGGCGGTCCGGCGGCCGACCGCGAGACGGGTGTCGAGATCGCGCACTGGCGACCGGAGTGGGTGCGCTACGCGCCCTTGTCGCTCACCGGTTTCGCGCTCATCGCACCCGTGGTCGGCCTGGCCTTCCAATTCGGTTTCGCCCAGGTGACCGTCGATTCGGACACGGTCGAGGGTCTGGGCGACCGCGGGCTGTGGTTTCTGACGGCGGTGGTCGTCGGACTGGCCCTCGCCCTGGTCGCGGTGGTCAGCCTGGCCGCCTGCGGACGATACCTGGCAACCTATTTCGGCCTGAGGGTGCTCGACAACGGCACCACCCTGCACATTCGCCACGGCCTGTTCACCACCCGCCAGATCACCCTGGATCTGGCCCGCCTGCGCGGGGCCACCGTCAACGAGCCGCTGCTGCTGCGCCTGGCGGGCGCGGCGGAACTCGAGGCGGTCATGACCGGCACCGATCCCCGGCAGAAGATCCTGCCCCAGGCGCCCCGCGCCGCCGTGGACCGCACCCTCGCCCATCTGCTCGGCGAATCCGCGCCCAGCACGGTCACACTGGTCCCGCACGGCCCCGCCGCCCGCCGCCGCCGCTACACCCGCGCCCTGAGCCCGGTGCTGGTCGCCGCCGCGGCCATGGCGATCTTCGCCCTCGCGGTGCGCCCGCTGCCGCCGTGGACCTGGATCCTGTTGGCGCTGGCCGCGGTTGTGGCGGCGGCACTGGCGTGGGACCGCTACCGCGGCCTGGGCCACACCGTCATTCCCGCCGCCGCGGACAACCCCACCTGGCTCATCACCCGCAGCGGCTCCCTGGACCGCGACCGCGACTGCCTGGAGGCCCCCGGCATCATCGGCTGGACAGTCACCCGCACCTGGTTCCAACGCCGCGTCGGCCTGGCCACCATCACCGCCGCCACCGCCGCGGGCAAGAAGCGCTACCAGGTCGTCGACATCCCCATCGACCGCGCCTGGGCACTGATCGAAGCCGTCACCCCGGGCCGCCTGGGCCAGCGGTGACCGGCGGCGCATTACCTGTCAGGTAATCGACTCGTCCGCCGTGACGGCATACGTTCGGCCGCATGACCGCCTACGGCTTCGCGCATCTGCGCGCCAGACGCCCGCATCCCGACATCCTGGAGTACCTCGAGCGCATCCAAGCCACGCTCGATCCCTTCGAGGGGCGATTCGTCATCCACGGACCGCCGAACGACGTGGTGGAGGGATCGTGGCCGGGCAGCATGGTGCTCATCGAATTCCCCGACCTGCCTACGGCGCGCGCCTGGTACGACTCACCCGCGTATCAGGCGATCCTGCGCCTGCGCGCCGACCACATCGACGGTGACCTGCTGCTCATCGAGGGCGTCGGGCCGGACTACGACCCGCGCGAACGCGCCGACGAGCTGCGCTCCACCTAGTTCGGACGGGCGGGCCTCGCCGCGCGATCACCGGCCGGACAGTGCTGGCGAGCCGCGCCAGGCGGCCGCCGAGCCGTCAGTGCGGGCGAACCGCGTCACGCGACCGCCGAGCCGTCAATTCGTGCTGGCCGGACCGATCGCGCGGAGGTTGGCCAGGTAGTAGAGGTACAGGCCGGCGGGCAGCAGGCCGCAGACCAGCAGGGCCAGGGTGGGCCAGTCGTTGATGAACAGCACGTCGCCGCCGGGACCGCCGAAGGTGAGCAGCAGGTAGGACAGGATCCAGGCGGTCAGTGGCAGGGCGATCACGCCGAGCCGGTCGGTGATCGTCGACATGCCTTTGAGCAGTAGCACGTTCACGACCGCCGCGATGAGCGCGGTGATCGGGAAGGGAATGGAGCCCGCGGTGAGATCGGCGGCCAGCGCCGCCGCCTGCGCCGTGGTTGGCTGGGCCGCCGCCACGTCGGCGTGGCCCAGATAGATGGGCAGGAACAGCGCCTCCAGCACCAGGGTGACGACGCCGTCGAGCACCAGCAGGGCCGCGACGACGCCATTGAGCCAGTTCCGCTGTGACAGCGATCCGAGGCGCGGGGCGGTACCGAGCGCCGCGGTCACGGCACCGGCGGGAAGCCGAGCAGTTCCAACAGGTGGCTCTGCATGTCGACGAAGGTGTGCAGCGCGTGGAGATACAGGTCGTGCTGCGCCTCGAAGTGGGGCTTCTGACTCTCCACGAAGGCGGCGATCATGTTCTGGATACTCCAGTTGTACATGGCGATCAGTCTCCCATTCGGCTCGGACGCGGATCGAGCATGTCGGGCAAACCCGCGAACAGGTCGTGCTCACGACCGTCCGGACCGGAGTCACCGCGCCGGCCGCGCACCAGAATGTAGTGCTCCTCCGGCAGCACCGGCTGCGCGATGTCGTTGGAGAGCGCGAACTCCCGGCCCGAGGGCGCCACGGTCACCTGGGTGGCGTGCGCCCGCAGCGCGGCTCGCTTGGCGGCCAGCACATGCGCCACATCCACCGTGGTGGTGACGGATTCGCCGGGCACACAGGCCAGTTCGCCATCGTGCGGCAGCCGCCAACCGCTCGGCAGCGCGCCGGGCAGCTGATCCACCGTGCGCCGCTTGAGCGCCTCGGTGTGCATGCGCAACACCTCGGCATCGGTGACGGTCCAATAGGTTTTGGGCACGTCCCAGCCGCGTCCGGCCGCGGCGTCCACCGCCGCCATGGTGATCTCGTGCGCCCGAATGTGATCCGGATGCCCATACCCGCCGCGCGGGTCGTAGCCGACCACCACCCGCGGCCGCAGCTCCAGCAGCACCGCCACCAACGCCTCGACCGCCTCGGCACCGGAGTTCACGAAGGCCCGCGGATGCCGGGCCGCGGGTGTCCCCGCCATGCCGGAATCCCGCCAGCGGCCCGCCCCGCCGAGGAAATACGGCGGCCCGGCGTCCAATTCCGCCAGCGCCCTGGCCAATTCGGAGATCCGGTAGCCACCCAGCTGATCCGCCTCATCGGCGACCAGCCGCGCCCACCGCTCCCCGATGACCTCACCCTCTTCGCCGAGCGTGCAGGTCACCACGGTCACCGGCACACCGAGTCGGCGGTAGTGCGCGATGGTTCCGCCGGTGGTGATGGATTCGTCGTCGGGATGGGCGTGCACCAGCAGCAGCCCGCCCGTGGCGTGCCCGCTCACGGCAGCCGCCGCCAGTTCGCCGCGTCCCCGAAGATGCCGGTCTGGATGGCGCCGCTCAGCGACGCGCCGTCCACCCGCGGGCCGGACGCCGCCACCTGCGTGTCCTGCACGATCGGCAGCACCGTGGCCAGCTCCCACAGCTTGGGTTCGGCGTCGGCGATCACCTGCGGGGTGTCCATGCCGCGCAGCGCCGCGTCGATGGCGGGTTGCAGGGTGGGATCGCAGACCCCGGACAGATTGGCCGGTGCGTTGCGGGCCGCCTCGGCGCGGGCGTCCGCGCCGTCGGTCTCGGGGGCTTCCGGGGGCGGGCAGCCGTAGCGGGAGGCCAGCACGGTGGCCGGATCGTCCCCGGCGCGCTCCCAGCCGACGATGGCGTCGATGCCGCCGTCGACCAGTTCCGGCCCGTACAGCTGGTCCGCCGCGACGCTGCGCACCGTGGCATCGATTCCGGCGCTGCGCAATTGGTCGGCGGCGGTATTGGCGACGGCGAGCGTGGCCTCGTCGCCCTCCACCGCGCCGATCCGCACGCTCAACGTCTTGCCGTCCTTGGCCACCGGGCGCGGCTGCGGCGCGGGCGATGTCGGCGAGGCGTTGGGCGGCGGTTCCGGCGCGCGCCCGAACCCGGCCTCACCCAGCAGCGCGAACGCCTCCTCCGGACTGATGCGCGGCGGCGCGGTGGGCGCGTAGCCGGGATCCGACGGTGAAAGCACCTGCGCCCGTACCGGTTCCACCCAGCTTCCGGTCTGCGCGCCGACGGTGGCGAGCAGCACCGGATCGAGCAGGCCCAGCACCGCCTTGCGCACCCGCGGATCGGCCAGGTCGCCGGTGCGGCCGTTGAGCACCAGTTCCATCTCCCGCGATTGCAGATTGGTGGCGGTGCGCACCGAGGGGATGGCGGCCAACTGCGCCTGCAGCGACACCCCGCCACGCACCAGCGCCATCTGCGCGTCCGCGGTGCGCAGCGATTCGGCGACCTGCGCCGGAGTTCCGCCGCGCCGCAACAGGATCTGGTCCGGCACCGCGGGCGTGCCCCAGTACCGGTCGTTGCGCTCCAGCAGGATCTCCTCGCGGCCGCGATCGGTCTGCTTGATGCGGAAGTGCCCGCCCGAGATGCGGATGGTGTCGGTGAGCCCGGTCTCGAATCCGGAATCCTTCACCAGATGCGAGGGCAGCAGGTTCGAGAACAGCTGCCGCCAGGCCGGATACGGCTCCCGCATGGTGACGGTCACCGTCTTGCCGCCCGCCGACGAGCTCACCTCGGAGATGAGCCGATAGCCCGCGGAGTCCACCACACCCGGCTGGGTGATCATCTGCTGCCACAGGTACCGGAAGTCCTCGGCGGCGATGGGCGCGCCGTCGGACCAGGACGCCTCGTTGCGGATCTGATAGGTGATGGTGAAAGGCTCCTGCGCCGTCACATCCGCCGCCACCATCAGCGCCTCGTCCAGCACCCAGTCGGTCGCCCCCGGCAGCGTCGGACTCGGCACCGGCCGCAGCGGACTGGGCAGCACCATGGACGCCACCGCCGAGGCGGCCGGCGACTGATGCGCCCGCAGATGCGGATTGAACCCGAGCCCGATGTCGTCGATGGCCACCACCACCGACGTATTGCTCGGCTTGGCCGGAGTCGTCTTGGGACTGTCGGTGCTCTCGATGGGCGGCGGCGGATTCGCGGTGCACCCGGTGGCGACCCCGAGACAGGCCGCCACCATCAGCAACACCGCGCGCAACGACGCACGCCCGTAGGCCCCCGATCTCACGATCGGCACCTTACCGCCTGACTACTGGACAGCGCGGTCGCGGGCTTTGCGGCGCGAGGCTTCGCGGCCGCGTTCGGTGGCGCCGAGGATGACCTTGCGGACTCGGACGATCTCCGGGGTGACCTCGACGCATTCGTCGGCGGCGCAGAATTCCATGGCGCCCTCGAGGTCGAGCTGGAGCGGCTTGGCCAGGGTTTCCAGCACGTCGCCGGTGGCCGAGCGCATATTGGTCAGCTTCTTCTCGCGGGTGACGTTGATGTCGAGGTCCTCGGCGCGCGGGTTGATGCCGACGACGTGGCCCTCGTAGGTGTCCGCGCCCGGTTCCACGAAGAACTGACCGCGGTCGGCGAGCTGGATCATGGCGTAGGGGGTGACGGTGCCGGCGCGGTCGGAGACCAGCGAACCGGTGTGGCGGGCGCGGATCTCACCGGCCCACGGCGCGTAACCGTCGAAGACGGCATTGGCGATGCCGGTGCCGCGGGTTTCGGTGAGGAAGTCGGTGCGGAAACCGATCAGGCCACGCGAGGGGACGATGAACTCCATGCGCACCCATCCGGCGGCGTGGTTGCTCATCTGCACCATCTTGCCCTTGCGGGCGGCCAGCAGCTGGGTGATCGCGCCGAGGAACTCCTCGGGGGCGTCGACGGTCAGCTCCTCGAAGGGCTCGTGCACCTTGCCGTCGACGGTCTTGGTGACCACCTGCGGCTTGCCCACGGTCAGTTCGAAGCCTTCGCGCCGCATCTGCTCGACCAGGATGGCCAGCGCCAGCTCGCCGCGGCCCTGCACCTCCCAGGCGTCCGGGCGGCCGATGTCGAGCACACGCAGCGACACATTGCCGACCAGTTCCTGGTCCAGGCGCGCCTTGACCATGCGGGCGGTGAGCTTGTGCCCCTGTACCCGGCCGACCAGCGGCGAGGTGTTGGTGCCGATGGTCACCGAGATGGCGGGCTCGTCGACGGTGATGCGCGGCAGCGCGACCGGATTCTCCGCGTCGGCGAGGGTGTCGCCGATCATGATGTCCGGGATGCCCGCGATGGCGACGATATCGCCGGCCACGGCCTCCTCGCCGGGCTGACGCTCGACGCCGATCGTCTTGAGCAGTTCGGTGATGCGCACCGACTTGGTGCCCTCGGCGCTCATCCAGGCGACGGTCTGGCCCTTCTTCAGGGTGCCGTTGTGGATGCGCACCAGACCGATGCGGCCCAGGAACGGCGAGGCGTCGAGGTTGGTGACGTGCGCCTGCAGCGGCTTGGTGGCGTCGCCCTTGGGCGCGGGCACGTACTTCATGAGCACCTCGAACAGCTCGTCGAGGTTCTCCGCGTCCGGGACGGTGCCGTTCTCGGGGCGCTTGGTGGAGGCGACGCCCGCGCGGCCGGAGGCGTAGAGCACCGGCAGGTCCAGGGCCAGTTCGGCGGCCTCGGAGGCTTCGTCGTCGAGGTCGGAGGCCAGGTCCAGCAGCAGGTCGTGGGATTCCTCGACGACCTCTTCGATGCGGGCGTCGGGCCGGTCGGTCTTGTTGACCACCAGGATCACCGGCAGCGAGGCGGCCAGGGCTTTGCGCAGCACGAACCGGGTCTGCGGCAGCGGTCCCTCGGAGGCGTCGACGAGCAGCACGACACCGTCGACCATGGACAGGCCGCGCTCGACCTCACCGCCGAAGTCGGCGTGCCCGGGGGTGTCGATGACATTGATGACGGTGACCGAGCCGTCCGCGTTGTGCCGGTGCACGGCGGTGTTCTTGGCGAGAATGGTGATGCCCTTCTCACGCTCCAGGTCACCGGAGTCCATGACGCGGTCCACCACCTCGGCGCGCTCGCCGAAGACGCCGGACTGGCGCAGCATGGCATCGACAAGTGTTGTCTTGCCGTGGTCGACGTGCGCCACGATGGCGACGTTGCGGAACTCGACAGACGACACGGTTGATCCTCCTGGTGCAAGTGGGTAATGCGGCCGTGTCGACGACACGAGCGCCATCGACCGTTCGGCGATGGTGGCTACGGCCGGATAACAGCGTACCGGCAGTCGGAACTCACACGTTTCACGCGTACGACTTAGGTTAAGCTAACCAACGTGGGAAAGAAGGTGAAGGCCAAGCACGTCTCGAGCTTGAAGCCGAAGAACAAGTGCTGTCGCAAGAAGACGCGCTGCCTGAAATGCCCCGTGGTGATCATGCGCATGAAGAAGTGTGAGGCCGCCGGCGTCTGCGGCAAGGACCTGAAGAAAGCCCTCAAGCACGCCCGCGCGGCCTGAGCGCCCACCCTGCGACTCCGCATCTTTTTCCCCGAGTCCGCCCATCCTCCGGATCGAAGGCGTAGACCGGGACTATGAGTACCGAGCTGCTGTCCGACGACGACATCGCCAAGGCCCTCACCGACCTTCCCGGCTGGACCCACACCGGCGCGTCCATCGCCCGCACCGTGGAAGCGCCGTCCTTCCTGGCGGGCATCGAGCTGGTCCGGCGCGTCGCCCAGGCCGCCGAGGCGGCCAATCACCATCCCGATATCGATATCCGCTGGCGGCGGGTCACTTTCACGCTGTCCACCCATTCGGCGGGTGGGCTCACCCAGCTGGATGTGGCGCTGGCTCACGAGATCGATCGGCTGACGCTGCAGAGTTGATTCGGCCCGCCCAGATGATCCAGCCGAACAGCACCAGCACGCCCACCACGTCGACCGCGCCCAGCCACGCGTAGCCCGCGGGCCGCGGAATGGTCCAGATGTCCGGCTGCGCGAACGACAGCAGCCAGGGCACTCCGACGATCGTGGTGACCAGCCAGTACCCGGCCAGCAGCCGGGCGCCCGCCGCCGCGCGCAGTGGACCGTAGAGCAGCCACAGCACGGTCGGCAGCAGCCAGACGAAGTGGTGCGACCAGGAGATGGGCGAGATCATCAGACCGAACAGCTGGACGATGACGAGGGTGCCCATCCGGTCGTCCGGACCCAGGGCGCGCCAGGCGAATACGCCCAGCACCGCCACCACCAGCACGGCGGCAATCCACCACGGGCCGGTTTGCACGTCGTGGCCGAGGATGCGGCTTATGGTGCCGCGCAGTGATTGATTCCACACCGAACCGACCGGTCCAATACGGTCGGCGTTGCCCAGCAGCTTGCCGAAATACCGCCGCGCCTCCGCCTGATTGATCAGCAGGCTGACCCCGACCGTGCCCGCGAACACGACCGCCGACCACGCCGCCGTCCCCCAGCGCCGCCGCGCCACGAAGTACAGCCCGGTGATGGCCGGAGTGAGCTTGATGCCCGCGATCACGCCGACCAGGGTGCCCGAGATCCACCAGCGCGCACTGCGCACCGCGAGCATGGCGCCCAGCACCAGGAAGACGTTCACCTGGCCGTAGTCGATGGTGGTGCGCACCGGCTCCATCCACACGCCCACCGCGGTCCACGCCACCGCCGCGGTGCGCCAGCGCGGTTCGCGCAGTGCCCGCTCGCCCAGGATGAGTTCGAGTCCGATCCGCACCACGCCGTACAGCGCGGCCACCGTGGCCAGCAGCCATCCGATGGCAACCGCCGTGAACGGGAGATAGTGCAGCGGGAAGAACACCACCGCGGCGAACGGCGGATAGGTGAAGGGCAGCGGAAAGTCCGGCGTCTCCTTCGAATACGTGAAGTCGTAGAGATGATCGGTGAGCAGCGCCGCCGACCCGTCGACGTAGACGTGCAAATCGACGAGATTCATGCCGTTCGGCGATAACAGCATCCACAGCATCCGCGCGAGCACCGAGAACACCAGCGCCGCGACGGCGAGTCGGAAGTGTCGAGTCACAGCGCGGACTTTCGGGTCGAGTTGTGGATGCACCAGAGTAGCGGTGCGCGTCGGGCCCTATTTTCGCCGACTCGCGACGCCGATTCGAAAACCGCACGCCACACCGGATTCAGATGTAACATTCGTATCACTGGCACCACGCGTAACAGGCTTTTTGATCGTCCGTCCGATAGCGTGATTCGATCGAAGACAGCAAGATCACACCGTGGCTGTACAACAGGGCGGCCCGGTACTTAGAGTGTCGCGCAGCGATGTCCCATCGCCGCAGATGTACCCGAAGGTAAGGACGGCAACACCAGTGCTTCGCACCCGAGGATCGCGGTTCGCAATCACCGCGCTGGCCGTGGCGGCCTGCGCCACCATTGCCGTGCCCACAGCGACCGCCCAGCCCGCCCCCGCGCCCCAAGCCGTTTCGACGATTCCGGTGATTCCCGAGGGCGTGCCGGTGGAGGCGCTCGCGTCGCTGGTGCCCGCCATCATCGGGGCTGCCGCCGGACCGGCCGATATCGCCGCCGGACCGCAGCAGGCCATCCTGGATCAGGCGAAGCAGATCCTGAACACGCTGAACCTGCCCCCGCAGATCAAGTCGACCCTCGAGCGGATCATCAAGTTCCTGGACGGCAGTGGCGGCGGCGGTCCGGACATCCCGCAGGACGGCCCGGTCATCGCGCAGTTCCTGTGGCCCACCATCGGCAAGGGCTGCATCGGCCCGTCCTCCGACTCGGTCGGCACCGCCCTGGCCGTCCCCGGCCCCGCGCAGCTGCCCCCGCCCGGCCCGCAGGCCGGTCAGACCGGTTTCGTGTTCACCGCCCTGGGCACCAAGAGCCCGACCGAGGCGCAGAATCCGCCGATGACCGTGCAGTGGATCAATCTGGATACGCGGCAGTCCGGCGTGCTGAACCTGACCGACGAGGCCAAGATCAACCCCGACGGCCCGGCCACCCTGTCGGCCATCGCCGACACCGGTAGCGGCCGCGTGGTCGCCGTGGTCTCCGGTTCGCTGACCACCCAGGCCGATCCGGAATCCGCGCCGATCACCTGCTCGTTCCTGCCGACCATCGGATTCTTCTCGGTCGCGTAGAAGCTATCGCGACGACCCGATGCCCGGGTGACCCCTGAGGTCACCCGGGCCTTGTCGTTTCTACCGACCGGTCGGCCCGCCCATCGGGATGTTTCAGGCGGGGGTGGACTGTGGTAGACCGGGGACATGGCGGCGGTGAAAGAGACTGTGCGGGGACTGCATTCACGGCGGTCGATTCTGTCGATCCGGTCGGAGGGCTCGATCCTGTCGATCGGATCGTCCTACTCGATTCTGTCGATCGGCAGCGTGGGATCGGTGCTGTCCATCGGATCGGCGGGATCGTTCGGTTCGATCATCTCGGCGGGCTCGTTCGGCAGTCTGGGGTCGGCCTTCTCGGCCCTGTCCAGCTGGTCGATGTTCTCGTGGCGCAGCGACCGCGCGGCGTGGAGCGCCCACGAGGCTCCGGCGGCCCCGGCCGTGGAGGCGGAGGGCCGCCCGGCACTGCGGGTGGTCGCCGACGAACCCGATCTGCGGCAGGACCCGACCTGCCACACCCAGACCTAGAGATTCAACGCCGAGGGTTCACCACTGCCCGTAGTCCGGCGTCAGCACGGCGTTCAGGTCGACGCCGACGCCGCCCACGGTGCGCTTGTCGATCTCGAACTGGTGCAGATGTGCCGCGGGGTGCACGAATCCCTTCGGGGTGCCCCAATTGTGCTGCCAGAACCAGGAACCCAGCCCCGCGCCGCGCGTCCAGTCGATGGTCGGCGTATTGGCGTACACGCCGGTGCGCTCCCGCCCGAGCACCGCTTCCCAGCCTTCCAGGTACGGCGCGATGAGGTCGTGGAACTCGCCCTCGCTCGGATTGTCGTCGATGGAGGCGTAGATCGGCGCGGTATCGGGTCCGCCCGCCGCATTGTGCAGCTCCAGGCCGCGCTGGGCGTGCTGCTTGCCCGCCTCGAATCCGCCGCGCCAGTCCGCCGTCGGCCCCTTCCCGAACTGATAGCACGACACGATGCTCAGGCCCATCGCCTGTAGTGCCGCGACCTCCGCGGCCAGCAGCGGTTTGCCCGCCATCCACTCCGCGCCAGGACGCCGATCCGAGACGTATCGGATGACGCCGATATGTCCGGCCTCGGCGATGGCCCGGGCGTCGGGCACCCCGCCCGCGTAGTCGAGCAGCGTGCCCAGGGAGGTGCGGGCGGTGGCGGTGGGCGCCACGGCGGCTCCGGCCACGCCCAGGGCGGCCGCACCGCCGGCGAGCGCGGCGGCGCGGGCGAGGAAGTCGCGGCGGTTGACATCGGAATAACGCATCGCAGAACTCCTTCGCACCGTGGGACGAACCTGATCGAGCAAAGTCTGCGGCATGCCCGGCGCACCTTCCCCGATGGCGGGACATGCCATCAGTGCGCCGGGGACCCCGAACGTGCACTCATTTCACCACATTCACATGGGAATCGCCAGGCTCACCGGGCACATGTGCACCATTGGCCCCAGGGCAGACCGAGGGGACACAGCCGACAGATCGGACTTCTCAGACGCCGATGCTGTTCAGCCGCGCGGCCACGTCGATGGTGCGGCGCGAGGCGTCGGCAACCTCACCGCGCACCACCGCCGCCACCTGGGCCGCCACCTGTTCGTCGATCTTGGCGAGGCGACCCAGCATCCGCGCCCGCCAGCCCTCCGCGACCACCTCGAGCGCGATATCCCGCGCCGCCGGAGCCTCGGTGTCGATCACGATCAGCAGCGGGTCGGCCGCCCGCGCCACCAGTTCGAGGGGGACCTCCACCTCGGCGCGGTAGCGGTTAGCCTTGAGCACGTCGACGGTGATGTCCAGGGTCACCGGGATCGTCAGGTCGAAGGCCACCAGCCCATCGGTGTCGGAAGGGCTGCCGTCATGGAGACCGGTACGCCCGGCGTCGCTGTCCGCGGCCGCGCCCGTACTCGACGCACTCGCACCGCCCGGGTCTACCCCGGCAGCACCCGCGTCGGCGCTGACAGCACCCGGGTTCACCCTGGCAGCACCCGCGTCGGAAGCCCCCGCGTCCACACTGGCAGCACCCGCGTCCGCACCACCGGCAGTATTGGCATCCGTGCTGGCCGCACCGGCATCTGTGCTGGCAGCACTCGCGTCCACACCGGCAGTACCCGCATGCACGCTGGCGACGCCCGCGTCCGCACCGGCAGTACCCGCATGCACGCTGGCGACGCCCGCGTCCGCACCGGCAGCACCGGCCGTGCTGGCGGCGGTCGTCGCGCGGCCGGGCACCGCGTCATTCGTGGCGTCCCCGTGCGGCACCAGTCGCGGCATACGTACGCTTCCCCGCACCGACACCTCGGCGGCATTGCGCGGCCCGGTGCGCAGCGGCCCGACCTCGATCGGTTTGCCCGCCAGCGATTCCACCACCTCGCGCACCCGCTGAGCGGTCACCACGCGCTGGAAGAACTGTCGCCCGAATTCGTCGTAGCCGATCCAGTCGAATTCCGCCTGTCCGCGATACTCCGATTGCCGGCCGTCGATGATGGCCTCGACATCGAATACCCGGCCGCGTCGCGATTCCGGATCGTCGAGCATGGCATTGAGCCGATTGGCGACCTCGCGCTGCACCATCCGGGAAATCGGGTCGAGCAGCAGTTCGAAGGCGGTGCCGATGGCCTGCGCCCGCATGACGAAGCTGACGTCGCGCCCGGTGACGGGCGGAATGTCGATCACGATGAGCAGTGGTCGCGCGGTGCGGGCGTGCAGGTCCAGGTCGATTTCGACGACCGCCTCGAGTCGCAGTCGCTGGCCGCCCAGCGTGATGTCCACCCGCAATTTCACCGGCACCATGACCTCGAAGTGCACATGCGGCCCGTGGCGGACGATATGTGGTTTGCCCACACTGCCTTTGGCGACGAATCGCGCGAGTCCGGCGGGTCCGACCGAGAACGGTCCGATGGTCATCCCCCGACCGGCCATACCGGAGACCGCCGCCTCGATTCGGGATTCCGTGACCGCCGCCTCGACGAATCGTTCACCGAATTCGGCGTAATCGATCCAGGTCGGTTGGTCGGATAACGGCATCCAGCTTCTTTCGTCGGGCGGAATCCCTGTCCTGCCGATGAGGGGGCAGCAGGACAGGGATCGTTCGGCGATGCTGCCGGGCACCGCCGGGCTCCATGGTAGGGCGTAATTCCCCCGTTACCTAGGGCACGCCCGCATGTTTTCCATCATGCGGGATGCCGTTGTTCACAGTCGGCCGTATCCGACCAGGCCGGAAAGCTCCGCGGGCCGATAGCGGTGGATGGTTATGCGCCCGAACTCATTACCCCCCACGGTGGTGATCATATCGCCGTCGGCGGCAATCACGAAGTTGGTGTGCTGACTGAACGGACTGGTCTCGCTGTAGAGCACCACATCACCGACCCCCGGTCGATATCCGGGCGATTCGAAGCGCCCCTGCTGCTGGTAGTACTCGGTGAGCGTGTACACCCCGGGAATCCGCCACGATCCGGAGTTCGGATTGGTCAGCGGCCGTCCGGCCTCGCGCAGCACCCAGCTGACGAAATCGGCGCACCACGGCTCCTCGACACCCTCGGAGTATTCGGTGCCGGCGGGCTGGCGCGCGAATTCGCCGCGCAGCACCTCCACAATGCGTTTCTGGGTATCGTCCAGCCCCGCCTGCTCGACCGCCGGGAAGTCGCGCAGCCGCTCCCCCGCCACCGCGGGCAGATGCCCCCGCTGCCACCAGCCGACCCCGACCACCGCCAGCACGGTCACCGCCGCGAGGGCCGCCACCGCCGCCACCCAGCGCGCACCCCTGCGACCACGGCCCGCGGACTCCGCGACCGATCTCGCACCCACGCTCATCTCGCTCCCCTCCCGGCGTTTTCAACGACCACCTTAGTTCGACGATCGTCAGGCGCATTCGGTTCCGCACCACCCGCAGCGGCGTCCTGCGCCGTCTCGCAGCGCCGCCCCGGTTCCCGCGTGCTACCGCACCAGCGCCCTGCGCGGCTATCACACACCCGTCCCGCGCGGCAACCAGCACCAGCGTCCTGCGCGGCTATCACACACCCGTCCCGCGCGGCAACCAGCACCAGCGTCCCGCGCGGCTACCGCACACCCGTCCCGCGCGCCAATCGCACCAGCGCCCCGCGCGGCAACCGCACCAGCGCCCACGCACCAATCGCACCAGCGCCCCGCGTGCCAATCGCACCAGCGCCCCGCGTGCCAATCGCACCAGCGCCCCGTGCGGCTAATGCCGCGACGGCATCCCGCGTACACCCGGTCGCGGCGGCGTCCGGTGTGCCACATCGGCCCGGAGGGCGGCCACCTCCTCGCGCAGTCGGGCCATGAGGCGCTCGGCGTCGTCGCGATGCGCGGCGGCCCGCTCGGTATCCCCGAGCGCGGCGGCCAGTTCGGCGAGTACGGCGTCCATCGGCCCCAGGAACGACGCGCCGGTCTCCAGGCCGCCGATGGTCCCGGCCAGCGGCAGCAGCGCGGTGTAGAGCTCGCGGGCGGCGTCGGTATCGCCGAGGAACAGCGCGATCCGGGAGCGGATGATGCTGAAGGTGGCCCAGAACGGCGGCCCCACCGGGGGCGCGGCGGCCAGCACCCGCCGAGCGTGCGCGGTGTCCCCGCAGTGCAGCAGGGCCAGCGCGTAGCCGTAGGAGAACAGCTCCGGCGCGACGGCGGCGCGTTCCCCGAGCGCGCCCGCGAGTGCGGAGAAGTCGCCCCCGCGCACCCAGGCCAGCGCCAGCAGCAGCCCGATGTGCAGCGCCTCCGCGTCGCGGGTGACATCGTCGACGGGCAGTGCCTGGGTGGCCAGCGGCGCGGGTCCGAGCACACCCTCGTGGTGCCAGTCGCCCAGCATGCGTTCGGCGGACTCGATATCACCGCGCACCAGTTCGAGCAGGAACTCGAAGGGTACGAGCGCGTCGAGCAGATGGCGCAGTTGCCCGTCGGTGGCGAATTCGGCGGCGCGCCCGGCATGTTCGGCGGCGGTGGCGAGGTCGGCGTCGGCCAGCGCCGCCCGGAAGAGCAGATAGCGTGCCAGCGCCTGGAATTCGGTGAGTTCGGCCGCGGCCGCCACGAGAAGCAGCCGGGTCGCAAGACTTTTCAGTTTGTCGGCGCGCAGGAATCCGCCCCGCACGAACGCGATGAACGCCTGGGCGTTGACGGCCGTGCACAGCAGATCGGCATCGCCGAGCGGTTCGGCCAGCGCGACGGCCGCGTCGGCGGCGGCCCGGGCATCACCGAGATCGGTCAGCGCGGTGTGGAAGACGGTGGTGACCAGCACCAGGATGCGCTCACGCACCGGCAGTCCGGTGTCGGCACGGGCGATGCGCAGTGGTTCCAGCACCCGCGGATCGGCGGTGTGCCAGTCTCGCGCCGACCAGATGAGCGGGGTGGGCCAGCAGGTGGCGGCCCGGACCAGCGGTTCGACACCACCGAGCCGGTCGGCGAGATCGAGGGCCTGTTCGCGCACGTCCCGCGCCTGCTCGTGCCGCCCGTCGTAGGCGAGGGCGGTGACGAGTTCGCAGCGCGCCTCCAATACCGCCGACAGCTGCTCGTCGGTGGCGGCGGCCCCGTCGTGCCCGGCCAGTTCGTGCAGTGTCAGCACCGACTGCCAGCGGCGCACCGCGTCGGCCCGCATGCGCCGTTCCACGCAGAGGCGGGCCGCGGTCCGACCGAAAAGCAGTGCGCGCTCGGCGGTTTCGACGGTGGCGCCGAGCGCCGCGTGGTGCGCGAGGGTTTCGGCGTCGCGTCCGGTGAGGGCGGAGCAGTCCGGAACGCAGATCCGCGCGGACAGTGATTCGAACACCGCCCAGTGCATGCGAAGGCGGCGCAGCACGGGGATGCCGTGGTACACCGTCTCGCGGATGAGCGCGTGGTCGAAGCGGATGCGGCCGCCGCGCTCGGTGCGCAGCAGCCGAGCCTGTTCGGCCGCCGCGACCCGATCGATGATCTGGTCGGGCGTGAGCCCGGCGGCGGTGGCGAGGGTGGGAACGTCGCAGTCCTCGCCCCAGACCGACATGAGTTCGAGCAGGTCGACGACCGCGGCGGGCAGCTGGGCGACGCGGCGGCCCAGCAGATCTCGCACGGTGTCGGGCAGCGCGTCGGTGGTGCCCTGGGTGGCGACGAGTTTGGCCAGCTCGCGCACGAACAGCGGGTTGCCGCCGGTGCGTCGGCGCAGCAGCGCCACCAGCTGGTCGTCGGCGTCCACGAGTCCGGCGGCGACCGCTGCCCACCGGGTGCCGTCCAGGTCGAGGCCGTCGAGTTCGATGCGGTCGGCGGTGAACAGGGCCAGGGCGGCGGCGGTATCGCGCACTCCCGCACCGGCTTCGGTGCCACGCAGGGTGGCGATGATCAGCACGGGGCGGTCGCGCAGCCAGTGCACCACCTGGCGCAGCACCTGGAGGGTGGCGGTATCCGCGCCGTGCACGTCTTCGAGCACGATGAGCACCGGCCCGGCGGCGGCGCGACAGTGTCGGACCACGCGGCGGGCGAGGGTGAAGGCGTCGACGGCGGCACAGGCGTCGGGGTCGGCGGCGGTGAGTTCGACCAGCACCTCGGCCCAGGCCCAGGCTGGGGGCGCGTCCTCCACCTCGGGGCAGCGGCCGAAGACTGTGGCCCAGTCCCGCTCGGCCAGCTGCGCGGCCACCGCGGTGGCGAGGGTGCTCTTACCCGCGCCCGCCTCGCCGGAGAGCCAGACCAGGCGCACGCTGCCCAGCGCCGCCGCTTCCGACGCCGCCAGCACGGCGGCCCGCTGCTCGGCATATCCACTGTCCGGCAGCGGATCCGGGTGCGCGGCGCGCACCGTGATCGGCGCGGTCGGGGTATCGGCGCCGACCTTGTGGGTGAGGATCGCGGTTTCGGTGTCGCGCAGCGCGGGCCCGGGGTCCACCCCGAATTCGCCGTTGAGGAATTCCCGGCAGCGGCGCACCGTGGTGAGCGCGTCCAGGGACTGCCCGAGCCGGTACTGGGCCAGGGCGAGCAGTCGCGCGCATTCCTCGCGGCCCGGATGCTCCTCGAAGACCGGCCGCAGCGCCAGCACCACCTCGGCGGGCCGGTTCAGCTCCAGCGCCGCCCGTGCCCGCAGCTCCAGCGCGGTGAGCCGCAGGGCGGTCAGCCGCGCGGCTTCCTGTGCCGCCCAGGGCATTCCGAGGAAGGTTTCCAGTGCGGTGCCATGCCAGCAGGCCAGGGCGGCGTCGAGTACCCGGATCTGTTCGAGCGGGTCGGGTCGCAGGGTGGGGTCGCGCAGGGCGGCCTCGTGCCCGTGCAGTAGCTGCTCGAAATCCCAGGCGTCGACCTGCGCGGGTTCGAGATTCAGTGCGTACCCGTGTGATTCGGAGACGATGACGCGGGCACGGGCCCGGCGCGGCCGATCCGGTTCGAAGAGACGTCGCAGATTGTGGATGTAGACCTGGAGCGCGGCGGTGGCCTTGGCGGGCGGGTCGCCGTTCCACAGATCGTCGATGAGCCGGTCGGTGGGGACGACCCGACCCCCGGCCGCGACCAGGCGTCCCAGCACCGCGCACTGCATGGGCGCGCCGGGTGGCACCCGCTGGCCGTCGATGGTGATCTGCAGAGGTCCCAGCACTCCGATCCGTGTGACCGCCATGCCGTGCCGAAACCCCCGTAACCACTGCCGTCTTGGACAATTGACTTGCTTGCGACACACAGAATGACAGAAATTCTGCGAGACGTCTCATCGGTGTGATCCGACTTAACCGAATACGAAGTGGACACGAAGAGTGATGCCGCACACTGCCATGGTGTCTCAGTCCGGGTTGCGCGTGCCCACCACGCGGTCGATCGGCGAGGAGCCGCGTGGCGCCGAACTATCGGTGCTACAGGGCTTCCCATATCCCGCCGCCTACCGCACCCCGGCGACCTGCGATGTGGTCGCCACCAATACCGCCTTCGCGGAGATGTTCCCGGGCCTCGAGCCCGGCACCAACCTGCTCACCTGGATGCTGCTCGATCCCATGGCCCGCTGTGTGCTGGTCGAATGGGAAGTCGAGGCGCAGCTGCTGGTGCAGCGGTTCCGGAAGTCGGTGCCGCAGGCCGAATCCGGCCGCATCGAGGAGATCCTGACGCTGTGCCGCCGCGCACCGGACTGGGATCGGCTGTGGGCAGAGGAGATCCGGGTCCCCGACACCGCGCAGCGACTGCTGCTGGTGCGGGATGCGGAGACCGGCCTCGAACGCGCCATGTACGCGCACACCTTCGGCTTCGAGGCCCCACCGCGCCCCTGGCTGCTGTACACCCTCGTACCGGCGACCTGAGCCTGGTCCGCCGCCGCGTCAGGCTTGGGCGGCCGGGCTCTCGAACCAGCCGTCGACCGGGTCGGCGTAGCCGTGGTAGACCAGCGGAATCCGCCGGTCCACCTCGAAATGGCGGTACACCGCGAGCATGGCCCGCCGTACCGCGTGCGCGTGGAAGTCGTCGATGCGGCGGGCGCCGAGCCGGTGCTCGGGCAGCAGCTCCAGTCGGGTCAGCTCATCGGGATCGGTGACGTCGAGTCCGATGGGCGGAGCGTCGGCGATGAAGTGGTCGTGCAGGATGGCGTGCGTGCGCGCCGGGTCGGGGCTACCCGGCGCGAAGGCCAGGAAGCGCACCCGGACGCCGCGGCGGCCGGGAGCCTCGGTCTCCAGCCGGTCGAGCAGTCCGGCGGCCGGACGGCGCACCGACTGTCCGGCGAGCGGGTCCTGTTCGAGCAGGTGCAGCATGCTGCCGCCGGGTACCCGGGGTTCGGGGACGAGGAACAGGCTCAGCACGGGTGCGCCGGAGACTCCGTCGGCCAGGCAGACTTTGGTGGTCATGGGATCGGGCATGCGCTTCTCCCTCGATTGTGCGGAACCCGCGGTGCGGTCCGCGCCCGGGGCGGCGGGCCCGGGGTGGTGCAGTCAGCTGGTATTCGATATCTCGCCGCGGACCCGGAGGCGGTTGGCAGACCGCCCGGCGGCGCGACCGGAGCACACCAGCGAATTATAGTCGAGTCGCATGGCCTGCCGCGGGCGTTCGTCAGGCGTCGATCAATCCGCGCCGGGTCGCGGGCGGGCTCGCCAACTGCCGCTCGATGGTGGCCCGTACCAGCGGCCACTCCTCGTCCAGGATGGAGTAGAACGCCGTACTGCGCACCTCGCCGTCCAGCCCGCGCGAATGCGCCCGCCGCACCCCGTCGCTGGTCGCGCCGAGCCGCTCGATCGCCATGCGGGAACGTAGATTCCGCATATCCGCGCGCAGGGCGATGCGGCGTACCCGCCACACCTCGAAGGCGTGCGCGAGCAGCAGCAGTTTGGACTCCAGGTTGATCCCGGCTCCCCGCGCGTCCGGCGCGAGCCAGGTGTTGCCGATCTCGGCGGCGTCCGGGATGGCCAGCAGCGGGTCGCCCGGCGGCAGCCCGTGCACCAGCGGCCACACCACCGGCCCCTGCCAGTAGTCGAATCTGGTGAATCGAGTGGACCCGAGCACCCGCCCGGTGCCCGCCGCGACGATGGCGAAGGCCAACGAGGTGCCCGCGGCGTGCCCGGCGACCGCCTGGGCGATGTAGTCGATGGCCTCGTCCACCCCGTGCGGAACGGGGGTGAAGGCGAAGTCGTCGCGATTGTCCGCCGCCGCCTCCGCGATCCCCGGAGCATGCTGCGGCGCAAGGGGTTCCAGCCGCACGACGCGGCCGTCGAGAATGACCGGTACAGGCACGTTCCCTCGATCTTTCGAAGCGGTCGGGGGTCGCGTCGGGCGGTGCCGCACCGGCTACCCGCTCCGGATAGGACGAACCAGCCCTGGCGCGCCAGTAGCAGCGTGAATCAGTGAGGTGAACGATAACGGAACACCCGCGCACAGGACGGCAGGCGACACACTAATTTCGGGACCCGCCCGGCGGCGGTCAGCCCAACGGCGGTCAGCGCAACGACGGTCAGCCCAGCGCCGGTCAACCCGGCGCCGGTCAACCCAGCGCCGGTCAGCCCAGCGCGGACGTCCCTGCGGCGACGGTCCCGGACGCGGCGTCGTCCCAGGTGCGGGGCGGCGGGCCGAAGGTGCTGTGCGCGTTGGCGATCACCGATTTGCCGAGCGCCCGGTTGCCGACCGCGCCGATCACCGCGCCGATGCCGGCGGGCAGCGCCCGCCCGAACACCAGCACACCCCGCTTGACGACGAACTGCACGACGAAGCGTTTCACCAGCGCGTTGTCGATATTCCGCACCACCGGCAGCCGGTCGGCCACCACGGCGGCCCAATCCCGCGCCGACTGGCTGGCGTTCTTGCCCATCACCGCGGTGCCGGTCTCGCCGAGCACGACGCTCACCACCATGGCGCGACGCTGTTTGGGCGGCAGTGCACCGATGCCGTGCACCGCGCCCACCGAGGCCGCGTACAGCGCCGACGCCTCCAGGAAGAACACCGACTCGACGCCGCTCACCGCCAGGCCGATCAGGGTGCCCACGCCGGGTACCGCCGCGCTCAGGCCCGCGACCGTACCGCTGGCGGTGACCAGCACCAGGTAGCGCGTCTCCAGCCCCTGCGCGATGTCCTCGGGTGACCGGCTCGGGTGCTTGCTCCGCAGCCGGTCCACGTACCTGGCCGCCAGCGGCGCCTGCACCCCGGTGCCGCCGCGCAGGAGCAACTCGATGGACTTCTGCACTGTGCGCTCGAACATGGCGGGCGTCCCCTTTCGTCGTCGGCAACGCCCGAGCGTACGGACCGCCGTGCCCGGGTTCGGGTTCCGACACGGGAATCCGCGGGTCCGTTACGACCGACGTCCGCGCGGGGACCTTCGCCTCTCCCGGTCGGGCGGTGATCGGCGTCACAGTATGGGTGGTGGTCGGTTTCCGGCGGCGACGCGGACGACCAGGACAGGCGACGAGACGGTGACGGGCAATGGACGCGCATGAATCCCATATGACACAGTCGGACCTCTTCACGTGGAGCATGGAGCAGGATCCAGCACTGCGCTCGACGATCGTCACGCTGCTGTTGCTCGACTCCGAACCGGACCGGGATCGGTTGTGGCACATGCTCGATCGCGCCAGCCACGCGGTACCCCGCTTCCGGCACCGACTGGTGGCGGCCCCGCTGCGGCTGACGCCCCCGCGCTGGCTCCCCGATCCGGACTTCGATCTGTCCTGGCATGTGCGCCGCCTGGCCGCACCCGCACCCGGGGATCTGGCGGCGGTGCTCGAGTTCGCGCGCACCGAGGCGATGGCGGCCTTCGATCCGGCCCGCCCGCTGTGGCAGTTCACCGTGCTGAGCGGGCTGGCCGACGGCCGCTGCGCGCTCGTACTGAAGGTGCACCACAGCCTGACCGACGGCGTCGGCGGCATCCAGATCGCCGGGGAGATACTGGATTTCGAGCGGGAGGGCACACCTCGGCCGGAGCTCGCGGAAAGCGCGGAGGCGGACGGGAACGGTGCGCTGGGCGACATCATCACGTGGAACTGGGCCACCGGCACCGAGTTGGTGCGCGACGGGGTGGCGACGGCGGTCTCGGCCGCGCGGCGGACGGTGACGAATCCGGTCGGGGCGGTCCGCGACGGGGTCACGCTGGCGCGTTCGCTGCTGCGGCTGGCCCGGCCGGTCACCACCACGCTGTCTCCGCTCATGACCGAGCGGAGCCTGGTGCGGCGGTTGACCGTCCTCGACGTGCCGCTGCCGACGCTGCACCGCGCCGCCCACCGCACCGGATGCACGGTGAACGACGCCTTCCTCGCCGCGGTGCTGATCGGGCTGCGCACCTATCACGAGCGTCGGGGGGCGACGGTGGCGCGGCTGCGGGTGGCCATGCCGATCAGCCTGCGCCATCCGGGTGATCCGATCGGCGGCAATCGGATCTCCCTGGCCCGCTTCGTCGTTCCCGCCGATATCCCCGCGCCCGACGATCTCATGCATGCCCTGGACGGCGTGGTCGAGGGGTGGCGGCACGAACCGGCCGTACCGCTGTCCAATGCCGTCGCGGCCACCTTCAACCGGCTACCGGTCGGGCTGCTCACCGACATGTTCAAGCATGTTGACTTCATCGCCTCGGACGTGCCGGGTTCGCCGGTGCCGCTGTATGTGGCCGGGGCCGAGGTGCAGCGGATCTACGCCTTCGGACCCACCACCGGCACCGCCCTGAACGTCACACTGGTCTCGCATGTCGAAACCTGTTGCGTGGGAATCAATTCCGATGCGGCGGCAGTGACAGACCCGGACCTGCTGACCGAATGCCTGGCCGCCGGCTTCCGGGCCGTCACCGCACTCGGCGCGGCGATCCCGGAGGACTAGCGCCGGCGTGCGAATCATTCAGCCGCCGAAGCGTTTCCGCGAGATCTCCGCGTGCGCGACCCGGCGCAGCGTGGCCAGCAGGGCATCGCCGAGCACTGTTCCGACGATCGCGCCTTCGACAATGGCCTCGGTGACTCCCAGCCGGGCGACGCCGTCGATATCGGCGGCGGCGACCCGCTCGGCGGCCGCGGCGTAGTCGGACAGTTCGTCGAGCACCCACTCGTGCCCGACCTCGCGGAAGGTGCACAACACCCCGATCAGTGCTTCGACCAGTGCGGAGCCGGGCGGCGGCGTCCACCCGCGTTCGGCGCAGATCCGCTCGATCCGGCCCGCCGCCCACTCCCGGTCCGCCGCGGCGACCTCGGCGCGCGGTGCGGGCAGGCCGTGCTGGGCCACACCGAGAATGTCGTGGGTCGACACCCTGGGCTCCTCGATGGCGGAGAGCACCTCGCGCGCCGCCGCGACGGTCAGCCCGCCGATCTCCAGCAGTGCCCGAACGAGTTTGAGCCGACGGACATGCGCCGCGCCGTAGCGGGCCTGATTGGGGCTGGTGAGTTCACCGGGCGGAAGCAGCCCCTCCCGCTGGTAGTACTTGATGGTCGCGATCGCCACCCCGGACTCCCGGCTCAACTCCGCCATCCGCATCCCGCCGCCACTCCTCTCGTTCGGTATTCCGTTCACGCCCCGACCGGGACCGCCCGCCGCCCCCGCACCCAGGCCACCGCGAAGGCGATCGCGAAGCCCAGGTGCACGACGAGGAACACCTTGGCGAGCTCGCGCGCCTCCCCACTGAAAACCCCCCACACATCATTGGCCGCCACCACCCCGAACCCGACCGCATTGGCCAACACCACGGCATTGCGCAGCGGCGACGCCGGCGCGCCGCGCGAGAGCCAGTTCAAGACCGCGATCCCGAGGAACGGCCCACCCAGCAGCCGCAGCAGCGCCACCAGTTCCGGCGACGCGTCCGCGGGCACGGCCTCCACCCCGAACTGCACCGGCACGAGCACCAGCGCCGACCCGATGACGGCCAGATAGATCGAAGCAATGGTCAACAGCCACTTGAGCATGGCAAGCCTCCAATATGGATAGCTGAACTTTCTATAATGGAAAGCTACACTATCCGCTTTGTGGAAGACAATGGCCCGCCCCGAAATACGCTCGATCGATCAATTCGAGCCCTCTAGCATCGGCCGGGTGACGAAAGCGGTCAATCGGCAGTGGGTGCTGCGCCACCGCCCCGGCGCGACAGTCAGGGACGAGGACTTCGAACTGCGCGGCGCGCCGATACCGAGCCTCGCAACCGGTGAGGCACTGGTTCGGGTGAAGTGGCTGGGCATCGACGCCACGCAGCGTGGATGGCTCAATGACGCCGACAACTACATCGATGCCGTACCGCTGGACACGGTGATGCGCGGCAGCGGTGTCGGGCAGGTCGTGGCCTCGGCGCATCCGGACTATCCGGTGGGGAGCTGGGTCGCCGGCATGGTGGGCTGGCAGGAGTACGCCGTCGCGTCCGGGACCGGCCTGTTCGGATTGAATGTGGTGCCGGACGGCGTCCCGCCCCGGCTCATGCTCAGCCTGTTCGGCCCGCCCGGCCTGACCGCGTACTTCGGCATGCTGGATATCGGCCGCCCGGAGCCGGGTCAGACGGTGCTCGTCTCGGCCGCCGCCGGTGCGACGGGTTCGGTGGCGGGCCAGATCGCGAAAACCCTGGGCTGCACGGTGATCGGCATCGCGGGCGGCCCCCGCAAATGCGCGTGGCTGCTGGAACAGGCCGGTTTCGATGCCGCGATCGACCATCGCCGCGACGATATCGACGCCCGCCTGCGCTCCCTCGCGCCGCACGGTATCGACGTCTTCTTCGACGGTGTCGGCGGGCCGGTTCTCGAACACGGCCTCGCCCACCTCGCCCATCACGCCCGCGTCGTTCTGGCCGGTGCCGTGGCCACCGGCTACCGGGGCGCCGACCCGGCCACCGGCCCCCGCAACTATCTGCGCCTGGCTCTCACCCGCTCCCGCATGGAGGGTTTCATCTTCCTCGACTACGTCGACCGCTTCCCCGAAGCGTTCACCGCCCTCCTGAACTGGCACAACCGGGGCGAACTCGCCCTCGCCGAAACCATCACCCCCGGCCTCGAATCCGCACCCTCGGCGCTGCGGTCCCTGTTCGAAGGCCACAATCTCGGCAAACAACTGGTCGAGGTCGCCGACTTCTGACCACGCTCGCCACTCCCCGACCCACCGCATGTTCACCGGATGTTTGCTTGCCCGCTGATTCGACAACCATCAATATCGATGTGTGTCTAATCGAGAGTTGCCGCTGCTCGAGGCGAGCCCGCCCGGGTGCGAGGTCACCTCGCTGGCTCGCCAACCGCTGACCACCGCGGCGGCCGCCGAACTGGCCGCGGTGTTCAAGGCGCTGTCGGATCCGGTGCGGTTGCGGCTGTTGAGCGTGGTGGCCAGCCACACCGGCCAGGAAGCCTGCGTCTGCGATCTGTCGGAGGGCTTCGATGTCAGTCAGCCCACCATCTCCCATCACCTGAAGGTGTTGCGCGCGGCCGGGCTGCTCAGCAGTGAGCGGCGGGGTTCCTGGGTGTACTACCGCGTCGAACCCGCGGCACTGCACCAGCTTTCGCAGCTACTCGGAGGCGGCACGGAGGCGGCGCGATGAGCACGCTGGCGCGGCGGCTGCTGGCCGAGTTCGTCGGGACGGCGCTGCTGGTGTGCGTCGTCGTCGGCTCCGGCATCGCCGCTCAGCAGTTGTCGCCGGACGATGTGGGCCTGCAACTGCTGGAGAACTCCACCGCCACGGTCTTCGGCCTCGCGGTGCTGATCCTCATCTTCGGCCCGGTGTCCGGCGCGCATTTCAACCCCGTGGTGTCGGCGGCCGACTGGCTGGCGGGCCGACGCCGGGGCACCGGCCTGAGCACCACCGAGCTGCCCGCCTACATCGGCGCGCAGCTCATCGGCGGCATACTCGGCGCGGTGCTGGCGAACATCATGTTCGACCTGTCCGCGCTGCAGATCTCCGGTCGCGATCGTGTCACCACCGGACATCTGGTCGGTGAGGTGGTCGCGACCGCCGGGCTGATCGCGGTGATCTTCGCGCTGGCCCGCTCCGGGCGCGCCGCGCTGTCGGCCGCCGCGGTCGGCACCTATATCGGCGCGGCGTACTGGTTCACCAGTTCCACCTCGTTCGCCAATCCGGCCGTGACGGTCGGCCGAATCTTCTCCGACACCTTCGCCGGTATCGCCCCCGCGTCGGTGCCTGCCTTCATCACCGCCCAGATCATCGGTGGCGCACTGGGTTTGGCGCTCATCGTGACCCTGTACCCGGACACGCCGGACACCGCCGACAATGTCGTCGTCCCGCATGCCGACGACGACCGCCCGCTACGCTGAAGGACGCCATCCACCAATGACCACTACTCCCAGTGTGCTTTTCGTCTGCGTCCACAACGCCGGGCGCTCGCAGATGGCCGCCGCCTTCCTGACCCACCTCGCCGGGGACCGGGTGGAGGTCCGCTCCGCCGGATCCGCACCCGCCGACCAGGTCAATCCGGCCGCCGTGGCCGCCATGCGCGAGCTCGGCATCGACATCTCCGCGGCGACCCCCAAGATCCTCACCGCCGACGCCGTCCAGGATTCCGACGTGGTGATCACCATGGGCTGCGGCGACACCTGCCCCTACTTCCCGGGTAAGCGGTACCTGGACTGGAAGCTGGACGATCCGGCCGGGCAGGGTGTCGATGCCGTGCGCGGCATCCGAGACGAGATCGAACGGCGGGTGCGGGGCCTGCTGGACGAGCTCGGCATCGCACCGCGCGCGTGACCCGGTACTCACCCGCGTCGAATACCTGAAGCCCGCCGCCACCCATGGAAAGGTGGTGGCATGGCTGGGTGCGTTGAGGTGATTCGCCGATGATGTCCGATCCGGAGCTGAACCCCGCTGCCGTCGAGATCGGCAGTTTCTTCCCACAACCGCCGGACACGGTCTGGCACGCGCTGACCGATCCGGATCTCCTCGAGCAGTGGCTGCTGCGCTCGGTCGGCTTCGCCCCCGCCGTCGGCACCCACTTCATCTTCTCCCTACCCACCCGCCCACCCGGCGAGATCGCCTGCGAGGTCCTGACCGCCGAACCCGCCACCCGACTGACCTTCCGCTGGATCGACCTCCGAGCCGACTACCCCGCCCGCTGGATAGTCGACTGGACCATCCACCCCCAAGGCCGCGGCACCCGCCTGCTCCTCACTCAAACCGGCTTCGACATCGAGGACCGCCGCCAGAAGATGGCACGAAACGCCATGGAGCGCGGCTGGAAGGGCACCCTGTCCCGGCTGCGCGAACTCCTCGATCGGTGACGTGCACGGATCTGCACTGTCGTAGCCAGCCGATGGCGGAAGGCTGCCCCGCACAATCGAACCCGACGGGCGTGAGCCGGGTGCGGACCGCTATTCCGTAGCGGTGAGCAGATGGTCTCCGTAGGGGTTGTCGACGGCGATCTTCCAGGTGGTGTCGGGTTGGCGGCGCAGTGTCGCCACGGACAAGCCCTGTTCGGTGATGGCGGTGCCGTCGGGGGCGGTGCCGGTCATGGTCCAGGGCGCGATGTGGACGGCGACATCACCGCTGATCATGACATCGTGGCCGCGGTCGTAGTGGAAGACGGGCGTGACGGCGGCGAAGGCTTCGAAACCGGCCCGCAGGGCGGCGGCGCCGGATACCGGTTTACCCGGTTCGAACGCCACGGCGGCGTCCTCGGTGTAGTGGCTCAGCACCGCGTCGACATCGCCGCGCTGGAAGGCTTCGGTCATGGCGGCGATGGTGCGAATTACGTCCTGCTGCATGGGGATTCCTCGCTCGCTGGATGCGGCGCCGAGCGGCCGCCGCAGCGACGACTCTAACGTCAACAATTGCATGATGCAATAGTTAACGCCTAGACTGACGGAATGAAGCGCGGCGACCGGAAATCGACCTGCCCGATGAACCTCTTCCTGGAGCTCTTCGGCGACCCCTGGACCCTGCTGCTGCTGCGCGACATGCTGCTACTCGGCAAGCGCCGACCCACCGAATTCCTGGAATCGGACGAGCGCATCTCCACCAACATCCTCACCGACCGCCTCAAGCGCCTCGAGGCGGCGGATATGGTGCGCCGCCGCGGCACCGGCCAGCGCAATCAGGTCCACTACCTCCCCACCGAGAAGGCCGTGGACGTACTGCCCGTGCTCTTCGATATGGCCCTGTGGAGCATGCGTCACGAATCCGATTCCGCCCCACTGCAATCCGTCATCGACCGCATCCGCACCGACCCGGACGCCTATATCGCCGACATCCGCGCCGACATCACCCGCGAGACCGCGGCGGCCTGAGCCTCGATCGAACGACCAACGAGAGCCGCTGTCACGTAACCTCTTTCATGCCGGCACAGTCCGTGCCACCCGCCTCGGACGGATGGCACGGACTGTCGCGGTCGTTCAGGACACGGAGCTCGCGGCGGTGATGGCGGAGACGAGCGCCTCGTCGGTGTAGGCGACCCCGCCGATACCCCACCCGCCCGCGGCGGCGTAGCCGATATTGATCCAGATGTCGGCCACGGGATGGCCCGGCACGGTATGACGGGCGGCGATCTCGGTCGCCTTGGCGATGAACGCGGCCCGGTCGGCCGTCGTGGGCAGACCGATTCCGGGCAGCCTCAGTTCGACCAGCAGTACGGGCCGGTTCACGCCCCCGGTGTGGACATGTTCGGGTTCGAGTAGGTGCAGGTGGCCGCCGACCACCGGCGCGAAGAAGGCGTTCCCGGCCAACCCGCTGAAGTCGATCAGGGCTTGGACGAGTTCGGGCACGAGTTCCTTCTCGCCAGCCTCGGTGAGGACGCCGCGGGGTGCGATGACGGTGAAAGGCACGGATGAATCCTGTCTGTATAGACCATCTCTAGTACGCACGTACTAGCGAATGCATCGTGCACTAGTATGGCCGTACTAGTCAAGCCGAGGAGTCGCCGCCCATGACCAAACCCACCCGGGCTCGAATGATCGACGCCGCCGTGGACGCCCTACGCCGCCACGGACTTTCGGGCATGTCCTTCACCGAGGTGCTCGCCGACAGCGGCGCCGCCCGTGGCGCGATCTACCACCACTTCCCGGGCGGCAAATCCGAACTGGTCGCCGAGGCCGCCCGCCTGCACGGCCGGGAGGTCACCGACCGCCTCGCCGAACTCTCCGGCCCCACCCCCCGCGCCGTGGTCGAATCCTTCCTGACCTTCGCCCGCCCGGTGATCGCCGACGCCACCCGCGGCCGCGGCTGCGCCGTCGCGGCCGTCACCACACCCGCCGATACCGACGACCTGTGCCGCCTCGCCGCAACGACTTTCACCGCCTGGGCCGACCAGCTCACCACCGCCCTCACCACCGCGGGCATGCCCGCGCCCGACGCCGCCGACCTGTCCCAACTCCTGATCACGATGCTCGAAGGCGCCCAGATCCTCTGCCGCGCCACCGGCGACACCACCCCGTTCGATCGAGCCGCGCGGGCGGCCCTGGCCGCGGTGCCGCTCCCGCACTGACCCGCATGCGGCACCTGCCCGCGACGGTGGTGTCGAATACGCTGACCGGGCCGCTCGACTGGCCGGACGCCACTCTCGCCAACGGCGACGCCGTGGTCGTCGTCGCCCGGCTCAGACAGGAGTCCGATGTGCCGCTGCGTTCACACGGCAGCCTGGCGATGAACCGTTCGCTCATGGCCGCCGGACTCGTCGACTACGTCCAGGTGACCCTCTTCCCTGTGATTGCCGGTGCATCGGGCCTGGATCCGATCTTCCAGGGCGCGGCCGACTTCGACCTGGATCTGATCGAGACACGCACCCTCGACGGCAGTATCCAGGAGCCGTCTACCGCCCGACCCGGCACACCTGAGTCCACCCGTTCAGCCCTGCAGGCGGCGAAGCAGCCCGGTCACGATCAGATCCGCGAGTGCACACTCGGCGCTCACCTGACCTTCCGGGTGCCGCGCGGTGCGACCGAGACCTTGCGCGACACCAGTGGGTGCCGACGGCCTGGAAACTTCGGCGTCGTCCATTTCGGCTTTCGAGCGGCCGGCGGATCTCCGAGGAACTGGTGGGCGTTCGGTCGATCCCAGGCAGCGGCAGGCACGGTCGAGGTCAGTCGGTGGCCGCGGCGACGAGTGCCGCGATGAGGCGGCGGCTGCGGGCGCTCATCTGTGCGGCGGTCTGCTCGGGGTGGCGCTGCCACCACAGCACGAGTGAGGTCACCGTCCCCATCCAGACGTCGGTGAGTGCGGACAGATCCATCGGATCTGTGAGATCGGTCGCGCGCAGCGCATCGGCGACGCCGCGGGCGGCCTGAGCGGCGATCTCGCGCCGCGCGGTCCGGACGGCCTCGGCGGCCGGGCCGGTCTCGGGATGCGACCTGTCGAACAGGACCGTCCAGTCGTGCGGGCGCGGCTCCAGTGCGACGAACAGCGCGTCGAGGGTGCGCTGCGCCATCGCCGGATCGCTGCCCGCGGTGACAGCGCCCTCGATCGCCTCCGCCAGAATCGCCGCGGCGCGGTTCACACAGGCGATGTACAGGTTGTCCTTGGACTGGAAATAGGTGTAGACCAGCGGCTTGGAGATACCGGCACGCTGCGCGACCTCCACCGGCGAGAGCCCCGCGTAGCCGACGCGCCCGATCTCGGCCACGGCGGCATCGAGAATCGCCTGCTCCCGCTCCGCGCGCGGGACGCCCTTGGTTCCGGCTGTACTCACACCGCCATCCAACCATTGGCTCGACCAGCGTCCGGCAGCCCAACGAGCCGATACGAGACGTACCGTCTTGTTAAGATGGGTCCCATGGCCACCCACCCCGCCCCCACCCGTCGCCGCGAGAGTTCGCGCATCGCCATCCTCGACGCCACCCGCGCCCTGCTCGGCGAGGTCCCGTACGCGAAACTGACCATCGAATCGATCGCCGCCCGCGCCGGGGTCGGCAAACAGACCATCTACCGCTGGTGGGAATCCAAGGGCGCGGTGGTCCTCGACTCCTTGCTCGCGGCGAGCGAACACCCCGACGGCACCGGCATCGAACTCCCGGATACCGGCGACCTTGCCGCGGACTTGAGAACGGTATTACGCGCCACCACAGCCGAATTCGCCGATCCCTCGTTCAGTGCCCCCATCCGCACCCTGATGATCGAGATCATCGCCGACCCCGCCTTGGCCGCCATCTACCGGGAGAAGCTCCAACAACCCACCCACGAAGCGATCCTCACCCGCCTGCGCAGCGCCCAGAACGCCGGCCAACTCCGCCCCGACGCCGACCTCCACCTCGTCATCGACATGCTCTACGCCCCCCTCACCCACCGCTGGCTCCTCCACTCGACCACCCTCGACGACGCCTTCGCCGACGCCGTGGTCGACGCGGTCCTCCACGGATTCGCCTAGCGCACCGGCCCGCGAGGGTGACATCGGCGGGCCACGCGGCCCACACGGTGTCGACGGCGGGCCGTCAGGAGGTGAAGCCGCGCAGCAGGATCCGTAGCGTCTCACGCAGTTCTCGCCCGTCGAGCCCGGGAGTGCCCGCGCCTGCCAGCCGGTCGAAGATCAGACCGTCCAGACATCCGACGAAGGCATGGGCTCGGCGCTCCGGATCGGGAGCACCGATGTCCTCGAACAACCGCGTAGCCAGATCCCGGAAGCGTGTTCCGCTGTTGTGCAACGCTTTCCGCAGCTCGGGCCGCCGTGTCGACTCCAGTGACAGCTCGAACCGAGCCAGCATGCGACCGCGGTCGACGGTGAGCCACCGCTCGACGACGTCGGCGAGCACCCTGGTGACCCCTTCGATATCCGCCACCGGCGGTATCGAGGCGGCGAGTTCGGCGCAGTCACGCTCGGCGAGCCGGTCGACCGCCGCCTCGAGCAGCGCCTGCCGGGTACGGAAGCAATTCGAGCACGACCCCTCCGGCAACCCCGCGGCCTGGTCGACGGCCCGATGGGTGAGACCACGCATCCCCGCTCCGGCCAGTGTCTCGATCGCGGCGTCGGCCAGTCGGGTGCGCCGATCCGTGGTGTAGGTCACGATGATTTCCCTTTCCCGATGCCCTCCACTACAACTGTAGTCGGAACTACATCTGTAGTGGAGGATGGGTATGACCGAAGGACGAAAAGCGATCGTGGTGGGCGCCGGCATCGGCGGCCTGACCACCGCACTCGCGCTCACGCGGCGCGGATGGCACGTCGAGGTGCTCGAGCGCGCTCCCGAAACCGGCGCCGCCGGGTCCGGTATCTCTCTGTGGCCCAACGGCATACGTGCCTTGGATACGCTCGGGCTCGGCGAGCGGGTGCGCGCCGCCGGGCGGATCGAGACCGCGGGCGGCTTTCGCGATCGAACCGGTCGCTGGCTGTCGGTGACGAATACGACCGCACTGACCCGCCGGTACGGGCCACTGGTCGCCATCCGTCGCGCCGACCTGTTCGCCATCCTGGCCGACGCCCTGCCGCATCACACCGTTCGAGAGGGGGTCACGGTGACCGGCGTCGCGGATCGTGGCGACGGCGCGACGGTGTTCCACTCGCGAGGCCACTGCGCCGCCGACCTGGTCGTCGGCGCCGATGGAATTCGCAGCGTGGTGCGCGAATCGCTGTGGCCGCGGGCACGCGGGCCGCGACCGGCCGGTTACACCGCCTGGCGGATGATCACGAGCACGCTGGATTTCACCCCGGTGGCGAGCGAAACATGGGGCCGTGGTGAGCGTTTCGGTGTCGTACCGCTAGCGGATGGCTGCGCGTACCTCTTCGCCACCGCCAACATGCCCGAGGGGGCCCGCGCGCCCGGCGGTGAACTCGCCGAAGTGCGCCGCCGGTTCGGCGGATGGCCCGACCCGATCCCGGCGGCGCTCGAAGCGGTGAATCCGGATTCGGTACTGCGCCACGATATCTACGATCTGCCCGCCCTGGACACCTTCGTCCGCGGTCACGTCGCGCTGCTCGGCGACGCGGCCCATGCGATGAGCCCCAATCTCGGCCAGGGCGCCAACCAGGCCCTCGAAGACGCGGTGACCCTCGCCGCCGTGCTCGATCGGCACCCGATCCCGAGCGCGTTGACCGACTACGACCACCTGCGCCGCACCCGCACCCAGCACATCGTGCGACTGTCCCGCCACGTCGGCACGGTCGCCCAGTGGTCGTCACCGACAGCGACCTGGTTGCGCGACAGGGCAATTCACCTGCTGCCGAGCCAGTCGATGACGCGCGGCATGGACCGGATCCTCAGCTGGGGTGCACCGCGATGAACCGCCCCCGCCAACTCGACACCGGAGAGTGCGCCATCACCACGACGTCCCCGCCCGTGACACGCGCCGAGACCCCGCCCGGACCACGCCAGTGGCGCGTGCTCGCGGTGGTTCTCATCGCGGCGTTCATGGCCGTATTCGATCTGTACGTCGTCAATATCGCCACGCCGACATTGCGCGCCGACCTGCACGCCGGCGACGGCGCACTGGAGTTGATCGTCGCCGGGTACGCCTTCGCCTACGCCGCCGGCATGGTCACCGGCGGTCGGCTCGGCGACCGCTTCGGGTACCGGCGGATATTCGCGCTGGGCATGCTGGGATTCACCCTCGCCTCACTGCTCTGCGCGCTGTCGACCACCGCGAACGAATTGATCGCCGCCCGGATCGTGCAGGGCGCGGCGGCCGCGGTCATGGTTCCGCAGGTCCTGTCGGTGATCACGGTCAGCTTTCCGGCGAGCCATCGAGGGCGTGCGACCGCCTGGTACGGCGCGGTCAGCGGCGCCGGAGCCCTCGTAGGCCAGATCGCGGGCGGGCTGCTGCTCGACGCCAACCCCTTCGACCTCGGGTGGCGCACGATCTTTCTCGTCAACGTGCCGGTCGGCGTGGTCGCGATCATCCTTGTTCTGCGGGTGTTGCCCCGCGACGGCGGCGGTCGCGAGACCACCCTCGATCCGGTCGGCGCGATCGCGGTACCGAGCACACTCGCGCTGGTGATGATCCCCCTCGCCCTCGGCCGTCAGGCGGGCTGGCCGCTGTGGACCTGGGTGTGCCTGACAGCCGCGGTTCCCGTCGGTGCGGCGGCATTGGCTTGGCAGCGCAGAATCCGACAGCGCGGCGGTGATCCGATCCTGGACCTCCGACTGCTGAGCATCCGCCCCTACACCAGACTGCTGGGTGCCGCGTCGCTGTATCAGGTGTACTTCGGCAGCTTCTTGTTCACCCTCACACTGCTGGTCCAGGTCCACTTCGCGGCGAGCCCCCGCGAGGCCGCGGCGGTGTTCCTGTTGCAGGGACTGTTCTTCACGGTCGCGTCCCTGCTCAGCGGCGCGCTGGTGCTCCGCTACGGCACGACGGTGCTGTTCGTCGGCGGCGGCCTGGTGATAGCCGGACTGTCGGCGATGATCATCGAGTTGACCGTCGAGAGCGCCCATCCGACCGCGGGCTGGCTGGTACCCCCCTTGGCGCTGATCGGGCTCGGCAACGGGCTGCTGCTGCCCTCCCTGCTCGGCCGCACCTTGTCGAATGTCGAACCGGCGCAGGCCGGCGCGGCATCCGGAATGCTCAACACCGCTCAGCAATTCGCCGGCTCGTTCGGCATCACCCTGGTCGGAACCCTGTTCCTCACGCTGGCCGGTCCCACCTTGAGTGCGGCGCCCACCGCCATGACGGCCACCGCCGCCCTGGACATCGCCCTGACAGTGGCGCTGCTCCGACTCGCGTACACCGCCACCCGGTCGGGGCCCGCACAGTCACCCACCCGGGCAGCACTGGTCCCCGGCCGGTCGCGGGACTGACTGCCGCGCGAATCGTCAGCTGGTGTGGGCGGTGGGTGTCTGCTCGATGAGGGTGGCAGTGGCGCGATCGAGGAATTCGCAGAACAGCTTGTGCTCCTCAGGGGTGAACCGGTCGGTGAGGGCACGTTCGAGCACGATCGCGATCCGCGTCGCCTTCGCGGGCGTGCAGTACGGTGACGTCCTGGTCCGTCAGGGGCATTTCCCGATTCCGCGCCCGTTCGTGCCCGGTTTCGAAGCCGAGGGTGAGATCATCGCGGTCGGCGCGGGCGTGGACGCGGCCCGCGATCGGCGAGCAGGTGGTCGCGCTGGTCGGCGGGGGTGCTTACGCGGAAGTAGTCACCGCCCCCGCGGTGCTGGCGATCAACGCCGCCGCGGTCGACCCGCGCACCGCGGCGGGGTTCGGATGGGTCGCCCCCACCGCGTACGACCTGATCAACACCGTCGCCGGGGTAGGGCACGGGGACAGCGTGTTGATCCACGCCGCCGCCGGTGGCGTCGGCACATTGGCGGGGCAGTTCGCTGCTGCCGCAGTCGCGAACCTCGCCGGTGGAACGACTTTCGGCAAGAGCATCGTCCGCGTCTGATGACACCTCCGCGACCGCACCCATCACCAGCGGTCGCAGTCCGGTTTCGACGCCGATG
Source organism: Nocardia otitidiscaviarum (assembly GCF_007362295.1). NCBI lineage: Bacteria > Bacillati > Actinomycetota > Actinomycetes > Mycobacteriales > Nocardiaceae > Nocardia > Nocardia otitidiscaviarum. Next base: position 621,626 of record NZ_CP041695.1, on the reverse strand, counting down.
AGTGCCGCTGGTGCTGCGCTCAGGCGGTCACAGCACCTGCTCCGGCGTCGGCACCGGCGCCTCCGGCGCGGCGATCCGGCCGGTTGAATGGTCCGTGGAAACCCCAGGGAATGTGGTGGTCGAGCCAGGCGGTGGCCGCAGCGCACCCGGCTTCCGACCGATCGGCCACCACGGCGCGTAGTCTCAGCTCCTATGCCGTCCGGCGGTAGCAGACAGGTTCGTGCCGCGCGCAAGCGCAAGCGGCGGATGGCACGCGCCGTCCACGACCTCACCGACGCGCAGTGGGACGCGCTCGAGACCTGCTGGGGCGGGTGCGCCTACTGCGGCACCCTCGCGACACCGCTGCAGAAGGACTGTGTGCAGGCCATCTCACGCGGCGGCCGCTACACCCTCGGCAACGTCGTGCCCGCGTGCGGGTCGTGCAATGCCAGCAAGTGCAACGCCGAGGTCACCGGTTGGCTGCGACGCAAGAAGCTGGACGAACGCTCATTTCTCCTGCGCCACTACGAGATCTCGACCGAACTCATCGCCCGCTTCGCCCAGTGACACAGCCACCAACCGTGGTCGCCCGCAGTGCCCAGTCAAAGTGGGATCTCGAACTCGCTTAACGGGCCTCGCTCCGAGCCACGGCATTCAATGTGCGTCGACTGCCGATCGCCTTGGTAGCCCCGACGTTCAGACGTTGAACCGGAATTCGACCACGTCCCCATCCGCCATCACGTAGTCCTTACCCTCCATCCGCACCTTGCCCGCGGACTTGGCGGCCGCCATGGAGCCCGCTGCGACCAGGTCGGCGAAGGCGACGATTTCGGCCTTGATGAAGCCGCGTTCGAAGTCGGTGTGGATGACGCCGGCGGCCTTGGGGGCGGTGTCGCCCTGGTGGATGGTCCAGGCTCGGGCTTCCTTGGGGCCGGCGGTGAGGTAGGTCTGGAGGCCGAGGGTGTGGAAGCCGGCGCGGGCCAGGGCGTGCAGGCCGGGTTCGGTTTGGCCGATGGATTCGAGGAGTTCCAGGGCGGATTCGGGGTCGAGTTCGAGGAGTTCGGCTTCGACCTTGGCGTCCAGGAAGACGGCGTCGGCGGGGGCGACGGCGGCCTTCAGCTCGGCCTTGCGGGCCTCGTCGGTGAGCACCGATTCGTCGGCGTTGAAGACGTAGAGGAACGGCTTGGTGGTGAGCAGGGACAGTTCCTTCAGGAGTTCGCCGTCGATCTTGTCGCGGACGGAGAAGAGGGTCTTGCCCTCGTTGAGGAACTCCTGGGCCTGCTTGGCGGCGTCGGCGACCGGCTTGCGGTCCTTCTTGACCTTGGCTTCCTTGTCGAGGCGCACCACCGCCTTCTCCAGGGTCTGCAGGTCGGCGAGGATGAGCTCGGTCTCGATAACCTCGATATCGGACAGCGGATCGACCTTGCCGTCCACATGCACCACGTCATCGTCGGCGAACACGCGCACCACCTGGCAGATGGCGTCGGCCTCGCGGATATTGGCGAGGAACTTGTTGCCCAGGCCCGCACCCTCGGACGCGCCCTTCACGATGCCCGCGATATCGACGAAGGACACGGTGGCGGGCACGATGCGCTCGGAGCCGAAGATCTCGGCGAGCTGGTCGAGCCTCGGGTCGGGCAGCGGGACCACGCCGACATTCGGCTCGATGGTGGCGAACGGATAGTTCGCCGCGAGCACGTCATTGCGGGTCAGCGCATTGAACAGCGTCGACTTTCCGACATTGGGCAGGCCGACGATTCCGAGGGTGAGACTCACGGAGAGCAGATTCTACCCGCGCACACCACCGGTAACGGAGCCGGGACGTCTCAACCTCGGATGTCCCCGACGAACGCAACCGGCTGCCCGGTTATCCGGGCGACGGTGGCGAACTCCCGGTCGTCGCACAAGATCGTCAGCCGGTGGTGCTCGGCGGTCGCCGCCACCAGCAGATCCACGGCCCCGGCCGAACGATGCGCTCCTTGTTCCGTCATCAGCTGCTGTACGTCAGCGGCGCGTTCGTAGCCACGCTCGTACATCGGAACCCAGGCGAACAGGTCCTGCAGTAAACGGCGCTTCTCCAGCCTGTCGGCGAGTGAGCGGGCCGAATACAGGAATTCGAGCTCGACGATCGGGCAGGTGGCGATCACACCGGCCGTCAACTGGTCCACCCATGCCTGCCGCAACTTGTCCTGCAGAATCCGGAAGAGTCCGGAAGTGTCGATGAGATACAGGGCCGGGCTCACCGCCGATACGCCGCCTTGTTGTCGAGGAACTCGTCGAAGTCACCACGGTCGGCCATGTCACCGAGGCGGGCGAGCGCCCTGATCCGCACCAGCCGCTGGCCGACCTCGCGTAGTGCGGCATTGACGGTGTCCTTCTTGGTCTTGGTTCCCAGCACCTCCGCGGCGATGGCCAGCGCCTCTTCGTCGATCTCGATCGGGGTTTTCGATGCACCCATAGCGAAGCCTCCTCTGGATATCCAGTACGTCCAAGGCAGACGTCCATGATATCAACGATCGCCCAGGCCGGAGACGGCCGAGTGACGCTACGACACCTCCGTCCGCAGCCAGTCGATAACCGCGGTCTGGTAGGCGGTGGTATTGCGCGCCAGGTTCACCGAGTGGCCGCTGTCGGGGAGTACGAAGGTGCGCAGGCGGGCCTCCGGGGCGAAATACGGTGCCTCCGCGGCCAGCAGGGTGGCAGAATCCGCGCAGGCGGCGAAGGCCGCGCCGCAGGACAGGCGATCTTTGCCGCCGTTGACCAGGAGCACCGGAACTCGGATCTCCCCGGACATGCCGGGCAATGTCGACATCAACCCGTCCGGGTACTCGGTGAGCGAGAAGACCTCCTTGGTCGCCTCATCCACGGCGAGTACCTGTGGATCGACGTTTCCGGTGCCGTGGAAATTCTGTTCCCGGGTGCCGGGGCGGCTGACGAGATAGCCGGAGTCGTAGCCCGCGGCGGCGAATCTCGGTTCCTCGACGGCCGGGTGGTAGGTGCTGATCACGCCCAGCACATCCGGAATGCTCAGGGTGTGCGAGTAGCCGGTGAGTAGTACGCCGTCCACGTCGTGATGGGTGGTGGCCTCGATGACCGACGTGCCGGAGGTCAGGGAATGGCCCGCGGTGACCACCTTGGCGAATGGCGCGGCACCCGAAAACCCTTGGCGCAGCGCCTGCACGATACCGTGCAGGGCGTCGGCGGTGGCCGTCGCGGTCAGGGTCAGGCTCGGCGGGCGACTGCTCGCGCCGTTGCCGAGCCGGTCCATCACCAGGGTGGCGTAACCGGCGGCGTTCATGGCGCGGCGGAAGCTGTACTTCTCCGGCTGGTACGGGAAATCCCAATAGGTGTGGTTGTAGTTGGAGCCCGACATCAGCACCAGAACGGTATCGGTCTCACCTGACGGCAGGCAGAGCGTTCCGGCCAGCACCCCCTGCGCGACCGGGAAGGTGACATCACGGCACCGCCCCGGGTCGGCAGCCGGATCAGCGTGGGCCACAACGGGTATCACAGACATGAGCAGAGCAAGCACACAGACCCGTACCGCCGTGCGCACGCTACTCACTCCCCCGTCCACTCGCGATCCGCCTCGGTGTCGTCGAGCGTGATCGAGAACAGGGGCGTAGAGCTTCTCCATCACCGAATTGCCTTCCGGGGCGGATGCGATATGAGCCTTGCTGCGATCTGGCGAATTACGATACCGCACACCTGGATACGACAAATGCGATCTACGATGTTCGCATGGGCACAAGGGCTGTGCATTTCGTCGGCAGTTTTCCGGCCGAAAGCACCGACGACGCCATGCGGGCCATGCTCGACGGCGCCGGTCCACTGCTACGGACGCTGCCGACCGGCGAGGTGCGCCGATACGAGTTCTACATCCAGCCCATCATCGAGGATCTGGTGACCCAGGGCGCGCTGGAGGTGAAGCGGCCGGGAAGTTGGCGCACGAGCGGAGAACGGACCGTGCACCGTATTCCGCGCGGCGCGGAACTCACCGGCGACATGATGGACCTCGGCTATACGGCCGAGGCGAAGGAAGCACTGCCGATCTTCCACGCCCTGCGGGCCGAGCGCGCCCTGCCGGAGCTGAGATTGCAGATCGGTATGCCGACCGACTTCACCCTCGCCTTCATCGCCCTGGGACCCGCCGGTATTCGCGCTCATCGACAAGCGTTTCATGACGCCACCGTTCGCGAGATCGCGGCCGTTCACGCCCTCGCGGGCGAGGATGTGGTGTTCCAGTTGGAGGCGACGGCCGAACTGGTTCTGCTCGCCCGGACACAGCCGCTGCACCGCCGGGTGGAGGCGGCGTTGCGGTTGGGCCGCCATATCGCCGCGGTGGCCGCGGCGGCCCCGGCCGGGATCCGGATCGGCGTGCATGTCTGCCTGGGCAGTATGAACAACAAGGCACGGGTGGTGCCGCGCGATGCCGCTCCACTGGTTGCGCTCGCCAATTCCATTGCCCGCCAGTGGCCTTCGGACAGAACACTGGAGTTCATCCACGGACCGCTGGCCGCCGGGGACATCCCGCCGTCGACGCGCGCCCGGTTCTACGCACCGCTGGGGGATCTCCAATTGCCTCCCGGGACGCGCTTCTACGCCGGTTTGGTCCACGAAACACCGAGCATGGCAACGCAGATCGCAACGCTCGAGTTGGTCGAGCAGGCGTTGGGGCGACCGGTCGACGGTGTCGCCAGCGCTTGCGGTCTCGGCCGCCGACCCCGATCGATCGCGGACGCGATGGCGGTTCGGGCCGCCGACATGGCAGCGGCACTGTAGCTCTCGCGCGCTACGACTTGCGTCCGATGCCGCCCAGAATCACCAGGCCGGTCTGCGGCAGTTCGTCGGCGAGCCATTCCTGAATGGTGACCACGCCGGGCTGGACGATCTCGAAGCCGTCGAGTAGTCGCTCGACCTGCTCCTTGGTCCGATAGACGACCTGTGCCGCGCTGCCGGCGGTATCGCTCTGCGACTGTTCCTTGAACGCGTCCAGGGTGGAGTCGGAGCCGTGGGTGAAGATGAGGAGGCTGCCCGGCGCCATCACCTCGCGCAGGCGGGCGATGTGAGCGGCCGGATGCTCGCTGTCCATGACGAAATGCAGGACACCGACGAGGATCACCGCCACGGGTTCGGACAGATCGATGAAATCGTCCGCGCGCAACTGGTCGATGATGACGTCCGGCGATCGGAAGTCGGCGAGCATCGGCCGCACGCCGTCCGATTCCGTGAGATGGGCATTGCAGTGCGCGTAGACGACCGGGTCGTAATCGATGGCCGCCACCCGAGCGGTGGGCTCGATCTGCTGCGCCACCTCGTGCACATTGGGTGAGATCGGAATGCCCGCACCGATATCGATGAATTGCCGAATACCCTCTTTCGCGGCCATGCGCACCGCGGCCAACAGGAATTCCCGACTGAAGGTCGCCTGAATGCGGGTATCCGGTGCGATCTCCAGCATGCGGTGGACGACCTGCCGGTCCACTTCGTAGTTGTCCTTGCCGCCCAGCAGATAGTTGTACATCCGAGCGGTATTGGGCCGGGACGCGTCCACCCCCGCCGGTACCCGATCGGCTTCCGACACCGCACCTCCCTCGATATCTGGCTGCATCCTAACAAGAGTCGTGGTCCGGCCCATCGGAAACGAGAGCAGCGCACACGCGGCATGCCGTCAGCTACGCGGCGTAGGCGAGCTGATCCCCATACGAGGTGGCGAGCACATCGCGCCGGACGGGAGGGAGGGCAACGGTGTCCGGTCACCGGCCGCCGAGGCCGGAGAGGGCGATGCCGCGGATGAAGGCGCGTTGGGCCAGGGCGTAGACGACGATCAGCGGGAGCAGGATGAGGATGGCGGCGGACATGAGGAGGGGCCAATTGGTGTGGTACTGGCCCTGGAGGCGGACCAGGCCGAGGGTGGCGGTGGCGTAGTCGTTGCGTTGGATCATGATCAGGGGCCAGAGGAAGTCGTTCCAGACGGTGATCCAGGTGAGCACGGCCAGCACCATGAGGGCGGGGCGGGTGTGCGGGAGCAGGACGCGCCAGTAGATCTGCCAGGGAGTGCAGCCGTCGAGGATGGCGGCCTCCTCCAGTTCGCCGGGGAGGGTGGCGAAGAACTGGCGCATGAGATAGGTGCCGAAGGCGCTGCCGAACAGGCCGGGGACGATCATGGACCAGGGGGTGTCCACCCAGCCGAGGAATCGCATGAGAATGAACTGCGGGATGACGGTGACGGTGAGCGGCACCATCAGCGTGGCCAGGTAGCAGACGAACAGGACATCGCGGCCCGGGAACCGCAGCCGGGCGAAGGCGTATCCGGCGAGCGAGCAGAAGAACACCTGCCCGGCGGTGACACAGGCGGCGTAGACGGCGGTGTTGAGGAGCATGCGGCCCAACGGAATGAGCTCGAAGACCTCGGCGTAGTTGGACCACTGCGGATGCGCGGGCAGCGGGGACGGATCGGTCACGCCGCCATCGGATTTCAGCGACGCCGACAGTGCCCAGAGAATGGGGGCCAGCGCACACCAGCCGACACCGACAAGCGCCAGATAGGCGAGCGCGCCCCCGGCGATTCGCCGTCGGATATTGCCGCCCACCCGCGCGCTCACCACTCCGCCTCGTCGCGGCGAGCCAGCCGCAGTTGCACGAGCGTGAGCACCAGCAGCAGCGCGAAGATCACCCAGGCGAGCGCGGCGGCGTAGCCGATCTCGTAGAAGCGGAATGCGTGCTGGAACAGCATGATTCCGAGGACATAGGTGCCGGTCTCCGGACCGCCGTTGCCGCCGGTGAGCGCGTACGCCTGATCGAAGGCCTGCACGGTGTTGATGACCGTGATGACGAAGACGAACGACAGCGCGCCCCGGATGAGCGGCAGGGTGATCGACCGGAAGCGCCGCAGCGGTCCCGCACCGTCGATTCGCGCTGCCTCGTACAGGTTTTCGGGCACGCCCTGCATGGCGGCGAGCAGGATCACCGTGGCGAACGGCACGCTCTTCCACACGGTCACGATGCTCAGCGATACCAGTGCCCAGTCCGGATCGGTCAGCCACGGCACCGGCCCCAGCCCGATCCACCCGAGCCCGAGGTTCACCAGCCCGTCCTCGGTGGCGAAGAGGAACCGGAAGACCACGGCCATGGCGACCGTGGCGGCCACCAGCGGCAGGAACGCCAGCGTGCGGAACAGGCCGATACCGGGCAGCTTCCGATTCAGCAGCCCGGCCACGGCCAGACTGATCACCACCGTGGGCAGCAGGGTGAGCAGCGTGAACACCGCCGTGTTCCGCAGTGCTATATAGAACAGCGGATCATCGGCGAACAACCGCCGGTAGTTCCCCGTTCCGACGAACCGCGGCGGAGCGAACAGATCCCAGGAATGGAAGCTCAGGTACAGCGAGAAGCCCAGCGGGAACAGCAAGAACACCGCGACCGCCGCCACATTCGGAGCCACGAACGCCGCACCCGCCCGCGCCCGCCGCCGAGCCAGCGCCGAGCCCGGCCCGGACGAGCGCTCCCGCCGCGGCCGCCCCGCATCCACTCGCTGGCGATCCAGCACCTCGGTCACGTCACCACCGCCCACCGCCGCCCGGTACCAACCCGCCGTCCACGCCACCGCCGGTGACACGGGACCGCGCACCCGCTCATATCCGCGCCGCCCGCAAGATCTCGTCGATATCGCGCGCGGTGCGCCCGCCCAGCGAATCCGCCTGTGCCGCACCGCGCAACACTCGATTGCACCCGCGCTCCAGCAGCGATTCGACCTTGCCCCAGACCGGTGTGACGGCGAGGTGGCGGGAGTGTGCGGGCCCCTCGGTGAAGACGTCCAAATTGCGTATCCCGGCGTGGGCGGCGGCGAAACCCGCCGAGTGCATGGCCGACTTCAGCACCGGCACGAACAGCCCGGACCGCGCGATGATCTCCTGCCCCTCCGGTCCGGTCGCGAATTTCACGAACTCCCATGCCTGTTCGCGGCGCGGGCTGTTCGCCGCGACAGCCAGCCCGGTGGTGCCCACGTCGGTGACGGCGTCGGGACCCCCGTGCGGGCCGACCGGCAGCACGGTGACATCGAAGTCCAGGTCGTCGCGATCGACGAACTCGGAGTACAGCCAGTGCCCGCCCAGCAGCATGGCGGCCCGGCCGCGCGCGAAAAGGTCCGGGGCCGAGACGGACTGCTGATCGGCGGCGCGCGGCGCGACCCGATGCCGCACGGCGAGGTCGGCATAGAATTGCAGACCGGCCGCGAACCGCGGATCGCCGAGATTGGTCCGGGTGGGCGCGACCGGCGGGCTGAACCACTCCGCCCCGTTGTTCATGCCGAAGCAGGCGGCCGAATAGTAGGGCACCCAGGCGTCCACGAAACCCCACTGCCGCACCCGGCCGTCCGCGTCGCGGCGCGTCAGGGCCCGTGCGGCGGTCAGGAATTCGTCGAAGCTCCACGCCTGCGACCAGCGTGTGGGCGCGCGGACCCCGGCCCGTTCGAACAGTCGCCGGTTGTAGTAGAGGAACACTCCCGACCACTGCTCGGGCAGCGCGTACTGCCCGCCCCGCCACACGAAGGTGTCCCGCAGCGGCGCGTACCCGTCCGCCGTGAGCCGCGCCGCGTACCCGGGATCGCGATCGAGGAATTCGCGCAGATCCGCGAGCACGCCGCGCTCGGCCAGCCCGGCATAGAGCAACTCCCACGCCATCAGCACATCCGGGCACTTACCGCCCGCGCAGTAGGTCAGCATCTGCTGGAGCGGATCCGGCCCGGACATGATGGTGCGGATGGCGATATCGGGTCGCCGCCTGCGGAACTCGTCGATGATGAGCAGCCGGGCGCGCGCCTCCTCCGGCCGGGCCTGGAAGAAGAAGGTGACCGCGTCGTCGGAGTCGCCGCCGCAGCCGACGGTCAGCAGCGGCAGGGCCAGACCCGCGCGGAGTACGGTCCGTCGCGGTACGACCGCGCCCGGCCGTTCACCGACCTTCCCGACCCCGCTCAGCATCACTCCTACCGTTGGTCGCAGAAAACAGACCGTTCGTCGGACCGAGTGACGCAGATCCCACGGCGCATGGCAGCATACGTTCGGCCTCCAGCGGAAGCGTGGTGAAACGCCGACAGGCGGCACCGCGTCCGGTCCGACCACAAGTCGGCTTCGCTGGGCGGCCTGTTTCCGTAATACACCGCAGTACCGCACGGGAGGGTTGTCGACATGGCGACCATCGAATACCTCCGGACGGACCCCGCCCTACCTCCGGTGGGCATCGTGGATCGGTCCCCGCTGACACCCGCCAAGAAGGGCATCTTCCTCGCGATAGCCGTCCTCGGCGCGATCGCCTGGGCGATCGTGGCCTTCATGCGCGGCGAGAACGTGAACGCGGTGTGGATCGTGGTCGCCGCCGTGTCCACCTACATCCTCGCCTACCAGTTCTACGCCCGGCTGATCCAATGGAAGATCACCAAGCCGCGCGACGACGTCGCCACTCCGGCCGAGGCCATGGAGAACGGCAAGGACTTCATGCCGATGGACCGGCGGGTGCTGTTCGGGCACCACTTCGCCGCCATCGCGGGCGCGGGTCCGCTGGTCGGTCCGGTGCTGGCGGCGCAGATGGGCTATCTGCCCGGCACCATCTGGATCATCGTGGGCGTGGTGCTCGCGGGCGCGGTACAGGACTATCTGGTGCTGTGGGCGTCGTCCAAGCGGCGCGGCCGGTCGCTGGGCCAGATGGCCCGCGACGAACTGGGTCCGGTCGGCGGCGTGGCCGCCATCGTGGGCGTGCTGGTGATCATGATGATCCTGCTGGCGGTGCTCGGCATCGTGGTGGTGAAGGCCCTGGCCGCCACCGAGAACCCGGTCACCGGCGTACTCGAGGGCGGCAGCCCGTGGGGCGTGTTCTCCATCGCCATGACCATCCCGATCGCCCTGTTCATGGGCATCTACCTGCGGTTCGTGCGGCCGGGCAAGGTCGGCGAGGTGTCGGTGATCGGCTTCACGCTGCTCATGCTCGCCATCGTCTCGGGCAACTGGGTGGCCGAATCCGGTTGGGGCCGCGACTGGTTCACGCTGTCCGCCGCCACCATCGGCTGGCTGCTCATCTTCTACGGCTTCTTCGCCTCGGTGCTGCCGGTGTGGCTGCTGCTCGCCCCGCGCGACTATCTGTCGACCTTCATGAAGATCGGCACCATCTTCCTGCTGGCCGCGGGCATTCTCATCACCATGCCGGTGCTGAAGGCCCCCGCGGTCTCGGAGTTCGCGAGCAACAGCGACGGCCCGGCCTTCGCGGGCAGCCTCTTCCCGTTCCTGTTCATCACCATCGCCTGTGGCGCGCTGTCGGGTTTCCACGCGCTGGTGTCCTCCGGCACCACCCCGAAGCTGCTGGAGAAGCAGTCGCAGGCGCGGATGATCGGCTACGGCGGCATGCTCATGGAGTCGTTCGTGGCCGTGATGGCCATCGTCACCGCGAGCATCATCGACCAGCATCTCTACTTCGCCATGAACGCCAGCGGCGCGCTCACCGGGAATACGCCGGAGACGGCGGCCGCCTATGTGAACAGCCTCGGGCTCCAGGGCGATCCGATCACGGCGGCGCAGCTGACCCAGGCCGCGGAGGACATCGGCGAGAAGAAGATCGTCTCGCTCACCGGCGGTGCGCCGACCCTGGCGGTCGGCATGTCCGAGGTGCTGCACCAGTTCCTGGGCGGTGCGGGCTGGAAGGCGTTCTGGTACCACTTCGCCATCATGTTCGAGGCGCTGTTCATCCTCACCACCATCGACGCCGGTACCCGCGTGGCGCGCTTCATGGTGTCGGATTCGCTGGGTAATCTGGGCGGCCCGTTCACCCGGTTCAAGGACGCGTCGTGGCGGCCCGGTGCCTGGCTGTGCTCGGCCATCGTGGTGGCGGCCTGGGGATCGGTGCTGCTCATGGGCGTCACCGACCCGTTGGGCGGCATCTACACGCTGTTCCCGCTGTTCGGCATCGCCAATCAGCTGCTGGCGGCCATCGCGCTGACCGTGGTGACGGTGATCGTGGTGAAGAAGGGCCTGCTCAAGTGGGCCTGGATTCCGGCGCTGCCGCTGGCCTGGGATCTCATCGTCACCATGACGGCGTCCTGGCAGAAGATCTTCTCGGCCGACCCGAAGATCGGCTACTGGAAGTCGCACGACAACGCCAAGACCAAGCTGGATGCCTACGAGGCGGCCCGCGACAGCGGTCAGCTGCCCGCGGGCGTGGCGGATGCGGCGGCGCTGGAGAAGCAGATCTCCGACCTGGAGAAGATCGTCCGCAACACCTTCATCCAGGGCACGCTGTCGATCATCTTCGCGGTGCTGGTGCTGATCGTGGCCGTCGTGGGTGTGCTGGTGTGCGTGCGCGCCATCCGCCGGGGCGGCAGCGAGACCACCGAATCGCCGGAGGAGCCGTCGAAGATCTTCGGCCCCAGCAGCTTCCTCGCCACCAAGGCGGAGAAGGAAGTTCAGCAGGAATGGGACGAGCTCATCGCCTCCGGACAGATTCGCGCACCCGGCGCGCGATCGGGCGTGCACGCGCACTGACCGTGGCGTACAACCGACAGCGATGAACGATTCCACTGTGCCGCCGACCGCGGGCTTCGGCCCGGGGTCGGCGGTTCGCGCGTTGATTCGGGCCGTCCGCGGGTTCCTCTGGTGGTTCAATTCGATACTCGGCGGCAACGACTACGCCCGCTATGTGCAGCACCTGCGGCGGAACCACCCCGACCAGGAGGTTCCCAGCGAGGCCGAGTACTGGCGGCAACGGCACGCGGCCGCCGACCGCAATCCCGGCACCCGCTGTTGCTGACCGCCGGGGGATAATGGCGGATTTCCGCTAGCGGATATCCGCCCCGCCTGGGAGGGTGATGTGCGTGAGTGCAACCGGACTGGACTTCGAACGGTGCTACCGCGCTGTCGCGACCCGGGACGCCCGCTTCGACGGGCAGTTCTTCACCGCCGTGCGGACCACCGGAATCTATTGCCGCCCATCGTGTCCGGCCATAACGCCGAAACGCACCAACGTCACCTTCCTGCCCACCGCGGCGGCCGCGCAGCAGTGCGGATTCCGCGCCTGCCGCCGCTGCCTGCCCGATGCCGCACCGGGCTCTCCGCTGTGGAACACCCGGGCCGACTTGGCCGCTCGCGCCATGCGGCTCATCGCCGACGGTGTGGTGGAACGCGGCGGAGTGCCCGCGCTGGCCGACTCCCTCGGCTATTCCCAGCGGCAGCTGACCCGTGTGCTGACGTCCGAGCTGGGCGCTGGCCCATTGGCTTTGGCGCGTGCGCACCGTGCGCACACCGCGCGGCTGCTGATCCAGACCACCCAGCTGTCCATGTCGGATATCGCCTTCGCGGCCGGGTTCGCCAGCATCCGCCAGTTCAACGACACCGTGCGGGAAGTCTTCGCCGTCAGCCCCACCCGACTACGCGAGGAGGTGCGGCGCAACATCGATGCGGTGGCCGCGACCAACGGGTCGCTGACCCTGCGGCTGCCCTACCGGGAACCGCTGGACCGGACGTGGCTGGAATGGTTCCTGTCCGCGCACGCCACCCCCGGACTGGAACTGTGGGAGGACGGTGTCTACACCCGCACCCTGCGCACCCCGCACGGGCATGCCACCGTACGGCTGAGCGTGCGAGAGGGACATGTGCGGGCGGCGCTGTCGTTGCACGATATGCGCGATCTAGCGCCGACGGTGGCCCGGCTGCGGCATCTGCTCGATCTCGACGCCGATCCGGTCGGTATCGACGAGGCACTCGCCGCCGGATCGGGCCTGCCGCTCGGTCCCGGCATTCGGGTGCCCGGCTGCCTGGACGGCCCGGAACTGTTGCTGCGCACCATGATCGGGCAGCAGATCTCGGTGGCCGCCGCCAATACGCACACCGCGCGGCTGGTGACGGCGCTCGGCGACCCGGCTCCCGGTCCGGTGCCGTACCTGTTTCCGACACCCGCGGCCGTCGCCGAACGGGGTGCGGAGGTGTTGACCGGCCCGGTCCGGCGCACCGCCGCCATCGTGGGCGCGGCGCGGGCGCTGGCCTCCGGCGACCTCGTCCTGCACGCGGGACGCACCGCCGCCGACGTGCGCCGCGACCTGCTCGCACTGGAGGGGGTCGGCCCGTGGACGGCCGATTATGTGACCATGCGCCTGCTCGCCGACCCGGACATCCTGCTGCACACCGATCTGGTGGTGCGCCGCGGCGCGAACCTGCTCGGACTCGACCTCACCGATACCGGCCGCTTCGCGCCCTGGCGGTCCTACCTCTCCATGCACCTGTGGAAGCACGCCCTGGCCAATCCGGCCGCCGCCCCCGACGGCGCGACCCGCGCCCGGAAAGCGAGAACCGCACTGTGACCACCGCCGACCGCCCCCGGTCCACGACCGGAACAGACTCGCGGACAGCCGATTTCGCCACCGTCGCCACACCGATCGGGCCGTTCACCGCCGTGGTCGACGGCGACGGCGCGGTACTCGCCTCCGGCTGGACCGGCGACATCGAACAGCTGCGCGGGGTCATCCACCCCGCGCTGCGACCCGGCACGCTGCGGCGACGTCACTCGCTCGGGGCCGTGACCGCGGCCGTGGAGGCGTACCACGACGGCGATCTGCTCGCCATCGACACCGTGCGCGTGCGCCAGACATCCGGACCGTTCCTCACGCACGCCTGGGACATCCTGCGCAAGATCCCCGCCGGAAACCCGGTCACCTACACCGAATACGCCACCGTATCCGGCCGCCCGGCCGCCACCCGTGCCGCCGCCAACGCCTGCGCCCGCAATGCGGCGGCCCTGTTCGTCCCCTGCCACCGCATCATCCGCACCGACGGCACCCTGGGCGGATTCCGGTGGGGGCTCGATATCAAGCGCTGGCTGCTGGCTCACGAGAGCGCCGCGACGAACTGACGACGCAGTCCGCACGCAGCGCAGCCGACCGAGCCCGCAGCGCAACCGATCGAGCGCGATCCGCTGCCGACCGGGCTTGCGACGGATCAGGCCGAGCCGGTGCCGTGTCTGCCGGAAACCGTTATGCCACGTTGGTTTCCAGGTACGAGCCGGTGCGGCCGCGGACCACGTGCAGGCGGCTGGGGATGCGCTGGCGCATTTCGTCGACGTGGCTGACCACGCCGACCACGCGGCCGCCGGAGCGGAGCTCGTCGAGCACGCCCATGACGGCGTCCAGGGTGTCGGCGTCCAGGCTGCCGAAACCCTCGTCGATGAAAAGGGTGTCGAGGACCAGACCGCCGGATTCGGCGGCCACCACATCGGCGAGGCCCAGCGCCAGGGACAGCGAGGCCATGAAGGTCTCACCGCCGGAGAGGGTTTTGGCGGGGCGGATGGCTCCGGTGTAGTCGTCGCGGATGTCCAGGCCCAGACCGCCACGGCGGCCACGCGGACCGGCGGCATCGGAGTGGACGAATTCGTAACGGCCCCCGGACATTCGGCGCAGCCGCACGGAACCGGCGAGCGCCACCTCCTCGAGCCGGGCGGCGAGCACATAGGAGCGCAGCGACATCTTGCGGTTGTTCTCCCCGCGACCCGCCACCACATCGGCCAGGCCCGAGAGCTCCTCGTGGGCGCACTGTAACGGGGCGATCCGGTCCACGGCCGCCCAGAGCTGGCCGCACAGTTCCTCGAGCTGTTCGACCCGCCGGGTGGCGTCCGCGTGTGCGGCCACGGCGTCCTTGAGCTGCGACTGTGCCTGTGCCGCGGCCTCTTCCAACTGCTCGAGATCGCCCAACGCGGCGGTCGCGGCGGCGCGGACCTCCGGTTCGGCGAGCACCGATTCGGCGCTGGCGCGAGCGCGGTCGGCCGCGACGAGTTCGTCCTCGAGGTCGGCCTGCTGCTGTGCGGTGCGGGCGGCGGCGTCCACCACGCGGGCGTAGTCGGCGAGCACGCTGTAGTCGGGGCCGCTGCCGTCGGCGCGCATGACCGGAACAACCGACTCCACCAAACCGGCGTCGCGGGAGAGAGTTTCGACGCGCAGCGCCGCTGCCGCGACCTGATCGCGGGCCGACGCCGCCTCCGCGCGCGCGGACCGCACGGCGGTGGCGTCGTCGACGAGGTTGCGCAGACGGGCGCGGCGGCGCTCCACGGTGCCGTCCGCACCGGCGGCGGTGCGCAGGCGTTCGGTGAGTTCGGCGAGGCGACGGTCGGTGGCCACGATCCGCTCCGTCGTCGCACCGGTGCGGGTTTCGCAGTCCCGCAACTCGTCCTGGAGGCGGGCCTCATCGCTGCGCAGCCGCGTCAGCTCGGCCGTCAGCGTCTCGACGCGTTCGGCCAGCCGCCGCGCGGACTCGTACCGTTCGGTGGCGGCGTTCAGGGCACCGGCCAGTTCGGCCTTGTCGGCGTCGCCGCCGCGCTCCACCAGCACCTCGATGGCGCGCTCCAAGTCGGCGACCTGCCGCTGCGCCCGCTCGCGCGCCGCCTCGGCCACCCGTTCGGCCTGCAATGCCTTGTCCTCGGCATCCTTCGACACCGGCGCGCCCGATGCGCGGGCGGGATCGGGGTGGTCCGTGGAGCCGCACACGGTGCACGGCTGCCCCTCGGCCAGTGCCTCCGCCAGCTCGGCCGCCATCCCCGCCAGACGCCGCTCACGCAGGGCCAGGGTGTGTTCACGGGCATCCAGGTGCGCGCTGCGCGCAGATTCGAACGCCGCCTGCGCACGGGCCAGTTCCCCACGCCGCGTGGCCAATTCGAGTGCCGCGCTGGCGGCGGTGCGCAACCGCTCACAGTCGGCCTCCAGCACCGGCAGCCCGGCCGCCGCATCGGCCGCCGTACGCAACCGCCTCTCCACCGACGCGATCGACTCCGGCAGCTCGGCCCGCAGCCGCCGCAGCTTCTCCGCCTGCCCCGCCAGTTCCTCCTGCTCCCGCCGCAGCCGCGTCATCTCCCCCGCCAGCCGCCTGGCCGTCTCCGCATCCGCCCGCACCTCGTCCAGCGCGCCGATCTGCGCGGTCCAGCGCGCAATGGCCGACTCCAGCCCAGTCCTGGTGTCTCCGGCCGTTTCGGACTGCCCTCGCATCCCCCCGTATTCGGCCACGTTCGCGCGCCCCGGCGAACCAGCCTGGTCGAGCGGCCCGGGGCCATCGCTCGGTGACGCGCTTCCTTCGCCCGATGTGCCCGCGACCGGTTCGGAGTCGCCGGCACCCGGTGCGAGCGGTTCCGAGTCGCCGACGCCCCCCTCGGCCATGGGTTCGATCATGGCGAGGTCATCGGCGAAATCGGTTCCGGACAGCTCTCCGCGCATGAGATCGGCTGCCGCCCAGTAAGTTCCGGGCAACTCCAGGCTCCCGGGTTCGATGAGGCGGGCGGCCAGTTCTTCGGCGGCGCGGCCGGTGGCCTCCTCGCGGCGGCGCAGGGCGACGGCGGCGGCGCGGGCGTCGGAGAGGGCGGCCGCGACCGGTTCGGCGCGGCGGGCCCGGTCGAGTTCGGCCTGTGCCTGCGTGCGGCGATCGGCTCCGGCGGCGTACCGGTCGAGCCGGTCGCGGGCGGCCGTCAGGCGGCGGTGCAGGTCGTGCAGGCGGCGCTGGTCCTCGGCGGTCCGGCGGGCCAGGGTCGCGGCCGCCTCGCCGCGTTCGAGGTCGGTGGCGGTGGCGGTGAGGGCGGCGCGGGCGGTGGCCAGCAGGTCCTGAGACCATTCGACGGCTTCGAGGGGTCCGACGGTCTCGGTGGCGGGCAGGCCCGCCGCGCCGCCGATCCGCGCGATCAGCCGGTCGATGCTCTGGCGGCGGGTGTCGAGCTCGGCGGCGGAGGCGCGGCGCTTGTCGATGAGCCACTGTTCGGCGGTGCCGAAACGTTCGGTGTCGAAGAGCTTTTCGAGCAGCTTCTCGCGATCCTCGTTGTCGGCGCGCAGGAAACGCGCGAAATCGCCCTGTGGCAGCAGGACCACCTGGAAGAACTGGTCGGCGCTCATACCGAGCAGGCGCACGACCTCGTCGCCGATATCCGGGATGCGGGACAGGTTCAGCCCGCGCCCGTCCAGCCACTCCAGAGTGGCACTGGCCTGTGCGGTGACCCAGCCGGTGCCCCGTTTCTTGGGCCGCTGGAACTCCGGCGACCGGGTCAGCCGCAGCCGCCGCCCGCCGAGGGTCGCCTCCAGCACCACTCGCGGCGGAGTCTGCTCGTCGGCGTGATCGGAATGCAGCCGTTTGCTCTCCCCCCGCGCCCCCGGCACCCGGCCGTACAGCGCGAACGCGATGGCGTCGAGCACCGTGGTCTTACCCGCCCCCGTCTGCCCGTGCAGCAGGAAGAGCCCATCGGCCCCGAGCACATCGAAATCGACCACGGTGGTCTCCGCGAACGGACCGAAGGCGGTCAACTCCAAGCGGTGCAGCCTCATGCGGTGAGTTCCGTGGTGCCCGGTTCCGCGAACAGTCCTTCCGCCGCCGTCGACTCCCGCTCCGGCTCCCGCACGGCCGCGGCCAGGGCGCGTTCCACCCACTGCAGCTCACTGCCGGAGGGCTCTCCGCGGACATCGCTGAGGAAGCTGTGCGCGATCTCGATGTCCCGGCGTCCCTGCACGCGCTCACGGTAGCGCAATTCCGGATTGCCCTCGGGCCGAATCCATTCCACGTGAACGGCGTGCGGGAATCGGGTACGCAGTTTGCGCAGTGCGTCCACCGGGCGGGCGTGATCGGTGAGAGTCGCTGCCACATAGTCATTCTCGGCGGCGGCGAACTCCGGTTCGGTGATCAGTTCATCGAGAGTTCCGGCCAATTGGCTCAGCCCGCGCACCACCGGCAGGTCGACGCGGCGCACCTCGCCCAGCCCGTCGGCGTCCAGATCGACGATCCACACCGCTTTGCGATGGGAGCGCTCCCCGAACGAATACGGCAGCGGCGACCCGGAATAGCGCACCGAATCCGAGAGCGTCTGCGGCGAATGCAGATGACCCAGCGCCACATAGTCGATGCCGTCGAAGGCGCGCAGCGGCACCGTCTCCACCCCGCCCACCGCGATGGACCGTTCCGAGCCAGTGGCCTCACCGCCGACCACGAAGGCATGTGCCAGCACCACCGACCGCGTGCCCGCGCGCCCAGCCAGATCGTCGCGAATGCGCCGCATGGCCGCATCGAGAATCTCGGCGTGCGAACGCGCCTGCGGCACGCCCAATTCGGCGCGGGTGATCTCCGGTTCCAGATACGGGATACCGTAGAAAGCCACGTCACCGTGGGCGTCGGCGAGCACCACCGGCCGCGCCACCTCGGCGATGGTGGTCCGCAGATGCAGCCCGCCCGCCGCCGCGAAACTCCCCAGCGCCCCCAACCGGGTGGGTGAATCGTGATTGCCCGAGGTCGCCACGATGGTTGCCCCCGCCGCCCGCATGGCCTCGAATCCCCGATTGCACACCGCGATCGCGTCGGCACTCGGAATGGAACGGTCGTACACGTCACCGGGTACGACCACCACGTCGACCCCCTCCGCCGCCACCAACTCGGCCATGGCGTCGAGCGAACACGCCTGATCGGCCAGCAGATCGACACCGTGGAAGGTGCGGCCGATATGCCAGTCGGAGGTGTGCAGTATCCGCATGTCGCAAAACCGTAGGCGAGACGTCCGACAGGTTCACGGCCACCCGGGCGAGTCGCGAGAAACGCGCCGATGTATTGCACCGCGATTGCGAGACGACAACTGATGACCGCAGGCACGGATGCATAACAGTCGGCGGCACCCGGCCGTCCGCTGAAGTCACGGGGAGGCGGCTCTGCCACTATCAGGCGCATGACCGCACCGATGCTGTTCGCGCTGCTGTTGGTGTTCCTCGCCGGACTGGCCGTCGGCTGGCTCGCGCACGCCGCGCGGGCGGGTCAACGCGCCGCGGCCGCCGAGGCGCGACTCGCCGCCATGCACGACAACGAGCGGTTGCTACGCCAGTCGCTCAGCGCGGCCAGCGAGGACGCGGCACGACGGCAGTCCTACGCCATCGGCAACCTCGTGGAACCGCTGCGCGAAGCGGTCGGGAATCTGAATCGCCACATTCAGGAAGTCGAGCACAACCGCATCAACGCGTATTCGGGACTGCGCGAACAGGTCGCGGGAATGCAGCGCACCTCGCATCAGCTCTCCACCCAGACCGGTCAATTGGTGGCAGCGCTCAAAGCGCCGCAGGTGCGCGGCCGCTGGGGCGAGATCCAATTGGAACGCGTCGTCGAATTGGCCGGAATGGCCCGGCATTGCGACTTCGATACCCAGGTGACCCGGCGCGGCGATACCGTGATCCGGCCCGACCTGGTGGTGCGGCTGGCGGGCGGACGGCAGATCGTGGTGGACGCCAAGGTGCCGTGCACCGCCTATCTGGAGGCCGCGGCCGCCGAGGATCCGCATATTCGGAAACAGCAGCTGACCCAGCACGCCAAACAGCTGCGCGTGCACATCGATCAACTCGCCGACAAGGAGTACTGGCGGGCCTTCGATCCGTCACCGGAATTCGTGGTGCTGTTCGTGCCCGGCGATCCCTTTCTCGACGCGGCCCTCACCACCGACTCGGGCCTGCTCGAATACGCCTTCGGCCGGAATGTGATCCTGGCTACGCCGACCACCCTGGTCGCCCTGCTGCGGACGGTGGCGCTCGGCTGGCGGCAGGAGGCGCTGTCTCGCGATATGGCGACGGTGCATCAACTCGGACGCGAGCTGTACACGCGGTTGAGCGTCGCGGGGCGGCATATGGACGATCTGGGCGCACAGCTCGGAAAAACGGTGATGGCCTTCAACAAGGCCGTGGCATCGGTGGAGGCGCGGGTCATGGTGACCGCGCGCAAACTGCACGATTTGGAAATCGCCGAGACCCCCGTGCCCGATATCGACAGGGTGGACCATTGGCCGCGAGCGGTGGGTTTCACCGACGCGCCGGACGGTTATGCCGACAGTATCGACCAGCGCGGGTGACGCGCACTCGGCAAGCCGCTCGAGTCGCCTCCCTCGCGGAATAGCTACATGCTTTAGTGTGCTTGACGTGGCAGTTACCCCAAGCGAGCGAGCAGAGGTGCCCGTGTCGCACCGTTCGATTCTGCCGACGGTGCCGGGCATCCCCGCCGGAGCGGCGGTATTGATCGCGGTGACCTGTACCTTCCTGGGCTTCTTCATCGATGCCAGCGGGGGTTCCGAGCTCACGTTGACGTTCTCGTCGCTGTACGTGCTGGGCTGTGTGCTGGCGGTGCTGGCGGTGCGCTACCGGGGTCTGTTCACGGTGCTGGTGCTGCCGCCGCTGCTGTTGTTCTTCGCGGTGCCGCTGGCCTATCAGCAGCTGCTCGGCAACGCCGGGAGCCTGAAGCTCAAGGACATCCTGCTGAATCTGGCCATCCCGCTGGTCAACCGCTTCCCCACCATGGCGCTGGCGACCGTGCTGGTTTTGGCCATCGGGGGCCTACGCATATACCTGCACCGGCACGAGGGGATGCCCGGCGACGACCGGCCACGCGCACGGACCCGCGGCGGGCGTTCCGGCGGTGCCACACGTGCCCGCCGCTCTCGCACCGGCGAGAAGGACCCGGCCCGGCGACGCAGCCGCGCCGCCCGCGCGGCCGATGCCGAATTCGACGATCCCGCACCGAAATCCGGATCCCGCGGCCGCCGACCCACCGGCCGCGTGGCCGAACGCCCACCCCGCGTCGGCTCCGACCGCACCGCCGCCGACCGCAAACGCACCCCGGTGGACCGCAAGCCCGCCGGTGAGCGCACGCCCCCCGCCGACCGCAGGTCCGGCGACCGCACACCCCCCGCCGCCGCGGCCCGCAAGCCCCGGGGCGACCAGCCACCGCGCCGCCGCGCCGCCGCGAGCGGCGAGGTACCCCCGCACCCGCGCCCCAATGTGCGCTACCGCGACCGCGATTCGGGCCGCATCGAACGCTGAGCCACCCGACCCCACGCACACCCGCCCCGCCCCACGCCCGCACCCGGTGCTTGCACACGCCCCCGCTCGACCCCACTGCATACGCGGTACGGACGCGCGACCCACTCAGCTCGCCGCACCCACGCACGTGCGATCCACTCCACACACGCGCGGCCCACGCCACACGCGCGATCCACGCCGCACACGCGCGACCCGCTCGATCGCCCCGCCACCCGTGCGCAGCACACTCGGCCCGCCGCCGCACGGCGCCCAAGCGTGGTCGCGGTCCTGCTACCCCCGGTAACCGTTTCAGCCCCTGCGACAACAGCATGCGCCACGGATGAACCACGGACAACCGTGCGCCCCGTGCGGTTCGCACGGGGCGCACGGTTGGCCACCGGACGGCGGGCGGCGCGATCAAGCACAGTCAGGCGCACGCTGCGCGGTCAGCCACAGGCGGCACAGTCAGCCGCAAGCAGCACAGTCAGGCGCGGGCGGCGCGCAGTTCGCGGGGCAGGGCGAAGACCAGGGTCTCGTTGGCGGTGGTCACCGGCTGCACATCGCCGAAACCGTGGTCCGCCAGCAGTTCCAGCACGCCTTCGACCAGGATCTCGGGGACCGACGCGCCCGAGGTGATGCCGATGGTGCGAACGCCCTCCAGCCAGGCCGGGTCCACCTCGCGGGCGTAGTCGACCAGGTACGCGGCCCGCGCGCCCGCGCCCAGCGCCACCTCGACCAGGCGCACCGAGTTGGAGGAGTTGCGCGAACCCACCACGATCACCAGATCGCATTCCGGGGCCATGGCCTTGACTGCGGTCTGGCGGTTCTGGGTGGCGTAGCAGATGTCGTCGCTGGGCGGATCCTGCAGGCTCGGGAAGCGCTCCCGCAGGCGCTGCACGGTCTCCATGGTCTCGTCCACCGACAGCGTGGTCTGGGAGAGCCAGATGACCTTGTTCTCGTCGCGCACGGTGACGTTGTCCACCGCGTCGGGGCCGTCCACGAGCTGGACGTGGTCGGGGGCCTCACCGGCGGTGCCCTCCACCTCCTCGTGGCCCTCGTGGCCGATGAGCAGGATGTCGAAGTCGTCGCGGGCGAAGCGTTTGGCCTCCTGGTGCACCTTGGTCACCAGCGGGCAGGTGGCGTCGATGGTGTGCAGGCTGCGTTCGGCGGCGGAGGAGTGCACCATGGGCGAGACGCCGTGGGCGGAGAACACCACCACCGACCCCTCGGGCACCTCGTCGGTCTCGTCGACGAAGATCACCCCGCGCTCCCGCAGCGTCTCCACGACGTGCCGGTTGTGCACGATCTCCTTACGGACGTAGATGGGCGCGCCGTGCTTCTCGAGCGCCTTCTCCACGGTCTCCACCGCGCGGTCCACACCGGCGCAGTAACCACGGGGTTCGGCGAGCAGCACCCGCTTCGGCGAGTCGGCAGCACCCGAGACGGCCGACCGGGTGATTCCGACGTTCAATGGGATAGCCGAGGACATGCCCCACAGAATACGTGTGCGGAATGAACCGCATCGGGTCGGAGGCGCGACGATAATCACTTCCGGCGAATTCCGTCCTTTGCATCACACGCCGTTTCGGGCAGGCTAGGACCATGTTTCGACCTCCCTTCCTGGCCCGGGTCGCCGCCGGGGCCGCCGTCTATGCCCTCGAGGAAACCCGTCGGCTACCGAATACCGCGGTCAACCTCCCGATTACCGCCGTCAGCCAGCTGCTGCAGAACTTCATGCACGTGCAGCAGTTCGTGACCAGCCTCGCCCTCAAGGGCGACGAGGTTTTCGACCGCTTCGTGAACCGTCCCGAGGAACAGCCCGAGTGGGCCACCTTCGACGAGGACGCCGACGACGCGCAACTCCCCGGCACCACCGCGGAACCGGTACGCAGGAGCCGTTTCGACCTGTACAGCCCCGAAGACGCGGGCGCACCGGAGCCGGAACCGATCGCGGTCTCGGCCCCGCAGGCCCTGGTGTCGGAAACACCCGCGAGCCAGCCGGAATCCGTCGTCGCCGAGGAGCAGGAGGCCCCGGCCGCCGACCCCGAATCCGCCGCACCGCAACCCGCCGAGGCCGCTCCCGCCGAAAGCAGCACCCCCGCAAGCACTTCCAGCGCGTCCGGCAATGGCCACAACGGCAGTCTCGCGGCGGTCGAGCCGGAAGTCGCCTCCCGCTACGACTACATGAACATGACGCTGGCACAGCTGCGCGCCCGCCTGCGCATGCTCAGCGTGGAGGAGCTCTCCCAGCTGCTCGCCTTCGAACAGCAGACCCAGGCGCGTGCGCCGTTCGTCACCATGCTGACCAACCGCATCGCCACCGTGCAGGCCAAGTAGAAGACCCCTCGCCAGCGCCGGTCGCCCGGACAACCCGCCGGGCCGACCGGCGCTGTGCTGTGCCGCCTCCCCGGGACTTCAGCGCGCGGCCGAGAGCCGTCGACCGTCGCGCACGCGTGCCGGCGAGTGTGAAGGGCCGATACCACCGAGGGGGAACTGGTGGCGGTCCCTTCTCGGGCGATGCCGCCACCAGTTCCCCTTCGCCGAACGCTGACGTATGGGGCGGACTGGACGCTGGTCGGGGGGTGGGATGCGCGGAGTTTCGTGGGTGGGCGTCGGGGGTGTCGGTGGGGACCGTGACAATGGTGCGGTGACCGACACTGGTGCGGTGAATGCCGCTAAGTCCGAGCGGGGGGCGAGCTCTCCGGAGAATCCGTGGCCGGTGCGCACCATTTCGATCAAGGTGGCGCAGTGGATCGAGCGGCTCGGTGCGGTGTGGGTGGAGGGGCAGATCACGCAGATCAATCTGCGGCCGGGGACGCGGACGGCGTTTCTGGTGCTGCGGGATCCGGCCGCGGATATGTCGCTGTCGGTGACCTGTGATCCGGAGCTGCTGCGGAATTCCCCGGTGCCCTTGCAGGAGGGCAGCCGCGTCGTCGTGTACGGCAAGCTCTCCTTCTTCACCGGGCGCGGGACCATGTCGCTGCGCGTCACCGAGATCCGCCCCGTCGGCATCGGTGAGCTGCTGGCCCGCATCGAACGGTTGAAGGGGCTGCTGGCGGCCGAGGGGCTGTTCGATGAGCGGCTCAAGCGGCCGATCCCCTTCCTACCCAGACGAATCGGGCTCATCACCGGCCGCGCCTCGGCCGCCGAACACGATGTGGTGACCGTGGCGACCCAGCGCTGGCCCGCGGCGAAATTCGAGATTCGCAATACCGCCGTGCAGGGCCCGACCGCCGTACCGCAGATCCTGGAGGCCATCGCCGCGCTCGACGCACACCCCGAGGTGGATGTGATCGTGCTGGCGCGCGGCGGCGGCAGCGTCGAGGACCTGCTGCCCTTCTCCGATGAAACCCTGTGTCGGGCAATCGTTTCCGCCAAGACGCCGATAGTCAGCGCCATCGGGCACGAACCCGACAACCCGATCAGCGACTATGTGGCCGACCTGCGCGCCGCCACCCCCACCGACGCGGCCAAGCGGGTCGTCCCCGACGCCGCCGCCGAAATGGCGCTGCTGCGCGAGCTCACCGAACGCGCCGCCGCCGCCCTGCGCGGCTGGGTGGACCGTGAATCCCGCGCCCTGGCGCAGCTGCGCTCCCGCCCCGTGCTGGCCGAGCCACTGCGTCTGCTCGACCAGCGCTACGACGAGGCGGAGCGACTGCGCACCGCCGGCCGCCGCGCGGTCGAGCACCTGCTCACCGCCGAATCCACCACCACCCGGCACCTGCGCGAGAAGCTCACCGCCGTCGGCCCGGCCGCCACCCTGGCGCGCGGATACGCGGTGGTGCAACGGGTTACGGGCAGCGAGCGGCATGTGGTCCGCTCCATCGACGATTCCCCGGCTGGCAGTCAGCTGCGCATCCGCGTCGCCGACGGCGCGGTCACCGCCGCCGCGCTCGGCAGCCAACCCCTCGGCCCCCGCCCCCGAAAGGAGTCCACCGATGACCGAGAGTGACCTCGCCGAAATCGCCGGATTCGGTTACGAACGCGCCCGCGACGAGCTGGTGAACGTGGTGAAGATGCTCGAACAGGGCGGCATGGACCTGGACGACTCGCTCGCCCTGTGGGAGCGCGGCGAGGCGCTCGCCACCCGATGCGAGGAGCACCTCGCGGGCGCGCGCCAGCGTGTGGAGGACGCATTGGCGCGGCGCGATCAGGAGTGAGCCGATGAGCATCCGCCGTACCGTCCCCGACATCCGCACCGCGGACATGGCCGCCAGCCGGGCCTTCTACCGTGCGCTCGGCTTCGAGGAGGTCATGGACCTCGGGTGGGTCGTCACCCTGGCCAGTCCCGACAATCCGACCGCCCAGGTGCTCCTGATCGGTCCGGACGCGGAGGGACCGCAGCCGGATATGAGCGTCGAGGTCGACGACGTGGACGCCGCACACGCCGCCATGGTCGCCGCCGGGGCGGAGATCGTCTACGCCCTGCGCGACGAGCCATGGGGTGTACGGCGGTTCTTCGTTCGCGACCCGAACGGAACCGTCGTCAATGTGGTCGCCCACCGCTGACGGCCACGAGAGCGGGGCGACGTGCGGCCCCGCGATCCGGGAGCGCTACAGCGGGTCGGCGCTGCCGATGGCGGTGGCGAGCGTTGTGTAGGCGGCGGGGTTGCCCGCGCCCTTGATGAGGACGCGGGAGTCGCCGAAGTCGGTGATCCAGGCGGTTTCGGTGCCGGGCTCGGCGTAGACCACCCACTTGCGGTCGCCGATCTGTTCGGTGCCGGTGGCGTAGCGGGTGTCGACCACGTGTTTGGCGAGGGCTTCCTCGGTGGCGCCGGTCTGCGAGAGCTGCATGTAGGTGCCCTGCGGGGTGATGTACCCCACGGTGCTCAGCGGGCCGCCGCCGGTGCCCGCGATGGTGTCGCGATGTCCCGAGTTGGGCGTCCACCCCTCCGGCAGCGCCGGTTCCCGAATGGCGAACGGCATGTTCGCGGCGTCGTCGGCCAGCGCGGCGCTCACGTCGAAGTCCGGAATCTGCCCGGGCGTCGGACCTTTCGCCGAGAAGGTGCACTGGCTGGCGATCCCGGCGATGACCAAGCAGATCAGCACCAGCGGGAACAACGACCAGAACAGGTCCTTCCAGTCGTTCATGATCCGCGGCTTTTGATACGACACGCACCCAGTATCCACGGCCGGGTACTGCGACCCGGCACACAGGTGCGCCTCCCGCACTTACGGAATTGGAACGTGAGTACCTGAATGCCGCCGTCGACCTCAATGCGACAATTCACGCAGCAGTTGACAACCAAGGAGGCACCCGTCATGACCGCATCCAGCCGCCGCGAGGCTCCGGATCGCAACCTGGCCCTGGAGTTGGTCCGAGTCACCGAGGCCGGGGCCATGGCCGCCGGACGCTGGGTGGGGCGCGGCGACAAGGAAGGCGGCGACGGTGCCGCCGTCGACGCCATGCGGCAGCTGGTGGCGACCGTCTCCATGCGCGGCATCGTGGTGATCGGCGAGGGCGAGAAGGACGAAGCGCCCATGCTGTACAACGGCGAACTGGTCGGCGACGGCACCGGCCCGGAGCTGGACTTCGCGGTCGACCCGATCGACGGCACCACCCTCATGTCCAAGGGTTCGGCGGGTGCTATCTCCGTGCTCGCGGTGGCCGAGCGCGGCGCCATGTTCGACCCCTCCGCGGTGTTCTACATGGAGAAGATCGCCGTCGGCCCGGAGGCCGCCGATGTCATCGACCTGTCGGCCCCCATCGGCGAGAACCTGCGCCGCGTCGCCAAGGCCAAGAACTCCGCCGTCTCCGACCTGACCGTCGTCGTCCTGGACCGCCCGCGCCACGCCCGCCACATCCAGGAGGTGCGCGACGCGGGCGCCCGCATCCGCCTCATCTCCGACGGTGACGTGGCCGGAGCCATCGCCACCGCCCGCCCCGAATCCGGCGTGGACATGCTGATCGGCATCGGCGGCACCCCCGAGGGCATCATCGCCGCCGCCGCCATGCGCTGCATGGGCGGCGCGTTGCAGGGCAAGCTGGCCCCCAAGGACGACGAGGAGCGCCAGAAGGCCATCGACGCCGGACACGACCTGGACCGCATCCTCAATACCGAGGACCTGGTCTCCGGCGAGGACGTGTTCTTCAGCGCCACCGGCGTCACCGACGGCGATCTGCTGCGCGGCGTGCGCTACTTCGGCGGCGGCGCCTACAGCCAGTCCATCGTCATGCGCGCCAAGTCCGGCACCGTCCGCATCATCGACGCCTACCACCGCCTCACCAAACTGCGCGAGTACTCCTCGGTGGACTTCGTCGGTGACGAGGACGCCGCTCCCCCGATGCCCTGACCCGCGTGCGGCCGCCCGCTCCGCCCCGGCGGCGGGCGGCCGAACGACACCCCCGCTTA
This sequence comes from Nocardia otitidiscaviarum, assembly GCF_007362295.1. Classification (NCBI taxonomy): domain Bacteria; kingdom Bacillati; phylum Actinomycetota; class Actinomycetes; order Mycobacteriales; family Nocardiaceae; genus Nocardia; species Nocardia otitidiscaviarum. Next base: position 594,485 of record NZ_CP041695.1, on the reverse strand, counting down.
TTCCCAGTGCGCCAACCGCCTTCGGTGTGCTGATCCCCTCAGGCGTGGCATCCCCACGGGCCCCCGCACGGGCCTAGGGTCGAGTGCATGAGCGAGGAGACCGAGTACCGCATCGAACACGACACCATGGGCGAGGTCCGCGTCCCCGTCGACGCGCTGTGGCGGGCGCAGACCCAGCGCGCGGTGGAGAACTTCCCGATCAGCGGGCGCGGGCTGGAGCGGGCGCAGATCCGGGCGCTGGGGTTGCTGAAGGCCGCCACCGCGGTGGTGAACCGGGATCTGGGGCTGTTGGACACCACCAAGGCCGATGCCATCATCGCGGCCGCCGGTGAGATCGCCGACGGCGCGCACGACGATCAGTTCCCGATCGATGTCTTCCAGACCGGGTCCGGCACCAGTTCGAATATGAACGCCAACGAGGTGATCGCGACCATCGCCGCCCGGGCCGGTGTGACCGTGCACCCCAACGACGACGTGAACATGTCGCAGTCGTCCAACGACACCTTCCCGACCGCCACGCATCTGGCCGCCACCGAGGCCGTGGTGAAGGATCTGGTTCCGGCACTGGATCATCTGCGGCTGGCGCTGCTGGACAAGTCCACCGAATGGCGCGACGTGGTGAAGTCCGGGCGCACCCATCTGATGGATGCCGTGCCGGTCACGCTGGGGCAGGAGTTCGGCGGTTACACCCGGCAGGTGAGCGCCGGGATCGAGCGGCTGCTCGCCACCCTGCCGCGCCTGGGCGAGTTGCCCATCGGCGGTACCGCGGTGGGCACCGGCCTCAATGCCCCGGCTGGGTTCGGGGCGAAAGTCGTTGCGGAACTGAAGAAGTCGACCGGACTCGACGCCCTGTCGGAGGCCAAGGACCACTTCGAGGCGCAGGCCGCCCGGGACGGGCTGGTCGAGGTCTCCGGTGCGCTGCGCACCGTCGCCATCAGCCTCACCAAGATCGCCAACGATATCCGCTGGATGGGGTCGGGCCCGCTCACCGGCCTGGCCGAATTGCAGCTGCCGGATCTGCAGCCGGGCTCGTCCATCATGCCGGGCAAGGTGAATCCCGTTCTCCCCGAAGCGGTTACCCAGGTCGCCGCGCAGGTGATCGGCAATGACGCGGCGGTCGCCTGGGGCGGCGGCAACGGCCATTTCGAACTCAATGTGTACATCCCGATGATGGCCCGCAATGTGCTGGAGTCGACCCGGCTGCTGGCGAATGTCTCGCGCCTGTTCGCCGACAAGTGCGTGCGCGGCCTCACCGCCGATATCGAGCGACTGCAGCGGCTGGCCGAATCCTCACCCTCCATCGTGACCCCGCTCAACTCCGCCATCGGCTACGAGGAGGCCGCCGCGGTCGCCAAGCAGGCGTTGCAGGAGCACAAGACGATTCGCCAGACCGTCATCGATCGCGGCCTCATCGGCGACGCGCTGTCCGTCGCGGAACTCGACCGCCGCCTGGACGTGCTGTCGATGGCAAAAGTCAACGACGACAAATAATCTCGTGCGGGTATGACCTACCCGAAGGGATGCTTGTGAGAATGCGCGTTGTCGTCGCGGTCGCGGCGACACTGATCGCCCTGCTGTCCGGCTGCTCGAGTGAACGGCCCGACACCGCGACGGAGCCGACCGCGACGACAACCGCCGCACCGACGACGGGCACCACCGCACCGACCACGACCGCCCCGAGTACGGGCGAGCCCGTCGACGCGGCGGCGTACCACCTGGCGGATACGCCGACCGGCACGCCCGGGTACTACTTCCGGACGCCCAGCGGCAATTTCCGCTGCGCCATCTTCGACGAACCGCTGGCGCTCGCCGATACGGCCGTCGAGGCCGGTTGCCAGGGCCGCGTCGCGGCGGTTCCGGACGGCGAGCAGCCGTGCGCGGAGAGTTCCGGGGCGCAGCCGCCGATGCCCGCCTTCGGCCTGAGTCTGGACGGGCCGCGGTTCGCCTGCACCACCGAGGGATTGTTCTACGGTCCGGGCGATATCGCGGCGCTGCCCTACGACTCCTATCTGGAGATCGGGAATGTGCGGTGCCTGTCCCGCGAGGTCGGCATCACGTGCGAGCAGCGGTCGTCCGGGGCGTCGTTCTTCGTCTCGAAGGAATCCAGTCGGCTGGAGAGCTCCGGCGGGGCGGACGCGACGCTGGTCGCGGTGCCCGATGTGCGCGGTGAGCGGCCGATCCGCGCGGAGAACCTGCTCGCCGAGGCCGGACTGCTGGCGAAGGTCGTGGGCGGCACCGATCGCGGGCCGCACGACGGGCAATGCGTGGTGGCGGAACAGGATCCCGCCGCTGGTACGAAAGTGACTGCTGGGACTTTGATTACTCTCACGACCGGCGAGGTGGGATTCGGCGCGGGCAGCTGCTGAAAATCAGGACTCGGCACCTGCCCGGTCAGCGACCTATTTTCCGAATGCCGGACGAAATGTGAAACGGGTCACGCATTGCTCCCGATTAGCTGGGTGTCCGCATAAAGCGGATGTTCCACGAAAGGAAAGAACAATGTTGACTGGACTCGCTGCCTTCTTCGTCGCTCTCGGCGCAGCTGGACTCGTGGCCGCCCTGGCGACACTGGGCATCATCATTTGAATATCTCGGTCGGTGGGTATGGTGGCGTCGGTCGCCATACCCACGCACCGGGGTGCGATGATTGTCATCTCGCACCGATATTTTCCGGATAGTCCCTCAGGTCGATGTCGTTCGCGGCCCTGTCGCTGTACTTCACCATCCACGCGAAGGCACGCGAACCCAGGAACCGGTTCCGGAAACGAATTCCCAGCGCGGTCTTCGGGGCCAGGAAGGGTCCCGGGTTGGCACCGTCGACCGTGCGCAGGTATCGCTTCACGATCTCGTCGTAGCGGGCGAAGGCCACCGTGTGGTCGCCACCCGCGGCGGCGAGTTCACCTGCGAGAACGTATGCGCCCACCACCGCGAGGCCGGTGCCGAAACCGGCGAGCGTATTACCGTGGGCGGCATCGCCGACGAGCGCCACGCGCCCGGTGGTGAATTTCTTCGTTCGCACCCGGCTGATCGAATCCAGATAGCAGGTGTCGGCGGCTTCGAGTTCGCGGAGCGTTTCGGGTACTCGCCAACCCATTCCGGTGAACCTGTCGATGACGATGCGTTTCTGGGCGGCGGTGTCGTCCCGGGGGTAGTCGAGTTCCGAGGACGCGAACATATACAGCTGCGGTGATTTCGGTCCGCCCGCGATGACGAGCCGTCCGGGGGTGTTGTACGCATAGGCCGTTTCCCGCGTTCGCGGCGTGCCGGGGTCGATCGGTCGGTCACCGGCGATGCAGTAATACCAGCCGCGATGGCGCACGTGGTCGCGCTCCGGACCGAATGCCAATCGCCGTACGCCGGAATGTATTCCGTCCGCGCCGAAAACCAGGTCGAAAACCCGAGCCGGAGCCTTCTCGAATTCGATGTGCACACCGTCGGAATCCGCTCGCAGACCGGTGATCCGATCCCCGAAGATGTATTCGCAATTCGCCGCACTGTGGTCGTACAGCACACGCGCCAGGTCACCACGCCGGATCTCGAGCTCGCCGCCGGTGAAATCTCCCGACATGAACGCCAATTCGGTGCCGTCGGCGTCGACGAACCGGGTGTCGGTGGTGCCGGTGCGGCGGGCGCGCAGGTCGTCGAGCACACCCATGCGCGCGAGCACGGTCAACTGGGTCGCACCCTTGAAGTCGACCGCCTGACCTCCGGGCCGCAGCGCGGGAGCCCGCTCCACCACGGTCACGTCGAAGCCGTAGCGGTGCAGCCAGTAGGCGAGCGTGGGCCCGGCGATGCTCGCGCCGGAGATCAGAACCGAGGTACTGCGCATGACGTTCCCTTCAATTGCGTCCCGTGGACGCATTAAAGCGTATGTCGGACGCAGTTAGACGTCAACGCCGTTTTCCGGAAGGATGGCCCCCATGGCGGCACCCACCACCACGGAACTGCTGTGGGGCACCCGGCAGCGGCCCAAACGCGGCCCCAAACCCTCGCTCACGCTGGAACGCATCGTCGCCGAGGCCATCGCCCTCGCCGATGCGGAAGGGCTCGCGAGCCTGTCCATGGCGCGGCTCGGCGAGCGGCTCGGCTGCGCCAAGATGGCGCTCTACCGCTATGTGCCCGGGAAGGCCGAACTCACCGCCCTCATGCTCGATACCGCCGTGGGCGCGCCGCCGGACCTCGACGCCGACGAACCGTGGCGCGACTATCTGGGCCGCTGGGCGGAAACGCTGTACCAGCGCATGCACACCCATCCGTGGACCATCGAACTCTCAGTAGGCGCGCACGTCATGGGCCCGCACGAGATGAGTTGGGTGGAGACCGCACTGCACGCGCTCGCCGACACCGGGTTGACGGCCGCCGAACAGTTCGACACCGTGGTGCTGCTGATCGGACACGTGCGCAGCCTCGTCCAGCAGATCGGCGGCGGCGACGGCGCCGACGCGGAAGGACGGTTGCAGCGGGAGATGGCGGCGGTGCTGGCCGCGCACGGTCGGGCTTTTCCGCACGTGGTCGCCGCGCTGGCCGCGGCGACGGCCGGGCCGACCGGGGAGTCCGGACGCGACAACGCGCTGAGATTCGGCATCGACCGGATTCTCGACGGGGTGGCGGCACTGGTCGCACGGCGGAAGTGAGCCGAATACTGTTGTCCGGCAGCGCCCGGGCTTAGAGTCGGAAGATGTCCGACTTACCCGAACTGCGGCAGGACGCCGTCACGACGGTGCGCGAATTCTTCGCCGCCCTCGAGGTCAACGCCCTCGACGAGGCCATGGACCTCGTCCATCCCGGAATCGTCTGGAAGAACACCTCGCTGCCGGATGTGCGCGGGGCCGACCGCGTGCGCTGGGTGCTGAATCGCTTCGCGGGACCCCGGTACGGGTTCCGCGCCGATATGCACCATGTCGCGGCCACCGAGGACGGCGTCGTGCTCACCGAACGCACCGACTATCTGCGGGTGGGGTCGGTGGAAGTGGCCTTCTGGGTGTGCGGCACGTTCGAATTCGTCGACGGGCGCATCTTCGTGTGGCACGACCACTTCTCGTGGGAGAACTTCGTGCGCGGGACCGTCGTGGGAGTGGCGCGGGCGCTGTTCTCGCGCTGAGCGCGGCCGCGAACACGACCGCGCCCGCTCCGGGCGGAGCGGGCGCGATGGTGGATCCGGGGCGGTCGCGACGTGTCAGCGGGCGACGACGAGGCGCAGCGATTCCAGTTCGGTGCGGGCCTGTTCGCCGGTTTCGCCGAGGTCGGTGCGACCGAAGACGTTCCAGCGCTCCAGCAGGGGGGCGTAGACGAGTTCGGGTTCCTTGGCGCGGTCGTATATGCCCGCGTCGGCGAGAACCTCATCGCTGCTGCGGCCGTCGGTGAGGGTGGCCTCGGGGACCCGGAAGTCGGCGATGCGGTCGGCGATGGCGCGCATGGTCTGGTCCGGGAAGCGGTCCAGGGCGGCGGCGATCAGGTTGGCGAAGAATTCCGCCTGGAGTTCGTCGTCGACGGCGATGCGCCGGGCGATCTCGGTGACCAGGGGGTTCTCGTCGAGTGCCTCGGTATTGCGATGCCGCACCGCGGACGCGGTCTCCTCGAGGGCGCAGACCGCCAGCACGTCCAGCAGGTGCATGGGCGGGCGGCGGAAGCCGCGGGTCATATGCTCCATGCGCATCCGCTCCAGCTCCACCGGGTCCACCGCGCGGGTGACCATGAGGTAGTTGCGGATGAGGATCTCGTGCCGGTTCTCCTCCGCGGTCCACCGGCCGACCCAGCGCCACCACGGGCCGCGCCGCAGGTGCTTGCCCAGTTCCCGGTGGTAGGACGGCAGGTTGTCGGCGATGAGCACGCTGACGGTGAGCGCCAGTTTCGCGGTCTCGCTCAGCTCGGATTGCGCGGGGTCCCAGTCGATCCCACCGAGGAAGGCGAAATTGCGACCGTCGTCCCAGGGCACGTGGTCATGCGGCTGCCACCCCGCGGCAGCGGCGATGTGGCGGGTCAGATTGGTCTCCACCTCCGGCGCGAGTGCGTCGAGGAGGTCGCGGTCGGACAGCACGTTCTGCACCGGCACAATCTAGCGGCTGCGCGGCAAACATGGGGATCTTCGCGCCGTATTCGCAACGGCTATCGCAAAACCCAGCATCGCGCCGCGTGTCGCCGCCGCGTGAAGCGTGTCGCGCGCGCCGCACGAAGGGTCCCCTGCGGCACTCCGCGAAACTCCAGCGCCCCGCCGACCAGTCGGTACCGAGCAGCGCTCCGAGTGTGGCCGACACTCCGAAGCACTCGAGTCCGCAACATGGTGACACCGAACAGATCCGGTTCCGCACCGTGCGATCCGAGGCAGCGGCGCATGCCCTACAGGCACCTCTCCGCCCGGAGGCGTCCGGGAAACGCGGCACAGCGCGCGGTGCGGGCCGTCCCCGGGCACGAATCGAGCGGCAGAAACGCCTCGGGCTCGGGTACGCCCGAACCCGAGGCGGCGGGACACTACTTCTCGGTCACCGTGATCTGTCGGTCCACCCAGGTGATGGTGCCGCCGGTGAAATCGCTCTGCTTACCGCCCGCGATATCCATCTCGTCGGTGGTCGGGTAGCCGAGCTTGCCGCCGGGACCGCCGTTCGCCATCCAGGCGTCCCGGATCTCACCCCAGACGATGTGCGCACCGGTGTCCGGGCTGCTGTAGATGGCTCCGCCCTCGAACGCCTGCATGGTGCCGCCGCCGGGAGCGTCCTGCGATTCCCCGGTGGGTTCGCCCAGCGGGCTCGTCACGCCGCCGACGGCGTTGTACTTCTCCAGAATCGAGCCGGACACCTCGATGTCCCCGGCGGCGGTGGGGATCTTCGTTGTCGGGGTGTCGTCACGGTCGGCGTCGTTGCGGTCGGTCTCGTTGCGGTCGGTCTCGTTGCGGTCGGTCTCGTTGTCGTGGGTATCGTCGGCGTGTTCGGTGGCCGTGGCCATCGCCGTGGTCGTCGCCATCCCGGTGTCGGGCTTGGCATCCTTGTCGTCCTTGGCGCAGCCGGCGAGCGGCAGCGCCACCAGGGCGATCGCGGTCATGAATCCGGCCGTGCGTCGAGCGAAGTGGTGCATGGTCATCCTCCCGCTACGGGCCGCACGGAGGTGCCGCGTTGCCACGACACCTCCGGCGACTCAGATCGACATTCGGCAGCTGTTCGGCAAACCGTCACTGTCAGCCGAAATCAGCTTCGAGCAGGTACTTTGCCGGAATATACCCGTCGACCTGTGAGGCAAACCACATGCCCGGCAGTAGCCGGGGTCAGGCGTTGGGTCCGTACTCCTCCAGCATCTCGGTGACCAGGGCGGCGATCGGGGAACGCTCGCTGCGGGTCAGTGTGATGTGGGCGAACAGCGGATGCCCCTTCAGCTTCTCGATCACGGCGGCCACGCCGTCGTGCCGACCGACCCGAAGGTTGTCGCGCTGCGCCACATCGTGGGTGAGCACCACCCGCGATCCCGTGCCCAGGCGACTGAGCACGGTGAGCAGCACATTGCGTTCCAGCGACTGCGCCTCGTCCACGATCACGAAGGAGTCGTGCAGCGACCGACCGCGAATGTGGGTGAGCGGTAGCACCTCCAGCATGCCGCGCGCCTGCACCTCCTCCATCACCTCCTGGCTGGCGAGACCCTCGAGGGTGTCGAAGACGGCCTGCGCCCACGGCCCCATCTTCTCGCTCTCCGAACCGGGCAGGTAACCCAGATCCTGGCCGCCGACCGCGTACAGCGGGCGGAACACCACGACCTTGCGGTGCGACCGACGCTCCAGCACGGCCTCCAGTCCGGCCATCAGCGCCAGCGCCGACTTACCGGTACCGGCGCGGCCGCCCATGGACACGATGCCGACGCTCTCGTCCAGCAGCAGATCCAGGGCGATGCGCTGTTCGGCGGAGCGGCCGTGCAGACCGAACGCCTCGCGATCACCGCGCACCAGCTGCACCCGCTTGTCCGGAGTCACCCGGGCCAGTGCGCTGCCGTTGGTGCCGAGCAGCCGAATGCCGGTGTGGCACGGCAGATCCCGGGCCTCGTCCAGATCGATGACGGAGTCGGCGTAGAGCTTGTCCACCACCGCCGCACTGACATCCAGCTCGGTCATACCGGTCCAGCCGGAGGTGACCACATCCTGGGCGTGGTACTCGTCGGCGGCCAAGCCGACCGCACTCGCCTTGACGCGCAGCGGAATGTCCTTGGACACCAGCACGACTCGATGACCCTCGGCGGCCAGATTCAGCGCACAGGCCAGAATCCGGGAGTCGTTGGTATCGGTGCGGAACCCGACCGGCAGCACCTCCGGATCGGTGTGGTTCAGCTCGACCTGCAAGGTCCCACCGTCGACGCCGACCGGAATCTCCTGGTCGAGTCGTCCGTGCTGGAGTCGGAGATCGTCCAGCATGCGCAGTGCCTCGCGGGCGAACCAGCCCAGTTCGTGGTGGTGGCGTTTGGCCTCGAGCTCGCTGATCACCACGATCGGCAGCACCACATGATGCTCACCGAAGCGGGTGACAGCCCAAGGGTCCGACAGCAACACCGAGGTGTCCACGACAAAGGTTTTACGTCCGGATTCGGACGACTGCGAGGCGCGAACTCCCTTTCCGGTGCTCGCGGTGCGGGCATCCCTGCTGGGAGCGGTTACGGAGCGTGCATCAGTCACGGTGGGCTCCTTTGTCACCCACGCGGCCCCGCGCGGGTGTTCTCGCTGGGCCGGTCCGCCCTGTAGGTCAGTCGACCCGAGGGCCGGGTGCCGGCCCCCTCGCACTGAGTTGCTCAGTCACGACCAGGACCTCCCGTACGGGCCACCTCTACGCGACCCGCACCCCCGACGCTACAGCCGAATTGGACTTCCGGCCTACCGAGTTACAGGCGTGTTGGTGAAGATCCCGTTAACGGACGCCCTATTCGGGCGATTCGCCCAATTCGGCGAGGAGAATCGGAACGTGGCTGTGATCAGGTTCTTTCACAGCCGTGACCAGCGTCGATGTTTGCGAAGCGGCATCGTGGCGCAACCGCGCCAGCATCTCCCGCGCGGCATCGTCGGCGAGCTCGGCGCGGTACCGGCGCTCGAACTCCGCCCGCCGCCCCACCGGGTCGGCGTGGAACCACTTCCGCAGCGCCGCGGAGGGCGTCACCTCCTTGGCCCACTCGTCGATCTCCGCCGCCTGTTTGCTGATCCCGCGCGGCCACAGCCGATCCACCAGTATTCGGCGACCGTCACTCGGCTCCGGCGGGTCGTACACCCTCTTGACCTGGAAACGCGGTTGCTCTGCCATCTCCGTATGGCAGCACGACCGGGCGGCCGACGCGATACACCACGCCGCCGATTCCGCTTCCGGAGCCGATACAGTCGAACCATGGCCGATGATCAGGATCTCGAGAAGCTCTCCGCCAAGGAACTGCACGACCGCGCCGTGAAACTGGCGGTCCGGCACGGCGACGTGAAATTCCTGTGGGAGCTGCTGAAATCGATTCCGGCCGCCGAGGCCGCGGCCGGGAACCTCGGGGAGAGCGAGGCGGACATCAAGTACGTGCTCCCGGTGCTCGACGACTACGTGCACGCGGGTGAGGGCGATATCGCCGAGGTGCTGCGCCCGATGTACCTGGACTACCTCGTCAAGCACTCCTGAGTTCGGCCCGAGGCCCACCCGGTTCACACCGACGATGACGTTTCCGGCCATATCTCTTGCCGAACAAGCCGTTTCGGCCCCGCTGCCAGCGGTGTCGCTCGACAGCCCGGACCGGCCGGACCTACCGTGAGGCCATGACCTCCGACGCGGGAGAGCGGCTGAGATCCGTCGTGGTGGACGGGGCGCGACTGCGGTATCTCGAGGCGGGCAGCGGGGAGCCGCTGGTGCTGTTGCACGGATATCCGCAGAGTCACGCGTGCTGGCGCCATCAGATCGCACCGCTGGCGCGGATGCGGCGGGTGCTCGCGCCGGACTGGTTCGGATGGGGCGAATCGGAGCGCGCCGGGGGCCGACTGCACATACGACCGGGAGGTGGAGCGCCTCGCGCGGGTGCTCGACACACTGGCACCGGGACCGGTGGAGCTGGCAGGCCACGACTACGGCGGACATCTGGCGCTCGGGCTCGCGGTGCGTGATCCGAATCGGTTGCGGCGCTTGGCGATTCTCAATTCCCGGGCCCACCGCACCTTCCCACCGGCCTACTATCTGCTGTTCGCGAGCCTGACCGTGCCCGCGCGGCGGCGCTTGCTGCGCCGAGTGCTGCTGCGCACGCCGGTGGGGAGCATCAATCGCTCCCTCATGCGGCGCTATGTGCGGGCCGGGGCCTTCGACACCGAACAGCTCGAACGGTACGTGGGGTGGATGGACACCCCCGAGGGCAGAGAGCGTTTCGTCGAGTTCTTCGCGGGATACAGTGTGCGGCTGCGCCCGCAGCTCGCCGACCTCTCCCCCATTCGCTGCCCCACGGCGGTGATCTGGGGCGACCGGGACGTCCCGTGCCCCTGGTCGATCGCCGCGGATCTGGTGCGGCGGCTGCCGAACGCCACCCTGACCCAGATCGCCGGAGCCGACCACTACGTCATGGAGGAGCGGCCCGCGGAGGTCACCGCCGCTCTGCTCGACTGGCTGCGCACATCCACGCCCTGACCTAGACTCCGGACATGACCGCCGATTCCGCCCCGGAGCTGCTAGTTTACCGCCGCGCGGGCTGTCCGTACTGCTCCCGGATGCGGCGGGTGCTCAACCGCCACGGCATCGTGCACAGCGAGATCGACATCTGGAAGGACCCGGACGCGGCCGCGTTCGTGCGCTCGGTCGCCGACGGCAACGAGACGGTGCCCACCGTGGTGCTGAAAACCGAAGCGCGGGAACAGCAGTGGGTCAACCCGTCGCCGAAGCGGCTGATCCGCACGGTGGCCGCCGAAGCGCCCGCACTCACGGAGGGGCCGCGCAAGTTCTGGAGCTGGTAGGAGCCCGGCAACCGAATCCCTCGGCCACATCCGCTCGGCCGCCCAGCTCACAACGCGAGCGCCGACCGCGCCCCCCGGTAGCGCGCCGCACCGCCCGGCATGCCCCCGCATCGGCGATCAGCTCGCCGCTCAGTCGCCGACCGGCATGCCCCCCGCGTCGGCGATCAGCTCGCCCGCTCAGTCGAGGACCGGCCCCGATATCGCGCGCCCACGCATCGCACTCCTGCGAGACCCCGACGGCGGCGAACCTACCCGCCGCACCCGCGAGAGCCGGATGACGCGAAACTGCCCACCGCACTCGCATCCGGACGGCGCGCATCTCCGCGCCGCTCCCGACCGCTGCCCGGAGACTGACGAGGGCCTGGTTGTCGCGCGCGACAACCAGGCCCTCCCAATGCTTCAGCGCCGCTGTGCTCTCCCGCCGCGATCAGCCGAGCAGCTTCCAGTCCTCCAGGCCCTCGTAGAGCGGGAAGTCCTGGGCCAGCTTGGCGACCCGGGCGCGCAGCGTGGGGACGTCGCCTCCGGCGAGGGCGGTGGCGATGATATCGGCGACCTCGGTGAACTCGGTGTCGCCGAAGCCGCGGGTGGCCAGCGCGGCGGTGCCGATGCGCAGGCCCGAGGTGACCATCGGCGGGCGCGGGTCGAACGGAACGGCATTGCGGTTCACGGTGATTCCGACCTCGTGCAGCAGATCCTCACCCTGCTGGCCGTCCAGCGCCGAATTGCGCAGATCGACCAGCACCAGGTGCACATCGGTGCCGCCGGTGAGCACGGTGATGCCCTTGTCCTTGACGTCCGCGCCGGTGAGCCGCTCGGCCAGGATCTTCGCGCCGGACAGGGTGCGCTGCTGACGCTCCTGGAACTCCGCACCGCCCGCGATCTTGAAGGCCACGGCCTTGGCGGCGATGGCGTGCATGAGCGGACCGCCCTGCTGCCCCGGGAAGACCGCGGAGTTCAGCTTCTTGGCGTACTCCTGCTTGGCCAGAATGAGACCCGAGCGCGGACCGCCGAGGGTCTTGTGCACGGTGGACGACACCACATCGGCGTGCGGCACCGGCGACGGGTGCAGGCCCGCGGCGACCAGACCGGCGAAGTGCGCCATATCGACCCACAGGTACGCGCCGACCTCGTCGGCGATCTCCCGGAAAGCGGCGAAATCGAGGTGCCGGGGGTAGGCCGACCAGCCGGCCACGATCACCTTCGGGCGGGTGTCGCGGGCGATCTTGCGCACCTCGTCCATATCGACGCGGTGGTCCTCCTTGGACACCCCGTACGCGTGCACCTCGTACAGCTTGCCGGAGAAGTTCAGCCGCATGCCGTGGGTGAGATGGCCGCCGTGCGCCAGATCCAGGCCGAGCATCTTGTCGCCCGGGTTCATCAGCGCCATGAGCACGGCGGCATTGGCCTGCGCACCCGAATGCGGCTGCACATTGGCGAATTCCGCGCCGAACAGCTCCTTCACCCGCTCGCGCGCCAGCTCCTCGACCTTGTCGACGGCCTCGCAGCCGCCGTAGTACCGCCGACCCGGGTATCCCTCGGCGTACTTGTTGGTGAGCACGCTGCCCTGCGCCTGCAACACGGCGCGTGGCACGAAATTCTCGGACGCGATCATCTCGAGGGTGTCGCGTTCCCGGGTGAGCTCTTCGGCCATCGCGGCGGCGACCTGCGGGTCGAGCTCGGCGAGCGACTGGCTGTTGACGGAGGCGGCGGTCTGGGTCACGACGGTCAGTCTAGGGGGCGGCCACCGAGCGGTCGCTCGCCCCCGCCACCGCACAGCTCCCGCACGCTCCCCGGCCACCACGCGCCCCAGCCCGCCCCGCAACCGCCAACGCCAACACGCTCCACAACGGCAGCGCGCTCCGGCGCGGCCTCAGGACATTCGGCGTATCGCGCCCGGCGTGAGGGGTTCGTCCAGCAGACGACGGAAACGTTCCGAGCGGTCGTCCGTGTCGGGGGCGCGGTCGAGCCAGTCGCCGAGCAGGCGGTAGCCCTCCACGTAGGTGGAGATGTAGGCGCGCCACAGCGGGGAGGACAGGAAGCGCAGGGATTGGCGGGCGCGTTCGGGTGTCGCCAGGCTCCAGCGCTCGAGGAAAGCCGCCACCTCGTCGGCGTCCTTGCCGCGATCGTGCAGCAGCAGCGCGGCGTCCTGACGCACGTTCAGCAGTTTCGCGGAGGCGTTCGACAGGCGTTCGGCGCGTTCACCGTCGAAGCGCAGGCCGAGATCGGCGTAGATCTCCTGCGCCCACACGCCCCACCCGGGACCCACGATGGACTTCAGCGCCAGATCCGCCAGCCCCTCCGCCATCAGGCACTGCGGGGTGTTCACCAGGAACAGGGTCTGCTCGGCCTGCCCGGCCGCCACCAGCCCGGCTTCCTTGCGGCAGTGCTCGGTGTGATGCCCCGGATACGACTCGTGCGCGATGAGGTGCGGCAGGTTCGCCATGTGCTGCTTCAGGTCCGAGTTGATGGCGACCCGGGACTTGTAGTTGCCCAGGTAGTAGTTGAAACCGGACCACGGCTTGTCGCCCACCACCTCGTATTCCACGAATTCGTGGTCGGGCAGCGGATAGCGCTGGCGCACCAGTTCCCGCAGCGCGCCCGAGAACGCGTCCACACACGCCCGCAGGCGCTCCGGCGGAATCTCGTCCGCGCGCCGGTGCGCGGTCACCCGCTCGAGCAGTGCTCCCTCACCCGCGAGCACCTCGTCCATCTGCCGGTGCGCCTCCTGGTATTCGGCCACGTCCCCGGGGGCGATATCCACGTCGAAGTAGGCGCGCACCTCCTCGACGAACGGAATCTCGTCCCCGGCGAACTTGCGCGCCGAGCACTCCATGGCCCGCAGGTGCGCCTCCAGGAATTCGGTGCGCTCGGCGGTGAGCCCGGCCTCGGGCAGTTCCTTGCGCAGGGCCGCGGCGCGGTGCGCGAGATCGCGGGGCTCCGGCCGCGGCGCGTTCTCCACCTCGCGACGCAGGGCCGGATCGCCGGTGTACGCGTCGACGAACCCTTCCTCGAGCCGATCGAAGGCCAAGCCCAGACGCAGATAGTCGGTAACCAGGGGATGCGCTGCCATATCCGGAAACACTATCGGCCCCGGGGCGATCGCGGCGGCGGTCGGGACCGGTGGAGCGCCGGGACGGCGTTTCAAACGTGGGGCCCGGGTGGGATATCTCACCCTCTGCTACTGGCGAGTAACTACACCCGGTTTTTCGCGCCCCGTTGCACCCGAGCAGAATTCGCCTATGCGTGGAGTGTGGACCGGATCTCACCGGACCGGGCACGGGAATGGTGAGGCTTCGTGGCACGGATGAGCGAGCCGAGTCCCTATGTGGAATTCGACCGGAAACAGTGGCGCACGCTGCGCAAGTCGACCCCCTTGGTGCTCACCGAGGAAGAACTGATCGGTCTGCGCGGTCTGGGTGAACAGATCGACCTGGAAGAGGTCGCCGAGGTCTACCTGCCACTGGCGCGACTCATTCACCTCCAGGTGGCCGCCCGACAGCGCCTTTTCGCCGCCACCGCCACCTTCCTCGGCGAAACCCACCCCGACCGCCAGGTGCCGTTCGTCATCGGCGTCGCGGGCAGTGTGGCGGTCGGCAAATCCACCACCGCCCGCGTGCTGCAGGCCCTGCTGGCCCGCTGGGACCACCATCCCCGCGTCGACCTCGTGACCACCGACGGATTCCTCTACCCCACCGCCGAACTCACCCGCCGCGGCCTCATGCACCGCAAGGGCTTCCCGGAGAGCTACGACCGCCGCAAACTGCTGCGCTTCGTCACCGAGGTGAAATCCGGTGCGTCGGAAGTATGCGCCCCGGTGTATTCGCATATCGCCTACGACATCGTGCCGGATCAGAAACACAGCGTGCGCCAGCCCGACATCCTGATCGTCGAGGGACTGAACGTGTTGCAGACCGGTCCCCGGCTCATGGTGTCGGACCTGTTCGACTTCTCCATCTATGTCGACGCGCGCATCGAGGACATCGAGAACTGGTATATCGAGCGCTTTCTCGCGCTGCGCAAGACCTCGTTCTCCGATCCGAATTCCGCGTTCCACCACTACGCCCGATTCAACGATCAGGAAGCCATCGGCGCGGCCCGCGAGATCTGGAACAACACCAACCGGCCCAACCTGGTGGAGAACATCCTGCCCACCCGCCCGCGCGCGACCCTGGTGCTGCGCAAGGATTCCGACCACAGCATCAACCGGCTGCGGCTGCGCAAGCTCTAGAGCTTCCAGGCCGCGTCCAGCCGTGCCGCCACATCGATATCGGTGGCGGCCACGATATGCGGTTTGCGGATCTCCTCGGCCAGGTAGCGGGCCACGAAACGACGGATCTCGTGATCGACGCTGGCCAGGATGCGCAGCAGTTCACCGCGCCGGGAGGCGCTGGCCACATTCACCCGCACATCGCTCGGGCGCGGTTCGGCGATATCGATGATCACGCGCAGCGGTTCGGCCGTGCGCACGGTCAGATGCAGGTGGATCTTGCCGTCCACATGGAACGGATAGCGGTCCACGGCGAGATCGACCAGCAGATCCACCTCCAGCGGGATCTTCAGCGCGAAGGAGATATTGTCCCGCACCTCCCGATCGAGTTTCGGCTTACCGAGCCGCACGGTCGCGAACAGCTTCGCTATCCGGCCCGGCCCCACTCCGATCGGGCCGAAATCGAACGCCTCACCCGTCAATTGCCCGAACGCACCCTGGATACGGTGTTCGGAGGCCGCGTATTCCAGAAATCTGCGGCCGAACTCCTCGTAGGAAATATATGGATCCGACTCGACCACCGCCGCGGCGTTCACGGCGGTCCACGGCCCTTCGCGCACCTCGCCCATGCCATCCGACGCTACGGCAGCAAGGCCCCCGCGAACCCCAAAGCCATTGCACTGCAACCCAACCGTGTGCTGGCCGTTGTCAGCGGCCCGCCCGTTCCCCGGACCGGGCCGATTCAAACTCCGAATCGACGGTGGCGGGCCGCGTAATCGCGCAGGGCGCGCAGGAAATCGGTGCGCCGGAATTCCGGCCAGTACGCCTCGGTGAACCAGATCTCCGAATACGCGCTCTGCCAGAGCAGGAATCCGGAAAGGCGCTGTTCACCGGAGGTGCGGATGACCAGATCCGGATCCGGCTGACCGGAGGTGTAGAGATGCTGGCCGATGGCGTCGACGGTAATGGACTGCACCAGATCCTCACCGGTCTCGCCCGCCGCCATCTCCTGGCGAACGAGCGACCGCACCGCATCGGTGATCTCCTGGCGGCCGCCGTATCCGATGGCCACGTTCACGTGGACGCCATTGCGGCCGTCGGTGCGCTTGGCCGCGTCGCGCAGCCGCCGCGCCATATCCTCGGGCAGCTGATCCAGCGCGCCCACGATGCGCACGGTGGAATTCTGTTCCGGCGCGGACAGTTCCTCCACCACGTCGGTGATCACGTCGAAGAGCGTCTCCAGCTCCTCGCGGTCGCGGCGCAGGTTCTCGGTCGAGAGCAGGTACACGGTGACCATCTCGATGCCGACCTCACCGCACCAGCTCACCAGCTCGGCGATCTTGAGGGCACCCACCCGGTGCCCGTGACTGATATCGGAGAAGCCGTTCTCCCGCGCCCAGCGACGATTGCCATCGCACATCACCGCCACATGACGCGGATGTTGTTTGCCAGCCAGCTGCTTCGACAGCCGGGCCTCGTAGATGCGGTAGGGAAAACCACGCACCTGACTCGCAAGCTTCACGGCGAAAACAGTACGCCCCGCCGCGCAGCGGCGGGCTGACCGGGACAGTGCACGACATACCGCAGCGCCAGCCGTGACCCCTACCGCGGTGTGATGTGCGACGCGCTCGAGACCCGCTAACCTACGGTACCGTAGGTTACTCAGGAGGTAACTGATGTCGGATACCGCGGTGCCCGCTCCGGTGGCGGACGTTGTCGAGGTATTGCTCAAACCGCGCATGCGGGGATGGATACACACCTGGGCGGTCGGTATCGCGGCCGTCGGGGTGATCGCGCTGGTGATCGCGGGCACCACGGTGTCGGCGACGGCGGCGTGGTCGACGCTGGTGTACGGGCTCACCGTCTGCGGGGTGTTCGGGGTCAGCGCCACCTATCACCGGGTGAACTGGAAGACCGATCGCGCCCGCATCCACATGAAGCGCGCCGACCACTCGATGATCTTCCTGTTCATCGCGGGCAGTTACACACCCTTCGCACTGCTCGGGGTGGGCGGACGGTCCGGCACCATCCTGCTGACCGTGGTGTGGATCGGCGCGCTCGCCGGGGTGGCCCTGAAACTGCTGTGGCCCACCGCTCCCCGCTGGGTCGGCGTACCGCTGTACCTGCTGCTGGGCTGGGCCATCGTGCCGGTCGCCGGAACCCTCACCCACAATGTCGGCCTCGCCCCGATGCTGCTGCTGCTCATCGGCGGCCTCGCCTACAGCGGCGGCGCGATCCTCTACGCCACCCGCTGGCCCGACCCGTGGCCCGAGGTGTTCGGCCACCACGAGTTCTTCCACGCGGCAACGGTCGTCGCGGCCCTCTGCCACTACATCGCGGTCTGGCTGGTACTGCTCCGCTGAGCTGATCACCGCATTTAGACTGTTGCCCACGCAATGATCACCGGAGCAGCCGCGCTTCCGAGTGGCGACGACTGATTTCGCGAGGATCGGGGTAACTCATCGGGCACACCCACCACGGTTTCGGCTCCCGACCGTCGGCACGCGTCCACAGCTGCCGACGGCTTTCGGTCGCGCGCTGACAACGCGGAGAGGCGAAGGTGTTGAGTCGGTTGATCCTGTGGGCGTTGCGGGCCGGGTGGGGCTTGGCCGCCGTGGTGATGGCGTGCAATCTCAGCGGCCTGGGCGTCATCGTCACCGAACTCTGGCTCGCCGGATACCTCGGCCGTCTCGGCCCGAACTGGCTGGCCGCCCTCGCCCCCGCGGCGATCTATCCGACCCTCGGCGCGCTGGCCGGCATCGTGCTCGCGGTCCGCGACCGCAGCCACTACTTCGGCTGGCTGGACCAGCGCCGCAAACCCACCGAGGCCGAGGCGCGCCGCCTGCTGACGCTGCCGATCACCATCACGGCGCGGGCGCTGGCCATCTGGATGCCGGGCGTGATCATCGCGGCCACACTGTTCGCGAACGCCACCACCGGGCCGGATCTGGCCGTGGTGCTGGCCATGTTCACCTTCGGCGGGCTGGAGTCGGCGGCGGTCACCTATCTCGTCGTGGACCGGCTCATCCGGCCGACCATTCCCACGGTGGCGGAGGTGCTCGGCGGCACCACGCACTGGAGTTCCACCGTGCTGGTCCGGGTGCTGGTGACCTTCGCGGTGACGGGGGCCGTCCCGCTGTTCATGCTCATCACCGTGCTGGCCGATCCGGTGCCGTCGCCGGACGACCGGATTCGGACCGGCATCTATCTCGCCATCGTCGGACTGTCGGCGGGCGTGGTGGCGACGGCGGCGCTGGCCCGCGCGGTCGCCACCCCCATGCACACACTGCGGATGGCGCTGGACCGGATCGCCCGCGGCGACCTCGACGTGCGGGTGCCCATCGGCAGCGCCAGTGAACTCGGGCGACTGGAACTGTCGGTCAACGAGCTGGCCGCGAACCTGAGCGAGCGCGAACGCATGCGCACCGTCTTCGGCCGCCACGTCGGCGCGGAAGTGGCCGAGCGAGCACTCGCCGGGGGCGCCGACCTCACCGGCGATATGCGCGTGGTGACGGCGCTGTTCGTGGATGTGACCGGGTCGGTGGCGCTGTCCACCGAACTCCCGCCGGACGCCTTCGTGGCCAAGCTCAACCGGCTGCTGTCCACGGTGGTCGCGGCCACCGAGGACAACCACGGGCTGGTCAACAAGTTCGAGGGTGACGCCGCGCTGTGCATCTTCGGCGCGCCGATCTCGCTGTCGGACAACGCCACCCCCGCCCTGCGCGCGGCCCGCCGCATTCGCGACGAGGTGGCGGCCGCCGGAGAACTCGACATCGGCATCGGCGTGGCGCGCGGCCTGGTGTTCGCGGGCGATATCGGAGCCGACACCCGCCTCGAGTTCACCGTCATCGGCGACGCGGTGAACGAGGCGGCCCGCCTCACCACCGAGGCCAAACGGGCCCCACGGCGCATCCTGGCCAGCCGCGCCGTCATCGACGCCGCCGCCGACTACGAACGCTCGCGATGGACGCTGCACGAAACCATCCTGCTGCGCGGCCGCAAGACCCCGACCGACTGCTGGACGGACCTGGCGGCGCGGCGGGTCGCGGAGCCGACGCCGCCCGAAAACACCGCCGACACAACCGAACTCGCCGAACCTGCCACCGAGACAGGCTGACCGGCACCGCAGCTCGGGACTCCGGCTCAGCGGCGGGCTCCCGGACGACTCGACGGGGGCCGGGTGGCCGTGGCGCGACGTGGGCGCGGCAGGTAGCGGTCGTTCAGGGCACGGGTGGTGTCCGCTCGATTGGGCGGCGCGAACACCCCCGATCGACGGCTGTCAGTCATGCACGGTCATCGCCTCGAGCACCACGTGCTCGTCGATCGCGCGCTGGACAGATTGAGAGGGACATGTTTCGGACTGTAGGGCCAGAGTCGGCGGTGGGCAAAAGATTATGTCGCCGAGTTCGAGAGCGGCCCCGGGGCCGTGGCCCCATACCGGCGGGTGAGTTCGAGCGATACTCGCGGGTGATCCGGTGTGCGGCCGGTCGCGCGCACAGTGGACGGCATGATCGAGAGCTCGTTGCCGGGGACCGCCGAGGTCACGCGTACCCGAGCGGCGTCAGTGGCGCTGCACTCCGTGCTGATCGCCGTGTACTGCGGTGTCGGCGAAACGCTGCTGCGGGCCGCCATGCTGCTCGAACGGCCCGATGCCGATATCGGCGGGCTGCTGCCCGGGTTGGGGCTACGGGCCGCCATCTATCTGACGGTGGTGGTGCTGGCGTTCCGGATGGCGGCCGGGTCCGCCTGGGCGCGTTGGGTTCTCGCGGGCGGACTCGGGACCGTGGGCCTGCTGTCCCTGCTCGTGGAGCCGGTGCGGGCGGTGCTCACCGCGCCTCACATCAGTGAGCTCACGATGGGCTGGACCACGGAATCCGTTGTGGTCGGCTTCCTTCGAGCCGTGCACATTCTGGCCGTACTGGTCGCCCTCCCCGCCCTGGCCCGCGCGGGCCGGTAACCGCGCCGGGGACCGCTGCCCCGATGGCGACCGTCGCCGCCCGCGACCCACCCCGACCACGCCGCCCTGCGCTCACCTCCCGCCGCGATGTCCGGGCCCTCGCCTCCCGCCGCGATGTCCCGGCACTCGCAGGTCGACCTGCCCTCCCGATCGCGCTCCCCCATGGCGCGATTCGCGGGTCGCGCCCGTGCCCGACGACCCGACGTCGACAGCACCACTCGTCCGACGCCGCGCCCCGATCTCGCGGTCGTCGCCCGGGAGATCGAGCGGTCTCGCGCTGACGTACAAGGGATTCGGAGTCCCGCCGTGGTTCAGCGGGCGAGGGAGTCGCGCAGGTCGTCGGTGGAGGTGACCGGGAGGTCGCAGACCGCGCCGCGACAGACGTAGGCGGCGGAGCGGCCGGAGACGGGGTGGCGGTCGGTGAGCAGCGGGGCACTGTCCGGGGCGCCGGTCACGATCACCGTGCCACCGGGCGCGGATTCCCATGCGGTGAGCGCCAATCCGGCCGAGTAGCCCTGACTGTCGTCGGGCGAGACGGCGACCGCCACCTGGATGGGTCCGCGCACGGCGGCCTCGGCGACGGTCAGCCAGTGCCCGCCCGAGCGGGGCGCGCGGGCCAGCACGAGCGCACCGCGTTCGAGGGTGCGGTCGGCGAGTTCGCGGTAGCGGGCGGCGCGATCCGGATCGCTGAGCGCGGCGGCGGTGAGCAGCGCCTCGGCCATCGCCGAGGCCCCGGACGGGGTGGCTCCGTCCAGGGGATCGCGCGGGCGGGCGACCAGGGTTTCGGCGTCGTCGGCGGTATCGAACCAGCTGCCGGGCGCGTCCGGATCGGCGAAGTGCGCGATGGCGGCGTCCAGGATGCGCTGAGCGTGGTCGAGCCAGCCGCGGCCGCCGATGGTCTGATGCAGCGCCAGCAAACCCGTTGTGAGCCAGGCGTAGTCCTCCAGCACCCCGGGTGCCGCACCCGCCACGCCGCCCAGCGAGGCCCGCAGCACCCGGTCGTCGACCACGTGCACGTCCAGCAGGAACAGCGCGCACGCCTCGGCGGCCGCGATCCAGTCCATGCGGCTGTGCGGGCCACCCGCCTCCGCCAGCGCGGTGATGGCCATGCCGTTCCAGGCGGTCACCACCTTGTCGTCGCGTTCGGGCTGCGGGCGGCGGTCGCGGGCGGCGCGCAGGGTCTCCCGAATGCGTTCGTAGCGTTCGTATTCGCCGCTGGGCTCGCGGTAGCGGGTGAGCACCGAGGTGCCGTGTTCGAAGGTGCCCGCCGTGGTGACGCCGAAAAGCTCGGCGGCCCAAGCCCCGTCGATGGCTCCCAGCGCGCCGTTGAGTTCGGCCGGGGTCCACACGTAGGTCGCGCCCTCGACGCCGGGCCGCCCCGGTTCCAGCTGCGTGTCCGCGTCCAGCGCCGACGCGAAGCCGCCCTGTTCGGTGCCGAGATCGTCGAGCAGGAAGCGCGCTGTCTCCCTGGTGATTCGCAACGGCAGCGATTCCGGCGCGCCCGCGTCCGGCACCCGCCGGGCCAGATGCGCGTACACCCGCAGCAGTTGCGCGTTGTCGTAGAGCATCTTCTCGAAATGCGGCACCACCCAGGCGGCGTCCACCGAATAGCGCGCGAACCCGCCGCGCAACTGGTCGTAGATGCCGCCGCGCGCCATGGCCTCCGCCGTGAACGTCACCGCGTGCAGCGCCTGCTCGTTCCCACCGCGCTCATAGGCCCGCAGCAGCCCCTCCAGGAGCGCCGACGGCGGAAACTTGGGCGCGTTCCCGAACCCGCCGCGCTCGTGATCCAGATCCCGCAGCACCGCCGTCACCGCGTGGTCGAGCAGCTCCGGCCCCACCGCCACCGTCCCGTCCGGCAGCCCGCCCGACTGCTGCCGCAGCGCCTCCCCCACCTGCGTGGCCGCCCGATCCACCTCCCCGCGCCGATCCCGCCACGTCCCCGACACCGCCGTCAACAACTGCGTGAACGACGGCATCCCGTGCCGAGGCGTCTTCGGGTAATAGGTCCCGCAATAGAACGGCTCCCCCGCCGGCGTCAGAAAACACGTCATCGGCCAGCCCCCCTGCCCCGTCATGGCGACGGTCGCCGCCATGTACACGGCATCCAGATCCGGCCGCTCCTCCCGATCCACCTTCACACACACGAAGTTCTCGTTCATGAGCGCGGCGGTGGCGGCGTCCTCGAAGGACTCGTGCGCCATGACGTGGCACCAGTGGCAGGACGCGTACCCGATCGACAGCAGAATCGGCACGTCCCGCGCCGCCGCCTCGGCCAGCGCGGCGGCATCCCACTCCCGCCAGTCGACCGGGTTGTCGGCGTGCTGAAGCAGATAGGGCGAGGTCGCATCAGCCAATCGGTTCACCTCTCCAGCCTTCCACACCGGACCCGGCCAGAACATGATCCGCGGAACGCGATCAGCTACCACATCGTGGCGCACTACCCGAAACGGAAACCGAACAGCCCACCGGTATCCGTCTGGTCGGTGAGTCGAGTAGGAAGAACGTAGGGCAGAGAATCGAAAGCACCTTCGCTCTGCGCCTCCACACTGGCCAGAAAATCGGAGTTCAACGTCACGATGTATTGAAAGCCGTGTTGCTCGGCAAGCCTGGCTCCGATATTCAGGCACGACGCGACCTGCCGTCCGTCGATCGCGTCGAAGAGGTGACTGTCGTGCACAAGAATCCGTGGGGCCCGTCCAGCTCGAATGGCCGCGATCACACAGACGATGTCCAGGATGAAGGTTTCGACGCTGCGGACCCCCGAGCTCGCGTCACCCGAGATGCTCGGCCGGATGTCGAGAATTCCCTTGGAGCTCGTCGAGATGAGCAGCGCGGCCTCCCGATCGGTGTAGATTTCCGCGCCGAGTTCGTTGAACAGCGCAATCGATTCGTCCAGGCGATCGGCTTGGTCGTGCGTCTCCGCGCGCACCGCGGTGACGAGCTCGGCGGTCTTGAGCTTGATCGTGTCGCCGATGGTGCTGATCTCACGAGCCGCATCGAGACGCCGTTCGATATCGGCGACCTCGGCCTCGCGCTGCGCGAGATCGCGCTGCGCGCTCGAGAAAGTATCGAGTGCGACGGTCTCGCTGAGCAGGTGCATGACCTGCGATCGCTGCCGGTCCAGCGCCCGACGCTCATGGTCGATCGCCTCGAGTCGCGATCCGACAGCGCCCAGTTCCTGCTCCAGGAACAGCTTTCGGTTCCGCACCACGGACTCGTGGAACGCGGCGACCTCTTCGTAACGCCGTGTCACCGAATCGGGCAGTACCAGACCGATTTCGGCGTAGACCCGCCCGAGCCGCTCGGTGAGTTCGGTGTCCTCGCTAGCCGAGAGGACATCCCGCAGCGTCTCATCCAATTCCCGTGCGCGCCGCTGCAGGCTCAGGCCTTCATCATTGAGTTTGCGGATCTCCCCGGTCAGTTGGTCGGCTTCACGCTGGTGCTCGGCGTACCTCTCGTCGACCTTGAACGCTTGCAGGTCCGCCCGGACCCGGTCGCGCAGCCTGCGGGCGGTGGCCAATTGCGCACGCAGCGCGGACTCGTCGAGCGAGAGGTGAGTGAGCGCACCCTCCTGCACGGCTTTCCGAATCGCTTTGCCCTGCTTGGAGAGCCGATCGAGCTCGCCGGCTTTGCCGAGTACCTCCGGCGACAGACCCAGCATGAATCCGAGCTTGACTCCGGACTCCCAATCGGTCTCGGACTGATGACCTTTGATGGGATTGCCGAAGTATGTGCGGAGCAGCTGTGCCCACAGTTGCCCGGCGGTCGGACGGGCGACGGTCTCCGGTATGTGAAAAACCTCGCGTGCGAGCAGCCCTCGCCAGTCGTCCACCCGGAGTTCCTCCGCGGAATCCGAACCCGGCCAGTTGGTTACTCGAACCTTCGTGCTCGGAGACACGGCGCGAGTGACCGTAGCGTTACACGTGACGCGCCGACCCGTCGTAGTGGCTGGACGACCGGCGGGGATCTGAAGCTCGGCCGTGAATCGATGCTCCGACAGCTCCGCCGCGCGGAACTCGCCGGGCAGTTCACCTCCGAGCAGGTAGCGCAGAATCTTGACGAAACTCGTCTTGCCGCTGCTGTTCCTGCTTTCTCCCTGTTCGGAACCGACGCTTCGGTCCGCGAGGAGGATATTCAGCCCGGGACCGAACCGCAGCGTCTTGAATCGCGCGTCCGATGCGGTGAGCTCAGTGAGAAACATGTGCGCGCCTCAGCCGACCGTCGTCGAGGGTATCGATCAGCCCCATCGTGTACAGGGATGCGAGGGCGAGGGAGAACCAGTCGAAGGTGATCAGCCCGGACGCCTTCGCCGTACGCTGTCGCGAGTCGTACCGCCGCCACAGCGTGGAAACCGGCACCGGATCACGCAGCTCTTCGAGGAGTTCGGAACCGATGGTGATCAACGCACGCTCCGGCGACACACCCTTAGTCGGCAGCAGCATCGGACACCTCCGCACCGGAAGCCGACCCCGCATCGGTCGGCATCTCGAAGATATGACAGGAGTCGAAGAAATACGACAGCACGGCGAACGCCGCGTTGGCTCGCGTCGCGTCCATCCGCACGTTGGGACCGGCGACCGCCGCGTAGAGGCGCTCGAGGATCTCGGACGGGGTGGTCGTGACCGCTCGCTGCTGTTCGTAGAGGGCCCGGAAGCGCGCGCCGTGCGCATCGAAAAGTCCGGGGTCCGAACAGGATTGATACCACTCGTCAATCCTCGGAGCCAAGAGTCGGCCATAGTTGAACTCGGCACGGCTGGCTTCGGACAGCGCGTTGAAGTCCATTTTGCTCGCGGGAACCGGCAGCACGGCTCCCCCGGAGTCAACCGGGCCCGCCCCAGATCCGAGCTGGTCGAGCAGTGGAATCAGGTCCTCCAGTTCGACATTGGCGATGCCGGGCGCACCGGGGAAGAGCTCGTTCAGAATTGCCGTGTCGAGGGTGGAAACGACTTCGCTCCACAGCTTCTCCGGATTCACCAGGCGAACGGTCAACGGGCGGCTCGATCCGGGACCATAGGAGCGTTGCATGTCGACGACGACCTGCGTGGCCAGCGGACCGACCGGAGCATTCGTGACAAAACGCCAGGTGTGAAACGAAGCCCACTGATCCACCGCGCGATCGAAGTCCGATCGGATCTTCTTGGCCAGTTCCCGCTCGGCATCGCGGCCCGGCCGCTGTCCATAGCAGGCGTACATGATCGTCCCGGATTCCGCGAGCCCGTCGCAGCCCCCGTCGCCGAGCCGGCCCGTGGGCGCGGGATTCATGAAGTCGTCATGAAACCGCCCGAGCACCTTCTCGACATAGTCCTCGAAGAACGAACCCGACTGGAAGCACGCTTGCTGATGCCGGCCGTGGTACCAGTCGAGCCAATTGGCCGTCAGCACCCTCGACACCTCCATCGCACCCGCTGTCACCTCGACCGGCCCAGACTACCGGCCATCGACGGGAGCGCACCGGAGGATCGAACGTGCGCGCCCGATGCGACCACGGTCGCCCCGGCCCGTTCGATAGAGTTCGGCAGTAATCACAGGCGAACTCCGCACAAAGATCGATAGTCTCTGGGATGCCTTCTGGTCGGGCGGCATCTCCAACCCCCTCGAGGTGATCGAGCAAATCACCTACCTCATGTTCCTGCGGCGACTGGATGACGTCCAGACCGCCAAGGAGCGCAAGGCGACTCGCACCGGCCGCCCGATCGACCGTCCGATCTACACCGACGAAACCGATGCGCTGCGGTGGTCGAGCTGAAGAACCTCCACCCGGATCTGATGTTCCCCCTGTTCCGCGACCAGGTGTTCCCCTGGCTGCGATAGCACGGGTACTCGCCCCTCACGTCCGGGTTAACTGGGATTGATCGTTGCACTAGTCCTGGTTATGAGGTTAACTCGGACTAACAGCGTGATTTTTCCGGGTTGGGAGGCGTTTGTGTCGACAAAGTGGCCCGCACACGGCCGGGAGCGGCGAGCCTGGCAGCAGACGCATCGCGGCGGCACCCGGGACGATCGGATGCTGCGGGAGATCGAGGTGTCCCTGCCACCAAGGATCGCCGGACAGGCAGTTGACGTCGATGCCGCATTGTCGACCGAATTGGAGGCGGCGGTGCGGGAGATCGCGGTGTTGGACGCCGCATATGGGGACCAACTCGAGGCATTGGGGTTGCTGCTACTGCGCACCGAGTCGGTGGCGTCGTCGAAGATCGAAGCCATCGACGCCGATCTCGACGACTACGCTCGCGCGCTACACGGCATTCGGAGCAATCCTTCGGCGGTGGCGATGGCCGCCGCGACAGACGCGCTGGACGCACTGATCGGCTCCGCCTCCCGCGAGCGCCGAGTCACTGTGCCGAATTTCCTTGCCGCGCACCGCATTCTCATGGCCGGTGACAAGAGCGAACACATGTATGCGGGGCACTTCCGGGACATGCAGAACTGGATCGGCGGCAGCGACCATTCGCCACGTGGTGCGCTCTACATCCCGCCACCGCCCGACACCGTGGCCGACTACATGGCCGATCTGGAGACGTTCGTCAACCGGAGCGATCTGTCGGCGCTCGCGCAAGCGGCAATCGCGCACGCGCAGTTCGAGTCGATCCACCCGTTCACCGACGGCAACGGCCGGATCGGGCGGGCGCTCATCAACAGTGTGCTGCGGTTGCGTGGCGTAACCACACTGGTGGTGGTTCCGCTCGCGTCGGCACTGGTAGCCCGCCGCGACCGCTACTTCGAGCTGCTCACGCTCTACCGCACAGGTGACGTGCGGCCGCTCATCTCGGATTTCGCGCGATGCGCGGCGGTCGCGGCGGCCCAGTCGCGGACGACAGCCGAGCGGCTGCGCGACGAGATCCCGCGCGAGTGGCGCGACCTGCTCGGCGGTGTGCGCGCCGGCAGCGCCGCCGCCGCTCTACTCGGACACTTGCCTGCCCACCCGATCCTGTCCGCCGAGGAGGCGGAAGCCCTGACACATGCTTCTCGCAGCAGCGTTTTCGCAGCGATCGACCGGCTGGCCGAAGCCGGCGTACTACGGCCGCTCACCGACCGGAAACGTAACCAGATCTGGGGTGCCGGCGCAGTCCTCGACGAACTCGACGACCTCGGCGTCCGCATCGCCGACGCGGCTCGCCCAACGTGATCCCCATGCGGGCGAGTCAACCGACCAGCTCCCCACCGTTCCGGTACCGGTCGACTTCCTCGCCGACGTCCGCATGCTGGCCAACAAGCTCGACCTGAGGAATCCCCCGGCACGGCTGCCGTGGAAGCTCTGCCGCATCAACAGCCCGGCCTCCCGATACCGCAGCGAGCCCGCTCGCGCGGCGCACCGAGAAAGCGAGTTCCCGACGTGACCGAACCTATCCCATCGGGTGAGGATCTCCGAGAGGATGACCGTTCCCTCGGTGAGCGCGAAGCCCTAGCCCAGACAGCGGCATCCTCCGCCGGACCATGCACGCCGCGGGAGACACTGGCGCTGAGTGCTCGACCCGAGCCCTCGGCAGATCAGGATCGATCCGGTCAGCATGCGTTGACCCCACCACAGCAATGGCACGGCAGAGCAAGGCCGCCTCGACTGGATACACACAGGACCGGTTGGTTCAGCAGTGACGCCGAGACCGGGGAACGGCCGCCTCCCCAGGCGGTCGTCACCATTCTCATAGCACGAGGAGTGGTTCGGCGTCATAGGCTCGGTGCAGCAGCTCGACGAACGCTTCTGTCTCGGAAAAGGAGACCGAGTCGATTCGGTGTACCGCGATGCCCGGCGTCCACGAGTTCATGACCACCGCACCGGACAACGCCGAAAGGTCCGATAGGCGGATTTCCTGGTCGCGTTGGGCGACCCCGAGCCGCTCGAGCTGCCTGCGCACTATTCCCATCGTGGTGCCGTGCAACATATCCGCCATCGGCCACACCACCGCGGTCCCGTCCCAGAAGGCCAGATTCCAGATGGATGCCTCACTGAACCGACCATGACGGTCGAGGAACGCGGCATCGTCGAAACCCTTCCCGACGGCCTCACGCAGGTAATACGTCTTGGCCACCTCGCCGACGTGCTTCACGGTGGGCAGGACCCGCTCGTGCTCGATCGCCGCGAGCGCGAGCGGACCGTCCGGACCCGACGAGGCAGGTCCGGTCCGAATCAGCACCTCGGGCTCGATATCGGTTCCGGCGACAGTGAATTCGCCTGCCGGTGAGTACACTGTCACGGTCAACGACAGGTCGGCCGGACCGTCCGCGAGCGCGGTCCGCAGATAGGCCCGGATCTGCTCGTCCGGCAATGCGCGGCCGAACATCCGCGCCGACGCATTCCGCAGCCGCTCCAGATGCAGGTCGAGCCCGCGAATGCGGCCGTCCCGCACTTGCATAGCGGTGAAGTGGGCGTACCCGGCGAAGGCAAGCGGAGTCAAGTCCTGGGCAGTCGCGGAGCGGCCATTGCTGTGAGCAACATAGGAGGTCATGCGTTCGAGCCTGCCGCCCGACGCCGGAACCAACCAGTGTGCGGCTATCGGGGGTGTAGCAACACCACCCTGCAACCTGCGCCTGCCGGATCGAACAGCGTTTCTCGATATCGCACACGAACCCGCATCGACCAGCGTCGCCGCACCGATACCGGTCGGGAGCGGGAGTCGGCGCAGGCAGGCCGCAGTGGATGTGTGGCCGGAGGAGTCAGGGCAGGGAATTGAGCAGTCCGGCGCCGACTCGCTGGATGGCGAGGCACGCGTCCTCCCCATCCGGCTGGGAGTTCCGCAGGGTGAACACGAAGCTGCCGGATTCGGCGGGGGTGACGAGCAGGCAACCGATGTTGTTGCTGTCGGATGCCGCACGGAATACGGCGAACTCGCGACCGTAGTACTCGCTGCGGCGGAGGTCCTTGTAGTTACCGGGCGTGAGGACATGATCCATCGAATCGCCCGAGTGCGTCAGGATCAGTTCGAAGGTTCGATCGGTGGACCGCCACTCGCAGGCCGCGAACATCGATTCGGTCATTCGCACCTCGGTAGCGGGGTCCAATCCCACCGCGACGAGATCGGACTCGGGAAGCGAACAGGGATCCCAGAAGGTGCCGGACGCGGACTCCGTGGTCGGCGCGGCGGTGTCGGCCCGCGTGGGTTCCGATACGGGGCTGTCGACCGGAGCGGGATCGGGCGCGGGGCTGTCAGCCCGCGTGGGTTCCGGTGCCTTCGTGCCGCCGTCTCCCGGCGGCGTCGTGGCCCCGATCCCGGGGTTTGTCGTGAGCGCGCCGGTGGTGGTCGTCACTGCGGTGGCCTCGCCTGGAGCCGCTGCACTGCCGGTGGAGTCGGTGGTGCAGCCGGCGATCGCCAATGCCGCGCCACCCAGCACCGCTGCGATGCGGAGCGCGGTGGTCCGCGTGCCGCCACCCCGGAGACAAGGGGCGGGGTGAAACTCGCGAGTGCGTGTCATGGTCGGTAGATACCTCCAGTTAGGCGGTCCGAAAGCGTGCTCCCGGAGCCGGTTTCGACTATCACGCGGCGCCTTCACCGTATGGCGCGCACCGGGATCGCACTATCGGATGAGTGCCCTAATTCCCGAGCCGTCGCCGCACTTCCGGGGTGCTCGATCGGTGAGATGGTCGATAGCGGCCCGCAGCACCGCCACGTGCGCGGGTGCGGCCGGCGATCATCCTGCCGGCCGCCGGGGCCGCGATGACCTGGGTGGTGATGCCGTTCCTGATACGTCGCTGCGCGATCTGGCTGGCCCGCTGAGCCACCGAACGGGGAGATGGTGGCCCACGTCACAACCGCACCCTGTCAGGGAATCGGAGCCTGTCTCGTTCAGGTGGTACGCGAACCAGACAGGAGCGAATCATGACCCACCGCATCGTCGTTCTCGGGGCCGGATACGCCGGGGCCTTCTCCGCCGGATACCTGGCCCGCCAACTGCACGCCGACGACTTCGAGATCACCGTGGTCAACGCCGAACCCGATTTCGTCGAGCGGCTGCGGCTGCATCAGCTCGCCGCCGGGCACGATCTTCCCCACCGTCCGCTCGCGGAAGTGTTCGCGGGCACCGGCATTCGGGTGCGGGTGGCGCGAGTGACCGGCATCGACGTCGACCGGCGGGCGGTCACGGTCGCCGACGGCGACGGCGTGGACCGGCTCGAATACGACACGCTGCTCTACACACTCGGCAGCACCGTCGCCGACCACGGCGTGCCGGGCTTCGCCGAGCACGCCTTCCATGTGGCCGCCCGGCCGGCCGCGCTCGCCCTGCGTGCCCGCCTGGACGAGCTGGGCAAGGGCGGTCAGGTGCTGGTGGTCGGCGGCAACCTGACCGCGATCGAGGCCGCGACCGAGATCGCCGAAGCCCATCCGAAGCTGCGGGTCAGCCTCGCCACCCGCGGCGAACTGGGCGGCTGGCTGGGTCCGAAGGCGCGCGCCCATCTGCTGCGCGCCTTCGACCGGTTCGGCATCACGATCCACGAGCACACCGCCATCGAACGCGTGGAGGCGGCGCGGGCCGTCGCCGCCGACGGCACCGTGTTCGCCTCCGACGCGACCGTGTGGACCGCGGGTTTCGCCGTCCACCCGATCGCCGCCGCCAGCGGTCTCGCGACCGAGCCCAACGGCCAGATCACCGTCGACCGGCAGCTGCGGTCGATCTCGCATCCGGAGGTTTACGCCGCCGGCGACAGCGTCTTCATCCTCGGCGACAACGGTCGGCCGTTGCCGATGTCGTGCGCGTCGGCGGGCTACACCGGCACGCAGGCGGCCTCGGCGATCGTCGGGGACCTGACCGGACGCAAGATCAAGACCACCGCGCTGTCGTATATCGGCAACCACATCAGCCTCGGCCGCAAGGACGGAATCTTCCAACTGGTCGACCGACATGGCGATGCCAAGCCCGGAGCGCTGCGCGGACGCTCGGCCGCACGGGTGAAAGCGGCGATCATCGCGGTCAGTGCCTGGGCCACCAGCCACCCGACCATGGGGAAGCCGAGTCACAAGTACCGATTGGCCACCACCGCCGAGCACGCACGCCAACCGGTCACACCGTAGTGGTCGCGGTGTCGTCCTCCCCGCTGTGTTCGACCACTCCGCCTGCGGAGTTCACTCCGAAGTCGGCCGCGCGCACGCGATCCGCCGCCATCGGCGCGGCACGCCCGACGTGGTCGTCACATAGGGTCGGGCACATGGACACCGCCACCGTGGCCCGTTTCGAGGCCAGCCGCGATCGGCTGGCCTCGCTGGCCTACCGGCTACTCGGCTCGGCCGCCGATGCCGAGGACACGGTGCAGGACGCGTTCCTGCGGTGGCAGGCCGCCGACCGCACCCGCATCCAGGTGCCCGAAGCATGGCTGACCAAGATCGTCACCAATCTCGCGCTGGACCGACTGCGCTCGGCCGCGGTGCGGCGCGAACGCACGGTCGGCGCGTGGATGCCCGAACCACTGCTCGACGGCGACCCGATGCTGGGCCCGGCCGATACCGCCGTGCAGCGGGAATCGGTGAGTCTGGCGGTGCTGACGCTCATGGAGCGGCTCTCGCCGGTCGAACGGGCCGTGTACGTGCTGCGCGAAGCCTTCTCCTACAGCCACGCCGAGATAGCCGAGATACTCGACATCACCGAATCCGCCAGCCAGCAGCACCTGCACCGCGCCCGGCGTCGCGTCACCGCCGAACGCCAGGCCACCGCCGCCGATCCGGCCTCCGCCCGGCGCATCGTCGAGGCGTTCGTCGATGCCGCCGCCTCGGGCCGCACCGAACGCCTGGTCGCACTGCTGACCGCCGACGCGACCGGCGTCTCCGACGGCGCGCTGGGACTGGCCGAGCAGCTGATCCGGTACACGAACCCGCAGCGGCTCGCCGCCGCACTGCGGGCCGGTTTCACACCGTCGGCGGCCAAGCGGAAACTCGTGGGCGGCTCACCCTCGATCCACGCCGCAGTGGTGAACGGCTGCCCGGCCATGCTGTTCGTCCTCGACGACCGGGTCTTGGGCGTCACGGTGCTGGAGGTCCGCGACGACAAGATCGCAGACGTGTACGGCATCGCGGCCCCGCACCGGCTGGCCCGCCTCACCGATCAGTGGCGGCGGCGCGACCATGACGCCGCGCTGATCGAATCGTGGTGAGCAGCGCCAAGTGACACGCGGCCCGGGCGGAGTCCGACTCGATCGCGACTTCGCGCCTACGGCACGAACACTTCCGCTGTCGCCGGAATCGACGGGCGGTCGGTGCGCACGGTGAGCTGCACCCGCCCCGGCCCGGTGTGCGCCACCAGGATGGCGGGAGCGTGGCGCTGCCCCGCGGGGACGAACTGGCTGACGCTGCCGGACTGACCGGTGTCGATGTTGTGCCAGTCGACCACGGCGGTGACATCGCAGGCGAGGAACTGCGGACCCCAGTAGCCGACGGGCGAGAAGCCCTGGGTGATGCGCAGGACTATCGCGTGCGTTGCGCCGGGTGCCTCGGAGTATTCGTACAGGGGGCCGTCGAAGGCGGTGCCGCCGGTGGTGAACATGCCCGCGCAGATGCCGTTGCCGAGGGTCCAGGTGGGGGCGAGGTTGAAGCTGTTCTGCTCACAGGAGCGCGGCTCCACATTCGACCAGCCGAGCTGGCAGGGGCTGCCCGGGTGTTCGGCATTGGCGGGCGCGGCGGCGACGGCCACGCCCGCGCCCAGGAAGGTGGCGGCGGTCAGGTACCGGATCGTGCGTTTCATGGTCGTACTCCACTCGACGTCGGGCGGTTGTCTACGAGCTGTCGTGCACTGCTACCGGCGGTGTCTATCACGGTCGTCGATCACGCCGGACGCGACGGGCCGACCGGTCTGCCTGTATCAATACCGTCGGCGGGACGAGACGACGCGTTACCGGGACCCGATCGCACCCGAACAAGCCTGGCAGACCGATGAGCGCGGTTTGACAGCGCCGCCCGGGATGGTTGCGGCATGGAAATCGCCAATATCGAACAGCACCGACTATGGAACGGCGCCGACGGCGCGCACTGGGCGGCACATCAGGCCCGGTACGACGCCATGGCCGCACCCGTCAACGCGGCCCTTTTCGACGCCGCCCGCATCCTGCCCACCGATCGGGTCCTCGATATCGGGTGCGGCACCGGGCAGACCACGAGAATCGCCGCCCGCCTCGCCGTGCGCGGCCACGCGACGGGCATCGATATCTCGGTCCCCATGCTGGACAGCGCCCGCCGGACGGCGGTCGACGAGGGTATCGACAACATCACTTTCGAACAGGGCGACGCCCAGGTATTCCCCTTCGCCACAGCGGCATTCGAGGTGGCGATCAGCCGGGCCGGGACCATGTTCTTCGAGGATCCGGTGGCCGCCTTCGACAATATCGGTCGTGCGCTGGTGCCGGGCGGCCGAATCGCCTTTCTCTGCCACCGAGAACTGGACGAACGAGACAACCCGATCCTCGCGACGCTCATCGCGCATCTGCCCGCAGCCGACTTCGGCGAGCAGCTGTCCGCGGTGACGGACTTCGCCGACTCCTCCGTCGTCGACGCGATCCTCGACCGCGCCGGATTCGTGGATCGCGCCGCCACCCCGGTGGTCTATCACGCCCCGCTGGGGCGAGATGCGGTGGACGCCACCGACTTTCTGCTCCGAGCCCAGTTGCGCGGCTTCGTCTCGTCCGCCGAACCGACGACGCTGCGCCGGATCCGGGATGCCCTCGTCACCGCCCTGCGCCCGTACGAGATCGACGGCGAGGTACGGCTGCCCGCAGGAGGCTGGGTCTACGCGGGGAGCTGCCGATCCTGACCGCGCTACTCGACCGGCTCTCCGGACACCTCACGCACCCCGGTGGCGTCCTCGATGACGCGGACCACCCGAGCCGGGTCGTCGATCATCGGGACGTGACCGACCCCGGTGAGCACCTCGAACCGCGCACCGGGCACCCGCTCCCGCGCAATAGCGCCATTGACGTCGAGCGGCAGAATGCGGTCATACTCCGACCAGGCGATCGTCATCGGGCACGGCACCGGGTCCAGCGGCGCGATTTCCTCGGTGGAAGCGAGGATGTCCATGGTCGCCGCACAGCCGACCAGATCGTCCACGATGGCGGTGGCGTCCGCGCGAGACAGCCGCTCACCGTGCTGTGCCACCTCGCGTAGCAACAGTTTGCGCACCGGTGGAACGGCGAGGCCCACC
This sequence comes from Nocardia otitidiscaviarum, assembly GCF_007362295.1. Taxonomy (NCBI): domain Bacteria; kingdom Bacillati; phylum Actinomycetota; class Actinomycetes; order Mycobacteriales; family Nocardiaceae; genus Nocardia; species Nocardia otitidiscaviarum. Next base: position 560,279 of record NZ_CP041695.1, on the reverse strand, counting down.
GGCGCGAGTCGGTGCGTGGCCGAGGCCAATCGGGCAAGCCAGCGCAGCGTCGTGGTGCCGTGCGTCTGCTCCGCTACACCGGCCGTCCAGAATCCGGCGGGCGAGAGCGCACAGACGGTGCGCGCCCGACCGCGCCGCGCGAGTTCCACCGCGATCCAGCCGCCGAGCGAGTTCCCGGCCAGATGCGCTGTCTCCCAACCTTTCTCATCGAGCAGTCGCTCCATATCGTCGACCAGATCGCGGATCCGCACCGGCCGCCGCTCCGGTGGCACGCCACCCCGATGCCCCCGCAGGGTCGGCGCGAGCACCTCGTGGCGTTCGGAGAGGCTGGGCGACAACTCCTTCCACGCCCGCCCCGACATGGTCACACCGTGCAGCAACAGCAGTGGCGGCTTCGTCATCCCGGCTCCTCCCGATCCACTTTCCCGAACTGTATCGCCGAGCGATGTCACACCCCAGTCGACCGCGTCGTCAACCTGTCGAAGCACCACGAACCCGAACAGGAAAGAGAAGACGATGACCCGGTTCGCCCTGTACGAGAACGAAGTCGCCGCCAAGTTCACCAAGCGCCTGGTGACCGCGGCCCGCGTGATCGACGATTCCACGCTGCCCAAGCCCACTCAGGAACTGGTGAAGATCCGCGCCTCCCAGATCAACGGCTGCGGCATGTGCCTGGACATGCACACCAAGGACGCGGCACATGCGGGCGAGACTCCGCTGCGCCTGGCCATGATCGCCGCCTGGCGCGAGTCGACGGTCTTCACCGAGGCCGAACGCGCCGCCCTCGCCCTCACCGAGGAAGGCACCCGGCTGGCCGACAACGGCCGCGGCATCTCCGAACAGACCTGGTCCGAGGTCCGCAAGCACTTCGACGACGACCAGATCGGCGCCCTGATCGCCCTCATCGCCACCATCAACGCGTGGAACCGCCTCAATGTCATCGCGGGTCTGCCGGGCGGAGAGTACGTCCCCGGCCAGTGGTGAGAGCCGGTTCCACCGGCCGCCTCACCTCGAACCGTTGTGTCGACGAAGCTAGGCGGCGTGGCCTGGCGTCAGGCTCGACGGCCGGCGCGTGACAGGCCCGGCGTTGCGCCGGACGCCGAAATTGAGATGCGGCGGCCGGCCCGCTCCCGCTACAGTCGACCACCGCGCCCGAGTGCACAGGTACCAGGCTCTCAGGGCGACCAAACTTCCCTCGCTCACGATCGGAGCCCGCTCCGGATGTCCGGCGCGGGCTCCGATCGGTTCGGGCGAGGCTCAGGAAGCGCCCGAGGATTCGTTCTTCCTACCCTGCTCGACCGGCTCCGCCTCGGCCCGCACGGCTCCGGGGTCGGTGCCCTCGTCCGCCGCCTGATCCGGTTCCGGGTGCTCCGGGGAGAAGGTGGCGGGCAGGTTCTTGATGTGCTTGTTCATGCTCCAGATGAGCAGCACCGTGCCCGCCAGCAGCACCAGGACGATGACCAGGCCCAGCGGGGACGCCTTGCCGAACTCCGGACCGGTCGGGGTGCCGGGGGTCTGGGCGAGCAGGGCTGTGATCATCGGGGGGCTTCCTCGTCGGCGTCTTCGATTCCGGCGAACAGGTCGGTCTCCGGGATGGCGGTGCGCACCCGGGTCTGGGCGAGTTCGAACTCCTCGGTGGGCCACAGCCGCTGCTGCATCTCCAGTGGAATCGCGAAGAACGCGCCGTTCGGGTCGATCTGCGTGGCGTGTGCGCGCAGGGCGTCATCGCGCTGCGGGAAGTACTTGGCGCATTCGACCTGGGTGGTGACCCGAGCCATGATATCGCCGCGCTCGGCGGCGTACTTGCGCATGCGGTCCATCCAGTCCTGCATGGGGAACGGTTCGCCGATGCGCTCGTACTCCTCGGCGAACAGTTCCAGCCGGGCCAGGCTGAAGCCGTGGTTGTAGTACAGCTTCAGCGGCGTCCACGGCTCGCCCGCGTCGGGGAAGCGCTCCGGATCGCCCGCGGCGTCGAACGCGGCCGCCGACACCTTGTGGCACATGATGTGGTCCGGGTGCGGGTAGCCGCCCATCTCGTCATAGGTGGTGATGACGTGCGGCTTGAATTCGCGCACCACCTTCACCAGTGCCTCGGTGGCCTCGTCGAGGGGCACCAGCGCGAAGCAGCCCTCGGGCAGCGGCGGCAGCGGGTCGCCCTCGGGCAGCCCGGAGTCCACGAATCCCAGCCAGGTCTGCCGGACGCCGAGCGCCTTGGCCGCCTCCGCCATCTCCTCGCGGCGCACGTCGGAAATCCGGTCGAGAATGCCGGGGATGTTCATGGCGGGGTTCAGGATATCGCCGCGCTCACCGCCGGTGAGGGTGACGACGAGGACCTCATGCCCTTCCGCGGCGTAGCGGGCCGTGGTCGCCGCGCCCTTGCTGGATTCGTCGTCGGGATGGGCATGCACCGCCATGAGGCGAAGTCCGCTCACTTCTCGTTCACCTCACCGATCACAGTCTTCACCTCAATGCTCTCCGCCGGGCAGTCCAGGCAGGGGGTGTCAGATCTTCATTCCCTATAGTTCCATCCGATTGTTATTTGTTCCGACCTACCCCCCGGGAGCGCGCAGTGGTGATCCAGAGACCGGCCGACCGGTACGGAACAGCACCGCGCAAGACCCCCCGATCGGCCCTGATCCTGCTCGGCATTCTGGTCGTCGTCGCCGGTCTCGTGGTCGCCTACCTGGGCTATCGCCAGTACGGACCGCAGGACATCGAGGCCGAGCGCATCGGCTACGACATCATCGACGACTCCACCGTGACCCTCGACTTCAAGGTCACGCGTGCGGATCCGAACAAACCGGTCGTGTGCTACGTTCGGGCATTGGACCCCGACCAGGTCGAGGTCGGCCGCCGCGAGGTGCTGATCGCGGGCTCAACGGACAAAACCGTCCGGATCGATACCGTCATCCGCACCTCGGCCCGTACGGGCGCGGCCAGCGTCTACGGTTGTAGCGACAAGGTACCCGCCTACCTGCACGCTGGCTGAAAAGTCCGGTAAGCGACCCGCTTTGGCGCTTCTACCTGCGCATTTCCGAATCGTGCTAAAATGATCCGACACACGGTTCCGGACCTCGGAGCCGTGTTTGCTGCATTGGCGGCCAGCGCTGTCGGGTACCTCCCCCAGAGATCGCTCTAGCCGCTCACTGTCGCTGTGCCCGCTCGAGGCGGTTTCGGCGACGGGTATCAGGGAATCCCGGCATGCCGGGAACAACTACTAGGGAGTGATCGAGATGACTGAGACGAACGTGACCTGGCTGACCCCGGAGTCGCACGAGAGGCTCAAGGGCGAACTCGACGCGCTCATCGCCAACCGTCCGGTCATCGCGGCCGAAATCAACGAACGCCGTGAAGAAGGCGACCTCAAGGAGAACGGCGGCTACCACGCCGCGCGTGAAGAGCAGGGCCAGCAGGAGGCGCGCATCCGCCAGCTGCAGGAACTGCTCAACAACGCCAAGGTGGGTGTGCCGCCGAGCAAGTCGGGTGTCGCCCTGCCGGGTTCCGTCGTCAAGGTCTACTACGACGGTGACGAGACCGATACCGAGACGTTCCTGATCGCGACCCGCGAAGAGGGTTTGGGCCGCGCCGACCTGGAAACCTACTCGCCGAACTCGCCGCTGGGCGGCGCTCTGATCGACGCCAAGGTGGGCGAGACGCGCGAGTACACGCTGCCCAACGGCAACACCATGAAGGTGACGCTGGTCAGCGCGGAGCCCTACCACAGCTGACGACCGACCGCATCGAGCATCGCGGCCCCCGGTCCTCACCGACCGGGGGCCGCACTCGATAGTGGGCGCGCACAGCACAATTCGACGAACCGAATACCGCGATGACCGCGGGGCGGGTCGCCACGCCGCATGGCACGGCCGGCCCGGGAGGTGCCCCGCTCGTCGAACGCGAACGGCCGCATCGGATCTCCTCCGATGCGGCCGTTTCGTGCTCATGGGCGGCGGCTCAGGCCAGCGCCTGCTCGATATCGGAGAGCAGATCGCTCACATCCTCGATGCCCACCGACAGCCGGACCAGGTCCGCCGGAACCTCGAGGGCCGAGCCCGCCGTCGACGCGTGCGTCATCGCGCCGGGATGTTCGATGAGCGATTCCACGCCGCCCAGCGATTCGGCCAGGGTGAAGATCTTGGTGCGGGCGCAGAAGTCGAGCGCCGCGTCCTTGCCCCCGTGCAGGCGCACCGAGATCATGCCGCCGAAGCGCCGCATCTGCTTCTGCGCCACGGTGTGCCCCGGGTGCTCCGGCAGCCCCGGGTAGATGACCTGGGCGATCTTCGGATGGTTGGCGAGGAATTCGGCCAGCGTCTCGGCGTTGTCGCAGTGCCGGTCCATGCGCAGGGCCAGCGTCTTGATGCCGCGCAACGTCAGGAAGGCGTCGGTGGGGCCGGGGACCGCGCCCGCGCCGTTCTGCAGGAAGGCGAACTTGGCGTCCAGCTCCTGGTCATCGGTGATGAGCGCACCGCCGACCACATCGGAGTGCCCGCCCAGGTATTTGGTGGTCGAGTGGATCACGATATCCGCGCCCAGCAGCAGCGGCTGCTGCAGATACGGCGAGGCGAAGGTGTTGTCCACCACCAGTTTCGCGCCGCCCCGATGTGCGACCTCCGCGATGGCCGCGATATCGCCGATGTTCAGCAGCGGATTGGTCGGGGTCTCGATCCACACCAGTTTGGTGTTGGGGCGCATGGCCCGCGCCACCTCGTCGGCGTCGCTCACCGCGGCGACCGAGTACTCGATGCCCCATTCGGTGAACACCTTGTCGATCAGCCGGAAGGTGCCGCCGTAGGCGTCGTTCGGGATCACCAGGTGATCGCCGGGCCGCAGGGTGGCGCGCAGCGCGCAGTCGGTGGCGGCCATACCGGAGGCGAACGCCCGCCCGTAGCTGCCCGACTCCAGCGCCGCCAGATTGGCTTCGAGAGCCGTCCGGGTCGGGTTGCCGGTGCGCGCGTACTCGTAGCCGCCGCGCATTCCGCCCACTCCATCCTGGGCGAAGGTGGAACTCGCGTAGATGGGCACGTTCACCGCACCGGTCTGAGGGTCGGGGTCGAACCCGGCGTGCACGGCCCGTGTGGAGAAACCCAGCTGATCGCTCATGAGCCGAGTCTATTGCGCGTGCCGATCGCCCCGAATTCGCGGTGGGTGCACGCCGCGCGGCGGCCGCGGTTCGTCTCGGGGACGATCCGCCGCCGCGATCGGCCGGTGGTGGTAGTACTGGGCTCATGAGCGATGCGAACGCCGACACCCCGCAGCCCGACGCCGACGTCATCGAGCTGGCCACCAAGATCTTCGACCTGGCCCGCCAGGGCGATGCCGCCACCCTCGCCGCCTACCTGGACGCGGGCGTCCCCCTCGACCTCACCAACGCCCGCGGCGACGGCCTGCTCATGCTCGCCGCCTACCACGGCCACCGCGACGCCACGAAGGTCCTGCTGGACCGCGGCGCCGACCCCGACAAGACCAACGACGCCGGCCAGACCCCGCTCGCGGGCGCGGTCTTCAAGGGCGACGCCGACCTCATCCGCGACCTCCTCGCCGCCGGAGCCAGCCCCGACGCCGGCGCCCCCACCGCCCGCGAAGCCGCCGAGATGTTCGGCCAAACCCACCTCCTCGAACTCTTCGGCCCACGCGCCTGATCACCGTTCGACACCGCAACCCGCCCGCGTAGACAGGTGCTCGTGGTGGCGGGCGGCTGGCGACGCGACATCTGTCGGGGGTTGTGATCGGGGGCGTTGTGGCACCGGGCTCGCCCTCATAGGCTGGCGCAATGGTCACCGTAGACGAGCTGTTCGCGATCGAGTCCCTGCTGTCCGCCGAGGAGACCGACATTCGGGATACCGTGCGGGCTTTCGCGGCGGAGCGGCTGCGGCCGAATGTGGCGGACTGGTTCGAGGCGGGCACGTTCCCGGTTCGGGAGATCGCGCCCGAGCTCGGGAAGCTGGGGCTGCTCGGCATGCACCTGGACGGGTACGGGTGCGCGGGCACCTCCGCGACGGCGTACGGACTGGCGTGCATGGAGCTGGAGGCCGTGGATTCCGGTGTGCGGAGCATGGTTTCGGTGCAGGGGTCGCTGGCCATGACCGCCATCCACAAGTACGGGTCGGAGGAGCAGAAGCAGCGGTGGCTGCCGGGGATGGCGTCCGGTCAGCTCATCGGCTGCTTCGGATTGACCGAGCCGGATTTCGGGTCCAACCCGGGCGGTATGCGGACCCGGGCCCGGCGCGACGGGGACGACTGGATTCTCGACGGCGCCAAGATGTGGATCACCAATGGCTCGGTGGCCGACGTCGCGATCGTCTGGGCGCAGACGCAGGAGGGAGACCGGCAGGTCGTCCGCGGATTCGTAGTCCCCACGGACACACCGGGTTTCAGCGCCCGCGAGATGCACCGCAAGCTGTCGCTGCGTGCCTCGATCACCGCGGAACTGTCCCTGGACGGCGTCCGGCTGCCCGCCGACGCACTGCTGCCGGAGGCGCGCGGCCTGGCCGGACCGCTCGGCTGCCTGAGCGAGGCGCGGTTCGGCATCGTCTTCGGCGCGCTCGGCGCGGCCCGCGACTGCCTTTCCGCCGCAATCGATTACGCGCGCACCCGGGAGGTCTTCGACAAGCCGCTGGCCGCCTACCAGCTCACCCAGGCCAAGCTGGCGGATATGGCCGTCGAACTCGGCACCGGCCAGCTGCTCGCCCTGCACCTGGGCCGACTCAAGGACCGCCACGAGATCCGGCCCGAGCAGATCAGCGCGGGCAAGCTCAACAGCACCCGGGTAGCCATCGCCATCGCCCGCGAATGCCGCACCATTCTCGGCGCGAACGGCATCACCCTGGAGTATCCGGTGCTGCGGCACGCCAACAACCTGGAGTCGGTGCTCACCTACGAGGGCACGGCGGAGGTGCATCAACTGGTGCTCGGCGAGGCGCTCACGGGGTCCAAAGCCTTCCGCTGACGCGACCTGACACCCCGGCACAGCCGCTCATCGCCAGGACTGTCGTCGAAACGCGCCTCCGGCACCTTCGTGCGGAATCGGTCGGTGCGCGGAAACTCACAGTGGCGAATGCCCGCCGATTGCTAGCATGAGCGGGTGTTTTTGCTCGGCTCCGCGTTGCTCGAAGTGTCGGCGCGCAAGACTCTGAAAAGCCTGCACCGGACGCACGGAGCTCCGGCGACCCTGGCAGCTTCCGCCTACCCGGCGGTCTCGGCGCTGGTCGACCAGCACGCCGCCGCCGTCCGCGACATCATCGACCTGGGTGTGGAGAATTCCGGCAACGTGCCGGTGAGCGTCCTGCTGGCGGGCTACGCGCGCGGTCTGCTGGACAACTTCCGCGAACTGGGCGGAGCCCCCGCCGCACCGCACGACTGGATCTCGGCCGACTGGCTGCACCTGCGGCTCGCGGGCGTGTGCCAGCTCGCCCACAGCGCCTGAACCGCCGCTACCGCCTCCCATACCGACCGGCGAACGCCCCGCACAGCCGAATCGCCCTCGTGCCGCACCCACGGAGTCGCTGCCGGTGCCCACGCCACCGCGCCGCGGCGGGCCTGCGGTCGGCTACCGGGCGTTTGCGCACGGCGCGGCCACTCGTCCGGATTGTTCGATTCCTTCCGCACAGCACATCGGCCGCGCACGAAAGGTGCGCGGCCGATGTAACTCGAGCTGCGCGAGCCGACCTTGCCAGCCGACTGTGCAGAGCCCGTTAGGGCAGTGTCCTCAGCGGTCGACGGAAGGATCGTCCCAGCCGGTATCGCCACCGGCCGGGCCGGAGTAGCGCCCCCGGCCGCCCATCGGCGGATCCTGGCGGTGCCAGCCGGACGCATCACCGCCGCCGTACTGTCCGCCGCTGTAATCCATCCGCTCACCGCCGGACCCCATCTGACCGCCGCCATACCCGGACTGCCCGCCGCCCTGGCCGGACTGCCCGCCGTAGCCGCGCTGTTCGGATCCGCCCGAACTCGGTTGCGCACCACCGTATCCCGGCTGCGCGCCGTAGCCCGACGCACCGACAGGCTGGTCGGCCCACTTACCGGGCGGCATCTGCTGCCCGGACGTGGACCGCTGCCGCGCGGCCTCCCGCTGCCGGGCGGCGTCCTCCCGGCCGCGCTGGTACGCCTGCGCGTGTCCCTTGAGTTCGGGCATCTCGCCCTCGATGCTGTTCAGCCAGCGATCCCAGCGCTGCTGCATGGGCCGCACCAGACCACCGCCGAAGCCGACCACCAGCACACCGCCGATGGTGGCGAGCACGGTGATGAGAATCGGCATGGTCACCGAGGTGCCGACCCCGATCTGGTTCAGGGCGGCGATGATGCCGATGCCCCAGATGAAGACGGCCGCGACCCGGCCCAGCATGCGCCCGTATTCGAGCCCGCTGAGCATATTGGAGACCAGATCCTTGACCGCGCTCGCGATCGCGCCGGCGATGCACACGATGACGATGGCGACGAAGGCCCGCGGCAGCCAGGCCACGATGCCGTTGAGCATATCGCTGACCGGGTTCGGCCCGAAGGCGCCGAAGCCGAGTTGCAGCGTGATCAGCAGGATCGTGTAGTACGCCAGTTTGGCGAGGATGTCGACCGCGTCGTAGTTGCTGTTCTCGAGCATCCGATTGATGCCGCCGCGCTCCACCATCCGGTCGAAACCGATCCGGTGCAGTATTCGTGACACCAGTTTGGCGACCACCTTGGCCACCAGCCAGCCGACGACCAGGATGACCAGGAAGCCGGCGAGTTTGGGCACGAACGTGGCGACGGAACTCCAGGCGTCGGAAAGCCCACCCTGGATATCGATAGCCAGACTCGAGGAGTTCATCAAACCCCATCCCTTCGCTATCTGTTCCAGCCGGGTTGCCAGAACTTCGCTCCAAGGGGGGTTATACCCCTGAACGAACACCCTAAATGGCAGTTTGCGAAAAAGTTGCCAATTAGGGTGTTCGGAGGCCGCGACGGCGAGTTGTCAGTACGCGCCGAAGACGTTGTCCATCGATCCGTAGCGGGCGGCGGCGTAGTTGCAGGCCGCCACGATGTTCGCGACCGGATCCCACACGTCGTACGGGGTGCCGGGGACGTGGTAGGCGGCGAAGGTGGGGTCGATCACCTGCAGCAGGCCCTTGGACGGGATGCCCATGGCCGCATTGGAGTCGTACAGGTTGATGGCCTGCGGATTGCCGCTCGACTCCCGGATGATGTTGCGGTAGATGCCCTCGTAGCTGCCCGGGATGCCGTGCGCGCGCATGATGTCCAGCGCTTCGCGGATCCAGCCGTCGAGATTATTCTCGTACACCGGGGCGGGGGCCGGCGCGGGCTCGGGAGCCGGGGCCGGAAGTTCGGGGGCGGGCATCGGCGCGGGAGCGGGCGCTTCGGCGGCCTTTTCGGCCGGAGCGGCAGGCTCCGCGGTGGCCGCGAGAGTCTCGGCGAGCGAGACCTTCTGGATCTCGGAGGAGCTGGCGTTGCCGCCCGCGGTGGCGATGGCACCGAAGACGCCCACGGCGAGCACGGCGGCACTCGCGGTGCGGGCGGCGGCAACCACCTTGCTACGTTTATGAGGGCAGCGCAGAGCGGTCAGGGTGTTGGTGGGCATGGCGAAGTTGGATTCCTATTCGGTCTCGGCCGTCGCTTGGCCTGGAAGACAGCGCGCCACACCGGGCGAGCGCCGGGGCGGCGCTCGTCGGACGCGCTATCGGTCTGTTGTGGGAGCTGCGTTCAAACCCGTTGCGGGCGAAGAGGAATCAATTCCTGTGCAGCGTGCGCGAGGCGTTCAGTGCGGGACGCGGGCGGCCGCTGCGGCCGTGGCGCCTCCCGGCGCCGGCGTCATATTCGTTTTCCGCATAGGCGTTGGAACTCCTCGCGTCGATCAGACTTGTGGTCTGTTTCTGACAAGGTCACAGCCTGATTGCGCTACATGAACACTGCCTGAACCACAGTTGAACTACAGGTGAACCACGCGAGTGTAAGTCTCGCTCACCTGCTCGAATTCCAGCCCTGACCTGGTCATCCTGTTCCAAACTGAAAGTGATGCAGCTCACTTAGAAAGTTATCGCATCGCGCTGGACATGAGCCCGAATCGCCGGATTCTCGGCGTGTCGCGATCGTTTGGCTAACGGTTCGGACCACGCGGGGCCACGGTCGCGCGGGGGTAACGTCTCGATTCCGAGCCGGTCGTAATCCCCTCCGCCGAGCCGCGGGCGGGCCGGGGCGCACCGCACCGATACCGGGTCGATGGCAAGAGCCGACAGCCGCGGTTCACCCCGCGAACACGCGGTAACTCACCGTATGCGCGAGCACGCCACATCGGTGCCCGGCACGGTCTCACCGGCAAGCGGGCCGCAAGCAGCGCGGAATCGCTGGCTCGCGCGCGACGGGAAGGCGTGGGCCACGGTCCGCGTTCACGCGGCCACCCGGACCGGCTCGGGCAGCACCACCGCCCGCTCGGGTTCCGGATCGGCGCGGCGGCGCAGCACGCGCATGATCAGCGGGAGCAGCAGCACCATGAGCAGCAGGCGTACGCTCTGCACGCTGGTGATGAGGGGCATGTTCGCGTCCATCCCCTCTCCGGTGGCCAGGACGGCGTTGATGCCGCCCGGGGTGGTGGCCAGGTAGAGGTCGGACAGCTCCAGGTCGACCACCCACGCCAATCCGAACGCCAACGCCGCGACCAGTCCGGACAGCGCCACGATGGCGGCCGTCATGCCGGGGATCATGCGCGCCATCTCGACCACCACGGCGCGGGTGAAGCGGGTGCCGACCTCGAAGCCGATGAGGACGAACAGCAACTCCTTCAACAGGTTGGTGGGCGCGTAGCCGTGGCTGATGCCGAGCGCGGTGAGCACGGCGGTGACGAGCATGGGGCCGATGAGCGCCGGGCTCGGCAGCCGCAGCCAGCGTCCGAGCCGAAGACCGATGAGGCACAACATGATCGCGATGGACAGCCCGGCGACCTGATCGCCGCGGCCGACGATCATCCAGGACGGCAGATCGGGATCGGTGACCGCGCCGCCCAGCACCGCCGCCCCGTAGCTGCCGCGCTCGCCGTCGTCCAGGAACGCCGCCAGCGCGGGCGCGGTCAACGCCACCAGGGCGACCCGCAGGTACTGCATGAACGCCACCCGCCGCGGGTCGGCCTCCAGCTCGTCGGCCACCGACACCACCGCCGCCGACCCGCCCGCCAGCAGTCCCAGCGTCGCAGTCGGCAACTCCACCTTGGCAATTCGCGCGAACACCAGCGCGATGAGGATGCTCACCAGCACCGTCGCGGCGGTCACCGCCAGCACCGGCAGCAGATCCCATCCGATCGAAACCAGCAGCGAGACTTCGAGATAGCTGCCCATGAGCACACCCAGCATGGCCTGCACCCCGAGTGACACCTCCCGCGGCAGCGGCGCGGGCAGCCGACCCAGCAGCGCCAACCCGGCTCCGACGACGATCGCGACGATCATCTGCGGTGCGGGGAACCGGACGCGTTCCAGCAGCTCGGCGAGACCGAGCACCGTGCCCAGAAGGGCCGCCCACGCAACCACCTGCCACCGGCTCATGCGTGCTGATCGTTCTCGCCGAGTATGAACAAGCAGTAACACGGTAGTTATCGCCCGTGACACGCCGCGGTGATTCGAGTCGCACCGCGATCGCCACCCCGGCCGAGGTCACGAAATGTGACCTCCACCTCGGGATTTCGATCATTTAGCTCGATCGAACCATTGTGTGCAGGCGTGGTGGCGACGAGATCCGGCTCGCCAGACGGCTATTCCCCCGCGATACGAAGAAGCCCGCCCGACATCCGGTCGGATGGGCTTCGGCGCACGGGCCGCGCGCTCAGTGCCCGAGGGCTCCGGTGCTCAGGAAGCCGAGCAGATCGTGGCGGGTGATCACACCGACCGGCTTGCCGTCCTCGACCACCATGAGGGCGTCGGTCTCCTCCAGCGCCTTGGTGGCGGCGGACACCGGTTCACCCGAACCGATCAGCGGGAACGCGGGGCTCATATGCTGCTTGACCGAATCGGTGAGGTGGGCACGACCCTCGAACACCGCGGACAGCAGATCGCGTTCGGACACGCTGCCCGCGACCTCCCCCGCCATGACGGGCGGTTCCGCGCCGACCACGGGCATCTGGGAGACGCCGTATTCGCGCAGGATCTCGATGGCGTCGCGCAGCGTCTCCTGCGGGTGGGTGTGCACCAGATCGGGCAGCGCACCGGACTTGCCGCGCAGCACGTCGCCGACGAGCGGTTCGGTGGCGGCGGAACCGTCCAGCCGCGAGCGCAGGAAGCCGTACGAGCTCATCCAGTCGTCATTGAAGATCTTCGACAGGTAGCCGCGGCCGCCGTCGGGCAGCAGCACCACGACCACCGCGTCCGGATCGCGCTCGGCGACCCGCAGCGCGGCCACCACGGCCATACCGCAGGAGCCGCCGACCAGCAGCCCCTCCTCGCGGGCCAGGCGGCGGGTCATATCGAAGGAGTCGGCGTCGGAGACGGCGATGATCTCGTCCGGGACGGCCGGGTCGTAGGCGCTGGGCCAGAAGTCCTCGCCCACGCCCTCGACCAGGTAGGGGCGGCCGGTGCCGCCGGAGTACACCGAGCCCTCCGGATCCGCGCCGATGATCTGCACTTTGCCGCCGGAGACCTCCTTGAGGTACCGGCCGGTGCCGGTGATGGTGCCGCCGGTGCCGACGCCCGCCACGAAGTGGGTGACCTTGCCCTCGGTGTCGCGCCAGATCTCCGGGCCGGTGGTCTCGTAGTGCGAGTCCGGACCGCCCGGATTCGAGTACTGGTCCGGCTTCCACGCGCCCGGAATCTCACGCACCAGGCGATCGGAGACGTTGTAGTAGCTCTGCGGATCCTCGGGCGCGACGGCGGTCGGGCACACCACGACCTCGGCGCCGTAGGCACGCAGGACGTTGCGCTTGTCCTCACTCACCTTGTCCGGACAGACGAACACGCACTTGTAGCCGCGCTGCTGCGCGACCAGCGCCAGCCCCACACCGGTATTGCCGGAGGTGGGCTCGACGATCGTGCCGCCCGGCCGTAGCAGCCCGGCCTGCTCGGCGGCGTCGATCATCTTGACGGCGATGCGGTCCTTGGAACTGCCGCCGGGATTGAGGTACTCGACCTTCGCGGCCACCAGTCCCGAGTTCGGACCCACCACGGAGTTCAGCCGGACCAGCGGGGTGTTTCCGATCAGATCGACGACATGGTCAGCAATGCGCATGCCCCCCATCGTTGCAGAAAGGAGATCGGGGCCTGCGCGCACATCGGCCGATGGCGGGGCGCGCCACACTACCCTGGGCAGCTATGACATCGCCGACGAGCGTTCGCAGTGCCGCGGTGTTCGGAGCTCTCGCCTGTGCCGCAACGGTGTTCGCGGCCACGCCCGCAGCCGCGGCGGCCGTCGAATTCCCGCAGGTGCCGAGCCTGATGCGGAACGGATACTGCGGAGGCGCGATCCGCACGTGGGCGGAGACCGGGCCGGAGTATCCGGGCCGGGCGATCATCAATGTGCAGGCGCTGCCGATCGGTGGTCTGGGACCGGGCACGTATTCGGCCGCACCGCTGTGCGAGACGGTCACCACGGTCGCCTGGCGGAATGTGAACACGGGCGCGGCGGGCGAGTACCGGGTCACCGTGGTGGCGGGGATCTACGGCAGCATCCAGTACGCGCAGTTCCAGGACACCGGGCCGGGACGGGTCGACGTGACGATCTACACGGATATGCCGAATGTGCCGCAGCACGGCAGTTTCGTCGTTCCCGCGCCGCCCCCGCCGCCCGCCGAGCCCGCCGAGCAGTGAGAAATCCCACCGTCACTGAACGGGATACCGGCATACCGGATGTTTCCCCGCTCACACGGCCGTCGTAGATTCGAATGCGGTTCCACCCCTGCGAGTAAGGAGTCCTCATGCCAGAGGCCGTCATCGTTTCGTTCGCCCGTTCGCCTATCGGCCGCGCAGGCAAGGGTTCGCTGGTGAGCATGCGCCCCGACGACCTCACGGCGCAGATGGTGCGCGCGGCACTGGACAAGGTGCCCGCCCTCGCGCCGACCGATATCGACGATCTGATCCTGGGCTGCGGTCAGCCCGCCGGTGAGGGCGGCTTCAACATGGCCCGCTCGGTCGCCGTGCAGCTGGGCTACGACACCCTGCCCGGCGTCACCCTCAACCGCTACTGCTCCTCCTCGCTGCAGACCACCCGGATGGCCTTCCACGCCATCAAGGCCGGTGAGGGCGATGTGTTCATCTCCGCCGGTGTGGAGACGGTGTCGCGCTTCCCGAAGGGCACCGCCGACGGCTGGCCCGACACCCACAACCCGCTGTTCGCCGACGCCGAGGCGCGTACCGCCAAGCGCGCGGAGGGCGGGGCCGAGGTGTGGACCGATCCGCGCGAGAACGACATCCTGCCCGACGTCTACATCGCCATGGGCCAGACCGCCGAAAACGTCGCCCAGTTCACCGGCATCTCCCGCGAGGAGCAGGACCACTGGGGTGTGCGGTCGCAGAACCGGGCCGAGGAGGCCATCAAGTCCGGCTTCTTCGAGCGTGAGATCACCCCGGTGACGCTGCCCGACGGCACCGTGGTCTCGACCGACGACGGCCCCCGCCCCGGCACCACCTACGAGAAGATCTCGCAGCTGAAGCCGGTCTTCCGCCCCGACGGCACCATTACCGCCGGTAACGCCTGTCCGCTCAACGACGGTGCGGCGGCGCTGGTGGTCATGAGCGACACCAAGGCCCGCGAGCTCGGCCTGACCCCGCTGGCCCGCATCGTGGCGACCGGCGTCTCGGGCCTGTCGCCGGAGATCATGGGCCTCGGCCCGATCGAGGCGGTGCGCAAGACCCTGAAGACCGCCAACATGACCATCGACGATCTGGACCTGTACGAGATCAACGAGGCGTTCGCGGTGCAGGTGCTCGGTTCGGCCCGCGAACTGAACATGGACCTGGACAAGCTGAACATCTCCGGCGGCGCCATCGCCCTCGGCCACCCCTTCGGCATGACCGGCGCCCGCATCACCGCCACCCTGATCAACAACCTCCAGACCCAGGACAAGCAGTTCGGCCTGGAGACCATGTGCGTGGGCGGCGGCCAGGGCATGGCGATGATCATCGAACGCCTCAGCTGAGCCGTACCCGAGTCGACCGACTCCGCCAAGCCGAAAGGCCCGCCCGACCTGACCGTCGGGCGGGCCTTCCGCTGTTGTGGGGAGAGGACGACGATGCGACGCCCGCCGGGCCAAGTCTTGTACAATTTGTACATGAATATCGAGCCTGCGAATCTACGAGACCTACCCACCGCGACATTGGCCGAAGCCCGGGCCGACCTTCCGAAGCTGGCGAACCTCGCGCACTACACCGGGCAGACCACTCTGCTCACGAGGTACGGGAAGCCATGGGCGGTCATCGCACCCATCTCGGCCGCACTCGTCGACGAACCGCACTCGCAGGGCGAGGACATCTCGCACCTCGCCGAACGTCTCGCAGCCCTGGGCGGGAGTACCGCGACCACGAGCGACATCGTCGCGGCGCTGCGAGAAGTGCGTGAGGAGGGTGATACATGATCGTTGCCGACGCGTCAGCCGTCGTAGAACTTCTGGTTGGTGATTCGAAGAAGGTCGCCGCACGGTTCGCCAGCAACCAGATATGCGTCGATAGTGACGGTCTAGCACCTGAGCGGGACCATTGCCTTCGGTTCGGTAGAGATGTCGGCCGGAGTCTCGCTCTCGCGCCCGAAACGCACCCAAACTAGAACACGTTATTGTCTTCCCACGAGTTCCGAGCGGCCGGGTGGCCGGTGTGGGAGGGTGACAGCAATGGTGCGGACCTGGGACGAGGCGGCGGACGTGCTGGTCGTCGGGTACGGCGGGGCGGGGGTCGCGGCGGCGCTCGCGGCGCGGGAGGCCGGGGCGGGGGTGTTGGCGATCGATCGGTTCGGTGGTGGGGGTGCGACCGCGCTGTCCAGGGGCATCATCTACGCCGGGGGTGGGACGTGGGTGCAGCGGGCGGCCGGGGTCGCCGATGATGTCGATGCCATGTACGCGTACCTGCGTGCCGAGGTCGGCGACGCGGTGGGCGAGGCGACGCTGCGCCGGTTCTGCGAGGAGTCACCGGCGATGGTCGACTGGCTGACCGAGCACGGTGTGCCCTTCGAGGCGTCGCTGTGCCCGTACAAGACCTCGTATCCGACCGACAGCCACTACCTGTACTACTCGGGCAGCGAAATCGCCGGTGGTTTCCGGGAATTGGCCACTCCGGCGCAACGCGGGCATCGCGCCCACGGCCCGGGTGTCTCGGGCAAGAAGGTTTTCGAACCGCTGGCCGCGTCGGCCGCGGCACACGGCGTGGACGTGCGAACCGCCACCAGGGCAACGCGACTCGTCGAGGAGGACGGGCGCGTGGTCGGCGTGGAGGCCGTGACGCTCGCGCACGCACCCCGCGCGGTGCAGCGGCAGTTCGCGGCGCTGGCGCGGATCTCGGCGAAACCCGGTGTGTACCACCCGGGTTTGCGACGCGTCGTGCAGCGCCGCCTCGACCGCATCGAACAGCGCTACGGCACCGCGACGCGGCTGCGCGCCCGCGCCGCCGTCATCATGACCACCGGTGGGTTCATCGCCGACGGCGAGATGGTGCGACGGCACGCACCCGAGTACCCGTGGCCGTCCGGCCTGCCGCTGGGCACGGCGGGCGACGACGGCAGCGGTATCCGCATGGCGCAGGAACTCGGTGCCGCCACCGACAAGATGGGCACCATCTCGACCTGGCGGTTCATCGCGCCGTCCAGCGCCTTCTTCAGCGCGCTCGCGGTGGACGTCAACGGTGAACGCATGATCGACGAGTCCCGCTACGGCGCGGCGCTCGGCGGTGCCATCGTCACCCGGCCCGGCCAGCGGGCGTGGCTGGTGCTCGACGCCGACCTGCTCGCCGAGGCCCGCGGCCAGCTCGCCACCCAGTCGGTGTGGTTCCAGCGCATGCAGACCGAACGACTGCTGCGGTTCGGCCGGATCACCGGCGGTTCGCTCGAGGAGATCGCCGCGCGGGCCGGTATCGACCCGACCGGGCTGCGGCGCACCGTGGACGCGCACAATGCCGCCATCGCAGCCGACCGCCCCGACCCGATGGGCAAGCCCGCCGATATCCGCCGCCCGCTCCAGCGCGGCCCGTTCACCCTCCTCGACATCTCGGTCCGCTCCGCGCTCACCTACCCGACGCCCATGCTCACCCTCGGCGGCGTCCGTGTGGACGAGACCACCGGTGCCGTGCTCACCGGCACCGGCGAGCCGATCCCGGGCCTGTTCGCGGCGGGCCGCACCGCCGTCGGAGTCTGCTCGAACGGCTATGTCAGCGGCCTGTCGATCGCGGACTGCGTCTTCTCCGGCCGCCGCGCGGGCGTACACGGCGCGCGGGCGACCGCCGCACACCCGGACGGACTGGCGAACGCCTAGCTCGGCGGGGAGAGCGTGCCCCTCCCGTGCGGGGCCGGACAAACGACAGGGCGGGCACCGGATTTCCGGTGCCCGCCCTGTTCTCGTCTCCGCTAGTCGTTCTGGAAGTACGACAGCAGGCGCAGGATCTCGATGTACAGCCACACCAGCGTGACGGTCAGGCCGAGGGCGACGCCCCAGGCCGCCTTCGCCGGGGCGTTGGCGCGGATGAGCTGGTCGGCGGCGTCGAAGTCCAGCAGGAAGCTGAACGCGGCGATGGCGATGACCACCAGGCTGAAGATGATGGCGATGGGGCCGCCGTCCCGCAGGCCGAAGCCGCCGGGGGTGAAGAACGCGGCGATGAAGTTACCCAGCACCAGCACCAGGATGCCGATCATGGCGCCGACGATCATGCGGGTGAAGCGCGGGGTGACCCGGATGGCCCCGGTCTTGTAGACGACCAGCATGCCGAAGAACACGCCGAAGGTGCCGAGCACGGCCTGCGCGATCATGCCCGCACCGCCCACGCCGCCGAATTCGACGCCGGTGAACATGTACGACAGCGCACCGAGGAACAGACCCTCGAACGCCGCGTAGCTCAGCACGATAGCCGGGTTGTCCTGCTTGCGCCCGAAGCTGGCGACCAGCACCAGGCCCAGACCCACCAGGCCGCCGACGATCACGAACAGCGGCGCGAGGTTGTGGTTGTACGAGGTGAGGCCGTACGACAGGATCGCGCCGAGGGTGACCACACCCAGCGTGATACCGGTCTTGGTGACCACGTCGTCGATGGTCATCGGCCGAGTGGTCGGCACCGGCATCTGCTGATAGCCCTGCGGCGGGTAGCCACCCGGAGGCTGGCCGTACCCGTACGGCTGCTGCTGTGCGAACTGTCCGGCTCCAGCGGCCGCCGAACCAAATCCGGCGTAGCCGCCGCCCTGCTGCTGCGGCGTCAGGTTCCGGAAGACCGGATTGCTTGTGGTGCGCAAGGCGCGTCCCTTTCTGGAGTCGTGGCTCACGACACTCGTGGCCTCGTTCTACAGTCTCCAACGTCCGACGGCGACTGTCAGTTCCCGACACCCACCGCGTTTCAGACAAATCGGACTTTACCGCGTGGTCGGTCTGTTGACCGACTCACGGAAGAGTCGATCATGGCTGGTATCGCTCATGACCATATCCGCGATCCGCTCCCAAAGGACCAGACCCCACCGAAATCCGGCCGCTTCCCCGGACGGGGGTCACCGGCCGCGCGCCGCCGCACGACCGTCGCGTCCGTCCGCCTCGATCGTTATGCCGTACCCGAGCTCATTCATCATCCGCGCGAGGCTGCGGACAGTGAGGTTCCGCCCTCCGCAGAGTTGTCGACTTATCTCGGCCGGCCGCACTCCCAGCCTGGCGGCAAGTTCTTCCTTGCTCGTGCCGGTGGCAGCCAAGGCTTCATGAACCATCTCCGTGGCCGCGAGCAGCAGCCGCTCTTCGGCGAGCAGCGCATCGGCTTCCGGTGTGCGTCGAAACCAGGTTGTCAACGCGCCTGGCCCTTCTCCCTCACCGACTTCACCTCGTGCAAGATCACACCCAAGTCCGTAATGGTCACGGCCGGGGCGTACGGCGCGAACCGCTCCGCTTTACCCGGCTTGTTCGCATAGGCGATGGCTGGGATGTGGGCGGCATGGGCCGCCTGGATGTCTGCTACCGAATCGCCGATGAAAACGCAGTCCTCAGAGACTACTTCGAGGTGGGACATGGCGGCATGGAGCAGGAACGGTGTGGGTTTCAGTTGACTAAGATCGGCCGAGGTTCGCCCGAAAACTCCACGAACACAACTGTCCAGGTCATGTTTCATGAGATATGCACGAATTGACGCCGCCGAGTTGTTACTGACCACTGCCACCAGACCATAGCCAGCCGCCACGGCGCGAATCACAGCACCGGCATGGCGAGTCGGCTCCGCACTGTCGACGGCATCGAGCTCGAGCCGGGTGAGTTCGCGCTCCACCCGCTCCGCCCGCTCTCCTCCGAGTTGACCGGCGTACCGGAGAACAGCGAGTGGGTCTGCGCTGGCCGCGATCTCATCGGGCACGGGAGCATCGAGCATCTCCACCAGCCGGATCGCTACGGTCCGGCTGGCGGTTCCGGCGAACACAGCGCAGATTGGTCCGTCGAAGTCGAGCAGCAGGCAGCGGCGCTCTCGCAGTAGGTCACTCGGCGCGGTCACGGTTGGTAGTCCTTCGCCACGGAGGTCCAGATGCTGTCGAACCATAGGAGGGACTGTTGGACGAACTGGCTGCCCATCGAATCCGCGTCACCGTCACGCGCGTAATGAAAAAGCGAGGCATCCTTTCCCATCAGGTCCCAAATCCCCACCACCTCACCGTCCAACTGAACGGCGTGGTCACGGATCGGGTAGTACCCAAAGAACGTCTGTTCGCCGTTCAGAATGTACAGCTTGAACAACGGCACTGCGGGATAGGTGCGCACCTGGGCTGATGCGTTTGTGACAATACCGAGTTCAGCCAGTTCGTTCACCGAATCGACCACTGCGCTGACGTGCCGCTGCATGATTCGAGCGGCGCGCGCCCGGAAGGCTGGGCTGTCCGAGAAGTCCTCGGTGCGAGCTGGCAACGTCCAGGGACGCGAAGGGTCGGGCACGAGCAGCCGCACCGTCAGAGACTCGGGTCGGAGGCGGCCCTCGCGAATCCGGTCCAATGGTTCCGCGATGGCACCATGAAGCGTTTCACCCGAGAACCCAGCGAAATCCACTGCTACAGAGGGGGCTTCGAACGCCTGCTCGATGTGTGGCCGAAGCCCCACGGGCCGTTGGGTGCGTTCACGAACAAAGGTCCCACTACCCGGCCGGGTAATTACCAAGCCCTCTTCACGGAGAGCCCGAATCGCAGCCTCGGCAGTGGCCTTCGCAACCCCGTACCGCTCCACGAGCTGAGGTCCGGATGGCAGCCGTTCGCCAGGGGCAAGTTTGCGAGTGAGGATTGCCGCTCGCAGTTGGTTGGCAATCTGCCGCGATGCCGGGCGCGGATCGTCCGGGTCTATGGCATTCATCCGCACAAGCGTATCGGATCCACCCAGATACCCTAGGGAGCTATTGAGTTCCCTAGGTAGGTTGGGTAGCCTTGCAGCTATTCGAGCAGCTCCCCTGGCCAGAACCACCCACCGACAGCTAAGTGTTGGAGGCCGAACAGTGAACATCACCGAGGCCAAAGTCCTCGCCACACTCACTCCCGGCGGACACCTCACCGCCGCCCAAATCGCCACTGGCGCAGGTATCTCCAGCAGACTGGCCGACCACGCGCTCGAACACCTCACCGATATCGGTATGGTCGGCACCCCTGCCGGTTATCGACGCGGCATCTGGGCAATCACGGCCCGTGGCCGTGCGTTCGCCGCGACGCCGCGCGGACGTGGCCTGCTCGACGTCCCTGCGGGCGTGTGACAATGGACCTCCTGGCCTTCGCCCTGCTCCTCGCAGGCATTCTCATCCTTGCCAACACCTGCGGCCACCAGCCACCGCGCCACCGCCACGGGCTGCCGTTCCGCGAGCTCCAGGCTCGCCTGGAATTCGAAACGACCCGTACCCATCTCCCGTTGCGGGGGTGGTGAGCTTGCGCTTCGAGTACCTCAACCATCACAACCGGGAATGGGGCCGCCGCGACCCCAACCTCGCCATGCAACTCCACATCGACTGCCATCCCGACACGTGCGAGACCAAAGCCGCCGCCTGGAAAGTGTTGGTGGAGGCCGGGAAGATCGTGCCGGACTCGAACCGGAGCCGCGCGTGACCGACCACAAGTGGGAGCAGATCGGCCGCGACCGCGTGCGCCGCTACTACGAGATGGAGAGCGACCGTGTCGCGGGTGCCGTCGAGTGCGGACACCGGCTGTGGGAACTGCTGCACCACGGGCTGAGGCTGGCCGCCGCCGAGGGAGCCACCCGCATGGGCGCGGAACATCTGCTGCTGCACATGCTGTGCGACCCGACCGCGATCCCTACCCGGGAACTCACCGAGATGGGGTTGGACCCAGGAACGCTGTTCACCCGCTTGGCGGACGTGACCCGCCGCGAACCACACACGCCGTGACGCCTATTCCTGTGCAGCTGTGAACTTCTCGACCCAATCGGCATAGTGGTCGGTGGCCCACTCCACGGGCGAGGCGAGGATTTCGGGTCCGGGTGCCCAGGGATGCAGTTCGAGAATCCGGGTGGCCAGCTTGTCGCGGACGGCCGTCGAGGTCTTGAGGGTTACGCGCCATTCCTGGCCTTCGCCGAGTTCACCGCTGTGCCAGAACACCGAGAACGCTGGGCCTGTCACCTCCGCACCAGCGGCGAGCCGTTCGGCCACGACTGTCCGTGCGATCCGCTGTGCATCCTCCTCGGTCGGAGTTGTCGAAGTAACCGACCACACCCTCGCCGTTGTCATGAGCCAACAGTAGGCCGCGATAGCAGCGCATGTCAGAGATCGGTCGCGGGTGGCTTCGGCATGGTGGTGTCGTATCCCATCGGAAGCACCACGTGGAGCGGGCGGCCCGTGAACATGTCCACACGCGCCGCCCACACCCACGCGCGGACGGTGGGACTTACAGCTGGCTCATGACCTTGTCCGCGATCAATTCCAGGTGGTCGAGGTCGTGCAGGTCCAGGATCTGGAGGTATACCCGGCTGGTGCCCGCTTCGTCGGCGTAGCGGCCGAGCTTGTCGACCACCTCGTCGGGGCTGCCCGCCAGGCCGTTGGTCTTCAGTTCGTCCACCTCGCGGCCGATGGCGGCGGCGCGGCGGGCGACCTCGGCGTCGTCGCGGCCTACGCAGGCGATGAGGGCGTTGGAGTAGACCAGCTCGGCCGGGTCGCGTCCGGCGTCTTTGGCGGCGGCGCGGACCCGCTCGAACTGGGCGGCGGTGTCGGGGATGGAGGAGAAGGGCATGTTGAATTCGTCGGCGTAGCGGGCGGTGAGGCGCGGGGTCCGCTTGGCTCCGTGGCCGCCGATGATGACGGGGATCTTGGGCTGAACCGGCTTGGGGAGGGCGGGCGAGTCGACCAGGGTGTAGTGGTCACCCTCGAAGCTGAAGGTCTCCCCCGCCGGGGTGCCCCACAGGCCGGTGAGCACCGCGAGCTGCTCCTCGAAGCGCGGGAACTTGTCGGCCGGGAACGGAATGCCGTAGGCGGTGTGCTCCTCGGCGAACCAGCCTGCGCCGAAACCGAATTCGACGCGGCCACCGGACATGGCATCCACCTGGGCGACCTGGATGGCGAGCACGCCAGGATGGCGGAAGGTGGCCGAGGTCATGAGGGTGCCGAGGCGGATGCGGGAGGTCTCGCGGGCCAGTCCGGCGAGGGTGGTCCAGGCGTCGGTGGGGCCGGGCAACCCGTCGGCGTCGCCCATCTTCAGGTAGTGGTCGGAGCGGAAGAAGGCGTCGTAGCCCAGGTCCTCGGTGGCCTTGGCCACGGTGAGGAGGGTGTCGTAGGACGCGCCCTGCTGCGGTTCGGTGAAGATTCGAAGATCGATTCGGGCCATGCGTCCCATTGTGCTCCGGGGACTGTTCGGTCGTTTTACCGGCCGCTGTCGTGCAGGCCGCGCACCGACCGCGTCACGGTGAACTTCCGGTTACGCCCGATCACCTCGGTCTTGCCGACCATGCGCTCCATCACCCCGCGATAGTTGAGATGCGAGTTGTAGACCGTCCACAGCTCACCGCCCGGCCGCAGCACCCGCCCGGTCTGCTGGAACATCTTGATCGCCGAGCCGGTGTGCACGGCCGCACCGACATGGAAGGGCGGATTGCACAGCACCAGATCGGCGCTGTTGTCGGGCGCGTTGGACATGGCGTCGTCACGCAGCACGGTGACCCGGTCGGCGACCGCGTTGACGGCCGCGGTGGCCCGGCTGGAGGCGACCGCGGCGGCGGACTGGTCGGTGGCCGTGACCCGCAGTCCCGGACGAGCTTTGGCCAGCGCCACCGCGAGAATGCCGGTGCCACAACCGAGGTCGATGGCCTCGCGGGCATCCGGCTTCATGCGCTTCAGGAACTCCAGCAGGTACCGCGTCCCGATATCGAGGCGCGGCCCGGAGAAGGCCGCCCCGTGCGCCACCACCTCGAGGTCACGGTCGTCGAGCCGATTGCACACCGGGAACGGCGGATCACCAACGGGTTTGGGCTCGGTGGCGGTGAGGATGCGGGACTTCTGCCGACCGCGGCTGGCCCGCACCGAGCCGAAGGAATCGCCCAGCACATCGTTCATGGCGGGGGTCAGGTACTTGTCGCGGCCGCCCGCGAACACCTCCACCTCCGGATCGGCGTAGCGGGCGATGGCGTCGGCGATCTCGGCCAGCCCGGACAGCGCACGCGGCAGGCGCAGCAGCACCACCCGCACATCCGCGAGCAGGCGGCGGCCGAGTTCGTGCGCCGCGTAGCGGTCCGCGAGTCCGACCACGCGGGCATTGTGGGCCAGGGCCTGTTCCCCGGTGAGCAGATCCTGATGCACCCGCACGCCGCGCAGGTCGTGCGCGGCGATGGCCCCGAGGGTGAGCGCACCGTAGCCGTCGTCGATCACGGCGACCCGCCCGTCCCCCGCTGTCGCGAGGGATTCCGCCGCCACATCCAGCATCAGCCGGTCGGCGGCGTCCACCGCGTAGAGGTTCTCCGCCTCCACATCCGGATACCGCCGCAACCGGCTCAACACATCCTCGACCTCAACCACACCTACAGTGTGCTAGATCATTGCCACGCTGTCCCATTCGGCCGGTTCATTGTGCTATCTCGTTACGAGATCGCCTGCGCCACCCGGCAATACCTCGCAAACCACTCGCAACTACCGCAGCGAAACTGCGAATCACTGGGTTGCTGAGGCTTCGCGCACTCGCGGCATCATGGCCGAGGCGGCGACCATGACCACCGCCATCCCGGCGACGGCGAGGAATACCAGGTGGATGGCCGGGGACAGCACCTGCGGCGCGGGATGATCGCTGCCGCCGACCCGGGAGTTCACCAGCGCACCGAACACCGCCACGCCGACGGCACTGCCGAGCGAACGGGCGAACATATTGGTCGCGGTCACCACCCCGCGCTCGGTCCAGTCGACGGCGGACTGCGCGGCGATCAGGGTCGGCGTCGCCACCAGGCCCATGCCGGTGCCGACGATGAAACAGCCGACGGCCACCCGGAGCAGCCCGGAATCGGCGTCGACGAGCAGCAGGGTCGCCGCCCCGACCGAGCCGAGCGTGCTGCCGATGAGGGCGGTGCGCCGGAAGCCGATGCGCAGGTACACCTTTCCGGCCTGAGAGGCCGCCAGCGGCCAGCCCATGGTGAGCGCACCGACGGTGAGCCCCGCCGCCAGCGCGCCCGTACCGAGCACACCCTGCGCGAAAGTCGGCACATACGAGGTCAATCCGAGAATCACCGCGCCGATGAGTAGCGACACCGTACTGCTCGCCACCACCACGCGCCGGGTGAAAACCCACAGCGGCAGAATCGGATTGGCGGCCCGACGCTCGACCAGGCCGAACAGCACGAGCGCCAGCGCCCCGCCGCCGAAGAGCGCCAGACTCGTCGGCGCACCCCAGGCCCAGGCGTGCCCGCCCTCGAGCAGGGCGAGAATGAGCGCGCCCGCACCCACCGTGAGCAGGGCCGCGCCCAGATAGTCGATGCGATGCGTCTGCCGGGTCGCCCTCTCGGTGAAGTGGCGTGCCAGCATCCACGCGGCCAGGGCGGCGAGCGGCAGATTGATCAGGAAGATCCAGCGCCAGCTCACGTACTCGGCGAAGACGCCGCCCAGTACCGGCCCGAGCACCGAGGAGGCGGCCCACACACTGGCCAGATAGCCCTGCACCTTGGCGCGTTCGGCGACGGTGTACACATCCCCGGCGATGGTCATGGACATGGGTGCCACCGCGCCCGCACCGATGCCCTGCACGGCCCGGAAGGCGATGAGCGCCACCATGCTGGTGGCCAACCCGCACAGCATCGACCCGAGCGCGAAGACCGCGATGCCGAACAGCATGACCGGTTTGCGGCCGAGCATGTCGGCGAGCTTGCCGTAGATCGGCACGGTCACCGCCTGCGCCAGCAGGTAGATGGAGAACAGCCACGGGAACTGCGCGAATCCGCCCAGTTGATCGGTGATGGTGAGCACGGCGGTGGCGATGATGGTGGAATCCAGCGCCACCAGCGAGGTCGCCAGCATGAGGGAGGCGAGCAGCGGCCCCCGCTCGGACCGGAAGCCGATGTCGGGACGCACCTCGGTGGCTGTCATCGGCATCCTCTTCTCGTTAGCTCGACTTATCAACTGGGTCGAACATATTCGAGGGGCCGCTATTCCCTCACCGGGTTTTCCGGCTACAGCGTCGCGGCCAGCTCCCGCAGCACCGGCAGGCTCACCGAGCCCGAACCGAGCACCACATCGTGGAACGCCTTGATGTCGAACCCGGCCCCGAGCCGCTGCCGCACCTGCTCGCGCAGGCGCATGATCTCCAGCTGTCCGACCTTGTAGGCGACCGCCTGCCCCGGCATGGCGATATAGCGGTCCACCTCGATGCGGATCTCCTCCACCCCCACCGGCGCGTTCGCCACCATGAAGTCGATGGCCTGCTGCCGCGTCCAGCCCTTGGCGTGCAGTCCGGTGTCGACCACCAGGCGGCAGGACCGCCAGGAGTCTCCGGCCAGCATGCCGATCCGGCCGAGATCGTCCGGATAGAGTCCCATCTCGTCGGCCAGGCGTTCGGTGTAGAGCGCCCAGCCCTCCACGAAAGCGGTATTGGAGAAGGACTGGCGCTGGAAACGCGGCAGTCCGTCGAGCTCATTGGCGATGGTGAGCTGGAGATGATGCCCCGGAATTGCCTCGTGGTAGGCAACCGAGGCGGTCTCGTACCGGTTGCGGCCCTTGGCGTCGTACTGATTGACGTAGTACGCCCCGTTGCGGGAACCATCGGCGGCGGGCGGGAAGTAGTAGGCGGCGGGCGCGTCCGCGGCCAGGAATTCGGGGACGGGGAGGATATCGCAGGACTGCCGAGGCAGTCTGCCGAACCAGTCCCCCATCACCGCACCGGCCGCGGCCAGGCAGCGCCGGGCGTCGGCCATGATCTCGTCGCCGTCGCGGTAGCGCAGCTCGGGATCCTCCCGCAGCCTGGTGAAGATCTCGCCGAGGTCGTCGGTGCCGAACAGCCGCGCGCCGACCTCGCCGTATTCGGTGCGCAGCGTGGCCAATTCGGCCAGGCCGAGTTCGTGGATCTCGTCCGCGCCCAGGTCGGGCAGGGTGGTGTGGTGGCGCAGCAAGCGGGCGTAGATATCGGCTCCGTCGTCGCCGAGCCAGGACAGGCCGGGGCGGTCGTCGGGGCGCGCCACCGGCAGCAGTTCGGTGGCGAGCGCCGTGCGGTAGGCGGCGAACGCGGGGCGGATGACATCGCGTGCCACCTCGGCGAGCTCTGCGCGCCACGCGGATTCGCCGTCCCAGTCGGGCGGGCCCGGGAAGGTGACGAAGGGGTCGGCGGCGAGATCGGAGGCCAGGTAGCCGTCGAGCTGATTGAGCGAGCGTTCGATGGTGATGCGGGCGGGGGTGCGTCCGGCGGCCACACCGTCGCGGAAGCGCTGCACCGCCTGCGCCATGAGGTCACCGAACTGCCGGTAGCGCTCGAGCAGCCCCGCCGCGTTCTCCGGTCGCGGCGCGTTGAGCTGCGGGGCCATGGTGAGCATGGCCGCGTGCACGCCGGTCATCTGGTCGGAGGCCAGCTCCGCGGGCCGCCAGCCCAGCTGGTCGATGGCGGAGGCGAGTTCGGTGCGCAGCAGGCTGCGGGTGATGCGGTCGGTATCGGACAGCCGTCCCGGATCGAGGGCGTCCACCGCACCCAGCAGTTCCTGCCAGGTGCCGAGCAGCCGGGCGTCGGCCGCCGCGGAGAGATCCTCGATGCGGTCGTCGAAGCGCCTGTCCCCCAACAGGGTTGCCTCACTCGGTGAGGATTCCAGGAACGCATCCCAGAAGCGGTCCGCCAGCTCGATCAGCTCGTCGTGTGCGTCCATGCGATTCATCATGCCGCACACCCACCCGCCGCCACGGCGGAGTTATCGTCTGGGCGGCACCGGGATCCGTGCCAGGTCCGTCGCCACCACGATCTCGCCGTCGAAGTGGGCGCGCGCCTGGTCGAGGTGGTCGTCGAGGGTGCCGTAGCGCTGGGAGAAGTGGGTGAGCACCAGGGTGCGCACGCCCGCGGCGGCGGCCACCTTGCCCGCCTGACCGGCGGTGAGGTGGCCGTACTCCTCGGCAAGGTCGATCTCCGCGTCGAGGAAGGTGGCCTCGATGACCAGCATGTCGACCCCTTCGGCGAGGGCGTACACGCCGTCGCACAGGCGGGTGTCCATGACGAACGCGAAGCTCTGGCCCGGACGCGGTTCGCTCACCTGGTCGAGACCGATTGTGCGGCCGTCGATCTCGATGCTCCCGGCATGCTGCAACTCGCCGACGATGGGTCCGGCCAGGCCGAATTCACGCAGCAGATCGGGGACGATGCGCCGCCCGTCGGGCTCGTCGATGCGGTAGCCGAAGGCTTCGACCGGATGCGACAGCGGTTCGGTGCGCAGCGTGAAACCGGCGTCGGGGGCGGGTAATTCGCCCGCGGCGGCAATGGGGCGCGGGCGGAGTTCGGCATGGTGGCGGTAGGCGGTGGAATCGCACAACCGTTGATAGAACCGTTCGCCGGAGGCCGGGTAGTACACGTCGACCGCATGCGGCACCCGGTCCAGGCTGATGCGCTGCACGACACCCGCCAGCCCCAGACTGTGATCCCCGTGGAAGTGCGTGATGCCGATGCGGGTGATGTCGGTCGCCGACAGCCCCGCGTAGATCATCTGCCGCTGCGTCCCCTCCCCCGGATCGAACAGCAACCCCTCGCCGTCCCACCTCAGCAGGTAGCCGTTGTGGTTGCGCTGCTTGGTCGGCACCTGGCTCGCGGTTCCGAGAATGACCAGTTCGCGCTGTGACACGCGCGCCACGCTACCGCCTATAGCCGACGAACCCGAGTCGGAGCGCACCGCGCGTTCCGGCCACCGGCCCCCGCCCCGGCCGGAATCGACACGGCCACGCGGCCTCGAATCGCCCACCCAAAATACCAGCAGGGGGTATACGGTCGATCCGAAATCGCGTCGCTACACTGGCCGCGTGGACGAACAGCAAACGCCGCGCGCCGCCGGGTACACCCGCGCGCTGGCCCTGTTCGTCCTGCTGGCCGGGGTCGTCATCATGCACTCGGGAGCCTTCGCACCCAGCGGCGGCGGCCACCACGGGGCAACCGGGCCGGAAGCCTCACGCCTCACCGTCCACAGCGCCGACCCGTCCGCGCACGCACCGTCCTGTTCGGGTGGTGACTGCACGCCGAACAATGCCGGATCACACGGCTGCGTCTTCGTGCTGACGGCGCTCGCACTGGCGCTGGTGCTGGCGGCCCTGTACTGGGTGGGCTGGACGCGTCCCGGATGCACCGGCCCACGCCCGCGCTGGTGGCGTGCGAAACGCTCCCGTCCGCCGCCGTGGACGGTCCTCACTCTGGCCGAATTGGCGATTCTCCGAATCTGATGGGCAGCGCCGCCGCGTCGCCTGGGCGCGGCAGCGCGATCATCCCTGCCTTCATCACATTCACACGCCAATTGCCAAGGAGTACAAACATGTTCGAATCCACCCGGGTGAAGCTCGCCGTTCTCACCGGACTCTCGTCGGCCGCCCTGGTCGCCGCCGGGTGCGGCGGGAACGACGCCGCGACGGTCCAGGCGGTCGGCGACGATGCCACCACCTCGGTCGCGGCCGCCACGCGCAGCGATTTCAATGCCGCCGACGTGGAGTTCCTCCAGATGATGTACCCGCATCACGCCCAAGCCGTGGAGATGGCGAAGCTGGTGCCGGGCCGCACGCAGAATCAGGAGCTCATCGCACTCGCGCAGGCCGTGGAGCAGGCGCAGGCTCCGGAGATGCGGCAGATCTCCACCCTGCTGGTGAGCTTCGGCAAGCCCGCACCCGGCGCGGGTGGCGGGCACGCGGGCCACGGCGGCATGCCGGGCATGATGTCGCCGGAGCAGATGACGGCCCTGGAGCTGGCCAGCGGCGCGGCCTTCGACGAGAAGTGGATGACCATGATGATCGAACACCACCAGGGTGCGATCGCCATGGCGGAGACCGAACTCGCCCAGGGCGTGAACGCCGAGGCCAAGCAGCTGGCGGAAGCGATCATCACGGCCCAGCGGATCGAGATCGACCAGATGCGCAAGATGCTGGGGCAGTAGGTGGTCTGCGTCCCGCTGCCTGACGGCAGCGGGACGCGGGGTGGGAAGTGCCCGAGCGCGCGACCCATGCGCGGTCCCACGACCGACGCACCAGTCCACCTACCACCAACACACGCCCACCAGCCTCGGCCGAGGTATGGCGGTGCACCCGAATAACACGAGGCGGGCGGGTCGATGTCGACCCGCCCGCCCTGGGTTGCACTCGCCCCGGGCGCTACGTCCCGATGACCGAGTTCATGATGGTGCCCGCACTGGTGGCGGTGGCGCCGCCGATCATGGCCCCGGCCACCATCTTCGGAGATTCGAGTCCGCCACCGCTCCACTTCTCCCAGGCGAATCGGCCACCGCCGTAGGTGATGGCGGTGACGCCCGACAGCAGCACGAACCAGTTGAAATAGCGGACCAGCTTCATGAGTTTGTCGGCGACCGGCGGCGTTTCCGGCGTCGGGTTGCCGACCTGCGCGATGACCGTCGTATACGTGTCGTGTACGGCGGCGAGAAGCATGCTCACAATCGGTTCCTCTCGGATGCTGAGGTGATGCTGGTGTGGCATGTGACGCTTATCTCGATTATCAGAGCCATTGAACATCACTCGCGGTGGTGGCGTCATGACGACACACCACCACCGCGACCTCGGAGCCGGAACCGGAAGTTAGCTACTTCCCGGTAGCAGCCTTCCCCAGCAGGGAGTGGCGACGACCGTAGAGGAAGTAGACGACGAATCCGATCGCCATCCAGACCACGAACCGCAGCCAGGTCTCCACCGACAGGTTGAACATGAGCCAGGCGCAGGCCAGCACCGACAGGATCGGCAGCAGCGGCACCAGCGGCACCTTGAAGCCGCGCGGCAGGTCGGGCCGGTTGCGGCGCAGCACGATCACACCCACCGACACCAGCACGAACGCGAACAGCGTGCCGATGTTCACCATCTCCTCGAGCGTGCCGAAGTCGACGAACCCGGCCAGCACCGCGCACACCACGCCGACGATGGCGGTCAGCCGCACCGGCGTGCCCTGCGTTCCGGTGTGCGCCAGCTGGCGGGGCAGCAGCCCGTCGCGCGCCATGGCGAACAGCACGCGGGTCTGCCCCAGGTACATGACCATGACGACCGTGGTCAGACCGGCCAGCGCGCCGATGGAGATGAGGTTCTTGGCCCAGTCGACGCCGTGCACCGCGAAGGCGGTGGCCAGCGTGGAGTTCCCCTCCAGCTCGGTGTAGGGCACCATGCCGGTGAGCACCAGCGAGACGCCCACGTACAGGACGGTCACGATGACCAGCGAGCCCAGGATGCCGCGCGGGACATTGCGCTGCGGGTCCTTGGTCTCCTCGGCGGCGGTGGCGACCACGTCGAAGCCGATGAAGGCGAAGAACACGATGGAGGCTGCGGCGAGCAGGCCGTACCAGCCGAAGGTGCTGTGGCCCGCGCCGGTGACGAAGGAGAACAGCGACTGGCGCAGGCCCTCGTTGGCGGCCTCACCGTCCTGCGACGGCGGAATGTAGGGGGTGAGGTTGGCCTTGTCGAAGTAGGTCGCGCCCACCACGATCACCAGTGCGATGACGGCCAGTTTGATGGCCACTGCCACCGCCGACACCCGCGAGGACAACTTGGTGCCGCGCGCCAGCAGGATGCCCAGGATGGCGATGAGCAGTACCGCGCCCCAGTCGAAGCTGACCGGTCCGAGGTCGACCACCGGGGTGTGTCCGCCCAGCACCACGCCCAGGTACTGCGACCAGCCCTTGGCGACCACCGCGGCGGCCAGCGCGAATTCCAGGATGAGGTCCCAGCCGATGATCCAGGCGGCGAGTTCGCCGAAGGTGGCGTAGGAGAAGGTGTAGGCGCTGCCCGCCACCGGCACGGTGGAGGCGAATTCGGCGTAGCAGAGCGCGGCCAGGCCGCAGGCGACGGCGGCGAGCACGAAGGCCAGTGAGACGGAGGGTCCGGCGAGGTTGCCCGCGGTGCGCGCGGTGAGGGTGAAGATACCCGCGCCCACCACCACGGCCACGCCGAAGATGGTGAGGTCCCAGGCGGTCAGGTCCTTGCGGAGTTTGGCATCGGGTTCATCGGTGTCACGGATGGATTGTTCGACCGATTTGGTGCGGAACAGTCCGCTGCTGCGGCCCGCCCCCTGCCCGGTCGTGTTCCGATCAGGGCCCGATAGCGCCATGGTCTCTCCTATGTCTGGCTTCTCGGCAACAATGCAGTTCGGCACCGGGCGGGTGTCCGCCCGATGCCTGTGTCGTTCGCCTTCACCGCGACCTGAGGGCACAACTGCCGGTCATGCCCCGATCGCTGCTTCCGGTCTCGGGGCGAGACAAGAGTTGTCGGCGTCACACGGAACGGTAGCACTGGCTGGTACGTACCAGTGCAGCAACCGCCGAGGCAACATGAGCTGGTCTACGGCACGGGCTCGCGGGTCGTGATCGACCGGGAGCAGCCCCGGCACGGGCGCGGTGATGCCGATTCCTCGCGGACGCATCCCTCGCGGACACACCCGCCCCGCAGCGGCGACTACCCTCGCGCCGCAATCGCCGCCCCATGCTCCCGCCCGGCACCCGGGTTGCAACGAACTCACTCGACCGGACTACCCGTCGACTCACCGGGCATGCACTCGTTCTCGCGGGTCGGGAGCGATAACCCACCCGGCACACGCGCGGCGTCACGAGCCGGGAGCCAATTACCCACCCGGGCACTTGTAACGCGGCGTCGGAAGCCGACCCAAGTCGCTACGGCACCAGGACCGCACGGCCTCGAATCTGCCCGGCGTCCAAGCGCCGCAGCGCCTCCGAACCGTCGGTGAGGTCGAAGCGTTCGACCTCCATGCGGAGCTTGCCCGCCTGCGCGAGTGCGACGCAGTCGTAGAGGTCGCGGCGGGTGCCGCCGAGGGACTTGCGCACCGAGGCGCCCCAGGGCCAGCCGGGTCCGCCCGCCGGTCCGGTGGTGATCTCCGGTGCGCCGTCGCCGATGCCGACCATCCGATACGCACCATTGGGCGCGACGGTCCGCACCGCGAGCGTGGCGGTCGCGTCGGCGCCGACGAAGTCGAAGACCGCGTCCGCGCCGCGACCGCCGGTGAGGTCGAGAATCTGCTGGGCGGCATCGTCTTCGGCGAGGATGCCGATATCGGCGCCGCAGTCGGCGGCCAGTTCCAGCTTCTCCTTCGCCACGTCGACGGCGATTACCCGCACCCCGCTGACCGCCCGCAGGATCTGCACCGCCACATGCCCGAGCCCGCCGATACCGATGGCGACCGCCGTTCCGCCGGGCCGCAGTTGCTCCCGTGCCCCCCGGATGGCGTGATACGCGGTGAGTGCGGCGTCGGCCACCGGTGCGGCCTGCACGAAGTCGAGATCTCCGATGGGAACGAACGAGGTCGCCGGTACCCGAACGTATTCCGCCATCCCGCCCTCGACGGTGAGCCCCGGACACGGCGGCATGGCGGTCCGTCCGGCGGCCAGGCACACATTCTCGTTGCCGCTCACGCATTCCCGGCATACGCCACAGGTCCAGAACAGGTACACCACGCCGCGCTCCCCGATCTCGCGGCCGGCGACGTCCGCGCCGACGGCCTCGATGGTGCCCGCGATCTCGTGGCCGAGGGTGAGCGGCTCCTCGCGGATTCGGACCGGGAAGTTCACCAGGGTCAGGTCCGAATGGCAGACACCCGCCGCGCCGACGCGCAGCAGCAGATCGCTCGGGCCGATCTCGGGGACGGGGATATCGCGGACGGCCACGGTTTCGGGGCCGGTCCACTGCAGTGCTCGCATGGTGATTCCTTCGGAGTTTCGAGCGTGATCTGGCGCACACCGTAGCATTCGCTATACACTGCGTCCAGCGAATGACTCGGTGTCCAGCGAGGAGTGTCTACGTGCCGAAACACCTTGTCGACCAGGCTTTTACCACTCCGCGCATTGCCATCGTCGGGGCCGGGATATCCGGTATCGCCGCCGCCGTGGCGCTGCGGCGGGCCGGATTCGAGGACTTCACCCTCTACGAGAGGGGCACCGACTACGGCGGCACCTGGCGCGACAACACCTATCCGGGCCTGGTGTGCGACGTGCCCTCGCGGTACTACCAGTTCACCTTCGCCATGAATCCCGAATGGACGCGGCTGTATTCGACGGGCGCGGAGATCAAGGCATACCTGTGCCGCGTGGCGCGGGAACGAGACCTGCTCCGCCGCACCCGATTCGGTGTCGAGGTGGTGGGCGCGGAGTACACCGGGGCGGGCTGGCGGGTCACGCTCTCGACCGGCGAGGTGGAGCACTGCGATTTCGTGCTGTGCGCCACCGGATTCCTGCGCGATCCGCACGTGCCCGCCATCCCGGGTCTGGACTCCTTCACCGGAACCGTCATGCATTCGGCGCGCTGGGATCACGATGTCGAGCTGACCGGCAAGCACGTCGGGGTGATCGGAACCGGCTCCACCGGAACCCAATTGGTGAGCGCGCTGGCCGGACAGGTGCCTCGGGTGGTGCTGTTCCAGCGCACCCCGCAGTGGATTCTGCCGACCGTGAACCGCGAGTACTCGGCGGCGGCCAAGGCCGTGTACCGGCGCGTACCCGCACTCGGCAGGCTGGCCTACGGCGGCAATCGCGCCGCCTTCGCGCTGTTCTCCCGCGGACTGGTGCGGCCGGGTCCGGTGCGGCGATTGGTCCAGTGGGTGGTGGCGCGCAATCTGCGCACGGTGCGCGATCCGGAACTGCGACGGCGGCTGACCCCCGACTACCAGGCCATGTGCAAGCGCCTGGTGGTCTCCGACCGCTTCTACGCGGCCGTGCAGCGCGCGGATGTCGACCTGGTCACCGCCGGTATCGACCGGGTTCTCCCGGACGGCGTGCGCACCACCGACGGCGTCGAACACCGTCTCGACATCCTGGTGCTGGCAACGGGATTCGACTCCCACGCCTATATGCGCCCGATGGCGATCACCGGCCTCGGCGGACGCACCCTGGACCAGGTCTGGTCGCATGGCCCGCGCGCCTTCGAGGGCATGATGCTGCCCGACTTCCCGAACCTGTTCATGCTCATCGGCCCGCACAGCCCCGTCGCGAACCACCCGCTCACCGCGGTCGCCGAGGCGCAATCCCACCGCATCGTGCACTGGCTGCGCCGCTGGCGCGCAGGCGAATTCACCACCGTCGCCCCGACCCGCACGGCCACCGACCGCTACAACGCCGGCCTGCGCGCCGCCGCACCCGGCACGGTCTGGACCACCGGCTGCCGAAGCTGGTACCTCGGCGCGGACGGCCTCCCCGAACTGTGGCCCGGAAGCCCCGGAGCCTACGAGAAACTCATCCGCCGCACACCCGCCCCAACCGACTACCTACTGACCCCCGCGATGAGTCGACACTGAACCACCGGCGCAGCCCGTATCGGCCCCCGCCACACCGAGCGCCCCACCGCCGCGAACAAGCGCCCGCGCGAGCAACACCAGCTCGGGCAACCGGCCACACGCCCTATCCGGACTGCTGCGCTTGGGCAGTCTGCGCCAGGGGCGCAGGGTGGGCAAGCGCAGCACACTCCAACCGTGCGCCTACTCCGCTCCCGCACCACGCCCGGCGATCTCCGCATACTCCCCGAGCTCCAACTCGATGAACGCCCCGATCATGGCCCGCCACACCGCCTCCGCGACCTCGGGTGCGAGCCCACCCGCGCGCGCCCGCTCCCGCGCCAGCCCCACCACCCGCTCCACCCGGTCGGGCGCGCGCACGGCCTGTTCGTCGGTTTTGAAACGCGCGGCGGCTCGCACCAGCCGCTGACGTTCGGCGAGCAACCCGACCAGTTCCCCGTCGAGCGCGTCGATGCGAGCACGGACCTGATCGAGCGATTCGAAATCGGACACGGTGGGCGACCCTAATGCCCCACGACCGCGCGACTCACCAGCGGGGCCACGAATTCCTCGAGCATGGCCCGCTCATCGGCCTCGTCCCGGCCGGGCGCGGCCAACAGCGACACGATCACCCGGGTCAGCCAGCGCGCCAAGCGTCCACGCTCCTCGCGATCGACGACCGAGGTCGCGAACAGCCCACCGGCGATGGCCTCGATCACCTCGGAATCCTGACTGATCCGACCGGTGGAACCGGACTCCCCGGGCCGGAACCACGCCATCAGCACCGGATCCGACCGCACCTCCCGCACCGCCGTCAGCATGGCGGTGACGACCTGTTCGGGAGCGTCCTCGACCGTCTTCACCTGCGCGAACACCCGCGCGGCGATCCGGCGCGCCTCCCGGTGCACGAACGCCAGGCGCACCGCCTGCCGATTCTCGAAGTACCGGTACAGGGTGGCTCGCGAGCATCCGGCGGCCGTGGCGATGTCCCCCATACCCACGGCCCACGGCCCCCGTTCGGCGAACAGTCGCGCCGCGGCGTCGAGTATGCGCTCGGCCGCAAGATCGGCCCGCTGCTCCGCCAGCCAGTCCCGACCTCCACGCCTGTCCTTCGCCATAGCCGCCGAGGGTATGCGATCGCTCATGGGCACCGCCCGGTCACGCCGCGCGGAACGGCACGCTGACCGGCCAGCGCACGTAGTTCCCATCCGACCACCGCACCCCGTCCAGGTCGACGCGGAACTCCGGGCAGCGCGCCAGCAGTTCCTCGAGCGCGACCCGGGCCTGCATGCGCGCGGCCGCCGCGCCGAGGCAGTGGTGGTGGCCGTGGCTGAAGGTCAGAATGCGCTTGGGCTGCCGGTGGATGTCGAGTTCGCCTGCGGTGGGCCCGAATTCGCGCTCGTCGTGATTGGCGGACGCGTAGAGCAGCAGCACTTTCCGTCCGGCCGGAATGGTGGTGTCGTGCAGTTCGACGTCCCGGGTGGTGGTGCGGGCCAAACCCTGTACGGGCGAGGTCATCCGGAGGAATTCCTCCACCGCGTCGGGAATGAGCCCGGGATTCGCCGCGAGTCGTGCGCGCTGTTCCGGATACCGGTGCAGCAGTTGCACGGCCCCGCCGAGGTTGCCGGTGGTGGTGTCGTTGCCGCCGGTGATCATGGTGAAGGCGAAGCCGAGAATCGCGAGGATGCCTTCGTCGTCGCCCTCCGCGCCCAACCCGGAGGCCAGCAGGTGCGAGATGGTGTCGTCCTCGGGTCGGCTGCGGCGGCGGGCGATGAGTTCGGCGAAGTAGCCCACCATGTCACCCAGCGCCGAGGGCATTTCGGCGCCCGCGGCGAGCTTCGCGCCATCCACCGCGCCGCCGACGATGGCGTGGGTCCACTCGTCGAACTTCTCCCGATCCGCCTCCGGCACACCGAGATAGTGGGCGACCACCATGGTCGGCAGCGGTTTGAACAGTTCGGCGACGATATCCCCGGATCCGGCCGCGCGCAGGCGCTCGATCCGTTCCACCACGAACGCCCGCACCGCGGGTTCCACCGAATTGACCTGGCGCGGTGTGAATCCGCCCGCGACGCGGCGCCGGAAGTCGGTGTGCTCGGGTGGATCCATGAAGACGAACGGCTTGATCGGAATGCCCGCCGCCTCGAGGTTCATATAGTCCACGGTCAGCCCGGAGGCGGACGAGTAGGTCTCCGGATCACGGGCCGCCGCGTACACATCCGCGTGCCGCGAGAGCACGTAGAAGTCCTCCGAGGCGCGCCCCGCCGGGAGCACCCGGTGCACGGGATCGTGTTCCCGCAGCGCGGCGTACATCGGCCAGGGATCGCGCCAGCTCTCCCCCGACATCAGCTCGAATCGAACTTCCTGAGACGCCATTGAACTCATGAATCGACGGTAAGACATATTGCGGATTCTGTCTAGAACACGTTCCAGTACCACGCCGCCGTCTCACGATGACTCAGCTCCCCGGCGGTCGACGTCCCCGCATCGAATCGACCCCGGCGGATCGGCATCGGCCGAGCGACCGCGCGGCTCGTCGGCTAGCCTGGCGGCGTGTTCCTGGTCCAGGCTGTCGTCGCACGCGTGCCGAGCCGAATGCTGTCGCTGTTCGTTCGCCACGCGGAGCTGCTGAAATTCCTGACCGTCGGCGGGATCGCCTTCGTCACCACGGTCGTGCTGTTCTTCGGCCTGAAGTGGACCGTCCTACAGGAGAAGCCGGTCACCGCGAATGTGATCGCGGTGCTGCTCGCCACCGTGCTGTCCTACATCCTCAACCGGGAATGGGCCTTCACCGCGCGGGGCGGCCGGGAGCGCCGCCACGAGGCGGCGCTGTTCTTCCTGGTGGCCGGCATCGGCATGGTGATCAACCAGTTGCCGCTGGCGGTGTCCAGCTATGTGTTCCAGCTGCGCACCCCGCACGTCTCCCTGCTGGTGGAGAACATCGCCGATTTCATCAGCGCCTCGATTATCGGCACCCTGCTCGCCACGGTGTTCCGCTGGTGGGCCATGCGCCGATACGTCTTCCCGCACACCGTCGTTCCCGATCTCGAGCGCGAGGATCCGGTCCAGCGCCGGTGAGCGCGCGCAGCTAATCCGCGGCCACCACACCGAGATTGTCCGGGTACCGATCGAACCACGGTCGGGCGGTTTCGATTTCGGCTGCCAGCTGGAGCAGCAGATATTCGGCCCCCGAGGGTCCGACGAATTGGACACCCAGCGGTACGCCGGTTTCCGTCCAATGCGTGGGCACGCTCATGGCGGGGCGGCCGGTGATGTTGGCCAGCTGCGTGAACGGCACCGCGGACAGGTTGGAGGTCACCAGATCGACGTAGAAATCGGTGCGGGAGAGCAGCTTTCCCGCGCCGAGGCGCAATAGCGGCGGCAGCACGGTATCGGCGAGCGCGGGCGTGCGATACTGCCCGATCCGCAGCGGCGGCGTGGCCAGGGTGGGGGTGAGCAACAGGTCGTAGGTGTCGTGGAAGGCCGCGAGAGCGCGGGTGTAAATGTTCCAGCGCGCGTGCGCCGCCATGAGTTCCGGACCGGTGACCGCACGGCCGACGGCGGCGAGCACCTGGGTGTCGATATCGAACTCCGTGGGCGACGCCCCGCTCACCTCGCACGCGACCGCGAGTTCCGCGGCGGCCATGGCGGTCCAGGCGGTCATGAAGTCCATGGCCATCCGCGTGCCGTCGATGGCGGGCGCGGCCGGTTCCACGGTGTGCCCCAGACTCTCCAGCAGACGCGCGGCGTCCTCCACGGCGCGCACCGCTTCGGCGTCCACCGGTGAGCCCGTAGGCGATTCGCAGGTGTAGCCGATGCGCAGGCGGCGTGGCGGTTCGGCGACCGCGTCGCGGTAGGGCCGATCGGGTCGCGCCACCGCGTACGGCGCACCGGGGTCGGGCTGACTCAGGATGTCGAGCATGACCGCCGAATCACGCACGCTGCGCGCCACGACGCCGTCGGTGACCGCGCCGAACAGCGGGTCGCCGTAGAGCGGTCCGCTGGAGATGAGCCCGCGGCCCGCCTTGAGGCCGAACAGTCCGGTGCAGGCGGCGGGGATGCGGATCGAACCGCCGCCGTCGCTGGCCCCGGCCACCGGGACGATGCCCGCCGCCACCGCCGCCGCCGAGCCGCCGGAGGAACCACCGGGAGTGCGGGTGGGATCCCACGGATTGCGGGTGGACCCGAAGGTGCGGGTCTCCACGACGGCCTTGCTGCCGAATTCCGAGGTGGTGGTCTTGCCGAAGATGACGAGACCGGCGTCGAGCCAGCGCTGTACGACCGTGCTGTGCCGTTCGGCGGTGACCTTGCGCAGCGGTCCGGTGCCGCCGGAGGTGGGGTAGCCGGCGTAGTCCTGTCCGAGGTCCTTGATGAGGAACGGCACTCCGGCCAGCGTGCCGTCGAGCGGACCGGCGGCGCGCGCTCGGCCGGTGCGCTCCATCAGCAGGCTCACGGCGTTGATCACCGGATCGATCGCGGCGCAGCGGTCGAGCGCCAGCTCCAGCAGGTCGGTCGGGTGTATCTCCCCGCGCTCGACCAGGGCGGCCAGGCCGACCGCGTCGTGGGCGCGGTACTCGTCGAATCGCATACTCGTCTCCTTCCGAGGGCCGTCCCGGGCCTCCCCACCGATAATAGGCGTACCAATCGGTTACGTAACCACTTGGAACGGTAAAATTTCCCCATGGCGGAAACCGATAAGCTGCCCGCGATGAGCGAGAAGAGGATCGACGGCCGGACGCTGCGGTTTCAGCATCGCCGCCCGGAGCTGCTCGCCGCCGCCACCGAGTACGTCCTCGACAATGGCGTACGCGACCTCACGCTGCGTCGGGCCGCGCAGGCCGTCGGCGTCAGCCACGCCACCCTCATTCGACATTTCGCCACCAAGGACGCCCTGCTGGCGGAGGTCCTCGAACATATCCGCGCCGATTTCGAACAGCGCATCCTCTCCGCGGAGATCCTGCGCGTCGAGTCGGCGGTCGACCTGCTGCGGGCGGCGTGGCGGCATCTGTGCCAGCCGCGCGAGCAGCGACAGTTCCTGGTCCTGTTCGAATTGGTCGCCACCGCCGCGCGCACACCGAACCACCCCAACGCCCGGCTCGTCACCGACTGGCTGACGGTGATCGAACGCCAGCTGGCGCGGTACGGCTGGCCGTCGGAAAGCATCTCCCGGACCGCCACCCTGATCCTGGCTCAGGTGCGCGGACTGCAATTGGATCTGATCACCACCGGGGATCGCGCCCGCGTGGACGACGCCTTCGAGGCGGTGGTGGAATTCCTGTCGCGAACACCGTCCGCCTGAAATTCCACAGCGTCGTGACCAGGGTCACAACCCCGGGCGGCGTTGCGAAAATGCCTGGTAATCAGGGAGTTTCGCGGAGCGATCGGGCCCAAGGACACGAATAATCGGATGAATCGTCGCGGCGTCGGCAGGAATACTGACGCCCGGCCGATGAGTTGTGCCGACTGTTCTCGTCTGATCAGGTGTAGCGCCCGGACGACGTCGTCTCGGCATCCGGCCGCACCGTCTTTCGCTCACGAACGCCCGGAGGTACCCGTATGCCCGCCGACATATCCGCACCGCCGTCGCGCGGACCGGCCCCGACGGGGGGAAAGACGCCGACGGTCATCCGGCTGCTGGTGCTCGCGACCTTCGTGGTGATCCTGAACGAGACCATCATGATCAACGCGATTCCGCGCCTCATGCACGATCTCGACGTCACCGAGCGCGCGGCGCAGTGGGTGTCCACCGCGTTCATGCTCACCATGGCGGCGGTCATCCCCGTGACGGGCTGGTTCCTGCAGCGGGTGAGC
Organism: Nocardia otitidiscaviarum; assembly: GCF_007362295.1. Classification (NCBI taxonomy): domain Bacteria; kingdom Bacillati; phylum Actinomycetota; class Actinomycetes; order Mycobacteriales; family Nocardiaceae; genus Nocardia; species Nocardia otitidiscaviarum. Next base: position 519,479 of record NZ_CP041695.1, on the reverse strand, counting down.
ACCCGGCAGGCGTACGCCATCGCCATGGGCGTCTTCCTCGCGGGTACCGCCCTCTCCGCCGTCGCGCCGACCTTCGCGGTGCTGCTGGTGGGCCGCGTCATCCAGGCCGGTGGCACCGCGGTCATGATGCCGCTGCTGATGACCACACTCATGACGGTGGTGCCCGAACAGGATCGCGGCCGGGTCATGGGCAATGTCACCCTGGCCATCTCGGTGGCTCCCGCCATGGGCCCGGTCATTTCCGGACTGGTGCTCCAGGCCGGTTCGTGGCGTTGGCTTTTCGTGCTGGTGCTGCCGATCGCCGGTACGGTCACCTGGCTGGGCCTGCGTCGCCTGGACAATATCGGGGAGCCGCAGACCGGCGATATCGACTGGCTCAGTGTGGCGTTCGCGGCCTTCGGCTTCGGCGGCCTCGTGTACGGGCTGAGCAAGTTCGAGACCGATCACATCGCGGTTCCGGCCCTGCTGGTCGCCGCCGGACTGGCGCTCATCGCGGTGTTCGCGTTCCGGCAGCTGCGGCTGCAGCGTTCCGGGGTGCCGCTGCTGGATCTGCGAATCCTGTTGTCGAGCACCTACACCAAGGCACTCATCCTCATGTCGGTGGCCTTCCTGGCCATGCTCGGATCGATGATCCTGCTGCCGCTGTACCTGCAGAACCTGCGCCTGCTGTCGCCGCTGGAGACGGGTCTGCTGGTCATGCCCGGCGGCCTGGCCATGGGTCTGCTGGGTCCGACGGTCGGCCGCCTCTTCGACCGCTTCGGCGGGCGACCGCTGGTGATTCCCGGCGCCATCGGCGTCACCGTGGCGCTGGCCGGTTTCACCCGGATCTCCATGAGCATGCCGTACTGGCAGCTGCTGGCGCTGCACATCCTGCTGATGATCTCGCTCGCGGGTCTGTTCACCCCGGTGTTCACGCTGGGCCTGGGCGCGCTGCCGCCGCACCTGTACTCGCACGGCAGCTCCATGCTGGGCACGCTGCAGCAGGTCGCGGCCGCGTTCGGCACCGCCCTGGTGGTGACGGTCATGTCCGCGCGCATGACCCAGCTCGTGGAGACCGGCACCGAACCGGTGACCGCCCAACTCGACGGCATGCGCCTGGCCTTCGCCGTGTCCGCGGCCCTGTCGGTACTCGTCATCGTGACCGCGATCCTACTCCCGAACCGGGCCCCCGCCCCGGAGGAGACGGGTGAGGATGTCGCGAGCGATGCGGAGACAGCGGAGAGCGCCGCACCGCTCCTGGTCAAGGACTGAACCGACGGGCACCACGTAGGCTCGGGCACCAGCCGGTCCACGCCACCGTCCGCGGACGGCCAGCGGCTTCCGGACTCCTCCGCGCGCGGCACGAATCCCCGCACCCCCTCATGGGTGCGGGGATTCGTGCTTCGCGGCCGTCAGCGGCGGGTCACGGTGTCCTGCCGGTCAGATCGGTCCAGGCGTCGGCGAGGGCGGCCAGCCGGTGCCAGGCGGCGTGCACCCGGTCGTCGGCGATGTCGATATCGGAGTGCAGCAGGCGGTCGGCGTGGGCGTGGGCGGCGGCCATCCGATCGACGAACCCGCCGACCGATTCCGGACGCCGCGGCTCCGCGCTCACCCAGCCGTCGATGGCGGCGGCCAATTCGGCGCGACGGCAGTCGATCTCGGCGGCGTGGCCGGGCTGTGAGCGGCGCAGCCGGTGCAGTTCGGCCAGTGCCGCGGCGGCGTCGAGCAGCGGATGCCCACTCCCCTGGTCCGTGTCGGCGGCGCCGAACGCGGCCAGCAGCTCCTGCCATCTCGGCAGCGGCTCCCGCGCCGCGACCGCGACCGCGCGCTCACGCGGGAACATGGTCGGCTCCGCGCAGAATGGCCGAACGCGCCGCGTTCAGCACCATCGCCCGGTGCGGCAGGGACAGACGGCCGGGCTCGGGTTCGCAGGCCCAGTGCCAACCGAGCCGATAATCCGAGACCGGCAGCATCACCTTGCCGCCGACGGCGGGCACGGTCACGCCGTGCGCTCGCAGCCGACCGAGAAGCCGCTGCGGCACAGCGTGATACGGCGTCGGCGGGGCGACGAGAAACCACCAGTTCCGCCCGCGCGGATCGGCCACCGCGGGCGTTGCGGGCAATCCCGCCAACTGATCTCGGACATGGCGGCCCAGCCGCTGCGGCAGCCCGATGGCCTCCACCGCCCGGCCCACCGTGAGGTAGGGCCGGTCGGCGAACAGCTCCACGGGAATTCCGTAGCGCACGCGCAGCAGATGGGCGGATTCGTGTGGGGAACGGCAGGATTCGAACATCGGGACCTCCGAGCGACGAGCGGTGCGCGGGACCCAGTGTGCGCCCGGGAGTTTGCCGGTGTGATGACGCGCACATGGCGTCCGCGTGACCGTCTGTAAAGCCAGCTGTCCCAACCGTGAACGCCCGGCTGTGAGACCCGAATGCGGCCCTGTCGGCGCGTTGGCCGCGGGTTCGCTACCGCCCCCGGCGTACCCGCTATTCCGCCATGGCGGGCGTGCCGCCGCTCACCATGGCGGTCGGGATCTTCGGGAGGGCGTACGGGTGGTAGCGGGCGAGCCAGCCGAGCAGTTCCTCGCGCACCGCGCAGCGCAGATCCCAGACGTCGTCGGCATTGCGGGCCGACATGGAGGCGCGGACCACGATGGCGGTCGGGGTGCTATCGGTGACCAGCAGGTTCCACTTGCGGCCGTCCCAGTCCTTGCGGCCGCGCAGGAATTCGTGCAGGTGCTGGCGCAGTTCCGGCACCGGGGTGCTGTGGTCCAGGTACAGGAAGACGGTGCCGGTGATCTGCGGACCGCCCTTGGACCAGTTCTCGTAGGGCTTGCTGTTGAAGTACGAGATGGGCATGGTGAGGCGGCGGTCGTCCCAGATGCGCACGGTGAGGAAGGCCAGGGTGATCTCCTCGACGGTGCCCCACTCGCCCTCGACCACCACGGTGTCGCCGATCTTCACCGAATCGCCGAACGCGATCTGCAGCCCGGCCATCAGATTGCCGAGCGTGGACTGGGCCGCCACACCGGCGATGATGCCGATGACACCGGCCGAGGCCAGCAGCGACGTGCCGAGGGTGCGCAGGTTGGGGAACAGGATCAGCATCGCCACCGCGGCCGTGGTCACGACCAGCACCGTGGTGACGATCCGGCGCACCATGCCGAGCTGGGTGTGCAGCCGCCGTACCCGCGCGGTGTCGGCGGTCCGGTTGGCGTACTTGTCCAGGGTGTTCCCGGCCACCGCGTCGGCGGCGCGCATGACCAGCCACGCGGTGGCGAGTATCGCCAGGGTGGCCAGCACATTGCGGATCACGGCGTCCTGCTGGAGTTCCAGTTCCGCGAGCGGATACGTGAAATGCAGTCCGGCGCTGGCGAGCAGCGCCTGCAGGGGCAGCTGTATCCGGCGCAGCAGGGTGGCCAGCGACGATCCGGGGTGCCGGTTCGCGCTGTACCGCAGTACCCGGTCGATCAACAGTCCGGCCATGATGCTGACGGCGAGGGTGCCGCCGAAGACTATGAGCGGCCGCAATACGTCTTCCAAGGTGTCAGGACTCCTTGCCTTGGCGTCTCGGTCCTCTCTCCACGTTACATTTCGATAACGGGCGCGCCGCAAGGGGGAATCGCGACCCGCCCGGAACGCATGCGCCGACCGTGGGTTTCCCCGGCCCGACGGGACCCGTAGGGTGCTGGGTCGTGATGCCACAGGCGGTTCGGGACTGGCGCGCGGGCGGACGGATGCTGCGCTGCCGGGCGGGTTCTGTGTTCGTCCGTTCGGCCCCGGGTTCGGGTTCGGGTTCCACGGTCCTGCTGTTGCACGGATACCCTTCCAGCTCTTTCGATTTCCGCCACATCGTGGACCGGCTCGACGGTCGGGCGTGGATCACGCTCGACTTCCCCGGCTTCGGTCTCTCCGACAAGCCTCGCCCGCACCGCTACAGCCTGTTCGAGCACGCCGACACCGTGGCCGAGGTACTCGAGCGGACCGGCACCTCGGGCCCGGTCGCCGTGCTGGCCCACGACATGGGTACCTCGGTCGCCACCGAATTACTCGCCCGTGAGATCGAGGGCACGCTTCCGTTCGAACTCGACCGCGCGGTGTTGAGCAATGGCAGCGTGATTCTGGAGAAGGCCACCCTGCGACCCATCCAGAAGATCCTGCGCGGCCCGCTGGGACCGGTCGCGGCGCGCCTGGCCAATCGGATCGTCTTCACTCGCGAATTCTCCCGACTGTTCTCGGCGGCGCACCCGCTGAGCAGCGCGGAGGCGGCCGCCCAGTGGGCGCTGCTGTCGCGGGCGGACGGCCATCGCATCGCCCATCTGCTGACCGCCTATCTCGACGAGCGCGTCACCCACGCGCAGCGCTGGCACGGCGCGGTGCGGGACTGGGACAAGCCGCTGGGGCTGCTGTGGGGCACCGCGGATCCGGTGGCCACCACGGCGGTGCTGGATGGGTTGCGCGCACTGCGGCCCGGGGCGCGGGTGGTCGAACTGACCGGCCTCGGCCACTATCCGCAACTCGAGGATCCGGACGCGTACGGCGCGGGAGCTCGCGAGCTATTGCTCTAGCAATCTCTCGGCTAATATCGTGATACACGTCGTCGTACCATTTGGCACAATAAGCAATTCTCACACTATGATTCAAAACAGCGGAATTACCAGCTGAAAAGAACTTGCCTTACAGCGACCCCCGTCACTACATTATTGAAATGCGACTGCGGTCACGATTATTCCATACCGCACATGCCCGATTTGCGTGGCCTAACCGCAAATAAGTTAATGCTCGGTTACCACCGCCTGAAACCTATTACTTAAATCTGGTCAGTCGCTCAGCGGCGTTGTAGCTTCTCCTCATCGCAACGCCGCGATTCGCAGTGTCAACGCATTCCGAGCACCAGAAGAGGTGGTCGATATGACCGGTCTGTTCGCGAAATCTGATGAGGGCATCCGCACCTGGGCAAACCCGGGGTGGACGGCGCGCGACCTGATCGCCGCCAAGGACGGACGGACCGTCTCCGTAGTGCTTCCGGCACTGAACGAGGAAGCCACCGTGGGTGAGGTGGTCCGGGCCGTGCGGCGTCTGCCGGCCGGCCTGGTCGACGAGTTGATCGTCATGGATTCCGGGTCCACGGATGCCACCATGCGCGTCGCCGCCGAAGCCGGCGCCACCGTGGTCAGCCGGGAATCGGTACTTCCCGACCATCCCCCCGTTCCGGGAAAGGGCGAGGTGCTGTGGCGCTCCCTCGCCGTCGCCTCCGGCGACATCGTGATGTTCATGGATTCCGATCTCATCGATCCCGATCCGCAGTTCGTCCCCAAGCTCATCGGCCCGCTCCTGCTCGACCCGGCCCTGGTCTTCTGCAAGGGCTACTACCGTCGGCCGCTGCTGGTGGGTGAGTCGTTCGACGAATCCGGCGGTGGCCGGGTCACCGAACTCGTGGCCCGCCCGCTGCTGGCCGCGCTGCGCCCGGGGCTGCGCCACGTGGTGCAACCGCTGGGCGGGGAATACGCCGCCACCCGGCAGGCGCTCGAGCGGCTCGCCTTCGCGCCGCACTACGGCGTGGAGATCGGGCTGCTGATCGACGTCTTCGACCAGTACGGTGCGGAGGGCATCGGGCAGGTCGACCTCGGCGTGCGCAAGCACCGCAATCGGCCGCTGCACGAACTCGGGGTGATGAGCCGCCAGATCGTCGCGACCGCGCTCGGACGCTGCGGGCTCCCCGATTCCGGCGCCGGAATCGTCCAGTTCCCACTCGGCGTGGACGGATTCGTACCCCGCGAATTCGACCTGCACGCGCAGCAGCGGCCGCCCATCCGATCGCTGCTGAAAATCGCGTCCTGAATTCGACTTCCACCATTTCAGAGGACTCCTTGCCATGATGCAGAGCGGACTCATCGACGATTGGCGGCCGAAAGGCGGCCAGTTGACCGTCATCCGTCCCAGTGAAACCTCGCGGGCGGCGGCTTTTCGCGCCCGCGCCGATGCCACCCCACCGTCCTTTCAGCAGGACGCGTACCTGGAAATGGCGCGCACCGCGAAACTGTCGGGTCGCCGGTTCGATCGCCTGGTGCTGTGCGCGTTCACCCTCGACGGCGCACCCGATATTCCGGCGCTGGTCCGCGCCACGACCGCGATCGTGCGGCGACACGATTCCTTCCACAGCTGGTTCGAGATCGACGGCGCAGCCGGAATCCAGCGCCGCGTGCTCGCGCCCGAGGACATCCAGCTCACCGCCGACTCCTGGGGTGAGATCGACGGCCCGCTGGTGAGCCGCATTCTCCAGCGGCTGACCCCGGGGCCGACCAGCTGGGACTGCTTCACCTTCGCGGTGATCGACCACGGCACCTCGTTCACCTTCGTGGTGGCCTCCGATCACATCAACTGCGATGCCGTCTCCGGCGGGATCATCAGCGGTGAACTCGTGCAGCTCTATTACGACCCGAGTGGTGCGCAGCACCTGGACGCCGTGCCCGCGGCGAGCTACCGCGAGCACAGCGGCCGGGAGCGTTCCCGGGCCGCGGCGCTGGACGCGCGGTCACCGCAGATCGTGGCCTGGGCCGATCGGATCATGGCCAATGGCGGCAGGCTGCCCAGCTTCCCGCTGCCGCTGCGTGATCCCGGTACCCGAGAGTCGGCGTCGGCCGCCTCGGACCGCCGGGTGCTGCTGTCCGGCGACGCGGCCGACCGCTTCGAGGCCGAATGCGAACGTGCGGGGGTGCGCCTGGTGTCCGGCATCTTCGCCGCCGCGGCCCATGCCGAGTACGAATTGTCCGGTCGCACCCGGTATTTCAACCTGTCGCCGAAGAACACCAGGGTCAGCGCGGCCGAACGGCGCTCGGTGGGCTGGTACGCGAGCCTGATTCCGATCGCCTTCGACTTCGACCCCGCGGAGAGCTTCGCCGATACCGCCCGCCGCGCCGACGCCGCCTTCGCCGACGGCCGCTGCCTGTCGGAGGTGTCGCTGCACCGGGTCGTCGAATTGCTGGAATCCCAGGACGGATTCGAGGTCCGGCGCGGCTGGGTCGCTCCGATGCTGTCATTCCTGGACATGCGCAAGCTGCCCGGCGCGGAGTTGTTCACCGCGATCGACTTCTCCTTCTTCGGCAGCCGCGGTACCTCCGAGGAGGTGTACTCCTGGGTGCAGCGCACCCACGACATGATCTGGATGGCATCGCTGTTCCCGGATACCGATATCGCCGCGCGTTCGATGGCCCGCTACTGCGATGCGCTGACCGAGGTCATGGAGTCGATCACGCACTCCGAGACCAGCCCGCTCTCCCTCGATGTCGCGTAGGGGCAGCCCATGAGCGCACTGCGCGTATCGCGGGACACCGCCGCCCCCGCGGCGCACTCCTCGGCTTGGCTCGCGGTGACGGCCGTGTTCATCGCCGTGTTCATGCAGATGCTGGACGCGACCATCGTCACCGTCGCGATCCCGGATATCGTGCGCGAACTCGGTGCGAGTTCGGCCGAATCCTCGCTGATGCTCACGGGTTACACCGTCGCGCTGGCCTGCTCGCTGCTGCCGAGTGCGCGGCTGGGGATGCGGTGGGGGCGCGGCGGCTTCTTCACCGCGGCGCTCGCGGTGTTCGTGGGGGCGTCGGTGCTGTGCGGTATCGCGCCCACCCCGCTCGCGCTCATCGCGGCGCGCGTGCTCCAGGGTGCGGCCGCCGGAGCCGTCTCCGCGCAGCCCATCGCGATCATCAGCGCGCGGTTCGCCGACACCGGCCGCCGCAATCTGGCCTTCGCGCTGTACGGTGCGACCGCAGGTACGGCGGCCATGCTCGGCCCGCTGGTCGGCGGGCTGCTGCTGGGCGCGAATCCGCTCGACCTGTCGTGGCGGTCGATCTTCCTGGTGAACCTGATTCCCGGAGCGGTGGCGCTGGTGCTGGCCGCCCGGCAGTTGCGCGGCTCGGTGGCGTCCGAGCGCTGCACCGTGGACGTCGGTGGCGCGATACTGGCGGCGATCGGCCTCTTCCTGCTGGTCTACGGACTGTCGATCGGCCGCGAACACAGTTGGTCGACAACGATTCTCGCCATGCTGGCGGCATCGGTGGCGGTACTGGCGGCCTTCGTCGCACACGAACGCCGGACGGCCGCGCGGGGCGGTGCGCCGCTGGTCGATCCGGGCCTGTTCGTCTCGGCGCGCTTCGCCTACTGGATCGTGGCCTGCCTGGTGGTGTACGGGGTGTTCGCGGCCTATCTGTTCACCATGTCGGTATCGCTGCAATTCGGGCTCGGGTACACCGCGCTGCGCACCGGTGTGACCACCCTGCCCTTCTCGGCCGGAGCGGTGGCCGGGGCCCTGATCGCACCGAAATTCGCGCGGGCGCTGGGCAATCGGATGGTCGGTGTGGGGTGTGTGCTGTTCGGGGTGCTGCTGGTGGGCTGGCTGCTGGCCCTGGATCCGTCTCCGGCCGGGCTGTCGTGGCCGGTGCTGCTGGTGCCGCTGCTGCTCGGCGGCTTCGGTGTGGGGGTGGCGGCGGCCCGCTTGCAGATCGCGGTGGTGGCGGCGGTGCCGCCGCGGTCGATCGATTCGGCGTCCGGGCTGGTGCCGACGGCACAGCAGGTCGGGAACTCGCTGGGGGTGGCGCTGATCGGCATTCTGTTCTTCCACTCCGTCGCCGCCGGCGCCCCGGCGGCGGTGAGCACCGAACGGGACCAACTACAGCAGCGACTGACGGCGGTGACGCCGTTCGCGCCCAGCATCGCGGGCGAATTCTCCCGGTGTGCGACGCTGCAACTCCAGTCGCCCACGCCGGAGCGCACTCCGGCGGGCTGTGATCATTCCGAATCGTCTCAGCAGCAGGGTAATTCGGCGCTGCGTGAACAGGTGGCGACGGCGGTCCGCGAGTCGTCGGAGAGTCTGGCCGGGACGGTGTTCGTCTCCGCCTTCCGGGATTCGATCCTGGTACTGCTCGTTCCGGTCGGGCTGGCGAGTCTGCCCTTCCTGCTGCGTCGGCGGAAGACTCCCATCAGATAAGTTAGCCTAGGCTAGGCTAACTTATCCGAGAAGGGAGACGTGGTGCGCGTCGTCATTCTGTTCGGTTCCGAAATGGGTACGTCCGAGGCGGTCGCGGAGTGCGTCGCCGACGAACTGTCGGCGTACGACGTCTCGGTCTACGACATGACCGACTTCGACCCCGGCGACCTGACCGCCGACGATTTCCACATCGTCGTCTGCTCCACCTACGGCGACGGCGACCTGCCCACCGGCGCGGAACCCTTCTTCGACCGGCTCGACGCCACCACGCCCGACCTGGCCGGGCTGCGCTTCGCGGTCTTCGGACTCGGCGACACCGTCTACGGCGACACCTACAACCGCGGCGGCGAGATCGCGGCCGAGAAGCTGACCGCGTGCGGCGCGACCCAGGTCGGCGAGCACGGCCGCCACGACGCCTCGACCGAGGTACGGGCCATGGACATGGCGCGCGAGTGGGCGCGCACCCTGCCCATCCCGGTCCCGGCCGCGGTTTGAGTACGCCGCGCCCCTGTGAAGGTCAGCCCTGCCGTACCGGCTGCTCAGCCGGTACGTCGGCCTTCTCCTCGGTGTCGCCGAGGGCCCGCTGCGCCCGGGCGACGGCCCATTCGGCGGCGTCGAGGCAGTAGCGGGCCAGGACGACGGCGACCTCCGCGACATCCTCGGCGCTCTGTACCGCACGCGGCGAAGCCTTCCCCGTCGCCTCGCCGTGCGCATCGGCCTGCCACTGCTCGAAATCGGCTCGCATGGCCTCGAACTGGCGCTCCAGCGCGTTCTTGGTCTCGGCCCACCAGCGCTGCGTCGCCTCCCGCATCTCGGTGGCGGTGTGCTCGAACTCCTTACCCTCCCGCTCGACCGCGGTCTCGAACTCCTCCCGCCGCGTCTGCACCGCGGCCCGGTTCTTTTCCCGCGCCGCCGCCGACGCCTCCTCGATCCGCTTGACCCGATCCGACAGTTCCAGCAGCGATTCCGACAACGGTTTCATGGCGTTCCTCCTCGAAAGTCGGCGCTGCGCCGACACATTCGTTTACGACCACCTCAGCCTGATCCCGGCGGACGCCCATCCCAAGGGCAGAAGGTCACCGCACCTCGACGTCCGAGGACACCAGCGTGGCGGACTCCGGCGGCTCGAACGCGCCAGAAAGCGGACATTCCACGCCAATCATGCGGACATACTTGACAATTCTGGCGGTTAATATGCCTCGGTGATCGACAGGACTGTTCCGGCCTACCTCGCGCGCCTGATCGCGGATGCCGCCCGTACGGCGGGTATTCCGCAGGCCGAGATCGACCGGGCACTCGGGGCCGTACCCCTGGACACCGCCGACCCCCGGATACGGATCCCCACCGCCACCCTCCATCACCTGTGGGACACCGCCGTTCACGCCCTGCAACCGCTCGGCGGGGGCGTGCGGGTGTCGTCCCGCTGGGAGCGCGGCATGCTGCGCACGGGCGACTACCTCGTTTCCTCGTCGGACACCTTGGCCAGCGGGTTCGTCGCGCTCTCCGCCAATTTCGCGGCCGTTACCAGTCCGGAGTCGCGGCTGGAGGTGAGTAGTGAGGACGGTGCGCTGTCGGTCGCGTATCTGGGGCCGGAGCCGAGCGAGCTGGAACAGATCATCGGCGAGTTCGCGCTGGGGCTGGTGATCCAGCAGGCCCGCGCGGCACTGCACCGGGACATCGCTCCGCGGCAGGTGTTGCTGCCGGGCCGCGCGCCCCGCCATTACGATCACCTGCGCCGCTTCTTCGGCACCGACGCGATCGACTTCGGCGCCGACCACGCGCGGGTGCTCATCGACGAGCGCGATGCGCGCGCCGCCCTGCCCGGCTCCGATCCGGCGCTGCACGCCATCGTGACCGATCACGCGGCCACGCTGATCACCGCGGCCCGGCCGGTACTGGGCTGGCTCGACAAGGTGTACGCGGAGATCGAGGCGATCTTCGACGACGGGAGTTCACCGGATTTGAATCGGGTCGCCGCCCGGCTCGCCATGAGCCCACGCAGCCTGCAACGACGGCTCGCCGAGGAGCAGATCAGCTGGCGCGAGATGGTGGAGCGCGCCCGGCAGGAGCGCGCCACCCGGCTGCTGCGCGACGCCTCGCTGACGCTGGAATCGATCGCCGCCCGCGTCGGCTACAGCGATGTGCGCGCCCTGCGCCGCGCCTTCCACCGCTGGTACGGCACCAGCCCGGCCGAGCTGCGCCGCACCGGCTAGATCGCCCGCCCCGGAACGCGATCCGCGCCCCGGGCGGATTTCCCCGTCGATCTAGCTGTCGGCGCGCACCACCGGCCAGTCGATCTCGACGCCACCGGCCTTGTTGAAGTAGTTGGTGAACACGTTCAGCGCGACGTTGCCGAGCACCTCCGCGATCTCCTCGTCGCCGAGACCCGCCTCCCGCGCGGACTTCACATCGGCGTCCTCGATGCCGCCGCGCGTGCGCACCACGGCCGCCGCCAGCGTCAGTGCGGCCTGCGCGGTCGGATCGGTGCCCTGCCCGCGTCGCGCCCGCTCGGTATCGGACGCCTGCAGGCCCGCCAGGTTGGTGCCGATGTAGGTGTGCGCCGACAGGCAGTAGTCACACCCGTTCTCCTGCGCCACCAGCAGCGCGATCTGCTCCCGCACCGCGGCCGACAGCTTGCCGCCGCCCAGCGCGCCGGAGAAGCCCAGGTACGCCTGCAGCACGGCCGGGCTGTTCACCATCGCCTTGGTCATATTCGGGGTGACGCCGAGCGACTTCTGCACCGTGGCAAGCAGTTCCGCGGCGACGCCGGTGGCCTGTTCGGGCTGCACGAGGGGGAGACGAGACATGATTCTTCCTTTCGATGAGCGATCCCGGAAGCGCGAATCCCGTTGATTCGCTTCCGTTTTCGGACACTTCGAAAGGTACGGAGGAATCCGCCCCGCGCCGAGGGTCCGCGCCGCCACACAGCGGACGGTTCACGACCGATTCGAGGGACATTTCCCGACAGCATCGGACATCCGGAATCGGACAGGTCCGATTCCGCGCGGTCGACGCCGATCGGCCTCGGCTCAGTCGCCGTACAGTGCGGCGAGCACGGCTTCGATACGACGCTGCCGGGTGGGCGCGGTCTTCGCGTTCTCGACCGCGAGCGCGTGCTGCCGACGGCGGCTGTAGGAGAGCGCGTCGAACGCTTTGCGCAAGTTGGCTTTCCGCAACGCGGCGGCAAGTTCGTCGGGCACATCGACCTCGCGCGGCTGCTCGTCGAGGGTCAGCTCCATCTCGATCTCGTCGCCGAGTTCGATCCCGGCGGCGGCTCGATTGGCGGCGCTGAGCCCGATGAGAAGTTGCCCACGCATGGCGGCGACCCGACTGCGCCAGCTGTGCCCGTTGACGGTGATCAGCACGGGTGCCCGTCTACCCGCCCCGAAATCCTCGATGACCTGCTCCGGAACCTCCACTCCGGCCGCATTGCCGGAGGGGATCACGGTCGCCCGGAATCGCGCGTGTTTGTCCGCCATCACCACTGTCTATCACTCGCTGTGTTTGCGGTTCGGCGTCGACGCGCGCGGCGTCGACGCCGAAACGACGGTCCACTACTCGGCGTACGCCTGGTCCGCGCCCTGAGCGCTGAATCCGATGCTCCAGACATAGCCGTCCGGGTCCGCGAACGTCCCGCCGTAACCGCCCCACTCCGTCGCCGCGGCGGGCTTGAGAATCGTCCCACCGGCCTGCTCGGCCTCGTTCAGGATCTCGTCCACCCGAGCCTCACTGCGCACCACATAGGTGAACACCATCCCGCCGAACCCGCTGCCCTCCGGGCTCACCCCCATCTCCGCGGCCAGCCCGTCGCGCCCGTACAGCCCGATCAGCGTCCCCCCGTCGGCGGCGAAGAACACCGACACCCCGTAATCCCGCTCGACCTTCCACCCGAGCCCTTCATAGAACCGCTTCGACCGCTCCATATCAGCGACCCCCAGCAGCACCGAACTCATATTCGCCTTCATCCCTTGCCTCCTTGGTCCGTTCAGGCGGGTCATACACACATCAGCCACGCTATGGGCGCCCCGAAGGCCAGCGCTTCTCGATTCCTGACCGATTGCGCATCGAGGTCCGGCTACTCCCTGGTCGTCCGAATTCGCTCCCCGATTACTCTCGGTCCATGGAAGCCCTTCTGATATTCGGCGCACCAGCTGTGATGCTGGCCGCCTACTGGTGGGCATTTCGCAGAATTCGCCGCAAGCAGCGGCGAGGCGAATGGTCCAACGGTCCTCCGGGACCAACATACGGAGACTGGGCCCTCCCCGGCTTCGATCCCACCGAAAGCGCAACGGCGGAGAACCACATCGAACAGATCGACAAGGATCGACGTCCGCCACCTGCGCCGCACCGGCTCGACGACAACCGAAACAACCTGCCGGAGTGACTTCACCGAACCGAGCGCGTCAGCGCACTCCAGGTCGCGGCGATTTGGCTGAAGGACTCTTCGCGATACAGCCCGTGCACGCGGCCGACTCTCCCTGACACCGCGGCGCCGCACTGCGTTCGACCGGTGCGGCTAGAGGCTGTCGAGGAAGTCCCGGATCGGCAGTCCCGAATGGCACGCGTTTCCCTCCCAAGGGTTTTCGAGGGCCCCGGCCGGACACGACGGCACCGACAGGGCGCGTCAGGGCTCGAGGTCGACCACACCCCTGCCGCTCATGATGTCGAGCGGCACCGAGACCTGGTCGTGTGCGATCAACCAGGTGTTGTCGATCTTGCGCATCCCGAACGTCACTCGAACCCACATGCCGCTGGTTCGTGTTCCACTCCTCAGCACCCCGCTGAGACGACCGTACGCGTGCCCGAACGCCACCTCGCCGCCGACGGTGAAGGTCAGGTCGCGCAGCTCGTAGTCCACGGTCTCGAAGGCCAGGAATACCCGCGCCCAGTTCTCGAGTTTGGCCGCGATCCCGACGTGTCGCAGTGGCGGCTCGATGTCGAAGGACACGACATCGGGGGTGTACAGCCGCTTCAGGACGTCGAGATCCTTGGCTCGCAGCCCGTCGACCAATTTGCCGATGTGGCGGTGTATCTCGGCGTCGTCCGTCGTGTGTCCCGGGCGCGTTCGAAGGTCGCTGGGCGTGATCGGTTCTTCCATACTCCCTCCGACGACACAGGCGCCCGAAATGTGAGGCGGATATCGATTCAACTCACCCGGCGGTCCATGCCCGCAGCTTCTCCGGGTTCCGGACCACCCAGACCCGGGTGATCCGACCGTCGGCGATATCGAAGGCGTAGACCGAGATGATCGTGCCGTCGAGTCGCGCGACCAGGCCGGGTTGTCCGTTCACCACCCGCTCCGCCAGGGTGATCGCGGGGCCGCTGGTGGCGAGCTGCATCCAGGCGCGAGCGATCCGCTCGGCGCCGATGATCGGGTCGCGGAATGTCGGGGCCAGCCCGCCGCCGTCGGCCGTGGCGATCGCCCGCGGATCGAGCAGGCCGACCAAGGCGTCGATATCCTTTGCCTCCCAAGCCTGTTTGAACTCCCGGACCACCTCGGCACGGTCGGCACCCGGTGCGCTGCGGGAGCGGTCGACGCGGCGGCGCGCGCTGGAGGCGAGCTGCCGGCAGGCGGCCGGGGTGCGGCCGACGACCTCGGCGATCTCGGCGAAGGAGTAGCGGAAGACGTCGTGCAGGACGAACGCCACCCGCTCGGCGGGCGTCATCGAATCGAGCACGATGAGGAAGGCCATGCCGATCGACTCGTCGAGGGACACCCGATCACCGCCCCAACCGCAATGGCCCCCAGATCGCCCGGTGGGTACTCGATACGGCGTCACAGCGCACCGACGTCGAGGTCGAACTGATCGATCTGCGCGACCACCCGCTGCCGCATCTGGACGAACCGGTGGCGCCGATGTTCGGCCCATCGGTCCACCCGCACACCCGCGCGTGGGCGGAGCGAATCGCCCCGTTCGACGGCTACCTGATCGTGACACCGGAGTACAACGGCGGCATCCCCGGCGTCCTGAAGAACGCCATCGACCACCTGTTCACGGAGTGGACCAACAAGGCGGTCGGATTCGTCTCCTACGGCGCGGGCGGCGGCACCCGCGCCGTGGTGCAACTGCGGACGATCTGCGGCACCCTCGGCATGGCCGACGTGGGTTACCAGGTGGCGATCTCGGTGCTCACCGACTTCGAGAACTTCACCACCTTCACTCCCCGCGACCACCACACCGACGCCTTGCACAAGACACTCGACCAGCTCGTCGCGTGGAGCACCGCGCTCGCACCGCTGCGCGCGCTCGTCGGTTCATGAGGAAGCCGATCCTGGTCGATGCCCGCCCCGGCGCGGTGACCGGATAGACGCGTGAGATCCGCAACAGGTTTCCCATGTGCGGGAAGCGTGGGATAGAACCACCATCGCTACACCAAGTATCGTGCCACTAAGTGACGGCACATTAGATACGAGGAAGCTTTTCCGCCGCCGTCGCCAACCGGAACGCGGCCTCGCCGGGCACGGATACCACTGCGACACAACGTGTTCAGTGGACAGCGACCGTCTCCCAGCGGGAGTTCCGCCCTGGATCGCATCGGAAAGGTCGCCATGTCCACGGAATCCATAGATTCGATATCCGAGATCCGAGAAACGAGCGTGGACTCCGCTCGGCCCGGCGGACCGAGCGCCGACGCGGCGGAGGGGAAGGTCTCCCCCGCCCGGCGCATCGGCCGGTCACGCGGCCTCATCGGGGTGATCGCCATTGCGGTCGGTTTGATCGCCCTCGGATTCCTTTCTCCCGGAACGCTTCCCGGCGAGGGTGAGCATGTGGGCGCGTTCAGCCTGCTGCCTGCCCTGGTCACCTTGGTGGTGGTA
Source organism: Nocardia otitidiscaviarum (assembly GCF_007362295.1). Classification (NCBI taxonomy): domain Bacteria; kingdom Bacillati; phylum Actinomycetota; class Actinomycetes; order Mycobacteriales; family Nocardiaceae; genus Nocardia; species Nocardia otitidiscaviarum. The sequence goes on along the minus strand of NZ_CP041695.1, from coordinate 503,697 downwards.
TTCGCCACCAAGAACGTGGTGGCGGCGCTGTTCCTCGGTGTCGTCACCGGCGGCGTCGTGAGCGCGGAGTACAACATCGTCGACGGGTTCATGCTCCCGTCGCTGGGCACCGTCTCGTTCGCGACCATCCTGCTGGTCTACCTGTGGGCACTGGGCGGGTTGATCGGCCTGTGGACGCGCACCGGCGGCGCGCAGGCATTCGCGGAGATGGCGGGCCGCACCCTGGTGCGCGGCCCCGTCAGCGCCCGGGTCTTCGGCTGGCTGGTGGGCGTGCTGTTCCATCAGGGCGGCACCATCTCGACCATCCTGGCCGGCACCACCGTGCGCCCGCTCACCGACAAGCACAAGGTGTCGAAGGAGGAGCTGACCTACATCGTCGACTCCACCGCCTCCCCGGTCGCGACCGTGCTCCCGTTCAACGCCTGGCCGCTCTACGTGGCCGGGCTGATCGTGGGGACCACCCCGCTGTTCACCACCGAGGATCAGGGCATCGCGTTCTTCATCAGCTCGATCCCGTACAACTTCTATGCGATCTTCGCGCTGCTGGCGACCCTGCTGTTCGCCTGGGGAAAGCTGCCGTGGGTCGGTGGTGCGATGAAGAAGGCCATCCACCGCGCCCGCACCACCGGACAGCTCAACTCCCCGACCGCCAAGCCGATCACCTCCGACGAGCTGGTCACCATGAAGCTGCCCAAGGACTACTCGCCGGGTCTCGCCGACTTCGCCGTTCCGATGGGCGTCCTGCTCACCGTGGTAGTCGGCTCCTATGCCATCACCGGGAAGGTGCTCATCGCGCAGGGGTTCGGCCTGGCTGTGATCACCGCGATCGTGCTGGCGCTGGTCAAGGGCCTCCCGCTCGGCGAGGCCATCGAAGGCTTCGTCGACGGCTGTAAGGGCGTGACCGTCGGCGCGCTGATCCTGGCCTTGGCGGTGACACTCGGCTATGTATCCAAACAGCTCGGCACCGCGAACTACATCGTCGAGACCACCTCGAACTGGGTGGTGGACCCGCTGCTGCCCGCCATCCTGATGGTCATCTGCATGGTGGTGGCGTTCTCCATCGGATCGTCGTGGGGCACCTTCGCGGTCGTCTTCCCGCTCGCGATGCCGCTCGCCTACGCCATCGACCCGAATCCGATCTACCTGCACCTGTGCTTCGGTGCCGTCGTCGGCGGCGCGGTATTCGGCGACCAGGCCTCCCCGATCTCGGACACGACGATCCTGTCCGCCCTCGCCTGCGGTGGCGACGTCATGGATCATGTGCGAACTCAACTCCCGCTCGCCTTCGCCGCCGCATCCCTCGCCGCGGCGACCTCGACCACCCTGGCGTTGGTGGTGCTGTAAGGGGGTTGTCGCACAGACGGATTCGTGTCCTACGGTGCGGGTGGTGACACCCGCACCGTAGCTGCGGCTCGAGCCGGATCGGATCACCGATCCAGGAGATGACAATGCCCGGTCGGCAGACGAATATCACGAATACTTAACGGCCGCTGGGTAGTTGATATACGGGCCTTTCACCATCATCGACGCAAAGTCACTCGCAGACCTGTGCTATGAGTTGTGCTGTGGTGGAGGCGAATAAGACGCACGTGGTGGGGGCACCCGGTAATGACGATCCGATATGGGCGCGACTGACCGATCAGCTCACCTGGTATCGAGTCCACGCCAGACGAGCGAAGCGGCTCTACACGACGGTGAAAGTGGTGCAGTTGCTGGTCGGTGCCACCGTGCCGGTCGTCGCCCTCATCTCCGCACCGGCGCTGTTGACCGCGAGCCTCGCGGCCGTCGTGGTCGTCGCGGAGGGGGCCGAGCAGCTGTTCCAGTGGCATTCGAACTGGCTGCGATACCGCTCCACCGCGGAATCACTCAAGCAGCAGCGGTATTTGTATCTCGCCGGCGCGGGCCCGTACGGTGCCGACGATCGCCGGCAAGCGCTGGCCGAGCGGGTGGAACGCATTGTCTCCCAGGAGACCAGCGCTTGGCTCACCGATGCCGAGCGTAGCGAGCAGGCGTCGCGGCAGTAGCGGCGGCGAGGGGAGGGGGCAGATCGGTGACGCGAATATTCCTCAGTCATTCGAGCAAGGACAATGCCGAGGCGATCGCCCTGCGGCAGTGGCTGATCGAACAGGATCCGAGCCTGGCCGAGGACATCTTCCTCGATCTGACTCGAGAGACCGGTATCCCGGCGGGGGTTCGCTGGAAGGACGCCCTGGTCCGCGCCAATGAACGCTGTGAAGCCGTCATCTGCCTACTGTCGGCCGACTGGCTGGCCTCGCGGGAATGCGCGGTGGAGTATCGCACCGCCGAGAATCTCGGTAAGCGCATATTCAGCGCCCGGCTGGAGCCGCTGACCGACACCGACATCACCCGTGAATGGCAGCGGTGCGACCTCTTCGGTGACGGCCCGCGGACCGAGATCGCGGTGGCCGGCCACTCCCCCGTCACCTTCCGCACCGAGGGCCTGCACCGCCTGCTGGACGGCTTGCGCACGGCGGGGCTGGGCGCACAACACTTTCCGTGGCCGCCGTCGAACGACCCCCAACGCTCGCCCTACCGTGGCTGGCAGCCCTTCGAAGCGGTCGACGCCGCGGTGTACTTCGGTCGTGACGTTCAGATCGTGCGCGCGATGGACATGCTGCGCGGCATGCGCGCCGGTGCGCGACCTTCGGTGTTCGCGATCCTGGGTCCTTCGGGCACGGGGAAGTCCTCGTTTCTGCGCGCGGGCCTGCTCCCGCGACTGGCCCGCGACGACCGCCGGTTCGCAGTGCTCGATATCGTCCGTCCGGAGCGGGCCGCGCTCACCGGCGCTCGGGGTCTGGCGGCCGCGATCCATGGCACGCGCACTCGGCTCGGGCTGTCCGGCCCGTCGCTCGGCGACATCAAATCCGCACTGCCGCACCGCGTCGACCTGGTCCGGCAGTGGCTGCGGGAGATCACGCGCGCCGCTCACGACCGATTGATCGACCCCGCCGCGGCCCAACCCACCCCGGTGCTGCCCATCGACCAAGCCGAGGAACTGTTCGGTGCCGACGCCGGGGTCGAAGGCGGACAGCTCCTGGACATACTCGCCCGTGTTCTCACCGACTCCGACCCCGCACCCCTGCTGGTCGCGCTGACCGTCCGCACCGATCGCTACGAGTTGTTCCAAACGGCACCGCAATTCGCCGATATCGACACGCTCGTCTTCGATCATCTGAAACCGCTGCCTCGCACCCGCTTTCGCGAGGTGATCACGGGCCCCGCGGCCCGCGCCACCGCTGCCGGCCACCGTCTCGAGATCGAGCCCGCTCTGCTCGACCAACTCCTCGTCGACTGCACCGACGGCGCCGACACGTTGCCGCTGCTAGCGCTCACCCTGTCCCGGCTGTACCAGGACTACGGCGACGACGGCATGCTGACCCTGGACGAGTACGTCGCGATGGGCGCGATGAATCGTGTGGTGCGCACGGAGATCGACAATCAACTGTCCGGCGACCCCACCGAACGCCGCACGCAACTGAAGCTGCTGCGCAGCGCGTTCATTCCATGGCTCGCGACCATCAACCCCGAGAACGACCAGCCGCTGCGCCGCATCGCCCGCTGGAGCGATCTGCCCGCCGACAGCCGACCTCTCGTCGATCTGCTGGTCGAGGCCCGCCTGCTGGTGAAGGACCATCGCAACGGCGAGACCGTGGTCGAAGTGGCGACGGAAAGCCTGCTGCGCCAATGGGATGAACTCGCCGGATGGTTGCGCCACCGGGCGGAGGAACTCAAAGACGCTGACGCACTGGAACAGTCGGCGCGCTCCTGGGAGCGCAACGAGCACGACGAGGCCTGGCTGCTCGAAGGCACCAGACTCGTCGAAGCCGAATCACTGGTGACCGAGCCCGGCTTTCGAGAGCGGCTGGAACCGGTTCGCGCCTATATCACCGCGTCTCGGGCGCGGGAGAACGAACGCGCCGAGGCCGAGAAGCGCCGGCAGCACAAAGAACTGCATGTCGCCAAGGAACGCCAGCAGGCGGCGGAAGCGCTCGCGGCGGCGGCGGCGCGTGCCGAGCTGAAGGCGCAGGAACACGCCGCCGCCATCCGGACACAGTCACGCGGACTGCTGGTGCTGGCGGCGGTTTCACTGGTGATCACCCTGGTCGCGGTGGTCGGCTTCGTGCAGGCGCGCGAGGCGAGAAACGATGTGCGGGAGCGCGCCCGGGAAGGTCTCGCGCTGCAGCTCATCGCGGAGAGCAAGGCCATGGCCAGCGGCCTGCAAGGCGGTGGATCCGTACTCGCGATGCAACTGACCCTTGCCGCACTCGAGCTCTCGGAGAACGAGCGCGTCCGTACCGCCGCGGTCGATCTGCTGTACGCGAACCCGGATCTTCGATGGGTGAACGAACTGGAGCCGATCCACACCGTGGGATTCAGCCCCGACGGCACCCGTGTCCGGGCGGGCACCACCGGCGGCGCGGTCCACAGCTTCGACGCACGAACCGGTCGCGACGCCGGTGCGCCGACGGTCGACGCACAGCTCCTGACGCGCGCCCTCAGCCCCGACGGCAGCCGGGTCGCGGTGTGGGACAATGGGTTTCGAGTGCTCGACATTCGTACGGGACAGACCCTGTATCGAGCCCCGGACGGCGAGGGATGGGTCCCGGCCGCCACCTTCAGCCCGGACGGCCGACGCATCGCCTACGCCGACCAGAACCGGACGATTCAGGTGGTGGATATCGAAACAGGCGTCGTGGTGGCCGAACCTCCGACGGATTCGCACCCTGCGCTGTCCGCCCTGGCGTTCAGCCCGGACGGCCGCCTACTTGCCGTCGTGGGCGGCACGGCGTACGTGTGGGAGATCGATTCCGGCGAGGTGATCACCGGAGCGCTCGTCGAGGACTTCACCGCCGTGGCGTTCGCTCCTGACGGACGACGAATCGCCACCGGCGATCAGGATGGTTCGGTTCGGGTGTGGGATATCACCGAGGATGAACTGACCGGTACGGGGATCCACGGCCATACCGGCCGTGTCGATGCCCTCGCGTTCGGTCCGGACGGGACGATGCTGGCATCCGGCGACGAGGACGGGACGGTTCGCGCATGGCAGATCGTCCCGAGCGATGACGGACGATCGAGCGTGATCTACAAGGCCGCGGGTCCGCTGACCGGTCATGTCGGCCCGGTGCAGGCGGTCGGGTTCAGTCCTGACGGCCGCGGCATCGTATCCGGTGGCAGCGACGGAACGGTCCGCGTCTGGGAGCCACCGCTGGGTCGGTTCCGGATCGACGACCCCGGCTTTCTCGAACGCTATATCCAGGCAGTGGCTTTCAGCCCGGACGGGTCACGTATGACCGCGGCTTATGCGAGTGGGGCGGTGCGTGTGTGGGATGTGCGCAACGGCCATGCCGCGAGCACACCCTTGGACACGCGAGTCGACGTCCCCGATGAGCTTCAGGGCTCGATAACCGTGACACTCGATGCCGACGGCAGTCGAATGGCTATGGTGCCCGAGGACGGGGCCGTGTACATCTGGAACGTCGACACGGGAACCCTGATCGCGGGGCCGGTGCGAGTGCCCGGAGACCGGCTGCGAGCTGTCGCATTCGATTCCGCCGACCGGCTGGTGGCCACGGTCGAGACGGGGAATGCGGTCCAGGTTGTCGCGGTCGAGTCAGGCCAGGTGATCGGCGATCCGATGACCGAACGCGCCCGTGATTTCACCACAACGTATCTGAGTCCGGGTGGCAGTTGGCTCGCCACCGCCGACAGCGACGGTCGCGTCCGAATCTGGGATGTCGAGAGCGGTCGCAGTCGGGGACGGCCGATCACGCCGGAGCCGCGACTGGGCACGCTCGCCGTGAGCGCGGACGGTGAGCGCGTTGCCACCGGTGGGAGCGACGGCCGGGTGTGGATCTGGCAGGTGGAGACCGGTGAGACCATTGCCGGACCGATGTCCGGCCACCTCGGCACCGTCGTGAACGCCGCATTCAGCCCGGATGGCAAGTGGCTGGTCACGGTCGGCCAAGACGGAACCACTCGGCTGTGGGACGCTGCCACGGGAAGCGCCCGGGGCAGTTCCAGGGGTATCTCCCAATTCGGCCTGGATTCTCTGTCGAGCGTCCTGACCTTCCATCCGGAAGGCAAGACCTTCGTGACCTCCGATATCGAGGGGGTCGTCCGCGAATGGCCGATATTCGAATCCGTGACGACGGAACTCTGCGGCAGGCTTACCGCGAACATGAGCCGGAAGACCTGGCGCGAATGGGTTTCCGCGGACATCGAATACCGCCGGCTCTGCCCCGCCCTCCCCATCGCTCCGGACGGCCCCTGACCCTGCACGGCCCGGCGTTCCGTATCAGCCCTTCGGAACCGAGCACCCATGTCCGCAGGCGTGTCAGGGCGGTGTCAGGGCCGTGTCAGCCGCGTTGGCGACGGTGTTGCTGTTGCGCACCACGTCATCGAAAGGAAAGTCATTGCCCACCACCGCTTCTTCGAACTCGGCCGATTCGACCTGGAACGGTATGGTGCCGGTGGCACTGGCCGAGCGCCTGCTCAGTGACCGTCATTCCCTACCGCTGTCCGTACTGCTGCACCTCGTCCCCGGTGCCGCGATCGTCGCCGCCTATCTGCTGATCGGCAGGCCGTTCACCGAGGCCATCGGCTATCCCGGCTTCCTGGGCTGGGCGATCGCCCTGTGCCTGATTCTGATCCCGATCCTGGCCGGGCTGCTGTGGCTCGGACGCATCCGCAACGGCCACGTCTCGCTGCGCGGCGTACTGCACTACCTGGATAGGCCGCTCCCACGCGGGAGACTCGTCGCCATGGTCATCCCCCTGATCGTGTGGATGATGGCGCTGAGCTTCGCGCTGGCACCGGTGAACGCCTACTTCAAACCCTTCTTCACTTGGCTGCCGTACGTGGATGCCGCCGAGCGCGGGGGTATCACCTATCTCGACGGCTACCCGCACTCGATAACCCTCATCACCATGGTGATCTGCCTACCGCTCACGGGGATCGCCCTTCCGCTCATCGAGGAGCTGTACTTCCGCGGTTTCCTGCTGCCCCGCATCGCCCACCTGGGCCGGTCGGCGCCGGTGGTCAACACATTCCTGTTCTCGCTGTACCACTTCTGGACGCCGTGGGTGCTGCTGTCCCGGGTGATCTTCACCCTGCCCGGATACTGGTGTGCCTGGCGGTACAACGACATCCGGCTGTCGATCGGCATGCACGTGGGTGCCACCTCGATCCTGGCGACACTCGGCACCCTCGCCATCGCGCTGAACCTCATGTGAGGAGTTCGACGGGCCGGGGTCGGGCGCCGCCACGGAGTTGATCGTGTCGCCGCCCCAACTCAGATCCGACTCCTCGGCGATCTCGTAAGCCTCGAAACGACTGTCGGCCAACACCGCATCGATCAGCGCCCGTGAGCCGGCGACGATCGTGGAGTCGAAGTCGATCTCGCTGGCCACGACCCACGCGTGGTCGGCGGGCCAGAGCAGCTGGGGCATCACCCCGGGAAAGTCGGTCGTCCATCCCAGGCCCGTCGCATACACCCAGCCGGGATCCGCGAGCTCGGCAAGACCAGTGTCGAACAGTAAGAAGTCACGTCCCGGCCAGCGTAGGAAAGGCCCCGACTCGACCGCCTGTCGAACCTCCGGCGCGACGGACACAGCCAATTCGGCGTCGATTCGATCGCGCTCACCCTCGACGTCCCGCGGATCGCCGTCGGTGGCCGCGACGAACACCGCATCGGCGGATGTATTCAGCTCACCGAATCCGTTCCACACCCCAGCCGTCACCTGTTCGGGTGTCTCGGTGGCCGCACGCAGGTGAACGCAGAGCGCGGCCAACAGCTTCGGATCGAACCACCCCTCGACGGTCTGGCCGACCTCCCAACCGTCGTCGAACGACATCGCCGCCTCGTCCTCATCATCGGTGAGTCTGCGCCACTGCACCAGCGGATGCATCACTCTCCCATTGCGCGCGGCGACCTCGGCCCACGGCCACATCGCCTCCGCCACGATCGCGGGATTGCCCCACTCGTCGGTGACCGTGACATCGCGGCGGATCGCCTCGACCGGATGCAGAATCCGCGCATACGCCTCGAATCCGGTACCGGCCACACTGCCGACCCCGTGCTCGCCGACCCGCCCGAGCAGCCACCCACCACGCTCGACATCCGTTGTGAACCACACCCGGTCAGCCTAGTGAGCGCGGCTCGCGGACAGTCCGGCTTCAAGTCGGCTCCGGTCGCCGGCGTGACGTCGGAAGCCGTGCACGAACAACGCGACCAGTCGTAGCGTGGTGGCATGAGTGTGGTGGCAGGCATCGGCGCGCGCCTGCAATCAATTCGACGGCGGCGCGGGCTCACGCAGAAGGAGTTGGCCCAGGCTGCGGGCGTCTCGGTGTCATGGGTCCGCAAGATCGAGCAGGGTGAACGCGAAGACGTCCGTATCGACAGCCTGCGCCGATTCGCGGTCGCGCTCGAATGCCCCCTGACCGCACTACTCGGGCCGAACCCCAGTCCGCCCGAAGGGGGCGGCGAGGGGAACGCATTGTGGTTACCGACACGTGACGCCATCGCTGCGCCGGTGCCAGCAACAGAGCCGGACCCGGTAGCTAGCCGGAGCCTCGGCGAATCGCTGGCGGCGGCGGTGACGCTGTACCACAACAATGAATACGAGACGCTGGCTCGAATGCTGCCGCGCCTGATCGAGGACAGCAAGACAGCGACGCCGCTGATGCGGTCACGGGTGCTGCAACTGGCCGGCTCGGTGATGGTGCAGACCCGCCAGCTGAAGACCGCGCGCACCGCCCTGGAACAAGCCCTGGCGGATGCCGAGGCTACCGGCAACGTCCTGGACGCGGCATCGGCGATCATCACGCTGTGCTGGCTGCTGTTGGTGGAGAGGCGATTCGAGCAAGTGCGCGAGCTGGCAGTGGCGTGGGCCGACCGGGTAGAGCCGCGCCTATCGGTAGCGAGCACGCAGGAGATATCGACGTGGGGGTGGTTGCTGCTGCGTGGCTCCGCAGCCGCGATCCGCGATAACCGGGCGGACGAGGCAGACGAGATGATGCGCCTCGCGCAGGCCGCTGCGGTTGCCGTACGCCCGAAAGCAATTGGATACCACCAGTATTGGACGACATTCGACCCCGCCACGGTCGCTATGAAGCGAGTCGAGAACGCCGTTGTCGATGATCGCCCGGACCTTGCCCTGCGACTCGCGAGAGACGTTCCCACCAGCCTGCGGCCGACGTCGGACAACCGCAATCGCCACCTGCTCGACGTCGTAGCGGCGCACGTCGAACTGCGCCGCTACGACGCGGGTTTCGAGATCCTTCAACGGCTGTCGCAGGAAGCACGGCCATGGCTCGTCGAACAGCGCATGGCGAAGGATCTGCTCGGACGCATCATCGGGCGTCGCCGGACCCTCACCGCAGATATGCGCGAGCTGTCCGACCTGATGCGACTGGAGTACTGACGGCCACAGTGCTCTCTGCACCGCGCCTGGTGGCACTTCCCGAACTCCCCTCCCGAGAGTGCCATTGTTGGCACTTCCGCCGACTGTGAGGCTCGAAGGTAGGCAGCGTCGCCGGGTGAACCCGTAGCCATCCCCGGCGCCGTCGCCTCCCAAACACCCGCTCACCGGAGGGAAACGACGGTGCGATTCGACTGCCTCAGCCACCACAACCGCGAATGGGGGCGGCAGCACCCAGGCCTCGCCATGCAGGTACATATCAACTGCCACCTCGACACCTGCCACACCAAGGCCGCGGCATGGTCGGCCCTGGTCGACGCCGGGAAGGTCGTCCCCGATTCGAACCGGCCCGTCAGGACTGAGCCATGACCGCCCGCGACGGCGGCCACCTCTCCTACCTGCACCGCGACGATGGCATCTGGCCGGTCGGCGAAGACGGTTGGCCGATCACCGCCGAACAGCTGGCCGAGCCGGATTGCGATATGCGCGGGGCGCTCAGCCTGCTGGGCCACAATGGCGAGATCATCGACGTGGAGCCGGAATCCGTCGAAGACGTCGAGCCGGACGCTCCATGACGTCCCTTCTTAGTCGACAATCTCGGACTGCGGCGCGATCCCGGCAGGCCACGACTGGGCAGGACCCAGTAGATCCCACCGGTTGCCGGCAATGTCCACGAAGACCGCGACCCGGCCATACGGCTCGGACCGCGGTTGTGTCACGAATTCGACGCCCGCTGCGAGCAGCCGAGCATATTCCGACTGAAAGTCATCGACCCGCAGGAAGAACCCCACGCGACCAGCAACCTGACCGCCGACCACGATCGCCACCAGCTCCAGATGCACCCATCTGAGCATAGGCACGCGTCCGGTGCGGCCAACCGCAGTTCAGCGGTGCTTATTGCCCTTCTTCTCGAAACCCTCGATTGCGGGCTGCGGGTTGGCGGATTTGGCCTTCTTCTCCGCTCGTTTCTCCTTCAGGGTCTTGCCCTGAGCCTTGGACATTTTGCTACGCGGAGATTTATCGGACAACTGGTTGGTCCTCTGTTCGGAAAGCCTCGATGGCCTCGTTGCCTCGACCCTACGCCACCACGGCAGGTCCCAGTTCCGTATCGGGGCAGGCGGCTCGCGATCGATCAGCGGCGCTACCGAGGGGCAGCTTCCAGTGCGGGATCGCCATGCTCCGGCTGGCCGGAGCGCAGTCTGGCGTGAACGCACCCACGCGCAACGGCCGGTCGACTCCGACTGATCAACCACTGTCGGTGCGGGCGGTCCGAGCAGATTCCACCCGCTTCCCGCGATGTCGAGGAAGACAGCAACCTGCCCGCTGGCTCGCTGCCACCTACGCCGGTGTTCTGGCCACGGCCCCCATGTGTGGTCGGTCAGCCAGAGCAGCTGAAGCGTCACCCCCGGGGATCGGATGCCCAGCCCAAGCCCGCCGCATACACCCAGCCGGGGTCGGCGAGACCGGTGTCGAACAGCAGGAGTTCACGCCCTCCCGCCCATTGCGCGCCGCGGCCTCGCCCCACGGCCAGCACGATCCTGGTAGGTCACGACTGCCGTCCGCGGAGCCCGCGCATCCTGACGACCTTCGGCTCTGCCGCCCTCGGGATCGGTTGATGCATCGTAAAGGCAGGCGACTGAAAGGAATTCGACGATGCTATCGCTGTCGAGACGCACCGAGACCGGCACATACGCAGTGCGGCACACCGACCGCGGCCACCACGAACCAGCAGACTGCTCGGATCGTCGGTTGCTCTGCTCGGCGTGGCGGCCTCCGTCCTGGTGACCGCGCCGGATGCCGCCGCGCGGGTGACCGGCCTACACGCCTCACCCGGGCTCAGCTGGGGGCCGACCCAGCAGTACGGCACCAATTGCACCTACACACTGACCGCGACCGTCGACGACGCCGCCCCGGTGTCGTTCTACGACTTCGACCCCTCGACAGTCTTCTCACCGAGCAACTACATCCAGCCGGTCGACGGTGTGGCGACCGTGCAGTGGACCCCGACGAACCCCGGCTGGCACCGGATCGTCGCCTACCAAACCTCCGAGGGCGGTCCCGCAATCAATCTCGAGGTCGGCACCGGCATCAACACCGGCTCCGCCTGCCTCGTCTTGCCGTAGCGAGCAGACGCGGGCCCTCATCCGATCGAACGAAGGTCACCCGATCAGAGCAGCGGCCACTTACACCCCGCATCGATGCACTTCGACGGGGGAATCGCCAGGTCGTGCCGCCGACTGATCCTTCCGATGGGCGATCACTCACCAGAAAATCTTCAGTGGCCACTCTAGACATTCCATATGCTGTTGGGTAATTTCACTGTTGTCAAAATGAGAGATCGAGTGACTGGGCAGGTGAACTGCCTGGTATGCGGTACCCCGCCCCGCCGCCGCAGGCGAGCATCCGGCTGGCCCACTGGCTGCTGGACCGCCGCCGGCGGGGCGGGCACAGCAAGAAGGCTCGCAGACAAGACGCGTACGCATGGAGGTGGTGGCCACTGAGTAGTCGAAACCCAGTTGTACGACCCGAGTGCTCTCGGGAGCTGTGTATGCCATCGGCCCTTGGGGGCCGGTGAGCAACTCGACCCTTTCGTATACGTATTTCCCAGGCCCCGGCGCTCAGTGCGCCGGGGCCTCTGGCCGTTGGCAAATTGAGAGGTGCTGTGCAGCAACCGGATATGACTCCCACTCCGGATAGAAGCCGGGTGGACCGACTAGACGACGAGGATTTCCCCGCCTACAGCATGGGTCGCGCCGCCGAGCTCCTCGGTGTGACCCAGGCGTTTCTGCGCTCCCTGGATGGTGCGCGCCTGTTGACCCCGCAACGCTCGGAGGGTGGGCATCGCCGCTACTCGCGCTATCAGTTACGGATCGCCGCGCGGGTGCGTGAGCTGATCGATGCAGGGAACTCCTTGGAGGGCGCCTGCCGGATCGTGATCCTGGAAGATCAGCTCGCGGAGGCGCAGGCGCTCAACGCCACCCTGCAGCACGCCCTCGATACGCACGAAGCCCGCGACTCGGAGCACCCGTAGCCCGTGCGGGCCAACGCAGGCAGCCCGCGGTGAGTGGCCAACGAAAGAGCTCCAGATGGCGCAGACGTCCTGGACGCGCGAACCCGTCTGCTCCTGCTCCACAGGTGTGCCGGCCCTCCGACTTCGATGTCGAAGCCGTGCCCCGGGGTGGCACGTACAGTATCTACAACAATGCGGTCCCGTCATGAGCTGCGAATATCCGTGCCGAACGACCGGACGATCCCGATGCGCATGTGCTGCGGGCGAAAGCGGAAGTATTGTGCGCCTGGAACGCTCGGGGGAGCGCCTACGCGAGTCAGACCTCGGCACGGCAGGTTCCACTGACTCGGCATCGAGTCGCGGAGGCTGTCACGCCGAAACCATTCCACCGCAACGGTTGTCTCATCGTCCCGTGGGTTTCGATTTTGATCACACTGTGCGTGTTATGAGCAGCGGGTTGAGTTCTTCCCACTCCGGCGTGTCCGCTGCGGTGTTCGGGCTGGGGGCTTTCTGATCCAGGAGTCCGGGCGTTTCCAGCAGTTCCGTGTACCGCTTGGCGGCTTCGGTTCGGGCCCGTTCCCGTGCGGCCTCATGGCATGCCATGATGGCCTTCGCCAGTCGCTCGGGTTCCACGGACATGGCGGCCTCTGAGATGTGCAGCTTGGTGATCGTCCCTTCCAGGTCGGTCTCGACTACTACTGCACCGCCGGATGTCTCGGCACGACCCCGGCCCGCTTCGATCGCGCTGTGTAGACGCGCGTTCCGCTGCTCCGATTCGGAACTCATGGTCGACCCCCTGATTGTCGTTCAAGCGCACCCCGTGATCTGTCCGGAGCATCGGCCACCAACTTAGGGGCGCTGAGGTGATAACCGCAATCGATGGGCGGTGCCGTTGCCCGCTTCGAGGGCGCTGCAGCCGGGGCGGGTTTCCACGAAACGGTCGTCCAGTCAGAAGTCGTTGGAAAGGACCAACATTCGGTTCTTCGCACACTGGGCTTGTCTAGGATGGCAGCTTCTCCAAAGCGCGTTTTGCCTGCTTGCGGATGGAGGCATACGGATGGTCCAGCAGTGGTTCGATCAGGTGGCGGACGCCGGTTGCTTTCATCTGGACCAGTGCTTTGATCGCGGCTTCACGCGGACCAGTGCCGAGGTAGCTGACTGCGAGATCGCGTGCTTCCGGTGTTTTGACCTTGCCGAGGTACTCGACGAGCGCGCTCTTGGGGGTGCCCTCCGGCAAGTTGGCGAGCAGGTCGGCGATCTGTGCAAAGTTCTGCTTGGCGGCGATCACCCCCAGGCCGGCGCATGCCCATTCCCGGTGCTGGGTCGGTAGAGGTGGTTGGTGCCGTACCTGGGCGATGAGGAGGTCGATGGCTTGCTGGTTGCCGCGAGCGGCGGGGTCGATGAGGTTGCGGATGAGTCCGGATCGAATGATGGAGCGGTGCTCGGTTTCGGGACCGGGGATTCGGGTCTCGAGGTGGGCGAGCCAGTCGATGAAGATGGGGATGCCCTGTGGGATGGTTCTCGGGCCGTTGGACAGATCGTCGAGGGTGTAGCACGGCACATTCACGGCCGCGAGTTCCTCCATGATCCGTCGGTCGAAACCGTGTTGACCGTGGACGTACCGGGCAGGCACGTTGTTCATCCAATCCGTGCCACCGTTTTCGCTGCCAGCGGGCATGTGTTTGTAGGTGATGGGGGCGTGATCAGGGGTCATCGTTGTCATCCAGTTCTTTTCGCAACAGCTGGATCTGGCCGGTTCGGATCTTGTCTGCGATTACAGGGTCGTCGATCTGTGTCCGGTGATCGGGTTGCGTCGCCATGCGTGGCGGTTACGACGGACGGCCGCCGCCACACAATGGGGCATGGCTACAGCGGAACGATAGGCCGTATGCACGGTCCAGGCGCGCGGGCCTGGACGGGAAGGCCATTCGGCCTGTCGCTCGGTCCGCCTTCGCAGCCAGCAGTCGATGACCCGGCTTGTCGCCACTTCGACTACCCCAACGACGCCAATCCACGCCGACGTCAGCGGAAATCAGCAGTTCATGGGGTTGGGTTGTGTCCATGCTGTACGTGCCCCCGGTCGGGCACGTACAGCACCTACAACAAACCGGGCGCGCGGTGAACTGCGGACTTTCGCTGTTTTCCACGTGAGGCGGCCTCAGCGCCACTAACATTTGTAGGTATGCTGGCATACCATGAAGCGGACAACCGTGAAGCTACCCGACGAGCTTGACGAGCGCCTGCGCCACGAGGCGGCGCGGCGCGGTATCACGGTCGCCGAGCTGACGCGCGAGGCGATCACCCAGTATCTTTGCGCACCCACCGGTGCGCGGCGACGGTTCGGCGCGGCAGCGGCGGGCCGCAGCGGGCGCTCGGATGTGTCGGCCCGGATCGATGAAATCCTCAGCCGAGAGTGGGATCGATAAGCGCCCTGATCGTCGACGCCGGGCCGTTGTACGCCTACGTCGACGCCGACGACGCACACCACGAAGCCTGCCTCGAGCTGCTCCAAACACACCACGGCCCCCTCGTCGTCCCGACCCTCGTCATCACCGAAGCCGCCTACCTCATCGCTACCCGACTCGGAACCGAAGCCGAGGTGCGCTTCCTCGGAGACTTGGCCGAGGGCCTGTTCGTGATCGAGCCCGTCCACGCGGCGGATTGGCTCCGCATCGCCGAACTCGTCGCGAAATACCGAGACCTGCCACTGGGAACTGCTGACGCCTCGGTAATCGCCGCAGCCGAACGCCGGAACCTGACCTACATCGCCACCACGGATCGACGCCATTTCTCCGTGGTCCGACCGCGTCACGTCGACGCCTTCACCCTGTTGCCCTCCCGCTGAGCCACACCGCGATTCGAGCCGTTGCGGTCTTTCCGATCGCACCCGATCGGCGCTCCGTCGGACTGTCCGATGCGCCGACCCCTCTGCCTACCGCGCCGGACGCGATCGAATTGCGCCACCTGCGGGCATTCGTCACGGTGACCGAGGAGCTCAACTTCGGCCGGGCCGCCGCCCGGCTATACGTTTCACAGCCGGCCCTGATCCGCCAGATTCGCGCGCTGGAACGACTCGTCGGCTGTGATCTGTTGCGCCGCACCACCCATCAGGTGGAACTCACCCTGGCGGGCGAGGCGCTACTGGACCGAGCCCGCCGCATCCTCGAGGGCGTGGACGAGGCGGTGCTGGCGACACGAGCGGTCAGTGGCGAACTACTGGCTCGAATCACCCGCAACTGGGAGCTGTTCGGGACAGCCGACGCCGAACTGCACTCCATGCGTACGGCATACGAGGATCTGCACGCGCAATTCCCTCCACCGCAGGACATCTCGATCCGGCCGATCACCGTCGGCGGGGTGTC
Organism: Nocardia otitidiscaviarum; assembly: GCF_007362295.1. Lineage (NCBI taxonomy): Bacteria > Bacillati > Actinomycetota > Actinomycetes > Mycobacteriales > Nocardiaceae > Nocardia > Nocardia otitidiscaviarum. The sequence goes on along the minus strand of NZ_CP041695.1, from coordinate 487,882 downwards.
GAGCTTGCCTTCCTGCCCGAAGCCGCCGATGCCCTCCGCGCCGCAGGTCGCTTCATCCAAGACCACACCGCCGCCACTCACGCCCACTCTCGTATTCGCCCCGGTGCGTAGGCTGCGCTGTGCCCCGGTGGGGCACGTACAGCATCTACAACAACGCGGACCCGTCGCGAACTGCGAATTTCCGCCGATATGAAGGTAGTTCGGGGTTCATCGCCGATCGTCACGGTGATCGGTCGACCACCGTCGATGGCCTACGGTGACGGCCCACCAGAGTGTCTCGATGGGAAGCGCGAGGAGGCGATCACCGAACGACAGGGAGTGCTGTCCGGAGTAGTCGCCGACGCCGCCGGTGCCATCGTGTGGCAGGTGAGCGTGGACTCCACCATCGCCCGCGCACCGTCACGCCGCCGACGCACGCCACGACGGCCCCGCCCAGGCCGAACCGCCCGGCGGGATCGAGGTCGAGCCCGCCGATCACGCCCTCGGCCGCTCCCGGGGCGGTTGGACCACCAAAACCCATCTGGCCTGTGAGCAGGGTCGCAAGGTGCTATCGATCGTGATCACTGCCGGTCAGCGCGGTGACAGTCCGCAGTTCACGGCCGTGCTCGACGGTATCGCGGTGCCCCGCCTCGGCAACGGCCGCCCGCGTACCCGGCCCGAGCGGGTGCGTGCAGTTCGGCCGCCAACCGCGCGCACCTGCGCCGCCGTGGGATCAAGGCGACGATCCCGATCAAGGCCGACCAGGCCGCCAACCGCAAGAAGAAGGGCTCCGCCGGTGGACTACCACCAGCCTTCGACGCCGAGGACTACAAGCTGCGTCACGCCGTGGAATGCGGTATCGGCCAGTTGAAGGAAAACCGGGCGGTGGCAACCAGATTCGACAAACTCGCCGTCCGCTGCCAGGCCACCGTCCGTATTGCAGCCATCAACCAATGGCTACGACACGGGTGAGGGCGGGCCGAATGGATCGCGCGGGGCACGTAGTCTCGCGCGGTGCACTCTCATCTGAGCTTTGAGAACCCTCCTGCGCTGCCTCACGAAGTCGTGGTCGAGACGTTGGAGCGGGCTTTGCGTGACTGCACGGCCGAAGGGGAGGCCGCGAGTGTCCTGGTCGGAAGCGCGTTGAACGACGACGACGTTGAGTTCGTCGAACACTGGTGCGTGCAGGTTGGGACACGGGCTGTGCCGGGTAGTCCGTTGCTTGGGCTGGCCGGTCTGTGCCTGGGACACGCCGCTCGGCGTTTCGGGCGTCTCAGCGATGAAGCCCTCGCACTGGCGAAGTCGCTGGCCGCGCGTGCCGAGGCCGACCCGTCGGACGTGGACAGTCGGGCCGTCGACGGGTATGACGACATCCGAAGCTACCTACACCTGTGGTGAGACGCCGCCGGTGCGGCCAGGCGGCGTTGCCTGCTGCGGCACCAAGCCGTGTGTGGCTACGACACGACTGAGAGCGGACACCCACCCACTTTCAAAACGCAGCCTAGTCGCGATTGGTCGCGGCGTTGCCGGGATCAGTTGCCGCCGACGTGCTCTCGACTCAACCAAACCCGCGTCTGGGTGGAGACGAGATGCAGCAGGTCTTGCTGGACGATATTCATGTCGAAGGCGTGCAGGCCCCAGTTCGCGTTGGGGATGACCGGCAATGCTGTGGCGGGCGGAACGCCGTTGCCGCCGCCCTCGATCATCAGGACGCGGGCCCCGTCGGTGGTGCAGTGGCCCCTGTATCCGGTCACTGCCTGCCCATTGATCATGCTGTGCAGGTCCGCGTCGGCACCGGAGGCCAGGTCGGCAGGATTGGTGCACAACACCTCGTACCCCGGCCCGTAGGGGAGGCCCCCACGAGTGAGGAGAGTGTCCGGAGCGGCCGGCACAATACCGAATTTGGTGTTCGGCGGCGGGCTACCGGCAAATGTCGACCACGCCATCACGCAGCCGATCTGGTCATCGTGGGTGCATGCGGGGACCGAGGAGAAATCACCACTGGCCGTTTCACCCACGGCGACAAGCACATCGGCCCCGGGGATGATCGCGGACACCAACTGACGTTGTTGCGGCGTGCCGTCGATGCGGTTACGGATCAAGGTGCGCAGCAGGATCGAACCCTGCGAATGCCCGATCAGCACTACGCCGCGCCCGTGGTTGTAGTGGGCCATGTAGTCGTCCCATGCGGCCTCGACGCTGTCGTAGGCGATATCCATGGCGTGAGCCTGCTCGGCGGTCGAGGCGGCCAGGCCGGCTATCGTGCGCTGCCGGTACGTCGGCGCCCAGATATCGCATCGGCCGTCGAAGGGCGCGACCTGGGCGCCGGCGGCGATCGCCGCGGTGGGCTCGACGGTCGGTTCGGCATTGATCGACGGCTGCAGCGAACTCGACGGATAGACGTAGAAGCAGTCGATCGGTGCGCCCGTGCCTTCGCCGCAGGGGTCGCCGACCTGGCCCGGTCGGCACAACCACACGGTCCCGGCGTTGTCGGCATGGGCCGGACCCGCGGCGAGCACACCGCTCGCCGCGACCAGCATCGCGGCGACGGTGCGGCCGATGAGACGCAGGCTGGCTCGGATCCGGTGACCGTCCCGGCGGCACGGGCGGCGGCCATGGCCGGTCCGCTGTCGGAAATGGTTGCTCAACAACATGATCAAAACCCCTGCCGGTTCGTGACGCGGCTCGGAAGCCATTGTTGGTTCAGATACATGACCAACAGCATGGGCAAAGGCATCGCCCGGTGTATTGGACAAATGTCCTCTTAGGGCAACGTCGTGCCCTCGGGACGTCGGCGACGTACTCGGCGAGAGCCGCCGACTTCAGGATTCCGGGGCCTTGCCGCAATGGTGTTCCCTGGGTTTCTCGGAGCCGGGTTGCTGGACTTCATGCCACGATGGTTGTGTTCTCGAACTCTATCGGGGTTCGCATGCCGAGGCTGCGGACCTGCGACGAGCCGAGACATCCGGAGTCGCCGTCCGTAGCCATGTATGTGCCCCCGGTCGGGCTCGAACCGACACTGGGCGGATTTTAAGTCCGCTGCCTCTGCCAATTGGGCTACGGGGGCGCGGGGGTCAGCCTACCGAGCCGTACGGTTGTGCCGGAATCTTCTGGGGGTGGATTCGGGTGGGTGTCACAGGTGCGCCGCGGGGGATGGCCCGGGATGCGGTGGTCGGGCCGGGTACCGGCTGGTTGGAGCTGGTACCCGGCCCGGAGGGTCAGGCGGTGCGGGCGATGCCCGCGAGCCAGTTGCGGAGCCAGGAGGTGGCGGTGGTGCCGTTGGCGTCCACCACGTAGCCGGGGTAGGACTGGTGGACGCCGGAGCGGTAGAACTCCTCCACCTGGCGGGCCCACTGCTCGCTGGCGGGGTCGTCGGCGGGGGCGGTGAGGATGGCGTTCCAGCCGGGGGTGAGGGCCTCGCCGAGGATGGCTTGGAGGGTGAGGGCGTAGTTGCCGAACTGGAGGGGGTCGGGGGCGGAGAGTTGGGTGAGGAAGCCGGCGAAGCGGCCCGCCAGGTCGTCGGTGGGGACCGAGCAGTAGAGATCGCCTGCGGCGCAGATGGTTCGGACCTTGGGGGCGAGCCAGCCGAAGCCGCCTACGCGCGCGCCGCCCGCACCGGCGCCGGGGACGGGCGGGCCGACCAGGATGTCGGTGGGTGAGCGGCGGGGGTCGGAGAGCAGGCCGACGGCGACCACCCGGTCGGGCGGGACCACGCCGAGGCCGGTGCCGATCTCGGCGGCCAGATCACCGGCGGCGTCCGCACCCTGGCTGTAGCCGACCAGGGCGAAACGTGTTGCGCCGCAGCGGGCCGCCATATCGGCGATCAGGCCGCGGGCGGCGTTGACGGCCTCGCGCTTGGAGCGGCCGTAGACCTCGCCCTCCCAAGGCAGGGCGGTGGCCGCGTAGCTGACGTAGTCGGTGCGCACGCTGCCGGGCAGACCATTGGTCACCAGGGACAACATGCCCTGTTTCGGATCGTCCCGGGAGGTCTCCCAGGTGCCTGGCACCGCCACCACGTTCAGGGCGGGGCAATCACCCGGCGCGGCGTCCGCGCGGGGTGCGCCGGTCGCCCACACCATGCCCGCCGCCACCGCGGCCGCGACGGCGACACCGGCCAGACGAATAGCTCGCGTTCCACGCCGAAGCCCAGTTGCTCGCAACGACAAGGCCACACTCCTTGCTCGGTTCTCCGCACGCAGCGGATCATCATCCACACCGCGTGGATCGCGACGCTGCGGAAATCCACGCCCAGCCGACGGCCGAAACGACCGTAGCGAACTTCAGGCTTTCCGCGAAAGTGCTTTGCGAAGGTATTAACAATCCGTTTGGCCGGAGGTGACGACAGCGGCCGTCACCTCCGGAGCCGGATCGGTCAGTGCACGCCCTCCATGAGGCGGCTCACCCGGGGCGCGATGAACCAGACGGCCACACCCACGGCGATGGTCACCAGGCCGGTGATGCCGAAGTAGGCCAGTTCGTGCGCGGGGTCGTAGTACTTCGACAGCACGCCGGACATGGAGGTGCCCATACCCACCGAGAAGAAGTACAGGGCCATCATCTGCGCGCGGAAGGCGTTCGGGGCCAGCTTCGTCGTCACCGACAGGCCGATGGGCGAGAGCATCAGCTCGGAGACGGCGAACGCGCCCAGTACCACGAAGACGAACAGGATCGGCACGGACTTGCCCTCGGTTCCGGAGAACACGGTGAAGAGCATGAAGGCCGCGCCCATCCCGATCACGCCGATGGCGAACTTGCGCGGCGTACTCGGCGCGCGGTTCCCCAGCCTCGTCCACATGATGGCGAACAGCGGCGACAGCGCGATGATCCACACCGGCTCCATGGAGCCGATCCAGTTCGACGGCGCGGTCCAGCCGAAGACATTCCAGTCGATGCGTTCGTCGGAGTACACCGCCAGCACGGTGAAGATCTGCTGGAACAGCGACCAGAACACCGCGTTCGCGATGAACAGGGGAATATAGGCCCGCACCCGCACCCGCTCGATGGGCTCCACCTTGGCGCTGGTGAGCATGATGACGAAGTAGGCGATGGAGGCCAGCACGATCACCCCGGTGGTGACGTCGGGCAGATTCTCCAGGGTGAGCAGCCCGGTCACCCACGCGAGCACCACCACCACGCCGAAACCGGCCACCGCGGCGACCGTGCGCGGAATCTCGGGGCGCGGCAGCGGGTTCGGCACCTCGCGGCCGTGGTCGCCGAGATTGCGGCGGAACACCACGTACTGCGTCAGCCCCAGCGCCATGCCGATGGCGGCCGCGCCGAAGCCGTAGTGGAAGCCGACATGCGATTGCAGCAGGCCGGTGATGAGCGGACCGGCAAAGGCGCCCAGGTTGATGCCCAGATAGAACAGGGTGAACCCGCCGTCCGCGCGGGCGTCACCCTTGGCGTACAGGGTGCCCAGCAGCGAGGAGGCATTGGCCTTGAGCGCACCGGAACCGAGCGCCACCAGCACCAGGCCGACCGCGACGCCCGCCAGGTCCGGAATGATCGCCAGCGCGATATGACCCGCCATGACGACCACGCCGCCGTAGAAGACGGTGCGCTCCATGCCGAGCACCCGGTCGGCGAGCCAGCCGCCCAGCACCGTGGAGAGATAGACGAGACCGTCGTACGCCCCGACGATGCCGGTGGCGGTGGCCTGCGGCATGGCGAGACCACCCTCGGTGGTCGAGTAGTACAGGTAGTAGCCCAGGATCGTGAGCATGCCGTAGAACGAGAAACGTTCCCAGAGCTCCACGCCGAACAGATTCGCGAGGCCGATGGGGTGCCCGAACAGGGTGCGTTCGGCCCCCTCCTTCGCGAGAGGTGTAGCTGTCATGTGCGTCACCCTCCCATATTGGGCAATTGAACAGCAACATCGGGGACGCACTCCCGTCACCGCTTGTTCAACCGCACAAACGGGCCGTGACCTGGGTTGTCGCGGCCATGCGCCGATCCTATCGCCGGGGTGCGACCGACAGCGCGATGCCGTCCAGGATGTCGTGCTCGCTGACGATCAGCGCGCCGATTCCGGCGCGGCGCGCCAGCTCGTCCGCCAGCACCTCGGTGATCACCGCACCGCCGCCGATGACGTCCACCCGGCCCGGATGCATGGGGCCCAGCGCCGCTCGCTCGTCGTGCGTCATCCCGATCAGCCGATCGCAGACGGCCCGCACCTGCGGCAGGGTCAGGCGCGTGAGATGCACCTTCTCCGAATCGTATTCGGGCAGGTCGAGGGCGACGGCCGCCAGCGTGGTCATGGTCCCGGCCACCCCGACCCAGGTGCGGGCGCGCTCCACCGGCACCACGCCGAACGCCTGCGCCAACCGTTCGGAGGCGAAGAACCGCCCGGACGCCACCTCTTCCGGCGTCGGCGGGTCGCCGCGCAGGCAGCGTTCAGTGATCCGCACACAACCGATATCGGCCGAATAGGCCGCCTGCACACCGGAACTGTCGCCCAGCACCACTTCGGTGGATCCGCCGCCGAGGTCGACCACCACGAAAGGCCCGTCGGCACTGGACAATTCGCCAACGGCCCCGGCGAAGGACAGCCGCGCCTCCTCGTCCCCGGTGATCACCTCGGCCTGCGCACCCGGCACCACGCGCCCGAGTTCCTCGCGGGTCATGGCGAAGAAGTCCTCGCGGTTGCTCGCATCGCGGGTGGCGGAGGTGGCGACCATGCGGACCCGCGAGACCCCGGCGTCGAGCATGAGATCCACGTAGTCGTGCAGGGCGGCGCGGGTGCGCTCGATGGCCTCGGGATGCAGCGAGCCGGTCGCGTCCACGCCCTGCCCGAGCCGAACGATGCGCATCTCCCGGTGTACATCGGTCAGATGCGGCGTCGCCGACGCCTCCCCGGCCGGGGCGACATCGGCGATCAGTAGTCGGATGGAATTGGTGCCGCAGTCGACGGCGGCGATCCGGTCGGTCATGAGCTACTCCTCGAATACTCCTCCGGCTACTCCGCGGCGGCCGAATCGGTCCCGTACGCTTCGTATTTCGGCCAGTCCGCGGGAATCGCGGTGCCGCGCAGGCCGTGGTCGGCGGCCAGCGCCACCGCTTCGTCGCCGAGCGGATTCACTCCCGGCCCCTTGGCCAGCGAGTGCGCGATCAGCACGTGCAGGCACTTCACCCGATCGGGCATGCCGCCACCGGCGAAATCGGTGCCCAGCGATTCGATGGCGTCGCGTTCGGCGAGATAACCCTCGTAGGCCGCGCGGTAGGCGGCGACCAGTTCGGTGTCGCGTCCCAGCCGCTCGGTCATCTCGCGCATGAGTCCGGTGGTCTCCAACCGGCTGGCCTCGGCGGTGAGCCGCGGATCGGTCAGATAGAACAGCGTCGGGAACGGGGTGCCGTCGGGCAGCTTGGGCGCGGTCTTCACGACGGCGGGCACGCCGTCGGGGGTGCGGTAGGCGATGGCGAGCACCCCGCGCGGGGCGCGCCCCAGCTGCTCGGCGACGATCTCGAGATCCCGGTCGGTGGGCTCTTCGTACGTCACCCGGGTGCTCCTTCCTGCGTGGGTGTGGGCTGCGGCTCGGAGATACTGCGCCACAGCTCGGTGTACCAGGGGTCGGGTTCCCGCGGCTTGCTGGTCGGGCTCGGCACCGCGGGTTGTTCGATACCGGGCACCTGCACGATGTAGGGGGTTTCGCCGGGCATCACCAGCCGCAGCCGGTCTCGTGCCTCGGCCCGGGTGTAGGCCGGATCCTGTTGCTGCGCACGGCGATCGCGCAGCTCCGCCACCTCGGCCTCCAGCTGTGCCCGCTCGGCGGCGAGCTGCTGGGCCTCGGCGCGCTGGGTGAAATAGGTGCGCAGCGGCACCGCGAGGGTGAGGGCCAGAGCGGCGACCACCGCGGCCAGCAGCACCGCCCGCCCGGTGGACAGGCCGAGGATCTTGTGTTCGGACCGTGCGGGTTTCGCGGATTTGGCGGCGCGCCGGGCGGCGGCCCGCGCTCCGGCGGTGGTGCGGCCCTTGCCGCTGGCCGCCGGCCGCGATCTGGCGGATCGCGACGAGCGGCGGTCCCCGCGTCCGGCCGGACTGGTACCGCGCGCTCGCCGCTCCGTCATCTCACACCTCGAAACTCAGCCGATTCGACACCCGGGGGGCCGTGCGACCCCCGGGCTACCGATTTCCCGAGCCCGATTATTCAGCCTTCGAACGCGAAACGCGGGAAGGCGACGTCACCGGCGTAGCGCGCCGAGTCGCCCAGGGCGTCCTCGATGCGCAGCAGCTGGTTGTACTTGGCCACGCGCTCCGAGCGGGCCGGCGCGCCGGTCTTGATCTGACCGGAGCCGACGGCCACGGCCAGATCGGCGATGGTGGTGTCCTCGGTCTCACCGGACCGGTGGCTCATCATGGTCTTGTAGCCGTTGCGGTGCGCCAGGTCCACGGCGTCCAGGGTCTCGGTCAGGGTGCCGATCTGGTTGACCTTCACCAGCAGCGCGTTGGCGGCGCCCTTGGCGATGCCCTCCTCCAGGCGCTCCGGGTTGGTGACGAACAGGTCGTCGCCGACCAGCTGCACCTTGTCGCCGATGGCGTCGGTCAGCGCGACCCAGCCGTCCCAGTCGTCCTCGGACAGCGGGTCCTCGATGGAGACGATCGGGTAGGCCGACAGCAGTTCGCTGTAGAACTCGTTCATCTGGGCGGCGGTGCGCACGCTGCCCTCGAACTTGTATCCCTCACCGGCGGTGTAGAACTCGGTGGCGGCCACGTCCAGGGCCAGCGCCACATCGGTGCCGAGCTTGTAGCCCGCCTTCTCGATGGCGGAGGCGATGAGGTCCAGCGCGGCGCGGGTGCCCGCGACGTCGGGGGCGAAACCGCCCTCGTCGCCCAGACCGGTGGACAGGCCCTGCGACTTCAGCACCGACTTGAGCGAGTGGTAGACCTCCGCACCCCAGCGCAGCGACTCCTTGAAGGTCGGCGCGCCGATCGGGGCGATCATGAATTCCTGCACGTCCACGCCGGTGTCGGCGTGCGCGCCACCGTTCACGATGTTCATCATGGGCACCGGCAGCACGTGGGCGTTGGGGCCGCCGACGTAGCGGAACAGCTCCAGGCCGGAGGATTCGGCGGCGGCGCGGGCCACCGCCAGCGACACGCCCAGCAGGGCGTTCGCGCCCAGGCGCGACTTGTCGGGGGTGCCGTCCAGGTCCAGCAGGGTCTGATCGACGGTGCGCTGCTCGACCGCGTCCAGGCCGATCACGGCCGGGGCGATCTCGTCCAGCACGCCCTCGACGGCCTTCTGCACGCCCTTGCCCTGGTAGCGGTCTCCGCCGTCGCGGAGTTCGACGGCCTCGTGCTCGCCGGTCGACGCGCCGGACGGCACCGCCGCCCGGGTGAGGGTGCCGTCGTCGAGAGCGATCTCGACCTCGACGGTGGGGTTACCACGAGAATCCAGGATCTCGCGAGCTCCGACCTGTTCGATGATGGCCACGAAACGACACTCCTTCGGCTGCTTGCTCGGCAGGTCGCACGGCATTCCCGTGCGGTGCCGAGCCTAACGCAAGGATGCCCGGCCGCTCGCCCGGCCAGCCGGTCCGCACGACCGGCGCAAGCGGACCGCGGCCGGTGACCGGTGGTTTCCGCCGGACGCGGTCGGCCCGGCGGACCGCGCTCAGGCTCTGCGCCCCACGCTGTAGGCCGCCGCGCGGTCGCGCACAGTGTCCATGTAGACGTTGGACTGGTTGTAGGTGAGCAGCGCCCGCTGCCAGCCCTCGGGGCCGGTGAGGTCGCCGCCGCTGGCGCACAGGTAGCGGGCGGCGGTCAGGGCCGCGTCGTCGATGCTGTCCGGATCGGCGATACCGTCGCCGTTGGCGTCCACGCCCCAGCGCTGCCAGGTCTCCGGGATGAACTGCATCGGGCCGAGGGCGCGGTCGTAGACGGTGTCACCGTCGAGCCGGCCGCCGTCGGTGTCCTCGATGCGCGCGACGCCGGGCGAACCGTCCAGGGGGATCCCGCGAATCGGCGGCGACACGGTGCCGTCCGCGGCGACATCGGCGCCGCGGTGGGTGCCGTGCCGACTCTCGACGCTCGCGATGCCCGCGATGGTGGTCCAGGCGATGCCGCAGTCCGGCCGGGCGCGCGCCATGACGGCGGCGGCGTACCCGTAGGCCTCCAGCGACACCACCGGAATGCCCAGGACGCCGGACTGTTCCTCGGCCCAGCCGCGCAACTGCGCTGCGGTGCGGCCGGGCGCGTCGATGTCGATGACGGGCAGCGGCGCACCCGGACCGGGCGGGATACCCTCCGGAATGGGCGTGAGATCCACTGCCCCGCAACCGGTTAGCAGCACGAGGGCGCACGCCGTGCCCAGCAGGCCGGCGCGGGAGATGACGGCGCCAGCGCCGGCCTTCACGAAACGCACGTTATTCATCATCCAGACGAAGCGGTGCGTCGGCCACGATGCGCCGATGCGCCCGTGCCGAATCGGCGGAATCCGGGGCGCTGGCAATCTTTCAGCACTACCCTTCCATGCCAACCCGCTATTTCTCTGCGACACGCCGGACGGGAAACACAGGCTAGCCTAACCTCATTAAGCCGTGTACTTTTCACCATCGAACGTCCGCGCACCAACGATGCGAAGAAGGGACAACCCTCGGTGAAAAGCGTTCTCTTCGAACGTAACTCGCTTCACCCCGCCGAACTCGAACGACGCGCGCTGCCCGCGGCGGCGTCACGGTCCATCCGCGACCTCGCCCATGAGATCGCCGTCACACTCGGACACGATCCGGCGATATCCACCACCCTCGCACATACGACGCTGATCCACACGATCGATTCCCGCTACCGGGAACTGCCCGACGCCGTACACGAGGCCATGCGCGCACCCGCCACCGCGGCGGGTGTCACCATCATCGGCGACCTGCCCGTGGCCGACGCCGAACTCGGCCCCACCCCCATCGACTGGCGGCAGGCGGCGGCCTGGGCTGGCGATCCCGTCCGCTGCGCCGCCTCCTTCGAACTCGACATCGCCATGCTGCTGCTGGCGCGCTGTGCCGGTGAGCCGTTCGGCTGGCAAGGCCAGCAGGCGGGACGGCTGGTCAACAACATCGTGCCCAGTCCGGGCCACGAGCAGGAGCAGACCGGGGCCAGCAGCACCACCCTGCTCGCCCCGCACACCGAGGACGCCTTCCACCCGGAGCGCGCGAACCTGCTCATGCTCGGCTGCCTGCGCAACCCGGACCGGGTCGGCACCACGGTGTCGTCGGTGCGGCGGGTGCGGCTGGAGTCCTGGCAGCGGGCACGACTGGAACGGGCGCTGCTGCCCATCCATCCGGATCTGTCCTACGGCAGCGAATTTCCCGCCAGCCCCGCGCCCGCCGTGGCCACACTGGGCAGTGACGCGGACGCGCTCACCCTGCGCTTCGATCCCGCCTACACCCCGCTCGACGAGGCGGACGCCGAATTCCGGGCCGCCTACGATCATTTGGCGCTGGAGCTCGAAAGGGTGTGCATCACCGCGGCTTTGACCCCGGGAGAACTGCTGCTGGTGGACAATGACGTTGTGGTGCACGGCCGGGTGCCCTTCAAACCCCGGTACGACGGCACCGACCGCTGGCTCAAGCGGGTGAACATCCGACTGCCCGGGCGGCATCGCGCCGAGGCCGAGAGCACCGAGAACGGGTACGGCCAGCGCACGGTGTCGCCGTTCCGCAACGACCCGAGGAATTAGCAGGTGAATACCCGATCCACCCCGCTGCGAGTGCTCAGCCGCAGCGATCTGGCCGATGTCCCGATCAGCCCGGGCGAGGTGGTGCGCGCCGTCGAAGACGCGTACCTCGCCTTCGCGGAGGGGAATTCGGATAACCCGCGCAAGCTCAGCGTGGCGCATCCGGACGGCTGGTCGGTGGCCTACGCCATGCTCGGCCGCGACGGTCGCCGCCGCGTGGTCGCCATGAAGACGTCCTACAAGTTCGATCCGCACCACGATCGCAGCACCAAGCGGTACTACACCACCATCACGCTCTACGACGACGCCACCGGGCTGCCCATCGCCATGATGGACTGCGCCCGGGTCGGCGCGCTGCGCACACCCGCGGTCTCGGCGCTGCTGGTGCGCGAGACCGTCCGGCCGGGTGCGCGCAGCGTGTTGCTGATCGGCACCGGCACCCAGGGCCGCAACGCCCTGCCGCACCTGCTGGCCGCCAACCCACAGCTCGACCGGCTCATGCTCTACGGCACCCATCCCGAGGGACTCGAGGCCGTCCAGCGCGAGCTGCTGCGCCACCAGCCGCGCGCGGAACTGGAGATCGTCTCCGACCCGCGGGCGGCCGCCCGGGACGCCGACGTCGTGCTGGCCACCGCCGGGCCGGGCACCAAGGTCGCGGTGGAGGCCGATGATCTCGCGCCCGGCGCGGTGGCGGTGCTGGTCGGTTACGGGCTGGCCCCCTCCACGCTCGGCCGGGCCGATCGCGTGATCGCCACCAATGCCGAGCAGATGGCCCTGACCGGCACCGATATGGCCGATGCCGACGGCCGACTACGTCCGGTCGACGCGGAGCTACCCCAGATCCTCAGCCGCCGCGCGACCGGACGACTATCCGACGACCAACGCATCTTCGTCTACAACAGCGGTCTCGTGCTCACCGATATCGCGGTGGCGCACGCACTGGCGACGCTCGCGATCGCCGAGGGGCGCGGCACGGAGGTGCCGCTGTGGGACTGACCGGGTGCGACAGCGAAAGGGGAGAACGCTGACGGACTTCACGAAAACCCTGACCGCGGTGGCGGATACCAACGGTGCCGGTACCGGTACCACCGATACCGACTCGCACACCGCCAACTCGCACACCACCGACCTCGATGGCATTACTCGCGATGGCATCACCGCCGCACCGCTGCCCGCCCACCGCGACGGTTGGGAGCGGAAGCTGCTGACCCACCCGAACCTGTTGCGCGAGATGGCGACCGAGATCGGCGGTCCCTTCCACGTCATGTACCCGGCCCGCGTCGGGCACAATATCCGCGCCTTCCGCCAGGCGTTCGCCACCGCCGGTGTGGTGGGCACGATCTACTACGGCAAGAAGGCCAACAAGGCCGACTGCGTGGTCGCCGAGTGCGCGGCGCACGGTGCGGGCGTGGATGTTTCGAGCACCGCCGAACTGCACGCCGCCGTGGCCGGAGGAGTCGACGGCGGGGACCTCATGGTCACCGGACCGGCCAAATCCGATGAGCTGCTGCGGCTGGCGGTGCGTGCGCGTGCCGTCATCGCCATCGACGCGCTCTCCGAACTCGATCGCCTGACCGCGCTCGGCGGTCCGGCGCGGGTGCTGTTGCGCGCGCTGCCCCCGGGATCCGACAGCCGCTTCGGCCTGCGCGGCGATCAACTCGACCTCGCCGTGGCGCAGATCGACCCGCAGACGATTCGGCTGGAGGGCTTCAGTTTCCATCTCAGCGGCTACGACTACCGGCCCCGCGCGGAACTGGCGGCGGCACTGCTCGACCGCTGCCGGGAGGCACGGGGCTGGGGGCACCCGATTACGACCATCTCGATCGGCGGCGGCTTCGGTGTCGACTACGTTGCCGAGGCGGCGTGGACGGCGTTCCGGACCCGGCTGAGTCCGCACTGGTTCCACGGCGATTGGGAACCGAAAGACCTCTACCCCTACCACTTCCCGCAGCCCGGACCGCACATGCTGACCCGGGTGCTGGAACACGACGGCCTGGCGCAGCGGCTGCGCCGCGAGGGCATCGGACTGGCGATCGAGCCCGGTCGCGCGCTGCTGGATCGCGCCGGGAGTACGGTTTTCGGCGTGCAGGGCGTGAAAGACCTAGTCGCCCACGGGCATTCGTACCTGATGCTGACCGCGAACGGCACCAGCCTCAGCCTGTCCGAGCAGTGGTTCGGCAGCGAATTCCTGCCCGATCCGGTGCTGTGGCCGCCGGAGCCGGGCACGGTGACGCCGACGGCGGTGGGCGGCGCGTCCTGCCTCGAGGACGACATGATCAGCAGGCGGCGCATTCCGCTGCCGCGCGCCGCCCGCACCGGCGATCTGCTGGTCTACCCCAATACCGCCGGTTATCAAATGGACTCCAATGAGTCCGCCTTCCACGATCTCGCCATTCCACCGAAGGTCGTTCTCCGGGACATTCCGGGCGATTCCTACGAATGGTCGGTGGAATCCCGAATTACCGAACGGTAGCTGAAACTCGGGCCGCGGTGGTGCTGACAACTCCACCACCAACGCTTAGGCTTACCTAGCGTTTCAGTCCGTTCGGCCGCGCTCGAATCCATCCATGCCCTACCCGATGCTGAGGAGAATCCCGCGATGTCGGTTGTCACCCGTGTGACAGACCTGATCGGACACACCCCGCTGTTCGAACTGGCCGCCACTGACACCGGCACCAGGCTGTATCTGAAACTGGAGAATCTCAATCCCACCGGCGCGGCGAAGATTCGCATGGCCCGCGCCATGGTGGACGATGCCGAACACCGCGGCCTGCTCTCCCCCGGCGGCCACATCATAGAGTCGACCTCCGGAAATACCGGACTCGGCCTGGCGGTTGTAGCGGCTGAGCGTGGGTATCGCTTTACCGCGGTGGTCGACCACCACGCCTGTAGGGACAAGTTGCGCGCGATGAAAGCCATGGGTGCCGAACTGGTGTTCGTAGCGGAGGAAGGCGATGACAGCCTTTCCACCTCGGCGCGTGAGGAACTCGCCGAGAAAATGGCGCGCGAGGAATGCGAGGCCGCGCTCGGCGCCGGAAGAGCGCCGAATGCGTACTTCACCGAACAGCACAACAACGACGCCAATGCCCTCGGTTACTACGCGCTGGCCGACGAGTTGCTCGATGAACTCGGGCGGGTGGATGTGTTGATTTCCGCCGTCGGCACCGGAGGCTCCATGTTCGGCACCGCGCGCCGCCTGCGCGAGCGCGGAATCGAACCGCTGCTCTACGGGGTGGAGCCAGTCGGCTCCATCGCCTTCGGCGGACCGGCCGGCCCCTACTGGCAGTCCGGCACCGGCACCCCGGAGGGAGCCGATCCGGGCAAGATCGTCGCCGAGGACCTGGGCCTGCTGAAGGAGGGCGTCAAGGTCTCCGATGTGGAGGCGTTCGCCACCGCGCGGGTCCTGGCCGCCAAGCTCGGTCTCATGATCGGCGGCTCCGCGGGCGGTTCGGTCTTCGCGGCCCTGCGGCGACTCGACGACTTCCCGGCCGGATCGACCGTGGTCACCATCGTCTGCGACGGCGGTGAGAAATACCTCGACACCGTGTTCGACGACGAGTGGATGAACGACCGCGACCTCCTGGACGCCGAGACCGAACGCGCCGTCGCCGCACTGCTCGACCGGCTCCCGTCCGCGGCCCGCCGCGACGCCGCGTCGGCGGCCGAGGCGGCGCGCACCCCGCGCGCGACCCACACCATCCTGCTGCCCGCCGACCAGCGCGCGCCGGTGTCCGGAGTCGCGGCCAAATGAACTCCGCCACCAGGCAATCCGACGGACGACGGCTCACCGCGCTGGCGACGCCGATCGCACTGACCCAACTGGCCCAGGTGGCGGTGTCCACCACCAATATCGCGCTCATGGGCACACTCGGGGTGCGGCAGGTGGCGGCGGGCGGACTGGCGCTGGTGCTGTTCAACCAGATCCGCACCATGTGCGTCGGGCTGATCACCGGCACCGGCAATCAGGTCGCCATCGCGGTGAGCCGTGCCGACAAACGCGGCGTGAGCGCGGAGCGCGAGGTGCGCGAGGTGGTGCGGTCGAGCTTCCTCATCGCCACCCTGGCCGGCATCCTTGGCGGCGCGCTGCTGATCGGGCTCGGTTGGAGCCTGCAATGGCTGGGCCAGGACGCCTCGGTGCTGGAGGCGGCGCGGCCCATGATGGTGGCGCTGGCCCCGGGTCTGCTGCCCTGCCTGTGGTTCCAGGTGCTGCGGCAGTACACCGTCGGCATGCAGCGACCCCAGGCGCTGCTGCTGGTGACGCTCGGCTCGGTGGCGCTCAATCTCGTTCTCGCCCTGGGCCTCATGTACGGCTGGCTCGGCCTGCCCGCGCTCGGGCTGACCGGTATCGGCGTGGCCACCTCACTGGTCTTCCTCATCACCTTCGGCGTGTTCTGGGCCATGGTGCGCCGCGACCCGAAACTCGGTCCGACGCTGCCGATTCGGATGTGGCCCGTGCGCATGCGGACGGTGCGCGACGAGTTGAAGCTGGGCACGCCCATCGCGCTCACCTACGGCTCCGAGGCGGGCATGTTCTCGGTGCTGGCCCTGGTCATGGGCACGCTGGGGGCGGCCGCACTGGCCGCGCACAATGTCGTCTACCAGATCGTCTACATCGTCTTCCAGGTCGCCATCGGCCTCTCGCACGGCTCGTCCATCCTGGTGAGCACGGCGGTGGCGCGCGACGAGTACCCGCACGCGCGCTCGGTGGCGTGGCTGGCACTGCGCTACGCGGCGGTTGTCGCCGCGGTCACCGGCGTGGCCTACGTCCTCGCCCCGGACTGGGTGCTGAAACCCTTCCTCGGCGACGCCAACGGCGAAACCATCGCGCTCGCGCACACCCTGCTGTTGATCGCCATCGTGCTCCAGTTCTTCGACGCGGCCCAGAACATCGGCGTGGGGCTGCTGCGCGGCCTGAAGGACACCAAGGCGGGGTTCCGACTGTCGCTGATCGGCTACTGGGCTGTGGGATTGCCCACGGCGCTGCTGCTCGCCTACCCGCTGCACCTGGAGGCGGCGGGCGTCTGGTGGGGTCTGGCCGCCGGACTCGCCACCACCGCTGTGCTGATGCTGCGCCGCTACTTCG
Organism: Nocardia otitidiscaviarum; assembly: GCF_007362295.1. Lineage (NCBI taxonomy): Bacteria > Bacillati > Actinomycetota > Actinomycetes > Mycobacteriales > Nocardiaceae > Nocardia > Nocardia otitidiscaviarum. The sequence goes on along the minus strand of NZ_CP041695.1, from coordinate 471,154 downwards.
CGCTGCTGGACGCGCGTGAGCAGGAGCATCCCCGGGTGCTGGCCAATAGCCTCGGTGGTTGAAGCCGACACGTAAATCTCACCTTTCCGCAAGCATGCCGTCACTGGGCACGGGCAGGCTGGAAGAAACGGCTTCGCTATCCTGGCCGACGGAATCGGCAAGCAAGGGCGAAGACGAAACCGCCGGGGAGGATGTCCGTGTACATCACCAGAGTCGCCGAGTACCCGAGACCAGATCACGTGCTGTTCCATTTCAGCGATACGCACCTGATCGCCGCCGACACCGCGCTCTACGGCACGGTGGACGCCGAGCGACGCCTATCCCAACTGCTGGCGCAGGCCGAGGCCAGCGGCATCACCCCGACCGCCATCGTGTTCACCGGCGACCTCACCGACCACGGTGAGCCGGGGGCGTACACCAAACTGCGCAACCTGGTGGAGCCCTTCGCCGAGCGGGTCGGCGCGCCGCTGGTGTGGGTGGCGGGCAATCACGACGACCGCACCGCACTGCGCGAGAACCTGTTGGACGAGCCGGGTTCCACCGCGCCGTACGACCGGGTGCACATGTTCGACGGGTTGCGCGTCGTGGTGCTGGACACCACGGTGCCCGGCCACCACTACGGCGAGATCACCCCGGCCCAGCTGGAATGGCTGCGCACCGCGCTCTCCGAACCCGCGCCGTTCGGGACCGTGCTGGCCATGCACCATCCGCCGGTACCGTGCGTGATCGACCTGGCCGTGACGGTGGAGCTGCGCGATCAGCGCCGCCTCGCCGACGTCCTGGACGGCACCGACGTGCGCGCCATCCTGGCCGGGCACCTGCACTTCTCCACCAGCGCCACCTTCGCCGGGATTCCGGTGTCGGTGGCGTCGGCGACCTGCTACAGCCAGGACCTGGCGGTGGCCCAGGGCGGCATCCGCGGGCGCGACGGCGCGCAGGCATTCAACTATGTGCACATCTACCCGGACACCGTGGTGCACTCGGTGGTGCCGATCGGGTCGGGGCCGACGGTCGGGGAACCGGCCACCCCGGAGCAGGCGGCGCGCAAGCTCGCGGACGCGGGCATCGTCATCCCGCCGGCCGCCGGGATTCCGCACGTCGTGCAGCGACCGGCCACCACGCCCGAGAACGACGGCGAATCGGTCAGCTGAAAGCGGTTCAGGCGGCGCCTGATTCGAACAGCGCTCCGCCCACCGTCGCCGGCTTCTCCCACGGAGCGGGCTCCGGGTAGTAGGTCTCCAGGAATTCCGAGACCGCCCGCACCCGCTCCGCCTCCGGCACCTCCGGGAAACTGCCGTCGTTGAGGCAGAAGAAGTCCACATTGCGCCGTGCGGCCAGCCCGTCCAGCAGCGCGAGCCCGGTGTAGAGGGTGGTGTCGACGTAGCGCACCTTGGCGCGCTCCTGCGGCACCGCCCGGCCGGTGAACAGGGCGTAGTAGTGGTAGAGCGAGTTGGTCACCGAGATATCCGTGGCGGCCCGGAACCGGCTGGTGCGGGTGCGGGCGAAATCCGCCGCGAACTCCCGCTCCATCTCGTGGAGTACGCTGCGCCGCAAGGGAACCGGCGTGTGCTCCAGATGCCGGGTGATGACATGGCCGAACCGCTGCCGCAGCAGTGCCCGGTTCACCCGCGCGGCGTTCTCGAATCCGCTGCGGCGCTCGTTGTTCGAGCCCGGCCCGATCCGGGTGTCCGCCTCGATGAAGCGGCTCACCCCGGCCGGGGTGAAGAACATGGACGGGCGCACCGGGCGAGCGAAGAACATATCGTCGTTGGAGTACAGGAAGTGCTCGCTCAGACCCTCGATGTGCTGCAACTGGCATTCCACCGCATGGGAATTGAAGATCGGCAGCCCGCTGCGGTCCGAGAAGTGGTCCACGGCACGGACAATGGTGACCTTCGGGTCCTCGGCGAGCCACTCCGGCACCGCGGAGTCGGTGGCGATGAAGATGCGCCGGATCCACGGCGCGTTCTTGTGCACCGCGCGCAGCGCGTAACGCAGCTCGTCGATCTGGCGGATGCGCGCATCGGCCTCATCCCCCTCACCGACCACGACCTGCGCCATCATGCCCGCGCGCCGCGCCCGGAACTCCGGATCGGAACCGTCCACCCAGGAGAACACGATGTCGATGTCGAAACCCACGTCCGTGGCGTTGGGCGCGAACATGCCGGCGAGCGTCGGCCAGCTCAGCTCGTAGAGCAGCACCGTGGACTGTTCCACGTCGGCCAGATCGAAGACGGTGCGGGTCAAGGCGTTCGGCCGCGGGCACTCCACGGTGTCGCCGTGATACTCCCACAGTTCGAGTTCCACATGATGCGCCGGATCCAGGTCACGACCAAGCCGGAACACATTGCGCTGCCGCTCATTGCACGAGAAGCCAGCCACCATCGCCGCACCCAGCACCCGGCGCAGCGCCGCTCGGTGCACGGCGTCCACCGCCAGCACCAAGCGGTGATCGCAGTCCCGCACCAGCAGGAACGGCAGCTCCGCCGCCATCAGCTCCGCCCGCAGATATCGCAGATCATCCACCACCGCCGTCGACACCGCCAGATTCGCGGCGGTCGACCGCGCCACCATCTCCACCGTCTCCGGCTGCCCCGCACCCATATCCACCATCACCGTTCTCCGCTCTGTCGCGCTTATCACCTCACGTCTGGACACATGCGGCCGACGCGACCCGCCCGTGGTCGGGGCGAGTCGCGAAATCCGCTGGGCGCATTCAGAAGAACGGAGCGGTGAGTATGGTGCGCGGATACAGCCGCTGCCGATGCGGGTGGAATCCCATGTCGCACTCACCTCACTCACTCATGCGACGCGCCCGACGCGCGCCTGTTGGATGCTGCTGCGTTCGTCGACGCCGGATGCGGCGGACGATCTTCACCGGGCGGTCATCGGCCGGTTACTCGCGCGACCTCGATTGGACGAGGAACTGTTACGAATGATGAACCTCCGAAGTCGGTTCGTCAATCGAATCGGTGCCGAGGTCCGGAAGGGTTTTCACATCCGTAACCGGCGGCAGGTGAGCAGTTCGTGATCATCGGACGCCAGCCGGGCAGCGTCACAACGCCTTACACTGCAAGTAGCGCAGTCCAGCCCGCTGCGTCGACACGATCGTGAGGTGACGAAGATGGTTACGCGTGCCCAGCAGCGTCAGGAGCCCTCGACAGACCATCCGCGGTTGGACGCACTGCCGGAGTGGCCGGTCGACACCATCGCGGTGCTCGTGACCACCGACGGCGGCCCGCACGCCATCCCGGTCTCGTGGCCGGTCCGCGCGGGCGACCACCGCATTCTGCTGAGCCTGAAATTCGATCGCGGCTCGCTGGCCCGGCTGCGCGAGCGCCCCGAGGTGGCGCTGCTGATTCTCGGCGGCGGCGATGTGGCACTGTGCGCGCGCGGCAACGCGCGGGTGGTCGCCGATCCCATGCCCACCGCACGCGACTATGTGGCGGTGGCCATCGAGGTGGAGGCCATCGACGACCACCGGCAGTCGGCGTTCACGGTCGCGGCCGGTATCCAGCGCACCGTGCTCGATCCCGGCGAGCTGCGCTATCTGGAAGAACGCGTGGCGGCGCTGCGCGAACTCGCCGCCGGACTCGACTGACCGCGCGCGGCGACGGGGCTGATCACCGGCGGTCCGAGCCGCCATTCCAGAAATGAACTGGCACAACAGGTCACCATTTCGACCATAATCGGGTGGGGATGCGGTACGAAGGGCACCGCGGGGAAGGAGATCATGAGCGTCAGCCTGGCCAAGGGCGGAAATGTTTCGCTGTCCAAGCAGGCCCCCAATCTGACCAAGGTGCAGGTCGGCCTCGGCTGGGACGTGCGCACCACCACCGGTGCGGACTACGACCTGGACGCGAGCGCGCTGGCCTGCGGATCGAATATGCGGGTGCTGTCGGACGCGCATTTCATCTTCTACAACAACCTGCGCTCGCCGGAGGGGACCATCGAGCACACCGGTGACAATCTCACCGGTGAGGGCGACGGCGACGACGAGGTGATCAATGTCGACCTGGCCGCCATGCCGCCGACGATCACCAACGTCTTCTTCCCGGTGTCCATTCACGACGCCGAGGCGCGGCGGCAGTCCTTCGGGCAGATCCGCAATGCCTACATCCGGGTGGTGGATGCGGCGACCGGTTCGGAGCTGGCCCGCTTCGACCTGACCGAGGACGCCTCCACCGAGACCGCCATGGTGTTCGGTGAGCTGTACCGGCACGGGGCGGAGTGGAAGTTCCGGGCCATCGGCCAGGGATACGCGTCCGGCCTCGCGGGTATCGCCCGCGATTATGGCGTGAACGTGTGATGCTGGTCGCCTTCTCGGTGACACCGCTCGGAGTCGGCGCGGACGTGGGACGCGCCGTCGCCGAGGCGGTTCGGGTGGTGCGCGCCAGCGGCCTGCCCAATGAGACCAATGCCATGTTCACCACCGTCGAGGGGGAATGGGACGAGGTGATGGCGGTGGTCAAGCAGGCCACCGATGCCGTGCTGGCGGTCGCGCCGCGATGCAGCCTGGTGGTCAAGGCCGATGTGCGGCCGGGGGTGACGGGGGCCATGACGGCGAAGGTCGAAACGGTGGAGCGCTACCTCGCCGAGGAGTGACCGGCGTGGGGTGCGGGAGGTATCCGGTCAGCGGCCGACCTCGGTGCCGATGCGCCGGGCCGGTCGTCAGGACGCGGTGCGCTCGGTGAGGCCGGTCAGGACGATCGAGTACTCCCGGCTGGCGGCGTCGTAGCGCACGGCGTAGCCGGTGGCGTAGTGGCCCGATTTCCGCACCGCCTCAGGCTGTTTCAGCTCCGCGGCGAAATCGGGCTCGGTCAGCAGCCAGTCCCGGGTGACCATGGGCTCGGCGAACAGGTATTCGCCGTCCCAGGTGCCCGCGAGCACGGCCTGGGTGAACTCGTAGGTCTGCGGGTGGAACGGCGTCGTCGAATCCACCCAGCGCAGGCCCGCGCCGGGCACCGTCTCGGTGGCCGGGTCGCCCGCCGGAACATAGTCGCGCGGCAGGTATTCGGCCGCCGGGAAGCGGGCCGCCTTGGTGGCGAACTCCGCGTCCGCGGGGTCGATCGCCGCCACGGCCGCCGGCTCACGCAGATAGAACCGCACATCGAAATGCGGTTCGTCGAAGATGCCGACCGGCGGATGGCCGTGCGCCAACCAGTCGACGGCGATGTGGTCGTAGGCGGTCGCCCGGGCCTGCGAAGGCAGTTCGTACACTTCGGCTTTCGGGAAGGGCGCGCGGCCCGCCAGCGCGTCGCCGTACGCGTCGTGGTCCGGCAGGCCGTCCAAGGCCGCTGCGGTGAAACGCAATCCGAGCTCGATCGGATCGCCGTCGGATCCGACGACCACATAGGTCCGCGCCGTGCCGTCGCCGAGGGAGCGCTCCGGACCGTAGAAGGTGCCGCCCGCGGCGTCGCCGTCCCCGGAGCACCCCGGGAGCCCCAGAATTCCCAGCAGTACGACAGCCATGGCGAATCGTCGCGAACGCATGGCGTTCAGGGTACGGAGGGCGGGCGCTCGGACACAGCCCCGGCGATCCCCTATTTCCTGCCCCCGAACAGGGCGAATCACACAAATCGCGCAGCGGGGAACAATACTCAGCGGCGACCGACCTCCGTCGCGATGCGGTCCGCGATCACCTGTGCCGCACGGGCATTGCCGACCGAACAGGTACTGGCCTCGATCACGGTATTGCCCGTGGCGCGCGCGAGGTTGTCGCAGATCCAGTCATTGCCCTGCTCGGTGGTGGTCCAGCCGACCGCGGCCTGCCCCTCGGGGACGGAGCGGGTGGTGTCGGCGACCCGCCAGGTCAGCGAATCCTGCCCAGAGGCCGCGACGGTGACGTTTCGATCCCGGCAGTCGGCAATGACCGCGCGGTACCGGTCGACGAGCGCCTCCGCACCGAGGAAGTTCCGGAACGTCACCACGGTCTGATAGACGAAATGCGTGTACCGGTCCCCCGGCTGCCGGAACACCCTGGTGCGCAAGGCCGTCCAGTCACCGCCGTACACGCTGTCGTGCCCGGTGTACACCAGTGCCGCGCACCGCGCGGGGCTGATGGTCTCACTGGGCGTGGCGGTACTCGCCGCCTCGTACGACTGCGTCAGCCCGCTGGTGTCCACGATCGACTCGATCTCCGAGATCGACAGCAGCACCTCCCCCACCTGCTCCGCCCCCAGCCGCGGCAGGCTCGCCACCGCCGGATCGGGCTCGGCCCTACCCCCCACCACCTGTCCGCACCCGGTCACCAAGAACAGCACGGCTACCGCCGCCGCAATCCCACGGCCCCGCATGCCGCCTCCCTAGAACCGACATCCCGAACCTTCGGGGTTGCCCGCTACCGTTCCCACGAAACCTACCGCGCCACCCCGTCCACCGGAACCGGCGAATGCTCACCGGTGCACGTACTCCCGCCGGAAATCTCCGTCCTCCGGGAAGACGACCCCGAATCGTTCCCGCCCGGGACACGCGCATCCGCGACACCGTGCCACGACGGTAGACGACTCGAACTGGACCAACCACAGAGCAGGGCAATGACTGGATCTGCGACAACCTCGCGCGCGCCACGGGCACGCTGGCGCGAATGTTCACCGACGGCACCGGCGGCGGGCGCACGCCCGGGAGATCGGCTGGCTCGGTGGCGGCGCTGCGGCGGGATACCGTGCCGGCCCGGCCCCAAGGCACACGCACATCCGCGGCATCCGAGCCGCGGTGGCTCGCACCGGCGTCGATCACGCCGATGCGACTCGGTGACCTCAGCGGTGGCCGGGGCGGGTCAGGCTTGGGGCCAGAAGCGGAGCCAGTCGTCCGCGGTGAGTGGGGAGCGCGTGCCGCGTGCCGCTTCAGCGCGGTCCTCGGCGGTGCGGATGGCGGTGACGAAGGTGAGAGTGGACTTGCGGAGGCGTTCCTCGGCGCTGTCGCCCCGGTCGAGGGTGATGGTGCGGAGGTCGTCGGGGACGAGGTGGTCCGGCAGGCCCGCTGTGCGGCTGCGGGAGAGCACCTTCTCGGCCAGGGCCAGGGCGGGCTGGGCCATGGCTATGCCGTCCAGGCAGGAGCGGCGGGACTTCTCGGTGGATTTGCGTTCCTCCCAGGCGCGTTCCTGGGCGGCGATCTTCTGTTCCAGGGTGGCGTCGGGGCCGATCGAGTCGTCGAGTAGATGCGGGCTGCGGTGGGTGAGCTTGTCCACCAGGGTGGCGGCCACGTCGGCCACGGTGAACTCGCCTGCGGCTTCGGCGATTCGGGAGTGGAAAAGGACCTGGAGCAACAGGTCGCCCAGTTCCTCCCGAATGGTCGGCGCGTCGGCCTGCTGAATGGCGTCGAGCAGTTCGTAGGTCTCCTCGAGCAGATACGGGCGCAGCGAGTCGTGGGTCTGGGTCACCTCCCAGCCGCCGAAGTTCCACAGCCGGTCCATGACATCGACCGCCTCGGCCAGCGCTTCGGTCATGCGGGCGGTATCGGCCGCCTGCCCGGTGCCGGATACCGTGCGCCCGTTCGCATCCCCGCTCATCGGGCCGCGCTCACCTCGGTCTCCACGGTGAGATCGACCGCGCCCTGGGCCTTTCCGTCCAGGGCCAGCAGCAGATCGGCCACCCACTGGAGCAGCTGCACATCGCGAATGCGGTGCGCGCCGACACTGTCCTCCACGCGCGGCAACGGCAGCTGAACGATGCCGGTGGCGGCGCGGTAGCTGGTATTGGGGTAGATGCGCTTGAGCCGCAACTGTTTCGAGTCCGGCAGTTGCAGCGGCGCGATCTTCAACGTGGTGCCCGTGACGCCGATCTCGGTGACGCCGTACTCGCGGGCCAGCAGCTTCAGCTTGGCCACCGAGACCAGGCGGCCCACCTCCACCGGCAGCGGTCCATAGCGGTCCACCAACTCCTCGACCACGGCCGCGATGGCCGAATCATCCTGCGCGGCGGCCAGTTTGCGGTACGCCTCCAGGCGCAGCCGGTCGGAGCCGATGTAGTCGGGCGGGATGTGCGCGTCCACGGGCAGGTCGATGCGCACCTCCTTGACCTCCTCGTCCACGGTGATGGGCCGACCGTCGGCGGCGGCGCGGTACGCCTCCACCGCCTCGCCCACCAACCGCACGTACAGGTCGAAGCCGACCCCGGCCACATGTCCGGACTGTTCCGCGCCGAGCACATTGCCCGCACCGCGAATCTCCAGATCCTTCATGGCGACCGCCATACCCGCGCCCAGATCCGAATTCTGCGAGATGGTGGCCAGCCGGTCGTAGGCGGTCTCGGTGAGCGGCTTCTCCGGCGGATACAGGAAGTAGGCGTAGCCGCGCTCGCGGCTGCGTCCCACCCGGCCGCGCAGCTGGTGCAGCTGCGACAGGCCGAGGGTGTCGGCGCGCTCCACGATCAGCGTATTGGCATTGGAGATGTCCAACCCCGTCTCGATGATGGTGGTGGACACCAGCACGTCGTACTCGCGCTCCCAGAAGCCCTGCACGGTCTTCTCCAGCACGTCCTCGTTCATCTGGCCGTGCGCCACCACCACCCGCGCCTCGGGCACCAGATCGCGAATCCGCTTGGCCGCCTTGTCGATCGAGGACACCCGGTTGTGCACGTAGAACACCTGGCCGTCGCGTAGCAGCTCGCGGCGAATGGCCGCGGCCACCTGCTTGTCGTTGTACGCGCCGACATAGGTGAGGATCGGATGCCGTTCCTCGGGCGGGGTGAGGATGGTGGACATCTCGCGGATTCCGGCCAGCGACATCTCCAGGGTGCGCGGAATCGGCGTGGCGGACATGGTGAGCACGTCCACGTGCGTGCGCAGCGCCTTGATGTGCTCCTTGTGCTCGACGCCGAACCGCTGTTCCTCGTCGATGACGACCAGGCCCAGATCCTTCCATCGGACGCCGGTCTGGAGCAGCCGGTGGGTGCCGACGACGATATCCACGTCACCGGCGGCCATCCCCTCCATGATCTCGCGCGATTCGGCGGCGTCGGTGAAGCGCGAGAGGCCCTTCACCGTCACCGGGAAGCCCGCGGTGCGCTCGACGAAGGTCTGCAGATGCTGCTGCGCCAGCAGCGTGGTGGGCACCAGCACCGCCACCTGCTTGCCGTCCTGCACCGCCTTGAAGGCGGCGCGCACCGCGATCTCGGTCTTGCCGTAGCCGACGTCACCGCAGACCACGCGGTCCATCGGCACCGACTTCTCCATATCCGCCTTGACCTCGGCGATGGCGGTGAGCTGGTCGGCGGTCTCGGTGAAGGCGAAGGCGTCCTCCATCTCCTGCTGCCACGGCGTGTCCGGGCCGAAGGCGTGACCGGGCGCGGCCTGGCGCGCCGCGTACAGCTGCACCAGTTCGGTGGCGATCTCGCGCACCGCCTTGCGCGCCTTGCGCTTGGTGTTCGCCCAGTCGGAGCCGCCGAGTTTGGACAGCGACGGCATCTCGCCGCCGACATAGCGGGAGAGCTGGTCGAGGGCGTCCATGGGGACGAACAGCCGGTCGCCGGGCTGGCCGCGCTTGGACGGCGCGTACTCGATCACCAGGTATTCGCGCCGGGCACCGCCGACGGTGCGTTCGATCATCTCCACGAAGCGGCCGATGCCGTGCTGATCGTGCACGACCATGTCCCCGGCCCGCAGCGCCAACGGGTCGACCTGATTGCGGCGACGGGCGGCGAGCTTCTTGCCCTCCTGCGGGGCGGTGACGCGATTGCCGGTGAGGTCGGATTCCGCGACCACCACCAGCTTGGCGTCGTCGAACACGATGCCGTCGTGCAGCGAACCGCACAGCACGCCGACCAGACCGTCGACCGGCCGCGCTCCCGGCTCCAGCGCCGTAGCGGGCACCTCGGCGTCGCGCAGCCGCTCCAGCACGCGCTGCGCCGTACCGTGTCCCGCGACCACGATCACCGCGCGCCCGCCGGTGGTGACGTGGGCGCGCAGCGACGCGAAGATGGTGGCGACCAGTTCCTCGGATCCGCGGGCGGCGGGGGCGGACAGCACCGGCAGCGCGATCTCGTTCGGATCGTCGGCGGCCAGCGGGCTCAATGTCCACCAGGCCAGGCCCCGCCGCTCGGCGTCGGCGTGCACCTCGTCCAGGCCGCGGTAGGCGGAGGCGGCGAGGTCGAGACCGTGCGCGCCCAGCGGCGCGGCCCCGCCGAAGGAGGCGGCCGTCCACGACGCCTCCAGGAACTCCTGGCCGGTGCGCACCAGATCGGCCGCGCGGGTGCGGATCTTCTCCGGATCGCAGAGCAGCACCTGGGTGTGCGCCGGCAGGGCATCGGTGAGCAGCCGCAGTTCGCCCGGTTGCAGCACCGGCAGCAGCGCCTCCATCCCCTCCACGGGGATGCCCTGGGCCAGCTTGTCCAACATCTCCACCAGGGCGGCGTCGGCCGGGTTCTCGCTGGCGACCTGGGCGGCGCGCTCACGAAGGTCGTTGGTGAGCAACAGTTCCCGGCAGGGCTGGGCGATCACCACCTCGGTGGGGATATCGGGCAGCGAGCGCTGGTCGGCGACCGAGAAGGCGCGCAGCTCGCTCACCTCGTCGCCCCAGAACTCCACGCGCACAGGGTGATCGGCGGTGGGCGGGAAGAGGTCGAGAATGCCGCCGCGCACCGCGAACTCGCCGCGCTTGCCCACCATGTCGACCCGCTCGTAGGCGAATTCCACCAGCCGCGTGAGCAATTCGTCGAAGTCGTGCTGCGCGCCCAGGCGCAGAACGATGGGCTCGATATCGCCGAGCCCGCGCGCCATGGGCTGCATGAGCGAGCGCACGGTGGTCACCACCGCGCGCAGCGGTTCGCCGTAGAGCGTCTCGTCGGGGTGCGCGAGCCGGCGCAGCACCTGGAGCCGCCGCCCCACGGTGTCGGCGCTCGGGGACAGCCGCTCGTGCGGCAGCGTCTCCCACGACGGGAACTGCGCCACGGCGTCGCCCAGGATCTCCGCGAGTTCCACGGTGAGGTCGTCGGCCTCCCGCCCGGTGGCCGTCACCACCACCAGCGGTCGCTGCTCGGCAATGGTCGCCGCCACGAACGGCCGCACCGCCGACGGCGCGACCAGCATGGCCGACTCCCGCCCGATCAACCCCGCGACCTGCCGCAGCGCCGTATCGGCCGCAGCCGCCGCGGCCAGTCCGGCCAGAGGTGGACGGTTCGAGGACATGGGCAGACTCCTGGACGCGGATCAGCGATTCGGACGGCCAACCGAGTCTAGTAGTCCACGCCGACACCGCACCCCGCCGCCCCACGCGGCGAGCATGCCGAACACCGACGGAGGCGACACACCACACTCACCGGGTGCGCGCCACCCCCGCACGGCCCCCGAATCACCCTGCCCGCGCCCCATCCCAACTCCACCCACGAACGATCACCCGCCAGGATTCACCACTCCACACCGGCAACTCCCCAGAGTGTGCGGCGCGTCCCGCTGCCGGCCCCAGCAGAGCAGAGAAGCGATCACCACCCCGAACTCACAACTCCCGCCCAAACACACTCCGGGGTTTGCGGCGTGTCCCGGTTCTGGACTGAGCGAAGCGGAGGAGCGGAGGGAAGAACCGGGACCTCCAGCGCCGCAAACCCCGCCGGAGCGGAGCGGAGGCCAGAAATTACAGCACGTAGCGGCGCAGGCGGCGGGCCGCGAACTCGCGGAAGTAGGCGACCTTCTCCTCCGGGACGATGGAGGGGAGCAGGAAGTACCAGGCGCGTTCCATGCGGTTCGCCATCTGGTCGATGGAATCGGTGCTGACGGCGACGATGTGCACGCCGGTGGTCATCTCCTGCAGCAGCAGGCCGATGGTCTCGGGGTCGAGGTCCGGCTTCAGGTCGCCCTGGGCGATGGCGCGTTCGGCGAGCAAACGGTGGGTCTCGCCCCAGGTCTTGGCGATGTTGTCGCCGTTCGCGCCGCGGTAGTCGCCGATCTGGTGGGTCAGTTTGAGCATGGCGCCGACCATCGGATCGTTCATGGTCAGGTCCGCGACCACGTAGGTGATCCCGATGCACGCCTCCAGGGCGGGCACGCGCGGATCGAAGAAGCCCTGGCAGGCGCTGACGAGTCGCTCATTGCCCTGGTCGACCACCGCGCGCGCCAGTTCTTCCTTCGAGCCGAAGTGAAAGTACAAGGCGCCCTTGGTCACATTCGACTGCGCGATGATCTCCGACAGGCTCGCGTTCGCGTAGCCCAGTCGCAGAAAGACATCGGCAGCACCCGCGAGCACGGAATCGCGAGTGATCTCCGCACGCGCTTGCCTAGCCATCAGATCCGCCTGTCATCAAACCAGCCATCCTGAAGTAGACCGACATCCCGAAGTAGACCGACATCACAGCTCGAACAGCACTCGAAGGATGGGTGAACCGTACCACCCGACTGCGCGCCGCCAGCCGATTCGAGCATTCGGCCCGTCCTCCTTCGCAATTCGCTGGTTAACTGTCCAGTTCCGCCCCCGCATAACCGACATTTCACGTGACCGTGTTCATACCCCTTTGCGGGCGGGCCATTCCGACGCCAGCTTGGGGTCCGCTTCCAAATGCGTGAGACCGTTCCAGCACAGATTCACCAGGTGCGCGGCGACCACTTCCTTGGAGGGCTGCCGTTCGTCCAGCCACCAGGTGGCCGCGGTCGCCACCATGCCGACCAGCGCCTGCGCGTACAGGGTCGCGAGGCTCGTATCGAAACCTCGCTTTTCGAAATCCCCGGCGAGTATGTGCGCCACCTGATTCACCGCCTCGTTGAGCAGGCTGGAGTAGGTGCCCTCGGCGGCGGAGGCGGGCTGGTCGCGCATGAGGATGCGGAACCCGTCGGTGCGCTCCTCCATATAGGTGAGCAACGCCAGCGCCACCTGTTCCAGCCGCACCCGCGACCGGTTCTGGGTGAGGGAGGCGGTGATCATGTCGAGCAAGGTGGACATCTCACGGTCCACCACCACCGCGTACAGCCCTTCCTTACCTCCGAAATGCTCGTACACCACGGGTTTCGAGACCTGGGCCCGCTGCGCGATCTCCTCTATCGACGTCGCGTCGTAGCCCCGCTCGGCGAACAGCGCCCGCCCGATCTCGATCAACTGCTGCCGTCGCTGGGTCCCGGTCATACGCGGGCGCGACACGCGGTTCCCCTCACCCGAACCCACCGCTTCGCCTCCCTGCGATCCAACCGACTGTCCTACAACTGTTTCAGATCGTGCCGCCTCGGCGCTCATCCACCCGTGCGATTCGCTCCTTCGCGTTCGTGAAACGCAACAACTGATCTAGCATGGTTCCGGGTAACTCACCGGGAACGACCAAAACTCGGCCACGTCGTCCACCGCCGGTCCACGGCGAGGGTCGCGGAGCACCCCACGACCGGCGAACGACGCGGGGCGGCGGGGGAGAGTGGCGGGTGGCCGCGTCTTCATGCGAGGATCGTTCCCGCATGCCATGACGCACGGGCGTACCAAACGGTCCGCCGGTGTGCAATCCGCCGTAGTGTAATGGCAGCACAACTGATTTTGGTTCAGTTTGTCCAGGTTCGAGTCCTGGCGGCGGAGCAAGTCTTGCCAACGGGAAGGCCATGTGCCCACCACGACAGCCCCACTAACGATGACAGGCAGCCGAGGGAGATCCATGCCACAGCAGACCGCCGTCGTCGTTCTCGCCGCCGGAGCCGGAACCCGAATGCGGTCCAAGACCCCCAAGGTATTGCACCCACTGGGCGGCCGAAGCATGCTCGCGCACGCGCTGCATGCGGCGAACGAGATCGACCCCGCGCATCTCATCACCGTGGTCGGGCACGACCGCGAACAAGTGGGAGCGGCCGTCGGGCGGGTGAGCGCGGAACTCGGACGTGAGGTGACCCTCGCCGTGCAGGAGGAGCAGCGCGGCACCGGGCACGCGGTGCAGTGCGCGCTCACCGCCCTGCCCGCCGACTTCTCCGGCGACCTGCTGGTCACCTACGCCGATGTGCCGCTGCTGGACGGACACACCCTCAACGCCCTGCTCGACGAGCACCGCAGCTACGCCGACAGCTCCGCCGTCACCGTGCTCACCTTCGAGCCCGACGACCCGAACGGCTACGGCCGCATCGTGCGCGACGCCGACGGCCGGGTGCTCGAGATCGTGGAGCACGCCGACGCCACCCCCGAACAGGCCGCCATCACCGAGGTCAACTCGGGCGTCTACGTGTTCGACGCCGCGGTGCTGCGGGTCATGATCGGCCGCATCGACACCGCCAACGCCCGGCACGAGCTGTACCTCACCGATGTGCTGAAGCTGGCCCGCGAGGCCGGGCACGCGGTGCACGGGGCGCGGCTGCTGGACTGGGCCAAGGTCACCGGCGTCAACGACCGGGTGCAGCTGGCCGAGGCCGGGCGCACGCTCAACCGCTACATCGTGGAGCGGCACATGCGCTCCGGAGTCACCGTCATCGACCCGGCCACCACCTGGATCGACGCCGGCGTGCGCATCGGCCGCGACGCCGTGATCCGGCCGGGCGTACAGCTGTTGGGCGACACCGTGATCGGCGAGGACGCCGAGATCGGGCCGGACAGCACCCTCACCGATGTGGTGGTCGGCGACGGCGCGCGGGTGGTGCGCACCCACGGCGACGGCGCGACCATCGGGGCGGGCGCGACTATCGGTCCCTTCACCTATCTGCGGCCGGGCACCGTGGTCGGGGTCTCCGGCAAGCTCGGAGCCTTCGTCGAAACCAAGAACGCCACCATCGGCGCGCATTCCAAGGTTCCGCACCTGACCTACGTCGGAGATGCGACGATAGGCGAGCACAGCAACATCGGCGCGTCCAGCGTCTTCGTCAACTACGACGGGGTGAAGAAGCACCACACGGTGGTCGGATCCCATGTGCGCACGGGCAGCGACACCATGTTCGTGGCACCGGTGACGGTGGGTGACGGGGCGTATACCGCGGCGGGTACTGTGCTGCGTAGAAACGTCCCCCCGGGTGCGCTCGCCGTGTCCGGTGGTGCGCAGCGCAATATGGAGGGCTGGGTGCAGCGCAACCGGCCCGGCACGGAAGCCGCCCGCGCGGCCGAGGCCGCTCTCGCGGCCGCAGACACAACCAACGAGCAAAAGGATGGCGAACGTCAGTGACCGCGTTCTCTACCGATAACCAGAAGAACCTGATGCTGTTCTCGGGACGCGCTCATCCCGAGTTGGCGGAGGAGGTGGCCAAGGCACTCGATGTCCACGTCACCCCGCAGACCGCCCGGGACTTCGCCAATGGCGAGACCTTCGTCCGGTTCGAGGAATCGGTGCGCGGCTCCGACGCCTTCGTCATCCAGAGCTTCCCGGCTCCGCTGAACCAGTGGGTCATGGAGCACCTGATCATGCTGGACGCGCTCAAGCGCGGTTCGGCCAAGCGGATCACCTCGGTGCTGCCGTTCTACCCCTACGCCCGCCAGGACAAGAAGCACCGCGGCCGCGAGCCCATCTCCGCCCGCCTGATCGCGGATCTGCTCAAGACCGCGGGCGCGGACCGCATCATCACCGTCGACCTGCACACCGATCAGATCCAGGGCTTCTTCGACGGCCCGGTCGATCACATGCACGCGCAGGTGCAGCTGGTCGAGCACATTCGCAACAACTACCCGCTGGAGAACGTCACCGTCGTCTCCCCCGACGCGGGCCGCGTGAAGGTGGCCGAGAAGTGGGCCAACGCGCTGGCCGACGCGCCGATGGCGTTCATCCACAAGACCCGCGACCCGCTGGTGCCTAACCAGGTGGTGGCCAACCGCGTGGTCGGTGAGGTCGAGGGCCGCACCTGCATCCTGATCGACGACATGATCGACACCGGCGGCACCATCGCCGGCGCGGTGAACGTGCTCAAGGAGGCGGGCGCGACCGATGTGGTCATCGCCGCCACCCACGGCATCCTCTCCAGCCCGGCCGCCGAGCGGCTGGCGAAGTGCGGGGCGAAGGAGGTCGTGGTCACCAATACGCTGCCGCTGACCGAGGAGAAGAAGTTCCCGACGCTGACCGTGCTGTCGATCGCGCCGCTGCTGGCGCAGACCATCCGCGAGGTGTTCGAGAACGGTTCCGTCACCGGGCTTTTCAACGGCAACGCCTGAGGTTCGCAGGGCAGGCCCCCGGCACCGATATCGGTGCCGGGGGTTTGCCGTTTCCGGGGCGGTTTTCCGGTAGCGTTGAGCCGAAGCAGGTGATCACCTGTTTGCTGCCGGTGTGCTGTAGCACGGAGAGGTGGTGGCCCATGGCCGATGACGACGACCAGTTGATGGACGAGGTCCTCGACATGGACGATGACGACACCGACCTCGACTACGACCTCGGCGACGACGACCAGGCCGACGAGGTCCGCGAGTACGAGCGCTACATCGCCGACCCGCCGGAAGACCTGATCATCCGCAATCGCGAGAACGACGACCACGGCCGCCTCGGCATCGAGAGCGAACTCGACCAGGAGTGGACGCGCCGACGCCGACGCGAGGAAGCACGCGCCGAGGACGACCGGCCCGCCGAGGTCGCGGCCCTCGAGATCGTGGACGAGCCGGGCGACTGAACCGGCGCTCTTTCGCCGAAACCACCTGCGCTGTGATACCCATGGAAAGCGTTCACAGCACCAGTGAGGAGGGCGCGTCATGAGCACCCCACCGAACGACCCGAAGGCCGGTGACGGGCCGGGAGACGACGTGACACGGCGCATTCCGGACTCCGCGCCCGGTGTGCCACAGTACGGGCTGCCCGGGCAGGGCCCGGAAGCTCCCGGCGGTTCGGATACCGGGGAGCGTCCGTCCGACAGCGGCACCCCGTCGCTCCAGAAGGGGGCACCGCCGCCCGGAGAGAGCGCACCGTCGTCAGGAGAGAGCGCACCGCCGCCCGGAGAGAGCGCGTCGGCGTCCGGGGAGACCCAGCCGTCGTCCGGAGAGGTCCAGCCGCCGTCCGGGGAAGGCGCACCGTCGTCCTGGGAGAGCGCGCCGCCGCCCGGTCAGTACCCGCAGCCGCCGCAGTATCCCGCGGGCGGGCAGTACGGCTACCCGTCGGGTGATCCGCAGGCTCAGGGCGGGTATCCGCAGCAGCCGTACGGACAGCCCGCCGAACCGCCGTATGGGCAACAACCCTACGGTCAGCCGGGATACGGGCAGCAGCCCTATGGGCAGCAGCAGCCCGGGTACGGACAGCAGCCTTATGGCCAGCAGCCGTACGGGCAGCAGCCTTACGGTCAGCAGGGGTACCAGCCGTATCCGCAGCAGGCATACGGCACGCCGCAGCAGCCCCGCACCCAGATCTTCTCCATCATCGGATTCGTCTGCGCGGGGATCGCGCTGCTGTTCTGTCCGCCCGGATTCGGTATCGCGGGCATCATCCTGGGCTTGGTGGGCAACAGCAAGGGCGAACCGCTGGGCAAGTGGGCGGCTATCGCCTCCGGTATCTGCATGGTCCTCGGCCTCCTCATCGGGCTCGCCATCGTCGGCACCGATCTGGTGCCCAACTGATCGCGATGGAGTTCACCGGATTTCCGCTCGCCGGACTCGACTTCTACGAGGATCTCGAGGCCGACAACTCCAAGACCTTCTGGAACGCGCACAAGCGGATCTGGGAGGAGTCGGTGCGCGACCCCATGCGGGCGCTGGCGGCCGAGTTGGAACCGGACTTCGGCCCGGCCAAGATCTTCCGGCCGTACCGGGACGTGCGGTTCTCGAAGGACAAGTCACCGTACAAGAACCACCAGGGCGCGGTGGTGCACACCGCCGAATCGTGCGGATGGTACGTGCAGATCGGCGCGGGCGGACTGTTCGTGGCGGGCGGGCTGTACACGGCCTCGCCCGCCCAGCGGGCCGCCCTGCGCACCGCCATCGACGACGCGGTGCGCGGGGCGGAACTGGAACGCCTGCTCGACCAGGTGAATGCCGCCGGATACACCATCGGCGGCGACAAGCTGAAGACGAAACCCAAGGGCTTCACCGCCGACCACCCCCGCATCGACCTGCTGCGCCACCAATCCCTCGTCGCCACCCGGGATTTCGGCGCACCCGCCTGGTTGACCACCGCGAAGGCCGCCGGGCAGGTGCGCACCGCCTGGGAGGACCTGCGGCCCCTGGTGGAGTGGCTGGCAGCGGTCACTGCCCAGCGCTGACCACCGTCCACACAACGGCCACCCACCCCACCACCCTGCTCCGAATCCACCACTCCGCCACCATCAGCCGCCCCACCGCGACCCGACGAAGTCCACGCGATACGCCGCAGACCGGCAATTGTCCGCCGTAGCGCTGTCGTGGCCGCCCACCGCGTTCCCGCTACCGTCGCCCGCCGCGACCCCGCTACCGTCGCCCGCTGCGGTCTCGCCGTTCGGCACGCCGTGGGTCCGCCGCCCTTCAGCACACCGCCCGCGATCCCATCGCGCGGCACACTGCGGTAGCGCCTCTGCGCGGCAACTCGGCCCTCCTGCCTACCCGCCACACTGCGGCGTTCGCACGCGATCAGGTGGCGCACCAGACCTGGGCAGGACCGCATCGAGGCCGCGCAGGTCACCCGGTTCTCCCGCAATCAGATCGTCCAGCGGGTGCTGCTCATCGGCCTGGTGTACATGGCCTACCCATATTTCAGCGCGGTGCCGACCTTCACCCCAGTGGTCGGCGTCGCTCATCCGGGCGGTCAGCGCCGCTCGGCGAGTACGAGAGCGAAGCGGCCGTCCGGGTCGGTCCATACCCGCTCGGTGGCGAAACCTGCTGCGTCCAGTTCGGTTTCGAGTCCTTCGCGGCGGAACTTGGCGGAGATCTCGGTGCGCATCTGCTCGCCCGCGGCGAAATCGACGGTGAGGTCGAGGTCGCGGACCGTCACGGTCATGGACTCGGTGGCCTCCAGGCGCATTTCGATCCACTCGTTGTCGGTGTCCCACCGCGCTACATGGGCGAACTTCTCCGGATCGAAGTCGGCGTTCAGGCGAGAGTTCAGCACTCGCAGCACATTCCGGTTGAACTCCGCGGTGACTCCGGCGGCGTCGTCGTAGGCGGGCACCAGGACCGCCGGGTCGATGACCAGTCCCGCACCGAGCAGCAGCTGTTCCCCGGGCTCCAGCACGGCGTGGATTCCGGCCAGGAACTCGGCGCGCTCGGCGGGAACCAGATTGCCGATGGTGCCGCCGAGGAAGGCGATCATGCGCCGCCCGCCGCGCGGCAGATTGTCCAGGGTGGCGGTGAAATCGCTGACCACGCCGTGTACGGCGAGCGCGGGGAACTCGGCGGCGATCTCATCCGCCGCCGCCCGCAGCGCCGTGGCCGACACATCCTGCGGCACATATGTTTTCAGCGGACCCTCAGCGCTCAACGCACTGAGCAGCAGACGGGTCTTGGCGGCCGATCCGGCCCCCAGCTCCACCAGCACCTCGGCCTGCGCCGTGCACGCGATCTCCCCCACCACCCGCTCCAGCAGCGCCCGCTCGGTGCGCGTCGGGTAGTACTCGGGCAGTTCGGTGATGAGTTCGAACAGTTCGCTGCCGCGCGCGTCGTAGAACCATTTGGGCGGCAGCCATTTCGGTGTCGCGGTGAGCCCGGTCCGGGCGTCCGACCGCAGCGCCGCGGTCAGGTCGTCGTCGGTCAGATGAATCTCCAGCGTCGCGGCAGTCATGAGCGCGCCCTTCCCGTTTCGATAGCCAAGTCCTCCACGACCAGCCGTCCCGGCCCCGCGACGACCACCTGGCGATCGGCGATCGGCCGCCACCGTGGATCGTCGTCGTAAGGCTCCGAGGCGACAATCGCGAAAGTGTCGGTGACCAGCACCGACAACGAGTGATGCCACGTCGTGGCCCACCATGTCCGTCCATCCCCCAGCAGCAGATTCAGCCGCGCCTTCGGCGACCGCTCCACCACCGCCGCCACCAGCCGCCGCAGCGCGTCGGCCGGATCGGGCCGCACCACCGCGCCGGCAACGGTTTCGGCGTCGCCGACGGCGGTCCGTTCCAGCAGGTCGTGCAGGATCACCCAGAGCACGGCGGAGTCGGTCAGCGACTCCGCTGCCAGCAGGGGCGGCGAGTCGAACTTCGCCGCGATATCGGCCAGCACATCACGCCAGCCCGGAATGGCCCCGTTGTGGCTGAAGGCCCAGCGACCGCGCGTGAACGGCGCGCAGGCCCCCCGATCCAGCGGCAGTCCGACCGTGGCCGAGCGCACGGCACCCAGCACGGCCGTGGAACGGATCTGCGGCAGCACCTCGTCCACGGCCGGATCGGTCCAGATCGGCGCGGCATTGCGGTACCGGCTGACCGACAAGGGCACCACCCCACCACGATCACTCGCATCGGATCGGCCGCCACCGGACGCACCGGTCACGCCACCAGCCGCTCCCGATACATCACCTCTTCCGGGTCCGCCACGACCGCCGACTCCGGACAGGTCACCACGGGACACGCCAGGTCCACCCTCGACACCGGATACACCGGTGCCGTCGGGCACACCCGGTTCGGTGACGCCGGACGCTCCGGAAGCACCACGGCCATCCGACATCCCTGGCCCGCCATCACCGGCGGTGCCGGACCCACCGCCGCCATCGGACGCTTCGGGGGTAGTGCCGCTACCGGACGACGCGGAACCATGCTCGGGGCCCGCGGACTCGGGAGGCGTGGCGAGGTGTCGGGGCCGAGGTGGTTCCTCCGGTCGGTGCGGGTCGCCGTGTTCGGTGTCCGATCGCCGCGGCGCGACCGTCGCCCCCTCCGCTCCGCCGGACTCGGAGGCCGACTGGGCCTCGGCGCGGGCGAAGGCGGTCATATCCGGGGCGGTGCCGCCGTGCCAGGCGGTGCCCGCGCCGTGGTCGGTGGGGGCCGCCGCGGTGGGGAGCCACCAGGCCACGCCGAATCCGTCGGCATTGATGGTGCCGCCGCCGCGCATGTCGCGGGGTGCCCAGGACTGGGTGCGCAGGGAGTGCGGGCCGCGGGTGAGCAGGTCGCCGACGGGGATCGGCGGGCCGACGTAGCCGATGTGGCGGCACATCAGCGGTCGTCCGATCGAAGGTCGCGGGCCAGGCGGAAGCCGGAGAAGATCTGACGGCGGATGGGGTGGTCCCAGTTGCGGAAGGTGGCGCGGCAGGCCACCGGGTCGGCGCCGAAGGAGCCGCCGCGCAGCACCCGGTAGTCACCCCCGAAGAAGACCTCGGAGTATTCGCGATAGGGGAAGGCGCGGAAATCCGGATAGGGGTCGAAACCGGAGGCGGTCCACTCCCAGACGTCACCGATGAGCTGGTGGACGCCGAGCGGTGACGCACCGGCGGGATACGCGCCGACCTCCGCCGGTTCCAGGTGCCGCTGCCCGAGATTGGCGGTGGCCTCCGAAGGTTCGTCCTCGCCCCACGGATAGCGCTGGGAGCGGCCGGTATTCGGATCGAATCGGGCCGACTTCTCCCATTCCGCCTCGGTGGGCAGTCGTTTGCCCGCCCAGGCGGCGTACGCCTCGGCCTCGAACCAGCACACGTGCACCACCGGCTGCCGCGGCCGCACCGGGGCCATGGTGCCGAAAACCCTTCGCCACCACCGGCCGCCGCCGTCCTGCTCCCAGAACTGCGGTGCCATCAACCCGGCCTCGATCCGGTGTGCCCAGCCGCGCTCGGACCACAGCTCGGGCCGGTCGTAGCCGCCGTCGGCGATGAACTCCAGATACTGCTCGTTGGTGATCGGCGCGGCGTCGATGGCGAAGCCCGGCACCCACACTGGATGCGCGGGCCGCTCGTTGTCCAGTGCCCACGGATCGGTATCGGTGCCCATGGTGAATTCGCCTGCGGGAATCACTATTTCCCCGTCGACCGACACCTGGGCGGCCGGTGCCGGCGGTGCCGAGAGCACCGCCTCCCCCGTCCGCAGCTGATGCGTGGCCAGCATGGTCTCGTCGTGCTGCTGCTCGTGCTGGGCGATCATGCCGAACGCGAACCCCTGCTCGACCAGCTCGCCACCGTGCAAGGGACTGCGGTCCAGCACATCCCACACCTTGTCCCGCACGGTGCCCACGTACGTGCGGGCCTCCGACGGTGACAGCAGCGGCAGCGCCGGACGATTCGCCCGCGCGTGCTTGAACGCGTCGTACAGCTCGTCGATATCGGCGCGCACCGGCTCGCGCCCGCCCACATCGCGGACCAGCCAGAGTTCCTCCTGATTGCCGATATGCGCCAGATCCCACACCAGCGGGCTCATGATGCGCGAATGCTGGGCCACGAGTTCGGCCTCGTCCACGCAGTCGGTGAGGGCGATGGTGCGCCGTCGGGCCCGTTCCAGCACGTCGGCGATCCGTCCGCGCAGCCGTTCGGTCTCGGCGCGATCGCTGCCGGGTAGGTGAATCGTCATGAGAGAGCTCCGAATTCCTCGGTCGGGCTGATACCTCGCGCGCTGCGCCGCGCCGCCGCCGCTAGTTCCGCGGCGGCCTCGGGTGTCGCGGCGTGCGCGGCGGCGAGTTCGAGCAGTTCCACGGCGGCCGTCCGCAGTTCCGGATCGTCCAGTCCGCCGCGCGCGGCCTCGGACCAGCGCCCGGCGGTCGGTGCGGCCACGGCCGTCGCCTCCGCCACCACGTCGGGGGTCGACAGCAGTGCCTCCACGGCGTGGATGGGCACCGTCCACCCGGCACCGGGCTGCGCGTCGATATACCGGACCTCCAGATGACCGGAGGCCCGCACCGGCGGGAACAGCGTGGTCAGGTGGTAGTCGAGGTCGGCGAGGTCGGGTCGCCGCCCGATCTCGTCGTCCAGCGCCCCGCACAGCCAGTCCGCGAAGGTCGCCTCCGGCGGCGCCGACCAGTCCCCGCCGTCGCAGCGCACGCACAGCAGCGGGACATCGAGGGCCCAGCGCGCGTAACCGCTGACCGGATCCGCCCATTCGTGCACCGGCGGCCGGGTGCGCGGGTTGTCCAACCGCAGCCAGGTGCGCATGCGCTGCGACGCCCACTCCCCCTGCGGCGCGCCGTGCAGGGCCGGAGAACAGGCGAAGGCGGCGACCAGCGCCGGACCGACGGTGTAGAGGGCGGTCCAGCGGGCCGAGACCTCCGCGGCATCGGCCCCCGCGTCCACGCTGACCTGGGTGGCGGCGGTATTGCACATCATGAGCAGGCCGTAGGGCCCGATACCGGCGAAGGCCCGCTCCATGGCGCGGTAACGCGGCAGCCGCAGCACCCGCCGGGCCGCGCGCTCGGCGTCGGCGGCGGCGGAAAAGGTTCGGATACCTCGGAATTCGAGCAGCTCCCGCAGCAGGGAGGCGTCATGTCGCAGGCGCTCACACAGTTCCGCGGCATTCGGGAAAGGGGCGCTGGACAATTCGATCTGGCCACCCGGTTCCAGGGTGACCCGGCTTCCCCCGGGCAGTTCGACGGCCGGAGAATCGGGGGAAATGGACTGTGGCGCATAGGGTCCCAGCGCGTCCGCGAGCACAGTCGGGTCCGGACGCGAATCGCGGGCCGAACACTCACCCCGGGCGGTGAGCCATTCCAGTTCGGCTCCGATGAGCGCCGGTGGACCGAGCTTGAAGCAGACACCTCCGATATACGCCTCGGCCGCGGCCCGGGAGGACAGCCCCACCTCGGGTGCGGAATCCGCACGCGCATCCGTGAGCACCGCGCCCGGCGGCTTCGTGCGGGATGCGGTCACAGCCATGTCAACCTCCGCTCTCGGGTCGGGGCGACGCACGCCGACCAAACCAGAGTAGCGACGGTGTCCGACACCAAAAGTGACGAAATGGGGAACACCGCAGGCCGGACGGTTGATTCCGAGTCACCATCGTGTCTGATTCCGACCAAACGAACGGGTCTTTCCGGACCAGTCGATATGGTCGATGACATGCTGAATCTCTCCGAATTGCGCGCCGACACCCCCGGTTGCGAGGGGCAGGTATTCCTCGACAGCGCCGGCTCCTCCCTGCCGCCGCGCACGGTCGTCGACACCGCCATCGCCCATCTGCGCCGCGAAGCGGAGATCGGCGGCTACCGCGCCGCCAATGAACGCCTCGACGACCTGCACGCCGTCAAGACCGCGATCGGCGCGCTGATCAACGCCGACGCCGACGCCATCGCCCTCAGCGACAGCGCCAGCCGGGCGTGGAGCGACTTCTTCTACTCGGTGCCGCTGGGGCCGGGCGACCGCATCCTCATCTCGGGCACGGACTACGGCAGCAATGCCATCGCGGCACTCCAGCGCGCCCGCCGCAGCGGGGCCACGGTGGAGGCCATCCCCGGTGACGGCAGCGGCCAACTCGATCTGGACGCCCTCGCGAGCATGCTGGACGAGCGGGTGAAGCTGGTGTCGCTGGTGCACGTGCCCACCAACGGCGGCTTGGTCAACCCCGTCGCCGACGCCACCCGCATCGCGCACCGAGCGGGCGCGCTGGTGCTGCTGGACGCCTGCCAGTCCACCGGGCAGCTCCCCCTCGACGTGGCCGAACTCGAGGTGGACGCCCTGTCGGCCACCGGCCGCAAATGGCTGCGCGGCCCGCGCGGCACCGGCTTCCTGTACGTGCGCCCCGAACTCGCGGCCACCATGGAACCCGGCCGCCTGGATCTGCACAGTGCCGAATGGACCGCGCCGCACGACTACCGCCTGGCCGACGGGGCGAAGCGCTTCGAATTCTGGGAGTGCGACGTGGCCGCCCGCCTCGCCCTGGGCGCGGCCGTGCGGTATCTGCTCGACCTCGGCCCGACCCAGGTCTACCAGGCCATCGCCGAACGCGCCGAGTACCTGCGCAAGGCACTGGCCGAGATCGGCGGCGTCACCGTGCACGACCGCGGCACCCAGCACGCGGGCATCGTGTCCTTCACCGTCGCCGGTTACGAGCCCGCGGACGTGCGCGATCGGCTCGCCGCCGAATCGGTCACCGTCACCGTGAGCCAGCGCGGATCCACCCTGCTCGATATGACCGCCCGCGACCTGCGCGCGGTGGTCCGCGCCTCACCGCACTGCTTCGTCAGCTTCGACGACCTGGATCGATTCGTCGCAGCTGTCACGACACTCACGAAACGAACCAATCGGTAACACGCCGACGTACACCCTCCTGTTGGGCGAAACCGGGTTAACAGACCCGCGTGTCGGCGGGATAGTGGGAGTGTCCCCGACCGCGGAGACAGGGTGAGGGAGTGCGACGTGAGCCGGTTCACCGAGGAAATGTATGCGACGGCGCGGACATCGGTTCGCGGGCTGGTGACCGGTGAGCCGGATGCCCCGCTGCGCCAGACCTGGGGCGAGATCCATGCCGTCGCCCGGCGTATGGCGGGCGGGCTGGCCGCCGCGGGCATCGGGCACCGGGACGCGGTGGGCGTGCTGGCGGGGATGCCGGTGGATATCGCCCCCTCCTGCCAGGCCGTCTGGATGCGCGGGGCGTCCATCACCATGCTGCATCAGCCGACGCCGCGCACCGATCTAGAACTCTGGGCGCGCGATACCGAGACGGTGCTGCGCATGATCGACGCCCGCGCCGTCGTCTTGGGCGCGCCCTTCGAGGCCGCCGCGCCGCTGCTGGTCGAACGCGGGATAGCGGTGGTGCTCATGGACGAGCTGCGCGGCGGTGCGGATACCGATCCGCTGCCCACCGAGGAGTCCGATATCGCATTGCAGCAGCTGACCTCCGGATCCACGGGTTCGCCCAAGGCGGTGCGGATCACGCACGGGAATTTCTTCGTCAATGCCTACGCCATGTTCGATCGGGTGAAATTCCAACTCGACGACGATGTGATGGTCAGCTGGCTGCCGCTGTTCCACGATATGGGAATGGTCGGATTCCTCAGTGTGCCGATGCAATTCGGCGCGGAAGTGGTGTGTGTGACACCGCTGGACTTCCTGCGGCGACCGATGCTGTGGGCGGAACTGATTTCCACGTATCGGGGAACCGTCACCGCGGCACCTAATTTCGCCTACTCGCTATTGGCCCGCAAACTGCGGATGGCCGCGGACGGCGCGGTGGATCTCAGCAGTGTGCGCTACATGTGGAACGGCGCGGAACCGGTCGATCCCGATACCATGGACGCTCTGGCCGCGGCGGGTAAACGGTTCGGACTCAACCCCATGGCACTCACCCCCGTGTACGGCATGGCCGAAACCACGCTGGCCGTGTCGATTCCGGATCCCGGCCTCGGGCAGGTGGTCGACATCGTCGACGCCGACCTGCTGGAGGCGATCGGCAAGGCGGTCCCCGTCCGGCATCCCGAACACCACTACGGCAATCTGCGCCGCCTGCCCACCCTCGGCTATCTGGTCGACAATCTGGAGGGCCGGGTGGTGGACGCCGACCGGCAGCCGCTGCCGGTGCGCTCGGTGGGCGTCATCGAATTGCGCGGTCCGGCGGTGACTTCCGGCTATGTCACCGTGGACGGCTTCCGCGGCGCCCAGGACGCGGACGGCTGGCTCGACACCGGCGATATCGGCTATTTCACCGAGGAGAATCTGGTGGTGGTGTGCGGCCGCATCAAGGATGTGATCATCATGGGCGGCCGCAACATCTTCCCCACCGATATCGAGCGGGCGGCCATGCGGGTCACGGGCGTTCGTCCCGGCAATGCGGTGGCGGTGCGCTTGGACGCGGGCCAGAAGCGCGAGAGCTTCGCCGTGGTGGTGGAGAGCAACGAGCACCAGAATCCGGAGGAGGTGCGGCGTATCGAGCACGAGGTGGTGCACGCCGTGTTCTCCGAGGTGGGCGTGCGCCCGCGCAGCGTGACGGTGCTCGGCCCCGGGGCGCTGCCGAAGACCTCCTCCGGCAAACTCCGCCGCTCCGCCACCGCCCAGCTGTCCCGCGGCCCCGGACCGTCAGCGCCCGGCTGAGCGTCGATACTCCGGCACCGACAGGCCGCCGATGCCCCAATCCTCCAGGGCCACTTCGTCGATCACGACGAAGGTGGTGGCCGGGTCCTTGTGCAGCACCCGGGTCAGCAGGTCGGTGACGCCCGCGATGAGTTCCGCCTTCTGCGCGCGGGTGACACCCTCATCGGTGACCTTGATGTTGACGTAGGGCATATCAGTTCTCCACGAGGTCGTAGTGGAACACCTTGGCGATGATCCGCCAGCTGCCGTCCACCTGAACGAAGGTGAGCAGATCGGTGAATCGCTTTGCCCCGAGCGCACATTCGACGCGCGCCAGGGCGGTGACGGGACCGGCGAACTCCACCGACAGGATGCGGTCGTGCCGCTCGTCACCGCGGGCCGCGGGCGCTTCCCGGGCGGCGACGATCGGGAAGTACTCGGCCATGGTGAGCCGTAGCAGCGGCCCCTCGGTGGCGGTGGCGTAGATCGCCTGCGGATGGAAGACCCGGTCCAGCAGGGCGGTATCGCCGTAGTGGAGCCCGTCGAAGTACAACCGCAGCGCCGCCCGGACATCCGCCTCGGCACCGCCGGAATCCGCCGTCCTCCCGACGCTCATGAGCCCACCCGCGCGAGCGAGCGGTCGCCCGTCCACCGCATCGTCGCGGCGGCGACGCGGCGGCCCAGGTGTTCGGCGGTGGCGAGGTCGCCCGGCCCGGGAGCGATCTCCGGTGCGGCGTCGGCGGGTGCGTGCGCCATGGCCCCGAGGAAGCCGCCGACGCGGTTGAGGTCGTCGGCGGATTCGAAATCGCCGGGCAGCAGGCCGAGCCCCACCCACACCATGCCGTGCTGCATGGCGAACAGCGACAGCGCCTGCAGCGTCGCCAGTTTGTCGCCGCTCACCCCCGCCGAGGTGGTGAATCCCGCCGCCAGCTTGTCCCGCCACTGCTGCCGCGCCCACCGGCCCGACGTGGCGTCCAGGAACGCCTTGAAGGGAGCCGACGGTCCGCCCATGTAGGTGGGCGTGCCGAAGATGATGGCGTCGGCGGCGTCGATGGCGGCCCAGGCGGAGTCGTACTCGTCGACGGAGACGAGGGTGACCTCGGTGCCCGGTACCGCCGCCGCGCCCCGGCGCACGGCCTCGGCCTGCTCGCGGGTGTGGCCGAAGCCGCTGTGGTAGACGACGGCGATGGTGCTCATACGCGGTTCCTTTCAACAGGTGGTGAGATCAACGCTAGGAACCGCACAGCGATAACACCACGACCTAGTTTGGATATCGGATATAAGCTGACGTTATGGATGTCGATATCCGCGATCTCGAACTGCTGGAGGCGCTCGGCAGCCACGGCACCCTGACCGCGGCCGCCCGCCACCTCTACGTCAGCCAGCCCGCGTTGAGTCAGCGGCTGCTACGCCTGGAGGACCGCCTCGGACTGCCGCTGTTCGACCGGCGCGGACGGAATCTGGTGCCCAACGACGCCGGTCGGCGCATGCTCCAGGCCGCCGGGAGTGCACTCGGCGAATTACGTTCGGCGCGTATGGATCTGCTCGAACTCGGCGCGGGTCGCACCCGGCCGGTGCGCATCGCCTCCCAGTGCGCGGCCAGCTACGAGTGGATGCCGTTGGTGCTCAGCCGCTTTCGCCAGCGCATGCCCGACGCCGAGGTTCGCATCGAAACCGTGCGCGACGACGAGATGATCGACGCGCTGCTCGAGGATCGGCTCGATGTCGCCATGATCGCCAAACTGGATCGCCGCATGGACCGGGTGCGGCTGGAGCGGCTGTTCGACGACGAGATGCGCGCGGTGGTGGCGGCTCATCATCCGTGGGCGCTCCGCGATCACGTCACCGTCGCCGATTTCGACGACGTGCACCTGGTGCTACCGGATTCCTATGATCAGCAACGGGTTCCGGCGCCACCGCTGCCGGTGCCGGAGGGCGCGCGCTACGGTCGGCTGACCACGGTGGCGACCGGATTCGATGTGATCATCGAACTCGTGGCGGCGGGTGATTCGGTGACCGTCATGCCCGCCTGGGTGGCCGAGCGGACGCGCGAGCGCGGCGATGTGACAGCCGTCCGCGTGGGGGCCGTCCCGGAGCGGCGAACCTGGTACTGCGCCACCCGGCACGACGAGACGTCCACGCCCGTCAAGACTTTCGTGGAGTTGGTGATCGAGCAGATGGGCAGGCGCTGATCCGATCGAATCAGTGCAGCTGGTTCTGCGCCGGTTCCAGGCCGACGCGCAGCAGCAGTTCCACCGCGTCGGCGGCCTGCTCGACGATCACCGGGACCTCTTTGCGCTCCGGGCCGGAGAAGGGTTTCAGCACGAAATCGGCGGGGTCCTGGCGGCCGGGCGGACGGCCGATGCCGAAGCGGACCCGCAGATAGTCCTTGGTGGTGAGCGACTGGGAGACCGAGCGCAGGCCGTTGTGGCCGCCCTCGCCGCCCCCGCGCTTCAAACGCACCGTGCCGAACGGCAGATCGAGTTCGTCGTGCACCACGATGACCTCGGTCGCGGGCACGGAGAAGAAGCGGGCCAGCGCGGCGACCGGGCGGCCGGACAGGTTCATGAAGGTGCGCGGCTTGGCGATCAGCACCTTGCGTCCGTCCAGGCGCGCCTCCAACAGGTCGGCGCCGGACTTCTTGTGCACGGTGAAACGACCGCCGACGCGCCCCGCGAGCACGTCGGCGACCAGGAAACCGACATTGTGCCGGGTGCGCTCGTATTCGGGTCCGGGGTTACCCAGACCGACCACCAGCGCGGGCCCGGCTGTTGCCTCGGTCATGTGAACCGTTGCGGAGCAGTATTACTCGGCGGCTTCGGCGGGGGCCTCGCCCTCGGCCTCACCCTCGCCCTCGGTGGCCTCGGCAGCCGGGGCGGCGATGATGTTGACGATCAGGGCCTCGGCGTCACCGGCCAGGGTCACGCCCTTGGGCAGCTCGATGCCGCCGGCGGTGATCTGGGTGCCGGCCTCGATGCCCTCGATGGAGACCTCGATGGCCTCGGGCAGCTTCATGGCGTCGGCCTCGACCGAGAGGACGGTGGCCTCCTGGGTGACCAGGGTGCCCGCGGCGGCCTCGCCGACCAGGGTGACGTGCACGTCGGCAACGACCTTCTCGCCCCGCTTGATGATCAGCAGGTCGGCGTGCTCGATGTAGCGGCGGATCGGGTGCACGACCACCGACTTGGTCATCGCCAGCTGCTTCTTGCCGCCGATCTCCAGGTTCAGGATGGCGTTGGTGCCGTGCTCACGCAGGATGGCGGCGAACGCCTGGGCGTTCACGGCCAGGTGCTGCGGATCGGAGTTGTGGCCGTACAGCACGGCGGGAACATTGCCGTCGCGACGGGTGCGACGCGCGGCGCCCTTGCCGAACTCGGTGCGTACGGTGGCTTCGAGAAGGTTGGCGTCGGACATGAGAGGTCTACTCCTACGGCTCGGACTCTGTCGGCTGCACACCAGGGGACCCATCCCCGGTTGGTGTTGGTCTGCTCGTCCGGCAAGGGAGAACGAACATGGACGGCCGATAGCCGAGCCGCGTCGATCACGGTGGGCACAGGTGCCAACACCCTCGCCGAGACAACCCGAAGAGATTAACACGCGCCGAACGCACCCCGAAAACGCACCCCCGCTCCCGGACATGCCGCCGCACCACACGCGCCACCCCGAAGCCTAGATCCCCCGCCCGTCGCCCGCACCCCGAATTCAGCGAACCGGTCGGTCCCTTCGCCACCCGCGTATCCGCACACCCTCTGCCGCAGGCTCCGCCCAGCCCCGGCGGACAACGGTGTCGCCGGGGTCTACACACAATCGCGGGCTCCCGGGCCGGGATCGGCGCGGCCTAGAATCGCGGAGGTGAGTATGGCGCGCCTGGGATCCATCACCCTCGATTGCGACGACCCCGCCGCACTGGCGACCTTCTGGTCCACGCTGCTCGGCGGCGAAGTCACCTACTCCAACGCGACCGTCGCGGTGGCGCGGGTCGGCGACCTGCTGATATCGGCAATGCGCGTCGAGGACTACCGACCACCCACCTGGCCCGAGGACGCCCTCCCCAAACAGATCCACCTGGATCTCGGAGCGGACGACCTGGACGCGGCCGAGGCCGAGGCCGTCCTCGCCGGCGCCACCCCGGTGGCGAAACAGCCCGCCCCCGACCGCTTCCGCGTACTCCTGGACCCCGCCGGACACCCCTTCTGCCTGACTCTGACCGCCAACCTCACCCGCCTCGGCCTCCACCCCCGGACCTGAACGCACCCGGGGGGAACTGGTGGCGGCATCGGCCGAGTGGACCCCGCCACCAGTTCCCCCTGATCTTGTCGGGCCGAGGCGCCAACCCACGGGCGGGATGGTGGGCCCGGCCCGTTACCCTGGAGCGGTTGCCGATGCCTCGAAGGAGCTCCCGTGACTTCCCCGACCACCCCGACCGACGCCGTCCCGCGACGGTTGGCCGATGAGGTTGCTCGGCGGCGCACCTTCGCGGTGATCTCGCATCCCGACGCCGGTAAGTCCACGCTCACCGAGGCCCTCGCCCTGCACGCCAAGGTGATCTCCGAGGCCGGAGCCATCCACGGCAAGTCCGGGCGCAAGTCGACCGTCTCCGACTGGATGGAGATGGAGAAGGCGCGCGGCATCTCCGTCAGCTCGACCGCGCTGCAGTTCGAGTACGGCGACTGCGTGATCAATCTGGTGGACACCCCGGGTCACTCCGACTTCTCCGAGGACACCTATCGCGTGCTCACCGCGGTCGACGCCGCGGTCATGCTCATCGACGCCGCCAAGGGCCTGGAACCGCAGACGCTCAAGCTGTTCCAGGTGGCGCGCGACCGCGGCATTCCGGTCGTCACCGTGATCAACAAGTGGGACCGGCCGGGTCAGGCCCCGCTCGAACTGCTCGACGAGATCGTGGACCGGATCGGCCTCACCCCCACGCCGCTGTTCCTGCCGGTCGGTATCGCGGGTGACTTCCGCGGCCTGCTGCGGCGCGGCGAGGAGGGCGCTCCCGTCGAGTACATCCACTTCACCCGCACCGCGGGCGGCGCGACCATCGCACCCGAGGAGCACTACACCCCGGAGCAGGCCCTGGAGCGCGAGGGCGATGTCTGGGTCACCGCCGCCGAGGAGAGCGAACTGCTCTCCGCCGCGGGTCAGGACCACGACCAGGAGCTGTTCCTCGCGGGCCACACCTCCCCCGTCATCTACGCCTCCGCCATGCTGAATTTCGGTGTGCGCCAACTGCTCGAGACGCTGGTGCGGCTCGCCCCGCCGCCCGCCGCCCGCAAGGACGTGACGGGCACGCCGCGCGAGACCACCGATCCGTTCAGCGCCGTGGTGTTCAAGGTGCAGGCCGGGATGGACACCGCGCACCGCGACCGGCTGGCCTTCATGCGCGTGGTCTCCGGCGAGTTCGAGCGCGGCATGGTGGTGACGCACGCCCAGACCGGACGTCCCTTCGCCACCAAGTACGCGCTCACCGTCTTCGGCCGCGAACGCACCACCGTCGACACCGCGTACCCGGGCGATGTGGTCGGCCTCGTCAACGCCAACGCGCTGGCCCCGGGCCACACCCTCTTCGCCGGGAAGAAGGTGGAGTTCCCGCCCATCCCGTCCTTCGCGCCGGAGCACTTCGCCACCCTGCGCGCCCGGAGTGCGGGCAAGTACAAGCAGTTCCGCAAGGCCATCGACCAGCTCGACTCCGAGGGCGTGGTGCAGGTGCTGCGCAACGACGTGCGCGGCGACGCCACCCCGGTGCTGGCCGCCGTCGGCCCGATGCAGTTCGAGGTCGTCACCGCCCGCATGCAGGCGGAATTCAATGTCGAGACCCAGCTCGACCGCCTCCCCTACTCGCTGGCCCGCCGCACCGACGCCGAATCGGCCCCGGAACTGTCCCGCCAACGCGGCGTGGAGGTGTTCACCCGCAGCGACGGCGTCCTGCTGGCGCTGTTCGGCGACAAGTGGAAGTTGCAGTACATCCAGAAGGAACTGCCGAAACTCACGCTCGAGCCGCTGGTCGCGGGCGCGGAGTAGAGCGGCCCGGCCGCTCAGCCCATGGTGGCCTCGGGCGGACTCGGCTCGGTACGGTTGGCATCCGCGGGTTCGCGGGCGATGAGCCCCCAGCGGCTGGAGGTGAGTCGCAGGCTGGGCAGATCGGACAGCGACAGCACCACCTCGTAGGTGCGTTCGTAGCCGGTGTGCGCGATCCGCCAGACCCCGTCCTCGCACTTCACGTACTTGTCGGTGTAGAAGGCCGCCCCGCGTAGCAGCATATTGTGGCCGGGAATGAGCACCGTGTCGGCCAGGTACCAGGTGCCGGTGGCGGTATCGCCGTCGACGTCGATCTCCGGGTGGTCGCAGCGGTGTTCGGTGATGACGTGTGGTCCGAGCGTGTTCCGCATGAAGGCGAGGAAGGCGTCGCGGGACTCGAATTGCAGATACTCGCTGTAGGTGGCGGTCGCCTCCGGGACCATGGTGTCGGCGAACTCGTCCCACGCCTTGGTGTCCAGGGCGCGCAGGTAGCGGAACTTCAGCCGGCTGATCGCGGCGACGGCATCGGCGTCCATACCTCCCACAATCCCATCAGGGATACGGGATTCTCGCCGATTGGCGCAGATCTGTACCGATTCGCTATCGCCCCGGCATCCCAGCGGTATCGAATGCCGGATCGGCGGTCACGAGTCGATGCTGAAGCAGGTGTGGCAGAAGTCCTCGCCGAACTCGGTCAGCCGCAGACTCTTCCGCACGATCTTGGGCACCCGACCGGCCTGCTTCAGGGCCGCTTCCACCACCGGCTGCACCTCGAGCACCATGTAGCGGCTCAGCACCACCGGATCGTCGGAGGTCATGGTCAGGCCCAGCCGGTTCAGGTTGATCAGATAGAGGCGCGACCGGTCCGGATAGCGCACGCCCGCCTGCTCGGGCACCGAGGTCAGATCGCCCGCGACCAGCTCCGAACCGATGCCGAGCGGCCGGTTGGTGCGCACGTCCACCGACGGCTGCGGGCCGTTCAAGGCCATGAACCGCAGAATGCGCGCCTCGTCGGGGGCCAGCTCGTCGAGGATGCGGTCGTAGGCCGGATGCACGTCCTCGGTGAAGTACACATCCGCCGAGCGCGCCAGCAGCGCGTCGCCGCGGCGGCGCAGATCCTCCGCGCTGGCCGAGCGGATGAGGCTGCCGTTGACCGGCAGCGCCTGCTGCGCCGGGCCCACGGGTGTGGGCACATAGCTGACGATCTCGCGCACCGACCCCTCGGTGACGCCGAGCGCGCTGCGCGCGATGGACCGCAGCGCCGCCCCGGTCCGTTCGGCGATATCGGCCGACGACTCGCCGTCCAACGCGGCCTGGGTGAGCTGCTTGGTGATCTCGAACGAGGTGTCGACCGCCCACTGCCCGCTGCGCACCGCGGTGCCGACGGCGAGCCCGGCGGCCCGGAACGCCCCGCGGATCAGCCGCGCCTCATTGCTGATCTGCCGCTGCTCCACATCCGAGCTGCGCTCCACGGCACGGGAACCCGGACGGACCACCGCGTGCCCGGTCCTGTCGTCTGCCACGTCTACTCCGAAGTTCGCCAGGTGAACGAAACCGTTCACAGATTATGCCGCCGACAGACCCCAGGCACGGTGAACCGGTCAGCCATGCGAAGGCTACCCCGTCCTCGCCCGGCGACACCCGCCCAACATGACCCCCGACACCGTCAACCGAATGGGATATGGCTGTGGTCCCCGCCATTGTGGCGGCAGTGTCCGCGCGACGACACATCGGGGTGGGTCTTTGTGACCGAGATCTCGGAGCGCGCGAACCGCGAGTGGACCGGCTACCTGAATCGACAGTAAGGTCCGACTGCCGACGGGGTGCTAACTTGAGCGTGCCGGTACAGCGGCTCGTACCGGTAGGGGTCGGCAGGAGGGTGTCGTGCTAGAGAGTGTTTTCGGAATCCACCCGACCATTCTGCTGGAGATCATTACTATTCCGTTGTTCACGGGGGTCATCGGCTACATCACCAACTGGACCGGTGTGCTGATGCTGTTCAAACCGCTCAACTTCCACGGCATCCGGATGCCGGGGTTGGCGGCGTTGTTTCCGTACCTGCCCAAGCGAATTCAGGTGCTGCCGCTGCTGCAGTACGACGGGCGGATGGGCTGGCAGGGGATCGTTCCGTCACGTGCGGACAAGATGGCGTCCATCGCTGTGGACAAGGGGTTGGCCAAACTCGGGAGCGTCGCGGACTTCTATCGGGAACTGGAACCCGACAAACTGGCTGAACATCTGACCGAAATAGCGGAAGTTCAGATCCGCGACATCGTTGAAGAGATCTTGAAGCGGGAACATCCGCAACTCTGGTACAACCTGCCCACGCAGGTTCGGGAGCTGATTCACGAACGCGTCCGGCAGCAGCTGCCCGAGATTCTGCGGGAGCTCACCGATGAACTCGGCGCCAACATCGATCAACTGCTCGATGTCAAGCAGATGGTGATTCGCTACTTCCAAGCGCGGCCGCAGTTGCTGAACAGCGTTTTCCAGGTGCTGGGCGCCAAGGAACTGCGGTTCATGCAGAATTTCGGCTTCTACTTCGGCGCACCCATGGGCCTGGTGCTGGTCGCCATCCTGCAGACCGGCCGGATCTACGAGATCGGCTGGCTGAACACCTGGGTGGTGCTCCCCATCGGCGGCGTCATCATCGGCTGGGTGGTGAACTGGGTGGGCATCAACCTGATCTTCGAACCCGCCTACCCGAAGTGGTGGTGCCCGTGGCGGCAGGGGCTGCTGATCAAGCGACAGCCCGAAATCACCGAGGGTTATGCGGAATTGGTATCGCGGGAGATCATGACCGTGGCCAATATCGGTGACGAGCTGCTCAACGGCCCGCGCTCGGACCGGACCGTGCAGATGCTGGAGGACATGCTGCGCCCGGCCGCCGACCGGGCGCTCGGTCCGGCCAAGGGCGCGGTCAAGTTCATGCTCGGCAGTCGCGAGTACGACACCCTCCAGTCGACCCTCACCGCCGAGGCCACGCGCATCGCGCCCATCGCCTTCGCCGACCCGTCGTTCAATGTGCAACAGGGCAAACAGGTCTCGGAGTACATCGCCAAACAAATGTCGGCGCTGAGCCCGCCCGAGTTCGTGGACATGCTGCGATCGGCCATCAAACAAGACGAATGGCTTTTGTTCGTCCATGGCGGCGCGCTCGGGCTGCTCGCGGGCTACGCTCACATCCTGGTCTTCGGAACAGGAGTAGCGACCACATGGATCTGAGCGAATCCGATGCGGACGGCGACGATCGGGAGTACTCGACCGAACTCGCCGTACGACCGACACCTCCGGTACCGGTCGTGCCCGAACCCGAGCGCACCAGCACCGTGCGCACCACCACCGGCGTCGTGCGGGTGGCGTGGTCGGCGCTGACGGAGGTGACCGCCTGGGGCGTCGGCACCGCGCTCGGCGTCACCGGAACCGTGCTGCGCGGCAGCATGTCCGGGCACCCGCCCCGCACGATCCTGACCGAAGCCGGTGCGCAGGTGCGGGATTCGCTACGGCAGGCGCTCGGGGTGCATCCCACGCCCGGGCCGGAGCCGGTGCCCGATACCGCCACGGTGACCGCCCTGCGGGCGCGCGGAGCCGAACTCCTACGGCAATCGGCCGACCTGCACGGGGCCGAGGAGAGCCATCCCGCCTACGCCCGCATTCTCGGTGAGCTGGCCCCCGACGAGGCCCGGATAGTTCGATTCCTCTACCTGGACGGGCCGCAGCCCGCCATGGACATCCGCGTCAGCCGCACCGCCGGCACCCGCGGCGGCTGGTTCAACCTGCTCGGTGAGGACGCGGGCCTGCGCTACCCCAACCGCACCGACGAATACCTCACCAATCTGCGCCGCCTGGGCCTGATCGACCTGGGCCGCGAACCGCTCGGCAACCCCAACCGGTACCAGCTGCTGGAGGCCCTACCCGAGGCGCGAAAGCTGCTGAAGCGGACCGGTTTCGGAACCAAGGTGCTCTACCGCACCATCGAGCTCACCAGCTTCGGCGGCGGCTTCGTGCGCACCTGCCTCCCGATCCCCAGCCTGGACCAGGCGCTGTAGGTCGCCACCGAAAGCCCGCCACGGTTCCGCCGCCACCCCACCGTCGTTCGCGGCAGCGGCCGACCGGAGCGGCCCACGGCGACATTGCCAAGCGGCTGCCGGTATCTGGCAGATGCTCGAAGGCCACCGCCCGCGGTCGCCACCGATGAACGGCCGGGGGACGTGTGATCGGCTGCCTCAGGCGGGGTGATCGGCTGGCTCAGGCGTTGTCGGCCAGCTCCAGCCAGCGTTCCTCCGCCGCGTCCTTCTCCGCCTGCACCTGCTTCAGCTCGCCGCCGAGGGAGATGAGCTTGTCCGGGTCGGTGGCCGCCTCGGCGAGGGCGGTGTGCAACTTCTGCTCGCGTTCGGTGAGCTTCTCGATGGAACGTTCCAGTTTGGCGAGTTCCTTGCGGGCGGCGCGGTAGGCGGCCGAATCCGTGGTGGGAGCCGTGGTATTCGCCTGAGCGGTGGGTTTGGCGGGGGTGTTCCTGGCCTCGGTAGAGGCGGCGCGCTTGCGCAGGTACTCCTCGATGCCGCCGGGCAGATTGGTGAGCTTGCCGTCGCCGAACAGCGCCCAGGTGGAATCGCAGATGCGCTCGATCAGGTACCGGTCGTGGGAGATCACCACCAGGGTGCCCGGCCAGTTGTCGAGCAGGTCCTCCAACTGCTGGAGGGTGTCGATATCGAGGTCGTTGGTGGGCTCGTCGAGCAGCAGCACATTCGGTTCGCTCATCAGAATGCGGGTGAGCTGCAATCGACGCCGCTCACCGCCGGAGAGGTCGCCGACCGGGGTGCGCTGTTTGGCCGGGGTGAAGCCCAGCCGCTCGGCCAGCTGACCGGCCGAGATCTCCTTGTCACCCAGCATCATTCGCTGCGCGACATCCTGAACCGCCTCCAGCACCCGCATATCCAGCGGCAGGTCGTCGAGTTCCTGGCGCAGCCAGCCGATGCGGACGGTCTGCCCCTGAATCCGCTTACCCGCCTTCGGGTCCGCGTCACCGGCCAGGGCGCGCAGCAGCGTGGTCTTGCCGGAGCCGTTCACGCCGACCAGGCCCACCCGCTCGCCGGGCGCGAGCCGCCAGGTCAGATCGCGCACCAGCTCCCGATCGTCGGGTGTGGCGAGGGTGACGTCCTCGAGTTCGATCACGACGCGGCCCAGGCGTTTACGCGCGAAGGAGGCCAGTTCGACGGTGTCGCGCGGCGGCGGCACATCGGCGATCAGCGCCTCGGCGGCCTCCACCCGGTAGCGCGGTTTGGAGGTGCGCGCCTGCGGGCCGCGCCGCAGCCACGCCAGTTCCTTGCGGGCCAGATTCTGCCGCCGCGCCTCGGCGGCGTCGGCCTGCCGGGCCCGTTCGGCGCGCGCGAAGATCCAGTCGTTGTAGCCGCCCTCGTAGGTCTCCACCTTGCCGCCCACCACCTCCCAGGTGCGGGTGGCGACGGTGTCGAGGAACCAGCGGTCGTGGGTGACGACCACGAGCGCGCTGCGCCGGGCCAGCAGATGCCGGGCCAGCCACTGCACGCCCTCCACGTCGAGGTGGTTGGTGGGCTCGTCCAGCACCAGCAGATCGAGATCGCGCACCAGCGCGGCGGCCAGCGCGACCCGGCGGCGTTCGCCGCCGGAGAGGTTCGTGACGAGCGTGTCCATGCCCAGGTCGGCGATGCCGATGCCCTCGACCACCGAGCGAATCCGCGGATCGGACGCCCACTCGTGTTCGGCCACCCCGTCGGACCCACCCGCCGCCAGCTGATCCTCGGCCAAGCCCGCCAGCACCACCTCGCCGACCGTCGCCCCATCCGGCAGCACACCGCGCTGCGTGACCACCGCCATGCGCAGCCCGCCCATGCGGCTCACCCGGCCTTTGTCGGGCTCCTCGATCCCGGTCAGCACCTCCAGCAGGGTGGTCTTACCCCCGCCGTTCAGGCCGACGACCCCGATCCGGTCCCCCTCGTGGATACCGAGCGAGACATCGTCGAGCAGCGGCTTGATGCCGAAGCTCTTGCCGACCTGTTCCAAGTTGATCAGGTTAACCATGAATCCTTCTGGGTCGTACGGCGCTGTGTGCCGAGAGGTGGCGTTTGCCGTCAGCCAGCGTACCGAGACCGGGCCGTGCGGCTGCGGTCCGTGGTTCGGCAGCCGGCGATCAGCCTCGGCCCGCCGCGTCGCCGATGACGCGCGCGCCGGGCACCGGGCCGGTGGCGGTGCGGACGCTGCGGCACACGCCCGCGCCCGAGAGTTCGGCGGCGACCGCCACCGCGACCTCCTCGCTCTCGCAGAGGAAGGCGCAGGTCGGGCCGGAGCCGGAGACGATGCCCGCGAGCGCGCCCGCAGCCACGCCACCGCGCAGGGTCCGGCGTAGCTCCGGTTTCAGCGACAGCGCCGCGGCCTGTAGGTCGTTGCCGAGCAGCGGTGCGAGTTGATGCGGATCGCCGGAGGCCAATGCCTGCAGCAGCGCCTCGGGGCTGTCCAGACGGGGCGGGTCGCCGACCTCGCGCAGCCGGTCCAGCTCACGGAAGACCGCGGGTGTCGACAGGCCGCCCTTGGCCAGTGCCAGCACCCAGTGAAAGCTGTTGCGGGACAGCACCGGAAGCAGCTTCTCGCCGCGCCCGCGGCCCAGGGCGGTGCCGCCGTGCAGCGCGAACGGCACATCGCTGCCCAGTTCCGCGGCGATGTCCAGCAGCTGTTCGCGGCCGAGTCCCAGCTCCCACAGGTCGTTGAGGCCCACCAGCGCGGCCGCGGCGTCGGCGCTGCCCCCGGCCATCCCGCCCGCGACCGGAATGCCCTTGTCGATGGCGATTTCCACCAGCGGCGCACGGCCGTCCAGATGTGCCAGCCGGACCGCCGCCTTCCACACCAGATTGGTGCGGTCGGTCGGTACCTCGGCCGCGCCCTCCCCCGTCACCTTCACCGCCAGCGAGCCCGCCGGAGCCAGGCGCACATCGTCGCTCAGCGACAGCGCCTGGAAAACCGTGGTGAGGTCGTGGTATCCGTCGTCGCGCAGATCGCCCACCCCGAGGTGCAGATTCACCTTCGACGGGGCGCGCACGACCACGGGACCGGGTACAACAGACAGCACGGGCCAAGCCTAGTGCGCACCGGGCGCCGATAACGAACGGCGGCACAGCCCGCCGGAGATCGCGCCGACGCACCGTGCCGCCGTCACCGGATCGGCGGAAGTACCACCCACCGGCCGATCCGGGGCCTTCGCACTACAGCAGCGCGCCACCGGTGGCGTCGATCCACTGGCCGGTCACCCAGCGGGAGTCGGCCGAGGCCAGGAAGCCGACCACATCGGCGATATCCGCGGCCTGCCCGACCCGGCGCAGCGGCGACATGGCCGCCACGGTCGCCTGCGCCTCGTCGTTGCGCAGCCAACCGGCGTTCATATCGGTGTCGACGACGCCCGGCGCGACCGCGTTGACGGTGATGCCGCGCGGCCCGACCTCCTTGGCGAGGATGGCGGTGAACGCGTCCAGCGCACCCTTGGTCATGGTGTAGGCGATCAACTCGGGCATGTGCGCGCCGTGCGTGAGCCCGGTGGAGATATTGACGATGCGGCCGCCGTCGCGCATGCGTTCCAGGGCGGCTCGCGTGATGAAGAACGGGGCCTTGGTGTTGACGGCGAACACGCGGTCGAAGGACTGCTCGTCGGTACCCCCGATGGGTTCCCGGATGCCGTCGATGCCCGCGTTGTTGACCAGGATGTCGAGCCCGTCCGCCTGTGCGTCGAAGGCGTCGAACAGGGTGCGCGCGTCTCCGGGCACCCCGAGCGCGGCCTGAATGGCGAAGGCCGAACCGCCCGCCGACTCGATGGCGGCCACGGTCTCCTTCGCGGCGGCCACGTCGCGGTTGTAGTGCACCGCGACCCGTGCCCCGTCGCGGCCGAGTCGTTCCGCGATACCGCGGCCGATGCCGCGGCTGCCGCCGGTCACCAGTGCGGTCTTCCCTGTCAGTGCGCCCATGTGCATGCCTTTCTCTAGCAGTCGCTACAGAAAGAAGATAACACATTGAATAGCGAGCGCTATAAAATAGGTTCATGGCCGCACCGACGCGGGGACGTCCCCGCTCCTTCGATCGAGACGCCGCACTGGACAAGGCGATTCGCCTGTTCTGGCGCAAGGGGTACGAGGCCACCTCCACCCGCGACCTCACCGAGGAGCTCGGCATCGGCGCACCCAGCCTGTACGCCGCCTTCGGCGACAAGCAGCAGCTGTTCACCGAGGCGGTGCACTGCTTCGGCGAACGCTACGGCGGATTCGCCATGCGCGCCTTCGCCGAAGCGCCCACGGCGCGCGGCGCCGCCGAACGCCTGCTGCGCGAGGCCGCGGCGGCCTACACCGAACCCGGTCGCCCGGCCGGATGCATGGTGATCAGCGCCGGGGCAAACACCACCAACAGCGAGATCGCCGCACTGCTCCGGGATAAGCGCAACCACAACGTGGCCATGCTCGAGGAACGCATCCGGGCCGATGTCACGGCCGGAATACTGCCTGGGGACACCGATCCCGCCGCGCTCGCGCGGTACACGGCGGCGGTCTTGCAGGGCATGTCCCAGAGCGCCCGGGACGGCGCGACCGCCGCCGAACTGGACAAAGCCGCGGAACTGGCCATGCGCGCCTGGCCCGAGGAGATCGCGCGCTGAGATTTCCGCCGACGAGCCTTGCGTCGGGTACCCCTTGGGGGTATGTTCATCGGTGTTGGGGATACCCCCACACCGTATGATGAACGCGAGAAGGAGTCTGACATGGCCACCAGCACCTACACCGTCACCGGGATGACCTGCGGCCACTGCGTCGGTTCGGTCCAGAAGGAGATCGGCAAGATCGATGGCGTCACCACTGTCGACGTGGACCTCGCGAGCGGTCTGGTGAAGGTGGAGTCGAACACTCCCCTCGCGGACGCCGACGTCGTGGCCGCCGTCGACGAGGCGGGTTACCAGGTGGCGGGCTGAGATGAACGATCGACTGAGATTCGCCGCGTTCGGCGGCGGACTGGTCGTGCTGTTCGGGGCCGCGCTCGGGATCGGCGCCCTGGTGGGCGACCCGAGCCCGGCCCCCGGGCACGACACCGCGCAGAGCCAGGCGGCCGATGCCGGCTCCCTGGGCCTGGCCGACAGCGAATCCGGCTACACCCTCGGTGAGATCAGCGCTCCGACCACGGCGAATCAACCCGGCGTACTGAGCTTCCGGATCACCGGACCGTCCGGAACCGTCACCGCCTACGACGAACAGCACGAAAAGGACCTGCACCTGATCGTGGCCCGCACCGACGCGGGCCAGTTCCGGCACGTGCATCCGGAACTGGCCGCGGACGGCACCTGGTCCATCGACTGGACCTGGAAGGAACCGGGCACCTACCGGGTGTTCGCCGATTTCGCGCCGACCGGCGGGCCGGGTGGGCTCACCCTGAGCCGGACCGTCACCGTCACCGGGCAGGCCGCACTCCAGCCCCTGCCGCCGCCGTCGCGCACCGCCGAGGTGGACGGGTACCGGGTCACCCTCACCGGTGAGCTGACCACCACCGGAAGCCAGCTGAGCTTCACCGTCACCCGGGACGGCAAGCCGGTCACCGATCTGCGGCCCTATCTGGGCGCGTACGCGCATCTGGTGGCGTTGCGGGCCAGCGACCTCGCCTACCTGCACGTCCATCCGCAGGGTGAGGTCGGCAAGACACCGGCCGGACCGGAGGTGGCATTCCACGCGGAAGCGCCGACAGCCGGGGATTACCGTCTGTACCTGGACTTCTCGCACGGCAACGCGGTGCACACCGCCGAATTCACCATTACCGCTACTACCGCCCCCGCACCGGTCGATCCGGTGGGGCACGGAGCACACGAAGGAGGTCACTGATGAGCGCACCCACTACCGAGCGGTCCGTCGAACTCGAGATCGGCGGTATGACCTGCGCCTCGTGCGCCTCCCGCATCGAGAAGCGGCTCAACAAGCTCGAGGGCGTCACCGCGTCGGTGAACTACGCCACCGAGAAGGCGAAGGTCAGCTTCCCCCAGTCGGTGACCGCCGACGACCTCATCGAGCAGGTCACCGAGGCCGGTTACACCGCGGCCGTGCACACCACCGAACCGGCGAGAACCGAAGCGGCCGAGGATGATTCTCGCCCCAGCGCCACCGCGGAGCTACGCCACCGGCTGCTGGTGAGCCTGGCGCTCGCACTGCCGGTGGTGGCGATGTCCATGATCCCGGCGCTCCAGTTCGACAACTGGCAGTGGCTCTCGCTCACGCTGACCGCACCCATCGTGGTGTGGGGCGGCGCGCAGTTCCACCGCGCCGCCTGGGTGAACGCCCGGCACGCCACCGCCACCATGGACACGCTGATCTCGCTGGGCACCATCGCGGCCTTCAGCTGGTCGGTGTACGCGCTGTTCTTCGGCGACGCGGGCATGCCCGGTATGAAACACCCCTTCACCCTGAGCATTTCGCGCACCGATTCGGCCTCGACGCTGTACTTCGAGGTCGCGGCCGTGCTGATCGTGGCCATTCTGGCGGGCCGGTACTTCGAGACCCGCTCGAAGGAGAAGGCCGGATCGGCGCTGCGCGCCCTGCTCGACATGGGCGCCAAGGAGGTGTCGGTACTGCGCGGCGGCGTCGAAACCCGCATCCCGGTAGCCGATCTGACGGTCGGCGCGGAATTCCTCGTCCGTCCCGGAGAGAAGGTCGCCACCGACGGCGTGGTGGTGAGCGGCAGTTCGGCCCTCGATATGAGCATGCTGACCGGTGAGTCCGTGCCGGTCGAGGTCGGGCCCGGCGACGAGGTGGTCGGGGCGACGGTGAACGCGGGCGGCATGCTGACCGTGCGCGCCACCCGCGTCGGCGCGGACACCCAGCTGGCGCAGATGGCCAAGCTGGTGGAGGACGCGCAGAACGGCAAGGCGCAGGTGCAGCGGCTCGCCGACCGGGTGGCCGGGGTCTTCGTGCCGATCGTCATCGCCATTTCGGTGGCGACGCTGGGCTTCTGGCTCGGCACCGGGACGGCCACCGCCGCCGCGTTCGGCGCGGCCGTGGCGGTGCTGATCATCGCCTGCCCGTGCGCCCTGGGCCTGGCCACTCCGACGGCGCTGCTGGTCGGCACCGGGCGCGGCGCGCAGCTGGGCATCCTGATCAAGGGCCCGCAGGTGCTGGAGTCCACTCGGCGTATCGACACCGTGGTGCTGGACAAGACCGGCACCGTGACCACCGGCAAGATGACGCTGGCGCAGGTGATCCCGGCCGCCGGGCAGGACGCGGACGAACTGCTCGCGGTGGCCGCGGCGGTGGAGCACGGTTCCGAGCACCCGGTCGCTACGGCCGTG
Organism: Nocardia otitidiscaviarum; assembly: GCF_007362295.1. Lineage (NCBI taxonomy): Bacteria > Bacillati > Actinomycetota > Actinomycetes > Mycobacteriales > Nocardiaceae > Nocardia > Nocardia otitidiscaviarum. The sequence goes on along the minus strand of NZ_CP041695.1, from coordinate 427,150 downwards.
GTGGACGGTGCGGCGGCCGCGGGCCTGACCTTGGAGCCGGTGGAGCAGTTCGTCTCCCACGGCGGCAAGGGTGTGCAGGGTCTCGTCGGTGAACGTGCGGTGGTGATCGGGCGCACCGCGCTGCTCGAGGATTGGTCGATCACCCTGCCGGAGTCGTTGGCGCAGGCCAAGTCCCAGGCCGAGGACGCCGGGCACACCGCCGTCGTGGTGGCCTGGGACGGCACCGCCCGCGGCGTGCTGGTGATCGCCGACGCGATCAAATCCACCAGCGCCGAGGCGATTGCGGATCTGAAGGCGCTCGGCCTCACCCCGGTGTTGCTGACCGGCGACAATGCCGCCGCTGCACGCACGGTGGCGGATCGAGTCGGCATCACCGAGGTGATCGCCGAGGTGCTGCCCAGCGACAAGCTCGACGTGATCAAGCGACTCCAGGACGAGGGCAAGGTCGTCGCCATGGTCGGCGACGGCGTCAACGACGCCGCCGCGCTCGCCCAGGCCGATCTCGGTCTGGCCATGGGCACCGGCACCGATGTGGCGATCGAGGCCAGCGACATCACGCTGGTGCGCGGCGATCTGCGCACCGTGGCGGCGGCCATCCGGCTGTCCCGGGCCACCCTGGGCACCATCAAGGGCAATCTGTTCTGGGCCTTCGGCTACAACGTCGCGGCCATCCCGCTGGCCGCCGCGGGCATGCTCAACCCCATGCTCGCGGGTGCCGCCATGGCGCTGTCCAGTGTCTTCGTGGTCAGCAACAGCCTGCGCCTGCGCCGCTTCGCCTAGGCGGCACGGCGATACGAGAATCGACCGGGTCGATCGGTACCCGCCCCAGCGGAGGCACCGATCGACCCGGTCGTCGATCGTCGCGCGCCGGTCCATGGCAGACTCCCCTGCGGCCATCCGTAGTCGATCCGAGAGGACCTCTCGTGAGCACCCCCACCGGCCCCGATGGGCTGCCCAGCATTGCCGAATACCTCGCCGCGGCGGGTGTGCAAGTGGAGTCCGTCGCGCCCGAAGCCCCTGGCGCCCCGCAGATCTCGATTCCGGTGCCGGAGGGGTGGCAGCAGATGAACCCGGCGCAGTTCCCCGGCGCGTACGGGGTGTGGGCGACCGCGCCGGAGGGCGGCTGGGCCGACAACGCCGTGGTGCTGGTCGCGAAGTTCTCCGAACCGATGGACTCGTCCAAACTGCTGGAGTGCGGGTTCACCGATGCGCGGCGACTGCCGGAGTGGCAGGAGCTCGATACCCACACCGGCGAGTTCAACGGCTTCCCGTCCTCGGCGATCACCGGCACCTATGTGGTCGCGCCGATGACCCTGTGGGCCTACAACCGCTACGTCATCGTCGAGGACCGGTATCTGGTGCAGCTGACCGTCACCACCCGCGCCGACCACGACGGCGCCGACGCGGCGGCCATTGTCGCGGGGCTGGCCGTCTCGGCCTGAAACCGGTGCGGCCGCCGCTGACTCGACCCTGATCTCGGCCCCGCCCGGCGCGACGGCCTCGAGCCCGGCGCGGCGGCCTCACCCCAGCGCGGCGGCATCCAGCCCGGCGCGCTGCGTGGCGGCCACAGCCCGACCGCACTGCCTCTCAGCGCCGCGCGTCCTGCCCACCTCCGCGCGGTCCGCCCCCGAGTTCGTGCGTTCGGCCTCGGCCTCGAGGCGTCACGACCCAGCGGCCCGATGCGTCACGACCCAACCTCGGGGGCGTCACGGCTCAGCCGCGAGGCATTGGCGGATCGGCCCCGTATGATTGCGCCTCAGCCTTGTTCGGCGAGGCGGACGAAAGCGGCGGTGTCGAGCGTTTCGCCGCGTGCGGTGGGCGCGATTCCCGCTGCGACGAGGCGTCTTTCGGCTTCGGCCGGGGAACCCGCCCAGCCCGCCAGGGCGGCGCGCAGCGTCTTGCGGCGCTGCGCGAAGGCCGCGTCCACGACCGCGTAGACCCGCTGCCGGAACTCGGCGTCCTGCGGCCAGGGGGAGACGGTGAAGCGGTCGATGCGGACCAGACCGGATTCGACCTGCGGGACCGGCCAGAAGATCTGGCGGCCGACGGTTCCGGCACGGCGAACCGGACCGAAGAAGCCCGCCTTGACGCTGGGGACGCCGTAGACACGACCACCGGGTTCGGCGGCCAGACGCTCGGCCACCTCCAACTGCACCATGACGAGTGCGGTTCGGATACTGGGGAATTCGGCCATCAGCGTCAACAGCACCGGGACCGCGACGTTGTAGGGCAGATTCGCCACCAGCGCCGTGGGGGCGGCGGGCAGGTCGGCGGCGGTGACCTTCATGGCGTCGGAGAGCACCACGGTCAGTCGGTCGGACAGCTCGGGCGCCCGCGCCGCCACCGTATCGGGCAGGGCGCGGGCGAGCACCGGATCGATCTCCACCGCGATCACCCGATCGACCACATCGAGCAGGGCCAGGGTCAGCGATCCGAGTCCGGGCCCGACCTCGAGCACCACATCCTCGGGACCGACCCCCGCCGTGGTCACGATGCGCCGCATGGTGTTGGCATCGTGCACGAAGTTCTGACCGAGCTGTTTGGTCGGCCGCACCCCGAGCCGTTCGGCCAGCTCCCGCACTTCGGCGGGACCCAGCAGAGCGGCTCGACCACGGGCGATATCGGACTCGGACACGCCAGCAAACGTATCAACCCGGCCGCGCCGAGCCCGCACCTGCCCGCGCGGTGACCGGACCGCGAGCTCGGGTGACCTACGGCAGCGTCGGCGTCGACAGCACGCGGGCCACGAAGCCTTCGATGGCCGCCCACATCTGCGGGTTGAGTTCGGTGTGCTCCCCCATGCCGACGACCGTCGAGTAGTCGACACCGTTGGCGGTGAACTGCGCGGCCAGGGCGGCGTGCAGCGGGGAGGGGACGACCTTGTCGGTGGCGTTGAGCAGCAACAGGATCGGGGCGTCGTAGCCGCTGGTCGGCACCGCCATGTAGTCGGTGACGGCGGCGCGGAAGCGCTCGTCGGCGAGCGGTCGGGCCAGCATCTCACCCACCGAGATGCCGTCCACGACCTTCATGATGCCGTCGAAGCAGAGCCCGCTCGCGTCATCGAGGACCTGGCGGCCGCGCGGGGTGAGGTAGCTGTTCAGATCGAGTTCGGGACGCGTGTCGCGCAGTCCGGCGAACATGCTCACCACGAAACCGTTGACCGCGGTGCCGAGCTGGCCCGGCACCGCGGGCACGTACGGTCCGACGAACGGGGCGACCTTCTCGATATCCGAGGCTGGATCGACCGCGATGGTGCCGCGGAAGTCCAGGTCCGGCAGCAGCGCCGATTGCAGGTGCGCGGTGCCCAGCGCCGCGTGGCCGCCCTGTGAGAAGCCGGTGACCGCCCACGACCGCGACAGATCCGAGCGAATCTCGCGCGCCGCCCGCACCAGATCGATGGTGGCGGTCGCCTCGGTGCGCAGTTCCAGGTACGGGTGCGGTCCGGTGTCGAAGCGGCCGAGGCCGAGGAAGTCGGGCGCGACCACGGCGAAACCCTTGTTCACGAAGTACTGGAGGACCGCGTCCTCCTTGGGCCGGCTGAATCGGCTCCCGGCGCTCTGCCCACCGCAGCCGGGTCCGAGTCCGGAGGTGCCGTGGTCGTAGGCCATGATCGGCCAACCGCCCGCGGGTGGCACGCCCTCCGGAACGATCAGCGCCCCACTGGCTTGCACCGGTTCGCCATTGGAGCGCGTGGTCCAGTAGTCGACGGAGTACCCGTTGGCCATCCCCCGCCATCCGGGTGGCTGCGCCGCCGCCGCGATCGGGGTGCCCGCCGCGGCCGCCTGTGCCGGGGCTCCCGGAACACTCAGCAGCGCACCCGCCGACATCGTGATCGCGGCCAGGACACGCGTCCACCCGCCGAACACTCGCATGCAATCCTCCATCAGGTCCCGACCCGGGAACGACTTTCGAACCGCCATGCAGCCTAATGAACTGAACGACAGTCCAGTCTGAAAATTCTCTGGCAATCCGTCGTTGACCACGCCTGTAACTTGTTCTAATTTCGGGCGATGGATCGCAGATACGACGGCCGTCGCGTACTCGTCACCGGAGCGGGCTCCGGCATCGGACAGGGCATCGCCCTGCGACTACTGGCCGAGGGCGCGCAACTGGTCGCCGCCGACATCAACGAGACCGGACTGACCTCCACCGCCGAGGCCGCCCCCGCCGACCAGCGCGATCGGCTGCGCACCCGGACGGTGAACGTGGCCGATCAGGAGTCCACCCGCACCGCCGTGGCCGAGGCGGCCGAATTCCTCGGCGGCCTGGACGTACTCGTGAACGCGGCGGGCATCATGCGCGGCGGGCACACCCACGAACTGCCCCTGGAGACCTGGAACCAGGTACTCACCGTGAACCTCACCGGCACCTTCCTCATGATCCAGGCGGCCCTGCCGCACCTGCTGGAATCACAGCACGGGGTGGTGGTGAACTTCTCCTCCACCAGCGCATTCGGCGCGGCCCCGTACATGGCCGCGTACGCCGCGTCCAAGGCCGGGGTGAACGCGCTCACCCACTCCATCGCGCTCGAGTACTCGAAAAAGGGGCTGCGCGCGGTGAATATCGTGCCCGGCGGCATCAGCACCGCCATCACCTCGAACCTCGACATTCCCGCCGACGCGGACTGGACGCTGATGGCCCGACTGCCCGGCTGGCTGGAGGGCGGTGCGCTGGGCAAGCCCGAGGACATCGCGGGCGTGGTGGCCATGGTGGCCTCCGAGGACGGCCGCTATATGACGGGCACCGAACTCCGCGTGGACGGCGGCGCGCTCATGTGACGGTCGGCGACCCGAGCGGGCCATACAGACGATGCGACAACCCGAACGGCACACGGGCGATGCGGCAGCCCGAGCAGGTCGTATACGCGACAGGCCGCTTCGGTCATGCGGGCAGATGCCCGCGCGGGCGATGGGAATTGCCGACGCGGGTGGCCCAGCTCAGCTCAGACCCAGGCGGCTGGTGCAGGCGGGCCAGGCTCCCCAGCCCTGCCGCTGCCGGGTCACCTCGGCGATGGCGATCTGCTCCTCGCGGGTGGCCAGGTCGGCACGGGGCGCGTAGCGCAGTCCGCCCTGCCGGGCCCAGGTGTTCGCGTCGAACTGGATGCCGCCGTAGTAGCCGTTGCCGGTATTGATGGCCCAGTTGCCGCCGGATTCGCACTGGGCCAACGCGTCCCAGATGGCGCCGTCCTTGACCGGCGGCACCTCGGTGCCCGGCTTGGCGCCCTTGCGGATGGTCTTCGGCTCGGCGGGGACGATGACGGTCGAGTCGATGAGTTCCCGGCCCGCCTCCTGACCGTTCACGATGGAGACGGCGAAGGTCGCGTCGTGCACGCCCGGCTTACCCGGATTCTCCACCACGGTCCGGCTCATGTTCAGCTCCGGATCCTCGATGATGTTCTCCGGCGGATCCAAAGGGATTCGCTCGGTGCGGTTCTCGATCACGCGACGGGTGACGACGATCTTCATGCCGTCGGTGAGCGGAGTGTCGGCGGCGGGCTCCACGGTGTCCTGATTCACCAGCGGGCGGCCCTGCACCTTCAGCAGCTCGCCGACGGTCGGCGCGGCCAGCCGCACCAGGGTCGGCGGGCGGCCGTTGTCGGAGAGTTCCAGCGTGCGCGGGCTGGTCACCAGTAGCTGCCCACCCTCGAGCGGCAGCGGCGTGGGCCGGGCCGGGGAGGTGAACACATCGCTGGGCAGGCTCAGCTTCACCAGCGCCTCGGCGACGGTGAGCGCGGTGGTCCACACCTTCTGCTGCTGACCGTCGACGGTCAGCGCGACCTCGCGGGCGCGGTTGAGGGTGATGGTGGCACCGTCGGCGACGGTGGCGTTCGCGGCCGGGCTGACATCGTCCTTGTCGTCGACCGAGAATCCGGCCGCCTTCAGCACCCCGCGCACATCGCGGTACATGGTGCTCTGGAGGTATTTCTGCCCGTCGACCACGACGGTCACCGTCTTGTGGTTCACGATGGCCAGCCCGGCGCCGACGACGAGCGTGACGAGCATCGCCGCGATGGCGCCGTACAGCAACGGCGAGCGCGACGAGTTGATCTTCGTCAGAGCGTTCATCGGAAATCCCGGCATGGTCACAGTACGATAACGAGGGGGTCATGAATTGACAACCACTCCACGCGTACCGGGGCGTTTCAGAATAACGACCCGATATCGAAGCGCTGGTTGGTCACGATTCGGCTAGATCATAGTGAGCGAAGCCACACCGCGCGACTCACGGGTGGAAAGTTCGCAACCCGTGACTTTCTCGCAGAAATCGTGCGAGTTCAGATTCCGTAGACCAGCCGCGCATTCGCCGTGGTGATCTTGGCCAGCCGCACCGGATCCTGTTCGCGGAGTTCGGCCAGCGCCCGCACCGTGTACGGCAGGCAGTACGGCTCGTTCGGCGCGCCACGGAAGGGATGCGGAGTCAGGAAGGGCGCGTCCGTTTCGACCAGAATCCGATCCTCCGGCACCAGTTTCGCGGCCTCCCGCAATTCGTGGGCATTCTTGAAACTCACCGTTCCGGAGAAACTCAGGTAGTAGCCCTCCTCCACGCACGCGATGGCCATGTTCGCGTCGGAGGAGAAGCAATGGAAGATCACCGTGTCCGGCGCGCCCTCGTCCAGCAGGACGGCGAGCAGATCATGGTCGGCTTCCCGGTTGTGGATCATGAGCGGTTTGCCCAGCCGTTTGGCCAGGTCGATATGCCAGCGGAAGCCCTCGACCTGCTCCTCGATATCGGCGCAGCCCTCCAGCTTGCCCGGCCAGTAGTAGTCGAGTCCGGTCTCGCCGACGGCCACCACGCGCGGATCGGCGGCCAACTTCTCCAACTCGGCCTTGGCCGCGTCGTCGAGGGCGTTGGCCCGGGTCGGATGCAGTGCGACGGCCGCGTGGACCCGCTGATCCCAGTGCGCGGCGCGCACCGCGAAACGGGCGGCCTCCAGGTCGTCGGCGATCGTCACCACCTGTCCGACGCCCACCGCCTGGGCCCGATCCACAATGGCGGCAACCGATTCCGCGTCGCTCGCGCCGCAGGCGTCCAGATGGGTGTGCGCGTCCACGAGCGGGGACAGCGGTTCGGGCGGTTCCGGCGCGGGTCGCTTCTTACTCATCGACACCACCGCTTACAGGGATATTGAGGGGAGCGACAGCAGGCACGCCGATTACAGTAGGACACACCATGAGCGCATCCGACCGCACAGCCACCCCTGGCGCCTCAGCACCGGCCTTCTACATCACCACGGCCATCGCCTACCCGAACGGTGCGCCGCACATCGGGCACGCGTACGAGTACATCTCGTCCGATGCCCTGGCTCGCTTCAAGCGGCTCGACGGTTTCGACGTGTTCTTCATGACCGGCACCGACGAGCACGGCCAGAAGGTGCAGCAGGCCGCCAAGGCCGCGGGCGTGCCCGAGCGCGAGTACGCGGCGGGCAACTCGGACGTGTTCGAGCGGATGGACAAGGCCCTCGACGTCTCCTTCGACCGGTTCATCCGCACCACCGACGAGGACCACCACGCCGCCTCCATCGCCATCTGGGAGCGGATGGCCGCCAATGGCGACATCTACCTCGACACCTATTCGGGCTGGTACTCGGTGCGCGACGAGGCGTTCTACACCGAGGAGGAGACCACCGTCCTCGACGACGGCACCCGGGTCTCCACCGAGACCAGGACGCCGGTGGAGTGGACCGAGGAGTCGAACTACTTCTTCCGGCTGTCCAACTACCAGGACCGGCTGCTCGAGCTGTACGAGACGCGGCCGGACTTCATCGCGCCCGCCACCCGGCGCAACGAGATCGTCTCCTACGTCAAGGCCGGGCTGAAGGATCTGTCCATCTCCCGCACCACCTTCGACTGGGGGGTGCCGGTGCCGGGCGATCCGGAGCACGTCATGTACGTGTGGGTGGACGCGCTCACCAACTACCTCACCGGCGCGGGCTTCCCGAATACCGATTCCGCCGCGTTCCAGAAGTTCTGGCCCGCCGATCTGCACATCATCGGCAAGGACATCACCCGCTTCCACTGCGTGTACTGGCCCGCCTTCCTGATGTCGGCCGGTATCGAGTTGCCGAAACGCGTGTTCGTGCACGGGTTCCTGTACAACAAGGGCGAGAAGATGTCGAAGTCGGTCGGCAATGTGGTCGATCCGATGGAACTCGTCGACACCTACGGCCTCGACGCCGTGCGCTTCTTCCTGCTGCGTGAGATCTCCTACGGACAGGACGGCTCCTACAGCCACGAGGCCATCGTCGGGCGCATCAATACCGACCTGGCCAACGAGTACGGCAACCTGGCGCAGCGCTGCCTGAAGATGGTCGCCCGCGACTTCGGTCCCGTGGCGCCGACGCCCGGTGAGTTCACCGAGGACGACCGGGCACTGCTGGACCGGGCGAACGGGCTGCTGGAGAAGGTGCGCGCCGAATTCGACCAGCAGCAGATCCACCTCGGCCTGGAACAGCTGTGGCTGATGCTCGGCGAGACCAACCGCTACTTCTCCGCGCAGGCCCCGTGGACGCTGGCCAAGGCCGGTACGCCGGAGGGCACCGCACGGGAGGGCACCATCCTCTACGTGACCATGGAGGTGCTGCGCATCGTCTCGATCCTGGTGCAGCCGGTGATTCCGGGTTCGGCGAACAAGATCCTGGACCTGCTGGGTCAGACCGGCCGCACCTTCGCCGATATCGCCACGCCGATCCAGCCGGGCATCGCGCTGCCCGCGCCGGAGGTGGTCTTCCCGAAGTTCGTGGAGCCCAAGGCGTAATCGCTCGAAAAGGGCTGTCGCCCAGACAGTTTGCTCACCGCTGGCCGGGTACGAGAAATCGTGCCCGGCCGCTCTGCGTTCGGGGGTCCGGAGGCGGTGAAGTCTCTCACAGCGAAACCGTCAGTCCGATAATCAAGACTGGTCGTTCGCACAGATTTCCCCGGGTAACCGACGGTTGGCCCCGAGACCGCGCCGACACCAAGATCACCTGCTCACCCGAGGTGAAGCACTGATAGCCGAATCTCATGCAGTTCGTGAGACTTTCGGTTACAGAAATTGTGACAAACCCAAATGTCTCAGACAGTTGGCCTCGATCGACGATGTCGCAGACGAAGTTACCCTCGGGTAGCCTTCCATGCGTCCCCGCTATCGAATGAATTGCTCCCTACTTCCGAGGAGTCCCCGTGCCGTATTCACGATTCGAGGCGATCGGCGCATATCTGCCGTCCAAACGAGTCACCACCGAAGAACTCGTATCGCAATTGAAAACCGCACCCGGCTTCGATCTCGAAAAGATCACGGGTGTCCAGGAGCGGCGTTTCCGCTCCACCGAACCCGGGAACGTCGAAGATTCCTTCACTCTCGCCATGAATGCGGTGGAGGACTGTCTGTCCAGGTCACAGTATGCGGCCTCGGATCTGGACGTGATCATCTCCACCTCGATCACGCGGTCCAAGGACGGCACCAAGATGTATATGGAGCCCTCCTTCGCAGGTGCGATCGGCCGCGCCATCGGCGCGCGTGAAGATGTCATCACCTTCGATCTGTCGAATGCCTGCGCGGGTATGCTCACCGGCACCTACATTCTGGATCGAATGATTCGCTCGGGTGCGGTGCGGCGCGGAATCGTGGTCAGCGGCGAGGCCATCACCCCCATTGCGGAAACCGCCGTCGAAGAAATCTCCGAGAAATACGATCTGCAATTCGCCTCACTCACCGTGGGCGATTCCGGGGCGGCCGTCGTACTGGATGAGGCAGTCGACGACGCCGACAAGATCCACTACATCGAGCTGACCACGGCCTCGGAGTACTCGCACCTGTGCCTGGGCATGCCCAGTGACAAGTCACAGGGTGTGGCGCTCTACACCGACAACCGGAAGATGCACAACGAGTCGCGCTTCCTGCTGTGGACCGATACGCAGAGCGGTTACCTGGACAAGCAGGGCACCACCTTCGCGGACGAGAAGTTCGACTACATGATCCACCACCAGTTCGGCGCGGGCGCGGTGCCGTTCATCAACGCCATCGCCGCACGGGAGTTCGGCGTCCCGATGCCGCCGGATCTGAATGTCATCCACAAGTACGGAAACACCTCCACCACTTCACATTTCATCGTGCTGCACGACCAGCTGAGCCAGCAGGCCATTCCGGCCGGAGCCAAGCTGCTCATGGTCCCGGCCGCCTCCGGCGTGGTCGCCGGATTCCTGTCCACCACGATTTCTTCGCTGAAGGTCTGAATCTGCTATGGGCGTGCGCATCAAATCCACCGGAACCAGCCGGGACACCGACACTTTCAGCATCGTCGAGCACAGCGCCCGCGCGGCGCGGCAGAGCCTGGAGCGGGCCGGTGTGCGGCCCGACCAGGTGGGGGTGCTGATCAACACCGGCGTGTTCCGCGACTCCAACACCGTCGAACCCGCTGTCTCGGCGCTCATTCAGAAGGCCGCCGGGATCGGGCTCGACTACGCCAAGGAGGACCCCCGGTCGTTCTCCTTCGACCTCATGAACGGCGCGGTCGGCGTGCTCAACGGGGTGCAGGTGGCCCAGTCGGTACTGGCCACCGGCAGTGCCGAACACGTGCTGGTGGTCTCCGGCGACACCCACCCGTCGCTGACGCGGTCGGCCGCCGACGACGAATTCCCCTACGCCACCGCGGGTGCCGCACTGTTGCTGGAATTCACCGACGAGCCGGAAGGTTTCGGCCGGGTGCACACGGTCTCGGGTGCGGGCACTCCCGCCGTCGAGTCCTATGTCGACGTCGCCACCATGGGCACCGTGGGCCGCGGTCTGATGACCGTGGAGCGCGACGCCGACGCCGAGGACCGGCTGCTCGCGGTCGCCTTGCGGGCAGCGCGGGCCGCGCTCGACGAGGCGGGTGACATCGATCCGGCCGATACGGCGGTGATCGCCTCCACGCCGAGCGCGGCGTTCCCGGCCCGGCTGGCCGCCGAAATGGGCATCGCCCCCGAGGCGGTGCGGACCCCAGACCTGTCCCAGGGCGATCCGCACACCGCCGCGCTGCCGCTGGCCTATGACGCCGCCGCACAAGACGATTCGCTGTCGGCGTACCGTCAGGTGCTCTTCGTGGCCGCCGGCGCCGGTCCGGCCGCCGCCGCGGTGCTCTACCGCCTGCCCGCCCTCGCCGGGGCCGCCGCGTGACGGCGGGCACCTATTGGAAGGCCATCGACCGCTTCCGGGCGGTCGTGGCCGACCAGCCGGATCGCGAGGCCGTGATCTTCCCGGGTGGCACGAACCCGTCCGGGCTGCCGGACTACCGGTACCTCACCTATCGCGAACTCGACGCCTGGTCCGACGCCATCGCCGAACGGTTGAGCGCGGCCGGTGTCGGGCGCGGCACCCGCACCATCGTGCTGGTGCTACCCAGCCCCGAGCTGTACGCGATCATGCTGGGGCTGTTGAAGATCGGCGCGGTACCCGTGGCCATCGACCCGGGCATGGGCCTGCGCAAGATGCTGCGCTGCCTGCGCGCCGCCGATGCCGAGGCGTTCATCGGCATCCCGCCCGCGCACGCGGCCCGGGTGCTGTTCCGCAACTACTTCCGCGGCGTGCGGGTGACGGTAACGGTCGGCAGGCGCTGGTTCTGGCGCGGCCCCACCCTCGCCAGCTGGGGCACCCGACCGACCGGAACCCTGCGGCAGCGCGAACCCGCTCCCGATGACGAGCTGCTGCTCATCGCCTACACCACCGGCAGCACCGGACCGGCCAAAGCCGTCGAGATGACGCACGGAAATCTCTCGGCCATGGTCGAGCAGGTGCACGCCGCGCGCGGCCACGTCCCCCCGGACACCTCGCTCATCACCCTGCCGCTGGTCGGCATCCTGGACCTGCTGCTCGGCGCGCGCTGTGTGCTGCCGCCACTGATTCCCAGCCAGGTCGGGTCCACCGATCCGGCGCACGTGGTGGATGCGGTCAACCGGTTCGGCGTGAAGACCATGTTCGCCTCCCCGGCCGTGCTGATCCCGCTGCTGCGGCACCTGGAGCACACCGGGGCGGCGGTGCCCAGCCTGCACAGCATCTACTCCGGTGGTGCGCCGGTGCCGAACTGGTGCATCGCGGGCCTGCGAAAGGTGCTCGCCGCGGACGCCGAGATCCACGCGGGTTACGGCTCCACCGAGGCGCTGCCCATGTCCACCATCGAATCGCGGGAGCTGTTCGACGGTTTGGTGGAGCGGGCGCAGCGCGGCGAGGGCACCTGCATCGGCCACCCCAGCGACCGGGTGCGCGCCCGGGTGGTCGCGATCACCGACGACCCGCTACCCACCTGGGATCGGGTGGAGGAGCTGTCCTCGGAGCTGTACGCCACCAATGGAATCGGCGAACTCGTGGTCTCCGGGCCGAATGTGAGCACCCGCTACTTCTGGCCGCCCGAGGCCAATACGGCGGGCAAGATCCACGACGGCGACACCGTCTGGCACCGCACCGGCGATCTGGCCTGGATCGACGCCGAGGGCCGAATCTGGTTCTGCGGCCGCAAGAGCCAGCGCGTGCACACCGCCGACGGACCCATGTTCACCGTGCAGGTCGAACAGGTCTTCAATACGGTGCCGGGCGTGGCCCGCACGGCGCTGGTCGGGGTCGGACCGCGCGGCGGGCAGACACCGGTGCTGTGCGTGGAGGCCGAGCCGGGTGCCGACGTCGACGCCGTCGCCGTGGCCCTGCGCCAGCGTGCCGCCGAATTCGAAGTCACCGCAAAGGTTTCCCGCTTCCTGTTCCACCCGAAGTTCCCGGTGGATATTCGGCACAATGCCAAGATCGGCCGCGAGCAGCTGGCGATCTGGGCGCAGCGGCAACTAGGGACGGAGAGGTAATGAAGGTTCTCGCACTGCGCGCGGTCCCGATCCTGGGCTGGCTGTACCTGGCGGTCGGCCTGATCGCCGCGCTGACCGGTCGCGCCCCGGCCAATCGGCTGCTGCGCGCCGTCTTCTGGATCGACGCCTTCCTCAGCGTCGTGGTGCACGCGGCCCAGATCCCGGCCGCGCTGCGCGCCGCCGAGGGCAGCGGCACGTCACCGGTCGAAACCGCCGTGCTGACCCAGATCTTCGGGCTCACCTGGTGGAAGACACAGGAGGTGGCGGCGTGAAAGCACTCGTGACGGGCGCGTCCGGATTCCTCGGCGGCGCCATCGTGCGGCGCCTGGTCCGCGACGGCGACTACGACGTGGCGATTCTGGCGCGGCCCACCAGCAACCTGCGTGACCTCGCCGACGTCATCGACCGCATCGAGATCGTCACCGGCGATCTCACCGACGCCGGATCGCTCGACGAGGCCACCAAGGGCGTCGACGTGGTATTCCACAGCGCGGCGCGGGTCGACGAGCGTGGCACCCGGCAGCAGTTCTGGGCCGAGAACGTCAGCGCCACCGTGCAACTGCTGGCCGCCGCGCGGCGCAACGGGGCTTCCCGCTTCGTCTTCATCTCCAGTCCCAGTGCGCTCATGGACCGCGACGGCGGCGATCAAGTCTCGATCGACGAATCGGTGCCCTACCCGAGCCGCTACCTGAACCTCTACTCCGAGACCAAGGCCGCCGCCGAACGCGCCGTGCTGTCGGCGAATTCGGAAACCTTCACCACCTGCGCGCTGCGCCCGCGCGCCATCTGGGGCGCGGGCGACCGCAGCGGGCCGATCGTGCGGCTGCTGGGCAAGGCGGCCGAGGGTTCGCTGCCGGATCTGTCCTACGGCAAACAGGTTTTCGCCTCGCTGTGTCACGTCGAGAACATCGTGGAGGCCAGCGTCAAGGCCGCCGCGTCCGACCGGGTCGGCGGGAAGGCGTATTTCGTCGCCGATGCCGAGCAGACCGACGTGTGGGGCTTCCTCGGCGAGGTCGCCACCGACCTCGGCTACGAGCGGCCGAGCCGGCAGCCGAACCGGCGGGTGCTCGACGCCGTGGTGTCGGTCATCGAAACCATCTGGCGGGTACCGGCCGTCGCCACCCGCTGGTCGCCGCCGCTGTCGCGCTACGTGGTGGCGCTGATGACCCGCACCGCCACCTACGACACCTCGGCGGCGGCCCGCGATTTCGGGTACGTGCCGGTCGTGGACCGGGCGCAGGGGCTGCGCGAACTGCTGGCCTGGCTCGAAACCCAGGGCGGCGTCGAGGAATTGACCAAGAACATTCGGTGATTGAGAGCAGGCCATGAGCAACGACACCGGTTTCCGCCGACCCATCTCCCCCACCGAGCTCATCTACTTCCCGATGCGGGATCTGGCTCCGCCGTTCCTCATGCAGCTGGCGATCGAGGGCACCGGCACCCTCGACGCCGACGAGCTGCGGCGCGCGGTGGCCACGGCGGCGCAGGCCAATCCGGGCGCGCGGCTGATACGAGACGGAAAGTACTGGGTGGACAGCGGCATCGCGCCCGCGGTGCGGGTGGTCGACCACGCGCTGCGGTTCCCGGAGCTGGAGGCGGATCCGGTGCTCACCAGCCCGATCGGCCCCACACCGGAATCGACGGTGGAGGTGCTGCTGCTGACGGCCGCGCCGACCACCGTCGTCTTCCGGGTGTTCCACGGGGTGATGGACGGCATGGGCATGATCATGTTCGTCACCGATGTGCTGCGGGTGCTGCGCGGGCAGGAGCCGGTGGGCGCGGCCGATCCCATCGCCGACGCCGAACTGGTGCGCAAGGTCGGCGCGCCGGGGCGGCCGACGCTCATGAACCCGAGCTTCCGTTCGGCGGTCGGTCACGGACGGCAGGAGCCGGGTGAGCATCGTCATCTGCTGCGCTGCCGCACCATCAACGCCACCGGACCGCGCGCGCTGGAGCGGGTCGCCGCCATCCTCACCGAGTGGGGTGGACCGCGCTCGCGCATCATGATTCCGGTCGATCTGCGCCGCCATGATCCGGAGCTGCGCTCCACCGCCAATCTCGCGCTGCCGCTGTTCCTCGATGTGCGCGGCGTCGCCACGGTGGCTCAGCTCAACGAGATGAAGAAGGCCGGGCTGCGCGAGGGCCGCGAGCTCAATCAGATGGACAACAGCGGGCTCACTAAACTGCCTCCTGCCGTGGGGCGTTCGCTGCTGCGGACGCTGAACTTCGTCGGCTCCCGGTGGGGCTACAACCTCGCCTCGGCCACCGTCTCCCATATGGGACGCTACGACTTCGACGAACTCGCGGTGCCCGGCTTCCGTCCGACCGCCGTGCGGGTGCTGCCGCAGCACAGTGTGGCCATGCCGCTGCTGTTCGGTATGACCGAGGGCGACGGGCGCACCGAACTCTCGGTGTCGGCGCGCAGCGGGCGGGGCATTCCGGAGCGCCTCGAGGCGCTGTTGGACAAGATCGTTCACACGCTGGAAAGCGAATTCGCGCAGACGGATTCGGCGGCCTCATGACGCGGTGGGCGCGGATGGTGGTGGCCCGGCCGCGACTGGTGCTGGCCGCCGCCGTGCTGTTCGCACTGCTGTCCGGAATCTTCGCCGCCGGGCTGGCCGAGAAGGTCAGCGCGGCCGGATTCCAGGACCCCGGCAGTGAGTCCACCGCGGTGGACAGCTGGGTGACGGAGCGGTTCGGCCCGCAGAACCCGGACATCATCGCCATCTACACCGCACCCGAGGGTCAGACCCTCGACGACATCGGTCCCCGGATTCAGCAGGCGGTCCAGCGGATCGACCCGGCACTGCTCGACCGCCCGGTCGAAACCTACTGGAACAGTGCGCGACAGCAGTATCTGCGCTCACCCGACGGGCAGCGCGCCCTGGCCGTGGTATTCGCCGCCGGGGACGACAATCGGCGGATCGCGGTGTACCCGGAGATCGCGGCCGAACTCGAGGTGCCGGGCATCCGCACCCAGCTGACCGGATACAGCGCCCTGGCCGATGAGATCAGCCAGCAGTCGCGGCGCGATCTCATCGTCGCGGAGGCGATTTCGATTCCGCTCACGGCCGTGGTGCTGGTGCTGGTGTTCGGCGGCATCGTGGCGGCGCTGCTGCCGGTGGCGGTGGGCACGCTGGCCGTGATCGGGGCGCTGGGCGCGGTGGGGCTCATCGCCCACGTCACCGAGGTCAGCGTGTTCGCCATGAACGTGGTGTCGCTGCTGGGGCTCGGATTGGCCATCGACTACGGGCTTTTCGTGGTCGGACGATTCCGGGAGGAACTCGGGCAGGGCCGCGCCGTGGACGAGGCGGTGACGCGGGCGCTGCTCACCGCCGGACGGACCGTGACCTTCTCGGCGCTGCTGCTCATGTGCGCCTTCGCGGGCACCTTCGTCTTCCCGCAGGCGGTGCTGCGCTCGCTGGGGTTCGGGGCGATCGCGGCGGTGGCGCTGGCCGCGCTGCTGTCGGTCAGCGCGCTGCCCGCCGCGCTCATGCTGCTCGGACCGCGGATTCGCCGGTGGAGCTGGCGGGCGGACGCCTACGAGCGCGCCGAGGAACGGGCACAACGGTTCTGGGGCCGCGTGGTCACCGCGGTCATGCGGCGGCCCGGTACGGTCGCCATCGCCGTGGGCGGACTGCTGCTGGTGCTCGCCGCGCCGCTGACCGGGGTGCGGTTGGGCGATGTCGACCACACCGCGCTGCCGCCCGGCAATGAGAAGCGGATCGCCGTCGAGGAATTGAGCGCCGACTTCGCCGCCGCCAACAGCGGCGCCACCGTACTGCTCACCCGCGCCGACGGAACCGCACCCGCCGGCTCCGACATCTCCGCGGGGCTGCGCGAGATCGGGGCGGTACCCGGTGTGCGCCAGGTGCTTTCCCTGGGCACACGAGACGGTGCCGCCGTCCTGCACGCGGCCCTGGCCGCGCCCGATCGCTCACCGGACGCCCAGGAGATCGTGAAAGACATTCGGGCGCTGCGCCTCGACGGTGTGGAGCTGCGGGTGGGCGGTGCGAGCGCCGCCACCGTGGACAGCGTCACCGGCGTCCTCGACGCCATGCCGCTGATGCTCGTGGTCATGGTCGCCGCCACCCTGCTGGTGCTGCTGCTGGCCTTCCGCTCCGTGGTGCTCCCGCTCAAGGCCGTCCTCATGGCCTTCCTCAGCCTCGCCGCCACCTTCGGCATCCTGACCTGGATCTTCGACCAGGGCCATCTGGCGGATGTGCTCGGCGTCAGCCCCGGCCCGCTCTCCGGCGGGATGATGGTGCTCATCATCGCCGTGGTCTTCGGCCTGTCCACCGACTACGAGGTGTTCCTGCTGTCCCGCATGAAGGAGGCCCACGACGCCGGAGCCGACACCACCGCGGCGGTCCGCACCGGCACCGTGCAGACCGCGCGGGTGATCACCGCCGCCGCGACCCTGCTCGTCCTCATCACGGGCGCGTTCACCATCTCCCCCCTGACCCCCATGCGCTTCCTCGGCCTCGGCATGGTCATCGCGCTGATCATCGACGCCACCCTGGTCCGCATGCTCCTGGTCCCCGCCCTGGTGAAACTCATGGGCGAGGCCAACTGGTGGATGCCCGGCCGCCGCCCGCCGAAGCCGCCGGAATCGACCACCGCCACCGCCCCGGCAGAGCCGGTTCAACAGACCTATTCGGCCGAACGGGCGGCCAGTACGGCGTCGTAGAGTTCCTTGCGGGACGCGCCCGTGGTGGCGGCTACCTCGGCGCAGGCGTCCTTGAGTCGCAGTCCCTTGGCTGCCAGGCCCTCCACGCGCTCGACCAGGTCTTCGGGGGCGGCCGAAACCGGTTGTGCGCCTTCCAGAACGACGGTGATCTCGCCGCGCGCGCCGTCGACGGCCCAGGCGGCCAGTTCGGCCAGGGTGCCGCGGACGACCTCCTCGTAGGTTTTGGTGAGTTCGCGGCAGACGGCCGCGCGGCGTTGGGGCCCAAGGATTTCCACCGCGTCGGCCAGACAGTCGGCCAGGCGGTGCGGGGCTTCGAAGAACACGCAGGCGCGGGGTTCGGCGGCCAGTGTGCGCAGCCATTCCTTGCGCTGGCCGGATTTGCGCGGCGGGAAACCGTCGAAGCAGAACCGCTCGACCGGCAGGCCGGACAGGGCCAGGGCGGTGGTCACGGCCGACGGGCCGGGCAGGCAGGTGATCGGAAGCTCGCGCTCGACGCAGGCGGCGACCATGCGGTAGCCGGGGTCGCTGACCGACGGCATACCCGCGTCGGTGACCAGCAGCACCGTGCGACCGGACTCGATCTCCGCCAGCAGCATGGGAATCCGGGCGGTCTCGACGTGATCGTAGAAACTCACCACCCGCCCCGCGATCTCGATTCCGAGCGCCCTGGCCAGCGACCGCGTGCGCCGGGTGTCCTCCGCCGCGACGATATCGGCCGCGCCCAGCGCATCCCGCAACCGCTGCGAGGCGTCACCGACATCCCCCATCGGCGTAGCGGCCAGCACCAGCCGCCCCGACGCCTCACCCATATCGCTCACCGCTCCTCGTCATCGTCTCGAAAGCCGCGTACAACCACCCGCGACGCTCGCTCGCCGGGTACGACGCAGGAGCCACGCGGCCCGAACGACAGACCGCGGCGGCTCCGACAGCGACACGGCCGAATGCGCCCGTCCGCCGCGCCCAGCATACGGACGCCGCCGAAGCCGACACACCCGCATCGTGCCGGGTCGCGACCGGCGCACTCTCGCCACCGGTGCGCGACATCCTCGATTACCGGCATGCACCCGCCGCTCCTACGGCACCCCGATCCTCGGTGCCCCGGCGCTGCCGCACCCCGGTCCCCGCTTTCCCAGACCTCGGTCGCGCGGTATCCGGGCACCCTGGTCGCGCCCAGCGTTCGTTTCGCCACGGTCTTCCCGCACACCGGTCCCCGCACCTCGGCCAGTCGGCTCCCCGGCATCCCTGCATGGGTGCCCCGCTCGCTCCCCGCCCCGAGCCTTCGAACGCACCGGACATACAGGCAGCCACAAGCTCGGGTACCCGCCGCGCACGAGCCAGCGACGGCTGCCCACGCGATCCCGGCGTCCACACACGAGCGCGCTGCATGCTCAGGCCGGAGGCTCGCGCCCGAACTCACCGGCCGCGCCCCGCCACCGGCGCACCGCATACCATCGGGTCGTGACCCA
Organism: Nocardia otitidiscaviarum; assembly: GCF_007362295.1. NCBI lineage: Bacteria > Bacillati > Actinomycetota > Actinomycetes > Mycobacteriales > Nocardiaceae > Nocardia > Nocardia otitidiscaviarum. Next base: position 408,191 of record NZ_CP041695.1, on the reverse strand, counting down.
GGTGACCGATACTCGACCGTCCGCCCCGGACAATGGGGTGGCGACGTCCAGCCCGGCACCGCTCACACCGTCGCTGGAGATCGGGCCCACCGATCGGGTACGCGGGTGGGTGGTCACGCTCGTGCTCACCGCCATCGCGGGGTTCACCCGGTTCCTCATGCTGGGGTATCCGACCGACGGCAAGACACCGGTGTTCGACGAGAAGCATTACGCGCCGCAGGGCTGGCAGGTGCTGACCGGCGGCGGGGTCGAGGACAATCCCGGATACGGGCTCGTCGTGCATCCGCCGGTCGGCAAGCAGATGATCGCCATCGGCGAGGCCATCTTCGGTTACAACGGCTGGGGGTGGCGGTTCACGGCCGCCGTCTGCGGCACCGTGCTGGTGCTGCTGGTGATCCGCATCGTGCGGCGGATGACGCGTTCCACGCTGGTGGGCGCGTTCGCGGGCATTCTGCTGATCGCCGACGGGGTCACCTTCGTGTCCTCGCGCATCGGCATGCTGGACATCTTCCAGGCGCTGTTCGTGGTCGCCGCGTTCGGCTGTCTGATCGTGGATCGCGACGAGATGCGCGCCCGCATGGCCAGGGTGCACCGGGAGGGCCGGATCGGGGACAGCCCGTACGGTCCCCGCTTCGGGGTGCGCTGGTGGCGTTTCGGCGCGGGCGTGCTGCTCGGCCTGGCCTGTGGAACCAAATGGTCGGGACTGTACTTCGTGGCGGCCTTCACCCTGCTCAGCCTGGCCTTCGACCTCGCCGCCCGGCGCGGTTACCGGGTGCGCCTGCCCTGGCAGGGCACCGCGGTGCGCGATCTCGTCCCCACCGCCTACGCCCTGGTGGTCGTCCCGGTGCTGGTCTACCTCGCCACCTGGTGGGCCTGGTTCGGCGGCGAGACCACCTACGACCGCTGGGTGGTCGGCAGTCCCAAACTCGGCAGCGACGGCCTGTTCGCCTGGGTGCCCGACGCGCTGCGCTCGCTCTGGTTCTATTCGGCGGAGGTGCTGCGCTTCCACGAGGGACTCACCAATTCGGCGGGCAATCACCATCCGTGGGAATCGAAACCGTGGACCTGGCCGATGGGCCTGCGCCCGATGCTCTACTACTACGCCGACTCCGGCGTCACCGGCTGCGGCAGCTCACAGTGCGTGAAGGCCATCATGCTGATCGGCACGCCCGCCCTGTGGTGGGTGGCACTGCCCGTGCTGGGCTGGGCACTGTGGCGGACGCTGGTGCGGCGCGACTGGCGGTACGCGGCGGTGCTGGTGGGCTACGGCGCGGGCCTGCTGCCCTGGTTCCTGTCGCTGGACCGGCAGATGTACTTCTTCTACGCGGTGCCGCTGGCCCCGTTCCTGGCCATGGCCGTGGCCCTGGTGCTCGGCGACATTCTCGGGCACGCCGCGCCGAGCGGGCGACGGCTATCGGGCGCGCTGGAGTGGCAGCGGTTCACGCCGACCAGTGAGCGGCAGGGGTTGGGCCTGCTCATCGTCTGCCTGTATCTGGCGTTGGTGATCGCGAACTTCATCTGGCTGTGGCCGATTCTCACGGCCTATCCGATCACGATCGGCAACTGGCACGACCACCTGTGGCTGCCGAGCTGGCGGTAGCGCCCGGTCAACCGGGGTCGGATTCCCCCAGCGCGGCCCGCAGATAGCGCACCGCCGCCTCGTCGTCCAGGCCGAGGCGGCGGATCACGCTCACGTACTCGGTGGCGGCGCGGCCCGCGGTATCGCTGGTCGGGTCGCCCGAGGAGGCGATGAACGAGCCCAGCCTGCCCCGGGTTTCGAGCACACCGTCCTGTTCCAACTCGCGGTAGGCCCGCGCCACCGTGTTCGGGGCCAGCCGCAACTGGGCGGCCAGCGCGCGCACGGTGGGGATCTTGGTCCCGGCGGCCAGCTCACCGGATCGCACCCGGGCGATGACGCCCTGCCGCAGCTGTTCGTAGGGCGGCACCGTCGAGTGGTGGTCGACCGGGATGTCCAGCATGGTCTTCTCACACCTCCTCACGCGACAGCGGACAGGACAGGCAGCGTGGACCGCCGCGACCGGAACCCAGTTCCGACCCCGGAATCTGCAATACCTCGATGCCCGCGTCCGCGAGCCGCGCGTTGGTCATCTCATTGCGCTCGTAGGCGACGACGACACCGGGCGCGAGCGCGAGCGTGTTGTTGCCGTCGTCCCACTGTTCGCGTTCGGCGGTGACACCGTCCAGACCGGTGTCCACGACCCGCAGTTTGCCGATTCCCATGGCGTCGGCCGCCACCCGCAGGAAGGGGTCGGGGCCGCCGATGCTCACACCGCCGCCGTCGGTCTTGCGAATGGCGAAGGCGCACAGGGAGTCCTGCACCGCCGGGTACATCACCACCGCGTCCACGTCGACCATGGTGCACACCGTGTCCAGATGCATGGTGGCACGGGTCTGGGCGATCGGCACCACGAGCACGGTATGGGCGAGGTCGTCCTCGAAGAGGCTGCGCGCCAGGGCCTCCGCGCCCGCCGGGGAGGTGCGCTCCCCCACCCCGACCGCCACCACGCCGGGTGACAGCAGCAGTACGTCGCCGCCTTCGATGGGGGCGGTGTGCGATTCGTAGGCGCGGCGCACGTGCAGGAAGCGCGGGTGGAAGGCGTAGATGAGGTCGGTGAGCGAGGTCTCGCGCACCCGCGCGGGCATGGCCAGCGAGGTGATGGCGAAGCGGCGGCCCACCCAGAACGAGGAATCGCGGGTGAACAGCAGATTCGGCAGCGGGTCGATGACGAAGTCGTGCCCGTGGTGCATGCGCCGCACCAGCGAGGTGGCGTCCGGCCCGAACGGCAGTTCGTCGAAAGTCATTCCGGCCATGAGGATCTGGGCCAGCTCGGGCGCGGGCACGGTGCGCAGGTAGGCGGCCAGCTCATCGGCGAGCACATGCCCGAGCCGCCGCGCGTCCACCGCGCCGGAGATGCCCTGGATCCGCGCCGCGCCGCTCACCCGCAGGGTCTCGGTGAGCAGATCGGCCAGCAGCAGCACCTCCACCCCGCGCCCGCGCAGGACGTCGGCGAAGGCGTCGTGCTCCTGCTGCGCCCGCTCCACCCACGGGATGGCGTCGAAGAGCAGCTGGTCGTTGTTGCGCGGCGTCAATCGCCGCAACTCGTCGCCCGGCCGATGCAGCAGCACCGTGCGCAGCGCGCCGACCTCGGAGGTCACGGAAAACGGTCGCGCGGCGGGCGCAGCCTCAGTTCCCATGACACGACGGTAGTTCGCATTCGCGCCGAAGGCAGGGAATTGGTCGTCGCACGGGGCTCGCGCCGCCGCACGCGTGGCTGTCCGTACCCGCTCGCACCACCGCCGCACGCCGGCTTCGGCCCGCCCGCAAGCCGGGCCCGCGGTAGCCGCACCGAGCCGCGAGAAGCGGAGCCCACCAGCCGCATCGCACGCGAGCACACGGTGCCGCACCGCGGACGACAGCCGCATCGCATCCAGAGCACGGGTGCCGCGCGGCCCGCGCGAGAGCGCCGGTCAACCTCGAGTACTGTTCAGGTATGCAACACGCGTCATGGCAGGCGAAGGAACTGACGCCCGGACAACTCTCCGAACGCAGCGGCGTGGCGGTCTCCGCCCTGCACTTCTACGAGCGCGAGGGGCTGCTGCACAGCCGTCGGACCAGCGGCAATCAGCGCCGCTACCCGCGTGAGACGCTGCGTCGCGTGGCCTTCATCCGCATCTCCCAGCAGGTGGGCATCCCGCTGGCGGAGATCCGCAAGGCGCTCGACAACCTGCCCGACGGCCGTACCCCGACACGCCGGGACTGGGAGACCCTGTCCACCGCGTGGCGCGCCGACCTGGACGACCGCATCGCACAGTTGATCGCGCTGCGCGACAATCTCACCGGCTGCATCGGCTGCGGCTGCCTGTCACTGGGCACCTGCAAGATCGTCAACGCGCACGACCACCTCGGCGACGAGGGGCCCGGTGCCCGCGTCCTCGACATCCACGCCGCGGACCACTGCGCCGAGCCGCGTCCGGAATGCACTACACCTTCGGCAGAAACGTCGTGAACAGGTCGTTGGCCCGGCGCATGACGAATTCGTAGGGCCAGGCGAACTTCCGCGCCCACCAGTAGCCGAAGCGGATGTCGAACTGGGTGTGCACCAGGTAGGTGCCCTTCTCCACCGCCCGCACCATGATGTCGGCCACCTGCTCGGGCTGCTTGGCGTGCCGCCGAAACCGCTTGATCCACGCCTGGATTCGCGGATCGTCGCGATCCGCGCCGACGATGTCCACGGTGTGCACCAGGGGTGTGTCCACCGCGCCCGGCACCACCAGGTGCACCGCGATGCCGTGGCGCTCCAGATCGAACCGCAGTACCTCCGACACCCCCCGCAGCCCGAACTTGCTGGCGCTGTAGGCGGCGTGCCACGGGAAGGCCAGCAGTCCGGCCGCCGAGGACACGTTCACCAGCGCGCCCCCGCGTCCGGCCTCGATCATGGGGGGCACGAAGTTCTCGATCACGTGGATGGGGCCCATGAGGTTCACGTCCACCATGCGCTTCCAGTGCCGATGCTCCAGGTTCTCCACGGTGCCCCAGGTGGATACGCCCGCGATGTTCATGACCACATCGACGGAGCCGAGCTGCTCGTGCACCTGCTCGGCCCACCCGGTCACGGCCTCGTAGTCGCTGACATCCAGTGCGCGCGAGTTCTCGACCACCCCGCCTTCGGCGCGCACCTGGTCCACGACCTCGGCGAGGCCCTGCTCATTCACATCGGTGAGGACCAGCCGCGCCCCCTTCCGCGCCGCCGCCAGAGCGGTGGCCCGGCCGATACCGCTCGCCGCGCCGGTAATCACAGTCTTCTTGCCGCTGAGCTTACGACCACGCACGCTGATCCATCCCTCGAAGTTGACAGCCCTGTCGCAGGGGCACGCTACCCGCGAACAGAGTTGTTCGCCATTGGAAAGTCCCATGACAACGCCCCTATTTCCGGGGTCGCGTCGATTTCAACAACCGGACGGCCGTCCAGGTACCTAGCGCGGCGCGGACCCCGGCAGGTCGAGATCCAACGCGATCCGCCCGGCCGCCAGATGCGCCTCCACCTCCTCGGCGGGCATGGGACGCGCGATGAGGAATCCCTGGGCGCGATAGCAGCCCAGTGCCACGAGCGTGCGGGCCGCCACGGTCGTCTCCACACCCTCGCCGACGACGCCGAGACCGAACGAACCAGCAAGCCCCACAATGGATTTCACAATCGCCAGGTCGTCGGCGCTGGCGCCCAGCCGCTGCACGAAACCCCGGTCGATCTTCACCGCGTCCACCGGCAGCGCCTTGAGGTGCGACAGCGAGGAGTAGCCGGTGCCGAAATCGTCGATGGCGATCTGCACGCCCATCCGCTTGAGCCCGCGCAGCGTCACCTGGGTGCGCGCGAGGTCTTGCACCACAACATGTTCGGTGATCTCCAGGCAGACCGACGAGCCGTCGATGCCGAAACGCCGCAGAATATCCTCCATGGTCTCGACGAAGTCGAGACTCACCAACTGCACCGGCGACACATTGATGCGAATAACCACATTCGACGCCAGCCCCCGCCGCCGCCATTTCGCGAACTGTTCACAGGCCGAGCGAATCACCCAGCGCCCCAACTCACCCGCGAGGTTGGTGGCCTCCGCGACCCCCACGAACGCCCCCGGCGGTAGCAGCCCCCGGGTCGGATGCTGCCAGCGCACCAGCGCCTCCAGCGCCACCACCCGCCCCGTCCGCAGATCCACCTCGGGCTGATAGTGCAGCAGCAGCGACCCGTCCGCCACCGCCCCGCGCAGATTCAATTCCACATCGTCCTGGAGTTCGAACTGCGCCCGCATGGCGTCGGTGAACACCGCGACCCCGTTGCCCCCGCTCGACTTCGCCGACAACAGTGCGTGGTCGGCCCGCCGCAGCACATCCGCCACCGTGGTCTCCCCCGGAATCCCCACGGCCACACCAACACTCGCTCCCCGACTCACCGATTCCCCACCCACGGTGACCCGCCGCCCGATGAGCTGCCGAATCCGCGCCGCCTCACTCTCCGCCGCCACCGCGTCCATCGGCTTGGCCGGCACGATCACGAACTCGTCACCCCCGAGCCGGGCGATCATATCCGCCGGATCCAGATTCTCGCGTAGTCGTGCCGACAGCGTCCGAATGAAGTTGTCCCCCGCCGTATGCCCGAGAAAGTCGTTGAGCGCCTTCAACCGATCCAGATCGAGGAAGAACGCCGCCACCGGCCCCAGATTCCCGGGCCGCAACCGCTCCTCCATATGCTCGAGCAGCGCCCGCCGGTTCGCCAGGCCGGTGAGGTCGTCGTGCATGGCGATGTAGCGCAGGCGGTCTTCGGCCACCACGCGAGCCTGTAGTTGTGCGAAGAGCGCGGCGATCGCCTTCAGCACATTGATCTCGCGGGTGGACCATTCCCGGTCCCCCTGCTTGATGAATCCCAGCAGCCCGGTCGATTCGCCGCGCGAGACCAGCGGTACCGCCGCCGTGGACACATTGGCGATGCCGGAGGACCGCGCGATCGTGTCCTGATAGTCGTCGAACGGGTGGCTGGGGCGCACGATCATGACGTCGAGCTGGTTCTCGCTCATCGCGAACGCGGAGTCGGCCGTCTCGAAGTGAATGACCCGCAGAGGATCCGGTTCCACCGACACGGCGCGGTGCGGCCATTCGGCGATCAGTATCGACGCGCGCTTCTCACGATCGGTGTGCCGCAGGTAGCTGAAATCCACGTCGAAGTGCTCGACCAGCCAGGACAGCACGCGCTCGCTCGCCGCCACCATGGTGGTGGCGTCGACACCCATCAACTCGGAGGCAACCTGGGTCACCAGTGAGTCGAGCGTCCGCCGAGGCACGTTGTCTCCGATCTCACTAACCGCGGGTGTCCGCGTCCGGTACCGGAAGTCGCCGGCTGCGGACCGTGGCATCGGCCGCGTAGCTCAAGCGCAGCACCAATGCCATGGTCTCGTGCTCAGGCACTTCCAGTAGGTCAAGGAAACGGCCCTGAAGTGACGTTAGTGTATCGGCGAACTCCGGGGAAACCGTGGACAACTCCGCCGGTCGGCGGGCGAACAGAAAGGCCGGCGATACCGGCTGAACGGCCAAACCGTACCGCTCGGCCTCGATCCACACCCGCTGCACGACCTCACCGGCACGCGCGTAACCGGCCAGTTCGTCCCCATCGTCCGGCGGCGGCACCCGGTAGGTCACGGCCACCAGGGCCGAACTCGACAGCACCCGATCGCGGGTGTACGACCCCAGCGCCTCCCCGCCGTCGAAATCCCGTAAGCGGGCCATCACATCGGCGCGCCGTCCGATGCCGAGTGTCGCCGCCTCGTAGGGCGCGAACTCCATACTGCGCAGGTCCAAGCCGGTGCGCAGGTCATCGCCCGGACCGCGCAATTCGGAGAACATCTCCGCGTGCATCTGGGGTGTGAGATACCGACAGCGGTCGGCCGTGCCGAGCAGATCCGCGGCCGATGTCACCGCGGACCGGGTGACGGCACATCGCAGCGCCCCACCGGCAGCCTCGGCGACCCTCGCGAGACCGGCCAGGATGTCGGCATCCAGCGCGGCGCCCGTGCCGAAGTGCCGGTTGGTGTGGCGGTCGAGAATCGCGGAATAGTCGCACGCGAGCGCCGGATCACTGCCGTCACCCAACGTCAGTACCGCGGTCAGCGGCGCCGCTCCGTTCGTCAGCAGTCGACTGGAACCGAGCAGCCCCGCCGCGGCCGCGGCCACCCGCGCGTTGTACAGCGCCGCGCCGACCGCGAGCGCGCTGCCGCGATACCCGATATCGATGACGGTGGATCGTTCCGGCGCCAAGGCGATCTCGATCGCATCGTCGGTGCATCGCAGGGTCCACGGCTGGGCATTACCACCGGACGGTGCACATTGCGCGGCCGCCAGCACCGCTGCCACCCCACTCCGCGGCGCCGATTCCGGATCGGCCTCCGGCCAGGCGGCCTCGCCGGGTGGAACCGGCTCGGCGATGGCATCGAGGCAGCTCTCCAGATCGACGCGGGTGCGACCGGACGGCAGCTTGCGGCCCAGGCCGAGCTGTCGTACCGCCGTAGCGGCGATGGCCGCGCCCAGATGCACGTCACCGCCCAATTGCGGCCAACTGGAGATGGTTTCGCCGACCTCGACCAGGCTGGCCGCCATGGAGGCAGAGAATCCCGCAGCATCGAGAATCCGCACCACGTGCGGGGCCTTCTCGCGGGTCGTCAGTCCGCGTAGGTCCGCGGAACGCGTGTCACCGAGCAGACCGTGGAAGGGCGGGCGGGTGGGTTCCAGGTCGAACCGCTCCACGTCGAGCAGGCCACGGTCGCTGGTGTCCATGATGACCGGGATGGCGCGCCGACGCGCGGCCTCCCGCACCGTGAGCTTGATGTCCAGGGAGTCGCATTCCTCCACGACGAGGGACAGGCCGTCCAGGAAGGCATCCACATTGTCGCCGTCGACACCACCGGTGAAGACCCGCACCGGTAGGTAGGGATCGAGCTCAGCAACCCGCCGGGCAGCGACCACGGCCTTGTTCACGCCGATATCGAACAGGGTTCCCGGCAATCGGTTCAAATTGGATAGCTCGACGGTATCGAAATCCGCGAGGCGTAGCTCACCGCATGTGCCCTCCATCACGAGTACATGCGCAATGGAATGACCGACGCTCTGCCCGACGATGCCGATCTTTTGCCGCGCGAGGGTTTCCTGCTCGGCCCGCGTGATTTTGTTCCTATTGCGATCCAGGCGAATCGCACGCATGGTTTCGGGCCCCGGCAGGCCGAGTACCGTCCCTCGCCAGGGGTAGTAAATCCAGCGGTCGGAATCGATGGTTTCCGCGAGCTGCGGCCTCGATACCAAGCCATTGAACTCGGCGCGCAGCAAATCGCGAAGATCACGAAAGGTGACGCCGCCGTCCGCTCGTAACCGCGCCAGTTCGGCTGCGTCACCGAGATCGGATTCGTCGAAGAACAGCGGCCGGTACGCATCGGCCGCGACACCATCGGTCGCCATGCCTACGCCAGCCCTCCGCGGCAGCGGGCCGGATCGGGCAGCATCGCCGAATGCGCTTCCAGCTGGGCGGTTTCGGCATCGATCAGGGCGAGCTGAGCAGGCTCCGCGACAGTGCGGATGTTGGGGACATCCCACCACATCGGGACGGTCCGGTAGCGCTCGTCCGGGTAGGGAACGGGCGGAATCCACCACGCGATGACGCCGCCCGCGGTGCGGTATCGGTCAGCGGCGTGCGAGGCGGCCGTCCCGAGCCCGTACCGCGCCCCGAGCAACCGCGTGAGGTGGACGGCGCCGCGGGGGATCGCGGCACCGAGCTCGATGCGGCAGTCCGCATCCCGGGCCACCCAGGCCGCTTTCAACTCCACGACCCCCTCGGGAATCCGATCGGAGATCATCCTCCGGAAATGAGCCTCGCCGGGCTGGCCCGTCCACTCCAGCAAAGCGGCGGCCTCGTCGATATGCGCGTAGGGCCCCTGCGCCCGCAGACCCGCGACCACCTGCCCGTCGGCATCCAGGGCCGTCATGAACAGGGCGGTGGAATGTCCGTCGATCACGTTGTCGTAATCGAGCGCGACATCCACGCCGTAGTGTCGGTAAACGCCCAGCGCACCGTCGATGTTGCGGCGCCACAGTCGCGGATGTGCCTGCGGTGTGCCGATGTAGAACGTGCACCCCGACGGTTCATCCCGAAATCGCAGCAAGTCCGTACCAGCACTTTCCGCGATCAGACCGACAGCCATACAGTTCCTACTCCGTTGCTACGCGACCACTTCGCGCCACTACCGAACTCGTCCCGATACGCTCATGCATCCAGCGCGCGCGACGCAGGCACCTAGGGGAGTATCCGCCACGCACATGGAATTGTCCAGGCGTCTGGCAAATCTCCCGAAACCCTCATGCGCATGCGGAAACTTAGCCCGGTCAGATCATTGCTATCAGTCACGAAATACAACCACAAGACTGGTTGGTTCCAATTTAGTTAACTGGCAGCTATCAGATCAGGATGGAGATGAAGAGCTCCACCTCGGAGGTGCCGCGCCAGATCTCGATCTCCTCGCGGTAGGCGCGGGTGATCTCCGCCGATGCCGTCGCATCGTCGACCTGGGCCCAGACGTCCTCGACCGGATCGTGGTAGTCGCCGTTGGGCTCGAAGCGGGCGTACACGCCCTTGGGAACCTTGATCAGCACATCGCCGACGGGCACCTCGTGCACGTCGGGGTACTCGTAGGACACCAGCACGTTGTAGTTGCCCGCCGGATCCGGCACGTAGACGGTGGCCAGCGGCGGTTCGAGGCCGTTGCGCTCGCGCAGCCGGTCGCGCAGGAACTCGATGAGCTCACTGTTGCTCACCTTGAAGCTGGGCCGGACCCGCGGCACCACCAGGCCGCCGTAGATCGCGCCGGGGCGCACCACGATCGAATAGCTCATGAGGCTTCGACCGCCAGATACAGGTCGATCTTGTACGCGTGCGGATAACACTCGAAGTCGCCGGTGTAGGTGCGTTTGATCTGCTTGTGCTCCTCGGCGAACGCGATCTGGGTCCATAGATCGGTCATGATCTGCGGGAAGTTGCCGACCGAGGAGAACCGCGCGTACGTGCCGCGCGGCAGCCGCGCCACCACATGCCCCCGGGTGACCTCGTCGAACGAACCGCACTGGTAGCCGACGATCTGCGTGTTGTAGGTGCCGAGTTCGGCGGCGAAATCGGTGTAGGCCGCCGCCAGCGGGCCGCCGAGTTCCTGATGCAGCACCGCCGCCCAGGCCACCTCCAGATCGTGGTCGCGCAGTTCACCGAGCGCGCGTTTCGGACTGCGCACGGGCAGACCGGCAACCCACGTCTCGTCCCGCTCGACGATCTCAAACTGCATGGAAGAAACTCTCTCGAGGTGTGATCGCATGGGCAGGTGCGCAATCCGTATTGCCCGCGTCGGCCAGCATCGACATGCTATCAACCGAGTTAGCCCAGCCTTGGCGACACGACCGCGAGCAGGTGTCACGGTGCGTCGGGCGCCGCGTCCCGGCGGCGATGCGGACGGGCCAGCGGGGCGCGCCAGTGCAGGCGCAGCGCGGCCACCCGTATGCCGAATGCGACCGCGCCCGCGAGCGCGCCCGTCCAGTAGGTGTAGACGCCGAAGTGCAGCAGTGTCGCCGTGGCGGCGGCGCCGACCAGCGCCGGGATGGCGTAGACCTCCTCGTCGGGACGCAGGATGCTCGGGGGACGTCCGGCCAGCACATCGCGGACGACACCGCCGCCCACCGCGGTGAGCACGCCCAGCGCGGCGGCCGAGAAGGCCGACAGCCCGTGGTGGTAGGCGGTGACGGTGCCGGTGACGCAGAAGCTGGCGAGGCCGACCGCGTCAGCCATGGCGAGCGGGGTGCGAACGAGTCGCCGCGGCGGGTGCCAGAAGAAGATGATCAGCGCGGCCAGCAGCGCGGTGGCCGGATAGCGGAGATGGACGAAGGCCGCCGGTGGCGTCGCCCCGATGACGAGATCGCGCATGATGCCGCCGCCGAGTGCGGTGCAGACGGCCAGCACGGCAATACCGACCAGGTCGTATCTCTTGTGGACTGCCAGCAGCGCACCGGACACGGCAAAGGCGAAGACCCCCAGCAGATCTCCCACCTCCTGTGCGATACCGGCCGCACCGCCCAGCTCCGCCAGGTAGGCCATGTACGCACCCTCCATGTCGCAAATATTCGGCAATCGGGCTAAGTATGCCCGGCTGTCCGATTTCGGCCTGTCATGGGACGGCGTTGCGGGCGGCATGGTTGGCTGGAACCGTGTTCCGCACGATCTCCGATATGGAGGACGACCTTGTCGAGTGCCGAGCCTGCCCGCGTCTGGTGGCGTGGCGGGAGCGGGTCGCCGACGAGAAGCGCGCGGCCTTCCGCGAGGAGGCGTACTGGGGTCGACCGGTGCCCGGATACGGCCCGGACGATGCGAAACTGCTGGTGGTCGGCCTGGCTCCGGCCGCGCACGGCGGCAATCGCACCGGACGGATGTTCACCGGGGACCGCAGCGGCGATGTCCTCTACGCCGCCATGCACGCCGTCGGCCTCGCCAATCAACCGACCGCCGCACATCGCGGCGACGGCCTGCGCCTGCTCGGCGCCCGCGTCACCGCCCCCGTCCACTGCGCCCCGCCCGACAACAAACCGACCACCACCGAACGCGACACCTGCCGCCGCTGGCTGATAGCCGAACTCGACCTCCTCGCCCCCACGCTGCGTTCGATCGTGGTCCTGGGCGGCTGGGGCTGGCAGGCCCTGCTTCCCACCCTCGCCCAATCCGGCTGGGCACTATCGAAACCCAGACCCAAGTTCGGCCACGGCGTCCACACCACCATCACCCCCACTCACCCCGACCGCACACCCCTGCACCTGTTCGGCTGCTACCACGTCAGCCAGCAGAACACCTTCACGGGCCGCCTGACTCCGGCCATGCTGGAAGCCGTGCTGGCCGAGGCGAAGGGCGCTGCTGATATCCGGTGACGACTGAAGCACATCCACCCACGCGTGTCGCCTTCCACCAGCAGCACGTCCCACGAAAACGCGCCGCCCATCGTATAGTAATTCCTATACTCACCGGGTGGCCGACCAAGACTGGGACATCTACGTAGTCGATGAGGTTCGGGAATGGATCGAGCAACTGGAAGGAGCCGACTTCAACCGAGTCGTTCAGGCCATCGACGTATTGGCCGAGTTCGGCCCTGGTCTCGGACGCCCGCTCGCGGATACGATCACCGGTTCGAGGATCCCGAATCTGAAGGAGTTGCGTCCCGGCACCGTTCGAATCCTGTTCGTGTTCGATCCCTGGCGCTCGACCGTTCTCCTGGTAGCCGGCGACAAACACAAGAGATGGGAGTCGTGGTACCGCGAGGCCATTCCATTAGCTGAGCAGCGCTACGAGACATACTTGAAGGAACGACGAGAAGAACTGGAGGAACCGCGATGAGCGGATACTCGCGCTGGCGGGACATCCGCGCCGGGCTCGTCGATCGCGCGGGCGGCGAAGAAGCTGTCGCCGCCGGCAGGGAAGAACTGCTGGCTGAAGTGATCGGTCAGCGGCTGGCCGAGATCCGGCTGTCCCGTGGGCTGACCCAACAGCAGATCGCCGACCGCATGGGAGTCACCAAGGGACGGATCTCACAAATCGAGCGCGGACATATCGCAGGCTACGAACTGCTGGCTCGCTACGCGACCGCGCTCGGCGGCCGACTGCAACAGTCGATTCACTTCGACGACGGAGAGACAGCCGCAATCGCGTGAGCCCGGGCTGCACAGCCAGCAGCCGAGGTCTTCGGCACCGTCGAAGACAGGATCGCACCGTGTGACGTGTGGTCCGGCAACACTGGAAGCCGTTCTGGCCGAGGCGACATCGGCTGCGGGTCTCGATAGTGGGTAGCCGGTACGGCGATCGCCGAGGCTCCGACCGCTGATGGCGTGTGCACAGCTGGTGATCCATCCGGTCGGGCCAACTTCGCGACCGCCACCGTCTACGCGCTCATTGCGGGCGTGGCTCCGGCGGGCGCCGGGTGGCGGCTCCGGTGGCAAGCGTGATCGGTAGTCCGGTCGACCACGCGGCGCGGCTCGCTACGATGCGGGCGTGAGCAGGGGTGACGAGAGTGTGGAGGAGGTCGCCGCCGAGGTGGCCGAGCCGCGCGGCGGGCGGCGGCGGGAGCAGACCCGGCAGCGGTTGCTGGACGCCGCGTTCGACGCGTTCGCGGATGAGGGGTTCGGGCGGTGTTCGGTCGAGCAGGTGTGTGAGCGGGCCGGGTTCACCCGGGGCGCGTTCTATTCGAATTTCACCTCGCTCGAGGAACTGTTCCTCGCCATGTGGGAGCAGCGCTCCAGCCGGATGCTGAGCGAGGTGCGGGCGGTTCTGGACGCGCCCGCCGCGGTGACGGTGTCGCAGCCGCGGCAGGTGGTGGAGCATGTGCTGGCCGCGGTTCCCGTGGACGACAAGTGGTTTCGCATCACCTCGGAGTTCACCGCGCACGCCCTGCGCACCCCGGCGCTGCGCCGGGCCATGGTGGCTCGGGAGGAGTCGATCGCCGCGGCCCTGATCCCCGTGATCGTGACGCTGCTGGAACGTGCGGGACGCATCGTCCCCGATCCGCGCGCCCTGGGCCGCGCACTGGTCGCAGTCCACGACGGCACCCTCGCCCAATGCCTGCTGGAACCGGACAATCCGGCCGTGCGCGAGGGGCGGGTGGACCTGTTCCTCCAGGTCGTGCTGGCCTACAGCACCCCCGCCTGATCCGTGAGCCCGTCCAGCGCCCGCACCAGGCGGCCGAGGCTCTGCTCCCGCAGGTCCGGCATATCGTTCTCGATCCCGTGCAGGAGGTCGTCGGCCGGGTCGGCACAGGTCCAGAACTCCAGCTTGCGCACCAGCGACGCGTCCAGCTCCCGCCCGCGCCCCTGCTGCACCTGCCGCACGAAGTCGGCGCCCGCCTCCGCCCACAGGTAGCACAGGTCGTAATCCGGATCCCCGACCTGCGTATCCCCGAAGTCGATCACTCCGCTGATGCGATCGCCCTCGATCAGCAGATGATCCAGGCTCACATCCCCGTGGATCAGGCTCGGCCGGTACGCGAAGTTCTCCACATCGCCCAGGTACCGCTCGTACACCGCCACCAACCGCCGCCCCCGCTCCGCATCCAACAGCGGCACGACCTCGTCCTCCAGCATGTCCAGGGTCTCCGCGAAGTCCGCCCGGAAATCGGCCACCTCCACCCCCAATTCGACCGCCCGTTCCACCGGAAACGCGTGCACCTGCTCCAGAAACTCCGCCACCTGCCGCGCCGTCCCCGCCCCGAGCAGCCCACGCCGATGCCACTCCTCCGGCAGCACCACTTCACCCGGTACCACCGGATACACACAGAACTCCCCCGGCCCCAACGGATTCGGCGCCGTGAACGCGAACCGCGGAATAGGCAGCCCCACCCGCGGCCCCAACTCCGGAAGCAACCGAGCCTCCCGCACCATCCCCTCCGCCCCCCACTCCCCCTTCGGCAACCGCATCACATACCGCCGCTCCCCCACCGCGACGATCATCGCCACACTCTCCATCCCCGCCCCCAACACCGCGATCTCCCCCGCGGCCAACTCCACCCCCAACTCCCCAGCCCCCACCAAGGCCCCCCGAACCCGCCCGTCCCAATCCCCCGGCAACTCGATACGCGCACTCATGTCCACCCCCGAATCCTAAGCACCCCCACAACCGATTTTCCGCCCCAAACACCCCTCTGACCAGCCGATTCGTCCTCCCCCGAACCCACCTGCTAAAGTTCTTCACCGCAGACCGGAAACGGACTGCACGGGGCTATAGCGCAGTTGGTAGCGCGCTTCGTTCGCATCGAAGAGGTCAGGGGTTCGATTCCCCTTAGCTCCACTTCACACGGGCCGCAGGTCATTGACCTGCGGCCCTGGTGCATTTCCGGCAATGTTGCGAACCGAACGGGTGCCCTACGCGGCCCCTACGTTCATGAAGGCGAAATCGAGCGTGTACCTGAATCCAGAGCAGGCTGCCCGTCCCGAGGAGGCTGCCGAGGCGACGGGGCGACCAGAAGCGGAGTTGATCCGTGAGGGGACCGACTTGGTGCTGCTGCGGTCGCACCGGTCCGTCGCACTCGCCCTTGGCCGTCGTTCGATTGCGGCGATCCTGGGTTTGCCACCAGTGAGGAACTGTTCGGCGCGGCACACGGCGAGTGAGCTTCTTCATCGCCGACACCTCGGCCGCATCGCCGCCTATGACCGCGCCACCGAACTGAACGAGCGGACCCGTGAATTCCTCTCCACCTCCGTCGCGGTCGTTTCGCCACTCGTACTCGACGAGGTCGATCATCTGCTCGTCGCGCGATTCGGAAAAGACCGCCGCACAGCCGATCTCGTCCTCGACGACCTGCTCACCTCCGCGGAGGAAGGCGCGGTGCTCGTGCCACCGGTGGACCGCGATGACCTCCGGGTCGCTCAGAAGATCATCGAACAGTATCGCAGCCTCCGGCTCGACCTGGCCGACGCGGTCACTGTCGTGCTCGCCGAGCGCTATTGCCCGAGAACGCCCGCAGAATGGCGTTATCGACCCGGCGGCAAGTACTGGACCAGAGGATCGGCGATTCGGAAGAGCTTCGTACACAGTGCGTCTCGGTCCCGATGATCGTAGTCACGCGACCTGACCGTCATCTCGACCACACCAACCGCGGCGGCGTATCGCTCCCCCTGCGGCGCGTCGAAGGCGAGGTTGCACTGGTTGCCCTCGGAGATAGCGTCGGGCAGGCTCATGGCCTGCCGGCCGCCCACGGTGATCGACTGGAAGCTCGGGTAATGGCCCGGGTAGTAGAAGACACTTGTGAACCGGTTGGCTCCCGCGCTGACCGAGAACGTATAGTCGTCGGTCTCCCACCCGCAGGTCTTGGCGTCGTCCAGCAGGCTGAAAACCTTGGTCGCCTTCGCGGCTGGGTCCAATCCCACCTGCGCTATCGCGGAGTCGGGAATGGTGCACGGATCCCAGACCGATATGGCGGAGGGTTCGCGCAACGGCGTGCTGACCGCCGACACCGGAGGCAGCGTGCGGTCGAATGTGGTCTGCGGCATGGTCGCCGGCAGTTCCCGAGCGAGAGCGGCGACAATGGATTCGGCGCCCGACCGGAGGTCGGCCTTCATATAGCGGGAACTGTAGACCGGGACGGCGTCACCGCCGGTCCAGTCCATGCCGACGACCTCGACATCGATCCTGAGATTGCCGACTTGAGCACTCGCGCCGGCCACGTCTCGATCCAGAAATCCCGAACCGGTCCAACTGAGCGCCTCATCGCCCACACCGGGCAACGGTGCGGTGGTGTCCACACGGGAGCCGAACCCGCCGGCGGGCCTCATGGTCGTCGTGATCGCCGGCAGGGGCACATCGACCATGAGGCCGATCTCGACAGTGCGAGACATGGGTCCGGCCTCCGGTGCACTGCTGCCATGCGGCACCGGGTCCTCCAAAACGAGGATGCAGCGGACCCTTCGGTACATGTTGTCAATTTTCGTTTCCAGCGTCTGCAGCCGCTTGTCCGTCCGGTACAGGTCACCGATGTACTCACGCAGAACCTCCGCGACCGGCCCGTCGATATCCGCGCAGGAGGGCGGCAAGGTGAACCCGGTGGTATGGTCGGCATCCCCATCTGTCCAGCCGGAGCAGCCAGCCGCCAACGCGCAGGCCCCGAAAAGTAACAGTGACAACGCAAACCGACCGGCCACCAGGTACATCTACCATATCGGTGTCGACAACCAGCAATCGAAGAAGCCAGGATGCCGTCCTCGAAGTCGAGATGAAGCCGCTGGCTTGTCGGCGCATCGCCGCGGCCAACGCTTCCACTGACGCAAGTCCAGTTACAGTGGCGCGGGCGAGAATTGCGTGGAGGTTGCCCCCGCCGGAGAACACGTCTAACTAAGGCACAGTAAGCGTCCCGACGACGGCTAATTCGACTTCACCCCCTGACAGCGGGTTTCGCCGGTTGGCCATCGTTGTGAGATTCCCGACAGACTTCGTTCCGAGGGTCTCGCAGGTCGCCCATGGCCCACGATGAATCGCCAATGAACCGAGGGGATTTCGATGTCCGCGAGCACCGCACGGCGGTCGAAGAAGAAGACGATCCGGGCGGTGACCTTGCTGCTGCTCATGGTCGGTCTGCTGGTGCCGGCGAAGTACGCCGACGTGAAGACGCGCGTCACCGGCGAACACGTCACCGCCTTTGTCGACGCCTGCCGTTACCAGAATGCCGGACGCGGTTCGGGCTGGCGGTGTACCGGCGACTGGACCTTGGCCGACGGTACTACCGGGTGGGGGAAGCTCTGGGGACTCGAAGACCGCAGGACCAGCGGGTCTCCCGTCGCGGTGTATGCGACGCGAGAGCGTGCGGTCACCGATAGTTGGTCGCACATCGCGACTTTCGCCGCCGGTGTGGTCGCGCTGGTTGCTCTCGCCGTTCTCGCAGTCTGGCGGTACCGGCAGCTCTGACCAGCCGGTAGGCGCGGCTGGCCCCTGTCGGCTCGGTAGTGATGCGCGCCTTCGCCTGCTCGCGGAGCCTCACCCGCTACCTCTCTCGGTACCATCGCCGACCGGTGCGGACCGCGATCGTGGCGAGCAGAGCCGCCGCGACACACCCGAGACAGAGGTACACCGTCCAGCGCGCACTGTCGATGACCGCGACATTGCCTCGGACTCGCGTGGCGATGACCGATCCGGTGGGGCGGTCGTCGGAAACCCCCTCCAACGGGGCGGATCCACGGCGACCATCGCCCTGCGTCCATGTGCCGGCGCAGACGAAACCGAAGGTCGGTCGGTCGGGATTGCGCAGCCGGCAGTCACTGATTCGCGCGGTCACCGGTTCGCCGGTGAAATACACCGAGATCTCGCGGTAAGAGATGAGCGCTATTCCGGTCAACCCGATCAAAACGATCACGGTGACGACGGCAAGACCTTCCGGCCAGTTCCTCATTCGCCACACCTCCTCATCGTCGGCGAGCGCGTGCCTGGTAGTCCCCATGACCGTGAGTATTCCCGGCGGATCAGAGGGAGCGGTTGGCGGCCGTGATCGTCCCGGCGCTGAGCGCGGTGGTGCGGTGTGCTGGAATGTGCGGACGGTGATCTGTTTCGTCGGCTCGAGCAACAGGATTCGGGGGGGTTGGTTCTGTCATGACTACAGACCCAGATCTGGAACTCTCACCCAGCCGCAGCGCGCGCATTCGGGCCGGGTTGGCGGGTGTGGGGTTCGGGTTGCTCGTCGGTGGCGCGTTACTGGGGATCTACAGCCGTTGCCTCGCCACTACTGCCACCTTGCATGACTACAAGTGGGATCATCGTACACCTTCGGTGGTAGGGGTGGCCGAACGATTCGGTGTCGCGGCAGCTATCGCGGCCACGCTGCTGATCGCCGTGACGGTCGCCGCGTTCATCCGTGGCCGCCGGTCCGGCGGGGACGAATGGCTCGAGGGCGGGCTCGAAAGATTGGCCATGGTCGTCGCGATCGGCTCCACGGCGACGCTGTTGCTGATGGTATGGGCCGGTGAGCTGCCCGACAAATACGAGCACCTGCGCACGTCGTATCCGTATTTCTCGCGGCTGCCGACGGCCGTCGCGGCGGTGGGGCTGGTCGTGGTCGGAAGCGTGCTGGTGTTGCCGCTACTGCGGCGGGTGACCGTCGCCTGGCGGGTCGGGTACCGCACAATGTCAACAGCTGTCGCGATGGGACTGGTGGTTTCAGCGGCCGTCTCGGTGGTGGCGGTTCGAGCCGGTGACGACACCGCCAATATCGATCACGTGACCGCCGCCCCCGGTGCCGCCGCACCGGTTCCCGGGCGGCTGGGTGCGCAGCGGTACCGGATCCCTGTACCGAGCAAACGCGAGATCGTGGTCGCGGGCACCGGATTCGTCGTCGCCGCCGAGGGCGGGCTCATCGCGTACGACGGGGCCACGGGCGCGCCGCGCTGGCACTATCTGCGGGTTCCACAGAACGGCACACTGAACCTCGGCTACAAGCCGAAGTCATTGCTGGCGGTCGCTAGCGGCGCGGTCATCATCGCCCGTTGGAAAGAGTTGGGGTACAAGGCTTTCGACGCGTTCACTGGTGAAATACTTTGGACCGCTTCGGAGTATGTCGACGACCTGGAACAGATCAATTGGGCCTGGCCGGTGACGGCACAGTCGGGTAACCCGCCTGCTCTGGCGTATGCGAA
The DNA here is from genome assembly GCF_007362295.1 of Nocardia otitidiscaviarum. Taxonomy (NCBI): domain Bacteria; kingdom Bacillati; phylum Actinomycetota; class Actinomycetes; order Mycobacteriales; family Nocardiaceae; genus Nocardia; species Nocardia otitidiscaviarum. Next base: position 388,456 of record NZ_CP041695.1, on the reverse strand, counting down.
CCCACCTGCTCTGGCATTGGCGAACCCGACACAGATCGCCGGCTACGATCCGCGCACCGGCGCCCGCGAGTGGATGACCGACACCGAGTTCGCTGACTGCCCTGTGGCCGAACGCAATTCGTGGAACAGGACAATTACGGACAAGGCCACTGGGAATGCTCTCTACCGGGCGCAACTGTGTAGCGCAGACGGCCGGTCTTGGACGCGAATCCTGTCCCTCGACCCCGCGACCGGCGCCGTGGTCGGCACCCGGGACATCGCGCACCACAGCAGCGCGCGCGGCACTTCTATCTTGATCCGGACGCTGGGCAACACGCTCGAGGTGGTCTGGCAGCCGCCAGACAGCCGCGACCAGATGGTGGTCCGGGTCACCGCGCCCGCCAACCTGGCCACCGCACCGATCCAGCAGCGGGGCAAGCATGTCGACGACATCGACCCCACCGGCCGGGATCTGCTCATCTCCCACAGTAACGGTCCCGGCAACCCTATCGTCTCCGAAATTCTCGACACCGATACCGGTTTGCCGCGCTACCAACTGGCCGAGGAAACTGGCGCACGCCCGCGTCCGGGGTATCGCGTCTTCCTCGACGACGAGCTCGTGGAGGTCGACGATTGGGCCGACCGGAACGGCAGCCGAGAGCTGCGATCATGGAGCCGCATCGACGGATCGGTGACCACGACGACGACCGTCGAGTCTTGTGGACAGTTCGACCAGCTTGCCACCGTGTTACCGGTACCCGGCGCGACGATCGTCGTCTGCCCGGCTGGATCGGAGAAATCAGACGACTCCGCGATCGTTGGATTCGGGGCGGGCGATTGACCATGCCGACATGGTCGAGCGATGGCGGGTGTTGCGGGGCCCTCGGGTTCGGTGTCACCGTACCTGCCACCAGACCGGTAGCAGAACCCGATTAGGACCCACCATCGACTCTGGCACGACAGCGCCACACCGAAGGCAGACCTCGCCCGTCCTGGGCTGGTTGTTCCCTGAGCAGTTTGATCAGCGATGCGGTATCAGGCGCTCGCCCGTAACGCCCAGCGGGTTTATCGGATGTTGCCCTGCCCAATCCGAATTCAGATCACTGTTCCGGCAGTCTGGCGACAACCTTCCGGGAAATTGTGGCCCACTCGTCATCGGTCGGCAAGGTGATCGATAGGGGTGTGTTCTTGTCGATGAGGTCCGTCATGCCCGTGAAGATCGAGATGCTGACGATGTAGGCATCGGTATAGATCGTGACACCCGAGCGGTTGTCTTTTACGAGCACTTCACGGGCGATTCCTGGGATCGGATGGTCGCCGGGAACATCTTGCAACTCGAGGACGACATCCAGGGGCATGCCCTGCATCGCGCGTCTGACGTTGATCTGTGCCAGCGGAGACATCAGATCCTTCAGGGCGAAATAGTACTCGCAACTACGGTATTCGGAACCGTCATGCTTGGTGAAGGCGTTGTTCTCGCCCTCCTTGACATCCACATCGACGAGCGTCTTGACCTCGGCCGCGGTAAGAATGCACTCGTCTTCGAGCACATCCTGGTCCAAAACCGATGTGCGGGTGGGGGTTTGCTCGGTCGTGGAGATCGAGGGCTGTGCATCTGCCGACGCCTCACTCTCATCAGCATTGCTGCAGGCACTGCTTGCCATGACGACCATTGCGATCGGAACGGCCATGATTACTCGCCCGATACGCGCGCGCATCGTCATCGTTCGGTCTCTCACTCGCCAGTCTCGCTTGGTGGGCATGTCGCCGTTCATCGTCACCAGGGAGGCTCTGCGGCGATACGGGAATTCTCGTGCAGGAAAACCCGCTCCTCGTAACTTATTTCACCGGCCCAGCTGGGTTCGGCAGCTGACGCGCCTTTCTTGCCCGACTGCTGGTTCTGGTTCTTCACGTCCGGCTCAGTTGTGCCGGATTCGGCGAGCGGCTTACGCAGCAGTGCCCGGAGCTCGGGTGGGAGATTCCGCTCACTCATGGTTCCTCAGCTCTCCTCGGAGATAGATTCTGCATGCCCGTGCTTATCAGCGCGATTCGATACCCATGACGATCACACCGGCGGGGCAGGCCAGCCGGGATACGCCGGTTGAGCGGGCAACGGGGCGTCGAGGAAGACATTCTCATTTTCGGCGGGTGCATCGGGATAAAGACTCAAAGCCCATGCGTCGCAGGCGGCTCGGTGGGCGGAATCTTCACCGGAGGGGAAGTACACCTGCCAGCTGTCGAACAAATTCCCGGTCGGGGCTTGCCAATGCAGCCGGTCTGGTGCGGGCTCATACGGGCCAGCATCGAACTCTGCCGCCTCGTCACCGATTCGAGCGAGCCGGACATCCGCCGCAACTCCCCGATCGTAGGAGCTTATGTAGGTCCTACCATCACCAAACTTGCGGAGACTCGTGGATGCATTCGTTAGCGCACAGAATTTGGCGTGGAACCCGTCTTCGGTGGGCTGGATCTGCTGGATATGGACCTGGATGGTTCCTGAGTGGGTACCCCGGTAGACTGTAGCGTCTTCGTAGAACTCGGCTTTGCGGGGCTCGACAGCATCCATGTACCCGGGATAGGTGACCTCGGGACCGGCGTACCCCGCGATGCGGTCGGCTTCGATGGAAGCCCGTACGAGGGTGGCTTCGGGCGAGAACAGGTCGATGCCGGGTTCGGCCGACCACACCACGGTGGCATCACAGACCTGTTCCGGCGGCCTGTACCGGCCCGACCCGTCGTCCGCGCACGGACTGACAGCTTCGGAGGTGGTGTCGGTGCCGGGGCTTTCACTATCGGTACACCCGGTGAGCACCACCGCCGCGGCAAGGGTCGCGGCGGTGCACCGCAGCACGGTTCGAGTGTTCGTCATTCTTCTGATGAGTGGTTGATCCACGTATTGTTTCCTGCTTCCGCAGCATCGGTACTGGCGAGCACATCATCCACCGAGTCCTTGTAGCTTAGATTGCCGGGGCGAGTGAGTTTCGTATATGCGTCGCGGTCGGTACCGTGATTGGCATTGCCCAGATATTCCTTGAGCCGGTCCTTATCGATACCAGCATCAGTGAGCACCGAACGGACCGTCTCCCCGGAATCCTCTGCACCGTAGGGCATGTCCCCGATTGCTTGGTTGTATTCGGTGAAGCTCTTGAGGATCACCGCGCTAGTGCTGCCGTCGTCGGCTTGGAATCTGTGGACGAACTGGTCGGGGAGCGTGTTGACGTCGATTGCTCCTTGCTTGACGAGGGTTTCGACCATGGCGAACTGTCGGTGTTCCTCGGTGCCGAATGTCGTGGAGTTGTAGTCGAGCGTCACGCCATTGGGGTTCCTGAACTCCAACTGCGGCGCCCTCCCGGCTTCCTGCGGCTGGACTTCGATGAAGTCGTTCTTGACGAATTCCGACGCCGAGGCCACCATCGCGCCCACGGGAAGACCACTCGGGGTGGCGAGGCCGCCGACCATGATCTGCGCGGCGGTGTAGGCGGTGTTATAGCGCGCCTGCTGGTCAGCGGCGAGTTTGTCATAGTCGCCCTGGAGTTCACCGAGGCTGGCACCGATTCCTTCGTTGACCAGCCAGGTGAGCCGGTTGGCGTATTGGCCTCCCCGGGACCGACCCATACCGTCGCCGGCCTCGTCTGTGGCGAAGATCGAGTCCATGCGCATGGATTCGGCCAGCGCCGCCGCGTTGATGATGGTTCCGGCCTGGAGATCGGTATTGAGAACGGTCATGACCCGTGTGGCTTCGATGGGGCTGTCGAAGACCTCGCGGTCGAGGGTGGGGGTGTCACCGAATCCGACGGTGCCGGACAGGTCGTCGGTCATCCCGACCATCTTGCCCACGTAGGGTTCCAGGGCGGTGGCCATCGAACGGGTGAGTTCGGGGTTGACCTGCCCGAGCGCGTCGCTCTCCTTGCCCTCTCCCATGTCGAGCCAGCGTTCGAACGGGCTGGTACCACCCTCTGTTTCGGTGCTCGACAGCAGTTGCGTGAGCCCGAACGCGGCTTGGCCGGCACGCACGTTGGCATCGGTGGGGCCCACATCGGGGTCGACACGCGCGTCTTCGCCGATCCAGCCGAACATGCCGTTGCCGAGCGTTGCGCCGCCGTCGTCCCAGTCGTGCGTCATCAGCGGCACCATCACATTGTCGCGGTCGTAGCCGTCACCGAGCACACCGTTCTCGTTGTTGCCGGTGAGCAACGCGTAGTTAGCCTCTTCATTGCGGGTACCGGCTTCGACTCCTCGCCGCCCGCACAGGCGGCCACGGTTACGTAGTGACCCAACTACCCGGCAAGACTCCGGACGCGGGTGGCAGCTTCACCATCGCCGCCTGCGATCCCGTCGCGCTGGCCGATACCGTCGTCGCCGCTCTGCCAGACGAAGCACCCGGCGCTCAGGCCGAAATCCCGCTGGCGGCACCAGCTTCGGGCACCGAGGATCTCGACCAGTTCATCGCGCAGTCACCCACGGCCGCCGACCACGGCAACGTGGTGAGCGTGCGATCCAAGCGCTTCTTCCGGGTACGGCCCACGCGGATGGGTGTCATCGACATCGCGCAGGGCAACTCGGTCTTCGGTCCCCGCGGCATCACCGACCACCGCCTGGAATGGCGCGACCTGCCCGACCACGGCCGCTACGCCATCCGGCACGCGGCGCCATGGAAGGCGATCGGCGTCGACGCCCAGAAGCTCACCACGATGATCAACATGTACGTCGCCGACATCATCCGCGTGATCAAAGTCGAACGAGGCAGCTGAACAGCAACCGGAAATCGCCAGCAGCATCGAGCCACTCCGCAACAGCCGCTGTTCAGACCGCGGATCGTTCGTCGGCTGGCGCATGGTGCGAAGTCTCCTACACGGTCGGTGGCAGGTCTTCCTGCAAGACGGTCACGACCCGAGTCAGCTCATCACACAGTTCGGATTGTGAGCGATCCTCATTCAAAGATGCCTCGAACTTGAGCGTTCGGCCTCCGAGGTTAGGAATATTGGCCGGCTCCGGCAGCTCGAACGCGAGGACGCACCAGAGATCGGAATCGCGCCAGCGCACCTGGACCGCATGGCGGTCGCCGATCGTCACCGGCTTCGGATCTACATAGGTGCGTTGCTCATAGACCGACCACTCGAATGGCGCTTCATGGGAGTAGACCCTGACGCGATACCACTCGCCGTCCCATATGCACCTCGCGATGCCGGACTCCGCCGAGCGGATTTGCGTCTTCACATCGAGCCCGGCGGCAGTGAGCGCTCGCTCCGAAATTCGGCAGGGATCCCACACCGCCGGTTCGGCTGCGGTCGTGGTCGGTGCGCGGGTCCGGCTGGTCAAGGACGGAATGGTGAGCACCGATGTCGTCAGCATCGACGGAGTCTGTTGGGCAAGGGCTTTGGCGATCGCTTCGGCACCGGACTGCAGGTCCGCGCGGAGTTCCGGTGAGTCGCTCACCGTTGGCCTCTCGGGGTCTCCGGACCAGTCCCTGCCTGATGTCTCGACGATCACCTTGAGATTGCCGATCGCGAATTCCACACTTGCCCGCGTCATCTCGATAGAACTCTCCGCCTCCACCCAGATCACCGCGTCGTGACCGATACCTGCGATCGGCGTCGGTTGCGGGCTGGTGCTGAAGTACGTCTTGTGCTCCATCAGGCTGCGGGTCGTCGTCCCGGCCTCGATGGGATACAGCGACAAGAAGTACGAGATCGAGACATTCCGCCACATCGGTGCTCGGTCTGGCGCGAGAGGTTCGCGAAGGACCGAGCCGCCGAAGGTCTTTGTGCAGAGCAGAGATTGACTGGTATCCCCGGCATCACGCTCGGCATCGTCGAGTTCGGCGTCCGGGAGGTACACCCGGCCCGCGAACTCCTTGATCGCCCCCTCAGCGGGCTTCAATGCCTCGGTACAGTCGACCGGTAGCTCTGAGAATCCCGCCGCGTACTGCGACCTCACCGGGCCCGAACAACCGGTCGCGAACAGCACCGAGGCCACCAGTAGAGCAGGTACCGCGAAGAACCCGCGAACGCGACGAACACCCACCTGTGAATCCCCTCCCAAGATGTAGGACACCGGACAGTTTCCTTCCTCCCGACTTCGACCTCGACGCCGACTGAAACCGGGCGACCCGATGGCCGGCGTCACCGGCGACGTGATCGGACGCCGGTGAGGCTCTCATCGGGCGGGTTCGGCGGTGTAGCCGATGACGGTTGTCGGTTGCTCGTCGTAGCGGAGCGGGGAGCACACCACCAGCAGCGCCGACGCCGCGGTCACGATGGTGGGGGATTGACAGTATTCGTCGCCTGTTTCGACTGGTTGGGCGCTCGCTGGAGCACCGTTCTCACGGCTCCAGGAGCGCACATGCAGCCGGTAAGGGCCCAGCGTTCGGTCCCGCACGAGTGCGGCTATTTCGGTTCCGAGGAAGACGACCGAGGGGCCCATCTTCGTCGATTCGAGACCGGTGTTCGTCAGTGTGAAGGCGAGAGTGTCACGGTCCGCGTCTCCTATCTCCAGCCGGTCGCCGGTGTCTCGGGAGGAGAAGTGTCTCGCCACTTGCGGTCCGGACGGGTCCGCCCCGTATAGGCGGTAGCTGCTGCCGTAACGGATAGGGGTGCTCGGCACGTGACCGGGTGCGTCGATCAGCATGTGCGACGCCCCGAGGCCGGTATCGCGGTCCGACCAAGAGACGACGGCCGTATTCGCCATCCTCTCCACCCCGGCGTAGACATCTGAAGACTTGCTCCGATCGGCGGTTGGCCGGTGCGCGAAGTCTCTGCTGGCGACCTGCGCACCGGTCGCGGCGTCGAACGCACGGACCTGGTACCAGGATCGGCCGTCCTGCTCGCAGTCCACGACCCAGTAGATGGTCGTGTCGGTGGCGGCGTGGCTGATGTGGGGATTCCAGTTCCGATTCAGGCCCGGACACGAAGAGAAGTCGATCTCGGTGAGCCACAGTCGTTTTCCGGTGCGAGCGTCGTAGCGTGCGGTCTGTGTCGCGGTGGCCAGCAGCAGCGATTGCGGCGCTGTAGTGGCGTACTCGCGGCCGACGTCGAACCAGCCGGACTGGGATTTGTCGCGGAGGAAATCGGAGTCGGCCCATAGGATTTCACCGGTGACCGCGTCGAACGCCCGATAGCCGAGACCACGCCAGACGGCCAGCACCACCGCGCCACCGTCAGCGGCCAGCAGGGAGTCCGAGGCGTAGCCCATCGTGGACTCACCGTTTTGCGGGGTCCGTCGGTAGTGCCAGCGCTCGACTCCGGTGGCACCGTCGTAGGCGGTGATCCCGGCCGGTGTCGCGATGACGAATCCGGTTCCCGCGGCGACGATATCGATGTCCCTGTCGTCCTGCTCGCGAGGCGGTAGTCGGATGCGGTACCGTTCGGCGCCCAGCCGGTCCGGGCTACCGGGGATGGCGGCAGGTGCCGCCGTGGTGTGGTCGATATTGACGCTGTCGTCTCCGGCACGCACCGCGACCACTCCGAGCGCTGCCGAAACCGCCAACCCCACCACGGCGGGAACGGCGATCGCGCGGTAGCCGATACCCCACACGGTGGTGACGCGGCGGAGCAAACCGAGCACCAGCAGCCCACCGATCGCGACGAGGACCGTCGCCGCCATCGCGGTCGGCAGGCGAGTGAAGTAGGGGTGATCGGTGCGGATGCGTGCATACAGGCTCGGCAGGTGATGGAAGTAGGCCATACCCGCCAACACCACCAGGGTGAATCCGGCGATGAAGGTCGTCCACGCCTCGACGGCCCCCTGGTAGTTCTCCGAGCCCTCGGATCGGCGGCCTCGCCGGAACGCCGCAACGGTCACCACGAGCAGCAGTACACCGGCTATCGCCGCCGCGACCGCGAAGGTCTTCGGCGCGTCCTGCGGAAGACCCGAGGGAAGCTTCAACGGCACGGTCGACGCCCAGAACCAGCTGTACAACCCCAGCGCCGTACCGCCGAGGAGCAAACCGAACCCCAACCCCACCAGGACAACTCGGACGCGCATCCCAGCTGTGGGATTGTGTTCGGTCGTCGACGCCGTCGGTGTCACCTGTATCCCCCAGTCCTCGGTGGTCCGCCCCTCCGAACCGCCGGATATCCGGACCCGCAGCGGGCTGACCATATGCGGCGAACAGCATAGCCATGATCGCAAGGTCGGCAGCGTGCGAGCGGTCGCAATCGCTGTGGCCAGGTACACATCGGGCTCTCGGCGTTCCCGATCGAGTCCTCGTGCACCGCGCAGCGGCATCGCGGATTCACCGTCCGGTCAGGGTGATCTTGGCGGCTATCATTCGCCTGTTCTGAAACTCGGAGGGGGAGATATGGATTCGCGGCCTGACAGAGCACCGGCGGCGGTATCCGCGGTAATCGGTGGCTTGGGCCTCGGTCTGTTGCTGGATGCGGTCGCGCTCGGCCTGTACAGCCGGTTCCTGGCCGACACCGTGCCGTTGTATGACCTCAGCAATGAGGTGCCGGTGGTCGGGGTGGCGGAGCGGTTGGGCCTGTGTGCGGCGATAATGAGCGCGATAGTGCTCGCTGCGGGTGTCGTGAACTTCGCCGCCGCTCGGCGTGGAGATATACGCTTCGTCGGCCGTCGCACCGTTTCAGCGGACTCGGTGTCGTTCTGGGCGATCAGCGTTGTCGTCGTGGTCCTTGTCGCGGTGATCGGTGTGGGCTTGATCAGCCACCCGTTGACGGTGTACGGCACGGTTCGAAGCAGCTACCCGTACTTTCCGCGGCTACCGGCGGCCATGGCCGCATACGTCCTGGCCGCTGTGGGCACGCTGTCGGCGTTGGTCGGCATCCTCGGCGGGCGACGGATGCACGGTCGCTCGGCCCGGCTGGTCTCGATAACCGTGGCCTTGGGTGTGCTGGTCTCGGTCGGTGTGTCGACCGCTGCGATCCGGGCAGGCGACGACAACGTCAATATCGACCACACGACCGCAGCCGCCGCTGCCGAAATTCCAGCCTTGCCAACTGCATTGGGCACCAAGCACTATCGGCTCTTCATCCCCGACGACGGATCGGGTGTCGACATCGTCGTGGCGGGTCGGGGACCGGTGATCGGTACCGGTGCCGGTATCACCGCCTACGACGGTGCCACCGGAGCCGAGCTGTGGCGCTATCACCGACGTGAGCAGTCCGGCCAGCACCTGCTGGCGTACGTAGGTGAGTCACTGATATCGACCGATGGCGGTGCGGTCGTCATCGCAGGCTGGCACGAGGTCGGATTGATCGCCTTCGACGCGGTGACCGGTGAAATTCTCTGGAGTGATTCGGATTACACCCGCGATAGACGGTCGGGTCTCCCTTGGGAGGAGCGGCTCCGACACCCGAACACCCGGGTCGAGGCGGCACCGGGACCGCTGGTGTTGACCCACCCCACCCGAATCAGTCGATACGACCCTCGCACCGGAAAACGTTTGTGGCTGACCGACACCGCTTACTCCGACTGCGGTGGACCACAATTCAACGCGGCCGAAGCCGCGCCGAGCGATCAGGTGACCGACAACGGTATCTACCGTGCCCAACCGTGCAGCACCGAGAACCTCACCTGGTGGCGCATCACCGCCATCGATCCACAGCGCGGCACCGTGATCGGCACGCGCGACATCGACCACCAGCCGACCAGCGCCCGGCACGCCATCCCTCGCATGCGGAAGATGGCCAACACCATGGTCGTGTCGTGGCCACTCACCAATACTTGGCGCGACTACGCATACCTCGTCCTCGACTCCCCCGACCAGCTGGAAACCACGCCGATCACCGACAACCGACCGGTCAGCGCCGACCCCTTCGGCAGCGATGTGCTGCTCGAACGCTGGCTAGGGACGGAACGTCCCCGCAGCCTCCACTTCGAAGTCGCCGCAATCGGTTCCGACACCGCCCGATACACCGTCGAGGGGATCCGAGGCATGGACAGTGCCGACAATTCCCGAATATTCCTCACAGACGAGCTCGTCGAATTCGACCTCTATCAACTCGACAGTGGGTTCGACCTCCAGATACGCGCTTGGCGGCGGACCGATGGCAGCCCATCAGACGTGCAATCGATCGAGCGTGACGGTGGGTGCAGCCGCACGGTCCTACTGGCCGTCCCGTCCGCGCTCCTGGCTGTCTGTCACGGCACCCAAGACGTCGCAGTCATTGGCTTCACCCAGCAGTGAACCTGGCGCGGATGATGCGATGTGCCGGGCGAGCGTATGTCTGGGCAGTCATCAGGATGGGCCCGATGTCGTAGCGAACGCTGCTACCGCCGTCTGCCTAGTCCCGGGGAGCCACCCCTGACCGTCCGCACGCTGACGGATCGAGTTGATTGTCGCACGTTCACCGACGGTGGCGGATCAACGCCGGATCTGCTGCGAACTCTGCCGCGACGCCACTGTGGGGCGAGGAATCGGATCCCTCGTCACCCTCTAACACCATTGTCATGCCCGAAAATGACGCCGCCGCATCGAACTCGGTGCCGATCTCGGCGAGCAGTGACGTCGCGACTGCGCGTCACCCGAAGATCTGGCAACCGAGAACCTGCTCCGTCGCCGACCGCGGTCCGGCAACGAAGTACTTGTATCGGATCGGGTCGAATTCTGCTGCACTGAGACTGTCGATAGTGTGTGATGAAGGCCGATCTTGATCGAACAATCATTCGTCGAAGAGTGTGAGGATGACAACGCTGAGGAATCCGGTTGACCTGCAGTCTCCCCGCACGGACGCCGGGCGGGTACCTGCACTGGTGAGCGTCGGGTACGAAGGGCACAGCCTCGAGAGCCTGGTGCAACGGCTACTACTCGAGAAGGTGCAGATCCTGGTGGACGTTCGCCTGAACGCCTCCTCACGCAAGCCAGGTCTATCCAAGACCAAACTGTCGGAATCCCTTCGAGCCGCTGGCATCGAGTACATACACCATCGAGCGCTCGGCAACCCCAAAGACAACCGTGACGGATTCCGCAACGGTGAACCGGCGAGCCGAGCCCGTTTCCGTGAGGCGTTGTCCACAGATGCGGCGGCCGACGCACTGTCGCACGTGGTCGAGTTGCTGGACGGCGGTGTCGTGGCATTGCTGTGCTACGAACGAGACCACGCCACATGCCACCGAGCGATCGTCGCCGAGCATCTCAAGGCCGCTGCCCCGGACATCGAAGTATTCCACCTTTAGAACAAGGTGAGGTCGAGCTCAGCCAGTTTCGGCGGATACCACGTGCCGAGAATCGAGAACGTCTGGTGACGGCGGGCTTGATTGCCGATAAAGAAGTGCAGGTCGACCGATGGATCACACATCTGATCGGCCCACTTCTGCTTGATCATTCGCTTGGCCGCAGCATCGCCGTGTCTTCGGCGCCATTTGCGTCCGGCCTCTCCCAGCTCCCAGTCCAGCACCTTCTGGTTGTGGCCAGGACAGGACTCCGATCGGCACCTGTACTTGTATCGGACTTCGTACGGCATCGGCTCCAGCGGCGGCAACCCGGGCCCCAAAAGCGTGTCCTCGCTGGCTCTCTTAATCTTCGCCAGCTGATCGCCATCCCAGGGCTTGCCCGGCTCGACAATCACCTTGTCGACGATTGGCTGAATCAGACCCAGTGATCTCGGCGCACCGTGCGATGCCGAGCCAGTGTCGGCACGTAGCCCGCAGGTGGTTACGCTGCCCACCAAATCCCCCAGTAATCTGCGGCGCAGCGACCATCCGCGACTGGCCGACACCTGTTCGGAGACACGCAACGAATACTGATCTGGGCGGTGCGACTCGACCCGGATGTCCTTGCCGCCATGAGCCCGAACATCGACCGTCACTCGCGCATACTTCGCAAACTGGTACTCGTCTCCGATGCCGCGGAACCGCACCGGATACAGCCGAATCCATGTGGGCGGTCCATCGTCCAATCGCGCCCCGGCCACGCAGACGGTCTCCTCGTATGTTGCCGACGGAGAGGGGTAGGTCTTCACGGTGATCAGAATCTCGGCAGTCTGGAAGCCCGGCTTCGCCATCTCGTCCCCCTACAGGTGTTGGCTTGCCACCAATCAACCTGTACCACAAAGGAAGCCGATGAATGCCACCCTTGTCGCTATTTCGAAGCTGCGACCTGACGGCACCTTTCAGCAGCTGCTCGGTGACGCTCTCGGCCCGCACCGCGCTCCGCATGTGCGGACCCTGGCCGACTCCTGCCGACATCTGGAACCTGTGCACCTGACCATCGAAAGCCCTTGCGCGCGAGCCATACCCGCACCGGTCGACTACGACGACCAATCCGCATTCCCAAGGTATCCGAGCCGAAAGTTCACGGCTCGGTTCGGCGTTTTCGATCTGGTTCGGCTCCTGGGAACCATCTGTGGCGGTGCGCGAAACGTTGGAGGTCAGCAGGTCAGGCAGTCCACTTCGGGTAGCGTGCCGAGGTTGGCCTTGGTATCGGTGGTGACCACTGTCCGGCGCGTGGCCGCTGCCGTGGCGGCAATGATCAGGTCGTGGGCGCCGCGCGGCTGGCCAGTCCGGCGGACGTATGCCATCAAGCGGGCATGTGCACGTGCGACATCGAGGGTGTGGTCTTCGACGGGCGTGGCCGCGATGAATGCGTCGACGAACGCCTTCCGCGCGCCCTGGTGAACTGCATCGGCGAGTTCCACGCCCAAGTACAACTCGGAGGCTGTGATCATCGCGATCGCGATGTCGTCATCAGCGCGCAATACCGTTGCCAGATCGAGCTTTGCGCGTTCGGCGGCGATCACAACGCCGGTGTCGAGAATCAGTCGTCTTCCCACGCTGCGCTCACTCCGTCGATGAGAACCTTGCGGGCGGCTTCGATGTCCTCGCCAAATCCTTCGAGCGGCGTGCGGCCCGCGAAGAACGCGATGACCTCCGCGCCGTTCTCGCGGGCAGCGGGAATTATCGTCGCGATTCGGCGACCGCCGCGCGTAACCGTGATCGTCTCGCCGTGCTCTGCCTCGTCGAGCACCGCCGAGAGATTACGTGCGACTTCGGTGGCGGTCATGATCTTCACGGAAATCATATTATCTGATTCGAGACGGCCCGCAGGTCGGATGGGTGGTCTCGACATAAACTTGCGACGTTCTCATCGGATCTCCGTCGCGCGCTGGGAGAGACGGGGCACCACACCCGCCCTCGACCATTCACCGGGACACCTCTTTGCGGCCGTCGGCGCCCGGACCTACCGTCCCTGAGCAGGCCATATCCCTATCCGGTGTGGGCCGCATCACTCGAGGAGTATCCATGCAATCAATCGCATCTCGCCTGTCCACGATGGTCGGATCGGTCGTCGCGGCGGTGGCAGTTGTGGCGGCTGGAGGCGGTACCGCGGTAGCGGCACCGCCCGGTGAAATGACTCTGACCTTCGTCCGTCATGCGGAGTCGGCCGGCAACGCGTCCGGCCTCATCGACACCTCCGTCCCCGGTCCTGAGCTGACCGACAAGGGGTGGGTACAAGCCGAGGCTGTCTCCGGGGCGCTGGGGGACTGCAAGTTCATCGACGGCGTGTACGTCTCGACGATGGTGCGGACCCAGCAGACGGCGGAGCCGGTCTCGGAGCGGTGTGATCGTCCAGCGGTCGTCGAGAGCGGCTTCCACGAGATCGAGGCCGGGATCTACGAGGGCACACCCGAGCGGGATGCGATGCGGGGGTACTTCGCCGCTCCGCTGCAGTGGATGCAGGGCAACCTGGATGCTCGCATCCCCGGCTCGATCAATGGCCATGAGTTCAAGCAGCGGATGGACGCCTCCATTCAGGGCATCCAGGATCGCGGCACCAAGCGTGCGGTTGTCTTCTCGCACGGCGGCGCCATGATGGTCTGGGCGGTGATGTCGCTCGACAACGTGGACGTGAGCAAACTGCAGACCGACCCGATTCAGAACACCGGACGGGTGGTCGTGAAGGGGAAGCCGGGCAAGGGCTGGAAGCTCGTGTCCTGGGACGGCAGCCCCGCTGCCTGAGCGCGTCCTCCGCCCGCCGACCCCCACCAGGCACCCACCGATCGCCTGATGGGGGTCTGCGGGCGGAGACGGTAGTACTGATACCGAGTCCTACCAATGTCTTTCGAGATCGGTGAACGACGAGCGGTGACCTACAGTACGGGCATGCGTTGCCAACGACAGCCGTACCTCATCCACCTCGTGCTCGGCGGTGCGACCGCTCTCGGCGTGCTCACCGGTTGCGGTTCCGGCGAATCGAGCGCCGACGAGCAGGCGTCGCCCGTCACCTGCGCTGAGTTCTTGCGGATGAGCAGCGCCGAGCAGTTCGATGCGGTAGAGCGGGCGGTGCAGAACAAACCGGGCTGGCAGCTCGAGGCGGCGGAGGGTGATGGGCCGTCGATGGCGTTGCGGGCGGCGACGACGATGGTCACGAAGAACTGCAGCCTGCCCGATGCTGCCGAGCGGACGGTCGCGGAATCGGTGCGCATCCCGTCGACGACGCCGTGACGAGGGGACGCGGAAGACTGGTTGTCCGGGGCGTCAGGGGGTCTGTTCGTGGATGGTGAGTAGCAGGTGGTCGAATGCGGCCACGGTGTTCGGGGGTGGGGGTGGGAGTTGGGGGAGGGCGTCGAGCAGGGCTTCGGCCAGGTCGCGCAGTTTGGTGTTGGTTTCCTGGGAGCGCCATTTCAGGACCTTGAACGCCTGGTCGGAGTTGATGTCGTACATGCGCATCAGGACGCCCTTGGCCTGTTCGATCGCCGCGCGGTTCTCCACCACTTCGGGGATCACGGTGTCGAGGGTTTGACGTTCGGCCTCGGCGAGGGTGTCGGACAGGTCGATGTAGTAGCCCGAGGTACCGACCGGGGTGCCGGTGGCGTCGAGGATGTGGTCGGCGACCAGCATTACGCGGTGCTCGACGCCTGCGGTGTCGAGGAAGCGATGGCGGCTCGAGAAGGGCTGGCCGTGAGTCAGTGACCGCGCGATGGATTCGGCAACCTGTTCGCGATCGTCCGGGTGCTTGTGCGCCAACAGCAACTCGGTGGTCGGTTCGATCTCACCGGGGGCGTAGCCGTGCATGCGGTACACCTCGGGCGACCACTCCCAGCGTTGGGTGGCGAACCAGAAGCGGAAGCTGCCGAACCCTCGCTCGTTCGAGGTGAGCTGGTTCGGCTCACCGGTGGTGCCCGGGCACGGCACGGCGTCTCGAGCAGGGTCGACAGTATCTGTCATCACGCAAGTATGACCCCCCGCGCGCGCATCGGCGTCCTTCTCGGGATTCCACTGCGGCACGGGACCGGTGGGCTGGTTTCTCAACCCGACCGGTATCGATGGGTTATCCCCATTCGCGCTGTCTACGCCTAGGCCGCGGGCGAATCACCGAACCGGTGCAGTGACCTGTTACTCGAGTAGCTGATGGTTTGTTCGTCGCTCGGCGGGTAGAGCCTGAACGTGGATGGCCACACCGGGCGCATCCACTTCATAACTCCCGACACAGGAGGTGTGACACATGGCTGATCCGAACAACCCCGGACAGTTCGGCAACCGCTCCGACACCGCAGAGGCGGCCAGCAAGGGCGGACAGGCCAGCACCGGCAGCTTCGGTGAACCCAATGCCGCCGACCCGCACGAGGCCGGGCGCAAGGGTGCCGAAGCCCAGCCGCAGGAGGCGAAGGTCAAGGGCGGCCAGCACAGCCACGGCGGCCACTGACCGCGTCATCGCGCGGGCCGGGTACAGACTCCCCCGGCCCGCGCACCGCGTTCAGCGGTAGGACCTTGAAAGTCGTTCTGTCGCACAGTGATCGCGCCGAACTGCGCGGGACCCCGTATTCAGTTCGTATTCACGGTGTGATCCGCGATGGCGGCGGTGACCGGGCAGCGGTCGTCGACCGCGGACGGTTCGATGCCGTCGAAGATCGTGTCGAGGATGGCGGCGCGGTCGAGAGTCGATGGGAAGATGTGGGTAGCGCGGGCACTGCGGATCACCGCGTGTAGGACAGCGGCGTAGATGTGAGTGCGGGGGACGGTCAGGCGCCAGCCGTTGCGTTCGCGGGCGCGCAATCGGGCGTCGATGGTGTCGAGGACGTCCACGATGACCTGGATCTCGATTCGGTCGGTGTCATCGCAGGGCATGGCGGCCGCCGAAAAATGTTGCGCCGTAGCCGAACAGGTTCCGCACGTGGGCCAGCCAGGACCTGGAGGGTATGACGGACGTGGGGGTGGCGCGCGGATCGAGCACCATCCGTCCGGTCGCGACCAGCGCATCGCGGGCGCGCCGCCGGACTCGACAGCGATCCGTTCCGCACGCGAGATGCACCTGCATGGCGCGGTGGGCTCGGTCGGCCGTCAGGTCCCCCGGATCTGTGTGGCACGACCCCAATCCACGCATGGCGTACCCGATGGGGGCGGTCGTGCCGGTCGCCGGTTCAGCCTGGGGAGTCTGCCGTCTCTCACGTTCGATGCGGTCGATGATCGCCTGCACCGACCACGGGTTGTTACGTGCCATTGTGTTACCTCCCATGCCATCGCTGTGGTCCAAGCACAGCACCGGACAAGGACCGGAATCACGAAAATCGGAATCCCGGCAACAAGTCTCCTGAAGCCCCATAGACTGATCCGGAAACGCAGGGAACCGCACCCGATTTCGCGATCCGACCGACCCGATTCCGCAGAGGGACACCGGTATGGCCAGTGCGCACGACGAGACCGAGTTCCACCCGAGTTCGACACTTCCGCGACGGCAACTCGGTCGGTTCCTACGCGAGTGGCGTGACGCCAACGGATTCACTCTCGCCGCTGCCGCTAAGCTGGTAGACCTGTCCACATCCGCGCTCCAGCGCGTCGAGGCCGGTCAGACCCAGAAGGTGCGCAAGCAGGACGTGCGCGCGCTGTGCGAGGTCTACGGTGTCGGTCCCGCGGATACCGCCGCAGCCATCGATCTCGCAGCACTCGCTCGGACGCAAGGCTGGTATCACGCCTACGGCGGGCTGTACTCCGACGCGTTCAACATGTACGTCGGGCTCGAGGCCGCCGCGCACCGGCTGACCACCTATCACGAGCATGTGCCGGGATTGTTGCAGACCGCCGACTACGCTCGTGCAGTCATCGGCGCATATCCCGGTTTCACCAGCGCCAGTGATGTCGACCGTCGCATCGAGCACCGGATGAAGCGCCAGGCCATTGTGACTCGCAAGACCAATCCTGTTGTGCTGGAAGTTCTCTTGCACGAATCCGCTCTCCATCGGATGGTCGGCGGCCGACAGGTCATGGCAGCACAATTACGTCATCTGGCCGAGGTGTCGAAGCGCCCCAACGTCGCCATGCGGCTGTATCCGTTTTCGGCAGGACTGCCTTGGGGATTGCCGCATGGATCGTTCACGATCCTCGCGTTCGACGACCACGGCACAGACGCACCAATCGAGCCGCCGCTCGTTTTCATCGAAGGCGGCCCCACCCAGGACGTATATCTGGAAAAGCCCGATGACGTGCGGATCTATAGTCGATATGCGGCGGCGATTCGGAGCGCCGCGCTGGACGAGGACACAACCCGGGAGTACATCCGCCGGGTCACGAAGGAGTTCGAGTATGACCAGACCTGAGCCCGGATTCGAATGGTTCAAGAGCAGCCACAGCGGAGCCACAAGCGATTGCGTGGAAGTCGCGTGGCTGCCCGAAGGCCGTGTCGGAGTGCGGGATTCGAAGAATCCGACCGGCCCGGCCCTGGTTTTCACCCCCGGCGCGTGGGATGCCTTCACCGCGAGCACGGCACACGGGGAGTTCGACCGCCCGGCGTGATCTGCGATGCGGTCTTCGGGTGCGTCGCCTAGACGGACGGGTTCTGCGGTTTGCGGCGGCGCAGTCGCTGGCGGATTCGGGCGCGGAGGCCGACGGGGGTCTCGGGCGCGGAAGCGGTGGGGGGCTGTTGCGCCGCGGTCGCCTGCACGTATCGGATGTGCAGTTGTTCGCGGACCTGGTCCGGGGTGTACGCGCGGCGGCGGCGCTCGGCGCGCACGATCACCACGCCGGTCGCCACCACGCCGGCCGCACCCGCCAATCCCACTGCCTTCCACCACCTCATACCGCATAGGCTACGTCCATGACGGGGACGAGCATCGGACTCGACCGGGCGATCGAGCTCACCAGGACCGGTGACATCTGGTTGTTTCGTGGGTATTCGACGGCCGATCGGGCGATTCGGATGACGACGAACAGTCCGGTGAACCATGTCGGCATGTCGGTGGTGCTCGATGATCTGCCCGCGCTGATCTGGCACGCGGAGCTCGGGCGGTCGCTGCCCGATATGTGGACGGGTACGGCGCATCGGGGCGTCCAACTGCACAATCTGCGCGACGCAGTGCTGGTGTGGGCGCACCGCTACGGCCAGCGGGCCTGGTTGCGGCAATTGGATCGTCCGGTGACCCGCGAGATGGAAGACAGCCTGCTGCGCACCATCGCCCGGCTCGACGGGACACCCTTCCCGTCCACCGCGAGCCTCGCCGGACGCTGGCTGCGCGGCCGAATCCGCATACCGCGCCGCCGGGACGCGGCGGCCCGGGAGTTGGAGAACGCCTATTGCGCGGAGATCGTGGCCGCGACCTATCAGGCGATGAGGTTGTTACCGCAGCGCCGCAGCCCCAATTGGTATGACCCGGGCCGGTTTTGGAGCGGGGACGAATTGCGATTGGAGAACGGTTTCGCGCTGGGCGGCGAGATCGAGGTGCGGGTGCCGGACGCACCGAACACCTGACGTCGGTCCGAAACCGGCCACGATCACGCGCGGACTACCGCGGCGCTGAGCTCGGCGACCTCGGATGGCGCGCACGTTCCGAGCGGCGGATCGGCCACGACGCATACTCCCGGGCGACAGACCGCCCACGAGACACACTCCCGGGGCGACAGACCGCCCACGAGACACACTCCCGGGGCGACAGACCGCCCACGAGGCACACTCCCGGCAGACGGGTCGGGTTCGCACCCGACTCGAATGCCGACACGTTCGACTACCGCACTCGAGCGCCCCCGAATACGGCGAGCAGGTCCGATTTCCGGCCCCGGAGCTCACTCGCCGCGAGCGCCTGCTCGACGGTGAGCATGCCCGAGGCCAACCCCAACACGACGGCGGAATCCCCGCGCAGCACCGTGTCGGGATCCTCGCCGCCACGCTCGACACGCGCGCCGGTCTCGTCGACATGCACGATCACGGTTTCGTCGTCGACGGTGAATCCGATGGTCGTCGGTTCGTCGGTGCGCCGGTCGCGCAGCAGCGCATCGAGGGCGACCACCAGCCAGTGCTCGCGGAAGGTGTCCTCCCCCGGGCCGGAGATCATCAGCGGGGTGCTCCATTTCACCAGCGCCGCAACGGTATCGCGGAGCTCCCTGCCCCAGGGCGTGAGCGTGTACGCGACACCGTTGCTCTCGGTGTCGAGGGTGCGCGCGACGACGCCCACTTCCTCGAGCTCCCGCAGCCGGGAGGCGAGCAGATTCGTCGCGATCCCCGGCAGCCCGTTCAGCAGCTCGTTGTAGCGCGCCGGACCGACCAGCAACTCCCGAACGATGAGCAGGCTCCATCGCGCGCCGACCACATCGAGCGCCCGCGCCAGCCCGCAATATTGACCGTAGGACCGCTGTGCCATGGCCCTCCTCCGCCGCGCTTGACTTTTTGCATCTTGCTTGACTTCACGATACTCCGGGGATCATCCAGGGTGCTGGCGCGCACCGGGCACTCATCCACACGATCGGGAACGCCCGCCACGCCGGGTGCGCCGACATCGCCCGCTAGCTCATCGACGGCGTGAGCGGCCGGTGATCGACCGAGGAGTCCGGTCGATCACCGGTGCACCGTCCACGACGGGCGACGAGATCCGTTCGGAGGCTTGATGGTTCGCGCGGGAGCGGGTGGTGGTGGGAGTTTCGCCGGTGTGGCGGCGGTAGATGCGGCGGAAGGCGGCGGGGTCGGCGTAGCCGACGGCGGCGGCTACGGCGTCGATGGGGTCGCGGGTGGTGGTGAGGAGGGTGGCGGCGTGGCCGACGCGCAGGCGGTGGACGAATTCCGTGGGGGTGATGCCGAGATGCTCGTGGGTGCGGCGGGTCAGGGTGCGCGGGGAAACGGCTGCGGCGCTGGCCAATTCGGTCAGGGTCAGTTGGCGGTGGAGATGGGTGGTGACATGTCGTTCGACGGCGCGCAGGGTGGGGTCGGAGGCGCGCAGGTGCTCGAGGACCATGTAGCGCGACTGCGACATGCGGGCGTCCAGGACCAGGTAGCGGGCCACCCGGTGAGCCAGATCGGGACCGGACAGCCGGGCCAGCAGAGCGAGGACCAGGTCGGCGTGCGCGAAGGCCGCGCCGGCGGTGAGGACGGAGCCGCCGTCCACCACCATACGGTCGGCGCGCACGGTGATGTCGGGATGCATCCTGGTGAACAGCGGGGCCAGCCACCAGGTGGTGGTCGCCTCACGCCCCGCGAGCAGACCGGCGGCGGCCAACACGAAGGTGGCCGAGCACGAGGCGGCCACCGTGGCACCGTTGGCGGCGGCGTCGCGAATCAGATCGATGGCGCGCAGCGTGTCGGGGCGGGCCAGCAGGGCGCGCACGCGGGATGCGCTGGCCGCCGACGGACCGGGTAGCACCAGCACATCGCCTGGTCCGAATTCATTGCCTACCAGGGGGATACGATTCGTCACCGCGATATCGCGCCCGGTGCCGGACCGCACCGGGTCGCCGTCCACCGATACCACCCGCTGGCGCAGACGGAGATCGTCGGCGAACCCGGCCGCCGTATCGACGACGTCGATTCCCAACCCCAGCGCGCCCTCCAGCACTCCGTCCAACACCAGGTGGGTGATCATATGGCGAGATTAGACCGAAGTATGGCGTTCCGGTCAATGGTGGAGCCGGTCCGACACCGGCAGGGTGCACATCGTGATGAGACATTCCTCGGATGATCCGCTCGACGACTTCACACGCCGGGAGATCACCCTCGAAGACACCACCCGTACGGTCCGGGTGAGCGGCACCGGCCCCGCGGTGATCGTGATGGCGGAGATGCCGGGCATCAGTCCGGACGTGGCCCGCTTCGCACGGTGGGTGCGCGCCGCCGGGCTCACCGTCTACCTGCCCTCGCTGTTCGGTCGCGACGGCGCGTATCCACACGCCGACGAAGGGGCCGAGGTTTTCCGGAAGGTCTGTGTCAGTGCGGAATTCCGCGCGTTCGGCGCGGGAAGGTCCAGCGCGGTCACCGGATGGCTGCGCGCGCTGGCCCGCCTCGCCCACGAGGAATGCGGCGGACCGGGCGTCGGCGCGCTGGGCATGTGCTTCACCGGCAATTTCGCACTCACCATGATGCTGGAGCCCGCGACGCTCGCGCCGGTCCTGTGCCAGCCCTCGCTCCCCCTCGACGATCCCGGCGGACTGGAGATCTCCCCCGACGAGTTGTCCACCATCCGACAGCGCCTGGACCGCGACGACCTCACCGTGCGCGCCTACCGCTTCGCGGGTGACCGCTTCTGCACCGGCCAGCGCTTCGCCGCCTACGCCGCGGCACTCGGCCCCCGCTTCGAACCCCGCGTCCTCCCCGACTCGGCGGCGAATCCGGCCCCACCGCCCTTCTTCGCCCAGCATGTCGCCAGCCCGCACAGCGTCGTCACCGCCCACCTCGTCGACGCCGAGGGCGAGCCCACCACGCGGGCGCGCGACGAGATCATCTCCTTCCTCACCGAGCGACTCACGGGGTGAGCGCGTCGACCGACGGCACGACCACGCCGAACAGGTCGCCGATGGCGGTGAGGGCGGCGGTCTGTAGATCAGCCGCGGACACCGTGGTGCCGTCCGGACCCGACAGCGGCCGGGTGGCGGTCGCGTCGGCGACGACGGTGGGTCGGTAGCCGCGGTAGCAGGCCCCCTCCGCGGTGAACTGCACGCACATATGGGTCATGAATCCGGCGAGCACCAACTCCGTTCCGGAGCCGAGCCGGTGCAGCGCATCCGCGAGTTCGGTGTCATGAAATCCGTTCGGCACCCGCTTGACCACCACCGACTCCCCCGGCAGCGGCGCTACGGCGGGGTGGATCGCGCCGATGTCCGCGCGAATGTCGTACGGGCCGCCGGGCCCGCCGTCGTTGACGATGTGCACGATCGGGCGGCCCAGCTCCCGGGCCGCCGCCAGCAGCCGCGCCGCCGCGGCCAGGGCCGCTTCGGCGTCCGGGAGCGCCATGACGCCGGTGGTGTAGGTGTTCTGGAAGTCGATCATCACCAGCGTGGCCTCGGCGAGCCGGGGCGGCTGCGAGTCGAGGCCGCTGACGGTGCGCAGAGTCGGTGCGGCACTGGTCATCTCGGTGTGTCCCTTCGGTGGGTGAACTTTGACGGAGTTCACGATCGCGCATCCCGAACGCACTCGACAGTGGCTTACGTGCCTACAATCGACGGAATCGGGCCATCGATAGCGGAAGGGTCGCCGTGGATGTGATCGCGGTCGTGGCGTTCGACGGGATCAATCCGTTCCACCTGTCGGTGCCGTGTCTGGTGTTCGGGGCCGAGCAGCCGTCGTCGGAACTGCCGCCGGTCGAGGTCCGGGTGTGCACGCCCGACGCGGCTCCGATCGTGACGACCGCCGGATTCACGGTGTCGACCGGTTTCGGCCTGGAGGAGATCGCGGACGCCGCGATGGTGATCGTGCCGAGCTGGCCCGATCCGGAGTTGGCCGCGCCGACCGAGATACTCACGGCGATTCGGACGGCACACGACCGTGGCGCCCGGGTGGTCGGGCTGTGTCTGGGGGCGTTCGTGGTGGCGGACACCGGATTGCTGAACGGTCGCCCCGCCGCCACACACTGGAAGTGGGCCGAGGTGTTCGCACGGCGATTTCCGCAGGTGCTGCTGGATCGGGAATCGCTGTATGTCGACGACGGGGATATCGTCACCTCGGCGGGCACCACGGCCGCCATCGACACCTGCCTGCATCTGCTGCGCGGCCAGCACGGCGCCGAACTCGCCAATCGGGTGGCGCGACGGCTGGTCATGCCGCCGCATCGGGCGGGCGGACAGGCGCAGTTCATCGAACACCCGTTGCCGCCAACGGATTCGGAACATCCGCTGGCGGCCACGCTGCACTGGACGATCGAGCATCTGAACGAGGATCTGACCGTCGACCGGTTGGCCGCGCATGCCGCCATGAGTCGCCGCACCTTCACCCGGCACTTCCGAAAGACCATGGGCACCGGCGCCGGTGACTGGATCGCCACCCAGCGCGTCGCCCTGGCGCAGCGGTTGCTCGAGACCACCGACCTCACCGTCGAACGCATTGCCGAGCGGTGCGGGTTCGGCAGCGCGGTGACCATGCGCGAACAGTTCGCGCGCACGCTCGGCACCACACCCTCGGCGTATCGCGGCGCCTTCCGGGGGCCGGAGCCGGTCTCCGGGCGGCGCTAGTCCGGGGACACCGCCAGGTAGGTGAGGTAGCTGGGATGGTCGGGGTCGAGAACTATGGTCTGGCCGTTGATCTTTCGTTTCACCGTGGGCGGCAGGAAGTGCCGGGGGACGCTGGTGGGTGCCACGGCGACGCGCAGGCGATGACCGGCGCGCAGGACCGCCTCGGTGGCGTTGATCTCGATATCCATGTCGAAGGGCTCCCCCGGCACCACCGGCAGCACCGAATCCGCGCGCAGCGTGTGATGCGGGAACACCAGTTCCCCGTTCACGTAGCGGCTGCGCTGCTCGTCGATCGCGCGCAGTGAGGACAGCAGTGCGCCCCGGGTGAGCACGGCCGAGGTGCCGTCGGGCTCCACATCGGTGACGGTGACCGACCAGAAGGCGTCCGTCCCATGGGCTTCCACTCGCAGATGCACCGTGAGCGGACCGGACAGCACCAGATCGGAATCCAGCGGTTCGGTGGTGAAGGTGACGGCGGTGGCCTCCGCGCGACGGTCGTCGGTGCCGAAGCGGCGCCCGAACAGGGTGGCCAGGCCCAGGGACATGAGCGCGGTATTGCCGGAGGCCAGGCTGCCGCGGGCGGTGGGCAGCGGCAACCGGGTGATCTCTTCGGGCGGAAGGAAATCCAGTGAGGCATCGGTGTCGGCGTGGTCGGCGGCGCCGCTCGGCCGCGCCGTGAGGTACAGCCGCCGCACCTCGGCGGCGGGATCGGGGAACCGGGTCCGCGACACCCATCCGCCGCCGCCCTGCCGCCGCACGGTCACCGGCCCGTACCCGTCGATGCCGTTGTCGATTCCCTTGAGCCACTTGTCGAACCACGCGCACTGCAGTTCGTCCAGGGCGGGCGGGTTGCCGTCCGCGCCGAATCCGCTGCCGACGCTGATGTGGTAGCCGTCGTCGACGAGCACCTGCTTGGCACCGTCGGTCAGCGCGAGCCGGTCGAACATGTGGAAGTTGGAGCGGTTGTAGACGTCGTGCCAGGCGCCGTGGATCCAGGTGGCCGCCGTGATGTCCTCGAAACAGGGCAGCCGGGCCGCCCACCGGTCGTTGAGGAAGCCGTCGGGATGACCGTCGCCGGTGGCGATGCGGGCGGCCAAGCCCAAACCGCTCGCCGGATAGCGGAACCGATCCCGCAGGTACGGCCGCAGCACCTGGTTGCGGACCATGCCGCGCGGGGAGGGCACGAACTTCCCGGCGTTCACCGCCGCCAGCCACACCGCCATGCCCGGCGTCGGCACACCGCCGGTGAGCCCCAGCTCCCGCACCGGGTCCTCACCGGCGACGATGGCGAAGACGGCGTCGAGCCCCTCCGGCCGCTGCCCCGCCGCGATCAGGGCGGCGATGCCGCCGTAGGAGATGCCCGTGATCGCGAGATGTCCATCGCACCAGGGCTGTTCCCGAATCCACCGCAGCACCTCGACGTAGTCCTGATGTTCGCGCGGACTGAAGAAGTCCCACGTGCCGGTGGAGGAACCGGTACCGCGCACATCGACCACCAGATCGGCGTATCCGCGCGACACCAGCGTGCGATTGGACGCCCACACGTCCACCGCGCCCCCGGCCGGGGTGTGCAGCAGGTCGCGGCCGCGGAAGCGACGCCGATCCGACGGCCGCACCGCGTTTCCCGCACGCCGCGCCACCCGCCCGAACCGCCCGGCGACCCGATTGCCCATCCGGTTGTACGGCGTGAAGTTCACGACCACCGGGAACGCATCGGGCACCACCTCGGTGCGCCGGTAGGCGGGTCGGGTCAGATCGGCGCACAACACCGCGCCGTCCGACATGGGGATCGTGACCGTGGTGTCCACGTGCACGGTGGGATACCGCTCCGGGCCGATGTCGAACCGGGTGTCGGGCGGTAGGGGTACGGGAGCCGGGGTGATGGGCGCGGCCATGGAGCATCCTCTCGACATCGTTGTCTGGGCCACTATGGCCCGATCGCCGATGAATCAACGGTAATGTCGAGCGAATGCGCCTGTCTACTGGTTGATTCATCCGTCTCAGACGATTACGGTCCGTTATGTGTTCCGTAACGGGTTGACCTCAACCCAGGTTGAGGGGGGAGGCTCGACCGTATGAACCCGTCAGTCGAAACCTGGAATGCCGTCTACGACAACGACACCGCGCCCTGGGTGATCGGAGAACCACAGCCCGCCATCGTGGCCCTCGAGCGCGCGGGCTGGATCCGCGGGCGGGTCCTCGACCCCGGCAGCGGGGCCGGTGAGCACACCATCCTGCTCACCCGCCTGGGCTACGACGTGCGCGGGGTGGACCTGTCCCCCAGCGCGGTGGAGTACGCGCGGCGCAATGCCGCGGCACAGGGCGTGCCGCAGGCGCGCTTCGACGTGGCCGACGCGCTGCGCTTGGCCGAATCCGAGGCACTCGCCGTGAACGGGCGACCACCCGCCTTCGACACCATCGTCGACAGCGCGCTGTTCCACATCTTCGGCGAGGAGCCGGAGTTGCGCGCCGAGTACGTGCGCAGCCTGCACTCGGTGTGCGAACCCGGTGGGCGGCTGCACATCCTGGCGCTGTCGAATCGCGAGCCCGGCATCGGCCCCCGCATCGGCGACGACATCATCCGCGAATCGTTCACCGACGGTTGGGAACTGGAGGAGCTGAGCCCGTCCCGCTATCTCGGCCGGGTCACCGAACCGGTGGCGGAAGAGGCACAGGGACTCCAGGTACGGGACGGTCGGGTGAACGTGGCCGCCTGGCTGGCCCGCCTGCGCCGCTTGTGACACGCCGCCGCGGTCCGGAGAAGTCCCGCGGCACACCGTGAGTGCGGTCGGCGCGGCTGCCCGGCGCGGCCCCGGACACTCAGGCGGTGCGCGCCGACCGCCGCGCCTCCGGCTCACCCGATGCCCCGACCAGCTCGGCGAAGCGGGCGACCACCTTGGCGTGGTACATCTCGAACAGGTCCTCGAACAGTGCGAGCTGCGCCGCGCTCGGCCCGCCGTCGGACTCCCACACCGCCAGCAGCGCCCGCCACACCAGGACGTGCAGGTCGGGTCCGGCGGCGTAGTACGCGGCGACCGCCTCGGGTACGTCCAGCACCGTCTCGCCGATGGAATTCAGCACCGCCCGGCGCATACCGTGGTCGAGCACGGTGAGCAGCCGTCGCACCAGATCCAGTTCCAGGGCCAGCATGGCGCGATGATCCGGCTCGGGGGTGCGGGCCAGGGTTTCCAACTCGTCCACGGCGGCCGTCAGCTCGCCCGGATGGAGTCGCTCCGCGCCGTCGGTGTAGGCCACGAGGGCGTCGAGGACGATGCCGCGTTCCTCGGCCACGATGTCGCGGAACATCTCCGCGGCGACCTCGGGCGTGCCCAGCGACAATTGGAAGACCCGACGGTAGACCTCCGCGCCCCCGTCCGCGCGCACATCCCGAATCACGAAGCCCTTGCCCCGATACGCCTGCGCGAACCCGTAGGACTCCAGCCTGCCGAGCACCAGCTGCGCGGTGGCCCGGTTCATCTCGAACTCCTCCGCGACCTGCCGCACCGAGGGCATGAGGTCACCCGCTTCGTAGTCCCCCGCGACGACGCGACGAGCCAGCTCGTCCGCGACATCGGCGACCACCGTCTGGGCTCCCATCGCATCGTCCTTCCTGCCGATTCAACGTCTGAGACAGTCTAGCGCCCCGGGAGCAACTCACCGCCACATCCGGGCGTGGGGCTGCGCACAACCCAGCGTGCCGGGCTATACAACCGGCAATTCGGGCCAGATTCGCCGTGCTGGCTCTTGTCGCCGCCGCCCGGCCGCTCGCACGATGAGGGGATGTCAGCCGAATCCGCCCTGCTGCCGTCCTCGGTCCGGGAAGCCTTCGCACCCGCCGTCACCTACCTGAACGCCGCCAGCTACGGCCTGATGCCGATCACCGCGGTGGACGCGGCCGGAGCCGCCGAACGGGAACGCATGCGCGGCGAATTCGACATTCCCGCCGTCGACGCCGTGGCCGCCTCCTGCCGGGCGTCGTTCGCGCGACTCACCGGAATGCGGGCCGATCAGGTGGCCCTCGGATCGCAGGTGTCGCAACTGGTGGGCCTGGTGGCCGCGAGCCTGCCCGCGGGCGCGCACGTGCTCGTGCCCGAGGGGGAGTTCACCTCGGTGCTGTGGCCGTTCCTGGCCCGGCCCGAGCTGCATGTGCGCACCGCCGCACTGGCCGATCTCCCGGAAGCCGTTCGCCCGGAGGACGATCTGGTGGCCGCCGCGGCGGTGCAGTCCGCCGACGGCGCGGTGCTCGATCTGCCCGCCACCGTCGCCGCCGCCCGAACCCACGGGGCGCGAACGCTGTTCGATCTGAGCCAGGCCGCGGGCTGGTACCCGGTGCACGACACCGGGGCCGACTGGGTGGTCAGCGTCGGATACAAGTGGCTGCTCGGTGCGAAGGGCACCGCCTACCTCGCGGGCACCGGCGAGGCACTGAACACGCTGCGCCCCTTGGCCGCCGGTTGGTACTCGGGCTTCGATCCGTGGCAGACCTGTTACGACGGCCCGCTGCGGCAGGCCGAGGACGCCCGCCGCTTCGACGTCTCCCCCGTCTGGCCCGCGGTGCTGGCGCAGCGTCCGGCTTTCGATCTCATCGAGGCCGTCGGCATCGAGGCCATCCACCGCCACGATGTCGCACTGGCGAACCGGCTGCGCGCGGGTCTGGGCCTGCCCGAGGGCGATTCGGCGGTGGTCTCGCTCGCCGTCACCTCGGACACGCTGGAGCGGCTGCGGGCGGCCAAGGTGGTGGGCTCGCTGCGCGCCGGACGGCTGCGACTGGCCTGCCACCTGTACAACACCGAGGACGATGTCGACCGCGCCCTGAACGTGTTGCACGGCTAGCTCACGGCGTCAGCTCCACGCCGCGCAGCCGCAGATCGGCGGCGATCCACTCCACCCCGGCCTCGGTCGCCTCCAGGGTGTCCGGCCCGATCCAGCGAGCCAACCCCCACAGCGTCAGCGCGGCCGCGACCGGACGCCACTCGGCGACGATCTGCGCCGGGGCCGCCTTGTGCCGGGGCGTGCCGCCGGCGTTCACGCTCGACCCGCACACCAGCCGGTAGAGCAGACCGCGCAACCGGTGCGCCGGTTCGCGTTCCCGTGCGCCCGCGGGCTCCCCCGAGAGCGCCGCGGCGGAACCCCGCTGCGCCCTGGCCACGTGGTGGACCTCCTCCGGCGTCAGGAAGCGCCGCGACGTCAATTCCGCCACCCCCGACAGTTCGCGCTCCTGCCACACCCCGTTCGCCTTCACGACGCCACCGTATGCGAGCACCGCCACCCTCGACACGACCCCAACACCGTGGGCATCAGACCCCTGGCGGGGATGCTCGCATAGGCCGCTTTCCGGTGCGCACCGCGGCGCACTCGCTACCTGAGCGTTCCGCGCCCGCCGCGCCCCACGGTGCGGCCTCGCACGGCACCCCCGGCCGTCGATTTCCGGCCGCCGATCGGGAACAACCCCACTCACCAGCGATTTCAGCTCCGACCACCAGCCCCCTCGCAGCGAGTTCGGCGAGGGTGCCGGAGCGCACATCGTCGCGGACGCGTGGCTCCTGCCGCCGGGACGTTCCGAAAGCTGCCGTGGCGAACGGCAATTCGGGCAGTGCGCCTACGACGTAGCGTCCGGGCATTGCCGCGAGGCCGGGCGGCCGATACCGATCGGCAGGCGCACCTGCCCGCCGACGGGATCCTCCACCCACGAGGGCGACGGCTGCGGGCCTCGGGATCGCCGCTGGGGCACTGTGGGATTCGCGGCGAGTGTGGTTGGGTTGTCGGGGTGGAGGGAACTGTCTTCGGGCGCTATCGCCTCCTCGGACTGCTCGGCGAGGGCGGAATGGGGCAGGTCCATCGCGCCTACGACACCGAGACCGATCGTGTGGTGGCGCTCAAGGTGCTGCCGCCCGACTTCGCCGACGATCCCGTGTACCGGGAGCGATTCGCCGGGAGGCGCAGGCGGCCGCCAAACTGACCGAGCCGCACATCATTCCGATCCACGCCTACGGCGAGATCGACGGTCGGCTCTTCCTCGACATGCGGCTCGTCGAGGGCATCGACATGTCCACCCGGCTGGCCACCGACGGCCCCATGTCCCCGACCGCGGCGGTGTCCTATGTCGGCCAGATCGCCGCGGCACTGGATGCCGCGCACCGGGCCGGACTGCTGCACCGGGATGTGAAGCCCTCCAATGTGCTCACCACCGCGGACGGTTTCGCGTACCTCATCGACTTCGGGATCGCACGCGGCGGCGACGACAGCAGCCTGACCACCACGGGTGCGGCGGTCGGCACCTTCGCGTACATGGCTCCCGAGCGGCTCGCGCACGACGAGTGCGACGGCCGGGCCGACGTGTACTCGCTGGCCTGCGTGCTCTACGAATGCCTCGCCGGGGCGAAGCCGTTTCCCGGGGACAGTGTGGAACGGCAGATCGCCGCGCACCTGTCGAAACCGCCGCCGCGTCCTTCGCTGGCGGACGCGCGGATTCCGGCGACCTTCGACGAGGTGATCGCGCACGGAATGGCGAAGGACCCGGCGCAGCGCTATCCGTCCGCGGGCGCGCTGGCCGCGGCCGCGCGGCAGGCGCTGACGGGCGGCGTGACCGAGGCGGGCGGCGAGACGTCCAGAACGGCCGCCACGCAACTCAATACAACGCCCGCGCCCGCGCCCACCCCGCCGTATTCGCATCCGGTGTGGACCCGCACCAGGGCGACACCGGGCACGTCGACCCGCCGGACCGTGCTGGCCGTGAGCACCGGGGTCGCCCTGCTGCTCGTGGCGGCGGTGGTGGTCGGCCTGCTCGTGGACCGCGACTCGTCCTCGGCGGGGCCGACCGGCAGCGCGAGTCCCGGACCGCCGCCGCTGGCGACGACCACGGTCGCGGCGACAACCGGTGCGACGACACCGTCCCTGACGCCGACCGCGCCCGCACTGGGCCCGTGGCGGGCCGACACGACCACCGAGGTCGCCACTCCGGAGTCGAGCGCTGTCGGGCTGGCGAACTACGTCCGCGACCATTACGCCCTGCTGCCGTCCGACACCGCCGCCGCGTGGGCCCGCCTGACACCGCGCTATCAGGACTTCGTCGGTGGCTACGCCGCATACCAAGACTTCTGGGGCACAGTCGGTTCCGTCACGGTTTCGGAGGTAAGTCCGAATCCGGCGGATCTGACGGTCACCTACCGGCTCTCACTCCGCTACGCCGACGGTCGGACCGGAACCGAAACCCGGCGGGCTCAGTTGGTGCGGGCGGATGACGCGTACCGGATCGACAGCGCGGAGCTCGTACCCTGACACGCGCGATCCGAAACCTTTATGTCCGTTTCATTGCAGGTCATCCGACCGAACCTAACGGTGCGTAATCGAGCGATTGTTGGGCGTGTCGCGCGCGGCACGCCGAGACGGACTGGACTGAGGGCAAATCCCCAGTTTCGTCTGAGCGAGCCATCGACTATTAATGGCATGTGCGATTGCCACTCGTGAACACCTGTCCAGGGTCGGATCGTCTGCTGCGGGAGGAGATATGACGATCGAGTTTCCGTTCGAGGACGATGTCACGCAGCTAGCCAATCGCGTCGAGAAGGCGCGGGGACGGCTGGCGTATCAGTTCGATCCTGCCCTGACCGAAGCGCTGTCCGAAGACGAGCTGGCTGCCGAACGGGAGCTGGCCGAACGGATTCGCATCCAGGACCGCGAACAGCGATGGAAGCAGGTCCAGGCCACCGCGGCGGCGGCCGACCGCGCCAGGGCGACCGGCGAGGAGATCGAGAAGGCCGATATGCGAGATCTGCTGATGGCGCGCAAGGCCATCGCCGCGCAGCGACGCGAATCCAGCCCGCATGCGAAACTGGCCTCGCTCTACAAGCACCGTGCGTGGTCCCTGCGCGCCCTGGCCGGCGTGGTCGGCGCGGGCATGCTGTGGTCCGCGGTCAACGTGCAGCAGAACATCGCGCCCGGCGGCCCCGGCAATCCGCTGTTCTGGTTCAGCTACCTGCTCGAAGGCATGATCAGCGTCTGTCTGATCATCATCATGATCGGCACCAACAAGGTGGCCGAATGGGGTGTGCTGGAGAACCGCCGCCAGGTGCACATCGCCGAATTCGCCCTGCTCTCACTGACCGTCGGCCTCAACACCTACCCGTACGTGGCCGCCGGGGACTGGTACGAGACCGCGGTGCACGCCGTCGCGCCGGTCATGATCGGCGTCGCGCTGCTCATCCACAATGCCGTCAGCGCGCGCTACGGCCAAGCCATCGGCCATGCCACCGAACAGATTCGGGGCCTGCCCGATCCGGCCGAGCAGATCCGGCAGAAGTTACAGGTGCGCAGGCTCTCCACCATGGCGGACTACAAGATGACCGCGCCGCACCAGGCCGTCGAGAAGGCACCCGAGCGCGCCGAGACCAAGGAGGGCAGCCCGAAAGATCCGGTGCTGGACGCGGAAACGGTCCCCGCCGAGGATGCCGAAGCCGCGGGCAAGGGCCGCACTCCGGCCCTCGAGGCCGCCCCGGCCGACCGCAAGGGCACCCCGGCGACCACGAAGAACGGTGCCGCACCCAAGCGCAACGGCACCGCGTCGGCCACCGCCGCCACGAACACCATCCCGGCCCCCGCGGCGCCGGAGAAGCGCACCACGGCGGCCGAGACCACCCGCGCGTCGGCCGCTGCGGCCGCCGAGCTGGACGCCATCTGGGCCGAGACCATCAGCTCGCCGGTGATCGCGGGCAAGAACAAGGACGACAAGGACGGCTCCGACGCGAGCGATATCTACGACACGGGTCAGTTCCGCGTCGCGGACGACCTCGAGCGTGAACTCGCCGAAATGCAGGCCGAGCGCCGTCGCGCCCGCACCACCAAGCAGCGCCGGAACTGAACCGGCTGCTCCTGAGCGCAATCGCTGACGTCCCGGTCGGATGCATCCGACCGGGACGTCGGCGTTCCGGCCATCGGATGTCGATCGGTCAGTACCGGCGAGCGCCGGTGATCGGCATATCGCCGAGTTCGGTCTCGGTGACGCCGACGCCGTAGGTGGAGGCGTGGATGATCCGGCCGTCACCCGCGTACAGCGCCGAATGCCCGCCGCCGTAGAACGACACCAGATCGCCGGGCTGGAGCTCGTCCACGCCGACCGGGGTGCCGACGGCCAACTGGCCCTGACTGGTACGCGGCAGATCCACTCCCGCCTCACGGTAGGACCACTGCACCAGACCGGAGCAGTCGAAGGAGTCCGGCCCCGTACCGCCCATGCGATAGGCGGTGCCCAATTTGGAGCGGGCGGCCTCGACGGCCCGCTCCCCCGTGGTCGGACGGTCCGGAACCGCCACGGGGGCCGGATTGTCGGTGACGCCGGGGATGCCGACCAGTGGGGGCACGCCCTCGGGCACGGGGAACGTGCCGAGACCCGCGACGGTGACGCTACGGGAAGCCGCCGGGGCGGCGGCTGGTTGCGGCGCTGGCGGCGCCATGGCCGCCGGGGCGGCGTCGGGGACGGTGAGCACGCCCGGCGCGGTATCGAACGTCGATGCGCCCGGCGCGGGTCCGGGGCCGAAGCCGAAGCTGCCCGCGATGTCGTTCGGAATCTCGATGACGCCGAAGCCGGGCACCGCCACCGGCTCGGCCTTCGCCGAACCAGCGGAGTAGAGCAGAGCCACGGCGAGGCCCGCGGCGCCGAGCGCCCCGACCACCAGTGGCCGCCAAGAAATGTGCCGCGCGAAGAAACGAAACCGTTGTCTGTCTCCGCCTGTTTCCATGATGCAGTCCTCCGATCGAGCTGTGAGCTACTCGGTTGACACTCATCACATCCACACTTCGACATTGCATGGTTCGCTTGTTCACAGGGTTATGCACAGTCCGACACGCGAGTTTCGATAACGAACGACTAACGTAACGCACCACAATGCGGCGCATCACTGTGTCCAATTGGACACAGTGGACCGGGCGGCAGGCACGAGAATCCGGTCGTCACGGCGATTTTCGGCGCCCAATCCGGAGGCATCGCACGCATGCGTGCGAGACTTTTCCGGCATCCGCCGACGCTCCTCATCCTTGGAGGATTGTTCATGATCAAACCCCCTGGAACTGCGGCAATCCCCCGGGCACGCGATGAGTTCGGCGCACGCGACGGTCTTCTGGGCGAGGTTTCGGCCTGATGCGGAAATCCTCGTCCGACAGTTCCGAATACCCGCCGTCGCGCAATATCGGATGGCAGCGATCGGAATTCGAGGACGGCATTGCGGAGGGCAGCCCGATAGCCATTCGGCTGGGCACGGTACCGCCGCCACAGGAGGCCGCGCCCACCGTGCTGGAATTACCCACGCTCACGGCGGGTGAGGGACCGCTGAGCGAATGCGAGCACGCGCAGCTGGCCGTCTGTGAATCGTCGATCGACACGCTGCGCCAGGCATTCTGGTCGGCCGGGCGGGCATTGCAGATCGTCCGCGACGGCCGCCTCTACCGCAATGGGTACGCGACCTTCGACGACTATGTGGAGCAGCGCTGGGATATGCGGCGCTCCTACGCCCACAAGCTGATTCGCGCCTGGCCGCTGGCCGCGCGCCTGCACCGGCACGCGCCCGCCATCAACGAGGGCCAGATTCGCGAACTGCTGCCGGTGGCGGCCGAGCACGGCGACGACGCGGCCGTGACGGTCTACACCACCCTCGCCGCCGAGAACGTCAAGATCACCGCCGCCACTCTCCGCGAGGCGGTAGCGCTGCTGCCACCGCGCTTCGACGAAGCCGATGTGGTCGAACGACTGCGCGCCTGGCAGCGCGGCGACCACCCCGAATCAACGACCGCCCGCCGCGCCGGGCCCTTCGCCGCGATGGAGGCGCGCCTCGCCACCCTCACCCGCCGCGCGGTCCGCGAGTCCAGCGGCGACCCCGCCGCCGCCCGCGAATTCGCCGCCGCACTGCGGGCTCTGGCCGAACGAATCGAGCAGCAGATCGGCTGACAATGCACCACGCGGCAGGGAGAGCGGGGTCTACTCGCCCACCGCGCGGCGCATGCGGGCGCCCGCGGCGCGCTCGCGGGTTTCACGGGCGGTTGCGGCGTCGAACATCTCCAGATGCTCGAACATCGGATCCTCGTCGTCGGGTTCCAGGAGTGTGGCGCGGCGCAGTCGGGTGCGCGCGCTCTCCCGGTCGGGTGAACGGTGATCGACGACGCGGCGTGGAGACTCCTCCTCGTCGTCGTCCGCGTCCCCGCGGTGGCGGTTGCGAGCCAAACGGGCGGCGCGGCGGCGGCGGATATCCTCCTCGATCCGCACCTGCTTGCGCAGGTAGGCCAGATAACCCACCAGGACGGCCGCGGACAGCGCGCACAGCCCCCACACCCGCGACGACACCAGCAGCCCGCCCGCGGCGAAAAGCACCACACTGCAAGCCAGTCCGAGCACGGCCCGCTGACGGAAGCGATAACGGGCGGCGCGGGCGATGGCATCGGCCTCCGGGTCGTAGCCGCCGCGACCCCGCCGCGAGGGGATGAAATCCCGCTCGTCGTACTCGGATTCGTCCTCGTCGTACGGTTCCGGCGTGGGAGCGGCGGGAATCCGGGCCATGACGGCCGAGGCCCGCGCGGCGGCCGGACCGGGTTCGTCGTCCGCCGCGAGGCCGGAATCGTCCGCGCCGGAAGCGGATCCGGCGACGTAGTCGGGGGCGGATTCGGCGACGTAGTCGGGGGCGGATTCGGCGTCGTAGTCGGAGTGGGGGTCGTCGAGCATATCCGCCTCGTAGGCGGCATCCCGCTCGTCATCGTCGACATCGTCCGCGTCGACCGGGGCTTCGTCGAGGTTCACGGGGCCGTCGGCATCGAACTCGTCGGCCGCCTCCACCCGATCCTCGTCCGAGTCGACGAATTCGTCGTCGAGGTCCGCGCCGGACTCCGCGTTCGGCGCGGCAACCGTATCGACTTCGCGGTCGGCCTCGAAATCGTCGTCGCCGGTGGCGGTCTCGTCGTCCGATCTCGTCATCCGATCCTCCGCATCATCGGTGTGGGGATGCTCAACTCTCCGGGTGGGTACATAGTCGGGGTCGGTGTCGTGGCCGGCGGCGGGCCGTTTCCTGATGAGTCGCTTGGCGTCACCACGATGCAACACCCGGGTCGCCAGGGCCGCGTCGGTGGTCTGCCGAATGCGCGGATGCCGTCCGGCGAGCATGGGGAACAGCACGAATACCCAGAGCACCACCAGACCGATCCACAAGATCGAATTCGGCATCGTGCTCCACCTCCGTCCCGCCAGGCCCCAGTCCCTTCGACAGCAGTCCCTTCGACATGCGCCGCATGGTGGTACAGGCGCACCACCGACGTCCGTAGGCTAATTCGGCAACATAGGAATTCCCGGCAGGCGCGCCGTCCACACCCGCCACACTAGTCACAGGAGTTAACCCGGGGTTGCCCGTCCGGTACGAATGAGGCGATTCACCACCGTGCCCGACACCTCCTCGACCGTCATGCCGACGAGCAGATGGTCGCGCCACGCGCCGTCCACGTCCAGATAGCGCTGCAGCAGCCCTTCCTCCCGGAACCCCACATTGCGCAATACCGCCTGGCTGGCCAGGTTCTCCGGGCGCACGGTGGCCTCCACGCGGTGCAGCCCGACCTCACCGAAGCAGTGGTCCAGGCCCAGCGCCAGGGCGGCCGTGGCCACGCCCCGACCGCCCACGTCCTTGGACACCCAGTAGCCGATCCAGGCCGAGCGCAACGCGCCGCGCACGATATTGCCGACCGTCAGCTGACCGCTGAACTGGCCCTCGACCTCGATCACGAGCGGGATCATCGCGCCGCGCCGCGCCTCGGCCTTCAGACTCGACCACAGCGCCGGCCAGTTCGAGGCGTGATTGCGCGCCTCCCAGGAGCCGCGCCCGGTCGGCTCCCACGGCTCCAGGTGTTCTCGATCACGCAGCCGAATCCGGCTCCAGGCGCTCGCATCCCGCAAACGGATGGGGCGCAGGGTCACGCGCCCGGCCGCCACCCGCACCGGACCCAGATGAGCGGGCCACCCGGGATGCTGACCAGCCCGGAAGACATTCATGTCCACCCGTCACCCACGCTGCGCGAGAAAGGCGACCCGCACCTCGTCACCGGTGCGCACCTCGGTGACCTCCGGATCGATCACGATGAGCGAATTGGCCTCCGCGAGCGTGGCCAGCAGGTGCGAGGACGCGCCGTTGGGGCCGCCCAGGGGCTGCACCAGATATTCGCCGGTCTGCTCGTCGCGCATGAGTTGGGCGCGCAGATAACCGCGCCGCCCGGGAATGGAGGAGATCGGCAGGATGGTGCGCGCCTTCACGATGCGACGCATGGGATGGCGGCGGCCAAGCGCGATGCGGATCAGCGGGCGCACCATCACCTCGAAGACCACCAGCGCGCCGACGGGATTCGAGGGCAGCAGGAAGGTGGGCACCTCATCGCGCCCCAAACGCCCGAACCCCTGCACCGAGCCCGGATGCATGCCGACGCGGGTGATCTCCAGTTCGCCCAGGCCCTCGAGCGCCTCCCGGATCTGCTCCGAGGCCCAACCGCCGACCGCGCCCGCGATCACCACGACCTCGGAACGCACCAGTTGCCCCTCGACCACATCGCGCAGCCGCTTGGCGTCGCCGCTCACGATGCCGACCCGGTTCACATCGGCTCCGGCGTCGCGGGCGGCGGCGGCCAGGGCGT
Organism: Nocardia otitidiscaviarum; assembly: GCF_007362295.1. NCBI lineage: Bacteria > Bacillati > Actinomycetota > Actinomycetes > Mycobacteriales > Nocardiaceae > Nocardia > Nocardia otitidiscaviarum. The sequence goes on along the minus strand of NZ_CP041695.1, from coordinate 351,517 downwards.
AGGAGTTCACGTCGTAGACCTGACCGGGCCCGGGGGTGCGGTCGATGTCGACCAGTTCCCCACCCACCGACAGCACCGACAGCCGGGGGCGCGGATGCACCAGCACCTTGTCGCGGCCGACCGCCGCCAGCAGGCCCACCTGCGCCGGACCGATGATGGTGCCCGCGCGCACGGCGAGATCACCGGGCTGCACATCGTCGCCGATGCGGCGCACGTAGTCGCCGGTGCGCACCGGCTCGTAGACCTTCACCCGCGCCCGGCCGCCGTCGGTGAAGTCCAGCGGCAGCACCGCGTCGGCGAGCGTGGGCAGCGGGGCGCCGGTGTCGACGCGCACGGTCTGCCTGGGCTGCAGGCGAATCGGCTGCCGCGATCCGGCCGCCACCTCCCCCACCACCGGCAGGGACAGATCGATGGGATGGCCGTCCTCGTCCCGGATATCGGCGCCCGCACCCGAGACGTCGACGCTGCGCACGGCGTAGCCGTCGATGGCCGCCTGGTCGAAGCCCGGCAGCGGGCGCTCGGTCACCACGTCCTCGGCGCACAGCAGTCCCTGAGCCTCGGAGATCGCCACCCGTACCGGGCGCGGCGCGACGGCCGCCGCGGTCACCTTGATCTGCTGATCCTCAACCGAGCGCATTCAGCCCTTCCTCGTTCCAACCCGACCCAACCGGTCACGCGGATCATTCGTACGAGGTCGGCTGCGGATCCCAATCCGGACGCAGGCGCTGTTCCAGCCACTCGCGTAGGGCGGGGCCGTATTCCTCGCGTTGCAAAGCGAAATCGACCGCAGCACGAAGATAGCCGCCCGGGTTGCCGAGATCGTGGCGCGACCCACGATGCACCACCACGTGTACCGGGTGGTCCTCGGCGATCAGCAGTGCGATGGCGTCGGTGAGTTGCAGTTCACCGCCCGCACCGGGCTCGATGCGGCGCAGGGCGTCGAAGATGGCGCGGTCGAGCAGGTAGCGGCCCGCCGCCGCGTAGGTCGAGGGGGCGTCCTCCAGTTTGGGCTTCTCCACCATGCCCTTGACCTTCAGCACATTCGGATTGCCGCCCGCCACCGGATCGACGTCGAAGACGCCGTAGGAGCTCACCTGGTCCTTGGGCACGTCGATGGCGCACAGCACCGAGCCGCCGAAGGTGTCGCGCACCCGATTCATCACGGCCAGCACGCCGCTGGGCAGCACCAGATCGTCGGGCAGCAGCACGGCGACGGCCGTCTCGTCGTCGTCGAGCACCGACTCCGCCTGCGCGACCGCATGTCCCAGCCCGAGCGGCTCCTCCTGCACGACGGAGGTGACGTCGAGCAGGGCCGGGGCCTTGCGCACCTTTTCCAGCAGCGCGAACTTACCGCGCTCGGCGAGCGTGCCCTCGAGGACCAGATCCTCGACGAAATGCGCGACCACCCCGTCCTTGCCGGGCGAGGTCACGATGACCAGTCGGCTCGCACCGGAGTCGGCGGCCTCGGTGGCGACCAACTCGATACCGGGGGTGTCGACCACCGGTAGCAGTTCCTTGGGCACGGTCTTGGTCGCGGGCAGGAACCTGGTGCCGAGTCCGGCCGCGGGCACCACCGCGGTGCGGAAGCACGACCCGTTCCCGGACTGTCCGGCATCTGCTGTCATGAACACACCCTATCCATCCGTCACCTGGGCCGAAGACGCGTTCGACAGCGCTCCGACATGCCGGAGAGCCTATGCGGCGAAACCGTGACGAGCGCGTCGAACGTCACTGCTCACACGGGGATAAGCTGCCCGTTCGGAGGGGTGCCGAAACCGTCCACAGCGCCCCGCTATCGCGCGGCAACAGCGATATTCGCAGCTGGCGGCGGAAGTCTCAGGTCGAAAATCGGACACTGCGACACCTATCACACCGCCGTACCGGCGTCGGGGGACGGCGACGGCAACACCTAGGGTGAGGCCGTGACGACCGGCGAATGGGACAAGCAGGCATGGCGGGCCGAGATACTGGCACGCCGTGCCGCCGTCTCCGCCGAGCAGCACGCGACCGAGGCCGCGGCCTTGGCGGCCGGAGTGACGGCACTGCGTGCCAGCGGCTGGGTGTGCGCCTACGTCCCGGTCGGCACCGAGCCCGGCTCGCTGGCCCTGCTCGACGCGCTGCGCGCCGGTGGCGCGCGGGTGCTGCTCCCGGTCACCGGCCCACCCGGCCCGCTCACCTGGGCCGAATACCTCGGCGGCGACCACCTCCGCTGCGCCCGCTACGGCCTGCTGGAACCGGACGGCCCGCCCATCCCCGACGCCCTGGGCCTGGCCGAGCTGATCCTGATTCCCGCCCTGGCCGTGGACCGCCGCGGCGTCCGCCTGGGCCGCGGCGCCGGCTACTACGACCGCACCCTGCACGCCGCCCACCCCACCGCCCGCCTCATCGCCGTGGTCCGCGACGACGAACTGGTGGACCACCTCCCGGAAGAACCCCACGACCACCGCATTGGCTGGGCCCTGACCCCCCACCACGGCCTCCGACAACTGGCAGCCGACACCAACGACTGACCCCGCCCCCGGAACAAGTGGTCGATTACCTGCGTTGGCACTATCGGCTGTAGAGTGCTAAGTCGACAAAGACCGTGGAGGTTACCCGATGCCTACCTACTCGTACGCCTGCACCGAGTGCGACAACAAGTTCGACATCGTGCAGTCCTTCTCCGATGACGCATTGACCGTCTGCCCCGCGTGCGACGGCAAGCTGCGCAAGCTGTTCAACTCGGTGGGCATCGTGTTCAAGGGCAGTGGCTTCTACCGCACCGACAGCCGCAACGGGTCGACCTCGAGCGAACCGGCCAAGGCGGCGGCGTCCTCCGACAGCGGCTCCGCGGCCAGCGGTTCGACCTCCACCGCGTCGACGGCTTCCTCCAGCTCCAGCACCGGCTCCAGCACCTCCGCGGCCTGACGGACCCGGGCCGAAACAGGCTCTGTCCACACCGCTTTCGTTATCCACAGCCGACCCCTGCGGCAACCGTCCGCGGGGTCGGCTGGACCGTGTGCGGCCCTAGGCTCCGGGCCATGAACCGATTGCGCTCCGCGCTCGCCGAACTGCCACGACCACCGTGGTCGGACGGCGTCGTCCCGCGCCGCCTGGTGGCGGTGGGCCTGCTGGCGACGGCGGCCGTGCTGGCACTGCGCGGCGATCCGGACGACCGGCGCACCGATGTGGTGGTCGCCGCCCGGGAACTACCGCCCGGACATACGCTCGGCCCGTCGGACGTCCGCACCGTCGGCCGCGAAACCGCCGGGCTGCCGGAGGGTTTCGCGGGTGATCCCGCCGCGGTGCTGGGCGCGACGCTGACGGGCGCGGTGCGCGCGGGTGAGATCCTCACCGATGTCCGCGTCGTCGGCCCCCGGTTGGCCGCCGCTGCGGCCGGTACCTCCGACGCGCGCATCGTCCCCATCCGCCTGGCGGACGACGCGGTCGCGTCCGTACTGCGCGCCGGTGACCGCGTGGACGTGGTGGCGGCTCCGGCCGAGGCGGCTCCGGCCGAAGCGGCATGGGAGGAGCGATCGCGGCGGACGGCCGGAGCCGACGCCACGCGACCGGTCCGCGTGCTGGCGACCGATGCCGCGGTGATCCTGGTGTCCGGGGCCGACGAGCCACGCGATGCCGGTGACCGGGTGGTGTTGGTGGCGCTCGACGCCCGGCATGCCGCCGCGGTCGCCGCCGCCTCGCTACAAACCGCCCTCACGGTGGTGTTCCACTGACCGGCACCGTCGGTCGATTACCATCCCGGTAACCCCTGATGAAACACCAGTGCACGGCTCCACCGGACGCACCGTCCGGCGCTCGTATCCGACCCGCCCCGGCGCGGCGATCAAGCAGAGGGAGTTTCGGCCATGCTCAAGGGATTCAAGGATTTCCTGCTGCGCGGCAATGTCGTGGACCTGGCGGTCGCCGTGGTCATGGGCACCGCATTCGTCGCCATTGTCACCGCCTTCAGCAATGGCATCATCAACCCATTGTTGGCCGTATTCGGCGAGAGTGACGAACTCGGGCTGGGATTCCAACTCGTGGCCGACAAACCGGCGACCTTCATCGCCATCGGCCCCATCATCACGGCCGCGCTCAACTTCGTCATCATCGCATCCCTGCTCTACTTCATCGTGGTGGTTCCGGCGAACAAGGCCAAAAAGCGCTGGGGCACAGCCGAAGCCACGGCAACCGAGCTCGAATTGCTCGCCGAGATTCGCGATCTGCTCGCCGCGGGACCCGAACGCAGCGGCGGCAAACACGAATCCTGAACGGCAGCCCACCACCCGGTGAACAAGTGGCGCTGAACAAAGAAATGGGCCCGGTGCGAAAACGCACCGGGCCCATTCTCGGATCAGGCGTCGATCAGCCGAGGCTGAACGGCTGGCCCCACAGGGTGACCGTGCTCATGACGTTGTCCGTCTCGACCTTGACGGTCACGAAGGCACGCGCCTGCGCGTAACCAGCGCAGCCACCGAGGCCGATGGTGGTGTCGGCCCAGGTCACCGAACCGCTGGTGCCCTTGAACTTGTTGTTGGTGCTGTGATCCTCGTTGCCGTAGTCGTCCGGCTTCTCGATGTCGAGGACGTAGAAGCGCGCCGCCTGGCCGGGGCCGAGCGACAGGCTGCCACCGGTGGAGGCACCGAGGGAGGCGCTGCCGCCCTCTTCCAGCGGAACGCTGCCTTCGATACCGCCCTCGACGCCGCCGCCGCCGATGTTCACCTGGCAGCCGACCACGTAGCCGGGGTAGATCTTGCCGGTGCTGGCACCGGACAGCTCGACCTGAGCCGAACCGGAGACCCAGGCGTTGCGGTGCAGCGGGGTCGAACCCATGGACGGGCTGATCAGCGCGGACTCACCGACCAGGCGGACGGTCACCACGGTGCCGTCGGACAGGGTCTTGGTGATTTCGCCGCCCGGCAGCGGCACGAAGGTGTCGGCGTTCGCGGCGCCGGTGGAGAACAGGCCCAGGGCGACGGCGGCAGTGGCACCCACACCGGCCAGCCGAGCCACGGTCTTACGGATGTTCATATTGTTTTCCCTCAAGGGTTTGAATTCGCTTGCGCGAGAAGTGATTTGGCGAGACCGGGACGCGTCAGCCAATGCTGAACGGCATACCGTAGAGGGTGGTCTTCGAGTAGTGGTCGCCGATGATCTCGACCACGGTGTAGGACCGGGCCTGCGCGTAACCCGCGCAGCCCTGGATCTGCATCTCGGCATCCATGTACTCGACCGAGTAGACACCCGGCTTCAGGATGTCCTTGCCCTCGACCTCGACCCACTTGACCTGGCCGGGGCCCAGCTCCAGGCCCATGGACACGCCGCCACCGAGATCACTCAGGTTGATGCTCGCCGACACGCCAGCGGACACGGCCTCGTCACCGATGCTGACCTGGCAGCCGATGATGTAGCCGGTGCTGATCCGCGAAGCGCCGTGGGTGGACGAGTTGTTGGAGCCGTCACGACCCGACGGGCCGTTCCAGGGGCCCGGCTCACCCTCGGGGGTGCTACGGACATCGGCGGTGGCATTGCCACTCACCCACACGGTGCGCCCGGCACCGTTGGCCGCCAGCGACGGCGACACGATCGCCTGCTCGCCCGTACGCGTGATGGTGACCTCGCCACCCGGGCTCGTCTTCTGGCCGTCCGGCAACGGCACGAAGGTATCCGCGTGGGCAGCACCGGTCGACATAAGGCCGATGGCAACGGCCGCAGCCGCGCCAGCGCCCGCGATCCGGGCACCACGACGCAGACCGTTGGTGCGGTTCTCGCTCATACTTCCCCTCATCAGGTTTCTAGCGGTCAGCCTCGACACCCGAGGCTGAAATGGGGTCCTCTCAGGCCCAGCTCAGTTTGTCGCCTTTTTGTTGCCACTGTGTAACTAATGACAAATTTTGTGCTCCAAGCGAGTTCAGCCACAGGAACCCGGGCCAGGTTCCTGGTGCAGTGGGCGCGGCAACGCCACACTCCGAGACTGGAGAACCCACGGGTTGTACAGCCCGAAGTGGGACATTAAACACTCAGGCAATGACTGAGCAATGTAAGAGTTGGTAAACACCGTGTGATCTGGATCACAGTGACCATGATTCTCATATCACTTGATTTGCATAAGTGCGGTGAGCAGGGAAGTCGTAGAAACAACGAAAAGGCTCGACGCTAAGCGTCGAGCCTTTGCCGGCGACAGCCGGCGCAGATCACACGGATCAATTTCAACCGTGATGCGGCGGCACCTGCGACCGCAACCAGTCGTCGGACGCACCCGAGTTCGGCTCCGGCGTCCGTTCGTCCCGGGTGGTAGCTGGCAGGGTGTCGCCGAAGACCCGCGCGAGTCGAGCCGCCTCGGCCACGGAGAGCTTCTTGCGCCGTGGCGGCTCGGAATCGCGATCGGCGTCAGAGTTCATCCGCGAGCCCGGACAGCTGCTCGATCACCCGGATCGCCAGCGGGCCGAGGGTGGCCATACCGTCGCGGACGGCGGCGCGGGTGCCGGGCAGGTTGACCACCAGGGTGCTGCCCGAGACGCCCGCCAGACCGCGGGACAGGCCCGCGTCCACCGAACCGGCGGACAGTCCGGAGGCACGCAGTGCCTCGCTGATCCCCGGCAGTTCCCGGTCCAGCACCTCGGCGGTGGCCTCGGGAGTGCAGTCGCGCGGGGACATGCCGGTGCCGCCCACCGAGATGACCAGATCCACGCCGCCGATCACCGCGGTGTTGAGCGCATTGCGGATCTCGACCTCGTCGGCCTGCACCGACACCGAGGCGTCCACCAGGAAGCCCGCTTCGGTGAGTAGCTCGGTGACCAGCGGACCCAGCGAGTCCACCCCGCCATGGGCGGTTCGGTCGTCGACGACCACGACAAGAGCACGGCCCGCCACAGCGGCATCGATTTCCATGGTGCTCACCGTAGCGTCCTTGTCCGACAACGGCTCCCAACCCCCGTCTCGGAGGATTCGCTCCGCTGCCAGCGCGATCGGTCTGCTGCGTACTTGGCTCATCGGCCGCCCTCCACTACCTCGCCGAGGGTCACCTCGACGGTTCTCGAATTGTTGCCCTGCTCATCGGTGTAGGTGATCTTCACCTTGTCGCCCGGCTGGTGCGAGCGCACCGCCGCGATGAGCGCGTTACCGGAATCGATGACCTGGTCATCGAGCTTGGTGATGATCGCGCCGTTGGGGATGCCCGCCGCGGCGGCCGCGCCGTCCGGGGTCACCTCCACCACCCGCGCGCCGTTCACGTCGTCCTGGCCGCGCACCTTGATCCCGATCTGGGCGTAGGTGACCTTGCCGGTCTTGATCAGCTCATCGGCGACACGCCGGGCCTGGTCGACCGGGATGGCGAAGCCGAGGCCGATGGAACCGCTCTGGCCGCCGGACAGATCGGAGACGCCGAGAGTGGCGATGGCGGTGTTGATGCCGATCAGCTTGCCGTTCATATCCACCAGCGCGCCACCGGAATTACCCGGATTGATGGCGGCGTCGGTCTGGATGGCGTCGATCACCGTGCCGGTCGAACCGGCATCACCGCTGGTGGACACCGGGCGATTGAGGGCGGAGACGATTCCGGTGGTCACGGTGCCCGCGAGACCCAGCGGCGAGCCGACCGCCACCACGGACTGACCCACCTGGAGGTTCTCCGAGCTGCCCAGTTCGATCGGGGTGAGGCCGGACTTCCCGCTCACCTTGATAACCGCCAGGTCCGAGACCGGGTCGGTGCCCACCAGGGTGGCCGGAGCGGTGGAGCCGTCGCTGAACGCGACCTCCATCCGGGCGTTCGGGCCCGCGCCGCTGACCACGTGGTTGTTGGTGAGGATCAGGCCGTCGGTGGACAGCACCACGCCGGAGCCTTCGCCCTCGGCGCGATTGCCCTCCACCCGGATCATGACCACGCTCGGCACCACCTTCTGGGCCACCGCCTGCACCGACCCCGCGGGGGCGTTGGCGACATTGGTGGCCTTCTCGCGTGGGGCGTCGAGGGCATTGGTGACGGCCGGGCCGCCACCACCGTCGCGCGTCGCCAACGAGCCGCCGACCACGCCGCCGACACCACCGCTCACCAGCGCCAGCACCACCGCGCCCGCCACCAGCGCGGTGCGCTTGCCGCCCTTGGGCGCAGGGCCGCCCGGATAACCGTGCTGCCCCGGCCCACCGGGCCCACCGGGTCCACCGGGCACGCCGGGACCGCCCGGCCCACCAGGTCCGTCGAATCCGCCGGGGCCGTCGAATCCGCCTGCTCCACCAGCGCCGCCGGGGCCTTCGAATCCGCCTGGTCCACCAGGGCCGCCGGGGCCGCCATAGCTGCCCATGTTGTCCGAGCTGCCGGGTCCACCCAGGCCACCCTGGGAGCCTGAGCCGCCAGGACCGCCCAGGCCGCCGGGACCGCCCGAGGTGCCTGAGCCGCCTGGGTTACCCGAGCCGCTGGGGCCGCCGGGGCTACCCGAGCCGAACGGTCCACCGCCATATCCGGGGCCACCCGGACCTCCCGCACTCATGGCGGTGGTCGGGTGCGACCCGGTCTGGTAGCCGCCCTGCCCGGAAGTACTCATACCCGACGCATACCCAGCCGGATGCGATTCACCGACGGGAATCTCCGCGGTTCCCGACACATCGTGGCCCGCGCCCCGCCCCGCCGCGCCGTATGCCGGAGTGCCGGGGCCGTACGGGGTGGCCCCACTGCCGAAAGGGACTGCCCCGCCGAAAGACCTACCGCCGCCGTGCGGCTGCCCCGGCGCACCGCCGTACTGCCACGTCGCATGGTCATCGGAGGCACCGCCGAACTGCTCGGTCGCCGGACCACCGGCGGCGTCGCCGAACTGCCGCGCGGCCGGGTCACCGGCGGCGTCGCCGAACGGACGGGTGGCCGGGTCGCCGGGGGCCGGGTGGGCCGCGCCGGGCGCTTCGGGCCGATCGCTGCGCTTGTCCTTCGAATCGTCGGTCATATCTCTCGTTTCTCCTCGAGTCTGACGACCAGCCTGGTGGCGACGGCTGAGAGCGGACTGAGATCGCGCTGGCTTTTCGCCGAGCATTCGTGCCAGGTCAAGCGGTTACCGGAGGCGGTGCGCCGGTCCCGGGAAGAACGATACGGATCAACGCGCCGCCGCGGTCGGATCCGTCGATCGTGATGGTGCCGCCATGTTTGGTGACCACCTGCTTGACGATGGCCAGCCCCAGCCCGGAACCGGGCATGGAGCGCGAGGCGGTGGTGCGGTAGAAGCGCTCGAAGACCAGTTCCCGTTCGGCGGGCGGAATTCCCGGCCCGGCGTCGTCCACGGTGAACTCCAGCAGCCCGCGCCCGTTCTCGGTCATGCGGACGAAGACCTTGGCCCCGGACGGACTCCATTTGGCGGCGTTGTCGAGCACATTGAGCAGTGCCCGCTCCAATCCGGCCTCGTCGCCGTAGACGAACCACGGCCGCAGGGCGGCGTCGAATTCGATGCCGGTGCGCCGCCGCCGCACCCGCTCCAGCGCGCGTTCGGCCACATCCCCGATATCGACCTGCTCGTACACCGTCTCCGGGGCGTCCTCGCGCGCCAGATCCACCAGATCGCCCACCAGCGTGGACAGTTCCTCGATCTGCGCCATCACGTCGCCGCGCAGTTCGGCCATGTCCTCGTCCGGGATGCGCGGCGCGCCCGGGCGGCTGGAGGCGATGAGCAACTCCATATTGGTGCGCAGCGAGGTGAGCGGGGTCTTGAGTTCGTGCCCGGCGTCGGACACCAATCTGCGCTGCCGCTCCCGGGATTCGGCCAGGGCGCGCAGCATGGTGTTGAAACTCTCGGTGAGCCGGGCGAGTTCGTCGTCACCGGACACCGGGATGGGGGTCAGGTCATCGGTGCGGGCCACCCGCTCGGTCGCCGCCGTGAGCCGCGCGACCGGACGCAAACCGGTGCGCGCCACCGCCGTTCCGGCCGCAGCCGCCAGCACCACGCCGCAGCCGCCGACCACGAACAGCAGCCAGGCCAGCCGATCGAGCACCTCGCGGGTGGGTTGCAGCCGTTGCGAGACCACCAGGGTGGAGCCGGAATTGGTGCGCCGCGCCAGCACCCGCTGATTGTCGACGGTGCGCAGCGAGAAGCCGAGTTCGCCGCGCGCCACCGCCTCCTCCTGTGAGCCGATGGGCGGTTTGGTGGCCTGCGGCGGCACGTAGCGCTGTAGATCCGCACCGTCCGGGAAGATCAGCGCCACGCCCACGTCGCTGGAGTACAGCCCGGCCAGCACGATGGACTGGAAGCCGAGGCTGTCGAAGTTGTTGTCGATCATCAGCGCGGCGCGGGCGCGCAGCTGTGCGTCCACGTCGGCGTACAGCGAGCGCGCCACCATGGCGTAGGCGGCGATGGAGGTGACCGCGACGGCGACCGCCACCAGCGAGGCCGCCAGCAGCGTCACCCGCCATCGCAGCGATACCGACCGGGTCAGCGGCATGGGCGGGCGCAGTTCGGCCGCGTCCTTGCCGAAGGAACCGGCCGGATGCCCGATTCCGGCGACCACCGGCCGCCGCGGAACGGTTCTACCCACGAGCGCGACTCCTACGGAGGGGTTTCGCGCAGCACATAGCCGACGCCGCGCACGGTGTGGATGAGTCGCGGCTCGCCATCGGCCTCGGTCTTACGGCGCAGATATCCGATGTACACCTCGAGTGCGTTGCCGGAGGTGGGAAAGTCGTACCCCCACACCTCCTCCAGGATGCGACTGCGCGTCAGCACGCGCCGCGGATTCGCCATCAGCATTTCCAGCAGTGAGAATTCGGTGCGGGTGAGCGAGATCTGTCGTTCGCCGCGCCATACCTCTCGGGTAACCGGATCCAGCGACAAATCAGCGAACTTCATCGTCTCCGAGGAATCCGCCGGATCGGCGGTCGTGCGGCGCAGTAGTGCGCGCAGTCGCGCGAGCAGTTCCTCGAGTGCGAAGGGCTTGGGCAGATAGTCGTCCGCGCCCGCGTCGAGGCCGGCCACTCGCTCCGATACCGAATCCCGCGCGGTGAGAACCAGAATCGGCAGATCGTCACCCGTGCTGCGCAGGCGGCGGCACACCTCGAGGCCGTCCAGCCTGGGCATCATCACATCCAGCACCAGAGCGTCCGGGCGCTGTCCGACCACCTTGTCCAGGGCGTCGACGCCGTCGACGGCGAGGTCGACGGTGTAGCCGTTGAAGGTCAGCGAACGCCGCAGCGATTCGCGAACCGCGCGGTCGTCGTCGACTACCAGAATGCGCATGGCATCCAGTCTGACCGCAGCGACTGAGAGGTGACTGAGAAGGCGGCATCCGACACGCCGAGTGACACCATGGAGTGACCTGCGTCTTTCTATTCGACAGTGATGCGTGTCGGCTCTGGTGCGCGAATGCGAATTCGAAAGATGTTGCGCCCAGCTACTTTCGGAGTCCGTCACGGTGAGTCGTCCGAATTGCCGATGCACACTTCTCGCGGTATGTTGCGTGCCGTAAAAGAAGACCCTTAGTTGGTTCCGCGCGGGTTGAACCCCACATCCGTACAACCGCATACGACCCCGGGGTCCACTCGTGAAAGCGGAGGCGACGGAAACGGGATGGAAGCTGCACCCCGGTCCTGGCAATTCAGCCTGTCCAACTGGCCCGTCACTCGCAAGGTCGGCATCGTACTGGTGCTACCGGTGCTCCTAGCCTCGACCTTCGCGGTGCTGCGCATCAACGGCGAATTGCAGACCATCAACCAACTGAGCACCGGCACCGAACAGGCCGTGGTCTTCGACCCCACCATCAAGTTCGAGTCCGCCACGCAGGAACTCGCCGTCGCGGCCATCAACGGGTTCGGCAATCCGGCGGCCGACCCCCTGATCGACACCGCCACCACCACGTTCGACCAGGCCGCCGCCGACCTGGAGACCGTGCTGCGCACCGCCAAGCCCGGCGCCGCCGTCACGGACGAACTGACCCAGACTCTCGCCATCGCCCGCAGCATGCGCAACTCGCTGCGCACCGGTTCGGCACAGACCATCGGCGAACAGGCCGACACCGTCTCGGGCAAGATCCAGAACGCGCTGTCGACCTCGCAGTCCGTCGCCGACCTCCGGGTGCAGCAGCTGTTCCTGCAGATGGGCACCGTGATGACCGCGAGCCGCCTGCTCACGCAGGAGCGCATCATGCTGGCCACCCCGGGCGCGGGCACCAACCCGGCGCTGCGGACCCGGCTGCTCACCGCCATCGGCGCCGAGGTCACCATGCTCGAGGTGTACCGCGGCATGCAGCCCGAGCAGGCCGCCGCCTACACCACGCTCAAGGACGCCGCGCAGGCCCGCATCGGCATCCTCATGCAGAACGTGCCCGACCCCATGGCCGTCCCGGCCATGACGGAGTCCATCAACACCAGCGTCGACGCCTACCACCGCGAAGCCACCGGACTCGCCGCCGCTCTCGACGACAATCTCGCCGCCCTGAGCACCGAGGCCCGCAACAACGTGTTGCGCGATACCTCGATCGTCATCGGCATGCTGCTGGCCGGTCTGGCCATCGCGCTCGTCGTGGCGCGCTCGCTGGTCGTCCCGGTCCGCCGCCTGCGCCGCGACGCCCTCCAGGTCGCGCACATCGACCTGCCGCAGGAGCTCGAGGTGGTGCGTTCCGGCGGCACCACCCCCGAGATCAATCCGGTCGACGTGCACACCACCGAGGAGATCGGCCAGCTGGCCCGCGCCGTCGACGACATCCACGCCCAGGCGCTGCACCTCGCCGGTGAACAGGCGCGACTGCGCCTGCAGATCGGCAATATGTTCGAAACCCTGTCCCGCCGCAGCCAATCCCTGGTGGAGCAGCAGCTCAACCTGATCGAGGAGCTGGAGCGCGACGAGGACGACTCCGAGCGGCTGCAATCGCTGTTCCGCCTGGACCACCTCGCCACCCGCATGCGCCGCAACGGCGACAACCTGCTGGTGCTCGCCGGTACCGCGCTGCGCCGCGGCCACCTGCCGCCGGTGCCGCTGTCGGACATGCTGTGGTCGTCGGTCTCCCAGGTGGAGGACTACCAGCGCGTCGAGATCGGCACCGTGCCCGACGGCATCGTCGCCGGTGAGCCCGCGGTCGATATCGAACACCTGCTGGCCGAACTCATCGACAACGCGCTGCGCTACTCGCCGCCGACGACGCCGGTGGCGGTGTCGGTGGCACGGGCCGTGGACGGCGGCTACCTCATCGAGATCACCGACCGCGGCCTGGGCATGAACGCCGAGGACCTGCAGTCCATCAACGACCGGCTCGCCTCCGGTGGCGAGGTCAATGTCGAGACCGCGCGCCGGATGGGCCTTTTCGTGGTCGGCCGTCTGGCCAAGCGGCACAACATCACGGTCAGCCTGCGCCGCACCTCCGCGATGGTGGCACAGCCGGGCATCACCGCGAGCGTGCACCTGCCGGGCAGCCTGGTCTCCCCCGCGCCGGAGCGCAACGACAGCAGCACCGGCAGCTATCCGCTGACCGGAACGCTGCCGGTCGCGCCCGCGCTGCCGCTGCATCCGCAGAGCCAGCCCGCGGCGCTGAACACCCAGTTCACGAACCTGAGTTCGCCGATCACCCCGCCCGCGACCCCCGCGATCGCACCGCCGCGGCTGATGCCGGTGCCGAATCCGCCGGAAACCAAGCCGCGGTTCGGGGTCACCAGTTCCGGCCTGCCGCAGCGGCGTACGCCCGCCAGCGAGCCGGTCGAACCACCGCCGAGCGAGATGCCGCGGGAGGCCGCTCCCGCCGAACCGACGCCGGTGGACTTCTGGGGCGAGAACCGGGAGTGGGACAACAGCGAGACCCAGCAGTACAAGGCCAGCGATGTCGAGGCCTGGGGGCTCGCCCACGGCGGCGGACGCAACCAGCCCGCACCCGAGACCGCGGCCCCGACCGGTGCCGGCCAGGGCTTCAACGGTTTCGAGAACGCGGACGGCGGCCGGGACAGCGGCTTCGCACCCGCTCGCGGATTCACCACCGGCAACGGGTCCGGCGGCGGGAACGGATTCGGCGGCAACGGCAACGGTGCCGCCATCCCGGGCGGTGGTCCCGCCACCCCTGACAACGGTCCCACCACCCCTGGCAATGGTTTCGTCACCATCGGCGGCAACGGCCGTGACAATGGTGGCAATGGCAATGGCGGCACGGGCAGTAACGGCAACAGCGGCAACAGCAACCGCGGTAGCGGCACCGACGGCAACGATTCCGCGACCGGCGGTGGCGGTTTCGGTGCGCGCGGCGACTCCCCCAGTGGCGGCGCTGGATTCGGCGGTGACTCCCCCACCAGCGGCGGCACCGCTTCCGCTGCCCCGAACGCCGACGGCGCCGCCGAGCGCCCGGCCACCGCACCGCGGCCGCCCGCGCCCGCCCAGGCGCTGCGTCCGGTCGGCGAGGCGCCGACACCCATCTTCCAGCGCATGGTGTCGGAATGGCTGGTCGAACCGGCGGTCGGCGGGCAGGGCGGGGCCGCGTGGACCTCGTCCTCGGACGCCGGATGGGCCGCCGCCGAACAGGCCATGGAACCGACGACCGGCGGGAAGACCCAGGGCGGCCTGCCGATTCGCCGCCCCGGCGCCCAGCTGGTCCCCGGCGCGGCGGTACCCGCGGACGAAGAGGGTGCACGGAATCCGGAAGAGATTCGTCACAGCTTGACCAGGCATCTGAGCGGGGTTCTCAGTGGACGGGCAGACGCCCAGCACAAAGACGGAGACCCATACAACGACGGAGGGCATGCATGACCGAACAGCGCACCACAACCGATGAGAACCTGAACTGGCTGGTCACCCGGTTCACCCGGGAGGTGCCCGGGGTCTCGCACGCCGTGCTGGTTTCCGCCGACGGTCTGCTCCAGGCCACCAGTCCGCACCTGCCCAACGACCGCGCCGAACAGTTGGCCGCCGTCACCGCCGGGCTGGCCAGCCTGTCGGCCGGCGCGGCCCAGCTGTTCGACGGCGGCAAGGTGATGCAGTCCATCGTGGAGATGCAGCGTGGCTACCTGCTCGTCATGAGTGTCGGCAATGGTTCGCACCTGGCGGTGCTGGCCAACAAGCAGCACGACATCGGACGCATCGGCTACGAGATGGCGCTTCTGGTAGACCGCGTCGGGTCCGTGGTGCAGGCCACCGCCCGCCAGACCGCGTGATCGGCCACCGCACATGTCCGCACCGAACGGCTCCGGCCGGCCGACATCGCGTGTCCGCCCATACGCACTGACCTCCGGCCGCACCGAGCCGGCGGTCGAACTGCCGCTGGAGGCGGTCGTCGAGACCCTCTCCTACACCGCCCATTTCGACTGGCCGGCGGGCGACATCCGGACCGAGATCCTGCGTCTCGGCACGGCCCGGCTGTCGGTGGCCGAAATCGCTGCGCACCTGCAGCGGCCACTGGGCATGGTACGTGTGGTGATCGGTGACCTGGTGGTCGCCGGAACACTGCGCGTGCATTCGACTCTGAGCGATCAGGCCTCCTTCGACGAGCGCCGATCTTTGATGGAGAGGACCCTGCATGGACTCCGGGCGCTTTGACGCCGCGCCCTACAACGGCGGCCCGCAGCACCCGAACAACGGGGCGGCACAGCAGTACCCCCCGCGTCCCGGTGAGGGCGGCGAATTCCGCACCGCCTCGACGAAGATCGTCGTGGCGGGCGGATTCGGTGCGGGCAAAACGACGTTCGTCGGCGCGGTCTCGGAGATCGTGCCGCTGCGCACCGAGGCCATGGTGACCGGGATGTCCGACGGCGTGGACGACCTCGCCGCCACGCCGGGCAAGGAAACCACCACGGTCGCGATGGATTTCGGCCGCATCATCCTGCCCGGCAACCTGGTGCTCTATCTGTTCGGCACGCCCGGGCAGCGACGGTTCTGGTTCATGTGGGACGACCTGGTGCGCGGTGCCATCGGCGCGGTCGTGCTGGTGGACACCCGCCGCATCGAGGACAGCTTCGCCGCCGTCGACTTCTTCGAGGCCAAGAAGCTCCCGTTCCTGGTCGCGGTCAACCGCTTCCCCGACGCACCCCGCTTCCCGGTGGGCGAACTCCGCGAAGCGCTCAGCATCCGCGAGGGTGTGCCGATCGTCGACATCGACGCCCGTGATCCCGATGAGGTGCGCCGTTCCCTCGCCGCGGTCACCGAGTACGCCATCGAACGTCTCATGGCCCAGCAGCGCGAAAGCGCCTGGCGCGGTTAGGCAGCCGTACCCCGTTGGCAGGCGGGGCGCGGACCGGACAGACAGAACAGACCTGGGAGTATTTACCGCGTGATCTACTTCGCAATGGGCTACTGGATCATCGCGCTGGCGTTGATCGTGTCGGCGTCGGGGGCGGCGGTCGGCCTGGCCTGCATCCGGCAGTCCACCAAGTCGGTGACCGCACGGTTCCGGTTCGTGTGGATGTTCGTGGCCGCCTGCTCCATCGGCGGCGTCGGCGTCGCCATGCCGATCTTCGTCTCCATGCTGGGTGTGGGGGCGCACGGCAGTCCGGTGCGCTACGACAGCATGCTGATCGCGGTCTTCTCGGCGCTGTCGGGGACCACCGTGCTGGCCGCGCTCGTCATCGCCGGGCGCACCCTGAACTGGGTGCGGCTGGGGATCGGAGCGGCGGTGATGGGCGCCGGACTCGGCTCCATGGAGCTGGTCGTGCTGCTGGCGGTGCACGTCCAAGGCGAGGTGGAGCGCAATGTGCTGTCGATCATCGCGGTGTACGCCATCGCGCTGGTGCTGTCGGTGGCGGTGCTGTGGTTCAGCCTCACCGTGCGCTCATCGCTGCTGATGCTGGGCGGTGCCGCCCTGTGGGCACTGGTCGTGACGGGTATGCACTACACCGGCCTGGTCGGCGTCAGTTTCGACGTCGACCATGCCGCGCCGACCCCGGAGGGTGTGGACCTGTTCAGCTTCTTCGTGCCGTTCTTCATCATCGGCTCACTGGCGCTGGCGATTCCGATCACGGCCATTCTGGTCGCCCCGGACCGCCGGGAATCCGGTGCGGTGCCCGCGCTGTCGCCGGTCGGTGACGCCCGCGAGCGGGGTGCGGCCGCCGACCGCATCCCGGAAGCGGTGCGCTGAACCGACTTCCGATATCGCCCGGAGCGAGGTATCCCCGGGCCCGCCGTGCAGGGCCGGACCGTGTGATCGGTCCGGCCCTCGGCGTATGCGCGTACCGTGACGCCGGGTCACCCGATCGGGTCGGGCAGTTCGCCGACGGCCCGGCTCGGGTCCGACAGCGCGAACAGCTCCCCCTGCGGTGCGGCCAGAATCGCCATCCGGCCGAAGGGCCCGTCCGCCGGGGCGAGCAGTACGATCGCGCCGAGTTCCTCGGCCCGCGCGACCCCCTCGTCGATACCGTCGTATCGGAACCAGGTGAGCCAGTACGGGCGAGCGGGCGCGTCGCCGTCCCGGCTGGCGTCGCTGATACCCCCCGTGCCCTCCGCGCGGCCGGGCGGGGCGAACACCGCGTAGCGCATCACCTCGTTGTCGTATTCGGTGTAGGCGAAACCGAAGACGTCGGCGTAGAACCGCTTGGCGGCCTCGTAGGCGCCGGTGTGCAGATCGTTCCACAGGTACGCGCCGTGCTCGTTGTGGACGGCGGCCCCGTTGTGCGCCCGCGCCTCCCACACCGCGAACGGCGCGCCGGTGACATCGACGGCGACGAACATGCGCCCGGAATCCAGGACGTCGAACGGCGGCAGCAGCAGCGTGCCACCGGCCTCGCGCACCCGTTCGGCGGTGGCGTCGGCGCTCTCGACCGCGAAGTAGGTGGTCCACGCCGCGGGCATGCCCGATTCGGGTGTGGGTCCGATGCCCGCGACGGCCCGGCCCTCCCGCAGCGCCATCAGATAGCCGCCGGGCTCCTGGTCGGCGCCCTGCACATCCCAACCGAACAGTCCGGCGTAGAACGTCCCGGCCGCGGCCGGATCGTCCACCTGGCAGTCGACCCAGCACGGCGTGCCGGGTGGCCAGGCTGCGCTGCGAATAGGCATCGATCGTCTCCGTTTCCATATCGCGACAAGTGATCTCGAGTGCTCGGGGCCGAATCAGACCGCTCCCCCTGCGACGTGATGCCGGTCACACGGCCGCACCAAGTCAACCACCCGAATGCGACGAATTCCCGAACTGGCCGATTTCCGGATGCACGGGCGGCGGCGCGTCTCGCGAATTACAGTGGGAAGCATGCGTTTCGGGCTGGACTACGCAGGAGGTCGGCCCGGTGGTGCTGCGATCCGGGCCGCGGGTTTCGATTTCGTCGTCCGCTACCTCTCCGACGGCGGCCCCACCCTGCCCGGCAAGCTGCTCACCCCTGCCGAGGCCGATGACCTGCGCGCACACGGTATTTCGATCGTCTCGAACTGGGAGACCTACGCCACCCGCATGCTCGACGGCTACGGCGCCGGGGTCACCGACGCGCGGGCCGCGCTGGCACAGGTGCTGCGCTGCGGCGGCCGCCGCGATCGGCCCATCTACTTCTCCGTGGACTTCGACGCCACCCCGCAGCAGCAGGCGCCCATCAACGCCTACCTCGACGGCGCGGCCAGTGTGCTGGGCCGTGAGAACACCGGGATCTACGGCGGCTACTGGCCGATCAGCCGCGCCCTGGACATGGGCACCGCCACCTGGGCGTGGCAGACGGTGGCCTGGTCGGGCAACAACCTCGAACCGCGACGGCACATCCTGCAACACGCCACCCAGGTGGACGTGAACGGTGTGCGCTGCGATGTGAACACCACCGACCGAGCCGATTTCGGCCAATGGGACTTCGAACAGGAGGATGCGGATTTGACACCCGAACAGGAGGCGATTCTGCGCGACGTGCAGATCCAGTTGCGGGGTCCGGGCCTGTCCGGGTGGCCGCAGTTGGGCACCGATCCGGAGGGGCGGTACCGCACCGTGGTGGACGGCCTCGCCGCCGCGCTGGATCACATCGACGAATTGCGCACGGAGATCAGCGAACTGGAGGCGACCACCGCGGAGCTGGTCAAAGAGGTCGAACGCCTGTCCGGCCCGCACTGGCCGTGGCCGTTCTCGCTCATCGAGGGACCGGCCACCGCGGTCGGCAATCGCATCGAACAACTACTGCCGGATCTGCCGCTGCCGGGCTGGGGTGACGACGGCGACGACCGGGCCGCGAAGGCCGCGGAAACTCCGGAAAAACGCCCCTGAACTGGCGATGAGCGGGTTCTCCGGTAATCCGGAGAACCCGCCCTCGGCCCCGAGAATACCGCCGCCAGGGCACGAGTTCATCACTTCCCGAAGACTTTTTGACAGCTCCGTCACCATTGCGACGAAGAGCCCATATGCCACAACACGGGCAAAGGCGTCGAACCGCAGGTGCGGTTCGACGCCTTCGGCTTTCAGTCCCTGCCCGGACCGTCGGCTTCGTTCCGGTCTATCGGGACATCCGGGCATTCCGTATCAGTGATACGCGTCGCGTATCGATCGCTACCTCAGAGCTTGTCGAGATCGACCAGTCCGCGGCGCACGGCGGGCACCAGTCGGCGCGGCACCTTGTGCACGACACCGTTCACCGTGACCGGGACCAGATCCGGCGGCGTCGCCTTCCACTGCGACCGCCGGCTGCGGGTATTGGACCGGGACATCTTCCGCTTCGGAACCGCCATCTCAGTTCTCCTCTCCCTGCGTCGCGCGGCGACGCTTGCCGTAGCGGCGCTCGAACTTCTCCACCCGTCCGGCGGTGTCCAGCAGGCGCTGCGCACCGGTCCAGAACGGATGCGAGTCCGAGGTCACGTCGACCACCAGCAGCGGGTAGGTGTTGCCGTCCTCCCACTCCACAGTGCGGTCCGAGGTGGCGGTGGAGCGGGTCAGGAACCGCTTGCCGGTGTTGTTGTCCTGGAATACCACCGGGTGGTAGTCCGGGTGGATACCTGGCTTCATCGCATTACCTTTCGTTGGAACGGTTGTCGCCGGTGGCGGGGCCGGACGATTCGGTGCCGACCGAGCGGGTCTCCTCGGACGCCTCGCACGGATCCTCGTGCCAGTCCCCGAAGGGGTCCTCCCACTGCGCGACTCGCTCGGGGGCGCGCCGCACGAGGCGCAGTTCGTCCTCGTCGACCAGCGCCCAGTGCAGGGCCTCGCGGATGGTGTTCGGCTCGGCGTCGTGGGCGAGGATCACCAGGGAGATGTCGCGATCGCCGAAATCCGGATCCCAGCGCAGTGCGGCCATCGCCACTCGGTCCGGGTCCGCCTGCGTCCGTTCGGATTCGGTCATGGCGGCCAGCCACTTCCCGGCGCTGCCGACCCGCAGGCCGCCGCCCGCGGACTCCAGCCACACCACCTCGTCGGGCTGGGTGGCCAGCCAGACGCGGCCGCGCGCGGTGACCACACCCTCGAACAGGACGTCCAGCGCGGAGTGCAGACGCTCCGGGTGGAAGGGGCGGTCGGTGGCGAATTCGATGAGGGTGACGCCGTTCTCGGTGTCGAGCGGCGGCTCGCCGCGCAGCAGCGGGGCGTGCGCGCCGAAGCTGCGGCCGCGCCGGGCGTCGGCGGGAATCTGCTCGAGCAGGGCGCGCAGGTCGGTGCCGGACGCGCCGTCCGGGTCGGCCACCCACAGCACCGGCGCGAGCGGCACCAGCCGGTCGAGGACGGCGGCCAGGCGGGCCTGTTCCAGCGCGTCCACCGCGCCCACCTCGACGGCGATGACGGCATCGGCGAATTCGACCTGGCCGACCGCCAGTTGGGCGACGGTGCGCTCGTCGTCGGTGGTGACGTGGCCGCGGTCGGCGAGGGTGTCGTCACCGGTGGCGTCGGTCAGCCAGTCGCGGGTGTCCACGCAGGTGAGCACGGCCTCGATGCGCACGCTGCGCCCGGCCGGACCGTCCACGCGGCCGTGTACACCGGTGACGGTCACATTCTCGATGGCCTGACAGACCGCCTCGGCCTCGAACGCCGGATCCAGGGCGAGCACGATGCGCCGCACCGAATCACGCTGTCCCAGTACGCACAGGTAGGGCAGCAGGTCGGCGCGCAGGGTGCAGGAGACACAGCCGTGCGCGAGTTCGAGGATGGTCTCGCTCTCCCGGCCCTCGCTGTGCACGATCCGGCGGACCACGCCTTGGCGCAGTTCGCTCAGGTCGTGGCGGACCACGACGGTGCCCGGCTCCGCGAGTTCACCCGCGATCTGGTCCACGCCCGCGGCGGCACGCCCCGGCAGGCCCGCGACCACGAGGACGGGCTTGCGGTCGTCGTGCATCCCCGGCACCACCATCACCTCTTCCGATAACGATTTTCATTTACCGGAAGGTAACGGTACATTGTCCGGCAGGCATTGTCGAAAACGATTGTCATCAACAACTGGAAGGGAGTGACATGTCGGCCATCTGCCAGGTCACCGGGCGCAAACCGGGATTCGGCAAGTCCGTATCGCACTCGCACAAGCGGACGAACCGGCGGTGGAACCCCAATATCCAGCGCAAGACCTACTACCTGCCCAGTGAGGACCGGCGCATCACGCTGACCGTCTCCACCAAGGGCATCAAAACCATCGACCGCGACGGGATCGAGGCCGTGGTGGCCCGGCTCCGGGCGCGCGGCGAGAAGATCTAGGAAGGCCGCCGATGGCATCCAAGTCGACCGAGCTGCGTCCGGTCATCAAGCTCAAGTCCACCGCGGGCACCGGGTACACCTACGTCACCCGCAAGAACCGCCGCAACGATCCCGACCGGATGGTGCTCAAGAAGTACGACCCGGTGGTGCGCAAGCACGTCGACTTCCGCGAGGAGCGCTGACGTGGCCAAGAAGTCCAAGATCGAGAAGAACGAGCGGCGCAAGATCGTGGTGGCGCGCTACGCCGAACGGCGGGCCGAGCTCAAGGAGCTCATCCGCAAGCCCACCACCTCCGACGCCGACCGCGCCGCCGCACAGACCGCCCTGCAGAAACTGCCGCGCGATGCCAGTCCGGTACGCTTGCGCAATCGGGACGCCTCGGATGGACGCCCACGCGGCCATCTCCGGAAGTTCGGTCTCTCGCGCGTGCGCGTGCGCGAGATGGCACACCGGGGCGAACTGCCCGGTGTGCACAAATCGAGCTGGTAAGCAACCACATCTGGTGAGTAAGGAACCGCTGACATGGCAGTGAAGCGAGCACCGTCGAAGAAGGTCCGCGCTGAGCAGGCCCGACGTCCGAAGAAGAACCCCCTGATCGCCGCCGGTATCGAAACCGTCGACTACAAGGACGTGAACCTGCTCCGCACGTTCATCTCCGACCGCGGCAAGATTCGCAGCCGCCGGGTCACCGGGCTGACGCCGCAGCAGCAGCGACAGGTCGCCGTCGCGGTGAAGAACGCGCGGGAGATGGCGTTGCTGCCGTTCACCAGCCGCTGACGCGACTGTCGGACGTAAAGGGTTGAGCCCCCGATGCTTTCGCATCGGGGGCTCGACGCGTTTCGCGGGGCGCGACCCCAGACGCGTACGCGGGCAGGCTCGATGCGCGAGCCCGAGAGGTTCAGGGGGCTACGGCGGCGGGGGAAGCGCGGTTCGGGTGCGGCGTGTTGGTCGGCTACGTGGGGTCAGACGGTGGCTTGTTCGGCTTCGCGGATGGCGCGGGCGAGGGTGGCGGTGGCGTAGCGGCGCCAGAGGGGGGCGACGATGTAGCGGACGAGGCGGGTGCGGCCGGGGTGGGGGAAGAAGGAATAGGTCCAGCGGACAAGGGAATTGCGGCCTGCGGGGGTGAAGGTCCACTCGCCGTCGACCTTGGCCACCAGACGGCGCATGGTGCCGGTGAATTCGGTCAGTTCGTAGCTGAAGTGGCGGGCGCGGGTGTAGCCGGTGAGTTCCTCCCGGGCGGTGGAACCGTCGGAGAGGACGACGGTGCGGGTATTGCCCGCGGTATCCCACGGGCCGGACTGGTCGCGCACCTCGCGGACGGCGGGCAGTGGACCCATGCCGGTGAAGATGGTGGGCAGATCGATGGGGGCGATCACCTCCATGGCCGTCGCCGCCGAGGTGCGGCAGGTGGATTCGACGGTGACCGGAACGTAGCCGAGGCTCATGGCACACATTGTGCCGGGAAGTTTGCCGACGCGCCCGGAACGAGAAGAGCCCCAGCGCCTTTGACGCCGGGGCTCGATGCTCGTTCCGCGCGACCGTCCGCTTACGGGATGGTCAGCACCTGGCCGACATTGATCAGATCCGGATTGTCGATGCCGCTGGCCGACGCGATCTCGGGGTAGCGGTTGCCGTCACCGTAGTACTGCTCGGCGATGGCCCACAGGGTCTCACCGGGAGCGACGGTGTGGGTGCGCACCTCCGGAGCCGGCGGCGGGGCCGGAGCCTCCGCCGCGGGGGCCGCGACGGCCTCCGGCTCGGCCTGGATCGGGTTGTCGGTATTGGTGCCCGACGACCACAGCGCGCCGCCGTCCTTGCCGTACAGCACGACATTGCGGTCGGGCTGCACGACCAGCCGGTCCGCGTCCTTGCCATTGGTCTCGGTGGACCAGGCCGCGCCCTCACCCTTGTACAGCACGAAGTTGCCGTCCGCCTGCAGCACGGCCCGCTCGACACCCTGATCGTGAGTGGAGGTGTGCCAGACGACATTGCCGTCCGGCTCCGTCAGCACGAGGTTGCCATCATTCTGCAGAGTCAGGGTGTAGGCACCACCCTTCAGGGACTGACCGAGCCCAAGTTCTTCGCCTACATGCAACGCGTCGCCCACGATGCGTCCTTTCGGAGGGGGGATCTTCGGTAAATCGATGGCGGGAGAAGTGCATTCGCGCATCTGCCGAACAGGCTACTGCTCGGACGCCGCGCACCGGGGAGATACGCGCCGCAACGGATGAGATTTTGACG
Organism: Nocardia otitidiscaviarum; assembly: GCF_007362295.1. Classification (NCBI taxonomy): domain Bacteria; kingdom Bacillati; phylum Actinomycetota; class Actinomycetes; order Mycobacteriales; family Nocardiaceae; genus Nocardia; species Nocardia otitidiscaviarum. Next base: position 327,796 of record NZ_CP041695.1, on the reverse strand, counting down.
ACGCTTCGCCAGAAGTTCGCCGGAGGATCGGACCGGACGTGTGGAATCGGCCGGACGATTAGGGTTGGGGCCATGTACGGGAATTGGGGACGCCGCCTCGCCGCGGCCACGACCGCCGGGCTGCTGAGCCTGACGATCGCCGCCTGCTCGAGCTCGGACGACAACGCCGACACGCCGCGCGGCACCACCGCCTCCACCACGGAGACCACACCCACCGAAGCCCCCGAAGGTCAGCTGGGCCGGGCCTTCACCGCCGACCCGACCATCGTCAACCCCCGCCCCATCCCCTTCGACAGCTGGACCCGCCTCGCCCCCGACAAGATCGCGGTGAACTTCCAGACCGGCTCCCCGGAGTGCTACGGCGTGGACGCCACCACCACCGAGACCGACGAATCGGTCACGGTGGAACTGCGCGCCGGAACCCGGCCCGAAGCGGTGGGTCGGATGTGCACCATGATCGCGGTGTTCGGCACCCTCGAGATCCAGCTGGAGAAACCGCTGGGCGACCGAACAGTGTTGAGCGCCAAGTAGATAGCGCCAAGTAGACAGCGACACGGAGAAACAGCGCCGACTAGAAACAGCGCCCGGAAAGCAGCCGAGCCGGTACGCGTCACCCGCGTACCGGCTCGGCGAATCGTCGGTCAGTGCGCGAAGTGGCGCGCCCCGGTGAAGTACAGCGTGACCCCGGCCTCGCGGCACAGGTCGATGGTGTCCTTGTCGCGGATGGATCCACCCGGCTGCACGATCGCGGTGATCCCGGCGGCCACCAGCTGCTGCGGCCCGTCGGAGAATGGGAAGAAGGCATCGGAGGCCGCGACCGAGCCCTTGGCGCGGTCACCGGCGCGCTGCACCGCCAGCTGTACCGCGTCCACACGGTTGACCTGCCCCATGCCGACGCCGACGGACGCGCCGTCGTGGGCCAGCAGAATGGCATTGGATTTCACGGCACGGCAAGCGCGCCAAGCGAATTCGAGATCGGCCAGGGTCTCGGCGGAGGCCGCGTCACCGGCGACCAGCTGCCAGTTGGCGGGCGCGTCACCCGCGGCGTCGAGGATGTCGCGATCCTGCAGCAGCACACCACCGCTCACCGGACGCAGCTCCGCGCCCTTGCGCCGGGGCGCCTCGGCGATGAGGATGCGCACGTTCTTCTTGCGCCGCAACACGTCCACGGCGCCGTCGGCATAGCCGGGGGCCACGATGACCTCGGTGAAGATCTCGGCGACCTGCTCGGCCATCTCCACCGACACCTCGCGGTTGGCCGCGATCACGCCGCCGTACGCGGAGACCGGATCGCAGGCGTGCGCCTTGCGGTGCGCCTCGGCGATATCCGCGCCCACCGCGATGCCGCACGGGTTGGCGTGCTTGATGATCGCCACCGCCGGCGCCTCGAAGTCGTAGGCGGCGCGCCAGGCCGCGTCGGCATCGGTGTAGTTGTTGTACGACATCTCCTTGCCGTGCAACTGCTGCGCCTGCGCCAGCCCGGCCGGTCCGGCCGCATCGGTGTAGAGCGCGGCGGCCTGGTGCGGGTTCTCGCCGTAGCGCAGCACCGACTCACGGGTCCAGGTGGCGCCGATCCACTCCGGAAAGCGCTGCGCGCCTTCGGATTCCACACCCTCGGAAACCGCGGCGGGAGCGGCGGCCGGAACCGCGACCGAGGTCATCCAGCTGGCGACCGCCACGTCGTAGGTCGCGGTGTGCTGGAAAGCCTTGGCCGCCAGCTCGGTCCGCCGCGCCAGGGTGAAACCGCCGTCGCGCACCGAGGCCAGCACGTCGTCGTAGTCGCGGGTGTCGACCACCACGGCCACCGACGGGTGGTTCTTGGCGGCGGCGCGCACCATGGACGGTCCGCCGATGTCGATCTGCTCCACGCACTCGTCCACGGTCGCGCCCGAGGCCACGGTCTGGGTGAAGGGGTACAGGTTCACCACGACGAGCTGGAATGCCTCCACGCCGAGTTCGACCAGCTGGTCGACGTGCTCCGCGCGGCGGGTGTCGGCGAGGATGCCCGCGTGCACGCGCGGGTGCAGGGTCTTGACGCGGCCGTCCAGGGTCTCCGGAAAGCCGGTCAGGTCCTCGACCTTGGTGACCGGAATGCCCGCGTCGGCGATCTTGCCCGCGGTGGAGCCGGTCGACACCAGCTCCACGCCCGCGGCGTGCAGACCGGAGGCCAGCTCGATCAGGCCCGTCTTGTCGTAGACGCTGACCAGGGCCCGCTTGATCGGCTTGCGCGCTGCCGGGTCCATCTGTGCCTCACTCACCGGAGAACTCGCTCATCTGGAATAACTGCCTTTCGTCCATCGGAGACAATGCCTCGCGTCGCGACGGCGGCGACCACCTCCGCCAACAACCGCCGTTCCACAACCTTGATGCGCTCGTGCAGCGACGCCTCGTCGTCGGCGGGCAGCACGGCGACGGCTTCCTGCGCGAGGATCGGCCCGGTATCGACACCGGCATCGACCAGATGCACGGTGGAGCCGGTGACCTTGACCCCGTACGCGAGCGCGTCCCGCACACCGTGCGCGCCCGGGAAGGCGGGCAGCAGCGCGGGATGGGTGTTGATGATGCGGCCGCCGAACCGGTCCAGGAAGACGGGGCCGAGGATCTTCATGAAACCCGCCGACACCACCAGATCGGGTTCGCGGGCGGCGACGGCCTCGGTGAGCGCGACATCCCAGGCGGCACGATCGTCGAAATCACGCAGGGCGACCCGGAAATTCGGAATGCCGTACTCGTCGGCGTGGGCGGTGGCGGCGCAGTCGCGGTCCACGCCGACGGCGACGACGCGGGCCGGATAGTCCGGTTCCCGGGTGGCGGCGAGCAGCGAACGCAGCAGCGAACCGGTGCCGGAGGCGAGCACGACGACGCTCGCGGGCGCGGTGGGCGGCAGCAGCTGGGCGGGCGTGGACGTCAGCGCACTACTCCCTGTGAGTCGGGCGGGGCGGGGGGCGGGCGGCTGCGAACCGCCGCCCTAGAGCCTAACGACCGTCCACTTCACCGGTGTCGAGCAGGTCCGCCTCCACCACTTCGGCGTCCACGATGTCGGCGTCGGCCGGGTCGTCCGCGTGGGGTTCGGCGGTGAGGGCGGGCGGTTCGTCGACGAGTTCGCCGTCGACCTCGACCACGCGCTCGGTGCCGTCGGGCGCGTCTTCGTACTCGTCGTATTCGTCGTAGTAGTCGGCGTCCTCGTAATCGTCGGAGTCGTACCGGCTGTCGGAGTCGTACTCGTCATCGGAGTCGTACTCGCCATCGGAGTCGTACCGACCGTCGGAGTCGTATTCGTCGTCGTAGTCGGCGTATTCACCATCGGCGTAGTCGTCGGCGGCGTAGTCGTCGTCGGCGGCGTACCCGGGGTCGGCGGCGGGGACGACGAACCACCGCGCGGCGACCATGCCCACGTATCCGGGCAACGCCAGCCAGAGGAAGGCCGGTATCGCCAGCAGCAGCAGGTTCGGACCGATCTGCCCGAAGGAGCCGAGCACACCGCCGGCGAGCGAACCCAGCAGCGTGAGCAGCACCGCCGCTACGGCGGCCGAGGTGAGCGTGGCCCACGGGGCGGTCGGCCGATCGTCGGTGGTGCGTCCGATGTCCAGGCCGCCGAGCACGCCCACCGCGGCGGGCGCCAGCAGCAGCACGACCCACCAGCCCGCCGCCGGACCGGTCGGCACGGCGGCCGCGATCGGCACCGCCGGAATCGGCGCACCCGTGACCTCGAACAGGCTCAGCGAACCGGCGCCGATGTGCACCTGTCCGCCGACCAGCACCGCCACCGCGTCGATGAGCACATTCGGCAGATAGGCGACCGACAGCAGCGTCAGCCCGAGCACACCCGCGATATCGCCCGCGGCCCGGTAGGTCTCACCGATGGCGGACCAGTGCGCCAGGAAGGACACCAGGGTGACGGCGGCGGCGACGAGCAGCAGTCGCCACACGGCCCGCACCCCCGCCCGCACCCCGGGCACCACCCAGTGCGGCACCGGCGCCGGGGACAGCGCGAGCAGCTCCCGCCACCGGCGACTGCCGATGCCCGCGGCGGCCGCCAGCAGGTGCAGGCCGAAGACCCAGCCGAAGGCGGCCGAGGTGTTCGGCGGCTGCAACGACACCACCGCGGCGGCATCGTCGGCGACGGCCAGACAGACCGCCGTGATGAGCAGCGGACCGCCCAGCGCCGCGCCGACGATCCAGCCGAGGTCGGCGCGGTTGCTCTCGTCGGGCACCGCGTGGGCGCAGTCGCGCGCCGCGATCCAGAGCATGAGCCCGGTCGGCAGCAGGGGCAGCAGTCCCAGTGACGTCTTGCCGATCACCAGCGGAACCTGATGGACCGCGAGCCAGCTCGCCGCGATCGCGCCTCCGGTCCCCTCCAGCCCACTGCCCGCCGCCAACAGCGCCCCCGACACCAGTGCGACGATGACGAGCAGGGCGATGCTCGACGCCCGCGCCGCCACCACCAGCAGCACCCGAGCCCGCTCCGGAGTCAACGACCCGAATCCGCCGCCGGGTCCCCCCGAACCCGGTTCCGGCGGCTCGATATCGCTCAGACGCGCCAATGCGGCCTTCGCAGCGCTCATGGACATCCACCCTGGCAGCTTCACCCACGGCGACGCCTCAGGCGCGCCGCGCACCCGCCCCCGGGAACGCCCTCGCTCCCGAGCACCGCTCGATCGCCCGGCACGGCCACGCGCCGCTGCCGCCCTGGACGCCCGGCCCGGCGGCCCGAAACCTCCGCGCCCACGCTCCACATCCGTATCCAGGGTGTCCGCGGGACCGCTGCCGCGCGCTGCTACGTCGATGCGCTCGTCCGCTGGACGCATACGTCTTCCGCCCGCACGCGCCCGCGCGCCGCCGCGCTCGGAGCCGTCGACGGGCTGCCGCCGGTCGTCCGCGTATGCCCGACGGTCGACGCCGGGTTCGGCGGCACCGCGCCGGGTACCACCCGAACGGCTCCCGGACGGCCCGGTGCGTGTCCTGCGAGGCTCACCCGCGTAGCCCCGGCGGTCATCGCCGAATTCATCGTGACGCGATGTGGCACGGATGTCGGCGGACGCGGACGCCCGTCTCGCGGTGGTACGCCGTCGAACCCGAGACAGCGCATGGCGCAAGCCATCCCACGGCATGTGGCCGGATGCGCCGTCGGGCGTACGGCGTGGTGTGGTGGCCCGACGTGCGGGGGGAGGGCCGCTGCCCTCTCCCGAGCGGCGGGGACGGCGGGGTTCGCGCGGGGGTTCTGAAGGAGTCACGGTGACAGGGCAATCCGATTCGAGCGTGGTCGACGACCCGACCGCCGAGGCCGGATGCACCGTCTCGGCCGGATCGGGCCCGAGCGCGACACGGCGTTGCGAGCGCGTGGTGGGCGATCGAACGTCGTGGCGGAGGGGACGGCGAGCCGAGCGGCTACGGCGGTGAGTGGCGGGCGGCGGTGATGCCACCGCGGCGGATCGACGAGGCGAGTGGGGCAACGATTGCGGGGTCCGCGAACGAAGTCCGGTGGCCCGCGAGCGGCCCCGGGTGGCCCGCAAGCACAACGGCCCCCGGTGTTCCCACCGGGGGCCGTTCGTCACGTCGGTCGATACCCGGACCGACTACTTGTCGTCCTGCCCCGGCCGGAACGCCTTGGTGGCGTCGGCGGCCGGATCGGCGCTCTGCTCACCGCCGAACGGCTTCTCCTGGCCGCCGCCGTACTGCTGACCGCCGTACTGCTGGCCGCCGAAGTGCTGGGTCGCGCCCTCGTCCGGGCGCGGCTGCGGCTGCGAACCGGTGCCGTAGGGCGACTGGCCGTAAGACGGCTGCTGACCGTAGCCACCCGGCTGACCGGGCTGCTGGCCGTAGGCGGGCTGCTGACCGTAGGACTGCTGACCCGGCTGGCCCGGCTGCTGACCGTAGGAGGGCTGCTGCTGGTACTGCGGACCGGTGCCCTGGCCGCCGCCGAAGGACGGCTGCTGGCCGTAGCCGCCCGGCTGGCCCGGCTGCTGACCGTAGCCACCCGACTGGCCGTAGGACGGCTGACCGGGCTGCTGGCCGTAGCCGCCCGGCTGGCCCGGCTGCTGACCGTACCCGCCGGGCTGACCGCCCTGGCCGTACCCGCCGGGCTGCGGCGCGGGCTTCGGGGCCGGGGGCTTGAGGATCCCCAGCTCGAACAGCAGGGCCGCGATGGCGACCACGGTCTGTGCGAAGGCGAAGACCAGGACGACGATGCCGCCCCACTCCAGCGAGACGGAATCATCGAGCGAGAAGACAGTGAACAGCAGGGTGAGGAACGCCGCCAGCGAGGCGGCGGCCGCGATCGGGGCCCAGTTCTGCTTGGAGATCAACGACAGCCCGGCCAGGATTCCGGCGATCAGCAGGAGAGCCAGCGGCGCGGAGCCGCCGCCCTCGAAGAAGCTGGCGGAGGTGTCCACGTCCACCGAGCCGCCACCCAGGTCGAAGCTGGTGAACGGCGTGAATCCGAGCAGGAAGGTGATGACACCGAGCGCGGCGACACCGATGGCCAGGAAGAACGGCAGCCCCTTGCCCGTCGCGGCCGCGGCGCTCGCTCCACCGGTGGGACCGGCGGCGGGCTGCTGGCCGAAGCCGGGTGCGGAGGAGGGCGTCGGCGCGGGCGCGTTGTACCCCGAGCCCCCGGTCGGGTATGACATGTCGTCGTCTCCTATCGAATAGTTCACGAACAGCGCTGGCTGCTCCCCCGACGCTACTGCACCAGACCGTCCGGGTCACCATCTACCGCCGCCCGCGACCGGCGCGTTTGCGCCGAACCGAACGCATGCTACCCGGCGTCGTATTGCGTAAGCCGTTGGGCGACAACACCGTTCGCCGAAAGCGCGGGACAAGCCCGCTGGACGGGCGGCGGAAACCCGGCCGGATCGGCGTTTTCCGGCCACCAGGCGATAACGGTTCGGATACGCGAAGGCCGCCCACCGGACACGGCGGGCGGCCTTGCGACATCGGATCGGCGCCGGTGCGCCGATATCCGAATCAGGCGCTGATGCTGGCCTTCTCGAGGATCTCGCGCGCGAGGGCGGCGGTCTCGGACGGAGTCTTGCCGACCTTCACGCCCGCGGCCTCCAGGGCCTCCTTCTTCGCCGCGGCGGTGCCCGACGAACCGGAGACGATGGCGCCCGCGTGGCCCATGGTCTTGCCCTCGGGGGCGGTGAAGCCCGCGACGTAGCCGACGACCGGCTTGGTGACATTGGCCTGGATGTAGGCCGCGGCCCGCTCCTCGGCGTCGCCGCCGATCTCGCCGATCATGACGATGAGCTTGGTCTCGGGATCCTTCTCGAACGCCTCGATGGCGTCGATGTGGGTGGTGCCGATGACCGGGTCGCCGCCGATGCCGATGGCGGTGGAGAAGCCGAAGTCCCGCAGCTCGTACATCATCTGGTAGGTCAGCGTGCCGGACTTGGAGACCAGACCGATCGGGCCCTTGCCGGTGATGTTGGCCGGGGTGATGCCGACCAGCGACTCACCCGGGGTGATGATGCCGGGGCAGTTGGGGCCGATGATGCGGGTCTTGTTGCCCTTCTCGACGTTGTAGGCCCACGCGTAGGCGGTGTCCTGCACCGGGATGCCCTCGGTGATGACCACGAGCAGCGGGATCTCCGCGTCGATGGCCTCGATGATGGCGTCCTTGGCGAACTTCGGCGGCACGAAGGCGATCGACACGTCCGCGCCGGTCTCCTTCATGGCCTCCGCGACGGTGCCGAACACGGGCAGCTCGACCGCATTGCCGTCCTTGTCGGTGTGCGCCACGGTGGTGCCGGCCTTGCGGGCGTTCACGCCGCCGACGACCTGGGTGCCCGCCTTCAGCATCAGCGCGGTGTGCTTGGTGCCCTCGCCGCCGGTGATGCCCTGGACGATGACCTTGGAGTCCTTGTTCAGGAAGATAGACATTGTGGTTCGTGTCCTTTACTTGGCCGCGGCCAGTTCGGCGGCCTTGTCGGCGCCTTCGTCCATGGTCTGAGCGAGGGTCACCAGCGGGTGGTTGGCGTCGACGAGGATCTGGCGACCCTCCTCGACCTTGTTGCCGTCCAGGCGGACGACCAGCGGCTTGGTGGCCGCGTCGCCCAGAATCTCGAGTGCCTTCACGATGCCGTTCGCGACCGCGTCACAGGCGGTGATGCCGCCGAAGACATTGACGAACACCGACTTGACCTGCTTGTCGCCCAGGATGACGTCCAGGCCGTTCGCCATGACCTCGGCGGACGCGCCGCCGCCGATGTCGAGGAAGTTGGCGGGCTTGACACCGCCGTGGCCCTCACCGGCGTAGGCGACCACGTCCAGGGTCGACATGACCAGACCGGCGCCATTGCCGATGATGCCGACCTCGCCGTCGAGCTTGACGTAGTTGAGGTCGTTCTCCTTGGCCTTGAGCTCGAGCGGATCGGTGGCGTCGATATCCGCGTAGACCGCGTGGTCGGGGTGGCGGAACTCGGCGTTCTCGTCCAGGGTGACCTTGCCGTCGAGGGCCAGGATCTCGTTGTCGGGGGTGCGCACCAGCGGGTTGACCTCGACCAGGGTGGCGTCCTCGGAGATGAACACCTCCCACAGCTTCTGGATGGTGACCGCGGCCGCGTCCAGGATGTCGGCGGGCAGGTGGCCCTGCTCGGCGATGGAGCGCGCGAAGGCCAGGTCCACGCCCTTGACGGCGTCGACCGGCACCTTGGCCAGGCGGTCGGGCTTGGTGGCGGCCACTTCCTCGATCTCCATGCCGCCCTCGACCGAGCACATGGCCAGGTAGGTGCGGTTGGCGCGATCGAGCAGGAAGGAGATGTAGTACTCCGACGCGATGTCCTTGGCCTCGGCGACCAGGATCTTCTTGGTGATGTGACCCTTGATGTCCAGGCCCAGGATGTTCTGGGCGTGGGTGAAAGCGTCTTCGGGGGTGGCGGCGTACTTCACGCCACCGGCCTTGCCGCGGCCACCGACCTTGACCTGCGACTTGATCATCACAGGCTTGCCGATTTCCTCCGCGATCGCGCGAGCGTCCTCGGCCGAGTCCGTGACGCGGCCCTCCGACGAAGGCACTCCGTGCTTCACGAAGAGTTCCTTCGCCTGATATTCGAAGAGATCCATGTACTCACCGTCTCGTCTGCGTTGTTGTGACAACGTCTTTGTTGGCGGCCCGTCGTCAGCCCGTAGCGACCGCTTGCAGGTCGCCCGTGAAGGCCAGTGGGTCGGGTCGGACTCTAATCAGTCACATGGAGCCGAAATCAGCCGCATACAGCCTAAGTGGCGCAGGTCACGGTACAGTCTCCAGGGCCACAAAACCGCTGGGTATGACTACTCGCGAGTAGCTTTCGGACCGCGTGGCAGGTGAACGGGACGAATCCCGCAGAGCGGTACAGACTACGACGCCTTGTAGTGGAACGGGCTCACACAGTTACCCACAGCACAGTGAGGCAATCCCGGAGGGCGACGTGATGAATGTCACAGCATCGACACGACAGGGGTTCATCGCTTGCCGACCCGCAATCGTTTCGTTACCGTCGTTGCGGTCGATGTCACAACACGGTCACGGCAGGAGGACGGCAAGCTTGACGCAGCACAGCGCTCCGCAGGTAGGAAGCCGCTCCGCAGGCGACCCGTCGAAATCGAGCTCCCTCCCCGCAGGTCGGACGAACGCCCATGAGTGACGGCGTATTCCCGACCGGGCGGCGCGCGCGGGCCAATCGGTACCGACAGGACGACGAAACCTTCGGCGACTCCGGACATTTCAGCCATAACGCCCAGTCCGGCGGCGGCACCCGATACGAGCACGGCCAGGTCTACGGCTGGCAGGCGCCCTCGTCCGCGCAGGGCGAGTGGAATGCCCACGGCGGCTGGGACGCACACGCCGCGAGCGCGCAGGGCACCGCCGACAACGGTTACGGCGACAACGGTTACGGCGACAACTGGAACAGCGGCACCTGCTATGACGGCGCCAGCTGGAACAACGCGGCCGACGCCGACTGGAACAGCGAGACCGCCGACTGGAACGACGGCGGCGCTCGAGGCGACTGGCACGCCGACGCCGACGGCTCCTGGAACGGCAAGACCGACGGTTCCTGGAACGGCAACGCCGCCAACTGGAACCGTGATTCCGGCAGCGCCTGGGACGGCGACGCCGCGAACGGCGGCGCGGGCGGCTGGGGCGAATCCGCCGCCGAATGGTCCGGTGACTCCTGGAATTCCGGCGACGACGCCTGGGAGTCGCCCGCCGATCCGAACCCCTCCGACGAGCATCGGCCCGTCTACACCTTCCGCACCGCGTCCGGTGAGCCGCTGGAGTTCTCCCGCGACGGTGCCCGCGTCGATTCCGCCGCCTCCGGCGCGCCCGAATCCGCCGCCCCCGCATCGCGTTCCGCCACCCGCGCCGCGCGCAACCGCCGTTCGGGCGGCGCGCACCGGGTGCCCGCCCCGCCCGCCGCGCTGAAGGGCCGCGCGGCCGTGGTGGCCGTCGCCGCCGGCGCCGTGGTGGCCGCCGGGCAGACCGGCATGGACACCGCGCCGACGACGGGCGAGTTCCAGGCCGCCGATCAGGTCACCGAACTGGCCGCCCAGAGCGTGAGCCTCACCGGCGCGGAGACGCAGGATTCGGGAGCACCGCAGGTGCTGAACGTTTCGACGCCGATGGACCTGGGCTCCTTCGACGACATCCTGCGCAAGGGTGAACAGTTCGCCGCCGATCTGGCCGCCCAGGAGGCCGCCAAGCTGCGCCCGCTGTTCACCAAGTTCACCAGCGGTAATTTCACCTCCGGGTTCGGCGCCCGCTGGGGTGTCCAGCATCTCGGCATCGACGTGGCCGCCCCCATCGGCACCCCCATCTACGCGGTGGCCGACGGCGTGGTCCTCGAAGCGGGTCCCGCCTCCGGTTTCGGCATGTGGGTCCGCCTCCTCCACGACGACGGCACCGTCACCGTCTACGGACACATCGACACCGCCACCGTCTCCCAGGGCCAGTACGTCATGGCGGGCGACCAGATCGCCACCGTCGGCAACCGCGGCTTCTCCACCGGCCCGCACTGCCACTTCGAGGTCTGGCTGAACGGCGTGAACAAGATCGACCCGGTCCCGTGGCTGGCCTCCCGCGGCATCGCCCTGGGCCCCCAGCGCGACTGACTCTCGATACCTCCGTAACTCTGGTGTGGACGCGCTGTTCTCCGCGCGCCCACCGGCCTTCCGCGCACCCGCCACAGCCGGTCCCAGGACGCACCCCGCCGGGGAGTGGCGTCACGCTCGGAGCGTGTATCCGCTGGTGTCGACTCTGGAGACCTGCTCGCCGTAGATGCCCGGTGCCGTATCGCAGCTCGCGATGAAGTCGCCGGGGAAGCCGAGGTCGAAAGGAGCGGCGGCTTCCAGGGTTTCGACCGCTTCGTCCGACAGCATGAGCTCGACCGCGCCGAGGTTCTCGGTCAGCTGTCCCGCGCTGCTGACGCCGACGATGGGCAGGACGGCGGGCGAGCGGTGGCGGGTCCAGGCCAGGGCGACGTGGGCCGCGGGCACGCCCAACTCGGCGGCGACCTCGTCGACCGCGGCGGCTGCCGCGCGCTGGCGCTCGGTGAACCGGCCGGGGTCGGCGCGGCGTCCGGCGCGACCGGACAGGACGCCCTGCCCGAGCGGCCCCCACGCCGTGACGCTCATGCCGAATGCCTCCGCCATCGGGATCAACTCGCGTTCGGCATCCCGCCACAGCAGGTTGTAGGGCACCTGGAGTCCGGCGAACGGGGTGCGGTCGCGCAGCTCCGCCACCGTGTTCGCGCGCGCGACCACCCAGGCCGGCGCATCGGAAATGCCCAGATGCAGGACCTTGCCGGAGCGAACGGCGTCATCGAGCGCGCGCAGCGTCTCCTCGATGGGTGTGAGCCGATCCCAGACATGCACCCAGTAGACGTCGATGTAGTCGGTGCGCAGCTTCCGCAGGCTCTGTTCCAGGCTCAACATCAGGTTCTTGCGGTGGTTGCCCGCCGCGTTCGGGTCGGCGGCGTCGCGGGTCGGCGTGTATTTGGTGCCGATGACGAAGCGATCGCGGTCGCGCAGCGCCGAGCCGAGTAGTTCCTCACTCGGGCCGTACATGGGTGCGGTGTCGAGGAAGTTGCCTCCGGCGGCGGCGAAGACATCGAGTATGCGGCGGTATTCGTCCGCGTCCCGCAGGGCCATGGTGCCCAGCACCAGTTCGGACACGCGGAGGCCGGTTCGGCCGAAGAGTCGGTATCGCATGACGACCACTCTGCTGGGTGGCCGCCCGCGCAGGGAGACCGTGCCGGGGCCACGCTCCACGGCCCCGGTATACCTGGCGATTCCTTCCGATCGGTAACAGTCGACGCCACCGCACCGACGATCCTTCGGTAACCGGAAGGAGTTCCATGAGAAAAACGATTGCCGCCGCGGCACGGGTCGCGGCCGCTGGTGTTTCGGGTGTGGCCTTCGTAGCGATCGTCGGTTCCGGGAGCGCGCAGGCGGCGCCGCAGGATTGCGCCGTCGAGCGCGATCTGTTCGGCGCGTCGGCCGTGTGCCAGCCCGACGGGGGCAGCAATTACGTCCTGCATGTCGACTGTTTCGGGCTATACGCCAGTGGTCCGTTCCCGATGTACGGCGTCGGGCCGTACACCGCGCTCAGCTACCCGTTCACGCCGAACGGCGAGCGCGTCACCACGGGGTGCACGGGGATGGGTCCCGGTGTCGTGGCCGTGGCGACCAACGCCTATGTCGAGGTCTACCAGGGCTAGCCAGCCTCACGACGGCGATCCTTCCGGGCTCGGTTGGTCTATCCCGCGCTCGGAGGTCGTTCCTGCCCTCGGCGATCGCTTCCACATTCGGCGATCATCTCCACGCTCGGCGGTCGCCGCGTACAGGGGAGGCGGCTCGGTCGGTGCCGGGCGCGGGGGCGGCCTCACAGGTCGAATCGCGCCCGCATACCCACCTTGACCTGCTCCAGCGTCTCGCCCCCGATGGCCCCCTCGTAGGTGACGAGGCTGGTGCGCCGGTAGATGGTGATGTCGTAGAGCGCGATCACGTGCGGCGTGCCCGGGATGGGAACCGACAGCAGCCGGTGCGCGGCGGGCACTTCGTCACCGGGGTGTACGAGCGCTACCACCAGCAGCGGATTCTGCTGCACCACGGCGTCGGCGTCCAACAGCACCACCCGGCGTTCCTGCCCGAACAGTGAGCTGGCCGCCATCCACAGCTCACCCTGCCGCATCGGCTCAGTCTGCATCGGAGGCTTCGAATTCGGCCTCCGCGCCGAGCCTTTCGTCGGGTGGGCGGTCGCGCAGTTCGGCGAGATCCTCCTCGAGCAGCCGCTGCCGCACCGCACGGGTGACGTAGTCGTTCATATCCGCGCCCGCGGTCGCTCTCAGCCGGGTGGCGATCGCATCCGGAAGTAACACGGTCATTCTCGTCGCCATACCTTCGAGTACACGCCCTGTCGCACCGCCCCGGCAAGGGGGCGGCGGGACGAGGGTCAGAGCTTGACGAGGGTGCGGCTGTACTGCGGAATCAGTCTGATCTTGCCCGCGGTGCCGAAATCGATTGTCACCGTGGCCAATGCGCCGAACCCCTCGGCGGCGACCACCCGCCCCAGGCCGTACTTGTCGTCGCTGACCCGGTCCCCCACCGCCAGCACCAGACCGGTGTTGTTGCGTTTTCCGGCGGAGGCGGGAGCCGGACGGCGCTCGCCCCCGCGATCCCGCACGCCGGGCCGGGGTTCGCTCCAGCCGTCGCCCCGTGTCCAATCCCGTTCGAAGCCTTCGTCGTCGCGTCGCCGCCGGAATCCGCTGGACTGTTTCGGCGCGGGTTCCAGGCGACGCCAGTCCAGTAGGTGCTGCGGAATCTCCTGGAGGAAGCGGGATTCGGGATTCGAGACGGGCTGGCCCCAGCCGGAGCGCACCACCGCGCGGGTCAGGTACAGCCGTTTGCGGGCGCGGGTGATGCCCACGTAGGCGAGGCGGCGTTCCTCGGCCAGTTCGGTGGGATCGCCGAGCGCGCGCATATGCGGGAACTGCCCGTCCTCCCAGCCGGTCACGAAGACCACCGGGAATTCCAGCCCCTTGGCGGTGTGCAGGGTCATGAGGGTGACCACCCCGGTGCCCTCGTCGGGAATCTGGTCGGTATCGGCCACCAGCGACACCCGCTCCAGGAAGGCCGCCAGCGACCCGGGTTCGGGTTCGCCCTCGGCGGCCTCGGGCAGGATGCCCTCGGCCCGCGCGGCCTCCACGTTGTTGCGCGCCTCGGAACTGAATTCCCGTGCCACGCTGACCAACTCGTTGAGGTTGTCGAGCCGCGCCCCGTCCTGCGGATCGTCGGACGCCTCCAGTTCGGCGCGGTAGCCGGTGCGGTCGAGCACCGCCTCCACCACACTGCCCACATCCGGGAAGTCCAGATCCTCCTGCGCGCCCGCCGCCCGGATCTGCTCGAGCAGGTCCAGGAAACCCGCGATGGCCCGCTGCGAGCGGGTGTTGAGCAGCGCCACCTTGCCGTCGGCCGCATCGCGCAGCGCCTGGGCGAAACCGATGCCGCGCTGTTCGGCGTGGACGGCCACGCAGGCTTCGGCCCGGTCGCCGATGCCGCGGCGCGGGGTGTTGAGAATGCGCCGCAGGCTCACCGCGTCGTTCGGATTCTCCAGCACCCGCAGGTACGCGACGATGTCGCGCACCTCCTTGCGCTCGTAGAACCGGACGCCGCCGACCACCTTGTAGGGCAGTCCCATGCGGATGAAGATCTCTTCCAGCGCCCGGGAGTTGTTGTTGGTGCGGTAGAACACCGCCACATCGGCGTAGTTGGCATCGCCCTGATCCACCAGCCGGTCGATCTCGCGGGCCACGAAGGACGCCTCGTCGTGCTCGTTGTCGGCGACGTATCCGACGATCAGGTCGCCGTCGCCCCGATCGGTCCACAGCTTCTTCTCGCGCCGGTTCTCGTTGCGGGCGATGACCGCGTTGGCGGCGGCCAGAATATGCTGGGTGGAACGGTAATTCTGTTCCAGCAGAATGGTTTCCGCGTCCGGGAAGTCGCGCTCGAACTCCTCGATATTGCGAATGGTGGCACCGCGGAAGGCGTAGATGGACTGATCGGCGTCACCCACCACGCACAGTTCGCTGGGCGGCACCTCGGAGTCGGCGGCGAGATGATGGCCCACCAGCTCGCGCACCAGGATGTACTGCGCGTGGTTGGTGTCCTGGTATTCGTCGACGAGCACGTGCCGGAACCGCCGCCGGTAGTACTCGGCCACATTCGGGTGCCGCTGCAGCAGCGCCACGGTCTCGCCGATGAGGTCGTCGAAGTCGAGGGCGTTGGCCGCGCGCAGCCGCCGCTGGTACTCGTCGTAGACGCGGGCGACCACGCGCGGGAACTCGGTGTCGTCGGTCTCGGCGTCGGCGGCGGCCTGATCCGGGTCGATGAGCTCGTTCTTGAGGTTGGAGATGGCGGTGGCGAGCAGGCGCGGGGTGTACTTCTTGGCGTCGATGTCGAGATCACGCCCGATCATGGCGAGCAGGCGGCGCGAGTCGTCGGCGTCGTAGATGGAGAAGTTGGAGTTGAGCCCCGGCACCAGTCCGGCCTGGGTGCGCAGGATGCGCACACAGCTGGAGTGGAAGGTCGACACCCACATGCTGGCCGCGCGCGGCCCGACCAGACCGGCCACCCGTTCCCGCATCTCGGCGGCGGCCTTGTTGGTGAAGGTGATGGCGAGGATCTGCCCGGGATGCACGTCCCGCGCGGCGAGCAGGTAGGCGATACGCCGGGTGAGCACCGCGGTTTTGCCCGAGCCCGCACCCGCCACGATCAGCAGGGGCGACCCGGTGTGCATCACCGCGGCGCGCTGTTGCGGGTTCAACCCCTCGAGCAACCGCTCGGTCTTCTGTTCGTCCTCAGCCACCGTCGCGTTCATCGTCTGTCCACGCTACCGGCGGGCACCGACACCACGACATCCCGCTGGCCCAGGTGTCCGAATAATGCCGGTAGCGTGCGCGTCCGCTCAGGTGGCGGCGCGGACCTCCGAGCCCGCGTCCGCCCCGGCCCGCGCGCTCCGGCGGGCGAGCAGCCAGGCCGCCACCGCCGCCGGGCCGAACATGACGATCCCGTACATCGCCCCGGGGATCGCCATGGTCTCGTCCTCCAGCACCGAGACCGCCACGGCGATGGCGAGTGTCGCGTTGTGGATGCCGATTTCCATTGCGGAGGCGATGGATTGGCGCGCGTCCACCCGGAACAGGCGTGGCACGAAGTAGCCGATGAGCAGGCTCAGGATCGACAGCAGCAGGGTGATCGCGCCGAGCCGGCCGATATTGTCGGTGAAAGTGCCGAACTCGCTGATCGCCGCGACCACGATGACCAGCACCAGCACCACGATCGACGTGATCTTGACCGGTCGGCGCATGCGCTCGGCCCAGGCGGTGAAGCGGCGACGCACCACCATGCCGATGGCGACCGGGATCAGCACGATGGCGATCACCTGGAGGAACTTGTCCGGTTGCAGCCCGATGCCGCTGTCGTCGTCGAGGAAGGCCGCCAGCGACAGCGTCACCACCACCGGCATGGTGAACACCGCCAGCACGGAATTGATGGCGGTGAGGGTGATGTTCAACGCCACGTCGCCGCCGGCCACATGGCTGAACAGATTCGCCGAGGTGCCGCCGGGCGAGGCGGCCAGCAGCATCATGCCCACCGCGAGCGCGCCGGTGAGCCCGAACAGGTACACCATCCCCAGGCACAGCAGGGGCAGCACCACGATCTGGCAGACCAGGGCGATGGCGGCGGCCTTCGGATAGCGCAGCACCCGGGCGAAGTCGTCGACGGTCAGGGTGAGACCGAGACCGAACATGACCAGGGCGAGAGCGAGCGGTAGGAATACCGCGAAAATCGAGGATCCCAAGGGTATCTCCTGACAACAGCATGTCCCGGCCGACCGGATGGCACCGGGATACGCCGAATACTGACGGATGCGCGCCCGCCGCGAACTGTGTTTTCCGACGAAGAACCCCGCCCGTATTGTGCCCGGCGACAACCGCGCCGTGGGACAGTGGGCGAACACGGCAACGAGACCGAGGGGTGCGCTTGAACAGGCAACCGGTAGCCGATCCCGTGATCATCGACGGCAGGCCGCTGGCCGACCAGCTGGCGCAGCGCACGCACGCCATCGTGACCGCGACCGTCGAGCACGTCCGCGGGCAGGTGGCGTTCTACCGCACGCTGCCGCCCGAGGTGATCCGCCGCGACGTCACCGCGATCGTGCGGCGCAATCTCGAACTCTTCGTCACGACGCTGCACGAGAACCGCGATCCGGAGCCGCACGAACTGCTCTCCATCGAGCAGTCCGCCCGGCGGCGGGCCGAGGAACGGGTGCCGCTCACCGATGTGATCAGCGCCTACCACCTCGGGGTGCAGCTGTGGTGGCGGACCATCGCCGAATTGGCCGGGCCGGACGACGCCGACGCGCTCGCGCGGGCGGGCGTGCTGCTGCAACGGCACCTGCAATCGGCGACCCGGGCGGTACTGGCCGGGTACGGCGCGGATCAGGCCCCGATTCCACCGCAGGACCACGACCGCCGCCGTCTCTACCGGGCGCTCACCTCGGGTGAGGACGTGGCCGAGGCGGCGCGGTCGGTGGGCCGCACGCTCGCGCCGCGGTACTGGGTGGTGGCGCTGCGGGTGGCCGCGCATCCCGACGAGCGGGTCGAGGGCATCGACGCGACGGTGGCCTCCCGGCGCAAACTGCGGCGGCTGGAGTACGCGCTGGACCGGCTCGGTCGCGGCGAGACACTGCACATGGTCACCGAGCAGGGCGGCGGCGCGCTGGTTCCGGCCCCGGAGGTCGATCCGGAATCGCGGTTCGAGGAGTTCGCCGCGCACCTGGCCGAGCTGGGTCGAGATATCGGGGCCGAGACCGTGTGCGCGGTGGATTCTGCTGTACCGCAGGACATTCCGGAGGTCCACCGGGAGGTGGACGAGCTGCTGAGGGTGGCGCTGCGCTATCACCGGCGCTCGGGTGTGGTGCGTTTCGCCGATCTGGCGGTGGAATACCAGCTCACCCGCCCCACCCGGGTATCGCGGATCAATGCCGCCGCCCTCGCGCCGCTCGCCGGTGATCCGAGCCTGCGGCTGACGCTGGAGACCTACCTGGCCCACGATTCGAGCACCACGGCGACCGCGGCGGCGCTGCACGTGCACTCGAATACCGTGCTCTACCGCTTGCGCAAGATCACCGAGCTGACCGGTCTGGACACCACCAAGACCCGGGATCTGCTGCGCATGGCGGCGGCGTTGGCCGCCGCGCCGCGGGAGTCGCCGTGACCGCCGTCGATCGCAGTCATCCGGGAGACCGAGGGGTCCGAATACTGCGAGTGGAGCGAACATCCGGAGGATCGGCGTGCGGAGGAAACTCTCAGGAGATTCCAAACGTATTCGTTTTGCATGACCCCTAGCCCGTGGCAGACTGGCCAGGTGACCAGCGCTCCACGAAGACCAGTTACCTGAGCGCGCCCATTCGGGGGACAATGTAAGACCGACCAGGTCGGCTTTCCACGTTGCAAGTCATGGTGAAGAACCGATCGGTAACGCTGCGGGTCTGCCCGCCGATCGACGTTCTGACCACGAGGAGAAGAAGTATGAGCATCTCGACGACGGGACAAGACAAGCCTGCGACCGGCTCCGACTCCGCGCTGCCCACCGAGGCGGAGATCGACAAGCTCCGCAAGGAGATCGACAAACTCGACGCCGAGATCCTGGCGGCCGTCAAACGCCGCACCGAAGTGTCCCGCCTCATCGGCCGCACACGCATGGCAAACGGCGGTCCCAAGCTGGTGCATTCGCGCGAGATGAAGGTGCTCGAGCGCTTCAGCGAACTCGGCCAGGAAGGCCACACCCTCGCCATGCTCCTGCTCCGCCTCGGCCGCGGCCGCCTCGGGCACTGAAATTTTGGCCTCCGCTCCGGTCAGTCCAGAACCGGGACGCGCCGCGAATCGGGAGGGTCGAGGTCAGGGGCCTGATGGCTGGAGTTGAGTGCTGGTGAGCGGTAGGTAAGACTTCGCGGCGTTCGACGAGCTCCGGGTTCGACGGGCTCCGCGTTCCCCAGGCCGCCCCGGGTGACTATTCACCCCGGGGCGGTCGGTTTTTTCTGTGCGCGGCTGGCTACGGGAGAGCGATGTACTTGGTGTCGAGGTATTCCTCGATGCCTTCGAAGCCGCCCTCGCGGCCGAAGCCGGATTGTTTGACGCCGCCGAAGGGGGCGGCCGGATCGGAGATGACGCCGCGGTTGACGCCGACCATGCCGGTCTGCAGGCCCTCGGCGATGCGGAGGGCGCGGTCCAGGTCGCGGGTGTAGACGTAGGCGACCAAGCCGTATTCGGTGTCGTTGGCGGCGGCGAGGCCCTGCTCCTCGGTGTCGAAGCCGACGATGGGGGCGACGGGGCCGAAGACCTCCTCGCTCAGGATGCGGGCGTGGGCGGGGACGTCGGTGAGGACGGTGGCCGGGTAGAACCAGCCGGGACCGCCGGGGGCCTTGCCGCCCAGCGCCACGGTCGCTCCGGCCGCGACGGCGTCGTCGACGAGTTCGGTGACCGTGGTCAACTGGTCCTCGTTGATGAGCGGGCCGAGGGTGGTCGCGTCGTCGGTGCCGGGTCCCAGTTTGGCCTCGGCCATGGCGGCGACCAGTTTCTCGGTGAACTCGCGCCGCACCGAGTTCTGCACGTGGAAGCGGTTGGCCGCGGTGCACGCCTCGCCGCCGTTGCGCAGCTTGGCCAGCAGCGCCCCCTGCACGGCGGCGTCGATATCGGCATCGTCGAACACCACGAAGGGCGCGTTGCCGCCCAGTTCCATGGAGGTGCGCAGCAGGCCGTGCGCGGAGGACGCCACCAGCTTCTTGCCCACCGAGGTGGAGCCGGTGAAGGTGAGCTTGCGCAGGCGCGGATCCTCCAGCAGCGGCGCGGTCAGGGCGCTGGAGCGGCTGGTGGTGAGGACCGACAGCACGCCCTCGGGCAATCCGGCCTCGGCGCACAGCTTGGCCAGCAGCAGCATGGTGAGCGGGGTCTCACCCGCCGGTTTCACGATCATGGTGCAGCCCGCCGCCAGTGCGGGACCGATCTTGCGGGTCCCCATGGCGAGGGGGAAGTTCCACGGCGTGATGGCCAGGCACGGCCCGACCGGCTGCTTGTGCACCATGATGCGGCCGGTACCGGACGGAGCGGTCTGGTAGCGCCCGTGCACGCGCGCTGCCTCCTCGCTGAACCACCGGAAGAACTCGGCCCCGTACTTGACCTCGTTGCGGGACTCCGGCAGCGCTTTGCCCATCTCCAGGGTCATGAGCAGCGCGAACTCCTCGGCCCGCGCGGTAATGGCCTCGAACACCGACCGCAGGATCTCCCCGCGCTGCCGGGCGGGCGTCGCGGCCCAGTCGGCCTGCGCCGCCACCGCGGCGTCCAGCGCGCGGACCCCGTCTTCGGGCGTGGCATCGGCGATCTCGACGAGGACCTCACCGGTGGCGGGATTACGCACCGGAAAGGTGCCGCCACCGGTGGCGTCCACCGGTCCGCCGATCCAGAGCTGAGTGGGAACGGATTGCAGTAGTTCGCTTTCGGACACCATGTCCCCAGCCTAGGAGCAGGCCACCGTGACCCGCCCCCAATTCACGAGACACCGTGTCCTCGCCACCTCGCCGTCCCGACATGCCGCCTCGCTCCCACCCTCGCCGCTCCGACCGCCCCCGACCCCTTCACGGCCCCAGGGTGGCACCCCGTAGGTTCGCGGCGCGTCCCGGTTCTGGACTGACCGGAGCGGAGGAGCGAAGCGGGGGAGCGGAGGGAGGGAAGAACCGGGACTTCCAGCGCCGTGAACCCGCCCGGAGCGCAGCGGAGGGCAAGAAATTTCAGTAGTGTCGGCGGACGTGAGCAGCGACATCACCGCGACGGCGGCCTGGCGGAAACTGCACGATCATCATGCGGCCCTGGCCGACCGTCACCTTCGTGAGTTCTTCGCCGACGATCCGGAGCGCGGGCGTGAGCTGATCGTGCGGGTCGCGGACCTGCACATCGACTACTCCAAGCACCGCGTGACCCGCGAAACCGTGGACCTGCTGGTCGAATTGGCGCATACCGCCGACGTGGAGCGCCACCGCGACGCCATGTTCGCCGGGCAGCACATCAACACCTCCGAGGACCGCGCGGTCGGCCACTGGGCACTGCGCGCACCGGCCGGGCGGCGCGCCGAGATCGACGGCGCCGACGCCACCGCCGAGGTGCACGAAGTGCTCGGGCGCATGGGCGAATTCACCGATGCGCTGCGTTCGGGGCAGTGGCGCGGCGCGACCGGTGAGCGCATCGACACGGTGGTGAACATCGGCATCGGCGGCTCGGATCTGGGTCCGGCCATGGTGTACCGCGCGCTGCGGCATTACGCGGATGCCGGAATCTCGGCCCGGTTCGTCTCCAATGTCGACCCCGCCGATCTGGTGTCCACGCTCGCGGGCCTGAACCCGGCGACCACGCTGTTCATCGTGGCGTCCAAGACCTTCTCGACGCTGGAGACCCTCACCAACGCCACCGCCGCCCGCCGCTGGCTGACGGCCGCGCTCGGCGACGACGCGGTGGCCAAGCATTTCGTGGCGGTGTCCACGCACGCCCAGCGGGTGGCGGAGTTCGGCATCGACACCGCGAACATGTTCGGCTTCTGGGATTGGGTCGGCGGCCGCTATTCGGTGGATTCGGCCATCGGCCTGTCGATCATGGCGGTGATCGGCAAGGAGCGCTTCGCGGAGTTCCTGGACGGCATGCACCGGGTGGACGAACACTTCCGCACCGCGCCGCTGGGGCAGAACGCACCGGTGCTGCTGGGCCTGCTCGGCGTCTGGTACTCGAACTTCTTCGGCGCGCAGTCGCGGGCGGTGCTGCCGTATTCCAATGACCTGGCCCGCTTTCCGGCGTATCTGCAACAGTTGACCATGGAGTCGAACGGCAAGTCCGTGCGCGCGGACGGCACGCCGGTGACCACCTCCACCGGTGAGATCTTCTGGGGTGAGCCCGGCACCAACGGCCAGCACGCGTTCTACCAGCTGCTGCATCAGGGCACCCGGCTGGTGCCCGCCGATTTCATCGGATTCGCCCGTCCCACCGATGATCTGGCGACCATGGACGGCACCGGCAGCATGCACGACATCCTGATGTCGAATCTGTTCGCCCAGACCAAGGTGCTGGCCTTCGGCAAGACCGCCGCCGAGATCGCCGCCGAGGGCACCGACCCGAACCTGGTGCCGCACAAGGTGATGCCCGGCAACCGACCCACCACCACCATTCTCGCCCCGGTGCTGACCCCCTCCGTGCTGGGCCAGCTCATCGCCCTCTACGAGCACCAGGTGTTCACCGAGGGCGCGATCTGGGGCATCGACAGCTTCGACCAGTGGGGTGTGGAACTCGGCAAACAACAGGCCCTGGCCCTCGAACCCCTCCTCACCGCGGCGGAAGACCCCGAGCCCGGCGCGGATTCCTCCACCGACGCCCTGATCGCCTGGTACCGCGCCAACCGCTGACGGCGCCCGCCGGTCCGCACCGGCCGTGTCGTCGCGCGTACACGCTCCGGGCAGCGCGCCTCCGGGGCTCGCCGCCCGTCCGGCTCACTCCGACCAGGCGGTGCGCAGTGTCGCGCGGTCGTCCACGCCGAGCTTCCGGCAGGCCGCGTCCAGGTGGTGCCCGACGGTTCGCACGCTGCGGAACACCTTGGCGGCGATATCCCGTTCCGTGAGTCCGGCGGCGGCCAAGCGCACCACCTGTAGTTCGAATGTGGTCAGCGGCTCCCCTGGCACGCGGTGTGCCTCGGCGACGCGGTGCTCCTCGGTGCGCCGGTCCGCGGCGACGCGGTGCTCCTCGGTACACCGGTCCTCGGCGACGCGGTAGACATCGACGACGCGGAGCTCCCCGGGCGGCCGAGACTCTCGCGGCGCGCCGGTCTCGCCCCCCTGTTCCACCAGCCCACGCAACTCCGCGCGGGCTCGATCCGCCCACGGCACCGCCCCGAGCCGCTCGAATGTCTCCAGTGCTTCCGCCAGCGCGGCCCGCGCCTGGGCCTCCCTGCCTTCCCTGCGCAGCCATTCCCCGTAGAGCAGCCCGGTGCGCGCATGGTCGTACCAGCGCTGCGCCGCCGCGTGCAGCCCGAGCGCCTTGCCGAACAGCTCCCCGTCACCGCTCAGCAGCCCCCGGCACCGCAGGGCGATCCCCTCCGCCCACGGCTTGTCCAGGGCCGCCGCCCAGGTGTCGATCTCGGACATGGCGGCGCTGGCCCGATCGGGTCGCCGTGCCCGCACTGCCGCCTCGATCAGGTCCGCGAGCAGGTCGGTCCAGTGCCCGCGCGCCTGCTTCGGCTGCTCGTACAGTTCCCGCAGCCGGTCGAGCGCCTGCCGGTAGCGCCCGTAGCCGAGATCCAGCAGCGCCAGCGCCCAGTGCCCGTGGGTGACATCGATGGCGTTGAAGTCGCCGGGCTCGTGCCGCAGTGTGCGCCCCGCCAGCTCCCGGCACCGCGCCTCGTCGCCGCGCACGGCCGCGATCATGGCGAGCAGCGCCTCCGCCGTCGCCACCCGCCCCGGCTGCCCGGTGTCGGCGGCGACCCGGAGGCTGTGGGCGGCAATGATTTCCGCCTCCCGGAATCGGCCCAGGATGAGTTCCGCATTGGCCAGGACGCAGCCCACCGACGGGCACCAGGTGATCATGCCGCGCTCACACACCAGCCCGGCCAGTTCGGTGAGCTGTTCCCGCGCGACCTCCATATCCCCGATGAGCGCCGACTGCGCCGCGAACGCGTGCCGCAGCGAGATCATCTCCAGCGGCACCGTCCGCCCGAAGGCCACGTTCGCCCGGATCAGCGCGATCCCGCCGACCGGGTCGCCGGTCTGCATGACCATCGGTCCTCGCAGCGCGGACAGCAGCGGCTCCCGCATGGGCCCGAGGGCCAGCTCCGCCAGCCGGTGGTACGCCGTCCGGAAATCCGCGAGATCGCCTGCGGTCCACGCGATCCGGCCCGCATCGATGAGCAGCCACGCGGCCCGTTGCGGGTCGAGGTCGGCGACGTGTTCGGCGGCGTCGAGCATGATCTGATAGGCCCGGTGCGGTGACCCGACCTCGAATTCGATCGTCGCCCGGACGCCGAGTATCCGCGCCCGCTCCCCCGGTGCGAGGCAGAGCTGTTCGGCCGTGTCGGCGAGCCGCAGGGCCTGGTCGGCGCATCCGGCCGCGAGTGCGGTCTCCACGGCGCGGGTGAGCCTGCGGCCCCGCACGACGAGATCGGGCGTGAGCCGGGCGGCCGCTTCGAGGGCGCTGACGGCGCTGGCGTGCGCGGTGTGCGCGCACGCGTAGTCGGCGGCGGCCTCCAGTGCGGCGGCGACGGTTTCGTCCGGTGTGGTGCGGGCGTGGGCCAGCTGCCAGGCGTGGCGTACCGGATCGTGGCCGAGTTCGGCGGCGAGGGCGAGGTGCACCGCCGTCCGGTCGGCCGCATCCGCCGCCCGGTAGGCGGCCGTGCGCTGGAGCGGATGCCGGAAGGTCACGGCCTGCCCGGATCGGTGCAGCAGGCCGGTGTCCGCCGCGGCGGTGAGCGCGTCCCCGGTGTAGCCGAGGCGATCCAGGACCCGGGCGACCAGCTCGAGATCGCCGGTCTCCTCCGCGGCGACGACCAGCAGCGCGGTGCGCACGGCCGCGGGGTATCCGGCGATGCGATCCGCGTAGCCCGCGCACAACCGCCGCGTCAGCTCCTCCGCATCGCCTACCTCGGCAGCAGTGTGCGATGAACCTCCGCCCATCCGATCCGCACGCGACAGCCCTCCGCTCGCCGCATCCCCCCGCGGCAACACGTCCCCCCGCACCGGCCCGTCGGCGGCCATGGCGGGAAATTCCGAGGCCGCCAAGGGGTTCCCGGCAGCGGCCCGCAACACCCGGTCGCGCGCGTCCGGGGTGAGATCCGGGAAGCGGTGTGCGAGGAGAGCGGCGGCGGACTCGTGGTCCAGCGGTGCGAGCCGGAGTTCGGGCAATCCGTCGGCGCGGAGTTGGGTATCTCCGGCGAAGAGCAGGGCCAGGTGTTCGGCATCGAGGCGGCGGGCGGCGAACAGCAGGGCGTCCAGGCTGGGGCGGTCCAGCAGGTGGGCGTCGTCGATCAGGCACAGTACCGGAGCGGGCGCGGCGAGTTCGGCCAGCAGCGAGAGCACGGCCAAGCCGACGCAGAAGCGGTCGGCAGTGTCGCAGACCAGTTGGCCGAGTGCGGTATCCAGGGCGAGGCGCTGCGGTGCCGGTAGTGCGTCCAGAGCGTTGTCGGCATCCTCCCCCACAGCCCCCAGCAACCGGCGCAGGCCCGCGAAGGGCAGGTCGGAGCCGTTCTCGATACCGGTGCAGCGCAGCACCCGCCAGCCCGCGGCGGCGTCCTCGACCGCGTCCAGCAGCGCGGTTTTGCCCAAGCCCGGGTCGGCGATCACGGTCAGCACACGACCGTGGCCCGCCCGTGCGTCGTCGAGCAGGTTGTGGATGTGCTGTATTTCTTTGACACGACCGAACAGCACATGCGACAACCTATGTCCCGGACCGGGAATCAGCAAATGGTGAACGTTCTGATTTCGCTCCGTGCGCGCAGGTCGGCCGCACATACCGAAACGGTCGGTCGGTCCAAAGAGAATGACCGATTATGACCGCGCGAACACTCGACCCACCGACTCCCGACTCGCCGCGTCCCGCGGCGCCGTCCCTGGTCGGCCGCACCGCGGAAATACACCGCATCGCGGCCCTCACCGCGGCTGCCGCCGCGGGTCGCGGTGGTGGACTCGCCGTGCTCGGCGATCCGGGCACGGGCAAGTCGGCGCTGCTCGAGTACGCGGCAGCGGCGGCCCCCGACTCGGTGCTGGTACTGCGCTGCACCGGAGTCGAGAGCGAGTCCGAATTGCCGTTCGCCGGGCTGCAATTGCTCCTCCAACCGTTCCTGCACCGGCTCGATGCCCTCGCCGAACCACATCGCGGCATCCTGCGCCGGGCCTTCGGCCTGAGCGCCGCCGCGTCGAATCCCTCGAACGACCGCATCGCGGTCGGCCTGGCCACCCTGGAACTGCTGGCCGAGATCGCCGCCGAGCAGCCGCTGCTGTGCCTGATCGACGATGCGTGGTGGCTGGACTGCCCCTCGGTGGACGCCCTGCACTTCGCCGCGAATCGGCTCGATGCCGAGGCGGTGGCGCTGATCTTCGCGGCGCGACCGGAGTACCGCACCGCGCTGCCGGTAGTGCGATTGGGCCCGCTCGACACCGCGCACTCCCGAACCCTGTTGGATGAGCGGTTTCCGCAGCTCGCCCCCGACCTGCGCGACCGGGTGCTCGCCGAGGCGGCCGGAATCCCGCTGGCCATCCTGGAATTGCCGCGCATGGATCTCGACGCACTGCCGGTGGAGCCCCTGCCGCTGCCCGAACGGCTCTATGCGGGTTACTGCGAACATATTGCGGCTCAGCATGACTCGACGCGGCTGGCACTCCTGGTGGTGGCGGCCGACGAGACCGGGTGCGTCACCGTGGTGCGACGCGCCCTGCGCCGGCTCGGGCTGAGCGATGACGCACTGGTGGCAGCCGAGCACTCCTGCATGGTCGTCGTCTCCGGCACCCGCGTGACCTTCCGGCATCCGCTCAAGCGCTCCGCCGCCTACCGGTTGGCTCCGTTCACCAGTCGCCAGACCGTGCACGCGGCGCTGGCCGGGGTACTGGCCGACGATCCGGACCGCAGGGCCTGGCATCTGGCCGCCGCGACCGCCGCACCGGACGAAACCGTCGCCGCCGCAGTGGAAGCCGCAGCGCTGCGGGCCGCCGACCGCAGCGCCCACGGTGCCGCCGCCACCGCCTTCGAACGCGCGGCGCGACTCACGCCCGATCCGGTGCACGGTGCCCGCCGCCTGATTCGTGCCATGGCGGCACTGGTGGAGGCGGGACGGCCCGAGCATGCGCTCGTGGTCGCCGACCGGCTGGACCCCGCGGTGCTGGATGCGTCGCGTCGGACCCGCCTGCACGAACTGCGCGCACAGATCGCCGTCGAATCCGATTCGCTCGGCACGGCCTACGATCTGTTCCGCGCAGCCGCGGCGGAATCCGCTGTCGCGCAGCCCTATCGGGCCGGTCTGCTGCTGCTCGACGCCGCGCGCGCCGCCTGGGTCGCCGGTGATCTGCCGGGCCTGCTCCGCGCCCGCGAGCACCTGGCCGACCTGGCCCTCGGCACCTCCGCCGCACCGCTGCTGGCCGCCGTGGAGGGTCCGATCCAGCTGGCGACCGGCGCCCAGTCCGCCGGTGTCGCGCTCATTCGCGCCGCCACGAGAACCGGGCGGTCGGCACCGGATCCCACCGCGCGGTTCACGCTGGCCCTGCTGGCCACCCTCGCCTCCGATATCGAGCAGGCGCACGCGCTGCTGACCGATCTGGCCGCCGAGTACAGCACGCTCGGCATGGCCGGGCGGCTGCCCGCGGTGCATGGCGCGCTGGGCACGATCCAGCTGCTGCTCGGTCGTTTTCGTGATGCCGAGGCCACCTGCCTGGAGGCGGCCCGGTTGGCCGACTGCACGGGCACGCCGAGCCGGGCGCGCCAGGCCCGGTCCATCCTGGCCGTCCTGGCCGCGGTGCGCGGCGACGCCGATCGCTGCCGGGAGCTGGCCGACCCGCAGCCGCGGCACCCGCGCCGCGCGGTGAACACCATCGACGCCGCGCACACCGAATGGGCACTGCTGCACCTGGATCTGGCACAGGGCCGCTACGAGGCGGCGGTAGCGCGGGGTGAGGCGCTGGCCAACAGCCCGCACCGGCCGCTGGCCCAGTGGCCGCACCTGCTCGCGGACCGGGTGGAGGCTGCCGTGCGCCAGCGACAGCCGGAGCGGGCCGCCGAACCGCTCGCGGCACTCGTCGAATTCGCCGCCGCGACCGAGAATCCGTGGGTGCGGGGCCTGGCGCTGCGCTGCGGCGCGCTGGTGGACGGCGACGCCGACCGGTACGAGGAAGCGCTGCGCCTGCACGCCAAGGCACAGCGCGGGTTCGACCACGCGCGCACCGCACTGCTGTACGGCGAATGGCTGCGGCGGGAGCGCCGGGTGCGGGAGGCGCGCACCCGGCTGTCGACGGCGCTGGCGGACTTCGAACGGCTGGGCGCGCGGCCCTGGGCGGAGCGGGCACGGGCCGAGTCGCGGGCGGCAGGCGGGGCCGAGCCCACCGATACCGCAGCGCCCGCGCCGAATGATCATCGCGTGGGACTGCTCACTCCGCAGGAACTCCAGGTGGTTCGCCTGGCAGCTCTCGGCGCGACCAACAACGAGATCGGCGCACGCCTGTTTCTCAGCCCCAAAACCGTTGGGCACCACCTCTATCGGGCCTTTCCGAAGCTCGGGGTGCGCAGTCGCGTCGAACTGGCGCGACTGCTGGCCGACGAACCCTGGTGAGCCGTCGCCGGGCGGAGGAGTGAATTGCGGCCCGATCGCCCGAGCGGCAAAGTGCTGGTAATGCTCTACGGCCGCGCGACCGAACAACATCGCATCCGGACCCTGCTCTCGGACGCCCGCGCGGGGCGCAGCGGGGCGCTGGCGGTGCTCGCCGGTCCCGGCGAGGGCAAATCCGCACTGCTGCGCCGGGCCGCCGAACTCACCGATCCGAGTTGGCGGATCCTGCGCTGCACCGGTATCGAGACCGTGGCCGAACTCCCCTTCACCGCCCTGCGGCAGTTGCTGGAACCCGCGCTGCCCCACCTGGATGTACTGCCGGAGCCGCAGCGGGAGGCGCTGAGCTGCGCGCTGGGACTGCGGCCGCTGGCGAATCCGGAACGGTTCCTGGTGGGCCTGGCGACGCTGTCGCTGCTGACGGAACTGGCCACCGACGCCCCCGTGCTGTGCCTGATCGACGACGCGCAGTGGCTGGACCAGTCGTCGCTGGACGCCCTGTTGTTCACGGCCCGCAGACTGGGCACGGAGAGCGTCGTGCTGCTGTTCGCGGGTCGAGCGCCGTTCCGCGCGCCGGGGCTCGAGCGCCTGTGTCCGGCCCCGCTGAATTCCGAACAGGCGCGAACGCTGCTGGCGGACCACTTCCCGATGCTGCCGGTCGAGGTGCGTGACCGGGTGCTCGCGGAGGCGGCGGGCAACCCGCTGGCACTGCTGGAGCTGCCGGGCATGAATCCCGGGCTGTCGCAGGTGGGTCCGCTGGCGCTCAGCGATCGGCTGCTGGCCGGATATCAGCAGCACATCGCGGCCTTGCCGGAGGCGGCGCGGCGGGCCCTGCTGGTGGCCGCCGCCGACGACGCCGGTGAGCTGGCCACGGTGCTGCGGGTGCTGGCCGCGCTCGGGGCCGGTCCCGATGCGCTCGCGGCGGCGGAGCGCGGCGGCCTCGTCGATATCTCGGGGCAGCGCGTGCTGTTCCGACATCCGATCATGCGGGCCGCGGCGTACCGCAGCGCGCCCGCCGACGCGCGGCGCGCGGTGCATGCGGCACTCGCCACGGCGCTCGCCGACGATCCGGACCGGCAAGCCTGGCACCTGGCCGAGGCTGCTCGAGAGCCGAACGAAACCGTCGCGGCCGCACTGGAATCGGCCGCAGTGCGGGCGCGGGATCGCTGTGGGCACGGGGCGGCGGCCAGCACGTGGGAGCGCGCCGCACAGCTGTCACCGGCTCCGCGCGAACGCGCCCGGCGTCTGGTCGAAGCCTTGGAGAACGCGGCCAGCGCCGGACGGTTCGACAGCGCCGAACGGCTGGCCGACGAGCTCGCACCGCTGCCCGCCGATCCGGTGTGGCGCGCCCGGATCGCCAGGGTCCGGGCGTACACGGCGATCGAGCGCGGCGCACCGGAGCGGGCGTATCGACTGCTGCGCGCGGGAGCGGCGGCCGTGGCGGCGACCGACCCCGAGCGTGCGGCGGTACTCCTCCTCGAGGCCGGTCGATGCGCCTGGGCCGCAGCCGATCTGGGCGCGCTGCGGGAGGCGCGCGACCAGCTGCGGGAGCTGCCGCCGAGCCCGGACCGCGACCGCTTCCTGCTCGCCTACGACGGCGCGCTGGGTCTGTACGCCGACGATCCGACCGATGGCATCGCGCTGTTGCGCCGCAACCGGGCCACCGCATCCGAGCTGCGGCAGCGGGATCCGGTGGTGCGCCTGGTGCTGTCGACGCAGGCGATTGTGCTCGGCGATACCGACGCCACCCGCGACCTGCTCACCGAACTCGCCGAGGACTGCCGCGCCCAGGGTGCGGCGGGCTGGCTGGCCACCGTCGAATCACGCGTGGCCCAGGTGGAATTCATGGCCGGGCGGTTTCGCGAGGCGGAGCTGCTGGCCACCGAGGCCGCCCAGCTCGGCGACCATGCCGACCAGCCGGTGCGCGGCACCCACGCGGCCGCGGCACTGGCGCTGACCGCCGCCGCGATGGGCGATGCCGCACGCTGCCTGGAGCTGGTCGAGAGGTACCGGCAGGGGCCGCCCATCGCCGCCATGCACCGCACCCAATTCGATTGGGCGGTGGCGGTACTGGATATGGCTCGCGGAGACTTCGAATCCGCACTGGACCGGATGGAGGCCCTGGACCGCACCCCGATGAATCGGCACGGCCAGTGGTTGTCCGTCTACGCCGACCGCATCGAGGCCGCGGTGCGCACCGGCCGGCCGGAGCGGGCCCGGGAACCGCTGGACGCCCTGCGGATCTGGGCCGCGGCACTGGATGCCCCGTGGGCACAGGCGCTGCTGCTGCGCGGGCGGGCGGTACTGACGGGCGACCCGGATGCCTACACCCGAGCCTTGGACCTGCATACCGCCGCGGGCCGCTGGTTCGATCGGGCCCGCACCGGGCTGCTGTACGGCGAATGGCTGCGCCACCAGCACCGCCTCGCCGCCGCGCGCACCGAATTGCACACGGCCGCTGACTCCTTCGACCGGGTGGGCGCGAACTCCTGGGCGGAGCGGGCACGCGCGGAGCTGCGTGCCGCGGGTGCGGTGGCGGCCACCGGCCGCGAATCCGTCGCGGCTTTGACACCGCAGGAATTGCAGGTGGCGCGGCTCGCCGCGACCGGAGGCACCAATCGGGAGATCGCGACCCGCCTGTTCCTGAGCCCGAAGACGGTGGGACATCATCTGTCGCGGGTCTTCCGCAAGCTCGGGGTCGCCAATCGAGTGGAACTGGCCCGCCTGGAGCTGAATTGAGCCCGTGACGGTCCGGACGGAGCCCGTGGTGACGAGGCGGACGTCGAGTTCGGGGGAGGCCGCCTCGCCACACCGGCCGTCCACGACCGGTGACGGTCGCGGACGGATCGGCGGTGCAGCGAGGGATGCCGTACCGCCGATCACCAGACTAGGAAGACGGCGGTCGCGCCGGTATCGGGCGAATGCCCTAATCGGCTGCGGCGGCAACCGCCCACAGCGGAGTCGGCGGCGCTCAGCGGGGTGGATGCCAGTCGAGCGTGGGCGCCAGTGAGTTCAGCATCACCCGGCCCGGGAGCAGCCGCAGTGCCAGATTCCGGGCCGCGACGGCCGGGCGCGAATGCCGGTGCGCGAGTACGCCCATGAGATGGGAGCGCTCCGCGATGCCCTGCACGCGGGGACGCCGCGCGCGGTCGTAGGCGGCGAGTGCGGCGGCGGTCTCCTGGTGTGCGTCGAGCGCGGCCGCCAGCGTGAGGGCGTCCTCCAGAGCCTGATTCGCGCCCTGGCCCAGATTCGGTGTCATGGCGTGCGCCGCATCGCCGAGCAGCGCGATCCGGCCGTTGGCGAAGCTGTCCAGATGCGGCAGTTCGAGAATGTCGTGCCGCAGCACCGCCGACTCGGTGGCGGCCGCCAACAGTTCGGGAATGGGGTCGTGCCAGGAACCGAAGCGACGTCGCAGCTCCGCCAGCTCACCCTCGTCGCCGCGCTGTCCGGCCGGAACACTCGCGGCGGCATAGAGATAGACCCGACCGTCCGGCAGCGGCGCGAGCCCGATCCGTTGGCCGCGCCCCCAGGTCTCCCCGCCGGAGCGCACCGGCCGCGGCGGGGAGACAACCAGCCGCCACGCCGTGTATCCGACGTAGCGGGGGCGCGGCGCGTCGGGCCACAGTCGCGTGCGGATCGGGCTGTGCAGACCGTCGGCGGCGATCACCAGATCGGCCCGCGCGGTACCGCGCCGGTGCACCACCTCCACCTTGGCTCCGACCGTGCGCACCTCCTCCACCTCGGTGTCCACGTGCAGGGCGCGATCGGGGACGGCGGCCCGCAGGCTGTCCACCAGATCCGCCCGGTGCAGGACGACGAGGGGACCGAAGCGGCGTTCGAACTCGCGGGTGTCGGTGCGCGACAGCCAGCGGCCCGAGGGGGTGCGGATGCCCGCCGTGGTCTCCGCCAGGGCACGCGCCCGGACGACAGCGCCGAGCCCGAGGGCGTCCAGGGCGCGCAGACCGTTGGGGCAGATCGAGATTCCCGCACCGACCGCACCGAAGTCACGGGCCTTCTCCAGCACCGCGACCTCCCACCCGCGCAGCCCCAGCGCGCGGGCCGCCGCCAGTCCCCCGATACCGCCACCGACGACGATGGCTTCCCTGCCCATTGCGACTCCCTCCGACGAACACACCAACGCTAGGGACGGGTGTGCCGTGGCGCTATCGGGCGATCGCCCGTATCCGGTTCAGCCCGGCAGGATTTCGGCCAGGGCTTCGTCGAGCGTCGGATAGCGGAAGCGGAATCCGGCCTGCCGCAGCACCTCCGAGGTGGCATGGCGGCCGGTGAGCCCGAGGGCCGCGTCGGTGCGCAGCACCACCGCGCCGATCCGCAGTACGGCCGCCGGCGTGGGCGGTGCGGGCGGCCGGTGCAGGCGACGCCGCAGCGCGGCCATGAGTTCCCGGTTGCGCACCGGAAAATCGGTGGCGGCCACCAGGATTCCGCCGGGCAGCGTGACCTCCGGGGTCATTCCGAGGGCGGCCCGGACGATGGCCAGCCAGTCCTCGCGGTGGATCCAGCTGAACCACTGCTCGCCGCTGCCGACCCGGCCGCCCAGCCCCGCCTTGGTCAGCGCCGCCAGCCCGCGCACGGCGGGGGCATCGGGATCCAACACGATGGAGGTGCGCAGAATCGTCCGGTGTTCGGCCGCGGCCCCGTCGAAGGCCCGCTCCCACGGTTCGGCGACGCCCGTCATCTGCGGCAGGCCGACCGGCAGCGGCGTGCGTTCGGTGCAGCGGGTCTCCCCCGCGTCCGACCAGATGGCCGTGGTGCTGGCCTGCACCCAGTGGTCGAGCGGCCGGTCCAGGGTTTTCGACGCCGCGACCAGTGCGGCCGTGGAATCCACCCGGCTGTCGCGCAGTACGGCGATATTCCGTTCGGTCGGACGGCAGTCCACCAGCTTGCCCGCCAGGTTCACCAGCGCGGTCCGCCCCGGACCGCGCAGCGCCGCGACCCACTCGCCCTGGCTGCGGCCATCCCACTCCACCTGGGTGAACGGCGAGCTCGCGTCCGCGCGCCGGGTGAGTACGGTCACCCGCTGCCCCCGGCACACCAGATCCGTGGCCAGGCTCCGGCCCAGCGCACCGCTGCCCCCGGCGATCACCACCGTGAGCGCGTCCGCGGCGGGTTCCAGTCCGGCGGCCCGAGCCAGTCGCGCGAACCCGACGCGGGCGTCGGCCTCCAGCAGACCGCCGACCACCGTCCGCGCCACCGCCGCCGACGCGCCGACGAAGGTGATCCGCTGCCCGACCACCGTCCCGCCGGTGCGTGGTGTGAGCGTCCACTCCACCCGCATGGTCCCGGCGGGTTCGGGCTGCTCGAGCACCAGGCGTCGGCCCGGCACCACCGTGGTGATCGTGAACGGATCGGCGAAGCGTTTGTGCACCGCCTCGTAGACCGGCCCTCGCGGCAGGTACCCACCTGTCACACCCACCTCGGGCGGCCCCGCCAGCGTCACCGACGTGACCGCCGGATTCCACCGCGGCCACTGCCTCGGGTCCCCCACCACTTCCCAGAGCCGTTCCGCCGGAAGTGCGATGAACTGCGTGTACTCACCCATCGAACGCCGTCCTAACCCCGCGCTGCCGCGCTCCCCGTCGAGCGCGTACCCCCAATCTATTGCCGCCCGCGCGGTCGACACAGCACCAACGGTCCGTGCTCTTCCTCACCCGGCGAACCGCCCACTCGGTATCGCCGGAGTTCCTTCGGAATCGATTGTTGCGCAGTATGATTCGTAGCTGTCGGATACCGCTACAGAAAGTGGTATCACATGTGTCGCACTCCACCCGCCCACCGTTCCCCGTCCGTGCTCGACACCGCCGCGGTCACTGCCCGTCGCTGCCCCGCTGAGGTCTTTGTGCCCTGGTCGGCGCGACAGCCCGACGGGCACGATCGGATCGTGGACACCGCAGCGCCCTCCACCTCGAACTTCGACGTGGTGGCCGTCGCCGCATCCGCGGGCGGCCCCGCCGCGCTGATCCATGTCGTCGGCAGTCTGCCCGCCGACCTGCCGGTCCCGGTGCTGCTGGTGCAGCATCTCGACCCGCGCCACCCCACCCTGCTCGCCGATATTCTCACCCGTAGGTCTCGGCTACCGGTTCGGCTGGTGTGCGGCGGCGAGCGAATCGAGCCGGGCACGGTGTACCTGGCGCCGCCCGCCCATCACATGCGGGTGGGGCCGTGCGGTCAGTTACTGCTGTCCGACGAGGAGCCGGTGCATTTCGTGCGCCCCTCCGCGGATGTGCTCTTCGAATCCGTCGCCGACCATTACGGGCCCCGGGCCATCGCCTGCGTATTGACCGGTTCGGGCAACGACGGCGCGGCGGGAGCCAAGGAGGTCAGAAACCGCGGCGGCACCGTCATCGTCGAGGACCCGAACGAAGCACGCTTCGACGGCATGCCCACGGCGGCTATCGCCGCGGGCGCGGCCGATCTCGTGCTGCCGCTCGGCGATATCCCCGCTGCCATCCGACGGCTCGTCGAGGTGAGGCCCGAGTGAGCGGAGCGCTCGAGGAATTGCTGGCCTTCCTGCGCGAATCCCGCGGCTTCGACGTCGACCGGTACCGGCGGTCCGCGCTGGTCCGCCGTATCGACACCCGGCTGCGGGCCGTCGGCGTCGAGGATTACGCCGACTACCTGGACCTGCTGGAGAGCAGCGCCGAGGAGTTCACGCGGCTGTTCGATGCCGTCCTCGGCAAGGCGACCAGCTGTTTCCGCCACCCGCGGGCATGGCAGTACCTGCGTTCCGACGTCATTCCGGAACTGCTCGCCGCCCGAGAGCCCGGCGAGGAACTGCGGGTGTGGAGCGCGGGCTGTTCCAGCGGCCAGGAGGCGTACTCGCTGGCGATCACCTTCGCGGAGGCGATCGGCATCGAGCAGTGCGTCGAACGAGTCAAGATCTACGGGACCGACGTGGACGAGGCGGCGTTGCTCGCGGCGCGGGCCGGCACCTACGGCGGGCGCGCGCTGGCCTCGCTCTCGACCGAGCTGCGCGAACGCTACTTCGACCGTTCCGGTGCGGACTACGTCTTCCGGCCCGACCTGCGCCGCCGCGTGATCTTCGGTCGGCACGACATCACCCGCGACGCCCCCATCTCCCGCCTCGACCTGCTGGTCTGCCGCAACGTCCTGCTGTACTTCCCCGCGGAGACGCAATCGCAGATTCTGGACCGCTTCAGCTTCGCGGTGTGGGAGGGGGGTTATCTGTTTCTGGGCAAGGCCGAGAGCCTGCGCGCCGACGACCACCGGTTCGAGCCGGTGCAGGTCCGACACCAGATGTATCGGCGGCGAACCGACGACACCGTTTCGGTGCTCGCGGCGATCACACCGCGGCTGGGCACCGTGCCGCCCGAGCAGGAGCAGGCGGAGCGCCGAGCGCGTTTCAGCGCACTCGCGCTGGAGTACGCGCCGTTCCCGGCGCTCGCGGTCGATGCGGCCGGTGTGATCGTGGTGGCCAACGGCAGGATGCGCGAGCGGTTCGACATCAACCGGGTCGAAGGGCGGCCGCTCAACGAGCTGGAAATCGCCTACCGTCCCGCCGACCTGCAGCCGCTCATCGCGCGTGCGGTGAGCGAGCGCCACGCCGTCCGGGTCGCCGTGACCGGAACCGACCTCAGGACGGCAACGCCGCGATGCTGGGAGGTGCGGGTCGAACCACTGTGGGCCGACGACGGCTCCACGCTCGGCGTGCTCGTCACGTTCACCGACACGACTCGCACCACCCGACTGGGGCACGACCTCGAGGACAAGCAGGCGGAGCTCGAGCGCATCTCCTACGAATTGCGGTCCACGAACGAGGAGCTGGAGACCACCAACGAGGAACTGCAGTCCAGCATCGAGGAGTTGGAGACCACCAACGAGGAACTGCGGTCCACGAACGAGGAATTGGAGACCATCAACGAGGAATTGCAGTCCGGCAACGAGGAACTCGAAACCATGAACGAGGAACTGCGGATCCGCACCGCGGAGCTGGACGAGGCCAGGAAGTTCCTGGAGGGTGTGCTGGCCAGCGTCGAAGCCGGAATCGTGGTGTTGGACAGCAAGTTACGGATCCATAGCTGGAACCGAGGCGCGGAGCGGCTGTGTGGCCTGCGAGCGGACGAGGTCTACCAGCGGCCCTTCGCCGACCTGGACTGTGGATTGCCGGTATCGCGGTTGCGGGGCACCATCGAATCATGTCTCGAATCGGCGAGTTCGTCCGGGCCGATCGAACTGGAGGCGACCGATCCGCTCGGCCGCCCGATCGTGTGCACGGTGAGCTGTACACCGCTGAACGGCAGCCTTGACGGGCTGGTGCTGTTGATGGAAGCAGTATGAACATGCCCTCGCATCCGGAGACGCCGGACGAGATCCGGCAGGAGTGGCACGAATTCGCCACCGACCTACGACGGGCCGCCCGCGCCACGGAGCTGGCCGAGAAATACGAGCGCGAAGCCGACCGCCCACCGGAGACCATGCGGCCGTTCCGGGAGCGGATGGCCGCCCTGCACCGGCGCATGGCGGCGCGGCACTTCGCCAGCGCGCGGCTGCACCGCTTGCACGCCATGCGGCTGCAACGCTGGCACGACGCCGAACACGCCGGGCTGCGGCCGGTGTTCCTGGCCGCGGCCGCCGCCCGGCTGCGCATGGACGACGTATCCGTCGCACTGTTCGACCACGATCACCATGAGCTTCTCGTCGCGACCTCCGGCCCCACCGCGCGCGCCGCGCACGATATCGAATTGACGTTCGGCGAGGGCCCGGCCCGGGACGCCCTGTACAGCCCGACCCCGCTCCTGGTCGCGGCGGGCGGCATGGCGCGGCGCTGGCCACACTACGGCCCCGCCGTCGCCGCCCTGGGCGTGCGCGCGGTCATGGCAACGCCCCTGCCGACGCCGATCGGACGCTACGGGACGCTGTGTGGTTTCACGGTCGACTCGACCGCGGACCCGTCGACGGCGGCGGTCGACCAGATCGCGGACGCGATCGCCCTGAACATCGGCCTCACCGTCTGGGAGGCGGGCATCCCCCTGAACGACGCCGACCCCGCCGAGCCGGATCCGCTCACCGCGGTCAATCTCGCCGTCGGCATGATCGCCGCGCAATACGGCTGCTCGGCGGACGCCGCGCTGTCGGTATTGCGGGCGCAGGCGTACGCGGAGGATCGCACGGTTACCGACCTCGCGCGCCACCTGGTCGGCGACGCGGCGGAACGACCCGGTACCGACTCGATGAGCGACGACCGATGACGAACGCCCTCACCAGCGGCATGACCGCCCTCACCGCCCTGTTGCTCACGGCCGAGGACATCGACGCGGTGCTGAACGAAACCGCCGAGACCGTGGCCACCATGCTGCCCCTCGCGACTGACCGCTCGCCGCCGGTATCGGTCAATCATGCCGCGGCGGAGGGGCTCTCGGCGGGCGCACAGAATCTGCGGCTGGGGCCCGGCCGTGGAATGCCGGTTCCGTGGTTGGAACCCGAATACCCGGACCGACCGGAATCGGTGGTGGAGACGACGGCGGCCACCGGACCGGCACACCCCTATCTGCGGTACCTGCTGTCCCTGGGGGTCACGGCGGTGTCCGTGTGCCGACTGCCCACCGACGGCGAACCGGATGCCATCCTGGCGGTGCACACCACTCGGCCCGCGGGCTTCGACCCGCCCACGGTGCACGCGATCTCCGAGACCGCCCGGCATCTGCGGGTGCTGCTGCCGGTGGCGATCGCCAGCTCCCGACAGGCCCGGCTGGCCGAACAGCTGTACGGCGCCCTGGCCTCACGGTCCACGATCGACCTGGCACTGGGAATCATCATGGGGCAGCGGCACTGTAGCCGGGACACCGCTTTCACCCTGCTGCGCGAGCATTCCCAGCGCACCAACCGCAAGGTCGCCGAACTCGCCGCCGAGGTGGTCGCAAAGGTCGGCGGAGAATCGCCCCGCGCACCGCATTTCGACCCGCCGGCCCGGCGCAAAACCACCGGCGATCGGCAGCGGCACAGCCGCGCCTAGGGGCGCTCCCCCCGGACGTCCCCGACGGGCGGTCAGCTCACGTAGGCGCGTTGCAGGATCGCCTCGGTGTCGATGCCGGTCGGCAGGGTGCCGAACGCGACGCCCCAGTCACCGCCGAATCTCGTGGCGCAGAAGGCGTCCGCGACCGCGGCGTTGCCGTGCCGCACCAGCTGCGCGCCCTGGAGCACCAGCGCCATCGACTCCACCACGCGGCGCGCCCGGTACTCGATATCGGCGAGATCGGTGAGTTCCTTGCCGATTCGGTCGATGGCCGCGTCCAGGTGCGGATTGGCCCCGCGCGCCCGTGACACCTCGTCGAAATACGCCTCGACCGTTTCGGGCTGACGTCCCATGGCGCGCAGGGCATCCAGGGCCGCCACATTGCCGGAGCCCTCCCAAATGGACATGAGCGGGGCCTCCCGGTACAGCCGCGGCATCCCGGAATCCTCCACGTAGCCGTTGCCGCCCAGGCATTCCAGCGCTTCGGCGGCATGCGCGGGGGCACGCTTGCACACCCAGTACTTGGTGACGGCCAGGGAGATCCGGCGCAAGGCGGCCTCGGCGGGATCGGTCGCGGCGCGGTCGGTCGCACCCGCCAGCCGCATCATGACCGTGGTGGCGGCCTCGGATTCGACCACCAGGTCGGCCAGCACATTGCGCATGGCGGGCTGGTCGATCAGCTTCTTGCCGAAGGCGTCCCGGTGGCGGGCGTGGTGCACCGCGTGCACCACCCCGGCGCGCATGCCGGTGGCCGAGCCGATCACGCAGTCCAGGCGGGTCATATTGACCATCTCGATAATGGTCTTCACGCCCGCGCCCTCCGCGCCGACCAGCCAGCCGGTGGCGTTCTCGTACTCGATCTCCGAGGAGGCGTTGGACTTGTTGCCCAGTTTGTCCTTGAGCCGTTGCAGGCGAAGGGGATTGCGCGAACCGTCCGGCAGCACGCGCGGCAGCAGGAAGCAGGACAGGCCGCCGGGGGCCTGCGCGAGGGTCAGGAACATGTCCGACATGGGCGCGGAGGTAAACCACTTGTGGCCGACGATGCGGTACGTGCCGTCGGATTGCGGTGTGGCCGTGGTGGTGTTGGCGCGGACGTCGGAACCGCCCTGCTTCTCGGTCATGGACATGCCCGCGATGAGACCGGCCTTGCCGGACGGCTCCCGCAGGCCGTAGTCGTACACCCGCGACGCCAACAGCGGTTCGTACTTCGCGGCGAGTTCCGGATTGTGCCGCAGCGCCGGAATCACCGCGTAGGTCATGGAGATCGGGCACATATGGCCCGCGTCGGCCAGACCCCAGGTGTAGAACTTGGCGGCGCGCGCGACGTGCGCACCGGCGCGGTCGTCCTGCCAGGGCGTGCCGTGCAGGCCGTGTTCCACCGCCACCCGCATCAGATCGTGCCAGTGCGGATGGAATTCCACCTCGTCCACCCGGTGGCCGTAGCGGTCGTGGGTGCGCAGCACCGGCGGATAGTCGTTGGCCAGCCGTCCCCACTCCTGCGCCCGCGCGCCCCCGGCGAGCGCGCCGAGCTCGCGCACCTCGTCCTCGGCCCAGCCCGCGCCCTCGCGGTGCAGGCCCTCGAGCAGCGCGGGATTGCGAGAGTTGTCGAAGGGGACTATGTTCGGCACCTGGTTGAACACGTCGTGGGTGTGCATGGGTGACTCCTATGTCGAGGATGCCCGCACGCCGAGGGCGCGCAGTGCGAAGGCGACGAGATCGGGCAGCACCGTCTCGCGTGGCAGTTCCTGGGCCAGCGGACCGACCAGCACCTCACCGATCGCGCCGACCAGGGCGGTGGCGCTGGTGCGTGGATCCTGCGGTGGCAGTTGGCCATTGGCGACGCCGTCGGCCACGGCGGTTTCGAAGGTGTCGGCGAAGGCCCGGCGGAAACGCAGTCGCTCGGTGTCGACGGCGGTGTCCACCGGTTCGGCCAGCAGTACGTAGGCGAGTTTGGGATTCTTCAGGGCGCGTCCGGCGAAGGTCTCCACGGCGGCGGTGACCCGCTCCACCACGCCGCCGTCGGCACTGGCGTCGGCCACGGCGCTGACCTCGCGGGTGACGACCTCGCGGAAGACGGCGGTCACCAGTTCGGCCTTGCCGCTGAAGTTCTTGTAGACGGTGCCGGTGGCGACACCGGCCGCGGCGGCGACGGTGGCCATGGACAGTCCGGCGAATCCCTGTTCGGAGAGCACCTTCATGGCGGCCCGCACGATCGCCCCGGCCTGGGCGTCCAAGCGGGCCTGCACAGCGGGGGTTCTGCGATACGCCACGAAAGAAGTGAAGCACGGATTCATTTCTTCGCGCAAGGGTGTGTGCACGGCCGTGTGTACGGCGTATGGTCGGTCCCGTGAGCGTACGAGTCGAACGCAACGGCCCCGTGACCACCGTGATCCTGCACCGCCCCGAAGCCCGCAATGCCGTGGACGGACCCACGGCCGCGGCGCTGGCCGACGCCTTCCGGGAATTCGACGCCGACCCGACCGCCGCCGTGGCGGTGCTGTGGGGCGAGGGCGGCACCTTCTGCGCCGGGGCGGACCTGAAGGCGCTCGGCACCGAACGGTCCAATCGCGCGGCCGAGGACGGCGACGGACCCATGGGTCCGACCCGCATGCGGCTGTCCAAACCCGTCATCGCCGCCGTCTCCGGCTACGCCGTGGCGGGCGGGCTCGAACTCGCGCTCTGGTGTGATCTGCGAATCGCCGAGCAGGACAGCACTTTCGGCGTGTTCTGCCGCCGCTGGGGCGTACCCCTCATCGACGGCGGCACGATTCGCCTGCCGCGCATCATCGGCACCGGCCGCGCCATGGACCTCATCCTCACCGGCCGGGCCGTCGGCGCGGCGGAGGCCCTGCAGATCGGCCTGGTCACCCAGGTCGTCCCGCCCGGCGAATCCCGCCGCGCCGCAGAGGAACTCGCCGCCCAACTCGCCACCCTCCCGCAAACCTGCCTGCGCTCGGACCGCATGTCGGTGCTGGAACAGGACGGCCTCGACGAGACCGCCGCCCTCCGCAACGAGTTTCGCCACGGCATGACCGCCCTCGCCGACGGCGCGCTCGACGGAGCCCAGCGCTTCGCCGCGGGCGCGGGCCGCGGCGGCAGCCCGGCCTGACCCGACCGCGCCGCGCCCGCCCGGCCACAACCGATCGACGGCGTCCAGACCAGGCAAACCGACTCGGACGCGCCGGGCGAGTGCGTGACCGCGGGGCGAACCGCCCACCCACCGAAGCCATTCACGGCAAAACACACCAGCACCGCACCCGGCGTACACCGATCCACCGCGACCGCCCCGCCGATCGATGCGACCACCGCACGAGCCGGAGGCGCGAACGTCGCGCGAACCGGCGTAACCGCTGCACAACCAGCGCGCGAACCAGCGCGCGAACCAGCGCGCGAACCAGCGCGCGAACCAGCGTAACCACCGCACCAACCGGTGCGGCCACCGTGAACCGGCGCGCGAACTATGTGGCCGCCGCACAAATCGTTGCGGCTATCGCACCGACAGGCGCCGTAGTCGGGCGAGTCGGATGCGCCGACGTCAGGTGGGCCGATGCGATCTGGGTTCGGCGGCACCGATCGGCTCGGCCGGAATCGAGGCTCGCCGGTTGTCGGTACCGGTCGGTACGCTGCCTGCGATGAACCGGCTGACCGTGGTGGACGAGATGTTCCTGCGGGCGCATCGGGGTATGGGTACGCCGATCGCGCTGCAGGGGATTTGGCGTACCGCCGACCGGGTGGGGTCGGAGTTGCTGCGGGATGTGCACGAGGCGTTGCGGACGGGGCCGCTGGGGCGGCGGGTGGTGCGATCGCGGATTCCGGGGGCACGGCCGCGCTGGCAAGTGACCGGTTGGGCGCATCCGCTGGTGCTGGCCGGGGAGCCGCTGGCCGCGCACACCCTGCTGGAGTGGGCCGACGGTCAGGGTGCGGACCTCGATCCGGAATTCGGTCCGGGCTGGCGGCTCTCGGCCGCACCGATCGACGACGGCGGATCCGTTGTCGCCCTGACGTGTTCACACGCCCTGGCCGACGGCCGCGCTCTCACCCTGGCCGTGGACAACGCGCTGGCGGGCACACCGCTGGCGACACCCGCGGCCCCCCACTCGGATTGGGCGGACGCCCGCCGCCAATGGTCCGTCGTGCTGGGCGGCACCGCCCGCGCACTGCGCCGCGGCATCCCCCGCCGACCACCGTCTCCCCCGGCGCGAGAAATACCGTCCGGCCACCCGGACGCCGCCCCGCGCAGCGCCGTACTCCAGATACCGGCCCGCGACTGGAACCGCGTTGCCGTCGCCCACGGCGGCACCGCCAACAGTCTCTTCGTGCACGCGGTGGCGAATATGCTGTGGTCCACGGGCTTTCCCGAGCCCGAGATCGCCGTCAGCCTCCCGGTGGACACCCGCGACGAACCCCGGGTGGACAACGACCTCGCCATGACCGAGATCGCCGTGCGCCGCACCGACACCCCGGCCACCATCCGCCACCGCGCCCGCGCCGCCTACGAACACCGCATGACCAGCCCGGGCGGTATGCCCGAGGAACTACTCCAGGTGCTCCCGGACCGCTGGGCGCACGCGCTGGCCCGCGGCGCGGGCGAGCGAGACATCCTGTGCTCCAATATCGGAACCCTCCCGGACTCGCTGCTCACCCTCGGCCCACACCAGTGCACAGGCGTGGCGGCCCGCGCCATCCATCCGGGCCTGCGCGCCGACACCTTCCCACGCACCCGCCTCTCCACCTACTTCACCCGCATCGCCGACACCTACACCCTCGGACTGGTCGGCCTCGACCCCCAACACATCCCCACCGCCGCGGACCTACGCGACCTCGCCAGCACCACTCTCGGCCGACTCGGCCTCACCGCCACACCCTGGTAGCCGCCCGACCCCGCTCAGCTCGGTCGCATTGGGCTCCGGCTGATCACCTCAGCTTCTCACCACAGCACCTGCCAGCCCTGTGACCACGCCCGCACCACCGTGCGCGGCTCAGCCTCGCCACCACGTCCACGGCCGCGCTCGACCGAGCCGACGAGGCCGCACCCGGTGCGCCGGGCCGATTGCGCCGCAACGGGTTCCAGCGCCCCGGCACGGGCGCGGCAGACCGCGCGCCGTGCTCTCAGCCCACCTCGTTGATGTAGAGCGAGTACAGGTATTCGCCGAACTGCGCGACCGTCCGGATGTCGGGCGGGGTGGTGAGGTAGTAGCGACGCTCGTACTCCGCGACATCGGCCGCGGTGAGCGGCCGGGTACCCAGATCGAGGGTGAGGTCGTAGGCGGCGCGCAGGGCCTCCAGGCTGAACGGCTCCTTTCCGGAGCCGATTCGGGCCGCGGCCAGTGCGGCGGCGGACTCGGCCTCCCGCCGCGCTATGAAATCCAGCAGGCGCGTCGGCCCGCCCTCGGCGTCATCGCTATCGGGATCCATGGGGACCTCCCGGCACTAGATCGAATCACCTTCAGTGTGACCGTGATTCGATCTTTCGGCTACCCCGCCACCGGCGACCCCGCGATCCGGGCCAGCACATGGTCGGGTACCGGCACTCCCGGCTCCAGGTCGTCGGCCGGTACGGGGGCGTCCCACAGCTGCCGCAGCGGCAGCACTCCGGCCCACACCCCACCGGCGGCGACATCCTCCGGTTCGTCGATCGGCCCGCCCTCACGCACCTTCACCGACGCCTCGGTGAGGTCGAGCGCCAGCACCAGCGTGCCCGCGAGCTCCTTCTTGGTCGGCTGCCGCACCGCGGGCCAGGCGCCGGGCGTGACATTGTCGACGACGATCCGCATGGCCCGCAGCTGCTCATCCGGATCGGTGACCGTGGTCGGCCGACCGTGGATCACGGCCGACCGGAAGTTGATGGACAGGTGCATCGCGGCACGCGCGTACACGATGCCGTCCACATGGGTGACCGATACCGACACCCCACCGGTACTCGCGGCGCGCAGATTGCCCGATCCGGTGGAGCCGTGCAGGTAGAGCGTGTCCCCGTCGCGCCCGTAGATGGTGGGCACCACCAGCGGCGCGCCGTCGATCACCACGCCGAGATGGCAGAGGAACCCGGCGTCCAGCACGGCGTCCAGGACCGCTCGGTCACTCCGGGCGCGGTGCCGGTAGCGCGTCGGAGTGCTGCGCGGCGTGGGCGACAAGGGGGTCCGATTCGACGCTGTCTGACTCATATGACCAGCATGGCCGCGCCAATGGACCAGTAGAATATCCATTTCTGGATGATTTCGACAGACCACTTTTGAGGCGGACCCTTGACGGCGACCACATCCGAGAACGCGGCACACCGCCCGACCCCCGCCGACGACCTCCCGATCACGCTCGACCGCGCGGCATCGACGCCGCTGTCGGCACAGATCGCGGACCGACTGCGCGACGCCGCCGCCACCGGGCTCCTGCACCGCGGCGACCGCCTGCCCTCCTCGCGGGCACTGGCGCTGCGCCTCGGCGTGAGCCGCACCGTGGTCACCGCCGCCTACGACCAACTGCACGCCGAAGGCTGGCTCGGCGGGCGACACGGATCCGGCACCTACCTGACCGCCGCCCCACGACTGGCCCCGGAGTGGTCGCCGGCCGCCTCCGATGCGGACGAGGCGACGG
This sequence comes from Nocardia otitidiscaviarum, assembly GCF_007362295.1. NCBI lineage: Bacteria > Bacillati > Actinomycetota > Actinomycetes > Mycobacteriales > Nocardiaceae > Nocardia > Nocardia otitidiscaviarum. The sequence continues at coordinate 282,846 of NZ_CP041695.1, read as the reverse complement.
ATCTGGCCGATCTGGCCCCCGGTGCACCGTGCGTGGAGGCCATCGACCGCGCGGCGTGGCGACGGGCCTGGCGGGCGGCCGCCGTCCCGATGCCCCTGGTCCGCCGCAACCGCGCCGGTGACCCCGGCTACCGCGCGGCGGTGGCCGAACACCTGCTGCGGCATCGGGGATTGGGCGCGTCCGGCGGCAGTGCGGTACTGGCCACATCGGGCACCAGCGCCGCGGTGAGCGAGCTGGCGGCCGCGGTGCTGCCCCCGGGCGCGGCGGTGGCCATCGAGGATCCGGGCTACCGCCGGGCCGCGGGCGCGTTCCGGGCGGCCGGAATCGAGTTGGTGCCGATTCCGGTCGACGACCACGGCCTGCGGGTGGACCTGCTGCCGGACGGCGTGAGCGCCGTGTATTGCACTCCCGCGCACCAGTTTCCGCTGGGCGCACGGATGCCCGCCGAGCGGCGGGTGCGGCTCGTCGAATTCGCCCGCCGCACCGGCGCTCTGATCATCGAGGACGACTACGACGGCGAATTGCGTTACGACACCGCGCCCTTGCCGCTGCTGGCCTCCCTCGCCCCCGATGTGGTGGTGCATCTCGGCACCACCAGCAAGATCCTCACCCCGGCCCTGGGCATCGGCTGGCTCGTCGCCGCGCCCGCCGTCGCCGACGCGGTGCTCGCCCATCGCGAACACACCGGCACCGGTCCGGCCGCGGCCGGGCAGCTGGTGCTGGCCGAACTGGCCGCACACGGTGATCTCGCCCGGCATCTGCGCCGACTCCGCCGCGAAATGCAGACGCGGCGCGCCATGGTGGTGGCGGAACTGCGCCGACACGGCCTCGGGGTGATCGGCGACGCCGCCGGATCACACGTGGTGGTGCCGTTGGCCTCGGCCACCGCCGAGGCGGCCGCGGTGGCGGCGGCGGAGCGGCGCGGCGTGCACCTCGGCCGCCTCGACACCCATTACGTCGGGCCGCGACGGCTGTTCGGCGTGGCGCTCGGTTACGCCGCCCTGCCGCGCGCGGATTTGGCGGCGGCACTGCGGACCGCCGGGGAGTGCCTGGCCGCGCCGTAGCATGGACGCGTGACCCGGGCCCGGGTCGCGCTGCAACCGTCGCGGAGTGGAGGCTTCATGACCGATCAGGACATTCTCGCGCGTATCAAGACACTGGTGGATCGCGAGCACGAGCTGCGGTCCAAGACCACCGGCGGTGAGCTGGACCCGGAGAGCGAGCGCGCCCAACTGGCCGAGCTCGAGGTGCAGCTGGACCAGTGCTGGGATCTGCTGCGGCAGCGCCGGGCCCGGCTCGATCAGGGGCGCGATCCCGATTCGGCCCAGCCGAATTCCGCCCAGCAGGTGGAAGGCTATCTCCAGTAGGTTTTTCGGCCCCCGATCGGGGGCCGATTTTTTCGGGATTTGACTTATCCGAATTCGTGCGACACCATTGTCGACGTTCATGCACCTCGATAGGTGAGGCTCCTACGCGAACACAGGCCACTGATCTGACGACGTCGAGAGACGCCCAAGGTTAGGACAGGTCTTCCCGGATTAAGGGATGTACCCGAAGTGGCTTCCCGGCTCGATGCCGAGACACGTCGCGTAGTGCCGAAACTCTGACGAGAGGGGTGCTCACCAGGGAAACGTCCCTGGCCCGCTCCCTGCTGTGCTTTCGATTCGGCGTCCCCGCACGCCTCGGCCGCAAGGAGGTGAGATCCGCAGGATGACACCCGGTGGAAGTCCGTATCCGTCTCGATCACTCTGCATTGTCTCGCCCGGTCGCGGCATTCCTTCGTACTGACCGTTCGGCGAATTCAGCGCATTCTCAGGCAATTGTCATGTCCTCGACAATTGTCCATCCCAGCGTGCGCGAATTCGGTTGAAAAGATTTCGAAGCGATGAATCGCGGCCCCGTCACCGAGGAGTTCGCCATGACCTTCATCGCACGTCGTACCCCAGCCACCCTGACCACCGCCCTGCTCGGCGGCTGCCGCCGCGGCGCGCACCGCCTGTGGACACGCCGGAATCTCACCCCGCAGGAGCGGGCCAACCTGCTGGCGGGCTACACGCCACCGGCGGTGGTCAGCGCCTCGCTGGGCTGCCACCCGAAGCGGTAGGCGGCCACGCACCGACACCCCACAGTCCCGATGCGGCTACCGCGCGAGGAGTACCTCATGACCATGTCCACTCCGCTGTCCCTCCAGCAGCCGGAACCACCCACCCACCGCCCGTCCCGCCGGGAACGCCGGGCCGCCGAGCTGGAGGACCGCACCCGCGCGGTCGGCGCGAAGCTGGTCGGCATCAGTGCCCGACCGGCGAAACAGGTGCTGCACGACCTGGATTCGGTGCGCGCCGGCCTCGACCACGCCGACGCCGATCAGCGGCTGGCGCAGTACGGCCCGAACAAGATCGCCCACGAATACGTTCCGCACTGGCTGGTGCAGCTGGTGCGGGCGTTCGGGAACCCGTTCATCCTGGTGCTGGCGGGCCTGGCCGTCGTGCTCTACCTGACCGGCGACGCCGAGGGCGTCATCACCATCGGCATCATGATCACGATCAGCACGCTGATCCGGTTCTGGCAGGAGTTCCGTTCCAATCGGGCCGCCGAAGCGCTGGCCCGGCTGGTCACCACCACCGCGGCGGTGGTGCGGCGCGATGCGGGCGCACCGCGCGGCCGAGCCCGGGAAATCCCCATGGCCGAGGTGGTGCCCGGCGATATCGTGCAGCTGGCCGCCGGTGACCTGGTGCCCGCCGATGTGCGGCTCCTCGCGGCCAAGGACCTCATGGTCGCCCAGGCCGCCCTGACCGGTGAATCGCTGCCGGTGGAGAAGGCCGACACCACCACCGGCGACACCCGGCGGCACACCCGCCCCGACCCCGCCGATGCCGACAACCTGGTGCTGATGGGCACCTCCGTCACCTCCGGAACCGGTACGGGGGTGGTGGTCGCGACCGGTTCGGACACCTACTTCGGCTCCATGGCCGACATCATGGTCGGCGCGCATCCGGAGACCGCGTTCGACACCGGAGTGAAGCGGGTCGCCTATCTGCTCATCCGGTTCATGCTGGTCATGGTGCCCGTGGTGTTCGTCGTCAACGGCTGGAATCAGGGCGATTGGACCTCGGCGTTCCTGTTCGCGGTGGCCGTGGCGGTGGGCCTCACACCGGAGATGCTGCCGGTGGTGGTGACCGCCAATCTGGCCAAGGGCGCGGTCGCCATGAGCAAGCGCAAGGTCGTGGTCAAGCGGCTGAGCGCGATTCAGAATCTTGGCGGCATGGATGTGCTGTGCACCGACAAGACCGGCACCCTCACCGAGGACCGGGTCGTGCTAGACCGATACCTGGACATGCACGGGCGGCCGAGCGACGAGGTGCTGCGGTTGGCGTATCTGAACAGCCACTTCCAGACCGGATTGCGCAATCTGCTGGACCGCGCCGTCATCGACCGGATGGACGAGGCCGAGGAGGTCGTCGTCGACAGCCGCTATCGGCTCGCGGACGAGATCCCCTTCGATTTCGTGCGCCGCCGGATGTCGGTGGTGCTCAGCGACCGGTTGGGCGGCCTCGCGGAGAACCAGCTCGTCTGCAAGGGCGCGGTGGAGGAGGTCGTCGCGTTGTGCCGGTTCGCACGCGACGGCGACCGCGAGATCGCCATGTCCCCCGAGCTGCGCGAACGCGTGATCGACGTGGCCGAGCGGACCAATCGCGAGGGCCTGCGGGTGGTGGCCGTCGCCACCCGGGCGGTGCCGATTCGCGACCGCTACACGGCGACCGACGAGACCGAATTGACGCTGGTCGGCTTCCTCGCCTTCCTCGATCCGCCCAAGCAGGACGGGGCCGCGGCGCTGAAAGCCCTGGCGGACAACGGCGTCGAGGTGAAGGTGATCACCGGCGACAGCGAACTGGTGGCGGCGCGGGTGTGCGCGGGCGTCGGCCTCGCGGTGGGCGAACCGGTCACCGGCGCCCGACTGGAGCTGACCGATGACGCGGATCTGCCCGAATTGGTGGAACGCACCACACTTTTCGCCAAGATCGACCCGGCGCAGAAGGCGCGCATCGTGCGCACCCTGCACGCGCGCGGCCACACCGTCGGCTTCCTCGGCGACGGCATCAACGACGCGGCGGCGCTGCGTGAGGCCGATGTGGGCATCTCGGTGGACACCGCGGTCGATATCGCCAGGGAATCCGCGGACATCATCCTGCTGGAGAAGGACCTCATGGTGCTCGAACGCGGCGTTATCGAGGGCCGCCGCACCTTCGGAAACACCATGAAGTACATCAAGATGACCGCGTCGTCGAATTTCGGCAATGTGTTCTCGGTGCTGGTGGCCTCGGCGTTCCTGCCCTTCCAACCCATGCTGGCGGTGCACCTGCTGGTGCAGAACCTGCTCTACGACATCTCACAACTCAGCATTCCGTGGGATCGCATGGACGAGGAGTATCTGCGCAAGCCGCAGCAGTGGAACGCCCGGGATCTCGGCCGGTTCATGCTGTGCATCGGCCCGACCAGCTCGATCTTCGATATGAGCACCTTCGCGCTGATGTGGTTCGTGTTCCAGGCCAACAGTCCCGAACACCAAACGCTGTTCCAATCCGGCTGGTTCATCGAGGGGTTGCTCTCCCAGACCCTCATCGTGCATATGATCCGCACCCGGAAGATCCCGTTCCTCCAATCCCGGGCGGCCCTGCCGGTGCTGCTGACCACGGGCACGATCATGGCCGTCGGCATCTGGCTGCCCTTCTCGCCGCTGGCGGACGTCCTCCGGATGCAGGCCCTGCCGCTGGCGTATTTCCCCTGGCTGGTGCTGACGCTGCTGAGTTACTGCCTGGTGGCGCAGCTGGCGAAGACGCTGTACATCCGGAAGTTCGGCAGTTGGCTGTGATCGGTTCGGTCCGGCCACGTATTGGCAACAAGTCAGTAGGGTCTAGCGGGCGGGTGGGTCGCGCCTATACCGTTTTCCAATGGTGGCAACGATCGATATCACTACTGCCGACGGCGTCGTCCGCGGTTCCCGGGGCCGCCGCGTGGCGCGCTGGCGGTCCATCCCCTATGCGGCGCCGCCGGTGGGAGAGCTGCGATTCCGGGCGCCGCAGCCGGTGCGGCCCTGGGCCGGGGTGCGCGACGCCCGGGAATTCGGCCTCGCCGCGATGCAGCATCGCAGCGGCGCTCGCATCGGGCCGCGACAGCAGCAGCCGACCGGCGAGGACTGTCTGACGCTCAATATCACCGCGCCGGTACGGCATTCGGCCACGCCGCGCCCGGTCATGGTGTTCATCCACGGCGGTGGGTACATGATCGGCACCTCGGCGCTGGGACTGTACTCCGGGGCGCGGCTGGCCGTGCGCGGTGATGTGATCGTGGTGTCGCTGAACTACCGGCTGGGCGGATTCGGCTATGTGGACTTCAGCGAATATTCCACGCCCGAGCGGCGATTCGATTCGAACCTGGGGCTGCGCGACCAGGTGGCGGCGTTGGAGTGGGTGCGGCGCAATATCGCGGCCTTCGGCGGCGATCCGGACAATGTCACGATCTTCGGCGAATCCGCCGGGGCGCACGCCGTGTTGAGCCTGTTCGCGACCCCGGCGGCGGAGGGTCTGTTCCATCGGGGTATCTCGCAGAGCCCGCCCGCGGCGTGGGCGGCCAGTCCGGACGACGCCAAACTTTTCGCCCGCCGCTGCGTGGAGGGTCTCGGGGCCGGTCCGGAGGAGGCATCGCGTGCGCTGATCTCGGCCGGTGCCAATGACATTCGCCGCGCGGTGGACCGGGCCGTCGCCACGGTGCTGCGGGAGCAGCCGGGACTGTTCCCGGCCGTGCCCATGGTGGACGGCGACTTCCTGCCGCGTTCCCCGCTGGACGCGCTCACCGAGGGCAGCGCGCACCGGCTGCCGCTCATCATCGGCAGCAATCGCGATGAGGGGACGCTGTTCGCGCGGCTGTCCGATACGCTGCCGACCACGCCGGAACGCATTCGCAAGGTGCTCGCGCATTCCAGCGCCGAGGCCGCGGCCCAGGTGGTCGCCGCCTATCCGGGCTTCCCGGACCCGAAGGTCGCGGTGCGCATGGGTGGGGATTTCGTGCTCTGGCGGTCCACGGTGACGGCCATGGAGGGACACAGCCGCTACGCGCCCACCTACGGCTACCGCTTCGATTTCGCCCCGCGCGCACTGCATCTCGCCGGATTCGGAGCCACCCACGCCTTCGACCTGATCCCGGTGTTCGGGGCCAGCGACACCCCGTTCGGACGCGCGCTCACGGTGGCGGGCGGCCAGCGCGGCATGCGCTCGGTGACCCGGCAGTTCCAGGACAACTGGCTGTCCTTCGCCCGTGACGGCGCACCCCTGCCGTCCTGGCCGCAGTACACCGAGGACCGGCGCACGACCATGATCATCGACTACCCGCCGCGACTGGAGGACGATCCCGACCGCGCCAAACGCCTCGCCTGGCAGGGAATTACGGTACCGACACTGATCTGAACCGACCCGAGCGCGGCGGGACCACCGGGCCCGTGGGCACCTTCGACCGGGCCCGTAACCGCGACCGCCGCCTGTGCTCGGCCACCAAATCCAACGGCAAGCCGTCATGGGTGCCGAGCCGACCCGGCTGAGCCCAGCCCACGCGAGGTCGCGGATGGCCGCGCCGAGAGCGATGGCGGCGGCGAGCACCGACCGGCGCATACGGCCAGCCGAAGCGGTGCGCCAGCGGCGCATTCGCGGCGGACACACCTCCCCACGACAGTCGGCAGCAGGCCCACCGGCGTATGCGCGCCCGACACGCCACCGTGGCTCGCGGGGCCGCCGCCCTACTTCAGCAGGCGCGACATGCGGCGGTCGGCGAGGATCTTGCCGCCGGTCTGGCAGGTGGGGCAGTACTGGAAGGACTTGTCCGCGAAGGACACCTCGCGGACGGTGTCGCCGCAGACCGGGCACGGCATGCCGGTGCGGCCGTGCACCCGCATGCCGGAGCGCTTCTCGCCCTTGAGCCGCGCGGCGTCCTGACCCACGGACCGCTCGACCGCGTCGCGCAGTTCCGCGCGCATGGCCGCATACAGCCGGGACAGCTGCTCCGCGTCCAGAGTTCCGGCATTCGCGAACGGCGACAGCCGCGCGGTGTGCAGGATCTCGTCGGAGTACGCATTGCCGATACCGGCGATGACGGTCTGATCGGTGAGCGCGTTCTTCACCCGCTGCGAGGTGCCGTGCAGCAGTTCGGCGAATTCGGGCTCGCTCACCGCCAGCGCGTCCGGACCGAGGCGGGCGATACTGGGCACCGCGAGCGGATCGGCGGTCAGCCAGACCGCGAGCCGCTTCTTGGTGCCCGCCTCGGTGAGGTCGAAGGCCGGGGTCGCGCCCTCCGGGGTGAACAGGTGCACGCGCAGGGCGAGCGGCCCCTTCCCCGGTTTGGGCGGGGCGGCGCCGGGCTCGTCGAGCCAGCGCAGCCAGCCCGCCCGCGACAGGTGCGTGATCAGCCACAGCCCGTCACAGTCGATGCCGAGGTGCTTACCCCAGTGCCCCACCCCCGTCACGTCACGCCCGGACAGCGCGGTCACCGGCGGATCGAAGGTTTTGAGCACGCTCAGCGCCGCCACATCGACCCGACCCACGACCGCGCCCACCGCATGCTCGGCGAGGAATTGCTCCAGCGCCACGATTTCGGGTAACTCGGGCACACCCGAAGCCTACCGGCACCCACCGACATGGCGCCCGATGTGAACACGCCCTGGTCAGACAAGCGAGCGGCCCGCCAGCAACCCCTCGCGCGCCTCGCCGACCAACTCCGCCCACGGCCGCTCCCCTAGTTCGGTCACGCCGGACTCGCCCAGGAAGGCGCTGGAGACCACCACGTCCGGAGTCAGTTCGGCCAGCACATCCAGGCTGGCGACCAGCGTGTCCTTATCGCTGAAGCCCTCCAGGTAACCGGCCCACCAGCGGCCGTCCTCGCCCCGGATGATGGTGTCGCCGGTGAACAGGTAGCGCTTACCCGCGATGGTGGCCAGGTAGTTGGTGCTGCCCACGGTGTGGCCGGGGGTGGGGATGACCTCCAAACCCTCGAACGCGGTGTGCCGCGTCGTGAACGGATCGTCCACGGTGGTGGCGGTGACCAGGTCCGCCTCCGACTCGTGCAGGTGCAGTCGGGTACCGAACCGCTCCTTCAGCGTGGCCAGGGTGGAGGTGATCTCGTCCTGGTGGCTGAGGTACTGGTCGGCGACCCCGCCGAGTTCGGCCATGCGGTCGAACTCGCTCTCGATGCTGGTGTTGTAGAACAGCACGTTGCCCTCCGGGCGGGTCCACAGGTAGGCGCGGGTGGTCAGGCCCGGCGCCGGGTTCTGGGTTTCGGTGACCCACAGGTCGGTGGCGATGCGCTCCATGATTCGCTCCTTCGGTCCGGGCCGTTCGGCGGCCGCTCGGTGCTTTCACCCGGAAGGCGCGAGACCGAATCCAGCGCCGCGAGATTCGGCAATTCCCGCGCGACACGGACCGCGAAACAATGTCCGGCACGAAATGTCAGCGGTGCGGGCATAAATGTCATGGTTGTCCAGACGTTTGCCCCCATAGGGTTTCGCGCTGTCGGCCAATTGCGAACGCCCCCTTTTGTAGGGCCGACAGTGTGGAAGCTCCGCCCGGGTGGCCCACCCCGCTCGGACGGGGCTTCCAAACATCGGGTGGCCGGACCGCGCGGCTAGTCGGTACCCAGCGGCCGGTCGGTGCCCCAGCGACTAGTCGGTGCCCAGCGGCTAATCGGTACCCGACGCCCGGTCGGTGCCCCCAGCGACTAGTCGGTGCCAGCGGCTAATCGGTACCCGGCGGCCGGTCGGTGCCCAGCGGCCGATCAGTGCCCAGCGTCCGGTCGGTACCCCAGCGGATCTCGCGCTGCGGCTGATAGCGGCAGACCAGGCCGAGGGATACGCAGGCGCGCAGATGTTCGGCCAGCTCCGGATGCGCGTGGTCCAGGCGGCGCAGGGCGTCGCGGACGCGGGCGGAGACGGTTTTGCGGGCGCGTTCGGCATCATCGCCGAGGCGGCGGGTGCGACCGCCCAGTCCGGCCGCGCGGCGGAGTTCGTCCAACAGGGCGGCGCGCTCGGTATCCAGTTCGGCGGCGCGGTCGTCGTCGGAGCGGGCTGTGGCGCGGTCGATTTCGTCGTCGAGCCGCTCGAGTCGGCGGCGGAACTCGGCCTTGGCGCGCTCGTCGAGCACGGTGTCGGCGCCCAGTCCGCGGGCGGCCGACGCGGTGGCCGCGGCGGTGCCGGTACCGGTGAGCAGTTCCATCGACGAGATGTCGTGCCCCGGATTCGCGATGAGCGTGTGCAGATCCCGCAGCCCCTTGATATCGGGCAGGTGCGCCGTCTGTCCCGCGAACCGCAGCGTCCAGACCCCGTCGGCGAGCCGGAAGACATTGGTGGCCGGTTCGATCGCGGTATGCGCGCGCAGCACGGCGGCCCGCGTCGGCGCCGTGCCCAGCCGCCGCAATTCTCGCTCCGCCGCCTCCCGCCACGGCACCGACCGCATGCGACGCGCCGCCGCCGCAGCCGCCTCCAACTCGACCGCGGCACTGTCGCGATCGCCCGCCGCCGCGTCGAGCCGCCCCAGCCAGTAGGCGTACGGCCCGTACACCGCGCCGCCCCCAGCGGTCACCGCCCACAGCTCCCGCAGCGGAGACAGCCACTCCCGCACCGACTTCCGCAACTCCGCGTCCTCGAGCGCCACCGCCGCCTCCGCCAGCGCGATCAGCGCCCCGGCATGGAAGTGCCGCGGGTACGTCTCCAGCAGTACCCGCACCTCATCCACCCCGCGCCGCACCGCATCCACCACCCCAGCCTCGTCCTGCCCCCACCACGGATCACCAGCCCCGGGAGACGCGGTGTCGGCCCCGGGAGACGTGATGTCGCCCCCGGACCCAGCGGCGACCCCGAAAGAGGCCGTGTCAGTCCCGGATGCAACACCGGCCCCGAGACACGCCGAGTCAGCTTCGAACGCAGCAGCGGCATCGCGAGACATGCCGTCGGCCCCAAACGTGGGGACATCCGAGGGAGACGCCGTGTCAGCCTCGGACACAGCACCGGCCCGGAAAGACGCCGAATCAGCCTCGAACGCAGCGGCGGCCCCGGACGACGCCGAGCCCGCCCCGGACCCAGCGGCCGCCCCGGACAACGCCGAGCCCACCCCGGACCCAGCAGCCGCCAGGCGGCGCGCCGCGGCGAGTAGGAGCGGTGCGACGGCGTAGGCGCTGGGCAGCTGCCGATAGCGGGCGGTGAGGCGGGCGATAGCCGGCTCGTCGGCGGCGGTCAGCGCCAGTGCCCAGCGCTGTTCGAGCCACAGTGGCAGGCGGTCGACCTCACCGCTGCGCTCGCCGAGGGCGTACGCGTCGTCGATGGCCGCCGCGGCGGCGTGGCTGCCGGTGACGGTGGCCAGTGCGCCCGCGCGGGAGCGGGCGATGAAGTGGGGGCGGGGCAGGCGGGTGCGGTCGGCGTAGGCGGTGAGAGCGGCCTGTTCGGAGTGCGCGCGTGGATCACCGAGTTCCAGCAGGGCCGCGATGCGCAGCACATACCCCTGAATCCGCAGGTCCTCATCGCCCACGCAGTCGGCGACGGTATGGATCTCCGCCGCGAGCGCCAGCCGTTCGGCGGCCGTCCCCGGCCGCCAGACGGCATCGTGTCGTGCCAGCAGGCTCGCCCCGATCGTATGGGCATCCCCGCAGGCCCGCGCCAGCCGCAGCGCCCGCGCGCTCATCTCCTCCGTGACCGCCTCACCCCGACGCGCCCGCCGCGACCACCCCGTATGCACCCGCACCCGCGCCGCCGCCGCCAACACCCGCACCGCCAGCGGATCCCCCTCCGCCCGCTCCCGCACCAGCCTCCGATGCGCCTCGTCGATGAGCTCGACCTCCCGTGCGGCCGCCCCCTCCGGATCCGTCATCCCGAGCCCCTGCAACCCGAGCACGGCCCGCGCGAACAACTCCGCCGCCACCCTCGGCACCGAATTCACCGCATCGGTAACCGAATTCATTGCACCGGGCACCGACTCCACTCCATCGGGAGTGGGCTCCATGTCACCGGGACACCCCTCCACCCGTACATTTGCCGACTCGCCCGCGCCGGGACACGACTCCATCACTCCTTTTGCCGACTCACCCCCGCCGGGACACGGCTCCACCCCAGCGGACACCGACTGCGGCCGCATGTCGGCAGTTGTCTCTCGTCTGTCACCCGCGGGTGCCAGCCCACCGTCAGCCGGAGCATCGTCCGCTCGGTCCGCGCCGGTACGCGCTCCACCTCCACCGCTCCTGCACACACGCGCGCCGTACCCGAGCTCCGCCGCGCCGCGCCTTCCTGCCGCATCCATCTCAACGTCTGTACCCTCACCGCCGCGACCTCCACCGAACTCGCGGTCCGCGTCTAGCTCTCGCCCGTACCTGAACCCTTTCCGATCGGGCTGGTCAGCCGATTCGCGGTGTGCCGCACGGGATTCGATGAGGACGGTCTCGTATGCCGCGCGGGCTTCCGGGAGTTCGCCCGCGCGGTGGGCGGCGGCGGCCAGGGCGAGGCCGAGGTGGCCGCGGCGGGGGAGGTTGTCGGGGGGTAGCAGGGTGAGGGCTCGGCGGTAGTGGTGGGCGGCTTCGCCGGCGGCCGAGCGGGTGCCGGCGTCGGCGGCCGCGCTGAGCAGGTAGTGCAGGGCGCGGGCGGCCGCGGCGGGGTCGCCGGATCGGGTCAGCTGGTAGGCGTGGTGGGCGAAATCGCTTGCGGTCGCGCCGGTTACATCGCGGGGCAGGCGCTCCAGGGCGGCGAGGACGTCGGCGTGCCGCCGGTGCAGGTTCACCGCGTCCAGCCGCGCCAGCAGGGTTTCGCGAATCAGGTCGTGTACGAAGACGAACCGGTCGCCACTCGGCCCGCCGAGGGCGGTACCGGTGCGGCCGACCAGACGCGCGCGCACCGCCTGGGCAAGGGTGTCGGCCAGTTCGGCCGGGGTGGTGCCGAGCGCGGCGGCGACCACGGGAACGGCGAATTCGCGTCCCACCACCGCCGCGACACCGAGCGCCGCCACCACTCGCTCCGGGAGCGGGGCCAGTCGCGCGTCCAGGGTCTGGCGCACGCCCGGAGTCAGGGCGTCGATGGACCCGCCACCGTGCCACAGCCGCGTGGCCTGTTCCGCCAGAAAGGGATTGCCGCCGCTGGCGCTCGCGATACGCCGCGCGATCTCGGGCGGCGGTGTGCTCCCGGTCAGCCGGGCGGCCAGGGCGGCGGTCTCGACCCCCGACAGCCCGGCCAGCTCCACCGTCTGCGCGGCCGCCCACACCTCCGGGAAAACCTCACGCAGCGGATGCTTTTCGGCGGCGAGCTCGGTATCGCGCACCGCGGCAACCACGGCGATCCGCTCGAACCAGGCATGGCGCGCGAGAAAGGTCAGCACCCGCACCGACTCCGGATCGGCATGGTGCAGATCATCGATCACCACGAAGACCGGACGCTGCCGCGCCGCACTCACCAGGGCGGCGGTGACCGCATCACCGATCTCGAACAGCGCCCAATTCCCCTGCACCGCTTGGCCCGAGCGCGTGCCGCCAAGACCAGCGACATCCGCGGTCACCGCAGTGTCCGAAGCCTCCGTAACCCCCGATCCGGCAACGCCTGAAACTCCGTCGCCCTGAGCAGGTCCCACCTCGTCCGAGGCTCCTACCACGCCAGAGGCCCCCGCGACGCCCGAGACTCCCGCCCCCTGCCAGGCCCCCGCATCGCCCGAGTCCGCTGCCCCCCGCGAGGCCCTCGGAGCGTCCGAGGCTCCCCCAGCCTCAGGCCGCACGGCGGCAACCGGACGGCTCCTGGCACCCGGCTGCCCCCTGGCATCCGCTCCGGGCGTCCCCTCCGTCAGCGCGATCAGCGCCGCTCCGGCGGAATCGACGACCGCGGCCCACTCGTCGGCGTCACAGCGATCCCGCAGCCGCCGCAGAATCTGCACCCACGGCCAGTATCCGGGCACGCCGTCCCCGCTCCAGGCGGTGGCCGCCAGCACCAGCGCCGCATCGGTGAACTCCTCGAGCACCTGCGTCATGAGCGCGGTCTTGCCGATTCCGGCCTCACCGGCGACGAGGATCAGCCCGCCGTGGCTGGTCAGCGTTCGGCGCAGGTGCTCGCGCAGCACCGCCGCCGACTCCTCCCGGCCGATGAGCGTCACCGGACCCGCACCACCTTCCGATCCCACCACCGGCAGCCTAACCCGGCGGACCGTTCCCGCAGGTCGGGAACTCGTCGCCGGGCAGCTCGGCGGATGATTCAGCCGCGGCGCAGCAGATAGATGTCCATGATCCAGCCCTTCGCCGCACGCAGCTCCGCACGCCGGGTCACGATCTCCTGCTCCACTTTTCGCAGCGGCCCCGAGATGAGGGTCTCATCGGGCATACCGAGGTAGGCCCCCCACCAGATGTGCACGTCGTCGCCCGGTACGGACGTGAAGGAGCAGTCGCCGTCGAGCATGACGAGGGTGGATCGGTCCGAGGGCAGGCCCTCCTCGCGCAGCCGCCGACCGGTGGTGATCTGCACGGGTGCGCCGATCTCGTGCAGCACCATGCGATGTCCGGCGGCGAGCGCCTGCGGGCTGGTGATGCCGGGAATGACCGTGTACTCGAACCGCGCCCGCCCCCGGCCGAGCACCCGTTCGACCATGCGCAGCGTGCTGTCGTAGAGCGAGGGGTCACCCCAGACCAGGATGCCGCCCACGCCCTCGGTCGCGGCGAAGGCCGCCTCCAGCAGTTCGCTGCGCCGTTCGTGCCAGTCCGCCACCACCCCGCGGTAGGCGTCGTCCGCACCGGCGGCGGGCACCGACCGGTCGCGCGGCGGGTCGGGGATCTCCACGACCCGATACGGCCGTCGCGCGTGTTCTTCGAGGATGGTGGTGCGCACATCCACCAGTTCCCGCTTCTCGGCTCCCTTGCCGATGACGAAGAACACGTCCACCCGACGCAGCGCCTTGATGGCCTGCACGGTGACCTGGTCCGGATCCCCGGCGCCGATTCCGATCACATAGAGCTGCCGCACACTGCGTAAGCTTGCCAGGCGTGGACGCCCCCCGAGACACCCAGTACGAGGACCTGCTGCGGCTGGTGCTGGACAGCGGCACCCCGAAATCGGATCGGACGGGCACCGGCACCCGCAGCATCTTCGGCCATCAGCTGCGCTACGACCTGTCGCGTGGCTTTCCGCTGGTCACCACGAAGAAGGTGCACCTCAAGTCCATCGTCTACGAGCTGCTGTGGTTCCTGCGCGGCGACTCCAATGTGCGCTGGCTGCAGGAGCACGGCGTCAGCATCTGGGACGAGTGGGCCGATGCCGACGGCGAGCTGGGCCCGGTCTACGGCGTGCAGTGGCGCTCCTGGCCGACCCCGGACGGCGGCCATATCGACCAGCTCGCGCAGGTGCTCGAGACGCTGCGCACCGATCCGGATTCGCGCCGCATCATCGTCTCGTCCTGGAACGTGGCGGAGCTGAACCGCATGGCGCTGGCCCCCTGCCACGCCTTCTTCCAGTTCTACGTGGCCGACGGCAAGCTCTCCTGCCAGCTGTATCAGCGCAGTGCGGACCTGTTCCTGGGCGTGCCGTTCAATATCGCGAGTTACGCCCTGCTCACCCACATGGTGGCGCAGCAGGCCGACCTGGAACCGGGTGATTTCATCTGGACCGGCGGCGACTGCCATATCTACGACAACCACGTGGACCAGGTGCGCGAGCAGTTGGGCCGGGAACCGTATCCGTTCCCGCGGCTGCGGCTGCGTCAGGCCCCGACCCTGTTCGAGTACCGATACGAGGATGTGGAAGTGCTGGACTACCAGCATCATCCGGCGATCAAGGCCCCGGTGGCGGTGTGAGCGCCGACAGCGCGGTGCGGGTGCGGACCGTCGGGCTCATCTGGGCGCAGACCCTGGACGGCGTCATCGGGGTGGACAACACCATTCCGTGGCGAATTCCGGAGGATATGGCGCATTTCAAGGAGGTGACCTGGGGACATCCGGTGATCATGGGCCGTCGCACCTGGGATTCGCTGCCCGCGCGCTTCCGTCCGCTGGCGGGCCGCCGCAATATCGTGGTGACCCGCGATCCGGAGTGGGCGGCGGCGGGCGCCGAGCGCGCTGGGTCGCTGGAGCAGGCGTTCGCCCTCGCCGGCGACGAGCCGGTGTGGGTGATGGGTGGCGGTGAAATCTACCGTGCCGCACTGCCTTCGGCGACCGAACTGATGGTCACCGAGGTGGATGCGGATATCGCCGGCGACTGCTACGCCCCCGCCATCGGCCCGGAGTGGTCGGCCGAATCCGAACCGTGGCGCGAATCCACCACGGGTCTGCGGTATCGCTTTCGGCGTTATACGCGGTAACACGGATCACGCGAATATCGCGTGTACGGCAATTCCCGCACACGAACCGGCGAAATAGCCGAGCGGTTCGAGGCCGTCGGGCATACTCACGGATACCAGCCCGGCGAAAGGCAGTCCATGGACAAGAAATCGCTGACCGCGGTCGCCCGCCAGCAACTGAAGATCGCCGCCACCGCCTCGAGCGGGCGCAGTTCGCAGACGATCTACGGTGGGCACGCCCACTCGCTGCGCCAGACCGTGATCGCCCTGACGGCCGGTCAGAGCCTGGCCGAGCACGAGAATCCGGGTGAGGCCACCATGGTCGTGCTCAGCGGCACCCTGACCCTGATCAGCGGAGCCAACGAGTGGAAGGGTTCGGCCGGTGACCTGCTGGTCATCCCCGACGCCCGGCACAGTGTGAAGGCCGTGGACGATGTGGCCTTCCTGCTCACTGTGGCGAAGTAGACGCCAGAGCAAACCTGCTGGTCGGTACAGCCCACCGGCAGACACAGGGCAACCGGAGGACCGCCGCACCCGATCGTGGTTCTAGGCTGGAGCCCATGGGTGAGCCGCAGCCGATCCTCGACCCGCTGACACCCGCCGCGATCTTCCTCGTCGCCACCATCGACGAGGGGGGCGAGGCGGTGGTGCGCGATCTACTCGCAGACCTGCCCGGGTTACGCCGGTCCGTCGGATTCCGGGTGCCCGGCTCGGGTCTGACCTGCGTGGCCGCCATCGGCTCCGCCGCCTGGGACCGCCTCTTCGCCGGGCCGAAACCCGCTCGGCTGCACGAATTTCCGGGATACGAGGGCGACAAGCACCAGGCCCCGGCCACGCCCGGCGACCTGCTGTTCCACCTCAAGGCCGAGAATCAGGATGCCTGCTTCGAGCTCGCCATGAAGATCGGGGAACGACTCGCCGGGGCGGCCACCATCGTGGACGAGACCCAGGGCTTCCGCTACTTCGAGCAACGCGACCTGCTCGGCTTCGTGGACGGCACCGAGAACCCCGAGGGGCAGCTGGCCCGCTCGGCCACCCTGGTCAGCACGGAGGACGCCGAATTCGCCGGGGGCAGTTACGTGTACGTGCAGAAGTATCTGCACGACATGGACGCCTGGCGGGCGCTGTCGGTCCCCGAGCAGGAGCGGGTGATCGGCCGCACCAAGGTCGACGACTTCGAACTCGACGACGCCGACAAACCCGCGGATTCCCATATCGCCGTGAACGATCAGGACGACCTGGGTCAGATCACCCGGGCCAATATGCCGTTCGGCAGTGTGGCCGCCGGAGAGTTCGGCACCTACTACATCGCCTACGCGGCCGACCCGACCGTGATCGAGACCATGCTCGAGCGCATGTTCCTCGGCAGCGACGAGGCCGCCTACGACCGCATTCTCGATTTCTCCACGGCCGTCACCGGTACCGCGTTCTTCGCGCCCGCCACAAGCTTTTTCGATGAGCTGCCGGACGCACCCGCACCGGCGGAGCGGGAATCTCCGGAGGCGGACGATGTTGACATATCCGGTAACGGTTCCCTCGGTATCGGCACGTTGAAAAGGAGCTAAGGCATGAACAACCTCCATCGCGAACTCGCGCCGATCACCTCCGCGGCCTGGGCGGCCATCGAGGAGGAGGCGACGCGAACCTTCAAGCGGCACATCGCGGGTCGCCGCGTGGTCGATCTGTCGGGTCCGCACGGGGCCGATTTCAACGCGGTCGGCCTGGGCCGCACCACCGTCATCAACCCGCCCGACGAGGGTGTGCAGGCGCGGCAGCGGCTGGTGGCTCCGCTGGTGGAGCTGCGCGTGCCGTTCAGCCTGACCCGCGAGGAACTCGACAATGTGGAACGCGGTGCGAACGACACCGACCTGGACGCGGTGAAGGACGCCGCCAAGAAGATCGCCTTCGCCGAGGACCGCGCCATCTTCGAGGGCTACCCGGCCGCCGCCATCACCGGTATCCGGTCCAGTACCTCCAATGAGCCGGTGAAGCTGCCCGGCGACCCGCGCCTGGTCCCGGAAACGATCGCGCAGGCGCTGAGCAAGCTGCGCCTGGGCGGTGTGGACGGCCCGTACTCGGTGCTGCTGTCGGCCGACCTGTACACGGCGGTCAGCGAGACCTCCGACCACGGCCACCCGATCCGCACCCATATCGAACGCCTCATCGACGGCCAGATCATCTGGGCCCCCGCCATCGACGGCGCCTTCGTCCTGACCACCCGCGGCGGCGACTTCGACCTGCAACTGGGCCAGGACCTCTCCATCGGCTACCTGTCCCACGACGCCAATACGGTGGAGCTGTACTTCCAGGAGAGCCTGACCTTCCTGGTGTACACCGCCGAGGCCGCGGTCCCACTGGAAGCCTGACCCGATACACCGGTCGTGCCCCGTACGGGGCCGTCGTCGTAGATTTCGCTGGTCACGAGCGTGTCACCGGACCAGCGGCCGCGAGCGCCAGTGCGCCGCCGACCCCCGGCAGCGCGCCGATTTCCGAGCCGTTCCGGCGACAGGCCGGGACCGGTGCGCTGCGGCGTCGGGGTGCGACGGAAAACCGGTCAGCCGGGTTCGACGAAGTCCCGGTACCGTGGCGCGGAACGACGGATGCGGGAGGCGCTATGACCACGGTGGTGCGGGCCGGGGTGGTGCCGCGCGGGCGCGCGGCCACGTACGGGTCGGTGGGGGCGCTGACGCTGCTGGCGGTCTGCGGAGCGACGGTGGCGGCGTTCGGGGTGAACCGGGTGTTCACCGGTATCGCGGTGGGAGCCGTCGCGGCCGTCGCCCTGCTGCTGGCGCTGTTCAAGCGCGACGGGGTGGTGCTCGGCGAGGACGCCATCGTGCGGCGGACGCCGTGGTCGGCGGAGACCATCGCCTGGGATCGGGTGGTGGCGGGCCGCTTCGCACTCGACGAGCACGGCCGCTGGGCGCTGGCGCTGGATCTCAACGGGGGCGAGGAGCCGCACGGTGAACTGGTGTTGCTGTCGATTCCCCCGGTGGTGCGGCCCATTGCCAACGCCTACGACATGCGCAAGCGCGAGCAGGTCGGCGAGATCCGAACCATGCTGCGGCACAAGCGTATTCCGGTGACCGTCCTGCCCGAGATCGCCGACGCGCTGACCCGGCACTGGAAGTTGGCCCCGCCCACGCACTGAGCTATCAACGCTCCCTAAGCTGGTTCGGGTGATTCGCACCGCTGCCCTGGCTCATATCCGCGATCGCCGTCTCATTCAGGCCCGATCGGTCGGCAAGGACGTCTTCTACATGGCGGGCGGCAAGATCGATCCGGGCGAGACGCCGGAGGCCGCGCTGCACCGCGAGATCCGCGAGGAACTCGGTGTGGGCGTGACGGCGGTGAACGAACTCGGCGTCTTCCGCGCGGAGGCGTACGGCCACACCCCGGGCACCCGGCTGCACATGACCTGCTTCACCGCCGAACTCACCGACGATCCGCGGCCCAGCAGCGAAATCGCCGAGATCCGCTACTTCACGGTCGCCGAATACGCCGCCATGCCGCACGTCGCCCCCGGCTCCCTCATGGTCTTCCACCACCTGCGCGAGCTCGACCTCATCGACTGACCGGAGTCTCGGGCGGCCGGTGCGGGATCCGGGTGGCGGCGGCCAGGCCCAGCAGCAGGAAGATCGTGGCGGCCAGCAGGGTGGTGCGGGTGGCATCGGTGAAGCCTTGGAGCAGGGCGTTCAGCACCTCGGTGACGCCTTCGTGTTCGCGGACGCCCGCGATGGCACCGCCCGCCGATTCCCGGGTGGCGGTGGCGATGGTGTCGGCGGCCTCCTCGGGCAGGTTCGGCACCGCGGCCAGCCGTTCGGCCAGATCGTGGCCGAGCGCCACCGACAGCAGACCGCCCACCACGGCCGTGCCGAAGGCCGAGCCGACCTGGCGCACCGTGCTCTGGGTGGCCGATCCCTGCCCGGAGTTCTCCGGCGGCACCTCCCCCAGCACCGTCCCGGTGAGCTGCGCCGACGCCATACCGAGCCCGATGCCGTAGACGGCGAGCATGCCCGCCAGCCACCACGCCGAAATATCCGGCGTCACGAACAACGCGGTCGCCGCCACCGCGACCGCCTCCAGTCCCAGCCCGATCTGCACCACCCGCACCGGCCCGTACCGACGCACCAGTCCTTCGGCGATCCCGGCGGCCAGGAACGCGCCGGCGGCCATGCCCGCGAGCACATAACCGGCCTGGAGTGTGGACAGCCCCAGCACATTCACCATGAACAGCGGCAGCACGAACAGCAGACCGAATTCGCCCAGCGCCACCGCGAAGGCGGCGACATTGCCCCACCGGAAACTCGGAATCCGGAACAGCGCGGGGTCCAGCAGCGCCGAGCGACCGATCAGGATGCGATGCCGCTCCCAGCGCACGAACAGCCCCAGCGCCAGCACGCCCAGGGCCAGCAGCACCGGAACCGGTGATATCGGCGCATCGGCCGACCAGGTGAACCCCAGCAGCGGGAACTCTCGCAGCGGCTGCCACCACCCGTAGCTCTGTCCTTCGATGAGGGCGAACACCACGAGCGCGAAACCCGCTGCGCTGAGCAGGAAGCCATCGACGTCGAGACCGGGCGCGGCCTTGCCCATCCGGGTCTCGGGGACGAACAGCAGCAGCCCGACCAGCACCACCGCCCCGAACGGGATGTTGACCAGGAAGATCCACGGCCAGGTGTGGTCGGTGGTCAGCCAGCCGCCGAGCAGCGGCCCGATGGCGGCCACTCCGGAGATGACCGACCCCCACACGGCGAACGCGATCACGCGATCCCGCCCACGGAAGATCGCGTTCATGGTGGCGAGGGTTCCGGGCAGCACCGCCGCCGCGCCGACACCCTGCACGATGCGCCCCCAGATGAGCGGCCCGGCGCTGGTCGCGGCGGCGGCGAGCAGACTGCCCGCCACGAAGATCACCACGCCGAGGGCGAAGAGCCGTCGACGGCCGAGCCGGTCACCGAGCCGTCCGCCGGTGATCAGCAGCGCGGCCAGCACCACCGCGTAGACGCTGGTGATCCATTGCGCCTGAGTGAAATTCAGGTGCAGGTCGGCGATGATCACCGGCAGTGAGACCGCCACGATGGTGCCGTCCAGCACCACCATGGACAGTCCCAGCGCCAGCACCGCCAGCGCCAGCCATTTCCGCGCACCCGTCGGCGTCGCGGCCTCCAGCTCCACTTCCGACATTCGTCGCTCCCCAGGGTCGGGCAAGTCGTGTAGTCGTGCTGATGGTTCGCCACTCACTCCAGGCGGCGACGGAACCCGGTCCAGTGTAGCGGCGAAAAGTCCCATTCAAGAGCTTTGATAACGATTCGGAACGCGTTGTGCTGCACATTTGCCAGATCACCCACCGACGGGTCGGAATGGTGCCGGGAGGTTGCGCCCGACTTCTCCAGGGACAGCGCACCCGTCGATCGGATACGTTGAGAGACGTGTCGATGATGAAGGGCGCCAATGTTCCGGTGCCGAGTTCCGCGGTCCGCGTGGAGTTGGGGTGGCAGTCGGGTCCCGGGGTTCCGGATGCC
This sequence comes from Nocardia otitidiscaviarum, assembly GCF_007362295.1. Lineage (NCBI taxonomy): Bacteria > Bacillati > Actinomycetota > Actinomycetes > Mycobacteriales > Nocardiaceae > Nocardia > Nocardia otitidiscaviarum. The sequence goes on along the minus strand of NZ_CP041695.1, from coordinate 262,004 downwards.
GACGCATCGGCCCTGCTCCTGATGTCATCGGGCAAGGTGCGCTCCGATGCCGATTTCGTGTTCTACAACCAGCGGCAGCATCCGTCGGGTGCGGTCAACCACGAGGGCAAGCAGCAGGGGACGCAGGTCACCGATGTGCTCTCGGTGCGGCTGACCCAGGTGGAGCCGCAGATCGAGAAGATCGTCATCGCCGCCTCCTCCGACGGCGGCACCTTCTCCCAGCTGCGCGGCCTGCACGTGCGGGTGGTGGACGCCGATTCCGGTGCGGAGGTGGCCCGTTTCGACAGCACCGACGCCACCTCCGAAACCGCCTTCGTCCTCGGCGAGCTGTACCGCCGCCAGGGCGCGTGGAAGTTCCGCGCGGTCGGGCAGGGTTACGCGTCCGGACTCGCCGGTCTGGCAACGGATTTCGGCATCTCCGTCGACGATGCCCCGGCGCAGCCGCAACCGGGCACCGCGCAGCCGCAATCGACTCCGGCGCAGCCACCACCGATCCCGACACAGCCGCAACCGGACCCGGCATCCCAGTCCGGACTTCCTCCACAGCCGTCCCAGTTCAACACCCCACCGCCCCAGCCGTTTACGCCCGCCGCGGCTCCGGGATACCCACCGCCGGGCCAGCAGCCGGTACCGCCGGGCCAGCAGTACCCCCCGCCGCCCAGCCACGGCCAGCAGTACCCGTCGCCTCCGCCACCGGGCTACCCCTCCGACCCGCACGGACAGCCCGGCCAGGCCCCCGGCTATCCGCCGCCCGGCCAGCCCGGCTACCCCATGCCGCCGGGGCAGCATCAGTCCGGCCCGCAGGGCTACCCCGCACCGCCCGGCCAACACCACACCGGCCCACAGGGCTACCCCGCACCGCCCGGCCAACACCACACCGGCCCACAGGGTTACCCGACGCCCCCGGGCCAGCAGCAGACCGGCCCGCAGGGCTATCCGGCCCCGCCCGGCCAGTACCCGCCGCCGAATCCCGGCCAGCACCAACCACCGTCGGCACCGGCCCCCGGTCAGTCCGCGCCCACGCCGCCGGTCAACCTGGGCAAGATCTCGCTGACCAAGGAGGCACCGGCGGTCTCGCTCACCAAGCAGGGTGCGAATTCCGGTGTGATGCGGGTGAATCTGAACTGGACCGTGCCGAACGCGCCGACCGGGCTGTTCGGCCGTCGTCGCGGCGGCAGCGGCGGCCTGGATCTGGACCTGTGCTGCTTCTGGGAGCTCACCGACGGTTCCAAGGGCTGCATCAGCCCGCTCGACACCATGGGCAACCTGCACCGCGCGCCGTTCATCGAGCTGGATCAGGACGACCGCAGCGGCGCGAGCGCCGGTGGGGAGAACCTGTCCATCAATCTCGACCACACCGCCCAGTTCCGCCGCATTCTGGTGTTCGCCTCGCTCTACGAGGGCGCGAACGACTTCCGCGGCGTGCACGCCACCGCCACCCTCTACCCGGTGGGCTCCCCGCCGATCGAAATGACGGTGGACGGCTGCGTGGACGATTCCCGCGAAATGGTGCTCGCCCTGATCGAGAACATCAACGGCGAGTTGGTGGTTCGCCGCGAGGGCGTCTTCGTGCGCCCGCCGCAGGGCCGCAAGTACTGGGGCAAGCTGGCGGTGGATCAGGCCTACCGCTGGGAACTCAAGTGGGGCACCTCCAAGGGCAAGTCCTGAGTCAGGGCTGCTCGACCAGGTCGATGGCGGCGGCGCGGATCTCGTCCGCGTCGCCGTGCCAGCCCAGCAGATGCAGGATGGCGTCGGGGATCAACCGCTCGGCGTAGGCGGGTGACGCTCCTTCGTCGGAGCGGATATTGATCACCGATTCGACGAGTCGGAAGGGCAGCAGTTCGCTGCCGGGTGCGGCGTCGCCCGATTCCGACACCACGCGCGCCGCCAGGGCCTCGTAGTGGCGGCGCAGCTCGTCGCGGCGCTCCCGGAAGGCCGCGAACCGAGGCGATCGCAGTTCCGGCAGCAGGTACAGCGCCCCCAGATTCCATCGCGCCGCGCACAGCTGTCGCACGTCGAACCAGGCCAGCGCGTAGAGCCGCACCACTGCGGGCTCCGGCCGCCGCGCCAACCGTTCCGCGAGTTCCAATGCCGCCGTGATGGTTTCGGCCAGCAGAGCGTCGAGGATGTCGTCCTTGGCTGCGAAGTGGTGGTACAGCGACGCCTGCCTGATCCCGACCGCGTCGGCGATGCCCCGGGTGGAGGTGCTGCCGTAGCCGTTGGCGGTGAACAGCTCGGCGGCGGCGTCGAGGATCTCGGCGCGCGGCGTCGTGCCCTGTCGGCGGCGGGGCTCGAGGCGGGGACGCCCGGGTCCGATATTGGTCACGACCTCATTCTGTCCTACCCGGACTCATAGCCCATTTCACCAGGTGAGAGGTTTCTGTCATTCGACAGAAATACGCGCAACGCAGAAGTTACCGGCGGCCACGAGACGGATACACCGCCGTCACCACCGATGCCATCGCACGGCGAAAACTTTCAGTCGATAGGTATTCGCCTCGATGAAGGACCCGCCGATGGCCGCCCGATCGCTCCCAGAGCCACCCCATCCGTCCTGTGCCCCGTCCACCGGAGGGGACCGAGCATGATCGTCACCGGTATCGCGATCAGCGTGGTCGCCGTCATCGCCATCGGCCTGTTCGTGGCCCGCAAGGTGGACGGCGACAGCACCAACTTCCTGGTCGCCGGACGCTCCCTGGCACTGCCCCTGGTGGCGGCCGGCCTGATGGGCCAGGCCGTCGATTCCAATGCGACCCTGGGCAATACCGACCTCACCAGTTCCCTGGGCTTCTGGGCCGGGGCCTCGCTGCCACTGGGTCTGGGCCTGTGCCTGCTCATCACCGGCATCTTCTTCGCCGCACCGATGAACCGCATGGGCCTGCTCACCCTGCCCGACTTCTTCCGCATCAAGTACGGCCGCGGCATCGAGCTGACCTCGTCGCTGCTGATGATCTTCAGCTTCTGCATTCTGCTGGCAGGCAACCTGGTGGCGGGCGGCTACATCTTCGAGCGGTTCCTCGGCATCCCCTACACCGCGGGCGTGCTGCTCATCGTCACCATCGTGCTGTCCTACACCGTGGTCGGCGGCATGTTCAGCGACGCCTACACCGCGCTGGCACAGATGCTGATCACCATTATCGGCTCGCTGGCCCTGCTCATCTGGGTCGGCTCCACCATGGGCATCACCATTCCGGAGGGCATGGGCCCCTTCGACTTCGGCCAGCTGACGAACACTTCCGAAGGCGCGCCGATCAACTGGGCGACCCTGATCTCGCTGGGCATCGGCGATATCGTCGCCATCGACTTCATGCAGCGCATCTTCTCGGCGCGGTCGCCGCAGATCGCCCGGCGGGCCTGCTTCGTCGCCGCCGCGGGCACCGCCGTCGTCGGCGTGCCGTACGCCATTGTGGCCCTGTCCATCTCGGGCGTGGTCGGCGACGGCGACGGGCCGATCCTGCTGCGCCTGCTGGCCGACCAGGCTCCGGCCGGTCTCGCCATCCTGGTGCTGTCGGCCATTGTCGCGGCCTCCTGTTCGACGGCCAACGGGGCGATCCTCGGCACCGCCTCGGTGGCCACCCGCAATGTGGCCGGTCGACGCCGGGCCACCGACGCGGCCGGACACGACACCCTGCTGCGGCATGTGCGCTTCACCATGATCCCGGTGGTCGCGGTGGCGGTGCTGTTCGCGGTGCAGGTGCCGCAGACCGGCATTCTGCTGACGCTCGCCTTCGATCTCATGCTGGCCGGACTGATCGTGCCGTTCGTGGCGGCGCACATCACCGATCGGGTGAGCAGCGCGGCGGCGGCCGCGTCCATCATCGCCGGCCTCGGCACCCGGCTGGTGCTGTTCGTGCTCACCCCGACCGTGTACGGCGCGGAGAACACGCTGTGGCATATCGACAACAGTCTCATCACCGCGAGTTTCGACGGCTGGCCGACCTTCATCGCCTTCCTGGCGGCGCTGGTGACCTTCCTGGTAGCCCTGGCGGTCTTCCCGGCCCGCCGGGAGCCGGTTGCCGCGGCGACCGCACCGCGTCCGGCAGACCCGCGAGCGGCCGACTCGCCGCCGGTCCCGGCGGACGCGGCCGCGCAGCCCGCCACGGTGCCGACGACATGAGGCGCGTGAGCACGCCGGACAGCGCCCTGCCGGGCCGCCCCGCCCTCGCCGTCATCATCACCGCGCTGCTGGAGCGGCTGCTCGTGTGGGCGGTCCACCGGGCATCGGGCACACCGCCGTCGGAGCGGCGACATCCCAGACCCACCAACTGATTCCGCCCACCCCGGCTGTCGTCCGGGGTGGGCAGCCATCCCGACTTGCGAAGGGAACCGATATGACAGGCACCGCATCCACCACCGAGGCACGGGCACACGCCAGATCACAGGCGGCGAGCGCGGCCATCGCCGGACCCGACCTGCCGGAAGGAATCGACGGCAGGACCGTCACCTTCGCCGCTCGTATTCCACCGGGCGGATACGCCACGGCGGTGCTCGGCCGGGGCACCCGCCTGCGACTGGCCGATCCGGCGGGCGCGGCCTGTGCGCACCTGTTCCTGCTGCGCGCCGAAGCACCGTGGGAGCGGCTGAATGTCGCGGATACGGTGAAGGTGCCGTGGCAGGCGTACCTGGGTGCCGGGCATCCCCTGCTGTCGGACCAGGGCCGGGTGCTGGCGACCGTTGTGTCCGACAGCTCCGGCCACCACGACACCCTGTGCGGTCCGAATGACGCGGCGCGGCAGCAACTTCGCCTGGCGGCGGCCAAGCACGGCCTGGCCCCGCGCGATCTCGGCCCCACGGTGTCGTTCTTCCGGGGCGTGCGCGTGGAAGCGGACGGCGCGTTGACCGCCACCGGCGGCGCGGGCGCGGGCGCGGCCGTCGACCTGATCGTCCATCTGCCGGTGACACTGTTGATCGCCGCTGCCGCGCACCCGCTGGACGACACCCCGGTCACCGACCTGGATGTCGTCGCCTGGTCGGCCCCCGACGAGCTGACCCGGGTCCACAACCCCGACCCGGAATACCGGCGCGCGGTGGAGAACACCGAAACCGCCTGGCGTGCCGCACATCCACGGGAGGCGATCGCATGAGCGGCCGGGTGAGCAGCCGACTCGGCGCGACCACACAGCGCCCCGATCATGCGCGAAAGGACACAGCATGAGCACCCTCGAACGCACCGTCGTCCTGGACGAGACCGTCCCCGCCCGCGTCGGCTGGTCCACGGTGGTCCGCGCCGGTGACCGGCTCGACATCATCGACCTGCACGGCAATCAGGCGGTGGACTGCCTGCTGTACTCGGCGTCCGATCACACCGAACGCTACAGCGCCCAGGCCACCGTCGCCGCCCAGCGCAACATCTTCCTCACCACCGGCAGCGCCCTGCGCACCGATTCCGGCACCACGCTCATGACCGTCGTCGCCGACGAGGTGGGTAATCACGACACCGTGGCGGGCGCCTGCTCCCAGGAGTCCAATACGCTGCGCTACGGCCACCACACCCGCCACCAGCACGCCTGCGTGGAGAACTTCCTCGCCGAGGGCATGAAGTGGGGACTGGGCAAGCGGGACCTGGTCTCGAATATCAACTGGTTCATGAATGTTCCGGTGGAGGCCGACGGCACGCTGGGCATCGTGGACGGGCTCTCCGCGCCCGGGAAGAAGATCAGCCTGCGCGCCGAGATCGACACCCTGGTGCTGGTCTCGAACTGCCCGCAGATCAACAACCCCTGCAATGGTTTCGATCCCACCCCGGTGCGCATGGTGGTGAGCCGATGACGGCGGCGGTGACCCGCGCGACGGCCGCACCGGCGACATCTGGTCGCCCAGCCGAAACGGCGGATTCCACGCCGGTGCAGCCGGATTCGTTCATCCCGGGTGCCGCGACGGTGCTGCGCCCCGGCATGCAGTCCACGGTGCAGGACTGGCCGGGGCGGGTGGGCTACTGGCACGTGGGCGTACCGCCCTCGGGCCCCATGGACGATCTGTCGTTCCGTCTGGGCAACCGGGCACTGGGCAATCCCGAGGGTGCGGCCGGACTGGAATGCACACTCGGCGGCCCCGCACTGCGCTTCGACGCACCGACCCGGGTGTGCGTCACCGGCGCACCGGTGCCGGTGACGGTGAACGGCCAACCGGTCCGGCAGTGGCGCAGCGTCCGGGTGCCCGCCGGAGGAGTCCTGGACATCGGTGCGGTGCGCGGGCCCGGCATGCGCAGCTATCTGCTCATCGCGGGCGGCATCCAAGCGCCCGAATACCTCGGCAGCCGTGCGACATTCACCCTCGGCAAGTTCGGCGGACCGCGCGGCCGCGCGCTCGCGGCCGGTGATGTGCTCACCTTCGGCGCACCGACCGGCCGCGGGAGCGCGGGCGTGCCGGGCGACGAACAGCCGGTGCTCACCCGCCGCTGGGAACTCGCGGTCACCGAGGGGCCGCACGGTGCGCCGGAGTTCTTCACCCGCGCCGATATCGACGCCATTGTCGGCACCGACTACGAGGTGCATTTCAACTCCGACCGCACCGGCGTGCGCCTCATCGGCCCCAAGCCGCACTGGGCGCGTCTGGACGGCGGTGAGGCCGGGCTGCATCCGTCCAACATCCACGACACCGCGTACTCCGTCGGCGCCCTGGATTTCACGGGCGACACCCCGATCCTGCTCGGCCCCGACGGCCCGAGCCTGGGCGGCTTCGTCTGCCCGGTGACCGTGGTGGCCGCCGACCGCTGGAAGCTGGGCCAGCTCACCCCGGGTGACACCGTGCGCTTCGTTCCGGTGCGGGCCGATCGGGCCGCCTCGCTGCACGCGATCGGGCCGGGCCGCCGGGCCGACTGGCCCATGGTGCTCTCCGGCGGCGGCGACGGCGATGACGGCGTCCTGGCTCGGCGGGAGAGCGAGGACGGCACCGCCATCACCTACCGGCGCGCCGGAAACGACGGCGTACTCATCGAATACGGCGAGATGACCCTGGATCTCGGGCTGCGGGCGCGGGTGCACGCCCTGCACGAACATCTGCTCGAGCGCGCCGAACCCGGCATCACCGAACTCACCCCGGGTATTCGCTCCCTCCAGGTGCGCACCGACCCGGACCGGCTGCCCACGGCCGCGCTGCTGGACCTGCTCGCCGAGGCTCAGACGGTGCTGCCGGCCGCCGAGGAACTCGTGGTGCCCAGCCGCACCGTGCACATGCCGCTGTCCTGGGACGATCCCGCCACCCGGGAGGCCATCACCCGGTACATGCACGGCGTGCGCGCCGACGCGCCCTGGTGCCCGTGGAATATCGAATTCATCCGGCGCATGAACGGATTGGCGTCGGTGGACGAGGTTTTCGATACGGTCTTCGCGGCGGAGTATCTGGTGCTCGGCCTGGGTGACGTGTATCTGGGCGCGCCCGTGGCCACCCCGACCGATCCGCGCCACCGCCTGGTCACCACCAAGTACAACCCGGCCCGCACCTGGACACCGGAGAACGCCGTCGGCATCGGCGGTGCCTACCTGTGTGTCTACGGCATGGAGGGGCCGGGCGGCTATCAGTTCGTCGGCCGCACCACGCAGGTGTGGAATCACGCCTCGTCCGGTATCGGCGAGGAGCCCTGGTTGCTGCGCTTCTTCGACCGCATTCGCTGGTATCCGGTCTCGGCGGCGGAACTGCTGGACCTGCGCGCGGATTTCGCGGCCGGACGCGGAGCGCTGCGCACCGAAGCGGGCGAGTTCCGGCTCGCCGACCATCGCGCCTTCCTGGACGAGAACGCCGACACCATCGCGGATTTCCGGGCGCGTCAGGCGGAGGCGTTCGCGGCCGAACGCGAATCGTGGCGTGCGGCGGGAGAATTCGCGGAGACGAAGGAGAGCACGACATGACGGTGTGGATTCGACGGCGTACCGAGGCCGAGATCGCCGCCGACCCCGTGCCGGACGGCCCGCTGCGCGGGCTGCGGCTGGCGGTCAAGGACAATGTCGATGTCGCCGGACTGCCCACCACGGCGGGCTGCCCCGATTTCGCCTACACCCCCGCCGCCGACGCACCCGCGGTCGCGGCCCTGCGGGCGGCCGGCGCGGTGGTGGTCGGCAAGACCAATCTCGATCAATTCGCCACCGGGCTGGTCGGCACCCGCTCCCCCTACGGCGCGGCGCCCAACGCACTGCGGCCCGAATTCATCTCGGGCGGTTCGAGTTCCGGCTCGGCGGTGGCCGTGGCCCGAGGTGAGGCGGATATCGCCGTCGGCACCGATACCGCGGGTTCCGGCCGGATTCCCGCCGCGCTCAACGGGATCGTCGGCATCAAACCGACCGTGGGCGTGGTGTCCACCGTGGGCGTGGTGCCCGCCTGCCGCTCCTACGATTGCGTGACCGTCTTCGCCGCCGATCTGGACCTGGCGAATCGCGCCATGGCGGTGATGGCGGCCGATGCGCCGGACCGGCTCTGGCCCAGCGATATCCGGCTGGCCGCGCCGCCCGCGCCCGTGGTCGCGGTCTTCAGCGAGCTGCCGGAACTCGACGAGGTGTGGCGGGCGGCCTTCGCGCGCACGGTCGCGGCGCTGCGGGAGCGCGGGGTCACCATTGTCAAGATCGATCCGGCCCCGTTCCTGGCCGCCGCCCGCCTGCTGTACGACGGTGCGCTGGTGGCCGAAAGATACTCCGCTGTCGGAGAATTCGTGGACACGCACCCCGAGTCGACCGATCCGACGGTGGGCTCCATCATTCGCGCCGCCCGCGACCTGCCCGCCCACCGGCTGGTCACCGACCTGGCCGAACTGGAGCGGCTGCGCGGGCTCGCCATGGCGAGTATGGCCGGAGCCGATGCCCTGCTCATCCCCACCGCGCCCGACCATCCCAGTATCGAGGAGGTGGCCGCCGACCCGGTCGGCGTGAACTCCCGGCTCGGCACGTACACCAATTTCTGCAATCTGTTCGACCTGTGCGCGGTGGCCGTTCCGGCCGGGACGGCGGGTGCGGCCCAGTTCGGGGTGTCAGTGGTGGCGCGCGCCTTCGAGGACGCGGTGGCCTTGGATATCGCCGCCCTGGTGCTGAACCGGCGGCCGCCCGAATCCGCCTGGCCGCTGGCGGCAGCGGCCAGCACCGAACTCGTGGTGTTCGGCGCGCACCTGCGCGGTCAGCCGCTCGCATTCCAGCTCGACGATCTCGGTGCGCGCTGGGCCGGTCCGGTGCGGACCGCCCCGCGCTATCGACTCGCTGCCCTGGACACCACCCCGCCCAAGCCCGGGGTGACCCGCCTGCCCGAGGGCGAGGCGGGGGTCGCGGTGGCGGGGGAACGGTGGCTGCTCGCTCCCGCCGCCCTGGGTCACTTCCTCAGCGCCCTGCCCGCACCCATGCAACTCGGCGCGGTGGAACTCGAGGACGGTTCCTGGACAACCGGTTTCGGCTGCGACGCGGCGGCCGCGGCCGGCGGCAAGGACATCAGCGAGTACGGGGACTGGCGCGTGGCCCTGCGCGCGGGCGCGGTCGGCTGACTCCGGGCCGCTCACCGCAGACCGCGGAAGAACTCCCGGATATCGTCGGTCAGCAGTTGCGGTTCCTCCATGGCGGCGAAGTGCCCACCGCGATCGGCGACGTCCACCCAGTGCGTGATCGTGTGCTCGGCCTCCGCGTACTTGCGGATGCCGATATCGTGCGCGAACACGATCGCGCCGGTGGGCACGCCGGAGTTGACCGGCTGCCGACCCCACGCCTGGTCCTGCGCGTAGCCGACGTAGGCGGCCGATCCCGCGGTGCCGGTCAGCCAGTAGATCATCACATTGGTCAGCAGCCGATCCCGGTCGATGATCTTGTCCGGCGCCACGGCCCGCGGATGCGTCCACTCCCGGAATTTGTCCATGATCCAGGCCAGCTGCCCCACCGGGGAGTCCACCAGCCCGTACGCCAGCGCCTGCGGGCGCGTGGACTGGATCGCGATATAACCGAATTCTTCCCGCATGAACGCCTCCACCCGGCGGATGCGATCGCGCTCGAGATCGGTGAGCGCCGCCATCTCCGCCTCCGACAGCGGCACCTGCGGGAACGGTCCGGGCCCGTTCATGTGCACGCCGATCACATGATCGGTCGCCACCCGGCCGACCTCCGGGCTCACCGCCGCACCGATATCACCGCCCTGGACCCCGTAGCGGTCGTAGCCGAGGCGACGCATGAGTTCGGCCCAAGTGCGCGCGATGCGCTCCACACTCCACCCGGAATCGGCGACCGGACCGGAGAACCCGAATCCGGGCAGGGACGGAATCACCAGGTGGAAGGCGTCATTCGGGTCTCCACCGTGGGCGCGGGGGTTGGTGAGCGGACCGATCACCTCGAGGAATTCGACGATCGACCCGGGCCAGCCGTGCGTCATGAGCAGCGGCACCGCATCCGCTTCGGGCGAGCGCACGTGCAGGAAGTGAATGCGCTGTCCGTCGATCTCGGTGGTGAACTGCGGGTGCCGATTGATCCGGTCTTCGGCGGCGCGCCAGTCGTATTCGGTGCGCCAGTAGTCGACCAGTTCGCGCAGCCAGTGCGTGGGTACGCCGGTGTCCCAGTCGTCGCCGGGCAGCGGTGCGGGCAGGCGGGCGGCGTCGAGTCGGGCGCGCAGATCGTCGAGTTGCCGTTGCGGAATCTCGATCCGGAAGGGGGTGATTTCGGTGCTTCGGAGGCTCATGAGAACTACGTTATGAGCCACCTAGGACAGCTTCCGCCCTAGCTGTACGGCAGACTTCGGATTGTGTTGGAAACTTCCGCGCGACTGCTGCGACTGCTGTCGCTGCTCCAGACACCGCGCGACTGGACAGGTTCCGAGCTGGCGGAACGCCTCGAGGTGGACGTGCGCACGGTCCGCCGCGATATCGACAAACTGCGCACCCTCGGCTACCCGGTGGACGCCGTCGCGGGCGCGGCCGGATATCGGCTGGGCGCGGGCGCGAAGCTGCCGCCCCTGCTGCTCGACGACGACGAGGCCATCGCCGTGGCCGTCGGGCTCCGCACCGCGGCGGGCGGCACCATCGCCGGTATCGAGGAGAGTTCGCTGCGCGCCCTCGCCAAACTCGAACGGGTGCTGCCGTCGCGATTGCGGCATCGGGTGGCGGCGCTGGAGGCAGCCACGGTCACCGTGCCCGCCGGAGCCGCCCGCGTCGACCCGGATGTGCTCACCACACTGGCCGCCGTCATCCGCGATCACGAGCGCCTGCGCTTCGACTACCGCACCCACCAGGGCACCGAGAGCCGCCGCACCGTCGAACCACACCGGCTGGTCCACACCGGGCGGCACTGGTATCTGCTCGGCTGGGATGTCGACCGCGACGACTGGCGCACCTACCGCGTGGACCGCCTCACCCCGCGCATCCCGACCGGCCCGCGCTTCACTCCGCGTGACGCGCCGGAGATCGATCCGGCGGGGTTCGTCTCGCGCGGTGTGAGCACCGCGCCGTATCGCTACCAGGCGCGGATCACGCTGTTCGCGCCCGCGGCGGTGGCCACCGACCGCATCGCGCCGACGGTCGGCGTGATCGAGGCGGTCGACGCGGACACCTGTGTGCTGCACACCGGTTCCGACTCCCTCGACGAATTAGCCGTCTATGTGGGCGTTTTCGGTTTCGACTGCCGAATCCACGAACCGCCGGAACTCATAGCCCACATCCGAACCCTCACCGCCCGGCTCACCGCGGCCACCGAGTAGCGCGATCACTCCGCGGTGCGGACAGGGTCGGCGCGCATCGCGTCGCGGATCGTGCGCAACCCAGCCACCATGGCGTCGAGCTGCTCGGCACCGAGCCGCCCGATGAACCACTCGTCCACCGCATCGAGATAGGCGGGCAGCACCCGGGCCACCCGGGTCGCCCCGGCGGCGGTGAGTACCGCGTAGAAGCTGCGGCGATCCCCCGGCGCGGATTCGCGGCGCACGAAACCGTTGCGCTCCAAGCGGTCCACGAGCCGGGTGACACCACTGGTCGACAGGCCCGTCTGCGCGGCCAGATCGGTCATGCGCAGTTTGCGTCCCGGCGAGCGGCTCAGCCGCATGAGCGCGTCGAGGTCGAGGCCGGAGAGTCCGTACTGCTTCCAGAGCGGCTCGAGTTTCGCCATGAGGCCGTCGTGGACCTCCAGGAACAGGCCGATGGTCGAGAGTCGGGGGTCCTCGAGGAGGCGTTTGGGGTCCACGGCAGCAGAGCCTAATCGCGTCGCTGACACGCGGATAGTTGACACGCGGAACACCGGGTCGAGCTTCTTGCCACCGCAATGTTCCGCACCGCAATCATCTGACGAGTGGTCAGGGCACCCGCGGACCGGCCGCCTGATCCTGCTTCAGTCCGTCGGTCCACAGATTGTCGGCGATATCGCGGCCGAGGCGCACGCCGCCGATATTGCACGACAGGTCCATGCCGCCGTCGGGCCCGGTGACGAAGGCGTCGAAGGACCAGTGCACACCGAGGTAGACGCGGCTGCGGCCGTTCTCCTCCATCATCTGCCAGAGGCCGCCCGGGAAGCGGCGGATGTGCCGGGGGCGGACCACGCCGTCGTTGTCGGTGGTGTGACCGTCGAGTTCCCCGGAGACGAAACCCATTCCGTCGGTGAGGGTGTCGGGGCCGTCGGCATCGACGCCGTAGAAGCGGCGGGCCATCTGGAAGGCGGCCGCGCCGAAGGTGGCGTGCCCGGAGGGGTAGGCCGGGAACGGCGGGCTGAAGTTGAAGGCGACCACATTGCTGCGCGGTGCGCCGTAGGGCCGCCAGCAGGGGTCGCAGTCGGCGTCCAGGGCGTCTCCCGCGGTGCCGTCCGGCCCCATGGACGGGTCGAACTCGCGGATGCCGAGGATCGGACGCCAGAGGTTGTGCCGGTACTTGTCGTCCCAGGCCAGAATTCCGGCATCGGCGAGCGCGGTGTTGACCAGCGCGAACAGCCGGGCGTTCTGATCGGGCGTATTGTTCCGCGCCGCCGCGAGGTCGCGCACGATCTGATTGAAGAAACGGGGCGGGGTGCCGAGTCCCTTGGCTCCGTCGTAGGCCCAGAACAGCCCCACCAGGGTTTCGGCGGCCGTCCGCGGGGCGATGCCGGGCGGCAGTGTGGCGGCGGCCTCGGGCGCGATGCCCTTCCCGCGCACCTCGCGCAGCGCCTCGAGGTAACGCGGATCGTTCCCCTTCGGCGGCGGGTCCAGGGTGTAGCGGGTGGTCACCGCGAAACACCGCGAACGAGCGCCGTAGGCAGGCGCGTAATACCCCTGGGCCGGATTCACCGGGTCCGGGCGGTGATTGGGCGGAGCGGTATCCGGCATGTAGTTCTTGTCGTCGGTACCCGGATCGCCCTTGCGGGCCCGGAGCACCGCGCGGGCGACGGCCTGCCCGTGTGCGGTGCCGCGCCCGACGCCGGGTCCGGGCAGTTCGGCCTCCCGCAGCGCCCGGTCCAGACGAGGTGTCTGCGCCGGATACAGCGCCGTGAGGGTGGTGTGGGCGGCCAGCGCCACCGCCGCCGCCACCGAGGATCCATTGGCCGCCACCGGCGGCGCGGTGAGCCAGGTGCCGTGCGGCGCACCGACGATGGAGAAGTACGCGTCGTGCATGGCCAGGTGCACGATGGCGAAGGCCCGTGAGCTGCCGATCGGGCCGCGCACTCCGCGTTCGGCCTGCTTCGGTTCGGTATGCGCGATCCGATCCGATTCGAGCGCCACCGCATTCCAATACAGAATCTGGTCCACTTGTCCTGCCTCCCAGGGGAATCGACTGCGACGGGCGGACGGAGATCGACATCTCTCGCCCGGCGCTGTCAGCATGCGCTGGTTTCCTGCGAGTCTCGGCAGTAGTCGGCTACCCGAATTCACGGGGGCGACGGGACGGCATCCGAGTAGCCCGCGTCCCCGGCGTGTGGGATCGGGTCAGCGGGGTTTGACCTCGGCGAGCAGCTCCGGCCCGCGAGCCTCCAGCCGCTTGGTCGCCACCGAGACGCCCAGCAGCCCGAACCCGATCCCGACCGCGACCCCCACCGGCAGGGCCGACCACAGCAGGAACGAATTATCCAGGCTCGCACCGATTCCCAGCAGGGCGATGACGGGAAGCGATGCCACCAGCTGCCCCAGCCCCACCGCCAACTGCATGAGTATCTTCGCGCAGCCCGGATTGCCGGAGGACGCGAAGGGGTTGCCGCGGTTCGGCGGCATCGGATAGGGGGCATAGACCGAGAGGAAGATCACCGCGGCCGCGCCCACCCCGAGCAGGACCGGCAGCGTGGACAGCGCCCACGGGTACATATTCGTTTGCCCGACCGCGCCCGGCAGCACCACGGCGGCGATCACGGCGACCGGCGCGACCAGCAACAACCACGCCAGCACCCGGCCGCGCACATCCGCGCGCGCCGCATCCGGTGTGACCAGTGTCTGCCAGAGGGCGGTGCCGTCGAAGCCGTACAGATTGGTGGCAGACATGGCGGCCAGCCACACCACGAACGCGCCCGAGAACGGCAGGAAGGTGGTGCTCCCGTTCTGGATGGCCAGGAAGACCGGCAGCGCGAAACCGATGAGCAGCAGCGGCAGCAGGGTGGCCCGGCGGCGGCCGTCGCGCCACCAGGTGCGCAGTTCCTTGCGAACGACGGCGCCGGTCGGACTGATGGGCACGAGGCGGTCCAGCAACCCGGCCCGCCCGCTCGCGCGCACCTCCTCGGCGGGTGCGGGCGGGGTGGTGAGGCGGCGGCCGAGCAGCCACGCCCACGCCTCCCACAGCAGCAGCGACAGCACGACCAGACCGGCCAGGGGCAGCAGGGCCCGCAACCAGTGGCCGGAGGCGGCGGACTCCACGGCGTAGGCGGCCCATCCGGACGGGACCGCGCGCAGCAGGGTGCCCACGCCCTCGGGTGCGTCGCGCAGTTTCGGGCCGAGACTGCCGACGATCAGATTGAGCGGGTAGTAGGCCAGCCCGAGCAGTCCGGCCAGCAGCACACCGAGATCACGGCCGCGTCGGGACCGCATGGCCGCGCCGATCCACCCGGTGAGCGCTCGCGACAGCAACACCACGAAGATCAGCTGCAATACCGCCCCGACCACCGCCACCAGCACCGCGCCGATGCTGTATCGCGCCGCGATCAGCACCAATCCGGAGAAGGCGAGCAGATTCACCAGCACCGCCGGGCCGACGAAGGCGGCGGCCGCCAGACCGTAGGCGAGTTGCCGGTTGCTCAGCGGCAGCAGGCGGAAGTGCTCGGGTTGCAGCGTCTCGTCACTGCTGCCGGTGAGAATGGGCCCGCACAGCCAGCCCAGCGTCCAGGCGGTGTACAGGGCGGCGGCGATATTCGTCGCCCCGTAGAGATTGTCGGGCGCGCCGAAGCCGACCAGCAGCAGGGTGATCGCGGCGGCGATGACGCCGAAGACGATGCCCAGCCAGAAGCCGATGGCCCCGCGCCCGCTGCGCATGCCGCGTGCGGTGAGCCGCAGCCGCATGCGGATCATCACGCCAACCACGACAGCCCCTCGTCTCCGGCCACCCGGCCGCCGACCAGCCGCACGAATGCCTCCTCGAGGGTGCCCTCGCCGCGCACCTCCGCGACGCTGCCGCCCGCCACCACCCGGCCGTGGCTGATCACCGCGACCTGATCGCACAGGTTCTCCACCAGCGCCATCACATGGCTGGAGAGCACCACCGCTCCCCCGGCGGCCACGAACCGCTGGAGAATGGTGCGGATGGTCGAGGCCGACACCGGATCGACCGCCTCGAACGGTTCGTCGAGCACCAGCAGTTTCGGTGCGTGCAGCAGGGCGGTGGCGAGCCCGATCTTCTTGCGCATACCGGCCGAATAGTCCACCACCACGGTGTTCTCCGCGCCGTCGAGTTCGAGCACGTGCAGCAGTTCGTCGGTGCGCTCCACCACCGTCGCCTGCGGCATGCCGCGCAGTAATCCGGTGTAGTTCAACAGCTCTCGTCCGGTGAGCCGTTCCGGCAGCGACAACCCGTCCGGCAGCACCCCGACCATGGTCTTGGCCCGCACCGGATCGGTCCACACCTCGGTGCCGAAGATCCGGGCCGCCCCGTGGTCGGGCCGCAGCAGCCCCACCGCCATCGACAGGGTGGTCGTCTTACCGGCCCCGTTCGGCCCCACCAGCCCGAAGAACGACCCGGGCGGCACGGCCAGGCTCACGCCCTCCACCACCCAGGGCCCGCCGAACTTCTTGTACAGCCCGTCCAGCTCGAGCGCCGGTCGCCCGTTCGCCTCCATGGTGCCCCTCTCCCGGGCGCCCCTCGCCCATCACGAATATAGGTGCGACCACCGCGAACGGTAACGAACGCCGCAGCCGCCGGGCCGTACCCGCGTGCCCGCTCGGCGGCCGGAGCGGCTCGATCCCCAGTACGTCCAGGCAGAGTGGTGCCCGGTCGATGGTGACCTCGATCGGGACGTGGCGTCGGCGCGGCGACGGTCCGCCGGTGCGATCGCGCACCGCACCGGCGGTCGCCGACTAGTCGGTCGCCACGATGCGGATCTCGTCATCCACGGCCGCGGTGTCCTCGCCCGGCACCGTGAACCAGTGCGTGACCTCTTCCTCGAGGTCGGCCTCGACACCGTCCTCGCCCGGGAGCACCGAGAGCGCGCCCGCGGTGGCCGCGGTGAGGAATTCGTCCACGGCGGCCGGGCCGGTGGCGGCGGTGGTGTAGAGGGTCGACTCGTAGTCGATCTCATGCACCTCGCGGAGGCGGTCGGCGCGGTCGAGGGCGTCGGTCTGGGTGAGGGTGGCCCAGATGCCGTCGGCTTCGCGGGTGACGAAGGCCGGGGTGTCCTCGGTGAGCGGGCGCACGCGGTCGGCGTAGGAGACCGGGTGGGTGGCCGCCGCGGCGATATCCGCCTGCACCTGCGGGTCGGTGGGGACCAGCCAGCGGATGTTCTTGGCGGCCGGTTCCTCGGCGATGCCGAATCCCGCTCCGGCGGCGATGATCTCGCCGAAGGAGAGGCCGTCGGCGAACAGCACCGCGGCACCGGCCTTGTGCACGGCCCAGGCCGCCACCACACTGTCCGCCGAGCGCGGCAGGGCGATGGCGACGATATCGCCGGGGCCCGCACCGCGGTCGATGAGCACCCGCGCCAGCTGCGAGGAGCGGCGGTCGAGCTCGTGGTAGGCGATCTCCTTGCCGGCGGCCAGCAGCGCCGGAGCCTGCGGATCCTCCTCCACCACGGCGGCCAGTGCCTTGGCCACCGTGCGGTCGCCGAGGCGGGTGGTCTCCGGCGCGGACTCCACCGCGGGAGCCGTGCTCTCGGCGAGGATGCGGGCGCGCTCGGTGTCGTCGAGGATGTCGATGTCACCGATCAGGCCGGTCGGATCGCCCAGCAGCGCGTCCAGCACGCGGTTCAGGCGCGCCGCCAGGGTCGCCACCTCGTCGGCGGTGAACCGGCTGGTCAGGTACCGCATGGCGATCTCGATGGTCTCCTCGGCCATCACCACCAGCGTCATCGGGTAGTGGGTGTTGTCGTTGACGCCCACACCGGTGACCGACATGCCGTCGATGGAGCTGGCCGCGGCGACCGCGTCCTTGTCCATCGGGTAGGACTCGAACACCACCAGGGTGTCGAACTGGCTGCCGATACCGGTGGCCCGCTGGATGTCGGTGAGCCCGATGTAGTGGTGGTCGAGCAGGTCGGCCTGCTCGCGCTGCACCTTCTCCAGCATGCCCTCGATGCTCAGGCGGTCGTCGATGCGGATGCGCACCGGCAGGGTGTTGATGAACAGACCCACCATGGTCTCCACCCCGGGCAGATCCGCCGGGCGGCCGGAGACGGTCGCGCCGAACACCACATCGCCGCGGCCGGTGAGCCGACCGACCAGGATGGCCCACGCGGTCTGCACCACCGTGTTCACCGTGACGCCCAGTTCGCCGGCGCGCTTGGTGAGCGCGCGGGTGCGTTCGGCGTCGATTTCGGTGGCGTGGCGGCCGATCTCGTAGGTTTCCTCGCCGCGCGGTTGCGGCGCGAGCTGGGTCGGCTCGGTGACGCCGGACAGCGCCCTGGTCCACGCCTGGAGCGAGGCATCCCGGTCGCGACCGGAGAGCCAGGCGAGGAAGTTCCGGTACGAGGTGATCCGCGGCAGCGCCGAGGTGTCGCCGCGCACCGCGTACAGCACCAGCAGGTCCTGCATGAGCAGGGGCATGGACCAGCCGTCCACCAGGATGTGGTGGGTGGTGATCACCAGGTGTGACCGTTCGGCACCGGTACGGAACAGGGTGAACCGCATGAGCGGCGGCGCGGTCAGGTCGAAGTGCGTGGCGCGGTCGTCCTCGATGAGTTCGCGCATGCGCGACACCCGCTCGTCCTCCGGCAGATCGGTGAGATCCACCTCCCGCCACGGCGCTTCGGCCCGGTCCAGCACCACCTGCACCGGCTTGCCGTCGGTATCGGTGACGAAGGCCGTGCGCAGGTTCGGGTACCGGTCCACCACACTCTGGGCGGCGGCGTGCAGCCGCGCCACATCCACCGTGCCGCCGAGGTCGAGCACGGCCTGCATGGTGTAGACGTCCAGGGTTTGCTGGCTCTGGGCGATCATGGCCTGGAAGAGCAGACCGCCCTGCAGCGGCGACAGCGGCCAGACATCTGCCAGCGCCGGGTAGTCGCGCTCCCACACCTCGATATCGGTCTGGCCGATCGAGACCAGGTTCATATCCGACGGCGTGAAGCCGCCGGCGTCGGCGCGCTGGGCGTGGGTGGCGAGCGCGGTCAGCGCCGCCACGAACAGGTCCGCGAACTCCTGTACCCGTTCCACGCTGAGCAGCCCCGTCGGGAAGGCGAAGGCCGCGCCCAGCTGCGGGCCGTCCTCGCCGTCGGTGACGATGGCATTGATGTCCAGGGTGGCGTTGGCGGGCATGTCGCGGTCCATGTCCGCGTCCAGCTGCCCGAGGTCGGCCACCGGCACCCAGCCCAGTTCGGCGAGCTGTTCGGGCACCTCACCGGTGGAGACGCGGCCCAGGTAGTTGAAGCTGATCTGGCCCACATCGCGCAACCGGTCCCGGGTCTCGGGGTTGAGGTGGCGCAGCAGACCGAAGCCGAGGCCCTTGTCGGGCACGGCGAGCAGCTGCTCCTTCACCGATTTGACGATGTCGCCCAAGGCTTTTCCACCCGCGAAGGCATCGTCGAGATCGGCCTCGCCCAGATCCAGGCGCACCGGGTAGGCGCTGGTGAACCAGCCGACGGTGCGCGAGAGGTCCGCGCCCGCGACCACGTCTTCCTCGCGACCGTGACCCTCCAATTTGATCAGCGTCGCGGAGCGACTCGCTGAGGGGTGGTGGTCGGGCGACGGGTGGGCAAGCGATGCCGAACCCGCACCGCGCCAACGCGATACGGCCATGGCCAGCGCCGACAGCAGACCGTCGTTGACACCGCCCCGGTACAGGCCCGGAATGGCGGTCAGCACCGCATCGGTGACCTCGGCCGGAATGGTGACCTCGACCCGCTCGACCGTGGCGAAGGTGTCCACGGCCGGATCGAAGGCACGCGAACCCAGCAGCGGATCCGGTGTCTCCGTGACGCCCTGCCAGAACTCGAGTTCCGCCACCCGCTCCGGCGCGGACGCCGCGTCCACCAGGGCGTGCGCCCACCGTCGCATGGAGGTGCCGTTCTCGGGCAGCGCGACCGGCTGTCCGAAGGCCAGCTGCGACCAGGCCGTGGCGAAGTCCGGGATCAGGATGCGCCAGGACACGCCGTCGACCACGAAGTGGTGGGCGGCGATGAGCAGCACGTCGCGGCGCCGGTGCCCATCGGCGGCGCCCTCCGTGGTTACGCGAGCTGCCGCCTCCGGGCGCGTCGCTCCCGCCGGCTCGAACGCGAACCACACGAACTGCACCATGGCCGCATTGGCCGGATCGAGGCGGCCCAGCGCACCGTCGAGTTCGGCGGACGCCACCCGCGACAGCTCCGCATCGGAGATGTCGGCGGGCACCATGACCTTCTGCACCAGTGCGTCGACGTCCACGGCACCGCGTTCCAGCGCCTCGAAAGCCCAACCGTCCGTGCCGTCTCCGCGCAGGCGCGCGCGCAGCACATCGTGGTGGTCGAAGACCGCCCCGAGGGTGCCCACCAGTGTCTCCCGGTCGATGCCGTCCGGCAGCCGCAGCGCCATGGACTGCGAGAACCGCTCGTAGCTCGAACCACTCGACAGAATGGCCGTCATGATCGGCGTCAGCGGAATGTCGCCGACCCCGCCGCCGGGCAGTTCCGCGAGCTGCTGCTGTTCGGCGTCCCCGCCGCGCACGGCCACCTCGGCCAGTCCGGCCACGCTGCGCTGCTCGAACACATCGCGCGGGCTGAACACGATGCCGCGCGCCTTGGCCCGCGACACCAGCTGGATGGACAGGATGGAGTCGCCGCCGAGCGCGAAGAACGAATCGTCCGCGCCCACCTGCTCCACGCCGAGCACCTCGGCGAAGACGGCGGCCAGCTCACCCTCCAGATCGCTGACAGGAGCCCGGAATTCGCGCGGAGCGAGCACCGGTTCGGGCAGCGCGCGCCGGTCGAGCTTGCCCGCGCCGGTCAACGGAATCTCGTCGATGACCGTGATCGCGGTCGGCACCATGTATTCCGGCAGTCGCGCGGCGGCATGTTCGGTGAGCGCGGCGATATCGACGGTGGCACCGGCCACCGGCTTCACATACGAGGCGAGGATGGTGGTTCCGGCCTCGGTCTTGTGGCCGAGGGTGACCGCGAAGTCCACGCTCTCGAAAGCCGTGAGCGCGGCGTCGATCTCGCCGAGTTCGATGCGGAAGCCGCGCACCTTCACCTGGAAGTCGTTGCGGCCCACGTACTCCACCACGGCGCGGTCGAGCGCGTCGTGCCGCCAGCGCACCACGTCACCGGTGCGGTAGAGCCGGTCGCCCGGCGCACCGTACGGATCGGCGACGAAACGTTCGGCGGTCAGTCCCGGTCGCGCGTGGTAGCCGCGCGCCAGCTGCACACCGGCCACGTAGAGCTCACCGGCCACGCCCTCGGGCACCGGGTGCAGGCGGGCGTCGAGCACCATGGCCCGCATACCGCGCACCGGTCCACCGATGACGACCGGATCACCGGCCGACAGCGGATCGGAGATATTGGTGGCGATGGTCGCCTCGGTGGGGCCGTAGGCGTTGTGGAAGCGCCGCGGCGCACCCGGATTCTCCGACCACTTGGCCACCAGATCAGCGGAGACGGCCTCACCACCGGCGATGATCACCTCCATGCCGGACAGCTGCGCGGGGTCCAGCGAGGCCAGCACCGACGGCGTGATGAGGCCGACCGACACCCGCTCGCGGGAGATCAGCTCGCCCAGCTCGTCCCCGCCGTAGGTGCCCGGGGGCACCACCACGAGCGCACCGGCCGCGCCGACCGCGAGCAGCAGTTCCAGCACCGACGCGTCGAACGACGGCGAGGCGAAGTGCAGTGCGCGCGAACCGGAATCGAGTCCGTAGCGCACCACCTGCTCCAGGCTGAAGTTGGCCAGACCCGCGTGGGTGACCACGACGCCCTTGGGCATGCCGGTGGTGCCGGAGGTGTAGATGACGTACGCGGCGTGCTCGGCCCGGATCGGAGCCCAGCGGTCGGCGTCGGTCACCGGATCGGCCGCGTAGCCCTCGGCTTGCGCCAGCACCGCGGCGTCGTCGAGGGACAGCCAGCCCGCCAGACTCTTGACCGGCGGCAGCTTTTCGGCCTCGGCCGTGACGGTCAGGCCCAGTACCGCACCGGAATCCGACACCATGTGCGCGATGCGGTCGGCCGGGTAGGCCGGGTCGATCGGCACGAAGGCCGCACCCGACTTGGCCACCGCCCACACCGCCAGCACCGACTCGATCGAGCGCGGAACGGCGACGGCCACCAGCACATCCGGTCCGGCGCCGCGCTCGATGAGCAGTCGCGCCAACCGCGAGGACGCCGCGTCGAGTTCGGCGTAGCTGAGGGTCCGGCCCTCGAACACCACGGCCGCGCCGTTCGGATTGCCCTGGGCGGCAGTGCTCATCAGCTCCGGCAGGGTGGCCGGGGCCACCGGTGCGCCGCCGGTGCGGGTAAGCAGATCGGTGCGCTCGGCTTCGGCGAGCAGGTCGAGATCGCCGACCGGCCGCTGCGGCCGCGCGGTGAGCTGTTCGAGCAGGCGGGTGAAGCGCTGCGCGAACACCTGCACCGTGTCCTCGTCGAACAGGTCACGCGCGAAAGCGAATTCGGCGTACATACCCGCGTCATCGGACGCTTCCCGGATGGTCAGCGACAGATCGAACTTGGCGGTGTCGTTGTCGAAATCGACGGCGGAGACCCGCAGCCCGGGCAGTTCGAAACTGGTGTCCGGCAGGTTCTCGAACGACAGCACCACCTGGAACAGCGGATGCCGCGAGGTGGAGCGCTCCGGGTTGATCAGCTCGACCAGCCGCTCGAACGGAATGTCGGCGTGCGCGAAGGCCGCCAGGTCGGCGTCCTTCGCGTGGGCGAGCAGTTCGGCGAAGCCCCGCTGCGCGTCCACCTCGGTGCGCAGCACCAGGGTGTTGACGAACATGCCGATCACATCGTCGAGTTCGGCCTCGCCGCGGCCCGCGATCGGCGTGCCGATGGCGATATCGGAGGTGCCCGACAGGCGCGACAGGAACACCGCCAGCGCGGTGTGCACGACCATGAACATGGTCGCGTTCTGCTCCCGCGCGATGCGCTGGAGTCCCTGGTGCAGCTCGGTGCCGATCGGGAAGAGCACCCGGCCGCCGCGGAAGGACTGGGTGGTCGGCCGCGGGCGGTCCGCGGGGAGGTTCAGCTCGTCCGGGAGGTCCGCGAGGGTGGTCTTCCAGAACGCGGCCTGCGCGGAGATGAGGCTCTGCGGGTCGTCCTCGGAGCCCAGCACCTGGCGCTGCCAGATGCTGAAGTCCGCGTACTGCACCGGCATCGGAGCCCAGCCGGGGGCCACCCCGGCGGTGCGGGCGGCGTAGGCGATCATCACGTCGCGGGTCAGCGGGCCCATGGACCAGCCGTCGGCGCTGATGTGATGGGCCACGAAGACGAGTACGTGCTCGACCGTGGAGGACTCGGCGGTCCGGCCGCCGCCCAGGGCGGCGGTGGCGTCCGGGCCTACCGCGCGCAGGGTGGCGGCTTCGACCGCGTCCAGGATGCCGAGGGCGGATGCCTCGTGTTCGCCTAGTTCTTCGGGGGTTTCGACGCGGAACAGCTTGGCGCGCAACGGGACTTCCGCTGTGACGTCGAAGCCGGTCGCGATGACGGCGGCGATGCGGTCGCGGATCTCGGTCGCGTCGACCGGGATCGGGGTCAGGTTCGGGACCGCCTGTGCGGCGGGGACGATGACCTGGGATGCGGTGCCGTCTGTCTGGGGGTAGATGGTGCGCAGGGTTTCATGGCGGGAGATCACATCCGCCACCGCCTGCTGTAGCGCCTCCACATCCAGGTCGCCGGTCAAACGGACCGCGACCGGGATGTTGTAGGCCGCCGACGCCGTATCGAACTGGTTCAGGAACCACATCCGCTGCTGCGCCAACGACAACGGAACCCGCTCCGGACGCGGCTGCGCCGTCAACGCCCGACGATCACCCGCACCGGCGTGCTGTTCCACCTTCGCCGCCAAACCCGCGACCGACGACGCCTCGAACAACACACGCACCGGAACACGCGCGTCCAGGGCCGCACCGATACGAGCGGCGACCTGCGTCGCCAACAACGAATTACCGCCCAGCGCGAAGAAATCATCGTCCGCACCGACCCGATCGGCACCCAGCACCTCGGCGAACACACCCGCCACGATCTCCTCGATCGGGGTCGCCGGCGCACGGAAAGCCGTGGACTCGAACTCCGGCTCCGGCAACGCCTTACGGTCGAGTTTGCCGTTGACATTCAACGGGAGTTCGTCCAAGACCACGAACGCCGACGGGACCATATAGGACGGCAACGCCGCCGACAACGCCTGCTTCAACCCGGCGGTATCCAGCAGCGCGGGCTCGGAGACGCCCGGACCAGCCATCGACAACGGGTCCGCGCCCGGGGTGCGCGGCTGCGCTTGCCCACCCTGCGCCCCTGGCGCAGACTGCCCAAGCGCGACAGCCGGGACCACGTAGGCCACCAAGCGATCGCCCGTGCGGGCATCCGACTTCGCCAGCACCGCCGTCTGAGCGACCTCCGGCAACGCCAGCAGGGCCGCCTCGATCTCACCGAGCTCGATACGGAAACCGCGGATCTTCACCTGGAAATCGGTACGACCCCGATACTCCAACTCACCCGATGCCGACCACGCCACCAAGTCACCCGTGCGATACATCCGCGAACCATCAACCGCGAACGGATTCGCGACGAAACGATCCGCCGTCAGGTCCGGACGAGCGAAATAACCACGCGCCAACTGGACACCCGCGAGATACAGCTCACCCGCGACACCGTCCGGCACCGGATGCAGACGCGAATCCAGAACATAGACCTGGCTGTTCCACTCCGGAACACCGATCGACACCGAACCCGAATCCGCATCGGTCACCAAATGCGTGGTGATCGACACCGCCGCCTCGGTCGGGCCATACAGGTTGAACAGCCGCGCCTGAGCATTCGCCACGCGGAAACGCTGCGCCACCGCGGCGGGCAGGGCCTCACCGATGGCCAGCACACGGCGCAACGACGCCGCCAAGGTGCCACCGGACTCGGTGATCAACGCGTCCAACATCGACGGCACCACATGCAAGGTGGTGACCCGCTCCCGAGCCATCAGCTCATTCAGATACGCCGGGTCACGGTGGCCGTCGGGCGCGGCGATCACCAAGCGGCCACCCGACACCGCCCCCGACCAGAACTCCCACACCGACAGGTCGAAGGTCGCAGCCGTCTTCAGCAGGACCGCGTCATCGGCGCCGAGGCCGAACTCCGCCGTCTTCCACTGCAACTGGTTCGCGATGGCCGCGTGCGGCAGCGCCACGCCCTTGGGGCGGCCGGTGGAACCCGAGGTGAAGATGACATAGGCCGTGTGGTGCGGGCGCAAGGGGGCGACCCGCTCGGCGGCAGTGACCGCCGCGCCGTCCAGTGACGACAGGTCCAGGTCGTCCAACGCGATCAGCGGCGCGGCGTCGGTCGCGAATTCCGCTGCCGCGTTGGTGATCACGCACACCGGCGCGGCGGTCTCCAGGATGTAACCGGTGCGGTCGGCGGGCTGGTCGGGGTCCACCGGCACGTACGCACCGCCCGCGACCGAGACCGCGTACATGGCCACCACCAGATCCACCGAACGCCGCAACGCCAGCGCCACCCGCGCCTCCGGACCGACGCCCAGCGAGATCAGGTGCCGGGCCAGGCGATTCACGCGTTGGCCGAGTTCGGCGTAGGTCAGCGCCTCGCCGTCGGGGCCGATGAGCGCCACCGCGGTCGGCTTGGCCGCCACGGTCGCCTCCAGCATCGACACCAGCGTCGCCGCCGAATCCGTCTGGTGCGCGGTGGCATTGCGCGCGGTCAGCAGTTCGGTGTGCTCGGCCGGGGCGAGCAGGTCGAGATCGCCCACGGGGGTGCGCGGCGCGGCGATGATCTCGCCGAGCAGCCGGGTGAAGCGGTCGACGAAGCCCTGCACCGTGTCGCGCTCGAACATATCGGT
Organism: Nocardia otitidiscaviarum; assembly: GCF_007362295.1. NCBI lineage: Bacteria > Bacillati > Actinomycetota > Actinomycetes > Mycobacteriales > Nocardiaceae > Nocardia > Nocardia otitidiscaviarum. The sequence goes on along the minus strand of NZ_CP041695.1, from coordinate 236,507 downwards.
CGCGTAGGTGAAGAAGCCGGTAATGCCCTCGGGCGCACCGGTTTCGTCGTAGCGGTCGGTGGCGATGAGGTGCAGGTCGAACTGGGACAGCTCGGTGTCGATATCCAGTCCGGACACGGTCAGTCCGGGCAGTTCCAGGCTGGACTGGGCCAGGTTCTGGAAGGACAGGCCGACCTGGAACAACGGATGCCGGGCGGTGGAGCGCACCGGGTTGAGCACCTCGACCAGACGCTCGAACGGCACGTCGGCGTGTGCGAAGGCCTGGATATCGGTTTCGCGCTGGCGACGCAGCAGGTCCGTGAACGGCTCGTCGGCCGCCACCTGGGTGCGGAAGACGAGGGTGTTGACGAACATGCCGATCAGGTCGTCCAGGACGGCCTCGCCACGACCCGCCATCGGGGTGCCGATGGCGATGTCGTCGGTGCCGGACAGTCGGGCCAGCAGCACCGCGAGCGCGGTGTGCACGACCATGAACAGGGTCGCGCCCTCGGTGCGCGCCAATTCGACCAGCGCGCGGTGGGTGTCGGCGTCGACGTGGATCTCGACCCGGCCGCCCTGGAAGGACTGCACGGCGGGCCGCGGCCGGTCCGAGGGCAGGTCGAGCTGGTCCGGCAGCCCGGCGAGGGCCTGCTTCCAGTACGCGACCTGCTTGGTGGCCAGCGAGTTCGGATCGTCCTCGCTGCCGAGCAGTTCGCGCTGCCAGATGGAGTAGTCGGCGTACTGCACCGCCAGCGGAGCCCACGCGGGCTCGGAGCCCATGGCACGGGAGGCGTACGCCGTCATGAGATCCCGGGTCAGCGGGCCGACCGAGGAGCCGTCACCGGAGATGTGGTGCACGACCATGGCGAGGACGTATTCGCCATCCGCGATCTCGAACAGCGCCACCCGCAACGGCACCTGGGTGGTGACGTCGAAGATGGTGGAGGTCAGCTCCACCACGGCGGCCGCGACATCCTCGATATCGACGCTGCGCACCTCGAGCTGCGGCACCGCCTGGGCGGGCGGCAGGATGACCTGCACCGGCCCCTGCTCGGTCTGCGGGTAGACGGTGCGCAGGATCTCGTGGCGGGCGACGACATCCGCGACGGCGGTGCGCAGCGCGTCCACGTCGAGCGCGCCGGACAGCCGCACCGCCACGGGCACGTTGTAGGCGGCCGACGAGGTGTCGAACCGGTTGAGGAACCACATGCGCTGCTGCGCCAGCGACAGCGGGATGTGCTCCGGGCGCGGCCCGGCCGTGAGCGCCTTGCGGCCACCGGCCCCGGCGTCGAGTTCCACCCGCGCCGCCAGCGCGGCCACGGTGGACGCCTCGAACAGCAGTCGCACCGGCACCCGCGTGTTGAGCGCCTCGCCGAGACGGGCGGCCACCTGGGTGGCGAGCAGGGAGTTTCCGCCCCAGGCGAAGAAGTCGTCGTCCAGGCCGATGCGGGCGGTGCCCTCGACGCGCAGCACCTCGGTGAACACCGCGGCCACGATCTGCTCGATCGGAGTGACCGGGGCGCGGAAGACCGCCTTCTCGAAGGTGGGTTCCGGCAGCGCCTTGCGGTCGAGCTTGCCATTGGCGTTGCGCGGCAGCACATCCAGCTGCATGAACACCGACGGCACCATGTACGACGGCAGTTCGGCCGACAGCGCGGATTGCAGGGCGCGCTTGTCGATCTCGCCGCCGCTGCTCACCAGGTAGGCCACCAGGCGGTCGCCGACGCTCGGATCGTGGTGGGCGACAACGGCGGCGGACGCGACGGCGTCCTGGCGCAGCAGCGCGGCCTCGATATCGCCGAGTTCGATGCGGAAGCCGCGGATCTTCACCTGGAAGTCGGTGCGGCCCCGGTACTCCAGCTCGCCGTTGTCCGTCCAGGCGACCAGGTCGCCGGTGCGGTACATGCGGGAGCCGTTGTCCTCGAACGGATTCGCAACGAAGCGGTCGGCGGTGAGATCAGGTCGCGCGAAGTAGCCGCGCGCCAGCTGATCACCGGCGAGGTACAGCTCACCGGATACGCCCACCGGCACCGGCCGCAGTCGCGCGTCCAGCACGTACACCCGGCTGTTCCATTCCGGCGCACCGATGGACACCGACATCTCGTCGGCATCGGTGACCCGGTGGCTGGTGATGGACACCGCGGCCTCGGTGGGGCCGTACAGGTTGAACAGCTCGGTGCGCGGGCAGGCGCGGCGCATCCGCTGCGCGACCGAACCGGGCAGCGCCTCACCGATGGCGAGCACCCGCCACAGCGAATCCGGCAGCCCGACTCGCTGCGCGTCGCCGCTCGCGGTCTCCGGATGCGGCGTCCCGGAGCCCGCCGTGAGCAGGGCGTCGAGCATGGACGGCACCACGTGCAGCGTGGTGACCCACTCCCGGGCCATGAGCTCGTTCAGGTACGCCGGATCCTTGTGCCCGTCGGGCAGTGCGATGACGAGTCGGCCACCGCAGGCCGCGGCGGACCAGAACTCCCACACCGACAGGTCGAAGGTGGCGGCGGTCTTGAGCAGCACCGCGTCGGCCGGGTCGAGCCCGAATTCGGTGTTCTTCCAGAGCAGCTGGTTGACCACCGCACCGTGCGGCACCGCGACGCCCTTGGGACGGCCGGTCGAACCGGAGGTGAAGATGACGTAGGCGGTGTTGGCGGCGGTCAGCGCGCGCACCCGCTCGCCATCGGTGATCGGCGCGGTCGGGTAGGCGGACAGGTCGATCTCGTCGATGCGCACCACATCGGTCACGTCGGTGGTGAAACCCTCACGGCCCGTGGTGAGTACGGCGGCGGGGGCGGCCGTCTCCAGGATGTAGCCGACGCGTTCGGCGGGCTGGTCCGGGTCGACCGGCACGTAGGCGGCACCGCTCTTGGCGACCGCGTACATGGCGACGACCAGGTCCACCGAGCGCCGAATGGCCAGGGCCACCCGGTCTTCGGTGCCGATGCCGCGCTCGATGAGGTGGCGGGCCAGGGTGTTGACCCGCGCGTCGAGTTCGGCGTAGGTCAGCGTCACGGTGCCTTCGGCGGTGTCGGCCACGATGGCGTCCGACTTCGGATCGGCGGCAACGCTGGCATCGAGCAGCGACACCAGGGTGGCGTCGCGGTCCACCGGCTGCGCGGTGTCGTTCCACGCCCGCAGGATGCGCTCGCTCTCGGCCGCGTCCAGCAGGTCGATCTCCCCGACCGGCACCGCGGTGTCGGCGAGGACGGCATCGAGTACGCGCAGGAACCGGTCGGCGAAGCCGCGCACCGTGGATTCGTCGAACAGGTCGGTGGCGTAACCGAATTCGGTGAGGATCTCGGCCGGAGTGCCGTCCTCGGCGTACCGATCGTAGAGCGTCACGTGCAGATCGGTCTTGGCCAGCTGCGATTCGAACTGGACCGGGGCCACGTGCAGACCGGGCAGCTGGAAGCTGGTCTCGGCCAGGTTCTGGAAGGACAGGCCCACCTGGAACAGCGGGTTGCGGGCGGTGGAGCGCACCGGGTTCAGCACCTCGACGAGCCGTTCGAACGGCACGTCGGCATGGGCGAAGGCTTCCAGGTCGCGTTCGCGCACCTCGGCCAGCAACTCGGCGAAGGTCGCGCCGCCGTCCACCCTGGTGCGGAACACCAGGGTGTTGACGAACATGCCGATGAGATCGTCGAGTTCCCGCTCACCACGGCCCGCGATCGGGGTGCCGACCGCGATGTCGTCGGTGCCGGACAGGCGCGACAGCAGCACCGCCAGCGCGGCGTGCACGACCATGAACAGCGACGCGTTGTTGGCGCGGGCCAGTTCGTGCAGGCGGGCGTGCCGCTCCGGGTCGATGTCGAAGCGCAGCGCCTTGCCGTGGAAGGACTGGGCGGGCGGGCGCGGGCGGTCGGTGGGCAACTCCAGCTGGTCGGGCAGCTCGGCCAGGGCCTGCTTCCAGTAGGCGACCTGCTGTGCGGCAAGCGATTCGGCGTCGTCCTCGGAGCCGAGCACCTCGCGCTGCCACAGCGCGTAGTCGGCGTACTGCACCGGCAGCGGAGCCCAGCTCGGGGCGTCGCCCTCCACGCGCGCCATATAGGCGGCCATGACATCGCGTGCCAGCGGGCCCATGGAGGAGCCGTCGGCGGAGACGTGATGGACGGTGAAGGCCAGCACGTGTTCTTCGGCCGGGGCATCGGTGATGCGGAACAGCCGCACCGCGATGGGCACCTCGATGGTGACATCGAAGGTGGTCATGGCGAATTCGACGATCTTGCCTAGTAGGCCCTCCTCACGCACGCCCTCGGGGACGAGCATGAGATCGGTCTGCGAGGCCGGCAGGATCTCCTGGCGCGGTCCGGCCGCACCGCCGGGGTAGATGGTGCGCAGCACCTCGTGGCGGGCGATGACGTCCCCGATGGCCTCCTCCAGCGCGGTGAGGTCCAGGGTGCCGGTGAGCCGCACCGCCAGCGGGATGTTGTCCACCGCCGAGGTGCTGGTGTCGAACTGATTGAGGAACCAGTAGCGCTGCTGTGCCGGGGACAGCGGAATCGACTGCGGCCGTTCCCCCGCCAGCAGGCGCGGGCGGGCACGTCCGGATCCGGCATTGCGTTCCACGCGAGCGGCCAGCGCCGCCACGGTGGACGCCTCGAACAGGTCGCGCACCGCGAGCCGGGTGTCCAGGGCCGCACCGATGCGGGCGGTGACCTGGGTGGCGATCAGCGAATTGCCGCCGAGTTCGAAGAAGTCGTCGTCCACGCCGACCCGGCCGAGGCCGAGCACGTCGGAGAAGGTGTTGGCGACGATCTCCTCGATCGGGGTGGACGGGGCCCGGAACACCTTGGCCTCGAACACCGGCGCGGGCAGCGCCTTGCGGTCCAGCTTGCCGGAGGCATTGAGCGGGAAGGTGTCCAGCACCACGTAGGCCGACGGCACCATGTAGCCGGGCAGCTCGTCGCCCAGGGCCGCGCGCACCGAATCACTGTCGACGACCTGGCCCGCGGCCGGGATGACATAGCCGACCAGCTGATCGCCGAGGCGGTCGTCGTGGCGCACCACAACCACCGCCTGCGCGATGGCGTCCAGCGCGGTGAGCGCGGATTCGATCTCGCCCAGTTCGATGCGCAGACCGCGCAGCTTCACCTGGAAGTCGGTGCGGCCCAGGTACTCCAACTCACCGGCACCGGTCCACTTCACCAGGTCGCCGGTGCGGTACATGCGCTCACCGGTGCCGAACGGATCGGCCACGAAGCGGTCGGCGGTCAGATCCGGGCGGTCGACGTAGCCGCGCGCCAACTGCACGCCCGCGAGGTAGAGCTCACCCGCGACCCCCGGGGCGACCGGGTGCAGCCGCGAATCCAGCACGTACACCCGGGTGTTGAAGACCGGCGCACCGATCGGCACGGAGGCGATGTCGGCGTCGGTCACCTCGTGGAAGGTGACATCGACCGCGGCCTCGGTGGGGCCGTACAGGTTGTGCAGCTTCGCGCCGGTCAGCTCGCGCAGCTTCTGCGCGGTCGGCGCGGGCAGCGCCTCACCGGAGGCGAAAACGTTGCGCAGGCTGGTGCATTCGGCCGCACGATCCTCGGCCACGAAGACCGACAGCATGGACGGCACGAAGTGCGCCGTGGTGACGCCGTGCGCGGTGACGAGTTCGGCCAGGTACGCGGGGTCGCGGTGGCCGTCCGGCTTGGCGACGACCAGGGTCGCGCCGATCTGCAAGGGCCAGAAGAATTCCCACACCGACACGTCGAAGGTGGCCGGGGTCTTCTGGAGCACCACGTCGTCCGGGGTGAGGCCGTAGGCGGCCTGCATCCAGACGAGGCGGTTGACGATGGCCTCGTGGCTCACCGCGACGCCCTTGGGGCGGCCGGTGGAACCGGAGGTGAAGATCACGTACGCGGTATTCGACGGGGCCAGCGGCGCACGGCGTTCCGCGTCGGTCAGCGGCGCGTCGCTGTAGGCCGACAGATCCAGGCGGTCGATCTCGAGCGCCTCGTAGGCACCGGCGTCGAAGCCGTCCCGCGAGGTGGTCAGCACCGTCACCGGTCGCGCGGTGTCGAGCACGTAGTGGGTGCGCTCGGCCGGGTGATCCGGATCCAGCGGCACGTACGCGCCACCGGCCACGGTCACGGCGTACATGCCGACGACCAGCTCCGCCGAACGCCGCATGCCCAGGGCCACCAGGGAATCCGGGCCCACGCCCTGGGCGATGAGGTGGCGGGCCAGGCGGTTCACCCGGGCGGTGAACTCGCCATAGGAAACACGTGTCCCCTCGAATACCAGGGCGGTGGCATCGGGGCTGGTCAGGGCCTGCGCCTCGAACATCGACACCAGGGTCGCGGTGCGGTCGACCGCTGCGCCGGTGGCGTTCCAGTCGTGCAGCACCAGGGCGCGTTCGGACTCGTCGAGCAGGTCGATATCGCCGACGAAGGAGGTCGGCTCGGCCACCACCGCGCTCAGCATCCGCACCAGCCGCTCGGCGAAGCCCGCGACCGTGTCGGCCTCGAACATATCGGTGGCGTAGGCGAATTCGGCGTACATGCCCTCGACCGCACCATCGTCGCCGAGGCGTTCGGTGAGGTTGAGGTGCAGGTCGAACTTGGAGGTGACCACATCCAGCGGAACGCCCGCGACCTCCAGGCCCGGCAGGGTGAAGCTGGCCTCGCCGGTGTTCTGGAACGACAGCATGACCTGGAACAGCGGGTGGCGGGCCTGCGAGCGCGGCGGATTCAGAATTTCCACCAGCCGCTCGAACGGCAGGTCCGCATGGCCGAAGGCGGCCAGGTCGGCGTCCTTGGTACGGGCGAGCAACTCGGTGAACTTCTCGCCGGTGTCCACGCCGGTGCGCAGCACCAGGGTGTTGACGAACATGCCGATGGCGTCGTCCAGCACCGCTTCGCCACGGCCCGCGACGGCGGTGCCGATGGCCACGTCGTCGGAGCCGGACAGGCGCGACAGCAGGGCCGCGAAGGCCGCGTGCACGACCATGAAGAGGCTGGCGCCGTGTTCGCGGGCCAGGCGGTTCAGGCCGTCGAGCAGGGCGGTGTCGATGGTGAACTCGTGCACGCCACCCTGGTTGGAGGCCACGGCGGGGCGCGGGCGGTCCGAGGGCAGGTCCAGCTGGTCCGGCAGCCCGGCCAGCGCATCGGACCAGTACGACACCTGCTGCGAGATCAGCGAGTCCGCGTCGTCCTCGGAACCGAGCACATCGCGCTGCCACAGCGCGAAATCGGCGTACTGCACCGGCAGCGGAGCCCAGCCGGGGGCGTCGCCGTTGGCGCGCGCCGCGTAGGCGACCATGACATCGCGTGCCAGCGGGCGCACCGACCAGCCGTCACCGGAGATGTGGTGCACCACGAAAACCAGTACGTGCGTGGGCTGTTCGGCGTCGCTGACGCGGAACAGCTTGGCGCGCACCGGGACTTCGGCGGTGACATCGAAACCGGTGAGCACCAGTTCGCTGATGGCGGCGGTGATGTCGGCTTCGCCCACCGCGACCGGCCCCAGGTCCGGAATGCGGTAGCCGGCGGGCAGGACGACCTGTACGCCGCGACCGCGATCGTCGGTCGGGTAGTAGGTGCGCAGCACCTCGTGCCGGTCCACCACATCCCCGACGGCATGCAGCAGCGCGTCCACATCGAGATCGCCGGACAGCCGCACGGCCATCGGAATGTTGTTGACCGCCGACTGGGCGTCGAAGCGGTTCAGGAACCACATGCGCTGCTGCGCCAGCGACAGCGGAATCTCCTCGGGCCGCTCCCCCGCCACCAGGGCGCGGCGTCCGCCGCTGCCGGTCTCGGTCTCCAGGCGCACCGCCAGGGCCGCCACGGTGGGGGCCTCGAACAGCAGGCGCACCGGCACCCGGGTGTCCAGGGCCGCGCCGAGGCGGGCGACGACCTGGGTGGCGATGAGCGAGTTGCCGCCGAGTTCGAAGAAGTCGTCGTCGATGCCGATGGCCTGATCGGTGCCCAGCACCTCGGCGAAGACGCCGGCGACGGTCTCCTCGATCGGAGTGGCGGGGGCGCGGAACTCGCGCGCCTCGAACTCCGGCTCGGGCAGGGCCTTGCGGTCGAGCTTGCCGTTGGCATTGAGCGGCATGGCGTCGAGCGCCACCAGGGCGGCCGGAACCATGTAGGACGGCAGGTGCGCCGACAGGTGCGCGCGCAGGGCGTCGGCGTCGATCGCGCCGGCGCTCGGTACCACGTAGCCCACGAGGCGGTCGCCGGTGCGGGCGTCGGAGCGCATGACGACCACGGCCTGCGCCACCGACTCGTGCGCGGTGAGCGCGGATTCGATCTCGCCGAGCTCGATGCGCAGACCGCGCAGCTTCACCTGGAAGTCGGTGCGGCCCAGGTAGACCAGCTGACCGGCGCTGTCCGGCGCACCGTTCGCGGTCGTCCACTTCACCAGGTCGCCGGTGCGGTACATCCGCTCGCCGGGGTGGAAGGGGTCGGCCACGAAGCGATCCGCGGTCAGGTCGGCCCGGCCGACATAGCCGCGCGCCACCTGCGCGCCCGCCAGGTACAGCTCGCCGGCGACACCCGGGGCGACCGGGTGCAGCCGCGAATCCAGCACGTACGCACGGGCATTCCACACCGGTGCGCCGATCGGCACCGCACCCTGCACGTCGTCGTCGGCCGCCGCGTAGGTGGCGTGGACGGTGAACTCGGTGGGGCCGTACAGGTTGTGCAGCTCGGCGGCACTGATCCGGCGGTACGCCTGCACCGCATCGGCGGTGAACGCCTCACCGGCCACCAGCAGGGTGCGCAGTGAGGTGAGCGCCGCCGGGTCCGCGCTGCCCGCGAAGACGGTCAGCATGGACGGCACGAACGAGGTCATGGTGACCCGCTCGGCCGCGATGATGTCGGCGAGGTACTGCGGATCGCGGTGCCCGTCGGGTGCGGCGACCACCATGCGGCCGCCGGTGGCCAAGGGGCCGAACAACTCCCACACCGACACGTCGAAGGTGGCGGGGGTCTTGAACAGCACTACGTCGTCGGCGTCGAGCCCGTATTCGGTGGTGATCCAGCGGATCTGGTTCACCACCGCCGCATGCGGCACCGCGACGCCCTTGGGGCGGCCGGTGGAACCGGAGGTGAAGATCACGTACGCGGTATTGGCGGGCCGCAGCGGCCGTGCCCGTTCGGCGTCCGTCACCGGAGTGGCGGCGTGGCCGGTGAGGTCGAGGGTGTCGATCTCCACCACGTCGTGGGCGGTCCGGTAGGCGTCCCGGGCGGTGGTCAGCACCAGCGCGGGGCGCGCCACCTCGAGCACGTAGTCCAGGCGCTCGGCGGGCTGGTCGAGATCCAGCGGCACGTACGCGCCACCGGCCTCCAGTACGGCGTACATGGCGATCACGAGGTCGGCGGAGCGGCGAATGGCCAGGGCCACCAGCGATTCCGGACCGACGCCCTGGGCGATCAGATGCCGGGCGAGGCGGTGGACCCGTTCGCCGAACTCACCGTAGGTGAGGGTGCTTCGGTTCGCGGACGGTCCTGCTCCGACTGCGGACAGACCTGTCCCCTCGAAGGTGAGCGCGGGCGCGTTCGCGCTGGTCGCGGCCTGTGCCTGGAACAGCGACACCAGTGTCTCGGCGGCCCCGTCCGGCACCCCGTCGACGATGTCGACGGCGGTGTCGTTCCAGGTGTCGAGCACCAGCCGCCGCTCGTCGTCGGCGAGCAGGTCGATATCGCCGATCGGCCGCTTCGGTTCGGCGGCAACGGCTTTCAGCAGCGCCTCGAACCGCTGGCCGAATTCGACCATGGTGTCGGCGTCGAACAGATCGGTGGCGTAGATGAGTTCGGCTGCGATGCCCGACGGCCCGGCGGCGGCACCGGACGGCGCGGCGCCGTTGCCCGACACCTGTGCGGCCGCGTTCATCTCCTCCAGCACCAGTTGGAGGTCGAACTTGGCGGTGTCGATGGGCATTTCGACGCCGCTGGCGGTGAGGCCGGGCAGCTCCAGTTCGGCCGGTCCGGTGTTCTGGAACGACAGCATGACCTGGAACAGCGGGTGCCGGGCCTGCGAGCGCGCCGGGTTGAGGATCTCCACCAGGCGCTCGAACGGCAGGTCGGCATGGCCGAAGGCCGCGATATCGGTGGCACGCACCGACGCCAGCAGTTCGGTGAAGGAGCTGCCGCCGTCGATCGGGGTCCGCAGCACCAGGGTGTTGACGAACATGCCGATCAGATCGTCCAGGGCGCGTTCGCCACGGCCGGCCACCGGGGTGCCGATGGCGATATCCGCCTCGCCGGACAGTCGCGACAGCAGCGCCGCCAGCGCCGCGTGCGCGACCATGAACAGCGTCGCGCCGTTGGCACGGGCCAGCTCCACCAGACCGGCATGGGTGTCGGCGTCGATCCGGAAGGTGTGCGTCGCGCCGCGCCCGCTGGCCACGGCGGGGCGCGGCCGGTCGGCGGGCAGGTCCAGCTGTTCGGGCAGACCACGCAGGGTGTCGCCCCAGTACGAGATCTGCTGGGAGATCACCGATTCGGGATCGTCCTCGCGGCCGAGCACCTCGCGCTGCCACAGCGCGAAGTCGGCGTACTGGACCTCGAGCGGCTGCCAGGCCGGCTCACCGCCCTCGACGCGCGCGCTGTAGGCGGTCATGACGTCCCGGGTGAGCGGCAGCATGGACGCGCCGTCTCCGGAGATGTGGTGCACCACCAGGGCGAGCACATGTTCGGTCGGGGTGATCTCGAACAGGCGGGCCCGGAACGGCACCTCGGCGGTGACGTCGAAGCCGCGCAGCACCAGATCCGAGAGCGCCTGCGGCAGTTCGGCTTCGGTGACGTCCACCGGTGTCAGGTCGGGGATGACCTGGGCGGTGGGCACGATCTCCTGATGCGCGGTGCCGTCGATCTCGGGGTAGCGGGTGCGCAGGGATTCGTGGCGCGCCAGCACATCCGCGACCGCGATCTGCAGGGCCTGCCGGTCCAGCAGACCCGACAGCCGCACGGCGGCCGGAATATTGTCCACGGCCGATTCGGGATCGAACCGGTTGAGGAACCACATGCGCTGCTGGGCCAGCGACAGCGGCACCAGCTCGGGCCGCGGTTGCGGGGTCAGCGCCTGGCGCGCGCCGCTGCCGGTCCGGCTCTCGGCGCGATCGGCCAGGGTGTGCACGACCGATGCCTCGAAGATCTCGCGCACGCCGATCTGGGTGTCCAGGGCGGCGGACAGCCGGGCCGCCACCTGGGTGGCGGACAGCGAGTTGCCGCCCAGGGCGAAGAAGTCGTCGTCCAGGCCGACCCGCTCGCCGAGCACCTCGGCGAAGACACCGGCGACGATCTGCTCCACCGGGGTGGTCGGGGCGCGGAAGACCGCGGCCTCGAACACCGGCGCGGGCAGCGCCTTGCGGTCCAGCTTGCCGGAGGCATTGAGCGGGAACTCGTCGAGCACCATGAGCACCGACGGCACCATGTAGGACGGCAGCTGATCGCCCAGTTCGGCGCGCACCGCGTCGGCGTCCACGGTCCGGCCCGGGGCGGCGATCACATAGCCGACCAGCTGATCGCCGGTGTGCTGGTCGTGGCGCACCACGACCACCGCCTGCGCCACCGAATCCAGCGCGGTGAGCGCGGTTTCGATCTCGCCCAGTTCGATGCGCAGACCGCGCAGCTTCACCTGGAAGTCGGTACGGCCGATGTACTCGAGTTCGCCGTCGGCGGTCCACACCACGAGGTCGCCGGTGCGGTACATACGAGCGCCGTCACCGAACGGATTGGCCACGAACCGATCCGAGGTCAGATCCGGCCGCGCCACATACGCGGTGGCCAGCTGATCACCCGCCAGATACAACTCACCCGCGACACCCACCGGAACCGGCCGCAACCGCGAATCCAGCACATACACCTGGGTGTTGAACACCGGGCGGCCGATGGCGACCGTCTCGGTGTCGGCGGCGGTGACCTGGTGGTAGGTGACGTCGACCGCGGCCTCGGTGGGACCGTACAGGTTGTGCAGCTCCGCGCCGGTCAGCTCGCGCAGGCGGTGCGCGGGCTTGGGCGAGAGCGCCTCACCGGAGGCGAACACCATCCGCAGGCTGGTGGCCTGCGCGGCCGCCGCCTCGGCGACGAACACCGCGAGCATGGACGGCACGAAGTGGGTGACCGTGACGCCTGCACCGGCGATGAGCTCGGCGAGGTAGGCCGGATCGCGGTGGCCGTCGGGCTTGGCGACCACCAGGTGCGCGCCGACCTGGAGCGGCCAGAAGAACTCCCACACCGACACGTCGAAGGTGGCCGGAGTCTTCTGCAGCACAACGTCTTTGCCGGTGAGGTTGTACGCGTCCTGCATCCACACCAGGCGGTTGACGATCGCGCCGTGCGAGACGGCGACACCCTTGGGGCGACCGGTGGAACCGGAGGTGAAGATCACGTACGCGGTGTCGGCCGGACGCAGCGGCACCAGCCGGTCGGCGTCGCGCAGCGGCGCGGCCGAGTAGCTGCTCAGGTCGAGCAGGTCGATCCGCACCTGCGCGGTGTCGATATCGAGATCCGCGCCGGAGGTCAGCACGGTGACCGGGTCGGCGGTGTCGAGAATGTACTCGATGCGCTCGGCCGGGTGGTCGGGGTCCAGCGGCACGTACGCGCCACCGGCGGCGACCACGGCGTACATGCCGACCACCAGGTCGATGGAGCGGCGCATGCCCAGGGCCACACAGGTTTCCGCGCCGACGCCGCGCTCGACGAGCCAGCGGGCCAGACGGTGCACGCGCTCAGCGAACTCGGCGTAGGTCAGCGGGTCGGTGTCCTCGAAGGAGACGGCGACGGCGTCCGGGGTGCGGGCGGCCTGTGCCTCGAAGAGCGCGATCAGGGTCGCGGCGGCGTCACCGTCGGCGGTGCGCACGATATCGCCGTTGATGGCGGCCACATCGGCCCCACCCGGATTCGACACCAGGATGGACAGGTCGAAGTCCAGGTCGACGGTGGTGTCGTTCCACTGCTCCACCACCAGCGAGCGTTCGGCGGCGTCGAGCAGTTCGATATCGCCCACGGCCGCACCGGGTTCGGCGGTGATGGCGTGCAGCACCCGCACCAGGCGGTCGGCGATGCGGCGAACGGTGTTCTCGTCGAACAGATCCCGCAGATAGCCCGCGCGAATCCGCAGGCGGCTGTCGAGCTGCGCGATGAGCGTCAGCGGGTAGTGGGTGGCGTCGGCGGCGTCCAGGCCGGTGACGGCCATACCGTCGATATCGGCGGCCTGCGCGCGCAGTCCGTCGGCGTCGACCGGGTAGGACTCGAACACCACGAGGGTGTCGAACAGTCCGCCGACCCCCGCCGCCGACTGGATGTCGGCCAGGCCGATGTAGTGGTGATCCAGCAGATCCGCCTGCTCGCCCTGAGTGCGGGTGAGCAGCGCGCGCACCGTCTCGGCCGGATCGAAGGCGATGCGCACCGGAACGGTGTTGATGAACAGGCCGACCATGGATTCCACCCCGGCCAGCTGCGCCGGGCGGCCCGACACCGTGGTACCGAACAGCACGTCGTCGCGGCCGGTGAGGCGGCCGAGCAGCATGCCCCACGCGGTCTGCAGCACGGTGTTCGGCGTGACGCCGAGCTGTGCGGCCAGGTTGGTCAGCCGTGCGGTGGCGGCCTCGTCCAGGTCGAAGAAGTACTCGCCGGACAGGGCCGTAATCTCACGGCCGGCGTCGGGCCGGGTGAGCAGGGTGGGCTCGGAGACGCCGCGCAGCGCCCTCTGCCAGGCCGCGAGCGAGGCGGAGCGGTCCTGCCGCGCAACCCATTCCAGGAAGTTGCGGTAGGAGCGGACCGGCGGCAGCGCACTGCTGTCGGCGCGGGTCGCGTACAGCACCAGCAGGTCCTGCATGAGCAGCGGCATGGACCAGCCGTCGAGCAGGATGTGGTGGTTCGCCACGGCCAGCTGCCAGCTGTCGGCCCCGGTGCGCACCAGCGTGAAGCGAATCAGCGGCGGCTGCGTCAGGTCGAAGCGCCGCAACCGATCGGCGGCGATGATCTCACCGGCCGCGGCCGACCGCGCATCGGCGTCGGCATGGGTCGCGCTGAGGTCGTGGTCGGTCCACGCCACCCGCACGCTGTCGAGCACCAGCTGCACCGGGTTGCCCGCCGCGTCGTTCAGGTAGGCGGTGCGCAGGATCTCGTGCCGGTCGATCAGCGCCTGGGCGGCGGCGCGCAGGCGGTCGGCGTCCACGCGGCCGGTGAGGGTCAGCACCGCCTGCGCGGTGTAGACGTCCACCGAGGTGGCGGCCAGCTGCGCGTGGAAGAGCAGACCGGCCTGCAGGGCCGACAGCGGCCACACCTGATCGAGGCCGGGGAAGCGGCGCTCCCAGCCGTCGATATCGCGCTGGGTGACCCGCACCAGACCGAAGTCGGACGGCGTGTGCCCGCCCGCGTCGGCCGAATCGGCATGCCGGGCAACGGCTTCCAGTGCGGAGGTCCACAGCTGACCGAAAGCGGCGACCTCGTCGGCGTCGAGCAGGGTGCTCGGGTAGCCGATATTGGCGGTGAGCTTGTCGCCCACCACGATGGCGTTGATGTCGATCGGCGCCATGGCGGGCATGTCGGCGTCGTACGCGCCACCGAGATCGCCCAGTTCCGGGGCCGGAATCCAGCCGAAGCCGCGCAGCGATTCGGGCACATCGCCCTCGTTGACCCGGCCCAGGTAGTTGAAGCTGACCTGGCCCGGCAGTTCGGCGGGCAGCTGTCCGGCCGTCGCCGGGTTCAGATAGCGCAGCAGGCCGTAGCCGAGGCCCTTGTCGGGCACCGCGAGCAGCTGCTCCTTGACGGCCTTGATGGCGCGGCCCATGGCCGGGCCACCGGCGAGGGCGGCATCGACATCGATCTCGGACAGGTCGAAGCGCACCGGGAAGATGGCGGTGAACCAGCCCGCGGTGCGGGACAGGTCGGCACCCGGCACGACCTCTTCCTCACGGCCGTGGCCTTCCAGACGAATCAGGGCAGACTTCTCCCCCGCACTCTCCCCCGCGGTACCGGCGGGCGTGATGCCCCGGTCCGCGCGCCACTTGGCGACGGCCAGCGCCAGCGCGGTCAGCAGACCGTCGTTGACACCGCCGTGGAACAGCGCGGGCACCGTGGTGAGCAGCGACCGGGTGACCTCGCCGGACACCTCGACGTGGTGCTTGCGCACGACCTCGGTGACGTCCACGGCCGGATCCATGGGCCGGGCGGTGAGCAGCGGATCGGGGCCGTCGACCACGCCGCGCCAGTACTCCAGCTCGGCGATCCGCTCCTCGCTGCGGGCCTCCCGCTCCAGCGCGTGCGCCCAGGTGCGCATGCTGGTGGCGGGTGCGGCGAGTTCCGGCGTCTGGCCGGAGGACAGCTGTCCCCAGGCGGTGACGAAGTCGGGCACCAGGATGCGCCAGGTGACGCCGTCGACCACCAGGTGGTGGGCGGCGACGATCAGGCGACCGGCACGGGTCGGCTCACCCTCGGACGCCGGGGACGGTTCCAGCCATACGAACCGGATCACCACGCCCGCGGCCGGATCGAGCCGGTCCAGGGTGGCGTCCAGGGCGGCCGACGCGGTGTCGAACAGCGCGGCGTCATCGAGCGCGGCGTCGAACACGGTGTGGTCGATGAGCGCGTCCACATCCACGGTGCCCGGCGCGGCGGTCCGGACCGTCCATTCTCCGGACTCGTTGCGGTACAGGCGCGCCCGCAACATGTCGTGGCGGTCGATGACGGCCGCGACGGTGGCCGCGATACCGGCGCGGTCGATGCCGACCGGCAGTTCCAGGGCCATGGTCTGGTTGAAGCGGCCGAATGAGCCGCGCCGCTCCGCCATGAACCGCACGACCGGCGTGAGCGGCAGCTCGCCCACTCCGCCGCCGGGCAGCTCTTCCAGCTTCGGCGCGGTATCACCCAGCGCCGCGGCGGTTTCGGCCACCGCGGCCAGTCCGGCCACGGTGCGCTGTTCGAACACGTCGCGCGGACTGAACACCACGCCGCGCGCCTTGGCCCGCGACACCAGCTGAATGGAGACGATGGAGTCACCGCCCAGGGCGAAGAACGAGTCGTCGATACCGACCCGATCCAGACCCAGCACCTCGGCGAAGACCTCGGAGATGGTGTGTTCCACCGGATTACGCGGCGCACGGAAGGCGGCCTCGGTGGTGAACACCGGCTCCGGCAGCGCCTTGCGGTCCAGCTTGCCGACCGGGGTCAGCGGCACCCGGTCCATGGTCATGATCGACGACGGCACCATGTAGGCGGGCAGGCGCTGTTCCACGTGCGCGGTAAGGGTCGGCACGTCGATGACATGCCCCTGCGCCGCGACCACGTACGACACCAGCGACACCGCACCGGCGGCATTGCGGTGGCCGATGGTGACGGCGAAGTCCACGGTGTCGTGCGATGCCAGCGCGGCGTCGATCTCACCGAGTTCGATGCGGAAGCCGCGCACCTTCACCTGGAAGTCGGAGCGGCCCACATACTCGACCTCACCGCGATTCCAGCGCACCACGTCACCGGTGCGGTACATCCGCGCCCCCGGCACATACGGATTCGCGACGAAGCGATCCGCGGTCAGGCCCGGCCGCGCGTGGTAGCCGCGCGCCAGCTGAATGCCCGACAGGTACAGCTCACCCGCGACCCCCTCGGGCACCGGCCGCAACCGGTCGTCGAGGATCAGCGACTGCATACCCCGGATGGGGCCGCCGATGGTGACGGTCTCCCCCGGCGTCATGGGGCCGCTGATATTGGTCATGATGGTGGTCTCGGTGGGACCGTAGCCATTGTGGAAGGCACGAATACTGCCGTCCGCCAACGGAATCGCCCACTTGGCCACCAGTTCCGGCGGTACCGCCTCACCACCGGCGCACAGCATGCGCAGGCTGTCGAGCCCGGTGGGATCGAAGGTGGCGATGGCCGCCGGGGTGATGAAGGCGTGCGTCGCACCCTCGGCGCGGATCAGCTCGGAGAGCTCCTCACCGCCGTAGACACCCGGCGGCACCACCACGAGGGTGCCCGCCGGACCGACCGCGAGCAGGAACTCCAGCATGGACGCGTCGAAGGACGGCGACGCGAAATGCAGTGCCCGCGAATCGGTGTCGAGGTGGTAGCGCTCGATCTGCTCGGCACTGAAGTTGGCCATACCGGCGTGGGTGACCACGACGCCCTTGGGCAGACCGGTGGAGCCGGAGGTGTAGATGACATACGCCGGATGCTCCGGCCGCAGCGGGCGCACCCGCTCGGCCGCGGTGACCGGCGCGCTGTCGTAGCCGTCCAGCTCGAGTTCGTCGAGCACCAGCCACTGCGCCGATTCCGGCAGTCCGTCGCGCACCGAAGCCACGGTCAGACCGACCGGGGAACCCGAGTCGGTGACCATGTGGGCGATGCGGTCGGCCGGGTAGGTCGGGTCCACCGGCACGAAGGCGGCACCGGTCTTGGACACCGCCCATTCGGCCAGATAGGAGTCGGCCGAACGCGGCACGGCCACGGCGACCAGATCCTCGGTGCCGATGCCGCGCTCGATGAGCAGGCGCGCCAGGCGATTCGAGCGCGCGTCGAGTTCGGCGTAGGTGAGCTCGACGCGGTCCGCACCGGCGCGGCCGGGGTAGACGACCGCGATGCCCTGCGGATTGCGCGCGACGGCGTCGGCCATGAGCTCCGGCAGGGTGCGCGCGGGCTCGGCGGGCGCACCGGTGCGGGCGATCAGGTCGGCGCGTTCGGTGGCGTCGAGGATGTCGATGCCGCCCACGGTGATCTCGGGATCACCGGCGATGGCGGTCAGCACCCGCTCCCAGCGCTGCGCGAAGGCGGCGGCGGTGCCGGCGTCGAACAGGTCGATGGCGTAGGTCAGGGCCAGCGCCATGCCGTCGGTTCCGTGCTCGGACAGGGTGAACTGGAGATCGAAGCGGGCGACGTTCTCCTCGAGATCCAGCGCGGAGACGGTCAGGCCGGGCAGCTCCAGGCTGGTGCGGTCCAGGTTCTGGAAGGCCAGCACCACCTGGAACAGCGGGTTGCGCGCCTGCGACCGCTCGGGCGCGAGCAGTTCCACCAGCCGTTCGAACGGCACGTCGGCATTGCCGAAGGCGTCCAGGTCGGTGCGGCGCACCCGCTCCAGCAGATCGGTGAAGTGCTCGGCCGGATCGATGGCGGTACGCAGCACCAGGGTGTTGACGAACATGCCGACCAGGTCGTCGAGCGCCTGCTCACCACGACCCGCGACCGGGGTGCCGATGGCGATGTCGTCGGTACCGGACAGGCGCGACAGCAGCACGCTCAAGGCGCTGTGCATCACCATGAACAGCGACGAACCCCGCTGGCGGGCAACGTCTTCCAGCGCAGCGACGAGTTCCGGCGACAGCGTCCGATGCAGCGTCGCGCCGCGATGGGAGGCCACGGCCGGGCGCGGGCGATCCGCGGGCAGGGTCAGCTCGTCCGGAATGCCGTCCAGGGTGCGCTGCCAGTAGCCGACCTGGCGGGCGAGCAGCGAGCCGGCGTCCTCCTCGGAGCCGAGCACCTCGCGCTGCCAGATGGCGAAGTCCGCGTACTGCACCGGCAGCGGGGACCAGCCGGGCACCGCGCCCTGGGTGCGCGCGGTGTAGGCGGTCATCACATCGCGGGTCAGCGGCCCCATGGAGAAGCCGTCACCGGCGATATGGTGCACCACCACCACGAGCACGTGCTCGTCGGCGTCCTCGACCCGGTACAGCCGGGCACGCAGCGGAACCTGTTCGGCCACATTGAATCCGGCGGTGGCGAACTCGGTGACGCGGGTGGTCAGCTCGTCGGCGGCGACCTCGACCGGATTCAGGTCCAGACGGACCTCGTCGGCGGGGACCACCACCTGCATGGGGGTGCCGCCGTGCTCGGGGTAGCGGGTGCGCAGCGACTCGTGGCGGCGCACCACATCCGCGACGGCGAGTTCCAGTGCGGCGGTGTCGAGTTCACCCGTCAGGCGGATGGCCAGCGGCAGGTTGTAGGCCGCCGAACCGGTGTCGTACTGGTTGAGGAACCACATGCGCTGCTGCGCGAACGACAGCGGCACCAGTTCGGTCGCACCGCGCTGGCGGGCGACCAGCTTGGCGCGCGAGACGCCGTCGGCATGCGATTCGATGCGGGCCGCCAGGGCCTCCACGGTGGACGCCTCGAACAGGGTGCGCACCGCGACGGAGGTGTCGAGAGCGGACCCGATGCGCGAGACCACGCGGGTGGCGATGAGCGAGTTGCCGCCCAGATCGAAGAAGTCGTCGTCCAGGCCGACGCGCGGCAGATCGAGGACATCGGCGAAGACGGCGGCGACGGTCTCCTGCACCGGGGTCTCCGGCGCGCGGAAGGCCCGGGCCTGCACCGCCGGGGCGGGCAGCGCGCGGCGATCCAGTTTGCCGTTGACGGTCAACGGAATTCGATCGAGCACCACCAGCGCCGACGGCACCATGTAGGACGGCAGCCGCTCGCCCGCACCCGCACGCACGGTGTCGAGGTCGGGCGCGGCGCCCTCCTCGCCCACCACGTAGGCGACGATGCGCTGATCGCCGGGCTGATCCTCGCGGACGATGACCGCGGCCTGCGCGATACCGGGCTGCGCGAGTACGGCGGCCTCGATCTCACCGAGTTCGATGCGGAAGCCGCGCACCTTGACCTGATCGTCGGCGCGCCCGAGGTATTCGAGTTCGCCGAAGCGGTTCCAACGGGCGACGTCACCGGAGCGGTACAGCCGCTCACCGGGCACACCGAACGGGCTGGCCACGAACCGGGCAGCGGACAGGTCCGGGCGGCCCAGATAGCCGCGCGCCAATTGCGGCCCGGCCACGTACATTTCGCCCGCGACACCGACCGGAACCGGATGCAGACGGTCGTCGAGCACGTACACCCGCAGGCCCGCGATGGCGCGACCCACGATGCTGCCGGTGGCGGCCGCGATGGTGGCGGCGTCGAGCGCGCGGTGCGAGACGTGCACCGTGGTCTCGGTGATGCCGTACATGTTCACCAGCACCGGCGCGCTGTCACCGTGGCGGGCGATCCAGTCACCGAGGCGGCGCAGCTCGAGGGCCTCACCGCCGAACACCACATACCGCAGCGCCAGCGGCGCGACGGCGGTACCGGATTCCCGGCTGGCCACCGACGCGATGCGATCGGCCTCGGCCAGCTGGTAGAAGGCCGACGGCGTCTGGTTGAGCACCGTGACCCGTTCGCGGCGCAGCATTTCCAGGAACTGCTCGGGCGAGCGCGAAGTGTAGTAGTCGACCACGACCAGTTTGCCGCCGTAGAGCAGCGGCCCCCACAGCTCCCACACCGAGAAGTCGAAGGCGTAGGAGTGGAACAGCGTCCACACATCCGCTGCGCCGAAACCGAATTCGCGATCGGTGTTGGCGAACAACCGCACCACGTTGGCGTGCGACACGGCCACGCCCTTGGGGCGGCCGGTGGAGCCGGAGGTGTAGATGACGTACGCGACGTGCTCGGGCCGCAGCGGGCTGAGCCGTTCGGCGTCGGTCACCGGCGCGTCGTCGGCATCCTCGATATCGCCCGCCTCGACGGTGTACCCGTCGAGCACCACGGTCGGCAGCGTGGCGGGCAGTTCCACCTGCACGGTGGAATCGACCACGACGCTGGTCGGAGCCGAATCCTGGAGCAGGAACGCGATGCGATCGGCCGGTGCGGTCGGGTCGACCGGTACATAGCCCGCACCGGTCTTGATCACCGCGAGCAGCGCGACCACCAGGTCCAGCGAGCGCGGCAGGATCACCGCGACCAGGGATTCCGGTCCGGCCCCCTCCGCGATGAGGCGGCGGGCCAGCACATTGGCGCGCCGGTCCAGTTCCGAGTAGGTCAGCTCGTCGTCGCCGAAGCGCACCGCCACCCGCCTGGGATGGGCGGCCACCGCGGCGTCGAACAGACCCGACAGCGTGGCGGTCGGATCGGCGAACAGTCCACTGCCACCGTCGGTTCCCGCGGAGACCCAGTGCTCGGCCACATCGTGGCGTTCGGTCTCGCCGAGCAGGTCGATATCGCCGATGACGGCGGCCGGGTCCTCGGCCACCGCGCGCAGGATGCGCACCAGCCGGTCGGCGAAGGCGGCCACGGTTTCGGGGTCGAACAGTTCGGTGGCGTAGTTCCAGGACAGGCCGAGCGAACCGTCGGCGCGCTCGCCCACGGTCAGCTGCACATCGAATTTCGCCGTGCCCGGGTCGAATTCGACGACATCGACGTCCAGACCCGGCAGCGAGACCGAACCCGCGTCCTTGGCGGAGGCGGCCTCGAAGGTCAGCGCCACCTGGAAGAGCGGGTGGTGCGACTGCGAACGCTGCGGGCTGAGCACATCGACGAGACGTTCGAACGGCACGTCGGCGTGCGCGAAGGCGGCCAGGTCGGTGCGGCGCACCTCGGCGAGCAGATCGGCGAAGGCCGCGTCGGAGCGCACCGGGGTGCGCAGCACCAGGGTGTTGACGAACATGCCGACCAGATCGTCCAGGGCGCGGTCACCGCGTCCGGCGATCGGCGTGCCGATGGCGATATCGGTGGCGCGCGACAGGCGCGACGCCCACGCGGCCAAGGCGGCGTGCACGACCATGAACAGGGTCACGTCATGGTCGCGGGCCACGGCTGCCAGCGCCCGGTGCACCTCGGCGTCGATCGAGAAGTCGTGCGTCCCACCGGCATTGCCGGCCACCTCGGGGCGCGGCCGGTCGGCGGGCAGTTCGATCTGGTCCGGCAGGTCGCGTAGCTGTTCGGTCCAGTAGCCGAGCTGACGCGCCGCGGCCGAATCCGGGTCCTCCTCGGATCCGAGCACGGTGCGCTGCCACAGCGCATAGTCGGCGTACTGCACCGGCAGCGGAGCCCAGTTCGGGGCCTCGCCGCGGCTGCGGTCCAGGTAGGCGGCGACCACGTCGCGCAGCAGCGGGCGCAGCGAGAAGCCGTCACCGCTGATGTGGTGCAGCACCAGCACAAGCACGTGTTCGCGCGGGCCGAGGGTGAGCAGGGTCGCCCGGAACGGCAGTTCGCGCGTGACATCGAAGTGCACACCGGCCGCCGCGGTGACGCGGGCGATCAGATCGTCCGCCTCGATCTCCTCGGCGTCGAGATCGAAGGAGACCTCTCCCGGGGAGAGGACGCGCTGATAGCCGTTGCCCTCCACCTCGGGGTAGACGGTGCGCAGCGCCTCGTGGCGGACCAGCACGTCGCCGATGGCGGCGGCCAGGGCGGTGGCGTCGACCTCACCGGTGAGTCGCAGCGCCACCGGGATGTTGTTGACGGCGGTGCGGTTGTCGAAGCGGTTGAGGAACCACATGCGCTGCTGCGCGGGCGACAGCGGCACCAGCCGCGCCGACTCACCGGTGTCCAGGGTCACCGGGGCGGGCCGCTCCTGCGGTGTCAGCGGCAGTCGCGCGCCGGTGCCGACGCGCGATTCCAGGTGCGCGGCCAGCGCCGCCACGGTGGACGCCTCGAACAGGGTCCGCACCGGGATGTCGGCGTCCAGAGCGGCCGACAGCCGGGCCGCCACCTGGGTGGCGATGAGCGAGTTGCCGCCCAGTTCGAAGAAGTCGTCGTCCAGGCCGACGCGTTCCACGCCGAGCACCTCGGCGATGGTGCCCGCCACGGTCTGCTGCACCGGGGTGGCCGGGGCGCGGTAGACCTTGGCGGCGAAGGTGGGGGCGGGCAGCGCCTTGCGGTCCAGCTTGCCGGAGGCATTGAGCGGGAAGGCGTCCAGCACCATGAAGGCGGCGGGCACCATGTAGGCCGGAAGCTGTTGGGACAGCTCGGCTTTCACGGCCTCCAGTTCGATGTCACCGTTCGCGACCAGGTAGGCCACCAACTGGTCGCCGGTGCGCTCGTCGTGGCGCACCACGACCACCGCCTGCGCGATGGCGTCCAGCGCGGTGAGCGCGGATTCGATCTCGCCCAGTTCGATGCGCAGACCGCGCAACTTCACCTGGAAGTCGGTACGGCCCAGGTACTCCAGCTCACCGTCGGCGGTCCAGGTGACCAGGTCACCGGTGCGGTACATACGAGCGCCGTCACCGAACGGATTGGCCACGAACCGATCCGAGGTCAGATCCGGCCGCGCCACATACGCGGTGGCCAGCTGATCACCCGCCAGATACAACTCACCCGCGACACCCACCGGAACCGGCCGCAACCGCGAATCCAGCACATACACCTGGGTGTTGAACACCGGCGCGCCGATCGGCACGGTGTGCACGTCGGCATCGGTGACCTCGTGATAGGTCACGTCGACCGCGGCCTCGGTGGGGCCGTACAGATTGTGCAGGCGCGCACCGGTCAGGGCGCGCAACTGCTGCGCGGTCGGGCCGGGCAGCGCCTCACCGGAGGCGAACACCTGGCTCAGGCTGGTGGCGCGGGCCGCGGCGGGTTCCGCCACGAACACCGCGAGCATGGACGGCACGAAGTGGGTGACCGTGACGCCTTCGCGGGCAATGAGTTCCGCGAGATAGACCGGATCCCGGTGTCCGTCCGGCTTGGCGACCACCAGGCGCGCGCCGACCTGCAGCGGCCAGAAGAACTCCCACACCGACACGTCGAAGGTGGACGGGGTCTTCTGCAACACCACGTCGTACGCGGCCAGCCCGTACTGGGCGTGCATCCACACCAGGCGGTTGACGATGGCGGCGTGCGAGACGGCGACGCCCTTGGGGCGGCCGGTCGAACCGGACGTGAAGATGACGTAGGCGGTATTGCCGGGCCGCAGCGGAGCGCGGCGATCGGCATCCGTCACCGGGGTGTCGGCGAAGTCGGACAAATCCAGTTCGTCGATGCTGTATCTAATTGCCCTCCGCTTCGCTCCGGGCGGGTTCGCGGCGCTGGAGGTCCCGGTTCTTCCCTCCTCCGCTCCTCCGCTTCGCTCCCCCGCTCCGTCAGTCCAGAACCGGGACGCGCCGCGAACCGACGGAGAGTCGCCGTCGGAGGTGGTGTGCGGGTCGGTGTCGGAGGTGGTGAGCACGCACACCGGATCGGCGGTGTCGAGGATGTACTCGGTGCGCTCGGCGGGGTGGTCCGGGTCCAGCGGGACGTACGCGCCACCGGCCAGGGTGACGGCGTACATGCCGACCACCAGGTCCAGGGAGCGGCGCATGCCCAGGGCCACGTGGGATTGCGGTCCGACGCCCTCGGCGATGAGGAAGCGGGCGAGTTTGCGTGCCCGTGCGGCGAACTCGGCGTACGACAGGGTTGTCCCCTCGTACGAGACCGCGGTTGTGTCGGGGGTGCGCTCGACCTGGGCCTCGAACAGAGAGACCAGGGTGGCGGCGGCGCCTGCGGCGACCTCCGGCAGGGCGGCGGCCAGGTCGAAGCCGGTGGCATTCCAGGAGTCGAGCACCCGGGTGCGCTCGGCGGCGCTGAGCAGTTCCAGATCACCCACGCGCACGGTCGGATCGGCGGCCACGGCCGACAGCACCCGCACGAAACGCTCGGCGAAGGTGTCGGCGTACGCGCCGTCGAAAAGATCGGTGGCGTAGACGAGTTCGGCGTCCATGGCCGCCACGTCGGCATCGGCGGCGACCTCGCTCAGCGTGAGCTGGAGGTCGAACTTGGCGGTCTGCTGGTCGATATCCAGCTGTGCCACGGTGAGGCCCGGCAGTTCCAGGGCCGTGCGGCCGAGGTTCTGGAACGACAGCATGACCTGGAACAGCGGATGCCGCGCCTGCGAGCGGGCCGGGTTGAGCACCTCGACCAGGCGCTCGAACGGCACATCGGCGTGCGCGAAGGCTTGCAGGTCGCGCTCGCGGACCCGCGTCAGCAGCTCGGCGAAGCTCTCCCCGGTATCGACCTGCGAGCGCAGCACCAGGGTGTTGACGAACATCCCGACCAGGTCGTCGAGGGCCTGTTCACCACGACCGGCCACCGGAATGCCGACGGCCACATCGTCACTGCCGCTCAGGCGCGACAGCAGGGCGGCGAAGGCGCTGTGCACCACCATGAACAGCGTGGTGCCGTGGGTCTGGGCGACCCGGTTGAGCGCGGTCACCAGCTCACCCGGGAGCTGGAAGCGGTACGTCCCGGCCCGATAGGAGGCGACGGCGGGCCGCGCCGCGGTGGACAGCCGCAGTTCGTCCGGCAGTCCGGCCAGGGTGTCGCGCCAGTAGTCGAGCTGCTCGGTGATGAGTGAGCGCGGGTCGTCCTCGGAGCCGAGGGTTTCGCGCTGCCACAGCGCGTAATCGGCGTACTGGACCGGCAATTCGGCCCAGCCCGGGGCCTCGCCGTCACTGCGCGCGACGTACGCCGTGATGAGATCGCGCACCAGCGGATTCATCGAGAAGCCGTCGGCGGCGATGTGATGGGCGACGAGCACCAGCACGTGGTCATCGGCGGACAGGCGGTAGACGCGCAGTCGCAGCGGGGGTTCAGCGGTGACGTCGAAGCCCTGGGTCACGAATGCACCGATGGCGCCGAACAGTTCGGTCTCGGCGACCTCCACCACGTCCACCACCGGGATGGCGCGGGCGGCGGGCAGCACCTGCTGGTAGGCGATGCCGTCGGCCGACGGATACACCGTCCGCAGCGATTCGTGCCGTGCCACCACATCGGCGACCGCGCTGCGCAGCGCGTCCAGATCGACCGCGCCCGTCAGCCGGACGGCGGCCGGAATATTGTTGGCGGCCGACTCGGTGTCGAAGCGGTTGAGGAACCACATGCGCTGCTGTGCCAGCGACAGCGGCGGGTGTTCGGGGCGGGTGCGGGCCGTGAGGGCCTGGCGCACACCACTTCCGGCGTGCGACTCCACTCGCGCGGCCAGCGCCGCGACGGTCGGCGCCTCGAAGAGCGCGCGCACACCGATCTCCGTCTTCAAGGCCGAGCTCAGGCGGGCCGTCACCTGCGTGGCGACCAGCGAGTTGCCGCCCATCTCGAAGAAGTCGTCGTCCGCGCCCACCCGTGGGATGCCGAGCAGATCGGCGAAGATCTGGGCGATGATCTCCTCGATGGGCGTCGAAGGCGCACGGAAACGCCTGGCCTCGAAGACGGGTGAGGGCAACGCCTTGCGGTCCAGCTTGCCGGAGGCGTTGATCGGGAACTCGTCCAGCACCACCAGCGCGGCGGGCACCATATAGACCGGAAGTGACTGCGCCAGTGCGGACTTGATCACATCAGCATCGACGGCGGCCTCGGATTCGCGCACCACGTAACCGACCAGCTGACTACCGGCATGGGGATCCGAGCGGACAACCACCACGGACTGCGCCACACCCGGCTGTTCCATCAGCGCCGCCTCGATCTCACCGAGCTCGATGCGCTGGCCACGCAACTTCACCTGGAAGTCGGTGCGGCCCAGATACTCCACCTCGCCTGTCGCCGTCCACCTCACCAGGTCGCCGGAGCGGTACATACGGCTGCCCGGTGCGCCGAAGGGGTCGGCCACGAAACGGTCGGCGGACAGGTCGGGGCGGCCGAGATAGCCGCGCGCCAGCTGATCCCCCGCCAGATAGAGCTCACCCGCGACACCGGGCGCGACCGGGTGCAGACGTGCGTCGAGCACATAGAGCCGGCTGTTCCAGACCGGGCGGCCGATGGGCAGTGACACGGCGTCGGAGTCGACGACCTCGTGATAGGTCACCTCGACCGTGGTTTCGGTCGGACCGTACAGGTTGTGCATGCGCGCACCGGTGAGTTCACGCAGCTTCTGCGCGGTCACGGCGGGCAGCGCCTCGCCGGAGGCGAACACCTGCCGAAGTCCGATTGCCCTCCGCTGCGCTCCGGGCGGATTCGCTGCACCGGACGTCTCGGCGGCGTCGGATGCCGGTGCCGATTCGACAGCGGCCGATTCGAGCGCGGTCAGGAAGATCGACAGCATGGAGGGCACGAAATGCACCGAGGTGATGCCCTCATCGGCGATGATCTGCGCGAGATACATCGGATCGCGGTGGCCGTCGGGCTTGGCGAGGACCATACGCGCGCCGGTTTGCAAGGGCCAGAAGAACTCCGGGACCGACACATCGAAAGTGACCGGAGTCTTCTGCAACAGCGAGTCCCTCGGACCGATCGGGTACAGGTGCTGCCCCCACAGCAGGCGATTCACGATCGCACCGTGCTCGACCGCTACGCCCTTGGGACGACCGGTCGAACCGGAGGTGAAGATCACGTAGGCAGTCTGTAGGGGCGAAATCGTATGCCCGCGATCGCTATCGGTGACCGGGTCAGCGGAATACGGCTCCAGGTCGAGCGTGTCGATCTCCAGTACCGGCACATTGCGGCCGGTCACGAAGTCGTCGCGGCTGGTGGTCAGCAGTGCCGCCGGGCGGGCGATATCGAGCACGTAGTCGACCCGCTCAGCGGGCTGGTCCGGGTCCAGCGGCACGTACGCGCCACCAGCCTCCAGCACCGCGTAGATGGCGACGACAAGGTCGGTCGATCGGCGAATGGCCAGCGCGACCAAGGATTCGGCGCCAACGCCGAGAGCGATCAGCTTCCGAGCCAGCTTGTGCACCGCGCCGGCGAGCTCGGAGTAGGACAGAGTGGTCCCCTCGAACGTGACCGCGGGCGCGTCCGGGCTGGTCAGGGCCTGCGCCTCGAACAGCGAAACAAGGCTGGGCGCCGCGCCTTCCGGCAGCGCGGGCAGAACCTCGGTGAGGTCGAAACCGGTGTCGTTCCACTCGACCAGCGAGCGCCGCTTCTCCTCGTCGTCGAGCAGGTCGATGTCGCCGACCGGCAGATTCGGATCGGCCGCGACCGCGTCCAGGACGGTGTGCAGCCACCGCGCGAAGGACGCGACCGTGGGCTCGTCGAAAAGATCTACGGCATAGGAGAATTCGGCCGAAAGACCGATGTTCTCGCCGTGCTCGTCCTGTGCTTCCTGGAGGGTCAGCTGTAGGTCGAATTTGGCCAGACCGGGATCGTAGTCGATGCCGTTGACCCGCAAGCCGGGCAGTTCCAGGCTGGTCTGCCGGGTGTTCTGGAAGGTCAGCATGACCTGGAACAGCGGGTGCCGCGCCTGCGAGCGGGCCGGGTTGAGTACCTCGACCAGACGCTCGAACGGCACATCGGCGTGCGCGAAGGCGTGCAGGTCGGTATCCCGGGCAGCCGCGAGCAGGTCGACGAAGCTCGCCTCACCATTCACCTCGGTCCGCAGCACGAGGGTGTTGACGAACATGCCGATCAGGTCGTCGAGTGCGGCCTCACCACGCCCGGCAACCGGGGTGCCGATAGCGATATCGGTGGTGCCGGACAAGCGCGCGAGCAGCACCGCCAGGGCACTGTGCATGACCATGAACAGCGAGGCATTGTGCCTGCGGCCCAGATCCACCAGCCGCTGCTGGGTTTCGGCCGAGATGACGAACGGGTAGGTGCCGCCGCGGTAGCTGGCCACGGCGGGCCGCTGCCGATCGGCGGGCAGCACCAGTTCGTCCGGCAGATCGGCGAGCGCCCGGGTCCAGTACTGAATCTGCTTGGAGATCAGCGATTCCGGATCGTCCTCGGAACCCAGCACCTCGCGCTGCCACAGCGCGTAGTCGGCGTACTGCACCGGCAGTTCCGCCCAGGCCGGTGCCTCCCATGAGGTGCGGGCCGCGTAGGCGACCATGACGTCGCGGGCCAGCGGTCCCATGGACCAGCCGTCGGCGGAGATGTGGTGCACCACCATGCCGAGCACGTACTCGGATTCGCTGATCTCGAAAAGCCGGGCGTGCAGCGGCACTTCGCTGGTGACGTCGAAGGCCATGGACGCCAGCTCGATGAGGTGCTCGACCAGATTGCCCTCGGTGACCGGCACCGGGGTCAGGTCGGGCACGATCTGCGCCGCGTCCAGCACCCGCTGCACCGGACCGTTGCCGGTCTCCGGGAAGACCGTGCGCAGCGATTCGTGGCGGTCGATGACGTCGATGACGGCGACCTGCAGGGCGGCCACGTCGAGTTCACCGGAGAGCCGGATGGCGACCGGGATGTTGTTGACCGCCGACGCGGTGTCGAAGCGGTTGAGGAACCACATGCGCTGCTGGGCCAGCGACAGCGGGATGTCGGCGGGCCGCTCCCGTGCCACCAGGGCCTTGCGCGCACCGTCACCGGCGTGCGATTCCACCCGCGCCGCGAGGGCGGCGACGGTGCTGGCCTCGAACAGCATGCGCACCGGCACCCGGGTGTCGAGCGCGATGCCCAGGCGCGAGGCGACCTGGGTGGCGATGAGCGAGTTGCCGCCGAGTTCGAAGAAGTCGTCATCCACGCCGACACGAGCGATGCCGAGGACCTCGCCGAAGATCTGCGCGACGATCTCCTCGATCGGCGTTGTCGGAGCGCGGAATTCGCGCACCTCGAACACCGGGGCGGGCAGCGCCCGGCGGTCCAGCTTGCCGGAGGCGTTGAGCGGGAAGGCATCCAGCACCACGAACGCGCCCGGCACCATGTACGCGGGCAGGGTGCGGTGCAGCGCCGCCTTGACGCCGTCGAGGTCGATCGGACCCCCGGCCACCACGTAGGCGACCAGTTGATCACCGGCGACGGTGTCGATGACCAGCACCACGGCCTGATTGACCGACGGGTGGTCGAGCAGCGCGGTCTCGATCTCGCCGAGTTCGATGCGCTGGCCGCGGAACTTCACCTGGAAGTCGGTGCGGCCGATGTAGTCGATGACGCCCGGCTCGTTCTGATTCCAGCGCACCAGGTCGCCGGTGCGGTACAGGCGCGAACCCGGCTCCCCGAAGGGGTTGGCCACGAAGCGTTCCGCGCTCAGCTCGGGTCGGCCGAAGTAGCCGCGCGCCACCTGCGCGCCACCCAGGTAGAGTTCACCGGGCACCCCGACCGGCACCGGCCGCAGGCCCTCGTCGAGCACGTACGCCTGGGCGTTCCACACCGGACGCCCGATCGGCACCGAGGTCGGGGTCGGCGCGGTGATGGGTGCGTAGGTGGCGTGGACGGTGAACTCGGTGGGGCCGTACAGGTTGTGCACGGCCGCGGTGGAGAAGCGCCGGAAGGCGGTGACGGTGGCGGGCGGCAGCGCCTCGCCGGCGACCAGCACCGCGCGCAGCGACAGGCATTCGGCCGCCGACGCGCTACCGGCGAACACGCTCAGCATGGACGGCACGAACGAGGTCATGGTGACGCGGTGGCGGCCGATGACCTCGGACAGGTACATGGGGTCGCGATGCCCGTCCGGCGCGGCGATGACCAACTGCGCGCCGACGGCCATGGAGCCGAACAGCTCCCACACCGACACGTCGAAGGTGACCGGCGTCTTCTGCAGGATCACATCGGTGTCGTCCATGCCGTATTCGGCGGTGATCCAGGCGATCTGGTTCAGCACCGAGGCGTGCGAGACGGCCACGCCCTTGGGGCGGCCGGTCGAACCCGAGGTGTAGAGCACGTAGGCGGTATTCGAACTGCGCAGCGGCGCATGCCGTTCCGCGTCGGTGATCGGAGCGTCGTCGAACTCGCCGAGGTCGAGGGTGTCCAGGCGCAGCACCTGGCAGTCCCGGCCGTCCACGTCGTCGTCGGTGGTGGTCAGCAGCACCACCGGCCGCGAGCTGGCCAGCACGTACTCGGTGCGCTCGGCCGGGTGGTCCGGATCGATCGGCACATAGCCGCCGCCCGCCGCGTGCGTGGCGTAGATGGCGACGAGCATGTCGACCGAGCGGCGAATCCCCACCGCCACCAGCGATTCCGGACCGACGCCGACGGCGATGAGCTTGCGTGCCAGGCGGTTCACCCGTGCGGAGAACTCCGCGTAGCTCAGCTCGGCGGCGGGACCGAACAGGCCGCCGCTGCGCTCACCCGGATCGAAGATGAGCGCGGTGGCGTGCGGCCGCTGCCGCACCTGGCGCTCGAACAGATCCACCACGGTGACCGCGTCCGGCACCGCGTGCGCGGTGTCGTTCCAGGCGCGCAACACGGTGGCGCGCTCGTCGGCCTCCAGCACGTCGATATCGCGCACCACGATGTCCGGTGCGGCGACGGCGGTTTCGAGCACGCGCAGGTACCGGCGGCCGAAGGCGGCCACGGTCGCGGCGTCGAACAGATCGGTGGCGTAGGAGAGCACCACCGACAGGCCGGCGGGCTCACCGCGCAGCCCGCGCTGCTCGGTCATGGTCCACTGCAGGTCGAACTTGGCGATATCGACCTCGAGCTCGTCCGCGGAGACGGTCAGGCTCGGCAGCTCCATGGTGCCGTGCGACATCTCCTGGAACGACAGCATGACCTGGAACAGCGGATGCCGCGCCTGCGAACGGGTCGGGTTGAGCACCTCCACCAGGCGCTCGAACGGCACATCGGTATTGGCGAAGGCCGCGAGATCGGTTTCCCGGGTGCGGGACAGGAAGTCGGTGAAGCTCTGCGCGCCGTCGACCTCCGAGCGCAGCACCAGCGTGTTGACGAACATGCCGATGAGGTCGTCGAGCGCCTGCTCACCGCGACCGGCCACCGGGGTGCCGATAGCGATATCGGTGGTACCCGACAGTCGCGCCAGCAACACGGCCAAGGCGCCGTGCATCACCATGAACAGCGAGACACCCTGGGTGCGAGCCAGATTCGTCAGCGCGGCGTGCAGTTCGGGATCGATGTCGAAGGTGACCCGGCTGCCCCGGAAGGACTGCACCACCGGGCGGGCCCGATCGGCGGGCAGATCCAGCTGATCGGGCAGGCCCGCCAGGGCGTCACGCCAGTAGGCGATCTGCTTGGCGGCCATGGACTCCGGATCGGATTCCGAACCCAGCAGCTCGCGCTGCCAGATGCTGAAGTCCTGATACTGCACCGGAAGCGGCGTCCACGCGGGCTGTTCCCCGGCCGTGCGGGCCAGGTAGGCGGCGGTCATATCGCGCGAGAGCGGTCCGAAGGAGAAACCGTCCGCGGCAATGTGGTGCACCACGAAGGCGACGGCCAGATCGGTGCCCTCGGCCGCGGAGGCGACGCGGAACACCCGCACCCGAATGGGCAGCTCGCGCGAGACGTCGAAACCGACGGAGGCGAAATCCGCCAGCGCCCGGGGCAGTTCGGCCTCGTCGATATCGTGGACCTCGATGCCGAGATCCACCTCCGACATGGGCAGCACCAGCTGGTAGCCGCCGTCCCCGGATTCGGGGAACAGGGTGCGCAGCGACTCCTGCCGCGCCACCACGTCGGTCAGCGCCAACTGGAGCGCGTCGATGTCGACCTCGCCCTGCAACCGCACCACGAACGGCAGGTTGTAGGTGGGCACGGTGGGATCGAACTGGTTGAGGAACCACATGCGCTGCTGGGCCAGCGACAGCGGCACCCGCTCCGGGCGCGGCTGGGCGACCAGCGGCGGCCGCGAAACCTCGTCCGGCGCGGTGGTTTCCACCCGCGCGGCGATTCCGGCGACAGTCGGGGTCTCGAACAGCGCGCGCACGCCCAGGCGTGCCCCGAAGGCGGCCGAGATGCGCGACACGACCTGCGTGGCGACGAGCGAGTTGCCGCCCAGATCGAAGAAGTTGTCGTCCACGCCGACACGGCCGTGGCCGAGCACATCGGCGAAGATGCCCGCCACGATCTCCTCGGCCGCGGTGCGCGGCGCTCGGAATCCGGCGGCGTCGGCGCTGAACACCGGCTCCGGCAGCGCCTTGCGGTCCAGCTTGCCGGAGGTGTTGAGCGGGAAGGCGTCCAGCACCATGATCGACGCCGGAACCATGTAGCTGGGCAGCTTCTCGGCCACGAAACGGGTCAGCTCCGCCGGTTCCACGGACTGGCCCGGCCCCGGCACCACGTAGGCGACCAGCTGCTGACCGGTGGCGGTGTCCATGACCAGCACCACGGCCTGCGAGACCGACGGGTGGGCGAGCAGATCGGTCTCGATCTCGCCGAGCTCGATGCGCTGACCGCGGAACTTCACCTGGAAGTCGGTGCGGCCGATGTACTCCAGCACACCGACAGCATCCGATTCGCCGCTCGCGGCGATGTTCCAGCGCACCAGGTCACCGGTGCGGTACATCCGCTCGCCGGCACTCGAGAACGGGTTGGCCACGAACCGGTCCGAGGTCAGGTCCGGACGGCCCTTGTAGCCGCGCGCCAGCTGGCGGCCCGCGAGGTACAGCTCACCCGCGGCACCGATGGCGGCCGGTCGCAGCCGCGAATCCAGCACGTAGACTTCGACATTCCACTCGGGCACACCGATCGGCACCGTGACGGTGTCGGCGGCGGTGTTCTCCCAGTAGGTGACCGAGACGGCGGCCTCGGTGGGGCCGTACAGGTTGTGCAGGCCCGCGTCCGTGATCCGCCGGAAGCTCGCGCCGGTCTCCGGCGGCAGCGCCTCACCGATGACGAAGACGTACTTCAACGAGGCGCACTGCGCCGCGGAGGCGTGCGCCACGAACACCGTCAGCATGGACGGCACGAAGTCGGTGACGGTGACCCGGTGCCGCTCGATCATCTCCGCCACGTACAGCGGATCCCGGTGCCCGTCCGGCGTCGCGACCACGAGTTTCGCGCCGACCAGCAGGGGCATGAAGTAGCCCCACAGCGACACGTCGAAGGTGGTGGCCGTCTTCTGCAGGTACACATCGTCGGCCGTCATCGGATACTCGTGCAGCATCCACAGCTCTTGGTTGACGATGGCGTGGTGGGTCACCGCCACACCCTTCGGGCGGCCGGTGGAGCCCGAGGTGTAGATGACGTAGGCGGTATTCGAGCTGCGCAGCGGCGCACGACGATCCGCGTCGGTGACCGGCTCGGCGGAGTACGCCGAGGTGTCGAGGGTGTCGAGTTCGACCCGGCGGACCGCCGCCGGGAGATCGAGATCGTCACGGGCGGTGGTCAATACGCAGACCGGTGCCGCGGACTCCAGGATGTAGGCGGTGCGATCGGCCGGATGATCCGGGTCGATCGGCACATACGCGCCACCGGCCCGCAGCACGGCATGCATGCCGATGACCAGCTCCAGCGAACGCCGCATCCCCAGGGCCACCAGCGATTCCGGACCCACGCCGTCGGCGATGAGGAAGCGCGCGAGACGGTTGACCCGTGCGCCGAATTCGGCGTAGGTCAGGGTCGCACCCTCGAAATCCAGGGCGATATTGTCCGGCGTCAGCGGGATCTGCGCGTCCAGCAGCGCGGGCAGCGTGGTATCGGGGACCTCATGGCCCGCCTCGTTCCACTCCACCAGCGTCTTGGTGCGTTCGGCGGCGGTGGTGATCGGCAGGCTCCACACGGCCTGCTCGGTATCGGCCGCCAGGAAGCGGTCGAAGAACTCCAGGAAGCGCGAATGATGGCCGCGTGCTTCGTCTTCGGTGTAGAGGTTCGGGTTGGTCTCGAAGTCGATGTGGTTCCGGGTGCCCTTGACCGACTGGTAGAAGTTGACGCCCAGATCCTCGATGGAACCGGTGGACAGCACGCTATACTCGCCCACCACGTCGCCGAGCACGACCTCGTTGTGGAACAGCATGATGTTGACCCACGGGCCGAAGAACTCGCGGGTCACCACACCGTCGCCCGCCGCGTCGCGGCGAATGTCCTCGTGGCGGTAGCGCTGATGGCGCAGTGCGCCCGCGACCGCCACGGTCACCTGGCCGAGCAGGTCGGTGACGGTGGTGTCGTGGCCGACGTGCAGGCGCAGCGGCACGATATTGGAGGTCGCGCCGCCGGAGCGGCGCATGGCCGCGGTGGTGCGGGCGGTCACCGGCAGGCTGAGGATGACGTCCTCGGTGCCGGTCCACTGCGCCAGGTAGGTGGCGAACCCGGCGATGAGCAGGCCCGCGGGCGTGGTGTCGTAGCGGGCCGCGGCGGCGTCGAGCAGGCCGCTCTGGTCGTCGGACAGGGCGGCGCTGGCGACCCCGTTGAGCGGGGCGGGCGGCGCGGAGCGACCGGCGAGGCTGGAGCCCTCCTCCAGACCGGCCACCCGCTCGGCCCAGTACTCCTTGTCGCTGGTGAAGCGCTTGGAGTCGCGGTAGGCGAATTCCTGCTCGACCAGGGTGCGCAGATCGGTGGCCTTGGACGGCGTCGGCTGTTCGCCGCGCACGTAGGCGGTGTAGATCTCGGCGACCCGTGTCATATAGGTCACGGCGCCGAGGCCGTCGAGCGCGATGTGATGGATGCGGGCGTACCAGAAGTAATGATCGTCACCCAGCCGCAGCATGGCCGTGCGGATGAGACGGTCCTCGACGATGTTCAGCGGGTGGCTGTAGTCGGCGCGCATCCACGCCTGGGCGGCAGCCTCCGGGTCGGCCTCGTCGCGCAGGTCGATCTGGTAGATGGTGCGGTCCAGCGTCGGGTCGACCATCTGCATGGGCTCGCCGTCGCGCTCGACGATGCGCAGGAAGCCCGAGCCGACCTCCAGCGATCCGTCCACCATGGCCTGCTCGAGCAGCGGAATATCCAGTTCACCGCGCAGCTCGACGTACTGGGCGATGTTGATCGGCACCTGGGGGTCCAGGTGCTGGGCGTACCAGATACCGAGCTGCGCCGGAGACAGCGGAAAAAGCTCCCCCGAACCGGGCGTCACTTCCCCGCTAGCTTCGCCGTTGCCGCCGAAATCCAGCCGGTCCAACCCAAACCTCGCTTCCGGAACACCACAGCAGCGCTCCCCGCCGACACCCGCGCAGGACGCACGGCTGTGCCAGCGGCGTCCTGTTCGGGGTTCATTTCGATATCAATCAGACAAAAATGTTCACAAGGGCTATCCATCCCGCCGTGCGATCTCGTTACATGGGCACGACCACACTCGCGGGCCGGAAAACGGCCGTTTTCAGAACCTTGCTGCTGACCACCGAACCAATCTACCGTCCGGAGTGGCCACAGGACCAAGAAGGGTCATAGCCCTTAGCTATCAGCGCATTTCATCATTCATGGGATGAAATATGGCTCCGGTCCCGACCGGGATCATAGAGGTGCGACTGCGCGCAGGAGACCGATTCGGCCAGCGCCCGGCCCACCAGGATCACCGCCGCCTGCCGCAGCTCGGCCGCCTCCACCCGGTCCGCGATATCGGCGAGAGTCCCCCGCAGGATCACCTGCTCCGGCTGACTGGCCCGATAGACCACCGCCACCGGACAGTCCTCCCCATACTCGGGTGCGAGCTCCCGCGCCAGCGACCGAATCCGCGTGATCGCCAGATGCAGCACCAGGGTGGCCCGGGTCCGTGCGAAGTTCTCCAGCGCCTCCGACTCCGGCATGACCGTCGACCGCGCCCGCGTCCGGGTCAACACCACCGACTGCGCCAACTCGGGCACCGTGAGCTCCGTCCCCAGCAGCGCCGCCGCCGCCGCGTACGCGGGCACCCCCGGCGTCACATCCCAGGGGATCCCCAGCGCGTCGAGCCGCCGCGTCTGTTCGGCCAGCGCCGAATACAAGGACGGATCCCCCGAACACAACCGAGCCACATCCTTCCCCTCCCCGGTGGCCCGGGCGCAGTGCGCCACGATCTGATCCAGATCCAGCCCCTGCGTATCCACCAGCTCGGCCCCCGGCGCACAGTGCCCCAGCACCTCGGGATCCAGATAGGTCCCCGCGTACAGCACCACCGGCGCCGCCGCCAGCACCCGCACGGCCCGAACCGTCAGCAAATCCGCCGCCCCCGGCCCCGCCCCAATAAAGTGCACCGTCACCCCGCGAGTGTATGGAGTCGCGAGGGGGAACCGGTGGCGGCATCGGGCGAGAGCGGTCCGCCACCAGTTCCCCCTCGGCGTCAGTCCGACACGTCGAAGGCGGCGATGACCTTCGTGGGGCGGAGGCGGACGACCAGTTCGCCGGGGACGCCGTTGCGTTTGCCGAATTCCTCGGCGCGGTCGGGGCCCATGTAGCGGCCGCCGATGGCGGTGGCGGTGCGGACGAGTTCGCTGAGGTCCTCGGAGGTGGTGGCCTCGCCTTGGACCTGCACGAATCCATAGGGCGGTGCCTCCAGGTCCACGCAGAGCGCGAGGCGGTTGTCGCGGGCGAGGGCCTTGCCCTTGGCGGAGGTCTTGCCGGTGTTGAAGACCAGTTCGTCGCCCTCGACGATGAACCAGATCGGCGTCACCACGGGACGTCCGTCGGCGGCGGTGAAGGCCAGCTTGCCGGTGCGGGTACCCGCCGAGAGGAACTCGCGTACTTCGGGATCGGAGAGGGAAGCCATGGGCCTACGGTACGGAGGGCGTCGGACGATCCACGCCAACCGAACCCGGGACACGCCTCCGCGCTCTATAGCAGATTCCGATTGTTCTTAGAATGGCCCGGTGGAGGATATCGGCGCCATCGGCGTACTACAGGATCCCGTGCGGCGGCGGCTCTACGAGTACGTGGCCGGTCGCGGTGAACCGGTGAGTCGCAATGAGGCCGCGGCAGCGGTCGGGATCCAGCGCCCCCTGGCCGCGCACCATCTCGACAAGATGGTGGCGGCCGGGCTGCTGGAGACGGAGAGTCGGCGACTGTCCGGGCGGTCCGGGCCGGGCGCGGGGCGACCGGCGAAGCTCTACCGGCGGGCGGCGGCGGAACGTCAGATCTCCCTGCCGCCGCGCGACTACCGCACGGCCGCGGACCTGTTGGCGCAGGTGGCCGAGGAGGCGCGGCTCGATGCCGCATTGGCGGCGGCCGCGCGCCGGCGGGGCGGGGTGCTGCGCGGGGATCGCGAGCCGGTGTGCGATCTCGTCGACGCGGCCGAACTCCTGGCCACTCGGGGGTACGAACCGTTCGACGAGGACGGCGTCCTGCGCATGCGCAACTGCCCCTTTCACGCCCTGGCGGAGGCATATCCGCCCCTGGTCTGCGGAATGAATCTCGCCCTGCTCGAGGGTCTGCTGGGGGGTTCGGACCGGGTCCGGGCGCGCATCGACCCGCGGCCCGGCCTGTGCTGCGTGGCCGTCGAGGCTTCTAAAACAAATGAGGATTGACATAGAACGAGCGTCGTGGTGAGGTGAGCGCATGACCGGCCATCACCTCGCCCAGCTCAACCTGGCCATCCTCAAACACCCCCTCGACGACCCGCGCATGGTGGACTTCACCTCGAATCTCGAACCCATCAACGCCCTGGCCGAGAGTTCGCCCGGCTTCGTCTGGCGGCTCGTGGACGATTCCGGCAAGGACGCCACCACCATGCGACCGGTCGGCGCCGACGTGATCGTCAACCTGACCGTTTGGGAGAACCGAGAAGCGTTGTGGGACTATGTCTATCGCAGCGGCCACCTGGAATTCCTGCGCAGGCGCGGCGATTGGTTCGAGCGCCCGCGCCAGGACATGATCGTGCTGTGGTGGATCCCGGCCGGGCACATCCCGACCCTCGAAGATGCCATCGAACGCCTGACCATGCTGCGCGCCAACGGCCCGTCGCCCCGAGCCTTCTCACTGCGGGAGAACTACTCCGCCGCGGACGCGCAGGCGCTGGCGTAAGCCCTCACGACACCCAGCGCCGCAGAGCGTCGATGGTGGTCTCCGGAGAAGTGTTGAAACAGAAGCGGATTCCCGGCGCGACCGCGGTGGTGACATTCACCAGCCGTTCGAACAGCAGCGTGTGCTCCGGAGCCATGCGCACGCCCGCGCCGATCATCGCCACCCGGAACGGACCGTCTCCGGCACAGCGCCGCACCGCGACCTCGGCCTCGTCCGGATCGGCGGACACCTGACACGACACGATGTCGAACCCGGCATCCCGCAGCGCCGCCTCACCCGCCGCGATGCGCGCGGTCAGCTCCGCCTCGGTGATCTGCGGATAACGGCTGTAGTCCACCGCGCTCGGATGCAGCCCGATGGACAGCACCCGATCCGTCACCCGCACGTTCTCCTCGCCTGCCATATCGTTCTCCCTTGTCAGCCATACCACTACGAGCGACAGCACCACCACGACACCCGCGATTCCCGCGACCCGACGCCTCACCACGGCACCGCGCCCTGGCGATCGAAGAATCCACCGGTCGGGCCGTCCGGTCCGATCTGGGCGAGCCGCACGATCGCATCGGTCCCCTCGGTGACGGTCTGCGTCCCGGAGTGCCCGTTGAGGTCGGTGGCGGTGTAACCGGGATCGACGGCATTGACCCGGATGCCGTCCAGCCCGCGGGCGTATTGGACCGTCAGCATGTTCAGCGCCGATTTGGTGGCCGGATAGCCGAGAGCCGGTGGCAGCACGCCATCCCACCGCGGGTCGGTGAGCACGGCGACCGACCCCATACCGCTCGACACCATGACGATGCGTGGATTCTCGGCCAGGCGCAGCAGCGGCAGGAAGGCACCGGTCACGCGGACCGGACCGAAGACATTGGTCTCGAACACCTCTCGCAGCGACTCGACGGAGGTCTCGGCGGGGTGGGCGCGGGGCCCGCCGATCGCGGCATTGTTGACCAGCACATCGAGTCGGCCCACCCGCCCGCGCACCACATCGACCGCCGCGCCCACGGACGCGTCGGAGGTGACGTCGAGGGCGACGAACTCCACCTCCAGCCCCTCCACCGCCAGCTCGCGGGCAGCGACGGTGCCGCGCCCGACATCCCGGGCGGCGAGGAACACCCGCCACCCCATGGTCGCGAAGCGGCGCACCGTCTCTCGGCCCAATCCCTTGTTCGCCCCGGTCACCAGGGCCGTTGTCGCAGCGGTCATGGTCCCAGCCTGGGGGCGCCACTCCGGCCCCGCCAGGACCGCTGCGCCCTGGGACCGGCGGTACCACCCCGGCTCGCGGGGATGCGGGCACGATGGACGCATGGACAGAGCGGAATTGGCGGCGGTGTTGCGTGGTGCGCGCGCCCGGATCCGCCCCGCCGACGTCGGACTGCCCGCGGGGCCGCGGCGTCAGGTGCCGGGACTGCGGCGCGAGGAGGTCGCGCAGCTGGCCGGGCTCAGTGTCGACTATGTGGTGCGGCTGGAACAGGGGCGCGGCCCGAAACCGTCACCGCAGGTGCTCGGCGCGCTGGCGCGGGCGCTGCGGCTCGGGGACGACGATCGCGACCTGCTGTTCCGGCTGGCCGGTGCCGCGCCGCCGCAGGCCGGACGGGTGCCCATGCTGGTCAAGCCCAGCGTGCTGCGGCTGCTGGAACGGCTCGGTGATCTGCCCGTCCTGGTGCTGTCGGCCAAATCCGATGTGCTGGCCTGGAATTCGATGGCGGCCGCGCTGCTCGGCGACTTCTCGACCTGGTCCGGGTCACAGCGGAATATCATCTGGCAGCGCTTTTTCGGCTCGGACACCGGGCGGGTGCGAGTGGTACCGGAGAGTGCGGCGGCGGCCTCGGCGGCGCAGTGCGTCGGTTGTCTGCGCAGCGCGCAGGCCCGCTATCCCGACGACCCCGACCTCGCCCGGTTGATCGCCGAGTTACGGTCCCGCAGTGCTCGTTTCGAGCAGCTGTGGCGGGAGCCGCATTCGGGGCAGATCCGGGCGTCCACCAAAACCATCCAGCATCCCGAACTCGGCCGCCTGACCCTCGACTGCGACGCCCTCGAGGTACCGGATTCGGATCAGACCGTGGTCGTGTACTCGGCCGCGCCGGGCACACCGGAGGCGACGGCCCTGGAACTGTTGCGGGTCACCGGAACTCAGCAGTTCACCCGGTGATCAGATCGCGCCGTGCTCACGCGCCCGCGCCACCGCCGAGGTGCGTGACTTCACCCCGAGCTTGGCGTAGATGTGCACCAGATGGGATTTGACGGTGGTCTCGCTGAGGAACAGCTGCCGCCCGATATCGCGGTTGGACAGCCCGTCGGCGACCAGGCGCAGCACTTCGATTTCTCTGGGGCTCAACGTGGTATCGGGTTTGCGGACCCGGGTCATGAGTTTCGAGGCGACCGACGGCGACAGCACGCTCTCGCCCGCGGCGGCCGACTGCACGGCGGCCAGCAGTTCGGACGGCGGCGTGTCCTTCAGGATGTAGCCGACCGCCCCCGCCTCGATCGCGCCGAGAATATCGGCGTCGGTGTCGTAGTTGGTCACCACCAGCACATTCGGCGGATTCGGTAGGGCGCGCACCGCCGCCGTGGCGTCGGCGCCCGACTTGCCCGGGCCGAACCGCAGATCCATCAGCACCAGATCCACCGGCGTGGTGGCGCAGAAGGCGACCGCCTCGTCCGCCGTCGCCACTTCGCCGACCACCTCGATGTCGTAATCGGCGCGCGCCGCACCGGAATCCAGCAGTGCGCGCAGACCCGCCCGCACGATGGCGTGGTCGTCGGCCAGCAGGATCCTGATCATTGCTGATCCTCCAGGGGGAAGGAGATGGTGACGGCGGTGTGCCCGGGCTCGGATTCCACGTCCATGGTGCCGCCCTGCTGCTCCACCCGGTTGCGCATGGCGGTGAGACCGAAGGTGCCCGACGGCGGGTGGGCCAGCACGCTCGCGGGTATCCCGACACCGTCGTCCACCACATCCAGGTGGACGGCGTCGTCGGCGTAGGTCAGGGTGATGCGCATGCGCTCGGCCTCGGCGTGCCGCACCACATTCGAGACCGCGCCCTGGGCGATGCGCACCAGGGCGGCCTCCATGGACATCGGCAGTCCGTGCGGAGTGCCCTCGACCAGCATCTCGGTCTCCAGACCCGGGGTGGCCGCGCGCTGGGCGATCCGCTCCAGCGCCTGGGTCAGCGACTGCCCCTCCAGCGCGGCGGGCGTGAGTTCGGCGATGAGCTGGCGGGTTTCGACGAGACTGTCGGCGGCGGTCTCGCGGGCCAGCCGAATCTGTTGCAGCGCCGGGTGATCGGGGGCGGCCCGTTCGGCGGCGTGCAGCAGCAGTTGAATACTGCTGAGGCCCTGGGCAACCGTGTCGTGGATCTCCTGGGCCAGGCGCTCACGCTCGGCGAGCTTTCCGGCGGTGCGTTCGCGCTCGGCGAGAGTCTCACGGGTGGTGAGCAATTCGTCGATGAGGCGCTGGCGTTCGGCGGCCTCGCGATACAGCGCGGAGTAACCCAGCCCGATGGCGACCGCCACCACCGCGCCCAGGACCGGCCCGACCACCGCACCCACCGACCAACCCCGGTGCATGGCGAAACCGAACACCGACAGCGCCGTTGTCGCCACCACCGCCGATAGGCCCCAGTAGCGCGGCAGCAGGTGCAGGTAGAGGAAGAACAGGCCGAAGACCAGGTACACCGCGTCCGGGGCGAGCATGACCAGGCCGAGCCAGAGCACCGTGAGCACCAGCAGCCAGACCCGCGCCGCCGTCGGTCGGCTCTTGAACAGCGCCCCCGCGAAATAGACGCCGAGGAACGCGCCCGCGATCACCACCACGGCGACGGGATGGGAGTTCGACACCAGATTGCGTGCCGCCACGAAGACCGTCAACGTCACCACCAGGGCGTGCAGGCCGAGCTGCAGGGCGGCGAAGACGGGGGTCAGGGGCGAACGGTGCACGTCAGACAGCTTATGCCCGGCTACCGGGGCGGCATCCTTCGAAAGTTGGAAACGCCGCCCCACCGTTCGCTGGTCGGCGTTTCGTTCCGCGGGGCGATGGCCCGGGCACGGATCGGCGACAGAGTGGAGGCATGTTCGTCGCGCTCCGAGATCTGCGCGCCGCTCGCGGCCGCTTCCTGCTCATCACCCTGGTGGTCACCATGGTGGCCCTGCTCGTGAGTTTTCTCAGCGGCCTCACCTCCGGTCTGGCGCACCAGAACATCTCCGCCGTACAGTCGCTGCGGACCGATACCGTGGTGTTCGCCGATACCGGCGGCGCGGCGTCGTTCGACACCTCGACGCTGACCGCCGAGCAGGTGGACGCGTGGCAGCGCACCGGCGGCACGGTGGACCCGATCGGCATCAGCCGCACGCGCGCCACCGCCGCGGATGGCCCGCCGACCCAGGTGGCGTTGTTCGGGGTCGGCGGCACCCCGTTCGGCAATCGAGTGGCAACCACCTCGGGTGAGGTGGTGCTCAGCAGTTCGGCGGCCAAGGAGCTGCGCGCGCACGCCGGGGACACGGTCGAACTGGGTTCGGGCGCGTTCACCGTTCGTGGGGTGACCGGTGACGACTGGTACGCGCACACGCCGGTGGTGTGGATGACGCTGTCGGACTGGCAGACGCTGAGTCCCGGATCCGGTGCGGCCACCATTCTCGCGGTGTCAGGGGTCTCCGACCTCGCGGCCGCCAACGCCGCCGCGCACACCATCACCACCTCCACCGCGGATTCGCTGTCGGCGATGAGTTCGTACGAGGCCGAGAACGGTTCGCTCACCCTCATGACGGTCATGCTCTTCGCCATCTCCGCACTGGTGATCGGCGCGTTCTTCACGGTGTGGACGATTCAGCGCACCGCCGATATCGCGACACTGAAAGCCCTGGGCGCGACCACCGGTTCGCTGGTGCGCGACGCGCTGGGGCAGGCGCTGGTGGTGTTGCTCATCGGCGTGGGGCTCGGGGTCGGCGGCACCGCGCTGGCGAGCCTGTTCCTCGGCGACGCACTGCCTTTCGTGCTCAGCGCGTCCACGACGCTGTTCCCCGCGGCGGCCCTGATCGTCCTCGGCCTGCTCGGCGCGGCCTTCGCCCTGCGCTTCCTCGTCACCACCGATCCGCTCACCGCACTCAACCAAGCCCGCTGACAATGGCTGCCGCACAGGAGTTCTCGATGTCCACCGCACTCACCGTCACCGACCTGACCCTCACCTACCCCGACGGGTCCGACCGCGTCACCGCCCTGGACCGGGTCGCGCTGTCCGTGCGCGGCGGCGAGATCGCGGCCATCACCGGCCCGTCCGGCTCGG
The DNA here is from genome assembly GCF_007362295.1 of Nocardia otitidiscaviarum. Classification (NCBI taxonomy): domain Bacteria; kingdom Bacillati; phylum Actinomycetota; class Actinomycetes; order Mycobacteriales; family Nocardiaceae; genus Nocardia; species Nocardia otitidiscaviarum. Next base: position 193,120 of record NZ_CP041695.1, on the reverse strand, counting down.
GCAAATCCAGCCTGTTGGCCGTGGTGTCCACACTCATCCGCCCGGACTCCGGCCGCGTCGTACTCGACACCGGATCCGGCGCGATCGACCTCACCCGGCTGAACCGCCGCGCGGCCGCCGCCCTGCGACGCGAACAGATCGGCATCGTCTTCCAGCAGCCCAACCTCATTCCCGCGCTCACCGCCCTGGAACAGCTGGAAACCATGACCCATCTGGGCCAACGCCTGCTGGTCTCGCCCGCCCGCCGCCGCGCCACCCGCACCCGCGCCCGCGACCTCCTCGCCGCCGTCGGCCTCGCCGACCACGCCCACAAGCGCCCCGCCCAACTCTCCGGCGGTCAGCGCCAGCGCGTGAACATCGCCCGCGCCCTCATGAACGACCCGGCACTACTGGTAGTCGACGAACCCACCAGCGCCTTGGACCAGGAACGCGGCGCGGCCATCATCGACCTCATCGTCGAGGTGGCCCACACTCACCACCCCGCCACCCTCCTCGTCACCCACGACCCCACCCACCTACACCACATGACCACCGTCCACACCATGCTCGACGGCCACCTCACCCCCACCCGCCCCGCCCACCTGGCGGCCTGACACCGAGGGGGAACTGGTGGCGGACCCCTCTCGGCCGATGCCGCCACCAGTTCCCCCTGATCATGAAAACCCTTGGGTGCGGAGGGCGGCGTGGACGCGGTCGAGGATGGTGTGGGGGCGGCGGTGGAGGAGGGTGGCGTTGACTCGGACGATGCGCCAGCCCAGGGATTCCAGGATGGCTGTGCGGTCGATGTCCTTGGTGCGCTGGGCGGGGTCGGTCCAGTGTTGGACACCGTCGTATTCGACGCCGACGCGCCACTGTTTCCAGCCCATGTCCAGGCGGGCCACGAAGGTGCCGTAGTGGTCGCGGACCACGAGTTGGGTGGTCGGAGCCGGAAGGCCGTGGTCGATGAGCAGTAGCCGGGTGTGGGATTCGGGCGGCGACTCCGCTCCGCCGTCGACCAGCGGGATGAGGTCCGCCAGTCGGCGCACGCCCCGCGCTCCCGGATGGCACCGCGCCGTCGTGGCGATCTCACTCGGCTGCAATCCGGTCGCCGCGCAGAGGGCGTCGACGATCGGCAGCGCCTGCTCCCGCGGCAGGCGGCGGCCGATATCGAAGGCAGTGCGGGCGGGGGTGGTCACGCGGAAGCCGTCGACGTCACAACACTCGTGCGCCGCCAGCGTCATCCTGGTGACGTGTATCCCCGGCGGCGGCTTGGCATGCTCCGGCCGCGCCAGCTCGGCGGGTCGCGTCGGCTCCAACCATCGCGTCCCGTGCAGAGCGGCTGCCGAACACCCCACGACCACCGCACTGCCCTTGGCCCAATGTGCCGCCGCCCGAGCGATTCCCGCCGCGTCGAGCACCACCCCGCGCCGCAGGTACACATCGGGAAACACGCGCACGAAGTCGTGCCGCAACTCCCACCGCGTCACCACGCCCGCCGCCCGCGCCCAAGCCCCCGGAAACGGCCCCTCCAACACCCCCATACCCCAACACCATCCACCCCTCCCCCGCCCCGCGCCACTCCCCCTGTGGATAACTGCGCGAGGGGGAACTGGTGGCGGACCCCTCTCGGCCGATGCCGCCACCAGTTCCCCGTGATCGATCGACCAGTTAGAGCTGGCCGCAGTCGGCGATGTGGATGGGGGCGGTGGTGGCGCCGGAGTCGGTGCCGGCGCGGGCTATCGCGTCGAGGAGAGGGAGGCCCTCGGTGACCTGGCCGAAGACTACGTGGCGGCCGTCGAGCCAGGGGGTTTCGGCGAAGGTGATGAAGAACTGGGAGCCGTTGGTGCCGGGGCCGGAGTTGGCCATGGAGAGCACGCCGGGACCGGTGTGGGTACGGCTGAAGTTCTCATCGTCGAACTTGCCGCCGTAGATGCTCTCGCCGCCGGTGCCGTCTCCGGCGGTGAAATCGCCGCCCTGCGCCATGAATCCGGGAATCACCCGATGGAACGCGCTGCCCTTGTAGTGCAGCACCGCCCCGCTCGAACTGGTCCCCTTCTCCCCCGTGCACAGCGCCCGGAAATTCTCGGCGGTCCGCGGCACCACATCCGCGAACAGTTCCATGACAAGGCGTCCCACCGGCTGCTCACCGATGGTGATGTCGAAGAAGACATATGGATTGTGGCCGTGGGCAGCGGCGGTTCGAGTGCCGAACGCCACCGCTCCCACAGCGGCAGCGGCGGATACGAGAGCGGACCTACGTGACAGCGGAGTCATCGACCTTCTTCCTGTTCGGATCGGACGGCAGCATGCCATATGCCGCGCAGCACCGGGTCCGAACCGCACAGGGGTTCCGATTCTCGCACCGAATACGACGGAAAGGGCATTTCGAAAGCCGTCTGCCAATCCGATGAAAGCCGTTGCCTCACAACCCACTCCGTATCGTGTTCGACACGCTAGCCTGCGTCCATGCCCAGCGTCTTACACGAGGTGGTGATCGATCTGTTCCGCCAGCGCCCTCAACTGGCGGTCGAACTGCTCACTCTCGCTGGAGACCAGCAACTACCAAGGTTCGACAACGCCCGCCTGGAGCCGGGGGACTTCCCCGACATCTGCCCGACCGAGTACCGGGCCGACACCGTCGTCGTGCTCACCGAAGACTCGACCCCGGTCCTCGCCGTCGTGGTCGAGGTGCAACTGCGACCGGACGGCGACAAGACCTGGAGTTGGCCGGTCTACCTGACGACGCTTCGAGCACGGCTGCGGTGCGCAACAGTCCTGCTGGTGCTGTGCCCTGACGAACACACCGCCCACCGCTGCCGCACCCCGATCACCGTGGCCCCCGCCTTCGTGCTCACACCTACGGTTATCGGGCCGGCGAATGTTCCGGCGGTCACCGACGCCCGGTCCACGGTCGCGAACCCTGAACTGGCCGTCCTCTCGGCGATCGCCTATCGCAACCGTCCCGAGCGAGACGCGGTCCTGACCGCACTTGTCGAGGGCGCGCTCGATGTTCCCCATGGCAAAATGTATGTCGATCTGGTGATGGCCATCCTGCCGCGGACAGCCCGGAGCTTCCTGGAGACTCTCATGACTACCGGCACCTACCAATACAAGAGCGAGTTCGCCCGGCGCTACTTCTCCGAGGGAGAAGCAAGGGGCCAAGCAAAGGGAGAGGCCCGCGCATTGCTCACTGTCCTGCACGAACGTGGGATGGTGCTGCCGGAGTCGGCTGTCACACGGATCCACGAGTGTGATGACACCGAGTTGCTCAACACCTGGATCGCGCGTGCGGTAACCGCCGGCAGCCTCGATGAGGTGTTCGACGACTGAAGGTCACGACCGCAGGGCCCGGTCGATGCGGGAGCGGAGGGTGTGGAGTTCGGTGGCGAGTTCGGGGGGATCGTGGAGGTCGAAGTCGACGCCCAGGTCGAGGAGGCGGTGGGCGAGCCATTCCGGGGAGTCGTCGCGGTGGGCGTCTAGGCGGCAGGTGTGGTCGTCGAGGGGGAGGATGTCGCCGGGGAGGTCGCCGAGGCGGCCGGTGACGCGGTGGGCGGGGGCGTGGATGGTGGCGCGGACGTGGAATGTCGGTGTGCCCCAGTCGGTTCGCTCGCCCGCCACGTAGGCGGCGGGGCTGTCCGCCGGTAGCGGGCGGGGTGTGAAGCGGGCGGCAGTGGGGTGCGGGCGGGTGATGCGGTCGACGCGGAAGGAGCGCCAGGCGTCGCGGTCGAGGTCGAAGCAGACCAGGTACCAGCGGTGGCGGGTGGAGACGAGGCCGACGGGTTCGGTGTGACGGCGGGATTCGGCCCCGGCGGCCGAGTGGTAGGTGAAGCGGACGCGTTCCCGGTTGGTGATGGCGGCGGCCAGGGTGGTGAGGATGTCCGGGTCCACCGGCGTGCGGCCGGACACCGGTGTCGCGGTCGCGGTGGCCAGGACGCGGACGCGGCGGCGCAGTGCGGCCGGGAGCACCTGTTCGAGTTTGGTCAGGGCGCGGACGGACGCCTCCTCGATCCCCGCGACCGCCACACCCGCGGCAGCGCGCAGACCGACCGCGATGGCGACGGCTTCCTCGTCGTCCAGCAGCAGCGGCGGCAGGGCAGCGCCCGCGACCAGGCGGTATCCCCCGGCCGCGCCCAGCGTGGCCTCGACCGGGTAGCCGAGTTCGCGCAGGCGCTCGATATCGCGGCGCACCGTGCGATCGGTGACGCCCAGCCGTTCGGCCAGTTCGCTCCCCGGCCAGTCACGCGGGGTCTGTAGCAGCGAGAGCAACCGCAGCAGTCGCGCCGGTGTGTCCGTCATGTCTGCCATTGTGCCGTTCATCTAGGAACGAATCAGTCCTAGATGGCACATAGCGTGTCGCTCAGATCGCACGAACGACACAGGAGCCGGTAATGACCAACGAGATCCGCCCCTTCCGCATCGCCGTCCCGCAGGCCGATATCGACGACCTGAACGACCGCCTCGCCCGCACCCGCTGGTCCCCGTCGCTGCCGGGACAGGACTGGGACAAGGGCGTACCGGTCTCCTACCTGCAGGAGCTGGCCGAGTACTGGCGCACCGAATTCGACTGGCGCGCAGAGGAAGCCGCACTCAACGAGTTTCCGCAGTTCATCACCGAGATCGACGGCCTGGACGTGCATTTCCTGCACGTGCGCTCGCCCGAACCGGACGCGCTGCCGCTCATCCTGACCCACGGCTGGCCGAACAGCTTCGTGGAGTTCACCAAATCCATTGGCATGCTGACCGATCCGCAGCGGAACGGTGGCGATCCGGCGCACGCGTTCCATGTGGTGATCCCGTCGGTCCCCGGCTTCGCCTTCTCCGAGGCTCCCCGGGAACTCGGCATGTCACCCCGCAGGGTGGCCGAGATGTGGGTGGAGCTCATGGACCGACTCGGCTACGACCGCTACGGCGTCCAAGGCGGCGACCTGGGCGTGTACGTGGTGCAGGAGATGGCCATCGCCGCACCGGACCGCGTGGTCGGCGTGCACATCGACGGCGGAGTCGGCATGCCCACCGAGGCGGATGTGCCGGCCATGAATGCCGAGGAGCGCGCGGAGTGGGACATGATCCAGAAATGGATGACGGGTGTGGACCACCACGTCCTGTTGCACGCCGCCCCGCAGACATTCGCCGCCGCGTGGACGGACTCCCCGGTCGGCCTGCTGGCGTGGCTGGTGCACAAGTTCACCGAATTCGCCCCACTGGCCGACCATCTCGAGGACGCCGTCGAACGCGATCACCTGCTCACCAATATCAGCCTGTACTGGTTCACCAATACCGCCGCCACCTCCAGCTGGCCCATGTACAACGGCCTCGGTGACGACGGTTTCGCTTGGCCGAAGGGCCAGCGGCTGGTACCCATGGGCGTCTACGGCGGCGGCTCGGCCCTCATGCGCCGACTCGCCGAACGGGACAACCTCATCGCCCATTGGCCCGAGGGCAATACCGGCAACCACTTCGTCGCCATGGAACTGCCCGAGATGCACACCGCGGACATCCGCGCCTTCTTCGCGAAGATGCGCTGAGTCAGGACTTGGCGGGCCGCTGCGCGGCGTACCAGTCCAGCAGTTCCGGGACGTCGATGGCGTTGGGCGAGACCACGCGCGACACATCGGCTCCCTGGAGCAGTTTCTTCAGCGGCACTTCGAGTTTCTTGCCGGTGCGGGTGTGCGGGACGGCGGGGGCGACGATGATCTCGTCGGGTACGTGCCGTGGCGAAACCGCTTCGCGGACAGCGGTGTTGATGCGGCGCTTCAGATCGTCGTCGAGTTCGATGCCGTCGGTGAGGACGACGAACAGGGGCATCCAGTAGCCGCCGTCGGGTTGTTCGATGCCCAGGACGAGGGATTCGGTGATTTCGGGGAGGGCTTCGACGGCTTGGTAGATGTCGGCGGAGCCCATGCGGATGCCGTTGCGGTTGAGGGTGGAGTCGGAGCGGCCGTGGACGATGATGCTGTCGTGGTCGGTGATGGTGATCCAGTCGCCGTGGCGCCAGATGCCGGGGTAGGTGTCGAAGTAGGCGTGGTGGTAGCGGGTGTGGTCGGGGTCGTTCCAGAAGCGGACGGGCATCGAGGGCATGGGGGCGGTGATGACGAGTTCGCCGACCTCGCCGTGCACGGGGTGGCCGTGGTCGTCGTAGGCGGCGACGGCGGCGCCGAGGTAGGGCACCGAGAGTTCGCCGGGCCAGACGGGGACGGTGGGGACGGCGCCGAGGAAGGCGGAGACGACGTCGGTGCCGCCGCTGATGGAGGCGACGGGGAGGTCGCCGATGTGGTCGCGTAGCCACAGGGAGGAGGACGGGGGCAGGGCGGAGCCGGTGATGCCGATGCTGCGCAGGGCGGTCAGGTCGTGGTCGCGGGCGGGGTGGGTGTCGGCTTTGGCGCAGGCCAGGACGTAGCCGGGGCTGGTGCCCAGGACGGTGGTGGCGGTGGTGGCGGCGAGTGTCCAGAGGGTGTCGGTGGTGGGGTGGGTGGGGCTGCCGTCGTAGCAGACGATGGTGGCGCCGACGAGGAGTCCGGCGATTTGGAAGTTCCACATCATCCAGGAGGGGCTGGTGTACCAGAAGAAGGTGTCGGTGGGGCCGAGGTCGGTGTGCAGGGCGATGGCTTTGAGGTGTTCGAGCAGGACGCCGCCGTGGCCGTGGACGATGCCTTTGGGTTTGCCGGTGGTGCCCGAGGAGTAGAGCACCCACAGGGGGTGATCGAAAGCCACCGACTCCGTGGCGAATTCACGCCCCTTGGCGTCGGCGTCGGCCTGTCCCAGCCCGATGGAGTCCCACGGCAGTGCCCCGGGCACCGAGCGGCCCAGGCGCGATACCAGCACCGTCGACCGCAGTGAGGGCAGCCCGCCGCGCAGCCCCTCGATCTCCTCGCACTTGTCGTGTTCCTTGCCGCCGTAGCGGTAGCCGTCGGCGGTCACCAGCACGACCGGCTCCAGCTGCCCCAGCCGATCCAGCGCGGCGCGAGCCGAATAGTCCTGCCCGCAGGCGCTCCACACCGCACCCAGACTGGCGGTGGCCAGGAAGGCGATGACCGCCTCGGGGATGTTCGGCAGGTAGCCGACGACTCGATCGCCCGGCCCGACACCCAGTTCGCGCAGGGTGTGCGCGAAGGCGATGGTGCGGGAAACCAGTTCCGCCCAAGAGATCTCGACGATCTCGGCATCCTCGCTCACCGCGAGGATGGCGGGCCGGTCGGTGCGCGCCTGCCGCAGCACCTGATCGACGTAATTGAGCCGGACGTCCGGAAACCATTGCGCCCCGGGCATATCCGTCGAGGCCAGCACCTCGCCCGGCGCATCACCGAGGTCGAAGTACTCCCACAGCGACTTCCAGAATCCGGGCAGGTCGTCGACCGACCACTGCCACAGCGCCCGGTAGTCCGGTACGGACACCCCCGTGCGACGTTCGACGAACCGTGCGAAATCGGTGACTCTGGCCGACGCGATATCCGCTTCGCTCGGCACCCACTGCGGTTCCACCACTACCTCCTACGACGCCACGTTCGCGCTGTCGGCACCCTGTGCCCGGCGCACGATGCGCTCGGCGTGCCGGAGCACGGGTGCGTCCACCATCCTGCCCTCGAAGGTGAAGACTCCGCGGTGATTCGGCACCTCCGCGAGCAACCTTCGCGCCCAGTCGATCTCCGCGCCGGTGGGCGCGTAGGCGCGGCGGATCACCGGTACCTGACTCGGGTGAATGGCGACCTTGGCGTCGAAACCGACGGCCACCGCGTCGAGCGCTTCCGCCGCGAGGCCGTCGAGATCCGGAATATCGAGATACACCGAGTCGAGCGCGAATTTGCCGTACGCCTTGGCCGCCAGCAGCGACTGCGAGCGCACATGCCGGGCCACGTCGCGGTAGCTGCCGTCGGCGTGCCGGCTGGAATTGCCGCCCAGGCCCGCGACCAGATCCTCCGCGCCCCACATGACGCCGATGGCGTTGCGCGCCATGACCGCCCGGCCCACCGCCAACGCCCCCAGCGGCGATTCCACCAGCGCGATCACCTCGTAGTCGGCGAGCGTGGTGATCTGTTCCGCCGATTCGCATTTGGGCAGCATGAGACGTCGGTAGTCCGTGCGGGCCACGGCGTCGAGATCGAGCATGTGCTCGACCGTGCCCGCGGCGTTGACCCGGACGACGGTGCGGTCCGGGTCGAGCGGTGTCGCGATGAGCGCCTCCCGGGCCGCGGCCTTGTCGGCCTCGGCGACCCCGTCCTCCAGGTCGATGATCACCACATCGGCCGCGGCGGCGGCTTTGGCGTACCGCTCGGGTCGATCGGCGGGGCAGAACAGCCACGCCGGTCCCGCCATCTCCCAGCCGGTCCCCGGATTGCTCATGCTGTATCCCTTCGGGCCTGAACGGAGCGCCGCGTGGTGACGCTCCGCTGCCTGCGCCGCGCCTGACCGCTCACGCCGGTGCCTGCTTCCGTACCAGTGTCTTCCGGACCGCGGTGGCGACGATATCGCCGTGCTGATTCCGCCCGGTATGCGCGAAGGTCACGATCCCCTCCCCGGGGCGGCTCTTGGATTCCCGTTTGTCGGTGACCACGGTTTCGGCGTACAGGGTGTCGCCGTGGAAAAGCGGTTTCGGAAAGGCGATATCGGAGAAGCCGAGGTTGGCCACAATCGTGCCCTGCGTCAACTGCGCTACAGACAAACCAACCAGTGTGGACAAGGTGAACATGGAATTCACCAGACGCTGATGGAAGGGCGGCAGCGCATCGGCGAACGCCGCGTCCAGATGCAGCGCCTGCGTATTCATGGTCAGCGTCGTGAACAGCACATTGTCGGCCTCGGTAATGGTGCGGCCCGGCCGGTGCTCGTACACCACACCGGTCTCGAACTCGTCGAACCACAGGCCGCGCTGCACGACGCGGCGGACATCGTCGTTCACAATCCCAACTCTCGACCGATCAGCATCAACTGCACCTCCGTGGTGCCCTCACCGATTTCCAGGATCTTGCTGTCGCGATAGTGCCGCGCCACAGCATATTCGTTCATGAACCCGTAGCCGCCGAAAATCTGGGTGGCGTCGCGGGCATTGTCCATGGCGGCCTCGCTGGCGACGAGTTTCGCGATCGAAGCCTGTTTCTTGAACGGTTTTCCGGCGAGCATGAGCGCGGCGGCGTCGTAGTAGGCGGTGCGGGCGGCGTGCGCGCGGGCCTCCATGCGCGCGATCTTGAAGGCAATGGCCTGATTCCGGCCGATCTGCTGGCCGAACGCCTCGCGCTCCTTGGCGTAGCGCACGCTCTCGTCCACACAGCCCTGTGCCGCACCGACCGACAGCGCCGCGATGGCGATCCGGCCCTCGTCCAGAATGCGCAGGAAGTTGGCGTAACCGCGGCCCTCCTCGCCGAGCAGGTTCTCGGCGGGCACCCGCACATCGGTGAAGCTGAGCGGATGGGTGTCGGAGGCGTTCCAGCCGACCTTGTTGTACGCGGGTTCGGCCACGAAGCCCGGCGTGTCGGTGGGCACCAGAATGGTGGAGATCCGCTTCTTGCCCTCCACCTGGCCGGTCACCGCGGTCACCGTGACCAGCCGGGTGATATCGGTGCCGGAGTTGGTGATGAACTGCTTGGAGCCGTTGATCACCCAGGTGTCGCCGTCGAGTACGGCGGTGGTGCGGGTGCCGCCCGCGTCGCTGCCCGCACCCGGTTCGGTGAGCCCGAAGGCGGCCAGGGCGCGACCGCTGGTGAGCTGCGGCAGCCACTCCTGCTTCTGCTTGTCGTTGCCGAAGCGGTAGACGGGCATGGCACCCAGTGAGACTCCGGCCTCCAGGGTGATGGCCACGCTCTGGTCGACCTTGCCGAGTTCCTCGAGGGCCAGGCACAGCGCGAAGTAGTCGCCGCCCATGCCGCCGTACTCCTCGGGGAACGGCAGGCCGAACAGGCCCATCTCGGCCATTCCGGCCACCACCTCGTACGGGAAGCTGTGCTCGGCGTCGTGTTTCGCCGCGACCGGCGCGACCACCCGGTTGGCGAAATCCCGCACGGTGAGCGCGAGTTCGCGGTACTCGTCCGGAAGCGATCCGGTGGCGAGGAAGTCGGTCATGCGCTGTGTCCTTCCGAAACTGACTCGCCCGCGGGCACCACACGCGCGAGCGGCTGATCTACCTTCACCTGATCGCCCGCCTCGACCAGCAGTTCGACCCGGCCGTCGATGGGGGCGGTGAGCGAATGCTCCATCTTCATGGCCTCGACCACCACGACGGTGGTTCCGGCGGTCACCTCCGCACCGGCGGTGACGGGCACGGCGATGACCGAACCCGGCATGGGGCTGAGGATTTCGGCGTCGCCGACGTGTTCGACCGCGCCGCGCACGTCGGCCTCGGCCACCTCACGCAACTGCGCGACGCCGGTGCGGTCGGCGAGCCAGAGGTGGCCGTGCCGTTCGGCGACCCGGTGGCGGGTGCGCACCCCGTCCAGGACGAGGGTGAGCCACTGTCCGCCGTCCCTCGCGGGTCCGTCGAGTTCGGCTGTGAGCGTGTACTTCTCGCCGTTCTCCAGCCGAACTTCGGCCCGTTCGGGCGTACCCGTGAAGGATACGTGCGCGGTCCGATCGCCACCGCTGAGCCGCAGCACGGTCGGGGCGGTGCCGCCGATGCGCCAGCCGGAGGGGATCTCCCACGGGTCACGGGCCGCGCTCGGCCAGCCGCGCAGCCACAGATAGCTGGCGGCGGCGATGAACTGGTGGTCCACCACGGGTGCGGGCACGAAGTCACCGGCCCGGCGGTCCAGCAGCGCGGTATCCAGCTCGCCCGCGACCACATCGGGGTCGGCGAGCAGGAAGCGCAGGAAGTCGATATTCGTGCGCACCCCCAGTACCTGCGTATCCGCCAGGGCCGCATCGAGTCTCGCCAGCGCGGCGCGGCGATCGCCGCCGTGCGCGATGACCTTCGAGAGCATGGGGTCGTAGTCGCTGCCGACCACCGTGCCGACCCGCAGACCCGAATCCACGCGCACGCCTTGGCCCTCCGGTTCGGCGAGCGCCAGCACGGTACCGCCGGTGGGCAGGAAGTCGCGGCCGGGATCCTCGGCGTAGACGCGGGCCTCGATGGCGTGCCCGGTCATCTTGATGTCGTCCTGGTTCACGAACAGCTTCTGCCCGGCCGCGATGCGCACCTGGCACTCCACCAGATCCACGCCGGTGACCATTTCGGTGACCGGGTGCTCGACCTGGAGCCGGGTGTTCATCTCCATGAAGAAGAACTCGTCGGGCTTGTCGGCGGAAACGATGAACTCCACGGTGCCCGCGCCGACATAGTCCACGCTGCGCGCGGTGGCACAGGCCGCCGCGCCGATGCGGGCGCGGGTGGCGGCGTCCAGCAGCGGTGAGGGCGCTTCCTCGATCACCTTCTGATGCCGCCGCTGCAGGCTGCACTCGCGTTCACCCAGATGCAGGATGTGACCGTACTGGTCGGCGAGGATCTGCACCTCGATATGGCGCGGGCGGGTGACGAAGCGCTCCAGGAACAGGGTGTCGTCGCCGAAGGCGGCACCGGCCTCGCGGCGCGCGGAGACCAGGGCGGCGGGCAGCTGCTCCGGCTCCGTCACCAGGCGCATACCCTTGCCGCCGCCGCCCGCCGAGGGCTTCACCAGCACCGGATAGCCGATATCGGTTGCCGCCTCGATCAATTCGGCATCGGTGAGGCCGGGCCGCGCGATGCCGGGAACCACCGGCACCCCGAAGGCGGAGACCGCGGTCTTGGCCGCGATCTTGTCGCCCATGATCTCGATGGCGCGGGCGGGCGGTCCGAGGAACTCGATACCGGCCGCCTCCAGCGCCGCCGCGAAGGCCGAATTCTCGGACAGGAAGCCGTATCCCGGATGGACCGCCTGCGCGCCGGAGCGCACGGCCGCGTCCACCACCCGGTCGATATCCAGATACGACTCGCGGGCGGGGGCCGGGCCGAGGCGCACCGCCGTATCCGCCTCGCGCACGTGGCGGGCGTCGGCGTCGGCGTCGCTGTACACCGCGACCGAGCGAATTCCCATGGCCCGCAGCGTGCGCATGACGCGGACCGCGATCTCGCCGCGGTTGGCCACCAGCACGGTGTCGAAGGCGACGGGGTGGGCTTTGTTCATCATGGTGGTCACATCCGGAAGACGCCGTAGGAAACGGGTTCGATCGGGGCCTGCCCGCACACCGAAAGGGCGAGGCCGAGCACGGTTCTGGTATCGGCGGGAGCGATGACGCCGTCGTCCCAGAGCCGCGCGGACGAATAGTAGGGATGGCCCTGATGTTCGTACTGCGCCCGGATCGGGGCCTTGAACGCCTCCTGATCCTCCTCCGACCAGGGCTGACCATTGCCGTCGAGTTGATCGCCGCGCACCGTCGCCAGCACCGAGGCGGCCTGCTCACCGCCCATGACGGAGATGCGCGCATTCGGCCACATCCACAGGAAGCGCGGCGAGTACGCCCGCCCGCACATGGAGTAGTTGCCCGCGCCGTACGAACCACCGATCACCACGGTCAGTTTGGGCACCCGGGCGCAGGCCACGGCGGTCACCATCTTCGCGCCGTGCTTGGCGATGCCGCCCGCCTCGTAGTCGCGGCCCACCATGAATCCGGTGATGTTCTGCAGGAACACCAGCGGAATGGTGCGCTTGTCGCACAGCTCGATGAAATGCGCCCCCTTGAGCGCGGATTCGGCGAACAGCACGCCGTTGTTGGCCACGATGCCCACCGGGTGGCCGTGGATGCGGGCGAAACCGGTGACCAGGGTCTTGCCGTATTCGGCCTTGAATTCGGAGAATTCGCCGCCGTCGACGATGCGGGTGATGACCTCCCGGACGTCGTACGGGGTGCGCAGATCCGTCGGAACGACGTCGTACAGCTCATCCTGCGGTGCGATGGGATCCACCGGGGGCGCGACCTCCCACGGGGTGGCGTGCTTGGGGCCGAGGGTCGCCACGATCTCGCGGACGATGCGCAGCGCGTCCTGATCGGATTCCGCGAGATGGTCGGTGACGCCGGAGATCTTGGAGTGCAGTTCGCCGCCGCCGAGTTCCTCCGCGGTCACCACCTCACCGGTGGCCGCCTTCACCAGCGGCGGACCGCCCAGGAAGATGGTGCCCTGCTCGCGGACGATGACGGTCTCATCGCTCATGGCGGGCACGTACGCGCCACCCGCGGTGCAGGAACCCATGACCGCGGAGATCTGGGCGATGCCCTTGGCGCTCATGGTGGCCTGGTTGAAGAAGATGCGGCCGAAGTGCTCGCGGTCCGGGAAGACCTCGTCCTGTTTGGGGAGGAACGCGCCGCCGGAGTCGACCAGGTAGACGCAGGGCAGATGGTTCTGCGCGGCGACCTCCTGGGCGCGCAGGTGCTTCTTCACCGAGAGCGGGTAGTAGGTGCCGCCCTTCACGGTCGCGTCATTGGCGACCACCACGCATTCCCGGCCGGATACCCGGCCGATGCCCGCGATCACGCCCGCGCCCGGGCATTCGTCGTCGTACATGCCGGTGGCGGCGAGCGGGGCGAGCTCCAGGAACGGCGAGCCCGGATCCAGCAGCTGATCCACCCGCTGCCGGGGCAGCAGTTTGCCGCGGGCCAGGTGCCGCTCCCGCGCCTTCTCCGATCCGCCCAGCGCATTGGCCGCCAGCCGCGCCCGCAGGTCCTCGACCAGCGCCAAGTGCGCGGACCGGTTGTCCGTGCGGACTCGTTCGGTCACCGTCATCACGTCATCCTGTTCGATCAGTTAATCGCCGATAACTGAGAAATAAGATAATCTTCACTAACTGAGTTGTCCAGATCCGATGAAGGGAGTGCGCGGTGAGCAGCACCGAACCCGTGACGCTCACCCGTCGCGAGCAGCTCAAAGCCCAGCGGCGGCAGCAGTTGCTGGAGGCCGGGGCCCGGCTGATCGCCGATCGCGGATTCCTGGGCATGCGGCTCGACGACCTCGGCGCGGCGGCGGGCATCAGCGGCCCCGCGGTGTACCGCCACTTCCCCAACAAGGAGGCGCTGCTGGTCGAGCTACTGGTCGGCATCAGCCAGCGCCTGCTCGACGGCGGCCGCGCGGTCGTCGCCGATGCCCCCACCCCCCGCGCGGCGCTCACGGCCCTGGTCGACTTCCACCTCGACTTCGCCTTCGGCGATCCGGAGCTCATCCGCATCCAGGACCGCGACCTCGAGAACCTGCCCGAAGCGGCGCGCCGCCAGGTGCGCCGCACCCAGCGCCAGTACGTCGAGGTCTGGGTGTCCGTCCTGCGCGAGCTGCACCCCGACCTCCCCGAACCCGCCGCCCGCGTGCAGGCACACGCCACCTTCGGCCTGATCAACTCCACCCCGCACAGCGCCCCCGCCACCATGGCCTCCCGCGCCCGCCCCATCCTGCGCCGCATGGCTCTGGCCGCGCTGGAATAGGCCGCGCCCGAACCCGCGCCCGAACGCCGCCGGAAGTCCCTCCCGAGCACCGACGCGATACCCCCGCCATCACCAGCGATTTCCCATCGGCGACGCACCATTCCCGCGCACCATCGCGATAGAGCACTCCAGCGCAGTCGACACCACATACACCCGCACACCGCGAACACCGCACACCCGCACACCGCGAACACCGCCACACCCGCACACCGCGAACATCGCGAACACCGCCACACCCGCACACCGCGAAGCGGCACACCCACACCATCGACGCGGCGCTCTTCTGCGCCAGCGTGCAACCTGGGCCACCGCGCAACGCACGCGCCCTCTGCCGACGCGGCACCGCATGACCGACCGACTGCTCGGCTCCGACCGCGACTGTAGCTATCATCTGGTTACCCATGTGAGCGGAGGCGTTATGACGACCGACGGGATCTACGCCGAACTCGATGCCGCCGCGGCGGCGGTGGCCGATCGGGTGGTGCGGTGGCGGCAGCATCTGCATCAGCATCCGGAGCTGTCCAATCGGGAGCGTGAGACCGCGCGGCTCATCGCCGATCACCTGCGGTCGCTGGGGCTCGACGAGGTGCGCACCGGTATCGCGGGGCACGGCGTGGTGGGGGTGCTGCGGGGCGGGCGGCCGGGTGATCGGGTGGTCGCCCTGCGCGCCGATATCGACGCGCTGCCGGTGCCGGATCAGTGCGGGATGCCGTTCGCCTCGCGGATGGTGGACGAGGACTATCCGGGCGGCCCGTTTCCGGTGTCGCACGCCTGCGGGCACGACTGCCATACCGCCATGCTCATGGGCGCGGCCACCGTACTCGCCGGAGTTCGCGAAAAGCTGGCGGGCACTGTACTTTTCGTCTTCCAGCCCGCCGAGGAGGGGCCGCCACCGGAGGAGAAGGGCGGCGCCCGCGAGATGCTGACCGAAGGCGTCTTCGCGAATCCGGTGCCCACCATGGCGTTCGGCTTCCACGTGGTGCCGCTGCCCAAGGGGTACATCGGATATCGGGTCGGCAATCAGTTCGGTGCGTCATGTCTGGTGAAGATCACCCTCACCGGGCAGCAGGTGCACGGGTCCACGCCGTGGATGGGCATCGATCCCATGCCCGCCGCCGGTGCGATCATCACCGGCATCGGCCAGATCTACCGACAGGTCAATGCTTTCGACCCGATCACCGTGACCATCGGGCACGTGGAGGACGTGGGACGGTTCAATATCATCGGCCAGACCGTCACCCTGTGGGGCACCATCCGCTGCACCGTCGAGGCGGATATGGCGGAGGTGCGGAAACGGCTGGACACGCTCGCCGACCACACCGCTGCGGCGTACAACTGCTCATCGACGGTGGAATTCCTCCAGGACGTGCCCGCCGTGGACAACCGCCGGGAATGGGTGGAGCCGGCGCTGCCGACCTTCCGGCGGGTGGCGGGCGCGGAGCGCGTGTTGCCGATCCCGCCGACCCTCGGCTACGACGACGTCTCGGAGTTCGTCAACGCCTATGGCGGGCTCTACGTCACCCTCGGCGTGCAGGATGTCGACCTGGACCCGGCGACGGGTACCCCGCGCCCCACACCGGGCGGTCGCGGCATGTACATGAACCACAATCCGCACTTCTACGCCGACGACGACACGCTGGTCACGGGTGTGCGGCTGCACTGCCAGGTGGCCTTCGACCACCTGGCGGGCACGCTGGCACCCGCCGAATAGCCCTACTCCCCGCGCAATTCCTTTGTGGCGGTGCGTAATACGAGATGAAAGCCGCCGCGCACCAGCGGCAGGTAGGCGCGGGTGGACAGCTTCGGGCACCGGTTGTCCACCTCGAAGGTGGAATACCAGTTCACCAGCGTGCCCTCGGCGTGCTCGGACAGCTCCAGCTTGCCGTCCTGGGTGCGTAGCCGGGGCACGGACGAGAGCACCCGGTAGCGCACCCGCGTCGGCGGGGTGTACTCGACGATCTCCTCGGTGAGCCGCATGAGCGGCGTCACTATCAGCCGCACCGCGCCCACCCCGTTGCCATTGGTGTCACCGGGCCGGACCAGCGTGACCCGTCTGATCCAGGGCACCCGTTGGAAGTTCGTGACATCGGTGAGCCAGTCGAACACATCGGTGATGGGCGCTGGAATTGTGCGCTCCACCTCCACCCCGCGCATAGCGGCTCCGTTCCTCGCGATCGTGCCCATGCAGACTACGGGCCGGATCGGCCGGGGCGGCGAATAATGCTCGCGGCGAAGAGATCACAATTCGGACGACCAACCCTGCACGGCGGCAAAGGCGCTGGTCGCTACCATGGCGACATGAACGTAGAGGAGCGTCGCAAGACCCGTGCCGAACGCGACGACGCTTCCGCGGCCGCACCCGAACGGGTGATCCGCCGACGGCCCAAGAACCGGCGCGCCCAGATCGCCGCCACCTCGGCGGCCGCCTTCGGCTCGCTCGGCTATCACGGTGTCTCCATGGAGGACATCGCGGCCCGCCTCGGCATCAGCTCCGCCGCCCTCTACCGGCACTATCCGAGCAAGTACGCGCTGTTCCGGGAGGAGCTGCTGCGCCTGGGGCAGCTGACCGTCACCGCGGTCACCCTTCCCGAGGATGCCGCCGACTGGACGCCGCACCAGCGGCTGACCCAGGTGCTGGAGTCGCTCATCGCCGACACCATCGCCAACCGCGCCACCGTGGCGCTGACCCGGTGGGAAGGCCGTTACCTCGACGACACCGACCGCGCGACACTGAACGAGCAGTTCGCCGAGGCGGTGGCGATCGTGCGCGGCCTGATCGGCGAGGTGCGGCCGGAGCTGGACGGCCACGACCGCGCGGTGCGGGCCGCCGCACTGTTCAGCATCATCACCAGCATCGGTGATCACCATGCCGCCATGCCCGCCAAAGCGCTTACCGCACTGCTGCTCTCGACCTGCTACCAGGTGATCGACTGCGAATTGCCGCCGCCCGCCGACATTGTCGAACCGATGCGCGCGGTGGAGATCCCGCAGTCGTTCAAACATGAACTGCTGCTGCGCAAGGCGGTGGAGCTGTTCCACGAGCGCGGGTACCCGAACGTGAGCATGGAGGACATCGCCTCGGCCGCGGATCTGTCGGCGGCCTCGGCGGTGTACCGGTACTACCGCTCCAAGAGCGATCTGCTCGCCGCCGCCTTCCGCCGGGCGGCCGATCGGGTGTCGGGGGCGATCGGCCCGGCCACGGCCTCCTCGTCGAGCCCCGCCGAAGCCCTGACGAAACTCATCGACCTCTATGTCGGTGGCTCGTTCGCCGAACGTGAGCTGACCTACGTCTACTACGCGGAGTTCGGGCACGTATCGCCGGAGGAGCGGACGGTGCTGCGCAATATCCAGCGGCTCATCGTGGCGGAATGGGTGCGGTTGCTGGTGGCCGTGCGTCCGGAACTGTCCGAGAGCGAGGCGCGGATTCTGGTGCACGCCGCCTTCGGGCTGGTGGTGGATCTGGGTCGGGTGTTCGGCGACGATCCGCGGATCTGCCCGCCCGCCCGGGTGGTCCGCCTCATGCGGGTGACGCTGTTCGGCGCGGTGGCCGGGTCATCCGGCCCGGCCACCTCGTCGACGGTCGGTGGGCACCACTAACCGTCGGCCGCGAAGGACGACACCGGAATGAAGGGCGCGTAGTCGCGGACGCAGCCGTCCTCCCAGCCCCACAGCGAGATGGGATCGACGGATACTCCGTTCTGGAGGATCAGTCGCCAGCCCGTATCCTCCCGCTGCCAGATATCGCCGTCTCGGTCCCAATACAGACCGATCGATTGGGGTTCGATCGGGTTATCGTCCAGCATCGGTACGGGAACGACCGGTCGCACACCCCTGCGGCCGATAGCCTGCATGGCGAAACCCTGGTGCTCGACGGATGCAATGTCCGTAGCCATTGACTTTCCCTCCTCGTGTCGATGTCTAGAACTATTCGCTACCGCATTTCCGGGGAACTTTCGCGCAGGTCAGGGCGTGTCTTTCCAGATAAATTATTAGCCCATTATTAGCCAGCAAATGTTTATGCGAATTCGGCACCTTTGCGCCAGACGACAGCTTCGCTCGGCGTCGGACAGTAAGGTGCTGCGCGAGTAGGTATTTCCGGGCAAGCGACCGAGCGAGGCCGCCTGAGGTCACGCGAAAGGCTGTGCGGCACATGAGAATCAAGTTGATGACTGGACTGACGGCGGTAACACTCGGGACGATGGCGGCGGTGTCGCCCCCGGCCGCTGCGGAGTCCCGGGACGGACTGCCCGCCATCGCGCCGGGCACGACGGTGACACCGGCCATCGACTGCGCGCCGAGCGCCGAACACCCGTATCCGGTCGTGGTGCTGCCGGGCGGGGACGGCACGGTGCACGAGACGGCCGACCAGTGGGCGACGATCGTCGACGCGTTGAATGCGGCGGGCTACTGCACGCTGCTGTTCCAGGGCGGTGTGGTGAACGAAACTCGCTGGGCCGGTGATATTCCCAGCGGTGCCCGGCAGCTGGCCGACTTCATCACCGAAGTGCGGGAGACCACCGGGGCGGAGCGGGTCGACATCGTCGCGCACTCGGCGGGAACCGTGGTCGCGAACTACTTCCTGAAGGTCCTCGGGGGCGCGCCGCGGGTGGCACACGCGGTATTGCTCACGCCCGAGGCGCGCGGTTGCGACGGCCGGGGCTCGCTGCGCCAGCTCGGTATCGACAATCTGCCGGTCGCCCCGGTGGAGATCCTGCGGGCCCTGCCCATCCTGGCTCCGGCGCTGGCCCCCAGCATGGGCAATGCGCTCCAGCTGTCACCGCTGTCGGATGTCTACCACGCCGTCTTCGATGGCCCCATCGCGCAGCCTGGGGTCGAGTATTCGGTGCTGTCCACCCGCAACGACGAGGTGGCGACGCCCGCCACCGTGTGCACGGTCATCGACGAACCGGGCGTGACGATGGCCTTCTACGAGGACCGGTTCCCGGACGCGCCGGCGGTGGGGCATTCGACCATACGCTCCAGCGCCCTGACCGCGGGGTGGATTCTGACGCGGCTGACGAGCTGAGTGGACAGCCGATGCGATCGGAGACTTGTATGTAACTCATGTTCTCACATACCTTGGAGAGAGCTGCACCACACCGGCGTGGTCGGCGTGCCTCCCGAACCGCGGGCACGCCGCGCGGCAACCAGGAGGCGACGATGACACTTTCCACCGCACCGGGCACCACCCCCGAGGTCCGTGACTACGGCGAACTGCTGCGCACCCTGTCGGAGGGATCGGTGGACCGGCACTTCGACCCCTACCTCGACATCGCCTGGGACTCCCCGGAATTCGCCATCGACCGCGACGATCCCCGCTGGGTGCTGTCCCCGGAGGTCGATCCGCTCGGGGCCACCGAGTGGTACCGGAACCTGCCGCTGGAACGGCAGATCGAGATCGGGCGCTGGCGGATCAGCAATTCCATCAAGGTCGGCGCGGCCTTCGAGAGCGTGCTGATCCGCGGAATGATGCAGTACATCATGAAGCTGCCCAACGGATCCCCCGAGTTCCGTTACTGCCTCCACGAGATGACCGAGGAGTGCAACCACATCCAGATGTTCCAGGAGCTGGTGAATCGCATCGGCGAGGACGTGCCCGGCATGCGACCCATCTTCCGGGCGCTGTCACCCTTCATCGGTGTCGCCGGCGGCTATGCCTGGGCGATTCTGTTCATCGGGATCCTGGGCGGCGAGGAACCCATCGACCACTACCAGAAGGCCATCATCCGGAACGGGGCCAAGCTGCCGCCCGCGGTGGTCCGATGCATGGAGATCCACATCGCCGAGGAGGCGCGGCACATCTCCTTCGCCAACGAGTTCCTGAAGGAACACATCCCGGCCATGAACCTGGTGTACCGCAACGTGTGCGGCATCGCCTTCCCGCTGGCCATGCGCTGGCTGGCGGGTGAGATCATGGCTCCGCCACCGGAGTTCGCCCGCAGGTTCGACATTCCCCGCTCCGTCATCAAGGAGGCGTTCTGGCAGGCGCCGCACTCGCGACGCATCCTGTCCGACTACTTCGGTGACATGCGCTCGCTGGCAACCGAACTCGGGCTGATGAACCCGGTCACCAAGCGGCTGTGGCGGCTGCTGCACATCGACGGGGACCTGTCCCGGTACCGCAGCGAACCCGTCCGCCGTGTCGTGCGGGTCGCCTGAGCGAGGGTGAGGTCAACCGCGTCCGAACACTCGATGAACAGCTCGGACGCTCCTGGCCGACAGCTCGTTTCGCCCTCGACCTCGTCGCGTGCGCGGTGGCACCATGTGCGCCGCCGCGGCCCGGCAACTCCGCGGACCCATCGCACTGCGCGGGTGAGCGAGCGCGCATGGTTGCGCGGCGGGAGCGGGCACGCTTGGATCGATCGGCAGTGTGTCCAACTCCGTAGAAGGGGTGACTGTGCACGGTTCCGAACACGAAGAGTTCGTCGCGAAGTTCACGGATTTCTGGAGAGATCCGTCCGCCGAGCGGATGGCGGAGATCCTGCATCCGGACGTGGTGCTGTTACAGCCGCTGGCCGCGCCGATGCACGGTATCGAGGCCGCGCGGGCGGAGTTCCGCGGCATCTGGCGGATGCTGCCCGACCTGCACGCGCGAATCGACCGCTGGCGAGGCGATTCCGATGTGCTGTTCATCGAGTTCCGCCTGCGGGCACGAGTGGGACGCTCCCTGCTCGAATGGCCGAATATCGACCGCTTCGTTCTGCGTGACGGCAAAGCCGTCCTGCGCACCAACTACTTCGACCCGCTGCCCGTCCTGGGCAAGGTGCTGGTGCATCCGTCGCTGTGGTGGCGGTGGTGGACCTCGGGCGTCGCGCGTCCCTGGCGAACCGGACATGGCATCCCCGACTACACCGACAGCCTCCCCCGCGAAACCCACTGAATCGCCACGGCCGCACCGCGCTCCGGCGGGGGCGGGCCGCCGCGGGTGGTTGTGGACCCGCGGCGGCTGTTGCGGTTACGCGGAGCCGCTGGTGGGCGGGAAGGAGACCGAGGATCCGGTCAGGATCATCTGGGCCAGGGTGTTGAAGAAGTTGTCTACTGCGCTGCCGCTGTCCATATCGGCCCCTCCTAGGTGGTGGGGGTCGGGGTGGGAGTCGGCGTGCCGGGGGTGACGGACGTCGACGAACCAGAGGTCAGGACGTGGGCCAGGGCCTGGAACAGGGTGGCGATGCCGCTACCGGTATCCATGGGTGTTCCTTTCGGATCGATCTGCCGTGAAACGTGCTCAGGCAGCGTTGGGGTCGTAGTTGAGGCTGGAGCCGCTGCCCAGCAGCGCCAGCAGCGAGGCGATCAGGGCGTTGACGTCTACGCCGTCCATGGGTGATTCCTTTCTTTCAACTGTTCGGAAAAGTCTTTTCCGACAGGTCTATTCGTTCTCCGCCATGACCTCAATCAACGAGAGCGGACGCATATCGGTCCAATGCGACTCGACGAAATCCAGACAGTTCTGCCGTTCGGCGGGACCGTGGGCGATGGTCCAGCCGCCCGGAATGGCGGCGAACACCGGCCACAGCGAATGCTGCGCCTCGTCGTTGACCAGCACATAGAACTGCGCGTCTGCGTCGTCGAAGGGATTGCTCATCGAATTGCCTTTCTCAGCGGGGGTTTTCGCGTGGGAGCCAGCCGCACGGCCGGGTCACGGCCGTGCGGCGTCGGAGTGGGCGGCTAGCGCGGCCCGGCTTGCCTGCGGACCGCATTGAGCACGCGGCCGATATGCGCGAGGGCCTCCGGTGCGGTCATGCGCCAGTGAGTGGCCTGCACGGCGTGGTTGTGCACCACGCCGTCGATGGCGTCGGACCAGGTCGAGACGCCGGAGGTGCCGCTCGGATCGTCGAAGGCGGCAGCGAAATACAGCAGATCGCCCTTGAAGCGCCGGGGACGGTGCTCGGCGATGAGGCCGAGCGAGCGCACGCCGCCGTCGATGATGCGCGCGATCCGGTCTACCCCGAGGGCAGAGAACGGCTCGCCCAGTGCGGCAAGGTGTTCGGCCACGACGGCGGGTGCGGCGTCATCCAGCTCGTGCGGATCGGCGAGCAGTCCGCCCAGAACCTGTGCGACGGGAATGGTGGTCGGCTCATCGGCGGCGACCGCCAGGGAGCTGTCCAGCATGGCCAGGGTGGCGACGGACTGGCCCTGGTCCTGGAGCAGGACCGCGACGGCATGGGCCAGCACACCGCCCAGCGACCAGCCGAGCAGGTGGTAGGGGCCTTCCGGCTGGACGGCGCGAATCTCGCGGACGTACTCCGCAGCCCACTCCTCGATGGAATCGGGCAGGGACGTATCGGGGGCCAGGGTCGGGGATTGCAGGCCGTAGATGGGTCGGTCGGCGTCGAGGTGGGCGGTCAGACCGGCAAAAGACCAGGCGATGCCACCCGCGGGATGGATGCAGAACAGCGGGGCACCGGTGCCGGTCGGGCGCAGCGGCAGGAGCACGGAGAAGGCCGCGTCCGGGTCGAGGGCGCCGGGGTGTCCGTGGGCGAGGCGGGTGGCCAGTTCGCCCGGGGTGGGGGCGGTGAACAGGACGGACACCGGGATTCGTTCGGCCACTGTGTCGCTCAACTCGGCGGCCAAGCGCACGGCGAGCAGGGAGTTGCCGCCGAGTTCGAAGAAGTTGTCGTCCAAGCCGATGCGCACCGCAGGCAAGACCGTGGCGAAGGCAGCACAAATCTGGTGCTCCAGATCTGTTCGCGGAGAACGGTATTCGCGAGGGGCGAAGGTCGGTTCCGGCAGCGCGTCGCGGTCGAGCTTTCCGTTGACATTGTGCGGTAGTTCATCCAGGACCAGGAAGTCGGACGGGACCATATAGGACGGCAGGGATGCCGTCAGGGCCGACCGGACCCGGGGGAGGTCCAGGGCGGGTTCCGTACCCGGGGTACGCGGCTGCGCCGGAACCACGTAGGCAACCAGTCGCTCGCCGGTGTGGGGGTCCGACTTCATAAGCACCGCTGCCCGAGCCACCTCGGGCAGCGCCGACAGCGCCGCCTCGATCTCGCCGAGCTCGATGCGGAAGCCCCGGATCTTCACCTGGAAGTCGGTGCGGCCGCGGTATTCCAGTTCCCCCTCGGCATTCCACGCCGCCAGGTCGCCGGTGCGGTACATGCGCTCACCCGGGGTGAACGGGTTGGCCACGAAGCGCTCCGCGGTGAGGTCGGGACGTGCGAAGTAGCCGCGGGCCAGCTGGGCTCCCGCGAGATAGAGCTCGCCCGAGACACCGGCCGGAACGGGCCGCAAGCGCGCGTCCAACACGTAGACACGGCTGTTCCATTCCGGGCGGCCGATGGGAACCGACAACTCGTCGGCGGCCCCCACGCGGTGGCTCGTGATCGATACCGCCGCTTCGGTGGGACCGTACAGATTGAACAACTCCACCTGCGGGTGATGGCGGCGGAGGCGTTGTGCCAGTGCGGAGTTCAAGGTCTCGCCGATGGCCAGCACGCGCCGCACGGTGCCTGGCAGTCCGTCGATGAGCAGGGCGTCGAGCATGGCGGGGACGGTGTGCAGAGTGGTGACCCCCTCCCGCGCCATCAGCTCGTCGAGGGCGCGGGGATCGCGGTGCGCGTCGGGAGCGGCGATGACGAGGCGACCGCCGCAGACGGCGGCCGACCAGAACTCCCACACCGAAAGGTCGAAGGTGGCGGCCGTCTTCAACAGGATGGCGTCGGCGGCATGCAGGCCGAATTCGGCTCGTTTCCAGAGCAACTGGTTGACCACCGCTCCGTGCGGCACCGCCACGCCCTTCGGGCGGCCGGTGGAGCCGGAGGTGAAGATCACGTAGGCGGTGTGGGCCGCCGACAGCGGCGCACACCGGTCGGCATCGGTGATCGGCTCGGCCGCAAGCGATGCCAGCGCCGGATCGTCGATGCGCACCAGCGGGGCGACCGCGGTGCGGTAGGACGCGTCGGTGAGTACGCAGACCGGTGCCGACGTCTCGAGGATGTAGTCGGTCCGATCGGCGGGCTGGTCGGGGTCCACCGGCACGTACGCACCACCCGCGACCGAGACCGCGTACATGGCCACCACCAGGTCCACCGAACGCCGCAGCGCCAGCGCGACCCGCGCTTCGGGGCCGACACCCAGCGAGATCAGGTGCCGCGCCAGGCGATTCACCCGATCACCGAGTTCGGCATAGGTGAGCACGACACGGCCGTGCGAGCTCCACGCCACCAGGGCGACGGCGTCCGGATCGGCCGCCGCGCTCGCGTAGAGCAGCGAGGCCAGCGTGGATCGATCGTCCACCGCGGCGGCGGTGTCGTTCCAGTGTTCGAGGATGTGGACCCGTTCCCGGGGCGCGAGCAGCTCCAGCTCACCCACCGGTGTCGTGGGCCGGGCGAGGATCTCGCCGAGCAGACGCTGGAACCGGGAGGCGAGCCCGGCGACGGTGCCCTCGTCGAACAGTGCCGTGGCGTAGGTGATGGCGGCGTCCAGGCCGGCGGGCACGCCGTCGGCGTGATAGCGGTCGGCCACCACCAGATGCAGGTCGAATCGCGATACCGTGGTGTCGTATTCGACCGGGCGGACGGTGAGCCCATCGAGGGCGAACTCACCGCCCGTCACATTGTTGAACGAGTACCCCACCTGGAACAGCGGGTGCCGCGCGGTGGAACGCACCGGGTTCAGCACTTCGACGAGACGTTCGAAGGGCACGTCGGCGTGCGAGAACGCGGCCAGGTCGGTGGCGCGCACCCGGTCCAGCAGAGCGGTGAAGCCCACGGCGGGGTCGATATCCGCCCGCAGCACCAGGGTGTTCACGAACATGCCGACCAGATCGTCCAGGGCGTCCGCCCCACGGCCGGACACCGGGGTGCCCACCGCGATCGCCGCGTCCCCGGACAGGCGTGACAGCAGCAGCGAGAACGCGGCGTGCACCACCATGAACAGCGTCGCGCCCCGGCCACGGCCCACTTCGAGCAGTCGAGCATGGGTTTCGGCGTCGATGGTGAATTCCACCTGCCGCCCGGCCGTGGACACCACCGCCGGACGCGGGCGGTCCGTGGGCAGTGCGAGCTGGTCGGGTAGACCGGCCAACGTCTCGGTCCAGAACCGCAGTTGCCGGGCCGCCAGGGAGTGCGGGTCGTCCTCGGCGCCGAGGCGGGCGCGCTGCCACACCGAGTAGTCGGCGTACTGCACCGGAAGCGGCGACCACGCGGGCGCCCCACCGGTGCGGCGGGCCGCGTAGGCGGTCACCACATCGCGGGCCAGCGGTGCGAGTGAGGCGCCGTCGGCGGCGATGTGGTGCACCGACACCGCGAGCACGTGGTCGTCCTCGGCCACGGCGTAGAGCCGCGCCCGCAGCGGGATCTCGACGGTGACGTCGAAGGCCGCGCCGACGAATTCGGTGACCGCGGCGGTGATATCGGCCGCCGCGACGGGAATCGGGGTCAGCTCCGGCACAGGTGCCCGTTCGGCGGGCACGACCACCTGCACCGGACCGGAGTCGGTGAGCGGGTAGACCGTGCGCAGCGATTCGTGCCGGGCGGTCACGTCGGACAGCGCGGCGGTGAGGGCCTCGATATCCAGATCGCCGGTGAGCCGGATGGCGAGTGGGATGTTGTAGGCCGCCGCCGCGGTGCCGTCGGCGGTGGCCGCGCCGGCGGTGTCGAAACGGTTGAGGAACCACATGCGCTGCTGCGCCGGGGACAGCGGCACCGGACCGTGATCGGTTCGCGGTACGAGCACCGGTTCCGCCGCTGCCGGAGCGGCATCGGCCACGGCCGCCGCCAAGGCGGCGACGGTGGGATGCTCGAACACGGTCCGCATGGCCACGGGGGCGCCGAGGCGGGTGGACAGCCGGGCCGAGAGCTTCGCCGCGCTCAGCGAATTGCCGCCGAGGGCGAAGAAGTCGTCGTCGAGACCGACACGGTCGACGGCCCGCCCCAGCAGCTCGGCCATGGTTTCGGCGACGCGCCGTTGGGTGGCGGTGACCGGAGCCCGATACGCCGCTTCCCGGAAAACCGGTTCCGGCAGCGCCTTTCGATCCAGCTTGGCGGTCGGAGTGAGCGGGATGGCGTCGATGACCATGACGGCGGCGGGCACCATGTAGGCGATGAGCGAACGGGCCGCGAAGGCGCGCAGCGCGTCCACGTCGACGGCTTGGCCGGGCGCGGGCACCACGTAGGACACCAGGGCGATCTCGCCGGTGGTGTCGCGGTGCCCGATCGTCACCGCGCTGTCGATCGCGGGGTGCGCGGTCAGCACCGTGTCGATTTCGCCGAGCTCGATGCGCAGGCCGCGTACTTTCACCTGATCATCGGTGCGGCCCAGGTATTCCAGCGTCGGAGCGGCGGCTCCGTCAGCCGCCCGCGTGGTCCAGCGCACCAGATCACCGGTGCGGTAGAGCCTGTCACCGGGCGCACCGTACGGGTCGGCCACGAAGCGGCCGGCGGTGAGACCGTGTAGACCGTGGTAGCCCCGCGCCAGTCCCGGCCCCCGCAGGTACATTTCACCGGTCACCCCGTCGGGCACCGGTCGCAGCCGACGGTCGAGCACCACGGCCGACAGACCGTCGGCCGGACCGCCGAGTACCGCCGGGGCGCCGGGGCGCAGCGGGGAGCTCATATGGGTGGTGATGGTGGCCTCGGTCGGGCCGTAGGAGTTGTACAGCTCGCGATCTCGTCCCCAGCGCCGGATCAGTTCCGGGCCGAAACCCTCGCCACCCACCGACAGGTGCCGCAGTCCCGACAGTGCGTCCGCGTCCAGGGTGTGCAGCACCGATGGCGTGATGAGCGCGTGCGTAACCCGCTCGGCGCGAATGAGTTCCGACATCTCCGTACCGCCGAAGACATCGGCGGGCGCGATGACCAGGGCCGCGCCGACCGGCAGCGCCATGAGCACCTCCATGAGGGAGGCGTCGAAGCTGGGCGAGGCCCGGTGCAGGACGCGGGCGGCGGCCGTGGTGGGGCAGCGTTCCTGGTGCAGGGCGGCCACACCGGCGATGCCGGCGTGGGTGACCACCACGCCCTTGGGCTTTCCGGTGGAACCGGAGGTGTACATCATCCACGCGGCATTGCCGACGGTCACCGGGCGTACCAGTTCGTCGTCGGTGACGGGCGCACAGTCGGTGTGCCGCAGCTGTACCGCGGTCGCGTCGGCGTCCAGCGGCAGCCATCGGACGCCTGCGGGCAGCGCGGCCGCTGCGGCGGCGACGGTGAGGCCGATCCGCGCGCCGGAGTCGGTGAGCATATGGGTGATGCGCTCGGCCGGATAGGTGGGATCCACCGGCAGGAAGACCGCCCCCGACTTCGCCACCGCCCACAGCGCCACCAGGGAATCGAG
Organism: Nocardia otitidiscaviarum; assembly: GCF_007362295.1. Classification (NCBI taxonomy): domain Bacteria; kingdom Bacillati; phylum Actinomycetota; class Actinomycetes; order Mycobacteriales; family Nocardiaceae; genus Nocardia; species Nocardia otitidiscaviarum. The sequence continues at coordinate 165,502 of NZ_CP041695.1, read as the reverse complement.
CGACCGGGGAATGGCGACGGCGACGACGTCCTCCGCCCCGAGACCGTCGCGGATGAGCAGTCGGGCCAGCCGGGAGGAACGCTCGTCCAGTTCCCGGTAGCTCATGTCCCGTCCCGCGTACACCAGGGCGGTGGCCTCGGGGTCCAGTGCCACGGCCGCGCGCATGATCTCGGCCAGGGTGCGCGGTGCGATCGGGTGCGGACCGCTGCGGTCGAGAATCTCGGCGCGCTCGGCGGGGGCGAGAATCTCGATCTCACCGACCCGACGCCGCGGGTCGGCGGTGACCGCACCCAGCACCCGCCCGAAGCGGCGCAGCAACTCGGCCGCCGTCGACGCGTCATAGAGGTCGGTGGCGTAGGTCAGCTCCACCGGCAGGTGGCCGTCGGCGTCGAGCGTCTCCCCGACGGTGAAGGTGAGGTCGAATTTCGCGACGCTGTCGTCGAAGTCGACGCCCTCCAGCACCAAACCGGGCACCGCGTGGGTACGCGAGTCCAGGTTCACATAGCTCAGGCTGACGGTGAACAGCGGATGCCGGGCCTGGGTGGGTTCGACGCCGAGGGCATCCACCACCCGTTCGAACGGCACGGTGGCGTGGGCGAAGGCGGCCACGTCCACCGCGCGGGTCGCGGCGAGCAGTTCGGCGAAGGTGCGGTCGGGGTGGTCGATGCGGGTGCGCAGGGCGAGGGTGTTGACGAACATCCCGACCATCCCGTCCAGGGCGCTCGCTCCGCGCCCCGCCACCGGCGTGCCGATGGCGATGTCATCGGTACCGGACAGGCGGGCCAGCAGTACCGACAGCGCGGCGTGCAACACCATGAACGGTGTCACGCCGTGCCGCTTGGCGACACCGTCCAGCCGGGCTCCGACGCCGCCGCCGATCCGTCCGCGCACCACCGCACCGCGCCGCGAGGACAGCGCCGGGCGGGGTCGGTCGGTGGGCAGCGGCAGTTCGTCCGGCAATCCGGCCAGCGTCTCGCGCCAGAATGTGAGTTCCTCCGCCGCAACGGTTTCCAGCACTCGATGCTGCCACAGCGTGTAGTCGGCGTACTGCACCGGCAGCGGCGACCAGGCCGGGCCGCTGCCCGAGCGACGGGCGAGATAGGCGGTGACGATATCGCGCAGCAGGGGGTTCATGGAGAAGCCGTCGGCGATGATGTGGTGCAGCACCACCACCAGCACGTGGCTGTGCTCGGCCTCGCGCAGCAGCACCGCGCGCAGCGGCACCTCGGTGGTGACGTCGAAACCGACGGAGGCGATCTCGGCCACCCGCTCGGCCACCGCGCCCGCGACCGGCTCCACCTCCGGCGACAGCGCGGTGTGCGGGGGCAGGATCACCTGGTGCCCCTCCCCGTCGTCGTCGAGCGGGAAGACGGTGCGCAGTGCCTCGTGCCGGGCCACCACGTCGGCGAAGGCGGCGCGCATGGCGGCGTGGTCGAGTTCGCCGAGAATCCGCACCGCGGCGGGGATGTTGTAGGCCGGGGATTCGGGGTCCAGCCGGTTCATCAGCCACATGGGCTGCTGTGCCGGGGACAGCGGAATCGGTGCCGGACGTGGCCCGGCGGTCAGTGCGGGCAGCGCGGGTGCGATGTCGTCCGCGACGAGGCGGGCCGCCAGCGCGTGCACGACCGGAGCCTCGAACAGCGTCGGCACCGGAACCCGACGCCCCAGCCGCTCGCCCAGCCGGGCGGTGACCCGGGTGGCGATGAGCGAGTTGCCGCCGAGTTCGAAGAAGTCGTCGTCCGCGCCGACCGGCGGCAGCCCGAGCACATCCGCGAAGACCGCCGCGACCAGTTCCTCCAGTGGGGTAGCGGGAGTACGGAACGCACGGGCGCGGAACTGAGGCTCGGGCAGTGCCCGGCGATCGAGTTTTCCGGCCGGGGTGAGCGGCAGGGCATCGAGTATCACGATCGCGGACGGCACCATATAGGGCGCGAGACCACGGGCAGCGTGCTCGCGCAGGTCCGCTTCGCCGACCGTACTCGCCTCGGCGAGAACGACATACGACGCGAGCACGGTCTGTCCGAGCTGGTCGGGACGACCGACGGTAACGACCCGCGCCACGGCCGGGTGGTCGGCGAGCACGCTGTCGATCTCGCCGAGCTCGACCCGGAATCCGCGAACCTTCACCTGGAAATCGGTGCGCCCCAGGTACTCCAGTTCCCAGTCTCCGAAGGCTCCGGGTATCCGGCGCACCAGATCTCCGGTGCGGTACATGCGCGATCCGGGCGCACCCCACGGGTTGGCGACGAATCGATCGGCGCTGAGGCCGGGTGCGCCGTGATAGCCGCGCGCGAGGCCGGGGCCGGACAGGTACAGTTCCCCAGCCACGCCCGGGGGGACCGGTGCGAGGCGTTCATCCAATACCAGTGCGGCCGTGCCTGGAATCGGTGCGCCGATACCGACGCGCCGCCCGGGGGCCAGGTCGGCGTAGGTGGCGACAATGGTGGTCTCGGTGGGGCCGTAGGCGTTCAGATAGGTGCGGCCCGGCTGCCACGCGGCCACCAGTTCGGGGGTGGTGACGTCGCCGCCGACGTGCAGGACGCGCAGCCGGTCGAGTCCGGCAGGGTCCATGGTGGCCAGCACGCCGGGCGGGATCAGGGCATGGGTCACCCCCTCGTCTCGCACGAGTTCGGCGAGTTCGGGGCCGCCGTACACCGACGGCGGCGCGATCACCAGCGTCGCGCCGGTCGCGAAGGCGCACAGCCATTCGAGCACGAACGGGTCGGCGACGGGGATGCGGATCTGGAGCATCCGGTCCTCGGCGGTGAGCCCGTATCGCACCACGGCATGGTCAACCAAGGGCCGCAGACCCGCGTGGGTGACGGTGACGCCCTTGGGCTTTCCGGTGGAACCGGAGGTGTAGATCAGGTAGGCCGGGTGGTCCACCCGCAGCGGGGACAGCCGGTCGGCATCGGTCGGATCGGTGGCGCGGTAGCGGGCGCACTCGGCCACCACGGCCGGATCGTCGAGAAGCAGCCACGGCAGGTCGGCGGGCAGGTCCGCCGCGAATTCGGCGAGCGTGACGCCGAGCACCGGCGCGGCGTCGGCGAGGACGTAGCGCACGCGGTCGGCGGCGTGGGCCGGGTCGACGGGGACGAACGCGCCGCCCGCCTTGGCCACGGCCAGCGCGGCGACCACCCCGTCGGCCGAGCGCGGGAAGGCCACCGCTACCCGCCGCTCCGGGCCCACGCCCCGGGAGACGAGCAGTCGGGCCAGGCGATTGCTCACCTCGTGCAACTGCTGATAGGTGATCTCGCCGCCCTCGGCGCGCACGGCGATCCGCTCGTAGCCGTGAATACTGCCGCGGCTCGCGATCTCCGGCAGCAGTGCCGTGCGACTCGCGGCGGGCACGGCGGTGAACCCGGCGCGCTCGGCCGCCGATAGCAGCGGCAGATCACCCACCGCGGTCTCCGGCCGCGCGGCGGCGGCCGTCAACAACCGGAGGAAGCGCTCGGCCAGGACCTCGACCGTCTCGTCGTCGAAAAGGTCGCGGGCGAAGGTGATCTCGCCGTCGATGCCGGCGGGTGCGCCCGCCGCCGTCACCTGGTCGCGCAGGGCCACCGACAGATCGAATCGGGCGGTGTCGTCGCCCGCGGCATCCAGCGTAGTCATGGTGACGCCGGGCAGCTCGGCGGTGGTCGCGGCGAAGTTCTGGAAGGTCAGCGCCACCTGGAACAGCGGATGGCGGCCGCTGGCGCGGGCCGGGCGCACGGCCTCCACCAGCCGTTCGAAGGGCAGGTCGGCGTGGGCGAACGCCGCCATATCGGTGTCACGGACCGATTCCACCAGCGCATGAAAGGTATCGTCGCCGCGCACCTCGGTCCGCAGCACGAGGGTATTGACGAACATGCCGACCAGGTCGTCCAGCGCCGCCTCGCCACGGCCCGCGACCGGGGTGCCGATAGCGATATCGGTGCTCGCGGACAGGCGGGCCAGCAGCACGGCCAGTGCGGCGTGCACCACCATGAAGAGGGTGGCATTGTGTTCGCGCGCCAATCCCGCCAGCGCAGCGTGGGTTTCGGCGTCCACGGTGAAGGCGAAGCGACCGCCGCGGAAGGTCGGCCTGGTACCACGCGGGCGGTCCGTCGGCAGCCGCAGTTCCTCCGGCAGTTCGGCCAGTTGCCGTCGCCAGTACGAAAGTTGCCGACCCGCCAGCGATTCGGGGTCGTCGTCCGCGCCGAGCAGGGCACGCTGCCAGAGGGCGTAGTCGGCGTACTGCACCGGCAGCGGCGTCCAGTCCGGAGCCGCGCCGTGAGTCCGGGCCGTGTACGCAGTGACCAGATCGCGGGCCAGCGGAGCCAGTGACCAACCGTCGGCCGCGATGTGATGGACGACGAACACCAGGACGTGGTCGTCGGCGGCCAGCCGCAGCAGCGCCACCCGGAAGGGCGGGTCGGTGGTGACGTCGAAGCCGGGGGCCACGACGGCGGCGATGTCGTCGGTCAGCCGCGCGGGGTCCGAGGCGACCGGGGCGAGTTCGGCGGCCACCGCGTCCGGCGGCCGTATCCGCTGCACCGGACCGTCCGGAGTGTCGGGGTAGCTGGTGCGCAGCACTTCGTGCCGGGCCGCCACATCGGCGACGGCCGACCCGAGCGCGGCGATGTCGAGGGTTCCCGACAGGCGCACCACCAGCGGGATGTTGTACACGGCGGCGCTCGCCTCGAGGCGGTTCAGCAGCCAGATGCGCTGCTGGGCCGGGGACAGCGGAATCCGTTCCGGCCGCGGGGCCGGGGTCAGCGGCGCACGAACACGGGCGGTGCCGGTCCGGATGGCGGCGTGCGCGGCCAGTGCCGCCACGGTGGGGGCCTCGAAGACGGCCCGCATCTCGATATCGGCCGAGAGCGCGGCCGAGAGCCGGGCCACCACCCGGGTGGCGATGAGCGAGTTGCCGCCGAGTTCGAAGAAGTCGTCGTCCAGGCCGATCCGATCGCGACCCAGCACCTCGGCGAAGACGGCGGCCACCGTGTGCTCCGCCGCGGTGGCGGGGGCGCGGTAGACCTCGGGGGTGTAGGACGGTGCGGGCAGCGCCCCGCGGTCCAGCTTGCCGGAGGCATTGAGCGGCATCTCGTCGAGCACCACGATGGCGTTCGGCAGCATGTACGCCGGAAGGCACTGCGCCAATTCGGCTTTCACCCGCTGCGGGTCGATGTCACCGGCGGCCGTGAGGTAGGCGACCAGCTGATCTCCGGTGCGCTGATCGTGACGCACCACGACCACCGCCTGGGTGACGGAATCCAGCTCGGCGAGGGCGGCTTCGATCTCGCCCGGCTCGATGCGCAGTCCGCGCAGCTTGACCTGGAAGTCGGTGCGTCCCAGATATTCCAACTCACCATCGGCGTTCCACCTCACCAGGTCACCGGTGCGATACATGCGCTCGCCGGCGCCGAAGGGGTTGGCCACGAACCGATCCGAGGTCAGATCGGGCCGCGCCACGTATGCCGTGGCGAGCTGGTCCCCGGCCAGGTACAGCTCGCCGGCGACGCCCGCCGGGACGGGGTGCAGGCGTGCGTCCAACACGTAGACCCGAGTGTTGAAGACGGGAACGCCGATGGGAACCGTATCGACGTCGGCGTCGGTGACCTCGTGATAGGTGACGTCCACGGCGGCCTCGGTCGGCCCGTACAGGTTGTGCAGCCGGGCCCCGGTCAGCTCCCGCAGCCGCTGCGCGGACTTGGACGGCAACGCCTCCCCGGAGGCGAACACCTGGTGGAACCGGATTCGGGTGTGCCCGTCGGTGGCGTCGAGTGCGGCCACGAAGACGGCCAGCATGGACGGCACGAAGTGGGCGACCGTGATGCCTTCGCGGGCGACGAGTTCGGCCAGGTAGGCGGGATCGCGGTGGCCGTCGGGTGCGGCGAGCACCAGACGGGCGCCGATCTGCAAGGGCCAGAAGAACTCCCACACCGAAACGTCGAAGGTGGCCGGGGTCTTCTGCAGCACCACGTCGCCGGTGCCGATGCGGTACTCGTACTGCATCCACACCAGGCGGTTCACGATGGCGGCGTGCGAGACCGCGACACCCTTGGGGCGACCGGTCGACCCCGAGGTGAAGATCACGTACGCGGTGTGGCCGGACCGCAGCGCACAGCGGCGGTCGGCGTCGGTGACCGGGGTGTCGGTGTAGGTCGACAGGTCGAGCCTGTCTATGCGCACCTGCGCGGTATCGACATCCAGGTCGTCACCCGAAGTGAGCACGGTGACCGGATCGGCGGTGCCGAGGATGTACTCGATGCGGTCGGCGGGGTGGTCCGGGTCCAGCGGCACGTATGCGCCACCGGCCATGACGACGGCGTACATGCCGACGACCAGGTCGATGGAGCGGCGCATGCCCAGGGCCACGAAGGTATCCGGGCCGACGCCCTCTGCGATCAGGAATCGGGCGAGTCTTCGTGCCCGGGAAGCGAATTCGGAGTATGTCAGGCTGGTATTGCCGTAGGTCAGCGCGCTCGCGTCCGGTGTTCGCGCAACCTGGCCCTCGAAGAGCGAGGCCAGGGTCAGCGCGGCGTGCTCGGATCGTCCGGCCGTGAGCCCGACCGCGGTGGCATTGCGCTCGGACAGCAGCAGTTCGCGTTCCGCGGAGGCGAGCAGGTCGATATCGCCGACCCGCACGGCGGCATCGGCGACGGCGGTCCGCAGCACCCGCTGGAACCGGTCCGCGAAGGCGGACGCGGTACCGGCGTCGAACAGGTCGGTGGCATAGCGCAGGGCCACCGACAGTGCCGTGCGGCCGTCCTCGGCGGCGATCTCGGTGCAGGCCAGCGACAGGTCGAACTGGGCGGCGGTGTTCTCGATCGGGAAGCCGGAGACCTCCAGGCCGGGCAGCCGCAGGACGGTGTCGTCGCGATGCTCGAAGGTGAGCAGCGCCTGCACGATCGGCGAATGCGCTTGGGAACGCACCGGGTTCAGTTCGTCCACCAACCGCTCGAACGGCAGGTCGGCGTGGGCGAAAGCCCGCACGTCGGCATCGCGGACGGTGCTGAGCAGCTGGGCGAAGGTGGCGTCCGAGCGTACCGGGGTCCGCAGCACCAGGGTGTTGACGAACATGCCGACCAGGTCATCCAGGGCCTGTTCGGAGCGTCCAGCGATCGGGGTGCCGATAGCGACGTCGTCGGTTCCGGCCAGGCGCGCCAGCAGCACCGCGTAGGCGGCGTGCACCACCATGAAGGTCGACACTCCTTGGCGGCGTGCGAGTTCCGCGATCGCGGCGGTGGTGTCGGCGGACAGCGCGAACAGCAGCGCCGCACCCCGGCCGGTCCACACCGGCGGACGCGGGCGGTCGGTCGGCAGTTCCAGCACGGGGGCGAGGCCGGCGAGTTCGGCGCGCCAGTGGGCGATCTGGGCGGCCAGCGCCGAGGCAGGATCGTCGGCGTCGCCGAGCGCTTCCCGCTGCCACAGCGTGAAATCGGCGTACTGCACCGGCAGTGGCCGCCACGACGGCCGGGTGCCCTCGGCGCGAGCGGCGTAGGCCACCATGAGGTCGCGGGCCAGCGGTCCGGTGGACACGCCATCGGCGGCGATGTGATGGGTCACCACGACCAGTACGTGCTCGTCCGGGGCGGCCCGCAGCAGGGCGACGCGCACCGGCAGTTCGGTGCGCAGGTCGAATCCGCGTCCGGCCACGGCCGCCACCGCGCCGGACAGATCCGCTGCGTCTACCGGCTCGAGGTCAGGCGCGGGCACGTCGGTCACGGGGACGATGTCCTGCCGCGGGCCGTCGGCGTCCGCCGGGAACAGCGTGCGCAGCGCCTCGTGCCGTGCCATGACATCGCTGACGGCGGCGCGCAGGGCGTCGATATCCAGGGTTCCGGTGAGCCGGAGCGCGGCGGGGATGTTGTAGAGCGGCGATCCCGGTTCCAGGCGGTTGAGCAGCCACATCCGAGTCTGCGCCAGGGACAGCGGGATTCGCTCCGGGCGCGGCCGCGGCGCCAGTGCCGCGGTCTGCCGGTCGGTGCGGACGGCCCGCGCGGCCAGTTCGGCCACGGTGGGTGCGTCGAAGACCTCGCGCACGCTCAGATCGCAGCCGAGCGCCGCGTTGGCGCGGGCCACCAGGCGCATCGCGAGCAGTGAGTTGCCGCCGCGACCGAAGAAGTCGTCGTCCGCGCCGACGGGTCCGCTGCCCAGCAGATCCGCCACCAGGGCCGCGAGCACTGACTCCACGCCTTCCCGAGGTGCTCGGAAAGCGGTAGTGGCGGCGGTGAACTCGACGGCGGGCAGCGCCTTGCGATCGAGTTTGCCGACGCTGGTGCGCGGCATATCGTCCAGCACCACCAGATGGGCGGGCACCATGTATCCGGGCAGTCGGTCGCGCACCTGCTCCAGCACGGCGGTCTCGGAGATGTCCTCTCCGGCGAGATATCCGACCAGACATTCGGTGCCCGCCGTATCCTGCGCCAGCAGTACGGCGGCATGGGCGACGCCCGGCACCGCCAGCAGTGCCGCCTCGATCTCTCCGAGTTCGATCCGCTGGCCGCGCAGCTTTACCTGGAAGTCGTTGCGGCCCAAATACACCAGATCGCCGTCCCGACTCCAGCGCACCAGGTCGCCGGTGCGGTACATGCGACTTCCGGGCACGCCGAACGGGTCGGCGGTGAAGCGTTCCGCGGTGAGCGCGCCGCGCCCCTGATAGCCGCGGGCCAGCTGCGCACCGGCCAGGTACAGCTCACCGGTGACGCCGGTCGGTACCGGGCGCAGCCGGGCGTCCAGCACATAGGCGCGGGTGTTCCAGTTGGGTCGCCCGATCGGGACCTCGTGGTCGGCGTCGCTCACGCCGAATTCGTGGTAAACGGCGGAGATGGCCGCCTCGGTGGGCCCGTAGGCGTTGTGCACCGCGCCGCCGACGTGCTCGCGCAACAGGGTCAGCAGTTCGGCGGGCAGCGCCTCGCCGCCGGTGTGCAGGTGGCGGAAGGACCGCAGCGCGTCGCCGTGTCCCTCGGCGATGAGCGCCGCCAGCACCGAGGGCACGTGTTCGGCGATGGTGACGCCGAACTCACGCATGAGCCCGGCCAGATGGTCGAGGTCCCGGTGACCGCCCGGCCGCGGAATCAGCAGCGGCGCGCCGACGAGTGCGGGCAGGAAACATTCCCACACCGACACGTCGAAGGTGAGCGGCGCACGCTGCATGATCCGGTCGTCGCGAGTGACCCCGTAGCGGTTCTCCAGCCAGCGCAGCTGATTCATGATGGCGGCGTGGCTGGTCGCCACCCCCTTGGGCAGACCGGTGGAGCCGGAGGTGAACAGCACGTAGGCGAGATTGTCGGGGCGCAGCGGGGCACGGCGCTCGGCGTCGGTGACCGGTCCGGCCGCCAGCGCGGACAGCTCCGTCGCGGTGGTATCGAGGTATCGCACGCCGTCGACCGCGGGCAGGTCGACGCCGCCGACGGTCAGCACCAGCGTGGTGTTCGAGGTCGCGAGGACGTGTGCGATGCGATCGGCCGGATGCTCCGGATCGACCGGCAGATAGGCCGCGCCCGCATGTACGACGGCATAGAGCGCGATCACCATGTCGAAACAGCGGTGCGCGGTGACGCCCACGATGTCGTCCGGGCCGATACCTGCCGCGATCAGTCGGCGCGCCAGCCGATTCGCCCGCGCGGCCAGCTCGGCGTAGGTCAGCGAGTCGCCCTCGAAGCGGAGGGCGACGGCGTCCGGATCGAGTTCAGCCCGCCGGTCGAGCAGATCGGCGAGGGTTTCGCGGGGCAGTTGCCGGACGGTGGCATTGCGGTCGGACAGCAGCAGCCCCCGCTCGGCCACCGACAGCAACTCCACATCGCCCGCCGCACACCGCGGATCGGCGATCATGGCGCGCAGTACCCGTTCGAAGGCGGCCAGGAAGTCGCGCGCCGTCACCTCGTCGAACAGGTCGAGGGCGTAGTGCAGGTGCACGTCGATACCCGCGGGCGCGCCCGCGGTGTCGTAACGGTCGGTGAGGGTCCAGTCCAGGTCGAACTGGATGGGGCGCACTCCCGCGTCGATGGCGGCGATGGCCAGGCGAGCCAGGCGGAACTCGGGCTGGCTGTGATTCTGGAGCGTGAACCCGACCTGGTAGATCGGCGCATGCGCTTGGGAGCGAACCGGATTCAGCACCTCGACCAGCTGCTCGAACGGTACCGCGGCGTGTTCGAAGGCGGCCAGGTCGGTGTCGCGCACCTGCGCCAGCAGTTCGGCGAGGGTGGCGTCGGGTCGGACATCGGTGCGCAGCACCAGGGTGTTGACGAACATGCCGACCAGGTCGTCCAGCGCCTCGTCGCCGCGACCGGCGACGGGTGTGCCGATGACGATGTCGCGGGTGCCCGAGAGCCGGGCCAGCAGGACGGCCAGTGCCGTGTGCAGCACCATGAACGGGGTGGCGCGGGCGGCGTTGGCGAATTCGACGGTGGCCGCGTGCAGGTCGGCGTCCAGGTGGCTGCTCACCTCGCCGCCGCGATTCGTCGCGACGGCCGGACGGGGGCGGTCGGCGGGCAGCGTCAGCGCCTCGGGTACGCCGCGAAGCCGGTTGCGCCAGTACTCCAGCTGCCGAGCGAGTACCGAACCGGCGTCCTCGGCGCTGCCGAGCACATCGCGCTGCCAGAGCGCGAAGTCCGCGTACTGCACGGGCAGGGGGGCGCTGTTGGGCGCGGTGTCGGCGCACCGCGCGACATAGGCGTGGGCGAGATCGCGGGTGAGAGGCGCGAAGGACCAACCGTCGGCGGCGATGTGGTGGATGACGAACAGCAGCAGGTGGGTGGGCTCGTCGGCATCGATGAGCCGCAGCAGGCGAACGCGCAGCGGCACCTCCACCGTGACGTCGAAGGTGGTGCGCGCCAATGCCTCCACCAGGCCCGGCAGCTCCGCGGTGGTGACCGGCTCCGCCGCCGGATCCACCAGTCGCGTGTCCGGCGGCAGGATCAGCTGGGTGGCCTGGCCGTCGTATTCCGGGTACAGCGTGCGCAGGGTCTCGTGGCGGGCGATGAGGTCGGCGATGGCGCTACGCAGCGCGGGAACGTTGAGCTGGCCGGTGAGGCGAAGGGCGAAGGGGATGTTGTAACCGCCACCGCGGGGGTCGAACCGATTGAGGAACCACATGCGCTGCTGGGCGATCGACAGCGGAATGGTGTCGCCGCGGTGCCGGGCGGTGACCGGTGGGAGCGCCACCGGTTCGGCGCCGGTCGGCTCGGCGGTGTCGATCCGGGCCGCCAGGGCGTGAACGGTGGCGTTGTCGAAGATGGTGCGCAGCGGGACGGGCACGCCGGTGCGCTTGGCGAGCCGGGCGGCCAGGCGGGTGGCGACCAGTGAGTTGCCGCCCAGGGCGAAGAAATCGTCATCCGCGCCGACCGGGGTGGTGAGTTCGAGGACGTCGGCGAAGACGGTGGCGACGAGGCATTCCGAATAGCCGGTGGGGGCGCGGAATTCGCGTTCCTCGGGGGCAGGTGCGGGCAGGGCGGTGCGGTCCAGTTTGCCGTTGGCGTTCAGTGGGAGTTCGTCGAGGACGACGAAGGCCGACGGAACCATGTAGGGGGGCAGCGACAGCGACAACGCCGCATGCAGCGCGGCGGCGTCCGGCGCGGGCTGCTCGACCGCGGGAACGAGGTAGGCGACCAGTCGATCGCCGGTCGGGGGGTCGTTGCGTAGTGTGACCACCGCTCGGGCCACCGACGCCTGGGCGGTGAGGGCTGCTTCGATCTCGCCGAGTTCGATGCGCAGGCCGCGCAGTTTGACCTGGAAGTCGCTGCGGCCCAGATAGATCAGCTGCCCGTCGGGGTCCCAGCGCACCAGGTCGCCGGTGCGGTACATGCGCTCGCCGACGCCGAAGGGGTTGGCCACGAAGCGATCCGCGGTCAGCTCGCAGCGCCGGAGGTAGCCGCGGGCGAGCTGGGTTCCCGCGAGATAGAGTTCGCCCACCAGCCCGGGGGCGACCGGACGCAGGCGGGAATCCAGCACGTAGACACGGGTATTCCAGACCGGACCGCCGATCGGGACCTGGCCGTCCATCTCGGCGGGGACCGGCGCGACGGTGGCGTGCACGGTGAATTCGGTGGGGCCGTACAGGTTGTGCAGCGGGGTCGTACCGAGGCGGCGGAAGGCGGCCACGGTATCGGCGGTCAACTCCTCACCCGCGACCAGCAGGGCGCGCACGGAGTCGGCCGCGCGCGGCGGGGCCTCCTCGGCGAAAGCCCGGAGCATGGAAGGGACGAAGGAGGTGATGGTGACCCGTTCGGCCGCGATCACCTCGGCCAGGTAGCGGGGATCGCGATGGCCGTCGGGCTCGGCCACGACCAGTCGGGCTCCGGTCGCCAAGGGAGCGAACAGTTCCCACACCGAGACGTCGAAGGTGGCGGGGGTCTTGAGCAGGACGACATCGTGAATGCCGAGCCGGTATTCGGCAGCGAGCCAGCGGATCTGGTTGAGAGCGGCGGCGTGCGGGACGGCCACCCCCTTGGGGCGGCCGGTCGAACCCGAGGTGAAGATGACGTAGGCCAGATGGTGCGGGCGCAGCGGGGCCAGCCGGTCCGCGTCGGTCAGCGGCGCGTCGTCGTAACCGGTGGTGTCGAGTTCGTCGACGCGGACGCGGGGCACACCGGGGAATTCCGGACCATCTCCGGCGGCGAGCACGCAGACCGGTGCCGCGGTGTCGACGACATGGGCACGACGCTCGGCCGGATGGTCGGGATCCAGCGGCACATAGCCGCCACCGGCGGCCAGTACCGCGTAGATGCCGACCACCAGGTCGACAGAGCGGCGCAGGTCCAGGGCGACCAGGGTGTCCGGTCCGACACCCTGGGCGACCAGGTGACGCGCCAGGCGGTGGACCTGGGCGGCGAAATCGCCGTAGGTACGGCTGATGCCCTGGTGGACGACCGCGGTGGCGAAGGGGCTGCGGGCGGCGCGCGCCTCGAACGGCGACAGCAGGGTCGCGCCGTCGGGCAGCGAGTGCTCGGTGTCGTTCCACTGCTCCAACACCAGGGCCCGTTCGGCGGTGCCGAGCAGGTCGATATCGCCGATCCGGATCCGCGGGTCGGCGATCACGGCCCGCAGTACCCGGACGAAGCGGGTGGCGAAGGACGCCGCGGTCTCGGCGTCGAAGAGTTCGTCGGCGTAGCGCAGGCTGCCGCCGAAGCCGCCGGAGCGTTCGCCCGCCACCAGGTGCAGATCGAATTTCGCGGTGGTGTCCGCGATCTCTATGGGCGTGATGGTCAGACCGGGTAGGGACAGTCGCGCTGCCGTGTTGTCGTCGGTGACGCTGAGCATGACCTGGAACAGCGGATGCGCGCCGGTGGAACGATCGGTGACGAGGTCGTCCACCAGGCGCTCGAACGGCAGGTCGGCATGGGCGAAGGCGGCCAGATCGGCATCGCGCACCCGGGTCAGGAAGTCCGCGAACGGCATCGCGGCATCTACCCGGGTACGCAGCACCAGGGTATTGACGAACATGCCGACCAGGTCGTCGAGTTCACGGTCACCGCGCCCGCCGACCGGTGCGCCGACGGCGATGTCACCGGTGTCCGCGAGCCGGGACAGCGTGGCTGCGAAGGCGGCGTGCACCACCATGAACAGGGTCGCGCCGTGCGAGCGGGCGATGTCTCGGAGCCCGGACAGCACGTCGCCCCCCGCCTCGAACTCGACCGCTCCCCCGGTGTTTCGTGGTCGCGCGGGTCGCGGTCGGTCGGTCGGCAGCGGTAGGAGGGCGGGTAGTTCGGCGAGAGTGTCGCGCCAGAAGCCCAGTTGCCGATGGGCGAGATCACCTGGGGTGGCGTCGGAGCCGAGCAGTTCACGCTGCCAGAGCGTGTAGTCGGCGTACTGGATGGCGAGCGGCTCCCAGTCGGGAGACTGGTTCGCGCGGCGAGCGGTATAGGCGCGCACGAGATCTCGGACCAGGGGCGGCATCGACAGCGCGTCACCGGCGATATGGTGCAGCACCACGACGAGGATGTACTCGTCGGCGGTCGATACGGTGTCCGTGGTGTCCTCGCTGTTCGCGTCCCGGTCGACCAGCAGCAGTGCGAGGCGAGACGGCAGATCGCGGGTGACATCGAACGGAGCGCGCACGATCGCGGCCACGGCCTCGGGCACGTCGGCGGCGGCCACCGGCACCGGACTCAGGCTGAACCCGACCTCTTCGACGGTCAGTACGCGCTGGTACGGACCGGATTCGGTATCCGGGTAGCAGGTGCGCAATGATTCGTGCCGGGCCAGCACATCCAGGGCGGCCCGTTCCAGCGCCGAGGTGTCCAGGTGGCCGCTCAAGCGCAACACCACGGGCAGGTTGTACAAACCGGACCCGCCCTGTTCGCTCTCCAGGCGGTTGAGGAACCACAGCCGCTGTTGGGCCAGCGAGAGCGGCACCCGGTCGGGACGGGCGCGGCGCGTGAGAGCCGGCCGCGGCACGGTATCGGTGAGCGCACCGACAGCGGTAGCGAATTCGCCCACCGCCGGGGCCTCGAAAAGGATGCGGACCGGTATCCGCGCATCCAGTTCGGCGCCGATCCGGGCGGTCACCCGGGTGGCGGTGAGCGAACTGCCGCCGAGGGCGAAGAAATCGTCGTCCAGCCCGACGCGTTCGATCCCGAGCACCTCCGCGAAGACCCCCGCCACCAGGCGCTGGACCGCGTCGACCGGTGCGCGGAAACGCCTGGCCGCCAGCACCGGGATCGGCAGCGCCCGGCGGTCCAGCTTGCCGCTCGCGCCCAGTGGCAGGGCATCGAGTTCGACGATGGCGGTGGGCACCATGTACGCGGGCAGCCGCCGGGTCAGGCCCGCGCGCAGCCGGTCGACATCGAGGTCGGCCCCGGGCGCGCGGACGACATAGCCCGCCAGGTAGTCACCGGCCTCGGCGGTGACCAGCCGGACCGCGGCCTGGGCGACCTCGGGTGCGGCGGCGAACGCGGTCTCGATATCGGCGAGTTCGATGCGCTGGCCGCGGAACTTGATCTGGAAGTCGATGCGGCCCAAGTAGATCAGTTCTCCCTCGGCGGACCACTTCACCAGGTCCCCAGTGCGGTACATGCGTTCGCCGATGCCGAAGGGGTTGGCCACGAAGCGATCCGCGGTCAGATCGACCCGCCCGTGATAGCCGCGCGCCAATTGCGCACCGGCGAGATACAGTTCGCCGGGTACGCCGATCGGCGCGGGGCGCAGTCGGGTGTCCAGCACGTACACCTGGGTGTTCCATTCCGGCTCACCCATGGGTACCGGCTGGTCGCCGGGTTCGTCCACCTCGCGAGCGGTGACGGTGACGGCGGCCTCGGTGGGACCGTACAGGTTGTGCAGTCCGGCGTCGCTCACCGCGCGGAAGGCGGCGACGGTCTCCGGCGGAAACGCCTCCCCGGCGACGAAAACATCGCGCAGCGAATCGAGTTCGCCCGGACGCGCGTGGGTGGCGAAGACCGCCAGCATGGACGGGACGAAGTCGGTGAGCGTAATGCCATGCCGGGCGATGGTTTCGGCGAGGTAGCGGGCGTCGCGGTGGCCGTCGGGAGCGGCGAGCACCATGGTCGCGCCCGCGCGCAGCGGCAGGAAGTAACCCCACAGTGAGACGTCGAAGGTGCTGGCGGTCTTCTGGAGGTAGCGGTCGGCGGCCCGAACGCGGTATTCGGCGTGCATCCACGCCATCTGGTTGGTGATGGCGCGGTGGCTCACGGCCACGCCCTTGGGGGCGCCGGTGGAGCCGGAGGTGAACAGGACGTAGGCCGGATGGTCCGGGTGCAGGGGGGCGCGGCGTTCGGCGTCGGTGATCCGTGCGGCCGAGTGCGCCCGGGGGTCGAGGTCGTCGACGCGGTACAGCGGAGCCTCGAGACCCTCGGGAAGTGTGAAGTCGTCGGTGGTGGTGGTCAGCACCACCCGTGGACGGGCGGTGGTGAGGATGTGGGCGATGCGGTCGGCCGGGTGGCTCGGATCGACGGGCGCGTACGCGCCGCCCGCGCGCAGCACCGCGTACATGGCGATGACGAGTTCGACCGAGCGCGCCATGGCGAGCACGACCAGCGATTCCGGTCCGACGCCCGCGTCGATGAGCAGCCGGGCCAGACGGTTGGCCCGCTCGGACAGTTCGGTGTAGGTGAGTTCGGTGTCGCCGGAGATCACGGCGACGGCGTCGGGCGTGCGGCGTAGCTGGGCGTCGAAGCCCTCGTGCAGGAACCGCTCGGCGACCTTGTGCCCGGTGGCATTCCAGCTCGAGGTGACATAGTCGAGTTCGCCCGCGCCCAGGAGTTCGATATCACCGATCGGACGATCCGGCTGCGCCGTGGCGGTGCGCAACAGGCGCAGAAACTTGGCCGCGAACTCTCGTACCGTCGCCTGATCGAAAAGATCTGTGGCGTAGGTGAATTCGGCACGGTACCCGGCGTCACACTCGGAGACGGTGAGGTTCAGGTCGAATTTGGCGAAATCGGAGCGGAATTCGACCGGCGTGGTGTCCAGGCCCGGCAGCACGGGTGTGGTCGTGCCGAGGTTCTGCATGAACAGCGCGACCTGGAACAGTGGGTGCCGGTTGCGGGCGCGGGCCGGATTGAGCACTTCGACCAGACGCTCGAACGACACGTCGCGGTGGGCGAAGGCGCGCAGGTCCCGCTCGCGCGCGTGCGCTACCAGTTCGGTGAACGACGACCCGGCCACCACCCGGGTGCGCAGCACCAGGGTGTTGACGAACATGCCGACCAGATCGTCCAGCGCCCGGTCTCCCCGCCCGGCGACCGGGGTGCCGATGGCGATATCGGTGGTCCCCGATAGTCGTGCCAGCAGCGCGGCCAGTCCGGCGTGCAGAACCATGAACGGGGTCGCGCCGCCGACGGCGGCCAGCCGGTCGACGGCCGCGCGCAGGTCGGCGTCGATGGTGAACTCGAGCGAGGCGCCACGATAGCTCGATACGGCCGGGCGCGGGCGGTCGGCGGGGAGATCCAGCTGGGCGGGCAAATCGTCGAGTTCGCTTGTCCAGAACTCGAGCTGGCGGGCAACGGTCGAGTCGGGATCGTTCTCGTCGCCGAGCAGCTCGCGTTGCCACAGCGCGTAGTCGGCGTACTGGACCGGCAACGGCTCCCACCCGGGACCGTCACCGTCACGGCGGGCGCCGTAGGCCAGCACCAGATCACGCACGAGCGGAACCAGGGAGACGCCGTCGGCGGCGATGTGGTGCACGACCAGCACCAGGGCATGGTCGGCGGGACCGATCCGGAGCAGTTCGACCCGCAGCGGCACCTCACCGGAGACGTCGAATCCCCGTCCGGCCGCCGCCCGCACCGCATCGTTCAGCCGCTCCGCGACGATATCGCGCGGGGTGAGTTCGACGGCCATATCGTCGCGAACGACCTGGACCGGTCCGGCGGCGGTCTGCGGGTAGTAGGTGCGCAGGATCTCGTGCCGTGTGACCAGATCGGCGACGGCGGCGCGCAGTGCCGACGTATCGAGTTCGCCGCGCAGCCGCAGCGCAACCACGATGTTGTCGACCGCCGCCGTATCGAAACCGTCAGTGGCGGATTCGGATTCGGTGTGCGCCAGGCGGTTGAGGAACCACATGCGCTGCTGTGCGGGTGACAGCGGCACCAGATCCGGACGCGGTCGCGCCACCAGGGCCGGCAGGGACGCCGCCGTGGCGGCGGTGTCGGCCAGCGCGGCCAACGCCGCCACCGTGGGGCGGTCGAAGAAGTCACGCACGTCGATGGCGATGCCCAGCGCCTCGGCGGTGCGGGCGATGGCCCGGGTGGCGATCAGCGAGTTGCCGCCCAGGGCGAAGAAATCGTCGTCCGCCCCGATCTGCTCGACCCCGAGCAGATCGGCGAAGATGGCGGCCACGGTGAGCTCGGCGGCCGTTTCCGGCTCGCGGTACTCGGCGGTGCTGTCGGTGAACACCGGTTCCGGCAGGGCACGGCGATCCAGTTTGCCGTTGGCGTTCACCGGCATGTGGTCGAGCACCGTCAGCAGTGACGGCACCATGTACTCCGGCAGCAGTTCGCGGGTCGACGCGAGCACCGCCGCGGTGTCCAGATCGCGTTCGCCGACCACATAGCCCACCAGATGGTCACCACCGGCGTGCCGGTGCAGCACCACGGCCGCCTGCGCCACCGCGGCGTGACGCAGCAGGGCGGCCTCGACCTCGCCGAGCTCGACGCGCAGGCCGCGCAGCTTCACCTGGAAATCGCTGCGGCCCAGGTATTCCAGTTCGTCGGGACCGCCGTCCACGGTGGGTGTCCAGCGCACCAGGTCGCCGGTACGATACATCCGATCACCAGGCGCGCCTTCGGGATTGGCGACGAACCGCTCCGCGGTCAGACCGGGCCGCGCCACATAGCCGCGGGCCAGCTGCACGCCCGCCAGATACAGTTCACCGACCACCCCGGACGGCACCGGGCGCAGATCGTCGTCCAGCACCAGCAATTCGGTGTCGTCGGCGGCCGCGCCGATGGGCACCGTATCGACGTCGGCGGCGGTAACCTCGTGGGCGGTGACGTCCACGGCGGCCTCGGTGGGGCCGTACAGATTGTGCAGACAGGCACCGCTCACGTCGCGGAAGGCGGCGGCGGTCGCGGCGGGCAGCGCCTCACCGGAGGCGAAGACGGCGCGCAGCGAATCGGCCACCCCCGGCTCACCGCGGTCGAGTGCGAGCGCGGCCTCGGCGACGAAGACCGCCAGCATGGACGGGACGAAATGTGCGATGGTGATGCCGTATTCGTCGATGGCACGCAGCAGGTAGGCAGGGTCGCGGTGACCGTCGGGCGCCGCGATCACCAGCGTCGCACCGGTCTGCAACGGCCAGAAGAACTCCCACACCGACACGTCGAAGGTGAAGGGCGTCTTCTGGAGCACCACATCGCTGTCGTCGAGCCGGTAGAGCCGTTGCCGCCAGCGGAGATTGGCGACAATGGCGCGGTGCGACACCGCCACGCCCTTGGGGCGGCCGGTGGAGCCGGAGGTGAAGATGACGTAGGCGGTGTTGCTCCCTACCGGCTGCGATAGGTAGGGATCCGCACTGAGCGTGGTGGCATCGGGGGCGATGTCCCCGGCGGTGCGCTCGAACTCGTCGATGCACAGCACCGGCACGTCCGCGTCGAGATCCGGCCGATCGTCGGTGGTGGTGAGCACCAGCGCGGGGGCCGCGACGTCCAGCACGTAGGCGATGCGGTCGGCGGGGTGATCCGGATCGATCGGCACGTACGCGCCGCCCGCCTCGAGGATGGCGTACATACCGATCAGCAATTCGACGGAGCGCCTGGCCGACAGCCCCACCAGCACATCGGGCCCGACGCCGTAGTCCAGCAGCCGCCGGGCGAGCGCGTGCACGCGGGTGGCGAATTCGGCGTAGGTGAGACTCTGGTCGCCGCAGCGCAGCGCCACCGCGTCGGGAGTACGCTCCACCTGCTCCTCGAACAAGGTCACCAGGGTTTCGACCGGGGCGAGGTTCGGGACCAGCACCCCGGCGGCCGCGTCGACGGCATCGGCGAGCAGCTCGTCCAGCACGGCGGCCAGCGCGCCTTCCGCACCCTCCATCAGGCCGGGCAGCTGACCGGAGACCACGACCTGGACCAGGGCGTCGGGTTCGAGCGCCCCGCCCATGGCCTCGGCCAGCACCCCGACCTCGGCGGCCAGGGCCGCGTAGGTGACAGTGGTGTCGCCGTGCCGCAGGGCGACGCGCTCGGGTTCGAGCGCGGCCACCGTTTCGATGAGATTCGGCAGGTCCGCTGTGCCGTAGGCGCTGCGCAGCGCCGCGTGACTGCCGAACCGGCTCAGGGCTACCGACTCCGCGTGTTGCATCAGACGTTTCCTTCCGTACTTGCCGAGCGAAGGACCAGACCGCGCGCATCCCCCGCGAGGGTGTGCAGGGCCTGGGTGAGGCCGCCCGCGCCGAGGGCGGCCACGATGCCGGGTGCCAGTCCGGCGAGGGCGACCTGCACCACTGCCTCCGGCTTCGCTGCCGCGCCCATGGCGCGGGCCACGGCGGCGATCTTGGTGTCCAGGGCGTGGTAGGTGATGCGGTGCTCACCGTGGGCGAGCGCGATGACATCGGGTGCGAGGGTGGCGGCGGCCGCGACGAGCGCCGGAAGTTCCGCCGGATGCTCCAGGCTCCGCCCGCCGACGTCCGGATCGACGACGGCGGCAGTGGTTTTCGCCCCGCGTCGCTCCCGCTCCGCCGCGGTGCGGATATCGACCGCACGCACCGGGGTGGCGGGATCGTCGGCGATGGCCCGCAGCACGAGCAGCAGGCGGTCGGCGAGCAACCGGACCGTGGCGGCGTCGAAGATATCGGTGGCGTAGGCGAACCGCAGTCGCAATCCGGTCACCCGACCGCGCTCGTCGTAGCGTTCCATTCCGGTGAGATGCAGGTCGAACTTGGTTTCGCCGAGTTCGGGTTCCAGCACCTGCACCTGCACACCGGGCAGATCGACCTTTCCGGTGGGCATGTTCTGGAAGGTCAGCATCACCTGGAACAGCGGCGAGTACGAGCTGGATCGGGTGCGGCCCATGGCCTCCACCACGCGCTCGAACGGCACATCGGCGTGGGCGAACGCCGCGAGATCGCGGTCGCGCACCTGCCGCAGCAGTTCACGCACCGGCAGCGCGGCGTCGACCTCGGTGCGCAGCACGACCGTGTTGACGAACATGCCGATGAGGTCGTCGAGCGCCCGTTCACCACGGCCCGCGACGGGTGCGCCGATGGCGATGTCGCGCACACCGGACAGCTTCGACAGCAACACCGCGAAGGCGGTGTGCACCACGCCGAACAGGGTCACGCCGTGCTCGCGCGCCACCAGCGCCAGTCGAGCGGTGAGGTCCGTCCCGGCGTCGACCTCGAGCGCGTCGCCGCGCATCTCGCGCCGTGCCGGGCGGGGACGATCGGTGGGCAGCGGGAGCTGTTCCGGCACACCGGCCAGTTCGGCGGTCCAGAACGCCAGCTGCCGGGACAGCAGGCTGCCGGGATCGGTGTCGGAACCGAGCAGCTCCCGCTGCCAGGCGCTGAAGTCGCCGTACTGGATCGCCAGCGGTGCCCAGGCCGGAGTGGCACCGCTCAGTCGTGCGGTGTAGGCGAGCACCAGATCACGGGTCATGGGCGCGACCGAGTAGCCGTCGGCGCTGATGTGGTGCAGGACCACGACGAGCACGTGTTCGGTCGGCGCGGTCCGCCACAGACGAGCCCGCACCGGAGCGGCGGCGGTGACATCGAAACCGGCGGAGACGAACTCGCCCATCCGCGCGTCGAGTTCGTCGTGCGCCAGCGGAACCGGCGTGAGATCGAACTCCACCGCGCTCACGGCGAGCACCTCCTGCACCGGCTCACCGTCGATCTCCGGGTAGCGGGTGCGCAGAATCTCGTGGCGGCCCAGTACATCCCGCACGGCGGCGGCCAGCGCCCGCCCGTCCAGCGTGCCGGTCAGCCGGATGGCGACGGGAACGTTGTAGGCCGCGGCGTCGGGCCGCAATCGGTTGAGCACCCACATGCGCTGCTGGGCGAGCGATAGCGGCGCGGGGCCGGTGCCGACCCGCCGTGTCGGGAGCGGGCGGGCCGCATCCGACTCGGCGGTGGTCAGCCGCTCGGCGAGGCCGCCGACCGTCGGCGCGTCGAATACCGCGGCCACCGGCACCCGCACGCCCAGATCCTCGCCGAGGCGTGCGGCCAGTCGGGTCGCCATGAGCGAATTGCCACCCAGGGCGAAGAAATCGGTGTCCACACCGATGAGCGCGTCGGTGTCGATAACCTCCGCGAACGCGGCGGCCACCAGTTTCTCGGTGACGGTCGCCGGGTCGCGGTGCGCCGTGTCGGGCAGTACCGGATCGGGCAGCGCGGCCCGGTCGACCTTGCCATTGGCATTGAGCGGCAGGCTGTCCAGTACGACCACGGCGGCCGGGACCATATAGCTGGGCAGCGCACGGGCGAGGGCGGCCCGCAGCGCCGCGGCCGTGTCGTGGTGCTGCTCCGGATTCGCCTGCGGCACCGCCGCATAGGCGATGAGCCGGTTCCCGGCCGCGACCGGCCGGGCGACCGCCACGGCGGCGCTAACCCCGTCGCAGTGGCGCAGTACCGTTTCCACCTCACCGAGTTCGATGCGGTGGCCGCCGATCTTGACCTGGAAGTCCGCGCGGTCCAGGTACTCCAGGGCGCCGTCGGCGCGCCAGCGCACGATATCGCCGGTGCGGTACATGCGGCCGCCGCAGAACGGGTCGGCGACGAAGTGGTCGGCGGTACGGGCGGGCCAGCCGTGATAGCCGCGGGCCAGCTGATCACCCGCCAGGTACAGCTCTCCGGGCACGCCCACCGGCACGGGCCGCAGGCGGCCGTCGAGCACGTACCCGCGGCTGTTCCAGGCCGGGCCGCCGATCGGCACGGTGTGCGCGGTCGGCTCGCGCACCTCGTGCGCGGTGATCGAGACCGCCGCCTCGGTCGGGCCGTAGAGGTTGAACAGTCGTGCGCCGCCTGTCTTCTCCAGGAACTCGGCAGCGGTGGCCACGGGCAGGGTCTCACCGATGGTGAGCACGGCACGCACCGGAGCGGGCAGCGGTCCACCCGCCAACAGCATGGCGAGCAGCGACGGCACCGGATGCAGCACTGTGACGCCGTGCCGCTCGATCAAGGCTCGCAGCCGATCCGGATCGCGTTCGTCGCCGGGCGCGGTCACCACCAGACTGCCGCCGGTGACCAGCGGCGACCAGAACTCCCACACCGACAGGTCGAAGGTGGCGGGCGTCTTGAGCAGCGCCCGATCGCCCGGACCGAGGTCGAAAGTGCTTTGCAGCCAGTGCAATTGGTTGACGATGGCCGCGTGCGTCACCGTGACGCCCTTGGGCTTGCCGGTGGAGCCGGAGGTGAAGATGACGTACGCCGGGTTGTGCGCACGCAGCGGACGGACCCGCTCGTCGTCGCGGATCGGTGCGGGCGACAGCGCGGTGAGGTCGAGCACGTCGACCTCGTGCACCGGGACGGCGGTGTCGAAGGGCAGCCCGTCGGCGGCGGTGGTGAGCACGCAGACCGGTGCGGCGGTGTCGATGATGTGGGCGATGCGTTCGCCCGGGTGGTCGGGGTCGATCGGCACGTACGCGCCACCGGCCTTGACCACCGCGTACATGGCGACGACCAGATCGATGCCACGCCGCATGGCCAGCGCCACGGTGCGCTCGGGAGCGACACCGCGGGCGATGAGGTGGCGGGCCAGCCGGTTCACGCGGGCGTCGAACACGGCGTAGTCGAGCGGGTTCCCGTCGGCGTCCAGCAGCGCTACCGCATGCGGAGTACGCGCGACCTGAGCATCGACCAGGGCGGCGAGCGTGGTCGCGGGCACCGGGTGCGCGGTGTCGTTCCAGTCCCGCAGCATCCGCTGTCGCAGTTCGGGTCCCAGTAGGTCGATGTCGCCGACGGCGGTATCCGGCGCGGCCGCGATCGCGGCCAACGTCCTGGCGAACGCGTCCACCACTCGCCGGGCGGTGTCCGCGGTGAACAGGTCGGTGGCATAGCCGAGGGTCATCGCCATACCGGCGGGCGATCCGGCCTCGTCGTATTCGTCGACGGCGAACAGGTGCAGATCGAATTGCGCTATGTCGTTGTCGAATTCGATCTCGGAGACGGTCAGGCCGGGCAGTCGCAGGGCGGCCCGCTCGTGGTTCTGGAAGGACAGGCCGACCTGGAACAGCGGATGCCGTGCGGTGGAGCGTTCCGGATTGAGCACCTCCACCAGACGCTCGAACGGCACGTCGGCGTGGGAGAAGGCGGCGATATCGGTGGTGCGCACCCGAGTCAGCAGCTCCGTGAAGGGCGCGGCGGCATCGACGTCGGTGCGCAGCACCAGGGTGTTGACGAACATGCCGATCACGTCGTCGAGCGCGCTGTCGCCGCGCCCGGCGATGGGGGTGCCGACGGCGATGTCTGGGCTGCCCGATAGCCGGGCCAGCAGCGCCGCGAAGGCGGCGTGCACCACCATGAACAGAGTCGCGCACCGTTCCCGGCCCACCGCGATGAGCCGGGCGTGCAGATCGGCGTCCACGGTGAAGTGAATCCGCTTGCCGCGCAGACTCTGCCGGGGCGGACGGGGATGGTCGGCGGGCAGGTCCAGCTGGTCGGGCAGACCGGCGAGCGTCTCCCGCCAGTAGTCCAGCTGCCGGGCGGCCAGCGAGCCGGTGTCGTGTTCGGAACCGAGCAGCGCGTGCTGCCACAGGGCGTAGTCGGCGTACTGGACGGCCAGCGGCATCCAGGCCGGAGCACATCCGTTCAGGCGGGCCGCGTAGGCCACCACGAGATCCCGAACGAACGGCACCAGCGAGGAGCCGTCGGCCGAGATATGGTGCAGCACACCGACGAATACGTACTCGGTGGCATCGATACGGAACAGCCGGACCCGGACCGGGATATCGACGGTGACGTCGAAGGTGGTGTCCGCGAGTTCCCGAATACGCTGGGGCAGTTCGGATTCTGTGACCGGTTCGGGAGCGACGCTCGGCACGGCCCGATCGGTGGGCAGGATCACCTGCGCCGCCCCGGCGGCCGTCTCCGGATAGACGGTGCGCAGCGACTCGTGCCGGTCGATCACGTCACCGAGGGCGGCCGCCAACGCCTCGACATCGAGTGCACCCGAAAGCCGCAGCGCCAGTGGGATGTTGTAGGCCGTGGAGGTGCGGTCGAAGCGGTTGAGGAACCACATGCGGTGCTGCGCGGGCGACAGCGGCAACCGCTCCGGTCGCACCCCCGCCCTCAGCACCGGCCGTGGGGCGGATTCGGCATCGGTGCCGATGCGGGCGGCCAGGTCGGCCACCCGGGGGAATTCGAACAGCATCCGAACGCCGACTGTCGCGTCGAGAATGCCGCCGATGCGGGCCACCGCCTTGGCGGCCAGCAGCGAGCTGCCGCCCAGGGCGAAGAAGTCGTCGTCCGCGCCCACCTGGTCCATGTCCAGCAGGTCCGCGAACACACCCGCGACGATCTCCTCGGCGAAGGTGGCGGGCCTGCGGTAGGTGCGGGACTCGAAGACCGGCGCGGGCAGTGCCGCCTTGTCCAGTTTGCCGTTGACGGTCAACGGAATGCGCTCGAGCACGACCAGGGCGGAGGGAATCATGTGCTCGGGCAGCCGTCGGGCGACGGCTTGGCGCAGCGCGGCCACTTCGAGCTCGTCCACGTCCGCGGGCACGACGTAACCGACGATGCGGGCCTCGTCGTCCCCCTCGCCGCGTCGCACCACCACGGCCGCCTCCCGGACACCGGGCTCGGCCAGCAGCGCCGCTTCGATCTCGCCGAGTTCCACCCGGAAGCCGCGCAGATTCACCTGCTGGTCGGCCCGGCCGAGGTATTCGATATCGCCGGTGGCGGTCCACCGGGCCAGATCACCGGACCGGTAGGCCAGCGCACCGGGCGCACCGTAAGGGTCGGCCACGAAACGGGCGGCGGTGAGGCCGAACCTATTCAGATAGCCGCGCGCGAGTTGCCCTCCCGAGACGTAGATCTCGCCCGGTACGCCCACCGGCACCGGCAGCAGGCGCGAGTCCAGCAGGCGCATGGCCAGTCCCGGCAGCGCGCTGCCGATCACGCTGGCGCTGCCGGTGTCGGCCGGAATGGGCCGGTACGAGGTGTGCACCGTGGTCTCGGTGATGCCGTACATGTTCACCAGCACCGGAGACTCCGGATGCCGAGCGAACCAACCGCGCAACCGCTGCGGTTCCAGCGCCTCGCCACCGAAGATCACATAGCGCAGCGCCAGATCATCCGCGGCCTCCGCGTCGGCGGCGATCAGCTGATAGAACGCGGTCGGCGTCTGATTGAGCACCGTCACCCGCTCGGTGGCCAGCAGTTCCCGGAACTGACGCGGCGACCGCGAGGTGAAATAGTCGACCAGCACGATGCTGCCGCCGTAGAGCAGAGCGCCCCACAGCTCCCACACCGAGAAATCGAAAGCGTACGAGTGGAACATGACCCACACGTCCGACGGCCCGAAACCGTAGTGACGGTGCGTATTGTCCAGCAGGCGAATCACATTCGCGTGCGGGATCACCACACCCTTGGGCCGGCCGGTGGAGCCGGAGGTGTAGATGACATAGGCGGCGTTGGCGGGGTCGAGCGGGGCGCGCCGGTCGGCGTCGGACACCGGGACATCGGGGTAGCCGTCGAGATCGACGGTGTCCACATCGATCACGGGCCCGCCGAACCAGCCCGCGGGCAGATTCGCACCACCACTGGTCAGCGCACACACCGGCCGCGCGTCATCGACCACGTACTCGATGCGATCAGCCGGATAATTCGGATCGATCGGCAGATAACCACCACCCGCCTTCACCACCGCCAACAACGCCACCACCAGATCCGCGGTCCGCGGCAACGCCACCGCCACCAACGCCTCCGGCCCGACACCGGCGGCGATCAACCGACGCGCCAACCGATTCGACCGCGCATCCAACTCGGCGAAGGTGAGTCGCTCCGCTCCGGCCCGCACCGCCACGGCGGCGGGGTCGATCATCGCGGCCCGCGCGAAACGGTCGGCGATGGTGTCACCGGCCGCGATATCGGCCCCGGTGCGCGACCATTCGTGCAGGGCACGCCGCTGTTCCTCGGCGCTGAGCAACTGGATGTCGCCGACCACCACGGTGCGATCGGCGGCCACCGCGGCCAGCACCTGTTCGAAGCGGCGAGCCAGCACCGCGATGCTGTCGGCGTCGAAGAGATCGCGTGCGTAGGTGATCTCGACCGCCATGCCGCCGGCGCGGCCGTCGGCGTCGATGTGCTCGGTGATGGTGAACTGGAGGTCGAATTTCGCGGTGCCGGTATCGGCGTCCTCGGCACGCACGGTCAATCCGGGCAATTCGAGGTCGGGCAGCGCGAAATTCTGGAAGGTCAGGGCCACCTGGAACAGCGGATGCCGGTTACGTGCCCGGGCCGGAGCCAGCTCCTCGACCAGCCGCTCGAACGGCACGTCGGCGTGCGAGAGGGCCGAGATATCCGTTTCGCGCACCTGCCCGAGCAGCGTGTCGAAACTCAGGCGCGGGTCGACCTCGGTGCGCAGGACCAGCGTATTGACGAACATGCCGACCAGCCCGTCGAGTGCGCGTTCACCCCGTCCCGCCACCGGTGTGCCGATGGCGATGTCGGCGGTGCCGGACAGCCGCGCCAGCAGGACCGCCAGCGCCGCGTGCAGGGTGCTGAACAGCGTCGCATCGTGCTTGCGCGCCAGCTCGGCCAGACCGCTGTGCAGATGCGAGTCGATTCGCGAGCGATGGGTGCCGCCGCGTTCGGTGGAAACGGCCGGGCGCGGGCGGTCGGTCGGCAGGTCCAGATGTTCCGGCAGCCCCGCCAGGCGAGTGCGCCAGTACGCGAGCTGCCGCGCCAGCGCCGACGCCGGATCGGCGGCGGAACCGAGCGATTCCGCTTGCCACAGTGTGTAATCCGCGTACTGGACCGGTAGCGGACGCCAGGCCGGGGCCGTGCCCGAGCGGCGCGCGGCATAGGCGGTCATGAGGTCCGCGGCCAACGGGCCGAGCGAGAAACCGTCGGCGCTGATGTGGTGCAGCACCAGGGCGAGTACGTGCGTCTCCGGGACGGTGTCGAGCCGCAGGAGCACGGCGCGCACCGGGGCCTCGCGGGTCAGATCGAAGCCGGTCGACACGAATTCCGTTATGCGTCCGACGATGTCGGCCGCCGTCACGATCAGCGTCGCCAGCGCTCGCGGTGCCGCGGGAAGCACCTGCTGGTGCGGCCCGTCCGGACCGTCCGGGTAGATGGTGCGCAGTGCTTCGTGCCGATCGATCACATCGCCGAGCGCGGTCGCCAGCGATTCGGTGTCGAGTGCGCCGGTGAGCCGGATGACCAGCGGGATGTTGTCGGCGGCCGAATCCGCGTCGAAGCGGTTGCGGAACCACATGCGCTGCTGCGCGTACGACAGCGGCAGCCGGTCGGGGCGCGGCCGGGCTTCCAGCGGAATGCGGGTACCGGCACCGGCATGCTCCTCGGCATGGGCGGCCAGGGCGGCCACACCGGGATGTTCGAACACCGCGCGGACCGCGAGCTCGGCGTCCAGCGCGGCACCGATGCGCGCCACCGCCTGCGCGGCCAGCAGGGAGCTGCCGCCCAGGGCGAAGAAGTCGTCGGCCGCGCCGACCCGCTCCAGGCCGAGCAGCTCGGCGAACACCCCCGCGACGATCTCCTCCGCGACACCGGTGGGACGCCGGTAACCGGTGGTCTCGAACACCGGTGCGGGCAGGGCGGTGCGATCGAGTTTGCCGTTGACCGTCAACGGAATATGCTCCACCGCGACCACGGCGGCGGGGACCATGTACTCGGGCAGCCGCCTCGCCGCCGCCTCCCGCAGCAGCGCGGGGTCGACCGCGGCGTCGGCCACCACGTAGCCGACGATGCGGGCCTCGTCCACACCCTCGTCGCGTCGCACCACCACGGCCGCCTCCCGGACACCGGGCTCGGCCAGCAGCGCCGCCTCGATCTCGCCGAGTTCGATGCGGAAGCCGCGCAGGTTCACCTGCTGGTCGGCCCGGCCGAGGTACTCCAGTTCCCCCGCCGGGGTCCAGCGGGCCAGATCGCCGGACCGGTAGGCCAGCGCACCGGGCGCACCGTAAGGGTCGGCCACGAAGCGGGCCGCCGTGAGCGCGGGGCGGCCGAGGTAGGCGCGAGCCAATTGGCCACCGGAGACATAGATCTCGCCCGGTACTCCCACCGGCACCGGACGCAGGCGCGCATCCAGTACGCGCAGCGCCAGGCCGGGCAGCGCACCGCCGATCACGCTGGTGGCACCCGTCTCCGGAGTGATGGGCCGGTAGGACGCGTGCACCGTGGTCTCGGTGATGCCGTACATGTTCACCAGCACCGGAGACTCCGGATGACGAGCGAACCAACCGCGCAACCGCTGCGGTTCCAGCGCCTCGCCACCGAAGATCACATAGCGCAGGGCCAGATCGCCAGCGCCCTCCCCGTCGGCAGCGGCAGCGGCGGCGGCTTCGGCGTCGGCGTCAGCGGCGATCAGCTGATAGAACGCGGAGGGCGTCTGATTGAGCACCGTCACCCGCTCGGTGGCCAGCAGTTCCCGGAACTGGCGCGGCGACCGCGAGGTGAAATAGTCGACCAGCACGATGCTGCCGCCGTAGAGCAGAGCGCCCCACAGCTCCCACACCGAGAAATCGAAAGCGTACGAGTGGAACATGACCCACACGTCCGACGGCCCGAAACCGTAATCGCCCTCGGTGTTGTCGAACAGCCGCACCACGTTTCGGTGCGGAACGAGCACCCCCTTGGGGCGGCCGGTGGAGCCGGAGGTATAGATGACATAGGCCGGATGGGCGGGATCCAGCCGCGCGCGGCGATCCCGGTCGGTCACCGGGGCCGCCGAGTAGCCGTCGAGTTCCACGGTGTCCACATCGATCACGGGCCCGCCGAACCAGCCCGCGGGCAGGTCCGCACCACCACTGGTCAGCGCACACACCGGCCGCGCGTCATCGACCACGTACTCGATGCGATCAACCGGGTAATTCGGATCGATCGGCAGATAACCACCACCCGCCTTCACCACCGCCAACAACGCCACCACCAGATCCGCGGTCCGCGGCAACGCCACCGCCACCAACGCCTCCGGCCCGACACCGGCGGCGATCAACCGACGCGCCAACCGATTCGACCGCGCATCCAACTCGGCGTAGCTGAGGGCGGAGCCATCCACTCGCACCGCCACGGCCGCCGGATCGATCGCCGCGGCGGCGGCGAAACGATCGGCCAGCGTGGCCGTCGCGTCCACTCCCGGTGCCGTGGTCGACCACCGGTACAGCAGGCAGTGCCGCTCCCCCTCGCCGAGCAGGCGGATATCGGCGACCGGCAGCGCGGGGTAGGCGGCGATCGTCTCCAGCATCAGCTCGAAACGTCCGGCGAGCATGTCGATGGTCGCCGCGTCGAAGAGATCGGTGGCGTAGGTGATCTCGACATCCAGGTCGCCGGTATCCGGTTCGGCCACGGTGAGCTGGAGATCGAACCTGGCCGTTCCGGTGGTCACCGGCAGGGCCGCCACGCGCAGGTCGGCCACCGCCCCGGCGGGCAGGCTGTGGTTCTGGAAGGTCAGGGCCACCTGGAACAGCGGATGCCGGTTCGTCACCCGGGCGGGGGCCAATTCCTCCACCAGCCGCTCGAACGGCACCTCGGCGTGGGCGAAGGCCCGCAGATCGGCGTCCCGCACCGCGGCCAGCAGCTCCGTGAAGGAGCGCTCCGGGTGCACCTCGGTGCGCAGCACCAGAGTGTTGACGAACATGCCGACCAGATCGTCCAGGGCCCGTTCACCACGACCCGCGACCGGCGTGCCGATGGGGATGTCGCGCTGGCCCGACAGGGTCGCCAGCAGTGCGGCGAAGGCCGCGTGCACGACCATGAACAGTGAGGCGTGCTGACTCTCGGCGAGCCGTCGCAGCCGGTCGCGCAGGTCGGCGGAGACGGCGAAGCGATGCGCGGCTCCCCGACCCGACGGCGTGACCGGACGCGGCCGGTCCGTGGGCAGGGCCAGCACCTCGGGCAGTCCGTCGAGTTCGGCGCGCCAGAAGTGGAGTTGTTCGGCCAGGAGGGATTCCGGGTCGTCGGCCGCGCCGAGCAGATCACGCTGCCACAGCGTGTAATCCGCGTACTGCACCGGCAGCGGCGTCCACTCCGGTGCGTCGGCGGCCCGGCGAGCGACATACGCGGCCAACAGATCGCGGGTCAGCGGGGCGATGGACCAGCCGTCGGCCGCGATGTGGTGCACCGCGACCACCAGCACGTGGTCGTGCTCCCCGGTACGCAGCAGCGTCAGGCGCAGCGGCACCCGTTCGGCCACCGCGAACGGTTCGGCGGCCAGGGCACGAATACGTTCGTCGAGTTCGGCAGGGGCGATATCCGCCGTCACGAGAGCCACGGCCGCCGCGTCGACCGGCAGCACCCACTGCCGCCCGATGCCGTTCACCGCCGGATAGACGGTGCGCAGCGTTTCGTGCCGCGCGACCACGTCGGTGACCGCGGCCGCCAGCGCGTCCCGGTCGAGTTCACCCTCCAGTCGCAGTGCGGCGACCAGATTGTCGGCGACGGACGCGGCGTCGAAGCGGTTCGCGAACCACATGCGCTGCTGCGCGTAGGAGAGGGGCACCGTCTCCGGCCGCACCCCCGCCACCAGCGGTGGCCGCGGACGCTCGATACCGGGGGCGATGTTGTCGGCCAGGCGAGCGACCGTCGGATGCTCGAACAGCAGGCGGACCGGCACCTCCGCGCCCATCGCCGCGGCCAGCCGCGCCGAAATACGGGTTGCGACCAGGGAGTTGCCGCCGAGTGCGAAGAAGTCGTCGTCGAGGCCGACCCGGCGCGCGCCCAGTACCTCGGCGAAGATCTCCGCGACCGCACGCTGCGCGGGAGTCACCGGGGCGCGGTAGGCCGTGGTGCGCACCTGAGGTTCCGGCAGCGCCGAGCGGTTCAGCTTGCCGGAGGCGGTGAGCGGCATCTCGGTCAACCGTGTGTAGGCGGTCGGCACCATATAGGAGGGCAGGGTCCCGCGCAGGCGCTCGCTCAGCACCTCGGCCAGCTCGGATTCGAGGAGATCGGTGACCACGTAGGCCGCCAGCAGCTCACCGGCGGAGTGGTGGTGCACCGTCACCGCCGCCGCGCGCACGTCGGGGGCGGCCAGCAGGGCGGACTCGATCTCGCCGAGTTCGATGCGCTGGCCGCGCAGCTTCACCTGGAAGTCGCGGCGGCCCAGGTATTCGAGTGCGCCCGCGCGGTTCCAGCGCACCAGGTCGCCGGTGCGGTACATGCGAGAGCCGCTGGGGCCGAACGGGTCCGGGACGAAGCGGTCGGCGGTGAGATCGGCGCGGCCGTGATAGCCGCGCGCCAGCTGTACGCCGGACAGGTACAGTTCGCCGGGCACCGTCGGCGGCACCGGTCGCAGGCGGGCGTCGAGGACGTAGGCGTGCGCGCCGGATACCGCGCGGCCGATGGGCACCGGGCCGGACGCGGCCGGGTCGGCGGGGGCGTGGGTGGCGTGCACCGTGAACTCGGTCGGGCCGTACAGGTTGTGCAGGGCGGCCTTGCTCACCCGGGCGAAGGCGGCGGCGGTTTCGCCGCCGAACGCCTCACCGGCCACCAGCACCGTTCGCAGCGAGGCGATATCGGCCGGTGCGACGGACTGTGCGAAGACCGCCAGCATGGCGGGCACGAACGAGGTCATGGTGACCCCGTAGAGCGCGATGGTCTCCGCCAGGTAGGCGGGGTCTCGGTGCCCGTCGTGGGCGGCGACCACCAGGGTCGCGCCGCGCACCAGTGGGGCGAACAGTTCCCACACCGAGACGTCGAAGGTGGCGGGGGTCTTGAACAGCACCACATCGGTGCGGGCGACGTCGTACTCGGCGGTGATCCAGGAGATCTGGTTCGCCACCGAAGCATGCTGGACAGCAACGCCTTTGGGGACTCCGGTGGAGCCGGAGGTGAAGATGACGTAGGCCAGGTTCGCCGCCCGCAGCGGCCCCCGGCGGTCCAGATCGGTCACCGGGTCGGCGGCGAAGGCGGACAGTCCGGCGGTGTCGACGACCACCACCGCCACATCGGTCTCGGCTTCCCAGCCGTCGTCCGAGGTGGTCAGCACACAGACCGGTCGCGCGGTCTCGACCACCCGGCGCACCCGGGCCGCGGGCTGGTCCGGATCGACCGGCACGTACGCGCCGCCCGCGGTGAGCACCGCGTAGGCCGCCAGCACGAATTCGGCCGAGCGCCGCATCCCCAGCACCACCGGGGTGTCGGGTCCGACGCCGAGCGAAACGAGCAGCCGGGCAAGCCGATTGACCTGCGCCGACATCTCCGCGTACGTGAGCACCCAGGGGCCGTCGATGAGCGCGACGGCGGCGGGGGTGGCCCGAACCTGGCGTTCGAATGCCGCGATCACCGTTTCGGCGAGCTCAGCGGTCACGGCGGTCGCGGCCACCTGAGCGCCCGCACCACCCGCGGCCGCCGCGGCTCCCGTGACAGCCGCCGCGCCCCCGATACGAGCGCTGTCGGTCCGCACGGGAGCGCGCTCGACATCCGACGAGTCGGCCACAACCTCCGCACCCGCACCGGTCCTTCTCTCGACGGCGCGCTCGGCATCCGCGATCGCGGTGGCACTCGCGGCGGTGTCGACGGGAACGCTCGGATCGGCGGCGCGGGCGGAAATTGTTGAGGGAGCGCCCAGCTCGAGGACTGCGCGAAGGTCGTTCGCGTCCAGGAGGGGCAGGTCGGCCACCGGGGTTCCGGGGGTGCGGGTGATGGTGTCGAGCAGGCGCAGCAGATAGCGCGCGTACTCGGCGATGGTGGTGGAATCGAATAGATCCGTGGCGAAGGTGAACTCCGCCTGGATCCCCGCCGGTGCCGGACCTTCCCCGGGACCGGCACCGGCGAAGCTTTCGGTGACCGCGATCGAAAGATCGAACTTGGTCACTCCGGTGTCCAGGGTACCCGCCGTGGCAAGCAATCCGGGCAGTTCGACACCGATACCCCCGGCGCCCGTCCAGGACAGCATCACCTGGAACAACGGATGCCGGGCTCGCGAGCGTGCCGGGTTCAGCACCTCGACCAGCTGCTCGAACGGCACGTCGGCGTGCGCGAAGGCGGCAAGATCGACTTCGCGTACCCGGTCCAGCAGCGCGGAGAACGGGATTCGTCCGTCGACCGGTGTGCGCAGTGGCAGCGTATTGACGAACATGCCGATCAGTTCGTCGAGTTCGCGTTCCCCGCGACCGCCCACCGGGGTGCCGATGACGATGTCGTCGCCTCCGGACAGCCGCGCCAGCAGCACCGCGAGCGCGGCGTGCACCAGCATGAAGGTCGAAACACCGTGTTCCTGAGCGGTTTCCGCCAAGCGCACATGCAGACCGGTAGGTACTTCCAGCAGGTAGGTCGCTCCGGCTCCGCTCGCCACCGCGGGACGCGGCCGGTCCGACGGCAGGTCCAACTGCTCCGGCGCGCCCGCCAGGGCCTCGGTCCAGAAGCGCAGCTGCCGCGCCGCGAGCGAGTGTTCGTCGGCGGGGTCACCGAGCCGTTCCCGCTGCCACAGCGTGTAATCCGCGTACTGCAACGGCAGCGGAGCCCAGCCCGGCGCGTGCCCAGCACACCGCGCCGCGTAGGCGGTCGCCACATCGCGCGCCAGCACAGGCAGCGACAGTCCGTCGGCGGCGATGTGGTGCAACACCACCGCCAATGCCAACTCCCGCTCGGCGATCAGGAAAAGCCGTGCGCGAAAGGGAATCTCGTGCTCTAGCTCGAAGCCCTCGGCCGCGAAGCGACGCAGTTCGGCATCCAGCTCCGCGGCGCTGATCGGCTCGGCGTCCGCCCCCATCGCACCCCCGGCGGCAGCCTGCGCACCCGCCACCGGGTCGACCACGCCCGACGCGGAATCGGCTGCACCCGCCAACGGATCGCCCACGCCCGGCACCGGATCAACCACACCCGGGACCTCGGCCGTGCCCGGCACAAGGGGAGTCGCGGCGGGGGTCTGGTCGGCTGGTACGTGGCCGAGCGGTTCGACGGGGGTCGGCCGTGCGTAATCCGCGCGCGGCGCACTGCCGCCGAAGAGTCCGCAGTCCATGCCGTCCGGCCAGCGGGGGTCCACGAACGACGATACCGCGTCGGCCGGCAGCACGCGCTGGCATGCGCCGGCATCGGTGCGTGGGAAGATCGTGCGCAGCACCTCGTGCCGGGCCACCACATCCGCGACCGCCGCCCGCAGCGCCGCGATATCCGCGTCGCCGCGCAGCCGCACCACGAACGGCATGTTGTAGTCGGCGCCGGTGCTGTCGAGCCGGTTCAGGAACCAGATGCGCTGCTGCGCCGGGGACAGCGGCAGTACCTCCGGACGCTCACGCGGCACCGGGACCGATGCGCCGACCTCCGCGTCGGCATCCACGAAATGCTGCTCGATCACGGCGGCCAGCGCCGCGA
Organism: Nocardia otitidiscaviarum; assembly: GCF_007362295.1. NCBI lineage: Bacteria > Bacillati > Actinomycetota > Actinomycetes > Mycobacteriales > Nocardiaceae > Nocardia > Nocardia otitidiscaviarum. The sequence continues at coordinate 130,659 of NZ_CP041695.1, read as the reverse complement.
CGGTGGTGGCGCTGAACAGCTCTCGCAGGCCGATCCGGCAGCCGAGCTCGGCGGCCAGCCGCGCCGACACCCGCGTGGCCACCAGGCTGTTGCCGCCGAGCGCGAAGAAGTCGTCGTCGCGCCCGACCCGCTCGTGGCCGAGCACCTCGCCCAGCACCCGCGCCACCGTCGCCTCGACCGGGGAAGCGGGGGCGGTGTAGGCCGCGGCGGTGCGGTGCGGCGCGGGCAGCGCCTTGCGATCCAATTTGCCGGAACTGTTGAGCGGCAGGTCGTCCAGCAGCAGGTAACTGGTCGGCACCATATAGGCGGGCAGGGCGCGCGCCGCGGCGGCCCGCAGCCGCTCCTCGCTCACCGCGCCCGGAGCCGACGGCACCGCATACGCGACGAGCTGGTCGTCGCGCACCAGCACCACGGCGTGCGCCACCCGCTCCACCGCGGCCAACACCGTCTCGATCTCGCCGAGTTCGATGCGCAGCCCACGCAGCTTCACCTGGAAGTCGGTGCGGCCCAGGTACTCCACCTCGCCGCGGGTGTTCCAGCACACCAGATCGCCGGTGCGGTACATGAGTTCGCCGGGGGCCGCGAACGGATCGGCCACGAAGCGCTCGGCAGTCAGGCCGGGGCGCGCCACGTAGCCCCGGGCGAGCTGAACCCCCGACAGATACAGCTCACCCGGGATCCCTACGGGAACCGGTCGCAGACGTGAATCGAGCACGTACAACCGGGTGTTGAACACCGGCGCGCCGATCGGCGCGAATTCGGCGTCCCCGCCGGTCACCTCGTGGCAGGTGACCTCTACGGCGGCTTCGGTGGGGCCGTACAGGTTGTGTACGCGAGCCCCGGTCAAAGCGGCGACGCGCAGTGCCGGACTCACCGGCAGCGCCTCGCCCGAGCACCATACGTGGCGCAACGTTCGAACTGCGTTGCGTCCCCCGGACTCCGCGCGTGCGTCCGCCGTCTCCAGCGCGGTCACGAAGGCCGTCAGCATGGACGGCACGAAATGCGCCGAGGTGATGCCCTCGCGGCGAATCAGGTCCGCGATGTAGTCGGGATCGGTGTGGCCGTCCGGGCGCGCCAGCACCAACCGCGCGCCCACCTGCAGCGGCCAGAAGAATTCCGGTACCGAGACGTCGAAGGTGAACGGCGTCTTCTGGAGGACGCGGTCGGAATCGGTCAGCGCCACATAGCCGGTCTGCATCCAGAGCAGCCGGTTGACGATCGATCGGTGGCTGACCGCCACCCCCTTGGGGCGGCCGGTGGAACCCGAGGTGAAGATGACGTAGGCGGTGTTCGCGGGCCGCAGCGGCGCGAGGCGCTCGGCGTCGGTCAGCGGCGCGCTCGGGTGGCCGTCGAGCTCGAGGGTGTCCACGCTGATCACGGGGGCGTCCAGGGCCGTGGGCCGGTCCGCGGTCCGGGTGAGCACGCACACCGGCCGCGCGGTATCGAGAATGTGGCCGAGGCGTTCGGCCGGATGATCCGGGTCCAGCGGTACGTACGCACCGCCCGCCGCCTGGATCGCGTACATGGCGATCACCAGTTCGGGTGAGCGCCGCAGGTGCAGACCCACGAGCGACTCCGGTCCGACGCCGAGCGAGATCAGATGCCGGGCCAGCCGATTCACACGTGCGTCGAGTTCGCCGTAGCTGAGCTCGCACCCCGGTGCGTCCGGGCAGCGCAGTGCCACGGCGTCGGGCGTCCGCCGCACCTGCGCGGCGAACAGGGAGACCAGCGTGGCGTCGCGTCCCACCGGGCGGCCGGTGTCGTTCCAGGTGCGCAGGCTCACCGTGCGTTCCAGCTCGGTGGTCACCGGCACGGCACCGAGCGGCGTCCGCGGATCGGCCCCGAGCAGCCGCTCCAGGAAGGCGACGAAACGGCCGTGGTGTCTGGCGATCTCGTCGTGGGTGTAGAGGTTCGGATTGGCCTCGAACTCCAGGTGCACCCGGTCGCTGTCGCCGTAGTAGACCTGCATGCTCAGGTCCTCCACCGGACCGCTGGTGAGCACGTGATACCGGCCGGGGGCGTCGCCGAGGGTGAGGTCGGCGGGGAACAGCATGATGTTGGCCAGCGGCCCATACAGCGTCCGCCCGCCGGGTCCGCCGTCGCGATCGGTGTCGCGGTGCATATCCTCGAGCCGATAGCGCTGGTGGCGCAGTGCGCCCGACACCTCCAGCCGGGTGGTGCGCAGCAGCTGCGCCCAGGTGGCGTCGGCGTCGAGTGGCAGCCGCAGCGGCACGATATTGGACAGCATGCCCGCCGAACGCCGCATGACCGCCGTGGTGCGGGCCGTCACCGGCATGGACAGCACGGCCTCCGGGCGGTCGGTCAGGCGTGCCAGGTAGGCGGCGAAGGCCGCCAGCAGCACCACCGCCACCGATGAATCATGGGTGGCCGCAAGGGAATTCATGGACTCTGTCAGCCGCGGCGGCAGTGCTCGGCCGTACCGGAGATTCCCGGCGGCGGGCGCGGCCACGCGCCGCGACAGGGTGGTGGGCTCCAGCCCGCGGATCCGCTCGCTCCAGTAGGCGCGGTCGGTTGCGAAGCGGTCGCTGTCGCGATACGACAGTTCGCCCGCCACCAGCGATTCCAGCGTTCCGGACCGGACCGGGCCGGGTTCGGTGCCGCGCACGCGCGCGGTGTAGCGCTCGGCCACCCGCATGGTGTTGGTGAGCGCGCCGAAACCGTCGAGCACGATGTGGTGCGCTCGCATGTACCAGAACCAGCGCCGATCGGCGACGCGCAGGACGGCTCCGGCGAACAGGCGATCGGTGAGCAGATCGACCGGCGCGGTGGCGTCGGCGCGCATCCATTCGTGGGCGGCGGCGATCGGATCGGCGGCGGCGCGCAGGTCGACGATCTGGTGTTCCACCGACAGCGAGGGGTCCACGACCTGCTGGGGTTGCCCGTCGATCTCCACGAAACGCACCAGGGCGGAACCGAATTCGCGAGCCGCGCCGACCAGCACCTGGTTCAGCAGCGCGGGGTCCAGCTCGCCGGCGACATCCACGTACTGCGCCACATTGATCGGCACCTCCGGATCGAGGAGCTGCGCGTACCAGACGCCCAGCTGCGCCGGAGCCAGCGGGAACGGCACGGGATCCGTCACCACCGGTTCGACCCGCCGGGCCACTCCGACACCATCCAACTCCGTACCCTGCACCAGAGCCTCCTCGATATGACGAATCAACAAGCGGCGAAACGCTTTTCAGGCAGCACAAATCAGGCCCGAGCACCGTCTGCGCGATGCCCGTGCCGCGGAACCACCACGGGAATTCGACGAATGCGCGCCACCCCGCCCACGGGGTGCCACACGCGTGATCTGCTGCGGACTTCCCGGCCGCACGAAAGAGATCCTCTGCCCTCGGATCGGCGGCCGGAACGCGGGTGCGAGGCGGGCCGAAACCATGTGGAGCCCGGGCGCTTCCCGCATCTGGATCTACTGCTCTAGCTCTTCCTCCAACTCACGCGACCACGGGTGGACACTGTCCAAAAGTGGCCGCACTGTCACCTGCGTCACATGGATGCGGTCCATGTATGGCGAAGACTAGGCGTTTACAGAATAAAACGGAACTTTTTCCGGAAAAAAAGTTGGACGAGCGTCTAGTTGGCTCACGGGAGAACGCGGCGGCCACCGCGAATGTGGGTGCCGCCACACTGCGGTCGTCAGATGTGACTGACCGCGCTTTCGGATGTGGAGACTAGGAGCCGAAACGTTGCATCTGCGTTGCATCGGCGCCCATACGCCGATCGAGAACGCGAATCTTGGCTTCTATCTGCGAATACAAGGGAGAGTCCCGGTCAACGGTAGCGCGATAGGCGACCCAGGCCGCCGCGTCGTCACGCCCCTCCGCGCCCGCGGTCCATCTGCTGAGCACGGTCGTATCCCCGGAACGCAGCACGGCGGTGCGCAACCGCACGCGCAACTCATCGCGAATGTCTATGACTCCCGGGGCGGTCGAACGCGGCAGAACCGGCCCCGAATAGAGCCGAACGGCGGCCTCCACGTCACCGGAATCCAGCGCGGCGCGCAGCGCCTCCACATCCGTGGCGATAGGCACCAGCAATCGATAGGGACGCGAACCGAAGACCTTGGAACCCACCACCGAACGCAGTCGCGACACCGCGGCGCGGATGGTGGCGTTGTCCAGATCGGCGTCGTCCAGCAACAGCGCGAGATGGTCCGCGCTCAGCCCCTCGGTGTGTTCGGCGAGCAGCAGCAGGATCTCGGCATGCCGCTGCGACAACGGAACTCGCTCCCCCGCCACGGTCAGCTGCGGCTGCCCGAGCCCGAGCACCTCCAGACCGAGGCGTTCCGGCGCGGGCGGGTGCAGCGCATCGGCGGGATGGCGCACCTGCTGATCCCGGCCGGAGCGCACCGCCGCCAGCAGCAGATCCATTTCCGCGGCGGTGGCGGCGGCCTTCACCAGCGCGAGGATCTCCGGGCGCGCCACCCGCACCCCGCCCGCGATCATGAGCACGCCGACCAGGCGGCCGTCCGGATCGTGAACGGGCGCGGCGGCTCCGGTGATCTGATGCATGCGGTGCAGGAAATGTTCGGGCCCGTGGATCCAGGCCGCGCGGCCGGTGCGCACCACCAGGCCCACCGCATTGGTGCCGACCCGGCGCTCGGACAGGTCGTTGCCCTCCCGCAATCCGGCCTCGGCCGCGGCGCTCACCCGATCGGGCGTGCCGTGCACCGACAGCACCCGGCCGAACTGATCGGCCACCACCACGATGAGCCCGGTGCCGGTGGCGTCGCGCAGCAGCAGTTTGTCCACCAGCGGCATCACCGCGGCGATCGCGTGATTGTCCCGATACCGTTGCAGGTCAGCGCCTCTCAGGCCGCGCCCGTCACCATCGTCCATGGGATCGACGCCGCCGCGCAGGCTGCGCAGCCAGGATTCCAGGACCATCGGCCGCAGCAGACCCGCCAACTGACCCAGTTGTTCGGGGCCGACGCTCAGATAGCCGTGGGCCTGTGCGGCATAGGCTTCGAGCGCACCCAGCTGTGAGCCCGATTCGGCGCCGTGCTGGGAGGGGCTCCCACCTGCGATGTTGCTGACCATTTGCCTTTCCCTTCGGGCACAAACTGTACCGACGAAGGAGTGGATACAACCCGGAAGCAGGTTCTTTGTCCGGCAGGTCACACCGTGACAGCACCCTCGCAAAATGTGAGATGTGTCTATTTATCTTTAATTCGGGTTTGTTCTTCGTGGCCGACGCCCCGGCGCGAGGTTGCGGGAAGGACGCCGGTTCAGTGCGGCGGCAGCGTCGGGCGCAGGGCCACCGCGGACCGCGCGCGGGCCGCTCCCCACCACAGGCCGGTGCCGTGTGCGACGTCGTCCAGACGTTTGCAGGCCAGATAGCGCACCGGGTCCAAGCCGCCCGGTTCGCGATGGGTGAACCAGTCCGCCAGGCCGTCGGCCATCGCCATGGTGAACGCGATGCGGCGAATGCGACGCGACAGCACCATGCTCAGCACGGTGACGGGCCAGTAGTGGCGGCACAGCGCCGACGCCAGCCGCCACAGCCCCGCGGAGAAGCCGCGCGCCAGATAGATGGCCGAGACCCGGGTGGGATTGTCGAGTTCGGCGAAGACACGGCGCAGCCGGGCCAGGGTGGCGCACAGGGTGAGCAGGCCGCAGAACACGCCCGAACGGGTGAGGGTGGCGAACAGCAGGGCGGCCACCGCGGTCCACAGCGGCACCGCCAGCGGCGCCGCCATCCCGGGATGGCGCTGCCCCAACGGCGCCACACCGGCACCTTCGGAGACCTTGTGCGCGAACCACTTTCGCAACGATACCGGGCACTCGTGCGCCACTCGCGCGGCGGGCTCGTAGCGCAGCCGCCAGCCCGCGCGCTCCAGCCGCCAGCACAGGTCGATATCCGCGCCCGCGGTCATGGTCTCGTCGAATCCGCCCGCACGCGTCAGGGCGTCACGGCGCACCAGCAGTGCGGTGCCCGGGACATAGGGCACCGGGCCGCGCGAGCGCACCGCGGACTCGCGGCGGCCACGCTCCAGCGACGCGCGCATGTGCTCGTAGCGGGCCAGCACCGTGGAATCCGGGTCCATGGCCAGCAGGCGCGGGGCGACCAGGGCCACCTTGGGATCGCTGAAGTGACCGAGCATGACCTCCAGCCAGCCGCTGCGCGGCACCACGTCCGACTCCAGGAACGCCACGAATTCGGTTGTGGCGGCCCGCAATCCCAGATTGCGCGCGGCGGCGGCGCCGCGGCGGCGATCCGAGCGCAGCACCGTCACCCGACGGCGGGTACCGCGTGCGGGCGGAATGCGGACCGGGCGATCCGAGCCGTCGTCCACCACGATCACCGAATGCCCGCGCAGCGCCGAGAGCAGCCGCTCCAACCCGGCGGCGTCGTTGTGCAGCGGCACGATCACGGTGACGTCCTCCGGCGAGGGCAGCAATCGCGGGCGCGGATTACCGACACCGGAATCGAGCAGGCGTCTGGCCACCCGGGCCGAGAGCGGATCGGTCACCTCGAGGTAGCCGTCGCCGATCCGGGCCGCAGCCTCCGGCGCGAGCCGCAGCAACCCGGTCGGCGAGCCACCGACCAGGAAACGTCCACCGGAGTAAGTGCGCACCCTGGGATCGATTCGCACCCCGAAACCATCGGGAAGTCGATCATGGCGCATTCCAGAGATGCTAGGTCAGCACATAGGCGGCAAACGGGATCGGCACGCCGCTCCCGAAGACCCGTGCCCGGACCGGAACGTGGCGGGACCACCGGCGCAGCGCGCGCTCTAGACTGCGTGGAACAACAGCAGCGCAGGTAGTAGGGACGGCCGTCGCCGTACCCGCAATGGTCGAGGTGGCATGGGAGTCGGACGTATGCAGTCGAGTGGGGGCGGCAACACTCTGTCGGAGTCCGAGATCGTCGAGGCCGCCCTTCGGGTGGTCCGGCAGGACGGCGTGGAGAAGCTCTCCATGCGCCGCCTGTCCCGCGAACTCGGGGTGTCCCCGATGGCTCCGTACTACTACGTGGCGGACAAGCGCGAGCTACTCGACCTGGTCGCCACCGCCGCCCTCACCGGCGTGCGCAAGCCGCCGCCCGACGCCGGGCCGTGGCAGCGACGGCTGCGCGATCTCATCGACCAGATCGACGAGAAGCTGCGCAAACATCCCGGCCTCGGCGACGTGCTGATCGAACAGATGCTGGGCAAGCAGCTCGATCTCATCGCGGCGCTGATGGAGATCCTGTTCGAGGCCGGGTTCAGCGATCGCAATGTGCTCTCCGGCTACGCGACCATCCATACCTACCTGTTCGGCCGGGGTCGGGTGAATCCGCGCGACCGCTCGGCGCTGCACGACGACCGGGCGCTGCCGGAGGCGGTGGAACGGGCCACCAAGCATTTATCGGACCTGCGTGGGAAGTACTCCTACGACTTCGGAATGGACGTACTGATCGCCGGGCTCGAGGCCCAGCTTGTCCGGCAGCGGGACGGCCACGTAGTATGAAACTAGAACACGTTCTAGTTTGGCCACACAGCGCCGGGTTCGAGAGGACACTATGACCACCGTCGACGTACCGCACAGCTCGCGATCGGCCGTGCTGCGGGTCTCCGCGGTCATCCAGGAGACGGCCGATTCCTGCTCGCTGGTCTTCGACGTTCCCGCCGAACTGCGCGAACGTTTCACCTACCAGCCGGGGCAGTTCCTGACACTGCGCATTCCCAGCGACCTCACCGGGTCGGTGGCGCGCTGCTACTCGCTGGCGAGTTCACCGCACACCGACGACGCGCCCAAGGTGACCGTCAAGCGCACCGCGGACGGATACGCCTCGAACTGGGTGTGCGACAACGTGAAAGCGGGCGACACCCTCGAAGTACTGCCGCCCTCGGGTGTTTTCACACCCAAGAACCTCGACGAGGACCTACTGCTCTTCGCCGCCGGGTCCGGCATCACACCGGTCATGTCGATCCTGAAATCGGCTCTGGCACGGGGCAATTCGCGCGTCGTACTGGTGTACGCCAACCGCGACCACGACAATGTGATCTTCGCCGACGAACTGCGCGAACTCGCCGACAAGAACCCGCAGCGGCTGGTGGTCGTGCACTGGCTGGAACAGCTGCAGGGTCTGCCCACCGCCGACGCGCTCGCCACCCTGACCCGGCCCTACACCGAGTTCAGCACCTTCATGTGCGGTCCCAAGCCGTTCATGGACCGGGTGCACGACGCCCTCGCCCAACTCGGGGTGCCGCGCAACCGCACCCACGCGGAGGTCTTCAACTCGCTGTCGGGCGATCCGTTCGCCGATGTCGCCCCCGCCGAGATCAGTGCGGAGGAGGCCGCCGACGCCGCCGCCAGCGTGGAGGTGGAACTCGACGGCGAGACCCACGAGATGAACTGGCCGCGCAGCCAGACCCTGGTGGACATCATGCTCGCCAAGGGCCTGGACGTGCCCTACTCCTGCCTCGAGGGCGAATGCGGATCATGCGCCTGCACCGTGCTCGAGGGCACCGTGGAGATGGAGAACGCGGAGATCCTCGATCCCGAGGACATCGCCAACGGCTACATCCTCGGCTGCCAGGCCCGCCCGGTCACCGATCACCTCAAGATCCAGTTCTGATCAGCCCCCGGGGTTCGACCCGACAACCACACACACCCACTGGAGGTTCGGCGGCCGGGGGGTGAGTTCGAGGCGGGCGGCCGTCAGCGCTGCGATCGGTATTGCGCGCGCTGGTCGGCGGTGAGGTGTTCGGTGGCGTAACTCAGTGCGGTGCGGCCCATGTCGGCGGCGTGGGCCTCCAGGAAGTCGATGAGGGCGGTCGGGTCCACTCGTTTGCCGACCTCCCGCAGCATCCACCCGGCGGCCTTCTGGATCAGGTCGCGGCGGTCGGACAGCACGCGCTCGCACAGCGCCAGCGTCGTGCTCGCATCGCCCGCCTTGATGAAGGCGAAGGTGGTCAGCAGCGCGATCCGCCGCTCCCACAGCGAATCCGACGCCGCCAGTTCGTACAGCGGATCGCGGGGCTGCTCCAACAACCACGGGCCGAGGATGTGCTCGGCCGACACGTCGACCAGATCCCAATTGTTGATCCGCCCCCGCCGCATCGCGGCCAGATACAGTTCGACGATCGCGCGCTGCTCCTCGGCACTGCCCGTGCGCACCCGCGATGCCTTCGCCATCCGCGCGTTCAGGATCACCAGGGCCGCCAGCCGGTGCTCGTGCACCTCGCTGTCCAGCAGCCGGTCGATCTCCGAAAGCGGCAGTCCCCCGAACTGTTTCGCGACCTTGCGGGTCTGCGGCACCCGCACCCCGATGAAGACGTCACCCTCCCCGTACTCCCCCGGCCCGCACTTGAAGAACCGCCGCAGGTGCGCCGCATCCGCGGGATCGGCGACCTCCGCCAGCGCTGTCCGCACCGCTTCCGCCGTCAATGCGCCCATATCCGGATGGTACGACCATCGGATCCGGCATTCGTCGCGCCATGCGGACACGCGGTCCAGGCGGCGGGTGTGCTCAGGCGGCATGCGCGGATCAGCCGCAGTGACGGCCCCTGGGAGTCGATATAGGCGGCGTTGCGGGCTTCGACGCTCTTGCCGGTCGGAGCAATGCGCATCGACCTGCTGCGCCCGACAGCGGCGGCCCCGGCGACCGAAGCGCGGTGGCGGCAACCTCCCGAATCGGCGTGCACTGCCGTCCCGGCGAGGTGCAGTTGGCGACGGGTCGACCTGCGCTAGTGCCTGCCCGTACCCTCCGACGCGGCCTGTAACAGCGCCTCAGCGAAATTTCGCATCTGGTCCGCCCCTCCGTACCAGGCGGAGACGAGTTCCACGGCGGCCGCGCGGGTGCGGTGGGCGGCGCGAGCCAGTTCGGCGACGGTGATCTCACCGGACTCGGCCTTGGTCGCAGCGGTGTCGAGTTCATGGCTGGCCAGCAATAGCCGCATGACGTGCTGTGGCTCCACGGTCGCGCCGGAAGCCGCGGCTGCCTGACGTTCTCGCGCACGAGTGGGCCGGTCGGCCGGCGGCGGCGCGGAGTGGGAACCACCGGAGGTGGACATATCCCAGGTCCCCGGGGCGGAGGCCGTCGGCACCGTGCCGGATGCCGCGCCCCTGCCGGTACCCGCGGTGAACGCCGAGCCCTCGGAACTCGAAGTGCTACCACTGAACGCCGAATGCCCGCTGGCGGGCGAACCACCGCCGAGCACCGAATCACTGACGCCGGGCGCGCTACCGCCGAACCCAGAATTCCCGGTGGCGGGCGAACCACCGCCGAACGCCGAACCACCGGTGGCAGGCGAACCACCGCCGAGCACCGAATCACCGGTGCCGGGCGCGCTACCGCCGAACCCAGAATTCCCGCTGGCAGACGAACCACCGCCGAACGCCGAACCACCGGTGGCAGGCGAACCACCGCTGTGCGCCGACTGTGCGGTGTCGGGTGTGCCGTTGCCGAAATCCGTGCGCGCGGTCGCGGAGGCGCTGCCGTTGATCGGCGCGAACTCCGAGCGGAAGTCGGCGGGGCGCGAATTCTGCTGGGCGGATTCGGGTTCGGCGGTGCGGTGGCTGCCGGAGTTGCTCCACTGCGCGGGGGCCTCGGGCGGGCTCAGGCGTCCGAGCGCGGCGTGTCCGCCGGTGTCCACGCCGGTCAGCGTCGAATTCGCCGCATACCGTGAGTCCGAGGCATCGGGGTTGGTCAGGCGGTAGTTCTCGGACCGGGAGGTCAGCGTGTGCCCCAGGTCGGAGGTGTAGTCGGCATCCATGGCCGACATTCTTACCGGGCCGTCGTGAACCCCGCGCTCCGGGGCTGAGACGAATCCGTTTTGCGAACAACAATTTTGGGGATGGAATGGATATCGCCAGTTCAGCCCAACTGGGTCATACCGGCCGCCACCACCTGTGCCACATTGAGCACTTCCTCGGCGGTCGGCAGCGTCATACCGTCCAGCGCGTGCAGGCGGTCGGTACTGGCGATGGCGAACATGGCCGACACCCAGGCCGCCGCGCAGGCGCGCAGCGTTCCGGGTTTGACCGGTCCGGGCGCGCTGGCCTGCAATACCCGGGCGGTCACGTCCAACAGCTGATCGCGCATGGAGCGCAACTGCTTACGGACGTCCGGATGGGTATCGGCCTCGCGCCACATGATCACGCGGAGCACAGAGGAGTGGTGGTCGCGCAGGTTCAGCGCGGCATCCAAGTTCACCAGGCTGGTGGCCGGATCGCCGGGGGCGATGACCGCGGCGATGTCCTCGATCGGCCGGGCGGGCACCCGTTCGGTCATCAAGGCGGTGAGTATCGCTTCCTTCGTGGGGAAGTAGTAGAAGACGAGACCCTTGGGTACACCCGCGGCCGCGGCGATGGCGGCGGTGGGGGTCGCGTCGAAGCCCTGTGCCGCGAACAGCTTTTCGGCGGCATCCAGGATGAGCTGACGGGCGTCGCCGTCGACCTTGCGGCTGCGGCGACGCCCCGCTCGCGGTTCAGGCATGTGTATCAGTGTGCCGTATGCATGCGTCCCGCGACCTGTGGAAGCGCCGCCAAGGCGACCACGACGGTCAATACGCCCACGATCCACGCCGTCCACGACGCGTTGGTGTAGGAGCTGAAGTTCATCACCCACGGGGAGAGGAACAGCAGCGCGCCCAGCACGGCCATGGCGTAGTCGGCGGTGGCGCCGGCGACCTTGGCGAGCTGCGCCAGGCCGGTGGCGGCGATCAGGACGCCGAGGACGATCAACGTCCACATCGCCCGGTTGCTGGTATCCACCCAGATGGGCGACAGGGCGGCGATGGCGCCGAGGACGACGGCTACCGCGTCCTGTGCACGGCTGTCGGTGAACATGGTGTGCCTCCTTCAAGGCTTCGGTTTATCCTCCTTTCGTTCTATTCCTGATTGACCGCCCGATCAATAAATGCGCGGATACGATTCGGGAGCGATATGGCTGTGGTGCACGGCACAACCGATCCCCGGGAGTGACTCGAAGAGGTTAGGGTTGCCTCTATGTCACACTCGGTGGAACACGTTCTAATCGTTGGCGCGGGGCTGGCCGGGCTCCGGACGGCCGAAGAACTGCGCCGAGCGGGTTTCGCGGGTGCACTCACCCTCGTCGGCGACGAGGACCGCGCACCCTACGACCGGCCGCCGCTGTCCAAGCAGTTCGTGCGCGGCCAGACCGACGACACCGCGCTGCGGCCCGCCGAGTTCTACGCCGAACAGCGCATCGACCTGCGGCTGGGCACCGCCGTGACCGGAGTGGACACCGCGGCGCGGCAGGTGCGGCTGGCCGACGGCTCGACCCGCGGCTACGACCAGCTCGTCATCGCCACCGGCCTGCGTCCCCGGCGGATTCCGGGACTGCCCGAGGCGACGGGGGTGCACGTACTGCGATCGCACGCCGACGCGGTCCGACTGCGCGCCCACCTCGCCGACGCGCGCCAGGCCGTGGTGGTGGGCGGCGGGTTCATCGGGTGCGAACTGGCCGCCAGCTTCCGCGCCCACGGCGTGCCGGTCACGCTGGTGGAACCGCAGCCCACACCACTGGCCGCCGCACTCGGCACCGAGGTCGGCGCGCTGGTGGCGCGGACACATCGGGCCGAGGGTGTGGACGTGCGCTGCGGAATCGGAGTCGAGGGTCTGAACGTCGACGGCGAGACCGTACGCGGCGTACGGCTCAGCGACGGGACCGCCATCGACGCCGATCTGGTGGTCGTCGGCGTCGGCTCGATTCCGGCGACGGACTGGCTCGCCGAATCCGGTATCCCGCTCGCCGAACCCGCCGCGGGTGGCGGCATCGTCTGCGACGAGACCGGCCGGACCGCCGTGGACGGGATCTGGGCCGTGGGCGACGTGGCCGCCTGGCCGCACCGGAGCGGGCGCAACCGGCGCGTCGAGCACTGGACCAATGCCGGAGAGCAGGCCAAGACACTGGCCTGCGCACTGCTGGGTGCCGAACCGCCCGGTCCGCAGGTGCCGTATGTGTGGAGCGATCAGTACGACCTGAAAATTCAGGTGCTCGGTCTACCCGCACTGGCCGACGAGGTCCGGATCGTCGAGGATCAGGGCCGCAAATTCCTCGCGCACTACTTCCGGAACGGCGACCTGGTGGCCGTGGTCGGGGCGGGCATGACGGGCAAGGTCATGAAGATGCGCGCAAGGCTCGCCGACACCCAGCCCGTGGGCTGAGTACCGGATTCGTCCTGTTCGCCGGACGCGATTCGCACCGCCCGCACCGCATTCATTACCGTGGCAGGGGTGATCGTCGCGCTCATCGATTCGGGCCTGGGCATGCTGCCCACGGGTGCGTGGTTGCGGAAGCTGCGGCCCGACCTGGATCTGCTGCTGCAGATGGATCCCGACGGGGCCCCGTGGGGTCCCAAGCCCGAGCAGTGGGTCATCGACCGGGTGCTCGACACCGCGCGTACCTCCTTGCGCGAGGGCGCGGAAGTCATTGTGCTGCCCTGTAATACGGCCAGCGTGACGGCGCTGGAACACGTGCGCGCCGAAGTCGGCCCCGAGGTGCCGGTGATCGGCACCGTCCCGGCCATCAAACCCGCCGCCGCGGTCTGTTCTAAGGTGGCGGTCTGGGCTACCGCCGCCACCACGGCCAGCGCCTACCAAGCCGATCTCATCGCCCGTTTCGGCGGGAACGCCGAGGTCACGGGCGTGGCCTGCCACGGGCTGGCCGACGCCATCGACCGCGGCGACCTGGCCGCCATCGAACGCGCCATCGCCAGCGCCGCCGAGCGCACCCCGACAGGCACCGAGGGCATCGTGCTCGGCTGCACCCACTACCCGCTCGTCCTCGACGCCATCCTCGCCGCCCTCCCCCGCGGTGTGCGCATCTTCGACAGCGCCGAGGCCGTCGCGGGCCAAACCCTGCGCCGCATGGACGCCCTCGGCCGCCCCACCGCGGGCACCGCCACCGTCCGCGTTCTCACCAGCGGCCGCCCCGGCGAACTCCCGCCCGCCGCAGCGACTTTCGACTCCGGCCGCATCCTCGGCGCGGTCCACGCTCCGCTGCCGAGTTAGCCACCCGAGTCCCTTACCCGGTACCGCACACCGTTTGACCGGCCCGGCAGCGGGCAGATCTGCGGCATGAGCACCGAAGAGGAGCGGCGGATTCGGGAGGAATCCGCGCAACAGGACGAGCGGCCGATCATTCCGGAGCCGGAGGTCGAGGACAAACACCGGCAACGGGCCGCCGAGATCGCGGAAGCCTACGAGGACGACCGACCCACCACCGTGCTACCCGGCTCCGACGGCATGGTCTCGGGCACCGTCGTCTCCGACTGGGTGGACGAGGACGACCGCCCCTGAACGCCCGACGACAGAACCGGAAAACGCAAACGGCGCCGCCCCTTTCGGAGCGACGCCGTCTACCGGTGATTCAGCGAATCACTTGATGATCTTGGTGACGCGACCGGCACCGACGGTGCGGCCACCCTCACGGATCGCGAAGCGCAGGCCCTCTTCCATGGCGATCGGCTGGATGAGCTTGACGCTCATCTCGGTGTTGTCGCCCGGCATGACCATCTCGGTGCCCTCGGGGAGGGTCACGACGCCGGTCACGTCGGTGGTGCGGAAGTAGAACTGCGGGCGGTAGTTGTTGAAGAACGGGGTGTGGCGGCCGCCCTCGTCCTTCGACAGGATGTACGCCTGGCCCTCGAACTCGGTGTGCGGGGTGGTGGTGCCCGGCTTGATGACGACCTGGCCGCGCTCCACGTCCTCGCGCTTGATACCGCGGACCAGCAGACCGACGTTGTCGCCCGCCTGGCCCTGGTCGAGCAGCTTGCGGAACATCTCGATGCCCGTGATGGTGGTCTTGGTCGACTTCTCGCGGATGCCGACGATCTCGACTTCCTCGTTCACGTTGATGATGCCGCGCTCGACGCGACCGGTCACCACGGTGCCACGACCGGTGATGGTGAAGACGTCCTCGATCGGCATCAGGAACGGCTTGTCGGTCTCACGGACCGGGTCCGGGATCGACTCGTCGACGGCGTTCATCAGGTCCATGACGGACTGCGCCCACTTCTCGTCGCCCTCGAGCGCCTTCAGGCCCGAGACGCGGACGACCGGGGCGTCCTCGTCGAACTCCTGCGAGGCCAGCAGCTCGCGGACCTCCATCTCGACGAGCTCGAGGATTTCCTCGTCGTCGACCATGTCGGCCTTGTTCAGCGCGACCAGGATGTAGGGCACGCCGACCTGACGGGCGAGCAGCACGTGCTCACGGGTCTGCGGCATCGGGCCGTCGGTGGCCGCCACGACCAGGATCGCGCCGTCCATCTGGGCGGCACCGGTGATCATGTTCTTGATGTAGTCGGCGTGACCGGGGGCGTCCACGTGGGCGTAGTGCCGCTTCTCGGTCTGGTACTCGACGTGGGAGATGTTGATCGTGATACCACGAGCCTTCTCCTCCGGAGCCTTGTCGATCTGGTCGAACGCGAAGCTCTGGTTCAGGTCCGGGTACTTGTCGTGCAGCACCTTGGTGATGGCCGCCGTCAGCGTGGTCTTGCCGTGGTCGACGTGACCGATGGTGCCGATGTTGACGTGGGGCTTCGTCCGCTCGAACTTCGCCTTCGCCACTGTTGTCCTCCTGGACTAGTAGTGCGTTGCTTTGCAGCAGTGCGTTGTTTTTCTTACAGGGGGTCGTTCAGCCGACCGACTCGGGGCGGATACTCGCGAATCCGCCCCAGCAGCGAACTACTCGCCGGTCGCCTTGGCGATGATCTCCTTCGACACGTTGGCCGGAACCTCCGCGTACGAATCGAACACCATGGAGAAGTTGGCCCGGCCCTGGGTCTTCGACCGCAGGTCACCGATGTAGCCGAACATCTCCGAGAGCGGAACCAGCGCCTTGACGACACGGGCACCACTGCGTTCCTCCATGGCCTGGATCTGGCCACGGCGGGAGTTCAGGTCGCCGATCACTTCGCCCATGTAGTCCTCGGGCGTGGTGACCTCGACAGCCATCATGGGCTCGAGGATCACCGGACCGGCCTTGCGGGCCGCTTCCTTGAGGGCCTGCGCACCCGCGATCTTGAACGCCATTTCCGACGAGTCGACCTCGTGGTAAGCGCCGTCCAGCAGCAGGGCCTTGACGTTGACCAGCGGGAAGCCGGCGAGCACACCGTACTGCATGGCGTCCTGGATACCGGCGTCGACCGACGGGATGTACTCGCGCGGAACGCGGCCACCGGTGACCTTGTTCTCGAACTCGTAGGTCGCGCCGTCCTCACCCGTGAAGGGCTCCAGGCCGATGATGACCCGGGCGAACTGACCCGAACCACCGGTCTGCTTCTTGTGGGTGTACTCGTGCTTCTCGACCGGCTTGGTGATGGTCTCGCGGTAGGCCACCTGCGGCTTGCCGATATTCGCCTCGACCTTGAATTCGCGCTTCATGCGGTCGACGTAGATATCGAGCTGGAGCTCGCCCATGCCGCCGATGACGGTCTGGCCGGTCTCCTGATCCAGCTTCACGTTGAAGGTGGGGTCCTCCTCCGCGAACTTCTGGATGGCGGTGCCCAGCTTCTCCTGGTCGGCCTTGGTCTTCGGCTCGATGGCCACCTCGATGACCGGATCCGGGAAGGTCATGGACTCCAGCACGATCTGGTTCTGCGGATCGCACAGGGTGTCGCCGGTCGTGGTGTCCTTCAGACCGATGACCGCGTAGATGTGGCCGGCCTGGGCCTCGGTGACCGGGTTCTCCTTGTTGGAGTGCATCTGGAACAGCTTGCCCAGACGCTCCTTCTTGCCCTTGGTCGAGTTGATGACCTGGGCGCCGGAGTCGACCTTGCCCGAGTACACCCGGACGTAGGTCAGCTTGCCGAAGAACGGGTGGGTGGCGACCTTGAACGCCAGCGCGGCGAACGGCTCGGTGACGCTCGCGTCGCGGTGCAGGATCTCCTCTTCCTTGCCCGGGACGTGACCGTCGGTGCCGCCGTCGTCCAGCGGGTTCGGCAGGTAGTCGATCACGGCGTCGAGCATGGGCTGCACGCCCTTGTTCTTGAACGCCGAACCGCACAGCACCGGGTAGAGCTCGGAGTTGACGGTCATCTTGCGAATCGCGCCCTTGATCTCCTCGATGCTGAGCTCCTCGCCGCCGAAGAACTTCTCCAGCAGCGCCTCATCGGACTCGGCGACGGTCTCCAGCAGCTCCTGGCGGTACTGCTCGGCCTTCTCGGCCAGGTCGGCCGGGATCTCGACGACCTCGTACTGCTCGCCGAGCTTGGTCTCGCCCTTCCAGACCTTGGCGTTCATCTCGACCAGGTCGACGACGCCCTCGAAGGTGTCCTCGGCGCCGATCGGCAGCTGCAGGACCAGCGGCTTGGCGCCCAGGCGGTCCTTGATGGTCTGGACGGTGAAGTAGAAGTCCGCGCCCAGCTTGTCCATCTTGTTCACGAAGCAGATGCGCGGCACGTCGTACTTGTCCGCCTGGCGCCACACCTGCTCGGACTGGGGCTCGACACCCTCCTTGCCGTCGAAGACGGCGACGGCACCGTCGAGCACGCGCAGCGAGCGCTCCACCTCGACGGTGAAGTCGACGTGACCCGGGGTGTCGATGATGTTGATCTGGTTGTCTTTCCAGAAACAGGTCGTCGCGGCCGACGTGATGGTGATGCCGCGTTCCTGCTCCTGCGCCATCCAGTCCATGGTGGCGGCGCCGTCGTGCACCTCACCGATCTTGTAGGTGATACCGGTGTAGAAGAGGATGCGTTCGGTGGTCGTCGTCTTACCGGCATCGATGTGGGCCATGATGCCGATGTTGCGGACCTTGTTCAGGTCGGTGAGCACGTCCTGTGCCACGGAAATCTTCCCCGCTCTTAGCTAGTGGGATCTTCGGGTACGACCCTGGCTTTGCTCCGGGTCATCTCTGTCTCAACGTCCGGCGCGACCATGAGGTGCCGCGCCGGACCGTGACTCGACGCCCGGGCATCGCCGGGCACCGAATCACCAGCGGTAGTGCGCGAAGGCCCGGTTGGACTCGGCCATCTTGTGGGTGTCCTCGCGACGCTTCACCGAAGCGCCCAGGCCGTTGCTGGCGTCGAGGAGCTCGTTCGCCAGACGCTCGACCATCGTCTTCTCGCGACGGGCGCGCGAGAAGTTGACCAGCCAGCGCAGCGCCAGGGTGTTGGCGCGGCCCGGACGGACCTCGACCGGCACCTGGTAGGTGGCGCCACCGACGCGGCGGGGCTTGACCTCGAGCGACGGCTTGACGTTGTCCAGCGCGCGCTTGAGGGTCACGACCGGATCGGTGCCGGTCTTCTCGCGAGCCTGCTCGAGGGCACCGTAGACGATGCGCTCGGCGGTCGACTTCTTGCCGTCCAGGAGGATCTTGTTGACCAGCTGGGTCACCAGCGGGGAGCCGTAGACCGGGTCGTTGATCAGCGGACGCTTGGGAGCGGGGCCCTTGCGCGGCATATCAGCTCTTCTCCTTCTTGGCGCCGTAGCGGCTGCGGGCCTGCTTGCGGTTCTTCACACCCTGGGTGTCGAGGGAACCGCGGATGATCTTGTAGCGCACACCCGGGAGGTCCTTCACACGACCGCCACGAACGAGCACCATCGAGTGCTCCTGCAGGTTGTGACCCTCACCGGGGATGTAAGCCGTGACCTCGACCTGGCTGGTCAGGCGAACACGGGCGACCTTGCGGAGCGCCGAGTTCGGCTTCTTCGGGGTCGTGGTGTACACGCGGGTGCACACGCCACGACGCTGCGGGCTCCCCTTGAGGGCCGCAGTCTTGGTCTTGGCGACCTTGTCGCGGCGACCCTTGCGGACCAGCTGGTTGATGGTTGGCATAGACCGGCTTTCCTTATTAGTAACCAGGTGTCTGGAACTTCATGTCTGTGTCATTCGAGCTTTCCGCCCAGTTCCCGCGACATTTCGTTGTCACGAGGTCGGGCGTGTCGTGCGCAGCTTACACGCCCTGTTCAGGGCACGCTGAAACGGTCAGCCGCTCTCGCTGGCCTACGTACTGCGCACGAACCTGCCCGCATGCTTCCGGGCACAGCGATCCACGATACCCGCCGGCGTTTCCGGGGGCAAAAACGGGGTCCCGGAGTGGTATGGAAGCGGGCAGGTAGATCGACTAGCGGGCCAGGTTCAAGGTGAGCTCCACCAGCTTGCGCGCGGCCTCGCAGGGATCCGGATGTGACCCTCCCGCACGGTAGTTCACCCACCAGCCCACGATTCCGGCATCGGCGGCCGGGGCGAAGACACCGCACGAATCGGGGTCGTTCGGCCGCCGGGTCTCCAGCGAGCGACGACCCTGCACGGTGATGTCGTTGGTCACATAGCCGAGGCGATCGTTGTTCTTCTTCTCGTTGGCCAGCGACCCGAGCTCGTACCAGCTGAGCGTCACCATGCCGCTGCCCGAGGAGCCGCCGTCCAGATCCCACATGCAGACCGCGCCGTTGAAGGACGGGTTCACGTAGGTGCCCTCGCCGACGGTCTTGCCGATGTCCTCCAGCGAGACCACCTCGCATTCCCGCAGCAGCTTGTCGAAGTTGGTGTTGATGCGCCCGCCGCCGTCGTCGGTGGTGCCACCCGCCGGGAGGGCGGTGCCCTCGATGGTCCGGCCGCAGCCGGCGAGGGTCGCGGTGAGTGCCAGGGCGGCCAGCGCCGCACCGGTGAGCCGGATGCCGCGCCGTCCGCGCGTGCGCGCCGTGCCACCGCCCGTCATGCCGCTGCCCGTCATGCCGTTGCCCCTCATCCGAGTCGCTGCACGGTCAGTTCGGCCAGTCGGCGGCTGCGATCGCACGGATTGCCGAGCCCCTCGCTGCCGAACAGGCCGTAGGAGATGGACCATTCGAAGAAGTCGTCGTCCAGCTGCACCGCCAGGTCGCACACCCGGTTGCTGGGGTCCAGGGCCTGGAAGCCGGTCTTGCCGCCGACCTCGATGGTCTCCGGATCGCGACCGACGCTGGCCACCCACGCCTTCTCGCGGTCGATGGGACTGCCGCGGTAGGAGGCGAAGGTGACGCTCGCGCCGCCGACGCCGCCGCCCTGCCAGTTGCAGCCGACGGAGTTCTTGAACACCCGGGTCACCGCGCCGAGGGCGCCGATATCGCGCACCTCGTCGTCGGTGACGTGACCGCATTCGCCCACGAAGGGGCCCAGCGTGGCCACCCTGGGCGGTGGGCGCAGCCCGGTCGGTGCATCGGATTCCTGCTTCCCCCCGCACGCCGACAGCAGCAGAGCGAAGGTCATCCCCGTGACAATCGCCGACGTCATCCGCATGGCACGAACTCTACCGACATCGCGGGATTCGGCTCGTCCGAGCGGTTCGCCACGGCGTTGCCGCATCCGTTCAGAGGTTGCCGCGGGCCTCCTGTTCGCGCTCGATGGCCTGGAAGAGGGCCTTGAAGTTGCCCTTGCCGAAGCCGAGGGAGCCGTGGCGTTCGATGAGTTCGAAGAAGACGGTGGGGCGGTCGGTGACGGGTTTGCAGAAGATCTGGAGCAGGTAGCCGTCCTCGTCGCGGTCGACCAGGATGCCGCGACGCTGGAGTTCCTCCACGGGGACGCGGACGTGGCCGATGCGGGCGCGCAGTTCCGGGTCCTCGTAGTAGGTGTCGGGCGTGGCGAGGAATTCGATGCCCTCGCGGCGCAGGCAGTCCACGGCGGTGAGGATGTCATTGGTGGCCAGGGCGATGTGCTGGACGCCCGGACCCCGGTAGAACTCCAGGTATTCGTCGATCTGGGAACGCTTGGGGCCGTCGGCGGGTTCGTTGAGGGGGAACTTGACGCGGTGGTTGCCGTTGGCGACGACCTTGGACATGAGCGCCGAGTAGTCGGTGGCGATATCGTCGCCCACGAATTCGGCCATGTTCTCGAAACCCATGACGCGGCGGTAGAACTCGACCCACTCGTCCATGCGTCCGAGCTCCACGTTGCCGACCACGTGGTCGATGGCCTGGAACAGGCGGCGCGGTGCGCCGGGGCGCGGTTCGTAACCGGAGGTGCGCGCGATATAGCCGGGCAGATAGGGGCCGGTGTAGCGGGAACGGTCGATCAGGGTGTGCCTGGTCTCGCCGTAGGTGGCGATGGCCGCGGCACGCACCGTGCCGAATTCGTCTGTCTCGTCGTGCGGTTCGACCAGCACGGTCGCGCCCTGGGCGCGGGCGTGGGCGATGCAGCGGTCCACGTCCGGGACCTCGAGCGCGATGTCGACGACACCGTCCCCGTGCCGATCATGGTGCGCCACCAGGGAACTCGCCGGATCCACCGCCCCCTTGACGACGAATCGGACGCCACCGCTGCGCAGTACGTACGCCTTGTGGTCGCGGTTGCCGGTCTCGGGACCCGAGTACGCCTCCAACCGCAGCCCGAAGGCGGATTCCAGATAGTGCGCGGCCTGGGTGGCGTTGCCCACCACCCACACGAGCGCGTCCCAGCCCAGCACCGGGAACGGGTCGGCGGCCGCGTCGTGGTCCACCAGACCGACGAGGCGACGCAATTCGTCCTCGGGCGGCAGGTCGGTGGCCGTGGGCCGATTCGGCGGTTGAACAGGTGCGGCGGTTGCCTCGATGCTCATGAAACCAGGAAAGGCCGACGGCCGCTGATGGGCAATATCGCCGATTTTCAGTAGACACCCTGGTGAATTGCGTCACCATCTTGCCGTTGGTGCTGGACAATTTGAATAGAACACCCTGCGAACGGAGATCCGCCATGGCACGCACTCCCGCCAAGCTGGACGAGCTGGACCTGGCCATCCTCACCGCCATGCACGAGCATCAGAAGGCGGGCATCCTCGAGTTGTCCCGCCGTACTCGAGTGGCCCGCGCGACCGTGCAGTCACGCATCGCCCGGATGGAGGAGGCCGGGGTCATCGCCTCCTACGACCCCCAGATCGATGTCAGCGCAGCCGGTTTCGATGTGGAAGCCTTCGTCACCCTGGAAATCGCGCAGGGTGCGCTGGAGGCGGTGGCCGCCGATCTGGCCGCCATTCCCGGCGTGCTGGAGGCGTACGCCACCACCGGTTCCAGCGATGTGCTGTGCCGTATCGGCGCGGACTCCCACGCCGGTCTGCAAACGGTGCTGCTGAGTATCGACCGCACCACCTCGGTGGTGCGCTCGCACAGCGTGATCGTGCTGTCCACGGTGGTCCCGCGCCGCACCCTGCCGCTGCTGCGCACCCTCACCCCCACCGCCACCAGTAAGGCCCCCGCCTACCGCAACGCGCACTGAGCGGCAGCGCGTCGAGCGAGGCCACCTGACCCATGCCTCGCCTCCGGCAGCACAGCGACTCCGGCTCCCCGGTCGTGGACACTGATCACGCACCGTCTCCGCATGGGCGGCGCGGCGCTGCCGGGGCGGCTGGTCAGCGGCGCAGGCGGGTGATGAGGCCGCGCACATGGGCTTCGGCGGCGGTGCGGGCCTGCGCGGGGTCGCCGGATTCGAGGGCCTCGAGGATGCGGCGGTGCTCGCGCAGGGCGGTGCTGCGGTTGCGGTCGTGGCTCCACAGGTCACCGCGGTAGAGGTGGGCCTGGGATTCGAGGCGGGCGAGTTCCTCGGCGAGGGTGGGGTTTCCGGCGCGGTCCCGGATGAAGGCGTGGAATTCCAGGTCCAGGGCGGTGTCGCGGGCCGGGTCGGCGGCACCGCGCAGATTGTCCGCCTGGGCGTCGAGCATGCCGGTGAGTTTCACCAGGTCGGCTTCGGTCAGGCGGGTGGCGGCCTCGGCGGCGGCGAGACCGTCGAGCACCGCGCGCACGGCCAGCACATCGCGAATCCGGGCGTCGTCCACCACGGCCACCCGCGCCCCCGCGTGCGGGACGTTCACGGCCAGCCCCTCGTAGATGAGCTGCTGCACGGCCTCGCGGACCGGGCTGCGGCTGACGCCGAGGCGCCCGGACAGGGCGAGCACGCTCAGCGGCGCGCCGGGTTCCAGTTCACCGGAGAGCACCAGCTGCCGCAGTTGCCGGTGTACCGAGGGGCCGAGCAGGGCGGCGCTGGTGTCGTCGGCCATGGGGGTCCTTTCTCGCTGGCTCGAAACTACATCCGCGGCCGGTAGTTGGCCCGCACCCGCTCGGCGAGGAAGTCGGCGGCGGTCACGGGCGGGTAGACGCCGCGCGGACCCTGGATGACGGCGTCGCGGTCGGCCTGCGCGAAATAGGCGATGCTGTAGCGCTCACCCTGGTACTCGTCGCGGCCCGGACTGCGCACCCGATGGAAGTTGGAGGGCAGCAGATCATCGCTCCAGCGGGTGAGCATATCGCCGATATTGCAGGTGATCAGCGAGGACGAGGGCGTGATGGAGGTCCATGCCTGTTCGTCCATCTCCTTGCCGGGGCAGACCTGGAGCCCGCCCTGCCCGTCGCGCTGGAACAGCAGGGTGAGGCAGTCGAAGTCGGTGTGCGCGCCCGCCCGCCAGCGGCCGGGCACATCGCGCAGTTCCTCGGGGACGGCGAAGTAGTGCAGCAGTCGCAGGGTGCTCTGGTACTGCTCCGATTCCGGATCGTGCGCGGCGGTGAAGTGGTCGCGCGGCAGCCCGAGCCGGTCAGCGAAACAGGACAGCACCCGCATGGCCACGCTCCAGCACCGATGCTCGAAATCCAGGATGGCGGAGACGAATCCGGGCAGTTCGGCCTCACTCGGCCACAGGCTCGCCATATGCGGTCGAGTGATCTGATAGGACTCCTTCTGGTCGGGCACGCCGATGGAGGGCCGCACCTGGCTCAGGCTCTCCCAGCCCGCATTGTCGGCCTTGACCAGCGGGTACCGCGCCTTCACCGATTCCGGCAGCGCGAAGAAGGCCGCGGCGCGGGCGAAGGCGTCGTCCAGCTGCCACTGCGGGATCCCGTGCCCGGAGAGCTGGAAGAAGCCGATCTCGGTGGCGGCGGTCCACAGCTGTTCGGTGATCTCGGCGCGACGGTTCTCGAAGTCGGTGAGGTCGATGACGCGGATCTCGCGGGCGGTCTCCGCGCCGAGTCCGCCCATGCGCTTCTCGCGGTCGACTTCGGACAGATCGTATCCGGTTGTCATGGTTGCCCTTTCGATCGGCTCAGTCGGTGGCCGCGATGCCGCGGTCCAGGAATTCGGTGGTGATCAGGTCGGCGGCGGTCAGGGTGGTGGGCACGTTCGCGCCGCCGCGGCGCAGGATGGGGGCGAATTCGTCGATGACCCGCTGCACCCGCGCGGGATCGAAACTGCCGATGACGCCGTCGGTGTCATTGCCGATCAGTCCGTTGTCGATGAGCGCCCGGGAACCGAAGGCGGCGAGTTCGGCGCTGTAGGGACTGAAATTGGCGCTCTTGTCGACCACATCGACGACCACCTCGTTCACGTGGCTGGGATCGGCACGGAAATCGGCTGTCGCCCTTTGGATCATGGGCACCAGGCGGCGCAGGCAGGGGCGCAGTTCGTCGAGTTTGTCGGCGCGCACGTTCACGGTGCGGGCGTAGCCCTCGTAGCCGACGTCGCGCAACAGCTGGTAGGCCACGGGCTTGTTCCAGGCCCGCACCTCGTGCTCGTAGACGTAGGGTTCGGAGTTGGCGAAGCCCTGCTGGGCGAAGGACGGATCGGCGACGAAGCGCGACGGCGAATTGTCGTAGGAGGCGTCGATCTGCTCGGCCCGTACCAGCCCGCGCGCCACCAGCCAGTCCGGGTACAGCTGTCCCTGCGAAACCACGATGGGCGCACCGGATGCGCCGATATCGGCGATGCCCCGCCAGTCCGGGTGCGTCGCCGGATCCCACATGAGCAGCTGCGGGCTGTAGCGCAGCAGGGTGGTGACACCGATCAGCGGCTGCTGCCCGGCCGCGGCGATGGCATGTTCGGAGTGCGCCAGGCCCAGGGTGATGGAGTCGTCGACGTACATCTGGGAGGGCACGGTCTGGAAGCCGATGGCCGGGCCGCCCGCGCGGATCTCCAGGTCCACACCGGTGTCCTTGCCGTCCACCACCAGCGGGCCGGTGACCCTGTTGTTGTCGGAGTCCACGCGGTAGCCGGGTCCGAGCAGGCCGAAGATGGGGCCGGAATCGGTTTCGGGTTCCCACTGGAGTTGGACGACGACGGTGTCGGGGCAGGTTCCGGCCAACCGCTGTTCGGCTGGGGCCGAGGGCAATTCGACGGCGGTAGTGTCGATTTCGGTGCCGGAGCAGGCGGCGAGGGTCACAACCGCGAGTGCGGTCAGCGCGGCCACGCGGGCACGGCGAAGACAGGTGTGCATGGGTTCTCCACAGGGGTGAGGATGGAATTCAGCGACCGGAAGCGTGCCAGCGGCCGACCGTGAGACGCTGCGCGGCGGTGCAGAGGGCGAAGACGGCGACGCCGAAGAGGGCGGCGAGCAGCAGTGCGGCGAGCAGGTCCTCCGATTGCAGCCGCGCCCGGTAGGTGTCGAGCAGGGTGCCGATGCCCGGCTGCCCCTTGGCGAAGAACATGTCGCCGATGATCGCGCCGGTCACCGCGAGTCCGGCGGCGGTGCGCAGGCTGGTGAGGATGGAGGGCAGCGCGGCGGGCAGTTCCAGCGACAACAGCCGGCGCAGCCGGGTGGCCCGGCCGAGGGTGAACAGTTCGCGCAGGTTGGCGTCCACGGACTGGATGCCGAACAGGGTCATGGCGATGATCGGGTGCACGGCGATGAGTACGCAGACGATGGTCCGGGCGGACATGCCGTAGCCGAACCACAGGCCGATGAGCGGCACCACGGCCAGTACCGGAATGGCCTGGAGCACAACGGCGTACGGGTACACCACGCGCTCGATCGCCCTGGCCTGGCTCATCAGCACCCCGATGGCGACGCCCAGGACCGCGGCGACCAGCAGCCCGACCAGGGCCACCCGCGCGGTCACCGCGAGTGCCCGCAGCATGGTCTCGACGGTGGCCGGGTCCAGCAGCGATTCGGTGAGCACGGCGTGCGGCGGCGGCAGCAGGAAGCGCCGCTCGGGAGCGAGCAGCAGCAGCGATACCGCGTACCACGCCCCGAGGGCGAGGCCGACGCACACCACGGGCACCAGGGCCTTGGCGAGCAGGGGACGGACGGTCGAGCGGGTCGGCGCGCCCAGCGTGCGGGTGGCCATCAGCAGGCCGCCCGCAGCGAGCTGGAGACCCGGGCGACCAGGCCGGTGAAGGCGCTGTCGAAACGCAGGTCCCGGTCGCGCGGATACGGCAGGTCGATATCGATCACCTCGTGTACGCGCCCGGGCCGGGCGGACATGACCACCACGCGCCGCGCCAGGAAGACCGCCTCGGAGACGGAGTGGGTGATGAACAGGGCGGTGAAGACGTTGTCGCGGTAGAGCCGCAACAGTTCCTCCTGCATGCTCAGCCGGGTGATCTCGTCGAGCGCGCCGAAGGGTTCGTCGAGCAGCAGCAGGCTCGGTTCCAAAGCCAGTGCGCGGGCGAGGGATACGCGCATACGCATACCGCCGGAGAGCTGGCCGGGGAGTGTGCCCGCGAAATCGGCCAGGCCGACCGCCGCCAGGGCGCGGGTGGCGCGGGCCCGGCGGGTGCCGCGGTCGACGCCGCGCAGTTCGGCGGCGAGTTCGACATTGCGCAGCACCCGCCGCCACGGCAGCAGGGTGGCCTCCTGGAAGATGAAGCCCACCGAATCCGTCTGGACCGCAATACTTCCCGATGTCGGTTGCTCCAATCCGGCGGCCAGGCGCAGCAGGGTCGACTTACCGCAGCCGGAGGGCCCCACCACGGCGACGAATTCGCCGCGCCGGACCTCCAGATCGATATCGGTGAGGGCGACGATATCGCCGGAGCCCTGGCCGTCGTAGCGCTTGCCCACCCCCGTGCAGGTGATTTCCGGAACCGGTGCGAGTGGCTCGGTGACCGAGCGCCGCTCGGTGTTCGGGGCGGTTCCGGTGTCGCGCACCGTGTCGTAGAGCACCACCGCGCTCACCTTCTTTCGATGATGTTGCGTGCAATCAAAGCGTCCCGTTCAGTTTGATCGCATCGAATTACGTGCAATTGATGTCTTGTTTCGCAGTGGTTAACTGTTATTGCATGTTCAGCAGTAGCTTGGTCAGGGCCGGTTCGTCGATGCGCGTACTGCGCCCGTCGCGCAGCACCGCCTCACCGTCCACCCAGACGGTGTCCACCACCCGCGGCGAGGCGGCGGTCAGCACCGTCGCCCCGGGATCGCGGACCGGCAGGCAGGCGAAGTCCCGGTCGAAGCGCAGCAGGGTCAGGTCCGCGCGGTCCCCCACCGCGATTCCGACCGGCCCATCCGAATCGCCCAGGGCGGCAGCGGCACCGCGGGTGGCCATCCGCATCATGTCGTCGAAGCCGAGCAGATCGGCGCGCGCGTGCGTGACCCGCTGCAGGTACGCGCCCATGCGCAGTGCCAGCAGCATGTCCTGGGTGTCATTGCTGGCCGCGCCGTCCACGCCCAACCCGACAC
This sequence comes from Nocardia otitidiscaviarum, assembly GCF_007362295.1. Classification (NCBI taxonomy): domain Bacteria; kingdom Bacillati; phylum Actinomycetota; class Actinomycetes; order Mycobacteriales; family Nocardiaceae; genus Nocardia; species Nocardia otitidiscaviarum. The sequence goes on along the minus strand of NZ_CP041695.1, from coordinate 103,355 downwards.
CGATGCCCGCGGCCAACATGGCGGGGATCGGCGCCGCCCCGCTGCCCAGCCGCATATTGCTGAGCGGGTTGTACGACACCGCGACACCGCGCTCGGCGAACAGCCCGCGGCCGTACTCGTCGAGGTGACAGCAGTGCACCGCGAGGGTGCGCGGCCCCAGCAGGCCGCCGCGATCCAGATAGTCGACCGACGAGCAGGACGCGTGCGCACGGCACATGTCCTCGTCGGTGCGGGTCTCCAGCAGATGGATGGAGATGGTCTTGCCGGTGCGATCGGCGTAGTCGCGCACGGCGGCCATACCCTCGGGGGTGAGGCAGCGCGGATTCGGCACGGCGAGCGCGGTCGTGACCCGCGTGTCCGCGAGTCTGGCGTCGAGCGCGTCGATGTGCGCGAAGACCTCCGAAAACGGTTGCAGCAGGCGTGGATCCATACCCCAGCGGCGGGAGGCGTCGGCCCGGTCGGCCAGGCCCCGGCCGAAGACCACGCGAATGCCCAGCTCGTGCAGGGCGCGCAGGGCCGCGTCGTGTACGGCCGCCGAGGGATTCGGCCACATGTGCTCGACCACGGTGGTGACACCGCCGCGCAGCAGTTCCAGACCGCCCGCGAGCGCGGCGGCATAGGTCTGCTCGGGCGTGGCCGCCACCGTGAATTCGCCTACGCAGTGCAACCATTCGAGCAGCGGCAGCCCCTCCCCCGCACCGCGCAGCACGGACTGCTGGAGGTGGGTGTGGGTGTTGACGAAACCCGGGATCAGGTGGCCGCCGCTACCGTCGGCCGTGGGAAGCGACCGGCCCGCACCGGCTTTCGGCCCGATGGCGGTGACACGGCCGTGCTCGACGACCACATCCTGTCCCGACGTCCACCGAGGCCCCCCGACGGTCGCGGTGTAGACGGTGACATCGCCGATCACGACACTGTCGTTCACAACGTTGCCCGGGGCGGCTGCTGACTGCGGCACCATGCGGCATTCCTCTCGAAATGCGGCTGGTTCGCCCGCCTCGATCCGGGCGGTGCACCGCGTCCGTTGCAGCCATGAACGTGGTGCCCGAAAGCCTAACGGCGCGGTGTTTCCGCCGGGTTAAGGTTGCCGTCTGCGCGTCGAGGACTTCGCCGCACAACCGCTGTCCCGGCCAGCGAGCTCGCACGGTCGACCGCAATCCGCCCGGGGCACGTGAAGGATTGGAACCAGCCGCGCCGAGAGGGTGGCCGGGGAGCGCGTCAGGGGCGTAGATCCGCTCCCGGGGAGAGGATTTCGACGCTCGGGTGCAGCTCCGGCTCCAGGAAGGCGAGCAGCGCCTCCGCCTCGGCCGTGACCGCGTCGCGGTCGGCGCGGCTCCACTCGGTGCGGGGACTGATGCGCAGGCGGGCGGTCCCGCGCTCGGTGAAGATCTTGTAGACGGCGGCCAGGTAGCCGTCCACCAGGATCGGGGATACGGCGGCGGCGAAGGCGCGCAGCGGGGGTGCGCCGCCCTCCGGGACGATGCGGGTTCGGTCCTGATGGGAGAGGACGGCATTGTCGTACCAGCCGAGCAGGCGGACGGGGGCGGGCGTGTCCGGGTCGGCGAGTTCGGCGTCGGCGGCGTCGTAGAGGGTGCGGCCGCGCTCGTCGGTGTAGGTGCGCACGCGGTCGCCGAGCCGGTCCATCGCGGGCTTCATACCGGTGAGCTTGGACCAGGTCTGCATATCCATGGTGGTGGCGGGGCCGAAGGCGCGCAGGTAGCGCAGCAGCAGTTCCTCCAGCGGATAGGTCGGGTCCAGGGGTGCGCCGAGCCAGGGTTCGACCCGGGACCACACCGGGCGGCTGTTGTCGCGCCAGCGGCCGCGCGGCGGGGTTTGCAGGACCGGCAGCTGGTACAGCCAGGTCTGGACGATCGCCCCCGGATCGCGGTCCGGGTAGAGCTCGGCGGCGCGTTCGCGCAGGGCGGTGGCGGACATGGGTTCGTCACCGAGCACCGCCTCGCCGTCGGCGCGCACCCGCTCCGGATCGAGGCCGACCATCGCCCCGTAGTTGAACCCCTTGCGGAAGGGCACCTTCTCGAGTTCGGGTTGGATATGCGGGGCGATGCGCAACGCGTCCGTCGGGGTGACCAGGTGAATGGTGCCGCGCATCAGGGTGATTCGCACCAGGGAGCGATCCTCCAATGCCGCCGACACCGGTTTCGGGTCGAAATCGGCGATGCGGCTCCACAGCGCGACGAACGGTGGCGGGACGTCCTGGGCCTGCAGGCCGACCAGGTGTTCGCACATCTCGCCCACCGTGAGCGACGAGCGCTCCAGCAGATGTTGGCGGGCGAGCAGGGTGCGGTTGAGCACCCGATTCGACAGTTTCATGGTTTGGCTCAGCGCAGGGTGACGACGACCTTGCCGGTGGCGGTGCGCTTGTCCAGTGCCGCAACGGCTTCCGCGGCGTGGTCGAGGGCGTAGAGGACCGGTTCGGGCGGCAGGATCTTGCCGTTGGCGAGCAGCGGCTCGACCTCGGCCCACTGCTCCTGGAGGTAGCCCGGGTGGCTCATGGCCCATTCGCCCCAGGCCGCGCCGACGACCTCGACATTCTTGAGCAGCAGCCGGTTGACCTTCACGGTGGGGATCTCACCGGCCGTGAAGCCGACCACCAGCAGGCGACCGCCGGAGGCGAGGGAGCGGATGCTGTCGGTGAAGCGGTCGCCGCCGACCGGGTCCAGCACGATGTCCACGCCCCGGCCGCCGGTGAGCTCCTTGACCGCCGCCAGCCAGCCGTCGGTGAGCACCACGTCGGTGGCCCCGTTGGCGCGGGCGACCTCGGCCTTCTCCTCGGTGCTGACCACCGCGATCACCCGGCCCGCGCCCAGCGCCTGTGCCATGCGCAGGGTGGAGGTGCCGATGCCGCCGGCCGCGCCGTGCACCAGCACGGTCTCGCCCGCGGCCAGGCGACCGCGGTTGCGCAGGCAGAAGTGCACGGTCAGATCGTTGAACAGCACACCGGCGCCCGATTGCAGGGAGATGTTGTCGGGCAGCGTGAACACCATCTCGACGGGTGCGACGGCGACCTCGGCCATGGCGTTGCCGAGCAGGGTCAGCGCGACCACCCGGTCGCCGGGGGCCACGTGCGCGCCCTCGGGGGCTGCGCGGACGACTCCGGCGATCTCACAGCCCACGACGTACGGCATGGCCGGTTTCATCTGGTACAGCCCACGGGTCATGAGGACGTCGGGGAAGGCCACCCCGGCCGCGTGCACGTCGATGACGACGCCGCCGGGATAGGGCGCGGGCTCCGGAATATCGACGACCTCGATCGCCTCCGGCCCTTCCAACTTGCTCACCACGGCTGCACGCATGCGAAGTCTCCGATCTACCCGGCGTTGGATGCCTTCCGAACCTAACCGATCCACGGGCGATCCGTCCGGTTCGGTCGGATTCAGCGGCTGGCGTACTCGATCATCGCCTCGTCGGCGAGCACCTCATCGCCCCGCAGGATGGTCAGCGAGTGCGGACCGATCTCGTACCGGGTGCCGTCGGCGGGGTTGGTGACGGTGAAGCCATCGGCCGCGGGCACCGGATCATCGAGTTCGATCCGCGCACCGTCGCTGAGCCGCACGCCCTGGTAGTAGTAGCGGCCGACGCCGGTGCGGCACACCACGAATCGGGAGGCGGCGGTGTGGCCGACGGCGTAGGCAGGATCGTCGGCATTGCAGCGTGGGCCGACCGCGTCGACGAAACCCTGGCCATCGCTGCCGGACACCGAATCCGGCAGCGGTCCGAGGGGTGGGGCCGACGGCGCGGAGGTGGTGCGCGCGTCGGCGGGCGTGGTGACGACCGAGGCGGGTGCCGTGGAGGTGGGTGCGGCGGGAGTCTGTGCCACGGATGTCACGTCCAGCGGCACTCCCGGCGACGGCCGCGCCGTGACGGGCGACGTGATCGCCCCCGGCCGGTCGGGGATTCCGTCGTCGCGCAGCGCCACCCACCCCAACGCGGCCGCCAGTCCCACCACGGCGACCCCGAGCACACCGACCAGCACCGGCAACCGCGAACGCTGCCGCTCCTGCGGCGGCAGCGGCCCGGACGGATGTTCCCGCCACCCCGCCCCGCCCACCGGAACCGGGTCGCCCCCCGGAACCGGGTCGCCCCCCGCGAACCCCGATGCCCCGCCGAACCCGTGGAAGTCGGCCCCGCGGCCGGAAACCGGGCCGTCACCGCCGGAAAACGCGACGGTCCCGCCGGGTGGCGGCCCCTCCCCTCCGCGTGCCGTAACCGCGCCGCGAGCCCCCTCCGCTGCTCGTGGGTGCGCCACCGGACCGCCAGCCGTCTGATTCGCACCTGCGGAACGTGCCGCTCCACCAGACGACGCACCGCCACCGCCCGAACGCGCCACACCGCCAAACGGCTGCCCCGCACCTCCGGAACCCGCACCGAAGGGCTGCCCCGCACCTCCCGGACCCGCCACACCACCGAAAGGCTCCCCCGCACCTGCAGGTCTCGTCCCTCCGCCGGATGTCCGCGCCGAACCGGCGGGAGGCTCCGCACCCCCGTCGCCCGCCTGTCCGGCATCGGCGAGACGGGGATCGGCCGGGTGCCGGTCGACGGGGTGCCGGTCAGCGGGGTGCCGGTCGGCCGGGTGCCGGTCGGCGGGCGGGTGGTGCGGTCGGGTCGTGGGGTTCGGGTGCGGTGCCGGGAGGACCACTGTCGGTGCGGTGGGCGGCGCGGTCGTGGGGGTCCGGTCCGCATCGGCCGTCCGCAGCAGGGCGGCGCGGGCGGCGCGGGCCAGCTGTCCGGCCGAGGTGTAGCGGCGGGCCGGGTTCTTGGCCATGCCGGTGGCGATGACCTGGTCGAAGGTGGCGGGGACGCCGGGCCGGGCGCTCGGGCGGGGCGGGGGCGTCATCAGATGGGCGCGGATGGCCGCCAGGTTGCTGTCGGCCGCGAAAGGCACCTCGCCCGTGAGGGATTCGTACAGTACGCAGGCCAGCGCGTAGGTGTCGACGGCGGCTCCGAGGTGGCGGTTCCCCTGTTCGAACCGCTCGGGGGCCATGTAGGCGAAGGAACCGATGGCGCTGCCGGTGTTGGTCAGCTGCACATCCGATTCGGTGTACGCGATACCGAAATCCACCAGGTAGGCGAACATGTCGTCGGTCAGCAGGATATTGGCGGGCTTGATGTCGCGGTGCACCAGTCCGCCCTCGTGCGCGGCATCGAGCGCGGCGGCGATCTGCTCGACCACCGCGACCGCCGCGTCCGGCGCGAGCGGGCCCTCCGCCCGCAGCCGCGCCTTCAGGTCGCGCCCGCGCACCAGCCGCATGTCGATGTAGAGGACCCCGTCCACCTCACCCCAGTCGTGCACCGGGATGACGTGCGGTTCCTGCAATCTGGCTGCGGTCCGGGATTCACGCCGGAAGCGCTCCACATAGCTGGGGGTCCCGGCCAGCTCCTGGTCCAGCAGTTTCAGCGCCACCACCCGGTCCCGGACGGTGTCGTACGCCTCGTAGACCTCGCCCATGCCGCCGACCCCGAGCAGCGTACGAAGTTCGTACTGCCCGAACCGCGATCCGGCCCGCGCCCCGGCAACCACGTGCGCCTCCCCTGCCTGATGTACAACCAAACAGGCTACGGCCTGGACAGCCACCCTGTCATGCCCTGGAAAATGAGTAGGTGACTCGACGCGAGGGGCGGGCGACCGCACCGTAAAGTCGTGTCCAGCAAGCACCGCACGAGAACGCGGCACACCGGATCCGCCCCATGGATCACCGTGTCGCGCGAGGAGCACCAGTGTCACTCGATGAGCCACTCGCCCCGCTGAGTCAGGAGGGCTTGGGCTTCGCCTCGGCGTGGCCCGTCCGGGCCGGCGATGTGGATCCGTACAACCGGCTGCGTTTCGACGGCACGGCCCGCTACCTGCAGGACATCGCCTGGGAAGACTTGCACTCCGGCAGCTTCCACCGCACCGACCCGAGCTGGATCGTGCGCCGCACGGTCATCGATGTGGTCCGGCCGGTGTACTGGCCGGACCGGGTGGAGCTACGCCGCTGGTGTTCGGCCCTGTCCACCCGCTGGACCAATATGCGGGTGCGGATCACCAGCGAGAACGGCGGTCTCATCGAGACCGAGGGTTTCTGGATCAATATCAACGAATCCACCAATATGCCGACCCGCATCAGTGACGAGGGACTGGCTCAGCTGGCCCGCACCACCGATGAGCACCGGCTGCGGTGGCGACCCTGGCTGACCGATCCGATGCCGCCGGAATCCGATGTGGATCTGCCGTTTCCGCTGCGCGCCACCGATATCGACCAGTTCAACCATGTGAACAACGCCGTGTACTGGCAGGCGGTGGAGCAGTACCTGGTGGACTATCCGAAGCTGGTGGCAGCGCCGCACCGTGCGGTGATCGAATACATCGCGCCGGTGCAGGCGCGCCAGCATCTCACCGTGCGGGCCCGCTACGAGCCGGGTGATCGCACCGGGCATCCGGTGCTGCGGCTGTGGTTCGTGGTCGGCGGCATCACGACGACGACGGTGCGGATCGGTCCGCTGCCGGGCTGAGTCGAGCGTCGCCCGGCACGGCCCCACCGGGTTTCGGTGGGGCCGTGCCGGGCGTTCGGACTAGCTCTTGGCGGCTTTGAGCAGGTTTTCCAGGCTGGTGAACTTCACGCGCGGGCGGCCCGCGGTCTTGCCGGCGGTCTTCTCCGCCGCGTCGATGGCCTTCCAGCCCGCCCGATCCACCAGATCCGGCTGCCGCTGCGCCAGCAACGCCCGCAACGCCGCCCGATCCGCGCTCGGCGCGGCCAGCTTCCCGGCGGTGAAATCCTCGATCAACGCATCCACGGTCTGCGCGGAATCGACCCGGTTGGAACCGATCACCCCGCGCGGGCCCCGCTTGATCCATCCCGACACATACACCCCGGGCAACGGCGAACCATCGGCTTGCAGCACGCGCCCCCCGTCGTTCGGGATGACCCCGTTGACCTCGTCGAAGGGGATATCGGCCACCGGCTCGCCCCGATACCCGATCGACCGCAACACCAGCGACGCGTCGAGGGAACCGGTGCGGTCCGACGCGCGGGCGACGGTACGACCGTTCTCGGTGACCAGGTCGTTGTGCACGAACTCCACCGTCTCGGCCTTGCCGTCACCGGTGATGGCGGTCGGCGACACCAGATACCGGAACACGATCCGCTTGTTACCCGGCGTCGGCGTCTTGGCCGCGTACTCCTGCGCGAGGGTGTACTTCAGCTTCAGGTGCGGTTCGACGTCCGGATCATCCAGCAGCGCCCGACTCTCGGGATCCAACTCGAGATCGGCCGGGTCCACCACCACGTCCACCCCCTTCAGATGGGTGAGCGCCATGAACTCCGGGCTGCTGTAGGCCGCCTGCAACGGGCCGCGCCGCCCCAACACCACCACCTCGGTGATGGTGCTGCGCCGCAACGCGTCCAGCGCGTAGTCGGCGACATCGGTCTTGGCCAGGGCCTCGGGATCCATCGTCAGAATCCGCGCCACGTCCAGCGCGACATTGCCGTTGCCCACGATCACCGCCCGCTCCCCGGACAGATCGAACTCCCGATCCGCGTAGTCGGGGTGCCCGTTGTACCAGGCCACGAACTCCGTCGCGGAGTGGCTGCCGGGCAGGTCCTCGCCGGGCACGCCCAGCTGCCGGTCGGTCGACGCGCCCACCGCGTAGACCACGGCGTGGTGATGGGCCATCAGCTCCTCGTGGCTGATGTGCTTGCCGACCTCGACATTGAGGTAGTACTGCAGGGTGTCGCGACGGAATGCCGTCTCGAACATGTTGGCCACCAGCTTGGTGCCCGCGTGATCGGGGGCCACGCCCGCCCGGACCAGACCGTAGGGGGTGGGCAGCCGGTCGAACAGCTCCACCTCCACCTCCGCGCGCCGCAGCAACTCCTCCGCCGCGTAGCAGGCGGCCGGACCCGCCCCGATCACCGCCACCCGCAACGTGCCCAGCTCCTTGGGCGCGCGCGTCGGCGCGACGAGGGGCTCGAAGTTGGATTCCAGGGGGTGGCGCTGGAAATAGGCGGCGTTGACATCCTTGAACCGGGCCAGCGACGCGGTCAGATCGTCCTCGGAGAAAATGGCCTCCACCGGACACGCGTCCACACACGCACCACAGTCGATACAGGTGTCCGGGTCGATATACAACTGCTCAGCCGTCGCGAACTCCGGAGACTCCGGCGTAGGACGGATGCAGTCGACCGGACACTCCGGAACGCAGCTGGCGTCGTTGCAACAACGCTGCGTGATCACATAGGCCATATCTCGCAGATCCTCGAAACAGTCGCGGTGCTACTCAGCTCGGGTTCGAGCGGGGTCGGTAGAACACGTTCTAATATAGGTGTCACGCGGCATGGATCGGCACACCGGTGTGACGTCCCCTTCAGTGTGCCTCGAGTGTGACGGTGATCTCCCGTCGGGCCACGGGCGGAAATGTGAACTGTGTCTCCGCGCGTGCGATCGACGCATGACAACCGGGCTGTTTCGGCATTTCGGGCACAGTCCGCGTCCTGTCCCCGAGCGGGCACCGCAGGACTTACGGTGGTGCGCATGGCGCGGACGCTCATCCTCATGCGGCACGGCAAATCCGGCTATCCGGACGGGGTCGCCGACCACGATCGACCGTTGGCCCCGCGCGGACGGCGCGAGGCGGCACTGGCCGGGGATTGGCTGCGGGAAACGCAACCGGCGGTGGACGCGGTGCTGTGCTCGACGGCCACCCGCACCCGGGAAACCCTGTCCGCGACCGGGATCAGCGCCCCGGTGTCCTACGAGAAATCCATCTACGAGGCGTCCCCGCGCACCCTCATCGAACTCGTCCAGCTCACCGACGACGCGGTGGACACCCTGCTGGTGATCGGGCACGCCCCCGGAATGCCGTGGACGGCATGGGAGTTGGCGAGCAACCGCGACTCCGAGGCGGCGGAGCGGATGAGCCGCAAATTCCCAACGTCCGCCCTGGCGGTGCTGGAATTCGACCGGGCATGGCGGGACGCCGATCCGGGCACGGGCGATCTCCGACTCTTCCACGTGCCGCGCTGAGGGCTCAGCCGAGCAGCTTTCCCTTCCACACCACGACACCGCCGAACACCAGCAGGAGCAGCAGCGCCGGGAAGAACCCCAGCAGCCACCACACCACACCGAACACGGCGACCACGGGCAACAGCGCGATCCCGGCGATGACGGGATTCTCCCGCACCGTCTCCAGCGCCGAACGCCCCCGGATGCGATCTATGTCTTTTCCAGCCACGACACCAGCGTAGGCCCGCACGGCGGCAAGGTCAGCGCAGTCGATCCAAGTCGATCGTGAGGTCACAGGGGAAATCACCGCGGTAGGTGCCGGTCGCGCGGCCCGTGTCGACATAGCCGAACTCCTCGGTACGACAGAGCGGGAGCAGACTGACAGGTTCATCCGGGTCGACGATCCAGTAGCTGGGGATACCCGCATCGATGACACGCGCCGCAGTTCGGAACGCGGCACGACGGTCACATCGGGTCGACGTACCGTCGCCGGTTCATGCTCCGGCACGAGGCGCAGGTCGAGGTCCACGCCGGGAACGGCGACCAGATCCGATGGTAGGCAGGAGTCCAGCTGAGCTGCGATGCCGAAGGCGACGATGTTGTGCCACGGCGACGGCGACGGCAGCATGACCGGCAATCCCTCTTGCAGCTCCCAGCGAGTCTCGTCGTCCTCAGGGAGCGCGGCGTAGTCGGAGATCGTCAGCAGGCGGCGGGGATCGAGAATCATCGTCGCCTCGCCTTCCGTCGTCGGTGAGTTCGATCGTCCTGCCGGTCATTCGTTGTGACGTGGGCTACGGATGCTTTCCGGAGAATGGGGCTTGCTTGGAGTGCACTCCAGGTGGTTAGCGTCGGTGGGGTTCGACGAGAGGAGCGAGCGGTGAGTGTGGCGGCGGTGCGGTACGAGGCGGACTACGAGCTGCCGAAGTATTCGATCGGTGAGGTGTCGGAGCGGTCCGGGCTGACGCGGGACACGCTGCGGTGGTACGAGCGGATCGGGCTGATGGATTACGTGGGGCGCGATCACACCGGGCAGCGGCGATTCAGCGATCGGGACCTGGACTGGCTGACGCTCATCGGGAAGCTGCGCCGCACCGGGATGCCGGTCGCCGACATGGTCCGCTACGCGGAACTGGTACGCCAGGGTGACGAGACCTTCCCGCAGCGACTCGAGATGTTCCGCCGCACCCGCGAGGACGTGCTCGCCCGCATCGCCGAACTACAGCAGACCGTGGCCGTTCTGGACTGCAAGATCGCGCTGTACGAGGGCGATCCGACGCGAGACTGGCGGACCGTGGTCACACCGAACACACGCGAAGGGAAACACGCATGACCACCACGCGAGCACTGCCCACCACCGCCCTCGGCGAGACCCGGATCGGGGTGCAGGGCTACGGCTGCATGGGTATCAGCGAGTTCTACGGTCCCACCGATGCGGACGAAGCGCGGGCGACGCTGGAGCACGCCCTCGAGCTCGGGGTCACCCTGTTCGACACCGCCGATATGTACGGATCCGGGCACAATGAGGAGTTCGTCGGCGAATTCGTCCGCGCCCACCGCGAGAATGTGGTGCTGGCAACGAAATTCGGCATCGTGCGGAAGGCGGACGAGCCGACCTACCGGGGTATCGACAACTCCCCCGACTACATCCGGCGCGCGGTGGACGCCAGCCTGCGACGGCTCGGCATCGACGTCATCGACCTGTACTACATGCATCGGCGTGATCCGCAGGTGCCGATCGAGGAGACCGTCGGCGTGATGGCCGAACTCGTGGCGGCGGGCAAGGTGCGTCAGCTCGGGCTCTCCGAGGTGACCGGGCCGGAGCTGCGCGCCGCGCACGCGGTGCATCCGATCGCGGCCGTGCAGTCGGAATGGTCGGTGTTCTCCCGGGATGTGGAACGGGCCGTGGTCCCGGCCGCCGCCGAACTGGGCGTGACCTTCGTGCCGTACTCGCCGCTGGGTCGGGGCTTCCTCACCGGCACCGTGGCGGCGACCGGCGAACTGGCCGAAGGCGATACGCGCCGGGCGTTTCCGCGTCTGTCCGGCGAGAACGCGGTACGCAACGCGGAACTGCTGGCTCCGCTGCGGGCCGTCGCGGAGGCGCGGGGCATCACCCCGGGGCAGGTCGCGCTGGCCTGGGTGCACGCTCGGGCGCGGGTGCACAACCTGTCGGTGGCCCCGATTCCGGGCACCCGCCGCCGCGACCGATTGGCGGAGAATGTCGCCGCCGCGACGGTCGAACTGACCGCCGACGAACTGGCCACCCTGGAGCCGATCGCCGAGCGGGTCGCCGGAAACCGGTACGCGGACATGAACTTCACCTCGGCTGGCCGCGAATAGCGCACTCCACCCACACCATCCCGTTCGAACTGTGGCCGTCCCGGACACCGCGGGGGTTGACTCTCCCGCTGCGGGAGACCCGATGCTGGTCTCACCAGTGAGAAAGGGATTCAGCCATGATCACCAGCATCTTCCCCACCCTCTGCGCCGACGATGTGGCGGCGGTCCGGGACTTCTACGTGGAGCTGTTCGGCTTCCAGGTGGTGTTCGACAGCGGATGGTACGTGCAGTTGGAGGCGCCGGACGGGGCCAAGCCGCAGATCGGGGTGGTGGAGCGCGGCCACGAGAGCGTGCCGGAGGCGTACCGGGTGCTGCCGTCGGGATTCCTGGTCGCCATCGAGGTGGACGATGTGGACGCGGTGCACGCCCGGGCCGTGGAGATGGGGCTGACGATGCCGCTCGAGCTGCGCAGTGAGGACTTCGGCCAGCGTCACTTCATGACGGTCGACCCGAGCGGGGCGCTGGTCGACGTGATCACGCCCATCCCGCCGAGCGCCGAGTACGCCGAGAACTACGCACAGCCCGAGGCTCAGGCGATCTGAATGGTGTGGCCGGTGTGGTCGGCCTTGGCCCGCAGGTAGCGCAGGTTGCTGGGGGTGGCGTGCACGCCCGTGCGGACGGTGCGGCGCACGCCCACCCCCAGCGCGTCCAGCTGACGCGCCTTGTCGGGGTTGTTGGTGAGCAGGTCCAGCTCGGAAATCCCCAGCGCCGTGAGCATTTGGGCGGCGGCGGTGTAGTCGCGCGCGTCCTCGGGTAGGCCCAGCGCGGTATTGGCCTGGTAGGTGTCGAGCCCGGAATCCTGGAGCGCGTAGGCGTCGAGCTTGTTGTACAGCCCGATATCGCGCCCCTCCTGCCGCAGGTACAGCAGCACGCCGCCGGTGTCGGTGATGCGCTCCACCGCCTCGCGCAGCTGCGGACCGCAGTCGCAGCGCGCGGAGCCGAAGACGTCGCCGGTGAGGCATTCGGAGTGCAGCCGCACCAGCGGCACCCGCCGCGGGTCGGGCTCCCCCAGCACCAGCGCGAGATGTTCCCGGCCGTCGCTCAACCCGTCGAAGGTGACCGCCTCGGCGGCGGTCGCGTACCCGTCCGCGAAGGTCAGCGGAATGCGCACGCGCGTCCGCACGCCCGCGCCGACGCGAGTGCTGCTGTCCATAGCGGCTCCGAGATCGCAGTGACCGTTCGATGGACAGTGAACTCGACCGCACGCCCGGTTATTCCGGACGAAGGCCCCACCGCGCCCGGACGCGGCTCAGGCGGCGCGGCGAAAGGTCCGCCGGTAGGCGTGCGGTGAGGTGTTCAGCAGGGCGCGCATATGTTGCCGCAGCGAGTTGCCGGTGCCGAAGCCGGACCGCTCGGCCACCAGATCGATGCTCAGATCGGTGTGTTCGAGCAGCTCACGGGCGCGGTCCAGACGCTGGGCGGTGAGCCAGCGGCCCGGCGTGACACCGACCTCCGCGCGAAAGCGCCGCGTGAAGGTGCGCACGCTCATCCGCGCGTGCGCGGCCATGTCGTCCAGGGTGACGGGGGCCGCCAGCCGGTCCAGCAACCAGGCCTGGGTGGCCGCGGTGGACGCGGCGTCGGGGTTCGGCACCGGACGTTCGATGAACTGTGCCTGACCGCCGTCGCGCCACGGGGGGACGATCAGGCGGCGGGCGACCCGATTGGCGAGGGCCGCGCCGTGATCTCGGCGGACCAGATGCAGGCACAGGTCCAGGCCCGCGGCGACCCCGGCGGCGGTGAGGACGTCGCCGTTGTCCACGAACAGCACGTCCTCGTCGACCTGGACCCGGGGGTAGGCGCGACGGAACGCGGCGGAGTGCATCCAGTGCGTGGTCGCGATCCGGCCGTCCAGCAGCCCCGCCGCCGCCAGCACGTAGCTGCCCGTGCAGATGGACACCATGCGGGTCCCTGGGCGTATCCGGGCCAGCGCGGCGGCCAGCGACGCGGGCAGCGCACCGCCGTGTTCCAGCTCACCGAGGTCCTCGGCGGGCGGCACGATCACGGTGTCGGCGAGTTCGAGCGCCTCCGGACCGCGTGCCACCGCCACCGACAGCCCTTCGGCGGTCGACACCGGCTCGCCGTCCGCACTGCAGACGACCACCTCGTACAGCCCGCCCCCGCCCTCGTCCTCCGCGAAACCGAAGACCCGCGAGGGAATTCCGAGTTCGAGCACGGGTACCTGATCGAGCGCGAGGACGACGACGCGGTGCGGAACGGCCATGGCCGGATCCTGTCACATGTTGACCATCCGGCCACTACTGCGACCCGATATTCCGGCGCAATCTGGTCACCGTTCGTTCACCGACGAGAGGAGAGCAGTTGTGAGCACCGGTGACACCATGCGCGCCATGATCGTCCGGGAGTGGGGTGGGCCCGAGGTCCTCACCCTCGCCGAGCTCGCGCGTCCGGAGCCGGGCGTGGGCGAGATCCAGGTGCGCGTGCACGCGGCGGGCGTCAACCCGGTGGACTGGAAGACCCGGGCGAGCGGCGGCCTGATCGACTGGGGTACGCCGCCGATCCTCGGCTGGGATGTGTCCGGCGTGGTGTCCGCGGTCGGTCCGGGGGTGAGCCTCTTCCAGCCCGGTGACGAGGTGTTCGGCATGCCGAGCTTCCCGGCGCAGGCGGGGGCATACGCCGAGTACGTGGTCGGCCCCACCCGGCACTTCGTGCGTAAACCGCGGGAGATCGACCACATCCAGGCCGCGGCCCTGCCGCTGGCCGCCCTCACCGCGTGGCAGACGCTGGTCGACACCGCCGGTGTGCGCGCGGGACAGCGCGTCCTGATCCATGCCGCCGCGGGCGGCGTGGGCCACCTGGCCGTGCAGATCGCCAAGGCGCGCGGCGCGTACGTCATCGGAACCGCCCGCGCCGACAAGCACGACTTCCTGCGCGATCTGGGCGCGGACGAGCTGATCGACTACAGCGCAGTCGATTTCGCCGAGACGCTGCGCGATGTGGATATCGTGATCGACGGCATCGGCGGCGCGTACGGGGAACGCTCCCTGCGGGTGCTGCGGCCGGGCGGCCACCTGGTGACCCTGCCCGACGCGGATTCGGTGCCCGATACCACCGGCCGGGATGTGCGGGCGGGCTGGACCGTGGTGGAACCCGACGCCACGGGCCTGCGAGAGATCGTCGACCTGATCACCACCGGCCGTCTGCGGGTCGAGATCGACACCGTACTGCCGCTGACCGAGGCGGCGAAGGCGCATCTGCTCGGGGAGAGCGGGCGTACTCGCGGCAAGATCGTGCTCAGCGTCGCCTGAGGGATGAATCCGGCTCCCGCGGTGTGATTTCCGCCCCTCGATCCTGGTTCGCGGCGCGCGGTGGCGTGGATCGGGGAGCGCGGAGCCACCCTTCCGCATACGATGAACCGACTATGCAGTCTCCAGCGGTTCCCGCCCGGGTCTGGATCGACAAACAGTCACCGGCGATATACCAGGCCCTGAAGGGCGTCGCGCAGTCCGTTCGCACCGCCGCCGCGGCCGTCGATCTCGATCGGGCCGTGATGGAGTTGGTGAACGTGCGCGTGTCCCAGCTCAACGCCTGCCCCGTCTGCCTCGATATCCACGAGCGAGCCGCCCGGGCGGCGGGGGTCACCCCGCAGCAATTGGCGGTGCTCCCGGCCTGGCGGCGCGACCCCGAGCTGTACACCGACCGCCAGCGAGCGGCGCTGATCCTGGCCGAGAGTGTCACGAATCTTCCGGATGATGCGATCTTGGAGCGTGAGTATGCTGCTGCGCGGCAACATTTGTCGGATGACCAGATATCCGTTGTGATCTGGGCTGCGACCACGATCGGCGCGTTCAACCGAGTGTCGATTCTGAGCAAACATCCGGTGCGGGTGCGGAAGGAGAACTGAACAATGAGCGAACAGGCCGTCGTGGCCGCGGTCGTGCGCAACGACACGCAACACCGGTACGAGGTGTGGTACGGCAACTCGCTCGCAGGTTTCAGCGAGTATCGGGAACGCGACAACGACACCGTCTTCATCCACACCGAGGTGGACAGCGAGTTCAGCGGTAAGGGGCTGGGCAAGGTGCTCGCCGAGGAGGCGGTCAAGGACGTGATCGAGCGAGGGAGGGTTATCGTACCGCGTTGCCCCTTCATCAAGGGTTGGTTGGACAAGCATCCGGAGTACGACGAGCACGTCGTCGGCAAGGGCATCAAACGGTGAGCGACCTCGAGTCGCGTCCGGAGGAGTCGCTGTGCGAACCCTCCGGAAGGCCGGGGCCGCGGGCGGAGTTCTTCCCGTCCCGCGAGGTGCCCCTCGGCGGGGTGCGCGGGGTGACCGTGCACCGCAGCCTGCCACAGCGTGACCTGCCGACGGTCGGCGCGTGGTGCTTCCTGGACTACTTCGGGTCGAATTCGCCCGCGAATCCGCAGGGCCACGATATCGACCCCCATCCGCACATCGGATTGCAAACGGTCACTTGGCCTTTGGAGGGCCGCATCCGCCACCGCGACAGCGTCGGCTCGGATGTGGAGATCCGGCCCGGACAGCTGAACCTGATGACCTCCGGACGGGGTATCGCACATTCGGAGTACCGGGTGCCGGGGCATCCCTCCGGACGTGGCCTCCAGCTGTGGATCGCACTGCCGGACGAAAGTCGCGGTATCGCACCACATTTCGAACAGCATCGGGAGCTGCCCGGTTTCGAGCTGCCGGGAGTGTCCGGCACCGTGCTGATCGGATCGCTCGGCGGCGCGACCTCACCCGCCACCGCCTACACCCCGATCGTGGGCGCGGATCTGCGGGTCGACGCCGGGACCGATACGCGGTTGCCGTTGGACCCGGCGTTCGAGCACGCCGTGCTGGTGGTGGACGGCGCGCTGTCCGTGGACGGCACCTCGGTCGAGCCCGGCAGCCTGTTCTACCTGGGCAGCGATCGCACCGGAATTCGCGTGCACGACACCGCGGGAGCACAGCTGCTGCTGATCGGCGGCGAGCCGTTGGACGAGGATCTCGTCATGTGGTGGAACTTCGTGGGACGCAGTCACGAGGAGATCGAGGCGGCCCGAAATGATTGGGAGAAACACGATCTCGAACGCTTCCCGGATATCGCGGGACACACGCCGCAACAGCGCATCCCGGCGCCGCCACTGCCGGGGCTGCACCTGAAGCCGCGCAAGAGGCGGTACTGACACCATGCTTCGCTCCCGGTTCGCGCGGCGAAGACGTGGCGCTGGGTGACCGCGGGGGCCTACCTCTCGCTCATCAGCTGCGTGCCGATCACCCGGAGCAGATCCAGCTTCTCCTGGGTGTCGGTGCCGGGTTGCGGATAGTAGACGAGCAGGTGCCGGGTAGCGCTGGGGGTCAGCAGCGGCTCGCACACCAATTCGAGCAGCCCCACCTCGGGGTGGATCAGTCGTTTGACGTAGCCGGTGCCCGCACTGACCTCGTGCTCTTCCCACAGCCGCTCGAATTCCGGGCTGCGCTCGCGCAGGCGGCGGATCAGGTCGATCACCTCGGCGTCACCGGATCGCCGCGCCGCGGTCGCCCGCAGGCTCGCGACGTGGTGGCGCGAGAGCTCCTCCCAGTTGTCCTCCGGAAACTTACGGCGATCATCCGGGTCGGTGAACCACAGCCAGGGCACACAGCGGTCCAGACCGCGACGGTCCCCGAGATCGCCCACCAGCAGGATGTGCATCCGGTTCTGCACCAGCACCTCGCCCAGGTCGGAGATGACGCAGGCCGGGGTGTCGTCGAGTTTGGCGAGCACATGCAGCAGGCCGGGGCCGACGTGCGGGTCGCCGCTGCGCCGCGGCTCGTGCCCGCACAGGTGGTAGAGGTGATCGCGCTCGCCGTCGGTGAGCCGCAATGCGCGGGCCAGCGCGGCCAGCACCTGGGTGGACGGCCGTGGTGCGCGCGACTGCTCCATGCGCGTGTAGTAGTCGGTGGACACGCCCGCCAGCAACGCCACCTCGTCGCGGCGCAGGCCCGGGGTGCGCCGCCGGTTGCCGGGCGCCAAGCCCACATCCCAGGGTTGCAGCACCGAACGGCGTTTCCGCAGGAAATCGGCTAGTTGGTCACGATCCACCCCTACCACTGTGCCGGATCATCGAAAATCAGCCAGGGATCGCCGGACCCTGGATAAGCGAGTCCTGCCGCCCCGCCGGGCGCGGCCGCAGGATCGGATCATGACCAAAATCGCGAAGAATCGACTGGGCGGCACCGGGCCCGCCGTCTCCCGCCTCGGACTCGGGGCCATGGGCATGTCCGGCATGTACGGCGCGGCCGACGACGCCATCTCCATCGCCACCATCCACGCCGCGCTGGATTCGGGCGCGAACCTCATCGACACCGGCGACTTCTACGGCATGGGGCACAACGAAAGCCTCATTCGCACAGCGCTTTCCGAACGTTCGCGTGACGATGTGGTGTTGAGCGTGAAGTTCGGCGCACTGCGCGGACCCGCCGACGACTGGAACGGCTTCGACGCCCGCCCCGCCGCCGTCCGCAACTTCCTTACCTACTCCCTGCAACGGCTCGGCACCGACCACATCGACATCTACCGGCCCGCGCGACTGGACCCGACGGTGCCCATCGAGGACACCGTGGGCGCCATCGCGGAGCTGGTACAGGCCGGATACGTGCGCCATATCGGCCTGTCCGAGGTCGGCGCGGCCACCCTGAAGCGCGTCGCGGCCGTACATCCGATCGTCGACCTGCAAATCGAGTACTCACTGATATCACGCGGCATCGAAAACGAAATCTTGCCCACCGCAAGGGAACTCGGTATCGGTATTACCGCCTACGGGGTGCTGTCACGCGGCCTGCTCAGCGATTCACTGCTCGACCGGACTTCGCTGGAAGCCGACGACTTTCGCGCGCACAGCCCACGCTTCCAGGGCGAGAATCTGACCACGAATCTGCGGCTGGTGGCGGCACTGGCCGAGATCGCGGAGCGGCGCGGTGTCACGGTAGCGCAACTCGCCATCGCATGGGTGCTGGCCCAGGGCGGCGATATCGTTCCCGTCATCGGCGCGCGCCGCACCGAGCGATGGACGGAAGCCGCTGCCGCACTGGACATCCAGCTCTCCCGCGACGAACTGGCCACGATCGAGGCCGCGGTGCCCGCCGACGAGGTGGCGGGTGACCGCTACGCCGCCGAGCAGATGGCGATGCTGGACAGCGAGCGATAGTCGCGCTCTCGGCGCCGCCGCTGACTTAGACGGTGTCTCACGTCGCTGTTTTCGACTTCGCGAGCTTTTGAAGCCGGTGAGTGCGGCGGCCAGTGTCACCGAAGGCCAGGAAGTGAGTTCCCTTGCAGTCGTATCGGAGTGCGAGCCGGTGATAGCCGGTCAACCACGACATCGTCCGCTCGATCACCCACCGGTGCAGACCCAGTCGCTCGGCGGACTCGATTCCCTTGCGCGCGATACGGACCGCCATGCCCCGGCGTCGTATCCACTGACGCAGCTCAGGCTGGTCGTACGCCTTGTCCGCGTACAGCTTGTCCGGTCGGCGACGGCGCGGGCCTCGTCGCGACCGCACCGCGGGGACGGCTTTCGCCAGCGGTTTGAGCGCCTGCGAGTCGTGGGTATTGGCCGCCGGAACCGCTACCGCCAGAGGGATTCCCGCCCGGTCGGACAGCACGTGGATCTTGGAGCCGGATTTGCCGCGATCGACCGGGCTCGGCCCGGTCAGATCGCCCCCTTTTTCGCTCGCACGCTCGCCGAGTCCACCATCGCCCGCGACCAGTCGATCAGACCCTGGCTGCCGAGCTCGTCGAGCACCGCGCGGTGTAGCCGCCGCCAGAGGCCGGCTTTCGTCCACACCGTGAACCGGCAGTGCGCTGTCGGCACCGTCACCCCGAACGACGGCGGCAGCATCCGCCACGCACAACCGCTGGTCAGTACGAACACCACGGCCGTGAACACCGCCCGCTGGTCGGTCGGTGCGGTGCCTCCGCCCTGCTTGCGAGGGGCGAACTCCGGCAACAACGGCTCGACCAGCGCCCACAGCTCGTCGGGTACCAACCGCTTCGACAGTTCGTCGGTCACGGCCGAACATCATGCGGCACACCAAACCCCGACACACCGAAAACGAAACACACCAACGTGAGACACGGTCTTAAAAGGATGCAAGCTATCGAACTAGTCAGCACCGCAACCATTGATCGATCATTTTTGCACGTCGCGCGCCACTTTGATGAGGAAATCGATGGTCTTATCCACTTCCTCGCTACTGAACTCCAAGGCGCCATTCACTGTCTGGATATTACTTTTGTTGAACCGTACATCCGAGACCCACGAACCGACCTGGGTACGGTACTGATTGTCGGACGTCATCCAGACCTTTTCCTCATAGCCGTCTTCAGGCTGGAAGTCCGGATCCCCTGGCTCAATTGTGCCATGTCGGCCGGGATTGCGAACCTTGAGCGTACCAATCGTACTGTTACCGTTCTTTTCGGTTAATACACAGTACCCATTCATGCCAACTGACTCTTCAGGATCGTAGCCTTTAGAATCATCGAACCATACATTCACAATACCCAAATCGTCCCTCGCAAAAGCAAGGAACATCTGACACAATTCAATCTCTAGAAAATCGGAAGGCTGCGCGCCGATATCGATCCCTCCGCCTTCCGAGGAAGAACCACAAGCCACTACAACTGAACAGGACAGTGCTACGATGAGCGAGTGCCATACTTTCTGCATTAGTCAGAGTACTCCCTGTCCGTCTTGACGGACCAATTGGCATTTCCATCCGCAACTGTTGCATCCCGATAGTCCCCGACACTTGCGTCAGGCCACTTTCCGTTCTTCAAACCCACTGCGTTAAGGTTACTTTGTATCGCACCGAGGTTGATCTGGATTCTCGTATTAACCTTCAATGCACCGGTGATGGCGCTTACAATTGCTCGCGCTATAGCCCAAATTGAATCGACAATCTCTCCAGCCGCAGCCGCTAGGCCGGGACCAGCCATACTAGCAATGTTAGTTGAAATCGTTGCAACCAAATCCACAACATTCGTGGCCAGATCCGCGTAATAATCGATTAGATCTGTACCGATATCCTCCAACTTGCCAGCAGTAGCCTCACAAATCTCCATTACCGCGAGAAAGGCGTTCTCGTGATCCTGACGAGTGGATTCATAAGCGTCGGCTCCTGGACTCTGCCACCAAGTTGAGATATCCGCATCAGACTGTTCATCGTAGCCGTTCTTCACGTGATTCTTGATATTCCGCCAATCGGTGGCAATCTCAAGTAGCTTTACCGGCAACTGTATCGCTGCAAGGAAGTCGAGCAAGCCTGGAATGTTCTTGTCAGCATCACCCTCGAGAGCAAAGCGAACCGCCTTTATGCACTCCTCCTTATGGCCCTGCAGATACATACCCGCGGAGCCACCAACTGCCGTTCCTATTCCTGGGATGGGAATTAGGATGGTTCCGATAACTGCGCCACCACTAGAAAGCCAGTCCTGTGCATTATCGAATGCATCACTGATCTGCTTTTCGAGACCGCCAAGTTCAGGCTGCTTGCTTTGAATAGTATCGATATGCCCTTGCAGCGTCTGTTGATTCTTGGTCCTTAGCTCACCCACGTCAGCGCTACCACCTAGTAGAGCCCAGTGAAGCCGTGCACGTTTTCATCTTCCTCTTTTTTGTACACACTATGGGCCCAATTCAATGTCATTGAAATAGACGACGAGGCCGATATTCCCTCAAAGAGTCTGTCGTTGATAAACTGAGGAATACTCTTATATCCGTCGTACACGTTCGTCCACAACCCTACTTCAGCCTCAGATATCATAACATCAGACATCATCTTCTTTGCCATTTGCAGATGGAAATTGGCACTATACCAATGGCCCGAAGCTTCCTTGAGCTTTTCCATGGCCACTCTGACGCCATTGGCTGAAGGCTTTCCCATTATAGCTTCGTTCTTTCTGCCAGGAGCTGATCCCGATGGCGTTCATGTAGCTGTTCGAGCTGATCTTCTGTGTAATGCGAATAGTCTCGTCGCACGGACAAGACGGGACGCTGTGCACGCACCCTCTCGGCGCAAGTTAAAATTTCGCCCTCAAGCGAATACGGGTCACTACACCCCGACCATTGCGGCCACACTCCGATCGATTGGATAACCAAACGATTAGCCACCATGGTCACAGCTGGCTCGTCATACTCGTATACTCGACCGTGCACGGAACAGCTCCCGAGCGAGGTGATCGACCGCAATACACTCCGGTACTGGTCCCATGTCTGAGTTTCCAGCAAAGCCCCTAACTGCTTTTTTCGCGGCATCGCACAGGCATGCGACAATCGATCTGGCCATCCGCCACGTACTTCGACGGTACGTGCCAAGAGTTGAACGATGCCCCCCTCGTATGCCTTTGAGAGTTCGCGGCTGACCTCCGCCGGGGAAACACCCTGTGCCCAGTTCGTCGCGAATTCGAGCCGGACAGGCAGCAGGCCAGCGTCGAGATGCATGGTAACGAACCGAGATCCGGTCAGATTCCGTGGCCGCTCTGGTGGTGCCGAAGCAGGCTGTCTGGGTGCGTAGTACGGCTCATCGTCCCACTCATCGTCATAGCTGGAACCGCCGAAATTCACGTGCTTGATCGTCATCGCGTCTGCGAACCCCCCCTTAACATCGAGGCCCAAAGCCAGGATAATCAATGGTTGACCTTATCAGAATCCCAGTCGCTGTCCAATTCGGAGCATCAACGGACGCAGCACTTTCCGCAGAGCCACAGACCAGAACGGCAGACTCAAGGGATCGACAGGGGGAGCGTCCGGTCCCAACATAGGAATGCCGCGAACTCCTCCAGACAGCGCTCAGTGCCGACGATCGGCGAACCACCCCCGGCGCGGGGGCGAGGCGGTCGTCGTGGTCGACGTAGCGGACATCCCGCGACAGCGCAACGCTCACGCACGGACTTGGCGACGACGGGCCGCGGCGATCAGGGGCGGCGGGGGCGGATGACGGTGGTGAAGGTCGCTGTGGCAACGGCCTTTCCGGTGATGTCGGTGATCGTGACCGGGACGGCGAGTTCGATTTCGGTGCGTGACTCGATATTCGCGCGCATGGTGTCGACGGCGCCGTCCGGGAGTTCGGAGGTGGCGAGGAAGGGGCTTGCCGCGCCCTTGGCGCGGGCCAGGTATTCGATCTTCCCGTCGCGGGCGACGATGAAGGTCTCGCCCATCAGGTCGACGATGCCGGAGACGGCCGCGCCCATGGCGGCGGTCTCGGCGAAGCCGAAGAGGATGGCGGCGTGGATGTCGCCATTGTGATTGAGATGTTCCGGCCGCGCCGCCATCCGCACCACATTGCGACCGCTGGCGAAGTCCTCGGCGTCGATACCGGCGAACTGGATGAAGCCCAGCTTCTTGAAGCCATCCATCACCAGGGCGCCCATGGTCGCGCTGTCCATCGCATCTCCGATCGAATTGAAACGTGTTCTACTTTCTATACCGGGTGCGCACGGGGATGTCCATGCCGGGAGCCACCGCGCGAGCCGCGGGTGTCCAAATGTGCCAGCTGCCGAGTGGCCCGGCGGCGGCTCATGAGCGGGGCGTCGCGAAGGTGGCCGAACCGAACCGCGCCGGAGCCGGGTCAGTCGGCGGTCGGGGCGGCCAGGCCGAGTATCTCGGCGGTGCGGGTGGTGGTGCGGCGGGCCAGGGCTTCGTTGTCGACCAGGGAGCGGCCGATGGTGGGCATGAGTTCGCGCAGGCGCGGCGCCCACAGGTGGCGGTAGTGCGGGAAGCAGCGGCGCAGCACCTCGAGCATGATCGCGGGGGCGGTCGAAGCGCCGGGGGACGCGCCGAGCACGGCGGCGATGGAGCCGTCCTGGGCGGCGACGACCTCGGTGCCGAACTCCAGAACGCCGCCGCGCACCGGATCGGCCTTCACGATCTGGGCGCGCTGCCCGGCGTCGATCATGGTCCACTCGTCGCCCACCGCGGCGGGAAAGAATTCCCGCAGTGCGGAGATCTTGCGCCGCCGCGTGGACACCAACTGGCCCGCCAGCAGCCGCACCAGCCCCAGATTGCTCGCGGTCATGGCCGCGAGCGGGCCGATATTGTGCGGCCGCAGCGAGGCCGCGACGTCGAATACCGAGCCCTGCTTCAGGAACTTCGGGCTGGAACCGGCATACGGGCCGAACAGCAGCGTCTGCTGGCCGTCGATGATGCGGGTATCCAGATGCGGCATGGACATCGGCGGCGCTCCGGCCGGAGCCTTGCCGTAGACCTTGGCGTCGTGCCGCTCGACCACGGCCGGATTGTCACAGCGCAGGAACCGTCCGCTCACCGGCAGCAACCCGTAACCGCGCACCTCGGGGATTCCGGCCCGCTGCAACAGTTTCAACGCCCAACCGCCCGCACCGGCGAAGACGAAGCGGGCGTCGACCCGGGAGGTGATGCGATCATCGGTGTCATCGGTCGCGACCAGCCGCAGCTTCCAGGAACCGTCGTTGTTCTTGCGCAGTCCCCGCACCTCGTGCCGCAGGTACAGGTCCACACCGAGAGTTTCCAAGTGCGCGAACAGCTTTCGGGTCAGCGTTCCGAAATCGACATCGCTGCCGGTGATATCGCGGGTGGCGGCGACCGGTTCGCCCTTGGCGCGGCCGCGCAACAGCAGCGGCGCCCATTCCCCGATGGTCTCCGGGTCCGCACTGAACCGCATGGAACCGAAGAGCGGATGCTCCGACAGCGCGGCATGGCGGCGGCGCAGAAAATCCACATCGTCGGCACCGCGCACGAAGGTCATATGCGGTACCGGATTGATGAATTCTTGTGGTTTGTCCAGGATTCCGTCTTCCACCAGATGCGACCACAGCTGGCGGCTCAACTGGAATTGCGCATTGACCCGCAGCGCCTTCTCGATATCGACGCCACCGCCCGGTTTTTCCGAGGTGTAGTTGAGTTCGCACAGCCCCGCGTGCCCGGTGCCCGCATTGTTCCAGGCCGCCGACGCCTCGCCCGCCACCTCCGGCAATCGCTCGTAGACCGCGATGGACCAGGTCGGTTCCAGATGCCGCAGCAGAATTCCGAGCGTCGCGCTCATGATCCCGCCGCCGATCAACACCACGTCGTAAGTACCCAGCGGCCCATGCCGTCTCGTCGTCATTGCCGAAAGACTCCCAACCGATCCTCGAGCGAGCAGGGGCACGCTAACACCGGAGTTGTACGCGCGTATAGCCGGAGCGGAAGCGACAGTGATAAACCCAACAGCTGACTCTTTTGCGACGTCGGTGGGCGAATTGGCAACGCAATTCCGCACTCGAGCTGCGATTCCGGTCGCCTCCGTCTCCCGGCCGCTCCGAGCAGGGTTGCGACTCCCGCAGGCTACTTCTTCCGAGCGCGATAGGCCGCGACCGCGTTGCGGTTGCCGCAGGCGGTGCTGCAGTAGCGGCGGGAGCGGTTGCGGGAGAGGTCGAGGAGTATGCCCTCGCAGTTGTCGTCGGCGCAGACGGCGAGGCGGGAGAGCTCGTCGGCGCGGATGAGGTCGATCATGGCCATGGCGGTTTCCACGGCTATGCGGACCGGCAGCGGGGCCTCGGGTGGGACGGCGTGGATGTGGTAGTCGAGGTCGTCGTGGCGGACCAGGCGGGGGACGGCTCGATGCTCGGCGAGGATGTCGTTCACCAGGACCACCGCGCTGTCGCGATCGCTGGTGAGCAGTTGCCGCAGGAGCGGACGCAGGGCGCGGACATCCGCCAGTTCCCGCGCGTCACCGGTCCGGACACCGGTATAGCCGTGCCGCACGAAGAAGTCCGCCAGCTGCGCGGTTTCCGTCATGGTGTCCGGCTTGTCCGGCTCCGCCGCCGAGTTCACCAGCTCCACCGCCGCGGCCATGGACGCTTCGGTGTCATGAGCAAAAATCATGTTGACACATTACCAACTCGACCCTAGCGTCATTAGCCATGACGACGTTGACTCATGACACAGCCGTTCGGAATCGATTGCGCGCCGGGCTGCTGCTAGCGCTGCTGTCGGCGTCGTCGTTCGGGCTGTCGGGATCGCTGGCGCGCGGAATGATGAATGCGGGGTGGAGTTCCGCGGCAGTGGTCGCGGTCCGCGTACTGCTGGCGGCGGCGGTGCTGGCACCCGTCGCGCTGGTGCAGCTGCGCGGGAACTGGAAACTGTTGCGCGACAACGCGGCCCTGATCACCGGTTACGGATTGCTGGCCGTCGCGGGCACGCAGCTGGCCTACTTCAACGCCGTCGCCCATATGGAGGTGGGCGTGGCACTGCTCGTCGAGTACACCGCGCCGGTGGCCGTGGTGGGCTGGCTGTGGCTGCGGCACCGCCAGCGGCCCGGGGCCACCACCGTGGCCGGCGCCGCGGTCGGTCTGACCGGGTTGGTACTGGTACTCGACCTGACCTCGGGAGCCGAGACCAGCGGGGTCGGCATCGCCTGGGCGTTGGCGGCCATGATCGGCGCCGCCTCCTACTTCGTGCTCTCCGCGCACGGTGACGGCTCCCTGCCCGGCACGGTGCTGGCGGCCAGCGGACTGCTGATCGGCGGGGTGGCGCTGCTCGCCGCGGGCGCGGTCGGCATCCTGCCGTTTCGGGCGACCACCGAACCCGTTGTCTTCCAGGGCTTCACCACCGCCTGGTGGCCGCCGCTGATCTTCCTCGGCGTGGTCACGGCGGCGCTGGCCTACGTCACCGGGATCGCGGCCACCCGGCTGCTCGGCTCGCGGCTGGCCTCCTTCGTGGCGCTGTTCGAGGTGCTGGCGGCACTGGCCTTCGCCTGGGCACTGCTCGGTGAAGCGCCACGGCCGATCCAATTGCTGGGCGGCGCACTGATTCTCATCGGCGTGGTGGCGGTTCGGCGGGGCGAGGAGGAGACCGTCGAGGCCCGGTAGTCGCGATCGGCCCGGGTGCACCCGCGGCCCCGGCCTCGAGGTGACCACTATGCGTCGCCGGGGTTCCGATCCCCGCGCCGCCCGGGTAGGTTCTTCGCAGACGTCGGGGCCGAGTGGCCCGCAACCCGAGGGACGATGATGCGCCTAGCGAAAACCATTGCGCCGCTGCTGCTTTGCCTGACCACCTCGGTCGCCGCGGCCACCACCGCGACCGCCGGACCGGCACAGCCCCCACTCCGGGTGCAGGGCAGCGACCACGGTGTCGACTACACGGTGGAACTCGCGCCGGACAATCGCGCCGCCGTCGGCACCATCGCCTCGGGTCGGTTCCTGCCCACTTGGGACGGCGAGGCGATCATCGTCACCGACGACGACGGCATCCTGGCCGCCACCGTTCCGCTGACCTACGACATCGTCGGCCACACCCTGGAACTCGTCCCCAGCATTACCGACGACGGCCGCCGCCTCACCCTCACCCCGGCGGACCAGTCCCCGGTCCCGCTCCGCGATATCAACGCCCAGCAGCACTTCTTCGACGTCGTTCAGGCCAATCTGCCCGCCGTGGCCACCGGGGCCGCCATCGGCGGCGCGATCGGTTTCCTCATCGGCTTCCCCGCGGGCCTGTTCATCCTGGACTTCATCACCATCCCCATCACCACCGTGGTGGGAGCGCTCATCGGCGGCGCCGTCGGCCTCCAGCAGAGCGGCGGCGACCCGGCGGTGGAGGCCGCCCTCACCTACGCCGAATCCCTCGTCCCCGGCGCGTCGGACACCATCCGCCCCGCCTTCGACGCCCTCCCGGAACCGCAGCCGCGCTGAGTAATCCTCATGCGCCGCAGCGGAATTCGGGCGCGCTACGGCACGAAGGACAGCGACTCGATCGCCATGGAATGCTCGGTGTAGTACCAGTCCCCGGTCATCTCCATGGCGAGGTCGAAGCGCACCGCGTGCCCGCTCGCCGGCCCGGACATGATCGTCCACAGACCGTTGGGCAACCCGCTCACCGCGCTGACACTGCCGTCCGACCAGGTGAAATCGCCCGATGTCGGCACACCGAAACCCCGCCAGGGCAATTCGGCCCGGAACCGCCCCGCCGTGATCCCCGGCAGCAGCGAACTCCGGCAGTCCCACACCTCCCCCACCCGCCGCACACTCTGCCCGGCGCTCCCGGCCCCCGGAATCCGCTCGGCCGTCAGCACATCCCCGGCGTAACACCCGCCGTGTACGGTGCCGGGTACCGCGGCGGCCGGGAGGAACAGGAGCAGCGGCACCACCGCTCCACACAGCACGGCCGCGGGCAGCCTGCGACTGGCAAACACGACGCCAACCCCTCCCGTAGTGGAAGCTCGAAGTCGTGACCAGCATAAACCCATAAAACACATTCGACCCCCGTTACGAGGAACGGGGGTCGAATGGTCTCGAGCTAACAGCTCACCGGACTACCGGTAGTCACTGAAACCGTAGTCGTCCAGCGGGACCGCGGCACCGGTGGTGGTGCCGAAACCGTCCGGGGTGTAGTAGGTGTCGTCGTAGGACGGCACCGCGTACGCGGCCTGGCGGGCCTCCTCGGTGGGCTGGACCTGGATGTTGCGGTAGCGGTTGATACCGGTACCGGCCGGGATCAGCTTGCCGATGATGACGTTCTCCTTCAAGCCGATCAGCTTGTCGGAGCGGCAGTTGATCGCGGCGTCCGTGAGCACGCGGGTGGTCTCCTGGAAGGAGGCCGCCGAGAGCCAGGAATCCGTGGCCAGCGACGCCTTGGTGATACCCATGAGCACCGGGCGACCCGAGGCGGGCTCGCCACCCTCCGCGACCACGCGGCGGTTGGCGGCCTCGAACTCGGCGCGCTCCACCAGCGAACCGGGCAGGAACTCCGTCGCACCCGAATCGATGATGGTGACGCGGCGCAGCATCTGGCGGACGATCACCTCGATGTGCTTGTCATGGATGGACACACCCTGCGAGCGGTACACCTCCTGGACCTCGTGGACCAGGTGGACCTGCACCTGACGCGGACCCATCACGCGCAGCACCTCGTGCGGATCGGCCGAGCCCTCGAGCAGCTGCTGGCCCACCTCCACGTGGTCACCGTCGGCGAGCAGGCGCTCGGTGCCGTCCTCGTGCTTGAAGACCCGCAGTCGCTGACGCTTCGACAGCTTGTCGTAGAGCACCTCGTCCGAACCGTCGTCCGGAATGATGGTGATCTTGTAGAAGCGGTCGTCGTCCTCTAGGCGCACGCGGCCGGAGACCTCGGCGATGGGGGCCTTGCCCTTGGGCACACGAGCCTCGAAGAGCTCCTGCACGCGGGGCAGACCACCCGTGATGTCGTCACCCGCGACACCACCCTGGTGGAAGGTACGCATGGTCAGCTGGGTACCGGGCTCACCGATGGACTGCGCGGCGACGATACCGACGGCCTCACCGATGTCGACCAGCTTGCCGGTCGCCATGGAGCGGCCGTAGCAGGTCGCGCACACGCCGGTGCCGGTGGTGCAGGTCAGCACGGAGCGGACCTTCACCTCGGTGATACCGGCCTCGAGCAGCGCCTCCAGGGCGGGGTCGCCCAGGTCGTGGCCCTTCTCGACCACCACGTTGCCCTTGGCGTCGATCGCGTCGGCGGCCAAAGTGCGTGCGTAGGTGCTGGTTTCGACGTGCGCGTCACGAATGACGGTGCCGTCGGCCAGCTTCTCCGCGATCGGGACGACGATGCCACGCTCGGTGCCACAGTCGGTCTCGCGCACGATGACGTCCTGCGACACGTCCACCAGACGTCGGGTCAGGTAACCCGAGTCGGCGGTGCGAAGCGCGGTGTCGGCCAGACCCTTTCGCGCACCGTGGGTGTTGATGAAGTACTCCAGCACCGTCAGGCCCTCACGGAAGGAGGACTTGATCGGCCGCGGGATGAACTCACCCTTCGGGTTGGTCACCAGACCCTTCATACCGGCGAGGGTACGAGTCTGAGTGAAGTTACCGGTCGCACCCGAGTCGACGATCGTGATGATCGGGTTGTCGGCCGGGTAGTGCGCGCGCAGCGCCTGACCGACCTCTTCGGTGGCCTCCTGCCAGATCTTGACCAGGGCGTTGTTGCGCTCCTGGTGATCGAGCGCACCACGCTGGTACTTCTTCTCGATCTGATCCGACTGCGCCTCGTAGCGCTCCATGATCTCCGCCTTCTCCGGCGGAACGAGCACGTCCGACATGGAGACGGTGACACCGGAGCGGGTGGCCCAGTAGAAGCCCGCGTCCTTGAGCTTGTCGACGGTCTGCGCCACCACGATCATCGGGTAGCGCTCGGCCAGATCGTTGATGATCGCGGCCTGCCGCTTCTTCGGCATCGGCTCGTCGATGAACGCGTAGTCCGCCGGGAGCAGATCGTTGAACATGACGCGGCCCAGCGTGGTCTTGGTGATCCACGCGTCGCCCCGCTGCCAGCCGTCGGGGAACAGCTCGGCCTCGACGTCCTTCGGCGGCCGCTGATCGGTCAGGCGGACCTTGATCAGCGAACGCACGGTCAGCTCACCGCGGTCCACGGCCATCTGCGCCTCGGCGGGCGAGGAGTAGACGCCGAACTCCGGCTCGTCCTTGGTGGCCGCGCGGTACTCGCCGCGCGCACCCTCCTGCAGACGGGTCAGGTAGTACAGGCCGGTCACCATGTCCAGACGCGGCATGGCGAGCGGACGACCCGAGGCGGGCGACAGGATGTTGTTCGAGGACAGCATGAGGATGCGGGCCTCGGCCTGCGCCTCCGCCGACAGCGGCAGGTGCACGGCCATCTGGTCACCGTCGAAGTCGGCGTTGAACGCCTCACAGACGAGCGGGTGCAGCTGGATGGCCTTACCTTCGACCAGCAGCGGCTCGAACGCCTGAATACCCAGGCGGTGCAGGGTGGGCGCACGGTTCAGCATGACCGGGTGCTCGGCGATGACCTCTTCGAGGACATCCCACACCTGGGGCCGCTGCCGCTCCACCATCCGCTTGGCGGACTTGATGTTCTGCGCGTGGTTCAGGTCCACCAGGCGCTTCATGACGAACGGCTTGAACAGCTCGAGCGCCATCAGCTTGGGCAGACCGCACTGGTGCAGCTTCAGCTGCGGACCGACCACGATGACCGAACGGCCCGAGTAGTCGACACGCTTGCCGAGCAGGTTCTGACGGAAACGACCCTGCTTGCCCTTGAGCAGATCCGACAGCGACTTGAGCGGACGGTTGCCCGGACCGGTGACCGGGCGGCCGCGGCGGCCGTTGTCGAACAGCGCGTCCACCGACTCCTGGAGCATGCGCTTCTCGTTGTTCACGATGATCTCGGGCGCACCGAGGTCGATGAGGCGCTTCAGGCGGTTGTTGCGGTTGATGACGCGGCGGTACAGGTCGTTCAGGTCGGAGGTCGCGAAGCGGCCACCGTCCAGCTGCACCATGGGGCGCAGCTCCGGCGGGATCACCGGCACGGCGTCGAGCACCATGCCCATCGGCGAGTTGCCGTTGGCCTGGAACGCGGCGACGACCTTCAGACGCTTGAGGGCGCGCAGCTTCTTCTGGCCCTTGCCGGTGCGAATGGTCTCGCGCAGGTTCTCGGCCTCGGCCTCGATGTCGAAGTTCTCCATCAGCTTCTGGATGGCTTCGGCACCCATGGCACCGGTGAAGTACTCGCCGTAGCGGTCCTGCAGCTCGCGGTAGAGCACCTCGTCCACGATGAGCTGCTTGGTGGACAGCTTGGTGAAGGTGGTCCAGATCTCGTCGAGACGATCCAGCTCCCGCTGGGCGCGGTCGCGCAGCTGACGCATTTCGCGCTCGCCGCCGTCCTTGACCTTGCGGCGCACGTCGGACTTGGCGCCCTCGGCCTCGAGCTCGGCGATATCCGCCTCGAGCTTCTGTGCCCGCGCCTCGAGGTCGGCGTCGCGCTGATCGGCGACGGCCTTCTTCTCGACCTCCATCTCCGCCTCGAGGGTGGAGAGTTCGTTGTGGCGCAGTTCCTCGTCGACACCGACGATGACGTAGGCGGCGAAGTAGATGATCTTCTCGAGATCCTTCGGCGCCAGGTCGAGCAGGTAGCCCAGGCGCGACGGCACACCCTTGAAGTACCAGATGTGGGTGACCGGGGCGGCCAGCTCGATGTGGCCCATCCGCTCACGGCGCACCTTGGCGCGGGTCACCTCGACGCCGCAGCGCTCACAAATGATGCCCTTGAAGCGGACGCGCTTGTACTTACCGCAGTAGCACTCCCAGTCCCGGGTGGGACCGAAGATCTTCTCGCAGAAGAGGCCGTCCTTCTCCGGCTTCAGCGTGCGGTAGTTGATGGTCTCCGGCTTCTTGACCTCACCGAAGGACCAGTTGCGAATGTCTTCGGCGGTGGCCAGGCCGATCCGGAGTTCATCGAAGAAGTTGACGTCTAGCACGTAACTTCCTTTCCCCTGTTCGGGTTGAGAATGAGCAAAAGTCGCTAGTTCCGTTGCCCCCGAGGGTCTTCCGACCCTCGGGGACCGATCGCTCACTGCGCCAGGTCGTCGACCGTCGCAGCCTCGTTGCGGGACAGGTTGATACCCAGGTTCGCCGCGGCGCGCTCCAGGTCCTCGTCGTCGCCGTCGCGCATCTCGATGGCGGCGCCGTCGGAGGACAGCACCTCCACGTTCAGGCACAGCGACTGGAGTTCCTTGAGCAACACCTTGAACGACTCCGGAATACCCGGCTCCGGAATGTTCTCGCCCTTGACGATGGCCTCGTAGACCTTCACGCGGCCGACCACGTCGTCGGACTTGATGGTGAGCAGTTCCTGCAGCGTGTAGGCCGCGCCGTAGGCCTGCATGGCCCAACATTCCATTTCACCGAAGCGCTGACCACCGAACTGCGCCTTACCACCGAGGGGCTGCTGGGTGATCATCGAGTACGGGCCGGTCGAACGCGCGTGGATCTTGTCGTCGACCAGGTGGTGCAGCTTCAGGATGTACATGTAGCCCACGGCCACCGGGTACGGGAACGGCTCACCGGAGCGGCCGTCCAGCAGCACCGCCTTGCCGTTCTCGTCGACCATGCTCTCACCGTCGCGGTTGGGCAGGGTGGAGCCGAGCAGACCGGTCAGCTCCTCCTCGCGCGCACCGTCGAACACCGGGGTGGCGATATTGGTGTCGGCCTCCTGGCCCCACATCTCCTCCGGCAGGTTCTTGGCCCACTCCGGATTGCCCTCGACCTGCCAACCGGTCTTGGCGATCCAACCCAGGTGGGTTTCGAGCACCTGACCGATGTTCATACGACGCGGGACACCGTGGGTGTTGAGGATGATGTCCACCGGAGTGCCGTCGGGCAGGAACGGCATATCCTCGACGGGGAGGATCTTGCCGATCACACCCTTGTTGCCGTGACGGCCGGCGAGCTTGTCACCGTCCTGGATCTTGCGCTTCTGCGCCACATACACGCGCACCAGCTCGTTGACGCCCGGCGGCAGATCGTCGTCGTCATCACGGGAGAACACCCGCACACCGATGACCTTGCCCGACTCACCGTGGGGCACCTTGAGGGAGGTGTCACGCACCTCGCGGGCCTTCTCACCGAAGATCGCGCGCAGCAACCGCTCCTCCGGCGTCAGCTCGGTCTCACCCTTCGGCGTCACCTTGCCCACCAGAATGTCACCGTCACGCACCTCGGCACCGATGCGCACGATGCCCCGCTCGTCGAGGTCGGCGAGGACCTCGTCGGAGACGTTCGGGATATCGCGGGTGATCTCCTCGGCACCGAGCTTGGTGTCACGCGCGTCGATCTCGTGCTCCTCGATATGAATCGAGGTCAGCACGTCCTCCTCCACGAGACGCTGCGACAGGATGATCGCGTCCTCGTAGTTGTGGCCCTCCCACGGCATGATCGCCACCAACAGGTTCTTACCCAGGGCCATCTCACCGTTCTCGGTGCACGGCCCGTCGGCGAGCACATGCCCGGCCTCCACCCGCTGCCCCTCGTCCACGATCGGACGCTGATTCGCACACGTGCCCTGGTTGGAACGCTCGAACTTGCGCAGCCGGTAGCTGCGGCGAGTGCCGTCATCGTGCATGACGGTGATGAAATCGGCCGAAACCTCCTCCACCACACCGGCCTTGGCGTTCACGACCACGTCACCGGCGTCGACCGCGGCGCGCAGCTCCATACCGGTGCCGACCAGCGGCGCGTCGGAACGGATCAGCGGCACGGCCTGACGCTGCATGTTCGCGCCCATGAGGGCACGGTTGGCGTCGTCGTGCTCGAGGAACGGGATCATGGCGGTCGCCACCGACACCATCTGGCGCGGCGAGACATCCATATAGGTGACCTCGGCCGGGGAGACGAACTCCATCTCCTCGTTGCCGCGGCGGGCGAGCACGCGCTCCTCGAGGAAGTTGCCGTCGGCGTCGATCGGCGAGTTCGCCTGGGCGCGGACCTCGCGGTCCTCCTCGTCGGCGGTGAGGTACACGACCTCATCGGTGACGATGCCGTTGACGACCTTGCGGTACGGGGTCTCGATGAAACCGAACGGGTTGACCCGCGCGTACACCGAGAGCGAACCGATCAGGCCGATGTTCGGGCCTTCCGGGGTCTCGATGGGGCACATGCGGCCGTAGTGCGACGGGTGGACGTCGCGGACCTCGAGGCCCGCGCGCTCCCGGGACAGACCGCCCGGACCCAGCGCCGACAGGCGACGCTTGTGGGTCAGACCCGACAGCGGGTTGTTCTGGTCCATGAACTGCGACAGCTGCGAGGTGCCGAAGAACTCCTTGATCGCCGCCACCACGGGGCGGATGTTGATCAGGGTCTGCGGCGTGATGGCCTCGACGTCCTGGGTGGTCATGCGCTCACGCACGACGCGCTCCATGCGGGACAGGCCGACGCGGATCTGGTTCTGGATCAGCTCGCCGACCGTGCGCAGGCGGCGGTTGCCGAAGTGGTCGATATCGTCGACCTCGACCGGCACCTCCGCGCCGCCGGGCGCGGTCATGACCTTGTCGCCCTGGTGCAGACGGACCAGGTACTCGATGGTCGCGACGATGTCCTCGCGGGTCAGCACCGAACCCACGACCGGCTCACCGGCGTGCAGGCCCAGCTTCTTGTTGACCTTGTAGCGGCCGACACGCGCGAGGTCGTAGCGCTTCTCCTTGAAGAACAGGTTCTCCAGCAGGGTCTGCGCGGACTCCTTGGTCGGCGGCTCGCCCGGACGCAGCTTGCGGTAGATGTCGAGCAGCGCCTCGTCCTGGCCCGGAGTGCTGTCCTTCTCCAGGGTGGACATCATGATCTCGGAGAAGCCGAAGCGCTCGGTGATCTCCTCGGTGGTCAGGCCCAGGGCCTTCAGCAGCACGGTGACCGGCTGGCGGCGCTTGCGGTCGATGCGCACGCCGACGGTGTCGCGCTTGTCCACGTCGAACTCCAGCCACGCACCGCGCGACGGGATGACACGCACCGAGTGCAGCATCTTCTCGGTGGACTTGTCGATGGTCTCGTCGAAGTAGACACCGGGCGAACGCACCAGCTGCGAGACGACGACGCGCTCGGTGCCGTTGATGATGAACGTGCCCTTGTCGGTCATCATCGGGAAGTCGCCCATGAAGACCGTCTGAGACTTGATCTCACCGGTGTTGTTGTTGATGAACTCCGCGGTCACGAAGAGCGGCGCCGCGTAGGTCATGTCCTTGTCCTTGCACTCCTCGATGGAGGCCTTGACCTCTTCGAAGCGCGGGTCGGAGAAGGACAGCGACATGGAGCCGGAGAAATCCTCGATCGGCGAGAGCTCCTCGAGCACCTCCTCGAGACCGCCGGTCGGATTGACGTCGCCGCGCGCCGCCGCTCGCTCCCGCCAGTCTGACGCGCCGATCAGCCAGTCGAACGAATCGGTCTGTAGATCGAGAAGACCCGGAACCTCCAGAGGCTCACGGATCTTCGCGAAAGACACCCGCTTCGGGGCTCCGGGGACTGTGTAGAAATCACGGCCCGCCGTGGTGGCCTTGGTCTGGGTGGAGACTGCCAAGATGCGTCCTTCCAGCACCTCACGCGCAGTCGCGTGGTGGTCCGCGACCGTCGCTTGTCTGCTACGAATTCCGCTGGTCCCCACCCGAACGAAACCCGAACAGCAAGCAGCGGAAGTAACACCGGAAGGTGGAACTTTCGTCGATGCGAACAAGGTATGGACAGGAGGCAGCCAGCGCAACGTCCAAAACTACACCCAAACCTACGGGGGTGTCAAAGTACCACCCGTTGCGGGTCGCGGCGGGCTGGCGCGCCGTACCGGTTCAACTGACACGCTGTCGGTGTTCCCGGCCCACCGGGAGTCCCGTCTTCCGCTGGCTGCGATTGCCGGGTCACCGTTCGGGGCGAACCCCTGTGACAGCTGCCGCTGTTGTGAATAGCGTGACGGCTCGGACGAAACTCGTCAAGTGCGGCCGGTCCGACGCGTGGCGCGAGATCGTTTGGCGCGCTGGCAGATCACCGAAAAACCGGCCCCCACCAGGCGTGTGAATTTCCTTGACGGATCAGTTGTCGGCGATCTCGGCGGCCAGCCAGCGGCCGTCCACCTTCTGCATCCGAAGCACCACCGGACCGGAGGCGAGCGGTTCCGGGGTGCCGTCCCGGACCGCGGAGACATTGAGGTTCACCAGCAGTTCGGCGCGCTCGGGCGTGAGCAAAGTCACACCGATCGGATCGGTGGTCACCTCGGTGTCGGTCGCCGCCTGCTTGATGGTGCTGACCGTGGTGTCGATGTACTTCTCCAGATCCGCGCGCATCTGCTCGGTCAGCACCGCGCCGACGGAGTCCTTCCACTGGTCGATCTCGGCGGCCCGGTAGCCGTAGAGCGTGGACAGGGCGTGATCGGCGGCGGCCTTCACCTCATCGGTGGCCTGATTGTCGACATAGGCGAGATTGTCGTCGTCGACGCCGGGACGCAGGGCCGCCACCACGGCGAAGACGCCGAGCAGGACCGCGGCGATACCGCAGCCGATCGCGAGCCGCCAGGAACCGCCGCGCGCCGCGGCGGCACGGGACACGGTCTCCCCGCCGGGAGATGTCGAGGCGGCACTCGATGTCGCCCGCCCCGCCTTCCCGAGCCGAACCTTCGGGGTCCCGGCCTTCGCGGACGCGACCGCCGGGGCCCCCGCCGCGCGAGACGCGCCCTTCGGGGTCCCAGCCTTCGCACGGGTTTCCCCGCGCGCCGTGGCGCCCCCGCTCAGCCGATCGGAATCACCGGCGCGTGAGCGGTCGGCATCCGCCGCGGTCCGCCACGCCGATCCGGTCTGTCCCTCGCGGCCGAGGGCGCGGCGGGAGGACGAGTCCTGCGGTGTGCCGGAGGTGCGGCGCTTGGGCGTGACGCGGTTGACGGGTCGTTTGTCGGCCATGGTCGCTGCCTCCTATCGGCCCGGCGCTTGCGGTTGCTGATCCGTCGGCTGCTGGTCGGCGGACTCGGGCTGATCGCCGCCCTGCGGCTGATCGCCGGACTGCGGCTGATCGCCGGAGGATGGCTGCTCGGTGGGTGCGGGCTCGGTGGGCAGCGCGCCCGCGTCGAGCGATACCGGCTCACCCAGGTTCCGCGCCTGTTCGGCCTTCCAGGTGTCGCCTTCCTTCACCATGTCCAAATTCCACAGCTGACGGAAGGTGGCCGGTTGACCGCCGGGCCAGGCGCGGGTGATGCGCAGCACGACGAAGGCGGTGGCGCGGTCGTTCTCGCTGGCGAGCGAGGTGATGGTCGCGCCCTCCACCTCCGACCGCATGCGAGTCCGGGCCTCGGCGACCTGGGCTTTCAGCGAATCCAGATCCTTGGTCTGCTCCTCCCGGAGCGCGCCGGTGGTGGAGGACAGCATGGTCCGCAGTGATCCGTCGACGTCGTCGGGGTCGAAGGTCATGAGGTTGACCGCGGCCTGCCGGGCGTCGTTCAGGGCGGTGTCGCGAGCGTCGGCGCGACCGTTGTCCTGCACGAGCCCGCCCACGATCCAGGCGTAGCCGAACCACGCCGCGGCCACCGCGGCCACCGCGAGCAGGGCGACGGCGGCCACCGTGACGCCCGTGCGCACGGAGCGGTCGACGGATTCGCTGTCGTGTTGCTGACTCACGCCGTCACCATACTTTCCGCCGGATTCCTCACCGTTTCGGCGTCACGCCGAGCAGCGTGGCCAGTTGGGTGGCGACCGGATTGAGATTCAACTTGTCCGGATCGACCTTGGGGTTGTCGTCCCACGGCTGCGGCACGCTCGGATCGGCGAACTCGGCGCGCTCACCACCGCGCACTGCCGTCGGATTGCCTTGCGGCACCAAGCATTTGGCCTCGGTGTTGAACGGGAAGTCGTCGCGGCTGTCGTCGAAATCCGGGTTCTGCGCCCGCATCTCGTCCAGAATCCGCTGCGTGCCCTCGTAGCCGACCGTGCAGGCGGGCGGATTATTGGTCTCCAGCACCAGGCCGAAGTGGGTGGTGCCGTCGCCGGGAGCGGTCGCCGACGCACCGATGGACAGCAGCGGCAGCATCTGCAGCACCGGGCCGAGCGCGTAGAACTTCGGCGAGATGGTGAGCAGCAGGGTGCGCAGGTTCGCCAGGTCGCGGGTGAGCGCGTCACCGCTCTCCCGCAGCAGCTGCGAGATCTGACTGCCCGCGTCGGTGCCGGTGCCGATCAGCCGCCGCACGTCCGGATCGCTGGAGCGCAGCTGCGCCGAGAGCCGGTCCAGGCCGTCGCTGAACTGCCGGATGGCCGGGGACTGTTCGGCCTGGGTGGTCAGCACGGTCTGCGCGTCCCGGATGAGCTGCAGGGTCTGCGGCAGCGCGTCCACGCCGGTCTCGGTGAACCGGGCCAGCGAATCCACCAGCACCTGGAGTTCGTCGCCCTTGCCGTCGAACGCCTTGCCGAGTTCGGTGATGGTGGTGGACAGCGCCACCAGGTCGGTGGTGCTGGCGAAGTGATTCACGCTGGCGAGCAGATCCTCGACCGGGATCGGGGTCCGCGCGCCGTCGATCACGGAGCCGTCCCGCAGATACGGCGCGCCCGCGCTGCTGGGCACCAGATCCACGTACTGCTCACCGATGGCGGATCGGTTGGCCACCACGGCTTTCGCACTCTGCGGCACCTTGGGCGCGCCGGAGTCCAGCTCGAGCGTGATCAGCACGCCGTCGGGAATGATCTCCTGCTTGCCCACCCGGCCCACCGGAACGCCCCGGTAGGTGACCTCCGCGCCCGGAGACAGATTGCCCGTGGTCGCCCGCTTGTCGTCGGTGTCGACGATCCGCACCTGCACCCGGTACTGGCCGAAGCCCAGCATATTGTCCAGGCGCACGTACTTGGCGCCCACGAACACCACGCCGAGCACGGCGATCAGCCCGAAGGCGATCAGCTGGTAGCGCACCAGTTTGCTCATCGCGGACCACCCACTCCCAGCTGGTCGAGCAGTGAACCGAGCGGATCGGTCGGAATGGGCAGTCCGGCGGGGAGCTGCGGGCGCACCACGGTGGGCGGCAGCGGCAGCAGCGAGACCGTCGGCCAGCCCGGACGCGGGCCGTTGCCGTTGTAGTACGGATTGGATCCGTCCACCGGCACCGGCCGTCCGTTCGGCGGGATGTACACCGGGTCCTGTTTGCCCACACCGAGATTCGACAGCAGCGTGCCGATCTGCAGGTCCACCGACAGCCAGGTGTTGACCTGTCCGCCGAAGGCGGACTTGATGGCCTCGTCCGGGAACGGGTAGGTCGGAATGAGCGGGAACGCGGTGACCAGGTCGTCGGCTCCGCTACCCAGCGCCTGCAGGGTGGGGCGCAGCGAGTTGAGATCGCGGATCAGGTCGTCCTTGGAGTTGTCCAGGACGTCGAATCCAGCCTGGCCGACCCGGTCCAGCTGGCCGAGCAGCTGGATCAACTGCGGCCGCTGCTCCTCCAGAATCCGGATGCCGGTGGGCAATTCGTCGAGCACCTGCGAGATCTGGGTGGTCTGCCCGCTCAGGCGACTGCTCAGGGTGTCGAGCCCGTCCAGTGCGCGGGTGATGTCGTCGACCTGCCGGTTCAGTCCGTCGATCAGGGTGTTCGCCTGCTCCAGCAGATCGCGCACCGTGCTCTCGCGACCCTCGAGCGCCTTGTTCAGCTCCACCACGATGGGCTGCAACTGCGCCACGCCGCCGCCGTTGAGCAGCAGGGACAGCGCGCCGAGCACCTGTTCCACCTCGGTGGCGGTGCGGGTGTTCGCCACCGGGATGACCGCGTTGTCGGCCAGCTTGGCCGGGGCCGGGTCGTGGGTGGGCACCGACAGTTCGATGAACTTCTCGCCCAGCAGATTCGTCTGCCGCACCTCGGCGCGGGCATTGGCGGGCAGGTCCACCGAATTGCGCACCACGGCCTTGACGCTGGCGGTCCAGCCGTCCGGCGCGAGTTCGATCTTGTCGACGCGGCCCACCGCCACACCGTCCACCTTGACCGTGGACTGCGGCACCAGGTCCAGCACATCGGCGAAGCGGATATCGAGGTGCAGCGGATCGTCGCCGACGCTCGGTCCGCCGGGCAGCGGAATGCTGTACGCGCCGTCGCCGCATCCGGCCAGCAGCGTCACCGCACTCAGGGCGGTCGCCACGGCGGCGACACGACGGCCGAATGCGCTGCCGCGGCGGCGGATTCCCGATGCGAGCACGCGCGAGCGAGGGCTGTTCATCGCTGTCCACCTCCTTCCGACGGCGGGGCCTGGTCCGACGGATTGCCGGGCACGGTGCCCGGCACCGGGGCACGCTGCTGGTTCTCGCCGCTCAGGATGCCGAACGGCAGGATCAGCGACGGTGTCGTCACACCCGCGGTGATCTGCGCGGCAATGGTCTCGCAGTGATCGAGGATGGGCCGCATCTGCCGGGTGATGGCGTCGAACTTCGGGTCGCCCGGGCGCAGCTTGCCCAGATCCAGCATCTTGCAGATGACCCCGAAGGGATCCTGCAGATCGGTGAAGTTCGGGCGCATGTCGAGGGTGCCGGTCTCGCCGTTGTGCACATTGATCAGATTGCTCAGCGCGGTCGGGATGAGCGGCAGCGCCGCGGCCAGATCCTCGCGCTGGTCGGCGAGGGTCTGGGTGAGCTGGGTCAGCGCATCGGCATTGGCCTGCACCAGTTCCCGGTTGTCGTCGATGAACCGGGCCACGTCGCCGAGCGCGACGGACAGCAGGTTCAGCGCGTCACCGAGGGTGCTGCGTTCGTCGGCGAGGAAGCCAGCCAGATCGGCCAACTGTGCGTTGAACTGCCGCACCTGGGCGTCGTTGCGCGCCAGCGCGGTCACGAACACCTGCAGGTTCTTCACCGTGTCGAAGATGTCGGATCGCGAATCACCCAGCACGGCGGCGGCTTTGGACAGCTGCTCGAAGCTGTTGGCCAGCGCCTCGCCGTTTCCGGCCAGATTGGCGGAAGTGGTGCGCACCAGCTCGTTGAGCGCCCCCTCCTTGTTGGCGCCTTCGGGCCCCAGCGCGTCGGAGAGTTCGGTGATGCTCCGGTAGAGCCGGTCCACCTCGACCGGGGTGGCGGTGCGTTCTTTAGGAATGGTGGCCTCGCGCCCCATCTTCGGCCCGCCCCGGTACACCGGCGCGAGCTGGATGTAGCGGTCCGACACCACCGAGGGCGTGATCTGCGCGGCCTTGGCGTCGGCCGGGATGTCGTATTCGCGGTCGACGCTCATGACGATCTTCACCTGATCGCCCATGGGCTCGATGGAGTCCACCCGGCCCACCGGCACGCCGAGGATGCGCACATCGGAGCCCTCGTAGATGCCGATGGACTTGTCGAAGTAGGCGGTGATCCGGGTGGTGGTGAACTTGTCGAAACCCCACCACGCCACGGCGGCGATGAGCACCGCACCCGCTACGACGGCGGCGAGGATCGCCCTGCCGCGCGGGGATTCCCGCAGACCGGTCAGCACGTCGCGAGCCATGGCTAGCCTCCCATCTTCCGGATCGGTTCGCGGTAGCCGGGCACTTCCGGCAGCGCGGGCGGAATCAGGTTGGTGATCACCGCGTCGAACCAGCGGCCGGTGCCGAGCACATTGGCGTAGAGGCCGTAGAACGGCGCGGCCAGCGTCAGTGTCTTGGCGATGTCGGCCTGGTGGGCATTGAGGATGTCGATGGTCTTGCGGAGATTGGTGAGGGCGGGCCCGATCTGTTCCTCGTTGTCGTGCACCAGGGCGCTCAGTTCCGCGCCGATGGTCTTCGCACCCGTGAGCAGCTGCCGGATCGCCTGCTGCCGGATATTGAGTTCGGCCAGCAGTTGACCGCCGTTCGCGAGCAGGCGTTCGAATTCGGCATTGCGGTCGGCCAGCACCTGGCTGGTCTGCTTGGTCGCGGCGAACAGGGTACGCAGCTTCTCGTCCCGCTTGGCGATCGACTCCGAGAGCCGGGCGACGCCGTCGATGGAGCCGCGGATCTCCGGCGGGGTCGCCGAGAACGCCTCCGACAGCACCCGCATGCTCTGGGCCAGCTGTGCGGTGTCGGTCTGCTCGATGTCCTCGGCGGCGTCGCTGAAGGCGTCCACCACGTCGTAGGGGGATACCGTGCGCGACAGCGGGATTCGTTCGGAGGGGTCGGCCGCGCCGGAGCCCTTGGGGTCCAGGGTCAGGTACTTCTGGCCCAGCAGCGTCTTGATCTGGATGGAGGCGGTGGTCTCGTTGCCGATCCAGGCGTCCTGGGTGCGGAAGTCGACCAGCACGCGGTCGCCGTCGAGCCGCACATCCTGGACGGAGCCGACCTTGACGCCCGCGATGCGCACCTCGTTGCCCTGCTTCAGCCCGGCGGCCTCGGAGAATTCCGCGGTGTACTTGGTGCCCGCGCCGATGATCGG
This sequence comes from Nocardia otitidiscaviarum, assembly GCF_007362295.1. Classification (NCBI taxonomy): domain Bacteria; kingdom Bacillati; phylum Actinomycetota; class Actinomycetes; order Mycobacteriales; family Nocardiaceae; genus Nocardia; species Nocardia otitidiscaviarum. The sequence goes on along the minus strand of NZ_CP041695.1, from coordinate 61,422 downwards.
CAGCCGGTCGAGGCTGAACGCGGTCATGGTCACCAGCAGCACCATGGCCAGGCCGATCCCGCCCATGAAGGCCGGGCTGCGTGCGCCGAGTACGGTCCGGTCGTCCATCAGCGGCCTCCCTTTCCGTGGCAGCGCGGCGCCGGGTTGGTGTAGATCGGCTGGTTGATGGTGGGCATGTCGGCGGGCAGGTTCAGCTGCGGCGCGTCCTGCACACCGGGCCCGGCGACGATGTCGATGCCGCACAGGTAGAACTGGAACCAGGAGCCGTAACTCGCGGCCCGGCCCAGTTTCTCCATCTTGATGGGCAGATTGGTCAGCCCCTCGTCGACCTCGGGCTGCCGGGCGTTGAGGGTGCCGGTGAGCTGCTCGAGGCCGGCAATCGCGCCCTGCAGATTGGGCCGGGTCGGCACCAGCAGGTCCGCGGTGGCGGCGGCGAGGTCGCCCAGGGAGCTGACCGCCTGGCCGATGGTGCCGCGTTCGGCGTTCAGTCCGGAGATCAGCGCCTCGGTGTTGACGATGAGCTGATCGAGTTGTCCGTCGCGCGAGTTGACGGCCTCCAGCACCGCGTTCAGGTTCTCCACCACCGCGCCGATCACCGCGTCCTTGTCGGCGATCTTGTTGGTGAGGCTGGCGGTGCTGGCCACCAGATCCCGGATGGTGCCGGATTCGCCCTGGAAGACCTGGATGATCTCGTAGGACAGCTTGTTCACGTCATCCGGTGTCAGGGTCTGGAACAGCGGCCGGAAACCGTTGAACAGCTCGGTGAGGTTGAGCGCGGGCGTGGTGTGCTCCAGCGGGATGGTGGCACCCTCGTTGATCTTGCGACCCTGCTCCCCCGGACCCTGTTCCAGCGCGATATAGCGCTGGCCCACCAGATTTCGGTACTTGATGGTGGCCGTGGTGGAGGCGGGCAGCCAGTCGCGGTCGTTGAGTTCGAACCGCACCTCGGCCAGCCGCCGCTCCACGATGGACACCCCGGTGACCTTGCCGACCCGCACCCCGGCGATGCGCACCTCGTCGCCCGGATTGAGCGAGGTGACATCGGTGAAGCGAGCCTTGAACTCGGTGCCGCCGCCGGTGTAGTTGGCGATGGTCAGGCCCAGGATGCCGGTGGCCAGCACGGTCACCACCACGAAGGCGACGAGTTTGGTCAGGGTGGGGCCGAGGCCGCGCAGTGTGTCGGTCATCGCACGCTCACCTCACTGCCGCGCAGGGCCGGGGCCGCGATCCGGGTCACCCAACCGGGCACCTCGTCCGGCGAGACGCCGTGTGCCGCACCGTAGATCGCGCCGAGGGTCTGCTGTTCGGCGGGCGATCCGACAGAGCTGGGAGTGAACGGACCGTATACGCGGTACTGGGGTTCGGGCATGAGTCCGATGCTCTGGTCGCCGGGATTGCGGCTGGGCGGCTGGTAGGAGCCGTCGTTACCGGAGCCGTTGGTGTACTGGCCCGGATCCACGCCGAGCGGATACTCCGGGATGCACATGGCCCCACGGGGATCGAACCAGCGCGGCTCGTCCTGGTTGGGCAGGTAGCGGCCGCGCGGATTGACGATCTCCACGGACACGCGCGAGCCCGGCAGATCGGTGCCCTTGCCGAAGATGTCGTCGATGCGCGGCTTCATCTGCGCGAAGTTCGCCAGCGAGCAGGAGTAGCCGGGCGAGTACTTCGCCAGCGCCTCCAGTGCGGGCCGGGAGTCGGCGGCCACGTCGATGATGTTGTCGCGGTTGGCGATCAGGAAGTCGGCGGTGGTCGCGGCGCTCGGGGTGAGCGTGGCCAGCAGGGTGTCGATCTGTGAACGCTGCTGCACGATGGTGGCATTGGTGGTGCGCAGATTGTCCAGCGCGGAGACCAGCTGCGGGGCGGCGTCGGCGTAGGTGTCGGCGACGGTGGCGAACTGGCGCAGATCCTCCTGCAACGTGGGCAGTTCCACGTTCACCTCGGCGAAGATGCGATCGAGCCGGTCGATGGTGTTGCCGAGCTCCTCGCCCCGGCCCTGCAGCGCCTGCGAGAGCGCGCCCAGCGTGGAGGCCAGGTACTGCGGCGGCACCGCCTGCAACAGCGGCAGCAGATTGTCCAGCAGCTGGCTCACCTCGACCGCGTTGCCGGAGGTGTCCTGGTACAGGGTGACGTCCTCGGTCAGCCTGCCGGTCGGATGCTCCGGCCACACCAGGTCCACGTACTTCTCGCCGAAGAGGGTTTTCGGCAGCAGCCGGGCGGTGACATTGGCCGGGATCTGCTCGGCCCGATCCGGGTCGATGGCCAGATGCAGGGTGACCTCGCCGTCGGTGAAATCGCTGGAGCGCACCTCGCCCACCGTGATGCCGCGAACCTTCACGTCCGCGTTGCGGGTCAACGCGTTTCCGACCGTGTCGGTGATGAGGTCGACCCGCACGGTCTCCACGAACGCCTTGTTGTAGACGGCGATCGTGGTGCTGAGGAACAGCGCCATCACCACGAAGAACAGCACCCCGAGGGTCCGGGTGCGCAATGTCTCCGTGGACCGCCACAGTTGCACGCGCCTCGGATTGCTCATCCGGCCACCCGCACCGTCGTGGTCGTGCCCCAAATCGCCAGGGACAGGAAGAAATCGAGAATGTTCACCAGCACGATCGCCGCGCGCACCGCACGTCCGACGGCCACGCCCACACCCGCCGGACCGCCGGTGGCGTTGAAGCCGTAATAGCAGTGCACCAGGATGATGACGAAGGCGAATACCAATACCTTGAGGAACGAATAGAGCACGTCCTCGGGTGGTAGGAACAAACTGAAATAGTGGTCGTAGGAGCCGCTGCTCTGCCCGTTGAAATAGATGCTGATCGACCGCGACGCCAGATAGGTGCCCAGCAGACCGACGATATAGAGCGGAATGACGGCCAGGAATCCCGCGATCACCCGGGTGGTCACCAGGAACGGCACGCCCGGCACCGCCATCACCTCGAGCGCGTCGATCTCCTCGGAGATGCGCATGGCGCCCAATTGCGCGGTGAATCCACAGCCCACCGTCGCCGAGAGGGCCAGCGCCGCGACCAGCGGCGCGAGTTCACGGGTGTTGATGTAACCGGTCAGGAAGCCGGTGAGCACGCCGGAACCGAGGGCGTCGAGCGCCTTGAAGCCCTGGAGACCCACCACCACGCCGACCGACGCCGACATGAACACGATGACGCCGATGGTGCCGCCGATCACCGCGAGCGCGCCCGATCCGAAGGTCACCTCGGCCAGCAGCCGCATGACCTCCTTGCGGTAGTGCACGGCCGTGCGCGGAATCCAGGCGATGGCGCGGGTGTAGAACGACATCTGATCGCCCGCGCGGTCGATGACGTTCACCGGCGACTTGAGCACGCCGACCACCCGGCGCGCCGACCGACCGAGGGGTGTGGTGCGCTGCGCGACGACCATGGATCACGCGCCCTTGGCGGGGACGACCTGAAGATAGATCAGGGTGAGGATCAGGTTCAGGAAGAAGAGGACCAGGAATGTGATCACCACGGATTGATTCACCGCGTCACCGACTCCTTTCGGACCCCCTTTTGGATGCAACCCCTTGTACGAGGCGATGACCGCCGCGACCAGACCGAAAATGGCCGCCTTGATCTCGCCGATCCACAGGTCCGGCAGCTGCGCCAGCGCGGAGAACGACGCCAGATACGCGCCCGGCGTACCGCCCTGCAACCCCACGTTGAAGAAGTAGCCGCCGGCGATGCCGACCACCGAGACCAGGCCGTTGAGCAGCAGCGCCACCAGCATCATGCCCAGCACCCGCGGCACCACCAGGCGCTGCACCGGATCGATGCCGAGCACCTCCATGGCGTCGATCTCCTCGCGGATGGTGCGCGAGCCGAGATCGGCGGCCACGGCCGACCCGGCGGCGCCGGCGATGATCAGTGCGGTCACCACCGGAGCCGCTTGCTGGACGGTTGCGAGCACACTGGTCGCGCCGGTGAACGACTCCGCGCCGAGCTGCTTGATGAGCGAGCCGGTCTGCAGGGCGACCACCGCGCCGAACGGGATTGCTACCAGAGCGGCCGGGAGGATCGAGACGCTCGCGATGAACCACGACTGTTCGATGAACTCCCGCCACTGGAACGGCCGACGGAAAGTCTTGCGCGCCACGTCGAGCAGCAGCGCGAAAATGTTGCCGGCTTGGGCAAGTCCCGACTCGACCGGTGTGCGCAGCCGTGTCAGGGATCGATTCACGGGCCGTATGTTACCCGTTAGTCAGGTCGTGTCCAGCCGTAGTGTCGAACGCGCCCTGGTACGCGGGAATGACCTGCGTGTCGCCGTTTTCGTCGAGCGATTCCTGAATGGCGACCTGAGCGGCGTGCGGCAGCGTGTGCATGATCTGGCGCACCCGCTCGCGACGGCGGTACACCGCCTGACGCACCGGCATACCCGGGGTCGCCCGCATTTGCGGAATGATGCCCTCGACCTCTTCGGCGCCACCGGCGTGGTGACCGGCGTCGAACATGGCCTGCTCGCGCGCCATCTGGGCCTCGTCCTTCTCCTCGGACATGCCGATGGGGCCGTTCATGCGGCCGTTGAGGAACTGCTTGACCACCGGCTCCTCCGAGGTGAGCAGCACCTCGCGGGGGCCGAACATGACCAGTTGCCGGCGGAACAGCATGCCGATGTTGTCGGGCACCGAACGGGCGAGGTTGATGTTGTGGGTCACGATCAGGATCGTGGCGTCGATCTGCGAGTTGATGTCGATCAGCAGCTGCGACAGATAGGTGGTGCGGACCGGGTCCAGACCGGAGTCGGGCTCGTCGACGAGGATGATCTGCGGATCCAGCACCAGCGCGCGGGCCAATCCGGCGCGCTTGCGCATACCGCCGGAGATCTCACCCGGGAGCTTGCCCTCCGCGCCGAGCAGACCGGTCAGCTCCAGCTTCTCCATGACGATCTTCTTGATGTCCGACTCGGACTTCTTGGTGTGCTCCCGCAGCGGGAAGGCCACATTGTCGAAGAGGTTCATCGAGCCGAACAGCGCACCGTCCTGGAACAGCACGCCGAAGAGCTTGCGGATCTCGTAGAGTTCCTTGTTGGAGCAGGTGGTGATGTCGGTGCCGTCGATGTAGATGGACCCGCGCTCCGGGCGCAGCAGACCGATCAGTGACTTCAGGAAGACGGATTTACCGGTACCGGAAGGGCCGAGCAGAGCGCTGACTTCCCCCGGCGGCAGGGTCAGGGTGACATCCTGCCAAATACGCTGCGAACCGAACGACTTGGTGATGCCTTCGGTCCTGACCTCGACGCCCACGCCAACCTCCACAATTCTCCGACGAGCGCACTACTGCGGCAGACCACGGGTTACTTCGCGCGGTGTGGCGCATCACAGTAGGTCCGGTCACTGTATCGCATGTGACCCGTCCCGGACACCGGGACCTGACTCACGAGTAGAAACCTGCGTTCGCGATCGCCGATCACGGCACGATCACAATGTCGAACGGACATCGGAGAATACGAAAAGGGCGGCCCCGTGACGGGACCGCCCTTCGCAGCGTGTGCCGTGAGATTACTTCACGGAAACCTTGGCGCCGGCCTCTTCCAGCTTGGCCTTGGCGGCCTCGGCGGCGTCCTTGGCGACCTTCTCCAGGATCGGCTTCGGGGCACCCTCGACCAGGTCCTTGGCTTCCTTCAGGCCCAGGCCGGAGACGATCTCGCGGACCACCTTGATGACCTGGATCTTCTTGTCGCCGGCACCCTCGAGGATGACGTCGAACTCGTCCTGCTCCTCGGCGGCCTCGGCGCCACCGGCGGCCGGGGCACCGCCGACAGCGGCGACGGCGACCGGAGCGGCAGCGGTGACCTCGAACTTGTCCTCGAACGCCTTCAGGAACTCCGAGAGCTCCAGCAGGGTCATGTTGCCGATTTCCTCGAGCAGCTGCTCAACGTTGGCCATTGTGTTTCCTTTCGGTGGTGATCATCGCCGCGCGGCGGCGACGACATGCTCGGTGGTTGTGAGGTGCAGCCGTCAGGCCGCTTCGCCCTCGTTGCGCTTCTTCTCTTCCAGCGCAGCGACCAGGCGGGCGGTCTTCGAGGCCGGGGCGGCGAACAGCCCGGCAGCCTTGTAGAGGTTGCCCTTCATGGCGCCGGCCAGCTTGGCCAGCAGGACCTCGCGGGACTCCAGGTCGGCGATCTTCTCGACCTCGGACACGGACAGCGCGGCGCCGTCCATGTAGCCGCCCTTGATGACCAGCTGCTTGTTGTCCTTGGCGAACTGCTTCAGGGCCTTCGCGGCGTCGACCGGCTCACCGGAAATGAAGGTGATCGCGGTCGGACCGACGAACAAGTCATCCAGGCCAGTGACGCCCGCCTCGGCGGCGGCCAGCTTGACCAGGGTGTTCTTGGCGACGGAGTAGGTAGCGTTCGCACCCAGCGCACGACGCAGCTCGGTGATCTTGCCGACCGACAGGCCACGGTACTCCGTGACAACGGCGGCCGTGGATCCCTTGAACTGCTCCGCGATCTCCGCGACCGCGGTGACCTTCTCGGGCTTGGCCATACTTCGCCTCCTCTCTGGATGGTCGGTTCTCGATGAACTACCGACGTCCGGTGGGAGGCCCGGAGACAAAGCAAACGCCCCGGACGCAGAGTGGTCCCGGGGCGTACAAGAAACATGTGGCGAGGTGATTCGCGATGTTTCCCAACCTCGGCTCTCCCTGCGTGGGCCGCCGGCAATATCGCCGGACCTTCGACTGCCTGACGGCAGCGACCAACGGTCTTCGGTAGAACGATTGGGGTGGACATCGAACGCGTCGATGACCGTGGATCAGAATAGCCGAAGGGCCACCCATCCGCCAAAACGGGGGTCGGTGACCCCCCGGTGCGCGAACCCGACGGGTGCGCAAAGCAAAGAGCCGGTGCGGAATTCCGCACCGGCTCTTTCGTTTTCGCGTGTGCTACGCGACCGGGAGGATTACGCGTCCTCGTCGGTCAGGTTGCGGGTGCGGTTCGGATCCACCGGGATGCCCGGTCCGGTGTTGGTCGAAATCGTCACCTTCTTGACGTAGCGGCCCTTCGCGGTGGAGGGCTTCACACGCAGGATCTCCTCGAGGGCGGCGCCGTAGTTCTCGACCAGCTTGGTGTCGTCGAAGGACGCCTTGCCGATCACGAAGTGCAGGTTGGCCTGCTTGTCGACGCGGAAGTTGATCTTGCCGCCCTTGATGTCGTTGACGGCCTTGGTCACGTCGGGGGTGACGGTGCCGGTCTTCGGGTTCGGCATCAGGCCGCGGGGGCCCAGCACGCGCGCGATCCGGCCGACCTTGGCCATCTGATCCGGGGTGGCGATGGCGGCGTCGAAATCCAGCCAGCCGCCCTGGATGCGCTCGATCAGGTCCTCGGCGCCGACGGCGTCCGCACCGGCGGCCTCGGCCTCGGCGGCCTTGTCGCCGACCGCGAACACGATGACGCGGGCGGTCTTACCGGTGCCGTGCGGCAGGTTGACGGTGCCGCGGACCATCTGGTCGGCCTTGCGGGGATCGACGCCCAGACGGACGGCGACCTCGACGGTCGCGTCGGTCTTCTTGGTGGCGGTCTCCTTCGCCAGGCGGGTGGCCGCCAGCGGGGAGTACAGCTGCGAGCGGTCGACCTTGGCGGCCGCCTCGAGGTAAGCCTTGCTTCGTTTTGCCATGATTGTCTGTCCTTGTCTCAGTCAGAAGTGGTGCGGGACTGGCCGTCCCTCCCACGGGAGCCGGAAGGCTCACTCCGCGATGGTGATTCCCATCGAGCGGGCGGTGCCAGCGATGATCTTCGCCGCGGCGTCGATGTCGTTGGCGTTCAGGTCTTCCTGCTTGGTCTTGGCGATCTCACGGATCTGGTCCATGGTGACCTGGGCGACCTTGTTGCGGTGCGGCTCGGCCGAACCCTTTTGCACACCGGCGGCCTTGAGCAGCAGCTTGGCGGCGGGCGGGGTCTTCAGCTTGAAGTCGAACGAGCGGTCTTCGTAGACCGTGATCTCGACCGGGATGACGTTGCCGCGCTGCGACTCGGTCGCGGCGTTGTACGCCTTGCAGAACTCCATGATGTTGACGCCGTGCTGACCCAGCGCCGGACCGACCGGCGGAGCCGGGTTGGCCTGGCCGGCCTGGATCTGGAGCTTGATGAGCCCAGCGACCTTCTTCTTCTTCGGGGGCATCTTTCTTCCTTGGGTAGGTTCCTTACGGATTCCCGTAAGCCTTATCCGGGACATGCGCCCATTCGCGCTCCGAATGTCAAGTCGAAACGCAGGCGCAACCCGGCAAGTCTACGCGGACGCGAAAAGGGCGGTGATACCGGCCCGTCGGCCGGATATCACCGCCCGATCGCGCTTAAATCTTGGCGACCTGAGTGAAGGCCAGTTCGACCGGAGTCTCGCGGCCGAAGATCGAGACCAGCACCTTGAGCTTCTGCTGCTCGGCATTGACCTCGGAGATGCTGGCCGGCAGCGTCGCGAACGGGCCGTCCATGACGGTGACCGACTCGCCGACCTCGAAATCGACCTCGATGACCGGCTTGGCGGGCGTGGCCTCGCCACCGGCGGCGGGGGACGCGGCGGCAGCGGCGGCGGCCGGGGCGGCCTTCTTCTGCTGCGCGGCCGGAACCAGGAACTTCACCACGTCGTTGATCGACAGCGGGGACGGCCGCGAGGTCGCGCCCACGAATCCGGTGACGCCGGGGGTATTGCGCACCGCACCCCAGGACTCGTCGTTCAGATCCATGCGGACCAGGATGTAGCCCGGCAGCACCTTGCGGTTGACGTTCTTCTTCTGGCCGTTCTTGATCTCGGTGACCTCTTCGGTCGGAACCTCGACCTGGAAGATGTAGTCCTCGAGACCGAGGTTCTGGACGCGGGTCTCGAGATTGGCCTTCACCTTGTTCTCGTATCCCGCGTAGGAGTGGACGACATACCAGTCGCCGGGGGCGCGGCGCAGCGCTGCCTTCATCTCCGCGACCGGGTCGGCGGGCTCGGCGTCTACGGGCGCGGCGGGCTCAGCTTCCGCGGTCGGCTCAGCGGCCGCGGATTCCTCGACGCTCTCGGTGGCATCCACCGTGTCGTCGACCGGGAATTCGTCGGTTGTGCCGTTCTCCGGGGTGCTCACTGGGCACTCGCTTTCCTGTGTCGTCACGTACATCCTGTGCGCGCCGGGTGTCTTACCCGGCGGATGGCTCCGCCCTCTCGGACATTCGGCCGAACCACCTGTCCGCGACGGTACCTGGCGTCGGCGGTCAGCTAGCCGAACAGCCAGTCGACACCCTTCACGAACGCCACATCCAATCCGGCGATGAACGCGACCATGAAGACCACGAACACCAGGACCACGCTCGTATAGGTGATCATCTGCTTGCGGTTCGGCCAGATGACCTTGCGCAGTTCCGAGATGACCTCTTTGAGGAACTTCACCAGGCGCTTGAACGGATTGCCCGAACGACCCGTGTCGGCCTTCGCCTTCTTGGACGGCCGGTCCATGGTCGCGACCGGACCCGTCGAGGTCTTCGTCAGCGACGGCGTCGAGGCCGCGGTGCGTCGCCGGGTGGAACGCTTACCGCTCGGGCGAGCCACCGCGGTGTCTTCGCCGTCCTCGGCAGCGCCGTGGCGATCATCCCGCTCGCTCACGTCGATCCTCTCTCGTCGCTGGCATTCAGGGCAGGGGCGACAGGACTTGAACCTGCAACCTGCGGTTTTGGAGACCGCTGCTCTGCCAATTGAGCTACGCCCCTTCGGCTGAACAGAGTTGTCGGTCGTCCAGCCACCGTTTCATATTCATTTGTACCCGGGACTCACACAACACGCGCGCCGCTCCTCCGAGCAGCGCGCAGCGGCTGGTGACCCCAGAGTCCCGAGTGTACGGGAATCCACTCGGGAATCGCCAATCGGGTATGTGGCCCGGTGTCGTATGCCTCGATCAGGCCAGCTGCACGGTGGCGGTGGCGCGGCCGAAGATCTTGCGGCCCTGGGACTTGGCGACGATGGCGACGACGGCCGTTCTGGTCTCCGGATCCATGGACTTCACCTTGCCGGTGTACTCGATCTCGGCGGCGCGGTCGACGGGAACGTAGACGGGGCTGGTGAAGCGGACGTTGTACTCCTTGACCGCGCCCGGATTGCCCAGCCAGGAGGTGACGAAGCCGCCGCCCAGGCCCATGGTGAGCATGCCGTGCGCCACCACGTTCTCCAGGCCGACGAGCTTGCAGACGTCGTCGCTCCAGTGGATCGGGTTGGCGTCGCCGGAGACACCGGCGTAGTTCACCAGATCGCCGCGGGTGAGCCGGACGATGCGGGTGGGCAGCTCCTGGCCGACGGTGACGTCGTCGAAGCGGATGGCGTGCTTGGCGGGCACATCGCCACGGGTCTGCTGGACCGGAACCGGGGTGGCGTGCACCTGGTTCGCCGCATCGGCGTCGGCCTGGTGGTCGGGGCGCTCGTCCGGGCCGATGCCGTGCATGAGCACATTGCGCACCGCGTCGGAGAGATTGGGATCGATGTCACCGCCGCTGCGGCCGATCAGGGTGGTGTAGGTGGTGAGCACCAACTCGTCGTTCTGCGCGACCACATCGTTCTTGGTGACGATGATGTCGCCGCCGAACGCCTGCCGGAACGAGTGCAGGTAGACGATGCAGGACAGCCGGTCACCGGCCTTGATGGGGCGGTGGAACTCCAGGATCTGATCGGTCTGCATGATCTGACTCAGGTCGTAACCGGTGACGACCTGCTCGAACAGCTTGCGCTGGGCCAGGATTCCGACCAGGGAGATGAAGGTGAGCGGCGCGACCAGACCGTCGTAGCCGTACTCCCGGGCGGCATCCTCGTCCCAGTGCACCGGGTGGTAGTCCTGCACGGCGCGGGCGTACTCGCGCACCTTCTCGCGGCCGACCTCGTAGTAGTCGGCCACACGGTAGTGGTGGCCCACCATGGCGGCGGCGTGTGCGGCGGGATCGAAAGCTTCACCCGAATCGACCATGTCGGCCTCGATATCCTGTACGACCTCGGTGTTGAGAGTCACGGCAGAGTTGAGAGTCACGGCAGAGAAGTCCCTATCTGATCCCAACCCGGGATCGGCGGAGCGCTGAACCACCGCTATATACACCAAGTGCCGGACCGGGGCCACTGTCCCTGTGTAGGAGGGACGTAGCGGCTTACCGTTCCGGCACTTCTTCCACGCGGTAGAGCGCGCGGGGTTAAGTTAGCGGGATTCGCGGTGCGCCCGGTGGGTACCGCAGTTCGGGCAGAACTTCTTCAGTTCCAACCGATCCGGGTCGTTCCGGCGGTTCTTCTTGGTGATGTAGTTGCGGTGCTTGCACTGCTCGCAGGCCAAGGTGATCTTTGGCCGGATATCAGTGGACTTCGCGGCCACGATTTGCCTTCTTTCCGGTCAGCCTGATGGGTATCAGTATGTAGCGATGGCCGGACTCGAACCGGCGACACAACGATTATGAGTCGTTTGCTCTACCGCCTGAGCTACACCGCCTTACGCGCGGTATTGGCAGCAGCGACGGCCCGGTCATTCTAAAGGGAGTGCCGAGTCGGTCACCACCGGCAATCCGGCGAGCCCCCTAACGGAATCGAACCGTTGACCTTTTCCTTACCATGGAAACGCTCTGCCGACTGAGCTAAGGGGGCATGTCTGCTTGGCTCCGACCCGAAGGGCGGGGCGCTGAAGACTTGAACGAGGTTACACAACATCTCGACCCAACTCCAAACCGGGTGGTCAGGGGTGGTTTTTAGCGATGATCGAGGGGTGACCAGAGTGCTTCACCGCAACGCCCGAAACCGACCGTCCATCCGAACCGCACCGTGAAAACACAGAACCCCTTGGGACCGGTTCGGTCCCAAGGGGTTCGAGTGTGGCAGGTGTAGGATTCGAACCTACGTAGGCTCTCGCCGACAGATTTACAGTCTGCTCCCATTGGCCGCTCGGGCAACCTGCCTGGGTACGCCTTGCAGCGCGGTGACGAGAATACATCGAACCCCCGCCCGGAATGCAAACCGGCTGGAAAACGCGGTGTCCGACGGACTACGGTCGGCGTTCGAACCCCCCACAAACTTCCGATCTCGGACAGGAGCACAAGCGTGGCCGATTCATCGTTCGATGTCGTCAGCAAGGTCGACCGACAGGAGGTGGACAATGCGCTCAACCAGGCGGCCAAGGAGCTGAACACCCGCTACGACTTCCGCGGGACCGGTGCGGGCATCGAATGGTCCGGCGAGGAGAAGATCGTGATCCAGGCCGAGTCCGAGGATCGCGTGAAGGCGGCGCTGGAGGTGTTCAAGGAGAAGCTGATTCGCCGCGACATCTCGCTCAAGGCGTTCGACGCGGGTGATCCGCAGGCCTCCGGCAAGGTGTACAAGATCACAGGAACCCTGGTGCAGGGCATCTCCCAGGACAACGCGAAGAAGATCTCCAAGAAGATCCGCGACGAGGGCCCCAAGGGTGTGAAGGCGCAGATCCAGGGCGAGGAACTGCGGGTCAGCTCCAAGAGCCGCGACGACCTCCAGGCCGTGATCTCGCTGCTGAAGAACAGCGACTTCGAGGTGGCGCTGCAGTTCGTGAACTACCGCTAGCGATCGGCATCGGCGCGGCGAGGGAACCGGATTCGCGCCCTGCGACCGCCGCCGGACCCGCTGCGTGACGGAGTGGGGTGTGGCACCCGACCGGGTGTCACACCCCACTTCCGTCTCTATCTAGTTACCGGGGTCGAACGGGCGCTTCTCCACGATGACCAGCCAGTTGCCGGAGTTGTCGCGGATCACCGCCTCCACGCCGTACGGGCGTTCGGCGGGCGGCTGCACGATCTCCACCCCCTTGGCGGTGAGTTCCTCGATTGTCTTGTGGCAGTCGTCGGTGGCCAGACCGAGGGCCCCGTGGCTGCCCTTGGCGAGGGCGCGGCGGGTGGCCTCGGCCAGGTCGTCGTCGAGCGGCGGGCCGGGCAGCATGAGGGTGACCTCGAGTTCCGGATGATCCGGGTGGGCGACGGTCACCCAGCGGAATCCGTTGTCGCCCATGGTCACATCGGCGGTTTCGACGAAGCCCAGCTTGTCGATGTACCACTGTTTGGCGGCGGTCTGGTCCAGGACGTACACGGTGGCGAGCGAGACGTGCGTGATTGCGGTCATGCCCCCAGGCTATGGAGCCGGCGGCCCGCGCGGCTTCTCCGAAATTGCTCTGCTCGAGGAAATCGCCCAACTCGGGAAACCGCTCAGCTCGAGTCTGTCGCTAGTCGGGCAGCCGCCGATCCGACAGACCGTGGATGAACACGAAGCAGCCCGGAATGCGCGGCGTGCCCTCGGCGGCGAACTTGGCCTGGTAGTCCGAGGGCGACATGCCCACCAGTTCGGTGAACTTGCGGCTGAAGGAGCCCAGCGAGGTGTAGCCAACCAGCATGCACGCCTCGGTCACCGTGACATTGGTGGCGCGCAACAGGTCCTGCGCGCGCTCGATGCGGCGTTCGGCCAGGTAGACGGCGGGCGTCTTGCCGTAGGTGGCCGCGAAGCTGCGCAGGAAGTGGTACTTGGAGACCCCCGCCGCGGCCGCCAGACTGTCCAAGTCCAGCGGCTCGGCGTAATTCCGGTCCGCCAGATCCCGCGCCCGCCGCAGATGCGGGAGCAGATCCTCGGGAACCGGCCGGGCCGACATGGCGGATCAGGAGAAAGGCTGGAGTTCGTCCAGGCGCAGCGAAGCGCGTCCCGCGCTCCGCCACAGCTTGGCGGTCAGATCCACGTCCTCATCGGTGACCAGATTGCCCATGACGCGAACGGCGGTGCGCTGCAAAAGTTTCGAGCGCATGACCGGCGGGCCGCCGAGCGGCACCGTCTTGGGATGGGTGGCGAATCCGGCCAGTCGGCGCGCCACCGAGAAGGTGCGGCCGTAGCGGGCGCGCAGCATATCCGGCCACAGCGTGGACAGATCGGGCTCGTCCAGAATGCCGGCGAGCATGTGGCCGCCCTCCAGGCCGTAGTCGATGCCCTCACCGTTGAGCGGGTTCACGCATCCGGCGGCGTCGCCCACCAGCGCCCAGTTGCGGCCCGCCACGCGGGAGACCGCGCCGCCCATGGGCAGCAGCGCCGACGCCACCGCGCGGGCCTCACCCTCGAACCCCCACTCCTCGCGGCGCAGCGAGACATAGTGCTGGAGCAGCGGTTTCAGCGAGATGTGCGAGGGGCGGCGTTCGGTGGCCAGGGAGCCGACGCCGATATTGACCTCGCCGTTGCCCAGCGGGAACACCCAGCCGTAGCCGGGGACCAGGCTGCCCTCGGCATCCCGCAGTTCCAGGTGCGAGGTGATCCACGGGTCGTCGCTGCGGGCGGAGGTGATGTAGGCGCGGGCCGCCACGCCGTAGGCGTACTGCCGATGCCAGGTGCGGCCCAGCAGCTTGCCCACCGGCGACCGCACGCCGTCGGCCACGATCAGCGTCTTGCAGCTGATGGCGTGCAACCCGCCGTCGGTCTTCACCGTGACGCCGGTGACCCGGTCGCCGTCGCGGGCCACCTCGACCACGCGCGCGCCGTCCACCATGCGGGCACCCGCCTTCATCGCGGTCTCGCGCAGCTTGTCGTCGAGTTCGGTGCGCGGCACGGCGCTGCCGTAACTCGGGAACGACCCCTCCGGCCAGGGCAGCAGCGCCTCACGCCCGAATCCGGCCATGCGCAGACCGTGGTTCACGGTATGCGCGCGCAGCCACTCCCCCAGCCCCAGATGCTCGAGTTCGGCCGTGGCGCGCGGAGTCAGCCCGTCACCGCAGGTCTTGTCGCGCGGGAACACCGCGGAATCCACTCCCAGCACGTCCCGCCCGGCCCGCGCCGCCCATGCGGCGGCGGCCGACCCGGCCGGTCCCGCCCCCACCACCAGCACCTCCGCGTGCGCGGGCAATACGTCCGACATCGACCCCTGCCCGGGCGTCGTCTCCGGTGAACCCATGGGACCCATACTGGCACGGGCTGTGTTCGATTTGCCCTCCGCTGCGCTCCGGGCGGATTCGCGGCGCTGAAAGTCCCGGTTCTTCCCTCCCTCCGCTCCCCCGCTTCGCTCCTCCGCTCCGGTCAGTCCAGAACCGGGACGCGCCGCGAACCCATGAGGGTTGCGCTACGGATGTGGACCAGGCAGTCCCTGCCACGGACACGAGCCGTAGGGCAGGCTGCGCTACGGACGCGAACAGGGAGGCTCGCCGCAGACGCGGACCTCGTTGGTTTCGCTACGGGCCGGGGGTGGAGGTGCGGGGGCGGCCGGTGTTCTTTGCGTCCCACTACGGTGGTGTTCCATGGGGATATAAGTGGCGACACGCTAGGTTCTTCCCCGTGGGGTCGGACGCGGCACTGGGAGATGAAATGAGCGCATCGGCTGTGAGCGATGAGAGCACCGTGGTTGCGGGGGTGGATCTCGGCGATCCGGAGCTCGCCGCAACCGTGCGGAACGGCCTGGTGGAGGTCGAGGATCTGCTGATCCGGGAGCTGTCCGACGGGGAGGAATTCCTGCAGGAGGCGGCGCTGCACCTGGCACGGGCGGGTGGGAAGCGGTTCCGGCCGCTGTTCACCATCCTCACCGGGCAGCTGGGCCCCAAGCCCGACAGCCCGGACCTGATCACGGCGGGCACCGTGGTCGAGCTGGTGCATCTGGCGACGCTGTACCACGACGACGTGATGGACGAGGCCCCGATGCGCCGCGGCGCGCCGAGCGTGAATTCGCGCTGGAGCAATTCCATCGCGATCCTCTCCGGTGACTACCTGTTCGCGCACGCCTCGCGCCTGGTGTCCACGCTGGGTCCGGACGCGGTGCGCATCATCGCCGAGACCTTCGCCGAGCTGGTGACCGGGCAGATGCGGGAGACGCTGGGCGCCAAGGAATCCCAGGATCCGGTGGAGCACTATCTGCGGGTGGTGTGGGAGAAGACCGGCTCGCTCATCGCGGCCTCGGGCCGGTTCGGCGGCACCTTCTCCGGTGCGGACCCCGAGCATGTGGAGCGGCTGGCGCGGCTGGGCGACGCGGTGGGCACCGCCTTCCAGATCTCCGACGACATCATCGACATCTCCTCGGTGTCGGAGCAGTCCGGCAAGA
Source organism: Nocardia otitidiscaviarum (assembly GCF_007362295.1). Lineage (NCBI taxonomy): Bacteria > Bacillati > Actinomycetota > Actinomycetes > Mycobacteriales > Nocardiaceae > Nocardia > Nocardia otitidiscaviarum. Next base: position 45,394 of record NZ_CP041695.1, on the reverse strand, counting down.
CTCCGGGCACCGACCTGCGCGAGGGGGTGCACACCCTGCCGGTGCTGTACGCGCTGCGCGACGAGGGCCCGGAGGGCGACCGGCTGCGCAAGCTGCTGGCCCGCCCGCTGGAGACCGACACCGAGGTGGAGGAGGCGCTGGAGCTGCTGTCGCGCTCGCGCGGCATGCTGCTGGCCAAGGAGAAGTTGCAGGGCTACGCCGATATCGCGCACGCGGAGCTGTCCGCGCTGCCGGCCGGGCCCGCCAACGAGGCGCTGGAGCGCCTGGTGCGCTACACCATCGAACGCGTGGGCTGAGGCCGACGACCGTGGCCCGGGTCGCATCCGGGAACCCGTTTCACCGTGCTCATCGTTGACCTGGTGTAACGCACACTGGGAGGGGCGCGGCAGAAGGAGACCGATGCACGGGCACAGTTTTTCGAACGGGTTGAAGACCTTCGGGCTCCTGGTCGGAATGTCGGCGCTGATCGTGTTCGCCGGGGCAATGTTCCGCAATCCGACGATCCTGGTGCTGTCGATCCTGCTGGCCGTGGGCATGAACGCCTACGCGTACTTCAACAGCGACAAGCTGGCGCTGCGGGCCATGCACGCGCAGCCGGTGACCGAACTGGAAGCGCCGGTCATGTATCGCATCGTGCGGGAGTTGGCGACCACCGCGCGCCAGCCCATGCCGCGGCTCTACATCAGCCCCACCAACGCGCCGAACGCCTTCGCGACCGGCCGCAGTCCCCGGCACGCGGCGGTGTGCTGCACCACCGGCATCCTCCAGATACTGGACGAGCGCGAGCTGCGCGCGGTGCTGGGCCACGAGCTTTCGCACGTGTACAACCGGGACATCCTCATCTCGTCGGTGGCGGGTGCGCTGGCCTCGGTCATCTCCGGGCTGGCCAATCTGGCCTTCTTCGCCAGCGCCTTCGGTGGGAACCGCAATGGTGAGGGCCCGAATATGCTCGGCATCCTGCTGGTCTCGCTGCTGGGTCCGATCGCGGCAACGCTGATCAAGCTGGCCGTCTCCCGCTCCCGCGAATTCCAGGCCGATCAGGACGGTGCCGAACTCACCGGCGACCCGCTGGCCCTGGCCTCGGCCCTGCGCAAGATCGAACGCGGGGTGCAGGCCGCTCCGCTGCCGCCGGAACCGCGCCTGGCGGCCGAATCGCACATGATGATCGCGAACCCGTTCCGCGCCGGGGACAAGGTGGCCCGCCTGTTCTCCACCCATCCACCCATGGCCGAGCGCATCGCGCGCCTGGAGCAGCTGGCGGGCGGCCCCCGGCACCTCTAGCGGTCGGCCGTCGATCCGGCCGGTGGGTGCCACCCATGCCGAGCCGTTCCAGCGTGGGTACGACGTGCGGTGTGCCCGAGACGGGCGTGCCCGCCCGTGCGATACGGGCGGGCACGAAACTGCTTGGTTCCTAGGCGTTCTGGGTGGCGTACCAAGCCTCGATGTGCTTGCGTTCGCTGTCCATCACCTTGTGGAGCAGGTTCTCCACCAGCGGTTCGATGGCGCCGCCCACGATGGCGACCTTGACGGCCACGATGCCGTTCACCTCGATTTCGGAGCCCGCGGCGGTGGGCCGCAGTTCGTAGGTGCCCTCCATCTCGGTGGTGATGCCCTTGGACGCACCCTTGAAGTCGCCCTTGGCGATCTCGCCGTCGAGGGCACCCCAGTTGTCGGTGCGCTCGAGGACGAGTTCGCTCTTGAGCACCTTGGTGACGATGCTGGGAATCTTCTCCTCGGGCGCCTTTTCGGTCATATGGATGCGGATGGTGCCGGGTCCCTCGGGGTGCGAGAGATCCAGGGTGGCGGTGGCGGCGTCGGCGAAGCGCGACCGCCACACGTCGTCGGAGGTGAGTGCCCGGTGAAGATCTTCGACCGGAACGCTGTACTGCACGGTGAAGCTGATTTTTCGGGACATGGCCGCACACGCTAGTCGAGCCGTTGAATAAGCTGGTGAAGTGTCGGAAACCAGCCAGTCTGCCAACACGATGCGGCACCGTGCGCTTCGCTTGCGGCGGACCCGGATCGGGGTCCTCATCGCCGCTACCGCTATCAGCGCGCTATCGGTGCTGCTGCTGCTCGCGGCCTGGCGCGATGACTATCTGATCAACTCCGACAAAGGTGTGGCTACCGGTGAGGTGCTGTCGGCGGGCCGCCTGCGTTCGGCCGTCATCTTCGTCACTCCGGACGGCAAGACCCACAATCCGCGGGTGGGGGTGCTCTACCCCACCAAACTGACGGTGGGCGAACGCATCAACGTCGAGTACCGGCGCAGCGATCCGGACCTGGTGCGGGTGGCGGGCCGGGATGTGCGGGTGGCCATCATCCCCACGCTGTCGGTGATCGTGGTGACCTGGGGCGTGGCGCTGCCCACGCTGTGGCTGCTGTCGCGCCGGGAACGCTAGGGTTCGACTGTGGCGAAAACAGAGCGGCGGGAATCGTTTCGGGCCTCGCTGGACAAGAAGCCGCACGAGGTCGCGTCGATGTTCGACGGGGTCGCGAAGCGGTACGACCTGACCAATACCGTCATCTCCGCAGGACAGGACCGGTATTGGCGCTGGGCGACGCGCAAGGCCCTCGCGCTACGGCCCGGTGAGCGGGTGCTGGACCTCGGGGCCGGAACCGGCGTGTCCACGGTAGATCTGGCCAAATCCGGCGCCTGGGTGGTGGCGGCGGACTTCTCGCAGGGCATGCTCGCCGCCGGACGGCATCGCAAGGTGCCGATGGTGGCCGGCGACGCCATGCGCCTGCCCTTCGCCGACGCCTCCTTCGATGCCGTGACCATCGCCTTGGCGCTGCGCAATGTGGCCGATCCAGATCAGGCGCTGCGCGAGATGCTGCGCGTCACCAAACCGGGCGGACGGCTGGTGGTGGCGGAGTTCTCGACGCCGGTGTTCGGCCCGTTCCGCACCGTCTACATGGAGTACCTGATGAAGGCGCTGCCGAAGGTGGCGCGCGCGGTCTCCAGCAATCCGGACGCCTACGTGTACCTGGCCGAGTCGATCCGGGCCTGGCCGACGCAGTCGCAGCTGGCGCTGCGCATTGCCGACGCCGGTTGGTCGCGGGTCGGGTGGCGCAATCTGACCGGCGGGGTGGTGGCGCTGCACCGCGCCTACAAACTGGGCTGACGATTCGGGCCGAATTCGCCCCTGTGTTCTAAATCACCGCAGGTCAGCGACCTCACTACGGCTCGTGCGCGCTGTGAGGAGTTTTGTCACCTGCCGATAACGTCGGTTAAATCCGGCGCAATCGGGGATCGGGATGATCGGTCTCATGTCGGATGCAGCCACCCCCCGCACGAGCACCCGCACGGCGTGCTCCTACTGCGGCGTGGGCTGCGGCATCACCGTCGACACCGGGACCGACGAACACGGCGCGACCGTGATCGCCAAGGTGAGCGGTGACAAGCTGCACCCGGTCAACGCCGGACGCCTGTGCACCAAGGGGGCGACCCATCTCGAACTACAGACCACACCGGGCCGGATGGCGACCGCGTACCGGCGGCCCGAGCGCGGGCAGACACCGGTGGCGGTGCCGGTCGACGCGGCCGTCCAGGAGGCCGCCGACCGACTGCGGGTGATCCTCGACACCCACGGACCCGACGCCATCGCCCTGTACGTGTCCGGGCAGATGTCGATGGAGGCGCAGTACCTGGCCACCAAACTGGCCAAGGGGTACCTGCGGACCGTGCACATCGAGGCCAATTCGCGGCTGTGCATGGCCAGTGCGGCCACCGGCTACAAGCAGTCGCTGGGCGCGGACGGCCCGCCCGGCTCCTACGACGACATCGACCACGCCGACCTGTTCTTCGTGATCGGCGCGAATATGGCCGACTGCCATCCGATCCTGTTCCTGCGCATGGCCGACCGGTTGAAGGCGGGCGCGAAGCTGATCGTGGTGGATCCGCGCCGCACCGATACGGCGGCGCGGGCCGACCTGTTCCTGCAGATCGCGCCCGGCACCGATCTGGCGCTGCTCAACGGCCTGCTGCACCTGCTGGTCGAGAACGGGGACATCGACGCCGACTTCATCGCCGAGCACACCGAGGGCTGGGCGGCCATGCCGGAGTTCCTGGCCGACTACCCGCCCGCGCGGGTCGCCGAGATCACCGGCGTCGACGAGGCGGAGCTGCGCACCGCCGCCCGCTGGATCGGGGCGGCGGGCGAGTGGATGTCGCTGTGGACCATGGGTCTGAACCAGTCCACGCACGGCACCTGGAACACCAACGCCCTCTGCAATCTGCACCTGGCCACCGGGGCCATCGGGCGCACCGGCAGCGGGCCGTTCTCACTGACCGGGCAGCCGAATGCCATGGGCGGCCGGGAGATGGGCTATATGGGTCCGGGACTGCCCGGACAGCGCGCGGTGCTGTCGGCGGCCGATCGCGCCTTCGTGGAGACCGTGTGGGGCGTGGAGCCGGACACCATCCGGGACACCGGCGGCCCCGGCACCATCGAGATGTTCCGCGGCCTGGCCGACGGGGATATCAAGGCGTGCTGGGTCATCTGCAGCAATCCGGTTGCCTCCGTGGCGAACCGGAAGACGGTGATCGCGGGCTTGGAAGCGGCGGAGCTGGTGATCGCGCAGGACGTGTACACCGAGACAGCCACCAACGCCTACGCCGACGTGCTGCTGCCCGCCACGCTGTGGGCGGAATCGGATGCGGTGATGGTGAATTCGGAACGCACCATGACGCTGCTGCGGCGCTCGGTCGATCCGGTGGGCGAGGCGCGGCCGGACTGGCTGCTCATCGCGCAGGTCGCCACCGCCATGGGGTTCGAGGGATTCGACTACGCGTCGAGCGCCGAGGTGTTCGAGGAGATCACGCGGTTCAGCAATCCGGCCACGGGGTACGACCTGCGCGGCATCAGCTACGAGGCGCTGCGCGAGGGGCCCATGCAGTGGCCGTGCCCCGATCCGGAGCGGCGGCGCAATCCCATTCGCTATCTGAACGACGGTGTCAGCCAGCCGCTGTTCACCGCCGCGGACGGGCACACCCCGCGGCTGGCCTTCGCCACGCCCAGCCGCCGCGCGGTGTTCTGGCCGCGCCCGCATCTGCTGCCCGAGGAGATGCCCGACGAGGACTTCCCGTTCGTGCTCAACACCGGTCGCCTCCAGCACCAGTGGCACACCATGACCAAGACCGGGAAGATCGCGAAACTCACCAAGCTGAACGGGAAGCCGTTCGTCGAGGTGCATCCCGACGACGCCGAGCGGCTGGATGTGCGCGACGGCGACCACCTCGAAATCGCTTCCCGCCGTGGGCGGGCGGTGCTGCCGGTCGTGGTCGGCGACCGCACCCGGCCGGGCTCCTGCTTCGCGCCGTTCCACTGGAATGACGAACAGGGCGAGTACCTGACCATCAATGCCGTCACCAACGACGCGGTGGACCCGGCCTCGCTGCAACCGGAGTTCAAGGCGTGCGCCGTCCGGCTGCGGAAGGTGGCCGTGCTGTCGGAGGGCGCTGCGGGGACGACCGGGGATGACCGGGAGTCGTCGGCGGGCACATCGGGAGTGCTCGCGGGCGCAGCGGGGATGCTCGCAGGCACGGCGGGAGTAGCCGCGCGCGCGGCGGGGGCCGTGGGGGCAGTTGGAACTGCTGCGGGCGCATCGGGAACTGCTGGGGGTGTAGCTGGAATGTACGCGGGCGCAGCGGGTCCACCCGGCGGAGCACCGGCGGCCGCGCCGGCGATGTCCAGCGGACCGCATCCGCTGGCGACCATGCTCGGACTCGAGGGGGCCACCGCGCCCACCCTGAGCGAGACCGAGCGCGTCTATCTCGGCGGATATCTCGCCGCGCTGCACTCGCTTCCGGTGACCGGGCAGCCGGTGCTGCCGGAGACCGCGCCCATCTCGCCCGCCGCTCGCATGTGGGTCGACGGGCTGCTGGCCGGAATGTACTCCCGCATCGCAGGTATCGGGCTGGACGCGGGCCCCGCCGATGCGCCCGCGGCGGCTCCGCCGCGCACGGTGACCGTGCTCTGGGCGTCCCAGACCGGCACCGCCGAGGAGTTCGCGGCGGCCGCCGCCACCCGACTGGCCGAATCCGGTTTCACGCCACGGCTGCTCGATATGGACTCCGCCGAACTGTCCGATCTGACCGGAGACGTGCTCATCATCAGCAGCACCTTCGGCGACGGCGGCCCGCCCGACAACGGCGCGGACTTCTGGGAACGGCTGACCGACAGCGCCACCCGCTTCGTCGGCGTCCGCTACGCCGTCTTCGCCCTCGGCGACTCCTCCTACGACGACTTCTGCGGCCACGGCCGCAAACTCGACGAACTGCTCGCGAAACGCGGTGCGACCCGGCTGCTCTCCCGGATCGACAGCGAACCAGACTACGAGGACCTGGCCGACCAGTGGCTGACGGAGGCACTCGCCGCCCTCACCGAGGCCGACGGGGCGGCGGCTGACGGCGACCCGGCGGGCACCGTCGATCGCGGGCCCGGCGGGAACGGTGGCGCTGCCCCCGAATTCGGTGCTGACGCCGCCGGTTTCGGCACCGGCGCGGCCGGGATCGGCGGTTCTGCATTCAGTGATGACAGCCGTGGCTTCACTGGTGGCGGCGGTGGAGCCACCCGCGCGGGCCGACCGGCCGGAGTCGGCGGTAACGCGGTTGCGGTCAGCGGCGCTGCCGGTGGATACGGCCACGGTTCGGCGGGCAGCGGCCCGCAGGCGAGCAACGGTGGTGGGGTCGGCAACGCGACAGCGGGGATCGACGGCGGCCGGGTCGGAGTCGGGGCGGCCGGGGGGCGGTCCGCCACCGCGACGGCGGCGCGTACGCGGCGCACCGCGCCCGCGCCCTTCACCCGGAATGCGCCGGTGTCCGCGCCGCTGGTGCGCAATGAGCTGCTGTCGCGGCCGGGGTCGGCGAAGGAGGTGCGGCAGTTCGGGTTCGATCTGCGCGGGCTCGAGGCCGGTTACGAGGTGGGGGATTCGCTGGGGGTGCGGCCCGCCAACTGCGACAAGGTGGTGGCCGAATGGCTGGATGCCACCGGGCTGGACGGGCGGCGCGGGATCGAGGTCGACGATCGAGAGGTGCCGCTCGCCGAGGCGCTGCGCACCCATTTCGACATCACCAAGGTGTCGCAGGATCTGCTCGGCTTCATCGCCGACCACAATCCGAGCCCGCGGCTGGCGAAACTGCTGCGCCGCGACAACCGTAACGAGCTGGACAGCTACCTGTGGGATCGGCAGGCGGTGGACGTGCTGCGCGACTTCCCGGTGCGGGCCGATCTGGTGGAGTGGCTGGGCACGCTGAAGAAGCTGCAACCGCGCCAGTATTCGATCTCCTCCAGTCCCCTGGTCAGCCCGCACGAGGTGCAGTTGACGGTGGGCGTGGTGCGCTATGGCGACCCCGAGGCCATCGGTTCGGCGTCCCGGCGCGGCGGGGTGTCGTCCACCTTCCTGTCCGACCGCGCGGACGCCCCGGTGCCGATCTTCCTGCAGCGCGCCCCGCACTTCCGCCCGCCGCTGGACCCGAACGCCCCCATGATCATGGTCGGCCCCGGCACCGGCATCGCCCCCTTCCGCGGCTTCCTGCAGGAGCGTCGCGCCCTCGGCTGCCGCGGCCGCAACTGGCTGTTCTTCGGCGACCAGTACGCCCGGGACAACTTCTACTACCGCACCGAACTCGAGGACATGTTCCGCTCCGGCTTCCTGACCCGGCTGGATCTGGCCTTCTCCCGGGATCAGCGGGAGCGGATCTACGTCCAGCACCGCATGATCGAGCACGGCGCCGAGCTGTGGGCGTGGCTGCGCGAGGGCGGCCACTTCTACGTCTGCGGCGATGCGGCACGCATGGCCAAGGACGTGGACGAGACCCTGCTGAAGATCGCCCGCATTCACGGCAAGCTGGACGAGGACGGCGCCCTGGCCTTCAAGAAGCAGCTCATCGCCGAGAAGCGCTACGTGCGCGACGTGTACTGAGTCACGCGGCGTAACCCCGCCTGTTGATCTTGCGATAGGGCGGGCATGGGACGACGGGCTCTGGCGGTGCTGCTTGCCGCCGTATCGATCATGATCGGCGCACAGGCGGCCGCCGCCGAACCGGTAACCGGGGCTCCCGGCGTCGCGGTGCCCGACCTGAGATCACCGGACGGATCCTACGTCGAGAGCATCGAGGTGCAGGACGAGCGCAATATCCGCCTCCAGGTGCGTTCCGCCGCAATGGATATGACCATCCCGGTGGACGTGCTGCGCCCGGCCGACACCTCCGAGCCGCGTCCCACCCTGTACCTGCTCAGCGGCGCGGGCGGCGGAATCGACACCGCCACCTGGAAATTGCGCACGGACGCGCTGGAGTTCCTGTCCGACAAGAACATCAATGTCGTGCAGATCATGGCCAACGGTTTCGCCTTCTACACCGACTGGCTGCGGCGCGATCCGGTGCTGGGCCTGAACAAGTGGGACACCTACCTGAGCGAGGAACTGCCGCCGCTCATCGACGCCGCCCTGAACACCAATGGCGTGAACGCCATCGCGGGCCTGTCGATGGCGGGTGTGGCGGTGCTGAATCTGGTGCGTGAGAACCCCGGCATGTTCCGCAGTGTCGCCGTGTACAGCGGCATCACCCAGACCAGCGATCCGATCGCCCGGGAGGCGGTGCGGCTGACCGTGGAGGTGTGGGGCGGCGGCGATGTCGAGAATATGTGGGGCGCACCGGATAATCCGCTCTGGGAGCTCAACGATCCGACCATTCACGCCGAGGGTTTGCGCGGCACCAATATCTTCGTCTCGACCGGCAACGGCATTCCGGGGATCTACGACATCCCCGGCGGACCGTTCCGGGAGGAACCGCCGATCGAGACGCCGAAGACGGTCGCCATCGGCGCGTTCATCGAGGCGAATGTCGACATGTTCAACCGCAATCTGCAGAACCGGTTGCACGAGTTGGGAATTCCGGCGACCTTCGTCTACCGCGACAGCGGCACCCACTCCTGGGGGTACTGGCAGGACGATCTGAAGACCTCGTGGCCGGTGCTGGCGCAGGGGCTGTATTCGGCGCCCTGACCAGCCCGGCCACCGAGACCGCTCAGACCCGCGGCGGGTTGAGGCGGGTGAAGTCCGGGAGTCGGTAGTAGGGGTAGTACGGGTAGGGCGGTGTGGTGGCGCTGGCCTTGTCCAGGCGAGCGAGCTGGTCGGCGTCGAGCTGCCAGCCGACCGCGCCGAGGTTCTGGCGCAACTGCTCCTCGTTGCGCGCGCCCACGATCACCGTGGACACGGTGGGCCGTGAGAGCAGCCAGTTGAGGGCGATCTGCGGGACGGTGCGCCCCGTGTCGGCGGCGATCTCGTCGAGTACGTCGACCACGTCGTAGAGCAGTTCGCCGCGCACCGGCGGCCCGGCCTCCGCGGTGCGGTGCAGGCGGCTGCCCGCCGGAAGCGGTTGTCCGCGACGGATCTTCCCGGTGAGGCGACCCCAGCCCAGTGGGCTCCAGACCACCGCGCCGACGCCCTCGTCCTGTGCCAGCGGCATGAGTTCCCACTCGTAGTCACGGCCGACCAGCGAGTAGTACACCTGGTGCGCCACATAGCGCGGGAAGCCGTGCCGGTCCGCCGCCGCCAGCGATTTCATGAGCTGCCAGCCCGCGAAGTTGGATGCACCCACGTAGCGGATCTTGCCCGCGCGCACCAGATCGTCCAGTGCGGCGAGGGTTTCGGTCACCGGTGTCCCGGCGTCGAAGGCGTGCAGCTGGAACAGGTCGATGTGGTCGACACCGAGCCGTCGCAGCGAGCCCTCGACCGCGCCGATGAGCCGGGAGCGGCCCGCGCCCGCGTCGTAGGGTCCCGGACCGGTGGGCAGTGCGGCCTTGGTGGACAGCAGCACTCGGTCGCGCCGCCCTCGAATCGCCTCGCCCAGTACTTCTTCCGAGGCTCCGTCCGAATACACGTCGGCGGTGTCGAACATGGTGACGCCCGCTTCCAGGCTGATGTCCACCAGCCTGCGCGCCTGCGCCGCGTCGGTGTCGCCCCAGGCGGAGAACAGTTCGCCGCGCCCACCGAAGGTACCCGCGCCGAAGCTCAGTGCCGGAACCAGCAAGCCCGATGCGCCCAGTCGACGGTACTCCATTGCCCACTCCTAACGGAACCACAGTTTCATTAACAATCCCGACGATACACTGCCGTGGACACAAATGGAACTGGAGGACCGTTATGAATCCGGACACCACCGTCCCCGGCTCTATCCGCCCAGGTGGACGCACCGCCCGCGTCCGCGAAGCGGTCCTGCGCGCCGCCGGAGACCTGCTCGCCGAACAAGGATTCGCCGCCCTGGACCTCACCGAGGTGGCCGCCCGCGCCGATGTCGGCAAGACCACCGTCTACCGCCGCTGGCGCACCCCCACCGGCCTCATCGCCGACCTCCTGGTCGACATGGCCGAAACCTCACTCCCCCATGCGGATACCGGCACCCTCGCGGGCGACCTGCTGGCCAATGCCCGTCTGGTCGCCACCACCCTGACCGACCCCCGCCAGAGCCGCCTCTTCACCGCCGTCATCGCCGCCGCCACCTGCGACCCCGCCGCCGCCGCGGCATTGCGCCGCTTCTACGACACCCGCCTGACCGAATGGGCCCCCTGCGTGACCGCGGCCATCGCCCGCGGCGAGATCCCCGTCGGCACCGACCCCCGCGCCCTCCTCTCCGCCGTCTCCGCCCCCCTCTACTACCGCCTGCTCGCCAGCGGCGACCCCATCGACGACAGCGCCGCCGTCGCCGCCGCCGACGCCGCGACCGCCGCCGCCCGCGCGGGCGTATTCGTCACGCCGGCTTAGCGATACGCAGCCCTGCCCGGGCTCCACCGCGTCGGCACCAGGCCCGCGGGCAGGTAGCGCCCGATCGCGACACCCACTCATCTCGACCCGGCCACCGCATCGACGAACGCCGCAACCGCGAGGGCCGGGCCGGAACCAACGCACCGGTCACGCCGACCCGCTCGGCCGCGACAGTCGTCGGGGGGTGCCACGGCTCCGTCGAGGATGGAGCCACGCCATGTCACCTCCGGAGCGACCAAGACTCCGGAGGGTCGCGTCACGACGTGCGTGGACGTGCTTCAAGAGTGGGACCACGCCGGGTCGCGGCCGGTGAGGCCGATGAGGCGGTCGAGAGTGGGGGCGGTGTCGGGGACCGGGACGACGGGGCCGAAGAGGCCGGGGGTGCCCTCCTCGGGGGTGGCGCGCAACCAGTCCGCCAGGAGGGTGACGTCGTCGTTGTCGGGGTGGTAGGGCTGGCCGGTGGCGCGGGCCAGATCCCAGGCGTGGATGACCAGTTCGTTGAGGGCCACCGTCGCCATTTCGGGAGCGGGCAGCAGCACCCCACCCGCCTCGGTGTCCCCCTCCCACGCCGACGGCACCCGCCAGGCGGCGACCAGCGCCTCGAGCCGGGCGGGAATCCGGGTGCGCCAATCGTCGGGCAGTTCGGGCTCCATCTCCGTGGGGGACACCGAGTGGCCGATCGACTCCTTGGTGGCGGCCGCGCGGAAGGCCTCCGTGAGCCCGGCGACATGGGCGAGCAGCTGCCGCACCGGCATACCGCCGCTGGGGGTGGCGGTCTCGAGCTGGTCATCGGTGATCGCGGTGACGACCGCCGCCATGGTCGCGGCGGCGGATTTCATATCGAATGCGGCCTTGTTGTCGGTATCAGACATAGCCATCGGTCCTCCCGAACGCATCGGACGCCCACGGCGGGCGGTCCGCTCACCCATAGGGACTGTTCGGCGCGTCGAGACTCATCGGTGCCCCGTGCCCGATCGTGCGGATGTGCGTGCACGGCCACTCCGAAACCGACTCGTTAGCAGCGAAAACGCGTGGCGGCGCGGAGAATTGGTAGATGAAGGGTGATCGAGTGGAGATCGTCGTCGATACCGGCGACGGCTACCGCAATTACGAGGTGCGCGCGACCCGGGCCGGGCGGCGCGTCGAAACACGGATCGCGCGCGGGGTGGTGGAGGTCAGCGAGATCACGCGCACCGGCACCCCGGTGCGCACCGCGCGTTTCCTGTCCAACCGGGTGGTGGCGCTGGTGGAGCATCCGGCCGAGAACGGATCGCTGCCGGGCGAATAGGCGCACGAGCGCATAATCCGAGGCAGGGCGGGCATCCCGGGTACCGGGCGGTGCGCGCGTGGTGGTTGCCAGCTCGGCCTATCGGGCGCATCCTCGACAGTGCCGGGTGGCGGTGCGCGCCGGATGCCCGGCCCACGGTCAGGCCGTCGACTCAGCTGGAGAGGAGCACCTGATGACAGATCGAATCACCGACGCCATGAAGGATGTACCGGAGGCCGACTTCGTCGAGCAGACCGTTCCGGCGTACGACGACGGCGGCTACCCCGCGGACGATTTCGACGCCGACACCGAGACGCCGCCGGAGCCCGAGCGCACCTGGGAGGCGAACGAGGCGGACGTGATCGAGCAGTCCATTCCGGTGCCCCTGGACGACGATTACGAGGACACGGACTCCGACAGCGAGTACTGACCCGAAGGACGCGGCGGCGAACCTCCCCGATGGGTTCGCCGCCGCTTCGCGTTCAGGAGAGCGGCCCGGCCCGCGTCGGCCGCGCCGTCCACGCGCGCGGCGGGCACCGACGCGGTTCAGTCCGCGATGCCCGCGCGCACGGTGGCGTGCAGTTCCCGCAGGCTGGAGCGTTCGGTGGCGACCTCGAGCACCCGGATGCCGTGGGCGTGCCGGGTCAGCTCCACGGCCAGTTCGGACAGGTCCACCTGCCGGTGCGGGACCCGGTAGGCGGCGCACAGCGCGGCCAGGTCCATGCCGTGCGGGGTGCCGAAGACCCGTTCGAAGACGCCCGCGTACTGCGGGTCGCCCTGTTCCAGCAGTTCGAAGATGCCGCCGCCGTCGTCATTGGCGACCACGATGGTGAGGTCCTTGGGCCGCGGCTCGCCCGGACCGATGAGCAGTCCGGAGGCGTCGTGCAGGAAGGTCAGATCGCCGATGAGGGCCAGGGTGCGCCCCTCGTGCGAGAGTGCCGCGCCGACGGCCGCCGATACGGTGCCGTCGATACCGGCCACGCCGCGATTGGACAGCACCCGGATGCCGGGGCGGGGATGCGATACCAGCGCCGCGTCGCGCACCGGATTGGACGCGCCGAGCAGCAGCTGATCCCCGTCGTGCAGGGCGTCCATGACCGCGGCCGCCACATGCAGTCCGGTCGGCTTGGGATGCGCGGCCAGTTCCGCGCGGATCACCGCGCGCGCTCGCTCGTCCAGCTCCCGGCAGCCGTCCAGCCAGGCGGCGGTGGGCGCGCCGTAGGTGACCGCGCGGGTGCCGGTGCCCACCACATTGCCGGACACATCGGGCCAGCGCGGGCCGGTGGTGAGCGCGTACACGGTCACCTCGGGGTCGGCCAGCACCCGCGACACCTGGCGGTGCAGGGTGGGGCGGCCGGTGATGATGGCCTGCTTGGGCCGCAGCAGCGACAGCGCCAGCGGGTGCAGCGGCGGCCCGTGCATGGGCGCGGTGGGTTCGGCGACGGTCGGCAGCGCGGCCAGTTCCGGCCGGTGCCCCGCGCCGTGCCCGGAGATGACGACCGTATCGGGCGACAGGTCGATGTCGAGGGGTACGTCCAGGGTGGCGTATTGCGTTGCGGTCCAGGGCCGTCCGCTGTCCCGGCCAGCCGGCAGCGGATCGCCCTCGCGGGCATCGGGCACCAGCGGTTCGCGCAGGGGAATGTCGAAGTGCACCGGCCCGGCATTGCCGGAGCGGGTGCCGCGGGCGGCGGCCAGCACCCGGCACACGGCCGAACGCCACACGCTGTTCTGGCGGCTGTATTCGGGATCGGCTTCCACTTCGGCGAGCCCGAGGCTGATGGCGGCGCGCACCTGGCTGCCGAACAGCCCGAACTGTTCGACGGTCTGATTGGCCCCGGTGCCGAGCATCTCGTAGGGCCGGTTGGCGCTGAGCACGATGAGCGGCACCCGCGCGTAGTTGGCCTCGAGCACGGCGGGGCCGAGGTTGGCGACAGCGGTGCCCGAGGTCATGACCACCGGCACCGGCCGGCCGCTGGCCACCGCGAGCCCGATGGCCAGAAAGCCGGCGGTGCGCTCGTCGATGCGCATGTGCAGCCGCAGCCGACCCGCGGCGTCGGCGGCCTGGAGGGCGAAGGCCAGCGGCGCGTTTCGCGAGCCGGGGCACAGCACCACGTCCCGCACGCCCCCGCGCGCCAGCTCGTCGACGACGACCTGTGCCTGTGCTGTCGAAGGGTTCACGCCCCTCAGCCTCCCAGACAGTGGCTCCGCCCGCTGCGTCGCCCCGCTCACACCCCTCGGTTTAGTTAGGCTTTGCTAACTTGATGCCATGGCGAAGCGCACCAAGTTTCTCAAGCCCGAGCACCGGGACTTCATCAGCGCGGAAGTGCTCGCGAGCAAGCGGATCAGCCCGAATTTCGTCCGCGTCACCCTGGGCGGCACGGGCCTGGGCGATTTCGAACCCATGGGCTTCGATCAATGGTTCCGGTTGTTCCTGCCGGGCAGGGACGGAGCGCTGCGCCTACCCACCTCCACCAGCACCCTGGGCTGGTACGCGCAGTACCTCATGATGGGCAGGGACACCCGTCCGCTGATCCGCAACTACACCGTGCGCGACTACCGACCGGCCGGGTCGGGCGAATTCGGCTCCACCGCCGAAATGGATGTGGACTTCGTCTCGCACGGCGACGACAGCCCGGCCTCGGCCTGGGCGAACAATGCCACCCCCGGCGGCAAGGTGGGGCTGCTCGACGAGGGCATCACCTTCCAGCCGCCCGAGCACACCGAATCCGTTCTGCTGCTCGGCGACGAGAGCGCGCTGCCCGCCATCGCCGGGGTGCTGCGGTCGGCCTCGCGCGATCTGCGGGGCGTCGCGTTCATCGAGGTCCCGCACGCCGACGACGTGCAGCGGCTCGACGAACCGGCGGGGGTGGACGTGCACTGGCTGGTGCGCGCCGACGCGCACGACGAGGTGGGTGCGGCGGCCGCGGCGGCGGTGCGCGCGGCGGATATCCCGACCCGCGGCGTGTACGCCTGGGCGGCGGGTGAACAGACATTGGTGTCGGGAGTGCGCCGCCATCTGGTCGAGCACGGCATCCCGAAAACGGACATCACCTTCACCGGATACTGGCGAGTCGGCAAGTCCCAGGGCTGATTTCAGCCGGTGTCACACGGCGGTTTCGCGGCCCACCCGGGGCCGCGAACCGACCAGTTTCAATCAGCCAGCGTGCCGCTGCACCAGATCGCCGACCCGCGGAAGGGCCTCGGCGACATGCTTCTTCGCCGACGACCGCATCGAGTTGTAGACCTTGGTCAGGGCCGGACGCGACGACGCCGCGGCGCGCTCATCGGTGACGGCCAGCAGCGCTTCGGCAACCTCGTCCTGCTTGGCGACCAGCAGATCGGCGAAAGAGCCTGCCCCGCCGGCCTTGTACTCGGTCCAGTACGGCTCGAGCTTCTCGACGAACTTGGGCGCGAAAGACGACAGCGCGTCACCGACGATGGTGGGGCTGACCTTCTTCACCGCGGCGTAGCCGCCCTTGACAGCCAGACCCGACGCGCCGCCCTTATCCGACACCTCCGCGTCGAGAACCGACTGGGCATCGGCCAGGAAGGCCGCGCGCTTGGTGTCGTCGAGCAGGGATTCAGACAGTGCTGCAACCACTTTCAGGTTCCTCCGGATAGGTTTGCGATGAACGAGCGCACGCAACTATACGCACCGGTGCCCGCGCACACACGATGCCGACGCGCTACGGCTGCCAAGGCAGCAACTGCACCATAAGCCCTTCACAATCGGCCAGCAGCGTTTCAGATTCATCCAATAGCCGTGCGCTGACGAAGGTTTTGCGTCCCTCGACCCGATCCACGGTCCCTACCACGGTCAATGGCGTTTCGACGGGGGTGATCTTCCGGTAGTTCACATGCAGGAAAGCTGTCCTACTGATCGGTCGACCCGCATAGTGCACGAGCGTGCCGAACAAGTCATCGAACAGCAACGGCAGCACGCCGCCGTGCACCGCGCTGTTGCCGCCCACGTGATATCGCCGAAACTCCCCTTGACTGCGCACCCCGTCCGGCCCCGCCTCGACCACCCGCCAGGGCGGCATCAGCAAACTCCCGCGCCCCGGCAGCGCGGTGGCGCGCCCGGCCGGACTCGCCAACTCCGGTGCGCGGTAGGGCTCGAGCAGCTCGATGAGCTCGTGCGCCTGCCGCAGCGCCCGCCCGTACACCTCGTCCGGAGCGTCGACCGAGACGGCGAGGTCCTGCAGGGTGCGCATGGCCGCCACGAACGATCCGAATTCCGGTCCGGGATGCGCCTCGACGATCTTGGGAAATCCGCCGTGCCGCTCGTACCGATCATGGTCCACCGCGCTGGCGTCGATAACAGGTTTCGGACGTTCGCTCATACCAGCACGGTAGCGGGTGTTTTTACACCGTCAAGTGGAGAGCCGCGCCGCAGCTCACACCCGGGAGCGGCCGAAGGGGGTCCGATCGCCGACTATGTTCGAGCGCGTGACCTTCAATCCGACGCTGTGGCGGCCCGTCCCCGGGTTCGAGAACCTCACCGACATCACGTATCACCGGCATATCGACCAGGGCACCGTGCGCATCGCGTTCGATCGGCCCGAGGTGCGCAATGCCTTCCGGCCGCACACCGTCGACGAGCTCTACCGCACGCTCGACCACGCCCGGATGACCTCCGATGTCGGCGCGGTACTGCTCACCGGCAACGGACCCAGCGCCAAGGACGGCGGCTGGGCCTTCTGCTCCGGCGGCGACCAGCGCATCCGCGGCCGCAGCGGCTACCAGTACGCCAGCGGCGAGACCGCCGACACAGTCGATGCCGCCCGGGCCGGACGCCTGCACATCCTCGAGGTGCAGCGGCTCATCCGGATGATGCCCAAGGTCGTCATCGCCCTGGTCAACGGCTGGGCCGCGGGCGGCGGACACTCCCTGCACGTCACCTGCGATCTCACCCTGGCCTCCCGCGAACACGCCCGGTTCAAGCAGACCGACGCCGATGTGGGCAGCTTCGACGGCGGCTACGGCAGCGCCTACCTCGCCAAGATGGTCGGGCAGAAGTTCGCCCGCGAGATCTTCTTCCTCGGCCGCCCCTACACCGCCGAGGAGATGCACCACATGGGTGCGGTGAACGCCGTGGTCGACCACGACGAGCTGGAGAACGTCGCCCTGGAGTGGACCGCCGACATCCTCGGCAAGTCACCACAGGCCATCCGCATGCTCAAGTACGCGTTCAACCTGACCGACGACGGACTGGTCGGCCAGCAGCTGTTCGCCGGGGAGGCGACCCGCCTGGCCTACATGACCGATGAGGCCGTGGAGGGCCGCGACGCGTTCCTGGAGAAGCGAAAGCCGGACTGGAAACCGTATCCCTGGTACTTCTGAGTTCCCAGGTCAGCAGGCTATTTGTCGCCGAGGGTACGCACCGGGTACGCAGAGGTCGTGAAGACCTGGCGGTGCAGGTTGGCCGCCGCCGTCCGGGCGCGGTCGCGACCGATTCGAACAAGGAGGTTCGGGCATGGACGTGCTCAGTAGCCGGGTGATTCTGCGCCCGGCCGACTACGCGACCACCCTCGCGTTCTATCGCGACGGTCTCGGGTTGGCGGTCGCGCGCGAATATCCGGGTGGGACGGTGCTGTTCGCGGGGCAGTCGCTCATCGAGGTGGCCGGGCACGGGCGGGCCGAGGATGCGCCGCGGGGGTTCTCGGGCGCGATCTGGTTGCAGGTGCGCGACGCCGAGGACGCCGCGGCCGAACTCGCCGCGCGCGGGGTGCCGATCGACCGCGCGCCGCGGCGGGAGCCGTGGGGGCTGATCGAGATGTGGGTGCGCGATCCGGACGGGGTGCCGATCGTGCTGGTGGAGGTGCCCGCCGAGCACCCGCTACGCCGGGATTCCCGGCCGCCCGCCGAGCACTGACCCGCCGAGCACCGCATTCCGGCCGAGCACTGCGTTCCCGGCGAGCAGTGCATTCCGGCCGGGCACCGCATTCCGGCCGTTCGGGCAGCGCAGCCGATGGCGCATAACATGCCGCCCGCTGCGACTCGGTGCGGGGTGGCGGTTAACGGCACGTTAACGGCGTGCCGCAAACTGGGGGCGTGTCTGCCGAACTGCTCGTTCTGCTGATCGTGGTGTGCACCGCGCTGGCATTCGATTTCACCAACGGATTCCACGACACCGCGAACGCGATGGCCACCTCGATCGCCACCGGTGCGCTGCCCCCGCGCCGGGCCGTACTCCTCTCCGGTGCACTCAACCTCATCGGCGCGTTCCTGTCCGTCGCGGTCGCGGCGACCGTCACCGACGGCATCGTGCGCCTGGACGAGGTGAGCGGGCGAGCACTGCTCGACATCGTGTTCGCCGGGCTGGTCGGCGGCATCCTGTGGAATCTGTTCACCTGGCTGCTCGGACTGCCGTCGAGTTCCTCGCACGCGCTGTTCGGCGGGCTCATCGGCGCGACCGTCGCCGCGCTGGGCTGGAACGGCGTGGTGTGGGCGGCCGGTGACAAGGGCGTGCTGTTCAAGATCATCATCCCGGCCCTGCTGGCCCCCGTGGTGGCCGCGCTGGTCGCCTGCCTCGCCTCCTGGCTGGTCTACCGGATCACGCGCGGCAGCAATACGAACACCGTGGAACGCGGATTCCGCTGGGGCCAGATCGGTTCGGCCTCCCTGGTCTCGCTGGCGCACGGCACCAACGACGCGCAGAAGACCATGGGCATCATCTTCCTGGCCCTCATCGCGCACGGCTCCGCCACCGCCGGCGACCCGCTGCCGCTGTGGGTGATCACCTCCTGCGCGATCGCCATCGCCGCCGGCACCTGCCTGGGCGGCTGGCGGATCATCCGCACCCTCGGCAAGGGCCTGGTGGACATCGCGCCGCCGCAGGGCTTCGCGGCCGAGGCCACCAGCGGCGCGATCATCCTCACCTCCGCCCACTTCGGCCTGCCGCTGTCCACCACGCAGACGGTGACCGGCTCCATCCTGGGTTCCGGGCTGGGACGGCCCGGAGCCGAGGTGCGCTGGACGGTGCTGGGCCGCATGGTGGTCGCCTGGGTGCTGACGCTGCCCATGGCGGGCATCGTCGGCGCGGTGTGCTGGGCGATCCTGCACGGCATCGGCGACACCGCGGGCACGCTGGTGGTCTTCGGACTGCTCATCGCCACGGCCGCCTACATCTGGCTGCGTTCGCGGCGCACGGCCGTCGGCTCGCACAATGTCAACGACGAGTGGCAGGGCACCGCCGCACCACCAGACACCACCGCGCCACACGACACCACCGCGCCGCACGACACCACGGCGCCGCATGGCACCACGGCGCCGCATGGCACCAGCGCGCCACAGAGCGCCGCCACACCACGGCACACCGCCACACCGCAGGACCCCCGGCCGGGGATCGGCGAAGGGGCCGGTCGGCCGAATGCCGCCACCCCCGGCCCGACCGCCGAATCCGGTCCGGCGCAGTCCGAGACCACCGCCAACCGAACCGGGTAGGAGTCGCGAATGCACACCTTGCTGTCGAATCTCACCGACCTCGGCCAGGTCACGCTGGCCGCCGTCATCTTCGGCGCCGGACTGCCCGCCGTCTTCGCCTTCGGCATCCGCTTCCAGGCCCGGGTCGACGATGGCGCCGACGGTGGTTCCCGGGCGGTCTCGCAGGCCGTCGCCAGCCTCTGCTTCGCCATCGTGCTCATCGCGGTGGTGGTCGGTGTGCTGTTCATCGCCAAGGGCTTTCTGGCCTCGCGGCTCGGCATCCACCTGTTCGGCGCGTGACGCCGCCGCGAAGAGAGGTACAGCCCGTGAACTCCCCCGAACAGCCCGACCAGCCGCCGGAATCCCGGCCCGCGGAACACACCGCACGGCCGGAACACACCGATCTGCTGGAGGCCGCGCGCACATCGCTGCGCCAGTCCGGTTCGATCCTGCGCAAGGTGCTCGACTGGCTCAAAGCCGGGTACCCGCAAGGGGTCCCGCAGGACGACTACGTGGCCCTGCTCGCCGTGCTGCACCGGCGGCTCACCGACTACGAGGTGCGCATCGTGGTCGAGGAACTGGTGCGCGAACGCCGGGCTACCGACGAGATCGACCAGGACGAGATCGCCGACGCCATCGCCCGAGTTGCCAAGGAGCAACCGGGCGAGGACGATATCGCTCGGGTGGCCTCCCGGCTGGCAGCGGGCGGATGGCCGCTGGCGACACCGACGTCCGATTGACCGACGACCACCATCGACCACGGACGCGGACCCGCAGTCGCGCGTCCACCCCGAGACATGACACGATCGCGAACGTGAGCAGCACCCTGCGGACCCTCCCCATGCCCACCGGCGCCGCGGTGGGAGAAGTACTGCCGCATCTGCGGGAGGCCCTGGAGGGCAGTGGCCCGGCGTGGCTTCCCATACCCACCGCCGACCGCCGTGAGGCGCACCGGCTCAGCAGTGCCCTGCGCCCCGGCGAACCCATCGAGGACGATGTGGCGCTGGTCGTCACCACCTCCGGCACCACCGGAATCCCCAAGGGGGCCATGCTGTCCGCGGCCGCGCTGCGCGCCAGCGGCGAGGCCACCCACGAGCGGCTGGGCGGGGCCGGACAGTGGCTGCTGGCGCTGCCCACCCATCACATCGCCGGTATCCAGGTGCTGCTGCGCAGCATTCTCGCCGGAACCGAACCGGTCGTGCTGGACGTCTCCGACGGCTTTCTCCCCGAGGGTTTGGCGAGTGCGGTGGCGGGCATGCGGGGGCCGCGCCGCTACACCTCGCTGGTGCCCACGCAGCTCATCAAGGCCCTCGACGAACCCGTGGGCACCGAGGCGCTGGCCCGGTTCGACGCCGTCCTGGTGGGCGGTGCGGCCACGCCCGCGCCGGTGCTGGAGCGGGCGCGGGCGGCGGGCATCAACGTGGTGCGCACCTACGGGATGAGCGAGACCTGCGGCGGCTGCGTCTACGAGGGTGTCCCGCTCGACGGAACCGAGATCCGCATCGAGGACGGGCGCGTCATGTTGGGCGGCACCACCCTGGCCAACGGCTATCGCGGGCTGCCGGACCACCCGGCCTTCGCCGAACCCGGCTGGTTCCGCACCGAGGACGCGGGCACCTACGAGAACGGCGTGCTGACCATTTCCGGCCGCCTGGACGAGGCCATCATGACCGGCGGCCTGCTGGTGATCCCGCAGGTCGTGGAGGCGGTGCTGGCCACGCATCCGGCGGTCGGCGAATGCGTGGTGCTCGGCCTGCCCGACGAGCGGCTGGGTCAGCGGGTGGCGGTGGCCGTCGTCCCTGCGGTCGGCGCGACCCCGCCCACCCTGGACGAACTGCGCGAGCACGTGATGAAGGAGTTGGACGCCATCGCCGCGCCGCGGGAACTGGCGGTACTCGACGATCTGCCGCTGCGCGGTCCGGGCAAGCCGGACCGGGTGAAACTGCGCGAACATCTCCTCGCCGACTCCACACATTGACCACATCGCACCCGTAGCGTCCCGGTGATGCGGGATGTCTGGGTGCAGTGGGGACATGTTCTGGTGGCGTGGGCGATCGCGGTGCCGATCACTGTTGCCGGAGCGGCGGTGCTGCTCCGCTGGCGACTGCGCCGGGGCAGCCCGCGCGCGGAGGCGTTGCGGCATACGGTGTCCGAGGCCGCGATCGCGCTGGGCACGCTGCCCTGGATCTGGATGATCCTCACCCCCGTCGACGGGAAGGCGGCGGTACTGCTGGTGCCACTGCGGGATCTGGTGCAGACGCTGAGCGATACGCCGACCCGGGCGGTCGTGCAGATCGTCCCGAACCTGATCGTGTTCCTGCCGCTGGGCTTCTTTCTGCCGCTGCGGGTGCCGCGCCTGGCGAACGTGTGGACCATGGTGGCACTCGGCGCGGTCCTCTCGGCATCGTTGGAGTTCGCGCAGTACGCGTTCCGGCTCGGTCGGTTCTCGTCGGTGGACGATGTGCTCATGAACGCCGCCGGTGCCGGCATCGGCGCACTGCTGTCGGCCGCGTACGCGAAGCGGCCTGCGACGGCCGTCGCCGATCCCGGGTGAGCCGCGCGGACGTGTCGGATTCGCGCGGTTGCGCGACCCGCACCGCTTACGCTGATCTTCATGGCCGATTTCGAACTCGCGCGGCAGACCGTGATCGCGGCCGAACCGTCACGGATACTCGCGCTCATCGACGATCTGCACCAGTGGCAGCAGTGGTCGCCCTGGGAGGATCTGGACCCCGATCTGGAGCGTGTCTATTCCGGCGCCGATCGCGGCCCGGGCGCGAGATACGACTGGAAGGGCAATCGGAAGGCCGGGCAGGGCGCGATGGAGATCACCGCGAGCACCGCCGACCGGGTCGAACTCCGCTTGGAGTTCGAGAAGCCGTGGAAGGCCACCAACCAGGCCATCTTCGAGTTGCGGCCGGTCGACGGCGGCACCGAGGTCATCTGGCGGATGACCGGTCAGCGCACCCGCATGATGACCATGCTCGGCAAGCTCATGGACAAGCTGATCGGCAAGGACTTCGAGAAGGGGCTCGCCCGGCTCAAGGCTGCCGCCGAATCCTGAACCGGCACCCCGGCGGGGCCCGGGGCGAGGCGCCGCGCCCGCACCCGGCGACGACGTTCGTCCCCGTCAACACAGCGAACCGACCGCGCGGTGCGGATCCTCCCGATGCGCCGCCCCCGCACCGCGCATTAGGCTGCCGATCATGGCAACAGCTGGACAGTGGATCGAGGGCGCTCGGCCGCGCACGCTTCCGAATGCGATCGCGCCGGTCCTGGTGGGCACGGGGGCCGCGGCCTCGATCGGCGGGGCGGTGTGGTGGAAAGCGGTACTGTGCCTGCTGCTTTCGCTGTCGCTCATCATCGGGGTGAACTACGCCAACGACTACTCCGACGGCATTCGGGGCACCGACGACGAGCGGGTGGGCCCGCTGCGGCTGGTCGGTTCGAAGCTGGCGAGTGCGGCGGCGGTGCGCAATGCCGCCATCGCCTGTCTGGCGCTGGGCGCGGTGATCGGTCTGGTGCTGGTGGCGACCACCGCCTGGTGGCTGATCCTGGTGGGCGCGGCCTGCCTGGCGGGCGCCTGGTTCTACACCGGGGGCCGGAACCCCTACGGCTACAGCGGTTTCGGTGAGATCGCGGTCTTCGTGTTCTTCGGTTTGGTGGCGGTGCTGGGCACCCAGTTCGTGCAGGCCGAGCGGGTCGACTGGGCGGGCCTGGTCGGCGCCGTCGCGGTGGGCGCGTTCTCCAGTGCGGTGCTGGTCACCAACAATCTGCGCGATATTCCCACCGACACGGTCTCCGGCAAGCTCACCCTGGCCGTCCGGCTCGGCGACACCCGCACCCGCACACTGCATATCGTGCTGATGGCGGTGCCCTTCCTGGCCAGTCTGGCCCTGGTGGCCCGCACCCCCTTCGCGCTGGCGGGGCTGCTCGCCCTCCCGCTGGCCGTCCGCGCCAATGCTCCGGTGCGCTCCGGGCAGGGTGGACCCGGTCTGATTCCCGCGCTGCGCGACACCGGCCTCGCCCTGCTGGCCTGGTCCCTGCTCACGGCGATCGCGCTCACCGTCGCCTGAGGCGGCGCGTCAGTCCCTTCGCGACGACAACGCCCCGGCCACGGCCGGGGCGTTCGTCTCGTACTCGGACGGCTCAGTCCCGGTCCGGCACCAGGATGCCGAGCACCCAGTTCACCAGCGTGATGATGATGCCGCCGAGCACCGCCGCCCAGAATCCCTCGACATGCAGCTGGTAGTCGGTGTACCCCGTGAGCCACGAGGTCAGCCACAGCATCAGGGCATTGATCACCAGCAGGAACAGACCCAGCGTCAGGATCACCAGCGGTAGCGACAGCAGCTTCACGATCGGCTTCACGAAGGCGTTCACGATCGTGAAGACCACGGTGACCACCGCGAGCACCAGCAGCTTGCTGGAGGTGGTGTCCTCGGGGGCGATGATGTCGATGCCGGACACCCATTCGGCGGCCAGCCAGATGGCCACACCGGTGATGATCAGGCGGAGCAGGAGCGTCATGCAGCGATCGTAGGCCCGAAATGCCCGGCCGTCCGGTCACGCCGCGCGATCGAGCAGCGTGTGGGTCGTCCCGCGCAGCCGCGTCACCGCCGCGTCTCCGCCGACGAGGTCGCGCACCGTCGGGGTCGGATCACGCAGGATGCCGAGCAGGACGTGCCCGGCCTCGATGCGGTTGTCCTTGCGCGCGAGCGCCTCCCGCAGCGAGAGTTCGAGCGCCTTCTTGGCTTCCCGGGCGAAGGGGAGGTGGCCGAAGGTGCCCTTCCCGCGGCCGAACAGTCCCCGCCGCTGTTGTTCCGGCGGCTCGGCGCGCTCGAGGGCGTCCTCGCCGAAGCTGGCTTCCAGACTCTCCCGCACCGCGTCCAGGTCGATGCCGATGGATTTCAACGCGGCGGCGTCCTCCGCGCCGAGGGGTTCCCCACCCCGCTTGCGCGCCAGCGCTTCTCGCACCCCGGATACGGTGAGCCCGGCCTCGCCGAGCATGTCCCGCAGCGCCTGGTCGGGGCAGTCGAGCAGCCCCAGTAGCAGGTGTTCGGGCCCGATGCTCGGCGCGCGCAGTTCCCGCGCCTCCTCCTGCGCCCCCACCACCGCGAATCTGGCTGCCTTGTCGAATCGTTCGAACATCAGCGGATCCCGCCTCTCCGGTTGTACTTCTGGTGGACCGCCTGTCGGCTCACTTCGAGCGCGTCCGCGATCGCCTGCCAGGACCAGCCCTGTCGCCGGGCATTGGCCACCTGGATGGCTTCGAGCCGCTCGAGCAGCCGACGCAGTGCCAGCACCGCGCGGAGTCCGACCTGTGGGTCGGGGCTCCCGGCGGCGGCCGCCAGGGTCGTTGCCTCACTCATGTATGTCAATTTACATTGACACTCGCCAGGCGTCAACAAAAATTGACACGGACGGGGTCGAGACCCCTTCGAGAGTCCATGCGGACATGCATCCGATAGCGCTCGAAAGGTCTGAAACGTCAACGGGTGTTAACGAAAAATGAGACGCCGGGACACGGCCCCGCCGATCGGATGACGCGATATCACCGACGACGCAGGCAATTCCGCAAACTTACAGCTATCAGAAATGCGCTTGGCCAGAACGGCCGAACGACGCATCACATAGCACGGAAACCGCTGTGCCGTGCGGAAACTAGGCAGACCACTGGCCGGTGGCCAGGAATTTGGTGAGCACGGCCTCCGGTTCGGCCAGGCTCAGACCCTGCCCGGCAACCCATTCGTCATTGAAATAGGTTCCGGCATAACGGTCTCCGCCATCACACAGCAGGGTCACCACACTGCCCGCGCGCCCCTGCGCCATCATCTCCGCGATCAGGGCGAACGCACCCCACAGATTGGTGCCGGTGGACCCGCCCACCCGACGCCCCAGAGCTCGGCTGGCGAAACGCGCCGCCGCGATGGACGCGGCATCGGGCACCTCGATCATGGTGTCCACCACCTGACCGATGAACGACGGCTCCACCCGCGGCCGCCCGATCCCCTCGATCCGCGAGGGCATTCCGGTCTGATAGCCCGCGTCGGCCATCTCGTAGCCACCGTAGAAGGCCGAATTCTCCGGATCGACCACCGCCAACCGGGTGGCGTGCCGCCGATACCGGATATAGCGGCCGATGGTGGCACTGGTGCCGCCGGTGCCCGCCCCCACCACGATCCACTCCGGCACCGGATGCGTCTCCAATTCCAGCTGCTGGAAGATGGATTCGGCGATGTTGTTGTTACCGCGCCAGTCCGTGGCCCGTTCGGCGTGGGTGAACTGGTCCATGTAGTGGCCGCCGCATTCGGCCGCCAGCCGCGCCGCCTCCGTATAGATGTCCGGCGCACGCTCGACGAAATGGCAGCGGCCGCCCTGCGCCTCGATGAGCGCGACCTTCTCCCGGGAGGTCTTGGCGGGCACCACGGCCACGAAGTCCAGGCCCAGCAACTGGGCGAAGTACGCCTCACTGATCGCGGTCGAACCGCTGGACGCCTCCACCACCGTGGTGCCCTCGGTGACCCAGCCGTTGCAGATCGCGTACAGGAACAGCGATCTCGCCAGCCGATGTTTGAGACTGCCGGTGATGTGGGTGGATTCGTCCTTGAGATACAGCTGCACACCCCAGTCGGCGGGCAGCGGGTAGCGCAGCAGATGGGTGTCGGCACTGCGCTGGGTGTCGGCGTCGATCAGCCGCACCGCATTGTCGACCCAGTCGCGCGGGGTACTGCGCTCGCAGCGCTTCACGCGTCCTCACCCCGCAGGCGCGAGCGCAGCTGCTCACGGTCCCTACGGCGCTTGGCGTCGACGACGGCGATGTCCTGGTTCACCTTGGTGCGCAGCCCCTTGAGCAGCGTCATGGACAGGGGCATGGCGATGAGCAGCGCGAACAGCGCGGCCACGATGAGCGGGACGTCCACGCCCACCAGCTGCGCCGCTCCGATGATGGCCGCGGTGAGCGCGACGACCAGGGCCAGCCGCGCCAGCGTGTAGAGGGCAAGATTGCGTGCCAGGCGGCGGCCCGCACCGTCGGGTCGGGAAGCGTCACTCACGGGCACCAGAGTATGCGACGGGCATTCCGGCATTCGTCGCACCCTCGGAGCAACGGTCGCTGGATATTCGCTACAAAGCCGTAATTCGTGACAGCGAACACAGTACGGATATCCGTTTTGTCTATTACTTCCCCTTTACCAAACTGAGACCGTTCGAACACCCGGGGGTGACAGTGCAACGATGTCGCTACTGATGAGGGATCTGTCGATACGGAAAGGTTTGCGAATGACTGCGTTCACCGCGGCGAGCCGCGTATTGGGTTCCGTCAACGGCCAGGACACACTGCTCACCCCTGGTCAGGTGGCTGCCCTGTTCCACGTAGATCCGAAGACCGTTACCCGCTGGGCCCACGCCGGTCGGCTCGGCTCGCTGCGGACTCCGGGCGGACATCGCCGGTTCCGCGAAGCAGAAGTCATGCAACTCCTGAGGTCGCTCACCACCGAGGCGACTCGCGGCTAGATCGTTTCCCGTTCCACGGTGCCGCGGGTACGCACACGGATTACCCTCGTTGGCAGGAGGTGAGCGACGTGACGTACCTGTTGGCACTCATTGCGGTGGTGGCCGTCGCGGTGCTGTGCTGGAAGGCTTTCGGCCCTCAGCGATCAACCGGCACCGGCCCGACATCCAGGCCACGCAACCGTGTGATCGGTCCCGACGACGATCCGGAATTTCTCTGGCGCCTGTCCCGTCAGCATCGGGACGGCGAACCCGGTTCCGCGGAGCACTGACACTCCCGGAACAGCAAGAGTCGGCCCGCCTCCCTCCGACGCCGACACCATGAATGGGAAATCCCCGCGGATGATCTTCATCCGCGGGGATTTTTTCGTGATCTGCGCGACGCCCCGACCGACGGTCAGCGCTCGCGCCGGTAAAGCCGCATGGTCACCGGACCGAATACGGCGACCAGCACGGCGCAGGTGAGAAATACCCAGCCGATCTCGGTACCGGCCGACTGGCCGTGCATCAGCCCGCGCACGGCGGTGACCAGCTGCGAAACCGGGTTGACCGCGACGAACGCCTCCAGCCAACCGGGCAGGGTGGCGGGGTCGACGAAGATGTTGCTGACGAAGCTCATCGGGAACGTCACCAGGATGGCCAGGAACATCACCGACTCCGGGGTACGGGCCAGCAGCGCCAGACTCGTCCACACCCAGGACAGGCACCAGGCGAACAGCAGCACCAGCCCCATCCCGGCCAGCAGGCCGGGCAGCCCCGCGTCCGGCCGGAAGCCCAGCAGCACGCCGACGCTCACGATCACGGTGGCCGCCATGGCGTACCGGGTCAGATCCGCCAGCAGCGCGCCCACCAGCGGGGCGGGCTGCCAGATCGGCAGCGATCGGAACCGGTCGAACACGCCCTTGCCGATATCGCCGTTGAGGGCGACCGCCGTCGACTGGGTGCTCATGATGACCGTCATGACCAGCAGGCCGGGCAGCACCGACTGCAGGTACTCCCGCACCGATCCGGCCAGCGCCCCACCGAACAGGTAGGTGAACATGAACAGCATCATCAGCGGGAATACGGTCACATCGGCGAGCTGATCCGGCACATGCTTGATGCGCAGCACCGCTCGCCACGCGAAGGCCAGGGCGGTGGACAGGGGGCCGGGGCGGGCTGGACGCTGCCCGGACGACAGCGCCGCGCGCAGCGGATCGGTGGCGGAAGCCGGTGCGGCTGTGGCGGCGGTCATGCCGGGATCTCCTCGGGGGCTTCGGTTTTGGTGTTCTGACCGGTCAGGGCGAAGAACACTTCGTCGAGGCTGCTCTGTCCGACGCCGAAATCACCGACCTCGATGCCGACGCGGGCGAGTTCGCTCAGGGCCGCACCGGCCCGTTCGGTATCGGTGAGCCGGGCCGACAGGGCCGCCGGATCCTCCTCGCGGTGCACCGGCACCGCGAGCACCCGCTCCAGCAGCCGTTCGGCATCCGCGCGGCGGTCCGGATCCCGCAGCCGCACCCGCACCGCACCCGCACCGACCGATTCCTTCAGCTGCGCGGTCGTGCCCTCGGCGATGATGCGGCCGTGGTCGATGACCGCGAGCCGGTCGGCCAGCCGATCCGCCTCCTCGAGGTACTGGGTGGTCAGCAAAACCGTTGTGCCGTTGTCGGTCAGGGCTCGCACCACGTCCCACACCCGGCTGCGGCTGCGCGGGTCGAGTCCGGTGGTGGGTTCGTCGAGGAACAGCAGGGCCGGGGTGACCACGATGCTCGCGGCGATATCCAGGCGGCGGCGCATACCGCCGGAATAGCGCTTGGCCTGTCGGTCGGCCGCGGCCTCGAGTCCGAAGGCGGACAACAGTTCTCGGGCCCGATCGGCGGCGGCGCGGCGGCCGTGGCCGAGCAGCCTGCCCATCATGACCAGGTTCTCCATCCCGGTGAGATCCTCGTCCACCGAGGCGTATTGGCCGGTGAGGCTGATTCGGGCGCGCACCTCGTCGGTATTGGCCACCAGGTCGTAGCCGAAGACGGTGGCCTGTCCCGCGGTGGGCCGGACCAGCGTCGCGAGCATGCGGATGGTGGTGGTCTTGCCCGCACCGTTGGGGCCGAGGAATCCGTAGATCCCGCCCTCGGGGACGGTCAGGTCCACGCCGTCGACGGCGACCGTGTCGCCGAACTGCTTACGCAGTCCTACGGCGTGAATGGCGTACTGGGCCATGGGTTTTCCCTTCTATCTCAGGTCGGCGGAGTCAGGACGCGAGGAGCGAGCGGCGCAGGCGCAGCACTTCGTCCACGCCGAAGACCCGCAGCAGCACCCGTTCGGACTTCGACTGGAACCGCGCGACCGAGGCGGCCGGGACCAATTCGGGTTCGGTGACCCGGTAGGTGTCGCCCTCGTGCACCACCTCGGCGGTTCCGGCCGCGCGCAGGTTCGCCAGCCAGTCCGGGCTGGTGCCGTAGGGCAGTGAGACGAGGAAGTCGTCACCGGCCTCGATGATGCCGATCGGCGTCCGATAGGGCTTGCCGCTCTTGCGGCCGGTGTGCCGGATCAGCGCGGCGGACGCGCCCGGCTCCCCCGCGGTCCGCAGCACGCGCGGGTTCGTCACGCGGCGGTTGAAGCGGCGGACGGCCGCGACCGCGGGCCGGTAGCCCGAGCGCAGCGCCACCAGCACGAACAGCATCCAGAGCAGGCCCAGCCCCACCGGGGTGCCCGCCGCTATGGCGATCCAGATCCACATGGTCACATCCACTCTCTCTTACGTTGTAAGTCTTATGACGTAAGGCTGGCATTACAACGTAAGGCTGTCAAGAGTGGGCAGCCTTACCGCGTACGGTAAATTGAGAATCGTTATGGCCACCGATCAACGACCCCGGCTGAGCCGGGACCAGATACTGCACGCCGCCGTCGCCCGCGCCGACCGTGACGGCGTGGAGGCGGTCACCATGCGCAATGTCGCCACCGACCTCAGCGTCGAGGCGATGTCGCTCTACTACCACGTGGCGAACAAGGCCGAACTGCTCGACGGCATGGTCGAGGTGGTGCTGACCACCATCAACAAGGCGGTCGCCCACCTGGTGGCCGAATCGCCCGCTGACTGGAAACCCGTTCTGCGCGAACGCATCCTGACCGCCCGCCAGATCCTGCTCCGCCACCCCTGGGCCCCCGGTGTGATCAGCACCCGCTCGATGATGACGCTCTCGGTGATCGACTACTTCGACGCCCTGGTCGGCATCCTGCGCACCGGCGGCTTCTCCTACGACCTCACCCACCACGCCATGCACGCCCTCGGCAGCCGCGCCCTCGGCTTCACCCAGGAACTCTTCGAACCCCCCACCGACCAAACCGACGACGAAGCCACCGCCACCCTGCAGGCCATGGCCGACCGCTTCCCCAATATCGCCGGCATGGTCACCGCCACCAGCCACGACCACACCGAACCCGGCCTCGGCTGGTGCGACGACCAGACCGAATTCGAATTCGGCCTGGACCTCATCCTCGACGGCCTGGAACGGCTGCGCGCGGCGTCCTGACCTCGATCGCACTCATCGACGGCGGCACTGCTCGCCATCAAAGTTGAACGATGGTACAAATAGTACGTTAGTTCAACTACGTCGGGAGTGCGCATGAGTACGGAATCACCGGCACCCGCCGGATGGCGGCAGTGGAGCGGACTGGCGGTGCTGGCGCTGCCGACCGCACTGCTCGGGCTCGACGTGACGGCGCTCTACCTCGTCGTTCCCAGCCTGTCCGCGGATCTGCGACCGACCGCGACCGAGACACTCTGGATCATGGATGCCTACGGTTTCCTCATCGCGGGCTTCCTGATCACCATGGGCACGCTGGGCGACCGCATCGGCCGCCGCCGGCTGCTGATGATCGGCATGACCGCGTTCGCCGCGGCGTCGGTGCTCGCGGCCTTCGCACCCAGCGCCCTGTGGCTGATCGCGGCGCGTTCCCTGCTCGGCGTGGCCGGTGCGACCCTCATGCCGTCCACCCTGTCCCTGATCAGCACCATGTTCACCGATGCCGGGCAGCGGGCGATGGCGATCGGCGTGTGGGCCACCATGTTCGCGCTCGGCATGGCCGCGGGACCGGTGGTGGGCGGCGTCCTCGTCGCGCACTTCTGGTGGGGTGCGGTGTTTCTGCTCGCAGTGCCGGTCAGTGCGGTGGTGTTGGCCACCGCACCGGCGCTGCTGCCCGAATTCCGTTCCGCGACCGGACGACTCGACCTGTGGAGCGTCGCACTGTCGCTGGCCGCCCTGCTGCCGATCATCTACGCGATCAAACATGCTGCGGCACATGGCATCGACCTCCGGGCAGGGGCCACCGCCGTGCTCGGGGCCGCCGCGGCGGTCGCCTTCGTGCGGCGGCAGCTGCGCCTGCCCGAACCACTGCTCGATATCAGGCTTTTCGGCAGTCGATCCTTCGCCGCCGCCCTGGCCGTCCTGTTCGTCGGTCTCATCGGCTTCGGTGGGGTGATGTACCTGGTCACGCAGTACCTGCAATTCGTCGCGGGGCTCTCCCCGGCGATGGCCGGGCTGTGGATGGGGCCGCCCGCGCTGGCCATGCTGATCGGCGGAATCGGCGCGCCGCTACTGGCGCGACGCGTGTCGCCGGGGGTGGTCATGGCCGCCACGCTGGCGCTATCGCTGATCGGCTACGGACTCCTGGCTCGCACCGGAACCGACGGAAAGGCGGCCGTGGTCCTCGGATTCGCGTTCGTCTATCTCGGACTCGGTGTCATCGCGGCACTGGGTACCGACATCGTCGTGGGGGCGGCGCCGCCGAGCGAATCCGGTTCGGCCGCGGCACTCTCGGAGACCGTCCAGGAACTCGGCATCGCGGCCGGAGTGGCGCTGCTGGGCAGTCTCACCACGGCCGTCTATCGGACCGCGACCGAGACCCCCGCGGGGTTGCCCCCGCATACCGCCGAACTGTATGCCGACAGTCTCGCGGGTGCCGACACCGTGGCGGATCAGTTGCCCGCCGGGGCTCTCCAGCAGGCGCGCGAGGCATTCACCAGTGGACTCGGGGTCACCGCGGTCGCCGCCGGAACGGCGATCGCGTTCGCATCGCTCATCTGCTACCGGACCCTGCGCCACATCCGGCCGATCGGCGCGGCCGAGCCCGCGCCGGAACCGATAGCCTCGCAACAGCGACGATGAGCGGTGAGAGGAGAGCGGTGCCCCAGCCGGATACGGTCGACGGCCGCAAGATACGCGGTGAACGCCGCCGTGCCCAGATCATCGAGGCGACGCTGACCGTCGTCAATCGCGACGGTGCGGCCGGGGTGACCCACCGCACCGTCGCCAAGGAGGCGGGCATCACCACCAGCCTCACCCTCTACTACTTCGCCACCCTGGACGACCTGCTCGTCGCGGCACTGACCAGCGTGACCGACGCCTACACCCACCGCATCCGCGAACTCGTCACCACCGCGGACGACCCCCTCGACGGCCTGGCCCGCATCATCGCCGAATCCGCGGGCCCCGGCCGCGAACGCGCCCTCGCCGAACGCGAACTCTCCACCCTGGCGGCCCGCCGCCCCGCCCTCCGCTCGGTGGCACGCCGCTGGCGCGAAGGCGTCGCCGAGCTGGCCCGAACCCGAACCGACGACCCCACCGTCATCGAATCCTTCGTAGCCCTGACCGACGGCCTGTGCACATCCATCCTCCTCGACGACCACGACGCCGACCCCGACCACATCCACACCCTCCTCACGCGCGCACTACCGCATCCCAGGTGAAGTGGAGGTGCGATCAGGGGGAATTCGTGGCGACGCTCGACACCGGCAGGCCAGACAGTGCGGCCGCCGTCGCGGCGATCTGCTCGATCGGCTTGTCGACCAAACCGTCCATGGTGATCATCGGGGACAAGTACGTCTTCGTGTTCATACTGGCGAGAAAGGCCGCCCATCGCGGAATGTGGTCCAGATAGGCCCGATTGTCATGGAGCACGAAAGCAAGAACTCGCCGCGTGTCGCCGGACGATGCCCCTAGCGGGAGCAACCTCAGCTCGCGGATGGCATCCCATCTCACGCGCAAGCCGTACCTCGGCGTATGCACGCCGTCGGCATCGAGAACGAATTGTGGGTGGTCCGGCAGCGACCAACTCAGCAGGTACCCCGCATACGCCAGGACCAATCCCATCGGGATCAAGGCGATCCCGATCAGAACCGGCATGGAGAGCACCAAGCCGGGAACCAGCAAGATCGCGGCGATACCGAAGTGCGGCAAGAGCGTCCGCACGACACCGCCGGTCGGCATCCCGACTTCCAACCGCTCGGGCAGACCCG
Organism: Nocardia otitidiscaviarum; assembly: GCF_007362295.1. NCBI lineage: Bacteria > Bacillati > Actinomycetota > Actinomycetes > Mycobacteriales > Nocardiaceae > Nocardia > Nocardia otitidiscaviarum. Next base: position 12,146 of record NZ_CP041695.1, on the reverse strand, counting down.
GTGCCACCGATTCACGCGGTGCTCCATTGCTGACATTCAAGATTCGAACCTGCGCGAGCTGGCGACGGACCGCGATCACGACGTACCCGATTCCGGCCACCGCGATCACGAGAAACCATAGCGAAATCGGGAGATCCGTAGCGATTGCGCCGTACCCCAGCGATGCGCCCAGAACCACGCCGAACGGAAAAGTGATCCAGAACCTTCGAACAGTGCTCCGGCTCAGAGCCTTCTCCGCATAAGCCCTCGCCACCCGATCGACCTCAGGATCGGCGGCAGGTTCGCCCCGCAGCAACGCCTTCCGCGTAGCACGGTCCAGGTCACGCCACTTCTTCATGTACTCCATCCCTGTTCAGAGGGCCGCACCCTAGCCGACCGAGTTGAACACCCGCTCCCACGGGTTGGTCAGGTGATCAGGGGGAATCCGTGGCGGCATCGCCCGAGTAGCGTCCGCCACCAGTTCCCCCTCAGCGATGGGCCGTCTCCGCTGGCGCGCCGGGGCACGTCCGTCAGCGGGGGTGGCCGCGGAACACGCCGTCCGGGTCGGTGGCGGCGGCGAATTCTTCGAAGTCCATGTTTCCGAGCGACAGGTTGACCTCCACCGAGGCGATTTCGCGCGGCAGGATGCGGAAGGTCGGCAACTCCGTGCCGGAGTCGCCGTGGTCGCTGTTGTCGACCGCGAGCAGCGGACGTTCCGGGTCGCGAATCGTTCGTTCGTCGACGATGAAGAGATAGTACTGCGAGCCGAGCAGGTCTTCGAGGTCCGCCGTCGTCACCGCTCGAAACGCCGGATCGTCGACGACCGTCAGCCCGTACATGAGGTCGAGTTCGTCGAGGTCATAGGAGCGGTTGACCGCGTCGAGAGTCGCGCGCCAGGCGTCGTCGTCGCTGAAATCGGTCCGCAGCAGTAGCGTTTCCCCTTCGGGCAGTTCTCTTTTCACGGGGCTATCGTGTCCGCCGAGCGGTCGTTCGTCACTACTCTCGGTCGAACTGGCGCAGCCCGCTGCGATGGCGGCGATCGCCAGCCATGCCAGCATTCTGCGGGATATTCCGGTCATGTCGCTCCTGACATTGTGCTGCGGCAGCGGATCTCACGACCGCGGTGATTGTCGTACCCGTGCCGCCTCGCGGGTGAGGTGGTCGCGCTCGGGCAAGGTGGTGGCGAGGCGGGCCGCTTCGGCGTAGAGGGTGGCGGCTTGGTCGAGGTCGCCCGCGCGTTCGTGGAGGTAGGCGCGGGCGGCGGTGTGGCGGGGGAGGTTCGGGTCGAGGTCGGCCAGGGCGGCGAGTCCGGTTCGGGGGCCGTCGGCTTCGCCGACCGCCACCGCGCGGTTCAACCGGACTACTGGACTGTCGGTGAGCAGCAGCAGTTCGTCGTACCACTCCACGATTTGCACCCAGTCCGTTTCGGAGGCGCTGGGGGCGTCCGCATGCAGGGCGGCGATCGCGGCTTGGGCCTGGTATTCGCCCAGCCGTTCGCGGGCCAGTGCGGCTTGCAGGATCGTCACGCCTTCCGCGATGAGGCCGGTGTCCCAACGGGATCGGTCCTGGCGGGTGAGGGGCACCAGGCGTCCGTCCGGGCCGGTGCGGGACGGGCGGCGGGCGTGGTGCAGCAGCATCAGTGCGAGCAGACCCGCGACCTCGGGTTCATCGGTGGTGGCGGCGAGTTGGCGGGTGAGGCGGATGGCCTCGGCCGCCAGGTCGATATCGCCGCTGTAGCCCTCGTTGAAGACGAGGTAGAGCACCCGCAACACCGTCGGGAGGTCGCCGGGACGGTCCAGCGGCAGGCCCGCTATGCGTCGCTTCGCGCGGCTGATCCGTTGCGCCATGGTGGATTCGGGGACGAGGTAGGCCGCCGCGATCTGCCGCGTGGTCAGGCCGCCGACGGCGCGCAGGGTCAGGGCGACGGCCGATCCCGGTGACAGGTTGGGGTGCGCGCACAGGAAATACAGCCACAGCGTGTCGTCCGCGGCGGGCACCGGGCCCGACGGGGGTTCGACCTCCACGGCGAGTTCTCTTCCCCGACGGGCTGTTTCGGCACGGGTGGCATCGACGAACTTGTTCCATGCGGCGGTGATGAGCCACGCCTTGGCGTCGCGCGGTGGGTCGTCCCGCCACGTCTCCAGTGCCCGGATCAGCGCCTCCTGCACCGCGTCCTCGGCCGCGGCGAAATCGGCTCCGCGACGGACGAGGACGCCGATCACCGCGGGCACGAGGTCGCGCAGCAGTGCTTCGTTCACTCTGTCACCGTGGGCATTTCGGTGAAGAAGGGTCGCACCTCCAGCCATTCCTGGACCGGTTCGCCGCCCGCGCCCGGAGCGGCGGACAGTTCCGCGGCCAGTTCGAGCGCCCGCTCGTAGCTGTCCACGTCGATGATCATCCACCCGGCGATCAGGTCCTTGGTCTCCGCGAACGGACCGTCGGTGACCGGTGGCCGCCCCTCCCCGTCGGAGCGGACGAAGGTGCCCTGCGGCGACAGCGCCTGACTGTCGACGAACTCGCCGGTGGACTCGAGCCGTGCGGCGAAATCCTCCATGTACCGCATATGGGCGGTCACCTCCTCGGGCGTCCACCGGTCCATCGGCACGTCGTTGACCGGTGCGGGCGCACCTCGGTAGTGCTTGAGCAGCAGGTATTTGGCCATGATCTTCTCCCCTCGTTCGCTGCGGCCCATTCTGGCCGCGATGTTCGGTCTCAGGCGCCCTGACGTTCGGCGCGCTGCCGAATCAGTTCCTCGACCGCGCTGGGCAGGGTGGTGTCGAAGTCGATGAGTTTGACCCATGTCGGGGTGATGACGATCCGCACCATGCCGTCGTAGAGCGACCGCACCTCCGCCTCCCATTCGACGCGCTGCTCCGCGGTCATCTCATAGCTGCCGTTCATCCGCAGATACTCCTCCGGAATGCCATCCACCACCTCCAGCTCCGCTCGCCCGCGAATCAACAGAATCTTCGGCGGATGCACCTCGGTATCGATCGTCAACGCCACCTCCGGGTTGTGCCGCAGTGACGGCAGCTTCGGCGCGTTCTTCGTCGTGCAGACGACGATCTCCGAACCGTTCCAGGTGAACGCGATCGGGATATTGCGCGGTGTCCCGTCCTTGGCGACATAGGCCATCCGCAGCAGGTCACGAGCCAGCAACTCCTGGCTGATCGGTCGCTCGAGAATCGCGGTGATCTCGTTCGTTCGCATCGTGGACTCCTCGGTCATCGAGGCCCCCTTCGGGCACTCCTACCCCTGGGACGAAGCCATTCGACCGTTCTCGACATCCATGACGCGGAATTTTCCGCGATTTCCCGACACCGCCGGAACCCAGGCCAGATCATCAACTTCGGCCGCGGCGAGGAGCGCCACTTCCTGTGCGCCCCCGACTACACGACGCTCCTGCGCGTCCTGCTCGAGGAAGTCCGTCCAGGCGCTTGGCCGCCATCCGAGATCGCCACCCGGTTCGAGGACGGTTCCTGGGCCTACCGCCCTACGGCAACCCGGTAGACCACTTCTTCAATGCCCTCTACCAGCGATTCGCGGGCCCGGACACGGCGTGAGGCGAACCTGGATTCCGGCTCGATCAAGCGGGATAGCAGTCGTAGCTCTCCTGCCGCAGCACCCGGCCCGTATCGTCGTAGGTGAGGAACATTGCCACGTCCGCATGCAGGGCGTCGCCTGCCCGAAGGTCACCCAGCTGTTGCGCCAGTACCCCGGACCATCGAAGTTGCAGAGCGACACGGCGGTCCGCGGCAGTCACGCTGCGAATGTCGTAGCGCTGCGATTCGAGCATGCGGGCGCCGACGACAGAAGCCTCGAGCATGGCGTCCAAGGCTCGGGTCCGGCCGGTCGGCGCTACCCGGCTGGGGTGTTCGACTTGGACCGCGTCGTGGTGAAAGAACGGGCGCAGATGTTCACCCGCGACCCCACTCTCCAACGCTTTCAGCAGTTCACGAGCCTTGAGTTCGAAGTCGATCATATTCAACAACCATAGTTGTTCACCTCTAGTTGCTCAACTAAGATTGTTTATATGAGCGACCTGGAACTCGCAGAACTGGATATCCCGACCCTCGCCATGCTGACTGGCGAGGCGGTCCGTGCGCGGGTGACCCAGCAGGTCCACGACATGGGTTTCACCGATATCCGCCCGGCACACGGATACATTTTCCAGCACCTGATCGACCGCAACCCCACCGTCGGTGAGCTCGCCTCCCTGCTGGGCATGACCCAGCAGGGAGCATCGAAGCTCGTGGTCGAACTCGAGAAACTCGGCTATGTCAGCCGCACCAGCGACCCCGCGGACCACCGGGTTCGACGAATAGCTCTCACCGGCCGCGGCACCGCCTGCATCACGGCTGCACGCGAGGCGCGCGCGAAATGGCAATCGGTCCTGGTGCGACAACTGGGGGCATCCGGTACAGCCGCCCTGACCACCGGCTTGGCCGCTTTCGCCGAACAACTCGGGATCGAGGACGCGGTGCGCCACCGGCAGGTGCAGCTGCCGCCACACGAACAGTGAAGCAGTGCGCCGACTGCGAGGCCCAGCATCACGGTGCCATGGTCTTGACCGTCGGTGTCGGCTGGCGCGTGGCCGCCCCAACAGTGGCGATGCGTTCGCGCATGATCACGAGGGAACCGGGATAAGTTCGACGTCGTGACCGAGCTCCGGACCTTCCGTCGCGCATGCTACGAAGCTGCGCGCCGCACCGGTGGCACGGTGAGCGAGTTCCGTCTGACTGAGAGCGTGACCCCGAACTTCCACCAGGCAGTTATCGCCTACCACGACCATCAGGTCGCGGTCGTTGCGTTGCGCGATTCGGCGGTGCTCGCGGTCGCCGAACCCCGAGTGATCGACGATGCGGCGACCGAGTCTGGACCACTGACCTTCATCGGGTCCCCAGACCTGGTCGCTGCCCTGGCCGAGCAATCAGGGTTCGAAATCCTCACATCAGCCGAACTCGCCCAGCCCTTCGACGCAGCAGCTTGGCCCGAACTCGACCGACACGACATCCGGCACTGGAAACCGCAGACCGTCGGCGAGGCGCTGTTCAACTACTGGGACTGAAACGGTGCACCACCAGCACCTGCGTTGGTCAGAATTCGCAGGCAGCCGGGCTAATTGAGCCCCGCGTAGCTGTGCAGCCCGCTCACCACGATGTTGATGATGAACAAGTTGAACAGCATGGCGGTGAAGCCGGCGATGTTGATCCAGGCGGCCTTGGTGTCGCGCCAGCCGGAGGTGGCGCGGGCGTGGAGGTAGGCGGCGTAGACGACCCAGGTGATGAAGGAGACGGTTTCCTTGGGGTCCCAGCCCCAGAAGCGGCCCCAGGCGGCTTCGGCCCAGATGGCGCCGAGGATGACGCCGGTGCCGAAGAGGGGGAAGGCGACGATGGTGGTTTTGTAGGCGAGGCGGTCGAGGGTGCGGGCGTCGGGGAGGCGGCGGGCCAGGGTGCCGAGGAGGTTGTCGGATTCCTGGCCGTCGGGCTGGCGCATGCGGAAGAGGAACAGCAGGCTGGCGACGCCGGAGAGCAGGAAGATGCCGGAGCCGATGCTCACGATCGTGACGTGGATGGGCAGCCAGAAGGACTTCAGCGCCGGGACCACGGGGGCCGCTTCGGCGTAGAGGACGTTGCCCGCCAGGTACATGAGGATCAGGACGGGGACGATCAGGAACACCCACATGGCGCGGAAACGCCGGTCGGACATGAAGACCAGACCCGTCACCATGGCGGCGGCGCAGGCCATGGTGATGAACTCGTACATATTGCCGAGCGGGAAGCGATGCACCGCGAAACCGCGCAGCACGATCGAGGCCAGGTGCAGGCCGATCGCCACGAACAGCACCGCGAAGGCCATATTGCCGAACCGTTCGGCCAGCGTGGGAGCGGGCTTCTCGGCGAGCTTGCCGGGCACGTTCGCCGCGGGCACGTCACCGGAGCCGGAACCGCCGACCGTGACCAGTTCCCGTTCGGCGGTCAGCTTCTTGCGGGCCGAGGCGTACTGCACGATCAGCATCGCCAGCACCAGCAGGTAGACCACGAACGCCGATTTGAAGGCGAGATTGCTGTATCCGGCGAGGGTTTCGTCGATCGGCATAGTCATTCTCCCGTGCTGTGGTCCAGCAGCCGTGTGCGTAGGCGGTCGAATTCGCCGCCCCAACCCGCCTGGTCGGTGCGGGCAAGTCCGCCCATTTCTACTACGGTACGTCGTTTGTCATCGGCGGTCGCGTCGGGGTACACCCGCAGCCAGATCCGGCGGCGCTTCACCAGCAGCGACACCAGCAGACCCGCCATCATGACGATGGAGCTGCCCAGCACCCACCCCTGCGCCGGATCGTGCGAGACCTGCAGGTTCACGAACTCTTCCGCGCCGTCGAAGGTCACCGTGGTGCCGTCGGCGAGCGTCGCCGACTCACCCGGCGACAGATTGACCCGCTGCTCCTTGTTCAGCCGCCCCTGCTTGATCATCTCCGGATCCAGGGTGAACAGCGACTGGGCGCGACCGGTGTCCAGACCGGTCTCGCCGCGATAGATGTCCACCGCCACCATCGGATTGGTCATGGCCGGATAGCTCGAGGTGAGCAGCGTGCCGTGCAGCAGGCCGGTGGGCGCGAACAGACCCTGGATGGCGATCTGGTTCTTGCGTCGCTCCGCCTCGTCGGGATACATGCCGCCGGGCGGGTCGATCCGCAGCACACCGCTGGACAGGAAGGTCGTCGCATCGTCCGGCCGCCACTGGATTGCCTCGGTGCGGGTCTGGCCGTCCGGGAAGGTGACCGTGAACTTCGGCGCGAACCCGTGCCCCTGCAGATAGATCCGGTCACCGGCCACCCGCAGCGGATGGTTCACCTTCAGCGTGGTGTCACGCCAGGTGTTCGAACTCAGATCCGCGCCCGCCTGATACGAGATATCAGAGGTGAACATCTCCGCCTGCCCGTTGGGCAGATAGTCGGCCTTGAAGTTCTGCACCCGCACGCACAGCGGCGTCAGACCGGTGCCGTCGTTGACATTGCCCGCCCGGAAGGAGTCGAACACCGCCGGAGAGGTGGTGCAGAACCCGGGACCGTTGTTGGCGATGACGATGACATTGCCCTCGTAGCCGAACAGCTTGCCGATGGCTATGGCCGCCAGCAGCGCCACCAGCGCGAGATGGAAGACGAGATTGCCGAACTCGCGGGTGTAGCCCTTCTCCGCCGAGACCGTGATCTCGCCCTCGCGGGTGCCGGGGCGGATCACCGTGCGCCAGCCGCGCAGTTCCCGGCGGGCGCGCTCGACGACCTCCTCCGGCGTGGCGGTCTCGCCGCCCTCGTGGTGATACGGCAGCCGGGACAGATTGCGCGGCACCTTGACCGGCTCGGTGCGCAACGCCCGATAGTGATCCCAGCAGCGCGGCAGGATGCAGCCCACCAGCGAGACGAACAGCAGCACGTAGACGGCCGTGAACCAGAAGCTGCCGAAGACGTCGAACAGTTCCAGCCGATCCATCCACGGCCCCAGGGTCGGGCGGTCCGCGATGTACTGGTCCACCTTCTGCGCGTTCAGGCTGCGCTGCGGCAGCAGCGCACCCGGAATCGCGGCCAGCGCCAGCAGGAACAGCAGCATGAGCGCGGTGCGCATACTGGTGAGCCCGCGCCAGGTATTGCGCAGGGCGGCCAGCACGCGACCCGGCAGCGACTGTCGCGGCGGGCCGGAAGGAGCGGGGGCGGTGGGGGTTTCGGTCGCTGTCATCAGATCGGGAGGGTCACATTCGAGACGAAGGCGTCGCGGACCCAGGAGACGAACTGATCCCAGGCCCCGGTCACCAGGGCGATGCCGACGGCCACCAGCAGCAGCCCGCCGATCACCTGAATGGTGCGGGAATTGCGGCGCAGCCAGCCGACACCGCGCAGCGCGGTCGCCGAGCCGAACGCCAGAATCACGAAGGGCAGGCCCAGCCCCAGGCAGTAGGCCACGATGAGGGCGACCCCGCGCGCCGCGGTGGTGCCGTCGGTGCCCGCGGAGACGGCCATGACACCGGAGAGGGTCGGCCCCAGGCACGGCGTCCACCCCAGGGCGAACACCGCGCCGAGCAGGGGTGCGCCGACGATGCCGCTGAGGCGGCGCGGCTCCATGCGGGTGTCCTTCTGCAGGGCCGGGATGAGGCCGATGAAGGCCAGACCCATGACGATGGTGACCACGCCGCCGACCCGTTGCAGCAGTTCACGATTGACGTTCAGCACCTGGATGGCACCGAACACGGTGGCCGTGGCGAGCACGAACACCACCGTGAAACCGGCGACGAACAGCCCGGCCGCGCCCGCGACCCGCAGGCGCGCACGGTTTTTCGCGGTCTTCTCGGACAGTGCCGTCGAACCGCCCCGCGCCGCTTCCCGTTTCGCCGACTCGACGGTCACCGGCGGCGCTTCCGCGCCGACCAGACCCGCGAGATACGACAGGTAGCCGGGCACCAGCGGCACCACGCACGGTGAGGCGAACGACACCAGACCCGCGAGCACACACGCTCCCAGCGCCAACAGCAGCGGCCCGGAAGACGCTGTCTGCTGGAAGGATTCGCCGACCCCGGCCAGTACCGTCACGTTCACGACCGGCCCTCGGCGGCGATGCGCTCGACGACCGGCTGGAGATCCTCGGCGAGCAGCGACCGCAGGAAGACCGCGGCGACGCGATGCTGGCGATCCAGAATGAGCGTGGTGGGAATGACGCTGGTGGGGAATTTGCCGCCGAGCGCGAGCAGGGTGCGCATGGACGGGTCGTAGATCGATGGGTAGCCGACGTTGTAGTCGGTGACGAAATCCCGCGCCTTGTCCTTCTGGTTGTCGCGCACATTGATGCCGAGGAAGGCGACCCCGGAATCCCTGGTGGCCTCGTAGACCTGTTCCAGCGCGGGAGCCTCGGCGCGGCACGGACCGCACCACTGGCCCCAGATGTTGAGCACCACGACCTGGTCGGGGAAATCGCTCACCGCGGTGGTCTTGCCCTCGGTCATGAGATCCGGCCCGGACAGCGTGCCGATGGTGCCGCGGCTCGACGGCGGGTCGTAGAAGATATCGGTCTCGCCGCCCGGTGAGACGAAATCGAAGGTGCCGCCCTGGGCCACCGCGTCCTTGCCCGCCGTCGAACAGCCCGCGAGCGCGGCGACCAGGCATACGCTCGCCAACAGGACCGAGAGAACGCGCCGGGGCGCGGTGCGCCGGAGCGGCCCGCCCGAGCGGAGGGCGCGGATCCCGCGGTGACCCCCCGGCACGGATGGTCGCCCCGCGTTCGCACGCGGGGCCTGCTGCTCTCGGCGCTGCTCGGTCATGCCCCGGTCACCGTCGGATCGGTGGCCCCGGCGGGCTCGGAGTAGACGATGTCGATGAGAGTGTCGCCCTGGTAGACCAGCGAGGTGAGCGACGCCAGCGAGCACTGCCGGCGGCGCGGATCGTGCCACAGACGCTGGCCCTGCAGGAAGCGGCGCAGCGTCCACACCGGGAGCTGATGCGAGACCAGCACCGCCTCGCGGCCCGCCGCCTCGACCCGGGCCTTGTTGACCGCGGCCAGCATGCGGTGCGCGATCTGGAGGTACGGCTCGCCCCAGGAGGGGGTGAACGGGTCGCGCAGTTTCAGCCAGTGCCGGGGCTTGCGCAGCGCGCCGTCGCGGGCGGCGACGCGCAGACCCTCGAAGGTGTTCCCGGCCTCGATCAGATTGTCGTCGGTGCGGATGAGCAGCCCGTGCTGGGTGGCGATGGGGTCCGCGGTCTCCTGCGCGCGCTGCAGCGGCGAGGCCACCACCAGCGCGATGTCGTGGTCACGCAGCGAACGCGCCACCGCCTGCGCCTGCGCCTGACCCGTCACCGAGAGCCCGAAGCCGGACAGGCGGCCGTACAGGATGCCCTTGGGGTTGTGCACCTCGCCGTGCCGCAGCACGTGCACGATGGTCTCGACGTCGCTGGCCACCTCGCCGGGGAGGTTGAGATCGCCGGTGACGACGGAGATCTCGTCGTTCGCGGTGCCCGCCGCGGCCGCACCCGCGCTGACGTCGACATCGACGTCCGGGCGGGACGCCGCCGTCTCGGAGGCGGCGTCCCGAGAATCGGAGGTATCCGCCGCGGCCTCGGGTGCGGAATCCGCGCCCGACATGCCCCGAGCCTCCACGGCAATCGGATCGTCTGACACGGGTTGGGCCGCGCGCACCTCGGCTGCCGGAGACGCCGCGGGCCCATCGTCCGACGCGCCCCCGGGTTGGACGGTCGCACCCGCGCCGTGCGCCGCCACCACGCCGGAAGGTTCGGCGGCTGCGCCCGAAGCCACGGCGTGCGCCACGGTCGCACCCGAGTCGGCCGCGCGCACACGGGCCGACGGCCCGGTGGCCACGTCCGGATCAGCCGTACGCACAGCGGTTTCCGGGGCCGCGCGGTCCACCGTCACGATGGGGTCGGAATCCTGGTCGACAGCGGGTATGGCTGTGCCCGAAGTGATTTCATCGTCCGCGTCGGCCGGGCGGGCCGCTGCGGAGTCACTCTCCGCCTGGCGCAGGGAGTTCAGCAGGCGGGCGGCGTCGGTGGTGGAGACGGGCTGTGGGGTGGGGGCCGGCAGACCGGTGTCGGAATGGTCGGAGCTCACGCGGATCCTTCGGGGGTGGCGGCGGCCGCGGCGGAGGCGGCTGCGGGCAGGGCGGCGGCGATACGGTCGAATGCGTCCTCGTCGAGCGCCGCGGAGACGAACCACGCCTCGAACGCGCTCGGCGGCGCGTACACGCCGTGGTCGAGCAGCGCGTGGAAGAACGCCGGGAAGCGCCAGGTTTCGCTGGCCTTGGCGGCGGCGTAGTCGGTGACCGGGGTGTCGGCGAAGAACACGCTCACCATATTGCCCGCGAATTGCACCTGATGACCGACACCGGCGGCGGTGAGTGCCGCGGTGAGCAGTCCGCCGAGGCGTTGCGCGTTCTGGTCCAGCGTGGCGTACACCGATTCGTCGGCGGCACGCAGCGTGGCCAGACCGGCGGCGACCGCGACCGGATTCCCGGACAGTGTGCCCGCCTGGTACACCGGGCCCAGCGGTGCGAGGTGGTTCATGATCTCGGCGCGACCGCCGAACGCCGCGGCGGGCAGCCCGCCGCTCATCACCTTGCCGAAGGTGTAGAGGTCACCCGCGACGCCGTCGATGCCGTACCAGCCGGAGTGGCTCACCCGGAAGCCGGTCATCACCTCGTCCATGATGAGCAGCGCGCCGTGCTCGGTGGTGAGCCGCCGCAGTCCGGCATTGAAGCCGGGCAGCGGCGCGACCGCGCCCATATTGCCCGCGGCGGCCTCGGTGATGACGCATGCGATCTCGCCCGGATGGGCGGCGAAGGCGGCGGCCACGGCCTCCAGGTCGTTGTACGGCAGCACGATGGTGTCGGCCGCCTGCGCCCCGGTGACGCCCGGTGAGGTGGGCAGGCCCAGCGTGGCGACGCCCGACCCGGCGTCGGCCAGCAGCGCGTCCACATGTCCGTGGTAGCAGCCGGAGAACTTGATGATCTTGGAGCGCCCGGTGAATCCGCGCGCCAGCCGCACCGCGCTCATGGTCGCCTCGGTGCCGGAGTTCACCAGCCGCACCCGCTCCACCGGGGCGACCCGCGCCGCGATGGCCTCGGCCAGTTCGATCTCGGCCTCGGTGGGCGCGCCGAACGACAGGCCACCGGTGGCGGCGCGGCGCACCGCCTCGACCACGTCCGGGTGCGCGTGCCCGAGAATCATGGGCCCCCACGAGCACACCAGATCCACGTAGTCGTTGCCGTCGGCGTCGGTCAGCGTGCAGCCGCGCGCCGAGGCGATGAACCGGGGTGTCCCCCCGACAGACTTGAAGGCTCGCACCGGCGAGTTCACGCCACCCGGGATCACCTCGGCGGCGCGTGTGAAGAGTTGGGCGGAGACCGGCACCGATGCCTGGCTCAGACGCGGAGAAGAACTCACGGCTTCCAGTGTCGCAGCCGCCCGATCCTGCGTCGACGACAGGGTGTAGTGGGGTGGTCCAACGCACACGGCGCGTCATTCATTCGCTGTGTAGTTGCTGGTGCGTAATCTCGAGCACCAGGGCATATTCGGACTATCGGGAGGAAAATTTCATGCGGATCGCACTCTTCGGCGCGGGACTGTTCGCCGCCGTGGCGGGACTGGCGCTCGGGGCGGGACAGGCCGGCGCGGG